>MKVX01000001.1 GCA_001899255.1 Rhizobiales bacterium 62-47
GACGTATTGCTACGCCCGTTCGACTTGCATGTGTTAAGCCTGCCGCCAGCGTTCGCTCTGAGCCAGGATCAAACTCTCAAGTTGGACTTGAAACTTTAAACCGGCTGATCACAACGTTTGACGAGGTCCCACCATTTATTGGCCGAAGCCAATTTGCTGTCTGCGATTCACATCGCGGACAACGATGGTGTAACCTTTGAAACGTGTACCGCCGAAGTCTTTCGTCCGGTCTCAACCCATTGAAAGCCGAAGCTTTCTCAAGAGCGAGACCCGCAAGGACTCCGCCGTCCACGTTTCTCTTTCTTCATCTTCACTTGTCAAACAGCCCGGGGTTAGGGAACCCCATCTCCTGTGACCAGGAGGTTCCGAAGTTTCATCCGACGCCGAATGACAACCGATAACTCTCGGCTGTTGATTCACTCATCGAAGTGAGGGACTTCAAAGGCGCGGCTGGAAGCCTTGACCCGGGGGTCAAAGCGTCGCCGCGCTCAGTGGTCGGGTTATAAGCCCCCCTCTCCGGACTTGTCAACGCCTCTCGTCAAGAAATCGTCACGTCACCCCAAAACATTTGTAAGACGCGGATAAGTGGCGGTTTTTCAGCATTTCACGCCGCACTTGGGCCACATTCCTGCGACGTTCTTGTGGATGGATACTCAAGAATTTTCGGAAGCCCCTCGGTTTTCGGCGATCGGTATCCGGGGGCGGCTCTCCCCTTGTCCGGCGAGAGCCGTTTGTTATTGCCGTGACGCGCTTAAAGAGCAGCCTGCCGCATTGACGTTAATGAGCCGGGACCGCAATTTGGCCCCCGTTGATGCGGATAACGACGCCGATGAGACCGACTTGACCATCCGAATCGCCCCTCCAGGGCAGAACGTGATGGTCGCCGAGCTGCTTCGGGACTGCTTCGGAGCATGGTGGAAATTTTGGGGGATAGCGGGTTGAACCAAAGGACGCCACGCGGGGGCCTCTATGGCCGTGAGACCGGGGTGATAGATCTCGGCCACGAACCGCCGCTTTCCGTCGATGGGTCCGAGGCCGCCGTCATCGATCGGCGCCGCATCTCCGTACAATGGTTCTCCGGCACGATTCTCACTGGTCTGTGCGGCGCAGCCTTGATCGGCGGCGCCGTTTTCGCGTCGCTCGACGGCGAGATGACCTTCGCCAAGGTCCCCGAACGGGTCGAAAGCACGCTGCGCGGCGCCTTCGGCGCCAACGATCGGACCGCCAGCCTGCACAAGAGCGATCGCCTGCCGCCGCCCAGCGAGACCAATGCCGCCCGCAGCGTCATTCGCGTGTCGACGGCCACCCAGGTCGGCAACCGGGAAGTCATGCGGGTCCGCCCCTACATTCGCATTGCCGGCAACCTGTCGCTCTCCAGCAGCGACCTCAGCGCAAAAATTCCACCTTTCAATGCCCAACGCCTGCTGACCGATGTCGGCACGCCCACCACCGCGGAGAGCGCACAGGGTGCGGCCGCCGCGGAGCCCGACGCCGAAGTGTCGTTCGTGACGCGCGATCTGGGAACGGTGCTGCCCAAGGCCAAGATTTCCGCAGCCGTCGCCATCGAAGAGGTTTTGCTGCGCGTCCGCGATGCCTCGAGTTGGCATGGCAACAGCGGCGTCCGCTACACCATGGCCAGCGCATCGCCCGATCTGACGCTGCCGTCCGAGATGAAGATGGCCTACGCCAATGAGTCGACGGCGGCCGATCCCTACGCCGGATTCGAAGCGCGTGTCGTGCCGGAAAACGTCACCCTGCTTGCGAAAACCAAGGACCAGGTCACTGGCGGCAACACCACCAGCGAGCGCATCCATATCGTCAAGAAGAACGACACCATCACGTCGGTGCTGCTTGAGCAGGGCGCGACGCCGGAAGAAGCCCGTGCGATCGCCACGACCTTCGGCGCACGCGGCCGCGATGGCGGAATCAAGGAAGGCCAGAAGCTGCGGATCCTGATGGAGCCGTCATCGCCGGGCAAACGCCTGCAGCCCTATCGCGTCATCGTCGCCGGCGATTCGAGCATCGAAGCGGTCGTCGCGCTCTCGGACCTTGGACGTTACGTGCCGGTCGACGTGCAGAGTTTCAATACCGCCACCGCGGCAGCCAACAACAACGACGATGACGATGAGGACGATGGCTCCGGCGTCCGCCTCTACCAGAGCATTTACGAGACGGCCCTACGCAACAAAGTGCCTGCCCCCGTCATCGAGGATATGATTCGCATCTACTCCTACGATGTCGATTTCCAACGCCGCGCCCAGGCCGGCGATTCGTTCGAGGTGTTCTACGCGGGCGATGATGAAACCACGCCGATCACCGAAAAGAGCGATGTGCTCTATGCCTCGCTGACTGTCGGCGGCGAGACCAAGAAATACTATCGTTTCCAGACCACCGACGACAGCGTCGTCGACTACTACGACGAAAGCGGCAAGAGCGCGAAAAAGTTCCTGGTGCGCAAACCGGTCAACAGCGCCATCATGCGCTCCGGCTTCGGCGCCCGCCGCCACCCCATCCTCGGCTACACCAAGATGCATACCGGCATCGACTGGGCGACCTCCTACGGCACGCCGATCTTTGCGTCCGGCAACGGCGTAATCGAGAAGGCGGAATGGGAAGGCGGCTACGGCAAGTATATCCGCATCAAGCACAACAACGGCTATGAAACCGCCTACGGCCACATGTCGGCCTTCGCCAAGGGCATCGAGCCCGGCAAGCGCGTCCGGCAAGGCCAGGTGATCGGCTTCGTCGGCTCGACTGGCCAATCCACCGGTGCCCATGTTCACTACGAAATCCTCGTCAACGGCCGTTTCGTCGATCCGATGCGCGTGCGATTGCCGCGCGGTCGCTCGCTCGACGGCACGATGATGGCATCGTTCGAGAAAGAGCGCGCCCGCATCGACACGCTGATGAACAACCGCAATGCGCCGCGCGTTTCAGAAAATCTCACCACGCAGGCGCCGCCGGCCCGCGCGCCGGGCACCACCAGCGTGGCGCGACAGGCCAGCAGCCGCTAAATCGCAATCGTTCGCGAAAAAGCCCCGCCACGCAGTGCGTGACGGGGCTTTTCCATGTGACGATCGAAAGCGCCTAGTGCAGTTTGCGCTTCGACTTCGGCGGCGCGAACTCCTCGATCTCGGCGCTGTGCGGCGGCTTGCCGTTGAAGGTCAGCACGCCACCCTCGGTCGAAATCGCGACATGATCGCCATCGCGCACATCGCCTGACAGGATCATCTCGGCGAGAGGATCCTGCACGCTACGCTGAATCACCCGCTTCAGCGGCCGCGCGCCGTAAGCCGGATCCCAGCCCTTGTCGGCGAGCCAATCGCGCGCCGCGGGGTCGAGTTCAAGCACGATCTTGCGGTCCTCCAGCAAACGCTGCAGCCGCGCGAACTGGATCGCCACGATCGAACCCATTTCGCTCTTCTGCAGCCGATGGAACAGGATGATCTCATCGACGCGGTTGAGGAATTCGGGGCGGAAATGCGCCCGTACCATCCCCATCACCTGCTCGCGGACCGCCGACGTATCCTCGCCTTCCGGCTGGTTGACGAGGAATTCCGAACCGAGATTCGACGTCATGATGATCAGCGTATTGCGGAAGTCGACGGTGCGGCCCTGACCATCGGTCAGGCGGCCGTCGTCGAGCACCTGCAGCAGCACGTTGAAGACATCCGGATGCGCCTTTTCGATCTCGTCGAACAGCACGACCTGATACGGGCGCCGCCGCACGGCTTCGGTCAGCGCACCGCCTTCGTCGTAACCGACGTAACCCGGAGGCGCGCCGATCAGCCGCGAGACCGAGTGCTTCTCCATGTACTCTGACATGTCGAGGCGAACCATCGCGGTCTCGTCGTCGAACAGATATTCAGCGAGCGCCTTGGTCAATTCGGTTTTGCCGACACCGGTGGGGCCGAGGAACATGAACGACCCCATCGGACGATTCGGGTCCTGCAGACCCGCACGCGCCCGGCGCACCGCGGTCGAGACCGCGCGCACCGCTTCGGACTGGCCGATGACGCGATGGGCAAGGCTGTCCTCCATGCGCAACAGCTTGTCCTTCTCGCCTTCAAGCATTTTGTCGACCGGCACGCCGGTCCACCGCGACACCACCTGCGCGACGTGATCGGCGGTGACCGCCTCCTCCATCATCGCACCGGCATTCTCGCTGGTTTCGATCTCGGAGAGACGCTTCTCAAGTTCGGGAATACGGCCATAGGCCAGCTCACCCGCCTTCTGATACTCGCCACGACGTTGCGCGTCGGCGAGTTCGAGACGCAACTGGTCGAGCTCGCTCTTGAGCTTCTGCGCATTCGAAAGCTTGTTTTTCTCGGCGCTCCAGCGTGAGGTCAGGTCGGCCGATTTCTTTTCGAGATCGGCAAGCTCCTTTTCGAGATTCTCCAGCCGCGTTTTTGAGCCGGCATCGCTTTCCTTCTTCAGCGCCTCCTGCTCGATCTTCAGCCGGACGATTTCGCGATCCATCGAATCGAGTTCTTCCGGCTTCGAATCGACCTGCATCTTCAGCCGCGCCGCCGCTTCGTCGACCAGATCGATCGCCTTGTCGGGCAGGAAACGGTCGGTGATGTAGCGATTCGACAGCGTCGTCGCGGCCACCAACGCACTGTCGGTGATGCGCACGCCGTGATGCTGCTCGTACTTGTCCTTGAGGCCGCGCAGAATGGAAATGGTGTCTTCCACCGTCGGCTCGGAGACAAACACCGGCTGGAAACGCCGCGCCAACGCGGCGTCCTTCTCTACGTGCTTGCGATACTCGTCGAGCGTCGTGGCGCCGATACAGTGCAGTTCGCCGCGCGCCAGCGCCGGCTTGAGCAGGTTGGATGCGTCCATGGCGCCATCGGTCTTGCCGGCGCCGATCAGCGTATGCATCTCGTCGATGAACAGGATGATCCCGCCTTCGGCACCGGTGACTTCCTGCAGCACCGCCTTGAGGCGCTCCTCGAATTCGCCGCGGTATTTGGCGCCGGCAATCAACGCGCCGAGGTCGAGCGACAGAAGTTTTTTGTCCTTGAGGCTTTCCGGCACGTCGCCATTGAGGATGCGCAGCGCCAGGCCCTCGACGATCGCCGTCTTGCCGACGCCGGGCTCGCCGATCAGCACCGGGTTGTTCTTGGTGCGCCGAGACAGGACCTGGATGGTGCGGCGAATTTCCTCGTCGCGGCCGATCACCGGATCGAGTTTGCCGTCGCGCGCTGCCTGCGTGAGGTCGCGAGCGTATTTCTTCAGCGCGTCATAGGCGTTTTCGGCCGTCGCGGAATCTGCGGTGCGGCCCTTGCGCAGCGCGTTGATCGCCGCATTGAGGTTCTGCGGCGTGACGCCCCCCTTGGCGAGCAGCTTGCCGGCGTCGCTGTCCTTGTCGAGCGCCAGCGCGAGCAGCAACCGCTCGACGGTCACGAAGCTGTCGCCAGCCTTGTCGGCGGCTTGCTCCGCCGCCTCGAAGGCGCGTGCCGTTGCCGGGGCCAGATAGATCTGCCCCGCGCCGCCACCCGACACTTTGGGTAGCTTGGCCAATTCGGCTTCGGTCGCCTGCAGGATGGCGCGCGAATTACCGCCCGCGCGGTCGATCAGACCGCCGGCCAACCCTTCGCTGTCGTCGAGCAAAACTTTGAGGATATGGAGCGGCGAAAACTGCTGATGGCCTTCGCGCACGGCCAGCGATTGCGCGGACTGGATGAAACCGCGCACACGTTCGGTGTATTTTTCAATATTCATCGATGAGATTCCCTCAGCCTACCGGTTCGCCTCGAAAGCACGAGACCGGCATCTTCATTGGGTATCCGTGGGCCGCGTTGACATTCCTCAAGCGGCCACGGTCGTCGCCGGCATTCGCGCATGATCCGCCAAAGTGTTAGCGGTTTGGCGGCCAGATCATGCGCTCTTACAATAACTAGAGCGCGATCGAACGCAAAACCGGGTTCCACTTTTGCTATAACGCTCCGCCGGCTTGACCCAAATGTGGGAACACGCCGCCTCAAAAGGAAGAGGCGGCGTTCACAATTTCATCGATCGAAACGGACGTGGAGGCGCTTAGCTGGAGGGCATCACGTAAGCGTAGATCCGGCTCCGGGAATAAACCGACTCCGCGACCCGGCGCCCGTGGTTGCCCGACACCACGATCGGGTTGCCCTTGGCATCGATGCCGCTGACGACGCCGACGTGGCCGCCGCCGCGGCGGCCCATCACTGCGATGGCCCCGACTTGCGGCCCGGAAACGCGACGACCGTAATTGGCGAACGACTTCGCCATGTCGGACCCCGTACCGCGATGGCCGGTCTTTTCCAGAACCATGTTCATGAAACGCGCGCACCACAGCCGCGCACGCCCGGTCGGATTGCCACCGCCGATGTAACGGCGCGCTTCGGCAACGAGATTCGATCCGCCAAAGCTCGCGGTGCCGCTATCCATCGGCGTTTCATGCCCGATGCTGGCCTGCGCATTGGCGAGGCCGCCGGCGCGCAACTGTTGTGCACGCTGTTCCCACGTCGTGGCCTGAACATGCCGGTTGCGCCGCTGCGCGTGACGACCCCGATGGTAATGGCGATGATGCTTGCGGCCATGATGGCCCGAGTGGAGATGATGATGCCCGTGCGCGTGACGCGCTACACCGTGATGACGATTGGGCTTTGCTGAAGCTGGCGACGCGACGGCGACCATTGCCATAGAACAAAAAGCCAGCGCCATGAAACGAACTGAACGACTAAACGTACGCAACTGAACCATTAACCATCCTCTGAACACCCCCATCTCCGCGGCAATCTTGCGCGGTCCCGATGTGCTGGCCCGTAAAACCAATGACGATGTGGCGAGAACATGACGCGTAACGACGTCAAAACGGTCGTTTCACGCGCAAACGGACTGAAATCGGAGCCGAAACCACGCGCAATGAGCAGATCATGGCAGGGCTGCGCCAAACGCAGACCGATAAGACGCCGTGTGAAACTAGCGCTGCTGGCCGCGGCTCAGCAGGAAAATGCCCTGCTCGCCGAACATATTCCAGAACCACCACGGCGCATTGAATCGCAAGGGACGCCCATACAGATCGAGCGCCACGGCACGCTCCATCTTGACGTTGATCTCGTCGCAGAGCTGCACGAAATCCTTGATCGTGCAGAAATGAATGTTGGGCGTGTCGTACCAGGTCGCCGGCAGATTGTCGGTACGCGGCATGTGCCCGCCAACCAGCAACTGCAGCCGCATCTTCCAGTAACCGAAGTTCGGAAACGAAACGATGGCGCGACGTCCGATCCGCAGCAGATTTTCCAGCACCACCTTCGGCTGCCGCGTCGCCTGCAGCGTTTGCGACAGAATGACGTAATCGAATGCATCGTCGGGATAGTTGACGAGATCGGTGTCGGCATCGCCCTGCACCACAGCAAGGCCCTTGGCGACGCAGTGATTGACGCCTTCGCGTGACAGTTCGATGCCCCGGCCGTCGACGCCGCGGCTCTCGAGCAGTTGCAAAAGGTCACCATCGCCGCAGCCGACGTCGAGCACCTTCGATCCAGGCTCCACCATCTGCGCCACCAGCAAATGATCGCCACGGAAATTGAGCGGGTTGAACGCCTGCTGCTGGCCGTTCAGCGGCAACACTCCTTGTTGCACCGACATGCTAGCTCCTCACCGGCGTCAGGCCGCGCGCCGCCGCCGCCGATTGCAAAAACGCATGTGAAATATCGAGGAATTCCGGCACATCGAGCAGGAAGGCGTCATGACCGCGATCGGTTTCGATTTCGGCGAACGACACTCGCGCACCGCCGGCATTGAGGGCATGCACGACCGCGCGCGATTCCGAGGTCGGGAACAGCCAGTCGCTGGTAAACGACACCACGCAAAAGCGCGTCCGCGTGCCGCGAAACGCCTGCGCCAGCACACCGTTATGATCGGCGGCGATATCGAAATAATCCATCGCGCGCGTCAGGTAGAGATAGCTGTTGGCATCGAAGCGCTCGACGAACGACGAGCCTTGATGGCGCAAATAGCTCTCGACCTGAAAATCGGCATCGAAAGAGAAGGTCGGCTCGTCGCGATCCTGCATGCGGCGGCCGAACTTCCGATGCAGCGCCGCGTCGGAAAGGTAGGTGATATGCGCGGCCATGCGCGCGACGCCGAGCCCGCGGTGCGGGTGCGTGCCCTGCTCGAAGTAACGGCCCTGCCGCCAGTCGGGATCGGCCATCACGGCCTGCCGTCCCAACTCGTGGAAGGCGATGTTCTGCGCCGAGTGCCGCGTGCTGCACGCGATGGCCAGCGCCGAGAACACCCGCTGCGGATAGGCCACGCTCCATTGCAGCACCTGCATGCCGCCCATCGAGCCGCCGACGACGCAAAACAACGTATCGATGCCGAGCCGGTCGATCAGCATGGCTTGCGCGCGCACCATGTCGGGAATGGTGACAACCGGAAAATCCAGCCCCCACGGCCGTCCGGTGGCCGGATTGGTCGAGGCCGGGCCGGTCGAGCCCATGCAACCGCCGATCACATTCGAACAGATGATGAAGTAGCGATCGGTATCCAAAGCGCGGCCGGGGCCGACCAGCGTCTCCCACCAGCCCGGCTTGCCGGTGATCGGGTGGATGTTGGCGACGTGCTGATCCCCGGTCAACGCATGGCAGACTAGAATGGCGTTGGAACGGGCCGCATTGAGCGTGCCATAGGTCTGGTAGGCGATTTGGAACGGCGCCAGATCGATCCCGCAATCGAGCGCCAGCGGCTGGTCGGCGCCGAAATTTGCCACAAGCGACGACGGATGATCCGCCTCGTGTTCACGCTCTTCCGCCTGCACCGATTGGCTATGCGCCAAATGTCTATCTACCATCGCGATATCGGCCCCTCGAGGAGGCCTCCCAGACCTGCACCGGGCGACAGGCCATAAAAAACCCGGCCTGAACAAACGGTTCGGCCGGGATCACATCTGTCCCCGGCCTGTTTAGCGAGTTGTTTAACGTGGCTGCAAGCCGGCCGGCTCAAATGACCACGGAACGGCAAAAACGTATTCCCAAGCAGGCTTTGCGTCAAGCCGCAGACAGGATCACGCCGCTGCCAGCCCGCGCCTAATGCCGCATTTTGCCAATGTTTTCTTTGCTTTCGGGGGCCGTCTTACCTATCAATGCGCCAGCCTTCCATTCATGGGTTGCACGCGTTTTCCAGGTCACGAAGCTATGTCCAAAGCCCCGCCGATCCCGCCTGCCCCGCCGTCGCTGCAAGAGCTGCGGCGCGAGATCGATTCCATCGACGAGCAGGTCCACACCCTGCTGATGCAGCGCGGCGACATCATCGACCGGCTGATCAAGGTGAAGCAGACCCAGGAAGTCGGCTCGGCGTTCCGGCCCGCCCGCGAGGCCGACATGATGCGGCGGCTGGTTCAACGTCATCAGGGCATCCTGCCGCTCGACACGGTGGAGAGCATCTGGCGCGTCATCATCGCCACCTTCACCTACGTGCAGGCGCCATTCTCGGTGCACGCCGATCTGTCGGTCGGCGAATCCGCCATGCGCGATTCGGCAAGGTTCCATTTCGGCTTCACGGTGCCGTTCGTGTCGCATTTCAATCCGTCCGCCGCGGTCGAAGCCGTGGCGCGCTCAAAGGGCGATCTGGCGCTGGTCTCCGCCACCACCAACCGGATGCCCTGGTGGCTCGATCTCGAAGCCGAGGGTGCGCCGAAAATCATCGCTCGGCTGCCGTTCATCGAGCGCGCCGATCATCCCGCCGCGCTGCCGGTGTTCGTGGTGTCGCGCGTCGCCGACAGCGCCATGGTCACCGAGGTCGAGACATGGAGCGTCCGCGTCGCCGGCTGGAATGCCGATATCGCCCGCGCATTGTCGCCTCTCGCCGACATCGTGGCGGTGCCTGACAGCGCCTTCGATGGCGCCGCGCTGCTGGTCTCCGTCGCACGCCCGCAAAGCCTCGATAAAATCACCTCGGCGCTAATCGCCGCCGGCGCCTCGGTGCGCTCGTCGGCCCTCGTCGGCAGCCATGCGACGCGCTATACGGTCCCCTCGAACGGCGCCCGATGAGCGCGCCCGTCACTCCGGAGCTTACGATGTCACGTCCCGTGCCGAATCCCGGCATCCTCGATATTGCGCCCTACACGCCCGGCAAAAGCCCGGTGCCAGTGCCGGGCCAGAAGGTGTTCAAGCTGTCCGCCAACGAGACCCCGTTCGGCCCCTCGCCGCGCGCCAAGCAGGTCTATCTGGAAGCAGCCGCGCATCTCGAGGATTACCCGGAAGGCACCTCGCGCGTGCTGCGCGAGGCGATCGGCCGCGTCTACGGGCTGGACCCCAACCGCATCATCTGCGGCGCCGGCTCCGACGAAATCCTTAACCTGCTGGCGCACACTTATCTGAAGCCCGGCGACGAGGCGATCAGCACCACGCACGGCTTTCTGGTCTACCCCATCGCGACGATGGCCAACGGCGCTGTCAACGTGGTCGCGCCGGAAACCAACTTCACTGCCGACGTCGACGCGATTCTGGCGCGCGTGACGCCACGCACCAAACTGGTGTGGCTCGCCAACCCCAACAACCCGACCGGCACCTACCTGCCGTTCGACGAGGTGAAGCGGCTGCGTGCCGGCCTGCCGCCGCATGTCCTGCTGGTGCTGGACGCGGCCTATTCCGACTTCGTGTCGCGCAATGACTACGAGATCGGCATCGAACTGGTCGCGACCACCGACAACACGGTGATGACGCACACGTTCTCCAAGATCCATGGGCTCGCCGCGCTACGCATCGGCTGGATGTTCGGCCCGACCAACATCGTCGATGCGGTGAACCGCATTCGCGGACCCTTCAACGTCTCGACGCCGGCCATGCGCGCCGCAGTCGCCGCGATCGAGGATACCGCGCATATCCAGATGTCACGCGAGCACAACGAGAAATGGCGCAACTGGATGACGGAAGAGATCACCAAGCTCGGCCTCACCGTGACGCCGAGCGTGGCCAACTTCATCCTGATCCACTTCCCGACCACCAAGGGCAAGACCTCGGCCGACGCCGATGCCTTCCTGACCAAGCGAGGCCTGGTATTGCGCGCGCTGAACAATTACGGCTTGCCGCATGCGCTGCGCATGACTATCGGCACCGAGGAAGCCAACATTCTGGTGCGTGACGGCCTGCGCGATTTCATGGCGCAACCATGAACGCTGTACCATTGTTTCCCCGCGTCGCGCTAATCGGCTTTGGCCTGATCGGCGGCTCCATCGCACGCGGCACGCGCGCACAAGGCCTCGCCGGCGAGATCGTTGCCACCGCGCGTTCGGCGGCCACACGCGCGCGTGTGAAAGAGCTTGGTATCGTCGACCGCGTCGTCGAGAGCAATGCCGAAGCGGTCAAGGACGCCGATCTGGTGATCCTGAGCATTCCGGTCGGAGCCTGCGGTCCGGTCGCGCAGGAGATCGCGCCGTATCTCAAGCCCGGTGCCATCGTCTCCGATGTCGGCTCGGTCAAGGGTGCGGTGGTGCGCGACATGGCTCCGCATCTGCCGGACAACGTGCATTTCATTCCGGCGCATCCGGTCGCCGGCACCGAAAATTCCGGCCCCGACTCGGGCTTCGCCGAACTTTTCACCAACCGCTGGTGCATCCTGACGCCACCGGAAGGCGCCGATCCTGCTGCGGTGGAGCGATTGGGAGAATTCTGGAGCACGCTCGGCGCCAATGTCGAAGTGATGAAGCCGGACCACCATGACCTCGTGCTGGCGGTGACCAGCCATCTGCCGCATTTGATCGCCTACACCATCGTCAGCACCGCCGACGAACTGGAAGACGTTACTCGCTCGGAAGTGCTGAAGTTCTCCGCCGGCGGCTTCCGCGACTTCACCCGCATCGCGGCATCCGATCCGACGATGTGGCGCGACGTCTTCCTCAACAACAAGGACGCCGTGCTGGAGATGCTCGGTGAGTTTCAGGAAGATCTCTCCAAGCTCACCCGCGCGATCCGCCGTGGCGATGGCGACGCGTTGTTCGACCACTTCACACGCACCCGCGCGATTCGGCGCGGCATTCTCGATATCGGTCAGGACGAAGCCAAGGCCGACTTCGGCCGCACGCATGCGGGCCTGAAGAAAAAGCAATAGCGCTCCATTGCCGGAAATAATCCGGCAATCGATCCTTCGCGTCGCGATGGATGCGCGGGTCATGCCCGCGCATGACACGTCTTCAGATAGGTGCCGCCGTCTCAGAACAGCGGCGGCACCTGGCCGACCTTGATCGGCCCCAGCAACACTTCACCATCGACGAAGCGCAACGGGAACGAGCGCGCCTTGCGGCCTTCCAGTTCGCTGGCAGTGCCAAGTGCGTTGATGCCCGCCGCGATGCCCGCGCTGGCATTCTGCCGCACCACCTTGCCGAGCCCGGGGATCATGCGATCGAGCGAACCCAGCAGATTGTCGACGTCGCGCGACTTCACGCCCGGCGCGACGCGGTCCAGCGTCGCCTGCGGCACGCCTTCCTCCAGCATTTTCTCGATGCCGAGCGCGGAGATCGCCTTCTCGATGCCTGCAACCGTCATCTGCAACTCGCCATCGAGATGACCATCCGCCGTCAGACCGAGCGACCCGGCAGCAACTGAAATCAGATCGCCCTGCTGAATGCGCGATTGCACGATCTCGATGCGTCCGCCTGCCGCCTGCATTTCGCGGAACCGGTCCGGCCATGGCTTCGGGTTGAAATCGCGCAAGCCATGTATCTTGGCGCGAATGTCGGCGTCGAACGGCTGCGCCAGCAGCGGATGCACCTCGAGCATGCTGCCTGCATTGACCTGCAGCACAGCTTCAATCACCGGACGATCCGGAACCGTTTCTTCGGCGAGCCGGCCGTGTAGTTCGAGATGCGTCGCGCGCCCCAGCGGCACCGGCGTCGCGCCGCCGATCCGGTCAACAGCCAGATCGTCGAACACCAGCGCGCCGCGCTCCGGCGTTGCCGGCAAACCATAGATGCTGCTGCGCGCGGTGCGCCAGTTGACCTGCAGCGACGGCGGCTGGCCTCGTTCCGCAAGAGTCGCGGGCGCGGCAAATTCGGCGATCAACAGTTTCGGCGTGTAGATCTGCGCCACCACCAGAATTTTGCCGAGTTGCGCCGTCACCGGCGCTGCTGCAGCGCCTTGCGCTGTCTGCGCCACCAGCGTGACGCTGGCACCCTCGCAGGTCACTTCAAGCCGGAACGGGAAACCCGCAACGTGGCGCTTGGCGCAATCATAGATGCGTCCCGCCTTGGCCTCGCGCGCCCGCCAGTTATCGACGGTCTGATCGACCTGCGACGCGGCGTAGAACCAGAAGGCGCTCCACGCCACCGCCGCGAGTACGACGAGGGCAGGCGCGACGAAGACCGGCCACAACGGGCGACGACGTGGAGACGGGATCAAATCGGACATCGGCAACCTTATATGCAGGATTTTGTCGAATCAGCGGTGTCTGCTTGCCACATCCAGACCGACAATTCGACGCCGGAGGGCAAATTCGGGGCTTCGCTCTGGAAGTTTGATCTGATACCCGTTCGCGCAATGTCAACCACGTTTTCCCCGCAGATGGACCTGCACGACGAGAGCGCAGAGAGCGATCTGTGGGTGTTCGGCTACGGCTCGCTGATGTGGCGGCCGGGATTCGAATTCATCGAGCAGGTTCCGGCGCGGCTGATCGGCGCGCATCGCGCGCTGTGTGTCTACTCATTCGATCATCGAGGTACGCCAGAAAAGCCCGGCCTTGTGCTCGGCCTCGATCGCGGCGGTGCATGTCGCGGCATCGCGTTTCGCGTGGCCCAGGCCAAGCGCACGGCCACCATCGCGTACCTGCGCGAGCGCGAGCAGACCACCCACGTCTATCACGAAGTCATGCGCTCGGTCTGGCTGGAGGATCGCGCGCGCCGGCGCGTCAGCGCGCTCACCTACGTCGTCGATCGCGGCCATGTGCAATATGCCGGGCGTCTCAGCCTGCAGGAGCAACTGCGCTATGTGCGGCAAGGACATGGCCGCTCCGGCGATAACCGCAGCTACGTCATGTCGACTGTCGCCTCGATCGAGGCACAAGGCTTTCGCGACGCGCCGCTGCATCAGCTCGCCGCGCTGCTGCACGATGACGGCGGCAACTGACGCTCACCGCTTTTTCGCAGCGACGTCTGGAACGCGACCAAACAGTTGTGCTTGCTCGGCGCGGGCAGCGGCCACGATCCGTTGTGTCGCCGCCTCCACCACGGCGCTGACACGCGTCGTGAATTCATTGCGCGACAATCCCGGCGGCAATGGATCGAGAAATTCGACCACCAGCGTGCCCGGATAGCGCAGGAAGGTCCGGCGCGGCCAGAACAGCCCCGAATTCAGCGCCACCGGCAAACAGGCGACGCCGCAACTGACGTAGATCTGCCCAACGCCGGGCTTGTACTGCGGCGGCGCATCGACGGCGGTTCGCGTGCCTTCCGGAAAGATGATGAGTTGACGGCCGCGCCGCACCTCTTCGCCGGCGCGCCTCACCATCTTCATCAAGGAGCGGCCGCCGGCGGCGCGATCGATCCCGATCATGCCGGCCTTTTTCAGATACCAGCCGAAGAACGGAATCCATTCCAGTTCGCGCTTGAGGATGTACAGCGGCTGGTCGAAGAACTGCAGCAGTGCGAAGGTCTCCCACATCGACTGATGCTTGGACGCGACGATCAGCGGTCCCTGCGGAATCTTCTCGACGCCGCGATATTCGACGCTGGTGCCGCAGATCACGCGCAACAGCCAGATGCTCGTGCGAGCCCAGAATTTTGCGACGCCAAGAATAGCCCAGCGCGGCATCACGAAGGTCGGCAGCGCCAGAATGATCAGACAGACCAGCAGCACATAGAACAGCACGTTGTAGAGTAGCGAGCGCAGAAAAATCGCAACCATCGACAATCCGATCAATTGGCGCCGGCCTTCGCCGTCTTGCGCGAGGGCACGACGGCAGCCGGGCTATCGCCAATTTCCGGCGACAGTTCGAGACCGAGATCGGCCAGACGCACCCGGACCTCGGCGGCAACATATTTGACATACTCAGATAGCAGCAGCCGCATCGTCGGGCCACTGGTCCACCATGGCTCGTCACGCCATTTTTCGCTGACCACCGAGAACGGAATCAGCGTCACGTCCGGCATCGCGTGCGACATCTCCACGATGGCGCGCGGCATGTGATAGTTCGACGTCACGACGATCAGCGAGCGGAAGCCGCGCTCATGCACCCAGCGGCGCGTTTCGGCGGCGTTGCTGCGCGTATTGACGGCGGAGCGGTCGAGGTCGGCGCAACAATCGAGCAAAGCCTGACTGTCCGGAACCGAGCGCGAGATGTCGTTGATGCGATTGGTCGGATGCACGCCGGAAATCAGCAGGCGCTTTCCGTAGCCGCCGGCGAGCAATTCCACCGCATCGGAGACGCGCGACGACCCGCCGGTCAGCACGACGATGCCATCGGCGCGGCTGGCGGGCTTGAGTTCATCGACGCGCAGTTGCGAGAGGAAGCCGACGAAGCCGACGCCGCCCGCGACGAAGGCCAACGCGAAGAGAGTGACGATCAGCGCGCGCCACCAGCCGCGCGGACGCGCAGGCGGGCGCACTGCTGCCACTTCCGGATCACTCTGCTTGACCTGCGATTCCATAGCGATGCTGATCAACCCGTCCCGTGGCAAGTCTAGCGCTTATTGGGGCGAAGTGGAGTCCGCCCGGCCCGCGGCGACCGCCCATGATGAAGCAGTTGCATCGTTCTACTCGATATCGTCGAGGGTCGCGAACAGCGTATGCCGCGAGGCCCAGGCCGTGATCGCCGCGATCAGAACCGCTTGCGCCGCCAGCGCCAGATAGCCGGACGGCCGCAGCGAGAACGTCCCCAGCAGGGCGGCGAACTGGTCGCCCACCGGCGTGCCGGAGAACCAGCCGGCGATCGATTCCGAAAAACCAAATGCCAGCATCGCCGCGCCACCGCCGATCACCCCGCCCTCCAGCCCCAGCCGCAGGAAATGCTGCAGGAAACGGTTGGCGATGTAGCGGTCGCCCGCGCCGACGAAATGCAGCACCTCGACGATGGGGCGATTGGCCGCCATTGCGCCGCGCGTGGCGAACGATACCGAAATGATGGTGGCGATGATCACCAGCGCCAGGATGCCGAGACCCGCGAACACGATGGCGCCGCTCATGGTGCGCATGCGGTCGATCCAGGCGCGATGATCGTCGACGCTGACCGACGGCACCACCTGCTTGATGCGGCTATCGAGCTGCTGCAGATCGAGCGTACTGCCGGGTACGATCCGCGCCACGATGACGCGGGGCACCGGCAGTTCATCGAGCGACAGGCCGCTGCCCAGCCACGGCTCCAGCAACTTGCCGGACTCCGCCTTGCTGAACGGCCGCACGTCGGCGATGCCGGGCTGCGCTTTCACCGCCTCGGTAACGCTGGCGACATCGCGTTCGATATCGCGCCCGGTGAGCGGCCGCACCTGAATGGTGATCTCGCTGGACACGTCGGATTGCCATTCCGCTGCCGAGGCGCGCACCAGCAGCACCACGCCGGTCGACATGCAGGCGAGGAACGTCATGATGGCGACGACGACGACCAGCGCGCGGCCGGCGATCGAGCCGCGCGGCACGATCGGCGAGACGTTGCGCGCCTTGGCCGGCATCTGCGGACGGTCCTGCCCGAGATCCATCAACGCATCGCGCTGGTTGCCCGATCTATTCATAGATGTGCAGCCGTCCCTGATGCAGCACCAGCCGCCGCGCTTCGTACTGATCCATCAGCGCGATATCGTGGGTCGCGATGATGACCGCCGTGCCCGACTTGTTGAGTTCGATGAACAGCCGCAGCAGGCGCCGTCCCAGCGTGGGATCGACGTTACCGGTCGGCTCGTCGGCGAGCAGCAGGTTCGGCCGCGCGATGACGGCGCGCGCAATCGCCGCACGTTGCTTCTCACCGCCGGACAGGATCGGCGGCAACGCGTCCATCCGCTCGCCGAGGCCGACCCACTTCAAAAGGTCGATGACCTCGCGTCGATAGGTCGATTCGGCGCGGCCCATCACCCGGAACGGCAGTGCGACATTCTCATAGGTCGTCATGTGATCGAGCAGACGGAAGTCCTGCAGCACGATGCCGATGCGCTTGCGCAGGTTGGCGACTTCATCCTTGCCGAGCAGCGAGACGTCCTGACCGAACAGATTCACCAGCCCGCGCGTCGGCCGCAGCGACAGAAACAACAGCCGCAGCAGCGACGTCTTGCCCGCGCCGGAAGGTCCAGTGAGAAACTGGAACGAGTGCGCTGGGATCTGGAAACTGAGGTCGCGCAGAATCTCGGGGCCCAGCCCATAGCGCAGACCGACATTTTCGAACCGGACCACATTCAGCTCCGTTCGAGGTGACCTACGACGGCGGACGTCCCGGGGCGTGCCGCCCCGCCTGCCGTGCAGTGCGGTTGCGGCCAAAACCGGCCCGCTGGTTGTGCGGTGATTATGGTTTCCGATTCGTTAACGGTCGGCCGGTAGGCTGTCGATGGCGTCATAATGGCGATTCGCTCATGAACATCGTTTGCCCCCATTGTACGACATTTTATGCCATCGATCCGGCTTCGCTGGGCCCCGGCGGCCGGACCGTCCGTTGCGCCCGCTGCAAGGAGGTCTGGGTCGCACGCCCGGAAACGGCGCCGCGAGCCGACATTCTGGCGCCGTCGGCCATGGCGGCCGGTCCAGGCTCCGGCTGGGACGAGCCGGAGCGCGCGCCAACCGTGCAGCGCGACGACACGCCGGTGGTCGACAGCCCCTCGATCGCCAGCGACATGCCCGGTTCCGCCGGCGACACCATGGCGACGATCGACGTCGAGGCGCAAACGCCCCGTGTCCGGACCTCCGATGGACAGCCGCCGCGCAAAGGCTGGCTGCGCCGTCGCGCCCCGCGCCCGCCGAAACCGCGGCGTGCGGCGGTACGTTTGCCGGTGGCCTGCTTCGCCATGGCCACGCTGACCATGGCCCTGATCGTCTGGCGCGCCGAGATCGTCAGGCTGCTGCCGCAGACCGCACAATTCTACAAGCTGGTCGGCCTCGAGGTGAACCTGCGCGGCCTCGCCTTCCGCGACGTCAAGGTGATGCATGAAACTGCCGACGACAAGCCGGTGCTGGTGATCGAGGGCGGCATCGTCGATACCGGCCGCAAGCCGGTCGAACTGCCGCGCCTGCGCTTCATCGTACGCGACGCAAAAGGCGTCGAGATCTATGCATGGAACGCCGTGCTGGAACAGCCCGTGCTGAAGCCGGGTGAAAAGGCCTGGTTCCGTTCGCGTCTGGCATCGCCGCCGCCGGAAGGCCGCAGCATCGACGTGCGTTTCTTCAACAAGCGCGACCTGCTCGCGAGCGGCCTCTGATCTGCGTTCGCGAGACAGACACACTTCTCTTGCAAGTAGAACCGACAGACCATGCCGCGCGTCCTGATCGCTGACGACGAAGACTCTATGCGCCGCCTGGTGGCGCGCGCCATCGCCATGGATGGCCACGATACCGTGACCGCCGAGGATGGCGCCGAAGCGCTGGAGATTCTCATGCGCGAGGACGGGGCATTCGATCTGCTGCTGACCGACATCAAGATGCCGGTGATGGACGGCATCGCGCTGGCCTTGACCGCCGCGCGCGACTTTCCCGATCTCACCATCCTGCTGATGACCGGTTTCGCCGATCAGCGCGAACGCGCGTCGGGACTCAATGCCATCGTGCACGATGTCATCACCAAGCCGTTCTCGGTGGCCGATATCCGCAACGCCGTCGCCAGTGCATTGGCGTCGCGCAAAGGCGCGACGTAGGACGCGCCGGCATTTCTTTCAGATTTCAAACAGCCACGACAAATTATTCCCGCGCCGCCGCGCAGGTTGGTGTCGGTCGTTTCTCCCTCGCTTGGTGAGGGAAGCGGCGCGCCGCGAG
>MKVX01000002.1 GCA_001899255.1 Rhizobiales bacterium 62-47
AAAACCGCGGCTACCAGCAAACGACTCCGCATAATCCCGCGCTACGCATAATCCGCATAACCGTCAATGATCGCATTGGCACCGAGATCACGCACCGGCCCGTGCGCATAGCCAAAGCCCACGCATATCACCGCAACGCCCGCAGCCTTGGCGCATTGAACGTCCGCGTTGCTGTCACCAACCATGACCGCGTCGTCGCGCTCAACACCGAGCTGCGTCAGCGCATCGAGCAGCGGCGCGGGTGACGGCTTCAGCGGCCGATCCGGACGGCCACCGATCAGCACGTCGATACGATCGGCGAAGCCGAGGCCTTCGATGATGCCGCGAGCCAGTGCTTCGGTCTTGTTGGTGCAAACCGCCGTCGATATCCCCTGTGCCTTCAGCGCATCGAGAGCCGCAAGCGCACCGTCGTAAAGCCGCGTGGCTTCGGTGAGACGCCCACGATAGATCGTCTTGTAGCGATCGACCGCCGCCGCCAGTTCGTCCGCGGTAAAATCGACGCCTCTGGCGCGCAGCGCCCGCTCGACCAGCAGTGCAATGCCGCCGCCGACAAAGCCGATCGTCTCCAAACGCGAAAACGGCGCGAGTTTGCGTTCCGCAAGCAGGTCGGCGAGTGACGAGGTCAAATCCGGCGAGCTATCGACCAGCGTTCCATCGAGATCGAAAACCACGGCTGACGGCCAGTTTTGCGGCGTGCCGCGAATGTCGTTGGGCATGTTCAGTTGCGCAATCCCGATGGCGCCACCTCGCTGGCGGCAAGCTGAGGCACGGCACGGCTCTCAGCCCTACGTTTGCACCACGACGCTGCGAGCGTCCAGCTAGTCCAACGTATCAGGATGAAGCTGGGCGCGCGGCAGCGGCGTCCGCCGCGGCGCGGGCCAGATTGTTCTCGTATTGTGCCCGGGCGGAATAATACTGCTTGGGCCAGACCTGACCGACAAACCCGATCTTCGCCGCTTCATGCATGACGAACGCCGGATCGGCCAGATGCGGCCGCGCGATGGCACAGAGATCCGCACGCCCCGCGGCAATGATCGAATTGGCATGATCGGCTTCCGAGATCGCGCCGACGGCGATGGTCGCGACGTGTTGCTCGTTGCGAATCTTGTCGGAGAACGGCGTCTGGAACAAACGGCCATAGACCGGCTTCTCTTCCTTCACCACCTGACCGGACGAACAGTCGATCAGGTCGGCGCCGGCCTCCTTGAACATCCTTGCGAAGATCGCGGCATCGTCCGGCGTGTTGCCGCCATCGTACCAGTCATGTGCCGACAAGCGTACCGACATCGGCTTGGCGGCCGGCCAGATCGCCCGGATCGCACGAAAGACTTCGAGCGGAAACCGCGCACGGTTGTCGTGGCTGCCGCCATACTCGTCCGTGCGGAGGTTGGTCAGCGGCGACAGGAAGCTCGAGAGCAGATAGCCGTGCGCCGCGTGCAGTTCGAGAATATCGAACCCGACATCGGCGGCTCGCCTGGTCGCCATGACGAAATCTGCAATGACGCGATCCATATCAGCCCGCGTCATCGCACGAGGGACATCGGAATGCGCGAGATAAGGCAGTGCCGATGCCGAGATCAACGGCCAGCCACCCTGCTCCAGCGGCTGATCGATGCCCTCCCACGCCACCTTGGTCGAACCCTTGCGACCGGCATGACCGAGCTGAATGCCGATCTTGGCCGGGCTGCCGCGGTGGACGAAATCCACGATGCGCTTCCACGCAGCGGCTTGCGCGTCGTTCCATAAGCCAAGGCAACCCGGCGTGATGCGCGCGTCCGGCGACACGCAGGTCATTTCGCCAAAGATCAAGGCCGCGCCGCCCATCGCCCGCGCACCGAGATGCACCAGATGGAAGTCATTGGGAACGCCATTGTCCGCCGAATACATCGCCATCGGCGACATCATGATGCGATTATGCAGCGTCAGGCCGCGCACGCGATAGGGCGTGAACATCGGCGGCGGCACCTGGCCGTTGGAGGCAAAATCCGCTCCGGCCCGCTCGGCGAACCAGCGCTCGTAATTCTCCAGCCACACCTTGTCGCGCAGCCGCAGATTTTCGTGGCTGATGCGCTGCGAACGCGTCAGCATCGAATACATGAACTGTTCGGGCTCCAGCGTATCGGCATAGCGCTCGCCGACCACCTCGAACCATTCCATCGCATTGCGCGCGGCGTTCTGGATGCGCGCCACATCGATGCGGCGAATTTCCTCGTAAGTATGCAGCACCTCCGGGATGCGTTCCGGACGGTGGCCCGCGAGATCGAATTGCCGCGCCAGTTCGATGGCATCGTCGATGGCGAGCTTGGTGCCGGAACCGATGGCGAAATGCGCCGTGTGGGCGCTATCCCCCATCAGCACGACATGGCTGCTGCCATTGAAATGGCTCCACCTCTCGCAGATCAGGCGGCCGAAATTCAGCCAGCTCGAACCGCGCAGATGCCGCGCATTGCTCATCAGCTTGTGGCCATCGAGCGTTTCGGCGAACAGCTCCTCGCAGAACGCGATCGACTGTTCCTGATCCATCTTGTCGAGGCCGTGCGCCTTGAAGACATCTTCGGTGGTTTCGACGATGAAGGTCGAGGTATTCTCGTCGAAACGATAGATGTGCGCCTGAAACCAGCCGTGCTGCGTCTTGCGGAAATCGAACGTGAAGGCGTCGTAACGTTTGTTGGTTCCCAGCCAGACGAAACGATTAGGCCGGATCACCATGTCGGGCTTAAAGACATCGGCATACTTGGCGCGGATGCGCGAATTGACGCCATCGGCGGCGATGACCAGGTCGGCATCGGCGAATTCCTCGTCGTCGAGCACCTCGCGCTCGAACACCAGTTCGACGCCAAGTTCGAGGCAGCGATCCTGGAGGATGTTCAGCATCCGCTTGCGGCCAATGCCGACAAAGCCGTGCCCGGTGGTGCGGATCGTCCGCCCCTTGAACAGCAGTTCGATGTCGTCCCAGTGATTGAAAGCGCTTTCGATCGCCGCCGCGGTCGGAGGATCCCATTGCCGCATCGACTGCATCGTGGCGTCGGAAAACACCACGCCCCAGCCGAAGGTATCGAACGGCCGGTTACGCTCGACGACCTTGATGTCGTGCTGCGGATGCAGCCGCTTCATCAGCAACGCGAAATACAAGCCCGCCGGCCCGCCTCCAACGCAGACGATTCGCATCGCGCTCCTCCCATCGAAACCGGTCCGGATCGCATCCCGCAGCAGACCACAAGGCGCCAGCCCGGCATGCGGCCAGAGTATTCCTGACGTCGAAAATTATTTCAAGCTTAAAGTTTCTACCCTGCCAGATCGTCCGGCGTCGGCCCGCGAAGCCCGGCGCAACTGGCACGCCGACGTCGAATATGCTTCAACACGGACAACAACGGAGACACGCCATGACCTATCGCTCGCCCTGGATGACCGACGAACTCGAAACCTTTCGCGAGCCGTTCCGCCGTTTCCTCGCCAAGGATCTCGCGCCCCACGCCGAGCGCTGGCGCAAGGAGAAGATCACCGATCGTTCGGCATGGCTGGCGCTGGGTGAAATGGGCGCGCTGTTGCCGAGCGTGCCGGAAGCCTATGGCGGCCTCGGCGCCAGTTTCGCTTACGACGCAGCGGTGATCGAGGACATCGAGACCATGGTGCCGGAAATGTCGACGCCGGTCAGCGTTCACAGCAACATCGTCGCCCATTACATTAACGAATACGGCAACGAGGAACAGAAGAAGCGCTGGTTGCCGAAGATGGCATCCGGAGAGTTCATCGGCGCCGTCGCGATGACCGAGCCGGGCACCGGCTCCGACCTGCAGGCCGTGCGCACCCGCGCCCGCAAGCAAGGCAATGCCTATAGCCTCAACGGCTCGAAGACCTTCATCACCAATGGGCAGCTGGCCGACCTCATCGTGGTTGTCGCGCGCACCAGCGACGAACCCGGCGCCAAAGGCATTTCGCTGCTGGTGCTCGAAGCCGAAGGCAATGACGGCTTTCGCCGCGGCCGCAACCTCGACAAGATCGGCCTCAATGCCTCCGATACCTCGGAGCTGTTCTTCGACAATGCCTTCGTGCCGGCGGAGAATTTGCTCGGACCGGCCGAGGGCCAGGGCTTCATCCAGCTGATGCAGCAGCTGCCGCGCGAACGCTTGGGCCTTGCCATCGGCGCCGTCGCGGCGATCGAGCGCGCGGTGCAGGTCACGGTGGACTACACCAAGGAGCGCAAGGCCTTCAATCAGCCGATCATCGCGTTTCAGAACTCGGCCTTCAAACTTGCCGAGCGCAAGACCGAGGCCCTGATCGCGCGCGTCTTCCTCGATTACTGCATCATGCAGATGATTGCCGGCGACCTCGACGCCGTCACCGCCTCGATGGCCAAATACTGGTGTTCGGACAAGCAGGTCGAGACCATCGACGAGTGCCTGCAATTGCACGGCGGTTACGGCTACATGCAGGAATATCCGATATCGCGCATGTTCGTCGACGCACGCATTCAAAAGATCTACGGCGGCACCAACGAGATCATGAAGCTGTTGATTGCCCGTTCGCTGTAGTATCCCGAAGCGCAGTCATTGCGAAAAACGTTAGCGACGAAGCAATCCAGTTCTGTCATGCGACTCTGGATTGCTTCGTCGCGCACGCAATGACCGGTGACGCGATTATACTCGTCTCACAGCTACAACTATTGCGCTCGCAGCAACGCCTGCCGATCGATCTTGCCGGTGCCCGTCTTGGGCAGTTCGTCGAGAAACGTGATCTGCCGCGGATATTTATAAGGCAACAATTTGCCTTTGACGTAATCCTGCAACGCCTTGGCCGTCTGCGCCTCGTCAAACGCAGTGGCATTCATCACGACAGCCGCCGTCAGCGTCATGCGGCGATCCGGCAGTTCGACCGCCATCACCGCGCATTCACGCACGTCGGGATGATCGGCCAGACAAAGTTCGACCTCGAGCGGATAGACCCATTGGCCCGAGATCTTGATGAGATCGTCGGCGCGGCCGCGAAAGAAATGGAAGCCATCGCGATCGCGAAGAAAGCGATCGCCGGTGTAAATCCAGCCGCCGTCGCGCACCGTCTCGGCGGTCTTGTCGGGACGGTTCCAGTACAGCGGCGTGTTGGAATCGCCGCGCACCCACAGGATGCCTTCCTCGTCGTCGTCGACGGTGCGACCGTCCTTGTCACGCAGCATCAACTCATAACCCGGCACGCGCAGCCCCGCCGCGCCGAGTTTCTTTTGCTCCGGCCGGTTCGACAGGTAGATGTGCAGCACCTCGGTCGACCCAAGCCCCTCGACGATCTCCAGCCCGGTCAGCGCTTTCCAGCCGTTGAAGACCTCTGCAGACAGTACTTCCGCGGCGGAGACCGAAAGCCGCAGCGACGAGAAATCGGTGCGACCCGCCGAGGCCGCCTTGGTCAGTGATGTGTAAAGCGTCGGCAGACCGAAGAACACCGTCGGACGAAAACGCTCGATCGCGGCGAAGATCGTCTCCGGCTTCGGCTGCCCCGGCAACAGCAAGGCCGTTGCCCCAACCGAGAACGGAAAGGTGATCGAATTGCCGAAGCCATAGGCAAAGAAAATCTTCGGCACCGAAAAACAAACATCGTCCGCCGTCAGCTTCAGGATATTGCGGGCGAAGGCCGCCTCGCTATAGGCCATGTCGTGCTGCAGATGCACGATGCCCTTCGGACGGCCGGTCGAGCCTGACGAATACATCCAGAACGCCATCTCGTTGCGATGCGTATCGGCTTCGTCGAGCTGATCGGGCAAGCCCTGCAGCCAGGCATCCGCTGCGATCACGCGCGGAGCCGCGCTGTTGTCCGGTGCACCATGGACGATCACCAGAGTCCGCAATCGGGTATCGGCGCAGGCGGTGGCATCGAATCGCGCGGAGAATTCCGCATCGACGACGGCAACCGTCGCACCGGAGTCCGCGAGATAGAACTGCAGCAGATCCGGCGGTGTCAGCGTGTTGATCAGCAGCGGCACATAACCGGCGCGCACTGCGCCGAAAAACGCAGCCGGGTAGGCCGGCGTGTCGTCGAGGAACAGCAGCACGCGGTCGCCGCGTTCGAGCCCGAGCCCGCGAAAGCCATGCCCCCAGCGCGCCGCGTCGGCGCAAAGCTCGGCATAACTGCGTGCTCCGGAAGGGCCGGTCACGGCGCACCTGTCGCCACGACCGGCGGCGAGATTGTCGAACAACACACGACTGGCGTTATAGCGCTCCGGAATCGCGAAACCGATCTCGCGCGCCCCTGCACTATCCGGCGGCACCTGATCGGCGATGAGCGGCACCGTGAGGGGGTTACTCATGGGCGGGACTCCTGCGTCGGCTCGGTACGTCGCACGGCTTCATAGCGTGCCATGAACGCCGGCGACATCGCGCGCAGGCGCTGAGGATCGATGCGGCCGGAACGCGTGATGTAGCTATAGGCAAAATCCATGACGTCGCGCTGCATATGCGTGGCGAAATTCTCGTACCAGTCGGCGCTGGTTCGGGCTGCCGCGACTAGCTTCTGCACGATCGGTTTGCGTGCGGCCTGATAGCGCGCCAGCGCGCTCGCAAGATCGTCCGGTTCGGCCTCGAGCGCCTTCGTCAGCGCCAGAGCATCCTCCATCGCCAGACGCGTGCCCGAGCCGATGGAGAAATGCGCCGAATGCAGCGCATCGCCGATCAGCACCATGTTCTTGAACGACCAGTGCTCGTTCCACACCCACGGAAAATTCCGCCACATCGACTTGTTGGAGATCAACGGGTGACCGTCCAGCACGTCGGCGAAGATCCGCTCGCAGATCGCTTTCGATTCCTCGACGGTCTTCTCGGCGAAGCCGTAACGCTGCCATGTCGCGCGCCCGCACTCGATCAGAAACGTGCTCATGTTCGGCGCATAGCGATAATGGTGCGCGTTGAAGGCACCTAGCTCTGTTTCAATAAAGGTCTGCGATAGCGTCTCGAACCGCTTTGTGGTGCCATACCAGGCGAACTTGTTACTGGCGTAAGACAGCGACGTGCCGAAGTCGCCTTCGAAGCTGCGCCGCACCAATGAGTTGAGGCCGTCGGCAGCGACGATTAGATCGTAACCTGCAAACCGATCAAGCGATTCAATATGCGTATCGTAGTGCGGCGTCACTCCGACTGAGGCGACCGACGCCTGCAGCGCTTGCAGAAGCGCCAACCGCCCAATCGCCGAAAAGCCAACGCCATCGATGGTGACGGACTCGCCGTGGATGTTGAGCGTGATGTTTTTCCAGCTTTCCATGCCTGCCGCGATGGTGTCGGCAGTCTCAGGATCGTCGGCGCGCAGGAACTCCAGCGCCTGATCGGAAAACACCACACCAAATCCCCACGTGGCGCCGGCGGCATTCTGCTCGAACAGATCGACCTGCGCCTCCGGGTGCCGCCGCTTCCAGAGGTAAGCGAAATACAGTCCGCCGGGGCCACCGCCCAGCACGGCGATACGCATCGTCGAACCTCCCCTAAATTTTATATTGTGCAATTGATTTTACATTATACAAATATGGGAAGCACGGCAACCGACGGAATTGCTGCGTGACCCGTCGGTTCCCCGCGACGCTTTTGGTGAGACCCATGCGACGACCGCAACGCAAATCCCGGGCGCCGGACAAGACGGCTCGCGAGACGAAGCCACCGCGCACGCCATCGCGCGCATCGACGACAGCCACGCTGCCCACGGCGCGGCGTGGCATCCAGTCGGTCGGCATCGGCTTCCGGGTGCTGGCCGCCTTGGCTGCGGAGCCCGCGGCGGCGACGCTCGGTGCGGTCGCCACGCGTGCCGGTCTCTCTGCCTCGCAGGCGCATCGCTATCTCGCCAGCCTCGTCGCGGCCGGTATGGCGGCGCAGAACGCCGCATCCGGGCGCTATGAACTAGGTCCGCAGGCGATCCAGATCGGCCTTGCGGCGCTGGCCCGCACCGACATTTTCGCCGAAGCCGATCCGGCGATTGCCGCGTTCACCCGCGAGACCGGCCGCACCACGCTGGTCGCGGCGCGCGGTCCGCTCGGCCCCACCATCGTGCGCTGGCACCCGGGCAGCATTCCGGTCATCACGTCGCTGGCGGTGGGTTCGGTGTTGCCGTTGCTGCGCTCGGCCACCGGCCACGCTTTCCTCGGTTTCATGAGCGAGGAGGAGATTGCGGCCGCGCTCGCACAAGACAACGCGCGCGACCGGCGCAAGGCCGGCATTGACATTGCTGCGATCCGCAGCCGCGTACGCAAGGCGATGGCGGCCTCGGTCGATGAGATGTTGATCCCGGGGCTGCGTGCGACCGCGGTGCCGATCCTCGATATTCAGAATCGCGCGGCCTTGGTGGTGACCGCGATCGCCACCAGCGCTTTCCCGCGTAACGAAGACGCCGCGATCGTCCGCCGATTGCAGGCAGTCTGCCGCAACCTGACCGAGCGCCTCGGCGCGCCCTGGCGGTAACGGCGCGCCGCTTTCACGATCCGACTGCGATCAGACCTGCAAAGTGTCGCCACCCTTCAGGTGCAGGATCTCGCGCGCCTCGTCCGGAGACGCCACTTCAAGCCCGAGTCCTTCGATGATCTTGCGCACGGCGCGGACCTGCTCCGCGTTGGACTCCGCCAGACGGCCCGGTCCGCCCCACAGCGAGTCTTCCAGGCCGACGCGGACGTTGCCGCCCATCGCCGCCGCCATCGCCGCGATCGGCAGTTGATTGCGCCCGGCGCCGAGCACCGACCAGCGATACTTGTCGCCGAATAGCCGGTCCGCCGTGCGCTTCATGTGCATCACCTCGTCGGGGTGCGCGCCGATGCCGCCCTGCAGGCCGAACACCGTCTGCACGAACAGCGGCGGCTTCACCAGGCCTTCCATCAGGAAGTAATTGAGGTTGTGCAGATGCGCGGTGTCGTAGCATTCGAACTCGAAGCGCGTGCCCGATTCCGACAGCGTGCGCAGCACGAATTCGATATCCTTGAAGGTGTTGCGGAACACGATGTCCTTGTTCTCGAGGTGCTTGCGCTCCCAATCGTGCTTGAAGTCCTTGAAGCGGCCGAGCATGCCGAACAGGCCGAAATTCATCGAGCCCATGTTGAGCGATGCGACTTCCGGCTTGTAAACCGCGGCGGGCCGCACCCGCTCCTCCACCATCATCGTCGGCGAGCCACCGGTCGTCAGATTGATCACGCAGTTCGATCGCTGCTTGATGACTTTGAGAAACGGCGCGAAGGCTTCCGGGCTCTGGTCCGGCTGCCCGGTCTGCGGATTGCGCGCATGCAGATGCACGATCGCGGCCCCTGCTTCGGCCGCGCCGATCGCGGCGTCGGCAATCTCCTGCGGCGTGACCGGCAGCGCCTTCGACATCGACGGGGTGTGGATCGCTCCGGTTACGGCGCAGGTAATGATGACTTTGCGGCTCATCGCAGATCTCTTTTGTTGTTGGCAGATTGGTGATCTCGTGGAAGGCCCGACACGGTCAGGCCTCGCTCTTGTCTTGCCGGGCCTTATGCGCCGCCAGTGCGGCAAGGCGTTCGTTGCGCCGCTGGGTCAGTGCAGCGACGCGCTGCGGCGACGGCTGATGCGGCCACGCGCTGATGACATGATCGACATTGGGACTCTGATAGACTTCAGGGCCCGCCGCCGACGCTGCCAGTTCCTTGTAAAAGCCGGTGTAGCGCGCGCAGTAGTCCGGAATGCCGCCCGGTGCATTCAATTCGATGGTCTCGAACGGCCCGAGGAACGACCAGCGCAGGCCGAGGCCGTCCTTCACCGTATGATCGAGGTCTTCGGCCGAGATGTAGCCCTCGCCCACCAGTCGAAAGGCTTCCGCCAGCAACGCTCCCTGCAAGCGGTTGAGCACGAAGCCGTTGATCTCGCGAATGATGGTGACCGGCACTTGCCCAATCGCGCGATACACCTCGCGCGCACGCGCAATCGTCTGCGGTGAGGTCCACGGCGCGCCGCATAGCTCGACCAGCGGCACCAGATGCGGCGGATTGACCGGATGGCCGACCAGACAGCGCTCGCGCCCCGGCAGCTTCTCGGTGAAGCGCGACGCGACAATGGCGGAGGTCGACGATGCGAGAATGGCGTCGCGCGGCGCCAGGCGATCGAGCTCGGCAAAGATCGCAAGCTTGTCGTCGATCTTCTCCGGCCCGTTCTCCTGCACGAAGGCCGCGTCGTGCACCGCTTCGGCCAAATTCGGCGAGACCGAAACGCGCGCCGCAGCGCCTTGCGGATCGTCGGCGAGGCCGTGGCGCGCCAAGGCCTGCAACTCGGCGAGAATACGCGCCGGTGCGGCATCGAGCGTCGGCGCATGCGGATCGGTGAGGCGGACACGCCAACCGGCGCGGGCGAAAATCACCGCCCAGGCGCAGCCGATCAGGCCGCTTCCGACAATGGCTACACGTTGCTGATCCGACATGAGTTCTATCCGCTTCAGTTTCTTGTTTTGGCGCGCCGTCCTGACGCGAACCGGTTTCCACTTCGCTCAAACAACGCCTTAGAGCCACAACACCTTGCGGCGCAGATCGAGATCGTCGCGCAACGCCCGCGACGGGCCGCGATGGATCACCCGGCCGCGCTCGAGCGCGACGGTGACATCGGACAAGGCCAGCGCCAGATCGAGATTGTGATCGACGATAATAATGGCGATCTCCTTACGCAATCGGTCGAAGGTCTCGAACAATTGCTCGACCACCGCGGGCGCGAGGCCTTCGAACGGCTCGTCGAGCAACAGCACGCGCACGTCGCCGGACAACGCACGCGCCACGGCGACCATCTGCTGTTCGCCGCCGGAGAGATAATCCGCCGGACTATCGAGCCGTTCGCGAATGCGCGGGAAGTAATCGTAGACCCGCTCGCGCGTCCAGTGCACGCCATGTCCGGTCTGCCGCTTCAGCCCACCCAGTTCGAGATTCTGTTCGACGGTCATGCCGGCGAACAGGCCGCGCCCCTGCGGCACATAGCCGATGCCAAGCCGCGCGCACTGCGCCGACGGCAGCCCGGCGATGTCGTGACCGGCGAGCCGGATCGACCCGTTGCTTGCCGGCGCGATGCCGATCAGCGTTTTCAGCAAGGTCGATTTGCCGGCGCCGTTGCGCCCCAGCAGCGCGACGATCTCGTTCTCATGCAAGGTGAAATCGACATCGTTGAGGATGTGGCTCTTGCCGTAGAACGTGTTGACGCCGCTGACTTCAAGCAACGCGTTGGCGCTCGCGGCGGTCTCGCGCGGCCGCGCGGCGACGGCGCTGGTGCCGGAGCCGATATAGACTTCCTGCACCTTGGGACTGCTGCGCGCATCCTCCACCGTGCCGTCGAGCAGTACGCGGCCTTCATTCATCACCGTGACATGATCGGCCAGCTGGAACACGCGATCAATGTCATGCTCGACCAGCAACACCGGCACATCGGCCGAGATACGCTTGATGATCGCACCGATGCGCTCGCGTTCCGCCGCAGCGAGACCGGCGAGCGGTTCGTCGAGCAGCAGGATGCGCGGCGCGGTCGCCAGCGCCACGCCCATGTCCAGCAGCCGCTGTCCGCCATAGGACAACGCACCGGCCTCGGCGCGCTCGATACCGGCCAGACCGAGATAGCGGATGATGGCGTCGGTTTCGCGATTGATCGCTTCGATCGACAGCGCCGGCGTGAACGGATTGAAGCGGCTGGGATGCCGCCCCTGCACCGCAAGTCGAATATTCTCGCCGACACTCAGGGTCGGAAACAGATTGGTGATCTGGAACGACCGGCCGATGCCGGCGGCAGCAATGGCTTCCGGCGTATGCCCGGCAATCGATTCGCCGAGCAGCGTCACCGCGCCATCGTCGGGCGGATACATGCCGGACAATAGATTGAACGCCGTGGTTTTGCCCGCGCCGTTGGGGCCGATCAGCGCATGCAGCGTTCGATCCGCAATCGAGATATCGACGCCTTGCACGGCCTTGATGCCGCCGAAGCTCTTGACGATCTGCCGCGCCGCCAGCACCGGCCCGGCAACATGACTCGCGGGACGCAGGAATTCCGGCAGCGGTAGCGCCTCGACCTTGCGCGCGGCCATCGCCGCATCCTCGACGACCTTCTTGCGGAACGGCGCCAGCAGCCGCTCGCCGACGCCGACCAGTCCGGTCGGCGAGAACACCACGAAGCCGACGAAGATCAGGCCGAGCCAGAACAGCCAGTTCTCGGTGTAGATGCTAAGGAATTCGCGGAACAGCACGTAGAACAGCGCGCCGATCGCCGGACCGAGGAAACTGCGCATGCCGCCGATCACCACCATCGCCAGCAGTTCGCCGGAGAACTGGACCGAGATCGGATCGGCCGAGGTCATGCGGTTCTTGTAGAGCAGCAGGATGCCGGCGAGACCGGTCAGCGCCGCCGAGAGCACGAAGGCCGCCAGCTTGTAACGCGCCACCGGATAACCGAGGAAGCGCGCGCGCTGATCGTTCTCGCGGATCGCCACCAACACGGTGCCGACCGTCGAATTGTGGAAGCGCCAGAGCAGCACCAGCATCGCGAACGCGATCATCGCGACGAACCAGTAATACGACGTCGACGAATCCAGATCGAAGCCGAGAATCACCGGCCGCGTGATGCCGCCGAGACCGTTCTCGCCACCGGTCAGATCGGTCCAGCGGAACGACACCACATAGAGCATCGCCGCCAGTGCCAGCGTCAGCAATGCGAAGTAAACACCGCGCCGGCGCAGGAACAGGTAACCGAACGGCGCCGCCAGCAGCGCCACCACCAGCACGCCGCCCAGCATCGGGCCGAAGAACGAGCCCGGCATCCAGTTGCGTTGAATGAGCGCCGCCGCATAGGCCGCGAGTCCGAACCACGCGCCATGGCCGAACGACACCAGCCCGGTGTGCCCCACCAGAATGTTCAACGCCATGCAGGCCAGCGCGAACACCACCACCTCGGTCGCCGACGTCATGGTGAGACCGAGCGCCAGCAGCACCGGCGGCAACACCAGCAGACCAATGGCCGCGATCACTAACGGTATGGGAAAGCGTTGCGACATGGGTCTATTGCTCCAGCCGCGTGATGCGCTCGCCGAACAGGCCGCGCGGACGGAACAGCAGCACCAGCAGCATCAGCATGTAGATCGCCGCCGTCGAGGCGGCGGAATAGCCGATGCCGACCATGATGCCTTTGACGAGGCCGACCAGCAGCGCCGCAACGACAACGCCCCAGAACGAGCCGAGACCGCCGATCACCACGACGACGAATGCCGGCGTGATGATCTCGTTACCCATTGCCGGATGCACCGCATAGATCGGCGCCAGCAGCACGCCGGCAAGACCGGCGAGGCCGATGCCCAGCCCCGCGACCGCCACCATGTAGGGCTGCAACGAGATGCCGAGCGCGCCGACCATGTCGGGGTTCTGCACACCGGCCCGCACCACGCGGCCGAACGGCGTCTTCTGCAACAAGAACCACAGCCCGGCGACACACGCCACCGCGATGCCGATCAGCACGACGCGATAGAACGAATAGATGAGGTTGCCAATCACCACCTGCCCGCGCAACGCCTGCGGGATCGAATAGGACAGCGGCGGCGCACCGAAGATCATGCGCAACGCCTGCTCCGCCACCATGGCGAGACCGAAGGTCAACAACAGCGACAGAATCGGGTCCGAGCGATAGAAACGGCGAAAGAACAGCCGCTCGACGACGATGCCGAGCAGCGCCACCAGCACCGGCGACAGTACCAGCGCGCCGCCGAAGCCGAGATATGGCGAAATCACCAGGGTCAGATACGCACCGATGGCGAAGAACGCGCCATGCGCCAGATTGACGATGCCGCCGAGCGAGAAGATCAGCGACAGGCCAAGCGCAATCAGCAGATAATAAATGCCGTCGAGCAGGCCATTGAGGATCTGCTGAACCAGAAGCATGGACACGACGCCGACCTCGCTGTCGGGGAGATGACGGACGCGCCGGAGACGGCGCGGGACGTGAAGGCAAATGAGCGGCGAACGGACCGGAATGGATCGTCAACTTCACCGTCATTGCGAGGAGCGTTAGCGACGAAGCAATCCAGTTCTGTCTTGTAGCCTTCTGGATTGCTTCGCTGCGCTCGCAATGACGGGACTCCAGCGCCGTTCAGCCCCTCCCTCCCCTCCCCGCAAGCGGGGGAGGGTTAGGGTGAGTATCCCGATCAGGTCGGGAAGGTGCAGCTGTTTTCTTCCTTGGTCGCGGCGATGATCTCGAGGTCCTCGTTGGGACCGGGGACCGGCCCGCTCGAGGTGAAGATGTCCCACTGGTTCTTGATCTTGTCCGCCGGCAATGCCGTGATGGTGTACATCTCGTGCATCAGCTGATGATCCGAGGCACGGAAGTAGCCCTGCCGGGTCTTCAGCACATCGAACTTCGCGCCCTTCTCGAAATGCTCGATGATCTTCGGCGACTCGGCGGACTTCAGTTCGTTGATCGACTGCGCCACGATCTTGGTGGCGATGTAGTCGCCCCACGCCTGATTTTCCGGCGGCTTGCCATACTTCTTGGTGAACGCCGCGACGAAGGCCTTGGTGCCGGGCGTCTCGATCAGATGATGCCAGACCACCGGCCAGGTGCCGACGAAATTGCCCTTGCCTGCGGCCCATGCCAGCGCGGTATCGAAGCCGAAACCGCCGACGGGATAGGTCAAACCGAATTCGGCATATTGCTTGAGGAAGTTGGTGATCTGGTTGCCGGCCAAATTGATCACCACCAGGTCCGGCTTGGAATCGCGGATCTTCAGCAGATAGGCCGAGAAGTCCGCCGCATCGGTCGGCACCAGATCGTCGCCGGCGAACTGTCCGCCGTTGGCTTCCATGAAGCGCTTGGCGACGCGCAGCAGATCGTGACCGAAGGCATAGTCCGCCGTCAGCGAGTACCACTTCTTGCCTTTCACCAGTCCGTCCTTGAGGAACGACCGGCCGGCGGTCTTGACGTACATCGAGTTCTGCGACTCGACATGGAACATGTAGCGCTTGCAATCGCTGCCGCGCAGCGCGTCGGAATTGCCGCCGGTGTTGATGAACAGCGTCTTGTTGCGTTGCGCCACTTGCGCGATGGTCAGACACGACGCGGACGAAATCTCGCCGATGATGCAGGCGACCTTGTCGCGCTCGATCATGCGTTCGGCCTTGGTCGATGCGGTCTGCGGATTGACCGAGTCTTCCTTCAGCAACTCGACCTTGCGGCCCATCATGCCGCCGGAGGCATTGATTTCCTCGACGGCGAGTTCGACCGCCATCACGGCGTATTCGCCGAGCGGGCCGAGAAAGCCGGTGCGCGGCGTCAGGTGGCCGATGCGGATGACCTCGGCAGTTTGCGCGCGCAGGATCGACGGCGCGGACAGTCCCGAGACCAAAGCAAGGCCACCGGCGGTTTTCAGCAAGCCACGGCGGGTGAAGTGATGTTCATCGGACATTGGAATGCGTCTCCCTGGCGACCGCGCAGCGCGGTGTGAATCCTCTCCGCGGCAAGCGCCCCGCTTCTCTCAAGGAAAGCTATCGGCGCTTGTCGTGATCTGTGATCACAGCTATGTTGGCAAAACTTGCTTAGCTTGTCGAGTCCCGTTAGCCCTTGCGTTCATCCCATGCGGAGTTCGCCGTGAATCCATCTGCTGCGCTCACTGCGGTCGAACCGCTCGACCGGTTGACTCTTGGCGAGCGCGCTTACGCACAACTGGCGGACCTGTTGATGTCCGGGCGGCTGGCGCCGGGCGAGAAACTGTCGTTGCGCACCGCCGCGGAAGTGCTCGGCGTCTCGATCATGCCGGTGCGCGAGGCGGTATCGCGGCTGGTTGCCGACAAAGCCTTGGAGGTTGCGCCCAACCGCGCGGTGCGTGTGCCAATCATGTCGGCCGCACAGTTCCGCGATCTGACCGCGACGCGCATCATCATCGAGGGACACGCCGCCGCCCTCGCCGCGGAATTGCGGCGCGACAGCGATATTCCGGCAATGGCGGCGGCCGAAGCTGCGATGCGGCTGGAGAGCACCAAGCGCAAGCCGGACCTGGTGCGCGCGGTGGAGGTCAACAAGGCGCTGCATTTCGCCATTTACGAGGCCGCGCAATCGCCGACACTGCTCGCCATCATTCGCGCGCTGTGGTTGAAGGCCGGCCCGGTCATCAATCTCGATCTGCGCGGCAACCCCGAGCGCATTCACACCGGCGGTGCCGTGCGTTTTCATGCCGACGTGCTGAAAGCCGTCGTCAAGCGCGACGCCGACAAAGCGCGCGCAAGCATCGCCGCCGACATCAGGAGCGCCGCCGATTTCATCCTCTCGCACGGCAATCTGCCGGAGTAATTCGCAATCCTTGGAGTTCGCATGGATCTCGATATCAAAGGCTTGCGTGTGCTGGTCACGGCAGGCGCCAACGGCATCGGACTGGCTGTCGCGCGCGCATTCGTGGGTGAAGGCGCGCGCGTCCACATCTGCGACGTCGATGACGCGGCGCTGACCGCGTTGCGCCAATCCGATCCGGCGCTGACTTCCAGCCATTGCGACGTGTCGGATCGTGCATCCGTCAGCACCCTGTTCGACGATGCCACGCGCGCACTCGGCGGACTCGACGTTCTGGTCAACAACGCGGGCGTCGCCGGACCGACGGCGAAGGTCGAGGACATGCATCCCGACGACTGGGATCGTTGCGTCAATATTTGCCTCACCGGTCAATTCAATTGCACGCGGCTCGCGGTGCCGCTGCTGCGCCAGAGCCGCAATGCCTCGATCGTCAACATCTCGTCGGCGGCCGGGCGATTGGGTTTCGCCATGCGCACGCCCTATGCGGCGGCGAAATGGGGCGTGATCGGCTTCACCAAGTCGCTGTCGATCGAACTCGGCCCGGACAACATCCGCGTCAACGCCATCCTGCCGGGTCTGGTCGCCGGCGACCGGCAGCGCCGCGTGCTCGAAGCCAAGGCGCAGCAACGCGGCATCTCCTATGCCGAGATGGAAAAGATCGCCTTCTCCTACACCTCCATCAAGGACTACGTGACGCCGCAGCAACTCGCCGATCAGATTCTGTTCATGTGCAGCCCGCGCGGCCGCACCATTTCCGGGCAAGCCATTTCGATCTGCGGCGATACCGGCATGCTGGGCTAACCGGCTCGCGAGACAATCTGCCGCTGCACCGGCTCACGCCGAACCGCTGTGGCATTTGCATCGGCGCGCCGATCCGTCGTATGATTTCGGCTCTGCTGTCACTCTCCGCCTTGCGCAGCGCGCGATTGTCCGGTGAGCCTGCCGCGGCGCGGCGCGACCAGGGAAATCGACAATGAATGCCCCGATTGTTCGGCTGACGAGTCTCGCCCATGGCGGCGGTTGCGGCTGCAAGCTCTCGCCTTCCGTGCTGCAGGATCTGCTGGCCAACCAGCCGGCCGCCGCGCCGTTTCGCCAGTTGCTGGTCGGCGTCGAGACCGGCGACGACGCCGCGGTCTGGCAGGTCGACGACTCGACCTGCATCGTCGCCACCACCGATTTCTTCATGCCGGTGGTCGATGACCCCTACGATTTCGGCCGCATCGCCGCCACCAACGCCATCTCCGACGTCTACGCCATGGGTGCCAAGCCGATCATGGCGCTGGCGATCCTCGGCATGCCGCTGACCAAGATTTCGGTCGACGACGTCCGCAAGATCATCGAAGGCGGCACCTCGGTCTGCAGCACCGCCGGCATTCCGGTCGCGGGTGGTCATTCCATCGACGCGCCGGAGCCGATCTATGGCCTTGCCGTGATCGGCATCTGCCGTCCGGAACAGGTGCGCCGCAACGCCGACGCCAAGGCCGGCGACGCGCTGATCCTGACCAAGGCGATCGGCGTCGGTGTCTACTCCGCGGCGATCAAGAAAGGCGAACTGTCCGGCGAAGGCTATGCCGAGATGGTCGCCTCGACGACACAGCTCAATCGCATCGGCGGCGAACTCTCCGGCGACAGTTCAGTGCACGCCATCACCGACGTCACCGGTTTCGGCCTGCTCGGTCACGCGCTGGAAATGGCGCGCGGCTCGGGCCTGACGGTGACGATCAACGCGGCCGACGTGCCGTTGTTCACTCAGGCCGCGCAACTGGCGCAGAACGGCCACGTCACCGGCGCCTCGACGCGCAACTGGTCGAGCTACGGCGGCGCCGTCGAACTGCCCGACGGCCTGCCGGACTGGCAGCGCAATCTGCTGGTCGATCCGCAGACCTCGGGTGGCCTCCTGATCTCCTGCGCCGCCGACAAGGCCGCCGCCATCCTCGACACCGTCAAGCGTGCCGGCTACGCCTCGGCGCGCATCGTCGGGCATACCGAAGCTGGACCGCCGCGCGTCCGCGTCAAGGCGTGATCGATCGGCTCGATACACGCGTGAAAATGGTCCAAGCGAACTGAATCATTTTCGAGTTGAGGGAAATCGCCCCACCTTTGTCATTCCGGGGCGCGAGCATCTCGCGAGCGAGCCCGGAATCCATAACCATCGCTGGACCTATGGATTCCGGGCCTGCGCGTAAAGAACGCGCATCCTGGAATGACGCAGGTGGTGTGGGCGATGCGTGGCATCAATCGCAAAAGAGCTTAGCCGCGCGAAATCCGCCTTCAATTGGCCAGCGCTTCCTCGACCTTCATGCGGCGGCCCCATTTGTCGAAGAAATGGCCTTCGTTGACGACGAGGCGGCTCTCGTTGACCCGGTCTTCGAGCAGGCGCAATTCTTCCGCCGCCTTGCTGTCCTCGATCGGGCCGCCATTCTCGTCGGTAACCGGCATCAGCAACACCGCGTCCCACAACACGTTGGCGCCGCGCATCAACAGGCTGAAATGGTGCCAATCGAGTTCGTCGCCGATTACATGCGTGAAGGTCGACCGCAGCGGCAGCACGCCGAGATTTGACGTCGAAACCAGAATGATCAGCGCGGTGAAACCTTCCGTGCGCTGATATTCCTTGACGATCCAGTCGTCGAACAGGAAATCGTCGAGTTTCTTGTGCTTGGCTGACTTGGACTTAGCAGGTTTCGACAAGTGGCAGCTCCACGATCTCCCGTTCCAGCACCTTGAGGAACGGCCCGTTGCGGGCTTCACCGAACCAGCGCTCGAAATCGTTGAGCTTGTCTGTGATCTGCGCCGGTGGCTGGTCTGCTTGCTCGGCTTTCTCGGCTTGCGCGGCCTGCCAGCAGGCGCGGATCACCGGATGGAACTGCTCCAGCGCTTCCTGCTGCGATTCGACTTCGGTTTTCCAGCCGACTTCCTGCAGGAACGCCGCCGATCCTTGCAGGATGGCATCGTCTTCGGTCTCGCAATTGGCGATAGCGGTGAGCACCGTGCGCATCAGGGCAAGCCGGCGAAAGCCGAAAGCGCGCTCCTGCTCCAGCGCCTGGATGCGCGCCGCCGCCTCGCGGCGGTAGTTTTCCTCGCTGACGCTCGCCGCATGCGCGGTTTGCTCAAGTTGGTCCAGAACCGCAGTGAATGCTTGTACTGTCATCGGACACCCAATTTTGGCGGAAGAGAATGGGAGTCGAACCCACCAAGGACCGGCTCGCGGCCCTTCCCGGATTTGAAGTCCGGACGCTCCACCGGGAACGATGCTCTTCCTGAACTGTCGACCTTTGCGACCGTGCCTGACAGCTTGTCTTCCGACGGTTTGCCGAACAGGTCAAGTCGGTGTTTGTTGACGCGGCGCAGATCGCCATGGCGAATGGTGAGACCGTGCCGGTCGAAGAATTCGAGAATCTGAATCGCGACCTTGCGGCCGTTGTCGAGCCGGTCGCGCAGCTGGGCTGCGATGAACTGGCCGTTGGGCGCGGCCGCGGCCACTTCGGTCATGATCTGAACGATCTCGGCGACGGTGTCACGCATGAAGAAGTGGTCGTGCGCGACCTCGTCGACGCGGCCCATGCGCCCCATCAGCTTGAAGATACGCCGCACCTCGGGCTCGACGATGCCGGTATAGCCGGAAATGTCGCGCACCCGAGGCGGACGGAAACGGCCCTCGCCCTTGATGAACGGCGATATCCGCGACCACAGCACCTCGTCCTGCGGCGACAGCCGGACTTCGTGATCAGGCAGCCTGATCCATGCGCCATCGAGCGCGACGTCCTTGCTGCGCGCGAGCCCCTGCATCATTGCTGCGAAGGCCGGCGGCGGCAAACGCGGTTCGAGTTGCAGGCGGAGCCGCTCCGATCCCATGCCAGGAAGGTTGGGATGTTCACCATGGAATTTGGCCAGCGTCGCCAGAACGGTGTTCTTCAGCTTGAGCCAGGTCGCCGGCGAGATCACGAATTCGGTCTTCGGCGTCACCAGCCGCAGCAGGCTGAGGCGCTGGATCATAGCTTCGCGCTCGGCCGCAGACAAAGCGTGATCGCGGACAAAGGTGGTGAAATCGATATGGCCCGCCGCGCCGTTCAACAGCGCAGTGAGGGCCCGGTCGGGATCGGCGAGTGCGTTGGCCTCGAGCTGCGCCACGCGCTCCGGCGTACGGCGCTTGCGGGCCGGCGCGCGCAGATCGACAAAAACGCCACCGCCAATGGTGCGCTGAGCGGTGGTGTCGCGCAACACGAACCGGTCGCCGATCGTAGCGGCGATCGGCTGTTCGAGCACGAGCTGAATGAAGGCTTCGCCACCGGGCGGCACGGCTGCGTCGCCGAGCAGCACGACGCGCGCGCCGACTTCGGACGCCGCATGATGCAACCGCACCGGCATCCATTGGCCGACCGGCTTGTTTTCCGACGACAGAACCTGAACCCGCGCATCGATGCGGTTGGCCGGCGCATGTAGCTCCGGATCGAGAATCACGTCGCCGCGCGAAATGGCATCCTTGCTGATCGCATCGCCGGCCAGATTGAGCGCGCAGCGGTCGCCCGCGCGGCCGCTTTCGGCGACACGATTCTGCGCGTGAATGGCGCGGACGCGGGCGGAGCGGCCCGACGGGCTGATGACGACCTGATCGCCGACCGCCACGCTGCCGGACAGAACAGTCCCGGTCACCACCGTCCCGGCACCGGCAAGGGTGAACGACCGATCGACAGCAAGGCGGAATCGCCCGCGCGCCGAGCGGCCCTCCCACGCCTTCGCCGCAGCGAACAATTGCTCGCGCAGTTCCGCGATACCCGCGCCGGTCTGGCTCGACACCGCGAACATCTCGACATCGCGCAGCGCGGTCGCCGCCAACACGTTGGCGATCTCGGTGCGCACCTCGGCCAGCCGTTCGGCATCGACCAGATCCGCCTTGGTGATGGCCACCGCGCCGTGCGCGATCCCGAGCAGATTGACAATCGCCAGATGCTCGGTGGTTTGCGGCATCACGCCGTCATCGGCGGCAACGACCAGCAGCACGAAATCGACGCCGGTGGCGCCCGCCAGCATGTTGTGCACGAAGCGTTCGTGGCCCGGTACATCGACGAAACCGAGGATGCCGCCGTCCGGTACCGGCAGGTAGGCAAAGCCGAGATCGACCGAGATGCCGCGCGCCTTTTCTTCCTTCAGGCGATCGGTATCGACCCCGGTGAGCGTGCGCACCAGCGAGGTCTTGCCGTGATCGATATGGCCTGCGGTGCCGACGATCATCAGACCGGCTCCACCAATGGCAATTCGGCCAGCTTGCGGGCGCGCTCGATATCCGCCGCCGACATCGAGGCAAAGGTCGGCTGGATGAAGGAATCGGCGAGAACATTGCCGTTGGCGCGCGCACGCAATAGCCACATCAGTGCGGCGACGCCGTCCTGCGGCACGCCGGCGCCGAGCTGATAGGCGGCACCCAGCATCACCTGCGCATCCGCATCGCCGCGCGCCGCAGCCTTGTCCCACCACCGCGCCGCTTCGACCGGATCGCGTTCGACGCCAATGGCATTATGATAGATCATGCCCAGCCGCGTCATCGCCGGAACGACGCCTTGCGCGGCGGCCAATTCGGCCCAGTGCTTGGCCTCCTTGATGTCGCCGGGAATCATTTCGCCTTCGACCAGCATCCACGACAGCATGTCTTGCGCCGGACCGTCACCGGCTTCGGCGGCAGCGCGATACAGTTCCGCGGCCTGCACCGCATTGGCCTCGACGCCTTCGCCCTTGAAATAGATATCGGCGAGATTGCGCTGGCCGATCGGATCGCCGGCCTCGGCCGCCAGTGTCAGCCACTTCAGCGCCAGCGCGCTGTCCTGCGCGATGCCAAGGCCCTCGCTGAAGCACTTGCCGATGTTGTTCTGCGCGCGTGCGACGCCCTGATGCGCCAACGGACCCCAGATCGCCAGCGCCGATTCGTAATCGTTCGCCTCCGCGGCATCGAGCGCCTGCGCCATCAGTTCGGCTGTCGTCTGCGACGCGTCCGGCTTGTCGTCGGCGGCACGGCGCTTGAACAGTGTGAGCGTGTCGAGCCATCCCATCAGGCGCTCTCCTCGCACTGCAATGACTTGAGGTTATCGATAAACGCGGCCTCATCCTCGAGACAGCGGAAGTCCAGCACAAACGCATCGTCCTCGACGCGGCCGATCACCGGCACCGGCAGATCGCGAAACGCGGTGACGAGCGCATTGAGCGCCCGGCCGCTGCCGCGCGTCCCGGCCACACGCATGGCGATACCGGCACTCTGAATCGTCTCCTGCGGCAACGCGCCGGACCCGATCTGGCTGGCGCATGCGGTCAACGCCGCCACAAAGCGCGATCCGATGGCTTGACCGACCGCGGGCAACACACGTCGCGCCGCCGCTTCGATCTCCGGCTTGCCGCGTGCCAAGAGTCGCAGCGTCGGCAGCCGTTGCGCCAGTCTGTCGGGATCGCGATAGAGCCGCAGCGTCGCCTCGATCGCCGCGAGGCGAATCTTGTCGATGCGCAGCGCGCGCTTCATCGGATTCTTGTTCAGCCGCGCGATCAGATCGCGGCGGCCGACGATGAACCCGGCCTGCGGGCCACCGAGCAGCTTGTCGCCGGAGAAGGTCACCAGATCGGCGCCTTCGGCCACGGCTTCGCTCACTGTCTGCTCATGCACCAGACCGTAGCGCGCCAGATCGACCAGCGTGCCGGACCCGAGATCGTTGAGCAGCGGGACGTTGTGCGGCTTCGCCAGCGCGACGATCGCCCTGGCCGACACCGCCTTGGTGAAGCCTTCGATGCGATAGTTCGAGGTGTGGACCTTGAGGATCAGTCCGGTCTTCGGACCGAGCGCCGCGGCATAATCCTTTTCATGTGTGCGATTGGTGGTGCCGACCTCCACCAGTCTGGCGCCGGCCCGCGACATGATCTCGGGCATACGGAAAGCGCCGCCGATCTCGATCAATTCGCCGCGCGACACGACGGCATCCTTGCCCTTGGCCAGCGTATTCAGCGCCAGCAGCACGGCGGCGGCATTGTTGTTGACGACGGTGGCGTCCTCCGCGCCTGTCAATTCGCACAGTAGATCGCGCACCAGACTGTCGCGCTCGCCGCGCTTGCCCTGCTTGAGATCGAATTCCAGCGCCAGCGCCTGACGCATCGCCGCCGTCGCCGCCTCGATGGCGGCTTCGGCCAGCACGGCGCGGCCCAGATTGGTATGAAGCACGGTTCCGGTGAGATTGAAGACCGGGCGCGCGTTGAGTTTGGCGTCGGCTTCGAGCCGCGCCACGGCCGACCTCGCGACCGCTTCGACTCCGCAAGGCGTTGCGCTGCCCGCCACGACAGCTTTGCGCGCGCTCTCGACGCTGCGGCGAATGGCGGCCACCACCGACGGGCGGCCGAAGCGATCGATCGCGGCAGCCGCGGTCGCCGTCTTCAATATCTCGTCGATGGACGGAATTCGGCTGAGGTTTGAGCTCCGTTCGTCCATATCGGCCCCCTCAGTAGCCGATCAGGAACGGATTGATGCCTCCGCGGCGGAAGCCGAGCTCCCGCACCAGAAGATCGAGACCCAGCGTCGCGACGTCGTCCGCGACCGGATCGAGGCGGTCGTCCTTCTGCTGGTTCATTATCTTCATATAGCCGTGGCAATCATCGCAGGTCTCCGCCTTGATGTTGCCGGCGCCCTCGATCTCCTGAAACAGGATCTTTCGCGTCGAACCGCACAGCGTGCATTTGCTGCGGACGTAGTTCCACAGCGTGCCGCACAGCGAGCAGGAGCAATACCGCGCTCCCGGCGACCGCCGCCAGTTGACGAGGATCGTCGAACTTGGCGCACCGCCGCAGCACGGGCATACCCCGTCGCCCACCGTCTCGAGATTCTTGACCTCAAGGCGCGCGGCGAGCCGGGCAAAATGCACCTGCAATGCCGCCGACACGAAGATGTGCTCGGCCAGCGCCTCGACCGGAATCGCTTCCGCCAGCACGTTCTGCAGCATCACCAGTCGCGTGGCATCGTCGGCCGCCCGGACGCGGCTCAGGGCATCGTAAGCCTGCGGCGGCATCTCGAGCTGCGAGGCCCCGGCGAGAAGGCGGTCGAACGTCGCAGTGAAGGCCGCGTCCGGGGCAAATTTGCCACGATCCAGCGGCGGCATCTTGTGGTCCTTGGCGCGCTTCACCAGCTCGGCGTCGAGCTCGTCAGGCTCCGGCAGATCGTCCTGAATCGACGATTGCAGTTGGCAGAGCGCAGCCAGGAACCGCAGATAGGCGGCAAGGTCATGCCCTTCCGCGAGTTCGGCGAACCGCGTCGCCCGTGCTGCGAACAGCGCACGAGGCTCCGGAAGTCGCGCAAACGACGGCGTGGGAATGTTGCCAATGACTGACGGATCGGGATCGGTCGTATCGACTCGAGACATCATTATCCCTCACGAACCTCACGGGCCACGTGGCGTTAGACTAAACCGGCGGCGGCACATACTGCCGCCGCCGTATCACTCTATGTTACTCTTAGTTCTTGCCGGTGACCAGTTCACGCAGCCACTTGCGATGGTGCCGCCAGGCCCAGCCGCCGGTCACTTGACCGCGCGTCATGGCCCCGATCGTTCCACGGACCCAGATCGCCGCGTAAACATGGACGATCCAGACGCAGATCGCCACGATCGCCGTCGCCGAGTGGATCAACACCGCGATGCGCTTCTGCTCGATGGTGAAGTAGCTGGAGAAGTACTGATCCCAGATCACCACACCGCTGGTGATCAGAACCAGGATCAACAGCGACATCGACCAGAACACCATCTTCTGTCCGGCGTTGTACTTGCCAACTTCCGGCAGCTTGTTCTCGTCACCGGCGAGAACGTCGCGCAGGCGGCTCATCCAGACGTTGTCCGTCCGCTCCCAGAGGTTCAGCCGGAAGAACCGGAAGAACAATCCGAGGAAGCTGAGGAACAACACCACGCCGATCCAGGGATGGAGCATACGCGTGGTAGCGCCACCTCCGAACAGTCCCGTCAGGGGGTAGAGCACTGGCGTAAACAACGCCAGGCCCGACAATCCCAACAGCACCAAGCTGATCGCTGTGATCCAGTGATTGATTCTGGCTCCCAGCGAGTAGCGATCCACGATCACGGGCTTGCCGCGATGGACGCCGTCGCCGGCGTCGACTTCAGACTTGCTCATGGCTGGCGACCCTCCGTCAGACGCTCGGCATTCTTCTCATCCTCTTCCGACACCCGGTTCGCACCGGCGACGGCATGATGGATGAAGCCGATTGCCGCAAACGCGCCAATCGCTGCGAGACCGGCGTACTTGGTCACGCCCTTCCAGATTTCGACGATCGGACTGATCGTCGGATTGTTTGGAAGGCTGGCGTAGATTTGCGGTTTGTCCGCGTGTTGCAGGACGTACATGACGTGCGTGCCGCCGACACCTGGAGGATCGTAGAGCCCGGCATTCTTGAAGCCGCGCGACTTGAGATCCTTGATGCGGTGGTCAGCCCACTGCTTCATCTCGTCCTTGGTGCCGAATACGATGGCCTGGGTCGGACATGCCTTCTGGCAAGCCGGGCCCTGACCGACCGCGACGCGATCGACACAAAGCGTGCACTTGTAGGCCTTTGAGTCGGCCTTCGAAATGCGCGGGATGTTGAAGGGGCAACCCTTCACGCAGTAGCCGCAGCCGATGCACTTGTCGTGGACGAAATCCACGATGCCGTTCGAGTACTGCACGATGGCGCCAGGCGCCGGGCAGGCCTTGAGGCAGCCCGGATCCTCGCAGTGCATGCAGCCGTCCTTGCGGATCAGCCACTCGAGATTGCCGGACTCGGCATTCTCGTACTCGGTGTAGCGCATCAACGTCCAGGTATTCTCGGTGAGATCGTGCGGGTTGTCGTAGACCCCGACGTTCACACCGACGTCCTCGGTGAGGTTGTTCCACTCAAGGCACGCCACCTGGCATGCCTTGCAACCGATGCACTTCGATACGTCGATCAGCTTGGCCACTTCCGTCTGCCGTTTGGCAGGCGGGGTGACTTTGGAGGCCGAACGACGGATCAAGTCCTGCTCGCCGAACTTCGCCGGCACGGGCTTGGTGGTGGGGTTAGCAACTGGCGTAAACATGTGATGCCTCCCCTTATGCCACCGGGCCCGCGATGGGCTCGACATTGACGAGGAACGCCTTGAACTCAGGCGTCTGCGAGTTGGAGTCGCCGATCGCGGACGTCAGTCCATTGATCGGGGACGCCTTCTTGGTTTCGCCGATGAAGCCGAAGTTGAGCGGCAGGCCCACCTGGTGCACCGTCTTGCCGTCGACTTTGAACGGCGTCATGCGCTTGGTGACGACTGCCTTGCCTTTGGCCTCGCCGCGCTTCGACCAGACACGGACGCGCTGTCCGTTCTTGATCCCCTTCTCCTTGGCGAGCTGCTCGGACATTTCCACGAAGAACTCAGGCTGCATCACCGCGTTGGCATGCACGTTCTTGGTCCAGAAGTGGAAATGCTCGGTCAGACGGTACGTGGTCGCCACGATCGGGAAGTCCTTGGAATTGCCAAGCGCCTCCATATCGTTTTTGAACACACGCGCCACCGGGTTGCCCTTGAGTTTCGGGAACACCAGGTTGCCGACCGGCGACTCGAACGGCTCCATGTGCACCGGGAACGGACCGTCGGCCATCAGGCCACGAACCCAAAGGCGCGACACGCCTTCCGCGTTCATGATGAATGGTCCAACCGCACGATCCGGCGGAATGGTCGGCACATAGTCCGGCACATCCGGTCCGGTCCAGCGTTCGCCGTTCCAGTACATGTACTTCTTGGCTTCGCTCCACGGCTTCCCATCCGGGTCCGCCGAGGCGCGATTGTACTGGATGCGGCGATTGGCCGGCCACGAGAAGCCCCAGTTGCCGTAGACCCCGAGTCCGGATGGATCGCTATTGTCACGACGCATGGCGAAGTTGCCCGCCGGACCATAGACACCGGTGTAGATCCACATGCAGCCGTCGGTCGACCCGTCGTCCCGCATTTCGCCGAAGCTGGCCAACCGCTGCCCTGCGGCCCGGATGACCTTACCTTCAGCGTCCTTGACGTCGCTGAGGGCCTTGCCGTTGAGCTCGGTGAGCAACTCTTCGATGCTCGGCTCAAGCGGATTCTTGTAGCTCCAGTCGACCGCAAGAAGCGCTTCCTTGCCCTTGCCGCCGTCCTTTTCGTACATCTTGCGCATACGCACGAACAGGTCGGAGAGGATTTCGATATCCGTCTTGGATTCGAAGTAGGGGTCGGCCGCCTTCCAGCGCCACTGAATGCAACGGCTGGAGTTGGTGACGCTTCCCTCTTCTTCGGCCCATGACGTAACCGGGAGCATGAACACTTCGGTCTTGATCTTGGCGGGATCGACGTTGTTGAACTCGCCGTGATTTTCCCAGAACCGGACCGTATCGGTCTCGATCGGGTCCATGCTGACCAGGAACTTGAGCTTCGACAACGCTTCCCGGGTCTTGTTAGAGTTGGGAATCGCCATCAGCGGATTGAAGCCCTGGCAGAGAAGACCGTTGGTCTTACCCTGATGCATCAAGTCGAACATCTTGATGCAATCGTAGATGCCATCGAGTTTCGGCAGGTAGTTGTAGCCGAACTCGTTGTCCTTGGTCGCGTTGGCACCGAACTGGGTCTTCAGGAAGCTGACGTAGAACTTGCGATAGTTCTGCCAGTAGCTGGTCTGGTTCGGCGTCAACGGCTTGAACGCGCGCTTGCTCAAGTGCGATTCAAGCGTCGGCTCCTGCTCGGTCGGCAGTGCCAAGTAGCCGGGAATGGCTGCCGTCAGCGTGCCGACGTCGGTGATGCCCTGCACGTTGGAGTGACCGCGCAAAGCGTTCACGCCGCCGCCGGGAATACCGATGTTGCCGCACAGAAGCTGGATCATCGCCGCGGAGCGGATGTTCTGCGCACCGTGCGAATGCTGCGTCCAGCCAAGCGCGTACATGATCGTCATCGCGCGCTCGCCGTTCGCAGTCGTCGAGACCCATTCGGCGACCTTCAGGAACTTGTCCTTCGGGGTGCCGCAGACTCGCTCGACCAGTTCGGGCGTATATTGCGCGAAGTGCTTCTTCATCAGCTGGAAGATGCAGCGCGGATCCTGCAACGTCATGTCGCGAACGGCGAAGCCGTCAGGTCCGAACTTGTATTCCCAGGTGCTGCGATCGTACGAACGCTTGGATTCGTCGTAGCCGGAGAAGAGTCCTTCGTTGAACTCGAACTCGTCCTTCACGATGAACGCCGCGTTGGTGTAGTGGCGCACGTACTCTTTATGAATCTTGTCGTTGGTCAGCAGGTAGTTGATGACACCCGACAAGAACGCGATGTCCGATCCCGAACGGATCGGCGCATAGTGATCCGCCATGGCCGCCGAGCGGTTGAACCGCGGATCGACCACCATCAGCTTGGCGCCACGCTCGGCTTTCGCCTCGGTGACCCACTTGAATCCGCAGGGATGTGCTTCCGCTGCGTTACCACCCATAATCCAGACGAGATCAGCGTTCTTGATGTCCGTCCAGGAATTCGTCATTGCACCGCGACCAAATGTGGGGCCCAAACTGGCCACCGTCGGTCCGTGTCAAATCCTAGCCTGATTTTCTATCTGTAAGAGACCGAGGCCGCGTGAGACCTTGAAGGTCGCCCAGCCGCCTTCGTTGGCGACCGAACTGCCGGCCAGAAACGCAGTGGTGAGCCAGCGATTGACCGTCACACCGTCGCGATTCTTTTCGACCCAGTTGGCGTCGCGATCTTCTTTCAGGAGCTTCGCAATGCGCTCCATCGCGAAGTCCCAGCTCACGCGCTCGAAGCTGGTGCCGCCGGGCTTGCGGTACATCGGATACTTCACGCGGACCTTCGACTTGATGTAATCGATGGCACCTGCGCCCTTGGGGCAAAGCGTGCCCCGATTGACTGGATGGTCGACGTCGCCCTCGATGTGGGTGACTTCCATCTTGCCTTTTTCTTCTTTGCTTTCAGCAGAGAAGATCAGCATGCCGCAGCAGACAGCGCAGTACGGACACTGGCTACGGACTTCTTTGGTCTGCGCAAGTTTGAAAGGCCGGATCGATAATGCATGGGCCGCTTCGATTTCACCAAATCCAAGAGCGCCAAGACTCGTCCCCGCCAAACCCGCGCCGGCCCCGAGCATAAACGAGCGCCGCGAGAGTTCCATGTTCATGGAACATTTCCTCCGATTACCGCCCCCAACGGGGGACGCCCAAACATTAGAGTTTGTCAAAATAAAAAGTAGAGTGACTCCAACCAACTGTCAAAGCTACGCTTTTGTCGTGTTGCGATCTAACAAACCCCCGCTGAATCCGTCGCGCGGGATGCGGCGACGCGTTATCCCGTTGCATATGCTCATTTATTCATCTGGAATACTTGTTTGGACGTTGTCCGGCCTTTGACGCCGCAGATTATGTCATTTCGTCGCAGTGATACTTATTGACGACAATGTGCGCGCACCACAAAATGTTGTTGTGGCGGCGTATCCCGCTCCCGCGTGTCGGGGCCGACGAATCGAATTCAACAAGTCCCTTTGGGGCTCGCCGTTGCAGCGCTTACTGCATCGTCTTGCGATACGAATTCACGCGACTCTCGCAGCCACACATCAAGTCAATCCGAACGACTCGAAGCGTTCTTATTCCGGCGATGTCTCGTCCAGTGCGCGAGTCGCGCGACGCCGCGTCGCGCACTGGCGCCATCGTGCAGCAGCATATGCCGTCGCGATCGTCCTGAGTTGCGGGGCGGCGATGAGTTCCGCCATCGCGGCCACATCGGATCAGCCGTCCGAGCCGGCGTCGCTGAAAGTCTGGAGCGACGGCCACAAGCCAACATGGCAGTTGGACAAGCTGCACGGCGGGCAGCTGGCGCTGCAAAGCCTGCGAGGCAATGTCGTGCTGGTGCATTTCTTTGCCACCTGGTGCGAACCGTGCGTGCGTGAAATCACTTCGCTGCAAAAGCTGGCGACCGCGACGCGCGGCAAGCCGGTCGCTATCGTCGCGGTCGATGTCGCCGAAGTCGACCTGCGCGTGCGCGCCTTCTTCGACAAGGTGCCCGCCGATTTTGCCGTGCTGCTCGACCGCGATCGCGCCGTCACCAAGGCGTGGCAAGTCAGTGCGTTGCCGACCACCTTCGTGCTCGATGCCGAGCTGGCGCCGCGACTGTTCGTCGAAGGCGATCTCGATTGGTCACATGCCGAAACTCTGACGACGCTGGAATCGCTTTACCCCACGGCCGGACAACACAAGCCGCCGCGCGAACAAGCCGGCGCCCAATAACCTGACATCCAAGGAGGAGACCAAAATGCACCGTCGTGAATTCCTGCAAGGCACCGCCACACTCGCGTTGATGGCGATGTTGCCCGGCGTTGCCCGCGCGGACGCCGTGTTTGCACCGAAGCCGGGCGCGTGGCGCACGGTCGATCTTGTCACCAAGCTCGAAATCGACCGGCCGGAAGGCAAGATGCAGGCGTGGATTCCATTGCCCTCGGTCAACGAGAGCGAATGGGAACGGCCCGGCGAAACCAGGTGGACCGGCAACGCCGCCAAGGTCGAGCGCGTCCGCGACGCGAAGTACGGCGCCGAGATGCTACACGTGACCTGGAAGGATGACGAGTTCATGCCGGCCATCGAAGTCACCAGCCGCGTCATGACGCGCGACCGCGCGATCGATCTGAGCAAGCCCGGCAAGGTCGCCGCGCTCAGCGCCGCCGAACGCAAGCTCAACCTCGAGGGCACCGATCTCATTCCGGTTGACGGCATAGTCAAGCAGACCTCGGACAAGATCGTCGCCGAGGCCAAGGCCGCGTCCGATATCGACAAGGCGCGCGCGCTCTATAACTGGGTCATCGAGAACACCCAGCGCGTCGCGGCCACGCGCGGCTGCGGCGTCGGCGACGTCGCCGCCATGCTCAAGAGCGGCAACCTCGGCGGCAAATGCGCCGACCTCAACGCGCTCTATGTCGGCCTTGCCCGCGCTGCCGGTCTGCCGGCGCGCGACGTCTACGGCATCCGCGTGCTGCCGTCGCAGTTCGGCTACAAGAGCCTCGGCGCCGGATCGGTCAACGTCACCAAGGCCCAGCACTGCCGCGCCGAAGTGTTCCTCGACGGCTTCGGCTGGGTGCCGGTCGATCCGGCTGACGTGCGCAAGGTGATGCTGGAAGAACCTCCGGCCAATCTTCCGATCAACGATCCGAAAGTGGTCGCGGCGCGCCAGGCGCTGTTCGGCGCATGGGAAGGCAACTGGGTGGCGTACAACACCGCACACGACGTCGCGCTGCCCGGCACCAAGCAACCGAAGCTCGGCTTCCTGATGTATCCGCAGGCCGAACGCGCGTCGCTGATGCTCGATTGTCTCGATCCCGACAAGTTCCGCTACGCGATCCTCGCCAAGGAAGCGACGGCGACCTGAACGACAATAATATTTGCGACGGGCGCTGCTGCGGCAGCGCCCGTCGTCATGATAGAAAGCGCGCATGAGCATCTATCTCGACAACAACGCCACCACGCCGATCGCACCCGCCGTGCTCGATGCGATGCTGCCGTTCCTGCGCGAGCAGTTCGGCAATCCGTCGTCGAACTATGCGTTGGGCCGCGTCGCGAAGGAGGCGGTGGCAACTGCCCGCGCCCATGTCGCGGCCTTGATCGGCGCGCAACCCGACGAGATCATCTTCACCAGCGGCGGCACCGAAGCCAGCAACATGGCGATCCGCGGCAGCATGGCGCTGAGCGGCGACAGACGCGCTATCGTCACCAGCACCATCGAGCACCCGGCGACGGAAGAACCTTGCAAGCTGCTGGCGCAGCACGGCCACCGCATCCATCGCATCAAGGCCAACAGCGACGGCCGCATCGATCTCGACGATGCGCGCAACGCCATCGGCGGCGACGTCGGTCTGGTCACGCTGATCCATGCGCAGAACGAAACCGGCGTGCTGCAACCCGTCGCCGACGTCGCCGCGATGGCGCGGCAGCATGGCATTCCGGTGCATGCCGATGCCGCGCAATCGGCCGGCAAGCTTGCCATCGATGTCGATGCGCTCGGCATCGACCTGTTGTCGATTGCCGGCCACAAGCTCTATGCGCCGAAAGGTATCGGCGCGCTTTACGTGCGGCGCGGCCGCAAGCTCGAACCGGTGCTGCGCGGCGCCGGGCAGGAAGGCGGCCGCCGTCCGGGCACCGAAAACGTCGCCTCCATCGTCGCGCTGGGCGAAGCCTGCCGGCTCGCGGCGCTGCGGTTGCGCGACAACGCAACACGCGAGATGGAACGGCTGGCGCGCGATCTCTACGCGCGGCTGCAACGCGCCGTTCCCGGTATCGAACTGGTCGGCCATGCGACCGAACGACTGCCCAACACGCTGAACGTGCTTTTCCCCGGCGTTTCAGGCCGCGCGGTGCTGGACGCCTGTCCGGAGGTGATCGCCTCCACCGGCTCGGCCTGCCACGCCGACCGCGAGGAGGCCTCGGCGGCCTTGCGTGCGCTCGGCATCGCCGAACACAAGGCGCTCGGCGCGGTGCGGCTCTCGCTCGGCTTCGCGACAACCGCGGGCGACGTCGAAGCCGCCGCCACGGCGCTGGCAGCCGCATGGCAACGTTGCGGCGCGACGCGCCAAACCGTTCGAGCCTGATGGCGTATCAATCGTTCGCGTGCGTCGCGCCGTTCGACACCAGCAGCGTCGAGACCTTCGACCCGGCAAGCACCCCCGCCGCGACGCTACCGAAATTCAGCGTCTCGCCCGGAATGCGATCGACGCCCATCACCACGAGGGTCGCGCCGTTCTCCCGCACTTCCTGCAGGATCGCCTCCTCCGGCGCGGCGTTGTCGTGGATGGCGGTGGTCACCTGAACGTCGTAGCGCGCGGCGAATGACGTTACATCCTTGAGAATGTCTTCTTCCTGCGGCCGCACCATGCGCGGACTGCGGCGGCGCGCGCCCTTGTCCCGCGTCGTCGAGACATAGACCACATGCAGCGGCGCCGAACTGGTGCGCGCCAGCGCGATCGCCACTTCCGCGCCGCGCCGCGACACGCCGCTCCCCGACACCGGGACCAGAATCCGGAAATCGTTGTTGGTCGGGTGCGCCAACTGGCTGCCCTTCGCCGCGACCACGGCGAGCGGCCCTTCGAATCCGGACGTGATCTCCGCGATCTTGCCGTTAAAGCCGCCTTTCGGCCCGACCGCATCGCCCATGCCGACGAGCAGCAGATCGAATCCCTTGCGCGCCTCCTCGACGACGGCCTCGCCCGCCTGCTTCTCGCTGGTGCGCGTCGTCACGTCGACGTCGCGGGTTTTCTCCGCTTCGTCGACGTCGGCGGCAACCTTCGCGGCGTTTTTCACTGCGCTCTCGTGACTCTGCTCGTCGCCGCGCTTGTCCTGCTGCTGCGTCGCCTGCGCGCCGACATGCAACACCGTGATCGGCAGGCCGCGTGCGCCAGCCAGCAGGCCGGCTATGGTGGCGGCGAATTTGGCATTGGCGCTTTCGTCGACCGCCAGCAGCAGCCGTTCGAGATTGGCGACGAAGCCTTTCTCCTCCAGTTCCTCGCGCTCCAGCCGCGCCTTCTCCTCGCGGCCCAGCGGCAACCGCGCCAGCGCCGCACGCAGCATCGGCGGCATCGCCATCGTCGTCAGGATCGCCATGGTGACGATCATCGAGAACATGTTCTGGCTGAGCACGCCCATCGACAGGCCGATGGTGGCGATGATGACCTCGGTCGAGCCGCGCGCATTCATGCCGCTGGCGAGCGCGAAGGACTCCCTTTGATTCAGGCCGCCGAGCGCCCCGCCCAGATAAGCGCCGCCGAATTTGCCGATGCTCGCGATCAGCACCAGCGCCACCGTCAGCCATAACAGCCGCGGATCGGCCAGCACCGTCAGATCGGCGTGCAGACCGGCGAGGCCGAAGAAAACCGGCATGAACAGGCTGGTGATCAGGCCGCGCAGCCGTTCGTCGATCTGCTTGGTGAGGATCGGCGATTCGCCCACCAGAATGCCGGCGACGAACGCGCCGAGCACGGTGTGCACGCCGATCAGATGCGTGATCATCGCCATCACGCCCATCAAAAGCAGGATGATGGTGATGACCGCCGCCGAACTGACCAGATGATCGTTGGCCCAGCGGATGAGCTGGAACACCACGCGGCGCCCGACGGTGAAACTGACCAGCAGGAACGCCAGCGTGCCCAGCACCGCCTGCGCCACCGAGGCCAGATCGAGCGTGCCGCGCGACGCCAGGCTGAAGATGATGGCGATGATGATCCAGCCGATGGTGTCGTCGATGACCGCGGTGGCGATGATGATCTGGCCGACATTGCGGCGCATGAAGTTCATCTCGCGCACGACGACGGCGACGATCTTCACCGACGAGATCGACAGCGCGGTGCCGAGAAACAGCGATGCCACCAGCCGCGCTTCCGGATGCGGCAGCAGGCTGTCCGGCAGCACCTGCCCCAGCGCGAAGCCGCAGAGGAACGGCACGACGATACCGGCAACCGAGATGGTGATAGCGGCCTTGCCGACTTTGCGCACCAGCTTGAGATCGGTCTCCATGCCGGTCAAAAGCAGCAGCAGAAGGATGCCGAATTGCGCCAGCCCGTCGATCAGCGCCTTTTGTTCGGGCAATGGCGGAAAGATCGCACTCTGCGCCTGCGGCCACACCCAACCGAACAGCGACGGGCCAAGCAGCAGGCCCGCCAGCAATTCGCCGATCACCGAAGGCTGGCCGAGCCGCTGCATGATTTCGCCGAGGCCGCGCCCCACCGCGATCAGCAGCACCACCTGCGCGATCAGCAGAAATTCAGACGGCCGCGCGGCGCCCTCGCCGGCCGCATCGGCCGCCGTGACCATCACGAGCGTTACCGACGCCGCCCACAACGCCGAGCCAAGCAACTTCCATGGCATGCCCCCGCCGATCTCCCCGTGGTTCCACGTCGCGCGCCCAAGTCAGCGGCGATTGTCGCAACCTCTGCAGCAAATAGCCAGAGCAGGATGGGGAACCCGCATGTCTCCTTTCGGGACATCGCGTCGTAAACCGTTCGCGCGATTGCGCCACGAAAAAGAGGCCGATGCCGCATGGCATCAGCCTCCAGTCGCGCAGTCAATCAAGTGAGGTTGGCCTCACCGGAGAGTCAGGATGCCAGCACGCCGGATTGCTTGGCGACGTGCGTGGCGATGGCGTCCATCAACGGCGGCGACAGGCAATCGTACGGCTCGAGACCGAGTGCCCGCAGCGTTCCGCGCACGTCGTCCATCGCCTCAGGCCTGGTTCCGCTTTCGATGATCGAGGACACGAACGCCGCGAAGCCTGGAGCCGACCAGCCGTCGTCGGGCGACAATTCGGTGTGGATGAAATCGAGTCCGTAGAATGGATGCGAGGTCTTCTCGATGCGCCCGTACATGTGCACGCCGCATCCGCTGCACGCGTAACGCTGAATGACGGCGTTCGCATCGACCACCTTCAGCTTGTGGCCGTTCTCGACTACCGTCACCTTGTCGCGCGGCGCAACGGCAACCAGCGAGAACAGCGCGCCCTCCGGCTTCCAGCATTTGGTGCAACCGCAGGCATGATTGTGCGCGGACTGCGACGCGACGCTGACCTTCACCCGGTCGCTGGTGCATTGGCACAGCAACGTCCCTCCGGAGAATGCCGCATTCGCCGGCCGGACGCCGCCATCGACTCGCGGATGAATTGAAACCTTCGCTGCCATGATATCCCCTCCCAAACTGCCCGCGCCGGAACGCCACGATGGTCCGCCGGCTCCGCATTCGGGCACAGGCTTAGCCGCCTGGGCTTCGGCCGGCTTGCCCAAGAGCGAAATCGGCTTGCTCCCCAGCGAAGCAACGGCCGGGTTCGCAACAAAATCGCCGCAACGCCATGCGGAGCTCCGCCACTTGACGGAATCCGGATGGCATTGGAGGATCGCGCCGGAATGATCCGACGCGCCGTCTCGCGCGGCGCGCGGTTCGACGCCAAACCCGGCGAGCCTTCCGCTCTCTTCGAAATCTGCGATCCCGCACCCCGAGTCACGGTTAGGTCCTATGTCCGCTGGCGTCCGTTCGCTCACCACATCCGGCCTGGCTCCCAAACAGCGCATCGCTTACTGGACGCATGCGCTCGCGGAACTCTGCGGCCGGTTCGACATCGATCCGCTCGACGCGCCATCGCTCGACGGACAGATCGACTGCGCGACAATTTCTCGCCTGAAGCTTTGCCGGATCGAGGTCAGCCGGCATCGCGTCGCGCTACCCTCGGCGCGGCACAGGGCGGGCGAGCATCCGTTCATCAAGATCCTGTTCCAGACTCACGGAACCTCGCGCTTCGAGCAGCAGGGCCAGCGCATCGATCTCGGCCCCGGCGATTGCCTCGCTTATGACGTGTCGGCGCCGCACTCCATCGTCAGCGAATCCCTGACGCGCCACGACGTTGTGATCGTGCCCGAAGCGCTGCTGCAGGAACGCGGCTTCCATCCCGGCAGGATGACCGCGTGCAAGCTGTCGGCGCGTAGCGGCGCGGCACGGATCGCACGCGACGTCGTGCATTCGGCGATTGGCGAGGCTTCGACGCTGACGGCCTCGACCGCGCCCGGCGTCGCCGACACGCTGCTCGATCTGCTGCTGGTGCCGTTTCGCCAGATCGCCAACGCCGCCGATCGCAGCGGGCCCGCCGCGCTCCACCTGCGAGCACAGGCCTTCATTCACGAGCACCTGCGCGATCCCGATCTGAGCATCGACCGGATTTCGGCGGCGCTCGGCTGCACCAAGCGTTACCTGCACATGGTGTTCAGCGAACGGGGAACGACGATCAGCGATTACATCTGGCAGATGCGGCTGCGCAATTGCCATCAGGAGCTGACGGCCTATCGCGGCGCGACCGTCACCGACGTGGCCTTCGCCTGGGGCTTCTCCAGTTCGTCGCACTTCAGCCGGCTGTTCAAGAAGCATTTCGGCGTCGCGCCGTCGGCGGTGTGTCGCACGCCGATCGCACTGAAGAGCTGACGCGCCGCGTCTTTGCCGCGGGCCAACGACATCAGCACATCATCTGCGCCATGACGCGGTGAGTCCGCCGCGTCAAGTATTGAGCTGTGTCAATGGCTTCCATCGCACATGTGCGATTGACACGAGGCTCAAGATTTCAGGCAAAGATATGGAACAGCAAGACATCGCCATCAAGCGAGCACGCGCTTCCGATACAGCCGAGACACCAGCGGTTGTGGCGCCGGAGGACACGCATCTGCCGGTGACCATAGCCCCGCGAAAGCTCGTTCGGCGAACCTGGCCTGCAATACTTTCCCTTTTCGTCGTGCTGCTGCTTGCGGGCGCTGGCGGCTATTATTGGTGGAAGCAGGTGCATCCGCCGCTGCCTGTCGGAATCAGCTTCGGTAATGGCCGCATCGAAGCTGACGAGATCGACATCTCCACCAAGTACGCAGGTCGCGTCGCGGAACTGCTGGCCGATATCGGCGACACGGTTTCCCCGGGGCAGGCGGTGGCCCGGATGGACACCAGGGACTTAGAGCAGTCGCTTTCGAAGTCCGAGGCACAGGTGCGGGAGGCACAGCACGCCATCGACGAAGCCCAGGCGACTCTCGCCCAGCAACAGACCCAGCAAATCCTGGCCGAACAGGAAATCGAGCGGACGCGACAACTGGTCAAGAATGGCTGGGCGACCAGAGAGCTGATGGATCAGCGACAACAGCAACTCGATGCCGCCAATGCAGGTCTTGGCGCCGCGCGGGCAAGAGTCCTCCGGGTTCAGCACGCCCTCAACGCCGCAGAGCATGACGCCGGCTTCTACAGGGTGCAGATCGCGGACAATACGCTGATCGCACCCAAAGCGGGGCGCATCCAGTACCGCCTCGCCAACATCGGAGAAGTGCTTCCCGCCGGCGGCAAGGTGATGACCATGCTGGATTTCTCCTATGTCTACATGGACATCTATCTGCCAACGGCAGAGGCGGGCAAAGTCAAGATCGGCGCCGACGCCCGCATCGTGCTCGATGCTTACCCGAACCATCCTATTCCGGCAAAAGTCTCCTTCGTCGCGAGCCAATCGCAGTTCACGCCAAAAACCGTCGAGACCCAGAGCGAGCGCGACAAGCTGATGTTTCGCATCAGGGTACGGATTGATCAGCAACGCCTGCTCGAACACGCGGACGCCATCAGAGGCGGACTGCCCGGGATCACCTATGTGCGATGGGATCCGTCGATCAGCTGGCCGAAGAAGCTGGAAGCCGCTCCATGACCATCGCCAACGATGCGGTCGCTTCCGTCAGCGACCTTTGCCATCATTACCGCAAGGTCACCGCGCTCGACCACGTCTCGACCGAAATTCCTGCCGGCCGCCTGGTCGGTCTGATCGGTCCGGACGGAGTCGGAAAATCCACGCTCCTGGCTATCCTCGCAGGCGCGCGCCAAATCCAGCAAGGCGACGTCACCGTCCTCGACGCGAACATTGCCAACACCACCGCTCGCGCCTTGATATGCCCACGCATTGCCTACATGCCGCAGGGACTGGGCAAGAACCTCTACCCCGATCTCAGCGTCCGCGAGAATATCGAGTTCTTCGCGAGACTGTTCGGTCATTCGCGTGAGGAACGCGAGTGGCGGATCGAGGAACTGTTGAAGAGCACAGCTCTGGCGCCGTTCGCCGATCGCCCGGCCAAGAAGCTGTCTGGCGGCATGCGCCAGAAGCTCGGCCTGTGCTGCTCGCTCATTCACGATCCGGATCTCCTGATTCTGGACGAGCCCACGACTGGCGTTGATCCGCTTTCGCGTCGGCAGTTCTGGGATCTGATCGATCGCTTGCGGGCGCGGAAGCCCGGAATGAGCGTGATCGTCGCGACGGCCTACATGGAAGAAGCCGAGCGCTTCGACTGGCTCATCGCCATGGACGGCGGAAAGATGCTGGCGACGGGGGCGCCATCCGAACTGCGGCGCCAGACCGGCACGAGTTCCGTTGAAGCGGCCTTCGTCGCCCTGCTGTCGGGGCGACAGAACCGCATCCGGGTGAATCAGCCGATCGAGCCGCCGCATGACGATCAGAGACAGACCGTCATCGTTGCGAAAGAGTTGACCTGCCGGTTCGGCGACTTCACGGCGGTCGATCGGGTCAGCTTCACGATCAAGCAAGGAGAGATTTTCGGATTCGTCGGTTCGAATGGATCGGGCAAGACGACCACAATGAAGATGCTGACCGGACTTCTGCAGCCCACCGAAGGCGAGGCGCTGATTTTCGGCAAACGGCTGGAAGCCGGTAACTTCGAAGCTCGTCGCCGCGTCGGTTACATGTCACAATCGTTTTCGCTCTACGGCGAGCTGACGGTCCGGCAAAATCTGAAGTTACACGCCCGCCTTTTTCATCTGCCGAGCGATTTTGCGGAGGCGCGGATCGGCGAACTCGTGGACACATGCGGCCTCGCGGACTATCTCGACAGCCTCGCCTCTGCCCTGCCGCTCGGGATCAGGCAGCGTCTCTCGCTCGCGGTTGCCATCGTCCACAAGCCGGACTTGCTGATTCTCGACGAGCCGACATCGGGAGTCGATCCCCTCGCGCGCGATCAATTCTGGGATCTGTTGATCGGCCTGTCGCGCGACCCGGGCATGACCATCTTCGTGTCTACACATTTCATGAACGAAGCCTCACGCTGCGATCGGCTCTCGCTGATGCATGAAGGCCGGGTGTTGGCCACCGGCACCCCTTCCGAACTCATCAGAGCCAAAGGCGCAAAGTCCTTGGAGGACGCCTTCATCGGGTTTCTCGAACAGGACACGCCCTCCGCGACCGCGGGGCCCATTCTCGACCAGGCGGCACCGGCCACCGGCTTCGTTTCAAGCAGGACACCGCAGCAGGACCTTGCGAGCGCCTTGTTCAGCTCACAGCGCCTGTTTGCCTATGCCATCCGCGAAGCCCTCGAACTGGTTCGAGATCCGATACGGCTGATGTTCGCGCTGTTCGGGACCACTTTGCTCATGGTCGTGTTCGGCCTGGGCATCTCGACGGACGTCAATAACTTGACCTTCGCCGTCCTCGACCGCGATCAGACGCCGGAGAGCCGCGCCTATCTCGCGGAGCTCAGAGGCTCGACCTACTTCGTCGAAAAACCTCCGCTTCGGGACTACGCGGATCTCGACCGGCGCCTGAAGGATGGAAGCATCGACGTTAGCATCGAGATTCCGCCGAACTTCGGCATGGACATCAAGCGAGGTCGCCCGGCGTGGGTTTCCGCGTGGATCGACGGCGCCATGCCGTTCCGTGCCGAGACAATTCGCGGCTATCTGCAGGGCATGCATCAGCTCTACCTTAGCGATCCCGTCATCAAGACGACGCGACCGCTTGCAGCTCTCCCGGCCGACATCAAAGTCCGGTTCAAGTACAATCAGGACTTCGACAGCATCTATGCGATGGTCCCTTCGACCATTGCCATGATGCTCGCGCTGTTTCCCGCCATCCTGATGGCGCTCGCCGTCGTTCGGGAAAAAGAACTTGGCTCGATCACCAACCTCTATGTCACGCCTGTCACGCGGCTTGAATTCCTTCTCGGCAAGCAATTGCCCTATGTCGCGGTCGCGTTGATCAATTTCGTCATTATGTTTGCGATGGCCGTCGTGCTTTTCCAGGTGCCGCTGAAAGGCAGCTTCCTGACTCTCCTGATCGGCACCATCATCTTCGTCTTCACGACCACCGGCTACGGGATGCTCATTTCCTCGTTCTGCAGCACGCAGATTGCCGCGCTGTTCGGCACAGCCATCCTGACGATCCTTCCCGCACAGCAGTTTTCCGGGATGATGACGCCTGTATCGTCGCTCTCCGGAACCGCCCAGATCATCGGTCGCGGCTTTCCCATGACTTACTATCGGCCGGTCGTCGTCGGCACCTTCACCAAGGGCCTCGACTTTCCAGACCTTTGGACGAGCATCCTGCTGCTTGCTGCATTCATTCCGATTCTGACGCTCACGAGCCTTCTGCTGATCAGAAAACAGGAGAAGTAGAACAGGATGCGATCGCTTTCGAACATATTCTGGCTTGGGACAAAGGAGCTGCGTAGTTTCTTCAGCGATTGGGTGCTGATGGCGCTCGTGATCTACTCGTTCTCGCTCTCGATCATCAGCCACGCGCAGAGCAATTCCCAAGAACTCTATCACGCATCAATTGCGGTCGTTGACGAGGACCACTCGGAGCTATCGAGACGCATTACGCATGCGTTTCTCATGCCCCTGTTCAAACCTCCCGTACTGATCGCCCAATCCGATATCGATCACGTGATGAATGACGGCCAATACACGTTTGTCATCGACATACCGCCAAACTTCCAGCGTGACGTCATTGCCGGACGCCAGCCCGGATTGCAGATCAACGTCGACGCCACCGCCATGGTTCAGGCGGGGCTGGGAACCGGTCAGGCCCAACAGATCATCAGCACCGAGATCGCTCGGTTTTTGTCGCACAACGAAGCGACGCCGTTATCTTCCGTCAATCTCGCAACGCGGGTCGCATTCAATCCCAACGTGACCACCGCTTGGTTTACCGGTGTCATGGGCATCATCGGCAGCATCAACATTCTGGCGATCATTCTGGCCGGCGCAGCTCTCGTGAGGGAGCGAGAACACGGCACGATGGACCATCTCATGGTCATGCCCGTCACCCCGTTCGAGATCGCGATGTCCAAGATATGGGCCAACGGACTCGTCATCGCGGTCGCCGTAGGTTTCTCGCTCTATGTCGTCATCCGGCTACTCCTGAAAGTTCCGATCGCGGGATCCATTCCGCTGTTCCTGTTCGGCACGGTCCTCTACTTGTTCTTCGCAACGGGTCTCGGGCTCTTTCTCGGAACGGTTGCCCGCTCGATGCCGCAGCTCGGGCTGCTCTACATGCTGATCGCCGTCCCGATGAACGTATTGTCCGGCGCAGCGACGCCGCTGGAGAGCATGCCGCCCTGGCTTGCGACAGTCATGCAAGCGTCGCCCTCCACTCACTTCGTCTCGTTCGCGCAAGCGATCCTCTACCGAGGCGCCGGACTGGACGTGGTCTGGCCTCAGTTCCTGGCCGTCGCGGGGATCGGAGCACTGTTTCTCGCTCTGTCACTCCTGCGTTTCAGGGCTGCCCTGGCTCCCGCATAGGCGACCGGGAGGCACGCGAAGCCATCGCGCAGACAACGCGCGGACTCGGCAACTCCATGCTCGCAGGAGGCGCGGAAGCCTATGGCGTGACGTGAGATCAGGATGTCCGATGTGCCAAAAGTCGGCCTCGGATTTCAACGATGGACTGCTCCACCCATCGTCGCTGCATCGTTGAGCCCCTGCTTTTGGGCGAACAATGGTGCCCAGGGGCGGGATCGAACCACCGACACTGCGATTTTCAGTCGCATGCTCTACCAACTGAGCTACCTGGGCGTCGCCGGGCCGGAGGCCGGGCGCGGGCGGTTTATAGTCAGAGCCAGCGGTGATGTCCACCCGTCAAACCGGGCCGGGAGTCGCATTGCCGCAACAAAGCACAGCCAATTCGCCGGAACGCGAAAAACGCCGCTGCCGTCACGGTTTGAGGCCCGTTTCCGCCGCTGCCGCCGTCCCGTCCGGCCGGGAGGGCCTACTCCCCGTCGTCCTCGTCGCTGGGCCGCCCGGGGATGGCATAGGAGCCCGACAGCCAGCGATTGAGATCGACATCGCGGCAGCGCTCGGAACAGAACGGCCGCGAGGCCTCGATGGCCGGCTTGCCGCACACCGGGCACGGCTTCAGCCGCGCCGCGGGCTTGTCCGCGCCGCCACCCTTTGTCGGCCTAGCTGGCATTCAGCCAGCCCGCCCGCACCGGAAACTTCTCTCCGCCGAGCAGCGCAATAGATTCGTACAACGGCAGCCCGACGACATTGGTATAGGAGCCGACCATCTTCACCACGAACGACCCGGCGATGCCCTGGATCGCGTAGCCCCCGGCCTTGCCGCGCCATTCGCCGGCATCGAGATAAGCGCGGATGTCCTCCTCGGTCAGCCGCTTGAAGCGCACGCGGGTTTCCACCAGCCGCTGGCGGAAGGCTTCATTCGGCGTCACCAGACAGACCGCGGTGTAGACGCGATGATTGCGCCCGGACAGCAGCCGCAGGCATTGCGACGCCTCGTCGACCAGCTCGGCCTTGGGCAGGATGCGGCGGCCGACCGCCACCACGGTGTCGGCCGCGAGAATGAAGGCGCCGCGCAGATTGTCGTTGAGCTTCACCGAGGCCAGCGCCGCCTCGGCCTTGGCGCGGGCCAGCCGGTTGGCGCAGGCGCGCGGCAGTTCGCCCTTGCTTGGAGTCTCGTCGACATCGGCGGGCTGCAGGGCATCCGGCTCGATTCCGGCCTGATTGAGCAAAGCGAGCCGCCGTGGCGAACCGGAGGCGAGTACGAGTTTGGGACGGCCTAACATGCGCGGCGATCGGTTTTTCCGGCTGGGGGAGCAAGCGCGCGGGACCGTATCGGAAGCGCTCCGCTTCGACAACAGCGTAGGTCGCCCCGCCGCCGTTCCCGCGCCACGTCGCGCCAGCCGGGTCAGGCCCGCCGCTGCCGTCCGGCGGCGAGGAAGCCGGCATACAGCACGATCGGCACCAGCAGCGTCAGCCACGACAGCCCGTCCCAGATGCCGTCGCCGACCAGCGCCGACAGCAGGCCCACGGTCGAGAGCACGCCGATCGCGAGCGGCCAGCGGAAAATCTGCCGAATCGTCTGGCGGGTTGGCCTGCTCATGACGACATCACCGGCCGTTGCTGCGGGCTTGCCGCCGCCCGCGCGGCGCCGGCCGCGGGCTTGCGCCGCCGCAGCCACAGGTAAAGTCCGGTCCACAGCACGACGATGGTGATGACGTCGAGGATCGCCCAGATGATCTTCAGCGGCATGCCACCGTAGTCGCCGAAGTGCAGCGGCTGCGACAGGAACAGCGTCGAGACATACCACGGCATGTCGCGGCTGTCGGTCAGCTGGCCGGTCTCGGCATCGATCAGCGCCGGCTTCAGCAGCCGCGACGTCACCGGCGTATCGCCGCGCATGAACACCGCGTAATGGGTGTTGCTGGTAAACAGCGTCCCCGGATAGGAGACGAACGCCGGCTGCATATGCGGGATTGCCTGTTGCGCGACCTTGACCGCCTCCTGCACCGGCGTCAGCCGGGCCGGGATCTCGCGACCCTTGTATTGCGCGGTCATCTCGGCGAGCTGGTCGTATTGCCAGTACTTCAGCACCAGATCGGCCCAGGTGTTGATGACGCCGGTGAAGCCGACCACCAGTGTCCACATCACCAGCAGGATGCCGGCGAGGTTATGCACGTCGAGCCGGCGCACGACGCGCGGACGATCGCCGCGATAGGCGCCGAACCGCAGTTTCCGCATCGAGGGCGCGTAGACCACGATGCCGGAAATCACCGCGACGCAAAACAGAATTCCCATCAAGCCCAAAAATAGCTTGCCCGGCAGCCCTGCGAACATGTCGGTGTGCAGCTTCAGCATGATGTAGGTGAAACGGCCGGTGACGTCCGGCGAATCGAGGAACGCGCCGCTGTGGACATCCACCCGCGCAATGCGATTGTCGGTCGGATTGGCTTTGATGGTCGGGCCGACCGAGACCATCAGCGCGTTGGGCTCGTCCCGGTCGAAGATCAGGAAGTGCGGCACCTGATTTGGAAATTTCGCCATGGCATTGGCGACCGCCTGATCGAGGTTCGCCTTCGGCGTTCCCGGCGGCACGACGCTGGGCTCCACCTCCTCATGCAGCAGGTGGTCGATCTCGTGATGAAAGATCAACGGCAGTCCGGTGATGCAGAGCATCAGCATGAACACCGTGCAGACGATGCTGGACCATTTGTGAACCCAATGCCAGCGACGAAGCGGTCTTGTTCCAGAAATCACGATGCGTCTCACAACTCGATACGATCAGAGTGGCACGATTTTCCGAACCGCGAAGGGCTCGTATCGGTTTCAACTGTGCTGCCGCGCGTCGCGCCTCACTTCGTGATGAGGCGCGGCGCCGGTTCGGCATTGAAGCTGTATTTCAGCGTGCCGAGGATGGTGCGGCCACTGCCGAGCGCGCAATAAGGCAACCCGGTGAAGCACGACTGCACGTAGTACCGGTCGGTCAGATTCCTTGCGTTGATCTGCGCCGAGAGCCCCCTCATATCCGGACGCAGATAGCCGAAATCGTAGCTGATAGCGGCGTCGAACAACGTGTAGGACGGCACAAGGAGCGTGTTGGAGTCATTGCCATAAGTCGCGCCGACATAACGCACGCCGGCGCCGAGTCCGAGACCGGCCAGCGGGCCGTCGTGCCAGGTGTACTTGCCCCACAGCGATGCCTGGTCGCGCGCGACGTTCTTCATCACCTTGCCGGTGTTGCCCGCGACGCTGGCGGTCACTCTCGGATCCTGGTTGCTGTAGGCGCCGACCACTTCCAGTTCGCGCGTGATGTTGCCCTTGGCTTCGAACTCGAAGCCGCGCACACGCACCGCATCGGTCTGGGTGTTGAAGAACGGGTTGAACGGATCGGACGTCAGCACGTTCTGCTGGCGGATGTCGAAGTAAGCCCCGGTCAGCATCAGGTTGGAGCCGAGCGGCTGATACTTGACGCCGATCTCGCCGCCTTCGCCGGTGGTCGGCTTGAAGGTCGCGCCGAAACGGTCGGAGCCGAGATTCGGCGTGAACGAGGTCGAGTAGTTGATGTAGGGCGAGACGCCGCTGTCGAACAGATAGTTCAGGCCGACGCGGCCGGTTTGCGCCTGATCGCTGCGCCCATAGTTGCCGGCCGGCGGATAGACGCCGGTGCTGGTGAACGCGGTGTTGACGACATCCTGACGGCCGGACATCGTCAGCGTCCAGCGATCCAGCTTGATCTGGTCCTGCAGGTAGAAACCGGCCTGCACCTGATGATCGTCGCGCTTGATGAAGGGCGGCACCAGCGAATCCCACGACGGAATCGCCGCGCCGTACACCGGATTGAATGCATCGATCGGCGGGAACGCATAGGTGACGCGGAATTCCGACGCCGCTTTCATGTGGGTGTAGTCGAAGCCCATCAGCACCTTGTGCGTCAGCGGGCCGGTGCGGAAATCCGCCTGCAACTGGTTGTCGAGCGCGACGTTCTGGGTGTTGGCGCGGACGTAGTCATATGACCGCAGCACGAGGTTGTTGCCGATCATGCCCTCGGGGCGGATCGAGTGCAGATCCTGCGTTGCCTCGGTGTAGCGGAAGTTCTGCCGGAACTGCAGGCTGTTGTCGAAGCGATGTTCGAACGCGTAGCCGATCGCCTTTTGCTCCAACAGGTAACCGTCGGCTCCCGGCTCGCCGAGATAGGTGCTGCGCGCGATGCGCCCGAGCGGATTGCCTGCGAGGGAGACCTGCCCCGGCACGTATTGCTGGTAACCCTTGTTGTCGATCTTCTGATACTGCGACAGGATCGTGAAGCTGGTGTCGACATTCGGCCGCCAGGTCAGGCTCGGCGCGATGAAGATCTTGTTGTCCTGAACGAAGTTGACCTCAGTATTGCTCTGCCGGAACAACCCGACCAGGCGATAGAGCCATTGGCCGGTCGCATCGACCGGACCGCCGATATCGAAGGCACCCTGATAGCGATCGAACGACCCGAAGTTGCCTTCGACGCTGTAATGCGACGTCGCCTGCGGCCGCTTGCTGATCATGTTGACGATTCCGCCCGGATCGCTGGCTCCGTAAAGGCCCGACGACGGCCCCTTCAGAACTTCGAGCCGCTCAAGCCCGTAGGTCTCGATTTTCGGCGCGGCGAAGGTGGTGATGTCGGACGGCAACCGGAGGCCGTCGAGATAACGCGGCGCATCGAAGCCGCGCACCTTGAAGCTGTCGAAAAACTGATTGGGACCGAAGCTCGGGACAGTGACACCCGACGTATATCCGAGTGCCTGCGGCAGGTCCTGCGCACCCTGCGCCACCATCTGGTCGCGGGTGACGACCGAGATCGACTGCGGCGTTTCGAGGATCGGCGTATCGGTCTTGGTGCTGGTGACACTCTGATGCGCGAGGTATCCGACGACCGGGCCGGTGCCGCGCTCACGCACCGCGCCGGCGCCGGCGCCATCCGGTGCCACCTGCTGCGCGGGCGCCGGTGCGGCGACACGGCGCGCCGTGCCGCGCGCGCGCGTGGTGTTGCGTTGCGGCTGCGCGCGGCGCGCCTGCTGCTGCTCCGGCGCGTTGACCGTGACGGCGGGCAGCTGCGACGATTGCGCCTGCACCTCTTGCGAGATGCAAAGCGATAGAGCCAGCGTGCTCACCGTTCCAAGACCAACAACTCTGGCAACACCAACACGCGACATCAGCCCAATCCCCCCAGAAAAATTCGCCGCAATTGCGCAGCGATCGATTCACCTCGCTTCCTTATCATCCGCGTTGCGTTTGCCAGCCGTTCGGCCGTTAGAACGCCTTTAAAGGCGCAACATCGTGCGCGTGTGTTGCCGATGTGTCGCAGAAACCCTTGGGGCACAGCGACTTTCTGCAATCTGAAATAGGTCTTCGAAGAAGAGATCTAAGAGTTCTTCTAAGAACGGTTCGAGATCGCGGCACCACTGATGACGGCGCATGTGTCGGCGACATCAGCGTCGTTGGCGATCTCGAACATTCGCATCGGGAAAATTTCCCGATCGATGCATGGACGATTTCGATGATGCGAACGTCATCGCATTTGCCCCGCGCGTGACGACAGCATCCGCGACACAGTCGACGTCGTTACCGCGCGCTCACCATCCGCGCGGCTCCCGACGAAACGCGACATTTCGTTATTCGCAGACCGGCGCGCGCCGACGGGACAACAGCCCCGGCGGCTTGTCGGCCGATCACGCTGCCCTTCTACCGCTCATGGCAGCGCATGCGACGCAACGTCGCGACGGTATCCGCATCCGCATCCGGCTCATGTTTTGCGCTGCCTCAAATCGACTCGCGGGACCCGGCGATAGATAATCCGCCCGTTCTCGATCACAGCGCTGCACAAGGGGCGAGATCGTCCACTGCAGTCAGGAGGACTATCATGAAGAGACATTTTTCATCATTTGTTGCCGTCACGTCGCTTCTGTTTGCTTTGATTTCGACCTCGCCGCCGAGCGCCGCGCAATCGCTGACCGCCAGCGAGGCGCAAGCCATCGCCACCGACGCCTATATCTATTTTTACCCGCTGGTGACGATGGACCTGACGCGCAAGCAGCTGATCAATTCCGATCCCAAGGTTGCGGGCATCGGCGGTCCTGCCAACACCTTCGACAACGTTCCGGCATTCCCGACCGCCGATATGAAAGCGGTGGTCCGGCCGAATTTCGACACGCTGTATTCGAGCGGCTGGCTCGACTTGACGCGTGAACCGATGATCGTCTCCGCTCCGGATACCGGCGGCCGCTATTACCTGTTGCCGATGCTCGACATGTGGAGCGACGTGTTTGCCTCGCCGGGATGGCGCACGACGGGCACCAAGCCCGCCAGCTTCCTGATCGTGCCGCCGGGCTGGAGCGGCAGTGTGCCGGCGAACGTGACGCGCATCGATGCGCCGACGCCGCACGTCTGGATCATTGGCCGGACCAAGACCGATGGTCCGCCGGACTATGCCGCCGTCCACGCCGTGCAGAAGGGCTACACCATCACGCCGCTCTCGGGCTGGGGCAAGCCGCCGGTTGCCGTCACGCAAACCATTGATCCCAGCGTCGACGTCAAGACGCCGCCCAAGACGCTGGTCGATACCATGGCCGGCGACAAGTACTTCGCCTATGCCGCCGAACTGCTGAAGATCAACCCGCCGCACATCACCGATCAGCCGATCATCGCGCGCATGAAAGCGATCGGCATCGAGCCGGGCAAGAGCTTCAATTTCGCCGGCGCCGACGCCACGGTGCGCAAGGCCATGGAAGACGCACCCGCTGAGGCGCGGAAACTGATGGCGTGGAAAGTCCCGACCATCGCCCGTGTCGTCAACGGGTGGTCGATGAACACCGACACCATGGGCGTCTACGGCAACTATTACCTGAAGCGTGCGATCGTCGCGCAGCAGGGCCTCGGCGCCAATCTGCCGGAAGATGCGATCTATCCGCTCAATCTCGGCGACGAGAACGGCAAGCCGCTCGATGGCGCAAGCAAGTATGTCATCCGCTTCGCCAAGGACGCCGTGCCGCCGGTCGATGCGTTCTGGTCGATCACCCTGTACGATCCGGACGGCTTCCAGGTGGCCAATCCGATCAATCGTTTCGCGGTGAGCAGCTGGATGCCGTTCAAGCGCGACGCCGACGGCTCGCTGACGCTCTACTTCCAGAACGAAAACCCCGGTGCCGACCGCGAAGCCAACTGGCTGCCGGCGCCCAAAGGCCCGTTCAATCTCACCATGCGCCTCTATGCGCCGCAGTCGGCGGCGCTGACCGGCGTGTGGAATCCACCGGCCATCAAGCGTCTGGACTAGCGACCGCGAATAGCCCGCGCGCGCGGTGCCGTCAAAGACCGACGCCACCGCCGCGCGCGAAACGCTTGCGGATGCGCAGCGACAGCCCATCGCAGACATCGCGATAGGCCTGCATGCGCTGCTCGCGATTGCCTTCGGTGGTGGTCGGGTCCTGCGTCGGCCAGTATTCGACCTCGACGGCGTGGGTGCGCGTCAAGTCGAGCGCCTTGTGGTGCGCTTCCGGCGACAGCGTGATGATGAGATCGAAGTTGAGGCCTTCCCAGTCGTCGAGTTCCTCGAACGTCATCGGCCGATGCCGCGAGATATCCTGGCCGAGTTCGGCCATCACGGCGACGGCGAACGGATCGAGTTCGCCCTTCTTGGCGCCGGCGGAGCGGACGTAGAGTGCCTGCGGAAACATCTGCTGCAACAGGCTCGCCGCCATCGGCGAACGCACGCTGTTGAGGCCGCAGGCGAACAACACAGCCTGCGGGTTGCGGACGCGCGCCGGCGCCGCCATCAATCAGGACCGCCTGTCGTGGAGCGAACACCTGCGAAGCTTGGCCGTCATCGGACTCCGACCCAGTTACGAGCACCAGCCTTGCCTCTCATATAGGGAGAGGTCGAATGTCGCGCGTACGCGCGACGTTCGGGTGAGCGGTTGTCGTGAATCGAGAGGCTATACCCCCTCACCCCAACCCTCTCCGAATGGGAGAGGGAGCTCACCTGCATCGCGGCCAAGCTTCGAACGAGAGCAATCATTTCTCGCCCTTCCAGTGCAGCACGCAGATCAGCGTGAACAATCGACGCGCGGTCTCGAAATCGACGCGCACCTTGCCCCCGAGCCGCTCCATCAGCGCGCGCGAGCCTTCGTCGTGGATGCCGCGGCGGCCCATGTCGATGGCCTCGATCTTGTCCGGCGTCGCGGTGCGGATGGCATGGTAGTAGCTGTCGCAGATCATGAAGTAGTCTTTGACGACGCGGCGGAACGGCGTCAGCGACAGCAGGTGCGCCACCACCGGCGTTCCGTCCTCGCGGCGGATATCGAACATCAGCCGGTTGCCGGTGATGCCGAGATGCAGGGTGAAAGGCCCGTTATCGGCGCCGGCCGGCGCGAACAGATTCTTCTCGATCAGGTCGTAAATGGCGATGGCGCGTTCGTGCTCGATATCCGGGCCGGAACGCCCGATCGATTCTTCATCGAGCGTCACCGCAACGATGCGGTTGTTGGGATCATCCTCTGGGGATTTGTTGCTCATCGCAAATTGAGACGCCGTCCGACCGAGCGCGCATGGGCATCGAGTCCCTCGGCCTGACCGAGGGTCATGGCCGCCGGCCCCAGCGCCCGCAACTGGTCCGGCCCGCACCGCAGGATCGACGTTCGCTTCATGAAGTCAAGCACACCGAGGCCGGACGAGAACCGCGCCGAGCGCGCCGTGGGCAGCACGTGGTTGGAGCCGCCGACATAATCGCCGATCGCCTCCGGGGTGTGCGGACCGAGGAAGATCGCGCCGGCGTTGCGGATTTGACCGGCGAGCGCGTCCGGATTGGCGGTCATGATTTCCAAATGTTCGGCGGCGATGGCGTCGGCGAGCTTGACCGCCTCGTCCAGCGTCTGCACGCGGATGATGGCGCCGAAGTCGTTCCACGAGGCGCGCGCGATGGCGGCACGCGGCAGGGTGGCAAACTGCGCCTCGACGGCCTGCGCGACATCGCGGGCCAGTTCGTCGTTATCGGTGATCAGGATCGACTGCGCGTTGGCGTCGTGCTCGGCCTGCGCCAGCAGGTCGGCGGCGATCCAGTCGGCATTGCCGGTGTGATCGGCGATCACCAGCACCTCGGACGGCCCGGCGATCATGTCGATGCCGACCTTGCCGAACACCAGCCGCTTGGCCGCGGCGACATAGGCATTGCCAGGGCCGACGATCTTGGCCACCGGCGCGATGGTCGCGGTGCCATAGGCCAGCGCCGCCACCGCCTGCGCACCGCCGACACGATAGATTTCCGAAGCGCCACCGAGTTGCGCCGCCGCCAGCACCAGCGGATTGAGCTTGCCGTCCGGCGACGGCACCACCATCACCACCCGTTCGACGCCGGCGACCTTGGCGGGCACCGCGTTCATCAGCACCGAGGAGGGGTACGCCGCCGAGCCGCCGGGCACGTAGAGGCCCACCGCCTCGATGGCGGTCCAGCGCGAGCCGAGTTCGACACCGAGCGGATCGGTGAAGCGGTCATCCTTGGGCAACTGGCGGCGATGGAACACCTCGATCCGGTCGCGGGCGAGCTTCAGGGCGTCCAGCGTTGCCGCGTCGCAGGCCGCGATCGCTGCCGCAATTTCGTCACGGGTTATTCGCAAGCCCGCCGCATCGATTTCCAGCCGGTCGTATTTGCGCGTCGCCTCGAGCAAGGCGGCATCGCCGCGCGCCGCCACGTCATCGACGATGGCCCGTGTCGCCGCCTCGATATCGGCGGACACTTCGCGCTTGGTAGTGAGAAAGGCCGCGAATTGCGAGGCGAAATCGGCGCTGCGGCTGTCGATGCGGATCGGCATATCGGTTTTCCAGAGCTTCCGTCGCAAGGACGGCAGCCTGCTCAATGACGCGACCGCAAATCGCCGTCAACCCTTTGTTCTCACAGACCAAGTTAACGAGGCGCTCAAACGTCGGATATCGGCGGATTCGGCGCCTCGCCATGGCCTCCGGCGGCGAGATCGTCCGGTCCGAGATCGGCCAACTCGCATTCGAGGCATTCGACATCGAGACGCAGCGCGCCGCCGTTGGCGAACATCATCACCACGCTGCCGCCCGGCGGTTCGGCCGCATGAAATTCCATGCCGAGCATTTCGAGCCGCATGTCGGGCCGATCCAGATCGATCGCGCGCGATTTGCAGGCCAGCACGCGATCGAAACGCAGCGCCGAGATCAACCGGCGCGGCGCCGTCTCACCTTCGAGAGTCTGCTCCCAGTCGAGACGACTCATGCCGACCACCAGCCGTTTCTCGCTTTGCCGCCAGATGATATCGGCGGTCTTGATCACCGCATCCTGCACATGCGCCGAGATCACCGCGAGATCGTCGGCATCGAGCGCAATCAATTTGACCGCGTCCTTCACGAGCAAAATTATCCGCTGATACGTTCGATGGTCGCGCCGCAAGCCGACAACTTGTCCTCCAGCCGTTCGAAGCCGCGATCGAGATGATAGACGCGATTGACCATGGTCTCGCCCTCGGCTGCAAGCGCCGCGATCACAAGCGACACCGACGCGCGGAGATCGGTCGCCATCACCGGCGCACCGCGCAGTTTGTCGATGCCTTCGACAATCGCCGTCTCGCCATCGAGCTGGATGCGTGCGCCGAACCGCGCCAATTCCTGCACATGCATGAAGCGATTTTCGAAGATGGTTTCGGTGATGTGCGAGGAGCCTTTGGCGCAGGTCATCAGCGCCATCAGTTGCGCCTGCAGATCGGTCGGGAAACCGGGGAACGGCGAGGTCGCGACATTCACCGCCTTGATGCCGGCGCCGTTGCGCGTGACGCGAATGCCTTCGTTGTTGACGGTGATATCGGCGCCGGCCTGCTGCAGCACGTCGAGCGCCGACTGCAACAGCTCCGGCCGCGCGCCGGCCAATTGCACATCGCCGCCAGTCATCGCCACCGCCATCGCGTAAGTGCCGGTCTCGATGCGATCCGGCAACACAGTATGCCGCGCGCCGCCGAGCTTGCTGACTCCTTCGATGACAATGCGCGGCGTGCCGGCGCCGGAAATGCGCGCGCCCATCTTGTTGAGGCAGTCGGCGACGTCGAGAATTTCCGGTTCGCATGCGGCGTTGGTAATTACGGTCGTGCCGCGCGCCAATGTCGCCGCCATCAGCGCGACATGGGTGCCGCTCACCGTCACCTTCGGGAAATCGATCGTTGCGCCCTTAAGACCGCCGGGCGCCTTGGCGATGACGTAGCCGCCATCGATGGCGATCTCGGCGCCGAGTTTATCCAGCGCCATGATCAGCAGATCGACCGGCCGCGTGCCGATGGCGCAACCGCCGGGCAACGACACCTTGGCCTCATGCATGCGCGCCAGCAGCGGCGCGATCACCCAGAACGAGGCACGCATCTTCGACACCAATTCATAAGGCGCCGTCGTATCGATGATGTTGGCCGCAGAGATGTGCAAGGTCTGGCCCTGATATTCATGATCGCCCGGGCGCTTGCCCGCCGACATGATATCGACGCCGTGATTGCCGAGAATGCGCTGCAACTGCGCGACATCCGCGAGCCGCGGAACGTTATCCAGAATCAGCGTCTGATCCGTCAGCAGGCTCGCGATCATCAAGGGCAGCGCCGCATTCTTGGCGCCCGAGATCGGAATTGTGCCGTTGAGCTTATTGCCGCCGACGATGCGAATGCGATCCATGCCGATTCCCGTTGTTGCTGTGCACAAATATCTAGGCGAACCAGCGCCCCAATGCAAAATCTTCCCGCAAAAGCTCGACCATTTGCGGCGATTTGATGGGCCACCGCGCCGATTGCGCCATTTCTATCCGCAAGTCCTTGCCCATAAGTCTCAGAGCCGGTTGATGTCCTCGCTCTCCAGCACCGGCTTGGCGTAGCCGCGGCGCGCCACCGCAATCATGCCGCGTCCCATCTGCTCGGTGGTCGTCATGTACCTTGGCGCGATCTTGTTGAGCACCGTCAGCAGCGGCGCAGCCAATGCATAGAACGCCTGATACCACGCGGTTTTCGACCTGATGCCATGCAGCGGCTGGATGCCCGCGGGCCGGAACATGTAGGCTGCCTTGAACGGCAGCTTGAGCAGATCGTTTTCGGTCTTGCCCTTGACCCGCGCCCACATCACGCGGCCCTGCTCGGAACTGTCGGTGCCCGCGCCGGTGACATAGACGAACACCATCTGCGGGTTGAGCTTCGCCAGCACGGTCGCTGCAGCCATGGTGATGTCATAGGTCAAATGGCGGTAACGCTCTTCGGTCAATCCGACAGAGGTGACGCCGAGACAGAAAAAGCAGGCGTCGAATCCGGTCAGTTTTGATTCGACGCCGGTGTAATCGAGGAAATTGTCGTGCTGCAACTCCGCGAGCTTGGCGTGGCGCTGGCCGGTGACGCTGCGCCCGATCGCCAGCACGTGCTCGACTTGCGGATCGCGCAGGCATTCGCGTAAGACTCCCTGCCCGACCATTCCGGTCGCACCGAACAGGATGACCTTCATCGCCGGCCGATCAAACCATGCGAGCCACGGACGGCCGGAATCGCATCGCCGCGACAATCGTCACGATCACGAAGAAGAGCAAGGCCGCCCCCTGGGCGATGACGAACGGCAATTCGGATTGCGTCGGCGCCAGCGCGTTGAGCGGTGCGATCTTGAGGAATGACTGGATGATCAGCACGAACACATTGAGATACAGCGCGATCATCGCGGTGACGACATAGACCGGCCGCCAGACTCCCGACAAGTGCCGGCCATAGAGCGCGTAGAGCGCCACCGCCAGAATGACCAGCGAGACGATGCCGACGATGTGCGACGGCAGCAGCTTGCTGACTGGAAACAGAAAGCCTGTGACGCTGGTCGCGACGGTGGCGGCGAGGAAAATCGCCGTCCAGCCATCGCGCCGTTGCGAGGCGAGCAGACCGGCCATCGCGACGAAACCCGCGACGATGCCTATCAGGCTCAATACGACATGAATGAAAGTGAGAGTCGTCATTCCGAGGATCATGGTGCGCCCCTTCAAAATAACTTTTGAAAGTTACGCCGCCTGCCGTGCAATTGCCATGGCGGACACGCGCGCCGGTCCGCAAAAAATCCAGATGCAGCATTGCGTCAAACGCAACGGTCTGGCGCTGACCGGCACCATGATCCGACCAACTCCACCGGCAACTCACTCTGGCCGTTCGCGGCTTGCCTGATCGTTCGGGCCAGTACCGGCATCGGTTGCCGGGGCGTGCCCATCATCGCCACTCGCACTGCGACCGCGCGCCTGCGCTTTGCGTCGTTTGAGATTTTCGCGCAGCGCCCGCCCAAGCCGGTCTTGTCGCGCATGTGTCGCGACATTTTTCGTCGCGGGCTTCGGCGTGTCGTTGTGATCATCCATGGCAGTTCGAATTTCCGGCGGTCGTGAGCGGTCGCCGCGGTGCACTGTGCAGCTATCCGGTTATAATGTGACGAACGCCACAGCGAAACGTCTGATGCAAGCCGCCTCGGGAGTCGCCCATGAACGATGCCATCCACACCTCATCGCTGGCGCCACAGGTGCAGCAAACCATTGCGGCGTGGCATCGCTTCGTGGCCAGTGGCGACGCCAGTTTGCTGCCGCCGTTGCTCGCGGAGACGATTGTCTTCCGTTCGCCGGCGGTGCAATCGCCGATTCCGGGCCGCGCCGCCACGTTACTGGTGCTCTCCACCGTGGTGCAGATCTTCGAGAACTTCCGGTACCATCGCCAGTTCGTCTCCGGATCTCATGATGTGGTGCTGGAATTCGCCGCCAATGTCGGCAAATGGGAACTGAAGGGCGTCGACCTGATCAAATTCAATCCGGCCGGGGAAATGGTGGAATTCGAGGTCATGATTCGGCCGCTCAAGGCGCTGCAAGCCCTGGCTGAGGAAATGGGCAACCGGATCGGGCCGCAATTGATGCAGATGAAGCAGGTCGCGGCGGGAGGCTGACCTGCCGGTTCCGACCGACCGCAAGGTTTGCCGCGCGCGCCGCTTGCGCGACGGAGTGCCTTGTGGCAAGGATCGGCCGCCTTGTGGAGCCGTTCGCGGCCGATTCCGCATCCGAGGCTATGCTGCCGTAGCTCAGTGGTAGAGCACTTCATTGGTAATGAAGAGGTCGACAGTTCAATCCTGTCTGGCAGCACCATTCTTTTCCGGTAATGGCCCGGGCATATTTGCCAAGCCCCTGACCGAACGCTATTTTTACCCACCGTCGTTGCGATGGAACAGCCGCGCGCCGTGACGCATTGGCGGCTGGGCAGTCGCCTGTGGCTGCGGTAGAATCCGTCGCGAAATGTCCCGGCACCTCAAACGTCGAATACAGGGTGCAAGCGACAGCCGTTGCCGGGCTGCGGGAGCGAATGGAGCGAAGGGTGCAAGATCCGGTTCATATGGTTCATCGGCAGATCTGGCGCGAAACAGGCCTCAGCGAGGGCGATCGGCCAATTCCCGAGGAGACCGCGGTATCGCTCACCTATAATGGCAGCAGCTATGCCGTGATGATGGCGACGCCACAGAACCTCGAGGATTTTGCGGTCGGTTTCAGCCTGAGCGAAGGCGTCGTCAGCAAATCCAGCGAGATCGACTCGCTCGAGGTCATTCCGCTCGACGATGGCGTCGAGTTGCGAATGTGGTTGAATCACACCGAGGCGGACCGATTGCAGGAGCGCCGGCGGCATATCGCCGGCCCTACCGGCTGCGGCCTATGCGGCATCGATTCCATCGCCGAAGCGATGCGGCCCGCCGCCATCGTCACGTCGCGCGAGAGCTTTCATCCCCAGCAGATCATGGAAGCGATGCGCAGCCTGGCGCCGCTGCAAACCCTCAATATCGCAACCCGTGCTGTCCATGCCGCCGCATTCTGGACCCCGTCCGACGGGATTGTGGCGTTGCGCGAGGATGTTGGACGCCACAATGCGCTCGACAAGCTTGCCGGGGCCCTGGCCCGCGCCGGCACCGCCACCGGTCGGGGCATCATCCTGCTGACCAGCCGGGTGTCGGTTGAAATGGTGCAAAAGGCCACCATCATCGGTGCGCCGATGATCGTCTCGGTGTCGGCGCCGACCGCCCTCGCCGTCCGCATGGCCAAAACGGCCGGCATTGCCCTCGTGGCCATCGCCCGCGCCGACGGCTTCGAGATCTTTGCCCACAACGACAGAGTTTTGCCGGAAACCGCGCCGGCCTGATTCGCGCATCGAACCTGCCGGGTCAAATCCCGCCACGCCTCCCTCAAGACCGGCAGACAATCCTTGTCTTCGCGCTGGTATAAAGGTGCCTCGCGTGGAGAAAATCATGACCGAAATGCGGCGCTCCGGGTGCGTAAATATGGCGCCGCCCGGATCCCGTTAGGATTCCATTAAGTAACAAAAATGTGTGAATCCGCATGAGGTTATGAATGGGGCACCTGTGACCTATTGGTGACAGCATTTTAGACAAAACCTGTCTAAGAGATCGCGCGACGGCGGCGATTACCCCCGCTCGCCAGCTTACTCTTGGAGAGAACAATGAAGAAGATTTTGATGGGTACCGTGGCGCTGGTCGCCCTCGGTCTGGCGGTTCCTGCCAATGCGGCCGACCTCGGCGCTCGCCAGTACACCAAGGCTCCGGTTGCCATTCCGGCGCCGATCTACAACTGGACCGGTTTCTACATCGGCGGTCACATCGGCGGCTCGTTCCGTGGCGATGACAACAACCTGCTCGGCGGCAGCAGCGACGGCACCTTCCTCGGCGGTGTGCAGGCTGGTTACGACTACCAGTTCGCTCCGAACTGGGTGATGGGCCTCGAAGCCAACTACAGCTTCAAGGACACCAACAGCAACTTCGCCAACCGTGGCCTCGGCTCGGTCACCGGCCGCCTCGGCTACACCTGGGGTCCGGCCCTGCTCTACGTGAAGGGCGGTTACGGCTGGGCTGACTCGCGCTTCAGCAACGGCTTCGGCGGCAACGGCGGCCGCGATGGCTACACCGTTGGTGGCGGCCTCGAGTACCTGTTCACGCAGAACTGGTCGGGCAAGATCGAGTACCAGTACTATGACTTCGGCACTGTGAACTTCATTACCCCGGCGGCTGTCGCTGGCAGCTTCCGCAACGACGAGCACACCATCAAGGTCGGCCTGAACTACCGTTTCGGTTGGGGCGCCCCGGTTGTTGCCAAGTACTGAGTTCTGATTCGACGAACTGACCCCGGCTCCATCAACGAGCCAGGATCACGAAGAGGCCGGCCCTGCGCCGGCCTCTTTCATTTTGCGGTAACGAAATCCCGCCATCGGTAGGATTTTCCCGATTTTGTTAACCTGACGCCCCGATACTGCCGCTTGCGACCAATCCTGAGGAAATCAGAAACGCACGGGGGAATTCATGACGCGGCTGCCGTCGACGGCTGTAGTGCAACGATTGCGTTTCCTGCTGCCGCATTGGTCGTCCTGGGGGATCAAGGAAAACCTCTTCAGCGCCTTTGCCCTGATTGCCGGCATCGCGGTCATGATCAGCATCGGCGCCGGCATCGTCCTCGGCCAGCTTGGCGGCGATATGCAGGATCTCAGCGGCCGCGACATTCCCAAGCTGTCGGCAAGCCTTCAGCTCGCATCGCAGAGCGCGGACCTCGCCAGCCAGGGACCGGTCGTCTTGGCATCGCGCGATGCGGAGACACTGCAGCGTGAAGTCAACAAGATGCGCGAATTGCAGCGCGCCGCATCCGCCAAGCTCGGCGAGATCATCGAGCTCGGAGCCGATCCGGCAGTGACCGCGGCACTTGGCGAAAACGTCAAGAATATTGCCGACGCGATCGACAGCCTGGCTGCGGCAGCCAAGGAACGGCTCGACCTGGCCATCGGGCACAAGGACATCTATCGCAAACTGCGCGACGCCCAGACCGCGTTCACCGCTGCGGCCAATCCGGCGATGATGAACGCCCAGGCCACCATCAACGCCATCCTTGCATCCGCCAACCTCTCGCAGGACGACGCCACCGAAGCGGCCCGCACCGTCGAAACGCTGAGCAACGCGACATCGAGCGTCAATCTGATCGCCTCGGACATGGCCGCGGCGCTATCGGCATCAAATAGCGCGACGCTCGATCAATTGGCGCAATCATTTCAGGCCGCGCAGAAGCAGGCGAAGATTTTCCTCGACGTGCTGCCATCAAACAGCGGCGATAACGCGCTGAAGGCTGCCGCGCAGAAACTGCTGCCGCTCGGCGAAGGCAAGGACGGCGTGTTCAAGGTGCGTCAGCGTGAGCTGGATGCGGAAGATTATGGACAACTGATCCTGGAAGAGTTCCGCAAGCTGAACGTCGGCCTCGGCACCAGCGTCAAACAGCTCGTCGACCGCGTGCAATCGGACACCGATGCCTCGACGTTCCAGGCCCGCAGGTCGATCGCGCTCACCACCAAAGTGATGCACCTCCTCGGCGGCCTGACTCTGATCGGCTCGGCGCTGTTTGTCTGGCTCTATGTCGGCCGCAGCATCTTGCGGCGTCTCGGCACACTGCAACAGTCGATGCAGAAGCTGTCGGATGGCGACCTGGAAACCAGCATTCCGCGCAGTCGTCAGCACGACGAAATCAACACAATGGCTGACGCACTTGAAGTCTTTCGCGAAAAAATGATTCAGGCACGCACCCTGAGCGCGCATCAGGAACGCGACCGCGCCGCCAAGGCGGAACGTGCCGCCCGCATGGAATCCCGTATCGCCGAATTCGAGATGACGGTTCGTACCGCGTTGAGCGGTCTTCAAACGTCGGCAAACTCAATGCAGACGACCGCGCAAGGCATGTCGGCCACCGCCGACCGCTCGAACGAGCTGGTCAATGCCGTCGCCTCGGCCGCCGAGGAGACGTCTGTGAACGTGCAAACGGTATCGTCGGGAACCGAACAGCTGTCGTCATCCATTCTGGAAATCGGCCGTCAGGTCGTCAGCTCTGCTGAGATCGCTGGCAAGGCCGTCAACGAAGCCAAGAAAACCGATGCGACGATGCAAAGCCTGGCCGACAACGCCAACCGCATCAGCATCGTCATCGACCTCATTCAGAGCATCGCTTCGCAGACCAATCTCCTGGCCCTCAACGCCACCATCGAAGCGGCACGCGCCGGCGAAGCGGGCCGCGGGTTTGCCGTGGTCGCCGCCGAGGTCAAGAATCTCGCGAGCCAAACGGCGAAGGCCACCGAGGAAATCCGTTCGCAGATCGCCAACATGCAGCAGGTGACGACGACCGCCGTCGGCACCATTCAGAACATCGGCCTGACCATCGGCGAGATCAACGAAATCACCACCGCCATCGCTGCCGCCGTCGAACAGCAGGGTGCAGCGACCCGCGAAATCGCCCGCAACATCCAGCACGCGGCCGGTGGCACCAGCGAAGTTTCGAGCAACATCGTCGGCGTCAGTCAGGCATCCGCGGAGGCCGGATCGGCGGCAAGCAACGTCCTGACCGCATCCGACGACCTGCGCCGCGAAGCGGAAACCTTGCGCGGCGAGATCGACGCGTTTCTCGCCAACATCCGCGCGGCCTAGAGCCTCGCATCAGTTCGCCTCGCCCCCCGGACCGGGCCCCGGTCCGCCGCCCTTGCACGAATCCGCAGCCCTGCAAACCGGTTTTTCGGCTGGCGCAGCTGCCACGGTTTCGCTAAGCCGGATTGACGCTGAGGCCACGCCGGTTCTGTCGAACCGCGGCGAGGCTCCAGTTCATTTGTATGACGCGCGTTTGCGATGCGAACGGTGAGCCAGTTCGCGGCAAACGCCTTATCGCGGCGAAGAGACATGCAATCGAAACCTCACGTCATGCAGAGCCTGGCCGAGTCGCTGCGTTATCCCTGGGAGACGCCTCCTGCTCCCGATCAGGTCATCGAACTGGCGCCGGGCGTGTTGTGGGTTCGGCTGAAGCTGCCGTTCCAGCTCAATCACGTGAACATCTATCTGCTCGCCGATGGCGACGGCTGGACCATGATCGATTCCGGCTTCGGCAACGAGGAATCTATTGCCGCCTGGACCACGCTGTTCGAAGGGCCGCTCGCGCACGTCAAGATCACGCGCCTGATCGTTACCCACTCGCATCCCGATCACGTCGGTCTGGCCGGCTGGATCACTGAACGGTTCGGCTGCACCTTGTATATGTCGCAGGTCGAATACCTGCAGTCGGTGTATCACCAGAATCGCGGCACCGAAGATCGCAAGATGGCGCAACGCCTGTTCTTCCGTCGTCATGGCATGGACGAAAGCCTGACCGACATGCTGCTCGGGCGCGGGCAGGACTATCTCAAGCGCGTCTCTGTTTTGCCGCCGTCCTACCGGCGCATTTCGCACGGCGACGAAATCTCCATCGGCACGCGGCGTTTCAAGGTCATCACCGGAGGCGGCCATGCCCTCGATCAGGTGATGCTGTATTGCGCCACCGACAAGCTGTTCATCTCGGCGGATCAGGTGTTGAGTAAAATCTCGCCGAATGTGAGCGTCTGGGCGGTCGAGCCGGATCAGAACTCACTGGGCGAGTATCTCGCTTCGCTGGCAAGCCTCACGACGACGCTGCCTTACGACGTGCTGGTGCTGCCGGGTCACGGTGTCCCGTTCTACGGATTGAAAACGCGCATCAAGCAACTCGCGGATCATCACGAGGAGCGCTGTGGATTGATCGCCGCTGCGTGCCAGCACGCTTCCAAGACGTCAGCGGAACTGGTGCCCGTGGTGTTCCACAAGCGCCCGCTCGATCCGCACCAGATGGGATTCGCCGCCGGCGAACTGATCGCACACGTCAACTACATGCTGGTCGAGGGCCGGCTGACCGTCGACCCTCAAACCGATGGCATTCTGAGGTTTCGGGCGACCTGAGAGGCGTATTGCGACCGGGTCGCATCTTCGTTTGTGCACAAAAGATCGCCCCACGAGATGTTGCCCGCGCGTCTCACCGTTCATTGATGCCGTGCAGCTTTATGGGGTCTCGACAGCGCCGCTGGAAAGGCTCTAAAAAGGCCAAGGGCTGCAGGATGCGCCAATCCGGATGTTTCAGGTTCTGCCATGAATTACAATGGGTTCTTTAAGGCTGCGCTTAATCAGCTGCACGATGAGCGACGTTATCGCGTGTTCGCCGATCTGGAGCGTATCGCCGGCCGCTTCCCGCACGCCACGTGGCATTCGCCAAATGGCCCGCGAAATATCGTGATGTGGTGCTCGAACGACTACCTCGGCATGGGTCAGCATCCGAAGGTCGTCGGCGCCATGGTCGAGACCGCGACGCGCGTCGGCACCGGCGCTGGCGGCACGCGCAACATCGCCGGCAATCATCATCCGCTGGTGCAACTCGAGCAGGAACTGGCCGACCTGCACGGCAAGCAAGCCGCTCTGCTATTCACCTCCGGCTACGTCTCCAATCAGACCGGCATCGCCACCATCGGCAAACTGATTCCAAATTGCCTGATCCTGTCGGATGCACTGAACCACAACTCGATGATCGAAGGCATCCGGCAGTCGGGCTGCGAACGCCGCGTCTTCCGTCACAATGATCTCGCGCACCTCGAAGAATTGCTGATCGACGCTGGCCCGGATCGGCCGAAGCTGATCGCCTGCGAGAGCCTTTATTCGATGGACGGCGACATCGCGCCACTGGCGAAGATTTGCGATCTGGCCGAGCGCTACGGCGCCATGACCTACGTCGACGAAGTGCATGCGGTCGGCATGTACGGTCCGCGCGGCGGCGGCATTGCCGAACGCGATGGCGTCATGCATCGCATCGACGTGCTGGAAGGAACGCTCGCAAAGGCGTTCGGCTGCCTCGGCGGCTACATCGCGGGCAATGCCGAGATCATCGACGCGGTGCGTTCCTATGCGCCGGGATTCATTTTCACGACCTCGCTGCCGCCGGCGATCTGCTCGGCCGCAACCGCAGCCATCAAGCATTTGAAGGCATCCAACTGGGAGCGCGAACGCCACCAGGAACGCGCCGCACGCACCAAGGCGATCCTCAGCGCCGCGGGGTTGCCGGTGATGTCGACCAACACGCACATCGTGCCGCTGTTCGTTGGCGATCCCGAGCGTTGCAAGAAGGCCTGCGATCTTCTGCTGAACGATCATGGAATCTATATCCAGCCGATCAATTACCCGACCGTCGCCAAGGGGACCGAGCGGCTGCGCATCACGCCGTCGCCGTATCACGACGACGTCCTGATCGATCAACTGGCCGACGCGCTGCTCCAGGTGTGGGAACGGCTCGGCCTGCCGCTGAACAGCAAATCGATCGCTGCCGAGTAGCTGCCCGACGGAATGATCTGCGGGCGCGCGCGACGCTCAGTGCGCGACGCTGAGCGCGATCGGCGGTCGCGATGGACGTTCCGACAGGACGATGCGCATCAGATCGGCGGCGTTCTTTGCGCCGAGCTTGTCCATGATCCGCGCCCGATGCACTTCGACGGTGCGCGGACTGATCCCCAGCCGCCGGCCGGCCTCCTTGTTCGATGCGCCGCGCGCCACTTCGGCCAACACGTCGCGCTCCCGTCCCGTCAGCAGATGACGCCCCGGAAAATTGGCCAAACCTTCGATCTGTCCGGCCGTCGTCTTCCGGTAGGCGGCAACGGCCTCGCGCACCCGATCGGTCATTGCACTTGCGGCGAAAGGCTTTTCGAGGAAATCGACCGCGCCGAACTTCATCGCCTCGACGGCGGTGGCGATATCCGACTGACCGGACATCACGATCACCGGCGCGGCGAATTGCATGGCCGACAAGGCCTGCAAGATTTCGAGGCCCGACTGGCCCGGCAGATGCAGATCGAGCATCACGCAGACTGGACGTAACACCGGCACGGCCTGCAGGAACGTCGGACCGTCGGCAAAGGCCGACGGCGCAAAACCTTCGACCCGCAACAGCAAGGTGAGTGCGTCGCGCACCGAAACATCGTCGTCGACAATGCAAACCGCAGCGGCAGCATGAAGAGGAAACTGAGTGCCCATCGTCATCCCATCCAGTAGCGCATATGAGATACTACAACTTATACGTGTATAATCCGATTCGCCTTGTTTGCCAAATTTCCCTGCGTCGCGTGCGCAGTTCTTACAATCCGGCTACAGTTGCGCCCGGTAAGCGACCAGCCCGGCATCGGGGCACACCGGCAAGACCGGCTTTGAGGCAATCGACATGCTGCACGACTGGGGAGTGATCGCAGCCGCGTTCGGCTACATCGGCTTCCTGTTTCTGGTCGCGAGCTATGGCGATCGCGCCGCTCGACGCCAGGGACGCCGCGGCAGCGGCTTGATCTATCCCTTGTCGCTGGCGATCTATTGCACGTCGTGGACGTTCTTCGGATCGGTCGGCTTCGCCACCCGCAATAGCATCGACTTCCTCGCGATCTACATCGGCCCAGTCGTGATGATCGCGCTCTGCACCCCGCTATTGCGGCGGGTCATTCAACTGGCGAAGTCGCAGAACATCACGTCGATTGCCGATTTCATCGCGGCACGCTACGGCAAGAGTCAGGCTGTCGCAGCGACGGTGGCGATCATCGCCATCATCGGCTCGGTGCCCTACATCGCCTTGCAACTCAAGGCGGTCGGCTCATCGCTCGAAACCATCCTGGGCGAAGATCATGCCATCACCAACGTGCCGCTGATCGGCGACATCGCACTGATGGTGACCCTGGCGATGGCGACGTTTGCCGTGCTGTTCGGAACCCGGCAGTCCAACGCCACCGAACACCAGCATGGCCTGATGCTGGCGGTCGCGACCGAATCCATCGTCAAGCTGGTGGCGTTTCTCGCCGTCGGCATTTTCGTGACCTTCTGGATGTTCGGTCCGTTCGAACTGCTCGAACGCGCGATGAAGACGCCGGAGGCTGTCCGCGCCATCAATTATACGCCGTCGCCCGGCAACTTCCTGACAATGACGCTTCTGTCATTTTTCGCCATCTTGCTGCTGCCGCGGCAATTCCACGTCAGCGTCGTCGAGAACTCCAGCAACGCCGAAGTCGATCGGGCCCGCTGGCTGTTCCCACTCTACCTCGTCGCCATCAATCTGTTCGTCATCCCGATCGCTCTGGCCGGACTGGTGTCATTCCCGTTCGGCGCGGTCGACAGCGACATGTACGTGCTGGCGCTGACCGTCGAAGGCAACGCGCCGTTGCTGAGTGTCATCGTGTTCATCGGCGGCCTGTCAGCAGCGACCGCCATGGTGATCGTCGAATGCATCGCGCTGGCGATCATGGTTTCCAACGATCTCGTGGTGCCGCTGGTGCTGCCGCGCACGCCCGCTTCGCGTGGCGTCCACAAGCACTTCGGCAACTTCGTGCTCAAGGTGCGCCGGGTCGCCATCTTCGCCATCATGATCATGGCGTACCTGTATTTCCAAGCGCTGGGCACGGCCCAGCTCGCCGCCATCGGCCTGCTATCGTTCGCCGCGATCGCCCAGTTCGCGCCGTCGTTCCTCGGTGGCCTGATCTGGCACCGTGCCACCGCGCGCGGCGCCATGGGTGGCATGCTGGTCGGCTTCGCGGTGTGGACCTACACGCTGTTCTTGCCGAGTTTCATTGACGGCAGCACCGCCGGCCTGATGTTCATCCAGCACGGACCGTTCGGCATCGAGGCACTTCGTCCGCAAGCGCTATTCGGCAGCGACCTCGCGCCGCTGATGCATGGCGTGGTGTGGAGTCTTTCGGCGAATATCCTGGCCTATATCGGCTTCTCGCTGATGCGCCAGCCATCACCCATCGAGCGCTTGCAGGCGGACATTTTTGTGCCGAACAAACTCGCGCCGATCACCCCCGCTTTCCGTCGCTGGCGCAGCACCGTCACCGTGCAGGACATCCAGGGCACCGTCGCGCAATATCTCGGCCCCGAGCGCGCACGCGAATCCTTCGAGACCTTCGCCACAACGCATCGTATCAGCCTCGAGCCGGCAGCACCGGCGGAATTCGAACTGCTGCAACATGCCGAGCATCTGATTGCATCGTCGATCGGCGCGGCCTCCTCGCGCCTGGTATTGTCACTACTGTTGCGCAAACGGACACTGTCGGCCAAGGCCGCGCTCAAACTGCTCGACGAATCGCACGCCGTGCTCCACTTCAATCGCGAAGTCCTGCAAACCGCGCTCAATCATGTGCGGCAAGGCATCGCGGTATTCAGCCGCGACCTGCAACTGATCTGCTCGAATAGGCAGTTCAGCGAAATTCTCGGACTGCCACCGCATATCGTCCAGATCGGCATTCCCTTGCAGGAGATTCTCGACTTCCTCGCCGCCAGCAACGCCTTGACCTTCGGTGACGGCCAGACCTTCACGCAGACGCGGCTGCTGACCTGGACCACCGAAGGCGAGCCTTATCTCGAACGAATTCCCAATCGTCACATCGTCATTGAAGTTCGCGCCAACCGTTTGCCGGACGGCGGCGTCGTCATCACGTTCTCCGATGTGACGCCGAGCTTTGAGGCAGCCGAGGCGCTGGAACGCGCCAATGCCACGCTGGAGCGCCGTGTCCGGCAACGCACCGAAGAACTGACCCGGCTGAACTCCGAACTGGCGCGCGCCAAAGGCGCGGCGGAGGATGCCAACATCTCCAAGACGCGATTCCTCGCCGCCGCCAGCCACGACATTCTGCAGCCCCTGAATGCGGCGCGTCTCTATGTCACGAGCCTGGTGGAGCGGCAGACCGGCGGCGAAGACGCGCGCCTCGTCGAAAACATCGACGACTCGCTGGAAGCCATCGAGGAGATTCTCGGCGCGTTGCTGGATATCTCGCGGCTCGACGCCGGTGCCATGACGCCATCGATCGCCAGTTTCCGCATGGGCGACCTGATGCGCTCGCTCGAAATCGAATTCACGCCGATTGCCCGCGCCAAAGGCATCGAACTGACCTTCGTGCCGTGTTCGCTGCCTGTGGAGTCCGACCGCCTGATGCTGCGGCGGCTACTGCAGAATCTGATTTCCAATGCGGTCAAATATACGTTGCGCGGACGCGTGCTGGTCGGCTGCCGGCGCCGGGGCAAATCGTTGCAGATCGTCATTCACGATACCGGCGTCGGCGTCCCCGCAGTCAAGCGCGCCGAAATCTTCAAGGAATTCCACCGCCTCGAACAGGGCGCACGCATCGCACGCGGATTGGGCCTTGGCCTTTCGATCGTCGAGCGGCTGGCACGCGTGCTCAATCACGGCATCGCGCTCGATGCTAACAGAAGCGGCGGCACCGTGTTTTCGGTGACGGTGCCGATTGCGCAATCGATCACGCAGACCTCCGCCGTCACCAGCAGCACGCCAGTGGCGCGGACGCCGATCAGCGGCGCGCTGGTGGTTTGCATCGAAAACGACCCCAACATTCTCGACGGCATGAAGACGCTGTTGACGGCTTGGGACGCGAAGGTGATTGCAGTAACCGACCCCGAAAGCGCCATCGAAGCCATTGCTGCCAGCGGCGAGAGCGTCACCGGGCTGCTGGTCGACTATCATCTCGATCGCGGCAACGGTATCGGCGCCATTCGCGAAATCCGCCAGCGCTTCGGCGAGCATATCCCGGCGATCCTGATTACCGCTGACCGCAGCCCGCATGTGCGTGCCGCGGCGGCGCAGGACAAGATTGCGGTGCTGAACAAGCCGCTGAAGCCGGCCTCATTGCGCGCGTTGCTGGGACAATGGCGCACGCAGCAATTGGTCGCGGCTGAATAGAGCGCGCCAACCGGTCAATGCTATCCCGGACTGGCGACTGCTTCGCCGGGACGCCAATGGGTCCCGGAAATCTTGGCAGCGGCTATGACAGCCTGCGTGCGGCTCTCGACACCCAGTTTTTGCAGGATCGCCGAGACATGAGCCTTGATGGTCGCTTCCGACACGCCAAGCTCGTAGGCAATCTGCTTGTTGAGCAGCCCCTCCGACAACATCATCAGCACCCGCACCTGTTGCGGAGTGAGCGTCACAAGGCGGTCGCGCAGCCGCGTCATCTCCGGATCGGCGGCCGCTGAAAGGTCCGTGTCCGGCGGCACCCAGACCTCGCCCGCGATAACTTTGCCGATCGCTTCACGCAGGGTCTCGACGCCAAAGCGCTTGGGAATGAAGCCGGAGGCACCGAATTCCAGCGAGCCGCGAATCGTGCCGACGTCGTCGCTGGCGGAGACGATCACCACCGGAATGGCAGGGTACTGCGCCCGCAGGTAGATCAGCCCGGAGAAGCCACTGATGCCTGGCATCGACAGGTCGAGCAGCACCATATCGACATCGGCATCCTGCCCGAGCAGCGTCGTGAGGTCCTCGAAAGACCCAGCCTCATCGATTTTGGCAGAAGCCACGACGCTTGCGACTGCTTGTCGCAGTGCGTCCCGAAACAGCGGATGATCGTCGGCGACGACGAGATGGGTACAGGTAGCTACCGTCATTTAATCCGTTTTGGTCCGTCTGATTGGCCTTTACGCCGCAGCAAGCACGCTTTTGACACCTGATTGCACGAGCAATTGTGTTCCGCCGAATAACGTCTTGCAAGCAAACAATACCATAGCAAGGCAAAGGGGTTAACTTGCGCGTTTGCAACCCGTCACCCGGCCGGCGCGAGGGCCGAAAGCGCCGTCGGGCGCTGAGACCAGCGGGCCCGTTCGCGTCGCGTCGTTCGCGTGTCGCCCGTCGCACAACGTCTCCCCTTGCGCATAAGCGCTGGAAATCCACAGACGGCAACCCCCTCCTAAAATCCTATGCGGGATACTTCGATGAAATGATATTTATCTATCGATAATACCGATTCAAAAATCATAATTGGCTTCGTGCCTGCCGATCGACCTTTTCGGCCAGCGCGGCCTGACTGACGTCAAAGCACATCAGCAATTTCTGGGGAGTATTCCAAAATGTCCACTTTAGCGGCCACTGCGGCCGGATCCTCAAAAGGGATGACCAAGGACGAACGTTTCGTCATTCTCGCCTCCTCACTCGGCACCGTGTTCGAGTGGTACGACTTCTACCTCTACGGTTCGCTTGCCGGCATCATCGGCGCCCAATTCTTCAGCGCCTACCCGCCAGCAACCCGGGACATTTTCGCGCTACTGGCCTTCGCCGCCGGCTTCCTGGTTCGCCCCTTCGGCGCCATCGTGTTCGGTCGCATCGGCGATATCGTCGGCCGCAAATACACCTTCCTCGTCACCATTTTGATCATGGGTCTGTCGACCTTCATCGTCGGCCTGTTGCCTAGCGCAGCAACCATCGGCATCGCGGCACCAATCATCCTGATTGCATTACGATTGCTGCAGGGCCTCGCGCTCGGTGGTGAATACGGGGGCGCGGCGACCTACGTTGCCGAACATGCACCGCAGGGCAAGCGCGGATACTACACCTCGTTCATTCAGACGACGGCAACGTTGGGGTTGTTCCTGTCGCTGCTCGTCATCCTGTTTACCCGCACCATCGTTGGCGAAGCCGATTTCGCCGCCTGGGGCTGGCGAATTCCGTTCCTGGTCTCAGTACTGCTGCTGGGCATCTCGGTCTGGATCCGGCTACGACTCAATGAATCGCCGGTCTTCCAGCGCATGAAGGAAGAAGGCCGAGGCTCGACGGCACCGCTCCGCGAAGCTTTCGGTAACTGGAGCAATGCCAAGATCGTGCTGATCGCGCTGCTTGGCGGCGTGATGGGGCAAGGCGTGGTCTGGTACACCGGCCAGTTCTACGCACTGTTCTTCCTGCAATCGATTCTGCAGGTCGACGGCTACACCTCCAACCTGCTGATCGCCTGGTCGTTGCTGCTCGGGACTGGGTTCTTCGTGGTGTTCGGCGCGCTGTCCGACAAGATCGGCCGCAAGCCGATCATTCTCGCCGGATGTCTGATCGCGGCACTGACTTTCTTCCCGATCTTCCGCATGATCTCGAGCAACGCCAATCCGGCGCTCGAGAAGGCGATCGAAACCGTGAAGGTTGAAGTCGTCGCCGATCCGAAGGGCTGTGGCGATCTGTTCAATCCGGTTGGCACGCGCGTATTCTCCGCGCCTTGCGATCTGGCCCGCGATTTTCTGGCCAAATCCTCGGTGAAGTACGGGACCGTTGCGGGTCCAGCCGGCTCGCCGGTCGCGATCAAGATCAACGGCACCTCGGTGCCCTACACCAAACCAGCCGACTCGAATGCAGCCGTGACTGCCGCTCTGCAAGCTGCAGGCTATCCGAAACGCGGCGCCAACCCGACGCTAGTCAAGATGTCTCATCCCTTTGACATCTTCCAGCCGCAGGTTGCGTCCGTCATCGGTCTGCTCTTCGTCCTCGTGCTGTTCGTGACGATGGTCTACGGCCCAATCGCGGCGATGCTGGTCGAACTCTTCCCGACCCGAATTCGCTACACATCGATGTCGTTGCCCTATCACATCGGCAATGGCTGGTTCGGCGGATTGTTGCCGGCGACAGCGTTCGCCATCGTGGCATCGACCGGCGATATCTACTCGGGACTCTGGTATCCGGTGATCTTCGCGTCGCTGACCGTCGTCATCGGCCTGTTCTTCCTGCCGGAGACCAAGGACGTCGATATCAGCAAGACCTGACGCCATTTGCCGGCAGGCGTGTTGCCGGCATTTCGTAAGGGAAACGGCCACGAAGCAATTCGTGGCCGTTTCTTGTATCGCGCGACAATGCCGTCACGTTTTCCACCTCGCTTTTCGCTGGCTGGGCTAATCCCGGCTTCCGGCAAACTGCACGACAATCTCGCGCGCATGTGGCCGACGGCGATGCTCGATCAGATAGATCGCCTGCCATGTGCCCAATACAAGTTCGCCCCTCAACACAGGGATCTGGAGCGAGGTCGCCGTCACCATCGCCCTGATGTGCGCCGGCATATCGTCCGGTCCCTCGGTATCGTGAACCCAGCCGCCGTCTACGGGCGCAAAACGCCGCAGCGCTGTGGTCAGGTCGACCAGCACGGCGGGATCTGCATTTTCCTGAATCGTCAGCGACGCGGAGGTGTGACGGCAGAATAAAGTGAGCATGCCGTCGCGTGCGGCGGCTTCGTCGAGAAATGCGTTCACGTCCGCAGTGATGTCAACGAACCCTTCGCCCGTTGTGTGAAGCGTCAGGACTGCCGACACCAGCGTGTCAAACTTGGCAATCGCGAGCGGCGTACGCGAAATGCGGTGAGAGCCTTTCATCTGATGAGATCAAATCTTGCCGGAGACATCGCGTTGCACCCGGTTGGCCATTTCGATCAAGCGCCGCCACGCACGTTCGAGAAAACTCACGACGCGATCGATATCGCGATCGCTCGGCAAGTTGAATTCGAACTTGCGTTCGGCCTCCGACGCTTTCGGCTCCGCCTTTTTCAGGGAGTCCGTTTTCGGGAAAGCCTCGTCGGTCTTGCTGTCGGGTGCTGCATCGCGTGTCGCGAGTTGTGCCTTCAGCTTTGTGTTCTCGCTCTGCAATCTGCCGATTTCGGCATCGAGCGCGGCACGTTCGTCGGGCATCGCATAGCAAGCCCAACCCGCGTTGTTGCTGCTGCAAGTCGACATGACACCCGTACGAGTGTCCAGCCGCAACACGCCATCGGTCACTGGCGTCATGGTATAGCGGCCATTTTCGCTGTCCGGCAGCGACTGTGCAGTGACTGGCACTATCGTCGCGTTGCACGCCAGGACAATGATGGCGACGGAGCCGCTGCGTGCACGCCTCGCGGAGATGGACCGATTGCCGCGCCGCTCAATGCCCCTGCGCCATTCCTGCATTGTGCTCATGATCGGGCTCCGCTGAACTATCCAACGCGCCGCCATTAAATCCGCTTTACAAGGCAAAGCTGTGATCGGCACCTTGCCCGCCTGGAGCGCGATCCGCCGATCAGACTTGCGGCCGATATGCAGCGCGACCGGATTTCAACGCATCGGCAAGCAGTTCGATCCGATCCTGGCCCCAGAACACTTCGCCATCGAGTACGTAAACCGGCGAGCCGAAGACGTCGGCAGCCAGTGCATCCTGGCGATTCTGCTCGTAGATCGCACCGATCGCGTCGGTCGCCGCCCGCGCGACGAGTTGCTGCCCCGGCAGCCCGGCATCGTCGGCGAGTTTGGTGAGGGTCTCGACGTCGTTGAGATTGAGTTGCCGCTCCCAGACCGCCGGATAGGCCAGCCGCAATAGCGGATCCGGATCATGCCCGGCCTCGACCGTGGCGATCACCAGACCATCCGCCAGTCTGGCGTTGAACGGCCAATGCGTCGGCTGGAGATTGAAGTCGAGGCCGCGCTTGTCCCGCCAGCGCTGCAATTCGACCATGCGATAGCGCTGCCGGACCGGATGCCGCTTCATCAAGGGCAGCCCGCCGGTCTCCGAAAACAGGTCGACCAACACCACGGGTTTGTAATTAACCTTGGCATTATAGGTACTTGCGACGTCCATGAAGAGCTTGTGCCCGATATAGGCCCAAGGCGATTGAAGCGAGAAGTAGTAGTCGATCGAACGCGGCATGCTCTCTCCGGGATATACTTTGGCCCAATATGAGAGCCATCCCAACAGACCGGCAACCGCCGTGCAAGCCGGTTCCGCAACATCCCGTCACGTCACATTGTTGTTGCGCTGCGGCCCGCGCGCGCATCGCGTTGTGCACGGACTCGGCCCAGGCTCAATAAGTTCATACAATTCAAAAGCATACGCTAAAATCGGGTCATCTTGACTTGCTGCCAAGCGGTCAGTATGGTCCGCGCGGCTTTTGAGGGGTGTGGGGCGTTATTTTCCACTATTTTTGGCCTCGTTTCAGGTGTCGACAGCCATGGCGAACGGCACGCAAAGCGATCGACCAGAAAAGGATGGAGAGGCCGGCAAACCGCGCCCTGATGATGCCGCGCTTTCCGCAAGGCTAGGTCGTCTTGATCACCGGTTGTCCACGCTCAAGGACACCCGAAAGATTGAGAGCGATCGTGGCGAACGGCAAGAGATCGATGCATCGGCCCGCGCGTCCGCGCTGGCGCGAGGTTTTCGCCTCTCATCTGAGCTGGTCGCAGGGGTTGTTGTCGGCGCGGCCATTGGCTGGGGAATTGACTACCTGTTTTCGACCTCGCCCTGGGGTCTCATCGTGTTCTTCCTTCTCGGCTTCGCCGCTGGAGTGATCAATCTGATGCGGGTCGCGGGCGTGGTTCCTGACGTACACGAGCGACTAAAGGATCCCCCAGGGGATCGGTGATTTTTGAACGCCGGCGCGGCTGGCGGGACGACAAGAGAGCGGCCGGATAATGGATCCGATCCACCAGTTCGAGATCAAGAACCTCTTCACCCTTGGCCACTTTGGCGGGCACGAGATCGCATTCACCAATTCGGCAGCCTACATGTTGCTGGCGGTGGTGCTGACCGCGGCGCTGATGCTGGGCGGGACGGCCGGACGACGGCTGGTGCCGAGCCGCATGCAGTCGATGGCCGAGCTGAGCTACGAGTTCATCGCCGATATGCTGCGCTCCACCGCTGGCGAGCAAGGCATGAAGTTCTTCCCGCTGGTGTTCACCATCTTCATGTTCGTCTTCGTGTCGAACATCGTCGGCATCGTCCCCTACACCTTCACGGTCGCCAGCCACATCATCGTTACCGTGGCGCTGGCACTTCTGGTGTTCCTCACCGTCATCGTCTACGGCCTCTACAAGAATGGCTTGAAGTTCTTCAAACTGTTCGTGCCGAGCGGCATTCCGATGGTCATCCTGCCGCTGGTGGTCGCGATCGAAATCATCTCGTTCCTGTCGCGGCCGGTGTCGCACAGCGTGCGTCTGTTCGCCAACATGCTGGCCGGCCACATCACGCTGAAGGTGTTCGCCAGCTTCGTCACCATGCTCGGCGCGCTCGGCATTGCCGGCATTGCTGGCGCCGTGCTGCCGCTGGCCCTCACCGTGGCGCTCACCGCGCTGGAACTGCTGGTGGCCGCGCTGCAGGCTTACGTCTTCGCCATTCTCACCTGCATCTATCTCAACGATGCAATTCATCCGGGCCACTAAGGCTCGCGTCTTCCAAAGCAACCTCAAGCAAACACACGAAGGAGTTTTTTCATGGATCCGATCGCCGCAAAATACATTGGTGCCGGCATCGCTTGCATCGGCATGGGTGGCGCTGGCGCTGGCGTCGGCATCATTTTCGGTAACTACCTCGCTGCAGCCGTGCGTAACCCGTCGGCCGCTCAGGGTCAGTTCGCCAACCTGATTTTCGGCTTCGCCGTGACCGAAGCGCTCGGCATCTTCTCGCTGCTGATCGCGCTGCTTCTGCTGTTCGCACTCTAAGTCGTTATTGATGCGGTCGATCGCCGGCCCCCACGTGGGGTCGGATATCGCCTGACAGGAGGCGTCCGTGGCGTCACAACAAGGCCATGCGAGCGGGACGAACGCTCATACGTCGGCGGATGGCGCCAAGGCCCCGTTTCCGCCGTTCGAATCGCACACCTTTGCCTCACAGCTGGTGTGGCTGGTGTTCTCTTTCGTCGCTCTCTATCTGATCGTGTCGCGACTTGCCCTGCCGCGCGTCGGCAGCATCATCGCGACACGCGAGAATGCAATCGCTGGCGATCTCGCCGCCGCGCAAAAGTTGCGCGACGAGTCGGATACCGAATTGAAGGCCTATGAGGCCGAATTGGCCAACGCTCGCGCCAAGGCGCAGGCAATCGGTGCCGAAACCCGTGACAAGCTCAACGCGCAAGCCGAACAGGAACGCAAGACCCTGGAAGACCGGCTCGGCATCAAGCTTGCCGAAGCCGAAAAGGCGATTGCCGTGACGCGAGCATCGGCAATGAGCAACGTCCGTGAGATCGCCACCGATGCAGCGACCACGATCGTGCAGCAACTGACCGGCGTTCAGCCGGACGCGAAGGCGGTCGATAGCGCCGTCGACGCATCCCTGAGAGGATAATGCGATGATCTCGACAGCTGAATTCTGGGTCGCGATCGCTTTCGTGATCCTTGTCGGTATCTTCATTTATGCCGGCGTACCGAGTGCGGTCGCCAAGGCACTCGATCGCCGCGCCGACCGCATCAAGGACGAACTCAACGAGGCCCGCCGCCTCAAGGATGAAGCAGCGGCTCTGGTTGCAGACTATCGCGCCCGCCGCGCCACCGCCGAGCGCGAAGCTCAGGACATCGTGGCTGCCGCCAAGTCCGAGGCTGAACGCATCGCCGCCGATGCCAAGGCCCGGCTGGAAGACTTCGTCGCCCGCCGGACCAAATCAGCGGAGGGCAAGATCGCGCAGGCCGAGGCACAGGCACTCGCCGACGTTCGCTCCGCCGCCGCCGAGGCTGCCATCGCTGCCGCCTCGCAGATCATGGCGCGCACCGTCACCGGATCGGTTGCCGACGAACTGCTCGCCAAAGGCATTCAGGACGTTCGCGATAGGCTCAACTGAGCTTCGATCGGTTCCAATAAAAAGCCGGCGCGAGATGATCGCGCCGGCTTTTTTAATGCCCGGAGAGCGGAGGTGAAAACTCAGCGGCGGCGCTGCGAGCGTTTCGGCTCGGGTCGCAACGCCTGCGGATCGAAGCCAATATAGAAGATATACGAATCACCTGTATTGCCGGGCGGCACCGGATAGACGACATCTTCCGCGACCAGACTGTAGGAGTTGGTGCCGTCCTCGGAGACCGTCGCCGTCGTCCGATAGGCCTTGGTGAAGATGGTTTTCTCGTTGACGCCGCCCTGCACCACGGCCACGCGCACCGGAATCTCGACGCTGGGCGGCGCGCCGGCCGGCCCGACAATGACGCGTCCCTGAATGCCGATTCGCGCCGTAATCATCCCGCCGTTGAGATTACAGTCGCGCGCGGTCCGCACGATGGTCGCCTGATAGCGCAGGTCGGTGCCACGCGCTTCCTTTCCGGGCAGGCCGACCGCGAAGGTCGAGGCGCCGGCGCGGATGTTGACCGGTGGGCAAGTCGGCTCGCTGGCCGTGGCCGGCGTCGGAGCCGCGGGTGCATCTGCCGGCTGGGACTTTGAACTGAACAACTGGCTGAAACGATCGCCGAGCGATGGGCTACTGCTGTCCGAGGTGTTGCTCAAGCCCGAGCTGGTGCAGCCGGAGAGCAATGTTCCCGCGACCACGAGGGCCGTCAGGCCGCACAGATTTGCCTTCAGGCCATGCCTGGCCCGTCCTGTCCCGCACTTCTCAAGCATCATTCAGATGTCCCCGACCAATCTCGAACTCTCAAGCGGCGCAATCCGGGAGCTCCCGCCTCCGCCGGACCGCGCGCCGGGGTTATAGCAGTTCAATGGCGGCGAACCAAAGGCGTCAATCCGGCGCGCGATAAGGCGCCGACGCGAGTGCTCGCGGATATCGCCTTCCGATCAGCCGTGAAAGTCTTCGTGCAGCATGCCGAACAGCAAATGGTCCTGCCACACGCCATTGATGCAGAGATAGCGCCGCGCCAGCCCTTCGCGGGTAAACCCCGCCTTCTCCAGCACCCTGACCGAAGCCAGATTGGTGGGAATACAGGCAGCTTCGATACGGTGCAGATTGAGTTCACCGAACAGCGAGGGTAGCAGCACCCGCAGCGCGGCGGTCATATAGCCGCGATGCGCAAAGGGCTCGCCGATCCAGTAACCGATGGTGCCGGCCTGCACGATGCCACGCCGAACGTTGGCGAGCGTGATGCCGCCGATGATCGCGCCGTCCGATTCACGAAAGATGAGGAACGGATAGGCACGGTCGCTGGCAATATCCTCTGCATAGCGCCGCAAGCGCCGGCGAAAGCCGGTACGGGTCAAATCATCGGACGGCCAGATTGGTTCCCAAGGAGTCAAATAGGCCCTGCTGCGTTCGCGGAGCTGCGCCCATTGCGGGAAATCGGCCATCTGCGGCGCCCGCAACACCAACCCGTTGCCGCGCGGCTCAAGTGCCGCCGGAGCGCTTGAAGGCAGTCGAAACAGAGCCATGACCCGCTCTCCCGCTACGCGATGCGGCGTAGTCTAGCGCCTCGATCGCCATAGCGACACCGCCGTATTCACAGACGGCGACTTCCCAGGATGCAGGGCGGCGTGGCCTAGTGATAGCGCGCTTTGGATTTGGTCAATCCCTCGGCACTTGCCGCCGCCGCTTCCAGGCCCCGCCCGCTGCCGAGCGCGACAACCGCAGGCCGGCTGCGGGCCAGCAGAGCCCTTGCCGCATCGCGCGTCGACTCCCGGCTGACCGCTTCGATCCGGCCGACGAGTTCTTCGACCGTCAGCGGCCTGCCGTAAGCCAGCATGTGCCGCGCCAACTGTTCGGCGCGCGTGCTGCAACTCTCCAGAGCCATCAAGAGCCCGGCTTTCATCTGCGCCTTGGCCCGCGAAATCTCCGCATCGGTCAGCGTCTCGACCGATTCATTGATGACGTCAACGATGACGTCCATCATTTCCGGCGCGTCGGCGGGGTCGGTGCCGGTGTAAAGCCCAAAGAAACCGGTGTCGCTGTGCGGCGCGTGAAAGGCATAGATCGAGTAGCACAGGCCGCGCTTCTCACGGACTTCCTGGAACAGTCGCGACGACATCCCGCCGCCGAGAATATTGGTGAACACCTGCAGGCTGAACAGCTCGGGATCGGTTTGCGGCACCCCCTCGAGCGCCAGCGTGAGATGCGCCTGTTCAAGATCGCGATGCACCACGCGCGACCCGCCCTTGCCGAACACTGCGGGCGGCGACTTCGGAGCCGACGTGGCATCGAAGCTGGCAAAACGCGACGTCGCCTCGGCGACGATCTGCTGATGATTGACCGCGCCTGCCGCCGCAACCACCATGTTCGGTCCCCGATAGTGGGTCGACAAATAATGCAGCAGCGTTTCGCGCTTGAACGCTTTCAGCGTGGTTGCCGTCCCCAGCAGCGAACGGCCCATCGCCTGGTCGGGGTAGCAAATCTCATTGAGATATTCGAACACCACATCGTCAGGCGTGTCTTGCGCCGCGCCGATCTCCTGCTCGATGACGCTCTTCTCGCGCTCCAGTTCTTCGGTGACGAAGGTCGGGTTGGCCAGAATGTCGGATAGCACGTCCAGCGCCAGCGGCACGTCGGCCTTCATCACGCGCGCGTAATAGGCCGTGGTCTCCGTGCTGGTGGCGGCATTGAGGTCGCCCCCGACCGCCTCAATTTCCTCGACGATTTCACGCGACGACCGCCGCACCGTGCCTTTGAAAGCCATGTGCTCGAGCAGATGCGAAATGCCGTGCTCGTTCGGCGCTTCGTTGCGGCCGCCGACGCCGGTCCACACGCCAAGCGCGGCCGTCTCCAGATGCGGCATGGTATCGGTGACGACGGTTAGGCCGGAAGGGAGCTTGCTGACCTCGACGCTCATCCGGCAACTCCCTGTTTCGCAGCACGACTCACCGAAAGCACGAATCGCTCGATCTCGGCCTGATCGTTTCGCATGACCCTGACGTGTTCCTCACGCGTCATCAAACCATCGAGCCAGGCCGGCAATGACGGGCGTACGCCGCAGGCCGCCTGCACGGCATCCGGAAACTTCGCCGCATGCGCGGTCGACAGCACGATGTTCGGTGTCGTCGTATCGGAGTTGTCGCGATCGGCAACAGCCAGCGCCACCGCCGTATGCGGATCGACCAGATCGCCGGCTTCACGCCATGCGGCGCGGATAGCCGCGTCGGTCTCCGTCTCGTCGGCACGGCCGGCGTCGAAATCCTGACGGATATTTGCCAGCACCGCATCCGGCAGCACGAAGCGCCGCGACTGGTCCAGCGATGCCATCAGGCCGCGCACCACGGCGCTGTCGCGTCCGCTGGCTTCAAACAGCAGCCGTTCGAAATTCGACGACACCTGAATATCCATCGAGGGCGCCGCGGTGCCGTGCACTTCGCGCACCTCGTAGATGCCGGTCTTCAATGTGCGTGCGAGGATATCATTGATATTGGCAGCGATCCGCAGACGCCCGATCGGCAATCCCATTCGCTTGGCGACATAGCCGGCAAAGATATCGCCGAAGTTGCCGGTCGGTACGGTGAAATCGACGGTGCGCACCGGCGCGCCCAGCGCGACGGCGGAGGTGAAATAATAAACCACCTGCGCAACGATGCGTGCCCAATTGATCGAGTTGACGCCGGACAGCGCGACGGCATCGCGGAACGTATGATGATTGAACAGCCCCTTCACGATGGCCTGGCAATCGTCGAATGTTCCTTCGACGGCGAGCGCGTGGACATTGCTCGCGCCTGTCGTCGTCATCATGCGCCGCTGGACCTCGGAAATTCGCCCGTGCGGGAACAGCACGATGAGGTCGACATTGTCGCGCTGCGCGAAAGCATCGACCGCCGCGCCTCCCGTATCGCCGGACGTCGCCACCACGATGGTGGTGCGCTCCCCGCGCTTGGCCAGCACGTGATCCATCAACCGCGACAGCAACTGCATCGCGACGTCCTTGAACGCCAGCGTCGGACCATGGAAAAGTTCGAGCACAAACTGGTTCGGGCCGCTTTGATCGAGCGGCACCACCGCCGGATGCCGGAAGGTGGCATAGGCTTCATTGGCCATCCGACCGAGATCCGCATCGGAAATCTCGTCGCCGACGAACGGGCGAATGATTTCGACTGCAACTTCCCAGTAGGGCCGGCCGCACAACGCCGCGATGCCGTCAGGCGTCAATTGCGGCCAGACCTCGGGCACGTAGAGGCCACCGTCGCGAGCAAGCCCGGTCAACATGACGTCGCAAAAACCCAAGCGCGGGGCTTCGCCGCGGGTAGAGATATAACCGGTCAACACGTCCTCCAAGGCTCACGGCATTTCGCAAGCCTCTGATAAATATCGATGATTTGAAGCGCTCTGGCGCGCAGTCGGCACTACCTTAGAACATCATCCGGAAAACTGGAAACCGCATTTCGATATTCCCCGGTGGGATGCTCAGGCGTGCCGTCGGTTTCCATCGGGTGGCGGAGGCGCACCTTCAGCGAAGGCCCGCACCAGCCAGAAAGCAAAGGCAATGCCGACGGCCGCGGCGAGGCCGAACCAGGTGATGGCATATTGCATGTGATCGTCTTTGAGATGAACGTTGAGCGGCCCCGGCTTCGGCAAGCCATTCGCCGGCACGGGCGATTCGAGATCGATATAGAACGGTGCGACATCGCCCCAGCCCAGCACCCGCGCCATGCTTTGCTGATCGCGCAAGAACCACAACCGCTTGTTGCGATCTTCATGCGGAATCAACATGCCTTCGGTTTCTGGAAATCGGATGTAGCCGGTCAGCTCGGCCGCCCCCGATGGCGGCGGCGTGATATCGCCTTGCCGGCCTTCCGGCACGAAGCCGCGATTGATCACAAGCTCCGGCCCGTCGGCGACATGTGCGGGAGCGAAGACCCAGACCCCTGGTGTGGTGACATCGGGCCGCACCGCCGAACCGGAGCTGAACACGTGAGCATCCGGCGCTGGCTTGAAGACGGCGGAGAACGTGACACGACGGAATTCGTCGTGGGCCTGCGTCAGCGTCGGCCATTGCGCCGGCATCGGCAGCGGCACCGGCGCCATCGCCAGCCGTTCATGCAGCGTCGCCATCAGCAGGTGCTTTGCCACGCGCCGCTGTAATTGCCAAACTCCGAGGCTCAGCAGCACGCCGACGATGACCGCGGAAAACACGCCAAGCCCGACGATACGTCGCAGCCGATGAGAACTTGCAGTCATTGAGGCTCTCGCTTCACCAAACGGCCTTCCGCGGCGTTGTGATGAAACTGCAGCGCGATCAACAGCGACTTCATCGAGCGTAGCGGGATCAAGGTCAAAACCAGGACCAACGGAATCCATAGGGCGGCATGCAGCCAGAACGGCGGCTGGTATTTGACTTCGACGATCAGCGCCGACGCCACGACGATGAAGCCGGCGATCAGGATGATGAACACGGCCGGCCCGTCCCCGGCATCCGTGAAGGCGTAATCGAGGTCACAGCTTTCGCAGCGTGGCCGCAGGCGGATATAGCCGGCGTAGAGCTTGCCGGCACCGCAGCGCGGACATTTGCAGGTCAGCCCGCGCACGATGCTTTGCGACAGCGTCGGGGGATCCAGATTCGGCATCGACAATTCTCTCAAGGCTCCTGCGCCGGATAGCAAAGCAAAAGGGCGGCCCTGCGGCCGCCCTTTGTAGCACAATTGCCCGCGATCAATGCGCCGCGTGCGCCATGGTTTCCGCACCATGGCCCCAGACGTAGATGCAGATGAACAGGAACAGCCACACCACGTCGACGAAGTGCCAATACCAAGCGGCAAACTCGAAGCCGAGATGCTGCTTCGGGGTGAAGTGTCCGGCGTAAGCGCGGAACAGGCACACCAGCAGGAACACGGTTCCGACCAGAACGTGGAAGCCATGGAAGCCGGTCGCCATGAAGAAGGTGGCGCCATAGACGTTGCCGGCGAAGCTGAACGCGGCGTGATGATATTCGTAAGCCTGTACGCAGGTGAAGCAGGCGCCGAGGATCACGGTGAGGATCAGGCCCCACTTCAGGCCCTTGCGATCGTTCTCGAGCAGCGCGTGGTGCGCCCAAGTCACCGTGGTGCCCGAGGTCAGCAGGATCAGCGTGTTGAGCAGCGGCAGATGCCACGGATCGAAGGTCTCGATGCCCTTCGGCGGCCAGACGCCGCCAAACAAGGCTTCGCGGGTGACGTGGACCGGATCGCCGGGGAACAGCGCGGAATTGAAGAAAGCCCAGAACCAGGCGACGAAGAACATCACTTCGGAAGCGATGAACAAGATCATGCCGTAGCGGTGGCTGATCTGCACGACGCGGGTATGGTCGCCCTTGTGCTCGGCTTCACGAATGACGTCGGCCCACCAGCTCACCATCGTGTAGAGCACGCCGATGGTGCCGATGCCGAACACGATCGGCGCCGCCGAATACAAATGATGCATCCACGAGATCGCGCCGACCGCCATGATGAAGGCCGAGACCGACCCGACGAAGGGCCACGGACTCGGATCGACGAGGTGGTAGTCGTGATGCTTAGCGTGCGCCGTAGCCATTATGGTCTCCCGTTAGGCCTGCCGAGCGGCTCGGCAGATATTCGAATCTGAAGCACTGGCCCCGATTGTTCGAGACTAGAGACTTCCTTTGCGTTGGTCCGTCTCACCGGAGGCAAGCGGTTTGGGTGCGACTTCGCGCAGTGGAAAGAAGGTATACGACAACGTGATGGTATTCACCCCGTCGTTCTCGCTGTCCTTGACGAAGGACGGATCGACGTAGAACACCACCGCCATCTCGCGCTTCTCGCCCGGCGCCAAGGTCTGCTCGGTGAAGCAGAAGCAGTTGATCTTCTGGAAATACGAACCGACCGTGAGCGGCGCGACGTTGTAGGCGGCTTGTCCGGTCGTCGCCCGCGCCGACTGATTGGTCACGGTATAGTAAGCGGTCACCACCTCGCCGATCCGGACGTTGATCTCGGTCTGCTCCGGCTGGAATTTCCAGGGCAAGCCGCCGCTGACGTTGGAATCGAAACGCACAGCGACCTGCCGCGCAAGCGGCGCACCGGTGGGAGCTGCGGTCGCCACCTGCGTCGTCCCGTTGAAACCGGTGGTGCGGCAGAACCAGTTGTAGAACGGGACAGCGGCATAGGCTGCGCCAACCATCAGAGCGACGCCCAAACCGCAGATGACCGCCACGGTCGTGTCGCGCCCGAGACGGCGCGGCCGCGACGACATCGACGGATGCCCTTTAGTCGGTTCGGCTGTCATCGTGACAACTCGCTCTTCCTCATTCCCCATACCGAGAAGGACATGCCCCTCTCGCGCCCGCAACTCAAGTCAGCCCTACATCGGCCGGACCAGGACACCTGCGCCCTTGACGATGGTCACCGCGAAAAACAACACAACGAGCACTCCCAGCGCGAGCGCGATCGCGATCGATCGTTCGCGCTGACGTTTTTTCTGGGCTTCGGTAAGCACAATCCCCGGCGGCTGCTCTTTGTCCATCGGATCGCCATGCGCCTCCTACCAGAACAGGCGCGCGGCGGCCGCAACGACGACCTCCAGCAGCAGAATGGCGTACAGGGCGAACAGATACAAAATCGAGAAGCCGAACAGCTGGCGCGCCGAGCGCAGCGCCGCGGCACCCTCGCGGTTGCGATAGACCTGGACGGCGAGCACCAGCATGCCGCCACCGAGCGCCAGCGAAGACAACCCGTAAACCGCGTCGAAATAGCCAAGAGGCCATGGCGCCACGGCGATAGCGACCAGCACGACGGTATAGAGCAGAATTTGAAGCCGGGTCGCATCCGCACCGGCGACGACCGGTAGCATCGGCACATTGGCGCGGGCATAGTCGTCGGTACGGAACAGCGCCAGCGCCCAGAAATGCGGCGGCGTCCAGAAGAAGATGATCAGGAACAGCAGGATCGGTTCGGCCGAGAGCGAACCTGTCGCCGCCGCCCAGGCCACAACCGGCGGCAGCGCACCCGCCGCGCCGCCAATGACAATGTTCTGCGCGGTATGGCGCTTCAGCCACATCGTATAGATCACGGCATAGAAGAAGATGGTGAATGCCAAGAGGCCACCGGCCAGCCAGTTGACCAGAATGCCGAGCGTCATCACGGAGAAGAACGACAGCGTCAGGCCGAACGCCAGCGCTTCCTGCGGCGTCACCCGGCCTGCGGGGATCGGACGATTCACCGTGCGCGACATCACCGCGTCGATATCGGCGTCGTACCACATGTTGAGCGCGCCCGACGCGCCGGCGCCAACAGCGATGCAGAGGATCGACGTGAACGCCAGCACCGGATGGAAATGTCCGGGCGCGATCATCAGGCCGACCAATGCAGTGAAGATCACGAGCGACATCACGCGCGGCTTCAGCAGCGCGATGTAATCGGCAACGCTCGCCTCCGAGATACGGGGCGCCAGTGCCAACGCGTGATTCTCTACAATCGACAAATCGCTCACTTCCTTGTCGGATAAATATCCGCCGCAGACCCTGGGGCAGCGGCGGATACCTGAACTCGTCGCGGCGCCTCACGCGCGCCGCGAACATTGCATCACTGCACGCGCGGCAGGGTCTCGAACTGGTGGAACGGCGGCGGCGAGGGCAGCGTCCATTCCAGCGTCGTTGCAGCGGGACCCCACGGATTCGCGGACGCCTTCTCCTTGCGGACGAACGCGACGATCATGCCGTAGATGAAGATCAGAACGCTGAACGCCGAGATGTACGAACCGATCGAGGAGATCAGGTTCCAGCCGGCGAACGCATCCGGATAGTCTACGTAGCGGCGCGGCATGCCCGACAGGCCGAGGAAGTGCTGCGGGAAGAACAGGATGTTGACGCCGATGAACATCACCCAGAACTGCAGCTTGGCGATGCCTTCCGAGTACATGTAGCCGGTCATCTTCGGGAACCAGTAGTACCAGCCCGCGAAGATGGCGAACACCGCCGCGACACCCATCACGTAGTGGAAGTGCGCGATGACGTAGTAGGTCTCCTGCAGCACGCGGTCGACACCGGCGTTGGCGAGCACCACGCCGGTCACGCCGCCGACGGTGAACACGAAGATGAAGCCGATCGCCCACAGCATCGGCGCTCGGAACTCGATCGAACCGCCCCACATGGTGGCGATCCACGAGAAGATCTTCACTCCGGTCGGCACCGCGATGACCATCGTGGCGGCGACGAAGTAAGCCTGCGTCGGGCCGGACATGCCGACGGTGTACATGTGGTGCGCCCAGACCACGAAGCCGATGCCGCCGATGGCGACCATGGCATAGGCCATGCCGAGATAACCGAACACCGGCTTCTTCGCGAAGGTCGAGACGATCTGGCTGATCATGCCGAAGCCGGGCAGAATCAGAATGTACACTTCCGGATGACCGAAGAACCAGAACAGGTGCTGGAACAGCACCGGATCGCCGCCGCCTTCGGCCGCGAAGAAGGTGGTGCCGAAGTTACGGTCGGTCAGCAGCATGGTGATGGCGCCGGCGAGCACCGGCAGCGACAGCAGCAGCAGGAACACCGTCACCAGGATCGACCAGACGAACAGAGGCATCTTGTGCAGGGTCATGCCCGGCGCGCGCATGTTGAAGATCGTGGTGATGAAGTTAATCGCACCGAGGATCGACGACGCACCCGCAAGATGCATCGAGAGAATGACGAAGTCGACCGCAGGTCCCGGATGGCCCGATGTCGATAGCGGCGCGTACATGGTCCAGCCGGTGCCGGCACCGGATGCGCCCGGCTCGCCCTCTACGAACGCGGAAATCAGCAGCAGGCTGAACGAGGCCGGCAGCAGCCAGAACGAGATGTTGTTCATGCGCGGGAACGCCATGTCCGGCGCACCGATCATCAGCGGCACCATCCAGTTGCCGAAGCCGCCGATCATCGCTGGCATCACCATGAAGAAGATCATGATGAGACCGTGGTTGCTGACGAACACGTTGTAGGTGTGCGTTTCGTGGAACAGCTGGATGCCGGGATACATCAGCTCGATGCGGATCGCCACCGACATCGCCGCGCCGATCAGGCCGGCGACGAGGGCGAAGATCAGGTACATCGTGCCGATGTCCTTGTGGTTGGTGGAGTAGACGTAGCGCCGCCAGCCGGTCGGATGATGCGCATGATCATCGTGAGAGTGATCCGTATGAGCCGAAGTAGCTGCGGTGGTTGCCATGTCCGTGATCCTATCCTGCCGTCCCTGGACCTTGCGGTCCCGTCGTCCTATCCGTTGCCGCGGGCGAAATGCCCGCGCTTAGTGTACGCCAGTCTCCGCCAGCGCGTATGAATTGGTGCGCGATGACGCGAACTTCTTCTTTGCCGTCTCGACCCAGGCTGCGAACTCCTGATCGCTCACGACGCGAACCGCGATCGGCATAAAGGCGTGATCCTTGCCGCACAGTTCCGAGCACTGACCATAGAACATGCCGGTCTTGGTGGCCTTGAACCAGGTCTCGTTGAGACGACCGGGAATGGCGTCGATCTTGATGCCGAAAGCCGGCACCGTAAAGGCGTGAATCACGTCGGCGCCGGTGGTCTGCACACGAACGATCTTGTTGACCGGCACGACCATCTCGTTGTCGACGCCGAGCAGGCGCGGCTGCTTGTCCGCGACCATCAGCGAGTCGAACTCGAACTTGCCGTTATCGGGATAGGAATAGCTCCAGTACCACTGCTTGCCGGTCGCCTTGATGGTCAGATCGGCCTTCGGCACGTCAACCTGCTCGAACAGCAGCCGGAACGACGGAATCGCGATGCCCACCAGCACCATCACCGGAACGATGGTCCAGACCACCTCGATCAAGGTGTTGTGCGTCGTCTTCGACGGCACCGGGTTGGACTTCGAATTGAACTTCACCATCACGATGATGAGCAGCGCCATGACGAACAGGGTGATGGCGGTAATGATCCAGAGCAAAAAGCCGTGAAACCACTCGATATCGTCCATGACGGGCGAGGCAGACGGCTGCAGGCCATATTCCCACGGCGAAGGCTGGCCAACTTCGGCGTATGCGTATCCACCGACTGCCAGCGCCGCCCCGATAATCGCCAACCCCAACAACCGGCGGCCAATCTTGCCCCTCGACATATTCATGCCGCTCGCGCTCCTTGTCATAAAGCTCAAAAGCACACTCGCCGGCGGCGAATGATGCTGCACGACGCGTGCTGTGCGACAAAGGACCGGTGGCCAGATCGTTAGAACGCGTCGAAATCCAGCCTCTCAAACCATAATTCGCCGTTCCTCGCAATGCACTAATAGAGCCGATATGACGCATTCGCCGGGATTGTTCGCAAGCCGCTATAATAGCCACAAATCGGGATGATTTAACGCGCGACGGCCCAACGGCGCTTGACAGGCAAATTGCCCGATGTAGGCACGGGCAAGACGTTCTGCAGGAACCTGATTCGCCACCGCCGCCCGACAGTTTGCGCGGCGACCCGCCTTCAAGGCGCCGTCATTGCCGTATCAGTCCAGCTTTTGGACAGACATTGAAGGGAACGACCCGAATGGGGCTTTCGCAGCATCAGCACCGACCGGGCACACACGCTGATCGGACAATCGTTGCTTTCCTGGCGCGCTTTGCGGCCCGGTTCGTGGCAGGTGGCATGGCAGCGGCCCTGCTGGCGGCCCTGACGGTGCCGGCAAACGCCCAGGGCGCCGTGCGCTCGGTCCATGGCGACTGGCAGATTCGCTGCGATACGCCGCCCGGCGCCAAGGCGGAGCAATGCGCCCTGATCCAGAGCGTCGTCGCCGAAGACCGCTCCAACGCTGGCCTGACCGTCATCGTGCTGAAAACCGCCGATCAGAAAAGCAAGCTGATGCGCGTGGTTGCCCCGCTCGGCGTGCTGCTGCCCTCCGGCCTGGGCCTGAAACTCGACAATGTCGACGTCGGCCGCGCCGGATTCGTACGTTGCCTGCCGAACGGCTGTGTTGCCGAAGTTGTGATGGACGACAAGCTGCTCGGCCAGTTGCGCACGGCCAAGACCGCGACCTTCATCATTTTCGAGACCCCGGAAGAAGGGATCGGCTTTCCGCTAAGCCTCAACGGCCTTGGCGAGGGCTACGACAAGCTGCCGTAGGGCGGCCCTGCCCCCGATGCCGGTTCGCGTCACCCTCGCGCTTTTGCCGTGGCGTTCCTATTTTTGCCGGGATGCGAGTGCTGATAGCCTCTGCGCTGTCGGCAAGATATCGCGACCAGACCTGTTTGCGTGTAATCCGGAGCGCCTCCCGCCATGACCAATCCAGCCACGACCTCCTTGCTCGACCGCGCCAACCTCGATCGCGATCAGGTTCGCAACGAGATGGCCCGCGGCCTTGCCGGGGCTGACGATGGCGAACTGTTCCTCGAATACAGCCAGAGCGAAGCGCTGATGTTCGATAACGGCCGATTGAAGCAGGCGACTTACGATACGGCTCAGGGTTTTGGCCTGCGCGCCGTCAAGGATGACGCGGTGGGCTACGCGCATGCGTCCGATCTGTCGATTGCGGCAGTGATCCGCGCCGCCGACGCGGTGCACGCGGTACGCGGCGGGTATCAGGGAACCTTCGCCGCTCCGCCGCAACACACCAACGTCCGCCTTTACGGCGACGACAACCCGCTCGATGCCCCCGGTTTCGAAGCCAAGGTCAAGCTGCTCGGCGAGATCGACGCCTATGTCCGCGACAAGGATCCGCGAGTCCGCCAGGTCTCGGTCAGCCTCGCCGCCAGCTGGCAGGTGGTAGAGATCCTACGCCCGGATGGCGAAAGCTATCGCGATATCCGCCCGCTGGTGCGGGTCAATATCTCGGTCGTCGCCGGTTCCGGCGACCGCCAGGAAAGCGGCAGCAAGGGCTATGGCGGCCGTGAAGGCTACCAGCGCTTCATCGAAACCAAGGCCTGGCGCGACGCCGCCGACGGCGCTATTCGCGAAGCCATCGTCAATCTCGAATCGATTCCGGCGCCCGCCGGCGAAATGGACGTCGTGCTTGGCCCTGGCTGGCCCGGCGTCATGTTGCATGAGGCGGTCGGGCACGGCCTCGAAGGCGATTTCAACCGCAAGAAAACCTCGGCCTTTGCCGGATTGATGGGGCAACAGGTCGCGGCGAAAGGCGTCACCGTCGTCGACGACGGCACCATCGCTTCGCGGCGCGGTTCGCTGTCGATCGACGATGAAGGCACGCCGACCAACCGCACGGTCCTGATCGAGGACGGCATCCTGGTCGGCTATATGCAGGACCGGCAAAACGCCCGGCTGATGAACATGAAGCCGACCGGCAACGGTCGCCGCCAGAGCTACGCTCACGTACCGATGCCGCGCATGACCAACACCTACATGATCGAAGGCCAGCGCGATCCGGCGGAAATTCTCGCCTCAGTGAAAAACGGCATCTACGCGGCCAACTTCGGCGGCGGTCAGGTCGACATCACGTCCGGCAAGTATGTCTTCCAATGCACCGAGGCCTACAAGATCGAGAACGGCAAGCTCGGCGCACCACTGAAAGGCGCCATGCTGATCGGCAACGGCCCCACCGACCTGCATCGCATCACCATGGTCGGCAACGACATCGCGCTCGACTCCGGCATCGGAACCTGCGGCAAGCACGGTCAGGGCGTGCCGGTCGGCGTCGGACAGCCGACGCTGCGGATGGACCGCATCACCGTTGGAGGCACCGGCGGATGAGCGTCGAATCATCGTCGACAACGAAACCGCAGCCCCGCTGGTGGGCATCGCTGACTCAGGTCGCGGGCATCGTGCTGGCGGTGTTCGTCGCCAAGGGCGCGCTGGCCGAACCGTTCTACGTGCCATCGGCTTCGATGGAGCCGACGCTGCTGATCGGCGACGCCCTGCTGGCTTCGAAATATCCCTACGGATACAGCACCGCCTCGTTGCCGATTCACATCGCGTTTCCCCAAAGCGAGCGGATTTTCGGCGCACTGCCGAAGCGCGGCGACGTTGTCGTGTTCCGCTGGCCCGGCGACACCTCGCAGGTCTGGGTCAAGCGCGTTGTCGGCCTGCCTGGCGATCATGTCCAGATGCGCAACGGTCAGCTCTGGATCAACGGACAGCCGGTTGCGCTGAAGGCCAACGGTCTCGGCGAAGCTGAAGACGATAACGGCTCAGGCGAATTGGCCCGGCTCTACACCGAGACACTGCCCGGCGGTGTCTCGCATCCGATCTTCAAGTTGCGCACCAACGGCCGCCTCGACAACACCGACGAAGTCACCGTGCCGCCGCACCGGTTGTTCGTCATGGGTGACAATCGCGACAACTCGGCCGACAGCCGCGTTCCGGTCGGACAGGGCGGCGTGGGCCTGCTGCCGACCGATGATCTGGTCGGCCGTGTCGATGCCATCGTCGGTTCATGGGATCTCGGCATCCGCAACCACCCGGTCTGGACATGGTTGTCCGGCCTGCGCCTGTCGCGATTCTTCATATCGGTGCAGTGAGGGCCCGCAGACCTTCAGGGTGGGCTTGCGCGGGCTATCGCACAACGCCGGACGTGAAGCCCGGTTTGCGCCGCGGCGGCTTGATGTCCTTCTTCAGAAAACACCGCGCCTCGCGACCGGCATAACCAGGCCGCGCGTAGGTCCATGCACGACATTTGTTGTCGCCCTCGCAGCTGGCCTTGCAGCGCTGCGCATCTTCACCGCCCTTGATCTCGAAGTTGCGATAGTCGCCACCGAAACGATCGGTCGAGGTTTCCATGCCGCGGCCGCGCGGCTCGATTACACCTGCTCCGCGCACACCGGAAACGCAGCAATCGCTCTGTGTCCGCTGAGGCACCGTATTCTTCAGCCAGCAATACGCGCCGTCAGATCCGGAGGGATAGCTGAAGGTCCAGGAGCGGCACCGCTTGTCGCGTTCGCAAGCCAGCGCGCAGTCGGCCGGGTCACCGGTTCCCGATGGCGCCCGAAGATAGTCACCGCCGATCCGGTCGAAATTGGTCTGGGCCTGCGCAGGCTGCGATGCGTGAGCGAGCATCACCAGCGTCGCCACGAGGGCCGCGAACAATCTGCTGATTACGGCGGCTCGCGCCATGCATGATTCCTTCTGAAACGCGAGCGGACCCAAAGTCGATGCCGGCGCAATGCGACACCGGTGCAAGTGCAGCACCGCATCCTATCGTGGGGTAAACGCCGCATCACGTAACCCGGTTTTCGCCGGCCGCAGCGCAACACCATCTAATCGCCACGTTCCTGTACGGCGGATGAACGGCACGTCCACCTCACGACTTGCTGATCGCCGCCAAAGCCGCATCCACGATCCGCGGATGCGACCTATCGCCTTGTTTCGCCACAGCTTTCAGAGTGCGTGGCGAAGCTCGTATCAGAACGCATATTCGGAGTAAGCCTGTTCCACCGAGCCACCCCAGAAGCCGTGGAATTTTTCCAGCATCTCTTCCGCCGGCGAACGCCCGGCATCGACGATCCGATCCAGCGCATCAAGATGTCGCGTTTCGTCGCGGCCAAGATGATCGACATGGCCGCGTCGCCGCAGTCCGGCGTGCGCCAGCGCCAAGCACTCCTTGGCAATTTCGAACAGGTATCGGTCCTTGATGCGCGCCTTGAAGCCAAGCCGCGGCACATCGTCCCGCAATGCTTGCCGCTCGAACGCCGTCCAGTGCTTGGCGATGTCCCACGCCGCATCGAGGCTGGCGTCATCGTACAACAGCCCGACCCAGAACGCCGGCAATGCCGGCAGCCGGTCCCATGGCACGCCGTCGGCGCCGCGCATCTCCAGATAGCGCTTGAGCCGCACTTCCGGGAAAATCGTCGAGAGGTGATTGGCCCAATCCGACAGTGTCGGGCGTTCGCCGGGAAGCCGGTCGTTCTTGCCGTCAAAGAAGTCACGGAAAGACGAACCGGACACGTCGATGTAGGTGTCGCCGCGCTTGACGAAATACATCGGCACGTCGAGCGCGTAATCGACCCAGCGCTCGAAACCCATGCCATCTTCGAACGCCCATGGAATCATCCCGGCGCGGGCGTTGTCGGTGTCGCGCCAGATCTCCGAACGGAATGACAGGAAGCCATTCGGTTTGCCTTCGGTAAACGGCGAATTGGCGAACAGCGCCGTCGCCACCGGCTGCAGCGCCACCGACACGCGCAGCTTCTTGACCATGTCGGCTTCGGAGGAGAAATCCAGATTGGTCTGCACCGTGCAGGTTCGGTACATCATGTCGAGGCCGTAGCGGCCGACCTTCGGCATATAGCCGGTCATGATCTTGTAGCGGCCCTTCGGCATCACCGGGATTTCCGCGCGCGACCATGACGGCGTCATACCGAGACCGAGAAAGCCGATGCCGAGCGGCGAAGCGATCTCGCGCACCTGCGCCAGATGCGCCATCAGTTCGGACTGGGTCTGATGTACCGTTTCCACCGGCGCACCGGACAGTTCGAACTGCCCGCCCGGTTCGAGCGAAATGGCGCCGCCGCCGGTGACGTCATGCAGCCCGATGATATTGCCGCGCTCCATGATCGGCTCCCAGCCGAGCAAGAGCCGCATCCCTTCCAGCAAAGCACCGATGCCGTGTGCGCCCTCATACGGCACCGGGCGATGGCCTTCGAGCGTAAAGGGCGTCTTTTCGTGTTCGGTCCCGATCCTGAACTCGGACTTCGGCTTCACACCCGCTTCGAGCCACGCGACAAGTTCATCACGCGAATTTAGCGGCGTCGTATCGGTTTGATCACGCGCCATGGACATCCTGAATGTGAAGCGCGGCAGCGTTGCGCGCGCGTTGAAGGAAAAGGCCGGGGCGATGCTGCCCGCAACCGGTTGAATTGAGCGGCATCATCGGGCGGACGCGGCGTCTCGCGAAGTCGTTGGCGCCACCGCCTGCTCGCACGAACAGCCCAGCCGGTCCAGCAGCCCGCTGAGTTTCATCGCATCGGCATCCGACAATTTCGAGCCGACGTGCTTTTCGATCGCGGCCGAATAGGCACTCCACATCCGCTTCTGCAGGTCGCGGCCGGTCTCGGTGATCTCGACGAACAGTCCGCGCTTGTCCATCTTGCATTCGCGGCGTGCCGCAAGCCCCTCCTCGACCAGACGATCGATCAGCCGCGAGGTCGAATATTGCGGAATCAGCATTTGCCGCTCCAGTTCGACCGGGCGCAGTTCGCCGCTTGGCGCGCGCGAGAGTTCGAGCAGCGCGTCATACCAGGCCAATGGCGGAAAGCCCGCCTTCTTCAAATCCTGCTCCACGGCGTCCAGCACCCGACTCTGGACACGCATCAGCCGGATCCAGGCCGCAGTCGCCTCGGTCGATGGTTTGCGTTTCATCACGTCATCCATAGGATCGCGGTCGACCATACCTCTATAAATGCAGCTGCATCAATCTTGACTATTTCATGCAGACGCATTTAATCACGGCTATCTCCATAACCAATAACCAACCTGGAGGACAACTCCGATGAAGCTCTATTACTCGCCTGGCGCCTGTTCGCTGTCGCCACACATCGCGCTGCTGGAAGCCGGTCTGGCGCATGATCTCGCGAAAGTCGACCTGAAGGCCAAGAAGCTGGAAGACGGCAGCAACTTTCTGCAGGTCAACCCCAAGGGCCAGGTGCCGACGCTGGTGCTCGACGACGGCTCGATCCTGACCGAAGGCCCGGTCATCGTGCAAGCTATCGCCGACAAGGCCGGCGACAAGAATCTGGCCCCGGCCCACGGCACCACCGAGCGCTACCGGTTGCAGGAGTGGCTCAACTTCCTCACCAGTGAGTTGCACAAGAATTTCAGCCCGTTGTTCGCCCCGGTGCTCAGCGACGAGACCAAGCAGTTCTTCCGCGACCGCCTGATGGGCAAGCTCAAGCACATCGACAGCAAGCTCGCCGGCCACGATTACCTGATGGGCAAGCAGTTCAGCGTCGCCGATGGCTATCTTTACACCATGCTGCGCTGGGCCGACGCCCACAAGTTCGACCTCTCGGCGCTCAGCAACCTGATGGCCTACAAGGCGCGCGTCGCGGCACGGCCGCAGGTGCAGGCCGCGCTGAAGAGCGAAGGCCTGGCGTAAGATCGCGCCAAGCCGCAGGCTTCAAACAAAAACGGCCGGATCGCTGATCCGGCCGTTTTTGTTTTGTGGTCTTTGTTTCGTCGTCGCCACGAGCTTTCCCTCTCCCCTTGCGGGAGAGGGTGCCCGAGTGAAGCGAGGGCGGGTGAGGGGTGATTTCCCAACCCGAATACCCCTCACCCGGTTTCTCACTACGTTCGAAACCACCCTCTCCCGCAAGGGGAGAGGGTAATAATCAAGCCGCGACCTTCTTCGGCGGGAAGCGGCCGTAGAACGTCTCGCCCTTCTCCGCCATCTCGACCAGCAGCTTCGGCGGCGTGAAGCGCGAGCCGTATTTGGCTTCGAGCTTGTGGCACAGCGCGACGAAGTTCTTGGTGCCCATGAAGTCGATATAGGACAGCGTGCCGCCGGTGAATGGTGCGAAACCGAAGCCGAGGATCGAGCCGACATCCGCCTCGCGCGGATCGGTGATGACGTGATCCTCGACGGTGCGGGCAGCTTCCACCGCCTGCGCGACGAGGAAGCGCTGCTTCAACTCCTCGACATCGAGCGTATCCGGATCGAGATGCTTCGGCTGCAAGCTCGAGAGTTCGGACCACAAGCTCTTGCCCTTGCCCTTTTCGGGATAATCGTAGAAGCCCTTGCCGTTCTTGCGGCCGAAGCGGCCCTGCTTCTCCACCATTTCGACCAGCAGTTTCTTCTGCTGCTGATCGACGGCATTGGCGCCGAGATCGGCCTCGGTCGCCTTCATGATCTTGAGCACCAGATCGAGCGCCACTTCATCCGACAGCGACAGCGGGCCGACCGGCATGCCGGCCATCTTCGCGGTGTTCTCGATCATTGCAGGCGGCACGCCTTCCATCAGCATCTCGAGGCCTTCCGCGGTGAAGCGCAACACGCAACGGTTGGCGAAGAAGCCGCGCGAGTCGTTGACGACGATCGGCGTCTTGCTGATCTGACGAACGTAATCCAGCGCGGTGGCCAGCGCCACATCGCCGGTGTTCTTGCCGACGATGATTTCGACCAGCATCATCTTCTCGACCGGCGAGAAGAAATGGATTCCGATGAAGCGCGACTGATCCTTCCATTCCTCGGCCAGCGAATTGATCGGCAACGTCGAGGTATTGGAGGCGAAGATGGCATCCTTGCGCAACAGCGGCTGCGCCTTGGCATAGGTCTCGGCCTTGACCTTGCGATCCTCGAACACCGCTTCGATGACCAGATCGCAATCGCTGATGGCGTTGTAGTCCGGCGTCGCGGTGATGCGCGCCAGCAATGCGTCGCGGTCGGCGTCCTTGGCGCGGCCCTTGGCGATGAGGCCGTCGATCACCGACTTCGCATGCGCCTTGCCCTTGTCGGCGCTTTCCTGATCGCGATCGATCAACACCACGTCGATGCCGGCCTTGGCCGAGACGTAACCGACGCTGGCGCCCATGAAGCCGGCGCCGATGATGGCGAGCTTCTTGACCTTGGTCGGCGGAACATTCTGCGGCCGGCGCGCGCCCTTGTTCAGTTCCTGCATCGACAGGAACAGGCTGCGGATCATCGCCGCCGCTTCCTTGCTGCGCAGGATTTTTGCGAAGTAACGCGACTCGATGCGCAAGGCGTTGTCGATATTGACCAGCAGCCCTTCATAGACGCAGCTCATGATGGCGCGTGCAGCCGGATAGTTGTCGTAGGTCTGGCTGCGATAGAGAGCGTTGGCCGGCGGGAAGACGTTCATGCCGGCTGCCGAATAGACCGCACCGCCCGGCAGCTTGAATCCCTTGACGTCCCACGGCGCGACGGCCTTGCCGCCGTCCTTGATCCACTGCTTCGCCGTCGCGATGAGATCGGCGGCCGGCACGATGGCGCCGACGATGTTGGCGGCCTTGGCCTTCGCGAGCGTCATCTGGTCGCCCTTGAGCAACAGCTGCAGCGCATCCGCCGCCGGCATCAGACGCGGCAGGCGTTGCGTGCCGCCGCCACCGGGAAACAGGCCGACCTTGACTTCCGGCAGACCGAGCCGCGTCTTCGGATTGTCGGCGGCAACGCGATAGTGACAGGCCAGCGTCAGTTCGAACGCGCCGCCGAGCGCGAGACCGTTGATCGCCGCGACCCACGGCTTGCCGCAGGTTTCGATGGTCCGCAGCGTCTGCGACAGCTTGCGGCTCTCGTCGAACAGCATCTGATTCGCGGCTTCCTCGCCCTTGCTCTTGAGCGCGGCAGCGTACTGGTGGCTCATGCCCTCAAGCATCGAGAGATCGGCACCAGCGGAGAACGCCTCCTTGCCGGAGGTGACGACGACGCCCTTCACCGCCGCGTCCGCCGTGGTCTGCGCAACGATCTTGCCGAGTTCGTCGATGGTGGTGGTATCCAGCACGTTCATCGACTTGCCGGGAATGTCCCACGTCACCAGCGCAATGCCGTCGGCGTCGGTCTCAACCTTGAAATTCTGATATGTCATGTTCCGCTCCCAACTCTGCCGTCATCCTGAGGTGCGAGGCCGATTGGCCGAGCCTCGAAGGATGACCTGAAAAAATCCGACGCCATCCTTCGAGGGTCTCGCTGCGCTCGACCGCCTCAGGATGACGTTGTCCTTTCGCTGGACCGTTAGACCCGCTCGATGATGGTGGCCGTGCCCATGCCGCCGCCGATGCACAACGTCACCAGCGCGGTGTTGAGATCGCGGCGCTCCAACTCGTCGAGCACGGTGCCGAGGATCATCGCGCCGGTCGCGCCGAGCGGATGGCCCATGGCGATCGCGCCGCCATTGACGTTGATCTTGGCGTGATCGATGTCGAAGGCCTGGATGTAGCGCAGCACCACCGAGGCGAAGGCCTCGTTGAGTTCGAACAGATCGATGTCGGACAGCTTCATGCCGGAGCGTGCCAGCACTTTCTTCGTCACGTCGACCGGGCCGGTCAGCATGATCGACGGCTCCGACCCGATATTGGCGAACGCCTTGATCTTGGCGCGCGGCTTCAGCCCGCGCTTCTTGCCGGCCGCCTCGTTGCCGAGCAGCACGGCGGCCGCGCCGTCGACGATGCCCGACGAATTGCCGGCGTGATGGACGTGGACCACCTTCTCGACTTCCGGATGCGACTGCGTCGCCACCGCATCGAAGCCGCCCATCGCGCCCATCATCTCGAACGACGGCTGCAATTGCCCGAGCGACTGCATCGTCGTCGACGGCCGCATGTGCTCATCCTTGTCGAGAATGGTGAGGCCGTTCTGATCCTTCACCGGCACGATGGAGTTTTTGAAGTAGCCCTTTTCCCAAGAGGTCGCGGCACGCTTCTGGCTCTCGACGGCATAGGCATCGACGTCAGCACGCGAGAAACCGTACTTGGTCGCGATCAGATCGGCCGAGATGCCCTGCGGCAGGAAGTAGGACGGCACCGCGATCGATGGGTCCATCGGCCACGCCGCGCCCGACGACATGATGCCGACGCGACTCATCGATTCCGCACCGCCGCCGATGGTCAGTTCATGCTGGCCGGCCATCACCTGCGCCGCGGCGAAGTTCACTGCATCGAGGCCTGAAGCGCAGAAACGGCTGATCTGGACGCCCGGCACTTCGGTGCCGAGACCCGCCTGCAACGCCGCGAAGCGCGCGATGTCGCCGCCCGCTTCGCCGACCGGATCGACAACACCGAGCACGACGTCATCGACGCTGTCGGCTTCGAGATTGTTGCGCTCCTTGAGCGCCTTCAGCGGCGTCGTCGCCAACGCCAGCGCGGTGACTTCGTGCAGCGAACCGTCGGATTTGCCTTTGCCGCGCGGGGTGCGGACGTGATCGTAGATAAAGGCTTCAGCCATGGGATTTCCTCGATCGTTGTCGTTGACGCCGGAGACCGGCGCATGGGTTTGGTTGTCAGAATGCTTCGGCCGGCAATTCCATGACGGTCGCGCTGCCGCTCTGGATGCGCGCGAGATGCACCGCGGTTTCCGGCAACAAGCGCTCCATGAAGAAACGTCCTGTCACTTGCTTGGTCTTGAGATAGGCGGCGGCATCGCCCGCCGCAATCTTGTCCTGCGCGACTTTCGCCATCTTCGCCCACATGTAGCCGAACACCACGAGGCCGAATAATTTCATGTAGTCGGTGGCGCCGGCGCCGGCATTGTCCGGCTTGGCCATGGCATTCTGCATCAGCCACATCGTCGCCTGCTGCAAATGTCCGAGCGAGGTCGACAGCGGCGCGATGAACGGCTTCATCGCCTCGTCGGCGCCATGCTCCTTGGCAAAGGCTGCGACCTCGGCGAAGAACGCCATCGCGGCACGGCCACCGTCGCGCGGCAGCTTGCGGCCGACCAGATCGAGCGCCTGAATGCCGTTGGCGCCCTCGTAGATCATCGCGATGCGTGCATCACGCACGAACTGCTCCATCCCGTGCTCGGCGATGTAGCCATGACCGCCGAACATCTGCTGCGCCAACACCGTATTGGCGAAGCCGGTGTCAGTGAGCACACCTTTCAGCACCGGCGTCATCAACCCCATGTGATCATCGGCGACCTGACGTTCCTTGGCATCGCCTGAGCGATGCGCGACGTCGCTCTTCAGTGAGGTCCACACCACCATGGCGCGCGCGGCTTCATTGAAGGCGCGGATGGTCAGCAACGTGCGGCGCACATCGGGATGCACGATGATCGGATCGGCCGGCTTGTCGGGCGACTGCGGACCGGTCAACGCGCGGCCCTGCAGGCGTTCCCGCGCATAGGCGACTGCATTCTGGTAGGCGACTTCCGACATCGCCAGGCCTTGAACGGCGACGCCGAGCCGCGCCTCGTTCATCATGACGAACATCGCCGCCATGCCCTTGTTCTCGGCGCCGACCAGCCAGCCGGTGGCGTCGTCATAGTTCATGACGCAGGTCGAATTGCCGTGAATGCCCATCTTGTGCTCGATCGAGCCGCACGACACGCCGTTCGCCGCGCCGAGCGAACCGTCGGCATTGATCTTGCGCTTCGGCACCACGAACAACGAGATGCCCTTGATCCCGGCAGGTGCGCCTTCGATGCGCGCCAGCACCAGATGGATGATGTTCTCCGCCAGGTCGTGATCGCCCGCCGAAATGAAGATCTTGGTTCCGGTGATCTTGTAGCTGCCATCGGCCTGCTTGACGGCGCGGGCGCGCAACAGGCCAAGATCGGTGCCGCATTGCGGCTCGGTGAGGTTCATCGTGCCGGTCCATTCGCCGGCGACCATCTTCGGGATGAACGTCTTCTTCTGCTCGTCGGTGCCATGCACCAGGAGCGCGGCCATCGCGCCCTGCGTGAGACCGGGATACATGCCGAACGCCATATTCGCCGAGGTCTGGAATTCGGCAACGGTTTGCGTCAGCGTCACCGGCAGGCCCTGCCCGCCGAATTCGACAGGCGCCGAAAGTCCAAGCCAGCCGCCGTCGGCAAACTGCTTGAACGCCTCCTTGAAGCCCTTTGGGGTCGTCACCCGGCCATCATCGTGGCGGACGCACCCCTCAAGATCGCCGACGCGATTGAGTGGCTGCAGAACTTCCTCGGCGAACTTCGCCGCCTCTCCCAAAATCGCCTCGCGCACATCGGCGGAAGCATCGCTGAAACCTGCCAGATTATTGTAGCGGTCGATCTGGAATACGTCGTTGAACAGAAAATTGACGTCGTCGATTGGCGCTTTGTAGGTCGGCATGTCGTCCCTCGATCCGGGCTTCGTTGGGAACTGATCTAGAAGAAATCTTGCACCGCAGCAATAAATCTGTCGCCGCAGGCCGGGGCAAGTCAGGTCGCAGCAACCACAATCGGAGGTTGCATGATCGGCCACCCCACGCAAGTCCCTCGCGCCAGCGAGCGTTTGGTCAAACCGTCAACTTTTAACCGGGCAGATAGCAATCCTTAACCAGTTGTTTACCGTAACACGAAAAAGTCGGGATCAGAGGCAGACCAGCCGCGCCCAACTATATTGTCTCAGTTTGAGGGACGCGCGGGGAGACAGGTGGCGCATCGTCGGCGCCAGGTCAGACACCGGACAAGAGTATGAATTCGCGCGGATCGTGGAGCATTGAGGGAATCGAGCCATCCGTCCGCGAGAGGGCCGAAGCCGCCGCGAGGCGTGCCGGCATGTCGCTGGAGGACTGGCTGAATTCGGCGATCCGCGAGGCTGACACCCCCGCGACACAAGGCGCGGCCGCCACATCCGATAAGCCGAACCCGGCGCAGGACGCCCACGACGTCGCCGAAATCCATCAGCGGCTGGATTCGATCGCGCAGCAGATCGAACAGATGTCGCGGCCTGCGGAGCAGCACCAGCCGCCCGTTGCGCGCCAGCTCAACGACGCCATCTCGCGGCTCGACGAGCGCCTGGCGCGGATCACCGCGCCGACGCCGCATCCGCCGCAGCACATGGCCGAACCGGCCGCGCCCCATGACGACCACTCGGCGGCCGACATGGCCAGCAGCGCGCAGCCGCACCCCGCCTCCTCGCTGGATCTGGCGGTGGCGGAAATCCTCGCCCGCCAGGGCGAACTCGAGCGCGACCGCCGGCAAAGCGATGCCTCGCGCAAGGCAGCCACGACGCCTGCGTCGGCCGCGGATATTTCCGGCCTCGAACAGCAACTCTCGAAGATCACCGGCCAGATCGAGGCCATGCAGCAGCCTGCCAATATCGAGCAGTCGATTGCGGCGCTGCGCAGCGAGCTCGGTGACATTCACCGGGCGATCGCCGAAGCCATGCCGCGCCGGGCGATCGAGTCGATCGAGCACGAAGTGCGCCGGCTGGCACAGCGCATCGACGACAATCGCCACGACGGCAGCGACGATCAGGCATTGGCCGGCGTCGAACGCGCGCTCGGCGAAATCCATCAGACGCTGACAACGCTGACGCCCGCCGAGCAACTGGCGGGCTTCGACGAAGCTATCCGCAATCTCGGCGTCCGGCTCGACACCATTGTCCGCGCCGCCGACGATCCGGCGTCGCTGCAGCAGCTCGAAGGCACCATCGCCTCGTTGCGCAACATCGTCGCCACCGTCGCCTCCAACGAAGCGCTGGCGCAGCTCAGCGAGCATGTTCAGGCGCTGGCCACCAAGGTCGATCAGTTCTCCGCGACCGGCGGCTACGGCGAAACCTTCAGCGCGCTCGAACAACGCATCGCGACGCTGACGACAGCGCTGCAAACCCGTCCGGCCTCCGGCGAAATTCAATCCGAGCAGCTCGAAGGCGCGCTGCGCACGCTGTCCGAGCGACTCGACCGCATTCCGGTCGGCACCGACAGTTCGTCGGCCTTCGCGCATCTCGAACAGCGCGTGTCCTATCTGCTCGAACGGCTGGAAGCCTCGGCGGATCATCGCGCCAGCGGTCTGGGCCGCGTCGAAGAGGGCTTGCAGGACGTCCTGCGCCACCTCGAACAACAGCAGGCGCAATTCGCCGCGCAGCCTCCGCGTACCGCAATACCTGAGCTGGCGCTCGACAGCGAGCTGGTAGACACCATCAAGCGCGAACTGATCGACATCCGCAACAGCCAGTCGGAATCCGAGCGGCACACGCAAGATTCACTCGAGGCGGTTCACAACACGCTCGGGCACGTCGTCGATCGCCTGGCGATGATCGAAAGCGAATTGCGCGCCGTGCGCGCCGCGCCGCAGTCCCCGGCCGCCGCACCGATGGCTGCACGGCCGACGCCACCTCACCAGCGCCCCGAATTGCCAAATCCCGTGCAAGCCGCTCCCGCGGTTCGCGCCCCAACGGTGAGCGCGGCACCACCGCCCGCTCCGCCGGTCGCGCCAGAGGCAACGCTAGTTTTCGCCGCGTCCCGCATCGCCGACGACATATCCGAACCCGAAACGCCGCGGCAACGCCACGCTGACGTACCGGCCGTCACGACGCCGGCCACGGAGCCCCGTATCGAGCCGCTGCGTTCGCCGATCCATACCGAACTGCCGCCCGATCATCCGCTCGAGCCCGGCACGCGACCGCCGGGCCGCACTTTGTCGCCGGGCGAGCGCATCGCCGCGTCGGAAGATGCTCTCAGCGAGTTGTCGTCCGCCGCGCCGGTCGAACCGGCGAGCACCTCGAGCTTTATCGCTGCGGCGCGCCGCGCCGCACGGGCTGCCGCAAGTGCACCCACGACGGATGCGCCAAGCCGCGCCGTCTCGCTGAACGAGTCGATCCGCGCTGCCGCCAAGGGCTCAGCGATCACATCGAAGATTCGTTCGCTACTCGTCGGCGCGAGCGTCGTCGCGATCGTGCTTGGCTCGTTCAAAATGGCCATGACCTTGCTCGACAGCGGCTCGCCCCCGGCGAACCGGCCGCGCGCAGAGCAGTCGTCGACGGTGGCTCCCGCCGCCAGCGGCACCAGCAAATCGAACACGCTGCCGTCGATCACCTCCCCAACTCCGCTGGATCGGCAGTCGCTCAACGCGCCGGCCAATGCGAACGGCGCGACAGGCGAAAGCACCGCTTCTGCGCCACTGCCGAGCGCCGCCGTGACCGCAACGACGCCCGACAGCAACGCTCCGCAGCCGGCGGCTCCGGATATCACCGGAAGCGTTCCGGCGGCAGGCAGCGGCGTTATGCCAGTCCCCGGCGCAAACAGCAGCGCGATTGCGCCGGATGCCACCTTGGAGAAACTGCCCGAGAGCATCGGCAGCCTGACGCTGCGAACTGCGGCGCAGAAGGGCAATCCCGCCGCCGCCTACGAGATCGCGGTGCGCTACTCCGAAGGCAAAGGTGTCCCCGCCAATCTCGACGAGGCCGCCAAATGGTACGATCGCGCGGCGCAAGGCGGCATCGTTCCGGCCATCTTCCGCGTCGGCACGCTTTATGAGAAAGGCATCAGCTTCAAGAAGGATCTCGAGCTCGCCCGCCGCTACTACCTGATGGCGGCGGAACGCGGCAGCGCCAAGGCGATGCACAACCTTGCCGTGCTCGATGCCGACGGCGGCGGCAAAGGCGCGAACTACAGCAGCGCCTCACAATGGTTCCGTAACGCCGCCGAGCGCGGCGTCGCCGACAGTCAGTTCAATCTCGGCATTCTCTACGCGCGCGGCATCGGCGTCGAACAGAACTTCATCGAATCGTTCAAGTGGTTCAGTCTCGCCGCCGCGCAGGGCGATGCCGATGCCGGCCGCAAGCGCGACGAGATCGCCAAGCGGCTCGATGCCCAGTCTCTCGCCGCCGCCAAGCTCGCGGTGCAGAACTTCGTGCCAGTCAAGCAGCCCGAGGACGCCGTGACTGTCGCCGCTCCTGCCGGCGGCTGGGATGCGCCGCAGGCCAAGGCATCAGCGGCCAAAATGACCCGGACCGCCCGCGCGGCACATTAATCGCGTTCATTCACCAAACGATCAGATCGGCGGCGGATCGGGCTGAAAAACCCGCCGCCGCCGGATTCTTTAATGCCGCCGCAAGCTGAATTCGGTTATGCAGGGACCGGTGTTGTGATCACACCGCATTGTCACGCGCCGTGATGCCGTCGATCTGCGCCACGGCCCATTTGCGAAACGAACGCCCGTGCAGCTTTATCTCCCGATCGCCGACATCCCGATCAACGTCTTCCTCATCCTGGCGATGGGCGCAGCGGTCGGGTTCGTCTCCGGGATGTTCGGCATCGGCGGCGGCTTCCTGCTGACGCCGCTCCTGATCTTCATCGGCATTTCGCCGGCAGTCGCGGTGGCGTCGGTCTCCACGCACATCGCCGCATCGTCGCTATCCGGCGCGCTGTCCTACTGGCGCAAACGCTCGATCGACCTGACGCTGGCGCTGGTCTTGCTCGGCGGCAGTATTCTCGGCACCGTGCTCGGTGTCTGGCTGTTTACCTACCTGCGCACGCTCGGCCAGCTCGATCTGGTGATCGCATTGTCCTACGTCGTACTGCTGAGCGGTGTCGGCGCGGCGATGTTCTATGAAGGCATGCGTGCCATCGCGCGGGCGCGCCGCGGCGGCAACCCGACGCTGCGGCGGCCGGGCAGCCATAGCTGGATTCATGGCCTGCCGCTGAAGATGCGGTTCAAGCGCTCGAAGATCTATCTCTCGGTGATCCCGGTTAATGTGATCGGGCTGCTGATCGGGTTCATCGGCGCCATCATGGGTGTCGGCGGCAGCTTCATTCTGATCCCGTTGTTGATCTATCTGCTGCGGGTGCCGACCAGCACGGTCATCGGCACCTCGATGGCGCTGACGCTGGTGACGATGGTGATTGCCACCGTGCTGCACGCCGTCACCAATCATCAGGTCGATGCGGTGCTGGCGCTGATCCTGATGGTCGGCGGCGTCACCGGCGCGCAGTTCGGCGCCCGCGCCGGCCAGCGCATTCGCGGCGAACAGCTCCGGCTGCTGCTGGGCCTCTTGATCTTCGCCGTCGGCGTGCGGTTCGCGGTCGAACTCGCGATCCGGCCCGAGGAACTCTACACCATTCGCGAAGCGGGAGGCGGCGGATGAGCTGGCTGCGCCTCGCCATCGTCGGGATAGCCCTATCGCTGGGGTGCATCGCCAGCAGCGATCGCGCCTGCGCGGAGCGGCTCATCGTCTCGGTGTCGAACCACCGCGTCACCGTGACGTCGAGCTATGCCGGCGAGGAACTGGTGCTGTTCGGATCCGTCGAACGCGACGGCAACGCGACGGCGCAGGACGGTTACGACCTCGTGGTCACGGTCAGCGGTCCACGCGCCGACATGGTGACGCGCCGCAAGGAGCGCCGGTTCGGCATCTGGGTCAATGCCGACTCCCGTCAGTTCCTTGACGTCCCTGCCTATCTGGCGATCTCCTCGAACCGGCCGATCGATCGTATTGCGCCGCCCGACGTACGCCGGCGGCAACAGCTCGGCCTCGACAACGTGCTGCTGACCCAACGCGTCGGCACCGACTATGCCGACGTTGTCGCCAGCGATCCGTTTCGCAGCGCCTTTGTGCGGCTGCGCGCCGATCACGGCCTCTATCGCGAGGCCACGTCGGCCGTCACCTTCCTGACCCCGACGCTGTTCCGCACCGGCATTCCTCTGCCCGCCGAAGTGCCGATCGGCACCTACAACGTCGACATCCAGCTATTCAGCAACGGCGCGCTCGTGACCCGCACGCAAACCGCGTTTGAAGTCGTGAAGGTGGGATTCGAGCAGTTCATCGCCAATACCGCGCGTCATCACGGTCTCGCTTACGGCCTCGCCACCGCGATGATGGCGCTGCTGACCGGCTGGATGGCCTCGATCGTCTTCCGCCGCGACTAGCAAGCCGCACCGGCTCAGAACATCAGTCCGATCGCCATTCCGGCTACACTTGCCGCCATCGCTGCTGTCGACAGCCAGCCGAGCCAATACAGGGTGCCGCCGATCACGAACCGCTTCATGATCTCCTTGCGGCGGACCATGAACATCAACAACACCATGACCGGCACCGCCAGCACGCCGTTGATGACCGCGCTCCAGAACAACGCCGAGATCGGATTGATCGGCGTGAAATTCAAGACGATGCCGATGACGCCCGACAACGTCAGAACGGCGTAGAACGCCACCGCCTCTTTCGGCTTGCGTCCGAGTCCAACCGGCCAGCGGCGTCCCTCGCCGACCGCGTAGGCAGCTCCGCCGGCCAGCACCGGGATCGCCAGCAATCCGGTGCCGACGATACCGAGCGCAAACACGATCTCTGCGAACGCGCCGGCAATCGGCCGTAGCGCTTCCGCCGCCTCGGCCGAGGTCGTGATATCGGTCTTGCCGTTGGCGTGCAGCGTCGCCGCGGCGATGACGATAATCGACAGCGCGATCAGGGTCGAGAACGCCATGCCGATAATGGTGTCGGCGCGGATGCGATGAAACTCCGCGACGGCATCGCCCGGCGTTTTGACCAGCGGTTTCTTGTTGGGATCGACACGCTCGTCTTCGGCTTCCTGCGACGCCTGCCAGAAGAACAGATACGGCGAGATGGTCGTGCCGAGAATTGCGACGATTGTCGTCCAGTAGTCGGCATCCCAGGCGAGTCGCGGCAGCACGGCCCCCTGCAGCGCCTCGGTCCACGCCACATTGGTGACGGCCAAGGCCGCGACATAAGTGAACAGGCTGAGCGTCAGCCATTTCAGCACCGCGACGTAACGCTTGTATTCGAAGAATATCTGCGCGACCACGGAGATCAGGCCATACATCACCACATAGGCGAAGGCCGGGCCGCCCACCAGCAGCTTCGACGCATCCGCCATCGCGGCGAGATCGGCTGCGATATTGATGGTGTTGGCAATGAACAACAGCGCCACCACGATATTCAGCAGCAACGGCGGATAGTGTCGGCAGACATTGCCGGCGATGCCGCGACCGGTGACGCGGCCGACGCGACCGGAGATTTCCTGAATAGCTGCCATCAGCGGAAAGCTGACGATCATCGTCCAACCGATGCCGTAGCCGAGTTGCGCGCCGGCCTGGCTGTAAGTACCGATGCCGGATGGATCGTCGTCGGCGGCCCCGGTGATCAGTCCGGGACCGAGCGCGCGCAACCAGCCGCGCGGCCCCTTCAGCGATGGCTCGACCGCTTCACCGCGCTTGATCTGCTTGTTCACGCCCGCCTCGCTTGCCTCAGCGAGCGCTAAACGCGCCACGCCGCACTGCGTTCCCGCGGCAGAACTATGGCATGGCAATTATCGCCGCGACATCCTTTCGCTCATTGACCGGCCTTTCGACCTGCTGAGCCCCCCGATGTCGTTGCCGGCCGGGTCACCAGATAGACGCCGAGCGCCACAGGGACGATGCCGAGCAGATCGCGGGCTTCGACATGTTCGCCAAGCACCATCCACGCGAACAGCATGCCGAGCGGCGGCATCAGGAAGTGATAGGCGCTGGCCGCTGTCGCTCCGCACGTCTTCAGCAGATGAAACCACAACAGGTAGCCGAGCATCGAGCCGCCCAGCACGAGAAAGGCAAAAGCGCCGAGCAACTGGATGTTGGGCACGATGTCGCTCACCGACGACAGCGTGAACGCAAAGGGCACGACCGCCAGTCCACCGGCGAGATTCTGAATCCCGTTGCCGAGCCAGAGGTCGCCCTTCGGTGCGAACAATTTGAACAGCATGGTGCCGGCAACGAGCGAAGCCAAAGACGCCAGCGTGAACATGATGCCGTGCAGGCTGTCGGTGCCGATGGCGATGCGATGCCAGACGATCATCGCGACACCGGCGATGCCGAGCAACAGACCAGCGACCTTGCGCCAAGTCAGCGCCTCGCTGAGAAACATCGCGGCGAGCACCGCGGTGAAGATCGGATTGGCGCTGACGATCAGGCCACCGAGACCCGCCGATACGGTCTGCAGCCCGGTGTAGCCGAACCCGAGATAGAGCGCGTTGTTGGCGACGCCGAGCGCGGCGAAGACCGCAACGTCCCGCCATGACATCGACCACTTATCGCGTCGCAGCGCCGCGACGCCGACGACCAGCGCGCCGGCGAGCAGGAATCGGCCAGCCAGCAGGATCAGCGGCGGACAGTAGGTGACGCCGATTTTCCCGGCGACGAAGGCGAAGCTCCACAGCAGGCAGAACAGCCCGATATAGAGCGGCAGCGTATTGAAGCCTGGGCGGGCAACCGCGATCGACGGAGCGAGGGACATGGCAGATCTCCTTTGTCCCCGGTCTAAACCTCGGCTTTTCCATTTGGAAATTAAATGATAAACTATGGATCAGTGGAAAATTGAATGGTGCGCCATGTTCGATCTCGAGTTGCTGCGCAGCTTTGTTTCCGTTGTCGATTCCGGTGGATTCACCCGCGCGGGCGAGCGCGTCCACAAGACGCAATCCACCGTCAGCCAGCAGATCAAGCGCCTGGAAGATGATGTCGGCCGGCCGCTGCTCAACCGCGCCGGCAAGACCGTGGTGCCGACGGAAGACGGCGAGCGGTTGCTGTCCTATGCGCGGCGGATGCTGTCGCTCGCCGAGGAGGCGCGCGATGTGCTGGCGCGGCCGAGCGACGAAGGCGCGGTGCGGCTCGGCATCCCCGAAGACTTCGCAGCCTATCGCCTGACAGAATTGCTGGCGAATTTCGCGCGCGCGCGGCCCGGCCTGCGGCTCGACGTGCGTGCCGACCAGAGCATCCATCTGCGGCGCGATCTCGAGCGCGGCGAACTCGACCTTGCGCTGCTCAAGCGCGCCGCCGGTGAAAAGGGCGGCATCGCGGTGTGGCCGGAGCGCGTGCACTGGGTCACCAGCAAGGCGAACCCGGTCGATCTGTCTTGTGGATCGGTGCCGCTGATCGGCTTTCCCGCCGGCTGCCTGTACCGCGCCGGCGCCATCCACGCCATCGAAGCCGCCGGGCGCTCGTGGCACATGGCCTATTCCAGTTCGAGTCTGGTCGGCATCCAGGCCGCGGTCGGCGCCGGTTTGGGCCTCGGCATACTTTCGGAAATTGCGATCCTGCCGAACCACCGCATCCTCACCGCGAAGGACGGCTTCGCGCCGATCGACAAGACCGAGATGGCGCTGGTTGCTGCACCCGATGCCAGCCCGGCGACGCTGCGGCTGGCGGATCGGCTCGCCGAGTTCTGCGCCGCCGTGCAATCCAAGGCGGCGTAAGTTTGGGCGCAACGCAGACGCCCGAGGGTCTGCCTCACAACGCATTCAATGAATCGGCAGCTCATTGGTTCGTCATGGCCGGGACAAGCCCGGCCATGACAGAAAGAGCATGACGTCGCCGCATCAACTGACGCTCATGCATCCCAAATCTTTTACGAACACCGCGCCGCGGCGATGGCGTGCATGCGGTTGTCGCCGAGCACATGCGCGGTGAATGCGAGCGACTTGAAGATCGCCGCGAAGGCCAGATCGCGAATGCTCAAGCCCCCGGTGTAAGCGCCGAATGACGGCATCACCGCGCGCTCACCGTCGCTGGCGAAGCAGCGCCGCTCCACCGAGCGCCCGCGTCGGCTGACGCGCGCTTTCGGATGCAGATGCCCGGCAATCTCGCCGGCCGCCCCGGTCGGCTCGTGGCGGAACGCCAGCGGCCCGATCGCCACTTCGTCGGCCACCGCGCCGCCGAGATCGCGCGGCAAATCCGGATCGTGATTGCCGACGATCCAAATCCAGTCGCGGCCCCGCTGCAACGACGCCAGCGTCGTGCGATCGGCGGCATCGAGGCGGCCATGCGCCTCGCGGTCATGGAAGCTGTCGCCGAGCGCGATGACGTGACGCGGATCGTACCGCGCGATGACCGCGCCGAGCCGACTCAACGTGGCAGCCGTGTCGTAAGGCGGCAGCAGCACGCCGCGCATGGCGAAGCTCGAACCTTTTTCCAGATGCAGATCGGAGACGACCAGCAGTCGTTCGCCTTCCCAAAAGAACGCACCGGACAGATCGGCAACCAGCGTCACGCCGGCGACGGTTGCGGCGTGCACCGTCGTGCCGTTCTCCATCCCTGCCTGCGCGCGCGCCGTCACGATGATCCCGTCGCCTCTTTCACCAGTTCCTCGGCCGCTTCTGCCAACAATTCGTCGGACGCCTCGCCGTAAACCGCTTCGCGGCCGATTTCCAGCATCACCGGCACCGCCAGCGGCGAGATACGCTCAAGTTCCTTGTGGGTGATTCGTCCGCTGATCCGCGCCAACATATCACTGAGCCGCCGAATATCGAGCAGCCCCGTCGCGGCATCGGCCCGCGCCGCGCGCAGCAGCACGTGATCCGGCTGATGCTTGCGCAGCACGTCATAGACGAGGTCCGTAGAAAACAGCACCTGCCGCCGGCTTTTCTCCTCGCCGGTAAAGCGCCGCGCGATCAATCCCGAAATAATGGCGCAGGTTCGGAAGGTGCGTTTCATCAGCGCCGATTCCGCCAGCCACGCTTCGAGATCGTCGCCAAGCATGTCGGGATCAAACAACGCATCGAGGTTCAAGCGGCGTTGCCGGATCATCGCCGACATGTCGCCCAGCCCCCACACCGCCAGCGCATACTCGTTGGCGACGAAGCCGAGCGGTCGCGCGCGCGCGCGTTCCAGCCGCCGCGTCAGCAGCATGCCGAGCGTCTGATGCGCCAGCCGTCCCTCGAACGGATAGCAGACGAGGTAATGCTTGTCGGCGCGCGGAAAGGTCTCGACCACCATTTCGCGCGCGCCCGGCACGCTCGACAGATGCGCCTGCAGCGACAGCCATTCGCGCACCTGATCCGGCAGGCCACGCCATGCGCGCTGGTCGGCCAGCAGCAGGCGCACGCGTTCGGCGAGATAGGTCGAGAGCGGAAACTTGCCGCCCATATAGGACGGCACCTTGGCGTCGGCGTCATTGGCCCGCGAGACGTAGACCTCGTCCTCGACCAGCGCCTCGTAGCGCACGATCTCGCCGCCGAACACGAAAGTGTCGCCGATCACCAGCCCTTCGATGAAATATTCCTCGATCTGGCCGAGCATGCGCCCGCCGCGCGCGATGGCGCCGGTCGAACCGGAGCCGCCGCGACGCGAGCGCACCAGCTTCACCTTTAGCATCGATTCCTCGACGATGGTGCCGACGTTGAGCCGATAGCTTTGCCGCACGCGCGGATTGGTGACGCGCCAGCGTCCCTGCGCATCCTGCTTGATGCGCGCGAAGCGTTCATAGCTTTTCAGCGCGTAGCCGCCGGTGGCGACGAACTCCACCACATCGTCGAAATCGCTGCGCGACAGGCCGGCATACGGCGCGGAGGTCAGCACTTCGGCATAGAGTTCATCGGACAAGAACGGCGCCCCGCAGGCGCAACCCAGCACGTGCTGCGCCAGCACATCGAGCGCGCCGGTGCGCAACGGCGGCGTGTCCTGTGCGTTCTCCGCCACCGCGTCGATGGCGACGCGGCATTCCAGCACCTCGAACCGATTGGCGGGCACCAGCACGGCGCGCGAGGCTTCGTCGATGCGATGATTGGCGCGGCCGATCCGTTGCATCAGCCGCGACGCGCCCTTCGGTGCACCGACATTGATGACCAGATCGACATCGCCCCAGTCGACACCGAGATCGAGCGATGAGGTGCAGACCACGCCGCGCAACTTTCCTGCCGCCATGGCGTCCTCGACCTTGCGCCGCTGCGCGACGTCGAGCGAACCGTGATGCAGGGCGATGGCGAGTCCGTCGTCGTTCATCCGCCACAGATCCTGGAACAGCATCTCGGCCTGGCTGCGCGTGTTGACGAACACCAGCGTGGTCTTGTTGCGTTTTATCAGATCGTAAATCTCGGCCATGGCGTGTCGCGCCGAATGTCCCGCCCATGGCAGCCGCTCGCTGGTGTCGAGCATCTCGACGATCGGCGCCGCCGCGCCGCCGGCGACGACGATATCGGCTCGTCGTTCGCCCTCCCCGCCACGCGCTTCGCCCGCGGGAGGAGGGGAGAGTTGCGGCACAAGGAAACGCGCCAGCGACTCCGGTTCGGCCACCGTCGCCGACAGGCCGATGGCGCGGATCTGTGGCGCGATGCGCCACAGCCGCGCCAGCCCGAGCGACAGCAGATCGCCGCGCTTCGACGTCACCAGCGCATGCAGTTCATCGAGCACGATGCGCTTGAGCGAGGAAAACAGGAACGGCGCGTCGTCCGATGCCAGCAGCAACGCCAGTTGCTCCGGCGTCGTCAGCAGAATGTCGGGCGGATAGCGTCGCTGCCGCTGCCGCCGCGACACCGGCGTATCGCCGGTGCGGGTCTCGACCTTGATCGGCAGCGCCATCTCGGCGATCGGCGCTTCCAGATTGCGGGCAATATCGACCGCCAGCGCCTTCAGCGGCGAAATGTACAGCGTATGCAGGCCACCGCTACGCCTGACGGCGCGACCCGTGGAAACCGTAGCCGCGCGGGCCGGCGCGGACGATTCGGACAATTCCACCAATGTCGGCAGAAACCCGGCCAGCGTCTTGCCGGCGCCGGTCGGTGCGATCAGCAGCGCCGAGCGCCCCTGCCGCGCCTTGTCCAGCAGCGCCAGTTGATGGGCACGCGGCGACCAGCCCCGCGCCGCGAACCAGCGCGCGAAAACCTCGGGCAGCGGCACAGGCCGCGAATCGGCGTCGGAAGGCGGCACAGCGGCAAATTTAGGCAATCTTCACCATGTCAGGCCATACCGTTCGTGACGTGGTGTGACCTGCAAACGACAGACACCCACCTGTTCCGCCTGTAGACTCCCGGCATCATCTGGGAATGGAATCGACAATGAAAAAGCTTCTTGCAGGCGTCGCGCTCATCGGAACCGCCGTCAGCGCCCAGGCGGCTGACATGGCCGTCAAAGCGCCATACCTCAAGGCCCCGGTGGCTTCGATCTACGACTGGACCGGCTTTTATATGGGCGTCAACGCCGGCGTCGGCCTTGGCCGCGACCGCACCCAGCATTTCGCGCCGGGCACCACGGATTCCACCTACCTGCAACCGCTCGGCGGCATCGGCGGCGCCCAGATCGGCTACAACTGGCAAACCAACTCGATCCTCGGCCCGATGGTGCTGGGTGTCGAAGCCGATATCCAGGGTGCCGGCATGACGGATGGCCGCACCAACCTGCTCGGCGATCAATACAACCAGAAGCTCGACTGGTTCGGCACCGTGCGCGGCCGCATCGGCCTCGTGACCGGCCCGACCCTGAGCTACTTCACCGGCGGCTACGCCTACGGCAACGTCAACACCAGCATCGTCACCGGCGGCGTGCCGTTCAGTTTCAATGGCGGCCGGAGCGGCTGGACCTGGGGCAGCGGCGTCGAGGCCGCACTGGGCGGCAACTGGACCGGCAAGATCGAATATATGTATCTCGATCTCGGCAACCGCACCGACATCTTCGCCGGCGGCACGCAGGCGCTGCAATCCGAACTGCGCGAGCAGATCTTCCGCGTCGGCCTGAACTATCGCATCGGCGGCAACAGCGTTTACACCCCGGTGGTGGCGGCTAACTGGAGCGGCTTCTACCTCGGCGGCAACTTCGGTTCCGGCACCGGCCGCGACCGCACCACGCTCACCGACCTGACAACCAATACGACCGCGCTGTTCAACCTCGCCCCCGATGGCTTCAACGGCGGCGTGCAGGCCGGCTATAACTGGCAGGCCGGCAACTGGGTCTACGGTCTCGAAGCCGACATCCAGGGCGCAACGCAGGAAGACAACAAGACCTGCATCGGCTGCACGCCGGGTGCCTCGCTGGACTTCAATGCCAAGCTGCCGTGGTTCGGCACCGCGCGTGGCCGCCTCGGCTATTCGGTCGGGCCGTCGCTGTTCTATGCCACCGGCGGCTTCGCCTATGGCAGCGTGAAGACCGACATCAACGGTGTCGGCCTGTCGCAGACCCGGACCGGCTGGACCGTTGGCGCCGGCCTCGAAACGCCGTTCACGCTGCTCGGCCTGTTCGGACCGAACTGGACGTCGAAGACCGAATACCTCTATGTCGATCTCGGCACGGCAACGAACGCATTCACGCTCAATGGCGCGCCGGGAGTGCTCTCGACCCAGGTGCAGGAACATGTCTTCCGCACCGGCCTGAACTATCACTTCAATACGCCGGTGGTCGCGAAGTACTGATCGCCACCACGACACCAAATATCGAAACCCCGGCCTGAGAGCCGGGGTTTTTGTTTTGAAGAGCGACAGCTTTCAATCTTTCGTCGCAACGACGACAAGTCCCGGCACCGCGACCCCGCTTTCGTTGCGCGCCGACGCATGCGCCAATTGCAACAGCCGCAGACCGACGCCGGCAATGACGTCGCGGACGTAACTCGCGCCGTGGGCATAGCGCAGCCCCTCACCCAGCACGACCCCATCACCCGCATGGGTTTCGGTGGTGAAGGCCAGCAATCCGCCCGGCTGCAGCACCCGCGCGGCCTCGCGCAGCAACGGCACGAGATCCAGCACATAGATCATGACATCGGCGGCGATGATCAGATCGGCGCTCGCTGCCATCTTGCCGCTCAGTCCCTGCACGGCATCGGCGACCTGCAGCTCGTTGTAAAGCCCGGTCGCCTGTGCCTGCTCGAGCATGAGTGGCGACAGATCGATGCCATCGATGCGATCGACCAGGTCGGCAAAGGCCCGCGCTGCCAGCCCGGTGCCGCAACCGAGATCGATGCCATGCTTGAAAAACGCGGGTCGTCGCATCGCGTGGCGCGCCGCGATCACCGCGCGAAGCAGCAGCTCCGGCCCGCGATAGTCGAGGTTGCCGACCAGCGACGCCTCGAAGCGCTTGGCGTATTGATCGAACAGCGCGCGGACATAGGTCGGCGACATGTCCGCTATCGGCTCCGCACCGAGCCGGATCAGACGCAGCCGCGCACCGTGCCTATCCTCGGCATCTGCGACGATCGCCCGCCGGTAGGCCGCAATGGCGTCATCGTGCTGATTGAGCTGCTGCTTGATATCGCCCAGCGCGAACCAGGCCGAGGCGAAGCCGGGCGCCAGTTCCACCGCCTGCGCCATCAGGTCGGCGGCGCCATAGAGGTCGCCGCGCAGTTGCAGGTCGCGCGCGAAATCATATCGCCGGTCGGCCACCAGATCGCCGGACGACATGAACACGCGCGTCGACATGCTCAGCCCATCAGCAACGCAACGCGGCTGGTCAGAGGCGGGCCGACCAGCCGCGTCACAAACTCGAAGTCTGATGACGGGCTTGGCAGGCGCGCGCTCCTAGTCGCTATACGGCTTCTCGGAAATATCCCAATCGGCACCGTTGAAGGTCGATATATAGAGCGTCTTCATCGGCGTGTAATCGTCCGGCGTGAACGAATAGGTGATGCCGTCGAGCATATACGGCGAATGGAAGCCGTTCAGGCTGGCCGCCTGCTTCAGCACGTTCTCGCGGGTGAGGTTGTCGCCGCAGCGGCGCAGGATTTCCGCCATGGTCACTGCCTGGCCGTAGCCGGCGAACGCGATGGTGTTGTCGCGGTCGACGGTCGGCAGATACTTCTTGCGCAACTCCTCGAAGGCGACCACGTCCGGATCGTTCTCGAAGCGCGGCACGCCGACTTCCTTGGCGTAGCGAATCGCAACGATGCCCTTGGCATTGTCCAGTCCGGCCGCGTGCAGGATCGAGCGTCCGGTCGATCCCGCCGACAGCAGGTGCAGCGGCTTCCAGCCCAGTTCGGCAAGCTTGCGGATCGACTGCGACGTCGCCTTGCCGGTGCTGATGTTATAGAACACGTCGGCGCCCGACTTCGCCAGATTGATGATCTGCGAGTCGATGGTCGGATCGGTCAGGTCGTAGGTCGCCTCCGCGATCACCTTGGCGTTGCCGCCGGCCTTCGCAAGCTCCTCCTTGAACGGACCGAGGAAATCGCGGCCAAAATCATCGTTCTGATAGAAGATCGCCACCTTGGCGTTGGGATTCACGCTGAGAACGTACTTGGCGAGAATGCGGGCTTCGGTCGGATAGAGCGGCAGCCCGGCCAGCGTCCATTTGTTCTTCTTCGGATCGTTCCACTTCGATGCGCCGGTGTTAAGCAGCAGCTGCGGCACGCCTTTGCTGTTGAGGTACTTGTGCACGGCGGTCTGCGGCGCGGTGCCGAGTGAGCCGAACAGCGCCAACACCTCTTCCTGTTCGACGAGACGGCGGGTCTGCTCGACCGCCTTCGGCGCGGAATAGGCATCGTCCGCCGAGATGAACTTGATCTTGCGGCCATTGATGCCGCCCTTCTCGTTCAGCATCTGGAAATAGGCCTCGCCGACGCGGCCCAGCACGCCATAGAGCGATCCCGGCCCCGAATGCGGAACGGTCTGGCCCAGCTTGATCTCGGTATCGCTGGCGCCCGGATCGTATTTCTTGTCCGCGGCGTGGGCGCTGGAGGCGAGGAACAATGCGGCGGTGGCGGCAACGGCCCGAAACAGCCGCGTCGAGGGGCGTCGATCCATGGGTCCGGTCTCTCCCGTCAATGTTCGGCAAGTCGACTTGCTCTGCGGGCGATCCTATCAGGCACTGAAGCGACGACAATTGCGTCTACGCGCTGTTTCGATAGCACTTGATGCGACCTATATTCGCAACATGCGTCCGCACGACATCATGGTTCCCACCGCGGCGGGTCTTTGCTGCAAGGCCGGCGGCTTCCATATCGATCCGATGCGGCCGGTGGAGCGGGCGCTCATCACCCACGGTCATTCCGATCATGCCCGCCCCGGCCATGGCACGGTGCTGGCGACGCAACCGACGCTGGACATGATGAGGCTGCGCTACGGCGACAACTTCGCCGGCCGCACCCAGGCCATCGCCTATGGCGAAACAATCCAGCTCGGCGACGTGACGGTGACGTTCCATCCCGCCGGCCACGTGCTCGGTTCGGCACAGATTGCTGTGACGCGGAACGCAACGCGCATCGTCGCCTCCGGCGACTACAAGGATGCCCCCGACCCAACCTGCGCGCCGTTCGAGGTGGTGCCGTGCGATGTCTTCATCACCGAGGCAACCTTCGGACTGCCGGTGTTCCGTCATGGCGACGCGGCGGATGAAGTCGCCAAGCTGCTGGCATCGGTGGCGCTATTCCCGGACCGCGCGCATCTGGTCGGCGCCTATTCGCTCGGCAAGGCGCAGCGGGTGATCGCGCTGATCCGCGCCGCCGGCTACGACGCGCCGATCTATCTGCACGGCGCGATGGAAAAGATCACCGCCTATTATCTAAGCCGCGGTGTCGCACTCGGCGAGTTGCGCCCGGTCAAGGGTATGACCAAGGCGGCGCTGGCCGGAACCATCACGCTGGCGCCGCCCTCGGCGACCTCCGACATCTGGACGCGGCGCTTCCCCGATCCGGTCACCGCGTTCGCATCCGGCTGGATGCGGGTGCGGGCCCGCGCCCGGCAACGCGGCGTCGAACTGCCACTGGTGATTTCCGACCACGCCGACTGGGACGGCCTGACCAGCACCATCACGGCGACCGGCGCCGGTGAAGTCTGGGTGACGCACGGCGAAGAGGAAGCGCTGGTGCATTGGTGCAAGAGCCAAGGGCTGACGGCGCGACCGCTGGCGCTGGTCGGCTATGGCGACGAGGATGCGGACGCCGCACTGCCCGACGCCGAGGGCAGCAGCGAATGAACCGCTTCGCCGCACTGCTCGACCGCCTCGCCTACGAGCCCGGCCGCAACAACAAGCTGCGTCTCATCACGCAATATTTTCGCGACGTGCCCAATCCCGATCGCGGCTACGCGCTGGCGGCGCTGACCGGAGCGTTGTCGTTCAAACACGCCAAGGCCGGCCTGATCCGCGACCTGATCGCCGCCCGCACCGACCCGGTGCTGTTCGCACTGTCCTACGATTACGTCGGTGACTTGTCGGAAACCGTCGCGCTGATGTGGCCGAAAGCCCCCTCGCCGCAAAATCAGCTTCAGGCTCCCTCTCCCGCAAGCGGGAGAGGTGAAGAACAATCACCCACGCTCACCGAAGTCGTAACCACGCTGCAAACGCTGGGCAAGACGGAGTTGCCCGGCCAACTCGCGCACTGGCTCGATCAACTCGACGAAACCGGACGCTGGGCGTTGCTGAAGCTCCTCACCGGCGCGATGCGTATCGGCGTCTCCGCGCGATTGGCCAAGACCGCCGCGGCCGCGCTCGGCAACAAGGATCCGCACGACATCGAATTGATCTGGCCGGGACTGGCGCCGCCTTATCTCGATCTGTTCGCGTGGCTGGAAGGCCGAGCCGCGCAACCGGTCAATTGCGACCCGGCGCCGTTCCGTCCGGTGATGCTGGCGCACGCCATCGAAACCGACGATTTCGCCACGCTCGATGCCGCCGACTTCATCGCGGAGTGGAAGTGGGATGGCATTCGCGTGCAGGCCGTCAGCGGCCGCGACGCGCACAACAATGTCGCCCGCCTCTATTCGCGCACCGGCGAGGATATCAGCGCCGGCTTTCCCGACCTGCTGCCGTCATTGCGCCTTGCGGGGACGATCGACGGCGAACTGCTGGTGCTGCGCGAGGGACGCGTACAGTCGTTCAACGTGCTGCAGCAACGGCTGAACCGCAAAACGGTGACGCCGAAGCTGACCAAGGAGTATCCGATTCATCTGCGCGCTTACGATCTGCTGGCCGACGGCGAAAACGATCTTCGCACGCTGCCGTTTGCCGAACGCCGTGCGCGGCTCGAAGCCTTCATCGCAAGACTCGACGATCCGCGCATCGACCTGTCGCCAACGATCCCGTTCGCGGACTGGGCCACCATCACCGCCGCACGCGCCGATCCGGCCCAAGCCGGTGCCGGCGACGATGCCGACGCCGTCGAAGGGATCATGCTGAAGCGGCGCGACGCGGCCTATCTGCCGGGGCGTCCCAAGGGCCAATGGTGGAAGTGGAAGCGCGACCCGCACATCATCGACGCCGTGCTGATGTATGCGCAGCGCGGCCACGGCAAGCGCTCGTCCTATTATTCCGACTACACCTTCGGTGTCTGGACCGACGGCGAGAGCGGCGAGCAGCTGGTGCCGGTCGGCAAAGCCTATTTCGGCTTCACGGACGAGGAGCTGATTCAGATCGACCGCTTCGTCCGCCGCAACACCACGGAAAAATTCGGTCCCGTCCGCCATGTCGTGCACGAGCCGGATCAGGGGCTGGTGCTGGAAGTGGCGTTCGAAGGTTTACAGCGCTCGGCGCGGCACAAGTCCGGCGTCGCCATGCGCTTCCCGCGCATCAGCCGGCTACGTTGGGACAAGCCGCCGCGCGAGGCCGACCGGCTGGAAACATTGGAGCGGATGCTGAAGACGGAAAGCGGTGCTTCGGCATCCTGAGGTGCGCACCAAGGTAAGCTTGTCATGGCCGGATTTATTCCGGCCATCCACGTCTTAACAGCACGACAGCAAGCAAGACGTGGCCGGGACAAGCCCGGCCACGACGATTTTTGAGCCCCATTGACGCCAGCCTCGTGGTTCCCCATTTGCCTGACGCCAGATAGAATGCGGAAACCGATTCCGCGGGAGAATAACCGATGCCGAACGACACCAGGGAACTGCCGGCGACCCATGACGGCCTGTCGCGCTTCCTCGGCGGCTCGCCGCTCGCGGTGGCGTTCCGTCTCGCGCTGCTGTCGATCCTGGTCGGCGTGGTGCTGGCCGCCGTCGGCTTCGATCCGTGGAATATCGTCTACAGCATCCGCCTGCTGTTCCAGCGCATCTGGGATCTCGGCTTCGATGCCATCAACGGGCTGTGGCGCTACTTCCTGCTCGGCGCCGTGATCGTGCTGCCGATCTGGCTGCTGTCGCGGCTGTTCAACGCACCGCGCGGACGTTAAGCGCCGATCATAAGCCATGTCATTGACTTATCAGGCCGGCGCCATGCGCGTCGACAGTCGGCGCGTGTTCGTGATCGCGGGCCCGGCGATGCTCGCCAATCTGACGACTCCGCTGCTCGGCGTCGTCTCCACCGCCGCCATCGGCCAGCTCGGCGAAGCGCAACTGCTCGGCGGCGTGGCGCTGGCCTCGGTGGCGTTCGACTGCGTGTTCTGGCTGTTCGGCTTTCTCCGCATGGCCACCGTCGCGTTCACCGCGCAAGCCCTGGGCGCCGACGACCGTAGTGAGATCCGCGCCGTGCTGATCCGCGCGCTGCTGCTCGCTGCGCTGATCGGCCTGACCTTGATCGCGCTGCGGCTACCGCTGGCATCGCTGATCTTCTCGGCAATGGGCGGCAGCGACGCGGTGACGGCCGCTGCCGCCAGCTACTTCCACATCCGGCTGTGGTCGGCGCCGTTCATGCTCGGCAATTATGTCATGCTGGGCTGGCTGGTCGGGCAGGCGCGCACCGGGCTGGCGCTTGGAATTCAGGTCGGCATCAACCTGCTCAACATGGCGCTGACCATCCTGCTGGTGCTGCACGCCGGTTACGGCATCGAAGGCGCCGCCATCGCCACGGTGATCGCCGAGACCACCGGCTTCGCCGCCGGACTCGCGGTCGCATGGCATTTGCTCGGCGCGAACTTCCATGTCGCACGAGGCCTGCTGTTCGATCGCGCCAGATGGCTGCGCATGCTGGCGGTCAATCGCGACATCATGATCCGTACCGCGGCATTGATCGGCGGCTTTTTCTTCTTCACCGCCCAAGGCGCACGCGCCGGCGATCAGGTGCTCGCCGCCAACGCCGTGCTGTATAATTTCCTGATGATCGGCTCGTTCTTCCTCGATGGCCTCGCCAACGCCGCCGAGCAACTGTGCGGCCAGAGTTTTGGCGCGCGCGACCGCAAGCAGTTCAGCCAGGCGGTGAAGCGGGTGCTGCTGTGGAGCGTAGCATTCGGCGTGGCGTTGACGCTGCTGTTCATTGTCACCGGCGATCGGTTGATCGATATCATCACGACGAGTCCGGACGTTCGCGTCGCGGCGCACCAGTTCATGCTGCTGGCGGCGCTGGCGCCGGCCTGCGGCGTGCTGGCCTACTGCTTCGATGGCGTCTTCATCGGCGCGTCATGGGCGCGCGAGATGCGCAACCTGATGCTGCTGGCCTTCGTCATCTATATCGCGGCGTGGTACGTGCTGCTGCCGTTCGGCAACAGCGGACTGTGGATCGCGCTGCTGATTTTTCTGCTGGCGCGCGGCGTGCTGCAAGGTGTGCGCTACCCGGCGCTGCTGCGCGCGACGTTTCCAGAGGAGAAATTTACACCGGCCAGTCTTCGGCGGTGATGGCGGCGGCATCGGCGCCGACGATCTCCGCCAGGGAATCGCGCCCGGTGCGCAGCATCGTCGACACCAGATCGGCTTTGATGGTCTCGACCAGCCCGAGCCCCTTGTAGACCAGCGACGAATACAGCTGGATCAAACTCGCGCCGGCGCGGATCTTGGTCAGCGCCGCGCCGCCGCTATCGACGCCGCCGACGCCGATCAAGGGAAACGCGCCTTCGACGCGCACATAAGTCTCCGCCACCATCCGCGTCGACAACCGGAACAACGGACGGCCTGAGAGGCCGCCCTGCTCTTTCGCGCGCTCCTGTTCGCGCAGCGACGACGGCCGCGCCAATGTGGTGTTGGCGACGATCATGCCGTCGACACGCCGCGAGCGCGCGACATGCACCACGTCGTCGAGTTCGTTCAGCGTCAGGTCCGGTGCGATCTTCAACAGAACCGGGGAATCGCCGGCCTTTTCCCGCACCCGTTCGCGCGCGTCGATAACCTTGGCCAACAGGTCGTCGAGCGAAGCCGCTTGCTGAAGATTGCGCAGGCCCGGCGTGTTCGGCGACGACACGTTGACGGTGAAGTAACTCGCCACCGGCGCGAAGGTCTCGATCAGGCTGACATAATCGGCGACGCGATCCGGCGAATCCTTGTTGGCGCCGACATTGACGCCGACGATTCCGGGCAAATGCGCCCGCGCCGCCAGCCGCCGCAACACCACATCGGCGCCGTCGTTGTTGAAGCCCATGCGATTGATGACCGCTTCATCGCGTTCGAGGCGAAACAGCCGCGGCCGCGGATTGCCGGATTGCGGCTTCGGCGTCACCGAACCGATTTCGACGAAACCAAAACCCAGCCGCAACAAGGCGTCCGGTACTTCGGCGCTCTTGTCGAAGCCCGCCGCCATGCCGACGGGATTGGGAAAATTGAGACCGAAGGCCCGGACAGCCAGCTTGGCATCGTCGGGGCGCGGCCGCAGCGGCGGCAGGAAGCGTAGGCCCTGGATCGCCATGCGATGCGCATCCTCGGGATCGAACCAGCGCAGCAGCGGCAACGAAAACGTATCGAACGCGCGGATCACGACAGAAGCTCCGGAATATCGTGGCCGCCATCGGACCGCGCGCGCAGGTCGAGCACTGCCGTCACCGCGCCGAGGTCCAATTCACCATAGAGATGCGGAAACAGCTCTTCGTTGCGCGACACTTCCCAGCGCAGCTCATCGCCCAGCGCATCGGCATCGACCGCGATCAGAAACAGTCCGGTCTGGCCGAAGAAATGCTTGCGGGCGGTTTCCGCGACCTGTGTCGCAGTCGAGAAATGGATGAAACCGTCACGGGCGTCGTCGGCGCTGCCGCGGAACACGCCCTGCCGTTCGGCCTCGCGCCAGGCCGAAGCAGGACAAATTTTATAGATCGTGCGCACCCGGCCCAGTTCCGCTTGTTATTGAGTTGGCTTGGGAATTTCCCGTCAAATCACGTCATGGCGACTATCGGCGCCGACCGTATCGACGCCCCGGGTGCACTTCAAGAGCCGGATCACGACAACATCGCGATTGCGAACACGCGATTTATCAGGTAATAATTCCTAGTTTATTGATAAAATTCACCGTCTTTCCCCGGATTCCGATGTTCGAGACGATGGACGCGCGATGCTGACCCACCATCAAATCTGGACCGCACTGGACCGCCTCGCGGAGCGCGCGGGCCTGTCGCCGTCGGGCCTCGCCAAGCGTTCGGGCCTCGACCCGACCACCTTCAACAAATCCAAGCGCGTCACCAGCGATGGCCGCGAGCGTTGGCCATCGACCGAATCGGTAGCCAAGGCGCTCGCCGCCACCAACACCGCGATCGACACCTTCGTGCAACTCATCGAAGAGACCGCGCGCGGCGCGCAGGCGGTGCCGCTGCTCGGGTTCGCCGAGGCGGGCGCGGGCGGCTATTTCGACGACGGCGGCTTTCCGGTCGGCAAAGGCTGGGACGAAGTCGGCTTGCCGAGCGTCAGCGACGAGCACGCCTATGCGCTTGAGATTTCCGGCGACTCGATGAAGCCCGCTTATCGCGACGGCGACGTCATCATCGTATCGCCCGGCACGCCGATCCGGCGTGGCGACCGCGTCGTGGTGAAAACCAAGGACGGCGAGGTGATGGTGAAGGAACTGAAGCGCCGCACCGCCAAGACGCTTGAGCTGCAATCGCTCAACCCGGCGCATTCCGACCGCACGCTGTCCCCCGCCGATGTCGAGTGGATCGCCCGCATCGTCTGGGCGAGTCAGTAGGCCCGTCACAACACCTGCCGTCATCCTGAGGTGTGAGCCGCACTTGCGGCGAACCTCGAAGGATGATTGCGATACGTCATCCTTCGAGGCTCGGGCTGTGCCCTCGCACCTCAGGATGACGACGACTCACGCGCTCCGTGCCAGCGCGCCGTCGATCATCGCCACCGCATTGTTGACGCCATAGACCGCGACGAACGAGCCGAAGCGCGGGCCTTTCTCCTGACCGAGCAACACCTGATACAACATGTTGAACCACTCCAGCGAGACGCCGGGGCGGCCGTCCTTGCCGGCCTTCTTGTGATCGAGGAACGGTTCGCGGCGCCCGATCTCGTAAACGACGTTCTGGATGTCTTCCGCCGACGCCTCGGCCGGCAGTTGCGACAGCGCATCGCGCAAATCCGACAGCGCCGCACGCTCAGTATCGGTCGGCGCGCGGAACTGCTTCGTCGGTGCCACGAAGTCGCGATAATAATTGATGGCGTAGCCGACCATGGCATCGAGCGCCGGATGCGTCTGCGGCGTCACGCCCGGACGATAACGGCCGATGAAGCCCCACAGCGTTTCGGCATTCTCGGCATTCGACGACGACACCAGCGTCAGCAACAGCTGGAACGTCACCGGCATGTCGGCTTGCGGCGGATGGCCCGCGTGAATGTGCCAGACCGGATTGCTCAGGCGCTGCTTGCCGTCCTGCCGCGCATAGCCGTCGAGGAATTGCTGATAGTCATCGACGTTGCGCGGGATGACATCGAAGTACAGCCGCTTCGCCGCCTTCGGCTCGCGATACATGAACAGCGACAGCGACTCCGGCGAGGCATAGCGCAGCCACTCGTCGATGGTCAGGCCGTTGCCCTTCGACTTGGAAATCTTCTGGCCCTTGTCGTCGAGGAACAGCTCGTAATTGAAGCCTTCCGGCGGCGTGCCGCCGAGCGCGGTGCAGATCTTGCCGGACAGTTTCACCGAGTCGATCAGGTCCTTGCCGGCCATTTCATAATCGATGCCGAGCGCGACCCAGCGCATCGCCCAGTCCGGCTTCCATTGCAGCTTGCAGTGACCGCCGGTGACCGGAACGGTGACGCGCTCTTGGGTCTCCGGATCGTCGTAGGAAATCGTGCCAGCCCTGGCGTCGTGCGCCACCACGGGCACCTGCAACACCACGCCGGTGCGCGGGCAGATCGGCAGGAACGGCGAATAGCTGGCCGCGCGCTCCTCGCGCAGCGACGGCAGCATGATCGCCATCACCTTGTCGATCTTCTCCAGCATCCGCAGCAAGGTCGCGTCGAAGCGGCCGGAGGTGTAGTACTGCGTCGACGACGCGAACTCGTAATCGAAGCCGAACGTATCGAGGAAGGCGCGCAGCCGCGCATTGTTGTGCTCGCCGAAACTCGGATGCGTGCCGAACGGATCGCGCACCTTGGTCAGCGGCTTGCCGAGATCGTGCGCGAGCATCTCCTTGTTCGGCACGTTGTCCGGCACCTTGCGCAGGCCATCCATGTCGTCGGAGAACGCAATCAGGCGCGTCTTGATCTTGTCATCGGTCAGCACGCGAAAGGCGTGACGCACCATGGTGGTGCGCGCGACCTCGCCGAACGTGCCGATATGCGGCAGCCCAGACGGCCCGTAGCCGGTCTCGAACAGCACTTCATCCTTTGGCGACCGCTTCAACCGCGCGACGATGGCGCGCGCCTGCTCGAACGGCCAGGCGTTGGATTGTTCGGCAAGCGTCCGCAGATCGGCTGCGGTGATTTCATTCGACATTCAATTGCTCCGCGCGAACACGGCAGAAAACCTGCCGCTCCGGTTCGCGATCTTCGTATCGGTTAGAATGGATTTACCGAGAAATAGCGCAACCACAAGTCAGTGTAGTGGCCTTTTTCCCAGATCCGGAACAGCGCCCAGTTCAGGGCCTGACGCAGGATGTCATTGCCTTTCTTGACGCCGATGCCGACGCCTTCGCCGAAATAGCGGCTCTCGATGAACGGCCCGCCGCTGAAGGCGCAGCAGTTCGCCGAGTCGGTACCATTGATCCAGAACGCATACGAGATTGCGTCGCCGAACGCGAAATCGATCTCGCCACGTTGCAGCGCCTGCCGGACCGCATCGTCGTTCGGATAAGGATGCAATTCGGCGTCGGTGAACATCGTCTTGAGATAGGCCTCGTGCGACGACCCGGCGACGACGCCGACCTTCTTGCCTTCCAGCCATTCCGGCCGCACTTCCGGCATCACCGTGTCGCGGCGCGACACGAAACGCGCCGGCGTGCGGTAATACAGATCGCTGAAATCGAGCCGCTTGCGCAATTCCGGCGTCACCGCCAGCGAGGCGATGATGGCATCGCCGCGATTGCTGGCGATGGCATCGAGCAGCGTGTCGAAACGGCGCATCTGGATGGTGCAGGCGACCTTGAGCTCGTCGCAGATGAGCCGCGCCAGATCGACATTGAAACCGGCCGGATTGCCGTCAGGGCCGGTGAAGTTGAACGGCGGATAGTCGGTCTCCGTCATGAAGCGGATCAGGGTCAGGCGCGACAGGTCCGGACGCTCCGGCCGCCGCCGCGGATCCCAGAACCCCGGCACCGCCTGCGGCACGGCCGCCGGTTGCGCACCGCTCGAAGCCGCGTTCGGTGCCGCGCCTTGCGCCTGCAAGGGCTGCGTCGGCAGCGCGGCCAGCAGCAAGCCGCACAGTGCCGCGACCACGCCAAGACTTAGCCGACGGTATCGCCGAACCAATGAGTCGTTGAATGCAAAATCAATCTGTGGTTGCATTATAAGGGGCTTCCGCGTGGACGGTCTTATAGACCATCCGTTGCGCGGGATGCGAGTAAGATTGCGTTGGGGCGGGCGTATGGGCGGGCCGGGTTTGACGTGCGGTCTTGGCGGGAAGGCCAAGATGACCCGCCCATGACACAAGCCGCCCCGCAACCCGCCGGTAGCGGCCAGAATCCGCCCAGCCAGCCCGCTCCACGTCGGACGCCACCGCGCCAGTTGCCCGGCTTCCTCGCCGCCATTTACGGCGGACGCGCCTCGTGTAACCCCGATCAGACCGCCGCGGAACCGGGCCCCGCCAGCGAACTCGACTGCCTGCGCACGGTACTGCCACCGGCGCTGCTGGCCGCCGCCGAGGCACGCAGCCGCGAGATCGGCATCGGCGCCGACCGCGTGCTGATCCAATGGGGCGTCATCGACGAAGCCGCCTATCTGCGCTGGCTGGCCGCGCACACCGGCGTCACGCTGGCCACCTCGCTGGAATTCGCGCGCGGCGACATCCTGCTGTCCGATCAACAGCTGCCCTATGCGGCGGAGCACGGCCTGCTGCCGCTGCGCCGCGACGGCCGATTGTTGTGGGGCATCGCGCCGCGTGGCTTCACCGCCCGGCGGCTGTGCCGCTTCATCGCGAGCTATCCGGCGATGACGCCACGGCTGCGCCTCGTCTCGTCGGCGCAGTTCAACGATTTCCTCATCGCCCATGCCGGACCGCCGCTGGCACATGCCGCGGCCAACGGCCTTGGCGACCGGTGTGCCGCGATGACCGCAGGCCCGGTGCCGGTCACGCGCGCGCCATGGCCCGGGCGCCTGCGCCAGGGCGCGGCCGTGCTCGGCATCGCGGCTGCGCTGTTGCTGCTACCGCCACACGTTATGCTCGACGCCGGGAGCACGCTGCTCGCGGCGTGGTTCCTCGCTTTCGCCGGACTGCGCATCGCCGGTGCGCTGGCGCCACGGCCGGACCGCCGCAAACCGGCGCGCCTCCCCGATCACGCACTGCCGGTCTACACCCTCATCGTCGCGCTCTACCGCGAAGCCGCCTCGGTCGCGGCGCTGCTGCAAGCCATCAACGCGCTGGATTATCCGCTCGAGAAACTCCAGGTCATGCTGGTCGTCGAGCCGGACGACCTCGAAACCCGCGCCGCCATCGCCCGGCTCGGCCGGATGTCGCACATTCAGGTGCTGGTCGCGCCGAACAGCGGCCCGCGCACCAAGCCGAAAGCGCTGAACTGGGCGCTACCGTTCGCCCGCGGCAGCCTGACGGCGGTGTTCGATGCCGAGGACCGGCCCGAGCCGGGCCAGTTGCGCGCCGCCGTCGCGGCGTTTCGCGGTAATGGTGAGAACGTCGCCTGCGTGCAGGCCAGTTTGCGGATCGACAATTTCTCGGACAGTTGGCTGTCGCGCATCTTCGCCGCCGAGTATGCCGGCCAGTTCGATGTGTTTCTGCCCGGCCTTGCCGCCATGCGGCTGCCGCTGCCGCTCGGCGGCACCTCCAACCACTTCCGCACCAAGGTGTTGCGCGAGGTCGGCGGCTGGGATGCCTACAACGTCACCGAGGATGCCGACCTCGGCTTCCGGCTGGCGCGCTACGGTTATCGCACCATGACGCTGGAATCCTCGACCGGCGAGGAAGCGCCCGTCCGCTTCGGCGCATGGTTGCGGCAGCGCTCGCGCTGGATGAAGGGCTGGATGCAAACCTGGAGCGTGCACATGCGCGCGCCGCGCCGGTTATGGCGCGAAAGCGGCCTGCGCGGCGTGCTGGCGCTCAACATTCTGGTCGGCGGCAATGTGCTCACCGCGCTGGCTTGCCCGTTCCTGTTTGTCGAACTGATCGCCTGCCTGCTGTCGAACCTGACTGCAGCAACGCCCAACGGCTTTCTCAGCGGCCAGCTGGCGCCGCTGCATATCGCAACCATCGCCGCCGGCTACGTGTCGACCGCCGTCGTCGGCCTGATGGGGCTGGCCTATCGCGGGCAATTGCGCAGTGGCTGGGTCCTGCTGCTGACGCCGCTGTACTGGCTGTGCCTGTCGGTCGCCGCGTGGCGCGCGCTGTACCAGTTGCTGCGCGAACCTTACCGCTGGGAGAAAACCGAACACGGACTGGCGCGCCAGCCGCGCACCGTCCCACCGCTCGGCATCCACGCCGCGATCCGCGCGACGTCACGCTCGCGGCGGCGGATGCATTACAGGTAGCGCTTGAGATCCGCCACCGCCGCTTCCGGCGTCTGCTTGAGGTTGAACGGCGCGACGAAATTCCCGTCGCGATCCATCAGGTAGATCAGCGCCGTATGATCCATGGTGTAGTCGTCGTCCTTGAGCGGGATCTTCTTGGCATAGACGCGATACGCGCTGAGCACCTTGGCGACGGCTTGCGGATCGCCGGTCAGGCCGCGCAGATGCGGATCGAAGCTTGCCAGGTAGTCCTTCATCACCGCGGCCGTGTCGCGCTGCGGATCCACCGAGATGAAATAAGCGTTGACGCGATCGGCATCCTTCCCCATGGCGCGCAGCACCTCGGACATTTCGAACAGCGAGGTGGGGCAGACATCCGGGCAATGGGTATAGCCGAAGAAGATCAGCGTCGGCCGGCCCTTCATGTCCTTCTCGGTGACGGTCTGGCCGCTCTGGTCGGTCAGTTGGAACGGACCGCCGATGGCCGCCGGCGCGGCGACATTGCGCACGCCGCCAAGCAACCACAACACCACGATGAGGCCAATGGCGAGACTGGCGGCAAACGCCGCAAACACCACCAGCGGCCGGCTGGCACGATCGGTCATTCCAACTCCCTTGCCTCAACCCGCGCCGCCGTCACGGTGGCGGCACATCAACGATACGCCCGGCCACCGACCGCAACATCCGGTCGATCACCTTTGGCGTCATGCAACGCAGGTTCCTGATAGAGGCAGCCAGCCGAGCGGGCAAGCGCCGCGGCCATCATGGCGTTCACGTCATGCTGAACGCGCCGTGAGCCCGAGACGCGGCGATCCGGCGTTAGCGCCCGCCGGCCTCCGCATTGATGTAACAGGGCCGGTACATGCTGGCGAGCTGTGCGCCGTCGAGGAAGATCATGTGGCGGGTGAGACCGCCGCGCCGGGAAATCCAGCGCCGCACCGGCGGGGGATACATCGCATACAACATCCGCGTCGCCTCGCGGTTGGTCACCACCCGGCCATTGGCGCCGAAATCCCAAGCTGCGTGAAATCCGAGCGACGCACGCGAGGTGACGCAAATCCGGTCGTGCGGCACGGCGCCGAGCACGATGGTGCAGGCCGACGCGCAAAGGCCGTCGATCACCACCTGTTCGCCGGAACTGCGCAGATCCTGGAATCGGTCCACGTAGGTTCCGATTCGTCCGCCACGATCTTCGGTAATTCGCACGGCCGCATGGCTGGCTGCGATGCTTGCGAGCAGAACACCGGCTGCAAGCAGCCAACTTGCGAATCTCATGTCCTGCCTCATGCCGTCCGTATGCGTGGCGAATCTGTTGCCGTAGTAGGACATCAGCGTGTTGCGAGATCGTTTATTTGTCCAGACCGCGAGAGTTCTGCACATCAAATTCAACATCACTGTTGCAGGCGGGATGCAGTCGGCCATTGAACCTGCGGTCGCAACGTCATGCGTGATGCATCGTGACGCTGCGCCAGCGATGCGAAGCGTGTTGACCGGCATCGCCATGCCGCGCTTCAATCGGCCAACGGGTCGACGTTAAGGAGTTGGAAATGGCGGAGCATGCTGACGTCATCGTTGTCGGCGCCGGTCTGGCCGGTCTGGTTGCGGCGACGGAACTGGCCGACGCCGGCAAGCGCGTCATCGTCGTCGATCAGGAAGGCGAGCAAAATCTCGGCGGTCAGGCGTTCTGGTCGTTCGGCGGCCTGTTCCTGGTCGACTCGCCGGAACAGCGCCGGCTCGGCATCAAGGACAGCCACGATCTCGCCTGGCAGGACTGGCAAGGTTCGGCCGGCTTCGACCGCGACGAGGATTACTGGCCGCAACGCTGGGCCGAGGCTTATGTCGGATTCGCCGCCGGGGACAAACGCGATTGGCTGCGGGCGATGGGGCATCGCATATTTCCCATCGTCGGCTGGGCCGAGCGCGGCGGCTACGACGCCATGAGCCACGGCAACTCGGTGCCGCGCTTCCACGTCACTTGGGGAACCGGCCCCGGCATCGTCGAACCGTTCGAACGCCGCGCCCGCGAGGCGAAGTCGCGCGGCCTGCTCGAATTCCGTTTTCGTCACCGCGTCGATGCCTTGACCGCGACCAACGGCACCATCGACGGCGTGCGCGGCAGCATCCTTGAACCGACCGGCGTGGCGCGCGGCGAGAGCAGTTCGCGCACGACCATTGGCGAATTCGCGTTGCAGGCGCAGGCGGTGATCGTCGCCTCCGGCGGCATCGGCGGCAACCACGACCTGGTCCGCAAGAACTGGCCGCAACGCCTCGGCCAGCCGCCGCGCAAGATGATTTCCGGCGTGCCGGAGCATGTCGACGGCCGCATGATCGAGATCACCGAGGCGGCCGGCGCGCGGCTGATCAATCGCGACCGCATGTGGCATTACGTCGAGGGCATCGAGAACTGGAGCCCGATTTGGCCACGCCACGGCATCCGCATCCTGCCCGGCCCGTCATCGATGTGGTTCGACGCCACCGGCAAGCGGCTGCCCTCGCCGCTGTTTCCCGGCTCCGATACGCTCGGCCAACTCCAGTACATCATGTCGACCGGCTACGATTACTCCTGGTTCGTGCTGACCCAGAGCATCATCAAGAAGGAATTCGCGCTGTCCGGCTCCGAGCAGAATCCGGACCTCACCGGCAAGAGCTGGATGATGACGGCGAAGCGCGCCACCAATAAGGGCGCCCCCGCGCCGGTCGAGGCATTCAAGCAGAAGGGCGTCGATTTCATCGTCCGCGACAACCTCGACGATCTCGTCACCGCGATGAATGCGCTCAGCGGCGACAACCTGCTGCGCGTCGACCATCTGCGTCAGCAGATCGAAGCGCGCGACCGCGAGATCGCCAATCCCTACGCCAAGGACACGCAGATCGTGAACCTGCACAATGCGCGGCGCTATATCGGCGACAAGCTGATCCGCACCGCCAAACCGCATCGCATCCTCGATCCGGCGCACGGCCCGCTGATCGCCGTGCGGCTCAACATCCTGACCCGCAAGACGCTGGGCGGCTTCGAGACCGATCTCGACGCGCGGGTGTTCGGCGGCAATGGCCGGATTCTGCCCGGCCTCTACGCGGTCGGCGAGGCCGCAGGCTTCGGCGGCGGCGGCATGCACGGCTATCGCTCGCTGGAAGGCACCTTCCTCGGCGGCTGCCTGTTTTCCGGCCGCGTCGCCGGCCGCGCGGCCGCGAAGGCGGTGGGATAGATCGTCGTCCTCTCCGTTTCGCCTCATCCTGAGGAGCGGCGTCTGCGCCGCGTCTCGCTCCTCGCCATGAGGACGAACTCCGGACTGCCGGTTCTTTTCGGCTTTCATGACCTGTGAGGTAATCGATTCACGCCGCGCGGCCTTCGATACTGACGTCATTCAACGGCCAATTCGAAGGAGCAACGCCATGACCAACGCCAGCCTCATCGCCAGCCGCTACATCGAACTGTGGAACGAACGCAATCCGCAGCGGCGGCGCGATCTCCTCTCCGCCAACTGGACCAGCGATGCCAAATATGTCGATCCGTTGATGCAGGGCGACGGCCACGACGGCATCGACGCGCTGGTCGCCGGCGTGCAGCAGCGCTTCCCGGATTTCCGGTTCAAGCTCATCAGCGAACCGAACGGCTACGGCGATCACGTGCGGTTTTCATGGGGCCTCGGGCCCGACGGCGCCGACGCACCGATCAAGGGCACCGATTTCGCCGTGGTTGAAAGCGGACGCATCAAGAGCATCGCCGGCTTCCTCGATCAGGTGCCGGCCGGGGCGTGACCATAAACAGCAAGCCGTCGAAAACTCCCTTCACCCCCTGCGGAACGGCAGCGCCGGACCTTCCAGCTTGCGCAGGCCCGGCTCGCGGCGCTCCAGCCACCAGCCGTATTGCTTCGGCCACGCGCCGAACACCTCGCCGCCCTCGCCGTCCAGCGCCAGCCGCGCATGCAGCGGCCAGTTCGGATCGAACAGCGCTTCGCGGCCGATGCCGATCAGATCGGCGTGGCCCTGCACCAGCACATCCTCGGCCTGCTGCGGATGCAGGATGAGACCGACCGCCATGGTGGCGATCTCCGCCTCGCGGCGGATGGCATCGGCGAACGGCACCTGAAAACTGTAGCCGCGCGGAATCCGCGCCGCCGTCGCCGAGCCGAGCAGGCCGCCGGACGAACAATCGATCACGTCGGCACCGCGCGCCTTGGCCTCGCGGGTGAACGCCACCGAGTCCGGCAGTTCGATGCCGCCATCGACGCCGTCGACCGAGGAAATCCGCACCGACAACGGCCGCTCCTGCGGCCACGCCGCGCGCACCGTCTCGATAATCTCCAGCGGAAAGCGCATCCGCCCGGCGCGATCGCCGCCATAGGCATCGGTGCGCTTGTTGGACAGCGGCGAGAGAAATTCGTGCAGCAGATAGCCGTGGGCGCAATGCACTTCGAGCACGTCGAAGCCCGCCGCCGCCGCGCGTAAGGTCGCCAGCCGCCACTGTTCGCGCAGGCTCTTCATCTCGTCGATGCCGAGTTCGTGCGGCAGCAGCCAGCCCTCGTCCATCGGGATCGCGCTCGGGGCCACGATGCGCCACGGCAGATCGCCGCGCGCGCGGTCGTCGTCGTTGAGCGCCGCATTACCGAACCACGGCCGCTGCATGCTGGCCTTGCGTCCGGCATGGGCGAGCTGGATCGCCGGCACCGATCCGTTGTCGCGAATGAATGCAGCGATCCGCGCCAGCGGCGCCTGCTGCGCATCGTTCCACAAGCCGACATCGCCGTGGGTGATGCGGCCTTCCGCCGTCACCGCAGTGGCTTCGACCATGACGATGCCGGCACCGCCTTGCGCAAACTTGCCGAGATGCACGAGATGCCAGTCGTTCGCCACGCCATCGATGGCGGAATACTGGCACATCGGCGAGATGACGATGCGGTTCGGCGTGGTAACGCCGCGCAAGGTCAGAGGCTGGAACAACTGCGGTTGCGACATCGGAATTTCACTCGCTATTGATATTTGCGCGATTGCGGCGACGGCGGATCGATCAACGCGACCAGGCCGGCTTGGCCTGCTGCAACGCCATGGTCAGCCCGACGGCAACGCCTGCCTGCCACACCGGATACAGCACCGAGACCAGATCGAGGTTCAACACGCTGTCGAGCGCCAGCAAGGTGCCCGCCAACGTGCCGATCACCAGCATCGGCAGCCAGGCCGGCGCGTCGCGCGGCCCGGCCGGCAGCAGAGAAATCCCCGCCGCCATCACCGCGGAGCCGGTAAACCCGCCGCCCAGCCCGTCGAGCACGTTGCGAATCATCTTGTCTCCGCCGGCCATCTCGCCATCGACCCAGATCGCGACGTTCACGGCGCAGAGGAATGCAACGATGGTAACGATCGCGGCCGTGAATGCGGCCCACCACGGGCTCATGGCGAAATAGCGCAGCAACGCCAGCACAAGAATCGCGAACGGCACCGCCAACAGCGCGATGCGGAACATACCGGGCGTGCCGGGCATACGGTCGATCCACGGCTGCAGCACCGGGGTGAGGATACCGGTCAACGCACCGCCCAGGGCAATCTGCAGAAAGTTTGGTCGCCTTGCCTCACGGGAAGCGGTGGTGCCGGTCAACACAAACCCCTTTTCGCCTTCGGCCTCGCAGCAGTCCCGGATCCTGGAGCGGGCGAAGGGAATCGAACCCTCGTATGCAGCTTGGGAAGCTGCCGTTCTACCATTGAACTACGCCCGCGATCAGGGACCCACCCCCCTGATGTAGCCGAGACGACGCGGCTCGCCAAGCCGGTTGACAGTTCGAATCGGTTTAATCGCACCCGCCAGCATCGTCCGGCGCCGCCAGTAGCGCGGCCTGCCGTTGCCGGACGGCGGTGCGCGGGATAAATTCGCGGCATGGCAGCCACGACGATCTTTCAGCGCGGCGCGGTGACGGTGTCGGACTATCGCTGCGAGGCAGGTCCGGGCGACCGGCCCTATGCCGAGCAGCATCGCTGCCACTCGATCTCCTATGTGCGCAAGGGCAGCTTCGGCTGCAACACGCGGGGACACGCCTACGATCTGGTCAGCGGATCGATCATGGTCGGCTATCCCGGCGACGAGTACGTCTGCACCCACGATCATCACGTCTGCGGCGACGAATGCCTGTCGTTCTTCCTCGCGCCCGAACTGGTCGAAGCGGTCGGCGGCCGCGCCGATCTCTGGCAAGCCGGCTGCATTCCGCCGCTGCCTGACCTGATGGTGTTCGGCGAACTGGCGCAGGCCACCGCGTCGGGCGGCAGCGATCTCGGCCTCGACGAGATCGGCTACGGCTTCGCGACGCGCTTCGTGGCGACGGTGACCGGCCACAGCAACAACCGGCGCCCGGCATCGGGCCGCGACCGCCGCCGCGCCATCGAGACCGCGGTGTGGATCGACGCGCATTCCGACCAGCCGATCGATCTGGAGCAGGCCGCGGCGACGGCGGATCTCAGCCCGTTTCATTTCCTGCGCGTGTTCGCCGATGTGCTCGGCGTCACCCCGCATCAGTATCTGGTGCGCTCGCGGTTGCGCCACGCCGCGCGGCTATTGGCCGACGACGCGCGCACGATCACCGACATCGCTTACGACGTCGGCTTCGGCGACCTGTCGAATTTCGTGCGCACCTTCCGCCGCGCCGCCGGAGTTTCGCCGCGCGGATTCCGGCAGGCTTCCAAAGGCGACCGCAAGATTCTCCAAGAACGGCTGACGGCGCACTGACTAGGGTGGCTTCACGCAGCGCCGTTTCGCGCGCGCCAATGGAGACCATCATGTACGACCATATCGGACTCAAGGTGAAAGACCTCGACGCCAGCGTGCGTTTCTACACGGCGGCGCTGCAGCCGCTCGGCTTCGTGCTGGCCTCGCGAGACGCTAGCGGCGCCGGCTTCGGCCCGCCGGACGCCCCGGCTTTGTGGCTCTATGCGGGCAATGGGGCGCGCGGCCCCGGCGCGCATATCGCCTTTCGCGCGAATAGCCACGGTGCCATCAAGCAGTTTCATGCCGCAGGGCTGAAGGCGGGCGGCCGCGACAACGGCGGCGCTGGTCCGCGCGCCGATTACGGCCCGAGCTATTACGCGGCGTTCCTGATCGATCCCGACGGCAACAATGTCGAGGCTGTGTGTGCGTGACTGTTTGTTCGCCGTCACCCCGAGGCGCTGTCGCGCAGCGACAGCCTCGAAGGGCGACGGCCGCCATCCCACATCTTGGGTTTACCCAAGATGTGCTTTTGGAGGACGCAAGTTGGAGCGCCAACTTGCTATGGCTCGCGACAAAGTCGCTCGCACCTCAGGATGACGCCGATTGATTTTTTGCTTCCGCGGAGAACGCCCATGACTTCAATTCAGAAAGACATTCCGCTTGATGCACCCGCTGCCGACGTCTGGGACGCGGTGCGCGATTTCGGCGCGGTGCACACCCGGCTGGCGCCCGGCTTCGTCATCGATGCGAAACTCGACGGCGAGGCGCGGATCGTCACTTTCGCCAACGGCACCGTCGCACGCGAACTGCAGGTCGATTGCGACGATAACAAACGGCGGCTGGTCTATGCCGTGGTCAGCGAACGCATCGCGCAACACAGCGCGTCGGTGCAGGTGATTGCCGACGGCGACGCCAGCCGCCTGGTGTGGATCGTCGACGTGCTGCCGCACGCGGTCGCGCCTTACATCGCTACACAGATGGAGCTGGCGGCAACCGCGATGCGCAAGACCTTCGCACGCGCCGCCGCCTGAGCATCCACTCTTACGAGAAAGACGGCCGCGCGTCGTGCGCGCCCCATTTCGACCAGATCACGCTGGCGGAGGTGAGCACGCCGAGCAGGATCATCGAGGCCGCCGCCAGCAGGAAGAAGCTCATGCCGGATGCATCGCGCGTCGTCAGCCACCAGCCGCCGATGCCGATGAACAACAGCCGCACGGTTTGCGCCAGCACCGGACCGAGCACCTTGGCCGCGCCCTGCGAGGAGAAATACATCGAGGTGGCGAGGCCGAGGAACGCGTACATCGGCGCCGCCGTCGCCAGATATTGCCGGCTGGCGATCCGCACGCCGGCATCGTCGGTGAACAGGTCGATCCACAGATGCGGATAGATCGCGATGAACGTGCCGATGATACCGACCACGAAGAACGAAATGCCCGCCGCCACCCAGGTGATGTGCCGCGCGCGCGCGACGCGGCCCGCGCCGATCGCCATGCCGATCATCGGCACCGAGGCGATGCCGACGGCGAACGCCAGCGACGTCAGCATGAATTCCAGCCGCGCCCCGATGCCGTAACCGGCCAGCGTTTCGGTGCCGAAGCGCGCCAGCATGTGGGTGAAAATGGTGATGGTCAGCACCGATTGCAGCGGCGAGAAGCACGCGATGGCGCCGACCTTGAGAATGTCGACGAACATAGCGCGCTCGATGCGCAACCGCCGCACGATCGGATTGATGCGGCCACGACCGGAGAACAGATACCAGGCCATGATCGCGGTGCCGATGCTGTAGGCGATCACCGTGCCGGCCGCGACGCCACGCATGCCGAACTGCGGCACCGGCCCAAGACCGAGGCCGAGAATACCGCCGAGCACGATCTGGCACAGCGCCGAGTTGAGCACGATCATCGACGGCAGCTTCATGTTGCCGGTGCCGCGCAGGATCGCGGCCAGCGTGCTCATCAGCCACGGCACCAGGGCCGCGCCGAAAAAGATCTGCGCATATCCCATCGCTTGCGCCAGCACGTTGCCTCGACCGCCAAGCGCTTCGAGCACACTCGCACCGAACGCCACCATGCCGACCGTGAAGCACAATCCGAAACAACCGCCGATCATCAGCGCATGCGCCGCCAGCATCGCGGCGCGATTTGCATCGCCGGCGCCGAGCGCCCGCGCGATGGCCGACGACACGCCGCCGCCCATGGCGCCACCGGACATCGTCATGGTCAGCATCACGAACGGAAACACCAGCGCCATCGCCGCCAGCGCCTCGGTGCCCAGCCTGCCGATGTAGGAGGTCTCCGCTATGACCACGCAGGTGCCGGCGCTCAGCGCCACGACATTCGGCACCGACAGCCGCACCAGCGTGCGCACGATCGGCCCATCGAGCAGCGGGTTCCTGGCCGGCGCCGTGGCCCGCGGCAGAGCGACCTCATCCCGCGCGACGACGACAGGAATTTCGGCAACCCCGATATCGGACATCTGCTCCCTGGCGCGGCCGAATGAATGACATCGGCGACCGGCGGCCGCTGTTGCCATCAGCACTATCACCGATTTCGCGTTCCACCATCCGCGTCCGGCGCATGGGCCTCTGTTCCACGCACCGTAAATTCCGCCACGCAGACTTCAGCCGATCATCCAGTCGAGTGGCGCGTGGGCTGCCGCCGCGCCGGCGAGCCGCACCGGGATATGGCGGCCGCAACCGGCGGCCAGTCCCTCGAACAGGCCTTCCAGCACGCGCGCGCAGGCCGGATGATAATCCGCAAGGCCATCCATCAACGTCCAGCTCTGCTGACGAAGCTGCAACGCATGGCCCGACGACACAATCTCCACGCCATCGTCCTGCGCTGCGAGCAGCGCGCATAAGAATTTGCTGAAGTCGTGCGCGGTGCCGCGCGATGCACCGAGTCGCGGTGCGATCTCGTCGTAATGCTGCATGCCGATCAGCTTGCCGGTAAGATGCAGCAGGTAAGCCGCATCGACCGGGCCGAACACCTGCACCGCGACCGGCGCGGCGGTGCGGACATATTCCATCGCGTAGTTGCGATAGGCCTTCTCCAGCCGCGCTTGCGGCCAGCTCGCAACCGGCAGCGCCGGGGCTTTCGCCGCGTCGAATAGCGGCGCTTCGAGATGCCGCGCGAACACCAGCCGCTGGTCCAGTTCGAGCGGATGATCGTATTCGCAATAGTAGCCTTCGAGGCCGTCCTGACCGTCCACCGATTGCTTGGTGCAGACGAAGCCGACATTGGGATTGCCGAGCGTGACGCCGTTATTGGCGTGCCAGCCGCGCAGCATGGCGCGCGACACTTCGCCGGGGACGCCGCAGATCGCGGTACCGCGCCAGATCCAGCGCGGCGGCGGATAGCGCACCCACACCTTGCGGTCGTTCTCGTACATGTATTCGACGGAGACGCCGCCGATCCAGTTCGACAGATAGTGATACTGCGCGGCCGCCACCGCCGGCGGCAGGCCATCGAGACCAAGCTTCTTGAGCCCCGGCAGAAAACGCTCCTGCTGCTGACGGCGAAAAACCCGAAACACAAACTCGGCGGCGTCCGCCGTGCCGCGCCGGGTGACGATGGTGAGGATCAGGCCGGTGAAATAGGCGTGATAGAGATCGGCAACGGCGCGCCACGCCAGCCAGCGCGGCTCCTTGCTGTCGTGCTGCACTTCCACCATGCGCCGCCTCCGTTTTCCCACCATTCATCGTTTGTCACGGCCGGGCATAGCCATTCGAAGAACGGCGTCGCTTCGCTCGCCTGTCCCAACCATCCACGTCTTGTCTGCTGAGGTACTATGAAGACGTGGATGCCCGGCACAAGGCCGGGCATGACGGAAAGATCGGTAACCGCGCGACGTCGTCATCCTGAGGTGCGAGCGTAGCGAGCCTCGAAGGATGCACGACCGTCACCCTTCGAGGCTCGCCGCAAACGCGGCTCGCACCTCAGGGTGACGAAATCTACGCCCGGAAATGCTTCGACAGCTTCAGGCCCTGCGCCTGATAGTTGGAGCCGATGCGCTGGCCATACAGCGCGTCGGGCCGCGCCAGCATCTTCTCGTAGATCAGCCGGCCGACGATCTGGCCGTGCTCGAGAATGAACGGCACCTCGCGCGAGCGCACTTCCAGCACGGCGCGCGCGCCCTGCCCGCCCGCACCGGCATAACCGAAGCCGGGATCGAAGAAGCCGGCATAGTGCACGCGGAATTCACCGACCAGCGGATCGAACGGCACCATCTCGGCGGCGTAATCCGGCGGCACCTGCACCGCTTCCTTCGAGGCGAGAATGTAGAACTCGCCGGGATCGAGGATCAGGCTGCCGTCCTTGCGCGCGGCAATCGGTTCCCAGAATTCGCCGACCGAATAACCGCCGCGCCGGTCGATATCGACGACGCCGGTGTGCCGCTTGGCACGATAGCCGACGAAGCCGCCGGAGTTCTCGCCGGACAGATCGACGCTCAACGCAAGGCCGCCGGTGAGATCGGCGTCGTCGATATCGACCAGCCGCTCCCGCGCGTGCAACGCTTCGAGTTCGTCGGTGGTGAGAATGGCGTCGCCGGTGCGGAAGCGTACCTGCGACAGCCGCGATCCCTCGCGCAGCAGCACCGGAAATGTCTTCGGGCTGATTTCGGCATAGAGCGGCCCGTGATAGCCGGCGCCGATCATGTCGAAGCGCCGCGTGCCGTCGGCGATGACGCGGGTGAACACGTCGAGCCGTCCGGTCGAGCTTTTCGGATTGGCGGCGGCGACGATTTCCGGCGGCAGCGCCAGGCTCTCCAGCAGCGGCACGATGTAGACGCAGTTGGTTTCCAGCACCGCCCCGTCAGACAGATCGATCTCGTGCAGTTTCAATTCGTCGATGCGTTCGGCGACCGTCGCGTCCGGCCCCGGCAGGAAGCTGGCGCGCACCCGATAGGCGATGTTGCCGAGCCGCAGATCGAGGCTGGCCGGCTGGATCTGGCTCTCGACGAACGGATATTCCGGCAGGATCAGCCCGGCATCGGTCATCGCCGCAATCATGCGGTCGGACAGAATTCCGTTGGCATCTGGGGCAAGCGTAAACGGCACCTGAATCGTCCTTGAAATCGCATATCCGCCGACTGGAACACCGAGAATACACGCTCTTACCGGTTATCCGATGGCCGGCTTGACGGAAAGGGCGGCCCGGATTATCAGCAGGACTTATCCCGTGGTGATTTGAGCCGGCCGGCTTGCAGCCACGTTAAAGAAATCGCTAAACAGGCCGGGGACCAATGTGATCCCGGCCTGTGGAAATTTTCCAGGCCGGTTTTTTGTGGCCGTTTGCTGGCCACGACGGAGGTCACATGTCCGAGTCGAAGTCCGCTGCAACCGCCGCCTACCGCCCGGAAACCCGCCTGATCCATTCCGGCGTCTTGCGCTCGCAATTCAACGAGACGTCGGAAGCGCTGTTCCTGACGCAAGGCTTCGTCTACGACACCGCCGAACAGTGCGAGGCGCGCTTCAAGGGCGAGGATCCCGGCTTCCTCTATTCGCGCTTTTCCAATCCCAACATCTCGATGTTCGAGCGCCGCATGTGCGAACTCGAAGGCGCCGAGGCCGCGCGCGCCGCTGCCACCGGCATGGCCGCAGTGACCACCGCGATCCTCGCGCCATTGCGCAGCGGCGATCACGTCGTTGCCGCCAAGGCGATGTTCGGCTCCTGCCGCTACGTCGTCGAAGACCTGCTGCCGCGCTACGGCATCGCGTCGACGCTGGTCGACGGACTCGATCTCGAGCAGTGGCGCAAGGCGATGCGGCCCAACACCCGCACCTGCTTCCTCGAAAGCCCGACCAACCCGACGCTCGACGTGCTCGATATCGCCGCCATCGCGGAGATTGCGCATCAGGCCGGCGCGCGGCTGATCGTCGACAACGTGTTCGCGACGCCGCTGTGGCAGAGTCCGCTGCAACTCGGCGCCGACGTCGTGGTGTATTCGGCGACCAAGCACATCGACGGTCAGGGCCGCTGTCTCGGCGGCATCATCCTGTCGTCGAACGATTTCATCCAGGAGCACATTCACAATTTCATGCGGCAGACCGGCCCGTCGATGTCGCCGTTCAACGCCTGGACCCTGGTGAAGGGACTGGAGACGCTGGCGATCCGCGTGCGCCAGCAGACGCAAACCGCCGCCACCATCGCCGACGCGCTGGCGCAGCATCCGAAGATTTCGCGGCTGATCTATCCGGGCCGCGCCGATCATCCGCAGGCAGCACTGGTGAAGAAACAGATGCGCGCCGGATCGACCTTGATCGGCTTCGAGGTCAAAGGCGGCAAGGCGGCGGCCTTCCGCTTTCTCAACGGGCTGAAGCTGTCGCGCATCAGCAACAACCTCGGCGACGCACGCAGCCTGGTCACGCATCCGGCCACCACGACGCATCAGCGGCTGACGCCGGAAGCGCGCGGCGAACTCGGTATCAGCGAAGGATTCATCCGCTTCTCGGCCGGGCTGGAGCATGTCGACGACCTGATCGAGGACATGCACGCCGCGCTTGAGAATGCGTGAGGTCAATTCGTGAGCACGATGCCATGACAGTATTCGATTTCCGACAGGTCGATGTCTTCGCCGGCGAACGGCTCAAGGGCAATCCGCTGGCCGTGGTGATCGGCGCCGATGGACTGTCCGACGACACCATGGCGGCGTTCGCCAACTGGACCAATCTCAGCGAGACCACCTTTCTGCTCAAGCCGACCTTGCCGGAGGCCGATTACCGGCTGCGCATCTTCACGCCGACCGGCGAATTGCCATTCGCCGGTCATCCGACGCTCGGCAGTTGCCATGTCTGGCTCAGTCTCGGCCACACGCCGCGGCAAGAGCATGTCGTTCAACAATGCGGCGCCGGACTGGTGCGGATCAAGCGCGACGCCACGCGGCTCGCTTTCGCCGCGCCGCCGCTGCTGCGCACCGGCGCCGTCGAAGCGCACCTTCTCGAGCAGATCGCAACCGGACTGCGGATCGGCCCCGAGGATATCAAGGCTTCGCAATGGATCGACAACGGACCCGGCTGGGTCGCCGTGCTATTGGCATCGCGTGCCGAGGTGCTGGCGCTGCAGCCGGACCATGCGGCGCTCGGCGATCTCAAACTCGGCGTGATCGCGCCGTGGAACGCCACCCGCGACGGAACCGAGGCCGCATTCGAGGTGCGCGCGTTTATCGCGCCGCGCGCCAGCGAGGATCCAGTCACCGGCAGCCTCAACGCCGGTCTGGCGCAATGGCTGATCGCGGCCGGCCTCGCGCCCGCAACCTACATCGCCAGACAGGGAACCGTGCTCGGACGCGCCGGCCGCGTTCATGTGATCAGCGATGGCGGCGACATCTGGATCGGCGGTGAAATCACCATCTGCATCGAGGGACGATTGACTCTGTGACAGCGGCGCCGACAACCGCCGGCAGGCATCTTTTTCGGAAAAATCGCAAAAGACGAATGTTTTGTGTCCTCCAATGCGATGATTTGCACATCGCCATTGTCACACGCGCCCACTACAATGCCGTCGGCTCAAGGCCGTTTTGACCAACGCGATATCAAACACGAGGCGTTTCGATGAAACTAAAAACCATATTGATGACCACCGCGCTGTCGCTGGCGTTCGCCGGTGCGGCGCAGGCAGAGATTTCCGTCAAGCTCGGCGTGCTCAACGACATGTCGAGCCTTTACGCGGACATCTCCGGCCCGGGTTCGGTCGTGGCGGCAAATCTCGCGGTCGAGGATTTCGCCAAGACCAACAAGGACATCAAGGTTGAAGTGATTGGCGCCGATCACCAGAACAAGCCGGACGTCGGCGTCAACATCGCGCGCCAGTGGTATGAGCGCGACGGCGTCGACACCATTCTCGACACCACGACGTCGTCGGTGGCGCTGGCGGTCTCCGAGATCACCAAGGAGAAGAAGAAGATCTTCATCCCGTCGGGCGGCGGCACTTCGGACCTCACCGGCAAGGCCTGCTCGCCCTACACCGTGCACTGGACCTACGACACCTGGGCGCTGGCCAACGGCACCGGTTCGGCGATGACCAAGAAGGGCGCCGACACCTGGTTCCTGCTCACCGCCGACTATGCCTTCGGCGCGGCACTCGAACGCGACACCACCGAAGCGGTGACCAAGGCCGGCGGCAAGGTGGTCGGCAGCGTCAAGCATCCGCTCAACTCGTCGGACTTCTCGTCGTTCCTGCTGCGTGCGCAGTCCTCGAAGGCGAAGGTGATCGCGCTCGCCAACGCCGGCGCCGACACCATCAACGCCATCAAGCAGGCCGCCGAATTCGGCATCACCCAGGGCGGCCAGTCGCTCGCCGGTCTGCTGATCTTCTCCAGCGACGTCAAGGCGCTCGGCCTGCAGGCGGCGCAGGGCCTGGTGCTGACCGAAGCGTTCTACTGGGACCAGACCGACGCGACGCGCGCGTTCTCCAAGCGTTTCGCCGAGAAGTTCAACGGCAAGATGCCGACCAGCGCGCAGGCCGGCGTCTATTCCAGCGTGCTGCACTATCTGAAGGCGGTCGCCGCTGCGAACAGCAAGGACTCCGACGCGGTGATGGCCAAGATGAAGGAATTGCCGATCGACGACGCGCTGTTCGGCAAGGGCTCGATCCGTCCCGATGGCCGCGCCATTCACGACATGTATCTCTATGAAGTGAAGAAGCCGTCGGAGTCGAAGGGCGAGTGGGACATCTACAAGGTCGTCGCCACCATCCCGGCCAACGAAGCCTTCCGTCCGATGGATCAGGGCGGCTGCCCGCTGGTCGCGAAGAAGTAAGCGCGCTGACGCCAGCGTTCGACGCAAGACTTCAAAACCAAAACCCCGGCTCCGCAAGGACCGGGGTTTTTCATGTTGAGTTATCGACGCGCACAGCGCTGCAACTAGCGCTGACCCGTCATGCCCGCGCATGACGTGTGGATGAATTCATCCCATGACGCACGACGACGATCGCAACGATCGCCCGTCTCACATCGGCCGATAGGTCAGCACGTCGGCCGGCACGTTGACGCCGAGCTTGATCTGCCCAACCGACCTGATGATGTCGTCGCCGAGCAGCTGCGCGAAGCAGGCATAGCCCCAGTCGTTCATGTGCAGACCGTCGGCGATGGAAAAGCGCTCGAACGCCAGCGCCTGTTCCTCGTGCCATTCGCGCATCACTTCGAAGCGCGGGAAGATTCCGATGCGATGCACGCCGGCGAAGTTGTTGAGCATCTTCACCATGCTCCGGGCGTTTTCGCCCTTCTGATTGACCGCCGGCACGTATTGCGGATCGACCAGCACGACGTCGGACCCCGCCGCCTGAATCTGCTCGATGCCCTCGCGGACCTGGGCCATCGTCGCCGCCGGATCGAGGTTGCGCAGAATGGCGTTGGTGCCGACCTGCCAGATCACGAGGTCCGGCTTCTCGTCGATCACCGCGTTCTTCAGCCGCTTCATCATCTCCGGCGCGTCTTCGCCGCCCTTGCCGCGATTGAGCACGGTGATGTCGGCGGTCGGATATTTGCGCCTGAGTTGCGCCGCCAGCCGGTTGGGATAGGTGAACTCGGGCGACGTCGAGCCGTAGCCCTCCGTCGACGACGAGCCGAAGGCGATGATGACGACCGGCTGGTTCTCCGCCAGCTTGCGCGCGACATGCGGCAACGACCCCATGGCCTGATTGCTGCGCTTCGGCGCCAGGCAGGGAACGCGGCGGAAAATATCGGCGGCCTTGGTCGTCGCCTGCTTGACCTTGTCGATGGTCTGCGAGGCAATACCCTTGCTGGCGTCGGGCTTGGCCAGCGCCACTTGCGCCGGAGGCTCGGCGGCATCGGCCGGTGCGGCGGCATGACCCGCGGTCTGCGCGCAAGCCGGCACATTCAACACAATGGTCAAGGCGAGAGCGGGAAGCGCGGTCAGGGCGGCCCAGCCGACGCGGCGGCGATCGGACATTTAACGCTGGATCCTCAATTCGGCGGGCTTGAGCTGGGCTGCGTCGATGACAAACGTCGCCAAAGCGCGCCCGAGACAATCGTGGACCCGCTTCGCCAGATCGACGCCACGCGCCGCGCTGAACAGATCGAAACTTCCCGTCTCATTCCAATGATGCATGATGGCAAACCGATCGAACAGCGGAACCTCCCGCTGCTGAGCTGCGACGCGCATGATATCGATGTAGGGCGTCGTGGAAATCATCGTCTCCATACGCGGCGTATACTGCAAATTTATCAGCACGACGTCGGCGCCCGCTTTTTGCATCGCAGCAACGCCTTCGTCGACCGCGGTTCTGAAATCGTCCGGGTCGATCGATCGCATAGCATCCACGGTGCCGGTCTGCCAGATGACCAAAGTCGGTTTCTTGCCCTCGAGCAGCTGATCGATATCCTTGGTTACTTCCTCGGCGGTTTTCTTGACCTGAAGCTGCAACGCTACATTCACCGTGACCCCCGGCAGCTTGTCCCGCAGCGACGCCTCCATGCGGCCGGGGAATCCGGTTCCGTCCGGCGCCGTGATGGTCGAAGACCGGCTGCCGATCACCATAATGTCCAGTTTGCGGTCGGTTTTGACCGCCTCGGCGACCTTTGGCAGCTTGTTATCGGTCGCCAGCAAATAGGCCGGAACCTCGCAGGTCGCGTGCGGCGGGTCGTCGGCGACCGCCGCAACCGTCGTCAGAAGCATGGCAAGCGCTGTCAGGCCCACAATGGCCTTCATGATCCCCCTCCCGCCAGATCTGCATCGGCGTCGGCGCTTTTCGCGTCTGTTCCGCTCTTCGCAGCTACCCGCTTGTACCACGAAAGCACCCAGGCGGCGGCGGACATAATGACAATACCGCTAATACTTACAATGAAGTGAATCCCGGCGCCGCCGCTCGACACCTCGGCCAGGATGAAATGGCCGGCAAAGGCCAGGAAGACGCCGATGCAGAAGATCTCCAGCGAATGCTGGCCGCACAGGATCATCGGCCGCAGCCAGGGCGATTTCAGTCCCGGCCAGCCGCTGGGCAGGAAATAGACCGCCACCGCCGCGATGGCGAGAAAGTGCACGAAACGCAGCACGTCGAGATCGGTCTTGTTGATCGGATACATCCACTGCTCGATCACCCGCGGCACGATATGGCCGAGCTGCGGCAGGTGCCAGGTCAGCGTGACGAAGAACGCCGCGATCAGATAGGCCAGCGCCAGCCCGAGCAGGATGCGCGACGACAGCAGCGGCGCCATCCGCCTGGCGCCCCCGAGCGCGCACCAGGCGCCGAACACGAACAGCAACTGCCAGGCGAACGGATTGAAGAACCAGACACCGTTCGGATAGGCCGGCAGGTTGAGGCCGAACTCCCAGGTCACGGCATAGATCAGCACCGACAGGCCGAGCGTCAGGTCGGGCTTGCGCTGCATCAGAAAAATGATCAGCGGCAGGAACAGCATCAGCACGATGTAGAGCGGAAGCACGTCCATGTTGACCGGACGGAACTTCAGCAGCAACGCCTGGACGATGGTGACATCCGGCTGCTTGAGGAAATCGAGAATGCCCATTTCTTCCGAATACAGCGGGTTCTCGAACTGCGTCGCGACGTAGGAGATTTCTGCAAGGAAGATGGTGAACAGGAAAACGTGGGCGACGTAGATCTGCCAGACCCGTTTGAAGATGCGCGCGCTGGCCACCACGAACCCGCGGCTTCTCATGGCGCGGCCGTATACGAACGCCGCGGTATAGCCGGAAATGAAGATGAAGATTTCAGTGGCGTCGCTGAAGCCATAATTGCGGAACGTCAGCCAGGTAAAGATGTTCGGCGGCAGGTGATCGACGAAGATCAGCCACAGCGCCAGCCCGCGAAACAGATCGAGCCGCAGTTCGCGCTCGGCCCCGGTGATCGCCACCGATTGCGTCGGCGCGGCCCGCGCGGCGGATGGCGCGTCGGTCGATGCCGCATGTCCCGTAAAGGCCCCGGCGGCATGGTCGGTCACGGAGGTCATTCAGCACCGTTCGGATATGTCAAAGCCACGCTCGCGCGCGGCGGCCCCGTCGCGCGACCGGCGAACGCTCTCGCATTCGCGCACTATCGCGACCTTACGGCAACAGGCCAGCTCCACTCATAGGCCGGAAAGCCGCAACGGTCCATTCCGCCGCAGAAAATCAACCGGTTCGCCGTTCTGTGGCCGACAACTTTGTTGAAATCGCGTTCAACCGTGGCGGCGTCATGGCAGCATCGCACGGCGCCGGGTTTGGTTCCGCTACCACTTTTCGCTATGATGCGCGTGCAATGCGAACGTATCGACCGCCGATCGCTGTCAACTCCGGAAAGACTTGCTGCATGTACCGCGCCGTGACCCGCCACATCGAAGTGACCGTCGAACCCAACTTCATGCCGGAACGGTCGGTGGCGGAGCGCGAGTATTTCTGGTCCTACACAATCGTCATCACCAACACCGGCCCGGAGACCGTGCAACTGCGCACCCGGCACTGGATCATTACCGATGCGGTCGGGCACCGGGAGGAAGTTCGCGGCGAAGGCGTCGTCGGCGAACAGCCGCGGCTCGGACCCGGCGAGACGTTCAAATATACCAGCGGCGTTCCGCTCTCGACGGCGTCGGGATTCATGGCCGGCAGCTACCAGATGGTCACCGACAGCGGCGAGCGCTTCGACATCGAGGTACCGACCTTCTCGCTCGACAGCCCGGACGCCCGGCGGACGCTGAACTAGCGATAACTGAACGAGACCCGTCACCTGAGGTACGAGTGACGCACGTCACCAGCCTCGCAGGGCGACGGCCGCATCCTTCGAGGCTCGTGACGTGCGCGCCTCAGGATGACGTCAGCAAGCCTTATTCGACGCCGGCTTCCTGCGGCGTGAATTCGTAGACCGAGCTGCAGAACTCGCAGGTGACGACAACCTTGCCGTCCTTCACCATGTCGGCGCGATCCTGCGCCGCGAAGCTCGCCAGCATCGACGACACCGCCTCGCGCGAGCACGAGCACTTGGCCTGCACCGGCTGGTTGGCGAACACCCGCACGCCGCGCTCGTGGAACAGCCGGTACAACAGCCGTTCGCCGGACAGATCGGGGTCGATCAATTCGACGTCCTCGATGGTCTGGATCAGCGACTGGCCTTCGATCCACGCATCATCCTCGGCGACCACATGCGCGGCGCTGCCCTCCGGCGCATCGCCGGGATGCAGATCGGCCTGCCGCGCGCGCTCCGGCGCCTTGGGCAGGAACTGCAGCAGCATGCCGCCGGCGCGCCAGCGATGTTTCGGACCATCTTCGCCACCGCGCCATTCTTCGCCGACCGCGATGCGGACGCGGGTCGGGATCTGCTCCGAGCGGAGGAAATATTCATGCGCGGCATCTTCCAGGTTGCCGCCGTCGAGCGCCACCAGTCCCTGATAGCGGCTCATGTCCGGGCCCTGATCGATGGTCATCGCGAGATGGCCGCGCCCGAGCAGCTCCGCCGAATCCAGACCCGGCGCGAGTCGCGCGGCATCGTAGCGCGCATAGGCCCGCATCCGGTTCGGCGCCTGATAATCCACGATCACCAGCGACACCGGTCCATCGGTCTGGGTCTGCAGGATAAAGCGGCCGTCGAACTTCAGCGCCGAGCCCAATAGCGTCGTCAGCACGATGGCCTCGCCGAGCAGCTTGCCGACCGGCGCGGGATAATCGTGCTTGGTCAGCAACTCGTCCAGCGCCGGGCCGAGCTTGGTCAGCCGGCCGCGCAAATCGAGCGCGCCGACCTCGAACGGCAGCACGGCGTCATCGACCGGGATCGGCGACGGTGCGCGAACGTGACTTTCGGGATTCATTGCGGCGTCGGGAGATGAGGATGGGGTCATGGCGCACTATCTAGGGACGAACCGCGCGGATTGACACCCCCCGCGCCGCAGCCATCCCATGCGGAGTTCCGGGGCCTTTATGAGGGCAGGTTGAGCTGCCACGATACGCCGAAGCGGTCGTTGAGCCAGCCGAAGCGGCGGCTGAATCCGTAATTGCCGAGCGGCATCAGCACGCCGCCGCCATCCGACAGGGTGCCGAAGATGCGATCGAGTTCGGCCTCGGAGACGCAATCGACGAACAGCGAGAACGATGGGGTGAAGTCGAAAGCGTGACGCACTGGGCTATCGATGCACATCACGTTCTGGCCCGCGAGCCGCACCACCGCGAGCTTCACCGAACCTTCCGCACCGGCCTCGCCCGCGCCGTAGCGCGCGATCTCGACGACCTCGCTGTCCGGGATCGTCGCGACGTAGAGCTTCATCGCCTCCTCGGCGCGACCCTGAAACATGAGGAACGGCCGAACCGACGTCACCATCGCGCGCTCCCGTTATCGATCAACCCACCGCGTGCAGGCACCAGGCGAGAATGCCCTTCTGCGCATGCAGGCGGTTTTCGGCCTCGTCGAACACCACCGATTGCGGGCCGTCGATCACCTCGTCGGTGACTTCGTCGCCGCGATGCGCCGGCAGGCAATGCATGAACAGCGCGTCCGGCTTGGCCAGTGACATCAGCTTGCTGTTGACCTGATACGGCTTGAGCAGGTTGTGACGATGCTCGCCGTCCTTGTCGCCCATCGACACCCAGGTGTCGGTGATGACGCAATCGGCGCCGCGCACCGCCGCTTCCGGATCGGTTCCGATCACGATCGGCGCGTTGGTGGCCTTGATCCAGTCTTTGAGCAGCTTGTTCGGCGCCAGCTCCGGCGGCGTCGCGACATTGAGCTGGAACTTGAAACGCTCGGCGGCATGCGCCCACGACGCCAGCACGTTGTTGTCGTCGCCGCTCCAGGCGATGGTGCGCCCCTCGATCGAACCGCGATGCTCCTCGTAGGTCATCAGATCGGCCATCACCTGACAGGGATGCGAACGCCGCGTCAGGCCGTTGATCACCGGCACCGTGGCATGCGCCGCCAGTTCCAGCAGCGCGTCGTGGCTGAGGATGCGGATCATGATGGCATCGACATAACGCGACAGCACGCGCGCGGTATCGGCGATGGTCTCGCCGCGGCCGAGCTGCATTTCGGCGCCGGTCAGCATGATGGCTTCGCCGCCGAGCTGGCGCATGCCGACATCGAACGACACCCGCGTGCGCGTCGACGGCTTGTCGAAGATCATCGCCAGTGTCTTGCCTTCGAGCGGCTTGTCGGCCTTGTGCGCCTTCAGCTTGGTCTTGATGGCGCGGCCGGCGTCGAGAATGGTCCGCAGCTCCGCCGTGGAAATTTCGGTCAGGTCGAGAAAGTGGCGCGGCGACGAGCTCATTGCGCGGCCTCCACCTTGGCCTTGCCCGACAGCGCGACACAGGCGCGCTCCAGCCGCTGCACCGCCTCGTCGAGTTCGGCTTCGGTCACGATCAGCGGCGGAAGGAAACGCACGACGTTGTCGCCGGCGGCCACGGTGAGCAGCTTCTCGTTGCGCAGCGCCGCGATCAGATCGCCCGCCGGTACCACGGCCTTGACGCCGAGCAGCAGGCCTTCGCCGCGCACTTCGGACAGCACGTTGGCGTGGCGGTCGACCACCGAGGCCAGTTTCTGTTTCAGCAGCAGCGACATCTTCTTGGCGTGATCGAAGAAGCCGGGCTTGAGCATGACGTCAAGCACAGCGTTGGCCGCCGCCACCGCCAGCGGATTGCCGCCGAAGGTCGAGCCGTGCGAGCCCGGAGTCATGGCGGCTGCCGCCTCCGCCGTGGCGAGGCACGCGCCCATCGGGAAGCCGCCGCCCAGTGCTTTCGCGAGCGACATCACATCGGGCGTGACGCCGACGCGCTTGTAGGCGAACAGCTCGCCGGTGCGGCCCATGCCGGTCTGCACCTCGTCGAAGATCAGCAGCAGGCCGTTGTCGTCGCAGATCTGCCGCAGCGCCCGGAAGAACGAATTGTCCGGCGCGCGCACGCCGCCCTCGCCCTGCAACGGCTCGATCAAAATACCGGCGGTGCCGGGACCGACCGCCTTCTTCACCGCCTCGACATCGCCGAGCGGCACCTGGTCGAAGCCGTCCATCGGCGGGCCGAAGCCTTCGAGATATTTCGCGGCGCCGGTCGCGGCCAAGGTCGCCAGCGTGCGGCCGTGGAAGGCGCCCTCGAAGGTGATGATGCGATAACGCTCGGGGTGACCCTTCATGGCGTGATAGCGCCGCGTGATCTTGATCGCGCACTCCATCGCCTCGGCGCCGGAGTTGCAGAAGAACACCTTGTCGGCAAAGCTCTGCTCGCAGAGCCGCGCGGCGAGCCGCTCGCCGTCCGGGCTCTTGAACAGGTTCGACATGTGCCAGAGCTTGGTGGCCTGCTCCTGTAACGCCGCGACCAGATGCGGATGCGCGTGACCGAGCGCATTGACCGCAACGCCGCTGGTGAAATCGAGATAACGCTCGCCATCGGTGCCGAACAGCCACGCGCCCTCGCCGCGCTCGAACGCGACATCGGCGCGGGCGAAGACAGGCAAGAGGTGAGACGTCGTTGCGGTCGTGGTCATGACAATCCGATCAATATTGGCTGCGGGCCGCGCCGGTTGCGCTGGCGAATGCCGGAGCGAAGCCGGAACTCGGTCCCGGAAACGAAATGTGCCGCCTTTCCAGGCGGCACATGCGATTATTCTAGGTCCGCCGCGAGGACTGTCAACCTCGCAACGGCTGCCGGAACACCCTCATTTCGCAGCAATTAACCTTCGCAGCCGCGCGCGCGTGACGCCCAGCTGATCGTCAAGCGATGGTCAAGTGATGCCGAAGAGTCGCAGAAAAAGCTGATTTTCCCGATTGACTACGGAAGGTGTGGACGCGTGAGGCCCGACTCTTGCGCGTGAGTCACGGCATATTGTAGCGTTTGGGCTGTCGAGTACGACATCTCGTGCGGCGGTTTTGATCCAACTACGGTCCTTGTTCGGCGTAACGCCCGGACGCGCTTGATGCGCCCGGCGAGGGCTAAGGGATTCTGCCCGCAGGGATTTTGAACGAACAGGGGTCGCGCCGCCGCCTCACCGCATCGGGCGCGCGACACGAAGGGAACAGAGCGATGACAGTTTTGACCTGGTCCGACGATCGCGTCGAGCAACTGAAGAAACTCTGGGAAGCCGGTTTGTCAGCCAGCCAGATTGCCGCCGAGCTGGGCAACGTCACCCGCAATGCCGTGATCGGCAAGGTGCATCGCCTCGGCCTGTCCGGCCGCGCCAAGACGCCGTCATCGGCCGCGCCGCGGCCGCGCAAGGTCCGCCCCGCCCAGCACATGATGCGGGTGTCGCGGCCGGTGTCGCGCGGCAATACCGCGCTGGCGCACGCCTTTGAAGTGGAGATGGAGCCGGACCCGATCGCCTACGACAATGTCGTGCCGATGAGCCAGCGCCTGACCTTGCTGGAGCTGAACGAGAGCACCTGCCACTGGCCGGTCGGCGATCCGTCCAATCCGGAATTCTTCTTCTGCGGCGGCAAGTCGCTCGCCGGCCTGCCCTATTGCGCGCATCACTCGCGCATCGCCTACCAGCCGGCGTCCGACCGCCGCCGCCAGCAGCCCAAGGCGCGCTGACAGTCATTCACTTCGCACTTGCATCGTCCCTGCGCAGGGACGACGACAACTAATCCGTGCTAGTCTCGCGTGCCTCAAACGGACCGCGGGTGATCGCCATGCTGGAAACCGACAAGGTCTTTGCCGGCTCGATTCCAGAAAACTACGACCGGCACATGGTGCCGTTGATTTTCGAGCCCTACGCCGCCGATCTCGCGCGCCGCGCCGCCGCCTTCGCACCCAGCGCGGTTCTGGAAATCGCCGCGGGCACCGGCGTCGTCACGCGTGCTTTGGCACCGCAACTGTCGCCCGATGCACGCTACACCGTCAGCGACCTCAACCGGCCGATGCTGGACTACGCGGCGTCGCGCCAGCCGCCCGACAGCCGCATCACCTGGCGGCAAGCCGATGCGCTGGCGCTGCCGTTCGACGATGCGGCCTTCGATCTGGTGTGTTGCCAGTTCGGCGCGATGTTCTTCCCCGACCGTGTGAAAGCCTATCGCGAAGCGAAGCGCGTACTGCAACCCGGCGGACATTTGCTGTTCAGCGTGTGGGACCGCATCGAGGACAATATCTTCGCCGACGATGTGACCAATGCGCTGGCGCGGATGTTTCCGAGCGATCCGCCGCGTTTTCTGGCGCGCACGCCGCACGGCTACCACGATACGGCGCTGATCCGCCGCGAATTGATGGACGCAGGCTTCTCGGATGTGGCGATCGAAACGCGCGCCGAACAAAGCCGCGCCGCCTCGCCAAGCATTCCGGCCATGGCTTATTGTCAGGGCACGCTGCTGCGCAACGAGATCGAGTCGCGCGACGCCGACAAGCTGCAAGCCGCCACCGACTATGCCACAGCCGCCATCGCCGACCGCCACGGCCACGGCGCGGTCGCGGCCAAGATTCAGGCGCATGTCATCGTTGCGGTGGTCTGAGCATTTTCGAATTGGATTAAATCGCACCAGCTCTGTCATTCCGGGGCGCGAGCTCTTCGCGAGCGAACCCGGTTGGCGAAATTGACCAGCGAGTACCCGCGTCATGGCCGGGCTTGTCCCGGCCATCCACGTCTATCTTGATGAGCCGCCGTAAAGACGTGGATGCCCGCGACAAGCGCGGGCATGACGGCAACATCAACGCCATTTCAAAGGCGCTAGCCTCAACCCGCTTTTTGGAAGCGGTCGTCGAGTGCGTAGCCGGCGCCACGCACGGTGCGGATCGGGTCTTCCTCGCTGCCGGGATTGAGCAGCTTGCGCAGCCGCCCGATGTGCACGTCGACGGTGCGCTCATCGATATAGATGTCGCGGCCCCAGACGCTGTCGAGCAGCTGCTCGCGGCTGAACACGCGGCCGGGATGCTCGAGGAAGAACTCCAGCAGGCGATACTCGGTCGGGCCGAGATCGATCGGCCGGCCCGAGCGCGCGACGCGGCGCTTGTCGCGATCGAGTTCGATGTCGCCGTAAGCCAGCACGGTCGCCAGCCGCTCGGGGCTGGCGCGGCGCAGCAGCGCCTTCACCCGCGCCAGCAGTTCCGGCACCGAGAAAGGCTTGACGATGTAATCGTCGGCGCCGGTGGCCAGCCCGCGCACCCGCTCGCTTTCCTCGCCGCGCGCCGTCAGCATGATGATCGGCAGCTGCTTGGTTTCCGGCCGCGCCCGCAAGCGCCGGCACAGTTCGATGCCGGACAGACCCGGCAGCATCCAGTCGAGCACCACGAGATCGGGAACGCTCTCCTTCAGCCGGGTGTCGGCGTCGTCGCCGCGCATCACCACCTCGACGTCGTAACCTTCGGCGTCGAGATTGTACCGCAGCAGCGTGGTCAGCGCTTCCTCGTCTTCCACTACCAGAATGCGTGCGCTCATCGATCGTGTCCCATCAATTGCCGGGAACCGTGGCGAACGTGGTCTGGTCGCTCTTCGGCCGCTTGTCGAGGATCGGCTGGCCTTCGACCATATACACCACGGTTTCGGCGATGTTGGTGGCGTGGTCGCCGATCCGCTCGATATTCTTGGCACAGAACATCAGGTGAATACAGAAGCTGATGTTGCGCGGATCTTCCAGCATGTAGGTCAGCAGCTCGCGGAACAGCGAGGTGCAGATGGCGTCGACCTCTTCGTCGCCCTTCCACACCGCCATGGCCGACGGCACGTCGTGCGCGGCATAGGCGTCGAGCACCGACTTGAGCTGGCCCTGCACCAGATCCGACATGTGTTGGAGGCCGCGGATCAGCTTGAGCGGATTGAAATCGGTATCGAGCGCGTTGACGCGCTTGGCGATGTTGCGCGACAGGTCGCCGATGCGTTCGAGATCGGTGGCGACGCGCATGGCGCCGACGATCTGCCGCAAGTCGACCGCCATCGGCTGACGCCGCGCGATGGTCAGCACCGCATGCGCTTCCAGGTCGCGCTGCAACTTGTCGATCTCGGCGTCGGCGGCGACGACGCGCGCGCTCAGCACGGCGTCGCGGCGCACCAGCGCATCGACGGAATCGACGATCTGCCGCTCGGCCAGGCCGCCCATTTCCGAGACCATCCGGGTCAGTTCCTGCAGGTCGCTGTCGAAAGCCTTGGCGGTATGCTCAAAAGCCATTTTGGTTCTCCCCGCGATACCTCGCGTTCATCGGGACGTTAAACTCGTTGCTGATGGAGAGTCCGTCACCCTAAGGTGCTATCGCGCAGCGATAGCCTCGAAGGGCGACGGCTGCATCCTTCGAGGCTCGCGGCATCCGCCGCTCGCACCTCAGGATGACGCCGTTGCATAAACCTGACCTCATCGCGTCCTACCCGAACCGTCCGGTGATGTAGTCCTGGGTGCGGCGGTCGGTCGGCGAGGTGAAGATCTTGTCGGTCGGGCCGAACTCGATCAGCTCGCCTAGATACATGAACGCGGTGAAGTCCGAGACGCGCGCCGCCTGCTGCATGTTATGGGTGACGATGACGATGGTGTAGTCCTCTTTCAGTTCGTCGATCAGTTCCTCGATCTTCGCCGTCGAGATCGGATCGAGCGCCGAGCACGGCTCGTCGAACAGGATAACCTCCGGCCGCACCGCCACGGTGCGCGCGATGCACAGCCGCTGTTGCTGTCCGCCCGACAGGCTGAGGCCGCTGGCGCCGAGCTTGTCCTTGACTTCGTCCCATAGCGCGGCGCGGCGCAGCGACTGCTCGACGCGCTGGTCGAGTTCGCGCTTCGGCAGCTTCTCGTAGAGCCGGATGCCGAACGCGATGTTCTCGTAGATCGACATCGGGAACGGCGTCGGCTTCTGGAACACCATGCCGATGCGCGCGCGCAGCAGATTGAGATCGAGACCCGGCTCGACGATATTCATGCCGTCGAACTGCACCTGGCCTTCTGCATGCTGGTTCGGATAGAGATCGTACATCCGGTTGAGCACGCGCAGCAGCGTCGATTTCCCGCAACCCGACGGCCCGATGAACGCCGTCACCTTGTTTTCGTACAGCGGCAGCGTGATGCCCTTCAGCGCTTTTGTCTCACCGTAGAAAAACTCGAGGTTGCGGATCGCCACCTTGTCGCGCAAGGCGGCGGCATCGATCGGCGGATGCGTGGGGGCGGCAGTGGCAACCGATGTCGCGACGTTCATGATGCTTTCCTCGTTCCGGCCAATGCCCGTGCAACGATGCTCAGCACAAGCACTGAAATAGTGATGATGAGTGCGCCGGTCCAGGCCAGCTTCTGCCAATCGGCATAGGGGCTGAGCGCGAACTGGAAGATGACGACGGGCAGGCTCGACATCGGCGCGTTGAGATTGCTGCTGTAGAACTGGTTGTTGAGCGCGGTGAACAATAGCGGCGCGGTTTCGCCGCTGATGCGCGCCACCGCCAAGAGGATGCCGGTGATGATGCCGCTACGCGCCGCGCGATAGGCGATGTGGCGGATCATCAGCGAGCGCGGCAGCCCGATGGAAGCCGCCGCCTCGCGCAGCGTGTTCGGCACCAGCATCAGCATGTCTTCGGTGGTGCGCACCACCACCGGGATGACGATCACCGCCAGCGCCACCGCGCCGGCGATGCCGGAGAAGTGCCCCATCGGCACCACCATCACCTCGTAGATGAACAGGCCGACGACGATCGATGGCGCGCTGAGCAGAATGTCGTTGATGAAGCGGACGATGCTGGTCAGCTTTTCGTGGCGGCCGTATTCCGCCATATAGGTGCCGGCCAGCATGCCGATCGGCGTGCCGATGGCGATGGCGATCACCGTCATCATGATGCTGCCGACGATGGCGTTGAGCAGGCCGCCCGCCGAGCCGGGCGGCGGCGTCATCTGCGTGAACACCGCCAGCGACAGGCCGCTGAAGCCTTCCCAGAACAGCACGATCAGGATCATCGCGAGGCCGGCGAGGCCGATGCCGGTCGCGGCGTAGGAGGCGACCGTCGCCATGACGTTGCTGCGGCGGCGCGCGGCATAGATCGAGGCATCCATCAGCCGACCCTCCGCTCGATGCGCATCAGCATGTAACGCGCAATCGCCAGCACGATGAAGGTGATGACGAACAGGATGAGGCCGAGCGCGATCAGCGACGAGGTGTAGAGATCGCCGACGGCTTCGGTGAATTCGTTGGCGATGGTCGCGGAGATCGTGGTGCCGGGCGCCAGCAGCGATCCGGAGATCTTGTGCGCGTTACCGATGACGAAGGTTACCGCCATGGTCTCGCCGAGCGCGCGACCGAGGCCGAGCATGACGCCGCCGATGACGCCGACGCGGGTATAGGGCAGCACCACATGGCGCATCACTTCCCAGGTCGAGCAGCCGAGGCCGTAGGCCGCTTCCTTGAGCACCGGCGGCACCGCATCGAACACGTCGCGCGAGATCGAGGTAACGAACGGCAGCACCATGATGGCGAGGATCAGCCCGGCGGTGAGCATGCCGATGCCGTAGGGCGGTCCGGCAAACAGCGTCGACAGCACCGGGATATCGCCGAACGCCGAGATCAGCGCCGGCTGCACGTATTGCTGCAGGAACGGCGCCAGCACGAACAGGCCCCAGATGCCGTAGATGATGCTGGGGATGCCGGCGAGCAGTTCGATGGCGATGCCGATCGGCCGCCGCAGCCACATCGGGCACAGCTCGGTGAGGAACATCGCGATCAGCAGGCCGAACGGCACCGCGATGACCATGGCGATCAGCGAAGTAATGAGCGTGCCGTAGATCGGCGCCAGCGCACCGAATTTTTCGGTGACCGGATTCCAGCGTTGCGTGGTGACGAAATCGAAACCGAAAGTCTGCAGCGCCGGCAGCGCGCCGAGCAGCAAGGCCACCATGACGCCGCCGAGCAGCAGCAGCACGAGGATCGCCGCGCTGCGGGTAATGGCGTGAAAGATCACATCGCCGAGCCGCAGCTTGTCGAGCGCCCTGGCGCGTTCGGCAGCATCCTGAGCGCCCACCCGTGCGCCTCCCCACGTCACATCCACCACAGCCGCCTCCTGGCCAGACTAGCCTTGTTTCATCAAAGCGGGAACAACACCGGCGCCGTCACCCTGAGGGGTCATGCGCAGCATGACCCTCGAAGGGCGACGGCCTGTATCCTTCGAGGCGCGCAAGAATTGCGCGCACCTCAGGATGACGGGCCGCCGCTTTGCTCCGTCTCAGTTGGTGACGCTGTAGACCGGCTTGCCGTCCGCGCCCTTGACGTCCTTGGCCCAGGACTGCTCGATGATCTTGACGACGCTGTCCGGCATCGGGACGTAGTCGAGATCCGACGCCATGGCATCGCCCTTCTTGTAAGCCCAGGCGAAGAAGTTGAGCGCCACCGCCGCGTCGGCGACGTCCTTCGGCTGCTTCGGCAGCAAGATGAAGGTCGCACCGGCAATCGGCCACGCCTTGTCGCCGGCTTCGTCGGTGAGGATCATGTAGAAGCCCGGCGCCTTGGCCCAGTCGGCGGCGGCAGCGGCGGCGGCGATGGTTTCCGGCGTCGCGGCGACGGCCTTGCCGTCCTTGTTGATCAGCTTGGTGGTGGTCAGGTTGTTCTGCTTGGCATAAGCGGTTTCGACGTAACCGATCGAACCCTTGGTCTGCTTGACGTTGTTGGCGACGCCTTCATTGCCCTTGGCGCCGATGCCCGCCGGCCATTCCACTGCGGTGCTGGAGCCGACCTTCGACTTCCAGTCGGCGCTGACCTTCGACAGATAGTTGGTGAAGATGAAGGTTGTGCCGGAACCGTCCGAACGATGCACCAGCGCGATGGCCTGCGACGGCAGCTTGGCGCTCGGGTTGAGCTTGGCGATGGCCGGATCGTTCCAGGTCTTGATCTCGCCGAGATAGATCTTGGCCAGCGTCGGGCCGTCAATGGTGAGGTCGCCGGAGGCAACGCCTTCGAGATTGACCACCGGAACGATGCCGCCCATCACGGTGGGGAATTGGATCAGGCCGGCCTTGTCGAGGTCTTCCGGCTTCAGCGGCATGTCGGAAGCGCCGAAGGTGACGGTGCGCGCGGTGATCTGCTTGATGCCGCCGCCCGAACCGATCGACTGATAGTTCAGGCCGTTGCCGGTCTCTTTCTTATAGGCTTCGGCCCACTTGGCATAAACCGGGTAGGGGAAGGTCGCGCCGGCGCCAGAGATGTCGGCTGCAAAGGCGGTCGCCGAGGCGGCCGCGATGCCGCCGGCAACCAGGCCGGCAGCGGCGAGGGTTTTGAGGAATTTCACTGGTTTTCTCCATCCTGTGGGTGGGGCGCCAGCCGCGATCGGCGGCGTCCACGACCGCTCGTTTAGGAGCGTGTCATTGAGCTTTTATGAGAGTTTGATGACGGCTGGATGACAGCATTAACCCATTGTAATATCGACGTTTTATCCAAGGCTCGCACGAGCCACCTGTGGAAAGCCGTCGGAACGGCCTCGGCCCATTTCATTTCGGGAGTCAGGTCGCAGACTTCGCCTGGGGAAAAGCCGCGGTGAAGGTGGCGCCGTGCTGCGGCACGCTTTCGATCAGCAGGCGGCCGCCGTGGCGGTTGAGGATGTGCTTGACCAGCGCCAGCCCCAATCCGGTGCCGCCCTGCGCCCGGCTGTCCCCGACATCGACGCGATAAAATCGCTCGGTCAGGCGCGGCAGATGCTCCGGCGCGATGCCGGGGCCGAAGTCGCGCACTCGTACCTGAATTTCCGGCACCGCATCGGCAGCAGCGACGGTCGCCAGTGTCACGATCACACGACCGCCAGACGCACCGTACTTCAGCGCGTTCTCGATCAGATTTTCCAGGAGCCGCAGCAATTCCTCGCGATCGCCAGCGACGATGGCCGGCTGCTCCGGCAGTTCGGTTTCGATCTTGACCTGTCGCTCGGTGGCCAGCACTTCGAGGCCGTCGACCACCTGACGGATCAGCGGCAGCAAATCGATCTGCGTGCTGGGCCGCACATGCGCGCTGAGTTCGACCCGCGACAGCGACAGCAGGTCGTCGATCAGCCGCGCCATGCGCGTCGCCTGCGCGTGCATGATGCCGAGGAACCGCTCGCGCGCCTTGGGATCGTCGCGCGCCGGCCCCTGCAGCGTATCGATGAAGCCGGACAGCGCCGCCAGCGGCGTGCGTAACTCGTGGCTGGCGTTGGCGACGAAATCGGCGCGCATCTCTTCGACCCGGCGCAGCGGCGTCTGGTCGTGGAACGTCATCAGCATGCAATAGTCGCGGCCGCCGAATGCGGTCGGCACCGCGACCGGCGTGACGATCAATTCCATCCAGCGATCGACCGGACCGTGATCGAGAAAGGTGACGCGGCGCGGCTCCGCCGTGGCGATCGCTTCGCGCAAGGCGGTGACGATCTCCGGCGAGCGCAACGCGAACTGCGCCGGCTCGTTCGTGCGCAACGCCGGGGCCAATTGAGCCGCGGCCGGATTGAGGTGGATGACACGCCCGGCGCGATCGAGCAGCACGGTGGGATCCGGCAGACCGGTGAGGATGGCGCTGACCGCCGGCGCCTGCACCGGATCGCTGGCCAGCGCTTCGGAGGTGATGATGTCGGAATTGTGCAGACGCCACGGCACCAGCGCCGCGCAGACGATGCAGACGAAGGCGGCAACGGCGCGCGCCGCGGGCAATTCGCCGAACACCGCCAGCGCCGCCAGCACCAGGCCGGCCACCAGCAGGATCAACGCGGAATGGCGCAACCGGTCTGGCCAGAATGAAAACAGGGAAAGCCCGTCGCGCTGCGCCAGTTGCGCCGCGATCTGCTGGGCGGCAGTCACATCATCAGGTGCCGGAGTCGCCATATTTTCCCGAACGCAGCACGTCGTGGCTGGCTTTGGCGTCGGCGGCCCCCTCTTGCTGGCGCAGCCGCTTCAAACGCGCACCGACGATAACTTCCCGAAGCGTCAACAACATGACAGATAGGACGAACGGCACGATATAGTAGAGCAGCCGGAACAGCAGCATCCCGGCCAGCAGTTCTTCCTTGTCCATCTGCCATAGCCCGACCAGCATCGCGGCATCGAACACGCCGAGGCCGCCGGGCGAATGGCTGGCGAAGCCGAGCAAAGTCGCCGAGACGAAAATCACTGCGACGACCACGAAGCCGAGGTTGGGCTCGTCCGGCACCAGCATGTACATCGCCAGCGCGCAGAAGCCGAGATCGACGATGCCGATGGCGATCTGCAGCAGCGTCAGCGATCCGCCGGGCAACACCACGGTCCACGGTCCACGTCCGACATGGCGCGGCGCCAGCGACACCCAGACGACGTAACCGAACAGCGCGAGCAGCAGCACGAAGGCCAACACGCGGTTGAGCCACGCCGGCAGTTGATCGACCGCGGCCGCGGCTTCGGGATGGTAGGCCACACCCATGCCCAACACCGCGGCGTTGCCGAGCCAGAACGTCAGCCCGGCCAGAAAGCAGATCTTGGCGACGTCGATGGCATTGAGGCCCCACGCCGAATAGATGCGATAGCGCACCGCGCCCCCGGTGAAGACGCTGGCGCCGACATTATGCCCGACCGAATAGCTGGTGAAGGCCGCCAGCGCATTGATGCGGTAGGGAACGTCGGTGCGGCCGATCGCCCGCACAGCGAACAGATCGTAGAAAGTCAGCGTGAAATAACCCGCCGCGACGAACAGTCCGGCCAGCATGATCGAGCGCGGATCGCTCTGCTTCAGCGCATCGAGCACCTCGTCGACATCGATGTTACGCAGCAGGTGGAACAGAATGTAGCAGGCGATGGCAATGACGGTGATGCTGATGAGGACGCCGAGGCGGCGAAGGATTTGCTTGTCGCGCAGAACCGAGACCGCTCTGCGTAGGAAATCCAGCATCTCAACCTCGAATTGCGATTGTGCGCCGGATCCGACGGCTGTCGCTGTGTTTGCTCCCGCGCTGACGTGGTAGCGCGTTTTGCGACACAGTGGAATCCAAACGCGGCAAAAACAAATCACGCAGCACAATGTCGCAGGCCCAGCCGCGGCCCACCCGCGCCCCACCGTATGCGCGCTGAAGCGGCAATCCGGCTGTGGCTTGGGGAACGGGGCGGCGGCGCATCAGGCGATCGGCGCCTGACGCGAAATGAAGCGGTCGCGCAGCCAAGATCCGCAGACGCACCCGACCAGATAAGCGCCCAACATCAGCAAACCAAGGTCGAGCCAATAGCCCCACCGCCCCGGAACCAGCCGCGCGATGGCCAATGCCAGCAGGATCACCACCAGCGCAGCCGCCCGCTGCATATTGGCGCGCGACAGACCGTCGCCGTGCTGGACGACGGCAATCCATCCCATCGCCAGCCCGAGCAGCAGCCCGCCGGCCAGCCAACCCCAGTGGAAGGTGATGAGATACGCCATCGCCGTTACCTCACGAGAAAATCGATGCGGCGATTCTTCGCCTTGCCTTCGTCGGTGTCGTTGTCCGACACCGGCTGCGTGCTGCCATAGCCGGTCGCCTTGAAGCGATCCGGCGGCAACCCGGCCTTGACCATGAAATCGACCACCGCCTGGGCGCGTTTTTCCGACAACAACTGATTGGCGGCATCGTCGCCCTGGCTATCGGTGTGGCCGTTGACCTCGATGCTGGCGGTCGGGCAGCGCAGCGCGATCTCGGCCAGCCGGTCCAGCAGCCCTGCGGAGTCGGCGCTGATCGCGGCACTGGCGGTGTCGAACTGAATCTTGCCCTTGGCCATCGTTTCAGTGAACAACTGCTGGCACACCGTGGCATCCACCGGCGCAGCCGCCGGCTTCACCGAAATCTCGGCCTTGGCGGTCCAGCCCTGCGGCAATTCATTGCCGAGATTGGCGCGGATCTGATTGGCCGCGCCGTCATACAGCGCGTCGCCGGACAATTTCACTTCGCGATCGGACACCACCAGCGATCCGGTGGAGAGCCGCGACAACGCCCCGAGCGCGCGCGTCACCGCTTCGGCGAAGCCGCGCGGCGCGCCGATGCTGGCTTTCAGATTGTCGACCACCTTCTCGCCGAAGAACTTGCGTTGCGCCGCCGCCGCCAGCGCCGCATGCACGGCATTGTCCGGCACGTTGCCGGTCAACGTCAGCGTCACGCCCACCGGGTCCTTGTTGGCCTGAAACACGTAAGGTGGGGCGGCAATGTCATTGGACGCGATGGTGAAGCCTTCGGGCAGACTGCGCATCGCCGCGAAGATCGCCTCGCGGCCGCCGAGTTCGCGCGCCATGCCGGACAGGCTCACCGACTTGTCGGACAGCACGATCTTGCCTTCCTTGAGGCGGGCGATCTGGTCGATCAGCAACAGCACCGCAGCGTCGAAGCGCGGCGGCGCACCGCGGGCGAAGGTCATGCGGTCGACCACCTCGACGCCGTTGAGACCGGCCCGCGCCGCCTCCAGCAGCCGCGCCTTGATCGCCGGCAGCGGCGCATTGCCACCCAAAGTCACCCGCACCACGTCGCGCTCGGCCGACCAGACATAAGGCTTGGCTTCGGCGACCAGCCGGGTGTCGTCCTTGACCAGCCGGATACCGGCCACCGACTCCACCGAGGTGACGGCACTGCGGCGGCCCTCTTCGGAAAATGCGTCGGCGGAAAATGTCGCGTCCCGCCCGGCGACGCCGATGCGGGTCTTGTCCAGCACGTCGCTCTTGACCGCCGCGGTGGCGCTGGCGGCCAGATCCTGCTCCATCGGGACGGTCGAGTACCACGCTGCCAGGAGCCAAAGCACGGCGAGCGGGACGAGCCCCGGCCACCACTTCCTGCTCCACTTCAAAAGTCCGTGCATCCGATATCTCGCCGGGTCTGGAAACAGAGACAAAACAAATGCTTGTAACGCTGTCAATTTGGAAATGCAGCGCACCGGTCATGGCTCGTCGCAATTCGGGATAACCGTTTGTTCAGCGATTTGCCGCTAGCCTCACGCCCGGACGCACGCCCGATCCGCCTGCGGCGCGCGACTTGCCGCCGCCGCACGTTTCCTCTCCACCGACCGGACGCCCGATGAAGCAGCTTCGTCATACCGTCATTCGCGCCGGCTTCGACGCGCTTTACTTCACCGGCGCCCATCACCTGCTGCGGCCGCTGCTCGCCGGCGTCGGCGCGATCTTCATGCTGCATCACGTCCGGCCGCCGCGCGACGATGCGTTCCAGCCCAATCATCATCTCGAGATCACGCCGGAGTTCCTGCGCGCGACCCTGGCGCATGTCCGCGAACTCGGCGCCGACATCGTCACGCTCGACGAGGCGCGCCGTCGCCTCACCGAACGCGACTTCTCGCGCCGATTCGCCTGCTTCACCTGCGACGACGGCTATCGCGACAACCGCGACCACGCGCTGCCGGTGATGCGCGAGTTCGACGCGCCGTTCACCGTCTACGTCACCAGCCAGTTCGCCAGCGGCAAGGGGCGGCTGTGGTGGCTGGCGCTCGAACGCGTCATCGCCAGATCGGACCGCGTCGGCTGCGTCATCGACGGCGTCGCGACGCAGCTCGACGCCAGCACGGCGACCGCCAAACAACACGCCTTCGCGCGGCTGCACGACTGGCTGCGCGGCCTGCCCGGCGATGCCGACGTCAATCGCGTCATCGCCACGCTGTGCGCGCATCATGGCATCGACGAGGATGTGATCAGCCGCGAACTCTGCCTGTCATGGGACGAGCTGAAGGATTTCGCCGGCGATCCGCTGGTGACGATCGGCGCGCACACCGTCAGTCACGGAAATCTGGCGCATCAGGACGAAGCTTCCGCGCGCCGCGAACTGATCGCCAACCGCACCGATCTCGAAGCGGCGCTGCAACGCCCGGTGCTGCATCTGGCCTATCCTTACGGCGACAAAAACGCCGCCGGCGCCCGCGAATTCGCGCTGGCGCGCGCCAGCGGCTTTCACACCGCGGTGACGACGCGGCCCGGCATGATTTTCGCCGAGAACGCCGCGCATCTCACCGCGCTGCCGCGCATTTCGCTCAACGGAAATTATCAGGACGAACGTTTCCTGCCGGTGCTGACCTCCGGCGCGGCGACCGCGGTGTGGAACGGCTTCCGCCGCGTCGACGCGGCCTGACCGCATCGCGCGCGTTGCCGCAACTAAGGTTGTATGGCCCACTGCGCATTTTTAGCCGTAGACCCGAATGCGATGCGTTTGCCGAAAACATCTGCAAATGCAGATCTTTTAACACCTGCATTCGGGCGATCATCATGAGCGACACCTGGCTTCCTTCCCTGAAAACCGACACGCCGCAAGCCGGCTTCGAACTGGCCGTCAAGCTGTCGCGCGTCGGCGTCAAATACACCCAGCCCTCCGATGAGGTGCGCTCCAGCCTGCGCGGCGCCTACGATCACGACACCGCGCAACTGATCGCGTCGTCGCATGTCATCGCGGTGCATTTCCAGACCGTCGCCGCCGCCAACAATTACTGGCGCTGATCGCCGCACCAGCCTGACCGCCGGCGCGACCGCGCTCGCCGCGAACCTCCGTTCGGCGGCGCTGGCGGCAGTTGACTTGCTTCCCGTTGCGAGCGCTAAATTGCGCGAAAGCAATGGGAGGCGTCATGTTCAAAGACCTGTTTTCGCTGCAAGGCCGTGTCGCGGTCGTGACCGGCGGCTCGCGCGGCATCGGCAAGATGATCGCCGCGGGCTTTCTCGCGCAAGGCGCGGCACGGGTTTACATCAGCGCACGCAAGGCCGGCCCCTGCGAGGCCACCGCCAAGGAACTCACCGCCGCCTATGACGGCGAGTGCATCGCGCTGCCGATCGACATTTCGACGGTGGCCGGCTGCAATCAGCTCGCCGCCGAAATCAGCAAGCGCGAACCCAAGCTCGACATCCTCGTCAACAATGCCGGCGCGGCGTGGGGCGCGGAGTTCGACGAGTTTCCGGAAGCCGGCTGGGACAAAGTGATGGACCTCAACGTCAAGTCCATCTTCTTCCTGACCAAGGCGCTGGCCAAGCCGCTGCGCGCCGCGGCGACGCGCCAGCGTCCGGCCAAGGTCATCAACATCGCCTCGATCGACGGCATCTTCATCAACCCGATGGAGACCTACTCCTACGGCGCCAGCAAGGCCGCGGTGATCCACCTGACGCGGCGCCTCGCCACCAAGCTGATCAAGGACCACATCAACGTCACCGCTATCGCGCCGGGTGCCTTCGCTTCCGACATGAACCGCGCCGCGCGCGACCACGCCGATGAAGTCGCCAAGCGCGTGCCGGCCGGACGCATCGGCGATGAAGAAGACATGGCGGGGCTGGCGATCTTCCTCGCCGCGCGTTCCGGCGATTATGTCGTCGGCAACGCCATCGCCATCGACGGCGGCGTCGTCTACGCCAGCGCGGGCCTCGAGATCGCGGGATAAACTCGCTTTTGTTTCCCTCTCTCCTTGCGCGACAGCGGCCCTTTCCCCTCTCCCGCAAGGGGAGAGGGTCAAACGTTCAATACGTCTCGACGTGATAGCGGCCGTTGTCGCGCATTGCCGTCTTCAGCGCTGCCCAGTCCAGCGCCGCGCCACGGCAGACATCGGCGAAGGCTTCGTCGACGCCGGTCTCCATGCCCTTCAATCCGCAGATGTAGACGTGCGTGTTGGCGTTGCCGAGCAGCGTCGCGACCTGCGCCGCCTCGGCGCGGATGCGATCCTGCACGTAGACGCGCGGCTGGCCCGGCACCCGCGAATAACAGAAATGCTTGCCGAGCAGCTTCTCCGGCACCTTCTGCAGCGGACCGAAATACGGCAATTCCTCCGGGCGTCGTGCGCCGAAGAACAGCAGCAAGCGTCCCGCCGCTTCCGGCATGGCGCGACGGCGACGCTCGGTGAAAGCGCGGAACGGCGCCGAGCCGGTGCCGGTGCAAATCATGATGATGTTGGCCGCCGGATCGTTCGGATGCAGGAACGTCGCGCCGAACGGTCCGGTGATCTCGACCTTGGCGCCGCGCGGCAGATCGCACAGATAGTTCGAGCAGACGCCGTGCGGCTCGCGCTTCACGGTGAGCGCCAGATTGTTGGTGTTGGGGCGTTCGCCGTCGCGCGAACTCGCCACCGAATACAGCCGCACCAGATGCGCCTTGCCCTCGGCATCGACGCCCGGCGCGACAATGCCGATGCTCTGGCCTTCCAGCACCGGGAACGGCTGGTCGCCGAAATCCAGAATGATGTGGCGCACGTCGGAATCCGCATCGGCGTCAGTCAGGCGGAAATTGCCGGTGACGGTTGCCTTGGCCGGCTTGCCGCGATTGTAGAGATTGACCGTCGGCTTGCTGGCGGAATGCGGCGCGACCGCCTTGCCGCCGAGCCCCTTGCGCGCTTCCTCGAGCAGCGCGCCGATCTCGTCTTCCAGCGCTTCGATCGCGTCGCTGGAATCGGCGCTCTCGATCTCCTGCTGCGGCGGCAATTCGCTCCAGGAGAACTGCTCTTCCAAAGTGTAGGGCGTGGCGACGACGCGCCAGTTGTCGATCGCGCCGGTCGGGCACGGCGAAATGCAGTCCATGCAGTAATTGCAGATATCGACGTTGACGACGTAGTTGTTGTCGTCGTGGGTGATGGCGTCGATCGGACAGGTCTCTTCGCAGGTGTTGCACCGGATGCAGATTTCCGGATCGATCAGGTGCTGCTTCTTGAGCGGTGCGTTCATGTGTCGACTCGATGGTCTTCCCCTCTCCCCTTGCGGGAGAGGGTGCCCGAACAAAGTGAGGGCGGGTGAGGGGTAAGTCGGTTCACAAGAAACCCCTCACCCGGCTCGCTCCGCTCGCCACCCTCTCCCGCAAGGGGAGAGGGAAACAGCCTACGCCGCGATCTTCACATATTCGAAGTCGCCGGGCTTGTTGTCGATGCCGACCTTCGGCGCGGCGATCCAGTTGGCGAACTTGCCCGGCTCGCTGACCGGCTGCATCAGCGAGGCGATGAAATCGCCATCCGCCGCGGACGGCAGATAGTCGTCGCGCACCTTGGCCCAATCCGCATCGCTGACGATGACGCCCTTCGGCGTGGCGTTGATGTCCTTGAACTCGCCGATATCGCGATGGAACGCCGTGTGCGGCAGTTCGAGCCGGAAGTTGACGCCGGCCTTCTCGATGATCTTGTTCCAGCGCTCGACGCCCTTGGCGCAATCGGCGGTGTAGTCGTCGCGCAGCCGCATGTTGAGTGCGGTGAGCGCCGGTTCATCGACCAGCTTGATCTCGCCATCGACGAACTTCAGCACCTGATAGATATCGCCGGTCAGGCGATGATCGTCCTCGATCTTGGTTTCCTGGAAGCGGCCCTTCAGCCCGGCATTGTAGAAATTCGCCGCGTTGGTCGAGACTTCCGAACCGAACAGGTCGAGCGACAGCGAATAATGCAGGTTCATCTTCTTCTGCATGGTCGGCAGATCGATGACGCCGAGCGCGCGCACCTTGGCGATCTCGTTGGGGTCTTCGATGCCGGCGGCCTTCATCGCCTCGCAGGTCCGTTGCAGCACGCGGCCGACGCCGGTCTCGCCGACGAACATGTGATGGGCTTCCTCGGTCAGCATGAAGCGGCAGGTGCGCGACAGCGGATCGAAGCCGGATTGCGCCAGGCTCTCGAGCTGCATCTTGCCGTCGCGATCGGTGAAGAAGGTGAACATGAAGAACGAAAGCCAATCCGGCGTCGCTTCGTTGAAGGCGCCGAGCATGCGCGGCGCATCGGCATCGCCGGAGCGGCGGCGCAGCAGATCGTCGGCTTCCTCGCGGCCGTCGCGGCCGAAATATTTCTGCAGCAGGTAGACCATCGCCCACAGATGACGGCCTTCCTCGACGTTGACCTGAAAGAGGTTGCGCATGTCGTAGAGCGACGGCGCGGTCTTGCCGAGATGGCGCTGCTGCTCGACGGAAGCCGGTTCGGTGTCGCCTTGAATGACGACGAGGCGGCGCAGCATGGCGCGATATTCGCCGGGCACTTCCTGCCACGCCTTCTCGCCCATATGCTGGCCGAAATTGACCTTGCGCTCGCTGTCCTGCGGCGCCAGCAGCACGCCCCAGCGATAATCCGGCATCCGCACGTAATCGAACTTGGCCCAGCCCTTCGGATCGACGCTCACCGCGGTGCGCAGGTACACCAGCGATTCCTGAAAACCTTCCGGCCCCATGTCGTTCCACCAGTCGAGATAGCCCGGATGCCAGCCCTCCAGCGCCTTCAGCACCTGACGGTCGGAGGCGAGATCGACGTTGTTCGGAATCTTGGTGGTGTAATCGACGTTCATGATGTTCATGGCGTGCTCCCTGAAGGCTATGCCGCATATTCCGCTTCGGTTCCGTCATCCTGAGGTGCGAGCGCGCTTGCGCGAGCCTCGAAGGGTGGCGGGTTGTTTTCGCTTCCGGCCTTCATCCTTCGAGGCGCGTAAGGACGCGCACCTCAGGATGACGACTCCCTCAAACCCGCGTCATGTCAAACTGCGCGCGCTCGCCAGTGCCGTAACGCCGCAGCGCGCCGTTTTCGCCGACGGCGTTCGGCCGCTGGAAGATCCAGTTCTGCCACGCCGTCAGCCGCGAAAAGATTTTCGATTCCATCGTCTCCGGCCCGACGAAACGCAGATTGGCTTCCATGCCGGTCAGACTGTCCGGCGAGAAACTGGTGCGCTCCTCGAAGAACACCCGCACCTCGTCGTCCCAATCGATGTCGTCGAGCGCGAAGGTGACGAGGCCGAGTTCTTCCGCGCTCTCGGCGTCGAGCGCCTCGCCGATCTTTGCCTGCGCCGTATCGACGTCGGACGGATCGGCCTGAAAGCGCGACTGCAACCGCGTCAGGCCGTGGCTCATCGGATAGGGTCCGAAATTCATCGCGTTGAGCACGATGGCCGGCGGCGCGCGATTGTCGCCGTCACGTTGGCCGACCAGCATGTAGGAGCGGTCCGCCGCGAACACGAGTTCGGCCAGCGTACCGACGAAGCACGAGCCCGGCTCCACCAGAGTCACCAGCGTGCGCGAGGTGACGTCGATGCGCTTCAACACCCGCTTCCAGTAGTGCCGGATCTCATTGACCAGCCAGTTGTCCTTGTGGGTTTCGAGGAAGGCGTCATAGGCCAGCACGTTGGCGCTCTCGCCGTGCGACTTGAACACCAGCATGGCGATTTCGAGTTCGTTGATGCGCAGATGCAGGATGGCGTCGTCGAGTTCGCGCGCGACCTGCAGCGACCAGAATTCGGCGCCCTGTGCGATCAGGCCCGCGATATCGGCGGGCGGCGCGCTCTCCGGCGCCTTGATCGAAATGGTGGCGATGCGTTGCGCGCGATTGATATCGACATTGACGAAACCGTAGCGAATACCGTTGTCGTCGATGCTGCGGTTGAGCGGCGTCAGTGAGATGCCCTTGCCGTCGCCGTTACGCTTGGATTCGGCGGCGAATTGCCTGGCGCGCTCGGAAATTTTGGCTTCGAGCTTGCTGTTCGGCGCGATCTCATCGACCAGCCGCCATTGCACCGCGCGCTTGCCCTTGATGCCTTCCTCGATGGTGCAGAAGTAATCTGCGTGGTCGCGGCGCACCTTGCGCTTGTCGACGACGCGCGTCAGCCCGCCGGTGCCGGGCAGCACCGCGAGCAGCGGCACTTCCGGCAGCGCCACCGCGGCCGAGCCGTCGTCGGCCATGATGATGTGATCGGTGGCGAGTGCGAGTTCGTAACCGCCGCCCGCCGCGGTGCCATTCACCACGCTGATGAACTTCTGGCCGGAGTTCTCGCTGGAATCTTCCAGGCCGTTGCGGGTCTCGTTGGTGAACTTGCAGAAGTTGACCTTGTGCGCGTGCGTGGCGCCCGCCAGCATGCGGATGTTGGCGCCGGCGCAGAACACGCGGTTCTTGCCGGAGCGCATCACCACCGCTTTAACCTCGGGATGTTCGAAGCGCAGCCGCTGCACCGCATCGGCCAATTCGATATCGACACCGAGATCGTAGGAATTGAGCTTGAGCTGGTAGCCTTCGAACAGGCCGCCATTCTCATCGACGTCCATGGTCAGGGTAGCGACATCGCCATCGACATCGATCTTCCAGTGCCGGTAGCGGCTGGGGTCGGTCTGGAAATCAATATGCTTGGCGCCGTTCGCGAGCACCCGATCTTCGCCGGCCATGAGCCCACCCTGTCTGTCGATTGATTATCTGAACATGCATAATAATGCATGTTCAGGACGCTGTCTACCTCAGACAAGAGAAAAGATGCATTTTGCTTCATGTCGATGCCATTTTACCGAACAGGATCGGTCGAGCCGCTGTCGCCATGGAACGGTCACGGGTTTGCCGCAACGATTCCGCAAGCGCTGCGGCAGGAAACGCGTCCGCGAAGCTGCTCCCCATCCTCACCGCCCGACGCACCCGCAACTCGTCGAGTCCGGCTAGCGCCTCGGCATAGAGTCGCGCCGCCGCGTGAGCGCGCTGCATCTTCAATTTGAGATTACCGTTGGCGACCTGGATGCAGGCGCGCAGCAGAATACGTTCGCGTCCGCCTTGCGGCGCCGCCGCCCACACCGCTTCGAGAATCTCGTGGCACTCCCAGAAGAAGCCGGCGTCGTTCAGTGCAAGACCATAACGCAACGCCGGATGTTGCGCCGGCACGAAGCCTACGAAGCGCGTCGGAACTAATGCTTTCACCGGCGCGAGACGCGCGTGATCCGCCTGCAGACTTACGCCGGGCACATAGGCCCAACCCGGCAGCGGAAAACGCGCGGCCTCCGATGGCGGAACATGCATGCGCGTGCCTCCGCTGCGTCACGCCGCGCGCGATGCCGTGCCTTCGTGCACGCGCAGAATGCGGTCGGCGAATTCCGTCACGGCCGTCAGCGTCGCGTCCTGTGCTTCGCGATGCGGCGAATGCGCTGCGCCTGCGATCATCGTGACATCGACGGGACAGTAGCATTCTTCCTGCGCGATCTCGATCTGCCGCATGGTGCCGTACTGATCGTCGGTCCCCTGCAAGATCGCCACCGGGACGCGGATGTAAGCGAGATAATCCGAGATGTCCCAATCGCGAAACGCGGGATCGAGCCACACACCGCTCCACCCATCGAATGTGCTGTCGACATCCCGATGCCAGCGGGCGAGTTTGCTTTTGAGCACGCCGCTTCGATAATCGTCGTTCGTGCGGGCGATGGCGGCAAGCCCGATCGCTTCGGTGATGAAATGCGGTGCAATCAACGCAACGCCGCGCACGCGGTGATCCTGGATGCCGCCGGCATAGATCGCAGCAATCGATGCGCCATCCGAATGCCCGAGCAACAGCCCGCGCTGAAAGCCGATCGCATCGAGCACCTTCGGCAAAATGTCCAGTGCTTCGCCGTGCATGTAGTCCAGCGGCCACGGCGGTTCGATGGGACTCGACGCGCCGTAACCCGCGCGCGAATAGACGAACACACCGGCGCCGGTCGCCGCCGCTAGCTTGTCCGGAAAATCGCCCCACAGCCTCACGGAGCCAAGACCTTCGTGCAACATCACGATGGTCGGCGCCGCATCCGGCAGCGGCCCGATCATGCGGTATTCAAGTTCGCTGCCGCCGATGGGGAGTGTGCCCGAAGAAGCCAGCGCCGTCATGATGCATATCCCTGCCCCAGCAACGTAAAACCGTTCCCTCCCCCCTTGTGGGGGAGCGTTAGGGAGGGGGGCAATATTGAATGCGCGAGCGCGTGAACACCCCCCTCTCCACCTCTCCCCCACAAGGGGGGAGAAAGTAGGTCGCATGCTACGGCGATTCCGAAGCCCTTCGACGCATTCACCATCACGATCAGCCCCTCATCCCTCCCGCAATTTGAAACGCTGGATCTTGCCGGTCGCGGTTTTCGGCAACGCCTCGACCACCTCGATCCAGCGCGGATACTTCCACGGCCCGACCGATTGCTTGACGTGCTCCTTGAGCGCCTCGTGCAAACCGTCCGTCGTCGCACCAGCCTTGAGCACGACGAAGGCTTTCGGCTTCAGCAAGCCTTCGGCATCGGCCTCCGGCACGACCGCGGCTTCGAGGATCGCCGGATGCGTGATCAACGCGCTCTCGACTTCGAACGGCGAAACCCAGATGCCCGACACCTTGAACATGTCGTCGGCGCGGCCGCAGTAGGTGTAACGGCCCTCCGCATCACGGGTGTACTTGTCGCCGGTGCGCGTCCAGTCGCCTTCGAAAGTGACGCGGCTCTTGCTGCGCTGATTCCAGTAACCTTCCGCCGCCGACGGCGCATTGACCAGCAGTTCGCCGACCTCGCCATCAGCTACGTCGGTGCCGCTGTCATCGACCAGCCTCACTGTGTAGCCCGGCACCGGCTTGCCCGACGTGCCGTACTTCACATCGCCTGGCGCGTTCGACAGGAAGATGTGCAGCAACTCGGTGGAGCCGACGCCATCGAGAATGTCGACGCCGAAGCGCTGCTTCCAGTGGTTGCCGACCGACTCCGGCAATGCTTCTCCGGCAGAAGTACAAACGCGCAGGCGCGTGCCACCCGTCGCTTGTCTTTGCGTGTCGTCATTGAGCATCGCCGCGAACAATGTCGGCACGCCGAAGAAGATGCTGGGATTGTAGCGCTGCATCAGTTCGAACATCCGCGCGGGCGTCGGCCGTTCGGAGTTCAGCACCGTGGTCGCACCGACCGACATCGGGAACGTCAGCGCATTGCCGAGACCGTAAGCGAAGAACAATTTCGCCGCCGACAGCCCGACGTCGTTCTCGCGAATGCCGAGCACCTGCTTGGCATAGGTCTCCGCAGTCGCAGCGAGATTGGAATGCACATGCCGCACGCCTTTCGGCATGCCGGTCGAGCCGGACGAGTACAGCCAGAACGCCGGCTCGTCGGCATAGGTCAGCGCGGTGTCGAAGGCGTCGGATTCCTTCGCGAGTTCATCCGCCAGTTTCTTCTGGCCATGCGCATCATCACCGGCGATGACGACGTGTTCGAGATCCGACATGCGTCCGGCGACGTCGCGCAACGCCGGCCACAACGCCTCCGAGACGAACAGCACCTTGGCGCGGCAATCGGCGAGGATGTAGGCGTATTGCTCCGCGGTCAGCAGCGTGTTGAGCGGCACCGGCACCACGCCGGCACGAATGGCGCCGAGGAACACGACAGGAAAATCCACCGTATCCAGCATGATCATGGCGACGCGCTCTTCGCGCCGCACGCCGAGCCGGCGCAGCAGATTGCCGAGACGCCGGCTTCGCGCCTGCAGATCGGCATACGTCATTTCTGACACCGTGTCGGTGAAGGCCAGCTTGTCGCCGCGCCCTTCATCCACATTGCGGTCCAGCAGCCAGGTCACCGCGTTGTAGGACTCCGGCAGCCCGCTCATGCCGCGCTCCCGATCACTGAGCCCATTGAAGTTCCGACGCTCACGACGTCCTCTCCCATATTGAGTTATTCTGAATTATATTTCATACAAAGACATTCGTGACGCTTGCTGTCAATCCTTGTCGGCACTATGTTTCCATTTGGCGGGTTTCAAACGGCAAATCAACGCGACCAGTCTGCATGACCGAGCAATCGATTCCGGAAGACAGTTTCCTCGAAGAGCTTGGCCAGCGCGTCCGCACCATGCGCGGACTACGCGGCATGTCGCGCAAAGTCCTCGCCAAGGTGTCCGGCATTTCCGAACGCTACATCGCCCAACTCGAGAGCGGCAAAGGCAACGTGTCCATCGTGCTGTTGCGCCGCGTCTCCGACGCCATGGGCGCACATATCGAAGATCTGATCCCTGCCAACGAACCGACGCCGGATTGGCCGGTGATCCGCGATTTGTTGCGCAAGGCGACACCGGAGCAGATCGCCCGCGCCAAGGACACGCTCGCCGGGCACGGGCCGAACGGCGCAACCGCGCAACGACCGACGCCGCTGGCCGGAATCGCGCTGATCGGCTTGCGCGGCGCCGGCAAGACGACGCTCGGCCGCCTGCTGGCAAAGCAGATCGGCTGGAGCTTTGTCGAGCTCAACAAGGAAATCGAACAGCAGAACGGCTTGTCGGTTGCCGAGATCATCGCCCTCTACGGCCAGGAAGGTTTTCGCCGTATGGAGCAGGTGGCGCTGGGGCAACTGCTGGCGCGCAAGGAACTGATGGTGCTGGCGACCGGCGGCGGCATCGTTTCCGAACCGCTGACGTTCGATCTCATCCTCTCATCATTCTACACCATCTGGCTCAAAGCGGAGCCGGAAGAGCACATGGCGCGGGTGCGCCGCCAGGGCGACCTGCGGCCGATGGCCGACGACCGCTCGGCGATGGCCGAATTGCGCACGATCCTGCTCAGCCGCGAACCGCTTTATGCACGCGCTTCCGCCGTGGTCGATACCGCTGGCCAGAGCGTCGAAGATGCCGCCGCGCGCTTGCTCGGCGCCGTCGCACCGGTGCTGTCACCCGACACCGGCGCGTTCCGCCCACGCAGCGCCGCGTCCTGACGTGCTGCGGCTGCAAGACCTGTTGCGGGCACGCGGCCTCGATGTCACGCGCACCATCGCCATCCGCAACGAACTGCACGCCGAAGATATGTCGGACGACTTTCGCAGCATCGGCGATGTTCAGCGTGCCGGCGTGCTGCTGATGTATGACCGCATGCAGGATGGCGCGCGAATCGCCGACGACACGCCGGTGCTGTCATTCATCGCGACGACAGACGGCCACGCACAGTTAGTCGCTTTTCGCCAGTTCAAGCTGCGTGCCGGCGGCAACGTGCCCGGCGATATCGTCTATGACTATGACGCCGCGCATCTTCTGCACAGTTTCATCGCCCGCGCGACAATGCCGACGTTCTACGACGCATTCGAATTGTCCGCGCTGGACGACCTGATCGGCAAGCTGGTGGTGCAATGGCCGGAATCCGCCGGCGACAATATTCGCGCCGCGAGCGACGCGGGACTTGTCATCGTATCGGCGCCATAGCGCAGCAGCACTCACACGCCGAGATGCCGCTCCAGCAATTCCGCTTGCGCCGTGAGGTGCGCCGGCGCGCCGTCGAACACCACGGTGCCCTTCGACAGCAGCACCGCGCGATCGGCGATCTTCGAGAGGCTGCGGAAATCCTTGTCGACGACGATGGTGGCGATGCCTTCGCCGCGAATGACGCCGAGCGTTGTCCAGATATCCTGCGCCACCAGCGGCGCGAGACCCTCGGTCGCCTCGTCGATCAGGATCAGATCGGGATTTGTCATCAGCGCGCGGCCGATGGTCAGCATTTGCTGCTCGCCGCCGGACAATTGATGCCCGCCATTGCCGCGCCGCTGATGCAAGCGCGGAAACAACTCGAATATGCGCGACAAGGTCCAGGTCTGGCGCCCATCGGCGCTGGGTCGTGCCGCCATCGTCAGGTTTTCGACGACGGTAAGCGAACCGAAGATGCCGCGGCCTTCCGGCACCAGCGCGATGCCGGCGCGCGCGATGGTCTCCGGCGCGGCACGGCGGATGTCGCGGCCGGCGAAGGTGATGTCGCCGCGGCAATCGTTGACCAATCCCATCAGCGAGCGCAGCAGCGTCGTCTTGCCCATGCCGTTGCGGCCGATCAGCGCCACCTGTTCGCCGCGCGCCACCGACAAATCGATACCGTGCAGAATCTGGCTGGCGCCATAAAACGCCTCGAGCCGCGCGACCTGAAGCAGCGCGCTCATGAGCCGCCTCCGTGATCGCCGAGATAGGCGGTGCGCACTGCCGGATGCATGCGGACGTCCTGCGGCAGGCCACTGGCGATCACCTGGCCGTCATGCATCACCGTCAGCTTGTCGGCAAGTTCGAACACCGCATCCATGTCGTGCTCGACGATGAGCACCGCGCGGCCGACTTTCAGCGACGCGATCAGATCGATGATGCCGCGCGCTTCCGATTGCCCCATGCCAGCCAGCGGCTCGTCGAGCAGGATGATGCGCGGATCGGTGGCCAGCACCATGGCAATTTCGAGCTGGCGCTGCTCGCCATGGCTGAGTTGCTCGGCGGTGATCCACGTTCGCACCGACAGCCCGGCCCTGTCGATGGCCTGCGCGGTGCGCTCATGCACGGCGGCGTTGTTGCGGACATGGCCGAACATGCGCAGCGGGGCGGGCGAGCGCGCCTGCGCTGCCAGACGAACATTCTCGTGCACGGTGAATTTCGGAAAGATGGTGGTCTTCTGATAGGCGCGGCCGAGGCCGTTGCGGGCGCGGCGATCCGGCGCAAGACGGGTGATATCGGTGTCACCAAGCATGATGGCGCCGCCGTTGACGAACAGTTCGCCCGACAACAGATTGATCAAGGTCGATTTGCCGGCACCGTTGGGGCCGATCACCGCATGAATCTCGCCGACATGCACGTCGATCGATACATCCGACACCGCCTTGAGGCCGCCGAAGTGCTTCTGCAAACCCTGCGCACGCAACGCGACATCAGACATGCCTGGCCTCCGCCGCAACGGTAGCGGGCTTGGTCTCGCGCTTCTCAGAGGTCCCGAAGATCAGCGGCCACAACTGCCGCACGCCGTTCGGCATCGCCAGCACGATCACAATGACGATGATGCCTTCGATCAGCTTCCAGTAGTCGGTGGTCGCCTTGAGCAACTCCTCGAGTCCGATCAGCACCAGTGCGCCGACCAGCGGCCCTGTGACCGAACGCAAGCCGCCGATCAGCACCATCACCAGCACCGTGGCTGAGAGATGCCAGCCGAGCATCTGCGGCGCGACGAAGCCGAACTGCGCCGCGGCGAAGTATCCCGCGACGCCGGCGATGGCGCCGGACACCACGAAGGCGATCAGGCGAATTTGAAAGATCGGAAAGCCCAGCGAACGCGCGCGGCGCTCGTTATCGCGCGCCGCCGCCAGCGCATGACCGAACGGCGAGCGTACGATCATCGTCAGTAACGCCACGGTGGCGATCAGAAACGCCAGCACCACGAAGTAGAACACCGTCGGCGAGCCGAGATCGAGCAATTGCCGTCCAGCAATGGCGATCTCCGGCTTGGCGTTGACGTAGGCGCCATCCGAACCGCCGGCGATGCTGGTGTCGTGGAACAGAAAGAACAGCATCTCGCCGAACGCCAGCGTTACCATGATGAAGTAGACGCCGCGCGTGCGCAGCGCCAAAGCGCCGATCACCAGCGCCGCGAACGCCGACGCCAGCACCGCCAGCGGTAATGTTGTCAGCAGCGAAGCCGGATCGTAGCCCGGCGACAACAACGCCAGCACGTAACCCGCGAGACCGAAGAACGCCGCATGGCACAGGCTGACCAGACCGCCGTGACCGACGGCGAGATTGAGCGCCATCGCCAGCATACCCATGATCAGCGCCTTGCTGGCGAACTGCACGTAATAGGTCGGCACCGCGAAGGGCAGCGCCACCGCAGCAGCGAACAGCACGACCGCAATCAGCCAGCTTCGGGTCATGCGTCAGACCTCCCGCCGCCCGAGAATGCCATTCGGCCGCCACAGCAGCACCGCCGCCATCAGCACGTAGATGAGAATGCTGGAGACGCTAGGGAAGAACACCTTGCCGAAGGTATCGGTCAGTCCGATCAGCAGCGCGCCGACCGCGGCGCCCGCGACCGAGCCGATGCCGCCGAGCACGACGACGACGAACGACAGGATCAACATGCCGTCGCCCATGCCGGGAAACACCGTGGAGATCGGCGCGATGACGATGCCGCCGAGCGCGGCCAGCGCGATTCCGACAGCGAACACGTAGCGATTGACCACATCGAACTTGATGCCGAGCACGCGCGTCATTTCGCGGTTCTCGGCACCGGCGCGCACAATCATGCCGATCTTGGTGCGGGTGATGACGAGGAAGATCAGCGCGGCGACGATCAGACAGAACCCGCAGATCGCCAGCCGGTAGACCGGATAGGACAAATTGTCGGTGAGCTGGAACGAGCCCGCGAGCCAGGCCGGCGGCGCCACCGAATGCACGTCCTTGCCGAAGGCGATTTCGCGAAATTCGTCGATGACCAGAATCAGGCCGAACGACAGCAGCACCTGCGCCAGATGATCGCGACCGTAGAGCCTGCGGATGAACACGTTCTCCAGCAGCAGGCCGACGACGAACGCAATCGCCACGCCCGCCACCATCGCGATCCAGAAACTGCCGGTATAGGCAGCGATCCAGTACGCCAGATAGGCGCCGAGCATATAGAACGCGCCGTGCGCGAGATTGATGACGCCGAGGATGCCGAAGACCAGCGTCAGACCACTGGCGACAAGAAACAACACCATGCCGTACTGGATGGCGTTGAGGAGCTGCACGCCGAAGGTGACGAGGTCCATTGAAGCGTCCCGATAACGTCTTTCGCGCCGTCATGGCCGGGCTCGTCCCGGCCATCCACGTCTAAACTCTTAAGCGGCTTCGTCAAAGGAAGACGTGGATGCCCGGCACAAGGCCGGGCATGACGAGCATGATGGGCCGCGCGTCCTGGTTACGCCAGCTTGCAGCCGCGCGCCGGATCGTCGACGTCCTTCTGCGCGATCGAGACCATTTCGTTGCGGCCGTTGCGGACTTCGCGCAGATAGATGTTCTGGATCGGGTTATGCGCCTTGTTGAAGCTCAACGGACCACGCGGGCTGTCGATCTTCGCCGCTCCCATCGCCGCGATCATCTTGTCGCGCTGCTTGTCGTCGCCGCCGACCGCCTTCATGCCGACGTCGAGCAGCGCCGCGGCATCGTAGCCCTGCACCGCATAGATGTCGCCGACATTGCCGGTCTTGTCCTTGAACGCCTTGAGGAAGGCGACGTTGGCCGGGTTATCCAGATTGTCGGCGTAGTGCAGCGTGGTCTTGAGGCCGTTGGCTGCGGCACCCTGCGCTTCCAGCGTGCCGTCGGTGAGGAAGCCCGCGCCATATAGCGGAATCGTCTTGCCCAGACCCGCCGCGGCATAATCCTTGACGAACTTCACCGCGCCGCCGCCAGCGAAGAAGGCATGCACGGCATCCGGCTTGAGCTGAGCGATGCGGGTGATCAGCGCCTGGAATTCGACTTCCGGGAACGGCAGCGTCAAATCCTCGACGACGTTGCCGCCGGCCTTGGTGAAGCCTTCCTTGAAGGCCGACATCTGCTCCGCGCCCGCAGCATATTTCCAGGTGATGGTGGCAACGTTCTTGTGCCCGGCATCGAACATCACCTTGCCCATCGGATAATTCGGCTGCCAGTTCGAGAACGAACTGCGGAAGATATTCGGAGCACAGGCCGGGCCGGTGGCATCGTTGGCGCCAGCGTTGGGAATAATCAACAGCGTCTTGGTATCGCGCGCGACCTTGACCATCGCCATGGCGACGCCGGAGTGCACCGTGCCGATCACGACATCGGCCTTCTCGCGGCCGACCAGCCGATTCATGTTGTCGGTGCCGGCTTCCGGCTTCGACTCATCATCGACCTGCACGAAGGTGATCTCGCGCCCGCCGAGCTTGCCGCCCTTCTGTTCGACATAGAGCCGGAAACCGTCATCGATGAACTTGCCGAGTTTGGCGTAGGTGCCGGTGTAGGGCAGCATCAGGCCGACCTTGAGCGGCGCGTTCTGCGCGATGGCGGGCGAGCGCAGTCCCGGAGCTACGGCAAGCGTGGCGGCGCCGGCGGCACCCGACAGCAGGGCACGGCGGCTAATCGGCAACATCAAACGATTGGACATCGGTGTTCCTCCCTCTCCAATTTTTTTCGTAGCTTATTGTGCGCGAAAACGCGATGGCAGGCCGCGAACGTCAACCGGCAGCTTTCCCTCGAAACCGCCGGTTTGGCTCGACTTTCATGCAGCATATTTCGTATCTCCGCCAGTTTGCAAGAATTATAATTCCGGTTATCCCGTCATGCGACGTTTTGCCGACAACTCCCACCAGCGCTATTGAAGGTTCCGCTCAAAGCTGAGCGGCGACAGCGCGGCCCCTCAACGGAATAGACCATGGTTCATCGTATCTTTCTGGCCGGCGCGACCGGCGCCATCGGCCAAAGGCTCGTGCCCCTGTTGCGCGACGCCGGGCATCACGTCACCGGAACCACGCGCTCGGAAGCGAAAGCCGCCGCGTTGCGCGCGCTCGGTATCGCCCCGGTCGTCGTCGATGTTTTCGACGCCGAGGCGCTAAAGCAGGCGGTGATGGCAGCAAAGCCCGATATCGTCATCCATCAACTGACCGACCTGCCGCCGGCGCTCGAGCCGAGCCTGATGGCGGCGGCATTGGTACGCAACGCCCGCATTCGCGACGAGGGCACGCGCAATCTGGTGCAGGCCGCGCTCGCGGCCGGCGCACGGCGCATGATCGCGCAAAGCATCGCGTGGATTTACGCGTCCGGCAAAACGCCGCATGTCGAAAGCGACCCGCTCAAGGTCGAGGCAGACGGCAGCTATAATGTCAGCATCGCCGGCGTCGTCGCACTGGAACGCGCCACGCTGCAGTCGCCTCCGCTGCAAGGCATCGTGCTGCGCTACGGCCAGATTCACGGGCCCGGCACCGGCAGCGACAAGCCGCGAGCGATGGCACCGCTGCATGTCGATGCTGCTGCTTATGCTGCGCTGTTGGCAATCGATCGCGGCGCACCCGGTATCTACAACGTCGCTGAGGCGAACGATCTGATCTCGAGCGACAAGGCGCACAACGAACTCGGCTGGGACGCGAATTTCAGGCTATCCGCCTAGAATGCTCGTAACAAGCCGTCACCCTGAGGTGCGCGCTTGCGCGCCTCGAAGGGCGACGGTGAGTGCGCATGAATTCGCATCCTTCGAGGATCGCCGCTACACGGCTCGCACCTCAGGATGACGAAGCCACCTACTCCGCGCAGGCGATCCAGCGATCCGACGCGCGATCATCTTCCAGCGTGGCGACATCGTCCGCGCGGCGCGCGATCACCGCGCGCTGGTTGACGTAGCCCTTATCGGTGATCTCGCCGTAGTCCACCGACGGCATCTCGGCGAGCAAAAGCGCTCGCGTCGCATGACCGGCCGAACCGCCGCTCTGCACCTTGAGTTTCGCCAGCCCTTGCGCAATCGCACCGCGGACCTTGTCGTGATTCAACACTTCGACGAGACTTGCATCATCCGGCAAACCCGCCAGCGCCCGACACGCGGCAATGTTCGGAAACACCAGAAAGCGCACATGATCGCCGCCGTGTCCGGTGACGACGATATCCTGCGCCAGTGGCGCCAGCGCCGCGATGCCGTTGACCCGCAGCGTGCCGACGCTGACCCATGTGCCGGAAGTCAGCTTGAAATCCTCCGCGACACGGCCATCGAAAAACAGTCCGAGTTCCGGCCGCTCCGGATCGGCAAACATCACGGCATCGCCGATCATATAGAAGCCGTCGTCGTCGAATGCAGCCTTGGTTTGTTCCGGCGCCTTCCAGTAACCCGGCGTGATATTCGGACCGCGGACGCGGACTTCGAGCTTGTCGCCGGACGGCACCAGCTTCAAATCGGTTCCCGGAATCGGCACGCCGATGTTGCCGGAGCGCTGGGCCTGGAAGTGACAATCGGTGGCGAGCGGCGCGGTTTCGGTCGATCCCCACGCCGACACCATCGGCAGCGTGCGGCCGATGCTCTCGATCGACATCTGTTCGAGCGCTTCCCACAGATTCTGCGGCAGCGCTGCGCCGGCATAGAACACGATCTTCACTTCGTTGAAGAAGCGGCGGCGCAGCGCCTCGTCCTCGCGCAGCGCCGCGATCAGCATGTCGAAACCGCGCGGCACGTTGAAATACACCGTCGGCATCACGCTCTTGAGATTGGCCAGCGAAGTGGCGAACAAGCCCGGCGCCGGCTTGCCGCCGTCGATATACAGCGTACCGCCGTTGCGCAGTACCATGTTGAAGTTGTGATTGGCGCCGAAGGTGTGGCTCCACGGCAGCCAATCGAGGAACACCAGATCGTCGCGCGCGTGATCGAGAAACGGCCAGACCTGCGCCTTGGCCTGCTGGCTCGTCGTCAGCATGCGCTGCGTGTTGATGACGGCCTTCGGCGTGCCGGTCGAACCCGAGGTGAAAAGGAACTTGGCGATGGTGTCCGGCCCCACGGTCGCGAAAGCCTTCGCCACGTCGGCGCTCTCCGGCGTCGCAGCCAGCGAACCAAAAGCGACCGCACCACCTTCCTCGCCGCTAACGATGACGGCGCGATGCACGTCAGCCAGCGCCGCCAATGCAGCGGTAAACGGTTTGAGACTGCTGACATAAATGGCGCCGGGATCGAGCAGCACGATCATGCTCTTGAGCTTGTCGTAATCCTTGGCAATCAGCGAATAGGCCGGTGACACCGCCGCGACCGGCACGCCGACATGCATCGCCGCCAGCGCCAGCAGCGCGTGCTCGATGCTGTTGTCCGAGAGGATGACAAGCGGCCGCTCGGGACTCATGCCTTGCGCCAGGATCCAGCTCGCGATGCTGCGCAGCTGCCGCAATGCTTCGCCATAGGTCAGCGTGCTCCACGGCTGCTCGGCACTCGCGCGCTGACCCAGAAAAATCCGCTGCGGCGCTTGTTGCGCCCAGTGTTCCAGCCAGTCGCCGACGCAGCGGGCGCTGGCTTGCAATGGCACGGTCGAGCTCAGCCAGATCGATCCATCGGGGCGTCGGTCCGCAACGATCTGCGGCGTCGCGAACAACGTTTCGGCTGTTGTACGCTGATGGGCAGCGGATGGCGTCATGGCGAATTCTCCCGGCGATCACATTATTATGCATTATGCTTTTGCTCTACGCGGGAACCCGGCCTTCCGGCAAGATCGCAACTGCTTCGAGCTATTCTACTTTGGTGCCTCTGGCGGTGATGCGCGCGAGACGGCATCGCCTCGCAATCGCCTAACACGGCGAACCAATCTTCGCCGGAGCGCACCATCCTGCAAGTTGAATTGCCACCGGTAGCGCCACCGTTCTAAACTGACCGAAAGTTGCTACCGGTCCTCGGCGGCATCGCTTCAGATTTAGGCACTCATGACGATCCGGACCACGAACCATCCCCTTTGCCGTGTGCTCGCGCTGGTCACGCTGGCGGCCGCCCTGCTCGCGCCGCAGGCTGCGCTGGCGGCGAACGACGCGGCGCTGTTGCCGCGCGATCTGTCGCCGTGGGGCATGTTCGCCAATGCCGACATCGTGGTGAAGGCCGTGATGGTGGGGCTGGCGTTCGCCTCGCTGGTGACCTGGACGGTGTGGCTGGCGAAGACCATCGAACTCGCGCGCGCCAGCCAGGTGGCGAAGCAGCGCATGGCGGCATTGGAACGCGACACCACGCTGGCGGAAGTCGCAACGGCGAGCCGCAATGGCCGCGATGCCGTGGCACAATTGGTGCAATCGGCGGCGCGCGAGGTCAGCCTGTCGGACGGCATCAACGATGAAGGTCTCAAGGAGCGCGTGGCGCTGCGGCTAGAGCGCGTCGAGGGCGCGATGGCGCGGCGCGTGGCACGCGGCACCGGCATCGTGGCGACGATCGGCGCGACGGCGCCGTTCGTCGGCCTGTTCGGCACAGTGTGGGGCATCATGAATGCCTTCATCGGCATCTCCGAAGCGCACACCACCAACCTCGCTGTGGTGGCGCCCGGCATCGCCGAAGCGCTGCTCGCCACGGCGATGGGCCTGATCGCGGCGATCCCCGCAGTGATCATCTACAATGTGCTGGTGCGCGGCATCACGGCCTATCGCGCACTGCTCGGCGACGCCTCGGCCCAGGTGCTGCTGGTGCTGAGCCGGCAGAGCAGCCTTGCGGCCGCGCATGGTCGCACGCCGGTGGCGCGCGCCGCGGAGTAATCACCATGGGCGCACGCTTGGGTGCAAAACTTGGAGCCGGCCGGCGCGGCAGCGACGACGATCTCGTCGAAGCGCACGAGATCAATGTCACGCCGTTCATCGACGTCATGCTGGTGCTGCTGATCATCTTCATGGTGGCTGCGCCGCTCGCCACCGTCGATATCGGCGTCGATCTGCCAGCCAGCACCGTGGCGCCGCAGCCACGCCCCGACAAGCCGGTGTTCGTCACCGTCAAGCCGGATCTGACGCTGGCGATCGGAGAAGACATGGTTGCGCGTGACGCGCTCGGTAGCGCGCTCGAAAACGCAACCCAGCGCAACAAGGACGAGCGCATCTTCCTGCGCGCCGACAAGAGCGTCAGTTACGGCGAGTTGATGACGGTGATGAACCTGCTGCGCGATGCCGGCTATCTGAAGATCGCGCTGGTCGGTCTCGACGCCGGCGCCGTTGGCAAGTGAGTGTGCTGCGATGACCGCGACTGTCGTCAATGCCTATGCGCTGCACCATACGCCTGAGCGAAGTGGCGCAGCACGCTGGAGCCTATCGGCGCTGGCCATCGTCGCTTTTCACGCGACACTGATCGCCGCCGGTATGGCGTGGTACGCGCATGCGCCGCCACCCGGCGTCAATGTGCCGGCCATCATGGTCGATCTCGCGCCGGCATCGAGCGCGCCGGAACCGCAGCAGCAGGACATCGCGCCGGGGCCGGAGATGCAGCAGGCAGACGACGCCGCCACGCCGCCGCCGGAACCGGTGCAGCAGCAAGCCATGCAGGAGCTGATCCCGGCGACACCGCCGCAGCTCAAGCCCGACGTGGTGGCGCCGCCGGAGGAGAAAGTGGTGCCGCAACCGCCGCCGCCCGAACCGCAAAAGATGGAGCCCACGAAGGTCACGCCGGAGCCCAAACCGGCGCCAGCCAAGCCCAAGCCGGTGCATCGCGAGGTCAAGAAGCTCTCGGAGCAACCGCCGGCACCGCGCACCAGCGCCGCGCCGAAAGCCGACAAGCGCGCCGAACTGGCCGCTGCTGCCCGTGCCGGCGCAGCAGCCGCGGCGGCGGCGTTGCCGGCCTACAAGGAGCTGCTTGCGGCGCATCTGCAGCGCTACAAGCAATATCCGTCAGCGGCCAAGGCCGCCGGCGAACAGGGCACCGCGACAATCACCTTCACCGTCAGCCGCAGCGGCCGCGTGCTATCGAGTCGGCTGGCGCATTCCTCGGGTCACGCCGCATTGGATGCGGAAACCATGACCATGCTGCAGCGCGCCCAGCCGCTGCCCGCGTTCCCCTCCGACATGCCGCAGGCCTCGATGAGTTTCACTGTCCCGGTCCGCTTCGCCGTCAGATGAGCTTGCGAACAGATTTATGGGTTGGCGCGCTCGAACTGCCGTAACAAACGGTTGCCGCGTGCCACCGCCGAATCCAGCGCCTCGCGCGCCGATTTTTTGCCGCTGAAGGCGTATTCGAGTTCTTCGTCGATGGCATCGCGGATCAGCACGAACGATCCCAGCCGCAGCCCCTTGGAATTTTCCGTGGGCGGCTTCAGCGTGATCTGCTCGATGGAAATCGCCGTGCCGGGATGGCGATCGTAAAATCCCTGCGTCCGCGTCAGATCGAATGCCGCGCGGGTGACGGGGAGATAGCCCGTGTTCTGGTGCCACGCCGCCTGCACTTCCGGCCGTGACAGGAAAGCAAAGAACCGGGCCACGCCGTTGTATTCATCGCGCGGCCGATCGCGCAAAACCCACAACGTCGCGCCGCCGATGATACTGTTCTGCGGCGCGCCCGCGACGTCCGGCCAATAGGGCAGCCGGCCATAACCGATTTCGAATTTCGCATTGGCAATGATGTCGGCACGCGTTGCGGACGATCCGATGAAGATGCCGCATTCGCCATTCTGGAAGCGCGGCTCGGCCGACGTCGCCCGGCCACTGTAATCGAACGCTTTGGTCTTCTGCCATTCCGCGAGCTGAGCGATATGCCGGACCATGACGGGATTGTTGAATGTCAGTTCGGCATCGAGGCCGCCAAGCCCGTTGGCGTGGGTCGCAATCGGCAGATTGTGATAGGCCGAAAAGTTTTCGACATGGACCCATGAGGGCCATGCCGTGGTGAAACCGCAAGGCGCGCCGGCGGCGCGCAGCTTCATGGCCATCGCCCCCACGTCGTCCCAAGTCCTGGGCGCGACGTCGGCGTCGAGACCAGCCGCGCGGAACATCGTCTTGTTGTAATAAAGGATGGGCGTCGACGCATTGAACGGAAACGAAAGCATATTCCCGCTCATGTCGGTGTAGTAGCCGGCGACCGCCGGGAGGTAGGCCACCGGCGAAAACGGCACCGCCTGATCTCGCATCAGCTCGAACACCGGATAGGTCGCCCCCTTGGCGGCCATCATGGTCGCCGTGGCGATCTCGTTGACCTGTACGATCGCCGGCTGACTTCGCGAACGAAACGCGAAAATCGCCGCCATCGTCGTCTCGTTGTAATTGCCTTTATAGGTCGGAACGATGCGGTAGCTGGATTGCGAGGCATTGAAATGAGCCGCCAGCTTTTCGAGTTGCTTGCCCAGTTCGCCGGACATCGCATGCCACCACGCAATCTCCGTTGCCGCATGCGCCGCGGAAACCATCCCGAGCCATGGCAGCGCCACAAGCGCCAACGCCACAAGCTTCCTCAATGCCCGCTTCTGCATGTGTGCGACCACCCCTCAGGTTGGCTCTACGATCGGCGTGAAGTTGGCTGGAGCCGGACAATCGATGCTCCGATGCCCGCTCGCCTCTCTTAATCGGCAAAATTCGGTGTGGCAATCGCAAGGCGCACAAAGAGCCTCCGCCCAAGCGCAGGCCGTTCAATGATAGAGAGATGGTCACCCGTACGGATTCTGGTAAGATTGTATTGAACCTATTGGCGCGGGAAACGACACCATCCTATGGGACGTCTGTCTGCAGTTTGCCGAGCCGCGCCGTCATGGTCCATCGCGGCGGCGGAACCCGTGATATACGAGCCGGCATGTGCCGATGCGCGGGCGGATGTGTTGTGCCCGTCCGGACCAAACTTTACCGAACGAATTGATCATGCCCGGTGATCTGGCGACGACAATAGCCGCGCCTGCCGCCGATCCCCCAGCGGCGGATCACACTGAAAAGGGGCGCAGCCGCATTGTCGGCCTGGTCCGTGCCATTCCGATCCGCTGGCGCATTCTGTCGATCGCCGCGCTCAATTCGGCTGTCGTACTTGTGCTGGCGGCGTTGATCTGGAGCGGCACCAACGTGCTGCGATCGGCCTGGGAGGATGTCCGGCAGGTTCGCGAGTCCGATAAAATTCTCGCTGTGCTGGAAGGCGAAACCGGGCGGCTGCAAAACCTGATCCATCGTTACATCAACCAGCCGAGTCCCGAACTGTTCGCCGAGATCCTGCTGTTGCGCGAAGCCGTTCTCGGCACGCTGTCGACACGCGCATCGACCGATCCGATGTTGTCGGGATCGGTCGACGAGCTCGAACGCGTCACCGAGCGTTTCCTCAACGGTTTCGGCGAATTGCGCGTGCTGCAAACCAAGATCGCCAAGACCTATGACGAGGAGGTTCAGAAGCCGGCGCGGGAAATGGCCGGGCTGTACTCCATCATCGAGGGCGCAACCGGACGGCGCGATGCGGCGATCTGGCCTCCGCTGGAAAAATCCCGCGAAGCCTTCACTGCGATGCTGGTGGCCGCCAATGCCTACTATCTGTCGCAGGCTTCGGCTTCCGCCGACGAGGCGCGCAAAAGCACCGAGCTGATCGAGCGCACCGTCCCGGTGATGATAAACCTCGCCGATAACGACCTGCAGCGTATGGCGCTGGAGAAGCTGAGAGTCCGTGCCGCGGCATTACGCACCGGCATGGCCAACTTGTCCGATCAGCTCGTGGCTCGCACCAATCTGCTGCGCAATTCGGTCGATGCCAGTCAGGCGGAAACAATCGGCGCGATTGATGAGCTTTCGGTCAAGATGCGGCAGCGCGAGCAGCAGGCGCAGACGACTTTCGACCGGACTTTGACCAACATTTCGCGCAAGGTGCTGCTGATTGCGGTGATCTTCCTCGGCGTCATCGTATCCGCTGGAATCATCATCGCACTCAGCATTCGCCTGCCGCTGCGCCAGATCATCGTGGCGATGCACGCGATCATGTCGGGCGACTACGACCGGCGGGTGCAGGGTATCGACGCCCGCGACGAGGTCGGCGCCATGGCGCGCGCGGTCGAGGTGTTCCGCAAGAACGCCATCGCCAAGCGCCAGGCGGAGGACGATCTGCGCGCCGCCAAGGAAAAGGCGGAGGCCGCGCTGATCGAACTCAGCGAAGCTCAGAAAAATCTCATCGATTCCGAACGGCTGGCCGCACTGGGCGGCCTCGTCGCCGGCGTCGCTCACGAGGTCAACAATCCGATCGGCATCAGCCTCACCGTCGCGTCGAGCCTGGCGCGGCGGGCCGATCAATTCGACAACGATCTGAAATCGGACGCGCCGCTGCGCCGCTCGCAACTCGAAGACTTCGTCGGGGCGAGCCGCGACGCGGCACGCCAACTGGTCGCCAACCTGCTGCGCGCCGCCGAACTGATCCAGTCTTTCAAACAGGTCGCGGTTGACCGCTCGCACGCCGAACGGCGGCAATTCAACCTCGACGAGGCCACCGGACAGATCATCGCAAGCCTGCGGCCAGTGCTCAAGAAGGCTCCGATCGACATCCGGCTTGACGTACCGGCCGGGCTGACGATCGACAGCTATCCCGGCTCCTACGGTCAGATCATCACCAATCTCTTCCTCAATGCCGCCAATCACGCCTTCCCCGCCGGCCAGGCCGGAACCATCGCGATCACCGCGAAACCACGCGGCAAGGATGACATCGAGATCATTTTCGCCGACAACGGCAACGGCATGACGCCGGACGTCCAGCGGCAGGCTTTCGATCCATTCTTCACCACCCGCCGCAACGACGGCGGCACCGGGCTGGGCCTGCACATCGTTTATAATCTTGTGACCCAACAGCTCAACGGCCGTATGATGCTGGAATCCGGACCGGGACAAGGAACAACTTTTCGCATTATCATGCCGCGGGCTGCTTCGCGCGGCGCTTCTGAAATCGATTTGAGCAGTGACGGAAACAATCAATGGCCGACCAGGACGATGTCCTCCACCTGATCGACGACACCGCCCCCGAATCCGGGGCTTCAGCAGCACGTAAATGGAAGATTGCGGTGATCGACGACGATCACGCCGTGCATGAAGGAACGCGCTTTGCGCTGAGCGACTACAGCCTCAATGGCCAGGGACTCGAGATCCTGTCGGCCTATTCGGCCGCCGAGGGTCGCGAGTTGATGCAGCAGCACCCCGATATCGCGGCGGTCCTGCTCGACGTCATCATGGAGACCGACTCCGCCGGACTCGATCTCGTTGAGTTCATCCGCAACGAGATTCGCAACGAAACTGTCCGGATCATTCTGCGTACCGGGCAGCCGGGCCAGGCGCCGGAGCGACGGGTCATCGTCGACTACGACATCAATGACTACAAGGCCAAGACCGAGCTGACCGCCGACAAGCTGTTCACCTCGCTGACCGCGGCGCTGCGGAGCTACCAGCAGCTCGAACGCATGGTGCAGACCCGGCGCGGCCTTGAGATCATCATCGATGCCGCCTCGACCCTGTACGATTTCCGCTCGATGCAGCGGCTCGCCGAAGGCGTGCTGACGCAGATCGCCTCGCTGCTCAATGTCGACTGTGCCGGGATCCTGGTGCTGCGCGACAGCGGCGTGATCGGCGACGACTTCGCCGTGCTGGCAGGCTCCGGCTGCTACAGCCGCTTCATCGCTGAGGCGGGGCCGCGACCGCTCGACAGCGATTTACGCCAGATGGTCGAGGATGCTTTCCGCCGACGCCAGCATGAATTCGCCGATCACCGCACCGTGCTCTACATCCGCACCGGCAGCGGCCGCGAAGTGGTGGTATTGCTGCAGGCCGAATATCCCCTGACGGAGACCGATCGGTCGCTAGTCGAGATTTTCGGAAGCCGGCTGTCGATCGCATTCGACAACGTCATTCTCTACCAGCAACTCAATGACGCCAACACGCAGCTCGAAGATCGCGTCGCCCAGCGTACCCGGGCGCTGATGCTCGCCAACCGCAGGCTCTCGGCGCAATGGCTGCGGCTGCAACGCGCCAACGGCTTCAAGAACGAGATTCTCGGCACCGTCGCCCACGACCTGAAGAATCCGCTCAGCGTTATCCTCGGCCGCACCGAAATGCTGACCGAGTTGATCAGCACCGATGCCTCACGCGAGAGCATTGGCTCGCAGGTCGCCCACATCCGGGACGCAACCAAACGTCTCACCGCGATGGTCGATCACCTGATCTCCGATGCGATGGCGGATGCCTTCGACATCACCATCCGCCGCGAGCCGGTCGACATCGGCGCGCTGGTCAGCGAGGTGGCGGAAGTCAATCGCCTTGCCGCGATGAACAAGCAGCAGATCATCGAGGTCTCGGCGCCGCCGGAGCATATCACCATGTGCGACGCCGACCGCATGCGCGAGGCGATCGACAATCTGGTCAGCAACGCCATCAAATACAGCCCGGTCGGCGGCAACATCACGTTGCTGGTGGCACACGACAGCGACGGCACCACGATCCGCGTCACCGACCAGGGCGCCGGCCTGTCACCCGAAGACCTGGGACGCCTGTTTGGCCGCTTCCAGCGGCTCTCGGCCAAGCCGACGGCCGGCGAAAGCTCGACCGGCCTTGGCCTTTCCATCGTCAAGCGTATTGTCGATATGCACGGCGGGCGGGTCACCGCCGACAGCGCCGGCCCCGGCGAGGGGTCGACGTTTGCTATCATTCTTCCCGCGGCAGCCGTATCCTCCTGAGATGAGCCAGAGCCAGCACATTATCATTGTCGACGACGAGGCCCCGGCCCGCGAAATGGTCGGCGACTATTTGCGTATGCACGGCTTCACCGTGACGTTATGCGACGGCGGCAAAAGCCTGCGTACGGCGATCGCCGCCGGCGTGCCGGATCTGGTGGTCCTCGATCTCAACATGCCAGAAGAGGACGGCCTGTCGATCATTCGCGACCTTAAGCAGCGGACTAACGTTCCGATCATCATGCTCACGGCCACCGCGAGCCCGATCGATCGCGTCGTCGGCCTGGAACTCGGCGCCGACGACTACGTCGCCAAGCCCTGCGAGTTGCGCGAATTGATGGCCCGCATCCGCTCGGTGCTGCGCCGGACGACGCCGGCCAAACCGGCGGCGGCCCCGGCAGCTGCCCCTGCCAAGCCCGCCGGGGATTCCCGGGTGCGGTTCGGCACCAAATGGCTCGACCTGGAGGCGCAGGCGCTCCGCGACGACGACGACAACGAGCACCCGCTGACCGCCTCCGAATTCGGCCTCCTGAAGGTGTTCGCGGCCAATCCGAAACGGGTGTTGTCGCGCGAGCGATTGCTCGAATTGGCCAATGCCCGCGATGCCGAGGCGTTCGACCGTGCCGTTGACCTGAGAATCATGCGGATTCGGCGCAAAATCGAGCCGGACCCGGCCAAACCTTCGGTTATCCGGACGATTCGTGGCGGGGGATACCTGTTTTCGCCTGCCGGCGAGAAAGCCTGAGCGCGGTATATCGTCACCGTCCGGTTTGCATTTTTGGCGAAATGTTTCGTCGGCTGCGCCGCGACGAAACAAAACTCCCGTCAACGAAACCATTTTAGGCAAGTGGTGCAGACGTCTTGAAACAGCCGCTGGCTAGATTCTCCCCACTAAACACCGCGAAAAGCGGTTGGCAGGGGAGCCAGTCATGCAGAACATCATCGCCATCAACGTCGCAGCGCGTCAAGGCATCATCGCTGCGCAGGCCACGTCCGACGAGATGCTGCTGGAAGGCATTGCCGACGGCAGCAAATCCGCGATGCACATCTTCTATGCGCGTCACCATACCCGGGTGTACCGCTTCATCCTGCGGATGGTTCGCGATACCACGATTGCCGAGGACCTCGTCAGCCAGGTGTTCCTCGACGTCTGGCGGACCGCCAGCCAGTTCGAAGGCCGCTCGCAGGTTTCCACCTGGTTGCTGTCGATCGCCCGCTTCAAGGCGCTGACCGCGCTGCGCCAGCGCCGCCACGAGGACATCGACCAGGACGACGTGCTGGATATCGCCGACCAGGCCGACACGCCGGAAGCGGCGCTCGAGCGCAGCAAGACCAACGCAATCCTGCGTGCCTGCATCGCCAAGCTGTCGCCGGCGCATCAGGAAATCGTCGATCTGGTTTACTACCACGAGAAGTCGGTTGAAGAAGCCGGCGAGATCATCGGCATTCCGCAGAGCACGGTGAAGACCCGGATGTTCTATGCCCGCAAGCAACTAGCCGAGCTGCTCAAGCGCGCCGGCGTCGAAAGCATGGCGGCCTGATCCGCCTTCGTGATCCGGATCACAGCCGGATCACGAAACCAAATGCAACAATCGACGACATCAGCCGGAAAGAATCACTTGTTACACCGGCATGGACAACGACAGCACACCACCTGCGGAACGACGATCATGCACAAGCCCAGCTTCCGGTTTTTCATTCTGCCGCTCGGCGCGATCTGCACCTTGATCCTGCTGGCTAGCCAGACATCGCCGTCCAGCGCGCAGCGCGACACCGCGGCAATCTCCGTCCGCCAGCAGGTGGTCGACTGCAGCAGCAAGAGCCCCAGTGACGTTTGCGTGATTTCCTTCGACGGCGAGACCATCGCCCGCTGACCACAATTCCAAATCTCCGAGACCTCCAGCGACCCGGCCGGGATGCCCCCCAGCCGGGTCGAATTGTATGGGCATGCACGGAGATGGGAACTTGCGTCGCCGCAACGTTGTGGCGGCACGCTCAGCCTATCGTTGCGGTACAAGGCGCGTCAGCCACCCTCGCATTTCAAATCACCCGCCTTGTGTTACGTTTGCGGTTCCTGACACCGGATACAGCTGATGTTCGATGGTTTCGATGCGGTCGTTTTGGCGCGTGCCCAGTTTGCATTCACGATGTCGTTCCACATCGTATTCCCCGCCTTCTCGATCGGGCTGGCGAGTTACCTTGCCGTGCTCGAAGCGCTCTGGCTGTGGAGCGGGCGCGAGGTCTTCATCAATCTATTCAATTACTGGCTGAAGATTTTCGCCATTGCCTTCGGCATGGGCGTGGTTTCCGGCGTGGTGATGTCCTACCAGTTTGGCACTAACTGGGCGGCCTTCTCCGACAAGACTGGACCGGTGATCGGCCCGCTGATGGCCTACGAGGTGCTCACCGCCTTTTTCCTCGAAGCCGGGTTTCTCGGCGTCATGCTGTTCGGCCTCAAGCGGGTCGGACCGAAGCTGCATTTTCTGGCGACGCTGATGGTGGCGATCGGCACGCTGGTCTCGGCGTTCTGGATTCTCTCCGCCAACTCGTGGATGCAGACGCCCACCGGGCATACCGTCAACGCCGCTGGGCAATTCATCACGGCCGACTGGTGGAAGGTGATTTTCAATCCCTCGTTCCCATATCGCCTCGTACACATGGTGCTGGCGGCCTATCTCACCACGGCGCTGGTCGTCGGCGCGGTCGGCGCATTCCATCTGCTGCGCGACTCGAAGCGTGAGGGTCCGCGCGTGATGTTCTCGATGGCGATGTGGATGGCCGCCATCGTCGCGCCGATCCAGATCTTCGCCGGCGACCAGCACGGCCTCAACACGCTGGAGCATCAGCCGGTCAAGGTCATGGCGATGGAAGGTCATTACCAGAGCCATCCCGACGGCGCGCCGCTGATCCTGTTCGGCCTGCCCGACCAGACCGACGCCACGGTGAAATACGCGATCCAGATTCCGAAACTGTCGTCGCTGATCCTCAAGCATTCGCTCGATGCGCCGTTGGCCGGACTCGACACCGTGCCGCGTCAGGACTGGCCGCCGGTGCCGATCACCTTCTGGTCATTCCGCATCATGGTCGGCCTCGGCTTCCTGATGATGGGGCTTGGACTGTTCAGCCTCTGGCTGCGCTGGCGCGGCCGGCTCTATGACTCCCGTCCACTGCATTATTTCGCCATGGCGATGGGACCGGCCGGCTTCATCGCAGTGCTGGCCGGCTGGATCACCACCGAGACAGGCCGGCAGCCCTTCACCGTCTATGGCCTGTTGCGCACCGCCGATTCCGTTTCGCCGCTCGCCGCACCGGCGGTGGCGTCATCGCTGATCGCCTTCGTCATCGTTTACTTCCTGCTGTTCTCGGCTGGCATCGTCTACATCCTGCGCCTGATGGCCGAGCCGCCACATCACGGCGAGGAAGGCCCGCGCGGCGACGCTCCGACGCGCGCCGCCGGCATCACGCCGGCATCCGGCACCACCGCGGCACGGGGACAGGGGGCGGCATGACCGGGCTGATCGACATCCCGATGATCTGGGCCTTCATCATCGCCTTCGCGGTGTTTGTCTACGTGGTGATGGACGGCTTCGACCTCGGCCTCGGCATGCTGTTCCCGCTGTTTCCGCACAAACGTGATCGTGACGTCATGATGAACAGCGTCGCACCGGTGTGGGATGGTAACGAGACCTGGCTGGTGCTCGGCGGCGGCGGCTTGTTCGCAGCATTCCCGCTTGCCTATGCGGTGCTGATGCCGGCGCTTTACACACCGATGATCGCCATGTTGATCGGGCTGGTGTTTCGCGGCGTCGCATTTGAGTTTCGCTGGCGCTCGCAACGCGAACGCAATCGCTGGGACGTGGCCTTCGCCGGCGGTTCGCTGCTGGCGGCACTGGCGCAAGGCATTGCGCTCGGCGCTATCCTACAAGGCGTGCATGTCGAAGGCCGCGCTTACGCCGGTGGCTGGTGGGATTGGCTGACGCCATTCAGCGTGCTCACCGGCATCGCACTGGTGATCGGTTACGCCTTGCTTGGCGCCACCTGGCTGGTGATGAAGACCACCGGTGACCTGCGCGAGAAAGCCTATCATCTGAGCTGGTGGCTGTTGTTCGCGATGCTGGCGGCCATCGGCACCGTCAGCCTGGCGACGCCATTCCTGGATGTGGAGTACGCACGGCGCTGGTTCACCTGGCCGAACATCCTGTTCACCGCACCGGTGCCGATCGCGGTGGCTGCGGTCACCGCGCTGCTGCTGCGCAGCCTTGCGCTACGGCAGGATTACCGGCCGTTCTTCCTGGCGCTGGCGCTGTTCGCGTTGTCCTACGCCGGACTCGGCATCAGCATGTATCCCTACATCGTCCCGCGCAGCATCACGATCTGGCAGGGCGCGGCCCCCCATAACAGCCAGGTCTTTATGCTCGTCGGTGTCGCCGTTCTGGTGCCGATTATTCTTGCCTACACGGCCTGGGCCTACTGGGTGTTTCGCGGCAAGGTCGATCCCGAGAGCGGCTACCACTGATGGCAACACGCCCACACCATCCGCCGTCGCTGACGCAGCGTTTGCTGTGGTTCGTGCTGTTGTGGCTTGGTGGCGTCGGCAGTGTCGCTGTCGTCGCCTACATATTGCGGCTCTGGATCGCACCGGGATGACAAAGGTGCGACATTGCGCCCGACCTCACACGACGAAAACTTTAAGCTTTCCAGCGACCTCCTCACACCGCTTGCCAACTCGCGGTCGGTGCGATCTTATTGCAGCAATTGATTTCATGACGATACCCTATGGCAAGCACACCGTAACGGTGACCTGCCACAACGCCGACCTGGAGATACTGCGATGCGCGGACTTCGGCATTTCATCTGGACAGCACTCGCCGCAACGGGGCTGATGCTGTCGGCTTCGCAAAGTTTCGCGCAAAAGCCCGATGTCGGCGATGAGCCGGGATTGGTCGCCGACGATGCGTACGAATTGGATCCGGAATTCCGCAAGCAGATGGTGCTGTACCGCACCACCGAGCCGCCCGGCACCATCATCATCCAGACCTCCGAACGTCATCTCTATCTGATTCAGGGTAACGGCCGCGCCATACGCTACGGTATCGGCGTCGGCCGCGACGGCTTCCAATGGCAGGGCCTGCTGAACATTACCCGCAAGGCCGAATGGCCCGATTGGACACCGCCGCCGGAGATGATCCAGCGTCAGCCCTACCTGCCGCGCTTCATGGCGGGCGGCCCCGGCAATCCACTCGGCGCGCGCGCGCTCTATCTCGGTACCACGGTCTACCGCATCCACGGCACCAACCGTCCCGATACCATCGGCACCGCCATTTCGTCGGGCTGCTTCCGTCTGGTCAATGCCGACGTGGCCGATCTCTATGATCGCGTGCCGGTCGGCACCAAGGTGATCGTCCGGCAAAAGCCGCAGCTCTGAGCCAGCGCGTTTTCCCGGCGCCAATTTTCCGTTCTTTGACTTTTCGATCATTGCGAGAAAGCCATATCCATGCGGACTTTTCGAACCGGCCTTTTGATCGGCCTTGCCGTTGCCGTTGCCGTTGCCGCCGCCGCCATCACTTATGAACGCTACGATACCAAGACGCTCAAGCGCACAGTGAAACGCGATGCGGTTCTGTGCGGCGTGAACACCGGCCTGCCCGGCTTCTCGAACCCGGATGACAAGGGCAACTGGTCAGGCTTCGACGTCGATTTCTGCCGCGCTGTGGCTGCCGCCATTTTCAACGATCCGAGCAAGGTGAAATTCCTGCCGCTCGACGCCAACCAGCGCTTCAAGGAATTGCAAAACCGCAAAGTCGATATTCTTTCCCGCAACTCGACATGGAGCATGTCGCGAGAAACCGGCTACGAGCTCTATTTCCCGGCCGTGTCTTACTATGACGGCGAAGGTTTCATGGTGAACAGCTCGCGCAAGAGCGAATCCGCGCTCGATCTCGACGGCGCCAAGGTCTGCGTGCAGGGCGAAACCACCACCCAACTCAATCTGGCCGATTACTTCAAAGCCAACAACATGAAGTATGACGAGATGAAGTTCGGCAAGCTGGAGGACGTCATCAAGGCCTATGACGAAGGCAAATGCGATGTGCTGACCGCCGACGTCTCGCAGCTCTACGCCATCCGCCTGCGGCTGACCAAGCCGAAAGACAGCACTATCCTGCCGGATGTCATCTCAAAGGAGCCACTGGCCCCGGTTGTCCGTCAACGCGACGATGAATGGATGATGATCGTCAAATGGACGCTCTATGCCATGATCAACGCCGAAGAGCTTGGCGTGACCTCGCAGAACATCGATGAAGCGTTGAAGTCGAAGAAGCCCGACGTGATGCGGCTCGTCGGTACGGAGGGCACCTACGGCGAAGAGCTGGGATTGACCAAGGATTGGGCTGCTCGCATCATTCGCCATGTCGGCAACTATGGCGAAGTCTATGAGCGCAATGTCGGCGCGCGCTCAAAACTCGGCATTCCGCGTGGACTCAATCAACTCTGGAATGCCGGTGGCATCCAATACGCCCCGCCGATCCGCTAGTACGATTGCTTGATTGCATCCTTCGAGGCTCGCCGCACAACGCGGCTCGCACCTCAGGATGACGTTATCGCCACGCGCGATTAAGCGGCCGTGCGATATTTCGTCACCCTGAGGAGCGCGCACTTACTTGCGCGCCCTGAAGGGCGACGGGCTCTGAAATTATTCAATAGCCCCTGCCGCGCGCCAGTTGATCGGCGTGATAGTTGCTGTCGCCGAACAGTTCCTGACATACCCGCGCCCGCTTCATGAAGAAGCCGATGTCGAACTGATCGGTCATGCCCATGCCGCCGTGCATCTGCACGCCTTCCTGTACCGCCAGCGTCGCGGTAGTGCCGGCGCGCGCCTTCGCGACCGCGACCGCGGCACCGGCTTTGCCGGCATCCTGATCCAGCGCCTGCAATGCTTTCAGCACGGCTGCGCGGGTGATCTCGATATCGATGTAGAGCTGCGCGGCGCGATGCTGCAGCGCCTGAAACTCGCCGATCAGTTTGCCGAACTGCTTGCGTTCCTTCAGATAGGTGACGGTGCGCCCGAATACCTCCTCGCTGAGGCCGATCATTTCCGACGCCACCGCGCCGCGCCCGATATTCAGCACGCCCTCGAGCAAGTCTGCACCTTGATCGATCTCGCCCAGCACGCTGTCGGCAGTCACCTCGACGTTGTCGAAGGTGATGCGTGCCGCGTTATGCGAATCGACCATCGCGGTGCGTTCGATGGCGATGCCCTTGCTCTTCGGATCGACCAGAAACAGCGTCAATCCGTTGCGTTCGCCGGCGCTGCCAGCGCTGCGCGCCGCGACAATCAACAGATCGGCAATATGACCGTCAACCACGAAGGTCTTGGTCCCGATCAACCTGAATCCGTTACCGGAGCGGACGGCCTGCAGGCTGACCTGCAACGGCCGATGCTTCGCATGTTCGTCCACCGCCAGCGCGGCGAGCAACGAGCCATCGGCGATCTTCGGCAGATACGCCGATTGCTGTGTCGCATTGCCACCGCGCAACAGCGCCGACGTGCCGAGCACCGCCGTGGCGAAGAACGGTGACGGCATCAGCGTGCGGCCGATCTCCTCCATCAACACGCCAGCTTCGACATTGCCAAGGCCGCTGCCACCGAACTTCTCCGGGACCAGAAGTCCGGCAAATCCCATCTCGGCGAACGTCTTCCACAACGCACGGGAAAATCCGTCGGCATCCCTGCTGTCGCGCAACTGGCGCAGATGCGCTACGGGCGCCTTGTCGCTAATCAGGCCGCGCGCGCTGTCGCGGAGCATCGATTGTTCTTCGGTCAGGACGAGGGGCATGAGTGAATACCGGAAATCTGGTGTGAATCTGAAATTGGATGAACAGTCCTCTGGAACAGAGGTGAGTTGTCGTCATTGCGAGGAGCGAAGCGACGAAGCAATCCAGGTTTTGAAACTGTCATTCTGGATTGCTTCGCTCCGCTCGCAATGACGATGAATTAGGCTCCCGGCAGATCGAGGATTCGCTTGGCGACAATGCCGAGCATGACTTCGCTTGTGCCGCCTTCGATGGAATTGGCCTTGGTGCGCAGCCATGCACGCGGACGCGCGCCCTGCTTCGACCGCTCGCTCTCCCACTCCAGCGCATCCGCGCCGCCGGCCGACATCAGGATCTCGTAGCGTCGCTTGTTGAGTTCGGTGCCGTAATATTTCATCGCCGACGAAAACGCCGGATGGCCCTGCCCGGCCTTGGCGAGATCGATCGCACGCTCGGCCGCGCAAGCCAGCGCAGCTTCATCGACCTCAAAGGCCGCAATCTGGCCGCGCAGCATCGCATCGTCGAGTCGACCCTGCGCATCGGAACCGACCGAGTCGGCGGCAATCTGCCCGAGTGGGCGGCCGACGCTGCGATCGCCGAGACCGGAGATCATCGCCCGCTCATGCTGCAGCAGATACTTGGCAACATCCCAGCCGCGATTGACGGTGCCGACGACATGCGACTTCGGCACCCGCACATTGTCGAAGAAGGTTTCGCAGAACGGCGACTTGCCGGAAATCAGCAGGATCGGTTTGGTCGAGACGCCCTTCGACGTCATGTCGAACAGGATGAAGCTGATGCCGTCGTGCTTCTTCGCGGTGGGATCGGTGCGCACCAGGCAGAAGATCCAATCGGCATAGTTGGCGTAGGAGGTCCAGATCTTCTGACCGTTGATGATGAAATCGTCGCCATCGCTTTCGGCGCGGGTCTGCAGCGAAGCGAGATCGGAGCCGGCGTTCGGCTCGGAATAGCCCTGACACCAACGGATCAATCCCGCAGTGATCTTGGGCAGGTGCTCCGCCTTCTGCGCATCGGTGCCGTATTTCAACAGCGCGGGGCCAAGCATCCAGATGCCGAAGCTCGACAGCGGCGGCCGCGCGCCGATCGCCGCCATCTCCTCGCGCAACACCTTGGCTTCGGCGCCATCGAGTCCACCGCCGCCATATTGCTTGGGCCAATCCGGCACCGTCCAGCCCTTGTCACGCATACGCTCGAACCAGACTTTCTGTGCTTCGGACACAAACGTGGTGTTGCGTCCGCCCCAGAACACATCTTCGTCGCGCATCACCGGCTTGCGCATCTCGGGCGGACAATTGGCTTCCAGCCAGGCGCGGGTCTCGCGGCGAAATTGATCGAGATCAGGCATGCGAATGTTTCCCGTTACAAATTTCGCGTGGTGGAACGCGATGTCGTGACACGGGGCAAACCTTAGCGGTCACTTGGGGAATATCAATATCTCTCTGTGCGCGCCGCGCGTGCAGCGGATGTGATAGTGATGCGCGTCATGTCGCGCTTCCGCCGCGATAAGCTGAACACCGGAAAGAAAACCCATGCGCCTCAAACTGCTTTCGCCCGGCGAAATGAGCGACGATCAACGGCAGACCTATGACGAATCGATTGCCAGCAAGCGCGGCAGCCCGCCGCCCCCGATGATGGCGTGGCTCAACAGCCCGGAGATGGCGCGGCACGCCACACGGCTGGGTGCATTCCTGCGTTACGATACGAGTTTCCCGGCCAAGCTTTCGGAGATCGCCATTCTGGTCACAGCGCGGCATTGGACGTCGCATTACGAATGGTATGCCCACAAGCGGCTGGCACTGGCAGGCGGCATGGATCCGAAAATCATCGAAGACATTCGCTGCCGCCGCACGCCGACATTCGATGACGCCAAGGCCCGGTTGGTTTACGACCTGAGCAAATCGCTGCACGAAGGCCACGGCGTCACCAAATCGCTTTACGACGAAGCGGTGAAATCGATCGGCGAGCGCGGCATTGTCGAGGTGATCGGCCTGTGCGGCTACTACACCATGGTGTCGATGACGCTGAACACCTTCGAATTCGACCTGCCGAACGGCGAAGTCTCCGAACTGATCGATTGATTTGCACGTCAAGGGGCTTGTCGCGGGAACCTTGCTGCGGCAACCTCGTTTGACCGATGTTTCGGAGGAGCACGCCCATGACGACCGTGAAGATCGCCGCTGCCATCGTGTTGCTGGCCGCCGGTATCGCGCCAACCCTCAGCCTGACCGCCAGCGCCGCCGACCTGCGCCTCGAGCGACAGCATCACCGCCATTATGTGCGGGTCGAGCGCAATCCCTATCGGTTCACGTTCTCCTACAACCACAACTACGGCCCGGTCGAGTTCTGGACCGACGGCGTGCGCGCCATACCCGACCGCATCGTTCACCCGATCGGCGAGCGCCCCTACGCTTACTACGATGTCAATCAGCGCTATTGCGGCCAATCCACCGCCAGCTATCGTGGCCAGGATGGGCACCGGCATCCCTGCAATTGACGATGCGGGTGGCGAATCATTTCCGCAACTGACGAAAGCCGCTGCCAATAACCCGGCAGCATACGGGACCGATGATCATGACATCAGCCCATCGACCGGTCGTCGCGGGTACGCGGATCGGCCACGTTCACCTCAAAGTCGCCGACCTCGAACGCGCGCTCGGTTTCTATCGCGACGTGCTCGGCTTCGAACTGATGCAGCGTTATGGCGATCAGGCCGCTTTCATTTCGGCCGGCGGCTATCATCATCACATCGGACTGAACACGTGGGAGAGCAAGGGCGGCGAACCTCCGCCGCCCGGGACCACCGGACTGTTTCACACCGCCATTCTTTATCCGACGCGCGCGGCGCTGGCCGATGCGCTGCACCGCGTGCTCGAGGCTGGCATCCCGCTCGACGGAGCCAGCGACCACGGCGTCAGCGAGGCGCTCTATCTACGCGACCCGGACGAGAACGGCGTCGAACTGTATCGCGACCGGCCTCCGGAAGAATGGCCGCGCAATGCCGACGGTTCGCTGGCGATGTTTACGCGGCGGCTCGATATCGACGACCTCATGCGTCCGCGCATCGTCTGATTGCACTCCCCCCGTCATTGCGAGCACTCCCCTCCCTTCTTCCTCCCCCGCGTGGGGGGGAGGGTTGGCGTGGGAGAACTGGATTGCTTCGTCGCTTTCGCTCTTCGCAATGACACGTGGCAAGAACTTCGATTAATGTCGACCCGCCCGCCGCCGCATCATGACAAGGCCCGCTGCAGTCAATTGCAGCACGATGCAGAGATAGAACGGCAACGTATAGCCGCCGGACAGATCGCGCAGCACGCCGATGATGCCAGGACCAAAAGCGTACGTCACTTGCGTGACCGCGGTAATCAGGCTGATCAGCACGCCGAACGAGCGCGCATCGAACTCCTGCTGCACAATCAGTGCCGGCAGAGTAATGAGATTGCCGACGGAGAATCCGAACATTGCACAAGCGAGGAACACCAGCGCCGCGCTGTGAAAATTGATGATGATCAACAGCGCCAGCGCCTGACTGGCGAACGAGATCGCCGAAGCCAGCCGTTGATTAAGCCGATCGATCACCGTCGAAAACAGTACGCGGCCAACCACAGCCATCGCCGTCAGCAACGCCACGGCAGCGGCCGCGCGCTCGCGCCCGAGCACAGGATCGAGAAACGAGATCAGGTGCACGATGAAGGCAACCTGCGCGAACAGCACCAGCGCGAACGAAATCGTCAGGGTCAGAAATGCCGGATCCCGGAATGCCGCCGCGCGAAGTCGCGAAGCCGAAATCGGCGCCGGGTCGGGCCGGCCATCCGCGGTCCGATCGCGCTCCGGCGGCGTGCCGACCGCAAACAGGATCACCGGCACCAGCAGCAGGATTGCCGTCGCGGCGGTCGCGATCATCGCTCCGGAAAAACCAAGGCTGCCGATGGCCGTCACCAGCAGCGGGACGCCGACGATGCCGCCGCAACTCGCACCGTTCAAAGCCAGGCTGATCGCCATGCCGCGCCGACCGTCGAACCACAGACCCAGCGTGTTGGTGATGGCACCGAGGCTGGTCCCGGCCCAGCCGCAGGCCAACAGCAGATTGACCGCATAAAGTTGCCATGGCGCGGAGATCTGGCCGAGCGCAGCCGTCGCTGTCGCGATGCAGACAACTCCCACGATCAGGCAATTGCGCGCGCCGATCACCCGCATCGCATCGCTGATGAAGGCCACCAGCAAAGCCCCGACCAGATAGAAGAACGTCGTTGCCGTCGATATCCACGATGACGGCCAGCCGTGGACGCGGTGCAGTTCCGCCAGATAAACGCTTTGCCCGTAGAAGCCGAGACCCCAACTGAAGGTCGCTACGAGAAAGCAGACCGCAACGATTCGCCAGCCCGCATAGCGGATCGACGTTTCGTCAGCGATGCGGGGGGCGGCAAGCGTCATACAGGTCTGTGAGGTATCCGATGAGCAGGATCGCAGAACAGGCATTATGGAGCGAGAAAGGAAGTTTGTCTGCCGCGCTCATCATAGCGGCGCAATCGCACCCAAAATTCGGCCGTCGCCGAAGTAAACCCCGGCCCAGTTCCAATCAGACGTCACGACTTGGATGGCCGATAGAAAAAACGTTCCCGGAAAATGCGATCGCCGTGCCACTCCTGCAGCGCAACTTCGTCGGTCCGGTAGACCTTGCCGTCATGATCGGTCAGCTCGAAAATCCAGTGAATGGCGACCTTGTCACCCTCAACGATCGACGTCATCGCCTTGGAATAGACGTGTTGCATGCGCGCCAGAATGCCGCGTTCATGCGCGACCAAGGTGTCGCGGCCGACTCGTGGCGGTGCAGCGTTTTCCTGCATGCTGGCATCTTCGGTGTAATAGCGCTCGATAGCGCCGGCGTGATCGCCGCTTTCAACGACGGCGATGAACTCATCGAGACGGGCGCGTGTCGGCATCCGGTCCTCCCTGTGCTTGCGCAAGGCTAACGCAGGATAGCTCTGCGCGCGAAGCGAATTCAGAAGGTGGCGGACGGGCGGCGCCGCATCTTCGCGGCGAACGCCAGCGCCGCAAGCCCGATTGCAATCGGTGGATAGACCACCAGGTTGACCACCGACCAGCCGAAATCGGCCAGCAACTGACCGGACATGAACGAGCCGAGCGTCATCGTGCCGAACACCAGGAAGTCATTGAAGGCCTGCACCTTGTTGCGCTCCTGCGCGGTGTGCGTCTCCAACACCAGCGCCGAAGCGCCGACAAAGCTCAAATTCCATCCGGCGCCCAGCACCACAAGACCGGCCCAGAAATGCTGCGTGGAGATACCGCTGAGACCGATGGTCGCCGCCAGCGCTTCAAGCATGAGACCGGCGGCCACGACGGTCGGAGCTCCAAACCGCGTGATCAGCGTACCGGTGAAGAAGCTTGGTCCGTACATCGCCACGATGTGCCACTGGATACCGGTGTTCGAATCGCTGAGCGGAAGACCACACAGCTTCATCGCCAACGGCGCGGACGTCATCACGAGGTTCATCATCGAATACGACACCACGCCGCAGATCGCCGCCGCGATGAAGCGCGGCTGCCGGGCAATGACCGACAGCGGCCGACCGCCACCGCTCGTGACCGTCGCCGGGCGCGGGGCATCGACACCGGAAACCACCGCCATGGCGATCAACGCGATCACCGCTTGCGTGATGAAACTGACCGCAAACAGATAGGGCGGCCAGAAGTCCATCGTCCACTGCACCATCTGCGGCCCGAGTACGCCGGCGAACACACCGCCTGCCATCACCCACGACACGGCCTTGGGGCCGTAGGCTGCGCTCGCGCCATCCGCCGCAGCGAAACGATAGGATTGCGCCACCGCGCCGTAGAGACCGCCGAAGAAAGTGGCGAGGCAGAACAGGCTGAACGAGCCCCAGAGTATGGCCACGGCGCCAAGTAATCCGGTGATCGCACCGCTGGCGGTGCCGATGATGAATGCGACGCGGCGACCGTAACGCCGCGATATCGCGCCGGTCGGCAACGTGCCGGCGGCAACGCCGACGACATAGACCGATAGCGGCACCGTGGCATAGGCAATGTCCGGAGCCAGCGTCGCCCCGACGATGGCTCCGGTGGCAAAGATCACCGCCGAATTGGCCCCGTTGAGCGCTTGCGCCACGGCGAGGCGAGCCACATTGGCTCGCGCCCGCACGTCATCCGTTATGTCGTCGATTGTCACTTCTGCCATGATGGCCGGACCATGACGTCATCACGTGCCAAGAAGCAACACGCAGAACCGAAGATCAGCCCAGCATTTGTGGTGCACCACGCAGCAGACCTTCGGCGGTCGAGACCATTCGCTGCACAATAGTAGCTGCGCCGACATCCTCGCGGACAAAATCCACCGCCTCGCCGACGATCACCGCCGCGACATCGAGGTCGCCGTCCGCGGCTGCCTGAAGATAGCGTGGCTTTTCGGTCGCGACGCTTTGCTTGAGGCGGCCGAGATCGTGATGCCACTGCGTGATGAAGGGATTCTTCAGCGTGCGGATATTCCATTGTTCGGGCCAGTCGATGCCGCGCGCCACATCGATTGCCGAACTGCGTAAGGTGTCGTCGCCATTCGCGGCAAGGGCGGCCTGCTTGACGTTGGGATGCGCCAGCGATTCCTGACTCGCATAGAACACGGTGCCGCACAGTACGCCGGACGCGCCAAGCATCAGGGCCGCGGCCAGACCACGCCCGTCGCCGATGCCGCCGGCTGCGACCACCGGCACATGCTGGCCAACAGCATCGACCACCGCCGGAATCAGCGGCAGCGTCGAGCGTACGCTGCCGTGACCGCCTGCCTCGGTCCCTTGGGCAACGATAATATCGGCACCGTCTGCCACCGCCTTGCGGGCCTGCGCCACGTTTTGCACCTGCGCGATCAATAGAACGCCCGCGCTCTTGATGCGCGGCTCGAATTCGCCGATGTCCCCGAACGACAGGAACATGGCCTTTGGATGATGCGCGAGCGCCTGGTCGAGCAGGCTGGGATTCTTCTGCAGCGACCAGGTGATAAACCCGATGCCGACCGGCGCATTGCCGGCCTTGAGCAGTTCCCGGCTCAACCATTCCTTGTCGCCATAGCCACCGCCAATCACGCCGAGGCCGCCCGCGTTGGTCACGGCCGAGGCCAACGCGCCACCGGCAAGGCCGGCCATCGGCGCCAACAGGATGGGATGTTCGATATTGAGCAGCGAAGTCAGAGCGGTTTTGATGGTCATGGCGGCCTGCGCAAGTTAACCGCGCGACATCACCGTCGCGCGACATGCTCCATGCGCCGATTCCGGTCGCCCGACAACCACGACGATGGTCATGGCAGCATCAACCATACAGCCTAGCGAGACGGCTAGACGCGCGCGAACTCCAGAATGAGATTATTGGCTGGCATCTCGACGCTCTCGATCAGCCTCAGGCCAACGGAGTCTGCCAGCTTCTCCAGATCATCGATATCGCGCACGCCCCATTCCGGATTGCCGTTACGCAGGCTGGTATCGAACACAGCATTGCTCAGAGCGGAGTGTTTGCCGCCGCGTTTGAACGGCCCGTAGAGGAACAGCCGTCCATCGGGCCGGAGATAGCGTGCCGCTCCGGCGAACAGGCCTTCAGCGACGCGCCACGGCGCGATGTGGATGACATTGGCGCAAAACACCGCAAGCACATCGGGCGGACCTCCATTATCTCGTACACCGAGACACCACGCAGGATCGGATAGATCGACCTTCTGCGGCGCGTGGACATTGGCCAATTGCGTATACACGCGCCAGGCCGCGATGCTCTTGAGATGCGCCTCATTGAAGTCGCTCGGCCACCATTCGATCTGCGGACTGAGGCGTGCGAAGGTGACGACATGCTGGCCCGTGCCACTTCCGGCCTCGAAGACATTGCCAGTCTTGTCGCGTAGAAAGCCGTCGAGCACCGCCCAGATCGCTTCGTGATTGCGATGAAAGGCAGCCGCATCCAGCCTGCCGTCGGGCTCCATCGGTTGCCCATCCTTGCCGAATTCGACAACATACTCAGCCATGACACCCAACCATGGCGCATGAAAGCCACTCGATTCGCAACACGACGCGCTCCAACTTCAAATCGCGAGTCCAGCGCCGCTCGGGACGAACCGGACAACAAAGCCTGACGGTATGACAATTAACACCGCGCCGCGCGATCTATTTCAGGGTTTGTCACCGTTGAACTGGGCTTGTTCCAGTTCCAGATAGATACGATAGGCATTGCCGCGGTTGTTATTGGCGAAGGCCGGCATGTCCTTGTACTTCGACCAATCGGTCCGCGCGTAGGCCGTATCGAAATCGGTCCAGTTCTGCACTGCGCCGGTCATCGCGTCGCGGACGTACTGGATGTAGTCGCGGGTGAAGGCAATCGCCTTGGCCGCCTCGGTCGACGGCTTGCCATGGCCGGGGACGATAAACTTCGGTTGCAGTTTCTCGACTTCGGAAAGCGCAGCCAACCAGTGGGTGGTGGAAACGTCGTCGCTGTTCATGAACGGGATGCGGCTATTCTGCACGATATCGCCGGCGAACAGCACACCATCTGGCTCGACCATCATCATCATGTCGCTGGATGAATGCGCCGGACCGGCCGACAACAACGTCAAGCGCCGATCGCCCAGCACAATCGTCTTGCGCTCCTTGAAGGTGATGTCCGGCGGCACCACGCGAGTCTTGTCATCGACCCACGGAAACAACACGCCGCGACGCTGATCGAGCCGCTGGTCGGCCTTCTCATCAGCAGTCTCCTCATTCTCCTTGTATTCGCCAGCTCGCTCCTGCGCGACGATCAACGCGCCAGAATGATCCTTGAACGCCTGCAAACCGTAAATGTGATCGGCATGATAATGGCTGGCGATGACATAGCGCACAGGCTTGTCGGTGATCTTCCTGATCTCCTGCAGCAAGGCCCAGCCAAGGCTCGGCGTGCCGAGCGCATCGAACACGGCGACACCATCAGAGGTGACGACCAAGCCGGCATTCGACGTATTGCCTTCGTTGTCCTTGCCGGGAACGCCGGGGTTGCCGACGCTGTAATAGATCGGCTTGCCGGGCACTTGATCGAGCTGCAGCGGAATCGTCAACGGTGCATAGGATGGCGCATTGTCGGCATTGGCCTGCCCCGCGCTCATCGCCAACACGACTGCCAACCCCGCGACAAGGACGGCGCGCGACATCACTTGATGTCTCCGCAGTAAATGTCCTTGAGAACTTGCAGCATACGCAGCGCCCGCTTGTCGGCCACGCGATAGTGCAAGGTTTGCGAATTGCGCCGGAACGCCACCAGGCCATCAGCCCGCAGCTTGGCCAAATGTTGCGACAGCGCCGATTGGCTAAGCTTCACGACATCGACGATCTCGCCGACGGTCATCTCACCGCGGACCGCTAGAAAGCACAGAATGAGGAGACGCTTCTCGTTGCCCAGCAGCTTGAGCAGTTGCGCGGCCTCGCCTGCTTGCTTCGCCAGCGTCTTCAGTGCCGCGATATCCGATTGGCGCGCCTTAACGGCGGAGTTGACGGCGACTGCCATGACGTTCACCCGGTTGAGCGGTGGCCTCGCACCGTGAGTTCCACCTTAGCACACCCTATTAGTTTAGCATTGACTAAATTAGGTAATAACGATACGCCTGTGTGCCAAATCAATCGATGCGGCCGCAAGCCGCAGAGAAACATAGCGGCCGCAAGCCGCGGAGCGAGGAAACCTGCGGTCCAACCCCTGGCGCAGCATCCCTGTGTTAGCCAAGCTGGCACAACGGCGCAACGTGGCGCTCGGCCGGCGCGCGATCCTCGGCCTCGGGGCCGCCCTGACCGGAACTCTGGCATTCGGCCGCGATGGCGCCCATGCCGAAACCTCGGAAACATCGCCTCCCGCCGATGCGCCCTGGTCGCAATCCATCGGCGCCGGCGTCGTCGATCGGCCCTACGGCAAACCCGCGGATTTCGAAGCCGGTGTTATCCGCCGTAACGTGCCGTGGCTGACGGCCGGCACCGAATCCTCGATCAGCTTTTCGCCGCTGCAGCATCTCAACGGCATCATCACGCCGAACGGACTGTTCTTCGAGCGCTATCACGCCGGTCGCCCGGACGTCGATCCGGACCAGCATCGGCTGATGATCCACGGCCTGGTCGAGCGGCCGCTGTTGTTGACGATGAAAGACATCGTCCGGTTCCCTTCGGTGTCACGCATTCATTTCATCGAATGTCCGGCCAATGGCGGCATGGAGTGGCGGGCAGCGCAACTCAATTCACTGCAGTTCAACCACGGCATGATCAGTTGCGCCGAATGGACCGGCGTCAAGCTCTCAACCCTGCTCGAAGAAGTCGGCGTCAAGAAGGAGGCCAGATGGGCGATGGTCGAGGGCGCCGATGGCGCGCACATGAACCGTAGCCTGCCGCTCGACAAGTGTCTCGACGACTGCCTCATCGTCTATGCCCAGAATGGCGAGGCGCTGCGGCCGGAACAGGGTTATCCGCTTCGCCTCGTGGTGCCGGGCTGGGAAGGCAATGTCAGCATCAAGTGGCTGCGCCGCATCAAGCTCGGCGAAAAGCCATGGTATTCGCGCGAGGAAACCTCGAAATACACCGATCTGATGCCGGACGGCACGTCGCGTGGATTCACCTGGCTGATCGACGCCAAGTCGGTGATCACGTTCCCCTGCCCGGAAAGGCCGCTAAGCGGTCCCGGCCTCTATGAGATTCGCGGCCTGGCCTGGACCGGCAACGGCAAGGTGAAGCGCGTCGATGTTTCGCTCGACGGCGGCATCAACTGGCAGACGGCGCAGTTGCACGAACCGGTGCTCTCGAAAGCGCTGACGCGCTTTTCACTGCCGTGGCGCTGGGACGGCAAGCCGGCTTTGCTGGAATCCCGCGTTATCGATGAAACCGGCTATGTGCAGCCGACCATTGCCGAGTTGCGGCGGCAGCGTGGGTCGAATTCGGTCTACCACAACAATTCGATCCAGACTTGGCAGGTGAAACCCGACGGGAGCATCTTCGATGTTCAGCTGGGCTAGACGAGGCGTTCCGGGGAGCATGGCTGCGTTGCTGGCGACGGTGATGGCAGCCGTTGCGGCCGAGCCCGGTCATTTCGGTTATGGAACGGTACCGACACCACAGCAGATCGCCGGGTGGGACATAGATGCGCGTGGCGACGACGGCGTTGGCTTGCCGCCCGGCAGCGGTGACGTCAGCAAGGGCGAGGCCGTGTTCGCCGAGCAATGCGCGGCCTGCCACGGCACGTTTGGCGAGGGCGAGGGCCGCTTCCCCAAGCTGGCCGGTGGCATTGGAACGCTGAAGGACGACCGGCCGGAATTGACCGTGGGCAGCTATTGGCCTTTCGCGCCGACGTTGTGGGATTACATTAACCGCGCCATGCCAATGCCGGCGCCACACACGCTTTCGGCGGATGACGTTTATGCATTGACGGCCTATATATTGAGCCTGAATAATATCGTTCCAAATGATTTCGTCGCCGATCGGAACAGCTTGGCCAGGATCAAGATGCCCAATCGCGACAATTTCCTTTGGACCGACCCCAGGCCCGATACCGCCGCCAAGCCGTGCATGAGCGCGTGTGCCGATCCCGGCGCCGTGAAAATCACCTCGACGGCGGAAGGGAAGGATTTGACGCCACGAACCACCGGACCGCTTGATGATATGCGGGCGAAATGAGATTTAACCGATACACGGCGAACTGATAGCAGCCAACCAATCCAAGCAGGACATGCCATTGACGATCGCTCGCTTCACTGCCGCCACCCCGAGGACAGGCCGTATCGCCGACGCGCGTCGCGCGGGCATCGTCATGACGCTGGTGCTGTTTGCATCGCTCACGGCATCGCATGCTGCGCAGGCACAGTCCTCCGCCGCGGAGGGTGAGAAGATCGCGTTCGACCGCAGCAAGGGCAACTGCCTGACCTGTCACGAGATGAAGGGCGGCACCCTCGCCGGCAGCATCGGCCCGGCGCTGACCGACATCAAATCGAAGTATCCGGATCGCAACGAACTGATCGCCATCGTCACTGACGAAACCAAACGCAATCCGCAAACCGTCATGCCGCCGTTCGGCCGGAATCATATTCTGACCGAGAAAGAAATCAGTGCGGTGGTCGATTTCCTCCAGACATTGTGACGCCGCCGCTTTGCCGCGCCTGTCTTTCAGGCGCCCCCCAAGGAGATATGTATGTACCAGGTAACATCCGATGGCATCGACAAGACCCGACGCATGATATTGCAGGGTGCCGCGGTCATCGCGCTGGCCAGCATCGCGGGCATTCGCTTCGGACTGACCGAGGCCTTTGCCGCTGCCAACGACAAATATCCGGAAGACGCATTCAAACAAAAGAGCTCCGACGACGCCATCAAGTCGCTCTACGGCAAGACGGCGACGGCGTCCGACAAGGTGAAGCTCGACGCGCCGGAAATCGCCGAAAACGGCGCGGTGGTGCCGATCACCGTCTCATCGTCGCTGCCCGACGTGACCTCGATCTCGATCATGGTGACGGAAAATCCGTTCAGCCTCGCGGCGTCCTACAAGATTCCGGCCGGCACAGTGCCGAGCGTCGCCAGCCGCCTCAAGATGGCCAAGACCAGCAATGTCATTGCCGTGGTCGAGGCCGGCGGCAAGCTCTACAGCGCCAGCAAAGAGGTCAAGGTCACCGTCGGCGGTTGCGGCGGCTAGTCGTCGGAGCATTTTGTTTTGACGCGTTCTCACGCGAGCCAATTCTACTTCGCTTGGAAACGCTTTAATCAAGGAACATTATCATGGCATCGTCCATTCGCGTTCGCGCCACCGCTGGCGCCGAGACCACGGAAGTTCAGGCGCTGATCCAGCACCCGATGGATTCCGGCTTCGTCAAGGACGCCAAGGGTCAGTTGATCCCGCCGCACTTCATTCAGGAAGTCGTCTTCGAACACGACGGCAAGCAGGTCTTCGTCGCGGATTGGGGGCCGGCGGTTTCCAAGGATCCCTACCTGAAGTTCGCCTTCAAGGGCGGCAAGAAGGGCGACGACCTGAAAATCAGCTGGACCGACAACAAGGGCGGCAGCGATCAACTCACCGCCAAGATCCAGTAACGGCGTCGCGGCGGGACGTGGGGTAGGAATGATGCGATCTGTGTTGGGTTCTGCACTTGGGCTTGTCATCGCGGCGCTGACGTTTGGCGCCGTTCACACCGCGGTTGCGGCCGATACGACAAACCCTGAGGCCGACGCCAAAGCGTTCCGCAAATTCTTCACCGACAAGTTTCCCAAGGTGAAGTTCGACGACTTCGTCAACGGCCCCTATTCGATGGATGAAGGCCTGTACCAGCAATGGAAGGAGAAAGAAGAGTTCCCGCCTTACGAGTTCGCGCTCGACATGGGCAAGGAGCTGTTCGCCAAGCCTTTCAAGAACGGCAAGACCTTCGCCGACTGCTTCCCCAACAAGGGCATCGGCATCCGGCAGAACTATCCTTACTTCGACGAGAAGCAGGGCAAGGTCGTGACCCTTGAACTGGCCATCAACCAGTGCCTCGAGAGCAACGGCGAAAAGCCCTACTCCTACACCAAGGACGAAATGGCCGCAGTGACCGCCTATATGGCGTTCACCTCGCGTGGCAAGCCGTTCGACATCAAGATCCCGAACGATCCGCGTGCGCTGGCTGCCTACGAGAACGGCAAGAAGTATTTCTACACGCGGCGCGGTCAGTTGAATTTCTCTTGCGCGAGTTGCCACGTGCAGAGCCCCGGCGAACGCATCCGCGCCGAAGTGCTGGCACCGGCAATCGGCATTCTCAATGCCATGCCGATCTATCGTTCGGAATGGGGCGGCATGGGCACCATTAGCCGCCGCTTCACCAGCTGCAACAGCCAGGTGCGCGGCGTGCCGCTGAATCCGCAGGACGATGAGTATCGCGACGTCGAATACTATCTGTCCTACGTCAGCAACGGACTGCCGATCTCCGGCCCCGGCGCGCGGCCGTAAAGCGAAGCGAGGAGAACGTCATGCGAATCCTGATCTCCGCGTTGGCTACGACGATGTTGATCGCGGCTGTCGCGCCTGCCCTCGCCGCCAGCACGGAGGCCGACTACAAGGCGGCCTATGCCGCAGCCGAATCCGCCAACAACGAGGCCGGCAAACTGCGCAATCAGTGGACGACGGCGGTTTCCGCCCTCAGCGCCGCCAAGAAAGCTGCCGAAGCCGGCGACTTCGACAAGGCGACGGCGGAAGCGAAAAAATCCGAACAACTATCGAAAGCCGCCATCTTCCAGACCAACGAGCAGAAGGAAAACTGGAAGCAGATGGAGATTCGCTGAGCGGCGCGTGAGACAAGATCGGTCGTCCTTGCAGCAATCAAGAGATCCACAGAGCGAGGGCTGGATTGCTTCGCAGCTAGCGCGCCGGTCTATGCCGAGTTGAGTGGCTGAATCGCGGGTCATCCCGTCTTCACTTTTGTAAGCGCGGCACTCCGAGGACGACGCAAGGCTGCCGCAAACGTACAGGTTCATCGCATGACCCTTCGCCGCCGCGATTTTCTGAGATGGACCGCCAGCGCAGCATTGGCCGGCAGCATGCCGCGACTTGGCCGCGCCGCCGGCGAAAGCCGCAACTACGATCTCGAGAAGTTCGGGAACGCCCGCATCCTGCACATGACGGACACCCACGCGCAATTGCTGCCGGTGCTGTTCCGCGAACCGAGCGTCAACATCGGCGTCGGCGGCATGGCGGGACAACCGCCGCACCTGGTCGGCCGTGCCTTTCTCGAACGCTTTCAGATCAGGCCCGACAGCGCCGATGCCTATGCGTTCACTTGCGTCGATTTCGAGAAGTCGAGCGCACGCTTCGGCAAGCTCGGCGGTTTCGCCCACCTCAAGACGCTGATCGATCGTCTGCGCAGCGATGTCGGCAGCGGCAACGCGATGTTACTTGACGGCGGCGACCTTTGGCAGGGTTCCGGTCTCGCCAATGCCATGCAGGGCGCCGACATGGTGGAAGCGGCCAATCTGCTCGGTATCGAGGCGATGACCGGGCACTGGGAATTCACTTACGGCGAGAAGGTGCTGCGCGCCAATCTCGAAAAATTCAAAGGCGAATTTATCGCGCAGAACGTCTTTCTGACCGAGGAAGCGGCATTCAACGATGCGCCGGCGTTCGACGCGGCCTCCGGCCGCGTATTCAAGCCTTATATCGTCAAGGAGATCGGCGGCCATCGCGTCGCGGTGATCGGCCAGGCATTTCCCTATGTGCCGATCGCCCATCCCAAGCGTTTCACACCGGACTGGACCTTCGGCATTCGCGACGACGAACTGCAGAAGCTGGTTCAGGCGCTGCGCGGCAACGAGAAGATCGACGCCATAGTGCTGCTGTCACACAACGGCATGGACGTCGACCTCAAGCTCGCGAGCAGGGTCAGCGGCATCGACGTGATTTTGGGCGGCCATACCCATGATGCCGTCCCGCAGCCGATCTCTGTCACCAATGCGGGCGGCACCACGCTGGTGACCAATGCCGGCTCTAACGGCAAATTCCTTGGCGTGCTCGATCTCGATCTTGCCAAGGGCAAAGTTCGCGACGTGCGCTATAGGCTGCTTCCGGTATTCTCCGAACTGCTCAAGCCGGACGCCGAAATGCAGGCGCTGATCGATCGGCTGCGCGCACCCTATGCCACCGCTTATGCCGAGAAGATATCGACCGCCGGCGAGTTGCTGTATCGCCGGGGCAATTTCAACGGTTCGATGGACAGCCTGCTCTGCGACGCCCTGCGCCAACAGCTCGACGCCGAAATTGCGCTGTCGCCGGGCTTCCGTTGGGGAACCAGCGTGCTGCAGGGTCAACCGATCACGATGGAAGACGTGCTGGCCGAGACGGCGACGACCTATTCCGAAGTGTACGCGCAAACCATGACCGGCGAGCAGATCAAGTCCATTCTCGAAGACGTCTGTGACAATCTGTTCAACACCGACCCTTATTATCAGCAGGGCGGCGACATGGTTCGTGTCGGCGGACTGAACTACGTTTGCACGCCGACCGGCAGCGTTGGCCAACGCATTTCCGATTTGAAGCTGGCTAACGGTCGGGCGCTCGAAGCGACCAAATCCTACAAGGTCGGCGGCTGGGCCTCGGTCAACGAACAAAAGGGTGAACCGGTCTGGGATGTGTTCGCCAAGCATCTGCGCAGCGGCAGGGCCTCCGATAGCCAAAGTACGGTTACGCTGCGCGGCGTCGAGAACAACCCCGGAATAGCGGGGCAAGGGTGACGCGGATGCGGACCATCACACGATACGTCGTCGGTGTAGCCATCGGAGCGTTGATGGCAGGTTCGCCATTGGCAATGTTTTCGGCTGCCGCGCAAACGCAGCCGGCGCCGCTGGCGGACAAACCATTCGCAGAGCATCGGGTCGTCCTGCAACTATCGGACTCCGACGCCAAAAAGGAAGGTCTCGTCATCAGCGTCGCCTACAACCTTATCAAGGCCTACGATCCGGACCGCATCGCCATCGAAGTGGTGGCCTTCGGTCCGGGTATCGATCTGTTGCGTACCGACAACGCCAATCGCCAGCGGGTCGAAAGCCTGATTGCCCAAGGCGTGAAATTCGATGTTTGCGTCAACACGCTGGACACGCTCGAACGCGAGACAGGCAAACGGCCGGAGATCATTCCGGGCGCCATTCCGGTGCAAGTCGGCGTCGGTCAAATCCTGTCGTTGGCGGAAAACGGCTTTACGCTGGTACGGCCATAACCCATGATGGCGGTTCCAGCCTTGCCTCAACCCGGGAGTTTTGAGATGCGCCGCTTGTTCAGTGTCATGGCGATCGCAACCGTTACCGTACTTGCGCTGGCCTCGGCGAGTTTTGCGGCCGACGGCAAAGTTCATCGCGTCGCCATTCAGGTCGATCAGAACGATCCAGCCGTCATGAATCTAGCGCTCAACAACGCCACCAACGTCATCGAATATTATCGCGGCAAAGGCGAGGATGTTGACGTCGATCTGGTCACTTACGGCCCCGGACTCAATATGCTGCGCGACGACACTTCCCCGGTGAAGGATCGCATCAAGCAGCTCAAGGAGCTGGCCTTCCCCGGCAAGATTCAGTTCTCGGCCTGCGAGAACACCAGGAAGGGCATGGAAAAGAAAGAGGGGCACACGATCCCGATCCTGTCGGAGGCCACCGTCGTGCCGTCCGGCGTCGTGCGGTTGATGGAATTGCAGGAACAGGGCTGGAGCTATGTCCGGCCCTGACGGGAGCGCTTTTGTGACCTTACCTCATACCGCGACATGCGCTTTCGCTGCGGCCGCCTGTCTGACGATCTTCGCGGCCCTCGCGCCATCGGCCGTGCGCGCCGACGATGCCGCGCTGGTGACCTACAAATCGCTGACGCCGGAGGTCGCGCTCGAAGCTGCGCAGGCGGCGATGAAGACTTGCCGCGACAATGGCTATCAAATTGCGGTCGCGGTGGTCGATCGTTTCGGTCAGCCACAGGTGCTGCTGCGGGATCGCTTCGCCGGATTGCCTGCGCCCGACACCGCGACGCGCAAAGCTTACACCGCGCTCAGTTTCCGTGCCTCGACCGCCGATCTCGCCAAGTCGGTGCGCGACGGCCAGATGGATGCATCGTTGGCCCGGCTGCCGAATGTCGCGATGCTCGGTGGCGGCCTGATCATCGAAACCGGCGGCACTTTGCTCGGTGGCATCGGCGTCTCCGGCGCCCCGGGCGGCGACAAGGATGAAGTCTGCGCCAAGGCAGGGCTCGACGCGATCCGCGACAAGCTGGATTTTTAGCTCGATCAACGGCTCACGAATTCACTCAATGGCATACGCGACATGCCGTCACGGCTATGGAAGAATATCTTTCAGAACGCATTTTTAATATAATGACATTCTTCAATTCGGCCGCGAGGCAATCATGATATTCCGCCAACTGTTCGACAGCGTCTCCGGGACATACAGCTATTTGTTGGCAAGCCGTGCCGGCGGTGAAGCGCTGCTGCTCGACCCCGTGTTGGAAAAGGTCGACCGCTATTGCCAGTTGCTGCGCGAACTCGATCTCAAGCTGGTCAAAGCGGTCGATACGCACCTGCATGCCGATCACGTCACCGGGCTTGGCGAACTGCGCGACCGCACTCAATGCGTCACCATCATGGGCGAGCAGAGCAAGGCTGACGTGGTGGCCATGCGCGTCAGCGATGGCGACAAGATCACCATTGAAGGTCTCGAGCTCGACGTGATGTATACGCCCGGCCACACTGACGATTCCTACAGCTACCGCATGGCCGACCGCGTGTTCACCGGCGATACGCTCTTGATCCGTGGCACCGGCCGAACCGATTTTCAGAACGGCAATGCCCGGGCGCAATACGATTCCATCTTCAATCGGCTGCTGAAGCTGCCCGACGACACCATGGTGTTTCCCGCGCACGACTACAAAGGCGACACCGTTTCCACCATCGGCGAGGAGCGGCGCTATAACCCCCGCCTGCAGGTGCGCTCGATCGACGAATATGTGGAATTGATGGGCAATCTCAACCTGCCCAATCCAAAGCTGATGGATGTCGTCATCCCGGCCAACATGCATGTCGGGCTGCATCAGGACGCATTGGCCAAGGAAGGTCTCGCGCTGCGCGCACGCGACGCCATCCTTCGGCTCGGTCAGCCGGACATCCTGCTGGTTGATTTGCGCGAGCAAAGCGAACGCATCAAGCACGGCACGCTCGAAGGCGCGCTGCACACGCCCTACCCTTCGATCGGCGACAGCCTGCGGCCCGGCGGCATGCTGCGCGAAGTTGCCGCCGCGAGCGGCCGGCGCATCGTGTTCTTCTGTGCTTTCGGCGAGCGCTCGGCGATGGCCGTGAAAGCAGCGAAAGAGGCCGGATTGGCCAACACCATGCATTTGGAAGGCGGCATCGACGCCTGGAAGAAAGCCGGAGGACCGGTCGTTGTCGGTTGACGCACGGTGAACCGACCGCCGATTCACGTTTCTTCGCTCGGTCATCTGCCGCGCGTCGCAGCAACGTTGCCGACCTACGATCTGCTCACCATGCTCTCGCCGGTCACCGCCGGCGACAGCAGTCTGCAGGCGCTTGCACCGCAGCGCCGCCTGCAACTGGTCTTTCACGATGTTATCGAGGCGGCGCCGGAATTCATCGCGCCGAGCGCCGCAACGGTCCAAGCCATTCTGGAGTTCGGCCGGAATCGAACCGGCGAGGCTCCGATGCTGGTGCATTGCTGGGCCGGCATCAGCCGATCCAGCGCTGCGGCCTACATGCTGGCGTGCGACGGCAACCTTAGTCACGAAGCGGCGATTGCCGATGAATTGCGCCGCCGCGCGCCATTCGCCACGCCGAACCGGCTGATGATTTCGCTCGCCGACGACATCCTCGGGCGTCGTGGCCGCATGGTCGATGCGATTGCGCGGATCGGGCGCGGCACCGAGGCGTCCGAAGGCACGCCGTATCAACTCCCGATGAGTTTTTCTAGTTGAGAACTGCAGCCGCGCCGAGCAGAAAGCCGATCTCGAACACCTGTTCGATTCCGCCGAGCACGTCGCCGGTATAGCCGCCGATCAAGCGACGTGCCCACATCGCCAGCGCCGCCATCAAAGCCGCGCCGCCAAGCAACCCGGCAGCGACCGAGCCGACCGAGAGCAACGCGAGCGGCACCGCCGCGGCTGCCGTCACCACCAAGATCAGCAGCAACTCGTCGGCACGCGGCGCGGATTGGATATAAGGCACTTTCATCGCCGCGACGTCGCCGCTGTAGGTCAGTTTCGTCATGACGACCGCCGGCGCGGCGCGGGCTGCGGCGTGCACTGCGATCAACACTGCCACACCCGCCCATGGCGCCAGGACGGCAAGTGCCGCCACGCGTAGCGCCACGCCGAGCCCGAGCGCCAGCGCACCGTAGGTGCCGATGCGGCTGTCCTTCATGATCGCAAGCCGCTTCTCGACACTCCAGCCGCCGCCGAAGCCATCGATGGTATCCGCAAGGCCGTCTTCATGCAGCGCGCCGGTGATGGCGATGCTGACTGCCACCGCGAGTAGCGCTGCAATCGTCCCGCCCCAGATCTCACTCGCAACAAGCCACACCGCAGCCGACACCAGCCCGATACCGACACCGACCAGTGGCGAATACTTCAGGCAGCGGGTCAGCCAGTCCGGCGTCATCTCGCCTTGCGCCGCGCCGACCGGCAGGATGGTGAAGAACCGTACGGCGTTGCGGAGCAGCTCGCGTTCACGCATTCAAATCGCCCCCGACAGCACGTCGTCGAGGCTGGCAACATCAGTCAACAACCGGGCGGCCGCACGGAGCAGTGGCAAAGCCAACAGCGCGCCGGTGCCTTCGCCCAGCCGCAGGCCTAGATCCAGCAACGGCGAAGCCTGCATCGCCTCGAGCACAAGACCGTGACCGCGCTCGGCCGAGCGGTGCGCAAACACGCAGTAATCGCGCGCTGCCGGACACAGGCGAATTGCCACCAAGGCAGCAACACTGGAAATGAAGCCATCGACGATCACGGAACGCCGCCGTCCGGCTGCGCCGATCACCGCACCCGCCATCATCGCAATCTCCAAACCGCCGAACTCGGCCAGCACGTCGAGCGGCGCGGTGACGTCGCTTCGCGCGGCGGCGCGGATCAATGCAGCACGCTTGCGCGTCAGGCCTTCATCGCTCTGCCCCGCGCCGACGCCAATGCAGGCATCGAGCGGCGCAGGAACCAGCCGATGGGCCAACAGCGCTGCCGATGCGGTGTTGCCGATCCCCATCTCGCCAATGGCGATGACATCGGTGCCAGCGTCGATCTCAGCCCCGGCCAGCTCGCAACCACGCGTCAGCGCGGTCACCGCCTCATCGTGCGTCATCGCCGGCTCACGCGCGGCATTGGCCGTGCCGTGGCGAACTTTCGCCGCCACCAGATTCGGATGCGGGGGCAGGTCAGCCGCGACACCGGCATCGATGACGCGAATCCGCGCTCCGGTTGCGGCCGCAAAGGCGTTGGCGCTGGCGCGGCCGGCGAGAAAGGTCTTCACCATCGCCACCGTGACCGCCGAGGGATATTGCGAAACGCCTTCCTGCGTCAGCCCATGATCGCCGGCAAAGACCAGCAGCACGGCGCTCTCCGCGCGCGGCGACGACGGTTGCCAGATCAGGCCGAGCTGCTCGGCGAGTCGTTCGATTTGGCCCAGCGACCCCGGCGGCTTGGCCTTGCCATCGATACACCCACGCAATTTCGCTTGCTGTGAGCGGTCAAGCGGCACAACGGGCGGATACGACCACGATGATGTCGAATGGGACGAAAGAGAGAAAGGCATAGGAATCCTTGGCCGTGCGATGCAGGTCGAGGTTGACCCGACATCCCACCGCAGCTAGCGTTCATCGCGATGGTCCTTCCACATGGAAGGTGAAAAGGGAAGCCGGTTTTCAAATCCGGCGCTGCCCCCGCAACTGTAAGCGAGAGCCTCGAGCCATGAGGCACCTTGCGCCGAGACCACTGGGATGTTCCCGGGAAGGCGGCGACGAGGGCACAACTCGCAAGCCAGGAGACCTGCCATCGATAGTGGTGCTTTGGAGGCGTCGGGGCGGGGTGCACCGGGCGGGAGCGCGCAGGATGGCCCTTTGCCATTGGCACGACCCAACAAAGCTCGCGGCCTTTAGTGGCCCTGATCGGGTTTTGGTGCGAACGCGCGATGCACAGCAACTCAGCTTTGGCTACACCGGCCTCGACCCTGGTGCTCGGCGGCGCACGTTCGGGTAAATCGCGTTTTGCCGAAAGGCTGGCGCTCGACAGCGGTTTGCAACGCATTTATCTCGCCACTGCGACGGCAGGCGATGACGAAATGCGGCGGCGAATCGCGCATCACCGCGCGCAACGCGAAGACGGCTGGCGCACGGTCGAGGAATCGCTGGAGCTGACCGACACGCTGGCGCGGGAATGTGCGGCGGATCGCGTGGTGCTGGTCGATTGCCTGACATTGTGGCTGTCAAACTTGATGTTCGCGGCGCGTGACATCGCGGCCGAAACCAGCAAACTGGCGGATTGGCTGCAATCGACACCGCACGCGGTGCTGCTGGTCTCGAACGAGGTTGGCCTCGGCCTGGTCCCCGAGACCTCGCTGGGCCGCGATTTCCGCGATGCACAGGGCCGGCTCAATCAGGCCGTGGCCGCCGCCGTGGCCAATGTCGCCTTTGTCGCCGCCGGGCTGCCGCTCTGGCTCAAACGTTCATCCACCTGACGAGTTACCTCATGACCGATCCATCCAGCGAAGATGCCCTCAACGCCCGCCATAACGAGAAGATGCGCAAGCACAAGATTGCGCGCGACAAGTTGATGGCGACCAAGACCGGCGAGAAAGGTCTGTTGATCGTCCACACCGGAAACGGCAAGGGCAAGACGTCCGCCGCGCTCGGCATGGTGTTCCGTCACATCGGGCACGACATGCCGGTCGGCGTGGTGCAATTCACCAAATCGGCCAAGTGGGATACCGGAGAAGCGCGCATGCTGGCGAAGTTTCCCGAACTGGTGACGCTGCATATCATGGGCGAAGGCTTCACCTGGGAGACACAGGATCGCGCCCGCGATATCGCGGCTGCCCGCGCCGGCTGGGAGCAGGCAAAGGCACTGATCCGCGACGACCGGCACCAAATGGTGCTGCTCGACGAACTCAATATCGTACTGCGTTACGATTACCTGCCGATCGACGAAGTGCTCGACTTCTTGCGCGACGAAAAGCCCGCGGACAAACATGTCGTCATCACCGGACGCAACGCGCATGACCGGCTGATCGAGATGGCCGATCTCGTCACCGACATGACGATGGTCAAGCATCCATTCCGCCAGGGCATCAAGGCACAGAAGGGCATCGAGTTTTGAGTCTTCCCAACACGCCAGCGCTGATGATTCAGGCGACCGGCTCCAATGCCGGCAAGTCGACGCTGGTCGCCGGGCTGGCACGCGTCCTGGTGCGGCGTGATATGAAGGTGGCTCCGTTCAAGCCGCAAAACATGTCGAACAACGCGGCCATCGCCATCGATGGTGGTGAGATCGGTCGCGCTCAGGCGGTGCAGGCGCGCGCCGCGCGGATGCCGCCCAGCATTCACATGAACCCGGTGCTGCTCAAGCCGGAGACCGACACCGGTGCGCAGGTCATCGTGCAGGGCCGTCGTGCCGGCACCCTGCGCGCCCGGAACTATCTCGACAAAAAAGCCGAATTGCTGCCGGCGGTGCTCGACAGCTTTGCGCGCCTCGCCCGCGACGCCGAAATCGTGTTGGTCGAAGGCGCCGGCAGTCCGGCCGAGATCAATCTGCGCGCAGGCGACATCGCCAATATGGGCTTTGCCGCGGCTGCCGATGTGCCGGTGGTGCTGGCAGGCGATATCGACCGTGGCGGCGTCATCGCCAGCCTGGTCGGCACCCACGCTGTGCTGGAACCCGAGGAGCGGGCGCGCATCCACGGCTTTCTCATCAACAAGTTTCGCGGCGACGTGAAGCTATTCGATGCCGGACTTGATGCAGTCGCGCGGATGACCGGCTGGCCCTCGCTCGGCGTCGTACCATGGCTGCCGCAAGCAGCGTGGCTGCCCGCCGAGGACGCCCTCGATCTCGAACTCAGTAATACCGGCGGCAACGCCGCTTGCGTCATCGCCGTGCCGATGCTGGCACGCATCGCCAATTTCGACGATCTCGATCCGCTCGGCATGGAGCCCGGCGTCAGGCTGATTTTCGTGCGGCCGGGTCAGCCGATTCCCGCCACCGCCAATGTCATTGTGCTGCCGGGCACCAAGTCGACGATCGGCGACCTCGCTTTCCTTCGCGCGCAAGGCTGGGACATCGACATCAAGGCGCACGTGCGGCGTGGCGGCCACGTGCTCGGGCTATGCGGCGGCTATCAGATGCTCGGCACAATCATTGCCGATCCCGACGGCATCGACGGCACCGCAGGAAGCATCGCCGGATTAGGGCTATTGGATATCGCCACGACGATGCACGGGGACAAATCCACCACACTGACGCGCGGCATACATTGCGGGACGGGCATGCCGATCGAAGGCTACGAAATCCATCTCGGCCGCAGTCAGGGACCGGATTGCGCACGGCCGGTCGTGATGATCGATGACCGCCACGACGGCGCAACCTCAACGGATGGCCGTGTGCAGGGCACCTATCTGCACGGCCTGTTCTGCAACGATGCGTTTCGTGCCGCATGGCTGAAGCAATTCGGCATCGCCGCTTCGCTCGCTTATGAACATCGCGTCGAAACCGCGCTTGACGCGCTGGCGGATCATCTCGAAGCGCATTTGGATATCGAGGCACTGCTCGCGATTGCGCGGCTGCGTCAAAACAGCAACGCCAGTGCCGCGTAAACGACGAATTCGATAGCGCAGGCCGCGACGAGGATGCGCAGCGCGCGATGAATGTCGTTCGGCACGGCTTCCGTGCGGCCTTCCGCGTTGAGATAAGGATCCTCGACAACGCCTTCGGCGTAACGGCGCGGCCCGGCCAGCGCCAGCCCCAACGCGCCGGCCATGGCGCTCTCCGGCCAACCCGCATTGGGCGAGCGATGTTTGCCGGCATCGCGCCGCATCGTTCGCAACGCCGCCGCAATCGAACCATCGGCAAACGGCGCTGCCAGTGCCAATAGCAAGCCAGAAAGGCGTGCCGGAAGAAAATTGACGGCATCGTCAAGTCGCGCGGCGGCCCAGCCGAAGTCGCGATAGCGCGCACTACGATGTCCGATCATCGAGTCCGCGGTGTTGATCGCCTTGTAGACGATCAGCCCCGGCAGGCCGAACAGCGCCAGCCACAACACCGGCGCGATGACGCCATCGGAAAAATTCTCGGCACAGGATTCGATCGCCGCGCGGCACACGCCCTTGGCATCCAGACTCTTGCTGTGGCGACCGACGATCATGCCGACAGCACGGCGCGCGGCATCAAGGCCGCCACCGGCAAATGCATCGTGCACCCGCGCGACGTGCTGGTACAGGCTGCGTTGCGCGATAAACAGCGAGGCAATCAACCCGGTCAGGATCTCGTCGACATAACCGGTCGCCGCGATTTCGATGGCGTATCCCAGCACAGCGGCGGTCGCGACCAGCAACACCACAACCGCGACACCGGCCAGCCTGCGCCAGAGCGGCGGCCAGGCATCCTGATTCAATCCGCGTTCGAGCGCCGCGATGCCACGGCCGATCAGCGCAACCGGGTGCGGCACTTGCCTCCACAGCCAATCCGGATCGCCAATAAGCGCATCGAACAGCAGCGCCCACACCACGACAAGCAGGCTGCTCGTTTCGATCAGCATGCTAGCGGGTCGTTATCGCGGACCGAGCCGGGGCGGAAGCGGTGCGCTCGACACGTTCGAGTTCCGCCACCAGACGATCCAGCGCATCCACCACCATCGGACCGCCGCAGACCGTCATGCGTTCGGGCACCACCAGACGCTTCGACGGCGGATAGAAGCGCTCCAGCGCCGGATGCAGCAAGAAAGCGCGGCCCTCGTCCTCGGCGAATTCGCTGTCATTCGACACGAGAATGAAATCCGGCCGCAGGCTGATGATCGCTTCCAGCGACGCGAAGCCGCCATACTTCAATCCGAGCTCGCCCGCCGCATTCGACAGTCCGACCTCGGCCAGCAGCGAACTGATCAGGCTGCGGCTGCCGGACACCCAGCCGCGCCGCGAGATCGACAAAACGCTGTACTGCCCGCGGGCAACAAGTTGGCGGGTGCGTGCTGCAGCTGCATCGATTCTGGCGTTCAAGGCGGCGGCGCGATCCGGATGCCCGGTCAATTCGCCCATCTGCCGCAGTTGCGCCTTCACCTCGTCGAGTGAATGCGCGACGTCGAACGTTACCAACCGCAGTCCCTGCTCTTTCAGCAGCGTCCGCGTCGCCAGCTTGGTGAAGCTGCCAGCCACCACCACGTCAGGCTTTAGCACCAGCACATCCTCGGCCTCGCCGGACAGCCGCGGATAGCGATGCGCGTCCGCCGCGCCCCACGAACGCGCGGTATCCCGCGAATAAGGGCCGAGCCCGAGGATCTGTTCGGGGTCGGCCAGTGCCAGCAACAATTGATCAGTGCAGGCATTGATCGATGCGATGCGCGGCAGGTCGGACGCACGCGCCGCCGCGATCATGGCACTCCCCGCGATGGCCGCCGTGAGCAAAACTGAAACGGCGCGGCGCACCCTCTCGCGCTTTGCCGACAGCCATGGCATGACACGGCCATGACACACGGCGGCGATCTGACCGAAGCGATGGCGCGATATGGCGGCGCGCCGGAGTCGTGGCTCGACCTCTCCACCGGCATCAATCCGCATTCGTGGCCGATCCCCCCGCTGCCGCAAACCATCTGGCAACGCCTGCCGTCGCGCGCCGATGAAACAGCTTTGCTCGATGCCGCGCGGGTCGCTTATGGGATCCCCGATGACGTCGCCATTGCTGCCGCGCCCGGTACGCAGATGTTGATCCAGTGGTTGCCGCGCCTCGCGCCGACGGGGACCGTCGCGATCGTCGGCCCGACTTACAACGAACATGCTGCGGCGTGGAGTGCCGCAGGGCACGAAGTTGTTACAGTCACTGTGCTCAATGAGATTCCCGAGCAGATTCGTCACGTCGTCATCGTCAACCCGAACAACCCGGATGGCCGCATCGTCGACCACTCCGCGCTGACGGACATCGCTAGAATGTTGCGCCCTCGCGAGGGCTCGCTGGTGCTGGACGAAGCCTTCGCCGATGTCGATCCCACCTGCAGCGCCATCGCACTGTGCCGTGACTTGCCGGTGCTGGTGTTGCGCTCGTTCGGCAAATTCTATGGACTCGCCGGACTGCGTCTGGGCTTCGTCGTCGGGCCGAACGACATGATCGAACGCTATCGCGCGGGGCTCGGGCCATGGGCCTGTTCCGGCCCGGCCTTGGCAATCGGCGCCGCAGCCCTGCGCGACCGCAACTGGGCCGACCGCACGCGCATGCAACTGCGTGAGCAGACCCGCAAGCTCGATACGATCCTGAGCGCCGCGGGATTTACCCGCGCTGGCGGCATGGCGCTGTTTCGTCTGGTCCGGCATCCACATGCCTCATCCTACCATGACGCGCTGGCGCGACAGCACATCTGGTGCCGGAAATTTGGTTGGGCGGACGACTTGCTGCGTTTCGGCTTGCCGCCCGATGAGGCCGCGTTCGAACGGCTGGCCGATGCGCTGGCTGGGTGCAGGTAGGCGCATCGGGTGTCAAACCCCGGCCCACGGCACGATGATCATCTGATGTTCGTGACCGGCGCGGAATGCACTGATGCGGAAGACTTCAGCAAGGATCCGTTCCGATAGCGCTTCGGCCGGCGGCCCCTGCGCCACCAATCGGCCGTCCTGCATGACGAGCACAATGTCCGAGAAGCGCGCCGCAAGGCCAAGATCGTGCGTCACCACGATAGCCAGCACACCGTTGTCGGCGGCTGTGCGCAGCGTGCGCATCACCTCGATCTGATAGCCGGGGTCGAGCGAAGCGGTCGGCTCATCGGCGAGAATCACGGGGGCTTCCACCGCCAGGACGCGCGCCAGCGCCACGCGGCTGCGCTCGCCCCCGGACAGTTCAGTGGCCGGCCGCTGGCTGAATTCGAGCACGCCGGTCGCCTGCATCGCCCGCATCACCGCGCTGGCATCCTGTGCCGACAGATGTTCGGGATCGCTGGCGCCGTGCGGATAACGGCCCAGCGCGACGATATCCCACGCCGGCAGCGGCCAATGCACCATGTGGCCCTGCGGCAGATAGCCAAACCGCTTGGCGCGTTCACGCAAGGGCAGCGCCGCCAATGTCTCGCCGCCCACCTGCACCGTACCGCTCGATCGCAGCAGGCCCGCCAGTGCGCGCAGCAACGTCGTCTTGCCGGCACCGTTCGGGCCCACCAGCGTCACCAGACGCTGCCGCTCCAGGGTCAGTGAGACTTCCTTCAAAACATGACGGCGTGACAACGTGACGTTGAGTTGCTGTGCAGTGAGGAACGGCTCGCTCATGCCACGCCTCCGCCGAGTGCGCGACGCTCGCGCACGATTAGATAGAGGAAGAACGGCACACCGATCAGCGACGTCAGCACACCGACCTTGATATCCGAAGTCGAAGGAATGATGCGGACCGCGACATCCGCCGCCAACAGCAGTGCCGCGCCACTGAGCGCACTCGGCAGCAACAACCGGCCCGGATCGTAACCGACCAGCGGCCGCATCAGATGCGGCGCGATCAGCCCGATGAAACCGATGGTGCCGGTGACGGCCACCGCCCCGCCGACACCCAGCGCCACGCCGACAATAACGACGAGCCGGAGCACGCCGACATTGACCCCAAGGCTTTGCGCCGTTTCCTCGCCGAGACTGAGCGCTCGCAGCGCGCTCCGCTGGCTGAACAAAATAGCCGCACCGGCAAGAATGAACGGCATCGCCAGTATGACGTGACGAAAGTTGCGGTCCGCCAGCGAGCCAAGCAGCCAGAATGCGATCTCGAGCGCCACGAACGGATTACTCGACAGATTCATGGCGAGCGCCGTCGCCGCACCGGCGAGGCTGGAGATGGCGAGGCCGGCGAGAATCAGAATCAGCAATCCGGCATTGCGGCCAGCAACGCTGAGCAGCATGAACACCGATAGGAAAGCCATGACGATGGCCGCCACCGGCAAAGCGTAGGACCGGACGTCGGCCAGGCCCAGCGCGATGACCAGCACCGCGCCGAACGCCGCCGATTGCGGTGCGCCGAACAATGACGGCGACGCCAACGGATTGCGCAGCAGACCCTGCAACGCCGCGCCGGACAGGCCGAGGATGGCGCCGATGGCGACGCCGAGGATCGCGCGCGGCAGGCGAATCTCCTGCACGATCACCCGCTGTACCTCGTCGCCGCCGCCGAACAGGGCATCGACAACCGCCAGCGGCGACAGGCGCACCGGCCCGACCGCCAGCGAAGCCAGCGTCAACAGCGCAACGAGCAGCACCAGTGCGACGATGACACTGGTGCGCCGTCCCGCTGCGACGTCCGCCGTCACCATGTCGCGTTGAATCCTCCGTAGATCGCCGGACCGGTGGTGCCATAATTAAGCACCTCCTGATAGCGTTCGTTGAAGATATTCTCCCCGCGCGCAAAGACCTTCCAGGTCTTGTCGATCTTGTATTCGGTATAGAGATCGACACGCGTATAGGCCGCCAGCGGGTTACGCTCGCCCGTACTGCTGTAGCGACTCGAGACCGCCAGGATGCGCGGCTCGATCAGCCATTCGGGCGTCGGGGTAATGGTGACCGCAAAGCGCGCCAGATGCTCCGGACGCCGTGCCAGCACCAGGCCGGTCGCGAGATCGTAAGCCCGCAGATAGGTGTAAGCGGTCTTCACTCGCAGCAACCCCGGCAACACATCTACGTCGTTACCGACTTCGAGGCCATAGGTCTCCGCCCGCGCCACATTGATGTAGTGCCCGAACGGCTGGGTCGGCGTGGGATCGAACGTGAAGTCGATCAGATTGTCGAACTTGTTGTAGAAGCCGGTCAGCGACAACGTCACGCGGCCGTTGAACAGACTTTGATCGATGCCCGCATCGTAGCCGATGCTTTGCTCCGGCTGCAGGCTCCGGGTGCCGTAGGTTGGTTCATAGAGCTGGTACAGCGTCGGCGCCTTCGCCCCGGTACCGGCGCTGGCGTGCAGTTTGGTACCGGTCTCGGTGATGTTGTAGGCCGCCGTGGTGCGCCAGGTAGCAAAGGTGGACACGTCGACGACATCGTCAACGCGACCACCCATCGTCACCGTCAGCCGCTCGCCGATCGGCAGCTTCCACAGTGCAAACACCGAATTGGTGTCCTGCTGCGCGGTCAGGGTCTGTATGCGCGGCGACGGGATCGGCAACAGATCCGCAGCATAGGTCGCGGCGGTCTCATGCTGGGTACGCGCGCCGTAAATCAGCGTGCCCGCGGGGCCCATGCGCAGCGTGCCCTGATATTCCGCGCCAGAACTGTTGCCGACGAAATCGGTAGCTGTGGCGAAGGAACTTGCGGGCGGCGCATTGATGGCTGTCGAGTAGTCGTTGAAGGTGCGGCTGGTCTGGGCTGCGAACGCCGTGATGCTCTGGGTCAACATGCCGCCCAGCGAATCGACCGCCGCCTTGGCCCACATCTGTTGCTGCAGCTGCCTGGCGTTCGACAACGTATCCGGCGTCGAGCCAAACGACGCATCATAGGCCGAACGCGTGAAACTCGAGGTCAGGCCGGCATCGAAGCGAAAGCCTTCGCCTGCATCGTAACCGACGCGCGCGGAGCCGCCGATACGGTCAAATCCATCGTTCTCGAGATTGGGGAATTTGGCTTCGATGGAGGGAATGCGATAGCCGTAGTTGGAAAATCCGTTGCTGTGCTGGCCAGTCCCGGTGACGGCATACGACCACGGACCGCTCGATCCGCTCATCGAGCCGGTGGTGGCCGCGGTGCCGTAGCTGCCGGCTTCCGTGCGCAGGTTGAATTGCGCCGGACCGCCGCCCTTCTTGGTGATGATGTTGATCACACCGCCCATGGCGTCGGAGCCATAGAGCGCACTCTGCGGGCCCCGCAACACCTCGATGCGCTCGACCATCCCGGGCGGAATCAGCGCGAAGTTGAAATCACCGGCGGCGCCGGCGGGATCGTTGACGCGGACGCCATCGATCAACACCAGCGTCTGCCCGGTGTTGGCGCCACGCAGCATCACGCCCGTGGTGCCGGCCGGCCCACCGGCCTGCGTGAGCTGCAAACCCGGGACCGTGCGGAGCGCGTCGACAACCGAAGCAGCACTGCTCCTTTCGAGTATTTCGCTACCGATGACACTGATCGTACTGCCGGTACTGCCGATCGGCTCCGGCGTGCGGTCTGCTGTGACGACAAGATCCGGGAGTTGTTGTGGCGCGGATTGCGCGTTGGCGGCACTGTAGATTGAGGACAGCACAAGACCCACTGCCGTACCGGCAGCATAACTGCAGAGATTCATCATAGCCCCTTCCGTCGACCCACCGTCGAACCGAGTTAATGTTCGTCAGCGGCCGGTCTCCTGGCTCGCGGTCGTTATCCTGATCCGCCTTCCCGGACTCGCCAGCGCGAGGTCCAGTGGCTTTGTGGATCGGATGACCGCTTACAGTTGCGGGGGCAGCCGCGGCATTGGGGATGAATCCCCGCACCGCATTCCCGTTTCACCTCTCGAAAGAGGCACCGATGACAGCTGCTAACAAGCACGGCGCGTGCCGTCTTGCAACAAGTAAAAGCCGCACACCCAGTCCGGCGCCGGGGCTATGCGCCGGTCTTTTAGCAACGTATTGCGGAATCGACGCGCGAACGCGCGCCAGCAATCGCTGGCCTGCTCGAGCAAACCAACGTGGTCACACTTGATGTTGTGAAAGATCGGCCGGACGCCGATCCGGCGAGATTGTCAGCCCGGTAGACGCACCATCGAGCGCGTTTTGGTCGCCGCGTCGTAGACTTGCACCTGCAACATCTGGAAGCGGTGCTTCAGCGCCATGCCCGCCTCCTCCGCGGCTTCGACGGTATCGTGATGTGATTTGAAATGTCCGTCCACGACCAACGAGTAGCCCTCGGTCGGTGCCTTGTCGGCGCGCACGATCTTGCGCGGGTGCGGTTCGTCCAGTTCGAGCTTCGGCTTCTTCATCTCAACTCCATGTTGCCGCACCAGCCTCAGTCAAAGATGAGCGGCGACGCGAACGCGAGGTTTTGGCACGACGATGCCGCGCCTCAGCACTCGGTGAATTTACGGGATGCAACGGACTTTGCCGCACAACTTCATGCGCCGGCGCAAATCATCGCGTTGCGGATTTGACCGGCATCATATCCCATGGAGGCGAGGATTGAAAGGTTTCAACATCCTCGCACACGAGGATGATCGGGAACCTGCCAGCAGCCAGTATTGCAGCCGTATCTGCTATTGTAGATTAACCCGGTTGCCGCGCGACACCCGCCCGGCCAACGAACGCATCTGGTGAGCAAAGGAATGCAGCATGATGGGCCGCCGCAACGACCAGCCGGACAAGACGCCGCCGAAAGAAAAGCCCGCGAAGCCCAAGCCGCCCCCAAAAGACAACGACGATTACCTAACCGATGCCGGCGACATCGCCACGCCGGAGCCGGATCGCGACGACGAACAGCGTGGCCTCTGACTCGCTGGTACATCGCGCCGAGCAGCCCGGAACGAGGGCAGTCATGCAGCGGCGCCGATAGACAAATGATGGTTTGCAACCTAGCGTCCGGCATCGCGACATGGAGTTTCATCACGGCATGGCCGAATTGCTGGCTCAGCTCGAACCTGCAAAACGGGCAAGATCGCTGCGAACGCTCATAGCGATCTCCATCGCGCATTGGGTCAGCCACTATTATCTGCTCGTGCTGCCCATGCTGTTTCCGTTTCTCAAGGAACGCCTCGGTGTCGGCTTCATCGAGCTTGGACTTGCGCCCACCGTGGCTTCGGTCGTGTCGGCGCTGACGCAGGCGCCAATCGGTTATCTGGTGGATCGTGTTGGCGCGCGAATCATCTTGATGCTGGGGCTGTGTCTCGGCGGAAGCGCGTTCATTCTGCTCAGCATCCACCTAAGCTACCCAACCCTGATCGTCAGCGCTTTGCTGATCGGCCTCGGCAACAGCGTCTACCATCCGGGCAACTACGCCATCCTCTCCGCCCATATGGATGAAGCCAGGATGGGCCGCGCATTTTCAATTCATGCCTTCGCCGGATTCCTCGGCAGTGCCGTCGCGCCAGTGATCGTTGTCAGCCTGGTGGCCTGGTCCAGCGGACGCGGCGCACTGATCGCATCCGGCATCATCGGTCCGTTGACCGCGTTGCTGATTCTCGCCGTCGGCGTTCCGGATGCACGCGCGGCGGCGCGGAACGCTGCCGAACCAGCGAAGGCCCGCACCAACATCCTGACACCGGCGATTCTAACGCTGAGCGTGTTCTTCATGCTGCTCGGTCTGTCGGGTATCGGCATCAGCACCTTCGGCGTTGTTGCGCTCATCAACGGATATGGCAGTTCGTTTTCCGCCGCGAACATCGCACTCACAGCCTACCTCGGCGCGACTGCGATCGGTGTGCTCGCGGGCGGCTTGCTAGCAGATCGCACCGCACGCCACGGTCAACTGGCCGCTGTCTGCTTCGCCATCAACGCCGTGATCGTGCTGATGATTGCCACCACGACGCTGGAAACAGCCTGGCTTACCGCGGCGATGGCGATGGCCGGTTTCCTCAGCGGCGTCATCGTGCCGTCGCGCGATATGATGGTGCGCAATGCCGCACCGGCCGGTGCGGCCGGCCGCGCCTTCGGGATCACCTCCACCGGCTTCAACGTCGGTGGCATCATCGGGCCGCTGCTCTTTGGCTGGATCATGGATCAGCAGATGCCGCACTGGGTATTCGGTGCGTCGGCGATCTTCATGGCCGTCACCGTGTTGCTGGCGCTGCTCCCCGAAGCGAGAATGCGTCGCGCGGCCGACAAGACGGCAACGGGCACCATGCCGTCCTGAAGTCGAATCCGGTTCGACGGCTCAGGCGAATTTGGGCTCCGCGCTTTGCCGCATCAGCCGTGCCCGCTCCGTATTTGGCCACAGCAGCATTAGCCCCAGCACGCCGGATGCAATCATCACGATACCGTTGATGGTGAAGCCGTGCAGATAGCCCGCCATCAGTCCGGTGGAATGCTGGATCACGCTGCCCATCACCGCCGGCGCGACAATGCCGGCCAAGGTATAGATCGCGCCGTAGATCGAAATCACCGCGCCGCGCTGCGACACCGGCGTGAACTCGCCGAGCATCGGCGGGCAAACCACATAGATCGAGCCGCAGAGTCCCGAACCGCAGACCAGCAAGGCGATGCGCAACCCCGCGCTGTCGACGTAAGGCAGCATCAGCAGAATCAAACCGCCAATCACCAGTGGCGTCGCACCGAGCACGCCCCGCGCACCACGCGTCGACATTCCGCGCGCTACCAGACGTTGCGAGACCCAGCCGGTCAGGATGACGACGCAAGCGCCGAACACCCACGGCAGGATCGAAATCAGACCGGCCTGATGTTGCGAGAAGCCGAGGCCTTGCACGATGAAAGCCGTGAACCACGTCAGCCCCAGCGACAGCGCCCAGTAGGCGCCGAACGTTGCAATGCAGCAGCCTATGAAGGTCGGCGACATCAGAAGCCGCGCATAGGGGATGCGCGGCTCTTCCTTGGCCGCTGCCGCGGAAGGCACCAGCGGCCCCTCCTTGCCGAGCATCAGCCACGCCAGCGACCACAGCAGGCCGACAATACCCAACGCGCCAAAGGCATAGTGCCAGGAATAGTTGACGATCAGCCAGTTCAATGACGGCACGGCGAGGATGACGCCGAACGCCGAACCTTGCGACAGCACCGCAGTCGGCAGCGTACGCTTCTCGTCGGGGAACCACTTGTAGGCAGAATGAACCGCCACCGAAAAGGCCGGTCCCTCACCGGCGCCGAGAATGATGCGGCAGATCAGCAGCGTAGTGAAGCTGACCGTTCCGACCATCGGGAACTGCGCCAGCGCCCAGATCACCGCCAGCACCAGCAAGACCCAGCGCGTCGCCACCCGATTGACGATGAAGCCGACAATGATCGCGGAAATCGAGAACAGGAAAAAGAACGACGATCCAAGCAGGCCGAACTGCTCGGCATCGAGCTTGAGATCGTTCATGATCGGCACGCCGGCCAACCCGACGACAATTTTGTCGGCGAAATTCACCACCATGAAGAGAAACAGCAGGAAAGTGATGCGCCATGCACCCTTCGGAGTCGGTTGAGCCGTCATGATCGCCCCCCGCATCTGTCGCCCGACGTTAAATGCCCGGCCTTCATTTCAGCGATGCTATCCGGTGAATCGCGACAATTGCAATCAGACATTTTCAATCAAGTCCGACGCGACTCATGCCTCCGGAGCAATGCATCCGGATCCCCCAGATGCGGTAGATATGTCCTATTGTTGCGACGCATCAGGCCTTCGGGAAGCGTGCAGCAGGCGGCCTTTCTACTGCGATTGTGATTTGGTCGCGCGCGGTTGATATGGTTGCTGCACCACGGAAACGCTGGATCATGCCAAACAAGATTCCATGTTGAACGTTGTCAATTTAAGCAAAACCTATCGTTCGGCGCAGGACGAGGTCAGCGTGCTGCGCGGTGTCGACCTCCGTATTGCGGCCGGGGAAAGCGTGGCGCTGACTGGCGAATCCGGCAGCGGCAAAAGCACGCTCCTGCACCTGATCGCCGGGCTCGACGATGCCGACGGCGGCGAAGTATGGATCGCGACGACACAAGTCCTGGGATTATCCGACGCCGCGCGCGCAACATTGCGGCGGCAACAGCTCGGGCTGATCTTTCAACAGTTCAACCTGGTCCCGAGCCTGAGCGTCGCCGACAATCTCGCGCTGCAAGCGCGCCTCGCCGACCGTCACGATCCGGCCTGGCAAGCCGAGCTGGTCGAGCGCCTTGGCCTCGGCGAGATGATGAAGCGCTATCCCGAGCAGCTGTCCGGCGGCCAACAGCAGCGCGTCGCCATTGGGCGCGCGCTCGCGGTGAAGCCTGCGCTGCTGCTGGCGGATGAGCCGACCGGCAATCTCGACGAAGCCACCGCCGACGACGTCCTGCATCTGACCCGCGATCTGGTTGCCCGCAGCGGCTGTGCCTTCCTGATGGTGACGCATTCCGCGCGGCTGGCCGCGATGCTCGACCGCCAGGTGCACCTGCATGCTGGACGTATCGCATGAGCCGCGCGCTCTGGATCCTTGCCGTGCTGATGAGCCATTGGCGGCGCCATCCAATGCAATTCGCGACGCTGGTGACCGGGCTGATAGCTGCAACGGCACTGTGGAGCGGCGTCCAGGCGCTCAACCAGCAGGCGCGTGCCAGTTATGATCGCGCCGCTGCGATATTCGGCGGCACGCGCACAGCGACCCTGATCGATCCTGCCCACGCCGTTTTCCCGCAACAGCTGTTTGTCGATCTGCGCCGCGCCGGCTGGCCGGTATCGCCTGTGCTCGAAGACCGCGTGCAGATCGGCGGCCGCTCGTTTCGCCTGCTCGGCATCGATCCGGTGACGTTGCCGCCGGAAGCCGCGGCAATATCCACGGTCGGTCCGCGCCAGCTTGCTGCCTTCATTGCACCGCCCGGCCGCACGCTGGTGGCGCCGGAAACACTTCAGGATCTCGGCCTGCGCGATGGCGCGACACCGCAACTCAATGACACCGTGACGCTGCCGCCGCTGCAACTGGAGCCGCGACTCGCGCCCGGCGTGCTGGTGATGGACATCGGCATGGCGCAACGCGCGCTCAACAAGCCGAATGAGATCTCGCGACTGCTGGTGGGGCAACAAACACAAGGGATGCGGCCGCCGCTGGAATCGATCACCGGCAGCACGCTGCAACTGGTACAGCCCGATGCCGAGAGCGACCTCGCGCGTTTGACCGACAGCTTCCATCTCAATCTCACGGCATTCGGCCTGCTGTCGTTCCTCGTCGGCCTGTTCATCGTCAATTCGGCCGTCGGCCTCGCCTTCGAACAACGGCTGCCGACGATCCGCACGTTGCGCGCCTGCGGGGCTTCCTTGCGCATGCTTACCGCGGTGCTGATCGCCGAACTGGTCGCGATCTCGCTCGCCGCCGGACTATTGGGCCTGATCGGCGGATACCTGATCGCGGCGGCCTTGCTGCCGGACGTTGCCGCCAGCCTGCGCGGCTTGTATGGCGCGCGCATCCCCGGACAACTGGCGCTCGATCCGCAATGGTGGCTGTCCGGTCTGGCGATGAGCACACTTGGCGCGCTTGCTGCGGCGGCTTCGAGCTTCGTCAAGATGGCGCGGCTTCCGGTACTGGCCGCGGCGATGCCGGCAGCATGGCACGAAACCCAGCAGCGCTGGCTGCGCTTGCAAGGCGGCCTCGCAATGTCGATGATCTTCACTGCGGCGGGAATGGCATGGTTCGGCGACAGCCTGATGTCGGGATTTGCGCTGCTCGCAACGCTGCTGCTGGGCGCAGCGTTGGCGCTGCCGGTGGTCCTCGACGCGACACTGGACATGGGCGCACGCTGGAGCCGCGGCCCGCTAATCAACTGGTCTTGGGCCGACAGCCGCCAGCAATTGCCCGGCCTGTCGCTGGCCTTGATGGCGCTGCTGCTGGCGCTTGCGGTCAATGTCGGTGTCGGCACCATGGTGAGCAGTTTCAGCACCACATTCTTGCGCTGGCTCGACGGCCGCTTGGCCGCTGACGTCTACATCAGTGCGACGACAGACGCGCAGGCATCCGCCATCAAGGCGTGGCTTGCCCAGCGCCACGACATCGACGCCGTCTTGCCGAGCGGACGCGCCGAGGTGCAGATCGACGGCGCGCCCGTGGAAATCCTCGGGCTTGCCGATCACGCCACCTATCGCGACCGCTGGCCACTGCTGCAAGCCACTGCCAACGTCTGGGACAAGTTGCGCGACGGCGATGCCGCGCTGGTCAGCGAGCAACTCGCGCGCCGTCTCAAGCTCGACGTCGGCGGGCGCTTGCCGATCCTCACGCCGGCGGGTCCGTGGTCGCTGGGAATCGTCGGCGTCTATGCCGACTACGGCAATCCCAAGGGACAGTTCGCGGTGAATGTCGATGCCATGTTCGAGCATTTTCCCGAAGCTCTTCGAACCCGCTTCGGACTGCGCGTCGCACCTGCGCATATCGATACGGTGGTCAACGCGCTGCGGAGACAATTCGACCTCGACAGTCGCCAGTTGGCGGATCAGGCCACGGTGAAGACCGAATCGAAGCGCATCTTTAATCGCACCTTTGCCGTCACCACCGCGCTCAATGCGTTCACGCTTGGCGTCGCAGGCATCGCGCTGTTGACCAGTCTGCTGACGTTGGGCAATGCGCGACTGCCGCAGCTTGCGCCATTGTGGGCCATCGGGCTGACACGCCGTCGTCTCGCAGCCATCGAACTGGCCAAGACCATGGCTGTGGCGCTAGTGACGGCACTGCTGGCTTTGCCGCTCGGTCTTGTCGTGGCGTGGTGCCTGATCGCCGTGGTCAACGTTAAGGCGTTCGGCTGGAGGCTGCCGTTTCAGATGTTTCCATTGCAAATGCTGACATTGCTCGGCGTCGCTATGGTTGCGGCATTGTGCGCTACGCTGCTGCCGGTGCTCAAGCTGGCGCGCATGCAGCCGGCAAAACTCATCAGGATCTTTGCCGATGAGCGCTGACCGTCGTCTCACACGCCGAGCCTTTACGAGCGGCCTTACGTCGTTCGGGCTCGGCGCGTCGTCCGCGTTTGCCCAAGGCTTTGCTGGACTGGGCGGCGAAGCCACGGGTTTCGCGCCGGTCGTTCCCGGCCGCCAACTGGTTTTTCCTGCCGACTTCGGCGCGCATCCGGCGTTCCGCATCGAGTGGTGGTACGTCACCGCCAATCTGCGCGACGCCAACGGCACAGACTATGGCGCGCAGTGGACGCTGTTTCGGCAAGCGACCGCACCGCCACCACAACAGGAAGGCTGGGCCAATCAGCAAATCTGGATGGGCCACGCAGCCGTCACCAGCGCCGCCACGCACCGCTTCGCCGAGACCTTCGCCCGCGGCGGCATCGGCCAGGCGGGTGTCCACATCCAACCGTTTCATGCCTGGATCGACAGTTGGGACATGGCGGCGATCGCGCCGATGAACGATGCGACACTGGCGCCGCTGCAATTGTCGGCACGCGGCACCGATTTCAGTTACGCGTTACGCCTCGACGCGACGCAGCCACTGGTGTTGCAGGGTGACGGCGGCTACAGCAAGAAATCCGAGCGTGGCCAGGCCTCGTATTACTTCAGCCAGCCCTATTTCAGCGCCAGCGGCACGCTCGCGCTCGACGGCAAGCCCATCGCCGTGACCGGCCACGCATGGATGGACCGCGAGTGGAGCAGCCAGCCGCTGGCCTCCGACCAGACAGGCTGGGACTGGTTCTCGCTGCATCTCGCGTCCGGCGACAAGGTGATGCTGTTCCGGCTGCGGCACGCCGATGGCCAGCACTATTTCGCCGGCAACTGGATCGGGCGCGACGGAAAATCGGTTCAGCTTGCGCCAAGCGCCATCGTCATGACGCCGACCGCATCGACAACTATCGGCAACCGCAAACTGCCGACGCAGTGGCGCATCGCCATGGCGGAACGCGGCCTTACGATCGACTGCACGCCGCTCAACGCGCAAAGCTGGATGGGCACGAGCTTTCCCTATTGGGAAGGTCCGATCACATTCCACGGCAGCCATAGCGGTGTCGGCTATCTGGAAATGACGGGATATTGACCGGGGGTCCGTCGCGTCCCTACAAGCGGGAACGGCAGCGCGCATGGCAGAACGCTGAATGCGAAACGGGGTGGAGTGAGAGCTGTGCGCCCACTCCACCCCGTTTCTTTTTCAACAGCTTGACCCTCTCCGCAAGGAGAAGACCAAGATCGCTTACTTAGTCAGCGGGCAACCGCTCTTGTCCGCGGTCGGGTAAGCGGTGTCACCCGGAACGGTGGCGAGCAGCTTGTAGTAGTCCCAATCGCGCTTGCTCTCTTCCGGCTTCTTGACTTCGAACAGATAGAGATCCGAAACCATACGGCCGTTGGCCAGCACCTTGCCCTTGGCGGTGAAGGCGTCCTCGACCGGGAGTTCCTTCAGCTTCTTGACCACGGCATCGCTGTCCTTGGTGCCCGCGGCCTTCACGGCCTTGAGGTACGACAGCGTCGCCGAATAGGTGCCAGCCTGGATCATGCTCGGCATGCGGCCGGTGCGCTTGTAGAAGCGTTCGGAGAACGCGCGCGTCTTGTCGTTGAGGTCCCAGTAGAAGCTCTCGGTGAGCACCAGGCCCTGCGCGGCCTTCAGACCGAGGCCATGCACTTCCGATGCAGTGAGCAGCAGGCCTGCAACCTTCTGACCACCGGCGACGATGCCGAATTCCGCCGCCTGCTTCACCGAGTTGATGGTATCGACGCCGGCATTGGCCAAGCCGATGACCTTGGCCTTCGAACTCTGCGCCTGCAGCAGGAACGACGAGAAGTCCGACGAGTTGAGCGGATGACGGACAGCGCCGAGCACCTTACCGCCGTTGGCGGTGACGATCTCGCCGGTATCCTTCTCCAGCGCATGGCCGAAGGCGTAATCCGCCGTCAGGAAGAACCAGGTGTCGCCACCGGCCTTCACCAGCGCGCCGCCGGTGCCGACCGCCAGCGCGTGGGTATCGAACGCCCAGTGGAAACCGTAGGGCGAGCACGATGCGCCGGTGATCGCCGACGATGCTGCGCCGACGACGATGTCGATCTTCTTCTTTTCCTTGGTGACTTCCTGCACCGCCAGCGCCACCGACGAGGTGGTCAATTCGGTGATCATGTCGACACCTTCGGTGTCGTACCAGCGACGGGCAATCGCCGAAGCCAGATCCGGCTTGTTCTGATGGTCGGCCGAAACGATTTCGACCTTTTGGCCAAGCACTTCGCCGCCGAAATCCTCGACCGCCATCTTGGCGGCTTCGATCGAAGTCTTTCCGCCGTAGTCAGCGTACACGCCGGATTGATCGTTCAGAATGCCGATCTTGACACCCTGTGCCAATGCAGGCGCCGCGGCGAGCAGACTGCATGTCGCCACAGCGGCCGACAATGTTCCAAGCTTCCTGAGTCCAGGTATCATTCATGCCTCCCAGCAAATTTTGTTTGGGCGCCAAAATCCAAGGCGGAAATCCTGCAGCGGGCAGGCTGCCTCATGAGTATCGGATTTAACAAAGCCAAGCCTATGAGTCACTGGCGAGAACCTTCGACCTTCGGTGGGCTGATGCAAATCCGATGCGCGAATTTGCCGCAACAGGGGGGCATCCGCGGACTCCAGGCGCTCGACCTGAAATCGTCTACATATCAATAACTTGAACCGTTTTGCCGCCTCCCTGCAAAGGCATGCCAATCATCTCTTGACCAATTGCACATTGCACCTCCGCCGGGCACTAGTGCGCGGTTGGCCTCCGGCCCTTTCGCCGCGCGGACCCACGGGCGGCGACTTCGCACCGCATCACGCTCCCTTCAATCCAATCGAACAGAGAGGCTGGGAATATCTTGATACTCGATGAAAAGCTGGAACCGATTTATGCCGACGTGCTGCGCCGCAATCCCGGTGAGGTCGAATTCCATCAGGCCGTCCACGAAGTGCTCGACAGTCTCGGCGCAGTCGTCGCGAAACATCCGCACTATGCAGAAGGCGCGCTGATCGAGCGCATCTGCGAACCCGAACGTCAGATCATCTTTCGTGTCCCATGGGTCGACGACAAGGGACAGGTCCAGATCAATCGCGGCTTTCGCGTCCAGTTCAATTCCGCACTCGGTCCGTTCAAGGGCGGCCTGCGCTTCCATCCCAGCGTCTTTCTCGGCACCATCAAGTTCCTCGGCTTCGAACAGACCTTCAAGAACGCTTTGACCGGCATGCCGATCGGCGGCGGCAAAGGCGGCTCCGACTTCGATCCGAAGGGTCGCTCCGACCGTGAGATCATGCGCTTCTGCCAGTCCTTCATGACCGAACTCTACCGCCACCTCGGCGAATATACCGACGTGCCGGCGGGCGACATCGGCGTCGGCCAGCGCGAGATCGGCTACATGTTCGGCCAATACAAGCGCATGACCAATCGCTACGAATCCGGCGTGCTCACCGGCAAGGGCCTGACCTGGGGCGGTTCGCGCGTGCGCACCGAAGCCACGGGCTATGGCGCGGTGTATTTCGTCGAGCGCATGCTGGCACGCCGCAAGCAAGGCTTCGACGGCAAGAAGGTGATCGTCTCCGGCGCCGGCAACGTGGCTGTCTACACCATCGAGAAGGTGCAGCAACTGGGCGGCCGCGTCATTGCCTGCTCGGACTCCAACGGCTACGTCGTCGAGGAGAGCGGCATCGACCTCGCGGTGCTCAAGGACATCAAGGAACGCAAGCGCGGACGTATTGCCGACTACGCCAAGGCGCGCGGCAGCAGCGCGGTCTACATTGCGCAAGGCCGGGTCTGGGATGTGCCCGCGGACGTTGCCATGCCGTCGGCCACGCAAAACGAACTCAACGGACAGGACGCGCGCACGCTGCTCAAGAACGGCGTGCTGGCGGTCGGCGAAGGCGCCAACATGCCCTGCACCCCGGACGCAGTGCGTGCGTTCCTCGATGCCGGCATCCTGTTCGGCCCCGGCAAGGCCACCAATGCCGGCGGCGTCGCGACCAGCGCGCTGGAAATGCAGCAGAATGCCTCACGGGATTCCTGGAGCTTCGAAGCGACCGAAGCGCGGCTCGCCAAGATCATGCACAGCATCCACGACGAAGTGGCGCGAACGGCGGACGAATACGGCACGCCGGACAATTACGTGCTCGGCGCCAATGTCGCGGGCTTCATCCGCGTCGCCGAAGCCATGCGGGCGCTCGGCGTGATCTGACCGCCGCGCGTTACATATACGCACCGATAACAACCCCCGGCGCCGACGTATCGGCGCCGGGGTTTCATTTTGAGCGATCTTGCGCTGCGCTCACACCGCGCAATAGCGCTCCTGAATGGCCTTGTCCGCCAGCAGCGCGGCCGAGCTGCTCTCGTGCACGACCTCGCCCTGATCGATGATGACCGCACGATCGGCCAGCCGCAGCGCCCACTCCACGTTCTGCTCGACCAGCAGCAGTGTTACCCCTTGATCGCGCAGGCGGCGGAACAGCACGCCCATTTCCTCGACCAACACCGGCATGATGCCTTCGGACGGCTCATCGAGCAGGATCATCTTCGGCTTGGCGATCATCGCGCGGGCGATGGCCAGCATTTGCTGCTCGCCGCCGGACATGGTTGCGCCTTCCTGATCCAGCCGCTCCTTCAGGCGCGGAAAACTCTCCGCGATCTCGTCGATGGCATCGCGCTCGTTGATGCCCGCATGGCTGGCGACCAGACCGAGCTGCAGGTTCTCGCGCACCGTCAGGCCGGGCACGATGCGGCGATCTTCCGGCACATAGGCCAGACCGAGCCGGAATCGCTGATGTGCCTGCAGCGTCATGAGATCCGTGCCGGCAAAGCTGATGTTACCCGTCATGCGCGGCATCAACCCCATGATCGAGCGGATCGTCGTGGTCTTGCCGGCGCCATTGCGGCCGACCAGCGCGACGACCTCACCCTGCCCCACGGCGATCGATACGCCGTGCAGAATGTGGCTGGCGCCATACCAGGCGTGCAGATCCTTGATCTCAAGCATAGCCATCGTTCTGTCCCAGGTAGACGCGACGCACTTCCGGATCGGTCTGAATATCGCGCGGTGAACCGTCGGCGATCAGCCGGCCATGATGCAGCACGAGAATACGATCGCTCAAGCCGAGGATCATCTTCATCTTGTGTTCGACCAGCAGAATGGTGCGCTCGCGCGCCAGCTTCTCGAGCAGCGCCACCATCTCCTTGGTTTCCTCCGGCCCCATGCCCGCGGTCGGCTCGTCCAGCAGCAACACTTCGGGATCGGAGATCAGCGCGATGGCAATTTCGAGCGCGCGCTGCTGGCCATGGGCGAGGAACTTGGCGGTCTCGTCGCGCTTGGCGGCAAGTCCGACGGAGTCCAGCGCCGCGTCCGCCCGCTCGCTGAGTTCGCGAAACCGGTTGCGGTTGGTCCAGATGTTGTAGCGCGAGCGACCGGCCTGCGCCGCGACGCGCACGTTTTCATGCACGCTGAGTTCAGGGAAAATGTTGGTGATCTGATACGACCGCGCGATGCCGAGGTGCACGAAGCGATGCTGGCGCGTTCCGACGAGATCCATGCCCTTGAAGCGGATCGATCCGCTCGATGGCGTCAATACGCCGGACAGCACATTGAAGAACGTGCTCTTGCCGGCACCATTCGGCCCGATGATCGAGGTCACCTTGCCGGGCTCGAACTGCGCCGTCACGTCGGCAAGCGCGACGAAGCCGCCGAACCGGCGCCCGACATTTTCCACAGCGAGAAGCGGCGCACTCATCGGATCACCTTGGCGAGGAACGTCCCCCAGATGCCCTTGGGCAGGAACAATACGAACAGGATAAAGATCGAGCCAACGATGATCTGCCAGTGCGATGTCCACAGCGAGAACACGTCTTCCATCAACAGGAAGGCAAACGCGCCGACGAAGGGACCGAAGAAGCTACTGGCGCCGCCGAGAAGCGTCATCATCACGATCATGCCCGAGGTCTGGTAGTGCAACACATCGAGCGGCACGAAGGCCAGATGCAATGCCGACATCGTTCCGGCCAGTGCGCAGATCAAGCCGGATAAGACGAACGACAGTAACTTGGTGCGCTCGACGTCATAGCCACAGGCCCGCGCCCTCGTTTCGTTCTCGCGGATCGCTTCGATCGCCGCGCCGAACGGCGAATTGAGCACGCGCGAGACGAACCACAGCGCCAGCGCCGCGAACACCATCAGGATGTAGTATTTGTTGACCGGGTCGAGGAAATTGATGCTGACGCCGAACAGATCGATCTTGGCGACGGTGAAACCGCGCAGGCCGTTCTCGCCACCGGTCCACGACGATGCCTGCAACCCCACGTGATAAACCAGTTGCGCCAGGGCCAGCGTCACCATCGAGAAATAGATGCCGCGGGTGCGAATCGAGAGCCCGCCGATGACGAAGGCCAGCACGCCACCACCGACAACGCCGAGCAGCACCGCGCCATACCACGGCACGCCGAACTGCCCGATGGCGATGCCGGTGATGTAAGCGCCGGCGCCGAAGAATGCGGCGTGACCGAACGACAGCAGTCCGGTGTAGCCGAACAGCAGATTGTAACCCATCGCCAGCACGCCATAGATCAGCACGTTGACGGCAAGCGCCTTCGACGGCAGCACCCAAGGCAGCAGGCACAGGATCGCGATCGACAGCAGCACGCGCCAGGACGTGATCGTCGCGATCAAATTCGAGGACGGCCGTTTCGCGGGAACGACGGGCGTAGCGAGAGGGACGGATTTCGTGGTCACGGGGCGCTCCACGGTCAGGCTGTCTTGCCGAACAGGCCGCGCGGCCGGACCAGCAGAATAAGCGCCATCAGCGCGAACATCACGATCGTGCCCAGTTCCGGCGCGAACAGCGCCGTCATGCTGATGGCGATTCCCACGAGCAGGCCGGCGACCACCGAACCGAGCAAGGAGCCGAGTCCGCCGATCACCGTGACGACGAAGGCTTCGATCAGAACCAGCGAGCCCATTTCGGGATTGACCGTGCGCATCGGCCCGGCCAGCACGCCGCCCAATGCCGCGAGGCCGACACCGACGCCGAACACCAGCAGCCAAACCTTGCTGATATTGACGCCGAGCACACGCATGATGGTGGGATCGCGCGCACCGGCGCGCACGATCAGGCCGAATTTGGTTTTCTCCAGCGCCAGCCACAACAGCAGCAGAACTACCGCTACAACCACGATGACGAACAGGCGATAGATTGGGAAGTAACCGATGCCGAGGTTGGCGACGCCGGTAAGCTGCGACGGGGTCGGGAACGGAATGCCGTCATTGCCGAACACGATGCGTACCGCTTCCACCAGCACGTAACTCAAGCCGAACGTCAGCAGCAGCGGGTCGTCGACCGAGCGGCCGTAGAGTGGCCGCACCAGCAGCCACTCGATGATCATGCCGAACAATCCGATCATGATCGGCGCGACCAGCAGCCCCCACCAGAAGCTGCCGGTCAGCGAGGCGACCCAAAGGCCGCCATAGGCGCCGACCATGAACAATGCCCCGTGAGCGAAATTCACCACGCCCAGCATGCCGAAGATGATCGACAGGCCGAGCGCGGTGATAACGAGAATCGCTCCCAGGGCCACGCCCGAGAACAGCTGAATCAGAATGAGTTCGGCATCCATGGCGTGGCCAGTCGTTGGAGTTAAGCAGGGAAGCCGAGTTCCTTGCAGCTACGCAACACGTCTTCCGACGGCTTCTCGTTCTCGACGATCTTGAAGAAGTCGTTGGCGCTTTTCATGTCGGCCTTCTTCTTTGATTCCAGCACGAGCACCGATTGCACCGACTGGTGATCGCACTTGCGATAGTGCTGGGCGCCCTTGGCGACGTCGTACTTCAAGCCTTCGAGCGCCGCGACCACCTTATCGGTGTCGGGACCACCCGCGGCCTGCATCGCCAGCAGCAACGATGAGATGCCGGTGAAGCCATAGGCACCGTAATCGGTTGGGATGGCGCCGCCGTTAGCCGCGCGGAATGCATCGTTGAACGCCTTGGCGGACGGCAGCTGCTGCTCGAGCTCCCAGTAATAGTTGGCGCCGCCGACAACGCCTTCGAACACCTCGGGACCAACCGCCAGCCGCTGATTGTGCAGCAGCACCGGCACGACGATCTTCATCTGCTGCTTCATGCCGAAATCCGCCGCCTGCTTGATCGAGTTGGCTTGATCGCGACCGAAATTGGAAATGCACAGCACGTCCGGCTTCATGGCGCGAAGGCGCGGCATCAGGGTCGAGTAATCCGGCGCCCCGATCGGGTGCAACAGTTCGCCGACGCTCTCGGCGCCGATCGTCGTCAGCGCGCGCTTGAAGCCGCGCAGCATTTCATGGCCGTAGGCGTAATCGGCGACAAGGTGAGCGACCTTGTTACCCTTCTTGATGGCGTGACGCGCCACCGCAGCTGTGGTCATGTGCGGATTGAGCGCTTCGTGGAACGTATATTTGCTGAAGTCCTTCACCTCGTTGATGGTGTCGGACTGGCTGATCGAGACATAGATCACGCCGCGCGCACGGGTGACTTCATTGACCGCCAGTTGCACGGCGCTCGATAGTGCGCCGACCACGGCGTGGACCTTGTCCTTCTCGATCAACTCCAGCGTCCGCGTCGCCGCTTCGCCGCCGTTGAGTTTGCCGTCACGCACCAGCAGTTCGACCTTGCGGCCGGCGACGCCGCCTTTGTCGTTGACCAGCTTGACGGCCAGCTCGGCGCTCTTGACCTGATCCTTGGCTTCCGCAGCATAGGGCCCGGTCAGCGGCGTCGGGAAGCCAATGCGGATGGTGTCGTCGGCGGCGCGCGCAACCCACGGCATCGCGATGAAGCTGGCGCCGGCGCTCAGTCCCACCAGGGCAGCGCGGCGGGAGATTTTTCGTCGTATCAGGCTGTCGATCTTGTCACTCATGATTTCCTCCTCCTCGATTGTGCTTGTTTCGCTAAATGCGTCCGAGCGCCTTGAGAATGCGCGACGGGGTCATGGGAAGTTGGGCGATCGACGCCGCGAACGGCGCGATGGCATCGTTGACGGCATTGAGCGCCGCCGCCGGCGATGCGGCGGTGCCCGCCTCGCCGCAACCCTTGGCGCCAAGCTCGGTATCGAGCGTCGGCGTCTCGACATGCGCGATTTCGATGTCAGGCATCTCGCCCGCCATCGGCACCAGATAATCGGCCAGCGAACCGTTGGTGAGCTGACCGTTGTCGTCATAGACGCATTCTTCGAAGAACGCCGCGCCAAGACCCTGCACCACACCACCACGCATCTGCTCGTCGACCAGCAACGGGTTGATGACGCGGCCGCAGTCTTCCACCACCCAGTGTTTCAGGATCTTGACGAAGCCGGTCTCGACATCGACCTCGACATGGGAGGCCTGAATGCCGTTGGTGAAGGCGAACGGAAAACCCTGCGGCGCAAAGTGTTGCGCCACGGTAAGCTGCGCCTGCGTGCCCGGCGGCAACGTATCGGAACGGAAATAGGCGATACGGGCGATCTCGGCGAGTTCGATGCGCTGGCGGCCGCTGGCGGCATCGACGATCCAGCCGGCACGTACATCGAGCCTGTCCGGCTGCTCCTGCAGGATCGACCCCGCCAGCGAGATGACGTTTTCCTTGAGCTTGCGCGCGGCGCGCAACGCGGTTTCGCCGCCGATGCCGGCACCACGGCAGGCCCACACCGCACCGCCATGTGGCGTGTTTTCGGTGTCGCCGGTAATCACCTTGATGCGCTCGCGATCGACGCCGAGATGTTCGCCGACGATCTGTCCGACGATGGTCTCGGTGCCCTGCCCCAGCTCGGTCACCGAAATGGCGCAACGCACATCGCCCGATGGCGTGATGGTGATCACCGCCCCATCCTGCGACGAAATACGTGCGCCGCCGACGCCATAGAAGGCCGGGCCGGGATTGGAAATCTCGACGAACGACGCGATGCCGATGCCGCGATAGATATTGCGCCGGCGCAGCTCAGCCTGCTCTGCACGCAGCCGGTCGTAATCCATCAGCTCGCGCAACCGCGCCAGACAGGCATGGTGCGACAACGACTCGAACTTGTAACCGGTCGGCGCGGCGCACGGATAGGCATCGTCGGGGATCAGATTGCGGCTGCGAATCTCGACCGGATCGAGCCCGGTTCGAGCTGCCGCCATATCCACCAGCCGCTCGGTCACCGCGAACGCAATCGGATGACCGACGGCGCGATACTGGCTCATCTGCACCTTGTTCTGAAACACCACCTGCAGATCGGCGCGATAATTCTGGAAGCGATAGGGAGTGCCGATCAGCCGGAACACCTGATTGCCCTCGACCACGCTGGTGCGCGGATAGGCCGAGAACGGCCCGACGGCCGTGACGTCATCGACATCCATGGCAATGATGGTGCCTTCACTGTCGAGCGCCATGCGCGCGCGCACGCGATGATCGCGGGCATGAATGTCGGTGACAAACGATTCGATGCGGTCGGCGACATACTTCACCGGGCGGCCGAGCAGCATGCTGAGGCCGACCGTCGCCATGTCCTCATGATAGACGTGCAGCTTCATACCGAACGAGCCGCCGATATCCGGCGCGACGACGCGGACGTTGGCTTCGGGAATGCCGAAGTGCCGCGCGTAGATGTCCTGAAACTGATACGGCGTCTGCGTCGCGTGATGCGCCGTCAGCCGCATCTCGTTGGGATCGAAATCGGCGACGATGGCGCGCGGCTCCATCGTCACTGCCGTATGCCGGCCAAAATGAAACTCTTCCTCGACGACATGCGCGGCGCCGGCAAAGATAGTGTCGATATCGCCGGTGTCGATCTTGCCGTGGAAGCAGATATTGTCGCCCAGCTCCGGCGAAATCACCGGCGTGCCGGGCGTGCGTGCCGCATCGATATCGATGACGGCCGGAAGCTCCTCGTACTCGACCAGCACCGCTTCGGCGGCGTCCTCGGCGAGCGCCCGCGTATCGGCGACGACCGCGACCACGGCCTGCCCGGCATAAACTACCTTGTCGAGCGGCAGCGGCAATTGCGGCGTCGACTTCATGCCCTTGAAATGATCCAGCGTGCCGACCCACGGCTTGCAGACTTTCGCCAGATCGGCGCCGGTCGCAATCAAGCGGACACCCGGCATTTTTCGCGCGTCCTCCGCGTCGATCCCGACGATGCGGGCATGGGCGTGCGGGCTGCGGACAAACGCGACATGCAGCATACGCGGCAGCACGATATCGGTGATGTAGCGGCCGCGGCCGGCGAGCAGGCGCTTGGCGTTCGGACGCGGGACGGAACGGCCGATATAGGAGTTGGGCCGATCCAGCGAGGTGAGAGCGTCGCTCATGCGCCGACCTCCGCGACGACGTTCTTGCTGCCTGCGGGGGCGGCACGGTTGCGCGCGACCGTTTCGATGGCGTCGACGATGGATTCGTAGCCGGTGCAGCGGCAGTAGTTGCCCGACAGCGCGTCGCGAATCTCGTCGCGCGTCGGCACGCCCGGCTGCGACAGCAGCGCATGAGCCGTCATCAACATGCCCGGCGTGCAGAAGCCGCACTGCAAGGCGTTGCGCTGATGAAAGGCCTCCTGAATGTCGGCAATCGCCGCGCGCTCGGTCAGTCCCTCGATGGTTTCGACCTCGGAGCCCGACGCCTGCGCCGCGAACATCAGGCACGAGTGCACCACGCGGCCGTCGAGCAAGACAAGACAGGCGCCGCAAACACCCATCTCGCAGCCCATATGCGTCCCGGTCAGTTCGAGCGACCCGCGCAGGAAATCCGCCAAGGTCTCGCGCGGCGCGACATTGCGCGACACGGCTTCGCCGTTGACCGTGACATTGATGTTGATCGAATTGCTCACGCGACCTCCGCAATCCGGCCGAGCAGACGTCCCAGCAGCACGCGCGCCAGATGGATGCGCATGGCTGCGGGCGTATGTTCATCGTCAGGTGGCGCAAGGTCATCGGACAGTGCGGCTTGCGCCGCGACGATGGCCGACTGATCGAGCTGTCGGCCGCGCAGCGCGTCCTCGGCTCGCTTGGCGCGGACCGGCGTATTGCCGACACCGAAGAGGACCAGGCGGATTTGCGCGACCAGTTCGTCGCGCATATCGGCCAGAATGCCCGAACCGACGATGGCGTAGTCCCCGCGGCGCCGCGCCAGTTCATCGAACGCCCAGCGATGGCTGGGTTGAACCACCGGCACATGGATGGCGGTCAGGAGTTCGCCGGGCTCGATCGCGGTCTGAAACAGATCGATGAAGTACTCGTCGGCCGGCACGCGACGGCTGCCGCTAAGGTTGGCAATCTCCAGTTCGACGCCCATCGCCAAGGCCATCGCCGGAAATTCGGAAGCCGGATCCGCCAATGCAATACTGCCGCCGAGCGTTCCTTTGTTGCGGATCGCCGGATGCGCGACGTAGGGCGCTGCGTCATGAAACAGCGGCGCATGCCTGGCGATCAACGGATCGCTCAACGTCTCGCAATGGCGCGTCAGCGCACCGATGCGCAGCCAGCCGTCCTGCAGCGCGATGCCGCGCAACTCGGGAATGTGAGCGATGTCGATGAGGACTTGCGGCGCCTGTAAGCGCAGCGCCAGCGCCGGCACGAGGCTTTGGCCGCCCGCGATGTAGCTCGCGTCGTCACCAGAGGCCGCAAAGGTTTGCAGCGCCTCCACAACAGTTGTGGGGCGGGCGTAGCTGAATGCTCGCGCCTTCAAGAGCATATCTCCTTGGGTCGTCATCCAGATTTGTGACCATCTGGTCTTAAATTTAGAGCACGGCTCAGATCACCCGTCAACAGAAAACGACCATTTGGTCACAAAGCTCGGTTGCGGTATGACGGCGCTCCGGGAATCAACCCGATGCGGTGAAATTTGACCAAGAAGCCTGCAAAAACCGCTGCGAAGCCGCGTCGACGCAATCTGCGCGCGGCTGAACGCGAGCGAATGATCCTCGACGAAGCAATTCGATTCTTCGCCGAACATGGCTTTGGCGGGCAAACCCGCGAACTCGCCAAGCGCATGGGCATCACGCATTCGGCGATCTATCGGCACTTTCCCAGCAAGGAAGCGCTGATCGAGCGGGTCTACGAAGAAATCTTCCTGAGCCGCTGGTCGCCGTCATGGGCCAACTTGATCCGCGACCGCACGCTGTCGTTCGAGACGCGGCTGAGCCGATTCTATCTCGAGTATGTCGAGCGCGTGTTCGAATACAACTGGGTCCGGATATTCGTGTTCTCCGGCATGAAGTCCTTCAACATCACCGGACGCTATCTCGAAATCGTGCGCAGCGAGATCATCGAGCCGGCCTGCCGCGAGATGCGCCATGAACTCAAGCTGCCTTCCAGCGACGACGTACCCTTGTCCGAGCGCGAAGTGGAATTGTTCTGGGGCCTGCACGGCCGCATCTTTTACATGGCGATCCGCCGTTACGTTTACGGCACGCCAACGCCGGAACGGCTCGATGATATCGTCCGCGACGCCGTGCTGGCGTTTCTCGAAGGCTCGAAAGTGGTGATGGAGAAACTCACCACACCGGCCGAATAGCCGCTGCCATTCGCGCTGACTGCCCTGAAGCTGTCCTTGCACTGCACGACCTGACAGATTCGCGGCGCGCCAGTCGCCATGCTTAACGAATTCTAAACATCCCGCGCTATGATGGCGGTCTCATCGATGGGGATTTCGCCATGCTTCGGCCGACCATGCTTGCCGCGCTGCTTGTCGCTACCACAGGCACCGCGTCGTTCGCCGCCGATCTGCCGGCGCAAACCCGGCTCGGCAAGATTTTCGCCGAGCCCGCGCCGAGCCCCGTGCCGCCATTGGCCTATCAGACCGATACTTCGGCATGGATCACGGAATCGGTATTCGCACCGGAAGTCGATGTACCGTCGTTGGTCAACGGCTATTACGGCAAGCCGCGCTCGTATCTCTACAGATCCTATTACGGCACGCCGCCGGACTTGATCTTCGGGCGCTTGCCATACGCCTGCGGCTATTACGGCTATTGCTGAGCGTCAACCGGACTACGCCTTTGCATGGCCCGCGACCGATGCCTGACGGTCGGGCGGCAACGCGCTGCGGCTGACTTGCCTCCACCACTGATCAAGCGCATCCGCATCGGCGGGCAATCCGACAGAGAGCGGCGCGGCAAAGCGATCCCACGCGTCTTGAAACTTGGGCGAGACCGCGGACAGGATCGGCACACCGGCTTCGATCGCGTAGCGGAACGCTGCGTTCAACCCTTCGCGCGCGGCTTCCAGCTTGCCGAATTTGCTCAGCACCACCAGATCGCAACCGGCAACGATATCCTGCCGCACCGCTTCACTCGCGGTGATCGCACCGCTGCCTTCGAGATGGCAGGCGCTCGATCCTTCGCCGAGATCCTGAAAAATCGGATAGGACACGCCACTGATGAGGCTTTGCAAGCGTCCCGCACTACAGGCGCGATTGGCGAGGCCATGACTTTCCTCGATCACGCCGGCGATGCGCGTCGACGGTCGCCAGCGCGCAACGAAATCGCGCAGCAGATCCTGCGCCGCCGTGCTCGAAGCGCCCTGCACAACAGCGATTGTCTTGACGGCTTGATCCATCACGTTCTCCAATCTGCAAAGTGTGCACCTTTGCCCGGCATACGGCAACCGGCACCACGGATGCCACTCATCGGGAAACGATGCTTATCGATGTCCCGTTTCCGATCGCGTCCGGAACTCGTGGCATATTGTGCGCGGTCCCTCGCGCGCTGCTTTGCTCCCGCGCAAAGTCATTGGCGCAAAGCACGATAGAATGGCGCTATTCCGATATCGCCGCGCCCGACGCCACCGCACGTGGATCGCCGAAGCGCGGCAGCCGAAAGCATGTCGATGTCCTATCCGCCGGTTCTCCAACACGCCTTCCGCATTTGCTTCTTGCTGGCCGCAATATGGGCCGCCGCAGCCGTACCGCTGTGGCTGCTCGCCTATACCGGCATCATCGAACTCGCCGGCCCTTATGGCGCCATCAATTGGCACGCGCATGAACTGGTGTTCGGTTATGCGGCCCTGGTGGTCTGCGGCTTTCTGTTCACGGCAATTCCGAACTGGACCGGGCGGCTGCCGGTGTCCGGCTGGCCGCTGGCCTCCCTTGTGCTGATCTGGCTGGCTGGCCGCGTCGCCATGATGCAAGCCGTCCACCTTGGACCGATGCTGGCCGCGGCGATCGACGTCGCCTTTCTTGCTGCGGTGCTTGCGGTGGCGGGACGCGAGATCGTCGCCGGCAAGAACTGGCGCAACCTTCGTGTGCTTGTGCTGGTCGGCTGGCTGCTGCTCGGCAACGTCGCCTTTCATGCCGCGGCCATCGGCGGTCACGCCATCGATCTCAGCGTCCGCGGATCGATCGGCGCCCTGATCGCGCTCATCACACTGGTTGGCGGCCGCCTCACACCGAGCTTCACGCGCAATTGGCTGGTCAAGCAGAGCGCAACGCAACTTCCCGCGCCGTTCGGCACGCTCGACGCCGTCGCCATCGGAAGCGGCGTCGCAGCACTGCTATCGTGGGTCATCATGCCCGACGGCGCACCCACCGCGGCACTCGCCGCGCTCGCTGCCATCCTGCTGGCTTGGCGGCTGGCACGTTGGCGCGGCTGGGCGACTTTCGCGGAACCACTGCTCGTGATCCTGCATATCGGCTACGCCTTTGTGCCGCTCGGCTTCGCCCTGCTCGCCGTCAACGCCTTGCGTCCGGATTTGATTCCAAACAATGCGGTGGTCCATGCCTGGACCGCAGGCGCCATCGGCACCATGACGCTGGCGGTGATGACCCGCGCCACCCTCGGCCACACCGGCCAGGCGCTCACCGCGACACCGGCCACGGTGGCGATCTATGTCGCGATCGTGCTGGCTGCGGCGTTACGCATTCTCGCGGCCTTCACAGTGGAATGGCATTTGGCACTCGTCGATGCCGCCGGAGCGGCATGGACGGCGGCGTTTCTCATCTTCGTCGGCAGCTACGGGCCGTTACTGTGCCGTGCACGCAGGGCGAAAGTCCGCTGACGTTCAGTCTGGCTCTTCGGCGATCGCTTCGAGCAACGGTGGCTTGGCCACCACGACGCGGCGACGACCGCAGGCGACGATGCCACGCTCTTCCCAGGCGCTCAGCGTGCGGCTGACCGTATGCAGCGTGGTGCCGGACATTTCCGCGAGGTCCTGCCGCGACAGCGGAAAGACAATTTCGATGCCGCGCACCGTGCGGCGCCCCGCCTGTTGCGCCAGGCGCAGAATGGTATGCGCGATGCGGCGTTCGACCTTCTCCGTCGAGAGTTCGCGCAGCCGCACCTGGATGTCGAGATAGCGCGCGCCGAGCAGCTTGACGACGTTGATGGCGATCCCGGCATGACGGGCCATCAACTCTTGGATGGCCGTTGCACTCCAACCGATCAGATGACAGTCATCGACGGCGATCACCGCACCCGGAAAGGTCTCGCCGCCCGCCAGCGCGGCATAGCCCGCGACCTCACCCGGGCCGAGGTAGCGGATAATCACCTGCTGGCCGTCCAGCGTGGTTTGCGTCGCACGCAAGCGCCCGGCCACGACGATATAAACCGTCGCGGCGGCATCTCCCTGCTGAAGCACGGTGTCGCCGGCCGAGAAGCGCTTGCGGAAGGCCGCCCGCTGGATGTCGCGAAGCAAATCGACCGGTGCGCCACGGAACAGTTCCGTGCGCCCGAGCATCTCCACGTCGGCTTGATCTTCCATCCGTAGCTTCCGCGCCGTCCTATCGTCGAGGTGATTCGATCTGCCGCGATCCTCGCCTGACGATTGCCCCACAATCACCGCGACCCACGAATCACCTCTTGCTCTTTTCGGAACACCCGCCTGCTATACCCCGACCGGAACTCCGATTTTCCAACTTTCGACCGGATCGACCGGTCCAAGCTGGTAGTCGCTCCATAATGCTGGTTTATTGCGCCAGCGCAAAGATGCCCGCCGCCGGCAGCGGCAGCATAAAATGAAAAAGCGAGCCGGACGTGGAACGACCATGCTGAACGTCAACAAGACCGACCTGCTTCGTCATCATACCCCGGAGACGCTCTCGGATCGCTTTGCTGCGGCGTCCGAGCGTTTGCTCGCGGCGACCGCCGGCGCGCTGTTTGGCCGCAGATACGGTGACCGCGTCATCGTGCTGGAAACCGTCGCTGCCGTGCCAGCTATGGTGGCCGCGACCTTGCTGCATCTGAAATGCCTGCGCCAGTTGATCGACGACCGCGGCTGGGTCCGAACCTTCATGGAGGAAGCGGAGAACCAGCGCGCGCATCTGATGGCGTTCGTCGCCATCGCTCGCCCAAGCTGGAGCGAGCGCCTGTTGATCGCCATTAGCCAGGGCGTCTTTTACAATACCTACTTCCTGCTCTCGCTGGTGTCGGCACGAACCGCGCACCGGCTGGCCGGCTATCTCGCCGAGCGTTCGGTGCAAGGCTATTCCGCCTACCTCGCCCGTATCGAATCCGGCGAGCTGGAAAATCGCATCGCGCCGGAAACCGCGGTCGCCTACTGGAATCTGCCGCCGGATGCGCAGATCAGCGACATGATCATGGCCATGCGCGAGGACGAAGCCATCCATCGCGACATTCATCACGCCTTCGCGGATGCGCTGGCGGAAGGCCGCGCCATCCCGGATCGCCCCGGCCCGCTGATCTAGGACTTCAGCGCCCGCAACGGCAGCTTGGCGGTCGCCTTCAGCCGGTCGAGCACGATCGATGAGCGTACGTGCGCGACGCTCGGATGCGGCATCAGCACATTGTTGACGATATCCGACAGACTCCGCAGGTCGCGCAGGATGATCTTCAGCAGATAGTCCGAATCACCGGTGAGCGAATAAGCTTCCTGTATGTCGTCGACCCGCTGCACCAGATCGCGGAAATGCTTGGCGTTGTCCGGCGAATGCGTAGCGAGCGTGATGTGCACGAAGGCGATCACGTTGAGGCCGAGCCGCTCGCTGGCGAGATCGGCGTGGTAGCCCGCGATCACGCCTTCCTCTTCCAACCGCATGCGGCGGCGCGAGCATTGTGACGCGGACAGGCCGACCGCATCGGCAAGCTGCTGGTTGGTCAGCCGGCCGTCTTCCTGCAACGCAGCCAGCATCTTCAGGTCAAAGCTATCTATCGAAATCATGCATAATTTCCTGAAATACGCATAATTCATGCAACAATTCCAGGGATAATAGCTCAGTTTGCATGAAGTTTGCATGAAATATGACGGAGAATGACTGAAATCGATCAGGGAGATTTCGTCATGGGCCCGTTTCCGCACGACGCACCGGCCGCCGTCATTTCCGACAGCAATCCGATGGGCACCGACGGTTTCGAATTCGTCGAATACGCCCACCCCGAGCCCGAGAAGCTCCATGCCCTTTTCAAGCTGATGGGCTTCAGCGCCGTGGCACGACACAAGAGCAAGGCCATCACGCTCTATCGCCAGGGCGACATCAACTATCTCGTCAACGAGGCGCCCGGCACCCATGGCCACAATTTCGTTGCCGCCCACGGCCCCTGCGCACCGTCGATGGCGTTTCGCGTCGTCGATGCCGAGCGCGCCTACCAACGGGCATTGGCGCTTGGCGCGGAGCGGGCCGATATCGATGCGAGTCAAAAAACGCTCGACGTGCCGGCCATCAAGGGTATCGGCGGCAGCCTGCTGTATTTCGTCGACCGTTACGGCGCCAACGGTTCAGCCTACGAGGCCGAGTTCGAATGGCTCGGCGCACGCAATCCGCGCCCAGCGGGCGCCGGCCTGTTCTACATCGATCACCTGACCCACAACGTGCATCGCGGGCGCATGGACGTCTGGACCGGCTTCTACGAGAAGCTGTTCAACTTCCGGCAGATCCGCTTCTTCGATATCGAGGGCCGCGCCTCGGGATTGTTCTCTCGCGCGCTGACCAGCCCTGACGGCAAGATCCGCATTCCGATCAACGAGGACGCTGGCGATGCGGGGCAGATCGAGGAGTACCTCCACCTCTATCGCGGCGAAGGAATCCAGCACATCGCCTGCGGCGTGCGCGATATCTACCGCACCGTCGAAACATTGCGCGCGGCGGGGCTGCCGTTCATGCCATCGCCGCCGGATACCTATTTCGAGAAGATCGACACGCGGCTGCCGAAGCACGGCGAGGATGTCGCGCGATTGCAGCGAAATGGCATCCTGATCGATGGCGAAGGCGTGGTCGATGGCGGACACACCAAGGTACTGCTGCAGATCTTCTCCGCCAACGCCATCGGGCCGATCTTCTTCGAATTCATCCAGCGAAAGGGCGACGATGGTTTCGGCGAAGGCAATTTCAAGGCGCTGTTCGAATCCATCGAGGAAGATCAGATTCGGCGCGGCGTGTTGCCGCTGAAGGGCGCGGCGTAAAAGCGGCGCTAACCTATCGCCGTCATTCCGGGATGCGCCTTCTTCAGGCGCAGGCCCGGAATCCATACGCCCTGCGATGGTCATGGATTCCAGGCTCGCTCGCAAGGGCTCGCGCCCCGGAATGACGAATCACAAAATCCTACCGCCCTCCACTCCACGCCCCGGTGATCTCGCCGATATCCGCCGAAGCCGCGTCGCGTGCCGCGGAAGGCGTTCGTGAGAAGCGCGGCGCGGGCGCCGGTTGCGTCACACCGTGGCGTTCGATGAACACTTTTCGCGCCACCATATGCGGATGTTTGGTTGCCTCCGACATGGTCAGGATTGGCGCGAAGCAAACGTCAGACCCTTCCATGATGGCGGTCCATTCGTCGCGGGTCTTGGTCTTGAATACCTTGTTGAGCTTGTCCTTCAGAGACGGCCAGCCCTTGGCGTCCATCTGCGCATCGAAATCGGCATCGGTCAGGCCTGCCAGCTTGCGCAGCAAAGCGTAGAACTGCGGCTCGATCGAACCGATCGAGATGAACTTGCCGTCCTTGCACTCGTAGACGCCGTAGAAATGCGCGCCGCCGTCCAGCATGTTGCTCTCGCGCTGTTCGCGCCAGCGACCCATCGCGGTCATATCGAAGAACATCGACATCAGCGATGCTGCGCCGTCGCACATCGCGGCATCCACCACCTGCCCCTTGCCGGACTTGCCGGCCTCGATCAGCGCCGCAAGGACACCGACAACAACATAGAGCGCACCACCGCCGAAATCGCCGACCAGATTCAGCGGCGGCACCGGCTTGTCCCTGTTACCGATGGCGGCGAGCGCTCCGGTAATCGAAATATAATTGATGTCGTGCCCGGCAGCGGATGCCAACGGACCGCTCTGGCCCCAGCCGGTCATGCGGCCGTAGACCAGCCGCGGATTGCGCGCCAGCACCACGTCCGGCCCAAGTCCCAAGCGCTCCATCACGCCGGGACGGAAACCTTCGATCAAGGCGTCGGCATTGGCGAGCAGATCGAGCGCCTGCGCGATAGACGCCTTGTCCTTGAGATCGAGTTCGACCACCTTGCGGCCGCGCCCGGCAATCGACTTGAGATTCTTCTTCGCCCCGACGCGATCGAGCGTGACGACCTCGGCACCCATGTCCGCCAGCATCATGCAGGCGAACGGCCCCGGCCCGATGCCGGCGAACTCGACGATGCGCACGCCCTTGAGCGGCCCGGTGGCAGCTTGCGTTGCGGCTCTGCTTTGCGGATCGTTCGTTGCGACGGTGTCGGTCACGTTTGCTCCCTGGGCTTTGGTGACGCCTTGCGGCGTTCCACGCTCGATCATTGATCTTCGAGCTTGATCTTGCATCAGACAAGCTCGTTTTGGCAGCAAGGCGATGCGCGCTCAACCCGAATACACGCACAAGGGAATTGCCGGCTTGCCGACCTAATTCCTCCGCATGGAATCTCGCGGTCAGTGCGTTGCTTTTTCACGATCTCGCATATGCGAAGCGATGCGATCCACGCACCCCTCGCGGGCGATTCATGCTGACAGGCGCTAGAACTGCAAGCGAAGGCTGTTTGAACGTCTAAGTTGTCCCTTAAGCGCAGGCGCTTGTCAGAAAACAACAGGATCCGACTCTCGCCGGTTTGGTGCTTCCCCACGAGGAAAACGCCGTCGGCGTCGAGGCACCCTTACTTCCGCAACGGCTTGTCGTCATCGAGCAGAATGCGTTCGGCGGCGCCGTCGAGATCGTCATACTGGCCGCTGCGCATCGCCCACATGAAGGCGGCGAGTCCCGCGAGCCCAAGGCCGAGCGCGATCGGCACCAGATAGAGGAAATCTGTCATTAGCGACTCCCGGCGATCGGTTGCGCCATCATGACATGACGAGCGGGCGCGGCACGTTCCGCACGTGTGGCGCCCCGCAGGCGCAACGCATTGGCGATGACCACCACCGATGATGATGACATCGCGACTGCAGCAACCAGCGGCGTGACCTGCCCCATCACAGCAACCGGCACTGCAATGATATTATAGATAATCGCCAGACCGAGATTTTGTTGCACCAGCCGCGCGGCTTCTCGTGCGATCTTGATGGCCTGCGGCACCGCACGCAAACTTTCGTGCAGGAACACCAGATCGGCCGCATTGCGACCGATATCCGCTGCCGACGCGGGGGCCATCGAAGCATAAGCCGCACCCAGCGCTGGCGCGTCGTTAAGGCCGTCGCCAACCATCAGCACCTTGTGGCCGGCGGCTTCAATTGCGGCAATTCGCGCCACCTTGCCGCTGGGCGACATATCGGCGACATGACGCGCGCCGAGCCCTCCGGCGACGCGGCGGACCGTGTCGTCGCGATCACCCGACAGGACTTCGATGCTGAAGCCATCGCGTGCCAATTCAGCAATCGCATCATGGGCACCATCGCGCAGGCGATCTTCGAACGCGAAACTGGCCAGCCACTCGCCATCACGTGTCAACACCACGTTGGCGGCCTGCGCCTCGTCGCCGGCGAACATCGACGATGCCAGCGCCCATGGCGCGCGGCCGAGACGATACGTGTGTTCGCCGATGCGGGCTTCCATGCCCGCGCCGGGATGCTCGGAAACGTCGATCGTTCGTACAAGCGCCGGATCGACGGCACGTGCCGATGCCAGCGCGCGCGAGTATGGGTGCCGTGAATGCGCCGCGATGGCTGCAGCGATCTCCAACGCCGCCGGATCGATGGTTCCCGGATTGAGAAGTCGCGGCTGGCCCAGCGTCAGCGTGCCGGTCTTGTCGAACACCACGGCGTCAACCTCGGCGAGCCGTTCCAGTGCACCGCCGTCCTTGAGCAATATCCCGCGCTCGAACAACCGCCGTGCGGCCACCACCTGCACCATCGGCACCGCGAGCCCAAGCGCACAGGGACAAGTGATGATCAATACCGCGATCGCGATGGTGATGGCGCGGTGCGCGTCGCCGGTCACGATCATCCAGCCGATCGCCGTGAGCAGCGCAACGCTGTGCACCACGGGGGCATACAATCGCGCAGCGCGGTCTGCGATGCGGCGATAAGTGGAACGGCCGGATTCGGCGGCATCCATCAGGCGCATCATTTCCGCGAGGAACGACTCGCTGGCCACCGCCGTGGCCATGATGGTCAGCGGACCGGTGATGTTGAGCGTTCCCGCCTGCAACAGGGCGCCGTCGCCCACCGGCACCGGCACGCTTTCGCCAGTCAGCAACGAGCGATCGATATCGGAGCGACCGCTGATGACGCGGGCATCGACCGGAACGCGCTCGCCGGCCGCGAGCAAAATCACCATACCGGTCGCGATCTCGTTGACCGGCAGATAATCGCGCGTGCCATCGGCGCGCTGCACCAGCGCTCCACGCGAGGCCAGCCGCGCCAATCCCTTCACCGCCGTTCGCGCCCGCTCCCGCATCATGTGATCGAGCGTTCGGCCGATCAGCAGGAAGAACAGCAGCGAGATCGACGCATCGAAATAGGCGTGCTGACCATGGTGAACAGTTTCATAGAGACTTAGCCCGAACGCCAAGCATACGCCGATCGATATCGGCACATCCATGTTGGTGTGGCCATGCCGCAGCACGCGCCACGCCGACCGAAAGAACACGCGCCCGGAGTAAGCCAATGCCGGCAGCGCGATCAGCGCAGAGAGCCAATGAAACAGGTCGCGGGTTTCCGCATCGGCGCCCGCCCATACCGAGACGGACAGCAGCATGATATTACTTGCAGCAAAGCCAGCGACTGCCAGAGCGCGGATCAGTTCCTGCAGCGTGGCATCCTTGCGGTCTGCGGTGCCGTCGTCGAGATGCGCTTCATAGCCAATATCGCGCAGTGTTTCGATGAATGGCGGTGGCGTTGCGGCATCCTTCCAGCGAATGGTCGCGCGCTTGCTTGAGAGGTTGACTCGCGCGGCCTCGACGCCAGGCAATGCGTTCAACGCTTTCTCGATGCTCTGGATGCAGCCACCGCAGTGCACGCCGGGCACCGAGAGATCAGTCTGCCGCAGACCGTCGCCGATATCTCGACTTGCCAGACGCACTTCCTCGGCGCGGCCGGCCGCCATGTTGTCACCGATCAGTTCAACGCCGGGTGCGCAGCAACTCATCGTACGCTCCACTTTCGCCGGCGAGTGCCGGAGACGGCAGGATCACGAAGCCTTTACGGCAAGGTAGGCGTGCCAGGTCCCGTGCCCAAGCACCGGAAATACCACAATCAATCCGATCAGGCCGGTGACGATGCTGAGCAGGATCAAGGCCAGCATGATCGCAGCCCATGTCAGCATGGCTGCCATGTTATGCCAAACCAGCGCCATGCTGGAGCCCATCGCGGTCAGCGCATCGACACGCTGGTCGAGTTGCATCGGAATGGAGAAGGCACTGATCCCGAACGAGAACGCCGCGAACAAGGCACCCACGACGGTGCCGACGATCAGCATGGCCCAACCCGTCGGCGTGCCGAACAGCATCGGTGCGATATGATCGAGGCCGGGAAACGGCACCAGTCCGAAGAACAGCGCATAGACGATCACCGCGGCGCGCATCCATACCAGCATCAGCAGGCACAACAGCACGCCTGTGAACATGATCTGTGCGCCCGCCGCGGGACGCACGAAGATCATGTTGAACAGGCTGACAGGCTTGCCATCGGCAATCTGCCGGCTCTTGGCATAGGGACCGACGGCAAGGATCGGGCCAACCACCATGAACCCTGCAAGCGCCGGAAACAGGATGTAATCCAGATCGAACTTGAACAGGCCGTAGACGATCGCCGCCGACAGTAGGAATACCAGCAGACCGTAGACAATACTCGGCCCGGGATTGGTGCAGAAATCGCGCCAGCCCAGCGCCAGCCAGCGAAAGGCGTCTGCGGCCGTCAATCCGCGCTTCCAGCGGTGATCGATCGGCAACGGTGAAACCACCGGCGGAATGATGGTCTGTGAGGGTTCGGTGTGCTCGATCACGTCAGGTCCTCATCGGTACGATGCTTTATCGGGGCGTGCACGACGATTTCGCCGCGCTGAACGAGCCGGCCGCCCCGCTGGTACCGCCGCGCACATGCGTGACGCAATCCGGCTGCGAGGTGACGGCGACATAAACCAGGTGCCAGTTGGCGCCGATCACCAGCGCGAGTCCGGCACCGACCAGAAGCCAGATCCAGCGGCGATCGCGTCGCATGGGTATGGCCTCCGTACTCATTTGTCGGCCTTGCGCAGGTCGACGAGATAGAGCGCGAGAATCTTGCGATCGAGTTCCGACAACCGGTTCTCCCAAGTCGGCATGTGGCCCTGACGGCCATTCCACAGCGTGGTCTCGATCGACTGGGCATCGCCGCCGTAGATCCAGAATGCATCAGTCAGATTCGGGGCACCCATCTCGGTGTTGCCCGTGGCATTCTCGCCGTGACAAGAGGCGCAGTTCGCCGCAAACAGTTCCTTGCCGGCCGCAACCTTGGTGGGATCGAGATCTTTGGCATTCGGCTGCGAGAGGCTGCGGACGAAGGCGACGACCTTGTCGATGTCGGCGCGCGGCAGCATGCCGTCCTTGCCGAACGCCGGCATCTGCGAGGTGCGGGTATCAGGATGCGCCGAGTTGATGCCGACGGTAAGGGTCTGGAAGATCGCCTCCGGCGTGCCGCCCCACAGCCACGAGGACGTGGTGAGGTTGGGGAAGCCCTTGCCGCCTTGCGCGTTGCGGCCGTGGCAGGCCGCACAATTGTCGCCGAACAGGGCGCGCCCGGTTTCACGCACGGCGTCCATCAGCCGCGGATCTTTCTGAATGTCGGCGAAGCTTTCCTTTTCGATGCGTGCGGACCAAACCGAGCGGTCGAGCGCCGCCTGCTTCACAGATTGCGCCACATCGTGACGCACGTCGTCACCAAGCAGGCCCTTGGTATAGGTGCGGCCGATCGGCCAGGTCGGCATCAGGATCCAGTAGCCGATGGCGAAGATCACCGTGCAGGCAAGAAACAGCCAGATCACCTTCGGCACAGGCGTATTGAGTTCGGTGATGCCGTTCCATTCGTGACCGGTCGTCATGTGGCCGGTGTGCGGGTCGCGTTCAAAGTGCCCCATGTCGATCCCTCATCCCCGGTATGGCTTGTCGTCGTCGTCGAGAATCGCCTGCGCGGCATGCTCGAACGGCTTCTGGTTGGCGGGCCAGTAAGTATAGACCAGCACGATCAGCGACAGACCGATGAGGTAAAACAGGCCGAACGACTTGGACAACCAGACGAGCAGATCGTGGGTGATGGTCATGGCTGTTTCTCCGCGGTGGCAACCGGCTTGTGCGCAGCGTCGGTGAGCCGGCCGAGGATTTGCAGATAGGCCACCAGCGCGTCCATCTCGGTCAGTTCGTTGGGCTTGCCGTCAAAGGCGCGTACCGTGGTCGCCTTGCCGTAGCGTTTGGTGACGCCGTCGGCGGCGGGCGAATCCGGTGCGGCCTGGCCATAGGCGTCGGCGGTAGCGTTGGCGATCATGTCGTCGGTGTAGGGCACACCGACTCTGCGCTCGGCGTTGAGATGGTCGCCCAGATCGTCGGTGCGCAATTCAGTGCGTGCCAGCCAAGCATAAGCCGGCATCACCGATTCCGGCACGACGGCGCGCGGATTAATCATGTGCGCAACGTGCCACTCGTCGGAATACTTCTCGCCGAGACGGGCGAGATCAGGGCCGGTGCGTTTCGATCCCCACAGGTGCGGGTGGTCATATTTCGATTCGACCGCCAGCGAATATGGCCCGTAGCGCTCGACCTCGTCGCGCAGCGTGCGGATCATCTGCGAATGACAGGCATAGCAGCCTTCGCGAATGTAGATATTGCGGCCCGCCAGTTCGAGCGGCGTGTAGACTCGCATGTTGGGCGCCGCCTCCACCGTCTGGTGGATGGTGAACAGCGGGGCGATCTCGACGATGCCGCCGATCGAAGCGACGCCGACGATAGCGAGGACGAGGCCGATGGACTTGCTTTCCAGCCGGTAGTGAAATCCAAACATGCTCATTACTCTCCGGGCTGCAAGGCGGGCGCGGCGGCGGGGCCGGTCACGGGAAAGTCGGCAGCGTTCTGGGTTTCGACGCTCGGCGCACTGCGGATCGTCATCAAGATGTTGTAGAAGCCGATGATCGCGCCGAGCAGGAAGAAAGCGCCACCGACGGCGCGGGCGATATAGTAGGGATGCATCGCCACCAGCGAGTCGACGAAAGAATAGGCTAACGTGCCGCTTTCGTTATAGGTGCGCCACATCAGACCCTGAATGATGCCAGAGTTCCACATCGCGAAGACATAGATCACGGTACCGGCGAGCGCGAGCCAGAAGTGCACCTCGACCAGCTTCGCCGAATACATGCTCTCGCGCTTCCACAGCCATGGCACCGAGGCGTAGATGGCGCCGAAGGTAATCATCGCCACCCAGCCGAGCGCGCCAGCGTGAACGTGACCGATGGTCCAGTCCGTGTAGTGCGACAACGAATTCACCGGGCGGATCGCCATGAACGAGCCTTCAAAGGTGGTGAGGCCGTAGAACACTGCCGCAACCATCATGAAGCGCAGCGTGGCGTCGTCGCGCACCTTGTGCCAGGCGCCATTGAGCGTCATCAGCGCGTTTCCGGCAGAGACCCAGGAGGGCACCAGCAGCATCACCGAGAAGGTCATGCCCAGCGACTGCACCCACTGCGGCAGCGCCGTGTAGTGCAGGTGATGCGAACCCGCCCACATATAGAAGAATGTGATGCCCCAAAACGAAATGATCGACATCCGGTAGGAATAGATGGGGCGTCCGGCACGCTTGGGCATGTAATAGTACATCATGCCGAGGAAGCCGGAGGTCAGGAAGAAGGCCACCGCGTTATGGCCGTACCACCACTGGGTCATGGCGTCTTGCACGCCGGAGAACAGCGAATAGCTTTTGGCGCTGCCCCAGGAGATCGGCATCGCGAGGTTGTTGACGATATGTAGCATCGCCACCACTAGGATGAACGCGAGGTAGTACCAGTTGGCGACATAGATGTGCGGCTCCTGACGCCGGGCCAGCACACGCATGTAGAGGATGAAATACGTAACCCAGACGATCACCAGCCAGATGTCGGCGTACCATTCCGGCTCGGCGTATTCGCGCGACTGGGTGACACCCATCAGATAGCCGGTGGCGGCGATGATGCAGAACAGATTGTATCCAAACAGTACGAACCACGGCGTCAGCTGGTCCGGCAGCCGCGCCCGTGTCGTGCGCTGCATCACGTAAAATGACGTGGCGATCAACGCATTGCCGCCGAAGCCGAAGATCACACCGGACGTATGAACCGGACGCAGCCGGCCAAAGCTGGCCCACGCCGCATCGAAGGTCCATTCCGGATAAGCCAGCAGCCACGCCACCCAGTCGCCAACCGCCATGCCGATCACCGCCCAGACCATGGCGACGATGATGCCGAACTTGGTGGGCGAGTCGTAATAGCTGTCGAGCCTGTCCGGAGACGGCTCCGGCGCGTAATAGCCGGATATGACACCGAAAATGCCGAGGATCGCGGCCAACAATACGATCGCGCCATGGACGCCGAACGGATCGTGGCGTCCACCCGCCGCCATCGCCAAACCGACGACGGCCAATGCCAGCAGAATAACCAGCGCGGATTGTCGTTCACTCTTTGTGAGTTGGGCGATCATCAGGCCAGACCCCTATTGCGCCGCGCAGCCCGCGCGGTTCATTTCAAAAACGCATCTAAGCGTCGCCAGCCATTCCGTCTTTGCGACAGATCAATCTGAACCGATTGGTCGATCGCTTTCGGCTGGCCACTCTGGACCTTCTATCTTGGCCGCAATTGTCTTCTTTGCGCAAACGCAAATTTGCGCATCCCGTCGCGAATTGTACGCCTGCTGATCAGACGGGCCGCGAGTCGCCGGACACACCGTCGACTGCCGCGAGCCGGCCAATCTGCTCGATAATGTCGCCCGCGGTACCGGGCTCGGACAAAGCCGCGAGCAATTGAAGCAAATAAGGCTTGAAGATTCGCCCCGTCACGCCGGTTTCCGCCCACATCAGGTCGACCATGTTGCGGCCAAGCGGCGTCAGATCGCGCCGCGTGGTCTTCGCATCAAGAATGAGACGTAGCGACTGCTCGACCCGCGCCCAGCTTTGCCCCGAAATATGCGTCAGCACATTGCTGACATGCGGGTGCTTGCGCAGCGCGGCGACCATGGCAAAGGCAAGGTCGCCGTTCGCCGCCACGGGCTGACCGGCAATGTTGCTAACGAGCTGCACCTGTCGCTCCCGATTCCGCTGTCTTGCTCTGCGCCGCCTGATCGAGCAGCACGGCCATGCGCTTGGTGGCGATCGGCGGCATCTTGGCCTGCCGAGCGGCTTCGAGGTTCGAAGTATCGCCACCGACCGCGATCAATCCAACCATACCCATGCCGAAATGCGGTACGCAGCGGTAGCCGTAGAGCCCCGGCTTGTCGAACTTAACGCTGACTTCCTGCGAGATCTGGCCTTTGAACGGTGTCGCGCCATCCGGCACCATGCCCGGAATCGACTCCGCGTCGTGACCCTTGTCGGTCGGAACGAAACGCACGGTATCGCCCGGCTGCACCCTGAGGAACGGCGGATCGAATGCCATCACCTGACCGTCGGGGCTTTTGTTCAGCATCTTGACCTCGAACTCCGCAGCCATGGCGGACGAAGCCGTGAGCAACGTAACGGCGGCAAGAGCGACGGTCGACAGGCGTATCATTATGCAACTCCATCGGTTCGGCCGTCGTGACGACACGACGTACCCACCTGATGCAGGTCTCTAGCGGATTGCGCAGCCGTCACTTTGCGCTTACGCAAGCTGACGCAAGATTCATCGGCGTCGCAAATGACCTTTACGACGCGCGAACCACCGATGGAAAATGTCGAATTTCCGGAGCTATTTTGCCGGCAGGATGGTGCCTTCGACCTCGCCGAAGCCGATGCGATAACCCTCGCCCTGACACCAGCCGTGGATGCTGAGCGAATCGCCATCCTCGAAGAAACTGCGCTTGTCGCCGCCGGGCAACTCGATCGGCTCGCTGCCGTTCCAGCTGATTTCCAGCAGACTGCCGCGCTGATTCTTTTCCGGCCCCGAAATGGTGCCGGAGCCGAGCAGGTCGCCGACATTCATGGCGCAGCCGGATGAGGCGTGATGCACCAGTTGCTGCACCGACGACCAGTACATGTACTTGAAGTTGGTGCACGCGATGGGGGCGTAATCCTTCGCGCCATCGGCGCGCAGATCGACCTGCAGATTGAGGTCGTAATTGTTGGCGCCTTTCTGCTGCAGATACGGTAACGGCGTCGGATTCTGTGCCGGCCCCTGTACACGGAACGGCTCGAGCGCCTCCCGCGTCACCACCCATGGGCTGATCGAGGTTCCGAATGCCTTGGCCTGGAATGGCCCAAGCGGCACGTATTCCCACTGCTGGATGTCGCGCGCGCTCCAATCGTTGAGCAGCACGAAGCCGAAGATCATCTCAGCGGCCTGCTGTTCCGTGAGCCGTGTCCCCATCTGCGACGCGCCGCCGATGACCACGCCCATCTCCAACTCAAAATCCAGCCGCTTGCAGGGCCCGAAGCTTGGCACCTCTGCACTTGGGGGCTTGAGCTGACCTTGCGGCCGAATGATCGGCGTGCCGCTGACCACCACGGTCGAGGCGCGGCCGTTGTAGGCGATCGGGATATGCAGCCAGTTCGGCTGCAAGGCGTTGTCCTTGCCGCGAAACATCACGCCGACATTGGTGGCGTGTTCTTTCGAGGAATAGAAATCGGTGTAGCCGGAAACCACGAACGGCATGTGCAACTGCACACCCTTGCGCGGCATCAGCGCACGCTGGCGCAGGCTCGCGTTATCGCGCAACGTCGCATTATCGTGTCGCAATAGCTGGCTGATCTGCATGCGCACGCGCGACCATGTTTGCGGGCCGGCCGCCATGAACGCATTGATCGAGGGCTGCGCGAAGATTCCAGCTGCACCCGCGTCGATCAACTTTTCGGATTCGAGTGCTGCGAGATCAAGCACGAAATCGCCGATGGCGACGCCGACGCGACGTTGCGCCGAATCCGGAGTCGAGAACACACCGTAAGGCAGGTTCTGGATCGGGAAATCCGAATCGGCGGCAACGTCGATGAAGGATTTCAGCTTCGGATCGTTGGGGTGAGACATAGACTCCAGACTCCACATGCGTCATGCCCGGACTTGATCCGGGCATCCATCATTCAGCTTTACTGTCGAACCGTTACGGCTTGTTGGGATCGAACATCTTCTCCAGCCCGTTCCAGCAGTCCGCATAGTTGTCCTGCAGCGTGCCGGACGTCGCGGCATGCTTGGTGACGCGCTGCGGATAGCGGGTCTCGAACATGAAGGCCATGGTACCGGTCAGCTTCACCGGCTTCAGTTCACCATTAGACGCATGATCGAAGGCTTCGCGATCCGGCCCGTGCGGCAGCATCATGTTATGCAGGCTGATTCCCCCCGGCACGAAACCCTGCGGCTTGGCGTCGTAGACGCCGTAGATCAGTCCCATGAACTCGCTCATGATGTTCATGTGATACCACGGCGGCCGGAAGGTGTTGTCCGCCACCATCCAGCGTTCGGGGAAAATGACGAAGTCGATATTGGCGGTGCCAGCGGTTTCCGACGGCGATGTCAGCACCGTGAAGATCGACGGATCGGGATGATCGAAACCGATGGCGCCAACAGGCGAGAAGGTCCGCAGATCATACTTGTAGGGCGCATAGTTGCCGTGCCACGCTACGACATCGATCGGCGAATGCGGCAGCTTTGTCACATAAAGCGCGCCACCCCACTTCACATAAAGCTCGGTCGGCGTGTCCTTGTCCTCATAGGCCGCGACCGGGGTAAGGAAATCGCGCGAATTGGCCAGGCAATTGGCGCCGATCGGCCCGCGTTCCGGCAGCGTGAAGGCACCGCCGTAGTTCTCGCAGAGATAGCCGCGCGCCGGACCGTTGGGAATCTCGACACGGAACTTGACGCCGCGCGGGATCACCGCGATCTCGCCGGGTTCGATATCGATGCGGCCGAACTCGGTGACGAAGCGCAGGTTGCCCTGCTGCGCCACGAACATCATCTCGCCGTCGGCATTATAGAAGTGCTGATCGACCATCGACTTTGTGATGAGATAGACGTGCGCCGCCATGCCGGCCTGCGTATTGGCGTCGCCCGCCGTGGTCATGGTCTGCACGCCTTGCACGAAGGTGAGTTCCTCCTTCGGCATCGGCGTCGGATCCCAGCGCAACTGGGAAATCGGCATGTCGTCCTCGAAGCACGGCGCGGTGCGCCATAGCCGCGAGTCGATCTTGGTGAAGCGGCCGGAGTGCTTCACCGACGGACGGATACGATACAGCCAGGAGCGCTCATTGCTGCCGCGCGGCGCGGTGAACGGCGAACCGGACAGTTGCTCGGCGTAAAGGCCATAAGCGCAGCGCTGCGGCGAATTGCGACCGACCGGCAGCGCGCCGGGCAATGCCTCCGTCTCGAAGCTGTTGCCGAAGCCGGACATATATCCCGGCGTGATGCCGGCGACGCCTTGTTTCAGACTGCTGGGTGCGGTGTTGATGTTCATCTCACTCTCCCGTTGGCTCGCGAGATTTCAGACCATTCGGACGTCATTGCGAGCGACGCGAAGCAATCCGGTTCTTTGCCGTCACTCTGGATTGCTTCGTCGCTCTCGCTCCTCGCAATGACGAGTAACTTCATCCTTGCAGCGTTGCCCACATTTCGCGGTCGCGCTTGTCGGTCCAGATCACCGGATCATCGATGCCGGATGCCTCATCGAAGGCCCGCGAGACGTTGAACGGCAGACAGTGCTCGTAAATCGCGAAGCTGGAGAATTTTGGATCCATCACCTCACGCGTTGCCGCCATGGTCTCTTTGAGGCCACGACCCTTGGCGACCGACATTTCCGCCGCGCCATAGAGCGACATCACGAAATCGCGAGTCATCGCGATGGCTTCACGCGTGGTCGACAGGCCCTTCAGCGCGTCGCCGCGTCCCGGCGCGATCGCCTTGGGATTGAAGTCGCGAATTTCATTCAGCGTCATCGGCCATTCGCGCAAGTGCGCGTCGCCGCAATAGCAGGCCGAGTGATATTCGATCAGGTCGCCGGAGAACATCACCTCGGCATCGGGCACCCAGGCGACGATGTCACCGGAGGTATGCCCCGCACCGAGCTGCATCAGCCGGACCTCGCGCTTGCCGAGATAGATCGACATCTCGCCTTCGAAAGTCAGCGTCGGCCAGGTCAGGCCGGGGATGCTGGCGGCATCCTGAAACAGCCGCGGAAAGCGGCCGTACTCGGAATCCCAGTCCTGCTGGCCGCGCTCCTCGATCAGGCGATAGGTTTCCTGCGAAGCAACGATCCCTTGCGCGTGATAGGCCGACGCGCCCAGCACGCGCACCGCGTGATAGTGCGACAGCACGACATACTTGATCGGCTTGTCGGTCACGGTCTTGACACGCTCGATCACCTTGTTGGCCATCGCCGGTGTGGCCTGCGCGTCAAACACGATGCATCCGTCGTCCCCGACGATCACGGCGGAGTTCGGGTCGCCCTCGGCGGTAAAGGCGTAGAGATCGGTCCCGATCTCGGAGAAGGTCACCTTCTTTTCCGCCAGATCGGTGGTGGACGCGAAACCTTTGGTAGCCATCAAGTCATTTCCTTTATGCGAAGTCAGATCGCTTTGGCGTCAGATGAAGTGGGATCGTCGGCGAGCCGCCGCTTGCCGAGCGCAATTGCCTCGCGCAGCACCTCGATATCCCCGATATGATTGGCGAGGATCAGCACCAGCGCCGCATCGAGCGCCGCGCTGCTATCGTCGTCCAGCCCGCGATGCGCCTCGACGACCATGCGAAAGGCGTCATCGGGCTTGGGAAAATTCGATGTGGTCGATAGCGACATGGCCCCTCTCAACCGGCCGCACAGGCACGTTTGTACGCGGCTTCGATCGCCGCATGCGTGGGTCTCCGGAATCGTGCCGCCACGTAACCATCGGGGCGGAACAGGTAAGCCGCACCCGGTTGCGCATCGTAGCGCGCGCCGATGGTGCCGCTCACGTCGATCAGATCGCCCTGCTTGCCGATACGTATCGTAGCCACCTCGTCCGGCGTTTCGATGGCTTCGCCGTTGGCGAATTGCAGCAACGTGAACGTCTTGCCGGCGGCACAAAACGCGTCGGTGAGAAATGTATCGCCGCCGCGCGCCCGCAACGGCGCATCCGGCATCGACGTTCCGGGGCGTGGACCGCCGTGCCACGAATCGACATCGGCGGTCGACAAGGGTGTTTCATAAACCGAGGGGAGCGATAGCCGGCCACCGTTGATCATGCGCTTGCCGAAATCAGTGTCTTGCGCCAGCGCCAGCACCGCCTTGCGCAGCCGCGCCTCCTGCTTGGTGACGGGCGCCATGAAATCGGTCGAGCGGGTCGATTCGCGAATGTTCTCGTCGGCCGCCAGGCTGCGCTCGATGTGGTAGCTCTCAAGCAGTTTCTCGGGCGATTGCCTTCGCAGCACCCGCGCGAGCTTCCAGGCGAGGTTTTCCGCATCCTCCAATCCCGAATTGGCGCCACGCGCGCCGAACGGCGACACCTGATGCGCGGAATCGCCTGCGAATATGACGCGATCGTGAATGAAGCGCGCCATCCGCCGGCACTGGAATTTGTAGATCGAGATCCATTCGAATTCGAACTGATCATGGCCGAGCATCCGCGCGATGCGGGGCCGCACGTTCTCCGGCCGGCGCTCGACCGCCGCATCGGCGTCGGGACTGAGCTGCAGATCGATACGCCAGACATCATCGGGCTGCCGATGCAGCAATGCCGAGCGCCCGGAATGGAATGGCGGATCGAACCAGAACCAGCGTTCGGTCGGAAATTCGGCACTCATCCTGACGTCCGCGATCAGGAACTGATCTTCGAACACTTGCCCTTGGAAATCGGCGCCGACCATGCCGCGCAGCGACGAGCGAGCACCGTCGCAAGCGACCACATAGGCTGCCGACAGGCGATATGGACCGTCGGGTGTCTCGATGCTCAGCAGCACATGATCGTTGCGCTGCTCCAGTGCGGTGACCTTGTTGCGCCAGCGCAGATCGACGCCGGGCAATTGCTTGACTCGGTCGACCAGATAGGCCTCGGCATAAAACTGCTGCAGGTTGATGAAGGCCGGCATCTTGTGGCCATCTTCGGGCAACAGGTTGAATTGGTAGAGTTGCCGGTCGCCGTGGAAAATCTTGCCAACGCTCCACACCACGCCCTTGTCCACCATACGCTGGCCGACGCCGAGCCGGTCCCAGTACTCCAGCGAGCGCTTGGAAAAGCAGATGGCGCGCGAGCCCTCACCGATCCGGTCGGCGTCATCGAGTAGCACGACGGCCTCGCCGCGCTGCGCCAGATCGATCGCCAGCGACAGCCCCACCGGCCCGGCGCCCACCACCACCACCGGGTGATGTGCTGCGTTACCGGCCGGACGTTCCTGATCCGGATGGCGGCGATAGCCGAACTGCGACGTATGTTGCGTCATGCCATGATCCAGACACCTGAAAGTTCGGAACAAGAATCGGGTTGGTCGCGCACTGACAGCGGCCATAGCGGCCGGCGGCCTGCCCGAATTCGGTGTTGCTCAACTCCCTCACGCGAGATAGTCTCACTTGCAACTATCTAAACGCCCGGCGGGGTCCGCCGTCAACCCAATTCGGAGCCCTTTTTGGCCAAGCTCGATCTTTTTAAGTTCGTGCCGTTCCGGCTCAATCGGCTCGGCGCGGAGGTCTCGGCGGCGCTCTCGAGCGAGTACCGCGAGCGCTATGGGCTCGACATTCCGGAGTGGCGAGTGATCGCAACGCTCGGGTTCCGCAAGGAGGCATGCAGTGCACAGTACATCGCGCAATGCACGCGCACACACAAGTCGACCATCAGCCGCGCCGTCACCGCGCTGCTGGAACGGCACCTGCTCGAGCGGGTCGAGAACGAAGACGATCGCCGCGAATTTCGCCTCCGCCTGACCCGCAAGGGGACCATGCTCTACGAGGACCTGATCCCAAGTCTGCTGCGGCGCGAGCAGGAGATCCTGGGTTGCCTGTCGGCACAGGAGCGAAAGGATTTCGCGCGGCTGCTCGGCAAGATCGAAGATAGCCTCGGCCTGGTGCAGACCAGCCGGCCGATGAGCGAGATCGAAGCGTATTAGCCGGATGTATTGGGAGCGAAAGACGGCGTCATCCTGAGGTACTCCGCGCGCAGCGTTGAGCCTCGAAGGATCGCCGTCGCCGCCGATCGCACCTCAGGGTGACGGCATCTAATTGCGTGCTACGTCGCGAACGAGCGCAACGGCTCACGGTGCAAGGCAAAAACATCGGCCTTGCCGCTGACGCGCGGATAAATCTCACTCACCAGTGGATCGTGCCCGGGGATCACCCGGTCGATGTGCCCGGCCAGCCGCTCTGCGGTGATCCAGCCCTGCAGCATGTCTCCGACATTATAGACGATGGGAAACGGACTCCGCCGATGCATGTTGCCGTAATAATGCGCGGCATCCGAGGCCAGCACCACCGGACCGCGCGCGGTCAATACGCGGACGATCTGCAGCCCGTCGGAGTGACCTCCGACATGATGAAGGGTTACGCCGGGAGCAAGTTCGCTATCGCCATTATGAAAGACGACGCGTTGACCGTAGACGTGACGCACCATCAGCGTCACATCCTCCACCGAGAACGGATGCCGCAGCGCGCCGTGACACATGCAACGGCCGGTCGCGTAGCTCATCTCGCGATCCTGCAGATGGAATCGCGCATTGGGAAAGCGATCGAGATTGCCAGCATGGTCGTAATGCAGGTGCGTGACGACGACGTCCTCGATCGACCCGGCGCTGACGCCGAACGCTGCAAGTGCATCGACCGGATTGATCGTCAGCTTGCGGCTACGTTCTTGCGCGGCCGCGGCGTTGAAGCCGGTATCGACGAGGATGTCGCGGCCCGCGCCGCGGATCAGCCAGACGAAGTAATCGAGATCTGCAGCCGTTGTCTCGTGCGGGTCCGGAACAAGGTAATTCATATGCGGCGTGCGCGGCGACATCGTCGCGTAACGAATGGCAAAGACCTCGTAAGTCGGCTCCATCGGCATCGCTTCTCTCCGTGCAGTTTCTATGTGCACAGAGAGCCACCTTCGCCGGCAAAGGTCAAAGCTCGCAACGGGGCCGCACCGTCGTCGCGAACGCATCCGCCAATGAAAATCGGGCGACTGCCGCTGGCAATCGCCCGATCAATTGGCCGTCTTTTGCGATGCCGGGACGATCAGTACTTGGCCGCGACCACCGGTCCCGGAGCGAAGCGGTAGTTGACGCCGACCGTGGTGATGAAGCCGGACTGACGCACGTCAATGGCGCCGGCCGAAGGCAGATCGTAGCGGCTCGAGCCCATGTCGAAGTAATTGGTTTCCGTCCGCACCGTCCAGTCGCGCGCAATGGCGAATTCCGAACCGGCGCCGATGGTCCAGCCGACGCGGGAGCGGCTGGTGTTGTCACCGCAACCGACCAGCGCCAGCGGATTTCCCGGACCGGTGTTGCAGGTCGTCGTTATCTTCAGGTCTCCGAATGCGACGCCGGCGCGGGCGTACCACAACGAGCGATCGGTCAACGCATAACCGGCCCGGCCGGTCGCGGTGCCAATCCAGCGAACGTCGGTTTCGCAGGTGAAGAACACGCCGGTCGGGCAATCGCGTGCGCCGTGAGCGTTGGTCGCATTCAGGTTGCCCTCGATACCGAACACCCACTTGCCGGTCTGGTAGTCGTAACCGACCTGACCGCCGCCGAGCGCGCCGGCGAAGCGTGGATTGGTGCTGGTGCCGAACGCGGTGGCCGTCCAGTCGGTGCGGCCGTTCAGCATGCCGAAGCTGCCGCCGACATAGAAGCCGGTCCAGTTATACGGCGCGGTGGCGAGAATCGGTGCCTTTGCGGCCTTGGTGTAGAGCGGTGCGGAGGCGATCACTTCCGGCGAGAACTGATAGCGCAGGCCGCCGTTGATGCTGTAGCCGTTGATGTTGTCGCCAGTCCGGTAGTCCCCGCGCAGATACCCGAGCAGGCCGGTGCCGGCAACTTGACCGGCTATCCCCAGACCGAACTGGCCGTAGGTGCCGATATTGGTCGAGCTGATGGTGCCGGACGAGCCGAGGATCGGGAAACCGGTATCGCTGAACGACGACGTCACCGCGCCGTTGAACTCATGATATACGCTGGCGATCGCGAACGGCTGCCAGATCATGTTGCCGGAATTGATGGTGGTCCCGGTCCGCACGCTCAAGCGGCCCAACTGGCTGTTGATGTCGTTGATGCGCAGTTGGCCCGGCAGCGTCAGGCCGGTGCCGAGCACCAGAGTGCCGGACACGTTGAGCGGATCGACCTGCACCTTGGAGAAAACGATACCGGCCGATGGTTCGATGAACCAGTTATTGGCCATCTGATAATTGTAGCCGATGTTGCCGGTCAACGAGAGGCCGCGCGCATCGAGCTTCTGGCTGAAGAGACCGCTGACGATCGGGTCGCTCAACGAATTCTGGAAGAAGTCGGCGCGAATCTGGCCGTCGACGAAGAAGCCGCCCTTGGTCGCCGCGACATAGAAGCCGGCGAACGGCACCTGCAGCGTATCCTGGAACGTGCCACCGAGCGGATTGAGCGGACCGGCCGACGAATTATCCTTGGCGCGTGCACCGAGGTAGCCTACCGAGGAGCCGAGATGGACGTTCCAGCCGTTCCAGTTCAGGCGCGCGATGTCCGCGCCGACTTGCACGCCGGCGAAATTGAGCGACGTCTCGTTGCTGCAACTGACCTCGCCTGGCAACGCAACGTTCAGGATTGAAATGTTCGAGGTCGTGCTGGTGGACTTCGTCGTCACCTCACCGCCGATACCACGGGTCCAGATGCCGCCGCCTTCCTGGTTCGGCGCGGGATTGCCAGGAGCACTGACGAAGGCCGTCGACTGCGTGAGGAACGCGGTGTTGGCGGTATTGATGGCTGAGACCAGCGAATTGACCTGGGCGCCGGTTGCGAACGGCAGCAGCGGTGAGAACGCGGCGCCAGCGCCAGTTCCGGTACAGGCCGCCATCGCCACCGACGACGAAGAGATCGCCATCGCCAAGGTCAGGCTCGAGAGGAGAAGCCCTTTACGGCCCGAACGCGCCCCCGCGTCGATAATCGTGAACATTACGGTCTGCCCCCAATGACGTCGTCAAAATCACTGCGATATTCGTCAAAAATACGTGATGACATTTGTAACGTAGAGTGATGAAGCCGAGAAGTTTGGAGGGGGCCTGGCTGCGGCGAAGCCTGCACAATTCGGCCACATGTGCTTCTGGAGCCACATTGCCGGGCCAGCTGGCCGCAGCCAAATACCGGTAAGAATTGAACCTTCCGCGACTGCGTGACGTCTCATCACGGAGGCTGCAACCGCCGGTTTAAAGGCGATCAAATTCAAACTACCCAACCGTGACTCTCGTCACAGTCCCGCGGGTCAATTGATTTCACGATAGCCGCCGTTGGCCTCGATATCCGAACGAGGCCCCGCATAGATGGAGGCGATGATGATGATGAGCAGACGCAGTTATCTCAAGCACAGCATTGCCGCGGCCCTCGTGGCCAGCGGCCTGACACTGATGTTCGCAGCGCCACCGGCGACCGCCGGCGAACTGTCCGCGCAGCAAATCCTCGACGGTCTGAAGACCTCGAAGACCCGAAGCCTGAGTGCGACGGCTCGCCCGGAGTTGACGGCGGACGACATGGCTTTCGTCAAGCGGGTGCAAGGCCAGTCGCGCTCACTGTCACTGAACGATCGCGAACACATGGCGGAGATCGCAGCCAAGCGTCCAAAGATCGACCTCGACATCAATTTCGATTTCAACTCGGCGAAGCTGACAGCGAAGGCCGAGCCGCAGCTCAACAGCCTCGGCAAAGCGTTGACCAGCGCCGAGCTGGCTGGCGCGGTCATCATGCTGGGTGGCCACACCGACGCCAAGGGTGGCGACTCCTATAACCAGAAGTTGTCGGAGCGACGCGCCGAAACCGTCAAGCGTTTCCTGGTCGAACGCTACCGGATCCCCGCGCAGAATCTGGTGACCTCGGGCTACGGCAAGAACGGCCTGAAGAATGCCGCCGACCCGTTCGACGCCGTCAATCGTCGCGTCGAAATCGTCAACGTTGCGGAGAAGGATCAGGCGTCGAACGCGAAGTAAGGGGCGGTTCGACTGCGCCTCGGGCTGCGCACCTTGCCACCGGCTTTCGACGCCGCGCGACGTTGCGGCCGATTGCTTGCACCACACGGGGCGGCTACACTTTGAGATATATTGCTGATTTTCGATAGTTAATGCCGGGCAGTCCGGCATGCGAATTTGAACCGGTAGAGGACTTGTGGAGCCGAGCGGACGGCGACGCACGAGCAAGTCATGATCAAGCGCCTTGTCCCCGCATTGACGGTGATCGGCGGGACCATCCTCGCGATGGTCCTGGGCGCCGATGCCGCATGGGCGCAGAAGCGAGTCGCGTTGGTGCTCGGCAACTCGACCTATCAGGCCGTGCCGCAACTGCCCAATCCCGCGCGCGATGCCGATTCGATTGCCAGAATGTTCCGCGACGCCGGCTTTGAGAAAGTCGACGTTGCGCTCAATCTCGGCAACCTCGATTTCAAACGTGCCATCCGCAAGTTCGAATCCGAGGCCGATCAGGCCGACATCGCCGTGGTCTATTACGCGGGCCATGGCCTGGAAATCAGCGGCACCAACTATCTGATCCCCACCGATGCGCGGCTCGCCAGCGACCGCGATGCTGAAGACGAAGCCATTCCACTGGAGCGGCTGGTGTCCTCGGCCGACGGCGCCAAGAAACTGCGCGTCATCATTCTCGATGCCTGCCGCGACAATCCGTTCACGGTGAAGATGCGGCGCGAGCGCAAGACCGCCAGCCGCGCCGTGACGTCCGGTCTCGGCAAGGTTGAACCGACCAGCACCGACACGCTGATCGCCTACGCCGCGAAGGCCGGTTCGACGGCCGAGGACGGCGACGGCCAGCACAGTCCATTCACCACTGCCGTACTCAAGAACCTGACCATTCCAGGTCTCGATATCCGTCTGGCCTTCGGCAGAGTCCGCGACGAGGTGCTGAAAAGCACCGGCAGCCGGCAGGAGCCGTTCGTCTACGGCTCGCTCGGCGGCGGCAATATTTCACTGGTGCCAGCGCCGGTCGAAACCAAGGAGGTGCCGGCCAGCGCATCCGATATCAAGGCCGACTACGACCTCGTCGCCAAAATCGGTTCCAAGCGCGCGTGGGAAGTTTTTCTCGGCACCTACAAGACCGGCTTCTATGCCGATCTGGCGCGCGCACAATTGGCCAGCCTGAACGAAAAGCAGACGGCGCCGACTGCGCCCTCCGGCAGCGTCGCCGTGCCGGATGTCGACGGCAAGGTGATCGCGCCGGTCAGCGAGCCGTCGGCGCGTGAAGCCGCGGATTGGGACAAGGTGAAAGACAGCGACAATCCCACGGCGCTCGAGCGGTTCATCAAGCGACACGCCAATTCGCCGCTGGCGATTACCGCACAGCAACGCCTCGACGTGCTGAAGCAGGCCGCGCGCGAACGCGAAGAAAAGGCGCGCGCCGAGCGCGAGGCTGCGCGCAAGGCTGCGGAGGAAGCGCGCATCGAAGCCGAACGCAAGAAGGCGGAGCTCGCCGCGATCAAGAAGCGTGAGGATGAAGAACGCCGCGCCCGCGCTGCAGAAGCCGCCGCAAAGGCGCGCGCCGAAGAAGCGGAGCGTCTCGCCGCGAAGAAGCGCGAAGACGACGAGCGCCGCGCCAAGGCCGCAGAAGCCGAACAGAAGGCCAAGGCGCTTGAAGCCGACCGCAAGGCCGCCGAAGCCAAGCGCAAGGCGGAAGAAGCCGAGAAGGCCAGGGAAGCGGCGCGGGCCGCTGAATTGCGTGCGGAGAGTGAACGCGTCGCCAAGGCTGCGGAGGAAGCCCGCAAGAAGGCGGAGGTAGCCGCCGCGATGGAAGCCACCTGCAAGAACGAGCAGACCCGGCTCGACGCGATCAGCGCCAAGGGCTCGGACGGCAGCGGCATCGACGATCTGAAAACGTTTGCCAAATCCATCACCTGCGAACGCATCAAGCCGCAGGCCGTCGCCGCGCTCGACAAGTTCACCGTGGAAGCCGCCAAACGCGCCGCCGCGCAACCCAATTCGCCGGAACTGGTGCGCGCCGCGCAAACCCAACTGGCGCGCCTCGGCTGCATGACCGGCAAGCCGGACGGCGCGCTGAACGTGGCGACCAAGGATGCACTCGGCCGCTATCTCACCATCAAGGGACAGCCTGTCGATGACGCCAAGATCACCGAGGCCGTGGTGTCCGACCTGACCAAGCAGAGTGCGCGCGTTTGCCCGCTGGAATGCAAGGCAAACGAGACAGCCAAAGGCGAAGTGTGCGTCGCCAACGCGCAACCCTCCGAGCCGGCGGCGGTTCACGCCAAACCCGTCGAGCGCGAGACGCCGCGCAAACCAGCGCGCCGCGACGCCGAGCGCGAGAAACCGCGTTATGCCAACAAGCCCGCCCCGGCTGCGCCGCAGGCCCGTCAGCAGGCTACGTCGCGGCCGGGCGGCGCGCAAATGATCGGCGTTGGCTTCTGAGCCATGTCAACGAAAGGGCTAGCTGACCGAGATGCGTGATCGCCTGCACATAAGACGGATCGCAGTCGGCGCCGGCTTTGTCGCCGCGCTGCTGAGCGCAGGCGCCCTGGCCGCGGAAACCGCACCTCCCGCCCCGAGCGCGAAGGCCACCAAGATCACCGAAACACGGCTGATGCCGGCACCGAAACGCAGCATCGCCGCCGTTTCGCAGCAGCCGAGCCATCGCGCGTCGTGCGAGGGCGCGTGGTGCGGACGGCAGGTCGTGCTGATCCTTGGCATCGGCTTCTGAGCGGCCTCAGCCACAGCGACGATGCGTCGCAGCTCAAGGGCGCAACGCTGCATGACGCTCGGACCTCGACTGCATGCGGGCACCGCAGTTTGAAAACGCCACATGCGTAGAGTAAGGTTATGCAAGCGTGGGGTTTTACTTGCGCTTCATCTGCGGACCGGCATCTCATGAAAATTTGCATTTCATCGCTTGCCCTTTTGCTTTTTGTTGGTTTGACGTCGATATCCCCTGCGTTGGCAGATAGCTCGGGCGAGCGTCTGGCGCTGGTCATTGGTAATGCCAAATATCCAGACAACGAAGCGCCCCTGAAGGAGCCGATCAACGACGCGCGCAATATCGCCGACGAATTGAAGCGTGACGGCTTCAACGTCGAGATCGGCGAAAATCTCAACGGCGACGCCATGCGCCGCGCGTTCGACAAGCTTTATGCCCGCACCAAGCCGGGTTCCGTGGTGCTGGTGTTCTTTAGCGGCTTTGGCATCCAGTCGGCGCGGCAGAGCTACATCCTACCGGTCGATGCGCAGATCTGGACCGAAGCCGATGTCCGCCGCGACGGCTTCAGCCTGGAAACCATCCTCGGCGAAATCAACGGCCGTGGCGCCGGTGTCAAAATTGCACTGCTCGATGCCTCGCGGCGCAATCCGTTCGAACGCCGCTTCCGCAGTTTTTCCGCCGGCCTCGCGCCGGTGATCGCGCCGAGCGGTTCGCTGGTGATGTATTCCGCAGCGCTCAGCTCCGTGATCAACGACAGCGGCACCGACCGCAGCCTGTTTGTCGGCGAGTTGCTCAAGGAAATTCGCGTTCCCGACCTGACGGCGGAAGAAACACTGAACCGCACCCGCGTTGGCGTCACGCGCGCGTCGCGCGGCGAACAGGTGCCGTGGATTTCATCGTCGCTGGCGGACGATTTTTCGTTCGTTCCAGGAAAGGGCGACACCGCGACCAAGCCGCCTGTCAGCGTCGCCAAGCCGATAGCTCCGCCTCCGGTCGTCCCGCCGAAAGAAGCCGCGCAGACCGCAGCGCCGAGCAACACTCCGCCATCGGCTGTCACCGCTCCCAAGCCCCCAACGGAGACGACCAACGTTCAACCTGCCAAGCCACCGGAGCCGCCGAAACCGGTTGAGGTTGCCAAGCAGGTCGATCCGCCGAAGCAGATGGAGGCGCCCAAGCAACCCGAGACGCCGAAGCAGGCTGAGGCTGCAACCGCCCCGGCAACGCAGCCGGCAAAGGACGACGCCAAACTGTTGGCGGCCCTTGCCGACGACCCGACGATCAAGTCGCTCAACAGCAAGCTGGCGACCAATCCGAAGGACGGCAACTCGCTGTATCGCCGCGGTCAGGTCTACGCCAGCAAGGGCGCCTACCGGCTCGCGATCAAGGATTTCGACGACACTCTCAAACTCAATCCGAAGGACGTCGAGGCACTCAACAATCGCTGCTGGACACGCACGGTGATCGGCGATCTTGCGGCCGCCACCAAGGATTGCAACGAGGCGTTACGCCTACGTCCCGACTTCGTCGATGCGCTCGACAGCCGCGGCCTGCTGCATCTCAAGAACGGGCAACCCAAAAGCGCCATTACCGATTTCGATGCGGCGCTGAAGATCAATCCGCGCCTGACCTCGTCGCTTTACGGCCGTGGCCTCGCCAAGCAGCGCGACGGCAAGGCCGCCGAGGGCGACCTCGATATTACCAATGCCAAGGCGATGGACCCGAATATCGTCAAGGAATTTGCCGGGTACGGCATTCGTTAGTGCAAGCGTTGCCGCTGCCATCGGCATCGGCGAACGGATAATTTGAACGCAGGGCCCTGCTCTGACGACCGACAAGATTGATACCGGCCGGGCACGGCCTGCCTTCATACTTTTTAACGCATTCAGCGCAAGCGGCCGCAGGAGAGGAAACGACGATGTCGGGGACGGCGAAACGCAAGGCTTTCAAGGCAATCTGCACCTTCGCGGCCATCGGACTGCTGGCCTGGGTCACCACCAGCGTGGCGCGCGCGGCCGACGACGTGACCGAAGGCCAGATCCTGCGGGCGCTGACGCCGAAAAAGCCCTTGACCCGCAGCCTGTCGATGACGCCGCCGGCCGAACAGGCCGCGCCAACAGCCGAGACGAAGTTCGTCGACTCGCTGCGTAACCGGACGACGCGTTCGCTATCGTCGGGGGAGCGGCAGCAGATCGCGGCGGTGGCCAAGGACAAGCCGAATATCGATCTCGAAATTACCTTCGACTACAACTCGGCCAACATCAGCGCCAAGGCACAGCCGGCGGTCGAAGCGCTCGGCAAGGCGCTTTCGAGCCCTGACCTCAAGGGCTCGACTTTTCTCGTCGCCGGCCACACCGATGCCATCGGCAGCGACTCCTTCAACCAGGATCTCTCCGAGCGCCGCGCCGATGCCATCAAGAAATATCTGGTCGACAAATTCGGCATCGCCAGCGCCGATCTGGTGACGGTCGGCTATGGCGAGAGCCAGCTCAAGAAGCCGGACGCGCCGAACGATCCAGCCAACCGCCGCGTCCAGGTGGTAAACATGGCCACCAAGACCGCATCCAAATAGGACGGTGGCTTTGTCACGGTCTTTTGCAGGATGCATCGCGTCCTCGCGGAACGCGAGCCTTGACCCGAACGGCGCGCGCCGCGCGACCGGGTGCGAGCGGCCATTGCGCCAGCCGGTCCGTGCGGGCAACAATCCATCTCCGGGCCATCCAGCGTCACCTCGGCCACATCTCAAGCGGGGCTCATGAAAGCGTTTGTCTCATGCATCGGACTGCCTTCGGCACGGGCACTGATTGCAATCATCGGCATTCTTGGTTGGGCCAGCGGGCCACTACGTGCCGACGATGCCGCATCGAACGGGCCGTCGGTCATCGTGGTGCGCGCGACCAACGCCTGCTTTTCCGACATGGTCCGCGTCACCGGCTTCGTCGTGCCGCGCCGCGAAGCGGTTGCCAATGTCGATAGCGAAGGCTCGCGCGTCACCGAACTGCTGGCGCGCGAGGGCGACACCGTCACCGCCAACCAGGACCTGGCGCGGCTGACGCCGCCGCCTGCCGCGACCTCGCGTACGCCGATCACGTTGCGTGCGCCGGCAGCCGGACTGGTAACCAAGGTCAACACCATCGTCGGAGCACCGGCTTCGCCGCAAGCGGCTCCGATGTTCCAGATCGCCATCGACAACGAACTCGAACTCGATGCCGAAGTCCCCAGCATTCATGTGATGAAGCTCAGCGCCGGAGCCACGGCGCGGATCAGTCGTGACGACGCGCCCGACCTGACCGGGCGCGTCCGCCTGATCGCACCCGAAATCGACCGGCGCACCCAGCTCGGCCACGTCCGCGTCTCCATCAACAACGGCGCGTCGCTGAAGGTCGGCATGTTCGCCCGCGTCGCGATCGACGCCAAGCGCAGTTGCGGCGTCGCGATTCCCCGCTCGGCAATCGATCATTCGATGGTGCAGGTCGTCACCGGCAACATCGTCGAGACGCGCCGCGTGCGCGTCGGGCTGGTGTCCGATACCAGCATCGAAATCCTCGATGGCCTAAAGCAGGGTGAGATCGTCGTCGCCGATGCCGGCACCTCGCTGCACAATGGCGATCGCGTCAAGACCACCTTCGCCGATGACCTCGACCGCTCACGGGTACGCTAAATGGCATTGAATATCTCGGCCTGGTCGATCCGGCATCCGCTCCCATCCGTCGTATTCTCGATTATCCTGCTGGTGCTCGGGTGGATGAGCTTCACCAAACTGGCCGTGACGCGATTGCCCAGCGCCGACATTCCGGTGATCTCGGTCGCGGTGTCGCAATTCGGCGCCGCACCTGCCGAACTGGAGGCGCAAGTCACCAAGACCATCGAGGACGGTGTCTCCGGCGTCGAAGGCGTACGTCATATTTCCTCGTCGATCACCGACGGCCTGTCGGTGACGACGATTCAATTCGCGCTTGAAACCAACACCGATCGCGCGCTCAACGACATCAAGGACGCCGTTACGCGAGTCCGCGCCAACCTGCCGCAAAACGTCAACGAGCCGCTGATCCAGCGCGTCGACGTCATCGGCCTGCCGATCGTCACCTACGCCGCGATCTCGCCCGGCAAGACGCCTGAGCAATTGTCGTATTTCGTCGACGACGTGGTGAAGCGGGCGCTGCAAGGCGTCCGCGGCGTGGCACAGGTCGAACGCATCGGCGGCGTCGAGCGCGAGATTCTCGTTTCGCTCGATCCGGATCGGCTGCAGGCTGCGGGCCTCACCGCCGTCGACGTCAGTCGTCGTCTGCGTGGCACCAACATCGACCTCGCCGGCGGCCGCGCCGAAATCGGCAAGAACGACCAGGCGATCCGCACGCTGGCCGGCGCAAAGACGCTGAACGAACTGGCCGGCACCATGATCAGCCTGCCGGCCGGCGGCGAAGTCCGTCTCGACGATCTCGGCACCGTGACCGACACCATTGCCGACCGGCGCACCTTCGCACGTTTCAACGGCGAGCCGGTGGTGGCACTCGGCATCAAGCGCTCCAAGGGCGCCAGCGATGTCGTCGTCGCAGCTGCCGTCGAGAAACGCATCGAAGCGCTGAAGACCTCATATCCCGATGTCGACCTGAAACTGATCGACACCTCGGTCGACTTCACTAAGGGCAACTACGAAGCCGCGATCTCGACCTTGTTCGAGGGCGCTATCCTCGCCGTCATCGTGGTGTTCCTGTTCCTGCGCGACATGCGCGCCACGATCATCGCCGCGGTGTCGCTGCCGCTATCGATTTTCCCGGCCTTCTGGGCGATGGACCTGCTCGGCTTCTCGCTCAATCTGGTCAGCTTCCTCGCCATCACGCTTTCGACCGGTATTCTCGTCGACGATGCCATCGTCGAAATCGAGAACATCGTGCGCCATATGCGGATGGGCAAATCGCCCTATCGCGCGGCGCTGGAAGCCGCCGACGAAATCGGCCTCGCGGTCATCGCCATCAGCCTGACCATCATCGCGATCTTCGCGCCGGCGAGTTTCATGTCCGGCATCGCCGGGCAATTCTTCAAGCAGTTCGGCATCACCGTGTCGGTGCAGGTGTTCTTCTCGCTGCTCGCCGCACGCTTCGTCACGCCGGTGCTTGCCGCGTATTTCCTCAAGGATCATCCACACGAGGATCCGCCGCCGGGCCGCGTGTTGCGCGCCTACACGCGATTGGTGACGTGGTCGGTCAAGCATTACTTCATCACCGTTCTGGTCGGCTTCGGCATCTTCGCGGCCTCGATCTGGAGTATCAAGCTGCTTCCGCAAGGCTTCCTGCCGGCGCAGGACACCGCACGCTCGCTGCTCGCGATGGAACTGCCGCCCGGCTCGCAACTGGCTTTCACCGAAAAGGTCACCGAGGATATCGTCGCCCGCCTGCGCAAACGCCCCGAGGTCAAGAGCGTGTTCGTCGACGGCGGCCACGTGCCGCCCGGCACCTATGAAGTGCGCCGCGCCGCGCTGATCATCAACTACACGCCGAAAGGCGACCGCAAGATCACTCAGCGAGAGCTGGAACTGTCGATCGGCAACGAACTCAGCAACGTCCCCGACATCCGCTACTGGTTCCTCGACGAGAACGGCTTGCGCGCCATCTCGCTGGTGGTGACCGGGCCGGACATCAACATCGTCAGCAACGTCGCCAGCGAACTCGCCAATCAAATGAAGCGAATTCCGCTGATCGCCAACGTCATCTCGGAAACCTCGCTGGATCGGCCCGAACTGCGCATCCAGCCGCGCGCCGATCTCGCCGCGCGGCTCGGGGTCTCCACCGAAAGCCTGTCGGAGACCATCCGCGTCGCCACCATCGGCGACGTCGGCCCGGCGCTGGCGAAGTTCAACACCGGCGACCGCCAGGTGCCGATCCGCGTCCAGCTTGAAGACAGCGCGCGCGCCGACCTGCAAATCCTCGAACAATTGCGCGTACCGCTGGGCGGCGGGCGCGGCGGCGTGCCGCTCTCGGTCGTCGCTGACATCAAGTTCGACCAGGGCCCGACCAGCATCAGCCGTTACGATCGCGAGCGGCAGGCCACGGTCGCCGCCGATCTGGTCGGCACCGCCGCGCTCGGCGATGCGCTGACGGAGATCTACCAACTGCCGGTGATGAAGAGTCTGCCGAAGAACGTTCACGTCAATCAGTCCGGCGACGCCGAAAGCCTCAACGAACTCTCCGCCGGTTTTGCCACCGCGATCAGCGCCGGCCTGATGATGGTCTATGCCGTGCTGGTGCTGTTGTTCGGCACCTTCCTGCAGCCGATCACCATTCTGTTCTCGCTGCCGCTATCGATCGGCGGCGCGATCATGGCGCTGCTGCTCACCGGCAAACAGCTCACCACGCCGGTCTGGATCGGCATCCTGATGCTGATGGGCATCGTCACCAAGAACGCGATCATGCTGGTCGAATTCGCCGTCGAGTCGATTCGCAACGGCATGACGCGCGAGGATGCCATCATCGATGCGGGCATGAAGCGCGCGCGCCCGATCGTCATGACCACCATCGCCATGGCAGCCGGCATGATGCCGAGCGCGCTGGCGTTCGGCGCCGGCGGCGAATTCCGCTCGCCGATGGCGCTGGCGGTTATCGGCGGCCTGATCTTCTCGACCCTGCTGTCGCTGATCTTCGTGCCGGCGATGTTCCTGATGATGGACGATGTCGGACGGCTGAGCTGGCGCTTCGGTAAGCGGCTCTTGACCTCGAGCGGCGAAAGCGCGCCGGGTCACGACACGCCGGTCGCCGAACACAAATAGGCGACGTGAGTGAGCGCGGCGACAAGTCGGGCAAAACCGTCATACGCGGGCTCGACCCGCGTATCCATCGATCTTCGTCAGACGTCGCTCTTAGCCGATGGATCACCGGGTCACGCCCGGTGATGACGGTCATCCCTCATTCGTTACGCGCCACGGCAGTCAGCTTGCCGATGTTCAACAGCAGAACGCGGCCGCGCTGGAGATCGAGGATGCCGTCCTTGCGCCATTGCTGCAACTGGCGATTGACACTCTCACGCGCGGCGCCGACGAAGACGCCTAACTGCTCCTGCGAGATATGTACTTCCGACCCGAAGTCGGAGGCCAGCGCGCAGAGTCGTCGCGCCAGCCGCACTGGCAGCGGCTGTAGTACGGATTCTTCCATGCGCTCGCTCATCCAGCGAATGCGCTGGCACAACAGTTCGATCAGCTTCACCGCGACTCGCGGCTCGCGCTCGAGATGCGCGAGAAAATCCTTGCGGCGCAGCACGAACAGCTCGGTCGGTTCGGCGGCCGTCGCGTCCGCCGTGCGGCTCTGGCCGTCGAGCACCGCCACCTCGCCGAACAGATCGCCGGGGCCAAGAAAGTTCAGCGTCAGCCGCGAACCATCCGATGCACCGGTCTCGATACGGATCTGGCCCCGCCGCACCCCGAACAAGGCGTCGCCGCTGTCGCCTTTCTGGAACAGCATTTCACCGGCGGCGAGTTGCTGGGTGTGGCACAGATTCGAAATGCGCTGCAGTTCATTGGCACCCAGCTCCGCGAACATCGGATTCATTTTCAGAATAACGGCAAATTCCGCCTGTTTGCTCATCGCAATAAATTCCTGATCCCCTTGGGATACCTAAAAATGTCCGCTTCAAGCGCAGATTTGCTAAATTGGACCAATAATTTTTGGCGCGCGGCCACCGACGCACAGGTCAACGGCGGCGCGAAGTGTGTCACAAGTCACATCCATTTGCAGCACCCGATGAATAATTCCGACGTTTTGCCGCGATAGCTTTCCGACCCAGCCAACGACCGGACCGCCGGGACTTTCGACAACGATCGTTTGGACAAGGATCACGTCATGAGACTGCTCAAGATCGCTAGTGCCGTTATCGCTGTTGCGATCGTCGTCTGCGGCGTATTGCTGACCCTGGGCATTCCGGCCAGCCTCGTCACACCCGCAATTCAGGCACGGCTCGACCGCGCCGGTGGCTATCGCGTGACGATCGACAAGCCGGTGAGCATCGCCCTGTGGCCTACCGTCGCCCTGATCTTGCGGGACGTTTCGCTCGAAGCGCCGGGCGACCGCGCCATGACCGAACGCGCCGATATCGATGCCGTCCGCATCGAGACTCCGCTCTGGAGCCTGCTGACCGGCCGTCCCGTCGTGACCGAACTGGCGATCAGCAAACCGGTGCTGCATTTACCGCTTCTGCGCGACCGCGTTCCCGCCGCGAACGTTGCCCCGACAGCAAACACAAATGCCCCCGCAGCCGCGCCCGATGCAACCAAGACGGTCCGCATCGAGCGCCTGACGATTGCCAATGGCAGCATCGTCTTCGCCAATTCGCGAGACCGTGTCGAAGAGCGTATCGAGGCCATCAATGCCGAAGCTAAGCTCGATGCCGATCGTCAGCTTGTAGTCGACGGTTCGGCCCAGGCTGCCAGCCATCCGCTTACGTTCGAACTCAAGGCTACGCTGCTTGAGACATTGTCGGCCCGTCAGCGCATTCCCGCTGAATTGACGCTCGACGCCCCGAGTTTGCTGCGGCAGACGCTGACCACCACCGCCGACGTTCGCATCTCCGGTTCGCAACTGATGATCAACGGCGTGAGCGGAACTTTCGGCGGCAAGCCATTCACGGGATGGGCCTCGGTTGATGTCGCCAACAAGCCGCTCGTCAAACTGGATCTCGATTTTCAGGATTTCGCCATCGGTCTGCCGCCCGATCGCACGCTGGCAAAACCAACGACCGATTTGCCGCCCACATCGGCGCAAGCCTGGAGCGACGCCCCGCTCGATATCGACCGGCTGAATTATTTTGACGCCAGCCTGCGCCTATCGGCGGCCCGCATGGCGATCGGCGATGTCCGTCTTGCACCGGTATCGATCGAAGCCTCATTGATGCAGGGCGTACTCAAAGCCACCTTCCAGAATCTCGGCGTGTATGACGGTCACGCTGACGGCGAATTGAATATCGATGTCTCCGGCAGCAAGCCGAATTATGCTTTGCGCGCCGACCTCGACGGCGTCCGCGCGTTGCCGATGTTATCCGGGCTGGCCGACTTCAATCATCTCGATGGCAAACTGCAGAGCAAGCTGATGCTGCAATCGGCTGGCGCAAGCCCGCGCGCCATCATGACTGGCCTTAACGGCACCGCCTTCATCAGTTTTCAGGACGGCTCACTCCGTGGCATCAACCTCGCCAAGATGATCCGCTCGCTCACCACCGGCACATTGTCGGGCTGGCAGACCGGCCCCGATCAAAGCACCGACCTGACGCAACTCAACGCCTCGTTTCGCGTCGAACAGGGCAAGGCCGCGACCAGCGACCTGATGCTGGCGGGGCCGCTGGTGCGAATGACCGGCGCCGGCACTGTCGATCTTGTCGCCAGAACGCTGGCCCTGCGTGTCGAGCCGAAACTGGTGCTGACCACCGAGGGCCAAGGCGGCGAAGCCAATCCGGTCGGCCTCGGCATTCCAGTCGTCATCGACGGACCATGGGCGCAACCGCGCATCTATCCCGACGCCGCCGGCATCCTCGACAATCCTGCCGCGGCCTATGCCAAGCTGCGCGAACTCGGCCAGGGGCTGTTCGGCGGCGATCCGGCCAATCCATCGAATGGCAGCTTTGGCGACACGCTGGGCGCCATGATCCGGCAGGGTCTCGGCGACGCGGCCAAACCACCCGCCGCGTCGGGCGCCGAAAAGGCCGATCCAGCCGCGCCGAAGGGCGCTTCGCCGATCGACGGCATTCTCAAGCAATTATTCGGCCGGCAATAAACGCGACGGCCTAACCACGTTGACAAACCCGGCAACCGGTCCGGTCAAATTGTGCTAGAGCAGACTCCTGCTCAGCTGGATTTCGATGGGATGCCCGAGGTCAAGGACCAAGCCTGGTTTCGTCGTGGCGGCCTGTTCGCCAAATACGTGCTGTCGCTGGTCGGACTCGTGCTGTTCGTGCTCGCCGTCAATGGCGCGCTCGAAACCTTGATGATCTATCGCGAGACCAAAAACAATCTCACCGACGCCATGGCCGAAAAGGCCGAAACCGTGGCCCGGCGCATCGAACAATCGATGTCCGATCTCGAACGCCAGGTCAGCTGGGTGACCCGAGCCAGCGTCAACACGCTGGCGCAGCGCCAGAATGATTACGCCCAGTTGATGAACCAGCAACCCGCGGTCAATCAGATCTTCAAGCTCGACGGCGCCGGGCGCGAGCAGCTCCGCATGACGCGCTCGTCCGTGATTCTGGACAGCAGCGCCGATTTCTCGCGCGACATCAGCTTCACGCAAACGCTCGCCAAGGGCGCCTCATTCGCGCCGGCGTTTTTCCGTGACGGACGGCCGTACATGTCGATTGCGGAATCGCATTCCGGCCGCGATGCCGGCGTGACCGTCGCCGAAATCAGCCTGCAATTCCTCACCGATTTCGTCGACGCCGCGCAAGTCGGCAAGGTCAGCGCCGCCTATATCGTCGATCCGTCAGGACGCGTGCTGGCCGGGTCCGGCGCGGTCCACACCACCGGACAGGACGTCTCAGCCTTGCCGCAGGTCGCGGCGCTGGTGAAATCCGGTGGCGCAGCCATCAATGACGGCACCGCTCTCGACGGCCAATCCGTTCTCACCGCGGCAAAACCAGTGCCGCGCCTCGGCTGGTTCGTGGTGTTCGAGCAGCCTTCGCGGCAGGCCCTGGCGCCGGTCCGCGATCTGCTTTTCCGCATCGCTCTGCTGGTCGCCTTCGGACTGGCCGTGGCAACGCTCGCCGGCATGCTGCTGGCGCGGCGCATGGTGATCCCAATCAGCGCGCTGCGCTCGGGCGCACGGCGGCTTGGCACCGGCGACTTCGGCAGCCGCATCGCCATCAAGACCGGCGATGAACTCGAAGAACTTGCCGACCAGTTCAACAGCATGGCAGGCCAGTTGCGCGAGACCTATGCTGGACTTGAAAACAAGGTGGCGGAACGCACGCGCGATCTTGCGCAGTCGGTCAACGAACTGAAAGTTCTCGAAGAGGTCGGCCGCGCCGTGGTCGCCTCGCTCGACCTCAACGATGTGCTGCCGACCGTGGCCGCACGCGCGCTGGAGATCACCCAGGCCGACGCGGTCCTGATTTACAGCTTCGACCCCGCGCGACAACAATTCGATCTGGTCGAGGCCACCGGTATCGACCGCAACCACACCGAGACGCGCCGGTCGTTTGCCGCGACAGACGAAGGCAGCGTGCTGGCTCATGCTGCGGCGACAGCGCAACCTGTCGCCATTGCGGATTTCGCTGACACCTCAGATCGACCGCTGAAAGATCTGGCGCTGGCCTCCGGCTTCCATTCCGCGCTGGTGGTACCGCTGGTGGAACAGAGCAGCATTCTCGGTTCTCTTGTCGTCATGCGCAAAAATGCCGGCGCGTTTGCATCGAGCCTCACCGGATTGATGCAGACCTTCGCGCATCAGTCGGTGCTCGCCATGCGCAACGCCCGGCTTTTCCACGAAGTCGACCAGAAGGGCCGCGAACTCGCCACCGCCCACGCTGTCGTGCAGCAGCAGGCCAGCAAGCTCCAGGAACAGACCGATCAGTTGCTGAACTGGAATCGATCGCTGGAGCAGCGCGTCGAAAAACAACTGGCCGAGATCGAGCGAATCCGGCGGCTCGAACGCTTCCTTGCGCCGCAAGTGGCGCAGCTCATTGCCTCGTCGGATGGCCATGATGCGCTGCTCAACAGCCATCGCCGCGAAGTCACCGTGGTATTCTGCGACCTGCGCGGCTTCACTGCGTTCACCGAAAGCTCGGAACCGGAAGAGGCGATGAATGTGCTGCGCGAATATCACGCCGCGCTTGGCGAATTGATCTTTCGCTACGAAGGCACGCTGGATCGCTATGCCGGCGACGGCGTCATGATCTTGTTCAATGCGCCGATTGCGTTTGCCGATCACGCGCAACGCGCCATCAAGATGGCCGTCGAGATGCGCGACAATATCGGCGCGCTGACCGAGAAGTGGCGCAACCGCGGCCACAGTCTCGGCTTCGGCGTCGGCATTGCCGTCGGCTATGCGACGCTCGGGCAAATCGGCTTCGAGCGGCGGCTGGAATACGCCGCGATCGGCAGCGTTACCAATCTGGCGTCGCGACTATCGGACGAAGCCAAGGCCGGCGAGATCATCGTCAGCCAGCGCGCGTATGGCATGGTCGAGCCATGGGTCGACGCCGCGCCAATCCCGCCGCTGAATCTGAAGGGTTTTCATCACCCGGTCGCAGCGGTGCAGATCCTCGGTTGGCGCGAGCAAACCGCCAGCGCTGCGAAGACCTCCGCGGCAGGCGGTTTGTCATGAACCCGCGCGCCAACTTGTTGACTCATGGGTGCGAAGACGATCCAGCATTGCCTTCGCGGTATGAACCCTTATTGACCCTTTATTGACCCTTGGCGACCGACAGCGCCTCCCATAATCTACCTGACCGCAAGTACGTTTCGGCTTTTCCAGAACCAGAAGCGGATATTTGATGATCTTTCTCAACGCGCTCGGATTGCCCCATGACAATCGCTGCAGCGACCGCCGGTTCGCACGCATCGGAATCACACTGACGCTTGCCGCAGCACTGGCCGCGACAACGCTTAGTCTCGCGTTTGCCGCCGAAGAAGCGCCGGCGAACGCCGCAGCGGTCACCGTTATCAAGGCCGCCAAGTCGTGCTTTGCCGACACCGTCGATGTGTATGGAATCCTGCTGCCCAAGGAAGAAGTCGCGGTACGGCCCGACCGTCCCGGCCTGAAGGTCACCGAAGTCCTCGTCGACGCCGGACAGACCGTCGCCGCCGGTCAGGCGCTGGCTCGGCTTGCCGTGCCGGAAGGCGGCTCGATCCTGATTCAGGCGCCTTCCGCAGGCATCGTCGGACAGTCGTCCGCGATCGTCGGTGCCATCGCATCCGGCAAGGGCGAAGCGCTGTTCACCATCATCACCGGCAGCGAATTCGATCTCGTTGCGCAGGTCCCAACCCGCGACCTGTCGCGGCTGAAGGTCGATCAGCCGGTCAACATCAAGATCATCGGCGCCGGTGATCTCGATGGCAAAGTGCGGCGCGTCGCCGCAACCGTCGAGCCCAACACCCAACTCGGCCAAGTGTTTATTTCGGTCGCCGCCAAGAAGTTCCTGCTAGTCAATTCGCCGGGACGCGCCGCAATCCGCACCGGCGAAAGCTGCGGCGTCTCGGTGCCGCTGACCGCGATTCTGTACAGCAGCGCGGGGACGGTGATTCAGGTCGTGCGCCGCCAGCGCATCGAAACGCGGCGCATCGAGACCGGACTGATGGCGGGTGGCAACATCGAAATCCGCGAAGGCTTGTCGGAAGGCGAAATCGTTGTGGCGCGCGCTGGCGCCTTGCTACGCGAGGGCGATCAGGTGCGACCGATCACCGTGGCCGCCGATTCCAATTGAGGCCTTTACAATCGCGCCAGATCGCGCGCGGCAGTTAGATTTAGCTGCCCGCCTTTGCCGTCGCGGCAGCCCGCGCCACCGGCCGGAGGTTCACATCATCGAGCAGCGAGGACGAGACCGACGGTACCTGCTGTCCCTCGGAAGCCTGCGCCACAGCGGCACGCGTCTTGCTGAAAATCGCCGCGGCACCAGTGGTCTGCGAATTCAGATTGTTGAGCAATTCCGTAACCAGCAGGCTGTTCTGCCCCTTGGTGTCATCGACCACCTTGCCCGGCGTCGCCGACGACAGGATCAAAGCATTATCCGGAGCATTGATCGGCGCCAGACCGTGGGAATAGGAGCGGAAGCGCCGCTCATACGGATTACGGCGCGAGGCATCAACCACCACCATCTTCGCCTGAGCGCCACGCTGCTTCATCATGCCGAGCACCGACTCGATGCTAGTGCCTTCATGGCGGACATCGGTTTCGTTCCAGATCGCGGCATCGACCGGGATCATGTAGCTCTCGCGACCCGCCTGCACGCCATAGCCGGCGAAGAACAACATCACGATCGACTCGGGCCGGATCTTCGACTTCAGCCGCTCGACTGCCTGGCGCAGGTCGGCCTTGCTGGCATCCTCGACGGTATCGACATCGAAGCCATCGCGCCGTAGCGTCGTGCTCAGCGCCCGCGCATCGTTGATCGGCTGGCTGAGCGGCGTATTGGCATCGGGGTAATGGCTGTTGCCGATGACCAGCGCGATCTTGGCAGGACCGTTGGCCGCCGTCTCCGTAGCGGACATGGTGACCGATCGTGTCGCGTCGGCGCCGCGCTTGTACAGCGCGGCGTGCGCCCCGATAGCCAGCGACAGCGTGCCGGCAACGACTGCGAGCACCATGGCCGAACGCCGGGAAACGCGAAACTGCCGGATATCCATCACCAAATCCTCATCGTCATCCTGTCGCGACATCGTCGGGTCGCGCCATAACTCGTATCGGTTTGAGGGTTGCGCAGGTCTTGCGGGCTAAATGTGCTCGATTTGCGGCACTGCAATATAACAAACTGTTACTGCACGCCACCAATCCGGGCAACCTTGACTTTCATTTATCGAAAACCGCCTTGCAGGCTGCGCTCAGGCTCGACTTCTGCTTGCGCATACAAGCAGTTATGCCGTCGATGTTGGGAATCTCGCTGCTGCAGAGACGGAACGCATCGGGGGTGCAGGCGATCCGCTGCTCGCTGGTGTAGGCATGGCTCGCCGAAGCGAACGCCGTCAGTGAAAATGCAACCGCCAGACCGCAGGCGACGGTGCGAAAGTTGATTTCGAACTTGCTGTTCTGCTTGGACATGACGCTCTCCCGAAGGTTTGATCGACCGCTTGATCGACCGTTGTTCATGGGGCCAACAATGCCGCCAAACCCCGAACCCTTCAGTGACGTGCATCACATTTGAATTCTTCAACTATTCATGTAACTTTTCAATGACTTGGGCGTTACCTTCGACGGCCCTATAGGGATGGGCTTGGGCGACGGGCGCAGCACGAACGGGGAAAAGCTCTTTATGGGTGTCCAGCACTTTGCCGGCGCAGCCTATCGCGCCCTGACGGCAACCAAGGATGGCCCCTCGCTCTATGACGTCTGCGATCCGCTCCTGCGAGACCACCGTGGCGGTGATGCCCATCTCGCGAAGTTCTACCGGACAGCTTTGAATAATATCGCCCTGCGGCCGTTGCTCCGGCGCGCGGGTCTTGCCGAGTTGCGGGACGAGACGCGGCTGATGCACCTGCGCAACGCGCTGATTCAGGCCCGCGACGCCGACAATCCGGATTGGTCGGCCGTTGGCCGACCGGTGGCAAGCCTGCTCGACACGCTGCAGTTGAATCATCCTCAGCCCAAGCCCATCGCACAGCCGATCCGCATGCCCGCGATGACGGAGATAGAGGCCGCGATCCGGCTTTGCGGCAAGCACTTGCTGCGATCGTTCGGCAAGCATGGCTTCATTCCGACCTATGCCGCCTTCAATCTGATCGGCGATCCGGATGTGCGCGGTTTGGAATTTCTCTCCGCGCTCACCGGGCTCAATGCGCGCGGCTACAAGAACTCGACGTTGCTGTTCAATCTCGCGCGGGTCTTCATCGCACGATCTCCCGCGAGCCAACTGATCAATCCGCCCTGGCGCGGCATCGCCGAGCCGATGTGGGAACCGGTGCAGATTCGCCACCGATCCGCCTACTACGATGCCTTCTTCACGGAGGCTTTGTTGAGTTATGTCGAGACGGGCCTCGCATCGGACGATGCCGTCGCGGCGCAAGACGTCATCGCTGCGATGGTCAAGTTCTGCCTCGGGCCGAGCCGCGAGGCCGTACGCGCGCATGACGGCGGCATCGTCGACGTGATTTCCGCGCTAGCTCCGGCGCCGCACCCGCGCTTCAGCCGCTTCTTCGCACAGATCAAGCAGGATCTCGGTTTCGGCATCTACGTACCGGATTGCGACACCACCGCCTGTTCGTTTTCCGCCGCGACCCAAGCCGGCGCGAACGATGCGATCCTCGATCAACCTTTGGTCGATTTCTACGCCGGCTATCAGGTTGGCGACGGCAGCAACGAGCCGCTAGTGACCGTGCCGCTCAACGACAACATCGACTATGACGGCGGCATCGTCACTTGGATCGACAACCTGGCCGGCGAGCGACCCTATGGCAACGATCTCGACCCGACGCTCAATCTCGACGTGCTCGAGGTCAGTTTCCGCAATTGCGCCCGCTGGCGCATCGTCGAGACGCCGGCGCGGCTGGCGACGCTGCGACGAATCGTCGATTTCCAGCGCCGGCTGGTGGCCAGCGGTCACTTCGCCAATCCGCGCTCGCATATCTACTATCTGCCGGAACTCTACTGCGCCTATTTCGGCCGCTGCTACGCCGCCTTCATCGCGCTGCCGCCAGCCGCGCAGCGCGCCATCGATCCTGATGACGCCTTTGCCATCATGCGCGGCAAAGTGCTGGACTATGTGCGGGAAGAATTGATCGCAATCGAGATGAATCCATTCGATGCGGCGCTAGCGTTGATCGCACTCGGTCATCTCGGCGCCGAACCGGCGGCGTTCGCACCGGCGCTGCATTGCATCCTGCGCCAGTTGGGCGAGGGTGGCCGTCGCGGCCCCTTCAAGGCCTACGAATGGAACAAGATGAAAACGCCGACACGCATTCTCGTCGGCGGTCCGGAAGTCACCTCGGCCTTCGTGTTGATGGGTCTGGCTCTGGCGCGCCGCGCGATGCTGCAGCAGCGCTACGCGCCGCGATGAGACACGGCACCGTGATGAATACGACTGCACCGGTGGCTCGCGCCGCGGACGTCAACATGGCACCATCCTGCGAACGCCTGTTGCAAAACAGGCATGCTGCGCCAAACTGGCGGCACCGCCGATGACCGTGAAGCTCTCTGCATTCGTCTGCTTAACCCTCAATCGATGGCCCAGGTTGATGTTCAAACGCATTTCCTTCGCCGCAGCGGCAATTGCCCTGATGTGTGTAACCTCCGTGCACGCAGCCGACCTCACCGGCGTGCCGAAGATTCAGGATGGCGATGAGGTCAGTATCGGTAGCACGCGGATTCGCCTGATGGGCGTCGATGCTCCTGCATTGGAACAGCTTTGCCTCGATGCCAAGGGCGCTCACTGGAAGTGCGGCATCGCGGCGCGTGACGAACTGATCAAACACGTCGGCAAGAAACCCTGGACATGCCACACCGCACAACTGGATCGCCGCGGCCGATCGCTCGCCAAGTGCACGGTCGATGGCGAAGACATCCAGAAATGGATGGTGCAGAACGGCTGGGCGCTGTCGTTCGTGCGTTACTCGCACGCTTACGATAGCGACCAGAAAGCCGCGCAGGCCGCCAACGCCGGGCTCTGGCAGGGCGCTTTCATTGCACCGGCGGACTGGCGCATCCGCAACAAGAGCGCGCCGATCCTGGGTGCCGCCAAGCCCAAGGAGAATGTGCGGCGCATCCTGCTGGCCTCGGCTTCTGGCCCCGTTCCGCCCTCGCCTGCCTGCATGATCAAGGGCAACGTCAACCGCTCCGGCCACTGCATCTATCATCGGCCCACCAGTCGCTGGTACGCGCAGATCAAGATGAAGGTCAGCAAAGGCACGCGCTGGTTCTGCTCGGTCGAAGAGGCCGAGGCGGCCGGCTGCCGCGAAACCAGACGATGACATCGGCCGTCCGGCGTGCAAGCATTGCCTGCCTGATCCATTGGCGAGGGATGCGGTGGCTAACAGCAACGATGCGACGGCTCCTCGACCGCGACGAAACCATCGTCGGCTGCGGCGCGCGGCGACCGTAACGCTGATCCTGCTGGGCATCTACGGCCTGACGGCCTACCTGCTGCTGCCGACGATCTGGACGCACTACGAACATCAGAAGCTGCTGGCCGGCGTTCCCATGGTCACGCGCACCGCGCAAGGCATTCCGGGCGATCCGATCAATGTCGGCCTGATCGGCGATCAGCAGGATATCACCTGCGCGATGCAGGCCGCGGGCTGGTCGCCGGCGGCGGCGCTCTCGTTACGCTCGAGCATCGAGATTGCCGGCAGCGTGCTGTTGAATCGCTCGGATCGTGACGCACCGGTCAGCAATCTCTATTATCTGGGCCGCCGCGAAGACCTCGCCTTTGAAAAGCAAGTCGGCAAAAGCGCGGACCAGCGTCATCACGTGCGGCTTTGGAAAGTTCTGACGCAGGGCGCCGAAGATCGGCCGGTCTGGCTCGGCGATGCAACCTTCGACCGGAGTGTCGGCGTCAGCCGCTATACCGGCGCGATCACGCACCACATCGCCGCCAACGTCGATGCGGAACGCGAACTGCTCGGTGGCGATCTCACTGCGGCCGGTATGATCACCGCGAAATATCAGGTGACTGGCGTCGGCCCCACCCTCACCGGGCGTAACGGCGAAGGCGATTCCTATTATACCGACGGCGAAGTGTGGATTTTCCGCCTGGTCAAGGATTGCCGGAAAAACTCCGATCCGGTGGTCAGCCTTCCGAGTCCGCTGTCTACCGAGCTCAAGGACCAGATCTGGCGAACGATCGCATCTGCGCTCGGCAAATAGACCACCCGGCACCCTTGCAGCACAGGGTGATCCGCAACGCCCGCATGTCGCCACAAGGCTTTGCTTTGCCGCAGCATCGTGCGAAACACACGGCGTTGCGACAACAAGGATCAACAACATGGCTCTTCGCGCAGGGCGGGAATTCCTGGCTATCCCCGGCCCGACCACGATGCCGGACGAGGTGTTGCGGGCGATGCACCGTCCGTCGCTGGACATCTATTCCGACACCATGGTGCAACTCACGGACGGCTTGCTGCGCGATCTCAGCCGCCTGTTTCGCACCAAGGGCCAATCCTACATCTATATCGCCAACGGCCACGGCGCCTGGGAAGCCGTCCTGAGCAACACGCTGTCGCGCGGCGACAAGATTCTGGCGCTGGAGAGCGGCCGCTTCGCCGTCGGCTGGGGCGAAGCGGCGGCGGCGATGGGGATCGACGTCGAAGTGCTTAAAGGCGACCTGCGGCGCGCGGTGCGTCCGTCTGAGGTTGAAGCGCGGCTGCGGCAGGATACCGATCGCAAGATCAAGATGATCCTGGTGGTGCAGGTCGACACTGCGTCCGGCGTCGTCAACGACATCGCGGCAATCGGCCAAGCCATCAAGGCCGCCGATCACGATGCGCTGTACGTCGTCGATACAGTTGCGTCATTGGGCTGCATGCCGTTCGAGATGGATGACTGGGGTATCGACATTGCAATGTCTGGTTCGCAGAAGGGCCTGATGACACCGCCCGGCCTCGCCTTCGTCGCCGCCAACGATCGCGCCCGGCGCGTGCATCAGACCGCCGGACTGCGCACGCCGTATTGGGACTGGACGCTGCGCGAAGGCAGCGAGCACTATCGCAAGTATTCCGGCACCGCGCCGGTTCATCTGCTCTACGCGCTGCGTCAGGCGCTCGACATGCTGTTCGAGGAAACGCTGGACAACTCCTTCCTGCGTCATCGCCTGCTGGCTCAAGCGGTGCGCCGCACTGTGGAAACATGGGCGCAAGGCGGCGTCATCGAGTTCAACATCAGCGATCCCAGTGAGCGCTCCGACACGGTCACCACCATTCGCATGAACAACGGCCACGATCCCGCCGCGCTGCAGAACTATTGCAAGAACAAATGCGGCGTCGTGCTTGGCACCGGCATCGGCGCGCTCTCCGGCAAGGCTTTCCGCATTGCGCATATGGGACACATCAACGCGCCGATGGTGCTCGGCACACTCGGCGTCGTCGAGATGGGACTCGATGCGCTCGGCATTCCGCACGGCGCCGGCGCCCTCGAAGCCGCAATCAAACTCCTCAGCGACAACGTTCGCCCCTAGGCGAGTATATGGACACCATGCAGACCAAACCTGTCAGCAACCCTTCACTCCCGCCGCGCGCCGAGAAGCGCCCGCATCGCTTCACCTTGCATGGCACCGAGATCGTCGACGATTATGCCTGGCTCAAGGATGACAACTGGCAGGAGGTGCTGCGCGATCCGCAATTGCTGCAGCCGGATATCCGCGCCTACCTCGAAGCCGAGAACAGCTATACCGACAGCGTGCTCGGCAAGACTGCGGCGCTGCAGGCCAAACTCGTCACCGAGATGCGCGGCCGCATCAAGGAGGACGATTCCAGCGTCCCTTCGCCCGACGGCCCATATGCGTACCTGCACAAATTCCGCGAAGGCGGCCAGCACGAATTGATCGGCCGCATGCCGCGTGACGGCGGCGAGACGCAGATCGTTCTCGATGGCGACGCCTTGGCCAAGACGTCGGACTATTTCAAGTTCGGCGGCGCGCGGCATTCGCCCGATCACAAACTCCACGCGTGGAGCGCCGATCTGCGCGGCTCCGAATATTTCACCATTCGCGTCCGCGACTGGGCCACCGGCGAAGACCTCGCCGATGTCGTCGAGGAAACCGATGGCGGCGTGGTGTGGAGCGCCGACGCGCGATCGTTCTTCTACGTCAAGCTCGACGACAATCATCGTCCGATGCAGGTGCTTCGTCATCGCCTCGGCACCGCGCAGGCCGACGACACGCTAGTCTACGAAGAGAAGGATACCGGCTGGTTCACCCACATTCATGAAAGCGCCAGCGGACGCTTTTGCGTGATCGCCGGCGGCGACCACGAAACATCCGAGCAACGGCTGATCGATCTCGCCGATCCCGAAGCCAAGCCGCGCCTCGTCGCCGCGCGCGAGATCGGCGTCCAATATTCCGTCGCGGACCGCGACGACACATTGTTCATTCTCACCAACGCCGACGGCGCGATCGATTTCAAGATCGTCACGGCGCCACTGGCCTCGCCTGCGCGTGACGCCTGGCGCGATCTGATTCCGCACCGTGCCGGAATCTACGTTCTCGATCTTGAACTCTACGCCAACCATCTGGTGCGGCTGGAACGCGCCAATGCTCTGCCTTCGATCCTCATTCGCGACCTGACGAGCAACGACGAACATGCCATCGCCTTCGACGAGGCGGCTTATTCGCTCGATACCCTGGGCGGCTATGAATTCGACACCACCAGTTTGCGTTTCGCCTATTCGTCGATGACGACGCCATCCGAAGTCTACGACTACGACATGGCAAGCCGCGCCCGCACCTTGCGCAAGCGGCAAGAGGTTCCGTCCGGACATAACCCGGCCGACTACGTGACGACGCGCATCATGGCGACTTCGCACGACGGCGCGCAGGTTCCGGTCTCCATCCTGCATCGCCGTGACCTGCCGCGCGACGGCAAGGCCCCGCTGCTACTCTACGGTTATGGGTCATATGGTCACGCCATGCCGGCGTCGTTCTCGACCAATCGGCTGTCGCTGGTCGACCGCGGCTTCGTCTACGCCATCGCGCACATTCGCGGTGGCGCTGACAAGGGATGGAGTTGGTATCTCGACGGCAAGCGTGAGAAAAAGACCAATACGTTCGACGATTTTGCTGCCGCTGCCCGCGCGCTGATCGCGGCGAATTACACCACGGCCAAACGTATCGTCGCCCACGGCGGCAGCGCCGGCGGCATGCTGATGGGCGCCGTCGCCAATCGTGCCGGCGAGTTGTTCGCGGGCATCGTCGCCGAAGTGCCATTTGTCGACGTGCTCAACACCATGCGCGACGAAACGCTGCCGCTGACGCCGCCGGAATGGCCCGAATGGGGCAACCCGATCACCGACGAGGCCGCGTTCCGCACCATCCTGTCCTACTCGCCCTATGACAACGTCGCGGCGAAAGACTATCCGGCGATCCTCGCCATGGGCGGCCTCACCGATCCGCGCGTGACCTATTGGGAACCGGCGAAATGGGTGGCACGGCTGCGCGCGACGATGACTGGCGGCGGTCCGGTGCTGCTGCGGATCAATATGGGCGCTGGCCACGGCGGCGCATCCGGCCGCTTCAACCGGCTGGACGAGGTCGCCATCGTTTACGCTTTCGCGCTGTGGGCCACCGGCCTAGCCGATGGGCCTGCAGTCGCTTGAATGATGATTCAACGTCGTGGCCAACGCTGCCGCTGCAGTGTATCAGGAGCGGCCCGAACCTACGCCAGACTACGGAAAACGATGTGACCCAGCCAACGATCCGCAAACCGTTCATGGATGTGCTCTCCGGCCAGCGACAGGCTGTGCCGCCGATCTGGATGATGCGGCAGGCCGGGCGCTATCTTCCGGAGTATCGCGAACTGCGAGCCAAGGCAGGCGGCTTCCTCGATTTGTGTTTTACGCCGGAGTTCGCTGCCGAAGTGACGCTGCAGCCGATCCGCCGTTTCAAATTCGATGCTGCCATCATCTTCTCGGATATTCTGGTGGTGCCCTATGCGCTGGGCCGCTCGGTGCGGTTCGAAGCGGGCGAAGGTCCGCGGCTCGATCCGCTCGACACGCCGGACAAGATCGCGACGCTTGCCGCAGCGGCCGACGGCAGCAAGTTCGCGCCTGTCTACGAAGCATTGCGTCGCGTTCGTGCCGAACTCGATCAATCGATCGCGCTGATCGGCTTTTGCGGCGCGCCGTGGACCGTGGCCACTTACATGGTGGCGGGACAGGGCACGCCGGATCAAGCACCGGCACGCATGCTGGCCTATCGCCATCCCGACGCCTTCGCCCGCATCATCGATACTTTGGTCGAAAGCTCGATCACCTATCTCACCGGGCAACTCGCGGCGGGCGCCGACGTGCTGCAGATCTTCGACACGTGGGCCGGTGTGTTGCCGCCGCGCGAATTCGAGCGATGGTCGATCGAACCGACACGACGCATCGTCGAAGGCGTGCGCAAGAAAGTTGCAGGTGCCAGGATCATCGGGTTTCCGCGCGGAGCTGGCGCCATGCTGCCTGCTTACGTCGAACGCACCGGGGTCGATGCCGTCAGCATTGACTGGGCGGCAGAGCCGACTTTGATCCGTGATCGCGTGCAGAACCGTGTTGCAGTGCAAGGCAATCTCGATCCGCTGGTGCTCATCGCAGGCGGCGCCGCACTCGATCGCGCTGTCGACGACGTGCTGGCCAACTATGCCGCTGGCCGACTGATCTTCAATCTTGGGCACGGCATTCAGCCTGAAACGCCGATTTCCCACGTGGAACAGATGATCCGGCGCGTACGCGATCGGCAACGCTAGACCGCGTTACTCCGGCGACCGAGACATGCATCGCGACGATCGCCGCGTTGCATGCGCATATCGCCCTTCAAATCGTTAAGACTGTTCTGTCGATCGCGCACGAGCCTTTTGCAGCGCGATGCTGCGTAATTCAACGCGCATGCACCACGCAAGTAAATCCGTGATTTACATGCCTTATTAGCCGTTCTTCCAATATCGCGACGACGCGCTTTCGACCAAAGTGACATTGACAGAAAGCTCAAGGAACGAAACCAAAGAGACAGGGACCATGTGGCACGTCGGCATCGCCGACATGGCCTCACGGGCCTTTTGGTTTCAGGGCCGACTGCAATCGGTTGACGTCAACAAAGACACTTTCGGAGGACGACCAATGGTAAAACGCTTAACGGGCGATCACGAATTTAAGGCGGCGGTCTCGCGCCGCACGCTGCTTCAAGCCGGCGCCGGCCTTGCTGGCGGCATGATGATCCCCGGTTTCTCGATGCCGGTTTATGCCGCAGATCATCCTCCGATCGGAACCTATCCGGCTGGTTCGTCGGGAAACACGATCTATATCGGCGCCGCCGTTCCGCGCACGGGTTCTTACGCCGTCCAGGGCGAAGACGAACTGAAGGGAATGGAACTCGCGGTGGAGCACCTCAACGCGGGGCATGACCTGGTCAAGAAGATGTCGCCCAAGAGCAAGAAGGGCGTTCTCGGCAAGGAAGTTAAGCTGGTTGTCGCCGACTCGGCCGCCAAACCAAATCAGGCCGTGCAGGCCCAGCAACGCTTCATCACCGAGAACAAGGTCGTCCTGATGACCGGCTCGACATCGTCGGCGGTCGCGGTTGCCCTCAACAAGCTCGCTCAACGCGAGAAGGTTCTCTACGTCGCCGGCATCTCCGGTTCCAACGACACCACCGGCAAGGATTGCGTGCGTTATGGCTTCCGCCAGAACTTCTTCGGGCAGACCGCCGCTGCCGCCATCGGCCCAGTGCTGGTGAAGGCTTTCGGCAAGAACAAGAAGGCCGCGTATCTTACGCCCGACTACACCTACGGCCACACCGTCACCAAGTCGATGCAGGACTTTCTGGCAACCGCTGGCTGGACCACGGTGACGAACCAGGTCTCGCCGCTCGGTGCGCCCGACTATTCGTCTTATCTGCTCAACGTCGCCAATTCGGGCGCCGAAGTTCTGATCAACGTGAACTGGGGCCACGACGCCGTTCTGTCGATCCAACAGGCCAAGCAGTTCGGCATCTTCGACAAGATGAAGCTGGCCGTTCCGTATCAGATCCCGTTCCTGGCTCGCGAAGTCGGTGGAGGCCTTCTCGCCGACGTCTATTGCGCGACTGACTACTGGTGGACGGTGGAAGACAAGTATCCGCTGGCCAAGATGTTCAATGAGGCCTTCTCCAAGAAGTACGGCTACCAGCCGGAATGGGGCGCTCAGAACGGCTACGTCAGCTTCGTGCACTGGGCTCGCATGGTCGAGGAAACCGGCAGCTTCTATCCGCCGGATATCATCAAGACCTGGGAGAAAGGCGAGAAGATCCCGTCGCTCCTCGGCGATGTCTACTACCGCCCGCAGGATCACCAGTGCGTTCGTCCGGTCATCATCGTCAAGGGCAAGAAGGCCGCGGACATGAAGAACAAGGAAGACTTCTACGATGTCGTCGAAATCATCCCTGGCGATGGACTGATGCAGAAGCCCGACGCGTTCGGCTGCAACCTCGGCGACTACACCTGATCGCTCTTTGGCGCACGACCCATTTGAATCGGATCGTGCGCCAACTTATTCAGAACTAATTCGCGTTTAGACAGCTTGCGATTCCACCCTCGGGCCAGCACCCGAGGGTCTCTTTCGCTGGGAAACGCGTTACTTTTCCATTCCGTACGCGAGGTCGACGGTGATCAACTGGGGCAATTTTATATCGCAAATGTTCAACGGGCTGGTGCTCGGCGCGCTGCTGGCGCTGATCTCATCCGGCCTGACGATCATCTACGGGACACTGGGTGTCCTCAACCTCGCGCACGGCGCGATGTTCATGCTCGGTGGCTATGCCGGATATGTCGCCTACACCTACACGGATTCGTTCATCGTCGCGATCATCTTCGGATCGCTTTTCGTGATGGTGGTCGGCCTGGTGATGGAGTTGGTGATTATCCGTCACTTCTACAACCGTCCAGATGAAGATCAGTTGTTGGTGACGTTCGGCATCGGCATGTGCATGGTCGAACTGGTGCGGCTCACCTTCGGCAGTCTCTCGCTGACGGTACCCGCGCCGAAAGCATTGGCCGGCATCACCTCGCTCGGCTTCATGTTCTATCCGACCTATCGACTGGCGCTTGTCGGCATCATCGCGGCGGCGCTGCTGGCGCTCTTTCTGGTCCTGTACAAGACCCGCATCGGCATGATCGTTCGCGCCGGCATCGAGGACTCGGTGATGGTCGCCTCGCTCGGCATCAACGTCTACCGCGTCTTCATGGTGGTATTCGGCATCGGTGCGATGGCGGCAGGCTTCGCCGGCATCGTCAACGCTCCGGTGGTGTCGCTGACGCCCGACATGGGCGACGCCATTCTGGTGCAGACGTTCGTGGTGGTCGTGATCGGCGGCGTCGGTTCATTCCCCGGCGCAATCATCGGCGGCCTGATCGCGGGCGAAATCATCAGCATCACTTCAATGATCAACCCCGGCTACGCCTACGTCATGCTGTTCGCGGCAATGACGCTGGTGCTCGTGCTGCGGCCTCATGGGCTGATGGGTTCACAAAGCCGCGGATAGAACGGTTATATCATGATCAATCAACGTCGTTTCCTGGTCGAGACGCTGACAGCCGTCGGCCTGATCCTCGCACCTTTCATTCTTCCGCATCTTGGCTTCGCGCCGAATACGGTGAACCGCATCCTGGTGTGGGGGCTGTTTGGCATCGGCTTCGACATCCTGTTCGGCTTCACCGGGCTGTTGTCGTTCGGACAAGCCGCACTGTATGGTACCGGCGGTTTCTTCGCCGCCTACCTGCTGACCCAGGCCGGGTTTCCGCATGTGGTCACCGCGCTGTTTCTCGGCATGATCGCAGCTGCCGTGGTTGGCTATCTGGTCGGCCTGATCGCACTTCGCCGCACCGGCATCTACTTCGCGATGATCACCGTCGCGATCGGCGAGGTGTTCTACTTCGTCGAATTCAATCCGTTGGCGGACTGGACCGGCGGCGAGAACGGTCTGCCGGGCGTGCCGAGCCCGTCTTTCGATCTCGGTTTCACCAAAATCGCCTTCTCCAGCGGCTGGTCGCTCTACATCTTCCTCGCCTTCTGGTACTTCATCGGTATCGTCATCGCCCTGCGCATCATCCGCTCGCCGGTGGGCGCCGTGCTGCGCGCGATCCGCGACAACCCGCTGCGCGCCACCGCTGTCGGCCATAACATTCACGGTTACAAGCTGACCGCGTTCGTCATCGCCGCCGCCTATGCCGGCTTTGCCGGCGGCTTGCTCGGCGTCATGCAGGCGTTCATGCCGCCGGACGCCTTCATGTTCCACACCTCGGCCGAACTGGTGATGATGTCCGCGATCGGCGGCACCGGCACGTTGTTCGGGCCGCTGCTCGGCGCGACGATCTGGCTGTTTCTGCAGGACTTCCTGCAAGCGGCTCTCGGCCTCGGCGCCGCCTGGAAACTGGTGCTGGGCTTGATCTTCGTGCTGCTGGTCTGCTTCCTGCGGCGCGGCATCATCGGCGGCATCGTCGATCTCTACGAACTGGCGACCGGCAAGAAGGCCGCCCTGCGGGCAGCCGCCGAGGCCGCGGAAGCCGCCGATGCGGCGGGCACGCTCGAGTCCTCGTTGGTCGCAGCCAGCGCGCCGCAACTGACGCTCCGCGCTCGCGAAGGCGACAGCTATCAGGGCCCGATCCTGCAAGCCACCGGATTGACCAAGCGCTACGGCGGTCTCGCCGCCAACAGCGACATCAATTTCACGGTCAATCACGGCGAGCTTCGCGGCATCATTGGACCGAACGGCGCCGGCAAGTCGACGTTCTTCAAGATGCTGACCTGCGAAGTGCCGCCGACTTCGGGCAAGATCGTGTTCGAGGGCAACGACATCACCGGCCAGAGCGTCACCGATGTCTGCCAGCTCGGCTTGACCAAGAGCTATCAGGTCAACCAGCTCTTCAGTAACCTGACGGTTCGCGAGAACGTAACCATCGCGGTGCTCGCGGCAGTACGCGGCAAGTTCAAGCTGGACCTGTTCCGGCGGATCGACAAGGTGCCGGGCGTGACCGAGCAGGTCAATCAGACGCTGGCGATGGTGAACCTGACCGCACGCGCCGATACGCCGGTCGCGGTTCTCGCTTACGGCGAGAAGCGCCGCCTCGAAATCGGTCTGGCGCTGGCCAATTCGCCGAGCCTGCTGCTGCTCGACGAGCCGCTTGCCGGCATGAGCCCGCGCGAGCGTGTTGAAACCGTCAAGCTGCTGCGCTCGATCAGCCAGGGCCGCACCATGATCATCATTGATCACGACATGGACGCGCTGTTCGAACTGGTCGAAAAGGTCACCGTGCTGCAGGAAGGCCGCCTTCTGGTCGAAGGCACCCCGGAAGAAATCAAAGGCAACCCGATCGTGCAGGAAGCCTATCTCGGTGGAGTGCTCGAACAATGAGCTTGCTCGAAGTCAACGGACTGAACTCGTATTACGGTGACTCCCACATCCTGTTCGACGTCGGCCTCAAGGTCGAGAAGAACGAAGTGGTGGCGCTGCTCGGCCGCAACGGCGCCGGTAAAAGCACCACGCTGAAAAGCCTGATGGGCGTGGTGAAGCCCCGCGCCGGCTCGATCACGCTCGACGGCGAACAGATCGCCGGCAAGCCGAGCTACACGATCGCCCAGCACGGCATGCAACTGGTTCACGAGGAACGGCGCGTCTTCGGCAGTCTCAATGTCGAGGAGAATCTGATCCTGGCCGGGCTGACCGCCAAGAGCAAATGGTCGCTGGATCGCATCTACACCATGTTCCCGCGCCTGAAGGAACGACGCGGCAGCCGCGGCACCGATCTGTCGGGCGGCGAACAGCAGATGCTGGCGATCGCCCGCGCGCTGATCCGCGATCCCAAGATCGTGCTGCTGGACGAGCCGTTCGAAGGTCTCGCCCCGGTCATCGTCCGCGATCTCGTCAACGCCTGCCGAGAACTCGCTGCCGCCGGCCAGACCATCCTGCTCGTCGAGCAGAACCTCGCGGCGACGCTTGCGCTGTCCGACCGGGTCTACATCGTCAACAACGGCCACATCGTCCACGAGGGACCGGCCGCCGAGTTGAAGGCGCAGCCGGAAGTTCTGCAGCGCTATCTCGGCGTGTAATCGCGCCAAGCCTTCGTAACGTCTGGAGGCCCCGCGTTCACCGACGCGGGGCCTTTATTTTGCGGAATTGCCCGTGAAGCCTTTCTGTTTCTGATGAACCGCCCCGGAACGGGCATCACCTCTCCTCACTGGGGAAAGGTCGGAGCCACAGGCTCCGGTGAGGGCAATCTCACCATTGGGGCTCTAACCCCTCACTCCAACTCTCTCCCCGCACAAGGCCGCTGACTGACCTGGATGTTTCCGCCAGAACATGAAACGCCCTAACGCTCGGCGCGGCTAATCACATCCATCAGTTCGGCGATCTTGGCGCGTTGGTCTGCCTTGTTGCCGCTGGCAATGGCGTGTTCGACGCAATGCCCGACATGATCGCGCAGGATCTCCTCCTCGACCCGGCGCAACGCAGCGCGGACCGCCGAGATCTGCGTCACGATGTCGATGCAGTAACGATCCTCCTCGACCATCCGGGACAGTCCACGCACCTGCCCTTCGACGCGATTGAGGCGTTTGGCAACCGAGGCCTTGATATCTTTCCGCATGACCGGTATATACCCCCATAGGGTATATTGATCAAGCCGTTCCATCGGAAAACATCATGTCAGACGACGCCAAGCTCACCGGCACTCAGGCCTCCTGTTGCGGCCACACGCCCGCCATGCCCGATCCATCGCTATCCGCGCCAGCATCATCCTGCTACGGAGGGGCGACGCCAACACCGGTAGCGACCCAGACATCCTCGTGCTGCGGCGGCAGCCACGAACATGCGCATCACGATCATTCGCACCATGGCCATGTGCATCACGCTGCGGCAGCCGCAGCGGCGCCCGACGACGGCCGGGTAATTGATCCTGTCTGCGGCATGCGGGTCGATCCAACCACGCGCAAGCACGTGTTCGATCACGAGCACACGACCTATCATTTCTGCAGCGCCGGCTGCCGCACCAAATTCGCCGCTGACCCCGCGAGCTATCTCAACAAGGAGACCCGCAAGGCCGAGCCAGTGCCCGAGGGCACCATCTTCACCTGTCCGATGCATCCCGAGATTCGCCAGGTCGGCCCGGGCAGTTGCCCGATCTGCGGCATGGCGCTGGAGCCGGACGTCGTCAGCCTCGACGCGCCGCCCAATCACGAACTCGCCGACATGACCCGCCGCTTCTGGATCGGGCTCGCGCTCGCGCTTCCAGTCGTCGTGCTCGACATGGGCGCGCATATCGCCGGCAGTCACGGCTGGATCGATCAAACCCTTTCGAGCTGGATTCAGTTTGCCTTCGCCACCCCCGTGGTGCTCTGGGCCGGCTGGCCGTTCTTCGTGCGTGGCTGGCAGTCGCTGCAGACCGGCAATCTCAATATGTTCACGCTAATCGCCATGGGGACCGGCGTCGCCTACCTCTACAGCGTGGCGGCGACCATCGCTCCCGGTATGTTCCCCGCAGCTTTCCGTGGTCACGGTGGCGCGGTCCCGGTGTATTTCGAAGCCGCATCCGCCATCACCGTGCTGGTGCTGCTCGGCCAGGTGCTGGAATTGCGGGCTCGCGAAGCAACATCCGGCGCCATCAAGGCCCTGCTCGAACTGGCCCCCAAGACGGCGCGGCTGGTCGGTGACGACGGCGCCGACCGCGAGGTATCACTTGACAGCGTCCGCCAAGGCGACCGTCTGCGGGTGCGGCCCGGCGAGAAGGTGCCGGTCGATGGTGTCGTCGTCGAAGGGCGTTCGAATGTCGACGAGTCGCTTGTCACGGGCGAGTCGATGCCCGTCACCAAGGATATCGGCGCAACTGTCATCGCGGGCGCGCTCAATCAATCCGGCAGCTTCATCATGAGCGCCGAGAAGGTCGGTCGCGATACGTTGCTGTCCCACATCGTGCAGATGGTGGCGCAAGCCCAGCGGTCGCGCGCGCCGATCCAGCGCCTCGCCGATCGCGTCGCCGGCTGGTTCGTGCCGGCAGTTCTGACAGTCGCACTGGTCGCATTCGGCGCATGGTCGGTGTTCGGGCCGGAGCCGCGCCTGACCTTCGGCATCGTCGCGGCGGTCAGCGTGCTGATCATCGCCTGCCCCTGCGCGCTCGGCCTGGCCACGCCGATGTCGATCATGGTCGGCGTCGGTCGCGGTGCGCAAACCGGGCTGCTGATCAAGAACGCGGAAGTGCTGGAACGCATGGAGCGCATTGACACGCTGGTGGTCGATAAGACCGGCACGCTGACCGAGGGCAAGCCCGCCGTCGTCGCTGTCATTCCGACCAACGAAGTCGATGAGAACGAACTGCTGCGCCTCGCTGCCAGCGTCGAGCGGGCCAGCGAACATCCGCTGGCGGATGCCATCGTGCGCGCAGCTAACGACCGGCAACTCACGCTCGGCGCTGTGGCGGACTTCGATTCCCCGACCGGCAAAGGCGTTCGTGGCAAGGTCGACGGCAAGACGGTGCACCTCGGTAACGCGGCGTTCTTCACGACGGTTGGCATCGACAGCAGCGCCCTCGCCGGCAAGGCAGAGCAACTTCGTCAGGACGGCGCCACCGTCATCAACGTTGCGGTTGACGGCAAGCTGGCGGGCGTCATCGCGATTGCCGATCCGGTGAAGGCGTCGACGCCTGCCGCGCTCTCGGCGCTCGCGGCGGCCGGCATCAAGGTCATCATGTTGACCGGCGACAATCGAACAACCGCGAAGGCGGTCGCCAATCGGCTCGGCATTGCCGATGTCGAGGCCGATGTGCTGCCCGACCGTAAGAGCGACGTTGTCAAACGCCTGCAGGCGCAAGGGCGTGTCGTCGCCATGGCCGGAGACGGCATCAACGACGCGCCGGCGCTGGCGGCAGCCGATGTCGGCATCGCAATGGGAACCGGCACCGACATCGCCATGGAAAGCGCCGGAGTGACGCTGCTCAAGGGCGACCTCGGCGGCATCGTGCAGGCGCGCAAGCTGTCGCAGGCCGTGATGCGCAACATCCGGCAGAACCTGCTGTTCGCCTTCATTTACAATGCGGCCGGTGTCCCCATCGCTGCGGGCATTCTCTACCCGGCGTTCGGCCTGCTGCTGTCGCCAGTCATTGCTGCCGCAGCCATGGCGCTGTCATCAGTCAGCGTCATCGGCAACGCGTTGCGCTTGCGTGCAACACGTTTGTAAGACGCACATAGTCGGTTTGCTCGTATCGAAATGACATCGGGCCGGGATCGCTCCCGGCCCGATGCGACAAGATAACGACGCGGCCTTTCCGGCCGCGACACCAACGTCAATAAAACAGCTTCATGGCGTTGGTCAGCGTTTGCGCGACACCGCCAAGCAGCGGAATGCCGACAAACCCCCAGGCCAGAATCAACTTTAGCGGTTCGGTCTTGGTCACTTCGGTGTTGGTCATGATCATATCCTTCGTGTCCGGGAGGAGAATCGTGCGAAGCGATCGCCCCTGCAATTTCCTTAAGGTGTTTTCAGATCTTTCCAGCTCCGGCGCGGCGACGATTTGAATGCCTGCCGAAGCCGGAAAGAATCTGCATCGTCATGGCGTGAGGCAGCTCACGCCCTCCCCGGTACGGCCTGGGCTGCACCTGCGGGTGCGCGTGCGGCACCCAGATCCTTGTCCTCGTCAGTCTTCATGTGGAAGCGCTTGTCGACGGCCTTGACGCAGAAGTTGGCGATGAAGCCGATCACCAGCAATCCAGCCATGATGTACATCGTCGTGTTGTAGGCCTGCGCTTTCGGCACGCCGTGAGTGACGTTGTACTCGCGGATGTAGTTGACGAGCACCGGACCTGCGACGCCTGCCGCCGACCATGCCGTCAGCAGGATGCCGTGGATGGCGCCGACGTAGCGCGTGCCGAACATATCCTTGAGATACGCCGGCACGGTGGAGAAGCCGCCACCATACATGCTGACGATGATCAGGAAGCAGAACACGAACAGCACGACGTTGCCGCTGCCACCGGCGTAGGGCACCGTGATGTAGAGCGCGAAGCCAAGGCACATGTAGACGAAGTAGGTGTTCTTGCGTCCGATGAAGTCCGACAGCGACGCCCAGCTGAACCGGCCGCCCATATTGAACAAGCTCATCAGTCCGACCAGACCCGCCGCCGCAACCGGCGTGATATGGCCCGGGAACATCTCCTGGCTCATGGCGGAAGCCTGACCCAGCACGCCGATGCCTGCCGTGGTGTTGAGGAACAGCACGGTCCAGATCAGCCAGAACTGCGGCGTCTTGATTGCGTCGTAGACATAGACGTCGTTCTTGGTGATCAGCTTGGTTGCCGTCGCCGGCGGCACGTAGCCTTCCGGCTTCCAGCCCGGAGCCGGCACGCGCACGATCATCGAGCCGACCATCATGAACACGAAGTAGGCGCAGCCGAGCACGATGAAGGTGTTGAACACGCCGACATCGGTGCTGGAGGCGAACTTGCCCATCAGCCACACCGACAGCGGTGACGCGATCAAGGCACCGCCACCGAAGCCCATGATGGCCATGCCGGTCGCCATGCCCGGACGGTCGGGGAACCACTTCATTAGCGTGGACACCGGCGAGATATAGCCGATGCCGAGCGCGCAGCCGCCGAGCACGCCGTAGCCGAAATAGATGATCCAGAGCTGATGCAGATGAATGCCGATGGCAGACACCATGAAGCCGCCGGCCCAGAGGATGCCGGCAGTGAACATCGCCTTGCGCGGGCCGCCTTCTTCAACCCAGCGGCCGAAGATCGCCGCCGACACGCCGAGGAACAGCATCGCGATGGAGAAGATCCAGCCCAGTTCAGTGAGTTTCCAGTCGCCCGGTGCGGACTGGGACACGCCGATCAGCCTGGTCATCGGCAGGTTGAAAACGCTGAATGCGTAAGCCTGGCCGATACACAGATGGACGCAGAGTGCCGCGGGCGGCACCAGCCAACGGGAGAATCCCGGTTTGGCAACGGAATGCGAGCGATCAAGAAAAGGTATGAGCGATCGCGTGTAGGCTTTCGGTTCAGTAAATTCCATTAGGCCTTCTCCCCCTTTGTGAGACGATTTTTTTAGCTTTGGTAGAACTTCGCTTTGCTGGAAAGGTCCTGGTCTATCGCTCCTATGTCACGCGTAACTGCACAGCTCCGCGGGCGTGCGGATCGAAGCCGATACCGAGCCGTCCCGCCATGCGATCGTAGAGTCTGCCCCACCCAACGATTGGCTCGCCTCGGCGCGCGCCGTCCGCGCGCCTGCGATCGGCGGCTCGGCATCGAGAGCGAAGTAACTGAATGCTTCTGGAAGCGCGGACGCGATGAGACGCGATGCACCTGGCATTGCCGTCGGGTCATCAATGACGCTGTACGCAGTTTTGCCTTCGCAGGCCAGATACCCGTGCAAGATGCTTCCTCACCGAAGATTTCTTTGGACCATATTGACCGGACCGGCCAAACATCCATCGGGCTGCTTGCGTCCGCCGCCCCTTACGAGGACCGCCGAACGGTTGAACCAGCTCTAACGGACCATGACAGGACCGACCAAACATCCATCGGGCTGTTTGCGTTCGCTGCCTTTGCGAGGTTCGCTGAACGGTTAAATCAGCTCTAATGATGAGCCATTTCCGTTCGACCCATCAATATTGTCAATATGAACTCAATATCCGATGGAGTGCCGGGCGGCGGTCCGCGCGACTTGCGGTTCTCCGGATTCATGCATCGGAATTTATCGTTTGCGTAATGCAGCAACGCGGCCAAATGTTGCTGCAACACGCTCCGTTTCCGCGCCGTATCTGCGCGCGAAAGCAGGTGCGGAATGTCAGGAGAAACCTCAGGGATGCCGGGGCCGTCGGGCCAATCTGCGTTCGATCGATTCCTGTTGTCGCAACTGCAGGAAAATGACGGCGTGCCGCTCACCGTGCTGTCGATGCTGGCACGTCAGGACCTTGAGCCAATCGCAGAAGCCTTGCGTTTAAGCCAGCTTCCGCACGACGAAGCGGTCAACAGCCTCGCTTTGAAACTGTGGAAAGCAGATAGCGATTTCTGGTCGCCATCCGATGCCAGCATTCTTGCCGCGCAGCTGATCGCGCTCTTGCCACGCGAACGCGAGCCCGAATCGGTCGTCACCGTCATTGCACGCTACGAGGGACAGTTGATGATGTGGCTGGTCTACGGCATCGTGCTCGGGACCCTCGTCTTCAACGGCACCAGCCAGCGCAGCGACCCGGCCAGCGGCAGCACGACTGCGGAGATTAGTGCGAGTCAAAATCAGCCGTCATCGCATGCTATCAAATAGTCTAATGCCATCGGATGACGACACAGCGACGATTCTCCGCGGCGAATGCTGCAGGGCGACGTATCATCGCTGTGCGTTGCAGCACGCAGCAGCTTGGATCGAATGCGCGGCGTCGCGACAGTTCGTTTCAATCGTATTCCGATGCAAGGCAACACAAGATGAGTCGTAAGATCCTGCCGGCGAACATCGCATTGAAACGCGCCTACGAGCCTCCGAGCGAGGCGGATGGCGTGCGCATCCTGGTCGATCGGCTATGGCCTCGCGGCGTCACCAAGAAAGCCGCCGCGATCGATCGTTGGGCCAAGGAGGTCGCGCCCAGCACGGAGTTGCGCAAATGGTACGGGCACGAGCCGGCGCGCTGGAAAGAATTCGGACAACGCTATCGGGCCGAGCTCAAAGGCAAGCAAGACGAGCTCGATGCGATCCGCGAGGTCGCCGAAGCCGGTCCCATCACGCTGATTTATGCGGCGCACGACACCGCACATTCCCATGCGATCGTTCTGCGCGACGCCTTGCTCAACATCCGCGCCGGAACCAAGTCCCGGCGCGGATGACGCGAGCACACCACCACAGAATATAGCTGCTTAATTTCGCCTACTGCGGAGCAACAGAGATGTTGCCCTTCATGTTCGGGTGAAAGCGGCAGTAATATTCGACGTCTCCCGCTTTCTTCAGGACGAAGCTGACGGTCTTTTTCGGCGGGATCATCACGTCCCAGTCGCCTTTAACCGTTGCGGTGTGCGCCAGGATATCGGTGCTGACCCACTCGATGGTGTCGCCGACCTTGGCGCTGATCTTGGCTGGCACGAACTCCAGCTTGTCGACCATCACCCGGATCGTTTCGGCATGCGCCGGGATAGAACCCATCGCCCCCAACACGACACTGAGAATTGCGAGAGATTTCCATCCCGGCAACATTGCGCGCATCCTTACTTCAGTTCAGCCGCAACGTGCTCTGCATGCTGCAGATGGCCCTGGAAGATCTTGGTGCCGGTCTGCAGCAGGCTCTTCAGCTCTGCGTTGGACGACGACGGAATCAGCAACGTATCGAGCGCACCGATGACCGCCTTGTGATAGGCGACTTCGTTGGCGACATAAGCCTTGTCGTAGGCAGCGCCGCTGAGCTTGGCCAGCTCGGCCTGCTTCTCCGTCGCCTGCTTCGCCAGGCTGCGGCTGGTGTCGTTGTCTTCCGGTGTTACTTTCAACTTCTTGACGAGGTCGAGCGCCTGCTTGTTGACCGCCTCATGATCGCGGACCATGTCGTTGGCGAAAGCGATGACGTCCTTGTTCTTCGACTTTGCGATCGCCTGCTTGCCCGCGGTCACGTCGATCGAGCCGGCGGTATAGGCAATGTGAGCGATCTGCGGATCGGTTGGCTTGGCTCCCTGCGCGAACACCGGGCTGGCAAGCAAGCTCATCGCGGCAACGGCCACGCTCAAACGTACAAACATTATATCCTCCTGTCGTCGGCGCCGGAGCGGCGCCGCATCTGACGAACGCTGTGATTAGCGCCGATTAGATGCCGGGATTTGCAGAAGGTTCCTGAAATTGTGCGCCGTTCCGCCGATATCAGGCAGCGCCCTGGATGGCACGTTCCATCTGCCACTCCGCCTCGAGACTGGCGAGATCGCGGAAGATCGATGCCACGGCCACAACGCGACCGCCGAGCTTGTAGCGCAGCAGGCAGTCTTTGCCGGCAATGCTGCCGTCGATTGCAATCTCGTCCCACTGCTCGGCGTGGCCGACATAATTGATCGGGATGTCGTAGTGCTGGCTCCAGAAGAACGGCACCGCATCGAACGCCTTCTTCTGTCCGAGCATGTTCATGGCGGCGACTTGCCCTTGGCGCTCGGCAACGGCCCAGTGCTCGACCCGGATATTCATCCCGCTATGCGGGTCCGGCCAGCGCGCGATATCGCCAGCCGCGTAGACGCCCGGCGCGCTGGTCTGCAAATAGGCATCGACCGCTACACCGCGATCCATCGTCAGACCGGCCTGCTCGGCCAATGCCACGCGCGGCCGCACACCGACGCCGGCAATCACCAGATCGACATCCAGCACTTTGCCACTTCGCAACGTCGCGCGCCCACCTTCGTGACTTGCGACGGTATCCTCCAGATGAAAGATCACGCCATGCTCCTCATGCAGCGCGCGGACGAAATCGCCCATCTCGCTACCCAGCACGCGCTCCATCGGCCGCCGTTCCGGCGCCACGACGTGAACCTCGATGTCGCGCGCGCGCAATGACGCGGCCACTTCCAGACCGATGAAGCTTGCACCGATCACCAGCGCCCGCCGCGCGTCGCTGGCCGCGTCGATGATGGCGCGGCAATCGGCCAGCGAGCGTAAGGTGTGGACGCGCGGCTGGTTGGCCCCCGGTATCTGCAAGCGCACCGGTTCGGCGCCGGTTGCCAGCAGCAAACGATCGAAACCGACCGGGTCGCCTCCCAGCACCGCAACTTGCTGCTTTCTGAGATCGATCGCGCCGACCTCGGCATGCATGCGCAGGTCGATGGTCTGGTCGTGATAAAAATCTTCCGATCGCAGCGGCAGCCAGTCTTCCGGTGCATTGCCGGCGAGATAGTCTTTCGACAGATTCGGACGATCAACGGGCAAAGCTGCCTCGGCGCTGATCATCACGATACTGCCGTCATATTGCTGCCGGCGCAGCATCTCGGCGGCGGCAAATCCGGCCGCTCCGCCACCCACGATGACGATCTGCCTGGGCGCATCGGATCGCATCGCGCGCTTTAAGGGCGGCGGCGAGGCCTTGCTGCGCACGACGACGCGATCGCCCTGCCGCTCGACCTGCCACACACTCAGCGAACCGAATGCCGGCGCGCAACTCGCTTCGCCGGAGCGCAAGTCAAAACAGGCGTGATGCCAGGGACAGCGAATGCTGTCGCCGACGACAAGGCCATCGGCCAGCGGTGCATGATAATGCGTGCAATGCGCGTCGACGGCGAATATCTGCGATGCGGTTTGCACCAGCAGCACTTCCTGATCGCCGACGTGCCCGACGAGTTTGCCATCCACCAGATCGGCCAGAGCCACACCCTGCGCCAGATCAGGTCCACTCGGCGAAGTCTGATCCTGCGACATGTTCTTCTCCAGAAGTGTGCGAAACTGAAACCTTCGCGAAAAACGCTACTGCACCGCCTGCATGAATTCCTGCCGCAACTGCCCGTGATCGCGGAAGCAACCAAGCATGCGGCTGGTGACCAGATCGGTGTCCGGCTTGTGCACGCCACGCGTCGTCATGCAGTGATGCGAGGCCTTGATGACCACCGCAACCCCCTTCGGCTTGAGAATGCGATCGATGGTGTCGGCGATCTGCGCCGTCATCTTTTCCTGCACCTGCAAGCGCCGGGCAAACACATCGACGACGCGCGCCAGCTTGCTGATGCCGACGACACGACCGTTCGGCACATAGCCGACCCAGGCCTGACCGATCACCGGCGCCATGTGATGCTCGCAATGACTCTCGAAACGAATGCCGCGTAGCAGGATCATCTCGTCATAGCCGCCGACTTCCTCGAATGTCTTGGCGAGGAAGTCCGCAGGGTCCTGCGCATAGCCGCCGAAGAACTCTTCGAAAGCGCGGGTGACGCGCGAGGGCGTCTCCTGCAAGCCTTCGCGATCGGGATCGTCGCCGGTCCATCGAATCATGGTGCGCACCGCTGCCTCGACTTCGGCCCGGCTTGGGCGCTGATTATCGACCGGCACGATCTCGAGTTTCTCAAGCGCATGGACATTCGAACTCATGTCAATTCTCCTGCTGCCGCAGCTGGCAGTATCAACAACGATAGGGTTGAGCAGAGATATTTATCGCGCGTCGGCAGCGTTCAATCGGGCAGACCCAACCGGCGCAACACGGCAACCGTCACGCGCTCGCAACGCCGCCCGGCAAAGGGGAAAGCATCCATCAGCACCGGACCGATCTGCTTGTCCAGTTGCTCGCGCACCAGACGACGCGCCCGATGCAGACGGGTCTTCACCGTTTCCGGACGCAAGTTGAGAACTTCGGCGGTTTCCTCGACGCTCAGGCCTTCGATGACGCGCGTGATGAACACGACCCGATAGACTTCCGGCAATTGGTCGGTGGCCTGCTCGACGAGCTGCAAGATTTGACGTTGTGCCATGGTCTGTTCCGGATCGTCAGATTTCGACGTGAGTGGAAACTGGATGATCTCGGCGGGCGTTCGCTGCGCCTCGAAAGTAACCAGATCGACGGTGGGCCGCTGCGAGCGCAGCCTCCCAAGCGCCTCGTTGATGGTGATGCGGGACAACCACGTGACCAACGACGAGTCACCGCGAAAATCCCCGAGATGCGTGAAGGCGCGGAAATACGCTTCCTGCACGATATCCTCGGCTTCGCTATCGTTGCGCACGATACCGCGCGCCAGACGATAGAGGCGCTGATTGTATTTCTTCATGATGGCGCGAAACGCTGTGCCGTCGCGGTTCAGCGCACGCTGGACCAGTTCGGCATCATCCGGGGTCGTTGAACCGTATCCCCGCCGTAGCTCTTGGGCCTGTTCCATCTGCAATCTCCTTGTCAGCACATCGGATGGCTGACGACAGGAAAGGTTCCCAAAGCTGCCGTCCGGACGGTTAACACCGGCTCGGTCTCCGACCACTCGGGCGAACGCACGGGAACACTTGGCACCACCCGGCAGCCGGGAGGCGACGCCGCCGACCGCCAACATGCCACGGCCGCAAGGCTACGCCCGAAATAAATTTTGACAACCTAATAATAATGGGCATTTATATCGATCTGGCCGATATAAATGCTGGTTACCACCCATGGATACCGAACTTGCACGAACCTTTCTGACCGTCGTCGCCGCAGGGAACTTCGTCAGCGCAGCCGAACGGCTGCATGTCAGTCAGTCGACCGTCAGCACCCGCATCCACGCCCTCGAAACCCATTTGGGCTGCGTGCTTTTCGTCCGCAACAAGGCCGGCACCACGCTGACCCCGGCCGGCCGGCAGTTTCAGCGGCACGCCTCGACGCTGGTGCGGACCGTCGAACAAGCCCGCCATGACATCGGTATTCCCAAAGGCTTCAGCGGCACATTGGCGGTCGGCGGCCGCATCGGGCTGTGGGAGGAGTTCCTGCTGGCGTGGTTGCCGCTGATGCACAAGAGCAACCCGACCATCGCGGTGCGCGCCGAGACCGGCCTTGAACCGGAAATCATGAGCGGGCTGATCGAGGGACGTCTCGATATCGGCGTCATGTACGCGCCGCAGAGCCGCCCTGGCCTCAAGGTGGAGAAACTGTTCGAGGAGCGGCTCATCCTGGTTTCGTCCAGCCCGACCAATGAAGTCGAACCGCAGCCGGGATACGTCTATGTCGAATGGGGGCAGGAATTCTATGCCCGCCACAGCGCCTGCTTTCCGAATTTCGGGGGCCCGTCGCTGACCGCGAATGTCGGCTGGCTTGGCTTGCAGCACGTGCTGCGCAACGGCGGCTCCGGCTATTTTCCGCAGCGAATCGTCCATCCGCACGTACAGAAAAAGGCGTTGAGCGTTGTCGAAGGCGCACCCGACTTCGTCATTCCGGCTTACGTGGTATATCCGGTGGAGCACGATCGGGAGGTGTTCGGCAACACGCTGGAGATCATGCACTCGGTTGCCAACAACGCAATCCGCATCAAACAGGGCGCCGCATTCCAGTGACGTTGCGAAACGACGGCGCGGCATCGGCCACTCGTCGCGAGGCTCCGCCAGTATGCATGCCCTCGATAGGCAGGATCGAAAATTCTCGCTTGTTAAAGCTGTCCGGCAAGTCACAAAGAGCCGACCAACTCAGCCCCTGCGGGACCGTGCATTGACTGCCGGCACCATTTCGCAACGAAAGCACCGCCATGACCGACCTTCCGCAACATCTCTCGGCTGAATTCGCCAGCCTCGCCAACGCCGTGCTGACCACCGCGGCCGACGCGATCATCGCCACCGATCACGCGGGGCTGATCACCTTCTGGAATCCCGGCGCCACGCGAATTTTCGGCTTCTCGCAACAGGAAGCGATCGGTCAATCGCTCGACATCATTATTCCGGAGAACCTGCGCGCCCGGCATTGGGACGGCTATCACAAGACCATGGCGACCGGGACCAGCCGGTACGGCGAATCGGACCTACTGGCGGTGCCGGGATTGCGAAAGGACGGCACCCGCATCTCCGTCGAATTTACCATCGTGATGCTGACGGATGCACATGGCAAGACGTCCGGCACTGCGGCCATCCTGCGCGACGTCACCAAGCATTTCGAGGAAACACGACGGCTGCGCCGCCAACTGGCCGAGGCGACGCGTTAGCCGTTCGGGCTACGCGACGCGATTGCAAGCTAACGCATCACTTTGCTGGCTTCCTGGATATCCAGCAATCGGATCAGGCGACCCCGCGGCTCGACGAGATCCTTGAGCGTGTAGTCGTCAAGCACCTCGACAAAAGCGTCGCGGGCTTTTTCGAAAGCGTTTTTCAACACGCAGCAAGGGCGTATCGCGCAGGGCTCCTCGACCGGCGTAAAGCACGAGACGATCGCAAAATCCGGCTCGGTGCGGCGCACGACCTCGCCCAAACCGATGGTCTCGCAGGGTTTAGCCAGCCGCAGGCCACCTCCCCGTCCGCGAACCGTTTCGACATAACCGGCGACGCCGAGCTGATGCACCACTTTCATCAAATGGTTCTTGGAGATCGCATAGCTCTTGGCGATCTCCGAAATGGTCGCAAGCCCTTCCTGCTTGAGCGCCAGATACATCAGAACGCGCATCGCGTAGTCGGTATAAGCTGTCAGACGCAATGCAATCCCTCCCGCTGCATGGCCCCGAAACGCAATAGCCGGCCAGCGCTGCCGCTTCTCGGGCCGGTCTCGCACAAGGTCGGGCTTGATTCGGAAACCATGGTCAACCAATGGATTAACGACAAGGCGATTCAAGCAATCCGATCGACTTGCGAGGCGGCGTTAAAGATATACATAGGATATTGCTTTTAGACAAGAAGCGTCGTATCCAGCCGCGATCCTGGATCGTGATTGTGGCTTCGGACGGCGTCGCTAACGATATGATGTATATGATGGAAAAGCTCAACCATATTTCCGAGGAAAGCATCTGCCAGCTCGTCGACGCCTTCTACGTCAAGGTGCGGGCAGACGAGGCGCTGGCGCCGATCTTCGAGAACGCGATCCACGATTGGCAGCCGCACCTGGAGAAAATGTACGCGTTCTGGTCGTCGGTGATGCTGACAACGGGGCGCTACAAGGGCAATCCGCTGATCAAGCATATGGTCTTGCCGGGCATCCAGCCGGAGCTGTTTGCGCGTTGGCTGGAGCTGTTCCACCAGACCTGCGTCGAGCTGTTCGACGACGACATCAGCGCAGCGTTTCGCGTCAAGGCCGAACGTATCGCCGAAAGCCTCAAACTCGGCATCTTCTATCGGCCCGATCGCCCCTGGCCGCCGCAACCGGCGGTGTGACACCTCACAACCTGAAGTGTTACCGGACGCTCCGGCACGACAGTTGCGATGGCTGGAGCATCGCGACGGCTATTCAGCCGCCGCGTTGACCTCGATGCGTTGCACCTTCACCGCGCAGAACTTGAACTCGGGAATCTTGCCGAACGGATCGAGCGCCGGATTGGTCAACAGATTGACCGCCGCCTCGGCGTAGCAGAACGGCATGAACACCATGTTCTCCGGGACGTCGCGATCCGAGCGCACCTTGACCTGAATGGCGCCGCGCCGCGTTTCGAGCTGGATGAAATCGCCCGGCCAGACACTGAGCCGCCGCATGTCCTTGGGCGACATAAAGGCGACAGCCTCCGGCTCGATCTTGTCGAGCACGCCGGCGCGCCGCGTCATCGATCCGGTATGCCAATGCTCGAGGATGCGGCCGGTCGACAGCACCATTGGATATTCGTCGTCAGGGAGTTCATCCGGCGGCACGACATGCGCCGGCACGATCTTGCCGCGACCGCTCTCGGTCGGGAATCCGGTGGTGAAGATGATCTCGTTGCCGGGCTTGTGCGGATCGTCGACCGGATAGGTCACCGCGCCTTCGCGCTCGAGCCGCTCCCACGTGATGTTCTTCAGCGAAGGCATCACGTGCGTCATCTCGGCGAAGACATCGGCGGGACCGCGGTAATTCCAGTCGAGTCCGAGCCGCTTGCCGATCTCCTTGATGATCCACAGATCCTGCCGCGCGTCCCCTGGCGGTTGCACCACCTCACGCGACAGTTGCACGCGGCGGTCGGTGTTGGTGAACGAACCGGATTTTTCCGCGAAGGCGGACGCCGGCAAAATGACATCGGCATGGAACGCGGTTTCGGTCACGAACAGGTCTTGCACCACGAGGTGATCGAGCATCGCCAGCGCACCGCGGGCGTGCTGCAAATCCGGGTCGGACATCGCCGGATTCTCGCCCTGGATATACATGCCGTGAATCTCGCCGGCATGGATGGCATTCATGATCTCGACAACCGTAAGGCCACGCACCGGATCGATCTCGTGTTGCCAGATGCGCTCGATCGGCTCACGCAAGTCGGTGCGGCCGACCGGCTGATAATCCGGCAGGAACATCGGAATCAAGCCTGCATCCGACGCGCCCTGCACATTGTTCTGGCCACGCAGCGGATGCAGTCCGGTACCGGGGCGGCCGACCTGCCCGGTCGTCAACGCCAATGCAATCAGACACCGTGCGTTGTCGGTACCGTGGACGTGCTGGCTGATGCCCATCCCCCAGAAAATGATCGAGGCACGCGAGCGCGCATACATCCGCGCCACTTCCTTCAAGGTTTCGGCAGGGATGCCGCAGATCGGCTCCATCTTCTCCGGCGGGAATTCCTTGATCTTCTCCTTCAGCTCATCGAAGCCTTCGGTGTAACCGGCAATGTACTGATCGTCAGTGAGACCTTCGGTGATAATGGTATGCAACATCGCATTGAGCATGGCGACGTCGCTGCCCGGCTTGAACGCCAGATGCTTGTAGGCGTGACGCGACAGCGCCTGCTGGCGAGGATCCATCACGATCAACTTGGCGCCGCGCTTCACTGCATTCTTGAAGTATGTCGCGGCCACCGGATGATTGATCGTCGGATTGGCGCCGATGACGATGATGACTTCCGCGTCCATCGCCGCCGAGAACGGCGCCGAAACCGCACCGGAATTCAGGCCTTCCATCAACGCCGCGACCGAAGACGCATGGCATAGCCGCGTGCAGTGATCGACGTTGTTCGAACCGAAGCCGGTGCGCACCATCTTCTGGAACAGATAGGCTTCCTCGTTCGATCCCTTGGCCGAACCGAATCCGGCAAGCGCCTTCGGACCCTTCTCGTCGCGAATCCTGGCGAGCCCCTTCGCCGCGACTTCGAGCGCTTCGTCCCAGCTCGCTTCGCGGAAATGCGTGAACGGATTGGCCGGATCGACCTGATCGTTGGCATCCTTCTTCGCATTCGGCAACCGGATCAGCGGCTTCGTCAGACGATGCGGATGATGGATGTAGTCGAAACCGAATCGCCCCTTGACGCACAGCCGATTGTGGTTCGCCGGGCCGTCGCGGCCTTCGGCATAGATGATCTTCTCGTCCTTGATGTGATAGGTGACCTGACAACCGACACCGCAGAACGGGCATAGCGAGTCGACAGTCCGGTCGGCATAATTGATGCGCGTCTGTTCGGCGTTGAGCATCGCCGACGGCATCAGCGCGCCGGTCGGACAAGCCTGCACGCATTCGCCGCAAGCGACACAGGTGGATTCGCCCATCGGATCGTCGAAATCGAATACGATCTTGGCGTCGTGATTGCGATACGCCATACCGATGACGTCGTTGACCTGCACTTCGCGGCAGGCGCGCACACACAACCCACACTGAATGCAGGCATCGAGATTGACACTCATCGCCGGGTGGCTGGTGTCGGACTCCCAGCGCTCGGCCGCGGGGAAGCGACTCTCGGTCACACCGACTTTGTCCGCCCAGTGCCAGAATTTCGAATCCGGATCATGCGACGTTGCCCGCGCCGGCTGATCGGCAACCAATAACTCCATCACCATCTTCTGCGCCGCGACGGCACGCGGGCTGGCGGATTTCACTTTCATGCCGACGCTCGGCGTACGCTTGCACGACGCCGCGAGCACGCGCTCACCCTCGATCTCAACCATGCAGGCGCGGCAGTTACCGTCCGGGCGATAGTCGGGGGCGGGCGAATAACACAGGTGTGGGATCTCGGTACCCTGCCGCTTCGCGACCTGCCAGATCGTTTCGCTGGCCTCGGCTTCGACTTGCTTGCCATCCAGTTCGAATTGAATCGTCGTCATTCCGCGGCTTCCTTCGGCAGAAACTCGTCGGGGAAATATTTGATCACGCAGGTCAGCGGATTCGAAGCCGCCTGTCCAAGACCGCAGATCGACGCGTCGCGCATGGTCTGACTCAATTCGTTGAGCAGATCGCGGTTCCAGATGGGCTGTTCCATCAACTGTGCCGCCTTCTGTGTCCCGACGCGGCACGGCGTGCATTGGCCACAGCTCTCGTCCTCGAAGAAGCGCATCAGATTGCGCGCGGCGTCCTTCACCTGATCCTTATCGGACAGAACGACAACCGCGGCGGAACCGATGAAGCAGCCATATTTCTCCAGCGTGCCGAAATCCAGCGGGATGTCATCCATCGTCGCCGGCAAAATGCCCCCCGATGCCCCGCCGGGCAGGTAAGCGTAGAACGCGTGGCCATCGGCCATGCCGCCGCAATACTCATCGATCAGTTCGCGGATCGTCAGTCCGGCCGGTGCCAGTTTGACGCCGGGATTCTTGACGCGCCCGGATACAGAGTAGCTACGCAATCCCTTGCGATCGTTGCGGCTGTGGCTGTTCCACCAGCCCGCGCCCTTCTCGACAATGTCGCGTACCCAGAACAGCGTTTCGATGTTGTTGATGAGAGTCGGCCTGCCGAACAAACCGACCTGGAACGGATACGGCGGCTTATGGCGCGGCATCCCGCGCTTGCCCTCGATGCTTTCGAGCAACGCCGATTCCTCTCCGCAAATATATGCCCCGGCCCCGCGTCGGATATGCAGGTTCGGACCGCCCTTCGGCAACTTGGCGAGTTCCAGCGGCAACACCTGGAGCACCGCAGGATATTCGTCTCGGATGTAAATGTAGACGTCGGTGGCATCGACGATATGGGCGCCGATCAGCATACCCTCGAGGAAACGGTGCAGATCGCGCAGCAAATAGAACCGGTCCTTGAAAGTGCCTGGCTCGCCCTCGTCACCATTGACCACCATCAGCCGCGGCCCAGGCTCGCCTAGCACCGCGCGCCACTTGCGTCCGGTCGGGAAACCGGCTCCGCCCAGACCGCGCAGACTGGAATCATCGAGAGCCTTCAGGATGTCGTCCTTGCCGATGCGTCCGGCGCGCAGGTCGTTCAGCAGCTTGTAGCCGCCATCCTTCACATAAGCGTCGTAGTCGACATATGGCGGAATCACCGGATGGGTTTCGCCGCGTGCGGCCGTCTCCAGCACCTCGGGCGCGGTTGCGTGGAAAACATAGCGATGGCCCACCTCCGCCACGGGAGCCACGTCGCACAGCCCGACGCAGGGCGCGCGCACCACGCGCACCTCCGGTCCGGCACCCCTTTGCAATTCCTGCAGCAACTGTTCCGCACCCATCATGGCGCAGGTCAGCGAATCGCAGACACGGATCGTCAGCATAGGGACGTGCGGGTCGCCCTCCTTCACCACGTCGAAATGGGCGTAGAACGTTGCCGTCTCGAACACTTCGGCGAAGGCCAGTTTCATGATGTCGGCGAGGGCAGCCAGATGCGCCGCCGAGATTTGTTTGTAACTGTCCTGGATCAGATGCAGGTGCTCAATCAGCAGATCGCGGCGCAGCGGCCGATCGCCCAACAGTTGCTCGATCTCATGCAGGGCTGTCGGATCGACCTGTCGCCCTTTCGGCGTCGGCTTGGCTCGCTGCCGGCCCGCGCCGGGATGCTCGAAGGTCCGGACTTGGTGCAGTGCGTCATGCGTCATGGAACAATCCGCTTCGACGGTCACGTGACGGCAACCGTCATCTTGCAACACTAGCTATTGGCATACCACATGCCAATACGGAACCACCGCCATCAAGCCGATGTGTTTCCGGCCTTTTCGATGAGGAAGATGGTTTGCGCCTCCACGCCTCGCATCATCTCAACGCGATCACCGGTCTGTTGCACCAGATGCGGGATATCGATCGCCGCCAGCGGATCGGTGCAGTGGACCTCCAGCCGATCGCCGGGCTTGAGACTCTGTAACGCCTTGCGCGTTTTCAACGTTGGCAGCGGACACTTCAATCCGGTCAGATCGAGCTTGGTCATGGACATGACTGCAAAATGGCGGGCCTCATGCAGGCCGTCAACCGCCATCGTCGCGTCGCAATGCCCGCGCGGACGACAGCACCGCGATTACATGAAACTTTCATAGGCGATGAAATCGACCGTCTGCCCGAACGCCACCTCTGTGACGCTTTCCGCCAATTCGACCAGCCCGTCGGTTTCCACCAGCGATGACAGCAGTCCGGCGCCTTCGCGCGGAAACTTGATCGCCTCGATGACGCCGTCTTCAGCGCGTTGCAAGTGCGCGCGAACATACTCGCGGCGACCGGCCTTCTTGCGGTAAGTGAACGCCGCGCGCACCGGCAAGGCAACGCGCTTCGTTTGACTGGCACCGGCAAGCGCCAGCACGGTCGGCCGAACGACGTGGACGAAGGTGACGAAACTGGCCACCGGATTGCCCGGCAAGCCGATCAACGGCGTGCCTGCGACGATCCCCATGGCGACCGGACGGCCCGGCTTGATCGCCATGCGCCACAATACGAGGCTGCCGGCGCTTTCGATGCCTTCCTTGACGTGATCGGCCTCGCCGGCCGAAACGCCGCCGGAGGTGACGATCAGATCGCACTGACCTGCGGCCTGCCGCAATCCCTCGGCGACCTCTGCACGCTCATCGCGCAGGATCCCAAGATCGCGAACGTCGCAGCCGAGCCGCGCCAGCATCGCCATCAGCATGAAGCGATTGGAATCGAACAGCTGCGCATGGCCACGCGACTGCCCCGGCGTGACCACCTCGTCGCCGGTTGACGCTACGCCGACGCAAATCCGCCGGCGCACTAGGATCTGCTGAACCCCGAAAGCCGCAGCGAGCGCCACGTCCTGCGGGCGCAATCGGCACCCCTTGCGCAAGGCAGCTTGCCCGGATGCGATATCCTCGCCGGCCGGCCTTACATTGGCGCCGGGACGAAGCCCCGGCGGCACCACGACGTGGCCGGCCTCGTCGAGGCGAACGTCCTCCTGCATGAACACCGTGTCGGCGCCGTCCGGCATCGGTGCGCCGGTGAAAATACGTACCGCTTGCCCCGGCTCGATTGGCAGACGCGCACTGGCCCCGGCCTGAACGCGCTCGGCGACCAGCAGCGGCCGTTCGGCATCGGTCGGAAGATCCGCCCCACGCACCGCATAGCCATCGACGGCGGAATTGGTAAATGGCGGCAGCGGCAGCGGCGCCAATAGATCGGCGGCGAGAACGCGGCCATCGGCATCGCGCAACGGCACCGTCTCCGTTTCAGCGATCGCGGTGACGCGCGATGTGATCATCGCCACCGCTTCGTCGACCGACAGCATCGGGCCACCAAACGCAAAGCAATCGTCAGAGAGTTGTGCCATGCTTAGCCGTTTCTCAGCCGTTAGCCGACGCGTTCAAGGGCGTCGGAAATGCTGACTGCCGAAGCCAGCATCATCGATGCGACGGCAGCAGCATCGTCGAGATGCGCAACAGGCAAGCGAGTGATCACAGCAACATCGGTTGCGATCCCGACAATGGCCGTGTCCTGCGGAAACAGCCATTCCTTGCCATTGGCGCCCCGATGCACCTCGATCTTGGGATGGCCTTCGGACTTGAAGCCTTCGATAATGACGAGATCGACCGGCTCCAGTTTCGCCAGCAGGTCGGGCAAACGCAGCGGCGGCGCCTCGCGAAGTTCGTGCAGCAACGCCCAGCGGCGATCCGACGAAATCAGCGTTTCGGTGGCGCCAGCCTGCCGGTGCACCCACGAATCCTTGCCCGGCACGTCGAGGTCGAAACGCTTGTGCGCGTGCTTGATGGTGGAGACGCTGACGCCCTTGGCGACGAGAAGCGGAACCACCTTCGCCAGCAACGTCGTCTTGCCAGCGCCGCTCCACCCCGCCAGTCCGATCACCTTCATCGTCACGTCCAACTCACCATTTCAACAGAATGCCCTTGCCTGACGTTCCATCGCGATATCATAACCCGGCCAAAGATGTGCACAATATGCGGCATCTTGCCGAACGCCGACCACGACAGCGATTCCGCTCAGGAAAGGTGACGCGATGATGCCCGAACGCCCGACAACGCCGGGGCTGCTGCTCGCCGGAGGGCTGGCCTCGCGCATGGGCGGCGGAGACAAGCCGATGAAGACCATCGCCGGCCAGACCATCCTGGCGCGCGCTGTGGCACGACTTCACTCGCAATGCGATGAACTGATCCTGAATGCCAACGGCGATCCGCACCGTTTCGCCGCTTACGGGCTGCCGGTGGTCGCCGACACGGTGGCCGGGTTTGCCGGTCCGCTGGCGGGAATTCTCGCCGGCCTCGACTGGATCGCGGCCAATCGTCCCGGTGTCGACTGGATGCTGAGCGCGGCCGCCGATTGTCCGTTTCTGCCGCGTGATCTGGTGGCCCGGCTGCATCAGGCGCGACGAGAAAAAGACGCGCGGATCGCCATCGCAGCCTCGGGCGGGCAGACGCATCCCGTCATTGGGCTTTGGAGCGTCTCGCTGCGCGACGATCTGCGGCATGCGCTGGTGGTGGAAGATTTCCATGCCGTCGGCCGCTGGACCGCACGCTACGACCCCGCCGTCGTCGCGTGGCCAACGACGCCGCTCGATCCGTTCTTCAATGCCAACACCTTCGACGATATCACCGAGGCCGAACGTCTCGCCGCACTCGACAACGGCTGATTATCACGCCGGGCGGAAGCCCGCCTGCAACAACGCGGCATGAATTTCCGGCGCGGCGAGCGCATCGAGAAACGTCTGGACTGCCGGACGACTGCGTCGCGCCGACACCAACGCGAAGTCGTAATGCTCTTCGGCCATCGGAATGAAGCCAAGGCCAGTCGCTTTGGCCACCGGCGCGATCGTCATGCCCCAGTCGGCGCGATGCTGCGCAACCGCCGCCGCCACCGCGTTGTGAGAGCGCGGTTGATTCCAGTAGCCGTCGGGCCGCGCGCCTGCGAGCAGACGATCGATCAGGATGCGCGTCCCCGCACCCTGATTACGATTGACCATCAGACACGACGGGTCCGCCAGCGCCGCACGAACCGCGTCTTGCGGCGTGCGGTCTTCGAAGCGCAGATCACCGCGACGAAAGACAATGCCCTGCATCCGTCGCCAGCCCGGCACTAGTTCAAGTCCCTCGGTCAAAAACGGCGTATTGTAGACTTCAGTCGCATCATCGAACAGGTGGATCGGCGCCAGATCGCACTCGCCGCGTTGCGCGGCGGCAAGGCCGCCGAGGCTTCCCACCGCGATTGATCTCACCAGCAATCCAGCGCGCGCCAGCGGCGCGGTGACGAGATCGAGTCCGACGCAATGGCTGCCGATCACGACAAGATCCGGCACCCGTACATGCGGCGTGAATAGCGTTACCTCTGTCGTGGTGTCGGCGGGCATCTGATCGGCAAGTGCCTCGATGCGCAGAAAGCCATCGGCCTGCGCGAAAGACGTGATCGCACCGGAGCCTTTGCCGGTCGGATAAGCGATCAAGCCGTCTTCACCGTTGACCAGCGACACCATGACGAATTCGGTGCGTCCGAGTTCGGAGGCGATGCGCACCGGCACCCGCGCCGTCACGCGCGCATCGGCGCGCGGCGGCAGCCCCGCCATGCGTCGCAGCACCGGCACGATCATGTCGTGGAAGGTGAACATCGCCGAGGTCGGGAATCCCGGCAGGATCACCACCGGCTTGCCATCGCAAACCGCGAGACACAGCGGCTTGCCGGGCTTCAACGCCACGCCATGCGCAACGATCCCCGGCTTGCCGAGCCGCCCGATAATACGATGCGAGACGTCGCCCGCGCCTTTGGACGTGCCGCCGGACAGGATCACCATGTCATGGGCGGCAACCGCGTCGCGCAGCGCCGCCTCGAGCACCTGCTCATCGTCCGGGAATGCGCCGAGAAAGGTCGCGTCGCCGCCGTTCTCGATCACCGCCGCGACAATGATCGCGCCGTTGCTGTCATAGATCGCGGCCGGAGGCAGTGCGCCACCCGGCTGCACCAGCTCATCGCCGGTCGAGAGCACCGCGACGCGTGGCTTACACACCACGGCAACATGCGCGATGCCGCACGCGGCGAGCATGCCGATCTCACGCGATCCGATCAGCGTGCCGGCGCGCAACAGCGCTTCGCCGCGCGCGATATCGGAGCCCGCGTAGGAAATGAATTGGCCCGGCGTCGCCGCGCGCCGCACCTCGATGGCATCGGAACCAGTGGCCTCGGTGTATTCGATCATGACGATGGCATCGGCGCCACGCGGCACCGGCCCGCCGGTGGCAATCGCCGTCGCGGTGCCGCTGCGCACCGGCAGCCGCGGCACGACACCGCATGCGATCACCTCATCATTCAGCATCAATCGAATGGCAACGCTCTCGCTCGCCGATGCGACATCGGCGGATCGCACGGCAAAGCCATCGACATTGGCGCGATCGAAGGGAGGCACATCGAGCGGTGCGACGACATCCCGCGCCAGCGCGAAACCCAGCGCCTCATGCAGCGGACGCTCTTCGGTCTTTGCTTCGAACGCACCCATCGCCTCATTGAAACGCGACAGCGCATCCTCGCGCGACAGCACCGTGAGGAATTGATCCTGATCCAGCGATTTACGTTCGACGTTACGCGGCGTCTCGCTCATACCGAAGCCACTCCATCGCAAAACAATCGTGCGTCGATCGCGGTTCCGGCGGCGTAGCCTTCGCTCTGTTCCGGAACGCACAACCAGGCATCCGCGCGCGCCCACTGTTCGAGGGAAATGTCTCCGCTCGCCAGCGGCGTCCAGCCCGCCTCGCTGCGCGTGAGCGCGACGAGTTCGGCGAGACCGACGGTTGATGTGATCTTGCGCGTCAAGGGCAGGCGCTGCGTTTCGCGCGACCGATATCCGGTGAGGCGATCGAGCACCGGCTCGACGGCCGTGTACCACACAGCCAGCGCATCGCCCGGAGTTCCCGGCAGCGCAATCGCAGGAACGCTGCCGATGCGCGCTAACGCTGCAGTACGCCCTGGCCGTTGCGCGAGGCCGTGAGCGATGACGACACCGCTTTCGGCAAGTGCGGTAACCGTCGCGTCGGTATGTCCGGCACCGGTGCCGCCGATCGACAGCAGCAGGTCGCATTGCCTTTCGCTGGTCACGCCACGCATCGCATCGGCGATCGACCTGATGTCGCGCGCTGCGACACCGGTCATGACCACATCGACACCTTCATTTCGGAGCAGCGCTTCAATCAATGGTGCAGTAACGTCGTGCCCGTCTGCGGCTGGTATAGCCAGAACGTGCACGCGCGGCCGGCGCACCGGCAAACGCGTCAATCCGATAGTCCGCGCCATCGCCAGATCGCGCACGCCGATCCGTTTCCCAGCGGCGAGTATCGCGGCGTCAGAAATGTCCGTCCCCGCGCGGCGGACGCCTTCGCCGGGCAACGCTTCGGCGACGGCGTGCAGCATCGTTCCCGCCCGCACGATCCGCTCCGCGTCGATCACGCAGTCGCATCCCGCCGGGAGCACGCTACCAACCTCGACCCATGCCGGCGCCACCGGCAATGGCACCGGCGAATAGGCCGAAGCACCGACGATATCGGCCGCACGCAGCGCCCACCCATCCGTTGCGGCGGTATCGCAAGACGGCCAGCCGCCATGGCGCAGCGGCATCTCGGCGGCAACGCTGCCGAGCGCCTCGGCCAAAAGCAGGTTGTGCGGAGCGACGGGCTCAATGCCGGTACATAGCCGGCCAAGGGCGGCATCGAGCCGGGTCAAGGTTGCGACAGACTGTCGACGATCGATCATGATGAATGCTGGACCAAAGCCGGGTGACTTGGCAATCGGGGCGCGCGTTGCGTGGCCTTCCGGCCGCCCGAATTTCGGTTGCCACCTGCCGGAGCCCGCCTTATAGGTCTCTGCGTCGCGCCCAGCCGCGGCACATTTGGTGAAGCGGGTGTGGCGGAACTGGTAGACGCGGCGCACTCAAAATGCGTTGCCCAAAAGGCATGGGGGTTCGAGTCCCTCCACCCGCACCAAACCGCGACGGCTTCGGCCCTCCCGCTCCCGACAGTTTGGCCGCCCGCGAGCCCGCTGGACTGGCGGCCCAAGCCCCGCAGTTACTCCGCCCCGCAATTGCCTTGCCGCAATTACTTCTTTTTCGCCGCGGCGCGCGCGTCGGCAATGGCCTGATCGAACTGCGCCATGGTCAGTACGCCGGGCACGCGGAATTTTCCGACGATGAACGACGGCGTGCCACGGAAGCCGAAAGCCGCCGCCTGCTCCTTGTTGCGGCCCAACACCGCATCGATCTCCGCGGCCTTGGCCTGCAGATCGCGCGTGGCGCGGTCGACATCGATACCGGCCTTGGCCAGTAAGTCGCGCGCGACAGGCTCCGTCAGCTTGGAGTTGAGCGCGATCAGCGCATCGTGCGCTTCGATGTATTTGTCCTGATAGCGTGACGCCAGCGCCATGCGAGCCGCATAGATCGACGCGCCGCCGAGCACCGGCCAATCCTTGAAGACCAGCCTCACTTTGCCATCGTCCTGCGCAACCTGGCGCAGTTCCGGCTCGACCTTGCGGCAATACGGGCATTGATAATCGAAATATTCGACGATGGTGATGTCGCCGTCGGGATTGCCTGCGGCCGGGATATCCGGATCGCGCAACACCGCGGCTTCCGACAACACGTCATCCTCGGTCTTGGCTGCTGCCGCCTCCCGACCTTCGGCACTGAGCGTCGTGGCGGCCAAAGCCAACCCGCCCAGCACGGTACGGCGACTGAGGAGAAGCTTGTTTAGATTGATCGACAGCATGATGTTCCAATTGCCTCTCTGGCCGCCGGGTTCCGGTCCCGATGGCGACCCGGCCTGTCCTTAAGATAATGCGAGACTGTGCACCAGCATATAGATGCCGACACAAATGATGATGGCGGCGAACACGACGTTCAACAGGCCGCGCCGGGGTGCCAGATACCGCGCGGCATGGACGCCCAGCAATCCGCCGATGATGCCTCCCGCGACAAAGACCCCGGCGAGCTGCCATGCCACCAGGCCGGAATAGGCGTAGCTGGCTGCGGTGGTGGCGCCAAAGGCGGTGACCGCGACCAGCGACGAACTGACCGCATTGAGGATCGGCATGCCGGTCGCCAGCATCAGCGCCGGAACGATCAGAAAGCCACCGCCGATGCCGAAAAAACCCGACAGCATGCCCGTCGCCAGTCCAAGACCGGCAATCGCGGGAAAATTCGACCAGTTGAGGTGCACTCCCGACGTGCCGACCCGCGATCGCGACCGCAGCATCAGCGCGCCGATCACCAGCATGAGAATGGCAAACAGCGCCAGCAGCTTCTGGCCATTCAGCATCTTGCCGCCCAGCGTCCCGACGAACGCGCCCGCCATGCCGGCGACGGCGAACACCAGCGCACAGGCCCATTTGACATTGCCGCTGCGCGCATGGGCCGACAGATTGAATGCGGCATTGACCGCCACCGCGACGGCGCTGGTGCCGATCGCCACATGCGCGCTCGGCACGCCGACGACATAGACCATCAGCGGCACCGCAAGCACGGAGCCGCCGCCGCCGACGAGCCCCAGCGAGAAGCCGACCATTGCGCCGCAGATGAGGCCGAGCAGATCCTGCGCCATCGTCATCATGGCAAGCCTCGCCAGCACGGCTCAGCCGATCGGATGGTAAAGAACGTCACGGAAACTCCGTCGGGCACGACATGGCGGGATGTCTGGCGAGGCGTCAGACTAATAAATGCGTGGCGCCGCGTATAGCAGCCAACGAGATTTATTAGAGTTCACTAATACAGCAATCGATCCGCCGCGGTGGACACGACAATGTGAGCGCATCCCAACGCGCTTCAACGGACCAGCACGCTGACCAGCAGCGGCACGATCAGCGATGTCAGCAGCGCATTCAGGCTCATGGCGACGCCCGCGAAGACGCCGGCGACGGTATCGACCTGAAAGGCCCGCGCGGTGCCGATGCCATGCGAGGCCAGGCCGACGGCAAAGCCGCGCGCGCGATAATCGGTGATGCGCATGCTGTTCATCAATGGTGTCACGATGATCGCGCCCATGATGCCCGTTAGGACGACGGCAATCGCAGTGACCGACGGATTGACGCCGAGTGACTGGCTGACACCCATGGCAACGCCGGCGGTGACCGACTTCGACGCCAGCGACAGTACAACATCGCGCGGCAAGCCGATCAATTCGGCCAACAGCACGATCGATACGATCGCCGTGATGCTGCCGGCGACCAACGCAACCACCATCGGTACCACCGCCGACAAAACCGTCTTGCGGTTTTCGTACAGCGGCACCGCAAGCGCCACGGTCGCCGGGCCGAGCAGGAAGTGAACGAATTGCGCGCCGTCGAAATATCTCGCGTACGGCGTCCCGGTCAGCAGAAGGATCAGGCCGATGATCCAGACCGAATGCAGCACCGGGTTAGCGAGCGGATGCCGATGCGTGGCCAGCGACGCCGCGTCAGCGGCGGCATAGACGAGCAGGGTCACGGTGAGCCACAGCAGCGGCGTCTGCGACAGGTAAACCCAGAGCGAGAATGGATTTGCGGTCATTCCGCTCTCCGTCGCCGCGCCAGCAACCGGCTCGTTGCGACAAACGCGAGTGACGTCACGACCAGCGTCACGACGGCGGACAGTACGAGGATCACGAAAATCCCGATGCCATGGTCGGTCACGAGATCGAGTTGCTGCACGACACCGACACCGGCGGGAACGAATAGCAGCGACAGATGCGCCAGCATGCCGTTCGCCGCTGTCTCGACACCGCCCGAGTGCAAGGGTCCGCGTCGCAGAATCGCGAGGCGATCGCGCCCCAGCAACAGCATAAACAACAACAGCAGCCCGATAACCGGTCCGGGAATGGGCAAACCACTTTCCCGGACCGCAATTTCGCCAATCAACTGGCAAAGCAGGATCAGGCCGAGGCTCGCAATCATGCCGGGCTCACCCAACCCGACGGCGAGTCAGGGATGATCTCACGCAGCACCCTTCAGCCGCTTGGTGCATTCGCTGTAGTATCCGCCGCCCTTCTGGATCCACTTCATGCCGCCATTGGCGTTGGTCGCCTTGTTGGCATTGTATTGATCGACGCATGTATGCATCCGGGCCTTGCCGGCGGTTTCCTTGGAATACTTGGCGTCCACTGCCGTAGGGAAGACAGCATTGCCGACGGCAGCCGGCGCGGCGGCCGGTTTGGGCGCGGCTGCGGTCTTCGGCGCTGCCGCAGGAGCGGCGGCTGGCGCGGCAGCGGGAGCCGCTGCGGGTGCGGCAGCCGCCGTGGCGCCGCATTCTGCCTTGCGGAAGTCATTCCATTTCTGACCGTTCAAGGTGCCTGCGGCTTTCGCGGCCTGGTATTTGGCACTGCATTCCTGCGCCGTCAGCGCCTGGGCGGACTGTGAAAACGGCAAAACGGCAAAGCTGGAAACAGCAACCGCGCAAAGAATCTTGGTGTAATTGATCATCGTCATTCTCCTCAGGCTTTCCCCAATCAACGATGCGATATCCTAGTCGTCGGCAAGCGCGTTTCAACGCTGCGTTGCGTTTCATCTGAAAATATATTGTTCGGCCTCGCCGCCACCTATTCACCGCCCATTCAGCAACGCAGCGCAACCGTACACGCGTTTCCAACCCATGGTGACCCACATGTTGAAAATATCACCTCACATCATCGCAACTGCCTTCGCGGCGTGTCTGTTCGCAGCCCCCGCCCTCGCGCAATCGACTGCACCCGCCGCATCGCCCACGACAAAGATGGCGCCCGCAACCAAATCGGCGCCCGCGCAGGCCAAGCCGGAGCGCTCGGCGATTTCGTTGGAATGCTCCAAGCAGGCCGACGCCAAGAAGCTGCATGGCGAGGCGCGCAAGACATTCCGTTCGGCTTGCAAGAAGAATGGCGGCAAATCGAGCTGACGGCGCGACGCGGCACCGCGCGTGACTCTGACGCTCCCATGATGCGGTCCGGCTGGCGCTTGTCAGCCTGACCGCATCGTCATCCAGAGATTTGGCGACAATCTTGCTGGCGCGGTGCAGCCGCGCTTGGAATGCAATTGTCGCCAATGAACGGATTTGCCATATAGCGCGGCAATGCCGCCTTCTTCCAGTCACCCCAAACTGCCATCCGTCGTCGAGACGCTTGCCCTGGGCATTGGCGGCGGCGCGCTGTTTGTCTGGGCAAACCTGCCCGGCGGACTGATTTCAGGCGCGATGATCGCCGTCGCCATTGCCGCCCTGGCCGGGCGTCCGGTCGGTCTGCCGCCGGCTCTGACGCAGACAATCCTGGTCATGCTCGGGATTTCACTCGGCTCGGTGGCTTCAAAAGAGCTGCTTCAGCACATGAGCGCCTATCCGGTGACGGTCTCGCTGCTGGCGCTCGCCACCTTTTGCGCGACGTTCGGAAGCGGCGTTTACCTGCAGCGCGTCCACGGCTGGGACAAAACCTCGGCGCTGTTGGCGGGCAGCCCCGGCGCGCTGTCGCAGATCATCATGCTCGCCGTCGAGCAGGGCGCCAACGTGCCGGCGATCGCCGTGGTGCAGACGATGCGCGTCATCATTCTGACCGCCGGACTGCCGCTGCTACTGGCGGCCACCGGCTTGATGGCTCCCGCACCCCCGGCCTCGCACATCGCCATTGCCTCGCCGCTCGAACTCGCAGTGCTGGTCGCCGCGGCCGTCGGCGTCGCGCTGTTGCTGCGCTGGGTCAAATTTCCAGCGAGTTGGATGTTCGGCGCGATGATCGGCTCGGCGCTGCTGCACGGCTCGGGCGTCATCGAAGGCGGGCTGCCGCCATGGCTGCGAGCCGCGGCGCTGATCGGTATCGGCGCCCTGATCGGCACCCGTTTCGCGCGCGTGTCCATGAGAACCGTGCTCAAGCATATCGCCGCGGCGCTGGGATCGTTTGCCGTCGCGGTCGCGATCTCCGCGGTGTTCGTTGTCATTGTTGCCGCCACGATGCAGGTCCGATTCGCCGATGTCGTGGTGGCATTCGCGCCGGGTGCGATGGACGCCATGATGGCGCTGGCGCTCACGCTGCATATCGATCCGGTGTTCGTCGGCGCGCATCATTTATCGCGCTTCGTCGTGGTGAGCGTCGCAACGCCCGGCATCGTCCATCTGTTCGGACGCCCTCAGGAAGACGCCGACGATTGAAGGCGGAATGCGCCCTAGGCCCGCAAAGACTTGATGATGCCGCGAGCTGCGATCGCTGCCATCAGCAACGAAATCAGCACGTTGTATCCTGCCAGCGAAAGGCCGAGGAACGTCCACTGAATTTCATCGCAGCGGACGACCTTGACGCTGTCGAGCCGCGACAACAGATCACCGGCGCGCCCGAGATCCAGCAACGGCCCGCTGCAATCGCTCGGTCCGGGCCACCACTTCCATTCGACACCGGCATGGTATCCGCCAAGTATGGCGTTGCAGAGCATCGCAAGCGCGATCACGGCCAAGCCGAAACACAACAGCGATCGTGGCGCGCCGCGCCCCGCCGCGATCGCGACGATAACCGCGAGTGGGATCGCGAGATAGTAAGCGTAACGCTGTTCGAGGCAGAGCGGACACGGCAGCACGCCCAGAACGAGCTGGAAAAACCATGCACCGCCGAGCGTGGCGGCGGCGATGATCGCAATCGCGGCGGCATGCAGCGCCAGCGAATTGATCTCGCTCCGCGTTGATCCAGGCTTCATGGCGGTCTCGACGGTCACTGTGATATCTCCCTGCTGGGCAAGGGTCCTATCCTGCGCCGCCCCTCATTGTCGAGACGCTACTGATCACAGCAGAGTGACAAGGGGTATCCTGCGCGCCTCTTCGCAAGCCTGCGATGGTGAGACATGCAGCATCGCGGCTGCGAGCTCGTCTGGGGAGCTGTCCGCAACGCGCACCTGCCGATGTCCGGCTTCGCCGTCGCGCGCCGGTCATTCAGCCGGAAAAGCAGCGCAACCACCCGGCTGGATAGAGACGCCAACTGTCGCGCCCATCGGCCAACGGACGACGGCCTGATCGCCGGCGGAGCGCACCAGCAACCGATCGCGGCTCGCTCCCGGGCATTCGATCTGGAGGTCGACATGACCGCCCTGGTAGATCTGGGCAACGACATGCCCGGTCATTGCACTGGGTTCATTCGCCGAGACGACGCAAAATTGCTCCGGCCGAACGAACAGATCGACGGGTGCCGACTTTTCGAGCTTTGCGAGCCGCTCACTCGGCACCTTTATCTGCGCGCTGCCCAACTCAATCACGGCATCGCTGTCGCCGACGCTGAGCAGCCGGCCCCGCAGCTTGTTATTGTCTCCGACAAACGTCGCCACGAACTGGTCGGTCGGTGCGCGATATACATCAACCGGGCTTCCCAGTTGACGGATGCGCCCCTCCGACATCACCGCTACGCGGTCCGACAGGCTGAGAGCTTCGCTCTGATCGTGGGTGACGAAAATTGTCGTCAAACCGAGCTTACGCTGGATCTCGCGCAACTCGACCTGCATTGAGGTTCGTAAGCTCTTATCGAGAGCCGAAAACGGTTCGTCCAACAACAATACCGTCGGATTGATGACCAGGGCTCGCGCCAACGCCACGCGTTGTTGCTGGCCGCCGGACAACTGCCGAGGCATGCGACGTTCCATGCCGGTCAATTTCACCAGCGCCAATACTTCGGCGACCCGCTGCTGCCGCTCCGGCTTCGGAACACGGCGGGTCTTGAGACCATAGGCAACGTTATCCGCCACACTCATGTGCGGAAACAGCGCGTAATTCTGAAACATCATGCCGATACCGCGTTGATAGGTCGGAAGCTCGTTGACACGACGACCGTTGATCGAGATGGCCCCAGCGTCTGGTCCGAGAAACCCGGCCGCCAGCTTCAGAAGTGTCGTCTTGCCGCAGCCCGATGGGCCCAACAACGTCAGGAACTCGCCGGTCTGCACGTCAAGCGAGACGGCATTCAGCGCAACCACGTCATCGAACCGCTTGGTAACAGCGTCGAAGCGGACAGCCGCCTCATTTTGTTCAATGGTCGGGATCGCTTGCATGATAGCTGCTCCTGCTAGTGAGTCTGCTCGATATTGAGCACCTTGCCGAGACCAAGGAACGACGTTGCGAAGGCGATCAGTGCGGCCGTGCCGGCGATATACATGACGGACAGCGCAGCCATCGACGGATCGGCGAACTCGCGTACATAATTATACATGGCGACGGGCAATGTTTGCGTGCGCTGGGAGGTTACGAAAAGCGAGGCCGTGAATTCATTGAAGGACAGAATTGCCGCGAACAACCAGCCGCTGACAAGACCGGGCAACAGCAGAGGCACCGTGATCGTTGTCAGGACGCGAAACGGCGTGGCGCCCAGGCTGGCCGCGGCAAGCTCATAACTCTGGTCGAGGTTCTTCAATGAGACGTAAATGCTTCGAAGCACGAACGGCAGCACCAGAACGACATGACAGGCGACCACGACCGCAAACCCACGGCTTAGCCCGACCTGCGCCGCAAGGATCAGGAACCCAAGCCCGACGGTGAAATGCGGGATCACCAGCGGTGAGACCAGAATGCCTTCGATGAGCGATTTGAACGGAAATCTGTAGCGATCGATCGCGAACGCGAACATGGCGCCAACAAAGAGGGCGATCGTCGAACTCCAGGCCGTAACGATCAGTCCGTTGAAAAAGCCATGACGAAAATCGTCATAGGCCAGGGCGCGCGCAAACCAGCGCCACGACCACGTCTGCGGAGGGAACGACAGGATCGGCTTGTCGTTGAAGGCCGCAATGGTGACCACCGCCGCCGGCAGAATCAAAAAGGCCACGATGCAGATCAAGGTGATCCGGCCGATCCAGCCAAGCATCCTTTGATACGTCGAGCGCGGTATCATCAATGCACCTTGATCTTCTGGAGCGGCCTCGCGGCGATTTGGAGCAATCCAAGGACGACGGCGGTCAGTGCGAGACCAGCGACACACAGCGTCGCCGCGAACGGGAAGTTGAAACTCGCAAATCCCAGTTGGTAGACAAGATTCGAAATCATGTTGACGCGACCGCCACCGATCAGTTGCGGCGTGGCGAATGCTGAAAACGTCCACGCGAAAGCCGTTGTCGTACCGGCCACGACTCCCGGCATCGACAACGGTAACGTCACGGTCAGGAACACCCGGATCGGACCGGCGCCCAGGCTTTCAGCCGCTCGGGCATAATCCCGATCGATATGCGACAAGCCGGCCGCAAGCATGATGACCATCACCGGCAGCGTCACGTGGACGAGCGCGACCACCACACCGAAGGACGTGAACATCAGCTGTAACGGCTTCTCGACGAGGCCGAGCGACAACAGGATGGAGTTGATGAAACCATTGTTGCCGAGCACAATGATCCAGGAATACGTCCGCACCACCTCCCCGAGGAACAGCGGGGTAACGACGATAACGAGAAGCGTCGACTTGAGGATCGGCTGCTCGATGTGCACTAGCGCATAGGCCAGCGGATAACCAACGATCAAAGTCGCGACCGCGGTCACCGCGCAAATGACGACGGTGTCGAAGAACACCCGCGCATAAAGCGGTTTCAGCAGATCGGCAAAGTTCGCCAGCGTAAAGCCGCCCGGATCGAGCGATCCGGGCACATAGGCTCGCAGACTGTATTGCAGCACTGCGGCCATGGCCGCGGCGAAGCCGAGGGCGCATAACGCCGCCGGCGTCGTGAACGTACGCAGGAATGGCCGCTCGGTCATGGTCCCAATCCGCCGGGGCGCTGATCAGTTCATGATGTTTTCAGCAAACCATTTACGCCATTCCGCCGTCTTTGCGGCGCGCAGCTTCGCATCGATATTGATCTGCTGCTTCCACTGTTCGGCCGAAGTAAAGACGCCCGGCAATTTCGCGATCTCGGGGTCGAGCTTCGCATTGAGGACGGCGGGGCTCCCCTTCTTCTGCTTGGCGATCTCGGCCTGTACCACCGGATCATAAAGCACGTTGATGAACTTATGAGCGAGATCGACTTTCTTCGATCCCTTCATGACGGCGACGGTGTCGATGCCCAGCACCGCTCCCTCCTTCGGCATGGCAAGCGTAAGCGGGATGCCCTGCCCCATCATGTAATAAGCATTCATAGAAAGAACGACCTGCACCGGCGTCTCACCGCTTGCAAGCAGTTGCTGGCTGTTCGCATCGTTGGTGTAGAACGCCTTGAAATTTGGCTTCAGCGCCTTGAGCTTCTCTTGTCCCTTTTCCCAGTGCGCAGCGTCCGCCCCTGACAGCAGCGCGGCAACGGCGATGATGTGGCTGGGATCGAAATCGGGCGAAGCGATCTTGCCCTTCAGCTCCGGGCTCCACAGATCGTTCCAGCTTTCGAACTTCATGTTCTTGATCAGGTCGGTTCGATAGCCGATCGTATAGACGTAGGCCCATGCACCCAGGTGGTACGGACTCACCTTGGCCTCATCTGCCAAATTCTTGGCGTTCGGAATCTTGGCGAGGTCCAGGTTTTCGAAAAGCCCGTCGTTGGCATAGAGCCAGCCTACATGGGAGGTCGTGAACGTAATGTCGCTTTCCGGACTGCCCTTCGCCAGTTTCTCCTTGTTGAGACGGTCGATGGTTCCGCCAGTGATGAACTCTACCGGCACGCCCGTTTCAGCAGTGAATTTCTTGGCAACGGTATCGGCGACCAGATCTCTCCAGCTGCCGCCCCAGATACTGACCACCAATTTGTCTTGCGCGTAAGCGGGCACTGCGACCAGCAACGTGACCAACAACGTCCACAACCTGATCATAACTAGGCTCTCCCTTACTCTGTTTATATTTTTACGACCACGGCCCCCGGCAATGCCGTCTGGTCAGACAGCGGGAATGATCCTGTTTGTTTCGAGTATTCCCTTTTATCTCGAGCGGCGCAATAGATTGATCTTATCGACAATAGAACCTTTTGGCATTACCGTCGGTTTCAAATCGCCCAATTGATTTCTGGGCGCCGGGAGGAGACATGATGACAACACCGACGCCGAATTCGGATGGGCATCGGCCTTCCGATATCCTGAGCACGTTGAAGCGACTCGGCTTTGGCGCGGTGGTCGCGGTTCCGGATAGCTGGCTTGGCGAAATTCTGATCCGTATCGAGCAAGAGCCAACCATGACTCTGATACGGGCAACCCACGAAGAAGAGGCACTGGCGATCGCTTGCGGCGTGCGTCTCGGTGGCGTTCGCGTTGCATTGATGGTGCAGAACGCCGGCGTGCTGAGCATGGGTGCCGGCATGGTGTCGCTCGCGCAGCGCTATCAGTTTCCGCTCCTGATGCTGGTGTCGTACCGCGGCACGCTGGACGATCCCGTTTTCTATCATTTGCCGAAGGGACGTGCGACCGAACCGGTTTTTCGCGGGATCGGACTGAACTACGCGCGGTCCGACAGGCATCGGCCGATCGGCCCGCAAATCGAGAACGCTGCCACCTGCGCGGAAGAAGGTTCCTGTCCGTTCGCGCTGCTCTTGTCTCGGGAGGATATCCAATGGTGACGAACGCACGGCCGACCAGAGCGGAATACTACAAGGCGCTTGCGGATAATCTCCCGGCTCAAGCGCTCGTCGTGACGTCGCTCGGCAACGCCTCGTATTTGTGGGCTGCGTTGCACCACACGCCGGAGAATTTTTACTTCGAGGATGCAATGGGCCTGACCTTGCCGCTCGCGCTGGGGCTTGCCGTCGCGCAACCGAAGCGCAGGGTGATCGCGATGGAAGGTGACGGTGCGTTGCTGATGCATCTCGGATCGCTCGTCACGATCGGAGCGGTCAACCCGAGCAACTTGACGATCCTCCTGATACAAAATGGCGTCCACGGCGCTTCCGGCGGTCAAGCGCTGACAAATGCGACGCTCGATCTCGCAGCATTGGCGCGAGCGTCGGGAATTTCACATGCCGAGAACCTGTCGCAGCCAGACTCCTTGGGTGAAAGGATGAGTTCGAAGCTGCGGCGCGACGGCGTGGATGTCCTCGTGCTCGCAACGGAGCCTGACCTTGAGGTGGTGCGCCCACCCGTGTCGCTCGATCCGGTCGGCACCAAGCAACGCTTCATGGCAGCGATCGGCGCCCCCCGCTATGTGCCGACGCTTTTTGGCGGCGGCATGCTGGCGCAAACCTAGTTGATGGATTGGCGCGGCAGGCCAAGCACGCTGAAGCGCAGAATATCCGGCTCCCACGGAGTGCCCGCGCGCGACGGATGTACCCAAGGCTGGCACCACGCCGGCGCAGGGGTACAAGGCCACCGTCGATCGAGCCAAGCGCCCTTATCAACGCTTGAGTTGATTGTGCCGCCGCGACGGCACCTCGACGTATTGGTTATGTGACCGTTAATACGATCGCTCGAACCCTAGCGCTCGCTCTAGGCGTTACTTATCGGCTTGCTGCTAGCGTGACTGCATAAGAGCCAACGGGAGCGCCGGAATGCAACGCGATCTAACTTTCGCCATCCGCCACTATCTCGCAAGCCATCCCACCATGCCTGTTCTCGTGCCCGTGACGGCGCGCGCCGTGCGCAAGGCCGACGGCACTTTCGCGGTGTTCGAAAGCGGCTACTCACCCGATGAACCGGAGACCGAAATCCGCTGCTCGATCGATCAGATCTTCCAGTGGCTCCGCGAGTGGTCCAGCACCATCAAATTCGCTTGCGTCAACGGCGGAAAGGCTTGAACCAAAATGCATACGCTCCAACGCAGGATCGAGCAGCTCGATCTCCGGCTTGTCCGCATCAGGTCCAGCCAGTCCGCGCTTCAACTGGACCTTGAAGTTCTACGAACTTTGCGCGCTCAATCGTTCACTCGCGAAAAGGGATCGATCCAACGAAAGAAAACCGGCGGACGGTGATAACCGGCCGCCGATTTTTCAGCAATTTGGACCAAGAACAAATTTCATCGCGCCGGGGCCAACTGGATATTCACTCCGCGACCTGCTTCAAATTTTCATCCCTGACCTTCGTGCGCTCATGTTGTGGGAGCGCATCCAACCCGACAACGGGTTCGATAGATCGTCCAGATAAAGACAAATCACGGGCGTCGTGAACTGCGTCAACATCTGGCGGCCGCAAACCATGGCATCATCGAGGGCTTCCGAATTTCGGATCCGCTTCCGGTCCGCACATCAGCGGAACGTCGCCGAATGCCGCCGAACATTGCGGCAATCGTCGTCATCATGATCGGCGGACTCTGCGGTCGATCGAAAGGACCGGCAAGTCCACCGTAAGAGCAAGATGAGTTGCAAAGGGTGCTGACGAAGCCAGCTTACAGACTCCGAGTTGATTACGGGCGGAGAGCACGCAGCCTGCCGAGCACCAGCCGCATGCTCTCATCCGCTATATTCGTCCCATCAAGACAAGGACGAGGAGGATAACAATCAGGATACCCAGGCCGCCACCACCGTAGTAACCGGTGCCGTAAAACGGGCCTCCGCCAATGCCGCTGAATCCGCCCAGCAGCGCGATGATGAGGATGATGAGGATGATCGTCCCGATGCTCATATGAATTCCCTTTAGTGGTGCATGAACAGGGCAAGAATGATGATGATCGGCAGCGGAATGCCGATAAGCCAAAGCAGAACGCCTTTTCCGAAGCTCATTGCTGTCTCCCGTGATGTTCCACGGGATTACGCGCAGTGGAACTAATGGTTCCGGCCTGCCTCACAATTTCATCAGCCGGTTCTAACTTGCATTCCGCACACGCCCCGTCGTCAATGCCGGTGTTGAGGGCTAGCGACGCCTGCGATCGCTTCAGCCAACTCACGCTGCCAAAACGGCTTGGACAACTTCGAAAAATCCACCTCGGCATTGGCGGGCAGCTCGGCATAACCGGTCGCAATAATGATAGGCATATCGGGCCGCTCACGGCGAATTGCCTGCGCCAGTTCGATCCCTGTCATTTCTGGCATTGCTTGATCGGTAATGACCAGATCGATCGCAGCCTCATGCCGCAGAATCTCCAGGGCCTGCTTGCCCGACGACGCTTCGAAGACTTTGTGACCGAGCTCTTCCAGCATCGCCACTGTATTCAGGGACACCAGACCGTCGTCGTCGACCGCAAGAATCACGCGCGATGCCGTCACGGCGGGCCGGTCATCCAGAGTCGCTTCGTCGGCGGCGGCAGCAGGCTGTGCAACGGGAAGCCACATCTCTGCCGTGGTGCCTTCGCCCTTCCTGCTGCGTAAAACCAGCTTTCCGCCCGATTGCTGAATCATGCCGTGGACCATCGGCAAGCCAAGGCCGGTGCCCTTGCCTATGCCCTTCGTGGTGAAGAATGGTTCGGCTGCATGGATCAACGTGTTTTCATCCATTCCGTGTCCGGAGTCGGTCACCGACAGACAAACATAACGCCCATCCGGGAGACCAACGATTTCGGCGTTCTGTTCTTTCGCAGCAATGATGATCGTACCTCCGTCAGGCATGGCATCCCGTGCGTTGACGGCGAGATTCAAGATCGCCAACTCCATCTGGTTGGGATCTGCATTGACCGATGGCAGATCCAGCGGAAATCGCGTTTCGATCTGGACTGAGGGACCGAGAGAACTTTGCAGCAATTCGGTCATACCCCGAATCAAGGCTACCGGATCGACGGCGACCGGCTTCAGATCCTGCTTGCGGGCAAACGCCAGCATCCGGTGGGTGAGCGACGCGCCCCGTCTCGCGCCCTGCATCGCATTTTCAAGGAAGCGCACCAGCACGGGGTCATCGTCGGGCATTCTGCGTTGGAGTAATTCGAGACTTCCCAGGATTGCCATCAGCAAATTATTGAAGTCGTGCGCAATTCCACCCGTGAGCTGACCAACGGCTTCCATCTTCTGCGCCTGCAATAGCGCTTCACGTGCGCGCTCCAACTCCTCTTCAGATTTTTTTCGCTCGGTAATGTCGCGGGTGATTTTCGCAAATCCAAGTACCGTCCCGTCCGAATTGCGGATCGCATCGATCACGACGTTGGCCCAGAACTTGCTGCCGTCCTTGCGGACGCGCCAGCCCTCTTTCTCGAATCTTCCCGATTGTGCCGCGATGTCGAGCGCCTTTTGCGGCAAGCCGTCTCGCTGGTCCTCCACCGTGTAGAACTGAGAGAAGTGCCGCCCTATGATCTCGTGGGGCAGATAACCCTTGATGCGTTGGGCACCGGGGTTCCAGCTTGAGATGATACCGTCGGGTTGGAGCAGGTAGATCGCATAGTCGGTCACGCCCTGCACGAGAATCCGAAACTGCTCTTCGCTTTGTCGCAAGCTTTTTTCAGCGGCTCGCCGTTCCGACAGATCACGCGTGATCTTGGCAAATCCAACAATCTCGCCGCGCGAGTTACGAATGGCGTCGATGACGACAAATGCCCAGAACGTCGAACCGTCCTTGCGGACCCGCCACCCTTCGCTCTCGAACTTGCCTTCGCGCGCCGCTGTCGCCAGCGCCAACTGCGGAAGTCCGGCGGCACGATCCTCGTCGCGATAGAAACGGGAGAAATGCTCTCCTAGGATTTCGTGTTCGTCATATCCCTTGACCCGACGCGCGCCCGGATTCCAGCTCGTGACGATGCCTTGGGCATCGAGCATGTAAATCGCATAGTCGGTAATGGCCTCGACCAGCACGCGATAGCGGCCGTCTTCGCTCAGAGATACCTCAAGTCGCTCGGTCTGCTGCATAAACGTGCCGGGTTCCTGGTCGTAACTGGTTCTAACCTGTCCAACGGCGAAGGGTTCCACAAACTTTTAAGGCTCGCAAAAGGGCAATCAAGGCTCGCGTGGCAAAGTGCGCCTGGGAGACGGCCTACAGGGACGTTCGAAGGAGCGCAGGAAAATTTTCGGAGCTGGTTCGCAGCGGGCGGAGAGAACGGGTCGTTACCGAGCCGCGAACCCCGCCTTGTCCTTGCACTTTCGACTTGCGACGGGCCTGGCCATCGCAAGTGCGGCGTGGCGCCCCCATAACGTAGGCAATAAAAAAGCGGCCTCGGAATAGATCGCGAGGCCGCAAAGGTTCCTCTCTCGGGAGAATTGAGAGAAATCACATCATACTAAAGATAGAATGATATTTCTACGACTTTTGTCGCATGGGCGGTATGATTGGAACATTTGGTCGCATGCCAATGTGGACGGCCCGCCAGTTCCCGCCGCTCGCCTTGTCACGGCAGCCTCGGAAGGCCGGCTCGCTGGTGACAGCCCAGTCATCTCAGAGATGCCGCGGCACCGAAAGACAATAATGACGGATCTGCACGGGTGACGGCAGAACAAAACACCCCAATCTCGCTCAAGATCGAAAACACCGACTATTGTTTTACCGGCGTCGCGCGCGAGATAATTGTGCCGAGCAACGACGCTGGAGGCGGAAGCGTGGTCGAGAAGTTTGACGCTTACGGCGATCGATTGCCCAACCAGGCGCGCGGCCCGATCGGACACGCGCAAGCGCGGTCAACCGTCCTGAGCCGGATCGGCCAAGCTATTTTCTGGGCCGTGGTGATCGCCGTCGTGCTGGCTCGCGTCCTGTATTCGCCGGCAAACCCGGCGTTCCAGAATCACGACACCCCCGGGCCGGCAAGTACGGTGGCCCGATAGCAATCAACCCGGCGTTTCATCCGGGAATGATTTGCGATCGGTGAGCATCGTCTCGAAAGCGCGCGCGGCCGGAATAGCAATCCGGCCCGGCACGTTCAAACGCCACAGCGTGCGCTCAATCCGAACATCCAGCAACGGCACAATTTTCAGATGACCGAGCTGGATTTGGTCCTTCACCGAAACCGCCGAGACGATTGAGACGCCAAGGCCGGCGGCAACCACCTGCTTGATCGCGGCCGTGCTGCCGATCTCGAGGGTCCGCATCGGTTCGATTCCGTGTATGGCGAGGGCCTGCGTGACCACCTCACGCGATCCTGAACCTGGCTCGCGCAAGATGAGAACTTCATCGTTGAGCCGCTTGGGAGCGATCGGTTCAGGCGTCAGAGCAAATGCATGATCCGGTGCGGCAATCAGCACCATGACATCGGTGCGCCAGGGCTCGGCGACGATGCCGCGCTCCTCGATCGGCCCTTCCACCAATCCGATATCGATGTCCTGCGCGGTCATCTGCTCAGCGATATCGCGCGTGTTGGCGCTGACGAGATGCAGGTCGATGCCGGGATAAGCCCGATGGAAGGCGCCGAGATATCGGGCGATCATGTATGTCGCGATGGTCGTGCTGGCGCCGATCCGGAGCGAGCCGTTGTGCAGGCCGCGCAAGGCGGACAACTCGTCCTCGGCTGCACGCTCCGCCGCAAAGAGCGTTTCCGCATGCTTGGCCAGCGCCATTCCCTCCGGCGTCGGCAGCACGCCTTTCGGAGATCGGTTCAGCAAACGGCAGCCGACCTGAAGCTCGAAATCCCGCACCCCTTTCGAGATGGCAGGCTGGCTGATGTTCAGCAACTCGGCGGCACGCGAAAAACTTCCGGTCCGCGCGACAGCGGCAAACATGCGCAGCAGATGCAGATTGAGGGACATAATTTCTCTCTATAGGCGCATGTCAAATCGGTATTTTCCATTCGTGTTCCTGTAACGCATATTTCCTTCTCATTGAAGGAATATCGCGTGTCGGATCGAATCGACCTCCCTGACAAATCCAACCTGCAGACACGGGCGGTCGCGTTCATTGCATCCCGCTTTCCGGGAGTGGCTCTCTGCGCGCTGGTGACGTTTGCCGCAGTCATGGTGCAAGCCTGGCAGGAGGCGACGCTCGGTCATCCCTATGTCGAAGCCATCGTTATCGCGATCCTGCTGGGCACGGCGGTCCGCACCGTTTGGGATCCGGGTTCTCGCTGGGCGACCGGCATTGCCTTCAGTGCCAAACAGTTGCTGGAAGTGGCTGTCGCGCTGCTCGGGGCATCGATCACATTCGGCGCACTCGCGGCCTCGGGCCCCCTATTGCTTGGCGTCATCGTCGCAGCCGTCGTGGTGACGCTTGCGGCGAGCTACGGTTTGAGCCGGGGACTCGGCCTGTCGAACCGGCTTTCGATTCTGATCGCTTGCGGAAACTCGATTTGCGGCAACTCTGCGATTGCCGCCGTAGCGCCGGTGATCGGCGCGAAGCCGGACGAGGTGGCGTCCTCGATTGCGTTCACGGCGGTGCTTGGCGTCGTCGTCGTGCTAGGCCTTCCGCTACTCGTGCCGCTCTTCGTTCTCTCCGAACCGCAATACGGCATCCTTGCGGGAATGACGGTTTATGCCGTGCCGCAGGTGCTTGCCGCGACCGTACCGGTCAGCATCGTGAGTTCGCAGGTTGGCACGCTGGTCAAGTTGGTGAGGGTCATGACGCTTGGCCCGGTCGTTGCCTGCATCGCCATCCTCGCGCGCCGCTTCCAAAGCGAACTGCCGGCGCATGGCCGTGGCGGATACACCCTCTTCAAAGCAGTTCCCTGGTTCATCGTAGTGTTTTTTGCGCTCGCGGCGCTTCGCTCGCTGTCGTTGATCCCCGATGCAGCCATCCCGCCGCTGCAGAAAGTGGCGAGCCTGCTCACGATCCTGTCGATGGCCGCGCTTGGATTGGGCGTCGATTTGCGCGTGATCGGTCAAGTCGGCGGCAGAGTCACCGCCGCCGTGACGCTGTCGTTGATCGTGCTTCTGATGATCAGCCTATACGCCACGATCTACATCGTTCCAGCTTAACGCGAGCGAAATGGCGGGCCCCATCGTCGCTGCGGCCGTTAGCGGTAGAGTTCGGCCTCGTGCAGGGCCATTTTGATCTCGCGGGCCAGATCAATCAGGGAAACGCAAAACATGATCATCGCTGCCATGAACAGGACGGCGATGCCATACTCATGCTGAAGATGAAGAAATGCGCTGACGAAAGCTCCGAAGATGATCAGAGCGGTCATGATTGCAGCCAGGATCGCGGAAAAGAGCGATCGGTTCAATAGAACCGCACGACGCTTGAGCCGAGGCAGATCGCTCCGAAAATGGAGCTTCGAAACGTCGTCATCGGCAATACCGTGGATGAAATGCAATCGGTCGATCACGCGATTGATGCGCGATATCAACACGGAAATGAAGGATGCGACCGCACCGAGCAAAAATGCCGGAGCAGCGACATTCGAGATGATCCGCGCGAGTTGATCGATTGAAGGTGTCAACGGCAGGAAATCGATCACAGTTTGCATGATGGTCAATCCAAAATATTAATTGAAAACAGACTGCCGACCGAATGAAGCCGAGACTGATTTAAAGTGCAAGACAGGAATTCGCCACGATCCTGCGCCGAGGCGCGTCGCCTCTGTCAGAATTCGCATATCGACAGGGCGCTACACTCTAGCAGCGGATGCACTCCGTAGTGGTTCGAACGCTTTGACAAATGGACCGGGGCAGCCAATGCGGCAGAAGCAACAGCCAAGCTTGCGATGGATCCCGAGATCGGCACCGAGATCGATGGCAGAAACGAGGGCGGTCGTGGTAGTTGGTGCCATAGATTCCGGTTAATGAACGAGCCGACAGAGATCTCGGCGGCGGCGCAGTCCGAGCACCGCCGCTTGCAACAGCTCGCAAAAGTGATTCCGTTTAGGTCTCTTGCATCGATAATTCTGGGCGAACGTGCACCTAGTCGACCTCAGTCCGCCCTCGCAAGGCCCTTAAGGCATTCAGGATCACAGCAACATCGATCGCTTCTTGTATAAGAGCGCCCTGAACGGGCGTGAGATATCCGATCGCTGCAACTCCCATCCCGATCAGCGAGAGTCCCATTCCGACGACCACGCTTTGCAATGCGATGAAGCGGGAGCGGCGGGCAACCTCAATGGCGGGGACGACGCGATCCAGGTGATCAACCAGAATGACCACGTCGGCAGCCTCGGCAGAGGCGGTGGCGCCCCTTGCTCCCATCGCAACGCCGACATCGGCCGCGGCCAACGCGGGCGCATCATTGACACCATCGCCGACCATCATGACCGGTCCGTTTTTTCGCTCGGAGAGCACGACCAGAACTTTTTGATCCGGTGTCAGTTCCGAGCGTACCGCGTCGATCGCCAAGCCTGACGTAACAGCCTCGGCCACCTCGCGACGGTCTCCGGTTGCGAGAACGATCCGTTGCACACCCAATGTTCGCAACCGCTGAAGCAGCGATTGCGTCCCCGCCCGCAATTCGTCAGCGAGCCTTATCTCGCCCGCCATGCGGCCGTCGATGGCGATGGCGACAACGACTTCGCCGGCAGCCCTCCCGGAGTGGAAGGGGTTCGTTGCCCCGTGCGGCAATCCGGACATCACGAACTGGATTCCGCCGACCGAAACGGAGCGCCCTTCGACAATGCCCTGGACGCCTTCGCCGGGTGTTTCCACGACCTCGGACGGCGTCGCCAGCATAATCTGGCGGCTTCGCGCTTCGGCAACGATGGTCTGGGCGATGATGTGCTTGGAGGCCTGATCGAGCGAAGCCGCGAGGCGGAACACGTCGGCGGGATCGGCGCCATCCGAAACGTTCACGGCCACGATCCTGGCCCTGCCATCGGTGAGCGTGCCTGTCTTGTCGAGGATCAAGGAATGGATGCGCGCCAGCGCTTCGATGGCCTTGCCGCCCTTGATGAGGATGCCATCTCGCGCCGCGCGGGAAAGACCGGAAACGAGGGCGACCGGCACCGCGAGGATAAGGGGACATGGTGTGGCGATGACGAGAACGGCGACCGCGCGGACCGGCTCGCCGGTGAAAAACCAGGCGGCAGTCGCCATCAACACGGTTATCGCAAGAAAAAAGAGCGCGAAGCGATCGGCGAGCCGCGACATCGGTGCCTTCGAGCGTTGCGCCCCATCAACCAGGCGGACGATGCCGGCATAGGTGCTTTCGGTGGCGCGCCGCGAGGCGGTGAGATCAAATGCTTCACCGACGTTGGTGGACCCGCTCATGACATCGTCGCCCGCGCGCTGTTGAACCGGGATCGATTCTCCCGTGAGCGCCGACTGATCGAGCACCGCAAGCCCGTTCGCCACCGTGCCATCGACCGGAATCACATCGCCCTGCCGTATCAACAGACGGTCGCCCGGCACGATGAGATCCAGTCCGACTTCTTCGAGGCCACCCGCTGTTCGATGTCTAACCGCAGTTCGAGGGACTCGCGCCAGCAACTCCGTCATCTCGTGGCGTGCGTGGCGCTCGGCAAAGGCTTCGAGGAATTGGCCGCCGGCATACATCAACGCGACGACAACCGCGGCCAGTTCCTCCCCGACGATGAGCGCTGCTGTCATCGACAGGGCGGCAACCAGGTCGAGGCCGACATCACCGCGCCGCAGGCTGGAGACAATCTCGTAAACAAGGACGGCGAGAACCGGTAACGTGAACGCCGCCCAAACACCATCTTGCCATGAGGGATGCCCAATCAGCGGCATGACAAAGCCGAGGCCGAGACCGAAAGCCGGCAGCAATACCAACAACGTCCGCTGGACAAACCCTGCTAGCATTCTGAACGACCCCGTCAAACCGCTGAGTTACGCGACCCAGGCCCATCCTGCCGATGGCAATCCGGGACGCTGCACTCTCAAACCACCGTTCCGAACAATTTCCCGATGCCGGCTGTAAGCATCAGCGCAAACGCGCCCCAGAACGTCACGCGGGCGGTGGCTCGCAGAATATTCGCGCGGCCCGCCATCGCTCCGAGTGCTCCCAGAAGCGCGAGGAACATCAACGATGCCGCGGATACGATTGGCACCAGCGCATTGACAGGCGACACGATCACCATAAGCAGCGGCATGGCGGCGCCAATCGAGAACATCGCTGCCGAGGCAAGCGCGGCCTGAATCGGGCGCGCAGCGGTCATGTCCGAAATTCCTAACTCGTCGCGCGCGTGTGCCGTCAGAGCATCCTTGGCCATCAACTGCTCGGCCACCTGCCGCGCCAACGGCTTGTCGACGCCGCGGCTCATGTAGATCTGAGCGAGTTCTTCGAGTTCCAATGCAGGGTTATCGGCCAATTCCTTTCGCTCGCGCGCCAGATCAGCCTGCTCGGTATCCGACTGCGAACTGACGGACACATACTCACCTGCCGCCATCGACATGGCTCCAGCCACCAACCCGGCGACGCCGGCGATCAGGACGTCGTTCGGCGTCGCAGCCGCGGCCGCGACGCCAACGATCAGGCTCGCGGTCGAGATGATGCCGTCATTCGCGCCCAGAACAGCGGCTCTCAGCCACCCAATCCGATTGACGAGATGATGTTCGGGGTGAGCATGAAGGCGACTCATTGTCTTCTCCTGAGGAAGTCCTGCAAGACCGCTTTCACTCTATAGAACTCGCTTCGTTCCTCCCAGCATTCTGAATCATCCGTTCGAGGCCATGATGGCCTCCTCACGGGCTGTGCGATCCTCTCGTATTCGTTTGGTTTCGGTGCGTGCAACGCGGGCACCAGTGGGACAGTCTGCCTGTCGGCTCTCGACATCGTCGTCGAGCAACGAGACCAGAGACTGGGCGGAGGGACAACACTCAAGCGCGGACGCGCTCTTGATCGCGATCAAATTCAATCTACACGCGCCGCGCATGCAGAGCTTGATTCAGGTCAACTTCACGCGGGATTCTTGAGTAGGTGCTGCGGTGACACAGGCCTGGTGCAAACGTGTCGTAACATCCGCGATATGTTTGGCCTCAATGACGATCGTAACCCATCGCGGGCTGCCCAATTGATGGGACGAAACGGTACACCGTGGCGCCGGCGACATTCTGCCTCGCCGCGACGGCTTCCTCCCGCGCGCGATTGAGCGGAAGGATCGTCTGCGACCGCGGGCGGTGTGCCCGCGCGGATAAGGCCCGGGATCAGCATGATGCTGACGCCATCGAGATCAAACCTCGGCCTTCAGCCAATCGTATTTGCCGACACCCTGCACCAAAAGGAAGCGGGTTTCTCCGTCGCTGCGGTTGGAGATCAGATGCTTGGTGCCCGGTCGGATGGTGTGCCTCTCGCCGATAGCAAGCGTCTTCATCTCATCGGGACCCCTGGTGTCGATCGACAGCTGCCCCGCGAGCACGAAGTAATGATCGTTGCTTTCGGAGTGATAATGCCAGGGAATGGCATCGCCGGGAGCCAGCGTGAAGATGCGCGCGACCACATCGGTGCCTTTGGCAATCACTTCGATGTTCTTCACCGCGTAATTGGCTTTTGGCTTCGCCTCCGAGACCGTCATTATGAGTGCTCCGTCATGAATGTTTTCGTGTCGCGCAGGCTTATCTCAATCGCGGCACTTCGATCGATCGACGTCCTCAACTGTGTTGCAAGCGTCTCACAGACGCAAGCATCGCGGCACGCCAAAAGCGGCATCGAATTGACATATTTTTGCAGGGTCGCCTGCGAAATTTCCAGACGCGAATTGCGATGAACCGTTGCTAGCATCCGCCCCTGACTTTCAGTCATCAATAAAAAACGGATGGGGGGCATCCATGGTCAATTCGGACATTGGCTTATCTGACAGAGCACAACTGTCGCTTGCCGAGCGAGAGCAGGAACGACAACCTATTGCACTGCAACGCAAACGCTTGTGGCATTCGATTTACTTTCAGGTTCTGCTTGCGATCGCCATCGGCATCGGCCTCGGTTGGGCCGATCCGTATATCGGCACGCAAATGAAGGTGTTCGGCGATCTCTTCATACGCTGCGTACGCATGCTGCTGGTGCCGATCGTATTCGCGACGATCACCGTCGGCATTGCGCGGATGGTCGATCTGAAGCAGCTTGGCCGCGTCGGTTTGCGAACCGTGATCTACTTCGAAGTCGCCTCGACGCTGGCGCTGGCGATCGGGCTCATCGTCGGCAATGTCTTCAAGCCGGGCGATGGCATCAACGCCGACCTCTCGCATGCCGATATGAGTAGCATCGCGAAATTCACCAAGCCGCATGCGTCGATGACCGACTCCATCCTCCACGTGGTTCCGGACAGTATCGTTCAGTCCTTCGCCAATGGCGACATTCTACCGGTTCTGCTGTTCTCGGTCCTGTTTGGGGTCGGGTTGTCGATCAAACGCGAGGCTACCCAGGGCGCCATCGACACACTGGATTCGTTCCTGCACGGGCTGTTCGCGGTCATGGAAATGGTCATGCGCCTCGCACCGCTTGGCGCATTCGGCGCAATGGCTTTCACGGTCGGCAAGTATGGGCTCGGCTCGCTGCTCTATCTCGCGAAGCTCGTGATCTGCGTCTATGGCAGCAGCGCGCTGTTCGTCTTCGTCGTGCTGGGCACGATCGCCCGTCTTGCCGGATTTCGCATCCTGCCATTCCTCAAATTCATCCGGACCGAAATTGCGATTGTACTCGGCACCTGCTCGTCGGAGTCCGTGCTGCCGCAATTAATGCAGAAGCTCGAGCGGGCCGGCTGCTCGAAGCCGATCGTCGGCCTGGTAATGCCGACCGGCATCACCTTCAATCCGGATGGCAGCTCGATCTATCTCAGCCTGGCCACGCTGTTCATCGCCCAGGCTACCAACACGCCGATGTCGATCACGCAACAGCTGGCACTACTTGCGGTGCTATTGCTGACCAGCAAGGGATCGGCAGGCGTTGCAGGCGCCGGCTTCATCGCGTTGGCCGCGACACTGTCCACCGTCGATTCGCTCCCGGTGGCGGGACTGACGCTGTTACTGGGTGTCGATCGCTTCATGAACGAAGCGAGGGCAATTACCAATACCATCGGCAATGCGGTCGCAACCGTGGTAATCGCCAAGTGGGAAGGCGTGCTCGACCAGGAGATGTTCGAAAGCGCCATTCACGATGAAAAGTTGATTTCCGACATCGTCTGATATCGACCGGCAATTCTCTTCCCTTGCATCGGCGCTCTTCGACGGCCCAGAAATGACCGTCGGAGAGCGATCCTTTACCGATGCTTGTGGGTGCTCGGCATCCGGACGTCCGACCCAACCGCTGGAGTCCGGCTGCGAAAGCCGTGTTGTCGAATTCCGCCGATGATAGTATTGAGTTTTCGTGTTCAATTGGAACGATTTGGTCTTTTTCCTGGAACTGGCGCGGCAAAGCCGCCTCGCGCCAGCGGCCCGGCGTTTGCGTGTCGATCACACCACGGTCAGCCGCCGCATCGCCGAGCTCGAAAAGGATCTGTCCGTCAAGCTGTTCGACCGCAAGCCCGATGGCTTCGTCCTGACCGAGCAGGGACACCGCCTGTTTACGATCGCCGAGCGTATCGAGCAGGAAGCCGGCAACGTCCCGCGAGCGCTGGGCGGCGAGCACATGGCGGCCACAGGTCGCGTACGTGTGGCGACGATGGAGGGAATCAGCGCATTCTTCCTCGCCGAGCGATTTGCCCAGCTGGCCCTGCGCGAACCCGGCATTCTGGTCGAACTCGTCACCGAGCGCCACCTCATCAGCCTGACCAAGCGCGAAGCCGACGTCTTCATCAGCTTCGTTCCGCCGGTAGGCCAACGCCTCGTGGTGAAGATGCTCGGCTCGTTCCGTCTCGCTCTGTATGCAAGTGCGGACTACATCGACCGTAACGGCATGCCGGCGAGCCGCAGCGATCTCGCGAACCACACCTTCGTCGATTACGTCGAGGACATGATCGCAATTCAGCCCGTGCGCTGGCTGCTGGACGTAATCGATCCCTCGGCGGTTTCGTTCCGTTCATCGAGCATGCACGCCCAGCAGAATGCCATCGCGGCGGGCGCCGGCATCGGATTGCTGCCGCTGTTCTCGGCGAAACAAAATGCGAAACTGATTCCAATCATGGCTGACGCCGTGCAGGTCCATCGCGACATCTATCTGTCGGTTCATGAGGACCTGGAGTTTCTCTCCCGCGTACGCTCGGTCGTTCGCTACCTGACTGAGGTCTTCAGCCGGGACAAAGCCTATTTGAACAGTCTTTGAGAACGTGAGCGGCCGTATTGGCCGTGGCAACCACCATCCGCTCTCCTGTCCCCATTGCACCTGCCTCGCGGGATACTTGCACGACCCCTTGCACGATTCTGCGGCGGCAGGACCGCGTGCGCGATGTTAGAAACGCACAACAATATTGCTCTGCAAAGCAAGAGGTCTTTAGGAATGTCGTCTTCTGTGAAGGTTGCGGCGGTTCACGCCGCTCCGGTCTTTCTCGATCGCGCTGCGACAACGGCAAAGGCAATCTCGATCATCAGAGAAGCTGCTGCCGCCGGAGCGCAACTGATCGCGTTTCCGGAGACCTATATTCCGGCATTCCCGGTGTGGGCGGCGCTGTGGGCACCTATCGACAATCACGATCTCTTCAGACGGATGGCGGAGCAATCCGTCTCGCCCGCGGGACCGGAGATCGCCGCACTGCGCCGCGAAGCGAAAACGCTCGGTGTCATCGTCTCGATGGGGGTCAGTGAAAGCTCCCCTGCAAGCGTCGGAGCAATCTGGAACAGCAATATTCTGATCGGCGACGATGGCGAGATTCTGACTCATCATCGCAAACTCGTGCCGACATTCTACGAGAAGCTGGTGTGGGCGTCCGGCGACGGCGCTGGCCTCAAGGTGGCCGCGACACGTGTCGGCCGTGTCGGCAATCTCATCTGCGGCGAGAACACCAATCCACTCGCACGCTATACGCTGATGGCGCAGGCCGAACAGATCCACATTTCGAGCTGGCCGCCAATGTGGCCGACGCGCCGCCCGAGCGAAGGCGGCAACTTCAACAATGTGGCGGCCAACCGCATCAGGGCGAGCGCGCATTCCTTCGAGGCCAAGGCGTTTGGCATCATCACTGCCGGCTTCATGGATGCGGCCATGCGTGACTTTCTCGTCGCGCGCGATCCATCCGTCGTCGAGGTGATCGACCGCACACCGCGTGCCGCCAGTTTCTTCGTCGATCCCGCGGGCGAGACGTTGGGTGACATGTTGCAGGATCAGGAAGGCATCGCCTACGCGGAGTTCGATCTGTCTCGCTGCATCGAGCCGAAGCAGTTTCATGATGTGGTGGGATATTACAATCGCTTTGATGTCTTTGACTTCACGGTCAACCGCAAGCGTTTGAAGCCGGCGACATTCATCGATGCGGATGCATCGGCTGCTGCTTCCGATGCCGATGACCGCGAACTGCCGTCCGACAGCACCACGCCGCGAGCGCCCTGAAACGACACAGCCGGAGGCTTGATGCGCGTGGTTACCTTTCGATCATGGGCCGCGGCAAGGATCTTGTCATTACGGGAGAGGGCGAAATCCAGATCGATGCGATCGAGGGAATCGCGGAAAGCGCCGTGATTGACGTTCTGCATCCCGATTTCGGCGAAGGCGTGACGTCGGTCGTGGTCAAGCGACCGACGCGCAAGATCGATGAACAAGGGATCGTCAAGGCGCTCGACAATCGTCTCGCCAAATTCATGCTACCGAAGAAAGTGATCTTCGTCGACGATCCGCCGCGCAACACCATGGGCAAGGTGTTGAAGAATGCTCTGCGGCAGCAATATGAACGGATCTATAGCCAACGATAGGCCTGACGAAGCGCAGGCCCGTCAGGCTCTACGGCCGAACTCGACGCTGAGGTGATGGCGCAGGCGAGCCGACGCCGGAGCTATCCGGAGAATAGCATGAGGTCGGGATCGCAGATATCAGACGCCGAGAAGATCCTGTCCTAAGTTGATCGTAGGGCCAGTATTCAATGTTGACGACCACGTGGACAATGAACGGCTTCCCGTTCGGCGCCGCGAGCTTTGGCCGCATTGATGACAGCGTAAAGGGAGCACGGGGATTCGATGCAATCGACATCGTCATTATCCGAGGATTTCACAATGGATCGGAGGGATTGGCGGTCAGCTTGCGATAATGATCGCAAAGATGGATGCGATAGCGGCCGGTTCGCGCCGTGTTGGCTGGGTCGTCGGGGCGGCGCGCGGCGCGAGCGACTGCCGCCGCATCTGCTTCAAGCGCCTCAATAGACAGGTCCGTATAACGGCCGTCCTTGTATAAAATGCGACCGTCGACCATCGTCATCACGACGTCGCAGCCTTGCGCTCGCGCCAGAAACGCTTCGAGAAGCGGCATGTCTTCATCGAGATAGGGCTGGCGCGTGCGGTTCAGCGAAAACGCCACGATATCGGCGCGTTTACCCGACTCCAGGGTTCCAACTTCGTCACTGAACTGCGCGGCGATCGCACCATTGACTGTTGCCATGGCGAGCAATTCATCGACGCCAGGCGGCGGCGGCCCGTTCCAGTTCGGCTCCCGGGCGAGATTGCCCGCGAGCCGCAACTCAGCAAGCAAATCTTCGTCATCGGTCATCGCGCAGTTGTCGGTCCCGACCGCAACTCTCACCCCACGCTGCAGATAGCGCGCCAGCGGCGCAATGCCGTTACGCATACGAATGTTGCCGCCGGCATTGCGGACGACGGTTGCGCCAGTGCGGGCCAGCACATCCATATCCGCGTCATCGACCCAAACACCGTGCGCAACCACGGTTCGCGGTGTCATCGCGCCGAGGCTTTCGAGATGAGCGAACACACCATCCGGATACAGCTCCGCCGCCGCCGCCTTTTGTGCCGGCGATTCGAGGGCATGCAAGTGCATGCCGAGGTCATGATCCCGAGCGTCGTGAGCGATGTCCTGCCACAGCTCATCGGATACCCATTGCGGGCCTGCCGGGCCATAACACAAACGCACCAACGGATGATCTGCAAAGTCCGCTCGCAGACGCGTCATAAGAGCGACGGTCGCGGCGCCGTCTCCAGCGTAGGCAGCGGAAGCTGGGCCGGAGACCCAACTACGCAAATCGTCGGTCAATCCGGCGAGGAAGCAGACCTCATGCGGTGGATAGACCGAGCCGCCACGATCCATCGCGCCGACACACATCGTCGCACGGATTCCGACCGCCTCGTAGGCGCTGATCTGCTCGCGCATCTCCTTCTCGTAGTTGCCGGTGCCATAACTGTAGTTGGCATGAATGGCTGACGTGACACCATTGGCAATCATTCGCGCGGCCGCGAGCTTGGTTACGCGGGTTGCACCGGCAACTGGTCGGTCATCTCCGCCAGCCCTGCTTTTCCCATAGCACCAGGTAACCCCCGGCACCCATGACCAGCAGGCCCATCAGCCAAATGACTCCCTGATCCCTGTAGTCGAAGCCCAGAAGCCACAAGACCAAGGCCCCGGCCAGGACGAGTGCCCAGGGCCACCACCGATATGCCTGCATTTAAACCCCCGCTTTATGCCCGGCGAAATGCCACCGGCTCGGCCAGATATATTCCTGCAACGCAGCGAAGTATCTGGCCATACCGAAATTATTTCGGCTTTAAAGCCGTGGGTCAATAAGCCGATGCGGGTTTGCCTAGGTCATGGACCTACGCCAGCTCTTCGCCACCAACCTGCGTCGCATCAGGCACGAGCAGAAGCTCTCGCAAGAGCAGCTGGCGCACGACGCTGAGATTGACAGGGCTTATGTCAGCAGGGTTGAGCGTGGTGTGACCTATGTAGGGCTTGAGATCATCGGAAAGCTTGTTGACGTGCTCGGCGTCGATCCAATCGAATTCTTCAAGCCGATACCGAAGCGAACACGCCGACGTGCCGACGACTGAGTTCAACGAAAGTCGACTATCCGTCCGGATCGATCTACAGCGCGAACGGCGACACCATCCGCGCTCCGGGTTGCGGCGTACAGGGTGCTTTGTACCGCATCGGGATTGTCTGACACGAACGCATAGTCACGCCAGATCGTCTCTTCCCGCCTCCGGATCTGGATTTTGATATCCGAGCCAGGCTCGCAGCGAGAGAATCCGTACAGGATACCTCGAATGATTCCCTGAAGAAGGGTCACGGTCACCGCCAGAAATGAAATGGACGGGCAGGATCGCTACCCGTCCATGGAGGATCACGCAGCCTTCTTGGACTTTGGTATGGGTCGAAACTTGCTGGCTTGAGTAAACAGCTCGTCGAGCTCACCGGCGCGCACGGCTGCAATCAGGGTGTCGATCACCGCTGGGAGCTTGTCCTTCGACGGGACCGCGATTCCAGCTTTGCCCTTCTCGAACTCGATGGGCTTCGAGCCGAACTTGATCGACATGATGATCTGGCCGGACGGATCAACTTTCCACCAGGGCGGAACCCGTTGCTTGAGAACTACCGGCTGCTTCTGACCATCTACGTCAGCCGTCCTCTGGACCGTCCGGATATAGGTCGGATCTTGGACGAGCAGCTTCTGCTCCTCCACTTGGCGATGAATTTGGCCCTCCGGATATGGACCGGATCGCTGGCGGACCTGGGCATTGCAGTGAAGGAAAGGGACTTCAAGACAGGCATCGGGTTTCTCCATGGTTGGATTGAACCCAGCTCATTTTAACATCGCGTACGCGCTTGTAACTGGCCAGTGTGCAGCTTTTATCAAGTGATCTAGAGGTCGCTCATCATTGTTCTATTGAAGAAAATGTCCTGAGTATCCACCAGATGCAGCGATATGGGTGTGCACCATAGAAAGGAATAGATTACATCTGCGATCATCGATATTCTTTTTGGATCTATAAATTGAACCGTAAGAGCCCCGATAATACTGTCGTCGGATTAAGCCTTTTCCTCGGCGTTGCAGTCACGGCATGGCTTTTCACCGACTTACTGTCATCCGACGCAGGGAATCGAGCTCAAGCACTTGGAAATGTCGTAGGGGCGCTTATAGGCACCGTGGGCGCATTTGCAGTCGCCAATTGGACGCTCAATCGCAGTCTGGAGCAACGCGCCTCAGAGCAGGAGAAATGGATCGACTTGATAGCATCCGATCTTCAAATGCTCGCGATAGCCATTCAAAGCGCAGTAACCCAAGTAAATTTTGCAAGTTATTCTGACGGGCGCCCAACTGCTGGACAGATAGGCCCGACATTTATCCGTCGACTGAAGCGTCACCGAGAACCCTATTTTCCCTGGGATGTACTGAATCGGTCGCAGGTGAGACAGCTTGAATACCTCGAGTTAGCAGTTGACGTATTCCTTGATAGATATCCCGACGACTATCCACTCAACGTGCCTACTGACGACGAGCTGCGTGCACGTTGGAGTCAGTTAGATCACCTTCGAACACAAACAAGCAGTGCTCTTGAACTATTCTCTTACGACTCAGTATTCGCGAAACAACTCAAGGCATTTACTGTCTACGAGTTCGCACCGAATCCTGGCTATCCATACTCTTCAAGATCTGACGAATTTTTCGAACTGATGAACGGAGTAGCGCTAGAGGCGCATAGGATAAACTCAAAATAATTTACTCATTGGCCTTGTCCGAAATCCTATCGATATAGCTGAACTGGTGATACTTGGTCCATTCTATCATCAGTTCGCACAAGCCATTGGTCCAAAGCTACAATTCTCCGGATTGCTCTTAATAGCCTGCTACAACTGGTCCATAAAAAGCCTTCTGAAGCACTCGTATAATCAGATCAATTGTCGCGCTGTACAATCTGTAGATGTTCAAAATAAGAGAATTATATGACCCGAAATCAAATCTTGTGCTAAGAAATGACTTGGCACGAACTCGCTCGACCGACGGCATCGTCGCGTGTGATCAATACTGAGCGGTCTAAGCAGACCTCACCTCAGGTCATCGTCAACCTATTTACGCGCTGGTACGAGCAGATCGGTTTCGACGGGTGCTCAAGTCACAGCGGGCGACGTACATTCATCACGAATGCAGCGAGGAAGATATCGCTAGTAGGTGGTTCACTCCGTGACGTACAGATGCTCGCAGGTCACAGCAATCTGCGGGTTACGCAGCGATATATTGACGGCGACCAAGATGCTCAACGAAAAATCGTTGACCTGATTTGACGGCATGACTGCTTCTCAAGGCCGCCTCTGCTTCATCCCTGTGTTGATCGGTATGCGTTCAACGCCCTTTTCCCAATGAATCCGGCGAATTGAATACTTCGCTTTGCCCCAGAACCCGCCATCGCAAATCGATTTTTACCGAGTAAAAGTAGCGCCGCTCGACATGAGGGTTATCGATGCCAGTCACTCTCACTTTTATCCTCGCGCTCGATACAGGTGCCCCGGATTGGGTAGACCGACATTCGACCGTAAACCGGCTCTGGCTCGCGCTACTGGTGCGGCATCGCGTCGTGAGCCGATGGCGACAAACTCGTTGCCGCTCCCTAGAGCAATGATTCAATCTACACCGGCATCTGCCCATAACGTGCTACCCTGAGTGAAACAACTCCGCTGCATGAGCGGATCATGAAAGGCCTCCGCAGCCAGGTAATGGGGCGAATACTCACGACCGCAGCCCCCACACTGCAGCGGCGATGACCGCAAGCGCGATGATAAACAACACCGAGATCGCTAACGGTCCCTCGGCTTCACCTTCGATCAAACGAAAGATTCTCACGGCTAGTCGCTGCTTATCAGTTGGCATGGCGGAGTCCCCTGAATACCCTTGCGCCGAGAATGGTTGAATCTCACACCACCTCGCAACGCACCCGAACCGTCTGCCGGCCTCCTGGGGTTAACTCAGTCTTGGGTGCGTCAACCGTTACCGGGCTCATTTGAGCTTTTTAACTTATTCTCGATTTATCAATGGGTTGCATCGTTCAAGGAAGGACTCAAGTCTAAGCCCGCAAAATGACGGATTGACCACGTCCGTTTCAACGCCGCGGACCAAGATGTCGCTGGACAGCCAAGACGCTGAAAGCCGAGGTAGCGTTTGTCCGATACCGCATCAGGTAAGAGTATGCCGGGACGGCCGGAGCTGGACACGGCCCTAACCGAATTGGTCACCGGCAACGAGTTGGTGATCGCGGAATGAGACAGTCAACCGGGCCCAGTCCGTCCGCAGATTCTTCGGAAAGGATATCAGGCATTGCGTTGGATGAGGCCCACGCATGTGAGCGAGGTTTTTGTCCGCAGAGAACAAGCAAGTATTCAATGCGGCGCTCGCCATATAAATACTAGTACAAAATCGTCGATAACCATTTCTTACGTTTGAGTCTGGCCGACGACAGAGCCTTGAGTTTAAACTTCATTTTGACGAAGCGGTTTGAGATGGCAGATTCTATTGAACAACTAAAGCAATTAGCAACACAGAGATTGTCGCACCTGCAATCTTTGATCCGACCAGACCTCGGTTCGCACAAACGTATCAAGTTGCAGCGTGCGGGCTGTGGTAATTCAGGCTCGCTCTTGCATGACGATGTTTCAGCGCAGCACGCCAAACTCTTGTTCGATGATTACAAGAATCTTTTTTCTGAAAAGGCGAACGACCAACTGCGCTTTATAACCATCCTCCACAGCGTCACAAGTCCGACGCTTGAAAGCGTGATCGATGCTGCCTCCAGAATGGAGCGAGAGATCAATCGCGCCGTGGGTCAAGCAGGTGTTGCGTGTCTCGGCGCCACGGAGATCGAAGTCGTCAATTTAAAGCTCTTGGAAAAGATCAAGTCGTTGTCGGACAATGAAGCCCGTAAACTCAACGTGCTTCAGAACATTAGTGACTGTTCTGATGTTGATCCTGATTGTGGTGTAATGATCCATTTCCATGGAATTGTGGTGAGTAACTCGTCACTACGAAACAAAGAGCTTCGTTCCGCGCTTACCAACGTCGAGGATTGGGCACGATCACCCTACCAGATCGAGCTCAAGAACCTCTTCAGGAATAAGACGATCACGCAAAACCTGGAGAAAATCGCCAGTTACGTTACGAAAGGCGGGAACGAGAACCTTCGCTACAACGCGGGCTTTGGACGCGACCTTCCGGAGGATACCGATGCCAGAATCTGGCGAGCGGGAACCGGCAGAGCCGATGAAGGGGGCGAAACCCTTACCGATGAGCGAGCACTAACCCTTCACGAGATCGCCCTGCTCGATCGCATCTGGATTGCGCTTATGAGCAGGCGACCCGACATGCGCGGGTATTTGATCGAGAGTTAGGGCGTGAGCCCATAACTTCAGAGTAGTCGGCAGACATCCACTTTGGTTCGCATTTCGAACTCAGCGTGAGATCCGGAAAGTGCCAACAATGGATTCTACTCAGAATCAAGGAACCGGACCATCATCGCGCACAGCGCCGGCGACAACTTCCGTGAAGCTACGGGAGCCCGAGGTGGATTTCGTCCGCCTTGAACCACCCATTTGCCAGCAGTTGACTTCTCACGCGCTCAGGACTTTCGGCGTAAGCGACTAGGGCGAGCGAACGCTCGGCGCGGCTACACGTGACGTAGAACAAACGTCTCGTCGAGGCGGTCGTGGTGTCCTCCGCACCACCGCCGAAAAGCTTGTCGTATTTGAACAGGAAGCCTCTCGCTTCATGATCGTCCATGATGACCATCACCCTCGGGAATTCGAGACCTTTCACGCCTTGATGGGTATCGAAGCGTGCCTTGCGTCCGACGTATTTTGCGTAGGCGCGAGCCTGACGAAAGGGGACCTCCAAAAACGCCGCAACCCCCTTATCTCGATCAGTGCGTTTGTCCACTTCGTCGTCATCCGCTCCGTCAGTGACGGCGCCGGCCAGAGCAACTTTAATGAGGTCAGGCAGGACAAAGAGGCTCGTATCCGCGACATTTTGCGCGACTTCGCGGAACGTTGCAGCCGGATTCCCGTCGAGCAGTCCCACCATCGCATCCACTGCGGCCTGAGCCTTGGCGAGTTGCTCTAGCTCGTCCTCAGCTTCTTTCAACGCCATCGCACTCACCAGTGGTGATGCGGCGCGTACTATCCTCGCGACGGCGAACTTGTCGTCTTTGGCATCCCAAGTCGGGAGTACCAAATTTGTGAAGAAATTGACCAGCGGAAGTGACCCATCGAGCAGCGCAGTACGGAATTGCGAGATAGGATAGAGTGCCGCCAGCAGATCGTCAAAACCCATCCTAAGGGCTGCCATTCGGTGCTCAAGGATGAGCACTTTGACCGCATCCTCATTCTCCCAATCGGCATCGGCCGTGAGAACCGCCATGTGCGCGCAGATCGCTTGCTCGGCCGTGGCCTTGTCTGTTGTTTCGGACGGTAGCACGAACATCTGGACGCAGCCCTCCGGAGCCGTGCTGCGAGGAATCTGGACCTGCCTGTCGGTAGCTTCACGAACCTTGTTGATGAGTTCGATAACGCGACGCGGGCAGCGGAAATTTATCTTTTTTGTTGGGGTGGCCCAATCCACAGGTAGGCTCTCCCCTAAGCCGGGCTGACCATCTCCGTAGATACGCTGCATCATATCGCCAAAAAGGCCGACGACGATTTCGCCCCTATGAGCAGCCTGGAAGGCGAACAGGGCTTCCACAATGTGCCGGTTAGTATCCTGACTTTCATCGACAAGGATGTAGGGATAGCCATCGCGCAGAATCTCGCGCAGCGTCTCTTTCGTTCGCACAAAATCGCCGGCAAGCTTAAGTACCTCTGCGTGATTCAGAGAATCTCGCCCGCGGTTATCGATGTCAGGGCTGTAGACAAACTTCTTGATGCTATCGAGCATAGCGAGGCGCCGTTGTTTGAAGGCGATGTCCGCTAGACGCTCTGCGGACGCCTTCGTACCCGTGCGCCCCTTTGCTTCCTTCGCTTGCAGCTCCAAAATGTCAGCGTTGAGTTCCACACGAAGCCACTCGCGGATGTCGTGGTTAAACCCTTCAATCAGCGTCCAGGCGAAGCTATGGATCGTCGAGACCGCGATTACCGGATCAAACTGCGTTCTGCGGACAATCTCATCGCGCGCCGCTTTTGTATAGGTGATGACGGCGACCCGTTGGCCACGCATCCTCAAGCTCTTTCCTACCAAGCCGCGCAGATGATCGAGAGCACCCACTAGCGAGCGTGTCTTGCCCGATCCGGCACCTGCGAATAGGAAGAAGCTCTTCGGTGATTTTGGGTCTAAACACGCCTTAATCTCAGCATCCACGTGGAGGTCAAGGTCATCATTGTCCACGAGCGTCGCCAGGCTCATGTTGCAGCAGCCTTCGGAGCAAGGTCTGCATCTTTGCGCTCCAATTGCTCCTTCAACCACAAGAGCCCATGTTCGATGTATGCAGGCACTTTGAGCTTCTGGACGTCCTCGCTGAAGAGCAGATCCATCGCAAACTCAGCCTTGTCGCTCTTGCCAATCTCGGCTGCCACCAGTGTCGCGAGCTCGACGTCGCTCTTTGCCTGCTCGATAATCGTCTGGAACTTGCCAGCCAGACCCGTCGCCTTCCGATCCTTGAAGAAATCGAAATTCTGATAAAGCAACGCGTCTTCGAACGTGTTCGCGAGAATTTCCGTCTCGACGGCTCCAATCTTCACTTTGGTGCTGATCTGATAGGCCGCCCGAACAGCGTATCCATTCGGGTGCGCCAGTGCTTTGTCCTGCTCTTCCAGCTTGATGAGCGCATCGACCGACGTCTCCTTGGGCGCCCAGGTACGCAAAGTTTCATTGCGCGCCTCAAGGCCCTTACCGAGCACTGGCGTTTCGGCCTTTTGCGTCGTCGGATCTTTCGCGTCGAGATCGGTGATGATGAGCGTCGTCAGTCCAAGCGCATCAACGAGACCTTTAAATCGATGTGCGTGGCTGCCGCCAACTTCCAACCATGTGATGTAGCAACTGCGAAGGTATTCGAGCACGTCGTCCTCTCTCACAAAGTGCGGTACCAAAATTCGCTCAGCACTCCCTTCGATGAAGACGGCTGCGTCTGCGAAGAACAGGTCACAGTGCGTGGCCTTCAAATAGCGCGTCACAAACTTGGCTGTCCGATCCGGCTTGCCGAAAACCGAGGAGAGATTGACGACGCACGCGGTCGGCGTCTTGCACTTCTTAGTCGGCGGAAGGCGGCGGAAATATCGAAGAGCGGCGAAATCGCAAGCGTGAGCAACGTGGCTGGAATGCGTACTCACCACTAGCTGCGTGCAGAAAGTCTTTGAGCCACCGAGCGCAGGATCGTTTCGAAGGACATCGTAGGCGTGCTTGATGAAAACCTGCTGCACCTGAGCGTGGAGATAGGCTTCTGGCTCCTCCACGAGCACGAGGTGTAGGGCTGGAGGGGGTTTTGCGTCAATTTGAGACGCACTCGCTTTGCCAACGCGCATCCATGCATCGCGATAGCTCATGAGACCGAAAACCATCGACACGAGGTTTTGGTATCCCAGCCCATTCGAGTCTTCAGGCAGGCGATGGACGAGCCCGTCGCTGGAGGCAGGAACCTCATATTGAACCGCGGAGTCGTGGCTCAAGCCGTCCTGAAGTCTCAGCTTGGTTGCGATCTTCAGCTTGGGGTCTGAGATGCCAGGATAGCCAAGCTTCTGAAGCTCCTTAAGGGCTTTCTCAAACGACTCGGAAAGCCGCTCATCGAAGACCTTTCGCGCGTTATCCAAGGCCTCCATCGCCTTGATGTCTGAGAGATCCGGCGCGTCCTGCCAGTCGAGATGATTGTCGTAGTAGGAGCGCAATTGGGTTGAGAGGCGCCGGGCGCCTCTGGATTCACCGCCCACCTCTTCATGCTGAACACGGGGCGTCGTTGGCGAACCAAAGCCGCGCTGCGCGCTGATTTCGTCGATCTGAATAAGTCCGTCCAGGGGATTACCCTCAACGGCTTCCAGGCCTTCCGGTAACTCCTGCATTGAAGCCATGCCGTTCTGGGGGGGAGCCAGCTTCGCGGGATCGAGAATGTAGGCTTTGAGCTTGAAGAAGGAGCGCACGCGCCGATCTAGGAAGTCGACCAGATTAAGTGGCCATAGTTCAAGCTGAGGAGGATCACCTTTTCCTTCAGCCGCCTTGACCGCTGCGGCCGTCGTCTCCCTAGCCTTAATTCGTGCAGCGACAAATTCCTGTTGGAACTTTGTAGGCTCATCAGGTTCGTAGCGCAGGCGAACGCCGAGGGGGCCGGATTTCCAGTCCAGTGTTGGTAGGAGCTTCTGCACACGATGCATCTCGCCTTTTCCCACGTGCAGCCACACATCAAGCTGTGGAAGATACCTTGTGAGGTTTGGAGCGGGGAGCGGTTCCCCGGTCTTGAGAGCGGCCTCCCACGCCTCTCCTTCAACGTTCAGCGCTTGCCAATGAGCAAGGCTAAAATCGTTGATTGAAAAGCTGCGGGGATCGACGAGAAAACGACGGAGCGCAGTCATCGCGGAAGTCTTCCCGCTATTGTTTGCGCCCACGAACACAGTCTTCTCGGGTTCAAATGCGACCCGGGTAGCTACAAGTTTTCTGAAATTGCCGATTTCAACTTTGGATATATGCATGGTTCCCCCGCGCGCATTCTAGTGCTGACACGAGGGAACAATCAACCAACGCGTTTATTATCGATCACTTGCATCCTGAGGATGCTGTTATCAATGCTTCACCCCTTGAAGCATGGGCCAACATCCAACAAACGCAAGTTCGTATCTGGATCGCGCTCGAAACTTGATCGAATGGTTATTCAACAAGATCAGGCAGTTGGCGCGTCGTCCCCGATAGGCAAGCTGACAGCTTACCATCAGCGTTCGTCAAACTCGCATCACACAAGTTTATAATTGGCCGACCGTAGTAACGAGTTGCAGACAGCAAATACCCATAGAAAACAGCAACAACAGACAATCAACAGACTGATATCAACGAACAACAATAACCACCTATCAAGTGTTATTCAGATACTTCTTCCTACCTGCTTGCCAGTCCAATCGAGCAATCAGCGTTCTTCTGCCGGATCGTGAACTTCCCCCGACGATACCTGCCCGTTGATAAATTCCGGCGATGAAACGTGTCATCGACGCGGCAGTCATGTGGCCTCCCCGTTGCGACTCGAACAGTGGAGCCTGATCGAACCGGCTCACATGGGGATCTAGTTTCTCGCGATAGTCAGCGAGAAGAATACGAAGCTTGCTTGAGTGCACGGTCACAGCAATAGAGCTCACCGTACGAGTCTTGGTGTACGCACGCCGGACTTCCAGGCAATCACGTACGATCCCATCTGGATGATAGACATTGGCCCATCGGAGTTCGGCCAACTCACTTGCGCGAAGACCAAGCTCAATCGAGAGAGCGATGACGAGTTCAGCTCGGTCTACGAACCTGCCGCATTGTCGTGCTGAACGTAGGAGGGCTTTGATCTCATCGGGGCCCAGGAGGGCGGCTTGTCCAGTCGTTCCCTTAGGTCGGCCTCGTATCCTTCCACCCATAGACCCGAAAATATTTGGCGAGCAGAATCAGTACAGGGCTGGAAATCTTCAGGAATCGATTTGTTTCAGACGAAATAATACAAGTTTCCATCCGCACAATATTGAGGGTCAAAATGTGGGATACCCAATAACCGCAACGACAAAACATCTTTTTTAACAAATGTTTATGGGGATGATCTGGCGGAGAGAGTGGGATTCGAACCCACGGTACGGTTTCCCGCACACACGCTTTCCAAGCGTGCGCCTTAAGCCACTCGGCCATCTCTCCGGTCGCTCTCTCATGACGGGGCAGGCCGACTTTTGCAAGAGACTGCTGTGCCTACCGTGTCGATTTCCGCAACCAGTTGAAGTTTTTCATGATTTATCAGCCTGCGGGGCCAAGGCGCGACCGTGATAAGCTCGAAGAAAGCCCGCGGCTGCTCCCGCAGCCGGACGGGCGCAGGAGGTCATGCATGCTTCGTCGCGCGGCGCCGATATGGATGGTCCTGACGATCGCAACCGTCGGTGCACTAACACCAGCGGCAGCGCAGGTGTGCAGCCGGGTTGGCCCAGACATCACCTGCAATGACGGGCGGCGCGGCATACTGTCGGGAGACGCCATTGTCTGGTCGGACGGCACGCGCTCGAGCGCTTCACCGCACCCCAGCGTCATTATCGGCAACAAGGCATCCGTACACGTCGGCCCGGGCGTGTTTGTCGGCAAAGGCGGCGGCTCGGTGCCGCTCGACGATCCCAACGCACCCAACAAGACGCGCTGCGCCATCCTTGATGGCGTGTCCTACTGCTATTGAGAGAACCGCGCTCGCAGCGTGTCCCATCGTGCCAAGGCTGGCACGCACTTCGCCATCAATGCATGGCGGTGGAGTGCAACTGGCTTTGAATGCTCTTGAAATGATCGAGCCGCTCGATGGCGTGATCGAGCTCGGAGCCTTCGTGCTCAGCCAACTTGGCTTCCATCGCCGAGATTGTTTCCGCGAATTGCGCGCGGTCCAACTCCTCGAACGAGGTCGCGACGTCCGCCAGCACCGTGAGGCCCTTCTCGGAAACTTCCGCCAGACCGCCGAGGACGATGATCTTCTGATGGTTGTTGCCGATCGTCACCGTGAGGATACCGGGACGTATCACCGCCACCACCGGGGCATGCCCTGCGAGTACGCCGAAATCACCCTCGATGCCGGGAACATCGACCTGATCGACCTCGCCTGAGAAGGCGAGCTTTTCGGGGGATACGAGATCGAAGTGGAACGTCGCCATGGTCAGCCTTCGCCAAAACGCACAATCGTCATCCTGAGGTGGCCGCTCTTGCGGCCCTCGAAGGATGACATACGATCACCCTTCGAGGCTCGCTGCGCTCGCACCTCAGGGTGACGGCGCAGCTTTGCAGATCGGGCAGCCTCAGGCGGCTTCAGCCGCGAGCTTCTTGCCCTTCTCGACGGCTTCTTCGATGGTGCCGACCATGTAGAACGCCGCTTCCGGCAGATGGTCGTACTTGCCTTCGCAGAGGCCGCGGAAACCCTTGATGGTGTCGGCGAGCTCAACGAACTTGCCCGGCGAACCGGTGAAGATTTCAGCGACGTGGAACGGCTGCGACAGGAAGCGCTCGATCTTGCGGGCGCGCGCCACCGTCAGCTTGTCCTCTTCCGACAGTTCGTCCATGCCGAGAATGGCGATGATGTCCTGCAGCGACTTGTAGCGTTGCAGCACCTGCTGAACCATACGCGCGGTCTGATAATGCTCCTCACCCACAACCAGCGGCGACAGCATGCGCGAGGTGGAGTCGAGCGGGTCTACGGCCGGATAGATGCCCTTTTCCGAGATCGCACGCGACAACACCGTGGTGGCGTCCAAGTGGGCGAACGAAGTCGCCGGCGCCGGGTCAGTCAAGTCGTCGGCCGGAACGTAGATCGCCTGCACCGAGGTGATCGAGCCCTTGGTCGTGGTGGTGATGCGCTCCTGCAGCGCGCCCATGTCGGTCGCCAGCGTCGGCTGATAACCCACCGCCGACGGGATGCGGCCGAGCAGCGCCGACACTTCCGAGCCCGCCTGGGTGAAGCGGAAGATGTTGTCGACGAAGAACAGCACGTCCTGGCCCTGATCGCGGAAATGCTCGGAGATGGTCAGACCGGTGAGGCCGACGCGGGCACGCGCGCCCGGGGGCTCGTTCATCTGGCCGAACACCAGCGCGCACTTCGAACCTTCGCCGCCGCCCTTCTTGTTGACGCCGGATTCGATGAACTCGTGATAGAGGTCGTTGCCTTCGCGGGTACGCTCGCCGACACCGGCGAACACCGAATAACCACCGTGCGCTTTGGCGACGTTGTTGATCAGCTCCTGAATCAGCACCGTCTTGCCGACGCCGGCGCCGCCGAACAGGCCGATCTTGCCGCCCTTGGCGTATGGCGCCAGCAGGTCGACGACCTTGATGCCGGTGACGAGAATTTCAGCTTCGGTCGACTGCTCGGTGTAAGCCGGCGCATCCGCATGGATCGGACGCTTGCTGTCCGACTTGACCGGGCCGGCTTCGTCAATCGGTTCGCCGATGACGTTGATGATGCGGCCGAGCAGACCGTCGCCGACCGGCACCGCGATGGGGAGGCCGGTGTCCTTGACTTCCTGACCGCGCACCAGACCTTCGGTGACGTCCATGGCGATGGTGCGGACCGTCGATTCGCCGAGATGCTGCGCGACTTCGAGCACCAGGCGATGATCGCCGTTCTTGGTCTCGAGCGAGTTGAGAATCGCCGGCAGATGCCCTTCAAACTGCACGTCGACGACAGCGCCGATGACCTGCGTGATGCGACCAACCTGATTGGCTGCTGTAGCCATGGACTTAATCTCCTTGAACCGGAATTTTAAACGACGGTCAGCTTGACCGGAATGTTACCTTTGGTGGCCTTGGAATACGGGCACACCGTGTGAGCTTCTTCGACCAGCGCCTGCACCTTGGCCTTGTCGGCGCCGGGCACGGAAACCTTGAGTTCGACAGCGAGCGAGAAGCCACCGTCGGTATTGAGCGTGACGTCGGCTGTCACCTTGGCCGCCTGTCCGTCGATGCCGTGCTTCTTGGCGACGACGAGGATGGCCTGACCGAAGCAGGCCGAATAGCCGAGCGCGAACAACTGCTCGGGGTTGTGACCATCGCCGGCGCCACCGAGCTCCTTGGGAAGCGCCATTGCCAGCGCCAGCGCACCACTGTCGAGCATAGCACGTCCGTTGCGGCCGCCCTTGGTCGTTGCAGATGTCACATAGGCCATCGTTCGCTCCCTGTCGGTCCTGCCTCAGATTGCCTCGGCGCCGGAGATGATTTCGATCAGCTCCTTGGTGATCATCGCCTGACGCGTACGGTTGTAGATCAGCGTCTGCTTGCGGATCATGTCGCCCGCGTTCCGGGTGGCGTTGTCCATCGCGCTCATCTGCGCGCCGTAGAACGATGCGTTGTTTTCCAGCAGCGCACGGAAGATCTGCACCGCAAGGTTACGCGGCAGCAGGCGGGTAAGGATTTCATCCTCTTCCGGCTCGTACTCATAGGAGGTCTTTGGCCCCGCATTGGTCGCGGCGGCTTCGACGACCAGCGGGATGATCTGCTGCGCGGTCGGGACCTGCGAGATCACCGACTTGAACTGCGCGTAGAACAAGGTGCAGACGTCGAATTCGCCGGCCTCAAAGCGGGCGATCACCTTCCTGGCAATATCCTCGGCGTTGCTGAAACCGAGCTGGCGCACCGAGCGCAGTTCGACGTTTTCAACGATCTGCTTGTCGAAGGTCCGGCGCAGCTGTTCGTAACCCTTGCGGCCGACGCAGAAGAACTTGACCTCTTTGCCCTGGTTCATCAGCGCCAGCGCACGCTCGCGCGCCAGACGCACGATCGACGAGTTGAATGCACCCGACAGGCCGCGCTCTCCGGTGCAAACCAGCAGCAGATGAACCTGATCCTTGCCGGTCCCGCCAAGCAAGACCGGAGCGCCGGGCGAACCCGCGGCGGCCGAGGCGATATTGGAAATCACCGCGTCCATCCGCTCGGCATAGGGCCGCGCGGCTTCGGCAGCCGTCTGCGCGCGGCGCAGCTTGGAGGCCGCGACCATCTGCATCGCCTTGGTGATCTTCTGCGTCGCCTTGGTCGAGGCGATGCGGACGCGCATGTCTTTTAGGCTGGCCATCTTTGCCCCGTATTCTGCCTCATCATCCTGAGGGTATCGCGAGGACGCGACCCTCGAAGGATGATCGTCCCGCCGCCGTCCATCGAGGCGCGCTTGGCGCGCCCCTCAGGATGACGACTCGTTGTCATCACGCAAATGCCTTGGCGTAGCCTTCGACGACCGCCTTCAGCTTGCCTGCGAGATCATCGCTGAGATCGCGGGTGTCCCGGATCGCATTGAGGATATCGACATGCTTGCCACGCAGCAGGCCCAGCAATCCGTCTTCGAAAGCGCGCACCTTGCTGACCGGAAGCGGATCGAGATAGCCGTTGACGCCGGCATAAATCACCACGACCTGCTCTTCCATCTTCAGCGGAGAGAACTGCGGCTGCTTCAGGAGCTCGGTCAGGCGCGAACCGCGGTTCAGCAGGCGCTGCGTCGACGCGTCGAGGTCGGAGCCGAACTGCGCGAACGCCGCCATTTCGCGGTATTGCGCCAGTTCACCCTTGATCTTGCCAGCGACCTTCTTCATCGCCTTGGTCTGCGCCGACGATCCGACGCGCGACACCGACAGACCGACGTTCACCGCCGGACGAATGCCCTGGAAGAACAAATCGGTTTCGAGGAAGATCTGACCGTCGGTGATCGAAATCACGTTGGTCGGAATGTAGGCCGACACGTCGTTGGCCTGGGTTTCGATGACCGGCAGCGCCGTCAGCGAGCCATTGCCCTGCGAGTCGTTCAGCTTCGCCGCGCGCTCGAGCAGGCGGGAGTGCAGATAGAACACGTCGCCGGGATAGGCTTCGCGGCCCGGCGGGCGACGCAGCAGCAGCGACATCTGGCGATAAGCGACGGCCTGCTTGGACAAGTCGTCATAGATGATGACGGCGTGCATGCCGTTGTCGCGGAAGTATTCGCCCATGGTGCAGCCGGTGAACGGCGCGATGTACTGCATCGGCGCCGGGTCGGACGCGGTCGCCGCGACGACGATCGAATATTCCAGCGCGCCCTGCTCTTCGAGCACCTTGACGAACTGGGCGACAGTCGAACGCTTCTGGCCGATCGCGACGTAAACGCAATACAGCTTCTGGCCCTCGGGAGCGCCAGCAACGTTAAGCGGCTTCTGGTTGAGGATCGTGTCGAGCGCGATCGCGGTCTTGCCGGTCTGACGGTCGCCGATGATCAGCTCGCGCTGACCACGACCGACCGGGATCAGGGCGTCGATAGCCTTGAGGCCAGTGGCCATCGGCTCGTTCACCGACTTGCGCGGAATGATGCCGGGCGCCTTGACGTCGACGCGCTTGCGCTCGGTGGCCTGGATCGGCCCCTTGCCGTCGATCGGATTGCCGAGCGCGTCAACGACGCGACCGAGCAGGCCCTTACCGACCGGCGTATCGACGATGGCACGGGTACGCTTGACGGTCTGGCCTTCCTTGATCTCGCGGTCGGCGCCGAAAATCACGATACCGACGTTGTCGGTTTCGAGGTTCAGCGCCATGCCGCGCGTACCGTTTTCGAACTCGACCATTTCGCCGGCCTGAACGTTGTCGAGGCCGTAAACGCGGGCGATACCGTCACCGACGGACAACACCTGTCCGACTTCGGAGACTTCTGCCTCCTGGCCGAAATTCTTGATTTGGTCCTTGAGGATCGCGGAAATTTCCGCGGCGCGGATGTCCATCAGCCTGCCTCTTTCATCGCGTGCTTGATCGAATTGAGTTTGGTGCGAAGCGAGCTATCCACCATGCGACTACCGAGCTTGACGACAAGCCCGCCGATGATGGACGGATCGACCTTCACGTTGAGAACGACATCCTTGCCCGTCACCGACTTCAGTGCGGTCTTGAGGCTGTCGAGATTTTTGTCGCTGAGCGTCTCCGCGACAGTGACGTCCGCGGTCGCCTCACCCTTGAACTTCGCAACCAGACCGCGGAAGCCCCGAATGACGTCGGACACGACGAACAGCCGGCGATTGGCGGTGAGGACGTTGAGAAACTTGGCAGTTATGCCGCCGATTCCGGCCTTCGCCAGGACCGCCACCAACGCCTTCTGCTGCACGTCCGCGGAGAACACCGGACTGCGCACCAGCCGCTTCAGGTCGGCACTTTCATTCAGCAGACCCTCGAACTTGTCGAGATCCGCCTTGACTGCATCGACCGCCTTCTCCTCGCGAGCGAGTTCAAACAGGGCCGTCGCGTAACGACCGGGAACACCGGAAACGGATTGATCTTCTGCTGCCACAAGCGCGCTCTTCAGGCTGTCAAATCCACAAAGGAAAAACGGCCGCCAAAAAACTGCGCCGACCGATATAAGCCCTTGGAATTCAAGCGGGACTTCGATTTTCGACCGGAACGGTGTGTCCCGATAACGTCAAAATCGCGGCCTTGCTAACATAGCGCGCGCGCAGGTGCAACACGACGACGCATCCGGCGATGCGATGTCGCATCCGATTTAAGTCGCAACCCGACGACAGCGCTGCAGCACCGTCCGAAGCCATCGCCCGTGCGGCCTCGCTTCGACTATCGCCGAGCGACGCCGGCCTTGCCCCCGGCATTCGCGGCCCTGGCACTCTCGGGAGCATCAAGTCGACGCTTCTCCAAACAGGGAGCGGCCAGCGGGGGCAAAGGTTCCGGAGAAAGGACACCCCGCGAATACTTGATGAATGCTGCCCATGCAGGAAAACATCGGATTATTACAGTAATTCCGAGTATATTTTGACAAATAATAACTTAAATTAGAATTCCGATTAATCTTAATAGCTCGATTGAATCGATCACAAGATATTTCAGGCTAATAAGACTCGCTCCCACTGCCTATTTTACGCCTTATTAAGCAGTCAACTCTCCCGGCATTAACTCGGGAACGGGGGTTCCACTTATCGCACATGCGATAATACTTGTTCGAGGGACATTTAAATGCTTGAGGCCAAATCTGTATTGCGGCGATTGGGCCAATCGCGCACAGCGGTCGCCGTCGTCGCCGCGACACTTGTCCTCGGGGGAGGACTTAGCGAAGCTTCAGCCAAATCCCGGCATCACCGCCATCATCATCACCACAAGCATCACAAACACTCTACCCAGAATTCATGGCTGAACGCCAACGCGTCGATCGGCCCGACGGGCGGCCGCAGTTTCTCCGGCGTGGCCTCCTACTACGGCAATGAAGCCGGCAGCCGCACCGCATCCGGGCAACGCTTCAACCAGCACGCCATGACCGCAGCCCATCGTTCGCTGCCGTTCGGCACCAAGCTCAAAGTCACCCATGGCAGCCGCAGTGTCGTGGTCACCATCAACGATCGCGGCCCGTTTATCCGCGGCCGGGTGCTCGACCTCTCCAAGGGCGCAGCGCAAGCCATCGGCCTGACCGGACGCGGCGTCGGCCGTGTCGTCGCGGAAGTGCAGTGAGGCACGCCGCTCGCGTGGTTGCGTAAGCGTTGCGTTGAGTCTGTCGCGTTGAGTTGAAAAGGCCGGTGTCAATTGCACCGGCCTTTTTCATTTTGAATCGTCTTCTCCTCATGGTGAGGAGCGACCGCAAGCGACAGCACCGGCACACAGCAGCTACAAAAAGCTTTGCGGGTCGACGTCGACTTCGAGTTTGAGATTGCCCTTGGTCTTCGGTCCAATCGCCAGCCATTCGCGCAGGTAACCCGACAGATCAACGCCCCGTGCCGACTTCACCAACAACCGAAACCGGTAGCGGCCCTTGATCACCGCGAGCGGCGCCTCGGCCGGTCCCAGCACCTGAATCTGCTCATCGCGCGGCGCCATTGCCGCAAGCTTACGTGCGAAACCTTCGGCCGTCGGTCGATCGCCCGCGGAGACGATCAGACTCGCCAATCGGCCGAACGGCGGATAGAGCGCGCGCTCGCGCTGCTCGATTTCGGTGTCGTAGAAAGCCTCGCGGTCGCATGCGACCAGCGCTTTCATCACCGGGTGCTCGGGCTGATGCGTTTGCAGATAGCCGATGCCATGACCCTGGTCGCGGCCGGCTCGCCCGATCACCTGATTGAGCAGTTGGAACGTTCGTTCCGCCGCGCGCGGATCGCCGTTGCTCAGCCCGAGATCGGCATCCACCACGCCGACCAGATTGAGACGCGGAAAGTTGTGCCCCTTGGCGACCAGCTGCGTGCCGATGATGATATCGACGCGTCCTTCGGCAATCTCATTCAGTTCCGAGCGCATGGTTTCGATCGAGGTAATGAGGTCGCTCGACAACACCATGGTGCGGGCATCGGGAAACAGCGCCGCCGCCTCTTCCTGCAGGCGCTCGACCCCCGGGCCGACCGCAGCCAGCGAGTCCTCCGCCGCGCAATGCGGGCATTGATGCGGCCGCGGCATCGAGAAGCCGCAGTGATGGCAGACCAACCGCTGCCGGAAACGATGATCGACCAGCCACGCGTCGCAAATGGTGCAGGCAAAGCGATGGCCACATGCCCGGCACAGCGTCAGAGGCGCATAGCCGCGTCGATTCAAGAACAGCAACGCCTGCTCGCGCCGCTCGACGGCATGTTTGATGGCACCGGCCAGCGGCGGCGAGATGAAGCGTCCGCGCGGCGGCCCCTCGCGACGCAGATCGATCGCCTCGATATGTGGCATGTGCTGGCCACCAAACCGCGACGGCAACGGCACGCGAAGATAGCGTCCCTTGCGCGCGTTGACCTCGCTTTCGACCGATGGCGTCGCCGATGCCAGCACGATGGGAATTTTGGCGATATGTGCGCGCACCACCGCCATATCGCGCGCATGGTAGTGCGCGCCTTCATCCTGCTTGTAGGCCTGGTCGTGCTCCTCATCGACGACGATCAGACCGAGATCCGCATAGGGCAAAAATAACGCCGAACGTGCGCCGACTACGACATGCGCCTCGCCGGCCGCAACCTGTGCCCAGTTGCGGGCGCGAGTGCGCGGCGTCAGTTCGGAATGCCATTCCAGCGGCCTCACGCCGAACCGCGACGCGAAGCGATCGAGAAACTGACCGGTGAGCGCGATTTCAGGCATCAGGATCAAGACCTGCCGGCCGCGCCGCACGGTTTCCGCCACCGCTTCGAAGTAAACTTCGGTCTTGCCCGAACCGGTGACGCCATCGAGCAACGCCACCTGAAACGCGTCCTTCGCCGCGAGATCGCGCAACGCCTGCGCGGCGACCTGCTGCTCCGGCGAAAAATCCGGCGCCGCGAATTCCGGATCGGGCGCCGGAGGCGGCAAGGCGCGCGGCATCGGCTCGACTGCCAGCGTGCCCTCATCGACCAGCCCGTCGATCACTCCGGCGCTGACGCCGGCCTCCTTCGCCGCGTCGGATTTGCCGTGCAGCAGACCGTCCGACAGAATCTCGATCAGCCGTTGCCGTGCCGATGTCATGCGCTGCGGCGGCGCGCCGATCAGCCGCACGCCCATCCGCACGCGCTCGGGGCCGAGATGTTCGCCCATGCGAAGCGTCATCCGCAGCACCATGCCGCGAGCGGACAGCGTGTAATTCGCCACCCAATCAACCAGCGTCCGCAACTCGTCGCGCAGCGGTGGAACATTGAGCCTGTCGCTGACATCCTTCAGCCGATTGTGCAGGCGAGGATCGGGATTCGCATTGGCGGCCCACACCACGGCGGTGACTTCGCGCGGCCCCAACGGCACGCTGACCACATCGCCGGGGTTCAGATCCATGCCGGGCGGAACGCGATAGGAGTAGGCGCGGTCGAGTGCGACCGGCACCAGCACGTCGACGACGCGCGGTCCGGAGGTGGTCGCCGATGCGGATTTGCCGGTCGTGGAACGGTCCATGTGACGGTCGATTAGCGAAGATGCAACGAAAGCGGTGCGATATAGTCGAACAGACTCAGAGCACAACACCCTATGGCGAAACCGGCCGCCGACACAGCCTTGTTCGAGATGACGAGCGCCGATGCCAGGCTTCTTGCCCAAGCCTTGCACTGGCAGGCCTATTTGCGCGCCGAGCGCCGGCTGTCGCCGAAAACCCAGGAAGCCTACGCCCGCGACCTGCGGCAGTTCCTGACTTTCCTGGCGGATCACTGGGGTGAGGCGGTGTCGCTAGCGCGATTCGCGGTGCTCGAAACCACCGACGTCCGTGCCTACATGGCGGCACGGCGCGCCGACCAGATCGCCGGACGTTCGCTGATGCGGGCGCTGGCCGGCCTCCGCTCGTTCGCCCGTTTCCTCGAACGCGAAGGCAAGGGAAAGGTCGGCGCCCTGTCTGCCATCCGCGCGCCCAAGATCGGCAAGAGCTTGCCCAAGCCGATTGCGGTCGGCGCCGCGAAGGAGTTGACCGAGTCCGATTTGCGCGCCGGCGAAAACCGCGATCCGTGGATCTGGGCCCGCGATGCCGCGGTGATGGCACTGCTCTACGGCTCCGGCCTGCGTATCTCGGAAGCGCTCGGCTTGAAGAAGCGCGACGTGCCGCAGCCGGGCCAGGGCGACGTGCTGACCGTGATCGGCAAGGGCAACAAGACACGCATGGTGCCGGTGCTGCAAAACGTGCTGGTCCTGATTCAGGAATACGTCGCGATGTGTCCGCACCCGCTGGCTCCGAACGAACCGATTTTCGTCGGCGCACGCGGCGGGCCGCTGAGTCCACGCATCATCCAGCTCACCATGGCGCGGTTGCGCGGCGCGCTTGGCCTGCCCGACAGCGCCACGCCACACGCCTTGCGGCATTCCTTCGCCACCCACTTGCTGTCGCGGGGCGGCGACCTCCGCGCGATCCAGGAACTGCTCGGCCACGCCTCGCTATCGACCACGCAGATTTATACCGGCATCGATACCGAACGGCTGCTCGAGGTCTACAAGACCGCGCACCCGCGCGCATGAGATTCGTCAAGCCGGGAAATTTTCCCGGGACGTTGCCGTCAGCCACTTGCCCGCCGGAACCGGTTCGGTCAATCGTAAGCTCCCTTTCACGGAGCAGGATGTCATGAGCGCCCACGAAAGCATGGAACATGCGGAGCACGCCGAACACGCGTCCGGCTCGAACAAGAAGATCGCACTGCTGATCGCGGTCATCGCACTGTGCCTCGCGCTCTCCGAAACACTGGGCAAGGGTGCGCAGACCGAGTCGATCAGCGAGAACGTTGCCTCGGCCAACCTTTGGGCGTTCTTCCAGGCCAAGAGCATTCGCCTGACCACGGTCAAGACCGCCGCCGAACAGCTTCAGGTGCAGGCCGACGCCACCACCGATCCGGCCGCCAAGGCCGCGTTGATGAAGCGCATCGATAGCTGGCAGAAGACGGCGGCGCGCTACGACGACGAACCGGAAACCGGCGAAGGGCGCAAGCAGCTCGCCGAACGCGCCAAGCATGCCGAACACGCGCGCGACCTAGCGATGGCCAAGTATCATCACTTCGAGGTGGCGTCGGCGGCGTTCCAGATCGCCATCGTGCTGGCGTCGGCCACCATCATCACCGGGATGATTGCGCTGGCATGGGGCGCCGGGCTGCTGGCTCTGGCGGGAGTTGCCTTTACGGCGATCGGTGTTTTCGCACCGCATGCCGTGCATCTGATGTAGCTCCGCACGCGGCGAAGCGCTGCCATCACCGCATCGACTGCGCGCGATGACGCAGGCGCTGCACCATGCGCAGCCACCGCGACGAGGATCCGGTTCGCAGCCAGGCCAGCATGGCTTTGGCGCGCTCACGGATCGGCGCGACCAATTCGCTGGCATGCGCGCGGATCATCAGCACGAACTCATAGACCCGGCGAAACCAGCCCATCTGCAACAACTTCGGCTTGGTGACGTCGAAGATGAAGGCAGCGACACCGACGCCGAGCAACTTGGCGAAGACAACGACGGCCATGGCCCCGAACCAGTAATGGTGCGCCAGCAGCCACAGTCCGGCGATCTTCAACGGAAACAGCAGCACAGCCGGGATCACGAACACCACCAGTGTCCACGCCGGCGACAGATGCTGGATGCGATCGGCAACCCAAGCCTTGATGGCGCGCAGCGGGAGCAGCGCGACGACACGCGCGACGATCGGCTCGAGATGATCCCACAGCCACGCTTCGATCAAAAAGATCAGCGCGAACAGGACCCACAGCGGTTGCAGCAACCGGCGCATCAACAGGCTCCACCATCCGGCGGAGCCGGACATTTGTTACATATGGATCGCGCGTTTACCCACCGCAAGCGCGGCTTCCTTGACCGCCTCCGAACGGGTCGGATGGGCGTGACAGGTCCGCGCCAGGTCTTCCGCCGAACCGCCGAACTCCATCAACACACAGGCTTCATGGATCATTTCGCCCGCTTCACGGCCGACGATATGCACGCCGAGCACGCGATCGGTCTTGGCGTCGGCAAGAATCTTCACGAAACCATCCGTGGTCTGATTGACCTTGGAGCGGCCGTTGGCGGTGAACGGGAACTTGCCGACGGTATAAGCGACGCCGGCCTGCTTGAGTTCGTCCTCGGTCTTGCCGACCGCCGCCACTTCCGGCGTGGTATAGACCACCCCCGGAATGACGTCGTAGTTCACATGACCAGCCTGCCCCGCCAGAATTTCCGCGCAGGCAACACCTTCGTCTTCGGCCTTGTGCGCCAGCATCGGACCGGCGACGACGTCGCCGATAGCGTAGATGCCTTTGACGCTGGTGGCGAAGTGCGGATCGATCTGCACGCGGCCGCGGTTGTCGAGCGCGACGCCGGCTTCCTTCAAGCCGAGATTGTCGGTGAAGGGCACGCGGCCGATGGCCACCAGCACCACATCCGCCTCGAGGTTCTCCGCCGCACCACCGGCCGCCGGTTCGATTTGCGCCTTCAGGGCCGCGCCGGAGGTATCGACACCAGTGACCTTGGCGCCGAGCTTGAACACAAAACCCTGCTTCTCGAGCAGACGCTGGAATTGCCTGGCGACCTCGCTGTCCATGCCCGGCAGGATGCGATCGAGGAATTCCACCACGGTCACTTGCGCGCCAAGGCGGCGCCACACCGAACCCAGTTCGAGGCCGATGACGCCGGCGCCGACGATCAACAATTTCCCGGGCACCTTGTCGAGCGCCAGCGCGCCGGTCGACGACACGATGCGCTTCTCGTCGATGGCAATCCCCTTGAGCTTCGCCACGTCGGAGCCGGTGGCGATGACGATATTTTTCGTCTCGACAGTTTGCGATTGGCCGTCGCTGCCCTTTACCTCGACCTTGCCGGCGGCAACGATACGGCCGGTGCCGCGCAGCACGTCGATCTTGTTCTTCTTCATCAGGAACTCGACACCCTTGACGTTACCGTCGATGCCTTCCTGCTTGAACTTCATCATCGCCGGCAGATCGAGCTTCGGCTTGCTGACCGCGATGCCCATCTTGGCGAAGGAATGTTCGGTCTCCTCGAACAGTTCCGACGCATGCAGCAAGGCCTTCGACGGCATGCAGCCGACATTGAGGCAGGTGCCGCCCAGCGTCGCGTTCTTCTCGACGACAGCGACCTTCATGCCGAGCTGCGCCGCGCGGATCGCACAGACATAGCCGCCGGGGCCGGTGCCGATGACAACGAGATCGTAGGAAGCCATGATTCAAATCCTGTCGTTTCAATCCACGCGGAGCGATCAGCGCCCACCGGATACGTTCATCGTCGTGCCAGTGACGTAGGAGGCCTCGTCCGACATCAGCCAGACGATGGCATTGGCGATTTCGTCGGCGGTGCCGACACGCTGCATCGGCACCGTCTTGCTGAGCCGATGATGCCGATCCGGGTCGCCGCCGCTGGCATGAATGTCGGTATCGATCAGACCCGGCCGGATGCCGACGACACGAATGCCTTCCGCAGCGACCTCCTGCGATAATCCAACGGTCAGCGTATCGATGGCGCCCTTCGAGGCTGCATAATCGACATAGGTGTTCGGCGAACCCAGTGTCGCCGCCACCGACGACAGATTGACGATCACGCCACCCTTGCCGCCGTGTTTGGCCGACATCCGCTTCACCGCCTCGCGCGCGCACAGAAAGCTGCCGGTGACATTGATGCGCATGATGCGCTCGATGCGCTCCGCACCGAGATTTTCCACGCGCTCGGTCTGGCCGACGATGCCGGCATTGTTGACCAGCGCACCGAGCGGGCCGAAACCATCGGCCGCCTTGAACAGCGCCAGAATGTCGGCCTCGCTGCCGACGTCGCATTTGACCGCGAGCGCTTTGCCGTTGCTGGCCTCGATCGCAGCCACAGTATCGCGAGCCGCCGCGTCGTTGTTGACGTAGCCGATCACCACCCGCCAGCCGCGCTTGGCTGCGGCAATCGCCGTCGCGCGGCCGATACCGCGACTGCCACCGGTGATGATGACCACGCGTGAAGCGGGCGCTCCGTCACTCATGGCCGCGCCCTACAGGTCCAGTACCAGCCGCGCCGGATCTTCCAGGCTTTCCTTGACGCGGACGAGGAATGTGACCGCTTCCTTGCCGTCGATGACACGGTGATCGTAGGACAGCGCCAGATACATCATCGGCCGGATTTCGACCTTGCCGCCGACGGCGACCGGACGCTCCTGGATCTTGTGCATGCCGAGGATGCCCGACTGCGGCGCGTTGAGAATCGGCGTCGACATCAGCGAGCCGTAGATGCCGCCATTGGTGATGGTGAAGGTACCGCCCTGCATCTCGTCGATCTTGAGCTGTCCGTCGCGCGCGCGGCGGCCAAAGTCGGCGATGCTCTTCTCGATCTCGGCAATCGACTTCTGATCGCAGTCTCGCACCACCGGCACCACGAGGCCCTTGTCGGTGCCGACCGCCACGCCGATGTGATAATAATTCTTGTAGATCAGGTCGGCGCCGTCGATCTCGGCATTCGCGGCAGGAATATCCTTCAGCGCCTGCACGCAGGCCTTGGTGAAGAATCCCATGAAGCCCAGCTTGCTGCCGTGCTTTTTCTCGAACACGTCTTTGTATTGGGTGCGCAGCGCCATGACGTGACTCATGTCGACCTCGTTGAAGGTCGTCAGCATCGCCGCAGTGTTCTGCACGTCCTTGAGGCGGCGCGCGATGGTCTGGCGCAACCGCGTCATCTTCACGCGCTCCTCGCGCGCGGCGTCGCTGGCCGGCGACGGCGCACGCATCTGCACGGCAGCGGCGGGCTGATCGACCGGCGTCGGCGCCGATGCGGCGCGCTCGATGGCGGCGAGCATGTCGCCCTTGGTGACGCGGCCATCCTTGCCGGAGCCCGGCACGGTCGACGCATCGACGCCGCTTTCGGCGGACAACTTGCGGACCGACGGCGCAAGCGGCGCATCGGCTGGCGGCGCTTTCGCCGCGGCAGGCGCAGGCGCGGCGGCTGCAGCCGGGGCGGCGGCTTTGGCGGGCGCAGCGACCGGCTTGGCGGCCGCGCCGCCTTCGGTGATCTGCCCGAGTAGCGCGCCGACCGCGACGGTTTCGCCATCCTTGGCAACGATTTCGCCGAGCGTTCCGGCCGAGGGCGCCGGCACCTCGATGGTCACCTTGTCGGTCTCGAGCTCGACCAGCGGCTCATCGACCGCGACAGCATCGCCGGGCTTCTTGAACCACTTGCCGATGGTTGCTTCGGTGACGGATTCGCCGAGGGTCGGGACACGGATCTCAGTCATTGGAGTTCACCTTCGAAAGTCTGCTTGAAGTCTTTGCCTGGAATTCTGGAAGGGTCAGTCGTTCGTGGAGGCCGGCACAAATACCTGACATTGGCGCCACGCCCGCATTGCACGGGCGCGGCAATCTTCATCGCGGGTCAACCCAGTGCGTCGTCGAGGAACGCCTTGAGTTGGGCGAGATGCTTCGACATCAGCCCCGTGGCCGTTGCCGCCGCCGCCGCGCGCCCGGTGTAACGCGGCCGCCGGCTGGCGCCGCCGACCTGGTTCAGCACCCACTCGAGATAGGGCTCGATGAAGTGCCACGCACCCATGTTGCGCGGCTCTTCCTGACACCAGACGATCTCGGCGCCCTTGAAGCGTCCCAACTCCTGCACCAGCGTCTTCAGCGGCACCGGGTAAAGCTGCTCGATGCGTAGCAGATAGATGTCGTCGATGCCGCGCTTTTCGCGCTCTTCGTAGAGATCGTAATAGACCTTGCCGGAACACAACACGACGCGCCGGATCTTGTCGTCGGCGACCAGCTTGATCTTCTCGTTCGGCAACATCGCCGCATCGTCGTGCAGGATGCGATGGAACGTGGTTTGCGCTCCGAGCTCGTCGAGCCGCGATACCGCACGCTTGTGGCGCAGCAGCGACTTCGGCGTCATCAGGATCAGCGGCTTGCGGATCTCCCGCTTCAACTGACGACGCAGCACGTGGAAGTGGTTAGCCGGCGTCGTGCAGTTGGCAACCTGCATGTTGTCTTCCGCGCACATCTGCAGGAAGCGCTCGAGACGGGCCGACGAATGCTCAGGTCCCTGTCCTTCATAGCCATGCGGCAGCATGCAGATCAGACCGGACATGCGCAGCCATTTGCGTTCGCCGGACGAAATGAATTGATCGAACACGACCTGCGCGCCGTTGGCGAAGTCGCCGAACTGCGCTTCCCACATGGCCAGCGCCTTCGGCTCCGCCAGCGAGTAGCCGTACTCGAAGCCGAGCACCGCCTCTTCCGACAGCATCGAGTTGAGCACTTCGTAGTGCCCCTGCTCGCCACCCAGATGGTTGAACGGCGTATAACGACTCTCGTCTTCCTGGTCGAACAGCACCGAGTGGCGCTGCGAGAAGGTGCCGCGTTCGCTGTCCTGTCCGGACAGGCGGACGTGATGGCCTTCCAGCATGAGCGTGCAAAACGCCAGAGCTTCACCGGTCGCCCAGTCGATGCCGACGCCGTTCTCGATCGCCTTGGCGCGATTCTCGAGGAAACGTTGCACGGTGCGGTGAACCCGGAAGCCGTCCGGGACCTTGGTGATCTTGCGGCCGATATCCTTGAGCAGGGCCACGTCGACGCCGGTGATGCCACGACGCGGATCGTCGTCCTCGCCGGCAGTCTTGAAGCCGGCCCACTTGCCGTCGAGCCAGTCGGCCTTGTTCGGCTTGTAGCCGCTGCCGGCCTCGAGTTCGGCGTCGAGCCGGGCACGCCAGTCGTTCTTGGCCTTCTCGACTTCGCCTTCGGTGATGATGCCGTCCGCGACCAGACGCTTGGAATAGACCTCGAGCACAGACGCGTGCGTCGCGATCTTCTTGTACATCAGCGGCTGGGTGAACGCCGGCTCGTCGCCTTCGTTGTGGCCGTGCCGGCGATAACAGAACATGTCGATGACGACCGGCTTGTGGAATTTCTGCCGGAACTCGACGGCGATCTTGGCCGCGAACACCACGGCTTCCGGATCGTCGCCGTTGACGTGGAAGATCGGCGCATCGATCATCTTCGCCACATCCGACGGATAGGGCGACGAACGCGAGTAACGCGGATAGGTCGTGAAGCCGATCTGGTTGTTGACGATGAAGTGGATCGAACCGCCGGTGCGGTAGCCCTTGAGGTCGGACAGGCCGAAGCATTCGGCGACAACGCCCTGACCGGCGAATGCTGCATCGCCATGCATCAGCAGCGGCAGCACCGAGGTGCGCTGATCCGGAGGATCGCCATGCTGGTCCTGCTTGGCGCGCACCTTGCCGAGCACCACCGGATCGACGATCTCGAGATGCGACGGGTTAGCCGTCAGCGACAGATGCACCTTGTTGTTGTCGAACTCGCGATCCGACGACGCGCCGAGATGATACTTGACGTCGCCCGATCCTTCGACTTCGTCGGGGTTGGCAGAGCCACCCTTGAATTCGTGGAACAGCGCGCGATGCGGCTTGCCCATCACCTGGGTCAGCACGTTGAGGCGGCCGCGATGCGGCATACCGACGACAATTTCCTTGATGCCGAGATTGCCGCCGCGCTTGATGATCTGCTCGAGCGCGGGGATCAGCGATTCACCACCGTCGAGACCGAACCGCTTGGTCCCGGTGAACTTGAGATCGCAGAATTTCTCGAAGCCTTCGGCCTCGATCAGCTTGGTCAGGATGGCGCGACGGCCTTCCGGCGTGAAGCTGATTTCCTTATCCGGCCCTTCGATGCGTTCCTGAATCCACGCCTTCTGCGCACCGTTGGAGATGTGCATGAACTCGACGCCGAGCGTCTGGCAATAGGTCCGTTCGCAGATCGCCACGATTTCGCGCAGCGTGCCGTATTCGAGGCCGAGCACGTGGTCGAGGAAGATCTTGCGGTCGAAATCGGCGTCGGTGAAGCCGTAGGTACGCGGGTCGAGTTCTTCGTGATCCTTGGCCGGTTCGAGCCCGAGCGGATCCAGCTTGGCGTGGAAGTGGCCGCGCATGCGATAGGCGCGAATCAACATCAGGGCGCGGACCGAATCCCGTGTCGCCTGGTGAACGTCGACACCGGCGAGCTCGGTGCCGGCGGCCTTGGCCTTGGCCTGCAGCTTGTCGCCGACGGCCTTTTCGACCTGGACCCAGTTGCCATCCAGCGCCGAGGTCAGCTCGTCCTTCGGGGTCTGGGGCCAGTTCGCCCTCTCCCAGGACGGCCCTTCGGCGTTCTTCCGAACGTCGGCCGGCTGGTCCTTCAGGCTACCGAAGAATTCGCGCCACTCGGCATCGACCGAGCTGGGGTCCTTCTCATAGCGGGCATAGATGTCGTCGATGTAGCTGGCATTCGCGCCGTAGAGGAACGAGGAAAGAGCAAATGCCGCGTTGGCGTCCTGGCGAGACATGATCAGTCCTAAGTTATTGGCATCGCGCAAGAAAAACAAAGCGTGACGGCCGATCCGGCAACCGGACCGACCGCATCAGGCTTCTTTACCCTATTTAGGGCGAATATACGCGCCGAAAAGAACCAAAAATTGAATCAGGATTTCAGTTTTTCGGCAAGCGTGCGGCCCAGCCGCGCGGGCGACGGCGAGACCGTAATCCCGGCGGCTTCCATCGCCGCGATCTTGGATTCCGCGTCGCCCTTGCCGCCCGATACGATCGCACCGGCATGACCCATGCGGCGGCCCGGAGGTGCGGTGCGCCCTGCGATGAAGCCAACCATCGGCTTCTTGCGGCCACGCTTGGCCTCATCGCGGAGGAACTGCGCGGCATCCTCTTCGGCCGATCCGCCGATCTCGCCGATCATGACGATCGAGGTGGTCTTCTCGTCGGCGAGAAACATCTCGAGCACGTCGATGAATTCGGTGCCCTTGACCGGATCGCCGCCGATGCCGACTGCGGAGGTCTGGCCCAAACCGACCTGCGTCGTCTGGAACACGGCTTCATAGGTCAGCGTACCGGATCGCGATACGATACCAACATTGCCGGGGCGGAAGATGTTGGCCGGCATGATGCCGATCTTGCACTCGCCCGCGGTGACGACGCCCGGGCAATTGGGACCGATCAGCCGCGACTTCGAACCCGACAGCGAGCGCTTGACGCGCACCATGTCGAGCACCGGAATGCCCTCGGTGATGCAGACGATCAGCGGGACTTCCGCGTCGATGGCTTCGCAGATCGCATCCGCGGCGCCCGGCGGCGGCACGTAGATGACGCTGGCGTCAGCGCCGGTCTTGGCCCGCGCTTCTGCCACGGTATCGAACACCGGCAGGCCGAGATGCGTTGAACCGCCCTTGCCCGGCGACGTGCCGCCGACAACCTTGGTGCCATAGGCGATGGCGGCTTCCGAATGGAACGTACCGTTCTTGCCGGTGAAGCCCTGGGTGATGACCTTGGTGTTCTTGTCGATCAGAACAGACATTACGCGGCCTCCTTCACGGCCTTGACGATCTTCTGCGCGGCGTCGTCGAGGTCGTCCGCCGCCAGCACGTTGAGGCCGGACTCGCGAATGATTGTCTTGCCTTCTTCCACGTTGGTGCCTTCGAGGCGCACGACGAGCGGCACCTTGAGGCCGACCATCGCCACTGCGACGATGACGCCCTGCGCGATCACGTCGCACTTCATGATGCCACCGAAGATATTGACCAGGATGCCCTTCACGTTGGGATCCGAAGTGATGATCTTGAACGCCGCCGTGACCTTCTCGACCGACGCACCGCCGCCGACGTCGAGGAAGTTGGCCGGGCTTTCGCCGTACAGCTTGATGATGTCGAGCGTCGCCATCGCCAGGCCGGCACCGTTGACCATGCAGCCGATCGATCCATCGAGCGCGATGTAAGCGAGATCGTATTTCGACGCCTCGATTTCCTTGGCATCTTCCTCGCTGGTGTCGCGCAGCGCGACCACATCGGGATGGCGGTAGAGCGCGTTGTCGTCGAACGAGACCTTGGCGTCGAGACAGCGCAGCTGCCCCTGCTTGGTCACGACCAGCGGATTGATTTCAAGCATCGCCATGTCCTTGGCGATGAACGCAGCGTAGAGCTGCACGATCAGCTTCTCGGCCTGCTTGGCGAGATCGCCGGACAGCTTCAGCGCCTGCGCGGCCTTGCGGCCATGATGCGGCATCACGCCGGTGGCCGGATCGATCGAGAACGTCACGATCTTCTCAGGCGTCTTGTGCGCGACTTCCTCGATGTTGACGCCGCCTTCGGTGGAGACCACGAAGGAAATCCGCGATGTCTCGCGATCGACCAGCGCCGAAAGATAGAACTCCTTGTCGATGTCGGAGCCTTCCTCGATATAGAGGCGATTGACCTGCTTGCCGGCCGGACCGGTCTGCACCGTCACCAGCGTCGCACCGAGCATTTCACCGACGTATTGCTTCACCTCATCGACCGACTTGGCGAGGCGGACGCCTCCCTTGTCACCGGCGGACGCTTCCTTGAATTTGCCCTTGCCACGGCCGCCCGCGTGGATCTGGCTCTTGACCACCCACACCGGCCCGCCAAGTTCCTTCGCCGCCGCCTCGGCCTCCTCGGCCTTCAGCACGGCAACGCCGCGCGATACCGGCACACCGAACTCGCGCAACAGCGCCTTGGCTTGATACTCGTGAATATTCATCCGCGGCCCTCACCCAATCCCTTGCCAATCGAGACAAAAAACCGCGCGGGCGAACCCGCGCGGCGAAACTTACTTGCCGAGAAGATCGGGCGCGATCTTCTTGCAGGCGTCGACCAGACCCTGCACCGCGCTGACCGACTTGTCGAAGCCCTCGCGGTCCTTACCGGCGAGTTCGATTTCGACGATGCGCTCGACGCCCTTGGAACCGATCACCACCGGCACGCCGACATACATGTCCTTCACGCCGTACTCGCCATTGAGGTAAGCGGCGCAGGGCAACACGCGCTTCTTGTCGCGCAGATAGCTTTCGGCCATCGCTATCGCAGATGATGCCGGGGCATAGAACGCCGAACCGGTCTTCAGCAGGTTGACGATCTCGGCGCCGCCGTTGCGCGTGCGCGTCACGATCTCATCGAGGCGAGCCTGCGAAGTCCAGCCCATCTTCACCAGATCGGGCAGCGGAATGCCGGCCACCGTCGAATACTTCACCAACGGCACCATGGTGTCACCGTGGCCGCCGAGCACGAACGCGGTGACGTCTTCCACCGAGACGCCGAATTCGTCGGCGAGGAAATAACGGAAGCGCGCCGAGTCGAGTACGCCGGCCATGCCGATGACCTTGTTGTGCGGCAGGCCGGACGCCTTCTGCAGCGCCCAGACCATCGCATCGAGCGGATTGGTGATGCAGATGACGAAAGCATTCGGCGCATACTTCTTGATGCCGGCGCCGACCTGCTCCATCACCTTGAGGTTGATGCTCAGGAGGTCGTCGCGGCTCATGCCGGGCTTGCGCGGCACGCCGGCGGTGACGATGCAGACATCGGAACCCTCGAGTCCCTCATAGGAATTGGTGCCGGTGAAGCTGGCGTCGAAGCCATCGACCGGCGACGACTGCGCAAGATCGAGCGATTTGCCCTGCGGCACGCCTTCGGCGATGTCGAACATCACAACGTCGCCGAGTTCCTTCAGGCCGACGAGGTGAGCAAGCGTTCCGCCGATCTGGCCGGAGCCAATCAAAGCAATCTTGTTGCGCGCCATGGGAAATATGTCCTTTGAAGTCTGGGGAGAGATTGGAGGTGGGAATTCTTGACAGGCTGGTTAGACCTTTCGAAGGAACCGTTCAAGTCGCGCCGATCGCAAATTTGGATCGGCAGCGCCAAGGTCAAAGCAGCCGGCGCTCACGTCTCGACCAACCCGGTTGTTGAGCCCGAGGCCTCGGAGTGGCTGCGTCCGTGCGGCAGCGCGAGGTAGGATTCCGAACTCATCTCGATCAGCCGTGACGCCGTGCGCTTAAATTCGTTGGCTTCGTTGCCTTCGGTGGCGCGGTAGAGCGACAGCGGATCGGCGTCGGCCGAGGCCATCAGCTTCACCGCATTGTCGTAAAGCGTATCGATCAACGTGGTAAATCGCTTCGCGGCGTTGCGATCGGCCAGGTCCATCACCGGAATCCGATCGATCATGATGGTGTGAAAGTCCCGCGCCAGCCGCAGATAATCCGATCCGGCCAGCGGCTGTTCGCACAAGTCCGCGAACGAGAACCGCGCCACGCCATGCGCTGCACGCGGCACGTGCAGCTTGCGCGACTTGACGACCAGATCGAGCGGTGCGCCCGCGGCGCCGCCGGTCATCTTGAGCCAGGCCTTGTCGAGCGCCGCCTCCGCATCCTGATCCGCAGGCACCAGCCACATCTTGACGCCGACCAGTTTCTCCAGCCGGAAATCGGTGCGCGAGTCCAGCCGGCGGACATCCATATGCGCCTCGATCTGCCCGATGAACGGCAGGAATAATGCACGATTGAGGCCGCCTTTATAGAGATCCTCCGGCGCGACGTTGGAGGTCGCCACCACCACGGTGCCGAGTTCGAACAGCTGCGCGAACAGCCGGCCAAGGATCATCGCATCGGCGATGTCGGTCACATGGAACTCATCGAAGCAGAGCAGCCACGCCTCCTCGAAAAGCGAGCTTGCGGTCAACTGCACGACGTCGGTATCGCCGATCTCGCCACGCGCGATGCTTTGCCGGAAATTGTAGATACGCTCGTGAACGTCCGCCATGAACTCGTGGAAATGCGCACGGCGCTTGTGCATCACTTGGCTCTGCTGGAAGAACAGATCCATCAGCATGGTCTTGCCGCGTCCGACTTCGCCGTGAACGTAGAGTCCACGCGGCGCCGTATCCTTCTTGTCGGAAAACAGTCGTCCGAAGAAACCTTGCTTCCGTGCCGGGCGGTAGCGCAACAGATGTTCGTCGAGCGTTGCGAACGCTTCGACGGCACGCGCTTGCGCCGGATCGGCCTCGATCGCCCCGGAGGCGACGAGTGACTGGTATTTGGCCCGAAACGACGCGGGCGACGATGCATCCATCCGCGCTAACGGCCCCAGCGCAGCCAAAAATGCAAGACGAAATTTTCAAGACCCGGCCATGCGCCGCGCGCCGCGGAGAACCCAGCCGCCGACACCACCCGCGTCACGCGCACAACGCGTAGGAATCCTCGACGACGTAAGGGCCACCTCCGATCGACGCGCGCGATGAGAACAGCACGAAGCGCGACGCCGTGAACACCCGGGTCGGGAAATAGCCCCGCACCGAGAGGTAATCGGCGACATCCTGATTGGAGGCATCGCGCAGCCGCGCCAGCGTCACATGCGGCGTGAATTTACGCCCTTCGGGCGACAGTCCAATGCGCTGCATCAGCCGCTCAAGTTCGGCCTGCAGTTCGATCAGCGGCCGGCTCGGCACCACGGTCGCCACCACCGCGCGCGGCTTACGTCCGCCGAAAATCGACAAGCCCTGCAACGCGACTTCGAACGGCTTGCGGTTGACCCGCGGCAACAGCGAGGCGATCTCGTTGGCAGCAAGGCCATCGATATCGCCGATGAAGCGCAGGGTGACATGATAATTTTCGGGATCGATCCAGCGGGCACCCGGTAAACCGCCGCGCAGGCTGGAGAGCGTCTGGCCGATATCGGCCGGTATTTCCAGTCCAGTAAACAATCGTGGCATCGCGAAACCCCCGATGCAGAGGCATGACGCCAAAAAGCACAACCCAGCTTCCGGGCGGGAATGCCTTCAACAGAACCCGGCGACGAATCACCGATAACAATTTTTACCGTAGTTATGTGACCGTGCGAAGCGATGGCTTGGTGCCGCACGGACCACCGTTGGATAACCCTGGCCGATTTTTGCCATTTCAGCCTGCTCGCGCCCTGACGGCGGCGATCAATGCCTCGACCGCCGGCAGGATCCGCGCGACGATCACCTCGACGCCTTGCGCGGTGGGGTGCATGCCATCGGCCTGATTGAGCGTTTTATCGGCGGCCACGCCATCGAGGAAGAACGGGTACAGCGGCACATCATATTGCCGCGCCAGGTCCGGATAGATCGCATTGAACCGTGCCGCGAACTCCGCGCCGTAATTCGGCGGCGCCAGCATGCCGCACAACAGCACCGCGATTTTGCGCGCTTTCAGCCGCTTCAGGATGTCTTCGAGCGCCGCCCGCGTCACCGCGGGGTCTATGCCGCGCAGCGCGTCATTGGCGCCGAGTTCGAGGATCACCGCGTCGGTCCCGTCCGGCACCGACCAGTCGAGCCGGTCGCGACCGCCCGAACTCGTATCGCCCGACACCCCGGCATTGGCGATATCCACATGTATCTGCTTGTTTTTCAAAGAATTTTGTAACATGGCAGGGAATGCCGCCTGGGCCGGCAGGCCCAGTCCGGCGCTCAGGGAATCGCCAAGTGCCACGATCTTGAGAGGCCTGGCATTGTCGGCGGCCCCGGCCAGCGCCGGCATCAGCAGCAGCAAGCCGAAGCCCGCGACCACAAACATCCGGCGCAGCCCCTCGACCGCCGCAAAGCAATCGCCATATGAAAACCGCATGGACAATCTCATCGATTCCTCATCATCGGCCACTGCGTCGCGCGCAAGCTCTGCGCCGGATTCCATTTCCATCACGAACCTCAACCTGTCGCTCGGCGAAGGCGCGGCGCGGGTCCACATCCTGAAGGATGTCAGCTTGCGCGTCGCGTCCGGCGAAGCCATCGGCCTGATCGGTGCATCCGGCTCCGGCAAGTCGACGCTGCTGATGACGATGGCAGGGCTGGAACGTCCCGACAGCGGACAGGTGGTGGTCAACGGCACGGCATTCAATGACCTCGACGAGGATGCGCTGGCGCGCTTTCGCGGCCGCGAAGTCGGGATCGTGTTTCAGTCGTTTCATCTGATTCCCACCATGACCGCGCTGGAGAACGTCGCGGTGCCGCTGGAACTCGCCGGCAACGCCGACGCGACCGCACGGGCCGCCCGCGAATTGCAGTCGGTCGGCCTCGGCGAGCGGCTGCATCATTATCCGACACAACTGTCGGGCGGCGAGCAGCAGCGCGTCGCCATCGCCCGCGCACTCGCACCCGATCCAGCCATCCTCGTCGCCGACGAACCGACCGGCAACCTCGATGAGACCACCGGCCAGCAGATCGTCGACCTGCTGTTCGCCAAGCATGCCGAGCGCGGCATGACGCTGGTGCTGGTGACGCACGACAGCTCGCTGGCGCAACGTTGCGATCGCGTCGTGCGGCTGCGCTCCGGCCGCATCGACGGTCCCGCCACCGACCGGCACTGGACCGAAACGGCATAATCCCGCATGAGCGCCGTCGCCGACCGCACCCCCAACCGTCCGATGACTTTCCTGCCGCTGGCTTATGCCTGGCGCGAACTGCGCGGCGGGTTGCGCGGCTTCTATGTTTTCATTGCCTGTATCGCACTCGGCGTCATGGCCATCGCTGGCGTCGGCTCGGTCGCCGCCAGCCTCAGCGACGGTTTGGCGCGCGAAGGCCGCACGCTGCTCGGTGGCGACGTTGCTTTCGCTTTGACCCAGCGCGAAGCCAAACCGAATGAAGTCGCCGTCCTGCGCGCGCACGGCCAGCTGGCGGTGACGGCAACGATGCGCGCGATGGTTCGGGCAGAGGATGGCCGGCTGGCGCTGGTCGAACTGAAAGCCGTCGAGAACAGCTATCCGATGCTTGGCAGGCTGACGCTGGAGCCGGATCTCCCGACGGACCGGTTGCTCGCACAACGCGATGGCATATTCGGAGCGGCGGCCGATCCCGCGCTGCTGGCACGGCTCGATCTCAAAGTTGGCGACCGCGTCAGCGTCGGCAGCGCGACCTTCGAGATTCGCAGCGCGATCGCCGCCGAACCGGACAAGCTCGCCGGCGGCATCGGCTTCGGCCCGCGCTTTCTTGTCAGCGACGCTGCGCTGCGCGCCACCGAGTTGCTGCAACCGGGCAGTCTGGTGCGCTGGACCTATCACCTGCGGCTACCCGACAACGCGACATCGGATCAGGCCGCGCGGGATGTGATCGGTGCGGTCCGTTCAACCTTGCCCGACGCAGGATGGGACATCCGCTCGCGCGCCAACGCCTCGCCGCAACTCGAGCGCAGCATCAATCGCTTCACGCAATTCCTGACTCTGGTCGGCCTCGCCGCGCTGTTGGTCGGCGGCGTGGGCGTCGCCAACGCGGTGAAAAGTCATATCGACCGCCGCCGCGACGTCATCGCGTCGTTCAAGGCGCTCGGCGCCACCGGTGGCCGAGTCTTCACGATCTATCTGGCTCAGGTCATCGTGCTGGCGGTGATCGGTTCGCTGATCGGGCTCGCGCTCGGTGCGGCGTTGCCGTTCGTCATCGTCGGCGTGTTCGGCAAGCTGCTACCGCTGCCGGTCGAACCGGCGCTGCATATTGGCGAGTTGTTGCTGTCGTTCGTCTATGGCTTGCTGACCGCGCTGGCATTCGGGCTATGGCCGCTCGGCCGCATCCACGACGTCCCAGTCGCGGCCCTGTTCCGCGAGGTAGTGACGCGGGAGTGGCATCGGCCACGCCTGCCCTACCTCGTCGCGATGGCGGTCGTTGTCGCGCTGCTGATCGCCACCGCCGTCGGCCTCGCCTACGACAAGCGTGTCGCCGTCGTCTTCGTAGGCTCGGCCATCGTGGTGCTGGCGCTGTTGCGCGGCATCGCCGCCGCGGTGATGGCGTCGGCGCGCCGCCTGCCGCGGCCGCGCACCACCATGTTGCGGCTGGCCATCGCCAACATTCACCGGCCGGGCGCGCTGACGCCGTCGGTGGTGCTCTCGCTCGGGTTGGGACTCGCGGTGCTGGTCACCATCACTCAGATCGACGGCAACCTGCGGCGGCAATTCATGGCGGCGCTGCCGGAGCACGCGCCGTCCTACTACTTCATCGATATTCCCTCGACCGAGGCCGATCGCTTTCAGGACTTCCTCAGGCAGCAGGCGCCGCAGGCGACGATCGAGGAGGTGCCGATGCTGCGCGGGCGCATCGTCTCCGCCGGTGGCATCAAGTCGGAAGACCTCAAGCCGTCGTCCGATGCGGCTTGGGTGCTGCAAAGCGACCGCGGCCTCAGTTACACCAACGAGGTGCCGCGCGGCTCCAAGCTGGTGGAAGGACAATGGTGGCCGCCGGACTATGCCGGCCCGCCGCTGGTGTCGTTCGAGAAGAAGCTGGCGACCGGCCTCGGCCTCAAGATCGGCGACGAAGTCATCGTCAATGTGCTCGGCCGCAATATCACCGCCACCATCAGCAACATGCGGACGGTGGACTGGCAAAGTCTCGGCATCAATTTCGTGCTGGTGTTCTCGCCGAATACCTTCCGCGGCGCGCCGCATACCCACATAGCGACGTTGACCGAATCCACGGCGGCCACGCCTGCCAACGACGCCGCGATCATCAAGTCGGTCGCCGCAGCCTTTCCAATGGTCACCAGCGTGCGCGTCCGTGAGGCGCTGGAGACCGTCGGCAATGTCGTCACCAATCTCGTGCTGGCGATTCGCGGCGCCAGCGCCGTTACCTTGCTGGCGGCAATCCTGGTGCTCGGTGGCGCGCTGGCCGCGGGCCATCGCCACCGGGTCTATGACGCGGTGATCTTGAAGACGCTGGGCGCGACGCGGCTGCGGCTGCTCGGCGCCTACGCGATGGAATATCTGATGATCGGCCTGGCCACCGCGCTGTTCGGCGTCCTCGCCGGCTCGGTGGCGGCATGGCTGATCGTGACGCGACTCATGACCCTGAGTTTCGTCTGGCAGGCCGGCAGCGCACTGGCGGTGGTCGCCGTGGCGCTGGCGGTGACCGTCGGGCTGGGGCTTGCCGGGACGCTGGTCGCCCTCAACCAGAAGCCCGCATCCGTGCTACGGAATTTATGACAATTTGTAGCAGGCCAGACTCCTTCGGCCGGCCGCCCGGCGTTAACGAAAGTGTTGGATAGAACTGATAAATAAGTGGTTTCTAGGCCTGTGCAGGAACTGCATATTGGCGTAGGCCGTATTGCGGAGCGACATTCAGCCGCGCGTGGAAGCTTGCGTTGAATGTGTTAGTTTCCCACATACCAGCTTGGGTCAGACGCCGGTTCGGTGACACGAATGTCATACCAAGGAATGCCGGCATCTGGGATAGATTTCGCGCTGGCGGCGCGAGCCCTTCGCACTTTGCCAGACAACCACGAGGGTTTCGACCATGTCGGACTTGGACCGTAACTACGCTTCGCCTTTCGGCCGGGCCGGCGCGCGCGCTGACACCGCGGCCGTCGATGCCGGCCTGCGCGCATACATGCTGCGCATCTACAATTACATGACCATCGGTCTGGCCATCACCGGCCTGGCCGCACTTGGCGTCTATATGCTGGCCGTTACCGGCGACGCATCGCTGGCCGCGAAGTCGGCGACCGGCGCGACGCTCGCGCTGGCGCGCGGGCAGTATCTCACTCAGTTCGGCTATGCGGTGTTTGTCAGCCCGCTGAAATGGGTGTTGATCCTCGCACCGCTGGTGATGGTGTTTGCCATCTCGTTCGGCATCAACCGGCTACGCCCGGCGACCGCACAGATGCTGTTCTGGGCGTTCTCGGCGCTGATGGGCATCTCGCTGTCGTCGATCTTCCTAGTGTACACCCACACCTCGATCGTGCGGGTATTCTTCATCACCGCGGCGTCGTTCGGTGCGTTGAGCCTTTACGGCTACACCACCAAGCGTGACATGACCGGGATGGGCTCGTTCCTGATGATGGGCCTGTTCGGCATCATCATCGCCAGCCTGGTGAACATCTTCGTTGCCAGTTCGATGCTGCAGTTCGTGGTGTCGGTGGTCGGCGTGCTGGTGTTCGCAGGCCTGACCGCATGGGATACGCAGCGGCTGAAGAACGACTACATCTACGGCTATGCCGCACAGGGCGGTGAGATGGCGGAACGTGCGGCGATCACCGGTGCGCTGTCGCTCTACCTGAACTTCATCAACCTGTTCACGCTGCTGCTGCAGTTGCTGGGCCAGCGCGATTAACCTCGCTAGCTAAATGCTGAATACCAAGCCCCGGCCTTAGCGCCGGGGCTTTTCTTTTGTGCCCGGCGAAAATACTCTGCCGCCATGCCCGCCGTGACCATCAGACCCGCTGCCGAAGCCGATCTTCCCGCCATCACCGTCATCTACGATCGCGAGGTGCGCCATGGCACCGCGACGTTCGAACTGACCCCGCCCGACCTCGCCGAAATGACGCGGCGGTTTCGAGCGCTGGTGGACGGCGGGTTTCCTTATCTGGCGGCGCAGCTCGATGGCAAAGTGATCGGCTATGCCTATGCGGGGCCGTATCGGCCGCGACCAGCCTATCGCTTCACCGTCGAGAATTCGGTCTACCTGGCGCCGCAGGTGCATCGGCAAGGTATCGGCAGCCAACTGCTGCAGCGATTGATCGACGACTGCGTGACGCGCAATTACCGGCAGATGATTGCGGTGATCGGCGATTCCGCCAATGCCGGATCGATCGGCTTGCACAGCCGGGCCGGCTTTCAGATGATCGGGACGCATCCCGATGTCGGATTCAAATTCGGGCGTTGGCTCGATACGGTGATGATGCAACGCGCGCTCGGCGAGGGTGCCGCGACGGTACCCACGAACGGCGGCGAGACCGGCCGATAACGCAGCGCGCATCCATCGTGTCTTCAGTAATCGTCTTGAGATGATGGATCGCCGGGGTCGAGCCCGGCAATGGCACATCGAACAGACCCGGCTCTACACCAATGCCAGCTTGCGATCGATCACCAGCAGCACACGATCGAGATCGTGGCCGCGGCGCAGGATCAATCCGCTGGCAGAGATCACGCTATAGGCGCCTTGCTTGCGCGCCAGCCGCGGATCTTTCTCGATGCGATAGATCGGCACCTCGGACGCGCGCCGGAACACCGAAAACACTGCCTTGTCCTTGAAGAAATCAATGGCGTAGTCGCGCCACTCGCCATCCGCGACCATGCGTCCATAGAGGTTGAGGATGCGGTTGAGTTCGAGACGATTGAACGTCACGCGGCTCGGATGCGGGACCGTTGCGAGACTGCGCTCCGGTCCCCGGCTCTCTCCGGGATCAGTATCCCCCGACGTCGTCATGTCGCGCCTCCTGTCATGACGCAATCATGATCGCGCCGACCGCGCACGACCGCAAGGGGCCTGCGCACGGCGATGGAACTTTCCGCATCGTCTATGATGGAACTTTGTCCACCGCACCGGGCGACCAAGCAGCCGGCGCTTCACTTTATGGTTGCATCGCGCGCTTCGAGCGTCACAGGAAAGTTAGTCAAATCATAATACCGCCTAATTTCCGCCAAGCCGACGCCGCGCTGAATTGCGAGAAACAAGCACTGCGTTGGCCCGGTCTTGTCGACTCCGGATTCCTCAGCCCCCAGCCCCCCGGGGTTTTCAGGATCGGGCCGGTGCGCAGGGAAGTTAATCCCCACACTACGGGCCAACATTCGTTGGTCCTTTTTCTTTTGGGGGGCCGTGTTCACAGCAATGCTGATGCCGGATCAATCGGCAGCGCGGGTATGAGACCGCGACAGCCTCGCGGCTCATGACACCACTCACACAACAGTGCGTAGCAAGACGCCGGTTGCCTAACGCAACGACGTATAGGCGGCGCCAAGCATTGGCCCCGGCCGATCGCGCGATCCGCTCTGCAGATAAACCACCACGGCATCGACGCCGTCGCGCGCGATGTTCTCCATCGGCACCGACCAGTTTCCGGCAGCGCCGCTCCAGTCGCCGACCTTCAGCCAGTTCCGGACGACATTGTGATAGATCACTTCGCGACCGCGGTTCTCGCCGCGTCCGATCGCGATCGGCACTGCCTTCGAAACAGCGCACACCCAGACTTCGCCGTTGCGCACCGAATGATTTGCGCGCGGCGCCGCAACGCTGACATTGAGCAGCGAGCCGGACACCGTCATCGATACCGGCACCGACATCGCATCGCCGGACTTTTTGGTATCGCGCATCGCGCTGTCGATGGCCGCGCGATCGCTGCCGATCAGATGGACCTGCCCATTCACGATGACTTGCGGCGTATAGACGTCACGGTCGCCGCGCATGTGCGAATAGGCTTTCTGGCGTGCCGTGAAGCGCGGGTCGGCGAGCGTGTCTTTCCAGCCGAGATAATCCCAATAGTCGATCGGCAGGCTGAGCGCGACGATCGACGGATCAGTGGCGAGGTCGCCAAGAATCTTGTCAGCGGCGGGACAGGACGAACATCCCTGCGATGTGAACAATTCGACCACCGCAACGGGATCCGATTTTGCCGGACCGGCCATCATCGCCACGACGGCGATAGCGACTGCGCCGGACCATTTGGTAACGTCACAATATCCCATCATGCTGCCATGCAGAAATCCGCCTCGTCTCTCGCCTTGATGGCGACCCAACGCTCCAAAACGCGAAAAGGCGACCTTTCATAGGCCGCCTTCTCATCACTCGCCACTCAATTCGCGGTGAGACGTTCGGTCGCATCTAGTGGAGCGGATTCGACATTCGCGGCCCGCCTTGCCGTGTGACCGGGAGGCGAATGTCAAATCCAAAGCTCCTCATCAAGCGGCTAGCTTGCGCAGCACGTAATGCAAGATACCGCCGTTGCGATAGTATTCGAGCTCGTCCAGCGTATCGATGCGGCAGAGCAGCGGGACGCGGCGCAGCGTGCCGTCGCTGGAGACGATTTCAGCGGTCAGCGTCTGGCGCGGCTTGAGGTCGCCCTGCAGGCCGCGGATCGTCACCGTCTCGTCACCCTTGAGACCGATCGACTGCCAGGACGCATTGTCCTCGAACGTCAGCGGCAGCACGCCCATGCCGACCAGATTGGAGCGATGGATACGCTCGAAGCTCTGGCAGATCACGGCGCGAACACCGAGCAGCCGGGTGCCCTTGGCTGCCCAGTCGCGCGACGAACCGTTGCCGTACTCTGCGCCCGCGAACACCACCAGCGGCACGCTCTCCGCCTGATACTTCATCGCCGCATCGTAGATCGTCATCTGTTCGCCGTCGGGCCAATGCTTGGTGAGACCGCCCTCAGGGATGTTGCCGTCCGCACCCTTCAGCATGAAGTTCTTGATGCGGATGTTGGCGAAGGTGCCGCGCATCATCACTTCGTGATTGCCGCGCCGCGTGCCGTACTGGTTGAAGTCGGCCGGACGCACCTGATGCTCGGACAGATACTTTCCGGCGGGCGACGTCAGCTTGATCGAACCGGCCGGCGAGATGTGATCGGTGGTGATCTTGTCGCCGAACAGCGCCAGGATCCGCGCATCGACCACGTCGACGATCGGTTCCGGCTCCTTCTTCATGCCCTCGAAATACGGCGGGTTCTGCACATAAGTCGAGCCCATGTTCCAGCGATAGGTCTCGCTCGCCACGGTCTTGATCTTGCGCCAGTTGGTGTCGCCCTTGAACACGTCGGCATACTTCTTCTTGAAGATCGTCGAGGTGACGTACTTCTTGATGAAAGCGTTGATCTCCTTGGTGGTCGGCCAGATGTCGCGCAGATAGACCGGCTCGCCATCCTTGCCGATGCCAATCGGTTCGACATCGAGATTCTTCGTCACCGTACCGGCGAGCGCGTGCGCGACGACGAGCGGCGGCGATGCCAGATAGTTGGCCTGCACGTCCGGCGAGACGCGGCCTTCGAAGTTGCGATTACCGGACAGCACCGCCGCGGCGATGATGCCGTTGTCGTTGATCGACTTGGAAATCTCTTCCGGCAGCGGACCGGAATTGCCGATGCAGGTGGTGCAGCCGAAGCCGACTAGATTGAAGCCGACCTTGTCGAGGTCCTTCTGCAATCCGGAATTGGCGAGGTACTCGGCGACGACCTGGCTGCCCGGGGCCAGCGAGGTCTTGACCCACGGCTTGGCCTTGAGGCCCTTGGCGGCCGCCTTGCGCGCCAGCAGGCCGGCGCCGATCAGCACGCTCGGATTCGAGGTGTTGGTGCAGGAGGTGATCGCTGCGATCACCACGTCGCCGTGGCCGAGATCGTGCGTACGGCCCTCGACCGGATAACGCTGCGACATCGAAGCAGCCTTCTTGTATTCGGTCTCCATCGCGGCGGCGAAACCGGTCGGGATGGTCGGCAGCGCAGCGCGGCCTTCGGGGCGCTTCGGACCGGCCATCGACGGTGTAACGTCCTTCAGATCGAGCACCAGCGTCGTGGTGAACACCGGGTCGGGCGTCGTGGCGGTGCGGAACAGGCCCTGCGCCTTGGCATACTTCTCGACCAGCGCGACGCGGGCCGAGGCACGGCCCGAGGTCTTGAGATAATCCAGCGTCGCCTTGTCGACCGGGAAGAAGCCGCAGGTCGCGCCGTATTCCGGCGCCATGTTGCCGATCGTCGCCTTGTCGGCAACGGCCAGATGATCAAGGCCTGGGCCGAAGAATTCGACAAACTTTCCGACGACGCCCTGCTTGCGCAGCATCTGCGTCACGGTGAGCACGAGGTCGGTCGCGGTGACGCCTTCGCGCAGCTGCCCCTTCAGCTTGAAGCCGACCACTTCCGGCAGCAGCATCGACAGCGGCTGGCCGAGCATCGCGGCTTCAGCCTCGATGCCGCCGACGCCCCAGCCGAGCACGGCGAGACCGTTGACCATGGTGGTGTGCGAGTCCGTGCCGACCAGCGTATCCGGATAGGCGACCTCAAACGTGCCGGTCTTGCGGCCGACCGTCATCTTCTCTTTCTTGGTCCACACCGTCTGCGCCAGGTACTCGAGATTGACCTGATGGCAGATGCCAGTGCCGGGCGGCACGACGGAGAAGTTCGAGAAGGCCTTCTGACCCCACTTGAGGAATTCGTAGCGTTCCTGATTCTGCTTGTACTCTTCGGCAACGTTCTTGGAGAACGCCTTGTTGTCGCCGAAGAAGTTGACGATCACCGAGTGATCGATGACGAGATCGACTGGCACCAGCGGGTTGATCTTCTCGGCATCGCCGCCGAGCGACTGCATGGCGTTACGCATCGCCGCGAGGTCCACCACCGCCGGCACGCCGGTGAAATCCTGCATCAGCACTCGCGCCGGGCGGAAAGCGATCTCGTGATCGAGCGCGCGCTTCTTCAGCCACTTCGACACCGCGACGATGTCGGCTTTCGTGACCGTGCGATCATCCTCGTTACGCAGCAGGTTCTCGAGCAGCACCTTCATCGAATACGGCAGGCGGGAGATTCCCTTGAGCCCGTTTTTCTCGGCCGTCGGCAGGCTGTAATAGACGTAAGTCTTGCCGCCGACTTTGAGGGTTTTCCGGCATTTGAAGCTGTCGAGCGAGGTCATGTGGAGCGATCCCAGTTTTTCGTTGGAGACACCCGTTTTTCGGGTATCAAGGCACCATCAGGAAGATGGGCCGGTTAGCTTGCAGGCGCGCGTTGTGTGCTGCATCAATTGGCGGCTTATAGAATCTTTCTAGAGGCACCGCCACACCGACAATCGTTACGCAGCAATGTGTAATGCAAGAACCGTAAAGTCATGGAAAATACAGCAATGCGGCTTGTCGGGCGCCGGCTCAGATGCGTCCGGGGCGGACGCGAGGTTTTCAGCGACCTCGACTTTTCGGTGCTGTCCGGCGAAGCGCTGGCCGTCACCGGCCGCAATGGTGCCGGCAAAACCTCGCTGCTGCGGCTGATCGCCGGGCTATTGGTCCCCGCCGCCGGACAGGTCGCGGTCGAAGGCGGCAGCGACGAACTCACCACCGCCGAGCAGGCGCACTATCTCGGCCATCGCGACGCCCTCAAACCGGCGTTGAGCGTGCGGGAAAACCTGTCCTTCTGGCGCGATTTCCTCGGCGGCGCGCGTGGCGACACCCTGCCGGCGCTGGCCGACGTGGGGCTCGACCATATCGCGCACCTGCCGGCGGCCTATCTGTCGGCCGGACAGCGGCGACGGCTCTCGATGGCCCGCCTGCTGGCCGTGCGACGGCCGATCTGGCTCCTGGACGAGCCGACGTCGGCGCTGGACGCGGCCGGACAGGCCCTGTTTGCCAGACTGATGGACGACCATCTGCGGCTCGGCGGCCTGATCGTCGCGGCGACCCACGCGCCGCTCGGCATCGCCGTACGCGACTTGCGGATCGGGGGGCCGGCATGACCGCGCTCACCGCGCTGATTCGCCGCGACCTCCATGTGGCGCTCCGGGTCGGCGGCGGGGCGCTGATCGGCGTGCTGTTCTTCCTGACCGTGGTCGTCCTGATGCCGTTCGCCGTCGGGCCGGACCTGGCGCTGCTCAAGCGGCTCGGCCCGGCGATCCTATGGCTCGGCGCCCTGCTCGCCAGCCTGCTGACGCTGGACCGGCTGTTCACCGCCGACCACGACGACGGCTCGCTCGACCTGATCGTCATGAGCCGGACGCCGCTCGAACTCGCCTGTGCCGCCAAGGCGCTGGCGCATTGGCTGGCCGCCGGCGTGCCGCTGATCGTGGCAACCCCGGTGCTCGGCCTGCTTCTGAACCTCGACGGCGCCGCAACGCTGGCGGTGGCGCTGACCCTGCTGGCCGGGACCCCGGCGCTCACACTGACCGGCATGATCGGCGCGGCATTGGCGGTCACCATGCATCGCGGCGGCCTGCTGCTGGCTGTGCTGGTGCTGCCGCTGTCGATCCCGGTGCTGATTTTCGGCGTCGCCGCCTCCAATGCCGCGATCAGCGGGGCCGACGCCTTCGGCGCGCCGTTTTCGATCCTGTGCGCGCTGTCGCTGGCCAGCCTGGTGATCGGCCCGGTCGCGGCCGCTGCCAGCCTGCGGCACGGACTGGATTAGAGCCCGGCCACGACGATAGGTTTCCGGGTTCCGGCTACAATGTTGTTTGATTTGATCGCCGCCATACGCCAGTCAAATCTGCCGAACCGGCATGAAACCGCTGCGCCTGCATTGCCTGCCGTGTCGACGACGATTATCAGGAACGCCATGACGCTGATCGACCTCGCCAACCCCACCCGATTCCTGTCGCTGACGGCCAAGGTCCTGCCGTGGCTGGCGGGTGCGACCGCCGTACTGCTGATCGTCGGCCTCTATCAATCGGCGATGGCGCCGGACGACTATCAGCAGGGCGCGACGGTGAAGATCATGTTCATCCACGTGCCGAATGCGTGGCTGGCGATGTTCGTCTGGGGCATCATGAGCGTTGCCGCGCTCGGCACGCTGGTCTGGCGGCATCCGCTCGCCGACGTCGCCGCCAAGGCGGCTGCCCCGATCGGCGCGGCCTTTACGTTTCTCGCTCTGGTCACCGGGTCGCTATGGGGCCGGCCGATGTGGGGCACCTATTGGGAATGGGATGCGCGGCTGACCTCGGTGCTGATCCTGTTCCTGATGTATCTCGGCCTGATGGCGCTGTGGCGGGCAGTCGAAGATCCGAGCCGCGCGGCCCGCGCGGCCGCCATCCTGACGCTGGTCGGCGCCATCAACCTGCCGATCATCAAGTTCTCGGTCGACTGGTGGAATACGCTGCATCAGCCCGCGTCGGTGATGCGGATGGGCGGGTCGAGCCTCGATCGCGCCTTCCTGGTGCCGCTGCTGGTGATGGCGATAGCCTTCTCGCTGTTGTTCATCACCCTGCATCTGGCGGCCATGCGCAACGAGATCCTGCGCCGCCGCATTCGTACCCTGCAGATGATGCAGGCCGGCAGGCCGACGGTGTAATCCTCATGGCGCTGGGTCCGTACCAATCCTTCATCGTGACGTCCTATGCGCTGGTCGGCGCGGTGGTCGCCCTGCTCATCGTCTGGATCGCGGTCGACTATCGGCGCCAGAAGGCGCGACTGCGCGAACTCGAGGCCAGCGGGATCACCCGGCGCTCGGGCCGCACCGCCACGGACATGTCATGACCGAGCCCGCCACGCCGCCCCGCCAGCGCCGGCTGCTGGTGATGCTGCCGCTGCTCGCATTCGCGACGCTCGCGGCCTTGTTCTGGTTTCGCCTCGGCGACCGCGACACCTCACGCATTCCCTCGGCGCTGATCGGCCGCGACGCGCCGCAAACCACCCTGCCGCCGCTCGCCGACCTGACGCGCGACGGCGCGCCGGTACCCGGGCTCGATCCTGCCGCGTTCAAGGGCAAGGTCAGCCTCGTCAACGTCTGGGCCTCGTGGTGCGTGCCGTGCCATGAGGAAGCTCCCCTGCTGACTGCGTTGAGCGCCGACAAGCGGCTGCAGATCATTGGCATCAACTACAAGGACACGCCCGACAACGCCCGCCGCTTCCTGGGCCGCTACGGCAATCCGTTCAGCATCGTCGGCGTCGACGGGAACGGCCGGGGTTCGATCGAATGGGGCGTCTACGGCGTGCCGGAGACCTTCATCGTCGGCCGCGACGGCAAGATCGCCTACAAGCTGATCGGCGCGATCACGCCGGAGAACATCGGCACCGTGCTGAAGAGCGAAATCGACAAGGCGCTCAAAGCCGGCAGCTAAACAATTATTTTCAGCATTTATCTGCCGTTCATTTGGCGGCCATGGCGTTGCCACGAATTCGAAGCTAGCTTTGTTCCGTGGCAATCATTGTCCTTGGAGGGACACACCTATGCGTCAATTCACGCTTGCTTCCCTGTCCGCCGCGGCACTCGCGCTCGGCCTGCTCGCATCGTCGCCGTCGATGGCGCAATCGACCCAGACCGCACCCGCGCCGAGCAGCTCGAAGATGGCCCCGGCCGGAAAAATGGCTCCCGCCGAATCGAAGATGGCTCCGGCGCCGAAGGCCGAACTGCTCGACATCAACTCCGCGACCGCCGACCAGCTCGACGCGTTGCCGGGCGTCGGCAAGGCCTATTCGGCTGCGATCATCAAGGGCCGCCCCTACAAGGGCAAGGACGAACTGGTCCAGAAGAAGATCGTCCCGCAAAAAACCTACGACGGCATCAAGGACAAGATCATCGCCAAGCAGAAGTAAGCCGGCGCCCACTGATCTTTCGCACACAGCAACGCATCGGCATCGCCTGCCGGTGCGTTGTCGTTTCAGGGCTTGGTGATTTCAGGCTTGCTGACGTCGCCGTGCTCGGCATCACTGCCTTCGAGCGGCGCCGGTTCGAGATGATAGCGCTTGATCAACGGCATCTGTAGCATCGCGAACACCATGGTGAGCGGGATCACGCCGAAGGCCTTGAAGGCCACCCAGAAATCCGTTGATTGCGTGCGCCAGATGAATTCGTTGAGCAGCGCCATGCCGGCGAAGAACAGCGCCCAACGCAGCGTCAATTGCCGCCAGCCCAGCGCCGTCAAATTGAACATCTGGTCGAACATGATGGCGATGAAGGAGCGGCCGAACAGCAGGCCGCCGCCGAGGATCGCCGCGAACAATCCATAGATGATGGTCGGCTTGACCTTGATGAAGGTCTCGTCGTGCAGCACCAGCGTCAGCGTGCCGAACACGATGACGATGACACCGGTGACCAGCGCCATCACCGGAATGTGTCGGGTCACCATATACGATACGATCATCGACACGATCACCGCGACCATGAATGCGCCGGTGGCGACGAACAAATTAAATTTGGCGTTGGCGAAAAAGAAAATCATCAACGGGCCGAGTTCGGTCGCCAGCTTGAACAGCGGATGGGGCTGGGCTTTGTTCATGTCAGCTTTCAATCCCTGCAATCGCCTTGGCAAAATCCGGCGCGGTGAACGGCGCCAGATCGTCGACGCCTTCGCCGACACCGATGAAGTGCACCGGCAACTTGTATTTCTGCGACAGCGCCACGAGAATGCCACCGCGCGCGGTGCCGTCGAGCTTGGTCATCACCAGACCGGTGACGCCGGCGATACGGTGGAACGCCTCGACCTGCGACAGCGCGTTCTGTCCCACAGTCGCATCGAGCACCAGCAGCACGGCGTGCGGCGCCGACGCATCGACCTTTTTGATGACGCGAACGACCTTTTCGAGCTCGTTCATCAGCTCGGCCTTGTTCTGCAGCCGGCCGGCGGTATCGATCAGCAGCACGTCGGTTGCCGCCGTCTTTGCCGCGGTGATGGCATCGAACGCCAATCCGGCCGAATCCGAACCCTGCGCGCGGGCGATCACCGGCGCGCCGGTGCGCTCGCCCCACACTTTCAATTGTTCAATGGCTGCGGCGCGAAAGGTGTCGCCCGCCGCCAGCATCACCTTGCGGCCCTCGGCGGCGAACCGCGACGCCAGCTTGCCGATCGTCGTGGTCTTGCCGGAGCCGTTGACGCCGACGACGAGGATCACGAACGGCTTTTGCGCGGCGTCGATCGCGAGCGGCATGGCGACCGGCGCCAGCACCTTCTCGACCTCGGCAGCCACCACCGCCTTCACTTCGTCTGCCGAGATGCTCTTGTCGTAGCGGCCGTGGCCGACGGCAGCGGCGATCTTGGCGGCGACATCGGTTCCAAGATCGGCGCGCAGCAGCACGTCCTCGATATCCTCGAGCATGGCACGGTCGAGCTTGCGGCGGATCACCAGATCCGCCACCGCCGATCCGATCGAACTCGACGTGCGCTTCAGGCCGCTGGAAAGCCTGCGCCACCAACTTTGTTTCGGTTGTTCGGGATTACTGTCGTTCATGTCCGGAATGCTCTAAACACTTTATCGTCGAAACGAAAGCCGCTCCAGGCCCGATCCTGCAAGCGAGTTGCGGTTCAAAGTACACCCGGCTGAACGAAACCTGCATCATGGACACACCACAACTCACCGCCGATCAAATCCAGTCCCGCGTCCTGCATCGCGACGGACTGATGCTGGTGATCGATAAGCCCGCCGGACTGCCGGTGCATCGCGGCCCGAAAGGCGGCGCCAACCTCGAGGCTTCGTTCGACGCGTTGCGCTTCGGCCTTCCGCGCCCGCCGGTGCTGGCGCATCGGCTGGACCGCGATACCTCAGGCTGCCTCGTTCTGGGGCGGCATCGCAAGGCCACCGCGTCGCTGGGTTTGCTGTTCAAGCATGGCAAGATTGCGAAGACCTATTGGGCCGTGGTCGAGGGCGGACCGACCGACGACGAAGGCGTCATCGACATGCCGCTCGGCCGCCTCAACGCCGAACGCGGCTGGTGGCAGAAACCCGACCCGCAAGGTCAGCCGGCGTCGACGACCTGGAAAGTGCTGGGGCGCGGCGAGGGACTGGCCTGGATGGCGCTGGAACCGCTGACCGGCCGCACCCATCAATTGCGCGTGCACAGCGCCGCGTCGGGCTGGCCGATCGTCGGCGACAATATCTATGGCAATGGTCCGCGTTTCGGCGAACCCTCGCTCCATTTGCATGCGCGCGAGATCGTCATTCCGATCTCGCGCAACAAGGAGCCGATCCGCGTCATTGCGCCAGCGCCGCCGCATCTGCATGAGCGGTTGAAGGCCTGCGGCTGGAACGGCGATCCGTAAACATCGGTCCCTCTTGTTGGTCATCATCCGCGAAGGCGGATGATCCAGTACACCGCGACTGAGCGATCTGAACACCGCCGTGGATACTGGATGCCCGCCTTCGCTGGCATGACGGCACAACGTTCACACGGTTAGCCGCGCGCCATCGTGGCCGGCGATGGTCATCGCGCGTACCTCGCCCGTAACGCCTCCCGCAATCGCGACCGGAACGAAATGTTCGGTGCGGCCTTGCGTCGCGCTTTCGATCAGCACCTGCCGCGTCGCGCCGATCTCCGACCCCAGCCGCCGTCGCAGCGCCGCCTCCCCGGTGACGCGCAATCGCTTTGCGCGCGCCTTGATGACGCGGCCATCAACCTGCGGCATCCGCGCCGCCGGCGTGCCGGGACGTGGCGAATAGGGAAACACGTGCAGGAATGAGAGACCGCATTCCTCGACGAGGTCTTGCGAGCGCGCGAACATCTCCTCGCTCTCGGTCGGGAACCCGGCGATGATATCGGCGCCCAGCGCGATATCCGGGCGCAGCCGCCGCACCTGCGCACAAAATGCAATGGCATCGGCGCGCAGATGCCGCCGCTTCATCCGCTTCAGGATCATGTCGTCGCCGGCCTGCAACGACAGATGCAGGTGCGGCATCAGCCGCTCGTCGCTGCCGATGACATCTAGCAGATCGCGATCCGCTTCGATCGAATCGATCGACGAGATGCGCAACCGCTTGAGTTCGGGGATATGCCGCAAAATCTGTTTGGTCAGCGTGCCGAGTTTCGGCGCGCCCGGCAGGTCGGCGCCGTAGCTGGTGAGATCGACGCCGGTCAGCACGATCTCGGCATGGCCGCGCGCGACCAGCGCGTGCACCTGCTCGACCACGCCGCCCATCGGCACCGAGCGCGAATTGCCGCGGCCATAGGGAATGATGCAAAAAGTGCAGCGATGATCGCAGCCATTCTGCACCTGCACGAAAACGCGCGGCAGGCCGCTGTGGAAACCGTCGACCAGATGCGGCGCCATCTCGCGGACCGCCATGATGTCGGCCACCGCGATCTTCTCGTCACGATCGATGCCGAATGACGGCGCCTGATCGAACGCCGCGCGGGTTGCGCGCCATGCTTCGCCGTGCAGCTTGTCGTCATTGCCGAGCACGCGATCGACTTCCGCCATCGCCGCGAACATCTCTGGCTGCGTCTGCGCCGCGCAACCGGTAACGACGATGCGCGCATTCGGGCGCTCGCGCTTCAGCTTGCGGATCGACTGCCGCGCCTGCGCCACCGCCTCGTTGGTGACGGCGCAACTGTTGATGACGATGGTATCTTCGAGACCGGCGCGCGCGGCCTCGCGATGAATGAGTTCGGATTCGAACGCATTCAGCCGGCATCCGAAGGTGACGACGTCGACGCCCATCTCAAGCCACGCCTGCAAACAGCGCCGGATCGAACCGGCCCTCAAATTCGAACACCGCCGGACCCGTCATCAATACGTGATCGTCGCGCTCGCGCCATTCGATGCTGAGTTCGCCACCGGGCAACGTCATATGCACGGTGCGGTTGGTGCGCCGCAGCCGCGCTGCCGCCACGGCGGTGGCGCAGGCGGCCGAGCCGCAGGCCTTGGTCAGCCCCGCCCCGCGCTCCCAGGTGCGCATGACGATATGATCGCGGTCAACGATATGCGCGAGCGTGATGTTGGCGCGCTCGGGAAAGATCGGATGATTTTCCAGCAGCGGTCCGAAGCGTTCGAGATCGTAGGCAGCGATGTCATCGACCCAGAAGATCGCATGCGGATTGCCCATGCTGACGACCGACGGCGAATGCAGCAACGGCTTGTCGATCGGCCCGACCTGCAATTCGATATACCGGGTGTCGCGGAATTCCTCCGCCAGCGGAATGTCCTTCCAGGCAAACTTCGGCGCGCCCATATCGACGGTGAACAAGTCCGGCGCGGGCCCCTGCCAGCAATTCAGCAATCCGGCGCGCGTCTCGAACGTCAGCGCCGTCGCCCCTGTGGCTGCGAACATCTGCCGCGCCACGCAACGCATGCCATTACCGCAGGCTCCGGCTTCCGAACCATCATTGTTGTAGATACGGACAAACGCCGCAGTGCCTTGCAGGCGTGGCGGCATCAGCACCATCAGTTGGTCGTAGGGCACGCCTGCCGGCGATGCCACCGCGCGTGCTTCCTCGGGCGAGATCGCCGCGGTCGTGTCGCGCAGATCGATCACGACAATCTCGTTACCGATGCCGTTCATTTTACTGAAGTGGTGATTTGCCAGCGCGCTCATGCCTTGTCCGCCGTGTCCCGGCCTTATAGGACCAACGATGCCGGATTGACCAGTGCGGCAAATCTGTGTCGGCGGAGCGGCGCGCGAAATATGCGGGCCGCGTTCATGATCGAGACATCTTTCGCCGCATATAGGGAGTCCTATCTGGCATGGGACGCAGGCCGAAGCTGCGTGCTAGCATGGACTTCACAACTTCTGCCAAACCGCCGCCATGGAGACTCCGGAATGCACCGCCCTCGCCTGCTTCGTCTTGCCGCCGTCGCCTTGATCCCGGTGGTTGCAGCATCGGTTGGCGCAGCCGGCGCACTGGCGCAATCGCCCCCCGCCACGCCACCAGCCGCGACCTCGCCCGCCCCCACGGATACGCCGCCTGCAACGACGCCACCGGCGACACCCGCTCCGGCCGCCCCGTCGGCTTCAACCGCGCCCGCAGCTCCGACAACGGCAGCTCCCGCCACACCGCCAGCCGCCACACCGCCTGCAGCCGCAGCACCAGTTCCGACGACTCCGCCGGCAGCAACAGCTACGCCGACCCCGCCACCTGCGGTACAGCCGGTGCAGACCGCCGATCCGTTCGGCGAGGAGATCGCCCTGACGCCGAAAACGGCGCTGATCTACAACGGTAACGCCACCTGGGATTCGGCCTTCGAAAGCCTGATCGACGCCTTCAAAACGCTATCGGCGTTTCTCAACAAGCAGGGCATCAAGCCGTCCGGCAATCCGATGATTGTCTACACCTCGACCGACGACAACGGCTTCGTGTTCCAGGCTGAAATCCCCGTCGACCAGGAGCCGAAGAACCTCGCCAAGAACATGAGCATCGGCAAATCGCCGGAAGGCAAGGCCCTGAAATTCGTGCATCGCGGCTCCTACGACAACATGGACAACACCTACGAGGCGATCACCAATCACCTCGACGACAAGAAGCTGGAAGCCAAGGACCTGTTTATCGAGGAATACATCACCGATCCGCTCAAGACAGAAGAAGACAAGCTCGTCATCAATGTCTATGTGCCGCTGAAGTAATCCCGCAGCAGAGATCATCATCATGCATCACGGCCGTCTTCGCCTCGCTTTGCCGCTCGTATTCGGATTCGTCGCGGCCCCCGCGCTGGCGCAATCCTTTCCGCCGCCGATGATCTCGGTCACCGGCGAGGCGACCGTCAGCGCCGCGCCCGATGCGGCACAGATCGAGGGCGGCGTCACCAGCGACGCCAAGACGGCGCGCGAGGCCAGCGACGCCAACAACGCGGCGATGGGCAAGGTGCTGCTGGCGCTCAAGGGCGCCGGGATCCCCGAGAAGGACTATCAGACGTCGCGGCTGTCGCTGCAGCCGCAATATGCACAGAACAAGTCCGGTCCCAACAGCGTCACCGGCTATCGCGCCAGCAATCGTGTCACGGTCAAGGTGCGCGACGTGACCAAGGTCGCCAACGTCATCGACACGCTGGTTACCGCCGGCGCCAACGACATCGGCGGCATCAATTTCGTCGTCACGACAGCGTCGAAGCTGCTCGACGAAGCGCGGCCGCAAGCCATTGCCGACGCGCGCCGCAAGGCGGAGATCTATGCCAAGGCGGCCGGTGTGGCACTCGGCGATCCGATCAGCATCGGCGAGGGCAATTTCGCGCAGCCGGTACCTATGCTGCGCAGGGCGTCGGCGGATTTCGCTGCCGCTCCGGTCGCGCCGGGCGAGGAAACGCTGCACGTCAACGTCAGCGTCTCGTGGGGGATCAAGGCGGCGCAGTAATTTCGTCGGTCAGATTTAAATCTGTCGTCATGCGCGGGTTTGGCCCGCGCATCCATCTTTCAGCAATGCGATGGATAACCGGATCAAGTCCGGCCATGACGCGTGATTGCGTCGACAGAGCACTCCCTAAATCTCCATCACCTGTCCCGGCTTCAGCGCCACGAAGCGATCGCGGGCGATACCGGCTTTATCCAGCGCCGCATGAAGATCTCGCTCCGGCGCGTCGATGGCTTCGTCGGTGAGCTGGAAGGTGCCGTGATGGTGCGCCAGCGCCATTTGCGCCCCGCAATCGGCCAGCGCCCGCACCGCATCCTCCGGGTTCATATGCTGATCGCGCATGAACCAGCGCGGCTCGTAGGCCCCGATCGGCAGGATCGCCGCGCGCAGCACGCCATGCGCTTCGCACACGCGTCGGAAATGCACACCCTCGCCGTAGCCCGAATCGCAGACGATGTAGATTTTGCCCGCGGGCGTCTCCAGCACAAAACTCGCCCACAGCACCTTGTTGCGATCGAACAGGCCACGCGCCGACCAATGCCGCGTCGGCACCAGCGTCACCGCGACGCCGTTGCCGAGCTCGATGCGGTCGTGCCAGTCGAAGGCTTCGGCGCGGATCGAACTGTCGGCGCTGCGCATGGTCAGGTCGTTGCCGAGCGGCGTCACGACGCGCGGCGCGAACTCTGCCGTGAGCTTTGAGAGCGTCGCCACGTCCAGGTGATCGTAGTGACCGTGCGACACCAGCACTATATCGATCGGCGGCAGCGCATCGAAGGCGATGCCCGGGTCGTTGCGACGTTTTGGTCCCGCCCATGTCACCGGCGATGCCCGGTCCGACCACACCGGATCGACCAGGATGTTCAGATCCGCGGTCTGGATCAGCCAGCTGGCGTGCCCGACATACGACAACCGCGCCGTTTTGCCGGAGACGCGCGCGGGCGGCGTATCGGCGTGAGGGCTTGGCGCCCACTCCGGCCAGGCCTCACGTTGCCGGCCGCTGCCGAACTGCCAACGCAACACCTGGGCCAAACTTTTGGGCGACGTGCCGTGCGGATCGAAGAAACGCAACCCGTCGAAATGATCGGAAACCGGGCCATCGTACGTATTCGCGCGCGCCGCCCAGAACGCGGAGAGGCCAGTCGCGCTGGCAAAGCCAGCCAGAGCTGTGAGGAACCGGCGGCGGGTGATTTTCATGCGCCGGATTGGGCCAAAAATCCCGGGATTCGGCAAGTCACACTCCAGTCGAGCCCTAAGCATCTGATCTTTCTGATATATATTGCGTTAGAATACCTGACCAGTCGTGTTGATTTTGTCGCTTCACATTGACAACAGTCGTGAGGAGGGGTTTAACCGCGCGACTTCTCGAAAAGACGTTCTTTTCGACCCGCCGCCCGGCCCCAGAGACCGGAGGTCAACGCCCGACAGCGCTGTGCGCCCTCGGGCGCAAACGTGTTTGGATCAGAGGCTCATGTTCGACAATCTGTCGGAAAAGCTTGGTGGCATTCTCGATCGGCTGACGCGCCGTGGCGCGCTGACCGAGGCCGATGTCGACGCCGCGATGCGCGAAGTGCGCCGCGCGTTGCTTGAGGCCGACGTCGCGCTCGATGTGGTGCGCGGCTTCACCGAAAAGGTGCGCGAGCAGGCCATTGGCGCCACCGTCGTCAAGTCGGTGACGCCGGGCCAGATGGTGGTCAAGATCGTCCACGATCAGCTCATCGCCACGCTGGGCGCCGACGGCCAGACCATCGATCTCAATGCGCCGGCGCCGGTGCCGATCATGATGGTCGGCCTGCAAGGCTCCGGAAAAACCACCACCACCGCCAAACTGGCGCGCCGCCTCACCAGCCGCGACAAGCGCAAGGTGCTGATGGCTTCGCTCGACGTCTACCGCCCGGCGGCGATGGAACAGCTCGCGGTGCTCGGCCGCGATCTCGAAATTCAGACGTTGCCGATCGTCGCCGGACAGAAGCCGGCGCAGATCGCCCGCCGCGCGCTCGAAGCCGCCAAGCTCGGCGGCTACGACGTCGTGCTGCTCGATACCGCCGGTCGCACCACGCTCGACGAGGAGATGATGACCGAGGCGGCCGAGATCAAAGCCGCTGCCAACCCGCATGAAGTGCTGCTGGTTGCCGACTCGCTGACCGGTCAAGACGCCGTCAATCTGGCGCGCTCGTTCGACCAGCGCGTCGGCCTCACCGGCATCGTGCTGACCCGTATCGACGGCGATGGCCGTGGCGGCGCGGCGCTGTCGATGCGCGAAGTCACCGGCAAGCCGATCAAACTGCTCGGCACCGGCGAAAAAACCGACGCGCTCGAAGACTTCCATCCCGACCGCATCGCCGGCCGTATCCTCGGCATGGGCGACGTGGTGTCGCTGGTCGAAAAGGCCGCCGCGCATATCGATGCCGAGAAGGCCGCGCGCGTCGCCGAGAAGATGCGCAAGGGTCAGTTCGACCTCAACGACATGCGCGAACAACTGCAGCAGATGGCCAAGATGGGCGGCATCGGCGGCCTGATGGGCATGATGCCCGGCATCGCCAAGATCAAGAACCAGATCGCCGCCGCCGGCATCGACGATCACATTCTCAAGCGCCAGATGGCGATCATCGATTCGATGACGCGGCAGGAGCGCAAGCATCCCGACATCCTCAAGGCCAGCCGCAAAAAACGCATTGCCGCCGGCGCGGGTCAGAAGGTCGAGGACATCAACAAGCTGCTCAAGATGCACCGGAACATGGCCGACATGATGAAGATGATGGGCTCGGGCAAGCGTGGCCCGATGGCCGGCATCGCTCAGGCCATGGGCTTTGGCGGCGGCATGCCGTCGCCGGAGCAGATGAAGGCGATGGCGGAGAAAATGCCGAAGGGCGCCGACGGCCTGCCGCAACTGCCGAAAGATCTTCCCGCCGGTCTGCGCACCGGTTTGCCGAACCTACCCGGTCTGACCGGGCTGAGCGGCAAGCCGACATTGCCGGGCCTCGGCGGCTTTCCCGGATTTGGGAAGAAGAAATAACCGCGATCAGTTCACACCAACTCAGACAGACTTTTACAAGGAGCCTTCAATGTCAGTCGTTATCCGTCTCGCCCGCGCCGGCACCAAGAAGCGTCCGGTCTATCACGTCGTCGTCGCCGACTCGCGATTTCCCCGCGACGGCCGCTTCATCGAACGCCTCGGCCATTTCAACCCGCTGCTGCCGAAGGACAACGAAGCGCGCCTCAAGCTCGACATGGACAAGGTGAAGTCCTGGCTCGCCAAGGGCGCGCAGCCGTCGGACCGTGTCATGCGTTTCCTCGATGCCGCTGGCGTCAAGAAGCGCGTCGCCCGCAACAATCCGGAAAAGGCCGTGCCGCGCAAGGAACGCAAGGCCGCCGCTGAAGGCGCCAAGGCGTAAGGCCGATGCCTTCGTCATTGCGAGGAGCGCCGCGACGAAGCAATCCAGTCTTTTTTGCTTTCTCTGGATTGCTTCGCTTCGCTCGCAATGACGGATACTGACTGGATGGCTATTCAGGACAAGCGGTACGTTTGCATCGCTCGCATCGGCGCCGCGCATGGTGTGCGCGGCGCGGTGAAGCTGTGGACCTTCACCGAAGATCCGCTCGCCGTGCTGCATTACGGCCCGCTGATAACCAAGGATGGCGCGCGTCACTTCACTGTCGCGCAGGCCCGCGAAGCCAAGGACCACCTGGTGGCGACGCTGCAAGGCGTGACGACCCGCGACGAGGCCGAGAAGCTCAACGGTCTGGAGCTTTACGTCGCGCGCGAGCAGTTGCCCGCAACAGAAGCCGACGAATATTATCATGCCGACCTGATCGGCCTGGCTGCCGTCACCATCGGCGGCGAGACCATCGGGCGGGTCACGGCCGTCCATAATTTCGGCGCCGGCGACGTCATCGAGATCGCGCCGCCACAGGGCGCGACGATGCTGCTGCCGTTCACCAATGCGGTGGTGCCGACCGTCGACATCGCCGGTGGCCGCGTGGTGATCGAACTGCCGGGCGAGATCGACGGCGAGGACGCTCAAGACGCTCAACGAGCAAAGCGGTAATGTCTTTGCATTTACGTCATCGCCGGACTTGATCCGGCGATCCATCTTTTCGAGAAGATGATGGATACGCGGGTCAAGCCCGCGTATGACGCAGAAAATTCTCTCTGGCGATCAAAGCATGTGGCGCGCGACGGTTCTGACCCTGTTTCCAGGCATATTTCCCGGCCCGCTCGGCATCAGCCTGGCGGGGCGTGCGCTCGCCGCCGGAATCTGGGCACTGGAGGCGCGCGACATCCGCAACGCCGCGACCGACAAACACCGCAGCGTCGACGACACCCCGGCCGGCGGCGGCCCCGGCATGGTGCTGCGCGCCGATGTGCTTGCCGCAGCTATCGATGCCGCCGACGCCACGCCCGACCGGCCGCGCCTTGTTATGAGCCCGCGCGGTCGGCCATTGACCCAGTCGCGTATCGCGGAACTCGCTAGCGGCCCGGGACCGCTGGTGATCTGCGGCCGATTCGAAGGCATCGACCAGCGCGTCATCGAGGCGCGTGGGCTCGAGGAAGTCTCGATCGGCGACTATGTGCTATCCGGCGGCGAAATCGCCGCCATGGCCCTGATCGACGCCTGCGTGCGGCTGCTGCCCGGGGTGATGGGCAAACTCGAATCCGGAACCGAAGAGAGCTTTTCCGCTGGACTACTGGAATACCCGCAATATACCCGGCCGCAGAGCTTCGAAGGCCAGCCGATCCCCGAAATCCTGCTGTCCGGCGACCATGCCCGCGTCGCCGCCTGGCGCCGGGCCGAGGCCGAAGCGCTGACCCGGAACCGCCGCCCGGACCTCTGGCAAACCTACGCCAACCAAAAAGCCCCAAAAAACCAGACAGACGGGTGACAACGGCTTTGCTTTGCCGTATAGGAGCGCGAAATCCGTGCAATGGCAGGGTAACGATTTCCGCGCAGCCGCCGTTCAGGCTGGCGCGCACCGATGGAGATTTGCAATGAACATCATTCAGCAGCTCGAGAAAGAGCAGTTCGACAAGCTGTCTGCCGGTCGCGACATTCCGGAGTTCGGCCCCGGCGACACCGTGATCGTCAACGTCAAGGTGGTCGAAGGCGAGCGTACCCGCGTGCAGGCCTATGAAGGCGTCTGCATCGGCCGTTCCGGCGGTGGCCTCAACGAGAGCTTCACCGTGCGCAAGATTTCCTACGGCGAGGGCGTCGAGCGCGTCTTCCCGCTGCTCTCCCCGATGATCGACTCGATCAAGGTCGTGCGTCGCGGCAAGGTGCGTCGCGCCAAGCTGTATTACCTGCGCAGCCTGCGCGGCAAGTCGGCGCGCATCGTCGAGAAGAAGCAGGACCGTCAGCAGGCGGCCGCCGTCGGCGAGTAATCGCGACGTCTATGGTTTCGAAGAAGCGCGGGCTGGTCCCGCGCTTTTTTGTTGCGAGCAATTTCGCGTGCGGCACCTATCTACTCAGGGCAAAGGCGCATTGCCGCATTGCCGCGGGTTTCATTGTCGGCGAAGCCGCGCCTGTGCTAGGATATGGAATGGTTCCAGATCGCAAAGATATCTGCGCACGTATCGTGCTGGATGATCGCAGCCGCCTGCCGTGGCGCTTTTTCGGCCGGCTGACGACGACTGCGCTCGCGGCCTGACGTCCCGCGCGCCGCTTCGCGCTGCGCCGCCCGCATCCGCCATTTCCATTCCGTTTCGAGGCCGACACCATGTCCGATTCAAAATCCGCCAGCACCCTGTACGACAAGATCTGGAACGATCATTTGGTCCACGAGGCCGATGACGGCACCTGCCTGCTCTACATCGACCGTCATCTGGTGCACGAAGTCACCTCGCCGCAGGCGTTCGAGGGTCTGCGCACCACCGGCCGCAAGGTTCATGCGCCGGAGAAGACGCTCGCGGTGGTCGATCACAACGTCCCGACCACCGACCGCAGCAAGCCCAATCCCGATCCGGAAAGCGCGGAGCAGATCGCTGCGCTGGCGCAGAACGCCAAGGACTTCGGCATCGAGTACTACAACGAGTTCGACAAGCGGCAGGGTATCGTGCACGTCATCGGCCCCGAGCAGGGCTTTACCCTGCCCGGCACCACCATCGTCTGCGGTGACAGCCACACCTCGACGCACGGCGCGTTCGGCGCGCTGGCGCACGGCATCGGCACTTCCGAAGTCGAACACGTGCTGGCAACGCAGACGCTGATCCAGAAGAAGGCCAAGAACATGCGCGCCGTCGTCGATGGCAAATTGCCCGACGGCGTCACCGCCAAGGATATTATTCTGGCCATCATCGGCGAGATCGGCACCGCGGGCGGCACCGGCTACGTGCTGGAATACGCCGGCGACGCCATCCGCGCGCTGTCGATGGAAGGCCGCATGACGGTCTGCAACATGTCGATCGAAGGCGGCGCGCGCGCCGGTCTGATCGCGCCGGATGAGATCGCCTACGAATTTCTGAAAGGTCGCGCCAAGGCGCCGAAGGGCGACGCGTGGGATGCCGCGCGCCGTTACTGGGACACGCTGCGCAGCGACGAAGGCGCACGCTTCGATCACGAAATTCGCCTCGATGCCGCCAAGCTGCCGCCGATCGTCACCTGGGGCACCTCGCCGGAAGACGTCGTGTCAATCACCGGCATGGTGCCCGATCCGGACAAGATCACCGACGAGGCCAAGCGTATCTCCAAGCATCGCGCGCTGGATTACATGGGGCTGAAGGCGGGCACCAAGATCACCGACATCAAGCTCGATCGCGTGTTCATCGGCTCGTGCACCAACGGCCGCATCGAAGACCTCCGTGCGGCGGCGAAGATCGCCGAGGGCAAGACTGTCAACGGCAACGTCAACGCCATGATCGTGCCGGGCTCGGGCCTCGTGAAGGAGCAGGCGGAAGCCGAAGGTCTCGACAAGATCTTCATCAAGGCTGGCTTCGAATGGCGCGAACCGGGCTGCTCGATGTGCCTGGCGATGAACCCCGACAAGCTGAAGCCGGAAGAGCGCTGCGCCTCGACATCGAACCGCAACTTCGAAGGCCGCCAGGGCTTCAAGGGCCGCACGCATCTGGTCTCGCCGGCGATGGCGGCGGCGGCGGCGATTGCTGGCCATTTCGTCGATATCCGCGACTGGCACTAAGCCCGACGCCAACGTTTGGCGTTACAGATCATCCGACAAGCAAAAGGCGCCATCCTCGGCGCCTTTTTTTGTTTCGACCAGTATCAGACGACGCGCGCTTACCAACCCCAGCGCGGGCCAAACCCAAATCCGAAACCGACGAACGGACGCGGACCATAGTAGTAAGGACGGCCGTAGTAATAAGGGCGATTGTAATAATAGGGCCGATAGGGATAGGGCCGATAATACGGTCGGAAATAGGGATTGTAGTAGCGCGGCCCATAATACCCGCGATAGTACGGACGGTGATAATAACGGCGATGATAGTGATGGCGATGATAACGGCGGTGATGCCGGCGGGCACTGAAGTCCGTCGCAGTCGATCCGGATGCATCGGATTTTGCAGCCATCGTTGCGGCGGCAGCCGGCGCAACAGCCGACGGGCTCGCAAACGCGAATGCCGTTGCCACGGCGACGGCTCCAAGTAACAGCTTCATCACAGGATCCTTTCCTTGGTTTGCAATCCCAGCGTCAACTCTCCTTGAACTTCACTCGTCAACGGCCTCGCTCAGTGAAGTCGCGTACAGCCATTCCCTCGCGCTTGCTGCAGCATTGAAGCAGGCCTTTGGAGACCTGCTTCACGCCGCGCAACTCTTAGCGCCAGTGGCGGTGATGATGCCGGCGCGGATGCCAATGATGCCGGTGCCAATTGTGATGACGATGCCAGTGGCGGCGCGGATGATAATGACGATGCCGCCGATAGTGCACTTCGGTGGCCAGTCCCGCTGAACCATCCTGTACCGTCGCTGCGATGCCCGGATTGATCAGCGACGCCGCTTGTGCCGACTGGTTCGGCGCAGCGACGACAAGCAATCCGCCCACAGCGAGCAGTCCCAGAGCTTTCGTCAGATTCATCATGATTTCTCCTTCAAGGGCCAAATGCGACCACCGGCGCGGCGCATCCAGGACGTGATCGAACCGATCCACCTCGGCAGGCTAGAAATGTGCAGGTGAATGCGAAATGAATGTCGCATTCATAGCCAACCGCTGCGACTCAATGTCGCCCGATGTCAATGCAGGAAGATTCGATCAGTTCCATCGCATCGAACCGCAGCAGTCGACGGCGATGGATGTGCGATGGCGGGATTATCCGCGGCGCCAGAAACACGTCATGTGCGGCACGATGACGGTGCCGCTCGGCCGGAATTCCTGCACGTAGGTCGCGGTGCAATCGCGCACCGCATTCGGCCCCGGATTGTAACGCGGATAAACCTCGTTGGGATTATAACGGGGATGCACGCGCAGTCGCGTGGGCGGACGTTCGGTATCGCGCCGCTGCGCCGACAGATCGGTTGATAGAGGCCGCGAAGCGCGCTGCTGAGCCGTGGTCGGGGCGGCTGTCTGCGCACTGGCGCTGCTCATGGAACCTAGACTCGCGGACAGCGCCAACCCAACGATGGCCATTGGCGCCCTGATCCCGATCCTCATGTGTCCGCCCCGAAAATTGACCTCAATTGCAAACCTACGCTGCCCCGATTGCAGCGCCGCCGTCAACCTCGCTTGCGCTTTACGGCAGCCCTGGCCGGGCTCTAAGGTGGACCAATGTGGACTGCAACCAAAGCTCCTTCGCTCGCCGAAATCGAGGCCATGGCGCATAGCGAATTCGCGTCGCTGCCGAAAACCTTCCGTGACCTCTGCGAGGACATCGTCATCCAGGTCGACGATTTCGCCACCGACGAGGTGCTGGACTCCCTCAATACCGAGAGCGAATTCGATATCCTCGGCCTGTTCCAGGGCGTCGGCCTGCCGCACCAAAGCCACGACGACATCGCCCGGCTGCCGAACATGATCTGGCTCTATCGCCGCCCGATCCTGGATTACTGGGCCGATCACGACGAAACCCTCGGTGAAATCGTCCGCCACGTGCTGGTCCACGAAATCGGCCACCATTTCGGCTTCTCGGATGACGATATGGAAACCATCGAGGCCGGCGTCGCGGACTAGCCCTGCATAAATTGGCCTTGGAGCAGCGGCAGTATCGGGCTAAAAACCAGCCGCCTCGCTCGGGCGCAACTCGCTTCAGGACAATCGAGATCTGCCATGGACAAGTTTACCACGCTGGAAGGCGTCGCGGCGCCGCTGAAGATCATCAATGTCGACACCGACATGATCATCCCAAAGCAGTACCTCAAGACGATCAAGCGCACCGGCCTCGGCAAGGGCCTGTTCTCCGAGCAGCGCTACAAGGACGACGGCAGCGAGAACCCGGATTTCATCCTCAACAAGCCGGCCTACCGCAATGCCAAGATTCTTGTCGCCGGGGACAATTTCGGCTGCGGCTCGAGCCGCGAGCACGCGCCGTGGGCGCTGCTCGACTTCGGCATCCGCTGCGTCATCTCGACCTCGTTCGGCGACATCTTCTATAACAACTGCTTCAAGAACGGCATTTTGCCGATCCGCGTGTCGCAGGCCGACCTCGACAAGCTGTTCGACGATGCCGAACGCGGCGCCAACGCCACGCTGACGGTCGATCTGGCCAGCCAGGAAATCCGCGGTCCGGACGGCGGCAAGGTCAAGTTCGAGATCGACGCTTTCCGCAAGCACTGCCTGATCAACGGCCTCGACGACATCGGACTGACGATGGAGAAGAAGCCGTCGATCGTCAGCTACGAAGCGAAGGCCAGGGAAGCGCGTCCCTGGGCCTAGTGCCCTGACGCTGCGATAGCGTCGGCAATCGCAATCGTCCGCTTCGCGATCTCGGCATGCAGCCGCTCGACCATTCGGCCGTCAAGCTGAATGGCTCCGCGCGAGGCGTTCTCAGGCAATTCGAAAGCCGCGAGTATTTTGCGCGCGTTGGCGACATCGGCGGCAGGCGGCGTGAACGCCGCGTTGCAAACTTCGATGTGACTTGGATGGATCAGCGTCTTGCCGTCGAAGCCGAGGTCGAGGCTTTGCGCGCACTCCTGCTCCAGTCCCGGCATGTTGCCGATATCGCCATAGGGCCCATCGAGCATGTCGAGGCCGTGCGCGTGCGCGGCCAGCACGCAATGCAGGATCATCGGCAGCATCGTTGAGCGGCCCGGCACCATGCGAATGCGCGTCTCGCGCGCGATGTCGTTGGGACCGAACACGAAACCCGCCAGCCGCATCGCCGGATCGTGCACCTGCGCCGACAACTCCTCGGCGTGCAGGATGGCTTGCGCGGTTTCAATCATCGCCCAAACGCGAATGGCGCTGTCGGCTCCGATATCGCGGAGCCGGTCGGCAATGACCTTGAGATCCGCCACACTCGAAATCTTCGGCACCAGAATGCCGTCCGGCCGCACCTTGGCGGCCATGTTGAGATCGTCGAGCCACCACGGCGAGTCGAGGCTATTGACCCGGATCAGCACTTCACGCTTGCCGAAACCGCGCGCCGTCACCGCCTGCGCAATCTGATCCCGCGCGCCCGCCTTGGCATCCGGCGCCACGGCGTCTTCGAGATCGAGAATGAGGCCGTCGGCAGGCAGGGTCCGCGCTTTCTCCAGCGCCCGCGGATTGGAACCTGGCATGAAGAGCATACTGCGACGAGGTCGGATCATGGCGTGAACATCCTCAAATTATCCAGCGGCGACAGGATCGTGACGGGCCTAACTTTTTGTCTATGCCCTAGCACCCACGACGGCAGCGTGAAAGCCTTGTGGCGATGTCCTTGCTATGGTTCATGAAGGCATCGTTCATCATCAGGTCATACTCATGCTGACTTTCCCGAAACATCTGATCGCGGGATACCGCGATTTCGCCGCCACTCGGTTGCCCGCTGAACAGTCGCGCTACCGCGAACTTTCCGAGCACGGCCAATCGCCCGAAACCATGCTGATCGGCTGCTGCGACTCGCGTGTCGCGCCCGAGACCATCTTCGGCGCCGGACCCGGCGAACTGTTCGTGGTGCGCAACGTCGCCAACCTGGTGCCGCCCTATGCGCCCGACGGCGAGGCGCACGGCGTCTCCGCCGCACTGGAATTCGCGGTGCAAGTGCTGCACGTCAAGCACATCGTGGTGATGGGTCACGCGCAGTGCGGTGGTGTCAAGGCGTTGACCGAGGAGAGCGCGCCACTCTCGCCCGGCGACTTCATCGGCCGCTGGATGTCGATCATCGAACCCGATCCCTCCAAGCTGAAGCCACATGCCGGCGAAGCTCGCGAAGCCTTCGTGACGCGGCTGGAACACGCCGTCATCAAGCGCAGCCTGCAGAACCTGATGACGTTTCCGTGCATCCGCATTCTCGTCGAGCGAGGTTCGCTGTTGCTGCACGGCGCCTACTTCGGCGTCGCCAAGGGCGATCTCTACGTGCTCGACAAAGCCTCCGGCGAGTTCCGCAACACGCAGGAAGTCAAAGGCATCTGAAATGCAAAAGCGGGCGACGTGGGTCGCCCGCTTTGAATCGAATCGTGTCCGACAAGAGGCCGCTCAGGCGGCCTTTTTCTTGGCGTTGATCAGCTTGCGGTTGATCAGGCATTCCGCGATCTGAATGGCGTTGAGCGCCGCTCCCTTGCGCAGATTGTCCGACACGCACCACAGCACGAGACCGTTCTCGACCGTCGCATCTTCGCGGATACGGCTGATGTAGGTGGCATCCTCGCCCGCCGATTCATACGGCGTGACGTAACCGCCCGGCTCGCGCTTGTCGATCACCAGACAGCCCGGTGCCTTGCGCAGGATCTCGCGCGCTTCATCGGCGCTGATCGGATTCTCGAACTCGATGTTGACGGCCTCCGAGTGACCGATGAACACCGGCACCCGCACGCAAGTGGCAGTGAGTCTGATTTTGGGATCAAGAATCTTCTTGGTCTCCATCATCATCTTCCACTCTTCCTTGGTGTATCCGTCCTCCATGAACACGTCGATGTGCGGGATGACGTTGAAGGCGATACGCTTGGGGAATTTCTTTGTCACGAGATCGGTCGCCGTGTAGACCGCCTTGGTCTGCGCGAACAATTCGTCCATGCCTTCCTTGCCGGCGCCCGATACCGATTGATAGGTCGAGACGACCACGCGCTTGATCGTCGCCTTGTCGTGCAGCGGCTTCAGCGCCACGACGAGCTGCGCCGTCGAGCAGTTCGGATTGGCGATGATGTTCTTCTTTGTGAAGCCAGCCACCGCATCCGCATTGACCTCGGGCACGATCAACGGCACGTCGGCGTCGTAGCGCCAGGCCGACGAGTTATCGATCACCACCGCGCCCTGCGCGCCGATCTTCGGCGACCACTCCTTGGACACGTCGCCGCCGGCCGACATCAGGCAGATGTCGACGTCGCTGAAATCGTAATTCTCGAGGGCTTTGACTTTCAGGGTGCGGTCGCCATACGACACTTCCGTGCCGACGCTGCGTCGCGAGGCCAGCGCCACGACTTCATCCGCCGGGAATTTGCGCTCATCGAGAATATTGAGCATTTCCCGTCCGACATTGCCGGTCGCCCCGGCCACCGCAACCTTGTAACCCATCGTTCCATCTCCGAACCAAAATGCTCCGCCCCTGCACGCCAGCAGAGGCAGGCGGTGCGCTTCTAAGCGAGAAATGCCCGTAAGACAACGCCGGACGGCCCAAAGCGGCGATCCGGCTGCTTATTTGGGGTTGCGGGGCGTGTTTCGCCAGCTCGCAGGCCGGGATTGCGCGTGGCGCGGCGGCGGCCGGAATCTAGGCGAGGCCGCCGGCGCAACCCGCTCGGGAGACACGCAACATTTTGACCAATCGGGCATTATTCTGGTCAGGTGTGACCCGAATGACCTTGTCGCCTGCGCGCGCTGGAAGCTAAAATACGCCAAACTTGCAATGCCCTATGAGGACACGATGACCTTGAAACTGCTTGCCGCCAAGAACCTCGCCGCGATCCACCGTGCGGCTCTGCTGGTGGCGGTTGCCGCGCTGGCCGTCGGTGTCAGCGCGACGCATGCCGATGCGGCCAAGCGGAAAAACACCGACCGCGCCTATGCCCAGCGCGGCCCGAACGTGTCCTACCAGGCCGGCCCCCGGACCCGCATCTATGTCACCAAGCGCTCATGGCTCGACGCCGGCACCGAAGTGCTGCCCGGCGAGCGCAAGTTCCTCGATTACGCCATCCCGCCCGGCCCGTCGTTCGGCAACCAGAACATGAACCGCCCGCTGGACCGGCAGCCGCTCAGCCCGCCCTCCGATCTCGGCGGCTATCCGGAACGCATTCCGCTGTATTGATTCACGGCGAAAGCCGACACCAACGAAAAATGCCCGGCCAAGCCGGGCATTTTTATTTTTGACGCCTCGAGCAGCCTCAGCCGTGCAACGCCTGCACTTCCTTGAGGATGGCCTCGCCCATCTGGGCCGTCGAGACGATGGTCGCGCCGTCCGACTTGAGATCGGCCGTCCGCAGGCCCTTGGCGAGCACGGCGGCGATGGCCTGATCGAGCTTGTCGGCCAGCGCGCCCATGTCGAACGAATAGCGCAGCGCCATGCCGAACGACGCCAGCATCGCGATCGGATTGGCCTTGCCCTGACCAGCGATGTCCGGCGCGGAACCGTGCACCGGCTCGTAGAGCGCCTTGCGCTTCTGTGTCTTGACGTCGGTTTCGCCGAGCGAGGCCGATGGCAGCATGCCGAGCGAACCGGTCAGCATCGCCGCGATATCCGACAGCATGTCGCCGAACAGATTGTCGGTGACGATGACGTCGAACTGCTTGGGCCAGCGCACCAGCTGCATGCCGCCGGAGTCGGCGAGCTGATGCTCGAGCGTGACATCCTTGTATTCGCGCTGATGCACTTGCGTCACCACCTCGTTCCAAAGCACGCCGCTCTTCATGACGTTGCGCTTTTCCATCGAGGTCAGCTTGTTGCGGCGCTTGCGCGCCAGATCGAACGCGACGCGGGCAATGCGCTCAATCTCGTAGGTGTCGTACACTTGGGTATCGACGGCGCGCTTCTGGCCGTTGCCGAGATCGGTAATCGTCTTCGGCTCGCCGAAATAGACGCCGCCGGTGAGCTCGCGCACGATCATGATGTCGAGCCCCTCGACCACTTCTGGCTTGAGGCTGGAGGCTTGCGCCAGCGCCGGATAGCAGATCGCCGGGCGCAAGTTGGCAAACAGCGAGAGGTCTTTGCGCAGCCGCAGAAGTCCCGCCTCCGGCCGGACCTCGTAAGGCACCGGGTCCCACTTCGGGCCGCCCACGGCGCCGAACAGCACCGCATCGGCGGCAACCGCCTTGGCCATGGTGGCGTCGGTGATGCTCACCTTGTCGGCGTCATACGACGCGCCGCCGACCAGCCCCTGATCGATCTCGAAACGCGCGATCCCTTGGGCGTTGAGCCAGTCGATCATGCGTTTCACCTCGGCCATCACTTCGGGGCCGATGCCGTCGCCGGGAAGAAGAAGCAGCTTGTGGGTCGCCATGATCGCCTTTGCCTAATGAAATTGTCGGGTATGCACGAAACGTGCGGGATTGCTAAAGCGCCGTTGCGCAATTGGCAAGACACCCTTGTCCGCCGCGCGCTGTGCAAGCCGGGGTGATGCTGCCACAATAACCGCCCCCACCGGAGCTGCCTGTGACCACCCCGAAATCACCCTCGCAAGTTGCACATATCGCGCGACTATTGCTCATCCTTTCGTTGGCACCGACCATCGGCCTCGGCATCGGACGTTTCGTCTACTCGCTGGTGCTGCCGGACATGCGCGAGTCGCTGGGCTGGTCGTATTCGGCCGCTGGTTTCATGAATACCATCAACGCCGCGGGCTATCTCGCCGGTGCACTGGTGGCATCCCGGCTCTGCAACCGGTTTGGCCTGTACCGGGTGCTGCGCGACGGGACGCTGGCCTGTATCGCGGCACTGATCCTGTCAGGATTGTCCGGCAACTTCATCCTGCTGAGTTTCGCCCGCCTGCTGATCGGCGTCGGCGCAGCGGTGGCCTTCATCGCCGGCGGGGCGCTGGCGGCCACGCTGGTCCAATCGCAGCCGGCGCGGGCGAGCCTGCTGCTCAGCCTGTTTTATGCCGGCCCCGGCATAGGCATCCTCGCCTCCGGCCTGCTGGCCCCGTTCATGCTCCAGATCTTCGGTCCGGGGTCGTGGTGGCTGGTCTGGCTCGCCATGGCGCTCATCTCCATGGCGATGATGACGCTGTTACTGCTCAATCCGGTCGACATCCCGGCAACGGTCGACGATGCCTCGCCGGGCAGGTTCGCCATCAGGCCAGTGCTGGTCTATCTCGCGGGCTATTTCCTGTTCGGTGCGGGCTACATCGCCTACATGACATTCATGATTGCGTTCGTGCGCGACGCCGGTGGCAGCGCTGCGGCGCAAAGTGCCTTCTGGTGCCTGATCGGCTTCAGCGCATTCGCCTCGCCGTGGGTCTGGCGCGGCGTGCTGGCGCGCGGGCAAAGCGGCACCAGCACGGCGATCATCCTCGGGTTCAATGCCGTCGGCGCTGCGCTGCCGCTGTTCAGCCAATCCGCGGCGATGCTTGCGCTCTCGGCCGTGGTGTTCGGCGTCGCATTCTTCGCGGTGGTGACCGCGACGACGGCCTTCGTTCGCTTCAACTATCCCTCGACGCTGTGGCCATCGGCCATCGCGGCAATGACCGTGGCTTTCGGCATCGGACAAACGCTCGGACCGATCGCCACCGGTTTCATCACCGACGCGACCGGCAGCCTGACCGCCGGTCTCGGCGTGTCAGCCGCAGCTCTGGTGATCGGAGCCGCCGCTACGGCATTCCAGCGGCGGCTCGATCGTCCGAAAACCGCCGGCTGATCGCGCACGCGCAATCCGCTTACGGCTGGATGACACCGCAGGCGATGCGCCCGCCGGCGTTGCCGGTCGGATCGGTCTTGTAGTCGTCGACGGTCGCGTGAATGACCAGCGCGGTACCTTCCGGCTTGAACAGCGAATTCGCAGCCGCCTTGTCGAGCGACACCGCATTGTTGACCACTTCCAGTTTCAATTCGCCGGACGCGGGGATGTCGAGATTGGGCATATCGCCCGCGTGGTGACCGTCGGCCGCCATCATGCCGTGCTTCTTGCTTTGCGGATTGAAGTGTCCGCCTGCGGAATTGAACGGCGGCTCGCACTTGCCGACGGCATGGACATGAAAAGCATGACCACCCGGCGGCAGGCCCTTCAGCGCCACCTTCAGCAGCACACCGTCGCTGACCGCCACGAGGTCGACGTTGCCGACATCCGCGCCTTCGGCATTCTTCATCTGTGCCTTTGCAGTTTGGGCCTTGGCCTCACCGGCCATCGCTCCCGCAAACGCAAGACAAGAGACAATCGCTGTAGCGCATACAGTGCGAAAACGCATAAAGACCTCCGTGATCAGATCGGGGCAGACTTTCACCCGCAAAGGTTGGCACTGTAGCAGGGAACTGCGCAGGCGACCATTCGCCGCACGACCGCAATCGTTCGGGCACGCGTGCAAAATTGTAGTGGTCGGGAGTTGGGGCTTTAGCTGCCGCTGAACGAATTGTAGCCCATGTCCTCCCAATAGCCGCCCTTGTAGTCGTTGGTGACTTCCATCGAGACGACGTATTTGGGATTCTTGAAGCCAAGCTTGGTCGGAATCCGAATTTTCATCGGATAGCCGTAAGCGCGCGGCAGGATCTCGTCGGCAAACTTGAAGGTCATCTGGGTTTGCGGATGCAGCGCGGTCGGCATATCGATCGGGCTGGTGTAACCCTCGGCGCAACGAAACCAGCAATATTTGGCCCGGGTGTCGGCGCCGACCAGCTTGAGGAAATCGCGCAACGGCGTGCCGGTCCAGCTCCCGATCGCACTCCAGCCTTCGACGCAGATGTGCCGCGTCACCTGCTTGACCTGCGGCAGCTGGTACAGCTCATCGAGCGTCCACGCCTTCTTGTTCTCGACCAGCCCGCTGACTTCGAAACGATAGTCCTTGCCGTCGATATCCGGCGCTTCGTCCTCGCTGTAATAAGCATTGAAGGGAAATGGTTTGGTGATCGCGCTTTCGGCGAACGTCGGCGCCAGCGTATTCGGGTTGAAGATTAGCGCCTGCACCGCGTCGTTGAACTTCGACACGTGCTTGAGCAGGTCCTCCGCCGACGAACTGTCGACGACATCGCAGCCGGTCAGCATGGACAGCGCGCCGAGACTGGCTCCGCCGGTGATGAAGCGCCGCCGCGTCAGGTCCGGCATCAGTTTGGCGGCGTCCTTGACCAGCAGCGTCTTGTCGACACCGGGGATCAACAATGAGCGGATGCGACCCATCATATTCTCCTCAACGGCCGATGATCATGGCGCGCAGGCTCTTCGGAACCAGTATCGCGAGCGCAACATGCACGATCAGGAAGCCGACGATGCTGGCCATCGCGACGAAATGCACATAGCGCGCCGTGTCGTAACCGCCGAAGATCGCGGTCAGCCATTGCAACTGCACCGGCTTCCAGATCGACAATCCGGACAGCACGATGACGATGCCGACGACGATGATGCCGGCATACAGCAGCTTCTGCACATAGTTGTATCTGGAGAGATCGTCATGCGACAGACGCCCGGTCAATGCCGCCCTGGTGTCGCCGATGACGCCATCGACGGTGATCGGCAGCAGCTTGCGGCGGAAGCGGCCGGTCGCGACGCCGAGCGTCAAATAGATCAGGCCGTTGACCATCAACAGCCACATCGCCGCGAAGTGCCACAGCAGCCCGCCACCGAGCCAGCCGCCGAGCGTGATCGAGGACGGGAAGACGAAGTCGAACAGAGGCGAGGCGTTATAGATCTGCCAGCCTGACATGATCATGAGGACCATCGCCACGGCGTTGATCCAATGCAGCATTCGCACCCATGCCGGCTGGATGATTTTTTGAGAGCCAACAACCTGCGGTTCCTGCTGCGCCTCGAAAGCTGGGGTGATCGTGGACATGGCTGCCTTCATCTCGCTGACACGCCGTTATACGCCCGTACCGGTGAATTGTTACGTCCCTCAGCCTATCACTGACCGCCAAACCGGTCATTGGCGGTCACAAAAAAGCGAGCCGGGTCGCCCCGGCTCGCAACGCGCGTCCCGTGGGGACGAACGGGGGTGGCGACGCGCGCTTTACGGCATCAACACGGTGTCGACGACATGGATGACGCCATTCGACTGGTTGACGTTCGGGATGGTCACCGTCGACATGCCGCCCTTGGCGTCGACCAGCATGACCTGCCCGCCGGAGTTCCTGACCGTCAACGTCTCTCCTTCGACGGTCTTCAATTTCTTGCCGTCGGTCAGCGCCGACGCCTGCAGACGGCCCGGCACGACGTGATAGGTCAGGATCTTGGTCAGAGTGGCCTTGCTCTCCGGCTTGACCAGCGTTTCGACGGTGCCCGGCGGCAACTTGCCGAACGCCGCATTGGTCGGCGCAAACACCGTGAACGGTCCCGGCCCTTCAAGCGTCTTGACCAGGCCTGCCGCCTTCACCGCAGCAACCAGCGTGGTGTGATCCTTGGAGTTGACGGCGTTCTGGATGATGTTCTTCGACGGATACATCGGCGCGCCGCCGACCATCACCGTCTTGTCGCTCGACATCTCGCTCTTCATCTTGTCTTTGGCAACCGCAGGCGCGATGGCCGTCGCGGTCAATGCCAGCGCACCGAGTGCCGCGGCCGACAGAAATGCAATACGCTTCGACATGGAAACTCTCCCAATGAATTTGCGATCACCCACAGACATCCGCGGGCGCGATTGAGCTTGCAACAACGAACCTGCGCAGCATCCGCAAACCGGTCTGCGTCGTTGTCGGCGGAGCTACGGAGACGTTTCAGAAGCAGTTTCAGGGAATATTTTTTGTCGCACCTGAAACTTTTCCGGCTTTGGCAAGTAGGCGCGAGCGCCTCGCGTCCCCTGAGAGGACGGTGCAGCGGCGCACCGCCTCATGCAGTTTCATTCAAATCGTCTGCATCAGACTACTGATGCTGCGCCATCGCCACGAAACTGCGATTCCACGTCGGGCTGATGAGAATTTCATTGACGCAAACATGCGGCGGCATGCTGGCGACGAAGGCGATGGTGCGGCCGAGATCGTCGGGCTGCAACATGCGTGCCTGCTCCTCCGCGCTCGGCACCACCGGACGCAACTTGAGAATCGGCGTTGCCACTTCGGCCGGCGACAGGCAGCAGGCGCGCAAGCCGTTGACGCACTCATCCATGTTGAAGGAATGCGTCAGCGCCAGCACCGCATGCTTGGTGGTGGTGTAGGCCGGCCCCGGCATTTTCGAGACATGACGCCCGGCCCACGACGCGACATTGATGATGCAGCCGTCCTGCTGCGCGCGCATCGCCGGCAACACGGCGCGCATGCAATACAGCACGCCGTTGAGATTGATCTCGACCAGCTTGTCCCAACCGGAGATGTCCATATCGGCCCAACTGCGCTTCGGCACATTGATGCCGGCGCTGTTGACCAGAAGATCGATGCGGCCATGCCTGGCGAGAATGTGTCGTGCCGCGACATCGACGGCAGCCGCGTCACTGACATCGAGCGGCAGCGCTTCGGCGTTGCCACCTTTGGCGTTGATGCCTGCCGCCACCGCGTCCAACGCATCCTTGCGCCGCCCGGAGACGATCACCGTCCAGCCTTCCGCCGCCAGCGCTTCAGCCCCGGCCTGCCCGATGCCGCTGCCGCCGCCGGTCACCCACGCCACGCGTGTCTTGTTCTTGCTCATTTCCGCCCGCCTTTGTTGCTTTGTCCAGCACGTCTTTGCTATTGAAACGAGATCAATCCCGCCGGAACATCCGCTCCAGCTCATCCACTTTGGAATGATGCATGAACACGCCGATCAACGCTACCGCGAACGCCAACCTGTTTTCCCGCCTGTTCGACAATCTCGACGATCCCGCCCGGCTGGCGATCGAGACGGCCGACGGCAAGCGCATCAGCTACGGCGACCTGATCGGGCGATCGGGACAGATCGCAAATCTGCTGGTGGCCCGCGGAGTCAAGATCGGCGACCGCGTCGCCGTGCAGGTCGAGAAATCGGTTCAAAACCTGATCCTGTATCTCGCCGTGGTGCGTGCAGGCGCCATCTATCTGCCGCTCAACACCGCCTACACGCTCAACGAACTGACCTACTTCATCACCGACGCCGAACCGTCTTTGGTGGTGTGCGATCCGGCCAAGGCCGACGGCATTCGCGCTATCGCGCAGAAGGTCAACGCCAAGGTCGAGACGCTGGATGCAAGCGGCAACGGTTCGCTCACTGACGCCGCCGACCGCGAAAAAAGCGAGTTCACCACGGTGCAGCGAGCCAACGACGATCTCGCAGCGATCCTCTACACGTCCGGCACCACCGGCCGCTCCAAGGGCGCCATGCTGTCGCACGACAACCTGGCATCGAACTCGCTGACGCTGGTGGACTACTGGCGCTTCACCGACAAGGACGTGCTGATCCACGCACTGCCTATCTATCATACCCACGGCCTGTTCGTGGCCAGCAACGTCACGCTGTTCGCGCGCGCCTCGATGATCTTCCTGCCGAAACTCGATCCCGAGCAGATCATCAAGCTGATGCCGCGCGCCACCGCGCTGATGGGCGTGCCGACCTTCTATACGCGCCTGCTGCGAAGCCCGAATCTGACGAAGGAAGCGACCAGTCACATGCGGCTGTTCGTGTCCGGCTCGGCGCCGCTGTTGGCCGACACCCATCGCGAGTGGTCGGCGCGCACCGGGCACGCCGTGCTCGAGCGCTACGGCATGACCGAAACCAACATGAACACCTCGAACCCCTACGACGGCGAACGCGTTCCCGGCGCAGTCGGCTTCCCCCTGCCCGGCGTTTCCGCGCGCGTGGTCGATCCGGAAACCGGCAAACCGCTCAAGGCCGACGAGATCGGGATGATCGAGGTCAAAGGCCCGAATGTGTTTAAAGGCTACTGGCGCATGCCGGAGAAGACCAAATCGGAATTCCGCGACGACGGCTTCTTCATCACCGGCGATCTCGGCAAGATCGATGCCAAGGGCTACGTGCATATCGTCGGCCGCGGCAAGGACCTGGTGATCTCCGGCGGCTTTAACGTGTATCCGAAAGAGATCGAGAGCGAGATCGACGCCATCGACGGCGTCGTCGAGTCCGCTGTGATCGGCGTGCCGCATGCTGATTTCGGCGAAGGCGTCACCGCCGTGGTGGTGCCGCAGAAGGGTGCGACGCTCGATGAGGCCGCAATCCTGCGCGCGCTCGATGGACGACTCGCCAAGTTCAAGATGCCGAAGCGGGTGCTGTTCGAAGACGATCTGCCGCGCAACACCATGGGCAAGGTGCAGAAGAACATCCTGCGCGACAAGTACAAGGATCTCTACAAGAAGTGATTCGGACTAGTCGTCGATCTCTTCCCTGGTCAGCGCGCCTGACCGGGGATCGACGTGAAACTCCATGATCTTGCCGTTCTTGACGCCCTTGCCTTCCCAGTGTCCGTCATCGGCCTCGAGACCCGTGATTTTGGTGTAGCCGTCGGCAGTGAGCTTCTGCATTACCTGTTCCTTGCTGATCCAATCCGCACCAGGTTGATCGGCGATGGCCGATCCCATGGTCAGAGCCAGCAGCGCCACGGCAGGCGCGATCTTATGAAATGCGGCCATTTGCATCTCTCGCGGTTGGCGTTGAACCTGCCAAGCCAACCGCACGGTCGCACCATCGTTCCCGCCGCGCGGCACGGCGATAATGTCACACCTGACTGATGAGACTGATGACGAAGCGGCTGCCGACCGTCAGCAGATACAGCCCAAACGCGACCTCGAGCGTGCGTTTCGACAGCGAATGTGCCACCCGGACGCCGAGCGGCGCCACCAATAGGCTGGTCGGCATCACCAGCAGCGCGCCGATCAGCGAGACGTAGCCGAATGCGAATGGGAATTGGAGCGCCGCGACATTCGGATAGAGCGCTGCCGCCGGCCAGCCGGCGTAGACATAGCCTAGCGCGCCGGGAATCGAGATCAACACCGCCAGTCCGGCCGAGGTCGCCACCGATTGATGGATCGGCCGCCCGTAGAACGTCATCATCAGATTGGCGAACAGCCCACCGCCGATGCCCATCAGCGTCGATAACAGGCCGATGCCGGCGCCATAGGCCTTCATGAACAGGCCGCGCGGCATCTCATCGCCAAAACGCCAGTTCTCGCGCGCGAACAGCAGGCGCACAGCAGCCGACCACGCCACCATGACGAACACCACCTTGAACAGGCGTTCCGGCGCATAGCGCGCGATGACGCTGCCGGTGACGACACCGACCAACACCGGTATGGCCCATTGCCGCAGCACATCCATGTCCACCGCGCCGCGCGCATAGTGCGCGCGAAACGAGCTGATGGCGGTGGGGATAATGATCGCCAGTGACGTGCCGATGCACAAGGGCATTCGCACCTCCAGCGGCACACCGGCGATGCGAAAACACTCGTAGAACACCGGAACCAGAACCGCGCCGCCGCCGATCCCGAAGACACCGGCCAGAAATCCTGCCAGTGCCCCGACAGCGATCAGCAACATCGCCAGTTCGATGATTTCGGTCAGATTCAGTCCTGCGCCCACGGTGTCCGCCCTATTTTCGCGGGTTTCCATGACCCGCTTTTACAGCCCTGAATCCGGCTTCAGCGCCAACAACTTGAACAGCGCAGGCAGCAGTCCGCGCGGCCGCTGTCAAGTGCAGTAACCGCAGGGCTCAAATGAAAGAATGAATGCCGGTTCGTTCTAAGCGAATTGATCGTTGCACTGGCTGTTTCGACTTCGTAAATAGAATTGCTCTACCCGTTGCGTCGCAACCGGGCGAGCTCGCCCCAAATGCCGCGACAATCATAAAAGCAGCCAATGACCGCCAGGATCGATCGCCCGCTTTCACCGCACCTGCAAACCTATCGCTGGACCCTGACGATGGCGATGTCCATCGTCCATCGCGCCACCGGTGTCGGACTGTATTTCGGCACGATCCTGTTGGCCTGGTGGCTGATGGCGGTGGCTTCCGGACCCGGGGCCTACGGCATCTTCTCCTCGTTCATCGGCAGCTGGATCGGCCGGCTCATCGTGTTCGCCTACACCTGGGCGCTGATGCACCATTTGCTCAGCGGCGTCCGGCATTTCGTCTGGGATCTGGGTTACGGCTTCGGCCCGAGCGAGCGCGAAGGCCTGACCTGGGCCGCGCTGATCGGCGGCATCGTCCTGACCGTTCTGATCTGGATCATTGCCTATGCGTTCGGAGGCGGACGATGAGCAACGGTCCTTCGAAGTCCTCGATGCGCACCCCGCTGGCGCGGGTCCGCAATCTCGGCGCCTCCGGCTCCAGCGCGACGTCCGATTTCTGGTGGCAGCGAGTCACCGCGGTCGGCATGTTGCTGCTGATCGTTCCGGTCATCGTCATTGTCATGATGCTGCTGGGCCGCAATCAGGCCGGCGCCGGGCAGATTCTCGGAACGCCCCTGGTGGCGCTGATCGTCCTGCTGTTCGTCATCGCCAGCGCCTGGCACATGAAGATCGGCATGCAGGTCGTCATCGAAGACTACGTGCACAATGAAAAGCTGAAGCTGATTGCGATTCTCGCCAACAACTTCTTTTCGATCGCGGTCGCCCTGGCCTCGATCTACGCCATTCTGAAACTATCGTCTGGAGTTTAGTGCGATGGCCGCCAACGGCAACAGCGCAAACGGTGGTGGGACTCCCGCGACCAACGGAAAAGCCTATCCGATCGAAGATCACAGCTACGACGTTGTCGTGGTTGGCGCCGGTGGCGCCGGCCTGAGGGCCGTTGTCGGCTGCAGCGAGGCCGGACTGCGCACCGCCTGCATCACCAAGGTGTTTCCCACTCGATCGCACACCGTCGCGGCACAGGGCGGCATCTCCGCCGCACTCGGCAACATGCACGAGGACAACTGGCGCTGGCACATGTACGACACCGTCAAGGGGTCGGACTGGCTCGGCGATCAGGATTCCATCGAATACATGGTGCGCCACGCGCCCGCGGCGGTTTACGAGCTTGAACATTGGGGCGTGCCGTTCTCGCGCACCGAGGAAGGCAAGATTTATCAGCGTCCGTTCGGCGGCATGACCATCGACTACGGCAAGAGCCAGGCGCAACGGACCTGCGCCGCCGCCGACCGTACCGGCCACGCCATGCTGCACACCATGTACGGCCAGGCGCTGCGCCATTCCGCTGAATTCTACATCGAGTTCTTCGCCATCGACCTGATCATGGACGATCAAGGTGCCTGCCGCGGCGTCATCGCGCTCAAGCTCGACGACGGCACGCTGCATCGCTTCAGGGCGCAGACCACCATTCTCGCCACCGGCGGCTATGGCCGCGCTTACGCCTCCTGCACTTCGGCGCATACCTGCACCGGCGACGGTGGTGGCATGGCGCTGCGCGCCGGACTGCCGCTGCAGGACATGGAATTCGTGCAATTCCATCCGACCGGCATCTATGGCTCCGGCTGCCTCGTCACCGAAGGCGCACGCGGCGAGGGCGGCTATCTGGTCAATTCCGAAGGCGAGCGCTTCATGGAGCGCTATGCACCCTCGGCCAAGGACCTGGCCTCGCGCGATGTCGTCTCACGCGCGATGACCATTGAGATTCGCGAAGGCCGCGGCGTCGGCAAGAAGAAAGATCACATCTACCTGCATCTCGATCATCTCGATCCCAAGGTACTGCACGAACGCCTGCCGGGCATCTCGGAATCCGCGCGCATCTTCGCCAATGTCGACGTGACGCGCGAACCGATCCCGATGATTCCCACCGTGCACTACAACATGGGCGGCATCCCGACCAATTATCACGGCGAGGTCGTTACCAAGAAGGACGGCGACGACAATGCGGTGGTGCCGGGCCTGATGGCTGTCGGTGAAGCGGCCTGCGTCTCGGTGCATGGCGCCAACCGCCTCGGCTCCAACTCGCTGATCGATCTCGTGGTGTTCGGCCGCGCGGCGGCGCTGCGGCTGGCGGACAAGCTGACGCCGAATGCGGCGCAGCCGGAACTGCCGGCCGATTCCGCCGACAAGGCGCTCGGACGGCTCGATCATTTCCGTTACGCCAAGGGCGGCACGCCGACGGCGCGGCTGCGCGAGAACATGCAGCACGTCATGCAGAACAACTGCGCCGTGTTCCGCACCGGCGACGTGCTGAAGGAAGGCCAGGAACTGATCCACAAGGTCCACGGCGGCATCGGCGACATCGCGGTGTTCGATCGCTCGCTGGTGTGGAACACCGACCTAATGGAGACGATGGAATACGACAATCTCATCGCCCAGGCTGTGGTGACGATGGATTCCGCCGCCAACCGCACCGAAAGCCGTGGCGCGCATGCCCGTGAGGATTTTGCCGCACGCGACGACAAGAACTGGATGAAGCACACGCTGGCGTGGATCGATGATCGTGGCAACACCACGATCAACTACCGTCCGGTGCATGACTACACGATGACGAACGACGTTCAATACATCCCGCCGAAGGCGCGCGTGTATTGATCGGCATAGCGAAGGCTTAGACCATGGTTGAATTTGCGCTTCCGAAAAACTCGAAAATCTCCGGCGGCAAGAGCTGGCCGAAACCGGAAGGCGCGACCGAGACGCGCGAGTTTCGCATCTACCGTTGGAATCCCGACGACGGCAAGAATCCCAGCGTCGATACCTATCAGGTCGACGTCAACGATTGCGGGCCGATGGTGCTCGACGGCCTGATCTGGATCAAGAACAACATCGACCCGACACTGTCGTTCCGCCGCTCCTGCCGCGAAGGCGTTTGCGGCTCTTGTGCGATGAACATCGACGGCCAGAATACGCTGGCTTGCACCCAGTCAATGCATGACGTCGCCGATGGCGGCGCCGTGAAGGTCTATCCGCTACCGCATCAGCCGGTGGTGAAGGATCTGATTCCCGACCTGACCAACTTCTACGCGCAGTATGCCTCGATCGAACCGTGGCTGCATACCACGACGCCCGCGCCGCAGAAGGAATGGCGGCAGAGCAAGGAGGACCGCGAGAAGCTTGACGGCCTCTACGAATGCATCCTGTGCGCCTGCTGCTCGACATCGTGCCCGAGCTACTGGTGGAATTCCGACCGCTATCTCGGCCCAGCGGCGCTGCTGCAAGCTAATCGCTGGGTGATGGACAGCCGCGACGAAGCCACCGGCGAACGTCTCGACAACGTCGAGGACGCCTTCCGACTCTATCGTTGCCACACCATCATGAATTGCACCAAGGCGTGCCCAAAGGGACTCAATCCCGCCAAGGCCATCGCCAACCTGAAAATGAAGCTGGTCGAGCGGCAGGTCTGACCTGCTGCTCCCCTTGACGTCTCGCGGCAACTGAAGCCGCGATGTTTTGCACCGGGCTCCCATCAAGCGAATTGATGCGGAGCCCGAGTTGTTCTGCGCTACTTGAACGCTGGCAGCACGAAGATCGCGATATTGACCAGCCATCCGAGAGCGAACACGGCCGAGCGTAACGTCGCCTGATCGGCAATATAGAAAGCGGCGTGAAGGATGCGCAGCAGCAGGTAGATCGCCGCCAGCGTATTGACCGTGCCTGGCGTCGCACCCTGCGTGACCGCGACGATCACCGCGGCGGCGAAGAACGGGAAATTCTCATAGGCGTTGAGATGGGCCGCGTAAGCGCGGCGGCGCGCGCCGGACAAGCGATCGACATTGTCGCGCGGATGATGATTATCGCCGCCGCCCGATTTGGCATAGATGACAACGACGACCGGCAGCAGCGCTGCGACCAGAACGCACCAGTAAGCCAGTGGCATTCGTTCCTCCCCAATATGAGCCTCGACCTGTGAATGGTTGCCGGAGGACTGTCAATGCAAGCTGATCATCATCCTTGCGAGGAACATCCGGCTTCACGCGCCGTTAGGTTAGCTGGAACGCACCTTCATCCGCGATGAGTTTGGGAGACTGACATGGCCAGCAATGACGCTGCACGCGACATCGACCGCGCTTGGGAACTGATGCACAAGATCGGCTTTGCGATGCTCGTCACCCAGGACGGCGATAAATTGCGGGCGCGTCCGATGAGCGCCAGCATCGATCGCGACAACAATGCGATCTATTTCCTCACCGATGCACGGCGGCACAAGGATGACGAAATCGCGCGGCACCCGCAGGTCAATCTGTCGTTCGCACATCCCGGCGATCAGAAATACGTCTCGGTCAGCGGCACCGCGACGGTGACCAACGATCGCGCCAAGATCAAACAGTTGTTCTCCACGCCCGCCAAAGCGTGGTGGGACAACGCCGACGATCCCAACATTCGCGTGCTGAAGGTAGATCCGCAGGATGCGGAGTTCTGGGATTCGCCCGGGTCGATCGTCAGCTACGTCAAGATGGCTGCGGCGGCCGTGACCGGGACGCGTCCCGATCTTGGCGATAACCGCAAGGTCGCGATGTGATGGCGAAGGTCCCCCGCGAGGTCCCGCCGAATCAACCCGGACAACCGACCGAGCCGCCTCAAGAGAGTCCGCCGGCGAATCCGCGCCCGGAAGTGCCACCCCCGATGCAGGATCCCGACACGCCACAACAGCCGCAGGAATTGCCGGGTTACACGCCGGAAGAACTGCCGGTGCGCAATCCGGGCGAACCGTCGGCACCGAATCCTGCGACCGACAGCAGCGCATCCTAAATTGTTCGCGAGATATCGAGTCGCTTTCGAGGGAGTCGAGCTACATCGCTTCCGTTTGCCGGCAACAGTCAGTTGAATGCAGCATGAATATCGGCAGCGTCATTTTGTCCGCGCCGAAAAATAAATTCCGGAACCCGTCGACGCGTGTTGCTTCGCTGCCTTATTGCGGCCCCATGGCTATCAGTTGATCGCAATGCACGTAACGACATCGACGATCGATCGCCCATCGATCGGACTTGCCGCCATCCTCTCGTCACGTTTTTCCATCGGCCTTTTTCGGGGACCAAAGTTATCATGACAAAGTTACGCCTCGCCTTGCTCGCCACCACTGCACTCGCGGCGGGCACGTTTGCAGCAGCATCGTCGCAAGCTCAGACTCCGGCTCCGCTGTTGCTCGCACAGGCCGCGCCATCACCCGCAGGCCCCGCCGAAGACGGCAAAGCAAGACCCGCCCCCAAGCAAGCACCCAAGGAGGCGCCGAGGCCACCGGCAGCCGCTCCTCAGGCTCCGCCCCCACCAGCCGCACGTCCCGCTCCGCCGCCGCCATCCGCTCCGCCACCGGCCGCCCGTCCGGCTGCGCCACCGCCACCACCTCCGGCACCGCCCGCGGTGCGTGCGCCAACGCCGCCGGCAGCCGCTCCGACACCTCCGGCTGCAAGTCCGCCGCCGCCTCGGCAGGTTTCGCCTCCGGCCGCGCCAACGCCGCCTGCGGCAAGACAACCTGCAGCCCCTCCGCCGCCACCCGCAGCCAAGCAGCCATCGGCTCCCCCGGCCGCAGCGCAGCCACCCGCTTCGCCGTCTCCGCAGCGCATGGAACGGCCAAGGCCCGAATCCGGCTCGGCACCGACCCCACCCGCCGGGGCCAAGCAACCTGCCGCGCCGACACCAGCGCCCTCGGCCGCCCCTGCCTCACCGCCTCCTGCTTCGGGATCGGCACCCGCTGGTCGCCCGGCGACGCCACCAGCCGGCGGCTCGCTCGGTACGCCGGCGCCGCAACCCCAGCAGCAGACGGAACCGGCGCCTGCCCCCGCTGGCCAACCGCCGGCTGCAGGCGGCCGCATGGGAGGTGCACCAACATCACCGCCTGCCCAGCCAGCCGCCCCCGCCGCAACGTCGGGCGGCGCGACGCCTCCGGCAGCCCCTAGCGCAACACCTCCCGCCACGTCTCCTGGAGCACCGAATGGCAGTGGACGACAGGGCGCACGAACCGACCGCCCGGCGCCGCCGACGGTCGCCGCGCCAATCCCCGCTGCACCTCCGGTTGCGACCACGGTGATCGCGCCGGGCGCGCAGCAAGGTCCGCGCCGCATGGACGACTTCCGTTCGGAACGACGGGAAACCCAACAGGGCGGTCGCACCATCATTACCGAGCCCGGCCGCATCATCGTTCGCGACCCGAGCGGGCAGGCTTTCATCCGGCACAATGAAGAGGATCGCTTCCGGTACGGTGCGCGCGACATCCGCCGCGAGCAGGTCGGCAACGAAAGCCGCACCATCGTCGTGCGTCCCGACGGCACGCAGATCATCACCGTCAACGACCGCGACGGCCGGCTGCTGCGCCGCATCCGGCGCGATCAACGCGGGCGGGAAATCGTCATCATCGACAACAGCTATCGCGGGGTCGGCGCAGCCGTTGCCGCAGGCGTGGTCGCTGGCGCTATCGGCGGCTATTTCGTGTCGTTGCCGCCACCGCGGCTGACCATTCCACGCGATCGCTACATCGTCGAAGCCGAAGATGCGCCGCCGGAATTGATCTACGACACTTTGACGGCGCCACCGGTCGATCACATCGACCGCCGTTATTCGCTGGACGAGATTCGCTACAGCCCGTCGGTGCGCGAGCGCATGCGGAGTATCGATCTCGACAGCATCAACTTCGACACGGGTTCGTGGGAGATTCCGTCGGATCAGGCGTCGAAGCTGCAGGTGATTGCCGACAGCCTCAACCGCGCCATCTCGCGCAATCCGCGCGCGGTGTTCCTGATCGAAGGCCATACCGATGCGGTGGGCTCCGACATCGACAATCTGTCGCTGTCGGATCGCCGCGCGCAATCGGCCGCGGAATTGCTGACACAACAATTCCAGGTGCCGCCGGAGAATCTGACGTCGCAGGGCTATGGCGAACAGTATCTCAAGGTGCAGACCGACGGTCCGTCACGCGAGAATCGCCGGGTCACCATTCGCAACATCACGCCGTTGCTCAATGGCGGACAGGCATCGTTGCCTCCGCCGCCTCCCGGCACAGCACCGCCGCGCCGTTAAGAACAACGGTAACGAAATGAAAATGGCCGGGAGCGATCCCGGCCATTTTTATTGCAGCCATTCAAAGCATCGCCGTCACCTGGCGCCCGCGCGGTTCAGCTCTTGTCGTTCTCGAGCCTTGGAATGTTCGATCCTTCCGGGGCCGACAGCAAACCCGTCTTCGCATAGAGTTGTAACTTGGCGCGGGTGTCGGTGATGTCGAGGTTACGCATCGTCAATTGACCGATGCGGTCCGCCGGCGTGAACGCCGCATCCTCCACCTTCTCCATGCTCAGCCGCTCCGGCTGATAGGTCAGGTTGGGGCTCTCGGTATTCATGATCGAGTAGTCATTGCCACGGCGCAGTTCAAGCGTGACTTCGCCGGTGACGGCGCGGGCCACCCAGCGCTGCGCCGTTTCGCGCAGCATCAGGGCCTGGGAATCGAACCACCGCCCCTGATAGAGCAGGCGGCCGAGCTTCATCCCATTGATGCGATATTGCTCGATAGTGTCTTCGTTATGAATGCCGGTGACGAGCCGTTCGTAGGCGATATGCAGCAGCGCCATACCCGGCGCTTCGTAGATGCCGCGGCTCTTCGCCTCGATGATGCGGTTCTCGATCTGGTCGCTCATGCCGAGGCCATGGCGGCCGCCGATGGCATTGGCCTCGAGGAACATCGCAACGGGATCGGTGAAGGTCTTGCCGTTGAGTGCCACCGGCTGGCCCTCCTCGAACCGCACCGCGACCTTCTCGGCCTTGACGACACAGGTGTCGCGCCAGAACGGCACGCCCATGATCGGGTTGACGATAGTGATGCCGCTGTCGAGATGTTCGAGATCCTTGGCCTCGTGCGTGGCGCCGAGAATATTGCTGTCGGTCGAATAGGCTTTCTCGGCGCTCATCTTGTAAGCAAAACCGTTGGCGGTCATGAACGCCGACATTTCCGCTCGGCCGCCCAGTTCGTCGATGAACTGCTGGTCGAGCCATGGCTTGTAGATCCGCAAGTCGGGATTGGTCAGCAGCCCGTAGCGGTAGAACCGCTCGATATCGTTGCCCTTGTAGGTCGAGCCGTCGCCCCAGATGTTGACGCCATCCTCCTTCATGGCGGAGACCAGCATGGTGCCGGTGACAGCGCGGCCAAGAGGAGTGGTGTTGAAATACGCGATTCCGCCGGTCGAGACGTGGAAGGCACCGGACTGAATCGCCGCAATACCTTCGTGGACTAATTGCGTGCGGCAATCGACGAGGCGGGCTTTCTCGGCGCCGAAGTCCATGGCTTTGCGAGGAATCTCGTCGTAGTCGGCTTCGTCCGGCTGGCCGAGATTCGCGGTGTAGGCGAAGACGCGGGCGCCTTTTTGCTTCATCCACAGGAGCGCTGCGCTGGTGTCGAGCCCGCCCGAGAACGCGATGCCGACGTTTTCACCCTTGGGCAGGCTCTTTAAGATCGTAGTCATGAAGCTTCCAATCGACCGATTTTCGTGTGTGGTTTGACTACGCGAATATCAAACTTCGCGCCACCGGGCACGCGTTTATATAGAGTTTACGGCAACGGCCGTGGGCCGACATCGCGGCCCCGCCACCGCTGCATCGCCCGATAGCCGGGCCAGGCCAGCCGCGTCAGCGCGGCATCGATCCGGTCATCGCTGAGCCGGGTTTTCGGCCAGCGGTAGATGTAGCCGTGCAGCAGCCAGATGACGAAGAAGGTCACCAGGCCCGCGCCCGCGACATCGGTAAAGAAGTGTCCGCCGAAGGCCATGCGCAAGCCGCTGGTCGCGGCGCCGAACGCCAGCGCGGCGACATAGGCCACCGGCCGCAACGCCGGCGGTGTCAGCGCCGCCGGCGCTATGGTCCAGAACGCGGTGGCGCCCTCGCCGGAAATGAACGAGCAATTTTTCGCGCAGCGGCCGCGCGGATCCCACCATGCCACGAAGGGCAGCGGCCCGCTGAATTCCGTCACCGCCACCGGGCGCGGCCGCCCCCAGAAGCTCTTGAACGTGAAATTGGTCAGAACGCCCGCCGCCATCAACATGGTCAGCAGCAGGAAGACGGCCGCGCGGCCCGACATGATAAGGCGACGATCCGGCCGCAGCATTTTGACAACGAAGGCCGCGATCGCCGGCAACGCGAACGCCCAGGCGACCCACATCGCCGCATCGCGCAGGAAGTCGGCATGCGGATTGAGCCGCAGCGGGAAATCCTTGATCGCCGGATCGTAGAACAATCCGGCGAGCTTGAGATCCAGTTCGGGATAGACGCCGAACACCACGCCGATAACGAGCGAGAGGCCGAGCGCGATGAAAAGTCCGGTCCGGTTCATGGGCGGGGTTATAGCGTTTTCGGGCGAAGTGGAAACCGGTTCGCGCAAAGAAACCGCATCGAAACCAGATTCAAAAGAGCGCAGGCAGTGCGTAGCCTAGGCATCTTGCCGATCGGGGCCGCGCGGCGGCGGAGCCGCAGGTTCGCGCCATGCGCCGGCGTTGCGCCCGGCGATCAGCCAGTACACCATGCCAGCCACAATTCCCGCACCGGTCATGACCTCGAGTTCGCGACGCACGATGCCGTTGAAATGCAGGGTCGCGGGATCGAACGGCACGAGGCCGAGATAGCAAGCGAGACCGACGGCCGCGCCGCCGAGCGCATAGGCCAGTGCGCGGCGGATGCAGAAGGCTTCGGTGATGGCCACCACCAGCATCGCCGGCACCAGAGCGAAACCGCTGACGAAGATGAAGCCGAAGCCGAGCAGGATGTTGAACGCGTTGGGATCGATCGGGCCCAGCGCCAGATCGCTCCAGTCGGGAAACAGCAGCGCGATAACCACGACCATTCCCGCGGCAAGACAGGCGAAGAGAAATCCGAACAGGATTGCGAACAATCGACCGATCAATGCCATGATTACGAGTCCCGCATCTCGCAACCATCCTTCGAGACTCGCAAGTGCTCGCTCCTCAGGATGACGGCCCGGCTGATTTCGTCACCCTGAGGTGCCGACGCGAAGCGGCGGCCTCGAAGGGTAGCGCGATGACACAACACTTGGCTCAATCCGTCATCGCCATGGCGCGCAGTGCCTGACGTTCGCGCGCCGAGAGCTTCTCGGTTTCCGACTTGAGCTGACCGCAGGCAGCGAGAATGTCGCGGCCGCGCGGCGTGCGCACCGGCGACGAATAGCCGGCGTTAAATACGTATTCGGAAAACTTCTCGATCTGCTCCCAGTCCGAGCATTCGTAGCGCGTGCCGGGCCATGGATTGAACGGAATCAGGTTGATCTTGGCCGGAATGCCCTTGAGCAATTTCACCAGAAGCTTGGCATCGTCGAGTGAATCGTTGACGCCCTTCAGCATGACGTATTCGAACGTGATGCGTCGCGCATTCGACGCGCCCGGATAGTCGCGGCACGCCTGGAGCAATTGCGCGATCGGATACTTGCGATTGAGCGGCACCAGTTCGTCGCGCAGTTCGTCGCGCACCGCATGCAGCGAGATCGCCAGCGACACGCCGATTTCGGCGCCGGTGCGCGCGATGTTCGGCACCACGCCTGACGTCGACAACGTAATGCGGCGTTTCGAAATACCGATGCCGTCGCCATCGGCGACGATCAAAAGCGCATCGCGCACCGCATCGAAATTGTAGAGCGGTTCGCCCATGCCCATCATGACGATGTTGGTAACGAGACGGCTGCCGGTCGGCGTCGTGCGATCGGCCCAATCGTTCAAGCGGTCGCGCGCCACCATGATCTGGCCGACGATCTCGCCGGCGGTGAGATTGCGCACCAGACGCTGCGTGCCGGTGTGGCAGAACGAACAATTCAACGTGCAGCCGACCTGCGACGACACGCAAAGCGTGCCGCGATCGGTTTCCGGAATGTAGACGCACTCGACCTCATGGGCCTTTTCGCCCGCCACGCCGCTCGGCAGGCTGAGCAGCCACTTGCGCGTGCCGTCGTTGGAAATCTGTTCGGCGACCACGTCGGGCCGCGCCACGGTAAAGTGCTGCGCGAGTTCGGCGCGCATCTCTTTCGAGATCGTCGTCATCGCGTCGAAGTCCTGGACGCCGCGGACATACATCCAGTGCCAGAGCTGTTGCACCCGCATCTTGTGCTGTGACGCCGGGACGCCGATGTCCCCGAGCTTTGCGGCCAGTTCCACGCGCGACAACCCGATCAGCGACGGCTTCGCCAGCGGCACATAGGCCTCCAGCGCGACTTTCTCCAACGGCACGTCGTTGGCGCGCGGCGCGGCTTTGGCCTCGGTTGAAGTCTGGGTCATGGGTATCACGTTACTCGGCAAGTGCTCGGAGGACCGGCTTCACATAGGCCTTTCGGCCGCGCGTGGAAAGGCGGCGCGGGCCGAAACGGTCATATTGTCAGTTTTCTCGGAACCCTCGGGGGCGGCCAAAACACGATGAATTCAGCCAAAAACGCTAATTTCGTCACTGCGAGGAGCAAAGCGACGAAGCATGGACCCTCAGCGGCACTCCTGCGCGACGCGATCCAGCGCCTGCGACAAGCCCTTGAGCGAGAAAACGTCGGTGGTCTGGGTGCCCTTGCCGGACACCGCCTTGACGGTGACGTCGGCGCCCTTGCGCATCGCCTCGACCAGCTTGGCCTCTTCGGCGGCGTTCTTGATCCATAGGCCGTCGCCCTGCGTGTACATGGCGTAGCTGGCGCCGCCGACATCGAGCGTCGAATCCGATCCCGGCTTGACCGGATAGCCGATCATGATCGAGACCTCGTTGGCCACCTTTTCCGCAGGGCGAGTAGAGATGAAGGCATAGGCCGGATCGCGCGGCCGATTGGGCGGGTTGGTCTTCGACGAGGTCGGCTTGGCCAGCGCGAAGCAAACCTTCTTGCCGCTCGGAGCTGCCGTATAGGCGCCCCACCCGCCGAACTGACCGAGCAGCGTCGGCTCCGCGCCACCGGCGGCCTGCTTGGCCTCTGGCTTGGCTGCGGCCTGCTTCGCGGGAGCCTGCTTGGCGGATTTGCTCGACGCACCCTGTGCCAGCGCGAGGGAGGTTCCCCCACACAGCATTGCGCTTGTCGTCAGAAGTATCAGCGTTCGCCGCACGGACATCACCGGGCCTCGTTCTCGTACGATTGTGACTGGAAGATGACTTCGCATCGTTCGCCGCCCGAATCTGCAATAAACGGGAATCACCTTGATGGGAAGGGCAGCCGTTTTCCCGCCGCTGCGCACCGTCGCATCCGTGTGCCGATATTCACGCGCTGATGCGATTCGCTGATGCCGCGGCTGCGACGACAATCCGATGCTAGAGCGTAACTGTACCCAACCGCGCGTTGATCCGCTGCACCACATCGTCCGCGTCGCTAAGGACGATCGTCATGCGGCCCCGATGGTTCGAGGCGGCTTGAGCGCGCCGCCTTCTCATGAGGTCGTGTCGAAACAGATTGTAGCCTGCCGCCAAATCCGGCAAAAAGCCTGACAACACCGTGCGCGCTTTGCGAAAGTCATGCTCTCGCAAATTCCACCTCTCGCAATTCCCGCTCGTCCAGCAATTGTCCTGCAAAACAGGTGCGTTCATGAAAGCGATCCTCTGCTCCGAATATTGTGGTCCCGACGATCTCGTGCTGGCGGACGTGCCGGATCCGGTGGCCGGCCCCGGCGAAGCGGTGATCGCGATTAAGGCGGCGGCGCTGAATTTCTTCGACCTGCTGATGATCCAGGGCAAGTATCAGATCAAGCCGCCGTTCCCGTTCTCGCCATCGGCCGAAGTTGCCGGCGTCATTGAAAGCGTCGGCGCCGGCGTCACTGACTTGAAGGTCGGCGACCGCGTGATGGCCTCATGCGGTCATAACGGCGCGCGCGAGAAGATCGCGTTACCCGCAACGTCGATCATCAAGATTCCGGACAACCTCGATTTCGATCGCGCCGCCGGCATCACCATCATCTACGGCACCACACTGCACGCGCTGGAAGATCGCGCCAGCCCGAAACCCGGCGAGACGCTGGCGGTGCTCGGCGCCGCAGGCGGCACGGGTCTCGCCGCCTGCGAACTCGGGAAACTGATGGGCCTGAAGGTGATCGCCTGCGCGTCCTCCGACGAGAAGCTCGCTTTCGCCAAACAGCACGGCGCCGAACTGACGCTGAATTACGCCAAGGAAGATTTGAAAGAAGGACTGAAGAAGCTCACCGGCGGCAAAGGCGTAGACATCGTATTCGATCCGGTTGGCGGATCGTTTGCCGAAGCCGCGCTGCGCGCCATCGCCTGGGAAGGCCGTTTCCTAGTGATCGGATTCGCTGCCGGCGACATCCCGAAGATGCCGCTCAATCTCGCGCTGCTCAAAGGCTGCGACATTCGCGGCGTGTTCTGGGGCGCATGGACCAAGATCAATCCGCAGAAGAATCGCGCCAACCTCGAGAAGCTCGCCAGGTGGACCGCCGAGGGCAAGATCTCATCGCATGTCGATCGCACCTTCCCGTTGGCGCAGACCGCCGACGCGCTCAAGGTGCTCGCGGGCCGCAAGGCAATGGGCAAGGTGATCCTGCATCCGTGAGGTCACCGTACTTATGCTGGACGCCTGATCGAAAATGCGTTCGACATCTTCGAACTCTTTTCTTGCTCGCTTGAACAAGTATCAGCTTTCGTCATGGCCGGGCTCATCCCGGCCATGACGTCCCAATTGGCATTAGCACTATTTCAGTAGCGTCCTTGAGAGCCCGACTCTCATGTCGCATCGTCCTCCACCGCGCCACGCTTGAGCGCGGCGCGCGCGGCATCGCGATGCTCGGGGCGGATGTTGCTTGCCACCATGCGGATTGCCGTGGCGAGCACAGCGGCATCGTCGGTGAAGCCGAGCACCGGCAACACGTCCGGCACGAAATCGAACGGCAGCACGAAATAGGCGATGGCGCCGAGCAGCGCCGCCTGCACATGGCGCGGCGTCTGCCGGTCGAAGGCGCAGTAATACGCCGCCAGCAAATCCTCGGCGAACGGAAGCTGCGCCACCACACGCTTCAGCTTGCGCCAGAACTCCTTACGGACACGCGCGGGATCCTTCGCCAGCCGTTCGGCCGGACCGAAGCCCATACTGAATTCCTTGGCCATGGCCAGCCTTCCTCACCTGACGGTTGCCGCTCTCCGCACTTCAATTGGGGAAGCCACAAAGCCAGTGCAAGATTGCCTCACGCCACCCCGAGTTGCGCAGCGATGGCATTCATCGCCCTGGCCAGCGTCACGTCGCGGGCGGTCACGCCCCCGGCGTCATGGGTTGCCAGCACTACCTCCACAGTTTTGTAGACGTTGCGCCATTCGGGGTGATGATCGCTCTTTTCGGCAACCAGTGCGGCGCGGCTCATGAAACCGAACGCCTCATTGAAATCCTTGAAGATAAACGTCCGGGTGATGGCCTCGCGGCCGCTCACGTCCGACCAGCCCTTAAGTTCCCGCAACGCCGCGCGACGCGCCTCCGCCGATAGCCGTTCGGTCATGTTTCCGCTCTCCATGTGTATCAACCTTATAGGAACACCGGTACGGACACACAGTGCCTGCCACAATAATGAACCAAATTCAGTCCAGATGCGGCAAAGTAACCATGACGATGACGTGAACCCGCACCGGTCGACTCCTCTGCTAGGATTGATGGCGTCGACTAAATTGGGCCGCTGACATTGGACACCAAGCGATTGTTTTCAAGATCGATCGCGGATGGCCCGAATCCCGGCGGGCCGATGCCGCCACCGTCGGCTCGCTCCGTGAAGCGAAAGGTCACGCTGATCACGCTGGCGGGCACGCTGGCGCTGGTCGGTGCCGTGGTGGGCACATACTACTTCGCCATGCGGCCGGTGACGCTGCGCGTTGCGGTAGGCCCGCCCAACAGCGAGGACGTGAAGGTCATTCAGGCGCTGACGCAGGCCTTTGCCCGGCAGCAGAATTCCGTGCGCCTGCGTCCTGTGCCAACCGACAGCGCCACGGCAAGCGCGGCGGCGATCGCCAACCAGACGGCCGATCTCGCGATCGTGCGCGGCGATCTGGAACTTCCCAAGACGGCCCAGGCGGTGGCGACGTTGCGCAAGAACGTCGTGGTGTTGTGGGTCCCGCCGCGAAGCAAGGACAAGGCGGCCGCCAAGAATGCCGGTCCGAAGATCACCAAGATTTCGCAATTGGCCGGGCGTCGCGTCGGTGTGATCGGCCGTACGCCGGCTAACGTCAACCTGTTGAAGGTGATCGTGCAGCAGTACGGCGTCGATTTCAGCAAGCTCGACGTCGTGCAGTTCTCGACCAGCGAAGCCACCGATGCGGTGCGCAACCACAAGGCGGATGCGTTCCTCGCCGCCGGCCCGGTGAACAGCAAGATCACCACCGAAGCGGTCAACGCCTTGCCGCGCGACGGTGCGCCGACATTCCTCGCCATCGATTCGGCCGATGCGATTTCGCAGAACCATCCCGTTTACGAAGCCGCGGAGATTCCCGCCGGCGCCTTCGGTGGCTCGCCGCCGCGGCCGGAAGAGGAAGTGAAGACGATCAGCTTCTCGCATCACATCGTCGCGCGCAAAGGATTGTCGGACACCACGGTCGCGGCCTTCACCCGGCAGTTGTTCGCGATCCGCCAGTCGCTGATGTCGGAATTTCCTCTCGCTGCCAAGATTGAAACTCCGGACACCGACAAGGATGCGGTGCTGCCGGTCCATCCCGGCGCCGCCGCCTACGTCGATGGCGAAGAAAAGTCCTTCATGGACCGCTATGGAGATTACATCTGGTGGGGCTTGATGGCGATGTCGGCGCTTGGCTCGGCCGGCGCCTGGTTCGCCAGCTATCTGAGGAAGGACGAGCGCACCAGCAATACATCGTTGCGCGGGCGCCTGATCGACATGCTGGCTATCGCACGCCACAGCACCTCGATCGAGGAACTCGATCAGATGCAGGCCGAAGCCGACGGCATTATGCGCGACACGCTCGATTGCTTCGAACGCGGCGGCATCGAGGAAGGCTCGCTGACCGCCTTTCACATCGCGCTCGAGCAGTTCCACAACGCCGTGGCCGATCGCAAATCGCTGCTGATGTCGATGCCACCGGACACTCCGAAATCGAACGTGCAGTTGATCGCCAGCGCATCGTAACCGACGCCGCGCGTGCCGCTCATCACCCCGCGCCGCCTGTGGCGATGACACATTATGGGCGCGGCACTGACCAGTTTCGCAACACCGTCTGCAGATCGTCCATCGCATAAGGTTTGCTGAGGATCGGCCGATGCGCAAAGCGGCTGAACAGCGCAAGGTCGGCGCGATAACCGGTGACGAGGGCAAAGGGCACCCCGAGCTCGACAAGCCGATCCGCGACGACCAGACTGGTCTCCGAGCCAAGCCCGACATCGAGCAGCGCGAAATGTGGTGTCCGCTCCGCGATCATGGCCAGCGCTTCGTTGACATTGGCCGCCGTACGCACGGCTTGGACCCCAAGGCCGAGAATGGCCTCCTCGAAATCCATCGCGATGATGGCGTCGTCCTCGACGATGAGCACATCGTCAGGCATCGCGCCGAGAGCCGTGACCGGCTGACCTTGGGGAGGCAACGTTTCCATGATCTCGCGACTGATGCGTTGGAGGCAGCTCTGATCGGGTGAGCCTTGCAGACAAGGGCCTGCAAGACGCGGCGTCCCGCCAATGCCTCAACGAGCACATCTTCGGTTCCGACACGGAACTCATCACATCATCGCCCTATTGTCTGTTCACTTGTGCACACAAATCCTGTCACAGCTCAGATACAACTGCCGCTCGGAGTGGGACCATGGATCAGCAAAGCTCATCCTCGATATCGGGCGATCGACCGTACAACAACCTGTTACGCCGATTGAGCGCCAGCGATTACGCGCTGATCGCGCCGCAACTCGAGATGTCGGAGGAAGCCGCCGGCGAGCTGATCTACAATCCCGGCGACGACGTCGAGACGGTCCACTTTCCATGCGGCCCCAGCCTTGCCTCTTACCTGATTACCAATGAAGACGGCCGCGATGTCGAAACCATCCTGGTCGGGCGCGAAGGTGCGATTGGCGGCATCGTCAGCCAGGGCCACCTGCCGGCCTATTCGCGCATAACCGTGAAGTTCGGCGGTCCCTTCGCGCGGCTGCGGGTCGGGACGCTGGAGGCGGCGAAGCTCAAATCGGCAACGTTGCGTAACCTGTTCGCGCGCTATGCCGACTGCATGCTGGCGCAAGTGTTCCAGTCGATCGCCTGCAACGCCATTCACACCATCGAGCAGCGCACCGCGAAGTGGATCATCTCCGCGATGGATCGCACCGACAGCGATCTGGTACCGCTGACCCACGAACAGCTGGCCACTATGCTTGGCGTCGGGCGCAGCTATGCCAGCCGCGTGGTGCAGACGTTCAAGGCGGAACGGGTCCTCGAAACCCGGCGCGGAGCGCTGCTGGTGCGCGATTACGAGGCGCTGAAATCGCGCGCCTGCCTCTGCAATGATTCGGTCAAGGCTCACTTCGAGGAGGTCTTGACGGGGGTCTACCCCAGCGAGGAAACCGAGGGCGCCTGAGCGGCACGGACGGCGCCCGTTAACATTTCGCGCCGATGTCGTGCGAAATTCGCAAAGAAGCCGTTGTTATTTAACTTTTTCCGACTATATTGCGCCGCAACGCGTCCCGTGCCCGGTCCATTCAGGAACCGGGCACCGCTTTTTTGAAACACGCGCCAGCCCGCATGCGCCCCGGATTGCTTAAGGCAGGGGATATCGCACGGTCAGGCGCCGCTCCCGGCTCTTGCGACTGTCGCCGGGGTGCAAGGAAACAGACCGCTGCCATGACGTGGCCGAGTGTAAACGGTTTCTGATTCGTTGTTCGACTGCGTGGGCCTGAGCCCGCGCGGCGCCTCTGGCGCTTTTTCCATCCCGACACACTGAACCGCCCTGTCCCGGCCGCCATTTCGGCTTCGGCACGGCTTCCGAGAACCTGAAAAGCAGACCCATGAACCTTCGCAACATCGCCATCATCGCCCACGTCGACCACGGCAAGACCACGCTGGTGGACAAGCTCCTGCAGCAATCCGGCACCTTCCGTGAGAACCAGCGCGTGACCGAACGCGCGATGGATTCCAACGATCTCGAACGCGAGCGCGGCATCACCATTCTCGCCAAGTGCACCTCGGTGCATTGGGGCGATACCCAGATCAACATCGTCGACACCCCCGGCCACGCCGACTTCGGCGGCGAGGTCGAGCGCATCCTGTCGATGGTCGATGGCGTCATCGTGCTGGTCGACGCTGCCGAAGGCCCGATGCCGCAGACCAAATTCGTGGTCGGCAAGGCGCTCAAGCTTGGCCTCAAGCCGATCGTCGCCATCAACAAGGTCGATCGTCCGGACGCGCGTGTCACCGAAGTCGTCAACGAGGTGTTCGACCTGTTCGCGGCGCTCGACGCCACCGACGACCAGCTCGACTTCCCGATTCTCTACGGCTCGGGCAAGAACGGCTGGATGGGCACCCGCGAGGATGACAACGGCAACGGCATGACGCCGCTGTTCGAACTGGTCCTCAAGCACGTCGCGCCGCCGGTGGTCGAAGAAGGCCCGTTCCGTCTGCTCGGAACCATCCTCGAAGCCAATCCCTATCTCGGCCGTATCATCACCGGCCGCATCGCATCGGGCTCGGTGAAACCGAACCAGGCGGTGAAGGTGTTGTCGCGCGACGGCAAGACCGTTGAAACCGGCCGCATCTCCAAGATACTCGCCTTCCGTGGCCTCGAACGCCAGCCGGTCGACGTCGCCGAAGCCGGCGACATCGTCGCCATCGCCGGACTGACCAAGGGCACCGTCGCCGATACGTTCTGCGATCCCCTGGTCGATCTGCCGATCCAGGCGCAGCCGATCGATCCGCCGACCGTGTCGATGTCGTTCATCGTCAACAACTCGCCGCTCGCCGGCACCGAAGGCGACAAGGTGACCAGCCGCATGATCCGCGACCGCCTGCTGCGCGAGGCTGAAGGCAACGTCGCGCTGCGCGTCGTCGAGGCCGCCGACAAGGATTCGATGGAAGTGTCCGGACGCGGCGAATTGCAGCTCGCCATCCTGATCGAGACCATGCGCCGCGAAGGCTTCGAGCTGTCGGTGTCGCGCCCGCGCGTCGTGCTGCACAAGGACGATGCCGGCAACTGGCAGGAGCCGATCGAGGAAGTCGTCATCGACGTCGACGAGGAGCACTCAGGCGTCGTCGTGCAGAAGATGAGCGAGCGCAAGGCCGAGATGATCGAGATGCGGCCGTCCGGCGGCAACCGCCTGCGGCTGGTGTTCTACGCGCCGACCCGCGGCCTGATCGGCTATCAGGGCGAACTGCTCACCGACACCCGCGGCACCGCGATCATGAACCGGCTATTCCACGGCTATGCGACCTACAAGGGCGAGATCGCCGGCCGCCGCAATGGCGTGCTGATTTCCAACGATCAAGGCGAGGCGGTGGCCTACGCCATGTTCAAATTGGAAGACCGCGGCCCGATGATGATCGAGCCGGGCTGGAAGGTCTATCGCGGCATGATCGTCGGCGAACATACCCGCGACAACGACCTCGAGATCAACGTGCTGAAGGGCAAGCAGCTCACCAACATCCGCACCACGTCGAAGGATGAAGCGGTCCGCCTGACGCCGCCGATCCGCATGACGCTGGAGAAGGCGTTGGCCTATATCGAGGACGACGAGCTCGTCGAAGTGACGCCGAAGTCGATCCGCCTGCGCAAGAAGCATCTCGACCCGAACGAGCGCAAGCGCGCCGAGAAGGCCAAGGACATGGTGGCGTAAGCACCGTTCACGCATAAGTGCAATTTTCGTCATGGCCGGGCTTGTCCCGGCCATCTACGTCTTTAAAACCTTGCGTAGACAAGACGTGGATGCCCGCCCCAAGGACGGGCAAGACGACGGTAAGCTTTCATGTCGCTCCCCTCCGAAGTCGATGTCGCGATCATTGGCGCCGGCGCCGCCGGACTCGGCGCCGCCAATGCGTTGCGTGATTCCGGCCTCTCCGTGCTGGTGCTCGAAGCCCGCGACCGACTCGGCGGCCGCAGCCACACCATCCTGCCCGCCCCGGACATAGCCTTCGACCTCGGCTGCGGCTGGCTGCATTCGGCCGACCGCAACTCGTTCGTTCCGATCGCCCAAGGCCTCGGCTTCGAGATCGACAAGAGCCGGCCGCCGTGGCGCGACGAGAGCGTCAACGTCGCCTTCCCGCCGCGGGAGCGCGCCGAGTTCATCGCTGCGATCGACGCCTTCTACGAGCGTTGCGAGGATGCGTCCGACGCCGCGCAGGACAGCGTCGCCAGCGAATGGCTCGAACCGGGCAACCGCTGGAATCCGATGATCGACGCGATCTCGACCTACATCAACGGCTGCGAGCTCGATCAGGTCTCGGTCTACGACATGGATGCCTACGAGGACACCGAGATCAACTGGCGGGTGCGGCGCGGCTATGGCGCGCTGATCGCGGCCTATGGTGCGGCGTGTCAGGTGGCGTTGAACGCCAACGTCAGCCGCATCGATCATTCCGGCCATCGCGTACGCATCGAAACGTCGCGCGGCACGCTGACGGCTACCAAAGCGATCGTCACCGTGCCGACCAATCTCCTTGCCGACGAGGCGATCAAATTCGATCCGCCGCTGCCGGCGAAAGTCGGCGCGGCGCGCGGCCTGCCGCTCGGTCTCGCCGACAAGGTGGTGCTGGCGCTTGACGCGCCGGAGTCGCTACCGAAAGACGGCAACCTGCGCGGCGCGACGATGCGCACGGCGATGGGCAGCTATCATCTGCGGCCCTTCGGCCAGCCGTGCATCGAGGGCTATTTCGGCGGCCGCTTCGCGCAACAACTGGAAGACGCCGGTCCCGGCGCGCTCGCGGCGCAGAGCATCGACGAAATCGTCGCGCTGCTCGGCTCGGATTATCGCCGGCGGCTGACGCCACTTGCCGCATCGCGCTGGGCGCACGATCCGTTCGCACGCGGCTCGTACTCGCATGCCATGCCCGGCTGTTCCGATTGCCGCGCGGTGCTGGCGGCGCCGGTCGATGGCCGCCTGTTCTTCGCCGGCGAAGCGACCTCGCTGAATTTCTTTTCTACCGCGCATGGCGCGCGCGACAGCGGCGAACGCGCGGCGCAAGAGGTGATGACTGCCGGCCGAACCCAGTCCCGGTGACTCTCGGTCAACGTTTCGGTTGTCGCAACGCATCGTCCTTGGTGACAGCATCCAGCATCGGGCCATAGATCGCCGCGCTGCCGTCACGCTCCGCAAGCCAATGGCCTTCGCCGCCGAACGGCGGCAGGACGCGAAAGTCGACCTTGTCGCCACCCGCACCAAAAGCCTCGGACAACTGCCGCGAAATTCCCGGCGCAAAATAGCTGTCGTTATTGGCGACCAGCCAGAGCACCGGAATTCGCGCGCCCTGCCCGAATTCCCTCGCCGCCGCGATCAGATTTTGCGGCGCGCAGATCTGATTGGGGCGGTCGTCGGCATGGCCGCCACGACCGGGCGCAAACGCGACGATTTGCGCAATCGCTTTCGAGTTGCCCTGCGCGAGCGCCAGCGTCCCCCACGCTCCGGCAGAATGACCGATCACCAGCGCCCCGCCATTGCGTATGAAGGGTTGTTCGCGCAGGAACGTCAGCGTGGCGGCAATCGCTGCCGCCGTCGCCCGCCCCGCGCGCAGATAATTCGCGTCGTCGCAACTGCCCTGATCTTCGCGGTAGCGGCCGCCGGTCTCGCCGTGGCCGAGCCGTTCGGGCACCAGCACGGCATAGCCGCGCGCCACCAGCCAATGCGCCAACGTTCGATATTCCGGCTGCGGCATCTGGGCGCGCCGCAAGGCATTCTGCGTCGAGGCATGGGCGATCACCGCGAGCGGAAACGGGCCGGCGCCCGCCGGGCGAAACAGCACGGCGCGCGACGCCACCTGCGGGTCCGACGATGGCACCAGCCACTGCTGACGCCGGTCCGGCAGCGCTTCGGGGCCCTGCGCGCCGAAATGGTTCTGCGCGGCAGCCGGTAACGGCAGCAAGCCTGCAAGCAGTACCGCCACCTGCAAGATTCCGCGCATACTGATTGCGATCGATGTTGCCATGGCGTCGAAAGATAGCTGGTGACGCCGGCTTCGGGGTATCCGAATCGCGGCTCTATGCACCGCCGGACAGCACGCTTTCCACAGGTCGCGAGCGCGGGATCTTGCGTCGGACGCCAACAACTCCCGGCAAGTGTTTCCTTTCGGCACAAATCGGCAGTCTACTGATGCCGAAAGTCCACATATTAACCGATAATTAACGATGCATCTTGATGCCGGGCGAATGTCTTGCTTTGATCGGGGCATGAGCACAACCCTAATCGAGGTTCGGCCGGCCAGAGCTGCGGATGCTTTCGCGGTCGCTTCCACGCATGATGAAGCCTGGCGCGCTGCCTATCAGGGCATCATTCCCGGCGCCGAACTCGACAAGCTGATCAATCGGCGCGGGCCGCATTGGTGGGAAGGCGCGATCCGCAAAGGTAGCCGGGTCAGCGTTCTGGTGTTCGGCGACAAGGTCGCGGGTTATGCCAACTACGGCCGCAACCGCGCCCGCAGCCTGCATTTCGAAGGCGAAATCTACGAGCTTTACCTGCGCCCGGAATTCCAGGGCCTCGGTTTCGGCCGTCGCCTGTTTACTGCCGCCAAGCGCGATCTGACGCAGAGCGGCCTCAAGAGCATGGTGATCTGGGCATTGTCCGACAACGAACCGGCGACCGAGTTCTATCGCGCGCTCGGCGGCCGTATGGTGGCGCGCTCCTCGGAGCGCTTCGGCCAGAAGTCGCTCGACAAAGTGGCGTTCGCCTGGACCAATTAAGCCTACGACCAACGTCTCCCCCGCTCCGCGGTTTTCCGTTTGATCTTCGTTTAAACAAGGTCTTTAGAGAAAGACCTTGATCGGCCGTTGCCATTGCGGACGCCGTCGGCGATGGCTGCCGGGCGTGGTGCTGCGGCCCAACCCTTTCCTGATTATTTCGCGGAGTTTTCGATGCGCATCGATGCCATTTCACTCGGGGCAAACCCGCCATACGAGGTCAACGTCATCATCGAGGTGCCGGTCGGAGGCGAGCCGATCAAGTACGAGATGGACAAGGAAGCGGGAACGCTGGTGGTCGATCGCTTCCTCTATACGGCGATGCGCTATCCGGGGAATTACGGCTTCATTCCGCATACGCTGTCGAGCGACGGCGACCCTTGCGACGTGCTGGTGGCCAACACCCGTGCCATCGTACCGGGCGCGGTCATCGCGGTGCGGCCGGTCGGCGTGCTGATGATGGAAGACGAGGCCGGCGGTGACGAGAAGATCATCGCCGTGCCGGTCTCCAAGCTGACGCAGCGCTACGACAAGATCAAAACGCACAGCGACCTGCCGGACATCACCCTGCAGCAGATCCAGCATTTCTTCGAACATTACAAAGATCTCGAACCCGGCAAGTGGGTGAAGGTGCTACGTTGGGGCAACGCCGAAGAGGCGCAGCGGTTGATCCTCGATGGCATCGCCCGCGCCAAGGCCGAAGGCAAAACCTAGCTTCCGCCAGGAGACACCACAGATGCGCCGGCTGATGAGATGGATTCGAAACATCGTGCTGGCGCTTCTGGCAGGCGTCGTGGTTCTTGCCGGCGTCCTGCTGTTCAATGTCATGCGGCATGGTTCGCAACAGTTGCAGGTGGCAGCCGTGCCGCCTGCGACCGTCGATACGCAAGGAGCGGCGCGACGGCTTGCCGAAGCCATCCGCTTCAAGACCATCTCGAATTTCCTCAATCCGGATCAGGATGCCGAAGCCCTGCGCGGCTTGCGGGCGCATATCGCCGCCAGTTTCCCGGCGTTCCACGCCGCCGCCAAGCGTGAGATCGTCAACCAGCACAGCCTGCTCTTCACGTGGCAGGGCTCGGACGCGACGGCCAAGCCGATTGCGCTCTTGGCGCATCAGGACGTGGTGCCCGTCGCACCCGGCACCGAAAAGGATTGGGAGCAACCGCCATTCGACGGTGTCATCGATGACGACTTCGTGTGGGGCCGTGGCTCGTGGGACGACAAAGGCAATCTCTATTCCATCCTCGAAGCCGCCGAGCAGATGGCCAAGGCGGGTTTTCGTCCGAAGCGCACGATCTATTTCGCCTTCGGTCACGACGAGGAAGTTAGCGGCACCCGCGGCGCCAAGGCGATGGCTGCGCTGCTGGCTTCGCGCGGCGTCAAGCTCGATTTCGTTCTCGACGAAGGCCTGCTGATCACCGACGGCATCATGAAGGGCCTCGACAAACCGGCGGCACTGATCGGAGTCGCCGAGAAAGGTTATGCGACGCTGGTGCTGACCGCGCATGCCACGCCGGGACATTCATCGATGCCGCCGCGCGACACCGCCATCGGCATGATGAGCGCGGCGCTGACACGGCTCGAGGATCACAGCCTGCCGGCGCGGGTACGCGGCAGCGTCGCCGAGATGTTCGACACGCTGGCACCGGAGATGAGCGGCTTCAACCGCGTCGTGCTGTCGAACCTCTGGCTATTCAAGCCGCTGCTGCTGCGCGAATTCGACAAGGGCGGCGCGACGCGGGCGATGGTGCGCACCACCACGGCGCTGACCATCTTCAATGCCGGCGACAAGGACAATGTGCTGCCCGGCAACGCCGAGGCGACGGTGAATTTCCGCCTGCTGCCCGGCGATACCCAGGCCAGCGTCACCGATCATGTCCGCGATACCGTCAAGAACGACAAGATCTCGATCGCACCGTTCCCCGGCAACACCGATCCGCCGCCGGTGACCGGAACGGCGAGTCCCTCGTATCAGGCGCTCAACCGCACCATTCGCGAAATCTTCCCCGATGTCGTCGTCGCGCCGGGACTGATGGTGGCGGCGACCGACTCGCGCCACTATGCCGGACTGACCGACAACATCTTCCGCTTCTCGCCGGTGCGCGCTACCTCCGACGACCTCAAGCGATTTCACGGCACCAACGAGCGCCTCAGCATCCCCAACTACGCCGACATGATCCGCTTCTATCGCCGGCTGCTGCAGAACACTGCAGGCTGATCGCTTAATCCGGCCACGCGACCAGCCTCGGCCATCACCCTGAGGTGCGAGTGACAGCAACGTAGCTCCGCGTCCTCATAGTCCGAGACGTGCGCTCCTCAGGATGAGGTTCAACGCTAGCGACGATTCAATCTGAATTTATCGTGCCTCAGACTGCCGGAGCAGGCAGACCCTTGATGGCGCAGGCGGCACGCAACGTGTTGACCAGCAGGCACGCCACCGTCATCTGGCCGACGCCGCCGGGGACCGGCGTCACGGCGCCAGCCACCTGCATCGCGTCGTCGAACGCCACGTCGCCGACCAGCCGGGTCTTGCCCTCGGCGGTCGGAATGCGCGTAATACCGACATCGATCACGGTTGCACCCGGCTTGATCCAGTCGCCGCGCACCATCTCCGCCTTGCCGACCGCAGCATAGACCAGATCGGCCTGACGGCACAGACCCGGCAGATCGCGCGAGCGCGAATGCGCGATGGTCACCGTGGCGTTTTCGTTGAGCAGCAATTGCACCAGCGGCCGGCCGACCAGATTGGAGCGGCCGATGACGATGGCATTCAAGCCTTCGAGCGAGGTATGCACGCTCTTGGTCAGGATGATGCAGCCGAGCGGCGTGCACGGCGACAACGCGCGCAAGCCGCCAGCAAGCCGCCCGGCATTGTTCGGATGCAGGCCATCGACATCCTTGGCTGGATCGATGGCGGCGATCACCGCCTCGGTGTTCAGCCCCTTCGGCAGCGGCAGTTGCACGAGAATGCCGTGCACCGCCGGATCGGCGTTGAGTTTGCCGACCAGTTCGAGCAGCGCGGCTTGCGACACATCTGCCGGTAACTTGTGCTCGAACGACGCCATGCCGGCGGCCTGGGTTTGCGTGTGCTTGCTGCGGACATAGACTTCGCTCGCCGGATCGTTGCCGACCAGCACCACCGCCAGACCCGGCATCAGACCGTGGTCACGCTTGACGCGAGCAACTTCGTCAGCGGTCCGGGCGCGCAGCTCGGCGGCAATGCGTTTTCCATCGATAATCTGCGCCGTCATCGTATCCTCTGTCTACTTGGTGTGGTCCGCGGCCTTCGCCGCAAGCAATGTTTTCAGCGTCTCGCCAAGACGGCGCGGGTCGCCGTCGACCGCGACCTGCTTCAGCCGCGAGGTAACGCCGGACTGGATCCGCACTTGCCGTTTCGGCACGCCAAGCACCTCGGCCAGCAGTTCGGTCACGGCGCGATTGGCTTCGCCGCCTTCGGCAATGGCCCGCACCCGCAGCTTGAGCACGCTCTTGCCGTTGGCCAGCGTCTCGGTGCCGTCGATCTCATCGCGGCCGCCGCGCGGCGTCACCCGCAACGCGATGCTGATGCCCTGCGTGGAATAGCGCCAAGGATCTGCCAAACACCAATACCCGTCGAAAGCAATCGAGCAGCGATCAGAACACCGCCGGATAGATGTAATAGGTGATCACCCGCTGGATGAACATGATGATCAGGATCAGGATGATCGGAGAGATGTCGAGCCCGCCCAGATTGGGCATGAAATTGCGGATCGGCGCCAGCAGCGGTTCGGTGATCCGGTACAGGAACTCGGCGATCGACGAAACGAACTGGTTGCGCGTGTTGACGACATTGAATGCGATCAGCCACGACAGGATGGCGGAAGCGATCAGCAGCCAGACATACAGGTCGAGAACGATCAGGATGATGTCGAGAATGGCGCGCATGGCGGGATTGGCTCGCGGTTAGAGCGTTTTCCGGCGAAGGGGAAACCGGTTCGTCACGGAAAACGCGGCCAAAAACTTTCAAGGCAAGACCCGGTTCGATCCAGGCGGATTGGACCGGGTCGCGGTTGCAGAGGCCGCAAACTATCGGTTCGCCCTCGCCTAAACAAGGGAAGTTCCTGCCCAATTGTGCCGCACCAAAGTCGAGGAAGGGGGCCGTTCGAGAAACCCGATTCCGCCCCAAACGGGGGAATCAGACGACGCGACGCAGTGTCCTTGACTTGGCATTGGGGAGGATTGTAAATGGCGCCAATTGTCGGTCCGCGCTGTTTTGTCGCCCGCCGTGCAATGGGGCCATAGCTCAGCTGGGAGAGCGCGTCGTTCGCAATGACGAGGTCGGCGGTTCGATCCCGCCTGGCTCCACCAACCTTCGCCAGCAATCCCCTCAACTACCCGTGAACCGTGGCGGCCGCTTTTCCATGAAACTGGCGACGCCTTCGCGGAAGTCCGCGCCCTGCAGCGCGACGTGCATCTCCCGGTTGGCATCGATGGTGGCTTCGGCCAAGGTCTGGAACGGCACGTCGTAGAGCTGCCGCTTGATCACGGCCATCGCCGATGGCGAGACGAAGTCGGCCAGGTCGCGCGCATAGGCATAGGTCTGCTCGCGCAACTGATCCGCCGGATACAACCGATTGACCAGCCCGATCCGCAACGCCTCCTCGCTCGACACCCGGCGCGCCGACAGCAGCAGATCGAGCGCATTGGCATGGCCGACGATGCGCGGCAGCATCCAGCTGATGCCGTGCTCGGCGATCAGGCCGCGACGCGCAAAGGCCGTCGTGAAAACGGTGTTATCGGCGGCGAAGCGCAGATCGCAATACAGCGCATGCACCAGACCGATGCCGGCCGTCGCACCGTTGAGCATCGCGATAATCGGCTTGGCGATCGACGGATAGAAGGCGTAGCGCGTCTGCCAGTCCGGGCGCCGGTTCATGTCAAACGCTGGCAAATCGCCGCCGCGCCGCTTGATGTCGTTGGGATCGAGACCCTTCAGTGCGTCCATGTCCGCACCCGCGCAAAACCCTCGCCCGGCACCGGTCAGCACGATGACGCGCACGCCGTCGTCCTGCGCCGCCGCCGCCATGGCGCTGCGGACCTCGCGCTCCATGGTCGGCGTCCAGGCATTCATGCGATCGGGACGATTTAGCGTGATCGTCGCGATCCTGTCATCGACGCCGTAGAGGATGTCCTGATAGCTCATCGCAATCTCCCTGTGCCGCAGCGTCAGCTGCTGTCCTTCGCCGATGCTCTGCCGCGCGCCAGATAAGCCACTGTTTCCGGGCGCTCTTCGAGCCAGCCGGACCAGCGCTTGAACACCTTGGTCATGCGTTCGGGTTCGACGCCGAGTTGCGCCATCGCCACGCCACCGTTGACCGATTCGCGATACTCCGCGATCAGCCCATCGCGGACGATGAAGCGGCTCATGCCGTCGATGACCACGCGCCGACCTTTGAATTGCGGAATGGTCGAGGTGAAACTCGACAGCGACCACGCGTAACCCATGTCGCCGCTACACACCGGATCGAACATCTCCCAGCGATAGTCCGTGGCATCGCGGTGAAAGAGGTGCTGCATCATATGCGCGATATCGGCGCGGCCCCGATGCGGCCCGTAGATGTAATCGTAATAGATCGCATCGTCGGTGAAATGATTGGCGAAGCGCGCGCCATCGCCGGATTCCGCCGCCAGTGTGAAATCCCGCAACAACCGTGCAAATTCGTCAGCGTTCATATGCCGCCCTCGCGATGGTCGTGTAAGACAATCGCAATTCAGACGGCGCGGCAAGTGGCGCGCACCACGCTCGGTCGATGCGGACGACGGCTCATTCCGCGCAGCGGAAACTACTCGGCGGCTTGACGCAACCGCGCGTCCGTCATCGCCATCGTTGGCATGCGCTGCAGCCAATGTTGCAGGAATCGCATCAGCCACGCGCGCTCGACGACATCGTAGACCGCGCGGCTGATGAAGTGCTCGTGGCGCGGACGCGCACCCGGCAGCGCCAGCCGTTCATCGCCGCGCGTGGTCCAGCGATGCATCATCGCCGTGGTGACGTCCGGATGAAATTGGAGGGCGAACGCATTGTCGAAGCGAAACGCTTCGAACGGGAAATCGCTGCCCTCGGCCAGCAGTTCGCTGCCGGAGGGCAAACTGAAGCCTTCGCAATGCCAATGATAGACATGGTCTGGCCACGGTCCGCACAGCGCGCCCCCGGCGGCGGTCAGGCGGATCGGATAATAGCCGATCTGCGCACGGCCCTGCGGATGCGGCGCGACGCTGGCACCGAGATGCTTCGCCAGCATCTGCGCGCCGAGACAGATGCCGAGAAAGGGACGCTGCTCGGCAAGCGGTATCGCAATCCAGTCGATCTCGCGCTTGATGTAGTCGTCCGGATCGTTGGCGCTCATCGGGCCGCCGAATATCACCGCGCCGGCGTGGCCGGCAAGCGTGCGCGGCAGCGCATCGCTAAAGCGGGGCCGCCGAATATCGAGCGGATAGCCGAGCGCCCGCAGCGCATTGCCGACGCGGCCCGGCGTCGAGGTCTCCTGATGCAGCACGATCAGCACGGGCTGCAGATCATGGGTCCGCAATGGGGGGTGGGAATCGACGCACCCGGCATCGACGGCGGCCGCGGCCATGACAGGTTTGAAACTGATCGTCCGCAACGACATCGTCGTTCTTGCTTTGCGCGTTGGAAGCACGGGATCAGCGCGCAATCTAGGATAACTATCGTAAATATTTCCTAACCGTGCTGGTGCCGCGGCAGCCCGATCGCATCAGCGCCTGCGCTGCAGGCGGCCGACCGCCGCAAGCACGATGTCGCGCGGGACGAAGCGCAACATCGAAGGCACAAGGCCAACGAGTCCCGGCACCACCGCACGCTTGTTGCGCATCAGTGCGCGATATCCAGCCCGCGCCACCTTTTGCGTCGACACGTTCAGCACGACCGAATCGAATCCCGGCTTCAATCCGGAACGCGCCTGAAACTCCGATGGCACCGGACCCGGGCAGAGCGCCGTGACGCGCACACCGTGCTCGGCCAGTTCATTACGCAGCGCCTCGGTGAACGACAGCACGTAGGCCTTCGAGGCATAATAGACCGCCATTCCCGGACCCGGCAGAAACGCGACCACCGACGCAACATTGAGCAGGCCGCCGCGATGCCGGATCAGGCTGTCGGCAAAGCGCAACGACAGGTCCGTCAATGTGCCGATATTGACCGCGATCATCTCGAGTTGCTCGGCACGGCTGAGCTTGATGGCGCGGCCGAACAGGCCGAAGCCGGCATTGTTGACGAGGTAGTCGATCTCGACGCCCGCCGCCGCCAACGCCGCAGCGATAGCGTCGCCGGCGTCCGGCCGCGCCAGATCGCAGGCAATCACCAGCGGCGCCGCGCCGCCGGCCGCGACGATATCCGCGGCAAGCGCTTTGAGGCGGTCTTCGCGCCGCGCCACCAGCGCCACGCGATGGCCGTTGGCGGCGAAGACGCGCGCCAGATCGGCGCCGATACCTGCCGACGCACCAGTGATCAATGTCACGCAATCAGTCACGCTGTGATGCTCTCGCGCGAAATGTTGAAATCAAGCTGCGGCACAAAGTTGGCCACCGGATACAATTAAAATCGAGATCGAAAAACGACTAGCAGAATTGCGCCTTCGAAGGTCGGGCATCCTCGCCGGCCCGGCCTGTCATGCGATCACAATATCCCAATCAGCCAGCCGTATCCGGCTCGGGCTGGTTGCGGGCGGCCAGGTGCTTGAGTTCGATCCGGTCGCGCGACGACACGCCGAGCAGATCGGCGGCGCGCCACACCACGTTGTCCTCGAACTCGCTGACATGGCCATCGGCAAATACCAGTTCCCACATCATCTCGATGATGCGTAACCGGCCCGGCTCGTCCACCGAGCGCATGATGACGCTCGTGAAGTGATAGAGATCGACCGCCTCGCCCTCGACGCGCGTCGCGGCTGCGATCAATTGCGATGCCGTGCCGGGATCGAGCTGGAAGCGGCTTTCCAGCAGGCTGTGCAGCTTGCGCTTCTCGGCGTCCGACGGCTCGCCATCGAGGGAAATGACATGGATCAGCAGCGCCGTAGCGGCCAGGCGATAATCGGTCTCATCGAAAATCCGGTCGTCACCGGTCTCGGGCGACACCACGTCGGCAATGAATTGACGTAACTTGTCCAGCATCAATCTTCCTATCGAACTGAGTCAAAGAGCGGCAGAAAGAAAACGGCAATCGACGTCCCGTGCGTATCCGGCAACCCTTAGGGGCAGCGGAGCGCACATTGGCCGCGCTCTATGGCCTGAAAATGCAACGCATGCAATCGATTCCGGGTTCCCGCCGGCGGGATTAAGGTTCCTTCATGCGCGAATCTGCCGAAACATTCGGCAGGAACCGGGCCGGCGCGGACCGTCAGGGAATTTCGAACACCACGACCTTGTCGGTAATGCCGCGCAACGCCGCATGCTTGCGGATCGGGGTGATCGACGCCTTGCTCAGGATGTCGGCGACCTCCGGCGTCTCGATCACCGGACCCGTCACATGAATGGCCTGATCCATCGACAGGCCCTGCACTCGTGACGCGATGTTGACGGTCTGGCCGAAATAATCCTGCCGCTCGTTCAACATCACCGCGAGGCAAGGCCCTTCGTGAATGCCTATCTTCAACACCAGATCCTTGGTGCCGCGTTGCGCGTTGAGCGCGTCCATCGCGGCGCGCATGCGCAAGCCGGCCGCCAACGCCTGTTCCGGCCGGACGAAGGTGGCCATCACCGCGTCGCCGATGGTCTTGACCACGGCGCCGGCCTCCGACGAAATGATCTCGAGCAGCGCGTGAAAATGCGCCCGCACCAGATCGAACGCGGCGAGGTCGCCGACGCGTTCGTAGAGCGCCGTCGATCCCTTGAGATCGGTGAACAGGAACGTCAGCGACGTGATCTTGAGCCGCTGGTCGATGTTGAGATTGTCCGCCTTGTAGACATCGCGGAACGTCTGATTAGCCAAAACGCGCTTGGCGGTGAGGATCGGCTTGCGCTTGCCGAGCAGTTCGTGCAGCGCATCGCCCGCCACCCAGACCGACGGCAACACCCGCACATCGGACTGGTTTTCCAGCGTCAGCCGCAGCGGCCCCGGCCGCATCTCCACGGTCCCGGTCGGTGCATGCTGACGGGTAAAGATCACCGACAGATGCTGGCGCTCGCGGGTCGGCTCGCCGCTAATCGAAAGAAACTGCGCCGAGTGCGTCACCGGCTCGAAGACGATGCAGAACTGGTTCGGCAACTGCAGCGACAGCACCGCTTTCTCGCCGGGCGGCAATTCGATGGCATCGAGCGTCACCTCCTCGATCAGCCGCGAAAACGATTCGTCGTCGATCTCGATGCCGGAACTCCAGAAGATCTGCCGGGCGTATTCCCATAGCGGCAATGTGTTCGGATCGTGCGCCGCGATCCGCCGGACGCGCGGGCTGATCGTGAACGCCGCCTCGACGTAGTCATCGACAGAAGCCTCGTAACCCGCCGCACACAACGCACAGTTATAGTCGTCATGACGCAGCGACTTCAGCGTGCTGTGCGCGTCCAGCACGCCGCTGCAGCCCGGGCACAGCACGTTCCAGGTCAAGTCGAACAGGCCGAGCCGCGACGCATGCAGGAATCCGGCGATGACGCGCTCTTCCGGCAGGCCGGTCTTGCGGGAAAAATCCAAGAGATTGATGCGATTGAGGTCGCGATCCGCGCCTGTCTCGACGAGCCGCTGAATAGCGTCCGCCACCGGCGGGTCGGCAGTCTGCCTCAAGACTGAGAACAGGGCCTGAACTTCGCTCATAGGCTAATGTTAACGCAGATCGCCAGCGGCTCCAAGCACTGGCCGGCGCGCCGCTTGCGATAAACTAGCGCCGGGTGATGCGGAACAACGGCGAGCGATCCGGCTGCGTCGTCACCACGCCGACCGGCATCACCGGATCGCGATCCTGCAGGTCGACGCGGAAACTTCCGATCAATTTGGCCAGCGCGAGCGTTGCCTCGACGATCGCGAAATGCGCGCCGATGCAGACCCGCGGTCCGACGCCGAAAGGCAGATAGGCGAAGCGATCAGGCGGCGGCATGCCGGGCGCAAACCGCGCCGGAATGAAGGCATTAGGATCGTGCCAGAGCTTCTCATGCCGATGCAGCAGCCATGGCGCGATCAGGATGACATCCTTCGCGGCGACCGGGATACCAGCGATGTTATCCGGCCCTGCCGCAGCACGGGCGATCAGGAACGCCGGCGGATACAGCCGCATGGTTTCGTCGATCACCGCACGCGTGACGCTCAGCCGTTCGACGCCACCAGTATCGCTCGCCGCGATGTTGCGGACTTCGGCCGCGACGTCATCCTGCGTCGCCGGATCGAGCGCCAGCAGGTAGAGCGACCAGAACAGTGCCGTTGCCGTGGTTTCGTGCCCGGCGAGAATCATCGTTGCGACCTGGTCGCCGAGTTGCTCGTCGGAAAACGCCGCGCCGGTTTCGGGGTCGCGTGCCGCCACCATCAGTTCGAACAGATCGCGCGGCGGCGCTCCCTCGTTCTTGCCACTGGCGCGCCGCTCGGCGATCAGCGCCTGAATGAACTGCGTCCATCGCTTGCGGAAGAAAATGCGGGAGATGTCCTGCGGGCTGGGCCAACCCAGCGGCAACACCAGATCGAGAAAGTGCGGGCGCGCCAGCCGCTCGCCATACTCGACGACGAAATCGCGCAACGCCGCACCGTGGCGCGCCATGCCGAACGAGAACATGGTGCGACCGGCTATTTCCAGAGTCATGCGCTGCATCACCTCGCGCAGGTCCACCGGCCCGTCGCGTCGCGCGTCGAGGTCAGCCATGGTCTCGTCGATTGCCGAGACCATGTGCGGCACCAGCGTCGTCACTGCGCGCGGCGTGAAGGCCGGCGCCAGCGTGCGGCGCTGATGTTTCCAACTCCGGCCTTCGGCGAGCAGCAACCCTTCGCCCAGCATCGGCCGCAGCACGCGGAAGGCAGCCGGCGTCCGCGTGTAATTCTCGTAATTCTCGACCAGCACGTGCCGGATCGCTTGCGGCGTGTTGAGGATGAAACTGCTGCGGCCAAAAAAACGGCCTTTGATGACATCGTCCTCGTAAGCGCGCTGGCCCCAAGTATCGATGGCGCTGCGACGGATCGCCTTCAGGCGTCCCAGCGCGGTCATCGAATCGGAAGCGCGCGGCGGAAACGGCGGCACCAGCGGCTGGCGCGTCACCAACTCATCAAAGACTTCGGCAATGCTCACAAACGGGCCCCACGTGCGACGGAGGTAGCGATGCTGGCCGCCGCTTCACGCTGGCCGGCATCTTCCACCAAAGATTCTACCACGACATAGGTCCGAATCCGGGCGCCTTGAAGGCGCGCGGCAAGACCGCGCACGGCGTCCCCGGAGCGCTCAATCGGTCAGTTCGGCGATCGACACCCGATTCTGCGACGCCGGCCATGCCCGCGCGACGATCCGTTCGTCGTTGAACATCGCCACTACCGGGCGGCCCAACTCGGATTTGGCGAGCCTGACCGTCGTCGTCGAATCGGTCGGCACGCCGGATTTGACGTCAGTCGGCGTCTTGCCATCGAGCAGCACGATATCGCGCGGCAAGCCGAAATACCCGCGCGGCCGCGACATCGTCACGATGGCGCCAGCGCCACTCTCGGCAGCCGACAACGGCCGTGCCGCACGCAGGTGGACGACATCGGATGACCGCAGGAACGGCGACCGATAGATGTGCGTGATCGGCGACCCGGGTGTTCCCAGCACGAATTCGAGATACCAGTCAGGCTGCACTTTCACCGGTCCCCAACGGCCATCGGCACCTGTCTTCGATGCATGAATCGCGTCGCCCATACGTTCGCCGCTGTCGGGCGATACCCGGTAAATTTCGACCGAGGCGTCCGCCACCGGCAGATTTGTCGGCACACCGCCGGGCACGCCGGTGACCAGACCGCTCAAACTCACCTCTCCCTCGGGCACGATAGCGATACGCTCCGGTTCGCGACCGGCAATGAACTTGTAAATCTCGCGGAAGGCCCGCGATGAAAACGCCGTCTCGCGATGATCCACGCCGCCAAGCACCAGATTGGTGGCGCCGCGCAATTCCGGCCCTTCGAACGTCACGTTGGTCGCTTGCCCCGGCTTGCCGACGAAACGGCCATCGGGCTGGGCGTATTTGTCGTAATCGTCGCTGCGCAAGGTCAGGTAGGCGGTGCCCGCGATCACCTCGGACGGCCCGGCATTGAGCGCGCTGAGGAACGGGCCGCGGCCATTGAACTCATTGCCGAGGCCGTCGTCCCAGGCATAAACGCCGTGATTGGGTACCCCGCACAGCACCGCGTGGCTGACATCGCCCCCGCCGCCGTGCTTGATGAAATTGCGGATCGCATAACCGCCGCGCGAATTGCCAACCAACGCAATTTGAGCTGCGCCGGTGCGCTGCTTCAACGCCGCAACCGCCTCGCCGAGCTCGTTGCGCTGATCCTCGGTCGAGGATCGCATCGGCTGCGGCTTGCTGTCGTCGGTCCGAGCCAGCGGATTGGTGAAATTGAGCGCTGCCATGCGCTCCCGCGGAACACCGTTGGATTCCATCCGCCACAGCGTGGTCATCCACAGCGCCGCGTGGTCGCCGTTGCCGTGGACGAACAGGATCGGCGGCAGGCCCGTGGCGGCGGGAGCGGCGGCGTTGCCTTGAGCGCGCGCCATGCGCTGACCAAGACTGCTAACGGCCAGCGGCACGATCGCTGCCGTCTTCAACAGGGCCCGCCTCGAAAAGCGCATTTCTTGCCTCCAGGTCAACTTCGACTCTAACGTGCGTCAGACGACTCATAGCTGGCCAACCCCTGGGCAGCCAAGACCATTCGCGAGCACCGACGCGTCATGACCGAGCCGCCGAAACGTTCGCCGTTTGCCGCCGACGGGATTGCCGCACCGCTGCGACATGCGGTGTTCCGGCGCATCTGGCTCGCAAGCTTGCTCTCCAACCTCGGGCTGATGATCCAGAGCGTGGGCGCCGCCTGGGCGATGACGCAAATGACCTCGGCCGCCGACAAGGTGGCGTTGGTGCAGACCGCCCTGATGCTGCCGATCATGCTGATTTCGATGCCGGCCGGCGCCATCGCCGACATGTACGACCGCCGCGTGGTGTCGCTGGTCTCGCTGGTGATCGCGCTTGCGGGCGCCATCAGCCTGACGGCGCTGACCTGGGCCGGGGCGATCACGCCGAACATCCTGCTGGCATTCTGTTTCATCATCGGCAGTGGCATGGCATTGTTCGGACCGGCGTGGCAGGCTTCGGTCAGCGAACAGGTGCCGCCGGAGACGCTGCCGTCGGCGGTCGCCCTCAACGGCATCAGCTACAACATCGCCCGCAGTTTCGGCCCGGCCATCGGGGGCATCGTCGTCGCCGCAGCGGGCGCCGTGGCAGCCTTCGCCGCCAACGCGATGTGTTACGTGCCGCTGCTGGTCGTGCTGTTTCTCTGGCGCCGGATCAGCGAACCGTCGCGTTTGCCGCGGGAGCGGCTGAACCGGGCCATCATTTCCGGCGTGCGCTACATCGCCAACTCCCCCTCGATCCGTGTCGTGCTGGCGCGCACGCTGGTCACCGGCATCGCCGGCGGCTCGGTCTCGGCACTGATGCCGCTGGTGGCGCGCGACCTGTTGCATGGCGGCGCGCAAACCTACGGCATCATGCTCGGCGCCTTCGGCATGGGCGCCGTGATCGGCGCGTTGAATATCGGCGAGATGCGCAAGCGGATGCATGGTGAGGCCGCCATCCGGCTGTGCGCCATCGTCATGGGTATTGCCATCGTCGCGGTCGCCACCAGCCAGATGGCCATCATCACAGCGGCGGCGCTCGTCGTCGCCGGTGCCGTGTGGATGCTGGCTGTGGCGCTGTTCAATATCGGCGTGCAGCTGTCGGCGCCGCGCTGGGTGGCAGGGCGATCGCTGGCAGCGTTTCAGGCCGCCATCGCCGGCGGCATTGCCGTCGGCAGCTGGGGCTGGGGCCATCTCGCCGATTCCATCGGCGTCGAAGGCGCGCTCATAGTGTCCGGCATCACCATGGCAGCGTCGCCACTGCTCGGGCTCTGGATCACCATGCCGCCGATCGGCGGTCGCGACGAGGACGCCGATCTGCTCGCCGACCCGGAAGTTCAGCTCTCGCTGACCGGACGCAGCGGACCGATCGTCGTCGAGATCGAATATCGCGTCGATGTCGACAACGCGCGGCCGTTCCACAACCTGATGCAGGAGGTGCAGCTCAGCCGACAGCGCAACGGCGCCTATGGCTGGTCGATCGCGCGCGACATCGCCGACCCGGAATTGTGGATCGAGCGCTATCATTGCCCGACATGGCTGGATTATCTGCGCCAGCGCAATCGCGCCACACAATCCGAGCGCGCGTTACATCAGCGCGCCATGGCGTTTCATCTCGGTCCCGATCCGGTGCGCATTCATCGCATGCTGGAGCGGCCGTTCGGATCGGTACGATGGAAGGAAGAGACGCCGGATCGCGCCACTGGCGAGGTACTGCCGGTATCAACGCCGGCAGGTAGCAGCACGTGAGTATTTACATGCCGGTGAACCCGGCTTTCACCGTATCGATGCTGCCGTCGCGCTCGCGCAGATAGGTCAGCCCGCACACCGTCAGCCGATGCGGATCGGTCTCGCCAGCCTCGGTCAATGTCGCAAGATACTGAATCAAATCGCTACGCGCCTCGTCACTTGCCGCAGCGGTGCGATTGGCAAGCAGGTCGTAAGTCAGCATGACGCGATCGATAACAGCTTGCATGAATGGCTCCTGCATGGCGTTGACGACGATGATGTGGGAATGCGCGAATCAGATGCCCGGCGCGGCCAGAAACCGTGCGATGGCATGATTGGCCAGACGGATCTTGTTGTGATCGCCGGCATAGAACTGCTGCACGATGATTTCCAGCAATGTCTCGTTGACTGCGTTGGGGTCCGGTATTTCGCCGCTCCGTCGCAGGTAGTTCGCCGCGATATCGTAAGCCTCGCCGACGATATTGACGTTCCTGACCTGCAGCCCGCGTTCAACCAGCATGGCAATCGCCTCCAGCCTAAACATAAGTCGCAATTCCGAATTTGGTTCCCCGCAATGGATGAAATGTTGCGATAGGCATCGCGGTAGCGGGGAACGGCTGGGTGACGCACACTAAGCCAGAAGACCCTCTCCCGAATCGGTTCGCTTCTTTCGCCGCAAAACGGACTTCAGAACTGGAAATACAAAAACCGCGTCGTCCGGAAAAACAACAGAACCGAGACTCCAAAAAGAACGCCAAGCAGCACGGCTCCAGACGCGGAGCCGAGAAACATTCGAAGCCTCTCGATCTGCCGGGAGTCCGGCTCCAACGTCGGATATCCGCCCTGCTTGGCGTCAGAACCGCTCACCACGGGATGGAACGGCAGCCTGAATATCTGCTGCACATTCGGACATGCAAAGACGATGACAAGGCTCAGGATGAGAAGCGCAAAAGCAAAATAGCGCTCATTTACGAGCTGAGGTGCGGTGATGTTCCAGGCGATGCCAAAGCCCGCCATCGACCGGAGGATGTGAAGAGCGGCCTCGATCGTTGGTGCGCGAAAGAAGACCCAAGCCACCACCACGCAAAAGAACGTCAAGATGACGCCGACAGCCTGGACCCCGAATAGCGCCGCCAACCACCGCGGCGCATTCTTGCGAAAGGCATGATTGATCAGGAGGTAGCAACCATGAATCGTTCCCCACACGACGAAGGTCCATTCCGCGCCGTGCCAGAGACCGCCGAGCATCATCGTGATCATGAGATTGACGTATCGCCTGGAATGCCCGCTGCGATTGCCTCCGAGCGGGATATAGAGATAGTCGCGCAGGAAGCGGGATAACGTCATGTGCCAGCGCCGCCAGAAATCGACGATGCTCGCCGCACGATAGGGAGAGTAGAAATTGAGCGGAAGCTCGATATTGAACATCAGCGAAATGCCGATCGCCATGTCGCAATATCCGGAAAAATCGAAATAGAGCTGGAGCGTGTAAGCGAGCGCGCCAAACCAGGCATCTGCGAAGGACAGGCTCGATGTCGAATTGAAGACCATATCCGCGTAAGGCGCCAGCGCATCGGCGAGCAGAATTTTCTTGGCAAGCCCGATAATGAAGATCGCTGTTCCTGTACTGAAGTTCCGATAGGAGAACCTTGCCGCATTTGGCCGATTGAACTGCGGGATCATTTCCGCATGATGAAGGATCGGACCGGCGATCAGATGCGGGAAATACGAGACGAACAAGACATACTCTGGAAGTCCCGTCTTTTTTACCTTGCCGACGTAGCAGTCCACCAGGAAAGCAATTTGCGTAAAGGTATAAAAGGAAATGCCGACAGGGAGCACGACGCTCCACGTCGATGGTGAAAGACCAAACGCCTGCGTGACATTGGCCAGAAAGAAGCCTGCATATTTGTAGTAGCCGAGCGCGGCCAGATCGGCTGCAATCGCAAGAGCCGTAATACTTTTCGCCGAGATCAGTGCGCCGGGCTTTCTTGCTTTTACGATGAAGTAGCCCGCGGAGAAATTAAGAATGATCGACCCCGCCAACAACCACACCAGCGCAGGGCCGGACACGGAGTAGAACACCAGCGACATCGCGCCGAGCCAGAGCACGGGCCATTGTCCGCCGGCACGTCCCAGCAACACATATCCGATGAGACAGACGGGCAGAAACGCAAAGATGAATGCGTAGGAATTGAACAGCATCGCGCGAACTATTCCGGCGGACAGGTGACAGAGGCTTGTGCGATAGCGCGCACGGCAGCACTGATCGACGCATTTGACTCTGCGGTCCGCTGATACGTACCGTCATGCATCCAACGCACGAGCTGGTCGCTGGCCGCCGGATCGAAATGGCCAACGTCCATGAATCGTCGGCAATCGCGCTCGATACTGTCGGCAGCAAGAAAATCGAAATATCGAATGTTCGGGATATCGGCAATCTTTGCGACGAAGGCTTCCTGGGCGATGTTCGATGCCGCAATCAATCCTGCCTGCTCGCGGTAGCGAAGCAGCATTTGTAGCAGCGGCGGATTGAAAATATAGAACGTCGTCGCCGGCCAGCGCTTTGCCAGACTTATGAAATCATCCATACATTTGAGTGTCGCCGATGCTTCGGCGGCGATCCGGGCATCATTCATCGGCGGTGGTTGAGTTGCGGGAATTTCTCGCTGGATCGCGTTGGCAATATGAGCGGGGTTATCGAAATTGGATGCCCACGTCTCGTACCACCTGTGAGTGGCTTCTGGATGCCTTGAAAAGTAGGAACTTCTGTACCCTGCCCGAAACAGCAGCTCGCCTGCCGAGAACAGCAACGACTCGAAAGACGCAAGATACTTGGCGTTGCCTCTCGCGCTGTCGTCATACAGGTCGAGTGGAAACTTCCAGAACGGATGGTATCCCTCGCCGCACACGCCCCAGGTCGAAGCCTCGAGAAACACATAACGCAGATGGGGGCGATGCCCCAACAGGTAGTCACGCGTGATCCGTTGCTCGCGGCTCGAACCGCCGAAGACCGAGAAGACTTCAGTCCGCACACCGAACAGCGCTTCGATCAATGCCGGATCGAAATTGCCAATGTAGGAAGAGCCAACAACCGCAGCCTGAAATGGCGGATCGGTACGAATACGGCCCGCGTTCGTCGTCCGCTGATAATTCCGCGAGACAACATACACATCGCTGCCGCGGATGAGATGAAGCGGATCGACGACAAAATTTGTCGCGACGACGACGACAAGCGTGGTGACGAAAGCCGCGAACAATACGATCCACCAACGCCGCCCTACCGGGAGGCTTGCCGACCGCTCTGGCACGATTGCAGCTTCGCGTTGCATATGACCATCATCGCAGAAGGGTAATGACCGACACAACTTGTCCGTGAATGAGCAGGAGGATAGCAATCGCCCCCTGTTCTTTGGAAAGGCCGCTCGCAACCGGCCTCAACGCTCGACTTTCTAAATCTGGAAATAGCGAGAATATCTAAAATCCCGGTTTGACGCGTATGGAGACTACGCCGCTCAATTCGGATTTGAGGCTACGAAAGCACAGTCTGGAATATTGAGCTGGTGCGCGAGAGGGCATCACATTTTGTTACTAGCTGCTACGTTGACGTGCGTTTTCGATGTAATCAGATGCATATACCAACGAATATTCAGACAACCCGGACGACAAGCTCTCGACGGTCGTAACCGAGATCGTTGGCGATCTTGCTTTGGTAGGGCTTCCGATCTCGGACGACACGATCCGCCGATATCTGAAGGAAGCGCGCGAACACCTGGGCCAGTGGCAGGAGTGACCTTCGGCTGAAGCTTTCTGCACCAGGCTCCATGTCTGCTTCGGTCCCGGAAGCAGACATACATCGATGCGGCTTTAACCGTCGGCTTAGGGCCATCAGCGGTTGGGCGGGCGTTAACGAAAACCATAGCCACAAACCGCGCCCCCTCCGATCGCGCGTCACTTATCTGGCGATGACGGGCTCTCCAGGCTTCGACCAAACATCATGCTAGGTGCTTCTTGATTCACCGAGGCAAACTGATTGAGCGGCACCGAAGTCATAACGGTGGAAATGCGTGAATCGACGACCTTTAGTATCATCTCTCGTCCAGCCTTCATCCGGCGAATGAAGACCGCATCCACCGCGCGCGCAGCGACGCAGGTATTAGAAAAACACCAGGCGAAGGGAATGCTGACCGCATCGCGTTGGCCGAGGGAGACCCTGACGCCGGCCTCCAGGAACAACATCGGCGGCACGAAAATCTGCAGACGGCCGCCCTTGCCGGCGGCTCCTTCTATCAAATCGACCCGCAGCATCTCCTGACCCGTCTCCGTCACGCCGGTGATGCTTGTCCGGCAAATCATGGCCTCGGAAGGTTGAAAGCAGAGTTTACGCCAGCCGGAGAATCTGAGCTGCCTGAGCTGACGCTCGCCACGCGCTTCGATCATCGCTTCCGGAGACTTTGTAGCCGGAGCCTGGCTCGCCGAATTCGCTTTCTGTCCTCTGGCGCTCCCGCCCGCGTCTGCCGCCAGAGCGATACCTACGAGCAGCAATATCCGAGACGCAGTCCATCGTGAGCGACGACGAGCCATGATTGATCTCCGCGGAGCAACTAGGGGTGCAGATCCAGGAAGCGGCTGACAATTGGTGACCAGATCGGGATTGCATCGGCCGAATGCAGGAAGAAATGCCCTTCGTCCCCGAAATCCGGCAGCAGGTGATACTCGGCGTTCCCACCGGCCGCCCGATAGGCATCCAACACCTTCTTCGACAGATCGGGGCCGAAATAGGTGTCGTTGTGGACGTAGATCGATAGCATCGGAATTTTGGCCGTGCGGCCAAACTCGCCGGCCGCGGCAACGAGCCTGTCAGGCGCGCAATTGTTGTTGGGCTTGCCGTCGACACGGCCGCCGCGGCCTGCCTCAAACGTGATGATCGCCCGGATCGAGTCGGACTTCAGGCTCGAGAGGGCGATCGCGCCCCAGCCGCCACCCGACTGGCCGACGACGATGACCCCCTTCGGCAACACCTCGTTTTGACGGATCATATGATCGATGACCCACTGATTGATCGTGGCAACGGCAATCCCCGCGTCGCGGAAATTGACCGCCGAGCATTGCCCGACATCGCCGAAATACAGTCCGTACAGACCGCGCTCGGGGAGATCGATTGCGGAGCGCGCAAATCCCGGACGGATGGGAACGACGACCAGATTGCCTCGCCGCGCGAACCAGAATGCGGCATCCCGGAATTCGACCAGCGGGAAGAAACTCCGCTCGGTCGCATCCAGCGACTCGCCGTGGTTCATGACGACGAGGGGGAGGGGACCTGCGATGATGGGCCGGAACTCGTACGCGAGAATGGGGATCGGCGTCGAAAGCAGTATCAGCTTCTCTTCCACCCGCGGCATCGAGTCATCGGCAGCACGGCTCGATGCGGCGGCGAGGACGAGCATGCAGACGGCCAGGAGCAACCTGCTCGCCGTCGCGCACAACGTCGCCGGCGAATTCTGTCTCACAAGAGCTGCTTGTGCACCATTCATCGGTTCGGCCGGTAACATGGAATCTCTCGGCGCATTGTTCGCGGGCGAACAATTCGTCTGGGAAATGCATGGTAAAGGAGCGTGCCTCGCGGTCCGGGAAATCTTCGGACGCGCGACCCGAAGCGCGGCGGCGACAAATACGGGGCCTGAATATGAAGAACAGTGCGGAGGACCTCACCACAATCAGGCATCGCGCCATCGGCGGCGGCCTGCTGCTGGCCGCATCCTTGTTCACGCTTCAAGTGCGCGCGAACGAATTGAAGCTCATGGCGGCCAATCCCGCGATTCAGAAGGAACAGGCGCGGATCGTGGCCGCGGAGGCCAAAGCTCCCTCCAACCCGCTGCGCGAGGCTTATTTCGGCGAGACACATGTCCACACGGCCTATTCGCTGGACGCCTATCTCGGCGGAGCGCGGCTGACGCCGGATACCGCATATCGCTTTGCCCAGGGCGAAAAGATGACGGTCAACGGGCGGGTGCATCGCATCGTCGAGCCGCTCGATTTCGCGGCGGTAACCGACCACGCGGAATATCTAGGCGAGATGTATTCGACCATGGTGAACGGCGCGCCGGGACACGATCAGGACAAGCTGAAGGAGCTTCGGTCGATGACCTCGATCGAGGACCGTGAGACCTGGTTCCTCAATTACGTCGTGAAGAGCAATCGGTCCGATACGCCGCAGCACCCGCCGTTCTTCGCGGGTCCCGAGACCACGAAGAGCGCCTGGGTCATCGAGCTCGAGGCCACCGAGCGGAACTATCATCCGGGCAAGTTCACGACGATCCCGGCGTTCGAATGGAGCGCAGCGCCCAAGGGCGGCAATCTGCATCGCAACGTGTTCTTTCGGGACATCCGCGTTCCCGAGATTCCCATGAGCTACATCGAGATCAATCGCGAGGACGGGCTTTGGGCCTGGATGGGCGGCCTGGAAAAGATCGGCGCCTCCGTCATCGCGATCCCGCACAATTCGAACGCCAGCAAGGGCATGATGTTCGACCCGCTCGATCCGCAGGGCAGGCCGATCGATGCGGCCTATGCGAAGACGCGGGCCCATTTCGAGCCGCTGATCGAGATGATGCAGGTGAAGGGCAATTCGGAGGTTCACCGGAATTTCTGGGCCGCCGACGAATTCGCGAATTTTGAGAACGCGGACTCGATGGCGAACTACAGCGGGCGTGTGGCCAAGAAAGAGAATTTTGTTCGCTACGGGCTAGTCAAGGGACTCGAGTACGAGCGCACGCTGGGAGCCAATCCCTACAAGTATGGCGTCGTCGGCGGCACCGATAGCCACAACGGCACGCCCGGCGATACCGACGAAAGCAATTTCAAAGTCGGCAGCCACGGTGCCGCCGACGGCACGGTCGAGCGACGCCGGACCGCGGAGGTCGGCGGCTGGATCGGCGGCATCGACCTCAATCCCGGAGCGCTTGCCGGCGTCTGGGCGACCAGCAACACGCGCGGCGCCATCTGGGACGCGATGAAGGCGAAAGAAACGTTTGCCACCAGCGGTGTCCGCATCAAGGTCCGCATGTTCGCGGGCTTCGATCTTCCCGGACCAGATGCCAATCCGAAAGCCATGGTCGAGACCGGCTACAGGCTGGGCGTGCCGATGGGCGGAACCCTGCCGGCGGTCGCACCGGGCGAGAAGCGGCCGTTGCGCTTCAATGTGACGGCGATCAAGGGTCCAAAGGACGCCAATCTCGATCGCATCCAGATCATCAAGGGCTGGATCGGCGCAGACGGCGCGCCGCAGGAAAAGATCGTCAACATCGCGTGGTCCGGCGATCGCAAGATCGGGCCGGACGGCAAGCTGCCGCCGGTGGCCAATACCGTGGATCTGAAGACGGCAACCTACCGCAATTCGGCCGGAAGCCCCCAATTGACCGGGAGCTGGGTGGACGACGAATTCGAGCCCACCCAGTACGCGCTCTATTACGCCCGTGTGTTGCAGATCCCGACACCGCGCTGGAGCACCTATGACGCCGTGCGCGCCAACCTGCCGCTGCTCGACGGCGTGCCGGCCACGGTGCAGGAGCGGGCCTGGACGTCGCCGATCTGGTACACGGCCGCGAAGTAGGTCTCGTCGGATCGCGAAACCGGGGGCAGATCAGCGCCTCTTATTGGCGCCCGGCTCGGGCAGGCGTGCTTATTTCTTTATATCGCAGATGTTCGGAACGCCGGCGATCGAGCGCCGGCATTTCTCCGTCCTGGTCGGCGAGCAGCAGGCGCAAAATCGTTCGGAAGGAAATGCTTCGATTGCCGAGCAACGCGGTGTTGTCGTTTTCGGCGCCGTGATCGGTATAGGTTCCGCTAAAGCCGATGGTGGCGACTTTTCGCGCGAAGGGCCGTGTCGCCAGGTCCAGCGTATGCTCTTGCGAGGTGACCTCACCCTTCCACTTGCCGCCGCTGCAGATATAGCTGCCGGTGAAATAGAAGAACGAGTCGCCGCCCCGGATCGTGCCGTCGCGCAGCACCAGGACGCCATTGCCTCCGCCTTGAACGCCGTCCAGCAACTCGACGGTCAGCGCGTACAGCCCGTTTCTGATCATGACGGCGTCCCTTCGGTTCATGACGTGAAGTACAGATAGTTGCTCCAGCTCGTGCGGCCTTCGCCGTCTGCGGCAGCCAAGTGGCGCTGCTCGAGCTGCCGTTGGTCTACGTCGAAATTGCCGTGGCCGTCGGTGCCGCCGCTTGCGCCCGGGTCGATTTCAACCAGCAACAAGGGCAGCGTAAGAAGCGCTCGGATCAGAATGCCTGCGGCCTTCATTTGCACTCCCATCCAACTTTGCGACCGCGCGAGGGGATTTGCAGCACTCAGCCGCGCGCGCATCGCACTCGCTCGGGTAGTTCAAAGGTCACCGATCCGCGAAGAATAACAGGCGCCGGAATTGACATTGATCACGCGCGATCATTTGAAGACCAAATGTCTTAGGCCATCCAAGTGCGATGTCGGCTGGTAGATTGGGTTGACCAATCTCTAGATCGCGAAGCTCGTAACCCTCGTCACGAACCAGACCATCGAAATGGTGCCGATCAGATAGGCGGCGGCGAGGCGGGTCGGCACGACCGGCCATGTGACGAGCGCTGTCGCCGCCCTGACGGCGATCAGGATCGCGGCGACGAAGAGAAGCTGGCCGGCCTCGACACCCACGTTGAACATGAGCAGCGCCAGCGGGATGTCGAGTTGCGGCAACCCCGTCTCCTTGAGCGCGCCGGCAAAGCCGAAGCCGTGCAGCAGGCCGAAGGCGAAGGCCACCACCCAGGGATAGGCTTGCGAAAGCCGTCGTTCGCCCGCTTTGATCTTGATGAGCTCGCTCGCCACGAAGGCGATGCTGAGCGCGATAGAGGCTTCGACGGGCTTCTGCGGCAGGCTGAAATAGCCGAGAGTGGCGCCTGCCAGCGTGATGCTGTGTGCGATCGTGAAGGCGGTGATCGTCTTTGCCAGCATCCAGAGGTCACGGATCAGCAGCATCAGCGCCAGCACGAACAGCAGATGATCGAAGCCCGTGAGAATGTGATCGACCCCCAGCAGCAGATAGGTCTTCGCGACCTCCAGCGTGCTCTGGGCGCCCACAACGAGGATGGTCGGGGAATCAGGGGTGATCCGTGCAACTTCCGTGGTGCCGTCGCGGTACTCAATTCGCGCCAGCGCGTCCGTCACGCCTGACTTCAGGCCGTCGACGGAAATCTCGCGACCCTTCAATCCGCCGGTGCAAACCACGCTCGATCGTTCAAAAAAGGACCCCGCCTGAATGGTCCTGACCGGTTCCGCCTTGGGGCGGCACGACGCCGGCAGTCGCACGTAGATCCCGAGCCGCAAATCGCCGAGCGCCGGCACTTTCCACACGACCGCGAATTCGTCGGCGGCCGTTTCCCGGATGTCGAGATAGGCGGGCCGAAGCTCATCGGCCGCGGCGAGATGGACCGCGAACAACTGCGCGAGAAAAAGAAGAATGCCGGCGAGACGGGTCATGGGCCGTTCGCCAACCGGGGAGCGCCCTTCGGCTTCTGCTCCATCGTGATCCGGTAGCGAGTCAGCAGCACGGCCAGGCGCTGCTCCTCGATCGCCTTTCTCTTCTCGTCCGCCCACTCGCGTTCGACCGCGGCGCGAACCTCGGCAAGGGCGGGCGCGCGCCCGGCCTGACGCTCAGTGATCCGGACCAGATGCAGTCCGAAGTCCGACTCGACCGGCCCGGTCCATTGTCCAGTCGCGATCTTGTCGAGGGCGTCAGCGAACGAGGGGCCAAAGGTATGGCTGATCGACGCCTTGCCGGTAAGTTCGAGCTTGCGCGGGAGCAGGGTGGCGTCGCCGAGCTCGCCCAGATCGATCGACGGTTTGGCGCGCAGGACCTGAAGGACTGAGGCTGCGTCCTGATCTATTTTTTCACCATGCCGATCGGGGCTCAGCAGCACCTGCTCGAAAGCGTAGGCGGGATCGACCTCGAACTTTTCGGAATTGTCTTTCAGATAGGTTTCGAGCTCGGCGTCGGTCGGAGTCAAGGTCGCGGTCTCGGCGCTGTTCAAAAACTCCATCTTGAGACGGAGACGGCGGCGAATGATCACGTCGTCCTTATCGAGACCAAGCGCGAGCGCCTCGCGGACGAAAATCTCCTCCTTCACGTAGTCGTCGATCAGATTCTTCAGCTCGACGGATGTCGGCGGCCGCTGCCAAATCGCGCCGAATTGCGCGGCAATCCGATCAACCCGGGACTCCGTGATGACGATCTCGTCCGACTTGCCCGCCTCAAAGCGATTGGAGACGCCGTAAGCGACAAAGACGGCGACGGCCAGCGCCAAAAAATGCAGCAATGGCTCTTTGAGGATGCGTTTCATCATGGATGCGGCCGCCGTTTACGAGGGCGTGTACCAGACGGGCGAAGTCCAGGCGCGCTCCTGATGCTTCATCGGAACCTCCGGCGGCATCTTGATCCCGAAGCGGAACGCATCATAGGCGGTCCAGCGTGGCGTCGGGATCTCGATGACGCGCGCATAGTAGAACGCCCGCACGGTTCGATCGAAGTCCGGGTCCTTCCAGGTCCCGACGAGTTCGGAAGCGCCGATGGTGTTGGTCCAGGTGGCATGCGCCACGTCCACCGTGTCGCCGACCGGTGGCAGCTTGCCGTCCTTTCCAGGCTTGCGGCGCTGCGCATCGCTCCACACCACGTTGTAGATCTTTTCCTGCGGCTTGCCGGCCTTGTCGAGCCAGCCCTTGACGATCTGGATGCGGTCGAGGTTGCCACCTTGTGCGTCCTTCATCGCCGCGATCAGGAAGGAGGGAGCCTTGCCCGCCGCCAATGGCTTCGGGAGGTCCGCGCCCATCGGCACGCCCTTGGCGTAACCGGTCTCGGCGACGTAGCGCGAGCGCGCGTCGTCGGCGGTAAAGTCCCATCCGGCGAACAAGCGAACCGTCATGCGGGTGCCCGAAGTTGCGTAGACCTCCTTGCGCTTCATCGCGTCCCACAGCGCTTCGCGGGTGTTCTCGGTGGCCCAAACCGCCGCATAGCCGGCCGCCGTATAGTGCCAGTTGTAGCGGGTCTTGCCGAAACCCTGTTTGGCGACTCGCTCCCAGCGAGTCGGGCTCGGTTCCTGGTCGACGTGCTTGCCGTAGAAATTATCCTCCTCGATCGAGGTGAGCGAGTTGTGCACATCGGTGCCGCCGATGAAGCCGAACTTGAACGGATTGATGCCGAGTTTGCTCTCCTGCATCAGGCCCTGCAGCAATCCCCAGCGGAGGTAGTTGGTCGGCATCATCTCGCGGGACAGCGGCTTGTCCTCGAGCGTCAGATTGCCGTATTCCCAGCCGGCAATGCCGAAATCCGAGAACTCGTCGTTCGGGGACAGCGCGGGATGTGTCTCGCTCGAGCCCTTGGTCTGCATCATTTCCTGCAGCACTTCCCAGCGGGCGCGGCGCTCGGCATAGTCCTTCGAGAGCGGCTTGCCGGCAAAATCCACCAGTTCGAACATGCGGCCGTTGGACAGGTTCGCGTTATGCGGGATGGCGAGCAGGTTGCCGCCGGTCTTCTGCTCGTATTTCTCCATCCAGTCCCAGAGTTTCTCCGGATCCTCGCTCTGCCAGGACGAGAACGGCAAGATCTGATCGGCCTTGTCCTTATTGTCGCGGAACAGCACGTTGCGATGCAGATTGTTGCCGCCGGGAACGGAGGTCCATTCGAAGCCGATCATCGCGGTGAAGCGCCCGGGATCATTGAACTTCTCGGCGGTCGCCGTGTACTCCTGCCAGACCGACTTCATGATCGGAACGACGACCTTCGGATTCTTGACGGGAGCCGGCAGCTTGCCCTGGGCCTGAGCTGACACAAGTTCGCGCATCGTCGCCGCCGCCTCCAGTCCTCCGGCCTTCATCGCCTTGCCCCACCGATCGAGCGTCGGATCGGCAGCAAATGCAGGATTCCCCTCGTAGACCTGCAGCATGACGCCCAGGCCTTCGGCGTGGTCCGAGATGACCAGGAAGTCCAGCGGTCGCGACAGCTTGGCCGGAACGCCGCTCGACGAGACGACCTCCTCGCCGCGCGCGAAGCGATAGGATTGCTCCGGCGTCAGCCGGTTGCCGGCCATGAACGCGTCGCCGGAATTGGCGGTGTGATGATGCGTGTCGCCGAAGAACACGCGCGTGGGATATTTGCGGCCGGCATAGGGCGAGTAGCGTTTCTTTGCTTCAGCGCCTGCCGGCGTCTCCGGCTTGGTTTCGCGAGCAACGCCGTCGTCCGGATCGAACGCGCCCTTGACCGAGACATCATCGGCGGCGGCCCCAGGCGCTGCCGATTGTGCGCTGGCATTTCCGGGCACCGCAACGGCGAGCGCCAGTCCGGCAACCGCAATGGCGATTGAGGCAGGAATAATTGTCCGCTTTTGCTTCATCATGATCCCTGACCTCTTCGCTGCTTGTTCGTTTGGAATGAGCGCGGGTTCTGCCGACGGGTCTTGGCGCAGGGCGAGTTCGCGTGCCGCCGAAACGGAATGCGACAGATAGCAGCGCACTACAAAACTACCTGTGCGATCTTGATCCTGATCAAGCCGTGTATTCGGCTCCCTGCCTAGCAATAAAGCCTCATTGAGATTGATCACCGGCGACCCATTGGAGCCAGAATGATCAGCAAGGAAACAGCCTCTGAGATCGTGAGCGGCAAGGGTTGGCTCCGCAATACGCCGTCGTCATTTCGTAGCGCTGTACTGAAGCGCTGCCTGCTGGAGCACTTCGGCGCGGGCACGCCGATCTATGCGATCGACGATGAGCCCGGCGGGCTTTATGGGCTTGTCGAAGGAGGACTCGGCATCTCGATCGCGCCCCGGGAACTGGGACCCTATACCGCGCATTTCGCGATGCCTGGCACCTGGTTCGGGGAAGGCTCGGCCTTTACGCGCCAACCCCGAAAGGTTGGCCTGACCGCGGCCAGGCCAACCACAATGCTGCATCTGCCGCTGCGCGGCGTCGACGAGATTGTCGGCGGCGACCCAGCTGCCTGGCGGTTATTCGGCCTCCTGGCGCTCGATCATCTCGATCTGGCCATGGGGGGCTCGGACGACCTGATGATACGCAATCATGTCAAGCGTTTCGTGGCTGTGCTGCTGCGCCTCGGGGACTGCCGCGTCGCAACTCCGGCAAACGACCAGCCGATCGAGGTGGACCTCAATCATGAAGACATCGCCTATATGGCCAATGTCGCCCGAACCACGGCCGGTGCCATCCTGCGCCGGCTCGAGGCCGATGGGCTCGTGACACTGTCGTACCGCTGCGTCGGCATCCTTGCGCCAGACACGCTACGCAAGATGCTGCTCGATTGAGCATGGCTCGATCGGATCGACCCTAGCAACGTCCGTTCGGGGTCACTTCCGGACTCGCCGCGGCGACAGCGGCGGAGTCCGCTTTACCACGGACAGCTGACCCCGGCTGGTCTCGAACGCGCTGGGATATAGCCGCAAGACGATGCCCAGAGCCGCATGCGGCCAATTACCAGGCCGGACTTGGGTCAAGGACGGCCGATTCCCGAAGCCGGTCAAGCTCGGCGTCAAGACCACCGCATGGCGGGTCGAGGGTGTCCTCTTAGAATTGATCTTCACATCGGAGAGGCGGCCGGTGGCAAGAGAGGATTTGCGCTGCCGTCCCCGGCCCGTCCCTAGCCCATTTTACGCGAAAGCGGCTTCTGCTAGGTGCTGGTGCGCCACTCAGGGTAAAACTACGAACTCATATGTAATTGAAGTTATTATATAATTTCCAATGGTGGAACCTGATAATCAGAGCAATCGGCAAGCGTCAGGCACCATGACTTCGCAGAAAGCCGACGGTACCCAGCTGGCCGCTGTGGAAATGGCCGAGATAGCCAGCGCTTGTGCGGCCGCACGTTGTCGTAATGACTTTATGCCGTCTAGTGATGACGCCGAGAGTCCGTTCGGCAATTGGTAACACCTGTGGCACTATGCTCTCCGTGTAGCTTTGAGTTGTGTGCCTAATGCCGTTGACCCGAACCTTTAAGAGTACCGTTAAGGCCCGGGCCACGCAGGACGCTACATTCCGTGCTGCTTTACTCTCCGAAGGCGTTGAAACCCTCCTGTCCGGCGACATCCAAAACGCCAAAAGCGCGCTGCGGTCTTATATCAATGCAACTATCGGCTTTGAATCTTTGGCGCGAACAACAGGGACGCCGCCCAAAAGTCTGATGCGGATGTTCGGCCCGCGCGGCAATCCGAGCGCACGCAACCTCTCCGCTGTTCTCAAGCACCTGCAACAGAACGCCGGTTTCGACCTTCAGGTCACGCCCGTCAGGCGCAACGCGAAGGGCGGGAGAAAATGAAGGTCATTTTGTTCTTGTTGTGTTCTTTTGTCGGGGCTACGCTCGTCCTTTATGATTTCGAAAGCGCAACATCGTGACCGTCGGGCTCTCTACCCAATGGATGGAGACACTTTCTCTGTCCCGCCGCCAGGCGCCCGAATTATACATGGCCGGTACCCCTGTTGAGGGACCGCACGCTCAGGCTATTGCCTTCGCGCTGAAGGAACTGGGGCTCGCTGCAGTTTTTTGTATCGAGGGTGTACCGACGATCGGTTTTCTCAACGACCCGGATGCTTCCGCCGACCGTGTCGATACTGTTCACCGCATCCTATGGAACCAGGGGCTGATGAGTCTGCTGCTGGTGATCCGGCAGGATGACCTAATGGCCTATTCGCTCGTGAAGCGGCCATTTCACCGTGAGCAGGGGGCTAGCGCAGCGGATCCCCGTCTCATTACCACGCTATCGCTCGTGAACGATGCGGTTCGCCTGCGAGAGCTTGTTGATTCAGCTCAATCGGGTCGGTTTTGGTTTGAGAACGACCCCTATTTCGATCCGGATCAGCGCGTCGATAGTGTTTTGCTGTCAAATCTCCTTCAGTCCTTTCGCGAACTGAAGGAAGAACTCGGGAGCGATGCTGCGCAGGCGCTCCTCATGCAGACGATGTTCATCGCTTACCTCGAAGATCGCAAGATCATCAAATCCGAGGTCTTTAAGGAGGCGTCAGACGGCGCTCATGCCAGTTTTTCTGACATGCTCGAAGCGAGAACAACCGCCTCATTCGAGACTTTGTTCGACTGGCTGAAGGCCGCATTCAATGGAAACGTATTCAACGCCCCCTGTGCGTTTGACGTTGAGGGGGGCCGGCCGCCCAAGCTAAAGGCTAAGCAGCTTAAGGTGCTTGCGCGATTCCGACATGGACGCGAGGAAATGACCTCCGGCCAGATGCACTTTTTCGGGTACGATTTTGAATATATGTCGATCGGCTTGATCAGCGCGGTCTACGATCGCTTTCTCAAGGAGGAAGTAGAGCGAGCTAATTCAGACGGCGCGTTTTACACGCCAATGTTTCTGGCCGATGTCGTCGTCAACCAATTATGGGATGACCTCAACGATGAGCAACGCTCTTCGGGTGTTTTTTGCGATCCGGCATGTGGCTCAGGCATTTTTCTGGTGCGCCTGTTTCAGCGGCTTGTTGCCTATCACTGTCAGCAGAAGAAGAAGCGGCATGCCACATGGAACGAACTGAAGACGATTGCGCGTCGTCTTCGCGGTGCCGATATTAACCCGGCCGCAGTAAGAGTGGCCGCGTTCTCTCTCTATATAACACTGCTCGAGCAGTCCAATCCGCCTGATCTGCCGGCGCTGATAGACGCCGGCAAGTTGCTGCCGTCCCTTTACGGCGACACGCTTCGCCCGGCGCAGGATTTTTTCACGAGCGATGATGGCGGCCACTACGATGCCGTTATCGGGAATCCGCCGTGGAAAGGACGCGGCGGGTCGGTCACCACAGCCCAACAGTGGACCAAATCGCAAAATCTTCCTGACCCTGCCAAGGATATCGCGTGGGGATTTGTCTGGAAGTCGCTACGCGTGCTTAAACCCAAGGGGATCGTTGCTCTCTTGCTTCCGGCAATGGGAATTCTGCACAACAACGACAGTGAAACAGCACGAAAACTTCTTCTTCTGAAGGCCAGGATTAGGCGCGTCATCAACCTCTCAGACCTGTGCTTTCAGCTTTTCGACGGCGCTCAAAGGCCGACTGCGTTTATTCTGTATGAAAATATTCGAACTGAGGGTGAGCCTTACCGTTTCGAGTATTGGGTGCCGAAAGCAGACCTGAACTTACGCCTCAAGCGCATGATGACATTGTCGCGTGGTGATCGCATTCAGCTGCGTTCAGACGTAGTCAACGCAGATCCAAGCGTATTTAAGCGGCGTCTCTGGTCGAGACCCCCTGACGAGAAACTCTTGCAGTTCCTACGCACGATTCCAGCGCTGAACGATTTTATAGGCGAGTATAAGACGCTTCGAAAGGCTGAATTCAACCGAGATAAGACCTGGGCTATCGGCCAAGGCTTCCAACCTGCACAACCTGACAAGCTAGGAACCGAAGGCTACCGAACGACCACTTCGGAGATCGTTACCCGTTATCCCTATCTCAGTGCTGATGCATTTTGCCCTGTGGCTCTGCCCAAGATCAAAACTAAGCCATGGAAAACAAAAACTGTGCGGCGAGCAGGCTTTCCGCACGGGTTCAAGGGCCCTCACATTCTAATTCCTCAGGGCGTTGAGCGCGCAATGCCTCGTCTTCGCGCAAGTTATACGGACCAAAGTCTGGTATTTGAAGACTCTCTTCAAGCGATTGCTTTCCCGCCGGCAAAACACCGCACCGCAAAATTGCTGACGGCAGTGCTCAACAGCAGTCTGTCGGCGTGGTTTTATTTTCATGATACAGCAAACTTTGGCGCCGACCGCGCCAAAGTTCACCAGAACGATCTTTTGAAATTGCCGTTTTCGCTTCCGAAAGATATGCCGGACCCGGATCGAGCTGCGGCAGCAGCCGCTAAGATCGTGCGTCTCATTGATCGCGAGATCAAACATTCAAACGATTTGCTGCGAGATTCAACCGGCGTATTAAACGAGATCGATCATCTCGTTTTCGAGTATTATGGGTTGGACCAGAGCGATATCGCTCTTGTCGAGGATACGTTCAATTATATTCTCCCAGCCATGCAGCCCCGTCGAAGCGCGGGAATGCAACGGATCTGGGAAAACAGCCGGATCGAACACCGGCATGCCTATGCGACGATGCTCTGCGATTCGCTGAAGCCGTGGTTCCGCAAGCCCATCATTGCATCGCTTGCGGCAAAATCGGCAGACGTCGCAATTCTTCGCCTCAGCATCGCCGACAACAAAAGAGCTTCTGACTATTCCGAGACCAAATCAGATGAGTTGGTGCCCTTTCTCAATCAAATTAGCCAGAGCCTACCCAGGCGCTTGCCCGGAAATGTGCAGGTTGTGCCGGATCTGAGGTTTGTAATTGGGAGTGAGATGTATCTCATCAAACCGCTTCAATTGAGACAATGGCTGAGATCTGCAGCGTTGGCTGATGCCGAGCAGATTGCCGCAGAGTTCAGCGCGATTGTCGCTCAACGCGATAACAAGAGTGTTACCGATGTTAGCCGGTGAACCGTCGAATTGGTTGGCGCACTTTACAACGTTGGAAGAACGGGTCGCCGAAGCTGTTGAAGAGGTGTGGCCGATCTGCATCGAGCCATTGACCGCCAAGAAGGGCTCAATGACCCATGAAGATCATATCACTAACCATCTGGTGGCTGCGCTCATCAAAGCAAAGCGGCTGCCCGGGAGACTGATCCCGCAATACAGTTTGCTCACGGAGCTAGCAAATCAGGATGTGACTCTTTCCAGCAATATCGATTTCGTACTCACAATTGGCGATGACGAGGATGTCTATTTGGCGTGCGAATGCAAACGGCTCAACGTGCCATACAAATCGGGGGTGCGGGGTCTCGTTGGTGAATATATCGATGAGGGCCTCATGCGGTTTGTCAGAGGCCAGTATTCAAAGGGCCTCCCTCTCGCAATGATGCTCGGCTACGTCATGAACGCTAAAGTAGATAGAGCGCGTAACGGCCTGCGGCGGGCAATGACAGTCCGTACCAAGGCAATTAATTTGAAACATATCGCCGATTGTCCCGTGTTGGCCGGGCGGTCTATCCGATTTACATCGACCCATCAGTGCAACGCAGGGCATGATATCGACGTCGCCCACACATTGCTGGGGTGGCCATAAGCATGGGCCAGGTTCTTATCCAGCGGTATCTCAACGATCTTGATCGGATCCGTTCCGCGTCAGGCGCCACCCGTGAAACTGTGGTTCGGGAGGCCTTCAAGGATCTCCTAAAGCAATGGGGGCGCCAACAGGATCTTATTTTCATCGCTGAGCATGAGCACATTGGTCCCACTAAAAATCGCTGCTACGTTGATGGTGCACTACTGCACGAAATTCGTGTGCCGTTCGGCTACTGGGAGGCCAAAGATACAAACGACAAGCTGGACGAAGAGATAGAAAAAAAGAAGAGGAAGGGATATCCGCAAGACAATATCATCTTCGAGGACAGCCGGCATGCTGTCCTTATCCAAGATCGTCAGGAAATCATTCGATGCGCAATGGCCGACGCGCCAAGCTTCGAGAAATTGCTATCGCTTTTTTTCCGATACGAGCGCAAAGAGATCGCAGAGTTCAGGAAAGCGGTAGATCAGTTTAAAGCTGACCTTCCCTCCGTTCTCAAAGCTCTCCGTGAAAAAATTGAGGAAGCTCACGTCGAAAACGCGGCCTATCAAAACGCCGAAATAAAGTTCCTCAAGCACGCTAAAGAAACGATTAATCCCACCCTCGGGATGGCTGATGTGCGGGAAATGTTGATCCAGCACATTTTGACCGAAGAGATCTTCGCGAAAGTGTTTGATGACAGCGAGTTTCATACACACAACAACATTGCGAAGGAGCTATATACCCTTGAAGAGACCTTCTTCACCGGTGGCCTGAAGAAGCAGACGCTCCGCGCACTCGACCCGTACTATGCAGCGATCCGCGCCTCCGCCGCCCAGATAACCAGCCATTCTGAGAAGCAGACATTTTTGAAGGTCATCTATGAGAATTTCTACAAGGTTTACAATTCAAAAGCCGCTGATCGCCTAGGGGTTGTTTATACGCCAAACGAGATCGTGCGCTTTATGATCCATGGCGCCGACTGGCTGTGTAGGTCTCACTTTAAGCGGGGGCTTATAGACAAGGATGTCGAGATCTTAGATCCGGCGACGGGAACAGGCACCTTTATTACTGAACTGATTGACTACTTTCGCGGGGATAGAGAGAAGCTTGCTCACAAATATCAAAACGAGCTTCATGCCAATGAGGTAGCGATCCTTCCGTATTACGTTGCCAATCTCAACATTGAATCCACGTACGCGTCTTTGACATCAAATTATGCGGAATTTCAGAATCTCTGTTTCGTAGATACGCTCGACAACATTGCTCCTCTAGGTCTCCGAGCCGGCCATCAGCATGAGCTTTTCGGTAGCTTTTCCGAAGAGAATGTGAAGCGTGTCAAACGTCAAAACGCCCGCAGAATCTCGGTCATCATTGGCAACCCACCGTATAACGCCAACCAGATGAATGAGAACGACAACAACAAGAATCGCGACTATCCCAAGATCGACGAACTGATAAAAGCTACTTACGTAAAATCCTCGACCGCCCAAAAAACAAAAGTGTACGATATGTACGCTCGTTTTTTCCGCTGGGCGTCTGATCGACTAGATATCAACGGTGATGGCATAATTGCGTTTATTACGAACCGCAGCTTTATTGAAAGCCGAACATTCGATGGATTCAGAAAGGCAGTTTCAAGCGAGTTCAACGAGGTCTGGCTTTATGATTTGGGTGGAGATGTTCGCGCCAATCCAAAACTCTCAGGAACAAAGCATAATGTCTTTGGTATCCAAACTGGGGTGGCAATCTCCTTCTTTGTTCGAAAGCGTGGCGTAAAGGGTTGCACTATCCGGTATGCACGGCAGCCTGAATATGCCACCGCCGAAGAGAAGCTTTCTTTCCTTGCTACGCATGACATCAGCTCGATCCAGACCCGCGAACTTACACCGGACAAGAAGAATAACTGGATCAATGGCGAGGAGAACGACTTCGCGGACCTCATGCCTCTGGCTGATCGGCAGACCAAGGGCGCAAAAAACAAACGACAAGAGCGAGCGATTTTCAAGTTATTTGCGAGCGGCATAAAAACCAATCGAGACGAGTGGGTGTACGATTTTGACGGCAGGAATCTACTTCAAAAGGCGCAGTTCTTTTCCGAACGCTTCAACCACCATTTAGCTGAAGGTTCTAAGACCTTTGATCCAGCTATTAAATGGAGCCGCGATTTAAAGAAAAAGAAAACACCGATCATCACTTCCGAGCGAGATATTGTCACATCGGAATTCCGTCCGTTCGTCATGAAGCGCTATCTCAATAATAAAGTGATGAGCGACATTTTGACAAGCATGCATGTTGAGGCGTTTGGGAAGGATTTAGCTCAAGAAAACACTTCGATAGCATTTCTGTGCGTGTACTCATCTCACCCGCTTGCATCGTTGGCTGTCAACGGACCGTTCGATTATTGTATGCTCAAGACTGGGAACGGTGGCACCGAGTCAGTACCGCGCTGGCGCTACACATCGGACGGCGAGCGTATCGATAATATCACCGATTGGGCTTTAAATCGGTTCATCGAGCGGTATGGAAAAAGTAGACCAAAAAATGGGCGGTCTATCACGAAAGACGCTATTTTCAACTATGTGTACGGTGTTTTGCATGACCCTGTTTATAGAGAAAAATATGCTCTGAATTTACGGCGTGAGTTTCCGCGTATTCCGCTCTATCCAGATTTCTGGGCATGGGACTCTTGGGGGAGGAGCCTTATGAACCTACACGTTGGATTTCAAACGGCAGAGCTTTTTCCTCTCAAGCGGACCGACACCGCCGATTCGAAGTCTCGAAAAGCAGGAGTGTCGCCCAAAATTATCCTGAAATCGAACAAGACGCTCGGAAAAATTCTGATCGATTCAGAAACAACCCTCGAAGAAGTACCGTTTGAGGCTTGGAACTATCTGTTGGGAAATAGGTCGGCCATCGACTGGATCCTTGACCAGTATAAGGAGAAGAATATTCGCGACGCCACGATCAAGCAAAGGTTCAGTCACTACAGATTCGCGGATCATAAAGAGCAGGTAATAGAGCTGCTCAGACGCGTCATCACGGTTAGCATCCGAACCTTGACAATTGTCGCCGAGATGCAGGAAGCCGACCGTGCGACGTCAGCTAATGCAAATGCTAAGATGGCATGAGTTTCTGTAGGATGCATGCGGATTCCGATTTATTCCGGCCGGGTATTCCGACTTGAAGCCGGCCACCGTTCCGATTTGAAGTCGGCCGCGATTCCGAAATGAAATCGGCCGGCATTCCGATTTGAAGCCGGCCGGTTTTTTGGAAGTCGGCGTTTTCGTTTGGGTCAGTCCTTCAGGCATCAAGTCCCTCGTTGATCAACGAGGGGAAGCGGATGCCGGCCAAGAGAGAACTGACCATGCGACAGATACGACAGATGCTGCGGCTTGCCCGTGATGGGGTGAGCGCCCGGGAGATCGGCCGCACGCTCGGCGTGGCACGCAGCACCATCCAGGACAATCTCAAGCGTGCCTCGACTGCCGGGCTGGCATGGCCTTTGGCAGGCGATCTGACCGACGCCGTTCTTGAGCAACGTCTGTTTGCCCATGCCGGCGTCAGGCGCGGCTTCCGCCGGCGAGCTGAGCCGGATTGGGCCTCGCTGGCCTGTGAGCTGAAGCGGCCTGGCGTCAATCTGATGGTGCTGTGGGAGGAGTACCGGGCGGTCCACCCGGAAGGTTATGGCTACAGCCGGTTCTGCGATTTATTCCGGGAATTCGAGCGGCGGCTGTCTCCGACGATGCGGCAGGACCATCCGGCCGGCGACAAGGTCTTTGTCGATTACTCCGGCAAGAAGATCATGATCGTTGATCGCGAAACTGGAGTTGTGCGCGACGCGGAGATCTTCGTCGCCGTGCTTGGCGCCTCGAATTACACCTACGCCGAGGCGACCTGGACGCAGAAACTTCCAGACTGGATCGAGGCCCATGTCCGGATGTTCCGGTTCTTTGGCGGGGTGCCACGCCTCGTCGTCCCCGACAATCTGAAGTCCGGCGTGCACCGGGCTTCGTTCTACGACCCTGAAATCAATCGCAGCTACGGGATGATGGCGTCCCATTACGGCGTTGGCATCCTTCCGGCACGGCCAAGAAAGCCCCGGGATAAGGCAAAAGTGGAAGCCGGAGTGCGTTTTGCCCAGACCTACATCCTCGGGCGGCTTCGCCGGCAGACCTTCTTCTCACTGGTCGAGGCGAACGCGGCAATCACCGCTGCGCTGGAGCGGATCAATGCGCGCGTCATGCGCCGGATCGGCGTCAGCCGCCGACAATTGTTCGAGGCCGTCGAGATGCCTGTCCTGGCGCCGTTGCCGGATGCCGACTATCAGTTCGCGGAATGGCTCCTGGCCCGCGTCTCGCTCGATTATCACGTCGAGGTCGACGGCTTCTTCTACTCCGTTCCTCACGGCCTGATCCGGGAGCAGGTCGACGTTCGTGCCACCACCCGGACTATCGAGTTGTATCATCGGGGTTTGCGTGTTGCTGCTCACCAGCGCCGTTATGGCGGCCGCCGGCATGGCACTGATCCCGATCACATGCCCAGTGCGCATCGGCGTTACGCGGAGTGGACTCCCGACCGATTCCGGCGCTGGGGGCGGTCGATCGGGCCCAACACCGAGGGGCTCGTCCTCGCCGTCCTGGCCAATCGGCCTCATCCCGAACAGGGATTCCGGACCTGTCTCGGCGTGCTTCGGCTGTTCAAGGATATTGATCCCGAACGCGCCGAACTGATCGCGGCCCGCGCGGTCGCGGTCAGCGCACTGACCTACAAGAGCATCGCCTCCATCATAGCCAACAAGCTCGAACGCGGTTCTCGCGATACCGAGGATGCGATCATCGAGCATCCCAATCTGCGCGGCCCCGGTTACTTCCATTGAAAGGATTATCCAGCATGCTCACCCATCCCACCCTCGACCTGCTGCATAGCCTCGGTCTCCACGGTATGGCCAAAGGCTTCAAGGACCTTGAAGCCCAGTCCGAAGCGCGCAGCCTAGAACACGCCGAATGGCTGGCGTTGCTCCTGGAACATGAGAAAACGCTGCGCCAGCAAAAGCGATTCGAAAGCAGAGCTCGAGCCGCCAAGCTGCGTCATGCCGCCTGCGTCGAGGACGTCGATTACCGCGCTATCCGCGGCCTCGACCGTGCGCTCTTTCTAAAACTCGCCGCTGGCGACTGGATCCGGGCGAGGCATAATCTCCTTGTCACCGGGCCGTGCGGCGTCGGCAAGAGTTGGCTCGCTTGCGCCCTTGGCAACAAGGCTTGCCGAGACGACTTCTCAGTTGCCTACCATCGTGTGCCGCGTCTCTTCGCCGCCCTCGCACTCGGCCGCGCCGATGGCCGTTACACCAAGATGCTGCGGGCGATCGCACGACTTGATCTGCTGATCCTGGACGACTGGGGACCAGAACCTCTCGACGCCGACCAGCGCCGTGATTTGCTCGAAATCGTCGAGGATCGATACGAATCTCGCTCGATTATCGTCACCAGCCAGCTGCCCGTCGATCGCTGGTACGAAATTATTGGAAACCCCACCATCGCCGACGCGATCCTCGATCGCCTCGTCCACAATGCCTATCGCATCGAACTCAAAGGAGAGAGCCTCAGGAAGCAGAAGCAAACCGCTCAAGATCAACCGGTCTCTTGACCTTCCCAGCCCTCGACGACATCATGAAATAGACCCATGCGAATGACGCCACGGGTGGCCGGCTTCAGATCGGAATACCCGACCGGCTTCGAATTGGAATGCATGGCCGGCTTCGTCGGAATCCGCAGGATGCATTATCACTCTCCATGCTTTCGTTTACTTTCAGATGCTTGAATGGCATTCACAATAAGCAGTGTTCTATATGCTCGATTTCAGGCGCGGTGAATTCACCGAGCGCACCGGGCTACGTACTGGGTTAGTTTCGCGAGTAGGTATCGCGTTCGATATTGCTGTATTGATCGTTGATCCGAGCGTACCGCTTCATCGCATCTGCTAGATCTGCATCTTTCGACGCCATTTTTTTGAGATTTCTCGCCGATAAACCCATTCAGCCTGGCCTTTCGGGTCTTTTGATCTGTCAGCTCACCTATCTCGCGCAGATCATCGGTCCATGGCGAAAAGCTACGCTCCAACGCACCAGATGTTGATGGTCTGCATGCGGCGTTCGCCCTCCATCCGGACGTCGCTGCGAAAGTGGTAGCGGGCATCACTCATTTTATCCGACGCGTTACACCGAAGATAGCAGCATGCCGATCGATAATCTTCTGGAGCGCGACGTTAGGGTTTTTGCCACTGGCCGAAAAAGCGGGCTGTTCCGCGACACCGTCGACGGCGTCAGGGCCAGTGCCGTCGTCTACAGTGCGATGCTACCCTGCCGCGCCTGCCGTGTCGAGCCGTTAGCATGGCTGCGCCACGTGCTCACCGAGTTGCCTCAGCGCGCGGTCGATGCAGAGATCACTGCTCCCCTTCAACTTCCAAAAAACCGCCACTGCCCGAACGGGACAGTATTGCCCAGATACGAAGGCCATCCGTCAAAATGCGGGCGACAACGTGCAGGAAAACCGCGCTTGCCTGATATATTTGCAATAATTGCAGTCTTCTGATGCAGTTCACCCTCTTTGAAAGACAATCGAGGCCATCCAGCCGGCCATGAGCGCCATGAGAGTCGTGGCCATTCCGTAGAATAGGCTCTCTTTCTGCGCGGCGATCGTGATGAACTCTTGGAAACCAACTTTAACGATCTCGAACGTGGTCTGGGTGTCGCCGACCATGGCGCCGTCGGCGAACAGCTTGATGTTGACGTCATAGGTCCCGGTCGGCACCTCGGCAGGCAGCGCGATGCCGGCGCGGAACAGCGTCGGCGTCAGGAAGGTGACGCCGCTTGGCGATTCGCGATACAGCCCGTGCTCGCTGCGTAGCCGCACGAAAGCGCGCCGGAACGGATCGGTTGCCACAACGTCGGCATAGTCGGTGCCGACGCGCTGGGTGAGCAGGACGTTGTCGATGCCGAGTTGCTGGCGTCGCCGCACGTCGGCCGGCGCGATGGCGTCGATCGGCCGGTTCGAGGACACCGCAAGATAGGCGGGCACGTTGAGGAACTGCCGTGAATCGGCGTTGACCCAGATGCCGAATTTGCGCTCCTTGCGGCGCGTCACCATGTCGGTGCGTGGACCGGATACCGTCACCACCATGTCGTAACCGCCGTGCCGTGTCGGCGTTGAGGCATCGCGCTCGACCGAGCCGAACAGCACCAGTTCCTCGCCGGAATAGCTCGACGTCACCGTCACACGGTGGTTCGAGATCGAGACGATCAGCTTCTCCGCCTGCGCCGGCGCGAGGCCGAACGCCGCGAACGCCAGCAGGGCTGCAACGATATCGCGAAGGCGGCTCATGCGGCGCCTCCGGATGCGCGGATGGTGTAGATTTCCTCCGGGCGAATGCCGAGTTCGATGGCGAAGCGGACGCCGACCGCGAGGATCAACAAGCCCAGCAGCAGCCGCAGGTGTTCGCTGCGGATGCGATGCCCGGCCTGCGCACCGAACTGCGCGCCGGTGACGCCGCCGATCATCAGGATCAGCGCCAGCACCGCATCGACCTGATGGTTGGTGACCGCGTGCAGGATGGTGGCGATCACCATGGTCACCAGCGTCAGCGCCATCGAGGTGCCGATCACCGTGCTGGTCGGAATCCGCAGCACGTAGATCAGGATCGGGATCAGGATGAAACTGCCGCCGACGCCCATGATGGCGCCGAGGAAGCCGATCAAGAGACCGATGAGGTTGACCGGGATCACCGACAGATAAATCTTCGAGCGCTTGAAGCGCATCTTCAGCGGCAGGCCGTGGACCCAGGTATGCGCGCCCGGACGCCGCAAGGTCGCGTTGCCGCCGCGCCGCGCCCGGCGGATCGCGCGCAGGCCCTCGTAGCACATCGCGCCGCCGACGCCGGTAAGCAGCACGACGTAGGACAGCGCGATCACCAGATCGAGTTGGCCGTGGGCGCGCAGCAAGGTGAACAGCCAGACGCCGAGAATAGTGCCGACGACGCTGCCGCCGAGCAGCACCAGCGCCAGCGTCGGATCGATCGAGCGTTTGCGCCAGTACGACAACGCGCCCGACAACGACGAGGCGGCGATGTGCGTGGAGACAGATGCCACCGCGACCGCCGGCGCAATGCCGATGAAGATCAACAGCGGCGTCAGCAGGAAGCCGCCGCCGATGCCGAACATCCCCGACACGAACCCGACCGCAGCCCCCATCGCCAGGATGAGAAACACGTTGATCGGAATATCCGCGATCGGAAGATAAAGCTGCACAGCACGTTCGTTTCGGATGTCGCCGCGAATCAGAGAAATAGCAGTTTCCAAGTCGGCAGTGATACTAAAGCGAACTCTGTTGAGCAGACGTTTTCTCGGAATCGCGGCCAGGACGACCCTTCGATTCACATCGTTTCATCCTGCTCCAGCTGACCTCCATTTCATGAACGAGTAAGTTCATCTGATCCGAGATCGTTGTCTCTCTGTTTATTGCGAAGACACTTTGGCCGGCCGCCTCGTAAATTAACCGGTTGTTGTTACGCTGATGGATTGACGAGAATACGTCTCCTGTCAGGACTTGCTGCAGGGGCATTTTCAACGGGATTGGAGCATCGGCTTCGTGCCAGGCATCGATCCATTCGCTGCGGACCACTCGGCACGGTTTGCCGCTGTGCGCCCGCGTTATAACGGTATCTTCGCTTGAGGCATTAATGAGCCGATCTAGCAGCGCTGATGGCGTATGGTTTTCCTTTGCTCCGAGCCAAAGCGTGCCAAGCCAGCCCCCCTGCGCGCCCATGGCGATTGCGGCCAAAATCTGACCGCCAGTTGCGATGCCGCCGGCTGCAAGAACCGGAGTATCTCCCGCAACCGCGACGATCTGCGGTACAAGCGATAACGTGCCGACAGGTCCAGTATGACCTCCTGCGTCATAGCCTTGAGCCACTAAAACCTCGACGCCCATCTCCAGGGCCTTTCTGGCGTGGCGTACCGAGCCGATCAGTGAAAACGTCATTTTGCCTTGGCGCTTCGCCCTCTCGATGAGGTCGCGCCGAAGTCCGACCGCTGTAGCCACGGCAACAGCGTTGCTGCCTAGAATCGCTTCGGTCTGTTCGTCGAACATTGCCTCCGAACGCACTTGAGTCGTGAAGAAGCTTGCTGCGGTCGGCGGCTCGACGCTGAAGCGCTTGCGGAGGCCATCGACAAAAGCGACATGTTCGGAAGGTAACGATAGCCTGAGGTCATCAAGGCTCGCTTGCTGCGGTACGTTTGCCGGCAGCATGATGTCAATTCCGTATGGCTTGGAGCCGATCCGCTCCTCGACATGTTTGATTATCGTGAGCAGCTGGTCAGGCTCTTCGCGCGCAAGCCCCAACACCGGGAAGCCTCCCGCCTCGGCGATCGCCACGATCACATCGATCGAATGAGAGAAGCCAAAAATAGGATACTTAATCCCCAACCGCTCACAGATCGGTGTGCGCATGATGTCACTCTTTCATTTTCAAACGGGCGCCGATCCGCGGGGCACCTTCACGTCCGATGATGCTGTTGGATGCAGATCAGTAAGCCGATGTCCGCTAATGGCGTTGCTGTTGCGAATGATCGCGCATGGCAGTGAGTTTCAGTCAAGACGTAGAGATGGGGAGTTTCGATACGCGAAATCGTATGTTGATTGTGCCGATGTAGTTTGGCACTAGCCCAGCAGGCTTCGAACAACTTTAGGAGGATGACATAGTGAGCCAGGAAACAGGTGCACGTGGCCCGCTCAGTGGCGTCCGCATTCTTGATATGGCGACTGTCTTCGCAGCTCCCTTTGGCGCCACGCTGTGCGCGGATCATGGCGCAGACGTGCTGAAGCTTGAGTTGCCCAACGGGAGCGATCCGCTGCGCGGACTTCAGCCGGTCAAGAACGGCGTTCCTCTTTGGTGGAAGATTGCAAACCGAGGCAAGCGTGGCATCACGCTTGATGTGAGGAAGCCCGCAGGGCGCGAGATCCTGCTCAAGATGCTCCCAGAGTTCGATGTGCTAGTGGAAAATTTTCGCACCGGCACCATGGACAAATGGAGTTTGGATATTGACGCGCTTCATCGGGTGAATCCCCGTTTGATCGTGGTTCGCCTGACTGGTTTCGGTCAGACCGGCCCATATAGCGGGCGGCCAGGATTTGCGCGGATATTTGAAGCGATGAGCGGTTTTACCAATCTGACCGGCGAAATCGGCCGTCCTCCGCTGCACAGTAATTTTCCGGTCGGCGATGCTGTGGCCGGACTATTCTGCGCCTTTTCTATTGCAGCGGAAGTTGCTCGCATCAAGGGCGATCCGCAGGCGAAAGGTGTCGAGGTCGATTTGTCGGCGACGGAAGCGCTTTTTCGTCTGCTTGATTTTCTGCCCGTCGAACATGAGCAGCTTGGATTTGTTCGGCGCGCTACGGGAAACTGTGCGAGCTATACTGCGCCCTCCAACATGTATTGCAGCAGCGACGGTACTTGGTTTTCACTGGTCGCTTCCTCAGAGTCGATTTTTGTCCGTTTGTGTAATGCGCTAGAGCACCCAGAGTGGATTGAGGATCCGCGCTTTTCGACCAATCCGCGACGAGTCGAAAATCTAGATCAATTGAATGGAGTGCTCGAAAGGTCATTTTCGACGCGATCTTTCGCGACCCTCGCTGCTTGCCTCGAGCAAGCGGGGGTACCGTTCAGCAAGATCTACACGATTGAAGACATTGAGCGTGATCCGCAATTTGTCGCCCGCGAAGCTATAGTACGGTTGCCGGATCCGGATTACGGCAGCCTGCCTGCTCCTTGCATCGTCCCAAGGGTGAAAGGCCGCAATCTGTCAATTCCTCGCACGGGTCCGTCGGTTGGTGAGCACAACGCGCAAGTTTATGCGGACTTGGGAATTCAGGGAGAGGAGCTCGACTTGCTTCGAAAAGAGGGCGTCGTCTGACCTCGTTTCGGTTTTGAAGGATCGAATTCCTTGGTTCGGAGCCGGTTTAATCAGCCCCGCAGTGGTCTGAAGAATTCCCGGATTTCATGAGCCAGGCTTTCTGGCTGCTCCATGGCCGCGAAATGCCCGCCACTTGGCATGACCGTCCAGCGCTGGATGTTTGTAAACAGCCGACTTGCTAGTGATCTTGGTGGGCGAATGATCTCAGCGGGAAACTCACAATATCCCGTGGGAACGTCAATGCTTTCTTCCTCTGGGAGTGACCAAGGACCATGCGAGCGCGCGTAGTACGGCCAGAATGATGAATTGATTGCACCAGTGAACCAGTACAAAGAAATGTTGGCGAGAAGGCGATCTGTTGAAATGACGGGATCGAGTTGACCGGAACAATCGGACCAAGAGTGAAACTTCTCAACGATCCACGCCGCCAACCCTGCGGGAGAATCTGTTAATCCAAACGCAAGCGTTTGCGGTCGTGTTCCCTGGATTACTTGATAGCCGGTCTCCTCGACCAGGAAAGCTGATAGGTCGTTCAAATAACTCTGTTCTTCCGGTGTAGGCTTATCAAACGCGGCGAGATTGCGCGCTGTCGGCATGAAGTTGAGATGAATGCCCACCACAGACTCTCGGTGCCTTTTCGCAATCAAGGCAGCGATAAATGCTCCCCAGTCGCCACCTTGGGCCCCGAATCTGTCGTATCCCAAGACATTGGTAATCAATTGCGAAAAACAATCGGCAATCGCCTCGAGGCCCAATCGAGGTTGATTCGGTGCGAACGAAAGCCCAAACCCCGGAAGTGACGGCACGATCACCGTAAATGAATCGGCAGGATCGCCTCCAAATCTGGCGGGATCTGTCAGCCGCGGAACTAATTCAAGGAACTCGAATACGGAGCCTGGCCAACCGTGTGAAAGCAACAACGGGAGTGGCGCGGACCCTTTCCCCCTGACGTGGAGAAAGTGCAAGTCGATCCCAGCCAACTCGATTTTGTATTGAGGAAATTCGTTGAGCCGCGCCTGTTGCGCGGACCAGTCAAACTCGTTGCACCAATACGCCACGAGATCTCGCATGTAAGATACGTCGGTCCCAACTGCCCAGGGGGGGGCTTGATCCGTCTGATCGGGAAAACGAGTACGGGTCAATCTTTGCCTTAGATCGATGATTGCCGGCTCGGGTATGGCGAGGGTGAACGTGCGCAGGCTCAATTCCAGCTCCCGAGTCCAGCGGATTTTTGCGTAGAAGAGAGAATGTCGTTCTCAGAAGCCATTCGTCATTGCCTCCAATTGGTCGCGCGGACAACTAGACGCTAAATCTGCGAGTTGACGATTCAACTCATATTCGCGTCTGCCTTCCGGTGTTTCGAACAGCGAAATGCCACGTTGCGGATCCGGTGCTCCCGTGATCTTCTGAAATGGCCTTGTGACGGGAATTTTCTTCGGTGTGGCTGCTGATCTGATACTTCCGTCGCTGTCGATCGCCTGTAGAAGCAGGCGGGCACGATTATCTCGTGCAGTTGGAGTCTGGCTTCGGCAAAGTCGTCATATTCGGGAGGAAAACTAGGGATGCCTCGAGTCGTTTATGTTCAGCCGACGGGAACACAGCAGGAGGTTGAACTTGCAGTTGGTTCAACCGTGATGTCCGGTGCGCTTGCGAATGATATTTCCGGAATCGACGGTGACTGCGGGGGGCAATGTGCCTGTGGAACCTGTCACGTCTACGTCGCTGAAGAGTGGGTCGGGCGCGTAGGTGGTGCTGGCGAGCGGGAGTCGGAAATGCTCATGTTCGCGGCGGCAGTCCAACCCAATTCCAGGCTCGGATGCCAGATAACTATTGAGCGAGATCTCGAAGGGCTGACGGTCCATCTGCCGGACGGGCAGCACTGATCGCGCCGCTTGTAAAAGAAATATGGAGGAAACAATGGGGTCGACTTTGTCTACGCTAGATCCTTACTCAATTCCGATTGAAAAAATAGATGTCAGTAATCCTGCGTTGTTCCAGGATGACACTGTTGGCTCATTTTTCAAGCGGCTTCGTGAAGAGGACCCGGTCCACTTCTGCTCCGATTCAAAAGTTGGCCCGTTCTGGTCGATCACTAAATTCAACGACATCGTGGATGTCGATTCCAACCATGCCGCGTTTTCATCCGATGCCAGCAATGGAGGAGTGGCTCTTGAGAACCGCATGCGGCGGAACTTCATTGCGATGGATCCTCCGAAGCATGACGAGCAACGCAAGGCGGTAAGTCCCATTGTGGCGCCACCGAATCTGCGCAACCTCGAGGGATTAATTCGGGAGCGCACCGCTGCTGTGCTTGATGATTTGCCCCGTGGCACCGAGTTCGATTGGGTCAAGCGAGTCTCAATCGACCTGACGACTAAGATGCTGGCAACTCTCTTCGACTTCCCCTACGAGGAGCGACATCTGCTGACTGAATGGTCCGATATTTCGGTCACGGTGCCGATTGAGTCGGACGTGGAACGAGAGCGGTTACTGCGGCCATGCTATGACTATTTTGGTAAGCTGTGGACGGAACGCCAAAAGCAGCCGCCGAAGGCCGATCTATTGTCTATGCTGGCTCATTCCGATGCAGCTAAGCGTATGGATGTCGCTGAATTTAACGGCAACGTTCTTCTACTCATTGTCGGTGGCAACGATACCACTCGGAATACCATGACGGCGAGCATTCTGGCGATGCACCAGAATCCAGGCGAACTGGAGAAGCTTCGCAAGAATCCTGAGCTTATACCGAGCATGGTTTCAGAGACCATAAGGTGGCAGACGCCCCTGTCTCATATGCGTCGAACGGCGACTGCTGACGTATGGCTGCGCGGCAAGCACATCCGCAAAGGCGACAAGATAGCTATGTGGTATTTATCCGGCAATCGCGATGACGAGTACATCGAGAGAGCCGATGAGTACATCATTGATCGCAAGAATGTTCGTCAGCATCTCTCGTTTGGATTCGGCATTCATAGGTGTGTCGGCAATAGGCTCGCGGAACTACAATTGAAGATCCTCTGGGAAGAGCTTCTCAAACGCAATATGACGATCGAGGTATTGGGGCCGCCAGTTCGAACATACTCGAACTTCATTCACGGTTACGAATCGCTTCCGGTGAAGGTCTCTTCTTGACTCGGTTGAAGAGCGACCGGCTGACCGCGCCTTATCAATAATAAGAAAATAAGAAGAAGACGAAATTATCATCATGAGGGGAGTGAACAAATGAAGCGTTGGCTGAACTGCTTTGCCGTTTCAATGGTCGCTATGTTTCCGGCTGTGGCGGCCCATGCGCAAAAACCTGTGGTTCGAATTCAGGATTATCCCGGTTCGATCACCACGCTTATCCGTGTGGCTGTTGATAAAGGCTACTGCGACAAACACGGGATCGAGTGTCAGCTCAAGATGATTCCTTCCGCTCCTGCTGGGCTCCAAACGTTGCTGGCCGGAGGAATCGATGTCGCTGGACCTCCGCCCGAGGTGGCAATTCAATCTGCGGTACGTGGCGCCGAGCTTAAGATCGTCGGCAGCTACTTCAACGCAAACCCGTTCATGCTTCTTCTTGGACGATCAATGTCGTCCGAGTATGACAAGGGCTACCCGGAAGTAATAAAGAAGCTGAAGGGGAAAAAGATCGGGGTGACTGCGCGCGGCGCGGGTCCGGAATTCCAGATGGGGTCGATGCTGCAGGCCAACGGACTCAAAGCCGAGGACGTCACGTTTGTCGCGGTCGGCTCCCCGAACACGGTCTACCCGGCGCTGGTCAACGGTCAGATTGATGCTGCCATGAGTTTTGTGCCTCTGGATGGCTTCTGCAATGTCTTGAAGACCTGTCATATTGCTGTTGTTCCGGCCAAGAATGAGGGACCGAAGGTTCTCACCGCTCTCAATGGTGCGGGTGGTTTGCTCGTTGTTAAGGCGGATTATCTGAAGGCCAATCGCGACACCATGAGCCGTTTCTCTCTGGCGTTGAAAGACGCCCAAGAATTCGTTCAGGATCCCAAGAATTTCGATGAGATCTCCAGGATCGCGCTTAAGTACTATCGTCTGGACATGGATAAGGGAGACGAAATTCTGCGAGATTCGTTGAAGCGCTTCTTGCCGAATATGGTTTCGAGCGTCGACGCCAATGCTCTCCAATCCGCATCCAATTACCTCCTGCAAACAGGCCAGTTGAGCAAAGCTTATGATACGTCTGCTCTTTTGGAAAAGTAAGCATTGGAGGAAGCAACGATGGCGATGGTTCAACGTCTTCAGTTTCCCGGTGAAACTGCCTCGATCAAAAGCGTAGGCAAGCCTATGTCCGAAGATGTCGCGATCGAGGTGCAAGATCTGGAGGTGTCCTTCGGAAACCGGAAGGTCATTGACGGAGTTTCCCTGCAGATTCCGAAGGAGCAGCTTGTATCGATTGTTGGACCTAGCGGATGTGGAAAGACCACTGTGCTGAATTTACTTGCAGGCCTGGTGGATGTGCCGCGAAAAGGAAAGCTCCTGGTCGGGAATAAGTCGCCGCGATTAGGTGATGACAGGATTGCTTACATGCTGGCGCGGGATTCGTTATTGCCTTGGCGAACCACGCTACAGAACGCGTGTTACGGGATGCAAATTCGCGGAGTGCCGGCCAAGTTGCGGGAGGAGCGGGCTCGCGATCTTCTCGGTAGGGTTGGGCTCGCAGGGTTTGAGAACGTCTATCCCAAGCAATTGTCGCATGGAATGCGGCAGCGCTGTGCACTGGCACGAACGTTCGCGCTCGATGCTCCGTATCTGTTGATGGATGAGCCGTTCGGCGCGCTGGATGCTCAAACGAAGCTCACTTTAGAAGAACTTCTTGTAGAGCTTTGGCAACAGGAGCGGCGGACGGTGATGTTCATCACGCACGATCTGGCTGAGGCAATCGCGATTTCCGACCGGGTTATTGTGATGTCGGCGAGGCCGGGCCGTATTGCCGGCAATTTCGCAATTGATCTGCCAAGACCTCGTAACATTCGATCCTTGCAGAAAGAGCCGCATTTTCACGAGCTGTATGCTCAAATTTGGGGCGTGCTGGAAGATGGCTGGAGGCACTCCGATGTCTAAGAATGAGAGGCTTGCTCTTGAGTTTGGGGCCACCGTGATTCCGCATGCTGTTTTTCTCGGTGTATTCTTAGGGCTTTGGGAATATGCGGTCAGAGTAGGATGGCTTGACTCGATCTTCTTCGGGCAACCTTCGGGCATTGCGAGTTTTTTATGGGCTAATCTTATACAGTCGGCAAGCCTTTGGAAGGAAATGGGCTGGACTGTTTTTGGGACCTTCTCGTCATTTGTCCTCGGGAGCATCGCGGCCATATTGACGGGATTGCTCTTTGTCATGATGCCGAGGCTCGAGCGGTTTCTGGATCCCTATCTGACTGCATTCAACGCGATGCCGCGTATTGCTCTAGTACCGCTGTTCATTCTCTGGTTTGGGCTAGGTGTAGCGTCGAAGATCGCGATCGGCGTTACCTTGACTTTCTTCATTGTGCTTTCGAGCACAATTGCCGGAATGCGCGGTCTTAATCAGGATCATGTCGTCCTGACACGGACGTTAGGGGCAAGACCCGCCCAAATGTTCGCTTACGTTACTCTTCCCGGCGCCATTCCCGTCATTTTCTCAGGCCTGCGGTTGGGACTTTTGTATGCGATGCTGGGCGTCGTCGGCGGCGAGATTATTGCGGCTGAGCATGGTCTTGGGCAATCTTTGGCGTATCTTGGCTCGACGTTCAACATGAATGGCGTCATGGCGCTGCTTTTGATTCTTTCGGTGCTTGGAATGACCGTGACCGGAATCATGACCTACGTTGAAAAACGACTGCTGCATTGGCAATGAGCGATCGCGCGGTCCGGTTGGAGAAAGAGCGCGAGGCCTGCTGTGTTCCCGCGGGAGCGCCGAAATGCGTGACGAAGATCGCTGTCGGCGGCGAGGAGTCGCGCGTTCCAATTTTTGTTAAGTGGAGGTTGTATTGAAAGCCGCAGTTTTACATCAGGTGGGTGCGCCGCTCGAAATCTGCAATGTCACCATCAAAAAGCCGGGTCCGCACGAGGTGCTTGTTCGGACCGCGGCTGTCGGGCTCTGTCATAGCGATCTACATATCATGGACGGCTCCATTGCGATGCCGCTTCCAGTGGTTCTCGGTCATGAGGTTGCTGGTGTGGTCGAGGCGGTCGGGCCTGAGGTAAGAGACCTGACTCCCGGAGATCACGTCGTGGGTTGTCTCGCGGTATTTTGCGGACATTGCACGCAATGCCTGAGTGGAAGGCAGAACCTGTGTGAGGACGTTGAAACAAAGCAGCCTCCGGGAAGAGCTCGCCGACTTTCGATCGGTGAAACGCATGTGGGGCAAGCCTGGAACCTGTCTGCGTTTGCCGAGCAGATGCTCGTCCATGAAAATGCGCTCGTAAAAATTGCGACTGACATGCCTTTGGATCGCGCCGCGCTCCTGAGTTGCGCGGTTATTACCGGAACGGGCGCAGTGTTCCGGACAGCGGCGGTCCCGCCGGGCAGCACTGTCGCGGTCCTAGGCTGCGGCGGCGTCGGACTATGCACCATCAATGGTGCAGCTATAGTCGGAGCGTCTCGAATTATCGCCATCGACACAAATCCGCGGAAGCTGGAATTCGCCAAACAGTTCGGAGCTACCGATTGCATTGATGCGAGCAAGTGTGATCCGGTAGAGGCGATCATGGATTTGACCTCCGGCGGCGTTCAATTTTCCTTTGAGTGCGTCGGCCTTCCCGTGACGACTGCTCAGGCGTTTCGAATGCTTGCCATCGGCGGTGTCGCGACGGTAATGGGGCTTTTCAAGGATGGCACTGAAGTGCCGCTTCTGGCAGGTGAGTTCCGGAAGGAAAAGAAGATCCAGGGCTCGGTCATGGGATCGAACAAGCTTCCCCTCGATATCAAGCGCCTGATCGATCTGTACCTGCAGGGCAAACTTGAGCTTGATAAGCTTATTTCGAATCGAATTCACCTTGAAGGTATCAATGAAGGATTCGACGCGATGGTTGGTGGCGCAGTCGCCCGTTCGATCATCACGTTTGATGACGTCCTGTCCGGCGCGTAAAAGCCGGATCAGCTCGCGTGCCGATATCGTTCGTCTTCAGGACGACGATGCAACTGCTATGCATAACGCGCCTAAACAAGGCGTGTTGAGAGGCGAAGAAATTGACCCGACTGAGCACGATCGTTATTGCCGGGGCAGGACAAGCAGGATTTCAGGCGGCGGCTTCCTTGCGGCAGGCTGGTTTCAGGGGGGAATTGTGTCTGGTCGGAGACGAAGCGGGCCTCCCTTATCAGCGTCCGCCGTTGTCAAAGGCTTACCTTTCGGGAAAGCTTTCTCGTGAGGGACTTCTGTTTCGAGCCAAAGCTTTCTTCAGCGACAATGATATTCGCGTTATCGACAACACCAGGGTGACGAAGCTCGATCGCTTAAGCAAGAGAGTCATGCTTTCGAGCGGCGAAGCCCTGCACTACGATCACCTGATCCTGGCTTTGGGCGCAAGAAATCGAGCATTAGCGGTCGAGGGCCGTGATCTCGATGGCGTATTTGGACTTAGAACCGTCGCTGACGTTGATCGACTTCGCGTACGCTTGAAGAGTGCCGGGCAGATCGTGGTTGTCGGCGCCGGATTCATTGGTGGTGAATTCGCTGCCGTCGCAAGTGCACTCGGAAAATCAGTGCTGATGCTGGAAGCGGCAGATCGCGTGATGGGGCGGGCCGTCTCGGCGGATATGTCCGAATTCTTCCATCGGGCATATGCGCAATGGGGTGTGCATTTGGTCTTGGGGCACCAGTTGAAGCGCATTGTGGGGCAGAATGGATCGGTCAGCGGCATCGTGACCGAACAAGGCCTTAGTGCGCCGGCAGACGTGATCGTCTACGGAATCGGAGCGATGCCAAACGTTGAGCTCGCGGTCGATGCAGGGCTTGAAGCCGCGAACGGGATTCGGGTCAACGATCAGCTTGTCACGTCGGATCCAGCCATATCGGCTATAGGTGACTGCTCATGTTGGCCAGCACCTTACGCGGGATGCGATATCCGCCTGGAGTCGGTGCAGAACGCCGCAGATCAGGGACGTGCGGTGGCTGCCCGGATCATGGGGAGCACCAAGCCCTATTCTGCAGTGCCTTGGTTCTGGAGCGACCAGCGGGACGTCAAGTTACAGATTGCCGGCTTCTCTCCAGGCAGCGATCGAAGCATTGTTCTCGGCGATCCCGAGAAAAATAGCTTCTCTGTGTTCTGCTTTCGAAAGGGTGAAATTGTCGCTGTCGAGTCGGTTAACAGAACCGTCGACCACATGGCTGCTCGGAAACTTTTTGAGCGCACTGATAGAGAGCTCAGCCCGGATGACGTTTGCCGCCCCGGCTTCTCCTTGAAAGATTGCATAATTGCGAAGGTCTAATTGAGACGGATGTTCGGACTGCGCCGGCGGCCAGCGGAGATGATGTTTTAGTCGCGGTTTCCGATAGTGCGCTATCGATCCATTCGCCGCAGCACAAGTCGAGCGCAGGGAGCCATGGCCCCACCGGTAGAAACTTCCGTGACATCTTTATCGCCTTGCCGGGGAGCAACCGTAGTCGATCATCTGCTGGTTCAACAAAACAAGTTCCGCTCTGTGAAACGATGGCTTGTTCGCGAGTTCGGATTGAACAACATGTACCAGCACTAATTTGATTTGGGGAGGAGCTGGTGTTGATGTCAGATTCAGTCTCACTGGAGAGCAACGTCAAATATCTTCTGATCGGCGGTCGGCACGTTCCCTCTCATTCGGGCCAGACTTTTACAACTTACAATCCGACATCGGGCCAACCGTTAGCAGAAGTCGCAAGGGCCGGCGTGGAGGACGTGAACGATGCGGTTCTGGCCGCACGTAGCGCCTTCGAGACGTGGAGGTTCTCGAAACCATATCAGCGACAAGAACTTTTATTGAAGTTAGCTGACTTAATAGAAGAGCACTTCTACGACCTGGCTTATCTCGACACAAAGAATATGGGCGCGCCCATATCCTCGATGCAGGCGAAGCGCCATCGGGTGATTGGCTTGCTGCGTTACTACGCGGGTCTCGCGACGAACTTGCACGGCCAAACCATTCCGAATTCTCAGAACGGAAATATCTTCAGCTATACATTGAAGGAGCCGATCGGGGTCGTTGGAGCCATCAATCCTTGGAACAGTCCTCTTATACAAGCAGTATGGAAAATCGCCCCCGCGCTCGCGGCCGGATGTGCGGTTGTGTTGAAGCCTGCTGAGCAGGCGCCGCTTTCGTCGCTTCGGATTGGCGAGTTGTGCCTGGAAGCCGGAATCCCGGCAGGCTTAGTCAACGTGGTGCCCGGATTTGGTGACGCTGGAGCAGCGCTGGCGTTACATCCGGGTGTCGACAAGGTCGCATTCACAGGATCCACTGAGGTCGGCAGGAAAATTGTCGAGGCGTCTGCAGACAACATCAAGCGGGTCTCTCTGGAGCTCGGCGGCAAGTCCCCTAACATCGTCTTTGATGATGCGAATCTTGATATTGCAGTTCCAGGTGCTGCAATGGCGGCTTTCGCGAATACCGGACAGATATGCAGTGCAGGAACGCGGCTGTTCGTCCAGCGCAAGATTGCTGACGAGTTCATCGAAAAGCTGTCGAATTTTGCTCGCACGGTCAAAGTCGGCGATCCGACTGACATAGAAACCCAATTGGGGCCGCTCGCCTCCAAGGGCCAATTTGACCGAGTCACAAGCTATATCGAGCAGGGTTCTGCCGAAGGCGCCATCGCCGTTTCGGGCTGCGAAAAGAAGCATCCTGATCAGTTAGCGAAAGGGTACTTCGTGTCGCCCACGGTATTTTCCGGTGTTTCGGACAATATGCGCATCGCTCGCGAAGAAATCTTTGGTCCAGTGCTGTCGGTGCTTGTGTTTGACACGATCGACGAGGTCATCAGGCGAGCAAATGACACGCCTTACGGGCTCGGTGCCGGCGTATGGACGCGCGATATCGACAACGCGATGGCGGTTACGCAAGGAGTCCAATCCGGAAGCGTGTGGGTGAACTGCTATCAGATCATGGACCCTGCCATTCCTTTCGGCGGATATAAGCAAAGTGGCTATGGGCGGGAATCCGGCGTAGAGCACATGGAAATGTTCCTCAATACCAAGTCTGTCTGGATCAAGAGCGGAATCCCTGCGCGCGGATGAGGAGGAAGCATGTTTTGCTATGAAGTAACGGAGCATGGCGCCCCGCTTCAGCGAAGGGAGCGTCCCACACCCGCTCCGGTTGGCCGTGAAGTCGTGATCCGGATGACGCACTGTGGGCTTTGTCATTCCGATGTCCATCTTTGGAAGGGTTTCCACGATCTCGGGGGCGAGAACAAAGCGTTGATCCGCGACCGCGGGATCGTCCCTCCATTGACCTTGGGGCACGAACCGCTCGGCATTGTCAGCGCAATCGGCCCAGACGTGCGCTCCGTCAAGGTCGGCGACAAGCGGCTGGTCTATCCTTGGCTTGGCTGCGGCCAATGCTGGGCCTGCGATGAGGATCTGCCTTTGCTTTGCGTGACGCCGAAAGCAATCGGCGTTACGCGCGCTGGGGGCTATTCGACCCATCTCTTGGTCCCTGACGAGCGATATCTGGTCGACACCGACGGGATAGACGACGCCTTCGCTGCAACTCTTGCCTGCTCCGGCGTCACGTCGTACTCCGCTGTTCGCAAGGTTCTATCCAGGACGCACCGTGGCGATTCAGTTGCAGTCATCGGCTGCGGTGGTTTGGGTCTGCTGGCGATATCCATTCTACGGGCCAGCGGACATAGGGAGATAATCGCCTGCGATGTAGATCAAGGCAAACTCGATGCCGCGATCCAGCAAGGTGCATCAGAATCACTTCGAGCGGATCAGCCTGGCGCGATCGATCGTCTTCGCGATCTGGCCGGGTCGCGTTTGGCCGGCGTCATTGATTTTGTTGGGCGACCAGAAACGTTTGCCGCAAGCTTCGCCGCTATTCGCAGAGGTGGAGTTTACGTGCTGGTGGGATTGCATGGGGGAGCTTTGACATTTCCGATGCCGCCGATTGCTCAACGTTACGTGTCGATTGAAGGATCATACGTTGGGACGCAAGAGGAACTTCGTGCTGTCGTGAGCTTGGCGAGGGAGGGCAAACTGCAGGCTCCGCCGATTAGACAGCGAACGCCCGAACAGATCACTGATGTCTTGCGCGAGCTTGACCGGAACGCGGGCGTAGGACGCAATGTTGTGACGTTTCCTTTTGTGCAAACTGGGCGCTAACACAGGAATGGTGAAGCCAACATGAGTGGTCCGCTTGGCGGCCTCAAGATAATCGAGATGGAAGCCGTAGGTCCCGTCCCGTGGGCCGGCATGATGCTGGCCGATATGGGTGCGCAGGTCTTGCGTGTGGATCGTCCGATAGTCGCGGATATGGGCCTCAATCGCGACGAGCGTTTCGAGCTGAGCGGGCGCGGCAAGCAAACTGTCAGGATAGATGCGAAAGCCGCTAACGGCGCGACAGAGATACTTCGATTGATCGGTGATGCGGACGTGCTTCTAGAAGGCCTTCGTCCTGGAGTCATGGAGCGACTCGGACTCGGTCCCAGTGAATGTTTCGATCGAAACCCGGCTCTCATCTACGGACGTATGACAGGTTGGGGACAAACCGGGCCGCGATCCAGTATAGCGGGCCACGATATCAACTATATTGCAACGACCGGCTTTCTCCACGCGATCGGATCAAAGCAAGCGCCCTCTTCCCCCCCGCTCAATCTGGTGGGAGATTTCGGCGGTGGTGGCATGCTTCTGCTTGTCGGTGTTCTTGCAGCATTGGTCGAACGACAAAGCAGTGGACGTGGACAAGTGGTCGATGCCGCGATGGTAGACGGAGTACTCACTTTGATGGCGCCGCATCTGGGGCGTTGGCAGAGCGGCGAATGGGATGGGGAGCGCGGTTCTCATATTTTTGCCGGGAGTGCACCTTTTTACGCGACATACGAGACCGCGGACGGCAAACACGTCGCAGTTGGGGCCATAGAACCTCAGTTCTATGTGGCGCTTCTGAAGGGCCTTGGTCTCGAAAAAGAGGTCTTGCCTAAACAGCACGACAGATCGTCCTGGCCGCAGATGCGATCGAGATTCATGGAGATTTTCCGGCAGCGTACGCGGGACGACTGGTGCGAGATTTTTTGTGGGACGCAAGCTTGCGTCTCGCCAGTTCTTGCAGTGAACGAGCTTTCTGATGATGCCCACCTAACTGCTCGTGACAGCCTCATAGAAATTGACGGCATATTGCATCCTGCGCCGGCGCCTCGCTTTTCTCGTACGCCCGGGAAAATTGCCGGGTCGCCTGCTCGGAGATCTCCAGGGTGAGATTCAAGAGACAAGATCAAGTGCAACGAAAGAGCAATTGATGATTCGTGATCGAGATCAATTATCGCGCTTACTGAATGACGTTCGAACATTTATTCGAGACGAGTGTCTTCCACTGGAGGAACAGGTTGACCGAGATGGTGCTATTCCCGAATCTGTCGTTCAGCGAATGCGCGACATTGGCTTGTTTGGGCACAGTATACCGGAAGAATTTGGTGGTGCAGGACTCACGACCGAAGAGTTGGTGCTGGTCAACTTTGAGGTTTCACAAGTCAGTACGGCATTTCGGGCAAGATTCGGTGGAAACACCGGAATCGCGTCGGAGTCCATCGTGGCGGACGGAACGGAATCGCAGAAGGTGAAATTTCTACCGCTCCTTGCAAGCGGAAAACTGACCGGGTGTTTCGCACTTACGGAACCAGATGCGGGTTCTGATGCGACGGCACTGAAAACAAGAGCCGTGGCAGATGGCGAGCATTTTGTCCTTGCAGGCAGAAAATGTTTTATCACCAATGCCCCTATCGCGGATCTGTTCACAGTTTTTGCCCGAACGGACGAACGTGAAAGAGGGGCGGATGGCATTACCGCTTTTCTTGTCGAGCGAAACACGCCTGGGCTAACGACCTCTCCCGAGTACGAGAAGATGGGGCAGCACGGCTCACCTGTCGGTGACGTGATTCTGGATCGGGTTCGTATTCATCGGGACAGTATTGTTGGCGAATTAGAGAACGCTGGATTCCGCACTGCGATGAAAGCTCTCAACAAGCAACGAATAAATCTAGCGAGCCTTTGCGTTGGGCCTGCCATCCGTCTCATCCGGGAAATGGTCGGATATGCCCATACGAGAAAGCAGTTCGGAAAATCTATTGGTGAGTACCAGCTGGTCCAACAGATGATTGCCGATAGTAACACTGAGGCTCATGCCGCGCGTGCGTTGGTGCTGGAAACTTCACGGAAACGCGACGCTGGTATCGATGTCACGATGGAAGCATCGATGTGCAAATTGTTTGCCTCTGAAATGTGCGGTCGTGTGGCAGACCGGGCAGTGCAAGTTTTTGGAGGAAATGCCTTTTTTCGCGGCAATGTGGCCGAGCGTTTCTACAGGGATGCGCGAGTATTTAGATTATATGAGGGAACTAGCCAAATTCATATTGCGAACATTGCCAAGCACACGATGCTCTCAATGAGAGAAATGCACGTTCCGTTTTGATCGTTACTTAAGACCTGCAGTTGAACTACCCTTTAGCGTGTAATTGTTCAATCTGTCGTGCCGCTTCCTTCAGTTTAGATGCCGTCTCCACAAGATGATCACTTGCTTGGAGATCTTTTACTGAAATCGAACAGTTTATGGCGATGACTGGTTGCTCGCGCGACAATATGAGGGGGGTCGCCACAGCGCGGACTTCCGGCTTCCAGTCGCCGCGCGAATAGCAGTAACCTTCTTTTTCAAATCGCTGTCGATCGATCTTCCATTGGCGATTGTGCTTCTCAAAGAAGTCCGGGTCATAGACCTTGAGATAGTTAAGGATTGCGTTGCGTTCAGTCGCGCTGCATCCAAGTATGAGAGCTCTTCCGATTGACGAACTAAGTAATGGCCGAGTGCTACCGACATCGGGGAGATACCGATTGGCTGTATCGGTTCGTGCGGTATCGATATAGACAGCATTGGTCCGATCCCGCATGGCCACATTCACGGTACACCCGGTGTCGCGCGCGAGTCGTTCAACGATCGGTCTTGCTATCTGGCGAATTTTCAGATGAACAAGGAGAGGATAGCCAAGTGATAGCACGCCGGACCCGAGCTGATATTTCTTCTGCGTAGCGTTGTAGTTAAGATATCCCAGCAATGTCAGCGAATAAGTCAAGCGTGAAACGGTAGGCTTAGGCAAGCCAGTCCGATCCGATATCTGTTTGTTTCCAAGGTATGGGTCAGACGCAGAAAATGAACGCAAGACTTCCATCCCGCGCGCCAAATTCATGGAGAATTGACGATCAGTCGTGAGATCATGGGGATCGACCAAGCCAGGAAGCTTAATCGTTCTGGTGCTATGGTGTTTTTGAACGGTCATGAATTGAAGACGCTTCTCATTTTCCACGATGAGCGGCCGACGATTTGCTAAAAGCTATACAATGGCAAACTGGCCTTCAATAGCGATAACTGTTAACCCGCATCTCGCGTTCTGGACTGCGCTAAGCTGAAAAATCCCAGTTTAGGAGCTTGGGTCGGAGTGAAGAACCTCGGAGGCGACGTTCTACAACTGGCGAAGAAGTACGCCGGCCTGATGCCGTCGGGAGATGATGTGGCTGCGTCAGCTCACCGAAATCATAAGGGAAAGACAGAACACTTTAGCTGCCAACGAAGTTGTACTCATGCCAAACTGAAACTTGCTTACATCGCAAGGAATCCCTCACGATCTCGCTTCCTTCAGGAAGTCAATTGATTTTTGGAGATTTTGTGAGTCTTGCTAGACCGGTAGACGGTTGGCGTAAGACTGGTCCAAGCTTGAAAAGCGCGGGAAAAGCTCTTTTCATTCTTGAATCCTACGGCCAGCGCGATCTGTTTGATAGGTCGGTTCGTTCGATGCAGCAGACTAGCCGCCAAATCCCGACGAGCCTCATCTTTTAGAGCTTGGAGCGTTATGCCTTCTTTTTGGAGTTGCCGATAGAGACTACGCACTGAAAGGTTCAGCTGGCTCGCAAGCGAATGGGCCGAATGGGATCTATGCCTTAAACACTCACGCACCCGCTGAGCCAACAGTCGATCGTGCCGATACTGCAACACAGTTAGCGGTAATGCGCGCTTTAACATTATTGTCATCGACTGTTCGTCGCGCTGTGGTGAAAGATCGAGATATCGCGCGTCGAAACGAACCCCGGTCCAGTGAGCTGCGAAGTGAACAGGCCCCGGCGAAAAGAGGAGCTGGTATACATCAGAGTGTAATGGGGTGTCGAACGTGAAGGCTGTTTCGTCGAGAGGTATCCGGGAATTGATCAGCCAGCAGGCATAGCCGATGATGTAACGCAGACTGGTGATGAAGCAGAATTCCCGCATTGGGCCAAGATCGCGGGTTTCTTCGATGGCCAATTCCACGGTGCCATTCAAAATGCTGAACTTATAGATGATGTCGCTGGTCAGAAGACGATAGTGGCGGCACCATCGCTTCAGCGCGATTCCAAGTGTTGGTGACGTGAGGGAGGCTCGAGCCAACATGCCGTAGCTGCCCCACGGAAGCCTTCGGCTGAACCACCCTAGAGCTTCATCATCGAGTTCGCGCATAGCGAGGCTCGAAATTTCCTCCATCTGTGACGCTGTAATTCGGCCATTTGGCTGCGACAGCAATTCTGGCGTGATACGTACCTGCCGGAGGGCCATCACGGGGTCCCTTCCATACATCTCATAAGCCAGGACCATGGCTCTGACGAAGGCAACTGGGGTTGCTGTAACCTGCTTCATTCTCTTATTTGGCACGATCTGCAACCTGATTGGCAACAAAAATATTCGATCGGGCGTACAGAAACGATACGAGAAGAATTGATGCAGAGGCAGTTAGTTAGCGGCCTCGTAAAGTTGCGGCAGGTCCCTCTGTCAACGTCGAAGATACGAAATCGCGGCCAGCACTTCGGAGGATCGCCGCATGCTAACTGGCCGCAAACTGATGACCGAATGGCTGAGGCCACCTCCAGAGATGGAATTTCTACGAAACTGGGTACAACCAGCTCGCGGCCTTTCAGCACACTAAAATTAAGAGCGAGAGCAGATGCCGCTTCATTCCAATATTGCAACGAATTCTCCGGATTTCACCCAGAACGCCGACGCGATGCGCGCGCTGGTCACGGAGTTGAAGGACAAGCTGAACGAGGTCGCGGGCGGGGGCGGCAAGGTATCGCGCCAGCGTCATACCTCGCGCGGCAAGATGTTCGTCCGCGATCGCGTCGATCTCTTGATCGATCCCGGCACCGCGTTTCTCGAATTGTCGCCGCTGGCGGCGAACGGTCTTTATGGCGGCGACGTGCATTCGGCGAGCGTCGTCACGGGCGTCGGCCGCATCGCGGGCCGCGAATGCGTGATTGTCGCCAACGACGCCACCGTCAAGGGCGGCACCTATTACCCGATAACGGTGAAGAAGCATCTCCGCGCCCAGGATGTTGCCAGGCAGAACAATCTGCCCTGCGTCTACATGGTGGATTCCGGCGGCGCGTTCCTGCCGCTGCAGGACGAGGTCTTTCCCGACGAGCGCCATTTCGGCCGCATCTTCTACAATCAGGCCAATCTCTCGGCGCAGGGCGTCGCCCAGATCGCCATCGTGATGGGCTCCTGCACCGCCGGCGGCGCTTACGTGCCGGCGATGTCCGACGAAAGCATCATCGTGCGCAATCAGGGCACGATCTTCCTCGGCGGCCCGCCGCTGGTGAAGGCCGCGACCGGTGAGGTGGTGACGGCGGAAGAACTCGGCGGCGCCGACGTGCATTCGCGCCAGTCCGGTGTCACCGACCACTATGCGCAGAACGATCGCCACGCCGTCGGTATCGCACGCAAGATCGTCAGCACGCTGAAGCAGTCGCCGCGGCATGTCTCCGGATGGCAGACGCCGCGCGAGCCGCTCTACGCGCCGCAGGAAATCTACGGCGTGGTGCCCGCCGACAACCGCAAGCCGTTTGACGTGCGCGATATTATCGCGCGGATCGTCGATGGCTCGGAATTCGACGAGTTCAAGAAGCTCTATGGGCAAACGCTGGTATGCGGCTTCGCGCATATCTGGGGTTATCCGGTCGGCATCGTCGCCAACAACGGCATCCTGTTCAGCGAAAGCTCGCTGAAGGGCGCGCACTTCATCGAACTGTGCAGCCAGCGCAATATTCCGCTGGTGTTCCTGCAGAACATCACCGGCTTCATGGTCGGCAAGAAGTACGAAGCCGGCGGTATCGCGCGCGACGGCGCCAAGCTGGTGACGGCAGTGGCGACGACGTCGGTGCCGAAGTTCACCGTGGTGATCGGCGGCTCCTACGGCGCGGGCAATTACGGCATGTGCGGCCGTGCCTATTCGCCGCGCTTCCTGTGGATGTGGCCGAACGCGCGCATCTCCGTGATGGGCGGCGAGCAGGCGGCGATGGTGCTGAGCACGGTCCGCCGCGAAGGCATCGAAGCCAAGGGCGGCACGTGGTCGGCCGAGGAGGAGCGCGAATTCCAGGCGCCGATCCGCGCGCAGTATGAAAAGCAGGGCAGTCCCTATTACGCCACCGCGCGGCTATGGGACGACGGCGTGATCGATCCCGCCGATACGCGTCTGGTTCTGGGTCTCGGTCTGTCGGCGGCAGCGAACGCGCCGATCGAGCCGACCCGCTTCGGTATTTTCAGGATGTAATGATGGCAGGCTCCGCACACTACCGGCGTTTCCGGACGCTCTTGATAGCCAATCGCGGCGAGATCGCCTGCCGCGTCATTCGCACGGCCAAAGCCATGGGCCTGCGCACCGTCGCGGTCTATTCCGAAGCCGATGCCGACGCGGTTCACGTCGCCATGGCCGACGATGCCGTGCTGCTCGGTCCGGCGCGAGCGCGCGACAGCTATCTGAACATAGAACGCGTGCTGGCGGCGGCGAAGCAAACCGGCGCGGAGGCGATCCATCCGGGCTACGGCTTCCTCTCGGAGAATGCCGAGTTCGCGCAAGCCTGCGCCGACGCGAATCTCGTGTTCGTCGGTCCGACCGCGGCGATGATGACCGCGATGGGTTCGAAGTCCGGCTCCAAGCTGCTGATGGAAAAAGCCGGCGTTCCGCTGGTCCCCGGTTATCACGGCGAGGCGCAGGATGATGCGACCTTGGCGGCGGCGGCCGAGAAGGCCGGCTATCCAGTGCTGGTGAAGGCGTCGGCGGGCGGCGGCGGACGCGGTATGCGCGTGGTGCGCGAGGCTTCCGAGATGAAGGCGGCGCTGGAGAGCGCGCGGCGCGAAGCGAAGGCTGCGTTCGGCGACGACCGAATGCTGGTCGAGAAATACGTCCAGAACCCGCGTCACATCGAAGTGCAGATCGTCGGCGACAGTCACGGCAACCTGCTGTCGCTGTTCGAGCGCGAATGCACGTTGCAGCGCCGCCACCAGAAGGTGATCGAGGAAGCGCCGTCGCCGACGCTCAACGCCGCCCAGCGTGAGAAGGTCTGCGAGGCCGCGCGCAAGGCAGCGGGTGCGGTGAACTACGTCGGCGCGGGCACCATCGAATTTGTGTCCGATGGCAAGGAAGTGTTCTTCATCGAAATGAACACGCGCTTGCAGGTCGAGCATCCGGTGACCGAACTGATCAGCGGCGTCGATCTGGTCGAGTGGCAGTTGCGCGTTGCCTTCGGCGAGAAGCTGCCGATGACGCAGGATCAACTCAAGCTCAACGGCCATGCCATCGAGGCGCGGGTCTACGCGGAAAATCCCGATAAGAACTTCATGCCGTCGGTCGGCCGCATCAAGACGTGGCGGACGCCGGAGGAAGTCGGCGGCCTGCGGATCGATGCCGGTTACCGGCAGGGCAGCAACGTGTCGCCGCATTACGACGCGATGCTCGCCAAGGTGATCGCCTGGGCGCCGACCCGCGACGTCGCTATCGACCGGCTCAATCGCGGGTTGGAAGAAACCGACGTGCGCGGTGTCATCACCAACATTCCGTTCCTGTCGGCACTGATCACCCATCCCGACGTCCGCAAGAACAAGATCGATACCGGCTTCATCGAGCGGCATCTGAAGGACCTGACGCCGAAGCCGCCCGCACCTGGCGCGCTTGAACTGGCGGCAGCGGTGGCCGCCATCCTGACCTATGAGCGCGAGGCGATGCGCGCCGACGTGCAATCGCCGTGGCAGACCGACGGCTGGATGCCGGTCGGGCAGCGCCATCGGGTCTTCAGCTTCAAGCAAGGGCCGGGCACTGAACTGACCATCGCCCGCCGCTATGGCGGCGGCTCGTCAGCGCTGGAGATCGACGGCCACGAGATTGCATTTGCGTTCGATGCCGAGGGCGACAACGCGTTCGCGGTGTCGCTCGACGGCGCACGCAGCCATGCCGTGGCGGTGCTCGACGGGCGCGATGTTTACGTGCGCATGCGCAACGGTCGTTTCGAGTTGGCATGGGCCGATCCGTTCAGCGGCGGCGACGACGAGCACGTCGGCGAGGATCGCATTGTCGCGCCGCTGCCGGGCACCGTCGTGGCGCTGCTGGCGAAGGAAGGCGAGACGTTGGAAAAGGGCGCGCCGATCCTGACGCTGGAAGTGATGAAGATGGAGCAGACCTTGCGCGCGCCATTCGCCGGCGTGGTGAAGCGCATCAACTGCAAGGTCGGCGACATCGTGCAGGAAGGCGTCGAACTCGCCGAGATCGAGCCGACGGAGAAATAGACCGAATGAGCGATCGGGTTCAGATCGTCGAGATGGGGCCGCGCGACGGCCTGCAAAACGAGAAGGTGTCGGTCAGCGTCGATGCGCGCATCGCCTTCGTCGAGACGCTGGTGGCAGCTCTCAAATGTTAGCGCCGATGCAAAAAAAAGTGCCCCACTGTGGCGAAGTAGAACTGATTCACTAGGGAAAAATGACGGTTTTGCGCGAGAGGGGATTTCGCATGGAGAGATGCACAGGTGTGTCAAAAATTTGAGTGGCCTTCTGTGTGGTACTTTCTATGGTATTCGTGTGGTGCTCAGTGGCTCCTCTACGGACCGCAATGGTCATGTGTGGTCCGAATAGAAGGCGGGATCCGCTTGATCGGATAGACTGCGGAATCGCGCAGGCGATCAGTTGGTCTCCTCGTGGTCGAGGAAGCCAACGCAGGGCAGGTAGGACGGAGTTGGCGGGCGACCGTCCCGTTGCGCTTGCTGGATCGCGTCCGCTTGGTCCCTCGGATTGCCGACAACGCGCCTTGTCTCACCCCGTCGACGGGTTTTGTTAGGCCTAAGCGACCGCTCTCTTTGGAGACGGGGCAGCTTCGGGCCCGCACTCCACAAGCTGAGCCTGGATTATTCAACTTTGCAGGATTCGGTTGGTAGTTGATTGGCCCTACCTGGGGCTTACGTGTGGCCCCGCATGTCCCGCGGGTGGCGCCGTTAACTTCTCGCCGGCTAGTATAGGCCTCATGAATATCGATCTGAAACGCCTGCGTGCCGACATGAAGCAGCTCAAGGCTCGTCGCGCTGCCTCGCCAATAGGAAAAATCAAAACAGGGGCTACCGAGATCATTCGGAACAATTTCGAAGAGATCGAGCGCTTGCACCATGAGGACGGCGCGAGCTGGACCGAAATCGCCAGCGGTCTCGCGGCGCAGGGTGTAACCCAAGGGGAGGGTCAGCCGCTCACTGGGCGGCGCCTGACGGCGTTGATGCACAACATCAGAACGCGCGCAGAGAAGCTCAAGAGCAAGGGGGGCGCGCGAAATCGGACCACGATTGTGTCCAAACGCCTTCAGGACGTCCCAACCGGCAAGAGGGTCTCTCTCAGCCCCGAGATGAACAGACCGGCCGTCGGCGGCAACTCGCCGGAGGAGATGGTCAGCGAAGACGAAATCCGACGCACCGAACTCGCCAAACACGCCCACCTCCTCAGGAAGCGTTGATCGGGCGGCGCAGACGTTTTCAATTGGCCTGCAACTTGGGACCGCTTTTTTCGCTAGGCCTCTTTGCACGCAGACGGCAACCGCGGTTGCGCGTTCGCTTGTACCCAGAGGAGTCCCCAATGCCACGCCTTTTGCTTGTTGCCCAGGAGACCGGCGGTGTCGGTAAATCCACGCTCACCCGCGGCGTCGCCGAAGCGGTGCCCGATGCGCCGATCATCGAGCTGGAATCCACGCCACGAATGCTCGAGTACGACCACGGCAAGACCAAGGGGCCGAAGCGGGTCTCGCATTTCCCGGTGCGTGCCGACCGGGCCTCCATCGACCGTACCGGCGGCCAAGCCGCCCGTGCCGAGTTCGACGGGCCGATCGACGCCATGGTCGGCGCCGAGCTGCCGACCATCATTGACGTCGGGGCCAACACCGCCTCCTCGTTGCTGGCCTCATTCGACGACGAATTCGTCGCGGGCATCGCGGATACCGGGATCGAGATGGCGCTGGTCGTGGTGGTGACCGCCGATGCCGCCGCCCTGACGGATGGCGCCAAGCTGCTGGCGTCCTCGAAGCGCTGGGCCAAGGCTCGCTTCGTGGTCGAGAACAAGCTGCGGGGCGATGTCGACCCCGCGATGCTGAAGCGGATCGCCGACGGCGCGCATGTCACCGTGCTGCCGAAGTTCGAGTTCGAACCGCGCACGCTCGGCTTCCTCCAGGCCACCGGGCTCTGTGCCATCCCGCAGTTGAAGGCGTCCGACTTCCAGAAGGAGTACGGCTTCAATGAAGCGCGGCGCATGGTCGGCGACCTCAAGAGCTTCCGCCTCGCGGTCATGGAGGCGGTCCGCCCGGCGGCGACCTGGCTCGCGTCATGAATGAGCGTCTGGCAACATTGCGCAAGCGATTCTTCGACGCGAAGGTTGATGCCGACACGTCGAAACGCGAGGTGCGTCAGGCGAGCGCGGCCAAGCTCGCCGAACTTCGGGCGTTGCCGGATCCCGCCGCTCGGCTGGCGGGCTTGAAGGATCCGGCGCTGCTTCCCTCCGATCGTCAGATTCTGGAGCACGCGATCGCGGATGTGTTGCCGCCGCGGCGTATCCGGTTTCCCCGGGCGATCGGGGACACCTTGCGGTCCGGATTTCGGCACGCCCGCTACCATTGGCGGGGCTTGGTGGTGGTCACCCTGATCTCGATCCCCATCATGGTGATCGGCGGCTGGGCCCTCCATAACACCGGTCAGGCGAAAGTTCATTTCGACCGAGAACTCGCGTTCACCTGGACGTTTTCGGACGGCCATACCGAAGTTCACGCCTTGCGGGTCGACACCGCCGTTCTCGTGATGGGCCGAAATGCGGTTGGGGACGTGCGGCTGCGGTTCTGGTCGGCCAGAGCAGGGCACGGTGAGGCCCTCATGTCGTCAGAGGCGTACGACCGGTTCGTCATCCCCACTTCGGAGTAATCAGATGTTCTGGAAGATCTTTGTACCGCTCTTGCTCTTGGCCTTCGTGTTTGGCTTTCCCGTCGCGGAATTCATGGTGCACGGCCTTGATGCCTCGCTCTGGCCGAACACGATCCAGGCCCCGTCCGTCTGGTTCACTGCGATGGCGGATAGTTACGGATTGGATTCGCTGGCCGCCTACCGCGACATAGCCTTTGGCCAGACCAAGGCGTTGGGTCCCTATGGCCGAAGCGCTCTCGCCTGGATCCTGGCCGGCCCATTCGTGGCTTTCGTCGCCTGTTTTGTACCGAATTACGGTCCGCGGCGCGACCCGCGCGGCACTTATGGTAATGCCCGGTGGGCCAGCCGCAAGGAGCGCGCGAGAATGCGCATCGGCCTTGAGCTCGGGCTCGAACCCGAGACCCGTCGGCCGATCCGGGTCTCGACCGAAAGCCACCTCATCACCATCGCGCCGCCGCGCACCGGAAAGACATCGGGGTTGTTAATTCCCAATCTGGTCGTTCCCGATAACACGGGCTGGTGTGGGCCCGCCATTGTCATCGATCCGAAAGGCGAAGCTTATCGCGCCGTGGCGATCCGCCGGCGGGCGCTCGGACGGACCGTGCGCTGCTTGGATCCCATCGGAATTGTCGGCGGCTCTGATAGTTGGAATCCGCTTGCGACGATGGACCCGGAGGACATCCTGCATCTGCAACGTGTCGCCCGCGCCTTGCTGCCGGAGCAGGTCAAGGGCGAAGCGGTGTACTTCCAGAACCGCGCCGTCGATGTCATCGTCGGCGCCTTCCTGGTGGCGCACTCCGCCAACTGCGCAACACCGGCGAATGCCGCATGGCTGCTATCGAATCTCAAGACTTTTGGGGAGTGGCTTGCGCCACTGAAAGGGAACGCAGCAGCGGCTGCGAGAGCTGTGCTTGCCATGGATCCGAAAGGCCGGGATTCGATTGTGTCGACGGCGGCCCAAGCCTTCAGCTGGTGCAACGACAAGCGGCTACAGCGCCTTACGTACAAGAGCACCTTCTCCATGTCGGAGGTGACGACCGGCAACATGGACCTGTTCATCACGCTACCGGCCGAAGACATGAAGACGCTGACCCCGCTGATGCGATGGTTGCTGTGCGAGCTCTTCACCGCCGTCCGGCGCCAGCGAGCTCGGGAGCCGATCGTGTGCTTCATCGATGAGGCCGCGACCCTTGGCCGTTTCGAAGAGCTCTTGGTCGCTGCCGGCGAGCTTCCCGGACAAAATCTGCGGCTCTGGACGTTCTGGCAAAGCCGCAGTCAGATCATCGACATCAACGGCGCGGAGGGCGCCCGTACGCTGCTCAACACGGCGGAATTCACCACCTACTCCGATCTGCCACTCACCGATCCGGATGAACGCGAATTTCTCTCGCGATCGATCGGCGACTACACCTTGATGGAGATGGTCGAGACCACGGACGGAAACACCGGCAAGACCACCCGGGCGTTTCAGCCCAAGGCGGTGCGCCTGATGACCGAGGATGCCATCGGTCAGGTCCCGACAAGCGACCTTATCGTGTTTCCCAACAGCAAGCGGTACGTCAAGCGGCCGATGATTCTGCGCAAGACCTCCCATGACGATTCCCGATTGACGAAACACATCGTCACCGAGAAGCGGTGAGGAAAGACGACGCCGTCACGGCCCATGACATAGGGTTCGACGATGCTCATGATCTTGACATGAGAATGCCTCCTGAAGGTCGGGCTGTGTTTTCTCGCGAGCCGGGCCGGTAGGCCCGGCGAGCGGCGCGCGCGGCCGCGCGTCAACCGCCGATCCGGCCAGCCGGATCGGCGGAAAATTACCAAGTCTTCTTTAGATGCAGCATCAGCCGTGCAACCCGCTGAGCGGCTGCACGGCTGAAGCGATGCTCAGGCGGCGGCCTGCTCCAACAATCGCTTGGCCTTACCCTCAAGCTCAAGCCGCGCATCCTGATGAGCCTTGCCGCGGGCAAGCGCAGTAATCCCCTGCACGAAATGAAACACGCTTTCCGGCGGCCGGCCTTCCTCGTGCAGCACGGTTTCGATGATCTTGCTCGTTTCCGACTTAGAGAACCCGCGCTTGCGCAGGAAGCTGTCTCGGTCCTCTTCGGTCCGGGCGACGATCCGCTCGCGCGCCGCTCTTATTCCGGCGATGAACGGCGTCGCCGATGAATTGGCAAAGCTTGTCAGCGCGGGAGTGGCTTCATGCGCAAAGCGCTGCGCTGCGAACTTGGAATGGCGGATGGTGATTTCCTCGAAATTCTCAACGCCCCACAGGTTGCGGTTCATGCAGACGGCGCGGAGATAAAACGAGGCGATGCCGAGAGTCTTCGATCCGACCTCGCTGTTCCAGCAATAAAATCCCCGGAAATACAAATCGGGCGATCCGTCCGGCAATCGTCCCGCCTCAATCGGGTTGGTATCGTCAACCAAGAACAGGAACACATCGCGGTCGCTGGCATAGAGCGTCGTGGTGTCCTTGGTGACGTCTATGAACGGGTTGTGGTCATGGTCGCCCAATCCAGCACGCCCGGGACCTTCCATCTTGTGTCGCCGGTCCCATTGCCGGCAATTTTCATCACGGCGGCCGTCAGCTCGTGATCCCAGATACGCCCGTAGTCCGGTCCGGTCACGGCGCGAAGCTCGATCCGCCCATCATCGGCTTCCAGTGTTTTCAGGAGCTCTCCGCGAGGTGAAAGCAGTCCGTGTTGCAGGTTGATTCCGGCGAGCGGTGCAGGTAGCTGCCGCATGTAAGATGTCGGGGCGCCGACAAGGCTGCACAACTGGCCAAAACTCCAGTGCGTGGGCGCGACCGGCTCGCTGCGGCCCGGCACCATCAAGCTCAGCCGTTCGGCGTTGTCGCGACTTGCTTCCACGCGTACGGCCCGGCTTTCCACGGTGCGGGTTTGGGCACAGTCAGCACGGCGGCGAACTGCGTCATGAAGATCAGTCAGACTGAGATAGCGCTCATCGTCAGGACGGGAAAACCACTCCGAAGACACGCGGCCGATCCGTTCGCCGCGCGATACGTCCACGCGAAAGGCGCCGGAAACCGTTTGCTCGTTCCGGGTCAAGGTCATCACTGTCATGGGTCGTTCTCCTATGGGCTTGGGTTGAAGCGCAGCGCTGCGCTGCAACCCTGCCCGTCGGCGAGACCGGGGTAGCAAGAGCAAGGGCGGCTGGAGCGGAGGGGGATCACCCGCCCGAAGGGGCGCGCGACAAGCGCGCGTCTGCACGCGCCCGGACGATAAAGTCGTCAGGAATCTTCGCGGGGCGCGGAAGACCGGGGATACCGCTCCAGCCGGCACCGGTTTCGTTGCTTCACCCTTGCGCGCGCGAGGGCGGAGCCCTTAGCAATCGTCCTGAAAGTGACACGTATGGCCGAAGGCCTTCCCCTTTTTCTGCGCGTCGGGCGGTTGGCACGACGAAAAGCCCCGCCTCCGAGGAGGCGGGGCGGTTCGATCCAACTGGATCAGTCGCCGTTCCGGCGGGACCAGATCAGCGTGTAGCTGTCTTCGCCTTCGCCCTTGACCAGCGAGGCGTAGATCGGAGCCGGAAAGCTTGGATCGTCCAGCTTGACCGAGAGATATTCGCGATCGCTCTCCCGCGCGGTCTTCTTCCAGGCGGCACCGAACTCGACCTTATGCGGTGCACCGCATAACATCGATTATGCGTAGCGCGGGATTATGCGGAGTCGTTTGCTGGTAGCCGCGGTTTTCAAGGGCTT
>MKVX01000003.1 GCA_001899255.1 Rhizobiales bacterium 62-47
ATATCCCAATGCCCGGCACCAGTCGCCGATGAAATCGCAAAAAATGGCGCAATTTCATGATATTATAAATCTGCCTTGGCTGATGCACAATCATCCGTCGGGCGATCCGACACCGTCGACGGCCGACATCCAGATGACCAAGACGATCATCGGCATCGCCGGGCCGCTCGGCATCTCGGTGCACGATCACATCATCGTCGGCAAAAACGGGCATGCCAGCCTGAAGGGCCTGCGCCTAATCTGATCCGGCTTGTCCAAAAGCAGCCGCGGCGTCGACGACGTGTTACTGCCGCACCAAAATCAGCGGATCGGCGCTGTCCGGCACACGACGCCATTGCGAGTTGTCGTCCGCTTCGAAATGCCAGGTCTCGCCGCGCGCCGACATCAACAAGACTTCGCCGCGCTCGAGCCGCCAGACGGTCGGCGCGAAGCTCGCGATCATCGGATCGCACCGGGGCTTGAGGAATACCGCGAAATTGTCCTGCGATGCCTCGGTGTTGGTGAGCGTCAAGCCGCACAAGATATTGCCATTGCCGCGAACGATCGCCCAGTCGCCGATCATCTGATCCATCGATCGCGTCAGCGCGCGAGCTGCGGCCAGGTTCTGCAGCAGATAGATGCCCTCGCCCGGACGGCGGCCTTCGAAGATGCCGCTTTCGACTTCGGTGAAATCAATGACCGGCGCGCCGGCCGCATCCTGCAAGCGCACGATATCCAGACCCTTGACGTTCCAGCTCGTGATGCCTTGCGTAAACGGCAACGCCTTGCTGCATCCGGGTTCGAGCTCGAGTTTCTGGCCCTGCGGCGTGGCATCGCCCTTCAATGTGACCACGCAGGTCTTGCTGCGCTCCGTCGTCGATAGTTCCCATTGCCCGATCATGTCTTTTTTCAAGGTCGACGCCGTCTGCGCTTGCGCCGGCGACAGCCATGCTGCCGCCATGAGCAATAACGTAATCGCCTGAATCGAGCCGGATCGGGCACGCATGACTAGCGATCTTTCACCGGGGTCTCCGCGATCGGCGTCAATGGCGCCTTGCCGGAGAACCATGCCTTGAGATTATCGACCACCAATTGGTCCATCGCATTTCGCGTCACCAGCGAGGCCGAGCCTATATGCGGCAGCAGGATGACATTCTGCAAAGTCTTCAACTCGTCGGGAACGTGCGGCTCCTTGGCGAACACGTCCAACCCGGCAGCGAGGATCGTCCCGGATTTCAACGCCGCGATCAGCGCCGGCTCGTCGATCACCGTGCCGCGCGCGAGATTGATAATGACGCCGCGCGGACCGAGCGCCTTCATGACGTCGGCATTAATGAGATTAAGGGTCGCAGCGCCGCCCGGCGTGATAACGACCAGCGTGTCCACCGCCGTCGCCATCTCGATCAGGTTGGGATAGTGCTGATGCGACACGCCGGGTGCCGGATTTCGCGAATGATAAACCACCGGCACGCGCGCCGCATCGAGGCGGCGTGCGATCGCCTGTCCGATGCGGCCCATGCCGACCATGCCGACCTTGCGATCCCGCAACGAGCCGACGCTGAGCGGATAGTCCTGCGTCGTCCACAATCCGGAGCGCAGATAACGGTCCGCCTTGATGAATTCGCGCAACACGGCGATCAGCAGGCCCATCGCGGTGTCGGCGACTTCCTCGGTCAGCACGTCGGGCGTGTTGGTGACAATGACACCATGTTCGCGCGCATAGGCCGAGTCGACGTGATCGTAGCCGACGCCAAAGCTGGACACGATTTCCAGCTTGGGGAAGCGCGACAACACAGTCTTATCCGCCGGGCGCAGCCCCGTCACGGCAATGCCACGAATTTTCTCCGTGACCGCCGGTGTCAACCGGTCGAGGTCACCCTTGGTTTCGAAATTGTGTCGAATGAATCGTTCGGAAAAGCCGTTATCCACCACCGGCTTGCGGGGCCCATAAATGAGCAGGTCAATCTTCTCGGCAGAACCGGTGGTCATCAGCTTTCCTTTCCAAGCGCACTCTCATGCCAACGCCGGAGAACGAGATGCGACACCAGCGCAAGCAGCATATAAATGACAATCCCCGCCATCGAGAGCAACAACAACGCGGCGAACATTCGCGGAATGTTGAGCCGATAGCTCGACTCCGCGATGCGGTAGGCCAGGCCAGACCCCGCCCCGGCGGAGCCCGCTGCGATCTCGGCCACGACGGCGCCGATCAATGACAGGCCGCCAGCGATCCGCAACCCGCCGAGAATATGCGGGAGGGCTGCCGGCAATTTCAACAACAGCAGCGACTGTATCGGAGTGGCGCGATAGAGCTTGAAGAGACCGGCGAGATTGCGATCAACCGACTTGAGACCGAGCGTGGTGTTGGCGAGCACGGGAAAAAACGCGACGATCCAGGCACAGACCACCACCGCTGTCTGTTGCGGCAGATAGATCAGCAGCAAGGGCGCGATGGCGATCACCGGCGTCACCTGCAAAATGACGGCATAAGGCAGCAGCGAGAATTCCAGCCACTTCGAGCGGCTGAACAGCAGCGCCATGGCGATGCCGCCGATCGCCGCCGCGACGAAACCCTCGAACGTCGTCAGCAATGTCGTCAGCAGCGACTGCCACAAGATATCCCAATCCGCGATCAGGGTGCCGATGACAGCGCCGGGGCTTGGCAGCACATAAGGCGGAATTTGATTGATGCGAACGACCAAGTCCCACACCGCGACACTGATGACGAGCACAACAACCGGCAGCAGGAATTGCAGCATGCCAAAGCCGCGACCCGCCTGCGGTGCAGCCACATCCGACGTCATTTGCGGCGGCGAGAGCGAACTCATGACGCGCCTTTCCGCTCGCTGGCACGCGCCAGAGCCGTCGACGCTTCCCGGCAGAATGCCGCATACGCGGCCGACGTTCGAAAGCTTTCGTCGCGCGGATCGGCATCGACGTGAATCTCGCTCTCGATACGCCCCGGCCGCGCGGTCATCACGATTACACGCTGCGACAGGAAAACCGATTCAAAAACCGAATGGGTGACGAAGACGATGGTCTTGTGCAACTCCCGCCACAGCACCAGCAGATCGTTGTTCAGCCTGAAGCGCGTGATTTCATCCAGCGCGGCAAACGGTTCGTCCATCAACAGCACATCGGGATCAGTGACCAGCGCCCGCGCCAGCGACACCCGCATCTTCATGCCGCCGGACAATTCGCGCGGATAGGTCTCGGCAAATTCGGCGAGCCCGACTCGTGCCAGCGCATCGCTCACGCGCCGGTCCGCATCCTCGCGCGCAACATGGGCGAGCCGCAGCGGCAGGCGAACATTATCGCGCACCGTCGCCCATGGCATCAATGTCGGCTCCTGGAAGACAAAGCCGATTGAACGGCTCGCGCGGCCTGCGACTTGCACCTGCCCCGACGTCGGCGCGATCAAACCAGCGATGATGCGCAATGCCGTTGACTTACCGCATCCCGACGGGCCGAGCAGCGAGACGAACTCACCCTTGAGTACATCGAGATCGAGCGGCGCCAGCGCGACGAGGCCATTGTCGTAGGTCTTGCTGACGCCAGCCAGCTTGATCGCAAACCCGCGTGGCGTCGCGCTGTCGGACAAACGTGCTGCGGGCTCAGCCATCATGCGGTGCGTCTAGTTCTTTGGCCGAAGATCGACGCCAACGCCCTTGTTGACGAAACGCAAGGTGTAGGCTTTGCGATAATCGATATCGCGCCGAACCACACCGGCGCGCACCATCTTGTCGAAAAAACTGGCGACACGCGCATCGGTCATCGCGCCGATGCCATCGCGCGTGGCATCGCCGGAATCGACGATGCCGTACTCTTTCATCTTGGCGACAGAATAGGCAAGCAACGCATCGGTCATTTCCGGATTGAGTTTCTTGATCATGTCGTTGCCGGGTTTGTTGTCGCCGTACAGATAGTGGTTCCAGCCGATGATCGATGCATCGACGAAGCGCTGCACGAGATCCGGCTTGCTGTCGATGAGATTGCGGCGCGTTTCGATCAGCGTCGAATAGGCATTGAAGCCATAATCCGCAATCAGGATGACGCTCGGCTTGAAGCCGGCCTGCTTTTCGACCGCGTAGGGCTCGGACGTCACATAGCCCTGCATCGCGCTCTTCTTGTCAGCCAGAAACGGTTGCGCATTGAAGGTGTACGGCTTCACTCGATCTTCGCTGAACCCGTATTCGGATTTCAACCACTGGAAATAGCTCGCGATACCTTCCTTCGAAACGAACAAGGTCAGTGGTTTGAGGTCCTCCAGCTTGGTGACCTTGGATTCCGGGTGCGCCAGGAAAACCTGGGGGTCCTTCTGGAACATCGCCGCGACGGCAACCACCGGCACGTTGTTGGCCACCGCATCGAACGACTGCAGCGTGTTGGCGCTCATGAAGAAGTCGAGCTTGCCGGCTATCAGCAGGATACGATTGTTGACGTTTGGCCCGCCCGGCACGATCGTGACATCGAGCCCGTATTGCTTGTAGGTTCCGTCGGCCAGCGCCTGGAAAAACCCGCCGTGCTCGGCTTCCGCCACCCAGTTGGTCCCGAACGACACCTTGTCGAGGGTCGCGGGAGGGGTCTGCGCCACGGCATCCGTCGCCGGCACAGCCGCAAACGCGCCAAGCAAGCCCGCGATTAACAATGGCAGCAGATGGACCAGCTTCATGGTTGGACTCCGGCGTTTATTCTGGCCCATGATGGCAAGGTGGAACAAGCAGTGCGGACGTTGTACTGGTTTGGCCGCCCGCCGTCAGGAACGATGGTGAATTTTTCTGCAATTCTTGCGAAGTAGTTTGTGACCATGACCGGCACCGTTCCCTCCCGCGACTGGACCGACCTCCATTGGCCCGACGTCAGATCGACCGCCGGATGGATCGCGGTGCTGCCGTTGGCCGCGACCGAGCAGCACGGCCCGCACTTGCCGCTCGGGACCGATGCCATGATTGCGCAGGCCTATCTCACACGAGTCCGTGAATTGCTTCCTTCCGACATTCCGGCGGTGTTTCTTCCGGTTCAAGCCGTTGGCATCTCCACTGAGCACATCGCGTACCCGGGTACATTGACGCTGTCTGCCGAGGCGGCGATCAAGAGTTGGACAGCGGTTGGCGAAAGCGTGGCGCGTGCCGGCATCCGCAAGCTCGTGATGGTGAGCAGCCATGGCGGGAACAGCGCCGCGATGAGCCTTGTAGCGCAGGATCTCCGTGCCTTGCACGGCATGCTGGCGGTAACGACGGCCTGGAGTCGTTTCACTATACCGGAAGGTTTGTTCACCGCATCGGAACGGCGCCACGGCATCCATGGGGGCGCGATCGAAACCTCGATCATGCTGGCGGCCTATCCCGATCTCGTGCGCACTGACAAGATCGGCCATTTTCAACCGTCCAGCATCGCAATGGATCGCGATTATCGCTGGCTGAATGTCAGTCGTCCGGCGCCGCTCGCGTGGCAGGCGCAAGACCTCCATCGTGGCGGCGCGATCGGCGATGCCTGTGCCGCCGACGCCGAGAAGGGCCATCAATTGCTTACGCACGGCGCGCAGGCATTTTGCGAGCTGCTTGCCGACGTGCACCGGTTCGACCCCGCGACCTTCACCGACACGATCTGAACTGGCGTTACGCAACTGTCATCGGAACATGGCACTGACACGCTCGGGATAGCTTCGCCTATTGCTATTGCGAATTAGTTGCAATAATAAACTTTGGCAGAATGCTGGACGTCAGTTGACGGGGCGGGGCCGTGCGTCGGAAAAGCAAGTCGGAACAGATTGCTGGCGGGATACCGGCTGCGGCAGACGTTGCGTGGCGGGACAGCATGGGCAACTTCATGAAACCCGTCTGGATGGCAATGAGCGCTGGCTTCTGCGCGCTGGGCGGGGTTGCCACGGCCGCCGATCTGCCTGCTGCGCTCCCCGTCAAAGCTCCCGTGCCATACACCAGCTGGTCCGGCGCGTATCTCGGCGCGCATGTCGGATTTGCCCGTGGCATGTCCAGCGCATCGCTGCTCGATCCGACCTTCAGCGCTGCTGACAACCGCTTCGGTGGCATGATCGGCGGCTTGCAGGCCGGATACAATGTCGCGCTGCCTTCAGGATTGCTGTTAGGCATCGAGGCGGACCTGTCGTTCCCGAACTACATCGACTCCAATGCCGTTGTCGCAACGCTCGCCACGCGCCGATCAGACATCCTGCAAAAGCTCGATTATTCCGGCACCGCGCGCGCTCGGATCGGCTACGCCAGCGGTCCCTGGTTGGCTTACGCGACTGGCGGGCTCGCATGGGCAAGCGGACGTTTCATCGACACGCAGCCGGACGGCAGCGCGGACAAGCATCTCGACACACGTCTTGGCTGGGCTGCCGGTGCAGGCATCGAATACGCGTTCGCACCGCATTGGAGCGCGCGCCTGGAGTATCTCTACAGCAAATTCGACACGGATCACGTGCAGTTTGCATCGGGCGCGCAATATGCGTCGACGATGGACCTGCAATCGATACGCATCGGGCTTAATCGAAAGATCGACTGGTCCGGATCACAACAGCCTGCTGCAACGAGCCTCGATTCGGAATCCGACCGCTGGGAAATTCACGGTCAAACCACTTACATCCAACAGGGCTATCCGGCCTTTCGGGCGCGCTACTCCGGCCCGAACAGTCTGACGCCGGCCGCACAGAGCCAGCAGACCTGGAGCAACAGCCTGTTCCTGAACGCGCGCCTGTGGGACGGCGGCGAGGTCTATTACAATCCGGAACTGCTGCAGGGATTCGGTCTCAACGACACCGTCGGCGCCGGCGGCTTTCCTAGCGGCGAAGCGCAGAAATCCAACTTTCCCTACCCGCACTACAACACCTCGCGATTGTTCCTGCGCCAGACCTTCGGCTTCGGCGGCGAGCAGGAAGAGCTTGCAAGCGCCCCTAACCAACTCGCCGGCAAGGCGGACGTCTCGCGCCTGACGTTGCAGCTGGGCAAGTTCGCGGCGACCGACGTGTTCGACGGCAATGCCTATGCCAAGGATACCCGCAAGGATTTCATGAACTGGGCGCTGTGGGCACCCGGTGCATTCGACTATGCCGCGGATCGGCTCGGCCTGACCTATGGTGCAACAGCGGAGTTGAACCAGAAGCAATGGGCGCTTCGCGGCGGTTACTTCATGATGGGTGCAGAGTCGAACTCCAACAGCTTCGACACGCACATCCCGCAACGCGGCCAGTACGTGATCGAGTTGGAAACCCGTTACAGCCTGTTCTCGCAGCCTGGCAAAATTCGCACCATCGGCTGGCTGAGCAGCGCCTTTTCCGGCAGCTATCGCGATACGCTCGCCAATCCGGCACTCAATCTCGATATCGCACAAACGCGCCAGGGCCGCCTGAAGTATGGCTATGTCGTCAATCTCGAGCAGGCGCTGGCCGATGACATCGGCTTGTTCGGACGCTGGAGCTGGAACGACGGCAAGACCGAAATTATGTCGTTCACCGACATCGACGCGAGCCTGTCATTCGGAACGTCAATCAAAGGCGCGCGTTGGGGCCGCCCCGATGACGTGATCGGCCTCGGCGGCGCTATCAACGCGCTGTCGAGGGATCATCGCGATTTTATCGCAGCCGGCGGGCTCGGCGTGTTGATTGGCGACGGCCAACTCAATTACCGCAAGGAGCGCATCCTCGAGGCCTACTACGCCTATGCGATCAACAAGCAAGTGACGCTGACGGCCGACTATCAGCTCATCACCAACCCGGCCTACAACGCCGACCGCGGACCGGTCTCGATATTTTCCGGACGTCTGCACGGCGAATTCTAGCCTTATCCCGCCGGATCGAACGTATCGGCGCGCGCCAACGCCCACGCCTCACGAAACCGCTCGTCATCGGTGCCGGTAAGCAACTCACCAGGACGCAATTCCGGATAGAGTTGCGAGAACGATGTGACCTGAGTGCTGGAGATGCGGTGCGAGAAATGCACCGGGCGGATCTGCTGCGGATGCTCGAGGCCGGCAGCCGCGATCAATTCCGCCAGCGCATGCAACGTCGCATGGTGATAGTTGTAGACACGCTCCAGCTTGTGCGGCACGACCAGCGCACGATTGCGCGTCGGGTCCTGCGTCGTGACGCCGGTCGGACAACGATCGGTATGACAGCTCAAGGACTGGATGCAGCCGAGCGAAAACATGAAGCCGCGCGCCGAATTGCACCAGTCCGCGCCCAGCGCCATGGCCCGGGCCAGATCGAACGCCGTGGCGATTTTGCCTGCGGCACCGATGCGGATGCGATCGCGCGCATTGATGCCTATCAACGCATTGTGCGCGAAGTTGACGCCTTCGCGCATCGGCATGCCGAGGTGATCCATGAACTCGAGCGGCGCCGCACCGGTGCCGCCCTCGTTGCCGTCGATGACGATGAAATCCGGATAGATGCCAGTCTCAAGCATCGCCTTGCAGATCGCGAGAAACTCCCAGCGGTGCCCAATGCACAGTTTGAATCCGGCCGGTTTGCCACCGGACAGCCGCCTCATCTCGCCAATGAACTGCATCATTTGCAAAGGTGTCGTGAAGGCCGTGTGACGTGCCGGCGAGATGCAATCCTCGCCCATGCCGACGCCCCTGATCTTGGAGATTTCCTCCGATACTTTCGCGGCGGGCAGGACGCCGCCATGACCGGGCTTGGCACCTTGACTGACCTTCAATTCGACCATCTTGATCTGATCGTCGGAAGCAATCCGCGCAAATTCCTCCGGATTGAACGATCCGTCCCGATTGCGACAGCCGAAGTACCCGGACCCGATTTCCCAGATCAAATCGCCGCCCTTCTCGCGGTGATAGGGGCTGACACCTCCCTCGCCGGTATCGTGCGCAAAGCTGCCCTTCTTCGCGCCAGCGTTCAGCGCCCTGACCGCGTTGGGACTGAGCGCGCCGAAACTCATGGCTGAAATATTGAAGACCGAAGCCGAATACGGCTTGGTGCAGTCAGGTCCGCCTATCGTTACGCGAAACTTCTCGGTCGCATGCGGCTTCGGCGCGACCGAATGATGCATCCACTCATAGCCGTCGGTGTAGACGTTCTCCTGGGTGCCGAACGGCCGTTTGTCGAGCACCATCTTGGCGCGCTGATAGACCACCGCGCGGGTATCGCGGCTGAACGGCATGCCATCCTTTTCGCTTTCGAAGAAGTACTGCCGCATCTCGGGCCGTATTTCCTCGAGCAGAAAGCGCAAATGTGCCGAGATCGGATAGTTGCGCAGCACCGCATGATCTTTCTGCACCAGATCGCGGATGCCCAGCAGTGTCAGCCCGCCGAAGATCAGAATCGGGATGACGACAACCTTCAGGACTTTGTGATCGAAGATGCCGAGGATCAGCAGCAGCGCAGTAACGACACCGCAAATCGTCAGGACGATAAAGCGCGGTGAAAACGGGAGCATCAAGGTTTCCATGGATCCCTCGGACAACACCGTAAGTGATGGCGACCCGCGCACAGTCGACAGCGTGATGCCGAGCATGTGCCAGCGCCGGATCGCTACTGCAATTCAACGAGGCTAACACCTGCTTGACAGCAGGCGACCGTTGCCTGTCCGCAGCCTACCGATATTCGGGCAGAGAAATCAATCGCATGGCCGTTTACGGCCGACCACCGGCAAATAAAAGACCGTGCCGATGGGGCGCGGTCCTCATCATCCAGTCCTGGAGTTCTTTCGATCGGGCAATCGAAGCCGGCGGCAAGCCTCAACGTTCGACGAACGCTTTCTCGATCACGAAATGGCCTGGCTCGCTATGGTTGCCCTCGGCAAAACCCCGGGCACCAAGCATGTCGCGCAATTCCTCGAGCATCGCCGGGCTGCCGCACATCATGATCCGGTCGCTGTCGATATCCAACGGCGCCAGTCCGATGTCATCGAAAAGCTGGTTCGAGGCGATCAGATCGGTGATGCGGCCTCGGTTGCGGAATGGTTCGCGCGTCACCGTGGGATAGTAGATCAGTTTGTCCTGCAGCAGTTCACCGAACAATTCGTCTTCGCGCAACCGGGCGACCAGTTGCTCGCCGTAAGCCAGTTCGGACACTTGCCGGCAGCCATGCACCAGCACAATCGTCTCGAACCGTTCGTAGACCTCGGGGTCCTTGATGAGACTGGCGAACGGCGCAAGCCCGGTACCGGTCGACAGCAACAGCAGCCTTTTGCCGGAAATCAGGTTATCGGTAATCAGGGTGCCGGTGGCCTTGCGGCCGACCAGAATGGTGTCACCCTCCTTGATGCGCTGCAGCCGCGAGGTCAGCGGCCCATCGGCGACTTTGATGCTGAAGAATTCCAGCGACTCTTCATGATTGGCGCTCGCCATGCTGTAGGCCCGCAGCAACGGACGGCCATCGATTTCGAGACCGATCATGGCGAACTGTCCGTTGAGAAAACGAAAGCCGGAATTGCGGGTGGCGGTGAAGCTGAACAGCGTGTCGGTCCAATGGCGAACGGAAAGAACCTTCTCCCGATGAAAAGCGCTCATAATGTCTCGTATCCGTATCTGTATTCTGAGGTAAACTTTTTGTGATCAATGCTTCCGCCGGCAACGCGGTCGCAGCTGAACCGGACGGTCGCTTGGGGGCGCGACGGCAAATGCCGGCAGCGGCGGTCTGACCCCCAAATAAGGATACAAGGTGGCGACGCAACAAATATTCGGCGGGGCCTAACTATTTATATTCTAGAGAGAATATTATTGCGGAGTAAGCTCCGGCAACGCCACTGAATTGCTTCGTCAGGCCTCCGGCGCGAGCCCTAGATGATCCACCCAGACGATTTCGTCCACGGCCGGTTTCACCACCCGCGGTGCGGCATCGCCCTCCGGATCGACGACGACCGCCCAGTGCAGCGGGACTTTGGACAGACCGCGCAGCAATCCCTGAATGGCAAAGCGCCCCTCAGTGCTCCATGCATGCAAGACCGCAAGCATGACATCCGTCTCACCGCTCCCCTTGCTATAAGGCAAAAAGAGCTGCTCGATGGTCACCGGGCATCCGCTCTGGTCCGCCAGCGGCAGGATCGAATAGACGGGCAACTTGCGGTTAACACAAGCGTCCCAGATCGGCCTTGCCGCTTTCGCCATTCCGGCGTCGAGGCAATCCTCCAGACGACGGGAGATCATCTCGAGACCGAAAATCTGAGCGACGCGTTCGCCTGCCGACCTGCAGAGGTAGGAGAATTTTCCATCCTGGCGTGTAACTTCGTTCATCAGGATGTCGGCGGCATCCCCTGCACGTTCGTTCGGAGTAAAGTCTGCCAAATTCGGCAAGGCCTTTTGCCCTCGGGAGCGTTGCCAGTCCCGAACCAAGCTGACCTGTCGGATCGATCGCACAATGCTGATGTCGGCGGTCTGAAATTGCATTGGGCCGGCATATCCTGATCGTCATGCAGCGGAATAGGCAATGAGCTGCAGCGGACACGGCAACAATCACAGCCGTTCCTGATTCGCAATCATTGACACACTAACATGAATGCCCTCTTCAGAGCTTAACGGCCGGACACCAATCCACCGGCTCCACGTCCCAGGGCTCCGCGCCAAAATCATGTGCCGGACGTTGGTATGTTAGATCGGCCTGCCGGCAGCCTTCCGATCCATCCGCGCCTGCGGTATAGCCACCGCAGCATCAAGAGTGCTGGAGCTTTATGCGCAATCTTCAGTCTTTTCGGGACGGCAAGCCAGGCTACTATCCCGATCAAACGATCTACGCGGAATACGCCTGCGCCGAGTTTGGCCTGACGTTCGAAGAACTGGACGGCGGCACCGGCCTGATTTTCAAGATTGCATCGGCAACCGCCAGCCATTGCTTCGGTGGCGGTCGCTGCTCGCTCTTCCCGCAAAACACCGCAACTTCCGCAACGCTGGCATCCGATAAGTTCTTTACCAATCGCATTCTCGATCACGCCGGCATCCCAACGCTAGGCGGCACGTATTTCTTTCTGCACGATCGTCATCGCGCGCATCGTGCCCCGGGACATGAGCGCAGCGATGCCTTGACCTTTCTGGCAACACTGAATGGCCCCGCTTTCGTCAAGCCGCTCAACGGCTCTCGCGGCGACTTCGCCCAGCCCGTCCATGATGCCGAAACCCTCACATGCTACATGGATGACGTCGCGCAATTCTATGATGCAATACTGATCCAGCCGTACATCCACGGCAGCGAGCATCGGATTTTCTTGCTCGACGATGACGTCATCTACACCGTTCACAAGCAACATCCGTTTGTCGAAGGTGACGGCATTCATTCAATCCGCGATCTGCTTGCCCGTAATGCTACGCAGCTGACGTCGCGTGGTATTTCGCCGGACTCGCCGATGGACGTCGAGGTCGACAGGCTAGATACCGTTCTCGCCGCAGGCGAACGACGCAAGATCATCGGCCGCACCAACCGCAGCGCCGGCGGCATCATGACATTCGATGTCCCTAGCGCCATGCAAGCCGCGCACGCACTTGCACGGCGCGCGATGCAGGCACTCGGCTTGCGTGCCGCCGCCGTGGATATGTTCACCGAATTGAATGGTGCCCCCGACACGATGCGGATCATCGAGATCAACGCCAATCCATCGATCCGTTTCCTCGAAGACAGCAACCGCTCCGACCTGATCCTGACCATCTGGCGGCATACACTAACCGCGATAGGATTGTTGCGTGTTTGATCTGCCCAAATACGGCCAAGGCATCTGTCTGGCGCGACTGAGCAAGCTGCTCGAAGCGCTGGGAATCGATCGCACGCGTCTCGAGCGAATATCCGTGGTCGTCACCGGCTCGAATGGCAAAGGCAGCACCGCTGCGTTTTGTTCAAGCATCGGTCGGGCGGCGGGCTTGCGCACCGGGCTCTTCACATCACCGCATCTGTATCGCTTCAACGAACGTTTTCAGATCGACGGCGAGCCCATCGACGATGCGTATCTTGCTGCGATGGTCGCGCGGATCAATTCGGCCATTCATGACATCTCGCCGCAACTGACCGACGAAAGCTTCGGCGCATTCGAGGCGCAGTTTGCCCTCGCCTGTCTGTATTTTCAGGAAATGAACTGCCAGTTCGCAGTGTTCGAGGCCGGTATCGGCGGGCGTTACGATCCGGTCCGGCTGGTCAATGCGACAATCACCTCGGTCACATCGGTCGACTACGAGCACGTCGCGCTGCTGGGCAATTCGCTCGCCCTGATCGCGTCAGATAAAAGCGATGCCTGCGCTGCCGGCGGGACGATCATCTACGGCGAGAATTGCCGGCCGCTCCGCCCACATCTCATCGCGTATAACCGATCGCGTCAGGTCGCCAGCGCATTCGTTCGCGATGAGGTCGCGATCGAACGGGAAGCCATCGTTGCGGCTGCTCTATCGTTCGACTACCGATTTGGCGCGCATCATTTTTGCAATCTCGGGATTTCGCTCTCCGGCAGCTTCCAGCTCAACAACGCCGCTATTGCTGTCACTCTGTTCCTGCTCTGGGCAAGACAGGCATCGCTTGATGCGCCTCGAACACTGGAGGCAGCGGCTCGAACCGGGCTACGCGACACGCACTGGCCCGGCCGCCTCGAACCCATCCGCAACGATCCGCTGACCGTTATCGACGTCGGCCACACACCGGATGGCATCGCGCAAGCCTTGAACGGTCTCCACGCCGCATACGGTGCTGACGGCTGGATTCTGGTGACCGGCGTTTCGCACGACAAGAAGGCCACCGAGATCGTCAACCAACTCGCGCCGGTCTTCGACACCATCATCTGCACCGCAGCCTACCACAAGGGATCCGACCCGCAGGCCATTGCGCAAGCGGCGCGCGCGGCCAATCCAGCCGCGACGGTCCATACGTGCGCAACCATCGAAGATGCCGTCGCGCGCAGCACAGCGCTTGCGGCGACGACAGGCCGCAGGATATTTGTCGCGGGCGGACTATTCCTCGCCGTTGAATTTGCCACGGCCTTGCACGGCGACCGTCCGGATCGGCTGAATTTCTTCTGAGACGGAATATCGCGCGAACCGCACAGCGGCCTTCCGCTTCGCCGCGATTGGCATTAGCGTCAGCAACCGAAGCGGCATCAGGGAGGCATCTCATGGCAGACGGTATCAACCGCCAGATTCTGTTGGTCGAGAAACCCACGGGCAAGCTCGCGCCAAGTCATTTCAAGATGTCGGAAGCGGCCATCCCTGAGCCGAAGGACGGTGAGGTGCTGCTGCGCGTTCGCTACATTTCGCTCGATGCGGCCAACCGCGCCTGGATGCACGGCGCAACCTACCGCTCGGCCGTGGAAGCCAACACGGTGATGGCCGGTGGCGGCATCGCTGAAGTCGTCACCTCCAAGGCTCCCGGTTTCGCCGCTGGCGATATCGTCTTCGGCGATACCGGCTGGCAGGATTATGCGGCCGTCCCCGCCAAGCATCTGAGCAAGACGCCACGCATCGAGCCGATGACCCACCTTCTCAGCGTTTACGGCATTGCCGGGCTCACGGCCTATTTCGGCCTGCTTCATGTCGGCCGGCCCAAGGCCGGTGAAACCGTCGTGGTGTCTGCAGCGGCAGGGTCTGTCGGATCGATCGTCGGGCAAATCGCCAAGATCAAGGGATGCCGCGTGATTGGCATCGCCGGCGGCAAGGAGAAATGCCAATGGCTGACGTCCGAACTCGGCTTCGATGCTGCCGTCGATTACAAAGACGGCGCGGTGTTCAAGGCGCTGAGGGCGGCCGCACCGGGCGGCATCGATGTCTATTTCGACAATGTCGGCGGTGACATCCTCGAAGCCTGCCTACCACTGATGAACCTGCACGGCCGCATCGCGTGCTGCGGCGCCATTTCACAATATGATGGCGTGCCGTCGGCAACCGGTCCGCGCGGCATACCGGGTCTGATCGTCGTCAAACGGCTGACCATGCAGGGGTTCATTGTGATGGACTACATGGATCAACGCGATCAGGCGCTGGCTGATCTGCAAGCGTGGGTCGCCGCCGGCAAACTGAAGGTGCAGGAAGACGTCATCGACGGATTGCAGAACACACCGCAGGCGTTGATCGGCCTGCTTGCAGGTGAAAATCGCGGCAAACGCATGATCAAAGTCTAAGAGTCAGCTGCCGCCATCCGAGACACTGCTCTGTTGCCGCCAGCAATCCGACGATCGCGACTCGCCGGATCGCGACGGCACCTCTGCGAAGCATGATTGACGGCATACTGACCGAATGCATACTGTCAATATCATCGCCTGAATCTGGTTTGCTGAAAGGAGCGGCCATTGAAGCTGCACGGCTACTATCGCAGCAGCGCCTCTTGGCGCGTTCGCATCGCGCTCAACCTCAAGGAACTGCCTGCCGAGCATGTGGCGCATCATCTGCGTAAAGGCGAGCAGCGCGACCCGACCTACCTCGCGCTCAATCCGCAGGGGCTGGTGCCGACGTTATCGCTCGACGATGGAACGAGCGTGACTCAGTCGCTGGCGATCATCGAATGGCTCGACGAGACGCACACGCGACCGCCGCTATTGCCGGGCGATCCGCTTAACCGGGCGCGCATCCGATCTTTCGCGCAAGTCATCGCCTGCGATACGCACCCCGTGCAGAACCTCAAGGTTCTGGCGCGGCTACGGCAGCTTGGCCTTGCCGACGAGGCGGTCACGGCGTGGGCCGCATGGGCGATTAACGAAGGGCTCGGCGCCTGCGAAACATTGATCGCTCGGGAAACCGGGCCATTCTGCTTCGGCAACGCGCCGACGCTCGCCGACATCTGCCTCGTTCCGCAATTGTTCAACGCGCGGCGCTTCGGCGTGGACCTCAGCGCTTATCCGCGCCTGCTCCAGGCCGAGACCGCCACTCAAGCAGTCAAGGCGTTCCAGGATGCGGCACCGGAGCGTCAGCACGATGCCGAATAAGCCGGCACCCAAATTGATGGACGATGTCTACAGCAAACCGGGGCACCTGTTCCGGCGCATGCAACAGATCGCCGTCGCCATCTTCATGGAGGAGTGCAAGGGATTCGATCTCACCCCGGTACAATATGCCTCGCTGGTGGCGGTGCGGGATTATCCCGGCATCGACGCAACGCGCCTGTCGGCGCTGATTGCATTCGATCGGTCGACGCTCGGCAGCGTCATCGAGCGGCTCGAATCGAAAGAACTGATCGTGCGCAAGCCGGCTCCCGAGGATCGGCGCTTGAAACTGCTGCATCTCACCGCCAAGGGACGGCAACTGCTGGGCAAAGCCATTCCGGCGGTCGATCGCGCTCAACAGCGCATGCTCGCGCCGTTGCAAGCCCGCGATCGCAAGGCTCTGATGTCCCTGATGGCGCAGCTCGTCGATCTTAACAATAATGTGTCACGCGCACCGATGAACGCCGCGAAGCTGCGACATCGGAATGGCGGCCCGCAGGCATCCGAATAACGGACGCACTGTACGTATCACGACCGCCTTGTCAGTCGCCTATTCCGCCGCGTCGCGAACGACACCCGGCTCGATATCAAGCTGCAGGATATCGTTGAGCCGGTTGAACGCGCCGCACAGCGCGATGCGCCAGGTCAGTTCGACAATTTGCGCCTCGGTGAAATGCTCCTTGAGCCGCCGGAACACGTCGTCCCGCGTGGTGTTCCAGTTATTGGTCACCGCAATCGAATATTCGACGACGAGCTTATCGATGTCATCGAGTTCCGGATGATCCTTGTAGTCGAGCAAGCGCTCGGCACCGTCTTCCGACACGCCCTGGATGGCGAGCTTCGGCGTATGATGCGAGACGCAATAGATACATCGATTCAGCAGAGAGACCGCGACCAGCGCCAGCTCGAGATGGCGCTTCGACAAGGTCCCGGACGATGACAGTTCAACGAGCATAGACCAGGTGTGTTTGAAGATCACCGGTTGATGCACCATCACGCCGGCCTGATTTTCAAACGCGCCATAGGTCGTCATCTGGTCCCACAATGGCCTGAGTGCTTCCGGCAAATCATCGCGACCCTTGATCGACACGCGCGACATGGCTTTCTCCCTCACCGCCACGCATCTTGAAGCAGCGGCCTGTTCCCAAGCAGGGCCTTGTTACAATCGGCTCGTTCGATTGCGGCCATGCCGAATTGCGATTGGCGATCCCGGGAAGACTCGAACTTCCGACCTACGGTTTAGGAAACCGTCGCTCTATCCGGCTGAGCTACGGGACCGAAAACCCGCAGAATAGCGGGCATCGGCGGAACTCTTATCAGAACGTCGCCCAAATCGCCAGCCACGTGAGGCCCCAGATAGACGCTCGGGACGCGACATTTGGACGGGTCGCCGTAAAGGTGGGGAGAAAGTAAAAACTCCGGGTGGACAACGCCGCGTTGCGAGGCGAGATTCGTGCAATAGCCTCCAGCGATAACCGATGAGCAACCTTTGAACAAACGGCGCACATCAGCGATTCCCAAGCACATGGCTTTGCCGTGCGCCATTGCGCTCTGCTGCATCGTTCTTACAGCCGCGTCGGCGTCCGCGCAGCAGCGAACGATTACAAGTTCGCGCGACTATGAGGATTGCGTCGATACTGTCAAAGCTTTCGCACTCACACCGGAAGCGTTGGCCACGACCATCGCCGAATGCGATAGCCGGTTCCCTGGCCGCCGCAAGGCCGGCGGCGGCTACACGTATTACGACTTCATGCAGAACCGGCATTTCGATATTGCCGGACCGATCCCGACGGCGAAGGAACTCAAGCAGATCGATCAGGAATTCATCCGTTATCTCGCCGCCCGCAATCCGTCTGCGGGCTCCGGCGAGGGCCAACGCGCTAAAGCGATCCGGCCGGAAACAGCCAGATCAGCGGGCAAGCCGGAAAACAAACCCCGTGTCGCGACGCAGACAACGGGCCTGGCTCATGCCAGACCGGCGACCTCCCAGAACAAATCCAAGCCGCTGGATTGTCGGGAGACCCCGGTCGCATGCGGCTGGACGAGTCTCACTACGCAGGTCAAATCGGTCGCTCATGGTTTGTTCGGTCCACCTGCGAAAGAGGTGAAAGTGTCCCGGTTGCAACGGCGGGATCGGCCAGCACCGAAACAAACTCCCTGACAAAATCACGCGCATATCGTTTCGCGCCAAACCGAAGCCCTCACGAGCGCCGATCTGAGATCACCCCGGATCGATCCGCCAGTCAATCAGTGATGATCATCGCCCAGAAGACGCCATAAGGCGATTTTCGGTTGACCGCCGATGCGACACCAACTTTTCGCGCCCCTTTCATCAGCAAGTTCTGGCGATGGCCGGCGCTGTTTTCCCATTGTTTCAGCGTTTCGGAGAAGCTCGCGAAACCAGCGGCGACGTTCTCTGCCGCCAGCGTCTTGCGCAAGCTGGCGACGCGCGTTCCAAAACTTCCGCCCACCGTATGGCTGACGACGCCATTCGCGGCCATTGCGCGCGCCTGATGCAGCGCGACCGCATTCAACTTCGCATCCATCCGAACCGGCGAGAGTCCATGCGCGTGGCGATAGGCACTGATCTGGCTCGCATAGTCGGCGGCAACAGCCGGCATCGCCAAGCCCCAAGCGAGGACAATCGACAACAACCACGGGCGCATACAACCTCACGCATCATTGTGCAGAGGAAATGCGAAATGCCATCGCATTCCTGTGTCAAATATTCTAGGAAGCCTGTGTTCCGTCAAGCTTGCCCCTCCGTGCGTCGCGCACTCCCATTCGCCCTTATGAAGCAAGAGTCCTGACCTCATGAAGCCTGTTTTTGTGCTGCTTGTGACCATGGCATCCATCATCGCAGACTCAGCTAGTGCATCCGACGCGCGATTTATCGCCAGCCTAAGCAAGCTCGATCCGAAAACGCGGCTCGAACAGATCTGCGATCTTCATGCGATGAAGCGTATCGATCAGGATCCCAATCCGTATCATCCCGATCGCGCCAAAGCTGATGTCATTTCGCATCCCCGTCACGTCAAGGATACGATCATCGGCAACGGGGGTGCATTCCGCAGCCAGGGCCGCTGGTACCAGTTCTCGTTCGAATGCAAGGGCTCGCCGGACCGCATGCATGTGGTTTCATTCAACTACAAGATCGGCAAAGTCATTCCGGAATCGAAATGGGCCGAGTATGGCCTGTGGCGCTAGACCCAGGCGATTTCACCCGCGAATTTGTGCCGGCGTTAGTCCCGGCGAACCTTCGCCGCGGCGTTCAGCATTCTTGATCAAATCCACGATACGCCGCGTCAAAGGGACCTGCAGACCATGCTTGGCGGCAATGCCGATAATGACGCCTTGCAGATAGTCGATTTCCGTCAGCCGGTGACGCTGCAAATCCTCCCACATCGACGATCGCGCCTGCGGATCGATCTTGATGGTCCGGCCGGCCAGCAGCCGGAACAACGCATCAGGCAGCCGCAACAGATATGGCGCAAGACTGGCGGGAATCGGTGTCGACGAAACCGGCACAATGCCATCGGCTCGCATCGCCACCAGCGCTTCGCCCATCTGATCCGCCAACAAACATCGCCACTGCCTTTGCGAAAGCTGCTCGCGTAACGGCAGGCCCGACAGGGCATTCAGCGCATTGTTGAGGTTGAGTAGCAACTTGCCCCACTGTACGCCCAGCATATTTGCGGTCGGGCGCATCATCAACTCGGGGATCGACAACTGCTCTGCCGTCCCCGCGGCATCCTGTTCGATGGCGATATCTCCGGATGTCGCCCGATGAAAGCGGCCTTCGCCCAACGAGATGACGTTGAACGGCACCATGCCGCTGAGAACCCGCCGCCCATCTAAGGCGTCGCGGAGAATCGCGGCATTGCTCACGCCGTTTTGCAGGCTAACGACCGTTGCATCGGCGGGAGCATGCCGCGCAATCTCTTGCGCCATGGCGGCCGTATCCGCACTCTTCACGGTAACGAGGACGATATCGGCGCCGGAGAAAATGGAACTTGCATCGGACATCAGCAATCGATCCGCCGTCACGTGGCGATCGAGTCCTTCGAAACTGGTGAGACGCAATCCGTTCTTGCTGATCTCGGAGATGATGCGAGGGCGTGCCAGCAAGGCGACTTTATGGCCGACGCTGGCAAGCATGCCGCCCACGAAGCAGCCGATACTACCGGCGCCTGCAACAACGATGGATTTGCGCGACGTCATCCCGCCACTCCACGACGCGATTGGATGCATCTTGAATAGCAGAGGCGGTATCAGATGCCTACAAATCCTGCCGCGACGTGCGCCGGCCGCGCCGCCTTGTAACCGCCCAGTCGCAACGTTATGTTTGCCGGCGGGTGGGCATCCGATTGCGCTTTCATAGGAGGCGAACCATGGGTTTGCTTGACGTCCTCAACGGTATGCAGAACGGACCACGCGGCCCCAGCGACCCCGAAGCCAAAGGCGGCGGCATGTCGCCCATGACGATGGCGATCCTTGCATTGCTGGCATACAAAGCGGTCAAACATCTTGGCGGCAGTCAGCCGAGTACCAGTCCGGCGGACACCGCACCGGGAACACCGGCACCCGGCGGCACCACCAATGCCAGCCTGCCCGGCGGTGGCGGCCTCGGCGATCTCCTGAAAGGCGGGCTTGGCGGATTGCTCGCGGGAGGCGCGGCAGGCAGCATTCTCAGTGGCGGTCTTGGCGACCTGCTCAAGCAATTCCAGCAGAACGGACATAGCGACGCAGCCAATTCGTGGGTTGGCTCCGGACCCAACAAGCAGATTTCCGCGAACGACCTGGCGAGCGCGCTCGGCGCGGACCAGATCCGCTCGCTAACGTCGCAGACCGGGCTGTCGCAGGAAGATCTATTGTCGGGGTTGGCGCAACATCTGCCCGAAGTGATCAATCACCTGACGCCTGACGGACGCCTGCCGACCGAAAGCGAACTCATGGGTCGCCTGTAACGCCGACTTCGATGCGTGCCGGTCACGTCGCGATCGGCACGCCGCGCCTCCATCCTCTGCAGGATCGTTGCTTCTTACAAAGGACAGCACAGCATGAGCGGGCTTCTCTGGATCATCATCGTCGGGTTCATTGCCGGAATCATCGCGCGGTTGCTTTCGCCTGGACCGAACAACCCAAGTGGCTTCATCCTGACGACAGTGCTCGGCATCGCCGGAGCTTTCCTGGCAACGTTCATCGGGCAAGCTATCGGCCACTATAGTCCCAATCAGGGTGCGGGATTCATCACCGCAACCATTGGCGCGCTGGTCGTTCTTTTCATCTGGAACCGGCTGGTCGCCCGCCGTGTCATTTCCGACCCCGGGGCCAAATAGCCTGCGTATTGTCCCGGGATCGACGCGCCGCTGCTGATTGACGCTCGGCATCGCTCAGGTGATGAGATGCAATCCCGCATCCATGCGAACGATCTCGCCGGACATATTCCGCGACTGCGCCGTGGCGAGGAAACACACCAGCGCCGCGACATCCTCCGCAGTCGATGCGATCTTGAGCGGCACCTTTGATTTGACCGTCTCACGAACCTGTTTGGCCGCGTCCGCGCCCCGGCCCTTCTCAAACCATGGCGTATCGATATAGCCGGGGCAGACCGCGTTGACTCGGATCAGCGGCGCAAGCGCCCGCGCCAGCGACAGCGTGATCGAATTCAACGCACCCTTACTCGCCGCGTATGCAACCGACGAACCGATGCCGCTGATGCCGGCCACCGACGATATGTTGACCACCGATGAAGCCTGCCCCGACGCCTGAGCGCCGGCCTCGAGCAGCGCACGCGCCGCCCGCACCATCTGGAACGGTCCGATAGTGTTCACCGCATAAAGTCGCTGGAAATCTTCCGCAGACAATCCATCCAGATTGCCGTGGGCCATATGCTTGGTGGTCCCCGCGTTGTTGATTAATGCATCGAGCCGCCCCCAGGGCACCGCCGCCGCAACGATGCGCTTGCAGTCATCGTCGCGCGAGACGTCCCCCTGCACGACGACAGCCTCTCCCCCGGCAGAGCGGCAAAGTTCGGCGGTCTGCTCCGCCTCGTTCTTGCTCGAAGAGTAGTTGATGACGACCCGTGCGCCATCCTTCGCAAGCTTGACGGCCGTCGCCGCGCCTAGCCCGGATGCCGAACCGGTGATGATGACGCATAGACTCGACTTCGACATCCCCAAATCCCTTCAATGCTTCAGTTGCCGCCACGTTTGCTGGCAAGATTACCATATCGTCCTGCAACTGGGAGGCAAGTTCGGGAACCGCTCACGAAACTCGGCGAGTTAACTCCGCTGCACGGAATAAATTTCGTTGCAGCGACGTGCCATTCTCATGACGTGCCATTCGCATGAGGCACGTGCAGGCCTGCCTGCGGACATCGATGCTTGTCACCGGCGAACGTTTTCCGCATCATGGTTGGAGAAATCGAACAATGTCCCCCGGTGCCACCATCGTCCGGCACATGCGAGGAGAACCGGGAGGCCGAGACACGCCGTGACGGAGAGTGACAATATCGTTGCCGAGACCGCCGAACGAATTTTCGCCGATCTTGCCGATGCGCAAACCATCAACCACAGCAAGGATACAAGCTGGAAAGCGCCGCTATGGCGCGCGCTGAGTGAAGCCGGCCTGCCACTGTCATGGGTGTCCGAGGAAAACGATGGCTCAGGCGCCAGCATGGCCGACGGTTTCAGCGTGCTGAATATCGCCGGCCGCTGCGGCATTGCCGTGCCTCTTGCCGAAACCATGCTGGCCGGCTGGCTGTTATCCCAGGCTGGCATCGCCTCGCCCGCGGACGCCATGACCGTTGCGCCCGCACATCCAAGAGATCACATCAAACTCAACGCGGACGGCACTCTGTCCGGGCGCGCCCGCAGTGTCCCATTCGCGCGGGACGCCAAGCATATTGCCGTGCTTGCCGCCAGCGCGAACGGCTTTTCCATCGCGCTGGTGGATACGACGCAGGGCCGGATCGCACCCGGATTCAATCTCGCGAACGACGCCAGCGATACCGTAAGCTTCGACAATGTCCGACCGATTGCCGTCAAGCCAGCCCCGCAAGGCTTCGACGAAACGTCGCTGATGCTCATGGGCGGTGTCGCCCGCAGCCTGCAAATCGCCGGAAGTTTGGAGTCCATGCTCGACATCAGCGTGCGCTATGCCAACGAACGCGTCGCATTCGAAAAGAAGATCGCCAAATTTCAGGCCATACAGCACAATCTCGCCAAGCTCGCCGGAGAGGCTGCGGCAGCCTTGGCTGCTGCGAGTTCTGCCGCCGACGCGGTCGCCAACAGCAGCGCCTTCGACGATGCGATTTTCCTTGAGGCAGCGGCGGCGAAAATCCGTTGCGCCGAAGCCGCCGAGAAAGGAGCTGCCATCGCGCATCAGGTTCACGGCGCGATCGGCTTTACCAGCGAACACATCCTGCATCGCTACACCTTGCGCGCGCTGGCGTGGCGCGACGATTTCGGCAACGAAAGTCACTGGGCCGTCGAACTCGGCAAACGAGTCGCTGCCCGTGGTGCCGACGAACTCTGGCCGCTGGTGGCGTCGCGCTGACGCTCTCGCTGAACTGACGTCCCATATCAGGACTGGATGCCCATGACCGCCGCTCTTCGTTTCGATCCGATCCGTTTGCCACCTGAATGCGAGGTGTTGCGCCAGGAAGTTCGCACCTTTCTCGCAGACGAGATCGCGGCCGGCACCTTCGATCCGCACAAGCCACAGCGCGAGGATAGCGACGCACCCGAATTCAGCCGCCGCGTCGGCGAACGCGGCTGGCTCGGCATGACATGGCCGAAGAAATACGGCGGCCACGAACGCAGCTTCCTCGAACGCTACGTCGTCACCGAGGAAATGCGCGTGGTCAACGCCCCGACACGCCGCTTCTTCGTGGCCGACCGGCAAAGCGGCCCGGTGCTGCTGAAATACGCACCCGAACATATCAAGATGGATATCCTGCCGCGCATCTGCCGCGGCGAGGTCTGCTTCGCAATCGGCATGAGCGAACCGAATTCCGGCTCCGACCTGTTCGCCGCCAAGACCAAGGCCACCAAGACCGACGGCGGCTGGCTGATCAATGGCAGCAAGATCTGGACGACCTCGGCGCATATCGCCGATTACATGATCGCCATCTTCCGCACCTCGCCGCCCACCAAGGACAACCGCCGGCATGGGCTGACGCAATTTCTCGTCGATATGAAAACTCCGGGCATTACCGTCAATCCGATCAAGCAGATCACCGGGCAGATTGAATTCAACGAAGTCGTATTTCAGGACGCCTTCGTACCCGACGACCATGCCTTGGGCGAGATCGACGGCGCTTGGAAACAGGCCACCAGCGAACTGGCCTATGAGCGCAGCGGACCGGAGCGATTCCTCGAAACCTATTACGTGCTGACCGAGCTGGTGCGCGCGGTCGGATCGAACCCGGATACACGCAGCGCCGAGGGCATCGGTCGACTGGTGGCGCAACTTCACACCATGCGGCGCATGTCGGTATCGGTGGCGGGCATGTTGCAGGCGGGCAAGGAGCCGGTCGTCGAGGCTTCTATCGTCAAGGATATCGGCACCATCTGGGAGCAGCAGTTGCCGCACCGCGTGCGCGAGCTTGCCGCATTCATCGATGTCGATCCGCTCAACCACGCGACGCTCGACGAGCAACTGGCCTTCGCCACCAAGCTTGCGCCGAAACTCACCATTCAGGGCGGCACGACGGAAGTCCTGCGCGGTATCATCGCGCGCGGATTGGGGCTGCGCTGAACACGTCAAATGCAACCTGCAGCGGGAATCATCATGAGCCAATTCACCGACATCGGCGTCACCACAGCCGGCCACGTGACGACGATCGAGATCCATCGGCCGCCGTTCAACTTCTTCGATATCTCGTTGATCAACCAGATCGCAGATGCGCTGACCGATGCCGACAACGACCCGGAAATCCGCGCCGTCGTACTCGCAGCGCAAGGCAAGGCCTTCTGCGCCGGCGCCAACTTCAACGATCCCAACCGCCATGAGAGCGAAAAGGGCAGCGGCGACCCCGCCGATAGCCTCGGCCAGATCAGTCACCTCTACATTCAGGCGGTGCGCATCTTCCGCGCCAGGAAGCCGATCGTCGCCGCGGTGCAGGGTGCCGCGATCGGCGGCGGTCTTGGCTTGGCCGTATCAGCGGATTTTCGGGTCACGTGTCCGGAAGCGCGCTTCGCTGCCAACTTTACCAAGCTAGGCTTCCATCCCGGCTTCGGGCTGACCGTGACACTGCCTGAGCTGATCGGCAAGAACAACGCCGAACTGATGTTCTATACCAGCCGCCGCGTCACCGGCGAGGATGCCTTCAAGATGGGGCTTGCCAATGTGCTGGTGCCGCAAGATCAGGTCCGCGCCGCCGCGATGAAGCTCGCCAACGAGATCGCGGAGTGCGCGCCGCTCGGCCTGCTCTCGACCCGCGCCACAATGCGGGCGGGCCTCGCCGACCGCGTGATGACCGCCACAAATCATGAACTCGCCGAACAAACGCGGCTGCGCGCCACCGAAGATTTCAAGGAAGGCGTGAGAGCCACCGAAGAGCGGCGCGTCGCCAATTTCAAGGCGCGCTAGCGTAAGCCGGCTTCCACGTCACTGTTTCGCGCGCGATTGCGGCACCACCAACGCGTCTACGATGGTGACGCCCTGCCCCTGCGGATGCACCAGGACGGGATTGATCTCGATCTCGGCGATTTTGTCACGCGCGCGCGTCGCAAGCCGTGAAATTTGCGCGATCAATTTTGCCAATGCGGTGACATCCGCCTTGGCGGCACCGCGAAAACCATCGAGCAACGGCCACGCCTTCAATTCTTGTAGCATCGCGACTGCTTCCGCATCGCCGACCGGCGCGGGCCGGTAGACCACATCGCGGAACAGCTCCGTCGTCACGCCTCCGAGGCCCACCATGATCAGGCAACCGAATGTCGCGTCCTGCATCGTGCCGACGATCATCTCGACGCCCTTGCGCGCCATTGGACAAACCAGCACGCCCTGAATGGTGGCATCGGGGCGATGGTGTCGTGCATTGGCCAGCAGCCGATCGTAGGCCGATGCCGCATCCGCTCGAGTCGTGATATTGACGCAGACACCGTCAACCTCGCTCTTGTGTGGAATTTCGCGCGACTGGATTTTCATCACCAGCGGCAGTCCGACACGGGTGATCGCTTCGTCCAGTTTGGCACGCGCGGCAACCAGAACTTCCTCCGCAACGGATACGCCGGCATCGCGCAGCAAGCACTTGCTGTCGTACTCGGACAAAGCCTTGTTTCGCAGATGCACCGAGAGAAAATCCACAACAGGTGCATCATCGCTGACCGGTTCCGGAAGCTGAAATTTTGCCCGCCGCGCAACCTGGCGAATAGCCGTGGCGGCATGCGTCAACCCGGAGAGCACCACGACCCCAGCTTCGGCCAGCGCCGTTCGGGCGAATGGCGACGGCAACGTGTAGGAATAGAATACGATCGGCTTGATCTGCGCGGCCATCAACGGCCTCAATTCGGGGATCTTGAACGGCATCCGCGTCTCGCTCGACAGCGAGATCACGACCAGAATGCTATCCACCTCATCCGAGCGACTGAGCAGTTCAACGGTTTTCTGCAAGCCACCGCTGTGCACGGCCTGCGCGGTGATATCGACCGGATTGCGCGGCGAGCCATAGGACGGAATCAAGCCACGAATGGTCTCCTGCACCGGCGCAGACAATTCCGGCACATCCAATCCCTGTGCGGAAACGGCGTCGGCGCCCCAGATACCTCCGCCTCCCGAGACAGTAACGACAGCAACGCGATTGCCTTTCGGCAACGGCGACGTCGTCAACACCGCAGCAATGCTCACGGCCTCGTCGAGATCATTGGAGACGATAAATCCATACTTGGCAAACACTGCATCGTAGGCTGCGCTCCAGCCCGCCATGCTGGCGGTATGCGATGCCGCCGCGCGGCCGCCAGCACTCGACCGCCCGATCTTGGTGACGATGACAGGCTTACCTATTTCCGCCGCGCGCCTTGCGGCGTGGAGAAACTTGTCGGTATCGCGAATGCCTTCGACGAAAAGCAAGATCACATCGGTCGCGGAATCCTCCACCATGTAATCGAAAAATTCGCCGGCGCCAAGATCGGCTTCATTGCCGGTGCTGATGACATAGCTGAGCGCGATGCCGAGCGCCTTGGCGCGATTATAGATCGCAAAGCCGATGCCGCCGCTTTGGGCAACGATGCCGATCCGGCGTTGCGTCGCGATCAGATGCGGGGCATCCGGTTTGATGTCAACCGTCGGACTGAAGGTTGCCGCGACATGCGCCGCTGCATTGTAAAACCCCTCGGCATTGGGGCCGGAAATGCGCATGCCGCTGCTCTTGGCCAGGGCGGCAATCGCATCCTGCATACCGCTGCTGGCGCCGCCCTCTTCGGCAAAGCCGGATGAAATTACGATGGCATGTCTGACGCCGGCAGCGACACATTCCTGCAACGCATCGAGCACCGCGCGCGCGGGAATGATGACGATCGCTAGGTCGATCGGCCGCTGAATGGCGCCTATCGACGCGTAGCAGCGCAAGCCATCGATGTCGGGATAATTCGGATTGACTGGAAATATCTCTCCGCGAAACTCGTTCTTGCGCAGAAACGCCAGCAGCAGGCCGGGAATTTTCACCGGATCGCGAGATGCGCCGATGATGGCAATGCTCGACGGCGCAAAGAAACTGTCGAGGGGATGCTTTCGTTCGCCGGTGTTGGCACCAGTCATTGATTTATCCCTTCGCCGAATCCGGTACGTCGGCTCCGCGCGCCCAATCTGCCTCAAACAAGCAGATCGAACTTGACGCCACCGAGCATGAAGGAACGGTCGGTGACCGCATAACCTCGCGCCCGTGCCGCCTCTAGCATGGCGGCGACATCGCCAACCCGCAACGTCAGCCCGCTCATCATGTCGCTGGTGCCTTTGCTGAAACGAAAACGGCAATTGACCAGCGCAATCTCCGGGACACCCTCGCCGCTTTGGCGCGCATCGACGCCGATAATCTTGCCCCAGTGCGTGGCGAGGCGTTCCGGATCCGGACTCTGCATCTCTACTCCGATCAGTGCCTTGGTGACGTCGGTGCGGATCGCCTGCTGCCAATCCGGCCCCGCCGGTGGATAAGGCCCGAGGATGTCATCGCTGCCCTGCGTGTGATTGAACTCGATAAACGCTGCCCGGCAGTCACGCGGATGCAATTGCACGCCGTGATACGGCGCATGATCGATCACGTCGGCGACACGAACGCCGAGAGATTCGGCGTTGCGGCCCCGCGCGTCCGGGTCGTCGCAGGCAAAGATCGCCATATAACCACCGCGACCTCCGGTCTTGTCGAGAAAACGGCCAGCCGCGGTGCCATCCTGAATCGGCGCAACCACTTCGAGCAAGGTGGTACCGATCGGCAGCAGCGCGTTCTCGAGGCCGTACTTCGCGACGTTGCCATCGCGATAACACACCTTGAGACCCATGATCGCGGCGATGTCGCTCACCACCGGCTCAAGCTGGCGTGCGACCAGGCAGATTTGCCGCAACCTCACATAGCTCATGCCTCAATGGCCCTTGAAGGTCGGCGTGCGCTTCTCGACAAAAGCGCGCGCTGCTTCCTTGTGATCGGCCGTATCGCTGCAACGCGAATGATGCAGCGCCTCGGCATCGAAGCAGGCTTCCAGCGACAGATTTTCCGCATTGTTAATGTTGCGCTTGATGTAGCCCAGCGTCACCGTCGGCCCCTGCGCCAGTGACATCGCCAACTCTTTCGCTGCGGCGTCGATCTCTGCATCGGGCACGACGCGCGTCACGATCCCAAGCGCCAGCGCTTCCTGGGCGGACAAAACCGGCGACGTCAGATAAAGCTCGCGGGCCTTGGCGCTGCCGACGATCTGGGTCAGGAAATAGGTGCCACCGTAATCGCCCGAGTAGCCGACCTTTGCAAAAGCCGTCGTGATCTTGACCGACGTGCTTGCCACCCGCAGATCGCAGGCCAGTGCCATCGACAACCCGGCTCCCGCGGCCGCGCCGTCGAGTTGGGCCACCACCGGTTTCGACATCTGATGCAGGATGCGAGAAACCTCCATCCCCCGGCGCAATGTCGCGACCTTGACTTCAAGCGGCGGTGGTTCCTTGACTGCCGCCATCGCCTTGACGTCGCCACCGACGCAAAACGTGCCGCCCGCGCCTTTCAGGAGCACTGCGCGCACGTCATTATCGTCGGCAGCACGGCGCGCGGCTTCGATCAGGCCAGCCACCATCTCGGCGTTGAGCGCATTGCGTCGATCCGGCCGGTTCATGGTGATGGTCAGCAGGCCGCGATCAAGGCTTTGCATGACGATGTCGCTCATCGGGCTTTCCTCTGATTGGTTTCTGATCGAACGGCTGTTTTGCAGAGACCGTCGCATCGGCGGCACAGTGCCACCGATGCGACGATGCGGTCTGTTACTTTTTCACCAGTGGGCAGCGCGAGTCAGCCAGCGACTGGAAGGCCTGATCGCCAGGAACGGTTGCCAGCAGCTTGTAGTCATCCCAGCGTCCCTTGGATTCCGCCGGGGATTTCACCTCGAACAGATACATGTCGTGCACCATACGGCCATCTTCGCGGATCTTGCCGTTCTTGGCGAACATGTCGTTGATCGGGGTGGCCTTCATGATCTTCATCACCGCCGCAGCATCGGTGGTCCCGGCTTCCTTGACGGCCTTGAGATAATGCAGCACCGATGAATAGACGCCCGCTTGCGCCGAGGTCGGCACGCGCTTGACCCGCTCCATGAAACGCTTGGTAAACGCACGGGTGTCGTCGTTGAGATCCCAATAGAAGGCTTCCGCCAACAACAGCCCCTGCGCAGTCTGCAGGCCGACGCTGTCGATGTCGGTCACGAAGGCCAGTAGCGGCGAAAGTTTCTGGTTGCCTTTGGTGAGGCCAAACTCAGCCGCCTGCTTGATGGCGTTGATGGTGTCGCCACCGGCATTGGCGAGCCCGACGACCTTGGCCTTCGAGGCCTGCGCCTGCAGCAGATAGGACGAGAAGTCCGAGGTGTTGAGCGGATGCCGCACACTACCGACGACCTTGCCACCGGTCTTGACGACGACGTTGGTGGTGTCTTTTTCGAGATCGTGTCCGAACGCATAGTCAGCGGTCAGGAAGAACCAGGTATCGAGCCCCTGTTTCACTGCGGCGAGACCTGTCACGTTGGCCTGCGCGAAGGTATCGAATACGTAATGCACGGTATAGGGACCGCACGCCTCGTTGCTCAAGCGGATCGACCCCGGCCCGTTGAAGATGATGATCTTGTTGCGGGCTTTCGCCACCTCGCCTGCGGCGAGCGCGGTGGCGGAAGCAGCGACGTCGATGATGGCTTCGACTCCCTGATTGTCGAGCATGTCGCGCGCGATGTTAGCAGACAGATCGGCCTTGTTGAGATGATCCGCCGCGATGATCTCGATCTTGCGCCCGAGCACTTCGCCGCCGAAATCTTCGGCGGCCATTTTCGCAGCCGTTTCGCTGCCGACGCCGGTGATGTCGGCGTAGAGGCCCGACATGTCCAAGATAGCGCCGAGCTTGAGGGGAGGTTTGGTTTGCGCCGTTGCGGTCGTCGCGGCTATCGCCAGAATCGATGCCGCAATGCCTGACAGAATTGCTTTCACCTCGGCCTCCCTGATGCTAGCGCTTCGTTGCGCGGCTTTTCATTGATGTCGCAGCGATCATGCCGCAACGACCATGAGGCGGCAAGCACGCGACGAACGAACTCATGACGCAAACAATGACACCGCAAGTTCAAGTGGTGTAGATTTTCCGGCGAGCGGAATGATTCATGCGCGAATGCAATCGCATCTTCGATACTCTTCCACGGAAGGCATGACAGCGACATGAGATCGGCGACGGCAGCGTATCAGTTCGCACGTATTGTCGTTTGCTTTATCGCTGCAACAACGATGCTGGCATTTGACGATCACGCGACCGCGGCGGATTGCCAGTTCGACATGTTCGGCGAAGGCCGCGTCGGAAGCATTGCCGACGCGCGAACCGTTCGGCTGGAAGATGGCCGCGACATCCGTCTCGATGGCATTGAAGTTGCGAACGTCGACACAACTTCTGCTGCTGACGTCTCCACTCTGACGCGTCTCTTGCTTGGCCGCGTCGTCACACTACGCGGTGAGAATGATGCGCCCGATCGATACGGCCGCCAGCGCGCATGGGTGTTTCGCGACGGCGAGTCTGTTTCGGTGCAGACCTTGCTCCTCGCGGAAGGCGCGGCGCTGGCGTCCGGATCGGTTGCCGATGCCGATTGCGCTGCCGGGCTGCTTGCCGCCGAGGCGACCGCACGCAGCGCTCGGCGCGGCGTCTGGGCCGGACGCGCTGTCATAAAAAACGCCGAAAGTCCGGGCGATATTTTGGCCCGGATTGGGCGGTTCACGGTGGTGGAAGGCAAGGTTTTGTCGGCGCGGCAGGCCGGTGCGATGTTTTATGTCAATTTCGGCCGACGCTGGACACGGGACTTTGCCGTGACTATTCCAAGGCGCGCGATGGCGTCGATCGAGCGAGCGGGGATACCATTGAAATCCCTCGAGAACCGGCGGATTCGCGTTCGGGGCTGGATCCAACAGCGCGGAGGTCCCAGGATCGAGGTGTCGCGGCCGGGGCAAATCGGGCTGGCGGAGTAGCAGCGGCTGATCGGCTGCGGCGCTGCATTTAAAACGGCCCCCCGCGCCAATCTGGGGTAAACTGCGCGCAAATCACGTGTCGGGTTGCGCGACGCAGCAACGCGGTAAATTTGGATCGCCGGATGTAGTGACCTGGGATCGGATGGATATGACGGCGCTGGCCGTCGAACTAGCAGCCACGGACGGGTACGACCAGCATGACGTGCATGAAGCCACACACAACCTCGACGCGCAAGTTCGCCGCGCTCGCGGGGTTGTGCGCGGCTTTCATGCTGACCGGTTGCGGGGACATGGCCCGGTTCCAGGTTGCTGCGCCCGCAAAACCCTCGGCCAAGCCGGCGCAGGTTGCTGCGACGCCCGGCCCCTCACCAGCTGCCGAGCGCGAGCACGAACGAATCCTCTCATCGTATGGCGGCGCTTATGACGATCCCCGGCTCGAGAGCCTGATTACCAAGACGGTGAACCGGCTGGTGGCGGTCTCGGAACGCCCGGACCTGACCTACAAGGTGACGATCCTCAACTCCGGCGCCGTCAATGCCTTCGCCTTGCCGACCGGCCAGCTTTACGTGACACGCGGACTGATCGCGCTCGCTAACGATACATCGGAATTGTCCTCGGTGCTGTCGCACGAAATGGCACATGTTCTGGCCAAGCACGCATCGATCCGCGAAGACCAGGCCAAACGCGCCGCAATCGTGACGCGCGTCGTCAAGGAAATGGGCAACGACCCGGACATCACCGCGCTTGCTCTCGCCAAGACCAAATTGACGATGGCGAGCTTCTCGCGCGCCCAGGAATTCGAAGCCGATGGCATCGGCGTCGGCATTTCGGCGCGCGCGCATTTCGACCCCTACGGCGCGTCGCGCTTTCTGACGTCGATGGAACGCAATGCCGCGCTCAAGGCCGGACGCAGCTCGATCGACCCGCGCTCGCAGGACTTCCTCTCCTCGCACCCGGCAACGCCGGAGCGTGTGCAGAACGCGCAGGCCAATGCCCGGCAATACAGTTCCCCCGAAGGCGGCGAACGCGATCACGAAGCCTATCTCGCGGCGATCGACAACATCGTCTACGGCGAAGATCCCAGTGAAGGTTTCGTGCGTGGGCGGCGCTTTCTGCATCCCAAGCTTGGCTTCACGTTCCAGGCCCCCGAGGCCTACACCCTCGACAACACGGCTCAGGCTGTCATCGGCGTACGCGAGGGCGGCGAACAGGCGATGCGATTCGACGTGGTTCGCGTGCCTGCTGAACAGACGCTCGGCGAATACCTGAATTCCGGCTGGATGGAAAACGTCGACAAGGCGTCGACCGAACAGCTGACCATCAACGGGTTTCCGGCCGCGTCGATCGTTGCGCACGGCGACCAATGGCAGTTCCGCGTCTATGCGCTGCGCTTCGGCAGCGACGTCTACCGCTTCATCTTCGCCACCAAGCAGAAGACCACCGAGAGCGAGCGCAATGCGCGCGAGACCGTGCGCTCGTTCCGCCGGCTCACGCTCGAGGAAATTCAAGCGGCGCGACCTTTGCGGATCAAGGTCATCACGGTGCAACCTGGCGATACGGTGGAATCGCTGTCGCATCGCATGGCCGGCGTCGATCGTCCCGAGGAGCGCTTCCGCGTGCTCAACGGTCTCGACGAACGCGCCAAGGTCAAGGTGCGCGACCGCGTCAAGATCGTCGTCGATTGACCCTCCCGCCACGCTGACGCGCTCGATGCGCTCCGGCCTGCGTTGCCAGGGCGGGGCACGGTTATGGGCGCTGTATCAGCAATGTATCCGCAAATAAAAACCCGGCCTTGCGGACCGGGTTTTTGGATTCGAGATATCGGCAAAGCCGTCCGGTGACTGACGCGGCTTACGCCGCTTCGTCGGCAACCGTGCTGTCGTCATCCTCGGCGTCGGCATCGGCATCCGCCTCGGCATCGATTTCGGTCTCTGCCTTGGCACCGCGACGCGGGCTCTTGGCGAGCTGACCTTCGATCTCCTTCACCGCTTCAGTCTCGGTGATGTGCTGGACGACCGCGATTTCGCGCGCCAGCCGATCAAGCGCGGCTTCATAAAGCTGCCGTTCGCTGTAGGACTGCTCGGGCTGCGATTCCGAACGATAGAGATCGCGCACGACTTCAGCGATGGCAACGATGTCGCCGGAGTTGATCTTGGCTTCATACTCCTGCGCGCGGCGTGACCACATCGTCCGCTTGACGCGGGCACGGCCCTTCAGCGTCTCCAGCGCGCGCTTGACCAGCGCCGGCTCCGACAGCTTGCGCATGCCGACGTTGGCGACCTTCGCGGTCGGCACCCGCAACGTCATCTTGTCCTTCATGAAGTTGATGACGAACAGTTCGAGCTTGGCACCCGCGATTTCCTGCTCCTCGATGGCCAGGATCTGGCCGACGCCGTGGGCGGGATAGACAACGTATTCGTTGGTTTTGAAGCCCTGGCGCTGCGTCAGAGCCTTCTTCGGCTCCTCATGAGCAGGTGCGGCCTTGACCGGTTTGGCAGCCGCTGCAGGTTTACTGGCCGCGACCGGCGGCTTTGCAGCCGGCTTGGGCGGAGCCTTGGAAGCAACGGTCTTCGCAGCAGCCGCCTTCGAAGCAGCTGCCTTCTCGGCAGGTTTCGCAGTCTTTTTTAGCATTTCACTTCTTTTGTTTTTAGAGGGTTTGACCGCCGAAGCCTTGGCGGTCCCCCGTGCGGCCTTGGCCGTGGCACGGGCGCGGTTCTTAGCTACGCTGCGGCTGGCCGCAGAGGTCTTGCTGGACGTCTTGTTACCGGCGCTCTTGCTACCGGAAGTCTTGGAAGCACTCTTTTTACGCGTTTTCTGTGACACAGCCTGTGCGCGACAAAATCGCGCCCCTGTTCATAGTTTTTACGGGAACCCAATCAGGGCCAAAAAAGAGGGCGCGAACAGGGTTCGGCTTGCTGAATGTGCCCACAATAGCACATTTCCTGTAAAAATCAATGATTTATGGCCAGTCGCCAGCATCCAGGCCGCCGCCTGGATGCAATTGCCTCCAACAAGGTTAAATAAATCGCTCGGATTTTAGCCGCGGCGCAGCGCGATCAGTCCCCGGAACCTGGCTCCGGCGAGAAATACTTGTCGAACTTGCCTTCCATGCCGTCGAAGTCCTTGGCGTCCGCAGGCGATTCCTTCTTCTGCGTGATGTTCGGCCAGGTCTTAGCATATTCCGCGTTCACCCCGAGCCACTTTTCGAGATTCGGCTCGGTATCCGGCTTGATGGCATCCGCCGGGCATTCCGGCTCGCAAACGCCGCAATCGATGCATTCGTCCGGGTGGATTACCAGCATGTTGTCGCCCTCATAGAAGCAATCAACGGGGCAGACCTCGACGCAATCGGTGTATTTGCACTTGATGCAGTTTTCAGTGACGACGTAAGTCATCCAAGGCTCCGGAACGGTCTAATTTTGAGTGCTGGCGTAGCGCAGGATGTCCATAGCTGCAAGGGAAGCGCGAGACGCTCGGCCGCTTTCATTGCACGATATAGGATGAAGTCCTGACCAAAACCCTTATGACGAGAAATTCTCCGCGATCCAATCGCTCCGGGAAATCGCCGGCACCTATGCTTGCGACGCGCCCAGCTCCTCGAAAAGCCGGCTCGCGGCGTCGGAATTGCCCCGCCGCTCATCGAACCCGGTGACTTTCAACACCCGCACGCCGTGATCCAGCCCGACCGTCACCACGTCGCCCAGCTTGATGCCATGCCCCGGCGATTTCTCGCGCGTGCCGTTGACGCGAACGTGGCCGGCCTCGACCAACGCAGCCGCGCTGCTGCGAGCTTTCACCACTCGCGCATGCCAAAGCCATTTATCCAGCCGCTGACGCTCCAAATGCCCGGATCCGGATAGCGCAACTCAATCGTCGTTCGGAGAAAAGCCACACCATCGGGCAGCCGTTCGCCGTCTCCTGCGCCGCAAATCAATCCTTGCGATTGGCGGCGAGTTGTTCCTTGAGCGCCGCCAGTTTGGCGAACGGCGAATTCGGATCGATCGGGCGATCCCGCTCGCGCGATGGCGCGCTGCTGGCGTAAGGCCGCAGCGAAGGTCCGCCCTCACGTCCATCCCGCCCACCTTTATGCGGCCGCTGAAACTTGCCTTTGTCGCGCCCTTTGCCGCGGAAGTGCTCGCGCGGAGCATCCTTGCCCGGCTCTTGCGATGGCGCGCCTTCCGCGCGGACCGCCGCATCGCTGGCCTCGGGCCGCTTGAACGGCTTGAAGTCCTTGTGGCGATCGCGCCGGCCTCGTCCCGGCCGCTCGCGCTTGGCTTCGCTTTCGCCCTCAGCGGGTGCGGCTTGCACACCGTCTTGCGGCCGCCCCTGATGACGATGGCGGTTGCGATCGTGGCGCGGCCTGCGATCGTCCGAGCGTCCAGCGGGCCGCCAGACTTCCACCATCTGCGGTTCGGCAACGGCGGCTGGAGCAGCATCGGTTGTCGGCTGGGCATCGCCTTCGGTAGCAGAGGCTGCATCGGCCTGTTGCGGTGATGTTTCGCTAGCCGTCGCTTCAACTGTTTCGACGACCGGCAGCGTTGCATCGGCCTCTTCAACAACTGGTGCAGCGGCGACTTCCGATGCAGGCGCATCCGACGAAGCGGCAGACACGAGATCGCTGGTCGCGGGCGCCTCAGCAGCTTCAGCCGACGCAACATTCTCGGCGGCAACTGGCGCATGCGACTCGGGAGCCGCATCTGCATCGATCGTGGCGCTGCTTTCAGCCTGCGCGGCATCCGGCGCAGCCGCATCGGGCGTCTCGCTCGCTGACGGCGCCGCTTGCGCCGCAGCTTCAGGCGCAACCGCCGGAGCCGGCGGCGGTGCCGGTCGGCGATCCATGCGATAACCCAGCGCCTGCAGGATCGAGGCGAAATCGTCGCCCGCCGAACCGGTCAGCGACGTCATCGCTTGCGTCACGACGAAACCACGACCGTCGAAGGCACCGGCAGGCTTTTCACCGGACGTGCCTTCGCGCCAAGCCAGTGCGGGCCGGATCAAATCGGCCAGCCGCTCGAGAATATCGACGCGCACGGCGCGCTCGCCGCATTGCCGATAGCCGAGCACGCGATAGGCATCGCGATCCAGCGCCTTGTCGACCGGGAACGACGTGCGGCCGCTACCGGCCAATTGTTGCGCACCCGACAATGCCGACAGGTCGACGTTGTCGCGCTTGTATGCCCACAGCAGCGAAGCGATCGCCCGCGCTGCCGGTTTCAGCAGCGCCGGAACATAAATATGATAAGCGCCGAAGCGGACGCCGTATTTGCGCAGTGTGGCGCGCGATGCCTGATCGAGATCCTTCACCTCGTTGGCAATCTTCGAACGCTCCAGCACCCCCAGCCCTTCGATCAACTGGAACGCGATGCCGCGCGCGATGCCGGTGATGTCTTCCGCCTTGGCGAGTTCGAACAGCGGCCCGAGCAACTTCTCGATGTGCGTCTTGAGCCAGAGATCGAGTCGCGCCTGTACAGCCTCGCGCGAGGCACCCGCCAACCGGTCGTCGGCAATGATGCGCAGACGCGGATGCAGCACCTCGTCGGCAGCCACCAGTTTCGCCACCGCATCGCCGGTCCAGCGAAGCGTCCCATCGGATGCCAGCACGAACTGATCGTCCGGCGCGGCCGAAAGTTTGGTGGCGCGCGCGTCGATTTCGCCGGCGAGGGCGACCTGCGCCGCCGCCTGAAGCGCCTTGGCTTCCGAGCCGGCCTCGGCCGCATCGGGCGCAAACATGAATCCATCGAGACGGCCAATCGCGTGGCCTTCTACGATCACTTCGCCAGTTTTGCCAATTTCCGTATTCAACATCGTGTTTTCCCGCAAGCGGCGCATCAATACACTGGTCCGGCGATCAACGAAACGCTGAGTTAGCCGTTCATGCAGTGCATCGGACAATTTATTCTCGAGTTCGTGCGAAATTCCCTGCCAATACAGGGGGTCGGCCAGCCAATCGGGACGATTTGCCACAAAGGTCCAGGTGCGGATCTGTGCGATCCGGCCCGATAACGTGTCGATATCGCCGTCGGTGCGGTCGGCCTGTTCCACCTGGGTGGCGAACCAGGCGTCGGGAATACGGCCCCGGCGCATCAGGAAACCGTACAAAGTGGTGACGAGTTCGGCGTGCGCGGCGGGTGACAATTTGCGGTAATCGGGAATCTGGCAGGCTTCCCACAGCCGTTCCACCGCGGCCGCGCCGTGCGCCATGTCGCGGACATCGCCATCGCGCGCGACATGATCGAGCACGCGCTGGTCTTCGGTGATCGGCGCACGGGTCAGCGCGTCATGGGCGGGCGTCAGCGCCAGCGAGACCTGCAGGGCGCCAAGCGATGCGAAATCCAACGTCGCATTGCGCCACTGCAACGTCTTGACGCTATCGAAGGTGTGGTTCTGCAGCGCGTTGACCAGTTCGGGTTCGAACGGCGCGCAACGCCCGGTCGTTCCAAATGTGCCGTTGCGCGTGGCACGGCCGGCGCGGCCGGCGATCTGCGCGAACTCCACCGGCGTCAGACGACGGAACTGATAGCCATCGTATTTGCGGTCGGACGCGAAGGCGACGTGATCGACGTCGAGATTGAGGCCCATGCCGACGGCGTCAGTGGCGACGAGATAATCGACATCGCCGGATTCGAACAACGCGACCTGCGCGTTGCGCGTGCGCGGTGACAATGAGCCGAGCACCACTGCGGCGCCGCCGTGCTGGCGGCGGATCAACTCGGCGATGGCGTAGACTTCATCCGCAGAGAACGCGACGATCGCGGTGCGCCGTGGCTGCCGCGTGATCTTGCGATCGCCGGCGAATTCCAGTTGCGACAGTCGCGGCCGCGTCACGATGCTGACGCCCGGCAACAGACGCTCGATGATCGGCCGCATCGTTGCCGCGCCGAGCAGCAGCGTTTCATCGCGGCCACGCCGATTCAAGATGCGATCGGTGAAGACGTGACCGCGTTCCAGATCGGCGGCGATCTGGATTTCATCGACGGCGAGAAACGACACGTCGATATCGCGGGGCATGGCTTCGACCGTCGATACCCAGTAGCGCGGCTTCGGCGGCTTGATCTTCTCTTCGCCGGTGATCAGCGCCACGGCGTCGGTGCCCGCGCGCGCGGCGATCTTGTTGTAGACCTCGCGCGCCAACAGCCGCAGCGGCAGGCCGATGATGCCGGACGAATGCGCCAGCATGCGCTCGATGGCGAGATGCGTCTTGCCGGTGTTGGTGGGACCGAGCACGGCGGTGACGCCGCTGCCGGGAGCGCGTTCCGAATTCGATGAAAACGGCGAGGAAGGCGAAAAAACCATATCTACCAGTGCTTCCGAAGCAGCGAACGCGTCGCCGGCGTTCCACGATGTTTCACAATGCGACGCGGAGGATGTCGCGGCTTAAGCTTTGGAACGAGTCCGGAACGAATCGCGCCCGAATCGGTGACTCGCAGATTCGCCGCCGGTATCACCGCAACATCTCGCGTGCTGCGGACCCATCGACGACTAGATGAAGGCTTTCTCCTCGCTTCAAGAGATAGGAATGCCGCGAGACAATTAACAGCCATGCGGACGAGGATCGCGGCAAGAGTCAACAGGATTCCGCGTGCCGCCGCGACGCCCGACGGAGGGATTTTTGCCTTGCGATCCGCTTGCGGCAAACCCGTGACCGAACTGTGCCGCCCGGCGGGGGCGATTTGGCCGCCTATTGCGTCCGCGCGGTGGTCTTGGGCGGCGCCGGGGTGGCGTTGAATTCGGTGGCGAGCAGCATGCCCTGGCCGAGCGGGGTCGGGATCAGCAGCTTGAACGGCACCAGCACGCGGGTGCCGGCGATCGGCGCCAGCCAGATTTCCATGTTGCGCTGCGCGGCGAGGTATTTGATCGCGGCGCGATCCGGCACGTAACCGGAGATCGGGATGAAGTAGATGGCGCAGACCACCACCGGGCCCTGATAGCCCTTCTCGGCCCTGACCGTGTCGAGCCGCTTGAACTCCAGCCGCAGGTCGTAGCGCATGCGGCCGTCGAAAATCCCGGCGCTGGCCTTGCAGGCCTCGGCGCTGACCGGATCGCCGGTGCCGGGCACCCGCAGCAATGTCCCGGTCATCGGATCGAGCACGCCGCGCCGATGCGCGTCGGTCACCTCGATGCGGGCCGGATCTACCGGCGGCTCCGGCTCGATGGCGGATTCCTTGATATTGCCGCCGGCCAGCGCGATGCGGATGGTCTCGATCTTCTTCGAGGTCTCGGTCATCGCCGAATAGCTGGCCGGCACCAGCTGGCCGTTGACGACGCGGCCCTGCGCCGACCCGCTGCCGCGCCCGCCGGAAATCGCCTTGAGCAGGCCGGTGGTGCCGCCGGAAGCGCTGGCGGCGTAATGATCGTCGGCGATGTCGATGGTCCAGCTGCCGCGCCCCACCGGAATCCCGGCCAGCGTCACTTCATAGCGGGCGTCCAGCTTGCCCTGCGCCTGGGCGGGGAGCGGCAACAGCCCTGCCAAGGCGAACAGCAGCGCGGCGCCGCGACCGGCGAGCGGCCGCCGCCGAAGCGGGCGCGGATGACGCGGGAATGCGCGGACGCTGCTCACCAGACCACCCTGCGATTGACCCCGACCGCTTCGCGCGACCGGTCATCGTGCGGAAAATTGTTCTTCTTCAAATGCTTGCGCCTCGCTCGGGGATCTCACACCGGATCCGTCGCACCAGGCTTGCGCAAAGGCATGATGTCGGAACCGATTAAGTCGTTTATATGGTTGAGATCGAAAGCGAAATCGCCGCCGCCCATTGTCGCGCGGCGAACCGGACTTTTGCGCGGGAACAGCGCCAGCGACCTTGACCTCGCGCGGCTCTGCCCCTATACGTCCCCGGTTCCTGCAAACGGACAAGATTTTTAACCCTCGGGGCTGCCGCCAAAGGCGCTTGCCGGGGATGTGAGAGGGATTTTCGCCATGTCACGGCGCTGCGAACTGACCGCCAAGGGCCCGCAAGTCGGCCACAAGGTGAGCCACTCGAACATCAAGACCAAGCGGCGCTTCCTGCCGAACCTGGTGAACGTCACGTTCCTGTCGGATGCGCTGGGCCGCTCCGTGCGGCTGCGCGTGTCCACCAATGCGCTCAAGAGCGTCGATCATCGCGGCGGGCTCGATGCCTACCTGCTCAAGGCCCGCGACACCGAGCTGTCGCCGCGCGCCGTCGAGCTGAAGCGCCAGATCGCCAAGAAGCAGGCCGCTCCGGCCGCCGCCGCGAGCTGAGCCAAAGAGTTTTTCTCAGACGCGTTTCATCGGACGCGTTTCAAAAGTTTATCGCTGCAAGACAGAAACGGCCGGGTCGCAAGACCCGGCTGTTTTTGTTTTGGGAGACTGCGGAACGATCGGCGGCATTCCGCGCACAACGCGCCTCATGCTAGACATGCACGCTCAACCACGCACTGCGGACAGGCCGATGAACATGCGTGCTTTCGTTCTCACCGGATACGGTGGTCCTGAAACCATGGCGCACCGCGACGTTCCGCGGCCGCGCCCTGCACCGAGAGAGGTGCTGGTGCGCGTCGGCGCGGCCGGCCTCAACCCGGTCGATTTCAAGACGCGCGAGGGCAAGCTGAAAGTCGTCCAGCGCTATGCGTTGCCGGCCGTCATGGGCAACGAGCTGGCCGGTGTAGTGGAAGAATGCGGCGAAGGCGCATCGTTGTTTGCGGAGGGAGACCGGGTCTTCGCCCGGATGCCGAAGGGCGCCATGGGCGCTTTCGCCGACTATGCGGTCGTCCCTGAAAAGTTCGTGGCGAAGATGCCGGCATCGCTCGATTTCGCCACAGCCGCCGGCGTCCCGCTCGCGGGACTCACCGCGCTGCAGGCGTTGCGCGACGAACTTCATCTGCGCAAGGGCAGCCGCGTCTTCATTCCGGGCGGAGCCGGCGGCGTCGGCACGTTTGCCATCCAGTTGGCGAAGTGGCTCGGCGCGGAGGTCACGACCACGGCATCGCCACGGGGACGCGCGCTGGTCGAGCGGCTCGGCGCCGACGTGGTGATCGACTACACCACGCAGCGGTTCGAGCAGCATGTGCGCGACATGGACGGCGTCTTCGATCTGCTCGGCGGCGAGACGCTCAAGAAATCATTCGGCGTCGTCAAGCGCGGCGGCAAGGTGGTTTCGATCGCGGGCATGCCGGAGCCCGAGACCGCACGAAAGGACCTCGGCCGGGGCGCGGCGCTGGCCGCCTTGTTCTGGCTAGCCTCCTATGGCTTGCGCGCGGAGGCGAAAAAGCACGGCGTCGCGTATCGCTATCTGTTCATGCATCCGAGCGGCCCCGAACTCGCGGAGCTTGCGCAGCTCATCGAGCAGAACATCCTCGAACCGGTGATCGACCGCGTCTTTCCGTTTGCCGAGATTGGCGATGCGTTTGCCTATCTCGAATCCGGCCACGCCAAAGGCAAGGTGGTGGTGCGGATGATGGAAAACGAAAACGGCCCCGGCTGAGACCGGGGCCGCATGTCGCACGACAGCAACGCCGATCAATAACGCGCCGCAACCGGCGCGCCATAACCGCCGAAGCGGTAGTTGATGCGGACGGTGAACATATCGACATCCTGGGTGATGCGATTGTGCGCGCCGACGACGATCGGGTTGGCGACCGCGAACGAATTGGTCACGTCACCCATGAACAGATGGTTGTATTCGGCACCGATGGTCCAGTTCGGCGAGAAGCCGTATTCGAAGCCGACACCGATCGTGCCGCCCCAGCGCGTCGAATCGGCCGAGGCGAAGCTCGCGCCCGTCGCCGTGTCGAGAATGTTGAAGCTGTTGCTCGTCACCGCCGCGCCGCCCTTGATGTAAAGCAGCGACGCATTCCATGCGTAGCCGATCTGACCGGTAAACAGGCCGATGCCGTCCGTCTTCACGCGCGTCGAGAACGCCGGATTGATAAGGCTGACGCGCGTCTGGCTGAGGTCCGCCCAGTCACCCTGCGCTTCCAGACCGAAGACAAACCCGCCGGACTGCCAGCGATATCCCAGTTGCCCGCCGACCAGTCCGCCCGAACGATCGCTGCAAGCATCCGAGACGATGCCCCCGGCCGGCGTGACGAAGTCGAGGCAATTGCGGTTTTGACCCCAACCGCCGTTGGCGCCGATATAGAAACCGCTCCAGTTGTAAACCGCCATGATCGGCGCCATTGGCGGCGGCGCCTTCATGGCCATATCCGCCGCCCATGCGGGAGCGGTCATTCCCAGTGCAATCAGACCTACAGTACTCATCAAGATCTTCTTCATTGCGTGCCCCTTTTCGGTGTTTCACAAACAACGATGTCGATGTGCTTTGTCGTATCTGCATTCCAATTCCGGTTCCGACCATAAATGATCCGTCGCGTCCGGCCTGTGCCGGAACAGCAACAATGACGCGGATTCGGAACACCGAAAGGGAAGTATTACTGACGTGTCCGGACTTGCCGTTGGTGCGGTCCGATTCATCCTCGGGCGCGAAGTCTCTGCAACGTCGAAGCCATTGTCGGCAGCTCTCGCCAGCGACGCTGGCGGCGGGGCTCGTCACGCGCGAGGCCGGCGAGCACAGACAATAGCGCGCGCACGCATTACGCGATCGCGACGATCTCGAGATGCTGGCCGGACGCACCGGCTTCATCGCCGACGGCCTTGCCCAGCAGCAGCCGCGCCACCGGCGACACGTAGGAAATCGAACCGGCTTTGGGATCCGCTTCGTCCTCGCCCACGATGCGATAGGTTTGCACGCGCCCGTCGTCGCGCCGGAACGTCACCGTGCTGCCGAACGCCACCGTCTCGCTCGACGCCGGCGTGGCGACGACCTGCGCCGTGCGCACGCGCGCCGCGAAGTAGCGCGCATCGCGCAACGGGATCGCGGCTTGCCGCCGCCGCTCGTTGACGTCCTCGATCGCTTGCGCAGCCTCGTATGCCGCGCGCGCCTTCCGGAGTTGCGTCTCCAGCGCGCGCAATCCGGCTTCGGTCACGAGGTTCGGATGCGGAGATACCGGGCGATCCGGCAGCAGCGTTTCCGACGCGGTTTCGGCACTGTCTTCCTTGGTGAAGGCAACGCTCATGTCAGGCTCCCTTCAACTGTGCGGGCTGCGACGCCAGAACCGTTTCGGTCCGGCTGAATCCTAGCGCCATCCGAGCGCGGGCGCGACGTGAGTCAAAATAGCTTCGATCACATGCGCATTGTAGGCCACGCCCAACTGGTTGGGCACCGTCAGCAGCAAAGTATCGGCCTCGGCGATGGCTTCGTCCTGCTTCAACTGCTCGATCAGCACGTCGGGTTCCGCGGCATAGCTGCGGCCGAAGATCGCGCGGGTCTGCGGATCGATGAAGCCGATCTGGTCCTCGCTGCCGCTATCCGAACCGAAATAGGCCCGATCGCGATCGTCGATCAGCGCGAAGATGCTGCGGCTGACCGAGACGCGCGGCTCGCGCGAATGGCCGGCCTCCTTCCACGCGGCGCGGTAAGCCCGGATCTGCGCCGCCTGCTGCACATGGAACGCCTCGCCGGTCTCGTCGTTCTTCAGCGTCGAGCTTTGCAGGTTCATGCCGAGCTTCGCCGCCCACACCGCCGTGGCATTCGAGCCCGCGCCCCACCAGATGCGCTCGCGCAGGCCCGCGGACAAAGGCTCGAGCCGCAACAGGCCGGGCGGATTGGGAAACATCGGCTGCGGATTCGGTTGCGCGAAACCCTGGCCGCGCAGCAGATCGTAAAAGACTTCGCCGTGACGCCGCCCCATGTCGGCATCGGTCTGGCCCTCGCCGGGCTGATAACCGAAATAGCGCCAGCCATCGATCACCTGCTCGGGCGATCCGCGGCTGATGCCGAGCTGGAGCCGGCCACCGGCGATCAGATCGGCCGCGCCGGCATCCTCGACCATGTAGAGCGGGTTCTCGTAGCGCATGTCGATGACGGCGGTGCCGATCTCGATGCGGCTGGTGCGAGCGCCGACCGCCGCGAGCAACGGAAACGGCGAGGCGAGCTGGCGCGCGAAGTGATGCACCCGGAAATAGGCGCCGTCCGCGCCGAGCTGTTCGGCGGCGACGGCCAGCTCGATAGATTGCAGCAGCGTATCCGCAGCCGAGCGGGTCTGCGATTGCGGCGAAGGCGTCCAGTGCCCGAACGAGAGAAAGCCGATCTTTTTCATGCGCGCAATCTATTGATGTCGCGGCCGGATTGCGACCTCAAAACGCAACGCAATACTGCCTTGCCGAAGGTGCGCGTCGGTGGCGCGACCGCCCTCACTGAACGAGTTCGGATGCGGCCAGCAGCAGCGCGCCGGATCCGTAAAATTGCGTATCGCCGATCCCAACGGCGTCGGGCCCGTCGCCGATCTGCTGAACGCGGCCGAGCCGGCCATCGACCGTCGCCGCCGCGAGCGCTTGCCAGCCGCGTGCAATCGCCGGACCGAACCGCGCCGCATCGAGGCGCCCGATCCGCACACCTGCCGCGAGGCCATAGACCATCATGCCGGTGCAACTGGATTCCGGCGTGCCGTCGGCGGACGGCGCCAGCAGCGACGTGGACCAGAATCCGTCCGGGCGCTGCAGGCCAGCGATGCGGTCCGCCATCTCGACAAGCAGGTCGGTGTATTTCTCGCGCAGCGGATCGCCCTCGCGAAGCTCGCGCAGAATATTCACGAGACCGGCGAGCACCCAGCCATTGCCGCGACACCAGAAAATCTTTTCGCCGTGCACGCCGGTTTTGCCGATGAAGCGGCTGTCGCGATAAAACAGATGCTCGGTGCGATCGAACAGAAAATCCTTGGTGGCCCAGAACTCCCTGTCGGCATAATCGCGGAAGCGCCGGTCCTCCTGAATGCGCGCGATGCCGAACCACGTCGCCGGCGCCATGAAGAGCGCATCGGACCAGCACCATCGCTGCAGGCACTGTGCGCCGTCGAATGCGAGCGAAACTTGCGGCGGATGCCGCAGGATGTAATCCAGCCGCTTCACGGTCGGCGCAATCATGCGCCGGTCGCCGAAACGATCGTAGGCCGCGATGTAGACCTGCCCGATGGCATGATCGTCGGCGAGATAGATCGGCGGCGCCCAATCGCTGTTGCCGAGTTGCCAGCCGGTGCGTTCACCGAGCCGCCGGATCGCGTCGAAGTCCTTCTCCTGCCCCGCCGTCGCGGCCCATCTGGCAAGGCCGATGTAGAACGTGGCGCGCGTCCAATCGGTTTCCGGCGCGGCAGGCACCTCATGGAGATGCGACATCTGCCAGTCGGCGACCTGCCGGGCCACCTGACGCACGTTGTCCGGTGCCAGCGACACCGTGAGCAGGATGGCCGCCAGTATGATCGCCTTCATGCTTGTATCCTGGCCAGGATGGTCATCGATCCCGCGACCGCCGCACCCGCGGCGCGACGCTAACGTAGCAGGATCGTTCGCTTTTGGCGCAAGACGAGCGCCCGGCCCATCCGCGGCATCGACAGTGAACCATTTCACTCCCGCGGGCCGGTGCAAAGTGCTAGGCTCCCGGGCACTGCAGACGGCGCTTTCTCCCCGCGTAACGAGGAAGGAACGGCTCGATGCTTGCAAAACCCGAATCCGCCTGTTTCGTGATCGCCGATATCTCCGGCTACACCGGCTTTCTCGCCGGGGTCGAACTCGATCATGCCCACGACATCATCGCCGACGTGATGGACACCGTGGTGCGGCGGCTGCGGCCGCCATTCCGGCTCGCCAAGTTCGAAGGCGACGCGGCGTTTTTCTACGCGGTCGCCGACAAGATCGATGGCTCGGGGCTGCAGGATGCGGTGGAGGCCGCGTATTTCGCCTTTCGCAGGCGGCTGCGCAACATCAGCCAGGCCACCTCCTGCACCTGCATCGCCTGCAGCCGGATGAAGGAGCTCGACCTCAAATTCGTCTGCCACCATGGCGAGTTCATCAAGCAGAGAATGTCGGGCCGTGACGAACTCGCCGGCCGCGATGTCATCCTGGTGCACCGCCTTTTGAAGAACGGCGTCAGCGAGCGGCTCGGGGGGCGCGCCTACGCGCTGTATTCTAGCGCCTGCATCCGGGCCATGGGCATCGATCCGGCGGCGCAGGGCCTGCTCGCGCACAGCGAAACGATCGACATCATCGGCGAGGTGCCGTGCTGGGTGCGCGATCTCGAAGCCGCATGGCAACGCGACAACGAGCGGCAGATCAACCTGGTGACGCGCGACGCCGCAGCCGCCGTCATCGAATTCGACATCGCGGCCGCGCGTCCGGCGGTGTGGGAGTATTTCACCCAGCCCGGGCTGCGACCGAAATGGCGGGCGGCAGACGAGGTGCGCGAGACGCCGCAAAACGGCCGGCGCGGCGTCGGCACCGTCAACCACTGCATGCACGGTCCCGATGCCATCATCGAGGAGGTGCTGGACTGGCGGCCGTTCGACTACCTGACGCTTTCGACGCTGCTGCCGATGCCCGGCGCGCCCAAGGTGATCATGTCCTACGCGTTCATCGAGGCCGCGCCCGGTGCAACGCATATCGAGATCCGGGTGGCGAAACCGAAGCCGAAGGATCAGGCGTTTCTCGATCACGTCGGCGCGGAATTCCACAAAACCATCACCGCGGAAATCGACAAGCTCCGGCAGATGCTGGAGGGAGGGGACGGCGCGCCGGCCGGCCTCGACGAGGCGGTGCTGCCGGCGCCGGCGCCGCGCTTTCCGGCCGAGCCGTTGCATACTCGCTGACCGATCCACACACCGCGCGTCGCGTTTTCAGTGGCCGCAACATTCCGGGAGGGAATCGATGCTGGCGCGTTGCTTGTTTTTCGCGGTGGCGGCTGGCGCGATGTGCGCCGTGACGACGGGCGTCTCGCAGGCGCAGGCGGACCGCGAAGAACTCAAGCTGGTGACGCCGCCGCTCAGCATCCACCGCAACCAGATCCGGCCACCGGCGGAGACGCTGCCGGTGCCGGCCGGATTCAGCCGCGACCACATCCTGCATGGCGACCGCGTGTTCCATGGCGAAGCCGCCAACGGCCAATGCAGCGTCTGCCACGGCATCGACGGCAAGGGCACGCCGAACGGCAACGACCTCACCGCCGGCATGTTCGTCTGGAGCGATGGCAGCGTCAGAGAACTGAAGCGCACCATCCTGCACAACATGGCGGTGGCGCCCGGCATGGATGGCGACCTGAAGCCGGCGGATGTCGACGCGGTCGCCGCCTATGTCTGGGCGATCAGCCATCAGACGCCATCGCAGTGAAACCGGTCGCGCAAAAAGCGAAAGCCGGATCGCGAGATCCGGCTGCGTCATAAAGAGTATCGTTCGAAACAACGCGCGACGGCACCGATGCGGCGAGCCGTCACGCCGGGGCGTGCGGTCCGCTCAGCAGCGCACGATGGAAACAGTCTGATCCTTGCCGTCCGAGCCCGGCACCGTCACGCTCTGCGCCGGACAACCGGGCACATAAGCGCGCGCCGGCTGGGACGAGGATTGCATCGGCGCGCCAAGGAATCCCGGCGGATAGCGATGCGCCCAATCCCACGGCACATCCATCTTGTAGGTGTAGGTGAAATCGCCTGTGATCGGCTGCCTCAGTTCGGGGGCATAGGGCCGGCTGCTGTACACGTCGCCGCCATAATAGCCGCCGGCAACCGGCAACAGCGTCCGGTTGGGCCCGCGATGGACCGGGCGATGCGGAGCGGAATGCGGCGTGGCCGCCGCGCCGCTACTCGTCACGGCCGGACCGCCGAAGGCCTGGCTGGAGGCCAGGGCCAGCGCCACGCCCAAAGCTGCATACTTTGAGACGGCATACATTTTGTAGGTCATGACACGCCTGCTGGTTCGCGACATCAATGCGCATCCTAGGCCGGGCCTCCGCCGTCCGCCAACGTATAATTAATTATTGGTTAAGCCGTATGGTTAACGCGACGTGAACATCGCGCGCGCAACCTCCCGCTCCGCGCGCGCCGCCTCGCGCGGCCCTCCTTCGAACGGTGGTCAGCCGCGCTTGCCGGCCTTGCGGGCGCGCGCGGGTTTTGCCGACGTGTTCAGCGCCACGGCTGCGCGGATCAACACCGCCAGCGCGGTCTCGTCGAGCTTGTCGCCTTCGTGCACATCGATGGCGCGCCGGGTGTTGCCTTCGAGACTGGCGTTGAAGAGCCCCGACGGATCATCCAGCGCGGCATCCTTGGCAAACGTCATCTTGACGACGCTCTTGTAAGTCTCGCCGGTGCAGATGATGCCGGCGTGCGACCACACCGGGACGCCGCGCCACTTCACTTCCTCGACGACCTCGGGATCGGCTCGCTTGATGACGCGCCGGATGCGGTCGAGCATCTCGCCGCGCCAGTCGCCCAGTTCCTTGATGCGCGCATCGATCAGGTGCGCGGCGGACTCGATGCTATCGCCGCCCTTCGGAGGGCTGCTCGCTTTTGGCATCCATATTTCCGTTTGTCTTGACCGCCTCGTTCGGCGTTCGATTCCGATCGGGCACAATGCCCACGAAAGCAATGCGCGTCACGCGCGAATCCGCGCGATGGCTCCGGCGATGATCTGCATCGCGACGCCGACGACCCATCCTACCATCATCGCATAGGTCCAGAAGATGTGCAGGTCTTCGCGAAAGACGATGACGCTGACCGCGGCAAATGCCGTCAACGCAGCAAAGAAGGTCCCGACCGCGCTGAGAAATTCCGCGGTATCGATCTTTTTGAAGAGGTGACCTTCCCCCGGCAGTTCCTGCTGCGGGGTATCGATCCCGAGGTAAAAGCCGATTGCACCGGCCAGCATCATGAGAATGATGAAACCTTGCGAAGTGAACGCCGTGACGATCGAACCGACATGGGCAGCGACGAACAGTCCGCTCGCGGCACCCGCCATTGCAAGTCCCGTTCGTTCTAGAACATGGGCGAATTTTCTGACGCGGGCTTGCATGATGGCCACCTCATCAATCGCTGCGGTTAAGTTAGGACGTTTTCGCGCCTCGCGATAGATGTAACCGATGCGACCGCCCGGCCCGGCCCCCCCGGTTGGCGCGAGCCGGGCCGGCAAAGCCGTGAAGCGAGGCATGGGAGTGCCAACCGGCAGGACCGGTGCTAACTAGGCATAAAGACGAGCTACGGAGCCAGACGCGATGTCCTCAAACGATCCCTCCATGACGCTGACGTTCCGCTGCCCGCAAGAGCTGGAGGGACTGCTGCCGAAACCGATCCCGGCCGCGCTCGGCGTGCCTGACTGGCTCAAGGCCATGCCGCAGCAGGCCTTCAATACCGTCAACGCCCGCACCACCGATACCGTCAAGCGCTGCCCGCCATTCGTCGATGCCATGACCTCGGGTTTCCTGATCCCGCTGATCTGCGACCTCAGGGTGGAAAACGGCGAGTTCAGCTGGGACAACGATCTGCCGCCCGGAGGCGAGCTGAATTTCGTGCGCTCGCCGCTCGGCTTCCACGACGCCAGCCAGGTCACCGGCTCGCCGTTGTTCGCCGACGACCGCTTCATGGTGAAGTTTCACAATCTGTGGACCATCGAAGCGCCGGAAGGTTACGCACTGCTGTTCACGCATCCGGCCAACCGCTTCGACCTGCCGTTCACCACGCTGACCGGCATCGTCGATTCGGACCGTTACTACGACAACTGGATTCATTTTCCGGCGCACTGGCACGACGACAATTTCAACGGCGTGCTGCCAAAGGGCACGCCGATCGCGCAGTGCATGCCGATCAAGCGCGACAAATGGGAGATGCGCACCGCGACCTTCACGCCAGAAGATTCGCAGCGGCTGCACGATCTCACCACCGAGATGTACAACGAAACAGGCATCTACCGCCGCCGCTTCAGGGCGTGAAGGCGCAAAGCGATAACCAGTAACGCCGACCTCATTCTGAGGGCGGCCTTCACGCCGCGTAAGACTCCTCACCATGAGGAGATCAGGACTCGAAACCGATTCAAGCCTTGTCGGTGCGCAGAAACTTCGCGGCCGCGCTCGGGCGCAGGAAGAAACGGCCATGCGAGGCCGAGGCCAGCGCCGTCAACGCCTGCCCCGCCATCTGCGGCCCGCCGCGCGCCGCCGCCCGCAGGCTGGCCTCGCCGGCCTCGCGCTCTCCCATCTCAAGCAGGCAGGCGCCGAGGCTGCTGCGTGTCACCACATCGTCGGGCCGCAACGCGAGCGCGCGGCGAAACAGATCGGCCGCCTCGGCATATTCGCCATCCTGTGCCATCACCCGAGCCAGTGCGGCCAGAATGTCGTGCCGCTGCGGCGCCGCCTTCACCGCCTGCTGCAATTCGGCGCGCGCGGCGACGCGGTCGTTGCGCTTGATATGCGCGAACGCCAGCGCCATCCGCAGATCGACGGCGCCGGGTACCAACGCCAGTCCGCTTTCGAGCAACGCGACGGCTTCGTCAAGCTGGCCGCGCTGCGCGAGCTGGGTGCTGCATTCCAGGAAAGCCGGCAGGAACGGCGGCCGCCGCGCCGTGGTCCGGCGCAATTGATCGAGCGCCGCATCGTGCCGTCCGGCGGCGGCCAGTGCTCCGGCGAGGTCGGTTTCGATCGCCGGATCCTCGCTGCGCCTGGCGGCCCGCTCCAGCGGCGCTACCGCTTCGGCAGCGCGACCTTGCATCACCAGCGACCGCCCAAGGATCTGCGCGGCAAGGGCGTTACTCCGATCTGCCTTGAGCACGCCGGTGGCAATCCGCTCGGCTTCATCGGGACGCTGCATCTGCAGCGCCATGATCGCGCGTTCGAGCGCGGGATTGCGAGGATTGGACCGAGCGGCGGGTGACGTTTGTGGCGGACGTTTCGACATCGGAACCAATCATAAAAGCATCGTCGGGAATGCGCCAGTTGCCGGCATGCGCCGGACGACCTCATTTGTTGCAACAGGGACGCAATGCGCCACGGCGGTTCGGCATAGCGCGAACAGGAACCAGTGGAACCGGCGGGCGTTGTCTTTTTTTCTGCCGCACTCACAGGACCCTGCATGCATGCCCCGGCTGCCTCGACAGAGGCGATCCTCGCGCCATCCGTACGTTCCGGCGGATTGCGCGATCGGCTCCGCACCGCCACCGCCGCCGCCCACACATCGCTCGACACCACTTTCAGCAGTTTCGACCTGCAAACGCGACGCGGTTACCGGCGTTTTCTCAAAGCCTCCGCTGCCGCGCTGCTGCCGGTCGAAGCGGCACTGGCGGACGCGGGTATCGCCGCCATCCTGTCCGATTGGCGCCAGCGTGTCCGAAGCGGCGCTATCGTCGCCGATCTCGCCGCACTGGGCGGCGTGGCACGTCCCCTACCGCCGTTGCGGCGGCCGACCCCCGCGGGCGCTCTGGGCGCGCTCTACGTCCTGGAAGGATCCCGTCTTGGCGCGCGGCACCTGCTGAAACGCGTCGTCGCCTCGACCGATCCGGCGATGGCGGCCGCCACCTGCTACCTTCGTCATGGCACAGGCCTGCCGCTCTGGCCGCGTCTGCTCGCGGTGCTTGATGCTGCCGCCTTGACGCCGTCGGAAACCGACAACGCCATCGGCGACGCGTTGCATGTGTTCGCGCTGTTCGCCGAAGGGGCACACCGTTCATGAACCTGCCGATCGACCTGACAAACTGCGACCGCGAACCCATTCACATTCCCGGCTCCGTGCAGCCATTCGGCGTGCTGCTGGCGCTCGTCTCGGATTTCACCATTGCCACGGCATCCGAAAACGCCGGGGTCCATTTCGGCATCGACCATGGCGACCTGTTGCGACGCCGGCTCGACCAGGTGTTTCGTGCCGATGCCGTTCGCAAAATTCGCGAGCGCGTCGATTACTTGTCCGGCGCGGATGCCGTCGAACGCATGTTCGGCGTGGTGTTGCAGGATGACGGCGTCCCTTACGACCTCGCGATCCATTTTTCCGGCGCCTATCTCGTTGTCGAGGCAGAGCCGAGCGTCAAAGAGCCGGACGTCAATTCCGGTGAACTGGTGCGGCTCATGCTCGGCCGCGTCCGCAAGGCCAGGTCCATAACCGAGCTTTCGCAGGAAGCCGCGCGGCAAATCAAGATCCTGACCGGCTTCGACCGGGTGATGGTTTACCGCTTTCATCCGGACGGCTCGGGCGAAGTGATCGCGGAGGTGGCCGCCGCCGGCCTCGAGACCTTTCTCGGCCTGCACTATCCCGCGTCGGACATTCCCAAGCAGGCTCGCGCGCTCTACCAGAGGAACTGGTTGCGGATCATCTCCGACGTCGATGCGCAACCGGTGCGCCTCGTCGCCGATGCCGCGCACAGCGCCGAGTTACTCGACCTCTCGATGAGCGTGCTGCGGTCCGTCTCGCCAATCCACATCGAGTATCTTCACAACATGGGCGTGCGGGCGTCGATGTCGATCTCGATCCTGCGTGAAGGCCAGTTGTGGGGCTTGTTTGCCTGCCACCACTACGCGTCCGCGCACCACATTCCATTCGAACGGCGGACCGCCGCCGAACTTTTCGGCCAGATGTTCTCGTGGATCCTCGAAGGGCGCGAGCGCGAAGCCGACGTGACCTACGAAGCCCACGCGCACAAGATCCAGGAACAATTGATGGAGACGGCGGCGGCTCACGCGCACAGCGTGCGCGCCATTGCCGATTTCATTCCCGAGTACCGCAAGATGATCGACTGCGATGGTATCGCTGTCTGGTCCGACGACAAGCTGACGCTCGACGGCGAAACGCCTACCGAGCGCGAAGTGCACGAATTGATCGCCTTCATCAATCGCACGTCACCCGGCCGCATCGTGGCGACCGCCGATATCGCACGCCTCTACGCTGCGGCCGAAGCCTTCCGTGACCGTGCCGCCGGCTTTCTCGCGATTCCGATTTCGCGCACGCCACGCGACTGCCTGCTGTTCTTCCGCCGGGAAATCCTGCGCTCGGTCAACTGGGCCGGCGCGCCCGACAAGATCTACGAGGAAGGCCCGCTCGGGCCCCGCCTGACGCCGCGCAAGAGTTTCGAAACCTGGCAGGAAACGGTGCGCGGCCAATCGAAGCCGTGGTCAAAGGCCGAACTCAGCGTCGCCGGCAGCCTGCGCGTCACGCTGCTGGAGGTGATCCTGCAACTGGCCGATCTCGCTGCGCGCGAACGCCGCGCCGCGGAGGAACGCCAGGAGCTGATGATTGCCGAACTCAACCACCGCGTCCGCAATATCCTCAGCCTCGTTCGCGCGCTGGTGACGCAGAGCAAGGAAACCGCCGGCAGTCTCGAGGATTTCGCCGCGGTGCTGGGCGGCCGAATCCAGGCGCTGGCGCGCGCCCATGACCAGATCACCAATCTCAACTGGGCGCCCGTGGCGCTGCGCTCGCTCGTCGAGTCCGAAGCCGGCGCCTATCTCGGCGCCCGCGCCGAGCGCATCAGCATGACCGGCCCGGATGTCGCGCTCGACCCGAAGGCGTTCGCGACCGTGGCACTCGTCGTGCACGAGATGATGACCAACTCGGCCAAGTATGGCGCGCTCGCCGATTCCACCGGACAGGTCGAGGTGATCTGGAAGCTGGACCCTACGTCGAGCCTCGTGATCGACTGGAAGGAGCGCGGCGGCCCGCCGGTGCAGCCGCCGTCACGGCGCGGCTTCGGCACCACTCTGATCGAGCGCTCGATCCCGTTCGATCTCAAGGGCGAGACCAAGTTGCGCTTCGACCTGCTCGGCGTCCAGGCGCGATTTATCATTCCCGCGCAGTTCGTCGAACTGATACCGGGTCTTGCCGACGCACCATCGCGCGTCGAAGACCAGAATCAGGCCGGGCCACCGCTATCGGGGACGGCGCTGATCGTCGAGGACAACCTCATCATCGCCATGAACGCCGAAGTCATCCTTCTGCAACTCGGGGCTCGCCACGTGGAGACGGCGGCCTCCGTATCGGAAGCCTTGCGCGCCATCGAACGCAGCCCGCCGAGTTTCGCCATGCTCGATCTCAATCTCGGAGCAGAGAACAGCATCGCGGTGGGCGAAGCGCTGCAAAAGCTCAAAGTGCCGTTCATCTTTGCCACCGGCTACGGCGAGCGCGCGCCGATTCCCGAGGCGCTGGCCGACGCTCCGATCATCCAGAAGCCCTATACGGTCGAGGTCGTCGAGGCGGCGATGCGCGGCATCAAGACCTGAGCGCCAAAGCCTGGCGTCAGGCCGTTGCCAGCCGCGGCGTGCCGCCGCTGCGGCCGATCATCAGCGACAGCACCGCCGCGATCAGGCCGGTGATGCCGGCGATGATGAACGCCTGCAGGTAATCGCCTTGCGTCGAGCGCATCACGCCGGCGAAGAACGCCGCGCAAGCCGCACCGAGTTGATGGCCGGCAACGATCCAGCCGAAGATCACCGGCGCGTTCTTGTCGCCGAACGCCTCGTTGGCGAGGCGAACGGTCGGCGGCACCGTGGCGATCCAGTCGAGACCGTAGAACACCGCGAAGATGGTCAGGCTCCACAGCGAGAAGTTCGAATATGGCAGGTAGATCAGCGACAGGCCGCGCAGGCCGTAATAGACGAACAGCAGCTTGCGCGGGTCGAAGCGGTCGGTCAGCCAGCCGGACAGCGTGGTGCCGAACAGATCGAAGATGCCCATCATTGCCAACAGACTCGCCGCCTGCACTTCGGCAATGCCGAAATCGCCGCAGAACGAGATCAGATGCGTGCCGACCAGCCCGTTGGTGGTGAAGCCGCAGATGAAGAAGGTGGCGAACAGATACCAGAACGTCCGCGTCTTCGCGGCGCTGACGAGATGGCCGATGGCGGCGGCGAACGGGTTCTGCCCGGTCTGCGGCGCAGCCACGTCGTCGACATTGCTGCCGTAGGAGCGCAGTCCGATCGACGACGGCCGCTCCGGCACCAGGAAATACACCAGCGGCACCAGCGCCGCGCAGCACACCGCGATCGTCAGCACGACCGGCTGCCAGCCGCCCCATTGCACCAGCGCGGCAAGCCCCGGCATGAACACCAGCGTGCCGGTCGCGGTGCTCGCGGTCAGCAGGCCCATGACGAAACCGCGATTGGTTGTGAACCAGCGGTTGACGATGACGGCGCCGAGCACGTTGGCGGTGGCGCCGGAGCCGAGCCCGGTGAGCAGGCCCCAGGTCACGAACAGATGCCACGGCTGCGTCATGAAATAGCTGGCGGCGGTCGCGCCCGACATCAGCAACAGCGCGCCGATGACGGTGCGGCGGATGCCGAACCGGTTCATCACCGCGGCGGCGAACGGTCCGGCCAGACCGTAGAGCAGAATGCCGACGGCGGCGGACACCGAGATGACATCGACGCTCCAGCCGAACGACTTCTGCAGCGGCAGGATCAAGACGCCGGGCGTGGCGCGCAGCCCGGCCGCGGTCAGCAGCGTGGCGAAAATCACCGCGACGACGACAAAAGCGTAATTGCGGCCGAACGGACGCCTTGAAACGCGGACCTGTTGCATGTTACTTACCGGTACGTCTGACAAGGACCGGAACATACGTACCGGTCAGTAACATTGTCAAGAGCCGCCGGACCGCAAATGAGCAAGGCTGCCCCCCGTTCCGTCACGCCCCATTCGGCCGCCGCCCCCGTCCCGCGCGCGGCCGAGCGCATCCGCGCCTCGGCCCGGGAGCTGTTCTATCAGGAAGGCATCCGCGCGGTCGGCGTCGACGAGATCGTGCAGCGCGCCGGCGTCACCAAGCCGAGCCTCTATCGCGCCTTCCCCTCCAAGGACGATCTCGCCGCCGCTTATTTGAGCGACTACGACCGCGAGTTCTGGCCCCGCTTCGAAAAGCCCGAGGGCAAGAGCTACTCCGATGCGCGCGCGCAGGTGCTCGCCTATATCCGCGAACTGGCGAAGCGCGCGGCGCGCGACGGCTATCGCGGCTGCGGCCTGAGCAACGCCGCGGTGGAATATCCCGGTCACACCCATCCGGCGCGGCTGGTCGCCGAGACCCACAAGAAGGCGCTGCGCCAGCGCCTGCGCGAACTCGCCGCCGAGATGGGCGCGCGCGATCCGCGCGTCCTTGGCGACGGACTGATGCTGTTGATCGAAGGCATCTATGTCAGCGGCCAGCTCTCCGCCGCCGGCCCGGCGCAATCGGCCACTGCGGTGGCCGAAATGCTGATCGACGCCAGCATCAAGCCGGCGCGTCCGCGCTAGACCTCCCGCGCGTCAGCTCGCCTTGCGCATGCGCGCCGTGGAGCGCGCCGATTTCTTCGCCGCGCGCCGGGGCCGCCGCGATGGCGCCGGCGAACGGGCGGACGCTGCCTTGCCGCCCTTCAGGCTGCGGCGCAACGCATCCATCAGATCGACGACGTTGTCGCTGCGCTCGACCGGCTTGGGCTGCTCGATGGTCTTGCCCGAGGCCTTGCGCTTGACCAGCGCCTTGAGCGCGTTCTCGTACTTGTCTTTGAACTTGTCGGGATGGAAATGCGCCGCCTTGGTTTCGAGGATATGCGCGGCGAGTTCGACCATGTCCTTGGAGATCTTCGGCGTCTTGATGTCGTCGAAGAATTCGCTCTCGTCGCGGACCTCGTAAGGGTAGCGCAACGTCGTGGCGATCAAGCCCTTGCCGCTCGGCTCGATGGCGATGACATGCTCGCGGTTGGCGAGCACGATCCGCGCCAGCGCGACGCGATCCTTGTCCTTCATCGCATCGCGAATGACGGCGAAGGCATCGGCGCCGCTCTTGCCGTCCGGCACGATGTAATACGGGCGATCGAGATAGCGCTTGTCGATCTCGTCGCGCGGCACGAAGCTGTCGATATCCAGCGCGTGGTTGCTCTCGATCTGGATCGCCTCGAGGTCTTCCTTTTCGATCGGCACGTAGCTGCCCTTGGCCACTTCGTAGCCGCGGCCCTTCTGCTCCTTCTCGACCACGTCGCCGGTCTCGACATCCACCATCTGCTGCTTCAGGCGGTTGCCGGTCTCGGTGTTGATGAGATGGAAGCGGGTTTTTTCGACGCTGGTCGTGGCGGGATACAGCGCCACGGGACAGGTGACGAGGGACAGCTTGAGCGATCCCTTCCAATAGGCGCGCGGCAACATCGGCAACTCTCCACTTGATACCGGTGGAACCACAACCCGCATCGACGGTTCTGGTTCCAAGGGGCGGTTGCCCTATAATCGATGGTTGCGGCAGTTTGGCGCCGCGCGTCCGTGAGAGTGCCCGCCGTGCCGTCCCGCAAGCTCGCCACCTATCGCCGCAAACGCGATTTCTCCCAGACCCGCGAACCGAGCGGCAAGGATGCCGTGGCCGCTGCGCCGCACCGCCGCTTCGTGATCCAGAAGCACGACGCGACCCGGCTGCACTACGACCTGCGCCTCGAACTCGGCGGCGTGTTCAAGTCGTGGGCGGTGACGCGCGGCCCATCGCTCGATCCCAAGGACAAGCGGCTCGCCGTCGAGGTCGAGGATCATCCGCTCGACTACGGCGATTTCGAAGGCACCATCCCGAAGGGCCAATATGGCGGCGGCACGGTGCAGATCTGGGATCGCGGCTACTGGCTGGCGGAAAATCCCGAGAAGGAATTGAAGAATGGCGACCTCAAATTCGTTCTCGACGGCGAAAAGCTGCACGGCGGCTTCGCGCTGGTGCGAATGCGCCATGATCGCAACGGCGGCAAGCGCACCAACTGGCTGCTGATCAAGCACCGCGACGAATATGCGCGCGAGGGAAAGGCCAACGACATTCTCGACGCGGACACATCGGTCGCCTCCGGGCGGTCGATCCCGCAGATCGCGCAAGGCAAGGGCCGTAGCCCGAAACCCTTCATGCTGGCGAAGGCATCCCGCAAGTCCGCCGCCAAGGCGATGGCGCGGCCGGATGCGGTGTGGGATTCGCGCAAGGGTCTGGCCGCCGAGGCGCGCGCGGCCGGCGCGAAACCGAAGGCCGCACGCCGCAAAAAATCCGCGCGGCAGTCGAGCGACATGCCGAAGATGATCCCGCCGCAATTGTGCAAGCTGGTGGACAAGCCGCCGGCCAGCGCAGGCTGGCTGCACGAGATCAAGTTCGACGGCTATCGCATGCAGTTGCGCGTTGCCGATGGCAACGCCACGTTGCGCACCCGCAAGGGCCTCGACTGGACCGACAAGTTCGCCGCCATCGCCCACAGCGCCGCCAAATTGCCGGACGCCATCATCGACGGCGAGATCGTCGCGCTGGATCGGCACGGCAATCCGGATTTCGCCGCGCTGCAGGCGGCGCTGGCCGAACAGGACACCGCAAAGCTGACCTTCTTCGCCTTCGATCTGCTGTTCGCGGACGGCGAGGATGTGCGGCGGCTGCCGCTGACCGAACGCAAGGCGCGGCTGGCGGCGCTGCTGAAGACCGCGCATGCCGGCAAAACCAGCTTGATCCGCTACGTCGAGCATTTTGCCGGTGGCGGCGACGCCATGCTGGCATCGGCCTGCAAGCTGGGACTGGAAGGCGTGATCTCGAAACGCGCCAACGCGCCGTATCGCTCCGGCCGTGGCGAGAGCTGGGTCAAGTCGAAATGCCGAGCCGGCCACGAGGTCGTCATCGGCGGCTGGAAAAGCAATGGCGGCCGCTTTCGCTCGCTGCTCGTCGGCGTCCATCGCGGCAAGCAGCTGGTCTATACCGGCATCGTCGGCACCGGCTACGGCGCCGCGACGTTGAAGCAGCTCACACCTGCGCTGAAGGCCGCCGCGGCAGACAAGAGCCCGTTTACCGAGGGCGATCCGCCGCACGGCAAGGACGTGCACTGGCTCAAGCCGACACTGGTCGCCGAAATCGAATTCGCCGGCTGGACCGCCGACGGCAAGGTGCGGCAGGCGGCGTTCAAGGGCCTGCGCGCCGACAAGCCGGCAGACGAGGTCGAAGCCGAAGCGCCGACGCGAAAAGCCGCGCCGAAACTCGCGCGCGCATCGCGTGCCGCCGCCAGGACAGCTTCGCGGCGGACAACGGCGGCCCAATCGCGCGCGGCCGCGCAGAACAAAAACGCCTTGGTGATGGGAATTGCCATCTCCAAACCGGACAAGGCGCTGTGGCCGGATGGCGGCGACGGCGAGCCGGTCACCAAGCTCGACCTCGCGAACTACATGGCCAGCGTCGGCGACTGGATGCTGGCCCATATTCGCGGGCGGCCCTGCTCGATCCTGCGCGCGCCCGACGGCATCGGCGGCGAAACCTTCTTCCAGCGCCACGTCATGCCCGGCCTGTCCGATTTCGTCGCGCAGGTGAAAGTCTCCGGCGACCGCAAACCCTATCTGCAGATCGACAGCGTCGAGGGCCTCGTCGCCGTGGCGCAGATCGGTGGCCTCGAACTGCATCCGTGGAATTGCGCGCCGGGTGCGTACGATGTGCCGGGGCGGCTGGTGTTCGATCTCGATCCGGCGCCCGACGTCGCTTTCGATGACGTGATCGCCGCCGCCAAAGAAATCAGGCAGCGGCTCGAACGGCTGGGCCTCACGCCATTCTGCAAGACCACCGGCGGCAAGGGCCTGCATGTGGTGACGCCGCTCGACGCGACGGCGAAAGAGGCGGTGACGTGGAAGGAAGCCAAGACCTTCGCGCAGATCATCTGTCAGCAGATGGCCGCCGACAATCCCGAGCGCTATCTCCTCAACATGTCGAAGCAGCGGCGCACCGGAAAAATCTTCCTCGACTATCTGCGCAACGATACCAAATCCACCGCCGTGGCGCCGCTCTCGCCGCGCGTCCACAAGGGTGCGACGGTGTCGATGCCGCTCAATTGGCCGCGCGTCAAAGCCGGACTCGATCCGACGCAATTCACCGTTCGCACCGCGCCCGGCCTGCTGAAGCGCAGCAAGCCGTGGGCGGACTACGCTAAGGCGGCGGGCTCGCTGCGAAATGCCGTCGGCAAGCTGCGTTGAATCGCAACGGGTTTGGCACGGCTTTCTGAGCAAGACACAAGAAGCCTATCCGATAACCTCATCCTGAGGAGCGGCCGCTCGGCCACGTCGCGAAGGATGAGACATGACCAGCGCATGGTTCGAGACGCGCGGAAGAGCGCGCTCCTCATCATGAAGGCATCGTTTCCATGAGGGGTCGATTCATCCCGCTAGCCGTAACGCAAGCTCAGCCCGGTGGCGCGTTCGAGATCGGCGATGGCCTGCTCGCCGCTCACCACCTTGATGGTGGTCATGCCCATATCGCGCGCCGGTTTGAGATTGACGCCGAGATCGTCGAGATAGACGCATTGCTGCGGATCGACACCGAGCCTCTCCACCATCATGCGATAGATGCGCGGATCGGGTTTGCGCAAGCCGATCTTGGCCGATTCGATGACGTGATCGAACAGCGTCATCACCTCGGCGACATACAGGGTGCGGCCGCTGGCGCTGCCGATGGCATTATTGGGCAGATTGTTGGTGATGCAGCCGGTCTTGAACCGGGCCTTGATGCGCTGCAAGGCGGCGACCATCTCCGGCCGCAGATCGCCAGACAACAGCGGCAGCACGTCGCGGCCGCGCACCGCGGCCCCAAGCGCCAGCGATTCCGCCGCGAACTGACCGTCGAACGCATCGAGATCGATTTCGGCGCGTTCGAACTTCGCCCACGCATTCTCCAGATGGTTCTGCGCGTTGGTGCGGCGGATGATATCGGCCGGCAGCCCGCGCTCGGCCTCGTAGCGCGCGAACGCCTCGAACGGCGAGGTGGTGATGACGCCGCCGAAATCGAAAATCACTGCCTCGATCATTTCTCCCTCGTATCCCTTTGTAAACCGCGGTCATCCTTCGAGGCTCGCGACCTTCGTCGTTCGCACCTCAGGATGACGCTGCGCATATATCGATCAAGTCTTGATTTCATCAGCCCGGCACGCGGCCCTTGATGGCGTTGGCGCGCGCGCTGGAGGTGATGCGCCCGGCGGCATCGGCGGACAGGCGGGCGCGCACCCCGGCTTTCAGCGTCGCCAGATCTGACGGGCTCATCGCACTCACGGCGGCGCCGATGCTCGGCCCCTTGAGAATGACCGACCAGAAATCCTCGAAATCGGCAAAGCTCCGCTGCACCTCGATCTGCCGCGTCTCCACCTCGCGGAGCCCGGCGCCGGTCCACAGCTTTTGCATCGCCTCCAGCCGCGACGCATCGACACTCGGCGGGCGCGGCGGTGGGAAACCCAGGGCGCGCAGTTCGGCCAGCACCGGCTCGGCGGGGAAACCGCCGCCCTCCATGTCCCACGCGTAGGCCGCCACCGCGCCGCCCGGCGCGACGACGCGCGCCATTTCGGCGACACCCTTGACCGGATCGGGCACGAAGAAAATCACCAGCGCCATCACCGCCACATCGAAGCCGTGATCGGCGAACGGCAACGCCATCGCATCGCCGACGCGAAATTCCGCCTTCGCTGCCGGGACCCGCGTGCGCGCAAACGCAAGCTGCGCTTCCGACGGATCGATGCCCTGCACGACGCGCGGCGCGCAGCGTTCGATCAAAAGATCGGTGAAGGCCCCGTTGCCGCATCCGACATCGATCCAGCGCAGGTCCGATGCCGGGGCCAGCCACTTGATGAACACCTCGCCGGCCAGCCGGCTCCAGACGCCCATGAACTGCTCGTATGCGGCACCGTCGTTGAAGCGAATTTGCGGTTCAGCCATGGCCTTTCCTTCCAGCCTTGTTCTGCGGACGACGATATCGTCCTATTGATACGTCGCGACGATATCGGAGATTGCACGCTCCAATTGCTGCGCCGTGGCGCACTGGCGCACGACATTACAGAACGTCGCGTAGCGCGGCATCTCGGAATCGCCCCAGCCCCACGCCATGCGGCCTTCCGGATTGAGCCACACCAGCCGCTTCGAGCGCTCGCCGATGCGGCGCAGGATATCGGCGCGCGGATCGAGATTGTTGCTGCGCGCATCGCCGAGCACAATCACCGTGGTTTGCGGCGTCACCGCGTTGAGCCACTGTTTTTCGAAATCCGCCAGGCAGTTGCCGTAATCGGACGAGCCGAAGCCGACCTTGGCCATGATCTCGCGCATGGCTTCTTCCGGCGGCATCGACTCCAGAATGTCGCTGACCTCGATCAGATGACCGGAGAAGGCGAACGAGCGCACATCCGACACCACCTCATGCAGGCTGTGGATCAGCAGCAGGAAAAAGTCCGACACCCGCGCCACCGAGCCCGAGACGTCGCACAATGCGACGATCTTCGGGCGGTCGCGATGGCGGCGTTTCCAGGCGGTGAGAAACGGCACGCTGCCCCACGCCGCGTTGCGCCGGAGCGTGCGGCGGACATCGAGATGGCCGCGGCGCTGCCGCTTGCGCGGCTTGCTGTAGCGCTCGCGCAGCCGCCGCGCGATCCGGCGGATCAATGCGCGCATCTGCTCCATCTGACGCGGCTCGAGCCGCGCCAGCGGCGCATTGCGCAAGATCTCGTTGCGAAGGTTTTCGGACTCCTCGCGGCCGTACAGAAGCAACGCCTGCGACACCGCATCGCGCACAGTGTCGCGCAGCGCCTCGGTCGCCGCCGCCAGCCGCTCGGCCTCGGCCGGATTGCTGACCGCCAAGGTATCGAGATCGTCGCGCAGCCGCGCGATGCCGAGCTGATCCAGAATGCGCGACGAGAAAATGCCGCGCTGGGTGAAGTAGCGGATGTCCGGCAGCGACGCCGCGCTGGAGGCGTTGGCGATCGCCGTCGCCAGCGCGTTGCGATCCTGCGACAGCAGCATTTGCGCCAGCGCGCCGAGTTCGGCCGGCGCACCGCCGCCTCCGCCACCACTGGGCTGGCCTGAAAACGGTTGGCTCCCGGGAGAGGCTGTGTCTGACGGCGCAGCGTCGCTGTCCGCATCGCCCGCATCGGACGACGGCGGCGCGTCGGGCAACGCCGGCTGATCGAAGAACAGATCGAAGCAATCGCCCAGCGCCTGCTTCTCGTCTTCCGACTTGGCAAGCGTCAGCAGGAAGGTGTCGCGCAGGATGGCGCGATCGGAGAAGCCGACCTCGGCCACCGCACGCATCGCATCGATGCTCTCGGCTGGCGACACCCGCACGCCGGCACCGCGCGCGGCGCGAAAGAAGCGATGCAGGTTTTCCCTCATGGCATCAGTGCCCAATCCGTTTCGACCAGCCCGTCATCCTGAGGTGCGAGCGACGCATGTCGCGAGCCTCGAAGGATGCAAGGCTTGGGCCTCCGCCCTTCGAGGCCATTGTTGCGCAACGGCGTCTCAGGACGACGGCCAGAAGAGTCGCCCGAACCATCGGGCCCTACCCGAACACACCCTGCCGCGCCGCCTTGGCCACGAAGGCATTGACTTCCGGGAGCGTCGCCTCGATGTCCGCTTCATACTTCAGCAGTACGTTGAGCGTGTCCTTGACGACGTCGGCGTCGAGCTCGGTGGCTTGCAGCAACACCAGCACGCGCGCCCAATCGATGGTCTCGCTCACCGACGGCAGTTTCTTTAGATCGAGCGTGCGCACCTCGTTGATGAAGCCGACCAACTGCTTGCGCAGCGACTGCGCGATGCCGGGCACGCGGCTCTCGACGATACGCTCTTCAAGTTTTTGCTCCGGGAAACCGATATGCAGATGCAGGCAGCGCCGCTTCAGCGCGTCGCCGAGATCGCGCTCGCCATTCGACGTGAGGATCACCGTCGGCGGCACCACCGCCGACACCGTGCCGAGTTCCGGAATGCTGACCTGAAAGTCCGACAGGATTTCCAGCAGCAGCGATTCGAATTCGGCGTCGGACTTGTCGATCTCGTCGATCAGCAGCACGCAACCGAGTGGCTGTTCCAGCGCCTGCAGCAACGGGCGCGGCTCGACGAACTCCTTGGAGAAGAACACATCGCCGAAATCGTGCAATTGCGCGAGCGCCTGCGGCAGCGTCTCGGCGCCGCCCAGCACTTCGCCGAGTTTGTCCTTTAGGATTTGCGTGTAGAGCAGTTGCTTGGCGTATTTCCACTCGTACAGCGCCTTGGCCTCGTCGAGCCCTTCGTAACATTGTAGCCGCAGCATCTTCATGCCGCGCCACGCCGCGATGGCCTTGGCGAGCTCGGTCTTGCCGACGCCGGCCGGGCCTTCGACGAGAATGGGCTTTTCGATCTGCTTGGCGAGATAGACTGCGGTCGCGATCTGCCGGCTGGCGATATAGCCCGCCGCGGCAAGACCGCTTTCGACCTCTGCGATCATTTCCGACGACCGGGTTTCCGCCACGCCTGTAATCTCCAGATCAACCCGCGAATTCATCGCGGCATTTTCTGGCTACGCCGTTCACGGGGCGGCGTCCAGAGCGGCATGTCTGCGCCGTTTTCGGATTTGCCGCCGCGAGGAATTTCAGCTCCTCGCGGGCATCGACGTCCGCGCCGAACACGGCGACAGTCCGGATGGAACCATTTCCCAAACCGGGCGTTTTCGAACTTGGGCAGAATGGGGACCAAATTGCGGCACATTGACATTGCGCATCAGCACCCATTTCTTGCAGGTGGCGGCGAAGCATCCCAAATCATTGCGAATTTCGACTGGGCGGCGACATCGATGGGTCCGGTCGGCCAGTGGCCGGCCAACGTCAAGGCAGCCATCGCGCTCATCCTGCGATCGCCGGTCCCCATCGTCACGCTCTGGGGCGATGACGGCATCATGATCTACAACGATGCCTATTCGGAATTCGCCGGCGGGCGACATCCGCGCCTGTTCGGCTCCAAGGTACGCGAAGGCTGGCCGGAAGTCGCCGATTTCAACGACAACGTCATGAAGGTCGGCCTCGCCGGGGGAACGCTGGCCTATCGCGACCAGGAATTGACCCTGTTTCGCAATGGCGAGCCCGAACAGGTCTGGATGAACCTCGATTATTCGCCGTTGCTCGACGAAACGGGCAAGCCGGCCGGCGTCATGGCCATCGTCGTCGAGACCACCCAGAAAATTCGGCTGCAACGCGAACTGACCGGCGAGCGCGAAAGTCTTCGCCGCATGTTCGAGCAGGCACCGGGCTTCATCGCCGTCGTCAACGGGCCGCAGCACATCTTCTCGATGGCCAACCAGGCCTACATCGATCTGGTCGGACAGCGCGACGTACTCGGCAAGTCGGTGCAAGACGTGCTGCCTGAAGTCGGCGGGCAAGGTTTCGTCGCGCTGCTCGATCGCGTCTACCAGACCGGCGAACCCTTTGTCGGACGCGGCATGCTGGTCAACCTGCGGCACTCGCCGACGAGCGACACGCAGCACCGTTACCTCGATTTCGTCTATCAGCCGATCGTCGATCCGGCGGGCGCGATCCACGGCATCTTTGTCCAGGGACACGACGTCACCGAGCAGAAGCGCATCGAACTGGCGCTCCGGGAAAGCGAAGAGCGATTCCGCCTGGTGGCGGAGAATGCACCGGTGATGTTGTGGATGGGAGATGCCAACGGCCGCTGCGTCTACCTGAACAAGATCCAGCGCGAATTCTGGGGCGTCGATCAGGACACGATCAAATCTTTCGACTGGTTCACGACCATCCATCCGGATGACCACGCACTGATGCAGCCGTTCCAGACGGCCATGGCGGCACAGACCGGGTTTTCGGTCGAAGCGCGGCTAAGGCGCGCGGACGGCAAGTTTCGAATCGTCAGTACCAACGCCGAACCCCGCTTCGGCCCGAACCGCGAATTCCTCGGCATGATCGGCGTCAATGTCGACGTCACCGAGGCGCGCCAGAACGAACAGGCGATCCGCAGCGAAACCCGCAAGCTGCAGGTCCTCAACCGCTCGGGTGCGGCCGTCGCCGCTGAGCTTGACGTCGACAGGATCGTGCAGATCGTCACCGACGCCTGCACCGAGCTGGTCGGCGCGGAATTCGGGGCGTTCTTCTACAACGTGGTCGATGCCCAGGGCGAAAGCTACATGCTCTACGCTTTGTCCGGCGTGCCGCGCGAAGCGTTCGCGAAATTTCCGATGCCGCGCGCCACGGAAGTGTTCGGGCCAACGTTCCGCGGCGAAGGAATCGTCCGGTCCGACGATATCCTGCTCGATCCGCGCTACGGCAAGAACACGCCGCGCCGCGGCATGCCCGAAGGACACCTGCCGGTCCGCAGTTATCTCGCCGTGCCGGTGGCTTCGCGATCCGGCGAAGTGATCGGCGGATTGTTCTTCGGCCATTCGACGCCGGCGCAATTCCGGGCCGAACATGAAGACATTCTCCTCGGCATCGCCGGACAGGCCGCCACGGCAATCGACAACGCGCGGCTGTTCAAGGCGCGGGAACAGGAAGTCAGCGAACGCCGCCGCGCCGAAGCCGCGCTGCAGACGCTCAACGCCACACTCGAGCAACGCGTCATCGACGAGGTCAACGAGCGCGCCAAGGCCGAGCAACAACTGCGCCAGGTGCAGAAGATGGAAGCCGTGGGCCAGCTCACCGGCGGCATCGCACACGATTTCAACAACATGCTCGCGGTGATTATCGGCGGCTTGAACCTGTTGCAGCGAAGGCTGGCGAAAGGCCAGACCGACGTCGACCGCTTCGTCGAAGGCGCCCTCGACGCCGCGGAACGCGCGGCGAAGCTGACCCAGCGCCTGCTGGCCTTTTCACGACAGCAGCCGCTCGCACCCAAACCGATCGATGCCAATCGCCTGGTATCCAGCCTCAGCGAACTGTTCGTGCGCACGCTCGGCGAACGCACCCGCGTGCAAACCGTACTGGCGGCCGGACTCTGGCAAACCAGGGTGGACCCGGTCCAACTCGAGAACGCGATTCTCAATCTCGCCGTCAACGCACGCGACGCGATGCCGGGCGGCGGCAACCTGACCATCGAGACATCGAACGCTCACGTCGACGATGCGTTCGCGCGGGAGTTCGCCATCACCAGCGGCCAGTACATCCTGATCGCGGTGACTGACGCCGGAGTGGGCATGGAGCCGGATGTGATCGCGAAGGCGTTCGATCCGTTCTTCACCACCAAGGGCGTCGGCAAGGGCACCGGTCTCGGACTTAGCCAGGTTTACGGCTTCGTCCGGCAATCCGGCGGGCACGTGAAGATCTATTCCGAACCGGGCGTCGGCACTTCGGTGAAAATTTATCTGCCGCGTTATTTCGGCCCGATCGCAGACTCGCAGACCGGCGATACCGTCCGTAGCATCGACCGCGGACAGCCCACCGAAATCATCATGGTGGTCGAAGACGAGGATCGCGTGCGCGCCGTCTCGGTCGCCGCACTGATCGAGCTCGGCTACAGCGTCGTGGAAGCCGCAGGGCCACGCGACGCACTCCGCATCCTCGAATCCGGACAGACCGTCTCCCTGCTGTTCACTGACGTGGTGATGCCCGATATGTCCGGGCGCGAGCTGGCCGATCGGGCTCGTGCGATCGTGCCCGGCCTCAAGGTTCTCTACACCACCGGCTACACGCGCAACGCCATCGTGCACAACGGCATGCTCGACTACGGCACGCATCTGCTGACGAAGCCCTTCACCATTCAGGACCTGGGATTAAAGGTCCGCAGCATCCTGGACCAGGACACGTCACCGGGGGAGGGCTGAACCGCCGGACCGTCGTCGCTACGCGGCGTAAAGCGCGATAGGCGTTTCAAAGCCCTTGAGCTGATACGGCTTCGGCGTGCTGTCGGGAAAATCCGAACCGGCACGCTGATGCACGGCTTCGGTGACGAGGATCTCGCCGGGACTGGCTGCCGTCTGGGCACGCGACGCCGTATTGACGACGGTGCCGATCGCGGTCAGGTCGCGATGCGAGCGGCCGAACTCGCCGAAGCTGAGTTCGCCGGAATGAATGCCGATGCCGACGCCAAGCTCGGCGGTGCCGACACCGAATTCTTGGGCCAATGCATTGCGGCCTTCGGTCCAGCGCCGCTGGATCTCGCGCGCCGCCAACACCGCGCGGCGCGCATGATCGGGCCACTTGATCGGAAAGTTGAACACCGCCATGACGGCATCGCCGATCGTCTTGTTGAGCAAACCGTCCTGCTCCCAGATGGCGTCGGCGCAGTCGTCGTAAAACGTATCGAGCAAACGCGAGATGGCATCGGCCGGCAGCGCTTGCGACAGGCTGGTGTAACCGCGCAGGTCGGCGAACATCACCGTCGCATCGATGGTGACTTTGCGCGCCCGCATCACCGTGGTGAACATCGACTCGCAGATGGTGCAGGTGTTCGGGTTCATCTTGCTGGGGCGAATGCCGACGGCGCGAAACGGCACCGACAGCACGCCATGCAGCGGCACCGGCACATGCATCTGCTGCCAGCATCCCTTGCAAATCTTGGCTTGCTGCATCGTCATGTCTGGTCCTGGCCGCCCAGCAACAGCGGTTGACCGGCAAGGCCCAGCATTGAGGATCGTGGGGGTCTTGGCAAGCGCCGACTGGCGGGCGGCGCGCGATCGTGACGGCGTATCAGCTCAGCTTGGCGACGACGGCGAGGCGCTTGATCTGGCCGCTCTCATAGGCGCGCAGGAAGGCGTTGTAGTCGCGGAACGAGACGCATCCGTTGGAATCGCCATTCGGCCCGAGCATGAAGGTGTGGGCGAGCAGCCCGGTGCGGCCGAACACCGCCGCCTCGCCGCCAACCGGCTTGAGGCGGATGGCACGCACGCCATGGAACGGCTTTTCACGCAGGGCCAGATCGTAGACATGGGGCGGCGTGGCACCGCGCATCCGCTCATGGACGAAGCGTGGATCGTCGAGCCGGTTGCCGAGGCCGGAATGCGCCTCGAGCTTGCGGCCATCCGGCAGATAGACCGTGCGCGCCGAGATGTCGTAGACAGCCGTGTATTGGTCATACTTGCCCGGCGTCTGGCTGCTGCCGTCGCTGAAGATGCCGCCATCCGGCGCGGCATAGGCCAGCGTCGGTCCCTTCCACGGCGTTCCGAACAGCTTCTGGAAAATGGATTCTTTCTCGGAGGCATCCGGTGCCGGGGTCGCAAGCGCGACCGCCTTGTTCTGCTCGGCGACCTCCTGCTTGGTCGGCCCGGTCTTGGCATCGGCCAGCTTGGCTTCGGCGGGGCGCGCCGTCGGCAACGGCACGTTGGCGGCGGTGGTCGCCAGTTCCGGCCGCGTCGGCGGCAGCGGCAGCGATTTCGCCGGCGGCAGCGCCGCGACGGTGTCCTGCGCCGGATAGGGCCGCGGATCGGCCAGCGCCAATTCGAGTTGCGACGGAACCCGCACGCTCTGGCCAAGTGCGGCAGGTGCCGGTCCCAGCGAATAGCGCGGATCGAGCAGCGGGCTGTGCGCGGCAAGCTGGCGATAGGCCAACTGGCCCTTGCCGACCAGCGAGCTCTTGGGCGTGGCGGCCTTCTCGACCGGAGCGGAGGCGACTTGCGTCACCGAGGCGGCGGTGGCCACCGCAGGCTGATCGACGCTGGCGGTCGCAAGTTCGACGTCTGACGTGGCGGCGATGGCATAGACGAAGAAGCCGAACGCCCCGGCAACGAATGCCAGATGCGCCAAAGCCTTGCCGGCGACACGCCCACGACGGGGCGCATCCAGTACATCTGGCTTCTTGGTCGCGTGTTTCATGGACCCCAAATCCGGAAGACGTCTAGCTTGAACTTGCCCGTAGATCCCGGAAACCCTTTTCGGTAGCGATTGCATCAAAAACGAGGCTCCGGCTCACTTTTTTTTGCCCAGTGTGGCTTTCGGGCAGCGCATTTGAGCCATTAGCGCTAATTTTAGTTAAATGCCGATTAAATCCGGTCCATTGGACGGGGATTCCGGCCGCCGCTCAGGTGCCTGTTCCGCGACATCGGACCCTGCTGCGCAACATCCTCGTGCTTGGAACCGGAAATGAGGAAAGACGGCCGATCCGGCTGCCCGCGGGCGCGCCGGTAGCCGGACGTCCGGCCCCAGAGGCCGCGCGCGGACCATCCCCGGCTTGCCCCTCCCCTGATGCGGTGCGATGGATTGCGCGGCGGCGCCGACCGGTATCGGAGGGCGCGACGACTGGTCGTGACCGGGCCACGAGGGCGAAACTATGCGCAACGACGGGCCGATGGCGGCGGCATCACAGCGATGAGCGCGCAACGGGGTCGCACCGCCGAAATCTTCCTCGCGTTCCTCAAACTCGGCTGCACCTCGTTCGGCGGCCCGGTCGCGCATCTCGGCTATTTCCGCAACGAGTTCGTCGCGCAGCGCAAATGGCTCGACGAGCGCAGCTATGCCGATCTCGTCGCGCTCTGCCAGTTCCTGCCCGGCCCTGCATCGAGCCAGGTGGGCATCGCCATCGGGCTGTTGCGCGGCGGATATGCCGGCGCGTTCGCGGCGTGGACCGGCTTTACCCTGCCCTCCGCCGCCGTGCTCGTGCTGTTCGCCTACGGCATTTCAGTTACCGGCACGGCGCTGGATGCGGGCTGGCTGCACGGATTGAAAGTCGCCGCCGTCGCCGTCGTGGCGCTTGCGATCCTCGGTATGGCCCGAACCCTGACGCCGGACCGCGAGCGCGCCACGATCGCCGCGATCGCCACGATGATCGCGCTCGGCCTGCCGGCCGCGTGGGGGCAGGTCGCGGCCATCGCATTCGGCGGCGCGATCGGCGCCGCGCTGCTGCGCGGCCCCGCGGCATCGGACCACGTAAGTCTGCCGGTGCCGGTGAGCCGCGCCAGCGGTGCCGCCGCGCTGACCGGCTTTGCGATCCTGCTGTTCGGCCTGCCGATCCTCGCCGCCTTGAGCACGCGGCAAGACATCCATCTGGTCGATACCTTCTTCCGCGCGGGGTCGCTGGTGTTCGGCGGCGGGCATGTCATTCTGCCCCTGCTGCAATCGGAAGTCGTCCCCACTGGTTGGATCGGCAATGACGCATTCCTCGCCGGTTACGGCGCAGCGCAGGCAGTGCCCGGCCCGCTGACAACCTTTGCGGCCTACCTCGGCGCGGTGATCGGCGGCTGGACGACCGCCGCGCTGTGCCTCGTTGCCATCTTCCTGCCGTCGTTCCTGCTGGTGTTCGGCGCCTTGCCGTTCTGGGAAACGCTGCGCCGGCAAAGTGCCGTGCAGGCCACGCTGCGCGGCGTCAACGCGGCCGTGGTCGGCCTGCTGCTGGCCGCGTTCTACAATCCGGTTTGGCTGACCGGCATTCGCGGTGCCGGCGATTTCTGCCTGGCCGTCGCAGCCTTGGTGCTGCTGTTCCTGTGGCGGCTGCCGCCGTGGCTCGTCGTGTTGCTGAGCGCGATCGGCGGCGAAGTGCTCGCGCGCGCATCCCCATGAGGACATGCACGGGCCTATACCTTCGGTGCCGGTTGACTTCTGACCCTGCAATGCCAGACTTCGACGAAAGTCCAGGGTGGAGACCTCGCGATGGCCAACCTCGCGTCGCGCAATCACGTCGAGCGTGTGCTCGCGGCTGCGCAGGACATGACGGCGACGACAGGCGAGCCCGGCATTGCGACATCGTGGCGGCGCTGTCTGGTCGATCACAAGCTCGATCCGGCGCGGCGCGGACCGCCGCGCACGCTCACGCAATCCGAATTGAAAGACTGCGCGGCGCCGATCGACGCGTTGATGCATCTTGCGATGCCGGAACTGGAAGACCTCTACCGCGTGGTGCGCGAGGCGGGGTACTGCGTCAATCTCGCCGACACCAATGCCACCGTACTGGTCAGCCGGCTGCCCGAGGGCGAAGCCGCCACCATCCTGCGCAAATGGAAGGTCTACACCGGCTCGGTGTTCTCCGAAGCCACCGAAGGCACCAATGGGCTCGGCACCGCGCTGGCCGAGCAGCGGCCGATCCTCGTGCATCGCGACGAACATTTCCGCGAACAGTGGGCGATGTTCAGTTGTGCCGTGGCGCCGGTGTTCGATCACACCGGCCAACTGACCGGTGCGGTCAACATCACCTCCTGCCGCGGCGATCTCGACCGCACCGCGCACCAGATGGCGCTGGCGGTCACCGCGCAAACCGTGCGGCGCATCGAGGATGCCATCTTCCGCGCGCATTTCCGTAACGCCTGGATCGCGGCGCTGCCGGGCCATGACATCGCCGGCAGCCAGTTGATCGCCTTCGATGCCGACCAGCGCGTGCTCGGCGCCAGCCGCGCGGCGCGGCGTTCGCTCGGCCTGTCCGACAGTGTGATCGATGGCGGCGCGGCGCTATCACAATTCATCCGGCTCGACGCCGACGCCATGCGATCGCCCGACGCGGCACCGCTGCTACGCCATGCCGACGGCACGCGGCTCGGCCATGGCCGCCTCAGCGCGCCGCAACGCGCGCGATCGACAACATCGAACGCGGCCCGCGCGCGCCATCCCGCGGATCATCGTTACGCCGCGCTGTCGCGCCTTGCCGGCAGCGACCCGGCGCTGCAACGCAGCGTCAAACGCTTGATGCTGGTGGCCGACGAAAACATTCCAGTGCTGCTGCATGGCGAGACCGGCAGCGGAAAGGATATGTTCGCGCGCGCGATTCATGCCGCCAGCCATCGTGCCCCTCGACACTATGTGGCGCTGAATTGCGCGGCACTGCCGGAAAGCCTGATCGACGCCGAATTGTTCGGCTACGAGGCCGGCGCCTTCACCGGCGCGCGCCGCGATGGCTCCAAGGGCCTCATCGTGCAGGCCGATGGCGGCACGCTGTTCCTCGACGAAATCGGCGACATGCCGCTGGCCTTGCAAACGCGATTACTGCGCGTTCTGGAAAACCGCGAGGTGTGGCCGCTCGGTGCGCTGAAACCGGTGCCGGTCAATATTCGCCTGATCAGCGCGACGCATCGCGACCTCGACGCCATGGTCGCCGAGGGTGGATTCCGCGCCGATCTGTATTATCGCATTCGCGGCCTGCAGGTCGAACTGCCGGCGTTGCGCGCGCGCAGCGACAAGGCCGAGGTGATCGCCCACATCGCCGCCGAGGAAGCGCCGCAGGCGCGCATCGCATCCGATGCGTGGAAAGCCATGCTGACGCATCCGTTCCCAGGCAACATGCGGCAGTTGCGGCACGTGCTGCGGCTGGCGGCGTGCACTGCCGAGCATGGCGTCATCACCGAGGCCGACCTCGATCTGCCGCCCTGCGGCGAACCTGCCATGGCGTCCGATCTCGAAGCCGCCGAGCGCAACGTCATTGCCGAGGCGCTACGCGCCCATGGCGGCCGCGTCGCGGCGACGGCGCAGGCGCTCAATCTCAGCCGCGCCACGCTCTACCGCAAGATCAAGGCGCTGAAGATCGAGTCGGTCCGGCACTAGCAAGCACCGTCATCCTGAGGTGCGAGCCGTTTTCGGCGAGCCTCGAAGGATGGGCTGTCATTCCGAGCTCGCTCGCAAAAGCTCGCGCCCCGGAATTACGTAGGTGGATTACGAAAACCCGCTCCAGATCATCTTGCGCGCCTTGAGGTCGCCGAGCGACACCACCTCGCGCATCGCTTCGACATTGTGGAAGGCTGAGCGCAGATAGACCAGCGGCCGCGCTTCGCCACGGAAGCTGACGTCGCGGACGTCGCCGATGAACACCGAATGCGTCTTGGTCTCGAACTCCTGCCGCAACTGACAATCGAACGACACCAACGCATCTTCCAGCACAGGCGCCCCAGTCGCCGCCGTGGTCCAGCGCCCGAAGCCGAACCGGTCGTCGCCATCGACGCCCTTCTGGCCGCTGAAGGTCAGCGCCAGCGCCATGTGTTCCTCGCTGAGAAAACTGACGGCGAAGCAACCCTCCTCACGGATGCGCGGATGCGCACTGGCATTGCGGTTGACGCACACCAGAAGCGACGGCGGATCGTCCGACAGCGAACACACCGCGGTCACGGTCAGACCGGTGCGGCGGCCCGCCTCGCGACCGACCGTGACCAGCGCCACCGCACCGGCGCAATGCCGCATCGCCTGTTTGAAATTCTGGGCATCCATGGATGGGATCTCTCTCCTTCGATGAAGTTGACATTCATCGCCATGCTTCAAAGCAACTCGTCGCTTGACGTCACCCTGCGGAGGCCGCGCGGCAGCGCGGCCCTCGAAGGGTGCGTGCACGACCATCCTTCGAGGCTCGCGACTGACGTCGCTCGCATCTCGGGATGACGTGCACTTGTCGCCGTCAGGCCAGTTACCTCTCCCGGTATCGGGAGAGGTAAAGCATCCGCTCGTTACGCCGCCTTGCTGACGCCCGGCTTGAGATGCTTGAGGCGCGGCAGCACCTCCTGCTTCAACAGCCGCAGCGAGTTGTGCCAGGCTTCTGGCTTGTGCTTGTAATCGAAGCCGAACACCAGCAGCGTGCCGAAGCCGCCGACCTCATCGTAGATCTTCTCGATCTTCTCGGCGACGGTCGATGGCGAACCGACGATCCAGTTATGCTTCGCGCAGTATTCGACGGTGACGTCGCTGTCCGGCACATCCGGCGCATGCTTGAGATAGTCCTTGAAGCCGAAGTGACCGAGCAGCTGCAAAAAGTATTCGCTCATCATGCGGCCCATCATGTCGCCGACCGACAGGCGCCAAGCCTCCTCGTCGGTATCGGCGACGAACACCTCGCGCACCATGCGCCAGTCCTGCCGGTTCGGCTTGCGTCCAGTTTTCGCCGCGCCGATTTCCACCGAGTCCCAGTGGCTCGACACATAGGCCGGGTTGAGGTTGAGGCTCATCGGGATGAAGCCGCGCTCGCCGGCGAGCTTCAGCGTGTCCGAACCCTTGCTCAGGCCGGCGACCGCGATCGGCGGATGCGGCGCCTGCACCGGCTTGATGTGCGGCTTGAGGAAATCGAACATCACGTCGGGCTTGGTGACCGTCCAGTATTTGCCCTTGTGCGTCCACGGCGCGTCCTCGGTCCACATCCTGAGGATGATTTCCAGCGCCTCGCGCGTCATGTCGCGGTTCTGGCCGGACATGCCGTCGACATTGAACATCGCCCAGTCGCTTGGCAAACCCGACGCGGCGACGCCGAAATTCAGGCGGCCTTCGGACAGATGATCGAGCATCGCCACGCGGTTGGCGAGTTCGGCGGGGTGATGGTACGGCAGCAGGAAGCCGCCGGGGCCGAGACGAATGTTTTTGGTCTCGCGAAACGCCTGCGCCAGCAGCAGGTCCGGCGAGGGATGCGGCTCCCACGGCGCAGTGTGGTGCTCGCCGATCCAGGCTTCCTGATAGCCCAGTTCGTCGGCCCAGCGCAGCACCTGCAGATCCCAGTCGTGGCCTTCCTTCAGTCCGCACTCCGGCGGATGCGACGGCATGGTGAAGTAGCCGATCTCCATGGCAATTCCTCTCGTTTGGTTGCAACATGACAACGCGTCTTGCGCGCGTTGATCCGCAAATGAGCAAACACCGTGCCAGATCGCCGAGAACTTCGCCGCAGCGCAAACCGCAGGATTCAATGCCCTGCGTCGCGCTGTTGGCGATGCCACGTGCCGCGTGTGCGGCTGCGCTGTCTCAGGCGTGCGAAACGCCTGTCGCAAATGTGAGACGTGTGCGCCGTGAACCTTTCGGCTGCGATACCGACCAACCCATGGCGCTTGATCGCCTGATCCATCGCATTTGAATCGATTGCCGCGATACCGCACGCCATCATCAAACAGAACCGAGTGGCCGGCCCGATCGAAGCAAGCTAGTGTAACGCGCGCGCAAGCCGGATTTTCGCGGCGTATTGCAACTTTCATCAAGGAGCATTGCCATGGGCGGATTCGTTGCCGACAAACAGGTTCCTTCCATCATCGTTCAACTCGACATGCGTTTTCAGGGCGAAGCGCTCACCGAGATGGTCGGGCTTCAGAAGGAGTTCAAGATTTTCTCGGGGCGCCACACGCTGGCCAGTGCCGCTGCGCTGCTCGATCTGGCGCCGGGCGGCAAGGATCGGCGCGGCTGGTTTCTCTTCCTCAACGGACTGAAGAAGGTGCCGTCCGACGTGGCGAGATTGAACGGACACGATCGCATCATTTCCGCGCTGAAGAAAAACCTCGAAGCGAAATCACCGATGCAGGTGCATTTCACCTCGCACCCGGCAAGCGCCACTCCCGGCGTCACTGTGACCCTTGAACGGCCGTTCAGCTACAGCCGGACGGAATTTCTCACCATCTCGGCCCCGACCGGGCGCGCGAGCGGCGGCAAAAGCAAAAGCGCCTGACGGCGGCATGGACGCCATCATCGCCGGCGTCGACGCCTATTACTCCGGCACGGCGCAACGCTACGGCCCGACGCCGCGCGGCGTCGACTGGACCAGCGCGGCGACGCAGTATCTGCGCTTCGTGCAACTGCTGAAGCTCTGCGACTTCAAGGCGCCGTTCAGCCTCAACGATTTCGGCTGCGGTTATGGCGCGCTGCTGGAATTTCTGGCGATGCGCCATGCCGGCGCCGATGTCGCCTATCGCGGCATCGATGTCTCGCAGGTGATGATCGATGCCGCGCGCCAACGCTGGTCCGAGCGGCCGCAAACCACGTTCGAGCACGGCTCGCGCTGCACGGCACTGGCCGACTACAGCATCGCCAGCGGCGTCTGCAATGTCCGGCTCGGCCAGCCGCTGGCGGCGTGGGAGACCTACATCGCGGCGATGCTGGATCACCTGCGCGCCATGAGCCGCATCGGCTTCGCCGTCAATTTCATGCTGCCGCGCGACGGCGAGCCGATGGAGCACGAACTTTATCGCACCGAGCCGCAACGCTGGATCGCGCATTGCGCCGCGCTCGGCTGCAGCGTCGAAACCGTCAGCGACTATGGCATGCGCGAGTTCACGCTCTTGGCGCGGATTCCGCCGTCAGCATCTGACGCGCCGCGATGACCGGATCGAGTAGCGCGCCGTAAGCCGCCGCGCCGGTCGCCGCGATCATCGCCTCGGCATCGCGCAGCGCCTGTTGCGCTTCGCCCTCGGCGTCACCGGACAGCGATGCCGCCAGCGTCACCAGCGCACGGGTTTCCGCCAGCCGCGCCGCGCGTTCGCGCGCCATGGCCATCGCCGCGCGCGCCGCGGAAATGGCCTCGCTGAGATTGCCGCTGCGGCGATGCACTTCGGCGAGCCACGCCATGATGTCCGACTCGTAATCGACCGCCGCACGCCGCAAGCGGGCAAACTCCAGCGCCGTCTTGAGCCAGGCGACGGCGGTGGCCTGATCCCCGGCCAGCGAGCAGGCCAACCCCTCGCAAGCATCGGCATAGACCTTGAGGTACGGCAGCTCGCTCTTGCGCGCGATCTCGGTGAGGCGGCGCGCGTGGGTGGCGGCCAGTGCGGAGTCGGATGTCAGCCACGCCAGTTCGACCAGCCCGTGATGCGGGATGAACTGTACCGCCGGATCGGGGTGCTCCGACTCGCTGGCGACCAGCCGTTCGAGGTCGCGGCGGCCCGCCGCATAATCTCCGATGCGCACCAGTATGCGCGCGCGCAGACTTTGCACCCAGCGTTCGATGTTAAAGCCGAGCAGTTGTTCGTGGTAACGATCGACCTGCGCGATGCCCCCGAGCGCGGCGTTGCTGGCGGCCAGCGCCTCGCGCATCTTTCCCGCCAGCCCATAGGCCTGACAGAACAACCCTTGCAGCAAGGTCCGATGGCTGGCGTCGCCGGTGGTAGACAGGCCGTACGCCTGTTCGAGATGCGCGACGTAGGCATCCGCCGAACCGCTCGCGGCAAGGATACGGCCATAACCAGCCAGCAGCAGCATCTCCGCCGATGCATTGCGCGTCTCGCGCGCCAGCCCGAGCGCTTCCTCGGCGAACGGCGCGGCTTCATCCGCGGTCATGCCTTCGCGCCAGCCGAGGCTGACGATCTGCCCCGACGCCAGCATGCGCAACTGATCGTTGGCCGGCGACCGCGGCTGCCGGTCGAGCAGCGCGCGCACCTTGCGCCAGGATTTCAGCGCTTCGCCGATGTCGGTGGTGCCGATCCACAGCGCGCCGCGCGCGGCATATTTCGCCGCCGCCTCGACATCGCCGGCAGCCTCGAAGTGGTAGGCAATCAGCCCTGCATATTCGTCGAGGCGATTGTGATGGAAATGCTCGATGGCCTTGGCGACGGCGGCATGCAGCGAAGTGCGCCGCGCCTTCAGCTGCATGGCGTAGGCGACTTCCTGAATCAGCGGATGCCGGAACGCGTAGAACATCGAGCCGTCGGCGCCGACGGCGTGCCGCAGCAGATCGAGGTTGCAGAGCCGCGTCAGGCTGTCGGCAACCTGCTCGCGCGTGAGGTCGGAAACCTCTTCCAGCACCGCGAGGGGAAATTCGCGCCCGACGGTGGCGCCGATCTGCAGCACCGTCTTGTCGCCTTCGCGCAAGCGATCGATGCGCGCGCCGATGACGCTTTGCACCGTGGCCGGCAGCGTTTCGGAAGGATCGCCGTCGGTGACCAGATAGTGCCCGGCCTCGCCGACCAGGCTGCCTTGATCCGCCAACACCCGCACCAGTTCCTCGGCAAAGAACGGGTTGCCGCCGCTGCGTTCGACGATGCGCTGGCGCAGACTGCGCACCAGCGGATGATTGCCGACGGATTCCGCCACCAGCGCCGCGACATCCTGCTGCGACAGTTCGGCCAACCGCAATTCCTGCACATGCGCCGCCGTCTTCCACGGCGGATCGTAATTCGGCCGGTAGGTCAGCAGCACCAGCACATGGGTCTGCGCCACCGCCTCGACCAGCGTGGTGATGAAGGCCTGGCTGCCTTCATCGAGCCAATGAATATCCTCGATCATGATGAGCGCCGGCATGCGGCCGCCTTCGCGCACCAGATTGCCGATGGCTTTGACCAGCCGCGCATGCTTGGCCTTGGGATCGAGTTTCGGCGCGGCGGATTTCGCATCCGCGACACCGAGGATATCGGTCAGCGCCGCGATATCGTCCGACAAGGCCGGGCTGATCGCTTCGACACCGGCGACGATGCGCGCCCGCGCCGCCTCCTTGCTGTCCTGCGGCTGGATGCGGAAGAACGCGCGGAGGAATTCCAGCAACGGCTGCAATGGGCCGGAGTAGTCATAAGGCGAGGCGCGTGCCTCGAGCACCGGGATGTGACGCTCGCGGCACCGTTCGGCGAATTCGAAGCAGAGCCGACTCTTGCCGAGGCCGGGCGACGCGCAAATACCGACGACATTGCCGCGTCCGCTGCCGGCGTCGTGCAACGCCTGCTCCAGCCGCCGCAACTCCTCGCCGCGGCCACGATAGGCGGTCAGCATGGTATGGCCGAACTGCTCGCTGGTGCCGGCGGATTTCAGGCGCACCAGACGATAGACCGTCACCGGCTGCGCGAAACCCTTCATCTCCTGCGCGCCGAGCGACACCGCATCGCAGAACGGCCGCACCAGCCGGAAGGTGGTTTCGGTCATGCAGATCTCGCCCGGCGGCGCCATGTGCTCGAGCCGGCTGGCGAGATGGATCGCGGCGCCATAGGCGCTCTGCTCGTTGGTGAGATGCAGCGTCAGCCCGGTGACGACCTCGCCGGAGTGCAGCCCGATGCGCAGCACCAGACCGTGCTCCTGCGACGCCTGCTGCATCGCCAGTGCGGCACGGCAGGCCAGCAGCGCGTGATCCTCCTGAATGCGCGGGACCCCGAACAGAACCATGATGCCGTCGCCCATGGTGCGTAGCACCGCACCGTGAAACTGGTTGGCCGCGAGTCCCATCCGCGCCAGCGCCGGCGCGAGATGCGACAGCGCGCGCTCGGGATCCTTTTCGCCGATCAGTTCGGTGGAGCCGACGATGTCGGCGAACAGCACTGTGACGACCTTGCGCTCGGCCTGCGCGGCCGATTGGTCGAGCTTCTGGCCGCACGAACTGCAAAACCGCGAACCGCGCAGGTTGGGGGTCCCGCAGGCTGCGCAGGTCAGCGGGAAGTCGATGCCGCACACCGTGCAGCGCCCATCTTCATCGAGAAGTTCGGTGCCGCAGGACGGGCAGATCATGACGCAAGCCTTGTCACCGGAACAATTGCGAGAACGTCAAAATAATGTGGGGCTTTTGTCTTGTGTTGTCGCCAACGTGTCGTCTGCCGCCGGTTGCGAGTTGCCTCGTCCCGGAACGCGCCCCGGCGAAATCCTATCACGGTTCCTGCCGCGAGACGAAGGCGTCAGTGCCGATCGCGCGGCAGGACCGCGCGCTACAACCGGAAGCCTAGTCGATCAGGGTGAATTGCAACAACAGCGTGCGCTGGAGCATCGAGAAGTTGTCGTCCGATACCATCGTCAGCACGGTCTCGCCGTCCGCCGTCACATGGACGTCGAGACCTTCGAAGTTATCGATCTCCTGGCCGAGATCGGCATCGAAGATCGACGGACCATCGACCGTCGCACCCGGCGTGATCGCTGCCTGCGCTATGCGCCGGATGCGCACGCCGACGCCGTCGAGCAGCGAGAACTTGCGCTCCAACAGCAACAGATCGCCGTTCGGCAACAGCGCCGCGTCGCTGACGTCGAAACCCGATGTGCGGCGCACCGCGAACGACCCCGGCGACGGACCGCCGATCAGGAACGCCATGATGTTGCCGTCGGCATCGAGGCTGCGCTCGGAAACGGCGATCAGCGTGCCGGCCAGTGGCGAGCCGCGCCGCGCCACCACCATCGCCTCCAGTCCGGCATTGTTCGGCAGTTTGCGGACCGCGGGCGGCACCGGCATGTCCTCGCCCCGCGCGCGCAAGCCGTCGCGGCCGAAATCGAATCGCACGATGCGGTTGACGCGTTCGATGCCGACGTAAGCCGTGCCGCCATCCAGCGCCAGCGACTCGGTATCGTACCAGCCGCGCGCCGCCAGCGGCCGGCCATCGGCGGCGAGCATTGGCGCGGTTTCGACATCGATGAGTCCGGTCATCTCCTTGCCGCGATAGACGATGCGCCCGGTGAACCAGTGACCTTTGTCGCTGGCGGCGATGAAGCGTTCCCCGCTGTCATCGAGCCGCCAGCTCGACAAGCCGCCGAAGCGGCGATACGGCGAGGTGAGAATCAATCCGGAGCGGAATTGCAGCGCGCCGAAACGGACGTGGCTACGGTCGCGCTGATCGAACGACGCAATCGGCCGCGCATTGACGTCGATCGACACCACGCCCGGCGCGCTGGCCGGCTGGCGTTGCGATTGAGCGGCGACCGGCGCTGAAACGGCAAAGGTAGCGAACAGTAGTATAACTGCCGCAAAGATTGCATGACGCATCGAGTTCCCCTCCCCCTTGTGGGGAGGGGTTAGGAGTGGGGGTGTTGGTGCGCGCACACGTTCGCAGCTTACCCCCCTCCCTGCCCCTCCCCCACAAGGGGGGAGGGAACACCTCTTCATCTCCGCCATTGGAGGCTCGGAGAAATCCTCGCGTCGAGCACCGGGAATTTCAGTCCTGCCGGGATGAGTAGTGCGACGATGCAAGACTTGTCCCCTGGATCATCCCTGCCTTCGCAAGGACAACCATCGCTACGAATGCAACTTGCGGCGACGACCGCGGGACGGCTCGCGCGCGGGACCATCGGTTTCGCTGAACAGCTCGGCGAGCTTTTCGGTGATGGCGCCGCCGAGTTCTTCGGCATCGACGATGGTCACGGCGCGGCGGTAGTAGCGCGTGACATCGTGACCGATACCGATGGCGATCAGTTCGACCGGCGAGCGCGTCTCGATTTCCTCGATGACGTAGCGCAGATGCCGCTCGAGATAGTTGCCGGCGTTGACCGACAGCGTCGAATCGTCGACCGGCGCACCGTCCGAGATCATCATCAGGATCTTGCGCTGTTCGGAACGACCGAGCAGCCGCTTGTGCGCCCAGTCGAGCGCTTCGCCGTCGATGTTTTCCTTGAGCAGACCCTCGCGCATCATCAGCCCGAGATTCTTGCGCGCGCGCCGCCATGGCGCGTCCGCCGATTTGTAGATGATGTGGCGCAGATCGTTGAGCCGGCCCGGATTGCTCGGCTTGCCCGCAGCAAGCCAGGCCTCGCGAGACTGGCCGCCCTTCCACGCCCGCGTGGTGAAGCCGAGAATCTCGACCTTGACGCCGCAACGCTCCAGCGTCCGCGCCAGAATATCGGCGCAGGTCGCGGCCACGGTGATCGGCCGGCCGCGCATCGAGCCGGAATTGTCGAGCAGCAAGGTGACCACGGTGTCGCGGAAGGTGGCTTCCTTCTCGTGCATAAACGACAGCGGATGGAACGGATCGGTGACGACGCGCGACAGCCGCGCCGGATCGAGGATGCCTTCCTCGAGATCGAAATCCCAGGCGCGGTTCTGCTGCGCCATCAATCGGCGCTGCAAGCGATTCGCCAGCCGCGCGACGATGCCCTGCAGGTGCGCGAGCTGCTTGTCGAGATAGCTGCGCAGCCGTTCCAGTTCGTCGTGATCGCAGAGGTCTTCCGCCGCCACCACCTCGTCGAACTTCGGCGCGAAAGCGTGATACTCCGGCCCGCGCGGCTCGTTGCCGCCACGCGCGTTCGGCCGCGTCGCTTCGCCCGGCGTGTCGTCGTCACCCATCTCGCTGTCGTCGAAGGTGTCGCTGGTCGAGGCCTGCGCGCTTTCCATGGCGCTGTCGGACATTTCGTCCGACGTCGTCTCGGCCTGCTCGGCGCTCATCTCCTGCGCGGCTTCGCTGTCGGGCGAACCGTCGGCGCCCGCCTGATCGCTTTCACCTTCGCGATTGTCGTCGGGGTTCTCGTCCTCGTCCGCCTCGGCATCGCGATCGTCGCCGAGATCGAGCGCATCGAGCATGTCGTGCACTTCGTCGGCGAAACGCGCCTGATCCTCGGTCAGGCGATCGAGGCGGTCGAGCCGCGCGCCGATCTTGTCCTCGAGCAGCGGCCGCCACAGGTCGACGACCTTGCGCGCGGCGGCGGGCGGCGGCAGACCGGTAAGGCGTTCGCGCACCAGCATTGCCAGCGCATCGGCCAGCGGCGCGTCGGCGCGGTCGGTGATCTCGTCGAACTTGCCGCGATGGAAATGATCGTCGAGCATCGCCGTCAGATTCTTCGCGACACCGGCCATGCGCCGCGAGCCGATGGCTTCGACGCGCGCCTGCTCCATCGCCTCGAACACGCCGCGCGCCTGCGGATTGCCCGGCATCTGCTTGCGATGCACTTTCGGATCGTGGCAGGCGAGCTTCAGTGCGATGGAATCGGCGTGGCCGCGCACGATGGCGGCATCGCGCTTGGAGAGTTTGCGCGCCGGCTCGGGCAACCGCGCTTTGCCCGGCGCGAGGCCCGGACGTTCGGCGGCGAAGGTCACTTCAAGCTCAGGGGTCTTGGCGATGGCGCGCAGGCATGACGTCACCGCGCGCTTGAACGGCTCGGCGGGAGCTTCCTTCGGCCCGGAGCGGAATTTGTTGCCAGATGACGTGCTCATCGCGGTCTCGACCTCTTTTCCTTCTCCCCTTGTGGGAGAAGGTGGCGCGGACGAAGTCCGTGCCGGATGAGGGGTTTATGGATACGAGGGGACCACCCCTCATGCGCCTTCGCTTCGCGAAGGCACCCTCTCCCGCAAGGGGAGAGGGCAGAACGCCTCAGCTCAGCGCCACGTTGACTGCCGATTCCGGCAGGTCGACGTTGAAGCAGCGCTGATAGAACTCGGCGACCAGCGGCCGCTCCAGTTCGTCGCACTTGTTGAGGAAGGTGACGCGGAAGGCAAACCCCATGTCGCCGAAAATCTGGGTGTTCTCGGCCCAGGTGATGACGGTACGTGGGCTCATCACCGTCGACAGGTCGCCATTGGCGAAAGCGTTGCGCGTGAGATCCGCCAGCCGCACCATCTTGCTGACGGTGTCGCGACCCTCCGGCGTGCGATAGTGATGCGCCTTGGCCAGCACGATTTCGACTTCCTCGTCGTGCGTCAGGTAATTCAGCGTGGTGACGATCGACCAGCGATCCATCTGGCCCTGGTTGATCTGCTGCGTGCCGTGATAGAGGCCGGAGGTATCGCCGAGACCGACGGTGTTGGCGGTGGCGAACAACCGGAACGCCGGATGCGGCTTGATGACCTTGTTCTGGTCGAGCAGCGTCAAGCGGCCGGAGACTTCCAGCACGCGCTGGATGACGAACATCACGTCGGGGCGGCCGGCGTCGTATTCGTCGAACACCAGCGCGACGTTGTGCTGCAAGGCCCACGGCAGAATGCCGTCCCGGAATTCGGTGACCTGCTTGCCGTCCTTGACGACGATCGAGTCCTTGCCGACCAGATCGATACGGCTGATGTGGCTGTCGAGGTTGACGCGCACGCACGGCCAGTTCAGCCGCGCCGCGACCTGCTCGATGTGGGTCGACTTGCCGGTGCCGTGGAAGCCGGTGACCATGACGCGGCGGTTGTGCGCGAAGCCGGCGAGGATCGCCAGCGTCGTCGGCCGGTCGAAACGGTAATCCGGATCGACGTCGGGTACATGCGGATCGACTTCGGAATAAGCGGGCACTTCCAGGTCGCTGTCGATGCCAAACACCTGCCGCACGGACACCTTCATGTCGGGCAGGCCGGTCATCGACTCCTGGGCTTTGGTCATGGCGGCGGTCATCAGTCCTCCGTGGTCTCGGGGCACTCCCGAAACCAGATACGTTTATTGGCTGCGGTTGGGCATTGTCCGGAACCTAGCAGAGACGGCGGGTCGGCAGAAGCCCGCGGCGCAATCAAAGTTCCGTTGCATAATCATCAACATAGTCCCTTGCGGCGATTTTTGAAAGGCTGCCCTGCGATTCTCTGGGCGCTCGACGCAATTTTCACGATAGAACTGCGGCTTCGGCATGGATCGCAATTCACAATCCGGCATTGGAATAGATCGAACTCCGAGCTACCCGGCGACCGGAAAAGGCTGAAATGGAATCGTGTTGACGTCGCTGGTCGATCAACTGGTCGGGTTCGTGGCCACGCATGGCGTGCTGGCTTACGCCGTACTGTTTCTCGCCGCGCTGCTCGAAGCCGTCCCGGTGTTCGGCTCGGTGATTCCGGGCTCGACCATTATCCTGGCGTTGAGCGCGCTGGTGCCCGGCGGCGAACTGCAGCTCGTGCCGGTGCTGGCCAGCGCTATCGGCGGCGCGCTCATCGGCGACGGCACGGCGTTCTGGATCGGTCATCGCGCCCAGCGCGAGATTCTCACGGCATGGCCGCTGTCGCGCTATCCCGGCGTGGTGGCGCAGAGCGAAGCTTTCTTCCAGCGCTACGGCGCGCTGGCGGCCTTCTTTGCGCGCTTCGTCCCGCCGGTGCGAGCGCTGGTGCCGATCACCGCCGGCGCGTTGAACATGCCGCCGCCCCGGTTCTACGCCATCAACGTCGCCGCCGTGGTGTTCTGGGCGCTGGCCCATGTATTGCCTGGCGTGCTGGCGCTTTCGATCCTGCACGAATATAGCGGCCTCGCGCACCCGACCGCCTTCGCCAAGCACTACTGGATGCCGCTGGTGCTGGCCGGCGCGCTGATCTGCGGTTGCATCGTCTGGTGGTGGCGGCGCCGCCGCGGCATCAACATGCGTATGAAACAGCAAGCGTAGACGCGAACGATCACTGCAGGACCGTCCCCAGATTCGTCATGCGAGCCAGCCATGAGGAATGACCCGTCGAACGCGGCAGATGATCAGGCGCCGCGCACCACCGTCTTGAGATAATTATACGCCTTGATGATCTCGATCAGGCGATCCTCGGTGGAGCGGTCGCCGCCATTGGCGTCGGGGTGATGCTGCTTCACCAGAAGCTTGTACTTGGCCTTGACGGTTTCCAGCGTCGCATCCGGACCCAGTCCCATCACCTGCAGCGCCTTGCGCTCGGCATTGAAAATCTTGCGGGTCTCGGCTTTCGGCTCGGCATTGGCGCCCGGTCCCGGCCGCCATTTGCCGCGACCGTTCAGCTCGCTGAACATGCTGAACGGATCGGCGGCACCCTCGAGATCGACCTCGCCGGTCTTGCCTTTGCCCTTGGTGCCGTTGGCGCCCATTTTCCAGGTCGGGCGATGGCCGGTCAGCGCGTCCTTCTGGTAGCGCGCCACCGCGTCGGCGTTCATGCCCTGGAAGAAATTATACGACTGGTTGTATTCGCGGACGTGGTTGAGACAGAAGTGCCAATATTCCTTGTCGTTGGCCCTGCCCTTCGGCGCGCGATGCGGCCCCCGGTTATTGCATTCGGGCCATTCGCACATGATCGACTCTTCGCGCAGACGCGCCTGCTGCTTCGCGTTCAGCTTGTTGGGCTTGATGCGAATGCTATCGAAGAATTTGGATGAATCGATCGGCATACCGTCTTTGACACCGCAATGCGCAACGCTTCAAGTCTTGACAAGGCAATTGCGCGAAATTGTTTGACCGCCAGGATTACACAACACGCCTCATTGACGACGACACGCAATCGACGTAATTCGGCAGGGCATGAGCGTCCGCGATACTATCACCGACAAGTTGAACAAAGCTTTCGCGCCGGAAAGCCTCGAGGTGATCGACGAGTCCCGTTTGCATGTCGGCCACGCCGGCCACCGGCCGGGCGGTGAAACTCACTTCCGTGTCCATATTGTGTCGCAGGCCTTCGAAGGGAAGAGCCGGATCGACCGCCATCGCATGATCAATCAGGTACTGGCCGAGGATCTCGCCTATGGCGTGCATGCGCTGGCGCTGAAGGCGCACACACCGAACGAATAACCGTGCCGTGATCGATCCAGCCGCACCTGCCTACGGCGAACGCGTGATGCCGCCATCGACGCGGATGTTCTGACCGGTGATATAGCCGGCACCCGGCGAGGCGAGAAACCCAACCACCGCACTGACTTCGTCGACGTGGCCATAACGCGCCATCGGGATGCGGGCACGGAACTCCGGTTTCTCGGCGAGGCTGTCGATGAAGCCCGGCAGCACGTTGTTCATGCGCACATTATCCGCGGCGTATTTGTCGGCGAACAGTTTGGTATAGGCGGCGAGCCCGGCGCGGAACACGCTGGAGGTGGGGAACACCGGATCGGGTTCGACCGCCGAAAAACTCGAAATGTTGATGATAACGCCGGACTTCTGCTTCTGCATGATCGGCGCGACCAGCCGCGTCGGCCGCACCACGTTGAGGAAATACACCTCCATGCCGCGGTGCCAGTCGTCGTCGGTAAGATCGACGATCGCGCCGCGCGGACCGTGCCCGGCGCTGTTCACCAGAACGTCGACCCGGCCCCAGCGCGCCATCGTCTGATCGACCAGCCGCTGCAGATCGTCTGGCGATTGATTGGAGCCGGTCACGCCGAGACCGCCCAATTCCGCCGCCAGCGCCTCGCCCTTGCCGGACGACGACAGGATCGCAACGTCGAAGCCATCGGCCGCCAGTCGGCGCGCGGCACCCGCGCCCATGCCGCTGCCGCCGGCGGTGACAATGGCGACTTTGCCTGTGGACATGGGTTACTCCTTCATCATGGGAATCGGTTGACGACCGTTACCGTCGTTCATTCTGTTTCAGAACGCCGTACCCGCACGCGGCTTTTTCGCCGGCGCTTCGGCCTCGCGCGGCAGCGGCCCGATGCGCAACGCGGTGATGCGGTTGCGTTCGCGCCGCAATACACGGAAGCGGAAGCCGTGGAAGGTGAAGCTCTGCCCGCGCTCAGGAATCGAACGCGCCTCGTGAATGACGAGGCCGGCAACCGTGGTCGCCTCCTCGTCGGGCAGATGCCAATCCATGGCGCGATTGAGATCGCGGATCGGCACCGAGCCATCGACCACCACCGAGCCGTCCGGCTGCACGCGCACGCCGGCGACGGCATCGTCATGCTCGTCGGAAATATCGCCGACGATTTCCTCGAGAATATCTTCCAGCGTCACCATGCCTTCGACCTCGCCGTATTCATCGACGACGAGAGCGAAATGCGTCTTGCGGCGGCGGAACGCCTTGAGCTGTTCGGACACCGACCGCATCTCCGGCACGAACCACGGCGGCAACGCGATGGCGCTGGCGTCGATCTTCGAGGTATCGCCGTCGGACGCACGGATCGCACGCAGCAGATCCTTGGCGTGCAGCACCCCAATGATGTTTTCCGACTTGTCGCGCCACAGCGGAATACGGGTATATTCGCTGGCAAGCACTTCGCGCACCAATTCTTCCGGCGGCAGATCGGCGTTGATCATCACCATGGCCGTGCGATGGACCATCACATCGGCAACGGTGAGATCGCCAAAGCGGAAAACGTTCTGCAGGTATTCCGCCTCGCCGCTTTCGATCTTGCCGTACTCGGCCGATTCACCGACCAGCCCTTCGATCTCGGCGCCCGACAGCACTTCATGCTGGGCGGATTCCTGCACACCGAACGCACTCAGAATCGTCCGCGATGCATTGTTGAGCAGCCAGTTGAGCGGATAGAACACAATATAAGACACGTAGAGCGGATAGACGATCCATTGCGACACCGGCTCCGGTCTGCGGATCGCCAACGTCTTCGGCACCTGCTCGCCGATCACGATATGCAGCGAGGAGAACACCAGGAAGCCGGCCAGGAACGAGGTGAAGTGCAGCGCGGAGTCCGACAGGCCGAGCGGCAACAGCAGCGGCGCCAGCAGCGCCGCGACGGTCGGCTCGCCGACCCAGCCGAGCCCCAGCGACGCCATGGTGATGCCAAGCTGGCAGCAGGCGAGATAGGCTTCGACATTGCCCATGATGTGGTGCAGCTTGCGCGCGCCGAAGCGGTTCTGCTCCACCATGGTCTTGACGCGATAACCGCGACTTTTGACCAGCGCGAATTCCGACGCGACATAGAAGGCGTTGGCGGCGAGCAGCAGCGCGGCGATCAGGACATTCAGGATGACCGAGTTCATGGCTTCTCCGCCGCGGCCGCTGTTACGCGCGTTCGTTCTGAAGCTTCCGCGCCAGAAAATCGCGCACCGTCGCGGGTTCGACATCGGTTGAAACAACGGCCTGCCCGATGGCGCGTAGCAAAATGAACGTCAGGCGGCCGCGCTTCACCTTCTTGTCCTGAGCCATCAAGGCCATCAACGCGTCGGCGTCGGCGAGGCCTTCCTGCCTGAAGCCGGCGATGTCCTGCATGCGCGTCGGCAATCCGACATCGGCGAGATGCCGTTGCACGCGCGTGGCGTCACTTGGCGCGATCATGCCGAGTTGCGCCGAGAGGTCGGCCGCCAGCACCATGCCGACCGCGACGCCCTCGCCATGGAACAGCCGGTCGGAAAACCCGGTGGCGGCTTCCAGCGCATGGCCGAACGTGTGGCCGAGATTGAGCAGCGCTCGCTCGCCGTTCTCGCGTTCGTCGCGCGCGACGATCGCCGCCTTGGCGCGGCACGAGGTGGCGATGGCGTGTTCGCGCGCCGCGCCGCCGGAAAAGATCTCGGCGTGGTTGGCTTCGAGCCAGGCGAAGAACGCCGCGTCACCCAGCACGCCGTACTTGGCAACCTCGGCATACCCGGCGCGGAACTGACGTGGCGACAACGTGTCGAGGATCGCGGTGTCGGCGATCACCAGCACCGGCTGATGGAAAGCCCCGATCAGGTTCTTGCCCTGCGGCGAATTGATTCCAGTCTTGCCGCCGACAGAAGAGTCCACCTGCGCTAGAAGCGAGGTCGGCACCTGGACGAAATCGACGCCGCGCCGCACCGCCGCCGCGGCGAACCCAGCGAGATCGCCAACGACGCCGCCGCCGAGCGCGACGACGAGATCGTTGCGCTCGATCTTCGCGGCAATCAGCGCCTCGCAGACCTGCGCGAAGCCGGCGTAACTTTTCGAGCCCTCGCCCTCATCGACGACGACGCGCGAGCTGGCGACACCGGCCTGCGCCAATGATGCCTCGGTCTGTTCCAGCCAATGTTTCGCCACGGTGCGATCGGTGACGATGGCGGTGCGCGCGCCGGGCCGCAACGCGGCGATGCGCGCGCCGAGGCCGCCAAGCTGGTCGCGGCCGATGACAATGTCATAGGAGCGATCGCCCAGCGCCACCTCGACGGTGATCGGCCCGGAAGACTTCAATGGCGCGGTCATATTGTGCTGTCCCGAATGTCATGCGCGACGGCAACGTCGCCGCAGAGCCGGTCGTAGAGCGCGGTAACGCACTCGTCGACGATTTTCTCATGCGGCACGTCGCGCGAGTCGATGGTGATGTCGGCCAGCTCGTAGACCGGATGCCGCGCCTCGATCAGCCGCGCGATCGTTGCGGCGGGATCCTCGGTTTGCAGCAACGGCCGGTCGGCACGGCGCTTGACGCGACGCAGGATGACGTCCGCATCGGCCCGCAGCCAGATCGACACTGCCTTGTCATGAACCCGTTGCCGCGTCTCCTCGCGCATGAAGGCACCGCCGCCGGTCGCCAGAACGTTCGGTCCGCCATCGAGCAGCCGTGCGATGACACGCGCCTCGCCGTCACGAAAATACGGCTCGCCATGGGTGGCGAAGATTTCCGGAATGGTCATGCCGGCATGCGCGGCTTCGATCTCGATATCGGCGTCGAGGAACGGCAGCCGCAAGCGCGCCGCCAGCCGGCGTCCGACGGTGGACTTGCCGGCGCCCATCATGCCGACCAGCACCACGGCGCGCGACCCCAGCGCCGCGACGATGGCGGCTTCCGGGGATGGGCCCGCGCTGGCCTGCGCTGCGGTATTCGACATCAAATTTATCCGTTTCGCCGCCCCTGCGGCTGTTCCGATCACCTATACTACCCCCGGCGCGGCGGTTGCCAGAGACTCTTGCAACTCGGGAACGAACATGTTGGTAGTCATGATGAATTGCCTGATCCGTAGCCGCCCTGAGACGCCCTCATGCCGAGCCTGTTACGCTTCCTTACGGTCGTCGCGGTGATCGCCGGGCTCGGCTATGGCGCGATTTTCGCGCTGGCCAATTTCGTCAATCCGAAGCCGCGCGAAATGACCGTGACCATCCACCCGGACAAGTTTCTCAAGAACTGAGGCTGGTGCCGCCCCAGTCCTCGTCATTCCGGGATGCGCGTTCTTCACGCGCAGACCCGGAATCCATACTCCCTGTGGTGGTTATGGATTGCGGGCTCGCTCATAAGAATTCGCGCCCCGGAATGACGGCCCCTGTTTGATTAACCTCACTGAGCGGAAATAGAGTCTAACATCGCCGCATGAGCACTCGACCCACCTCCGACGCACGCCTGATCGAGTTGTTCCTCGATATGCTCGCCGCCGAACAGGGTGCCGGCGACAATACGCTGGCGGCCTATCGCAGCGATCTCGAAGACCTGTCGGCCTTCCTCACCCGCGCGAAACACAGCTTCGTCACGGCGACGACGCAGTCGCTGCGCGATTATCTCGCCGATCTCGACGCGCGCGGCTTCAAGTCGTCCAGCGTGGCGCGGCGGCTGTCGTCGACGCGGCATCTGTTCCGCTTCCTTCTCAACGAACGCATTCGTGACGACGATCCGGCGGCGATCCTGTCCGGCCCCAAACGCGGCCGCGGGCTGCCGAAGGTGCTGTCGATCGCCGACGTCGATCGTCTGCTGGCGCGGGCGCGCGAATTGACGCAGGTGGCGGGCCAAACCGATACGCAGCGGGTACGCTCCGCGCGGCTGCTGTGCCTGCTCGAAGTGCTGTACGCCACCGGGCTGCGCGTCTCGGAACTGGTGTCGCTGCCGCTATCGGCGGCGCGGCGCGACGCGCGCATGATCGTGGTGCGAGGCAAGGGCGACAAGGAACGGCTGGTGCCGCTCAACGAGTCCTCCAAACAGGCGATGGCGGATTATCTCGCGGCGGTCGAGGCGACGCGCGACACGAAAGGCGCGCCGAAATCGGCGACGAAACCCTCAAAGTGGCTGTTTCCCTCGTTCGGCGAGAGCGGCCATCTGACGCGCCAGCATTTCGCCCGCGACCTCAAGGAACTGGCAGCCGCGTCCGGTCTGCCGCCGCGTATCATCAGCCCGCACGTGCTGCGGCACGCGTTCGCCAGCCACCTGCTGCACAATGGCGCGGACCTGCGCATCGTGCAGACGCTGCTCGGCCATACCGACATCTCGACGACGCAGATTTACACCCATGTGGTCGAGGAGCGGCTCAAGAGCCTGGTGCGCGACCTGCATCCGCTGGCGGAGAAATAACCCGCATACGGATGTGCAAAAAATCAACGTATTGATTTAACACACTTATCCCAAACAGTCCGGCTTGACTGGCGGGCCATTTGACTTGAAAAGCCTGCAAGGACAATTTCGGGGCCGGTTTCGGCCCCTTGCCGGCGTTGCCTCCAACCTGACGCCACCGCCCTCCCTCAGGTGTGAATGACCCAACTCATGCGCAGTTACCTCGATTTCGAAAAACCCGTCGCCGAACTGGACGCCAAGATCGACGAACTGCGCGCGCTCGCGGCCAGCGGCAGCGACATCGCCGACGAGATCGCGCGCGTCGAGGGCAAGGCCGGGCAGGCGCTCGACGAGCTCTACAGTGCGCTGACGCCGTGGCAGAAGGCGCAGGTGGCGCGGCATCCGCAGCGGCCGCATTGCGTCGATTACATCAACGCGCTGATTACCGAATTCACGCCGCTCGCCGGCGACCGCAAGTTCGGCGAGGACGAGGCGCTGATGGGCGGGTTCGGCCGTTTTCGCGGCGAGAGCGTCTGCGTCATCGGGCAGGAGAAGGGCGCGACGACCGAAACCCGGCTCAAGCACAATTTCGGCATGGCCCGCCCCGAGGGCTATCGCAAGGCGGTGCGGCTGATGGAGATGGCCGATCGGTTTGGCCTGCCGGTGCTGTCGCTGGTCGATACCGCCGGCGCCTATCCCGGCATCGGCGCCGAGGAGCGCGGCCAGGCCGAGGCCATCGCCCGTTCCACCGACGCCTGCCTGTCGCTGACGGTGCCGAACGTCGCCGTCATCATCGGCGAAGGCGGGTCCGGCGGCGCCATCGCCATTGCCACCGCCAACCGCGTGCTCATGCTGGAACACGCGATTTACAGCGTGATCTCGCCGGAGGCCGCCTCGTCGATCCTGTGGCGGGATTCCAGCAAGGCGCAGGAAGCCGCGACCAACATGAAGATCACGGCGCAGGATCTGGCCCGCTTCGGCGTCATCGATACCGTGCTCAAGGAACCGGTCGGCGGCGCGCATCGCGACCCGCAGGCCATGATTGCGCTGACGGGCGACGCCATCGCCCAGGCCTTCAATGACCTACGCCATCTCGACGGTGAGACCATCCGCCGCCAGAGACGCCAGAAATTCCTCGATATCGGGCGCAAACTGGGCTGATTCGTCCTCGCGGGGCACGGCCACGGCCGGCCCCCCGGTCCAATCCGCCGGACTGGCCGGGTTAACCATGTTCCATGGCGGCCCGATTTGGCCCTAATTCAGCCGCGAGACGGATATTTAACTTCTATTCACCAAGGCTAAGAGCAACCCGGCGCAGCGGGGCAGCCAGCTTGCGACGGGGGGTCCTTTAAGGATAATATTTTATTCAATGGCTGCGGGGCTTGGACGGACTTTCTTCGACTGACTTTGGGGTGCGGAATTGCCAATCCGCTGCGGAGCTTCATCTTGATTAATCGTTCGCTGGTTCGCGTGCTTGCCACGTCGGTCGCGCTTGCCGCCGGTGCGCTGCTGGCCGGTTGCAATAGCGACCAGGTGTCGCTGGCGAACAATGCCAAGGCTAATAAGCCGGTTCCGGAAAAGCTCGTCGCCGAGATGCAGAAGAAGGACATGGATCCGCAATCGCCGATCCTGATCCGCTTGTTCAAGCAGGAAGCCGAGCTGGAAGTCTGGAAGCAGGATCGCTCCGGTCAGTTCGCGCTGCTGCAGACCTACCCGATCTGCCGCTGGTCCGGCGATCTCGGTCCCAAGATCAAGGAAGGCGACCGCCAGGCACCGGAAGGCTTCTATTCGATCACGCCGGCCCAGATGAACCCGCAGTCGGCCTACTATCTGTCGTTCAACATGGGTTATCCCAACGCCTTCGACAAAGCGCTGGGCCGTACCGGGTCGCAGCTGATGGTGCACGGCGATTGCTCGTCGCGCGGCTGCTACGCCATGACCGACGAACAGATTTCCGACATCTATGCGCTGGGGCGCGAGTCGTTCTTCGGCGGCCAGCGAGCGTTTCAGGTGCAGGCCTATCCGTTCCGGATGACACCGGTGAACATGGCCAAGCATCGCAACAATCCGAACATGCCGTTCTGGAAGATGATCAAGGTCGGCTATGACCACTTCGAGGTCACCCGCCGTGAACCGAAGGTCGACTTCTGCGAAAAGAAATATGTGTTCGACGCCGTCCCACTGCCCGGCACCAACCAGCCGCCGAACTTCAATGCCGCCGGTGCCTGCCCGGCCTACACCGTTCCCGCCGAAATCGCCGACGCGGTGAAGAACAAGGAACACGAGGACGACGCCAAGACCGCCGAGCTGGTGGCCAAGGGCACACCCGTCGCGCGGCTAAACACCGGCATCGACGGCGGCATGAACCGCATCTTCGCCGCCAAGATTCCGGACGGCCAGACCGGGCTCTCCGATCCGGTGACACCGAGCATCGCGCTGGCCACCGCCAAGCTGCCCGGCACCATTCCAAGCCACGTCAATCCGCCGCGCGCGCTCGACCCGGTCGATCCGGTGGTTGCGGTGAGCGACCCATCGTCCGTGGCGGTCGAAACGCCGGCCCCCGCGACGCGCATGGCGATTGCTGCGCCGAACGCACAATCGGACGGCTTCTTCTCCTCGCTGGCGCGCAAGGTCGGCCTCGGCGGCTCGTCGGACACAACGGCAACGGCGGCTGCCAAGCCGGCGGCAGTGCCGGTGCCAGCCGCCAAGCCGAAAGTGATGACGGCTGCGAAGAAGCCGGAAGCCAAGCCGAGCCATGTGACGCTGGCGCCCAAGGCCCTCGCTGCGGTGCCTGCGGGACCGAAAGTCGCCACAGCCGCTCCGGCGAAGCCCGCGAACAAGCCGGACGCATCGCAAGCCGCCCTCTCCGGCGCAGCGCCGACTGTCCCGGCCAACTCGTTCGACAATCGCTTCTCGGCGATGCGCTAAGCGCTCGCGCAAACGATCGAGTTTTCCCAGCCCGCTTTGATTTCGCGTACTCCTGACTGAGCGCGGCGTACAGCCATGCCCGGCGCTACGAAGTTGTGGTTAAGCCTCGTATCGCTCCGGTGCAATTTGCTTTCGATACTGAGCTCATACAGTCTTTCGACCTGCTCTCATTCGCTGAATTCGCGTCGCACACAAGTCGAAAGGCCGCACGGATGCGCCAACGATTTAACGCCAGATATCTGATCGCTGCGACCTTGCTCTCCGTTCTTTGCTCTCCCGCATTCGCGGCACCGCCCTCGAGCTGCGCCGCCAAGTTCATTGGCGATTGGCGACACACCGGAGGCAATAAAGGCACGCTGACGCCAGACGGACGCGCATTGTGCTCCGAACACGCCGGTTGTGTGCAGGGGAGCTGGACCTGCTCGGGCAATGTCCTGACCTATACCAACAGTATCGGAACATGGAATTACACGCTGGAGCCCGACGGCAAATCGATGTCCACCAATGGCGGGGCGGCGGTTGCGGTGCGTATGGGCGCGGTGCCGGCGAGTGCCCGCGCGCGCGACCTTGGGTCGGCAGCGAAGAACGTGACGGCGGACATTCTCGGTATCGACCGAACGCCATCCGCGGCTCCCGATCCAGCGCCCGTCGCTGCGCCAAAGCCTGCAGCAGCCAAGCCAACCGAAGCCGACAATGAGAAGCTGGCAGCGGCACGTTACGGTCGCACGCTGTTCGGCGCCGGCATGGCGGCCTTCAACGTGGCGCGGCAATCATCCTACGCCAGCCGCAAGCGAGAGCTGCAGGTCGCCGAGGACAATTTCATCAAGTCAGCCGAGCAGTTTCATAAAGCCGGCGACGCCAAGAACGAGGCAAAGGCCAAGGCGAACATCGACAAGATCCGCGCCATCGATGCGAGGACGCCTGAACGTGCACCTGCTGCCGGGACCAGTCCAAAGCCGAAAGTTGCCGGCGGCAAGCCGTCCAAGGAGCAGTGCGCGGAATTGCGCGGCCAGATCAACATCAGCATCGTCTCAGCCAAGAACGGCGATCCGTTGCGCCAAGAATTGCTGCAGCAACGCGACAAACTCGACCAGATGTGCAGGTGATCTGAACACCACGCGCAATCGCGGCGGGTCAGAATGGGTTTGAATAATCGATGCCCGCGTCCGTCGCGGGCATCAGCGTTTTAGCGCAACGTCACCACTCGCCACCGCGGCTGTCGGTCAACAACAATTAACGTCGCGCCTCAGGTGACGAGACTCGCCTCAGACGAACCGGCCGTGGCAGTGCTTGAACTTCTTGCCCGAGCCGCACGGACAATCCTCATTGCGGCCGACCTTGCCCCACGTCGCCGGATTGTTCGGGTCGCGGCTGGCCTTGTCGGCATTGGCGGCGGGCGCCAGCGAGACGTTGGCGAAGCTCATTTCGTCCTCGCCGGTGTTCGGATTGAGCTTGTGCGCTTCCATCGGCGGCAGCTCGGGCTGCTGCTCTTCCGGCGGCACGATCTCGACGCGCATCAGTTGCGCCGTCACCGCCTCGCGCAGATGCGAGATCAGCGCCTCGAACAGGCTGAAGGCTTCCGACTTGTACTCCTGCAACGGGTCACGCTGGCCGTAACCGCGCAGGCCGATGACCTGGCGCAGGTGGTCGAGCATGACGAGATGCTCGCGCCACAGATGGTCCAGCGTCTGCAACAGGATGGTCTTCTCGACGTAGCGCATGACCTCGGGGCCCCACTGCGCCACCTTGGCCGCCATGTGTTCGTCGACGCGCTGCTCGATGCGCGACAGGATTTCCTCGTCGGCAATGCCTTCTTCCTTGGCCCATTCGTCGACCGGAAGATCGAGGCCGAGCACGCGCTGCACTTCTTCCTTCAGGCCGGCGACATCCCACTGCTCGGCGTAGACATGTTCGGGGACGTGCTTGGCGACGACATCTTCAACGAAGACGTGACGCATGTCGGCGACGGTATCGGCGACGCTCTCGTTCTTCATCAGATCGATGCGCTGATCGAAGATCACCTTGCGCTGGTCGTTCTGCACGTCGTCGTATTTGAGCAGGTTCTTGCGGATGTCGAAGTTGCGTGCCTCGACCTTCTGCTGCGCCTTTTCCAGCGCCTTGTTGATCCAAGGATGGATGATGGCTTCGCCTTCCTTGAGGCCGAGCCGCGTCAGCATGCTGTCGAGCCGGTCTGATCCGAAGATGCGCATCAGATCGTCATCGAGCGCGAGGAAGAACTTGGAACGGCCAGGGTCGCCCTGACGGCCGGAACGGCCCCGCAGCTGATTGTCGATGCGCCGCGATTCGTGCCGCTCGGAGCCGATGATGTAGAGACCGCCGGGCTTCGTCACCGTCTTGGCTGGACGGCTACCCTTGGCCGGCTCGATCTCGACGACATCGACGGCGTTGAGCACCATCTCGCGGAAGCGTTCGATATCGGCCTTGATCTCGGCGATCTTGGCGGCCTTCTCGGCCTCGTCGTTGATGTCCGCGGTCTCGATCGCAGCGCGCATTTCCAGCGAGCCGCCGAGTTTGATGTCGGTGCCGCGGCCGGCCATGTTGGTGGCGATGGTGATGGCGCCGGGCACGCCTGCTTCGGCGACGATGTAGGCTTCCTGTTCGTGGAAGCGTGCGTTGAGCACCGCGAACAACTTGGCCGGCTTGCCGGCACGCGCGGCCTTGTAGAGCTTCTCCAGCGCCTTGGGATTGTTGAAATCGATCTGCTTGTAGCCGTGTTTCGCGAGATACTCGCCCAGCACTTCCGACTTCTCGATCGAGGCGGTACCGACCAGCACCGGCTGCATGCGGGCATTGGCGCGCTCAATCTCGGCGAGAATGGCGGCGTACTTCTCGTCCTGGGTGCGATAGACCTCGTCGTCTTCATCGAGACGGGCGATCGGCAGGTTGGTCGGAATCTCGACAACTTCGAGCTTGTAGATGTCGAACAGTTCGTCGGCTTCGGTGGCCGCGGTGCCGGTCATGCCGGCCAGCTTTGCGTACATCCGGAAGTAGTTCTGGAAGGTGATCGAGGCCAGCGTCTGATTTTCCGGCTGGACCTGCACGTGTTCCTTGGCTTCCAGCGCCTGATGCAGGCCTTCGGAATAGCGGCGGCCCGGCATCATGCGGCCGGTGAACTCGTCGATGATGACAACTTCGTCGTCGCGCACGATGTAGTCCTTGTCGCGCGTGAACAGCGAATGCGCCCGCAGCGCCTGATTGACGTGGTGCACGACGGAGACGTTCTCGACGTCGTAGAGCGATTCGCCCTTGAGCTGCCCGGCATCGCGCAGCAGCGTCTCGATCTTTTCCATGCCGGCTTCGGTCAGCGCCACGGTGCGCTGCTTCTCGTCGACCTCGTAGTCGGCCGTCTTTTCGAGGCTCGGCATGAAGGTGTCGATGGTGTTGTAGAAATCCGAGCGGTCGTCGAGCGGACCGGAGATGATCAGCGGCGTGCGCGCTTCATCGATCAGGATCGAGTCGACTTCGTCGACGATGGCGAAGAAGTGCTCGCGCTGGACCATGTCCTCGAGCCGATACTTCATGTTGTCGCGCAGATAGTCGAAGCCGTATTCGTTGTTGGTGCCGTAAGTGATGTCGCAGGCATAGGCTGCCTTGCGCTCGGCGTCGTCGAGACCGTGCACGATCACGCCGGTGGTGAGGCCGAGGAAACCGTAGATCTGGCCCATCCAGCCGGAGTCGCGCTTGGCCAGGTAGTCGTTCACCGTGACGACATGCACGCCCTTGCCGGCCAAGGCATTGAGGTAGACGGCGAGCGTCGCCACCAGCGTCTTGCCTTCGCCGGTCTTCATCTCGGCGATATCGCCCTCATGCAGCACCATGCCGCCGATCAACTGCACGTCGAAGTGGCGCTGACCGAGCACACGCTTGGCGGCCTCGCGCACGGTGGCGAAGGCGGGAACCAGGATATCGTCGAGGGTCTTGCCGTTGGCGAGCTGTTCGCGGAACTCGGCGGTGCGGGCCTTCAGCGCCTCGTCGGACAAGGCGGAGACTTCGGGCTCAAGAGCATTGATGGCGTTGACGCGGGATTGGTAACCCTTGACCCGGCGGTCATTGGCCGAGCCGAAAAACTTGCGGGCGAGCGCGCCGATCATACCAAATTCCTGTCCATGCGGTCCGGCGGGGAAGCGTTGTAGCGACTCTCAGCCTAGGTGCGGTCCAACGAGATGCGATTCAACAGTTGCAGTTCAAAGATGGCGTTCAATCTGTCGTTCGGCCGGTCGCCCATCAACTCGTCGTGACGTCGCAGCACCGGATGACGATCCGGCAACGTGCACGATAGCGATCAGGAAACCGGCGAATCATGGTTTAGCGGCCAACCATTTAGCAGCCAAGGCAGACGTCCGGACGTGCTGCCACAATTGGCATGCAGGGGGACAGATATGGCTCGCCCAGAGCGATGTCAACGGCAGCCAGAACTGGCGATTTGAAGCTCCCGCAGCAGTTGCTGCGAGGTCCCCACCGGGAGCTTCAGATCGACAAGCGGTTCTGGAAATGAACAATTCTGTGGGTGCCTCTTTTGTTTCAATGGGTCGTGCAAGAGCCAGCGGGAAATGGACGACGACCTGCGGAACAGCAGCACCCAACCTGTCGGGAAATTCATGATTTTGACAGAGTTTTCGCGTTGCCAAGGCGACACGTTTGAGCGAGTGTCCCGCCGCCCGAAGCGACCTCCTGCGGAGATAGGATTTTTCATGATTGCCTCATTGCGCGAAACCACATCGAGCCTGCGTCCCGGCCTTGCGCTGTCGGCAGCGGCGGGCTGTCTGGTCATGGCCCTGCTGGCCGCTACGCCGGTTCGCGCCGATGACAACCCGGTGCTCGCCAAGGTTAACGGCGCCGAGATTCGCCAGAGCGACGTGACCCTGGCCGAGGAAGAACTCGGCCCCAGCCTGGCGCAAATGGATCCGGCGACGAAGAAAGAAAACGTGCTGGCCTTCCTGATCGACATGAAGATCGTCGCCAAGGCTGCCGAAGACAAGAAGATCGCCGATCAGGCCGACTTCAAGCGCAAGCTCGATTTCGCCCGCAACCGCCTCTTGATGGACAACCTGCTGATGGCCGAGGGCAAGGCGGCGCTGACCGACGACGCCATGAAGAAGGTTTATGACGACGCCGCCAAGCAGATCACCGGCGAGCAGGAAGTCCACGCCCGCCACATCCTGGTGCCGACCGAGGACGAGGCCAAGGCGATCAAGGCCGAGCTCGACAAGGGCGCCGACTTCGCCAAGCTCGCCAAGGAAAAATCCAAGGATCCCGGCGCGTCCGATGGCGGCGACCTCGGCTTCTTCACCAAGGAGCAGATGGTGCCGGAATTCTCCGCCGTGGCTTTCAGCCTCGAGCCGGGCAAGATTTCCGATCCGGTGAAGACGCAGTTCGGCTGGCACATCATCAAGGTCGAGGAAAAGCGCAACCGCAAGGCGCCTGACTTCGCCCAGGTCAAGCCGCAAATCGAGCAGTATGTGACCCGCAAGGCGCAGTCGGAATACGTTGCGAAGCTGCGCGAGACCGCCAAGGTGGAACGCCTCGACCAACCGGCGCCCGCGGCTCCCGCCGCGCCCGCACCGGCTCCGGCAGCACCGGCGAAAAAGTAAATCGACGTTTTTGTCATGCGCGGGCTTGACCCGCGCATCCATCTTCCCCGATGGATTGCCGGATCAAGTCCGGCAATGACGAGATTTACATGTCCACCGCAGTCTCCCCACTCGCTCCCACCAACGTCCCCGAACTGGCGCCACTCGCAGGCGTTCGCCTCGCTACCGCAGCCGCCGGTATCCGCTACAAGGGCCGCACCGACGTGCTGCTGGCGCTGCTCGACAAGGGCACGACGGTGGCCGGCGTGTTCACCACGTCAAAGTGCCCTTCCGCACCGGTGGAATGGTGCCGCGCCAAGCTCAAGGGCGGAAAAGCGCGGGCGCTGGTGGTCAATTCCGGCAACGCCAACGCTTTCACCGGCAAGACCGGCCGCAGCTCGACGGCGCTGACTGCGAAAATCGCCGCCAAGGCTGCCGGCTGCAAGCTCGACGAAATTTTCCTCGCCTCGACCGGCGTGATCGGCGAACCGCTCGACGCCACCAAGTTCAACGGCGTTCTCGACATGCTGGCGCATGACGCCGCACCGGGCGGCTGGCACGACGCCGCCAAGGCGATCATGACCACCGATACCTTTCCCAAGGTCGCCACCGCGACGGTGAAACTCGGCAACGCCAAGGTGACGATCAACGGCATGGCCAAGGGCGCCGGCATGATCGCGCCCGACATGGCGACGATGCTGTCGTTCGTGTTCACCGACGCGCCGCTACCGGCCGGCGTATTGCAGGCGCTGCTCAAGAGCGGCGTCGATGACACCTTCAACGCCGTCACCATCGACGGCGACACCTCTACGTCCGATACGCTGCTGGCATTCGCCACCGGCGCGGCGAAGGGTGCACCGAAGATTTCCCGCGCCAGCGACCCGCGCCTGAAAGCGTTCACCAAAGCTTTCCGCGCCGTGCTTGCCGATCTCGCCGAGCAGGTGGCGCGCGATGGCGAAGGCGCGCGCAAGCTGGTTGAGATCATCGTCGACGGCGCGACGTCCAAAAAATCGGCACGCCGAATCGCGATGTCGATCGCCAATTCGCCATTGGTGAAAACCGCGATCGCCGGCGAAGACGCCAACTGGGGCCGCGTGGTAATGGCGGTCGGCAAGGCCGGCGAGCCCGCCAACCGCGACAAGCTCTCGATCTCGTTCAACGGCATCCGCGTCGCCAAATCCGGCGCGCGCGATCCGTCCTACGACGAGGCCGAAGTCTCGGCGGCGATGAAGCAGCCGAAGATCCAGATCAAGGTGGCGCTGGGGCTCGGCAAAGGCCGCGACCGCGTGCTGACCTGCGACCTCACCAAGGAATACGTCGCGATCAACGGCGATTACCGGTCGTGATGAAACTTACCCTCGTCGTCGCCTGCGCATTGATCGATACCGACAACCGCGTGCTGATCGCGCAGCGGCCGCAAGGCAAGCAGCTTGCCGGGCTGTGGGAATTTCCCGGCGGCAAACTCGAACCCGGCGAGCGCCCGGAAGCCGCGCTGATCCGCGAACTGCACGAAGAGCTCGGCGTCGTCACGCAGGAAACCTGCCTGGCGCCGCTGACCTTCGCCAGCCACGCCTATGATGATTTCCACCTGCTGATGCCGCTCTACATCTGCCGGCGCTGGGAGGGCGTTGTCGCCTCAAAAGAGGGACAGGCGCTTGCGTGGGTGCGCGCCAACAAATTGCGCGACTATCCGATGCCGCCCGCGGACATTCCGCTGATTCCGCATCTGATCGATTTGCTGATGTGAAATGCCGTCACGTCACCCTGAGGTGCGAGCGTAGCGAGCCTCGAAGGGCGACGGGCGGTGTCGGCAACCATCCTTCGAGGCGCGCAAGAATGCGCGCACCTCAGGATGACGAGTCAGTGCTCACGCCTCATCACTTCGGGCGCCGCTTCACTGCGGCTTCGAGGCTGAATTTGGCCGAACCGGGCCGCAGCGGCTTTTGCTGGCTGGCATGCGGCGCCCAGCCGAGCAGCCAGATGATGTCGAACGTGGCGCGGATACGGCCATCCGTATCGGCGAATCGCTCGCTGTAGATCTGCGCCATGCGCAGCATGGTCGCCCTTCGTGTCGGCAGCTTGCGCTGTTCGACCAGCACGTTCGTGGCGCCCATGCGCCGCAGATCCTGCATCAGCGCGAACGCATTGTCGTAGCGCACAGTGAGGCGATCGAGATCGGTAACGGGCAATGCGAATCCCGCGCGTTGCAGCAGGCCACCGGCATCGCGCAGATCGGCGAATGGCGAGACCCGCGGCGACGCACCGCCCTCAAGCTCGGCTTCCGCCGCGGCGAACGATTGCCGCAGTTCGGTCAACGTATCGCCGCCGACGATCGCCGCCAGCAACAGCCCATCGGGCTTGAGCGCGGCACGCAATTGCGCCAGCACGCCGGGCAGATCGTTGACGAATTGCAGCGCCAGCACCGATAGCACCAGATCGACCGAGGCCGGCGCCAGTTGCAGCGAGTCGCTGTCGGTGACCGGAACGTCCACGGCGCTCAGCGTCGCGACGCGATCCTGCACCGCGCGGCGCAGCAGAGCGCCGGGCGTCGCCAGGTCGATGCCGTCAACAAACGTGCGATTGACCGAGCCGAGCCGCTCCACCGCATCCTCGATGACTTGTTCGAGCAGGAATGTCGCCGCACCCAAATGAGCGGCGCGAGCCTGCCGGCGGCGCAACAGAGCGCGATCGAACAGGATGGGGGCGGGTTTGGCAGTCGGAGCAGGCATGGCGCAGGTGGTACGCCGATCATCCGGCACTGGCAACCGGCAAAGCCGATCCCTTGAGCGGCTCGCGCAGCAGCGCTAGCCTCGCCGATATGCAGACCGAGATTGCCCCCGTTATTTCCATCGCCGACCGCCTGCGTGGCGCATGGCAGGTCTGCCGCTGGCTCGGCACGTCGGCATCGCGGCTGGCGCTCGACATCGCGCTGCCGACATTGTGCGTGGCATGTCGCGAGCCGGTCGCGGGCGAAGGCGTCTGTGCCGCGTGCTGGAGCCAGCTGTCGTTCATCGCACCGCCCTATTGCCCGCGGCTCGGTATTCCATTCGTCTACGATCCCGGCCCCGGCCTGCTCTCGATGCAGGCCATCGCCAATCCACCGGCTTTTCATCGTGCCCGCGCCGCCGTGCGTTACGACGACGTTGCCAAGACGCTGGTGCACGCACTGAAATACCAGGACCGCACCGATCTGGCGCCGACCATGGGCCGCTGGATGGCGCGTGCCGGAGCCGAAGTGCTGCGCGACGCCGATCTGCTGGTGCCGGTTCCGCTGCATTGGCGCCGGGCCTGGAGCCGGCGTTACAACCAGTCCGGCGCACTGGCGCAGATCATCTCGAAGCAGAGCGGCGTGCGCGTGGCGCGCGATGCCTTGCGCCGGGTACGGTCCACGCAACAACAAATCGGCCTGTCCCGGCAGGAACGAGCCAGCAACGTGCAGGGCGCATTTGCTGTCTCGCAGGACAAAACGGCCGATGTGCACGGCCGTCGCATCGTTCTGATAGACGACGTGCTGACCTCCGGCGCAACCCTCGACGCCTGCGCGCGCGCGTTGCTGCGTGCCAAAGCAGCGCAGGTCGATGTGCTGGTCTTTGCCCGGGTTGTAGAGACGCTGCAAGCTCCCATATAATGCGGCGAACCGACGTCAATCCGTTGCAAGCGAGCACGTGCCAATGGCTGCTGCCATCGAAATCTACACCCGTCCCGGCTGCGGCTATTGCAGCGCCGCGGTGTCGTTGCTGTCGCGAAAGCAGGCGGCCTTCACCGAGTACAATGTCGGACGCGATCCGTCGCGGCGCGACCAGATGTACGATCGCGCAGGCGATGGCGCGACCTTCCCGCAAATCTTCATCGGCAACCTGCATGTCGGCGGCTGCGACGAGCTCTATGCGCTCGATCGTGCCGGCAAGCTGGATGCCCTGCTGTCGGGTGAAGGGGTCGATTGATGACCAGCGGTGCGCCTTTCGTTGCGGCCATGGTGCAAATGCGCACCGGTCTGTTGCCGGAACCGAGCCTCGCGCAGGCGACGGCGCTGATCCGCGAGGCGGTGGCGCAGGGTGCCGATTACGTGCAGACACCCGAAGTCAGCAACATGATGCAGCTCAACCGCGCCGCATTGTTCGAGCATCTCGCCAGCGAGGACGACGACATCTCGCTGAAGGCTTATCGCGCGCTGGCGCGCGAGCTGAAGATTCACTTGCACGTCGGCTCGCTGGCGTTGCGCGCGACCCCGGAGCGCGCGGTGAACCGCTCGTTCCTGATCGGTCCGGCTGGTGACATCCTCGCCAGCTACGACAAGATCCATATGTTCGATATCGATCTCGGCAATGGCGAGAGCTACCGCGAATCCGCCAACTACCAGCCCGGCGAGACCGCAGTGATCTCCGACCTGCCGTGGGGCCGCATCGGCCTGACGATCTGCTACGACGTCCGCTTTCCGGCGCTCTATCGCGCGCTGGCCGAGAGCGGCGCGTCGTTTCTCGCGGTGCCGTCAGCCTTCACCAGGAAGACCGGCGAAGCCCACTGGACGACACTGCTGCGCGCCCGCGCCATCGAAAACGGCTGCTTCGTCTTCGCCGCCGCGCAGGCCGGGCTTCACGAAAACAAGCGCGAGACCTTCGGCCACTCACTGATCGTCGATCCATGGGGCGTCGTGCTCGCCGAGGGCGGCACCGAGCCCGGCGTGGTGCTGGCGACCATCGATCCGGCCAAGGTGCAGAGCGCGCGCAAGAGCATTCCCTCGCTGCAGCACGGCCGCCGCTTCAGCATCCGCGATACCAACGCGTCGCCGGAGCATCTGCAACTGGTGCGGGGCTCGGTATGATCCTTTACGACCTGCGCTGCGAGCATGGCCACAAGTTCGAGAGCTGGTTCCAGAACTCGGCGGCTTACGATTCTCAACGCAAGCGCAAGCTGGTGAATTGCCCGTCGTGCGGCTCGGCCAAGATCGAGAAAGCCATCATGGCGCCGCAGCTCGCCGGCACGCGCAAGCGCGGCAAGGCGTCGCCGCCACCTGCCGCATCGGAACAGACCGCGGCGACGCCGTTGGTGATGGCGCAGGAACTCGAACTGCGCGCCAAGCTGAAAGAGCTACGCGATCACGTCGTCAAGAATGCCGACAACGTCGGCGAGCAGTTTCCGAACGAAGCTCGCAAGATGCATTACGGCGACATCGAGCATCGGCCGATCTATGGCGAGGCCTCGGCCGAGGAAGCCCGCTCCTTGATCGATGAAGGCATCGAGGTGATGCCGCTGCCGGTGCTGCCGGAAGACCGCAACTGAGCGACTACGCCGCGATCAGCAGCGCGACGCCGATGACGATCAGCACGATGCCACTGACCTCGCGCGCCGATATCGGCTGCTTGAACGAATAATACGCCACACATTGCGCGAACAGCACTTCGATCAGCGCCAGCGTGCGCACGTTGGCCGCAGCAGTCAGCGCAAACGCCAGGAACCAGAACTGCGAGGCGAAGGCGCCCATGAAGCCGGCGAACATCGACGGCTTCCACATGCGCAGGATATCGCTCAGCACCTTTGGCGCATGGGTCAGCAGATAGACCGTCAGCACCAGCGTCTGCACGAACAGGCCGAACACCAGCGTATAGGTCGCCGCGGTGACGAACGACACGCCAGGCACGACGATGATGGCGCCGCGAAAGCCGACCGCGGAGAGCGCGAAGCACGCGGCGGCGACCAGGCCCTGCACCGTCGGCTTCAGGCTGTCGAAACGTGCCGCGCCACCGGGCCGCAACGCCGTGATGACCACGCCAGCGGTAGCGATCAGGATGGCGACGACCTTCAGCGTGGTGAGATGATCGCTGAGAAAGATGAAACCGAAGATCGCGGTCTGGATCGCTTCGGTCTTGAGATAAGCGGTGGTGACGACGAACGACGCATCGTTCATCGCCGCCAGCATCAGCCCCGTCGCGGCGATCTGCGCCAGCGCGCCGAGCAGCAGCCACGGCCAGAACGCCGCGCCCGGCCACGGCAGCGCATCCCCGGTCGCGAGCAGAACCAGACCGAGGAACAGCAGCGAGAACGGAAAGCCGAACAGGAAGCGGATATTGGTCGCGCCCCACGTACCGAGCGGCCCGGTCAGCGAGCGCTGCATGGCGTTGCGCGCGACCTGCCCCAGCGCAGCGACGACGGTAAACGGAATCCAGAGCGAGGCGACGGTGAACATGGGAAGGGGTGTGCATGACCTCGACATCGCGGTCAACCGAAACGCCGTCATGACGGGAATGCGCAAGAATTGAACTCAGCGTCGTCCCTGCCTGCGCAGGGACGACCCTTTTCGCTTTGTAAATCCGTCCGCTAAACGAATTTCCAGTCAGCATCCAAGACGCGAGCGCCTTCGGTGAGCCTCGAAGGATGATTGCTTCAAATCGTCATCCTTCGGGGCTCCATGCTGCGCATGTCGCACCTCAGGATGACGAGCCAATACAACCTCACTCCAGACTTTCCGCCACGACCATGTAGTTGACGTCCATATCCGACGAGGTGCTCCAGCGGTCGGCGAACGGGCTGTAGACGACGCCGGCCTGTTCGGTGATGCCGAGCTTGTTGCGTTCAAGGTGCCGGGTCAGCTCCTCGGGCGTAACGAACTTCTCCCACTGGTGGGTGCCGCGCGGCAGCCAGCGCAGCACATACTCCGCGCCGACGATGGCCAACGCGAAGCTTTTCCAGGTGCGATTGAGCGTCGACACCACCATCAGCCCCGACGGCTTCATGATCGCTGCGCAGCGGTCGAGGAACGCGCCGACGTCGGTGACATGCTCGACCACTTCCATCGCCAGCACGATGTCGAAGCGCTCGCGCGCATCCATCTGTTCCAGCGTGGTGCAGCGATAGTCGATCGACAGGTGCGAGCGTTCGGCATGCAGTTTCGCCGCGGCGATGTTGCTTTCGGACGGATCGACGCCGATCACCTGCGCGCCGAGCCGCGCGAACGGCTCGCACAGAAGGCCCGCGCCGCAGCCGATATCGAGCATGCGCAGGCCGGACAGGCAATTCAGGCTGCGGGCGCTGCGGTCGAACTTGCGGCACACCGCGTCGCGGATGAAAGCCAGCCGCAGCGGGTTGATCTTGTGCAGCGGCGCCATCTTGCCGTGCGGATCCCACCATTCGGCCGACAGCTTGGAAAATTTCGCCACCTCGTCGGGATCGACCGACGGGCTGGCGGCATGCGAGGTCTCGGTTTGCGTGGTCATGGTCTGCGCGTCACTCCTACCGCGCGGTAATGAAATTGCGGAAGGCCAAGGGCGCGGCAATCGTCTTGATCGCTTCGCTCTTATCGCCAACGCTGGAGATGGTGACATCCCCGTAATTGAGCAATCGCCCCAGAATGCTCTGGTTGACGCTCACACTCGCCACCTTCTCCAGACTCATCTCGAAGGTCTTACGCGTGATGAAGCCTTCCTTATGGACGATCCGAAGGTTGGTGACGTCGGTTTCCGTGGTCCAGCGGTGAAACCAGGCCCGGAAGGACAGATACAATGCCGCCAGCGCCGCGATGGTTGCGGCGGCGAGGCAGAACAGCACGATGTAATCCTGAATGAACATCCGCGTCACGACGAGCAGGGCCAGCGCCGCGACCCAGCATCCGATCGCCGGAAGATAGAAAATCCAGTGCACATTGGTCGAATAGAGCAATTTCTCACCCGGTTGCAGGATATCGTCGATATAGCGCGCCATTCACCAGCCTCAATCGCCTTATTCAGGATCGTTCCGCTGCCCGAGGAAACCCGGTTGCGTGGCCGCGACCACACCGGTATGTATACGCGCCTTTTGGCTCCCGCGGCGCGGATTTGCGCCGCACCATATCGTTTTGTCCTCAAGGAATGCACCATCCGTCATGGGCCGGCTCGTCATGAAATTCGGCGGCACGTCTGTCGCCAATATCGACCGCATCCAAAATGTCGCGCGGCACGTCAAACGCGAGGTCGACGCCGGCCATGACGTTGCCGTCGTGGTCTCGGCCATGTCCGGCAAGACCAACGAACTGGTGGCATGGTGCCGCGATGCGTCGCCGATGCATGATGCCCGCGAATACGACGCCGTCGTCGCTTCCGGCGAACAGGTGACGTCCGGCCTGCTGGCCATCGCACTGCAGGCGCTCGGCGTACAGGCCCGCTCCTGGCAGGGCTGGCAGATCCCCATCAAGACCAGCGATGCCCACGCCTCGGCGCGCATCCTCGAGATCGAGGGCGGCGAGATCATCAATCGTTTCAAGGAACGCAAGGAAGTCGCGGTGATCGCCGGCTTCCAGGGCATCAATCCGCAGACCGGCCGCATCACGACGCTGGGCCGCGGCGGCTCCGATACCTCGGCAGTGGCCATTGCGGCTGCGATCCACGCCGACCGCTGCGACATCTATACCGACGTCGACGGCGTCTACACCACCGATCCGCGCGTCGTGCCGAAAGCCAAGCGGCTCGACAAGATCGCCTTCGAGGACATGCTGGAACTGGCGTCGCAGGGCGCCAAGGTGCTGCAAGTTCGCTCGGTGGAACTCGGCATGGTGCACAACATGCCGATCTTCGTCCGTTCAAGTTTCGATAAACCCGAGGATATCGACCCGCATGGGACGCCGCCGGGAACGCTGATCTGCAGCGAGGAGGAAATCATGGAAAGCCACGTTGTCACCGGCATCGCCTTCTCCAAGGACGAAGCCCAGATTTCCGTCCGCCAGATCGAGGACAAGCCCGGCGTCGCCGCGTCGATCTTCGGACCGCTGGCGGCCGCCAACATCAATGTTGACATGATCGTGCAGAACGTCTCCGAGGACGGCAAGACCACCGACCTCACCTTCACCGTTCCCGCCTCCGACTTCGGCCGTGCGCGCGACACCATCGCCGCCGCCAAGGACAAGATCGGTTATGCCCGGCTCGACAGCGCCACCGACGTCGCCAAGGTCTCGGTGATCGGCAGCGGCATGCGCAGCCACGCCGGCGTCGCCGCGCAGGCGTTCACCGCACTGGCCGGGCGCAACATCAACATTCGCGCCATCACCACGTCGGAAATCAAATTCTCGGTGCTGATCGACGCCGCCTATACCGAACTCGCGGTCCGCACCCTGCATACGCTGTACGGACTGGACCAGGCCTGAGGCGACGCAAGAGGGCGCATTGAACGACATCGCAGGTGCCGCAAACGCATTCTTGCTGGTCTATGCGGGCCTCTTTCCGATCGTCAATCCTGTCGGCAGCGCGCCGATCTTCCTGCGCCTGACCCAAGCCAGCGCAAAGGATCGTCCGACGCTGGCCGCCAACGTGGCCCTCAACAGCTTCCTGCTGCTGCTCGGATCGCTGTTCATCGGCTCGCACCTGCTGGAATTCTTCGGCATCACGCTTCCGATCGTGCGTATCGCCGGCGGTCTGGTGGTGGCGGCGTTCGGCTGGAAACTGCTGCACTCCAGCGAAGAGCTGGAAGACCATCGCGCGGCCACCGACCACACGCTGGGTACCCGCGTCGATGCGTTCTATCCGCTGACCATGCCGCTGACGGTCGGTCCCGGCTCGATTTCGGTGGCGGTCACGCTGGGCAGCCAGCGGCCCGCAATGGCCTCCGGCTTCGCAGATCTCGCCTTGCTCGGCAGCGGCGCCATCGCCGGGCTCGCGGCGATCGCGGCGACCGTCTACGTCTGTTATCGCTTCGCCGGAAATCTGGTCGACGGCCTCGGCAAACGCGGCACCGATGTGGTGATGCGGTTGTCGGCCTTCATCCTGTTCTGCATCGGCATCCAGATCATCTGGAACGGCTACGTCGCGCTGGTGCCGGCCGCGAACTAGGCGATCTCGCGCCATCGGCCAAACTGGCGAACACGGCCCTCTTACCATCCCCAGAGTTGCGGATTGGCAAGCCTTTTGCTTGGCAAAACAAGCGGCAATTCGCTATACGGCCTAGAGGGATGCAGTCGGTGCTGCAGCCCTGCCCGGATCGCCGCAAGCAGACCGCCTGGCGCGCCGTGGAATCAGATAAATAGTTAAAGTTTATTGGTTTTCTGAGGTTGAGGCGGGCGGCGCGGCCACCGTCAGCCGCCTCGCAGGGAAGGATCGGCACATGCGGAGCGCGTCGGGTGGCCCCCGCGTCTTGCTGAGACGGCTCCGTGAAGTCATGGCGGAGCAGGTCAGCGCTCAGGAACGCCTCGACAAGATCGTGGTGCTGATCGCCGCCAACATGGTCGCCGAGGTCTGCTCGACCTACGTGCTGCGCGTCGACAACACACTCGAACTCTACGCCACCGAAGGTCTCAATCGCGACGCCGTGCATCGCACCGTGCTGAATGCGCACGAAGGCCTCGTCGGCCTAGTGGCAAGCGAGGCTTCGCCGCTCAACCTCTCCGACGCGCAAAGCCATCCGGCCTTCTCGTTCCGTCCGGAAACCGGCGAAGAAATCTACAACTCGTTCCTCGGCGTGCCGATCCTGCGCGCCGGCAACACGCTCGGCGTGCTGGTCGTGCAGAACCGCGCGAAGCGCACCTATGTCGAGGAGGAAGTCGAGGCGCTGCAGACCACCGCGATGGTCCTGGCCGAGATGATCGCCTCCGGCGAACTCGCTGCGCTGGCGCAACCCGGCGCCGAACCGGCCGCGCGACACTCGCTGCGCAAGACCGGCGCCGTTCTCTCCGATGGCATCGCGCTGGGCCACGTCGTGCTGCACGAACCGCGCGTCGTCATCACCAACTACATCGCCGAGGACCTGCCCAAGGAAATCAAGCGGCTCGACGCCGCGCTGACCAAGCTGCGCTCCGATCTGGATCGCATGCTGGAGCGTGGCGACGTCGCCGAAAGCGGCGAACATCGCGACGTGCTGGAAGCTTATCGCATGTTCGCCAACGACCACGGCTGGTCGCACAAGCTGCACGAGGCCGTCGCTACCGGCCTGACTGCCGAAGCCGCGGTCGAACGCGTGCAGTCCGATACCCGCGCCCGCATGTTGCGCTCGACCGACCCGTATCTGCGCGACCGGCTGCACGATCTCGAAGATCTCGGCCACCGCCTGATGCGCCAGCTCGTCGGTCAGGATCATGCGCCGTCGCGCGAGCAACTGCCGGACAACGCCATCCTGATCGCCCGCGCGATGGGCCCGGCGGCGCTGCTCGACTACGACCGCAAACGGCTGCGCGGCCTGGTGCTGGAAGAAGGCACCGCCAATTCGCACGTCTCCATCGTCGCGCGCGCGCTCGGCATCGCCGCCATCGGCGAAGTGCCGAACGCGCCCGGCATCGCCGATCCGGGCGACGCCATCATCGTCGACGCGACGTCCGGCTCGATCTACATCCGCCCGTCCGCCGAAATCGAATCCGCCTACGCCGAACGGGTACGCTTCCGCGCCCGCCGACAGGCGCAGTATTCTGCGCTGCGCGACCGCCCGACCGTCACCAGGGACGGACAGCCGATCGAACTGATGCTCAACGCCGGCCTCGTCATCGACCTGCCGCATATCGAGGACACCGGCTGCGCCGGCATCGGCCTGTTCCGCACCGAGTTGCAGTTCATGGTCGGTCAGAGCCTGCCGCGCACCAGCGAGCAACTGGCGCTGTACCGTGCCGTGCTCGATGCCGCCAACGGCAAGCCGGTGACGTTCCGGACCCTCGACATTGGTGGGGACAAGGCGCTGCCCTATATGGAGACCGTGGTCGAAGAAAACCCGGCGCTGGGCTGGCGCGCGATCCGCCTCGGGCTGGATCGGCCGGGGCTGCTCCGCGGTCAGATTCGCGCGCTGCTCCGTGCAGGCGGCGGCCGCTCGCTGCGCATCATGTTCCCGATGATTTCGGAGATCGCCGAATTCGACGAGGCCAAGCTGATCGTCGAGCGCGAATTGACTTATCTGCGTCAGCACGGCCACACGCTGCCGGAGCGCGTCGATGTCGGTACCATGGTCGAGGTGCCAGCGCTGCTCTATCAGCTCGATGAGCTGCTGAAGAAGGTCGATTTCGTCTCGGTCGGCTCCAACGACCTGTTCCAGTTCCTGTTCGCAGTCGATCGCGGCAACTCGAAAGTATCGGAGCGCTTCGACACGCTGTCGGCGCCGATCCTGCGGGCGTTGCGCGATATCGCGCGCAAGGCCAACGCGGCGAAGCGAACCGCCTCGCTGTGCGGTGAAATGGCCTCGACGCCGATCGGCGCGCTGGCGTTGATCGCCATGGGTTATCGCGCGTTGTCGCTGTCGGCGACGGCGCACGGTCCGGTCAAGGCGATGATCCTCGATCTCGATGCCAAGAAGGCCGAGGCCATGCTGATGCCGCTGATCGATGCGCCGTCTGGTAGCGTTTCGATCCGCGATGCACTCAATGAGTTTGCCGCCGCCGAAGGACTGTCGTTGTAGCGACGCTTCCTTACCTGCCGCTGCCCCGTTCCCTCGCCTGTCATGATTTGAAGCGATGTCCGCCTTACCCGAAGCCAAACTCGATATCCTGCTGGCCCGTCACGCCGCGCTCGAAGCCGAATTGCTCGGCCAGGTCAGCGCCGACAATTACGTGCGCATGACGCGCGAGCTCGCCGACCTCAATCCGGTCGTCGAGGCGGTCAAGGCGTGGCGCGCCACCAGCCGCGAGATTGCCGATCTCGACGCGCTGATGGCCGATGCCGCAACCGACAGCGACATGCGGGCGATGGCCGAAGAGGAACGGCCGCTGCTCGAGGCGCGCAGCGCCGAACTGGCACAGCAAATTCGCGTCGCGCTGCTGCCCAAGGACGCCATGGACGAGCGCAACGTCATGCTCGAAATCCGCGCCGGCACCGGCGGCGACGAGGCTTCGCTGTTCGCGGGCGACCTGTTCCGGATGTACGAACGTTTCGCCGCACTGCAGGGCTGGACCGTCGAGGTGATGTCAGCCAGCGAAGGCACCATGGGCGGTTACAAGGAAATCGTCGCCGAAGTGCGGGGCCGTGGCGCCTACGCCAAACTCAAATTCGAATCCGGCGTGCATCGCGTGCAGCGCGTCCCCGATACCGAAGCCTCCGGTCGCATTCACACCTCAGCCGCGACCGTCGCGGTGTTGCCGGAAGTCGAGGATGTCGATATCGACATCAAGGAATCCGATCTGCGCATCGAAACGATGCGTGCGCAGGGCGCCGGCGGCCAGCACGTCAACAAGACCGAATCGGCGATTCGCATCACGCATATTCCGAGCGGCATCGTCGTCATGATGCAGGACAGCCGTTCGCAGCATAAGAACCGTGCCTCGGCGATGAACATCCTGCGCTCGCGCGTCTACGATGCCGAGCGGCAGCGCAAGGATGCCGAGCGTTCGGCGGATCGTCGCGGCCAGGTCGGTTCCGGCGACCGCTCCGAACGCATCCGCACCTACAACTTTCCGCAGGGCCGCGTCACCGATCACCGCATCAACCTGACGCTCTACAAGTTGCCGCAAGTGATCGCCGGCGAAGCTTTGGGCGAATTGATCGATGCGCTGACCACCGAACATCAGGCCGCGCAGCTTGCAGCGCAGGGCTCGGCGGCTTGACGGTGGACATCGCCCTCGCAGGTCTCACCATCGATACGGCGCGCCGGAATCTGACGGCGCATCTTCAAGGTGCTGCAATCGAAACGCCCGAACTCGATGCGCGGCTGATGATCGGCGCCGTGACGCGGCTCGATCTCACAGGAATGATCGCCAACGCCGAGCGACGATTGACTGCATTCGAAGCCGCGCGACTGAAGGATTTCGCCAACCGCCGCATCGGCGGCGAACCGGTCGCGCGCCTGCTCGGCCGCAAGGAATTCTGGGGGCTGGATTTCCAGCTTTCGCCGGCAACGCTGGTGCCGCGAGCCGACACGGAAACGGTTGTCGAGACCGCGCTCGATATCCTGCGTACCGCTGGCGATACGGCCCGATTGCTGCGCATTGCCGACGCCGGCACCGGCTCCGGTGCGATCCTGCTGGCGCTGCTGCATGAACTGCCCAACGCTTTCGGTATCGGCACCGATATCAGCTTCACAGCGTTACAGACCGCGCGCGCCAATGCGGCGCGATTGGGCCTCGCGGCGCGCGCGACCTTCGCAGCGAGCAACTATCTTGCGGCGTTGTCCGGGCCATTCGACCTGATCGTCTCCAATCCGCCTTACATCCGTTCGGCCGATATCACGACGCTCGCCGCCGAGGTCCGCGACCACGATCCGCACCGCGCGCTGGACGGCGGGGCGGACGGCCTCGAGGCCTATCGTGTCATCGCCCGGCAGGCCCACGACCGCCTGACGCCGGGCGGCGCGCTGGTTGTGGAGGTCGGCGACCGGCAAAGCGCCGATGTCGAACGGATCATGGCCGCAGCCGGCCTCGTGCGGCTCCGGCCGCCAAAAGCCGATCTGAGCGGTATCCTGAGGGTCGTCACGGCCAGTAAACTGCCTTCATAAAGTCCGATTGGGCCGCAAAAAAACCTCTTGGAATATCGCCCCGGAACGACTACGTTCCGGCCATAACATCGGTTCAGGGTTGCTGGCCCCGTCGATCGTCCGGGCTGCGCTCAGAGTTCTCGGTTAGGAGAGCTCGCCCGAGTGAAAGGTTCCATAAAAGGCAAGGTCATAGATAGCGCGATGGCTGAAAGAGCTGCGCTGCTGGTTGACCGCGAAGCGAACGAAAGCCTGATATTGCGCTTGAAAACTCATGCGAGAAAACCGGGCTTGCTTTCGCAAGCCGATTAATTGGGTTCAGCCGGCGGGGCGATGACGCTCGCTGGCGGTGGGGGAACGCGTCTTTGTTGAACGCGATACACGGCAAATTCGATTCGAGGCATTAGGCGATCCAGCGACGGCGCGCGCTCGGCTGCGGGCCTACCGGGCTGAAGGGCGGCCTGCAGCGGAGGGTTGCAGCCCGGACTGCCAGATATCTGGACTATGACGGCGACACATTGGGTTGGTGAAAAAGGCGAGACATGAGAAACGGTCAGAACAACAACAAGCGCATGCGTAACCGGAACAATAACAACAACAACAATAACAACCGGCGCGGCCAGAATCCCATGACTCGGGTTTTCGAGTCCAACGGGCCTGACATCAAGATCCGCGGTACTGCCTCACATGTTGCCGAGAAATACGTCCAGCTCGCCCGCGATGCCCGCAGTTCCGGCGACCCGGTCGCCGCGGAAAACTACTATCAGCACGCCGAACATTATTTCCGCCTGATCGCCGCCGCGCAGGAACAGTTCCGCCAGAACCAGCCGCAGCAGCAGCCGCGTCCCGAACTCGAAAGCATCGATGACGGCGACGATGCCGGCAGCGACTATTCGAATTTCGGCGCTGAGCCCGGCTTCGTTCCGGCGCAGCCGCAGCCCTTCGTGCCGCGTGACAATCAGCGTGACTCGCAGCGCGAGCAGCGCTTCCAGCCGCGCGATCAGGAACAGCCGCGCGAGCAGCATTATCGCGAACATCGTTCGCAACCGCAGCCGCAATTCCAGCCGCAACCGCAGCCAGTCGTCCCGGCAGGCGATGGCGGTGGCGTCGATCGGCTGCCGTCGTTCATCACCGGCCAGCAATCCCAGCCGAACGGCAACGGCTTCGAGTCGAACGTCCATCAGGGCGGCGGCGAACGCTTTCCGCCGCGCCGGCGCCGTCGCCCGCACGGGCCGCGCCCCGAAGCCGCGGCTGCGCCGAGCGAAGATTTCAGCCCCGGCAACGAATAAAGCGCATTTGTCCAGGCGATCTGCAACAGCGGGCGCCGCATGCGGTGTCCGCTGTTTTGTTTGCAAGCTGTATTGATGGCGCGCCTAGCGTTGCAGTGACGACGGCACCAGCACCGGATTGAGCGAGGGAATCAGCCGCGTGCGTTCGCGGTGAACCGGAATCCCGCGATAGACCTGCTTGGTCGCTTCCACGATATGGACGCCGGCAAACGGCAGCGACAGCGACGCGCCGACACGCTCCCATGCCATCGCCGAGCGCAGAAACCAGCCGCCACCGACCGGAGGCACGAACAGCGCCTCACCCCACGCCGTCGGCGTGAACCAGGTTTGCCGCAGCAGTTGCGTGATCTGCGAGCGCGAATACGGCCGCCCATGCCCGAACGGCGTGGCGTCGGTCCGGGTCCACACGCCGCGGCGGTTGGGGATGATCGCCAGCAAGCGTCCCGATGGAGCGAGCACGCGCCAGACCTCGCGCAACAGCGCTTCCGGATCGTCCGACATTTCCAGCGAATGCACCATGAGGATGCGATCCATCGCCGCATCCGGCAACGGCAGCGAAAGCTCATCGACCAGCGATGCCAGTGCCGGACGCGCCGTCGGCCATTTCAGCACGCCCTGTCCCGCCGGCATCATGGCGATGCAGCGCTCGGCGTCTTCACGGAACAGGCCGAGATATGGCGTCGGGTAGCCGAGCCCCAGCACGCGCTGACCTTCCGCATCGGGCCAGCAGGCATGGATGCCGCGATTGATCAATCGCCGCGCCACGACACCGAGACGCTTCGAATAGAAGTCACGCAGATCGATGACATCAATCGTCATGGCTGCTGTCTTATCATGGCGGCGCGCCGGATAGCATCCGGCTTCTGGACCAATTCTGCGTGGATCCGCCCGCGACGATGCCGTTATTTCGTCGCAGGCGCGGCTATGCTAGTTTTGACACGAGCAAAGCCGCAACGGAGACATCATGGCCGCCGAAATTCGCTTGTTCCCCTGTCTGTCGGACAATTTCGGCTACCTGATTCACGATCCGGCGAGCAAGGCGACGGCATCGATCGACGCGCCGGAGGCGGCCCCGGTGATCAAGGCCTTGCAGCGCGAGGGCTGGCACCTCACCGATATTCTCGTCACCCATCACCATGCCGACCACGTCGGCGGCATTGCCGAGCTGAAACAGAAATACGATTGCCGCGTCGTCGCACCGCACGACAAGGCGGCAGCGATTCCGCTCGTCGACGAGCGCGTCAAGGAAGGCGATACGGTGATGGTCGGCACGCTGTCGGCGCGCGTGCTGGAGACGCCGGGCCACACGCTCGATCATGTCAGCTACGTGTTCGATTCCGAGCGCGCGCTGTTCGCCGCCGACACGCTGTTCTCGGTCGGTTGCGGACGTGTCTTTGAGGGCACCTATCCAATGATGTGGGACTCGCTGAAGAAGCTGCGCGCCCTGCCCGACGACACGCGGCTTTATTGTGGCCATGAATACACAGCGGCCAACGTCAAGTTTGCCTTGACCATCGAACCGAACAATCCGGCACTGAAGGCTCGCGCGGCCGAAGTGGCGCGGCTGCGGGCCGAAAACAAGCCGACCATCCCGACGCTGATCGGCGACGAGAAGCGGTCCAATGTTTTTCTGCGCGCCGACGATGCCGACGTTGCTGCCGCCCTGCACATGAAGGGCATGACCGCCGCCGACGTATTCGGGGAATTGCGCGAGCGCAAGAACAAATCCTGATGGCCGCCACGACACGCCTCTCCGCCGCTGACATCATCGCACATCTCGAGCTGAGGCCGCATCCCGAGGGAGGCCACTTCCGCGAAACGTTTCGCGATTCCCGCCGCGATGCCAACGGCCGCGCCGCATCGACGGCAATCTATTTCCTGCTGGCGCGCGGCGAGCGCTCTCACTGGCATCGCATCGACGCGGTGGAGACGTGGCACTATTACGCCGGCGATGCATTGACACTGCAGATATCGGACGACGCCGGAACGCGGTCGATGCGTCTCGGACCTCACATCGCACAGGGTGAAACGCCGCAGGCCATCGTGCCCGCGCATGCATGGCAGGCGGCGACGAGCAGCGGGGATTGGACTCTCGTCGGCTGCACCGTGGCGCCCGGGTTCGAATTCGCACATTTCGAACTGGCGCCGCACGACTGGCAACCGCAACGCTAGCGGTTGGCGCGGAACAGATCCTTCGCGGCAATTAGGCCCCCGCCTGCGATCATCAGTGCCGCCAACGCAATCGTCGCGGTGGCTTGCGCAAAGCCCGCGACGATCAGGAACGCTGTCGACAGCAATGGCGTGGCATAGGACGCCGCGCCCAGCACGCGGATATCGCCGCGCTTCATGCCAATGTCCCACGCATAGAACGCAGCGCCGACCGGTCCGAGGCCAAGCGCAACGATGCCGAGCCATTGCAACGGCGTTTCCGGCCACACCGTTGTCTCAACGGCCAAATGTACCAGCGCCGCCAGCACTGCCGTCGCCAGACAGAAGCCGGCGACCGCGTCGGTCGGCACCGCTTTGAGCCTGCGCGACAGCACCGAATACGCCGCCCACACGAAGGCAGCGACGAATGCCGCGATAAAGCCGGGAATCTGCGCTGCCTCGTATTGCGCGCCCGTACTCCCCGCGAACAGCAACACGGTACCGATCAATCCCAGCAATGCGCCAATGACGTGATGCAACGCCAGCCGCTCACCCGGCAGCAGCGAGGAAAATACGACGATCAACAGCGGCCAAAGATAATTTAGCAGTCCCGCTTCCGCCGGCGGCGCCAGCCGCAACGCCAGGAAGTACAGCGCGTGATAGCCGAACAGGCCGCCGACGCCGACAGCCCATGCCGCCAGCGGCTGACGCAACGCGGCCACCGCACCGGATCGCAGCAGCCAGCTCGCGCACCCGACCAGACCGCCGATCGAAAAGGTCATGGCCGCGAGCTGAAAAGCGGGAATGCGGCCGGTCGCGACCGTCAGCACCGCAAGCAACGACCACATGACGATGGCAGTCAGTCCGATCAATGTGGCCGTACGCGAGGTCATGGTGGCGTCATTGCGCGTTGAACAAGGCAATCCGAAAGATGGGATTTATACAGGATTGCTTCGTCGCACGTGCGCCTCGCGACAATGCGGCATCACACCATGTATTGACCGCCGTTGATCGACAGCGTCGAGCCGGTGATCGCGCCGGCCTCGTCGGCAGCGAGAAACACCACCGCGCGGGCGATTTCCTCGGGCTCGCCAAGTCGATTGATTGGGATCAACGGCAGGATGCTCTTCTCCAAAACCTCTTTCGGCACCGCCTGCACCATTTCGGTGTTGATGTAGCCCGGGCAGATGACGTTGACGGTAATGCCGCCCTTGGCGTTCTCTAGCGCCAGCGCTTTGGTGAAACCGATGTCGCCGGCCTTCGCCGCCGAATAATTGACCTGACCGAACTGACCCTTCTGGCCGTTAATCGACGAGATGTTGATGATGCGGCCGAACTTGCGCTGGCGCATGCCTTCGATCACCGGACGCGTCATGTTGAACAGCGAACCGAGATTGGTGTTGATCACCGTGGACCACTGCTCCAGCGTCATCTTGTGGAAGGCGCCATCCTTGGTGATGCCCGCGTTGTTGACGAGGATTTCGACGGGACCAAGTTCGGCTTCGACTTTCTTGATGCCCTCGCTGCAAGCCTCGAACGAACTGACGTCCCATTTAAACACCGGAATACCGGTCTCGGCTTTGAACTTCTCGGCGGCCGAATCGTTGCCCGCATAGCTGGCGGCAACCTTGTAACCCGCAGCCTTCAACGCCTTGCTGATCGCAGCGCCAATACCTCTCGTCCCCCCAGTAACCAGTGCAACTCGTGCCATGTTATCCTCCACGTCATCTTTTTAAGCCACCGATAGGCCGCCGGCGGTTTCGCGATCTTCACGATAAAAAATGCCCGGCGCAAGGCCGGGCATCAATCTATTCGGTCGAAGCTGCAACGTGATGACCATTATCCCACCATCACGTCAGACCACGTGACGGCGCGCTCAGTCGCGCGCGAGGCACATCGCGATGCCCATGCCGCCGCCGATACACAGCGTGGCGAGGCCCTTCTTGGCATCGCGCTTCTGCATTTCGTGCAGCAAGGTCACCAGCACGCGCGCGCCGGATGCACCGATCGGATGACCGATGGCGATGGCGCCGCCGTTGACATTGACCTTCGACGTATCCCAGCCGAGATCCTTGTTGACGGCGCAGGCTTGCGCCGCGAAGGCTTCGTTGGCTTCGATCAAATCGAGATCGTTGATGCTCCAGCCGGCTTTCTTGAGCGCCGCACGCGAGGCCGGGATCGGCCCGGTGCCCATGATCTTCGGATCGACGCCGGCCTGACCCCACGACACGATTCGCGCCAGCGGCGTCTTGCCTTCCTTGGCAGCCTGCTTCGCCGTCATCAGCACGACGGCGGCGGCGCCGTCGTTGATGCCGGACGCACTGCCTGCGGTCACCGTGCCGTCCTTCTCGAAGGCCGGCCGCAGCTTAGCCATGGCGTCGATCGTCGCGCCGTGACGCGGATACTCGTCGGCATCCACCACGGTGTCGCCCTTGCGGCCCTTGATGGTAACCGGCACGATCTCATCCTTGAACTTGCCGGCTTTCTGCGCGGCCTCGGCCTTGTTCTGCGAGGCGACCGCGAACTCATCCTGCTGCTGCCGGGTGATTTGATACTGCCGCGCCACGTTCTCGGCGGTGTTGCCCATGTGATAGCCGTTGAAGGCATCCCACAAGCCGTCCTTGATCATGGTGTCGACGAACTCGAGCGCCCCCATCTTGACCCCGCCGCGCAGATATTGCGCGTGCGGCGCCATGCTCATGGATTCCTGACCACCGGCAACGACGATATCGGAGTCGCCATTGAGCAGCGCCTGATAGCCGAGCGCCACCGAGCGCAGGCCCGAGCCGCACAACTGGTTGACACCCCACGCCGGGCTCTCGACCGGAATGCCGGCGGAAATCGACGCCTGCCGAGCCGGATTCTGGCCCTGCGCCGCGGTCAGGATCTGGCCCATGATGACCTCGGAAACGCGACCCGGCTCGATACCCGCGCGTTCCAGCGCGGCCTTGATGGCGACTGCGCCCAGATCGTGCGCGGGCACGGTGGCGAAGGCGCCGTTGAAGCTTCCGACCGGGGTACGGGCGGCACTGACGATGACGACATCGTCTGACATGGAAATCTCCTGGGCTTGAGGTCTGGGGTGCTTAAGTTTCAGTAAATTCAGCGTTTTGGCACGGGCTTCGCCGGTGCGGCGGTGCTCTGTCGCAGAGCATCCTGTTAACCTAGACCAAACGTGTCAATTGGCCTGATGCAGAAAGTCGCTGCCGCACTGCATCGATTGCTGCAGTTTGCTGCGCTATCGACCGCAGCATTTGCGATGAGCATCAACCCCTCCCACGACTACCGATCGCTATCGGCTTGTTTGCGCAACGGGTTTTTGACAGCCCCGCCAGCGGGTGGGATGCTGGCGGGACCGCCGGCGGCCAACATTTTTGCTGCACAAAACGGTAGCGGAACGCGGCTTAACATGCTTACTTTGTTGCATCGCGCTATTCCTGCCCGCCCTTGGTGCAGTCGGCGGGCTCCTAATCCTCGGTCAATGTGAGAGCTTATGGCGAAAACAGACCAACCCACCACAATCAAGAAATACGCCAATCGGCGGCTCTATAATACCGGCACGAGCACCTATGTGACGCTCGAGGATCTCGCCGCGATGGTCAAGAATGGCGAGGATTTTCTCGTCTACGACGCCAAGACCGGCGACGACATTACTCGATCGGTCCTCGCCCAGATCATCTTCGAGCAGGAGAACAAGGCCGGTCAGAATCTGCTGCCGACCACGTTCCTGCGACAGTTGATCCGCTTCTACGGCGACAGCATGCAGATGGTCGTGCCGCGATATCTCGAGCAGTCGATCGACATGCTCACGCGCGAGCAGGAAAAATTCCGCAAGCAGATGGCGTCGACCTTCAGCGGCAGCCCGTTCGCGCCGCTCGAGGAGCACGTCCGCCGCAACATGGAATTGTTCGAGCGCACGTTCTCGATGTTCAAGCCGTTCGTGCCGACGCGCCCGAGCAGCTCCCAGTCAGAACCCGAGCCCGAGCCTGCTCCGGAGAAGTCCGACAACATCGACGATCTGCGCAAGCAGATGCGCGACATGCAGGAACGTCTCGAGCGCATGTCGTCGGACGCCAAGAAGGACGAATGATCGCGCGCCGGCCGCGTTAGCTCACGGCCGGCAATGTCATGCCGCCGGCAACCCACGGCCGGGCCGACGACGCCAGGCCGATCAGGTGGCCCTGGATGTAATCGCAGCCCCACGCCGACAACAGTCGGGCGGATTCTTCGTTCTGCACCCATTCGGCGACGGTCTTGATTTCGAGACGCCGCGCCAGATCGATCAGCGTCTGCACAAACGCACGATCGTCGCTCGACGTCGCGATGTTCTGCACGAACGCGCCATCGATCTTGACGATATCGACCCCGAGCTTGCGCAGGTTGCGGAATGAGGTGTAGCCGGCACCGAAATCGTCGATCGCGATCCGGCAGCCGAAATTCTTCAGGCGCGAAACGAAACCCCGCACATCGTCCAGATCCTGGATCGCAACCGTTTCGGTGATTTCGACAATCAGGCGTTCAGCTACACCGGGATTGGCGCGCAACAGTGAATCGATGCTCGCCCACCAATCCGGATCCATGGTCGTTTCGGGCGAAATATTCAGGCTGAGCTGGACGTTGGGTTCCGCGGCCAGTTCGGCCACGACGAGTTCGAGCACCCGATGGTCGACCAGCCGGATCAGGCCCAGCTTTTCGGCGACCGGCACGATATCCGGCGGCAGCAGAAAACGGCCGTCATCCTGCTTCATGCGCACCAGCGCTTCGTAAAACTCGGTGTGATCGCGCGCGCGTGCGGCAACCACCGGCTCGAACGCCATCACGATGCGGCGTTCGTTGAGCGCCGTGACGATCTCGTCGGTGACGCGAATATTGAGCCGGCGTTGCGCGTCGCGTTCGACATTGGGCAGCCACATCGAGAACGATCCGACGCGGCGGCTCTTGCTCAGTTCGAGCGCTTCCTGCGCGCGATTGATGGCGTCCTCGAGATTGCGCGCATAACGCGGTGCGCTGACCGCGCCGATCGACGCGGTGATCGCCACCGGTCCCGATCGGGTCGGCACCACATCGTCGCGAACGCAGGCCAGAAAACGTTCAGCGGCAACATGCATATCGTCGACGCTGCAATTTTTCAGGATCAGGCCGAACTTGTTTCCGGAGAATCGCCCGAGCACATCCCCGCCGCGCAACCGCTCGCGCAGCCTGTGGGCAATCTCGCAAATCACCTCGTCGGCGACATCGAAACCGAACGCGTCGTTGATCCGCGCCAGATGATCGATACCGATCACCATGAAAGCAAATGACGAACGGAATCGCGTCGCTTCCTCGAACGCTTCGGCCAGCGAGGCGAGCAGATGGCTTCGATTGAGTTCACCGGTCAACGGATCGTGCTGCACCAGCCGGAGCAGCTGCACTTCATGGGCGTGGCGCTCGTTGTCGATACGGACGATGCCCTGTACGCGCGCCGGCTTGCCGTTCGCATCGGCATACCAGCGTCCGTTTTCCTCGATCCAGACGATCTCGGCCGAGGTTGTCGCGCGAATGCCGTACTCGATACGATACGGAACGCCGCTACCCTCATCGGCTGCCGTCGCCGTCATCAAGGTATCGGTACGAATCGAGCGCACCGGCTCGATCAGATTGGCAAAGGCTGCGCCACTGGCCAGCGCCGAGGCCGGAATGTCGCGAAAAACCGAAACATTATGATCGGTCCAGACCATCGCATCGCTGGCGATATCCCAGACAAATGCCGCCTGATCGAGCGAGGTGAGGATCGCCGCGACTCGCGACTCGATCGAAGACGACCCGTTCACGTCCACACCGTCACTGGACCGGCGCGCTTCCGCTCCCGGGGCACGGCTGGAGCCGTCCGGGCCGGATGCCAATCTGCCGGTCGAGAGCGTGACTGGATTCAATGTCGCCTCATTCTGGGACGTGCGGAGTGATTCCCGTGGAAAGCTTAGGACTACCTCCGGTTCCAAGGCTAGACGAACTTGTTAAATAATTCGAAAAACAACAGCATCGGCCGGTCCCGGTTGCGCGGCACAGACCTTGCGAGGCAACGGTGGAAACCGTTGCCATGTCCTAAATTGGCACAGCTTGAGAGGGTCGGAAGCGCATGCGTGCCATTGGTATCGGACTCGGGCCGATCGTGCTCCCGCGCGAAGCCCGCCCCTCGGCGCAAGCGGCGGACGTAAGTGCCGCACCGCGCGAAAACACGGCGCTGGTCGCGGTGGCCCCGGTCGCGCCGCGGCAGGCAATCTCGTCGTCGCAACGTCCTGACGCGCCGTTTGTCGCGCAACTGATCGCAACGGCTGAACGCATGGCGGAGACACGGACCTTGCGCCGCGCCAGCGAGGCCGATGCGCAAGCGGCGTATCATTCGGTGACCATACGGCCCAGCCTCGCCGGTACGCGAGTCTCACGACATAGCTAGGCGATCTTCAGCGCGACGGTGTGTCGGTCGCAGGCCGCGGCTCGCTGGCCGTTTGCGCATCAGGTGCTGCATTTGACACTGCATCGTTGGCGGCGGGAGCCGGCGTGACGATGACCGCGTCGGCCGGCACCGTCGTGACCGGCGGCGATGACGGCTGCGGTGCAGCCGCGGGTGCTGGTATAGGCGCTTCGACGCGTGGCTCCTGCCGCACAGGCTCGCTGGCGAGCGGTGTGGAAATGGGCGCAGGGACAGGCGCGGGAACAGGTGCGGGCGACGCGGCAACACGCTTGGCACGCCGTGTGCGCAACGCAATTCCGGAGATGAAATCAACCAGGGCCAGCGCAGTGAGCAGGAAGTAGACCGAGTTGCCGAACTGCGGCAGCAGAACGAACTCGGCGGCGGCACCGCCGAAGATCAACAGCGACAACAGATGATCGGTGAAGTATTTGCCGCCCGGCCGCGCGCCCTTGATGACCTCGAACAACAACAACAGGATGCCGGTTGCGATCAATAAATCGCCGACCGTAACCGCCCAGGCTACACCGGACATCAACGTCAAGCTGAACACCGGCGCGGCGAATGATACGCCCGGCATCAGGAAGACCATGATGTTGAAGATCGCGAGCGGTATCAGCAGCAGCGGGAAACCGACCATGGACATCGGCGAGACCCCTTACGCAGGCGGGCATTCAATTCGATACGAACTGAATCCCGACATGCCCGCGAGAATGCACCATTCCCGCAGCGAGAGCGAATCCGGTGACGAACAGCCTATCGTCGAACCATCCGGCTTGGCGTGATCGGCGGGCGCGCAATCGCCGCCTCTGACATGTCGGCATCAAACAGCCGGGCCGCGACGGGCGGCCCGGGATGGCAGCCGATCAGGATTCTTTCTTGGCCTTGAGAATCTGGCGGCCCTTGTACATGCCGGTCTTCAGATCGACATGGTGCGGACGGCGCAGTTCGCCGGAATCCTTGTCCTCGACATAGGTCGGGGTCTTGAGCGCATCGGCGGAGCGACGCATGCCACGCCGCGAGGGCGAAGTTTTTCTTCTCGGAACGGCCATCGTAAAAGTCCTTGCAAGGTCTCGTCTTAAGGCAACGCCTGATCGGGGCGGCCCGTGGCTTCGCGGATGCGAAAATGCGATTAAGGCCGCGCTTATAGCGGAAGGCGCGACCCAAAGCTAGGGTCGGGACCGGGCAAAATCGTGCCGAAATGGCTCAAATTGGCCGCTTTTCCGCCCAGCAGCGCTGCAATTCGGCGGCCCGGGCGCGCACCACATAGGTCGCAGCCAGCCGCCGGACCCCCAGTCCGGGCTTGCGGGCGCTGCGAATATACGGATTGGGCAGGATCGCCGCCAATAATGCGGCCTCGTGGGGCGACATTTCCGCCGCCGACCGGCCAAACGCGTATCCCGCCCCGGCATTCGCGCCGAATTGGCCGGAAGGGCCCCATTCGGCAATGTTCAGGTAAAGTTCCAGCACCCGCTGCTTGGACAGCACCAGATCGATCCAGAGCGCCAAGGGGAGTTCCAGCGCCTTGCGCACCACGCTGCGGCCGGGCCACAGAAACAGGTTCTTGGCCACCTGCTGGGTGATGGTCGAGCCGCCGCGGCTGACATCGCCGTCTTCGGCGTCGGCAATAACATCCCTCACCGCATCCCAGTCGACGCCGTGATGGCTGCAAAACCGGGCGTCTTCGGAGGCCACGACGGTGCGCGGCAATGCCGGCGCGATATCCTTGAAATCGACCCATTGCCGCGTGACTGGCGCGCCGGTGAGCCAGCGCCACAGCATGAGCGTCGAGACCGGTCGCCCGTTGCTGTACAGCAGCGTCAGGACATAAGGCAGCGCCAGTACCAGCAGCGCAACCACGATCAGCGTACGGATCAGCTTCCGCATCAGCCACGGAAACCTGCAATAGCGGCCGGACGCGACTCACCGTGATGCCGTGCGGCGAGACGACCGGGGCCGGACATTCGCATCTCCTTGCAATTAACTGCCGTGACTGAGAAATCACGCGCCGCTCGCCGGCGGAATTGACGAAATCGGAGCCATGCTATCAATGTCGCCGCAAGATTATCTGGAGCCTCTCTAAATGACTACCGGAACGTCACCCCAGGATTTTGCCAAGCGGCTCGACAAGACCGCGGAAGACACCGAAGCCCTGCTCGCAAGCCTGCTGTCCGATACGTTGCTGCCTGACGAAATCGCCCGGCCGCGCCGCGTCATGGAGGCGATGCGGTATTCAAGTCTTGGTGGCGGCAAGCGGCTGCGGCCCTTTCTGGTCGTCGAGAGTTCCACCGTGTTCGGCGTCGCGCGCGAGGCCGCGCTGCTGGCTGGCGCCGCGCTCGAATGCATTCACTGCTATTCGCTGATCCACGACGACCTGCCGGCCATGGACAACAGCGAGCTGCGCCGCGGCCGCCCGACGCTGCACAAGAAATACGACGACGCCACCGCGATCCTTGCCGGCGACGGCCTGCTGACGCTGGCGTTCGACATCATCACCCGCGACGAGATCCACAGCGATCCCACGGTGCGGCTGCTGCTGACGCGGGCGCTGGCGCGCGCCTCCGGTATCGGCGGCATGGTCGGCGGCCAGATGCTCGACCTCGCAGGCGAAGGCCGTTTCGGCGACCGCGAACCGGTCGATGTCGCACGGCTGCAACAAATGAAGACCGGCGCGCTGTTGCGCTACGGCTGCATCGCCGGCGCCATTCTCGGCCAGGCCACCACGCAGGAATATCAGGCGCTCGACGACTACGGCCGCGCGCTGGGTGAAGCCTTCCAGATCGCCGACGATCTGCTCGACGTCGAAGGCGATGCGGCCGCGCTCGGCAAGCAAACGGGTCAGGACGCCGCTCTGGGCAAGACCACTTTCGTCACGCAACTTGGCATCGCCGGCGCCAAGCAACGCGTCAGCGATTTGCTCGGCAAAGCGGACGCCGCGCTTTCGATCTTCGGAGCGCGCGGCGACGTACTGCGCGCCGCGGCGCGTTTCGTCGCCGAACGCAAGAACTGACCACCGATGCCCGGCAAGGATGACCCGGATCAACGCCTTGCCCGCTTCAACCGCCTGCCGCGGGCCGCGCGCATCGTCTATGCACGCCCGCGCACGTTCCTTTCGGCCGCGATCGGTGTGGTGGCCTTCCTGCTGCTGCCAGCCTCGTTGCGGCTGGTCACGCGGCAACTGATCGGCTGGGACGTCTTCATCGGGTTCTACCTTGCGCTGGCCTATACGATGATGTTTCGCAGCGGCGTCACTCACATCCGCCGCAACGCCGCGATGCAGGATGACGGCCGCTTTCTGATCCTGCTGGTGACGGCACTGGGCGCCTTCGCCAGCATCGCGGCCATCGTCTTCGAACTTGGCGCCGCGCATCGCGGCGGCCCCGAATTGATCCTGGCGACGGTGACCATCGCTCTGTCATGGGCCATGGTGCACACCACCTTCGCGCTGCATTACGCGCACGACTATTATCGTGGCGCCCAGCCCGGCGGGCTGGCATTTCCCGGCGCGGATGCAAAAGGCGAAGAGCCGGACTATTGGGATTTCGTCTACTTCTCATTCGTGATCGGCATGACGGCGCAGGTGTCCGACGTCGGCGTGACCGACAAGACGATCCGCCGCACCGCCACCGCCCACGGCATCATCTCTTTCATCTTCAACACTGCGCTGCTGGCGCTGATGGTCAACATCGCCGCCAGCGCCATCTGATGGCCGCTTGCAGCCACGCAATCATGGCGGTAGTTGAATCCGGCAAAACCACATAAGCTTCGCGACAGTCGCTTTACGCTCAGGAGGCCGATCTTGACTTATGACCGCTCCACCGTCGATGCCGTGATCCAGCACTATTTCGATGGGCTTTACGAAGGCAACGCCGATCAGCTCGAAGCCATTTTCCACCCCACGGCGGATTTACGCTGGCTGGACAAGGGCGACCTGAAGATCCTGACCGTGCCGGACTGGATGGCGCTGGTGCGGAAGCGCCCCTCTGCCAAGGCCGAAGGCAAGCCGCGCAACGATTTCATCGTCACCATCGACCGCTCGGACGAAAACACCGCCTTCATCAAGGTGAAGTGCCAGTTGCCGCCGCGTTATTTCACCGACTATCTGATAGCAATGAAGCTCGCCGACGGTTGGCGCATCGTGTCGAAGTCCTATCGCTACGATCTGGTCGAATAACGCACCCATCATGATTGGAATGGGCGCTGCGGCTCGACGCCGCGTCCATGACATTTGAAGCCGCAATGGTTACGTCGTTCCTGACCTTCCTGCTGATCCTGACCGTGCTCGCAGCCTCGGCGACGCTGGCGCGCAAGCTGACGATTGCGCCGGCCATTGTCTTTCTGGTGGTAGGCATCGTCATCGCGTTCCTGCCCGGCTTCCCGCGTATCGAGATGAAGCCGGAAGGCGTGCTGCTGCTGGTGTTGCCGCCGTTGATCTACTCCGCCGGCGTGGCGATGAGCTGGCGCGAATTCAAACACAACCTGCGGCCCATCGCGCTGCTGGCCATCGGCTGCGTGATTTTCACCACGGTGCTGGTCGCCGCTGCGGCGCATTGGCTGCTCGGCATGCCCTGGAGTGTCGGCTTCGTGCTCGGGGCCATCGTCTCGCCGCCGGACGTCGTCGCGCCGCTGGCGATTGCGCGACGCCTGAAGCTGCCGCATCGCATTCTCGTGATTCTCGAAGGCGAAGGACTCGCCAACGACGCCACCGCACTGATCCTCTATCGCTTTGCGGTGCTGGCGGTGAGTACCGGCAGCTTTTCGCTGCCGGTTGCGACGGAAACCTTTGCCGCCATCCTGCTCGGCGAGGTGCTGTTCGGCGTCGCCGTCGGCTGGCTCAGCCTGCGGCTGCGCAAATGGGCTCACGACCCGCGCATCGAGATCTCTCTGTCGCTGCTGACGCCCTACCTCGCCTTCTGGGTGCCGGAGCACCTTGGGGGATCGGGCGTCTTGGCAACTGTCGTCACCGGACTCTATGTGAGCTGGAACGGCCCGTTGCTGATTTCCTCCGCGACACGTCTGCAAGGCATTTTCTTCTGGGACTTCGTGATCTGGCTGATCGAGGGCGTGCTGTTCCTCACCATCGGCTTTCAACTGCGGCTATTGCTGGAAAAGGCCCACGCCTGGCCGATGGATCAGATCATCATCGCCATCGCTATCACCTCGGCCATCGTCATCATCGCCCGCTTTCTTTGGGTCATTCCCGGCACCTATCTGCAACGGCTGTTGAACAGGCGGCACCTTGCGCACGATCCCGTGCTGCCATGGCACGCGGTGGTGGTGATCGGCTTCACCGGCATTCGCGGCGTCGTCTCGCTGGCGGTGGCGCTGGCGTTGCCGCTGACTCTGCCGAACGGCCAGGAATTTCCTTATCGCGACCTGATCCTGTTCGTGTCGTTCGGCGTCATCTTCGTCACGCTGGTAGGCATCGGACTCACCTTGCCGCTCGTGGTGAAGGGGCTCGGCCTGTCGCATCACGGCCAGACCGAAGCCATCGCCGAGCGTGAAGCCGAAATCGCCGCCCGGCGCGAAATCCTGCAATCGGCGCGTGGCTCGCTCAACCGAATCATCGCCGAGCGCAACCTGCCGGAAAGCCTGGCGCGATTCCTCGAAGCCCGCCACGAGACGCGGATGCGCGCGCTGCCGGACCCGCCCACCGAAGACGGACAGCCGACACCGGCAACACGCGGCGCCGGGCTGGTGCGCGAGATCATCACGATCGAACGCACGCTGCTGCACAAATTACTGCGCGACGGCAAGATCACCGACGAAACGCGTCGTCGAATCGAACGCGACCTCGACCTCGAAGAGGCCGCGGTCGACAATCGTGAGAAGAATGCGCCGCTATGAAGCGCGCGGCTTATTCGGCGGCGCTGACGTTGCCGGCGCCGTAGCGCTGATCGATATAGTCGATCACCAGCGCCTTGAAGTCGGCGGCGATGGTCGGCCCGCGCAAGGTGCGGAATTTCTTGCCATCGACGAATACCGGCGCCGACGGCGCCTCGCCGGTACCCGGCAGCGAGATGCCGATATCGGCGTGCTTGGATTCGCCGGGACCGTTGACGATGCAGCCCATCACCGCGACGTTGAGACCTTCGACGCCGGGATAGCGAGTCTTCCACGCCGGCATCTCATCGCGGATGAAATCCTGAATGCTGCGCGCCAGTTCCTGGAACGTGGTCGACGTGGTGCGGCCGCAACCCGGACAGGCCGCGACCAGCGGCACGAAGGTGCGGAAGCCCATCGTCTGCAACAGCTCTTGCGCCACCTGCACTTCGCGGGTGCGGTCGCCGCCGGGCTCCGGCGTCAGCGAAATGCGGATGGTGTCGCCGATGCCATCCTGCAGCAGGATGCCAAGCGCGGCCGAAGACGCGACGATGCCCTTCGAGCCCATGCCGGCTTCGGTCAGCCCAAGGTGGATGGCGTAGTCGGAGCGCGCGGCCAGATCGCGATAGACTGCGATCAGATCCTGCACCGCCGAGACCTTGGCCGACAGGATGATGCGGTTTTTCGGCAGGCCAATTTCTTCGGCGCGTTCGGCCGAGGTCAACGCCGACTGCACCATGGCTTCGCGCATCACCGCGCGCGCGTCGCGCGGGTTCGGCAGCTTGGCGTTCTCTTCCATCAGGTGGGTCAGCAATTCCTGATCGAGCGATCCCCAGTTGGCGCCGATACGAACCGGCTTACCGTATTTGATGGCGAATTCGACGATATCGGTGAACTGCTTGTCGCGCTTGTCCTTGAAGCCGACATTGCCCGGATTGATGCGGTACTTGTCGAGCGCCTCGGCGCAGGCCGGATGGTCGGCCAACAGCTTGTGACCGATATAATGGAAATCGCCCACCAGCGGCACCGTGACGCCGCGCTTGCGGAGGCCGTCGCGAATATGCGGAACCGCGGCTGCGGCCTCGTCGCGATCGACGGTAATGCGGACCAGTTCCGACCCGGCACGGGCCAGCGCAGCGACCTGCTCGACGGTAGCCGCTACATCGGCGGTGTCGGTATTGGTCATCGACTGCACGACGATCGGTGCGCCGCCGCCGACGGCGACGTTGCCCACCTTGACCTGGGTGGTGGTGTGGCGGGGTTTCGGCCCGGCAATGTCGATCTGGGAAGGCTTTTCGAGCTTGTTCATGAGGTCTCAAGTATCAGGTTTTGGGCCGTTTCAGCAATGGATCAGTCGTCTCTGGAGCCGGGCGGTTCACGAGGTAGAGCCCGGCGGTGACCAGAATGGCCGCGACGCCAAACGCGGCGGTCAGTGGTTCGTTGAGGATGAAATAGCCGGCGGCGACGCCAAATAAAGGGGTAAAAAAGGTAAATGCCGATAATTTGCTCGCCGAATAGGTCTTAATCATCATGAACCATAACAGGAATGTGGCGCCGACCACCCACACCACCTGGTAGACCATGAGGGAAATGGCCAAGGTTCCCGGGAACCGGGTCATGCTTTCGCCGCCCAGCAACGCTGCCAGCCCGAGAACCGGCGCGGAGACGACCAGCTGGTAGGCAAGTCCCTTTTCCGCCGGGACCGCGCGCAACCGGCTGACCTTGATGATCAGCGTCGTCGCCGCCCAGAGACTCCCGGCCCCGATCATCATGAGATCGCCCAGCAGGACCTTGGCATCGACATTTGGCTGGGGCACGCCCATCGCGAGCGCCACGCCGACGAATGACAACGCGAGGCCTACCCACTGCAGACGGCTCAACCGTTCGCCGAGAAAACGGTAGGAGCCCAGCGCGACGAAGAATGGTGAGGTGTAGAGAAACACCACCGCACGCGATGCCGTGGTCCACACCAGGCCGCAATACAGGAAAATGAACTCAATACCGAACAGCACACCGGCAAACAGCCCGGCTGCCAGGGTGCCATCGCGCATCAGCAGGGGCACGCGCCGCCATCGCGCCACCAGCAAGATGATGATCAGCCCGCCGAATGAGCGCAGCCCCGCTTGCGTGAGCGGCGGGATATCGGGCAGCACCAACTTGACGGCAACCTGATTGAAACCCCAGGTCAGGCAAAGCAGCAGCACGAGAGCGATGGCTGACGCATTGAGCGGGCGTTCGGTGGAGGACGACGGAGGGCTTTTCATTGCGTCAGTTCATTCCCGCGAAGGGTACTGCTTCTTCATTTCCGGCGTAAACGATGCCGGTTGTCATGTGCTGAAAGCGAATCCCCTGCGATTTAATCGGTCGCATGGCAATGCGCGCAAGTCCCGGTGATTTCAACCACCGAAAGCTTCGGCGTAAAGCCTGTCATTCGCACCGCATCGTTGAGGCTCTGTGTGGCCGGTGCGGCGGCAATCTCGCCGACCGAACCGCAATGCTCGCAGATCAGGAAGGCCACCATCGAAGCCGCGTCGTGATCGTGCGCGCAGGCCAGAAACGCGTTGCGACTCTCGATGCGATGCACGAGGCCGTTCTCGATCAGAAAATCCAGCGCGCGATACACCGTGATCGGTGCCGGCCGCGCCATATGCTCGGCCAGCGCATCGATCACCTCATATGCGCCCAACGGGCGATGGCTCGATAGCAAGGCCTGCAGAACCTGGCGCCGGATCGGCGTGAACTTCTGCTTGCGCTCGCGGCACACCTTCTCGGCATGCGTCATCGCATCCGTCGTGCAGCGGCCGTGATCGTGATTCGGCGCGGGAAATGCAGGCTTCGTGGCAGTCATGAACCGAGATGTACCTTGATTGGGCCGAGTATGCCGCTGTTTTCAGCACCCGGTGTGATCTTAAATCGTCATCGGCATGAAATTTTTGCAATGCAAAATGATCTATTGCAATGCAACATAAACACCCCAAATGCGTTCAACCATCCGCGGATCAAGCGTCGGTTCCCGACTGGAGGGCTCGCGCGAAAACTGATCAACGGTGCAACCAGGAGAGATGCATTTGGCAAGCACCCTCAAATCCTATCTCGACGGCATCGCCAACTGGAATGTGTCCGGTTTTGCCAAGCAACGCGCCAGCGGCACCAAGAAGATCAATCTCGCATTACAAGGCGGCGGCGCCCACGGAGCCTTTACATGGGGCGTACTGGATCATTTGCTAGCCGACGAACGCCTGGAGATCGTCGGCATCTCCGGCGCCTCGGCCGGAGCGATCAACGCGGTGATGGTCGCCGATGGTCTGGCGCGCGGCGGCCGCGATGAAGCACGCCGGCGACTCGCCGACTTCTGGCGTGCCGCCAGCGCCGGCGGCGACTTGCCGCCGGTGCAACGCGCCGTCGCCGATCGATTGTTCTCGCTGATGCCGTTCGCCGCGACGCCGCTGCAAAACTGGTTCGAGGCGATGTCGCATTATTTTTCTCCGTACGAACTCAACCCGCTCAACATCAATCCGCTGCAAGACCTCATCGCGCGGTTTGTCGATTTCGACGCGGTGCGCGCCAGCGACCTGGCGCTGTTCGTCGCGGCGACCAACGTTCACACCGGACGTCTGCGTATCTTTTCACGCGATGCGATCTCGGCGGAAGCGGTCATGGCGTCCGCGGCCCTGCCCTTCCTGTTTCGCGCTGTCGAGATCGACGGCATTCCCTATTGGGATGGCGGCTACATGGGCAATCCTGCGATCTTTCCATTCCTGCAAGGCACCGAGGCCGACGACGTGCTGGTGGTACAAATCAATCCGGTGTCGCGATCCACGACGCCGCGCACGTCGTCTGAGATCATCAATCGCCTGAACGAGATCACCTTCAACTCAGCCTTGATCTCGGAACTGCGGGCGATGGATTTCGCCAATCAGCTGATCGACGACGGCCGCCTGTCGCGCCACGCCGGCCGCAATCAGTATCGCAAGCTGCATATCCATCGCATTCATCTCGGCGGCCTCGGCACGCGGTTGACCGCCTCGAGCAAAATGAAGACCGATTTCGATTTCTTCGCGCTGCTGCATCGCGCCGGCCAGCGCGCCGCGCACCGGTTCCTCGACCGGCATTTCGACGCCATCGGCCAGCAGAGCACGCTCGACCTCGGCGCCGCATCCGGCGTCGAATGGGCCTGACTGAGGACCTCCTCTATTCCGGCTCCCTGTTCCACCGCGAGCCATGAGTTGTTCGCAGGTCTGCATTCCGGATCGGGAAATGGCAAATTCGTAAGCAAAGCTTATTATAGCGCTAGCTTATGGAGTTCAGATGCCCCGTTCCGGATCGTTCGACGCCGACTTCCTGTTCGCCTTATTCGAGGTGCAACGGTTGCTGCGGCTTTACGCCGACAAGCAAGCCTCGAAATATGGCCTGACCCGTACGCAGTGGGCCGTGCTCGCAAAGGTCGACCGCAGCGAAGGGCTCAAGCAGACCGAAGTCGCCGAGATGCTGGAGATGCAACCGATCACGCTCACCCGGCTGATCGACAAACTGTGCGACAGCGGCCTGATCGAACGCCGCAGCGATGCCAGCGACCGCCGCGTCAATCGCCTGTACCTCACCAAGGCCGCGCGCCCATTAATGGCGAAGCTCGCCACCTTGCGGTCGGAAATCACTGCGACGGCCTTCACCGGCTTCAACGTCAGTGACGCGCATCGCCTGGTCGAACAACTCGAAACCATCAAAGACAATGTCCGCGACGCGCTGCAGTCCGCGAACGGGCCAACGAAACTGAAGGAACGCCGCTATGGCTGAACCCGCCTTGAAGCTCGCACCCGAGCAAAAAGCCAAGCCGCAAGGTCCGGTTCCCACTACAGAAGCACCGGCGCCGTCCAAGCCGGCGCGCAGCGCCTGGCAACGTTATCGCCGCACGCTGCTGCTGGTGGTGCTGCCCGCTGTGGCGCTGATCGGCGGCATCGTGTTTTATCTCAGCGGCGGCCGCTATGTGACCACCGACGACGCCTATGTCGGCGCGCAAAAGGTGCTGATCACGCCGGACATCTCCGGCAAGATCGACAAGGTGGTGGTGAAGGAAGGCCAGCAGGTCAAGCAGGGCGACCTGCTGTTCGAGATCGATCCGGTGCCGTTCCGCCTCGCGGTTCAGCAGGCCACCGCCAAGCTCAACGAAGCCAAGGTCACCTACGACAATCTGCGCGCCGACCTGAAGTCATTCGCCACCTCGTCGGAGCTGTCGCAACAAAGCATCGAGCTGAAGCAGCGTGACGTCGAGCGAAAATCGACGCTGGTGAAGAGCAATTCGGGTTCGCAGCTAGACCTCGACAACAGCGTCGCCGGCCTGGTGCAGGCGCAGGGATTGAATCAGATCCTGCAACAGCGCATCTCCACCGCGCGCAACCAGTTGCTTGGCGATCCCGATCTGCCGCTCGAACAATTCCCGGCCTACATGCAGGCCAAGGCGGCGCTCGAAGACGCACAACGCAACCTCAAGCACACCGAGTTGCGCGCGCCGATCAACGGTACCGCCACGCAGGTCGATAACATTCAGCTCGGCCGCTTCGTCGCCGCCGGCACGCCGGTGTTCAGTGTGATCGACACCTCGGCGCCGTGGGTGGACGCCAATCCGAAGGAATCCGATTTCACCTATGTCGCGGTCGGACAGCCCGTCACCATCGACGTCGATGCCTTCCCCGATCACACTTTCAAAGGAACGGTTGGCTCGCTGAGTCCCGGCACAGGGGCGCAGTTCGCGATCCTGCCGCCGCAGAATGCCACCGGCAATTTCGTCAAGATCGTGCAGCGCGTGCCGGTGCGAATTTATTTCGACACCCACGATGAGAACGTCCAGAAGCTCAAAGCCGGCATGAGCTCCTACGTGTCGATCGACACCAACCATCGCCGCACGCTCGGCGGATTGCTCGGCTTGTCGTCGACCAAGAGCAAGTAGCGCCGATATGAGCACGGTGGCGACATCGCCCAGCGCGGTTCCGGGTCTTCGCCGCAACATGGTGACGATCTGCGCCATGACCGCGACCATCATGCAGGCGCTCGACACCACCATCGCCAACGTGGCGCTGCCCTACATGCAGGGCAGCCTGTCGGCCTCGCAGGACCAGATCAACTGGGTGCTGACGTCCTACATCGTCGCGGCCGCGATCATGACCGCGCCGGTCGGCTGGATCGCCAATCGTTTCGGCCGCAAGCGCATCTTCATTATCTGCTCGGCCGGCTTTACCGTCGCTTCGGTGATGTGCGGCCTGGCGCAGGACATCACCCAGATGGTGCTGTTCCGGCTGATGCAGGGCGTGTTCGGCGCCGCGCTGGTGCCGCTGTCGCAGGCCGTCATGCTCGACAGCTATCCGCTGCATCAGCGCGCCAAAGCCATGGCGATCTGGGGAATGGGCGTCATGATGGGTCCGATCATGGGACCGTCGCTGGGTGCCTGGCTGACCGAGACCTATTCCTGGCACTGGGTGTTCTTCGTCAACCTGCCATTTGGGATCGTCACTGTCGCTGGACTTCTGGTCTTCATGGACGAGACCAAGCTTGACACCAAACTACAATTCGACTGGTTCGGCTTTGCCGCTCTCGCGATTGGCATCGGCGCACTGCAACTGGCGCTCGATCGCGGCGAGCAACTTGATTGGCTCCACTCGCCGGAAATCGTCAGCGAATTTATCGTTAGCGCGGTCGGCTTCTATTATTTCTTCGCTCACTCGCTGACCACCAACCGCCCCTTCATCCAGTTTGCGATCTTCAAGGACCGCAATTTCGCGACCGCCTGCGTCTTCATGGTGGTCATCGGCGTCGTGCTGTTTTCGACCATGGCGCTGGCCTCGCCATTGTTCCAGAACGCCTTCGGCTATCCGATCCTGACCGCCGGGCTGCTGCTGGCCACCCGTGGCGGCGGCACTTTCGTGGCAATGATGCTGGTCAGCCGGCTGATGACCTATTTCGAAGCCAAGGTGCTGATCGCGACCGGGTTGTCGCTGATCGCGGTGACGCTCTACGATATGACCGGCTGGACCGCCGACACACAGGTGCAGACCATCGTCGTCAACAGCGTCATTCAGGGCTTCGGGCTTGGTCTGGTGTTCGTGCCGCTCAGCACCGCCGCTTTCCTGACCTTACCGAACCATCTGCGCACCGACGGAACCTCGATGCTGACGCTGATCCGCAACGTCGCCAGTTCGATCGGCATTTCGATCGTCATCGCGCAATTGACCAGCGGCACAGCGCGGGTACATGCCGTGCTCGCCGAGCACGTCACGCCATTCAATCAAGCACTGCAGATGCCGGACGTTTCCAGCATCGTCAATCTGACCACCGATGCCGGTCGCGCGCTGATGGAAACCATTCTGCTGGCGCAGGCGCAAATCATCGCCTTCTCGCAGGATTTCGAACTGGTGGCGATGATTACCGCCTGCGCGATCCCGCTGGCGATCATTCTGGGATCGACCAGGGCGTCAATGCGCGCCCCGGACCCCAACCACGCCGCCGTCATGGAATAAGCGACGGCGGCCTCGCATCTTCAGACGTCGAAGAACACCGTCTCCTTGTCGCCCTGCAGATGCACGTCGAAACGATAAGCGCCGCTCGCATCGCGCTTGGCGATCAGCGTCGTGCGGCGGTCCTGCGGCACCATCGCCAGCCCCGGATCGGCCGCATTCTTCTCGGCTTCGTCGTCGAAGTAGATTCGCGTGTAGAGATGCAGCAGCATGCCGCGCGCGAACACCGCGAGCACGATATGCGGCGCCTGCGGCTTGCCATCGGGATCTGGCACCACACCCGGCTTCACCGTGTCGAACGTAAACTCGCCTTGCTCGGTGGTCCCGCAGCGGCCGAAGCCCTTGAACGCCGCATTCGGCAATGCCCGCTTATCCTGCGGATCGGCGAAGCGGCCTTGCGGGTCGGCCTGCCAGATTTCCAGCAGCGCATCCCGAATCGTCGCGCCGTCGCCATCGAACACCTGTCCGACGATGCGAATGCGGTCGCCGGACACATCGGGCGTCACCAGATTGTTGCTGAAAGTGTCGACCCAGTCATATCGACCATTTGGTGTCAGCCCATAAGCATAGAACGGGCCGACGGTTTGCGATGGCGTGAGGCCAGACATTTACTTGGTCTCCATCGGGGTGGCGCTGCGTCCCCGCAATACGATGTTGAAGCGATAGCACAGCGCCCAGTCCGGCTGGGTGTTCTCCAGATCGAAATTCGACACCATGCGCATGCGGGCCTTTTCGTCCGGCACGGAATTGAAGATCGGATCGAACTCGAACAGCGGGTCGCCGGGGAAATACATCTGCGTCACCAGTCGCGAGATGAACGAATGGCCGAACACCGAGAAGTGGATATGCGCGGGCCGCCAGGCATTGTGATGATTGCCCCACGGATAAGCGCCGGGCTTGACGGTGATGAACTTGTAATAGCCGGTGCTGTCCGACACCGCGCGCCCTGCTCCGGTGAAGTTCGGATCGAGCGGCGCAGGATGTTGATCCCAGACGTGGATGTAGCGGCCGCAGGCATTGGCCTGCCAGATCTCGACCAGCACATTCGGAACGCCACGGCCGTCTTCGTCCAGCACATGACCATGGACGATGATGCGTTCGCCGAGCGGCTCGCCGGAATGCTGCGTCGTCAGGTCGAAGTCGTTCGCGCGTACCGTGTCGTGGCCATAGATCGGGCCGGTCAACTCGGAAAGCGTATGCCGCAGCAGCACCAGCGGCTTCTGCGGCGACCGCTTGACCGTGCTTTTGTAATTCGGCGAAAGGCGGTTTGGATGCGCGCTCAGACTTTCGAGCGGGTAGACCAGCGTCATGACGATTTCCTCCGACCGAGCGTCGCCCGGCAACGTTTCCGTCAGATCATTATATGATATAATTAATTCGGCAAGGCGGCGGTATCGCCTTCCGAGCTGATTAGTTGAGCTTCTCGATCGCCATCGCGACGCCTTGACCGACGCCCACGCACATCGTCGCCAGCGCCAGCTTGCCGCCGCGTTTCTCCATGCCGTGCACAGCGGTGAGTGCGAGACGCGCACCGCTCATGCCCAGCGGATGGCCGAGCGCAATCGCCCCACCATGCGGATTGACGAAGTCGGCATCGTCCTTGACGCCGAGCTGACGCAGACACGCTATACCCTGCGAGGCGAAGGCCTCGTTGAGCTCGATCAAATCGAAATCGGAAATTTTCAATCCCAGCCGTTCCATCAGCTTGCGGGTGGCCGGCACCGGGCCGATGCCCATGATGCGCGGCGGGACGCCGGCCGAGGCGAGGCCGAGGATGCGCGCGCGCGGCGTCAAGCCGTGCCTCTTCACTGCGGCTTCCGACGCCAGGATCATCGCCGCAGCCCCGTCGTTGACGCCGGACGCATTGCCCGCGGTCACCGTGCCCGGATCGCGCACGATTGGCTTGAGCTTGGCCAGCGCTTCCAGCGTGGTGTCGGGGCGCGGATGCTCATCCTTGTCGACGACCGTCGGTCCGGCCTTGCCGCCGGCGATGGTGATCGGGGTGATTTCTTCGGCAAAATAGCCTGCGGCGATGGCTTTGCCGGCACGCTCCTGCGAACGGATGGCGAAAGCGTCCTGATCGGCGCGCGACACCTGGAATTCCTCGGCGACGTTTTCGCCGGTCTCCGGCATCGCATCGACGCCGTACTGCTTCTTCAGCAGCGGATTGATGAAGCGCCAGCCGATGGTGGTGTCGAACACCTCGGCAGTACGGGCGAACGCCGTCGGCGCCTTGCCCATGACGAACGGCGCGCGGGTCATCGACTCGACACCCCCGGCAATGGCCAGATCGATCTCGCCGGCACGGATGGCCCGGCCCGCCGCGCCAACCGCGTCGAGGCCCGATGCACAGAGACGGTTCAGGGTCTGGCCCGGTACCGAATCCGGCAAGCCCGCCAGCAACAGTGCCATGCGCGCGACGTTGCGATTGTCTTCGCCGGCCTGATTGGCGCAGCCCAGGTAAACTTCATCGACTGCCGACCAGTCGAGCTTGGGGTGGCGATCCTTCAGCGCCTTGATCGGCGCCGCAGCCAGATCGTCGGCGCGGACCTTGGCGAGCGAGCCGCCGAAACGGCCAATCGGGGTTCGCACTGCATCGCATAAAAAGACATCGCGCATCGGAAACTCCCTTGCTGCCGCCATCCCCGCTGGACCGGCTCGTTTGCCGCGTTTTAGGAACCTATCCGCAACAGGTCAATTGACGCGAGCCCATTTCCGGGCTGAGCGGTCATGCAGCAGAAACAGGCCTGATTGGAACATCCAAAAGCGGGTGGGGAAAACGGGCAGGATGGCCCTGTCCGCCGTTTCGCGTTGCGAAATTTTGTTAAAGTGCCGCGACATGACCATCCAGCCCGCCATTTCCCCGCGCTCCGAAGCCACACCGCTCGAGCCCGCCGCACGCGTCACGCCGATGATGGAGCAGTACCTTGAGATCAAGGCTGCCAATCCCGGCCTGCTGCTGTTCTACCGCATGGGCGACTTCTACGAGTTGTTCTTCGAAGACGCCGAAATCGCCTCGCGCGCGCTCGGCATCATGCTGACCAAACGCGGCAAGCATCAGGGCATGGACATCCCGATGTGCGGCGTGCCGGTGGAACGCGCCGACGACTACCTGCATCGGCTGATCGAAAAGGGCCATCGCGTCGCCGTCTGCGAGCAAATGGAAGATCCCGCTGCCGCCCGCAAGCGCGGCAACAAGAGCGTAGTTCGGCGCGATGTGGTGCGGCTGGTAACGCCCGGTACGCTGACCGAAGACAATCTGCTCGATGCCCGCGCCAACAACTACTTACTGGCGCTGGCGCGTGCCCGAGCGTCGTCGTCCGGCGACGACCGCATCGGGCTGGCGTGGATCGATATTTCCACCGCGGAATTCATGGTCACCGAAGTGAGCGTCGGCGAACTCGGCGCGACGCTCGCGCGGATCAATCCCAACGAGGCCATCGTTACCGACGCGCTCTACAGCGACGCGACGCTTGGCCCATTATTGCGCGAATTGCCGGCGGTGACGCCGCTGACCCGCGACGTGTTCGATGCCGCCACCGCCGAGCGGCGGTTGTGCGATTATTTCGCCGTTGCGACGATGGATGGCTTGAGCGCCATGTCACGGCTGGAGACCACCGCTGCAGCCGCGGCTGTCACCTATATCGACCGCACCCAGGTCGGCAAACGCGTGCCGCTGTCGCCGCCATCGCGCGAAGCCAGCGGCGCCACCATGGCGATCGATCCCGCCACCCGCGCCAATCTCGAATTGACCCGCACGCTGGCCGGCGAACGGCGCGGTTCGCTGCTCGACGCCATCGACGGCACCGTCACCGCCGCAGGCTCCCGCCTGCTGGCGCAACGCCTCGCGGCACCGCTGACCGATACCGCGGCCATCGCGCGCCGTCTCGATGCCATCGCTACCTTCGTCGAGAACGCCGCCACACGCGACGACATCCGCACCACCTTGCGTGCCGCACCGGACATGTCGCGCGCTTTGGCCCGCCTGTCGGTCGGACGCGGCGGGCCGCGCGACCTCGCCGGTCTACGCGACGGCATCGTCGCCGCCGACCAGGCGCTGGCACGACTCGCGCAGCTCGCCGAGTTGCCGCCCGACCTGACCACGACGATGGCCGCGCTACGTCAGCCGTCGCGCGAACTGGCCGGCGAATTCGGGCGCGCCCTCGCCGAGCAACTCCCCTTGATGAAGCGCGATGGCGGCTTCGTGCGCGAAGGTTACGAGCCGGCGCTCGACGAGGCGCGCAAACTGCGCGACGATTCGCGGCGCGTGGTCGCCGAAATGCAGGCGCGTTACGCCGATGACACCGGCATCAAGGCGCTGAAGATTCGCCACAACAACGTGCTCGGTTATTTCGTCGAGGTGACCGCGCAGCACGGCGACAAGCTGATGGCGCCGCCGCTCAACGCCACCTTCATCCATCGCCAGACGCTGGCCGGACAGGTACGCTTCACCACCGCCGAACTCGGCGAGATCGAAGCCAAGATCGCCAATGCCGGTGACCGCGCGCTGGGACTCGAACTTGAGATCTTCGACCGGCTGTGCGCCATGGCCATCGACGCCAGTGACGACCTGCGCGCCGCTGCGCACGCCTTCGCCACGCTCGATGTCGCCACCGCGCTGGCCAAGCTCGCGGTCGATGACAACTACGTGCGGCCCGAGGTCGATACCTCGCTCGGCTTCGCCATCGAAGGCGGGCGCCATCCGGTTGTCGAACAGGCGCTCAAGCGCGACGGACAACCGTTCATCGCCAATGCCTGCGATCTGTCGCCAGGACCGGGGCAGGCATCTGGACAAATCTGGCTGATCACCGGCCCGAATATGGCCGGCAAGTCGACGTTCCTGCGGCAGAACGCGCTGATCGCTCTGTTGGCGCAGATCGGCAGCTTCGTGCCAGCCTCACGCGCGCGCATCGGCATCGTCGACCGGCTGTTTTCGCGTGTCGGTGCAGCCGACGACCTGGCGCGCGGCCGCTCCACCTTCATGGTCGAGATGGTGGAAACCGCCGTCATCCTGAATCAGGCGAGCGAGCGCGCGCTGGTGATCCTCGACGAGATCGGGCGCGGCACCGCGACGTTCGACGGCCTGTCGATTGCCTGGGCCGCGATCGAGCATCTGCACGAGAGCAACAAGTGCCGCGCGTTGTTCGCCACGCACTACCACGAACTCACCGCGCTCTCCGCCAAGCTGCCGCGGCTGTTCAATGCCACGGTGCGCGTCAAGGAGTGGCACGGCGACGTGGTATTCCTGCATGAAGTGCTGCCGGGATCCGCGGATCGCTCCTACGGCATTCAGGTCGCCAAGCTCGCCGGATTGCCCCCGGCGGTCATCACCCGCGCCAAGGCGGTGCTGGCCAAACTCGAGGCGCAGGATCGCGGCGCGACGACGCGTGCGCTGGCCGATGACCTGCCGCTGTTTGCCGTACCCTCGCGTGCCGCTGCCGAACCGCAGCCGCCGAGCGAGGCCGAGCAACTCGTCGCCGCGCTCACAGAGCTGCATCCCGACGAAATGTCGCCGCGCGAAGCGCTCGACGCGCTGTATGCGTTGAAGGCGAAGCTTCCCAAAAGCTAGTTCGCGACCGGGCGCCGCCGTTCATAACCCCACAGGCCGAGATTCCAGCCGACGCAGGTCGCGAGCGCCAGACATAGCGCCGGCGCCGATCCGAGATGTAACGCCGCGAGATGCAGCACGGCAATCGCCGTCCCGAAGCCGATCAATCCCCACAGGCCGTTGGCGATGACCGCAGCCGTCGGCGGTCCGCCGATGCGTGGATGCAGGATGAGCATCAGACTGACAAAGACGATGGGAAAGATCGCGAAGATGCCGCTGATGGTCGGCCCGACCAGATTGGATACTCCAACGACAGTGGCGACCAGCACCGCGACCATGGTCGCGCGCAGGGGTATGTCATACCAGCGCCGCGTGATCAGCGGCATCTTGACCGCGCGATACCTCTGCACGAGCGGCAGGCACACGGCAAACGCCACGGCATTGGCGATAAGTCCGGCGGTCAGCGACCAAGCGAAGAGGCGGACCGACAGCACAAGGATCGACCATACGACAATGCCAACGCCAAGGCTGAACCAAGAGCCATGGCGTTGCGCCAGCACGATATAGATCAATCCGAAGACCACCGTCGCGGCATTGACCGGCAGACTGGCCAGCGCGCTCTGCGCAATGAACAGCGCATCGTGATCGAGCGATAGGAAAATATAGGATGGCCCGGCTGAAATCGGCAGCGTCGCCACCAGCGCGCCGATGGCTGGTCCGGCACGCTCGGTGATCACCGACGCGGTCACGACGAACGCGGCGGCAATCACCATGCGTAGTGCAAAGATCAGAATGAAGGCGAGGTCGGGAGACAACGCGAATGGCACTTTCCTGCCTCCCCGGTGAGGGAGGCGCGAGCAATTACACCCGATGCAAACTCACCGAGACCTTGGGCCCGTTCTTGATGGTCTGATAGACCACGCAATAGCGCTCGGTCAGCTTCAGCAAGAGATCGAGCTTATCCTGCGGTGCGTCGGTCTCGACATCGAAACGCAGGCGGATTTCCGCAAAACCAACCGGCGTTTCCTTGTCGACGCCCAGCGTGCCGCGAAAATCCAGATCGCCCTCGGCGCTGACGTAACCGGATTTCAACGGCAGTTCGACCGCGGTCGCGACCGACTTCAACGTGACACCGGCGCAGGCGACCAGCGCCTCGAGCAGCATATCGCCGGAACAGAGTTCCAATCCCGAACCGCCGGTAGCCGGATGCAACCCGGCCACCGCCAGCGCGCGTCCGGTCTCGACCTTGCAGGCAATGCCCTCGTTCTCGATCGAGCCCTTGGCTCTCAGCGTAATCAGGGCTGTCGCCGGATCGGCCTTGTAGCGTTCCTTGATCGGGGCCTGGGTGGCGCGAAGTTGGGCGGCGTCCATTAATCTCTCTCCGAATGATGATGGCGAATGTAACCGCACTCAGCATCGATCGGCAATGTCACCACCACATACCTTCCCCGACAACGGATTTGCCCTGATGATCCGGCACACTGCGGTCCAGCGATCGATCCAGCGCCGTCAGCACGCGACGCTTGAGCGCCTCGAACAATTCGGATGCGCGGTCGCGCGGGCGCGCCAGATAGACCGGGATTTCCTCGAACAATCGGCCGGGCCGTGGGCGCATGACGAAGATGCGATCCGCCAGCACCACGGCCTCATCGACGTCGTGCGTCACCAGAATCAGCGTCGGGCGGGTGTCTGCCCATAGATCGAGCAGATGATCCTGCAGGTCGCGCCGCGTGAAAGCATCGAGGGCCGAGAACGGCTCGTCCAGCAGCAAAACTTCCGGTTGCGGCACGAGAGCGCGCGCAATCGCGACACGTTGCGCCTGTCCGCCAGAGAGTTCGCGCGGCCACACCCTGGCCTTGTCGGCAAGGCCGACACGGCTCAGCGCAGCAGCAACCCGCTGTTCGCGGTCGGGGCGCGGCAAGTCGTTGAGGCCGAAACCGACATTGTCGGCCACGTTGAGCCAGGGCAGCAGCCGCGGCTCCTGAAAGATGATGCCGATCTTCTCGTGCGGCGCGGTGATCCGGTCGCCATCGAGCGTAATTGCACCGCGTGTCGCATGATCGAGTCCGGCAATCGCGCGCAGCAAAGTCGATTTGCCGCAGCCCGAACCACCGATGACGGCAACGATCTCGCCCGGCCTGATCTTCGCCGTAAACCCTTCGAGCGCATTGACGCCGTTGGGATAGGTCTTGCTCACATTCTCCAGAACCAGCATCAGGCTTCTCTCGCCTCGCGCCCGTAGGCGTCCTGCCACCGGAGCAGCGGCGCGGCCGAAATCTCGATCAGCCAGTCCGTGACCTTGCCGATCACCGCGAAGGCGACGATGGCGGCAACGATTTGCGCCGGCTTGCCGAGTTGCTGGCCGTCGATCAGAAGAAAGCCGAGGCCTTCAGAGGCGCCCAGCAGTTCGGCGGCCACGACGAACATCCAGCCAAGGCCGAGACCCGAGCGCAGCGACACGATGTAGCTGGGCAACACGGCCGGCAGCAGGATGCGGCGGACCAGCGCCGGCCCGGACAGCCGGAAGGCACGACCGACCTCGACGATCTTGCGATCGACGGTGAGGATGGCTTCCATCACGCCAAGATAGACCGGAAAGAACACGCCCACGGCGATCAGTGCGACCTTCGACTCTTCGAAGATGCCGAACCACAGAATAAAGAGCGGCACCCAGGCGATCGAGGGAATCGATCTCAACGCCTGCAACGTGGGATCGAGGATGCGCCGCGAAAAATTCGAATAACCGGTTAGCGCACCGAACAACGTGCCGGCGGCGACGCCGAGCACGAATCCGGCAGCCACGCGCGCCACCGTCGCCTTGGTGTGCACCCACAGTTCACCGGTCCGCGCTAATTCCCACAGTGTCGTGAAGATCACCGACGGCGGCGGCACCAGCCGCCCATTCGACAAGCCGGCATGGACCGCCAGCTCCCACAGCGCGCCGAGGCCAACCGGCAGCACAAATCCCACCAACGCGAGGCGCAGGCGGCGTGCATTCCTGCGAGCCGTCCGGGGCCGGTCGATCGTTGCTGTCAGGGACATTTCGCCCGCACTCATGACACGCCCTGAGACTGAAAGAAACCGGGCATGCGCCAGGTTCGGCGCACGCCATCATTGTGGAAACGATCGCTTCTTAGTTGGTCAGCCGGCACGCTGTCATCGATCAACGCGTCCACCGTCGCCTTCACGTCGACAGTGGTGGCGATCACACCCGCCTGCTGCAAGGCAAGGCCGGCAGCGAGAATCGATTCGCGCTGCGGCGCGCCGATCTTCGAATGCGTCAGTTCGGTCCGCTCCTTGAGCTGCTTGTCGACGACATTGTCCGGCAGCTTGGTGACCGCGATGAAGGTCTTTTTCACCTCATCGTAGTTCGCAAGCGAGTACTTGCGCGCCTCTTCATAGACCTTGAGGACGCGCTGAACGATTTCGGGATGATCCTTGAGGAACTGCTCGCGGACATTGAGGATGCCCCAGGTGTTGGCATCCTTGTTGCGGTAAAACAGCCGGGCGCCATTTTCGATTTCCGCCGCGGCCATCATCGGGTCGAGACCGGCCCAGGCCTGGACGTCACCCCGTGCCAGCGCTGTCGCGCCATCGGGATGCTGCAGCAATACCGGCTTGATGTCCTTCTCGCTCAGTCCGACGCTCTGCAAGGCGCGCACGAGAAAGATATGCGGATCGGTACCGCGGGTGACTGCGACACGCTGCCCCTTCAAATCTTCGATCTTCTCGATCTTGGCATCTTTGGCGGCGACCAGCGCCGTCCATTCCGGCCGCGAGTAGACGTAGACGGACTTGATCGGATTGCCGTTGATCCGCGCAACCAGGGCCGCCGAGCCGGCGGTCGAGCCGAAATCGATCGACCCTGCGTTGAGGAATTCAAGCGCTTTGTTCGAACCGGCCGATTGCACCCAGCGAACCTTGATGCCGTCCTTCTCGAACTCCTTCTCGAGCAACCCCTTGTCCTTGAGAACCATCGACACCGGATTGTAAGTCGCCCAATCGATGCGGACTTCCTTGACGGGATCGGTAGCCAGGGCGGCGGCTGGCAACAGCGTCGCCGCGGCGACTCCCGCAGCAAAGGCGCGGCGTGACAGCTTCAGCATCGTCGAATTCTCCATGGTTGGTTGGCGGAATGAGAACCATCGGCCTCGCCGCGCTCTCGACAGGCCACGGCTCATCCGCAAAAATCACCGCTTTTTCAATTAGTTATGAAGAAACGTCAACGAGAAAAAGAGTCTCGTTTGAGGCCGAACGGAGAAATGAACGCATCGGAAATCTCTGAAAAGCAGTACAGTCGTCCTCCCTCGCAACAATGAGCCGTGACAGCGCTCACGTCGTCCGATATCCGGGTTGTCATGGAGAGTCCCGTGTTGCCACCGCCGGCCGAAGCTGAAGTACCATTCGACGCCGCGCGTATCGCAGCCGATATCGATACGCTGGCGGACAAACATGCCGGACATGAAGACACCTTCCGCTCCGCGCTGGCGCAGCTTCTGAAAATCGAACTGATGAAAGCCCGCGAGGCGGCACAAGCGACCTTGCTCAAGGACCGCCATGGGCGCCGCTGCGCCGAACGTCTCTGTTTCGTGCAGGACGAGATCATCCGCCTGCTGTTCAACACCGCCACGCAGCATCTCTACCACACGCCGATTCCAAGCGGCGCCGAACGCATGGCGGTGGTTGCCACCGGCGGCTACGGCCGCGGGCTGATGGCACCGGAATCCGACATCGATCTGCTGTTCATCCTGCCTTACAAGCAGACGGCCTGGGGCGAGCAGGTTGCCGAGGCGATCCTGTATTGCCTGTGGGACATGGGGCTGAAGGTCGGCCACGCCACGCGCTCGGTCGACGAATCGATCCGACAGGCGCGCGGCGACATGACGATCCGGACCGCCATCCTCGAAACGCGCTATCTCGCCGGCGACCGGGCGCTTTACGACGAGCTGGTTGGCCGCTTCGACAAGGATGTGGTGCAAGGCACTGCGGCCGAATTCGTCACCGCCAAACTCGCCGAGCGCGAGGAACGGCATCGTCGCGCCGGACAATCGCGCTACCTCGTCGAACCCAACGTCAAGGACGGCAAAGGCGGCCTGCGCGACCTGCACACGTTGTTCTGGATCGCGAAATACGTCTACCGCGTGCGCGAGACCGACGAGTTGCTGAAACGCGGCGTGTTCGACGCGCAGGAATATCGCACGTTCCGCCGCTGCGCCGATTTTCTCTGGTCGGTTCGGTGCAACATGCATTTCTTCACGGGCCGACCAGAGGAACGGCTGTCGTTCGACATGCAGCGCGAGATCGCGATCCGGCTGGGCTACACCTCGCATCCGGGCATGCAGGATGTCGAACGTTTCATGAAGCACTACTTCCTCGTCGCCAAGGACGTCGGCGATCTCACCGCGATCCTCTGCGCCAAGCTGGAAGACCAGCAGGCCAAGCCTGCACCGGTGCTCAGCCGCGTGATGGCGCGACTGCGCCCCGGCATCCGGCGGCGGCGCGTGCCGGACAGCGAAGACTTCATCGTCGACAACAACCGCATCAATCTGGCGGCGCCCGACGTCTTCAAGCACGATCCGGTCAACCTGATCCGGATCTTCCGCCTCGCCCAGAAGAACAACCTCGCCTTCCATCCTGACGCGATGCGCGCGGTGACGCGCTCATTGAAACTGATCGGACCGCAAGTCCGCGAGAATCCCGAAGCCAACCGGCTGTTCATGGAGATTCTGACTTCGAACGATGCCGAAGTGGTGCTGCGACGGATGAACGAGACCGGCGTGCTCGGACATTTCATCCGCGCCTTCGGCAAGATCGTCTCGATGATGCAATTCAATATGTATCATCACTACACGGTGGACGAGCATCTGCTGCGCTGCATCGGCTACCTGCAGGACATCGAACGCGGCGGCAATGACGAATTCACGCTGGCCTCCGACCTGATGCGCAAGATCCGGCCCGAGCATCGGGCCGTCATCTACATCACGACACTACTGCACGACATCGCCAAGGGCCGCCCCGAAGATCATTCCATCGCCGGCGCCAAGGTGGCGCGGCGGCTCTGCCCGCGCTTCGGCTTCAACGCCACCGACACCGCGATGGTGGCATGGCTGATCGAACAGCACCTCACCATGTCGACCGTGGCGCAGTCGCGCGACCTCTCGGATCGCAAGACCATCGAGAATTTTGCCGCCGTGGTGCAATCGGTCGAGCACATGAAGCTGCTCACCATCCTGACCACCGCCGACATCCGCGGTGTCGGCCCCGGTGTGTGGAACGGCTGGAAGGCGCAGTTGTTGCGCACGCTTTACTACGAGACCGAGCCGGTGCTCACCGGCGGCTTTTCCGAAGTCAATCGCGCCCAGCGCATCGAGGTGGCGCAGGCGGAATTCCGCGCCGCTTTCAAGGAGTGGCCGGAGCAGGAGCTCAACAGCTATATTGCCCGGCATTATCCGGCGTACTGGCTCAAGGTCGATCTGCCGCGCAAGATTCGCCACGCGCGTTTCCTGAAATCCGCCGAAGCCGGCGGCCACAAGCTGGCGATAAATGTCGGCTTCGACGAAGCCCGCAGCGTCACCGAGTTGACGATCCTGGCCAACGATCACCCGTGGCTGCTGTCGATCATTGCCGGCGCCTGCGCCTCGGCCGGCGCCAACATCGTCGATGCGCAGATCTACACGACGACCGATGGCCGTGCGCTGGATACCATCGCCATCTCGCGCGAATACGACCGCGACGAGGACGAAGGCCGCCGTGCCACGCGGATCGGCGAAATGATCGAACAGGTGCTCGAAGGCAAGCTGCGGCTACCGGAAGTGGTGGCGCGCCGCGTGGCGAGCCGAAGCAAGCTGCGTCCATTCGTGGTAGAGCCGGAAGTGATCATTAACAACCAGTGGTCGGATCGCTTCACGGTGATTGAAGTGTCGGGCCTCGACCGCCCCGGCCTCCTCTATCAGCTCACCACTGCAATATCGAAGCTCAACCTCAACATCGGTTCGGCCCACGTCGCCACCTTCGGCGAACGCGCCCGCGACGTGTTTTACGTGACCGATCTCCTGGGCGCCCAGATCACGGCGCCGACTCGGCAGGCCGCCATCAAGCGCGCGCTGGTGCATCTGCTCACCACCGAAATGGCCATCGAGCCGCCGGCCGCCTGACGCAGCGGCCCGTCGCGACCTCGATGAAGCTATTGCGCCGTCTCCACGCCTTCATGCGCGAGCAGCCAGCGCTTGCGCTCGAGACCGCCACCGTAGCCGGTCAACGCGCCATTCGCACCGATAACGCGGTGGCACGGCACCACCACGCTGATCGGATTGGCGCCGTTGGCGTGACCGACGGCACGCACCGCCGTCGGACGCCGAATGCGCGTCGCCAACGCGCCATAACTCGTCGTGGTGCCGGCGGGAATGCGGCGCAACGCCGACCACACACTGCGCTGGAAAGGCGTCCCGGCAAGGCGGCATGCAATCGCATCCACGGCGCCAAGATCGCCATCGAAGTAGGCAACCAAGGCCGCCGTGATCTCGCGCGGTGCGGCGCCCTCGCTCAGCGCGGTCTTGCCATGCTGCTGGCGCATCAGCGTAACCAGACGATCTTCGAAATCGATCCAGTCCAGTGCGCACAATTGCCCTTCGCCATCCGTGACCAGAAGGGCGATACCGATCGGCGTCTTGAAGCGATCGAGGCAGAATTTTTCAGGCGATTTGGCGGACATGGCGCTTTCGCAACGATTGCGTGTTAGGTTTGCGGTGTCATTTCACGTGTTGGCGGCGGGGGCATCACGACATGAATACGATTGCCAATATTCTGGTAGCGCTGGTGGCGGTGCTGCACATCTATTTCCTGATCCTCGAGATGTTCCTGTGGACCAAGCCGCGCGGTTTGAAGACGTTCGGCAACTCACTCGAAAAGGCCCGCGAATCCGCGGTCCTCGCTGCCAACCAGGGGCTCTATAACGGCTTTCTCGCTATCGGCCTGATCTGGGGTCTTGTCCACCCGAATCCCGCGTTCGCCTTCCAGATCAAGGTATTTTTTCTGCTGTGCGTGATTGCCGCGGGCGTTTATGGCGCGGCATCGGTCAGCATGCGGATTCTCTACGTGCAGGCGCTTCCCGCGGTGCTGGCCTTGCTGTTGCTCTGGCTGGCCTGAGCGAGACAAGCCGCCGCACCGGTCGCGCCATCGGCTTGCATTGAGTCATGCGCTCCGTCAGTATCCCTGGCAAGCGGCTCCGGGCGTTCTGGAAAAGACCGCCCAAAGCATAATGTCCACTGCGGCACAAACAGGGATGCAACGAATGAGGGATAGCCTTTTCAGCCTGACGGCTGCGTCCGCGATCACCATCGCGCTGTCGGTTTCATCTGCTTACGCGCAAAAGAAGTACGATCCCGGCGCCACCGATACCGAAATCAAGATCGGCCAGACGGTGCCGTTCAGCGGACCTGCCTCCGCCTACGCGACGATCGGTAAAGCGCAGGCCGCCTATTTCAAGATGATCAACGATGAAGGCGGCATCAACGGCCGCAAGATCAACCTGATCCAGTATGATGACGCCTACAGCCCGCCGAAAACCGTCGAACAGGTGCGCAAGCTTGTCGAAAGCGACGAGGTGCTGCTGACCTTCCAACTTGTCGGCACGCCGCCGAACGCCGCCGTGCAGAAATATCTCAACCAGAAGAAAGTCCCGCAGCTGTTTGCGGCGACTGGCGCATCGCGCTTCAGCGACCCGAAGAACTTCCCGTGGACCATCGGATTCAATCCGAACTATCAATCCGAAGGACGTATCTACGGCAAATATATTCTCACCAATTACCCCAACGCCAAGATCGGTATTCTGTTTCAGAACGACGATCTCGGCCGCGATTATGTCACCGGCCTGAAGGAGGGTCTTGGCGACAAGGCCAAGACCATGATCGTGGGTGAGACCTCCTATGAACTCACCGACCCCACCATCGATTCGCAGATCGTCAAACTGAAATCGCTGGGTGCCGACCTTCTCTATGATGCGTCGACGCCGAAGTTTGCGGCACAGGCCATCAAGAAGGTCGCTGACCTCGGCTGGAAGCCGGTCCACATCCTCGATATCAATGCCACCTCGGTCGGCGCGGTGATGAAGCCGGCGGGACTGGAAAACTCCAAGGGCATCATCAGCGTCAACTACGGCAAGGATCCGCTTGATCCGAAGTGGAAGGATGATGCCGGCATGAAGAAGTATTTTGCCTTCATGGCAAAGTACTATCCTGACGGCGACAAGGACTCGAGCTTCAATACCTATGGCTTCAGCACCGCACAGTTGCTGGTTCACGTGCTGAAGGAATGCGGTGACAATCTGACCCGCGAGAACGTCATGAAGCAGGCCACGAGCCTCAAGAACGTTCAGCTCGATCTGTCGCTGCCGGGCATCGTGGGATCCACGTCGCCGACCGACTATCGCGTCAACAAGCAGTTGCAGATGATGAAGTTCGATGGCGAGCGCTGGGAGGGCTTCGGCCCGATCATCACCGACGACGCCAGCGGCTAGCCTGCCTTAGCGTTGCCGAGAAACCGAATGGCCGGCGCGGCGGACCCGTTGCGCCGGCCAAATGACATCCGCATTTGCATCTCTCGTCCCGCCCGGCGGTAGGGTTAAGGGCACCTAAATGCCTTGTTTTACAGGCGTTTGAACTTACCTCGCGGCGGCAGCGTTAACCTTCACTTTACGCGCCTTTAAACCCCGCCCGATAGGCTTTGCGCGCTGTGGTGGGTGTGAGTGCGTATGGCGTGGGGAAAAAAGAAGAGCAGCGGTCGCAAGGAGCCCCAGTTCGGGCTCGGCGCGTCGCTGTCCGAATTACGCCTCAACCTGCAGGACCGCATCACGATCGCCAGCGACGACAAGCCGAAGAAGCCGGCCGCGAAGCGCGACTCCAGCGGTGGCAAATCCAGCGAGCGTAAATCCAGCCAAGGCAAATCGCGCAAACGCCGATCCGCCGGCGGTCTGCGCCGCGGCCTTTACCGGACATTCTATTGGGGCGCGGTGCTGGGATTATGGGCAGCCATCGCCATCACGGGCGTCGTGATCTATATCGGCGCGCATCTGCCGCCGATCCAGTCGCTGGAAATTCCCAAGCGTCCGCCGACCATCGAGATCGTCGGCCTCGATGGCAGCGTGCTGGCGACCCGCGGTGAAATGGCCGGCGCCAATGTTTCGCTCAAGGAGTTGCCGCCCTATCTGCCGAAGGCATTCATCGCCATCGAAGATCGCCGCTTCTATTCGCACTACGGCGTCGATCCGCTCGGTATCGTCCGTGCCGCGGCCGCCAACATCATGCACCGCGGCGTCTCGCAGGGCGGCTCGACCCTGACCCAGCAACTCGCCAAGAACCTTTTCCTGACGCAGGAGCGCACCCTGCAGCGCAAGCTGCAGGAAGTCGAACTGGCCTTCTGGCTGGAGCGCAAGCACAGCAAGAACCAGATTCTCGAACTGTATCTGAACCGGGTCTATTTCGGCTCCGGCGCCTATGGCGTCGAAGCGGCGGCGCAAAAATATTTCGGCAAATCCGCGCGCAAGGTCACGCTCGCGGAAGCGGCGATGCTGGCCGGGCTGGTCAAATCGCCGTCGCGGCTGGCGCCGAACCGCAATCCGGAAGGCGCGGAGAAGCGTGCGCAGACCGTGCTCGCCGCCATGGCCGACGCCAATTTCATCACCGCGCAGCAAGCACAGGCGGCGATCGCGCGCCCATCCTACGCGGTGAAGCCGACCGGCGCCGGCACCGTCAACTATGTCGCGGACTGGATCGGCGAGGTGCTCGACGACCTCGTCGGCCAGATCGATCAGAACATCGTCGTGGAGACCTCGATCGATCCCAAGCTGCAAAGCATCGCCGAGGCGGCGATCATCGACGAACTGGCGGCGAAGAGCGTCAAGTTCAACGTGACGCAGGGCGCGCTGGTGGCGATGACGCCGACAGGCGAAGTGCGCGCCATGGTCGGCGGTCGCAATTACGCCGACAGCCAGTTCAATCGCGCCGTCACCGCCAAGCGGCAGCCGGGGTCGGCTTTCAAGCCGTTCGTCTACCTCACCGCGATCGAGGCCGGTCTGACGCCGGACACCATCCGCCAGGACGCGCCGCTCGATGTCAAAGGCTGGAAGCCGGAGAATTACACCCACGAATATTTCGGCAGCGTGACTCTGACCCAGGCGCTAGCGATGTCGCTCAACACCGTCGCGGTGCGGCTCGGCCTCGAGGTCGGGCCTAAGAACGTGGTGCGGACCGCGCATCGGCTCGGCATCGCCTCCAAGCTCGAAGCCAACGCTTCGATTGCGCTCGGCACTTCGGAAGTGTCGCTGCTGGAATTGTCCGGGGCCTATGCGCCATTTGCCAATGGCGGCCGCGCGGTCTCGCCGCACGTCGTCACAAGGATCCGTACCGACAGCGGCAAGGTGCTGTATATGCGCCAGCCCGATCCGCTGGATCAGGTGATCGAACCACGCAACGTCGCGATGATGAATACGATGATGCGCGAGACATTGGTCAGCGGCACCGCGCGCAAGGCAGAAATACCCGGCTGGATCGCCGCCGGCAAGACCGGCACCAGTCAGGATTTCCGCGACGCCTGGTTCATCGGCTACACCTCAAACCTGGTGACCGGAGTCTGGCTCGGCAACGACGACAACTCACCGACGCGCAAGGCCACCGGTGGCGGTTTGCCGGTCGAAATCTGGACGCGCTTCATGCGCGCGGCGCATCAGGGAGTGCCGGTGGCCGGATTGCCGATGGGTAATCAGGGCGGGTTGTTTGCCAATGCGACGCCCTCATTCTCGCAAGCGGGCAACGTGCAACCGGAGATGCCTGTCGTCGCGGCGGGAACGTCAGCGCGCCCCGCTCCGACGCGCACCTCCGTGCGACCGGAAGCGGCAAGCGGACTCGATGGCTGGTTGATGGACCGGCTGTTCGGCGGGCGCTAGCGGCGCCTCAATCGAGTTGAAGCCGCACTAGTCCTCGATACCATAGCGATGCAGATCGTTGCCGTGCACATCGAGCCAGTTCTTGGCGCGTTCGGTATGGCGGCAGATGCGGCCGACCACCTTCCAGAACCGTGGCGAATGGTTCATCTCGACCAGATGCGCGACCTCGTGCGCGGCGAGGTAGTCCAGCACATAAGACGGCGCAAGGATCAGCCGCCATGAGAATGACAGCGATCCTGCTGAGGTGCACGAACCCCAACGGCTCGATTGATCGCGAATCGAGATTCGCTTGACCTTGACGCCAAGCTCGGAAGCGTAGGCGTCCGCCGCCTTATGCAAATCGTTGCGCGCCTCGCGCTTGAGAAAGTCGTGCACACGACGATCGATGTGCTCGAGACCACCGGCGACACACAGAATGCGCTCGCCGCTATCGCGTGTCTCGGTCCACACCGTGCCCCGCACGCCCGCACGGTGCACGATCTTGTGTGGCACGCCGCGCAGCGGAACCGTCACACCCGGTTGAAATGGCGCGGCTTTTGGCAATCGCCCGAGTCGGGCCGCGATCCAGCCGCCATGACGGTGCGCGAAATCACGCGCATCGGCGATCGTGCCGCGCGGCGGCATGGTGAGAATGGCTTCGCGATCGCTTGGATGAATGCGCAACGTATAACGCCGGGCGCGACGATGACGGCGCAGCCGAATCGCAAAAATCTGCGAGCCGAATTTGACCACAATCGTGGAAGGCTCGGTGGGGCGGCGGTACAGGAGGGCGCGAAGAGCCATGTCAGCAGATCCGGGGAGCAGAAAGTCGCCCGGACTTTGCCATATCCGCCGCCAAGGAAATCGGTCAGCGCAAAAACAAATCATTTGCCCAATATACAGGGCTGGCTGGCCGCGTCTGCCCCACATGCTGGGGCACGGAACCCAAAAATACGCGTCAAAAGCCCTGCATCAGCACCCTGAAATAATGAAGCCATAATCATTACTTCACCGGGCGATGGAACCCGATTTTATCGAGGATTTTCAGGGTATCCGCAGCCGGGCCGAGCACCGCCTTGCCGCGGTTCCGACGCGTCGAAGCGTCGAATACGCGAGCGTGCCCATTAGGTCGCGGTAGCGACGGCCTTCAGCGTGCGCACGGCACGCCCCGACGACAACATGAAGTCGGAGATGCGCGGCACGATCTCGGATTTGAATCGCGAACCGTTGAAGACGCCGTAGTGACCGACGCCCTTTTGTACGTAGTGAACGCGCCGTGCCTGCGGAATCGAGCTGCATAGATCGTGGGTGGCTTCGGTCTGACCGATGCCGGAGATGTCATCGTTTTCGCCTTCCACCGTCATCAATGCGACACGTGTCACCTTCGACGGATCGACCAACCGGCCGCGATGCATCATCTCGCCCTTGGGCAGTGCGTGCTTGACGAACACCTGATCGACGGTTTGCAGATAGTACTCGGCGGTCAGATCCATCACCGCCAGATATTCGTCATAGAAGTCGCGATGCTTCTCGACCTTGTCGCCATCGCCCTTGACCAGATTGCTGAACAGCCGCCGATGCGCATCGACATGGCGATCGAGGTTCATGCTGACAAAGCCGGTGAGCTGCAGGAAGCCCGGATAGACATCGCGCATGCAGCCCGGATGCGGGAACGGCACCTTGGTGATGACATTGTTGCGGAACCAGTCGATGCCGCGCTCCTCGGCCAGCTTATTGACCGCCGTCGGATTGCGCCTTGTATCGATCGGGCCGCCCATCAATGTCATCGACAGCGGCACCAGCGGATCGCGCGCGGCTTCCATCACCGAGACCGCGATCACCACCGGCACGGCCGGCTGGCACACCGCCATCACATGCACGTTGCCGCCCAGCACTTGCAGGATTTCAATCAGGTAGTCGACGTAATCGTCGAGATCGAAACGCCCCTCGGACAGCGGCACCATGCGCGCATCGGCCCAATCGGTGATGTAGACATCGTGCCCCGGAAGCATGGCTTCGACGGTGCCGCGCAGCAACGTGGCATAGTGGCCCGACATCGGCGCAACGATCAGCACGCGCGGTTGCGGCGACGACAACGGCCGCGCGATCTTGCGATCGAAATGCAGCAGCCGGCAGAAGGGCTTTTCCCAGACGGTGTGGATTTCGACCGGGGTGCGCACACCGTTGACTTCGGTGTCGTTCAGACCCCATTCGGGTTTGCCGTAACGGCGGGTGGTGCGCTCGAACAATTCACAACCTGCGGCAACGGATTTGCCGAACTGGGTATGGGACCAGGGGTTTATCGGATTCTGGAACAGGATGCGCGTGGCATCCGTGACGGCCCGCACCGGATTGAGCGAGGCCTGCCCCATCTCATACATCCAGTACAGTGGGGTCATGGTCGCGGAACCGCCTTCCAACGGCAGTACAGGCGCTCCGCCAAATTCACCAATCGCCATATCAATCCCCGACTGTTGTGCCACGCCCAAAAAGATGATTCCTGCTTTTGCAACGCAACATACTGACGATTGCTTTGCGGTGCGTCAATCCGTCCATCGCATCATCTGGTCGTTGCCCAGCATAAAGATCATGCGCCCGCAGGGTTAACGGAACTATTCGTCTCCGAAACGAGGGAACCATGGCACATCGGCCACGCCGGCAATTTGCGATGAAAGTGACGCGAGCTAACATCCAGCCATGACCGACGCCGCCCTGCCTGACTTTCGTCACCCGCGCCGCTACATCCGCCTCGACACCATCCTGCGCCTGCGCTGGCTGGCGGCGCTCGGACAGCTCGCCGCGATTTTCTTCGTGGTGCAGAGCCTGGATTTCGATCTCCCGGTCATTCCCTGCATCGCCATCATCGCCTTTTCCGCCATCATCACGCTTGCACTGCAGATGGCATTCAACCCGATGCGGCGTCTCGAACCGCGTCAGGCCGCGACGCTGCTCGCGCTCAACATCGCGGAATTGGCCGGACTGTTGTACCTCACCGGCGGATTGGAGAATCCGTTCTCCTTCCTGTTCCTCGGCCCCGTGCTGATCTCAGCGACCGGCCTGCCGACGCGCGTCACCATCGGACTGGGCATCTTCGCCGCGATCTGTTCCACCGCGCTCGGATTCTATCATCTGCCGTTGCCGTGGATTCGCGACGACTCGCTGGTGCTGCCGCCGGTCTACATGGCCGGCATCTGGCTTTCCATTCTGTTGGCGATCGGCGTCACCAGCCTCTACACGTTTCAAGTGACGGAGGAAGCGCGCAAGCTGTCCGATGCGCTGGCCGCGACAGAACTGGTGCTGGCCCGCGAGCAACATCTGACGCAACTCGACGGCCTTGCCGCCGCCGCCGCGCACGAACTCGGCACGCCGCTGGCGACGATCTTCCTGATCTCACGCGAACTCGAACGCACGACCCCGCCGGACAGCGCGCTGGCCGGCGAAGTCCGTACGTTACGCGAACAATCGCAACGCTGCCGCGACATCCTTGCCAAGATCGCGCAGCTGTCATCGAGCGGCGCACCGTTCGACCGCATGCCGCTGTCGACGTTGATCGAGGAAACGGTCGCGCCGCATCGCGACTTCGGCATCGTCATCAAGGTCCGCATTGCGCTCGCCGAAGCCCCCGAGCCGGTCGGCATGCGTAACCCCGCGGTGCTCTACGGTGTCGGCAACATTCTGGAGAACGCTGTCGACTTCGCGCGCGCCACGGTGGAGGTCGATGCGCGATGGAATGAGGACATCGTCGAAATCGTCATCTCCGACGATGGTCCGGGCATCGCGCCGGACATGCTCAAGCGGATCGGCGAACCTTATCTGACGCGGCGGCGGCGCAACGACCAGACCCATCGCGAACGGCAGGGCCTCGGTCTCGGCATTTTCATCGCGCGGACATTGCTTGAACGAACCGGCGCCGAAGTCACTTTCGCCAACCGGATTTTCCCCGATCACGGCGCCATCGTCCGCATCACTTGGCCCCGGCAAAGCTTCGAGACCACTGAAATCGCTGACGAAAGCGCGTCCTGACACTTTGTGGAACCGCGCGTGCGGCACTCAGCCACGTTATGCGCCCTTGGCATCGGGCGCCAACGCGCCATATGTTAAAGGCTGCAACAAGGATCCGGAAACCGTGAACGCCATAACCGAACTGTCCGCCATGACCGATCGTTCGTTGATGATCGTGGAAGATGACAAGCCGTTTCTCGAGCGGCTGTCGCGCGCCATGGAGAGCCGCGGCTTTACCGTCACCTCATGCGATAGCGTTTCCGAAGGCCTTGCGCAGATCGGCAAATCCGCGCCGGCTTTCGCCGTGGTCGACCTGCGACTCGGCGACGGCAACGGCCTCGACGTGGTGTCGGCGCTCAAGCGGCAGCGGCCGGACGCGCGCGCCATCGTGCTCACCGGCTATGGCAACATCGCCACTGCCGTGACCGCGGTGAAGATGGGCGCGGTGGATTATCTGTCGAAGCCCGCCGATGCCGACGATGTCGTCGCGGCGCTGCTCGCCAGCGGCACCGACAAATCCGAACTGCCGAGCAATCCGATGTCGGCGGACCGCGTGCGCTGGGAACACATCCAGCGCATCTATGAGCTTTGCAATCGCAACGTTTCGGAAACGGCACGGCGGCTCAACATGCATCGCCGCACCTTGCAGCGCATTCTCGCCAAACGCGCGCCGCGCTAACAGGCAGGCTTCTCAAAACTCGTCGTGGCCTTGCGGATCGACGAGGCGATTGATGCGCTGCGCTGCAGCCATGGCGAACCGCACCGTCATCAGCTTGCGCGTCGGCGCCGCCAGCCGATGCTCCGGCGCCTCGCAGTGCAGATGCGCGCCATAGGCATCGGCGACGATCAATCCGGTGTCGGCCGGGAAAATCTCGCACGGCAGATCCTGCGTGAAGGCAAAGAACAACCGATCGCAATGCGCGCGATAGTCCTGCCACTTGTGATCGGCGCGCAAATCCTCGACCGATGACTTGATCTCGACGATCCAGATATCGCCGCGTGCGTTCAGCGCCACCAGATCGGCGCGCCGCCCCGACGGCAACGGCAATTCGCTGAGGCACGAAAAGCCGAGCGAACGCAGCAGCCGCGCCGTGCCGCGCGCGATCGCCAGCGCCGTCTCCGATTGACGGCGATCCAGCGGTGGCACGGGGCTCAAAGACGCTTGCGATTCCATTGCGGCAAACCCTAGCAAATTTTGTGGCAGCCGCTGAACCCGGATTCAACGCCAACTCCGGACGCAAATTGGTTCCAGCTCCGCCGTATTTTCGACCTCACGCGAACGTGATGCCCGGGAACCATGGTTCCGCTGGGTGCACTCCCGGAGGAAAGCATGACGTTAGCTATCACCATGCGGGCATTGCTATTCGCAGCCGCCACGCTGCCGATGACCGCCACGATTTCGCAAGCCGTCGCCAAGCCGACCGTCGAAGTCGCCTTCGTGCTCGACACCACCGGCTCGATGGGCGGCCTGATCGAAGGCGCCAAGCGCAAGATCTGGTCCATCGCCACCGCCATCGTCGACAGCAATCCCGATGCCGACATCCGCATGGGTCTCGTAGCCTATCGCGACATCGGGGACGATTATGTGACCCGAACCGTGGAATTGACCGCCGACATTCAGGATCTCTACGCGCAGTTGCTGGAACTGAAGGCGCGTGGCGGCGGCGACTGGCCGGAGAGCGTCAATGAAGCGCTCGATGTCGCCGTCAACAAATTGCAGTGGACGCCGGGCGACCAAGCGCGACGCATCGTGTTTCTCGTCGGTGATGCGCCGCCGCACATGGATTACGCGCAGGACACCAGATATCCGACGACGCTCAAAGTCGCCAAGCAGAAGGACATCGTCGTCAACGCCGTGCTCGCCGGCACCGCGAGCGACACCGAGCGCGTGTGGCGCGACATCGCCCAGAACGGCAACGGCCGCTTCATTCCGATTCCGCAGGACGGCGGCCAGATCGTGGTGATCGAAACGCCTTACGATGACGACATCATCATCCTGCAAAAGGAGATCAACGGCACCGTGATCCCCTATGGCCCACGCGAGTTGCAGAAGCGGACCGACGACAAGACCCGGCAATTGTCGCAGCTCGCGGCAGCCGCGCCGGTGATGGCGTCCGACATGGCGAGCTACCTCAACAAGCGTGCGGCGAGATCCTCGGAAGCAGTGACCGGCGGCGGCGATCTCGTCAGCGACGTCAGCTCCGGCCGGCAAAAGCTCGCGGCCGTCAGGGACGACGACCTTCCGGAGCCTATGCGCAAGCTTTCGCCGGAGCAGCGCGCGGCTATGATCGAGAAGCAATTGCAAACCCGCAAGCTGCTGAACGAGAAACTCGGCGTGCTGGTTGCCAAGCGCGACAAATTCGTCGCCGAGCAGCAGGCCAAGGCGCCGCCGCGAACATCGTCGTTCGATCGCGCCGTGGCCGAGACGCTGAAAGTGCAGACGGCGCGTTAGTCACGCCCGCCAACCGGCGGCCGACGCGGACGCCATCCGCGCCGGCTGCTTTCAAGCCTGCCAGCCGGGCACGGCCACGCGCACTTTCCGCTTGGCGGCGCGGCAAAAATCGGCAATGTGCGGAGCATGACAGAGACAAACGAAACCAAGGCGAAGGCTGGCGCCACCATCATTCCGGTGACGCTGTTCCAGCAGAACTGCATGTTGCTGTGGTGTGAGGCGACGCGGCGCGCGGTGGTCATCGATCCCGGCGGCGACGTACCGAACATTCAGGCGGCGATTGCGCAAGCCAACGTCAAGGTCGAGAAGATCTGGCTCACGCACGGCCATATCGATCACGTCGGCGGCGCGGCCGACCTGCGCGACGCGCTGAACGTGCCGATCGAAGGACCGCATCAGGCCGACAAGTTCCTGCTCGATCATGTCGTCGAAAGCGGCGCCAACTTCGGCATGACCGGGGTGCGCAACTTCGCGCCGGACCGCTGGCTCGACGAGGGCGAACAGGTCAGCGTCGGCGAACTGACCTTCGATATCCTGCATTGTCCCGGCCACTCGCCTGGCAGTGTGGTGTTCTTCAGCAAGGCGATGCGCTTCGCCCATGTCGGCGATGTGCTGTTCAATGGCTCGGTCGGCCGCACCGACCTGCCCGGCGGCAATCATGCTACGCTGATCAAGTCGATCACCGACAAGTTGTTGCCGCTGGGCGATGATGTGCAATTCATCTGCGGTCACGGACCCGGCTCGACCATCGGTCATGAACGGGTCAGCAACCCGTTCCTCAACGGCGCGATGTGATACGCGCCGAAGCTTGACGGCGTCCTGTATGGACGCCGCTGCGCAATGCAAGATGGCCTCAACACGGTGGCCTGAAAATGTGCGGTGGCTCGAAATGGCCGATGGCTGCTACGGCATGAGACCGGCGTAGGCCCAGCGTTCGATCTGCGAGCCGCCGATCACCTGCTTGGGCTGATGCGGATTTAGCGTTCCCGCCGTGACCGACATGCCCTGCGCCAAAATCTGCTTGGCGAACGCCTTTGCATCGGCCTCGCTCTTGAATGTTCGCGTCGAGCGAACCGGTCCGGTGGCGCGCACGTCGGTCTTCAATGTTCTGTCGTGGCCATAAGCCACATACCAAATATCAGCCTGCGTCATATGTCTTAAACGCCCATCGGCGGCAAAAGTTTCACGTCCGCAATCTGGCCACGGGGATGCGGCCAAACGATGGTCAGGACGCGGCAGCGGGAGGCCACCTTGCGATGGCCTCCCGCACGCGAAGATTTACTCGACGACTTCGACGATGCGATGCGTCCGCGGATCGACCAGCACAGTGCGATCGTTCACCACGGTGTAGCGGTAGTTACGCACGCCGTACTCCGCCGGCACTTCGTAATAGGTCACGCCTTCCGCCGGCAGAACGGCACCGACTCTGACCTCCTGGCTGTAACGGTAGGACGGCCGATGCTGCTCGACGACGTAACGATGAAAGCGCGGACGCTCATCGACACCGAGCACGCCGGCTACGCCGCCGACCACGCCGCCGATGGTACCACCGACGATGGCGCCCACCGGGCCTGCAGCACGTTCGCCTTCGCGCGCGCCACGCTCGATGCCGCCCGGCACGCCTTGCGCCTGCACCACCGACGGCAGCGCGACAACGGCAAGGACGGCGGCAGTTCCGATAAGACGGCGGATCATGAATGTCTCCCAGGATTGTGAAAGGAGACTACACAAGCGTTCGCCGCGCCAATCGTTCCCATACCGAGATCACGTTCGCACCGACATTGCTGGCAAAATTGACCGCCACTTTGCGGAACAAAATGCACGTCACGATGCCGTCGCGTTTGGCGCCGCGTCGTGAGTTCGCATGTCCGACACATCGTGCGATGCTATCAACCCCAAGGGCCGCGCGAACGCGCTGCACCGCCCCACGGGCCGCCGCCCGGGCTGCTACGCGGCGGTGCAGGCGGCGTAAAGCCGCCGCCGAACTGCGAGGCCAGCCGCTGCAACGCCGCGATGCGATTCTCCGTCGACGGGTGCGTCGCGAACAAATTATCCATGCCCTGTCCCGACAGCGGATTGATGATGAACATGTGCGCCGTCGCGGGGGCACGTTCGGCATCCATGTTCGGCACCTGATGCGCGGCATTGTCGATCTTGGCCAGCGCCGACGCGAGCCACATCGGCTGGCCACAGATACGCGCGCCCATATCGTCGGCGGCGTATTCGCGGGTGCGGCTGATCGCCATCTGCACCAGCATGGCACCGAGCGGCGCGAGGATCATCATCGCCAGCGAGCCGATAATGCCGGGGCCGTTGCTGTTGCGGTTGCCGCCGAAGAACATGCCGAACTGCGCCAGCATCGAGATGGCGCCGGCGATGGTCGCGGTGATGGTCATCAACAGCGTGTCATGGTGCTTGATATGCGCCAACTCATGCGCGACGACGCCGGCCAGTTCCTCGCGGCTGAGCGACTGCACCAGCCCGGTGGTGACGGCGACGGCGGCGTTCTGCGGATTGCGGCCGGTGGCAAACGCGTTCGGCTGCGGATTGTCCATCAGGAACACGCGCGGCATCGGCAGTTCGGCCCGCGCGGCAAGCTCGCCGACCATGCGATACAGCTCGGGCGCGGTGCGCGCATCGACCTCATGCGCGCCATACATCGACAGCACCATGCGGTCGGAATTCCAGTAGGCAAACAGATTGGTCGCCGCGGCGATGACCAGCGCGATCATCGCGCCGCTCGCCCCGCCGATCAGATAGCCGACGCCCATGAACAGGCCGGTGAGACCGGCCAGCAGGACCGCGGTTCGCAGATAGCTCATCGGTTCCTCCAGCAGCCGCGCCATCGGGCCGCGCTGCATCATTCAAATGGGAATGCGCGACGGCCTTACGCAAGACGGGCCGATGCGACGCCGCGTCGCGTCCCGAACGCCCGGGTCTAGCTGCCGCCGCCGGCCGCCAGCCCGAACACATCGATACCGTCGACGCGGCCGCGGATCGGCACCCGGCCAAGCCCGCGTGTCATGGCGCTGGACGCCGCACCGAGCCGCGCAATCGCGGCGGCGGAAGCGAGAAAGCCGCCATCGGCTTCGCGGCTCAATTGTTCGAGCCGGGAAGCTGTGTTCATGACGTCGCCGTTGAAAACGATGGCGCGCTTGATGTCGCCGATTTCGCCGATGATGACCGAGCCAAAATTGAGACTGCCGCGAATGCGCGGAGCGGCCCCGAACTCTCGTTCGAATCGCGGCGCGGCTTTCTTCAGCGCGGCGCGCATCGCCAGAAAACAGCGCAGCGGGCGGCAATCCACCGCTCCGACCGCCTCCGACCACGTGACGATCAACTCGTCGCCGACATAATCGAGCACTTCGCCGCGATAATCGACCACCGATTCCGTCAACACCCGGAACGTCCGGTCAAGAAAGCGATGGATGCCGATGCCTCCCAGCCGCTCGGCAAGGCTCGTCGAACCGACGATATCGACGAACAATACGAAACGGTTCTCCTCGACGGGATTGTGATAGCGGCCAGTCAGGAAATTGGAGAAGGTACGCCTGCCGAGCAGGTTGCTGATCTCGACAACAAAGTTGACAGCGATCGACGCGATGGCCGAGAAGGCCGCGGCATTCCAGAACTCGGGAGGACGGTCCGGCCCGATACTGCCCGAGCGGATTTTGATGAAGGCAACCTGAACGGCCAGGATGACGGCGGCATAGATCGCGCTTCGGAGCAGGAAGCTGACGGTGAACGGCAGACGGCGGACCCAATCGCGCGCGGCGCCGGTCTGCACGAAGACCTCGAATATGCTGAGGGTCAGGCTGATGGCAACGCCATGGCCGATTGCTGTGGCGATGCTGGCAACGGTCGAGTAGCCCTGAATGAGCGCATAGGTCAGCCCGGCCACCGCGCTGGCGATCACCACCGAGGTGACCAGCCGGATATGTCGCTCGGTTCTTGGATTCATGCGCCGCCCGGGTTAGGCCATGCTGCGACTGCTGGCGGCGACTATATCAACATATCGTCAACTCCGGCGCATCGGCGGAATTTGCCGCATAAGCCGAATTTTGCGCGGGCCGGCGACCGCCGAAAACCCGCCGCCGCGCCCCTTGCCAAGGCGACTGCAACAGGACACCTTTTCATACAGGCGAACGCTGCCGGAGCCACCGTCGTTTGGCTCCGGTCCGGCCACCGCAAGCACCGTCCGGAGGACCTGAAATGTCGATGCAAGGTGTGGCTGCTCCCCCGACCGCAGCCTTCATGAAAGCACCGAAGCGTTCGGCGCTGGCGCACATTCCCGGCGACGAAGGCTGGCCGATCATCGGTCGCACGCTCTCGGTCCTGGCCGACCCGAAGGGTGAGGTCGAGCGCATGGCGGCGACCTACGGGCAGGTCTACCGCAGCCGCGTGCTGGGCGAGACCAGCATCAGCCTGCTCGGCCCCGAAGCCAACGAACTGGTGCTGTTCGACCAGACCAAGCTGTTCTCCTCGACGCACGGCTGGGAAACCATTCTCGGCCGGCTGTTCCCGCGCGGCCTGATGCTGCTCGACTTCGACGAGCACCGGCTGCATCGCCGCGCGCTGTCGGTGGCGTTCAAATCGGGCCCGATGAAATCCTACCTCGCGCAGCTCGACTCCGGCATCGCCGCGCGCACGCAACGCTGGCGCCAGCAACCGCCGGGGCCGATGCTGTTCTACCCGGCGATGAAACAACTCACGCTCGACCTCGCCGCGACATCGTTCCTCGGCACTGAGATCGGCCCCGAAGTGGACGAGGTGACGCGCGCATTCATCGACATGATCGCCGCCTCGGTGGCGCCGGTACGCCAGCCATGGCCCGGCACGCAGATGGCGCGCGGCGTCAAGGGCCGCGCCCGCATCGTCGAGTATTTCTCGCGGCAGATTCCGATCCGCCGCGAAAAGGGCGGCGACGACCTGTTCTCGCAACTGTGCCGTGCCACACACGAGGACGGCGCGCTGCTGTCGACGCAGGACATCGTCGATCACATGAGCTTCCTGATCATGGCGGCGCACGACACGCTGACCTCGTCGCTGACCTCGTTCGTCGGCGCCATCGCCGCCAACCCGGAGTGGCAGCACAGACTGCGCGCCGAGGTGATGGCGCTCGGGCTTGGCCGCGACGAGCCGATCAGCTTCGACAAGCTCGAGGCTATGCCGCTGACCGAGATGGCGTTCAAGGAAGCGATGCGGATGAAGCCGCCGGTGCCGTCGATCCCGCGCCGCGCCACGCGCGACTTCAGCTTCAAGGGCTACGCCATTCCGGCGGGCACGCTGGTCGCGGTCAATCCGCTCTATACCCACCACATGCCGGAGATCTGGCCCGAGCCGAACCGCTTCGATCCGCTGCGCTTCACCGACGAGGCGCAACGCGGCCGGCACCGCTTCGCCTGGATTCCATTCTCCGGCGGCGCGCATATGTGCCTCGGCCTGCACTTCGCCTACATGCAGGCGAAGTGCTTCGCGCGGCATTTCCTGCAGAACCTCGACGTCAAGCTGCAACCGGATTACGTGCCGAACTGGCAGATGTGGCCGATCCCGAAGCCGAAGGACGGCCTGCCGGTGCTGCTCTCCCCGGTGTGACGAACTCCCGCCGGACCAGCCGAACGCGCCAATGACCCGCGAAACCATCGCGCCTGTCCGACAATATCCGCGCGGCGTTACCGTGGTGCGGCGCTCGATGCGTGGCGCCGCTTCCGCGCCGGAAACGAATTCGCTGGCCGACATCGAGACCTGGTTGCTGCGCGGCGCGGCGCGCGAGACCGAAATGCTGCTGGTGCTGGAATCCTTCATCTGGCGGATGGTCGCCGCCGGATTGCCGCTGGATCGCGTCAGCCTGCATATCGGCACGCTGCATCCGCAACTGCTCGGCTTCGCCTGGAACTGGCATCGCGAGGACGGCATCTGCTCCGAGGTGAAGGTGCAGCAGTCGGCGACCGAGACCGACAGCTACAAACTCAATCCGCTGGCGCGCCTGTTCGTCACCGGCGAACCGATCCGCCGCAATCCGCAGACGCCGGAGGCGCAGGCCGAGTTTCCGATCATGATCGAGCTCGCTGCATCCGGCATGACCGATTACGTCGCCCTGCCGTTCAGCAGCGGCACCCCGTATCGCCATTCCTTGACGCTGGCGACCACCCATCCGCGCGGCTTCGCCGACGTTGCGGTGCCGGAGGTCGGCCGCCTGCTCGGCCTATTCGCGCTGCATGTCGAGCGCCACATCGCGCAACGCATCGCCGAGAATGCCGTCAACGCCTATCTCGGCGATGTCGCCGGCCGCAAGGTGCTGAGCGGCTCGATCAAGCGCGGCGCGGGCGAGGCCATCCGCGCGGTGATCTGGGTGTCGGACCTGCGCGGCTTCACCACCTTGTCGGACCGGCTGGCCGGGCACGACATGATCGAGCTTCTCAATGTGTATTTCGAGATGCTGGCCGGTGCGGTGCTGGCGCATGGCGGCGAGGTGCTGAAGTTCATGGGCGACGGATTGCTCGCGGTGTTTCCGATCGCGTCGGATGACGACGGCAAGGCGGCAGCCAACGCCGCGCTGCAAGCCGCGCAGCAGGCCATCGGCCATCTCGACAGCCTGAATTCCGGCGGTGCACCGCAGCTCGATGGCATCGACGGCTGGCGGCCGCTGCGTACCGGCATCGCGCTGCATGCAGGCGAAGTGTTCTTCGGCAATATCGGCGCGCCGGAACGGCTCGACTTCACGGTGATCGGGCCTGCCGTCAACGAAGCCAGCCGTGTCGAGGCGCTGCAGAAGACGCTTCAGCGCAGCATCCTGATGACGCAGCCGGTGGCGCGGCTGCTCGACGTTCCGCTCGATCATCTGGGCGAGCACGCGCTGCGCGGTATCGCGGCGCCGGTGTCGATCTACAGTCCGCGTGAGATGTGATCGGCCGTTAAAGCCAGTTCGGACCGGCTCAACTTTCGTCATGGCCGGGCTCGTCCCGGCCATCCACGTCTTTTCCATCGTCCTACTGTCAAGACGTGGATGCCCGGCACAAGGCCGGGCATGACGGGCTTTTGTTACGGGGAGATGCTAATCCAGATAGGTCGTCAGCTCGGCGCCCTCGTCGGCGACGAACACCGCGATCAATTCCGCTGGCTCGGTGTTGCTGGCATTGGCCGAGACCAGATGCGTGGTGCCGGGCGGTTCGAAGAACGATTGTCCGACCTTGAATACCTCGACCGGGCCGCCGCCAAGCTGCGAGCGGATCTCGCCCTTGGTGATGTAGGCCGTAACCGTGCCGGCATGGCGATGCGCGCGGGTGAAGCCGCCGGGACCATAAAACACCCGCACGATGGTGACGCGCTTGCCCGGTACATTCGGCAGCGCATGCGAGGCGATCAGTTCCACCTTGTCGAGTGGACTCGATGCCGCCGAACTGCCGGTCGTACACAGCGGCGCGATGACCGTGGAGACGGTATCCATCGCCACCGGCAGCGCCTTGCCGACGACGAACGCGCAAGCCAGCCCGCCGATCACGGCGGCGTAAAGCTGCCGGTTGGCAGCCCCAATCCCCGGCATCATCCCCAGGCTGAACGACATGGGCGCCCCCGATCCGATGCGGACGATGACGAAATGATATCGGCGTGGCTGCGCCCCGGCAATCCGATTCTGCCGCAGACGCGATTAGCCAACCTCCTGCCCCAGCGCCTTGCGCAGGCCGACATAACCCTGCTGTTGCTGCGACCAATTGCGGCCGCCGATGACGCCGCCATCGATCACCAGATCGGTGCCGTTGATGAACGACGACTCGTCGCTGGCGAGAAACACCGCGGCATAGGCGATATCATCGGGGATGCCGGCGCGCGGTATCGGCTGCGCCGACTTGAACACGCCGCGCAACATCTCGGCCTTGGCATCGGCAGCTTCGGCGGACAGCCCCATCGCCTTGGCGAGAATGCCGGTGGCGATGGCGCCCGGCGAAATACTGTTGACGCGAACGCCGGCCTCGCCCAACTCCATGGCGACGCATGTCGTGAGGTGAATGACGGCGGCCTTGGCGGCACCGTAGACCACCGAGGACGAGTAACCGGCGAGATGACCGGCGATGCTGCCGTTGTTGATAATGCTGCCGGAGCCCTGCCGGCGCATATGCGGCGCGGCATGCTTCATGCCGAGCATCACGCTGCGGACCAAGGTGGCCATTGCTGTGTCGAATTGCGCGACATCGAGACCTTCGATGCCGCCGGTCTGCGCCGGGCCGCCGGCATTGTTGAACAGGCAATCGATGCGGCCGAAACGATCGATCGCCGTCGCGATCAGCGCGTGCATCTGGTCTTCCTGGGTCACGTCGGTCTGCCGGAAGATGCAGTTGGCGCCGAGTCTCGCGGCAAGCGCCTCGCCTTCCGCCGCGCGACGCCCGGCGGCGACCACCTTGGCGCCCTCCGCCGCGAAGATTTCCGCCGTGCGCCAGCCGATGCCGCTGGTCGCACCGGTGATGACCGCCACCTTGCCGTCGAGCCGACCCATGTCGCTTCTCCCTGTCTTTTGTTTTGTGCAGGCACTATCGGCCGCGCGTGCAGGGTTAGGCAAGGTCTCGCGGTGAATGGCGCTATGGCGAAAAGACGCCGGTAAGGCGGAGATCAGACTCCGGCGCGCCGCGCGTCCGGATCGATCTGCGCCACCGGCTTGCGCCGCTGCAACGGCAGCCGCTTGGTCAGCACGCGATACAGCGTCAGCGGCATTTCCAGCAGTCCCGGCACCGGATCGTCGGCCGCGAACGCCGCCCACGTCATCGGCCCACGCCACGAGGCGCGATAGTCCGACCACGACAGATCGCCGCGCGCCATCAGCCGCAGCGAGGCGATGGCATCGCGAACCACATAGATCCATTTCTGGCCGTCATCGATGACGCTGGCCGGAGCCGGATTGCCGTTGGCGGCGCAGAACATCAGCCAGGCGAAATCGACGCCCGCCGCTTCGCCGAGCCCGAACCAGGTCCAGCAGCGCGGATTGACGTCGAGCACCTTGTAGAGCTTGTCGCGCGTATCGTACTTGAACTCGATCTCGACCAGTCCTTCGAAATTGATCGAAGCCAAGAGCGCCTGCGCCGCGGCGCTGACTTCGGGTTGCTGCACCACCTCGACGAAGGTGCTGGTGTAGCTGAAATCGACCGGATATTGCCGGGTGCGGCGCGCCGTCATCTGCGCCAGCGGCTTGCCGCCTTGCCACAGCGCGACATAGGAAAACTGCGTTGCGCCGCCGCCGGGCACCAGTTCCTGCACGACGACCTGATCGTGACCGACCGCCGCCGCCGCCTCGCGATAACGCGCGACGAATTCCTCGCGGGAGTCCGCTCGCCATGCCTTGGCGAGCGTGAAAACATTGGGTGCTTCGCGCTGCGCGGGCTTGAGCACCACCGGAAACTGCAACTCCAGCGTCGTCGCCGCCGCTTCGCTGGCGATCCGATAGTTGCGCGGCGATGCGATATCGACCGCTGCCGCGCGTTCGGCCAGCAGGCGCTTGTTGCACACCGCTTCGAGATCGGCCCAGCCGCAGCTCATCACCCGAAACGCCGCGCGTAACGCCTCGCGGTTCTCGGCAATCAGCCGGACTTCGGCGTCGCCGCCGGGAATCAGCAGCCAGTCCTGCAACCCATGCCGCGCGGCCAGCTCAAGCAGTGTCGTCGTGGCGTTCGGCGCAGCCGGTCCCGACCAAGAAAAGTGCTGCGAAATAAATCGCGACAGCCGCACCAGCGTGAAATCGTCGGAGACGATGGCAACCGGAATATTGCGCCGGCCTAGACTGCGCGCGGCCGCCAGCGCACCGTGCGCGCCGCCGAGGATGAGCGCGCCGACCGGCTTGCTCCCGGTGGCAGGCCCGGCATTGCCGCCCATCGTCTGTGTCGATATGCGCAAATCCGTCACGATAGCCCTCAGGCCCGGCTCAGGCCACGAATGCGCTGTTCCCAGAAGGCGCTGGCGGTGGCAAGCACGTTGTAGCCGAAATTGGTCGCGCGCTTGATGTGATCGAGCGCCGAAACATCATGGAGATGTTCGAACTTCGCCGTCACCGGGTCAAAACAAAACAGCTTGAGCGGCGTGTTGTCGAGAATGTAACGCGAGACGGTGTGATTGCGGTCGCTGCCATGCTCCTCGCAGATCATCACGCAGTCGGTTTCCAGCAAGCGTCCACCACCCTTGATGGCTTCGATCTCGACGCCTTCGACATCGAGCTTGATGACGTAACGGCCATTGGCAGCTACCAGGCCGTTGTCGAGCAGTTGATGCAGCGCCATCACGGGCACGTCCTCGCCGTCCCCATCCTGATCGCCGGCGATGCTGAACGCCTCGTGCTTGCGGCCGGACAGGCGCGCCATGCCCTCGGCCGCACCGATGGCCCGCTGCAAGGTGACGAAGCGGCCGCCATTGAGCGCCGCATTGTGCTGCAGCCGGGCGAAATTGCGCGACGATGGTTCAATGGCGATGGCGCGATGACCGCCGAACGGCTGACTGCTGACCAGCACCGACCAGTAGCCGTAATTGGCGCCGCAATCGATCAGCGTGTAGTCGGCATCGGCGATGCCACGGAAGAAACGCTCGATGTCGTGCTCGTAATTGTAGCGCACGTCGAGCAGCAGACCCCAATAGCCATCGCCGAACGGAAACGAAAACAGCGCGTCGTCGTTCAGCCGCGCAGTGATATCGCTGGCAGGCGTCAGCGGCTGCATCGCCTTGCAGCCGGCATTGAAGCCGCGATAGGACCAGATCGAACTGACCCGCGCGCCGGTCTGGAAGATCGACGCCACCACGCGCTCGGGCAACGTCGCGCCGGACAGCGTGCCGGTGGCGCGGTCGAATCCCAGTCGCGACGCCAGGTCGTAGCGCAGCGACGAGGGCGCCGCAGCGGCGCGGTCGAACGGCATCGGCGTCACGATACGTTGCGACGTTCGGGATTCGGGCGACATCAGATCGCTATCCATTGACAAGACCCAACATGCGGCCGCCAGCTTCTGGCGGACCAAGACGCCACTTGATATCCGGAAATCACTAAGGAATTCGCTCTCCAATGTAGCGCCGCCACGGGCCGAATGCTCGGATATGATTCAAACATTCGGCATCTTGATTAACGGCGCGGGCCGCCTTCATTGGAGCCAGCCGCGCCGGTGCCGGTTGTCGCCGGACAAGGCGCTGGCATTTGCCGTTGCGCAGAATGCGGCGAGGGCCGCGGCTATCGTCGCTGGCGCGCGACGCGCGGTCGCTTGGCCTGCCGCACGCTCCGCGTGCCGATTTCAGCCTGCAGTTGCAGCAGCAGGCAACGGCTGAGCCGCACCGCCATCTCCGGATGGTGAATCGACAGCGGCCCCGGATCGTTCAAGATGGCGTTAACCAAGGTGCCGAACACCGTCTGGAAACCAAAGCCGATGCTGCGAATGCGGGCCGCGCTGCGGGACGGACCCATGGCGGCCAGGAGCAACGGCGTTGCAGCGTTCGTGGTGGCGGCGGCCAATTGCTTGAAGTCCGACCAGCGCGCCGGGCCGCTGCCGCTCCGTTGCAGCGCCGCCCGCAATACGCCTTCGTGGCGGCGCATCCAGCCAATGATCTGGCCGACAAGCGTGCCGCACAGCGTCTCGAGATCGGTTCGCACCAGCCGGTCGTTCTGCGCCATCGCCGCCAGCATGGTCTGGCCATCGCGGGCGGCGAGCCCGAGCAGGACGTTGAAGTAGGCGTCCTTGCTGGCGAACCGGCCATAAAAACTGCCGACCGTCGCATCGACTTCGGCGCACAGATCCTCGATCGAGAGGTCATCCAGTGTGCGGGTGCGCAGCATCTCGGCGCCGGTGCACAACAACGCGGCCATGGTCTCGCGGCTGCGCCGCTGCCGCGACGGCGTGACGCCGGGGAAATCCAGTTCCGACAATTGACCCGCCATTCGCGTTGCGCCCTCGTTCAAACCATAATAATAATTCTGATTATATTTTTGACAACAGGTCGATCCCGGCCGCCCCCTTTTGTTTCGAGGCGGCCCGGCATTTCAAGACAAGACGCAGCCGGCAGGTTTGCACGGCACGCGCGGCATAACGCAAACGAGGGAGCGGACGCATGGGCGCAGGCAACGACACGGCGTTTGGCGGCCGCATCGGCAAGACCATCGCGCAATCCAAACCATGGTGGCCCGCCGCCGCCAAGCCGCCGCAAGGCGCGCCGAATATCCTGGTCGTGCTGTTCGACGACGTCGGTTTCTCCGACTTCGGCTGCTACGGTTCGCCGATCAAAACGCCGACCATCGACGCGCTCGCCGCGCAGGGCCTGCGCTACACCGGCTTCCACACCACCGCGATGTGTTCGACGACACGCGCGGCGCTGCTGACCGGGCGCAATCATCATTCCGTCGGCGTCGGTTGTCTCGCCAATTTCGACAGCGGCTATCCGGGCTATCGCGGCAAGATCGCGCGCGAGGCCGGCACACTGGCCGAGATGCTGCGTGCCCATGCCTATCGCAATTACATGGTCGGCAAGTGGCACGTCACGCCGCTGACCGAGAGCGGCGCCACCGGCCCGTTCGACGGCTGGCCGCTGGGCCGCGGCTTCGACCGCTTCTACGGATTCCTTGACGCCGAGACCGATCAATATGCGCCGGAGCTGGTATCCGACAACACGCACATCGCCCCGCCCGGCGACTATGCCAGCGGCTATCACCTGACGTCGGATCTGGTCGATCAATCGATCCGCTTCATCGCCGACCACATGGCGGATCGCCCCGACCTGCCGTGGCTGACCTGGCTGGCCCTCGGCGCCTGCCACGCGCCGCATCAGGCACCGGCCGACATCATCAAGGCCTACGATCCGGTGTTCGCGCACGGCTGGGAGACCGAACGCGAGCAGCGCATGGCACGGCAAAAGGCGATGGGCATCGTGCCGCCCGACACCAAGATGCCGCCGCGCAATGACGGCGTCAAAGCCTGGAGCGAGCATTCCGCCGACGAACAGCGCGTGTTCACGCGGCTGCAATCCGCGTTCGCCGGCATGCTCGAACACGCCGACCAGCATCTGGCGCGGCTGGTGGCGTTTCTCGACACCGCCGGCGTGCGCGACAACACGCTGATCCTTGTGCTGTCCGACAATGGCGCCAGTCAGGAAGGCGGTCCGCTCGGCTTCGTCAACGCCATGGGACCTTACAACTTCAAGCCCGAACCGATGCCGGAAAAACTGCAGCGCATCGACGACATCGGCGGTCCCGACACGCATTCGAATTTCCCGCACGGCTGGGCGATGGCCTCCAACACGCCGCTGCGCCGCTACAAGCAGAACACCCATGGCGGCGGCATTCGCGATCCCTTCGTCATGACATGGCCGCGCCGCATCGCTGCCAAGGGCGAGTTGCGGCATCAGTTCGTGCATGCCAGCGATCTGGTGCCGACGCTGCTCGAGACGATAGGCGTGCAACCGCCGCAGACGATCAACGGCACCGCGCAGATGCCGATCGAGGGCGAAAGCTTCGCACGCAGCATTGCCGATGCGACTGCGCCATCGCGATCGAAGCCGCAATATTTCGAAATGTTCGGCCATCGCGGCCTGTGGCACGACGGCTGGAAGGCGGTGGCCTATCATCCGCCCGGAACGCCATTCGACAACGACAAATGGGAGCTATTCCATCTCAACCGCGACTTCTCCGAGGCCGACGATCTGGCGACGCAAGAACCGGAGCGCCTCGCCGCGATGATCGATCTGTGGTGGCGCGAGGCCGAGCAGCATAACGTGCTGCCGCTCGACGACCGCTTCGGTCCGCGCTTCGCCGAGAACGCCGCGCGTTTTCACGGCCCGCGCAAGGCGTTCACGTTCCACGCCGGCATGGGTCACGTGCCGACCGACGTCGCGCCGGATGTGCGCAGCCGCAGTTACACGATCGAGGCGCATGTCGAGATCGACAATTCAAACGCCGAGGGCGTGCTGATCGCGCATGGCGACGCGACCTCCGGCTACAGCCTCTACATCAAGGATCGCCGGCTGGTGCACGACCTCAACATCGGCGGCCGGCACGAGATCGTCACCTCGCAACGCGAAGTTACGCCGGGCGTGCATCGCCTCGGCGTGCATGTCGAGCGGCTGCGGCGCACCACGCCGCCGGCCTTGGGCGCACGCACCGGGGTCAGCGAATATCGCCTGCTGATCGACGGCGACATCGCGGGTACATTGCAAACGCAACTCGGCTTCCACAACCTGATCTCGTGGTCCGGGCTCGACATCGGCCGCGATCGCGGCAGCCCGGTCTCGCATTACGCGGCACCGTTTGCGTTTACCGGCCGCCTGCTGCGCGTCGACGTCACCATGCATGACGATCAGAAGCTCGACGGCGACGGCGTCGGCAATGCCGAGATGGCGCGGCAATAATTGCGGAAAACCGGTCGCCGCCACGGCGACAGACACGCTACGCTGCGGTGGATCGAATCATGCCGGACAGGACACCGATGCTACGTTTTCGAAATGCACCACTGCTCGCGCTGTTGCTGCCCTTCGCATTGCTGCTGCCGACCGGCGAAGCGGCCGCCGACTGCATCATGCCGTTCAAGTTCAATATCACCAGCCAGGGACCGTGGCCCGCCTATATGCGCGTCAAATCCGGCGAGGGATGCGGCAGCCGGACATGGCGGATCGATACCTTCACCGCCAAGCGGCTTTATCTCGCGGCGGCACCGCAGCATGGCAAGGTGACGCTGCACGCGCCGGGCGGCTATCGCTATGTCTCGGCCAAGGGCTACACCGGCGCCGACCGCTTCACGCTCAAGATCTGCGGCCAGACCTATGGCGGCTACGAAGGTTGCGCCGATCTGCTGTTCAACGTCACGGTGTTCTGAGGCTGCCGATCGTTAGACGCAGCAGGCCGATGCGCCGGATCGCGACGGGACCGCCGGAAAGGATGCGATCCTAGGCGTCCTGCTTTTGCGCGACGCGGCTTGCAACCGTCGCGGGCCACATCACCTTGTCGAAATCCTGTGGCGCAATGGTCTGGCCTTCGTTGTCGATCACCACGACATCCCAGCCTTCGCCCGCCCAGACCTTGGCTTTGGCAAACGCGATCAGCCGGCTGTTGCGCTCGCTCTCCACGGTCTCGCCATGGCGCTGCGCGATCATCTTGTAGGTCAAGCGTTCTGCTCCCGAACAAGGTTCGAGGCTCAGAGTGATCGGGTGTGTTGACCGCAATTGGCCGACAAGATGACCTTTTGGCGGCGCGCACAGCGGCACCATCGCACCGCGCGGCTTTCATCGCGCGTCATCGCAGGCCGCTGCTGGCGAGCATCGTCCTGATCGCCGCATTGCCTTCGGCCTCGAGCGTCGCGATGCTCTCGCGCGCCCACGCATAGGTGGCCTCGAAAATCTCGCTGTGGCGTTCGAACTGCGTGACGCCGAGATCGGGGGGAAACGGCGGCCGCATCACATGATCGAGCGGCGTGGTCGGCAGCATGTCGTAACGCTGATGCGCCACCAGACTGCGCCACAGCACATTGATCGCGCTCGGCGCCGACGGAAGCCGCTTATTGCCGAACGGCCACAACATCGCGGCGGCAAGCTCCAGCCGTCCCGGCAACGCGGCGTAATCGACGTCGAATCTCTCGTTCGCGGCTTCGCCGAAATGAATGATCAGATTCGGCCCGCACTTCAGTTGCAGCATCGAAGCCAGCGGCACGTTATCGGTCAGGCAACCGTCGACCAGCATCTCACCGCCGGACGTGTAGAACGGCGGCAGCAGGCCCGGAATGGCGCTGGAGGCGCGCACCGCCTGCCACAACGGCCCGGTGCGGATCAACTCCAGACGCTGCGTCGAGAGATTGGTGGCCACCGCAGCGAACGGCCGCCAGCAATCCTCGATCTGGCACTGCGGGCCGTATTGTTCGGCCAGCGCGCGATCAAACGCCTTGTGATCCAGCAGCGAGTAGCGCGGCCAGGTCGGCCGACGGAAACTGCGGCTGGTGACGAAGATCTGGTGCGTGCCGCGCTCGAGATCCTCCGCTTCATAATTCTTGGCGAAGCCCGCCACCATGGCCGAGCCGACGCTGGTGCCGACAAAGATATCGAACATCACGCCGCGTTCGCGGAACGCCTTGTAGACGCCGACATGCGCGGAGCCGAAACTGCCGCCACCGGCGGCGACGAAGCCGATCGCACGGCCGAACAGAAAGCGCACCAGGCTCGCCACATCGACCTGATCCTCGAGCGAGACGTGATGGTGCATGAAGGCCGGCAGCCGCGCGAGCCATGCCGCCGTGCCCTGCACCTCGCTCTGCCGCCGGTCGTGAATGCGAACGAGGCGGCGCGCCGAGACCGGATGCACCTCGCAGGCGAAATCCTCGATCTCCGTCCGCGCGCCCTGTGGCGCCTCTCCACGGCATGCGAAGACCACCATGTCCGCCTGGCGAATGGCCTTGCGGGTCCATGCCAAGGCGTCGCGGTCGCCAAGATACACCACGAGCGGCGCGGCCTGTTCGAGTTCGTTGAGCCAATCGGTCACCTCGGACGCATCGAGCGCGCGGCCGGGAAATAGTGCGGCGACGCGGGCCCGATCGACGATCTCGGCCTCGGTCCCGGCCAGCGCATCGCGCAAGCGCCGTGTGAACAGCGGCGGGATCGGTTCGCGGCCGGCATCGACCAGCGCCACCGTTCGCGCTTTCGGCGACATCGGGATCGGCGCCAGTCGCGCCGTCTGCTCGGCGAAGCGTCGCGACAGCGCCGCCAGCAGCGCTTCGACCAGCGCCGGCGCGTGCTCCGCAAGCTTTTGGTAAGCCGTCCGCGTCAGTACCAGCACGCTGGTATCGCGAATGGCGATCACGCCAGCGGTGCGCGGAATGTTGGCGAAGAAGCCGATTTCACCGACGACCTCGCCGGCGCGCAGCACCGCGATCGGCGCCGGCTCGCCGATCCGTTGCACCGCCAGCGCGCCATGCAGCACCACGAACAGCGAATCCGACGGATCGCCCTGCGCGACGAGCAACTGTCCCCGTTCGAGGTCGCGGCGCACCATCGCGGCGAAAGCTTCCGCGCGCTGCCCGGCGTCGAGCATGCGGAACAGTGCGAGATTCAGGGATGGATCGTCCGGCACAAAGTCCGACATAGCTTCACCATCGGCGGCCTCGCCAAGTCAGGGCTTGCGGAATTTCAGCACGAACTCATCGACCGGCGTCGGATTGCGAAACACCACATTGGTCCGCGTATCCTCGGGGTGGCGCAGGAAATCCGCGCCCGCGACGAAGACGAAGCCGGCGGCCTCGACCTCGTCGCGCACCGTTTTCTCGGCGATGCGATGCAGGGTCTTGCCGACCGTCGCACCGTCTTCCGGCAAGGCGGAATGATCGGCAATCACCAGCAGGCCGCCGGGCTTCAATGCATCGAACATCGCCTTGTTCATGCGCGCGCGATCGACCGGCAGGAAGGTGGTGTCGTGGTAGCCGAAGAAGAACGTCACCAGATCGAGATTGCGCAGCGACGGATCGGCGAGATCGTCGAACGGCCTGACCATCTCGACGACACCCGCCATGGCCGGTGTCTTCAGCCGCGCCGCAAGCTTCTCGGATTCGCGGCTGGTCTGCGCGAACACCTTGCCGTTGGGCGCCACCGCGCGGGCCATCAGTTCGGTGCTGTAACCGCCGCCCGCCGCCATATCGAGCACGAGCCAGCCGGGTCTGGGCGCGATGAACGACAGCAAGGCGACGGGATTGCGCTTGGCGTCGGTCTGCCGATCGGCTTCGGTCCGATCCGGCGCCGCGACGAGGGCGGTGAAATCCTGCGCCCTGGCCGGGTTCGCTGCAAGGATGCCGATTGCCAGCAAAAGGCCCAACGCGGCCGATTTCAGCGAGATGGCTGCCATAACTGTCACCCTCCCTAAGACGCGACAAGACGAGGCGCGCGATGTTCCGAGCATGCCAGAACATCGGCCGCCTGACACCCTGATTGATGCGGCTTCGGGGCTTTCGGTCCCCGCGGGGGCGCATGTCGCATCCGCCACTCTGCGCCGTTCGCGCAATCGGCGTATTTTCGACCGTTGCCCGCCCCGGCCCAATCGGCTAAATGAACCCTACGCACCCGTAGCTCAGCTGGATAGAGCGTTGCCCTCCGAAGGCAAATGCAAGCTCTTTCTGATGGTCGAGGGTGTCGTAAAAAACGAGTGAAACCAAGCGATTGGCGAAACTCGAAGGAAGCACGAAAATCGCATTCGAGGTCGCGGAAGCACCACGGAAGCAAACCGAAAGGAGGTTGTGGAGTACGAATGGCGATGATCGGCGAGGCTTTAGCCCGCGTCGTTTGAGCCATGTCGATTCTAGAATTCGCGATTGACCGTGGTCGATCTCGGACACTATCTGAATATCGATGCGCCCGTAGCTCAGCTGGATAGAGCGCCACCCTCCGAAGGTGGAGGCCACACGTTCGAA
>MKVX01000004.1 GCA_001899255.1 Rhizobiales bacterium 62-47
ATCGCCATGGAAGAGAAGCTGCGCTTCGCCATCCGTGAAGGCGGCCGCACCGTCGGCGCCGGCGTCGTCGCAGCCATCATCGAGTGATCGTTGCAATAGCGACGGCGCGCCGTTAGCGCCTGACGGCAATCAATCTTGCCAAATGCCCGGAGCGCTCAGCGCTCCGGGCATTTTTATTGTGTGCGGAGCTCATGCACACCGGCCGGCTGCGGCGTTGGGCCGCTTGATGAGCCATGCGGTCGTGCTTCATAGTCACGGTTGGTTGGACGATGAAATTCAAAGGGTATTGCCGTGAAACGAATGATTGCCGTTCTCGTCTTTGCGTTTTCCGCCATGTCTGCCGACGCTGCCTTGGCTCAAGGCAAAGTCGCTATTCTCATGCCGGGATCGGCCGGTGCGGTACCGAACGATTTTCTGGTCCGCAACAAGGACCACATTGGTGGCAAGGGCGTCTCGACCGTGATCACCACTTCGTCGAGCGAGGCGGCATCGATCTCACAAGCCGAGGCGGCCAAGGGACGCAAGGTCGTGCTCGTCGGAATGAGCCGCGGCGCGATCGACGTGGCAGCTGCGCTGGCAGCGGGTGCGAAGGTAAATGGACTCGTCATCGTGTCCGGCATGTATCGCGAAGCGCAGGCACGGCTCGGCTCACCAGGTCTGCTGCCGCGGACGCTGCTGATTCACAACAAGTACGACACTTGCAAGTTTACGCTGCCCGAGTTTGCCAACGAATTTGCGGCTTGGAGTGGCGGACGTGCGTCAGTGCGTTGGGTCAACGTGCAGGGACCCGAGGTTCCGCGAGTCTGCGGACCGATGGGGGCTCACGGCTTCTATCGGCAGGACGGCGGAGCCGTTGCTGCCATCAATGGCTTCATCCGTTCGCGGTGAAACCATCGCGCCGATAAGTCTATTGGCTCTTTTCACGCCGATGCAAAGTGCTTATAGAGGCGGCTGCTAGGAGTGTAGCTCAATTGGTAGAGCACCGGTCTCCAAAACCGGGGGTCGCAGGTTCGAGCCCTGCCACTCCTGCCAGCGCAAGCCGCCGATTCTAACGCGCAGCCATTTCGTTCACCGCGCTTCCTCTACAATTCAACAATTAGGTCAGTCGCTGATCCGCGTCAGCAGTGCCTTGAAACCTACCGAGGGCATCTCGGCAGCCGTTCCCTCGACCGACGCGTAGCCGCCTTTTTCGACGCCGCGAAAATCGATTCTGACCTCGTTGATGCCAAAAACCGGCGGATGGTTGGGGTCGTCGGTGTGCCGCGAGGTCGTCACCACGCCGCGGATCGAATTGCCTTGCTGTTCGTAGGAGCCCACGTAGGCAAAGGAGGAACTGCCGCCGTGGAGCTGGCCATCGCGGGCAAAAATGATGCCCACGGCCTTGCGGCGAGGGGTTTCGAACTCAACCTTATACAAGCCGCATAACATCACGTCCTCGCCAAGCAAGCCACCCGTATGGGGTATTATAAGTAAAAGCCCGGTATTAATTTCTCGTTATAGTTGCGCTATGCGATCGCTAAACTTTTAGCGGTTGTCCCTTGGATTGCCCTGCGGGGTTGCCTCAACTCTCCCGGCGAGCTTTGCGTCGGGCATGGGCCGCGGCTTTCGGGAGCCGCATTTAAGTTCCGGTAGTTCCAGCGTATCTTGACGTTTGGTGCGGCCCGCAGTAGGAAGCGCTACCTGCTGCCGGCCCGTACAATCGGATATCCGGCGCGGCTTTTAATCCCCGAAACACGAGCCCGCTTGGCGGCTCATCCTTGACAAAGGGTTGGGCGCAAGAGGGCTGTTCGGATTCCTGAAATCTGTATCAACTGACGACGGACGCGGATCATCGACGATGGCTTTCAGCCCGTTCAAATTCCTGCAAGAAGTGCGCACGGAGACTGCGAAGGTCACCTGGCCGTCGCGCCGCGAGACCATGATCACCACCATCATGGTGTTCGTGATGGTGGCGTTGGCGTCGATATTCTTCTTCGTGGCGGATCAGTTGATCCGCTTCCTCATCACTTTCTTGCTCGGCATTCATTGACGGGCGGCGCGGAACCAAATTCATGAGCATGCGCTGGTATATCGTTCACGCCTATTCGAACTTCGAAAAGAAGGTCGCGGAATCCATTCGCGAGCAGGCCAAGCAGCGTGGATTGGAAGACCTGTTCGAGCAGGTCTTGGTGCCGACCGAGAAGGTCACCGAAGTGCGCCGCGGCCGCAAGGTCGATGCGGAACGCAAGTTTTTTCCGGGCTACGTCCTGGTGAAGATGAACCTCACCGACGAAGCCTTCCATCTGATCAAGAACACGCCGAAGGTCACTGGCTTCCTCGGTGCCGAAAACAAGCCGATGCCGATCTCGGAAGCCGAGGCGATGCGGATCCTGCATCAGGTGCAGGAAGGTGTTGAACGGCCGAAGACGACGGTGTCGTTCGAAGTCGGCGAGAACGTGCGCGTGGCCGACGGTCCGTTCGCGTCGTTCTCCGGTGTGGTCGAGGAAATCGACGAGGCCCGCTCGCGCGTGAAGGTCGCGGTGTCGATCTTCGGTCGCGCAACGCCGGTCGAACTGGAATTCGGTCAGGTCGAGAAGGTCTGATCGATGTAAGCGCGAAGCGCGTCTTCGCGTCATAGGCCGTGGAAGGAAGGAGTGGTTGCCAGCCACTTTCTATCCGAACCACGAAACCTGAAACCGCCGATTCCGATCGGCACAACAGGAGTGCAACATGGCAAAGAAAGTGACCGGATACCTGAAGCTTCAGGTGCCGGCCGGCGCGGCGAACCCGTCGCCGCCGATCGGCCCCGCGCTTGGTCAGCGCGGTCTCAACATCATGGAATTCTGCAAGGCGTTCAACGCGCAGACGCAGAAGGAAGAAAAGAACACGCCAATCCCGGTGGTGATTACGATCTATGCCGATCGTTCCTTCACCTTCGAGATGAAGACTCCGCCGATGTCCTACTTCCTCAAGCAGGCTGCCAAGATCCAGTCCGGTTCGAAAGCGCCGGGCCGCGATTCGGCCGGCAAGGTGACTCAGGCGCAGGTGCGCGAGATCGCCGAGAAGAAGATGAAGGATCTCAATTGCGATACCGTCGAAGCGGCCATGAAGATGGTCGAGGGTTCTGCCCGTTCGATGGGCCTTCAGGTGGCGGGGTAACGAGTCATGGCAATCGGAAAGCGTTTGAAGAAGGCCCGCGAAGGCGTGGATCGCACCAAGCTTTACCCGATCGCGGAAGCGATCAAGCTGGTGAAGGAGCGCGCCAAGTCGAAGTTCGACGAAACCATCGAGATCGCGATGAACCTCGGCGTCGATCCGCGTCACGCCGATCAGATGGTGCGTGGCGTCGTCACGTTGCCGAACGGCACCGGCCGCACGCTGCGCGTCGGCGTGTTCGCGCGTGGCGCCAAGGCTGAGGAAGCCAAGGCTGCTGGCGCCGATGTCGTCGGTGCGGAAGACCTGGTCGAGAAGGTGCAGGGCGGTCAGATCGATTTCGATCGTTGTATCGCGACGCCGGACATGATGCCGCTGGTCGGTCGCCTCGGTAAGGTGCTCGGTCCGCGCGGCATGATGCCGAACCCGAAGATCGGTACGGTGACGATGGATGTCACCGGTGCGGTCAAGGGCGCCAAGGGCGGCTCGGTCGAATTCCGCGTCGAGAAGGCCGGCATCGTGCAGGCCGGTATCGGCAAGGCATCGTTCTCGGAAGAGAAACTGGTTGAGAACGTCAAGGCGCTCGCCGATGCGGTCGCCAAGGCTAAGCCGGCTGGCTCCAAGGGCACCTATATCCAGCGCGTGGCGGTGTCGTCCACGATGGGGCCGGGCGTCAAGGTCGAGCCGGGTACCGTGCTCGGCTAAACGCTGCGGCACGCTTGCGACAAACCAGAGGCGAAATCGGGGCAACCGGTTTCGCCTCTTTTCTTTGAGAGCCACCCAACAGGGCCAAAAACTTCCGGGGAGCGGCGATGTCCAAGGTGCTGATCTATTCGCGATTCCCCAAGGCCATGCTGGCCCGGATCGGCGAACGCTACGAGTTGCTCGACAGCAAGGGGCAACGCTTCACGGAGGTTTTCCCGGCGGCGCAATTGTCGGACGTGCAGGCGCTGATCTCGGCGGGCGGCACGGCGCTCGGCGCCGATGCGATGGATGCGCTGCCGGCGCTCAAGGCGATCGTCTGTTACGGCACCGGTTACGACGGCGTCGACCTGCGGGCGGCGGCGGAGCGCGGCATCGTCGTCGGCAATAGCCCGGCGGCGAATGCGGCGGCCGTGGCCGACCTGGCGATGACGCTGATGCTGGCGGTGACGCGCAACCTGCTGCCGGCGGATCGGTACGTCCGTAGCGGCGACTGGGCGGCCGCCAAGCCGTCGCCGCTGATGCGGCCGCAGCCCGGCAACCCGGGCCGGCGCATCGGCGTCTACGGCATGGGCGAGATCGGCCGCAAGATCGCGGCGCGGGCAGCGGCGTTCGAGACCGAGGTCGCCTATTACAGCCGCAGCCGGCACGACGTGCCGTATCGCTACCTGCCCAGCCTCGAAGCGCTGGCGGAGTGGTGCGACGTGCTGATGGTGGCGGTGCGCGCCGGAGCGGATACCCACCACATCGTCGACGCCGCGATGCTGCGCCGGCTGGGACCCGAAGGCTATCTGATCAATATCTCGCGCGGCTCGGCGGTCGACGAGCAGGCGCTGATCGCCGCGCTGACCGACAAGACGATTGCCGGGGCCGGGCTCGACGTGTTCGAGACCGAGCCGCGCCAGCCGGACGCGCTGACGGCGTTTCCCAATGTTGTGCTGACGCCCCATGTCGGCGGCCACACCACGGAATCGCACGTGGCGATGCAGGACTGCGTGATGGCCAATCTCGATGCGTTCTTCGCCGGAAAGGCGCTCCCGTACCCGGTGCCGCTCGGGTCCGGCCAGCGGGTATGATACCTGCGGCAGGGCTACCAGCCGTTCGGAAATCCAGAATAAGCTAATAAAAATTATATCTTACGAAATAGTCTTAAACTCGTACTTTCGCCGCGCCGACCTGACTGACAGGCTCGGCGTCCGCCATTTCGGCGGCCGAGGGGACAATCCCCAAATAGGGCTTGGCAAGTCCCTTAAGAGTCGTTAAACAGCCGCTTCCGGATGTGCTGGCTTCTGCTGGCAGGTCCGCGCACGCATTCCGCAAATCAACTGTCATAGGAGGCCATTCCTTTTCGGACATCCGCATGGATTGCTTGAAAGGGAGGGACACCGACGCTGATTGGAATGCAGGCGGGGGTAGCTGGTTCGCCGGCTGTCCCGATCCTGTCCGAGACTGCAGGCGCCCACGGAGATCGCTTTATCTCCAACGGCTTAATCATCACAGCCTGCACAGACGGGTGAAGACCGATTTTTGTAATCTTCCGCGCGTCGCGGCGGATTGCGTATTTGGTTCGAACCTCGACACCCCGCGCCTTAACCGGTTCGGGAGGGCAGGCTATTCAATGTCGTCGTGCCCGGTGTGTCGCGAAGCCAGTGTGCTTTGAGGTCGTGTCAGGCAGGACGATGGGTGCAACCCGGCGGTCCAGCCACGGACACTGATCCAGGGCAAAGACCGCCAACCGGAGAGAGCTTGCTGTGGAACGAGCGGCAAAAAAAGAGGCGGTCGAATCGCTGAACGAGGTCTTCAAGACCACCAGCGTTGCGGTCGTTGCTCACTATTCCGGCCTCACCGTGGCCCAGATGCAGAAGCTGCGCATGCAGATGAAGCAGGCTGGCGCATCGGTGAAGGTCTCGAAGAACCGTCTCGCCAAAATTGCTCTTGAAGGCACGGACGTCGTTGCCATCGGTTCCCTGCTGAAGGGGCCGACCGTGATCGCGACTTCAAACGATCCGGTGGCGGCGCCGAAGGTAGCTGTCGAATTCGCCAAGACGAACGAGCAGTTCGTCATCCTCGGCGGTTCGATGGGCAAAACCGTCCTGAACGTCGACAGCGTCAAGGCTCTCGCCTCGCTGCCGTCGCTCGATGAGCTGCGTGGCAAGCTCGTTGGCCTCCTTGTGGCGCCGGCGACCAAGATTGCTCAGCTGTCGACTGCGCCTGCGGCCAAGGTCGCGCGTGTGGTTCAGGCTTATGCCTCAAAGAGCGAAGCGGCCTGACGCCCTTCGCAATTCAAACCTGGTTCGAACTGAATACGTTAAAGGAACACATCAATGGCTGATCTGCAGAAGATTGTTGACGACCTCTCGGCGCTGACCGTGCTCGAAGCTGCTGAGCTGGCGAAGCTGCTCGAAGAAAAGTGGGGCGTGTCCGCCGCGGCTGCGGTGGCGGTTGCCGCTGCTCCGGGTGCTGGTGGCGCTGGCGCCGCCGCTGCCGAAGAGAAGACCGAGTTCACTGTCGTCCTGGCTTCGGCTGGCGACAAGAAGATCGAAGTCATCAAGGAAGTCCGCGCCATCACCGGCCTGGGCCTCAAGGAAGCCAAGGACCTCGTCGAAGGCGCGCCGAAGCCGGTCAAGGAAGGCGTTGCCAAGGACGAAGCCGAGAAGCTCAAGGCTCAGCTCGAGAAGGCTGGCGCCAAGGTCGAGCTCAAGTAAGCAAGCCTTACGGGTGTTTCCCGGTTTGGCGCGCAAGTGCCACGCGGGATGCGCTGGGGTGAAGACGGAGCCCGGATGGCCGTTTGGTCATCCGGGTGTCGTCCGGAAGGGTTCCGGACACAACAATGTGTGGGGATTGGTGGGGTTACCCCCTCGAATTTCCATGAATGCCCTCCCATATCGGGGCGGCAGCATGACAACACGGTGAAGTGGCGAGCGCAGGTCGGGCGTGGCCGTGAGCCGTTGGGAGATATGCAATTTTCGGGCTTTTGGTCCGTAACAATCGGGTTCTGACGGGCAGAGCGTAGGCAGCGCTCTGCACGTCGTTTTGCGTTCGAAGGGTCGTGGGTCGCGATTTGGGATTTTGATCCTGAATTGGGGCCGCCAGCTTCGAATGTGTCGGATTTCAACCCAGGGGCGATGCCAATCGCGCTCTGGAAGGTCCGCCCCTGTCGGGCGGCGCAATGAGAGGCCACGATGGCGCAGCAGACGTTCACCGGTCGCAAGAGAGTTCGCAAGTTCTTCGGACATATCCGTGAAGTGGCGCAAATGCCCAACCTGATCGAGGTGCAGAAAGCCTCCTACGATCAGTTCCTGATGGTCGATGAACCCGAAGGCGGCCGCCTCGACGAGGGATTGCAGGCGGTGTTCCGCTCGGTGTTCCCGATCTCGGATTTCTCCAACACCTCGATGCTGGAGTTCGTCCGCTATGAATTCGAGCCGCCGAAGTACGACGTCGACGAGTGCCGCCAGCGCGGCATGACCTTCGCTGCGCCGCTGAAGGTGACGCTGCGCCTCATCGTGTTCGATATCGACGAGGAAACCGGCGCGCGTTCGGTCAAGGACATCAAGGAGCAGGATGTCTACATGGGCGACATTCCGCTCATGACCATGAACGGCACCTTCATCGTCAACGGCACCGAGCGCGTCATCGTTTCGCAGATGCATCGTTCGCCGGGCGTGTTCTTCGATCACGACAAGGGCAAGACGCATTCGTCGGGCAAGCTGCTGTTTGCCGCGCGCGTGATTCCGTATCGTGGCTCGTGGCTCGACATCGAGTTCGATGCCAAGGACATCGTGTTCGCGCGTATCGACCGCCGCCGCAAGATTCCGGTGACGTCGCTGATGTTCGCCCTCGGTCTCGATGGCGAAGAGATCCTGTCGACCTTCTACAAGAAGATCCTCTACAAGCGCACCAAGGACGGCTGGCGCGTGCCGTTCGATGCCTCGCGCTTCCGCGGCTATTCGACGATCAACGACCTGATCGACGCCGACACCGGCAAGGTGGTGCTCGAAGCCGGCAAGAAGCTGACCGTGCGCGGCGCCCGCCAGTTGCAGGAAAAGGGCCTGAAGGCTCTGCGGCTGTCGGACGAAGAGTTGATCGGCAACTATCTTGCCGAAGACCTCGTCAATCCGAAGACCGGTGAGATCCACGCCGAAGCCGGCGAAGAGATCACCGAGAAGTCGTTGAAGGCGTTGAACGAGCAGGGCTACAAGGAATTGCCGCTGCTCGACATCGACCACGTCAACGTCGGTCCCTACATCCGCAACACGCTGAACGCCGACAAGAACATGACGCGTGAAGACGCGCTGTTCGACATCTATCGCGTGATGCGTCCGGGCGAGCCGCCGACGCTGGAATCGGCACAGAACATGTTCCAGTCGCTGTTCTTCGACAGCGAGCGCTACGACCTGTCCGCGGTCGGTCGCGTCAAGATGAACATGCGCCTCGACCTCGATGCGCCGGATACCCATCGCACGCTGCGCAAGGAAGACATCCTCGCGGTCATCAAGACGCTGGTGGACCTGCGCGACGGCAAGGGCGAGATCGACGACATCGACCATCTCGGCAATCGCCGCGTGCGTTCGGTCGGCGAACTGATGGAAAATCAGTATCGCATCGGCCTGCTGCGCATGGAGCGCGCCATCAAGGAGCGCATGTCCTCGGTCGATATCGACACCGTGATGCCGCAGGACCTGATCAACGCCAAGCCGGCGGCGGCAGCCGTGCGCGAGTTCTTCGGCTCGTCGCAGCTCTCGCAGTTCATGGACCAGACCAACCCGCTGTCGGAGATCACCCACAAGCGCCGTCTCTCGGCGCTTGGCCCGGGCGGTCTGACCCGCGAGCGCGCCGGCTTCGAAGTGCGCGACGTGCATCCGACGCACTACGGCCGTATCTGCCCGATCGAAACGCCGGAAGGTCCGAACATCGGTCTCATCAACTCGCTGGCGACGTTCGCGCGCGTCAACAAGTACGGCTTCGTCGAGACGCCGTATCGCCGCGTCAAGGACGGCCGCGTCACCGACGACGTGGTGTATCTCTCCGCGATGGAAGAGGGCCGCTACTACGTCGCGCAGGCCAACCTGCCGCTCGACTCCAAGGGCCGCTTCACGGAAGACCTCGTGGTGTGCCGTCACGCCGGCGAAGTGCTGCCGGTGACGCCGGACAAGGTCGACTTCATGGACGTGTCGCCGAAGCAGCTGGTTTCGGTCGCCGCGGCGCTGATCCCGTTCCTCGAGAACGACGACGCCAACCGCGCGCTGATGGGTTCGAACATGCAACGTCAGGCCGTGCCGCTGGTGCGGGCTGAAGCGCCGTTCGTCGGCACCGGCATGGAAGGCGTCGTGGCGCGTGACTCCGGTGCGGCGATTGCCGCGCGGCGTTCGGGCGTCATCGACCAGATCGACGCGACTCGTGTGGTTATCCGCGCGACCGAGGATCTCGATCCGACCAAGTCGGGCGTCGATATCTATCGGCTGATGAAGTACCAGCGCTCGAACCAGTCGACCTGCATCAACCAGCGTCCGCTGGTGAAGGTTGGCGACGTGGTCAAGAAGGGCGACATCATCGCTGACGGTCCGTCGACCGATCTCGGCGAGCTCGCGCTCGGCCGTAACGTGCTGGTCGCGTTCATGCCGTGGAATGGCTACAACTTCGAAGACTCGATCCTGCTGTCGGAGCGGATCGTCAAGGACGACGTCTTCACCTCGATCCACATCGAGGAATTCGAAGTCATGGCCCGCGACACCAAGCTCGGCCCCGAGGAAATCACCCGCGATATTCCGAACGTCTCGGAAGAAGCGCTGAAGAACCTCGACGAAGCCGGTATCGTCTACATCGGTGCGGAAGTTCGCGCCGGCGACATCCTGGTCGGCAAGATCACGCCGAAGGGCGAAAGCCCGATGACGCCGGAAGAAAAGCTGCTGCGCGCCATCTTCGGCGAAAAGGCCTCCGACGTTCGCGACACCTCGCTGCGGGTGCCGCCGGGCGTGCAGGGCACCATCGTCGAAGTCCGCGTGTTCAACCGTCACGGCGTCGACAAGGACGAGCGTGCGCTGGCGATCGAGCGGGAAGAGATCGAACGCCTCGCCAAGGACCGCGACGACGAGCAGGCCATTCTCGACCGTAACGTCTACGGCCGTCTCGCCGACCTTCTGGAAAACCGCCAGGGCATCGCCGGTCCGAAGGGCTTCAAGAAGGACACCAAGATCACCCGCACGGTGCTCGACGAGTATCCGAAGTCGCAGTGGTGGTTGTTCGCGTCGCCGAACGACAAGCTGATGGCCGAAATCGAAGCGATGCGGAAGCAGTACGACGAATCGAAGAAGGGCCTTGAACAGCGCTTCCTCGACAAGGTCGAAAAGCTGCAGCGCGGCGACGAATTGCCTCCGGGCGTGATGAAGATGGTCAAGGTCTTCGTCGCGGTGAAGCGCAAGATCCAGCCGGGCGACAAGATGGCCGGCCGTCACGGCAACAAGGGCGTGGTGTCGAAGATCGTCCCGATCGAAGACATGCCGTTCCTTGAAGACGGGACGCATGCCGACATCGTGCTCAATCCGCTCGGTGTGCCGTCGCGCATGAACGTCGGTCAGATTCTCGAAACGCATCTCGGCTGGGCGTGCGCCGGTCTCGGCAAGCGCATCGGCCAGACCGTCGACGCGTATCTGTCGAAGCAGGACGTCAAGCCGCTGAAGGAGACCTTGAAGAAGGTCTACGGCGACAACGAGACCATCAAGTCGCTGAGCGACAACGAACTGGTCGAACTCGGCGGCAACCTCCGCCACGGCGTGCCGATTGCGACGCCGGTGTTCGACGGCGCCAAGGAAGCCGACATCGAAGAGATGCTCGAGCTTGCCGGCGTCGACAAGTCGGGCCAGTCGGTGGTGTACGACGGACGTACCGGCGATCAGTTCGATCGCAAGGTGACGGTGGGCTACATCTACATGCTCAAGCTGCATCACCTTGTCGACGACAAGATCCATGCGCGTTCGATCGGTCCGTACTCGCTGGTCACCCAGCAGCCGCTGGGCGGCAAGGCGCAGTTCGGCGGCCAGCGTTTCGGCGAAATGGAGGTGTGGGCGCTCGAGGCTTATGGCGCGGCGTACACCCTGCAGGAAATGCTGACGGTGAAGTCGGACGACGTCGCGGGCCGTACCAAGGTCTACGAGGCGATCGTGCGCGGCGACGACACCTTCGAGGCCGGTATTCCGGAATCGTTCAACGTGCTGGTCAAGGAAATGCGCTCGCTCGGCCTCAACGTCGATCTGCACAATTCCAAGCTCGGCACGCCGCCACCGGCGGAGGCCGCTGAGTAACTGCATGCGTAGTGCCCGGCGTCTCGCCGGGCATTCGCGCCTGATCCGGACGCTGGATCGGGCGCGGGCGGCCTGAAAGTTTCGAATTTGCTGCCGGTGACGATCGGCACGCGAGGAGAAGACGATGAACCAAGAAATTATGAATCTTTTCAATCCGACGACGCCGGCTCAGGTCTTCGACCAGATCCGGATTTCGATCGCTTCCCCGGAGAAGATTCTCTCGTGGTCCTACGGCGAGATCAAGAAGCCGGAGACCATCAATTACCGCACCTTCAAGCCCGAGCGCGACGGCCTGTTCTGCGCGCGCATCTTCGGGCCGATCAAGGATTACGAGTGCTTGTGCGGCAAGTACAAGCGCATGAAGTACAAGGGCATCATCTGCGAGAAGTGCTCGGTCGAAGTGACCCTGTCGCGCGTCCGTCGCGAGCGCATGGGCCACATCGAGCTGGCAGCTCCGGTCGCGCACATCTGGTTCCTGAAGTCGCTGCCGTCGCGCATCGGCTTGCTGCTCGACATGACGCTGAAGGATCTCGAGCGCATCCTCTATTTCGAATACTACGTCGTGCTCGAGCCGGGTCTGACCGCGCTCAAGGACCGTCAGTTGCTGTCGGAAGAAGAGTATCTCCGCGCCCAGGACGAATACGGTCAGGACAGCTTCACCGCCATGATCGGCGCCGAAGCCATTCGCGAACTGCTCAAGGGTCTGGAGCTTGAAAAGCTCGAGGCGCAGCTGCGCGTCGACATGGCGGAGACCGACTCCGACATCAAGCACAAGAAGCTGGCCAAGCGCCTGAAGATCGTCGAGGCGTTCCGCTTCTCCGGCAACAAGCCGGAGTGGATGATCCTCACCGTGGTGCCGGTGATTCCGCCGGACCTGCGTCCGCTGGTGCCGCTCGACGGCGGCCGCTTCGCGACCTCGGACCTCAACGACCTGTATCGCCGCGTCATCAACCGCAACAACCGTTTGAAGCGGCTGATGGAGCTGCGCGCGCCGGACATCATCATCCGCAACGAAAAGCGCATGCTGCAGGAAGCTGTCGATGCGCTGTTCGACAACGGCCGCCGCGGCCGCGTCATCACCGGCGCCAACAAGCGTCCGCTGAAGTCGCTCGCCGACATGCTCAAGGGCAAGCAGGGCCGCTTCCGTCAGAACCTGCTCGGCAAGCGCGTCGACTACTCCGGCCGTTCGGTGATCGTCGTCGGTCCCGAACTGAAGCTGCATCAGTGCGGCCTGCCGAAGAAGATGGCGCTCGAACTGTTCAAGCCGTTCATCTACTCGCGGCTCGACGCCAAGGGTCTCTCCACCACGGTGAAGCAGGCCAAGAAGCTGGTCGAGAAGGAGCGTCCGGAGGTTTGGGATATCCTCGATGAGGTGATCCGCGAACATCCCGTGCTGCTGAACCGCGCGCCGACGCTGCATCGCCTCGGCATTCAGGCGTTCGAGCCGGTGCTGATCGAAGGCAAGGCGATCCAGCTGCATCCGCTGGTCTGCTCGGCTTTCAACGCCGACTTCGACGGCGACCAGATGGCCGTGCACGTTCCGCTGTCGCTCGAAGCGCAGCTGGAAGCGCGCGTGCTGATGATGTCGACCAACAACATCCTGCATCCGGCCAACGGTCAGCCGATCATCGTTCCGTCGCAGGACATCGTGCTCGGCCTGTACTACCTGTCGATCATGCGCGAAGGCCTGCCCGGCGAGGGCAAGGTATTCGGCGACATGGCCGAACTGGAGCACGCGCTGCACTCCAAGGTCATCCACCTGCATACCAAGATCAAGTATCGCTGGGATGGCGTGGGCGAGGACGGCAAGCCGCTCAAGCGGATGATCGACACCACCGCGGGCCGCGTCATGCTCGGCCAGGTGCTGCCGAAGTCGCAGAAGATCAAGTTCGAGGCCATCAACAAGCTGATGACCAAGCGCGAGATCTCCGGCGTCATCGATCAGGTCTATCGTCACTGCGGTCAGAAGGAGACGGTGATCTTCTGCGACCGCATCATGGCGCTCGGCTTCTACAATGCGTTCAAGGCCGGCATCTCGTTCGGCAAGGACGACATGGTGGTGCCGCACGGCAAGTGGAAGATCGTCGATACCACGCGTACGCTGGCGAAGGACTTCGAGCAGCAGTACAACGACGGTCTCATCACCCACGGCGAGAAGTACAACAAGGTGGTCGACGCCTGGTCGAAGGCTACCGAAGAAATCGCCAAGGAGATGATGAAGGAAATCTCCGCCGTTAAGAAGAATCCGAAGGGCGGCGAAGCGCAGATCAACTCGATCTACATGATGGCTCACTCCGGTGCGCGTGGTTCGCCGGCGCAGATGCGTCAGCTTGCCGGTATGCGCGGCCTGATGGCCAAGCCGTCGGGTGAGATCATCGAGACGCCGATCATTTCCAACTTCAAGGAAGGTCTGTCGGTGCTCGAGTACTTCAACTCGACGCACGGTGCCCGCAAGGGTCTGGCCGACACCGCTCTGAAGACGGCGAACTCGGGTTACCTGACCCGCCGTCTGGTCGACGTGGCGCAGGACTGCATCATCACGCAGGACGACTGCGGCACCAAGCTCGGCATCAAGATGCGCGCCATCGTCGATGCCGGCACGGTGGTGGCTTCGCTCGGCTCGCGCATCCTCGGCCGCACCGCGTGCGAGGACATCCGCGATCCGGCGACCAACAAGGTGGTGATCAAGCGCAACACCTTGATGGAAGAAAGCCATGTCGAGCAGATCGCACAGGCCAACATCCAGGAAGTGAAGATCCGTTCGGCTCTGACCTGCGAACTGGTCAACGGCATTTGCGGCAAGTGCTACGGCCGCGATCTGGCTCGCGGTACGCCGGTCAATCACGGTGAAGCTGTCGGCGTCATCGCCGCGCAGTCGATCGGTGAGCCCGGCACGCAGTTGACGATGCGTACGTTCCACATCGGCGGTGCGGCGCAGCTCAACGAACAGTCGGTGATCGAGTCGAACTTCGAAGGCAAGATCGTCATCAAGAACAAGGCGATCGCGCGTAACAGCGAGAACCATCTGGTCGCGATGGTCCGCAACATGGTTATCGCGGTGGTCGATCCCGATGGGACCGAGCGTGCAACGCACCGTATTCAATACGGCGCGCGCGTACACGTCGACGAAGGCGATATGGTCAAGCGCGGCCAGCGCATCGCGGAGTGGGATCCGTATACCCGTCCCATTCTCACCGAAGTCGAAGGCACCATCGGATTCGAGGATCTGGTCGAAGGACAATCGATTTCGGAAACGCTCGACGAGTCGACCGGTATCGCCAAGCGTGTCGTTATCGATTGGCGCTCCATGCGTGGCGGTGCGGATTTGCGTCCGGCCATCGTCATCAAGGGCAAGGATGGCAAGGTGCTGAAGCTGGCACGCGGCGGCGACGCCCGTTACATGCTCTCGGTCGATGCCATTCTGTCGGTCGACGTTGGAGCCAAGGTCAAGCCGGGCGACATTCTCGCGCGTATTTCGACCGAAAGCGCCAAGACGCGCGACATCACCGGCGGTCTGCCGCGTGTTGCCGAACTGTTCGAAGCGCGCAAGCCGAAGGATGCGGCGATCATCGCCGAAATCGCCGGCACCATCCGCTTCGGCCGCGACTACAAGAACAAGCGTCGCATCTCGATCGAGCCGGTCGACAAGAACGAGGAGACTCGCGAGTACCTCATTCCGAAGGGCAAGCACATCCATCTGCAGGATGGCGACATCGTTGAAAAGGGTGACTTCATCGTTGAAGGCAACCCTGCACCGCACGACATTCTGGCGATCAAGGGCATCGAGGAACTCGCTGCCTATCTGGTCAACGAAATCCAGGAAGTCTACCGCTTGCAGGGCGTGCTGATTAACGACAAGCACATCGAAGTCATCGTTCGTCAGATGCTGCAGAAGGTCGAGATCACCGATCAGGGCGAGACCGACATGATCTCGGGCGAGCAGATCGACAAGATCGAGTTCGACGTGCTCAACGCCAAGGCGAAGGAAGAGGGCAAGAAGATCGCGACCGGAACGCCCGTGCTGCTCGGCATCACCAAGGCGAGCCTGCAGACGCGTTCGTTCTTCTCGGCGGCGTCGTTCCAGGAGACCACCCGCGTGCTCACCGAAGCCGCCGTCAACGGCAAGGTGGACCCGCTGGAAGGCCTCAAGGAAAACGTCATTGTCGGCCGCCTGATTCCGGCCGGCACCGGCGCCTCGATGGCCCGCATCCGCGAAGTCGCCATGAAGCGCGACCGGCTGATTCTCGACGAGCGGGAAAAGCAGGCCGCGGCGATTACGCCGGCTGCACCGGAGGCCGAGCCGCTGGCCTTGCCGCCGGCGGAGTAATCCTCCGGACATCACGAAACACAGAAAGGCCAGCATCCGCTGGCCTTTTTGCTGTTCTGGCGGGCCGATTCCCCGTTTCCTGCGTGCCGGACGATGGTGGTATCGGCCATTCCCGGCGGGTGGCGACTACCGAATTCAGGCTGCCAGAGGTCTTTTTCGATGGGATCGCGCTTTGTTCATCTTTCCTTCAGGTGAAAAGCTGTTTCCATTGAGGCAGCATTGGAAATCCAGCAATAATGAACTCTGGATTAGGCGCGAACGCGCGCATGCAACCTTGAGGCGAATACGGCCGGGACGTCGGTTCTCGTGACGGTCGTCGATCAGCTCCGGGGAAGGCAAGGTGCGCGAGGCGCCGATTGTCCGTCGAGAGAAGCACATGCTTGATCTAGCAATCGTAGGTGGCGGGCCGGGCGGCCTGATGAGCGCCTGGTATCTCAGGAAGAAGCTCGGGCCGCTGTGTCGCATCACGATCTTCGAAGCCACCGATCGCATCGGCGGCAAGATCGTGTCGCGCCGCTTCGATTCTTCGCCGGCGATGTACGAAGCCGGTGTCGCTGAGATCTACGATTACTCGATGACCGGGCCGGACCCACTGCGCGAGCTGATCCAGCATTTCGGTTTGCAGACCATTCCGATGGACGCCGAGCAGGTGCAGCTCAACGGCGAACTGCTGAACGACGTGGCTGGCATGCGCCGCCGCTTCGGTGCCAAGACGGCGGATGCCATTGAGGCGTTCCGCAAGCGCTGCTCCGAAATGATTTCGCCGACGGAATATTATGAGGGCGTCGGCGCGCAGGATAACGAGCATCCGTGGGCGTTCATGACCTGCGAGGAATTGCTCGATCGCGAGGTCGACGATCCGGTCGCCAAGCGTTTCTTCAAGGTGATGGCGCGCTCCGATATCGCGACCGAAAGCCACAACACCAATGGGCTCAACGCGCTGAAGAACTTCGTGATGGATGTCGACGGCTATATCGGCCTGTATTCGATCCAGAACGGCAACGAGCAGTTGATCACCTGCCTGCGTTCGGAAGTCGATGCCGACATCCAGCTCAATCATCGCGTGCTCAAGGTCGGCAAGACCGAGGGCGGCCGCTACCAGCTCAACATGATGAACGGCAAGGGACCGGAGACGCGCGACTTCGATCTGGTCATGATGTGCCTGCCGCACAACTGGCTCGCCACGATGGGCTGGGAAGGCGAACAGCTGCGCAAGTCGATGGTCAAGCACGTCGCTTACTTCGACCGTCCGGCGCACTACCTGCGCGTCTCGGTCCTGTTCGACGAGCCGTTCTGGGGCGACAAGATTCCCGGCGCCTGGTTCATGTCGGAAGCGTTCGGCGGCTGCTGCGTCTACAACGAAGGCGCGCGGCACGATGTCGGCCGCAACGGCGTGCTCAACTGGCTGATCGCAGGTTCCGACGCGCTGGCGTTCGCCAATCTCACCGACCAGCAGTTGATTGATGCGGCGCTGAAATCGCTGCCGGCGTCGCTCGGCAATGCGCGCGAGCATTTTGTCGAAGGCAAGATCCACCGCTGGCTGTCGTCGGTCAACGCCATCCCCGGCGGTTTGCCGGTGCGCGACGTGGCGACCAATCATCGCCCCGAACCGAAGGAGCATCCCGGCCTCATTCTGGTCGGCGACTACCTGTTCGACTCGACGCTCAACGGCCTGCTGGATTCGTCCGATGCAGCGACCGATATCGTCGTCACCGAAACCATCCGGCTCCGTCACGCGCGCGCCAATGCGGGCAAGGCGACCGGCAAGATCGACCGCGACTACTTCGCCAATTATCGCGGGATCGGGCCGTATCGCGAGGTCTGGAGCCAGTTCACCGATCCGAAGCATCTGATCGACCTGATCGAGACGGTCTGGCACAAGCCTGCCGGCTGCAAGCTGCTGGTGGCTGGCTCGGCCAGCGGCGAACTGGTCGGCGCGCTGCGCGAGCGCGGCATCGATGCCTGGGGCATCGAGAACAACCGGGCGATCCATGCGCAGACGCCGGAAGCGCTGAAGCCCTTCAATCTGCTCGGCTCGATCGCCGATATGCCGTTCGCCGACGAGCAGTTCGACTTCGTGTTCGAAACCAGCCTCTGCCACGTCTCGGACAAGCAGGTGCGGCGCGCCGTCCGCGAATTGCGCCGGGTGGTCAAGACCGGCCTGGTGTTCGGTTCGGTCACCAGTGACCTGCCGCCGGATCTGATCGATCGCTATGACCTGCTGCGCGGCGTCAAGAAGCTCGGCACCTGGTGGGAGTGGTCGGAGATCTTCTTCAACAACGGCTTCGACCTGTCGATGAATCGCAACGACTGCATGGATGCCGTCTGGGAAAAAACCGTTGCCGCCGGCAAGGGGCCCGGAAAATGGTATGCGGACCCGGAGAGCCTGCGCTATTCCTTCTTCGACAAGACGGCGCTGGACGATTGACGCGAATGGTCGCGGCGCAGGGCTGACCCCTGCCGCCGCACTTGCTTCCGACCGCGCGGCGACAGCATACTGCGGTCAGTGACAGCGGATTGATACACGATGAGATTCGGATACGCCGGCCGATCGGCCTCGATGCCGCAGCCTGCTGCGTCATGGGCGCGCGTGTGCCGTCCGCAATCGTGCCGTTGCGGCTGATCCATCGTGGCCAAGACACCCACCGACAAGAATGATCCAGCTTCCACCGGCACCTCATCGGATGCCGCGGCAGAGGCCGAGTTGCGGCGCGCGCAGGCCGCCGCCGCAGCAACGGTGCCGAAATCCGCGCCGGCCGACGATGACGACGACGACGAAGATTGGGACGACGATGACGATGATGACGACGAGGAACTCGTTGTCTTCACCGCGCGCGAGGCCGCCGGCGCGTTTGCCACCGTCACTGGTTTCATTCGTCCTTACTTCAAGAACTACAAGAAGGCGCTGACGTTCGTCGGTATCGGCCTGCTGGTCGAGACGCTGTTCAATGTCATCATGCCGCTGAGCCTGAAATTCCTCATCGACGATGCGCTCGGCGAGGAAGATTTCGGCGTGCTGATGGTGATCCTGTCGGTGCTCGCGGTGGCGGGCATCGTCACGTCGCTGATCTCGATCTGGTATGAGCGTTGGGATGCCTGGCTGTCGGCATCGGTGATCTCCGACGTCCGGCAAAAGCTGTTCGATCACGTGCAGGACTTGCCGTCGAGTTTCTTCGCGCGTACCAAGCGCGGCGAAATCCTCTCGCGTTTTTCGGTCGATCTGTCGGCATTCGAAAATGCGCTGAAGACGCTGGCCAACAGCGCGGTGCTGCCGGCGCTGGAGCTGCTCGCCGGCTTGTTGCTGATGTTCTATTTGAACTGGCAACTGGCGGTGGTGGCGCTGCTGATCTTCCCGATCACGCTGATCGGCCCGCGCATCCTGACGCCGAAGGCGGTCCACGCCAATTACGAGCAGAAGGTCAACGAGGCCGCGATCCTCGGCGTCGTGCAGGAGAACATTTCGGCGCAGGCCGTGGTCAAGGCGTTCAGCCTGCAACGGCTGGCGCGCAGCTGGTTCTCGGTGCGCAACGATACCACCCGGCAGAAGATCGCCTCGGCGACGTTCCTGTCGAGCATGGTCGAGCGCTCGGTGAACGTCTCGGTGCTGCTGCTGCATCTCGTGGTGCTGGCGCTCGGCGCCTATCTCGCGACCACCGGACAGATCACCATCGGCACGTTCGTCACGTTCGAAAGCGCGTTCTGGGAAATTTCCTACAACATCGCGCACCTGATGCACTTCGTGCCGGTGACGATCCAGTCCGCGGCGGCGGTGCGTCACGTGCAGGAACTGCTCGACGAACCGACCCGCGGCGCCGACCGTCCGGGCATGCCGGACCTGCCGCGCATCAGCAACGACATCACTTTCGACCACGTCTCGTTCGGCTATGAGGGCAGCGACGAGCTGGTGCTCGACGATCTCAACCTCAAGATCGAGGTCGGCAAGTCGATCGCCATCGTCGGTCCCAGCGGTTCGGGCAAGAGTACGCTGCTCAATTTGATCCTGCGGCTCTACGTGCCGACGGCGGGGAAGGTCACCATCGACGGCGTCGACATCCGCACCGTCACCCGCGAGTCGCTGCGGCAGGGCATGGCTGTGGTGTTCCAGGACAACGTGCTCTTCAACATGTCGATCCGAGAGAACATCAGGCTCGGCAAAGAGGGGGCGACCGACAAGGAGGTCGTGGAGGCGGCCAAGAAGGCGGAGATCCATCGCTTCATCATGAGCCTGCCGCACAAATACGACACCCAGGTCGGCGAGCGCGGCGACACCTTGTCCGGCGGCCAGCGCCAGCGCATGGCGATCGCCCGCGCCATCGTCCGCGATCCGTCGCTGCTGCTGCTCGACGAGGCGACCTCGGCGCTGGACCAGACCACTGAAGCGGCGATCAATCGCACCCTGCTCAAACTGGCCAAGGGCCGTACGATGATCTTTTCGACGCACCGGCTGACGTCGGTGGTCGATATGGATGAAATCATCGTCCTCCGCGCCGGGGAGGTGGTGGAGCGCGGCTCGCATAGCGAGTTGCTGGCGGCGAATGGGGTCTATCGCAGGTTGTGGGACGACCAGTCCCACACGCCGCACGACGACGATGACGACGAGGACGACGACTAATCCGCGCCGGACTCCCAAGCTGCCACCCGCCTCGGCGGCCGGGCGAATCCCTTTGACCGATGCCCGAGCGGATGTTGCGGACCGCGACTCGGTCCGGTGATTCCGGCTCAAGCGCAAGAAATCACCGAATCGCGGGCAAATGGGGTTTGGCGCTCCCTCGGACAACCGCGAATAGGCGGTCTTAGTCCGGCGATTCTACGGCTTGAAGGATATTAATCCTGTTTTAACGCGTATCGGTGGGTACGGGGCAAACGACTCGAATCGTCGCTTGCTGCAGATGCGATATCCGTGTCAGGAGATGCGGCCATGGCGACATGACGCCAACGCAGGCAGTTTCGGGAAAGCCTTATATGACGGGACTTCTTGAAATTCGGCGCTATGCAATTCGCGGTGTTTAAGCCTTGACTTGCACGCCGGTGGCCGATAAAACCCGCCCACTTAACGGCAGGCGGTGAGCAACGCCAACGTCGGAACGGACCACCCTTCAGTTTCTCGGAATTGATACGGGCACCAACCTCGACGGATGTCGCTCAGACGCTGCCGACCTAAGCTAGGCAAGGCAAAGACGATTGTCGTTCTCCAGAGCGATGTCTCGGAGATCGAATTCGGATGCATGACCCCGGTTTTGATGGGTTGGTGAAAGCCAGTCCATTGCTGCTGCGGTCCTCTGTTCGTCGAAGCGCTTTCCACTCTGTCAAAGAGTGGCTGGCGCAGTTTCGCTTTGTTTGTCGAGCCGGGTAGGCGACAGCACGGGATCTTGGGTCCCAGACAATTCTGCGAAGCCCGCAAGGGATCGCGCGAACAAGGGTGAAGGCGAACGATGCCGACGATCAACCAACTGGTCGCAAATCCGCGCATTCTGCAAAAGGCGCGTAAGAATGCTCCGGCGCTGCAGCAGTCACCGCAGAAGCGCGGCGTCTGCACGCGCGTCTACACCACGACGCCGAAGAAGCCGAACTCGGCGCTTCGTAAGGTCGCCAAGGTGCGTCTGACCAATGGCTTCGAAGTCATCGGTTACATCCCGGGCGAAGGTCACAATCTGCAAGAGCACTCGGTGGTGATGATCCGCGGCGGCCGCGTCAAGGACTTGCCGGGCGTGCGCTACCACATCCTCCGCGGCGTCCTCGATACGCAGGGCGTCAAGAATCGTAAGCAGCGTCGTTCGAAGTACGGCGCGAAGCGTCCGAAGTAATCGGGAACATAATCGATGTCGCGTCGCCATTCTGCCGAAAAGCGTGAAGTCAACCCGGATCCGAAGTTCGGGAATATCGTCATCACGAAGTTCATGAATTCGATCATGTATGACGGCAAGAAGTCTGCCGCCGAAAGCATCGTTTACGGTGCGCTCGAGATGATCGAAGCCAAGACCAAGCAGGGTCCGCTGACCGTGTTCGAGCAGGCGCTCGAGAACGTCATGCCGACCATCGAAGTGCGTTCGCGCCGCGTGGGTGGTGCGACTTACCAGGTGCCGGTCGAAGTTCGTTCGACCCGCCGTCAGGCGCTCGGCATTCGCTGGATCATTACGGCTGCGCGGGGGCGCAACGAGAAGACGATGACCGAGCGGCTCTCCGCAGAGCTGCTGGATGCATCGAACAACCGGGGGAACGCGGTCAAGAAGCGGGAAGACGTGCACAAGATGGCGGAAGCCAACCGTGCCTTCTCGCATTATCGCTGGTAACGGCGACCCGAACCGAAATTAAGGACAGCTTTTATGCCCCGCCAACATGCCATCGAGAACTACCGCAATTTCGGTATCATGGCGCATATCGACGCCGGTAAGACGACGACGACCGAGCGTATCCTGTATTACACCGGCAAGAGCCACAAAATCGGCGAAGTGCACGAAGGTGCCGCGACGATGGACTGGATGGCGCAGGAGCAGGAGCGTGGCATCACCATTACGTCCGCTGCCACCACTGCGTTCTGGGACGGCAAGCGCCTGAACATCATCGACACTCCCGGCCACGTCGACTTCACCATTGAAGTCGAGCGTTCGCTGCGCGTGCTCGACGGCGCAGTGTGCGTGCTCGACTCCAACCAGGGTGTCGAACCGCAGACGGAAACGGTCTGGCGCCAGGGCGACAAGTACAAGGTGCCGCGTATCGTCTTCTGCAACAAGATGGATAAGACCGGCGCCGACTTCTACAAGTGTCTGGCCGACATCGTCGATCGCCTCGGCGCGCGCCCGGTTGCGCTGCAGCTGCCGATCGGCTCGGAGAGCAACTTCAAGGGTATGGTCGACCTCGTCCGCATGAAGGCGCTGGTCTACAATCAGGACTCGCTCGGCTCGATGTACGATATCGAGGAGATTCCTGCCGATCTCGCCGACAAGGCCAAGGAATATCGCGAGAAGCTGGTCGAAGCCGCCGTCGAACTCGACGACGACGCCATGGCTGCCTATCTCGACGGCACCGAGCCGGATGAAGACACGCTGAAGCGCCTCGTCCGCAAGGCGGTGCTGACCGGCGCATTCTATCCGGTGCTGTGCGGCACCGCGTTCAAGAACAAGGGCGTGCAGCCGCTGCTCGACGCGGTCGTTGCCTATCTGCCGTCGCCGGTCGACGTGCCGGCCATCAAGGGTATCGACGAGAAGGGCGAGGAAGTCGTCCGTCACGCCGACGACAAGGAGCCGATGGCTCTGCTGGCGTTCAAGATCATGGACGACCCGTTCGTCGGCACCATCACTTTCTGCCGTATCTATTCCGGCGTGCTGCAGAGCGGCACCGGTGTCGTGAACTCGACGCGCGAGAAGAAAGAGCGTATCGGCCGCATGCTGCTGATGCATGCGAACAACCGCGAAGACATCAAGGAAGCCTATGCGGGCGACATCGTCGCGCTGGCTGGCCTCAAGGAAGCCCGCACCGGCGATACGCTGTGCGATCCGGAGCATCCGGTGATCCTCGAGAAGATGGAATTCCCGGAGCCGGTCATCGAAATCGCCATCGAGCCGAAGTCGAAGGCCGACCAGGAAAAGCTCGGCATCGCATTGGCCAAGCTGGCGGCGGAAGATCCGTCGTTCCGCGTGTCGACCGATCACGAGTCCGGCCAGACCATCCTCAAGGGCATGGGCGAACTCCATCTCGACATCAAGGTCGATATTCTCAAGCGCACTTATAAGGTCGACGCCAACATCGGCGCGCCGCAGGTGGCGTTCCGTGAGAAGATCACCAAGCCGGCGGAAGTCGACTACACGCACAAGAAGCAGACCGGCGGTACCGGCCAGTTCGCGCGCGTCAAGTTCGTCGTCGAGCCGACCGAGCCGGGCGCTGGCTTCCAGTTCGAGTCGAAGATCGTTGGCGGCGCGGTGCCGAAGGAATACATCCCCGGCGTCGAAAAGGGTCTGCAGAGCGTGCTGACCTCGGGCGTGGTTGCCGGCTTCCCGGTGGTCGACGTCAAGGTTCAGCTCGTGGACGGCGCCTATCACGACGTCGACTCATCGGCGCTGGCCTTCGAAATCGCATCGCGCGCTGCATTCCGCGATGCGCTGCAGAAGGGCAAGTCCGTACTGCTCGAGCCGATCATGAAGGTCGAAGTGGTGACCCCGGAAGACTACACCGGTTCGGTCATCGGCGACCTCAACTCGCGGCGTGGTCAGATCCAGGGTCAAGACATGCGCGGCAACGCCAACGTCATCAATGCGATGGTGCCGCTCATGAATATGTTCGGTTACGTGAACAACCTGCGCTCGATGAGCCAGGGTCGCGCGACCTTCACGATGCAGTTCGATCACTACGCGGAAGCGCCGGCCAACGTGTCGGCGGAAGTCCAGAAGAAGTTTGCCTGATTGACGTTGACGAGAGTCAACGCCTGAACGGAGAGTGTCATGGCCAAAGAGAAGTTTGAACGTACGAAGCCGCATTGCAACATTGGCACGATTGGTCACGTCGACCACGGCAAGACGTCGTTGACG
>MKVX01000005.1 GCA_001899255.1 Rhizobiales bacterium 62-47
ACGGGATTATGCGGAGCGACACAGCCGCAAAAGCCCTTGAAAACCGCGGCTACCAGCAAACGACTCCGCATAATCCCGCGCTACGCATAATCCGCGCGGCCGACCAGAACCCGGTGGCTGGGGGCGTTCTCGCCGGTGGCGCGGGTGTCGGGGACGATGCGCACGCCCTTGGCTTGGACGCTGAGGGTTACGATTTCGCCGGTGAACTCGTTCGAGCCGGTCTTCTTGAAGGTGCCGATGGTCGCCATTGTAAGTCTCCGTTTCGTTTTCGGAACCGCTCCATTGCGGCCTCGATGGCGATCGACAGGCCGGAGGCGACCGACGCCGCATCGCTTGCGACCGGAGCAACGCGGAGGATGGCAGGAACGACTTTGTTGTTTCGCGAGGAATGACGGCCTTGGCCGGCAGGGGAAGAAAGTCGGGACGCGCCGTTGCGGCATAGGCGGTCGAGGCGCAGCCGTCCTTCGGTCAGATCAGGCCATTGGAGAGGCCGTTCGGAGCGGTCTGGAGACAATCAGGAACGGAAGATCATGGCGACCCGGTCGCAACCAGCAGACGGCGCAAGCTGAAGATCATCTGCGACCCGTCCTCCCCTTGTACAGGCGAGGGTCGAGCTTTCGTTTCGAAGTCGGCCAGTGGAGATGACGCCCTCGACTTCGTGTTGCACCGTTCCCGCGCACAGAGGCGCCGAGCAGAAATCCGGGCGCTGTTGAGGCGGCCGCACGATGGGCTTCAGTCAGGTTCCGGTGACGCGGCTCCCTCTCCAACTGCACAACGCTGAGGGCTGAAACCCCCGACTGGTCGTCCCGGCGACGGTTCCGTCGTGGTGTCAGGCTGGTGCAATGCCCTGGCTGGACGGGCCGGTGCTTGCCATCCCAGCGACGCGCGCGAACGCGGTGACGCCGACCGCGACCGCACCGATGACGGAGAACACGAGCTGCCAGGTCTCCGACGGCATGGTGTGTTTCACGATGCCATGCGTGGCGTGGAAGCCGGCGATCGCCGCGGGTGCGACAAATGCCAGCGCGATCAGCAGGCGTGCCCAGAGCGGGCGGACAATTCCAAGCAAGAGCTGCCCCACGCCCAACGTCAGGCCGGCGCCGAGCATGCCGATAAGGATGGCGCCGAGCCAGCCCGCGCCAGTGTCATAGGCCCAGGTGCCGGCGGTCACGCCCGCGAAGAATGGCAGTGCGAACACCGCGAGCGTGAACAGCAACCAGCACAAGATGCCGATGGCTGCGAAGGATAGGACAATGCCGAGGATAATCATGGTGGTGTCTCCGAAAGAGCAAATTCTGACGGTCGCGCCTTCCACCACCACCACGGCGCATAGCAAAAGCTGTGCTCCGTCGGGAGCGGAAACCGCAGGGGTCTCCGCGTCGCCTGGAAGGGTGGCGCGCCGTCATGGCGCGAAGGGATCGACCTCGTGGACGATCTCCGAGACGTCGCCGTCGTATTCGTTTGCGGGTGTCACCGAGAGAGTGCCGTCGCCCGCGCGGAAGATGACGATGACGGCCATCAGCGTGGTGGCGAGGCTGAAGGCGAAGGCGTGTGCGTCGGGGAAGGACATCGATCCGGCTCCTGTTTCGAGCGGAGGACCATCCCCCCGCTGACAGGCGCCCGATGTGTTCGGCCGATGGCCGCAATCACCGCGCAGGCAACGCCGGCGCGGCGGCACGCTATGCGTAGTCCGACCCTTTACGGGTTGATGGCGTCAGGCCATCGGCTGGACCAAGGACCAGCGCCATTCAGCGGGGAGTGGTCTTCTCCGGGCTGGGAGCCGAGTCGATGTGGCCGTGACGTTGGTGAAGCCGTACTGTCTGCGCGAGCTGCCGTGCGACCTCACCTGCGTCATCCGCAAAGCCTGGTGGCCATTTCCTCGACGGCTCGCGCTGAAACCCGCCACGCTGAAAATGCGGATGGAGGTGGCTGATAATCCACTCGATGCGTGAAGGAGGCACCAAGCCGGCTTGAGCCGAATAATGGAGTGCCTTGGCGAGATCGTGCCCGATGTTCGCGCGGTTCCAAACATCATCGGTCGCGACGTTAAGCAGATAGGATTTGAGGAGGAGTTCGATGGCAATTGCAATCGCATGAAGGGCTTGATTGTCGAATCCTTGATCCGCCGCCCATTCGGCGGCTGCAGCCTTCACGGTGGCATTCTCCAGGAAAACCGCAGCGAGAACGGCGTCCGAACGTGCCGGTTTCGGGAGTGGCTTCAGTCGCTGCATTCGTTGCGTTATGCCATAGGCTTGGCCGTTTAGCAGGTGCCCGATGCGGCGGCGCTTACGCGCCGCCGAATTTCCACACCGGGATGCCGAGCTTCTTGGCTTTGTCGGCGAGGTTGTCATTGATGCCGGTGCCGGGGAAGTGCAGCACGCCCTTCGGCAGGATTTGCAGCATCTCGTCATTGCGTTTGAAGGGTGCTGCCCGGCCGTGCTTCGTCCAGTCGGGTGCAAAGCCGATCTGTGGGACATTGCGATTCCTGGCCCAGAGAGAAGCGATCTTCTCGGCACCCTTCGGCGACTTGCCGTGGATCAGCACCATGTCGGGGTGCTTTTCGTGGACCTGGTCGAGCTTGGCCCAGATCAGACGATGATTGTCGAAATCGAGCCCGCCGGTGACGGCGATCTTGGGGCCAGGCGGCAGGAGCACTTCCTGCTCGGCACGCTTCTTCGCCATGATGAAGTCGCGGCTGTCGATCATCGCCGAGGTGAGGTTGCGATGATTGACCTTCGATCCGGACCGCGGGAGCCATGCTTTGCCGACCTGGCGTTCGTAGTGCTCGGCGGCCTGGTCGCGCATCAGTTCGAAGGCGGTCTGACGTTCGACCAGCGTCTTGCCCTCGGCGATCAGGCGCTCGAGGTCGACTGACTTCACTTCGCTGCCGTCCTGTTCGCGCTGGGAGCGCTTTTGGGCCTGCTCGTTGTCGTCGAGCTCGCGGTTGATCCGTTCGGTGGCGCGATGAAAGACGTTCACGGTCGACCAGAGGAGATCGTCGAGGTCGGGTTCGAGGCGCGTATCCTCCAGGGTCACGATCAGGGCGTCGAAGATGTCGGCGATCGCGCCCGCGACCTCGTTGCCGTCCGGCAGAAGCCGCTGATCGGGTTCGTCGGCGAAAGGCCGGTAGCCGTGGAGCTGCAATTCGTTGAGGACGTGGTCGGTCGGTGAGGATTCGTGGTGCGGTTCGTAGTCGTCGTGATCGCGCATCGGATGCTCCGTCGGTTGGACCGCGACCGTCGCGGCCTTCATGGCGACGAAGCCCACCGGCGGGACGGCGCTGCACCCGGAGCGCAAGCGAGGGGCCGGAGCGTCAGCGGAGGATGGTGGAGGCCGGCTATTTTGCCTCGCGATGGAAAGCGGCCCCTTGGGGCCGCGCCGGAAAATAGTCGGCCGCAGCCATTGCCGCGCCGGCCAGCCTGTGGGCCGATCGCCCTCTCGAAGGCCGAGGCGCGGTCCTCTCCGATCCCCTGCATCTGAGCGAGTACGGCGGCGGGGCCGTTGCCGCTTCCTTACCGACTATGCCGCCAGCGCCATGAAGCGCGCGACGTCCTGCGGCCCGAGCTGCACCCGTATCTGGCCGCGGAGGGTCGCGAATCCGAGGGTGCGCAGATCCTCGTTGAAGTCGCCGAGTTGCGGCGAGATGACGATCGCCTCGATCCCGACCGCGTTCGCCCGTTCGATCAGGCTATCACGCGCACTATCGCCCGCCGGATCATCATCGCGCAGGATGTAGAGCCGCCGCAGCGTGTCAGGGAACAGGATGGCGGCGAGATGTGCTGCGGAGAGCGCCGCCAGCATCGGCATGTTGGGCACGACCTGTCGGACCGAAAGGACCGTCTCGATGCCTTCGCCGGCCGCCATGACCTCGCCACCGACGCCAAAGCGGACCGCGTTGCCGAGGAGATCGCCCATCGCCCGACGCGGGGTGTCGAGCGGCGCTTTGTCCAAGCGCTGGGGGTCGAGCCAGGTGCGATGCGCCCCGGTGATCCTGCCGGCAAGGTCGGTGACCGCCGCGATCATGGCGGGCCATGTCTTGGTCGGCGCGTGCTCGTCAGGACGATAATAGCAGCGCGGGTGGAAATACAGATTTCCGGTTCTCCGGAGATCCGTAATGCCGCGTTGCCGCAGATACGCCGCTACGATCGTGCCTGGAATCGGCTGCGACATGCGGATGAGACGCCGAGCGGCTTCGGGCGATCCATGCGGTGCAGGCGCCAGGGGCTGGAACGCGGACTGCTCCGGTTCCGGCGGCGGCATGCTGAGGAAGACCCGGGCCTCGTCAGCGACATCCTTGAAGTCGATGAGGCCGCAGCTCTCGCGAATCACGTCGAGGAGGTCTCCATGCTCGCCGGTAGCGGCGTCAGTCCATTTCCCGGCGGGGCCTTTGGGCGAGTCCTTGAGCCGGACGTACATCGAGCGGCCCTTGGTGTTGCGGGCGTCGCCCACCTGCCAGTAGTTGCCCTGACGGTGGCCATTGCTGAGATAGCGGCGGCACACCGCCTCGGCCTGTCGGCCGAGACGTTGTGCGAGATCGGATGCGTCGAGACGGGCCATCACGCTGCCTCCCGCTCGCCGACGCGCTGGATCGGGTAGGTGTCGATCAGCTTGCCGATGATGGTCGCGCCGTCCGCGCCGACGGGCACGAAGAAGCGGAGCTTCCACGAGATGATCTCGCTGAAGAGGCCAAAGGCGCGCAGGCGCTCGCGCATCGCGTCGGTGAAGCCGGAGAGTTCGATGCGATCGGCGCCCATGACGCGCACGCGGCGGAGTTGGAGGCATTCGGCGAGATCGAGGATTGTCTTGCCCTCGATGAGCGCGGCATAGGCATGGTCGGCGGACAGGTTCGTCGTTCCGACTGTCGTGGCGTTGGCGACCCATGCGGGCGACACGCGGCGGCCGATGATCCGTTCCCCGTCATCGGTCTGGAGCCGATAGACACGGCTCGACTCGTTGGGCAGCCGCTTCCAGATCGGCAGCAGCAGGCCAGCGACGATGTGGATCGTGGAATCGGAATAGGCTGGCACCTCCGCGATCTCGGCGTTCCAGGCGGCGGTGAACTCGGCGCGACTGGCGGCGATCCAATGGCTTTCGTCCATCATGCGGATGGAGGCGTGATGCTGCTCCATCGGCCGGATCAGCCGCACGCGGCGTTCGATCTCCCCGTCGTCGAGCATCAGCGAAGGCGCTGGAAGCTGAACGGCGGCGCGGTGGGAGCGCTCGTTGACCAGCAACTTGGCGGCCGGATCGTCGAGCCAAGCCATCGCCTCCTCGGCGGTCATCGGCCGGTTGCGCTCGCGCTGTTGGATGGTCAGCAGGCTGGTTTCCGCGCCGGTGCCGGGATGGGTGTAGATGGTCTGGCGATCGGTGACGACGAAGCTCTCCGCGCGCAGCGTCTCCAGTCCGATGTCGTAGATGCCGGCGGCGATCGCGCCCTCGACCTTGGCGGTCAGGAGCTGTTCGAAGGCGGCGAACAGGACGTCCTGCAGGTCGATGGTGAGCGCCAGGAGGCGATTAAGAAAGGTCGTGATCGGCGGCAGCTCGTCCTTGATGCCGTTGTCGTCCATCAGCTTCAGGCCGGTCGTGTCCTCAAACCGCTGGAGTGAGCATCCCTCCACCTTGCCGCGCACGATCAGGATATAGAGCTGGCGCAAGGCATCGCGCGCATAGTGGCTCTCGAGATTGTCCTCGGGCCGGAACAGGCCCTGGCCGCCGGTCTGGCGCTGGCCGCGCGTGATCGCGCCGAGCGTGTCGAGCCGGCGCGCGATGGTCGATAGGAAGCGCTTCTCCGCCTTCACATTGGTCGCGATCGGACGGAAGAGCGGCGGCTGCGCCTGGTTGGTGCGGTGGGTGCGGCCGAGGCCCTGGATCGCGGCGTCGGCTTTCCAGCCCGGCTCAAGCAGATAGTGGACGCGAAGCCGCGTGTTCCGCGCCGACAGCTCCGCATGGTAGCTGCGGCCCGTACCGCCGGCATCGCTGAACACGAGCACGCGCTTCATGTCGTCCATGAAGGCCTGGGTCTCGGCGAGATTGGCGGACGCCGCGCGGGTCTCGACCACAAGGCGCTGTCCCTTGCGCACGATACGACGCGAGCGGCCGGTGACCTCGGCCACCATGTCCGCGCCGAAGTGCTGGACGATCTGGTCGAGCGCGCCAGGGACCGGCGGAAGGCTCGCCAGCTTCTCGATCAGCTCTGTGCGGCGGGCGACCGCCTCGCGGCTCTCGACCGGCTGGCCGTCGCGAAAGACCGGACGCGAGGACATATTGCCCTCGCCGTCGGTGAAGAGCTCGTAGAGCTGCACCGGGAAGGAATGGGCGAGATAATCGAGGACATATTCGCGGGGCGTGATGTCGACGCGAATGTCATTCCACTCCTCGGTCGGAATTTCGGCCAAGCGCCGTTCCATCAGTGCCTCGCCGGTCGAGACGATCTGGATGACCGCGGAATGCCCAGCCTCCAGGTCCGCCGCGATCGAGCGGATCAACGTCGGCGTCTTCATCGAGGTCAGCAGATGACCGAAGAAACGCTGCTTGGCGCTTTCGAAGGCGGAGCGCGCGGCGGATTTGGCCTGGCGGTTCAATGTCCCGGTCGAGCCGGTGATGTTGGCCGCCTCCATGGCCGCATCGAGATGGTTGTGGATGATGGCGAAGGCGCCGGCATAAGCATCGTAGATGCGCCGCTGCTCGGCGGTCAGCTCGTGCTCGACCAGCTCATATTCGACGCCGTCGAACGACAGCGATCGGGCGGTGTAGAGGCCGAGCGCGCGAAGGTCGCGGGCAAGCACCTCCATCGCCGCGACGCCGCCGGCCTCGATCGCCTCGACAAACTCGGCGCGGGTCGAGAAGGGAAAATCGTCGCCACCCCACAGGCCCAGGCGCTGCGCGTAGGCAAGGTTCTGGACCGTGGTGGCGCCGGTCGCCGAGACATAGACGACGCGAGCATCGGGCAAGGCGTGTTGCAGGCGAAGCCCTGCGCGCCCTTGCTGCGAGGGCGTGACATCGCCGCGTTCTCCCTTGCCGCCGCCAGCGTTCTGCATCGCGTGCGCCTCGTCGAAAATGATCACTCCGTCGAAATCGGAGCCCAACCATTCGACGATCTGCTTGACCCGCGAAACCTTCTCGCCGCGGTCGTCGGAGCGCAGCGTGGCATAGGTTGTAAATAGGACGCCCTCCGGCAGCGTGATCGGCTTGCCCTGCGGGAAGCGCGAGAGCGGCGTGACCAGCAGGCGCTCCATGCCGAGTGCGGACCAGTCGCGCTGCGCATCCTCAATCAGCTTGTCGGATTTGGAGATCCAGACCGCCTTGCGCCGGCCCTGCATCCAGTTGTCGAGCACGATGCTGGCCGACTCGCGCCCCTTTCCGACGCCGGTGCCGTCGCCGATGAAGAAGCCGCGGCGGAAGCGGACGACGCCGTTTGCATCATCGGCGGCGGCCGCCACGACATCGAAAGTGTCGTCGATGGTCCAGGAACCTGCGAGAAAATCGGAATGGGCTTCGCCCGCGAAGATCAGGGTTTCGAGCTGGGAGTCTGAGAGCGAGTCCATGATGGTCGCTGGCAGCGTCGGCCGATAGCTCGGCTTGGGCGGGGCGACCGAGGCCATGGCGGCGGATTGCACGAGCTTGGTGGGATGGGCCTGAGAGCCGGGAATACGGATCGTCTGCAATCCGTATTGCTCGTAGATCGCGTCGCTGAGGCGGGCGCCCTCGGCCGGGGTCCAGTCGACGGTCTCATAGGCGAGCGGCACGCCCTCGGGATCGGCGAGGCCCACGCGGGTCGCCGATGTCGCCGCGGTGCGCGCGAGATAGCCGCGAACGGTGCGCGGCGTGGCGCCGGTCGGCATGACCTGAACAGCAGGCGCGACAGCCAGGCGCGGCGGCACATGCTCGGCGATCCACGTCATCAGCGTGGCGATGTCGGGAGCGGTGCCGGGGGACGCCGGAAATGCGGATGGCTCGTCGGCCGGGATCTTGTCGATCACGGTCAGCCGGGTTTCGACGGTCGTGCCGTGCTTGGCATAGACTGAGCCATGGACGGCGGCGGTGAACACGACGCGGCCCCTCTCCTGCAGGCGGACGAAGGCGTCGCGCCAGGCCGGTATGTCGGGGCCGAAATTCGCGCCGGTGATCGCGACCAGGCGCCCGCCATCGGCGAGCCGCGCGAGCGCGGATGCGAGATGGCGATAGGCTGCGTCGGCGACACGCCCCTCGACATTGGCGAGGACCGAGAATGGCGGGTTCATCACCACGATTGTTGGGACGGTCGCCGGGTCGAGATGATCGTCGATCTGGGCTGCGTCGAAGCGGGTCACGGGAATGGCCGGAAAGAGGGAGGAGATGAGTGCGGCCCGGGTTTCGGCGAGTTCGTTGAGGACAAGCGTGCCGCCGGCGATCTCGGCGAGGATGGCGAGCAGGCCGGTGCCGGCCGATGGTTCGAGCACGCGATCGGCGGGTGTGATGGCGGCCGCAGTGATCGCGGCCAGGCCGAGCGGGATCGGCGTCGAGAATTGCTGGAAGGCCTGCGCCTCCTCGGAGCGGCGCGTGTGGGTGGGCAGAAGTCCCGCGATCTTGCCGAACAGAGGAACCGCCGCAGCCGGAGACCCGGCTTTGCGCAAAAGCGCCTTTCCGTATTTGCGGAGCATGAGGACGGTTGCGGCTTCGCAGGCGTCATAGGCGTCCTTCCAGTCCCAGGCGCCGGCAGTATCGGACGCGCCGAAGGCGGTCTCCATGGCGGTGCGCAAGACCGCGGCGTCGATGCGCTCGCCGCGCTCGATGTGAGGAAGGAGGAGAAGTGCCGCGGCATGGATGGCGGCAGCGTCGGTCGGCTGATCGGCGGCGGTCGGCAGCGCCGCCGCAAGGGTGTGAGCATTCATGGGAGACGTCCTCGGGAGAGCGGAGCGGGAAAGCCCGCCGGCGCTCTCTCTCGGACCGGACGGGCTCAAACCCGTCCCGGCCTTCCTCTCGCTCTCAAGGGGCGCGGCCCGGCCGCGCCATCAAGCGACAGACAATGGTCTCGATGATGTCAGGCACCATCGCCGCCATCGATCACCTCGGCGAGCCAACCGTTGGTATAGATCCACGCCACAGTTTCGCCGGTCGCGAGATCGAGGACATGCGCGCCGCCACCGAAGCCATCGAGACGCGGCCGGGAGCAGGTGTTGGCGTACTGAAAGCCCCATCGGCCGGTGAGGTGGAATTCGGCGGCGCAGCGTATGACGAACTGGATCAGCCGTTCGGGATCGCCGGTGACATCGTCGCGCATCCAGAGTTTGGAGCCGCCATGCTCGGGCTGGATGGACAGGAGGAAGCCATCGGACGGCGGTTCCTCGGATGCTCCGTCCTCGGACAGTTGGTTGTAGAGATCGAGCGCGCGGGCAGCGGTCTCGGGCGTGCCGACATCGAGCAGGCATGAGAAATGGGTGAAATAGTCGGCCATGAGGCCACTCCCGGAGAGCAGGGAACGGGAGAGCCGGCAGGCGCTCTCTCCTCCATGTCCGGCTCGCCACGTCCGGGCCAAACTCTCCCTCTCGATCGGCGCGCATGAAAAAAGCCCGACGCCCCCGAAGGGACGCCGGGCCCGTCAAGTCAGATGAGGACCGCCGTCACTCCGCGGCGGCGAGGTGCCGTTCCTCCTCATCATCGGTGTTGGTCTCCTCGTCATCGCCGTCGAGGAAGTCCGGCAACGCCTCGTCGCCCTCGCCAGAGTCCGCCTCGGTGCTTTCGGCATCGGCGCCGGAATTGCGCAGCGGTTCGGGCAGCCAGCCCGTCTCGGCGAGGAGACGTTCGGCTTCGGTCGCCATGTCGCCCTTCTTCAGATGTGCGATGAGTTGGGCGGCGCGCTCGCCGGCGCCTTCACGCACCGCTTCGAGGATGCGGGGCTTGGTGACGCGGCCGAGATAGTTGGCGACGGTCGGCCGCCACCCGGCTTCGGCCATGTCGAGCCCGACCGCCAGCGACAGGCGATCGGCTTCGGCGATGCGCTGTTCGACACTATGCGCCGAGACACGGCCACCGTAGCGATCGGCCCGCTCATAAAGCGCATTGACGCCGAACGAAGCGCAATGGGCGAAGAGTTCGGCCTGTTCGGGGCCAGTCAGTGCGGCCAGCCCATCCCAGAGATCAGCGACTTTGGCCGGGAGCCGTTTGCGCCAGCTATCGTGCCGGGCCTCGATCGCCTTGGCATAGACGCTGTCACGAAGCCCTTCGGGCTGCGAATGGAAGGTCGTGCCCCGCACGCTGACCTCCATCGCGAAGCCGTACTGGCTGCCGCCGTAGAACACGTCCTGGCAGAACTTGTGCAGGACGGCGACGAAGGCGACCGAGGGATCGGTGGCGAGCTTGTCGCGGAGCGCGAGGGTGCGATCGGCGGTCAGCTCCGTGATCAGTCGATCGGGGAGCGGCTTGATCGTGTCGTCCTCGTCCTCCTCCTCGGGCTCGGCAGGTTTGCCGCAGATGGTGATGACCGCGCGCTGGACCGAAGGCGACGCCGGATAGTCAGCGTCATCGTCGCCGCCATCCTGCTCTTCACCCTCGCCATCGCCCGCCTGGTTGGCGATCTCGTCCTCGGGTCGGACATAGCCGCGGTCGATCGACAGCGTGCCGTCGGCGTCCAGGCTGACGAAGACCCCGGCGATCGCGATGTCGGCGGGTTCGTAGTGGACCGGCCGCTCGTCGAAGCTGGCGAGCGCGGTTTCGATTTCGCCAAGGCGCTGATCGATCTCGTCCGGCAACTCGTCGGCGTTCTCATATTCGGCCTCCAGCTTGGCGCACTCGGCGTTGAGCGCCTCGATGGTCGCCTGTTCGTCAGCCGTCAGGTCGAGCGGCGTGCCCACGATCTCGCGCAGGCCGTGGGTGGCGCCATAGGGGAAGCTCATCGCCACCTCGATCCATTTCCAGCCTTCGCCGGCGATCGCTTCGGCGGAGGCTTTCAGCTTGTCGGCGACCAGGCGATCGAGCAGCGCAGGATCCTGCAGCCAGCCGCCGTCGTCATCCTGGAAGAGATCGCGCAGCACGCAGCCGCCGTTGGTTTCATAGGCATCGATGCCGACGAATACGGCCCGCTTGTCGGATGCGCGGACGGCGGTCTCGGTCAGCATGCGCCGGATCTGGTAGGGTTCCCTCTGCCAGCTATTGCGAACCGACTCCCAGACCTGCTCCTGACGCGCATGATCGTTGGTGACGGTGAAGGCCATGAGCTGTTCGAGCGTGATGCCGTCCTCGGCATAGATATCGAGCAATGACGGCGAGACGGCCGCGAGGCGAAGCCGCTGCTTCACGACCTGGACGGACGCGAAGAATGCAGCCGCAATCGCCTCCTCGGTCATGCCCTTCTCGCGCATCGCCTGGAACGCGCGGAACTGGTCGAGAGGATGCAGCGGGGCGCGTTCGATATTCTCGGCCAGCGACACCTCGTCGACGAGGATGTCGGCATTGGCGTCCGACACCACGCACGGCACCTTGGAGGTCTTGGTGAGGCGCTTCTGCTTGACGAGGAGCTGCAGCGCGCGGAAGCGACGCCCGCCCGCCGGCACTTCGTACATGCCGGTTTCCTGGCCGTCGGCATCGAGCACCGGCCGGACGTGGAGGGACTGGATGAGACCGCGCCGGGTGATCGACTCGGCCAGCTCGTCGATCGAGACGCCAGCCTTGACGCGGCGGACGTTCGACTGGCTCAGCACCAGCTTGTTGAAGGGGATGTCCTGCGCCGACGACAGGGTGATCTTCTGAATGGCAGTTGCCATGAGACTTACTCCGCGACGGGCGCCGAAAGCCTCTCTCTCGACCCTAAACCCGTCACGAAGCGAAGCACCGCCCTCTCACTCTAGGAGGGCAGCGACACCATCAAACGCCATCGGTAAGGTCACTGCCAGAACCGGCGATGATCCCGCGCCAGTCCTTCGTATTCGCCCATGACGGCTTGATGCCGCCCTAGAAATTCGAGCGCGGTTCGATGCCGAGGAAGCGGATCATGTTGTCGGGCGCGACGAAGTTGACACCCGAACCCAAGCTGCGGTCGCCTGTTGCGACGAGGCGGCGGAAAATCGCTACCTTGTCAGGATGCATGGGGGCGCCGCCCCACACAGCGTCCTGTACATATCGCGCGATGAAACCGGCGAGGACGTCGGCGACCTGAATGCCGATAGAATCGTGCGATCGCTGGAATTGCAGGTCGGCCGCCTGCGAGAATTCGAAGTCGGCCGTCTGCAGGGGCAATTTCACGCCAAGCTGCGCCAGGTCCTCTGCGAGCTTCTTGTTGTGCAGAAGAATGTCTCCGAACTGCAATTGCTCGTCGTGGAACAGCGTCACGCCGGAAACCTGCTTTCGCGCGAAGCGATTGATCCGGGCGTAGATGTTGGTGAACGATGTCAGGTTCGGCAGAACCCAGAGCAGCTTCCCGGCGGGATTCTTGTCGGGAATCGGTAATGCCCGCTCGACGGCCTTGGCTTTCGGCAGCTTGCGGAAGTCCTTCAAGCTGTCGCGCGCAAAACGGATGATCCCCGCCGCCACGTCAGTAGGCGGAACTCCGCTTCCCTGCGCCCACCGAATTATTTGCTTGTAAAGTTCGCGTATTTCCGCGTGGTCTCTGCTTTGGCAACATGCGGCAAAGGCGTGAGCCAGCTCGGGAGGTGCATATAGCGCCATGTAGTTCGCCATAACGCCCTTCATCCAAAGGGCGCCAGGTTGAGTGTCGCATTCCCCCACATAGGGCACCACCATTCGCTCGATGATGTTCACGACAACGAAGAAGTGCTTGTCGACAAGCTCGATAAAGATTGGGGCGCGGCGCGTCTCAAGGAGGTCCAGAAGATCAAAGATGAAGCGCGGCTTGTCATAAGCCTGTTTTGATTTGAGCTCCGACGACTGGATGCGGTGCGCCTTTTTTAGTGCGCCCAATTTATCGGTGAAGTCCTGGTCGAGCGTGCAGCCGAATGCAGCCAAGGCGAACATGCGCTGTTCGACGAAGTAGGAGTCGATTTTGACCGTGCTCAGGTCGCCGGTATTGCCGCTTTCATCGATGTAATATTCCGCAGGCGCCTGCTCTACCATTCTGTATCCAGTCGCTCGTTTGGCGATTGTGCTCCATGCCGCACCACTGAATAGGTGACCTGGATCTGGGCCACAAGACAGCCCGGAAACAGTATGGCTAGGGGACGCAAAGCCGGAGACACGGACAACCGCATCTCCGGCATTGCGGGGATCAGGCGGCGCGATCGAGCAGCTTCTTGGCCTTGCCTTCGAGCTCGAGCCGCGCGTCCTGGTGGGGCTTGTCGCGCGCGACGGCGGTGATGCCCTGGACGAAATCGAAGATGCTTTCCGGCGGGCGGCCTTCCTCGGCCAGCACCGCGTCGATGATTTTGCCCGTCTCGGCTTTCGAGAAGCCGCGGCGGCGCAGGAATTCGGTGCGCTCTTCGTCCTTGTGCGCGACGATGCGTTCGCGCGCCGCCTTGATGCCGGTGATGAACGGCTGCGGTGAGGAGTCCGCGAAGCTGAGCAAGGCCGGCGCCGCCTCATGGGCGAAGCGCGAAGCGGCGTATTTGGAATGGCGGATGGAGATCTCCTCGAAATCTTCGACGCCCCACAAATTGCGATTCTGGCACACGGCCCTGAGATAGAAGGACGCGATACCAAGGGTCTTGGCGCCCACTTCGCTGTTCCAGGCATAGAAGCCCCTGAAATAGAGATCGGGCGATCCATCCGCGAGCTTGCCGGCTTCGATCGGATTCAGATCGTCGACGAGGAAAAGGAAGACGTCGCGATCGGAAGCGTAGAGCGTCGTGGTGTCCTTGGTGATGTCGACGCGCGGATTATAGACGCCGGTCGACCAGTCGAGGACACCGGGCACTTTCCAACGGGTGTCGCCGGTGCCGTTGCCGGCGATGCGCTGCACGGCTTCGACCAGCTCGTGGTCGTAGATCCGGCCGTAGTCGGGGCCGGTCACGGCGCGCAGCTCGACGCGGCCGTCGTCGGTCTCGAGGGTCTTGATCTGCTCGGCGCGGTGGGCGGTCAGCCCATATTGCAGGTTGATGCCGGCGAGCGCGGCGGGGAGCTGCCGCAGATAGGCGGCCGGCGCGCCGACCTGGCTCGCGAGCTGACCGAAACTCCAGTGCGTCGGAGCGATGGGCTTGTCGGCGCCTGGTAGGATCAGGGCAAGCCGTTCGGGATCGGTGCGGCTGGCTTCGACATGGATAAGCGCGGATTCGACAACGCGCGTTCGGCTGCGCTCGGTGCGCTCGCGGACGGTCCGGCCGAGTTCGGCGAGCGAGAGATAGCGCTCGTCGTCGGGTCGCGAGAACCACTCCGAGGAAACCCGACCGATGCGCTCGCCGCGGTTGACGTCCACCTTCCAGCCGCCACTCACGTCGCGCCGGGCATCGAGAACCTGCATGTTCATGGGATCAAACTCCATGACGGGCGCCGGAAGACTCTCTCCCGACCCTCAACCCGTCACGGAAATCCGGTCCACACTCTCACTCTAATGGGGGCGTTGCGGGGTCTCCCCGCAGAAGCGGTCGGCCGAGACCCTGGGCTCGGCCGCAGGGGAAGGCTTTCCCCTCCAGGCCCCCTCTCAATCGCTGGCCCTTCCAGTCGGTTTGGGGGAGATTGAAAACTGTCAGAAAACCGCATATATTTCTGACAGGAAAAGTGCCGTGCAACGACTGACCGAACAGATTCTGGCGCACGCCGAGGGCTTGCCCGAGGGCGCTCCGATCGCGGCGAAGAGCCTGCTCCATCTCGGCAATCGCGCCGCGGTGGATCAAGCCTTGTCGCGACTGGCTGAACGTGGCCGGCTGATGCGTGCCGGGCGCGGCGTCTATCTGCGCCCGGTTTCGAGTCGGTTCGGCGTCCGCGCGCCCTCCGTCGAGAAGGCCGTCGAAGCCCTCGCGCTCCAGCGCGGCGAAACCATCGTGTCGAACGGTGCCGCGGCCGCTAACGCGCTCGGCCTCACGACACAGGTGCCGGTCCGGTCGGTCTATCTGACATCGGGCCGTAGCCGGACGATGAATCTGGGCCAGCAGGTCGTCGAGCTGCGGCATGCGCCGCGCTGGCAGTTGGCGCTGGCCGATCGGCCCGCCGGACAGGCGGTGCGAGCGCTCGCCTGGCTGGGGCCGGAAAAGGCAGAAGCCGCCTTGATGACGTTGAAGCGCAAGTTGCCGTCTTCCACGTTCGGCGAACTCGTCGCGGTCGCGCCCCAGCTACCGAGCTGGCTCGCCAGGACGGTCGGCAAAGTTGCATACGGCCGAAGGAGCCATTCTCAGGTGGGCGGCCTACCTATTTAGATTGTCCGAAATTTGTATATTTATTTCGGACAATCCACTTGGTTCGCGTCCGAAAAAGGACTACAATTTTCGGACATGAACACCGACTCGCCCGATCTGAAGAAAGCCATGCTCGAGCGCATCCGTGCGGATGCGCCACGCAAGGTCTGGACGCCCAGTGACTTCGTCGATCTCGCCTCGCGGGACGCGGTCGATAAGGCGTTGCAGCGGCTGACGAAGGTCGAAATCCTTAGGCGGATTGATCGTGGGCTCTACGATCAGCCTGGCTTCAACAAACTCACCCAGAAACCCAATCCGCCTGATCCGCGCTCAGTCATCGACGCCGTCGGGCGACGTGACCAAACCCGGATGCTTGTCGACGGCATGACCGCGGCGAACGATCTGGGCCTAACTGACGCCGTCCCCGCCAAAATCGTGGTGCACACCGACGCTCGGCGCCGCGCGATCAAGCTCGGCAACGTAACGATCACCTTCCGTCCAACCGCGGCCAGCAAGCTATTCTGGGCCGGACGACCAGCGATGCGCGTCGTCCAAGCGCTTCACTGGCTGCGCGATCTCATGGTTCGTGAAGGAGAAAGTGATCAGGTTAGGCGCAAGCTCGCCAATCTTTTCGAAGATCCCACGGTGGGACCGCCCCTCAAAGCGGATCTCACTGCCGGTATGACAGCTCTTCCGACATGGATGTGGGTGTTTCTCAAGCCGCTCGTTGAAAGCGACGCCGGCGTTCGTCGTCGGCACGTCGATGATGATCGTGATGATGCTGATCATGATCGTCATCAACAAAGAACGGCGGACGATGCCGATGATCAGCGTCATGCTGCCGTCGCCCGGCCCAAGCGAAAGCCGCTTTCCCCGCAGAAGGCACAAACTGCCAAGCGCGGTGCAGCCCGGGCGGTGAAGACATGAATCCGGCTTTCGACGAGGTTCTCGCGGCCGGGTCGGACGCGATGTTGAGCGCCTTCGATACGACGGCGCTACGCCTCGGCACGGCGTCTCAGAATATCGAGAAGGACTTCTGGGTCTGCTGGACGCTGGATGCCTTGTTCAATGGCTTGAAAGAGGGCGGACCCCGCCTCCTCTTCAAAGGTGGAACCTCCCTGTCCAAAGGGTTTGGTTTGATCAATCGCTTCTCCGAAGACATTGATGTCACGGTGTTTCGGGACGACATCGGCGAGCCGGCGACCATCGAGGAGCTCGAAGCGCTGAGTAGCAAAAAGCGCCGGGCGCGCCTCGATGCGATCAAGGACGCCTGCCAAGCCTACATCAACGGCCCGCTGCGGGCTGAGTTGACGCAGATCCTGCAGGACCGGCTTCAGGCTGCCGGCCTCGATGCCGGCGCGGCCCGAGTGGAAGCCGATGACGCTGATCCCGACGGGCAGACGCTTCTGATCTGGTATCCCGCGGCGACGCCGCGATCGGATTATGTGCGGGCAGCGATCAAGATCGAGTCGGGCGCGAAATCCGCGCTCGATCCGAACAGCGAAGTGCCGATCAAACCCTATGTCGATGATGATCTGCCGGCGCTCGACCTGACCGTGCCGGCCGTCCGCACGGTCGATCCGGAACGTACCTTCTGGGACAAGGTTGTCATCCTCCATGGGCTGCGGCGCTGGTTCGACAAGCGCGGCGAGCTGCGCGGGGGCGGCCAACGCGTTTCCCGTCACTATTATGACCTGCACCAGCTCGCCGCGGCCCGCGTCGGCGCCGCCGCCATCGCTGATCCGGCGCTCGGTGCGGATTGCGTCGCGCACGCCCGGATGTTCTTCAATCGACCGGACTTCGATCTCGCGAGCGCTGCGCCTGGCTCGTTTGCACTCGCCCCGCATGACGCGATGATCGAGCAACTGCGCGTCGACTACAGGGCCATGCAGGGCATGATCTTTGGCGATCCACCGGATTTCGAGGCGGTGCTCGACAGCATCGGCTCGCTCGAGACGCGTCTCAACAAGAAGGGCGATACGGGAGGCGGGGCCGCGCGATGAACCAGTTGGAGGGAGCTTTCGACACCGGGCAAAAGGCAGACGCGCGTGGCGCGGGCGAAGCGATCGTAACCCCGCTGCGCAAACGCCGCCTCAGCGGCGAACTCTACGAGCGCGACCCGAAGATAGAAGCCCTCATCGCCGAATTGGCAGTCCTGCCGCGTGATGGCTTGATCGCCAGGGCGGAAATCACCAAGCGCTCGGACCCGGGCTACGTCCCGAGCGAATGTCTCGTTTACTTCATTCGCGCGAGCCGTCGCGACAACAACGAGGTGTGGTTCGAGCGCCTCTATCGGATCTTGACCGAACGGGTGCTGCGCAGTTTGCCCAGGGCGGAAAGCTCCGATGGAAAGACGGAATCGCTGACGCGCAGGGTCGTGCGCGACAAGGTGTTCGGCCGGTTCGTCGAGCTCTTTTCGGCGGACCGCGCCGCCTACGACGAAAAGGTCGACTACTTCGAGGTGCGCTTCGATGGCGCGCTAGCGAGCCTGCGGCGCGATGCGCAGGAAAAGGCCTGGCGCGACGAAAACCGTTCCCAGCCCCTCGAATATGACGAGGAGAGCGGAGAACTGTCACCGGAGGTCGAGGCGGCCGCAGGGACCCACGATCCCTTCGCCGTGTCGGATTTCGACGACCCGTCTTACCGGTCGCGCCTGGATGCGGCGATTGAAGCTCTACCGACAGAACAAAGCAGGATCATTCACATGTTGAGACAGGGCTTCCCCATCGACTCCAAGGAGCCGGACGTCATGACCATCGCCAAGGCTTTGGGCCGCTCCGAAAAGACCGTCCGAACCTACCGCGACAAGGCCTTCGCCGCCCTGCGAGCTGCCATGGCCGACGGAGAAGAGCGGTGAGCCCCGGCGGCGGACGTCCATCCCGCGAGGCCGTGCTCGACGCGTTCGCGGTCGAGAGCGAGCCTGGCCGGTCGACCTTGGAACGCTATCTGCGGCTATACCCGGAATATGCCGGGGAGCTCATCGACCTCTCGCGCGAACTCAGCCGCGAGGCTTATGAAGATGCCGCACCCCTCTCTGCTACCGATCGGGCGCTGATCGACGCTGCCTGGTCGCAACACGCGAAGGTTATGCCGGCGGCAGCAGCCGACCCTTTCGCGGCGCTGACGGTCGATGACTGGCGCGCCGTCGCGCAGCGTCTGGACGTGCCCCGGCAGGTCGTGACCGCACTGCGCGAACGGCGGGTCTCTCTCGTCAGTATCCCGCGACGCTTCCTGGCGATATTGGCGGATGCGATGCGCAGCTCTGTCGCACAGTTGGAGTCGTCCTGGGGGCCAGCGCACCTGATTGTCGCGCGCAGCTATAAGGCCGACAGCAAACCGGTGGCCGGCGAGCAGGTCACCTTCGAGCAAGTGCTGATCGATGCCGGCGTCCCGGCCGAGAAGCGCGCCCGGCTGTTGGCGGAGGCGGACTGACATGGACAGTGTGGAGCTCGCCAGGCAAGTCGCCGCCGAGCTTCACGCTCGCCTCGTTGCATCCGGCGCCGATCCCTGGTCGCCCTATGACTTTGCTGTCGCCGAGGCCAAGCGGCGGGGGATTGATGTCGAACGGACTGCCGCCGGCGCAGCCGTCCTCAATGGCGGCCGCGCGACTTTCGTCGCCGCCGACGATCTGATTCTTCACGAGAATATGGGCTCTCCGTTCGAGCAAGCTTTCCTCGTGGCGCATGAGATCGGCCATGTCGAGCTGGGCGACGATCCTGGTGGCGAAGCGGCGCCGATGATTGATCCGGCACGCCCGGCCGAGCCCTCACCAGTCGGAATGGATCGGGTTGTCGATTATGGACGCCGGCAACGCCGCGAAGTCCAGATGGACCTGTTCGCGCGCGAACTGCTGCTTCCGCGCACCGTCGCGCGGGCGCTCCATGTCGACCAAGGGCTCGCCGCGTCCGCCATCGCCGCGAAGCTCGGCGCGCCGTTCGAGGTCGTCGCGCAGCAGTTGTTCGATGCTTTGCTGCTGCCGCCCGTGCCTCCCGCCGCGACTGCGGCGCATGTCGAACGGCCGCTCAATCCGCTGCAAGCGGCCGCTGCGGCGCATCGCGGCGAAGCCTATCTGCTTGAGGCGGGGCCTGGCACCGGCAAGACGCAGACGCTGATCGCGCGCGTCGAGGGCCTTCTAGGCGAGGGCGTCGATCCACGGCGCATACTGCTGTTGACCTTTTCGAACAAGGCAGCGGGCGAGATGGCCGAGCGGATCGCGCGCAAGCGGCCCGAGGCTGCGGCCGCGATGTGGATCGGCACGTTCCATGCCTTCGGCCTCGATATCATCCGTCGTTTCCATGCGGAGCTCGGCCTGCCGAAGGACCCGCGGATGATGGACCGGACCGAAGCGGTCGAACTCCTCGAGGGGGAGTTCCCGCGGCTTAGGCTCGCGTACTACCGCAATCTTTACGATCCGACCCAGATCATTGCCGACATGTTGGCCGCCGTATCGCGGGCGAAGGATGAGGTGGTCGACGCCGAAACCTACGCCGCGCTCGCCGACGCCATGCAGGCGAAAGCCCAGGACTCGGATGCGCGCGAGGCGGCGGAACGCGCCGGCGAGGTTGCCCGCGTCTACGCGGCCTACGAACAGCTCAAGCGCAACGCGCATTGCATCGACTTCGGCGATCTTGTCGCCTTGCCGGTGCAACTGCTCGAAAAGGAGGCGGCCATCTGCGCGGCGCTGCAGGCGCAATATGATCATGTCCTGGTGGATGAGTATCAGGACGTGAACCGCAGCAGCGTGCGGCTGCTGAGCGCACTGCGGCCCGACGGCCGCAATCTCTGGATGGTCGGCGACGCCAAGCAGTCGATCTACCGGTTTCGCGGTGCCTCATCCTTCAACATAACCCGGTTCGGCAAGGAGGACTTCGCCGGTGGCAATCGCGGTCGATTGAAGCGTAATTATCGTTCGGTGCCGGAGATTGTCGCCAGCTTCTCCAGTTTCGCGATCACGATGCGCGCCGGCGATGCGGATAGTGGCCTCGACGCGGACCGCGACGCCAATGGACATAGGCCCGAGTTGCGCACGGTCCAGCGCGCCGAGCAGCAGCAGGTCGCCCTGGCCGACGCTATCGAGGAGCTGCGGCGTGACGGCTACGCCTATCGTGACCAGGCGGTCCTGTGCACCGGCAACGAAAAGCTGTCGACGATCGGGCAGGACCTGGAACGGCTCGGCGTGCCGGTCCTCTTCCTGGGAAGTCTGTTCGAGCGGGGTGAGGTCAAGGATCTCCTGGCTCTCCTCTCGATCCTAGTCGATCGGCGCGCCATGGGCCTGGTGCGCATTGCCTGCTGGCGAGACTTCGCCACCTCCTTTGCCGATGTGGTCGCGGTCTTCGACCATCTGCGGGCGGCCGAGCACGCGCCGGCGGGCTGGCTGCGGCATGGCGAGGCGATCCCCGGTTTGAGCGACAGGGGGCGGCAGACCGTTGCCAAGCTCGCGACTGCGCTCGATGGTTTCGATCAGACGGCCTCGCCCTGGACCGTGCTCGCGACGCTGTTGCTCGATCGCACACGCATCGCCGCGCGCCTGGGCGCGTCGGAGGATCTCGCCGACCGCACACGGGGCATCGCGATCTGGCAATTCCTCAACTTTGTGCGGGTACAACCGGCCGGACGCGGGCTGCCCATCACGCGCCTGCTCGATCGTGTGCGCAGGCTCGTGCGGCTCGGCGACGACCGCGACCTGCGCCAATTGCCGGCGGCCGCCCAGCATCTCGACGCCGTGCGGCTGATGACCATCCATGGCGCCAAGGGCCTAGAGTTCGGTGGCGTCCATATTCCTGGGCTTAACAGCGACACGATCCCACGCACGCCGCCGGCGCCGCCCTGTCCGGCGCCCGACGGGATGATCGCGGGGGCGGAGGGCAGTGCGCTGGAGGCGTTCCGCGCAGGTCAGGCCGAGGAGCAGGAGTGCCTATTTTACGTGGCGCAGTCGCGCGCCCGCGATCGCCTGATCCTTTATGCGCCGACCGAGAAGAGTAACGGCCACAACCGACCGCTTTCGCCATTCCTCGACCGTCTCGGGGCGACCTTAACACGCCGTTCGCTCGTGCCGGCACGGCCGCTTCCCGTGGCCGCGGAAGCTCGGGATATCGATTTGGTGGTCGACGGACGGCTGCGGTTAGGCGCCCCGCAGATCGCTCTTTATGAATCCTGCCCGCGTCGCTTCTTCTACACGCATGTCCTGCAGGTCGGCGGCCGGCGAACCGCGACCGCCTTCATGCATCTGCATGAGGCGGTTCGCGTGGTGGTCGAGGCGGTGATCGCGTCGGATGGACCCGTGTCCGAGCAGGCGCTGCAAGATCGCATCGATGCGGCGCTCGCCGGCGAGGGGCTCGGCGAGCACGGCTATCGCGCGGAATTCCGCGATCTGGCGCTGGCAATGCTGCGCTTCTTCCTGGCGAACCGCGCCGAAGCAGTCCCCGAAGCGCCGGTCGCGCTCAGCCTCAGTTTCGGCGGCGAGGAGATCATCGTTCGGCCGGACGAGGTGCTGGTGCGGCCGGACGGCATCCGCGCCGTGCGCCGCATTCGCACGGGTCACATGCGGTCGGCCGAGGGCAAGGATGTCGGCGCGGCGGCGCTGATGCTGGCGGTCAGGCAGTCCTTTCCCGGCGCGGTCGCAGAGCTCGTCCATCTTTCCGACGGCGAGGCACATGCGCTTGCCTTGTCCGATCGGGAGCTGAAGGGGCGCAAGGACAAGCTCGCAAAGTTTCTCGGCGACATCCGCGCCGGACGGTTTCCGGCCGAGGTTTCGTCGCGCACCTGCCCGAACTGCCCGGCCTTCTTCATCTGCGGGCAGACCCCCGACGGCCCCTTGCAAAAAAAGTTCGTCTGACCTTACCGGTCGGCCTCCGTCGCTCCGATTGGACCCTTAGAGCCGCGGCGCTGCCTCGGCCGAACCTAAGGACCCAATCTTATGAACACCGAAGAACTTCTTGATTACGACGATCTCGGCGACGCCCTGCGCGAAGGCCGGGCGTTGCGTCCGGCGCGGGGGTATCGCTTTCTCCTCGCGCAGGGCGATCTCAACTTCCAGTCCCGTGTGGTGAGCGATCCCGTGCCGCTCGGCCGCCAGTTGCTGGAAGCCGCGGCACTCGACCCGCGGGACGGTTACAGCCTCATCGCGATCCTGCCCTCGGGCGATTTCGAGGATGTGAGGCTCAACGAGCCGTTCGACCTGCGTGAGCGCGGCGCCGAGCGGTTCATCGCCTTCCAGACCGACCGCGACTTCAAGCTGACCCTCAACGACCACGAGCTGCTCTGGGGCAAGCCGGTCATCAGCGGCACGGTGCTCTACGGCCTCGCCAAGCCCGGCGAGGGGGAGGCCGTCTTCCTCGAGGTTCCCGGCGGTGAAGATCGCCTGATCGAGCATGGCGAGCTGATCGATCTGGTCCAGCCCGGCATCGAGCGGTTCATCACCGCGCGGCTGACGTTCGAGATCATCGTCAATTCGCGGCCGCGCACGGTGAACGCCCGCACGGTGACGTTCGAACAGATCGTCCAGCTCGCCTTCCCGGGCCAGCACGAACCCAACGTCGTCTTCTCGATGACCTACCGGCACGCGGCGTCGACGCCGCCCGCCGGTGAGCTCGGGGTTGGCGGCTCCGTCGACGTCAAGAAGAAGGGCACGGTGTTCAATGTCACGCGCACTGTTCAGTCGTAATCCGGACCTCAAGCGGCTGCGGGACGAAGGCTACTTCGTCCAGCAGCAGGGCGGGTATCTCGTTATGCGCGAGGTGCCGTATGTCGATGCGCGCCGGGAGGTGCGCATCGGCACCCTCATCTCCAGCCTCACGCTGGCCGGAGATCAGACGCGCCCGCCCGACACCCATGTCATCCACTGGGACGGCGATTTCCCGTGCCACGCCGACGGCAGGCCCATCCAGGGCATCTCGCATGCGGCCGGCGCCTTCGATCTCGGCCACGGCCTGAAGGCGACGCACAGCTTCTCCAGCAAGCCAGACGGCGGCTACTCGGACTACCACCACAAGATGACGAGCTACGCGAATATCCTCGCGGGCCCGGCCGCAGTGCTGAAGTCCGGCGCGACGCCTCGCACCTTCCGCGAACCGGAAGAGGAGGAGGACAGCGTCTTCAACTATGTCGAGACCGCCTCCGACCGTGTCGGGATCGGCGTCCTGACCGAGCGACTCGTCAACGAGCGGGTCGCCATCATCGGCGTCGGGGGGACCGGCGGCTACATCCTGGATTTCGTCGCCAAGACGCCTGTCCGGGAAATCCGGCTGTTCGACAGCGACGAGTTCCTGACCCATAACGCGTTTCGCGCGCCGGGCGCTCCGAGCCTGGAGGAATTGCGGGAAGCGCCCAAGAAGGTCGAATACCTGAAGCGCATCTACAGCCGGATGCACCGGAACATCGTGGCGCACGATGTCGCGCTCGGCGTCGACAACATTCACCTTCTCGACGGCGTCACCTTCGCGTTCCTGTCCCTCGATGCGGGTGACGCTAAGCGGCTGATCGTAGAGAAGCTCGAGGCGATCGGCGCCGCGTTCGTCGATGTTGGCATGGGGCTCGAGCTCGACGAGGGGTCGCTGGGCGGCATCCTGCGCGTCACCGCCAGTACGCCGGAGAAGCGCGATCACGCGCGGCAGCGCATTTCCTTCGTCGGCGGCGGCGCCAAGGACATCTACGCCTCCAACATCCAGGTCGCGGATCTCAACGCCCTGAATGCTGTCCTCGCGGTCGTCAAGTGGAAGAAGATTCGCGGCTTCTACCGCGACCTCGAGCGCGAGCATCACTGCACCTACACCACCGACGGCAACATGCTGATCAACGGGGATCTCGCGTGATACGGCACAAGCGACTCGAACATCGTTTCGTCGAACACATCCCTGAGCGCCTTGAGGCAGGCATTCTCTATGTTTCGATGGAATATGCCACATCAGCCCACAGCTGCTGCTGCGGTTGCGGCGAGGAGGTCGTCGCCCCCTTCACGCCGACGGACTGGAAGATGACGTTCGATGGCGAGACCGTCTCCCTGCGGCCGTCGATCGGCAATTGGACGCTGAAATGCCGGTCACACTATGTGATCGACCGCAGCAAGGTGATCGAGGCCGGCCCCTGGAGTGACGAGCAGGTCGAAGCCGAGCGTCGTCGTGACCGCGCTGCCAAAGCGCGCTTCTACGGGCAGACGCCAGCGATCGAACTTGCCGTTCAGCCCGCTCCCGTCAAGGCGGCTCCCGGCTTCTGGCGCCGCGCCTGGCGTTGGCTATCTGGCAGATCGTGACGATAGGCCCGACGGCAGGTTGCCGTCGGGCTATCCCGCTTCGGAACGCAGCGCAGCCCTAAGAGACAAATCAAGAACATCTATCAGGAGCTTACACGGTCTTCGCCGAAATCCTTGTGCAAGGAATGACCGACACACCATATATTGATGTTAGGCATGGGGCGATCTCCTAGCACGTGCGCGTCTCCACTCATGGTGGTGGGGACGTGGGCGAGCTTCTTGCGACCTCCTCCGGTGCCTGGCGAGGACAGATAGGCATCGAGAAGGAGCGTGGAGAATGGATGCTACCGAATTCAAGCCCGGCGATCTTGTGCGGGTGAAGTCAGGCGGGCCGATCATGACGGTCGAGCTGGTCGGGAAGACGGCCATGCTGGAGGAGGATGCCGTCTGGTGTGTCTGGTTCGAGAAGGTGGGCAACAAGCAGGTCGCGCGGAAAGACACGTTCGCGCCGGTCGTGCTGGAGAAGGCTGAGAAGCCACGAGCCGCGTTCTCCGTCGGCGTCGTTCGGGCGTAGCGTGGTGCCTCATGCCGTTTCGCGGCCTGTTCATCGGCATCGACCGTTATAGCTCGACCGGCATTGATGAGCTGACCTGCGCGCGTCGCGACGCGACGGCGCTGGAGGCACTGTTCTTCGACACGCTGGGCGGTAGCACAGTCTTGCTGGCAGATGCGGAGGCCACGCGGCAGCGGATTGAGGACGCATTTGCCGACCTGGCCGGCTGCGGCCCCGAGGATACGGTGGTGATCGCGTTCTCCGGCCATGGGTCGGAGACACATGAGCTCGTCACCCACGACGCGAATCCAGATGATCTCGCCGGCTCCGCGATCCCGCTCGAGCTGTTGCAGGAATGGTTCTCGCGGATACCGGCAAAGCGCCTGATCCTGTTCCTCGACTGTTGTTTTTCCGGCGGCATTGGGGCGAAGGTTCTGCACGTCGATGCGAAGCCGCGCAGCCTTTTGTCCGCCGAAGCGCGCCTGGCTCAGCTTGGCGGCGCTGGTCGGATCATCTTCACCGCCTCCGCGGCGACCGAGCCCGCCTATGAGCACCGCCGGTTCGGGCACGGCTTTCTGACCCACTTTCTGCTTGAGGCGCTATGTGGCGCCGAGGAAGTCGTGAGCGGCGGCAAGCTCTCGCTCTACCGCCTCCTCGAGCATGTCACGAGCCGCGTCCGGGCGGCCGCGCTGCAGGGCGGCAAAGAGCAGAACCCGACCATGCGCGGGAGCATCGACGGCGATGTCGCGTGGCCCGTGTTCGTGCCGGGCGCTAAGTATCGGGCGGCCTTCCCGGCGCGTCTGCCTGCCAAGGTGACGTCCGATCTTGCCAGCCTCTCGTCGGCCGGTTTCCCCGACGCGCTTGTCACCGCCTGGGCTGGAGCGATCCCGTCCTTGAATGCGCTTCAGATCTCCGCCATCACCGACTTCGGCGTGCTGGACGGCGAGAACCTGGTGGTGTCGGCCCCGACATCCTCGGGCAAGACGATGGTGGGCGAGCTCGCGGCGCTCCGGAACGTGCTGGATCGCAAACGGGCTTTGTTTCTGCTGCCGCTTAAGGCCCTTGTGGCAGACAAGCGGCGGCACTTCGAGAGCGTCTATGGCGGTTTCGGGGTCCGCACGGTGGAAGCGACGGGCGAGACGGACGACATCGCGCCTCTGCTGCGGGGCCAATACGATGTCGGTCTCCTGACCTATGAGAAGTTCGCCGCGATCGCGCTGACATTCCCTCATGTGCTGGCGCAGGTCGGCGCGATCGTGATCGACGAAGCGCAGATGATCGCCGACCGTGGCCGCGGCGCGAATCTGGAGTTCATTTTGACGCTCATCCGGATGCGCCGGCGTGAGGGGATCGAGCCCCAACTGATCGCGCTTTCGGCTGTGATCGGGGACACGAACGGCCTTGAGCAATGGCTCGGCGCGCGGCTCTTGCGGCGCACGGAGCGGCCCGTTCCGCTTGAGGAGGGCTTGTTGCTCGGCACCGGGCATTTCCGCTTTCTTGACCCGGAGAATGGCAATGAGCAGGTTGAGGGGCCGCTCGTTCGGCGTCTTGTCGGCGGCAAAGGATCCAGCCAGGATTGGATCATCCCGCTGGTGCGCAAGCTTGTCGCCGAAGGCCAGCAGGTGATCGTGTTTCGCGAAACCAAGGGCGAAGCCCGCGGCTGCGCCAACTATCTCGCAGAGTCGCTCGGATTGCCTCCGGCTGCCGAGGCGCTGACGCAGATGCCCGGCGGCGATCCCTCGCAGGCCAGCGCCGACTTGCGGAGCGCGCTGGGGCGCGGCGTCGCTTTCCACAACTCGGATCTCGACCGCGAAGAGCGGCGCGTCATCGAGGAAGAATTTCGCCGTAGCGGCTCGGGCCTGCGCGTCATCGCAGCCACGACGACGCTGGCGATGGGCGTGAACACGCCCGCGTCATCGGTCATCATCGCCGGCTTGAATCATCCCGGCGACGAGCCCTATTCGGTAGCCGAATACAAGAACCTAGTCGGTCGCGCGGGAAGGCTTGGCTTCGCCGAGAAGGGAGCTTCGTATCTGCTGGCGCTCGATCCGCGCGCCGAGCATGATCTGTGGTCGCGATACGTGACCGCGGAGCCGGAAGACTTGGTGTCCCGCTTCCTCGACGGTACAACCGACCCACGCTCCCTGATTATCCGCGTCCTAGTCGCGGCACAACGAGCGGCCGGCGAAGGCGTGCCGAGCGAGGAGATTGTCGAATTTCTGGAATCGAGCTTCGGCGCGTTCCAAGCCCGGCGCGCCCATAGCGCGTGGCAGTGGAGCCGGCCGGATCTGCTTTCGGCCCTAGCGGATTTGGAACGCCACGGCCTGGTGCAGAAGAACGCTACAGGCGCGTATGAATTGACCAAGCTGGGCCGTCTCGCTGGCGAAAGCGCGGCAGAGGTCGGGTCCATCGTCGCGCTCGTAGATTGCCTCGGCTCGCTTCAGCCCCAAGAAATCAGCGATCCCGTCCTGATTGCCGCAGCTCAAACGACGGTCGAGGTCGATCAACTCCTTTTTCCGATCAACCGAAAAAGCACGCAGAAAGAGCCTCAGCTATGGCCCAACGAGCTGCAGAGGCAGAATGTGCCGTGGCACGTCCTGAACGCGCTTCAGCGCGGGACAACAGAAGATCATCAGGCGACCCTGCGTGCGAAGAAGGCGGTCGCTTGTCTTTTGTTCGTGTCCGGTCGTGCCATGAGCGAGATCGAGCGCGTGCTGACGCAGTTCGGTGGTGCGTTTGGCGGCGCCGCCGGCCCCATACGCGCGGTCGCAGCGCGGACTTGCGATCTGATGCCGGTCGCGGCTCGCGTCGCCGAGATCCTGCACCCCACGCTCGATCTCGGTGACCGTGTGAGACGTCTGGCGATCCGGTTGACATATGGCGTGCCCAGCGCCGCCGTCGACCTCGCCCAATTCGCTGGAGCCGATTTGCTGCGGGGCGACTATTGCCGCTTGGCCGCCGCGCAGCTCTGTGAGCCCGAACAGATCGACGCCGCAACTGATGACCAAATTCTGGCATGCGTGGACAAGGACAGGCGCAAGCTTGCACTTGTCCGCGATGCGGCGAAGCGCGTTGCCAAGCGTCGGGCCGAAGCGGTAGCGCCTTCCGCCCCGATCCTTGAAGTATATGTGCCCTAAATTGCGCGCAACGGGGGCGTGAGGCGATTGCGTCAGATGCCCCCTCTGCGAGACGTTCCTGCCTCAGAAAGTCTCCAATGCTGGCGGAGCCAATGCGGCAGCGGGCGATCAAGCGGTCGAACGAGACAACGCGCCGCTACGGCTGCGCTCGGTGTGCAGGAGTGTCAGGATGGTCTGCCGGTTCGGAGCAAATGACCTGGTCGCCGATGGCGCCAAACCGAAGATCGTCGATTTCTTCAAAAAGCTTTTTCGACTGCATCGTGGGCGGCGATGAATTGCTCGCCGACCAGTGGCTGATCGCAAGCCTCAAGCTGCCAAGCGACGCTCCTCGTCCTCGGCTTCGTTCCCCGGCTCTCCAACCGCTTTGGTCAGGAAGAGGTCAAGCGCAGCTCGACGAGAATCACGATCCAATGCGTAGGCCGTCTGTTTGAATTCGATCCCCTCGAGTAGCCCTTGGATGTAACCGGAGATCGTGTCGGCGGCCATGATGAGCGCAGTGTCGAGCGTGTGAATGTATTTGCTCGTCACCGAGCCCTTGGAGTGGCCGACGAGCGCCGCGATGGTCACCTCGGTGAAACCGAGATCGTTGGCGATGCTGGCAAAGCTGTGACGCAGGACATGCGGGGTGACGCCGGCGAGCGGACTGTCGCTGAAAATCTGTTCCCAATGGTTCGGGAAGCTGCCGAACGCATGGTCCTCGCCCTGACCTGGGAAGACATAGGTGCCCGCTGCGGTCTTGCGCCGTTCCTCCAGATACTCGACGACGGGCAATCCGATTGGACGAATGGACTCACCTTCCTTGCTGTCCACCAGGCGCATGCAGCTCGCGTCGGTGTCAGCTTCGATCCACATTAGCGAGATCATTTCCGAGCGGCGGCAGCCGGTGAGCGCGATCTGCCGGATGATGTCCACGGTCATGGCGTATTTTTCGTTCGCCGCGGCATCGCGAAGCATTTGCCCGAGGGTGCGATACTCCGCCTCGGTCAGCCTACGATTCCGAACATTGTCCTTGGGCTTCTTGATGCCGTGCGCCGGATTGACCTCTATAATCCCAGCATCGACAGCGTAGGTGAGGATTCCGCCCAATAGGCCGACGGTGCGCGTGGCGGTGCCCGCGCCACCACGAACAATGGCCTTTCCTCGCAGCTTTTTCGTCTTGACGGCGACGCGCGTCTTGCCGGCCATGATGTCCTTCAAGACCTTGTTGATGTCGGCCTTGGTGAGATCCTTGACCCGGCGCGCGCCGATCAGCGGGATGATGTGCCGCTCGATACGGCCAGTGTCGGTGACGATGGTGGTGGGCTTTTTCGGTCGCCCGCCCTTACCCAGAATGAGGCCCGCGTTCAGATCAGCGGTATAGAGGGCGCAAAGCTCCTTGACCGTGATGGCCTTGTGATCGAGCTGACGTTCTTCGGAAGGGTTGTCGCCGCGCGCGACGCGCCCGAGTTGGACCTTCGCTTCTTGCCGGGCTGTCTCCGGCGTCCACACGCCATGCAGGCCGATGGTGTAGCGTCGCGTGCGTCCAGCAGCGCGATATTGGATGAGGTAGCTGCGCTTGCCGGAGGCGAACACGCGGAGGCCGAAACCGGGCAGTTCGTCGTCCCAGATAAAATAGTCCTTCTCGCGAACATCGGCAGCGTCCACGATCCGCTTGGTCAGCTTTGCCATGAGGTGTTCCCCTCGCTAGTGAGGGGCTGCTTCCGCGGAAGCACCACGGAAGCAACCGGATGGATATCGGAGCGAAATTCTGGATAGACAGTTCGGCGCGGAAAGGCGAATTGTCTAGTACCTTCAGTTACATATCGCATTGTAGCGTGCCCTGTCGTGCATTTAGGATAGGCAGGCTAAATTGCTCCGAAGGCAAAGGTCACACGTTCGAATCGTGTCGGGTGCGCCAGCAATCTCATTGGCCGAATCCGCTCCCCGCAAGGCAAGGAAAGGACGAGAACCGGTCCACGGCTCCATGAGCACGCAGCAGCCAGCTGCGATGCTCCCGCGCGAACGAAATCGCGTGTCTTCAGCGCCCGATGATCTTGACCTCGCCCGCGAGCTTGCTGCTTGGCTGGGTGTCGGCTCCGGCCACACCGGCCCGCGGCTTGTCGGTCGATTGATAAAGCTGCCGGAAGTCGAGCGACGATTGAATGTGCGCCTGCATGGCGGCGGCCGCCTGATCGGCATCGCGCCGTTCCAGCGCCGCAAATACCGCCTGGATCTCCTGCAGCGCACTCTGGATTCGATTCGGCGATTCTGTTCCGCGCCGGCGTATCCAGAGCAGCTTGTCGATCAGGTTGGTCAGGATTCCCCGGATCAGCGAATTACCGCCGGCCTCATAGACCGCGATGTGAAACTGCAGATCGAGGTCGAGATAATCCTCCAGCCGCTCGTCTGACACCCGGTCGCCGTAAGCGACAAAAGCCCTGCGCAGCCGGTCCAGCTCGGCGTCGCTGATCCGCGTCGCGGCGCGGCCGGCGAGATAGGTTTCGAGCACCAACCGCGTTTCGAGAATCTCGGTGATTTCCTGATCGGTCAGGCCACGGACGAAGGTGCCGCTTTGCGGCGATATCTCGATCCAGCCCTCGTTCTGCAAATGGGCGAAGGCGGTGCGCACCGGCGAGCGTCCGACGTTGAGCTCATTGGCGATCCTGACTTCCGACAGGCGATCCCCAGGCTGGTAGTGCAGTTCGGTGATACGTCGCTTGATCTCGCGATAAACGAAGCCGGCACGACCGAATTCATTGGGGGAGGTGGAATCGAGCATTCTTGATTGTTATCCAGCTTAAGCCTGTCCGCACCCGGTCATGGGTGCGGATGGCGCGGTACCACCACACAATCGAGCGCAACACATCCCTGACCTTCGGCCATAACCGCGAGCGGATTGATTTCCACCTCGGACAGTTGATCGGCGAAATCGACGATGAACTGCGAGACGGCGCTCACCGTGCGAGCCACCGCGCCGATATCGGCAACTGGCGCACCGCGAAAACCCTGCAGCAATCTTGAGACTTGCGTCGCCGCCAGGGCCTGCCGCGCGGAGGCCTCATCGACCGGGGCCAGCCGGATCGCGACGTCCTTGTAAAGCTCGACCTCGACGCCTCCCGCACCGACCACGACGATCGGCCCGAAATCGCGGTCGACCCGCGCGCCGACGAAGATTTCACGCACCGATGCCACTTTGCGTTGAACCAGGAAGCCGAGAAATTTCGCGCCCGGCAGATTCGCCACCGCAGCCAGCATCTTCTCGGCGGCCTCGCGCACCTGCACTTCCGACGACAGACCGACCTTGACCAGCCCGGCGTCGGACTTGTGCAGCATGTTCTCGACCAGCCCCTTCAACACGACGGGAAAGCCGATCGCCTGCGCCGCCGCGACGGCCTCGTCCACTGACGCGACGAATTGCTCCGCCGGTCCCTGCACGCCATAGCTGCGCAACGCTTCGCGCGCCTCGTGCTCGGCGGGAAGCCGATGCGACGGAATACGGGTGAGTTCGGTCCTGGCCGCATCGCGTGCCGCCGCACGATCTTGCGGTGGCGCCGGCGGAGTTGCCGCAGCCCAGGCCAGATAGCGCGCTATCGCCGCCAGCGCGGTGCGCGTGCCACGCAAATAGGGAATATCGAGACTGTCGGCCATCGCCTGCAGCGCCGTGTGCGGCTGATCCGACAGGTTCGACAGCGCGACCAGCGGGACATTGGCGGCAGCAGCGCCGTTGCCGACGCTCTCCAGCAACTTCGAATAGCGCGTCGCCTGCTGCAATCCCAGTCCGCTCGGCGCATCCTGCAGCAACACCAGCATGCCGACATTGTGTTGTGAGGCGATGGCCTCTGCACAACCTTGCGCCACCGCGGGGTCGTAAAGGCCGGCCCAGGTCAGATCGAGCGGATTGGCAAGATGCGCGAACGGCGGCAACAACTTCTTGACGGTGGGCAACGCGGTATCGAGCGGCGCGAAATCGATGCCCAATTCTTCGGCGGCGTCGAGCACCAGCGCGATCTCGCCACCGGACAGCGACAGCCCGCCCAGCGCACGGCCGCTCGGCGGCGTCTTGATCTTCGATGCCAGCAGCGCGGTTTCGATCAGATCGTCGAGCGAATGTACCTGCATCGCATTGGCCGCCAGCAACGCGGCATCGCAAGCCTCGTCGCTGCCGGCGACGGCTCCGGTGTGCGCCATCACTGCCGCCTTGCCGGATTGCGAACGCCCGCTCTTCAGCACGACAACCGGCTTGCCTGCTTCGCGGGCGCGTCGCAGCGCGCGCATGAAAGCGGCCGGCTTCTTGATCTGTTCGGCAAACACCAAGATCGTCGTAACGTTGGCGTCGTCGATCACCGCCTCGATGTAGTCGGAGGCCGACGTCACCGCCTCGTTGCCGGTGGTGATGAGATAGCTCAGCCCCAGCCCGCGTGCCGAGTTGAGCAGCGCGATGCCAATCGATCCACTCTGCACGATCGCCGCGACGCCGCCGCGCGCTACCTTGTCCGGCAGCGAGGTGCCGAACAGCGCCGACTTGCCGACGAAGTTCAGCAGGCCGAGACAATTCGGCCCGCACACCGCGATATCGTTAGCTTCGCAAATCCGCGCCAGTTCACGCTGCGCTTCCTTGCCGTCCTCGGTCTCGCCGAATCCACTCGACAGAATGGCGAGTGCGCCCGCGCCCTTGCGGGCTGCCTGCTGTGCCACGTCCAGCACCGCCTCGGCCTGCACTGCGACGAAGACTGCATCGATCCGATGCGGAATGTCGTCGAGCGAGGCGAAAGTCTTGCGTCCGAACAACTCCGGCGTTCGCGGATTGACGAGGAAAATCTCGCCTTCATAGCCGACGAACTCCAGGGCCCGGAGCGCATTGGAGCCCGGGCCGACTTTCTCGGACGCCCCGACGATCGCGACCGAACGTGGATTGAGCAGGCTTTGGACCGGCATCAACGCGCTCCGAACTGCGGCTTGCGCTTTTCGGAGAACGCTTTCGGTCCCTCATGAGCGTCTGGGTGAGCGAACACACGCTTGCAGATCTCGAGTTCGTAGCCGACCATATCCTTCCAGGTTTCGCGCGAATTGTAGTGGATGGCATCGCGCGTGGCGCGGATGGCCATCGGCGACGCACTGGCGATCCGCTCGGCGGCAGCCATCGCTTCCTGCATCAGGTCGGCCCGCTTGACGACCTTGGTGACGAGGCCGAATTCACGCGCCTCTTCGGCACCGAAATCGCCGCCCAGCAACAGGATGTCGAGCGCGCGGTTGCGGCCGACGTAACGCGGCAATCGCGTCAGGCCCATGCCCCAGCTCGGCACCAGGCCGAGATAGGCATCGGCAGCGCGGAACAACGTATTGTCCGCGGCGATCCGAATATCGCAGGCCCAGCCCAACGCGGTGCCGCCACCGATGCAATAGCCGAAGATCGCCGCAACGATCGGCACCGGAAACGACTCGAGTCGATCCAGCGTCTTGCGGCCCAGCGCACGGAACGCCTCGGACGCTTCCGGACTGCCGAAATCCTTTTCCTCGCGGAGGTCGCCGCCGGCGCAGAAGGCCTTCTCACCGGCGCCGGTGAATACGACGCAACGGATGTCCCGATCCTGTTCGATCTCGTCGAGGCGCGCGTGGAGCGCGTTCATGACCTTCGTCGATGCGGCATTGACGGGCGGATTATTCAGCGTCACGACCGCAATCGCGCCACGCTTTTCAAGAAGGACGAGGGAGTCGGTCACAGTCAGCTCCTAAGGTTTGCCTGATTAATTGTTGCCGGAACGGAGATTGTCCGGCTTGGCCCAGAACACGAGACGGATGTGGAGGAAACGAACGATCGCGTAGAGGATGATGCCGAGCAGCGCGAGCACCACGAGCACCGCGAACATGCCCGAAATGTCCATGTTGTAGTTGAGCTGCAGCAGCAGGTTGCCGAGGCCACGATCGGCGCCGATGAACTCGCCGACCAAGGCACCGGTGATGCTCAGTACGATGCCGACATTGAGACCGGCGAAGATGAAGGGCAGCGAATTGGGAAAGATCACGATGCTGAACTGCTGCCAGCCGGAGGCGACCAGCGAGCGCATCAGATCGATCTTCTCGGCCTCCACCGTCGAGAAGCCGACGATGGCATTGATCAGGACCGGAAAGAACGAGATCACCGCAGCGATCGCAATCTTGGATTCGACACCGATGCCGATCCAAACCACGATCAGCGGAGCCAACGCGACTTTCGGCAGCGCCTGCAGACCGATCAGATACGGCAACAACATCCGTTCGAGCAGGATCGAACGCGTCACCAGGAAGGCGAAGAACACGCCGAGGATCGAGCCGATGACAAAGCCGGCTAGCGCTTCGATCAGCGTCACGGTGAAATTATTGACCAGCAGCCCGCGATCGTAGAGCAACCACAACGACTTCGCCACGGATGAAGGTGGCGGCAGCAGCAGCGACGGGATGTTGAGAACCCGCGGTAGCAGTTCCCACACCCCGAGCAGGATCACGCCGCCGAGCAACGGAGGCGCGTAGCGCGCAGCGAGCGCTAAGAGCTTGTTATTCATGCCGCAGCCTCTCCCTCGGGCTTCGCTTCGAAGAAACTGCGCAACCGATCCGCCAGTTGAATGAACACGGGATCGGTGCGCGTGGCAGCCGAGCGTGGCCGCGCAATCGGCACGTCGATCACCTCACGGATGAAACCCGGCCGCGGCGCGAACACCGCAACCTTGTCGGACAACAGCAGCGCTTCCTCGATGGAATGCGTCACCAGCACCACGGTCTTGCGGCTTGCCTGCCAGATCCGCAGCAGTTCGAGATTCATGGCCTCGCGCGTCAGCGCATCGAGTGCGCCGAACGGCTCGTCCATCAGCAGGATGTTGGGGTCATGCATCAGCGCCCGGGCAATTGCCGCGCGCTGCCGCATGCCGCCGGACAGTTCATCGGGATAGCGATCCGCGAAGCCGTCGAGTCCCACGAGCTTGAGCAGCTCATGGGCACGCTGGCGGGCGTTCGCCGTGCTCATCTTGAGCACTTCGGCCGGTACCAGTACGTTCTTCACGATGGTTCGCCACGGCAACATCACCGGGCTTTGAAACACCAGCCCGATGTCGCGCCGCGCCCCCGTCACCGCAGCGCCATCGATGGTGATGACGCCGGAGGTGATGGTTTCCAGCCCGGCGATCATCCGCAGCAGCGTACTCTTGCCGCAGCCCGACGGGCCGACGATGCAGATGAACTGGTTGGCCTCGACCGCAAGCGACGTATCGGCGAGAGCATCCAGCAACGTCCCGGAACGCGTGCGAAACTGTTTCCGGACACCCCGGATATCGATCAGAGGCTTGCCACCCGCCGTCATTTGTAGGTCTCGGCCTGCTTGACGATCGCCGCCTTGTCGAACTTGTTGATGTCGTCGATCAGGTCGTTGGTGTAGTAGACGCTGACGTCCGGTTTGGCCTTGAGCATGCCGACATCGAAGAAGAAGCTTTGAGTGCTCTTCCACTCGTCGGGCAGGAAGGCACCGAACCGCGGGTCCTTGCGCTTTTCGATGCGATACTTGTCGAGGCGCGCCTGCAGCACGTGCACGGCTTCCTTCAGGGCCTGATCTTCCGGAATGTTGGTCGGCTTGGACGCCGGGTAAGTTGCCCAGTGAATGCGGACCGCCGCTTCGGGATTGGTGAGTGCGAACAACGCGCCTTTGGCGATGCCTTGGGCGAAATCGACCGCCGCCTTGCGATTGGCATTCAGGAAATTATCGTTGGTGATGAGCATCAGGCTCAGCAGGCTCGCCGTTTGCGGCGTGGTGAAATGCCGGAACTGGAAGCCGAGATTTTCCAGCGTGGCATAGGCCCAGTCCCACATCGCGATGGCATCGACTTGATTGGATTTGAGCGCGTTCGCGGTCTGCGGCCCGAGACCGACGGGCAGCCACTTCACGTCCTTCTCGGGATCGAGGCCGATGCCGCGCAGCATCGCCTTGGCGACCGCCGTGGCGCCGCTCGAAAGGCTGAGCACGCCGATGGTCTTGCCCTTAAAGTCGGCAAGCTGCTTGATCGAACTGTCCTTGACGACCGCGATCGTATAGATCGCTTCGCGGGTGTGATTGTAGACGGCCTTGATCTTGGCACCTTCCTGGATGCCAACCAGCAGACCTTCTGGTGAGCCCATGGTGAATTCGGCACTGCCGGACACCACCACCTGAGTCGCACCCGTCGAACCGCTGAACGGTTTCACTTCGACGTCGAGGCCGGCGTTTTTCCAGTAGCCGAGCGCAGCCGGGACCGACGAATGCGCCGCCTCGGCGACGTTCGGCGAAGGCGATGTCAACAAGTAGCGGATCTTGGTCTGAGCCGACGCCGGCACCGTGCCGGCCAATGCAACCAAAGCAACACAAGCGCCCTGCACCAAGGCCTTGGCCGCAAACAACGTCCTCCCGCCGCGAAACATAACGTCCTCCCAGCTTGATTATGGCTATTTTGGTAAAGTAGTTGACTAGCTTACTAGTCTAGTAGTTACCAGACGAAGTCCGATATGGCAAGGCGACGCATTCCCGCACGAAACCGACCGTCCTCAATCGCCAATCATCGATGGTTTGACCTTTGGACTCCGAGGCTTCCTCGACAGGTCAGCTGGGGATATCCCGACCCTTGATGGTCGCGACCGCAATGCAACATTGTCCCGCGCGCTACGCTATGAACCAACAGTACTGCATGATTCGATGAGTCACGTGCGACCCAATGGCTGGACGTATCGTCGAGTGACATGACGACGTGCCGCACGATGCCTCAAGATTGCGATTGAGATTGCGATGCCTGCCATGATCGGCATTCAGGAATTGACCCGCGCCGACGTCGTCTATCGCGAGATCAAGCGGCGCATCACCGAATTGCAATACGCTCCCGGTGACAAACTCTCCGAAGCGCGCATCGCTATCGAATTAGGGGTCGGACGTTCACCTGTGCGCACGGCCTTCTCTCGCTTGCAAGGCGAAGGCTGGATCGAGGTGTCGCCACAGTCAGGCAGTTTCGTCAAAGGCCTCAACGCAACGGAAATCGCCGAGATCCTCGAGACGAGGCTGGTGCTCGAGTCGCATCTTGCCGGTCTCGCTGCGGAACGGATCACCGACGCCGAGTTGCAGCGATTACGCGCCGCATTCGCGGCGTTCGGCGACCGCGTCACCAGCGATCGTCTCGAAGACTATTTAGATCTCGATCTGATGTTTCATCTGACGATCTATCAGGCCGCCGGCAACGCCCTGATCTCGCGCATTCTCATCAACCTGATCGATAAGGTGCGCTGGATCCGGCGCGCCGGTGGAGAGTCTTCAACGCGATTCCAGGCCGCCCTGATCGAAATTCTTGACGTTCTCAAGGCGCTCGAAGCGCGCGACGCAAAGGCTGCCGCGGCGGCCATGCATGTTCACATCGAGAACGCGATGAAGTTTCGCCGGCTCAAGTGAATGGACAGGCAATTTCTCCGCGCAGCGAACGAAGCCGTTGCCCGCTACTTCGTCAGCAACGTGTAGACACCCTGCCAGTCGTCCGGCGGCGGGTCGGCCTCGAATGACGCGATACGCGCCTCGTACATGCTGTAGTAGCGTTCGAATTGCCCGGCGTGATCCGCCACACGCGACCTGGCGATTGCGGACAGCGCCGCCTTCCAGTCGCGATTGCGGTAGCCTTCGAGCATCTCGCCATTCAGATCGTGGAGGAACTGGAACTGATTGCTATCGGCAAAATCCTTGCGGCCGGCGATCGCATAGACCAACTCCGGCTCCTTCTTGCCTTTCACCTTGACGTAATCGAGCTCGAGCGTGGCAAAACGGTCGGCAACGGCCCGTGCTGTCGTTGAGCCGAGGATGATCGGCAAACCATACGACTTCGATTGCCCTTCGAGCCGCGACGCCAGATTGACGCTGTCGCCGAGAGCCGAATAGTCGAACCGCAGATCCGACCCGATGTTGCCGACAACGCAGGAGCCGGTATTCAGACCGATGCCGACATTGATCGGGATGAAGAGCGTGCCGCTGTCCTGCGCTTCCTGTTCGCGCTCACGATTGAGTGTCTCGATGCAATCGAGGATATCGAGTGCCGCATTGCAGGCGTTGGCATCGTGGTCGGGGTCGTCGAGCGGCGCATTCCAGAACGCCATGATCGCATCGCCCATGTACTTGTCGATGGTGCCCTTGCGATTGATGATGGCATTGGTCAGCGGCGTGAGCAGCCGGTTCATCAGCGAGATGAGGCCCTGCGGATCGTCCTTGTAGAGTTCGGAAATGGTGGTGAAGCCACGCACATCGAGGAACATCACGGTCAGGATGCGTTGCTCGCCGCCGAGCACCAGCCGTTCCGGCGAGTGCGCCAATTGTTCGACCAGCGCCGGCGACAGGTACTGGCCGAATGCCGACCGGATACGCCGCCGCTGCGCTTCCTCGCTAACGTAATTGGTGAAGACCAGCACGATGTAGACCGCGAAACTGGCGACCAGCGGAAACGTCGCGTCGAGCAGCAGGTGATGCTGGCTGAACAGATACCACGACATGCCTGTCAGCAGCAGCGCGGTCAACGCGCCGACGATCAGGATGATCAGCGGCCCCAGAATCGGCACCAGCCAGATGATGGTGCTGGCGATCAGGCCCGCGGCAAGCAATTCGACAACGATCGCGTAGTTCGGATTCGACAACACCGAACCGGTCAGCACGCCTTCGAGAATTTGCGCATGGACCTCGACGCCCGGCATCACCGGGTCGGTCGGCGTGGTCTTGGTATCGAGCAGACCGACCGCCGACGTTCCGATCAGGACGAGTTTGCCTGCGACTGTCTCAGGCGGGATGCGCCCCTGCAGCACATCGACCGCCGAAACGAAGCGTGCCGCATTGTGATGGGAGAAGTGAACCCAGAGCTGGCCGTTGCGGTCGGTGGGAATTTCCAATCCGGGCACGGCAATACTTTTCACACCGGCATGATCGGCCTTGATGACGATGGTGTCCGACTGGGCAACAACGCGGAGAATTTCGAACGTCAGCGATGGCAACAGCAGGCCCTGCGCCTGCATGATCATCGGTACTCGTCGCACGATGCCATCGCGCTCGGTACGGATGCTCAGCAGCCCGCGGCCGGCGGCGGCATCGTCCAGCGTCGGAATATTGCGCAGCAGTCCCGGATAGTTGAGCAAGAACGGCTTTGGATCGCCACCGATCGTAGCGATTCCGAGCGTCGGCCGTGACTTGTCGAGCGGCGCAACGAAAGCGGACAACCCCGACTCGCCCAGCACGGTGCGAACATGACGCATCGCATCAGCCATCACCCGATCGTTGTCGGGCAATTCGTGCAGCCGCGCGCGCGTGGCGTCATCGAGATCACGGAACGATTGGGCCGCGGCGCTCGGCGACAGATGATCGCGTTCGGAGAAGATGATGTCGAAGGCGACAACTCCGGCACTGAGCCGCGCCAGCTGATTGACGAGATCGGCAATTCGCGTGCGCGGCCACGGCCATTGCCCGATCTCCTTGAGACTCTTTTCGTCGATATCGACGATGACGACAGGGCGCTTCGTGGTTTCGCGCGGCTGCAGCAACTGGAAAGTGTCGAACGTCCGGACGCGCAATTCCTCAATCGGCGGCGGATCGGCAATGCGCAAGGCCACCAGCGCCAGCAAAACGACGACCGCGATCGCGCGGCCCTGACCGAATCTCCGAAGCAATTTGCGAAGCTGTCTCATCCTGGCAGGAAAGGCTTTCCGGGTCGGTCCAGACCGCTATTTTTCACGAAACGAACGCATGACCTGGTCCTGCAACGGCTTGACGATATACGCCAGCAACGTGCGGCCCCCGGTTTGCACGAAGGCCTCGACCGGCATGCCCGGTATCAGCCGCACCTTGCCAAGCCGCGCCACCTCTTCCGGCGGAATCTGCACGCGGATCGTATAGTAACTCTGGCCCGACCGCTGATCGGTGGTGGTGTCAGGCGAAATCCGGCTGATGCTGCCGTTCAACTCCGGCGTGGTGCGCTGATTGAGGGCCGACAGCCGCAGCAACACCTGCTGGCCCACCTCGACCTGATCGATGTCCTGCGGATTGACCTTGATTTCGACGGAGAGCGTATCGCTCTGCGGCACAATCATCATGATCGTATCGCCCGCAGCGATCACACCGCCCACGGTATGCGCGTTGGACTGCAGCACGATGCCGTCCTGCGGGGCGCGAATCTCGATGCGCCGGAGCAGATCCTCGGCAGTCGCCTTCCGCTCGACGAACTCGCCGATCTTCTGATCGACTTCGCGCAACTCCTTCGAGGTGCCGGTGCTCAGATCCTTGTCGATCTGAATGATCTGCAATTCCGTCTCGGTGATCTTGCCTCTGGCTTGCGCCGTCGCCGCGATGAACTGGCCGCGATCGCCTTCCAGCCGCGCGGCGTCGCGCTCCAGCGCTGTCAACCGCGAGATCTGGATCAGGTTTCGCGCAAACAGGCTGCGGACACCCTCGAGCTCTTTCTGGATCAGCAAAATCTCGCGCGATTTGGCACTTTCCTGCGCCGCCAGTCCGCCGATTTCCTGCTGAAGCTGCGCGATACGTTCGCGCAACTGTGCCCGTTGCCCGACGCGCTCCGCGAGCCTGACCTCGAACAGCCGCACCTCGCTGGTCATGATCGCCTTTACGTCGGGATCGTCGGCCTGATCGAGCAGAGCCTGCGGAAAACTGACCGACGTGGCACCGTCGCGCTCGGCATCGAGCCGGGCACGTTGCGCCCATAGTCCATTCAGCGCCTTGGTCACGATCGAGAGACTGGCCTTCGCAACGGTATCGTCAAGCCGCACCAGCACGTCGCCGCTATGAACGACATCGCCATCGCGGGCCCGCAATTCGGCAACCACGCCGCCGGTCGGGTGCTGCACCTTTTTGACGTTGGTATCGACGACGATCGAACCTGGCGCGATCAACGCACCGGAAATTTGCGCGGTCGAGGCCCAGCCGCCGAGACCGCCGACAAGCACAACAATGACGACGAGGCTCACCAACAAGTGGCGGCGGATCGAGCGGCGCGGGCTGTCAGGACGGGCGGACGTCATGGCTCTGCTTTCGACGCGGCAATTTTCTGCCGGATGCGATGCGGCGAGGCGGCTGGCCGAGAATCATCTCTTTCGGTCCGAACGCCTGCTTGCGGCCATCGGTAAGCACCAGCAGCGTATCGACGCCGACGATGCCAATCGGGCGATGCGCGACGACGATCACGATGCCGCCGCGCGCGCGAACCGATGCAATCGCGCGCACCAGCGCTTCGTCGCCTTCGTTATCCAGGTTGGAATTCGGTTCGTCGAGCACGAGCAGGAACGGATTTCCGTAAAGCGCCCGCGCCAGCGCCACGCGTTGCGCCTGCCCGGCCGACAGCGTGCTGCCATAAGGCCCGATCTGCGTGTCATAGCCATCCCGAAGGCGGATAATCAGGTCGTGCACGCCGGCTTCGGTCGCCGCCGCGATGACGGATTCAGACGTCGCATCGGCGTTGAATCGCGCGATGTTCTGCGCCACCGTCCCGGCGAACAGTTCGACGTCCTGCGGCAGATAGCCGACCTGTTGTCCGAGCACATTGGGGGCCCATTGATCGAGCGCGGCGCCATCGAGCCGGACGGTGCCGCGCAGCGGCTGCCAAACACCGACAATCGCACGCACCAGCGACGATTTGCCGGATCCGCTCGGCCCGATGATGCCGAGCCCCTGCCCGGCCTCAAGCGCGAACGTCACGTCCTGCACCACGATACGCTGCTCGCCGGGCGGGGAGATGCTGACGCCTTCCACCGTCAAACCCTTGGACGGCGGCTCGAGCGCCGTCGGAATGTTTTGCGGCGGCATCAGCTTCAGCACCGTGTTGAGCCGCCGCCAGCTTTCGCGCGCCGCAACGAAGCTACGCCAGTGCGCGATCGCCAGATCGACCGGCGCCAGCGCCCGCGCACTGAGGATCGATCCCGCGATGATGATGCCGGCAGTGGCCTGCTGATAGATCACCAGATAAGCGCCGACGCCGAGCACAGCCGACTGCACCGTCATGCGCATGACCTTGGCCATCGCGCCAAGCCCGCCGGTGACATCGCTGACTTGCTGATTGCTGCGGAGATAAGCGCGATCCGCCTCGTTCCACAGGCTGGTCATGTTCTCCGTCATCCCCATCGCCGTGAGCACCTCGGCGTTGCGGTGACTGGATGCGGCGATCTCAATGCGGCGACTGGCGACGGCCGTCGTGGCCTGCGAACGCGTGCGCGTCAGCACTTCGGTCAGGATGGTAATGATCACCAGAATGACGGCGCCCGCGAGTGCGGTAAGGCCGATCAACGGATGGAATGCAAAACAGATCGCCAGATACAGCGGCAGCCAGGGCAGATCGAAGAACGCACCGGGCCCCGAACCGGACAAGAACGCACGAACGTTGTCGAGGTCGCGCAGGGGCTGCAATCCCTCGCGACGGTCGCCCAGCGCCAGCGGATAGCGCACCATGATCTGGTAGACGCGGCTGCTTAACGTTTCGTCGAGCGTCGAACCGATGCGGACCAGGATGCGGCCGCGAATCAGATCGAGAATGCCCTGTGCGACGTAGAGGCCGCCGGCCAGTATCGCGAGGCCAACCAGCGTCGGCACGCTGCGGCTCGGCAACACCCGGTCGTAAATCTCCAGCATGAAGAACGAGCCGGTCAGATAGAGCACGTTGATGACGAGGCTCATCAGGCCGACGCCAACGAACGCGGCAAAACACGAGCGCACCGCCGCGCCGAGCTCTGAGCGCAGCTGAACGTCGGAAATCTGCGAGTTCATGCGCGACATGGTCGAGTCAATATTTCGTCCCGGCGGTGAACAATTCCGCGGTCCTTGCCAGCAATCCGCCCGCGACCCTGCCAAGCGCCGGCGGCGCGGTCAGTGCCTATGCGTTGAGGCCCGCAGCCATTCATCCGAAACCCGGATGAATGATGTAGTCGTTGGCGGCCAGATGCGCGACGTTCTTCGCGTGCGACGCGTCGTGATGCATCGGATCGTTGGCGTTGAATTGCGCGACGGGATCATGGGCCTGCTGATGATTGGCCGAATGGTCGTCGGCAGGCCAATTGTGAACCAGGTCGGGACCCGAGGGTGGAAACAGTGACGCCACGTCATAATGCGGCGCATTGCCGGCATGGAAACCGGTGTCGGACTGCGATCCGGTCTGCTGCGGGAAGATGAAAGTGTCGGGACCTTGCGCAACGACGCTGGTGCCATGACCACCGACGAGGGTGATCGTCAGCTCCTGACTGCCAGTATTGCCGTGGCCATCATTGACCTGCGCCGTGTAGTCGATGGTCAAGGTATCGCCGCACTTGAGAAAGTCGAGATTTACGGTTCCCGGATCGTAGACCCAGTGCAGTGTCGATGCGCCGCCATTAGTGGTAGCGCTATCGAACGTCACCGCGCTGGCCGCAACCAGCGACGCCACATCGGCGTCGCACGGCAACGTCGTCGAGCCGTTGAAAGTCACGGAGGCATCGCCAGTGACCGATGCGGTCAACGTGTCGCCGATATCGGCATCGCTCGCCGTCACCGTCCCGGTCAGCGGCGCAATCACCGTTTCATGATGATACGTTTCCACGGTTTGCGCAGACGGATTCGTCGCAGAGAGAATCTGTGGCGCATCGTCAGTACCGGTGACCACCAGCGTCACCGGCTGCTTCGACGACGTCCCTGTCGGCACGCCATCGTGATAATCGGTGACGGTGATGTCATAGGTCAGCGTCAGCGTCTGGCCGTCGCGCAGGAAATCCAGCAGGTGATCGGGGATGGCAAAATCCCACTTCAGGGTGCCCGAACCGCTCCCGGTGCTGTCGGGATCGTCAACGCCATTCGCTATGCCAGCGGCAATATGCGCCGTCATCGCGGTTTGCAGCGCCAATAGGGTTGCCGCCGGAACGACGCCGTCAGGGCACACCACCTTATCGGCGATCAGACAGACCGAAGCCTGATGGGTGTCGGTGAGATCGACATCGGTGAATTGCAGCGAGCCGCAGGCCACGTCCTGCACGGCGTGAGACGTTCCCGCGTCAGCCTGCTTGACGATCGTATGCACGCCGACGTCGGCCGTCAGTACCGGCGCGTCGTTGGTCCCGGTCACTTTCACCGTCACCGTTTCGGTGCCGGTAGCTCCGAACGCATCGGTGACGTTCAGGGTATAGACAAGATCCACGGTTTCGCCGGCGGCAAGATAATCGAACGTCTTGTCGGGCGCCGAGAAATGCTCGGTGATCACGCCGTTGCTGGAACCGACATCCTTGCTGATGCTTTGCACCGAGAGAAACGACCGCAACGCCGCGTCCAGCGCGGCGGCATCGTGCGGCAGGCCGGAAGTGACCCCGGTCGCGCTCGCATGCACGATACTGACGGCATAACCGCTCGCACTGTCGCTGAAATCGACATCCTGAAATGGAATCAGGATGGTCTGAGTGTTCGGATTGGATGAGCCGGTATGTCCGGCAAGCTCGCTCAGCGAAACCGAGACATTCGAGAACGCGAATTCGGGTGCGTCGTCCAGTCCCTTGACGGTGAACTGCAACGTCTCGTGTACCGTGTCTGGTCCGGATTTGGCGTCAAATGCAATGATGAAGACCGCCTTCTCATTCGCGCCAAGGAAGCGGAACGTGCTGGGATCGTAAGTCACGATGCCGGTCGCGGGATCGATCGACACCAGATTGAGCAGATTGAAACTCGCGGGGATCGAAGCCGGTCCGATGGCGCTGACGACCTTCCCGGTGCCCGGCACGTAAGGTATCGCGACATCGAAGAACGGCGGCACACCGACATTCGGATCGTTGATGGTGACATGATCGGCAGTGCTGAACGTCTTGTTGCCGGGCGTTGAGGACTGCGTGTCCTCGACATTGCCGACACCGCCGGACTGAAACGTCGACGCGCTTGTGACGGTGATCTGCGGTGGTGTGTTGACGGTCGTGCTGGGGAAGATCGGAATCAGATCGGCGAACTTCATCGCCTCCGCGGTTGTGGTGATACCCAACGCGGTGAGGATGCCGGGCAGCGTGCCGGGGGGAAATGGATAGAAGCCGCTGTCGGGAAACGGCGTGGTGCCGGAGCCGACCGAGCCGAACTTCCTGTGGCCGGTGTCGTCGAAATTGAACGTCGGAAACGCGATCGAAAACACCTGCCGGACGATGTCGCGCTCGGATTGCAGATCCTGCGTGGTCTTGAGTTGCTGCGACAGCGTCGGCTGACCCGTGCCGCCCGGAGTTACAAGGGTCACCTGCCCGGCTTGCGATACGCTGCCCAGCGGCGCACCAGAGAGCTTGTCGTAGAGCACGAACGACCCGGTGACGTTGCCCGGTTCGGTCAACACCGAGAATTTGGTCGGGCCGTTGTCCGCAGCAATCTCAACCAGAACCGCGGTGCCGCGGATGCCCATCGTCGCGACCGGCGTATCGACGCGCATATTGCCGCTCTTGGCGATCTGTCCGGCGACGAAAGTGATGGTGCCCTGCACCAGGCTGAGGAACGTCGAATTCGACGACCCGCCTGGGTCGTAGACCATTTCGTTCAGCACCATGCGCGCGTTCGACGACAGGCTGAACGCCGTGCCATCGGCAAACGAAATGCCCAGCGCGGAATCGGGACCGGATTGCAGAACGTCGCTCTTGAAGACGTTGTCGCCGATGTTGAGTTCGACCGACACGCCATTGCGTATCACGCTGGCGCTTCCGGTCAGTTTGGCGACATGGCCTATCGGATTGGCATTGCCGGGCGCGGGACTGGCTTGCGCATAAGCATTGTGACCGGTCAGCGCATCGACGACCTTGCCGGACAGACTCGCGCCATCCGGCGAGAACAGATCGGAGTGATTGGCGTTCTTGAAATAATTGCTGACGACAAACTTTTGGCCGTCGCCGGTCAGGATCAGGTTGTCGCCGGAACGTTCGAAATGTCCTGCAAACAACAGATGCGCATCGGGAACCGTAATGCGGCCGCCGGTTGCCTGTAGATCGTTGCTGTCATGGCTGTGAGCATCAATGTTCGTACGCGGAACAACGATCTGATCGAACGACAAATCAGTAAGGTTCGCAGAGGTACGCATCGAGCTACTCGCGAATACGGGATATAATTTCAAACTAAATTAACTAGATATTAAATATGTTTAGCATCGATGTACCGCGACGCCAAGGCGCCCGGTTCCCGAAACCAACACATGGCTAATGCCGGAGACCATGTTGCGATGCGGGAGGTTTCGTCGTGCGGAAGCTGGCGGTCTTCACCCTCGGTTTTGCGTCTGAGCCGCATCGGCGAACGTTCAATGACGCCTTCTCACAAAGCCGGGACCAGACCGCGCCAAACCAATCCGGCTTCAACCGCGGCGATTTTCGAGCCCTCGGGGCATTCGAAATAATTATTTATATCAGTATCTTGGATAAAAAAGGCAGGCGCGCGGGCGTAGCGAAAAGCTGTGCACGCGCTAACTGCGATGCGAACAGATCGGGGCGTCGAGCGAGGCATCGAGATGCTGGTGCTCTCCGGTCAGGCAGCACCAATTGGCTCCCAACGCGAGCACCAGGACCGCCGCGCCGGCCGACCCGGTCAAGCGGCCGAGCCAGCTTTTCTTGCCCGCCTCCGCAGCCTCCCCGCTCGCCTCGCCACCGCCGACCGCGTCACCGAACGACTTGAAGAACTCGCCGGCAAGTTTCTTTGCCGTGGAATCGATCAGGCGTCCGCCGAGCTGCGCCAGCTTGCCGCCGATCTGCGCATCGACATCATAGTGCAGGATGGTGACGTCCTCGCCTTCGGATTCCAGCCGCACCGTCGCGCCACCTTTGGCGAACCCGGCAACGCCGCCAGAGCCTTCGCCGGAAATGCGATAGCTGTTCGGCGGATCGAGATCGGACAACGTCACCTTGCCGCCGAACGTTGCCTTGACCGGGCCGACCTTGAACACCACCGTCGCGGTCATCTCGGTCGGCGACGTCATCTCCAGCGACTGGCAACCGGGGATACAGCTCCGCAGCACGTCGGGATTGTTGAGCGCCGCCCAGACTTTCTGCTTGGAAGCGGCAATACGCTGGCTGTCATTCATCTGCACGGTGCAATTCCTTAGCTGGCGGTGATAGGGGCGATGCGTTGGCCACGCCGCCGCTCGATGGTGATTTCGGCGAGGATCGACATGGCGATCTCCTCCGGCGTGATGGCGCTGAGGTCGAGGCCCGCCGGCGCCTTGACGCGATCGATATCCTCCACAGCCGCGCCACCGGCGATGAGCTTGTCGCGCAACGCCTTCATCTTGCGGCGGCTGCCGACGAAAGCGTGATACTCGGCCTTGATGGCGACGGCGGCACGCAGCGCCGCTTCATCGCCCTTTCCCTGCGTCGAGACCACGACAAAGCGCCGCGCCTCGTTGAGCAGCTGGGGTTCGAATCCATCGACAATCACATCGGCATCGGGCGCCTCGGACAGGTCGGCCGCGGGAACGGCTACCGTCACGTGATAACCCAGCACCCGCGCCTGCGCCGCTAGCGACAGCGCCACAGGGCTCGCGCCGAAAATCAGCAACACAGGATGCGGCAGCACCGGCTCGACAAAAATATCCATGGTGCCTTTGCTCGGACACATGTTCTTGGCGAAACGCACGCCGTCGCGATTCTCCCCCGGTTTGACGCCGAGTTCGGCGAGCAGATTCTCCGGCTGCACCGAAATCATGCGCGGCGCGCCATCGGCCAATGCCTCGCGCGCCGCCTTGAGCACGGCGCCGCGCGCGCAACCGCCCCCGATCCATCCGGCGACGATGGTGCCATCCGGCCGGATCACCGCCTTGGCGCCCGCCTTGGCTGCGGTTACCGAGACGGTGCGCACCACGGTAGCCAGCGCGAACGGCTGCTCGGCTGCTTTCAGCTGCGCGACGAGATCGATCACTTCGACATGCACGGTCATCGGATCGCCTCCTACAACCTGGCCAGATACGGTTCGAGCGCGGTCAGGCTCTGCAACGTGTGGGCGGGCGCATAGAGATCAACATGCGGCAGCGCCGCCTTGATGCCGGCGGCCTCCGGCGCATAACCTTCCCAACCCATCATCGGATTGAGCCAGACGATGCGGCGGCAGCGCTTCGCCAGCGCCGCCATCTCGCGGCCGAGCAATTTCGCGTCGCCGGTCTCGTAACCGTCCGACACGATCATGACGCAGGTGCGCGCATGGATCACCCGCGCCGCATGCCAGCGATTGAACGTCTGCAAGCACAGCCCGATGCGGGTGCCACCGCCGGCGCCTTGCGCCATCATCGACAGCCGGTCCAGCGCGCGCGCCGGATCGCGTTCCTTCATCGCATCCGAGACATGGGCCAGTTGAGTGTGAAACAGAAATGCTTCGGCTTCGCGAAACTCATCCAGTACGCCATGAATGAAGCGGATGAAAACACCAGTATACATGCTCATCGAGCCGGACGCATCGAGCAACACGACGAGGCGCAGCGGTTTGATCTTGCGTTGGCGTTTCACCAGGTCGATCGGCACACCACCACGGCTGATATTGGCATGGATGGTGCGGCGAAGATCGAGCCGGTAGCCGCGCCGCCGCGCCAGATCGCGCCGCGTCAACCGCGTCCGCATCACCTTTGCAAGTTGCGACGCTGCCGCGTGGGCCTGCGCGATCTGCTCGGGATCGCTCAACTTGCGGAAATCAACCTCGGTCATATTCTCCGCCTGCGATGCGCCTTCCATGCGGCCTTCGCTGCCTTGCCGACCAGCGGACTCATCGGCTGACAAGGTTTGATCCGAGACGGCTTCGTCACCCGATCGGCTGACATTGCTGTCCTGCAGGCTTTTGAGCGACGGATTGTTGGCCGGTTTCGATGCGCCTGCAATCGAGGTCCGCGACTTCACCCGCTTGCCGAGCCAGAACGCATCGAAGATGCCATCGAACTTGTCCCAGTCGGCTTTGCGCGCACACACCAGATGCTTGAGCGCCGAGCGCAGCAAATCCGGCCGCGCCGCGTAGCCGTCCGCAATCAACGTGGCAGCATCTTCGCTTTCGCGCGGCCCGACTGCAAAACCGTTGTCACGCAGCGTCGCGATGAAGGCGACCAGCCTCGCCGCGACGCGCGCATCGATGTCGCCGCCGCCACGTTCCGCCCGCAATGCGCCGTGTGCGCTCATGCCACCTTGCCCAACAGTTTCGCCGTGACCTCCGGCTTGAAGCGCGCCTTGTCTTCATGCGTCTTGAGCAGACACATCAACGTGTCGTGCACCAGTTCGGGATCGTCGTGGAGATCACGCACATCGAGCCCGACCAGCGCCGCGGCCCAGTCCAGCGTCTCGGCGACGCCCGGGACTTTACGCAAATCCTCCTTGCGGATGTTCTCGACCATGCGGGCGATCTGCAAGGCCAGCGATGCGCCGGTGCCCGCCACCCGCGCCATGATGATGCGCGCCTCGCGATCGGCATCCGGATAATCAACGTAGTGATAGAGGCAGCGGCGCCGCAGCGCGTCGGACAACTCGCGGGTACCGTTCGAAGTCAGCACGACATGCGGAATCGAGGTTGCCCGGATGGTGCCGAGTTCGGGAATCGACACCTGGAAATCCGACAGCAGTTCGAGCAGGAAGGCCTCGAACTCGTCATCGGCACGATCGATCTCATCGATCAGCAGCACTGGTGGTTTGCTGCGCCGGATCGCCGCCAAGAGCGGCCGCTCCAGCAGATATTTTTCCGAGAATATCTGATCTTCGATCTCGGCCGCACCTTTGCCCTGATGCGCCTGGATTGCCAGCAATTGACGCTGATAGTTCCATTCGTAGAGCGCGGCCGACTGGTCGAGCCCCTCGTAGCATTGCAAGCGAATCAACTCGGTCGCGTGCACCGCGGCAAGCGCCTTGGCGACTTCGGTCTTGCCGACACCCGCTTCGCCTTCCAGCAACAGCGGGCGTCGCAACGATTGCATCAACGCGATCGCCGTCGCCAGTTCGCTGTCGGCGATATAGCCGGCAGCGGCCAGACGTTCGGCGATCTCCGCGCGGTTCTTCATGGTTATGCGGCAGCTCCGGCGCCCTTGATGACTCCGAGGTCACGTGCCGCCTTCCAGTTGCGCCAGTGATCGTGCGGCATCTGGATGTGCGTCGCGCCGAGGAACGAGAACGCGTCGTTGACCGCGTTGGAGAACGCCGGTACGCCGCCGACATTCGGACTCTCGCCAACGCCCTTGGCGCCGATCGGATGATGCGGCGATGGCGTCACCGTGAAGTCGGTTTCCCAATGGGGCGTCTCGTAAGCTGTCGGCAGGAAGAAATCCATGAACGATCCGCCGAGCACGTTGCCCTCTTTATCGTAATGGATCTCTTGCCCCATGGCGATGGCGAACGCCTCTGTCAGACCGCCATGGACCTGTCCCTCGATGATCATCGGATTGATGCGGGTGCCGCAATCATCCAGCGCATAGAAGCGACGCACCTTGTAGACACCGGTATCGACGTCGATATCCATCACGCAAATATAGGCACCGAACGGATACGTCATGTTCGGCGGATCGTAATAGCTCACCGCCTCGAGTCCCGGCTCCATGCCGGGCGGCGGCGTGTTGTAGGCGATCCAGCAGATATCCTTCATGCCGAGGAACTTCTCCGGCAATCCCTTGACGCGGAAGCCGTCGATATCCCATTCGAGATCGTCTTCATGAACCTCGAGCTTGTAGGCCGCGATCATCTGCGCTTTGGCTCTGATCTTGCGCGCGGCCATGGCAATGGCCGCGCCGGCCACCGGTGTCGAACGCGAGCCGTAGGTACCGAGCCCGTAAGGCGCGGTGTCGGTGTTGCCTTCCTCGACCTTGATGTTATCGGCGGGAATGCCGATTTCGGTGGCGATGATCTGCGCCCACGTCGTCTCGTGGCCCTGCCCCTGGCTCTTGCTGCCCATTCGCGCGACGCCGGCACCGGTCGGGTGCATGCGGATTTCGCAGGAGTCAAACATCGCAATGCCGAGGATGTCGCAATTCTTCGACGGACCCGCACCGACAATCTCGGTGAAGAACGACACGCCGATGCCCATGATCTCGCGTGTCTCACCGCGCTTGAACGCCGCGCGCTTGGCGGCCTGCTCCTGGCGCAATTCGCTGTAGCGCGTGGTCTCCATCGCCTTCTTCATGGCGGTGTGATAGTCGCCGGAATCGTATTCCCAGCCGAGCGCCGAGTGATACGGAAACTGCTCCGGCCTGATGAAGTTCTTCAGCCGCAACTCCGCCGGGTCCATGCCGAGCTTCTGCGCCAGGATATCCATGGCGCGCTCGATGCAATACGCCGCTTCGGTGACACGGAACGAACAACGGTAGGCGACGCCACCCGGGGCCTTGTTGGTGTAGACGCCATCGACCGCCAGATGCGACACCGGGAAATCATATGAACCGGTAACGATGTTGAAAAAGCCCGCCGGCCATTTCGACGGGTCGGCGCAGGCGTCAAACGCGCCGTGATCGGCCAGCACGTGCACGCGCAGACCGGTGACCTTGCCGTCCTTAGTAGCCGCGATCTCCGCCGTCATGTGATAATCGCGCGCGAACGACGTCGTGGTGAGATTCTCCATGCGGTCTTCGACCCACTTCACCGGCTTGCCCGTGACGATGGTCGCAACCGCCGCGCAGATGTAGCCCGGATAAGCGCCGACCTTGTTGCCGAAGCCGCCGCCGATGTCCGGCGAGATGACGTGAATCTTCTGCTCCGGCAGCTTGGCGATCAGCGCCACCACGGTGCGGATGACATGCGGTGCCTGGAAGGTGCCGTAGATCGTCAGTTCGCCCGTGATTTTGTCGAACGAGCAGACGCACTGGCAGGTTTCCAGCGGCGACGGATGCACGCGCTGATAGGAGATCAGTTCCTTGATCTTCACGTCGGCCTTGTTGAAGGCGGCGTCGGTCAAGTCCTTGTCGCCGACCGTCCATTCGAAGATGTGGTTGTGATGCTTGCGCGGCCCGTGCGCGCCATCCTTCTTATCCTTGATATCTTCGCGCAGCACCGGCGCATCGGCGTCCATCGCCTTGAACGGATCGATCAGCGGCGGCAACGCCTCATACTCGACTTCGACGGCATTAATGCCGTCATCGGCGGCATAACGATCGGTGGCGACGACAAACGCGACTTCCTGATTCTGGAACAGCACCTTGCCATCGGCCAGCACCATCTGCACATCGCCGGCCAGGGTCGGCATCCAAGCCAGGTTGACCGTCTTGAGCGTTTCCGCCGTCAACACCGCCAATACGCCGGGGACCTTCAACGCCTTCTCGGTGTTGATCGACTTGACGCGCGCGTGAGCATGCGGCGAGCGCACGAAATCGCCATGCAACATGCCCGGCAGCTTGACGTCGTCGACGTAATTGCCCTTGCCCTGGGTGAAGCGCACGTCCTCGACGCGCTTACGCTTGCAACCCATGCCTTCAAGGCGCGCTTCACGTTCTTCCCGCGTGGGAGTCATGTCGTTCATTCTGCGGCCTCCTGAAATTCGACGCCATTGATCTTGGCAGCGGCGTATTGAATCGCCTTGACGATGTTCTGGTATCCCGTGCAGCGGCAAAGATTGCCGGCGATGCCGAAGCGGATTTCCTCCTCGGTCGGATTGGCATTTTCCTTGAGCAGCCGATGCGCGCGCAGGATCATACCCGGCGTGCAGAAGCCGCATTGCAGGCCATGCATCATGCGGAAGCCCTCCTGCAGCGCCGATAGCGTGCCGTCCGGATTGGCCATGCCTTCGATGGTCGTGATATCGGCGCCCGCGGCCTGCACCGCGAACATGGTGCAACTCTTCACCGACATGCCGTTGAGATCGACGGTGCAGGCCCCGCAATGCGTGGTGTCGCAGCCGATATGGGTGCCGGTCATCTGCAGGTTTTCGCGGATGAAATGCACCAGCAAGGTGCGCGGCTCGACGAGGCCTTCGACCTCCGCGCCGTTGACCTTCATCGTGACGTGAGTCTTCGCCATCTGCCCCTCCCTCACTTGGCCCGTTGCGCGGCGCGTTGCAGGGCGCGCGTCACCATGACGCCCCCGACATAGCGCCGGTATTCAGGCGGCCCGCGACCGTCGCCGGCTGGCGACATGATCGCTTCCGCTGCAGCGGCTGCAGCCTTCAACGCGGCATCGTCGAGGCTGGTGCCGATCACCGCTTGCGCCGCAGCAACGGCGAGCAGCGCAGTCTCCGACAGGTTGGTCAGGCCGATGCGGCAGGTCGCAACCTTGCCGCCGGACATGGTGAGAACCACCGCCGCTGCCGCCGTGGCGTAATCGCCGATCTTGCGTTTGAGCTTTTCATAAGCGTAGCCGTGACCAGCCGGCGGCGCGGCGATGCTGATCGAGGTCAGGATCTCGCCGGGCTCGAGCGCAGTGAAATAGGCACCCTGATAGAAATCGGTCGCCGCGATGCTCCGCGCACCGCCTTTGCCTTCGACATTATATATGGCGCCCAAGGTCATCATCAACGCGGGCATGTCGTTGCCGGGGTCGCCATTGGCGACATTGCCGCCGACGGTGCCCATGTAGCGGACCTGCGGATCGGCGATCACTAGCGAGGTTTCTTGCAGCACCGGCAGCGCGGTGGCGATGATATCCGAGGCAAGCAACTCATGCTGCGTCGTCATCGCGCCGATGATGATGTTGCCACCGTCGCGCCGCACCCCCTTAAGTGCGTCGATGCCATGCAGATCGATCAGGTTTTCCGGCGTGGCGAGCCGGAGCTTCATCATCGGAATCAGGCTGTGGCCACCGGCAAGAGGTCGGGCGTCCTCCAGCGTGGCTAGCAGATTCACTGCCTCGGCCAGGCTTGCCGGCCGATGATAACTGAATTGGCCAGGAATCATGATTTCCTCCCACACGTCTGGAATTGTTCTCGTTCGAGATTGCGACAATGGATGTCGCTGGATCATCCGATGCGCAAGGCGACGGCGGGCAATGCCTCACAAGGACCGGGAATTCGCACGAAATGCGGGTAGCTGCGCACGAAATGCGTCAGCACATGCGACCTATTCGGCTTGAAATCAGACGGGAAATTTGGCCGTAGGTCTGTTGGCGAAGAGCATTCGGCAGGATCGCCTCGTCCTAGCGTCGCGCGGTGCGCCAGCCGCGCTCCATCCGCCGAGACCTGATAGCTGACGATGACATCGCCAGCCGCCATGTCTGCCTCTCGTTCAGGAGGAGTTTACGCTACGGCGAACCATGCCTAGCCGGGCTTTGACTTCGGCCATCTTGGCGCGGCTGACCGGCACCCGATGCGGCGACGCACCATCCAGCTCGATCACCGCCCCATCGCCCTCCTTGCGGACCAGCGTGATATGGCGGATCGCGGCGATATGGCTGCGGTGCACCCGCACGAACAGCGCCGGGTCGAGATGCGCCTCAGCTTCGGAAATCGACCATGAGCACATCCGCTCGCGGATGCCGTCATGAATCTGGGTATAATGTGCGTCCGCGCGCACGCTGCGCACATCGGCCGCATCGATAAAGTGTGTCCCATCGGCCCCTTCAACTGGCAGCCGAGGCGAAGGCGCGGTGCGCGGTTGGCCGAGACCGCCGAGCGGCGCCGACGTCAGCCGGGGGGCCATCGCCGCGACTGGCTCCCCCGGATTGGTCAGCACTCCCGGATCGGTCGCAACTTCCCGCGCCGCATCGATTGCACCGCGGGCAGGCACCGCCTTGCGGCGGGGATCGGGCACCAGCGCCAGAAGGAATCCCGATGCGATGACGAAGCAAAGGAGAGTCACCACGAGCGACAACACTTGTTGCGACGCAACCAAGCCTTCCATGACGTGCCGGTGCGATGGCTCGGACAACGGCACGAGGTGGGTGCCGTACATCGCGGTGTAGTGCATTCCCGAGACCGCGATGCCGAAAGCGATGGCGCTGAAGATCAGTTCCGCACCACCCTGCCGCGCCAGGAATGCCCGCAGACCGCCATAGGCGGCTCCGGTGGCGATCAGTAGCGAGAGCACCGCGAACAGGGCATCGTGCTTGATCTCGAAATTTCCCGACAATCCATGCATGCCGACATAGTGCATGCTGACGATTCCCACGCCGAGCAGAACCGACGAAGACACGACGCGGGGCATCGTGGGCTCGCCGATGCTGACGAAAAACAGCGAGATGCCGACCACCAGCACGCAAATCAGAAACGACACCACGGTCGGCAGAATGAGATAGCTCGTCCCCGCCGGCAATGGCGCTGCCAGCATGCCGACGAAGTGCATGGTCCAGATGCCGATGGCCAGAAAGCCCGCGGCGCTCGCCAACAGCACGCGGCGACCGGCATCGGGCGTCCCGCGGAGCCGTGCCGCGAGGCCGAAGCCGGTGTGTCCTCCCAGAATCGCGACCCCCACCGAGAGCGCGACGAGATAAGGATCGTGTCCTTCGAACATGATCGCCTCGGCTGCCCGTCATCGCGGGCGCGCCTCCTCCTGGCGCTAGTGTATAGGGGCAGCCGAATTTATTGACAATCTGTGCAACGCACACACCGGCGGCCGTCCGGCCGATCGCATTCGATCGCCAGCACCCGCGCTTGGATCACTTTCTGCCGACGCAAGCGTGAAGGCGCGGCCGCGCCCCTTGCGATGCCGGGTTCGCTGCCGCGCAACATTCCACTCGATGAGACATCGACCGGAGTGCCTTTCAAAGCACACCGGGGGCAACGCCGGCCCACCAGTTCCGGCATCACCCCCGGTCGACCGAGCGAATCGTGGGCGTCATGATGGCGCCAATTGCCCGCTCCCCTCCACAAGCGCGGGCTATTCGCCCAGATGGTTCAGGCCGCGCGCTTCACTTGAGGAAGCTGCAAGCGCCAGGGACGGGCGGCGAGAACGCCTTGTCCGCCGGCACCTTGGCCAACACGCGGTAGTAGTCCCAGTCGTACTTCGACTCCGACGGATCCTTGACCTGCATCAGGTACATGTCGCGGACATGCAAACCGTCCGGACGGATGGTGCCGTTCTTGGCGAAGAAATCATTGACCGGCGTCGCCTTCATCGCGGCCATCACCGTGGAGGCCTTGTCAGTCTTGCTGGCCTTGACCGCGTTGAGATAATGCATCGTCGCCGAGTACATGCCGGCCTGCACCATGGTCGGCATCTTCTTGACGCGCTCGAAGAAGCGCTTCGACCAAGCCCGCGTTTCGTCGTTGAGATCCCAATAGAACGCGTCGGTCAACACGATGCCGTGCGCCTGCTTCAGGCCCATGCTGTGCACGTCGGTGATGAAGGTCAGCAGTGACGCGACGCTCTGCTTGCCGGAAACGCCGAACTCGCTGGCAGTCTTGATCGCATTGACCGTATCGCTGCCGCCATTGGCGAGCGCGATGATGTCCGCCTTCGAATTCTGCGCCTGCAGGATGTAGGAGGAGAAATCCGCCGTGTTCAGCGGATGACGCACCGCGCCGACCACCGTGCCGCCCGCTGCCTTGACGACATCCGAGGTGGTTTTCTCGAGGCCGTGGCCGAACGCGAAATCCACCGTCAGGAAGAACCAATTCTTCTTGCCGCTGTTGACCAGCGCCTTGGCGGTGACGTTCGACAACGCGTTGGCGTCGTAGATGTACTGGATGGTGTTAGGCGAACATTGGTCGGTGGTCAGCCGCGTCGTGCTCGACCCGCCGATAATCAGGATGCGGTCCTTTTCCTTGGTGAGCCCGGCGACCGCCAGTGACACCGCCGAGTTGCTGGCATCGAAAATCGCGTCGACCTTGTCGCGGTCATACCACTCGCGGGCAATTGTAGTGCCGACGTCGGCCTTGTTGAGATGATCGGCATGAAGCACCTTGATCGGCACGCCATTGACCGTACCACCGAAATCCTCGACTGCCATCTGCACCGCAGTGGTCGAACCCATGCCGGAGAAATCGGCATAGACGCCGGACATATCGCTCAGCACGCCCAAGGTCACGACGTTGTCCGACATCGCCGCCGGTTGGGCCACCGCCGGACCGGCCATCAACAACAGCGAGCCTAACGCTAGATGGAGATATGATGTTCTCGATTTCATGTTGTTCCCTCTTAAGCTGTACGACAGATGTTCATTGACCGCGCGGCGGCGGCTGATCTCGTTCGTTCTCACTCGGTTTCGGCGGTTACTCCGATTTGCGGCGACGCATGCGCATCGAGCGGCGGCTGTTTGCGATGCCAATCGGTTTCGCGTTGAAATGCGTCGGCGATGCGCAACAACATGCCCTCGGCGAACGGCCGGCCGACCAGTTGAAACGACATCGGCAGTCCGGCCTTCGAGATGCCCGCCGGCACCGAGGCGGCAGGCACTCCCAGATAGTTGAAGCCACGCGTGGTGCGGGTGACGCGACCGATCAGTTTGAGCACATCGTCAGGATTGCCGCGCGTGGTGGCGTCGATGGTCGGCGTCTGCATTGCCAATGTCGGCACATGCAGCACGTCGCAATCCAGCATCGACGTGGTGAGAAATTCCTGCAGTATCCGGCTGCGCAACGACAGAGCTTCGGCGTATCTGACCGCAGCATAAGTGTAGCCCTGGTCGATGCGGTTACGCACCTGCTCGGAATATTGCTCCGGCATCGCCTCGATCCACTTGCGATGCAAGGTGGCCGCCTCGACGGCCATCGTCAGTTGCGCCAGCGAATTGATCGTATCCATGTCGGGGACATCGACCGCAACGATGCGCGCGCCGCATCGCCTGAGAACATCGAGGCTGGCTTGCAGGCAAGCGGCAACCTCGTCATCGAGATCGTCGGCAAAGTATTTGTCCGGCACGCCGATGCGCAGACCCTGCAACTTGCCATCCAGCAGCGCTTCGTAATTCGGCACCGGACTGTTGCTGCTCAATGCATCGGCAGGATTATAGATGGCGCAATGCGTCAACATACGCGCACAGTCACGCGCGCTCTGCGCGATGGGGCCGAGACTGTCCAGCGAGAATGATAGCGGTACGCAATCCTGCAGGCTCATGCGCCGGTAGGTCGTCTTCAACCCGGTGATGCCGCACATCGCCGCCGGCATGCGGATCGATCCGGCGGTATCCCCGCCGAGCGAACCGAACACCGCGCGCGCCGCGACCGCCGCACCGGAGCCGCTCGACGAGCCGCCGCAGACATGCAGCGGATTCCACGGATTGAGGCCGGAGCCATAGTGGTGATTGAATCCGGTCGGACTTAACGCGAACTCCGACATATGCAGCGAGCCGATGTTGACCTGACCGGCATCGTCCAGCCGCGCCACCGCGAACGCCGTCCGCTGCGCGATGTTGCCCTTGAGGATCACCGTCCCCGCGTGCATTTCGCGTCCGGCTACCGGGAAGATATCCTTATGCGCCAGCGGCACGCCATGCAGGGCGCCCAGGCTATCGCCCCGCGCCTGCCGATCGTCGAGCTTTTGCGCCCGCGCAAGCGCCAACTCTTCGTCGACACGAAAGAAAGCATTGTAGCGTCGGCCGATCGTCGCCGCGCGCTGCAGGCTCCATTGCGTCACCTCGCGCGAACTGAATTTCCGGCGCGCAATGCCCTCGGCAATACCGACAAGATCGAGTGCGGCAAAATCACTCATCGCGGCGCCCCGCTGCCAGAATGTCGCAGAAATGGCCGAAGCCGTAGATGTGGTCGGTCAGGCCGATGCGGCTATGCGCGGCCCGTTCGACTGCGCCATTGTTGACGGCGGCAACCGTCGCCGCGGTCGCCATCCGCGCCGCCGGCCAACCGGCCTCGCGGAGATCGAGCAATGGCGGAAACGGCTCGCGCGTCGGCGTGCTCATGCCTGCTCCTTGGCAAGGACTTCCTTGCGATACCAGTCGTTGATCTCGTCACCGGTGGTCAGCCAGATATCCTTGTGGCCGGCGATGTATTCCAGCGCGCGCTTGAGGTGCTTGGCGCGGAACGGCTGGCCGACCAGGAAGGTGTGCAGGCAAATCGGCATGATGCGGGCATTGGTCGCGCCTTCGGCATAGAGCACGTCGAACTGGTCGATGATCATGTCTCCGAACACGCTGGCCGGCTGGCCGAGATTGAGAAACGCCGGGACGTCGTTGAGCTCGATGGTATAGGGCATCGAAATCAGGCTGCCGGTGCGGGTGTGGATCTTGAACGGCTGATCGTCGGCCGTGAAGTCGCACAGATATTCGACACCGAGGTCGGCCAGGATGTGCGGCGTTTCGAACGTCTCGCTGAGAAACGGCCCGATCCAGCCTTTGGTCTTGCGGCCGATCGCCTGCTCCATCGTGGTCAGGACTTCGGAGATCACCCGCCGTTCGCTGTCGGGATCGAGATGCGTCAGAAAACTCTCCGGCGAGTTGTTGAGACCGTGCCCCATCCACGCCCAGTTGCGCTTGCAGCCTTCCTCGATGATGCGCGGGTATTCGCGGATCGCATCGGAATTCAGACAGACGGTGCCGCGCATGCCGAGCGGATCCATGATGTCGATCATCCGCCACAAGCCCACGCGGTTGCCGTAGTCGCGCCAGCCGTAGTTCATGGTGTCTGGCGTCAACGCCGCCGTGGTCGTCGTCAGCGCGGTGCCAGCCAAATGTTCCGGGAAATGTTCGATGTTGACATAGGGAATGACCGCCACCCGCGCGCCGTTCGGCAGCTTCAAAGGCTTGCGATCGATCATCGGGACATAGTCGTAGAAGCCGGTCTGTGTGAGTTTATTCATTGGTTTGGTCATCGGTTTCTTGGCGTCCTGTGGAGGTGGCTGCGAATGGCGCGATCTGCTTTACTGTCGGCGATCAGAATGGCTTGAGCATCGCGTGTTCACGGATGCCGCCACAAACGATTTATTCGTCGTCATGCATCACTAAAGATGATGCGTAACGAAACCGGGCAACGAGCGCGCATGACTATTGCATTGCAAACGACACTGCGTTTTGCTCCGCACTATGAAGCTGCGGTGTGCGTGACGCGTGCCTGCATCCGCGCCGCCACCGTTGATCGATCGGGACGCGATACATGAAACGCAACCTGCCGCCGCTGCTGGCCTTGCGCGCATTCGAAGCCGCCGCGCGCCATTTGAGTTTTTCCAAGGCTGGCGAAGAGTTGAACGTGACGCAGGCGGCGATCAGCCGGCAGATCAAGATTCTCGAGACCTTCCTCAATCATTCGCTGTTCAATCGCCTGACGCGACAGGTGGAGTTGACGCCGTTCGGACGCTCGTATCTCGCCGCGGCCACGCATGCGCTCGATACCGTCGAACAGGCGACATGCGAAATCATGACGCAGCACCGCTCTCTGGCGATCAGCATCCTGCCGTCGATCGGCTCGCTATGGCTGATGGAACGCATGACGGGATTCGCCTGCGCCTATCCGGAGATCGAGATGCACATTTCGAGTTCGATGGACCCGGTGGATTTCAAGCGCCACAACATCGACCTCGCCATTCGCGTCGGCAAATTGCCGGGGCAGAGTTACGATCCATCGCTGCCGCAGATCGATTTCAAGATGGTCGAGGACTGGACCGACGTCGGTGCGATCCATCTCTGGGACGATTTCATCGCGCCGGTCTGCAGCCCGAAGCTCGTCGAAAAGCTCGGCCCGATCGAAGGCCCGGAAGATCTCAACCGCTATTGCCTGATCTACAACTCCCGCCGCCCCGACTGCTGGTCCGGCTGGCTCAAAGCCAACGGCGCGTGCGCGGTGACCGGATCCGGCCGGTTGGAAGTCAGCCATTCCTTCATCGCCGCCAAGGCGGCACGCGAAGAGCTTGGCGTTGCCTGCCTGTCCAGCATCGAGATCGATCCGTGGAGTTCGAGCGACAAGTTGGTGCGGCCATTCACCAAGCACGTTCAAAGCGCCGGGGCATACTATCTGCTCGGCCTGCACGAACGGCTGGCCGCGCCGGACGCCAAACTGTTCCACGACTAGCTCGTGGCGCAGTATTGATCGAAACAAACAAGACATTTGGAGCTGCGCGCGTCGGAGCAGCGCCGGCCTAGTCGTGGGCCTGCTGCGCGACCATTTGCGGCGCAGCAGCTTTATTCTTGCGTTCCGCGCGCCAATTCTCGAAACGCTGAACCACGACGAAGAAAGTCGGAACGAACAGCACCGCAAGACAAGTCGAGGCAATCATGCCGCTGAATACGGTGATGCCGATCGATTTGCGAGCGCTGGCGCCCGCCCCCGTCGCGAACACCAGCGGCACGACGCCGAGAATGAAAGCGAACGATGTCATCAGAATCGGTCGGAACCGCGCCCGCGCCGCGTCCACTGCCGACTCCAGCAGCGGCTTGCGGTCGCGAACGTGAAGTTCGATGGCAACTTCGACAATCAGAATCGCGTTCTTGGCCGATAGCGCGATCAGAAGGATGATGCCGATCTGCGTGTAGAGATTGTTCTCGATCCGAAGTCCGGAGAGAACGATCATCGGGCCGAGCAGCGATAGCGGCACGGCGAGGATCACCGCGATCGGCGCGTACCAGCTTTCATATTGTCCGGCCAGCACGAGATAGACCAGCAACAGCGCAAGACCGAAGACGTAGTAGATCTGATTGCCGACGGATTTCTCCTGATACGACATCGCCGTCCACTCGTAGCCGGTACCTGGCGGCAACGTCTTCGCGGCAATCTGCTCCATCAACGCTATCGACTGACCGGAGCTGTAGCCCTGCGCCGGCAGACCGATGACCGTCGAGGACGGGTAAAGATTGAACAGGCTGATAAGCGAAGGACCGACAGTCGGTGTAATGGTCGCCACCGTACCGAGCGGAATCATGTCGCCCTGCGAATTGCGCACCATCAGCTTTTCGATATCGCTCGGCACCAGGCGGAATTGGGCATCGGCCTGGGCATAGACCTGGAACGTGCGGCCGAATTTGTTGAACTGGTTGACGTAGGAGGCGCCGAGATACGACGACAACGTCGAGAAAATCTGATCGGTGGTAACCTGCAGCGTCTGCGTTTTGATGCGGTCGACATCGACGTCGAACTGCGGCACCATCGAACGGAACGGCGAACTGACACGTTGCAGCGCGCTTTGCGTTTGCGCATTGGCGACCACCGCGCTGGTGATCGCCTGCAGCTTGTTGAAATCCGAATTGCCATCGCGCAGTTCGATCTGCATCGCGAAACCGGCGGCATTGCCGATGCCCTGAATCGGTGGCGGCGGCAGCACGATGATGCGGGCTTCCTGAATCGCGCCGAGCTTGGCATTCAGGCCATAGACCAGCGACCGCAAATCCTCGCCGGCACCGCGCGCGCTCCAATCCTTCAGCATGATATAAGCCACGCCGGCATTGGCGAGGCTGGAACTGTTGTCTAGTGCCGAGATCCCCGCGATGCTGATGACCTGCTCGACGCCCGGCGTCTTGCCAGACATCTCGCTGACCCGATCGAGCACGCGCTGGGTACGATCCAGCGAGGCTCCGTCGGGCAACTGCACCGCGGCTAGCAGGTAACCCTGGTCCTCAATGGGAATGAAGCCTGTCGGCACGCGCGACAGGCCGTAGCCGGCGATGCCGATCAGGATTAGAGCGACAATGACCGAGACATTGCTGTGCGCCACCAAGCGCCCGATCAATCCGGCATACGCCCTCTCGACCCGGTCGTAGACGGCATTGAAGCCGCGATAGAACCAGTTTCGCTGCTCCGGCGGCACTGGCCGGCGCAGCCAGAGCGCGCACTGCGTCGGCTTCAACGTCGCGGCGTTGATGGCGCTGATCAGCGCCGTCGCGGCGATCACCAGCGCGAACTGGGCATACATGCGCCCGGTCAGTCCCGGCAGGAACGCTGCCGGAAGGAACACCGACACCAGCACCAGCGTGATGCCGATGATCGGCGCGAACAACTGATCCATCGCGCTGATGGCCGCATCGTGGCCGGACATGCCGCGCTCGATATTGTGCGCGGCACCTTCGACGACGACGATGGCATCGTCCACGACGATCCCGATGGCGAGCACGATCGCGAACAGCGTCGACAGGTTGATGGTGAAGCCGAGCGCCGCCATCGCCGCGAAAGCACCCACGATAGTCACCGGAACCGTGGTGGCGGGGACCAGCATGGCGCGCCAATCCTGCAGGAACAGCAGGATGACGATCAGAACCAGAAGGCCGGCCTCGATCAGCGTCTTGTAGACCTCGTCGATCGACGCCGAGACGAACTTGGTGGTGTCGAACGGGATGTCGTATTTCACATCCTGCGGAAAGCCGGCCGCCAGCGAAGCCATCTTGCTTCTGACCGCCTTCTCGACCTCGAGCGCGTTGGCGCCCGGCGACTGGAACACGCCGATGCCGGTCGCCGCCTGATTGTTGAGCGAGAATATCTGGCTGTAAGTCTGCGCTCCAAGTTCGACCTTGCCGACGTCGCGCACGCGGGTCACGTCGCCGGCGTTGCCGGTCTTGACGATGACATCCTCAAACTGCCGCGCATCGTCCAGCCGGCCGTTGACGTTCAGCGTGTACTGAAATGCCTGTCCCGCCGGGGTCGGCGGCATGCCGACCTGTCCCGCGGTGACCTGCTGGCTTTGTTGCTGGATCGCCTCAATGACGTCCTGCGGCATCAGCCCGCGGACCTGCAGCTTGTTCGGGTCGAGCCAGACCCGCATCGAATACTGTCCCGCTCCGAACACCGTGACGTTGCCGACGCCCGGAAGTCGCGACAGTTCGTCGCGAATGTTGATGGTCGCATAGTTGCTGAGATAGAGGCTGTCATATGTCGCCTTCGGCGACGTCAGCGTCACGAACAGCAGGATCGCCGTCGAACGCTTCTGCACGGTGACGCCTTGCGTCTGCACCGATTGCGGCAGCGACGACAGCGCGCTCGAAACCCGGTTCTGCACCAGCACCTGCGCGAAATTCAGGTCGGTTCCGATCTTGAACGTCACGGTAAGGGTGTAGGTGCCGTCGGCGCCGCTGTAGGACTGCATATAGAGCATGTCCTCAACGCCATTCACCTGCTGCTCGATCGGCAGCGCAACGGTGTCGATCACGGTCTTGGCGCTGGCGCCGGGATAGCGCGTCGTCACCTGCACGGTGGGCGGAACGACATCGGGATACTGTGCAACCGCGAGATTGAACAGTGCGACCGCGCCGATCAACACCATCAGGATCGCGATGACGTTGGAAAGAACCGGCCGCTCGATGAAAAATTTCGAGATCATGGCCGCTTCTCGCTCGCCGAGTCGCGAGATTGCGAGATCGTCTGCAGCTGAGGATCGACTTTCTGTCCGGGAATGGCATGCAGCAGGCCGGCAATCACGACCCGGTCGTCCGCATTCAGCCCGCTCTCGATGACGCGCAGTTCACCGTCCAGCGGACCGGTCTGCACCTTGCGTTGCTCGACGACATTGTCCTTGTTGACGACCAGCACATAGCGCCCGCCCTGATCGCTGCCGAGGGCAACATCCGGCACCAGCAGCGCATTCTGCTCCTGATCGAGCGGAACGCGGACCCGCACGTAATAACCGGGCAGCAACAGGCGGTCGGCATTCGGCAAGACGCCCCGCACGGCAAGCGTGCCGGTGGACTGATTGATCGTCGGGGCCGCGTAGTCGAGTTTGCCTTTATGCGGATAGCCGGTATCGGTCTGGAGCCCGACCTCGATCGGTGTTTCCTTGAGGTCCTTTGCGGTGAGGCCCTTACGGGCCGCCGCAGCGCGAATGCGCAGCACATCCTGCTCGTTGACATTGAAATTGACGTAGATCGGGTCGAGCTGAACAATGGTCGCGAGTTGCGTCGGCGACGACGCTCCGACCAGTTCGCCCACCGAGACGAGGTGCGCGCTGACGATGCCGTCGAACGGCGCGACGACATTGGTGTAGCCGTAGTTGACCGCCGCGATCTTGGTATTGGCCTGAGCCTGTTTCAAGTTGGCCTGCGCGTTGTCACGCGATGACGTCGATTGATCGAGCGTCGCCTGCGAGACCACCTGTCGCGAGACCAGATCCGATTGGCGTTTGAAATCCGCATCGGCTTGTTTCAGCGACGCTTCGGCACCGGCCTCAGCCGCCTGCGCCTGCTCAAGCTTCAGCTTGTAGGTTTCCGGCTCGATGGTGAACAGCGTCGTGCCTTGCTTGACGAAATCACCGTCGCGATAATTGATCGACTGCAGCACGCCTTGCACCCGGGCCACCAGATCGACTGACTTGATCGCGGCCGTATTGCCGGTGGCATCGAGATAGCGCGTCACAGCCCGCTGCACCGGCACCCCAACATCAACTTTCGGCGGAGGCGGCGGTATGAAAGTATTCTGCTCGCAGGCGCTAAGTCCCAACAAGGCAAGGATAGATAAAGAGATACGGGAAATCGTGGGCGCGGCACGCGCGCCAGCGCCATTCCATCGGGTGCCGGCGGGGAAATGCGTCAGCGTCATTCCAAGGCCCCATCTCAATTTTTCTAATGCAAAGGCATTCTGCTCTCAAAGACAGCTATCACGCGTTCTGAATAGCACAATTTGCTTGCGGTGGAACGGGAAAGCGAAAATGATACTTGCGTACCGATTTTTTGATCAAAGTTTTCGAATTCATTTTGGTTGGGGCAATGGCATACGCCGCAACAACGAGGATTTCATTCGATGGTCACCCAGTTGATACGGCTGTCCGCCGTTTGCGCATCCGCAGCAATCATCGTTCTCACAACTGCACAGGCCTTCGCGCAACAGCCGACCGACGCACAGCGTAACGCCATTCGCTCCGATTGCCGTTCGGACTACGAGGCGCATTGCGCCAGCGTTCCTCCCGGCGGGATGGCATCGTTACAATGCCTGCAGAAGAATATGTCGAGCCTCTCGCCGTCTTGCCAGCGCGCCGTCAGCGCCGTGGCTGCCCCGGCTGAGCCACAGGCCAAACCGGCGGCGACAACAGCGGCACCTGCGGCGGCACCGGCTACGACTTCTCCCTCACCGGCGAAGCCAACCGCAGCCGCATCTCCCTCTCCAAGCAGCACAGCCACAAAGCAGCCCACCAGCGCTCAGGCCTCTGCCATCCGCAGCGCTTGCCGGGCCGATTATCAGAAGAGCTGCGCCAGCATTCCGCCAGGCGGCGCTGCCGCGCTTAACTGTCTGGAAAAGAACAAGGCCACTTTGTCGCCGGCCTGTCAGCAGGCGGTGAGCGCAGTCAGCGGCAGCGCTCCGGCAGCCGCCGCGACCACGACGACTGCGCCCGCAGCCGCTCCGGCAGCGGCGCCGGTCCTGGTGTTGCGGCCACTGCGCCCGCGCGAAGAAATCTTCGTGCTGAGATCGGCATGTGGCGGCGACGTCCGCTCGTTGTGCGGCGCAGTCTCCCCGGGCGGCGACCGCGTCGCGAAGTGTCTGGCGTCGCAAGCCGCCTCGCTGTCACCGGCATGCAAGGAAGTGCTTGCAAGCTTCGCTGCAAGATAAATGCCTTCCCTGCTTGTTGAGAGCCGTTTGAGGTTTCGAAGCCTCAACGGCTATTCACCGCGAAAGGCAAGGATCAACTGGATCAGGCGAACCGACAGGGCGAGGTAGCAGATCGACATCAGGATTTGATAGACGGCGTGCCAGTTCAGCTTCGCAAGCTTGGAAAGACCGTCGAAGAAATTGAGAAGCAGGAGGATAATACCAAACAGTTCGACACCGCGGCCGACCAGGCTGTGACGCAAATAGCCGAACAGCACGATGGCCGGCTCGTCGCTCGAAACGTGCGCCCCTGCCGATACGATCAGTGTCCCGACGATCATTTTTTCGATGTGGCTGAATACTTCCTTCGATGCCGGCTCGACATGCGAGGCGTAGAACGCCAACCACCTGTTACGGATATCCTGCATGATCTTTCCTTACGAAGGCCGTTGGCGTCAAACGACTTGGCCACGATCGCACTCTGAAAACGGGGATGCCGGAAGTTTCAATACAATGGCTACCCAATCAAGCCGCAAGGCTGTTGCTCGAGCCGATGTTCCCAAAAAATTATCCGAACCTGATTGTCGTTTGAATTGACGGATACGATGAACCGACCTCTGGAAAGGACTGAAATGATGCTCCGCACCATCCTGCTGACCACCCTGCTTTGCGCTTCAGGAACCGCCTTCGCGCAAGATCTGACGGCTGAACAACGCAGCGCCTGCATGGGCGATTACGAGACCTATTGCAAAGGCACCACGCCCGGTGGCGGACGGATCATCGCCTGCCTCAACAAGGTCAGCGACAAGTTATCGCCAGCCTGCAAGAAGGTTCTGGTTGCCGCTGAGAAAAAGTGAGGCCGGCTACAAGCGCCAGGCGAGCATTCGCAACACCCCCTTTCGCCGCTCGGCGGATCCAGTTCGATCGAAGACCAACCAAAAAACTCAGGGAGAGAATCATGCGTTCGTTTCTGCTCGTTGCGTCCGCCCTTCTCGCTTTTGCCGCCACGATGACTTTCCAACCCACCGATGCTAACGCGGTGGTCTGCGCCAAGGGCGTTTATCGGGCTGGCTGCGCGGGATATCGGGGCGCCGTTGTCGTCAACAAACCACCCGTGGTTCGCTGCCGCATGGTCTGGGTGAACGGAGTGCGCGTGCGCCGCTGCGTATAGGGCAGATCCGGATTCGATTATCGCGTCGCCAAGAACCGCTGATGGCCTCTCTCCGTGACGCCAGACAGCGGTTTTGGTGTATGATACGATGATGATGGGCAAGCCCGGGCGGCACGCGATCGTTGTCGCCCGATGTAAGAGAACCGCCACCAAATGATCCGATCATCGATCAGACGGCAGATCATGGGTATCGCCGTCGGCCTCATCGTCTTGATGGTCGCGGTCTCATTGTTCTCGATGTTTCTCGTGCACCGCGGCGGCACACTGCTCGACCGGCTGACCAGCGAATACATTCCCGCTTATGGCAATCTGGCCCGCGCCAACGTTCATTCGCTCGAGCGGGCGGTGGCGCTGCGTAACATGATGATCGACAAAGCGCGCTTCCCTGACGATGCGGCGCGTTTCGACCGCCATCGCGACGACTTTGAACAGAACGGCAGAGCGTTCGAGACGGAGGCCAGTGCGGCGCTGGCGCACATCAAAAAGCTCATCGAAGATGACCCGAACTTCGCCAGCCGGATTTCGCTGGCTCAACTCGAAAGCCGTATCAATGCGGCAATCGACGTTGATAGAAGACATCTGAATGAGGAGATTGCCCGCCTGATGGCGAATTTTGCATCAGGCAATGGCGCGGCGGTCGCGGATGGCCTGGCGCGGATCGACACACAGCGCACTGAACTCAGTAACACGATCGCCAATATCCGTGCGGATATGTTGCACCTGGTTCAGATCGATGGCGCGACCACCATCAAGAACCAGAACAACGTGATGTTGATCGTCGCGCTCCTCACATTACTTGCCGCGCTGCTCGGGCTGGTGTTCTCGGTGCTGATCAGCGCCGGTATGACGCGACCGGTACGCCGCCTGCTCGAAGGCACGCGCGCCGTCGAAGCCGGCAATCTCGACAATACTGTCGAAGTGACGTCGCAGGACGAGATCGGGGATCTCACGGCAGCCTTCAACCGCATGGTTGAGCAGTTGCGTCAGAAGGAGCGTATCCGCGAAACGTTCGGGCGCTATATGGATCCGCAGGTCGTCGAGGGTCTGATCAATCGTCCGGAGATCGCTGCCGCCGACGGCCAGCGACGCACCATGACGGTACTGTTCTGCGACATGAAGGGCTTTACCAACAGCAGCCAGCAAATGACGCCGCAGGGCTTGGTCAAGGTGATGAACCTTTACTTTGCCACCATGTCGGAGCCAATCCGTCAGCAATTCGGCATCATCGACAAATATATCGGCGATGCGATCATGGCTTACTGGGGACCGCCATTCAATCGCGACGAAGACCAGGCCCGGCTCGCCTGCGAGGCTGCATTGCAGATGATCGGACGACTGGATGGATTGCGACGTCAGCTGCCCGAGCTGCTGGGCGTACGGTCCCTGCCAGTCGCCTTCGACGTGCGCATCGGCGTTGCGACCGGAGATACCGTTGTCGGCAGCGTCGGTTCGCAGTTCATGATGAGCTACACGGTGATGGGTGACGCGGTGAATTTGGCTTCGCGCCTCGAAAGCCTAAATAATTTTTACGGCAGCCACCTGCTGATATCGGAAGCGACCGTCGCCGCGATCGACATGGAGGTGCGGGAAATCGACCACGTGGTGGTGCAAGGACAGACCGATCCCCAACGCGTGTTCGACATCATGTCCGCCAAGGGTGCGCTGACGCCTTCACAGCAAATGCTGCGCGCCCACTATGCGGAAGGATTGGCAGCCTATCGCCAGCAACGCTGGGACGATGCAGCAGAGGCGTTCTCTGCCGCATTGGCGATCGATGCCTCCGACGGTCCATCGAAGGTGTTGCGGGATCGCGTTGCCCAGTTGAAGAACTCGCCACCCGACAAGAGTTGGGACGGCATCTGGCACTTCACCAACAAGTCCTGAGCACGCACAACGCTCGCGACGCGCAACGGCGCCGTCATCCCGGCAAACGAAAAGGCCCTCGCTGCGGAGGGCCTTTCTGTCAGACGGCGTCTTTCGCCGCTTTGACCGGGCGAGCCCGGACGATCTTGCGGGCCGGCTTGGCCTTGAACATCATCTCTTCGCCGGTGAAGGGATTGGTACCCTTGCGGGCCTTCGTCGCGGGCTTCTTGATCACGACGAACTTGGCGAAACCGGGAACGAGGAACACGCCGTTCTTCTTCAGTTCCTTGTGACCGACTTCGGTGAGCGTATCCATCACGCTCTTGACGTCGCGCTTCGACAGCTCGGTGGCGGTCGCGATCTTTTCGACCAGTTGCGACTTAGACATTTGAGTAGGCATCTCAGCTCCTCTGATTCGTGCCGCAACGACAATAGCTGAAGCCTCGGCGCGAAATACACCGCGTTATGGGGGCTTACACACAGTTTGCCCCGCCAACGCAGGCTTTTCCTCGCAAAAACTGCGGTGTTTTCCCTTCCGGGCATCACTGGCAGTGCTGATACCGCGGGGAAAGCGTACGAATCGCGGTCAAAGGATACTGCGCCAGAAGGCTTCGACCATTCGACAATGGGAAAATAATCCGCAATCCTCACGCTTGTTGTCTGAAGTTCGCGATCCGCTGTCTAAGTCCCGGCCGCGCCGCCGACCTCACCAGTCGGGCAAGGTCAACATCGTTTGCCTCGGATCGGACCGCGCGCAACATCGCCGCATAGTCCGAAGCCGGCAGCGTCGACGCCGTCGCAGCCGCGCGCGCTATTCTGTCGTCCCATTGATCCTGACCGGCAGTCTCGGTCACGAAGCCGTTCCGCTCGGCCTCCTCGGCGTCGAATGTGCGCCCTGCCCCGAGAATGTCGGTGGCCACATCTTCACCAACGAGCGCAGCAAATCGCCGCGAGCCCAACACCAGCCCGAACTGCAGGCCGGGCATTCGAAACGTGCTCGCGGGCGCGCAGATGCGCTGCCTGCACACCGCGAACAGATCGACCCCTGCGCCGAAGCTACGGCCATGCGCCAGTCCGACCGTCAGACACGGCAATGCCGCGACACGCTGCAACAGCAATTCGACACGGACAAATCGCCACAGCAGTTCGGCATCGCTCTGGCCGCTCTGATTGCCGAAATCGAAGCCGGCGCTGAAGTTCTTGCCGTTGCCTCTGAAGACCACCAGCCTCGCATCGCCGTGCGACACTTCATCCACGGCATCCAGCAAGGCTTCGACAAGCTCCGCCGACAGCGCATTCATCTTGTCCGGCCGATTGAGGGTGAAGGTCCAGCACGGACCATCGCGCGCGATCAGCAATTCCTCGCTCATCGCATCACTCCTGTGGCGTAGGCCTCGAGAACGGCCTCGGTATCCGCACCGAGTTTCGGCGGACCGAATCTCACCGGCAGATTTTCTCCTGACAGCCGGATCGGCGAAGCGAACGTCTGTGTCACGGCGCCGGTTGGTAGCCGCAACGGCTGAACCCACGCCATATGCGCCACCTGCGGATCCTTCAAAACCTGCGAGTAGGAATTGATCGGTGCGCAGGGCACGCCTGCCATCGCGCACTTATCGAGCCAGACGGCTGCGTCGTCCTTCGAAAAAACCTGTTCCAGCAATTCACGCAGCACGGCCTGATTCTTTGCCCGCAACGTGGTCGATGCAAAACGTGGATCCTCGCTCAAGGGCCGCTGGCCGATGGCTTCGCACAACGCACGCCACAATGCGTCGTTGCCGGCAGCGAGCCCGAAGTGGCCGTCGCGGCAGCGAAATGCCTGATACGGTGCATTGCGCGGATGCGCGGAGCCGAGCTTGACGGGGTCCTTGCCGCTGCCGAAATATTCCGACGTCTGTAGCGCGGCAATCGCGAGCGACGTGCCCAGCATCGGAATATCGATGTGCGTTCCCTTGCCGCAAGCTTCCGCCTGGCGCAGCGCGGCGGTGATCGCAAACGCCGCGTACAATCCAGCGGAGAAGTCCGCCAATGGCACACCGCATTTCACCGGCGCACCGTCCGCCTCACCGGTGACACTCATGATCCCGCTCATCGCCTGAATCGTCAGATCGAAACCGCCCTCCGACGCGCGCGGACCGGTCTGCCCGTAAGCGGAAATCGAGCAATAGACCAGCCGACGATTGATCCGGACAAGCTCGTTGTAACCAAGTCCGAGCCGGTCCATCACACCCGGCCTGTTGTTTTCGAGCAGCACATCGCAGTTGCTGGCGATCCTCTTGAACGCCTCGACATCTGCAGGTTTCTTCAGGTCGAGCGTAATCGAGCGCTTGTTGCGATTGAGCGAGGCGAAGTTCTCGCTGTACCCATCGTTGATCGGCGGCCACGCGCGCAATGTATCCCCGCCTGAGGGATGCTCGACCTTGATCAGGTCGGCCCCCATATCCGCCAGCAGCATGCCGCAGAACGGCCCTGCCGCCACGTTGCAAACCTCGATGACCTTGATGCCTTCCAGCGGCAGTTGACCTGACATGTCACTCTTCTTTCGTCGCGCGATGCGGTGCCGCATGCCGTGCGATCCAGTTCAGACAATTTGCGAAGAACGTCCTGGACTTGCGAGTCTCGACGATGGCTCAGGCCCACAGGTTAGGCATCATCCGGTTGCAATATCCCGAGACAAAGGACTTCACCTGTCCCGAAGTATCGAACACATTGCGTTCGATACGGCCGATATTGCCGCCGTAGAGATGGATGCTGATCGAGACTCGATCGTCGTAGGCGTTGCGAACCTGATGAATGTCGCCGAGCTGCGGCGAGACAATATCGATATCGCCCGGCTCAAGACGAACTTCGTCGCCCTGCGCAGTGATGCCGTGCTCGCCGAACGCGAAGTGCTGACCGCATTCCGCGCCCCGCAGCACACCGATCAATCCCCAGACCGTATGGTTATGGATCGGCGTCTTCTGCCCCGGCCCCCATACAAAGCTCACCAGCGAGAAGCGATCGAGTGGATCGCCATAGAGGAGATATTGCTGATAGTGCTGCGGATGCGGCTGCGCGAGTTGATCCGGAAGCCAATCGTCGCGCCCGATCAGATCCCGCATCAGACTCAAGCCCGCTTCGAGCAGCACCGCTTCATCGTCCGTGCGGCTCACCGCTTCAGTCATGCCGGCAACGAACGTCCGCAATGCCTCGTGCGAGACCGTCACCGCGCGCGCGATCGATGACGGATCCGCCCCCGTCGTGTCGACGTGCATCATGGCTTATGCCGCCGCCCGGCTCTGACGTAGCGTCGCGGTGGCCGCCCGGTCCACATCCAGCGTTCCCTGCTGGAACACGACACCGTATTGTTCGGCAGCAGCCGCAGTGGTGAGGATTCCGTCGAGGACATCCTGCCGCACCTCTTCGGGATAGCGATCAAACGGCGAGCCCCAGCCGCCGCCGCCCGACGAGCGCACCAGCATTGTGCATGGCGGCAAGTCGATCACGCCGCTGACCGGCAGCGCGCGCTCGGCATCGGTGCCCGGTTCGATGATCAGTTCGGCGGATGCCCCGGCCATGCCGCCGCAAAGGCCGAAGCCGGTCTGCGCGCCGACGCCTTCACCGCGCAGATTGTTCTTGGTCGGCATCAGCATCCGCAGCGCGTATTCGACACCGGTGCCGCCTCGGAACTGGCCCGCGCCGGCACTATCGGTGCGGAATTCATGCTTGATGAATTCGATCGGATACAGTTGCTCGTAGGATTCCAGATTCGGAATGGTGATGGCCCCAAGGCTCTGCAATTGCCCGATCTGATCGAAGCCGTCGCGGCCGCACATCGCGCCCGCGCCGGGCTGCGCCGCCATGTGGTACATGATGAAGAGCTTGCCGTTCGGATCGAGACCGGACGTCACCGGGTGACACAGCTTGCCCCAGCCGGATGACACACGGCCGGGCACCGCCGGCGCCAGCGCCTTCCAGATTGCATGCACGATTTCGTAAGTCGGATGGACGGTGCTGAATGTCACCGGCGCGGGCGCCAGCGGATTCACCACGCTGCCCTTTGGCGCGACCACGCGGACCATGCGGTAACTGCCTTCGTTGTGTGGCGTATCGGCGCCGAGTAGCGTCGAGAGCGCGACATAGACCGCCGCATGGGTATTGGCCAGCGAGCTGTTCTTGTAGGAGCGAACCTGCGGGCTGCTGCCCTTGAAGTCGACCTCAAGCTCGCTCCCGGTGACGGTGATCGTCACGGCGATACGGATCTCGTTCGGCGCAAAGCCATCATGGGTCGAGACATCCACGCCGTGATAGACCCCATCCGGAATATCTTCGATCTCACGCCGGACGATCCGCTCCGCATAGTCCAGCACCGCGCTGCAATGCGCGGTGAAGCTGTGCTCCTTGCAGGTCGCCGAAAGCTCGGCGAGACCGCGGCCGCCGACTTGCACCGAACCCAGCATGGCCTGCATGTCGGCCTTCACCGTCTCGGGCATGCGGGTATTGAGCGCAACCAGCTCGAGTACATCGTGCCGCAGCTTGCCCTTCTCGAACAGCTTGACCGGCGGAACACGCAATCCCTCGTGGAAAATTTCGGTCGCATCGGGATTGTATGTCCCCGGCGCGCCGCCGCCGATATCGATCTGGTGCGCGCGGTTACAGGCGAACGCGATGCGCTCGCCATCGAACACCGGACAGATCACGGTCAGGTCCGGCAGATGATTGCCGCCGGCAACATACGGATCATTGGAGAGGAAGATATCACCCGGCGCAATATCGTCGCCCCAGTAGTCGAGCACAGCGCGGACAGCGAAGCCACCGGCGCCGGTGTGGATCGGCACGCCGTCCGCTTGCGAGATCAAACGGCCGGACGCATCGGTGATGAAGCACGAGAAATCGTGCGATTGACTGAAGATCGGGCTACGCGACGCCCGCAACATCGCGATGCCCATTTCACGCGCGATGTGATTGAGCTTCGATTCGAAGACCGCAATGCTGAGCGGATCGATACCCGATGTGACTGCTTGCTGGATGCTCACGCCCCGGCTCCTCGAATCAGAAAATTGTTGAAGTCGTCGACGACCAGCACGTCGCCGCGCCCGACGAATACGGTGGTGTTGATTTCCTCGATGACCGCCGGGCCGCTCAGGGTGTGCCCGGGATGAAGTTTGGCGCCATCGAAGATCGGCACCGTCTCCAGCGTCTCGCCGCCAAGATAGACCTCGCGGTGATAGGCCGGTTCGGCCGGAACCTCGACCGCCTTCTCAGCGCGCGCGGCGCCGACGCGCGGCAGCACCGAAAGCGCGGCCACCCGCAGATTGACGATCTCGATGGCGTAGCTGGAATCGCTGTAACCATAGAGCCGGTCGTGGCGGCGATGGAATTCTTCCGCGACTGTCTTGAGTGCGGCCGGGGTCACGTCATTCGGCAGCGGCACGGCGATCTGCCAACTCTGGCCGCGATAGCGCAGGTCCAGCGCGTACTTGTAGGAAACCGCGTCCTCATTGACGCCGCCGTCCACCAGTGCACGACGCCCCTCGGCGGCGGCACCGGCCATCCGCTTGCGCAGCGTATCGGGATCGATCTGATCCAGAATGCCCATGCAGCTCAGGACAATGTCCTGCCGGACGTCGGACTGCAGCATGCCGAACGCACACGCAACCGAAGCTTCACGCGGCACGTAAACGAACTGCACGCCGAGCAACCGTGCGATCTCGCAGATATGCAAACCGCTGCCGCCACCGGCTGCGACGAGCACAAGCTTGCGCAGATCAATGCCGCGCTCCGACGCCACCTCGCGTACCGCATTCGACATATTCTGGTTCGCAAGCGTGACGATTGCCAATGCCGCCGCGTTGACGCTCAGTCCAAGCTGATCGGCAACGCACGCATGCATTGCGCGCTGAGCACCGTCCTTGTCGAGAACCATCTCGCCGCCGAGGAAGCGATCGGGGCTCAGCCGCCCCATCACCAGATTGGCATCGGTCACAGTCGGCTCGCTGCCGCCCAGACCGTAAGCAACGGGCCCCGGCTCGGCGCCGGCGCTGCGCGGACCGACGCGCAACATGCCGCCACGATCGACCTGCGCGATGGTGCCGCCTCCGGTGCCGATGGTCTTGATATCAACCGTTGGCAGCGCGATGTGGTAGCCTTCGATCGCTGTATGATCGGTGAGTTCGACCGATCCGTCGACGGTGAACGAGATATCCGTGCTCGTTCCGCCCATGTCGAAGAAGATCACGCCTTTGCCGTCGGTCAGGCCGCCCCAATAACTGGCAGCAGCGCCACCGCCTGCCGGGCCGGACAACACCACGCTGACAGGTTGCGACACCAGTGTCTTCGCGCTGGCGAGACCGCCATTGCTCTGCATGATCCACGGCGGCGTGCGCAAACCGCTGCTGTCGAGACTGCTGGTGAGCTGATTCAGATAGCGCGTCGTCTTTGGGCCTACGAAGGCATTGATGACGGCCGTCGAGGTCCGTTCATACTCGCCCATGACCGGCAGGATTTCCGACGAAATCGAAACGAAGGCCTTGGGCATCAGCTCGCGGACGATTTCGGCGGCGCGCTGTTCGTGTTCGGCATTGAGATAGGAATTGAAGAACGCGATCGAGACGGCTTCGACATCCTGATCGAGGAAGAACCTGGCCGCTTCACGAACCTTCGCCTCGTCCAGTTGCCGGTCGACGCCCCCACGCGAATCGATGCGTTCAGGAATTCCGATCCGCAAGTGACGAGGCACGATAACCTGCGGATGCGGCCGCCGCAGATCCCAGACGTTGTCGCGGATACCCCGGCGGATCGCTAGCGTATCGCGGAAGCCTTCGGTGCAAAGCAGGCCGACACGCGCGCCGTGCTTCTCGACCATGATATTGGTGGCAACCGTCGTTCCAATCACCAGCGTATCGACACGCGAGAGCATCGAGGCGATATCGACCCCGAGGCCCTGTGCTGCCTTTTCGAGGACGCGAAACACGCCGATCGAAGGATCGCTTGGAGTCGACGGAGATTTGTACTGTCGAAATTTGCGATCGGAATCGAACAACGCCAGATCGGTGAATGTGCCACCGATATCTACGCCGATCCGCACGGATTGATTGACAGCCGCCACCTGAATTCTCCTTTATGCAGGACGCCCGGCACGCGCCTTGGCCGCCAGTTGCTCGTAGTCCTTCATGGCTGCATGCGCGCGATCGACACGAGCCAGCAGCTGCTCGCGGCTCGCGATGATGCAGGTCAGCTCGATGCGGATGCCGTTGGGATCAAAGAAATAGATCGACTTGATGGCCTCGTGGACCGCGGGGCCAATCACTGAAACGCCGGCCTTCTCCAGGCGCTGCTTGGCATCCAGCAGCGCAGCCTCATCGGCGACCTGCAAAGCCAGGTGATTGACCCAAGCCGGCGTCGCCGGGTCCGGCACCGTCGCATTGCCGTCGTAAAGGTCGAAGAAGGCGATGCAGGAGCCATCCGCCATTTCGAAGAACAAATGAAAGTAGGGGCTGTATTCGCCGGTGCTCGGGACGTGATCGTGATGAACGACCGCAACGAGCGGCAGCTTCAGGATATCTTCGTAGAAGCGCCGGGTCTCTTCCGCGTTTTTGCAGCGGTAAGCCACGTGATGGAGACCCCCAATACGCGGAAACTCCGTATTCGGCGCATTGCGCAGCGGCGGGCGACGAAAGGCTAATTCAGTCATCGGCTGTCCTTTTCTGATCAACAGGCTTGAGACTACTTAGCGGAACTGCTTGAGCCGGCTTCTATGGCACCGGCCGCGATCAAGGCATCGATTGCCGCATCGTCGAATCCAAGTTCGGCGGCAACCTCGCGTGTATGTTGACCGAGCAGCGGCGCCGGGCGGCGGATGATGTCGCCCGATACGTTCGTGCGCGCGACCGCGCCCAGCATGCGCGTGAGGCCGATTCCCGGTTGCTCCACTTCCTTGACGAGACCGAGATGCTTGACTTGCGCGTCTTCGAACACCTGGTCGAACTCATAGACCGGGCCAACCGCGATCGATTGCGCCGAAAATCGCTCGACCCATTCCGCGACGTCGGCGGTCGCGAGCCTTGCTTCCACCATCGCCTTGAATTCGGCATGGTTCTGCAGACGATCGAAGTTGGTGCGGAACTTCGGTTGGTCCTTGATCTCCTGAAGGCCGAGCACGTCGCAAAAGCGCGCCCACTGCTCGGGACTCGTCAGCACGATGGTAACGAGACCGTCGCGCGCCTGAAATGGCTCGCCCGGCGTCACGCTCGGGCTCCGATTGCCGATCCGCTTCGGCCGCTCGCCGGTCTCGAAATAATTTGCAATCGGGTCCGGGACCAATGCCAAGGTTGACGCCAACAGACTGACATCGATGTAAGCGCCCCGCCCGCTGGTGGCGCGGCCAACCAGCGCGGCATTGATCGCGCCAAATGCCACAAGCGCCGAGGCCGTATCGGCAAGCGAGCCGCCGGGCCGGGTCGGAGGATGTCCGGGCATGCCGGTGAGCGCCATATAGCCCGCCATGCCGAGGGCGACCGAATTGTAGCCCGCACGACGTGCATAAGGTCCGGTCTGGCCGAAGCCGGTGATCGACGCATAGACGATCCGCGGATTGACGGCGGCCACCCGCTCGTAACCGACTCCGAATTTCGCCGCCTCGCCCGGCAGGAAGTTTTCGATAATCACATCGGCGCGGCGCGCCATCTCGAACACGACGCGCTGCCCTTCCGGATGCCGCAGATTGATGGCAACGCCCCGCTTGTTACGATTGAGCGCCGCGAAGGAAGCGGTGATTCCTTTTCCGCCGCGCAGCCAGCGCAAATCGTCACCGCGTCCCGGCCGCTCAACCTTGACGACATCGGCGCCGAGATCGGCCAGCATCGACGCACAGTACGGCCCGGCAACAATCCGGGACAGGTCCAGAACCTTCAGCCCTTGCAGCAGCATCTCGTTATCTCGTCAGGAAGTGTTGGGTTGCGACATCGACGGCAGGCACGGCATTCTCGGCGATCGCATTGATGCGCGCCTTCATCTGTGACAGCGGTGCGAATGGCTTGGCCGCGAACGTGTTCGCCATCGCCTTGGTTTCTTCGAGCAGCGCATCGGGTGGCGCGACGCGCGTGACCAATCCAAGCTCCTTGAGCTGCTCGGCAGAATATTTTCCACCGCCGAGGATGATTTCCTTGGCGCGGATCGGACCGACGGCGCGCACCAGACGCGTGGTCGACCCGACGCCCAGCAACACACCCAGATCGATCTCGGGAATCCAGAACTGCGCCTTCGACGAAGACACCCGGAAGTCGCAAGCCAAGGCAAGGCCCCAGCCCGCGCCGATGGCATGCCCGTTGATCATCGCGATCGTGATCTGCTCAAGGCCTTCGAGCAAAATCGTCGAGCGCTCAAACAGGCGGCGGAATGCCGACTTGCGCCCGGCGAAAGCCGTCCGCCGCTCGTCATCCGAGGAGTTCGATTTGACCTTGGATTCCGCGCCCGCGCAAAACACCGGTGCGGTCCCGGTGAGCACGACGACACGCGCCGTCTCATCATCTCTCAATTCGGACAGTGCTCCGTTGAGGCTGACAAGAATTTCTTCGCCGAGCGCATTGCGGCGCTCGGGGCGATCGAGCGTGAGCCAAGCGATCGAATCGGACCGCTGAAGATTGACAAAGGGCCGGTCGGTTTTTGCTGTGGGATCCATGTTCCGCCTATCGCATCATGGCCCAGTTATCCGCCGTCACCGGCGCTTCGTCTGTCTAGTAACGTACACCTCGCAAACGCCGCACATCGGGAATGACAATGCGCATGCGGTAGGAAACGATCAGCCCCTGTGACTGCAGGTCGGAGAGTGCCCGCGTAACCCAGGGACGCGTCGTACTGACAAGGCGCGCCCACTCTTCATGGCTGATGCCGACGATCTCGGCGCTGTGCCCGGTTCGCATCGATTCAGGCAGCGTCGCCACCGCCATCAGGGCAGCGGCCAGACGCGCCTGAACGGACTTGGTGGCAAGCTTGGTAGCACGCGTGATCCCCGACGAAGCCATGAACGCCAGCGCTTCCATCAGATTGCGCGCAAAAGCCGGGCATTCGACGATGACTTTTTCGAGGTCGGCAATCGGCAACGCCAGCAGCGTCACATCGTCTATCGCCTCGACCGAGAGAATCCGCTTCGAGGCCATGATCGCGCTGATGAGACCGACCGCATAACCTCGCGACCAGATGCCCGTGGTGTATTCCTGTCCGTCCGCCGCGGTGTAGATGGTTCGGACGCGCCCGGATTCGATGATCAGCACGTTCTCGGCAAGATCGCCGATTTGAAAGATGGGCGCTTTCGCCGCAACGCGGACCCGCGTGGTACGACGCATGATCCGGTCGAGTTCCTGGTTCGAAAGCCCCTTGAAAACGTTCTGCCCGACGGAGTCGGACGCAATGATGGAAGAAACGTCACTCATAAACGCAACCCGGAGCGTCGAGGATCATGACTATCGGAAGGCTCCGGTCCGAAAGCCTCTCCGGCATCGTCTGGCTGCCGATCGGCTGGCGACCATTGCCACCTTTGTGTCACCGCAGTTTCGAAAATCGTCTGCATCGTTGCGATACAGCCAGGAAAGGGCATCAGGGATAGTACACGCACGCAGCCTTGAACAGATCGCGCGCATCTGTCCGCTCCCATCTTCGATTTATGCGTGTTCGGCGGGATAGTTTCCCCTATAACGATAGTGGTTTCGAAGCATGTTCATGCCATCGCTGACATGGTGAGGAGAATTTTTCCGGTCGCTACGCGCCCCTGCAAGGCCTTCATGGCCTCGCCATACCGCGCGAGCGGAAACGATGCGGAGATGACCGGAGCAAAATGGCCTGCGGCGACAAAACCGGTGAGTTCACGCGCCAGATCGAGCCGCGCCTGAGGTTCGCGCCGGAAGAATTCACCGACATAGACGCCCATAATGTCGCGCTCGGATAGCAGAGCCAGATTGAGCGGCAGCTTCGGCACCGTTCCTTCGGCAAAGCCAACGACGAGATAGCGCCCACGCCAACCGAGCGAGCGCAGCGCGGGTTCAGCGTAAGCTCCGCCGACGGGATCCAGCACCACATCGACACCATTGCTTCCGACGATGGCTTGAATCTCTTTGCGCAAATCGGAATCGCGATAGTTGATTGCGTGATCCGCGCCCTGCGCCAGACACACGTCGAGCTTTTCGGGGGACGATGCCGCTGCAATGACCGTCGCGCCGACCTGCCGCCCGAGTTGAACGGCTGCAAGACCGACGCCACCGGACGCACCGAGAACGAGAAGGGTCTCACCCTTCCGCAGGCGCGCGCGCGACTTCAGTGCATGCCAGACGGTCTGGTAAGCAAGCCCAAGCGCCGCACCGACACCAAAATCCATCGTATCCGGTAGGGCCACCACCCGTTCGGCGTGCGCGATGGCGAACTCTGCGAACGCACCCCAGGTGACCACAGCCGAAACCCGGTCGCCGATCCTGAGGCCCTCGACGCCCTCGCCAACGCCGTGCACCACGCCGGCCATTTCCATGCCGGGAACGAACGGCAGCGGCGGCTTGACCTGATAGCGTCCCTCGACGATCAGCAGATCCGGAAAGTTCAGTGCCGCAACATGCACCCGGATGAGAACTTCGCCCGCACCCGGCTTGGGTGGATCGATCGTCTCAAGGGTCAGCGCGTCAACGCCATCCAACGTTTTGCAGAGCACCGCGCGCATCGTTCAGACCTTTCGCACACGACAAGCGCCTGTCGACGCCAATCATCATTGATTGCCAGTGAGCTGACGGAGCCGCGGCATCAGTTCGCGACCGAGAACTTCGAGCTGTTCGACCTCATCGAACACCGGGCTGAGCGCAAGATGCGTGACGCGCCCCTTCACCAACCGATGAATTTGCTCGGCGCAGGCATCCGGCGTGCCGACGATGCAGACGTCACCCGCCATAGCGGGGTCGCGACCATGATACGTCGTACTGAACCACTGGCGCGCGCGCGTCAGCGCCAGCGCACCGTCGTCGGAAACCGCAACATAGAGCCGCTTGGCGATGGTGAACGTCGAAGGATCGCGACCGGCCTTCTGCAACTCGCCCTGCAACTGTTCGCATTCCACCACGAAGCGCGCAGGCGGCGCGGCACCGGCGCCGATCCAGCCATCGCCCAACGCGACGGCACGCGCTAACGCCTTCGGGTTCGAGCCACCAAACCAGATCGGTGGATGCGGCTTCTGAAGCGGCTTCGGTTCGAGCTTCTCTTCCTTGATCGACCAGAACTCATTTTCATCCGACAGTGACGGTTCCGTCCAAGCCCGCCTGATCAGCCGGATACCAGCCTCGAATCGCTTGCCGCGATCTTCGGGGCGATAGCCCATCGCGGGATACACATCGCGGTCGCCACTGAGACCGACTCCGACCACCGTCCGGCCCCCGCTGAGATGGTCCAGTGTCGCAATCGATTTGGCGAGCAGCACCGGATTGCGCAGCGCACTCAACAGGATCCCGCTGACAAGCCGGACGCGCGAGGTGAGCGCCGCCGCGTAAGTCAGAAGCCCGAGCGCATCGAGGCGCGGCCCCGGCCCGAAAATCTGCTCCGCCACCCACAGGCTATCGAAGCCGAGTTCTTCCGCCCGGATCACGAAGCGGCGCAACCGCGCGATGTCGAGGACCTGGTCTCCTGATTGCGGGATGGATACTCCGATACGCAGGGACATGGATCTCCTCGACATCACAGCAACGATCACGAGGACGACGCGCGCGACGCCCTCGGCAACAGGTTTTAACGCGGCACGACCGCCTCGGCTTCGATCTCGATCAGGCCGCCATCGCGAACCAGTTGGCTGGTGCGGACCAAGGTACTGGCCGGGAAGCGCCCATCCTTGAAAAATCGCGCGCGGACTTCGTGAATCTCACGCAGCGACTGAGCATCGATCTGGGTGACGAAGATCAGAGTGCGCACGATGTGCTGCATGCCCGCACCCTGCTGCTCCAGAATTTCCTTGATGTTCTGCAGCGCACGTTCCGCCTGCTCCGCCATCGTCCGGCCGACGATATTGCCGTCCTCATCGGTGGCGAGCTTCCCCGAAATGTAGAGCACGAAGTGATCGGCATGATCCACGCGCACCGCGTCGGAAAATGCCGCAGCAATTCCCGTTCCCTTGATGCCGGGAATGTTTCGCGTCTTGTTCTTCGCAAGATTGATGAACGCGGTCTCCACAGATGGCCTGCCTTTCTGGATGTTGGAAGAGGAATGCATTCGCTTTGGGCTCGCTTGTAACGGCGCGATCCCGGAGCAGTCTGTGTCGTGGTGAACAATGCCGGCCGAGGCGTGAGTTGATCCCGCCTCGGCCGGCAGCAACGCTTACTTGGCGATCAGCTTCCACGCGCCGTTATTGACCTCGAACAGCGCCGTCGAACGCTGGTCAAAGCCGGCATGGTTGGTCTTCGACATCGACACCGGCCCCACCGCGGTGGTCAGATCCTTGAGCCCTTCGAGCTTGTCGCGCAGCATCGCCCTGAATTCGGCGCTGCCGGGCTTCTGGGCTGGCAACGTCTCCTTCAACGCCGCCTCGACGAAATTCCACGCTGCAATGATGCTCAGAACGTTGGTCGACCACTGCCCATTGTTGGCGGCTTCGTAGCGCTTGCGGATCGGATCGACCAGGAGGCGAACCGGGTCGTTCGGCTGAAGGTGATCGATATCCATCGCCGGCGTATAAGCCGCAATCGCGCCTTCCATCTTCTTGCCGCCGAGCTTGAGCACTTCCGGATTGAGCGCCGCATACGTGAAGTAGATCTTGCCCTTGTACCCTTGCTCGCGCAGCGTCTGCGCCGGGAGCGCCGCCGGCGTTGCCGCGACCGCGATCAGAACCGCTTCGGGTTGCGCCGCCATGACCTTGGCGACCTGGGCCACCACCGACACGTCGGTTGCGGCGTAACGCTCCTTGGCGACCAGCGAGATGTTGAACTTCGGGACCAGTTTGCCGAGTTCGTCGTCCCAGGTATCGCCGAGCGCGTCACCGGTGGCGATCAGCGCGAGCTTCTTGATCCCGTTCGAGGACATGTGCCGCAACGTGGCTTCGGCCATCAACGATTCATCGGGAACAGACTTGAAGACCCAGTGACGCTTGGCATCCACCGGGGAGACGATCCGCGAACTGCCGGCGAAGCTGACCATCGGCGTCTTCGCTTCGCTGACGACGTCGAGAACCGCGAGCGAGGACACGGTGGTGTTGGGGCCGACGAGAATGTCGACCTTCTCGTCGAGCAGCAGCTTGCGCGCGGCCTTGACCGCCTGCGCCGGATCCGACGCATCATCTTCGATGTGGAATTGAATCTTGCGTCCTGCGAGTTCGGTCGGAAGCAGGCTCGCTCCCTTGCGCTGCGGCACGCCGAGCGATGAAGCCGGCCCTGTCGCAGAAAGCACGATTCCAACCTTGACCGGATCGTTGGCGTCGGCACGCGCGCCGAAACTCACCAGACCGATCGCAACCGACAAAGCCAATATTCTGAGCATTGCGTCCCTCTCTTGTTCCTTGCTGAAGCTGAAACGGGTGATCTGTCGCAGCCGCGGCGTTGCGGCGTTCGACGTGACAGTTAATTTCCGGGATTTGCCTTCTTCTTTCCGACCCCCAGATAGGCCTCGATAATTCGCGGATCTGTCGCGAGGCTCGCTGCCGGCCCTTGCGCCGTCACCTTGCCCATTTCCAGGACGTAGCCTGCATCCGATACGTTCAGCGCAGCCTTGGCGTTCTGCTCGACCAGCAGGATCGACGTGGTCTCGCTGAGCCTGCTCACGAGGTTCAGGGTCTCCTGCGCGATCAGCGGCGCCAGTCCGAGGCTGGGTTCGTCGAGCATCAGAAGCCGCGGCTTGGCCATCAGCGCGCGGCCGATCGCCAGCATCTGCCGTTCACCGCCGGACAGCGTGGCGGCGAACTGCGTGTGGCGCTCTTTCAGACGCGGAAACATCTGGTAGATCATATCGAGCTGTGACATCGGGTTGGCCGCACCGATATGCCTCAGACGCTGCGCTCCAAGCAGCAGATTGTCCGCGACCGTCATTGCACCGAACAATTCCCGGCGCTCCGGAACTAGGCTCATGCCACCGAAGACGCGCTTCTCCACACTGAGCCCGGAGAACTCGGCGCCCTCGAACTTGATCTGACCTTTCGCACTGGCATTGGCGGGGAGAATACCCATGATGGCGTTGAGCAGCGTCGATTTGCCGGCGCCGTTGGGACCGATAACGGAAACGATGGCACCCTGCTCGACCACGATATCGACTTCCGCCAGCGCCGGAACGCCGCCGTATCGCACTTGCAACCCTTTCACATCGAGGACAGCTGCCATGTTGCCTCTCCTCAATCGCCGAGATAGGCGCGCCGCACCGCGGGGTCGCTTTGCACCTGCTCCGGGGTGCCCGATGCAATCAGGCTGCCGAAATCCATCACGATGACGCGATCCGCGAGCTCCATCAGAAATTCCATGTCGTGCTCGACCAGCAGAATGCTCATCCCCTCGCTGCGGAGCTGGCGCAGCAGCGACGAGAGCGCGGTCTTCTCGAAATAACGCAAGCCCGCAGCCGGCTCGTCGAGCAGCAGCAAAATCGGATCGCCGCTCAGCGCTCGCGCGATCTCCGCCAGCCGCTGTTGGCCGAGCGCAAGATTGCCCGCGGCCATGTAGAGATTGTCCTTCAGGCCGACGCGCTCGAGTTGCCGCGCGGCTTCATGAAGCAGTTTGTCCTCTTCTTGCCGGTTGAGGCGCGAGGCACTGGCCAGCACATTGCCGATCATGTGTGGATCGCCGCGCAGATGCGCGCCCAGCGCGACGTTCTCCAGCACCGACATGTTCGGCAAAAGATTCGCGTGCTGGAATGTGCGGCCGATCCCCCGCGAGAACACGGTGCGCGAGGGCAAATTCGTGATGCTGGCGCCACGGAACGACACATCGCCGGCCGACAGCGATTGCACCGACGTGATGAGATCGAAGGTGGTGGACTTTCCAGCGCCGTTCGGGCCGATCAGCGCGACAATCTCTCCGGCCTTGATATCGAAGCTGACGTCGTTGACGGCAACCAGGCCACCGAAGCGCTTCTGGAGGCCGCGCACGTCCAACACTTGCTCGCCGTGAGCCGGCTTCGGCCGCACCGGAAGGGCGGGCGCCTGGGCCGGGGCCTCGGCAAGCCGGTATTCAGTAATTTGCCGCGCCAGAAAGGGCCACAGGCCATCGCGCGCCCGCTGCAGGATAATGATTAGCATCACGCCCAGCGCCACCAACTCATAATGGGCATCGCCACCGATGAGCCGCGGCAGCAGATTGCGCAGCACGTCGTCCAGCAAGACGAACAGGCCGGCGCCGAGGATCGCGCCCCACACGCTCATCGCGCCGCCGAGCACCGTCATGAACACATATTCGGTGCCATGCGTGAGACCGAACGGAATCGGGCTGACAGCGCGTTGCAAATGCGCATAGAGCCAGCCTGAGGTCGACGCCAGCAAGGCGGCGAGAACGAAGGTAAGCACTTTCAGCCGCGCGGTATCGATTCCGTGGGCTTCGGGCATTGTGTCGCCGAGCGCGAGCGAGCGCATCGCGCGGCCTACGCGGGAGCTCAGCAAGTTCCTGACGCCGAGGGCTGCCAGCGCGACGGCGCCCCAGATGACGTAGTACATGCGCTCGGATTTCTCGAACGAGAAACCAAAGATCGACAGATGCGGGAGCGCGTTGAGGCCGTCGTTCTTGCCGAGAATCTCCAGGTTGGCGAAGGCGAAATAGATTGCCATTCCCACCGCCATCGTTGCGATAGCCAGGTAATGTCCGGACAATCGACGCGTGACGAGGCCGACCAGATACGCCGCGATGCCGGTGACCAGCCAGCCGAGGACAAGGCCGATCCATGGCGACAGGCCCGCGAGCGTCGTTGCCAGCGCCGTGGTGTAGGCGCCGAGCCCAACAAAGGCGGCCTGACCGAACGACAACATGTTGGCGCTGCCGATCAGCAATACGAGGCCCAGCGCCACCAGCGCGAACAGGCCGATGTAATTGAATGACGTGATCCATGCGGACGCTACCGGCGCCAGCGGCAACAGCACGATCAATGCAATCGCCGCGATCAACGGGACCTGAAATGGCAGAAAGCGCTGGTCTTTCATCAGTGCTCGCCCATGTCAGAACGCGACGCGAAGGTGCGAAGCAACAGGATCGGAATGATCATCGAGAAGACGATGACCTCCTTCAATGCGCTGGCCCAGAACGACGTGTACGACTCCAGCAGACCGACCACGAACGCCCCCGCCACGGCCAGCGGATAGCTGACGAATCCGCCAAGTACCGCCGCGACGAACCCCTTGAGGCCGATGAGCTCTCCGGAGAGATAGTTCAGCGTCACGCCCGGAGAGATCAGCAGGCCGCAGAGCGCCGCGATCAGACAAGCGAGCGTGATCGCCAACTTCCCCGATGTCGCAGTGCCGATGCCGACGAGTTGCGCCCCGATGCGGTTGACGGCGACCGCGCGCAGCGCCTTTCCCGGCACCGTCCGCGCAAAGAAGAGATAGAGAATGACCATCAGAACCACGGCGGCCACAAGGACCATCACCACCTGCCCGCGCACGATCTGACCGCTAAGTTCAAGTTGCCAGTCAGCGTAGGGCTCGGCGCGGTCGCCATCGGGACCGAACAGGTTCAGGCCGAGGCCGACCATCACGAAATGCACGGCGATCGACACCATGAACAGCACCAGCGGATTGGCAGAAACCAGCGGCTGGTAAGCCAGACGATAGATGATCGGCGCCAGCGGAACGACGATCAGCACAGCCATCAGCATATCGACGGGCATGATCCGGGGCTGTTGCGACAACATGGTCACGATTGCGGCAATCACTGCCGGGAGCAGCAGATTCTGCGCGGCAGAAAGCCATAGCGGCGCTATTCCGCCGCTTGCGGCGCGATCACGTTCTCGAACAAACGCGACGATATCAGTGATAAAAGCAATGCAACCCGCAGCGATCAGCAACCAGACGGTGCGCGGCACCTGGTTGGCTTGAATGACAACCAGAGTCAGTGCGGTATAGACGACGAATTCCCCGATCGGGATGAACGGAATCTTGGTCACCGCAAAGACGAGAACCAGCGCCATCGCAAGCAGCGCATAGATCGCTCCTGTGGCGATTCCGTCCTGAGCGAGCAGGAGTGCGACGGTTGGATTCATCAAGAGAGCCTGAAGCCGGTGGGTCCAACGTGTTGGTTCCCACACAGCTTAGGCTTCGGCATGGGGCGGTTTCTGTTCAGTGGAGGACAGAGGCTCGATCCGGGTACGGAAAGCCTATGTCGCGCCGATCCATGCATGAAAGCCAAATTCGCATCTTTCAGCAGGCGCAACAAAGATGTGCAGGCCTGCGACGCGTCGTCTCACCAGCCGCCGCGATCGCCACCTTGGCTTCGAACCGGAAGCACTCCGGCGCGATCGATCGGGATTTCAACGATCGAGACGGTGCCCCAATTCGTTCAGGCGATGGCGATGGGCCGGATCGGCGAACCGGTGGCACCGGTCAATCGCAAGGGCAATGCGACAAACAGCACACGCTGCGGACGCTTCCGCGCAACCTCCTCGAGATTGAGATTCTCGATGATGTGGATGCCGGCATCGACCAGCAAAATGGCGTGCACCGAGACACCCGGCGTCGGCAGGCATTCGAAGCCGGGCGTATCGGATCCCATCAACGTCACGCCACGCTCGATCAGCCAGCGCGTCGCCGTCTCGCCGGGGCCGGGCATGCCGCCGCGACGGCCGATGAACATTTCGGCATCCGACCAATACCTAGCCCAGCCGGTGCGGATCAGGGCTGCGTCGCCGCGCTTGATCTGCGCACCGCTCAAGGCCAATGCAGCCTCGATGTCGGCGACGGTGACTTCTTGCGCCGGCGCGAGGCAATCGACGCCGGTGGCGGCGGCGACATCCAGCACCACTGCGCCTTGAACGATCGGCGGAATATCCGCCACCGAGTGCTCGCGATAGCCATCGCGGGTTTCGACGTCCGCGACGTGGACGCCGCCATGCAGACAGCCGTTGCGGGAGAAATGGCCCAGGGCATCGATATGCGTGCCGGAATGCCCGGACGTCACGATCACCTCGTTGGCGAAACTGGAGCCGTCCTCCCGCTTCACCGGATGCGGATCGCCGTGACGGCGGTGCAACGCCAGCGAGAACGGGATGTGCTGGTGGTAAACCGGCATCGACGGCGCCATTGCGTGTGACAGCTCATAAAGCTGCGCGCCCGGCGCGACGGCACCGAAAACCCCTGCATCGAAGCGCGACAGCTTGGTGTGCATCTCAACCTCCCGGGTTGCGCGCGATCAGACGCCGATCTTCGGCGCGCGATGCTTGTCGAGACCGATGGCGATATTCTTCTGCTCCATGTAGATCTCGAACGCGTAGTCGCCGCCGTCACGGCCGATACCGCTCGACTTGACGCCGCCGAACGGCGTCGGCAGATGGCGCACGTTCTCGGAATTGACCCACACCATGCCGGCCTCGACGTCCTGCGCGACGCGATGCGCACGCCCGACATCGCCGGTCCAGATATAGGCCGCCAGTCCATAACGAACATCGTTGGCAATGCGCAGCGCATCGGCCTCATCCTCGAACGGAATCACCGTCAGGACGGGGCCGAAAATTTCCTCCTGCGCGATGCGCATGGAATTTTTGGCGCCGGTGAACAGCGTCGGGCAGACAAAATTGCCCTTGCCATCCAGCGCCCGCTTGCCGCCGGTGGCGATTTGCGCGCCGTCGGTCTTGGCATGCTCGGCATAGCTCAGCACCTTTTCGGCGTGGCGAGGATGGATCAAGGGTCCAAGCTCGGTTGAAGGGTCGAGCGGATGGCCGACCTTGATCTTCTCCACTCGCGCCTTCAACTCCGCAGCAAACTTGTCGTAGATCGAACGCTGCACCAGTGCGCGGCTCGACGACGTACAGCGTTGGCCATTGAGGCTGTAGATCATGAATAGCACGGCGTCGCGCGCGCGATCCAGATCGGCGTCGTCGAATACGATCACCGGATTCTTGCCGCCCAGTTCGAAATGTACGCGCTTCAGCGTCGGTGCGCCCTGCGCCATGATATGGCTGCCGGTGATCGACTCGCCGACGAAGGCGATCGCCTTGATCGCCGGATGCTCGGTCAGTGCCTTGCCGGCGCTCTCGCCAAAGCCATGCACCAGATTGACGATGCCCTTCGGCAGGCCGGCGCCCTCGAACACCTCGCTCATGATCTCCGACAGGATTACCGCGCTGAGCGGACTCCACTCCGCCGGCTTGTGGACGATGGTGCAACCTGCCGCCAGAGCCGGCGCGATTTTCCAGGTCGACAGCATGAACGGCGTATTCCACGGCGTGATGACGCCGACCGGACCGATCGGCTGCCGGATGGTGTAGTTCAAATGCGTTTCGGTCGGCAGCGACAGGCCATCGGACGCTCCCGGCGCCTTATCGGCATAGAAGCGGAAATTCTCCGCGCCACGCAGCGCCGCCTTGGCCATGTAGCGAATGGCCTGCCCGCTATCGACGCTCTCGACCAGCGCGATCTCTTCGGCACGCGCCTCGATCTTGTCGGCGATCTTGTGCAGCAGCGCACGCCGCTTTTCGCCCGGCACCTTGCGCCACACCTTGAAGGCCTCTTCGGCGGCACGCGCGGCGCGATCGATCTCGGCAGCGCTTCCGGATGAAACCTGACACAGCGCCGAATTATCGGATGGATCGAAGTTCTCGAAGGTCTCGGCGCCAACCACCGCTTCCCCGGCGATCCGATGCGGCACCGCGCCAGCCTTGAAGCGCGCGAAAAATGTTTGCGCCTTGCGCAGGTTGTCGCTCAGGGCATCGTTGGGGAGAGGCTTGTTCATGTCACGCTCCTGTCGGGAGTCATTTCGGTGGATGCATTCGCATCATCGATACGGCGCGCATTGAGCGCACCCGCACGATCTACTTAACATGTTAAATTGTTTGCGGCAAGCCTTTCCTCTCACCCTCTCCGTCGTCCGTGACCAGCTTAGCTCGCCAGCGTCCCGTCCGAATATGCGATCTCGCCGCCAACCAAAGTGAGGCGGCTGCGGGTCTCGGCAATGGCATTGGAATCGATGTTGAAAACGTCCCGATCCAGCACCGCGAGGTCGGCAAACTGTCCGACCTCGATTGAGCCACGCCGTCCTTCGTGGCCCATCACGAACGGGCCGCCTTCGGTGTAGGTCGCCAGCGCGTCGTCGACGGACAAAGCCTCGCCGGCGTTGAGCACCAGTCCGGTCGAGGTGGTGCGATCGATAGCCGCCGCAATCCCGGGATACGGCGACAGTGGACCGATCGGATGATCGGAACTGCTTGCGATGACGATACCCGCATCGCGCAGACTTTTGCCGGGATACAGCCGCTGCGCGCGCACCGGCCCCACTGCCTCTGCAAACGATGTTCCGAGGCGGCGCAGAAATCCGTATTGAGGAACGACGACTGCACCCAATGCGCGTACTCGCGCAATCGCATCCTCGCCGCGCACCGCAAAATGCTCAAGCCGATGACGCGCATCGGTTCGCGGCGCAATGCGCTGCGCCTCCTCAAGGCAATGCAGCCAGTTCGCAATGGCGCGGTCACCGATCACGTGTGCCGCGAGTTGCCAACCTGCACTATGCGCCTCGATCACCTTGGCGCGCAGCTCTGCCGGCTCTTCCATGAACAGCCCGCTATTGTCGCGATCGGCATAGGGCTCAGAGAAGGCCGCGGTGCGCGCGCCGATGATGCCATCGACGAAAAACTTCAGCGTCCGCACCTGCCACCGGTCGTCAATGCCGGACGGCGCGAGACCAAGGCGGCGCACATCGGCCGGATCGATCCGCAGCATGAACCCCATGCGTAGCGGCAGCCCGCCGTCATCGCGGAGCGCATTCCAGATATTCCATTCGACGTCGAAACCGTTGCTGAAGCCAACAGCGGCCTCAACCGCTGACACGATGCCGAAGCCGAGGCACTCGTCGGCAACCTTGCGGATAGCGCCGATGCTGCGCACGACCGAAGGCGGTGGGATCAAAGCCGCGACAATGTCAGCGGCATTCTCCGTCAAAACACCAGAGAGTTCGCCGTTCGCGCGTTCAATGGTGCCGCCCGGTGGGTCCGGTGTGTCGTTATCGAACGCCGCCAATGCCAGCGCCGCCGAATTGGCCACCGACAAATGACCGCCGGTCCGTCGCAACAACACGGGATGACCGCCGGAAACAGCATCGAGTTCCTGCCGCGTGGGATGCCGCCGCTCCGCGAGAAACTGCTCGCTGTAATCCGCCGACATCACCCATTCGCCGCGATTGGCCGCATTGCAGGCTGTCTCGACCCGCTGTAGCAGCGCCGCGACTGATGCCGCTGCGGGACCGAGCTCCAGATTCAACAATTCCTGCGCGCGCATGAACAGATGCAGATGCGCATCGGTCAGGCCCGGGACAACGCGGCAGCCCTGCAGATCGATAGTTCGATCCGTCGACGGCGCGCTCTGACCGGAGCCGATCCAGGCAATGCGCCCGTTCTCGACCAGCAGGCTGTCATGCTCCGCGCCGCCGTTCGCGGCGGGGCTGAAGCGCCCGCCACGCAACAGCATCGTTGCTGTTTTAGATGCCATCCTTCACCACGGCGATCATGTCGATCTCGATCTTCAACCCGGCACGGGCGAGATGCGCCACGCCAACCGTAGTTCGCGACGGCGGATCTTTCGGGAAGTATTCTCGGAACACTTCGTTCATCGCCGCGAACTCATTCATCATGTCGGTCATGTGAATGGTCATCTTCAGGGCGGTATCCAGCGACGCGCCGCCGGCTTCGGCCAGCGCCTTGACGTTATCGAGCGCGATCCGCGTCTGCGCCTTGATGTCTTCGGGAAACTCTCGCGTCACCGGATCGGAACCGGTCTGCCCCGAAACAAAGAGCAGTTTGTCCCAGCGGATCGCCGGCGAATAGGGAATGCCCGGGCGCAGGCCGGTGGGTGGAACGACGACGGTACGTGACATGCTGCTTCCTTGCGGTTTGCGTGGCTTCAGGATTCGGGGGTGGTGGTCTCGCGATAGCGGTCTCCGGCACCGAGATAGGCGGCGAGGACACGCGGGTCTTGCTTGAGGTCGTCCGCGCCGCCGGACGCGACAACATTGCCGACTTCGAGCACGAAGCCGCGATCGGCAACCGACAAAGCCAGATGCGCGTTCTGCTCGACCAGAATCCCGGTCATGCCATGCGCCTTGAGTTGATCGATTGCCTCGAAAATCTCTTCGGTGATGCGCGGGGCCAGTCCGGTCGATGGCTCGTCGAGCATCAGGAGCTTGGGCTCCGCCATCAGCGCGCGGCCGACCGCAACCATCTGCTGTTCGCCACCGGACAACGTACCGGCCAGCTGCCGCCGCCGTTCCTTGAGCTTCGGCAACAGCACGTAGATGCGCTCGAGCGCCGCGGCCATCTTCTCGCGTCCTTCATTCCGGCGCAGGAACGCACCGAGGCGAAGATGATCTTCGACGCTCAAACCCGGAAACAACTCGCGCCGCTCCGGCACGATGACGATGCCCCGCGCCACACGCGCTTCGGGCTTAAGGTCCGCAAGATCCTCGCCATCGAACATCACCGCGCCGGCTTTCTGGCGCAAAACGCCCATCAGGCTATTCAGCAAGGTGGTCTTGCCGGCACCGTTGGGGCCGATGAAGGTGACGAACTCACCGCGCGCGACATCGAAGCTGATCGTATCCAGCGCGACCGCGTCACCGTAGCCGACCGTGAGACCCGAAACCTCAAGCAGCTTTGTCACGGGAGCCCCCAAGATAAGCTGCGATCACGGCCGGATTGGCCTGCACGTCGGCCGGAGAGCCTTGCGCGATGATGCGGCCGCGGTCGAGCACAACAAGTCGCTCGACGCATCCCATCACCAGTTCCATGTCGTGCTCGACAAGCAGGATCGTCACATGCTCGGCCTGCAGCTGGCGCAGAATTCGCACCAGTGTCAGCTTCTCCGAAAAGCGAAGCCCCGCCGCGGGCTCGTCCAGCAACAGGATCTGCGGATCGGCGACCAGCGCCCGCGCGATCTCGACGATGCGCTGCTTGCCGAGCGGCAGGCTTGCGGCGAGCAGGTCGGCCTCCGCGCCAAGGCCGACGCGCTCGAGCGCGGCCTGCGCACTGGCCAGCACTTGCCGGTTCTCCGCGGCGTCGAGTGCAAGCAACCCACGGACGAAACCGGACTCGGTCCGCCAATAGGCGCCGAGCGCCACATTCTCGATCACCGTCAGTTCGGGGACGAGTTGAACGTGCTGGAAGGTGCGCGCCATGCCGCGCCGGACGATGGAATGACTCGACGGCAAGGCTTCGCCGAACAAGGTGACGCTGCCGCTGGTCTGCCGTTGCAATCCCGAGATGATGCTGAACAGCGTCGTCTTGCCCGCACCGTTGGGGCCGATCAACCCGACGAACTCGCCGCGCTTGAGAACCATGTCGATTCCCTCCAGCGCCTTCAGCCCGCCGAACCGGATGCCGATATCTTTCAGGTCGAGCAGCACGGCATCGCGATCGGCTTGCAACACCCGCGTCGGCAGCCCTTCGCCCTCGCGGCTGCGCAGCGCAGGCCTCGGCAGGAACCGCTCGACCGCCGGCCAGAGTCCCTGCGGCCACCTCAGCAGCATCACCACGAGGATGATGCCGAACACGATCACCTCGAGATTGCCGGACGCGCCCCACCGCGCCAGCAGATCCTGCAGCGCCCATTGCGCGCTTTCGAGCGTCAAGGCACCGACCACGCCGCCGGCCGCGCTGACCGGACCGCCGACCACCGCCATGATCAGAAGCTTGAACGACGTCAGCAGCCCGAACGGCGATGGGCTGACGAAACGTAGCAGATGCACGTAAAGACCGCCGGCCAACGCCGCCAGCACGGCGGAGAACACGAACACCTTCACGCGCAGGATGGTCGTATCGACCCCAAAGCTGCGAGCCATGCCGTCATGACTCTCCAGCGTCGCGATCGCGCGGCCGACACGCGACGTGCGCAGCCAGGACAGGCCGAGCACGGCCAGCAGCACGATGATCCAGATCAGTTGGGTGTAGAGCCGGTCGTCGACCAACATGTAACCGAACAACCCGAGCGGCGGGATCTTGTCGAGTCCGGACGCACCACCGGTGACGTCGTGCCAGGCCGTGAACGTACTTGCCAGCGCGATGCCATACGCCAAGGTCGCGAGCGGCAGATAGTGACCGCGCAACCGCAAGGTGATGTAGCCGATCGCGGCGGCGACCAGTGCCGTCACCGCAACGCTGACGACGAGCGTCAGCAAACTGTCGACGCCATAGGCGCGCGCCACCAGCGCCGAACCGTAGGCGCCGAGACCCATGAAAGCCGCCTGGCCCAGCGAAATCTGGCCGGCCTGCAACAGCAGCACGAGACCGATCGCGGCCAGCGCATAGATACCGGCATAGGCAAAGATGCCGACGTAAAACGACGGCAGGATCCACGGCACGATCAGAAGGACGGCGCTGACGGCGAGCGCGAGTGTAGCCCGGGCTCCCATGATTACCTCGTTTCCACGCGCTGCTTGGCGTTACGCCACAGCAGGATCGGGATCAGCAGACTGAATACCAGCACGTCGCGATAAGCGCTCGCCAGATAGGCCGAAGTCGATTCGAGGCCGCCGACGATCATCACGCCGACCAGCGACAGGGGATAATCGACAAGTCCACCCATGGCAGCGCCGACGAAACCCTTCAGGCCGACCATGAATCCCATTTCGTAGTTGGCGGTGATCAGCGGCGCCAGCAGCATGCCGCTGATGGCGCTGAAAGCCGCCGCCAGCAGGAAGGCAAGACCGCCCGCCATGTTGACCGGAATGCCGCAGAATTGCGCGCCGAGGCGATTCATGGCCGAGGCCTGCAGCGCCTTGCCCATCAGCGTGAACTCCGAAAACAGATAGAGACCCCCCATCGACAGCAGTGCGACGATCAGAATCGCGAAGCTTTGATAGGGAATGAACACCGGCCCCATCATCAGGCCGCCTGACGCGATCGGATCGACAGGGTAGGGATTCGCACCCCAGATCAGCAGGCCCAGCCCCTGCACGATCATCGAGACGCCGACGGAAATGATGACGAACACAATCGTCGTCGCATTCGGAATGGGGTGCACGGTGAAGCGATAGATCAGCACGCCGATCGGCGCGACCAGAACCAGGGCAACCGCCATCATCCCGATCACCGGCAATTGCAATGCCAGCGCGCCGCGCGTCAAGGCAACCGCCGCGACCGCAGCCACGATCAATCCGCCGGCGAACGCAAGAGCGCGCCGCCAGTCGCGCCGCCATCGTGGTGCATCGAGCAGCACGCAAAGCGCGAGGCCGCCGACGAGCAGATAGAGCGTTCCCGGCATGCGGCCCTGCAACAGGTCCGCAAGCGTGAGCGCGCCGAGCATGACGTACTCACCCTGTGCGATGTTCACCACGCGTGTTACGGTGAACACCAGCACAAGGCTGAGCGCGAGCAGCGCATAGACCAGGCCGTTGGTCAGACCATCGACCAGAAGAAAGAGAATCGTGTCCGTCATGCCTTATTTGGCATCATAGAGACGAAATTCGTCATTCTTCACCACCGAGATGAACGTACTGCGCGCATCGAGGCCGAGGTGATCGGTCGGCGAATAGTTGAAGATGCCGCCGACACCTACAAATTCCTTGATGCCGTTCTCGATCTTGTCGCGAATAGCGGCACGCGACGCATCGACGTCATCGAGCTTGGCACCGGCCTTCACGGCATCGGCCGCGGCCTTGATGGCTACATTGCCCGCATCCCACGACTGGCCCGGGAAGATATCGACCTTCGCCACGTTGAACCGTTTTTCATAGAGCGCGGCGAACTTGCTGATGACCGGCTTCAGCGGGTTGCTATCCGGGAGGTCGGTGTAGACCAGCACGGGCGTGGTCCCGAGCAACGCGCCATCGACATCCTTCTTGCCGATGCTGATGAAGGCGTTATTCGCTGAACCGCCGGAATGATAGATCGGCCCGGTGTAGCCGACGCGTTTGAGTGCCTGATGCACCAGCGCCGACGACGGCGGAATGGCATGAATATAGACCGCGCCGGGGCTGGCCTGACGGACCTTCAAAGCTTGCGGTGTGAAATTGGTGTCGGTCCGCGAAAAGCGTTCCGACGCAACGATCTCGACACCCTTGGCCTTGGCGACACTCTGCAGGGCGATCCAGCCGCCTTCGCCGAAGGAATCTTCGAGGCCCAGGAACGCCACTTTCTTGATGCCGCGCTTCACCATGTCATCGACGAGGCCGGTCACCTGCAGCTGATCGGTGCTGGGCGTCTTGAAAATCCAGTGGCGATCCTTCACCGGCTCGATCACGCTCTGCCCGAGCGCCAGCGAGATGTTCGGCACTTTCGCCTGCGTCACCGTCTCCAGAATCGCCATCGACGTCGGAGTCGTGGTGCAACAGATCACAACGTGCGCGCGATCCTCGGTGATCAGCTTGCGGACGTTGTTCACCGCCTTGGTCGGATCGGAGCCGTCATCGTAAGTGATGAACTTGATGGTGAACGGCAGGCTGGTATCCGCAGCGATCTGCTCCTGCAACAACTCGAGCGCATTCTTTTCGGGCAGGCCGAGCGCCGATGCAGGACCGGTCATCGCCACCACGGAACCAATACGCAGTTCCGGCTTGTCCGCGGCCATGGCCGCAGTCGACACCATCAACGCAGCGACAGCGGCCGCGACGGAAACGACTCTCATATTTGATTCCCCCTGTTGTCGTTCAGTTTGAACTTCAGCTAATCGAGAACGTAATTCGGCACCGGCGGCAGCAACGGCGGCTTGGTTTGCTGCAAAGCGGAGCCGTCGAAGGTTTCCACCGCCATCGATTCCTCGAACCAGCGCCGTGGCGGCGGCGCACCCCAGAACGTCTGGCGCACGGGATTGTTGAGGCTCCAGCGGATCGGCTCCGCCGAGGTATCGCCGGTCAGATAGTCACCGGTATAAAGCTCGAAGCGATTGCCATCGGGATCACGGACATAGACAAATAGCGCGTTGGAGATGCCGTGACGCGCCGGCCCGCGTTCAAGGTTATCGGCATAGCCCGCGCCGGCCAGCATGTCGCAGGCCCGGATGATTCCCATCGGTTCAGGCAGCGAGAAGCCAACGTGATGCGCGGCAGGTCCGGCGCCGGTCATCACCGCGATATCGTGAACCGTTGCCTTGCGAAATAGCCAGCTCGCCCAGATCCGTGTGTCCGGCGGCTCGGATTCGGTATATTCGGCACAGCCGAAACCCAGCTCCTGCGTGTACCAGTCGTAACCGGCCTGCGCATCGGGCGTGAGCACGTTGACATGATCGATGCGGGTCGGCGACACGCCCTTGTGCAGGTGATAGCTCTGCACCAGCCACGGCACCGTGGCGATCTCGGCGTAATAATCGATGGTGAATCCCAGCGGATCCTGCACGCGCAGCGTGCGCCCCTGGCCGAGCATATCGTTGCCGGCCCAACGCACCGGCAGGCCGAGTTCCTCGAAACGCAGCTTCATGCGCTCGAGGTCGTCGTCGCTGGCCACGCGGAATCCGATCGTGCCGACACCCGCAGCATCGGCCCTTCGCAACACGAAGGTATGGTGCTGCCGATCTTCGGTGCAGCGCAAATAGACCCGATTGTCGTCGCGCGCGGTCTCGTGCAACCCGATCAGGTTGACGTAAAAGTCCCGCGCGCGCTCAAGATCGGTCGTCCGGAACTCGATGTGTCCCAGCTTCTGGATGTTGGCAATATCCTTGATGCGACCGGCACTCATGGTCACTCCTGTCTGAGAGGATGTCGCCGGAAGGTTAGCGTTCCTCCCACCGCCGTCTGTATCGTCTGCTACCAAGCCGATACATTCTTTGCCGAGGCGGCCAGACTAGCGGGGCGCGTAGGCAACGGCCTTGATTTCGATCACCAGGCCGGGCCGCGCCAGTCCGGCGATTTCCAGGATGGTCCAGGTCGGAAACGGCTCGCGGATATAGCGGTTCTTGATCTCAACGAAACGCCCGAGATGATTCTGGAGGCCAACGTGGTAGCTGACGAGTTCGACGATGTCGTCCAGCGACGCACCCGCCTCCTCGATCACGATCTTCAGGCGATCGAAGGCGTTGACGATCTGGCCTTCGTCGTTCTCCGGCATCGAACCATCGGGATTGAGCCCGATCTGTCCGGCGACATAGATGAAATCCCCGGCACGCACGGCGGGGGAATAGCCGAATTTCTTGAAAATCGTCGAGCCGTCCTTCGTCGCGAAGATCGGGTTGCTGGACTCGATAGCCTGCTTCTTCATCACACTCTCCAATGAATCGATGTCTAGACCCGCGCGGTCGGCGGCAAAGGTAGATCGAGCAGCAACCTGCCATAAATTTCGCCGATCGCTTCCGGCTGCAGCAGCATGTGGGTGCTCATGGAATGGACGTCGCGGAACAGCCGTTCGATGCGTGTGCCGGTTGGCAGCACCGAACTTCCCAACGCCGCGAACATACGTTGTGTGGTTTGCAATGCGAGCCGGGACGCGACCGCAAAGCGTGTCCGCATCGCCGCGCGTTCAACCAGGCCAACGCGGCCGTTGCGTTCCGCTTCACGCACGATATCCTCCGCATCGTCCAGCAACGCACGTCGCAGAATGGACAGCGTCGCCTCGCCGGTGGCGACTTCGATCTGCGCCACGCGATCATCGACTAGCGCCTTTTGCGCTGCCGGACTGAATTTCGCGCGGACGATGGTCCGGAACTCCTCCGCGACGGCGGACGCCACGCCCAGCGTCGGCGCCAGCGTCGACATGGCGTTGATGGCATTGAGCGGCGCATCGGTGACCGGCCCATGGTGCGGACATGTCGGGTGACGGCCGCCATCCTGCAACGTCTGCCAGTCCATCCAGCGATGCACCGGCACGAAGGTTCGCGTCAGCGCGATATCCTTGCTGCCGGTGCCGCGCATGCCCAGCACATTCCAGCTCTGGTGATCGATGGCGAACGCATCGGAAGGCACCAGCACGACATGCATCACCGGCTTGCCATCGATCGGGATCGGCACCAGCAATCCCGCCCAGGTCGCTGCGTCGATTCCGGACGCGTAACGCCAGCGGCCGCTCAGCAACATGCCGCCGTCGACGTGCTCGACCTGGATATCATAGCCGACGCCGCCGGTGAGCAGCGAGACGATGGTCGGTTTGCCCGAGAGGAAAACGTCGCGCTGCGCTTCGGCGGAAAACTTGCCGATCATCACCACATTGGCGCTCGACAGGCCCAATATCCATGCGCTCGACGAACATCCGCGCGCGATCTGATACACCGCCTCCCAGGCCGTTCGCGGCTCCAGCCCGAGGCCGCCGTAAAGACTCGGCTGGGTAATGCGGAACAGCCCGTCATCGACCAGCCGCTCCACCACCTCCGGCGTCAGGCAGCGGCGCTGCTCCACTTCGGCGGCCTTGCCGCGCAGCCAATCCTGGGTTTGCTCGGTGCGCGCAAGAAGCGACGCAATATCTGCGCCATCATTTGGCTGGAGATCGGGTTGGGCAAGCGCCATTGACGATATCGGCTCCATGGGAAAAACTCCCTGAACCGAAGCTAGACCAGAGCATTTTCGCGGCGCTGTATCGCCCTATACGAGCTTCCATAACATTTCCGGATCAACTCGGACGATCCCACGGATTGGCTTGGAATACATGTCAAAGAAAAAGCTCGGCACCTGGCGCATCGACCGGCAGTTGGTGGAATCCCTCACCGAACATGCCGCCTATGGCCGCCGCAAGAAATTCAAGAAGAACGAAATTCTTTATGAGCAAGGCGAGATTTCGTCCCGCTTCTATTTCGTCATCAAGGGTCTCGTGCAAATCTCGATTTTCCGGGTCGATGGCTCCGAAGTCGTGCTCGAACTCATGGGCCCCGATACGATCTGCGGCGAGGGATCGGCGTTCGACGGTTTGCCGCGGTTTTCCAGCGCGGTGGCGATCGAAGATACCGAGGCGATCGAATTCGACACTTCGAAGATGACCGAAATCTTCCGGCAGCATCCAGAATTCGCAACATCCCTCTTGCGCGTCACCAGCCTCAAGCAACGCGTGGTCGCCATTCGCCTGAAGCATCTCGCGTCGCGCGAGCCGCAAGAGCGCATCATGGAATTACTCACGCGCCTCGAAGACATGTTCGCAATCGATCACCCGAAAGGCCGGCTGCTGGTGACCCATGTGACGCACGAGCAAATCGCCGCGATGACCGGCACTTCGCGGGTGACGGTTACGCGCACCCTGCAACGCCTCCGCGATCAAGGCCGCATCGGCATTCTCGACGGGCATATTCTGCTGAGACGCAAGGCGCGAGCGGACTGATCCAGCGTTAGGCGGAAATCCGCTTGCTTAACGGCACAGAGCCGATTCCTGGTGCGGCAGCAGGCGATAGCGGCCTTCGTGAAACAGAAGCGGCCGCTGCGGCGCGGCGGGCGCAAGAATCTCCTTCACCTCGCCGACGATAATGCTGTGATCGCCGCCAGGATAGACCGAAGCGACCTTGCAAAGCAGCGCGCCGTTGCAATCCGGGATCGCAAGCCACGCGCCGTGACCGCGACATTTGGTGATGTCCCAGCGCTCGCGCTGACCTGCGAAAAAACTCGACACATCCGTTTGCGCGGCGGCGAGGATATTGACCGAGAACAGGCCGCAATCAAGCACCGCTTCCGCCGTGCGACTGCTGTTCTTGGCACAGAACAGCAACAGCGGCGGATCAAGGCTGAGCGAGGTCAGCGAGTTGACGGTGAGACCAACTGGGCCATTCCTGCCGGCAGTTAGCACCACGGCAACGCCGGTGGCGAAACGCCCCATCATCTGGCGAAAGGTCAGATCTTGGCTCTCGGCCATCCCTCGCATCCTCGCTCCTGAACTGACACGCAGGATGAGGGATTCCGCAAAACGATGCCGTATCGCCGTACACAACAGGCCCGATCGAAAAATCAGGCGCGGACCATTGCTCCGTTCTCCGGGCTCGCCGATGCGCCACGATGCGCCCGCACCAGTTCATACTGCCCGCGCTTGCACCGCACCGCGCCCTCGCGCCGCAACTTCTGCATCGCGCGGGTGACCGTGATGCGCGATGCCCCGATCAGATTGGCGATCTGCTGATGCGTGAGAATGATCGCCGGCGAATCCGGAAGCGTGATCTGCGACAGCAGTTCGGTGATGCGCACCTCGGGCGAAGCCTGCGCGACCTGCACGAGACGGCTTGCCAGCGTCCGCTGCTTGAGCGCAATCGTTTGCACAATCAACGCCGCGAGTTCGGCGTCCGACGACATCAGCTTGCAGAAATCCGCCGCCGGAATGGCCAGCACCTCGCTCGGTTCGAGCGCGTTGGCACTCGAAAACCGCGGCATGCCGTCGAACGCCGCGCCTTCGCCGCACAGCGCGCCCGCACCAACGATGTCGATCAGCAGTTCCTGGCCGCCGGCACGCAACATGGTGATGCCGATCCGGCCGGAAACCACCACGAACACTTGCTCGCTGAATTCGCCCTGCCGGTATACCGCACGCCCCTTGGCGATCTTCCGCCGCGACAGTGCCGGCGCAACCTTGAGCAGACGATTCAACATCGCCGACGGCACCCGCAGCGTCTCGCTCACCTCCGGGCGAGCACCCACGGTTGACGGCAGAGACAAACCCGCTTGAGACATGTCGTACTCCTCAATCGGCCACCGGCGAGCGCCGACGCATGGGAACCGCCATTCGGCTCAGTCCGGCATCCTATATCATTGCGCCGCGTTATGTAGCCATTCCGTCATCGCGACATGCTCAGCCTGCGCGGCATCGCAAAGTGCCCGGGCACGGACAAAGCCGTGAATGAGGCCCAAGCCCGGGCGGAAGGTCACCGGGACGCCCGCGCTCTCGAGACGCGCGGCATAGGCATGACCGTCGTCGCGCAGCGGATCGTGCTCCGCCACGACAATAAACGCGGCCGGCAAATCGGCGAAGCTTTCGGCATGGATCGGCATCGCAAGCGGGTTCTTGTGTTGCGCGGCGTCCGGACAATACTGATTCCAGAACCAGATCATCTCGACCGCCTTGAGATAGGGCGCGCTGGCTTCGCTGCGATACGAGGGCCGATCGAAATCGACATCGACGCACGGATAGAGCAAGAGCTGCCCGCGCAGCTTCACGGGGCTGCCGCGAAAGGCCAGCGTCATCGCTGCCGCCAGATTGCCGCCTGCGGAATCGCCGCCGACAAAGATGGCGGCAGGGTCGACACCGATCGAAGCCGCATTCTCGAACACCCAGCCGACCGCGACACGGCAATCGTCGATCGCCGCCGGGAACGGATGCTCCGGTGCGCGCGCATAATCGACGCTGATCACGACACACGGCGTATCTGCGGCGATGGCCGCCGTGATGGAATCGTGACTATCGATGCTGCCGATCACCCAGCCGCCGCCATGCATGTACACCAGCGCTGGCAATGCCCGCTGCGCGCGCGGCCGATAGATACGAACGCGCACAGGGCGCTGCGCATCGATGATAAGGGTCTCCACCTCGAGCCCGTCCGGATAGGGCGTCCGTGCCGCCGCCGACAACCGCTCGACGCGCTCGCGCCAGACATCGACCGGCAGCGACAAAACCGGCTCCGGCCACGCCTCGTTCAAACGCGCGATGAAGGGAGCAAGCTGCGGATCGATAGCCATGATGCAATCCTGTACTGATGAAAAACTAGGTTTCGCCGCCATGAACGAAGCGGCCGCCCACCATGGTGGCAAGGCAGGACAACGAGTCCAGCGCATCGCCCGGTGTCGTCAGCGGGCAACCGCTCAGAACCGCGAAGTCGGCGAAATAGCCCGGCGCGATACGCCCCTTCACGTGCTCCTCGAACGAGAACCATGCGCCGTTCTGCGTCATCGCGCGCAGCGCCAGCTCGGCGGAGGTGCGGCCGTTGCCGCCAAGAACTTCGCCCGTGGTGCGCTCACGCCGCGTTCGCATCGCGCGCATGGTGGCGAGCGGATTGCACGGGCTGTTGTCGGTGCCGCAGGCGACCGGCACGCCCAGCGAGTCCAGTTGCGCAGCCGGCGCGACCAATGCGCGTTCCGTTTCCGATAATGGAAAGAACCGCGTGCCCACCTTCCAGACATGATAGTCCGGGATCAGCGTGACCCCGATGCCAAGCGCCTTGAGGCGCGCCAGATCGCCCATGGCGGCATAGCTCATGTGCTCGACGATCCAGCGCCGGCTGGCGATGCCGTGCGCGGCGTGGACACGCTCGAAGATCGGCAGGATCTCATGCAGCTTGTCGATGGCGATGGTGTGGATGCGCAAGTCATGTTCCGCCGCCAGCATGCAGAGCCGTTCGAACTCCGCCGGCGTGTTGGCTTGCTTGACATAACACGACCATCCCAGATCGGCAGGATTGGCCATCGCCGCGGCAGCCGCCGTCGGCTCACCGCCGTAACTGACGAAAATGCCGCCAATGCGCAGCATGGCGTCGCCGAGCCCGGCTCCGCGCGCATACGAAAGCCAGTCGCGCATCATGAGCTGCGCATCGTCCAGCGTCGTCCAGGTCGGACTGACGACGAGATGCATCCGCATTGTCAACTCTCGCGCCTGCTGCAGATCGCGATAGGCGCTGATGACCTCCGGTGCACAGCCGTGCCCTTCGTAGACGCTCGTCGTTCCCATCGCATGATAGGTCCGGACCGAACGCACGATGCCTTCGCGCCTGTCTCGCGCGGAGAACCGCGGCACCGCCGGCAGCAAAGCGATCTGGGCCGAGTCCGGATAGTTGTGTTCGACGATAATGCCGGTCAGTTCACCCGCCGCATCGCGCTCCAGTTCGACGCCTTCCACTGGCGACGTCGAGGAGCAGTCGAGTCCATTGAGCTTCAGCGCCCGCGAATTGAGGGCCGTATAACACGGCACCAGACTCCAATATCCGGATGGCGGCAGGATGCAGACCGGATGATCCGGCGCAGCGCGATCCAATTCGGCACGCGTCGGCATCCGCCGTTCCTGCAGCACGATGGGGCCACCGAAATAGAACGGCGCATCCCCGACTGGCATGGTCACAACCCATTCGCCCGGCGGCGTCGCGCGAGCCAGTTCGGCGATCCGCGCCAGCACATCGGCAATACTGCGCACGTGACCTAACGAGGGAAACCGGTCGCGCAAACCTTCGGTGTCCATATGCGCATGCGCGTCATTGAACCCGGGGATGATGGTGCCATCGGTGCGGAACACACGGGTTTCCGCCCCCTTCAAGTCCAGGATGTCGGCTTCCGAACCGACAGCGACGATCCTGTCATCCTGCACCGCGACGGCTTGCGCGATGCGCCCCGTCCCATCCAGTGTGATCGTTCGGCCAACGAGAATGCGATCGACGCTATGTCGCTTCATGCTGCGCTCCCCGCGTGCTTGCCTCGATTGCCGTCTCCGTCGCGGCGGCTTCGGTCCAGCCGAGCCGTGCGCATGCGCGCAAATACCATCGCTCCGCGAGGCCACCGACTCCCGCCGGGATCAGAACCAGCGTGAGGATCAGCGCTCCGCCGAACACCAGCCCGCCGAGCGACACATCGATATCGCTCGCCCAGATCGGCACGAACTGAATAAACATCGCACCGATAAATGCGCCGCTCAGCGACGTGATGCCGCCGACGACCGCGCCGACAAACAGGCTCAGGCTCATCATCACGTTGAACGTGTCCGGCGATACGAAGCCGACGATCATCGCATACAGCGATCCGGCGACGCCGGCATAAAGGCTGCTCATGGCGAAAGTGGCGGTCGTCAGCCGCGCGCGGTTGACTCCCATCACGGCTGCGACGAGCTGATTGTCGCGTGCCGCCACCAGCGCGCGCCGCAGCGGTCCGGACAGGATGCGGCGAGCCACGACGTAAAGGACGGCGGCGATGGCGAGCGACACAAAGTAGATCCACTGCGACTCGTCGAGCGGGACAGATGCAGGCGGCGCGGGATTGCCGACATTCAGTCCCTGCACGCCGCCGGTGAATGCATCGAAGCGCTTGAGCACCGGCGGCACCGTGATCGACAGCACCAGCGTGCCAAGCGCCAGATAAAGTCCCTGCAAGCGCAGCGCCGGAAAGCCCAGACACCACCCCGCAATCCAGCTCAGGGCCGCCGCGACGGGGATCGTCGCATAGGGATTCCAGCCGTAGCGCACCGTCAGAATCGCTGTGGTATAGGAGCCGAGCGCGACGAAGGCGGCATGGCCGAGCGTGATAGCGCCACCGTAACCGGTGACCAGATTGATCCCGACGATGGCGATGGCAAAGACCAAGACCGTCGCGAACTGGCTGACCAGATAGTTCGGGATCATAAATGGGATGACATAAAGAAACAGGATTGCGACGACGATCGCGGTCGCGATCCGCACAGCGACAGGCAATCGTGGCTTGACGACGACACTCATAGGCGCACGACTTTCTTGCGGCCGAATAATCCGTCCGGTTTGATCAGCAGCGTTCCGAAGATCAGGACCAGCGCAACGATGATCTTGAGGTCGGGACCGATCCACGGAATGTAGGTTCCGACGAGATTTTCAACGATGCCTACCAGGAGGCCGCCAACAACGGCGCCGACAACACTGTCGAACCCGCCAAGCGTCGCCGCGGCGAATGCATAGATGATGACCCCGAACATCATGGTCGGATTGAGAAAGACTTTCGGCGCGACAAGGATGCCCGACAGCGCGCCAAGCGCGGCCGCGATGCCCCAGCCGATCAGCAGCATGACCGGCACCGAAACGCCGACCAGCACGGCGGAGTCGGGGGTCGACGCCGCACCGCGCATCGCCAGGCCGACTTTCGTCGTCTCGAACAACAGGTAGAGCAACAGTAGCACGACGCCGACCACGGCGATGATGCCGGCCGTTTCGGCGGAGACGCTGAACGATCCGAGTTGCAAATGCGCCTTTGGAAACAGACTCGGAAGCGCCTTGATCGTGTAGGTCCACAGAAAGCCTGCAAGACTGTTGAGCGCGAGATACAATCCGATCAGCACGCTGACCACGGTGAGCAGGCTCGCATGCGACAGCGGCTTGACGATGCTGGCATAGAGCAAGGCACCGGCGATGAACGACAGCACGATGCTGATCAGCGCCGCTGGGATCAACGGCAATCCCCACGCCATCAGCTGCCATGTCACATAGGCCGAGAGCATCGCCATTTCGCCCTGCGCGAAATTCACGATACCGGTCGAGCGATAGCTGAACACCAGCGCGAGCGCCAGCGACGCGTAGATCGCGCCGTCCGCCAGACCATCGATCAACTGATTGGCGAAGAGTGTCATTCGTACCCCAAATAAATGCGACGCACTTCGTCGTTGCCGGCGAGATTCTGTGCGCTATCGCGCAGGACAATGCGGCCGCTCTCCAGCACCACGCCGCTATCAGCCACCTCAAGCGCCAGATTGGCGCTCTGCTCGACGATCAGCATGGTCATGCCGGTCTCTTCGCGGATGGCGGCGAGCGTCTTGAACAGGCTTTGCGTGATGATCGGCGCGAGCCCGAGCGACGGCTCATCGAGCAGCAGCAACCGTGGCCGCAACATCAGTGCGCGGGCAATCGCCAGCATCTGCTGTTCGCCGCCGGAAAGACTACCGGCCTGTTGCGACAGGCGCTCCTGCAGCCGCGGGAAGTAGGTGAGCCACCGCTCGCGATCCTGGCGTGCTTCGGCGCTGCTGCGCAGGTACGCGCCGAGGCGGATGTTCTCATCGACCGTCAGATCGGCGAACGTTCCCCGCCCCTGCGGCACATGTGCCACGCCAGAGGCAACGACCTTTCTTGCCGATAGCCGATCGATCCGCTTGCCGTCGAACATGATCGTGCCGCTTCGCGTGGTGGTGCCGGAGATGGCGCGCAGAAGCGTCGTCTTTCCCGCACCGTTGGCGCCGAGCACCACCTGAATTTTGCGTTCGCTGATGGCGAGGTCGATGTCGTGCAGCACGCTGCGCTCGCCGTAGCCGGCCTGCAATCCCTCGATGGTCAGCAAGCTCATGTCACAGCTCCGAGATAGGCAGCGGCGACGTTCGGGTCGGCCTTCACATCCTGCGGCGTGCCGTCCGCGATCTTGATGCCATTCTCCAGCACCACGACACGATCGGAGATGCGCATCAGCATGCGCATGTGATGTTCCACGAGCAGCACGGTCAGCTTGTATTGCCGCCGCACGCGCAGGATGACGTCGGACAACTCATCCACCTCACCATGTGACAGGCCGTTGGCGGGCTCGTCCAACATCAACAAGCGCGGCAGCGAGATCAACGCGCGCGCAAGTTCGATGCGTTTCAGGGTGCCGAACGGCAGGCCGCCGGCCAGATGATCCGCAACGCCGGCGAGCCCGAGATCGCGCAGAATATCGCGCGCCTCGGCTTCGATCTGCGCGATATCGACCACAGCGCCGCGACCGAAGATCGTGTTGATGAATCCGGGCTTGAGCCGGTGATGCGCGCCGAGCAGCACGTTTTCCGTCACCGATAGCGCGCCGAACAGCCCGACGTTCTGCAAGGTGCGCGCAATGCCCAGACCAATAATGCGATCAGCCGGCAGCGCAGTGATGTCCCGGTTGTCGAAATGGATGGTCCCTCGGCTCACCGCATAGACCCGCGATATGGCATTGAACAGCGTCGTCTTGCCGGCGCCGTTGGGTCCGATCAATCCGCAGATCGTGCCGGGGTCGACGTCGAACGACACGTCCTGCAGCGCGCGGACGCCGCCGAACTCGATGCCGACATTGCGGACCTGAAGCAGGGCAGTCACTACTGGCCCCCCGGACGGAAGATCGCTTTCGGCATCCGCGCATGAACGCCATTTACGCTGTTGACGATCTGGGTGATGAGAAGATCGGCCTGCAAGGAGCAAAGCGCATAGGCATCGGATGCCGTCATGCCTTGCGTCGCAACCAGCAGGTCGATCATGTCGAGCACCGCCTGCCGCGCCGCTTCGCGCAGATCCTCGTCGAATCCCATGGTGATGAAGTGATCCGGCGTTTCCGCCCAGGGACGCTTGATCGAGCGCCCTTTGATGACGGTGAGTTGCAATTGCGCCGCTGTCATTGCCGTCTCGAGCGCGGTCTGCACCACCTCGCCCGATCCTTGCGCGGCATGCGCATCGCCGGCGTAGAAGCCGGCGCCTTCGACGAACACCGGCAGATAGAGCGTCGCACCCACCACCAGATCGGAACAATCGATATTGCCGCCGAAATTGCCCGGGATCGCCGAACTGCGCGGTTCCTCGCTGAACGGCGGCAGCACGCCCATGATGCCGAGGAACGGGCGCAACGGAATGGTGATGCGCTCACCGAACTTCGCGGTCATGGTGCGGCGATCGAGCTCGAAATGACGCAGTTCCGCGTCCTGAAAGATATCGCTGAGCAGACCGCGGCTGCGTCCACCGGGGAAGATCAGGTTGAGGCCGTGATCCGCAATTTCCAGGCGCTGGATCTCCACCTTCAGCACGTCACCGGGCAGCGCGCTCTCGACCGCGATCGGCCCCGTTAGGCTATGCGGGCCGCGGCCTTCGGTGCGGAAACGATTGCGCAACTCCAGCGCCTGCGCGAGATCGAGCGAAGGGCCGCCGGCGTTGTCCCACATCGCCCACGTATCGAGGATGACGGTATCGCCCGATGCGATCGTTCGCACCGGCTTGGCGTGCGGCGCGATGATCCCGCCCTGAATCGTTTCAGGACATGCCTTGAGAACGTGCGTGGTCATCACCCCACCCGCGCATCGCTTGCGTCAAACACCTGCAACCGCATCGGCGTGCAGCGCCCGCCATTGATCATGCTGAAATGATCCTCAGGACAATTCGAGATCGCAACCAGGCAGTCGGTCTCCGCGCGCAGTTCGACGTAGTCGCCCGGCTTGGAGACCGGCGCTTCGGCTACCCAGGCGTGCGACGCGCAGTCGTGGTGATAGTTCATGAAGAAATCGATGGTGTCGGGAATGTCCTCCGGCCGAATGCCGTAGGGCGCTACCACTCCGCTGATGATCTCATGACAACCGTCGACCCCCATCAGGCCGAAGCTTTCATAGAAGCGCCGGTTACACATGCGCTGGTTCACTTTGTGAACGCCCTTGGGTTCGGGCGTTTCCTTGATGATGGTCATCAGCGGCGTATAGATGGTCGACATCAGGACGTCGCCTTCGGTCAGGAAGTCTTTCGACATCAAGACCGTCGGCTCCGCTTTTCCCGATCGCTTGGCGCTGTACTGCATGGCGTAGCGCGTGGTGGAGTACGACAGGGACAGGCGGTCGCGGTAGTTGTTGGCGTTGAAGATCGCCACATCGACCACCTGCTGGCCTTCGAGATCCGTAATCCGCAACACTTCGCCGGACCGGACGAGCAAGGCTCGTCCGGTTTTCGGTGGCAGTACTTCGTTGAGCAATTCCATCGCCATCATCCGTCGCAATTCGTGACCACAGCCGGGGATCAGTTGGTCTTCTGCGGCGTCTTGCCTTCGTACTTGGTGATGATGCCGCCGACCGGCTCCCAGTTGCCCTTGCTGTATCGAACGACCTGCATCGATTCGACGTAGAACGGGTCCTTGTTGCCATCGACGCAGACCTTGACGCCCGGCACCACGCCCATGATCGGGACGTCGCAGAGGTGCCGCGCGGAAGTCATGATCGCCTCGCGCGTCGGCGCCTTGGCCTTCTCCAGCACGGCAACCATGGTCTGAGCCTGGCCGAAGCCGTACATCGTCATCGGATCGTCGAGGTTGAGTCCCGGCGAACTGAACTTGGCGCCGATGTCGCGATAGGTCTTCATGTCCTTGGTCGCGGCATAATCAGGAGTCGTCGGGTCCATCAAGCTGACCACCGAATACACGCCTTCCGATGCTTCGGCGCCGGCGGGCTCCATCACCGTTTTCTTCGATGCGCTGATGTTGGTGACGATGACCATCGGCCGCCACGGCGTATCCTGGACCTTGCGCAAGGTCTGCGCAGTGAACTTCGGAACGGCGAACACCAGCAGGACATCGGCATTGGTCGCGGCGAGATTCGAAACTTGAGAATCGACCGTCGGCGACGTGACTTCATAGGACTGCGCGGCCGCCACCTGAATGCCACTACCCTCCGCGGCATGCTTGAATGCATTCAGCAGCTCTTTGCCGAAATCGTCATTCTGATACAGGATCGCGACCTTGGCGTCCGGCTTCTTCGACTTGACGAACTCGGCATAGATGCTGCCTTCCGTCGTATAGGCAGGCTGCCAGCCGACGGTCCACGGGAACTTCTCGAGGTCGGTGCTGAACGATGACAGTCCGCTGCCGACCGACAACTGCGGCACGCCGCGCTTGTTGAGATAGTCGCGGATCGCAAGGCCCGTCGCACTGCCGAGCGGCCCCATCACCAGCGCGACCTGGTCGCGTTCGACGAGGCGGCGCGCCTGTTCCACCGTGCGCGGCGGCGAGTAGCCGTCATCATAATAGACGTAGGAAATCTTGCGGCGCTTGCCGTCGCTCATCATGACGCCGCCGTCGCGGTCGTTGATGGATTTGAAATAGGCATCCTGCATCGCGCAGATCGTCACGAATGACGCGATCGGCCCGGTGCTCGGGCAGATGCCACCGATCTTGATCTCGGTGTCGGTGATGCCTGTCGACGCGCTGTCGGCAGCCATCGTGGATGTCGCCATAACGAGCGTCGACGCCGCAACAAGCGCCGGCTTCACCCAGCTAAATCGAACATGCCGCATTGAAAAGCACTCCCTTTTAATGTGTGCGACCGATCGTCGCCCGATGCATGACGTCTCAAATCCCAGTCTTCGAAGTCGCGCCGTCAGAACCGGTGATGCCGCTTGCCACATGCGAGCGACATCGTTCGCGGACCCGCACGGCCCGACGCTGTCGTCGTACCAACCGATTGAGTGATACCGCCTAGGCGACCGATCCTTTGCCCTGGAGCGATTCCACGAGTTTGTTGACAGCGACCGTTGCGCCTTTGCCGGCCTCGTTGCCGAAGATCAACCGCGCGAACTGTCCGCCGAGATAGGGATGCAGACCGATATCGTAGAGCGCGAGGAAATTGCGGGTTTCGATCGCGCGCCGCTCGTCCTTGCGCAGCGCGTATCGATCGAGCACCGCCGCTTCGTCGGCGGCGAACTCCTCACGCAACTCCGGCGACCACTTGAGATCCTGGATCAGATCGTGCGTCGCAAGCGACGGATTGAATTTTTCAAGACCCATCGAATCCTCCCGTCACGCGGTCGCACGCTGCTTCGGCATATTGGCGTCCATGTCCCACAACACGCCGCCCACGCCGCATTTGAAATCCTTGTGCACCGTGTAGCCAAAACTCTTGCCAGGCTTCGAGCCGATCGCACCGAGCACGACCACCCAGGCGAGCAATTCCGCTGTGCCGCCGGAGCCGGCGGCTTCCATCTTCTCCAGCGTCAGTTCGTTGAGCAGCTTCTCATGATCGCCGGATGCGACGAGATCGAGGAACCAGCGATCGAACTCTTCATCGATGAAATAATAGCGCGCTCCGCCGGGCTCGTGACTAAGGCCACCTGAACCGAGCAACGCCACACGCATGTCGGCCGGCAGATCGTTGCGGATGAAATCACCCAATGCCTGGCCGACCTCATAGCAGCGACGCTGATCCGGAATCGGTGGAACGGTGCAGTTCTGCAGCACGGGCACCATCGGAATGCCGGCGCCCACGACATTGGTGAGCAGCACCGGCACGGAAATGTTGTCGTCGAACTTGAGATTTTCGTTCTGCGCAAACATGCGGATGCCGCGCTTCGTCATGCCGTTGAACAGCGCCGAGGCAACGTCCGGGGATCCCTTCACGGTGTAATCCTCGCAACCGATCCACGGTTTGAACCATTCGTAGGGTCCGCGATGCTCGGCGGCCATGCCGATCAGGAAATCCGGATAGGTGCGGATTCGGCTGTTCGCCAGATGGTCGTTGGCGAACACGATCAGGACATCGGCTTTCGCAGCGGCAATCGCCTCGGCCAGGTTGCGATAGGTGTTGACCACCACATCCTTGACGTCCGCAGGCGCGGCCTCAAGCAAACCGATCAAACCCGGCGCATGCGGCGCTCCCGCTGCGAATACGATCTCGGCCATGGCATTCTCCTTCTTGACCCAAACTTGAGTTAAAATTCCAAGACTGTCAAGATTTTCGAAAATCGAATTCTGCTTGGATTCTCGGCAATGCTCGCTCATATTGGGGGCAGATTCGCGACCAATAGGCGCAGCTATGAAGAACACCCCAAAACAGCCGGCACGTACATGGGGCCCTGGCTTGCACCCGGCCCGCGACGAAACGCCCAAAACCCTCGCCGGCAGAGTCGCTCAACAATTGCGGCAAGATATCATCCGGCATCGTTTGGAGCCGGGCGAGCGGCTCCAGTTCGAAAAGCTCAGCAAGCTCTACGAAGTCGGCACCAGCCCGCTGCGCGAAGCCCTGTTTCAGGTTGCGGCGCAGGGGCTCGTGGTCGCGGAGGATCACAAGGGCTTCATCGTCGCGCCCATTCAATTCGACGAGATGCTCGACGTCTCGAATCTGCGCGCCAACCTCGAAAGCTACGCCATTCGCGGCGCGATCCGCGACGGCCGCGAGGAATGGGAAGTCGATCTGCTCGCGGCGTTCCACCGCCTCAAGCGGGCGGGCATCGCTGTCGCCGCCGATCAGGATGACGAGGACCGGCGTACCGAGTGGGAAGATCGCCACCGCGAATTCCATTACGCCTTATGCAAAGGTTGCGGTTCGCCGTGGCTGCTGCATTTCTTCGACGAGCTTTACGACCACATGGAGCGCTATCGGCGCTACTTCTGGAAGTATGCCGAACGCGCCGTCGCCGCCGACAGCGAGCACGAAGCCATCATGAAAGCGGCGCTGGATCGCGACGAGGAGCGCGCCGCCACTCTGCTGCAGGCGCATTTCCAGAAGCAGGCGAAGCTCACCATGAGCCTGCGCAAAAAGGTCGAGCGCGCGACGGCCGAAGTTTCCTAGCTGCCGACCTTCGGATCGACGGCCGCCCGCTCGTTCACGGGTAACGGCGGCGACGTTTCCGCGACGACTACTTTGAGCCCGTCAGCCGCTTGCTGAAATTCTCGATATTGATGAGCCCGCGGGCGTGAAAGCCCTCGCCGATTTTGCGCTCGCCATCGAAAGAGGCGACCTCGAAGCGAACGATGCGGCGCTCGACCGCCACGACTTTCGCCGTCGTCCGCACAGTGGCGCCGACAGGCGAGGCCGCCAGATGCCTGATGTCGACCGCGGCACCGACGGTGACCCATCCCGACGGAAGATGGCGCTGGACGGCATCGTAGGCAGCCAGCTCCATCTGCTGAATCATCATCGGCGTGGCGAACACCATCGGCATGCCTTCGAGCATATAGCCGACCGTCTGCTCCGGCGGGACGACCAGCGTGCGCTCCGCGCTCATCCCCGTGGAAATAACGTCACTTGCGTCCATGATGCCCCTCGATCACTCGGCAGCTGCGCCCATTCCGTGACCCTCGTCAAGGACGGCAGCCAACTTCTGCTTCAAGGCATCGCCGTATTCGTCCGCATCCGCCGCCTTCCTCAAGGCCGCGAGCTGAGCCGCAGCGTCGCCGCGGCCTTCCAATGCCGGCAGAGCCGCCATGATCGTCTGGAATTTTGCCGTGGCACGGTCATGCGTATCGCCATAGCCCTTGACCAACTCGAGGCAGCGCGCGACTTCGACCGCCAGCGCATAGTCGCGGGACACGACATCCGCGACCTGCGCCAGCCAAACCTCATGCCGTTTGGATTCCGCCATCCAGCGCAACGAACGCCGCCGCAGCGGCTTCAGGCGCGCGACCAGCGACAGCAGAAGAAATCCGCGTACGGACGACGTCTTGACGACATAGCCCTTTCTCGTCACGCGATCGAGCACGGCCGAAGCAATTTTGCTCCGCATCATCCAGCGCCCCAGCGATGCGGGTACTGTCTCCACGATCTCCTGACGCCTCGGGTGCATGTATTCGGCGATCTCGACGATCTCGCCGTCTTTCGCTCGCACTTCCGAACGGACGCGATCGAAACGGCTCCGCCTGATTTTGAGTTCGGCAACACGGATCGTGTCCTCGAACGACATGGCGACCGCGAGCACACGCGCCACCTCGCTCAGAAGCTCGCCTGAACTGCCGCTGCGTGAAGCTTCAATGGCCAGAATCGGCTCCAGCCGCTTGAGGTACAGCCGCGCATAGTCTTCGTCCTGATAATCGATCAGGCGCAGCACGCCGCTACTCACCACCGGACGCGACGTATCCGTCAACTGGCTCGAGATGCCGGACAGCAGAGCCGGGACACCCGGATCAGGCGCAGCCGCAACAATCGGCAGCGCGGCTTCGGTGTTGATGGTCCCCGCGCTCACGGCATCGATACCTGCCTTGAATGCGCGCACGCTGGGCTCGACGCCGACACCGCCACGCCGAATCGTGGCTTCGAACGCCGTGCGCTGGAATGGCAGCACGCCGGAGGCAGCCAGCGCTCCGAACAGCACCGCGGTGACAGGACTTCCAGCCGCTTCCGCAATCCCGGACATATCGAACGCGAAAAGGCGCGCGGCCGCCTCCTCGCTCGATTTCAAAAGCGCATGACTATCGACACGATCGTCCTGGACCGCCACGCGTTCCTGCATGGTAAAGACGCGGTGGGTCGACGTGATCAGAACGGTGCGATCCGGCGTCACGAGACCGCGTGCAATGGCACGTCCGGCCTCCATGAACTCAGATGCCAGAACGATATCGACGTCTCCCGGCACCGGCATCAGCGCCAGTACCGGCAATTGCTCGCGCGCCGCTTTTTTCGGAAACAGCTCGACGTAATACACGGTCGCACCGGTTCGCTGTGCGACGCCCGGAACCGAGGTCTTTTGCGCCAGATAGCCGCCATGCTCGGCCAGATCGACGATCCAGTCGGTCAGCACGCCGCCGCCTTCGCCACCCATCGCAAGGATCGCGATGGTGATCGGACGAACCCGCGAGGTATCGGTGGAATTTGTTGCGTTCATCATTGAACTTCCACCCGCCGCTGCAGGAAGCCAATCACGATATCCCGCACGCTCTGCTTGGCGCGATCCCACCAGGTCGGATTATTGACGATCGATGCCTTGTAGAAAGACGGGCATAGCACGGCCGCGTGCGAGACCTCGCCGCAATGCCCGCATCCGACGCAGGAATCGACCACCTTGGTGATGGGTTGCCGCCGTAAGGGATCGGGATTTGGCGCAATCGTCAAAGACGGGCAACCGGACAGGCGGATACAGGAATGATCGCCGGTGCAGGTGTCGGCGTCGACCCCGAACCGCTCGCGCACAACACGCTCGCCACGCTTGATGGCCTCGCGCGTCAACGGTTTCTCCCGGCGCTGCTTGTTCAGCATGCACTCCGATGAAGCGATAACGACCTTCGGTCCCTCGGATTTGGTCTGCAACGCCTCGCGCAGCACGTCGCGCATCTTGGTGACATCGTAAGTTCGGGTGACGTGCTTGACCCATTCGACGCCAACGCCACGGATCGCCTTTTCGATCGGATGTTGCGTCGACCGGGTCGCGATATTGCCGGACGACGACAACACGTCCTGCCCGCCGGTCGCAGCCGCATAGCCGTTGTCGACGACGAGGATCACGCTGTCCGTTTTGTTGAAGACCTGATGACCGACGCTGCTGATGAGACCCGAATGCCACAGCCCGCCGTCTCCGATCACGGCGACGGGACGCTTGCCGTTTTGGCCCGACAGCGGCGAGGCGCTGGCCCCGCCCACGCCATAGCCAACATTGGTGTTGCCGAGATTGAATGGCTCGAGCGCCGCGAACGTATGGCAGCCGACGTCGTTGCTGATGTGCAGTGGCCCCATCTCGCGTTGAACCAGCTTCATGGCGCTGAAGATCGGGCGCTCCGGACAGCCGGTGCAGAACGACGGCTGCCGGCCATGGACGTTATCGCCAAGCTTGTCGATCGCGGCGGCCAGGGTCTTGTTGGTTCGGTTCGGCGGCTCCGGTGCGAGAAGGCCCGGGCCATAGGCCTCGCAGAATCGCCGAAGTCCCGTCTGAAGCACGCCCCCGGTGTATTCGCCAGCCTTCGGCAGAACGGATTTGCCTTCCACCCTGGTCTGCAGATCGGCGCGGCGCAGAACGGTGTTGATCCCCTGCTCGATGAATTCGGGTTGCCCTTCCTCGATCACCAGCACAGCTTTCTTGCCGGCGCAGAAGCGGACAAGCTCCTCATCGATCAACGGATAGGTCACGTTCATGACATAGAGCGGGATGCGGCTGTTGCCGTAGACATCGGCCAGGCCGAGGATCTCCATGGCCCGCAGTACGCCGTTGTACATGCCGCCCTGCATGATGATGCCGACATCGTCGGTCTCGCCATCGAAGAATTCGTTGAGCTTGTTGTCTGCGATGAATTTCACCGCCGCCGGCCAGCGATGTTCGACCTTCTCGCGCTCATGATTGTAGATGTAGGGCGGCAGCATATAGCGGCTCACGTCGCGCACCGGCTTCGTCAGGGCGTCGTCCCGCGAGAAGGCAGGCTTCACATTATCCTTGGCGATGAAACTGCCATAGACGTGACAGGCGCGGATACGAAGCTGCAGGATGACCGCGGTGTTGCTGGCCTCGGAGAGTTGAAAGCCTTTCTCCACCGCATCGACAATCGACTGGACGTTCGGCCGCGGATCGAGCAGCCACATTTGCGATTTCATCGCGAAGGCGTGGCTGCGCTCCTGATTGATCGACGACCCCTCGCCATAGTCTTCGCCGATAATGACCAGCGCCCCGCCCTTCACGCCGCCTGACGACAGGGCCGCGAGCGCATCCGACGCGACGTTGACGCCGACCGGGGCCTTGAAGGTGCACGCGCCACGCATCGGATAATTGACCGAGGCCGCAAGCGCCGCCGCGGCCGCGGCCTCATTGGCGCTCGACTCGAAACGCACGCCGAGCCGCTGCAGGAGATCGTTGGCATCGTTGAGGACATCGATCAGATGCGAAATCGGCGCTCCCTGATAGCCCGATACATAGGAAACGCCGGATTGCAGCAGCGCCTTGGTGACCGCGAGAATCGCCTCACCCCGGAATTCCGTTCCGGCGCCAATTCCGAGTTGCTTGACTTCTTCCTTGAATGAACGTTCGGCCATTGCGCTCTCCAGCCTACTCGAAATGGGATTTCGCTTCGTTCGCCTTCACTTCCTGCCCTACCGTTTTTGCAGACTCATCCTCGCACCGAGCCTTCGCACTCCACGTCGGCTTCGCATCGCCGGCAGCGCTCCCACCGCGATCCAAGCGAAGCATGTCGCCATCACGCCAGCGTCGCTGCGAGGAGACTCCCTCCCGATCATGCGTGCAAGATTCCCTGGCGCTCGGCGCACCGAATCCTCCGTCATTTCCTCGCGACGAGCGCCGCAGCACGGCCTTGCCGAATTTCTCAAATTGAGATTATCGTACTGATGTTAGTTTCTTTCGTCCAGGCCGTCCTCATCGAGAATGGACGATTCTTGCTGTTAGATACACAAATTGAGTATCTGACCCACTTGCTAATCAGACTATCTTTAGTATGATGGCCTGATATCGGCAATAAGGTGTCGCATGCCTGCCTGCGGTCCACGCAACCCTGTCGATGACGCCGCCGACGGCCTCCCGGCCGCGGTATCCGCCTTGGACATTATGTTCCAATGGCGCGAGGCCAGTCACTCTATCCGAAGACCAGGACACCCGCCGCGGGCGGCTCGCGGACCGATCGCAAGCCGGGCACCCTGCGACTTTTGCCATCCCATGCATGACGGCCCGCCATCATCCGTCGTTCCGTCCAGAGTCATCAAGACATTCGCCGCGCAAGCGGCGTCGACCAAACCGGTGAGTACATAGCCATGCTCACCGGTTGAACCAGCGCGCCAACAACCACTGCAAACGGGGGGATAATCCATGTCAGTTCAGCAAACTGCATCCGCACCTAAAGATCCGGCGGTTTTACGCCGCGCCATTGCCGCGGGATTCACCGGAACGGTGATCGAGTGGTACGACTTCGTCATCTTCGGCACGGTTTCCGTGCTCGTGTTCAGCAAAGTGTTCTATCCCGAGCAGACACCGTTCATCGCGCTGCTGTCCTCCCTGGGCACCTTCGCAATCGGTTTCGTCGCGCGGCCGCTCGGCGGCATTTTCTTCGGCTATCTCGGCGACCGCATCGGACGACGCAACACGCTGATGGTGACCCTGGCTCTGATGGGCGCCGCGACCGTGTTGATCGGCCTGCTGCCGGGCTACGCCACGATCGGCGCGGCGGCGCCGGCGTTGCTGATCTTCCTGCGCCTCGTGCAAGGATTCTCGCTCGGCGGCGAGTTCGGCGGGGTCGCCACCTTGCTGATCGAGCATGCACCCAAGAATCGGCGCGGCGCGGTCGGAGGCTGGGCGCAGGCAGGCGGATTCGTCGGTCCGCTGCTTGGCACCGCCGTCATCCTGTTCCTGAGGTCGGTTCTTTCCGACGCCGAGCTCATCAGTTGGGGATGGCGCGTTCCGTTTCTGCTCAGCGTGCTCCTGATCGCGGTCGCCGCCTACATTCGCACCAACATCACCGAAAGCCCCGAATTCGAACGGGCGCGCGCGCACAACGAACTCTCCAAGCATCCGCTGCGCAGCGTCATCGTGGAGTATCCGAAGGAGATCTTTTGCGTCTTCGCCATGCACGCCGGCAACGCGCTGCTGTTCTATACCGGGCTGACCTTCGCAGTTGCCTACATCACGCGGAATGTGGGCCTTAGTCAGAGCGTCGCGCTGTGGTCGAATGTCGTATTCCTGCTGGCGGCCACCGTCAGTTGCATCCTGGTATCCCGCCTGTCGGACCGGACCGGCCGCAAGCCGATCTACCTGGCGGGAACGATCCTCGGAATGCTGATGGCCTTCCCGCTGTTCTACATGCTCGACACCGCGAATGTCGGCGTCGTGCTGCTGGCGGCGGCGATCATGGGAGCGATCGAGGGTGGATTCCTTTACGGCATTCAGCCTTCGTATTTCGGCGAGCTGTTCCCGACCAAGTTCCGCTATCTCGGCATGTCGCTCGGCTATCAGGCGGCAACCGTTCTCGTCGGCGCGACGGCACCGATGATCGGCGTGATCCTCACCGAAGCAGGCAGCGGCCACACCTGGGCGTTCTCGCTCTATGTCATGGCCATTCTCGCGGTGGCGGCAATTGCGGTGCTGCTCGCTGGCGAGACCATGCATCGTGATATCGAGCGGATCGACGACCAGCGGAACGACCCGATGCTGACCGAACCGCGCAGAGCCACTTAGGCGTTTGGTCTCGCATCTGCGGCCATACAAAGAGTCCTGGGCGAAACGCCCAGGACTCGCAGGCGATGCGCCGACTGCAGCCTCATTTCTCTTCCCTCAATTCCCAATCAAGAGGCCCAATGCTCAAAGTTCGGAACAAATTCGTCCAGGTCGAGGATCGAACCTTCGAGGCAGGGGCGTGGCATGAGGATTGTTTGCGCAAAGTGGCGGTTGCCATTGTCGTCAATAACCCGCTCGCCGGCCGATATCAGGAGGACTTGTCCGAATTCATCGATGCGAGCGCCCAACTCGGCGCGCTCGTCGGCGATATGCTGGTCGAAGCGATGGCTCCCTATTCGATCCAGTCCTACGGCAAGGCCGGGATCGTCGGCATTGCGGGCGAGCTCGAACATGCGAACATGCTTTTGACGACGACCTTCGCGAATCCGATCCGGGAGCGAATCGGAGGCGCGGCCGCCTGGATTTCGTCGGTCACGAAAGTTGGCGTGCCGGGCTGCGCCATCGACGTGCCGCTCAACCACAAGGATGCGCTCTACGTCCGCAGTCACTACGGATCGATGACCATCACACTCTCCAACGACATCCCTCACCCGGACGAGATCGCGCTGATTTTCTGCGCAACGAATCGCGGACGACTGAATGCCCGCGTCGGCGGGCTGAAGCACGACGAAATCACCGCGCGCGACGGACTGAGGTAGTGCGACGATGCGAGTTGCTATCACGAATATCGAAACGATCGTCAGCGGCAATATTCATGCGCCGCTGGCGGCAGGTGAATGTATCGTCACGACCGATGGCAAGATCACGCATGTCGGCAAGCACGATGCGTCTCTTGTCGAGAGCGCGGATGTCGTGATCGACGCGGCCGGATGCATCGCCATCCCCGGACTGATCGATAGTCACGTTCACATCACCTTTGGCGATTACACGCCGCGGCAGCGCACCGTCGGCTTTCTTGAAAGCTACGTTCACGGCGGAATCACCACCGCCATTACCGCGTCAGAAGTGCATACGCCCGGCCGGCCCACCGATGCGCAAGGCGTGAAAGCATTGGCGCTGGCGGCCCGGTCCTGCTTCGAACATTACCGCCCAGGCGGCATGCGCGTTCATGCCGGTTCGGTCATCCTGGAACCTGACTTGACCGTGGATGATCTCAAGCAACTGAAGTCGCAGGGTGTCTGGCTCGCCAAGGCCGGATTTGGTCGCTTCGCCACACCCTATGACTACGCCCCGTTGATGACCGCCGCGAGGTCGATGAATTTCGTCACGACCATGCATACCGGAGGCTCATCGATACCAGGCTCGTCGGGAATCTGGGCGGAGCACGTGTTGCGTTCTAATCCGAGCGTCTCCTTCCATGTCAATGGCGGGCCGGCCGCGATGCCGGACGAGGGCTTCGCCCTGCTGGTGAACGAGGGGAAAGACATTGCGCTTCAGCTTTGCACGGCAGGGAATCTGCGTACCGCCCTTTTGACAAGCAAGCTCCTCGACGAGGCAGGCATGCCCGAACGCTTGCTCATCGCCACCGATACGCCGACCGGATCGGGGATCATGCCGCTGGGTATCTTCTATACGATCACCCACCTCTGCGCGCTCGGCGGCATGGCGCCGGAGCGGGCCATTGCGGCGGCCACCGGCAACAACGCCACAGTCTACGGTCTGAATTCCGGCATTCTTGCCCTGGGCCGCGATGCGGACATCGTGCTGATCGACGCGTGCGACGGCAGCTCGAAGAAGGACGCGCTCTCCGGGATCGCGAACGGCGACGTACCCGCCGTGGCTGCCGTCCTCACGGATGGCGTGCCCAGATTCGTCGGGCGCTCGCGCAACACACCCGCCGCGACGAGGAAGGTCAAGGTGACACGGTCCTCGGTCGTGGACACGTTCGCCGGTACGAGCCACTGAACTCACTCCGGCTGCCCGCGCTCCATTGAGGGCGACGGTCGCGACAAACGGGTCTCGTCGGGCATTTGCCGCGACGACCTCAATGGCCATCGCGATGGTTCCGATCCGCTCGCCGATCACTTTATGAACTACGCTTCCTAACCAACGCTGCACGGCTTGCGGCCGGACGTCACGCAAGCCCGCATGTGCATAAACCTTCATATCCACGAGCCTCTTGGATCGTGGTACTTGCAATGCAACAACCAACGCACGGGAGGCACACATGGGCCGACAAGGGAAGCAGAACTACACGCGACTCACCGAGCCGCTCGTCCGCGACAACGGTGTGCTGCGGCCCGCCTCTTGGGATGAGGCCCTCGATCGCGCGGCCGAAGGTTTCCGCCGCAATCGCGAACTCCACGGCCCCGACGCGTTCGGCATGTTCGCCTGCTCCCGCTCGACCAACGAGTTGAACTTCATCGCTCAGAAGTTCGCCCGGGCGGTGATCGGCACCAACAACATCGACTCCTGTAACCGCACTTGACACGCTCCTAGCGTCGCCGGTCTGGTGACAGTATTTGGTGCAGGCGGTGGTACCTCGTCTTATCGCGAGATCGAGGATGCGGATCTTATTATCTTCTGGGGCTCCAACGCCCGGGAAGCGCATCCGATTTTCTTCCATCACGCGCTGAAAGGTATCCATAAGGGAGCCAAGGTCTACGCGGTCGACCCGCGCCGATCCAAGACGGCCGAGTGGGCCGACACTTGGCTCGGCCTGGATGTCGGCACCGACATCGCGTTGGCCTACGGCATTGGCCGCGAGATCATCCACGCCGGATTGGTCAACGAGGCTTTCATCGCGAACGCCACCCTCGGCTTCGAGGACTACATCGCCGCGTGTGAACCGTGGACGCTGGACGTCACCTCTCGTGAGACGGGAGTGCCGGCGGAGCTGATTCGCGAACTCGCGCACGACTATGCCAAGGCGAAGCGCGCGCAGTTGTGCTGGACGCTCGGCATCACCGAGCATCACAACGGCACCGACAACGTGCGGGCGCTGTGTAACCTCGCGCTGCTCACAGGGCAGGTCGGCCGCTGGGGCGCGGGCCTGGTGCCGGTGCGCGGCCAGAACAACGTCCAGGGCGGCGGCGACATGGGGGCGATTCCCAAGAACCTGCCGGGATTCCAGGACGTCGGGAATCCCGAACACCGGGCGAAGTTCGAGCGCTTGTGGGGCGTTACGATGCCTCCGAAATACGGCTTGACGCTCTCGGAGATGATGGAAGCGATGGACGAGGGGCACCTCACCAGCGTCTACATCGTGGGCGAGAACCCGGTACAGTCCGACGCGGATACCACGGCGGTGGCGCGGCGACTGAGGAACCTCGACCATCTGGTCGTGCAGGACATCTTCCTCACCAAGACCGCGACGTTCGCCGACGTGGTGCTCCCCTCCGCTGCGGCGTGGTGCGAGAGCGAAGGCACCTTCACCAGCAGCGAACGACGCGTTCAGCTCGTGCGCAAGGCGCTGGAGCCGCCCGGCAGCGCGAAGGACGACGTCGAGATCATCCGCCTGGTCGCGCAGCGTCTGGGGCACGATTGGCCGATCCAGACTGCGGAGGAGATCTGGGACGAACTGCGCGAAGTGTCGCCGGCGCATCATGGAATGTCCTACCGGCTGCTCAACGAGCGAGGCGGATTGCAGTGGCCCTTCCCGGACGAGGACGGGCCCGAATCGCCGTTCCTGCACGGCCGGCTCTGGGAGAAGGACCCCGCGAAGCGCGGACGCCTGGCGCCATTCGGAATCATCGAGCACAAGCTGCCGGTCGACAAGCTCAACGACGAATTCCCGCTGCGCCTGACGACGGGCCGGCGGCTGACCGACTACAACACGGGCGTACAGTCGGGTGGCTTCAACTCGCCGATCCGCGTCGGCGCCTGCGTCGATATCTCTCCGGAGGATATGGTTCGGCTCGGCATCAACGAGGGCGAGACGGTCCGGGTGTCTTCGCGCCGGGGATCCGTACTGGCAGCCGCACGCCGCGATCCGGGACTTCGTCCCGGATTGCTGTTCATGGCCTGCAACTTCCCCGACGAAATGGACACCAACGCGCTCACCATCGAAGCGAACGATCCGATCGCCAAAACCGCGGAGTTCAAGGCAACGGCAGTCAAGGTGGAGAAGACCAACGAGCCTCTGCCCGAAGAAGGCATTATGGCCGACGCTGCCGATCACGAGCGCCAGCACAAAGAATTGGCGACCGTGAACTAGGGAAGGAAGAGCTGTGGACTTGAAGTTCTCCAACGCCGAGCCGTTCCCCGAGGAACGCGACGCGGTTGATCGGCTGCTTGGGGCCGCCGAGGGTGGCTGGCACGGTGGCGAGCGCGACGAGAAGGATCTCCGGCGTGCGCACACCGGCCACGCGGCACGGTCTCGGCGGCACCTCGTCCTCGAGGCGCTGCACGCGGTGAACGACCGCGTCGGCTGGATCAGTCCCGGCGCGCTGAACTACATCGGAAAGCGCCTCAGCGTAGCGGCAGCCGATGTCTATAGCGTCGCGACGTTCTATGCGTTGTTCTCGACCAACATGCGGCCGAAGCGCATCGTCCATGTCTGCACCGACATCGCCTGCATGGCGCGCGGATCTAAGGAGGTCTGCGCCGATCTCGAGAAGCGGCTGGGCCCGGCCGGTGCCATGAGCGGCTGGAAGCACAGTCCCTGCCTCGGCGTGTGCGAACGCGCGCCGGCCGCATTGGCGGTGGAAGCCGGCGACCCGCCCCACGAGCACCTGATCGGACCGGTCACCGTCGATGAGGTCGTCCTCGCGCTCAATGACGGTCCCGAGGCACTGGCAGCCGAGGCGCCGCCAATCATGGCGGTGCCGCAGGCCGGCCAGGAGGGCCTGATGTTGCTCAAGCGCGTCGGCCGGGTCGATCCGGAGAGCATCGACGACTACATCGCGGCAGACGGCTACGCCGGACTGCGGCGGGCATTCGAAATGGAGCCCGGACAGGTCATCAGCGAGGTCAAGGACTCCCGGCTGATGGGCCGCGGCGGCGCCGCGTTCCCTACCGGCATCAAGTGGGAGAGTACCGCCAAGCAGCCGGCGACGCCGCGCTACCTCGTCTGCAACGCCGACGAGAGCGAGCCCGGCACGTTCAAGGATCGCGCCATTCTCGAAGGCGACCCGTTCGCGCTGATCGAGTCGATGACCATCGCCGGTTACGCCATTGGCGCCGAGCGCGGCTACATCTACCTGCGCGGCGAATATCCCCGCGCCTACCGCATGCTGCGCAACGCCATCGAGAAAGCGCGCGAACGCGGCTTCCTGGGTGAGAACATCCAGGGCAGCGGCTGCAGCTTCGAACTGGAGATCCGGCGCGGTGCCGGGGCCTACATCTGCGGCGAGGAGACCGCGATCTTCAACTCGATCGAGGGCTATCGCGGCGAACCGCGCTCGAAACCGCCCTTCCCGTTCGAGTTCGGATTGTTCGGCAAGCCGACCGTGGTGAATAACGTCGAGACTCTGTGCAACGTGCCGCTGATCGTGCAGATGGGCGGCGCCGAGTACGCCAAGATCGGGGCCGAGGGCTCCACCGGGCCGAAGCTGTTCTGCGTGTCGGGCAACCTCGCGCGCCCCGGCGTCTATGAAGTGCCGTTCGGCGTCACCTTGGGCGACGTGCTCGAATTGGCCGGCGGAGTTACGCCCGGCCGCACCCTGCAAGCGGTGTTGCTCGGCGGCGCGGCAGGCGGCTTCGTGCGCGCTGACGAACTCGACATCCCGCTCACTTTCGAGGGTGTCCGCGCCAACAACTCCACTCTGGGCTCCGGCGTGGTGCTGGCGTTCGACGACACCGTCGACCTGACCGGCGTTCTGCTGCGCATCGCCCGCTTCTTCCGCGACGAATCCTGCGGCCAGTGCGTGCCTTGCCGAGTGGGCACGGTGCGCCAGGAAGAGGCGCTGCTGCGCATCGCGCACAACCGCCGCGACGCCGCGGCCAAGGGACGCGACGTCGGCCTGCTGCGCGATGTCGGCCGGGCAATGAAAGATGCCTCGATCTGTGGTCTCGGCCAGGCTGCCTGGAATGCCATCGAGTCGGCGATCGACCGACTCGGTGTCCTGGAGGAAACCAAATGAACGCACACGATCCCGGTGCTGCCGGCAGGATGAACAAATCCGTTCCGCTGGTCACGATCACCATCGACGGCGAGGAGGTCAGCGTTCCGGACGGCAGCACCATCCTGACGGCCTGCAATGCAGCGGGGAAGGACACGCCGACGCTGTGCTACGGCGATACGCTTACGCCCAAGAATGCCTGCCGCGTCTGCATGGTCGAGTTGAAAGGCTCGCGCGTCCTCGTGCCCTCCTGCTCCCGCAAGGTCCAGCCCGGCATGGAGGTCTTGACCGACAGCGAGCGGGTGCGGCACAGCCGGCGACTCGTTCTCGAGCTGCTCGGTTCATCGGTCGACTTGTCCACCACGCCGCGGATCGACGAGTGGATGGCGCGCTACGACGCCGACCCGGACCGTTACGGCGAAAGGGCCGGCGAAAGTCTCAGGCGCGACGTTCACGAGCCGGGCGAGCACCACGCCGGAAACGGCAGCGTCGCGGCGACGATGAGTCAGCCGGTCAAGATCGACAACGACCTCTTCGTGCGCGACTACAGCAAGTGCATCCTTTGCTACAAGTGCGTCGATGCCTGCGGAGTCCAGTGGCAGAACAGCTTTGCGATCCAGATCGCGGGGCGTGGATTCGACTCCCAGATCTCCACCGAATTCGCCGCCGAGCTGCCGGACTCCGCGTGCGTCTTCTGCGGCAACTGTGTGGAAGTGTGTCCGACGGGAGCGTTGTCGTTCAAGTCCGAATACGACATGCGTGCCGACGGCACCTGGGACGAGTCGCAGCAGACCCAAACCACCACGATCTGCACCTATTGCGGTGTCGGCTGCAATCTGAACCTGCACGTCCAGGACAACAAGATCGTCAAGGTGACCGCGCCGCACGATCACGACGTCAACCACGGCAACCTATGCATCAAGGGCAGGTTCGGCTTCCAGCACGTCCAGAACCGCACCGACGACGACAAGGACTGAAGGCCTTCTTGTTTGGATATAAACGTTGTCGTCGTTGCGAGTGCGGCAGCCCACAGTCTGTTGTCCTGCCTCCATTCGATTCACCGCACCACCTCGCGATGTTCGTCATCGATCCGGCGCGTCAGGCCGCGTCCGTCCAGAAACTCCAGCAACGGGATCGCCACACGGCGGCTAGTCCCCAACGCCTGCCGTGCCTGACTGGTGGTGAACGGCTGCGGCAGTTGCGCCAGCGCCTGGATCGCGAGCGCCGGCGCCGACGGCAGCAACACCACGCCTTCGCCAAGACGTAACACCCGCTGGGCGCGCTCGGCCGCGGCCAACTCGCGGGTCCCCAAACCGAGGGCCGCGAGATCGCCAGCCAGTGGCGCGAGGAAAGGATTCGCGAGCAGCCGCGCCTCGAGCTTGGCGACCCCGGCCTCGGCGCGACCAAGATCGGCGCGAGCGCGCGGCAACCGGATGTAGCCACTGCGTTGCTCGAGGCCGGCATCCGCGACCAGCCGATCGATGAAGTGCGCCGCAGGCTGACCGAGGGCATCACGCACGGCGCCTTGCGAGACACCGGGCGTGAGCTGGTCGCGCTGGGCGTCGCTCTCCACCAGGCTTCGCAATTGCCGTCGCCACGCATCATACGTGGACAGGTGAATCCACCAGCCGCCGAGTTGGCGCACCTCGGCGGGCGGTACGGCATCGCTGCCCACCAGACCGATCCGGCGCAAGTGATCCACCTCCACCGCGCCCCGTTCGGCCACCTTCGCGAGCACATCGCCTTCGGCCGGCATGGCAGCCAGCACCGCCGCGCGCCGGGTGCCCTCCCCGCGACGCAGCAGTTGCGGTGGATCCGGGTCCAGCACACCGACGCCGCCGAGCACGCGGTGACGCGCCGGATCGCGCAACAGCAGCCGATCGCCTACGATCAGCGGCAGCGGCCAGTCGAGCGTGATCCGCGCATGCCCGACATCGAAGACGCGCAGCCGAGCCGGCACGGCCACCGTTCCGATATGCACGGTGAGTTGTGCGGGCACCTCGTCGAGCGTGGCACCGCCGATGCGGCGCACATCGACGACCGAAGTCATGAGCCAGGCGCCCGGAGCGATCAGTGCTTGGCCGCGACGGACATCTCCCGCGGACACGCCGCGCAGGTTGACGGCGGCGCGGTTCATGGGGCGGAGAGCGTCGGCAGGCGCGTCCCGCGATTCCAGGCCGCGGACGACGACCTCGCGCTGCTCCCGTCCCTCGCCGACAAGCGCGAGCCGGTCACCCTTGGTCAGCGTCCCGGCGACGAGTGTGCCGGTAGCGACCGTGCCTGCCCCCGACACGCTGAACGAGCGATCGATCCATAGCCGGAGCCGACCGTCCGCATCGGGCTCGGGCGCTTTGGCGAGGACGTCGTCGAGCACTTGCCTGAATTTGTCTAACCCGGTGCCCTCAAGAGCCGATACCGCGACCGCCGGCGCGTCGCGCAGACCGGTATGCGCGAACTCGCTGCGAGCGCGCGCGATGGTCGCCGCCACGAGGTCGGGCGCGCGATCGGCCTTCGTCACTACGATCAGGCCGTGGCGAATGCCGAGCGCTGCGATGGCATCGCGGTGATCGGTGGATTGCGCCGACCATCCTTCATCGGCAGCCACTACGAAGCACACCACCGGCACCGTCGCCAGACCGGCCAGCGCGTTGCGGATGAATCGCCCGTGGCCGGGTACGTCGACGAAAGCGACCTCGCGACCGGAAGGCAAAGTCGTCCAGACGAAGCCGAGATCGATGGTGAGCCCGCGCCGGCGCTCTTCCTCCCAGCGGTCCGGCTCCATCCCGGTCAGCGCGCGGACCAGAGTGCTCTTGCCGTGATCGACGTGACCGGCCGTCGCAATGACGTGCGTCGTCATCGCGCGTCGCGCGAGCCGCCGGCCATCCCGGCCTCTGCGGCGTTGTGGCGATTGGCGGAGGCGAACAGGCATCGAAATCGCGCGGCCGGCTCATACGGATTCGCCGATCTTGAAGACCGGAACAATCGCCAGTGCTCCAAACGCCTCGAAGCGCTCTCGCGTCGCGCATTCATCTCGCCGAACGCTTTGACGCTGTAGCCAGACGATGCATGGCGCAACCCCTTTGCCGAAACCCGCCGCGCAAAGATCCGCTCATATCCGCAACGGGCTATATGGAGCGATATAACGAATTCTGAACACCAAAATGCCGCCTGCGGTCAAGCTTCGCATCATCCGGATACCGGGTTCATATGTTACGGATGTTTGTCGATGGGAGTAGGAGCCGTTCCAGCGCTGGCGAGAGCCAGTTCCACGTTGAGAGAACGAGAACTTCATTACCGGGCGTGATCCGGGAATCCATCTGTTCGAACCAACTCTTCTTGACGATGGACGCGCGCATCATGCAAAAGCCCCGGACGATGCCGGGGCTTTGCTTCTCGTGGGACCTCAAGAGCCCGCGTGTCAGAACTTGTAGTTCACGCCGATCTTGGCAATCGAGAGCTTGTTCTTGAAGTCGACGTTGGCAGTCGCGGTGCCCGCACCGCCAAGGCCGCCAGCAAGAGCGGTGAGGTCGAGAGCGGAGCTCTTGGTGCCGAATTCCATATAGTTGTATTCGATGAATGCCGTCCAGTTCGGAGCGAACGCGTATTCAGCGCCGAAACCGATCAGCCAGCCCAGTGCCGTATTTTCGGTGCTCGACGTGGTGCTCCCGCCAAGAGCGCCAAGACCGCCTCCAAGACCCGCTACCGGAATGGTCACGCTATGGGTCGTATTCATCCACGCCGCACCGCCCTTAGCGTAGATAAGCGTCTTGTCGGCAACAACGCCACCGAGCCGGCCCGACACTGTTGCCAACCAATCGCTCTTCGCCGTGCACGAAAGGGCAATGATGCAAGGCGTGGTGCCTTTGACATCAAGTCCTGCGATGTCGGCCTGCAAGCCAAGGACCGCCGCTCCGACCTGATAGTTGTAGCCGATCTGGGCGCCTCCGAGAAAACCGCTTCGGGAATTCTGTGCGATCGGAAAGCCGAAGGGGATCGCGCCAACGCCGACGACGGCAATCGAGTTGAGACTGGATTCTGTCGTTCCCCACCCGGCGCCGACGTTGCCGCCGATGTAGAAGCCGTTCCAGCTCCAGTTGGGCGCGACATGCGGGGCCTTGAAGGCCAGATCAGCGGCAAAACTGGCGGTGGTACCGGCAATCAGAAGGGCGGCAGCAGCCATAAGTGTGTTTTTCATAATGGATTCCCCAATCAAGTTGTGAAGCGAACGAAATACTCGCCACTTTGCCGCACTGGCTTATTGGAGTTCCCGATCGGGAACTATAGCAGGAACATCACACCTGCTACGATTCGACGCGAGGCACGGCATGGTTAATTTTCGGTTGCCGCTCCCCGCCAGGGGCGCGTCTGCGGTCTCCCTCACGGAGGCTCGGGCGCGATCGGGCGCCGGTCGCTATCGCTTGATCTGCTGGATGAGAGCCTCGATCTCCCGATTGCCGGGCATTAGGCGAGAGAGCCGTTCGGCGTATTCCAGGGCAGATACGGAATCTCCCTTTTCGCGACTCAATGCGAGTGCGGCAGACAGCATTTCGCGATTGTTGGGGTGGAGCTGCAAACCATTCCTAAGGACAGCAAGCGCGTCATCGCGGCGGCCGGAGGAGTGCAGAGCCACGGCATAGACATAAGCGTAGCGCGCCTGGCCGGGATCCAATGACGCAGCCTGCCGCAGCTCATCGAGCGCCGCGTCATTGCGCTTCAGCCGAACGAGCGTTAGGCCGAGAGCCTGGTGGAGTGAGGCGTTTTCAGCCGACGCGGAGAGCGCCTCGCGCAAGGACTGCTCGCCGTCTCCATCACGTCCGAACTGCCGATACAGGTCCGAGAGATTGATGGCCGCGGCTGCAAACGAGGCATCGAGCCTGAGGGCGGCACGATATTCGGCTTCGGCCTCGGCGGTCCTCGCCTGTCTCGATCGCTCTCGGGGATGCCGTGGATGAACCGCAATCGGTCGATCGATGGCGTCGCAGGAAGCAACCGGACGACAGTTTGCATCTGACATCATCTCTCTGCAAATGGGCTCACTTGAGCGGCGTCACCTTGGCAGCCATATCGGGCGCGCGGCTGACCGAATAACTCGCATTGCTGCATTTCAGGATCCAAACCGCGCGATCCGGCTTGGATCGCCTGGAATCCCTGGTTGCGGCAAGCGGCTTGTCGCACACGAAGCCCTGCATGCGAATCTGTGCAGCAAGCATGTCCTGGGGGGGGTTTCCACGTTCGACGTTTGCGCCTCCGCCGACAGACAGGTGCCGAGGATTGCAACGGCCGCGGTCAACAAGACTGTCTGCTTGCACATCGATGCGTCCTCCTTCCGACCAACATCAAGCGCGCCAGAATCGATCCAGAATGACGGTGCGCGCCCAGGACATCGCACGATCTTTCAAGTTGATTCCGGACCCTGCGCGTCCCGATCTCGAATGCGCGCCATCAGTCTCAGCAGTGAAGATCTTGCGGGCTTCTATCGCCCTCCAAATCAGGGGATGCCGACCTCGGAACGCCTCTCGAACCTCCTCGTGAAGGCATCCGAGCTGAATTTCCGGTGGGTTGCTGAACACTTCCGGCAATCTGGATGAAAGCCCCCGATCGACCAGAATGTCCCATCTCGAGTAGCCGCCCATGACCGGCGAGCGCAACCCGGATATGACCCGCCCGACCCTGCTCTCGCGAATCGCGTAAGCGCACATCGCGCAAGGTTCGACGGTAGAATAGAGCGTACAGTCATCAAGACTGGTCGTGTTCAGCGTTCTTTGCGCTTCCGACAAAGCCACCATTTCAGCGTGCCTTGTCACATCGCCATCACATCTCACTCTGTTGTGAGCTTCGCAGACGAACTGGCCGCGCCGGCTGATGACGGCGGCGAAGGGATACTCTCCCCTCGCCACTCCGGAACGGGCCAGAGACACGCAACGCTCCATGAAGGCGATATCGGGCGTATCGAACTCTTGTATCGTCATCGCAAGTCAGCGGCCCCTCAGCTACGGCAGCTCAGCTGCCACGAATACGTTGAACTGGCGGGATTTCCGCGCTCCCCTCCATCATGACGAACGGAAAGCCGCAGGTGTAAGCCTTAAGCAGGGCGGCGCGGCGCGTAAGTCGATCTGAAAAGATTGCAGACGGCATCTGCGACATCCTTCCGTTTGGAAGCTCCGCTTCCGTGTGCAAGGAGCAACTCGCGACCCCGGACCGCGCTGAGGCACTCATCTTCATCGACTTCCCGGAAGGGGCAATAAGAGTCCCTTCCGGCTGTCTGCAACGAATTCACTCCTCCAAGCATTTGCGCACGAACCGAATGCGTTCGATCGAACCGAGTTTCTGTGCATCTGCCTGCTTGCGGCACTCGTCTCTCTTGTCAAATCGCGCTTCGAGCTTCTGCACGACCGTCAAGTTCTCGGACACCGGGCCATCCGCCGCGGCTTTCATCGCACCCTCGAGCTTCTTGATGTCTTCGGCTGACAACTTCGGGCGGTCGAGTTTGACAGTCAGCTTGTTGAACTTCGCGGTGAGGGGGAACGGAGGCTTGTAGTCCTCGTCGTTGACTCCCGTCAGCGTATCGGAGCCGATATCGAAGCTCTCGTCCCATTGCAGGATCATGGGCAAGGTCTTGTCCATCGTCTTGCTGTCCACGGCCTTGCCATCCACTTTGAGGGTGCCAGTGCCGGACCGGCCCACGCCGGAGAAGTTGTTGAATGCCAGCGTGCCCGGGCCCAGGCCGTCATACTTGAACTCGAACTCGACCAGATGCTTGCCTGGCGTGAGTGCGTCAGGACCTTCCCATTTGACGCGCTTGAGATCGACCAGATTCCACAGCCAGACCGGCTTGCCATTGAGCAAATAGAAACCGTAGCCGCCGAAGCGCCCGCCTGAGGTCAGGATCATCCCTTCCGCCCCGCCCTGCGGCACTTCGATGTCGGCCGACACGATGAAGGATGTGTTGAGCAGCAGCGGCGAATCGCCCTGCGGCAGTCCGACCATGGGACGGGTATAGACGAACTCCGACCGTCCCGCAGTGATGTTGGGACGCGGCGCGACGATCCTCGCAGCGACGGAAGCGTCCATCGGGAAAACCTGGTACTTCTTCGCTTCCGCCAAGAACTGCGCTTTCATTTCCTTGACCTTGTCGAGGTTCTTGGCCGCGACGTCGTTGGTCTGGCTGAAATCAGTCTTGAGATTGTAGAGCTGGAACACCTGGTTGTTCAGCGGATCGGGGTTGGCCGGGCCGAACGCCTCCCACGGCGCGCGGTTGACCTTGGTGCTGAGCATCCAGCCGTCCTTGTAGATAGCCCACTGACCCATCATTTCGAAATATTGGGTGGAGTGGCGTGAGACGACTTTCGCGTTGTTCGCATCGAACGTGTAGGCGAAGCTGGTGCCTTCGATCGGCTTCTGCTTGATGCCGTCGACGACATCGGGTGCGCTGATGCCAGCGGCTTCGAGAATCGTAGGGACGACGTCGATGACGTGCACGAACTGCTCGCGAAACCCGCCTTTATCTTTGATCCGCGCAGGCCAGGACACCACCATGTTCTGGTTGATGCCGCCGAGACGCGAGGCGTTCTGCTTGAACCAATCGAATGGGGTGTCGAAAGCCCACGACCATCCAGCCGACATGTGGTTGTAGGTCTGCTCCGTTCCCCAGACGTCGTACCATTTCAACTGCACTTCCGCTGGAAGCTCGTTCAATCCATTGAAGAACGCGACTTCGTTGGGTGTGCCCAACGGACCACCCTCGGCGCTGGTACCGTTATCGCCGTTGATGTAAATGACCAGCGTATTGTCGAGCTTTCCGAGGTCTTTGAAGGCCTGGATCACTCTGCCGATCTCGTGGTCGTTGTAGGCCGCATAGGCAGCAAAAACCTCGACCTGACGGATGAACAGCTTCTTTTCATCGGCCGTCAGCTGGTCCCAGGGCTTGAGCATGTCGGCGGGCCAAGCCGCCAGTTTGGTGTCCTTCGGAATCACGCCAAGCCGCTTCTGGTTCTCGAAGATGCGCTCGCGCAGCTTCTCGTAACCGTCATCGAACAAATGCATGGCGCTGATCTTGTCCACCCACTCCTTCGTCGGGTGATGCGGTGCATGCGTTGCGCCGGGAGCGTATTTGATGAAGATCGGCTTGTCCGGCTGGATCTGGTGCATGCGGGTCATGTAGTCGATCGCATCGTCGGCCATCGCCGTGACGAGGTTCCAGGTGCCTGGAGGCTTCCCGAGGAACGGATAAATCTGTGTCGTGTTGCGGAAGAGATTGGGCTGCCATTGATTGGCGTCACCGCCGACAAAGCCGTAGAAATAATCGAAACCCATGCCGACCGGCCACTGATCGAACGGCCCGGTCTGGCTGGCGGCAAAGGCGGGAACGTTGTGGTCCTTGCCGAACCAGGCCGTTGCGTAGCCGTTGTCCTTCAGCATGCGGCCGATGGTTGCCTTATCCCGGTCGATGATACTGTTGTAGCCAGGGAAGCCGGTGGACTGCTCGGAGATGACGCCGAAACTCGCGGAATGATGATTGCGCCCGGTGATCAGGGCCGCGCGCGTCGGTGAGCAAAGCGCGGTCGAGAACATGCGATTGTAGCGCAGGCCTTCATTGGCAATCTGATCCATCGTCGGCGTGGGGATCATACCTCCGAAGGTACTTGGCACACCGAAGCCGGAATCGTCAGTGATGATCAGCAGCACATTTGGCGCATCTTTCGGCGGAACGATGCGCGGCGACCACCATGGCTTTGACTGCAAAGCGCCATCCTTGATGACGCCTCCGAACTTTAGATCCGGCGGCGGAAGCTGTTTCCCATCGATTGACCGTGTCGCACCCGGCGAACCGGGCGGAGGCGCGGGCTGCGCCTGCTGGGCAGCGGCAGCTGTCATGGTCAGGATCAATGCGCCGACAACCGGGCCAAGCAATTTCATTGTGAGACCCTCCCGACGAGCGCCCAAATGCGCTGGAGTTCCCATAAGGGGTAAGGTTGCAAGGGTCTGTGTTGACTCAGATCAACTGCGGAAGGCGCGGGCCATGCTCCCGCGGCCTGGCGACCTCGCCTCGCTATGACGCCTTTGCGGCTAGTTGTAGCGCCCTGAGCCGGACATGATCCGGAAGGATCAACGAGGCCCTGTTTGGTTGGCTTGAGTAGAAGGATTGAACTACTAAATGGCCGATGTCCGCTCCGGGTCAACAACGGCTGTCACGGATTCCGGATTTTCTGCGAGCCTGCTTCGGACCCAAGCCACTCAGCTCGCTTTTGGCTTTGAGACAGCGGCCGTTCTTGGCTGCTTCGCGAGACGTGAATGATCGCGTGCGGCCACGCGCTTCGCCTTTTTCACACGCGATGCCGCCTGTTTGGTGCCACGGTTGTGCTTGGCATATTCCTGACCGTCGACCGGCGCGACATGCGGCGGGTCCTTGCCGAGATATGGACGGCCGATGCCGAATGCCTTCCCATTCGCATCGATCCACTTCCAGAGTTTTTCCGAGGACGCAAATCGCTGATTGCGCGTCCCGCCCTCGACGCTCACCACATCGGCCGCGAGTCCGTGCCCGTAACCACCGCGCAAGCTGCCGCCGTGATACGACCTGTTGCTCGCCGCCTTGAGGCCACTTGCGATCGACTGGCGGTAGTCGTCACGGAATCCGCTGGTGATGCCGGGCGAAAGGCCTGCCGCCTCTGCCGCATAAAGCATATGAAACAATTTCAGCTTGAAGCTGCGATCCATACCGCCGATCACGTAGTCCACCATCGGCATGCCGGCGCGTTCCGCAGCCTTGGGGTCCTTCCATGTGAAATCCTGATCGACAATTTTGGTGAAGGCTTTGGACACAGTCACCATCTTGCGTTTCCGCTTGACGGTGACACGTCTCCATTCAATCGTCTTGATGGCGTCTTCCTTGGGCGCGCGTTGATAAAGCGCCCACAGATAGCGATCAATACAGGTATCCACGACCAGACATTCGTCGACGATCTCGATGGATTTCGTCGCTTTGTCGGTATCGACAGGCTCGAGATCCGACGGATTCACGTTTGCTAATTGAACAGGCGCCGGTTCGGCTGGCGGCACATCCGGCGCATCGGTCGAGGTCGCTTCAACAACCGGCTCCGACATAGGCAGGACGACCGGTGCGTTGGCGACATCTCCTGCAAGCGCCAGTTCGGTGATTGCCGCATGGGGCTTGAAATGGGTTCGATTCAGATCGTCCCCGGACATCGAATTTGGCTGCGGTGCGCTGGCCGTCTCTCGTGTGCTGAAAAAAGGAGGCGTGCTGATGTCGGCGGTCGGTGCCGCGCGAGCGGCCTGGTGTCCTTGTGCTCCCAACACCAGCAGGCCGACAATCCCGGTCGCGTAAACGACGGATCGCAACACCGGCGTTGACACTGTCGAACGTCGCCACAGGTTCATCATTCCAGCCTCATCGGAACCGGAGTGCATCGCTGAGCTTGCGGACCCGACGATTGTTCTGACAAGGAAATGACCATGCAATGACTAAACCGGGCAGGCAGTGTCCTTTTCTCCGGAGTGTTGCCGGTGCGCAACGGCGTCGGCGGGCATGCTATCACGCGCTGTCCGTTTGTTGCCCCTTTCAGCTGCGAGCATGCTTGTTTCCAGCAAATCACATGTGTGAAGCTGGTTACGGCCGCGGCCCGCGCTGAACGGGGACTGGAATGGTGAATCGATTGATGTCGGCAAGATCCACCCTGACGAAGCACCACTGGGGACCTTCGGCCGCTGTGATGTTCGCGGCGATGGCTGCACTGATGGCGCTAACCGGCGACGCCGCGGCTAAACAGACGCGCCGCGCGCAACCTGCCGAAACGACGGCACCGCGCGAGGCCGGCGAGCCGATCATGGCCATCGTCTCGATCAAGAGCCAGCAGGTCACGTTGTATGACGCCGAAGGCTGGATCCAGCGCGCGCCGGTGTCGACCGGAGTCCAGGAGCGCGAGACGCCCGCCGGCATTTTCGCCATCGTCGAAAAAGACAAGGATCACCGCTCGACGATGTACGACGATGCGTGGATGCCAAACATGCTGCGTATCACCTGGAACGGCCTCGCATTGCATGGCGGGCCTTTGCCTGGCTACGCGGCTTCCCACGGCTGCGTGCGAATGCCTTATGGCTTTGCCGAGAAGCTGTTCGACAAGACGCGGATCGGGATGCGCGTCATCATCGCGCCGGACGATGCGGCCCCGGTCGATTTTGCTCATCCGGCGCTGTCGCTCTTCGTGCCGAATGCCGATGTCATCGCAACGACTCCGGCAAGGGCCGAGACACTCTCACGCGAGGCCGTGGACGCTGCCCGGATGGCCGACGAGACCAAGAAGGCTGCGGCGGTAACGGCCCGCGAGTCGGCACCGCTCGCAGCATCTCTGCGCAAGCTGGAGCGGTCCAAGGTTCGGGCCGATGCTGAGCTCGCCTCCGCCGACAAAGCCGTGGCCGCTGCTAAGACCGACCGCACCAGGGCGAAGGCCGAGGACCGCAAACAAAAGGCCGCCGCCAAGGCCGCGGAGCTGACAGCCCAACTCGAGACCGCCAGGACGGACGCGGCATCGACGCTCGATGCAGCCAGTGCCGCAAAAGAAGCGGCCAAGACGGCTCTGACGAAAAAGCTCGACACCGCCAAGGCTGCGCTCGATGCGAAGCTCGCGCTCGAGCCGGTCTCGATCTACATCAGCCGCGCGACGCAGATGCTTTACGTCCGGCGCAATACGCATAAGCCGGCGCCGGACGGCGGCGGCGAGGTGTTCGATGCGAGCATTCAGGTCCCGGTTACAATCCGCGATCCCGGCAAGCCACTCGGCACGCATGTGTTCACGGCGGTGGCGCGCAACGACGTGGGGTTGCGCTGGACTGCCGTCACGATCGACAATGGGGCTGACGCCAAAAACGCGCTCGATCGCATCACGATCCCGAAGGAAGTCCTCGATCGGATCGCGCCGACTGTCTTGCCGCGATCCTCGATCGTCGTCTCCGACGAGCCGCTGAGCGAGGAAACCAACTATCGCACCGAGTTTGTCGCGGTGCTCAGCGACCAACCTCAGGGCGGCTTCATCACACGCAGGCCCAGCGAAGTTCTCATGGCGAACGACAACGGTTGGGGCAACGACAATCAATATAACGACAACGGCTTCTTCCCGTACAATCCGAATCCCCAACCCAGCAATACGCGTCGCGGCAGCCAGTTCCTTGCACCGATGCAGCGTAGCTGGTGGTGAGGTGAGATGTGGCACGCCGCGTGCTAGATCGGCCAAAAGGCCCGGTGCCTCAGGGCCGCAAGTTGGCTCGCGCGACCCGAACTAAGCAAGGGCTATCAGAGATTGCCGGTCATTCATGGTGAGAAAGATGGCTGCGCATAGCAGCCCCAATGGAAAGTCCAGAGGTCGGCGTCTAAGGCCTTGCTCAATCGGGCGCTCGGAGCCGATACCCGATGCCGGTCTCCGTCAAGACGTACTGCGGCCGCTCCGGGTCGACTTCGATTTTTTGGCGGAGTTGACGCACATAGACGCGCAAGTATTGCGCGTCGGTATACTCGTCCCATAACTCGTTGAGCAGGAATCTGTGCGTGAGCACCTTTCCGGCGTGCTGCACCAGCACTCGCAGTAAATCGTACTCCTTTGGCGAGAGCTTCACATTCCGCTCGCCGAGCTTGACGATGCGACGCACCAGGTCGACGGAGAGATCGCCGGTGCGGAACACTGGTCGCTCGCCTTTGATCTGGAGCTGATGACGCAGCGCGGCGCGCATGCGTGCCAACAGTTCGTCCATGCCGAACGGTTTTGTGAGATAATCGTCGGCGCCGAGATCGAGCGCCTGCACCTTGCCGGCCTCGTCGCCGCGGCTCGACAGCACGACGATCGGCACGCTCTCGTTGCGGCTGCGAATGCTGCGTAGGAGCTCGTGGCCCTGGATATCCGGCAGACCGAGATCGAGGATGATCAGTGCCGTATCCTCAGAGAGTTTCTCCATCGCCACTTTTCCGTTGGGCGCCTCCACAATCTCATAGCCCTGGGTGGAGAGGCCCATCCGCAGTAGCTTGCGGATGGGTGGCTCGTCGTCGATGACGAGGACCTTGATCGGGGGCGCACTCATGCGGCGGTGTCCAGTACGCGGGTCTCCGCCGGAACGGGTAACCGAATGGTCAGGACCGCCCCTCTCCGATCGCTGCGGTTGGCGGCCGAGATCGTGCCGTGCATCGCTTCGACGAAGCCGCGGGAAATGGCGAGCCCGAGCCCGGTGCCCGGACGGACATGATCGCCCTTCTGCACGCGATAAAATTTGTCGAACACGCTCTCGAGTTCTCCGGACGGAATGCCCTCCCCTTCGTCGGCGATCTGCAACACGACCTGATTGCCGTCGCGCCGGCTGCGGATCGCGATCGTCGTGTCGGCGGGCGAGTATTTAGCTGCGTTGTCCAGGAGATTGAACAGCACCTGCTCGAACAGAACGGCGTCGAGCTCAAGCATCGGCAGGTCGGCGGCGAGCTCCAGCTCGATCTTGTGGCGGGTCAAGATCTTGCTCGCACGCCGCAGCGCGCTGCCGACGATCTCGCCAAGATCATGTAGCGCCGTCTTCGGTACGATGGCGCCGGATTCCAGCTTCGTCATGTCCAGCAGATTGGCGATGAATCGGTTGAGCCGCTCGGATTCGTCGATCACGGTCGCGAGCAGATCCCGCTTCTCGGCATCCGACAACGCGTCGGCGAGGTCGCGCATGGTGGACGCGGCGCCCAGCACCGAGGCGAGCGGCGTCTTAAGGTCATGCGAGATGGAAGTGAGCAGCGCTGAGCGCAGGCGTTCGGACTCGACCGTGCGCTTGACGCGATCCATGTCCTCGACCAGCAGCACGCGTTCGATCGCAAGCGCCCCTTGGTCGACCAGCGCATCGAGCAGCCTTCGCTGGTCCGGCGTCAGCAATGGGCCGGTGCGATCGTTGTCGATGCCGATGACGCCGATCGGTCCGCGCCCGGTGCGCATCGGCAGGAACAGCCGCTTGGCGCCCGGCAACGTGTCCGAGCCGCGCCCCGCGGGCCGATCATTGCTCCAGGCCCAGTTGGCGGCGGCGAGATCGGCCTGGTCAAGCTGGTCCTCCGGCGGATAGCCGGACTTGACGGTGAGTAGCCCCTCCTCCGGCAATAGCAGCACCACGCGCATCTTCAGCATCAGCGCGATCTGGTAGGCTGTGGCCCACAGCACGTCGTCGAGCGTGGCGGTGCCGGCGAGCTTGCGGCTGAAGCCGTAGAGCTGCTCGTTCATCCTGATCCGGCCGATCGCCGCATCCGCCTGGGTGCGCACGCGCGCCGCGACGTTGGAGACCAGCATCGCGATCACCATAAACAGCATGAAGGCGGCGACATTGGTCGGGTCGGTGATGGTGAAGGTGTAGATCGGCGGCAAGAAGAAGAAATTGTAGCAGAGCGACGCCGCCACGGCGGCCAGTAGCGAGGGCCACAGGCCGTAGCGCACCGCGACCCCCACCACCGACGTCAACAGCACGAGATCGACGTTCTCGATCCCGAAATAGGGCTGGATCAGCTCGGCCGCGCCCAGCCCCACCAGCACGATGCCGAGCGCCTTCAAATAGGGCAGCGGGTCGAACGGCTCCGACCGCACCGCCGTCTGCACCGCAATTTTCGGTGCCACTTCGCCGGACAGTTCTTCACCAGCGATGACATGGACGGTGATGTTGCCTGAGCGGCGCACGAGGTCGTGCACGACCGAGCCACGGGTCAGCTCGAACCAGCGCGAGCGCGTGGACTTGCCAATCACGATCTGCGTGACGTTGTTGCCTTGCGCGAAGTTGACGATGTCGTCGGCGATACGGCGGCCGACGCCGGGAACCGTCAGCGCCTCGCCGCCGAGCGATTCGGTGAGCCGTAACGTGTCGGCGAGGCGGTCGCGCTCGGCGTCGGAGAGCCGCAGCGAGCGCCGCGTCTCGATCGCGATCGCGGTAAAGGGGGCATGCAGGCGGTCGGCGAGCCGCTTGGTGTAGCGCACGAGTCCGGCCGCGCGCGGGTCCTCGCTGACGCAGACCAGGATGCGCTCGCCCGCGGCCCAGGGGCCCACGATGGCATTGGCCTGCATGTGGGTGAGCAGCTGCTCGTCGACCCGCTCGGCGGTCCGCCGCAGCGCCAGCTCGCGCAGTGCCGTAAGATTACCCGGCGAGAAATAGTGCTCCAGCGCCCTCTCGGCCTGCTTGGGCATGTAGACCTTGCCCTCCTTCAGCCGCTGGATCAGGTCGTCCGGCGTGAGGTCGATCAGTTCGATCGCGTCTGCACGGTCGAACACCGAATCCGGCACGGTCTCGCGCACCCGCACATGCGTGATCTGGGCAACGACATCGTTCAGGCTCTCGATGTGCTGGATGTTGACGGCGGTATAGACGTCGATGCCGTGAGACAGGAGCTCCTCGACGTCGAGATAGCGCTTGGGGTGGCGGCTGCCGGGCGCGTTGGTGTGCGCCAGCTCGTCCACGAGAGCGATCTGCGGATGTCGCGCGATCAGCGCGTCGAGGTCCATCTCCTCCAGAAACTGCCCCCTATACTCGAGCCGCTTAAGCGGGACTACCTCGAGTCCGCACAACAGCGCCTCGGTCTCGGCGCGGCCGTGGGTCTCGATGACACCTACGACGACGTCAACACCAGCCCTGCGCTTTGCGTGGGCGCTCTGAAGCAGTTCGTAGGTCTTGCCGACGCCTGGGGCGGCACCGACGAAGATCTTGAGCTTGCCGCTTGCGCTCTCCTCCCGGCGCGCGGCCTCTAGCAGCGCCTCGGGCGAAGGCCGTTGTTCGGGATCGCGGCGCTCTCGGACCATCAGGAGATTATAATCATCCGGTTGACCTCGGCATAGGCAGTCACTTCGCGTCGTCGAGCGCCAGATTGAGCGCCAGCACGTTCACCCGAGGCTCGCCAAGGAGGCCGAGCAGCCTGCCCTCGGTATTCGCGACCACAAGCTGCCTCAAGGTATCCTCGGACATGTTCCGTGCCTTCGCCACCCGCGGCACTTGGAATTGCGCCGCCTCCGACGAGATGTTCGGATCGAGGCCGCTGCCGGAGGTCGTAACAAGGTCGACCGGCACCGGCTGATTCGGATTCTCCGCCTTCAGCTTGTCCACGTCTTCCTTGACCCTGTCAGCCAGCGCCTTGCTCGTCGGGCCAAGATTTGACCCGCCAGAATTAACCGCGTTGTAGGGCGCGGAGACCGTCTTGGTCGAATCATTGGGATCGGCGGCAGTCGTCGCCGAAGGACGGCCGTGGAAGTATTTGTCCTCCTTGAACTCCTGCCCGATAAGGGCGGAGCCGATGACCTTACCGTCCTTCTCGATCAGGCTGCCTTGCGCCTGCCGAGGGAAGAGCACACCTGCAATTCCCGTCATCGCAAGCGGATAGGCCAGTCCCGTGATGACGGTGAGCACGAGAAGAAGAACGATGGCGGGACGGATTTCTCTCAACATGACGGCCTCCTCAGGCCAGATGCAGGGCAGTGACCACGAGGTCGATCGCCTTGATGCCAACAAAGGGAATGATGATGCCGCCCAGTCCATATATCAGCAAATTACGGCGAAGCAGCGCGCCGGCGCCCACCGCGCGATAGGCGACGCCTTTCAGCGCGAGCGGGATCAGCGCGATGATGATCAGTGCGTTGAAGATGATCGCCGAAAGGATGGCGCTCTGCGGACTCGACAGGTTCATGACGTTGAGCAGGTTGAGCTGCGGATAGAACGCGAGGAACATCGCCGGGATGATCGCGAAATATTTGGCGACGTCGTTGGCGATGGAGAAGGTAGTCAGCGCGCCACGCGTCATCAGGAGCTGCTTGCCGATCTCGACGACCTCGATGAGCTTGGTCGGGTTGGAATCGAGGTCGACCATGTTGCCGGCCTCACGCGCGGCCTGCGTGCCGGTGTTCATGGCGACGCCGACGTCGGCCTGCGCGAGCGCCGGCGCGTCGTTGGTGCCGTCGCCGCACATCGCAACCAGCTTGCCCTTGGCCTGCTCGTCGCGGATCAGCTTGAGCTTGTCCTCGGGGGTCGCCTGCGCCAGGAAATCGTCGACGCCGGCTTCCGCCGCGATCGCGGCTGCCGTCATCGGATTATCGCCCGTAATCATGATGGTGCGAATGCCCATGCGGCGGAGCTCGGCGAAGCGCTCTCGGATGCCGCCCTTGACGATGTCCTTGAGCTGGATGATGCCGAGCAGTCGTCCGTCTTTGGCCACGGCAAGCGGCGTTCCACCGGCCTTTGCAATCTCATCGGCAATAGCGACGATTTCCCGTCGCACCTCCGAGTTCGCAACCGGCTGCACCGCCCGTGCCGCGCTGCCGGAGGCAATCAGGTGCGGTGAACCACCATTGATGTAGTTCAGGATCGCATCAACCGCGCCCTTGCGCACAGACGAACTGCCGGCATCGACGCCGCTCATGCGGGTCTGCGCCGTGAACGGGACGAAGGTCGCCCCCAGCTCGGCCATGTCGCGGCTGCGGATGCCGTATTTCTCCTTGGCGAGCACCACGATGGAGCGGCCTTCCGGCGTCTCGTCGGCAAGCGAGGCGAGCTGGGCCGCATCGGCGAGCTCCTGTTCGGTCACGCCGCGCACCGGGCGGAAGGTGGTAGCCTGGCGGTTACCGAGCGTGATGGTACCGGTCTTGTCGAGCAGAAGCGTATCGACGTCGCCCGCGGCCTCGACCGCCCGGCCCGACATCGCCAGCACATTGAAGCGCACGAGGCGGTCCATGCCGGCGATGCCGATCGCCGACAGCAGCGCGCCGATCGTGGTCGGGATCAGCGTCACGAACAGCGCGACCAGCACGATCACCGAGATCGAGCCGCCGGCATATGCGGCATAGCTCGGAATGGTGACGGTCGCGAAGACGAAGATGATGGTGAGACCTGCAAGCAGGATGTTGAGCGCGATCTCGTTCGGCGTCTTCTGCCGCTCGGCCCCCTCAACCAACCTGATCATGCGGTCGATGAAGGTCGAGCCCTGCGCCGCGGTGATGCAGACGCGGATCCAGTCCGACAGCACCTGCGTGCCACCGGTGACCGCTGAGCGGTCGCCACCGGATTCGCGGATCACCGGCGCGGACTCGCCGGTGATGGCGGCTTCGTTGACGGAAGCCATGCCCTCGATCACCTCGCCATCGGACGGGATCGTATCTCCCGCCTCAACCAGCACGAGGTCGCCGACCTTCAGGCTCGTGCCCGGCACGAGCTTGTAGTTGCGGCCCGAGCCGTCCAGCAGCTTGGCCTGGCTCTCGGTGCGGGTCTTGCGCAGCGTCTCGGCCTGCGCCTTGCCACGGCCCTCCGCCACGGCTTCGGCGAGGTTGGCGAACAGCACCGTGAACCACAGCCACAGGATTATCTGGAAGGTGAAGCCGAGATGTTCGCCGCCGGTGAAGACGTCGCGCAGGAAAATCACGGTGGTGAGCGCGGCTACGACCTCGACCACGAACATCACAGGGTTCTTGATCATGGCGCGAGGATCGAGCTTGGCGAAGGCGGCGCCGATCGCAGGCACCACGATCTTCGGGTCCAGCATCGCGGAGACCGGCATGCGCTTGTTGGGTTTATGGACGGGTTCCATGAAGGTCACTCCGAACGAGCTGGATCAGAATACGGTGCCGGCGTTCATCGCGAGATGCTCGACGATGGGGCCGAGGGCGAGCGCCGGGAAGAAGGTCAGGCCGCCCATGATGAGGATGACGCCGACGACGAGGCCGACGAACAGTCCGCCGGTGGTCGGGAACGTGCCCGTTGAGGGCGGAATGGATTTCTTCTCCGCGAGCGAGCCGGCTATGGCCATGGCCGGAACGATCATCAGGAAGCGGCCGACGAACATCGCGCAGGCACCCGTCAAGTTGTAGAACAGCGTGTTGCCTGTGAGACCCGCGAAGGCCGAGCCGTTGTTGCCCGTCTGCGACGAATAGGCATAGAGCACCTCGGTGAAGCCGTGCGGACCGGCGTTCGCCATCGAGGCCACGCCCGTGGGCAGCACCACGGCTACGGCCGACCAGCCCAGGATCATCAGCGGCAGGATCAGGATCGCGAGCATCGCCATCTTGACCTCGCGCGCCTCGATCTTCTTGCCGACATATTCCGGCGTGCGGCCGACCATCAGGCCCGCGACGAAGATCGCGAGGATGACAAACAGCAGCATGCCGTACATGCCGGCGCCGACACCGCCGACGATGATCTCGCCGAGCTGCATGTTAATCAGCGGGATCATGCCGCCAAACGCAGTGAAGCTGTCGTGCATGGCGTTGACGGCGCCACAGGAGGCCGCGGTGGTGATGACAGCGAACAGCGAGGATGCGACGATGCCGAAGCGGACCTCCTTGCCCTCCATGTTGCCGCCGGTCAAACCGAGCGCCTGCAGCGTGGACGTACCCTGAGCTTCCGCCCAATACGCGACCGCGACGCCGGCGACGAACAGCACGCCCATCACGGCGAGGATCGCCCAGCCCTGGCGCTGGTTGCCGACCATGCGGCCGAACACGTTGGTGAGCGCGGCGCCGAGCACGAAGATCGATAGCATCTGCACGAAGTTCGACAGCGCGGTCGGGTTCTCGAAGGGGTGTGACGCGTTGGCGTTGAAGAAGCCGCCACCATTGGTGCCGAGCATCTTGATCGCGACCTGCGAGGCGACCGGGCCGACCGCGATGGTCTGCTTCGCGCCTTCCAGCGTGGTCGCCTCGACATAGGGGCCCAGGGTCTGCGGCATGCCCTGCCAGACCAGGAACAGCGCGAAGACGACGCAGATCGGCAGGAGAACGTAGAGCGTGCAGCGGGTGACATCGACCCAGAAATTGCCGACGGTGCGCATCGAGGCGCGAGCGAAGCCGCGGATCAGGGCGACCGCGAGCACGATGCCGGTCGCCGCCGAGAGGAAATTCTGGTGGGTCAGGCCGACCATCTGCGTCAGATAGGACAGCGTGCTCTCGCCGCCGTAGTTCTGCCAGTTGGTGTTGGTGATGAAGGAGATCGCGGTGTTGAAGGAGAGATCCTCGGCGACCGCCGACTGCCCGGCCGGATTGAAGGGCAACATGGCCTGCAGCCGCATCAGCCCGTAGATGATCAGGAAGCCGCCGACATGAAACAGGAGCATCGCGACCGTATAGGTCAGCCAATGCTGCTCGCGCTTCTCGTCGACGCCTGAGATCCAGTAGATCCCGGCCTCGACGGGGCGCAGGACCGGCGACAGGAAGGTGCGCTCGCCATTGAAGACACGCGTCATGTAGCCGCCGACCGGCTTTGCAAGCGCGACGATGATCGCGCAGTAGAGGATGATCTGGAGCCAACCGATCACGGTCATGGTTTATGTCCTCGGCATCGAGCTTTGATGAACTGTCCTGAGCGCAAAAGCGCGACAAGCAAAGCAAGCAGGAAGACGACGAGAACGGCGTCCGCCAGCAGCAGCTTCAAGAGAAGGAGCACGTCAGTAGCGCTCGGGCCGCAGCAGCGCGTAGGTCAGGTAGATGAGCAGACCTAACGAGACGGCACCGGCTAGCGTATAGTCGAAAATCATGACCGCTCTCCCGTCACAGCCGTTCGCAGCCGTAGGTGTAGCCGATCGCCAGCGCAAACAGTCCGAGGGCCAGCGCCAGCATCAGAATGTCCATCATAGAAATACTCCTCGTCGCGCCTATTCCCTGACGCAACTATTCCTCTGTTTTCGGGCGTTCCGATTGCGATATGTCAAAGGCAACGCATTCTCGCGCCAGCCGGGAACGTAGCCACGCTGAATTGCCACTTCAGCCATAGGTTTTCGAGATGAGGGCGATATCGAAGTTATAGGAATCTCATAAGTACGCGACCGCACTCGACTCCATCTCGGTTGTGAAGCCTAGCCGCGCTATCCGGTAACGGACTGCAGTCACGCTTATGAAATTCTTATTTTTCTGCAGGCCGACTCGCCTCGTTTTCGAATGCCCTTTCAGACCATGTTAGCCGGGCCGGCCGCGGTGGGGCCGGTGTCGAGAACACGCCCATGACTGTCCTCTCTCTGACCGACGTCGGCCAGCCTTTCGATCCGTTGGCGCTTACCGAGCGGTTGCGTATCGCGCATGTGGTCACTCGCCCGCTGATGCAGGACATCCTGGATAAGGCCTGCCGGCGCTTTCCCTCGCTCGGCCAGACCGAAAGGAAAGCACGCCTGATGCGGTTCATCGATGCGGAAGCCTGGGCTGATGCCGCCCTGACCCTGCTTGAGCTCGAATTGCCGCTCTGGCGCGTTCGCCGCATCGCTTACGATCAGGGAGAATGGTATTGCGCCATCTCGCGCGAGCGCGAGTTGCCCGAGTGGCTGGACAGTTCGATCGACGCACGGCATGCGGATTTCTCACTTGCCCTGCTTTCGGGCTTCATCGAGGCGCAAGTGCTGAGCGCACATGCGGCGCGACCGAGCGTTCCCACTGTCCGCCAGACATTGCACCCTCACTACGAGCCGACAGCTGCGATAATTTTTTGCTAACGCGTACCAGGCGATCTTAGACCTTGGCGCGATCTCCGGACATGCCGCTGATATTCAGATCCGCAAGGATTCTTGTGCGATTCGCCGCGCGCATCCTGCTGCTCGCGGGCTTTGCTGCATTCAGCAGCGTCGGGTTCGGCAGGGCCCTTGCAGCGCTGCTCTGGATGGCCATCATTCTCTGCGCGGTCGTCGGTATCCTCAGACGAGAGCCGCTGTTCGGAAGCGAGCTCAACCATTGGGACGAACGCGTCGCATTCGGCGCGCTCTTTGCCCGGGTCCGCCTCGTCAACGATCCCGGCACCTGAACTGCCCGGCTCCTCGTGCATTATGACGTTCTTATGAGACCGTCGTCCTTCCGCCCTCGAAAGCATATTCGCAAGGCTGGATATTGGCGAGCAAGTTACTTAGAGCACGCCCGCCGCCAATTCTCGCAACATTCGCGACAAGCGGACAGCCGCAAACGGCGAACACGGATTTGCGCCGATCAGAAGGATTAAGCCAGTGAAGTTCGTCGAACCTCCTTCGTGCAGCTCCATTTCGACTGTCGTATTCATCGGCCGCAATCGCCGGGACAGTGGGTCGCCCAGGAACAGAACGGGGTCTATGGCGGAGTGTTCGTCAGCTGCGCCCAGGCCATCAAATATGTGCGGGTAGAGAACGGCCAACATCTCGAGACCATAATCGAGCTACCGTGCGAAATCGAACTCGACATGGCCGGCAGCCGCACCTCACCGGGTGGCGCTTCGCTTGGTCGGTCACCTTTCAAGGGAGGGCGTCGATGCTCCAGCTTCATGCTTTAACCTCGGATCGTGATCAGGTCGTCGACCATGATCACGATAACGCATCGCTCCATGCTCAATCGCGCCATCGTAGCCGGCAAGGACAGCCGCGAATTGTACCTTGCGTTGCGCCGGCGCGGCTCGGTCCGCATCTGACTACCGTCAGCCTTTCACCCGCGCAAGGCGATCCGGGCACGGGCGAACTTAGCGACGCCGTGTGGCTCGATAAACCTGGGCGTAGAAAAATACCCAGAAAAACAATCGGTGCTATATATGGCGGAGAGGGAGGGATTCGAACCCCCGATAGGCTTGCACCTATGCCGCATTTCGAGTGCGGTGCATTCAACCACTCTGCCACCTCTCCAGATGCCAAACGGGCGGCGATGCCGCCCCAGCGCGTTGGAAGCCCCGTTGGCTGCGGTTCGCGCCGGCAGGTTCCGCTTCGTATCGAATGGAAGCCGTCCCGCGCGAGCCGGTGCCCGCGGAATCTCGCGCGCTCGGTCGGGGCGTGTTCTAGGCGAGGATGGCGCGGCAGACAAGGCGGCGGCGAATTTAAATCCGGCCGCCGCGGCATGAATGCGGTCCATCCGGCCGGCCTGCTCCGGATTGACGACGGTGCGGCCCACCCGGACCGCCGTCGGCAGCGGTGTGTGCCGTTCCCCGATGGAGCTACAGGCAAACACGGCCAGCCGAAACGGCGGGGGAAGACTTAAGCCGGGGACCGGCAAGGCCGTGGGCGGCCCGCCTGCTCATCCGCGGACCGGCGACCCGCCGCCATCCGACACACTCTATATTCTATATAAGGGCTGCCATAGAAAAGCTGCGACAAGCCGCATCGCGACCGCGCCGAGGCCCCCGCGACGGCGGGCGGTCGGCAGGAACCCGTCAGGCGCAAAGCCTCGCCGCGATTCAATCCTTGTTTTTCTTCTCTTTGTCCTTGGCCTTCTTGTCGCTCTTGTCGTCGACGTCCTTCTTGTCCTTGTCCTTGTCCTTGTTCTTGCGGTTGGTGAAGCGCGCATTGCCGAGACCGGTGCCGATCGTCAGCACGCCCCAGCGCGTCACATCCTGCATATAGGGCATTTCGCTCAGGCCCTGCGCCACGCCGTCATTGTGCATCAGCACCGTGGTATCGTGCTCGCCGATCATCGGAATCGCCTCGAACATGCTGGTCGGCAGGTTGAATTTGCTGCTCTCCCAATTGCCCGGCAGGTTTTGCGCGCCCTTTTCGATCGAACCGTCCTCGTCGATGACGCCGGGGCACGAGATGCCGATGAACGGCGCCAGCTTCAGCCCCTCGCTGTCGGCGGCGGCGATCAGATCCTTCAGCATCTTGACCAGCCGCTTCACCGCGCCTTCGCGGGTCGGCTCGTCGTCGGCGTGGCGCCACAGCTCGGACTTCCACACCCCGGCCTTGGACAGGTCCTTCGCCTTCTTCCATTTGGTCTCGACCACGCCGCAACGAATATTGGAGCCGCCGATATCGACCGCGAGAATGCTGTCATAGGCCTCGAAGATCCACGACGGCGCCAGATGCAGGCAGCCGATCAGTCCCGCTTCGTCAGGATCGAAACGGATCGGGATCAGGTGGATCTTGTGGCCCTCGGCCTTCAGGATCAGGTCGGTGCGGGCAATCGCCAGTTCGCCGACGCGGCTCTGGCGAAAGCCGCCGCCGACGACGATGCATTCGGTGCCCGCCCATGCCTTGGTCTTGAGGAAGCGCCCAGTGACGTAAGCCAGTTCCTGGGCGAATTCCTCGATGGCGCCGTGCACCACCGCCGCTGCTTCGATGTCGTCGCCGAGCAGCGCCGCGTCCAGCGTGCTCTTGCCGATGTCCGTCGACGCCTTGTCGCCGAGCGGATCGTCGCCGTTCTTGCGGAGCGGCTTGCGCAGGTCCTCGAGAATGCGCTGGAAGGCGCCCTTGCTGGCGCGGTCGCCAAGGAAACCGTCGTCGTCCTTGAGCTCGATATTGTAGCTGTCGACCTCGACCGACGGCAGGCGCGCGACGCCATGCTTGCCGATGCCGGCGGTGGTTGCAGTCCCTTCGGCCATTGGACCCCTTCTGCCTTGCTGGTGGGTAGCCGCTGATAACGACGCGGGAACCGGATAGTTGCAGCGCACCCGACGATTGTTCGGCGCCCCCGGTCAAATCGTCGCATCACCGCCCCTCGCGCGCGCCGATCGCAACCGGCACATCGAGCAAGGAATCCTCTGGAATCAGCAGGCTATGCGTCCGGACCGCGACGCGCGGGCCTGCCGGATACTCCGCACATTAACCCTGCGCGTTAATGCCAGCGATGCTGCCGTCTGGTGCCGCGAAAATTTTGATGCTTACGTTCGGCGCAGACTGCGAAGCATTTTTCACACGACCCAGTTTTTCACGCCGCGTCGTTGCGCGGAAACATTACCGGCATATTCGGGGCATTTCATTGTGACGTTTTCTTACCGGAGCTGCTCGCTCGTCGTCGCCTGCACATTGGCCTTTACCGGTTCAGCTCTTGCAAACGATCTCGCCGGCAGCTGGCAAGGCAGCTATTCCTGCGGCGCGAACCGCAACATCGCCTTCACGCTCGACCTGCAAAAATCCGAATCCAGATTCGAGGGGACTTTCCGCTTCGCCGCGCCGAACGCACGCAGCAAAGGCGGTGTGTACAAGGTCAGCGGCAGCATCGACGCCAAGGGCGCCTTCACCTTCGTGCCGCGCGAATGGATCGAACGACCCACCGGCACCACCTCGCTCGGGCTGGTCGGGCGCCTGCGCGACAATGGCTTGATGATCGAAGGCACCATGCCCGGTTGCGGCGGCGTCGGCGACACTTTCACAGCCTCGCGTCACGCCGTCGCGCTGCCAGCAGCGAACGCCGCCGCGAATGCGCCGGTCAGCAAACCGCAACCGCCGAGCGGCGGCAATCTCCAGGGGCACTGGCGCGGCACGCTGTCGTGCACCGCACGACGGCGCGACGCCGAAACCCACGACGCGCAGGCCGACATCGTTCAGGACGGCAACCAGCTGGCTGCGGTGTTTCGCTTCAAGATGCCCACCCCTGCGCGCCAGGGCGTTGCCGAAACCGCCGAGAATGTCGTCGTCACCACCGGCCGCACGGACGGAAACGTGGTGAGGTTCGACAGTGGTTTTGTCGTCGAGGGGAACGCGCGGTTCTCCTTCAGCGTCGATGCTGCGGGGCTCGATCCGTCGGGCAAGCAGATGACCGGCAACCTGACGGCTTCCGAGTGTCAGCAGATCAGGCTCGAACGCAAGGGCGCCAGCAAGCCGGTCGCGTTCGACAGTAAAATTGCCGGCGTCTGGACTCACCCCGGACGCGGCCATACCGACCTGACGTTGTCGCTCGGCAACGATGCGCTATTGCCGTTCGCCGAACTGATCGCCTCCACGCCCAACGATCAACCACCCGCCGCGCGCGATCGGCTGCGGCGCGTGCTGGTGCCGCTCCACGCCGACGATCGCCGGACCGTACTCGTCGTCGCCGGGACTCGCGACGCAACCGGGGTGTTTCGTCCGGAAGCTGCAGGCCCACGCCACCATGTGCTGTCGGACATTCGCGTCTTTACACTGTCGTCCGCTGGCGCCGGCGACGGCCTGACGTTGACCCGGGTGTGGAGCACCCGGCAAATCTGGCGGGCGCATGGCGACAGCCATCAGGACGCGGCGCGCAGGTCGACGGACGACATGCTGCTGACACGCGCCGACAAGACCTTGCAGGGACAACTCGACGCCGGGCGCGCGCCACCGGTCAAACTGGCAAGCGGCATCGGCGGGCAGATCGCGGCCGCATCGTCGCGTGAAGATCAATGCAATGTGCTGCAGGCCTGGATCGCGCCGTTCATCGCGGGTGCCGACCTCAACCGCATGAGCATCGATGCCGGCACGCGCATGATCGTAAATGCTTTCGCCAACCCTGCGTTCGTGCCGGTATTCGGCCTGCCCTTCGCGGATATGCAGGAAACGCACCGGCGTTCGATCTGGGAATTGATGCAGCAGCATTGCGTCCGCGCCATGAAGATGCAGGCGCTCAACAATATCGCGGTAACCAATCCGTTCCTGAATGAACGTCACTTCGTCAACGTCGCGTCGCTGTTGTCGAACCGCGCCGAAGCGGACAAGTGGTTCGACGAAATGGTCCAGACCGTCGCGCGGCTGCCGCTGGAGCGGCCGTCGCTCGACCGGATCGCGGCCATCGGCAAGGAAGCGACGAGCCGCTATGGCGACACCACGCCGGCCCGCAAGCAGGCGTTCGAGGACAGCCTCAAGAACAGGACCAATCAGGTGCTGGAGAGCGTTTTCAGTCAGGACCTGAAGACGCTGCTCGCCGCCGACGACAGTCTCGCGACGCTGACCAAGATGTCCGATCTGCTCGGCAGCATCGACAAGTCGACGTTGCCGCAGGAGCCGCGGCGCGCCCTGATCCAGCAGGCGGCGCCGAAAGCGATCGCCATTGCGCAGCCGCTTTACGCCAAGGCCGCGGCGCAAGCCGAAGCGGCGCCGCAATCGCTCGACGGACTCGCGGCCATCCGGCGCATCTGGGCGGAACTGGCGCCGGTGTCGCGCATGATGGCGGCGCATTTCCCGCCGGAGCGGGACAATCCGTTGCGTGCGGTCTCGGCGCGCGAGCGCAACCTGCTGGACGACACCGCGATCCAGCAGGCGTTCCGAACCGCGATGCTGGCGGTCAAACCGGCGGGCGATCCGGAAGCCGGCGTACGCAACGAAGCCTTGAAATATGTCGATGCGCGGATCATCGACGAGGGGCCGGGGGCAATGCGCGCCTATCGGACCGCGGTCAGCGACGGTGTCGTGCGCGCCGAAATGCGGCTGATCGATTTCAGCGCAGGCAGCGCCCTGACCGAGCCCGGCGAGCCCAGCGCCGAGGATATCTTCCTGCTGGTCCATCAGCGGCTGACCAAGGCCAATCAATCGATCCGCGATCTGGAGCGGCAATGCCTGTCCGGCGGCTACCGCAACGATCCGGTCCTCGGCATCGAGTGCCTGCAGATTCTGGCGCTCACCGGCGGCAAGGGCGGCATGCGGGTGCGCCTCACCGCGTTCAAGAAGATCAGCTGCGCCAAGGATGCCGGCCAGGGCCGCTACCGCTGCCTGTTCTCGGTCGCGCACACCAGCAACAGCCCGTTGATCACCGGACGGATGGGCCAACTTTTTGCGACCCCGGGCGTGCAGGACAATCTTTTCATCCGCAATACCGACGGCTGGACCATGGTCAGCGGTGGCCGCGATGCGCGCTAGCGGCAGCGGCCTGACGCCCGCGGGCGCCGCCGGAATCGCCGCAAATCCGCTAAATCCGGCATTTTCGGCGGCACTGGGCGGGCGTTTGCCTTGACTCCCCTCGCCGGGCCGCTATAAAGCCGCCAACCGGCGCAGGGTGTTTCCCGCGCCGCTTGTTTTTGCGCGGCCGGCAGGTTTTGGCCCCGAGCGCGCGGAAACGACAATAACCCATGCGACTGAACAAAAAGCCGGCCCGGACCCGTCCGAGCGCTGGGATCGAACACGAAGGAATATAACGATGTTCGCAGTCATCAAAACCGGCGGCCGGCAGTACCGCGTCGTTCCGGAAGATGTACTCGAGATTACCAAGATCGCCGGCGAAGTCGGGACGATCGTGCAATTGGGCGACGTTCTGGTGCTCGGCGGCGAGACGCCGGTGCTCGGCACGCCGACCGTGGCGGGCGCATCTGTTGCGGCCGAAGTGCTGCAGCACAAGCGCGGCCCCAAGATCATTTCGTTCAAGAAGCGCCGCCGCAAGAATTCCAAGCGCAAGCGTGGCTATCGCGACGAGATCACCGTGCTGCGCATCACCGAGATCCTGGCCGACGGCAAGTCGCCGACGGTAGGCCCGCGGCCGAAGCGCGAGAAGGTTGTCGCCAAGTCGGCTGACGACAGCGCCGAGGATGCAGCGCCGAAGCCCGCCGCGAAGAAGGCACCGGCCAAGAAGGCAGCGGCGAAGGCGGAAGCCAAGCCGGCCGCTGAGGCCAAGAAGGCTCCGGCCAAGAAGCCCGCGGCGAAGAAGGCCGCGAAGCCGAAGGCGGACAAAGAGTAACGCTTAAGTCGGCGACGCCCGATTAACGATCGTTAACGATCGGGCGACGCCACTGCGACAGACACGGCGACAGGTTCGAGCGATTAAAATCTGTCGTGACAAAAAGTGAGATGATTCCGTCAGGGAATCAAACTAAAGTGTTTTCGAGATTGGAGATGGGTCATGGCTCATAAAAAGGCAGGCGGTTCATCACGTAACGGCCGCGATTCCGCTGGCAAACGCCTTGGCATCAAGGCGTACGGCGGCGAGCACGTGATTCCGGGCAACATTATCGCGCGCCAGCGCGGCACCACTTGGCATCCCGGCCTTAATGTCGGCATGGGCACGGACCATACCTTGTTCGCCAAGATTGAAGGCCGCGTTGAGTTCCGTGCGAAAGCCAACGGCCGCACTTTCGTATCGGTCCTCCCGATGACGGAAGCCGCGGCCGAGTAGACGGTGGATCATATTGCGTCCGCCGGTCCCTGTTGAACCGGCGGAGTCGCATAGGCTCCAGGGGAGACGGGAAACCGGCCTCCCCTTTTTCTTTCTTTGGTGCAGGAGCCCACACATGTTGCAGGATTTTTCAACGCCAACGCGGCGCGAGACCAGTACTGTCGTCCTCGAGACCGAGCGGCTTTCTTTGCGCAAGCCGACGCTCGCGGACGTAAAAGCAATTGCCCGCCTCGCCAACGATCGCCGCATTGCCGAGAATACCCGCCGCCTGCCGCATCCCTACCGGCAGGACGACGCCGTGCGCTTCATCAAGGACATGGCCAAGGCGAGAGCCGAGACGGTGTTCCTGATCGAGGAGCATCACACCCCGATCGGCATGGTCGGCATCGACTGGCGGCAACCGGATTCGCCCGAACTCGGCTACTGGCTCGGCGTCGAGTATTGGGGCCGCGGTTTCGGCACCGAAGCCGCGCGCGCGGTGATCGATTACGCGTTCGAGGAATTCGACATCGAGCACATGATTTCCGGCGCGCGCGTCGTCAATCCGGCGTCGCGCAACATTCTGGAGAAGTGCGGCTTCCAATGGACCGGCGTCGAGTTGCACCGCTTCGACGCACTCGGTTCATCGTCTCCGGTCGATTGCTTCCGGCTGACCCGCGGCGTGTGGGCGTCGCTGAAAAGCTGGGGCCACGCCAACCGGCGCGACGCGTAACCTGCCTACTTCGTCATTGCCGGACTTGATCCGGCAATCCATCTCGTTTCGAAACGATGGATGCGCGGGTCAAGCCCGCGCATGACGATTGCGATGGGACGTCTCACGCCGGCGGATTGACGGTGTCGTCGCCGGTGCCCAGCGCCTGTTCGCGCAGGAAAATGTAGATGCCGGCGCCGATGATGATCGCCGCGCCGATCAACGTCGCCAGCGACGGCGGATCGCCGAACACCACGTAGCCGAAAATCACCGCCCAGATGATCATCGTATACTGATACGGCACGACGACGCTGGCCGGCGCCAGCTTGAGCGAACGGTTGACGCACACCAGCGCGCCGACCGAAATGGCGCCCGCCAGCATGAACATGCCGAACGCCGGCAATGTCGGCGTCTGCCAGCCGACCGGCAGCAGCAGCGCGCCGAACACCAACGTGCCGATCGATTGCGACGATGCCAGCACGATATCCGGCGCGCCGCGCAGCGAGCGCGTCACCAGCATCAGCATGGCGAACGACAGGCTGCCGCCGAGCGCGATCAACGCCGGCCACGAAATGGTCTGCGTCGAAGGCCGCAGCGCGATCAACACGCCGCCGAAGCCGACCAGCACCGCGGCCCAGCGCCGCCAGCCGACCTTCTCGCGCAACACGATGGCGGAGAGCGCGGTGACGAAAATCGGACACGCCAGATAATAGGTGATGACGTCCGCCAGCGGCAGATAGATCACCGAGGTGAAGAACGCCGCCGATTCGAGCGTCGACAGCAGCACACGCACCACATGCAGCCCCGGCCGCTCCAGCCGCATGAACTCGTGGCGCGCGCGCCACATCATTGGCGCCAGCAACGCCAGCGCCGCGCAGGCGCGCAGGAACAACAACTGTCCGACCGGATAATCCGCGACGAGATATTTGCCGATCACGTCGCCGAACGAGAACGCCCAAATGCCGGCCAGCATCAGGCCGATGCCGGCGAGCCGCGCCGTGCGGTCATTGAGACTGGTGGAGATGCGCGAAATCATGTCGTGAACGGCACACCGGAACATCGTTGTGACAGCGAAGCGAGCGCGGCTTCACGGCGAATCTGTCTCTCTTAGCATGCGACAGCCGCGAGTGCATGACGCGGCCTCGCACAGCTGCCCTGCTGCGGATTCGCCGCGTGCAACGCGCGCCGGTTCGCTTCACGGGATCAGTGACGCGATGCACCACCCGGCGTTGGCAGACTTCCCATCCGGTACACCACCGGCATCAGCGCCAGCGCTGCCAGCGCAGCGAGCGTGCCCGCAAGAAACGCCGAGGTATATCCCATCGCGCCGGTGAGCAGGCCGACGACGGGGCCGGTGAGCCCTATGGCGACATCGAAGAAGGCGATGAAATTGCCGACGGCGCGGCCGCGCATTTCCGCTGGCACACGTTTCGTCGCCATCACGCCCATGGCCGGGAACACCAGCGAGAAACCGATGCCGGTCAATGCCGCGCCGGCCAGCGCCAGCGCCGGATGCGTCGCGCCCCACAACAGCAACTGGCCCAGCGTCTCGATTGCCAGCGACGCGCCGACGACGCGCGCCGGTCCGAGCCGGTCCGGCAGATCCGACGCGATCAGGCGCACGAAAACATAACCGATGCCGAAGCAGGCAATGGCGACGCCCGCGCCGGCCCAGCCCTTGGTGCTGAAGTCGAGCGGCAGGAACGCGGCCATTCCCGCATAGGGCACGGTCGCGAGCGCCAGCACCACGCCGGGCAGCCAGATCAGCCGCAACACGCGATAGACCGGTACGCTGTCGCTGCCCGAGGCCGGCACCGGCGGCAACAGCAATGCGACAAGCATGGCGAACAGCGGCGTGGCGATCGCCAGCACCGCAACGCCGGCGAAACCGTACGTCGAATGCAAGGCAAGGCCGAGCGGTGCACCGAGCCCGAGTGCGGCATACATCGCGATGCCCTGCCACGACATCACCCGGCCGGTGCGCGCCGCGCCGATGCGGCCAATGCCCCAGCTCATGGTGCCGGTGATGAACAGGCTTTCGGCGAAGCCGAGCAGCACGCGCCCGGCGATCAGCAGCGCCAGTCTTGCGTGCGGCGAAACCGGCAGCACCGCCGAGGCGAGATAAAAACCGGCGGCCAGCGAGGCGAGCGGCAACCCGCGCAACACAACCCAGCGCGGCCCATGCTGGTCGCTCAACGTGCCGGCGAAATGCCGCGTCACCACCGTGACGATGGATTGAATGCCGATCACCCAGCCGACGGTGAAGCTGCTGAAGCCGAGTTGCTCGTGCACGTAGAGCGACAGCGCCGGTAACGGCGCGCCGACGACGAGGATGCCGGAAAACACGATGACCACCAGCGGCGCCAATCCGCTGACGGCACTGCGCTGGGATGCATATTGATGATGGGAAGTGACGTCGATCATGATAACACGCCCGTTGATCCCGCCGGACTGCTGCCATCCGGCATGGATGTGGCGCGTTGCGTGACGTTAACGCTTACGGAACACGGCGAGCCCGCATTCATCGGGCGGCCAGATAACTTGCGGCAACTGGGGTGTCAAGCTGACCGCGGCAGCATGGCCGCTCGGCAAAAATGCAACGGCTGCAGCGCGTTGTTGCTCCCATTCCTGCACTGCGATACGGATAGGCCATGAAATTCCTCGATGAAGCCAAGGTCTATATTCGCTCCGGCGACGGCGGTAACGGCTGCGTGGCATTTCGCCGCGAGAAGTTCATCGAGTTCGGTGGACCGAGCGGCGGCAATGGCGGCCGTGGCGGCGACGTCATCGTCGAAGCCGTCGACGGACTCAACACGCTGATCGACTATCGCTATCAGCAGCACTTCAAGGCGCCCAAGGGTACCAATGGCATGGGCAAGGATCGCCACGGCGCCAACGGCAAGCCGATCGTGCTCAAGGTGCCGGTCGGCACGCAGATCTTCGACGAGGATCGCGAGACGCTGATCCACGATTTCACCACGCTCGGCGAAAAGTTCGTGCTGGCCGAAGGCGGCAATGGCGGCTTCGGCAACGCGCACTTCAAGTCGTCGACCAATCGCGCGCCGCGCAACGCCAATCCTGGCCTGCCCGGCGAGGAACGCTGGATCTGGCTGCGGCTGAAACTGATCGCCGATGCCGGACTGGTCGGCCTGCCCAATGCCGGCAAGTCGACCTTCCTCTCGGTGGTGAGCGCCGCCAAACCGAAGATCGCAGACTATCCGTTCACCACCCTGCATCCGCAACTCGGCGTGGTGAATGCCAACGGCCGGGAATTCGTGCTGGCCGACATTCCGGGGCTGATCGAGGGCGCGCATGAAGGCGCCGGACTCGGCGACAGATTTTTGGGGCACGTCGAACGCTGCCGCGTGCTGCTGCATCTGGTCGATGCCAGTTGCGAGCACGCCGGCAAGGCCTACAAGACGGTGCGCAGCGAACTCGAAGCCTATGCCGGCCATCTCGCCGAGAAGATCGAGATCGTCGCGCTCAGCAAGATCGATGCGGTGACGCCGGACGAACTGAAGAAGCAGCGCGACCGGCTGAAACGCGCGGCGAAGAAGACGCCGCTGCTGCTCTCCGCCATTACCGGCGAAGGCGTGGCGGAAGCGTTACGCGCGCTGGTCGCGGTGATCGGCGAAGCGCCGGTCTCCGACAAGGCGAAGGGCCACGAACAGCCGGTGCACGTCCCGGCCGCCGAAGCCAAGCCGTGGTCGCCGTAAGCATCGGCACCGCCTATCACCGGTCAGCAACTTCGGCTTTGAAATGCCGCGCGTTTTCTGATTGATCTGCTATAGTCACCGGCGAGGCCGGGCTTGTCCCGGCCTTCCACGTCTTGCGCGGCCGATCGGCTGCAACGACGTGGCGGCCCGCAACCATTGCGGGCGCGACGCCCACCATCCTTTCGAATTTGTAGTCATGGCCCGCCCCAAGCTGAAAGATTTCCGCCGCATCGTCGTCAAGGTCGGCTCGTCGCTGTTGGTCGATGCCGCCGCCGGCGAAGTGCGCGAGGCCTGGCTCGCGGCGCTCGCGGCTGACCTCGCCAAGCTGCACGCCGGACGCCGCGACATCCTCGTGGTGTCGTCGGGCTCGATCGCGCTCGGCCGCTCGCGGCTCAAGCTGCCGCGCGGCCCGCTCAAGCTGGAAGAAAGCCAGGCCGCCGCCGCCGTCGGCCAGATCGCGCTGGCGCGGATCTGGGCCAAGGTGCTGGCGCAACACAAGATCGACGCCGGCCAGATTCTGGTGACGCTGCAGGACACCGAAGAGCGCCGCCGCTATCTCAACGCGCGTTCGACCATCGCCAAGCTGCTCGAATGGCGCAGCATCCCGATCATCAACGAGAACGACACCGTCGCCACCAACGAGATTCGCTACGGCGACAACGACCGGCTCGCCGCGCGCGTCGCCACCATGGCCAGCGCCGATCTGCTGATCCTGCTGTCCGACATCGACGGCCTGTACGATTCACCGCCCGGTGCGAACCCGAACGCCAAACTGATCCCGGTGGTCGAGTCGGTGTCAGCCGACATCGAGGCGATGGCCGGTGCGGCTGAGTCCGAACTGTCGCGCGGCGGCATGACCACCAAGATCGAAGCGGCGAAGATCGCCACCACCGCCGGCACGCACATGCTGATCGCCTCCGGCAAGATCGATCACCCGCTGCAGGCGATCGCCGATGGCGGCCGCTGCACCTGGTTCCTGACGCCGGCCAATCCGGTGACCGCACGCAAGCGCTGGATCGCCGGTTCGCTCGAACCGAAAGGCACGCTGACCATCGACGCCGGTGCGGTGATGGCGTTGCGCGCCGGCAAGAGCCTGCTGCCGGCCGGCGTCATCCGCGTCGACGGTCAGTTCGCGCGCGGCGACGCGGTGATCGTGCGCGGCCCCGACACTCACGAGATCGGCCGCGGCCTCGTCGCCTACGACGCCGACAACGCCGAGCTGATCAAGGGCCGCTCCTCGTCCGACGCCGCGCAGATTCTCGGCATCAGCGGCCGCGCCGAAATGATCCATCGCGACGATCTGGTGATCGGCGCGGCACCTGCGGCCTGACCGGGCGGCGGCGCGTTGCCCAACGATCGTTTGCCGCCGGAATCGGCCATTGGCCGAGCCGGAAAGTGCTTGCCGCAGGCCTGCCGCATCACCACGTTGCGGCCACGGGTTTGCCGCAACGCCGCCGCAAGCGGTTTTTGCCACCCGGGCCCGCGCCGCGATCCCTCGCGAAGCCGGGATAGCTGTGCTAGAGCAGAGCCTTAAGGACCAACGGAACCGCTATGACCGCGCCCCTCAAAGCCATTGACGGACACGCCGATCTCGCCGCGCTGATGACCGAGCTTGCAACCCATGCTCGCGCGGCCGCGCGGTCGTTGGCGCTCGCGCCGGCCGAGCAGAAGAATCGCGCGCTCGACGCGATGGAAAAAGCCATCCGCGCCAATGCTGCGAGCATTCTCGCCGCCAACGCCGAAGATGTCGCCGACGCGCGCGCCGGGGGCGCAACGTCGGCCTTCGTCGATCGCCTGACCTTGACCGAAGCCCGCGTTGCCGCGATGGCCGACGGCATTCGCGTCGTGCGCGACATTCCCGATCCGGTCGGTGCCGTCACCGAACGCTGGCAGCGCCCCAACGGCATGACCATCGAACGCGTGCGCGTGCCGCTCGGCGTCATCGCCGTGATCTTCGAAAGTCGTCCCAACGTTTGCGCCGATGCCGGCGTGCTGTGTTTGAAGTCCGGCAACGCGGTGATGCTGCGCGGCGGCTCCGACAGTTTCCGTTCCTGCCGCGCCATCCACGATTGCCTGGTGCAAGGCCTGCGCGAAGCTGGTTTGCCTGAAGCCGCGATCACGCTGGTGCCGACGCGCGACCGCGCCGCAGTCGGCCTGTTGTTGAGCGGACTGGACGGCGGCATCGATCTGATCGTGCCGCGCGGCGGCAAGAGCCTCGTCGCACGCGTCGAAGCCGAAGCCCGCGTGCCGGTGTTCGCGCATCTCGAAGGCGTCAACCACGTCTATGTCGATCATGCCGCCAAACTCGACATGGCGAAATCGATCGTGCTCAATGCGAAGATGCGGCGCCCCGGCGTCTGCGGCGCAGCGGAAACGCTGCTGGTCGACCGCGCCGCTGCGGCATCGCATCTCAAGCCGCTGGTCGACATGCTGCTCGACGCCGGTTGCGAAGTACGCGGCGACGACGCCGTGCAGCACGCCGATGCACGCGTCAAACCGGCGACCGATGAAGACTGGGACACCGAATACGAAGACGCCATCATCACCGCGAAGGTGGTCGACGGTGTCGACGACGCCATTGCGCACATCGCGCGCCACGGTTCGCATCACACCGAAGCGGTGGTGACGGAAGATTCCGCCGTCGCCGAGAAATTCCTCAACGAGGTCGATGCGGCAATCGTTCTGCACAATGCTTCGACGCAGTTCGCCGACGGCGGTGAATTCGGCTTCGGCGCCGAGATCGGCATCGCGACGGGAAAATTCCATGCGCGCGGACCGGTCGGTGCCGAACAGTTGACGAGCTTCAAGTATCGCGTCCACGGCACCGGGCAGACGCGGCCGTGATCCCTGCACGTCGCGCGCGCGGAGCCTGACTTGCAGCCGCAATCCGCCGCATCCGCGCAAGCGATCCCGTTTTACACCGACGGCATGCGCATCGGTTTACTTGGTGGCTCGTTCAATCCGCCGCACGCCGCGCACCGCGCCATCAGCCAGTTCGCAATGAAGCGCTTGCAGCTCGATCGCGTCTGGTGGCTGGTCTCGCCAGGCAATCCGCTGAAGCACGGCCATGGACCGCACAGCGTCGAAGAGCGCGCCGCCGCCGCGCGCCGCGTCGCATCCCATCCGCGCATCGACGTCAGCTGTCTCGAAGCTGTCATCGGCACGCGCTACACCGTCGATACCATCAGCTATCTGCGCCGCCGCTGCAGCGGTGCGCGCTTCGTCTGGATCATGGGCGCCGACAACCTCGCGCAGTTTGACCGCTGGGAGAACTGGCAACGCATCGCCGCCGACGTGCCGCTCGCAGTGATCGACCGGCCGCCGCAAAGCTTCCGCGCGCTGGCAGCGCCGGCAGCTCTGGCACTCGGCGCCTATCGCATCCCCGAAGCTGCCGCGCCAAGCCTTGCCGATCGCAGGCCGCCGGCCTGGGTTTTTCTCACCGGTAAGAAGCTCAATCTGTCGTCGACAGTGTTGCGCAATTTCGACGGCAGCTGGAAAAACTACGGAACCTGATCGGGGTGGTTACTGGAATATTGAAAAGATTAACCCCACATGCGTAGTATAGCCGCGTGCGCCGGATTCGGCGTACGCGATACAGTGAAAGGAATGGTCCCTGACCCCATCTGTATTGTCACCGTCCGCCTCCTCTGAGTCACGGACAGCATCAGTCTCCGCCGCGGGTTTGAAGGCGCGGCCTGATGTCGATCAAACCCTGAAGATCATCCTCTCCACCCTCGACGATATGAAGGCGGAGGACACCACCACCATCGATCTTCGCGGCAAATCCTCCATCTCGGATTACATGATCGTCACCACCGGTCGCTCCAACCGGCATGTAGGCGCGATGGCCGAGAACGTCGCGAAATCCTTGAAAGACAACGGACTGAGCGGCCTCCATGTCGAAGGCTTTCCCAACTGCGACTGGGTGCTGATCGATTCCGGCGATGTCGTCGTGCATATGTTCCAGCCGGAGGTCCGCGAGTTCTACAACCTGGAACGGTTGTGGACCAAAGGACCGACGGCGGCGAAAACGGCCTGAGCGGGACGTTTTAGCGGCGACCGATTCAAGCGGCGCTTGTGATAGAAAGCGCCTATGCGGATTGTTGTGATTTCGATTGGCCGATTGAAGCAGGGCCCGGAACGGGAACTGGCGGAGCGCTATGTGGCGCGGTTCAGCGACATGGCCCGCAAGCTTGGCTTTCAGGGTCTCGAGGTCCGCGAAATCCCGGAGAGTCGGGCACGCGACGCCGCGACCCGGATCACCGAGGAAGCGACCGCCATTGCCGGCCTGATTCCTGACAGATCGGTTATCGTCACGCTCGATGAGCGCGGCGAGACGATCGACAGCCCGACCCTGGCCCGACACATCGGCCGATGGCGTGACGAAGCCGTCGATAACAATGTTTTCGTGATCGGCGGCGCGGACGGACTTTCGCCCGATTTGCGGCGCAAGGCAAAGTTGAGCTTGGCGTTCGGCCGCGCGACCTGGCCACATCAGATGGTTCGCGTGATGCTTCTGGAGCAAATTTATCGGGCCGCAACCATTCTGGCCGGCCATCCTTATCACCGGTCTTAGCGCCGATGGAAACGCGCCAACCATAACCGATGCAGCAACCCGCCCGACGCCACACCAGTCTGGTCAAAGCCGCGCCGCGAACGAGCGCGCGTACCGGCGCAGCGCTGGCCACGTGCATGTTGTCATTCGGGCTGATGAGCATGGCGCCTTCGCCGCTACGTGCGCAGACTGCCGTCGCAACTCAACAGGCCACGGCGCCTTCGGCCGACGAGATCAAGCAGCGCGAGCAGGAGCTGGAAGCCGCACGCACCGAACAAAAGAATGCTGCCGAACTGCAGGACAAGCTCAAGGCGGAAATTGCCGCGCTCGGGCAGGATCGTAGCAAGCTCAATCAACAACTGATCGACATCGCCGCCAAAGTGCGCGGCATCGAAATTAAGATCGGCGAAGCCGAAGCGCGCTTGCGCGACCTCGATACCCGCGAGCAGGCGGTGCGCAGTTCGCTCGATTCACGACGCTCCGAAATCGTCGAAGTGCTCGCCGCCTTGCAGCGCGCCGGACGCCGTGCGCCCCCGGCGCTGTTGGTTAGCCCTGAGGACGCACTCGAATCGTTACGCACGGCAATCCTGCTTGGCTCGGTCGTGCCGGAGATGCGCGCGCGGTCGCAGAAGCTCGTCGCCGATCTCGGCGAGCTGGTCAATTTGCGCAAAAGCATCGCCACCGAGCGCAGTCAGTTGGCTACCGAGCGCGACAGCCTGAACGTCGATCAGACCCGCATGACCGCGCTCGTCGACGAGCGGCAGAAACAACAAAGCACCGTCGAGAAAAACATGGCGTCGGAAGCTGCACGCGCCGTGACGCTGGCGCGCCAGGTCGATAACCTGCAGGCGCTGATCGCCAAGATGGAGCAGGATGTGCAAAGCGCGGCCAAGGCCGCAGCAGCCGCCAACCTGAAGGGCGCACCCGTCGCATTGAACGGCAAACCCAACCTGGCGGCCTTGAAAGACCCCGGCCGGCTCAGTCCGGCGATTGCCTTCGTCTCGGCCAAGGGACTTTTCACAATGCCGGTTAACGGCACCCAGATACGTTCATTTGGCGGTTCCGACGGCGCCGGAGGCACGGAAAAAGGCATTTCCTTGGCAACGCGGCCCGGCGCCCAAGTCACAACACCGTGTGATGGCTGGGTTGTCTATGCCGGTCCGTTCCGCAGCTACGGACAACTCTTGATCCTCAACGCCGGGGGCGGGTATCATGTGTTGATTGCAGGGATGGAGCGGATTTCGGTCAGCATCGGCCAGTTCGTTTTGACGGGGGAACCGATCGCGACCATGGGAACGACGTCCCGGATTGCATCCATTCTCGCAGCAAATGTGAGCCGGCCAGTGCTTTACATCGAATTCCGCAAGGACGGTGTCCCGATTGATTCAGGCCCATGGTGGGCGGCAAGTGAAGGCGAAAAGGTTCGCGGATGATGCGCAAGACTTCGATAATTCTGCTCAGTGCTGCGACTGGTGCGGCGCTGACCTTGTTCGTAACGCAGCCGCGCTCTGTGCTGATGGGATCGACCGCACGCGCGGCGACATCCGACACCTACCGTCAGCTCAATTTGTTCGGTGACGTGTTCGAACGCGTCCGCTCCGACTATGTCGAGAAGCCGGACGACAGCAAGCTGGTGGAGTCCGCCATCAGCGGCATGCTGACCGGGCTGGATCCGCATTCGAGCTACATGGATGCGAAGAGCTTCAAGGACATGCAGGTGCAGACCCGCGGCGAGTTCGGCGGTCTCGGCATCGAAGTCACCATGGAGGACGGCCTCATCAAGGTGGTCTCCCCGATCGACGACACGCCTGCATCGAAGGCCGGCATTCAGGCCAACGACATCATCACCAATCTCGACGACGAAGCGGTGCAGGGCCTAACCCTGAATCAGGCCGTCGACAAGATGCGCGGTCCGGTCAACACCAAGATCAAGCTGAAGATCATCCGCAAGGGCCAGGACAACCCGATCGAAGTGACGCTGACACGCGACAACATTCGTGTGCGCTCGGTGCGCGCCCGCGTCGAAAGCGACGACATCGGCTATATCCGCATCACCACCTTCAACGAGCAGACCACCGAAGGGCTGAAGCGCGAGATCGCTTCGCTCACCAAGCAGATCGGCGAAGACAAGCTCAAGGGCTTCATCCTCGACCTGCGCAATAATCCGGGCGGGTTGCTCGAGGAAGCGGTGACAGTGTCCGATGCGTTCCTGGAGCGCGGCGAGATCGTCTCCACCCGCGGCCGCAATGCTGAGGAAACGCAGCGTCGCGTCGCGCACTCCGGCGACCTCACCAAGGGCAAGAAGGTGATCGTGCTGATCAATGGCGGCTCGGCCTCGGCTTCGGAGATCGTCGCCGGTGCGCTGCAGGATCACAAGCGCGCCACACTGATCGGCACCCGCTCGTTCGGCAAGGGATCGGTGCAGACCATCATTCCGCTCGGCTCCGGCAACGGCGCGTTGCGGCTGACCACGGCGCGCTACTTCACACCGTCCGGCAAATCGATTCAGGCCAAGGGCATCACGCCGGATATCGAAGTGCTGCAGGATGTGCCGGATGAATTGAAGTCACGCACCGACACCAAGGGCGAAGCCTCGCTGCGCGGTCACCTCAAGGGCGATGCCGGCAAGGAGCAGACCGGCTCGCAGTCCTACGTGCCGCCGGACGCCAAGGACGACAAGGCGCTGAAGATGGCCGATGACCTGCTGCATGGCGTCAAGGTCAACGCGCAGGCGCCGACCGGCGACAAGGCGGCGATCGACAAGCCGGCCGCTGACAAGGACAAGGCCGCGAACTGATTCTGAGGCCTCCACAACAAAACTGCGATGAGGCGGCCTGAGGGCCGCCTTTTCGTTGCCTGGATCACATTATGGTCCGGACAGTTATTGTCGTGACGGGCCCGCGACACGCGGATCGGCGGCGTGCGAGACTCCCCTTCCCCACACGCACCTGCCACGAGACCTGCCGCTCGCTTTACCCGACGTGATAGGGTCGGGCTGGCTGATTCGCGGGAGGCCCATCACAGTGACGGCTGACGATCTCAGCGCTCCGCTGGGGCAGGAGACCACGCAGCGGAAACGGCGGCGGCTGCCGTTTACCGGTATCCAGATCATGGCTTCGTTGCTGGGCTTGTTTCTGGCAGCGTTTGTCGGCTTCGCAATATTCAATCACGATCCGCTCGGCGGCGAACCGGTGGCACGTGTGGCGTTGGCGCCGCCTGCGTCCGATGCCCCCGCAGCGAAGGCGTCCGCAGCCCCCACGACCACCGATGCGAAGCCGGCATCGCCCATCACCAAGACGCCCGCGGCACCACCTGCGGCGGGGCAACGCACCATCACCATCATCGACGGATCGAGCGGCGCGCGGCAGGACGTCGTGGTCGGCGGCGATGCTAGCGCCGACAAAGCTTCCGGCGACACCACGTCCGCGCTGATGGCAGGCATCAATCCGCGACTGCTGGAGAAAACCCGCTACGGCATGATTCCGGCGGTCGCCGACGGGTTGAAGCCTTTCTCCGCTTACGCTGCGGGCAGCGACGCCGACCGCGCCAAGGCAGCAACGGTACCGACCGTCGCCATCGTGATTGGCGGATTAGGCGTCGGCGCGAGTAAAACCACCGAGGCCATCATGAACCTGCCCGGCGCAGTGACCCTGGCATTTACGCCCTATGGGGTCGAGCCGGGAAAACTCGTCGAGCGCGCCCGCGCGCAGCACCATGAGGTGTTGCTGCAGATTCCGATGGAGCCGTTCGACTATCCCGACAACGATCCGGGCCCGCAGACTCTGCTGACGACGCTGAGCGCCGAGCAGAACATCGACAGGCTGTTCTGGCAACTGAGCCGCTTCCAGGGGTATGTCGGCGTCACCAATTTCATGGGCGCCCGGTTCGTGGCATCGGACGCGGCGATGCAGCCGATCTTGCGCGAGGCCGCCAAGCGCGGGCTCGGCTATTTCGACGACGGCACCGCGCCGCGCAGTGTCGCCGCGTCGCAAGCCCAGACGCTGCCATTCGCCAAGGCCGACCTGAGCATCGACGGCTTGCCAACACCCGCAGAAATCGACAAGGCACTGGCCAACCTAGAAAGTCTGGCGAAATCGCGCGGCAACGCCATCGGCATCGCGTCCGGCCTGCCGGTGTCGATCGAGCGGATCGCCAAGTGGGCCAAGACGCTGGACAGCCGCGGCATCATGCTGGTGCCATTGACAACCGCGATGGCCAAATCAAAATCAAGCTAGCGCCGGAGCCGGCGGCACCTGTCTGCTTGCCGCCGTTACTCCGCGCGAACGAAAGAGGCGCTATCGGAATGCCGCGTTACGAAGATCTGCCTTATCGGACTTGCGTCGGCATGATGCTGATCAATGCGGCGGGGCTCGTCTTCATCGGTCGCCGTGCGGGCGGGCCGGAGCATGTCGATCAGACCCACGTCTGGCAGATGCCACAAGGCGGCGTGGATCCCGGCGAGGACACCTGGGCCGCCGCCAAACGCGAACTGTTCGAAGAGACCAGCGTGCGTTCGGTCAAGAAATTGGGCGAAGTCTCCGACTGGCTGATCTACGACATTCCGAGAACTGTCGCCGGCCGCGCCTGGAAGGGCCGTTATCGCGGCCAGCGGCAGAAATGGTACGCGGTCGAATTCACCGGGTCCGACAGCGAAATCAACGTCGAGAGTCCAGGCAACGGCCACAAACCGGAATTCATCAATTGGCGCTGGGAGCCGATGAAGAATCTTCCGGATCTGATCGTGCCCTTCAAGCGACCGGTCTATGAGCGCGTCGTCAAGGAGTTTGCCCCGCTGGCGGATCGCTGACCGCTCTCGGCATGACCACGGATAAACCCTATCGTCCCAATGTCGGCATTGCTCTGTTCAATGCCGCCGGACTCGTGCTGATCGGCCACCGCTTTCGCGACGATGGTCCGGAAATCATTCTGCCCGGATTGGAATGGCAGATGCCGCAAGGCGGCATCGACGCCGACGAAGATCCACGCGATGCCGTGATGCGCGAATTGTGGGAAGAAACCGGCATCACCCATGCCGACCATCTCAGCGAATCCCAATGGCTGACCTACGAGTTTCCGCCTTATGACGGGCCGTCGTCACATCGTCTGGCGCGCTTCCGTGGCCAGCGGCAGAAATGGTTTGCGCTGCGGTTCACCGGTCGCGACGACGAGATCGATCCGCTCGCGATCCGCAACGGACAGCCTGCCGAATTCGATGCGTGGCGCTGGGAACGGCTCGATCGTGTCGCCGATCTGGTCGTGCCATTCAGGCGAGCGGTCTACGGGCACGTCGCGACCGCCTTCGCAGCTTTTGCCAAAGCCGCTTGATGCGCTGGAGGCGTTGCTAGTGATATCGCGAACTGGTCGTCGTTGCGACAACCCGCAAAGGCCAGGTGCCGAGCTGTTTCGGTTCAGGGTCGGGGATCAGTCCCGCCGATCCCTTTCCCTCCCGCGCGGCGTGCGCGTCTTCAAGCGCTTCGATAAAATCCGTGAACCACTTCTCGATGGTTCCGGCGCGTAATTTTGTCATCATCGATTCCCAACGCATCCGCCGTTCCGGCGCGGGCATCGAAAATGCCGTGGCAATCTTGCGGGCCATGCCGTCGATATCGTTGGGATTGACCAGAAGCGCCGCATCGAGTTCGTTGGCTGCGCCAGCGAACTTCGACAGCACGAGCACGCCGGGATCGGCCGGATTCTGCGCAGCGACATATTCCTTGGCAACCAGGTTCATGCCGTCCTGTAGCGGAGTCACGACACCGACAAGGGCCGTGCGATAAAGTCCGGCAAGCACGGTCTGACTGAAGCCCTTGTTGAGATAACGGATCGGCGTCCAGTCCACCTCGCCGTGACGGCCGTTGACGTCGCTGACAAGCTTGGCCACGTCGGCTTGAAGATTGCCGTAAGCTTCGATCATGCCGCGCGAGGGCGTTGCGATCTGCAGCAATGACACGGCACGGCTCAACGACGGCTGCAACGACAGCATGCGGTCGAACGCATTGATGCGATTGATCAGCCCCTTGGAATAATCCAACCGATCGACGCCAATCGCCAGCTTCTCTCCATGCAGACTGCGGCGCAGCCGCGAGACATCGGGATGCATCGCTGCTTTCGCCGCCTGCGCGCTGAAGCGCTCGACATCGATGCCGATGGGAAATGTCGCCAAACGCGACGTGCCGTAGCTCGACGTCACTGTCCCGGCCGTCACGACCAGTCCCATTTCCACCTTGAGGTAGTCGATAAAATTGTCCCGGTCTTCATCGGTCTGGAAGCCGATGAGATCGTAGGCCAGCATCGCTTCAATCAATTCGCGATGATGCGGCACCCCATCGATGATGTTTCGCGTCGGCCAAGGCGTATGCAAAAAGAAGCCGATCGGCTGGTGAACATCGCGTTGGCGCAACTCGGCGCCCAGCGCCAGGAAATGATAGTCCTGAATCCAGAAAGATGTGTCCGGCTTGCAGAACCGTATCAGCGATCGCGCCACGAATGCATTCACCTCGCGATAGGAATTATAGTCATCGTGCGATGCACGGATCAGATCCCCGCGTGAATGCAGCGCGGGCCACAATGCCGAGTTGGCGAAACCTTCGTAATAGCCGCCGTAGTGAGCCGCAGGCAGATCGAGCATTGCAAGCGCACCGCTGCCAAGCGCCTCGATCTTGGCGAATGGATCCTTGCTCATGCTGTCACGAACGCTGCCGCTCGATCCCACCCAAATCGCACCGGAATTTTCCACCACCGGCAGCAGTGCTGCCGCCAGCCCTCCCGTCATCGGTTCGTTGGCTTTCGCCCGAGCCACTCGATTCGATACGACAACGAGACTCACAGGGGTCCCCTCCTGCTATTATTTACCCGGTATATAAACAACCGTTCATCAATATGGTTCCTCGCCACCATTCAATCGAAATGAAACCAAAATCGGGCACGCTGCGATGGAACTGCGTGGCATTACTCAACCCAGCAACAGTTCCATGACTCGCGCGCGACGCCTGCGCAGTCCAACTGCGCTACGCGCGGAAATTCTGCAAGACATTGAAATGGGTTCCCGCGTACGTCGCGCTGACGTGCAAAGTTCCATGCGTCGACGCCCGGGCGCGGAACCGCCACCACGATCGCATCAGCGTACTGCGAAAATATTTCTGCGCGGCAGATTCGCTATTTGAGGGGAACTCTCGATCCGCGATTTGTAATCGGCGCATTCGAAGTAACGACTGCCGATCTTCAGCGACTACGCTCTCGCAAGAAGCTGCGCGAGCCATTGCCGAACGTGATCTGGACCAGAGAATTGCCCCGCGACACCTTGCGCCCGTCGTCCCACCGAGAATGATAAACCGTCGAAATCCGGCATGATGGCAAAAACCGTTTCGTCCGTGACATCGTCTCCGAGAAAAACCGGACGCCGTCCCTTGAACGGTTCATGCGTCATCAGTTCACGCACCCCCGTCGCCTTCGTGAAACCGGAATGTTTGATCTCGCAAACGAACTTGCCGGGTAATACTTCAATCGGCGCGTTAGGCAATTCGGCGCGAATCGCTGAGACCGCATCGTAGATGGCATTTTCAGCCTGCGGCGCGCGCCGGAAATGCAACGCCAACGAGTAACCTTTGTCTTCCAGCAAGATGCCGGAATGTTGATCCGCAATCGCCGCAAACCGCCGCTTCAGATCGGCGTTCATCGGCGGGGCATGGGTGGCTACGGCTTCGCTGTCGACGGACAGACGCATCTCCGCGCCATGGCCGCCGACCGATGGAAAGCGTTCTGGTGCGAACATCCAATCGATATCGTCGAGCGAGCGGCCGCTCACGAGCGCCAGGGCACCAGACGTACGGGCCAGCAAACCGCCAAGCGTTGGAACGAGGCCTGAAGGAACTTTGACATCCCGCGGTGTCGGCGCAAAATCAAGCAGCGTCCCATCGATATCGAGCAACAACGCACAGGCGTCCAGATCGATCGCGGGAAGCTGCGCCGCCAGATCGAGATCCATCGATCTGCCATCCGGTGCTGTCTGCTTGACACCATGCGAACTCATATACGCTTGCTCCAGATATATTACTCAATCACGGCGAGCGGCCGCGCGACGGATTCTAGCGGTTGTCGCTCCGCGGCGATGCAATAGCGCCATGCAACCAATGCGGCTCCGAGCATCAGTGCCGCGCCGAACAGGTATCCGGCAAAGACGCTGACACGCGAACCGCTATCGATCAATGCGCCGAACAGCGCTGGACCGGCAACACCTCCGACGCCGGTCCCGATGGCATAAAACGCGGCGATCGCCAATGCGCGCACCTCGAGCGGGAATGTTTCGCTCACCGTGAGGTAGGCCGCGCTGGCCGCCGGCGAAGCAAAAAAGAAAATGACCATCCAGGCAATGGTTTGCGTCTGCGCGCTCCAGAATCCGATCACGAACAGATAGCCGGTGATCGCGAGCAGCACACCGGACACGCCATAGGTCAAGGCGATCATTTTCCGGCGCCCGACACTGTCGAACAATCGGCCGAGCAGCAGCGGCCCGAGGAAGTTGCCTGCAGCGAACGGCAACAGATACCAGCCGATCTGGCTGGCGCCGATGCCGTAGAATTCCGACAGCACCAGCGCATAGGTGAAGAAGATCGCATTGTAGAAAAACGCCTGCGCGACCATCAGCACCAGCGCCACCGTGGAACGCTGGCGGTAGGTCGAAAACAAGGTGCGGATGACGTCAGCGAGCGGCGTATGTTTGCGCATGCGCAGCTTGATCGTGCGCCAGCCACCGGGAGGCGGATCGTTGCGGCCTTTGGCCGATACACGCTCGATGCCGGCAACGATATCGTGCGCCTGCTCGGGAAAGCCATGGATCACCAGCCATCGCGGGCTTTCGGGAATCCAGAGTCGCATCACGAACACCACGAGGCCGAGTACAGCTCCGGTCAGATAGGCGACGCGCCAGCCGCTATCCGGCCCCAGCACCGGTGAATCGAGCAGGACAATCGCACTCACCGCACCGATTGCCGCGCCGATCCAGAAACTGCCGTTGATGATAAGGTCGGTCCAGCCCCGATACCGCGCCGGCACCAGTTCCTGAATCGTGGAATTGATCGCGGTGTATTCGCCGCCGATCCCCGCACCGGTCAGGAACCGGAACAACGCATAGCTCCAGACATTCCATGACGTCGCCGTCGCGGCCGTGGCGGCGAGATAAACCGAAAGCGTGATGAAGAACAATTTCTTGCGACCGATCCGATCGGTCAGCCACCCGAAGCCAAGCGCGCCGAGAACAGCCCCGGCCAGATAAGCGCTGTTGGCTAGTCCGATATCGACGTTGCTGAACCGGAGTGAGGGGCTTTCCTTCAGGGCCCCGGCCAGCGCTCCCGCCAACGTTACTTCGAGGCCATCGAGAATCCACGTGATACCCAGCGCCAGCACAACACGCGTGTGGAATCCACTCCACCGCAGATTGTCGAGGCGTGCGGGAATGTCGGTCTCGATATTGCGATCGTGGAACTCCAAGACCTGCTTTCGCGTATCGGCTGAATAGACGGCAACGCGCCGCCGCCGTCACGGTTCCATCGGCGGGTTCGCCTGGGAACGCTGCGCGAACCTCCGCGTTTGGCTCTGCAGCAAATGCACTGGGAGGATCGGCGTTGACGGTCGCCAAATCGGGGACGAATCGACAGTCCACTCAACCCAGCAAAAGCGCCCGCAAGCAACGGACGCGCCAGTCGACCGCGGGCCGAAAGACATGGACGGCATCAGGCGCAAAGCCAAAAGCCCGAAAGACTAAAGCCGGGCCGGTCCATCGCTGGTCGCAGCGTGTCACGCAAGAAAGCGACGCACTCGACCTGAAACATGGCGTCTTTACGCTGCGCGATCCAAAACGGATCGCGAGCTCGTTGAAACGCTCTGCCGAGCATAGCTCCCGCCGCAAAGCCAGCCCCTATCGATCGGCGCTGTCAATGCTGACGTTCTACATCAACCGGGCCGGCAAATCCCTGCCGATCGCGCAAAAGAAGCGGCTTGAGCGCGCCAAGGTCGAGCTCAAGCACCTCTTCCATCGCCCGGTCTAGGCTGGCCGAGCCGCCGTTTCCTCACGCAGCACGCACACTGCTCATGAAGCGATCAAGCTCCTGACGCAGCCGCGAACTTTCCGTGGTTAGCGTTTGCGCCGACCCCAATACTTCGGCGGATGCCGCTCCCGTCTGCGCCGCGCCGCTGTTCACCTGCGAGATATTGCTCGCGACTTCCTCGGTGCCCTGCGCCACGTTCTGCACGTTGTTGGCGATCTCCTGCGTCGCCGAACTCTGCTGCTCGACGGCCGTCGCGATCGTCGAAGCGATGTCGGAAATCTGGCTGATGGTGCTTCCGATCTCCTTGATTGCCACAACCGATTCCTTTGTCGCGTCCTGCATGCCGAGGATGTGCGACGAAATCTCGTCGGTCGCTTTGGCGGTCTGGCTGGCGAGCGACTTGACCTCGGAAGCAACCACCGCGAAGCCGCGCCCGGCCTCTCCGGCGCGGGCCGCTTCGATGGTCGCGTTCAACGCCAGCAGATTGGTCTGCTCGGCGATGGCGGTAATCAGCTTGACGACATCGCCGATCTGCTGCGCAGCGCGTGACAGCCGACCGATCCGCTCGTCGGTCTGCTGCGCCTGCTTCACCGCGCTTTCAGCAATGCGCGTCGATTCACGCACCTGCCGCCCGATCTCGTCGACCGACATAGACAATTCCTCGGTTGCCGCCGCGACCGATTGCATGTTCGACGAAGCCTCCTCAGATGCGCCGGCCACCTGACTCGACAACCCCTGCGTGGTTTCGGCCGTTCGCGTCAAGGTGCCTGCGGCCGCTTCCAGTTGCGACGCCGACGACGAGACGTTGGACACAATTGCGCCAACGGCGGCCTCGAACTCGTCAGCGAAGCGGATCAACTCGGCGCGGCGGGCCGCGCTGGTTGCCCGGTTATGCTCCTCATGCGCCGCGGCGTCCCGCTCGGCCTTGGCGATGGCCTGCAGCTTGAATTCCTCCACCGCACCCGCCATTTCGCCGACTTCGTCCTTGCGGCCCAATCCCGGCAGCACGACTTCGAAATTGCCGCCGGCGAGTTCGCGCATCGCGGCGCACATCTTCAGCATCGGCCGCGAAATGCCGTTACCCAGGAACAGCGCCAGCAAGCCACCGACGAAGAAGCTGCCGATGCCGAGCACGGCAATCAGCCGCTGTGTATTGCTGGTGATGGCTGCAGTCTGATTCTCGATGCGCTTCTGATCTGCCAGCAAATCTTCCTTCATCGCGTTCGAAAGCTGGGTGATGGATCCCGCAACCTCGGTCATCTTGGTGCCCAGCTTGCTGATCTCATCAGCTTTGGCGACAAGACTGGCAAACCCCTGGCCGAACTCCCCCAGATCAGTGATGGCTTCGTGCGCCCGCGACTTGATGCCCTCGTCAGTCGAGACGATGCCGTTGATCCCGGCTTCCAGGAACTTGAGCCGTGCTGACGCGCTGGCCGCGACGTTGGCGCTGGGGCGCGCAACATACGTATTCATCAGCGCCGATGTCGAAATCAGTTGCGTCACGACATCCTTGGCCTTCGACTGCAGTTCGGCATGTCCGAGATTGCCCGCCGTCGCGGCCAGATCCTCGAGCTTGTAGCGAAGCGTAGCGCCCTTGGTCGCGACCCGATCCTCGGCCAGCATGGTGTAATCGCGCTTGGCCTTCAGCGTGCTGTCGAACGTCGTCACGAACAGGTCGAATTTCTTTTCGAGATCGCCGATGCGCTTGAGCCGCTCCGCATCCTTCGTCGCACCGTAGGCTTTGGCGATCGAGGATTTCAGCTGATCCTGCGCCGCCAGCGTTGCCTGGGCGTCATCGTCGCTCCCGGTCACGATGTAATATTGAACGAGGTCGCGATAGGCCATCAAATCGCGATCGATATTTCGGGCGGCGTCGGATTCGGCAACCCCGGCCTGATAGGCATTGACGCTTCCGGCGATCCGTTCGAACCCGACGTAGGCGAATCCCATGCTGATCGCGGAAACCACCAGAAGACAGCTAAACCCCAGAAGAACCTTGCCGCGAAATCTCAAAGTCGGCATTTTCGCCAGCCACGCGCCCGGCCGTACAACACTCAACAAGCCCACTTCCAACCTCCAAACCATTCCTTAAGCATCGTGGGAATGGTGCCCCCGCGACGACGGAGGGAAGCTAGAGCAGAATCCATAAGAGGGCGTAAACCAGTACCGCTGGCATCGCAAAAACTGCCACCACCGCGCGCTACGCCTGCGACATTCATCCGCAGGGTGCGATGCTGACATTATCATCCCGCCTGCCGTCTCGAGCGGGACGGCAGGTCCGTCGGGCGAGGCTCGCCGGATTTGCCGCCCAGTCAGTAGGGCCGCGCGCTGCGATGGACACGCCGCTGCTGCGAGAAGGCCACGCGTGGATTGATATTGCAGTCGGCGTTGCGGCCCGAAGCACTGGCCCGGCATTGGGCATAGGTGTCGTAGGAGCAATCGCCGGGGATCCCCATGTGGCGCGACTGCAGACAGTACCGATAATCCTTCGCCGCGGCTGATCCGGAGCCGATCGTGCCAACGATGCCCGCAGCCAGCAAAGCCAATACTATGCGTCTCATGTTGCTCTCCTCAGGGTGCGACGCATGCCGTCGCGCGCACTTCCCTGCACACCTAGCCAACGGCGGCCACCGGTAAAGGTTCCTTGCCTGAAGGCAAGGCGCCAAGCGCCGGCCCGACGATGATTTCGCATTCTCCGGACGATTTGATTGCCTCGAGTGCCGGTGGCACAATCTTCGGCAAATCAAAAAGCGGGCGGCCCGATCGGCGGCAAAATGACGCGACGCAGGTCCGCAGGGGAGGCTGAATGCACAGTCCAGAAACATTGACGGGAGTCGTCGGCCCATTCGCTGGCCTCGATGTGCCATGGCTGCTGCAGATGCGCGCCAAGGTCCGCCGCGACCACCCGTTTCTGATCTGGGCTCCGTTCGACGCACCGGCGCGGAGATGGAGCTACGGCGAATTCCACGATCGTGTCGGCGCGCTCGCCGCCGGTTTCGCCACGCGCGGCGTCAAGCCGGGGGAGTTCGTGCTCATCCATCTCGATAACTGCATCGAGGCGATGCTGGCCTGGTTCGCATGCGTCGAACTCGGTGCCGTCGCAGTGACCACCAACACCCGTTCAGCCGCCGCCGAAGTGGACTATTTCGCCGATCACTGCGGCGCGGTGGCTGCGATCACGCAGCCGTCCTATGCCGCACTGGTCGCCGCCAATTGCCGCAACCTGCGCTGGATGGCGATCACGGCTCATGATGCGGGCACTGTGCCTGCGCAAGGCCATGCTGTGCCAAAGGCCGAGCGGTTCGAAGCGCTGTTTGCCGACAGCGCCGACCGGCCGCGCCGGGCCACCGATCCGCTGGCGCCATGCAGCGTCCAATATACTTCGGGCACCACATCGCGGCCGAAAGCCGTGCTATGGACGCATGCCAACGCGCTGTGGGGCGCCAAGGTCAATGCCGCGCATCAGGATCTACACGCCAGCGATGTGCATCAGACCTATCTGCCACTGTTCCATACCAACGCGCTCGCCTACTCGATGCTGGCCAGCCTCTGGGTCGGCGGCACCTGCGTGATCCAGCCGCGTTTCTCGGCCAGCCGCTTCTGGAACGTCGCCGCCGAACACCGCTGTACCTGGACCTCGACGATTCCTTTCTGCATGAAAGCGCTGCTCGAACACGAGATTCCCAAGCAGCACAGTTTCAGGCTGTGGGGCACAGCGATGTGCGAGCCGCCGCCGTTCGCGGTGTTCGGCATCAAGATCATCGGATGGTGGGGAATGACCGAAACCATCACTCACGGAATCGTCGGCGAAGTCAATCAACCCAATACGCCGATGGCGATCGGCCGCGCCGCGCCGGAATACAGCATCCGCGTCACCGACGACGACGGCCGCCCGACGGCCGTAGGCGATACCGGCAATCTGTCGATCCGCGGCATTCCCGGGCTGTCGCTGTTCAAGGAATATCTGCACAACGAAAAAGCCACCCGCGAGAGTTTCGACGAAAACGGGTTCTTCATCACCGGCGATCGCGTCACCCTGCTGGAGAACGGCTTCATCAAGTTCGGCGACCGCGCCAAGGACATGCTGAAGGTCGGCGGCGAAAACGTCGCGGCCTCCGAGATCGAGCAGGTGATTATCACCGTGCCCGGTGTGCGCGAGGCGGCGGTCGTGGCGAAGAAGCACCCGATGCTCGACGAGGTGCCGGTGGTCTTCATTATCCCGCAGGCGGGCACAGAACGCGCCCCGGCGAACCTGCAGGACGATGTCATGACCGCCTGCAAACGGGCGCTGGCGGATTTCAAGGTGCCGCGCGAAATCCGCCTGGTCGACGAGCTGCCGCGCTCGACGCTGGAAAAGGTCGCCAAGGCGGAGTTACGCAAACTGCTGGTCTAGACCTCGTCCGCTATCCGCCGAGCACCACCGGCCGGAATGCCTGCAGCAATTGCTGGTCGAGCTTGTCGCCCATCTCCTCCATCATCGCGAAGGCTTGCATGGGCGTATACGGCTCGCGGTAGGGCCGCTTTTCCACCAGCGCCGCATGGATATCGGCGATCGTGATGATCCGCACGATATCACTGATGCGGCTTGCCGTGAGGCCGTTCGGATAACCGCTACCGTCGAGCAACTCGTGATGGTGCAGCACGACGTCGAGCATCTCCGGCGGGAAGCCGCCTTGCGCGGCGAGCGCATCGTAACCTTGTCGGGGATGCCGGCGCACCTCGTTCATTTCCTCTTCGGTCAATTCGCCGGGCTTGTTGAGGATTGCGAGCGGGATGAAAGCCTTGCCGACATCGTGCAGCAGCGCCGCGCGAGCGAGCCGGCGCTGATCGTCCTCGCGCATGCCGAGATGCTGCGCGAACGCGACCACAAATCCGGTCACAAACAGACAGTGCCGATAGCTGAGGTTGTGATGGCGTCCGACGATCGTCAACCACTCCCGCAGCGAGGTATGCGCGATCGCACGCAGGATTTTCGTTTCCGCCTTCGCCACGTCATCGAGGGAGAGCGGCACGCCAGCCGGAAGCCGTTCGAAGATCTTCACCATCACCAGATGCGCGGCGGTGACGGCCTTGTTCAGCGTCTGACCTCGCGAACTGCCGTCGAAATCGTTGCCGTCCGGAAATGCCGCGCGGATACGCTGCAGAATGGCCTGCGCATCCAGCGGACGCTCGATGGTGTCGGTGGCACCGAGAGCCCACGCCTGCATCGATCCGTGATGCATGCCGCCAGCGATGACAAACAGGCGCGGAATCGACTGATAGCTTTGCTTGACGAGCTTGCTGCGCACGCTCTGCACGTTCTCCGGCGAGCGCAAATTGATATCGACGACAATGCCGGAGAATTTTCCGGCGGGCGTCTCGGGAATTTCCGAGATCGGCACCGTTCCGACGTCGCCGACAGTCGCAAGAATATCCGCTAGCTCGCTGCTTTGGTCCAAACGGTCCGACGCCAATAGTAACCGCCGCCTGGCGGGAGAACGATTCGAAACAGCAGTCATGATTCCTCAGCGCAGTACGATAACCCCTCACTACAGTTTTACCCCAAAGGTGAGTCTTGAACCTTAAGAGGTATTCTTAACAGTCGTTATCGATGCGCCGGCAAAATCGAACAAATCACAACGCAATTATTGTCTGACCGAAGCGCTGTCTCCCGATAAAAAAGACCGCCGGGAAAATCCCGGCGGTCCAACATCGCAAGGTCTGCGCGGATCTAAGCCTTCATCGCACTCTTCACCGCATCCGCCGTGATCGGCAACGACCGCACGCGGGCGCCAACCGCATTGAAGACGGCGTTGGCGATGGCGGGCGCAATCACCGTCACTGTCGGCTCCCCGACACCGGTTGCCGGCTCGCCGTTGGCGATGATGTGCACCGACACGTCCGGCACCTGGCTCATGCGTAATGGCGTATAGCTATCGAAATTGCTCTGTTCGATACCGCCATCCTTGAGCGTCGCCTTCTCATAAAGTGCCAGCGACAGACCCCACAGCGCACCGCCCTCGACCTGAGCGCGGATGCCGTCAGGATTGACCGCCGTGCCGACGTCCGTCGCCACGGTGAGTTTTTTCGGAACGATCTCGCCCGAGGGCGATACCGCGACATGCGCGACACATGCGGTCCAGCTTGCGGTCTTGCGCTCCTGCGACGACACGCAGGCAACGCCCATGCCCTCGCCCTTCGGCAGTTTCTTCGTTCCGTAACCGGCAAGGCCCATCGCTGCCAACAGCGTGTTGCGCAAGCGCTGCGCGCCACCGTCGTTGTCTCCGGCGCCATCGAGCATGGCAATGCGGAATTGCGCGGGATCCTTACCGGCGGCGTGGGCGAGTTCATCGACCATGCTTTCCACCGCCCAGAACGTCCAGCCGGGCGCCACCGAACGCAACTGCCCGGATGGCGTGGCCTGCTGCGCCATTTCATTGAGGATGGCGCGGACATTGTGGTTGGGCACGGAGTAGAAGAAGTCCGCGCCGTTGACGGTGAAGGCATCGAGCGCGCCCTTCTTGTCGACCGAAGGCGACAGGAAGTCGGGAATGCCCCAGCGCTTGGTCGGCCAGGCGCTGACGACATCGTGGTTCATCGCCACCACCTTGCCGTCGGCATCGAGGCCGGCCTTGATCTTCTGGTAGGTCAGCGGTCGCGAGAAATCCATCGTCACGTCGTCTTCGCGCGAATAGATCACCTTGACCGGCTTGCCGACCGCCTTCGCCGCCTGCACCGCAGGCACCGTCATATCGGCATCGAGCCGACGGCCAAAGCCGCCGCCAAGCCACGCCTGATGCAACACCACATATTTTGGATCGACACCGGCAGCGCCGGCGGCGATTGCACCGGTGCGTGTCGCGAACTGATTGCCGGTGTAGATGTGCCAGATGTCACCCTCCTTCATCGCCGTGGCGTTCATCGGCTCCATCGGACAGTGGATGTTGATGTTGGTGGTGTACTCCGCCTCCAGCACCTTGGCCGCCGAACCGAGCGCCGCCGAGGTGTCGCCGTTCTTGACGAAGAACAGGCCGGAATCGTCGAGCCCTTGCAGGCGCTTGGCTTCGATCAGCAACGATTCGCTGGAGACCTTGGCATTCGGGCCGTGGTCCCATGTCACTTTCAGCGCGTCCGCGGCCTTGCGGGCGTTCTGATAATTGTTGGCGACCGCAACCACCCAACCGGTCGTCGAACCGGTCTTGTCATCGAGCACGACCGCCTTGATGAAGCCAGGCACCTTCTTCGCCGCACTGTCGTCGACCGACTTCACGGTTGCGCCATAACGCACCGGCGGCAGCACCAGCTTGCCGTAGACCATGCCCGGCAGGAATGTATCGATACCGTACTTCGCGGTGCCGTTGACCTTGAACGGAATGTCGAGTTGCGGCACCGAGACGCCGATCATGGTGTATTGATCCGGTGTCTTCAGCTTGATGGTCTTGAGTTCGTCAGGGGTGAAGGTTTTCGTCACCTTGCCGCTCTTGACGATTTCCGCAAAGGTCTTCGACTTCTTCGACTTGGCATGCGTGACGATCGAGTCGCGCACCGTCAACTCCGACGCCGGCACGCCCATGATCCCCGCAGCCGCCTCGGTCAACGCGATGCGTCCCGCCGCGCCGGCGCGACTCATCGCATCGAAGTTCATCATGGTGCTCCAACTGCCGCCGGTGATCTGCGCGCCGAGCACGGGGTCGTTGAACTTCGGATCGTTGGTGGCCAGCGAGATGCGCATGTCTTTCCAGCTCGCGCCAAGCTCTTCGGCAACCATCTGCGCCATTGTCGAAGCGACATGCTGGCCCATGTCGGCCTTGCCGACGGTAACGGTGACCAGTCCATCGGGCCCTATCGAATACCAGATGCTGGGATCGATCTTGGCCGGAGCCGCCGCAGCCGTGTCCAGCCCGAACATGCCGGGAATCGCAGCGTAACCCAGCGTGACGCCGGCCGCCGCGGTTCCGATCAGAAAGGTGCGACGCGACAGATCGGTGGATTCGCCCTGAGTGATCTTCACTTGCTCGTTCATGTGTTCCTCCGATCGGTGCCGGTGGACGCCGTACGCATGTCAGACGCAGCACGCATGATGGCGCGCTGGATGCGCGAATAGGTCATGCAACGGCAGAGATTGCCGTCCATGTGCGCAACGATTTCTTCCTTGGTCGGATTGGTGTTCTTCGACAGCAGCGATGCCGCCTGCATGATCTGGCCGGACTGGCAGTAGCCGCATTGCGGCACCTGCTCGGCGACCCAGGCTTTCTGCAACGGATGATCGCCTTTGGCGCTGAGGCCCTCGATGGTGGTGATTTTCTTGCCGGCCACATCGCTCACCGCGGTCTGGCAGGATCGGACGGCTTCGCCGTTGACGTGAACCGTGCAGGCACCGCAGAGACCGGCGCCGCAACCGAACTTGGTACCCGTCATCTGCAATTGCTCGCGGATGACCCAGAGCAGCGGCGTATCTCCTGCCGCCTCGACGGACATATTCCGCCCATTGATATTGAGATTAGGCATTGCCCTGTTTCCCTTCCGGTGTACGTAACCGCTTACGGCGGCAACTCACTTTCAGGTCTTGGGACGGCACCCACCGGGTCGATGCCGGCCGGGACGCAGCATGATCGCGTTCCCGCCGCGAGGCAATGCAAATTAGAATCCTTCGAGCAGATCTGTTGCGACGAACGCTTGTGCATTGCCACAAAGGAATTTTCGCCAAGTAGAATTCTCACCAAGTAGAATTCTCGCCGAGCAGACTTCTCGCTCCCACTGCCATGGCCGCCCATATTGATGCTAGAAGCGGATGGCCAGCGCTCCGTCCATTCGCTGGCGAAGGATCAACTGGAACACCATCATGAACCGCTTCAGGCTTGGCGCGATTGTCTTTTCGATCGCCGTCTGTGGACTGATCTGGCAGCCGGCGCGTGCTGATGTGTCAACGCCGCCCCGACCCGCGCCGCCGTTCACCACGACGCTCTCCAACAACGTGCCCTTGGCTTTCGGCATGGATCCGGCCAGCGCCGCAACCGCCCTGCAAACGGCTTTGACTTACGTCAGCGGCAAGCCTGGCAACGAAATCTATCTCGCCATCCGTAATGTCGGCGGCAGCGGCTTCTTCGACCGCAGGGACCGGCTCTATCTGCTGTTCCGCCACGGCCGCCTCACCGGTTGGAAAGGCGACTGGGGCCGCAACTGGATGTGGCAATAAATCATTGGCAAGCGCCATCAGCGCAGTATCGCGCGCGTATAACCAACGGAGGAACCGTGGGACAGCAAATCACCCTCACCGCATCGGACGGATTTCAGCTCGGTGCCTATCGCGCCGATCCCGCTGCGCCTCCCAAGGCTGCACTGGTGGTGATCCAGGAAATTTTTGGCGTCAACCATCACATCCGCAATGTCTGCGATCGGTTCGCCGCACAAGGCTACGTTGCGGTGGCGCCGGCGATTTTCGATCGCATCGAACGCAATTTCCAGTCCGGCTATTCACCCGACGAGGTGACCATAGCGCGCAAGTTCGTCGCCAACCCAGATTGGCCAGCGATGTTGCGCGACGTCCAGGCGGCGATTGAATCCGTGAAGGATATCGGTCCGGTGGGCATCGTCGGTTTCTGTCTCGGTGGCAGCGTCGCTTATGCAGCTTCGACGAAACTGAACGGCTTGCGCGCCGCCGTCGGATATTACGGTGGCGCTATCGTGCGCTTCGCCGATGATAAGCCCACGGTGCCGACGCTGTTGCATTTCGGCGAGAAGGATGCCGGCATTCCGCTCAGCGACGTCGACACCATTCGCGCCAAGCGGCTCGACGTTGAGATTCATGTCTATCCGGGCGCCCAGCACGGCTTCAGTTGCGACGAGCGCGCGAGCTACGACAAAGCCAGCGCCGATATCGCCTGGCAACGCACACTGGCGTTCTTCGCCAAGCATCTGGCTCCGTAGCGAACGCGCTCAGAACCAGCGTTCGCCGACAACGATGGTGTCGCCGGGATTGATCGGCGTGCCCGGCGGCACCACGACGCGCACGTTACCCGCAGGCGTCGGATGCGTAATGGTGACGCGATCGCGCGTCGCACGCGGCGAGTAACCTCCGGCGATCGCGACGGCACTCTCCGCCGTCATGTTCGGCACGTAGGGATACTGGCCGGGCGCGGCGACTTCACCGAGGATAAAGAATGGCCGGTAGCTTTCGATTTCGGCGGCCACATAGGGCTCGCGGATATAGCCGTTGCGCAAACGCGCCGTGATGTTTCGCGCCAATTGCGCCGGCGTCAGCCCGCGCGCCGGCACAGTGCCGATCAGCGGCATCGTGATCGCGCCGCTGGCGCCGACCGCATAGCTGTTGGTCAGACCTTCCTGCCCATAGACCACGATGCGCAGCTTGTCGCCGGCATCGAGCCGGTAGTCGGCGTCGTAGGCCGGCGCAACATAGCTCGCGCGCGGCCCCGCATAGGGTCCCGATGGCACGGCGACGACCGGACCGGACTGATGCACGCATCCGGCCAGCGCCAACGCACTGCACGCCACTGTCATCGAAACTCGAAACGCACGACCGATCCGCACGACTATCCCTCGCTGCGAGACAGTCCTGTTATGACCCTGTTAAGGTTAACAAAACGTTTGGTTTGCGTCCCGGCGGCATCTTGCCGGACGGGAACAGCACCGAATGCGACCGGTCAGGCGCTGACGCCAACGCCGATCGGACACGACACGCCGGTTCCTCCGAGCCCGCAATAGCCGGCGGGATTCTTCGCCAGATACTGCTGGTGATAATCCTCGGCATAGAAGAACGGCGGCGCGGACGCGATTTCGGTGGTGATCGGTCCGAGGCCCTTCGCTGCAAGCGCCTTGCCGTACGCGAGTTTCGAAGCGTCCGCGGCCCGGCGTTGCGCCTCCCCGACGGTATAGATCGCCGACCGGTACTGCGTCCCGATGTCGTTACCCTGCCGCATGCCTTGCGTCGGGTCGTGACTCTCCCAGAACGTTTTCAGCAGCGCTTCATATGAGATCTTCTTCGGATCGAACACCACCAACACAGCTTCGGTGTGGCCCGTGTGTCCGGAGCAGACTTCTTCATAGGTCGGGTTCGGCGTGTGCCCGCCGGCGTAGCCGACCGCGGTGACATAGACGCCATCGCCCAGTTCCCAGAATTTGCGCTCGGCTCCCCAGAAGCAGCCCAAACCGAAATAGGCCAGTTCCAGCCCTTCCGGATATGGCGGCTGCAGCGCATGACCATTGACGAAATGAAATCGCGCGGTGGGAATTGGAGTCGCGCGTCCCGGCAGCGCCTCGGCCGCACTCGGCATAGCGATCGACTTGCGCATGAACAGCATGAGTCACCTCCCGATGCATGAAATCATCAATCGATATCTGCCAGGCAACAGCCTCGCGCGATCTCGCGCGCGGCGCCAGCGGCCGGGCGGCAAATTCTGAAAGCCGACACGCAATATATGTCGTTGCGCAAGAAATGGCAGGGGTGACCGGCGCGGCAACTCCGTCCGCCAATCAGGCCGATCAGCTTCGCGAATAGCCGATCAACGGCTTGGGCCGACGGAAAATCAGCAGCAACAACAACCCGACGACGCCCATGACCGCCCAGGCGGGCTGATTCAGCACAACACGCACGACGTCGGTCCATAGCCACGGCGCGACGCGTTCCACCGCGACATGGAAGCTCTGCTGGCTGGCCTGATGGATATCGTTCCAGAATTCGCCGAGCCGGGTCAGGCGCAGGGCCTGGTCGGCAATCGAGCGCGCGCCGTCATAGACCAGGAACACGAAGCCTCCGGCCAGCAGCAATAGTCCGATCAGACGGAAGAAACCGCGGATCATGCCTCACCTTGTCAAAGCGTTCCCGCTGTAGCCCCCCGAATTAACGGGCGTTCGGCCGAAATTCAACCTCGCCAGCGGGTTACCGGGCTCCGAGGCGGCAAAATAGCTGCCCCGACATGGCCTGGACACCGTTGACGCTGGACAGACGGCCCTCTATAAGGGCCGCCAATGGCGGTGGGGTATCCCTGCCGCCGCTGTTCTTTGGGCACCGTCACGTTCTGCTCCGCATCGGTTGCGAGCGTGGCAATGCCGGGAATATCCGGAACCATATCAGCGTTGCAACGGCGTCGAACAACGGCGTCAATCAGTCCGGCCAAACGATAGCAGATGGCCGCTGAAGGATTTTTGAGAGCATGGCCAATACATCCTCCGCCAAGAAGGCGACGCGCAAGATTGCCCGCCGCACCGCCGTCAACAAATCCCGCCGCACCCAGATGCGCGGCTCGGTTCGCCTCGTCGAGGAAGCCATCGCCAGCGGCGATCGCGCCGCCGCGCTGAAGGCATTCGCAGTTGCCGAGCCGGAGCTGATGCAGGCAGCCCAGCGCAACATTATTCACAAGAACAGCGCCAGCCGAAAGGTGTCGCGTCTGTCGCATCGGATCGCCAAGCTGGCGCAGTAATTTCGCACGCAGCTTAGGCTGACGTGTTTCGAGAGCCCGGCAATGCCGGGCTCTTTTATTTTGCCGGTCTGCGTTCGCGTCACAACGTCGCCGCCGATGCATTTCCTGCAAGGCGACAACGACGTTCCGATCATCGCTGTCGTCCGCGCATGACGCGACGAAAAAATTCCAACGTCGCCAGCGCCGACGCAGATTTCTACGTCGATCGAGCGCGAAAACAAATCCGCATAGCCGGCCGCGAGGCGCCGCGTCGTTGCGCCATGCGTTTCGGTTCGATCGCAAGCGTTTCACGGTGAGACCAACAACCACACGACCGTTTCTGTCGGAGTCAAGCCCGTGCGGCGTATGCCGACCGGATCACCCGCGGCCAGCTACAACCGGCAACGTTGCCCTCGCAGGGTTACTCGGAAAAAAGAACAGAAAAACGCACGAGTCGATAATCACTTATCCCCATAGTGACTCGAACTACTTTAAAAACGCGCCGCGCCTCGGCCAAACATAAACAATTTATGAATTTCTTTTTTGGCTGTGGCAGAAATTGTCACACTCGCCGGGGTGTTTCGAATCCGCGCGAAGATTCAAAACCTTGTCGCTTCGCATCGAAGCTCACGAAAATTTCGCCGACAGCGCATTGACGGCGGATCGCGATACATTCCGAATTAAACCCGTTGCGAGATACGCAACGTCGTGTATTTCTTTAATCACACGCGGCGCCCACGGATCGTTAGGCCAGTGCGGCTTAAGAACCAGGGCGGACGCGCAGATCGATAAGCGGTGTGTGCGTTAGCGGCGTTTTCCAACGATTGGCGGGCTGTAGCTCATAGCAGTATGAGAACGGAGTTCTGTGTCTAAATCTCTCGATCAGCAGCGGACGGTTGAAAGCTGCACAACAAGAGGGATCGATATCAGGCTTTACCGCGCAAGCGATGGACGACGTTACAAGACGGGTTGAGGCAGGCAAGTGTGGGCTGAGTAGCGACGCTTGATCTTCGGTGTCGCGACCTTTGATTAAAACATCTTCGAGTTGGACAGCTGGCTACGGTTCACCGTGGTCAGAGGGGGAACATCTATGCGCAGCGGCAGCACGATCCTAACGCATCCAATCGCTTCTCCGATCTGCTCCCCAACAGCGGCTGCATTCGCCCGGCCCCGGGCGCGCGCCCCCAATTGCGCCAGTCCTTCGCGCTAATTTCCATCCTCCACTTTCACTGTCAGGCCTGACCGCAACGGCGAAAGCGTTTCGCCGAATGATGTGGTGTCGGCTGATGTGATCGAGGACAGGAAACCGATCGTTTCAGCGGCAACAATTTTCTGCGCCGTGAAACAGAACATTACTCGAGAAGAAAAGTTATCCAACAATGTCGAATATCGCTCAGGATCAATGGTCGCGAGTCAAAGGCCGTCTTCGCTCCAGTGTCGGCGAGGACGTTTACTCCAGTTGGTTCGCGCGCATGGATCTTGAAAGCGTCCAGCAGCAGAGCGTTCACCTGTCGGTGCCGACGAAATTTCTGCGCAGCTGGATTCAGGCCCACTATGCCGACCGCGTCCTGACCTGCTGGCAAGCCGAGATTCCCGCGATCGATCGCATCGATCTGACGGTGCGCTCGGCCGCGCGTTGTGTCACTCCGGTCAAGGACACGACAACTGCGGCCGATCCACGCCGCGCCACGGATCGCGATCAAACGCGCCCGGCTCCCGAATTGCGCGTCACTGCTTCGGCACCGGTCTCCGCAGGCCACGACGCGCTCGGCGGCTCGCCGCTCGATCCGCGCCTCACCTTCGCGAGTTTCGTTGTCGGACGTTCGAACACGCTGGCGCAAGCCGCAGCGCGTCAGGTCGCCGAAGGTCGCCGCGGCGACAACGTGATGTTCAATCCGCTCTACATTCATGCCGGCGTCGGTCTCGGCAAAACGCATCTGTTGCAAGCAGTGACCTGGGCCGGCAATGCCAATCCCGACCGCAAGGTGCTGTATCTCACCGCCGAGAAATTCATGTACGGCTTCGTCGCCGCGCTGAAGACTCAGAACGCACTGGCCTTCAAGGAAGCGCTGCGCGGCATCGACGTGCTGGTGATCGACGACTTGCAGTTCCTGCAGGGCAAATCGACCCAGGCGGAGTTCTGCCACACACTCAACGCATTGATCGATGCCGGACGTCAGGTGGTAATCGCTGCCGACCGCCCGCCCGCCGATCTCGAAAGCCTCGATGACCGCGTGCGTTCACGGCTCGCCGGCGGTCTTGTCGTCGAGATGGGTTCGCTCGGTGAAGATCTGCGGCTCGGCATTCTGAAATCGCGCGTCGCCGCGGCCAGAACGCACCACGCCGATTTCGACGTGCCCGCGCCGGTGCTCGATTATCTCGCAAAGACTATCACGCATAACGGACGCGACCTCGAAGGCGCCGTCAACCGCCTGCTGGCCCATAGCAAGCTCAACGCGCAACCGGTGACGCTGGAGATGGCCGAGCGCGAAGTGCGCGACCTGATCCGCCCGCAGGAACCCAAGCGCATCAAGATCGAGGACATCCAGCGCGTCGTCGCGCGGCAATACAACGTCAGCCGCTCCGACCTGCTGTCGTCGCGCCGCACCGCCAATGTGGTCCGGCCGCGCCAGGTGGCGATGTATCTCGCCAAGACGCTGACGCTGCGCTCGCTGCCGGAAATCGGCCGGCGCTTCGGCGGCCGCGACCACACCACCGTCCTGCACGCGGTGCGCAAGATCGAAGCCCTGGTGTCCAAGGATATTGCCCTTTCCGACGAGGTCGAACTGCTGAAGCGTCAATTGCAGGAGTAAGCGGGGCAAATCCGGCAAAATGCGGGGAAATTTTCGTCCCGAAAACCACGCCGCACTTGCACTTGGCCGCTATCCACGTCACCTTGCGGACCCCGCGAGACTGAGCAAAATCATCCTTTGATCGGCCTTGCGGACCTCATTCGCCGCGGCACCCGTTTGGGCTGCCCGGCACTTCCACGACATGGTGTGGATACTGGATCGGGCGGGTTTTGCGATGAAGGTGACTGTCGAACGCGCGCAACTGCTGAAATCGCTGGGCCACGTGCATCGCGTGGTCGAGCGCCGCAATACCATTCCGATCCTCGGCAACGTTTTGATCCGCGCCGAGAGCAACCGCCTGTCGCTGAAAGCAACCGACCTCGATCTCGAAGTCACCGAGACGTTGCCGGCTGAAGCCGCCACGCCGGGTTCGACCACGGTGCCGGCGCACATGTTCTACGACATCGTGCGGAAGCTGCCGGACGGTTCGCAGATCGTGCTGGAAAGCGACGGCGATCGTTCGGTGCTGGCCATTCGCGCCGGTCGTTCGCGATTCACGCTGCAGACCCTGCCGGAAAGCGATTTCCCCGACCTTGCGGCGGGAGACATGTCGCACTCGTTTACCCTTGCGGCGGCGGATGTGAAGCGGCTGATCGACCGCACCCAGTTTGCGATTTCGACCGAGGAAACCCGCTACTATCTCAACGGCATCTATCTGCACGCCGCGGGTAGCGCCAAGGCGCCGACGCTGCGTGCCGTTGCCACCGACGGCCACCGCCTCGCGCAAGTCGATCTGCCGCAGCCGAAAGGCGCCAGCGGCATGCCCGGCGTCATCGTGCCGCGCAAGACGGTCGGCGAAGTGCAGCGCCTGATCGAAGACGCCGACGCCGAAGTCACCATCGAACTCTCGCAGGGCAAGATCCGCTTCACGCTCGGCAACGTGGTGCTGACGTCGAAGCTGATCGACGGCACCTTCCCCGACTACGGCCGCGTCATTCCGCAGAACAACGACAAGGAACTTGTGGTCGACAAGAAGGATTTCGAAGCGGCGGTCGATCGCGTCTCGACGATTTCCAGCGAGCGCGGCCGCGCGGTGAAACTGGCGCTGTCCGCCGGCAAATTGACGCTCTCGGTAACCAATCCGGATTCCGGCAGCGCGACGGAAGAACTCGAAGTCGAATACGCTTCCGACGCACTCGATATCGGCTTCAACTCGCGCTACCTGCTCGATATCGCCGCGCAGATCGAAGGCGAAGTCGCGGTGCTGAAGCTGGCCGACCCCGGCTCGCCGACGCTGGTGCACGACCGCGACGCCAAGGGCGCGCTCTATGTGCTGATGCCGATGCGCGTCTAATTCCGCTGCGGCGCGCTTGCGAAAAACCCGTGGCCGGATTGTGGCGGCGTTTTTCGCCACGATAGAGCCAGACGCAGCCCCGATTTCGGGCTTTTGATCCGCACGACAGCAACCGACCCCGGTCAAGCCGACCATCGTGGCTCGCTTGCGCGCCGCCGTGTGCTATGACCCTGCCCAGCATGACCACCTCCCGCATCCAGCGACTCTCGCTCACCGGCTTCCGCAATTACGCGGCGGCGACGATGACGGTGCGCGGCGATCTCGTGGTGCTGGTGGGAGCGAACGGCGCCGGCAAGACCAATTGCCTCGAAGCCGTCTCGCTGTTGTCGCCCGGCCGCGGCCTGCGCCGCGCCACGCTCAGCGAGGCCGCCAACCAGCAGGGCGACGGCTCCTGGGCGATTTCCGCCGAAGTCGAAGGCGCGCTCGGACTGGCGACGCTCGGCACCGGCATCGATGCGCCGACGGCGGACACGACGACGGCCAGCCGCCGCTGCCGCATCGACCGCGAACCGGTCGCGTCCGCCACCGCATTCGGCGATCATCTGCGCATGGTGTGGTTGACGCCGGCGATGGATGGCCTGTTCACCGGCGCGGCCTCGGAGCGGCGTCGTTTTCTCGACCGGCTGGTGCTGGCGATCGACAGCGAGCACTCCAGCCGGGTCTCGGCGCTGGAGCGCAGCCTGCGTTCGCGCAACCGGCTGCTCGAAGACCGCAACGCCGATCCGCACTGGCTCGACGCCATCGAACGCGAGACTGCCGAACTGGCCATCGCGGTGGCGGCGATGCGCGGCGAGACGGTGACGCGGCTGGCGGCGACGTTGCAGGCGCGCGGCACGGCATCGGCGTTTCCTTCGGCGCGCATCACCCTCGACGGTTGGATCGAGAACGCGCTGCTGATCGACCCCGCCACCGCCGTCGAGGACCGCTACCGCGAGGTGCTGCGCAAGAGCCGCCTGCTCGATGCCGCCGCAGGCCGCACCTTGAACGGCCCGCATTTGACCGACCTGCACGTGATCTACGCGCCGAAGGAGATGCCGGCCAAGGATGCCTCCACCGGCGAGCAGAAGGCGCTGCTGATCGGCCTCGTGCTGGCGCACGCCAATCTGGTCGCCGAGATGACCGGCATCACGCCGCTGCTGCTGCTCGACGAGGTGGTGGCGCATCTCGATCCCGGCCGCCGCGCCGCGCTGTTCAACGAGCTGGCGCAACTCGGCGCGCAAGTCTGGATGACCGGTGCCGATCCGGCGGCGTTCGCCGAGATCGGCAGCAGCGGCGAGGTGTTCGAGGTCGAGACCGGCCGCATCGCGCGGCGGGACTGAAAAGCGCCCCCGTCAGGCGCCGAATCGACCTATTCCGACGGCTCGAAACGGCCTCGCCGCGGCCTTGAAAAACCATTAAAAATTCTCATATATTCAATGCCTTGCAAGGCCCGACTTTGCGCTAGGCGCATGGCCGGTTTCATGGCACAAATAAACCATTCAGCAGCGCGTTTTGGACGCTGATTCGAGACATCCTCAAAGGCCTTCAGAATGACCGAACCCGCCCGGCAACCGATCGCCGAAACCGCTCCCGCCGTGCCCGTCGAATACGGCGCGGAATCGATCCGGGTGCTGAAGGGGCTCGACGCCGTGCGCAAGCGGCCCGGCATGTATATCGGCGACACCGACGACGGCTCCGGCCTGCATCACATGGTCTACGAAGTCGTCGATAACGCCATCGACGAAGCGCTGGCCGGTCATGCCACGGCCGTCGAAGTCATCCTCAACGCCGACGGCTCGGTGACAGTGCGCGACGACGGCCGCGGCATTCCGGTCGACATCCACAAGGGCGAAGGCATCTCGGCGGCCGAAGTCATCATGACGCAGCTGCACGCCGGCGGAAAGTTCGACCAGAATTCCTACAAGGTCTCGGGCGGCCTGCACGGCGTCGGCGTGTCGGTGGTCAACGCGCTGTCGAGCAAGTTGATTTTGCGCGTGTGGCGCAACGACAAGGAACACTTCATCGAATTCGCCCACGGCGAATCCGTGGCGCCGCTGCGCGTCGTCGGCGACGCCCATGGCAAGCGCGGCACCGAAGTGACGTTCTATGCCAGCCCCGAAACCTTCACCATGGTGGAATACGATTTCGCTACGCTGGAGCACCGCCTGCGCGAACTCGCCTTCCTCAATTCCGGCGTCAACATCCTGCTGTCCGACATGCGCCATGCCGTCGAGAAGCGCGAGGAGATGCGCTACGAGGGCGGTGTCGAGGAGTTCGTCAAATACCTCGACCGCAACAAGAAGGCGATCGTGCCCACCCCGATCATGGTGCGCGCCGAGATGAACGGCATCGGCGTCGAGGCGGCGCTGTGGTGGAACGACAGCTACCATGAGAACGTGCTGTGCTTCACCAACAACATTCCGCAGCGCGACGGAGGCACGCATCTGGCGGGCTTCCGCGGCGCGCTGACACGGCAGGTCAACGGCTATGCCGAAGCCATCGCCAAGAAGGAAAAGATCGCGCTGACCGGCGACGATTGCCGCGAGGGCCTCACCGCGGTGCTGTCGGTGAAAGTGCCCGATCCGAAGTTCTCGTCGCAGACCAAGGACAAGCTTGTGTCCTCGGAAGTGCGGCCGGTGGTCGAGAACGTCATCAACGAAGCCCTGGCGTCGTGGTTCGAGGAGCATCCCGCCGAAGCCAAGACCATCGTCGGCAAGGTGGTGGAAGCCGCCGCCGCCCGCGAAGCGGCGCGCAAGGCGCGCGAGCTGACGCGGCGCAAGGGCGCGCTGGATATCGCCTCGCTGCCCGGCAAGCTCGCCGACTGCCAGGAGCGCGATCCGGCCAAGTCCGAACTGTTCATCGTCGAGGGTGACTCGGCGGGCGGCAGCGCCAAGCAGGGCCGCAACCGCGAATTTCAGGCGGTGCTGCCGTTGCGCGGCAAGATTCTCAACGTCGAGCGCGCGCGCTTCGACAAGATGCTGTCGTCGGAACAGGTCGGCACGCTGATCACCGCGCTCGGCACCGGCATCGGCCGCGAGGACTTCGACCTCGGCAAGCTGCGCTATCACAAGATCATCATCATGACCGACGCCGACGTCGACGGCGCGCATATCCGCACGCTGCTGCTGACGTTCTTCTTCCGGCAGATGCCGCAACTGATCGAGGCCGGGCACCTCTATATCGCGCAGCCGCCGCTCTACAAGGTGACGCGCGGCAAGTCCGAACAGTACCTCAAGGACGAGCGCGCGCTGGAGGATTACCTGATCGGCACCGGGCTCGACGACTGCGTGTTCAAGCTGGCGACCGGCGAGGAACGCGGCGGCCGCGACCTGCAGGCGCTGGTGGAAGATGCGCGCGTCATCCGCAACGTGCTGCACAACATGCATGGCCGCTATAACCGCAGCGTCATCGAGCAGGCGGCGATCGCCGGCGTCCTGAACAGCGACGTCATCAAAGATACCGACAAGGCAAACGAGGCCGCCGCCTATATTGCACGGCGGCTGGATGCGCTGGCCGACGAAGTCGAGCGCGGCTGGAGCGGACAATTCGTCGAAGGCGAGGGCTTCAAGTTCGAACGCACGGTGCGCGGCGTCAAGGATTTCGCCGCCATCGACGCGGCGCTGCTGTCGTCCGCCGATGCCCGCAAGCTCGACGAATACGCCCCGGCGCTGCAGGATGCCTATCTGCATTCCGGCCTGCTGCGGCGGCGCGATACCGAGACGCCGATTCACGGGCCGGTCAGCCTGTTCGAAGCCGTGACCGAAGCCGGCCGCAAGGGCGTGGCGCTGCAGCGCTACAAAGGCCTCGGCGAAATGAACCCCAACCAGCTCTGGGAAACTACGCTCGACACCAACGAGCGCTCGCTGCTGCAGGTGAGGATCAAGGAGGTCGACGAAGCCGACGACATCTTCACCAAGCTGATGGGCGATGTCGTCGAGCCGCGCCGCGAATTCATTCAGGACAATTCGCTCAGCGCCAACGTCGACGTGTAACGGCCAGGCGGCGTGTCAGCCCTATCCGGTCGGTATAGGTAATAGGCGTGGAGGTCTGGCCGTACAGATAAAGGTTCGTGATCATATCAACGTTCAGATTCGACCAATTTCCGAGATTGATAGTCTGTTCTGTCATAGCTTCCCCCGCTCATTGAACTGAGCCGGTGGTCGTTGGCGTTCCAATTTCTCTTTGAATCTTCCCACATGCATTGAGTAGGACGATGGAATCGTAAAAATTGTCCACGCTCGGGATGTCGCTGCTGCGATAATGGATACTTGCGACTGCTGTGTAGAAGCCGAAAAGCCGCAGTATGAACGGCTCAGCGAGGTTTGTATCCCATCGCGAGATTTCGCAGCAGTGCTGGTTCTGGCGATAGAAGCTTTCGACATCTGAGTATCGTTTTGATCTAAGCGAATTTGGTCCATGATTTCGCAAAGTCCTTAGAACCGCAACGTCGAGTGGCTCACGGTCGCTGAACCAGCGAGCCATGGGATAACAAAAGCCGCTGAAATTGAAATACTGAACGACGCCCAGAACAATAAATGCGGCGCAAGCAATCGATCTCGTCAGAGTGCCATGCTTCACCGCAGATCTCGTTCCGGTGATTTTCTGCACTATAGTCTCTCGATCGCATTCATTGATGATCCATCACTATTTGACGATATCTGGCAACGTTTCACGCAATGCTTCATGAACATGCGAACTGACTGTAGTCCACTGGGACATTCCAAAGATCTTGGTGTTGAACTGAATGGCAACGAGAACGCTCGAGCTTAAAGCTATCGAACTCGAACAATAATTGAGCACCAAAGAACACTGCAGAGCAGGCAGGAACGCACGCTCGGCTGGATCGCGAACATACAACGCCCTTGTCATTTTCTCATATCGGGTCTCAGCCCAGCCATCTGCATTGACGCGAAGTCTGCCGCTTGTGACTTGTGACTGCTGGTCCGCGATGATGCGTTGCTGTTCTTGATACAAACGCCTGGGAGATTCTCCGATAACTATTCCCATCGAGAGCGAACGGAAGTCGCTATTTGGAAACATGCCAAGAAAGGGACCAGCAACAGCACCGCCAATCGAAACGTCGATCATCCGGCTGCTATTGAAAAATTTCCTCGCTTCCACCGGATTTCTGAAAACGTCTTTGATGGAAATACTTTTGGTATACGGAGAATTATTGAAGGAAATAAAGTTCAGGTCATATCCGTCAGACGGCAAAATGACTCGAACACCTTTGACATCGACGATCGTTCGTCCGTCTGACGTTTTCGGCCAGGTGTCTTGATCCTGCGCAAAGCACAGACCGCACAGCAAACTGATCCAGCACAGAATTGCGGAGACGAACGCGAATTTTCCGTGAGGTGAATGTTGTTTTAGTGGAGGGGCCAAGGCGTTCGACGCGGACCTTCCTAAACAGAGAGCGGCTACAAGTCGGCGTCGAAACAGCATCGAACGATCCACGGACGCCGTTTCTTGTGAGGGTGTTTCGCGTCCGTCGGTAAGCTGTCACTTTTCCTGCAGATTGTAAAATGCCACGAACACACCTGAGCTGATCCAGGAGCTTTCCTCACCAGAGGTCAGGCCAGGAACGACCCGGCACTGCCACTGTTTGGCGGGGAGGTGGCATCCTTGCGGAACAGCACGTAGAGCGCGGGCAGCACCAGCAGCGTCAGCACCGTCGACGAGACGATGCCGCCGATCACCACGGTCGCCAGCGGCCGCTGCACTTCGGCACCTGCCCCGGTCGCCAGTGCCATCGGCACGAAGCCGAGCGACGCCACCAGCGCCGTCATCAGCACCGGGCGCAGCCGCGTCAGCGCACCTTCGTGAACCGCGTCACGCAGCCGCATGCCGTCGCGGCGCAGCCGCTCGATGAATGCGATGATGACGAGGCCGTTGAGCACGGCGACGCCCGACAGCGCGATGAAGCCGACGCCGGCGCTGATCGACAGCGGAATGCCGCGCACCAGCAGCGCGGCGATGCCGCCGGTCAGGGCCAGCGGCACGCCGCTGAACACCAGCAGCGTATCCGCCAGCGACCCGAGGCTGAGATACAGCAGCAGCAGCACCAGCAGCAGCGCAACCGGAACCACGATGGTCAGCCGCTGTGTGGCGGATACCAGTTGCTCGAACTGGCCGCCCCATCCGATCCAGTAGCCGGACGGCAGGTTGACCTTCTCGGCGACGGCTTGCTGCGCATCGGCCACGAACGATCCGAGATCGCGCCCGCGCACGTTGGCGGTGACCACGATGCGCCGCTTGCCGTTCTCGCGGCTGATCTGGTTGGGGCCGGGCTTGACGTCGATGGCCGCGACCGACGCCAGCGGCACATAACGCATCGCTGCCGGGCCCGGCGACAGCGCCGTCCGCGTCACGCCGGGCGAGGCCTCCTCGGTCGGCAGCGGAATCGGAATCGCGCGGATCGCATCGAGATTGCCGCGCAGATTCTCCGGCAGCCGGACGACGATGTCGAACCGCCGGTCGCCTTCGAACAACTTGCCGACGCTCTTGCCGCCGATGGCGATCTCGACGACGTTCTGCACGTCGCCGACGCTGAGCCCATAGCGCGCCAGAGCCGGCCGGTCGATCCGGACAGTGAGGATCGGCAGGCCGGCAACCGGCTCGGCGGTGACGTCCGTCGCGCCCCTGACGGTCTTGATCACCTCCTGAACCTGCTTGGCGGCGCCTTGCAGAATATCCAGATCGTCGCCGTAAATCTTGACGCCGACATCGCTGCGCACGCCGGAGATCAGTTCGTTGACGCGCAACTGGATCGGCTGCGAGATTTCGTAATTGCTGCCCGGAATGTCGTTGGCGGCGCTGGCGACATCCGCGACGACCGCGGCCTTCGGCTTGCCCGGATCGGGCCACTGCGCGCGCGGCTTGAGCATGACGTAACCGTCGGACATCGACGGCGACATGGGGTCGGTCGCAACTTCGGCGGTGCCGGTGCGGGTGAACACCGTCTTCACCTCCGGAATCTGCCGCAGCCGCAGTTCGAGCGCCTTCTGCAGATCGAGCGACTGCGTCAGACTGGTGCCGGGAATCCGGGTCGCCGCGAGCGCGATGTCGCCCTCGTCGAGGCTCGGGATGAATTCGCCGCCCATGCGGCTGGCCGCGAAAGCGCTCGCCAGCACGATCAGCAGCGCACCGGCTGCCACGCTGCGCCGATAGGCGATGGCGCGGCCGAGCAGCGGCAGATAAATGCGTCGCGCGCCGCGCATGATGACGTTCTCATGCTCCGAAATCCGGCCGGTGACGAAGATCGCCACCGCGGCCGGAACGAAGGTGATGGAGAACAGCGCCGCGGCGGAGAGCGCCATCAGCACCGTCAGCGCCATCGGCGTGAACATCTTGCCCTCGACGCCGGTCAGCGTGAGCACGGGCAGATACACCACGGCGATGATCAGCGTACCGAACAGGCTCGGCTTGATGACCTCGCGCGATCCCGCAAGGATGGTGCGCAGGCGTTCGTCGCGCGTCAGCAGGCGCCCCTCGCGCTGTTGCGCCGCCGCCAGCAGGCGCAGGCAGTTCTCGACGATGATGACGGCGCCGTCGATGATGATGCCGAAGTCGATGGCGCCGAGGCTCATCAAGTTGGCGCTGACTCTGGTTTCGACCATGCCGGTGATGGTCATCAGCATCGCCAGCGGAATGACGCAGGCGGTGACGATGGCGGCGCGGATATTGCCGAGAATCAGGAACAGCACGACGATGACGAGCAGCGCGCCCTCGACGAGATTCTGCTGCACGGTCCTGATGGTGGCCTCGACCAGATCGGAGCGGTCGTAGAGCGTGCGCGCGACGACGCCCTCCGGCAAGGAGCGGGCGACCTCCTGCAGCTGGTCGGCAACGCGCTGCGCCACGGCGCGGCTGTTCTCGCCGATCAACAGCATCGCGGTGCCGAGCACGGTTTCCTTGCCGTCCAGCGTCGCCGCTCCGGTGCGCAGGTCCTTGCCCTCGACCACCTGCGCGACGTCCCTGATCCGCACCGGATTGCCGCCACGCAGCCCGACGACGATGTCCTCGATCTCGGCGATGCTGGCGACCTGCCCCGGCGTGCGGACCAGATACTGTTCGCCGTTTCGCTCGATGTAACCGGCGCTGACATTGGCGTTGTTGGCCGCCAGCGCGGTCATCAAGTCGCGGAAGCTGAGACGATAGGCGATCAGGCGTCCCGGATTCGGCAGCACATGGAACTGGCGTTCGTAGCCGCCGATGGTATTGACCTCGATGACGCCCGGCACGTTGCGCAGTTGCGGCTTGATGATCCAGTCCTGAATCGTGCGCAGATCGCTCGGCGTGAAGTCCTTGCCGCCGGGGGCCTTGGCGCCGTCCTTCGCCTCGACCGTGTACATGTAGATCTCACCGAGACCGGTCGAGATCGGCCCCATCGTCGTTTCGACGCCCGCGGGCAGCTGGTCCTTGACCTGCTGGATGCGCTCGTTGATCAGTTGCCGCGCGAAGTAGATGTCGGTGCCGTCGCGAAACACAATGGTGACCTGGCTCAGGCCGTAGCGCGACAGCGACCGCGTGTAATCGAGCTTCGGCAATCCACCCATCGCGGTCTCGACCGGAAACGTGATGCGCTGCTCGGTCTCCAGCGGCGAATAGCCCGGCGCGCGCGTGTTGATCTGCACCTGCACGTTGGTGATGTCGGGCACCGCGTCGATCGGCAGCCGGGTGAAATTCCACGCGCCGAGCGCGGCCACGCCGAGCACAGCCAGCAGCACCAGCCAGCGCTGGCGCAGCGAGAAGGTCAGGATGGCGTCAATCATGCGTCGCTCCGCCTTTGCCCATCTCTGACTTCACGACGAAGCTATTTTCGGCGACGTAACGCTCGCCCGCCGCGAGCCCGGCGCGAATCTCGACATGGCGCGGATCGCTTTCGCCGAGTTCGACCGGCCGAGCCTCAAGCTTGTCGTCGCCTTCGCGCACGAACACTACGGTCTTGTTGTCCAGCGTCTGGATGGCGCCGACACGCACCGCGACCGGCACCGTCCGCTTGGCGAGCACCAGCCGCGCGGTGACGAAAAGGCCCGGCCGCAACCGCCCGTCCGGATTGGGCAGCACCACCCGCGCCAGCGCCGTCTGCGTATCGCTCGACCCCACCGGCGCGACGTAGGAAATGCTGCCCTTGACGTCGCCGCCACCATCGTCCGGATCGATCAGCACCTCATCGCCGATGCGAACGCGCTTGATATCCTGCCGGTAGATCGACAGATCGACCCAGATCGTCGACAGATCGGCGACGATGAACGACGGCTTCTGCTCCGAAGCGTATTCGCCGAGCGAAATCTGCCGATCGATCACGGTGCCGCCGATCGGGGCCTTGAGATCGTAGACCGTCAGGCTCTGATTGCTTTCGATCGACGCCAGCAGGTCGTCTTTCATCACGGTGTCGCCGATGCGCTTCCTGATCGCGCGGACGATTCCCGGGAAACGCGGCGTGACCTGCACGACGGCTTCCTGATTGGCGCGCAAGCCGCCGTTGAATGCCAGCGTATCGCTCAGCGTGGCGCTGCCGGCCTCGGCGAATACCGCCCCGGCCGCCGCCAGCTTGACGTCGCTGATCAAAATCCGCTCGGCGCGATGCTCGTCCTGCTCGACGTGATCGCTCGCGGCCGATTCCGCCTTGCCGGCCGAATGGGGGTGCGGGGCCGCTGGCGCCGGTCCCCATTGGCGATATCCAGCAGCGCCGATGGCTGCGGCAATGACGACGAGAACGATCGTGGTCGATGGCTTCATCGGGTCGACTCCCGGGCGAGGCTCAAGGGATTGCCGACCAGGCCTTCGATGGTGGCGACGGCAACATGGACATTCTGCTGCGCTTCCTGCTCGCGCAGCCGCGACTGGACGAAACTCGCCTGAGCATCGAGCACTTCAAGCAACGAGTAGCGGCCCTGCCCGTAGCCTTCGGCAATAGCCTCTGCCGCCTGACGCGCTTTTGGAATCGCCGAATCGCGCAGGATTGCCAGTTCGCGCAGCGAACCCTGCAACGTGTCGTAGGCCCGCCCGGCGAGGACGATCAGCGTGTTGCGGTTGGCTTCGCGCTCGGCTCGCGTCTTCGCCAGACTCTCCTGCGCCGACAGGATGTTGCCCTGGTTCTGGTCGAACACCGGAATCGGCACCGACAATGTCAGCCGCACCGCATCGTCGTTGCTGGCGTTGTAATGGCGCCATCCGACACCGACGCGGACATCGGGATAGGGCTTCAGCCGCGCCAGCAGCAATTCCGCATTGCGTTGCGCATAGACCGCGGTCCAGCGCACCAGTTGCGGATTGGCATCGATCGCCGCCACCACCGACTTGAAGGACGGCGGCCGCCCCGTCACCTCGAGCCGTCCGGACACCGACGCAAAGTTCGGCGCGGTGTCGCCCATCAGCACCGCCAGTTCGCGCCGCGCGCTGGCCAACGCCGCCTTGGTGCGCTCGCGATCGGCCTTCACCAGCGCCGACGCCGCCTCGGCGCGGCCGGTTTCGGCGGGTGACGACGCACCGGCCTCGACGCGCCGCTGCAGCAGCGGCGTGATCCTGTCGATCGACGTCATCTGCTCGTCGAGAATTTGAATGCGGCGCTGCAGCCCGAGTACGCTGACAAAGGCGATGGCGGTCTCGGACAGAATCTCCAGCCGGACCGCCTTGCGCTGAATCGTCGCCGTCTCGACGCCGGCCGCACCGGCGGCGATGCGCGCGTCACGCTTGCCGAACAGTTCGAACAACTGGCTGATCTGCAGCGTGGACTCGGCCGACCGGGTGCCGCGATAGACTCCGGAGCCGAACGCATTGTCGTATTCATAGGACAGTTCGGGATTGATGAGCGCACCGGCTTGCAGGCGTTGCCCTGAGGCGATGCCGATGTCGCGCTCGGCCGCGGTCAGTCGTGGGCTGGCTTTGAGCGCGCGATGCAACGCGGTGCCCAGCGTGAGCGTCTGCGCGTGCGCAACGCCGATCAGCCCCGGACTGACCAGCAAAACCAGTGCGCACGCAAATCGCGCGGCGGATGTGGAGAGCATGACGATAACCTGACGAACAGCGAACGATGGGCGCGCAAGCGCCCGGCGATGACGTTCAGGTCAGCGATTTGGGGGGCGGCGTATCGAGCCACGATCCGGCACCGGATCGATGCAGCGGCGGACGCGCCAGCGCCGCCGACGCGATCGCAACCGGCACGACCGCATCAACCGGCAGCGGCATCACGATGGAGAAGCAACTGTGACAATGATGGCCGGGCGCCACGCTCTTGCTCGTGCCGTCGTTGTCCGCAGCAATCGAGACCGACACGCTGGTCCCCGAGGCGGGATTCGCGAACGCATCGTTGCAGAACAGGTGCAGGCCGCCGGCGAGCAGATAGACGAATGTCAACAGCACGGTCAGCCAGCCGCGAAGGCTGCGCGGACGAACGACAATGGTCTGACCCTGTCCCGACATGCCGCCCGTCTAGCACGGGTGGCCTAGGCTGTCGACGTTACAACATAACGCGGAACTGCGGCGCCGCGGCGGCGGCGCGGCGATTCACTCCGTATGACCGCGCGCCAGATCGCTGGCTTCGTCGCCTGCCGTTTCGGCGTGATCGAATGCCGCAAGCCACGATGCCAGTGCCGGCGCGGTGCGGCCCGCCGCCTGCATCTGGCGCAACGCGACGCGAACGCTGCCGCGCGCCATGCGCCCGCTCAGGCGCGCTTCGCTCCATGGCGGCAGCCCGGCCTCGACCGCGATGCCGACGTCGTGCTTGATCGCCGTGCTCTCCGCCGCGCCGAGCGTTGCCAGCAAATGTTGAAACGCCGCATGCCGCCGCGCATCGAATGGCTGCGGGACACCGAACGCATCCTTGGTGGGGTGCGCCGGATAGAAATGCGCGCACGGCACCCAGCCGTCCGGCACCGGTTCGGTCGCGGCATGGGTGCGGCCGCTTTTCAGCAGCTTCGGCAGCACATGGGTGTGCGGACCCTCCGGGCTCTTGCCGGTGTGCGGCGGGATCGGCTGATACACTTCGGCGCGCCCGGCGCGGCTGATGAAGACGCGATGCGGATTGGCCGCGAGCATAATGCCCATCGCCGGGTTGCCCGGCTCGAACACGGCGCGGCCGACATGGGCGCGCAATCGATCGGCGACATCGCGATCGTTCACGCGCACGCAGAGATCGGCCTGCAACGCAGCGAGCCCGAGATCGAACAGCACGCCGCCGCGATCCGCTTCGCGCAACGCTTCGCGATCCTCGCCGAGTTCGGTCAATACGCTGCGGCGATGCATCTCGCACGCGTCCTCCGGCAGGCATAGTGCGACGCGGTGATTCCAGAATTGCCGGGCGATGCTCTCCGAGGCGAACGGACGCAGGCCGTCGTCAAACCGGATGGCGATGCCGCCGCGCGCGGTGACGGCGGAAATGCCGCCGTCGCTGGCTGTCAACTGCACCGGCTCGTCGGAATCGCGGGAAAATTCGGCGATAGCGCCGAAGGTGCCGAGGCTCCATTGCGTCTCTACATCGTGCATCTGCTCGATCAGCAGCTTTTTGACGGCCGCTTGCGACATCATGGCTGGCGCCTCCCCGTGACGACCGCCCGATCGCCATCGTCTCCGCTTTTCGCGTTGCGCTTAAATTACGCCTGCGCGCGCAGCGGTCAATCGCCGCGCTACGCTGCCGAACGGCGCATGGGAGAACGGCGCGCCTCGCTCCACACCGCGACGCAGCGATGGAGATCGATGAAGTTCTGGTGCAGCTGTTCGAGCGCGAAGCCGACAGTGAAGAAGCGTTCGGTGACGTCCGCCGGCAGGCCGCGCGTCAGGCCCTCGGCGCGCAACGCGGCGATCTCGCCGGCATAGACTCGCAGCGCCTGCTCGAACGCCTCCAGCGACGGCGGCGCTTCGCGCGCCAGCAGCGCCGCGCGACTGTCGCGGACATAAGCGACGGCGCTGCGCCGCACCTCCTCCAGCATCGGACCGAGCCGCGCCTGCAGATGATCCGGCAGTTTCACCACGGCGGCGCGGCCGATCATCACCAGATCGTGGCGGATGCGCAGCAAGGTGCGCAGCAGCGGCCCGGTGTCGGGACCGACCGCGAGCCACGCCGCCCGTTCGCGCTCGGCCTCGGCGCCGACCGCATTCAAGCCGACCAGCGCGGTGCCGATGCCATCCTGCAGACGATGCAGCGTCTCGGTATCCAGCCCGCGCATCAGGCCCTGCAGCAATTCGTCGAGCGCCACCGCGACCTGCGCCAGCATGCGCGCCGCCGCGGTGATGGCGAGGTTATGCGCCCGCGACGGCACCACGGCGAACGACACCGCAAGGCCGGTGAAAGCGCCGACGCTGACTTCGAGCACCCGATCGATCGCCGATTCCAGCGGGCTGCCGTGGGTGATCGTCGGCAACAGCAGCACGATGATCGCGGTGATCGGCGCGACGTTGAGGCTCGGATTGATCGCCGCGGCAATCGCCAGCGGCGCCACCGCCAGCGCCAGCACCGCGAGCAGCGCCAGTTCGCTGGCATGCGGGAACAGCACGGCGATGACGCCGCCGTAGATCGCACCGCCGATGGTGCCGACGAGATAATCCGAGGTCGCCTTGATCGAACGGCCGACGCTCATCTGCGTCACGATCACTGCCGTCAGCACCGCCCACAGCGGCAGCGGCAACCGCAGCGCCAACGCCACCACCAGCGCCAGCAATGCCGCGATCATGACGCGGAAGCCAAGCGCCAACTGCATGCGCCGCGCCACGAGCCAGTCGCCGACCGTCCGCCACGACAGCTTCATGCCCCCGTCCCCCGCTTGCGCCATGGACGCGACGGCATCGCCGTGCTTACGTTCATTCCCTGCCCTCTGCTGCCTTCAGGTGTCCGCATGACATTGTCGGTCGATCTGTTCTGGTCGTTTCGCAGCCCGTACAGCTATCTTGCCATTCCCAAGACGCTGAAGCTGGTCGCCGAATACGACGTTAGCGTGAAGCTGCGTCCGGTGTACCCTTTGGCGGTGCGCGTCCCCGGTTTTTTCAAGCGCGCCGATCCCCGCTTCGCGATGTATGTCGTGCTCGACAGCCGCCGCGTCGCCGAACATGAAGGCATCCCGTTCCGGTTTCCGCAACCCGATCCCATCGTGCAGGACATGGCGACCTTGGAGGTGGCGCAGGAGCAGCCCTACATCCACCGCCTGACGCGGCTCGGCGCGGCGGCGCAGCTCGAGGACCGCGCGCTGCAATTCGTCGGCGCCATCGCCCCGGTGCTGTGGGACGGCAGCGTCAAGAACTGGCACGAGGGCGATCATCTCGCCAAAGCGGCAAGCGCCGCCGGCTTCGATCTCGCGGCGATGGATGCGGCGATCGCCGCCGATCCGGCGCGCTACGAACAGGTGATTACCGCCAACGAGAAAGACCACGCCACCTCGGGCCACTGGGGCGTGCCGACCTTCGTGTTCGAGAAGGAACCGTTCTTCGGCCAGGATCGCATCGATCTGTTGATCTGGCGGATGCAGCGCAAGGGCCTGACCCGCCGCGCCTGACCCACCCCATCTCACCGCAACGGCGCAGACGTGGTGGCCATTTCCGTCGCTTGAACAGGCTCCGCGCGCGGCCTAACGTGCCCGCCTGATCGTGAAGGACACTGCCATGGCCGATGAAACCGCAACGCTCGCCGCCTATGTCGCCAACCTGCGCTACGACGCCATTCCGCGCGAGGTGCTGGAACGCGCCAAGAGCCTGACGCTGGATTTTCTCGGCAGCGCGGTGCGCGCGCGGCGCGAAGCGGAATCGACTCCCGCATTGCTGTCGATGCTCAAGGCGCTCGGACTCGACGGCAGCGGTGAGGCAACCGTGGTCGGCGACAGCAAGACGTGGACGCCGGCGGTGGCGGCGCTGCTCAACGGCGCGCTCGGCCATTCGCTCGACTTCGACGACACCCATGCGGATTCATCGTTGCATCCGAGCGCGCCGGTGGTGCCCGCCGCGTTCGCCGTCGGCGAAATGGTCAACGCTTCGGGCCGCGACGTGCTGACCGCCATCGTCGCCGGCTATGAAGTGTGCTGCCGGCTCGGCAACGCGCTCGACCCGACCTCGCATTACGCGCGCGGCTTTCATCCCACCGCCACCGCCGGAACCTACGGCGCCGCAGCGGCGGCGGCGAAACTGTTCGGCCTGTCGAAAGACCAGATCATCGCGGCGTTCGGCGTGTCGGGCAGCCAGGCGGCAGGTTCGTTGCAGTTCCTCGTCAACGGCGCCTGGAACAAGCGCTATCAGGTCGGCGCGGCGGCAATGAACGGCGTCATCGCCGCGACGCTGGCGCGCGACGGTTTCGTCGGCGCCATCGAATCCGTCGAAGGCAAGCACGGCCTTCTGGTCGGCTACAGCGACAACGCGCATCCCGACAAGGCTGTTGCCGGATTGGGCAAGGTGTACGAGACGCTAAAGATCGGCGTGAAGCCGTATCCAAGTTGTCGCTACACCCACGCGGCGCTGGATGCGCTGATCGCGATGCGCCGCTCGCACAACCTGACGCCAGACCAGATCAAGCGGGTCGAGATCGGCCTGCATCGCAACGGCATCACGCTGACCGGAGACGCCGCCACCAAGCGGCATCCGACCTCGATCGTCGGCGGCCAGTTCTCGATGTTCTTCACCGGCGCGCTGGCGCTCGATCAGGGTCGCTTCGGTTGGGACGATTACGCGCGGCTCGGCGATGCCGCCATCGACGCGCTGGCCGACAAGATCGACGTGGTGCAGGACGACCGGCTCGAAGTCGGCCGCACGCATCCGTTCGGCGCGCGCGTCACCGTCACCACCGACGACGACACCGTGCACGAGGAATTGTATCCCGACCCGTCCGGCGAACCGACATCGTTTCCGGATGCGGCGGCGATGCGGCAGAAGTTCCTGACGCTGGCGCGCCCGGTGCTCGACGGCGGCGCCGAGAAATTCGCCGACGCCATCCTGTCGCTGGAAACCTTCGACCGCGCCGCCAGCGCGATCCAGTTGGGCCGGGCGTAACGCGCGAGAAGTCTCGCGCATCACGCCACAGCAAACTGAAGTTTATGCGCCTTCGATGATGATGAAGTCCGCTTCGGAAATCTGCTGGCGGATCGCCTTCGCCGCCTGATATTCCGGGCTCTGGTAGCATGCCTTCGCGGTGGCGAGGTCCTTGAATTCGACCACCACGTTGCGATCGCGCGAGGTGCCTTCCGTCGCTTCGAACGGCCCGCCGCGCACGATGAAATTGGCGCCGAACTTCTCGAATGCGGGCTTCGCCGCCGCGAGATATTCCGGATAACGATTTGGCTCGCGAACCGAGACGCGCACCACCCAATAGGCCTTCGGCATGTTGTTCCTCCAATGAATGCGGCTTTGTATCACAGCGCCTGTTCCATTGAATTCGACTTTAGCGCGGCGGCCTCACCCGGAGATGAAGTGTCGCACCTTGTCACTCCCGCCACCCGGTCGGATAATGGGTGCCCGACGTCGCGTGACAACGAGGTGACATCATGAGCTGGCAGCCATCCAACGATCCTGTGCTGGGCGATCCGCAATCCTGCGACGCACTGGAGCTGGTCATCGTGCCGCGCACCCGCGATCTCGGCGACGGTTTCGCGGTGCGACGCGCGCTGCCGCACGGCAAGCGGCAGATGGTCGGGCCGTTCATTTTCTTCGATCATTTCGGCCCGGTGCAATTCGTCTCCGGCCACGGCATGGATGTGCGCCCCCATCCGCATATCGGGCTCGCCACCGTCACCTATCTGTTCGACGGCTCGATCATGCATCGCGACAGCGAGGGCAACATTCAGGAGATCCAACCCGGCGCCATGAACCTGATGACCGCCGGGCGCGGCATCGCGCATTCCGAGCGCACCCCGGACGTGCAACGCGCCAACGGCCAGAAGATGCTCGGCCTGCAAAGCTGGATCGCATTGCCGAAAGGCCGCGAGGAAATCGACCCGACGTTCCAGCATTACGACGCCGCCAGCCTGCCCAGGGTCGAGGACACCGGCTTCAGCGCCCGCATCATCGCCGGCAGCGCGTTCGGCGCGACGTCGAAGGTCGAAATGGTATCGCCATGGTTTTACGCCGAAGTGCGGCTCGACGCCGGCAAGAGCGTGCCGCTCGACACCGACCACGAGGAACGCGCCATCTATGTCGTCGATGGCGAGATCGAGATCGCCGGCGACCGCTATGAAGGCCCGCGCATGCTGATCTTCCGCCCCGGCGACCGCATCACCGTGCGCGCCACGCGACCGGCGCGAATGATGTTCCTCGGCGGCACCGCGCTGGAAGGGCCGCGCTACATCTGGTGGAATTTCGTTTCCTCGAGCAAGGAGCGCATCGAGCAGGCCAAGCAGGACTGGAAGACCGGCCGCTTCGCCGCCGTGCCGCAGGAGACCGAATTCATCCCGCTGCCGGAATGATATCGCTTTGCACGCGGGCGCACCCGGCGTATCACCGGCGGCATTCCTTTCGTCCAGAGTGAAGATCCATGACCACTATGCTTGCCAGCGACCTGCCCCTGCCACGCCTGGGGCGCGGCAAGGTTCGCGATATCTATGCCGTCGGTGACGACCGCGTGCTGCTGGTCACCACCGACCGCATCAGCGCGTTCGACGTGGTGATGGCGGAAACCATCCCGTTCAAGGGCGCGGTGCTGACGCAGATCAGCGCCTGGTGGTTCCGCCAACTCGAAGGCATCGTGCCGCATCACATGATCACGGCCGACGCCGACAGCATCATCAAGGAAGTGCCGGCGCTGCAGGGCCATCGTGCCTCGCTCAGCGGCCGGGCCATGCTGTGCAAACGCACCACAGTATTCCCGATCGAATGCGTCATTCGCGGTTACCTGTCCGGCTCGGCCTGGAAGGAATACGCCAAGCAGGGCACGCTGGCCGGTGAAAAGCTCCCGGCCGGACTGGTGGAGAGCATCAAGCTCGAGCCGGCGATCTTCAGCCCGGCCACCAAGGCCGAGACCGGCCACGACGAGAACATCACCATCGCGCGCATGGGCGAGATTCTCGGTGCCGATGTCACGCGCACGCTCGAGACCATGACCCGCGCGGTCTATGCCAAGGGCGAAGCCATCGCCCGCGAGCGCGGCATCATCATCGCCGACACCAAGTTCGAGTTCGGCCGCGACGGCAGCGGCAACATCATCCTGATCGACGAGGCGATGACGCCAGACAGTTCGCGTTTCTGGGGCGCCGATGCCTACAAGCCGGGGCGACCGCAACCGAGCTTCGACAAGCAGCCGTTGCGCGACTATCTCGACGCCGAGCGCCGCGCCGGGCGCTGGAACGGTGAAGCGCCGCCGCCCTCGCTGCCCGCCACCGTGGTCGATGCCACCAGCAAGCGCTACCTCGATGCCTATCGCCGGCTGACCGGCGCCGGGCTGGCGATCGGATAACAAAGCCGCACGACCTCTCGCGCATTTGCTCGCGCCGCTTCCCCACGCGTCATGGCCGGGCCTTGACCCGGCCATCCACGTCTTCCTTACTGGATGCATCGCAAGTCGTGAATGTCCGTGACATAGGCGAGCGAAGCGACGCCGTTCTTCGAGCGGCTGTGCACGGGCATGACGACAGCACACGCAACATCGAGGGAGCGTGACCATGACCGACAGCGACACCGTTCTCGTCGAACGCGAAGGCCCCGTCACCATCGTCACGATCAACCGGCCGGAGCGGCGCAACGCCGTCGACGGCCTGACCGCACGCAAATTGTTCGACACCTTCCGCGCCTTCGACGCCGATGACAGCGCCTCGGTCGCGGTGTTCACCGGCGCAGGCGGCATGTTCTGCGCCGGGGCCGACCTGAAAGCGGTCGCGGCGGGCGACATCAACAAGAAGCGCGAAGTCGGCGGCCACGACAGCATCGCGCCGATGGGGCCGAGCCGCTTGCGGCTGTCGAAACCGGTGATCGCCGCCATCGAAGGCTATGCGGTGGCCGGCGGCATGGAACTGGCGCTGTGGGCGGACATGCGCGTGGTCGGCGAAGGCGCGACGTTCGGCGTGTTCTGCCGCCGCTTCGGCGTGCCGCTGATCGATCTCGGCACCATCCGTTTGCCGCGGCTGATCGGGCATTCGCAGGCGATGGACCTGATCCTCACCGGACGTCCGGTCGCAGCCGACGAAGCGCTGCGGATGGGACTGGCCAATCGGCTGGTGGCGAAAGGCAGCGCCCGCACGGAGGCGATCGCGCTGGCGAAACAGATCGCGCAGTTCCCGCAGACCTGCCTGCGCGCCGACCGCCTCTCCGCGCTGAAGCAATGGGACATCGCCGACGAAGAAGAGGCCATCGCCAATGAGATGCGCGGCGGCCTCGACGTCATCGGCTCCGGCGAGACGCTGGCGGGCGCCACGCGCTTCGCGTCCGGCATCGGGCGTCACGGCCAATTCAGCGGCGAATAGAGCAGCCGTCTCAACCGACGACCCGTCATCCTGAGGTGCCAGCGGCCTTGGCCGCGAGCCTCGAAGGATGTGCCGTCGCCCTTCGAGGCCATTGCACGCAATGGCACCTCAGGGTGACGGTCTCCGCTTGGTGTTTGCCTCGCCGCGCCTCAGCGCAGGATGCGGTACTTCTTGTGCGTCAGGCAGGTGTTGACGACCAGCGCGTAATCCGCCGTCGCCTGATCCGCGGTGATGGCGCCGGCTTGTGCCGTGGCCACGCCGACATCCTGCGCCGCGCCGGTGGCATTCGCCAGCGTGTGCGCCTGCCGGAATGTCGAGACCGGAATGAAGCTCGCCACCGTGGCGCCCACGGCGACCGCGGTGCCCGCCGCCTGCTGCTGCCGCGCGGCGCGTGCGGCCGCTTCCTGCGGCGCCGCCTGCTGACGGCACTCGGCGAGATCCTTGGCGTACTTCGCCGGCTTGACGCGATGCATATCGACCAGCGGCTCGTAAATCGGCGGCAGCGCTTCGGCGGCCTCGGTGCCGGCTGGCGGTGCAGTGCCGGGCGCGGTCGTGGCCGTTGGGCCCGGCTGCGTGGTCTGGTTGCAGGCAGCAAGCAACAGGCCGAATCCGGCCGCGAGAATAATGCGCATTGAAAATCCCCCTTGGCGCAACCCCTTGCGCAAGCGGCGAAATAAAACCGACTTCCCCGGGCGGTGCACTGCGGGCGAATGCCGCACCCCGGCGCGTTGCCGCAGAGGGGCAACCATCACTTCGCGCGTGTTCCGCAAAAGTGGCACCCGGTTTTGCAATCGGAATACGCGCAAATGAATTATCGAGAGCATTTTCTCACGGCTAACCGGATTCCACTTAGCCGGAAAATGCTCGCGGCCTCACTTGCAGGACGCCGCGCGCCGGGAGACACTTCGGCCGCGACAAGAAAATCCACAGGGAGATGAGACATGCAAAGCAAGGCTCAGATCGACCAGGCGTTACGGCAGATGAGCGACGCCAAGGAGATTCCCGGCGTCGTCGCCATCGCCGCCACCGGCAACGATATTCTTTACGAAGGCGCGTTCGGCAAACGCGATCTCGGCAAGCCCGATGCGATGACGCTCGATAGCGTGTTCTGGATCGCGTCGATGACCAAGGCGATCACATCCGCCGCCGGCATGCAACTCGTCGAGCAAGGCAAGCTGTCGCTCGACGAGCCGATCGGCAAGGTGTTGCCGGATCTCGCCGCACCGCAGGTGCTGGAAGGCTTCGCTGCCGATGGCGCGCCGAAATTGCGCCCCGCCAGGAAGCCGATCACATTGCGCCACCTGATGACCCACACCGCCGGCTTCGCCTACGACATGTGGAACGGCGACATGGTGACGTTTCTCGAAAAGACCGGTACGCCGGGCATCACCTCGTGCCAGAACGCCGCGCTGAAAACGCCGATCATGACCGACCCCGGCACCCGCTGGGAATACGGGACCAACATCGATTTCGTCGGCAAGGCGGTGGAGGCCGCCAGCGGCAAGCGGCTCGGTGAGTATCTGCGCGACAACATGTTCGACCCGCTCGGCATGCGCGACACCGGCTTCAAGATCGGCGACGCCCAACGCAAGCGTCTGGTCGGCATGCATGCGCGCGGCCCGGACGGTTCGCTGCAACCGATCCCGTTCGAACTGGAGCAGAATCCGGAATTCGAGATGGGCGGCGGCGGCCTCTACGGCACCGCGGCCGATTACATCAGGTTCACCCAGATGATCCTGAACAAGGGCCGCGGCAACGGCAACCAGGTGCTGAAGCCCGAAACCATCGCCACGATGGGACAGAACCACATCGGCGACCTGACCATGGGCAAGATGACGGCGCATGTGGCGTTCGCCACCAACGACGTCGATCTCTATCCCGGCATGGCGAAGAAATGGGGCCTCAGCTTCATGATCAATACCGCCAAGACGCCGGAAGGCCGCAGCCCCGGCAGCTTGGCGTGGGCCGGCCTCGCCAATACCTACTACTGGATCGATCCGGTGCGCGACATCACCGGCGTCATCCTGATGCAGGTGCTGCCGTTCGCCGACGCCAAATGTCTCGGTGCCTTCGCGGCATTCGAATCCGGCATTTACGCCGGGCTCGACGCGCAGCGCGCGGCTTGAAAACCATCGTCCAGCCCGGCGGATTCGCACCGAACCCGCCGGGTTTTTGAATTGGCCGTTGACAGCACGGAGATGCGCCTGTGACTCAGCCACTCGACAGTTACGTCTGCGGCGTCGCCGATGCGCCGCTGCTCGGCGACACCATCGGACGCGCGCTCGATCGCGCCGTCTCGCGCTGGGGCGATCGCGAAGCGCTGGTCTCGCCCAGCCATGACGTGCGCTGGACGTGGCGCGAGTTCGCCGCGCGCGTCGATGCGCTGGCTGCGGGCCTGCTCGCGCTCGGTCTCGAACGCGGCGCGCGCATCGGCGTGTGGTCGCTCAATCGGCCGGAATGGACGCTGACGCAGTTCGCAGCCGCCAAGGCCGGGCTGATCCTCGTCACCATCAATCCGGCCTATCGCTTGAGCGAACTGGAATTCGCGCTCGGCAAGGTCGGTTGCGCGGCGATTGTCGCCGCCACCGAATTCAAGACCAGCAAATACATCGAGATGCTCAACACGCTGCTGCCGGAGCTGGCGCGCGCGACGCCCGGCGACCTGCATGCGGCGCGATTGCCGAACCTGCGCGCGGTGATCCAGGTCGGCGGCCCGAAAGCGCCCGGCACCGTCGCGTTCGACGACATCGCGGCGATGGGCGGGCCGCGCCACCGCGAGCAGATCGCGACGCTCGGCAAGCTGCTGCAATTCGACGACGCGGTGAACATCCAGTTCACCAGCGGCACCACCGGTTCGCCCAAGGGCGTGACGCTGACGCATCACAACATTCTCAACAACGGTTATTTCACCGGGCGCGCCATGCGCCTCACCGAGAACGACCGCATCTGCATCCCGGTGCCGCTGTATCACTGCTTCGGCATGGTGATGGGCAACCTCGCGTCGGTGACGCTTGGCGCCACCATGGTCTATCCCGGCGAGGGCTTCGATCCCTTGGCTACGCTGCAGACCGTCGAGCGCGAAAAATGCACGACGCTGTACGGCGTGCCGACCATGTTCATCGCCGAACTGGATCATCCGGAGTTTTCCAGGTTCGACCTGTCGTCGCTGCGGACCGGCATCATGGCCGGCGCGCCCTGTCCCATCGAAGTGATGAAGCGCGTCAACGACGAAATGAACATGCGCGAAGTGACCATCGCCTATGGCATGACCGAAACCAGCCCGGTCAGTTTCCAGAGCGCCACCGACGATCCGCTCGAACGCCGCGTCTCCACCGTCGGACGCATTCATCCGCATGTCGAGGTCAAGGTGGTCGATCTCGAAGGCCGCATCGTGCCGCGCGGCGAACGCGGCGAATTGTGCACGCGCGGCTACAGCGTCATGCTCGGCTATTGGGAGGACGCGGAGAAGACCGCCGACGTGCTCGATGCCAATGGCTGGATGCACACCGGCGATCTCGCGGTGATCGACGCCGAGGGCTATTGCAACATCGTCGGCCGCATCAAGGACATGGTGATCCGCGGCGGCGAGAATCTCTATCCGCGCGAGATCGAGGAATTCCTCTACCGGCACCCGAAGATTCAGGACGTGCAGATTTTCGGCGTCGCCGACTCCCGCTACGGCGAGGAATTGTGCGCGTGGATTCGCGTGCGCGCCGGCGAGACCTTGACCGATACCGAGGTGCGCGCGTTCTGCGAGGGGCAGATCGCGCACAACAAGATCCCGCGCTATGTCGAATTCGTCGAGGAATTTCCGATGACGGTGACGGGCAAGATCCAGAAATTCATCATGCGCGAGCAGGTCGAGCAGCGGCTGGGGTTGCAGGCGGCGAAAACGGCGTAGGCCGCGACCAAAGTGGGTCCGGCCCCCTCTCCCGCTTGCGGGGGGGAGAGAGCAAGCTGTCCTTGCCGCGAACCTCGCGAACGTCTCGATGGGCTATGCCCGACGGTTCACACCGGCAGGCCCTGCGCCTGCGCCAGTTGCTTGAGCGACACCTGCGGCCGCGCGCCGACATGCTGGATGACTTCAGCGGCCGCGAGCGCGCCGAGCCGCCCCGCATCGGTGTGGCTGGCGCCGCGCACTAGGCCGAACAGGAAACCGGCGGCGAACAGGTCTCCGGCGCCCGTGGTGTCCACCAGTTGCTCGATCGGCGATGCCGGCACCGGCGTGGTGAGGCCGCCCTCGATGACGACGCAACCCTTCTCGCTGCGCGTCACCACGCCGAGCCCGACATCCTTGCGCAGCGCGCCGAGCGCGGTATCGAAATCCGCCGTCTGATACAGCGCGTGCAGTTCGCTCTCGTTGGCGAATACGATGTCCACCGTGCCGGAGCGCATCAGTTGGAGGAACTCATCGCGGTAACGATCGACACAGAACGAGTCCGACAGCGTCAGCGCCACCTTGCGGTTTGCGCCGTGCGCGATCTGCGAGGCCTTGAGGAACGCATCCTTGGCGTTCTTCGGATCCCACAGATAGCCCTCGAGATAGACGATGCCGGAAGCCGTGATCTGCTCCGGATCGATATCGGCCGGCGTCAGGTCCTGCGCCGCGCCGAGATACGTGTTCATGGTGCGCTCGCCATCGGGCGTCACCAGAATGTAAGAGCAGCCGGTGGCCGGGCCACCGCTCGCCGCGGGCGTATCGAACGCCACCTGCGCGGCGCGAATGTCGTGGGTATAGAGACGGCCGATCTGATCGTCCTTGACCTTGCCGACATAGGCCGCGCGGGCGCCGAACCCCGCCAAGCCGACGATGGTATTCGCCGCCGAGCCGCCAGACATTTCGGTCGCCGGACCCATCGCGCTGTAGATCGCCGCCGCGCGGCTCTCATCGATCAGCGCCATCGATCCCTTGGTCATCTGATGCTGCGCCAGAAACGCCTCGTCGGTCTGCACCAGCACGTCGAAGATCGCGTTGCCGATCCCGAGGACGTCGTATTTCACTGCGGCCATTATCCAAATCCCGTTACGGCAATTGCGATTGTGCGGAAAATCCGATCAAAGTCGGGTTTATCAGTGCTGCGGCCTATCACGTTCCACCGCGCAGCAGCAAGCGCCGCTGCCGCCATCGCCCACCCCAACGACCCATCGTTCAAGGCCCATGATCCGTCACCTGCTGACAGTCTCCACCGGAACACTGGCGTCGCGGCTGCTCGGCTTCATGCGCGATGCCATGGTGGCCGCGCTGCTCGGCGCCGGTCCGATCGCCGACGCCTTTCTGGTGGCGTTCCAGATGGTCAATGTGGCGCGGCGTCTGTTGACCGAAGGCGCGCTCAACGCCGCGCTGGTGCCGGCTTACTGGCGTGCGCGCGAGAGTGACGGCCTCGCCGCCGCCGCGGCATTGGCCGGGCGCGTGCTCGGCACCGTCAGCCTTGCGCTGTTCGTGGCCGCCGCGCTCATCGGCCTCGCGATGCCATTGGTGATCGGCGTGCTGGCGCCGGGCTTCGCCGGTCAGCCGACATTGCAGTTTGCGGTCGACGATGCGCGGCTGATGCTGCCCTATCTTGCTTTTGCAGGCCCCGTCACCGTGATGATGGGCCTGCTCAACGCGCACCATCGTTTTGCGCTCACGGCGTTCTCGCCGCTGCTGTTCAACATCGCGCTGATCGCCGTCATGGCGCTGCTGTTGCTGCGGCAGCAGGATGCGGCGCACGCCGCATTGTTGATCGCCGCCACCGTCGGCGCGGCGGGCCTTTTGCAATTGCTGGTGCTCGCCGTGCGCGGCAGCGGCCTCGCCACACCATTGCGCGTCAGCTTCGACCGCGAGATGCGCGGTTTCTTCGCCAAGGCGATCCCCGGCATGATCGCCAGTTCGGGGCCGCAGCTGTTGATCGTCGGCGGCGCGATCATCGCCTCCGCGTCGCCAGCGGCGGTGTCGTGGCTGTATTTCGCCAACCGGCTGATCGAACTGCCGCTCGGCATCGTCGGCGTGGCGATGGGCACCGTGCTGGTGCCGGAACTGACACGCGCGGCGCATCGCGACGACGGCGCGGCGTTCTCGCAAACCATGTCGCGCAGTTTCGAACTTGCGCTCGGTCTCGCGCTGCCGGCGACGCTCGGGCTGATGATCCTGAGCGCCCCGATCGTGCGCGCGCTGTTCGAGCACGGCGCGTTCACCGCCGCCGATACGCAAGCGACAGCGCTGGCGCTGAGCTGGCTCGCGCTCGGCCTGCCGGCGCATGTGCTGGTCAAGACGCTGGCGCCGGCGTTCTTCGCGCGCGGCGATACCGCGACGCCCGGCTGGGCCGTGGTGCGGAGCCTCGCCATCACCATCGCCGCCGCGCTGCTGCTCGGCCACTGGTTCGGCGCCAGCGGCGTCGCCGCCGCCATCGCGCTCGGCGCCTGGAGCAATGCGCTCGGCCTGCTGCTCCGCGCCGCCGCGACCTTCGGGCTACATCCCGATGCGGACGCACGACGCCGGTTGCCGCGCATCGCCTCGGCAGCACTGGTGATGGGCGGGGCGCTGTGGCTGGCAACGGCGCTGGCGCTGCCGTCGCTTGCCGAGGCGCATGGCATCGTTCGTATCGCCGCGCTCGGCGCGCTGATCGTCCTCGCCGTGGCGCTCTATGGCCTGCTGCTGCGCGCATTCAACGTCACCACGTGGGCCGAGGCCGCGCGCGCATGGCGGTCAGCCAAGCCGCACAGCTCAAATCCCGAAGGCTCGCAAGACTTGCGCCCCTAGGCCCCGCGTGGCAATGGACAGCGGCATGCGGCAAGCCGCTGGCGCCGCTTCAATCAGGAACACGACGATGACGACACGGGTTTTCTCCGGCGTTCAGCCGACCGGCAATCTGCACCTTGGCAATTACCTCGGCGCCATCGTCAATTTCGTCAAATTGCAGGCGACGCATGAATGCATCTATTGCGTCGTCGACCTGCACGCCATCACCGTGCCGATCTCGGTGTGGGGCGGCCCGGACGAATTGCGCCGCAATACCCGCGAAGTCACCGCCGCGTTCATTGCCGCCGGCATCGATCCGAAAAAGCAGATCATCTTCAACCAGAGCCAGGTCGCCGGGCACGCCGAGTTGACCTGGGTGTTCAACTGCGTGGCGCGGCTCGGCTGGCTCAACCGCATGACGCAGTTCAAGGAGAAGGCCGGCAAGGATCGCGAGAACGCCTCGATCGGCCTGTACGATTATCCGGTGCTGATGGCGGCCGACATCCTGCTCTATCGCGCGACGCACGTGCCGGTCGGCGAGGACCAGAAGCAACATCTCGAACTGGCGCGCGACATCGCGCAGAAATTCAACAACGACTTCGCCGGATCGATTGCCGGCAACGGCCACCCCGAGAAATATTTCCCGCTTCCGGAGCCGGTCATCACCGGTCCCGCGACGCGCGTCATGAGCCTGCGCGACGGCACCAAGAAGATGTCGAAGTCGGACCCGTCGGATTATTCGCGCATCAACCTCACCGACGACGCCGACGCCATCGCGCAGAAGATCCGCAAAGCCAAGACCGATCCGGAGCCGCTGCCGAGCGAGGAGAAGGGCCTCGAGGCGCGCCCCGAAGCCGACAACCTGGTCGGCATCTATGCCGCGCTGTCCGGGAAGCCGAAGGCCGACGTGCTCGGCCAGTTCGGCGGTGCGCAGTTCTCCGGCTTCAAGTCCAATCTGGTCGATCTCGCGGTGAGCAAGCTCTCGCCGATCGCCGCCGAGATGAAACGGCTGACGCAGGACCAGGCCTATGTCGATCAGGTGCTGATCGACGGCGCCGCGCGCGCCAACGTCATCGCGTCGGACACCATCAACGCGGTGAAGGACATCGTCGGCTTCATCCGCAAGCGGTAGTTTTGCACAGCCTCAAGCGCGTTCCTTACGCCGGCCACATTTGACGCGACGGCACGCGCGCTTGTGCAAGCCGCTTGTCCAAGCCGCTCGCGCCGTGGCAGCATGCGCGCTCCGCCGTGGGCGCGGCGCCAATTTGAAAGAGCATGATCTTCCCGGACCACCGGCACCCGCTTCGCCGGATCATGCTCGAGCATCGGGACATGCATGAGCACACAGCGACGAAGTTACGAGCAAGGCCACAAACCGAAATGCCTGGTCATCGTTGACGACTCCGCGGAGTGGGATCGCGCGGTGTATTACGCCAGCCGCTGGGCGGTGCGCGTCGGCGGCGGCGTGGTGATGCTGCGCGTCATCGAGACCGAGGACCGCAACCAGCAATGGCTCGGCGTTGCCGACATCATGAAGGCGGAGGCCGACGAGATCGCCAATGCCGCGCTGGATCGCGCAGCAGGCCGCGCCAACGGCGTGGCGGCGATCACCCCGGAGCGGGTCATCCGCGAGGGCGTTCCCAGCGAGCAGATTCTCGATGTCATCGACAAGGACGTCGACATCTCGATGCTGGTGCTGGCCGCCAGCGTCGGCCCCGAGGGGCCGGGACCGATCATCACGGCGCTGGCCAAGACGGTCGGAACTTTCCCGATCCCGGTCACCATCGTGCCCGGCAATCTAAGCGATAGCGACATCGACGGCCTATCGTAAGGCGATGATAATATTACCGAACCTGCGGCTTCGGCTTGATCGTGCGTTTGCCGTCGCCATTTGATAAAAGACAGCCAAGCGCCGGGCCTTGAACCCGGCGATGATTGGAGAAGGCCATGTTTATCCAGACTGAAACGACCCCGAATCCCGCCACGCTGAAGTTCATTCCCGGCCGCACCGTGCTCGGCAGCGGCACCCTCGAATTCAACGACCGCGAAGCCGCCGCGCGCTCGCCGCTCGCCGAGCGGCTGTTCAATGTCCCCGGCGTCACCGGCGTGTTCTACGGCTCGGATTTCGTCACCGTAACCAAGGATGACAGCGACTGGCAGCATCTCAAGCCGGCCATCCTCGGCGCCATCATGGAGCACTACATGTCGGGCGGCCCGCTGATGGCCGATGGCAGCACCGACGGCGACGTCGCTGACGACGACGGTGAGTTCTTCAACGAGACCGACGCCGAGACCGTCGAGATCATCAAGGACCTCATCGAGACCCGCGTGCGGCCGGCAGTGGCCAATGACGGCGGCGATATCACGTTCCGCGGCTTCCGCGACGGCATCGTCTATCTCAACATGAAGGGCTCCTGCTCGGGCTGTCCGTCATCGACCGCGACGCTCAAGCACGGCATCCAGAATCTGCTCAAGCACTACGTGCCGGAAGTCGTCGAAGTCGAGGCGATGTAAGTTCGCCCGCCCTGTCTGCGTCGCCGCAGTGGTGGGGACGCAGCCTGCTGTTGCGGGTGTTGACGACGGCATCCATGCGGGGACGACAGCGAGCAATTTGCTGATATAACTCCCCCATGCTGATCCTTGCCATCGATACGGCGCTCGACGCCTGCTCCGCCGCCGTGCTCGACACCGAGGCCGGCACGATGCTGGCGCAGGAATCGCTGCCGATGAAGCGCGGTCACGCCGAGGCGCTGATGCCGCTGATCGCTCGCGTCATCAAAGCGGCTGGCGTCGCTTTCACCGCACTCGACCGCATCGCCGTCACCACCGGTCCCGGCAGTTTCACCGGCCTGCGCGTCGGCCTCGCCGCCGCGCGCGGCATCGCGCTCGCGGCCGCCAAGCCCGTGGTCGGGCTGACGACGCTGACCGCTTACGCCGCGCCGCATGTCAGCGAGTCCAGCCGCCGCCCGATCATTTCCGCCATCGATGCCCGCCACGACCACGTCTATCTGCAGGTCGCCAGCGGCAACGGCGCCACGCTGGTGCGGCCCGCCGTCGTGCCGATCATCGAAGCGCTCGACGCCGCCCGCTTCGGGCCGCCGCGCATCGTCGGCAACGCTGCCAGGATCATCGCCGATCGCTGGCCCGCCGATGCCGAACCGCCGGTGCTGGTCGATCCGCAACCGGCGCCGGATATCGCCTGGGTGGCATGGCTCGGCGCCGCCGTATCGCCGGAGAGCGCCCCGGCGCGGCCCTATTACCTGCGCCCGCCGGATGCCAAGCCGGCGACTAACGCCCTGGCGCGCGCCGTTCCCGCCTCATGATCGAGCGGCTGTGGCGATGGTGGCGGCAGTCGCCCGCGGTGGTGGAGGCCGCCCATCTCAACGACGCCCCGGCTTTGGCGAATTTGCACGCCGCCTCGTTCCATCGCGGCTGGGGCGAGGGCGAATTCGAGGCGATGCTGCGCGAGCCGAACACGCTGGTGCACCGGCTGCGGCAGGGCCGCAAGGTGATCGGCTTTATCGTCTCGCGGCTGGCGGCCGACGAAGCGGAAATTCTCTCGGTCGCGGTCGCCGCCAGCCAGCGCGGCCGTGGCCTGTCGCGCGGGCTGCTGCTGACTCATCTCGGCCATCTGGCCGGGCGCGGGGTGCGCACCGTATTCCTTGAAGTGGAGGAAAATAATCAACCGGCCGGCCGGCTGTACAAACGCGCCGGATTTGCCGTGGTCGGCCGCCGGGAACGCTATTACCGGCAGGCCGGCGGCGAGGAATTGAACGCATTGGTGATGCGCCGCGACTTGTCCTGATCGCCTCATGGTGGCAAGACACAGGTGGCGTTTGGATTGGACCTTCGCGCCGCCAACGCGCGGCCGGTGAAGGGCGAAAGTCGGATCCGACCCCCTCGCGTTACCGGAGTCAGGTCGATGACCGTTCTAAAATCCATGCCGCTGTCGCAAGTCACCGGAATCGAGGCGCGTTGCGCCGCCACCGGCATGCGCATGACGGAGCAGCGCCGCGTCATCGCCCGCGTGCTGGCCGAAGCCGCCGACCATCCGGATGTCGAGGAATTGTATCGCCGCTGCGTCGCCGTCGACGACAAGATCTCGATCTCCACGGTGTATCGCACCGTCAAACTGTTCGAGGACGCCGGCATCATCGAGAGGCACGATTTTCGCGAGGGCCGCGCCCGCTACGAGCAGGTGCCGGAGAGCCACCACGATCATCTCATCAACCTGCGCGACGGCACGGTGGTCGAGTTCACCTCCGACGAGATCGAAAAGCTGCAGGCGGAGATCGCCCGCAAGCTGGGTTACAAGCTGGTCGATCATCGGCTCGAACTGTATTGCGTGCCGCTCGACGAGAAGAAGCCCTGAGCTTCGCGCCACACGACATCGTCATCCTGAGGTGCGACCGACGTCTGTCGCGAGCCTCGAAGGATGCGACCGTCACCCTTCGAGGCTCGGCGTAAACACGCCTCGCACCTCAGGATGACGGATCCACGTCGATCGACATCTCATTCGCCGCGAAAGGCTCCGCCCCGTGCGCTACGACCTGATCATCTTCGATTGCGATGGCGTGCTGGTCGACAGCGAAGTCATCTCGTGCCAGGTCCACGCCGAAATGCTGACTGCGCACGGCTATCCGATCTCCGCCGAAGATGTCCACGCGCGTTTCCTCGGCCGCTCGGCGCGCGCCGCGCGTGATGAGGTCGAGGCCGAGTTGGGCCATCCCCTGCCGGAGGCCTATGGAACCGAAATACGCGCGCTGATGACACGCCGCTTCACCGAGCTGTTGCAGCCGGTCGCGGCGATTCACGAGACCTTAGCGGCGCTGACCTTGCCGATGTGCGTCGCCTCCAGCGGCACGCTGGAGCGCGTCCAGTCCAGCCTGCGCATCACCGCGCTGCATGACCGCTTCGCGCCGCATATCTTCTCCGCGACGCAGGTGCGCCACGGCAAACCGGCGCCGGACCTGTTCCTGTTTGCCGCCGCGCAGATGGCGGTTCCGGCCGCGCGCTGCCTGGTGATCGAGGACAGCGTGCCGGGCATTACCGGCGCCCGAGCCGCCGGCATGACAGTGTTCGGATTCCATGGTGGCAGCCATTGCCGGCCGGACGAGGCGGCGCGGCTGCAGCAGGCCGGCGCCGAGGCCACTTTCAATGACATGCGGCAATTGCCCGGAATGATTCAGTAAATACCTGCGATTAAAGCATATTTTCCGAAGCGCCCGGCCGCATGGCGCGCCTTTTTGCGGTCTGTCCGCTGGATTTCCCCCGCTCAACGCTATATCTGAACCCGGCGCGCCGCATGCGCGCCTTTGCCTTCACCGCATCCGGGTTCCATGAGCGCGCCGCGCAAGCTGCATATCAAGTCATACGGCTGTCAGATGAATGTCTACGATGCGCAACGCATGGTGGACACGCTCGCTCCCGAAGGCTTCGTCGAGACCGCGAGCGTCGATGACGCCGACCTGGTGATCCTCAACACTTGCCATATTCGCGAGAAGGCGTCGGAGAAGGTCTATTCCGAACTCGGCCGGCTGCGGGTCGCCAAGGACGAGGCCGCGCGCCACGGCCGCCAGATGAACATCGCGGTGGCCGGTTGCGTCGCCCAGGCCGAGGGCGAGGAGATCATCCGCCGCGCGCCAGTGGTCGATGTCGTGGTCGGCCCGCAGAGCTATCACAATCTGCCGCAACTGTTGGCGCGCGCCAAACGCGATGGCCGCGCGCTCGACACCGAGTTTCCGCTTGAGGACAAGTTCAGCCTGCTGCCGCAACCGAAGCCCGCGGCGATTCGCGCACGCGGCGTATCGGCCTTCGTCACCGTGCAGGAAGGCTGCGACAAATTCTGTACGTTCTGCGTCGTGCCCTATACGCGCGGCGCCGAAGCCTCGCGCCCGGTGGCGCGCATCACCGACGACGTGCGGCGGCTCGCCGACAACGGCGTGCGCGAGATCACGCTGATCGGCCAGAACGTCAACGCCTATCATGGCGAGGGCCCCGACGGACAACCCTGGCCGCTCGGCAAGCTGCTGCATCATCTCGCGGACGTTCCGGGCATCGCGCGACTGCGCTACTCGACCAGCCATCCGCGCGATGTCGACGATTCGCTGCTCGAAGCGCATCGCGATCTGCCCGCGCTGATGCCGTTCGTGCATCTGCCGGTGCAATCCGGTTCCGATCGCATTCTCGCGGCGATGAACCGCAAACATACCGCCGACGATTACCGCCGCGTCATCGACCGGTTTCGCCACGCGCGGCAAGACATTGCCTTCACTTCGGATTTCATCGTCGGCTTTCCCGGCGAGAGGGAGGAAGATTTCGCCGCGACCCTCGCGCTGGTCACGCAAATCGGTTACGCTGGCGCATATTCGTTCAAGTATTCGCCGCGGCCCGGCACCCCCGCGGCGGACATGCAGGAGATGGTTGCAGCGGCGACGATGGACGAGCGATTGGCGCGACTTCAGAATCTGATCGACAGCCAGCAACACGCCTTCAACAAGGCGGCGATCGGCACCACTGTCGATGTGCTGTTCGAACGCGCCGCGCGCAATCCCGGCCAGATCGTCGGCCGCACTGCGTATCTGCAACCGGCGCATGTCATGGCGTCCGAAGACCTGATCGGTCAGGTGCTGCCGGTGACCGTCGCCAGCCTCGAACGCTACAGCCTGCTCGGCGCACTCGCGACGCCGCCCGGCGCTTCACCGCGCGGATCGCAATCCCCCGTCCTCACCGGAGCCTGAACCCTTGCCCAAAAGCGCATCGGATTCGCCAACCCTCGCTCCCCGCCGCAAACTTGATCGCGACATGCAAGCCTCGCCTGAAACCGAAATCGTCGTGGCCTATGACGACAACCGCGCCGCCTCGGCGCTGGTTGGGCCCTACGGCCAGAATCTGGCGCAGCTCGAACGCAAGCTGAATGTCGTGGTGGATTCGCGCGGCAACCACATCACGATCGCCGGCACCCGCGACGGCTGCGACGCCGCGCATCGCGTGCTCGACACGCTGTATGCGCTGGCGCAGCAGGGCCACGACATCGCGCAGGGCGACGTCGAAGGCGCCATCCGCGCCGTGATCGCGCAGGGCTCGCTGTTCGAACTCGATGCCAAGACCACCGGTTCGGCGTTCGAAGTCATCAGCCTGCGCAAGCGGCCGGTGCGCGCCCGCACCGCCGCGCAGGATTCCTACATTCGCGCGCTGAAGCGCCACGAGCTGGTGTTCGGCATCGGCCCCGCCGGCACCGGCAAGACCTGGCTCGCGGTGGCGCAGGCCGCGCAACTGTTCGAGCGCAAGGAAGTCGACCGCATCATCCTGACGCGTCCGGCGGTCGAAGCCGGCGAGCGGCTCGGCTTCCTGCCCGGCGACCTGCGCGAGAAGGTCGATCCCTATTTGCGGCCGATCTACGACGCGCTGTACGATCTCATGGATTCGCGCATCGTCGAACGCGCGCTGCAGACCGGCGAGATCGAGATCGCGCCGCTGGCCTTCATGCGCGGCCGCACGCTGACCAACGCCGCGATCATCCTCGACGAAGCGCAGAATACCACGTCGATGCAGATGAAGATGTTCCTGACACGACTGGGCGAGAACAGCCGCATGATCGTCACCGGCGATCCGAGTCAGATCGACCTGCCCAACGGCCAGACTTCCGGGCTTGCCGAAGCGACGCGGCTGCTCGACGGCGTCGAGGGCGTGTCGCAGGTGAAGTTCACCGCCGAGGATGTCATCCGCCACGAACTGGTGGCGCGCATCGTCGCAGCTTACGAGGGCACCACCGCCCGCTCCGCGGCCAAGCCCTGATATCTGTCCTTCATGCCCGGCGCGATGTTCGAGACGATGACCGAGACTGTACGCGAGACCATGACACCAGACGCGACAACGATGCCGCATGGACTGCCCGAGACCGACGTGTTGATCGTCGCCGACTGCTGGCACGCCGAAGCCGACGCCGAAGATGTCGTGCGCCGGGCGATCGCGGCCGCGGCATCCATGGTCGAGGCCGACACTGCCGACGCCGAACTGGCGGTGATGCTGACCGACGACGCCGGCATCCGCACACTGAACAACAACTGGCGGCAGATCGACAAGCCGACCAATGTGCTGTCGTTTCCCGCCTTGCAGCCGGAAGGCGCGCCGAAGCCCGGCGACGCGCCGCGGATGCTCGGCGACATCGCCATCGCCTTCGAGACCACGCGCCGCGAAGCCGATGACGAAGGCAAGCCGTTCGATCATCACCTCAGCCATCTCGCCGTGCACGGCTTCCTGCACCTGATCGGCTACGATCACGAGACCAACGCCGAAGCCGACGAGATGGAAGATCTCGAGCGGCGGATCCTGGCACAGCTTGGCATTCCCGATCCCTATGCGGATCAGGATCGAGTGAGCTGACATGACCGCGTCCGCACCGCAACAGCACGCCCCGCCCTCCTCCGGCAATCTGCCGGTGCCGGTGCGCGAAGGCGAGGTGCTGCGGCCCAGCGCCGACAACTGGCTGCTGCGCGCCATCCGCACGCTGTTCGGCTGGAAGCCCGGCTCGGTGCGCGACGACCTGCAGGTGGTGCTCGACACCAGCACGCCGGACGAAAGCAGTTTCTCGGCGATCGAGCGCACCATGCTGCGCAACTTGCTCAATCTGCATGAGCAGCGCATCGCCGACGTGATGATTCATCGCGCCGACATCGTCGCGGTGAAGCAGGACATTTCGCTCGGCGAACTGATGGTGCTGTTCGAGAGCGCGGCGCATTCGCGCTTCGTGGTCTACAACGAGACGCTCGACGATCCGGTCGGCATGGTGCACATCCGCGACCTGCTGGCGTTCATGACCACCAAGGCGAAGGTCGCCGAACCCATCAAGACCAAGCGCAAGAAGCCGTTCCCCGCCGGTCTGGACTTGCGCGGCGTCGATTTGGCGCTGCCGCTCGTCAAGGCCAACATCATTCGCAATCTGCTGTATGTGCCGCCCTCGATGCGGGCCATCGATCTGTTGGCGCAGATGCAGGCCTCGCGGCTTCATCTGGCGCTGGTGGTCGACGAATATGGCGGCACCGACGGGCTGGTCTCGATCGAGGACATCGTCGAACAGATCGTCGGCGAAATCGACGACGAGCACGACAGCACCGAGCCGCCGTCGATCGTGCAGCAGTCCGACAATTCGTTCATCGCCGATGCCCGCGCCAGCCTCGACGATGTCCGCGCCATGATCGGCGACGCGTTCGTCGTCGGTGAAGCCGGCGAGGACGTCGATACGCTCGGCGGCTATCTGGTGACGCAGGTCGGCCGGCTACCGGTGCGCGGCGAGGTCATCTCCGGCCCCGGCGACTTCGAGATCGAAGTGCTCGACGCCGATCCGCGCCGCGTCAAACGGCTGCGCATCGGCATGCGCAAGGAACGACCCGCGGCGCGCACGCGCGAGCAACGCCGCCGCGATGCCGCAACCGAAACACCCGGCGATGCGGGCACGCCGTCCGCGCCGAACGACGGAGCCACCTCTTCATGATCGCAAGCCGCTCGTTGCGCGCCGCGGCGCTCGCGATCGTCCTGGCGTGGGGCTGGAAGCGCGCCGCCATCGCATTGGTTGCCGGGGCAACTTCTTCGCTCGCGATGGCGCCGTTCAATGCATGGCCGGTGTTGTTCATCACCTTTCCGGTGATGGTCTGGCTGATCGACGGCGCCGGCGCCGGACGCTTCAACGGCGTCCCTTCCGCTGCGCTGGCGGGTTGGTGCTTCGGCTTCGGCTATTTCGTCCCCGGCCTGTACTGGATCGGCTACGCGTTCCTTGTCGATGCCTCGACATTCGGCTGGCTGCTGCCGGTCGCCGTCAGCGGCCTTCCGGCCTATCTCGCGCTGTTCACCGCACTCGGCTTCGCGCTGGCGCGCGCGTTTTGGCCACGCGGCGCGACGCGCATTCTGGCGCTGGCGGTCGCGCTCACCATCACCGAATGGCTGCGCGGCCACGTGCTGACCGGTTTTCCGTGGAATGCATTCGGCTACGCGCTCACCGAGCCGCTGGCGCTGGCGCAGACGGCATCGCTGATCGGGCTGTGGGGCATGACGTTTCTCAGCGTGGCGATCTTCGCCAGTCCCGCCGTGCTGATCGACGGCAAGCTGCGACGGCCGTGGCTTGCTCCCGCGACTGCGCTGCTGGTGCTGATCGCAATGGGCGGCTACGGCGCTGTGCGCTTGTCGCAAAACCAGACCACCCTCGTGGCCGAAGTCAAGTTGCGCATCATGCAGCCGAACCTGCAGCAGGACGAGCGCTTCAACTATTCCGCCAAGGCATCGGTGATGCAAAAATACCTTGCGCTGTCGGATCGCGCCACCGGGCCGCAATCGACCGGCGTGCGCGACGCGACGATTCTGATCTGGCCGGAATCCGCCTTTCCGTTTTTCCTGACGCGCGAGGGCGACGCCATGGCGCAGATCGCCGATCTGCTACCCAAGGGCACCGTGCTGATCACCGGCGCGGTGCGCGCGCCGGACCTGCCCGCAGGAACGCCGATTACACGGGCCTATAACTCGATTTATCTGATCGGCGACGATGGCGGCATCCTGTCCGTTTACGACAAGCTGCATCTGGTGCCATTCGGCGAATATCTGCCGTTCCAGACTCTGATGGAGCGGCTCGGCTTCGAACAGCTCACCAAGGTGCGCGGCGGCTTCATTCCCGGCACACGGCGGCGGACCATTGCGGTCCCGCATGCACCGCGCATGTTGCCGCTGATTTGCTACGAGGCGATTTTCCCGGGTGACGCTGTCTCGCCTGACGATCGTCCCGGCTGGATCGTCAATCTGACCAATGATGGCTGGTTCGGCATTTCGACCGGCCCCTATCAGCATCTGCAGCAGGCACGGCTGCGCGCCATCGAGGAAGGCCTGCCGCTGGTGCGCGCCGCCAACACCGGCATTTCAGCGGTGATCGATCCCTTGGGACGGATTGTCGCGCAACTCGGCCTCGGCGACGAAGGCGTGCTGGATTCCCGGCTTCCCGCCGCAATGCCGCCGACCGTTTACGCACGCGTCGGCGATATTCCTACCATCGTTATTATATTGATTGCGATAACTCTGGTTATTCGCCAGCGCCCAAAACGACGCAACTAGGGGTGCGCGGATGCGCAGTCGTCGACCGATCGGTATCAACTTTCCAGTTACTTAAATTTCCGGATCCGATATAATTGATGGGCAAGCTCGTTCGACTGGTATATTAGTCCGGTCCCGCGAGCGGGCCGAAATTAACCGCAATCGCGACTGAGACTCCTGCCGGGATGCAAGGGTATCGCTCTTCAGGCGCTACTCGTTTAACGCTCCCGCGATTGCCTACCGCGAGCCAGGGAGAAATTGATGTCGACCAAAGCGCCCAATCCTGTTGACAAGTACGTCGGCAGTCGTGTGCGCATGCGACGCATCATGCTGGGGATGAGTCAGGAGAAGCTCGGTGAAGCTCTCGGCCTGACCTTCCAGCAAGTGCAGAAGTACGAAAAAGGTACCAACCGCGTCGGCGCTAGCCGCATCCAGCAAATTTCCGAAATCCTCCAGGTGCCAGTCTCGTTCCTGTTCGAGGGTGGTCCTGGTGGCGCCATCAATGCCGATGGCTTCAGCGAGGCGCCATCGCCAGCCTATGTTTCCGACTTTCTCGCGACGTCGGAAGGCTTGGCGCTGACCCGTGCGTTTACCCGCATCACGGATGCCAAGCTTCGCCGCAGCATCGTCGACATGGTCGAGCAGATCGCTGCGCGCGAGCAACCCGACAACCGCTGAACACGACTGATCGCAGCTGGTTTTGCGGCACGACCGCCTTCTCCCGGCATGCGTTCTTCGCTAGACGGTATGCAGAATGAGCGCATCTCGGCTTGCGAGATGCGCATCGCCCCACTGCATGACACCAGATCCCATGACCGAACAATCTCGTCCGCAAGGTTCGTTCTTCGGACGCCGCAAGGGACATAAGCTCCGCGCGCATCAATCCGACCTGATCGCGCAGCTATTGCCGCAACTGGCGCTCGACATCGCAAGTCCAGCGCCGCAGGATTTGCGCACGTTGTTCCCGGCGCAGATAACGCGCGTGCGGCTGGAGATCGGCTTCGGCGGCGGCGAACATCTCGTTGCCGAGGCGCTCGCGCATCCGCAGACCGGCTTCATCGGCTGCGAGCCCTACGTCAACGGCATGGCCAAGATCCTGGCGCAAATCGAAGCCAACGCCATCGCCAATATCCGTTTGGTGGCCGGCGACGCTGCCGAACTGCTGGCATGGGTGCCGCCGCAGTCACTGTCGCGCATCGACCTGATCCATCCCGATCCGTGGCCGAAACGACGGCACTGGAAGCGGCGCTTCGTGCAGGACGCCACTGTCGCCGCGATGGCCCGCGCGCTCGTGCCGGACGGCGAATTCCGCTTTGTCTGCGATATCGACGACTACGTGGCGTGGACGCTGGCGCATCTGTTGCGCGCGCCGCAATTCGTCTGGATGGCGGAGCGCGCCAACGACTGGCGCCAGCCGTGGCCGAACTACACCATGACGCGCTATGGCCGCAAAGCGACGCGCGAAGGTCGCCGCGCCAGCTATCTGCGATTCCGGCATGTGGGTAGCGGCGCATAAGCACGCGGTTTCTCACGCTCCGCGCGACGAGAATGTTGCCTCGGCAACCATCGTGCAGACGACTCGAGTCGAGGTGTATCAGGACTGCGCTGCCTGACGCGCCTTCTTCACATCGGTTGCTTCCCACACCATGCGCTTGCCGCGTTCGCGGCCGAGCAGTTCGATCGGGTCGCGATTGTCGATGTGACCGAACTGTCCCTTGTAGACCCCGTAGCCGCACAGTTCCTGCAGCCGGCGCGGAAAGCGCCGCGCCGTCTCCTGCGGAATGCCGAGTTGCAGATTTTCCTGCTGCCGCATCCAGCCCCAGCAATAGGCACATGAGAATGCGAAACGCCGCGCATCGCTGTCGTTGGCGCCGCCGCCGTGCCACAGCGCGCTGTCGAACAGCATGACGCTGCCGGCGGGCATGGTGGCCATCTGCGTGTCGTAGTGTTTGCCGTATTCCGGCGCGTGATCGTATGCGTGGCTGCCCGGCACGATCCGCGTCGCGCCATTGGTCGCGGTGAAATCCGACAACGCCCAGATCGCATTGATGGTGATCGGAATGTGCGGACGCGGCAGCGGAATCAATTGCGTGTCTTCGTGGATCGGCTGCGCTTCCTGCCCGGGGCCGAGCACCAGCGAGCAGAACGACGAGAGCAGACATTCCTTGTCGAGGACGGCTTCCACCACCGGCAGCACCGCGGCGTGCAGCGGCACTTCCCAGAACACGTCGTCATAGGTCAGCAGATTGTTGATGCGCAGCGTCTTGAAGCCCTCGAACGAGGTCGTGGCTGGACCGAGATGATGCTCGCGCTCGATGCGCTCGACGGCGGCTTTCAGATCGGCGACCAGTTGCGGCGCGACCACGCGCTCCAGCACGGTATAGCCATCGCGACGAATACGATCGGCATGCAACGCGACATCAGTCTCGCTCAGCATCGAATCCTCCGACACATGTTGCTTCGGCAACTTCGGCGGCAGCATAAATCGAATGCGGATGGCTTGTCAGCACCCGGCGGCGCAGGCTCGGCTAGTCAGCGGAGGCCGCATCGTGGCGCGTGCGCCAGAACGCCAGCATGCGCTGCGCGGTCGCCGGCACCAGCCGCTGGAAATTCAGCCGCGCGGTTTCGATGTCGGCTTCCGGCGGCAAGCGGTTCGGACCGAGCCGCAGCACGATCAGCGCCCGCACCGTTGGCCACGCCAGATCCAGCGACTTGCCGAGCACCAGAATCGAATCGACGCGGATGGCGGCGAACAGGCCATCGGTCATGGCAATCGGAATCCGTGCCATGGCCGCCAGCGCGGCGATGGTTTCCTCGTATTTGTGCGCCTTGGCGAAGCCGAGCAACGCACCCTCGTTGAGTGCATCGGCACGATGCAATGCAAGGATCGCTGCCTGCGCCGGCGCGAAGTCGCGCCGCACCACCGGACGCCGCTCGCTCTCCGACGACAGCGCCTGCATCGCTTGCGTGATCGCAGCCTTGCGGCTTGGGGTGGCCTGCTCGAACAGGCGGCGGCGCACCAGGTCGACCGACTTCGACAGCAATTCATTCAACTGCGGCGCCGACAGGTCGTGCCGCTGCCCCACCGCGATGGCCAGCATGCCGTCGTCGCCCGCACGCTTGATTAATCCGGCGTAACCCTGTTGCGAAAATTGTGCGCCGGCATTGCCGGCCAGCCGCCGCACGACGTCGCGCTCGCCCCGCCGCACCACGACGTCGCTGACCGCCGCCGACACCGCCTCGCGCTCGGCAATCGCCAGCAGATGCTCCTGCCCCTTGCTGCGCGCCAGCTCGACCAGCACGGCTTCGCCCAGGAGCGGCGAAGCGCGCAACAGCGGCCCGGCAACGGCGATATGATCCTCGTGCGCAAGCTCATGCACCAGTTGCGGCGGCGCCTTGGCCAGCGCCGCAAAGCGCTCCGCCATGTCGATGCGCGCGGCAAGCTCGGCCTGCGGCAGCAGACCCGTCAGGATGCCGTCGAACAATTCGATATGCTGACTGCCGAACAGATCGGCGCCCTGAACGAACAGCGTCGACAGGCTGCGGATCACCGTGGCGCGGCGCTTGGGGTCGCTGCGCCGGACGATGTCCTGCAATCCCGGGATCAGTGAAGTGGCTGCCGCCATGGCATTTCCTTGGAAAGACGCAGCGCGTCAGCTCGCCCGGAACACTAGGTCAGCGGGCATGAAGGAAGGGTTAGCTGGTAACGGGCGGCAGGCGAGAGTCTGCGAAATCACGGTTCCCGATCCCTCCGGCCCTTGCCGGACGACCGCAAAACGGCTATATCCGCTGCAACTTACAGGTTCTCATACGATGGCGTATTGAGAGTGGGCCCCGCGGGACCCGCTCTTTTTTATTACCTGAATGGACCTCCGGCGGCGTCGCCGGCCTATCGTCCGGCAAGGGCCATCGATCCGGCCTGCTATGGCGGCCAAGACACCGGGCCGCGCCCATTGAGACGACCGCAAGATTAGGCAGCTTTTGACCTTCGACATGACCGACCCAACCGCTGATTCCACCGCCGATCTGCTGGCCGAACCACGCCTGGTGGTCGAGCCCGGCGTCGCCGCGCGGGTGTCGGCGGTGGCGGTTCCGGTGCTGCAAGGACTCGGCTACCGGCTGGTGCGCATCAAGATTTCCGGTGAGGCCGGCTGCACCGTGCAGATCATGGCGGAGCGGCCCGACGGCACCATGCTGATCGAGGATTGCGAAGCGATCTCCAAGGCTCTGTCGCCGGTGCTGGACATCGCCGATCCGATCGACCGCGCCTACCGGCTGGAGATTTCCTCGCCCGGCATCGACCGGCCGCTGGTGCGCCGTTCGGATTTCGAACGCCATATCGGCCATCTGGCGAAGATCGAGATGGCGGTGGCGCATGAGGGCCGCAAGCGGTTTCGCGGCATTCTCGAGGCTGTTGAAGGCGACTGTGTGCGCCTACATCGTGATGACACACGCAATGACGATGATGCCGTCGTCCTGCTGGCGATGGAAGATATCAGCGACGCCCGGCTGGTGCTGACCGATGAACTGATCGCGGAATCGATGCGGCGCGGCAAGGCTGCTGAGCGCGAACTGCGCCAGACCCTCGGCCTCGAACCACCGCCGCCGCCACACGCGAAGAAAAGCGACCCGGCCAAAAGCCACAAGCCGAAGCCGAAACCCGAGAAGGCTCGCAAGAGCCCTCCCAAGAATACCAAGGCACACCGCCTCGCTGCAGAGAAACTACGGCGCGGCGACATCGATCCCACGAGAGGAGACTGAGCCATGGCTGCTGTCAGCGCCAACAAACTCGAACTGCTGCAGATCGCCGATGCCGTCGCACGCGAGAAATCGATTGACCGCACCATCGTGATCCAGGCGATGGAAGAAGCCATCGCCAAGGCGGCGCGCGCCCGTTACGGCAGCGAGACCGACGTCCACGCCGAGATCCATCCCAAGACCGGTCAGCTGCAACTCGCCCGCCATATGCTGGTGGTCGAGCAGGTCGAAAACGCATCGAACCAGATTTCGCTGGTCGACGCGCAGCGCGCCAACCCCGGCGCACAGATCGGCGACACCATCGCCGACACGCTGCCGCCGCTGGAATATGGCCGCATCGCCGCGCAATCCGCCAAGCAGGTGATCGTGCAGAAGGTGCGCGAGGCGGAACGCGACCGGCAGTACCAGGAATTCAAGGATCGCATCGGCGACATCGTCAACGGCGTCGTCAAGCGCGTCGAATACGGCAGCGTCATCGTCGATCTCGGCCGCGGCGAAGCCATCATCCGCCGCGACGAGATGCTGCCGCGCGAAGTGTTCCGCAACGGCGACCGCGTCCGCGCCTTCATCTTCGACGTGCGGCGCGAAACCCGTGGGCCCCAGATCTTCCTGTCGCGCACGCATCCGCAGTTCATGGCGAAGCTGTTCGCGCAGGAAGTGCCGGAAATCTACGACGGCATCGTCGAGATCAAGGCGGTCGCCCGCGATCCGGGCTCGCGCGCCAAGATCGGCGTGGTGTCGCGCGACTCCTCGGTCGATCCGGTCGGCGCCTGCGTCGGTATGCGCGGTTCGCGCGTGCAGGCGGTGGTGAACGAGCTGCAGGGCGAGAAGATCGACATCATTCCGTGGTCGCCGGATATCGCAACGTTCGTCGTCAACGCACTGGCGCCGGCGGAAGTCGCCAAAGTGGTCATCGACGAAGACCGCGAGCGCATCGAGGTCGTGGTGCCGGACACCAATAACCAGCTGTCGCTGGCGATCGGCCGTCGCGGCCAGAACGTGCGACTGGCCTCGCAGCTCACCGGTTGGGACATCGACATCCTCACCGAGCAGGAAGAATCCGAACGCCGCCAGGCCGACTTCGAAAACTCGACGCGGGTGTTCATGGAAGCCCTCAACGTCGACGAGGTCGTCGGTCAGTTGCTGGCGTCGGAAGGCTTCACTTCGGTCGAGGAACTGGCGCTGGTCGATGTCCGCGAACTGGCGGGCATCGAAGGCTTCGATGAAGAGACCGCCACCGAGCTGCAAACCCGCGCGCGCGACTATCTCGAACAGCTCGAAGCCGAGCTGGAAGCCAAGCGCAAGGAACTCGGTGTCGACGACGCGTTGACGACCGTGCCCGGCGTGACCTCGAAGATGCTGGTGAAGTTCGGCGAGAACGACATCAAGTCGGTCGAGGATCTGGCCGGCTGCGCCACCGACGATCTGGTCGGCTGGACCGAACGCAAGGAAGGCAGCGAGCCGACCAAGCATCCGGGCATCCTCGACGCCAACGAGATTTCGCGCGACGACGCCGAGCACCTGATCATGCAGGCGCGCGTTGCGGCCGGCTGGATCACCGAGGCCGATCTCGCCAAGCAAAGCGGCGAAGCCGAAGAGGCTGCGTCCGAAGATCACCCGGCATAAGCGCGTGTTCCGCAAAAGTGGAATCCGGTTTTGCGATAAGAACTCGCGCCAATGATTAGGGACATGTTAACGCATGCTTGCAATCGCCGATCCGGCAGATCTCGACGACGGACCACGGACTGCAAAGTCCGGGACCGCGCGGATGTGCGTGGTGACGCGGCAGGTCTGTCCGATCGATGAACTGATCCGCTTCGTCGTCGCGCCGTCCGGCGAGGTCGTTGCCGACCTCAAGCGCAAGCTGCCGGGGCGCGGACTTTGGGTTTCGGCCTCGCATGCGGCCGTCGCCGAGGCGGTCAAACGCAGCCTGTTCGGCCGCGGCTTCAAGCGCGAGGTCCGGGTTTCGCCGCAACTGGCCGACGAAGTCGAACGGCTGCTGGTTCGCGGCGCGGTCGAAGCGCTGGCGATGCTCGCCAAGGCCGGGCAGGTGGTGTCCGGTTTCGCCAAGGTCGAGGACGCCATCGCGCAGCAGCCGATCGCGGCGCTGATTCACGCCGCCGACGGTGCCGACGACGGAATCCGCAAGCTGGACGCCAGGTTGGCCGCCTCGTCGCGGCAAAATGGCGAAACTGCCGGGAAATCGCCGGAAATCCCGGTCATCACCGCCCTGTCCTCGGCAGAATTGGATTTGGCACTAGGGCGGTCAAATGTGATACATGCTGCCGTGCTCGCGGGCCCAGCGGGCGGGACATTCCTGTCGCGATGCCAGACCCTGGTCCGATACCGGATGGCAAGCGACGGCCAAGCGGGCGACACGACGGCCACACGACGCTGACGAAAAGACGGCGCAGACAAGCGCCATGCAACAAGATTGGGACTGCTGAATGGTTGATACGAAAAATCCTGGCGACAAGACGCTGAGCGTCAGCCCGACCAAGACCCTGACGCTCAAGCCGAGGGTCGAGGGCACGGTGCGCCAGAGCTTCAGCCATGGCCGCACCAAACAGGTGGTGGTGGAAAAGCGTGGCAAGCGCCGCATCGGCGGCGACGCGCCCCCCACCGAAGCCGCCCCGACGCCGGAACCCATCGCCAAGACCGCGACCCCGGCCAGGCCGCCATTGTCGCGCCCGGCCGCCCCGCGCAGCGGCTCCGGCGTGGTCTTGCGCACGCTGACCGAGGACGAACGCAGCGCCCGCGCCAGTGCGCTGGCCGAAGCCAAGATCCGTGCCGACGAGGAACGCCGCGCCGCCGAGGCGGAAGCCGCGCGCCGCTCGAGCCGCGAATTCATCGAACAACAGGAGCGCGAAGCCGCCGAGGCCCGCCGCAAGGCCGAGGAAGAGCGCCATCGGCTGGAAGAGGAAGCCAAGCGCAAGGCCGAAATCCAGGCCAAGAAGAGCCTTGAGGCCGAGGCCAAGGCGGAAGCCAAGCCCGCCGCGACAACCCCGGGCCGCCCCGCTACGACGACCACACCGCGCGCCCCGATCGTACCGGCGCGCCCGGCGGCCGTTGCCGCCGACGCCAGCGACGAGGATGAAGGTCCGCGTCAAGTGCGCCGTGGCCCCGGCGGCGCCGCGCGCCCCGTCGTCCCGCCGAAGACCACCGCCAAGCCGGGTCCGCAGAAGCAGCGCGGCCGCCTCACCGTCGTCACCGCGCTCGATGCCGATGACGTCCGCGAGCGTTCGATTGCCTCGTTCCGCCGCCGTACCCAGCGCCTGAAGGGACATGCGAGCAACGAGCCGAAGGAAAAGCTGGCCCGCGAAGTCACGATTCCGGAAGCCATCACCATTCAGGAACTCGCCAACCGCATGGCCGAGCGCGCCGTCGACGTGATCCGACTGCTGATGAAGCAGGGCGCGATGCACAAGATCACGGACGTGATCGACGCCGACACCGCGCAACTGATCGCCGAGGAAATGGGCCACACCGTCAAGCGCGTCGCCGCGTCCGACGTCGAGGAAGGCCTATTCGATGTCGTCGACGATTCGACCGACACCGAACCGCGTTCGCCGGTGGTTACCGTGATGGGCCACGTCGACCACGGCAAGACCTCGCTGCTCGACGCGCTGCGCCACGCCAACGTGGTGAGCGGCGAAGCCGGCGGCATCACCCAGCACATCGGCGCCTATCAGGTCACAGCACCCGGCGGGCAGAAGATCACCTTCATCGACACGCCCGGCCACGCCGCGTTCACCGCGATGCGCGCGCGCGGCGCCAAGGTCACCGACATCGTCATCCTGGTGGTGGCGGCCGATGACGGCGTCATGCCGCAGACCATCGAGGCCATCAACCACGCCAAGGCGGCCAAGGTGCCGATGATCGTGGCGATCAACAAGATCGACAAGCCGGAAGCCAAGCCGGAGCGCGTGCGCACCGAACTGCTGCAGCACGAAGTCCAGGTCGAATCGTTCGGCGGCGACGTCGTCGACGTCGAAGTGTCGGCCAAGAACAAGACCAATCTCGACAAGCTGCTCGAGATGATCTCGCTGCAGGCCGAACTGCTCGATCTCAAGACCAACGCGCAGCGGCCGGCCGAAGGCACCGTGATCGAAGCCAAGCTCGATCGCGGCCGCGGCCCGGTGGCGACCGTGCTGGTGCAGCGTGGCACGCTGCGGGTCGGCGACATCATCGTCGCCGGCGCCGAGATGGGCCGCGTGCGTGCGCTGATTTCCGATCAGGGCGAGACCCTTAGCGAGGCCGGTCCTTCGGTGCCAGTCGAAGTACTCGGCTTCAATGGTCCGCCGGAAGCCGGCGATCGTCTCGCGGTGGTCGAGAACGAAGCCCGCGCCCGCCAGGTGACGAGCTACCGCGCGCATCAGAAGCGCGAGAATGCCGCCGCCAGCATTTCCGGTATGCGCGGCTCGCTCGAGCAGATGATGTCGCAGCTCAAGACCTCGGGCCGCAAGGAATTCCCGCTGGTCATCAAGGCCGACGTGCAAGGTTCGCTGGAAGCCATCCTCGGCTCGCTGGAAAAGCTCGGCACCGACGAAGTCGCCGCGCGCATCCTGCATGCCGGTGTCGGCGGCATCAGCGAGTCCGACGTGACGCTGGCCGAAGGCTTCAACGCCGCGATCATCGGCTTCTCGGTGCGCGCCAACAAGGAAGCGGCGGCAGCGGCGAAGCGCAACGGCATCGAGATCCGCTACTACAACATCATCTACGACCTCGTCGACGACGTGAAGAAGGCAATGAGCGGCCTGCTGGCGCCGACGCTGCGCGAAACCATGCTCGGCAACGCCGAAATCCTCGAGGTGTTCAACATCTCCAAGGTCGGCAAGGTGGCCGGCTGCCGCGTCACCGACGGCAACGTCGAGCGCGGTGCCAACGTTCGCCTGATCCGCGACAACGTCGTCGTGCATGAAGGCAAGCTGTCGACCCTGAAGCGTTTCAAGGACGAAGTGAAGGAAGTCCAGTCCGGACAAGAGTGCGGCATGGCCTTCGAGAGCTATCACGACATGCGCGTCGGTGACGTCATCGAGTGCTATCGCGTGGAGACGATCCAGCGTTCGCTGTGAGTCCAAATCTCACAAGAGCGTCGGACCAACTCGAATAGAACGTCATGCCCGGCTTTGTGCCGGGCATCCACGTTCTGAGAAATTTCTACAGGAAGAAGACGTGGATGGCCGGGACAAGCCCGGCCATGACGGGTGTTTTCGAAGGACGACCATGCCGCGCCATCATCAGCCAGCAAAACATCCCGGCGGTTCGCAACGTCAGTTGCGCGTCGGCGAAACCGTGCGGCACGCCGTTGCCCAAATTCTCGCGCATGGCGGCGTGCATGATCCGGTGCTCGAAGCGCATCTCATCACCGTGCCGGAAGTGCGCATGTCGCCCGACCTCAAGCTGGCGACGATCTATGTCATGCCGCTCGGCGGCCACGACACCGATACGGTGATCGCGGCGCTCGATCACAACAAGAAGTTTCTGCGCGGCGAGATCGCGCGGCGAGTTAACCTAAAATTTGCACCTGATATTCGCTTCCGCGTCGACGAACGATTCGATGAAGCGGAACGGATCGAGAAATTATTGCGAACACCTGCGGTGCAACGCGACCTCAAGCCGGATTCGGACGAAAGTGAATGATTGTGACGACACCAGACAACGCCATCGCCACCAAAATTGCTGACGATTCGTCGCCTGCGGAAAATAATTCCGGCACGCCGTCGCTGGAGCGCATGCGCGCGACCAACGACCCGCGCGGCAACAAGCAGGGGCGCAACGGTCAACCGCGCCGCGATCGGCGCGACGTTCATGGCTGGGTCGTTCTCGACAAACCGATCGGCATGACCTCGACGCAGGCCGTCGCCGTGGTGAAGCGGTTGTTCAACGCCAAGCGCGCCGGCCACGCCGGGACCCTCGATCCGCTGGCCTCGGGCGGCCTGCCGATCGCGCTCGGCGAAGCCACCAAGACGGTGCCGTTCGTCATGGACGGCCGCAAGCGCTACCGCTTCACCGTGAGTTGGGGCGAGGAACGCGACACCGACGACACCGAGGGCCGCGTCACCCAGACCAGCGACCGCCGCCCCGATCCGGAGGAGATCCGGGCGCTGCTGCCGCAATTCACCGGTGTTATCTCCCAGATTCCCCCGCAATATTCCGCGATCAAGGTGCAGGGCGAACGCGCCTACGACCTGGCGCGCGACGGGGAAGTCGTGGCGCTGCAACCCCGCGAGGTCGAGATTCATCAATTAACCCTTACCGATCAATCAGATAAGGACAACTCGGTGTTCGAGGCCGAATGCGGCAAGGGCACTTATGTGCGGGCGCTGGCGCGCGACATGGGCCGGCTGCTCGGCTGTTACGGCCATATCAGCGCGTTGCGGCGGACGCTGGTCGGCCCGTTCGACGAGGCGGACATGATTCCGCTGGAAGAATTGCAGGCTTTGTGCGATAGAGCCGCGTCCGGCGAGGCGAGCCTCGCGGACGCGCTTTTGCCCGTTGAGACCGCGCTGGACGACATCCCGGCACTGGCCGTCACACGGGCTGATGCGGCAAGGCTCCATCGGGGTCAGGCCGTTTTGTTGCGCGGACGGGATGCGCCCACTTGTAGCGGCACAGTTTATGTCACGGTAGCAGGCCGGCTTCTCGCGCTTGCCGAACTTGGACATGGCGAACTCATCCCCAAGCGTGTGTTCAACCTGACGGGGCTAACTGCCAGTCCCGATCGCAAAGACAATGAAAGAGTGTGACGATGTCGATTACCGCCGAACGCAAAGCGGAAGTCATCAAGACGAATGCCAAGAAAGCCGGTGACACCGGTTCGCCAGAGGTTCAGGTCGCGATCCTGTCGGAACGCATCAACAACCTCACCGAGCACTTCAAGACCCACGTCAAGGACAACCATTCGCGCCGTGGTCTGCTGAAGCTCGTGTCCACCCGACGCTCGCTGCTCGACTACGTCAAGAAGAAGGACGAGGCGCGTTACAAGGCGCTGCTCGAGAAGCACAACATCCGCCGCTAAGCGGCGTTCGCGCGCGTAACGTTTGCGCGCGCTTGTCGACGTCGCCCGGTCGAGCAGAATTAAAGTTTCTGCGGATCGGGTTACGTTCATCTGATGGAGCGGATTCCTGACTGGTATCCGCCCATTGCGTTCAGCAGCAATCCGGCGGCTGGACGATGACGGGCAAGGGGCCCGTCGCGCGGGCCGCAAGGCCAAAAGCAATGGCCCGCACCATCGGAAGGATGCCAGCCATCCAAAATACCAAAGCCATGGCAGGATCGCAGGACGCTGCTTTCGCGTACGCGCCGCTTGATGCGGACGTCACGTCGAACAGCCTCCCGCCGTCTTGCGCATGGCTTTTGTATATGGGGTCGGCACGCCTTTCGTGAACTCATGAAAGAAAATGACCATGTTCAATAAGCATACAGTCGAGATCGACTGGGGTGGGCGTCCGCTCAAGCTGGAAACCGGCAAGATCGCCCGTCAGGCCGACGGTGCCGTGATGGCCACCTACGGCGAAAGCGTCGTGCTCGCCACCGTCGTCGCCGCCAAGACGCCGCGCGAAGGCGTCGACTTCCTGCCGCTGACTGTCGACTACCAGGAAAAGACCTACGCCGCGGGCCGTATCCCCGGCGGCTACTTCAAGCGCGAAGGCCGTCCGACCGAAAAGGAAACGCTGGTTTCCCGCCTGATCGATCGCCCGATCCGTCCGCTGTTCGCCGACGGCTGGCGCAACGAGACGCAGGTGATCGTGACCGTGCTGTCGCACGACATGGAAAACGATCCCGACGTGCTGGCGATGGTTGCGGCCTCCGCCGCGCTGACGCTGTCCGGCGCGCCGTTCAAGGGCCCGATCGGCGCCGCCCGCGTCGGCTTCATCAACGACGAGTACGTGCTCAACCCGGTGCTCGACGAGATGGCCGAAACCCAGCTCGAGCTGGTGGTCGCCGGCACCTCGGACGCGGTGCTGATGGTCGAGTCGGAAGCCAAGGAACTGTCCGAGGAGATCATGCTCGGCGCGGTGATGTTCGGTCATCGCCACTTCCAGCCGGTGATCGATGCGATCATCCAGCTCGCCGAGAAGGCCGCCAAGGAGCCGCGCGAAGTCGCCGTCGTCGATGACAGCGCCATCGAGAAGGAAATGCTCGGCCTGATCGAGCAGGATCTGCGCGCGGCCTACGCCATTCCGGTGAAGCAGGATCGCTACGCTGCGGTCGGCGTCGTCAAGGCCAAGGCGATGGCGCACTTCTTCCCGGAAGGTCAGGAGCCGCAATACGACAAGCTGCGCATCGCCGGCGTGTTCAAGCACCTCGAAGCCAAGATCGTGCGCTGGAACATCCTCGATACCGGCAAGCGCATCGATGGTCGCGATTCCAAGACCGTTCGCAGCATCACCGCCGAAGCCGGCGTGCTGCCGCGCGCCCACGGTTCAGCGCTATTCACCCGCGGTGAAACCCAGGCGATGGTCGTCACCACGCTCGGCACCGGCGAAGACGAGCAGTACATCGACTCGCTTTCGGGAACGTACAAAGAGACGTTCCTACTGCACTACAACTTCCCTCCCTACTCGGTCGGTGAGACCGGACGCCTCGGCGGCACCAAGCGCCGCGAGATCGGCCACGGCAAGCTGGCGTGGCGCGCGATCCATCCGGTGCTGCCGCCGCATCACGAGTTCCCCTACACCATCCGCGTCGTCTCGGAGATCACCGAGTCGAACGGTTCGTCGTCGATGGCGTCGGTGTGCGGCGCGTCGCTGGCGCTGATGGATGCCGGTGTGCCGCTGAAGCGGCCGACGGCAGGCATTGCCATGGGCCTGATCCTCGAAGGCAGCCGCTTCGCGGTGCTCTCCGACATTCTCGGCGACGAGGATCATCTCGGCGACATGGACTTCAAGGTGGCCGGCACCGAAGCGGGCATCACCTCGCTGCAGATGGACATCAAGATCGCCGGCATCACCGAAGAGATCATGAAGGTGGCGCTGGGCCAGGCCAAGGATGGCCGTATCCACATCCTGGGCGAGATGTCGAAGGCACTGACCGCGGCGCGCGCCGAACTCGGCGAATACGCACCGCGCATCGAGACCTTCAAGATCGCCACCGACAAGATTCGCGAAGTGATCGGCACCGGCGGAAAGGTAATCCGCGAGATCGTCGAGAAGACCGGCGCCAAGGTCAACATCGAGGACGACGGCACCGTGAAGGTGGCGTCGAACGATGGCGAGGCGATGAAGGCCGCGATCAAGTGGATCAAGTCGATCGCCTCCGATCCGGAGATCGGCCAGATCTACGACGGCACCGTGGTCAAGGTGATGGAGTTCGGCGCCTTCGTGAACTTCTTCGGCGCCAAGGACGGCCTGGTCCACATTTCGCAGCTTGCTGCCAACCGCGTGCAGAAGACCTCCGACGTCGTCAAGGAAGGCGACAAGGTCAAGGTCAAGCTGCTCGGCTTCGACGATCGCGGCAAGACCCGGTTGTCGATGAAGGTGGTCGATCAGGAGACCGGCGAAGACCTCGAGGCCAAGCAGAAGGCCGAGGCTCCGGCCCGCGAGGCCGCCGGCGAATAATCGCCGCGGACGCGTGACGACGAACAGCGAAAGGCGGTCCATTGGGCCGCCTTTTGTTTGCTGGACGCCACTTCGCGGGAAATCAGGAGCCGCGCTTCGCGTCGCTCTTCGCGTTCGCGACAAGATCAGGATGCCGGGCTGTTGCCGCCGCATCCGCTTTCTTGTCCACGCATTCCTTCACGACGTTGCCAAGCGCCGCGAAATCCGCCCTGCGGGGCGACGTCTTGCGGAACGCCAGTCCGATGCTGCGGCCGGGCTGCGGATCGTCCAACCGCAGAAACCTGACCCGGTCGTCACGCGACTCGACCTCGGCAGCAATCTCGGGAATCAACGTTTCGCCATAGCCGCCCGCAACCATCTGCATCACCGTCGAAAGACTCGACGCACCGAAGGCCATGCTCGCCGGGCCTGCCGATCGTCCGCGCGGAATTGTCGAACAGAATGCGAGCGCCTGGTCTCGCAGGCAGTGACCGTCCTCGAGCAGGATCAGGCGCGACTGGTCGATGTCGCGCGCCGCGACACGGCCATTGCGGTTGCGGGGATCGTTCGCCGGCACCGCGAGCAGGAACAGATCGTCGAACAAAGGGATGGTGTCGATGTCCGGCTCGCCAAGCGGCATCGCCAGCATCGCCGCATCCAGCGCGCCGTTTCTGATCTCTTCGACCAGTAGCCGCGTCTGCGTTTCGCGCAGTTCCAGGCGCAGATCCGGAAACTGCGATTGGAGCCCCGGCAGGATACGAGGCAACACGTAAGGCGCCAGCGACGGAATGATGCCAAGCATCAGTCGTCCTGTCAGAAGCCTCGTGCGATGCCGCGCAGAATCCACGAGGTCGATGGACGCTGCCAAAACCTGCTCGCCGCGCCGCGCAATCTCGCGGCCGATGTCCGTCAACGCAACTTCGCCGGGCCGGCGCTCCACCAGGATCACGCCGAGAAACCTTTCAAGATCGCGAATCTGCATCGACAGCGCAGGCTGAGTGACCGCGCAGGCTTCCGCTGCGCGCCCGAAATGGTTGTGGCGCGCCAGTGCGGCGAGATAACGCAACTGTTTGAGCGTAATCATGTCGATCAGATTAGCTTATCGCGAGATCAACACAAATAGACTGGACCTGATGCTGGATATATTCCAAAGTCGAATACGAAGCTGCCGCAAGGAAGACAGCCGTGGCTGACCATCCTCGATCAAGCACCAGGTTCGGTGTGCCTTCACAGGCGGCGTCAGCCTTGCGCTGACGTTATCGAAGTCCGCGCTAGCGGACGGCACCACAGGCATCGCCGGGCAGCTCGACACAACAGCAGCACAACATCGGAGATAACCATGGACGCAAAGACTGACGACAAGGGCGCCGGCAAGTGCCCATTCACCGGAGGCGCGCACGGCCGCAGCAACCGCGACTGGTGGCCGAATCTGCTCGATCTCCAGGTCCTCCACCGCAACTCCGACCTGTCCGATCCGATGGGCAAGGCGTTCGACTACGCCGCTGAGTTCAAGACGCTCGATCTCGACGCCATCATGACCGACCTGAAGGCGCTGATGACCGACTCGCAGGATTGGTGGCCGGCCGACTTCGGGCATTACGGTGGCCTCATGGTGCGCATGGCATGGCACAGCGCCGGCACCTATCGCATCACCGACGGTCGCGGCGGCGCAGGCGGCGGCCAGCAGCGTTTCGCGCCTTTGAATTCGTGGCCGGACAACGTGCTGCTCGACCGCGCGCGACGCCTGTTGTGGCCGATCAAGCAGAAATACGGCCGCAAGATTTCCTGGGCCGACCTGTATGTGCTCGCCGGCAACGCCGCGCTCGAATCGATGGGCTTCAAGACGTTCGGCTTCGCCGGCGGCCGCGCCGACGAATGGGAGCCGCAGGAACTGTTCTGGGGTCCGGAAGGAACGTGGCTCGGCGACGAACGCTACAGCGGCGAGCGCGAGCTTGCCGAGCCGCTGGCTGCGGTGCAGATGGGCCTGATCTACGTCAACCCGGAAGGGCCGAACGGCAAGCCGGATCCGATCGCGGCGGCCAAGGATATCCGCGAAACGTTCTTCCGCATGGCGATGAACGACGAGGAAACCGTGGCGTTGATCGCTGGCGGTCACACTTTCGGCAAGACCCACGGCGCCGGCGACGCGGCGCTGGTCGGCCCGGCCCCCGATGCCGCAGCGATCGAGGATCAGGGACTCGGCTGGAAGAGCAAGTACGGCACCGGCAAGGGCGGCGACGCCATCGGCAGCGGCCTTGAAGTCACCTGGACCCAGACGCCGACCACGTGGGACAACAACTTCTTCGAGACGCTGTTCAAGTTCGAGTGGGAGTTGGAAAAGAGTCCCGCCGGCGCCAACCAGTGGCGCGCGAAGAACGCGCCTGCAATCACGCCCGACGCCCACGACAAGTCGAAGATGCATGTGCCGACCATGCTCACCACGGACTTGTCGCTGCGGTTCGATCCGGCCTACGCGAAAATCTCGAAGCGCTTCCACGACAATCCGGACCAGTTCGCGGATGCGTTCGCGCGCGCGTGGTTCAAGCTGACTCATCGCGACATGGGACCGCGCGAGCGCTATCTCGGCCCGTGGGTGCCGAGCGAAGTGCTGATCTGGCAGGATCCGATTCCGGCGGTCGATCACAAGCTGGTCGACGACAAGGATATTGCCGACCTGAAGGCGAAGATTCTCGCGTCCGGTCTGACAGTTCAGCAACTGATCTCGACCGCGTGGGCCTCGGCCTCGACGTTCCGCGGCTCGGACAAGCGCGGCGGCGCCAACGGCGCGCGCATTCGCCTGGCGCCGCAGAAGGACTGGGAGGTCAACCAGCCGAAGCAACTCGCCACCGTGCTCGCCAAGCTGGAAGCCATCCAGAAGGACTTCAACGGAGCGGCCAGCGGCGGCAAGAAGATCTCGCTCGCCGACCTGATCGTGCTGGCCGGCGCTGCCGCGGTTGAGAAGGCAGCGAAGGATGGCGGCGTCGACGTCAAGGTGCCGTTCACGCCGGGCCGCATGGACGCCTCGCAGGAGCAGACCGACGTGGAATCGTTCGCGCCGCTCGAACCGCGAGCCGATGCCTTCCGCAACTACGTCGGCAACCGCCACCAGTTCATGGGACCGGAAGAGTCGATGGTGGACCGTGCGCAGCTTCTGAACCTGACGGCGCCGGAGATGACGGTGCTGATCGGCGGCCTGCGCGTGCTCGGCGCCAATGCCGGCGATTCCAAGCATGGCGTCTTCACCCAGCAGGTCGGCAAGTTGACCAACGACTTCTTCGTCAACCTGCTGACCATGGACACCGAGTGGCAGCCGACCGGCGACAACCTCTATGAGGGCCGTGATCGCAAGACCAAGGCGCCGAAATGGACCGCCACCCGCGTCGACCTGATCTTCGGGTCGCACTCGCAGCTTCGCGCTTTCGCCGAGGTCTATGCATGTGGTGACTCGAAGGAGAAGTTCGTCAAGGACTTCGTTGCGGCCTGGACCAAGGTGATGGACGCGGACCGCTTCGACCTGCATGGTTAAGCCCGTCGCATCGTCGCGGTGACCGCTTCGCACCGCGCTGATGCATCGAGACAAAGCCCCCGCGAACCATCGCGGGGGCTTTTGATTTGCTTATTGCCGGATCGCGTGAGGACACGGCGCCTCAAAATGGCCTGTCAAATCATGAACGAGAAGAATCGTGATCCTCTCAGTGACGAAAGAAGGGATAAACCCGAATGATGAAACTGTATTGGTCGCCGCGCTCACGTTCGTTCACCACGCTTTGGTTGCTCGAAGAAGCCGGGCAGCCTTATGAACGGGTGCTGACCGACATCTCCGCCGGCGCGCAGAAGACGCCGGAGTATCGCGCCATCAACCCGATGGGCAAAGTACCGGCGCTGGCTGACGGCGACGTCACGATCGCTGAGTCGGCGGCGATCTGTGCCTATGTCGCCGAACGCTATCCGCAAGCCAACCTGGCGCCGCCGCTCGGCGATCCACGCCGCGGCAAATATCTGCAATGGCTGTTTTTCGGGCCGAGCTGCATCGAGCCGGCGCTGATCCAAATCTTTACCAAGCTCGACGTGCCGACCAGCACCGCGGCGTGGGGCAGCGCGACGCAAGTATTCGACGTGCTGGATGCAGCGCTGGAGCGCGGGCCGTGGCTGCTCGGCGACAGCTTTTCCGCCGCCGACATCGTCATCGGCTCCGGGCTCAACTTTGCGATCCGTCAGTTCAAGATGGTGCCGACGCGGCCGTCATTCGATCGCTACATCGCGCGCTGCGTCGCGCGCCCGGCGTTCCAGCGCGCCGAAACGATTGCGGCGGGGTGATTGCAGGCTCGTCATTCGCCTGATTCATCTGAGGTGCGCGCTCTTGCGCGCCTCGAAGGATGCTGGCCGTCGTCCTTCGAGGCTCGGCGTCAAGAACGCCTCGCACCTCAGGATGACGGCACTTCCTTCACAGGAGGCGTTATCCCTCGTTGCTGTTCCGAAGCTCGTCCGGGTGCGGCATCGAGATGATGTTATAACCGGAATCGACGAAGTGAATTTCGCCGGTCACGCCGCCGGACAAATCCGACAACAGATACAGCGCGGTGCCGCCGAGTTCATCGAGCGTGACACCGCGCCCGAGCGGCGAATGCTTCTGCTGGAACGCAAACATCGCGCGCGCATCACCGATGCCGGATCCCGCCAGCGTGCGTACCGGCCCCGCCGAAACCGCGTTGACGCGAATGCCGCTGCGGCCGAAATCGGCAGCGAGATAACGCACCGAGGCTTCCAGCGCCGCCTTCGCTACGCCCATCACGTTGTAGTTCGGCATCACCCGCGTCGAACCGCCAAACGTCAGCGTGATCATCGAGCCGCCGTTCGGCATCAGCTCGGCGGCGCGCTTGGCGACTTCGGTAAACGAGAAACACGAGATCACCATGGTGCGCGAGAAGTTGGCGCGCGTGGTGTCGGCATAGCGCCCCTTCAGCTCATTCTTGTCGGAGAAGCCGATGGCATGCACGATGAAATCCAGCTTACCCCATTTCTCTTTCAGCGCGGCGAAGGTGGCGTCGACGCTGGCGATATCCTCGACGTCGCAGGGCAGGATCAGTTCGGCGTTCAGCGATTCCGCCAGCGGCTTGACTCGCTTGCCGAGCGCTTCGCCCTGATAGGTAAAAGCCAGTTCGGCGCCATGCGCGGACAGCGTCCTTGCAATGCCCCAGGCGATCGAGTGATCGTTGGCGACGCCCATGATAAGACCGCGCTTGCCTTGCATCAGTTGCGTCATGGAGTGCTCCGTCATGCCCGGCCTTGTGCCGGGCATCCACGTCTGTCGAACGTGGGTTGGATTATTGAAGTCGTGGATGGCCGGAACAAATCCGGCCATGACGAGAAAATTTTTTGAGCCCCGATCATTAGATCGGCGCGCGCAATCTCAAGCATCCAGCCGCTTGAACACCAACGTTGCATTGGTGCCCCCGAAGCCGAACGAATTCGACAGCACAGTGCCGACCTTGGCATTGTCGATGCGCTTGCGCACGATCGGCATGTCGGCGAACACCGGGTCGAGTTCCTGGATGTTGGCGCTCTCGCAGATGAAGCCGTTGTTCATCATCAGCAGCGAATAGATCGCCTCCTGCACACCGGTGGCGCCGAGCGAATGGCCGGTCAGCGACTTGGTGGCGGAGATCGGCGGGCACTTGTCCTCGTTGCCGAACACGTTGCGAATCGCCTGGATTTCCGGCGGATCGCCGGCCGGCGTCGAGGTGGCGTGCGGGTTGATGTAGTCGACCTTGGATTTGACGTTGGCCATCGCCATGCGCATGCAGCGCTCGGCACCTTCACCCGAGGGCGCAACCATGTCGTAGCCATCCGAGGTCGCACCGTAGCCGATGATCTCGCCGTAGATGCGCGCGCCGCGCGCCTTGGCGTGTTCGAGTTCTTCCAGCACCAGCACGCCCGCGCCGCCGGCGATGACGAAGCCGTCGCGGTTGACGTCGTAAGCGCGCGAAGCGGTGGCCGGGGTGTCGTTGTATTTCGACGACATGGCGCCCATGGCATCGAACAGCACCGACAGCGACCAGTCGAGTTCTTCGCAACCGCCGGCGAAGACAATGTCCTGCTTGCCCCACTGGATCGTTTCGTAGGCGTTGCCGATGCAATGGTTGCTGGTCGCGCAGGCCGACGAGATCGAATAGTTGACGCCCTTGATCTTGAACCAGGTGGCGAGCGTCGCCGATGCGGTCGACGACATCGCCTTGGGCACCGCGAACGGACCGACGCGTTTCGGTCCCTTGGTACGTGTGATGTCGGCGGCTTCGACAATGGTGCGCGCCGAAGGACCGCCCGAGCCCATGATGATGCCGGTGCGCTCATTGGAGACGTCCGACGGCTCCAAGCCGGAGTCGCGAATGGCCTGCTCCATGGCGACGTGATTCCACGCCGCGCCTTCGGCGAGGAAGCGCATCGCGCGGCGATCGATCACCTCCGCTGGATTGAGCGTCGGAGCACCCTGCACCTGCGAGCGGAAACCGAGCTCGGCGTATTTCTCCGCGCGCGTGATTCCGGATTTGGCCTCAAAAAGGCTCGCAAGCACTTCCTGGGTGTTGTTTCCGATGGATGAAACAATGCCCATCCCGCTGACGACAACCCGCCTCATGATCGCCTCGTCCTATCCTCGCGTTGTGTTTGAAGGCCGCCGGGAAACCATAGTCCCGCCGTGCCGGCCCGAGCAATTGTGGCTTACGCCGCCGCCGGCGCGTCCTGCTTGAACAGGCCGACCTTCAGATCCTTGGCGCGATAGATAATCTCGCCATCGGCAGAAAGCGACCCGTCGGCAATTCCCAGCCACAATTTTGAGCGCATCACGCGCTTGATGTCGACGGTGTACACGACCTTCTTGATATTCGGCAGCACCTGGCCGGAAAATTTAAGTTCGCCGAGGCCGAGCGCACGGCCGGGGCCGATGCCGCCGGACCAGCCGAGGAAAAATCCGACCATCTGCCAGAACGCATCGAGGCCGAGGCAGCCGGGCATCACCGGATCGCCCTTGAAGTGACAGCTGAAGAACCAAAGGTCCGGTTTGACGTCGAGTTCGGCGCGGATCAGCCCCTTGCCGAATTCGCCGCCGGTCTCGGTGATCTCGGTGATCCGGTCGAACATCAGCATCGGGGGGAGCGGCAGCTGCGCGTTGCCCGGGCCGAACATTTCGCCGCGGCCGCACGCCAGCAAATCCTCGTATTCATAACTGCCGCGCCTATCCTGCATACCGCATTGCCTTTCTGGAAGCCTTCCAAACTGACCGTGGAACAGCCGGGTTCCAGATCATCAGCGATTCACCGCTCATGGTTAAAGCAAAACCTGTCACGCAGGTCCACACAAGCCCCAAGCGCCTGTTTTCAGCGAGAAAACCGGCCGTTACGACGAAAATCCTCCCGCCGGGACCGCGCGCGTTCTCTATCACGCGCTTCGCAACTGGCAAAGCTTGGCCCTGCATTGGCCGGCGATTCGCCGTATCCTCGGATACCGCCAGCCAGTTGCGAAAAACTTGCATCTAACTGCAAGTTACTTGTATTATTGCGGCATGTTTATGCGTTGAAGGGCGATTGGGTGCCGGACGTGGAAATCGAGAATAGCCTGAAGGTTCTGAGGGACGACGACAGCGATCTGCCGATTGGTGGCCATGGACGTCAAGCTGCGCTGACGGGGTGCCCCTGGCACGACGTCAACGAGATGCTGCAATCCGTCGGGCTGCGTCCGACACGGCAGCGTATGGCCTTGGGCTGGCTGCTGTTCGGCAAGGGCGCACGGCATCTCACCGCGGAAATGCTTTACGAGGAAGCCACCAACGCCAAGGTGCCGGTTTCGCTCGCCACCGTCTACAACACCTTGAACCAGTTGACCGATGCCGGTCTGCTGCGCCAGGTCAGCGTCGACGGCACCAAGACCTATTTCGACACCAACGTCACCGCGCACCACCACTTCTATCTCGAGAACAGCCACGAGTTGGTCGATATCCACGACCCGCATCTGATGCTGCAGAAGATGCCGGAAGTGCCGGAGGGTTACGAGGTCAGCCGCGTCGATATGGTCGTGCGGCTGCGCAAGAAGCGCTGAGCAGAGTCTCTTTGTTTTGCTTCGCTGCCCTCTCCCACTAAGGAGAGGGTCAAAGGTCAGTTGACCTTCTCGTCGGCGTAGACGCCCCAAAGCCGCTGCTGCTCGATCCAGCCGTCGAAGCCTTCACCGCTGATGTGACACCAACCGGCATTGCAGCGCTTCACCTGCGCCACGACACCGGGCTGCAGGCGCGCCGCCACGGCGCTGCTCGGGTCGGCGCGATCGTAGAGCGACGCCAGTTCATCCTTGGATTTCATCGTCACCACCGCGGTGCGGCGGCCCGACAGCAGCGAATGGTAGACCCAGCCTTCGGCGCCTTCCGAATCGCGGACACGCCGCCAGTTCTCGTATTCGGCGGTCACCTCGACCGGCAGCCCGGCGCGCGTATAGATCCAGCTCACATCATTATCCTTGGTCGGGCCGACGCGCACATTGACGTGGTCCGACTTGAGACTGACGTAGCGCGGGATCGGGAGCCCGCTGACGGCACCGGTCGGCCCTGTCGCATTCGCGGAAAAGCTCGCGCTGAGCGGCACGCAAACCATCGCGCCCGCGACCATCATTGCGCCGAGAAATTCCTTGAACGCCATCGACCAGCCCCCTGCCACGCACTGCACCAAATTCGCTTCGCTTTGCAAGACGCGCACCATCAGGTCTTGCACGCCGCCTGCACCGGCTCGGGATCTCGTGGCGAACATCGGCCTGGGTTCTTGTCTTGGCCCGGCCTTCTGCTAGAGAGGACCAAACGTCGGCCCTCCAACAGCGACCTGAACGGTTTCAGGCAGCTGTGGGGAAACCCTGAGGAACCCATCAATCCTGAGGATTCACGAGTCGTCGAGATCGGTGCGGCAGCCGCAGTTTCGATCACCCCGGTTAATGAGGATTGAACGCAGGTGTCCCAAACCTCAACTTCGCATTCCCATGTTGCATGCGGGCCGATGTTCCGGACCGTTGCCGGCATCGATGCGATGGTGACAATGGCTGCAGCATCGTTTCGGCTGCCACGTTTCGCGAGAACAAGACATGTCGGTTAAGAAAAAACCTCTGGTCGTCGTCACCCGGAAACTGCCGGACTCGATCGAGACTCGCATGCGCGAGTTGTTCGACGCGCGCCTCAATCTCGACGATCAGGCGATGACGCCGGAGCAGATCGCCGAGGCCGCGCGCAGCGCCGAGGTGCTGGTGCCGACGGTGACCGACGAAATCACCGCCGACATCGTCAACCAGCCCGACTGCAAGCTGCGGCTGATCGCCAATTTCGGCAACGGCGTCGACAACATCGATGTCGCCGCCGCCAACGCCCGCGGCATCACCGTGACCAACACGCCGAAGGTGCTGACCGAAGACACCGCCGACATGACGATGGCGCTGATCCTCGCGGTGCCGCGCCGCCTGATCGAGGGCGCCAACATCCTGCCCGACGGCAAGGACTGGCCCGGCTGGTCGCCGACCTGGATGCTCGGCCACCGCATCGGCGGCAAGCGGCTCGGCATCATCGGCATGGGTCGCATCGGCCAGGCCATCGCCCGGCGCGCCCGCGCCTTCGGGCTGCAGATCCACTATCACAACCGCAAGCCGGTGGCGCCGCGCATCGCCGACGAACTCGGCGCGACCTATTGGGATTCGCTCGACCAGATGCTGGCGCGGATGGACATCATCTCGGTCAACTGCCCGCATACGCCGGCCACGTTCCATCTGCTGTCGGCGCGGCGGCTGAAGCTGATCCGCAAGGACGCCTACATCGTCAACACCGCGCGCGGCACGGTGATCGACGAAGACACGCTCACCCGTCTCATCGAAGCTGGCGAGATCGCGGGCGCCGGGCTCGACGTGTTCGAGCACGAACCGGCGGTCAATCCACGGCTGATCCGGCTGGCCAAGGCCGGCAAGGTGGTGCTGCTGCCGCACATGGGCTCGGCCACCATCGAGGGCCGCGTTGAAATGGGCGAGAAGGTCATTATCAACATCCGCACTTTCCTCGATGGGCACAAGCCGCCTGACCGCGTGCTGCCAAGCATGCTTTAGGCCGGCAAACCTCACTCGCAACGCAGTCGCCGCCAAGCCGAAAGAAGGCATCAATGGAGAGCGCTTCGATGCTGGTGAGCCAGCGCGTCGTTCAGGTTTGCCTGTTTCTGCTCTCGGCCATCGCGTTGCTTGGCGGCACGCTGCAGATGGTTCTCGGCCAACCGACCACCACCGCGCGACTCGACAACGTGCACCGCTTCATGGCCGGCATCTATTTCGGCTGCGGCCTGATCTGCTTCTGGGCGGCACTGACCGTTCGCCAGCAGGACACGCTGGTATTTCTCATTGCGTTCAGCGTGTTTCTCGCCGGGTGCGGCCGCCTGATCTCGATCCGCAAGATGGGCATCCCCGAACCCCGCGCGGTCTGGCTCGGCTATCTCGTGCCCGAACTGTTGTTGCCGCTGGTGATCGCAGCGGCGCAGCTCATCACCAACCGCGCCGTGGCAAGTTGATCCGCAGCGGCCTTGCTGCTTCCGATCCAACCGGAACCAAGACTCGATCTTTTGTTTGACGCGTTTTCTTCACGCGAACCGGTACCCACTTCGCTCGAAAACGCTCTAGCGATACGCCGACAGATCGGTGATCGTCGGGTTGTCGCCGTTGAGCGGATTGGACGGATCGCGCGCGTAACGCAGCGTCTCGAAACGCATTGCCCGCGCGTCGATCATCAGCAGGCGTCCGACCAGCCCCTCGCCGAACCCGACGATCTCGCGGATGGCTTCCAGCGCCATCATCGCACCGAGCACGCCGGCCAGCGCACCCATCACACCGGCTTCGGCGCAGGCCGGCACCGTGCCCGGTGGCGGCGGCTCGGGAAACAAGCAGCGATAGGTTGGATTGCGGTCGCCCTTGGCATTGGTCTCGTGCGCGCGGATCGTCGTCAGCGACGCGTCGAACACGCCGAGCGCGCCGGTGATCAGCGGCTTGCCGGCGAGATAGCAGGCATCCGACACCAGGTAGCGCGTCGCGAAGTTGTCCGAGCCGTCGGCGACCAGATCGTATTGATTGAGCAGCGCCATCGCATTGCTCGCATCGAGCCGCATGTTGTGGGTGCGCATCATGACATGCGGATTGAGCGCCAGCACAGTGTCGGCGGCGCTATCAACCTTGAGCCGGCCGACATCCGGCGTGGCGTGAATGATCTGGCGTTGCAGGTTGGATAGCGACACCACGTCGTCGTCGATGACGCCGAGCGTGCCGACACCAGCGGCGGCAAGATACATCAACCCCGGCGCGCCCAATCCGCCGGCGCCGATCACCAGCACCCGCGCCGCTTTGAGTTTCGCTTGTCCCGGACCGCCGACCTCGCGCAACACGATGTGGCGGGCGTAGCGCTCGAGTTCTTCGGCAGTCAGCATGATCCAAAATCCGATTTGATCCTGCGGTTCTACCACGCGCTGACGCGAGAGCCAGCGGCCGCGTTGAACCGCCGCACCGTTGTTGGCGACCTAACATCATGCTTTGCTGGCCTGCCGTTTTGGAATGGATGGACTGATCTGATGACATCGGCTGCTGCCGCATTGCTGATCCTCGTGGCCACGGCGCTGCCCGCAGCCGCCCAGACATCGCCCGCCAAGCCGAAGTCGGCCGCCGCCACGCCGGCCCCGCCCGCCGTGCAAACGCCGCTCGATACCGCCAAGGCGATGACGCAAGCCGAGCGTCAGGCGATCCAGTCGGATCTGGCATGGGTCGGCAAGTACAATGGCCTCATCAACGGCGAGGCCAACGACCGCATGGTGGCCGCGATCCAGGCCTTCCAGAAGGACCGCCGCGGCAAGCCGACCGGCGTGCTCAATCCGCAGGAGCGCGAGCAGCTCACGCAAGCCGCAAAGAAATTGCAGACCAATGTCGGCTGGAAGCTGGTCGGCGACGCTGCGACCGGGATGCGCACCGGCCTACCCGCCAAGCTGGTGCCGCAGCAGACGAGTGACGCCAACGGCACCCGATGGAGTTCCCAATCCGGCGCGGTGCAGGTCACGCTGACGCGCTCCAAACAGGCGGATCTCACCACCGCCAAGATCGCCGAACAGCAGCGCGCCCAACCCGCCGACCGCAAAGTCACCTACAGCACGGTGAAACCGGATTTCTTCGTGCTGTCCGGCACCCAGGGTACCAGCAATTTCTATCTGCGCGGACAAGTCCGCGGCAATGAAGTCCGAATGCTCACGATCCTCTACGATCAGGCGAGCAAGGCCGCCATGGAGCCGGTGGTGATCGCGATGTCGAGCGCCTTCAATCCGTTTCCGAGCGGCGCGCAGGCGGTCGGACCGCCGCCGCGCAAGTCGGTCGAATACGCCACCGGCATCGTCGTCAGCAGCGCGGGCGATATCGTCACCGACCGTCAGGTCATCGACGGCTGTCAATCGATCGTCATCGCCGGTCATGGCAACGCCGACCGCATCGCGCTCGACAAGGAGCACGACCTCGCTTTGCTGCGCATCTACGGCGCGCACGGTCTGACGCCGCTCGCGCTCGGCAGCGCGGCAACTGCAGCCGGCATCGAGCTGACAGGCATTGCCGATCCGCAGAATCAGGGCGGCGGCGCGGCGGTGAGCAGCGTGCCGGCGAGTGCAACACCAGTTGGCAGCAACGGCGAGCTGGCGTTATCGCCAGCGCCCGGCCTCGGCTTCTCCGGCGCTGCGGCGCGCGATGCGTCCGGCAAGTTCGCCGGAATGGTTCAGCTCAAGCCGGTGCTGGTGGCCGGACCTGCGCCGGCGACGCCTGCGGCGCAGGCGGTGCTGGTGCCGGCAGCGACGGTGCGCCATTTCCTCGCTGCGCAGCGTGTCGAGAGCAACGGCACCACCGGCGATGCCAAGGCCGCCGTGGTCCGCGTCATCTGCGTGCGGAAGTAGAGAATCCCGGTCCGAAGACTCTCCGTTCGTCATGCCCGTGCTTGTCACGGGCATCCACGTCTTCTCTTCCACGCTGCGAAGACGTGGATGGCCGGAACAAGTCCGGCCATGACGAAAACAACACGCGTCGTTTGGTAGACCGGATGCAGACGACTCGAGTTTCACTTCTGACAGGTCGGGCACCAGAACGTCGAGCGGCCATTCTGCACGAAGCGTTTCACCGTGCCGCCGCAGCCGCGCGTTTGGCATTTTTCGCCCTCGCGGTCGTAGACCTGAAACGAATGCTGAAAATAGCCGAGCTCGCCTGAGGTCTGGCGATGGTCGCGCAGCGACGAGCCGCCAGCCTCGATCGCCTGATTGAGCACATCGTGAATCGACGCGACCAACCGCTTGGCATGATCGGTCGGCGCTCTCTTTTTATCCGCAAGCGTCGATGCCTTGCGCTTCGGCGACAGGTGCGACCGAAACAGCGCCTCGCAGACATAGATGTTGCCGAGCCCGGCGACGACGCGCTGATCGAGCAACGCCGCCTTGAGGCTCGTCGCCTTGCCCGCCGTTGCCGCCGCCAGCATCGCGGCGTCGAACGCATTGCCGAGCGGTTCTGGCCCGAGCCCCTTCAGCAACGGCTCCTCGTCCAGCAGCGAACGCGCGATGATCTTCATGTAGCCGAAGCGGCGCGGATCATTGAAGACGACGGCAGCGCCTGACGACATGTGAAAGACGACATGATCGTGCGCGCGGTCCTCGTTGCGCGGGTAGTGGAATTCGCCCGGTGTGACATGACCGTCGACGGTGACGACGCGAAACGATCCCGACATGCCGAGATGCATCAGCAGCACATCGCCGGAGCTGAGATCGGCCATCAGATATTTGGCGCGGCGGCCAAGCCCGGCGACGGTCTGGCCTTCGAGCCGGGCGACGAAATCGTCCTGAAAGGGAAAGCGCAAATCGGCGCGGCGGGTTTCGGCGCGGACGATGCGCGCGCCTTCCATGGCCGGCTGCAGGCCGCGACGGACGGTTTCGACTTCCGGAAGTTCAGGCATTGGCTTGCTCGTCTCGCACGCGATGGGGTCGCGCCACCCACTGACGTCATTGCCGGACTCGATCCGGCAATCCATCCCTCATCTTCAAAGGGGCGATGGATGCGCGGGTCAAGCCCGCGCATGACGATTCGATATGCTGGCAGAACGTTATGTGGCCTCGCGCTCGGTGAACACCAGCCAGTTATGGAACGGGTCGGTCACCGTCATGGTGGTCGCGCCCCACGGCTGCCGCTCCAGCCCCGGCCGCGCATAGCCGTAGCGCTTGGCGAGCAGCCCGGCCTGATAGACCGCAAGGCCGGCGGTCTCGATGATGACCCGGGCGCCGGGCGCACAATCGCCATGGTGTTCGCTGAGGTGCAGCACCACCGCGCCCAGCGAAATGCCCATATAGAGCGGCAGATCCGGCTCGAAGCGGTGCTCGAAATCGACCTTGAAACCGAGGAAGTCGAGATAGAACTCCCGCGCCTTGCTTGTATCGAACATGCGAAGGATGGGGATCGTATGCGTGAAGCTGGGTGTCATGTCCGGCCTTGATCTGGGCGCGAAACGGGTTAACCACGGCCTTTGAGCGGAGGCCGATCCCGGCCGCAACCGGGTCTCGCTTGTAGCGCACCGCAGCGCAGCAGGCTATGGTCCGGCCGCGGAGAGATTGGGCATGGATCGAAACGATCAAACGACGCATTTCGGCTTCAAGGACGTCGCGCTGGGCGACAAACAGACGCTGGTCAACGACGTGTTCCACAGCGTGGCCTCGCGCTACGACCTGATGAACGACCTGATGTCCGGTGGCCTGCACCGGGTCTGGAAAGACATCATGATCACGACGCTGAATCCGCCGCGCAACGATGCGCCGTTCGCGTTGCTCGACGTCGCCGGCGGTACCGGCGATATCGCTTTCCGCGCCGCCAAGGCCTCCGGCTACGGTTTCCATGCCACGGTTTGCGACATCAACGGCGACATGCTCAATGTCGGCCGCGAACGCGCCGTCAAGCAGCATCTCGACGACCGCGTGTCGTTCGTCGAAGGCAATGCCGAGACGCTGGCGTTCCCTGACCGCAGCTTCGACGCCTATACCATCGCCTTCGGCATCCGCAACGTGCCGCGCATCGACGCCGCGCTGCGCGAGGCCTATCGGGTGCTGCGTCCCGGCAGCCGCTTCCTGTGTCTCGAATTCTCCACCGTCGATGTGCCCGGCCTCGACAAGATCTACGACCTGTTTTCGTTCAAGGTGATCCCGCCGCTCGGCCGTGCCGTCACCGGCGACGCGGAGTCGTATCGGTATCTCGTCGAATCGATCCGCAAGTTTCCGCGCCCGCCGCTGTTCGCGGAGATGATCCGCGACGCCGGCTTCGCCCGCGTAACCTGGCAGCCGCTGACCGGCGGCATCGTCGCACTGCATTCGGGCTGGCGCTTGTGATTTCTGGACTGACTCATGTCGCGCGGCTCACCCGCGCCGCCTACGTCTTCGCGCGCGAAGGCGTGTTCGGCGTCGTCGATCCGGCGCTGGTGCCGCCGCCGGGCCAGTTGCTGCTACGGATGGCGCGGCTGATCGAGCGGCGCGGCGCGCGTTCCGGGCCGCGGCTCACGCGCGCGTTGACGCGGCTCGGCCCGGCCTATCTCAAGCTCGGCCAATTCCTCGCCACCCGGCCCGACGTCGTCGGCGTCGCCGTGGCGCGCGATCTCGAAAGCCTGCAGGACCGCCTGCCACCGTTCTCGCAAAGCGAGGCGGAAACTGTCATCGCAACGTCGCTGGAACGCCCGGTGGCACAGGTGTTCGCCAGCTTCGGACCTTCGGTCGCGGCAGCGTCAATCGCACAGGTGCATCGCGGCGAGGTCGAAAAGGACGGCGTGCGCCAGCAGGTGGCGGTCAAGGTGCTGCGGCCCAATGTAGCGGCGCGCTTCCATCGCGACCTCGGCGATTTCTTTTACGTCGCCAGCAAAGCCGAACGATATTCGGCGGAAGCGCGGCGGCTGCGGCTGGTCGAGATCATCAATACCATGTCGCGCTCGGTGGCGATGGAAATGGATCTGCGGCTCGAAGCGGCGGCGCTTTCCGAGATGGCGGAGAACACCCGCAACGATCCCGACTTCCGCGTGCCGACGGTGGACTGGGATCGCACCACCAACAACGTGCTGACGATGGAGTGGATCGACGGCATCGCGCTGAACGATCACGCCCGCCTCGCGCAATCGCAGGTCGATCTGCCCGACCTCGGCCGCAAGGTAATCCAGAGCTTCCTGCGTCACGCCTTGCGCGACGGATTCTTCCACGCCGACATGCATCCGGGGAACCTGTTCCTCGATGACTCCGGACGGCTGGTGGCGGTCGATTTCGGCATCATGGGCCGGCTCGGGTTGAAAGAGCGGCGCTTCCTCGCCGAAATCCTGCTCGGCTTCATCACCCGCGATTATCGCCGCGTTGCCGAAGTGCATTTCGAGGCCGGTTACGTGCCGGGACATCACTCGGTGGAGAATTTCGCCCAGGCCATCCGCGCCATCGGCGAACCGATCCACAATCGCACCGCCGAAGAAATTTCGATGGCCAAGCTGCTGACGCTGCTGCTGGAGGTCACCGGCCTGTTCGACATGCAGACCCGGCCGGAACTGATCCTGCTGCAAAAGACCATGGTGGTGGTCGAGGGCGTGGCACGCAGCTTCGACCCCAAGCTGGACATCTGGACCGTGGCCGACCCGGTGGTGCGCGAATGGATCGAGCGCAACCTCGGTCCGATCGGCAAGATCCAGGGTGCCATGGCCGGCGCCGGCGAACTCGGCAAGGCGCTGTCCGGGCTGCCCGCCATTGCCTCGCGCTCGGTCGCCGTGCTGGAGCAGCTCGAAGGCATGGTGCGCAACGGCGTGGTGCTGTCGCCTGAGACCATCGACGCCATCGGCCGGGTGCGGGCGCGGCAGAACCGCTGGCGTACGGCGGCACTCTGGGTGATCGCGCTGACCTTCCTTGGCATCCTGTGGGTCATTCGCTAGTAATTTGATTGCAATGCAATCATTGTTCGGCGTAAGTTGCGCAGCAATCGATTGCAATGCATTCAATTGGAGCAGGGCGCGCCATGGCCAGCCTGACCATTCGCAAGCTCGACGAGGCCATCAAGACCGAACTGCGGCTGCGGGCCGCGCGTAACGGCCGCTCGGTCGAGGACGAAGTACGGGTCATTTTGCGCGATGCTGCGCAGCATAAGCTTGCCGGGACTGCAGCATTACCGTCCGCGCCGCAGCCCGCGCTGCCACGCCAGCGCGGCACCATGGCAGGCGAGCAACCCCGGGTGACGCTGATCATTGGCGGCGGCATCGCCGCCTACAAAGCGCTCGACCTGATCCGCCGCCTCAAGGAGCGCGGCCTGCACGTCCGCTGCGTGCTGACCCGCGCCGCGCAGCAATTCGTCACGCCGCTGGCCGCCAGCGCGCTATCCAACGAGCGCTGCTACACCGACCTGTTCGATCCGGCGAGCGAGTTCGACGCCGGTCACATCCGTCTGGCGCGCGACTGCGAGCTGATCGTCGTCGCGCCCGCCACCGCCGACCTGATGGCGAAGATGGCGCAGGGCCACGCCGACGACCTCGCCACCGCGATCCTGCTGGCGACCAACCGGCCAATCCTGCTGGCGCCGGCGATGAACCCGCTGATGTGGAACAATGCCGCGACCCGCCGCAACGTCGCGCAACTCATCCGCGACGGCGTCGTGACCATCGGCCCCAATGCCGGCGAGATGGCCGAAGCCAACGAGGCAGGCGTCGGCCGCATGTCCGAGCCGATCGAAATCGCCGATGCCGCGCTGCAGATGTTACGACCGCCGCAACCGCGCCCGCTCACCGGCAAGCGTGTGCTGATCACCGCCGGGCCGACGCACGAACCGATCGATCCGGTGCGCTACATCGCCAATCGCTCCTCCGGCAAGCAGGGCTTCGCCATCGCCGCCGCGGCACAGGCTGCCGGCGCCGACGTCACCTTGATCTCCGGCCCGGTCGATCTCGACGATCCTGCGGGCGTCACCGTCAAGCATGTCGAGTCGGCGCGCGACATGCTGCAGCAGGTCGAGGCCGCGCTGCCGGTGGACGTGGCGATCTTCGCCGCCGCGGTGGCCGACTGGCGCGTCGTCAACGAAGGCGTGCAGAAGCTGAAGAAAACCGCCGGCGGCCTGCCGCAACTCGAACTCACCGAGAATCCCGACATCCTCGCCACGATCGCTCGACTCCGCGAGCGACGGCCGCCGTTGGTGATCGGCTTCGCCGCCGAGACCGAACACCTGATGGACAACGCCAAAGCCAAGCTTGCCCGCAAGGGCTGCGACTGGATCGTCGCCAACGACGTGTCGCCCGCCACCGGGGTGATGGGCGGCGACCGCAACACCGTTCACCTGCTCAGCAAACAGGGCGACGAGGTGCGAATCGAGTCCTGGCCGGTGATGAGCAAGGACGAAGTCGCCGTCGCGCTGGTCGAGCGCATCGCTGCCACCGCAAAGGACACCTCCGCATGAGTACGTACGTCGCCGTCGAATTCCAGCAATTGCCGCACGGCTCGGGCCTCGCACTGCCGGCCTATCAATCCAGCGAAGCCGCGGGCATGGATCTGCTGGCGGCGGTTCCCGCCGACGCGCCGATGACGCTGGCGCCCGGCCATTACGGCATGATTCCCACCGGGCTGATTATTGCGCTGCCGCTGAACTACGAAGCACAGGTGCGGCCGCGCTCCGGCCTCGCCGCCAAGTTCGGCGTCACCGTGCTCAATTCACCCGGCACCATCGACGCCGACTATCGCGGCGAAATCAACGTGCTTTTGATCAATCACGGCAGTGCGCCGTTCACCATCCGGCGTGGCGAGCGCATCGCGCAGATGGTCATCGCGCCGGTGGTGCAGGCACAGATGGTCGCAGCCGCCGGTCCGCTCTCGGCCACCGCACGCGGCGCCGGCGGATTCGGCTCGACCGGCCGTTAAGCCGCGCGCGAGCACGGCCGCGCACGCAGTTCGCATCCCGCATGCGGGAACCGTGAGCTGCATTTTTCCCCGATGCGTCTTGCGTTCACGATCTGGACTCTGGTCGCGCGAGTCCGGTTGAGAGATATTGGCAATGATTCGCGCCCGGCAAGAACTGTCGGCTGCGCGGCGGTGGTGCGGTTTGGGGCAAACATGTCAGGCGTAATCGCAGCGATGCGTCGGACGCTGCTGTCATGCACTTCGATGGTGCGCGACGGCCTTGCTGGCGCTGCGCTGCTGGCAACCGCCGCGCCGGCTGCGGCGAGCGATCTCGGCGGCATCACCGACGCGTTGACGTTGTTCGGCGAACTGGACCAGCGCGGCATGGCGGCGATGACCATCGCGTTCGGAATTCTCGGCTTCTCCGTTCTCGCGACTATCCTGCTGATGCGCACGCGGCTGCGCGCCGCCACCAGCGAATTGCGGCTGAAAACCACCATTCACGGCCTGCAGGCCGAAGCCGACCGCTATCGCGCGCTGCTGTTCGTCGAACCGCAGGTGTTGATCGCCTGGGCTGCCGGCGACAATCGCCCGCAGATCAGCGGCGACATCGCGCTGCTGCTGCCGGATGCCGCGCATCAGCCGCAGCGCATCCTCGCTTTCGGCAGCTGGCTGCCGCCGGAACCGGCGCTGCAGATGGATCACGCCGTCGATGCGTTGCGCGACGCCGGCGAGGGCTTCCTGCTCAACCTCACAACCGCCAACGGCCGCGCCATCGAGGCCATGGGCCGCGCCATCGGCGGCCAGGCCATCGTGCGCATCCGCGAACTCAGCGGGCTGCGCCGCGACCTCGCCGAGGTGAGCATCCGCTACAAGGATCTCGCGGACGAAACGCAGATGTTGCGTGGCTTCGCCGCCGCAGCGCCGTGGCCGCTATGGACGCGAGACGCCGCCGGCAAGCTGACTTACGCCAACGCTGCCTATGCGCGCGCCACCGACGCAGCCACACCGGCCGACGCCATCGCCCGCAACCTCGAACTGCTCGACAGCGACGACCGCACCCGCATGGCGCGCAGCATCGGCGACAGTGCGCTGTTCGACGCACGGCTGCCGATCGTCGTCGGTGGCGAGCGCCGCATGTTCGACGTCCACGCCATGAAGGTGAGCGGCGGCAGCGCCGGGATCGCCATCGATGCCAACGAACCAGCCTCGCTGCGTGCAGCCCTGCAACGCATGGCCGAAGCGCATCGGCGCACGCTCGATCAACTGTCCTCCGGCGTCGCGGTGTTCGATGCCGAGCGGCGGCTGGCGTTCTATAACGACTCCTATCGACGGCTGTGGGATCTCGACCGCACCTTCCTCGACAGCAACCCGGACGACTCCAGCGTGCTGGACCGGCTGCGCGCCGCGCGCAAGATTCCCGAACAACCGGATTTCCGCGCCTGGAAGGCGCGGCTGCACGAGGCCTATCGCGCCGTCGATGCCGCCAAGGACGTCTGGTACCTGCCCGATGGCCGTGCCGTCAGCATCGTCACCACGCCGAACCTCGAAGGCGGCGTCACCTATCTGTTCGACGACGTCACCGAGAGCCTCGATCTGGCGCGGCGTTTCGACGGCCTGATCCGGGTGCAGCGTGAAACGCTCGACAACCTCGGCGAAGCGGTCGCGGTGTTCGGCAGCAACGGCCGCGCGCAACTGTTCAATCCCGCCTTCGCCAAGATGTGGAACCTGTCCGCCGAAGCGCTGGCCGAACAGCCGCACATCGAAGCGGTGGCGCGCTGGTGCAAGCCGCTGTTCGACGACGAAGCGACCTGGCGCACACTGCACGGCGCCATCACCGGCATCGAGAATCGCACCGCGGTGCCGCTCAAGATCGAGCGCCGCGACGGCAGCGTGCTCAATTGCACGGCGATGCCCCTGCCCGACGGCGCCACCATGCTGACGTTCCAGGACATCACCGACACCGAGAACGTCGAACGGGCGCTGCGCGAGCGCAACGAGGCGCTCGAGGCAGCCGATCAGATGAAGGTGGATTTCGTCCACCACGTCTCCTATGAGCTGCGCTCGCCGCTAACCACCATCATCGGCTTCGCGCATCTGCTCAACGATCCGGTGACCGGCCCGCTGGTGCCGAAGCAGAGCGAGTATCTCGACTACATCACCTCATCGACCAACGCGCTGCTGGCGATCATCAACAACATCCTCGATCTCGCCACCATCGATGCCGGCGCCATGACGCTCAACCTCGGCCCGGTCGATATCCGCAAGACAATCGACGATGCCGCCGAAGGCATTCAGGACCGCCTGGTGCGCGACCGCATCACCTTGCGCGTCAATGCCGACCCGGGCATCGGCAATTTTATCGGCGATGAACGCCGCGTCGTACAGGTGCTGTATAATTTGCTGGCGAACGCCGTCGGCTTCTCGCCGCCCGACGCCAGCATCGTGGTCAGCGCCCGGCGCACCGACCACAGCATCGTCTTCGCCGTCACCGATAGCGGCCCCGGAATTCCGGCTGAGGTTCAGGATAAGGTGTTCGACTGGTTCGAGAGCCACTCCAACGGCTCGCGGCATCGCGGCGCCGGGCTTGGCCTGTCGCTGGTGCGCTCGTTCGTCGAACTGCACGGCGGTACCGTGCGGGTCGATTCGGCGGTCGGCAAGGGGACCACGGTGACGTGCGAGTTCCCCACCGAGCACACCGCGCAACGCAGCGCCGCCGAATGAGCGAGCCCGCAACATTCGCCGTCGCGCTCGCCAACGAAACGGCGACGGCGCAGCTGATGGCCGATCTGGCGATGCTGATCGGCGCCGGCGATGTCATCACGTTGTCCGGCGACCTCGGCGCCGGCAAGACCGCGGCCGCACGCGCCTTGATTCGCTATCTCGCCGGCGACGAGACCCTCGACGTGCCGAGCCCGACGTTCACGCTGGCGCAAAGCTACGACCTGCCGTCGTTCGCGCTGCTGCATGCCGATCTCTATCGCATCAACGATCCGGGCGAACTCGAAGAGATCGGACTTGCACCGATCCCCGACGATATCGTTGCGCTGATCGAATGGCCGGAACGCGCCACCGGCGCACTGCCCGACGACCGCATCGACATCTCGTTCAGTCATCGCCCGGCGCTCGGCACCTCGGCGCGCGCGGCGGAAATCACAGGCTACGGCAAAGCGGCCGCGCAGGTGGCACGGCTGGCGGCGCTGCGCCGTTTCCTCGAACACACCGACTACGACACCGCGCGGCGGCAACGCATGGCGGGCGATGCCTCGACGCGATCCTATGCACGGCTGTTTCGCGGCAACGAGCCCGCCGTCATCCTGATGAACGCGCCGAAGCGGCCGGACGGACCCGCGATCTATCACGGCAAGTCCTATAGCGCCGCGGTGCATCTGGCCGAGGACGTGCGGCCCTTCGTGGCGATCGGCAACGCCTTGCGCGCCCAAGGCCTCTCCGCACCGGAGATCTATCACACCGATCTCGAACACGGCTTCCTGATCCTGGAAGACCTCGGCAGCGAAAGCTTCGTGCACGGCGATCCGCCGCAGCCGATCGCCGAACGTTATCGGCTTGCGACCGACCTGCTGGCGGCGATGCATCGCACCACCTTGCCGGCCGTCCTGCCGCTGACCGAAGAACTCGACTACGTCATTCCGGAGTTCGACACTGAGGCGATGCTGGTCGAAATCGGCCTGATGCTGGAGTGGTATCTGCCGGACCGCGGCGTCGATCCCGGCGATGCGCAACGCGCCGACTTCATCGCCATGTGGCGCGAGTTGCTGGCCGAACCGAACGCGACGGCGAAGACCTGGGTGCTGCGCGACTTCCATTCGCCGAACCTGATCTGGCTCGGCGAGCGAACCGGCGTCAACCAGGTCGGCCTGATCGACTTTCAGGACGCCGTGCTCGGCCCCACCAGCTACGATCTGGTCTCGCTGCTGCAGGACGCCCGCATCGATGTCCCCGAGGACCTCGAGATCGCGCTGTTGACGCGCTACATCATGGCGCGGCGCGGCGCCAATCCGACGTTCGATCCGCCGGCCTTCGCCGAACTCTACGCCATCATGTCGGCGCAGCGGAACACCCGGCTGCTTGGCACGTTCGCCCGGCTTAACCGTCGCGACGGCAAGCCGCAATATCTCCGCCACCAGCCGCGCATCTGGACCTATCTCAACCGGTCGCTGGCGCACCCGGCGCTCGCCGTGCTGCGCGAGTGGTACCAGGCGCACGTACCGCCGCCGGCCGTTTAACCTTGCGTTTACCGACTATTAGCCAGCTTGGCGTATCTCTCGATGGAATCTGGGGAAACGACCTGACTGGCGGCGGGAGCGACGATGGCTGCGGAACAACGGCGTAGCGGTGAACGTGTCACCTTCGAGCGCGGCTTCAGCGCGCACATGATGGGCATCGACGGCACCTGGCGGCGCGAATGCACCATGGAAGACGTGTCCGAGACCGGGGCCAAGCTCACCGTCGAAGGTTCGATCGAGGGACTGCACCTCAAGGAATTCTTTCTGCTGCTGTCATCCACCGGTCTCGCCTACCGACGTTGTGAACTGGCTTGGGTCAATGGCGACCAGATCGGCGTCAATTTCCTCAAGCCGGGCGACAAGAAGAAAAAGCCAGCCCGCAACAATGGCGGGCAGATGATCGAAGTCTGAGGCCATGGCAGCCGCCGTGACCGGTCGTCGCGGCGAGATCGCATGGCCCTGACCTGTCGCAAGCCTGTCATATCGCGCGCTTATGGCAACAACGGCCTCGATCGAGGCGTGATACAATCGTGCGCCGCCGCACCTCGCAATCTTCGGGAACCGTTTCGACCATGTCCGTCAAACCCAGCAAAGCCATGGTTCTCGCCGCAGGTTTCGGCCTGCGCATGCGGCCGCTGACTGAGCGCATGCCGAAACCGATGGTGCAGGTCGCGGGCAAGCCGCTGCTCGATCACGTGCTCGACAAGCTTGCCGATGCCGGTGTCGGCGACGCCGTGGTCAATGTGCATTATCTTCCGGACCAGATCATCGATCACGTCAAAGGCCGAGCGCGACCGCACATCACCATTTCCGACGAGCGCGACGCCGTGCTCGGTACCGGCGGCGGCGTGGTGAAAGCGCTGCCGCTGCTCGGCGATGCGCCATTCTTCCATCTCAACGCCGACACGCTGTGGATAGACGGCGCGCAGCCCAATCTCGCGCGCCTCGCCGACGCGTTCGATCCGGCACGCATGGACATCCTGCTGTTGATGGCGCCGACCGCGGGCAGCATCGGCTACAGCGGCAGCGGCGACTACGCCATGCTGCCGGACGGCGCGCTGCGCCGCCGCAAGGAGCATCAGGTGGTGCCGTTCGTCTATGCCGGCGTCGCCATCATCTCGCCGGCGATCTTCGCCGATGCCCCGGCCGGCGAATTCTCGCTGACGCAGATGTTCGACCGCGCCAACGCACAGGAACGGCTGTTCGGCCTGCGGCTCGACGGCTTGTGGATGCATGTCGGAACGCCGGACGCGGTCGCTGCCGCCGACAAGGCGTTTCTCGCCAGCGTCGCTTGAGCCCCCGCGCACGCCGCGCGATATCTGGCCGTGATGCGGCGCATCGCATGATGTAACCTGATCGCGAATCGGGTTCCCCATGCGCGTTTTCAACATTTCCCCATCCGCACCGTTTCTGCGCACGCTGGTCACCGCGCTGGTCGATGGTGCGTTGATCCCCGGCTTCGTCGCGCGCGGCAATCCGGAACTGCTGGCTCGCGCCACGCTGTATTTGCCGACCCGGCGCGCCGGACGCATGGTGCGCGACGTCTTTCTCGATGTGCTCGACGCCGACGCCGTGGTGCTGCCGCGCATCGTCACGCTCGGCGGCATCGACGAAGACGAGATCGCCTTCGCCGAGTCCGAGCTTCGCGACAGCTTCGATATTCCGCCGGCGCTCGACAACCTCGCGCGGCGGCTGACCTTGGCGCAAATGGTCGGCGCATGGGCAAAACAGTTGCGCCCCGCCAGCCCGCTCGACGCACCGCTGGTGATCGGCGGCCCGGCGGCGACGCTGGCGCTCGCCACCGATCTCGCACGGCTGATGGACGACATGGCGACGCGCGAGGTCGACTGGGCGGCGCTCGACGGCATCGTGCCGGATGCGCTCGACCAATACTGGCAGCTCTCGCTCGATTTCCTCAAGATCGCCCGCGCGACGTGGCCCGCTTATCTCACCGAAATCGGCAGGATCGAACCGGCACTACGCCGCGACCTGCTGATCGCCGCAGAAGCCGCACGGCTCAAGCAACACACCGACGGTCCGGTGATCGCCGCCGGTTCGACCGGCTCGATGCCGGCGACCGCGAAATTCCTGCACGCCATCGCCCAGTTGCCGCAAGGCGCCGTCGTGCTGCCCGGCCTAGATACCGATCTCGACGACGCCGCGTGGAACAGCATCGGCGGCAGTGTGGCCGCGTCCGGCGTCTTCGCCGCACCACCGACGTCGAATCATCCGCAATTCGCCTTGCAGGCACTGCTCAAACGCTTCGACATCAAACGCAGCGACGTCACGACGCTCGGCACGTCCGAGCGGCGCGGCCGCGAGTTGCTCGCCTCCGAAGCGATGCGGCCATCGAGCGCCACCGGGCAATGGCATCAACGTCTCGCCGACCCGGCCATCGCCTCTAGCATCACGGACGCCATGCACGGCCTCACTGTCGTCGCCGCGCCTAACCCGGAAATGGAAGCGCTGGCGATTGCGGTGGCGCTGCGCGAGGCGCACGAGCTCAACCGCCCCGCGGCGTTGGTGACGCCGGACCGCGCGCTGGCGCGCCGCGTGATGGCCTCGCTCGACCGCTGGCAACTTGCGTACGACGATTCCGGCGGCGAGGCGCTGCTCGATACCTCGGCCGGCATCTTCGCCCGGCTGGCGGCACGCGCGGCGTGCAACGGCCTCGAGCCTGCGGTGCTGCTGGCGCTGCTGAAGCATCCGCTGCTGCGGCTCGGCAAAGCCGACGGCGCATGGTGCGAGGCCATCGAAGGGCTCGAACTGGCGCTGTTGCGCGGCACCCGTCCGCCGCCCGGCTGCGCCGGACTGGCACGCGAGTTCTCAAGCTTCCGCGACGAACTGGCCAAGCTGCACGCCCGCGAAGACTCGGCGCTGCATCCGTCCGAACCGCGCGCCAATCTCGCGGAAGCGGAGCTTGACCCGGTCGCTGCGCTGATCGCCGCATTGCAGGCGGCATTGGCGCCGCTCGAAAGCGCTGCGTCGCCACGTTCGCTGGATTTCGCCGAGCTGGCGCGGCGACATCGCGAGGTGTTGCTGACGCTGGCGACGGACGATGTCGGCGCCATGCCCCTGTTCAAGGGCGCGCAAGGCAAGGCGCTCACGCAGGCCTTCGACGATCTGCTCGGCAAGATCACCGACGGAAAAGCCGAGCCGAGCGGCGTTGCGGTGACGATGAACGACTATGCCGAGATGTTCGAGACGGCGTTCAACGACCGCATCGTCCGCAAGCCGCTCAGTAGCGACGCGCAACTGCGCATCTACGGCCTGCTGGAAGCCCGGCTGACGCATTGCGACCGCGTCATTCTTGGCGGCCTGGTAGAAGGCATCTGGCCGCCCGCACCGGCCGCTGATCCATGGCTCAGCCGGCCGATGCGCTATCAGCTCGGCCTCGACCTGCCGGAACGGCGCATCGGCCTGTCCGCGCACGACTTCACGCAACTGCTCGGCATGGACGAGGTCATTCTCACTTACGCGGCGAAGAGCGGCGGCGCGCCGGCTGTCGCGTCGCGTTTTCTGCATCGTCTGGAAACCGTGGCTGGGACCGAGGCGTGGCAGCAGGTCCGCGCGCGCGGCGAGATCTATTTGCGCTATGCCGAAGCGCTGGAGCAGCCAGCGACCGTGACACCGATCGCGCAACCGGCGCCGAAGCCTCCCCGCGCGCTGCGGCCGCTGAAGATGTCGGTCACCGACATCGAAAACTGGCTGCGCGATCCCTACACCATCTACGCCAAGCATATCCTCAAACTGCTGCCGCTCGATCCGGTCGACATGCCGTTGACTGCGGCGGATCGCGGCTCGGCAATCCACGCTGCGCTCGGCGACTTCACCCAGAAATTCGCCGACCATCTGCCGGACGACCCCGCCGCCGAACTGCGCGCCCTCGGCGAACATCACTTCGCATCGCTCGCCGAACACCCCGAAGCGCGCGCGCTGTGGTGGCCGCGTTTCCTGCGCATCGCGCAATGGTTCGCCACCTGGGAGAGCGAACGGCGGCTCAACGTTGCCCGCATCGATGCCGAAACCTACGGCCGCATTCCGATCAAGCTCGACAACGACCGGCAATTCATCCTCTCGGCGCGCGCCGACCGCATCGAGCATCGCAGCGACCGAACCTTCGCGCTGCTCGACTACAAGACCGGTAACCCGCCGACCGGCAAGCAGGTGCGGCTCGGCCTGTCGCCGCAACTGACGCTGGAAGCCGCGATCTTGCGGAAAGGCGGCTTCAAGACCATTCCGGCCGGCGGTTCGGTGAGCGAACTGACGTATGTCCGGCTCAGCGGAAACTCGCCGCCCGGTGAAGAGCGGCCGATCGAATTGAAGGTCAACCGCGGCGACCCACCGCAATTTCCCGATGACGCCGCCGACGAGGCGCTGCGCAATCTCGAAGCGCTGATCCGCAAGTTCGACGACGAAACGCAAGGCTACACCTCGCTCAGCCTGTCGATGTGGTCGAATCGTTACGGCACCTATGACGATCTGGCGCGCATCAAGGAGTGGTCGGCGGCGGGCGGCAGCGACGGTGGAGACGACGCATGAGCGCGCCGCGGCCCGACATTCCCGATGCCGTGCGCGAGGCGCAGGCCAAGGCCTCGAATCCGGAGGCGTCGTCGTTCGTCGCCGCCAACGCCGGTTCGGGCAAGACGCACGTGCTGGTCAACCGCGTCATCCGGCTGCTGCTCAACGACGTGCCGCCGGAGAAAATCCTCTGCATCACCTTTACCAAGGCCGCCGCCGCCAACATGGCGCAGCGCGTGTTCACCACGCTCGGGCACTGGGTGACGCTCGACGACGCAGCGCTCGACGCGGCGATCCTTGCAACGGGTGCTAACAAACCGACTGCCAAACTGCGACAGCGGGCGCGCGAACTATTCGCCTGCGCGCTGGAGACGCCGGGCGGCCTCAAGGTGCAGACCATCCACGCGCTGTGCACGCGGCTGCTGCAACAATTTCCGTTCGAGGCCAACGTGCCGGCGCGCTTCGCCGTGCTCGACGAGCGCGACCAGACCGAAATGATGGAGCGCGCCAATCTCGCGGTGCTGCTCGACGCTGCGCGCGATCCCGCAAGCCGCATCGGGCGCGCGCTGGCGGTGGCGATGGCCAGCGCCGCCGACGTCACCTTCAAGGACGTGGTGCGCGACGCCTGCCTCAGCCGCGACAAGTTCATGGCGTGGGCCAACCAGCTCGGCGGCATCGATGCCGCGCTGGCGCAACTGGCGAGGACGCTCGGCGTCGATGCCGCCACACGCATCGAGGATGTCGAACGCGATATCATCGACGGGCCGTATCTGCCGCGCGCACAGTGGGCCGCGACGGCGGAGATCCTGCAAAGCGGCAGCAAGACAGATCAGGATCAGGCCACGCGTCTGCTCGAAGCAACGGGGTTCAGCGGCACCGCACAGATCGAAAAGTATCTCAGCGTCTTCCTCACCGAGAAGCAAGAGCCGCGCAAATCGCTGATTACGAAGAAACTCGGCGAGGCACGGCCTGGCTTGGCGCAGACGCTTTACGATGAAGGCGGCCGGATTCAGACGCTTTTGGAAACTCGCCGTGCCGTGTTTCAGCGCGACCGCACCGAGGCGCTGCTGGCGATCGCCAGCGCCGTCGCCGCCAACTATCTCCGCGAGAAGCAGCAGCGCGGCCTGCTCGACTACGACGACCTGATCGACAAGACACTGCAGATGCTCGACCGGGTTTCGTCCAGCTGGGTGCACTTCAAGCTCGACCGCGGCGTCGATCACGTGCTGATCGACGAGGCGCAGGACACCAGCCCACGGCAATGGGATATCGTCGAACGCATCATCGCCGAATTCACCGCCGGCGCCGGCGCGCGCGACGGCATCAAGCGCACCATCTTCGCGGTCGGCGACGAGAAGCAATCGATCTTCTCGTTTCAGGGCGCGGCGCCGCGCGAGTTCGACCACCGGCGCGGCGATCTCAAGCTGCGTTTTGAGAAAGCCGGGCTGCGCTTCGAACCGGTGGCGTTCAATTATTCGTTCCGTTCAGGCGACAGCGTGCTGCGTGCCGTCACCCACACGTTTCAGGCGCCGGAGATCTACAAAAGCATCACCACTGACCGCGATGGCATGCCGCCGCACATGGCGCTTAGCGACGCCGCGCCCGGCCTGATCGACCTGTGGGAGCTGGAAAAGCCCGAAGAGCGCAGAGACATCCAGGGATGGGATGCGCCGTTCGACCAGCAGTCCGAGACCAGCCCGACCATTCGTCTGGCGCGGCGGGTGCAGGCGGAAATCAAGACGCTGATCGACAGCGGCACCATGACCGGCGCGGCCAACCGGCGGCGGCGTCTCACCTACGGCGACATCCTCGTGCTGGTGCGACGGCGCGACAAGACCTTCGACGCCGTCATTCAGGCGCTCAAGCACGCCGGCATCCCGGTGGCCGGCGCGGATCGCTTGAAACTCACCGAGCACATCGCGGTGATCGACCTGATGCACCTCGCCGACGCGCTGCTGTTGCCGCGCGACGATCTGGCGCTGGCGGTGGCGTTGAAGAGTCCTTTGTTCGGCCTCGACGACGACGACCTGCTACGCATCGCGCCGGACCGCGCCGGCAGCTTGCGCGAAGCGCTGGCGGCACATGCCGCGCACGATGCGCGATGCAAGGCGGCGCATGACCGGCTGATGCGCTACGAACGGCGCGCGCGCAGCGACACACCGTTCACGTTCTTTGCGTGGCTGCTCGGCGGCGACAACGGCCGCGCCCGCATGCTGAAGCGACTCGGCACCGAGGCCAACGACGCGCTCGACGAATTCCTCGAACTGGCGCTGAACTTTGAACGCAAGGCCCCGGCGTCGCTGCAAGGCTTCATGGCGTGGCTGCGCGCCGCCGACACCGACGTCAAACGCGACATGGAGATGGGCCGCGACGAGGTTCGCGTCATGACCGTACACGGCGCGAAGGGCCTGGAAGCATCGGTGGTGTTCCTGGTCGACACCACCACGTCGCCGATGGACTCCCAGCGGCTCAACCTGATCCACCTGCCGCAAGGCAATGCCGCGCCCGATGCGCCCGGCGTCACGGTGTGGGCGGGCCGCAAGGCCGACGATCCCGCCGTCGTCGCCAATGCGCGCACGGCCATGCAGCAGGACACCGAGGACGAATATCGCCGCCTGCTCTATGTGGCGATGACCCGCGCCGCCGACCGCCTGATCGTCGGCGGCTGCCAGCCGGGCAACCGCAAGGAAGTGCGCGAAAACTCCTGGTACGATCTGATCGAAAAGGGGCTGGCCAATTCGCCGCTGCAGCTCGAGACCATCGAGACCGCCAACGGCCAGGTGCGGCGCTATCGCCATGTCGCCGCCGGCAGCGCGTTGCCGACCAGCTCCTCTGCGACGGAAGCCACCGTGACACTCGACGCTCCCATCGTGCTGCCGGCGTGGCTGCATGCGACAGCATCGCGCCCCTCCTCGACCGATGTGATCTTGCGCCCGTCCGATCCCGCCGACGACGACAGCCACAACCTGCGTCCCGGCGAAGCGCAGCAGCTGCGCAACCGCGCCCGGCAGCGCGGCACGCTGGTGCACCGGCTGCTGCAATCGCTGCCGGACCTCGCGCCGTCACAACGCCACGATGCCGCAGCCTCCTATCTCGCGCGCGCGGCCGAGGACTGGAGCGCGGCCGAGCAAACCGCGCTGACATCTCAACTGCTGGCGCTGATCGACGACCCGCGTTTCGCGGCGGTGTTCGCGCCCGGCAGCCGCGCGGAGGTCGCCATCGCCGGACGCCTCAAACAGAACGGCCGGACGCTGCTGGTGTCGGGCCAGATCGACCGTCTGGTGGTGAGGCCGGACGCCGTGCTGATCGTCGACTACAAGACCAACCACGCGCCGCCACGCAGTGCCGCCGACGCTCCGCAGCCCTATGTCCGGCAACTGGCGCTCTATCGCGCGGTGCTGGCCAAGCTCTATCCCGGCCGCGCCGTCCGGGCTGCCCTGCTCTGGACCGAACTACCTGAAATTATGGAACTTTCCGCCTCTGCGCTGGACGCCGGGCTGACCTCCGTCATCTCCGCGTGAGCAACCTTGACCCGGCAACGGGGCGTTCCTACGTTGGGCGCATCATCGCTGGCGCGATTCCCGCGCCGCGCACTTCCAGTCAACGCTAACGAGGTACACCATGGGTGTGGGCAAGGTTTCTGACGCCGATTTCGAATCACAGGTACTCAAGGCGGACGGGCCTGTGGTCGTCGATTTCTGGGCGGAATGGTGCGGCCCGTGCCGCATGATCGCGCCCGCGCTCGACGAGATTGCCGGCGCCATGGGCGACAAGGTCAAGATCGTCAAGCTCAACGTCGACGAGAGCCCGCAGACCGCGTCGAAGTATGGCGTCATGTCGATCCCCACCTTGATGATCTTCAAGGGCGGCGAGCTGGCGTCGCGTCAGGTCGGCGCCGCGCCGAAGCAGAAGCTGCAGCAGTGGATTTCCGCCGCGGTGTGATCTGCCCGGATTGAATTTTTGCAAACGGCCGGTGGCGACATCGGCCGTTTTTGTTTGATCGGTGAACCCTCTCCCCTTGCGGGAGAGGGTGGTTTCGAGCGCAGTGAGAAACCGGGTGAGGGGTGTCGAGGTTGCAACCCCTCACCCGGCTCAAATTCGCTTCGCTCATTTTCGCCACCCTCTCCCGCAAGGGGAGAGGGTGAAGCGCGCAAGTCGCTCGTTCAATTCACCGCCGTGCCGTTCGCCGCCAGCACATGGCCGGCGAGATACAGCGACCCGGTGATCAGGATGCGCGGCGGCACCTCATAGGCCAGCCGCGTCAGCGCGCGCAACGCCGCATCGACATCCGGCGCCGTCTCTACTCGCATGCCGAGTCGCCGCGCCGCGTCGGCCAGCCGATCCACCGGCATGGCGTTGGCGCGCTCGGGAATCGGCACTGCGATGATATGCCGCGTCAGCCCGGCGAAGTTGGCCAGAAACGCATCGGCATCCTTGTTACCCATCATGCCGGCGATCACCACGAGCTGCCGCGACACGCGTTCCTCGAGATCGCCGAGCGCCGCGGCGATGACGCGACCGCCATCGGCGTTGTGACCACCGTCGAGCCAGATCTCTGCGTCGCGCGGCGCCTGTTCGACCAGCGCGCCGGTCGTCAGCCGCTGCATCCGCGCCGGCCATTCGGCACGCGCGACACCTGCCTCATAGGCGGCATGATCGAGCTTGAAGATCTGGCTGGCGCGCAAGGTGGCGATAGCGAGACCCGCGTTATCGAACTGATGCCGTCCGAACAAACGCGGAGCGACGAGGTCGAGCAGCCCGCGCTCGTCCTGATAGACCATGCGGCCGTGCTCGGCGCCGACATGCCAGCTTTCGCCGGCCGCATGCAGCGGCGCGCGCATCCGCCTGGCCTGCGCCTCGATCACCGCCATCGCGTCGGGTGCCTGCTCGGCGCAGATCACCGGCACGCCACGCTTGATGATGCCGGCTTTCTCTCCCGCGATCGCCGTCAGTGACTCGCCCAGGAATTCGGTGTGATCCATGCCGATCGCGGTCAGCACGCAGGCCGCAGGCGTCTCGATGACATTGGTGGCGTCGAGCCGCCCGCCGAGCCCGGTCTCCAGCAGCACGACATCGGCGGCATGCTGCGCGAACAGATACAACGCCGCCGCCGTTTCGATTTCGAACCGCGTGATCGCCTCGCCGGCATTGACGCGTTCGCAATGCAACAGCGCCGCGCGCAACTCGTCGTCGCCGACCAGCACGCCACCGCCGATACGGCCGAGGCGCACACTCTCATTGATCCGCACCAGCCACGGCGAAGTGTAGACGTGCACGCGCAAGCCGGCGGCTTCGAGCACCGCGCGCAGATAGGCAATGGTCGAACCCTTGCCATTGGTGCCCGCGACGTGAATCACCGGCGGCAGTTTGCGCTCTGGATGATCGAGCTGCGCCAGCAAGCGCTGCATGCGCGCCAGCGACAGATCGATGTTTTTCGGATGCAACGCCGACAGCCGCGCCAGCAGTTCGTGCAGCGTCGGCCCCGGCAGCGGCGTCGCTATGCTCACGCCTGCGGCGCCGCCGAAGCCGCGCCTTCCGACGCCACGTCGGCCGGAATGTCGATCGGCTGCGGCGCGGCCTTGGCAGGCGACACGCGTTCGACCGCCGGCGAGCGCGTCAACAGGCGGCATAGCCGCGCCAGCGTCGGCCGCAGATCGTGGCGGTGCACGACCATGTCGATCATGCCGTGGTCCTTGAGATATTCGGCGCGCTGGAAACCCTCGGGCAGCTTCTCGCGAATGGTCTGCTCGATCACGCGCGCGCCGGCAAAGCCGATCAGCGCGCCGGGCTCGGCGATCTGCACATCGCCCAGCATGGCATAGGATGCGGTGACGCCGCCGGTGGTCGGATTGGTCAGCACGACGATGTAGGGCAGCTTGGCCTCGCGCAGCATCTGCACGGCGACCGTGGTGCGCGGCAATTGCATCAGCGACAGGATGCCTTCCTGCATTCGCGCGCCGCCGGACGCCGCGAACACGATGAACGGCGATTTCTTCTCGACGGCAAGTTCGAGCCCGCGCACGATGGCTTCACCGGCGGCCATGCCGAGCGAGCCGCCCATGAAGTCGAAGTCCTGCACGGCGACGACGACGCCCTGGCCTTCGAGCTTGCCGAACCCGACCTTCACCGAGTCGTTGAGGCCGGTCTTGGCGCGCGCATCCTTGATCCGGTCGACATATTTGCGTTCGTCGCGAAAGCGTAGCGGATCGGCGGTGACCTCGGGCAGCGCCACGTCGTACCAGGTCTCGTTGTCGAAAATAGACTTGAGCCGTGCCACGGCGCCCATGCGCATGTGGTAATTCGAGCCGGGGATGACGAACTGGTTGGCCTCGACATCCTTGTAGAACACCAGTTGGCCGGAGTCCGGGCACTTGATCCAGAGATTCTCCGGCGTGTCGCGCTTGAGAATGCTGCGAATCTTGGGCCGGACAACGTTGGTCAACCAGTTCATGCTTTGCTCCGTCAATCACACTTCATATGGCGCCGGAGCCCGCATCCGGCAACCACGCCGCATCCGTTCTCGACGGCGATTGTGGCGTTATTCGGCAGCCTGCGCCGCCCCACGCACGCCTTGGGCCAGCGACGCGGCCAGATCAGTCACCGCGCCGACCGTCAGGGCGGTGGCCCGGCCCTCGGCGTCGAGACTGGCGCGCAAGGCATCGACCAGCGCCGAGCCGACCACCGCCCCATTGGCGGCGCGGGCGATGTCGCGCGCGGCTTCCGGAGTGCGAATGCCGAAGCCGACGCAGACCGGCAACGCGGTATGACGCTTGATGCGCGCCACCGCCTCACCGACCTGCGTTGCATTGGCCGATGCAGAGCCGGTAATGCCGGTGATCGAGACGTAATAGACAAAGCCCGAAGTGTTGGCGAGCACTGCCGGCAAGCGCTTGTCGTCAGTGGTCGGCGTCGCGAGGCGAATGAAGTTGAGCCCCGCGCGCAGCGCCGGGATGCAAAGCTCGTCGTCTTCTTCCGGCGGCAGATCGACGATGATCAGGCCATCGACACCGGCGGCCTTGGCATCGGTGAGAAATGCGTCGACGCCGTGGATGAAGATCGGATTGTAGTAACCCATCAACACGATTGGCGTGACGTTATCGCCCTCGCGGAACTTGCGCACCATGTCGAGCGTCTTGTTCAAGGTCATGCCGGCCTTGAGCGCGCGCAAACCCGCCGCCTGAATCGCCGGGCCATCGGCCATCGGATCGGTGAACGGCATGCCGATCTCGATGATATCGGCACCGGCCTGCGGCAATGCCTTGATGATCGCCAGCGAGGTCGCAGGATCGGGATCGCCCGCCATCAGGAAGGTGACGAAGGCGGCGCGGCCTTGCTTCCGCAGTTCGGCGAAGCGGGTGTCGATGCGCGTGGTCACTTTTTCCTGCCCTTCAGAATTTCGCCGACCTGCGGCACGTCCTTGTCGCCACGGCCGGAGAGGTTGACCACCATCAGGTGATCGCTCGGCCGCGCGGGCGCGAGGTCCATGACGCGGGCGATGGCGTGCGCCGATTCGAGCGCCGGAATGATGCCTTCGAGCCGCGACAGCAGTTGAAACGCCGCCAGCGCTTCCTCGTCGGTCGCGGAGAGATATTTGACGCGGCCAGTCTCGTGCAGCCACGAATGCTCCGGGCCGATGCCGGGATAATCCAGCCCCGCCGAGATCGAATGCGCGTCCTGGATCTGGCCGTCGGCATCCATCAGCAGATAGGTGCGATTGCCGTGCAGCACACCGGGGCGACCGCCGGTGAGCGACGCCGCGTGCAGCTTGTCGAGACCGTGCCCCGCCGCTTCGACGCCGAAAATCTCGACGCTCGGATCGTCGAGGAAGGGATGAAACAGCCCCATGGCGTTGGAGCCGCCGCCGATGCAAGCCACCAGCGAATCCGGCAACCGGCCTTCCGCTTCCTGCATCTGCGCGCGGGTCTCAGTGCCGATGATCGACTGGAAATCGCGCACCATCATCGGATAGGGATGCGGCCCGGCTACCGTGCCGATGCAATAGAAGGTGTCGTGCACGTTGGTGACCCAATCGCGCAGCGCATCGTTCATGGCGTCCTTCAACGTCCGCGTTCCGGATTGCACCGGCACCACCTTGGCGCCGAGCATTTCCATGCGGATGACGTTCGGCTCCTGCCGCGCCACGTCCACCGCGCCCATGTAGACCACGCAGTCGAGCCCGAAGCGCGCGCACAACGTCGCCGTCGCCACGCCATGCTGACCGGCGCCCGTTTCGGCGATGATGCGCTTCTTGCCCATGCGCCGCGCCACCATGATCTGGCCCAGCACGTTGTTGACCTTGTGCGAGCCGGTGTGGTTGAGCTCCTCGCGCTTCAGGTAGATTTTCGCCCCGCCGAGATGCTCGGTGAGACGTTGCGCGAAATACAGCGGCGACGGCCGGCCGACGTAGTCTTTCAGATAGCCGTCCATCTCGCGCTGAAACGCCGGATCGGCCTTGGCATCGGCATAGGCCTTTTCCAGATCGAGGATCAGCGGCATCAGCGTTTCGGCGACGAAGCGCCCGCCGAACATGCCGAAATGCCCGCGTTCGTCGGGGCCGGACCGGAAGGAATTGGGTTTCTGGATCGTCATTGCCAATCGTCATCCTGAGGTGCGAGCGCAGCGAGCCTCGAAGGAGGACGATGGCACCCGTATGGCCCGTCGCCCTTCGAGGGCCGCGCGATGCGCGGCCGCCTCAGGGTGACGGCAGAGAGTTTCGTCGCCTGCATCATGTCAGGCTCACGACGTCGGCCGCACGCGCGGCACTGATGAAAGCACGGATCATATCCGGGTCCTTGATGCCAGGGGCGCGTTCGACGCCCGACGACACATCGACGCCACCGGCACCGGTGACGCGCACCGCCTCGGCAACGTTGCCGGCATGCAAGCCGCCGGAGACCATGAAGGGAATCTTGATGTCGAGATTTTGCAGCAGCCGCCAGTCGAACGCGGCGCCGAGACCGCCCGGCCGCGTCGCCTCTTTCGGCGCCCGCGCATCGAACAGGATGCGATCGGCGACCGCCGCGTAACCGGCCACGGCGGCGAGATCGCCGCTGGTTTCCACTGGAATGGCCTTCATCACCGGCAGGCCGAATTTCTGCTTGATGTCGCGCACCCTCGCCACGCTTTCCTTGCCGTGCAGTTGCAGAAGGTCCGGCCGCAGCGCCTCGATGCTGTTTTCCAGCAGCGCATCATCGGCATCGACCGACAACGCCACCTTGAGTGCACGGCCCTTGGCCTGTTGGCCCAGCGTACCCGCCGCGGCGAGGCCGACATGGCGCGGCGACGGCGGAAAGAACACGAATCCCACCATGTCGGCGCCCGCAGCGAGCGCGGCCTCGAGTGTCTCCGGCGTGGACAGGCCACAAATTTTGACAATCAGGGACATGGCGAAAGCGAACTGGTTTCCTGGTTCGAATTGAACGGGACGGCGTGCAAATGCCGCGACGATGGCCGCCGGACAGAGGCAGATGGCAGGACCGGGGCGGGTTCTACAACGTCGCGCCGTGCTTGTCTCGCATCGCGGTGTCGGTCCCGCCGAGATAGGGCAGCAATGCCGGCGCCACGGGGGCCGCCCGGCGCGGCGCATTGTCCGCCTGCAACTGCGCCAATTGCTGCCGGACGTCGCGGACCTCGGCCTCATGCTGCCGCGCGGCCCGCCGCCAATGGCGCTGCCGGAACCAGGTCGCGACCCCGCCGGCGATCACGCCCAGCATGGCCACGATTATGATGACGATGAACAACGGCAGCGTAACGCCCAGCGACGGATCCGCCGAATTGAACGGATCGAACGACACCGTCACCATCCGCCGGTTGGCCACCGCGAAAATCAGGAAAACAACCGCGACCGGAATGACCACCAGCGCTGTAAAGAATTTACGCATCACCTCTCCCGCGTTGGCGGCGATGGATCAGCTTTGCGCGCCCTCGGCGACAACCTCGTCGCGGTTCAGCCGCTCGCGCATTTCCTTGCCGGTCTTGAAGAACGGCACGCTCTTCTGATCGACCGGCACATGCTCGCCGGTGCGCGGATTGCGTCCGGCGCGGGCTGGACGATGCTTGACCGAAAATGCGCCAAAACCCCGCAGTTCAACACGATCTCCGCGTGCCAGCGCATCGACAATCTCGTCGAGAATGGCGTTGACGATGTTTTCGACATCGCGCTGATAAAGGTGCGGATTGTGCTCGGCGATGCGCTGAACGAGTTCGGATTTGATCATCGAGATGGGGACCCGTGGCGTGCAGAGGCCATTTCCTAAAAAAAGACGCGTACTGTCAAGTCGCTAATTCAAATCATGACGACGGAAATGCTGTTGCATCACGGCGAATTCCGGCCCTTGCAACGCACCTCGGCGCGCATTTTGACTGAAACGCGATTCACAGCATCGCCTTTTGCATCAATTGGCGGCAGCGGGCTGCCATAGCGCAAGCATGCCGTCGAGCCCAAGCCGATCCACTGCCTGCACCATGCCGGACTGCTCGATCTGTCGCGCCAGAGTCGCGAAACCAAGCGCGTCAAGCGTCACCGATGTCGCAGCGCGCAGGAACGTCAGATCGCCGAACCGCGGCGACAGCTTGTAATCCTGCACCGGCAGATCGGGTTTGACGTTCTTGGTCGCAACCAGCCACGCGATCGCGGTCTTCTCGTCACCCAATTGATCGATCAGCTTGAGATCGAGCGCCTGACGCCCGGTGAAAACGCGGCCGTCCGCAACCTTGTCGAGTTGTGTTGCGTCCATGCTGCGCCGGTTCTGCACCAGACCGCGAAACCACGCGTAGGAATCCTTCACCAGCGCATCGAGCGCGGCGCGCGCCTCGGGGCTGGTCGGCTCGAAGCCGTTCGGCGCGGCCTTCAGCGGCGACGATTTCACTTCCTCGACCTGCACGCCGACGGTTTTCAAAAGACCGCTGAAATTGGGAAACTGGAACAGCACGCCGATCGAACCGACCAGCGAGCTTTGCTGGGCGACGATGTGATCGGAAGCAAGTGCGGCGATGTAACCGCCCGACGCGGCCAGTCCTTCGACGACCACAACCAGCGGCTTCTTGGCCTTCAGCCGCATCAGCGAATCGTAAAGCTGTTCGGAGCCGGCGGTGGTGCCGCCCGGCGAATTGATATGCACGACGACCGCGGCGGCCGACGACTTCTCCAGCCGCTCGAGCGCCGCCACGCGCTGATGATCGCTGCGGATCAGGCCGTCGATGTTGACGCGCGCGATCGCATTTGCGCCGGTCAATGCGCGCCGCGCCGCCGGTGTCGTCGCCAGCGCCACAGCGACAATCGCAACAATCGCGACCAGCGTGGCCATCACCCGCCAGAACGTCAGCTTGCGGCGGATCCGGCGGCGATCGACGATCACATCGGAATCGAGCGACATGGGCATACTCCTGAACCGCTGCCGAGCGTCGGATGCGGTGGCATTCTGCACCGCCTTGTGACGGCACGACGTTGATAGACCGTCACTGCATTACATCAATTGCGCGGCAATTTGAAGAAAGCGCCGCTCCCGCCCTCGCCCCTTGCAGGAGGGCAAAAAACAAAGGCCCCGGTTCGCACCGGGGCCTTGATCGCCGGAACAACGCAACCGCGCCGTTCCCGATCTCTTGCGAGATTTACTTGTCGCCGCGCTGCTTGAGCGCGGTGCCGAGGATGTCGCCCAGCGTCGCGCCGGAATCCGACGAGCCGTACTGTGCGATGGCTTCCTTCTCTTCCGCCACTTCCAGCGCCTTGATCGAGACCTGCACCTTGCGGGCCTTCTTGTCGAACTGGATAACACGGGCATCGACCTTCTCACCGACGGCGAAGCGTTCGGCGCGTTGATCGTTGCGGTCGCGCGCCAGTTCGGAGCGCTTGATGAAGGTCGTGAAATCGGTGCCGGTGATCTGCACGTCGATGCCGGCTTCCTTCACTTCCAGCACTTCGCAGGTCACGACAGCACCCTTCTTGACATCGCCCGGCTCGGCGAAGGGGTCGCCTTCGAGCTGCTTGATGCCCAGCGAAATGCGCTCCTTCTCGACATCGACATCGAGCACGATGGCCTTGACCATGTCGCCCTTCTTGAAGTTGTCGATGACCTGCTCGCCCGGCAGCTTCCAGTCGAGGTCGGAGAGATGGACCATGCCGTCCACATCGCCTTCGAGGCCGAGGAACAGGCCGAATTCGGTCTTGTTCTTGACTTCGCCTTCGACGGTCGAACCGACCGGGAACTTCTCGACGAACACTTCCCACGGATTGCGCATGGTCTGCTTGAGACCGAGCGAAATACGGCGCTTGACGGAATCGACTTCCAGCACCTGCACTTCGACTTCCTGCGAGGTCGAAACGATCTTGCCGGGGTGCATGTTCTTCTTGGTCCACGACATCTCCGAGACGTGGATCAAGCCTTCGATGCCCGGCTCCAGCTCGACGAACGCGCCGTAGTCGGTGATGTTGGTGACGCGGCCGGTGAAGCGCGAGTTCAGCGGATACTTCGCTTCGATGCCCTGCCACGGATCGTCCAGCAACTGCTTCATGCCGAGCGAGATGCGGTGGGTCTCGTGGTTGATCTTGATGATCTTGACCTTCACCGTCTGGCCGATGGTCAGCACCTCGGTCGGGTGGTTGACGCGACGCCAGGCGATATCGGTGACGTGCAGCAGACCGTCGATGCCGCCGAGATCAACGAACGCACCGTAATCGGTGATGTTCTTGACGACGCCGTCGATCACCTGACCCTCTTCGAGGTTCTGCACCAGTTCCTGACGCTGTTCGGCGCGGGTCTCTTCGAGCACGGTGCGGCGCGACACGACGATGTTGCCGCGGCGGCGATCCATCTTGAGGATCTGGAACGGCTGCGAGTTGTTCATCAGCGGACCGACGTCGCGGATCGGACGAATATCGACCTGCGAGCGCGGCAGGAAGGCCACGGCGCCGTCGAGATCGACGGTGAAACCACCCTTGACCTGATTGAAGATAACGCCGGTGACCTTCTCGTTGTTGTTGAAGGCCTTCTCCAGCTTGCCCCAGCTTTCCTCGCGGCGCGCCTTGTCGCGCGACAGCACGGCTTCGCCGAGCGCGTTCTCGATGCGATCGAGGAACACTTCGACCTCGTCGCCGACTTTCAGTTGATTTTCACGGCCGGGCCCGGCGAATTCGCGCAGCGCCACGCGGCCTTCGGTCTTCAGGCCGACGTCGATGACGGCCATGTCCTTCTCAATTGCAACAACCTTGCCCTTGATGACGGAGCTTTCCTGCAGATTGCCGCCAGCGAAGGATTCGTCGAGCATCGCGGCGAAATCGTCACGGGTCGGGTTATAGGAAGAAGCAGTCGAAGCCATTTGTTCTCCAGATTGCGGGTCTTGCCGGCCGTTCGGGTTAAAGGGCGTATCGCGCGGGAAGGGCCAAAGGTCCGCAACCTTTGACGACCGCCTTGCCATCCTGCATTCGCGGGAACTGGCACCGGCGGGCCGGCATCATGCCTTCACGATCGATACGATTGAGTTCGTGCCATCCATCTTGCGAAAGCAGGCACGTCGCTTGTGTCCGGAAACCCGAGCGCAATTTCTCGGGGCATCGTTTGCGAGGTCGAGCGGGGCATTCCTCCAAGACGACAGGGGCTCAAACCCGCTGACGGCCCGCTCGAACCGCCTCGACAATGTCGATGGCAGCCCGGACGCCGCCTTCTATATCCAAATGCGAGTTATCGAGCAAGTGCGCGTCCGGCGCGGCTTTCAGCGGCGCCGTGGCACGGTTCCGGTCGCGTTCGTCGCGCTTGAGAATGTCGGCCAGCACCAGCGCCTCGTCTGCGGCTTCGCCGCGCGCCCGCGCCTCCAGCGTGCGGCGCCGGGCGCGCACCACCGGATCGGCGACAACGAAGATCTTCACGTCGGCATCGGGGCAGATCACGGTGCCGATATCGCGGCCATCGAGCACCGCACCGGGCGGCTCGGCGGCAAACTGGCGCTGGAAACTGACCAGCACCTCGCGCACCCTGGGACTGGCCGACACCACCGACGCGGCATCGCCGACGGCCTGCGTTTTCAGCACCGGATCGCCGAATTTCTCCGGATCGAGTTCCATCGCCGCGGCGACCGCGCGCGCCTCGTCGGTGAGGTCCGCACCGGCATCGAGCAGCGTCTTGGCCACCGCGCGGTAGATCACGCCGGTGTCGAGGTGGCGAAAGTGATAATGCGCGGCAAGCCGCTTGCCGAGCGTGCCTTTGCCGGAGGCGGCGGGGCCATCAATGGCGATAATCATACGAATTCCGCCCCCAAGGCGCGCATCATCGGAATGAAGTCCGGGAAACTGGTGGCGATGAAGGCGGTGTCGTCGACCTTGACCGCCGCGTCCGACGCACAGCCCATCACCAGCGCCGACATGGCGATGCGGTGATCCATGTGGGTGGCGACCAGGCCGCCGCCGGGCACATGGCCTTTGCCCTCGACGATCAGATCGTCGCCGGCAATCTCGACCTTGACGCCGTTGACGCGCAACATCGCGGCGGTGGCCTCGAGCCGGTCGGATTCCTTCACGCGCAATTCCTTGAGGCCGCGCATGATGGTGGTGCCTTCGGCGAAGGCGGCCGCCACTGCCAGCACCAGATATTCGTCGATCATCGACGGCGCGCGCTCCGGCGGCACCTCGACGCCGCGAAGCTTCGAGGCACGCACGCGCAGGCGCGCCATCGGCTCGCCGGCATCGCGGCGCACGTCGCTTTCCTCGATCGAGGCGCCCATCTCGCGTAGCGTCGTGAACAGCCCGGTGCGCAGCGGATTGGTCATCACATCGTCGAGCGTGATGTCCGAGCCGGGCACGATCAGCGCCGCCACGATCGGAAATGCCGCCGAAGACGGATCGGCGGGCACCGTCACCTGCGCGCCATGCAATTCCGGCTGGCCAGTGAGCGAAATCCTGCGGCCATGCGCGCCATCCGCGACAGACACCACCTCGGCGCCGAAATGATTCAGCATCAATTCGGTGTGGTCGCGGCTGGCCTCCGGCTCGATCACTGTGGTGACGCCGGGCGCCGACAGGCCAGCCAGCAGCACCGCCGATTTGATCTGCGCCGACGCCACCGGCGAGCGATATTCGATCGGCAACGGATCGCGCGCGCCCGCCAGCGTCAGCGGCAGGCGGCCACCCTCGCTCTGTTGGGTGACCCTGGCCCCCATCAGCGCCAGCGGATCGACGATGCGCCGCATCGGCCGCGAGCGCAGCGATGCGTCGCCGTCGAACGTCGCGGTGATCGGGCAACCGGCGACCGCGCCCATCACCAGCCGGCAACCCGTGCCGGAATTGCCGAAATCGAGCGCCGCGGCCGGTGTCGCGAAACCGCCGACGCCGACGCCGCGGACCGACCAGATCGCCTCGCCGGCACTGCTGCCGCCGGCCTCGCGCACCACCTGCGCGCCGAGCTGGCGCATCGCTTGCGCCGTATTGAGCACGTCCTCGCCCTCGAGCAGGCCGGAAATCCGGGTCTCGCCGACCGCCAGCGCGCCCAGAATGAGCGCGCGGTGCGAGATCGATTTGTCCCCCGGGACGCGAACGCCTCCGACCAAAGACGAACATCGGCGCGCTTCGAGCGGCGCGGGCTGGCTGGAATGTGTCACAATCGCAATCCTTTACGCGGCCGGGCTGGTAGCACAAGGCGAGCGCGGCGTCACGCCACCGGCGCCATCGCAGCAAGCCTATTGACAGGGGCGCGACAACTAGCCAAGTGAAGCACCGCTTTTCAGAAATCCCCGGGATTGACACGTGGCCAAATCCGAGCTCGGAACCAAACGTATTTGCCCGACGACGGGCAAGAAGTTCTACGACTTGAACAAGAACCCGGTGATTTCGCCCTATACCGGCGAAGTCGTGCCGATTGCGCCGGTTGCACCGCCGCGCGGCCGCACCGATGCGCGCGCTGCCACCAACGAGGCGGCACCGGAACCGGCAGAAGCCGAAGAGCTGATCTCGCTCGAGGAAGCCGACGCCGAAGAGAACACCGGCAAGGTCAAGGCTATCGTGCCCGAATCGGAAGACGATATCGAGGTCGACGAGACGCTCGACGACGACGATGACGACGATTCGACCTTCATTGCCGACGAAGAAGAAGGCGATGAAGACGTCACCGACATCATCGGCGATGTATCCGACGACGAAGAAAGCTAGAAATACACTTGAGATCAGCCCAGATCTGTGGTCTGGGTTGCGCCGCGCCGCCCACCTGAGTCACCCAGGGGCGCGCGCATGGTACGGGGCCATAGCTCAGCTGGGAGAGCGCTTGCATGGCATGCAAGAGGTCGGCGGTTCGATCCCGCCTGGCTCCACCACGCTTCGCCTTCATAGGGAAAAATTGGGCTACGCGTGACGCAGCCACGTAGCCGAAGGCGAACGTGTCCGGCAAAGCCTCGCAAGCTCGTTCGCTTGCATGGCGGCCTTTCCACATCGTTGTGACCGCAAGCAATGCAATCCAGCTACGAACTTCGTCCTCATCTTGAGGAGCGCGCAGCGCGTCGCGAAGGAGATGAGGCCTCGCAAGCGCGTTCACACGCGTCTTTCGACGCACTATGGTTCGAGACATCGATTCGCTCCTCCTTACCATGAGGAATTTGGATTGCTTCGCCGCTGCGCCTCACGATGACGGCCGCACGCCATGCGCCGCGCGCATTTGCACCGACACGGCTGTGGTGATTTAGTTACCGCACAACGCCGAGCCCATTCCGCTGCAAGAAAATCAACATGACAACTGCAACGACCTCAACCTCGGGCCACGAATCCATGGCCGGCCTGCGCGTCATCGATCTCTCGCGCGTGCTGGGTGGCCCCTACTGCACGCAGATTCTCGCCGATCACGGCGCCGACGTCATCAAGGTGGAGCCGCCCGCCGGCGACGAGACGCGCGACTGGGGCCCACCGTTCCACGAGGAGGACGCGGCGTATTTCATCGGCGTCAACCGCAACAAGCGTTCGATCGGCCTCGACCTCGCCTCCGAAGGTGGCCGCGCCGTGCTGATGACAATGCTCGCGACCGCCGACGTGCTGATCGAGAACTTCAAGCCCGGCACGCTGGAAAAATGGGGCATCGGCAGCGATGTGCTGCGCGAAAAATTTCCGCGGCTGATTCACTGCCGCATCTCCGGCTTCGGCGGCGATGGGCCGCGCGGCGGCAATCCCGGCTATGACGCCATCATCCAGGCCATGACCGGCATGATCGCCGCCACCGGCTCGCCGGAAAGCGGGCCGATGCGCATCGGCGTGCCGCTGGTCGACATCACCACCGGCCTCTATGCCACGGTCGGCATCCTGATGGCGCTCAACGAACGCGCGCGGTCCGGTCAGGGCCAGTTCCTCGAGACCACGCTGTACGAGACCGGCCTCGCCATCATGCATCCGCACACCGCGAACTATTTCATGCATGGCAAGCCGCCGGCGCTGACCGGCAACGAGCATCCCAATCTGGTGCCGTATTCGATCTTCGCCGCGCGCGACGGCAAGATCTTCACCGGCGTCGGCAACGACGGCACCTTCCGCAAATTGTGCAAGGAGATCGGCAAGCCGGAACTCGGCACCGATCCGCGCTTCGCGCGCAACAAGGACCGCATCGCCAACCGCGCCGCGTTGCGCGCCGAACTCGAAGCGGTGTTCGCGCAGCACGACGTCGAGCCGCTGTGCGACCGTTTGCTCAATGCCGGACTTCCTGCTGGACCGGTACAGGGCATCGACAAGGCGCTGACCAACGCCCACACCAGGCATCGCGGCGATATCGTCGAGAAAGACTGGTACAAGGGCGTCGCCTCGCCGATCCGTTTCGAGCGCAGCAAGGCGTCGCTGCGCAAGCTGCCGCCGAAATTCAGCGAACACGCCAGCGCCGTGCTCGGCGAGTTCGGCTACTCGGCCCAGGACATCGACGACCTCGTCGCCAAGGGCGTGGTGTGCGGCCCGGAACGCAAACGGTAGGGCGCTAGCCCTCACGAGCGACATGACACGATCCGGTTCGCTTTTCTGGGCCGCCGGATCGCGTCAGCGCGACCGGATTTGGCATGAGGCGGCGATTGCATTTTCCCGCTTCCCTTGCAACGCTCTTCCCCGCTACCATCGCTTTCGCTTATACGGTCATTTGCATGTCATCCGCCGCTGCTAACGCGCGAAACGAAGATGACGCCTAACGACGGCCTAACCTGGGAGGATCTCGATGCCTGTTCGACAATTTGGCGCGGCACTGGCCGCAACCCTCGCACTGGCGCTTGCGACGCCGGCCCATGCGGTGACCGAGATCCAGTGGTGGCACGCGATGACCGGCGGCAACAACGATGTCGTCGTCAAGCTCGCCAATGACTTCAACGCCTCGCAGAGCGACTACAAGGTGGTGCCGACCTACAAGGGCGGTTACGCCGACACCATGAATGCCGGCATCGCCGCGTTCCGCGCCGGCAACGCGCCGGCGATCATGCAGGTGTTCGAAGTCGGCACCGCGACGATGATGTCGGCCACCGGCGCGGTGAAGCCGGTCTACAAATTGATGCAGGAAACCGGCGAGAAGTTCGACCCGAACGCCTATCTTCCGGCGATCACCGGCTACTACTCGACCTCGAAGGGCGAGATGCTGTCGTTCCCCTTCAATTCGTCGTCGACGGTGATGTGGGTCAATCTCGACGCCTTGAAGAAAGCCAACATCGCCGACATTCCGAAGACCTGGCCGGAAGTGTTCGAGGACGCCAAGAAACTCAAGGCGGCCGGCTACACCACCTGCGGCTTCTCCAATGCGTGGGTGACCTGGGTCAACCTCGAACAGTTGTCGGCCTGGCACAACGTGCCGCTGTCGTCGAAAGCCAACGGTCTCGACGGCTTCGACACCGTGCTCGAATTCAACGGACCGCTGCAGGTCAAGCATCTGCAGACCTTGATCGACCTGCAGAAGGACAAGACCTACGACTATTCCGGCCGCACCAACACCGGCGAAGGCCGCTTCACCTCGGGTGAATGCCCGATCTTCCTGACCTCGTCGGGCTTCTTCGGCAACGTCAAGTCGCAGGCCAAGTTCAACTGGACCAACGCGCCGATGCCTTACTACCCCGACGTCAAGGATGCGCCGCAGAACTCGATCATCGGCGGCGCGTCGCTGTGGGTGATGGGCGGCAAGACGCCCGAGGAATACAAGGGCGTCGCCAAGTTCCTTGCCTTCCTGTCCGACACCGACCGTCAGGTCGCGGTGCACAAGGCGTCGGGCTATCTCCCGATCACCAAGGCGGCTTACGCCAAGGCCAAGGAGGAAGGCTTCTACAAGGAGCAGCCTTACCTCGAAACGCCGCTCAAGGAGCTGACCAACAAGGAGCCGACCGCCAATTCGCGCGGTCTGCGGCTCGGCAACATGGTGCAGCTGCGCGATGTCTGGGCCGAGGAGATCGAGCAGGCGCTGGCCGGCAAGAAGACCGCCAAGGAAGCGCTCGACGCCGCGGTGGCGCGCGGCAACACGATGCTGCGGCAGTTCGAACGCACCGCGGTGAAGTGAGCTGACGACGTCGGCAACCATGAACGCTGTTCGATTGCAGTTTTCGGAAGCTGCCCCTGCTCCCCTCCCCCCGCTCTTGCGGCGGGGGAAGGGGAAAGACGGCGACGCGGGGCAATAGCCGATGCAAAAGCAATCCGTCTTCACATCCCGCTGGCTGCCGTTCGCGCTGATCGCGCCGCAGCTCGCGGTCGTGCTGGTGTTCTTCTACTGGCCGGCGGCGCAGGCGGTGCTGCAATCGTTCCTGCTGCAGGATGCCTTCGGCCTCTCGACGACATTCGTCTGGTTCGAAAACTACAAGGAGCTGCTGAGCGAGCCGGGCTACTTCGCCAGCATCGTGCGCACCTTCGTGTTCGCGTTCGCCATCGCGATATCCTCGCTGTCGCTGGCGCTGTTGTTCGCGGTGATGGCCGACAAGCCGTTGCGCGGCGTCGGCATCTATCGCACGCTTCTAATCTGGCCCTACGCCGTGGCGCCGCCGGTGGCCGGCGTGCTGTGGGTGTTCATGCTCAATCCCTCGCTCGGCGTGCTGGCGCGCGGCCTGCGCGAGCTGGGCGTCGACTGGAATCCGCTGCTCGACGGCAATCAGGCGGCAGCGCTGGTCATCCTCGCCTCGGCGTGGAAGCAGATCTCCTACAATTTCCTGTTCTTCCTCGCCGGGCTGCAGAGCATTCCGAAAAGCGTGCATGAAGCCGCAGCCATCGACGGCGCGCGGCCGATGCGCCGGTTCTGGACCGTCACCTTTCCGCTGCTGACGCCGACCATCTTCTTCCTGATCGTCGTCAACATCGTCTACGCCTTCTTCGACACCTTCGGCGTCATCGACACCATGACGCGCGGCGGCCCGGCGAAAGCCACCGAAACGCTGGTCTACAAGGTCTATACCGACGGTCTGCTCGGCGGCAATCTCGGCTCGTCGGCAGCGCAATCGGTGATCCTGATGGGCATCGTCATCGTGCTCACGGCGATCCAGTTCCGCTTCGTCGAACGCAAGGTGACGTACTGATGGTCGAGAACGAAGGCATCCGGCGTTACGTCGCCCACGCCATCTTGTGGATCGGCATCGCCGTCGTGGCGTTTCCGGTCTATCTGGCGTTCGTCGCCTCGACGCAGGACAACGCGCTGATCGCCAACGGCCAGATGTCGCTATTGCCCGGCGGCCATTTCCTCGAAACCTACTACCGCACCATCTTCGTCGGCACTTCCGGCACCACGCGCGAGCCGGTCGGCATGATGCTGTTCAATTCCTTCATCATGGCGATGTCGATCGCGCTCGGCAAAATCGCCATCTCGATTCTGTCCGCCTACGCCATCGTGTTCTTCCGCTTCCCGTTCCGCATGACGGTGTTCTGGATCATCTTCATCACCTTGATGCTGCCGGTCGAAGTGCGCATCTATCCGACCTACAAGATCGCCGCCGATCTCAGCCTGCTCGACAGCTACTCGGGCCTCGCGCTGCCGCTGATCGCGTCCGCGACCGCGACGCTGCTGTTCCGCCAGTTCTTCATGACGGTGCCGGATGAATTGCTGGAGGCCTCGCGCATCGACGGCGCCGGACCGTTCCGCTTCTTCAAGGATACGCTGCTGCCACTGTCGCGCACCAACATGGCGGCGCTGTTCGTCATTCTCTTCATCTACGGCTGGAATCAATATCTGTGGCCGCTGCTCATCACCACGCGCGACGACATGCAGACGATTCAGGTCGGCATCCGCAAGATGATCGTCACGTCCGACGCGCTGACCGAATGGCCGATCGTCATGGCGACGGCGATTCTGGCGATGCTGCCGCCGGTGTTCGTGGTGATCGTGATGCAGAAGCTGTTCGTGCGCGGCCTGGTGGAGACGGAGAAGTAGGAACCGAGATGGCTAACGTCACGCTGCGCAACGTCCGCAAGACCTATCCCGGTGGCGTCGATGCCATCAAGGGCATCAACTTCGAAGTCGCCGACGGGCAATTCTGCGTGCTGGTCGGGCCGTCCGGCTGCGGCAAGTCCACGTTGCTGCGCATGGTCGCCGGACTCGAAACCATCACCTCGGGCGAGATCGACATCGGCGGCCGCGTCGTCAACCAGATCGAGCCGGCCGACCGCGACATCGCCATGGTGTTCCAGAACTACGCGCTCTATCCGCACATGAGCGTCTACAACAACATGGCCTACGGCCTGCGCAATCGCGGCATGGCCAAGCCGGAGATCGACAAGCGGGTGCGCGAGGCGGCGCAGATTCTCGAAATCGTCCCGATGCTCGACCGCAAGCCGCGGCAACTTTCCGGCGGCCAGCGCCAGCGAGTCGCCATGGGCCGCGCCATCGTGCGCCAGCCGAAAGTGTTTCTGTTCGACGAGCCGCTGTCGAACCTCGACGCCAAGCTACGCATCGCCATGCGCGTCGAAATCCGCAAGCTGCAACGCCGACTCAAGACGACGTCGATCTACGTCACCCACGATCAGCTCGAGGCGATGACCTTGGCCGATATTCTGGTGGTGATGAATGGCGGCATCGTCGAGCAGATCGGCAATCCGCTCGACATCTACCAGAAGCCGGCGACCACCTTCGTCGCCTCCTTCATCGGCGCGCCGCCGATGAACCTGACGCCGCTCAACGCCGCCGAGTTCGCATCGCGCGTCGGCAATGGCGGCACGCTGCCCGGCGCTCCCTCCGGCGCCATCCTCGGGGTGCGGCCGGAGGATCTGACCATCACCTCCGAGGCCACGCCTGCCGGCGGCGTCGGCTACGACCTCACGGTGGAGGCCATTGAGCGGGTCGGCGCCGAGACGTTCGTGTACGGGGCGCACGCGCATCAGGCGGAAACCGCCGCGGTCAGCGCCAATCCGGGCGAACTGCCGCCGGGCGAGATCATCGTCCGGGTGCCGGGTCAGGCTGCCCCGGCGATCGGCCAGCGCATCAAGGCGACGGCCCCGCTCGACAAGCTGCACCTGTTCGCGGCGGACGGTCGCAGCCGCATCGATCTATAGCTAACTCAATGACTTATGGCATGTTCCGGGAGTCCTTGAACGGCTCCCGAAACTGCCCATATTGTGCAATGACCGAAGGGCAAATCCGCTGATCGGCCAACCGGGGTGCCGTAAGGGCCCTAACTTCAAAGTCGCTTCGAGAGGACTTTGCAATATGTCTCGTGTTCCATCGTTGTCCAGTCCGTTCCTTTTGGGATTCGACGAAATCGAGCGAGCGCTCGACCGCGTCGTGAAAGGCGCCGACGGCTATCCTCCCTACAACATCGAGCGCTGCGACCGTGATAACGGACAGCCTGAACGGCTCCGCATCACGCTGGCGGTGGCGGGCTTCACCCGCGATCAACTCGATGTAACCATTGAGGAAAATCAGCTCGTCATCCGTGGCCGCCAACAGGACGACAAGGCCCGGCAATACATCCATCGCGGCATCGCCGCGCGCCACTTCCAGCGCACCTTCGTGCTGGCGGAAGGGATGCTGGTGCTGGGCGCGGATCTGAAGAACGGGCTGCTGTCGATCGACCTCGCCAGGCCAGAACCTGAACGGGTCGTTAAGACAATCGCTATCAATGAACACGAATAATAGGAACTGGAGCGGACTCGACCGCTTAACCGTGTAGAGGAGTCGAGACCATGACCGAACCCAACAGCGTTTTCGCCACCGTCACGCCCGAGGCCTTGGCCAATCTGGGCGGCGGCCACATCGCCTACGTCAAGGAAATCAAATCCGAAGACGTGCCGGGACTGTTCCCGCAGGCGCCGAATCTCGCGCCGGGCATGAAATTGTTCGCGCTGCATGCCGCCGACGGCACGCCGATCATGCTGACCGATAGCCGCGAGGCGGCCATCGCCAACGCCTGGAGCAATGAATTGCAGGCGGTCAGCGTCCACTAAGGCGGAACGCACGGACAAAGGCCCGTTTCGGGCGGGCCTTAACTATGGAGTTTCCAGCGGCGGCGCGATGAGCGTCGCCGCTTTCGTTTTGCGGCACGGTGAGCTCGAGCCGCAACGCTTGGCCGTCATCCTGAGGTGCGACGCGAGGAACGCGTGGAGCCTCGAAGGATGGTGGCCGTCGCCCTTCGAGGGCCGTGCAAGAGCACGACCACCTCAGGGCAACGCGAGGGATTCAACCTCGGCCGACCGCCTCTTGGAATTGACGATGCACGCATGGCAACCATTCCCCGGCGCTTTTCGCCGTCATCGTGTTTGACCCGACGCGCGGTGCGAGTATGGTCAAACAGCCGGCGGCGGATGTGGCTCTGCCCGCACCGCCCGGCCCCATCACCCCACTGCATTCGTCCGATGCCGGCAGCTCCGGCCGCCGAAGCAAGCCGAGGATACGTCATGCCCGCTTACCGCTCCCGCACCTCCACCCATGGCCGCAACATGGCCGGCGCGCGCGGGCTGTGGCGCGCCACCGGCATGAAGAACGAGGATTTCGGCAAGCCGATCATCGCCGTGGTCAATTCCTTCACGCAGTTCGTGCCCGGCCACGTCCACCTCAAGGATCTCGGCCAGCTCGTCGCGCGCGAAATCGAGAAGGCCGGTGGCGTCGCCAAGGAATTCAACACCATCGCGGTCGATGACGGCATCGCCATGGGCCACGACGGCATGCTCTACAGCCTGCCGTCGCGCGAGATCATCGCCGACAGCGTCGAATACATGGTCAACGCGCATTGCGCCGACGCCATGGTGTGCATCTCCAACTGCGACAAGATCACGCCCGGCATGCTGATGGCGGCGCTGCGCATCAACATTCCCACCGTGTTCGTCTCCGGCGGGCCGATGGAATCCGGCAAGGTCAGCATCAAGGGCAAGATCCGCTCCGTCGACCTGATCGACGCCATGGTCGCCGCCGCCGACGATACCGTGAGCGACAGCGAGGTCGAGGACATCGAGCGCTCCGCCTGCCCGACTTGCGGCTCGTGCTCCGGCATGTTCACCGCCAATTCGATGAACTGCCTCACCGAAGCGCTCGGCCTCTCGCTGCCCGGCAACGGTTCGATGCTGGCGACGCACGCCGACCGCGAAGGCCTGTTCGTCGAGGCCGGCCACCTCATCGTCGATCTGGCGCGGCGCTATTACGAACAGAACGACGACAACGCGTTGCCGCGCAACATCGCCAGCTTCAAGGCCTTCGAAAACGCCATGACGCTGGACATCGCCATGGGCGGCTCGACCAACACCGTGCTGCATCTGCTGGCGGCCGCCTATGAAGGCCAGGTGCCGTTCACGATGAACGACATCGACCGGCTGTCGCGCCGCGTTCCGGTACTGTGCAAGGTAGCGCCATCGGTGCCCGACGTGCATCTCGAGGACGTGCATCGCGCCGGCGGCGTGATGGCGATCCTCGGCGAACTCGATCGCGCCAAGCTGATCACCGCCGATCTGCCGACGGTGCACAGCCCGACGCTGAAGGATGCGATGGAGCGCTGGGACATCATCCGCACCAAGAGCGAGAGCGTGCGCACCTTCTATCGCGCTGCACCTGGCGGCGTGCCGACGCAAGTCGCCTTCAGCCAGGATCGCCGCTACGAAGAACTCGACGACGATCGCGCCACTGGCTGCATCCGCAACGCGCAGAATGCGTATTCGAAAGACGGCGGCCTCGCCGTGCTGTTCGGCAACATCGCCGTGGACGGCTGCATCGTTAAAACCGCGGGTGTCGACGACAGCATTCTCAAATTCACCGGACCGGCGCGGGTCTTCGAAAGCCAGGACGCGGCGGTCGACGCCATTCTCACCAACAAGATCAAGGCCGGCGATGTCGTGGTGATCCGCTATGAAGGCCCGCGCGGCGGCCCCGGCATGCAGGAGATGCTGTATCCGACCAGCTATCTGAAATCCAAGGGTCTCGGCAAAGCCTGCGCGCTGATCACCGACGGACGTTTCTCCGGCGGCACGTCAGGTCTGTCGATCGGCCACTGCTCGCCGGAAGCGGCGGAAGGCGGCTTGATCGGCCTCGTCGAGGAAGGCGATCGCATCGAACTCGACATTCCCAATCGCAGCATCCATCTCGCCGTCAGCGACGCCGAACTCGAACGCCGTCGCGCCGCGATGCTGGCGCGCGGCGCCGATGCCTGGAAGCCCGGCCCGCGCAAGCGTCAAGTCACCATGGCGCTGAAAGCTTACGCCGCGCACACCACCAGCGCCGCGCTCGGCGCCGTGCGCGTGGTGAAGGATTAGGTCGCACATTCAGCGGCAACAAACTATCCTCGGATGCATTATGCACGTGGGGATCGGACGCTTGGCCCGATCCGGACAGTCCGGGGAAATCCGCTCAATGACGGCACGAATCCGCAAGCTGCTGGACGATCTCGGCGAGACGTTCTGGCTGCTGCCTGCGCTGTTGGTGCTTACAGGCGTGCTCGTCGCGCTCGGATTAATCGCGTTGGATCGCAGCAGCGTCGTGCCGCGCTGGTTGCTTGAAGACTGGCTATACGACGGTGGCGCAACCGGCGCGCGGACATTGCTCGGCGCCATCGCCTCCTCAACCATTGGCGTCGCCGGCACGGTATTTTCGATCACCATCGCTGCGTTGTCGCTAGCCGCGGGCCAAATGGGGCCGCGTCTGCTGCGAAACTTCACTCGCGACCGCGGCAACCAGCTCACGCTTGGCGCTTTCCTCGGTACCTTTTCCTACGCGCTGGTGGTATTGCGCAGCGTCCGCACCGAGAACGAAGGCGCGTTCGTTCCTCACCTTTCGCTTAGCGTCGGCATCGTGCTGGCGTTTGCCTGCGTTTTCACGCTGGTCTATTTCGTTGGTCACATGGCTGGCCGCATCAACGTTGACACCGTCATCGAACTCGTCAGCGAGGAAGTCGGCTCGACGATCCGCCGGCTCACAACGAACAAACGGCAACCGGCGCCGCCGCCGAACGGCATCTGGGCGGAAGCGATGTGGGTTGCCGACGCACGCCGCGGCTATCTGCAACAACTCGATGAACATGGTCTGGCGAGCTGGGCGGCCGAACACAACACCAGTGTGCGTCTGCTGGTCAGGCCGGGTCATTATATTTTTCCCGGCGCGCCGGTGGCGGTCGTGACGCCGCCAGTTGAAGGTGTCGAAGCCGCAATTCGCGACGCCACCGCGCTCGGCTCGCAGCGCGTCAGTTCGGCCGATCTCGAATTTGCCATTCGGCAGCTGGTGGAGGTGGCGGTCCGCGCGCTGTCGCCGGGAATCAACGACCCGCACACAGCGATGAGCGTGCTGGATCGTCTTGGGGCCGCGCTCTGCGACATCGAGCCGCTTCAATTGCGCAATGGCGTTCATCTGCGTGACAATCGCGTCGTGCTGATGGTGCCAAACCTCGAGTACGACGGCCTGCTCGACACCATGTTTCACATGATTCGACAGAGTGCGGCGTCGAACGCGGCCGTACTGATCCGGATGCTGGAGGTGCTGACTGCGGTGGTGAGTTGCGAACGCGATCAAGACCGCATGGATTCATTGCAACGCCACGCGGATCTGATCGTCGGTGACGCCAGACGAAATATCGGCACCCCGCAAGATGTCAAAGATGTCGAGAAGCACCATGCGCGCTTCGTCGTGATGCGCGAAGCGGGTCCGCTAGGACAATTCTCGGGACATTCTGACGGTGCTGGCCCGAACACGTCCGCTCGCCGCTCCAATCACTCGCAGAGATCTTCAGCCGGGTGAACCGCCTGGACGGTCGTGGAGCGAAGCGGTCAGGGACGAACGGCCTACACTACCGTCGCGGGCGGCAGCGCCAGCACCGAATAGATCGCCTGCGCGTCGGTCGAGGCGCGCAGCTTGCGGGCGATCTCCTGATCGCGCAGCAGCCGCGCGATCTTCGCCAGCGCCTTGAGATGATCGGCGCCCGCGCCTTCCGGCGCCAGCAGCAGGAACATCAGATCGACCGGCTGGCCATCCATCGCCTCGAAATCGATCGCACGCTCAAGGCGGGCGAACAGGCCGAACAGTTTTTCCAGCTTGGGCAGCTTGCCGTGCGGAATGGCGACGCCGTAGCCGACCGCGGTGGTGCCAAGTTTTTCCCGCTGCAACAGCACCTCGAATACCGCACGCTCGTTCTGCCCGGTCAACGCAGCCGCGCGCGCCGCCAGTTCCTGCAGCGCCTGCTTCTTGCTGTTAACTTTTAACGCCGGGAGAATCGCCTCGGGCGCGACCAGATCGGTAATCGTCATGGAGCAATCCGAGAAAGAAGTTTGCGCGTTGCTGGTGGTTTGGTGATCACTTGTCGAATGCCGTTCGCGGAACAACTGAGACTGGCAAGCCGTGCGGGAACCTGCTCATACCATTTGCTGCATCGTTGGGGGATATCGCAACTCCGATGCCCCACGCCATTGTCATTGTAGCACCGCAAAGCGTTCCTGCTAACCCTGTCGCAGGCCCCGTCCGGCTGAAGGCGGCGGACCATAGGGAGGACGTTGCGCAGCGTCAATGCCGGATGCGGCCTGCCAGAGGCCGATTTGCGCCTATCCAGCATGTCTGGACGGGCCACGCAAGCGATCCGGAGCAGAATCAGCGCGTGCGGGCTGCGCCGCGCACCGGCCTAAGGCCGGCGGCGGCGCCGCATTGTCCCCTGAAATATTCACGACGGACGCGAATTGACCTCCGGCGGATCGACCCAGCCGACATTGCCGTCGGCGCGGCGATAGATGATGTTCACCCGGCCGCTGCCGCCATGCTGAAACACGATCACCGCGGCACCGGTGAAATCCAGCTCCATCACGGCCTCGCTCACCGACAACCGTTTCAGCGACGTCGTGGATTCCGCGATGATCACCGGATTGTACGCGGTTACTTCGTCGTCGTCGTCATGCGCGGCCGGCGCCTCGATGACGTAACTCTGCGCGCCGAGTTCGGCGACGGCCGCCGCCGCCGCGTGCGCCTTGCGCGCCGAACGATCCTTCAGACGACTCTTGTAACGCCGCAACCGTTTCTCGATTTGCACCAGCGCCTGATCGGCACTCGCATAAGCATCCGATGCATTGGACTCCGCTTCGAGCGTGACGCCGGAATCCAGATGCAGTGCGCAATCGGTCTTGAAGCCGAAGCCATCCTTGCTGAAGGTGATGTGACCCGAATAGTTGCCGTCGAAATACTTGCGCAAAACTTCATCGGTGCGGTCGCTGACGCGACCACGCAGTGCTTCCCCGATGCTGATGCTCTTGCCCGAGACTCGGATGGTCATAATCGTACCTCGCTTCGTCAAACGCCGCGCGCACTCCGCCAAAGTGGCGACCGGTTGCGCGGTCGAACGATCCGTCAATGACACCGGAGCGTGTTCGTTCCAGCAGCCCGATTCCACTTCGCCGGAAGGTACGCCGGCTGCTCACAGTATCCCGGTGGATGTCGCCGCAATCAAGCCCGCGCAACGCCGCGGCGACATCGATTGCGCGAATGGTCAACGCATGGCGATTGATGACGTGACGAACGAATGCGCCGGACTGGATCGCGCGGATATCAGTCGACTGCCGGCGCGGATGCGGATAACGCATTGCCGATCAGACTCTGTTTGTCGCGGCGGCGTTGCACCGAAGACGGGATGCGCATCGCCTCGCGGTATTTTGCCACTGTGCGGCGCGCAATATCGATTCCGGTTTCGCGCAGCCGCTCGACAATGGTATCGTCGGACAGAATACTGGACGGTTTTTCGGCATCAATCAATTGCTTGATATGGTGACGAACGGCCTCGGCCGAATGCGCCTCGCCGCCATCGGCCGACGCAATCGATGCCGTGAAGAAATATTTCAGCTCAAAGTTGCCGCGATTGGTCGCCATGTATTTGTTGGCAGTCACGCGCGATACCGTCGATTCGTGCATCTGGATGGCATCGGCCACCGCTTTCAGATTGAGCGGCCGCAGATGCGCGACGCCGTGAGCGAAGAAGCCATCCTGCTGGCGCACGATCTCGGTGGCGACCTTGAGAATAGTGCGGGCGCGCTGATCGAGCGCACGCACCAGCCACGTGGCGTTCTGCAGGCAATCGCTGAAATAGGATTTGTCGCCGTCCTGACGAATCGTTTTCGACAGCTGCGTATAGTAGGTCTGGTTGACCAAAACTTTCGGCAGCGTCTCGCTGTTGAGTTCGACCAGCCAGCCGCCGTCGGGACCGGGCCGCACGTAAACGTCAGGCACCACGGTCTGCACCTTGCCGGACACGAATTTCAATCCGGGCTTCGGATCGAGCCGGCGAATCTCCGCGATCATATCGGTGAGATCTTCGTCATCGACGCCGCAGATCTTGCGCAGCGCGGCGACATCGCGCTTGGCCAGCAGATCGAGATGTTCGACCAGTTGCTGCATCGCCGGATCGTAGCGATCCTGTTCGCGCAGCTGAATCGCGAGACATTCGCTGAGCGAGCGCGCGCAAATGCCGGACGGATCGAAGGTCTGCAACACCGCGAGCACCTGCGCCACCTGCTCTGGCGTAGCCCCCAGGCGCTCCGCCGCGTCGCCTAGATCGGCGGGCAGATAGCCCGCTTCGTCGACGAGATCGATCAAATATTGCCCGATCATGCGCTGCGCCGGTTGCGTCAACGCCATCGCCAGTTGTTCGGCGAGATGATCGCCGAGCGTGGTTTCGGCGGCGACGAAGGCTTCGAGATTGTAGCTGTCGTCGTTCGACGACCCGCCGCCCCATTCGGTGAAGGCGGTCGGCGCGGCATCCTGCGCGGCGCGCGCGGCAGTGTCGGCCGGCTCTTCCGGGAACACGTTGTCGAGACCGGTGTCGAGCCGCTGTTCGATCTCGGCGCGGCTGCCGAGATCGGTGTTCAGCCATTCTTCCTGGCCCGGCTCGAAACTGTCGCCCGCGGCGCGCTCGCCGCCTTCACCGGCCGCATCGTCGGCAAAGCTGTCGCCCTCGCCGCTAACAGCGGGCGCCGCATCACCGTCATTCTCGCCGCTGCGCTCCAGCAGCGGATTGCGCTCCAGTTCGTCCTCGACGAACGCCGCGAGATCGAGATTGGACAATTGCAGCAGCTTGATCGCCTGCATCAACTGCGGCGTCATCACCAGCGACTGCGACTGGCGGAACTCTAGCTTTTGCGACAGCGCCATGCAGGCAAGAACCGTTCCACGAAATTGGTCCGTTTCTTGCTTAGCTTGTCTCGGCCAGGAAGTATACGGCTTGGCGGCGACGAGCATCGCGACTCGCGCCCTGTTCGCCCGGAACTTATGCTAGCGCCGGAACCAGCCGCTCAATCCAGCGCCTGCACGGGAGGCAGGCGCGGTCCGGCCTCAACTGGAGGCGGTGCGGCGGCGGCTTTCGGTGCCGCGGCCGGTCCGCTGACGGCGCGGCGGCTGTCGCTCACCGTCGTCACGCGCTGATCCGCGCGTTTAGCCGATCGGCGCGGCGGCTTCGACGAGGAGCGTCTCAGACCCCAGGACCGTGCGATCGACGGGCCGGCGGTGTAGCCGACCACCGCGCCTGCCACGGCACCGATCGGTCCCAGCACCACCGCACCCGACAAGGCGCCGAGCGCCGCGTCGCCGGCACGTTCCTGAGCTTCGGCGGCCGATGACAGCAAAGCCATCGTCACCGCCGCAACCGCAACGATCTTGTGCATCTCGCGCTCCCCGTTTCGCGGCGAGCAATACCTAACAATGCGGCGACAAAAGGAATGCGCGGCGCGGGAACCGCGCGCAACCAGCCAAGGCTATGCAGCTACAGCCGGAACTCTTCGCCGAGATAGAGCCGTCGCACGTCGGGATCGTTGACGATGGCGTCGGGATCGCCCTCGGTGAGGATCTCGCCGGCATAGACGATGTAGGCGCGGTCGGTGAGGCCGAGCGTTTCGCGCACGTTGTGATCGGTGATCAAAACGCCGATGCCGCGGTTGGTCAGATGCCGCACCAGATCCTGAATGTCGCCCACCGCAATCGGATCGATGCCGGCGAACGGTTCGTCGAGCAGCATGTAGTTCGGCCGCGTCGCCAGCGCGCGCGCGATCTCGACGCGGCGGCGCTCGCCGCCCGACAGCGCGATCGACGGCGACTTGCGCAGCCGCGTGATGTTGAATTCGTCGAGCAGCGCGTCGAGTTCGGCCTCGCGCTTCTTGCGGCTCGGCTCGACCACTTCGAGCACGGCGCGAATGTTCTGCTCGACGGTGAGGCCGCGAAAGATCGAGGCTTCCTGCGGCAGATAGCCGATACCCAAGCGCGCGCGCTGGTACATCGGCAGCTTTGTGACGTCGTGGCCGTCGAGTTCGATGCGGCCGCGATCGGCCTTGATCAGCCCGGTGATCATGTAGAACACCGTGGTCTTGCCGGCCCCGTTCGGCCCGAGCAGGCCGACCGCCTCGCCGCGCCGGACATAGATGCTGACACCGCGCACCACCTGGCGCGAGCCGAAACTCTTTTCGATGCTGTGCACGGCGAGATAATCGGCGCGCGGCGCGGCGCGCGATTGCGGCTGTTGCTGGCGGGAGCGCTGCGGCCGTTGTGCCGCCGGAGCGGCAGCGCGCGCGACATCGCGCGCCACCGGCGCATCGCGGACCGGGGCCTGCAGCATGTCGCCGATGCCGTCATTGAGCGCGGTGATATCCGCCGCCGTCCGCGCGAAGCCCTTGGGGCCGCGCTTCGGGGGGCGCCGACGAAACATGTCGCGTAGATCCACCATGCCGCTTCACTTCATCCTTATCGGCGAGCAGCTTACGCTACCGGCCACCCCGATACGCGACGACGGCGCCGGGACGAGATTGCAACGTTCTCCGAATACCCGCAATTGGTGAACAAAGCCCGCCTGACCGACCGCCGCCGTGCCGAGCCTGGCCAGACAAAGAGGCGCGGTGATAGCGGCCAAATGGCGCGAATTCAACCGCTCCCCTGCCGGCGGTCCGAGGCGAAAGCGCTGGTTTCACTTTGGCTTGATCGATTTCGGCGCGCCGATCCCCTGCACCGGGCTGCCCTGGCCGGAGGACTGGAACAACCCCTGCACACGGCCGCTGTCGGATTCCACCCGCGAGACGCCGCTGGTCATGTCGACCACCAACCGGTCGCCGCGCAGCACGTTCTTGCCCTGGGTGAGGACCACGCCGCCCTGCATGGTGATGAGATTGGTCGTGGTATCGAAGATCGCCGCCTCCCCGGTCACCACCTGGTCCTTCTGCGTGACGACGACGCCGCCGCGCGCCTCGAGTCGGCGAATCGACGACGCGCCGGCCGGTCCGGGCTCGGCTGCCTTGATCGGCGCCTTGGCCGCACCCTTGCCACTTTTGCCGGCAGGCGCCGCGTCGGCGGCCTTGTCTTTCTGATCGTAGAACACCACCAGCGTCTTCGACTGCATCGTGGTGTCGCCCTGCACGACCTTCACATTGCCGGCGAAGGTGGCTTCCTTCTTCTTGTCGCGCATCTCCAGCGACGCCGCCTCGATCTTGATCGGCTGATCGCGGTTCTGCGAGAACCCCTGCATGGCGTTCGGCACGCCGCTCACCGCGCTGCCTTGCGCCAGTGCATCGGCCGCGAATCCGGCGAGCAGCAGCGCCGCGCCGAGCAGGCCGACGCCAATCATCCGGCGCTTCGGGTTGGAATGCGACATTGCAAACCTCATCGCGCGGTGCCCGGCTTGGTGGACGAACGCGAACCGTTGGCGCGCTCCGGCGCGGCGGGCGTCGCGTCACTCTGCTCGGATTCGCTTGCCGCAGGTGTTGCCGGGGCATCGAGCACCAGATTCATCACCACGCCGCCTTCGAAACGCACCACTTCGCCCTTGTCGATGATCCGCAACCGCTTGCCGCTGAGCGTGCCGTTCAACAGCTTGACGTCGACCGGCTCGTCCGAGGTGACCGTGCCCTTGGCGATGTCGACGATTGCCCGCGTCAGGCGCGCTTCGTATCCGGTTGACGACTGCAAGAAGATGTCCTGACGCAAATCCAGCACCTGAGCCTTGGTATCGAACAATCCCTGACGCGCATCCATCGTCACCGTGGAACGGTCATCCATCAGCACCTTGGCACGCAAGGTATTAAGATCGACATGATCGGGATCCAGCAGATCCTGCGTCGCGGTCTTGGCCCACAACTCGTAGGGCCGCTGATCCGGCGAGAAGCCGGACAGGTGCGGCGACTCCATGGTGATCTTGGAACCCGACACCACCAGATTGTCGATATCGAGCGGCAATTGCTTCATCAGCGCGCGGAACGGATTGAAGATCGAGATGCCGACGATGGCGGCCAGCGCCAGAATCACCGCCGCCGGAACCGCAACGCGCAACAGCCGCACCAGACGGCTGTGCCGCGCGGCGGCGGCAAAGCGCGCATCCATGCTGGCTTGATACGTCGGATTCTGAACCGGGTACACTACTGCTCCGAGGCCATGCGCCCTGCTGATATCAGCTCATTCTATGCGGAATCGCCCGGTTGCGCAGCCCGGGCTTGGTAAATGGGCCTTGTGTCGAAATCTTGAAAGAGGGGTGCGGCACGGCAAACCCACCCGATTCCGGGCCTGCCGAGGCAAAATTCCGCGCCTCTCGCTCGTCGCGCCTCATGAATGCGCGAAAATATCCTGTTCTTCCCAGCCATTGAGATCGAGTTGCGCCCGCGACGGCAGAAACTGGAAGCAGGCCTGCGCCAGCGCCGTGCGATTCTCCCGCGCCAGCATGACGTCGAGCCGCGCGCGCAAGGCATGCAGATGCAGCACGTCGGAGGCCGCATAGGTCAGTTGCGCCTCGGTGAGATCGCTGGCGCCCCAGTCGCTCGACTGCTGCTGCTTCGACAGATCGACGCCGAGCAGTTCGCGCACCAGATCCTTGAGGCCGTGGCGATCGGTGTAGGTGCGGGTGAGCCGCGACGCGATCTTGGTGCAGTACACCGGCTGCGGCATCACGCCGAACGCGTTGTAAAGCGCCGCAAGATCGAACCGCGCAAAATGAAAAATCTTGACCACCTTGGGGTCGGCGAGCAGCCGCTTCAGGTTCGGCGCGTCGCGCTGGCCCTGCGCGATCTGCACGACATCCGCGCTGCCGTCGCCGTTCGACAGCTGCACGACGCAGAGCCGGTCGCGGTGCGGATTGAGACCCATGGTCTCGGTATCGATCGCCACCGAATCGGTGTAGCGGCCGAGGTCCGGCAGGTCGCCGCGGTGCAGGCGGATGGTCATCGTGTGGTCCCGGTCTTGCGCGTGTGAGAATTGAGGCCCGGCTTAACCCATCGCCGCCTGTGCTGGCAAATCCGGCGCGGGCGCCGTGATGACCGGCTTCGGCGGCAGTCTAGCACCGAGTGCTCAAGACTTCCTAAACCAGACAGCGGCGATGATGGCCGAGAAACCGCTGCACTTGCGGCGGGTTGCACGGATTGGCAACGCCCGGCCCGTCGGCCAATGCCGGACACAAGGCCGTGCATGCGCGAGGGTCTGAACCATGAAAGTCGAATCACAGCGATTGGCGCGCTTCGCCGTTCTGATCGATGCGGACAATACCTCGCCGCAGATCACAGAAGGTCTCTTCGAGGAGATCGCCAAGTTCGGCGAAGCCAGCGTGCGGCGGATCTACGGTGACTTTTCCAGCCCGCGACTCAAGTCATGGGCCGACATCCTGCAGAAGCACGCCATCGATCCCTACCAGCAGTTTGCCTACACCAAGGGCAAGAACGCCTCCGACATCGCGTTGGTGATCGATGCCATGGATCTGCTCCACAGCGAGCGTTTCGACGGATTCTGCCTGGTCTCGTCCGATAGCGATTTCACCAGACTCGCGTCGCGGCTGCGCGAACAGGGCGCCGATGTTTATGGCTTCGGCACGCACAAGACCCCTGAAAGCTTCCGGCAGGCCTGCCGCCGGTTCATCTATACCGAAAACCTGCTTCCGGAGGCTGCGACCCCGGCCGGCGCAACGGCACCGCAGCCCAAAGCCCTGAAATCCCCCAGCGCGGCGATTCCAATTCTCAACAAGGCCATCGCGCAACTCGAAAGCGAGGATGGCTGGGCCACGCTCGGCCAGGTCGGGCAACAGATTTCAAAACTGTTCTCCGATTTCGACGTGCGAACCTTTGGCTTCAGCAAGCTGAGCGACCTGGTTCGCAAGACCGGCGCCTTCGAGGTCGATAAGGCTGAGAGCGGTCATCTTCGGATCAGGGCCCGTCCGCACAAGGCGCACAACGGCCGGAAAGCGGGCTGACGCATGCATCGCGTTCATTGCAGCAAATACCGGCTGCTCGATCTCAGCCCTCGACTTCCTGCAACCTGAGCGCCGCCGTCTCGCGCTGGTTGCCGGCCAGGCCATTGTAGCGAAGGTGCCGCAAATCGCCGGCGTCCAGACCAGACTGACCGACAACGTCCCGCTCCAAGCCGAATACCGCGCGCTCAGCCGCCTTTATAGGTGACGCCGTCCTTCATGATGACGCTGAAATTCTTCTCCGGATCGGCCACCAGATCGATGTTGGCGAGCGGATTGCCTTCGACCAGCAACAGGTCGGCGAGCGCGCCGACTTCGACGACACCGAGCTTGCCCTGATAGGGCGAGCGCGGGCCGCTGAGCGCGAGCAGCTGCGCGTTGTCGTGGGTGATCAGCTTGACGATTTCGGCCGGCGTGAACCACTGCTTCAACGGCAGGATGAGGCGGCTCTGCTCGAAATTGAGCTCCGGTTCGAACAGGATATCGGTGCCCCAGGCGAGCTTGACGCCGTGTTTCTTCGCCCACTGCCAGACCTGCGCGGTGCCGTCGAGGACGCCTTTGCGCTTGGCGCGCCGTTCCGCTGTCATGCTCGGCGTGTTCGGGATCAGGTTCTGCGCGCTCAGCCAGGTGCCCTTCTGCGCCATCAGCCGGATCGTCGGCTCGTCGAGCAGCTGACCGTGCTCGATGCATTTGACGCCCGCTTCGATCGCACGCCGGATGGCGCGCGGCGTATAGGCGTGCACGGCCACGTAGGTGTTCCAGTCGGCGGCGGCGTCGACGGCGGCCTTCATCTCGTCGAGCGTGTACTGGGTGACGTCGATCGGGTCGTAGGCCGACGACGTACCGCCACCGCCCATGATCTTGATCTGGCTCGCGCCCATGCGCAGGTTTTCGCGGGTCGCCGTCAGCACTTCGTCGCGGCCGTCGGCGATGAAAGTGGCACCCTCTTCCTCGGCGCGGGAGGGCTTGCCGAAAAAGCGCCGCGAGCGCTCATCCGGCGTCCGGAAGTCACCGTGTCCCGAGGTCTGGGAGATCACCGCACCCGATGGCCAGACGCGCGGCCCCGCGACCTTGCCGGTATCGATGGCGCGCTTGAGCGGGAAGATCGGGCCGCCCATGTCGCGCACGGCGGTAAACCCGCGCATCAACATCGCCGAGGCCGACTTCGCGGCGGCGGTCCCGACCTGCTCCGCCGTGGTGTTCGGATTGTAGAGGCCGGTCAGCGGCAGCGCGCCGAACGTCAGATGCACATGCACATCGATCAGGCCGGGCATCAGCGTGCGGCCTTTGCCGTCGATGACTTTCGCATCCGCGGACGGTTTCGCCGACACGCCGATCGCCGCGATGGTGTTGCCTTTGATCAGCACATCGGTGGCGGCGCCGAGGCGGCCGTTGACGACGTCCAGCACGCGGACGTTGCGAAAAAGCGTTTCGCCGGGTGGCTGTTGGGCGAGAGCGGGAAGCGAGAATAACCCGACAAGAACGCTCGCCACCAAGCCGCCGAGAGCGCCGCGGCGCAGCGTCATTCCGAAGGTCGTCATCAGGTCCCCCTTGGATGCAGGAGCGGCGCCCGGCGCGAGCGCACAACTATCTGAAAGACTAACACGGCAAATTGAACGATATCGATCTCTAAAACCGGATGCCTGTCTCGCATCGCGACCGACGCGACAGAACATCGCGGGCGTCGACTCCTGATTTTCGGCGGCGATGCCGGCTGTCTGCGCAGGAGCAGGAGCAACGGTCATGCCCACGGCGGCCAAACAGCCGGGCCAACGCATCAAATGTGATGGGGTGTGTCCCCTTGAAGGGACGGGGCTTGAAACAATGGTGCCCAGGAAAGGACTCGAACCTTCACGACCTTGCAGCCACTGGCACCTGAAGCCAGCGCGTCTACCAATTCCGCCACCTGGGCCCGGGCCGGTTGATAAGGATCGCTTGCGCGCTTGTCAAATCTAACCTCACGCGCCAAATCCCCTGTACAGCGCCGGGGTGATGGCGTATCGGCAACCGACGAATAATCCTTGGCTTTTGCGCGCATCCGCGCCTGTCATCCGCTTGAGGTGAGCCCATGTCCCCGAGTTCGACGTCCGCAAGTCCAACGCCCGCGAGCTCAACGGCTGCGAATGCCGAAACCCTGGTCACGGTGTTCGGCGGTTCGGGCTTTCTCGGCCGCCATGTCGTCCGCGCCCTCGCCAAACGCGATTATCGCATCCGGGTGGCGGTGCGCCGGCCGGAGCTCGCCGGCCACCTGCAGCCGCTCGGCAAGGTCGGCCAGATCCATGCCGTACAGGCCAACCTGCGCTATCCGGCTTCGGTCGAGGCCGCAGTGCGCGGCGCCGGGATCGTCATCAATTTGGTCGGCATCCTGGCCGAAGGCGGCGCGCAGACCTTCGACGCGGTGCAAGCCAAGGGCGCCGCGACCGTCGCCCAGGCGGCGGCCGCCGCCGGCGCGCGGATGATCCACGTTTCGGCGATCGGCGCGGACGCCGAATCCGCTTCGCGCTATGCCCGCGCCAAGGCGGCGGGCGAGGCCGCGGTGCGCGAGGCCGTGCCCGGCGCGATCATCCTGCGGCCGTCGGTGGTGTTCGGCCCCGAGGACGATTTCACCAACCGCTTCGCGTCGATGGCACGGATGATGCCGGTGCTGCCGCTGATCGGCGGCGGCGCAACGAAAATGCAGCCGGTCTATGTCGGCGATGTCGCCGAGGCCGTGGCGGAAGCCGCCGATGGCCACGCCAAAGCCGGTGCAACCTACGAACTCGGCGGGCCGGAAGTGATGACGCTGCGCGAGATCTTCGCCGCCATCCTCGACATCACCGACCGCGAGCGGCCGCTGGTGTCGCTGCCGTTCGGCCTCGCCCGCTTCAACGCCATCCTGCTGCAGTTCGCGCCATCGCCGCTGACCCTGACGCGGGATCAGGTCACGCTTTTGCAGAACGACAATGTCGTGTCGGATGCGGCCAAAGCCGCCGGACTGACGCTGGAAGGGCTCGGCATCACGCCGGATTCGCTGCAGGCGGTCGCGCCGCAATATCTCTGGCGCTTCCGCCCGATGGGCCAGTTCCAGCGCAAGAGCGCGTAAGCGCAAAAGACATCGTCATCCTGAGGTGCGAGGGCGCAGCCCGAGCCTCGAAGGATGACGCTTCCTCTGCGCCGTCGCCCTTCAAGGTTCGCCGCAAGCGCGGCTCTCACCTCAGGGTGACGACGTCTCTCGAATCAAAATCCCAGCGCCAGCGCGATCAGGCCGAGCGTGCCGACGATCACCCGCCACCAGGCGAAGAAGGTGAAGCCGTTGCGGGTGACGTAGCTCAGGAACGCCTTGACCACGATGATCGCGGTGATGAACGACACCACGAAGCCGATGGCGACGATGAAGGCGTGATCCGTGTTCATCTGGCCATGGCTCTTGTAGAGGTCGTAGACGAACGCGCCGAGCATGGTCGGGATGGCGAGGAAGAACGAAAACTCCGCCGAGGCCCGCTTGTCGGCGCCGAGCAGCATCGCCGAGACGATGGTGGCGCCGGAGCGCGACACGCCGGGAATCATCGCCAGGCACTGCGCGAAGCCGATGGCGAGATAGGTGGTCAGCGGCAGTTTGGTGGCATCGTTGTAGACCGGCCGCAGGTCGAGCTGGTCGACCCACATCAGCACCGCGCCGCCGACGATCAGCGAAAAGCACACCACCCACGGGTTGAACAGGTAGCTCTTGATATAGCCGCCGAGCAGCCCGCCGATCACCGCGGCGGGCAGGAACGCCACCAGCACGCCGATGACGAAGCGCCGCGCATCGGAGTCGGTGAACATGCCGATCGCGATCCGCCACAATTTGACAAAATAGATGGCGAGAATAGCCAGAATCGCGCCGAGCTGGATGAGGATGGCGAAACTCTTCCAGAAATCGCCCTGCCCCAGATCGAAAAAGCGTTCGGCCAGCAGCAAGTGCCCGGTCGATGACACCGGCAAGAATTCCGTCACCCCCTCGACGACGCCGAGGATCACTGCTCGTATGGCATCTGAAAACATCGGATCAATCGCTCTGGTGGCGGCATGGTGGGAAGGCGGCCCCTTCTCCCTCATTCGCCTCCCTGCCGCAACGTCAAAATGCGCAAATCAGACGCCCACGGCAGTGGCTTGCCCCCCACCTGCCGACGGTTAAGAAGAACCGGCGCCCCCGGTGCGCCGGAGACGTTTTGTTAAGGACGCAAACTTATCTAAGGACTCGATGTTCACGCTGTTCCATCATCCGTTCTGCCCGCAATCGCGCTTCATTCGCCTGGTGCTCGGCGAGTACGGCCTCGATTTGCAGTTGGCCGAGGAACGGACCTGGGAGCGCCGCGAGGAGTTCCTTATCCTCAACCCGGCGGGAACCACCCCGGTGCTCACCGCCGAGCATATCCCGCCCATTCCCCACGCCAGCATCATCAGCGAATACCTCGACGAGACCTATGGCCCCGCGCGCGGCGAGCGCCGCCTGCTGCCGGAAACCATGCAGGAGCGCATCGAGGTGCGCCGCCTGACGGCGTGGTTCAACGAAAAATTCTTCGAGGAGGCCAGCGGCCCGCTGGTCACCGAGCGCATCTACAAGCGCTTCATGAGCGAGGCCGACGGCGGCGGTCCGCCGGAAGCCGAGGTGCTGCGCGCGGCCAAGGCCAATGTGCGCTATCATCTGGCCTATATCGGCTGGCTGGCGCGGACGCGGAACTTCCTGGCCGGCGACCGGCTGACCTATGCCGATCTCGCCGCCGCCGCGCACCTGTCGGCGATCGACTATCTGGGCGATGTGCCATGGAACGAGGACGACGCCGCCAAGGCATGGTATGCGCGGGTGAAGTCGCGCCCGTCGTTCCGTCCGCTGCTGAGCGAGTGGCTGGCGGGCGTGCCGGCCTCGCGGACTTACGTGGACCTGGATTTCTAGCTCGTCGCGTCTTTGCGAATTCCGGCGCTTCCGCACGGACAGCGCACTCCCTCTCCCCAGAAGGGCGTTCACGCCCGTCTTCGACGGGCTATAGGGAGAGGGTTGGGGTGAAGGGTTACGACCTCACCGAAATTCCAGTCCCCTCACCCGACTGCCTTCGCTACGCTTCGCCGATCGACCTTCTCCCAAAGGAGAGGTGAACCACCATGCTGAGAGAGTTACCGACAGCAACAAGATGACCGCCGACCTCAAAACCGCTCTCACCCGCGAGGCCCGCGCGCTCGGCTTCGACACCGTCGGCATCACCAGACCGGATGCCGTGGACGGCGCGCGCGCCAAGCTCGAAGCCTTTCTCGATCACGGCGCCCATGGCGAGATGCAATGGCTGGCCGACAATCCGCAGCGCCGCGCCGACCCGCGCGTGCTGTGGAGCGAGGTGCGCTCGGTCATCATGCTCGGCGTCAATTACGGCCCCGACCAGAACCCGATGACCATATTGCAGCATCGCGACCGCGGCGCGATCTCGGTCTATGCGCAGGGCGACGACTATCACGAGCTGATCAAGAAGCGGCTGAAGACGCTGGCGCGCTGGCTGCTGGCAACGGCCGGCGAAGGCGACGTCAAGGTGTTCGTCGATACGGCCGCAGTGATGGAGAAACCGCTGGCCGGCGCCGCCGGACTCGGCTGGCAGGGCAAGCACACCAATCTGGTGTCGCGCGAATTCGGCTCGTGGCTGTTCCTCGGCGCCATCATGACCACGCTCGAACTGCCCTACGATGCGCCCGAGGTCGATCACTGCGGCTCGTGCCGGGCCTGCCTCGACAGCTGCCCGACCGACGCCTTCATCGCGCCCTACAAGCTCGATGCGCGGCGCTGCATTTCCTATCTCACCATCGAGCACAAGGGACCGATCCCGCGCGAGCTGCGCAAGGCCATCGGCAACCGCATCTACGGTTGCGACGATTGTCTCGCGGCGTGCCCGTGGAACAAGTTCGCGCAGGCCGGCCACGAAATCAAACTCGCGGCGCGCGACGAATTGCGTGCGCCGCCGCTGGCCGAACTGCTCAAGCTCGACGATACCGCGTTCCGCACGCTGTTCACCAAGTCGCCGGTCAAGCGCATCCATCGCGACCGCTTCATCCGCAACGCGCTGATCGCCGCCGGCAACTCCGGCGACATCGCTCTCGTCGATGACGCCATTCGCCTGCTCGACGATCCCGATCCGGTGGTGCGCGGCGCGGCGGTGTGGGCGCTGGCGCAACTATTGCCGCCGGAGCAGTTCGAATCCCGCGCGCGCCATGCGCTCCTGTCCGAGACGGATGAAAGCGTGCGTGAGGAATGGCAGAACGCGCTGACTTCCTCTCTCGCTGCGTGCTGAGTCCTGATCCAAAGGCGCAGCCGGAAATACGATCAGCTTCGATAAGGCTTCGCAAAACTCCGTGGATGAACTCTCTATTCGTCATGGCCGGATTTATTCCGGCCATCTACGTCTTGCTTGTGGAGTTACGGTAAAGACGTGGATGCCCGTGACAAGCACGGGCATGACCGCTGGAGAGCAATGACCTTTTCATCCGCCGAACAATTCGCTCATTTCGTCAAATGCCTTTTCATCTCGTCGCGCGCTTTCAACGCCGCACCCTGCTTGGCAATGATCTTCGTGATGCGTTCCGGCGCGAAGTTGAGATCGACGAACGCCGGCGCAGTGTTGGCAACCTCGTGATACTCGACGATCCTGCCGTCGCGCAGCCGCATGATGGCGACGCCTTCGAACATCGCGCGAGCACCGTTGGCCTCCGGGAGCTTGGAGCGATAGCTGAAGGTGTAGCGCGCGTAGAGCGTTGTGCCGTCGCTGACCGGATCGTGCATCACCCAGCGGAAATCCTCCGCCGTGCGATAGAACCAGTCATCGATCATTTCGGCTATCCTGGCGTGGCCTTCGAACGGCCCATAGAACACGTCGTGATAGACGCCGTCGTCGGTGAACAGCGCCGCGAACGCCGCACCGTTGCGGGTTTCGACGGCGTCGCAGAACGCGCGAAGCAATGCGGTGTTGTCCATGGGCGTCTCCGTTGCGGCCACTCGGGATGCCGCTTTTCGTTAACGTAACGAAGCCATCCGCCGGTCACAACTCGTGACGGCATGACATCGCCCGGCGGGCCTTGCAGGACAGGTGGACTCGCCCCGTAGCCTGCTTGCGTTTATTTCGGCTTCATTCATATTTTGCCCATTCCGATTTCAGGAATTCTTTTTCAGGGGCGCTCCAACGTGACAACGGTCAGACTCGCTCGATGGCTGGCGCCTGCCGGCTTGCTGCTCCTGATGTCCAACGCGGCCTCGGCGGGGGTCTGCCAGAACAAGCAGATTGCCTTCAACCGGCTGACCGGCCAGGACGCCGCGATCGTCGCCCGCATGCGCGCGGCCGGCGCCGCCAACAATTGCGCCGGCTTGATCGCGGCGGCGAACCAGCGCCTCGCTTTGCTGCAGCGTGTGGCCAGCATGCGGCCCGGTGTCGTCAACTGCGAGGACGCCACGCACAAGAATTCCGACCGGGATCCGCCGGGCTACGATGCGAAGGAAATGGCGCTGACGCGCCAAGTCATGTCCGCCTGCAGCGGAGCGGCCGCGCGCACGGCTGCGGCGCCGAGCCAAACCCAGAAGCCCGCGGCAAGTCCTCCGCCTCGCGCGGCGAGCCGCGCGGACGGCGACTGTTCAGACGTGTCGGGCACCGGCGGTCCGCGCATCCAGTGCAAGGAAACCAGAGCCGCGCCGGTCAATCCCGACAAGGCGTCCGCCAAGCCGCAAAAGACGCCCGCGGTCCAAGAGAAACCCAAACCGACGGTCGTGCATTCGGCCGAGACCGGCATCGCAACCCGGATCGCGGCCGAACTTTTCCCGGAAGCGGTGCCGGAGCCGGCGCCGCCCAAGCCGGCCGAACCCACCGCCGAGGTCCGCCCCGACAGCACACCCGAGGTGAAAGCGCCCGCGGTCGCGCCGCCCTCCCCCGAACTGACGGCGGCGCGCGAACGCCTGCGCACCTCCGCACGCGCGGCGTTGGCCTCGCCATCGTGCAGCGCGTATGAGCGCGTCGCAGGCGACGCCAAAGCCGTCGCTGCGGCCTATCGCACGCTCGGGGACAGCGCCAACGAGACCGCCATGAATGCGAAGGTCGCCAAGATCGACAACACCGTCAGCGAGATGCGGTCGTCGTCGCGCTGCGGCGGCTTCAGCGTCGCAACGCCGCAAAGTCAGGGCCGCAACAACGCGAAACCGGCCAAGGTGAGCGCCGCCGACTGCGCGACGATGATGAATTACTGGAAAAAGATCGACCACGATGCCAAGGGCCAAAACAACGTCCGGGCCGATGTCGCCGTGGCCCGCATGGAGATGATGTCGGCCGGCGTTTGCAACGATACCCGCTACAAGCCGGACTTGCGCGAATGCGCAACGGCCAGCCTGCGCTGGGCCGAAGCCAATGTCAGCGAGCAGGAAATCAAGCGGCGGCTCAAAGTCGCCAACTGCGCTCAACCGTAAGCGCCTCGGCAACGGCGATCGCCTGCACCCTCTCCCCTTGCGGGAGAGGGAAACAGATTCAGAACTCGGCCACCGCCGTGAGGATGCGCGCGATGTCCTGCGGCCGCGACAGCCGGTGGTCGCCGTCCTGAATCATCGTCAGCACCACGTCGTCGCTCGGCAGCCGTTCGGTCAGCGCGAAGGCGTGCCGCCACGGCACGTCGGGATCCTGCGCCCCCTGCAGGATGCGCACCGGGCAGCCGACTTCGATGCTGCCGCCGAGCAGCAGATGCTTGCGGCCATCCTCGATCAGCGCGCGGGTGATCGGATAGGGATCGCCATACTCCGATGGCCGCAGCCAGACGCCCTCGGTCTCGATCTGCCGCTTCACGTCGTCGGGGAAGCTCTGCCACATCAGCGCCTCGGTGAAATCCGGCGCCGGCGCGATAAGCACCAGCCCCTTGAGCGGCCTGCCGCGCCGCGCCAGATCGCGCGCCAGCAGCAATGCCATCCAGCCGCCCATCGACGAGCCTACCACTACCTGCGGCCCCTTGCAGAAGGCATCGAACACCGCGATGGCTTCCTCCAGCCAACAGCCGATGGTGCCGTCGGCGAAGCGACCCTCGGATTCGCCATGGCCGGAATAGTCGAAGCGCACGCAGGCGCGGCCGTGTTCGGCGGCAAAGCCGTCGAGCGCCAAGGCCTTGGTGCCCTGCATGTCGGAGTTGAAGCCGCTCAGCCAGAACAACCCTGGCGCCGCGCCGGGCCGCGCCCGCACCGCGATGCGGCGGCGCAACCCGCCCGCGCCGACCTCGAGATAGACCGGTGGGGCGGCAGGTTCCGGTGGGGCGGTCGTATTTTCAATCATCATTATCCTCTGGTGCTGGCGCGTGGCGCCGCTTGCGGAACCGGCCGGGCAGCTTTAAGTGAGCCGGCGTGACCGAAATGCCGCTTTGATCCGGCTTTCGATTGCGCGTGGCGTCAGGTCGCTTGCCCACCGACGCTTATTCCTTCAAAATATCGGCTTCCTTCACAACATTGGAGACTATCCCATTCGCCGTCCCAACAGAGCCCCGCCCGTCGCCGCCAAGGATGGGCCGCGCACCAACGATGAAATCCGTAATGCCCAGATTCAGCTGATCGACCAGGAAGGTACCAACCACGGTACCGTGGAAACGGTCGTCGCGATCAAGATGGCTGCCGAAGCCGGCATGGATCTCGTGGAAATTTCGCCGAATAACAATCCTCCCGTCTGCAAGATCATGGACTACGGGAAGTACAAGTATTCGGCGCAGAAGAAAGCCGCGGAAGCGCGCAAGAAGCAGAAGGTCGTCGAGATCAAGGAGATCAAGCTGCGGCCGATGATCGACGATCACGACTACGACGTCAAAATGCGGGCGATGAAGCGGTTCTTCGAGGAAGGCGACAAGGTCAAGATCACCCTGCGCTACCGTGGCCGCGAAATGGCTCACCAGGACATCGGCACCAAGCTGCTCGACAAGGTGAAAACCGCCGTCGCCGACATCGCCAAGGTCGAACAGGACGCCAAGTTCGAAGGCCGTCAGGTCGTCATGGTGCTGGCGCCGCGGTGAGCGGGCCAGCCTTTCCACGCAGACGTGTTATCGGCTGGTCGTCCCCGCGACTGGCCGGTTGCCTCTCCCGCTTGCGGGGGGGAGGGTTAGGGAGGGGGAACGCCGCTGGCAGCGACGGGAATGGCGAAATCGGTCTTTCGCGAGATCGCTAAGTCGTTGCCTTTCGGCCGATCCTCTGCCATAAGCCCAGCTTCGTCGCCCGGCTGATCAAGGGCTGCCGTGGCGACGACCCGTGCGGGTTGCTTCCGGAAGGAAGAAATCGAGCACTTTCAACGCTCTAGCGAGCATTTTCGCCATGGAACCGCCTTTCGGGGCGGCTTTTGCCGTGGCCAGTAGGAGAGCCAAATGCCCAAGCTGAAGACCAAATCGGGCGCCAAAAAGCGCTTCAAAGTGACCGGGACCGGCAAGGTGGTGTCCGCCCACGCCGGCAAGCGACACGGCATGATCAAGCGGACCAAGAAGCAGATTCGTCAGCTTCGCGGCACCCGCATCCTGTTCAAGACCGACGGCGACAACATCAAGAAGTACTTCTTGCCGAACGCCTGACGGCCTGCCCGTTGCAACCCTGCCGCGTTCGCGCGGCATCAAATTACCCAGTCATTTGAAGGAGATCGGTCATGGCTCGCGTCAAGCGCGGAGTGACGGCTCACGCCAAGCACAAGAAAGTCTACAAGATCACCAAGGGTTTTTCCGGCCGCCGGAAGAACACCATTCGCGCCGCCAAGGCTGCCGCCGACAAGGCCGGCCAGTACGCCTTCCGCGACCGCAAGCGCAAGAAGCGCACCTTCCGCGCTCTGTGGATCCAGCGCCTCAACGCCGCGGTGCGGCCGTTCGGCATGACCTACAGCGTGTTCATCAACGGCCTGTCCAAGTCGGGCATCACCGTCGACCGCAAGGTGCTGTCGGATCTCGCCATCCACGAGCCGGCGGCGTTCCAGGCGATTGCCGAGAAGGCCAAGGCCGCCCTCGCCGCCTGAGCTTAGGCCGCTGGTGCGTCCCACAATACGGTGTCATGCCCCGCCAACGGGTCCGGCTTCGCCGGCCCGAAAACAGGCTCCGGCGGGGCATCCAGTAACCACCGACCAATCATTCGAGCACCGGGGTTACTGGATCATCCGCCTTCGCGGATGATGACGACCCGATGTGCCGACGTGGAGCGGATTCCCATAAGGTAACCGTCGCCATGTCTGATCTCGAAAATCTTCAATCCGAAATCCTCGGCCAGATCGCCGCCGCTGCCGACGAAGCCGCGCTGGAAGCGGTGCGTGTCGCCGCGCTCGGCAAGAAGGGCTCGATCTCGGCGCTGCTCGCCACGCTCGGCAAGATGGCGCCGGATGAGCGCAAGACCGAAGGCGCGCGGATCAATCTCGCCAAGGATGCGGTGACGCAGGCGCTGACCGCGCGCCGCGACATCCTCAAGAACGCCGCGCTCGACGCCCGCCTCGCGTCGGAAACCATCGACGTCACCTTGCCGCTGCGCGATGCGCTGACCGAGCAGGGCCGCATCCATCCGCTGAGTCAGGTGTGGGACGAACTGACGGTGATCTTCGCCGACATGGGTTTCGCCATCGCCGAAGGCCCGGATATCGAGACCGACGACTACAACTTCACCAAGCTGAATTTCCCCGTGGGGCACCCCGCGCGGGAAATGCACGACACCTTCTTCTTCAATCCGAAAGAAGATGGCTCGCGGCTGCTGCTGCGCACCCACACCTCGCCGGTGCAGGTGCGCACCATGCTGTCACAGCAACCGCCGATCCGCGTCATCTGTCCGGGCCGCACCTACCGCATCGATTCCGACGCGACGCACACGCCGCAATTCCATCAGGTCGAAGGCCTCGTCATCGACAAGAGCGCGCATCTCGGCCACCTCAAATGGATCCTGCACGAATTCTGCAAGGCGTTCTTCGAGGTCGACAACATCAACATGCGCTTCCGGCCGTCGTTCTTCCCGTTCACCGAGCCGTCGCTGGAAGTCGATATCCAGTGCCGCCGCGACAAGGGCGAGATTCGCTTCGGCGAAGGCGAGGACTGGCTGGAGATTCTCGGCTGCGGCATGGTGCATCCCAACGTGCTGCGCGCCTGCGGCATCGATCCCGACGTCTATCAGGGCTTTGCCTGGGGCATGGGCATCGATCGCATCGCCATGCTGAAATACGGCATCGCCGACCTGCGGCAGTTGTTCGAAGGCGACGTACGCTGGCTCAATCACTACGGCTTCAAGCCGCTCGATATCCCGACGCTGGCGGGAGGATTGAGTTCGTAACAATCGTAATGAGTAACAGACTCTCCGTTCCCTCCCCCCTTGTGGGGGAGGGTCAGGGAGGGGGGTAACCCGGAATGCCACACGCCTCGGTCAGTGAGCGTCAACGCGACCGCGCAAAACAATTGCGCCAGACGATGACGCCTGCCGAGACGTTGCTCTGGCGTTACTTGAAAGCGAATCGGATCGACGGGTTGGGCTTTCGCAGGCAAGTGCCCTTCCTGAACTACATCGCAGACTTCGCGTGTCTGTCGGCAAAGCTGATCATTGAGCTTGATGGTCACTCGCATGATTTCGATGCGCAGCAAAAGTCCGATACGACGCGTGACGCATTCTTCGCCTCCGAAGGCTTTCGCGTGCTGCGCTTCACCAATCACGACGTCATGTCGAATCTGGAAGGTGTCGTGGACGCCATTCGCCTTGCAGCTTCGCCATGCGCGAGTGGCTCACCCCCCTCCCCGACCCTCCCCCACAAGGGGGGAGGGAACAGAGAGGTCGCCCGCTCTGAAAACACCAACTCCGCTAAATCGATTCAATCCGCCGCTCTATCAGTTCGAGGTCCGCAGTCATGAAATTCACGCTCTCCTGGCTGAAGGATCATCTCGACACCGACGAGCCGCTGCAGAAGCTCGCCGACAAGCTGACCATGATCGGGCTCGAGGTCGAGCACATCGACAACAAGGCCGAGCAGCTCCGGCCGATCCGCATCGCGCGCGTGATCTCCGCCGTGCAGCACCCGAACGCGGATCGCCTGCGCGTCTGCATGGTCGATGTCGGCGATGGTGGAGCGCCGGTGCAGGTGGTGTGCGGCGCACCGAACGCGCGTGACGGCCTCGTCACCATCTTCGGCCCGCCCGGCACCTACATTCCCGGCAAGAACATCACGCTCAGCGTCGGCTCAATTCGCGGCGTCGAATCGCGCGGCATGCTGATTTCCGGCGCCGAGATCGAGATCTCCGACGACCACAGCGGCATCGTCGAACTGCCGGCGGATGCGCCGATCGGCGCGTCCTATGTCGAATGGGCCAGGCTGATCGACCCGGTGATCGAGATCAACCTGACGCCGAACCGGCAGGACGCCACCGGCGTGCACGGCATCGCGCGCGATCTCGCCGCCGCCGACATGGGCAAGTTCAAGGACCCGGCGATCAAGCCGATCAAGGGCGAATTCCCCTGCCCGGTGCAAGTGAAGGTCGAAGACGCGACGCTATGCCCCGGCTTCGCGCTGCGGCTGGTGCGCGGGGTGAAGAACGGCCCGTCGCCGGAGTGGCTGCAGCAGCGGCTCACCGCCATCGGCCTGCGCCCGATCAACGCGCTGGTCGATATCACCAACTTCATGACCTACGACCGCGCCCGGCCGCTGCATGTGTTCGACGCCAAGAAGGTGCATGGAAATCTCACCGTGCGCCACGCGCGCGACGGCGAGGAATTGCTGGCGCTCGACGGCAAGACCTACAAGCTCGACCCGTCGATCTGCGTCATCGCCGACGACAACGGCGTCGAATCGCTGGCCGGCATCATGGGCGGCGAGGCGTCGGGCTGCGACGAGAACACCACTGACGTGCTGATCGAATCGGCGCTGTGGAACGAGATCAACATCGCGCAGACCGGCCGCAAGCTCGGCATCAATTCCGACGCGCGCTACCGCTTCGAGCGCGGCGTGGATCCGGCCTTCATGGTGCCCGGTCTCGAACTCGCGACCAAAATGGTGATGGAGCTATGCGGCGGCACGCCGTCGGAGAACGTCGTGGTCGGCAAGGCTTTCCCCGACGACCGCGTCATCGACTATCCGCTCAGCGAATTGAAGCGCCTCACCGGCATCGACGTGCCGCTGCCGGAAGCGCGCGGCATCCTGCAACGGCTCGGCTTCATGATGGCGGGCACCGGCCCGGTGGTGAAGATCGCGGTGCCGTCATGGCGCAGCGACGTGCACGGCAAGGCCGATATCGTCGAGGAGATCGTGCGTATCGTTGGCGTCGACAAGGTGCCGATGACGCCGTTCGACCGTGGCGACGCACCGCGCAAACCAGTGCTGACGCCGCTGCAGTCGCGCACCCGCCGCGCCAAGCGCGCTCTCGCCGCGCGCGGCATGGTCGAAGCCGTAACGTGGTCGTTCATCTCCAAGCCGCAGGCTGAATTGTTCGGCGGCGGCAGCGCCGCGCTGGCGCTGGCCAATCCGATTGCGGCGGATCTCTCCGACATGCGGCCGAGCCTGCTGCCGGGCCTGATCGCCACGGCGCAGGCCAACAGCGACCGCGGCTCCGGCGATGTCGCGCTGTTCGAGGTCGGCCAGATTTTCCGCGGCGACCGCCCGCAGGATCAATTCACCTCGGCTGCCGGCGTGCGCCATGGCTTCGCGTCGTCGCAAGGCCTCGGCCGCCACTGGACCGGTTCGGCAGCCGCCACCGCGTTCGACGCCAAGGCCGATGCCATCGCCGTGCTGGCCGCTGCCGGCGCGCCGGTGCAGGCGTTGCAGATCGTCCCCGGCGGCGCGAGCTGGCTGCATCCCGGCCGCTCCGGCACCATCCAGATCGGCCCGCAGAACATCCTTGGCTATTTCGGCGAGCTGCATCCGCGCGCGCTGGAAGCGTTGCGCGCCGACGGCCCGCTGCTGGCGTTCGAAGTGCTTCTCGACCGCATCCCCGACGGCAAGGTGAAGGCCACCCGCGCCAAGCCGACGCTGGAGCTGGCGGCGTTCCATCCGGTGTCGCGCGACTTCGCCTTCATCGTCGACCGCAAGGTGAAAGCCGCCGACATTGTGCGTGCCGCGCAGGCGGCCGACAAGAAGCTCATCACCGGGGTCAGCGTGTTCGACGTCTACGAGGGCAAAGGCATCGATCCCGACAAGAAGTCGCTGGCCATCGCCGTGACCATGCAGCCGCGCGACAAGACGCTGACCGATCAGGAAATCGATGCGGTGGCGGCGAAGATCGTCGCCGAGGTCGGCAAGAAGACCGGCGGCACGTTGCGCGGATAAACGTCGCGCGCAGCAAGATGCGAAGCGGGTGGGTGATTACGTCCGACAGAGCCGCCACCCCGATGCTCGTTTCGCTTTGCATCGCTCCTCATGCTTTAAGGAGGGGGTAAAGCAAGTGCTTCGTCATGACGGGGGATGAAAGTCGATGCTGGCTGGTCTCACCGCCGCCGGACTGAGCGGACCGGCCCTTCTCGCGCTCGTCGTCACCGCGTTCCTCTCCGGTCTCGGGCGCGGCTTTTCCGGCTTCGGGTCGGCGTTGATCTTCATGCCGCTGGCCAGCGCCGTGATCAGCGCACAGATGGCCTCGCCGCTATTGCTGATCGTCGAGATGATCGCCGCCGCCGGGCTGGTGCCCGGCACGCTGCATCTCGCCAACAAACGCGAAGTCACGCTGATGGTGATCGGTTCGCTGCTCGGCGTACCGCTCGGCACCCTGTTCCTGCTCTATGCCGATCCGCTGACGGTGCGCTGGATGATCGTCGGCCTGATCACGCCGCTGCTGGCGCTGATGATGGCCGGCTGGCGCTACCCGCATCAGCCCACCGCGCCGGTGACGACTGCGGTCGGCGGCATCGCCGGATTCTTCGGCGGCGTAGCGCAGGTCGGCGGCCCGCCGATCGCGCTGTACTGGCTGCGCGACGCCACCGCGGCGGCGGTGACCCGCGCCAGCTTCATTCTGTACTTCGCGCTGGCGGATCTTATCATCCTCGCCACCTATCTCTGGGGCGGCCTGTTCACGCAAGCGGTGATCGTGCTTGCGCTGATCGCCGGGCCGGCGTTCGGCATCGGCCTGTGGATCGGCACGCATATGTTCGGCCTCGCCAGCGAAACCACCTTCCGCCGCGTCTGCTACGCGATGATCGCCGCTTCGGCGCTGGTCAGCCTGCCGATCTTCGACGGGCTGCGCTGACGACATCGTGCCTTGTCCGATGGACCGCGCCGGGATTAGCCTCGGACGTCATCGTTCAACGGGAGGCACCGATGCTGCATCGCCGCGACCTTTTGAAGATTTCAGCGCTGGGCGGCGTCGCCGCGCTGGCGAAAATCCCCGCCGCGCGGGCGCAACCGGCCACCGCCAAGCCGCGCACGCGCATCGTGTTCCTCGGCACCAAGGGCGGCCCGCGCGTCGAGACGGGCCGCTCCAATCCCGCCAACCTGATCGAGATCAACGGCACCCGCATCGTGATCGATTGCGGCATGGGCGTCAGTCATCAGCTGGCGGCGGCGCACATTCCGCTGACCACGGTGAAGGACATCTTCATCAGCCATCACCATTCCGATCACAATCTGGAATACGGCAACCTGGTCTACAACGCCTGGGCCACCGGACTCTCGACGCCGATCCATTCGTTCGGGCCGAAAGGGCTCGAGGCGATGACCAAGACCTATTGGGAACTGAACAAGTTCGATATCGACACCCGCATCGCCGACGAAGGCCGCCCCGATCCGCGCCCGCTGCTGATCGCGAAGGATATCGATGCCGACGGCGTGGTGCTGAAGACCGACGACTTCACCGTCACCGCATTTCGCACGCCGCATCCGCCGATCACCGACAACTTCGCCTACAAGTTCACGACGCCGGATGGCACCGTCGTGTTCTCCAGCGACACCGACTACAATCCGAAGCTCGCCGAATTCGCCAAGGGCGCCGACGTGCTGGTGCACGAAGCGCTGTATGCGCCGTTCGTCGACAAACTGGTGGCACGGGTCAAGAACGGCGCGACGCTCGGCAAGCATCTGCTGGAGAGCCACACCACCGCCGAGGATGTCGGCAAGATCGCGACCGCCGCCGGCGTCAAGCTGCTGGTGCTGAGTCATCTGGTGCCCGGCGATATCGACGTCACCGACGAGCAATGGACCGCCGCCGTGCGCAAGAATTATTCCGGCAAGATGATCGTGGCGAAGGACCTGATGGAACTGCCGTTGCCGGTGTGAACGGCGAGCAAGCCGCCCGTCATCCTGAGGTGCGAGCCAACTTCGGCGAGCCTCGAAGGAGGACGCGCGGGCGCGGATCAATCATCCTTCGAGGCGCGCAAGAGCGCGCACCTCAGGATGACGCCGCGTACGTTGCGGCGACTCGTTCGCAAACACATAACGCGCGATGTCAGGACTTCTTGCTGCGCTTCTTCTTGCCCGGCTTCGCGGCGGGTTCGGGTTTCGCCGGCCCGAGCTTCTTCAGCACGGCATCGGCGGCGCGTTCGCCGCTCTCCCAGGCGCCATCGACAGTGCCCGGCCAGGTCTCGTGCGTGGCTTCGCCGGCGAGATACACATTGCCGAACGGCTCCGCCAGAATCTTGCGCGACGGTTGCCCGCCCGGTGCCGCCGCCGACATCGCACCGAGCGCGAACGGCGCGGCGTTCCAGCGCGTCGCCACCGAACGCTGCACCTTGGCGACCGCTTCGCTGCCATAGAGGCTACCCAGCCATTCATGCGCGAACGCGATCATCGCGGCCTCGCCCTGCGCCGCCAGATCGCGCCCGAACGATCCCGCGACGTCGACGGTGCACAGCGACGACCCGCCGATGTTGGCATAGAGCAGCGCGGTGCGCGTGGTCGTGCTCTGCTCGATCACCACCTCGTCGCGCCCGAGTCCCAGCGCATTCGGCGGCAGTTGCAGCGCGATGCGATCGTAACTGCCGAGGCTGAGCTTGCTCGCAGCATCGAGCTGACGCTTCGGCAACTCCGGCGCGAACGGCAGGCGGCCCGAGGTCAGCACGTTGCTCGACACCGTGACGATGGCGGCGCGCGCGGCGATGCGGCCGGACGCGGTTTCGACCGCGACATCGCGATTGCTCCACACCACGCGCGTCACCGGCGTCGACAGCGCCACAGGAATACCTTCGGCGAGCTGCGCCACCAGCGCGCCGAGACCCTGACGGCAGGCGATCGCCGCCGTGTGTTCCTGCGCATAAAACTGATCGAGCACCGAGAGATCGCGCAGATCCTTGCCGGTGGCGCTGGGCCCGAGCACGAACTCCACCGTGGCCGCCCACTCGCCGAGATCCTTCGGCAGCACATCGGCGCAGGATGCATCGGCCTTGCCGCGCGCGGCATCGTCGATGGCGCGATTGGCACGCACCAGCGTGGCGAGAAAATCCTCGGTCTCGCCGGCACGCGCGTTGCGGCGGCCGATGCGAATTTTTTGTCCCGGCGGCGCTGGTGTCACCTCGACACCGGCGGCACGCGCCAGCTTGATGATGGGATTGGCATCCGAATTGTAAAGCCAGCGTGCGCCGCAATCGAACGGAGCATCGAACGCCGCCGCATCGGTGAGACAGCGGCCGCCGATGCGGTCGGTGGCCTCGACGACGACGACCTTGCGGTTCGCCGCCATGATGCGCCGCGCCGCCGCGATGCCGGCAGCGCCCGCGCCGATCACGACAATGTCAACGTCGCGCGGCAACGGCGCGGCATATGCACCGCGAGACAGCAATGGCCCTGCGCCAAATGCCGCAGCCGCCGACAGAAAGCCGCGCCGGGTAATTGTCATGTCATGGTTTCCGAATTTTGAAGCGCACCGGGAACGTCGGGGGAACTTGCTGCATCAAAGCCATAACGAGGTATGTGCGGCATCCTTCATGGTGAATCAATCCTGATTCCAGCCTGCAACGCATGAACTAAATTGCAATGGCTTTCGACCATCATGGGAGGCAGCAAGCGGCCGGAACGAGCCGCGGGGAGACCGGTTATGGGTTTGATGCTCGACACCATCGGCAAGCTGATCGCAGGCTACCTTCAGAAGGAAGTGCCCGGCTACGAACCGTTCACGCCGAGCGATCCCGAGCGGCTGCGCGAAATCGTCCAGCCCGGCGACGTCATTCTGGTCGAGGGCAACAATCGGGTGTCCGGCATCATCAAGTATCTGACGCAATCGACATGGTCGCACGCCGCGCTCTATGTCGGGCCGATCGACGGCGCCAACGAACCCGACGGCGAACCGCATGTGCTGATCGAGGCCAATATCGGCGAGGGCGTCGCCACCTCGCCGCTGTCGAAATATTTTCCGTATCACACCCGCATCTGCCGCCCGGTCGGACTGAGCTACGAGGACCGCACCACCGTGTGCCGCTACGCGATCAACCGCATCGGCTTCGGCTACGACACCAAGAACATCGTCGATCTGATGCGCTACCTGATCCCGCTGCCGGTGCCGCAGCGCTGGCGGCGGCGCATGATCGCGTTCGGCTCCGGCGATCCGACCAAGATCATCTGCTCGGCGCTGATCGCGCAGGCGTTCGAGGCGGTGCGTTATCCGATCCTGCCCAAGATCACCCGCACCCGCAGCCGGCAGGCGCGCCGCGAGATCCTGCACATCCGCGATTCATCGCTGTATATGCCGCGCGATTTCGACATCTCGCCGTATTTCGAAGTAGTCAAGCCGACCATCGAACTCGGCTTCGACTACACCTCGCTGCATTGGGCCGACCGCCAGAAGCCGCTCGCGGAGGTAGCGGGCGCCTTCGATCCGTTTCCAGGGTCTGTCCCGGCGCCGTCACTCGTTCCTCAAACGCCTGACCCGGCGTCGCCGCCTGCAGGCGCGGGAGTAATCGCGCCCGCCGCGTGATCGCAAACGCCTTGCCCTCACCCGGGATCGTCGCGCCGGTTGACCGTAGCCCCGCCGCCAACAGATAGTCGGCGGCATCTTTGGCGAGCAAGGCAAGCCGTTGCGATGGACGACACCACACCCGACAACGCCGAGCCGGCACAGAGCGACGCTATCGATTTCGATCTGCTCGACGAACTGTTCCGCGCTGACGATCTCGAACAGCAGGCCTCGGGTCTCGCGCGAGTCGTGCTGTCGGTGTTCGAGCATTACTACGCCCGTTCGCGGCACATCCCGGAACTCGCCAAGGCCGCCTTCGAGACGCGCAACTGGCGCGAGACGGTGCGGCTGTCGCGCCATCGCCTGACCATTTACGCCGCCTATCTCGATCAGCTCACGCCGGTGCTGCGCAGCGGCCTGCCGGAAGTCGCCACCGACGAGAGCCTGTGGGAACTGGCCGAGCGCGAATTCCTCGCCGCCATCTTCCATCGCTACGAAGCCGATTTCGCTTTCGCGTTCTGGCACTCGCTGCGCCGTGTGTTGCTGGAGAACGAATGGCGGCCGATCGCCTACGACTCCGGCGCCGCCGAAGGCCGCTTCCGTTGCGTCGCCGAGACGGTGATCGGCACGCTGCACGGCGCGCTGCCGATCGACGCCGATCTCATTCGCCAGGTGCTCGACGTCCCCGGCCTCGATGCGCAGTGGCGCGACATCGAGGACGACGCGCGGCGCGTTGCGCAGATCGTCGCCGCCATGCTGCAACGGCTCGAACCGCACGACGGCGAACCCGTCCGCATCGAAATGGCCAATGCCGGCTTCTATCGCAATCGTGGCGCGACACTGATCGGGCGCATTCATCTGCCGCCGCGATCCGATGGAAGCCCGCGCCAGATGCCGTTGATGATCGCGCTGCTGAACGGCCATGACGGTATCTTCGTCGATGCGGTGCTGTGCGAAAGCGACGAGATCCAGTACGCGTTCTCCTCGACACTGGCCAACTATCACGCCACCAACCCGTATTATCACGAGCTGGCGCAGTTCCTCGCCGAGCTGATGCCGAAGCGGCCGCTCGGCCTGCATTATTCGACCATCGGCTTCCATCATCTCGGCAAGGTCGCGGTGATGAAGGAATTGCTCGGTGACCACGCGCGCGGCGAAACCCTCGACACCGCGCCGGGCTTTCGCGGCACTGTGGCGATCGGCTTTTCGATGCCGTCGTCACGCTACGTGCTGAAGATCATTCGCGACCGGCCGACCGAGGGCTACAAATGGGGCGAGTTCGCCGGGCTCAATAGCGTGCTCGACAAGTACCGGCTGGTGCACGAGATGGATCGCGCCGGCTCGATGCTCGACAACATCATCTACAGCAACGTCAAGCTCGACCGCGCCATGTTCGCGCCCAGCCTGCTCGACGAACTGCTCGAAGCCGGCGTCGAGACGGTGAGCCTCGAACGTGGCGCCGTGGTGTTCAAGCATCTCATCGTGCAACTGAAGCTGACGCCGCTGCCGCTGTTCCTGGCCAGCGCCTCGCATGACGAGGCCCGCACCGCCGTGATCAATCTCGGCGACTGCATCAAGAACAACGCCGCGGCCAACATCTTCAACAAGGATCTCGACGGCCGCAATTACGGCGTCAGCGGCATTCTCAAGGTCTATCTGTTCGACTACGACGCCGTCGAACCGCTGACCGAGGTCAAGGTGCGAACCAACGCCGACCGCGAGCCCGGCGAGGAGGACATTCCCGACTGGTACTTCGAGGACGGCACCATCTTCCTGCCCGAGGAAACCATCAGCGGATTGCGCATCGACGATGCCCGGCTGCGGCGCATGTTCCTCGACGCGCATCCCGACATCACCACCGTCGCCTATTGGGAGGCGATGCAGCAGGCTTTGCGCGAAGGCAAGGTGCCGCCGGTGCGCAGCTATCCCGCCGCCCGCAGGCTCCGCCGCGACTGACGCAAGAGCGCCACCGCAGCGCATCTTGTCGATGCGCGGCGCGATCTCTATCTCTGCGAGGACCATCAGCAAGGGATACCGCTGCCATGTGGGACGCCGCCGTCAAGGCCCTGTCGCAGATCCTGTCGCCGCCGATGCGCGCCATCCTGTGGCGATCAATCGCGCTGGCGCTGGTGCTGATCGTCGCATTGGCCACCGCGTTGCAGCGGCTGCTGAGCTGGGCGGCGACCTCCGGCATGATGTGGGCGGAAGCCACGCTCGGCCCGGATTACCACACGCCGCTCAATGCGCTGTCGTGGATCGTCTCCATCGCCGCCGGTTTCGGCATCGTTTTCGGGGCGATCTTCCTGATGCCCGCGATCACCTCGCTGGTCGCCAGCGTGTTCGTCGATGATGTCGCCGACATCGTCGAGCGCGAACATTATCCGGCGGAGAAGCCCGGCACCGCGCTGCCGTTGTCACTCGCGCTGAGCGAAGGCGTCAAGTTCGCGTTGCTCACCATCGTCGTCTATCTGCTGGCGCTGCCGTTCGTGTTCATCGCCGGCGCCGGCTTCATCGCCTTCTTCGTCGCCACCGCATGGCTGCTCGGCCGGCAGTATTTCGAGATGGCGGCGATGCGTTTCCGCTCGGTCGCCGACGCAAAGGCGATGCGCAAGCAGAACGCAGCGATGATCTTCACCGCCGGGCTGTTGATCGCGGCGTTCGTGTCGATCCCCATCGTCAACCTCGCCACGCCGCTGTTCGGCATGGCGCTGATGGTGCATCTCCACAAGCAGCTGTCCGGCCCGCGTCCGGAATTGCTCGATCCCGTGCGCAAGACCAGCGTGCCGACGGTGTAGCCAAACTCATCGGATGACCCACAACACCGCCGTCGTGCCCGCGCAGGCGGGGACCCATAACCCCTGACATTCATGATGATTGCAGAGCCGATGCCTGATCGGTTCGAACATCTCGTCACCAGCCACAACCGACACGGCGTATGGGTCCCTGCTTTCGCAGGGACGACAAGGACGAATGTGCGTCGCCCCCTACACCGTCTTTTCCGGCCAGCGGCACAGGTCGTTGATGACGCACAGCTCGCAGCGCGGCTTGCGCGCGAGGCAGGTATAGCGGCCGTGCAGGATCAGCCAGTGATGCGCGTGCAGCATGAATTCGGACGGGATCACCCGTTCGAGATTCAGCTCCACCTCCAGCGGCGTCTTGCCCGGCGCCATGCCGGTGCGATTGCCGACGCGGAACACGTGGGTATCCACCGCCATCGTGTGTTCGCCGAACGCCATGTTGAGCACGACGTTGGCGGTCTTGCGTCCGGCGCCGGGTAGCGATTCGATCTCGGCGCGGGTGCGCGGCACCATGCCGCCGAATTCGGCGATCAGCTTCTCCGACAGCGCGATGACGTTCCTGGCCTTGGTGCGATACAGCCCGATGGTCTTGATGTACTCGCGCAGCCGCTCCTCGCCGAGCGCCAGCATCTTCTCCGGCGTATCGGCAATCGGAAACAGTGCGCGCGTCGCCTTGTTGACGCCGGCATCGGTCGCCTGCGCCGACAGCACCACCGCCACCAGCAGCGTGAACGGGTTGAGATGTTCGAGTTCGCCGCGCGGTTCGGGATTGGCGGCGCGAAACCGGCTGAACGCCTCGTGCACCTCGGCGGCGGTCCAGGGTTTGACGCCGCGCTTGGCGGTCGATTTGGGCGCCGGCTTGGTCCGGGACGGCGTTTTGGCCGGTCCGGAGGCGGCGGCGGACGCGACTTTTTTTCGCCGCGGGTTTGCCGCAACGCCGTCGCAAGCAATTTTGGCGGGTTTGGCGGCGGTGGATTTTGCCGGGCGGGACAGTCGGCGGGTGCTTTTGGCCATGATCCCGGTATAATGATTGGCGATGACCACAGGCAACGACTTTGACCAGATCGCCGCGCCGGAGCCGACACTGTTCTCGGCGCTGCTGGTGCCGCATCGCTCCCTGAGCCGCAGGGGTTTCGCGGTGCTGATGGCCGTCATCAGCGTCTTGAGTTTCGCCGCCGGCATGGTGTTCCTGTTCATGGGCGCGTGGCCGGTGCTCGCGTTCTTCGCGCTCGATGCGCTGGCGATCTACTGGGCGTTCCGCATCAACTTCCGCGACGCCAAGGCGAGCGAGGAAATCTGCGTCACTCCCTCCGAACTGCGCGTGCGACGGATCAATCATCGCGGCGACACCAAGGAATGGGTGTTCAATCCGCTGTGGGTTCGGCTCGACCAGCAGACTCACGAAGAGTACGGCATCGAAAGCCTCTATCTGGTTTCGCGCGGCCGCAGCGTGAGCATTGCGCGCTTTCTTGGACCAGATGAAAAATCCAGCTTCGCCAAAGCTTTAACCAACGCGCTGCAGCTCGCGAAACGCGGCCCGAGCTATAACCCGATTGCCTGAACGCTTGTCGGAAATCGGGTGGAGGCTACAGCGGCGATGACCTACATCGGACACATGATGAACATCGCCACCGCCGAGCACCGCCTCGCCAAACCGGGACCCCAGGACGCCGCGCTGCGCGACTACGATTCGGTGCGGCGCGCCATCGCTTTCATCTCCGAGCACTGGCGCGCGCAGCCGACCATCGAAGCCATGGCCGATGCCGCCGGCGTCACCGCCGACGAGCTGCATCACCTGTTTCGCCGCTGGGCCGGGCTGACGCCGAAGGCATTCATGCAGGCACTGACGCTCGATCACGCCAAAGGCCTGCTACGCGATTCCGCCAGCGTGCTCGATGCCGCGCTGGACTCCGGCCTGTCGGGACCGGGACGATTACATGATCTGTTCGTCACCCATGAGGCCATGTCGCCGGGCGAATGGAAAGCCGGCGGCGCCGGCATGACCATGCGCTACGGCTTCCACGCCTCGCCATTCGGCACGGCGATCGTGATCGCCAGCGGCCGTGGCCTTGCGGGATTGGCGTTCGCCGATCCCGGCGAAGAACAAACCGCGCTGGCAGATATGCGCAGGCGTTGGCCGCGCGCAACATGCGTTGAAGATCACGCCGGCACTGCGCCGCTGGCGCAACGCATCTTCGATACGCGGCTATGGCGTGCCGACCAGCCGCTGCGCGTGGTGCTGATCGGGACCGACTTCGAAGTGCGGGTGTGGGAAGCGCTGCTGAAAATTCCGATGGGCCGCGCGACGACTTATTCCGACATCGCCTGCAACGTGCAAAGCCCCAAGGCATCACGTGCGGTCGGCGCTGCCGTCGGCAAGAACCCTGTCTCGTTTGTGGTGCCGTGTCACCGCGTGCTCGGCAAAAGCGGCGCGCTCACCGGCTATCACTGGGGCGTCACGCGCAAACAGGCGATGCTGGGCTGGGAAGCCGGACAGGTTGGCGCGGCTTAGGCCACGCTTCAGGATGCGAGGTCGAGTACCGAAGCAACGGTAGCATCGGCGTTGAGCCGATAGATCACCGGCACGCCGGTGCCGAGTTCGCGCGCGAGAATGCCTTCCGGCGTCAGCTTTTCCAGCACCATGATCAGCGCGCGTAGCGAGTTGCCGTGCGCAACGACCAGCGTGCGCTCGCCGCGCAACACGCATGGCAGAATCTCCTGCACGAAGTAGGGCAGCGTGCGCGCCAGCGTATCCTTCAGGCTTTCGCCGCCCGGCGGCGGCACGTCGTAGGAGCGGCGCCAGATGTGCACTTGCTCCTCGCCCCATTTCTTACGCGCGTCGTCCTTGTTGAGACCTGACAGGTCGCCGTAGTCGCGTTCGTTGAGCGCCTGATGTTTGCGGATCGGCAGGCCGCTCTGGCCCATTTCCTTCAACATGATGTCGAGCGTGTGCTGCGCTCGGGTCAACGCCGAGGTGAACGCGACGTCGAAGGTGAGCCCCTGAGCCCTGAGCCGGCTGCCGGCCTCCTTGGCCTCGGCGCATCCCCTCTCGGTCAGGTCGGGATCCTTCCAGCCGGTGAAAAGATTCTTCAGATTCCATTCGCTCTGGCCGTGACGCACGAGCACAAGAAGCCGATCGCTCATTCCTGTTGCATCCAATCTTGAGTTAGAAATCGCTGAGGCCGAGGACATCGGCCATCGAATAAAGGCCCGGCGCCTTGCCGTGTGCCCACATCGCCGCTTTCAACGCACCGTGCGCGAAGATCATGCGATCTTCCGCCTTGTGCGTCAGCTCGATGCGTTCATAGGGTCCGGCAAAAATCACCGTATGCTCGCCCGCGACCGTGCCGCCGCGCAGCGAAGCAAAGCCGATATCGCCGACGCGACGCGCGCCGGTGATGCCATCGCGGCCACGCGCAGAATGATCCTTCAGCGTGACGTTGCGCCCAGCAGCCGCGGCTTCTCCCAGCATGAAGGCGGTGCCCGACGGCGCATCGACCTTGGCCTTGTGATGCATTTCAAGCACCTCGATGTCGAACGTGGGATCGAGCGATTGCGCCACGCGCCTCACCAGCGCTGCAAGCAGATTGACGCCAAGACTCATATTGCCCGACTGAACGACGATGGCGCGCGAGGTCACGCTCTTGATGACGGCGTTGTCGGAGGCCGACAGGCCGGTGGTGCCGATGACATGGACGATGCCGCGCTGCGCGGCGATCGCGACATTGGCGATCGTCGCCGCGGGTGCGGTGAAATCGAGGATGCCGTCGGCATTGGCGGACAGCGACCAAAGGTCCGCGGATACGGCGACGCCCGACGCCGCGAGCCCCGCCAGCGTTCCGGCATCCTGCCCGATCCACTCCGAGCCCGGCGCCTCCAGCGCGCCGGTGACGACGGCGCCTTTGGTTTCGGCAATGGCGCGCATCAGCGCGCGGCCCATTCGGCCGCCCGCACCGGCAACGATCAATCGCATATCCGCCATGGCTCAGACCTCGGAATTTCCTGCGGTATAACGGGCACGGCGCCCTCCGGCAACCGCCGACAGTCCGGCTTTCACCCTCGCCGCGCAAGCAGGGCAGGCACAATGGCTCGACCTGGGCCTCAGGGCTGCGGCCCGTCGTAGCCTTCGATCACCACGATATCGCCCTCGCTGTGCGGACTGCGCATCGCGACCAGGCGGGTGTATTCGGGAGAGTTGTAGCAGGCGAGCGCCGTCTCGTAGTCCTTGAACTCGATGACCACGTTACGCGATCGCGACGAGCCTTCCTTGCTCTCGAAGGTGCCGCCACGCACCAGGAAACGGCCGCCATATTTCTTGAAGACCGAGCCGTTCTCCGCAACGTATTGCTTGTAGCCGTCCAGATTGTGGACGTCGACGCGACCGATCCAATAGCCCTTGGCCATGCGAGTCTCCCGTTAGCTTTTTGCCTGTTCGATTTCCGCGACGATGGCTTCCGCCGCAGCCTTGGGATCGGCGGCGGCCATCACCGGCCGGCCGACCACCAGATAATCCGCGCCAGCGGCAATCGCGCGCGCCGGTGTCATAACCCGCTTCTGGTCACCCACAGCGCTACCGGCGGGACGGATGCCCGGTGTCACCAGACTCATTTGCGAGCCCGCGATGCTCCGCAGGTTGGCGGCCTCCTCCGCCGAGCAGACCAGCCCGTCAACGCCGATGGCCTTGGCCTGTTCGGCCCGCGCCTTGACGAGATCGCGCACGCCGAGCCGATAGCCGGCGGCGTGCAGATCGGCGTCGTCATAAGAGGTCAACACCGTCACCGCGAGGATCTTCAGTTGCGATCCGGCGCGCGCTTCGACCGCCGCCTGCATGGTCTGCGGATACGCGTGCACGGTGAGAAACGTCGCGCCGAGATTGGCGACGCTTTCGACGCCGCGCGCGACCGTGTTGCCGATGTCGTGCATCTTGAGGTCGAGGAACACCTGCTTGCCGGCATCGGCCAGCGCCCGCACCAGCGGAAACCCGCCGGCATAAGCCAGCTGATAGCCGATCTTGTAGAACGTCACGCTTGAACCGAGCCGTGCGATCATGGCCTCGGCGTGAGCCACGCTCGGAACATCGAGTGCGACGATCAAGCGGTCGCGCGACGGAATGGACGTGCTAGTCATGCTGCCTCATCTGTTGGGCGACGTCGATCAACTGCCGGACCATCGCCTTGAGCGTATCGAGATCGGCGCCATGCCGCAGCCGATCCATGTCGTCATATGCCTGGTCGGCGAACGAGAGCGACAATTGCGTGGGAATCACGGTGGCGCGGCAACCGGACAGGATCAGCCGCAGCATCGCCAGGGATCGCGCGCCACCGAAACGGCCATTCGATGCCGAGGCGAGCGCGAACGGACGGGTGCGCAAGACATGCCCGAGCGGCTCATCGCGTTCGCTGACCCGCGTCACCCAGTCGATGGCATTCTTGAGCAGCGGCGGCGGCGCCGAATTGTATTCGGGACTGACCAGCAAAACGCCATGGTGCGAGCCGATCATGCGCTTGAGATCGATCGCATGCTTCGGCACGCCGGAAGATGCTTCGAGATCGCCGTCGTAGATCGGTAGAGGAAAATCGGCCAGCGAGACTCGCGTGACCTCGACACCCGCCTCCGCGAATTCGGCAATCGCGGTCGCGGCCAATCGGACATTGCGCGAACCGCTGCGGAGCGAGCCGGGAATGACGAGGATCTTCAGCGAAGCCATCGGTTCGTTCGCGTCCGGAGAAGCCGACGGCCACGGGATTGCGGCGCCAGCTCAGCCCTTGCGATACACCCAGACGCGGGCCGGCGGAAGATTCATCCAGATGCGCTCCGAGGCTTGCGTCGAAACGCCGGGCAACGATTTCGGAATCGGCGGCGTCACCGAATAGGTGAACTGGACGAAGGGCGCACCGGGTGCCAGCGCCGCGAAAGCATCGCGGATCAGTTTCAACCGGGTCAGCATCGGCTTGGTGACCAGCGGCAGGCCGGAGACCACCGCCGCCGACGGCGCGGTGAGCACGTTCCACAAGGAATCGCGAAGTTTGTAAGCGTCGCCCTGCACCACGGTCGCTTGCGGATAGCGATCGCGCAACAGCGCGCAAAAGCCGGGATTGTATTCGACCAGCACCAGCCGGCTTTGCTCGACGCCGTGCTCGATCAACGCATTGGTGATCGCGCCGGTGCCGGGTCCGAGCTCGACGACCGGTCCGGATGACTCGACATCGACATACTGCGCCATCGTGCGCGCGAGGACTCGCCCCGACGGCATGACGGCGCCCATGTGAAGTGGTTTTTCAATCCATGAGCGCAGAAAGCGAACTTCATCGTCGAGACGAAGCGGCTTCTTCAGTACGCGCACGGAGGGTTGCAAAGACATTTCGCACCCGAGCAGGGGACAAGTCGGCGGGATGTCGAACTTAATTCACAAAGACGTAACGCGCACTTAAGAACCGGTCAAGCAAAACGCTTATCAGGCCGTGCCTCGCGCGCCGAAGAAGTCCTTGACCTTAGTAAAGAAACCCGCAGCTTCCGGCTGGGTTGCACCGGACGACAACTTTTCGAATTCGGCCAATAGTTCCTGCTGCTTCTTTGTCAGGTTCTGTGGCGTTTCGACCACAACCTGAACGTACATGTCGCCGGTTTGACGGGAACGCAATACAGGCATGCCTTTGGCGGCGATGCGGAAGCGGCGACCCGACTGCGTGCCGGACGGCACTTTCACCTTGGCCTTGGCCTTGTCGATCGTCGGGACTTCGAATTCGCCGCCGAGCGCCGCCGTCACCATCGAGATCGGCACGCGACAATGCAGGTCGGCGCCGTCGCGCTGGAAGAACTGATGCGACGCCAGCGACAGGAAAATATAGAGATCGCCCGCTGGGCCGCCTTGAATGCCGGCCTCGCCTTCGCCGGCGAGGCGAATCCGCGTGCCATCCTCGACGCCCTGCGGAATATTGACCGACAGCGTGCGCTCGCGCGTGACACGGCCCTGTCCCGAGCAGGACGGGCACGCATCCTCGATCATCTGCCCGCGTCCCTGACAACCTGGGCACGTCCGCTCCAGCGTGAAGAAGCCCTGTGCCTGACGCACGCGGCCGGCCCCGCCGCACATCGAACACGTCTTCGGCTTTGTGCCCGCCTTGGCCCCGGTCCCCGAGCAGGATTCGCACGTCACCGAGACCGGAATCTCGATCTGTGCCGTCTTGCCCGCGAAAGCTTCCTCGAGCGTAATCTCCATATTGTAGCGCAGGTCGGCGCCGCGCTCGCGGCCACCGCCACGTCCACGCTGTCCGGCCATGCCGAACAGGTCTTCAAAAATATCGGAGAACGATGAGGCAAAGCCCGCGCCAAATCCAGCACCGGCGCCGCGGCCGCCCTGCTCGAAAGCGGCGTGGCCGAAGCGATCGTAGGCGGCGCGCTTCTCGCCATCCTTGAGGACTTCGTAGGCTTCGTTGATTTCCTTGAACCGGGTCTCGCTAGCCTTGTCGCCCGGATTGCGGTCCGGGTGCCACTTCATCGCCAGTTTGCGGAAAGCGCTCTTCAGTCCGGCATCGTTGACGGTGCGATCGACTTCGAGGGTCTCGTAGTAACAGCGTTTGATCGACATCAGCTGCCCCCGCAGCAGTCATCGCAGGATCGTGTCCGGCCAGAAAGGGATGTCGGCTGGAAAAACGTCCCCGGGATTGTCCCGGGGACTCCGATCATGTTTGAAGCGAACGGCATGGCGACCGAACCTCAGTCACTATGCAGACTTCTTGTTCTTGTCGTCGTCAACCTCGGTGAATTCGGCGTCGACGACATCGTCCTTCGCGGCATCCTTGGCCGCGTCGCGCGCGGCATCGGCTTCCGCCTGCTGCTTGTACATCGCCTCGCCGAGCTTCATCGAAGCCTGCGCCAGCGTATTGCTCTTGGCCTTGATCGCTTCCGCGTCATCGCCCTTGAGCGCTTCCTTCAGATCGCTGACGGCGTCCTCGATGGCGCGCCGCTCGCTCTCCTCGACCTTGGAGCCGTGCTCGGCCAAGGCCTTCTCGGTCGAATGCACCAGCGCGTCGGCATGGTTTTTGGCATCGACCGCCTCGCGGCGCTTCTTGTCCTCGGCGGCGTTGGCCTCCGCGTCCTTGACCATCTTCTCGATGTCGGCTTCCGACAAACCACCCGAGGCCTGGATGCGGATCTGCTGCTCCTTGCCGGTGGCCTTATCCTTGGCGGACACGTTGACGATGCCGTTGGCATCGATGTCGAACGTCACCTCGATCTGCGGCATGCCGCGCGGCGCCGGCGGAATCCCCATCAGGTCGAACTGACCGAGGATCTTGTTGTCCGCCGCCATCTCGCGTTCACCCTGGAAGACACGGATGGTGACCGCATTCTGATTGTCCTCGGCGGTCGAGAACACCTGGCTCTTCTTGGTCGGGATCGTGGTGTTGCGGTCGATGATGCGGGTGAACACGCCACCCAGCGTCTCGATGCCGAGCGACAGCGGCGTCACGTCGAGCAGCAGCACGTCCTTGACGTCGCCCTGCAGAACGCCGGCCTGAATGGCCGCGCCGATCGCCACCACCTCGTCGGGGTTGACGCCCTTGTGCGGCTCCTTGCCGAAGAACTGCTTCACGACTTCCTGAATCTTCGGCATACGCGTCATGCCGCCGACCAGAACGACTTCGCCGATTTCGCCAGCCGACAGGCCGGCATCCTTCAGCGCCTTGCGGCAGGGCTCAATGGTCTTCTGCACCAGATCGTCGACCAGCGCCTCGAACTTGGCGCGCGTCAACTTCATGGTCAGATGCTTCGGGCCCGACGCATCAGCGGTGATGAACGGCAGGTTGATTTCGGTCTGCGTCGTCGACGACAGCTCGATCTTGGCCTTTTCGGCGGCTTCCTTCAGACGCTGCAACGCCAGCTTGTCGTTGCGCAGGTTGATGCCCTGCTCCTTCTGGAATTCATCGGCGAGATAGCCGACCAGACGCATGTCGAAGTCTTCACCGCCGAGGAAGGTGTCGCCGTTGGTCGACTTCACCTCGAACACGCCGTCGCCGATTTCAAGCACCGACACGTCGAACGTGCCGCCGCCGAGATCGTACACGGCGATGGTGCCAGCCTTCGACTTGTCGAGGCCATAGGCCAGCGCCGCCGCGGTCGGCTCGTTGATGATGCGCAGCACCTCGAGACCGGCAATCTTGCCGGCGTCCTTGGTGGCCTGACGCTGGGCGTCGTTGAAATATGCTGGAACGGTGATGACCGCCTGATCGACCTTCTGGCCGAGATGCGCTTCCGCGGTCTCCTTCATCTTCTGCAGAATGAAGGCGGATACCTGCGACGGCGAATAGGTGTTCTTGTCGGCCTCGACCCAGGCATCGCCATTCGATGCCTTGACGATCTTGTAAGGGACAAGCTTCTTGTCCTTCTCGACGGTCGGATCGTCGTAGCGACGGCCGATCAGCCGCTTGACGGCGAAAATGGTCCGCTCGGGATTGGTGACGGCCTGGCGCTTGGCGGGCTGTCCGACGAGGCGTTCACCATCGTCGCTGAATGCCACGATCGACGGCGTGGTGCGCATGCCTTCGGCGTTCTCGATGACTTTCGGGGTCTTGCCGTCCATGACGGCAACGCACGAATTCGTCGTGCCGAGATCGATCCCAATGACCTTTCCCATGTCTACAAATCCTTCTTGCTGCGGCAGGTTGGCAGGGCCCTGACGGCGCTCCGGTCCAAACCCCCTTGATATCGAACGTTCGCAATATTGCGATGGTGAGCCTCATATAGGAGGGGGGGTGGGGCCTGCAAGGACCGGACGCAACCTTGTTTCGCCAAAACCGTTGGCGACGAACGATAAACCCTAAGCCCGCAACCTCGCGGCCCGGTCGGATCGACCGGCCTTTGCCTTGACGAGTCAGCCCGGCATTCGCGGAGCCGTTGACGCATCCCCTGTCGCCGGGGCGGCAAAAGCCTTAGAATCGGCGCACGCCCGGCAGATTGGCCACAGCGGCCGACCATTGAACGGCCTCAATGCGAACCCAGACAATTTTCATGAAACAGATCGCCCGACTTCTCAGCGCTTTCCTGCTTGCCGTGATCGTGAGTCCGGCACTCGCCGCCGACCCGGTATATCCGCCCGGCGTCCGAATCGGAATGGTTCCGCTGGTCGGCCTTGCATCTGCCAGATCCTTCACCGGGTTCGAGACCGAGGACCACACCGTTCGAGTCCTCGTCACCGAACTGCCGGCCGCCGCCTATAGCGAGGTCGAAAATACCTTCAAGGCCGGTGTACCGACCAATGCCGGGGTCAAGCCGGAAACCCTCGAGACCACCGCCGGCAAAGCCTACTACACCGTGGAAACCGGGCGGGATGGCACGACGCCCGTCCGCCGGTATTCGATGATCCTGTCGGGCGGCACGTTTTCGGGCTTCGTTGCCATGCAGGTGCCGGAAAATGCCGCCAGGATCTATTCCGACGATGCGGTCCGGCAGATGTTTGCATCCGCCGCCATCCGCAAGGACGTTCCGGTCGCCGAGCAACTCGGCCTGCTGCCGTTCAAGACCAGCGAACTCAGCGATTTCAAGACGGTGCGTACCCTTGCGCCCGGGGCCGCCGTCATGCTGGCGGATGGCAACGAGGAGAGCGGCATCGAAACCGCGCCCTTCATGGTGCTGGGTCTGGTCGCTTCGGCTCCCGACAAACCGGATGATCGTGCGCGCTTCGCCCAGCAGACTGCCGGCCTGATCCCCGGCTTGCGCGATTCCAAAGTGACAGTTTCCGAGCCGATCAGGATCGACGGCGCCCCCGGATATGAAACCCGCATCGACGCCGTAACCGGCAAGGACAACACACCCGTGACCGTGGTGCAGTGGCTGCGATTCGGAGCGGGGAACACCGCCATTCGCGTCATCGGCAGCGCGCCGCGCGACGAATGGGCCAAGGCCTTCCCGCGCTTCCGCGCCGTGCGCGACGGCATTCAGACCCGCGCGCCGTAAGACCGAATTTTATTGCAGAACGGCCTTCTACTCGGAAGCCGCAGCGGCCTTCGCCCCACCCTTCGAGACGCCGACCAGCGCCGGGCGCAGGATGCGTTCGCCGATCATGTAACCGGCCTGCACCACCTGCACCACAGTGCCCGACGGCACCGATGCGTCCGGCACTTCGTACATCGCCTGCTGGAAATTCGGATCGAACTTTTCGCCCATCGGGTCGAACTTCTTCACCCCGTGCTTCTCCAGTGCATTGAGCAGCGAGCGCTCGGTGAGTTCGACGCCCTCGATCAAGGCCTTGAGGCCGGCGTCGGCGGCCGCGCGGGTTTCAGCTGGCACCGCATCGAGCGCGCGCTGGAGGTTGTCGGCAATATCGAGCACGTCGCGCGCAAATCCGGTGATGCCATAGGTACGTGCATCGCTGACTTCGCGCGCCGTCCTCTTCCGAAGATTTTCCATCTCGGCAAGCGTCCGCAGCATCTTGTCGCGCGCGTCCGCAGCCTCCTTGGCGAGCGCTTCAGCCGATCCGTCTTCGGGATCATCCGGCATGATGTAGGGCTTGGAAACAACCGGCTCGGCATCCCGTGCGGCTTGTTCCGGATTGTCCTTCGGCCCGTTAGGTTCGGTCATCACACTGCTTTCTCGAAAATCGTCACTGAGGATATTGAGGGGTTGCTGGGCGGGATATCGTGTTTTTGCCGTCAAAATCAAGCGCGCCGGTGCCGCGCTCAGCCGCCGAGCATGCGGCTGACGATACGGGCGGCATAATCCACCATGGGAATCACACGGGCATAATTGAGCCGGGTCGGTCCGATGACCCCAAGCACGCCGACGATGTGGCCGGCGCCATCATTGTAGGGCGCAATGATGGTCGACGACCCCGACAACGAGAACAGCTTGTTCTCCGATCCGATGAAAATCCGCACGCCATCGGCGCGTTCGGCGCGGCCCAGCAGATCGATGACGCCACGCTTGGTCTCGAGATCATCGAACAGCAGGCGCACCCGCTCGAGGTCCTCCATCGCATGAAGATCCTCGAGCAGATTGGCATGTCCGCGGACGATCAGCTGGCGATCTTCGCCGGCGCCGCCGGACCAGCTGGCGAGGCCTGCCGAAATGACTTTCTGCGTCAATTGATCGAGTTCGCTGCGGCTTTCCGCGAGCGCCGTTTCCAGTTCCAGCCGGGCTTCGGCCAGCGTTCGGCCGCGAATCCGCGCATTGAGGAAATTCGATGCTTCCGTGAGGGCCGACGACGGCACGCCTGGCGGCAGATCGAGCACGCGATTTTCCACCTGACCGTCTTCGGCGACCAACACGACGAGCGCGCGCGCCGGTTCGAGGCGAACGAATTCGATATGTTTCAGCCGCACGTTGGATTTCGCCGTCAGCACCACGGCCGCCGCGCGCGTCAAGCCCGACAGCCGCGTCAAAGCCTCGCCGAGCGCGGCTTCCACCGTCTGCGCCTTGCCGACCGAGGCAAGCTGCGACTGGATCGATTGCCGCTCGGGTTCCGAGAGGTCTCCGACCTGCATCAGCGCATCCACGAAGAAGCGCAATCCCAGTTCCGTCGGCAACCGCCCGGCGGACGTGTGCGGCGCATAGATCAGGCCGAGCTGCTCGAGATCCGACATCACGTTGCGGACCGAGGCCGGCGACAACGGCACGGTAATCAGGCGCGAAATGTTGCGCGAGCCCACCGGCTCGCCGGTCGCCAGATAACTCTCGACAATTTGCCGAAAAATTTCCCGCGAGCGTTCATTGAGCTGGGCAAGCCCGGCCTGTGGCGAAATCAGGCCGATCGGTTCGTGATGGGCCACGGCATACTCCTCGGTCACACGCCCAATCTGTCTATCTTCGCCGCCGGATACAAGCCAGACCGTGCTTGGCGTCAACCGCCAAAGCCCTTGCCGCTGCCCTCCGCCGCACCTAAAAGCAGCCCCAAGATAATGTCCCCCTGCAGGAGAATTACCATGCGGCCAAGCCGCCGTGCGCCGGATGAATTGCGAGCCGTTTCGCTGGAACGCGGCGTGGTCAAATATGCCGAAGGCTCATGCCTGGTGAAATTCGGCGATACCCACGTGCTGGTCACCGCAACGCTGGAAGAACGGCTGCCGCCGTGGCTCAAGGGCCAGGGCCGCGGCTGGGTGACCGCCGAATATGGCATGCTGCCGCGCGCAACCCTGGAGCGCACCCGCCGCGAAGCCTCCGCCGGCAAGCAGAACGGCCGCACCGTCGAGATTCAGCGCCTGATCGGCCGTTCGCTGCGCGCTACGCTCGATCTCGAAGCGCTGGGCGAACGCCAGATCACAGTGGATTGCGACGTGCTGCAGGCCGATGGCGGAACCCGCACCGCCTCGATCACCGGCGCCTGGGTGGCGCTGGCGGATTGCATCGACTGGATGAAGAACCGCAACATGTTCAAGAATGGCGGCGGCAACGTGTTGCGCGATAACGTGGCGGCGATCTCCTGCGGCATCTACAACGGCACGCCGGTGCTCGACCTCGATTATGCCGAAGACTCCACGGCCGAAACCGACGCCAACTTCGTCATGACCGGCGATGGCCGCATCATCGAGGTGCAGGGCACCGCCGAGAAGACGCCCTTCTCTCAGGACGAATTCCTGGCGCTGATGGCACTCGCCCGCAAAGGCGTGGCGCGACTGGTCGATCTGCAAAAAATGGCCGTGGCGTAGCCAGCGCGGCGCATGGCGTTTCGCCAAAAACCGCATTGACGTAGGATTGCGCATGCATCGTCGAATCACCGGCAAGCTCGTCATCGCGACTCACAATCCCGGCAAACTTGTCGAGATGCGCGAGTTGCTGGCGCCGTACGGCATCGAAGCGGTGTCGGCAGGCGAACTCGACCTCGACGAACCGGAGGAGACCGGCGAAACCTTCCAGGCCAATGCGCGCATCAAGGCCGTCGCCGCGGCGAAAGCCGCGAAGCTGCCGGCGTTCGCCGATGATTCCGGTCTTGCGGTCGACGCGCTCGAGGGCGCGCCTGGCATCTATTCCGCGCGTTGGGCCGGGCCGAGCAAGGATTTCACCGCGGCGATGACGCAAATCGAACGTCTGTTGCAGGAACGCGGCGCCGCGACGCCCGACAAGCGCACCGCGCATTTCGTCTCGGCGCTTTGCGTCGCGTGGCCCGACGATCACGTCGAAGAGGTCGAAGCCATCGTCGAGGGCACACTGGTGTGGCCGCCGCGCGGCAGCGCCGGCTTCGGTTACGATCCGGCCTTCCTGCCCGATGGCCATACGCGCACCTTCGGTGAAATGACCAGCATCGAGAAGCACGGCCTGCCGCCGCTCGGCCTCGGGCTGTCGCATCGCGCCCGCGCTTTCGTCAAGCTCGCGGAGATCTGCCTTGAGCCGCGCTGACACCGATAACGCCTTCGGCGTCTATATTCATTGGCCGTTCTGCCTGTCGAAGTGTCCATACTGCGATTTCAACAGCCATGTCCGTCATACGCCAATCGACGAAGAGCGCTATGTGCGCGCATTCACCCGCGAGATCGAAGCCAATGCCGCGCGCGCACCGGGCCGCGAGGTTACCTCGATCTTTCTCGGTGGCGGCACGCCGTCGCTGATGAAGCCGCAGACCGTCGGCGGCATTCTCGATGCGATCGGCAAATACTGGCGCGTCGCGCGCGATGTCGAGGTGACTCTGGAAGCCAATCCCACCAGCGTCGAAGCGACGCGCTTTCACGGCTATCGCGCCGCCGGCGTCAACCGCGTCTCGCTCGGCGTGCAGGCGCTCGACGATGCATCATTGAAGACGCTGGGGCGGCTGCACACGGCGCGCGAAGCCCTCGACGCGGTGGCTATCGCCCGCGCGGCGTTCGATCGCTATTCTTTCGATCTGATCTATGCAAGACCGGATCAAACACCGCAGATGTGGGCGGACGAACTCAAGCTGGCGATTTCCGAAGCCGCCGAACATCTGTCGCTCTATCAGCTGACCATCGAGGAAGGCACGCCGTTCTTCGGGCTGCACGCCGCCGGCAAGCTGACGACACCGGATGAGGCCACCGCACGCGCGCTTTACGACGTGACGCAGGAAGTCTGCGCACAGCACGGTCTGCCAGCCTACGAGATTTCCAATCACGCGCGCCCCGGCGCGGAGTGCCAGCACAATCTGGTCTACTGGCGCGGACAGGAATATGCCGGCATCGGGCCCGGCGCACATGGCCGTCTCGATATCGATGGCATTCGCCACGCGCTGGCTACCGAGCGACGGCCGGAAGCCTGGTTGTTGCGCGTGGAAGCCAACGGCCACGGCATCGTCACCGACGACCTGCTCAACAGCGAGGAGCGCGCCGACGAATTCCTGCTGATGGGATTGCGGCTTGCCGAAGGCATCGATCCGCGCCTTTACGCCAGGCTGTCCGGTCGCGAACTCGATCCCGGACGCATCACGATTCTGCGCGAGGAAGGCGCCATCAGCATCGATGCCAACGGACGCCTCCGCGTGACACGTTCCGGCTTTCCGGTGCTCGACGCCGTCGTCGCCGATCTTGCGGCGTGAATACGTAAAACAGACTACGCGCCAAAGCTCTTGGGCGAACCGGCCACCGCCTGACCGCCGCCAGATGCCACCCGCATGACCGCAAGACCGCGCTGGTTGGTGCCATCGCTGCGGAAGCGGAACAGGCCATCGACGCCGGCAAAGCCCGACGGATTGGTCAGCACATCCGCTGCAAAACGTTGACCGCCTTGCGTGCGCGCCAATGCCGCGACGAGCGCCACCGCATCATAGGCCAGCGTCGCAGTCCGTACCGGTTGCTGGCCGAATTTGGCGCTGTAGCGCCCGGAGAAGGCGCGGAATCCGGACGGGTCCGGCGCGGCGTAAAGGCCGCCTTGCATCGTCGCACTGGCGAACACCCGCGGACTGTCCCACAGGCCGGTGCCGAGCAACTGCAAGCGCTTGAGATTGGCGCCTGCTGCCGTCAACGCGTCGGCAATTGCGACGACGTTATCGCCGTCGTCGGCAAGGAACAGCGCGTCGGCACTGCCGAGTGCCTGCGCCACGTTGCGGACCGCCGTTGTGCGATCGGAACCGTATTTTTCGAATGCGACGATGCGGCCACCCTTGCGACTGACTTCCTGCTTGAATGCCGCTTCGACGACGTTGCCATAGGCATTCTCAGGCAGCAGCGCGGCGAACGAGCGCTTGCCGGTGCTTGCGGCGTAATCGACGATGCGCGTGACGTCGGATTCCGGCAGGAAGCTGAGCAGATAGACGCCGCGACCGGCGACGCTCGAATCGGTCGAGAACGCGATCATCGAGATGCCACGCGTCCGTGTCAGTTGTGCCGCCGCCGGAACAGAGAGCGCGAACAGCGGCCCGAGGATGATTTCAGCGCCCTCGTCGAGCGCTTGCTGGGTGCCTTGCTGCGCACCCTGGGCGTTCCCGGCGTCATCCTTGATCAGCAATTGCAGATTGGGGTTCTGGAACTCGGACAATGCCATTTCGGCGGCGTTCTTCATCGATTGCGCGGCAATGCCGGCATTTCCCGATGCCGAGAGCGGCAGAATCAGACCGACCTTGACCTGACCGGTGCCGACCGCCTGTGGCTGCTGCGCGGGTCCGGCCGGCGGGGTGGCACTATTCGAACTGAATGGATTGGTCAGCGATTGACCCCCGCCGCAGGCCGCCAGCAGCGGCGCGCCGAGAATCAGACCCACCGCGGCGCGCCGCGTGGCTCCCGAATTGGCGTTCTTGGGATTGATCGGGCCCACCATCGTGTTTCTTCCGTTGACCGACCCAGATCGGCTGGATGTTGCCTGTTGACGATCTGGGGTGGGGATTAAGGCATATTGTCGGCGAATAGTTAACCAAAACAAAAGGTTTATACTCGTTTCGCCGATCCGGTTCGGCGCCTTTCAATCACAGTCGGACGCAGAGTGCAAAAGCGGTATCCTCCCTGCTCCGTCATCCACTAGATTGCGGCAATGCGCACCACAAACGCTCCCTCCCACGCCGCTGCCGATCCGACCGCAGACGGTTCCCGGACATTCATGGTGGCCGGACATGCCCTGACCGCCGCGAAGGCTGTCCCCGGGCTACATCTCGTCGCAACGCCGATCGGCAACCTCGGCGATATCACCTTGCGCGCGCTGGAGACGCTGGCCGGTGTCGATATCATCGCCTGCGAGGACACCCGCGTCACCCGGCGGCTCACCGAGCGTTTCGGCATTACCGCCGTGCTAAAGCCCTATCACGAGCACAATGCCGCGGTGGCGCGGCCTAAGATTCTCGAGCGGCTGGCGCAGGGCGCCTCCATTGCGCTGGTGTCGGATGCCGGCACCCCGCTGATCTCCGATCCCGGCTTCAAGCTGGTGCGCGACGTCTGCGCCGCCGGCCACCCGGTAATCGCATTGCCCGGCCCATCCTCCGTGCTGACCGCGCTGGCGGTCGCCGCGCTGCCGACCGACCGCTTTTTCTTCGAAGGCTTTCTGCCGTCGAAGCAGGCCGCGCGCCGCGCGCGCCTGACCGAACTGGCGCGCATCGACGCCACGCTGGTGCTGTTCGATTCCGGCAATCGGGTACAGGACACGCTGGCCGATCTCGCCGCCATCATGGGCGAACGTGACGCCGCGATCTGTCGCGAACTCACCAAGCTGCACGAAGAGGTCCAGCGCGGTCCCCTCGCGAGTCTCGCCGCAAACGCCGCCGAGCTGGAGACCCGTGGCGAGTTCGTGCTGGTGATCGGGCCACCGGCCGCGCAAGCACAGACTATGAACTCGAATCAACTCGACGACGTGCTACGCGCCGCACTCGCAGCCGGCAGCGTCAAGGATGCCGTGGCGCACGCAGTCGACGTTTCGGGCCGCCCGCGCCGCGAGATCTATGCGCGTGCGCTCGAACTCGCCCGGCAATCACATTCAGATGATCGCGATGACGAAGACTGACCGCACGTCATCGGAGTCTCCCAAAGCGGCCGCGCCCGAACGGGTGGCGGCATTTCGAACCGGCCTCTCCGCCGAGACTCGCGCCGCGGCTTACCTGGTGGCCAAAGCCTATCGCATCCTGGCGCGCCGCTACCGGACGCCTTATGGCGAGATTGATATCGTCGCACGCCGACGCAACCTGCTGACATTCGTCGAGGTCAAGGCACGCGCATCGCTGGACGATGCCGCGTATGCCGTGACGCCGCGCCAGCAGCAGCGCATCATCGATGCCGCGTCAGCGTGGTTGATGGCGCACCCGGAACATGCCAGTTTCGACGTACGGTTCGACGTCATCCTGATTGCGCCGAAACGCCTGCCACACCATCTCCCGGCAGCGTTCGACGCCAGCGTCTGATGCCTCGCCTGCAAACAACCGCCATTTCCTAGCCGGACACCCGAAATGAAGCTCAAAGTCGCCGTCCAGATGGACCCCATCGCGCGCATCAATGTGCGCGGCGATTCCACATTCGCCCTGTTGCTGGAGGCGCAGAAGCGCGGCCACACGCTCGCTTATTACACGCCGGACAAGTTGTCGTTGCGCGGCAAGGATGTCGTTGCCCCGATGCAGCCGCTCAGCGTCCGCGATGACATCGCCAATCATTTCACCCTCGGCGATTCCAGGCGCGAGAATCTCGCATCGTTCGATGTCGTGCTGTTGCGGCAGGATCCACCGTTCGATCTCGCCTACATCACCAGCACGCATCTGCTTGAGCGCATCCATCCGCAAACGCTGGTGGTCAACGATCCGGCCAGCGTGCGCAACGCGCCGGAAAAGCTGTTCGTGATGGACTTCCCCGAACTGATGCCGCCGACGCTGATCTCGCGCGATCTCGACGAAATCAATGCGTTCCGCGCCGAACACGGTGCGGTGGTGATGAAGCCGCTGCACGGCCATGGCGGCGCGGCCGTGTTCCGCATCCTCCCGCAGGACATGAACTTCGGCTCACTCTACGACATGTTCGCGGCGACGTTCCGCGAACAGTGGGTGATCCAGCGCTTCCTCCCGGAGGTGAAGCGCGGTGATAAACGCATCATTCTCGTCGACGGTGAATTCGCCGGCGCCGTGAACCGCGTGCCGGCCCCCGACGATCTGCGGTCCAACATGGTGCGCGGCGGCGCAGCGAAAGCAACCGACCTGACGCCGCGCGAGCGCGAGATCTGCGATCGCATCGGACCTGCGCTACGCGAACGCGGCCTGCTCTTCGTCGGCATCGACGTGATCGACGATCACCTCACCGAGATCAACGTCACCTCGCCGACGGGCATCCGCGCCATCGCCAACCTGGGCGGCGCCGATGTCGCGGCGCTGATCTGGGACCGCATCGAGGCCAAGCGGGCATAGCGATACTCATTGACGGACAGCCTGAACATAGCGGGCCATTGTTCCTGAAATGTTCTTGTGGCTTGATCCGCTTTGCGCTACCTTTGGTTGTGGGAGGCGCGGGCAATGGTTCAAAAAGTCGCTACAGTCGCATTCGAGGGAATCGAGGCGCGCGCCGTCGACGTTCAGGTACAGGTCGCACCCGGCCTGCCGGCCTTCGCCATCGTCGGCCTGCCTGACAAAGCGGTTTCCGAGGCCCGCGAACGGGTCCGTTCGGCCCTGCTGGCGTCCGGGCTGGCGCTCCCCGCCCGTCGCATCACCGTCAATCTGGCCCCGGCCGATCTGCCGAAGGAAGGCAGTCACTACGATTTGCCCATCGCGCTCGGCCTGATGGCAGCGATCGGCGCCATCCCCGCCGACGCCCTGACCGGTTTCACCGTGCTGGGCGAACTTGGTCTCGACGGGTCGATCGCGCCGGTGGCGGGCGTGTTGCCGGCCGCGATCGGCGCCAATAGCCGTGACGAAGGCTTGATCTGCCCGGCTGCCTGCGGTGCCGAAGCTGCCTGGGCCAGCCCTGACATCCAGATCATCGCGGCGAGTTCGCTGATTCAAATCGCCAATCATTTCAAGGGCACGCAGGTGCTGTCGCGGCCTCAGCCACGCGTCCATGCCCGTGAAGCTGCGCTGCTCGATCTGCGCGACATCAAGGGCCAGGAAAGCGCCAAGCGCGCTTTGGAAATCGCCGCGGCCGGAGGGCACCATCTCCTTATGGTCGGGTCCCCCGGTGCCGGCAAATCGATGCTGGCGGCGCGGCTACCCTCGATCCTGCCGCCGTTGTCACCCGCCGAACTGCTCGAAGTTTCGATGATCGCCTCGGTCGCCGGCGAGATCGAGGGCGGCGCATTGACCGACCGGCGTCCGTTCCGCGCGCCGCATCACTCCGCGTCAATGGCAGCACTGACAGGAGGCGGCGTGCGCGCCAAGCCGGGCGAAATTTCGCTGGCGCATCAGGGCGTTCTGTTTCTCGACGAATTGCCGGAATTCGACCCACGCGTGCTGGATTCGCTGCGTCAGCCGCTGGAAAACGGTGAGGTCGCGGTCTCGCGCGCCAACCACCGCGTCACCTATCCTGCGCGTTTCATGCTGGTAGCCGCGATGAATCCATGCCGCTGCGGCAGCGCTTACGAGCCCGGCTACTCCTGCAAGCGCGGCCGGGTCGATCGCTGCACGGCGGACTATCAGGCACGCATCTCGGGGCCATTGATGGATCGCATCGATTTGCGCATCGAAGTTCCCGCCGTCACCGCCGCCGACCTGATCCTGCCGTCGCCGTCCGAGGGCTCGGCGGAAGTCGCCGCCCGTGTCGCCGCCGCACGCGATGTCCAACTGGCGCGATATGCGGCCGCGGGGTTGCCACATATCCGCACCAATGCCGAAGCGCCGGCATCGGTGCTCGACAGCATCGCCCAGCCGGACACCGCAGGGCTCAAGTTGCTACGCGATGCCGCCGAAACCATGCGGCTGTCGGCACGCGGTTATCATCGCGTGCTGCGCGTGGCACGGACTATCGCCGACCTCGATGGTGTCGCGCAGATCGGCCGGCTGCATCTGGCCGAGGCGTTGTCCTACCGCGCGCTGGCCGAAGACCTCCGCCGCGCCGCATGACGACACGTCAGGCGGCCGTGACGCGGGGATCGTCAACGCGACGGTAACGACTTTTGTTTACGCTCTGCCAACCATAAGCCCGCCTGCAATGGGCTATCCCGGCGAGTGCGTGCCATGTTGCGGATCAATATCTTTGTTTCGGTCATCCCCCTGCTTCTCGCCGGATTGTTCGGCCGCTCCGAGCCGGTGGCGATCAGCCACCCCTGCATCGCGGTGGGCAACGCCTCGATGCAGATCGCGACCGCTCTCTGGCAAGCCCAGACCCACGTCAGCTTCACCGCCAACCCGGCACTCGCAACGGTTCGCGTGCAAATCATCGACCATGCCGACGACGCCGACTTCGCGGTCGTCGACGACACCGGCGACGTCGCTGTTGGCGCTTGCCCGACTAACGCAGCCACGCGCTATGTCGGTATCACGCCGACTTCATCGGCAATGGAACCGGTGATCTATCTGACCCATGACGACAAAGCCGATCTGCGCGTGTTCGTGCAATCGCGGACGTTCACCGAGCAGGATGCCGCAGCGCTACTGGTTGCCGCGCAGAACAGCCGCTCGCATGTTACCGCCGCATCGCTTTAACGTTCCGTCAACCGTGATCGCAACAAGCCCGAACGGCGACATAACTTCAAACTCTTGGCAACGTCGGCACGCCATCCTCGCCATCTGAATGCAGGCAAATGCAGACCGCGGGCTCGTCTCGCGATTGCGCGGGGGGACGCGCAAAAATCCGCGGGGAGAAGAGTCGATGAGGGGAACTTTTCGTATCAAGGCGCGCATGCGCCGATTCGCGCGTCGTCATCCCCGCATCAGCTTCGCGCTTCGCTCATTCATCCTGTTCTCGGCGGCATTCGGCGGCGCATACGGTTTCGTCTCCGGCAGCCGGACTGACGCCTACGATCCCAATACATTCGCGATCGGGGCGAGCTTCCTGTTCGCGATCGCCTGCGTGGCTTTGGCAACGCTGAGCATGCGAATGCGCTGGATGCGCAAGAAGATGCGCGGCCTCGCATTACACAACGAAGCACTGGTCGACCGCAACTGGGAGCTCAAGGAAGCCGAGGAGCGCGCACGCAACCTATTCGAATCGCAGAGCGACATCGTTCTGCTGCGCGCCGCCGATGGCACCATCACATTCGTCAACGACGCCTTTTGCGAACTGGCGCAGCAACCGCGCGAGGCCTTGCTCGGCAGCCAGTACGTCCTGCCGATCATCGAGCAGGGCAAGATCAACATCGATTCGCGCGGCACCCGGATTCATGACCAGAAGATTCCCAGCGCCGCCGGCCCACGCTGGATCGCCTGGCGTGAGGGGATCGTTCGCTTCGATGCCGGACAGCTCGCTGAACTGCAGTGCGTCGGGCGCGATGTCACTGATCGCACCGAAACCGAACGGGCGCTCGCCGAAGCCCGCGATCACGCCGACGACGCCAGCCGCGCCAAGTCGCGATTCCTGGCCATGGCGTCGCACGAGATTCGGACGCCGCTCAACGGCATCATGGGCATGAACGGCCTGCTGCTCGAAACAACGTTGACGCCGGAACAGACAACCTATGCCAAGGCCATCAAGACTTCGAGCGAGGCGCTGCTGTCGCTGATCGATGAATTGCTTGACTATTCCAAGATCGAGGCCGGCAAGATCGACCTCGAGCATCGCCCGTTCGCCCTCGCGTCACTGATCGAGGACATCACCGAACTGCTGGCGCCGCGCGCGCAAGCCCGCAAACTCGAAATCGCATCCTACGTCGACGAGCGGTTGCCGATGCAGGTGATCGGCGATGCCGCACGGCTGCGACAGGTCCTGCTGAATCTCGCCGGCAATGCCATCAAATTCACCACCGAGGGCGGGGTGGCGTTGATCGTCGAGCCGGGCAAGCAGGCGAACGAGATCAGTTTCCTGGTCCGCGATACCGGCATCGGCATCGCGCCCGAAGCGCAAGCGCGCATCTTCCGTGAATTCGAGCAGGCCGACGAGCGTATTGCCCGTAACTACGGCGGCACCGGACTGGGCCTCGCGATCAGCGAACGCATCGTCCGGCGCATGGGCGGCCACATCACGCTGCAGAGCGCGCTGGGCCAGGGCTCGACCTTCGAGGTAACGATTCCGTTGCCGCCTCATGACGACGGCGACGGCATCGACAAGCCGATCGAAACGCCGGACCTGCGCGACACCTCCATCATGCTGATTGCGCCGCACAGCGTCGAAGCCTCGTTGATCGAGCGACGGCTTGAACGCTGGGGCGCGCAGACCTGCACCATCTCCGATATCGCCGTCGCACGGGCGCTGATTCCCGAACGCGCCTGGCACGCCATTCTTGTCGACGGCGCAATGAACCATTCCGCTGTGACACAGCTGGGCGAATTGGCGCAGCCGCATGCCCTGCATCGGCTGATCATGTTCACACCAACCATGCGACACGAGTATCCTCCGGAAGCGATGGCGGGGTATACGGGCTATCTGGTCAAGCCGTTGCGCGCGGCATCGCTTGCAACGCGGCTTTCGGCGCCTGCGCCAGCCCTGGCACCGAGCATGGCCGATATCGACGAATCTACCGAGCCGGAGGTTTCTTCGCCAAATACCGTGCGCTCACCGCACCGGCTGACAATTCTGCTGGCCGAAGACAACGAGATCAATGCGCTGCTGATGCGTACGTTGCTGACCCGGATGGGCCATCAGGTGGTACTGACGACCAATGGCGAGGCCGCACTGGAATCCTGGCTCGGCGCCGAATCCGCCGGAACGCCTTACGATCTGGTGTTGATGGACGTGCAGATGCCGCGGCTCGATGGCATCGAAGCAACACGGCAGATCCGGGCGCGCGAGGCGGGGCAGCGCGTGCAACGCACGCCGATCCTGGCGCTGACCGCCAATGCGCTGGTGGAAGACCGCTATGCTTGCTTCGAGGCCGGCATGGATGGCTTCCTCGTCAAGCCGCTCGATCGCGACAAACTCGCCGAGGTGCTGGCGGGTCTCAAGCCGATGCATACGCTTGCGGCCTGAACTCGCGACGGGCCGCGTCATCAAGACGTAATCAGCCTGTCACGCGGCTGTCGAAGCCGCATGATTTGTCACGCCTCAAGACCGCAACGATTCAATTCCGAACAGCACGGTCGCGAGGATATCTATGCCTACAGGTCAGCCGGCGCGATCGACGGCGCGCTTGATTCAGATGTTGCGGCCCGCGGCCGTCGGCACCGCCACGCAAACCGCCATCAGCTGGCTTACACCACAACCCGCGTCCGCGGTATGGCATCTCCCGCCAGCAGCCTCGCCGCTGCCGCTCGGCCGGCTGGGCGCACTCGAAGTGCGGCTGGCGCAGGACAAGCGTGACATCAAGCTGGCGCAGAAGTTGCGCTACAAGGTGTTCTACAAAAACGGCACCGCGATTGCCGACGCCGCTACTTTGCTGGCGCGCCGTGACAAAGACGCCTTCGACAAGATCTGCGATCATCTTTTGGTCATCGATCGCGATGCCAAGCCGACGCTCGACGGCCTGCACAAGGTGATCGGCACCTATCGACTGCTGCAGCAGGAGATCGCGCAACGCCACAACGGATTCTATAGCGAGAACGAGTTCGACATCGCCGGTCTGCTGCAACGGCATCCCGGCCTGCGTTTTCTCGAACTTGGACGATCCTGCGTGCTGCCCCGCTATCGCAACAAGCGGACGCTCGAGCTGCTTTGGCAGGGAATCTGGAACTATGTCCGGCACAATCGCTTCGATGTCATGATCGGCTGCGCCAGTTTTCATGGCACAGATCCCGAGCGTCTCGCGCTGCCGCTATCCTTCCTGCATCACTATGCTGCCGCGCCCGAGGACTGGCGCGCGCAACCGCACGCGTCACGCCGGGTCGAGATGAACCGGATCGCCAAGAATGCCATCGATCCGAAGCAGGCGTTGCGCGACTTGCCGCCGCTAATCAAAGGATATCTGCGCGTCGGCGCCTTCGTCGGTGACGGTGCGGTGATCGATCATCAGTTCGGCACCACCGACGTGCTGATCATCATGCCAGTGACGTCGATCAGCGCCCGTTATATCGAGCACTTCGGCCCCGATGCGCGCCGCGCGGCATAGCCAGAGCGGAAACGCTACAACCGCCGCAATGCGACGGTCTCCACCACATGATCGGCGCCCTTTTTCAGGATCAGGGTCGCGCGTGGCCGTGTCGGCAGGATATTGTCCTCGAGATTGGCGAGGTTGGTGCGCTCCCAGATCGCCAGTGCGGTCGCCGTCGCCTCTTCGTCGGACAATGGCGCGTAGCGGTGAAAGTACGATCGCGGGTCGTGGAACGCGGTGTCGCGCAACGCCAGGAAGCGCTTGACGTACCAGCTGCGCAGCACCGGTTCTTCCGCATCGATATAGACCGAAAAATCGAAGAAGTCCGACACCACCGGAATGGCCTTGCCATCGCGCGGCAGCTTGCCGGTCTGCAGGACATTGACGCCCTCGACGATCAAGATGTCCGGACGATCGACCTCGATCCATTGGTGCGGCACGATATCATAGGTCAGATGCGAGTAGACCGGCGCGCGCACCTGCCGCCGGCCCGCCTTGATGTCACTGAGAAAGCCCAGCAGTTTCGGCAGATCATAGCTTTCCGGGAAACCCTTCTTTTGCATCAGGCCTTGCCGTTCGAGCACGGCATTGGGGAACAGGAAACCGTCGGTGGTGACGAGGTCGACCTTTGGCCGCGGTGACCAGCGCGCCAGTAGCGCCTGCAACACGCGCGCCGTGGTCGATTTGCCCACGGCGACCGAGCCCGCAACGCCGATGATGTAAGGCACCTTGCGATCCTCGATGCCGAGGAATTGCCGCTGCGCCACATACAGCCGCTGCATGGCATCGACGTAAATCGACAGCAGCCGCGACAGCGGCAGATAGATTTCCTCGACTTCGTTGAGATCAAGGCGATCATACATCGAACGCAGCGCCGCGATTTCGTCGGCAGCCAGCGTCATCGGCATGTCGTCGCGCAAATGCGCCCACTGTTGCCGGGAAAAGATCCGATAGGGATTGTATTGCTGCTCGGCCCGCATATCCATGGCGCGGTTCTCCTCGCGTGAAATTCAATCGCGCTTGCGCGCCGCCTTTTCTTCCAGCCCGGACATGGCGGTACGTTTCTCCAGCGCCAGCTCCACATCGGAGAGCGTGACGCCGCGTGATTTCAAAACCACCAGAAGATGAAACAGCAGATCGGCGCTTTCGGCGATGAGATGGTCGCGGTCGTTCTCGACAGTGGCAATCACCGTCTCGATCGCTTCCTCGCCGAGTTTCTTGGCGCAATGCTCCGGCCCCTTGTCGAGCAGCTTGCGGGTATAGGACGACTCTCCGCCGGACGCCGCACGGGCGTCGATGGTCGCAGCAAGGTCGTGCAAGGTAAAACGTGCCATTTGGAACTTTCTAGCATTTCCGGCATGGGCGCGGGAGCGCAAACTGGGGGGTTGGTTTACGGATCGAGCCGCATCGGCAAGCCGGCACGCTCCATATGCTCCTTGGCCTCGCGAATGGTGAATTCGCCGAAGTGAAAGATCGAGGCGGCCAGCACGGCGGTGGCGTGACCATTGCGGATACCGTCCACCAGATGATCGAGATTGCCGACGCCGCCCGACGCAATCACCGGAACCTTGATGCTGTCGGCAATGGCGCGGGTCAGCGGAATATCGAAGCCCTGACGGGTGCCGTCACGATCCATCGAGGTCAGCAGAATTTCGCCGGCGCCCAGCGAAACCACTTCCTGCGCGTATTCGATGGCATCGATGCCGGTCGCCTTGCGGCCGCCGTGGGTGAAGATCTCCCAGCGATCCGAACCGCCGGCACGCGTCACCCGCTTGGCATCGATCGCTACAACGATGCACTGGTCGCCGAACTTCTCGGCGGCTTCTTTGACGAACTCGCGCCGGCTGACCGCCGCGCTGTTGATCGATACCTTGTCGGCACCGGATTTCAGCAAGGTGCGGATATCGTCGACGGTGCGCACGCCGCCGCCAACCGTTAGCGGCATGAAGCAGGCCTCCGCCGTACGCCGGACGACATCGAGCATGGTGCCGCGATTTTCGTGGGTGGCAGTGATGTCGAGGAAGCACAATTCGTCAGCGCCCGCGGCGTCATAGGCAATTGCCGCTTCCACCGGATCACCGGCGTCGCGCAGGTCGACGAAGTTGACGCCCTTGACGACTCGGCCGTCCTTGACGTCGAGACAGGGAATGACGCGCACTTTGAACATCGCGAACTCCTACCCCGTGCGCGCGTTGCGCAGCAGCGCCAGCGCCGCCGCCGGATCGATGCGGCCGTCATAAAGCGCGCGGCCGGCAATCGCACCGGCGAGCTTCGCCGCACGCGGCGCCAGGAGCGCCTTGACGTCGTCGATCGATGCAAAGCCGCCGGAGGCGATCACCGGGATGCTGATGTTGTCGGCCAGCGCAATCGTCGCGTCGAGGTTGAGACCCTTGAGCAGACCATCCCGCGCGATATCGGTGAAGATGATCGCCGCAACGCCGGCATCCTCGAAACGCTGCGCAATCTCCAGCGCGGTGACTTGCGAGGTTTCCGCCCAGCCTTCCACCGCGACCTTGCCGTCGCGCGCATCGAGCCCGACGGCAACACGGCCGGGAAATTTCTTGGCCGCTTCCTTGACGAACGCCGGATCGCGCACCGCCGCTGTGCCGATGATGACTCGGGTGATGCCCTTATCGAGCCACGCCTCGACGGTTCGCAGATCGCGAATGCCGCCGCCGAGCTGCACCGGCATGGTGATGACCTTGAGCATGGCTTCGACGGCTTGCGCATTGACCGGCTTGCCTGCGAACGCACCGTCGAGATCGACGACGTGGAGATACTCGAAACCCTGCGCCGAGAAGCTGCGCGCCTGTGCGGCGGGATCGAGATTGAAGACCGTCGCACGGGCCATGTCGCCCTGCTCGAGGCGCACGCACTGGCCGTTCTTCAGGTCGATGGCAGGAAAAAGGATCACGGCTTCCACTTCAGAAAATTGGCGATCAGCGCCAGCCCGAAGCGCTGGCTCTTCTCGGGATGAAACTGCGTGCCGATGGCGGTGTCCTTGGCCACGATGGCCGTCACCGGCCCGCCATAGTCGGCGCGCGCCAGCACATCGGCCTCGTTGGCCGCATGCAGATGATAAGAATGGACGAAATAGGCATGGCGCCCTTTCGGCCCCAGTGGCAGCCGCTCCAGCACCGGGTGTTCGCGCAGCAGGTCGAGCGTGTTCCAGCCCATGTGCGGAATCTTCAGACTCTCGTCGCGCGGCGTGATTCTCTCGACATCGCCGGCGATCCAGTTCAGCCCGTCGGTAACGACGTTCTCCTTGCCGCGCGTCGCCATCAATTGCATGCCGACGCAGATGCCGAAGAACGGCCGCGCCTTGTCGCGAACGGCTTCGGTCATCGCCTGCACCATGCCGTCGAGCGCATCGAGCCCCTTGCGGCAATCGGCGAATGCGCCGACGCCCGGCAACACGATGCGATCGGCGCGAAACACCACGTCCGGATCGCGCGTCACGACGATCCGGTCCGGCGTTTCCAGACTGCGCGCGGCGCGTTCGAAAGCCTTGGCCGCCGAGTGCAGATTGCCGGAACCGTAATCGATGATTGCAACGCTCACGTCGAAGCTCCCGGCTGCGGAAACAGCCCGACGATTCCCGGCAGCGGCGGCGGCCGCGAGAACGATTGGCCCGCCATCTCACGCGTTGGCGGCGGACTGCCGCGATCTACCGGCATTTGTTCGTCGTTGTTCTCGCGCTGCTTGTCGGTCCAGCGGTCGAAGAAGCGCCGCTCGGCGGCCTGCTCATCGTCGGCGACGATGACATCGTGCTGCCGCCATTTGCGTCGCGACAGCGTCCAGCGCCGCAGGCTGGAGGCTTCGAAGCCCATCAACAGCGCGATCAGCAGGAACACCCAGAACGTTGCTTCCGAATCGACGTGCAGCAATGCCAGTCCGATGCTGATGCCGACCACGAGGACCATGTATCCGAGCGCGGCGAGCCAGAGGCGATGATAGAGCAGCCAGAACACGCCGCCAATCAGCGCCCAAAAATGAAAGCCGTCGCGCACCAAGACGAAGCCGTCACTCGGTATGCGCGCGCGCAGCCCATTCGCCAATGGAGCATGAACCGTATAAACCCGCATCACGATGTCTCCGCCAGCAACGCGCGGTCAGCCGCCGAGCTGACCCTTGGTGGATGGCACTTCCCCTGCGGCACGCGGATCGATGGCAACCGCGGCACGCAAGGCCCGCGCCAGACCCTTGAAGCAGGATTCGGCAATATGGTGACTGTTGTCGCCATACAGCGTCTCGACGTGCAGCGTGATGCCGGCATTGATAGCGAAAGCGTTGAACCATTCGCGCACCAGCTCGGTGTCGAACTCGCCGATCTTGTCGCGCGGGAACTCCACCTTGAAAACCAGGAACGGCCGGCCGGAAATGTCGATCACCACGCGCGACAGCGTCTCGTCCATCGGCAGATGCACGCCGGCGTAGCGGGTGATGCCGGCCATATTGCCGAGCGCCTGCTTGACGGCCTGACCGAGCGCGATGCCGACATCCTCGGTGGTGTGGTGATAGTCGATGTGCAGATCGCCGACCGCCTTGACGGTGAGATCGATGCGCGAATGCCGCGCCAGCAGATCGAGCATATGGTCGAAGAAGCCGATTCCGGTGGCGACATTGGCGACGCCGCTGCCATCGAGGTTGACCGCAACCTCGATGTCGGTTTCCTTGGTTTTGCGCTTGATCGTGGCTGTGCGCATGAAACGGGCTCTCCGTATCTTAAAAACGCGCCCTTTTAACAGGCGGATGCCACCGCCGCTACTGCGGGATGGGGCGTTTCTCGGCTCGACTTTGGCATATGGTGACCGGAATCCGCTGAATCCGTGCCAATTGCAACCCCACGCCGCAACGCCTAGATCAGGGTCGTCGAAAGGACCCTCATGAACGCATCACATCCAATCTACGGCAACGGATCGGCCCCCGGCAGCGACGGCCTGATCTGGCACGGCACGACGATCCTGACCGTCCGCAAGGGCGGCAAGGTGGTGATCGGCGGCGACGGACAGGTATCGATCGGCCAGACCGTGATCAAATCCAACGCCAAAAAGGTCCGCAAACTCGGCAAAGGCGACGTTATCGGCGGCTTCGCCGGCGCCACGGCCGACGCCTTCACGCTGTTCGAGCGGCTCGAGGCCAAGCTCGAGCAATATCCTGGGCAATTGACCCGTGCCGCAGTCGAACTGGCCAAGGATTGGCGTACCGACCGTTACCTGCGGCGGCTCGAAGCGATGATGATCGTGGCCGACAAGGAGGTCTCGCTGGTTCTGACGGGAACCGGCGATGTGCTCGAACCCGAAGGTGGCGTCATGGCGATCGGCTCCGGCGGCAACTATGCGCTTGCGGCCGCGCGTGCCCTTGTCGACAGCGACAAGGACGCCGAGGCCATCGTGCGGCGTTCGCTGGATATCGCCGCCGATATCTGCGTCTACACCAACCGCAACGTCACTCTCGAAACCCTGACAGCCTGAACGAATGACCGACTTTTCCCCCCGCGAAATCGTTTCCGAACTCGACCGCTTCATCGTCGGCCAGACCGACGCCAAGCGCGCCGTGGCCATCGCCTTGCGTAATCGCTGGCGTCGCCTGCAACTTACCGGCTCCCTGCGCGAGGAAGTGCTGCCGAAGAATATCCTGATGATCGGCCCCACCGGCGTCGGCAAGACCGAGATCGCCCGGCGACTGGCGAAGCTCGCCGGCGCACCGTTCATCAAGGTCGAGGCCACCAAGTTCACCGAGGTCGGTTATGTCGGCCGCGACGTCGAGCAGATCATCCGCGACCTGATCGAAGTCGGCATCGCGCAGACGCGCGAGCGCAAGCGCAAGGATGTGCAGGCGCGCGCCCAGATCGCCGCCGAGGAGCGTGTGCTCGATGCGCTGGTTGGGGCCAATGCCGGTGCCGCGACACGCGATTCGTTCCGGCGCAAGCTGCGCGCCGGCGAACTCAACGACAAGGAAATCGAGATCGAGGTGCAGTCCTCGGGCGGCACGCCGATGTTCGAGATTCCTGGCATGCCCGGCGCGCAGATGGGTGCGATTTCGATCGGCGACATCTTCGGCAAGATGGGCGGCCGCACCAAGACGCGGCGGCTGACCGTGGAAGACTCGCACGAAATCCTCATCAACGAGGAATCCGACAAGCTGCTCGATACCGATCAGCTGGTGCAGGAAGCCATCAGCGCCGTCGAAAACAACGGCATCGTCTTCCTCGACGAAATCGACAAGATCTGCGTTCGCGACGGCGCGCGCACGGGTGACGTCTCGCGCGAAGGCGTGCAGCGCGACCTGCTGCCGCTGATCGAGGGCACCACGGTGTCGACCAAGCATGGCGCGGTGAAAACCGACCACATCCTGTTCATCGCCTCCGGCGCGTTCCACATCGCCAAGCCGTCCGACCTGTTGCCGGAATTGCAGGGCCGTCTGCCGATCCGCGTCGAACTGAATGCGCTGACGCGCGACGACATGCGCCGCATCCTCACCGAACCGGAAGCCTCGCTGCTCAAGCAATATGTCGCGCTGATGCAGACCGAAGGCGTGACGCTGGACATTGGCGACGATGCCATCGACGCCCTGGCCGACGTTGCCGTTGCGGTGAACTCGACGGTGGAGAATATCGGCGCGCGGCGCTTGCAGACGGTGATGGAGCGGGTGCTCGACGAAATCTCGTTCGTCGCGCCGGACCGCAACGGCGAGACCATTCGCATCGACGCTGCCTATGTGCAAAAGCATGTCGGCGATCTGGCGAAGAACACCGATCTGAGCCGTTTCATTCTGTAGTACTTGATCCGGTGCGTGCGGCCTTACCGCGCGCGCCGGATGCGCACATACAGCGCGCCACCACCGCCGTGGCCGATGTGCGCTTCCTCGAACCCGATCACCAGTGCGCGGAATTCCGGTAGACCCAGCCACTCCGGTACCTGCCGGCGCAAGATGCCGCGCTCCGACTCCGGTCCGGTGGTGCGGCCCTTGCCGGTGATCACCAGCACGAACCGCAAACCGTCGCCGCTGGCGCGTTGCAAAAAGCGCAGCAGCGCGCCATGCGCGCGCGTCTGGGTCATGCCATGCAGATCGAGCCGCGCATCGATGTCGGTCTTGCCGCGCGACAATTGCGACCGTTCGCGACGTCCGAGCGGCGCCAACGGCGGCGGGGATGGCGCGCGCGGCAGCTTTGCGGCCTTGGCGGGTTTACTGGCAGGCGCCGCATGAACAGCGCGCGCCGGTGCTGCAGCTACGGACGCTGCTTGAGGCTCGACCGCAGCGGCACTCGGCTTGGCGATCCGCGCTTTCTTGCGCAGCGGCTTGGCCTGCCGCGCGACGCTCTCCCAGAGCTGGCGCTCCTCGTCGCTCAACATCCGCCGCCGACGCGGCGCGTGCGGCGCGTCGGAGATTTCCGGTAGCCGCTTCATGGCCCGCCCCGCCGATGCCAATGCGCGCGATGCCGATAATGGCCGCGCGCGCGTCGCTTCACTCCGGGCGCGGGTCGCGCATGCGGCAAAGGAACGGTTCGCGCCGCGGCGACCGGATCGAGACTATTCGGCACCAGCAGCACGAACCGGATGGGATTGCGCAGCCGGCCGGAGATTTGCCCGGCTTCGGTGCCCGCGCCGAAATAGATATCCGCCCGCGCCGGACCGACGATCGCCGAGCCGGTATCCTGCGCGACCATCAGACGATGAAACGGCGTTTTCGCCTGCGGCGCGTCGATCGGCAGCGTGCCGGTGATGAAGAACGGCGTGCCGTAAACGTGCAGCGCCTTGTCGACGGCGATCGAACGGCCCGGCGTCAACGGCACGCCCTGCGCGCCGACGGCTTCGTCCTTGTCGGACAGCCGCACCTCGCGGAAGAACACATAGGAGCGATTTTGCCGCCGCAGATCCTTGGCGCCCTCCGGATTGGCATCCATCCATTCGCGGATGCGCTGCATCGACATCTCTTCCTTCGGAATAATATTGAGATCGATCAATACCCGGCCCACCGGCGTGTAGCGATAGCCATTATGGGCATCGTAGTTGATGCGGACGGTCGATCCATCCTGAAGCCGCACCCGCGCCGAGCCCTGGATTTGCGTGAACAGCAGATCGGTATCGCTCTTGAGCCAGCAGATCTCCAGCCCGCGCCCGGCGATGGCACCGTCTTCGATCTGGCCGCGGTCGTAATACGGCACCAGCTTGCGGCGGCCGATCTTGCGGAACACCTGGCCGCCATTGGGCAGGCCGGTCGCATCCTGGCGAATTCCGCGCACGAACAGATTCGATGGCCGGCGATAGACCGGCACATTGAAGACGTCAGTGCGCGTGCGCGAACCTTCGATGACCGGCTCGTAGTAGCCGGTGACGAAACCATCGTTTTCACCGAGGCGGGAGATCTGCACCGGGCGAAAATGTCGTTCGAAGAAAACGCGGGCTTGGGCAGCCGTGTTGATATGCGCGCTCCTGGCGGCCCGGCAAGGCTCATGCAGCGAACCGCCGAGCGCCTTGGCGTCGGCCGGCGGTTTGGTCTGCGCCAGGATCGGCGCGCAGCTGATGCGGAACGCCCGGAACGCCGCGAGCTGATCGTCGTCGTCCCATCCGGCGATCTCGCGCCATGTCACCGGATTGTATTGGCTGCCGGCGATTTCAAACGGCAACACGACATGGTGCCGTCGGGCACTGGCCGCCACAGGCAGCAGCGACAAGGCAACCGCCAAGGCGCCGGCTGCAGCGCAGCGGCGCCGCCACGCGCTACTGCGCGCTGCCGGTGCCAACCAGCTTCCAGTTCGGATCGCGCGAATTGATATCGCGGGCGAAGGTCCAGACATCGGTGATATCGCTGACCTTGTCCGGATTGCCGTCAACCACGGCACCGGTCTTGTCACGCGTCACCGAGATCATCTGCGAGACGAAGCGCACGGTGAGCTGGGTCGTCCGGTCGCGGACTTCCGCATTCACCAGTTCCGCCTTGTCGATGGAGACGAAACGGGTTTCGGTCTTCTGCTCGTTCTTCTCGCGCATTTTGATCGCGGCGTCGAAACTGTCATAGACCTCCGACGACAGCAGATCCTTCAACGCGCGACGATCGCCGTTGGCGAAAGCCAGCACGATCATCTCATAGGCGCTGCGCGCGCCGCTGATGAAATGCTTGGGGTCGAACGACGAGTCCTGCGCGGCAATGGCATCGAAGCTCGCCGCTAAGGCCGAGCCCGGCTCTGCGAAACCCTTCCAGCGGTTGGTGGGCGGGGTGTCGTCGGCGTTGGGAAGCGGCGGCGGCTGATCGATCACGGTGCCGGGCAGCGGCACCACCTTGTTATCCTGGGTCCCTTGAAGAACGTCCCGCGCGGCGCGGTCAAAGGGCGGCCGTTCGCTGCCCGTTCGCTGGCCCAGCACGTTGCGCAGACGCAGGAAGATAAAGACGGCCAATGCCAGAAAGATGATGGTGTAGATATCCACGTGGTATTCGCTTTCCGCTCGGAGGCCTGCAAATCACTCTATCGAGGACCACTGACGCCGCACTCGATATCGCTCATGACCATGTAGGCACGAAATCAAGCCGAGCCAATGGCACCTTTTGGCACAGAAACCGCGACGTCCCCTGCCCGCGAGCAGCCCTGACCTCCGGTTGCCGTGCGACAATTGTAATCCGTTGCTTTGCCGAAGCAAATCGGCTTCCTCAAGAACACCCGCTTATTCAACAATTTGGGCTTATTTCAGCGGACGAGGGCCGGCCGCCTGCGGCAATCCGCGCCGACCGAGGCTGGTTCGGCTTGTCGAGGCAGGCAGGGCTATGATAGCCACTCGCCTCGACACGGCACTTTGCCCCCTTTGGAGCGAATAGGCTGTCATCCGGTTGAATTTTACCTGAACGCGCTCCAGGAGGATTTCATGACAAATGGCAATGGCACCCCGCCCGAGGCGGAATTGCCCCCGCAGCTGAACGTACTGGCCCAATACACCAAGGACCTGTCCTTCGAGAACCCGAACGCGCCGAAGTCGCTGGGTCCGCAGCAGCAGCAGCCGTCGATCAATATCCAGATCAACGTTGCCGCCAACAATATCGCCGAGAACGAGTTCGAGGTGGTGCTGTCGATCGAGGGCAAGGCCGACAACGCCGGCGCGGTGATGTTCAACTTCGAACTCGCCTATGCCGGCGTGTTCCGCATCGTCAACGTGCCGCAGGAAAACCTGCATCCGCTGATCATGATCGAATGCCCGCGGCTGCTGTTCCCGTTCGCGCGCGAGATCATCGCCACTGCAGTGCGCGACGGCGGCTTCCCGCCGCTGATGCTCGATCCGGTCGATTTTGTCGGCCTCTATCGGCAGAACATGGAGCGGCAGGCCGCTCAGGTCAAACCGAGCTGACGCTTCGGATTGCTGCTCTTCGCGGCAGGTTGAGAGCATTTTCCGGCTAAGTGGCGTCCGCTTAGCCGTGAGAAGATGCTCTCAATCGATCATTTGCGCGTATTCTGATCGCGAAACAGGTAGCCACTTTTGCGGAATACGCGCTACGACGCGTCGCTGGAAAATTCGGCCCATATCGGCTTGTCGCCCAAGGTGGCGACAAATTCGCGATGCGCGATCTGCTCCGCCTCGGTCAAGCGCGGCGCCAGCGGAACCGTGCGCTGCCGCCGTGGCGTATCGCCGGCGGTGTGCGCCCGCGCCGCGACGTTTTCCGTCAGAATGAGTTGCGACTGCCGCGCGCCGATCAGGTCGATATAGACCTCGGCAAGCAGTTCGGCGTCGAGCAAGGCGCCGTGCTTGGTGCGCCGCGAATTGTCGATGGCGTAGCGCGAGCACAAATCATCCAGCCGGTTGGACACGCCAGGATGCTTGCGACGCGCTAGCAGCAGCGTATCCACCAGCCGCTCGCGTACGATGGCCGGCCGCGACAGCCGGCCCAACTCGGCATTGATGAAACCAACGTCGAACGAGGCGTTGTGGATCACCAGCGGCGCATCGCCGATGAATTCGATGAACTCGTCGACGACCTGCGCGAAGACCGGCTTGTCGGCAAGAAACTCCCCGGACAAGCCGTGCACCGCGAACGCCTCTTCCGGCATGTCGCGCTCGGGATTGATGTAGCGGTGGAAGGTCTGACCGGTCGGCATGCGGTTGAAAATTTCGACACAGCCGATCTCGACCAGGCGATCGCCGCGCAGCGGATCGAGGCCCGTGGTTTCGGTATCGAGAACGATTTCACGCATATGTCGTGACCCAATTTGAGCGAATCAGGATCGCCGTCGCGGTATCTTACGCACCTGTTCGAGGATTTCGCGGATTTGGGCCCGCACGGGCTCGAGTCCGTGCGAGGTATCCACGACGAAATCGGCGCGCTTGCGCTTTTCGGCATCGGGAAGCTGGCGGGTCAGGATCGCATCGAGCTTTTCCGGCGTCATGCCGTCGCGCGCCAGGATCCGTTCGCGCTGGGTTTCCGGCGCGGTGGTCACGACAACTACGGCATCGACGCGATTTTCGCCGCCGGTTTCATACAATAGCGGGATATCGACTACGGCCACCGGCGCGCCGGATCGTTCCGCGTCTTCCAGGAACTTCTGGTGATGCGCGCGCAGCATCGGGTGCACGATGCTTTCCAGCCGCTTCATCGCGTCGGCATCGTGCACGACCTTTGGCGACAATAGCGTGCGATCGACCTTGCCATTGACCGTCGTGCCGGGAAATGCCGCCTCGATGGCCGCTGCCGCCTCGCCCTCATAAAGCTGATGCACGGTGGCGTCGGCGTCGTAGACCGGCACGCCGGCCTCAACGAAAAGTTTCGCCGTCGTCGACTTCCCCATGCCGATCGAGCCGGTGAGCCCGAGTACCAACATCAAGCAACCTCAGTGTTTTCAAAGTCCAACCAGACGCTCACGGCGGAGGAAACCAAGCAACGGCAGCAAAGGCAAGCCGAGGATGGTGAAATGATCGCCCTCGATGCGCGCGAACAGATGGATGCCCAGCCCTTCGAGCTGATAAGCGCCCACGCTGCTCAATGCCGCAGGCCCGGCCGCATCGAGATAATCGCCGATGGCCGATTCATCCAGCGGGCGCATGGTCATGCGCGCCACCGCCACGTTCTCGAACAACACCTGACCGTTGCGCGCCACCGCAACGGCGGAATGCAACTCATGGGTCTGCCCCGCCAGAGCGCGCAAATGTTCGGCAGCGCCGGCGCGATCGGTCGGCTTACTGAAGCGGCGCGCGCCAAGCGCCAGCGTCTGATCGGCGCCGATGACGTAACGCTCGGGATGTTGCCGGGACACAAACAGCGCCTTCTCGCAGGCCAGCCGCTGCGCCACGTCGCCGGGCAACGACAGGCCCGATTCGCGTTCGATGGCCCGCTCGTCGAGCGCTGCCGGCACTGCTTCAAACGGCAATTGCGCGTTGGCAAGCAAGTCCTGCCGCGCACGGCTCTGCGACGCCAAAATCAACGGCTGCGCGCCCCGCCATGACGTCATTCGGGAACTCGCTGCCGTTGCCGATCGGCATACAGCTTCATCACCGCTGCGGCGCTTTCCTCGATCGAGCGCCGCGTGACATCGAGTTGCACCCAGCCATGCTTGGCACTCAGTCGTTTGGCGAACGACACTTCATCCGCTACCGACTGGCGGTCCGTATAGATATCGTTGCCGGCATTGGCACCCATGCTCAGCAACCGATTCTGCCGGACCTGGATCAAGCGTTCCGGCGTGGCGTGCAGACTGACGACCAGCGGCTTCTTCAAGCTTTCCAACTGGTGCGGAATGGCGATGCCCGGCACCAGCGGCACATTGGCGGTCCGAATGCCGCGATTGGCGAGGTAGATCGAAGTTGGCGTTTTCGACGTTCGCGATACGCCGACCAGAACCACATCGGCCTCTTCCAGACCTTCGACATGCTGACCGTCGTCATGCAGCATGGTGTAATTGAGCGCATCGATCCGCTTGAAGTAATCCGCGTTCAGCACGTGCTGGGCCCCCACGCGGCCGGTAGTCGACGCACCGAGATAGGCGTGAAACAACTGCATCACCGGACCGATGATCGACAGGCTCGGAATGTTGATCTCCTTGCACTTGCCTTCGAGCCGCTCGACCAGATCGTTTTCCAGCAGCGTAAACAGCACAATGCCGGGGGCTTCCTCGATCTCGGCAAGCACCCGATCGAGCTGCTTCTGGCTGCGAACCAGCGGATAGACATGTTCGACCGGCGTGACGTTGGCATATTGCGCAGCGACCGCGCGCGCCACCGTGATCAACGTCTCGCCCGTCGAATCGGACACCAGATGCAAATGAAAATAACTGCCTGAGGTCGGCACGCTAAACCTGTGTGTTCTGTGAATCAGTGTGGAATGTAAGCAAAGAATTAACCGGCAACCCGGTGCCCTTTGGATAACCGGTCATCTTCTTCACAGGCGCAATCAAAGGATAAGATTCCGGACCGTCGCGATGATACTGGGATTAACCCGGCTTGTCTCTGGATAAGCTGGGTATGATGGAACACAAGTATCTGAAGATTCATCCGATATCGAAACCTGCGATGAGCCGAAAGAATTCGTAGCGGATGTGGGCAAGTATCCGATAACGCGGGATGACATTGTGCCCGCGCAAATCACCGTCACTTAGACTCAAACCTAAGATTCTATAAATATTATTAGAGGGAAGCGGTGCATGCGGATATGTATGTGCCCGCTCGTCTCGGTTTGCAGGTCGCTGCAGGCATCTCGGGCTTTGCAGCGGTATTGATAGCGAACCGATGAGGCATCCAGATGTATGAGTGGATCAAGGCCGTCCATGTGATCGCGGTGATTTCCTGGATGGCCGGCATGCTCTATCTGCCGCGGCTGTTCGTTTATCACTGCGAGGCTGAAGTCGGGTCGAAGCAGTCCGAAACGTTCAAGGTGATGGAACGACGGCTGCTCAAGGCCATCATCAATCCGGCGATGATCGTGACCTGGGTGCTGGGACTCTACCTTGCGTGGTCCGGCGGCTGGTATCTGAGCGGCTGGTTTCACGTCAAGCTGGTGCTGGTGCTGGCGATGTCCGCCGTCCATGGCCTGTTTACTCGCTGGGTACGTGAATTCGCTCAGGACCGGAATACGCGAAGCCAGAAATTTTACAGGATAATCAATGAGGTACCGACGGTCCTGATGATCGGAATCGTCATCATGGTGATCGTGAAGCCATTCTGATGCTCGATCGCCAAGGTCTTTAAGTTCTCAACCACCTTGCGTGTGCGCTGCCGATTTTCTATATTCGCCATATCCCACCCCACGCAGGCGGATGTGGTTGCGTCCCGGTCATTAAATTAGGCCGGTCGCCACATCGGGTTTGAAGCCCTTCCCGGCACCTTCCTTGCTCAAGACCTGCGGGCTTGCCATTCAGGCGACCGCATTTTCGCAGAGCCACCTCGCACCCCCTTCTCAGTTTTTCCACAGGACCACCCCGATGCGGGAAATGAAACTTCAGGACCTCAAGGCCAAGACTCCAGCCGAACTCGTGACGTTCGCGGAAGAACTCGGGGTCGAGAACGCCAGCACCATGCGTAAGCAGGAGTTGATGTTCGCCATTCTCAAGCAACTGGCGATTCAGGAAACCGACATCATCGGCGAAGGCGTCGTCGAAGTGTTGTCGGACGGTTTCGGCTTTCTGCGTTCGCCCGATGCCAACTACCTGCCGGGCCCGGACGATATCTACGTCTCGCCGTCGCAGATCCGGCGTTTCGGACTGCGGACCGGCGACACCATCGAAGGTCATATCCGTAGCCCGAAGGAAGGCGAACGCTACTTCGCGCTGCTCAAGGTCAACACGCTCAATTTCGAAGACCCGGAGAAATCCAAGCACAAGGTCAACTTCGACAACCTGACGCCGCTGTTCCCGGACCAGCGCTTCAAGCTCGAACTGGACGACCCGACCCGTAAAGACTTGTCCGCGCGCGTCATCGACATCGTGGCGCCGATCGGCAAGGGCCAGCGCGCGTTGATCGTGGCGCCGCCGCGCACCGGTAAAACCGTGCTGATGCAGAACATCGCGCATTCGATCACGGCGAACCATCCCGAATGCTACCTGATCGTGCTGCTGATCGACGAGCGACCGGAAGAAGTCACCGACATGCAGCGCTCCGTGAAGGGCGAGGTGGTGTCGTCGACCTTCGACGAGCCGGCGGTGCGTCACGTCCAGGTCGCCGAGATGGTGATCGAGAAGGCCAAGCGGCTTGTCGAACACGGCCGCGACGTGGTCATCCTGCTCGATTCGATCACCCGCCTTGGCCGCGCCTACAACACCGTCGTGCCGTCATCGGGCAAGGTGCTGACCGGCGGTGTCGACGCCAACGCGTTGCAGCGGCCGAAGCGTTTCTTCGGTGCCGCGCGCAACATCGAGGAAGGCGGTTCGCTGACCATCATCGCCACCGCGCTGGTCGATACCGGCAGCCGCATGGACGAAGTGATCTTCGAAGAGTTCAAGGGCACCGGCAACTCGGAACTGATCCTCGACCGCAAGGTTTCGGACAAGCGCACCTTCCCGGCGATCGATATCTCGCGGTCCGGTACGCGCAAGGAAGAACTCATCACCGATCCGCAGCTGCTCAAGAAGATGTACGTCCTGCGCCGCATCCTCAATCCGATGGGGACCATGGACGCCATCGACTTCCTGCTCGACAAGCTGCGCAACACCAAGAACAACGCCGAGTTCTTCGACTCGATGAACACGTAAGCTACGGTCATTGCGAGCGAAGCGAAGCAATCCAGAGCCAAGTAACAAGTCTGGATTGCTTCGTCGCTTACGCTCCTCGCAATGACGACGAATTAATTGCTCGCTACAACGCGAGCATCACCAACTCTTTTAACCCAGCAACGTTCGTCACCGGCAGCGAGCAGCTCTGGTTGCGGCAGACGAATGCGGCGGCGCCTTGCACGGCTTCGGCCTTCGCACGCGCCATATGCCCGGCCGGCAATGCCCCGGCGCGCGGCGCATACAGGACGATGCTGGTCGCGTGCGGCAGTCGTCGCGCAGCATTGAGCAACGCGTCAGCCGCCGTCCCCTCGCCGACCACCACGATCTCGGCGCCGGTCAGATACAGATCGAGCGCGTTCAGCAGCGACAGGTGGCCGAAGATGTTCTCGCCGGCGACCGGCAGCAGCTTGCCGAACAGCGCATCGATTTGCGTGCGCCATGCGTCGTCGCCAGTCAGCGTCGCCAACCGCACCAGATTCTGCGCGATCAGTCCGACATGGTTTGGAATGGCATCGTCGACGGTCGAATGCGGCCGCACGATCAGGCCTTCGGCATCGTCGGCGGTGAGATAGTAGCCGCCGTGTTCGGCGTCGGCGTAGTGTTTGTCGAGCAGACGTTGCCAGGCCACGGCTTGCTGCAGGAAGCGCGATTCCCCGCTGGCCTCATACAGCGCCAGCGCGGCGCGGATCATCGCGGCATAGTCGGAGGCCAGCGCGGGAATCAACAACTGTCCGGCGCGCCAGGAATGGCCGAGCCGGCCGTCGCGGCTCATTGATGTGGCCATGAAGTCGAAGGCTTTGCGCGCTATCACCAGCCATTGCGGTTCGCTGAATGTGCTAGCGGCATGCGCCAGTGCTGCGATCGTCAGGCCGTTCCAGTCGGCCAGCACCTTGTCGTCGAGACCGGGACGAATGCGCTTGGCGCGGGCGTTCAGCAGGATGGCACGCATCGCCGCAAGCTGCTCGGCTTCGGTCGGCGTATCGTCATCGCTCAACAGGCGATTGAGAATGGTGTGGCCTTCGAAATTGCCGTCGCGGGTAACGTCATACTTGGCGGCGAACAATGTCGCGTCGTCGCTGCCGAGCAACTGTTCGATCTCGCTTTGCGACCAGACGTAGAACTTCCCCTCCTCGCCTTCGGAATCCGCATCGAGCGAGGAAGCGAATGCGCCTTCGGGCGTCGTCATCTCGCGCACCAGCCAGCCGACGGTTTCCGCGGCGCGCTGGCGATATAGCGGGTTGTTGCTGCGGGCATAGTCCAGCGCCAGTAGATCGAGCAGCTGCGCGTTGTCGTACAGCATCTTTTCGAAGTGCGGCACCAGCCACTTGTCATCCACCGAATAGCGCGCATAGCCGCCGCCGAGATGATCGTAGATGCCGCCATGACTGATGCGCGTCAGCGCGAGGTTGCTGGTGATGAAGAAACGTTCGTCACCGGTGCGCGCCCCTGCCCGCCAGAGAAATTCCAGCATCGCGCATTGCGGAAATTTCGGTGCGCCACGCAGACCGCCGTTGATCGGATCGGTGGCGCGCGCGATCGACGATGCCGCGTTGTTCAGTTCAGTGGGGCCGATGTCGGTGGGGTTGCTTGCTTGCGTGCGTTGCGCGAGGCGCTGCACCAGTGCGTCGCGGTTCTGCGTGATCTTGTGCGGCTCGGTGTGAAACAGCCGCGACACCGTGCGCAGCACATCGGTGAAACCGGCACGGCCATATTGCGGCGTCTTGGGAAAATAAGTGCCGCCCCAGAACGGCTCGCCGTCCGGCGTGAGAAACATCGTCAGCGGCCAGCCGCCCTGCTCGCCCAGGTGATGCAACGCATTCATGTAGATCTGATCGATGTCGGGCCGCTCCTCGCGGTCCACTTTGATGCTGACGAACAGCTCGTTCATCACTGCGGCAGTCGCGTCGTCCTCGAAGCTTTCGTGCGCCATGACATGGCACCAGTGGCACGCGGCATAACCGACGGAGAGCAGGATCGGCTTGTTGCTGCGCTTGGCTTCGGCCAAAGCGTCCGGTCCCCACGGCCACCAGTCCACCGGGTTATGCTGATGCTGCAACAGATAGGGACTGGTTGCGTGCGCGAGCCGGTTGGTGTGCGATGTCGCCTCGGTCATGTTGCGGCCTTCCGGTGAATGTGTTTTGCAACGGTGGCCGCGATGGAATTGGCCCGTCGTCATGCGTGGTACTGGATAGATAGGATATGCACCCGCGAGAGCAAACCATCTTTGCATTGTCGTCGGGCCGCCCGCCGACGGCGATCGCCATCGTGCGCGTCTCGGGTTCTCAGGCGGCTAACATCCTTTCATCGCTTGTCGGCAAACTACCGCAGCCGCGCGTTGCGACGCGCGCGATGCTGCGGGATCGCGGCGGTGCGATGATAGATGACGCTGTGGCGCTTTGGTTTCCGGGCCCGGCCAGCGCCACCGGCGAAGATGTCGCGGAGTTTCATATTCATGGCGGCCGCGCCGTGTTGGCGGCATTGCTCGCGGCGCTCGGCTCGTTCGACGGGACGCGCGCTGCGGAGCCCGGCGAGTTCACGCGACGCGCCTTCGAGAACGGCAAGCTGGATCTCACCGAAGCCGAAGGCCTCGACGATCTGATCCACGCCGATACCGACCGGCAGCGGCGGCAGGCGTTGCGGCAGTTGCAGGGTCTGCTCGGCGACAGGGCGCGCGCATGGCGGCAGCAGATCATCGAGGCGGCGGCGCTGATCGAGGCCGGGATCGACTTCGCCGACGAGGGCGACGTGCCGGAAGAACTGCTGGCGCCGGCGTTGCGCAAGATCGCCGCACTCAAGGACGAGATCGAAGAAAGCCTTGCGGCATCGGCGCGCAGCGAACGTTTGCGCGAGGGTCTGGTGGTGGCGATTGCCGGTGCGCCGAATGTCGGCAAGTCGACGCTGCTCAATGCGCTGGCGCGGCGCGAGGTGGCAATCGTGTCGCCGCATGCCGGCACCACGCGCGACATCATCGAGGTACAACTCGATCTCGACGGTTACCCGGTGACGGTGATCGACACTGCGGGCATTCGCGACACCGACGATCCAGTGGAGCAGGAGGGCGTGCGGCGGGCGCGGGCGCGGGCGGCGGAGGCCGATCTGGTGCTGTGGCTGGTCGATGACGCGCCATCGGCGTTGGTGGGGATCGAGGGCGAGGCACCGGTCTGGCTGGTGCGCAACAAGATCGATCTGGCGAGCGGGAAGGGCGGTTTCACGGCTTGCGATTTCGTTGCGGCAAACCCGTGGCCGGATTGCGGCAGCGCGGACGACCGTGCGCCGTGGCGCGGGGCGGGGGAGCGGCAATTCGCCATCTCGGCGGAAAAGGGCGAGGGCGTGCCTGATCTGGTCGCCGGACTGGCCGATTTTGCGCAGCGATATTTTGGCGGTGGCGAAAGCGCGCTGATCGGACGGCAGCGGCACCAGCAATTGCTGCGCAACACGACAGATGCGCTGCAACGCAGCATAGGCTCAGCCGGACTCGGCGAGGAGGTTGTGGCAGAGGAACTGCGGATTGCCGTTCAATCCTTGGGTCGGCTGCTGGGTCAGGTGGATGTCGAGGATTTGTTAGACGTCATATTTCGGGAGTTTTGTGTAGGTAAGTAATATTACATTGTTCATTATTGATATTTTATTATATATATCAATATGATAGTCATATGGAACCGGATTAGGGGCTGGCCCGACGTTTCCCCACCTGCCGGGGCTGTTTCACGTGAAACAACTTTGATCGCTCGCCCGTGGACCGACCTTACCCATCCAGATCCGAGCCCACGGTCGATCGGCCACTTCGCGTTTTCACATAGGGAGGAGTACGGCATCAGTCTCGCGCGTCCTCCGGTGCAGACGCGGTGGCGAGCAATTCAGGAACTGGGTAAGGCACGCAGGTTGCCTTCGGTCCGAAGGAGCCGGACGGGTTTGGCCTTACTGGCGGAATTTCAGCCCATCCCGGTCGAGCGAGTTGATCCGGATATTGGGTCAACCCACCCTGCGCCGGACCCGGCGGTCGGAACCTTGCCAAAGCCGCCCGTGTTTCACGTGAAACAGCCACCCCGAAAATCCCGAGTTTTCTGTTTTCAGTCCGCGTGATCCTGCGCTAGAAGTCGCGCCAGCGGCGCAAATTCGATTGGTGCAGCCTTGGCCTTATCATTCGACGTCATTGTCATCGGGGGCGGTCACGCCGGCTGCGAAGCCGCGGCGGCATCGGCGCGTATGGGCGCGCGCACCGCCCTGGTGACGCACCAATTCGCCACCGTCGGCGCGATGTCCTGCAATCCGGCGATCGGTGGGCTCGGCAAGGGCCATCTGGTGCGCGAGGTCGATGCGCTGGACGGCCTGATGGGCCGGGTGATCGACCAGGCCGGTATCCAGTTTCGTATGCTCAACCGGCGCAAGGGTCCGGCGGTGCGCGGGCCGCGCGCCCAGGCCGACCGCAAGCTTTATGCCGCCGCGATGCAGGCGGCGATTCGCGACACCGCCAATCTGACGGTCATCGAGGGCGAGGCGGACGAATTGCTTCGCTCGGGCGACCGGGTGACCGGGATCAGGCTTGCCGACGGTGCGGAGATCGGAGCAGGGGCGGTGGTGGTCACGACCGGCACCTTTTTGCGCGGGTTGATTCACCTCGGCGAAAAAAGCTGGCCCGCCGGGCGAGTCGGCGAAGCGCCGGCGCTGGGCCTCTCGAAGTCGTTCGAAGCGGCCGGATTCACGCTGGGCCGGCTCAAGACCGGCACGCCGGCACGGCTCGACGGCACCACCATCGACTGGGGTGCAGTGGAAATGCAGCCCGGCGACGATCCGCCGGAGCCGTTTTCGGTCCTGACCGACCGCATCACCACGCCGCAGATCCAGTGCGGCATCACTCGCACCACGGCGGCGACCCATGAGGTGATCCGCGCCAACGTGCACCGCTCGCCGATGTATTCCGGCCAGATCACCAGCACCGGGCCGCGCTATTGCCCATCGATCGAGGACAAGATCGTCCGATTCGGTGATCGCGACGGGCATCAGATCTTCCTCGAGCCGGAAGGGCTCGACGACAACACGGTCTATCCCAACGGCATCTCGACCTCGCTGCCGGAAGAGGTGCAGCAGGCCATCGTCGCCTCGATTCCGGGGCTGGAGCGCACCCGGATCATCCGGCCGGGCTATGCCATCGAATACGACCATGTCGATCCGCGCGAGCTGGCGCCGACCTTGCAGACCAAACGGTTGCCGGGCCTGTTCCTGGCCGGGCAGATCAACGGCACCACCGGCTATGAAGAAGCCGCGGCGCAGGGGCTGGTGGCCGGGCTGAATGCGGCGCTGCTGGCCGGGGGCGGGGAGCCGATGGTGTTCGATCGCGCCGACGGCTATCTCGGCGTCATGATCGACGATCTGGTGACGCGCGGCGTCACCGAGCCGTATCGGATGTTCACCTCGCGGGCGGAATACCGGCTGACCTTGCGCGCCGACAATGCCGATCAGCGGTTGACCGACAAGGGTCTGGCGCTGGGCTGCGTCGGGACGGAGCGGGCGGCGCGCCATGCCGCCAAGATGGCGGCGCTCGAGGCAGCGAAGACGCTGACGCAATCGCTGTCGGTGACGCCGAACGCAGCGGCGAAACATGGCTTGGCCCTCAACCGGGACGGCCATCGCCGCTCGGCCTATGACCTACTGGCCTATCCGGAGATCGGCTGGGCCGATGTCCGCGCGATCTGGCCGGAGCTGTCGGCCATTGACCCAGCCATCGCCACCCATGTCGAGATCGATGCCAAATATGCCGTCTATCTGAAGCGGCAGGTCGCGGACGTCGAGGCGTTCCGCCGCGACGAAGGGCTGGTTTTGACCGGAATCGATTATCGGGCGGTGCCGGGACTTTCGAACGAGGCGCGCAACCGGCTGGAGAAAGCGCAGCCTCATACGGTGGGGCAGGCGGGGCGGCTGGACGGTCTGACGCCGGCCGCGCTGGGGATTCTGGCCGCCTATCTGCGCCGCGAGGCGCGGCGCAAGGCGTCAGCGGGCGCGGCCTGAGCTGTTTCACGTGAAACAGGGGCGGGTGATCCCAAGCGCTGCCTTACCCTCACCCTCGAGGGGAGGGTGAGGAACCGCCGCCCGGTCTCGTGGAAAGGGAAATTGACGTCATCCTAATGTGCGCGCTCTTGCACGCGGCGAAGGATGGGGCCAGAAAACCATCGACCGCTCATCATCCCCGAGGCTCGCCGAAACCGGCTCGCACCTCGGGATGGCGGCCAACACCGATTGGGAAGCAGTTCAACGATGGCGAAGGTCGAACATCAGGTACTGCCGAGCGACCTCACCGCCGACAAGGCGGTGGCGCTGGCGCTCGCGCCTGTTTCACGTGAAACGGAGGCGCGGCTGGATCGCTACGTGGACCTGCTGCTGCAATGGCAGGCCAAGACCAATCTGGTGGCGCCATCGACCCTGCCCCAACTGTGGACTCGTCATATCGCCGATTCGCTTCAACTACTGGCGCTGGCCCCCGATGCCAAACGCTGGACCGATTTCGGCAGTGGCGGCGGCTTTCCCGGAATCGTGCTGGCCTGCGTCATGGCCGAACGCGGCGGGCATGTCGATCTGGTCGAGCGCAACGCCAAGAAGGCGGCGTTCCTGCGCGAGGCCTTGCGGGTGACCGGGGCGCCAGGCACCGTGCATCTGGCGGACATCGGGGATTATGTGGATAGCGTGCAGCACGCGCCGGATTACGTCACCGCGCGGGCACTCGCTCCGTTACATATATTGCTCGGGTTCGCATGGCCGTTGATGCAGAAAGGCGCCAAGGTGCTGTTTCTCAAGGGTCAAGATGTAGAGTCAGAATTGACGGAAGCTACTAAATATTGGAATATTAAGCCAATTCTCCACCCCAGCCATTCAGGCGGCCAAGGCTGGATCGTGGCGATCGACCATCTCGACCCTCGCGGCAAGGGTAATGCTGCAGTGCAATATGGCGTTTCGAAATGACCGTGATTGACGAGACTTTTCAACAAGTTAAGGATGGCAATCCGCTGCCGCCGGCGCATCCCCGCATCATCTCGCTGGCCAACCAGAAGGGCGGCGTAGGCAAGACCACCACGGCGATCAACCTCGGAACGGCGCTGGCCGCGATCGGCGAGCGGGTGCTGATCGTCGATCTCGATCCGCAGGGCAACGCCTCGACCGGACTCGGCATCGACCGCCGCGACCGCAACGCCTCGACCTACGACGTGCTGACCAACGAGGTGTCGCTGCGCGACGCGGTGGTGCCGACCGCGGTGCCGCGTCTGCACATCGCGCCCTCGACGATGGACCTCTCCGGCCTCGAGCTTGAACTCGGCACCACGCGCGATCGCGCCTTCCGGCTGCGCAACGCCATCGCCTCGCTCAACACCAATGTCTCGCCGGATGCAGACTACACTTACGTGCTGATCGATTGTCCGCCGTCGCTCAATCTCATCACCGTCAACGCCATGGCGGCGTCGGACGCCATTCTCGTGCCACTGCAGTGCGAGTTCTTCGCGCTCGAAGGTCTGTCGCAATTGTTGCAGACCGTCGAGCAGGTGCGTTCGACGCTCAATCCGAACCTGTCGATCCACGGCATCGTGCTGACCATGTTTGACTCGCGCAACAACCTCTCGAACCAGGTCGTCGCCGACGTGCGGCAGTTCATGGGCAAGAAGGTCTACGACACCATGATCCCGCGCAACGTGCGCATTTCCGAAGCGCCGTCCTACGGCAAGCCGGTGCTGGTCTACGATCTCAAATGCGCCGGCAGCGAAGCCTATTTGCGGCTTGCCACCGAAGTGATCCAGCGCGAGCGTGAGTTGCGCGCGGCGGGGTGAAAACTTTTCCGCCATCCTTCGAGGCGCGCAAGAAGACGCGCACCTGAGGATGACGGCAACACCATGCAGGGCGTCATCCTGAGGTGCGAAGGGCGAAGCCCGAGCCTCGAAGGATGAATAAGACAATACGTCTCCGAGCAAATCGAAGTGGAGTATCACGCGTGAATCCAAGGGAGCTGGCGATGGCCGATGAAGCGCGTTCGCGATTGGGCCGCGGTCTTGCAAGTCTGATCGGCGATGTCGGCGGCGAGGCCGCGCATGTCGAACGGCCGCGCGCGCAGCGCAAGGTGCCGATCGAATTCATCAAGGCCAATCCGCGCAACCCGCGCCGCGCCTTCTCCGATGCCGAACTCGGCGAGCTTGCGGACTCGATCAAGCAGCACGGCGTCATCCAGCCGATCGTGGTGCGGCCGGTGAAGGGCGCGCAGGATCGTTTCGAGATCATCGCCGGCGAACGCCGCTGGCGCGCGGCACAGCGCGCCGGTCTGCATGAAGTGCCGATTGTGCCGGTCGAGGTCAGCGACAGCGACGCGCTCGAAATCGCCATCATCGAAAACGTGCAGCGCGAGAACCTCAACGCACTGGAAGAGGCGCAAGGCTATCACGCGCTCGCCAACGAATTCAAACATAGTGCTGAAGACGTCGCCAAGCTGGTCGGCAAGAGCCGCAGCCATGTCGCCAACATGATGCGCCTGACCAAACTGCCGGACGATGTGCAGGCGCTGATAGCGTCGGGGCAATTGTCGGCGGGGCACGCGCGCGCGTTGATCGGCGTGGCGGATGCATCGAGTGCGGCCAAGCGTATCGTCGCCGAAGGCTTGAACGTGCGGCAGGCCGAAGCGCTGGCGCATGAAGAAGGCGTGCCGGAACGCAAGCCGCAGAAGCCGCGCGCTTCGTCTGCCGCGCCAGCGAAGGATGCCGACACCATCGCGCTGGAGAAGCGCGTCAGCGATGCGCTCGGCCTCAAGGTCAGCCTGACGCATCGCGATTCCGGCGGCGTCGTGCAGATCCGCTACGGCGATCTCGATCAGCTCGACGAAATCATCCGACGGCTCGAGCGCACGGGTTAGATCCGTCCGCCTCATCCTGAGGAGCGCACGGCGTGGCCAAGTTTACGCAGGCTGCGCCTGCTATTGCGCGCGTCTCGAAGGATGAGGTGACGGATCGTTTATGGCCTCATGATTTGAGACGGCGCTGATGCGCCTCCTCACCATGAGGGGTAGGCTCGTCACCCTGAGGTGCGAGGCGCTTTTTACGCCGAGCCTCGAAGGGTGACGGTTGGCACGAGCGGCCCATCCTTCGAGGCGCGCCAACAAGAGCGCGCACCTCAGGATGACGCTGCTTGCGTTGAAAGGCTTCAGCCCCGTCGCCGTGCGTTCACCGCGATCGCCATCAGCGCACGCTGCGCGATCGCCGCCGCCAGCGCGGCTTGCTTGCGCGAGTCGAGTGCGGCGATAGCAAGCTGGTCGATGACCTGGCGCAGCCGCGCGGCGTTGAAATTGCGCAGCGCCGTTTCAACCGCATTCTTGCGCGAGAAATGCAGTCGCGGGAAACCGCTTTCGGCCGCCGCCGAAGCCGACGCGCCCTCGTCCATCGCCAGGCTGGCCTTGTGCAGTTGCGCGGCGTGACGCTGCGCGGCGGCGATGATGACACCGGGATAGGTGCCGGCGGCCATCGCCTTGGCGAATTCGCTTTCGACCAGCGCCGCATTGCCGGCGAAGGCGCCGTCGACGATCGGATCGAGCTTGAGATCCGAGGCGTCGGAGATCACCGCCATGATGTCGTCGAGCGTCACTTCGCGGTTGCCGTGGGCGTACAGCGCCACCTTGCGCAATTCGTTGCGCGACGCCTGGCGGTCGCCGCCGAGCGACGCCATCAGCGTCGCGCGCGCATCGGCGGCAATGCGCAGATTGGCGACGCGCAATTCGTCGTCGATCAGCTTGGCGAGGTCGCGTTCGGTGTCGGGATAACAGGCAATCGCCACCGCGCTCTTGGCGCGCTCGCAGGCCTTGCGCAGCGGCGCTTCGGGCCGCAACTCGCCGGCTTCGATGACGACGCGGCAGTCCTTCAGCGGCGAGGTGGTCAGCGTATCGACGCCGCTGGCGAAATTGCGCGACCCGGCGCGCACGCGAATGGCGCGGCGGCCGCCGAACAGCGGCACCGTCATGGCTTCGTCGACGAGGCGCGACGGCTCAGCGGCGAGGTCGTCGCCGTCGAGCCGGACCAGGGAGAACGGATCGTTGGGATCGTCGACGGCAGAGGCAATCAGCGCGTCGGCGCGCTCGCGCACGAGGCCGGCGTCGGGGCCGTATAGCAGCACGATCGGCCGCGCCGGGTCCGGTCTGGCGAGATAGCTGTCGATCTCCCTGCCACGCAGCGCGACCATGATTAGCCCTCACTTCCGTCATTGCGAGGAGCGGAGCGACGAAGCAATCCAGTCATGCATCGTGGCTCTGGATTGCTTCGCTTCGCTCGCAATGACGAAATGCAGATGCGCAAAAAGCCGGACGGCTCACATCCCCGAATAGAAATACGACGCCAGCCGGGTCTGGATGTTCTCGGCGATCTCCTGCGCGGCGCGATCCTCGGCGTCGCGGAAGGCGCGGGCGCGGCCGAAGCGCTGGAACTGGCCGGGAATATCATAGGACACGTTGGAGAACGTGCTGCCGGTCATTACCGATTTGTTGCTGGCGATCTCGATCAGGTTGTAGGCGGCATCGATGCCGTAATTCTCGATCGAGGGCAGCGCGGTGGTCGGATCGGTCAGCAGCGAGGTCTTGCGCGCGGTCAGGCGCAGCACCAGCCGATGCGTCGGCGCGGTGCCGGTGGCGGTGCCGTAGAGCTTGAACGCCAGCGCGTTGCGGATCTCGACGCCGAGCCGAGCTTCGCGCGTGCCAGTGCCGTAATTGAGCGGTGGAACCTCGACGCCGAGCAGCTTCTCGCGCAAAGCCGGGGTTCCGTCGGTGTGCTCGGCATACATCGGCCGGAAACAACCGGCGGTCAGCGCCGCCAGCATGGCGACGACGGCCAGCCGGCCGGCGATGCGGGTGCGTGCCCGCGCGTTAGCCCACGACCTAGCCGACCACATTGACGATCCTCTGCGGTACCACGATGACCTTGCGAACGGGCTTGCCACCCAACGCTTGTATTACCGCATCGAGCGCCAAAGCGGCAGCCTCAATTTCCGGATTGCCGGCCTGCCGCGGCACGACCACCTCGCCACGCTTCTTGCCGTTGACCTGGACCGGCAGCGTCATGGTGTCCTCGACCAAAAGATCGGTCTCGACCTTGGGCCATGACGCTTCCGACACCAGGCCGGGTTGGCCGAGCGCGTGCCAGCATTCTTCAGCCAGATGCGGCATCATCGGGGCGAACAACTGCACCAGGATCACGGCAGCCTCGCGAATCGCCCAGCTCAGGTCGGGCGCCGGCTGCGTCGTGGAACCGGCGCGGGCGAGGGCGTCGGCGAAGCTGTTGGCGAATTCGCGGATATGCGCCAGGCAGACGTTGAAGTGCAGCTTCTCGACGCCGGTCGAGACCTTGTCGAGCGCGCCATGCGCCGCCTTGCGCACCGCCAGCGCTTCGGCGCCGAATGACGCCGGGCGCTCGGCGGGTGCCGCCTTGGCGATGACCGCGGCTTCGCTGGCCAGCCGCCACAGCCGCTGCACGAAACGCGACGCGCCCTGCACCCGCTCTTCGCTCCAGATCACGTCGCGATCCGGCGGCGAGTCCGACAGCATGAACCAGCGCGCGGTGTCGGCGCCGTAGGTGGCGATGATGTCGTCGGGATCGACCGTGTTGCGCTTCGACTTCGACATCTTCTCGATCGAGCCGATCTCGACCGGCTCGCCGGTGGTCAGCAATGTCGCGCGGCGCTTCTCGCCATCGATCTCAAGCTTGATCTCGGCAGGCGAGGCGAAGGTGCCGTCGGCCTTGCGATAGGTCTCGTGCACCACCATGCCCTGGGTAAACATACCCTTGAACGGCTCGTCCATGCCGATGTGGCCGGTGGCCTTCATGGCGCGGGTGAAGAAGCGCGAATAGAGCAGATGCAGAATGGCGTGCTCGACGCCGCCGATATACTGGTCCACCGGCAGCATGCGATCGACCACCGCGCGCGTCGTCGGCGCGGTCTCGTTCCACGGATCGGTGAAGCGCGCGAAGTACCACGACGAATCGACGAAGGTGTCCATGGTGTCGGTTTCGCGCCGCGCCTCGCCGCCGCATTGCGGGCACTTGATGTGTTTCCATGTCGGATGGTGATCGAGCGCGTTGCCGGGTTTGTCGAACGAGACGTCGTTCGGCAGCGCCACCGGCAGATCCTGATCCGGCACCGGCACCACGTCGCACTTGGGGCAATGGATCACCGGGATCGGGCAGCCCCAATAACGCTGCCGCGAAATACCCCAGTCGCGCAGGCGGAAGTTGACTTGTCGCTCGCCGACCGGCGCATTGCCGCGCAACTCGCTTTCGAGCCGCTTGGCGACATCGTCCTTGGCCTGCTCGATGGTCATGCCATCGAGGAAGCGCGAATTGATCATGCGGCCGTCGCCGTCATAGGCGGTGTCGGTGACGACGAAGCTCGCGGCGTCCTGCCCTTCGGGGCACACCACCGGCGTATTGCCGAGGCCGTATTTGTTGACGAAGTCGAGGTCGCGTTGGTCGTGCGCCGGGCAGCCGAAGATGGCGCCGGTGCCGTATTCCATCAGGATGAAGTTGGCGACGTAGACAGGCAGCTTCCACGACGGATCGAACGGGTGGACCGCCTTGATGCCGGTGTCGAAGCCCATCTTCTCGGCGGTGTCGATCTCGGCCTGTGAGGTGCCGCGATGTTTGCACTCGGCGATGAATTCAGCGAGCGCCGGATTGTTTTTCGCTGCTGCGGTGGCCAGCGGATGGTCCGGCGCGATCGCCATGAACTTGGCGCCGAACAGCGTGTCGGGCCGCGTCGTGAAGATCTTCAGTTCGGACTCGCCGTTGGGCGTCGTGGCGCTATCCAGCGCGAAGCGGATCAACAGGCCCTCGGAACGGCCGATCCAGTTGCGCTGCATCAGCCGCACCTTGTCCGGCCAGCGATCCAGCGTATCGAGCGCTTCAAGCAGTTCCTGCGAGTACTTCGTGATCTTGAAGACCCACTGATTCATCTCGCGCTGCTCGACGACGGCGCCAGAGCGCCAGCCGCGCCCGTCGATCACCTGCTCGTTGGCCAGCACGGTCATGTCGACCGGGTCCCAGTTGACCTTGCGCTTCTCGCGCTCGGCGAGACCGGCCTTGAGGAAGTCGAGGAACATCTTCTGCTGGTGCTTGTAGTAGCTCGGATCGCAGGTCGCGATCTCGCGGCTCCAGTCCAGCGACAGCCCCATGGTCTGGAGCTGCTTCTTCATGGTGGCGATGTTGGCGTAGGTCCATTTCGCCGGATCGGTCTTGTTCTGCATCGCGGCGTTTTCCGCCGGCAGGCCGAAGGCATCCCAGCCCATCGGATGCAGCACGTTGTAACCCTTGGCGCGCATCGTTCGCGCCACCACGTCGCCCATCGTGTAGTTGCGGACGTGGCCCATGTGGATCCGCCCGGACGGGTAGGGGAACATCTCCAGCACGTAGTATTTCGGACGCGGATCGCTGTTCGACGTCTTGAAGATCGCCTGTTCGTTCCAGATGCGCTGCCAGCGCGGTTCGGACTCGCGGGCGTTGTAGCGTTCGTTGTTCATAATGATTGAGAAACTCGGCGCCGGATCAAGGATGCGCCGGACTAGGCCACAAAAGACCGCGCTGGGTCAATGTCTTAAGCGCAAGCTGCGGTTGCGCCGGCGGGGGCCTTCCGGCTAGCTGGCCAGCGACACCGAGGGGGCCGCGATTTCGCGCTGGCCGTGCTGCGCCACGGTGTTGCGACCCTGGCGTTTGGCGACGTAGAGCGCCGCGTCCGCCGCCTCGATCAGATCGGCGGGGCGCTGGGTGTCGTTGGGGCGGGTCGATGCCACGCCGACGCTGACGGTCACGGTCTGATAGGAACTGGCGCCGTGGGCAATGGCCAGCGCCTGCACCGCGGCGCGGATCATTTCGGCGGTTTGCAGCGCCCGAACCGCACCGGAGCCGGGCAGCAGCACGCAGAACTCCTCGCCGCCGTAGCGCGCGGCGAAGCCGGCTGTGGTGCCGGCAATCAGATCGAGTGTTTCGCCGAGCCGGCGCAGGCAGGCGTCGCCTTCCAAGTGGCCGTAGCTGTCGTTGAACAGCTTGAATTGATCGACATCGATCATCACCAGCGACAGTTCGCTCTCGAGTTGCGTGGCCTTCAGCCATTCGAAATCGAACCGGCTCTGGAAGCCGCGCCGGTTGGCGAGGCCGGACACCGGATCGATCGCGGCCATCACCGCAAGCCGGTTGTTGCTGGCCACCAGCTCGCGTTCGCGCTGGCCGAGCTGCGCCGCCATGGCGTTGAAGGCGCGGGCCAGCGGTTTGAACTCGGCCGGCAATTCCTTGCTTTCGGCGCGGGTGGTGTGGTCGCCGCGGCCAAATCGCACCGCCTGCGCGGTCAAGGCGCGAATCGGCTTGATCACCAGCACATCGGCGGCGAACAGCGCGCCGAGCAGCACCATCACGCCGACCATGCCGAGCTGAAAATAGGCGCTGCGAATGTCGCGGTTGATGCCGGCGGTGACGGTGGCTTCGTCGATGCTGACGATCAGCCGCGCGTCGGTGCCGGGCACTTCGGCGAAGGAGATGGTGCGTTGCCGGTTGTCCGGACCGATATGCGCGATGATGCCGGTCTTGCTGCCGGTCGCGGCTTCCTGGGTGCGGATCGCCGGCAGCACCGTCTTGTCCTCCAAGTGTTGGGTAATCATGCTGGCGAGATCGTCGGGCGCGGCGAGCACGACGCCGTTGCTGTCGACCAGCACGGCGGTGACGCCGGGGCGGTCGCCGAGGTTGTTCATCACGCGCGACATCCAGTCGAGATTGAGGCCGGCGACGACCACCGAATCGGCGAGGCTGTCGATGGCCGCGATCGGATAGGCGGCGATCACCGCCGGCTGGCTGGTGACGCGGCTGAACAGATAGTCGCTGAGCACGAACTGGCCGCTGCTCACGGCGCGCTTCCAGTAATCGCGATCGCCGAGATTCATGCCGATCAGCTTTGGCTCCGTCGAGCACAGCACGCGGCCGGTGCCGTTCGTAACCGAGAGACTATTGATCCATGGCAGATCGACGCGCAGGCCGGCACGCATCACCGCGCAAGGCTGGCCGGCATCGGTGCCGAGCGCATAAACGTAGGCCGAGGATTTCAGCACCGCTTCGACCGACGACACCACCTCGCGTTGCGAATCGGCAGTGTGGCGGGCGAGTTTCTTGTATTCGTTGGAGGCGAACGCAATCTGCTTGGCGCGGGCGTCTTCCAGCGAGCGCGCGCGCTCCAGCATCAGCGGCACGACCATGATCAGCGCCAGCAACACCAGCCGGCCGCGGATTCCGAGAACTTTCTTGAGTTTGACTCGTTTGCGGCCGAAACTGATCCGCGACATCGTATTCCCCTTGCCCCGCATCACTGCTAGCAGCAACGGCTCAAGGAGCTTTTCCGGATTTCGTTCAAATTTGAACGATCGCGCCCGTTTAGGATTCGAACTGCATCATGCCGACGTCGTCAGCCTCGCCATTAACGCCATCTTCACCAAGCGGGCTCGCCGCCGTGGAGCACGACATCGCGCGCGCCTGCGCCGATGCGCGCCGCGACCGCGCCTCGGTGACGCTGATTGCGGTGTCGAAGACCTTCGCGGCGGATGCGATTGCGCCGGTGATCGCCGCCGGTCAGCGGGTGTTCGGCGAGAATCGCGTGCAGGAGGCCAAGGCCAAGTGGCCGGAACTGATGGCGGCGCATCCGGACATCGCGCTGCATCTGATCGGGCCGCTGCAATCCAACAAGACGAAGGAAGCGGTGGCGCTGTTCGACGCGATCCATTCCGTCGACCGGCCAAGCCTGTGCGAGGCGCTGAGCAAGGAATTCGCGCGGCAGCCGCGCCGCCCGGAATTGTTCGTGCAGATCAATACCGGCGAGGAGCCGCAGAAGGCCGGCATCGCGCCCACCGACGCTGACGATTTTCTCGCGCGCTGCCGCGACACTTACGGCCTGAGCATCGCCGGGCTGATGTGCATTCCGCCCGCCGACGAAGCGCCGGCGCCACATTTCGCGCTGACGGCGAGGATCGCCGCGCGCAACGGCCTGCAAAAACTGTCGATGGGCATGAGCGCCGACTTCGCCGTCGCCATCGCGTTCGGTGCAACGCATGTGCGGGTCGGCTCGGCGATTTTCGGCACGCGCCCGAAGCCAGCCTGAAAGGAAACGATGTGAGCGGTCATATCGATCCCACCAAAGACGTCTTCGCCCAATTTCGGAACGACAATCGTCCCGGTCCGATTCACATGCTGAATCTGGTCCGGCTGCACGATCAGGCGCGCTATCCCGACGGCCGCAAGGCCACCGGCGCGCAAGCCTATGCCGCCTATGGCCGCGAGAGCGGGCCAGTGTTTGCGCGACTCGGCGGCCGCATCGTCTGGCGCGGCAAGTTCGAACTGATGCTGATCGGGCCGTCGAGCGAGCGCTGGGACCACTGCTTCATCGCCGAATATCCATCGGTCGCCGCATTCGTCGAGATGATCCGCGATCCGGTTTATCGCGAGGCGGTGAAGCATCGCCAGGCGGCAGTGGAGGATTCCCGCCTGATCCGCACGATGCCGCAGGATGTCGGAGCCGGATTCGGCGACGTCGGGTAAGCGGTTGCGCCGCCGTCATTCGCGGTGCGTCACCTTCACCCGACGCGGATTTGCGTGCGCGGTCCGATCCGCGCCAACAGCCGCAGCATGGCGGCGCGGCGCATCGCGACGCAGCCGGCGGTGGGGCCGAAATTATCGCGCGCCAGATGCAGGAACACCGCGCTGCCGCGCCGGGTGACACGCGGCCGGGTGTTGTGATCGATTTCGATGATGAAGTCGTAGAGGTGGTCGGTGCGGGCGAGCCGATCGCCGGCTTGTCCCCGGGTCAGCCGGATGGCGCGGTTGTAGTGGCGGTCGGACGGCTCCTCGCACCAGGCATCCTGCGGCATGATGCGGCGGACCGGCAAGCGCGTGCGCGGACGGGGCCAGCGGTCGGCCCGCCACCACAGCCGTAGCGGGTGAAACATGCCGCGCGGCGTACCGCCGTCGCCTTCGAACTTGTTGGCAAGGATGCCGCCCCGGCCGAGCGCCACCGGGATCGCCTGCCCGTCTGCCACGAGCCAGCCCCGGCTGCGTTGCCCGGCGGCTGGGCGGACGGTGACTGCCGACAGCGGCCGATCACGCCGATGTGTCTGGTAAGTGCCTGAAAAACGGGACTTTCCCATGGCGGGCGCGAACTCCGGCTTGAACTTTCGACGGCACGTGCTCTATTGCGCCCCCGCGAGATCGGGGCGAACGGACCGGCTTTGAGGTAAAGTACACTTGATTGCGAATCGGTAACTAGGGCCGCGAATCTGGAGTGCGCTCGAAGCGCTTGCCGAGAAAATAGGGCGAACTTCTGAACCACACTAGTTCCCGGGCCAAATCGAACCTATCTCTATCGTCTCTGCCCTCTTGCGCCCGTCGCGCGCGCCTGCTCGAAGGACAGCCATCCATGGCCAATGCCCGCAAAATCCTCATTGTGGATGACGACACCGATTTGCGCGACGCGCTGGTCGAACAACTGTCGCTGCACGAAGAGTTCGAGGCCTCCGCCGTCGATACCGGCGCGAAGGGCGCATCCGCCGCCAAGGCACAGGCTCCGGACCTGGTGCTGATGGATGTCGGCCTGCCCGATACCGACGGCCGCGAGGTTGTCCGCTCGCTGCGCAAGGGCGGCTTCAAGGCGCCGATCATCATGCTGACCGGGCACGACACCGATTCCGATACCATCCTCGGGCTGGAATCCGGCGCCAACGATTACGTGGTCAAGCCGTTCCGCTTCGCCGTGCTGCTGGCGCGCATCCGCGCCCAATTGCGGCAACACGAGGCCAGCGAGGACGCGGTGTTCTCGGTCGGGCCCTACAGTTTCCGCCCCGGCTCCAAGATGCTGACCGGCGCCAACGCCAAGAAGGTGCGGCTGACCGAGAAGGAAACCGCCATCCTGCGCTTCCTCTATCGCGCCGGCCAGCAGCCGGTGTCGCGCGAGACGCTGCTGCAGGAGGTCTGGGGCTATAACTCCGGCGTCACCACCCACACGCTGGAAACCCACATCTACCGGCTGCGCCAGAAGATCGAGAAGGACGCCGCCAGCCCGGAGATTCTGGTGACGGAAGCCGGTGGCTACAAGCTGGTGCCGTGATACGGTTGCGACGATTCGTAACCAGCGCGTACTCCCCCGATGTCGATCGAAGATGATGTCATCCTGCTCGACCGCGTCCCGACAATTCACCTGTTGGGCAACGCGGCGATCCGCATGCTGGCGATCGGCTCCGAACAGCAGGAGTTCGCACGCGGCTCGGTGCTTTTCCGCGCCGGCGACGAGGCGGATTGCGGCTACGTCGTGCAGAGCGGCGGTTTTCGCGTCAGCTTTGGCGACAGCGCTCGCCACGATGTCACCGCCGGGCCCGGATCTCTGATCGGCGAACTGGCGCTGATCGTGGCAATGAAACGCCCGGCGACCGCGACCGCGCTGGAATATTCCTCGGTGATCCGGCTGAGCCGCACGCTGTTTCAACGCGTGCTGGAAAACGATCCCGATGCCGCGCTTCGGTTGCGCGACGATCTCGCCAATCGCGCAGGGCAGGCCACCAGCGATATCGTGCTGGTCGGTTCGCGGCTGAACATTTAGCGCACTTCTCCGTCACCCTGAGGCGGCGGCTCCTTCAGCGGCTCTCGAAGGGCGGCGGCCTCATCCTTCGAGGCTCCACGCTTCGCGTGTCGCACCTCAGGATGACGGCAGAACCTTCCATTCACAATCGTTGCAGGCAGGGCGATCGTTACGCCGGTACTTCTTCTTCGATCTGCGCCTGCTGCCGCGCGAGGCCGATCAGCCAGCGATGGAAGTCGCGCGCGCCGTGCTTGTCGAACACCGACTGCTGCCAGGCGAAGTAATACGGCGACGACAGTTTCAGCCGGTGGGGGAACGGCGCGACGAGGCGGCCCTCTTTCAAGTCGTCGATGATCATCGAATGCTGCGCCAGCGCCACGCCACGGCCGTTGAGCGCGGCTTCGATGGCCAGACTCGACAGCGAGAAGATGAACGGATCGCGATAACCTTCGAGCGAGACGCCGGCCTGCTTGAACCAGTCCTGCCAGGTCGGCGGCGGTTCGAGGATCGGCGCCCATTCGATGTTCAGCAACCGATACGCCAACAGATCGGCCGGCGATTTCAGCGGGGGTCCGTCACGCAACAGCTTCGGGCTGCACACCGGGATCAGGCTGTCGGTGTAGAGTGCCACCGAATTCTCGAACTGCCGCGTCTTGTCATGATAGGAGATGCGGAAATCGACCTGGCCGGAACCGGCCGCCGGCTCCGAGATGGTGCCTTCGAGATGCATGCTGATTTCCGGATGCATCTGCTGCCACTCGAACATGCGCGGCGCCAGCCAGCGGCTGGCGAGCAGCGGCAGCGCACTGACCAGCAAGGTGTTGGGCCGCCGCGACGCCAGCGTTTCGGTGTGGGCGTTGCGCAGATTCTGCAGCGCGGTTGAAATCGAACGGTGATAGATCTGGCCGAATTCGGTGAGCTGCAGCCGCGCCGAATTGCGCGAGATCAGTTGCAGGCCGAGCGCGTCTTCGAGAATCTTGATCTGCTGGCTCACCGCACCGGGCGACACTGCAAGCTCGGTCGCCGCGCGCTTCATGCTCATGCATTTGCCGACGGCATCGAACACCAGAAGGGCACGCAGGGGCGGCAGGTTGTCCATTTCGTCTTTCGTGACGGGATGTTGACAGCCGCTCTTGTTATCACAAAACAGCGGCCGGCCTTAGTGATTTTGCCGCAGCCATCGGTCGCGCGGTGTTTCAGCGCAAGCGATGGTGAATCGCGCAATGCGACGCAATGCGGCGGGTTGCGAACGCCAAAAATACGACCGGCCCCGGGCAGTTCGCCTGCGCGGGGCCGGATGGTTCGAAGTCAGTGGTCGATCTTCAGCCCGACGGTGATCGTGCGTTGCCTGTTATCTGAGCAACTGCACCTTGCCCTGCACGATCTTGACGAAGTGGACCTGCGGCACGCTCTGCCCGCTCTCCTTGCCGGCCGGCCCGGACTTGGCGAAGTGAACCTCGCCATTCAGCGTCGGTACCTTGATGTCCCACATCGCCTGACGGATGGCTTCGGGATCGGCACTGCCGGCCTTCTTGATCGCCGCCGCGATGACCTGAATGCCATCATAGCCACGGAAACTTTCGGTCAGACCGGCGGCGTTGAAGCCCTTGCTGGCCCATGCCTTGATGAAAGTCTTCGAGCGGTCGGGATAGGCCGTCTGGTCCGGCGTCCACGGCGTGAAGAAAATCAGATGCGTGGAGTTGTCGGCGGCGGAGCCGGCCTGTTCGATGAGCTGATCGGGATTCTGCGAGCCACCGGTGGTGATGACCTGCTTGTTGAGGCTGAGCGCCTTGATCTGCTTCAGCACCAGCGTCAATTGTTCGACGGCGGTGGTGACGATCAACGTATCGGAGTCGCTGGTTTTGATCTTGGCGAGCTGGGCGCTGACGTCCTGCGAGCCCTGATCCATGTATTCGGTCAGGCCGATGGTGACGTTGTTGGCCTTGAACATCTTGCCGAAGTCGGCAACCGTGCTGCGGCCCCAGTCGTTGTTGATGGCGAGGAAGTCGGCCTTCTTCACCTTGAGGAAGTCGAGCTGCTTCTGCATGCCTTCGGCTTCGAGATAGGCCGGAGCGGAAATGCGGAAGATGTACGGATTGCCGGCTTCGGTGATCTTGTTGGCGCCGGAGGTCTCGACCACCATCGGCACCTTGTACTGCTGGAGGATCGGCATCGCGGCCAGCGTCAGGGTCGAGCCCCACGCGCCGAGCACCACCGGCACCTTGTCGCGCGAGATCAGTTTCTCAGTGACGGCAGCCGACTCGGTCGGATTGCTCTTGTTGTCTTCGATGATGAGCTTGAGTTGCGAGCCAAGCACGCCGCCCGCCGCATTGATTTCCTCGACGGCGATCTTGGCGCCGTTCATGACGTAATTGCCGGAGGCCGCGAACGGTCCGGTCAACGGCATGTTGACGCCGATACTGATATCGGCGGCAGACGATGCCATGGTCGATGCAAGGACGATTCCGGTTGTGAGTGCAACACGTCGTCCGAGTGTCTTGAGCGCTTTCATGGACTTCCCCCTCGTTGTGGTTTTGTGTGGTGGTGACAGTAGAAACGATGGCAGTTCGTGAAGTGGCTAGAGATCGAGAATGAGTTGTTTGGATTTGGAACGTGACACGCACGGCAGGATCATCGTTCCGGAGTCGCGCTGATCGTCGCTGAGCAGATCGTCTTGATGATCAGGCGTTCCGCCGAGCACGGTGAGAAGGCAGGTGCCGCAGATGCCCGCCCGGCAGGAATTGGTGACTTTGTAACCGGCGTCTTCCAGCGCGCTGAGCAGGTTCTCGCCCGCTGCGACCTGAATGACGCGGCCGGATTTCGCCAGCACGACTTCGAAGCTGCCGTCGTCGGCCGATTCGCTGCGCTGGCGCGGCGAAAACCGCTCGCGGTGGAGCGATCCCGGCGGCCAGGTCTGGCAAACGGTTTCCACTGCATCGATCAGCGGGCCGGGGCCGCAGCAATACACCGCGGTGTTGGGCCGCAACCGGCTGAGGAAACGTTCGAGATCGATGATGCCGCATTCGTCTTGTGGAATCAGGAAGACGTTGCCGCTGTCGTAGTGGCGGATGCTGTCGAGAAAGGCCATCGAGGTGCGCGAGCGGCCGCCGTACACCAGCGTCCACGGCGTGCCGGCTGCGGTGGCCTGCTGCAGCATCGGCAGGATCGGCGTGATGCCGATGCCGCCGGCGATGAACAGGTAACGTTCCGCGGGCACCAGATGGAAGTGATTGCGCGGCCCGACGACCTGGATCTGCTGGCCGGGGCGAATGTTGGCGTGGATGAACTGCGATCCGCCGCGGCTCGACGGATCGCGCAGCACCGCGATGCGCCAGTGGCTGCGGTCGGTGTAATCGCCGCACAGCGAGTACTGCCGCACCAGCCCGTTGCCGAGTTTGACATCGATGTGGGCGCCCGGCTGCCACTCCGGCACCGGGCGCCCATCGATCGTCGCCAGGTCGAGCGAAACGACGCTGTCGGATTCCCTCGTGGTCCGCAGAACCTGCAGCGGCATGGTGGTCTCAATGCTCTCAAGGACTGAAGGTTCTGCGCACATGGACGGATTCCTCGGCTGCGTCAGTTCGCGACGGCGGCGGCCGATGCGGAGCGTGCGGCCATCGATGCCGCGACGTTTTCCGGGGTGAAGGTTTTCCAGGCGATCTTCTGCATGCCGCGCATGGCGCGGAGAATTTCGGCCCGGTCCTCATCGGTCTCGGTGTAGGTGGAGAGGATCTGGCGGCCGAGACCGGTGTGGAACTTCTCGTCGATCTCGATCTGCTTGTAGCACTTCACCACGTCGGTATAGCCGTGGCGGCCGCAGCCTTCGAAGGTCGGTTCGAAGCTGCCCGACGCCGAAGTCTCGGAGACGTACCACGCGGCGATGCCGGCGAGATGGTGACGGTCCATGCACTCCCACAGCCAGCTGCTCCACTCCTGCGCCTGCGCGGGCACCGAGGTCGGCACCGTGCCGCCGAGATTTTCCAGCACCTGACCGAGATCCTCGTAGTGCTCCGCTTCCTGGAACGACTGCTTGGCGAGCAACGTGATGTGCTTGCGCTGCAGGCGCATGCCGTAGCGGCCGATCTGCGCGTTGAGCAGGTAGACGTAATCGATTTCGCGCCAGACGCGGGTTTCGAGCCAAGTCGCCAGCGCGGCGGGATTGGGATCCTTCTGGAAGGAATCGAAGAACGACTTGGTGGCGACGCGCGCCGCTTCTTCGGCCGAGGCGAGAATTTCATCGACTTCGGCGCTGATCGGATCGAGGCCACTGCCTCCGCGGACTTTCTTGACGTCGAGCATGGTGCGCTACCTTTCTGTGTGAGAACCGCTGGGTTGCTGCACACCAGAGTAGGCTGAGCGCGAAAACTGAAAACTCGGATTATTCTATTTCGAGCAGCAGATTTTCTAAATCCGCGCTGCAGCGCAGGCGGAACTCGCAGCGTGCGCGGTTGCCGCAGCAACCTTCAAGTGCGGCGGCACTGCCATGGCCCGATGATGGCGTGCGCTACAGATCGAATACCGCCGTCACCGGCACGTGATCCGACGGCCGTTCCCAGCTGCGGGCATCGCGCGTGATGGTGAAATCCTGCACGCTGTCGCGCAGCGCCGGCGATACCCAGATGTGATCGAGCCGGCGGCCGCGATTGGCGGCGGTCCAGTCGGCCGCGCGATAACTCCACCACGTGTAGATTTTTTCCGAGAGCGGAATGCGGTCGCGCGCGACATCGATCCAGCCGCCATGATGTTGCACGGCGAGCAGCTTCTCGGTTTCCACCGGCGTGTGCGAAACGATCTTCAGCAGTTGCTTGTGCGACCAGACGTCGTGCTCGTGCGGCGCGACGTTGAGATCGCCGACCAGGATGTGACGCGCGTCGGCCGTGGGATGCAGCGGCGCGCAATCGCGCATCTCGTCGAGAAACTTCAGCTTGTGATCGAACTTCGGATTGAGCGCGGGATCGGGAATGTCGCCACCGGCTGGAACGTAGAAATTGTGCAGCACTAGCGGCACGGTCAGTTCTGCCTTGGCGCCGAGCGACACCGAGATATGCCGCGAATCCAATTTGTCGCAGAAGGTGCGGATGTCGGTGGTATCGAACGGCAGTTTCGAGACCACGGCGACGCCGTGATAGCCCTTCTGGCCGTTGAGCGCGACGTGCTCGTAACCGAGCTGTTTGAAGCGCTTCAGCGGGAAGGCGTCGTCAGGACATTTGGTTTCCTGCAGGCACAGCACATCGGGCCGCACCTCCTCGATCAGCTTGGCGACGAGATCGATGCGCAGCCGCACCGAGTTGATATTCCAGGTCGTGAGGGTGAGACGCATGAAGGGGCCGGGTTGCGGGACGGGAAAAACCTGATCCTGAGGAATGGCCGCTTGGCCACGTCGCGGAGGATGAGGCTTGTTTGGCGCATGGTTCGAGACGGCGCAAGAGCGCCTCCTCACCATGAGGCAGCGGCTTCCGGTTCAAGACGAGGCTTACTGCTTCGGCGTCGAATAGTTGGTGTAGTCGATCTTGAACATGCCGGGGTCGGGCTTCTTGCTGCTGTCGAGATTGTAAACGGCGACAGTCGTGTCGTAGCCCTGCGGATCGGTGACGGTCCACTGCTTGAGCTGGTTGTCCTTCGCCCCGAGCATCAGCATCAGCCGGCTGGTGCCGACCAGCGGATTCTGCTCTTCGAGAGTCACGCTGATGTAGAGATCGTCGGCGGTAATGCCGACCACCTTGGTGTCGCGCAGCAGATCGATGCGGTCCGACAGCAGATAGCGCAACGGCGTTTGCGACAGCGGATAGACATCCTGCGTCGCCAGCTTGCGGTCGCGCACCACCACTGAGCTGCCGTCGGCGACGATGGCGATGGTGCTTGGCTGATCGTATTCGAAGCGGATCTTGCCGGGCTTCTGCATGTAGAAATCGCCGGTGGTGCGGCTGCCGTCCGGTCCGATCTGCACGAAATTGCCGACCAGCGTCTGCACTGAGGACAGATAGCTGCTGACCCTCGCAGCATCGGCCTTCTGCCTGGCGTCGAAACTGGTGAACAGGCTGCCGGTCGGGCGCTTGCGCGGATCGGGAATGATCGGCGTCGGCACCGCGGCCAGCGCCGTCGGCGCACCGGCCAGCGGCATCGGCTGCGCCGGTTCCGCGGCGGACGGCGGCGAAGCGATCTCGGCGCGCGCTTTCGGCGCCGGTCGCGGCACCGGGATGGTTTCGGCCATCGCCGCCGGCATCGCGAGCGCGAGCGTCAGGGCCGTCGCCGTCAGCACGCGAGCGGCGAAACGCGCGGGGCGAGGCGCAAGCCCGGATGTCGCAATCTTCAATGGCGTGTCCAAATGTCTCAGTCCTGCCGTGCCATGCCGAAGCGCCCCGCTGTGCGCGCAATGTGGCCTGTGGTCAACCCGTCGCGGGTTCCGCTGTAGGCACAGGCTGTGGCGATTTCGCGACTCGTCCGCAGCAATATCGTCGATTGGCTCCGCCCTCAAAAGCGGCTTTCCTCTTCCTCGATCAAAATCTCGCGTTTGCCGGCGTGATTGGCCTGGCCGACGATGCCTTCCTGTTCCATGCGTTCCATCAACGATGCCGCACGATTGTAACCGATCTGCAACCGGCGCTGGATGTAGCTGGTCGACGCCTTGCGGTCGCGCTTCACAATTGCGACCGCCTGCGAGAACAGGTCGTTGGCCTCGCCGCCGCCCATGCCGGTGGCATCGAATACCGCACCGTCCTCGTCGCTCGGTTCCTCCGCGGTGACCGCTTCGAGGTATTCCGGCTGGCCCTGCGTTTTGAGGTGGCGCACCACCTTCTCGACTTCCTCGTCCGACACGAACGGGCCGTGCACGCGCGAGATGCGGCCGCCACCGGCCATGTACAGCATGTCGCCCTGGCCGAGCAGCTGTTCGGCGCCCATCTCACCGAGGATGGTCCGTGAGTCGATCTTCGACGTGACCTGAAACGAGATGCGGGTCGGGAAGTTGGCCTTGATGGTGCCGGTGATGACGTCGACCGACGGCCGCTGCGTGGCGAGGATGACGTGCAGGCCCGCGGCACGCGCCATCTGCGCCAGCCGTTGCACCGCGCCTTCGATGTCCTTGCCGGCGACCATCATCAGGTCGGCCATCTCGTCGACGATGATGACGATGTAGGGCAACGGCTCGAGTTCGAGCTTCTCTTCCTCGTAGACCGCCTTGCCGGTTTCCTTGTCGAAGCCGGTATGCACCGTGCGCGTCAGTTCCTCGCCCTTGGCCTTGGCTTCGGCGACGCGGGTGTTGTAGCCGTCGATATTGCGCACGCCGAGCTTGGCCATGTTCTTGTAGCGTTGCTCCATCTCGCGCACGGCCCACTTCAGCGCGACGACGGCCTTCTTCGGATCGGTGACGACCGGCGTCAGCAGATGCGGAATGCCGTCATAGACCGACAGTTCGAGCATCTTCGGATCGACCATGATGAGGCGGCACTGGTCCGGCCGCAGCCGATACACCAGCGACAGGATCATGGTGTTGATCGCCACCGATTTGCCGGAGCCGGTGGTACCGGCGATCAGCAGATGCGGCATGCGCGCCAGATCGACGATGATGGATTCGCCGCCGATGTTCTTGCCGAGGCATAGCGGCAGCTTGGCGACCGATTCGGCGGCTTCGTTCGCCGTCAACAGTTCGCGCAGGTAGACCTTCTCGCGCTTGGCGTTGGGCAATTCGATGCCGATGGCGTTGCGGCCTGCGACGACGGCGACGCGGGCCGACAGCGCGCTCATTGAACGCGCGATGTCGTCGGCGAGACCGATGACACGCGACGACTTGATGCCGGGCGCGGGCTCGAGTTCGTACAGCGTCACCACGGGGCCGGGATTGGCCTTGACGATTTCGCCGCGCACGCCGAAGTCCTGCAGCACGCCTTCCAGCGCGCGCGAATTGCTTTCGAGTTCGGCCTTGCTGAGCGAGATGCGATCCGACGCCTTCGGCGCGGTCAGCACATTGACCGACGGCAGTTCGAACCTGCTGGAGGAGCGCGACGCGGCGGCACGCGCGGCTTTCTTGCGCGGCGCGCGGGCGACCGGAGCTTCGTCTTCCTCCTCCTCGTCGTCGTCCTCGCCTTCCTCGTCTTCCTCGTCATCGCCGTCGATGTCGTCGTGGTCGTCGAGATCGTGCGGCGCGATCGACGGGCTGGAGGGGCGTCCGCTCAGACTCGGCTCATGACGTTCGAAACGCGCCGAGGGTGCGGTCGAGCCGCTGGCGACCAGCGTGCGATAGGCCAGCGCCAGCAGACGGCCGAGCCGCGCCTTGGCGCTCATGATGCCGTGCACCAGCCAGCCCAGCGCGGCGGAGCGGCGATCGTCGCTCTCGTCATCGAGCGGCGTATCGTCATCGTCGAGCGCCGCCGCCTCGCGTTCCTGTGCGCCCATGCCGGCGGCAAACAGGAAGGCGACCGCCATCGCCGCGAACAGCAGCGTTCCCAGGATCAGGCGATACAGCAAACCCGGAGGGCCGAACACCAGTGCCGGTGCGCGCACCAGCGCGTCACCGACGACGCCGCCAAGCCCGGTCGGGAGCGGCCACTTGCCGCCGTGCGGCCAGCAACTGGCGAAGCCCGCGGCGAACACCGTGGCGAGGATCCAGCAGGCGACGCGCAAGGCTTCGCGGTCGAAGTGCCGGCGCGTCAGCATGCGCCAGCCCCACACCGCGACGGTGAGAATCATCATGATGGCGCCGAGGCCGAGGATCTGCATCGCGAGGTCGGCGCCGATCGCGCCGGGATATCCGGCGATGTTGCGGATGGCGCGCGAGGTGGCGTGGCTCAGGCTCGGGTCCTGCACCGACCATGTCATCAGCGCCGCACCGGCGATGCAGGCCAGTGCGATCAGGCCCAAGCCGGCGAGGCCCCGCAGCTGCTTCAGCAGCATGTCGCGGATCGAGGCCGGGAGTTGCCCGACGATGGGAATGACACGTTCGATCGCTGGCATGTTCATACGCCCCCGCGACTAATCCAGAACCTGGACCAGCCGATGCAACGCCTCGGCTGTCGTTTCACTGTCCTGCACCATGGCCACGCGAATGTAGCCGGCACCGGGATTGCTGCCGTCAGCCTGCGTCCGCGCCAGATAGCTGCCCGGAATGACGCGCACGCCGCCGTCGCGATAAAGTTTCACCGTCGCCGCCTCGTCGCCGCCATGGGCGGACACGTCGAGCCATAGGCAGAAGCCGCCGGCGGGGCGGCTGTAGCCGTAGCGGTTGCCGAGGATCTGGTCGGCGAGATCGAATTTCAGCCGGTACAGCCGGCGGTTTTCCTCGACATGGGCCTCGTCGTTGTAGGCGGCAACGCCGACATGCTGCAGCGGCACCGGCACCTGCGGCGCGGCGACGTTGCGCAGTTCATGAAATGCAGCGAGGAATTTTCTGTCGCCAGCGGCGAAGCCGACACGCATGCCGGGCAGGTTCGAGCGCTTCGACAGCGACTGGAACGCCACGACATTGGTGAAGTCGGTCCCGGCCTGCTCGAGCATGCTGCCGGGTGCGGCCTGGGTGTAGATTTCCGAATAGCATTCGTCGCTCAGCACCATGAATCCGTATTGCCGGGCAAGTTGCACCAGCCGCCGGCCATAGGCCGGCGAGGCGACCGATCCTTGCGGGTTGGCGGGCGAGGCGAGGTAGATCGCCACGGTCCGCGCCAGCAAGGCCTCGTCGAGCGTGTCGAGATCGGGCAGGAAGCCGTTGGCGCGGGTGGTCGGCAGATAGACCGCCTCGCAGCCGGAGGCCTGCGCCCCGGCGCCATAGGCCGGATAGAACGGATTGGGCATCAGGATCGCGGGCTGACCCTGTCGCGGCGCAACATATCGCGCTGCAGCAATCGCAGCAAAAAACAATCCCTCGCGGCTGCCGTTGAGCACCAGCACCTCGGTTTCCGGGTCGACGGCGCGCGGCAGTGCGAAGCGCCTGGTCAGCCAGCCGGCCGCCGCCTGCCGGAACGGCTCGATTCCCTTGGCGATGGGGTATCGTCCGAAATCATTGATATAATTCGCTAAAATCGGTCCGACGAAATCCGGAATGGGGTGCTGCGGTTCGCCCAGCGACAGCGCGATCAGCGGCTTGCCGGGCTGATACGGCGCCAATAGCTCCGCCACCCGGGCGAACGGGGACCGGTGGCCTTGAGTCGGAGCCGGATTACCCGGTGCCGCGTGGGGTGTAGCGGTCATTGCCATGCTCTCTTTTGAACCACCACGCCTCGACGCCAGCAAATTGCGCCCGACCGCATCGCGCAATCGGGCAAAGAGGGATGATTACCATAGGTGCGGCGAGGTTAAGACGTGATTAACCAAGGCGTTAACGAATTCATCCCGCGCGGGAAAATTAAGCAAGTGGCAGCAATTGGCTGGGAGGCTGACCCGCCAGAGTAAGGGAAATCCCGCGATGAGTGCTGCATCAGGCCACCGCTCCCGACCCGAACCCGATCCGGAGCGACCCGAGCCGCAACGCGCGGCCGCGCCGTCCGGCAGCACCGGCCTCGGTCATCTCGATATCGAGCAGCGCCTGGCCCTGCTGAAGAAGCAATTCCGCGAGCAGACCGCGCCCGATGCCGCGGCCGAAGCCGAAGCGGCGCCGAAGCCCGCGACCAAGCCAGCGTCGCATGTTCTGTTGCGGCGCGGCATCAAGACGCTTGTCGCCATTGCGGTGGTCGCAGCGGTGGTCTGGCTGCCGACGCAACGGCTGTTTCAGACCACCAGCGTCGAAGCGGTGGTCAATGCCCGCACCCTGACGCTGCGCGCCCCGATCGAGGGCGTGGTGTCGTTCGACAGCGCCACGCCGGCGGCGGTCGGCGCCTCGTTCAATGCCGGTGCGCCGCTGCTGCACGTCACCAACAGCCGCGCCGATCGCGCGCGCCTCGACGACCTGCGCCGCATGGCCGAGCGCGCCGAGACCGACGTCGCGGTGTTGAAGGACCGGCTCGACAACGCCACGCGGATGCAGGCGCAATATTCAGAGCAGACGCAGTTGTTTCGGCAGGGCCGCATCGCCCAGCTCGAAGCGCGCCTGCAGGAGAGCCAGAACAATCTGTCATCGGCGACGACGCGGCAGGAGGAGACCGCGGCGATCCTCGAGCGCGCGACCTCGCTCGATGCGCAGGGCTTCCAGCCCAAGGCGCAACTCGACAAGGCGCGGCGCGACAACACCATCGCCAGGTTCGATGCGTTGTCGATCGAGCAGCGCATCAAGGGCATTCAGGTCGAACTCGATGCGGCGCGTAACGGCACCTTCCTCGGCGATAGCTACAACGATCGTCCGACCTCCGCGCAGCGCGCCGACGACCTGCGGCTGCAGATGTCCGAACTGAGCGCGCAGCTCAAGGAGAAGCAGGCGACGCTGGAGCAACTGAAAAAGGACGTTGCGCTGGAGGATGCGCGCTATCGGCGCAACTTCGCCGCGCCGGTCATCGTGCCGTCGTCGGGCACGGTGTGGGAAGTGCTGACGGCACAGGGCGAACACGTCGAGCGCGGGCAGGACCTCGTACGCATGCTGGATTGCAACGCGGCGGTGGTGACGGCGGTGGTCAGCGAATCCGATTACAATCGCCTCAGCATCGGCACGCAGGCGACGTTCCGCTTTCGCGATGGCGATACCAGGCCGATGATCGGCCATGTCGTCAGCCTCACCGGGGTGGCGACGGCCGCCTCGAACTTCGCCATCGCACCGTCGTCGCTGCGCAAGGAGCAGTACCGCGTCACCGTGGACGTGCCGGCGCTGAACGGTCAGGGCTGCAAGCTCGGCCGTACCGGACAAGTGGTGTTCGGCAACAAGGTGGACGCGCCGGTCGCCGCCACGGCGCAGTGACATGATCGACGCGCTGGTCAGCATTCTCGTCAATGCCTGGCCCGGCATCGCCGCCGGCGGTCTGGCGATCGCGTCGCTGGCCTGGCTCGATCGCGACAACTCGCTGCATCGCATGATCGTGTGCAGCGTCGCCATCATCCTGATGTGGCGCTACATGGCGTGGCGCATCAGCGGGTCGCTGCCCGAACCGGGCCTGACGCTGGATTTCGCCGTCGGCGTCATTTTCGTCCTCATCGAAATGCTGTCGATGCTGTCGACGACGATGTCGCTGTTCTTCCTGACCAGGATCCGCAATCGCACGCCCGAGGTCGAAGCCAACCTGTCGCGCCTGCACAGCCAGCCGCTGCCGCTGATCGACGTGCTGATCTGCACCTACAACGAAGATCGCCTGATCCTCGAACAGACCATCGTCGGCGCGGTCTCGCTGGATTATGCCAATGCGCGCGTCTGGGTGTGCGACGACGGCCGCCGCCCCTGGCTCGAACAGCTCTGTCAGGCGCATGGTTGCGGCTACATCACCCGCAAGGACAATGCACACGCCAAGGCCGGCAACATCAACAACGCGCTGGTCTATCTCGCCGGGCTCGAACAGCCGCCGGACTATATCTCGATTCTCGATGCCGACTTCGTACCGAAGCCGGAATTCCTCACCCGCTGCATGGCGCTGATGGGGGACAGCCGTGTCGGCATCGTGCAAACGCCGCAGCATTTCGTCAATGCCGATCCAATTCAAGGCAACCTCTCACTCAACGGCATCTGGCCCGACGAGCAGCGCTATTTCTTCGACGTGCTGATGGCGTCGAAGGATGCGTGGGGCGCGGCGTTCTGCTGCGGCACCTCGTCGGTGATCCGGTTCGCGCCGCTGATGATGATCGGCGGCTTCCCGACCGATTCGGTGACGGAAGATTATCTGGTGACGCTGCGGCTGCGCGAGATCGGCTATCAGACCATCTATCTCAACGAGCAGCTGTCGATGGGCCTGGCGCCGGAAGGCATCAAGGAATACGTCACGCAGCGCAGCCGCTGGTGCCTCGGCTTCGTGCAGATCTGTCGCGGCAAAAGCGGCCCGCTGCGCTTCGGCAACAACCTGACGCTGGTCGATCGCGCCATTCTGTCGGAGACGTTCCTGTACTGGAGCGCGACGCACTGCTTCCGCGTGCTCGGCCTGCTGGTGCCGCCGCTTTATCTGCTGTTCGGCATTCAGGCGGTGCACGCCACCATGGCCGATGCGGTCAATAATTTCCTGCCGTATTTCGTCGTGCAGATGAGCATCATGGGCTGGATGACGCGCGGCCGCATCCTGCCGATCATGGCGGATATAAGCCAGTTGCTGGCGGCGCATACCATTCTGAAAGCGGTCGGCGTCGGGCTGGTGAAGCCGGTCGGGCAGAAGTTCAAGGTCACCGCCAAGGGCGGCGATCGCGGCAACCTGTTCGTCGAGTGGCCGCTGATGCGGCTGTTGTTGCTGTATCTCGCGCTGACGATTGCCGGCGTGGTCTACGCTTTCGTCGTCAACGGCGGCTGGTCGGTGCAGGATTCCAGCGCCATCGCGCTGGTGTGGAGCTGGTACAACATCATCATCCTGACGCTGACCTGTCTGGTGTGCATCGAGCAGCCGCGCAAGCGCAAGGCCGAACGTCTGCCGGGCAGCGGCCGCGTTGGCGTATACTGCGACGGCGAAGTGGTGTGGCAGCCGATCCTCGATGTCTCGACCAGCGGACTGCGCATCAAGGGCAAGCTGCCGTTCGATGTCGGCGCCACGGTGCAATTGCAGATCGGCAGCGTGACGCTCGATGCCGTCGTCAAGCGCAAGACCGAACAGGATTTCGCCGTGCGAATCGAGGACAGCATCGAGGCCCGCAAGGCGATGATCCGGCAGGTCTATGGCAGCCGCTACAGCGCTTCCGTCAGCGAGGTCGCGCCGCGCGAACTGGTCAAGGCGCTGCTCAGTCGGGCTTTGCGGTGACGGTGATCGCGCGCGTTTGCTCGCGGCAAGCGCAGTTTCAAATCCGTTTCGATCCCGCAAAAAAGCCCCGGCTTGCGCCGGGGCTGAGGACGGTCGAATGCAGGGTTTGGGGGAGGAGGCTTCGACCGGATTGATGAGGAGCGCGATCGAGAGGACCGCGCTCCTGAGTCGCTCACATGTTGTAGGCGCGTTCGCCATGATCGGTGATGTCGAGGCCTTCGCGTTCGGCATCGGTGGTCGGGCGCAGGCCGATCACGAGATCGACGACCTTGTAGAGGATCGCCGAGCCGACGCCGGACCACACTAGTGTCGCCAGCACCGCCTTGCCCTGCGCCAGCATCTGCGTGGCGAAGTCGTAGGTGCCGGCATTGTTGCCCGCGAAGTTCGTGTAGTCGGTGATGCCGACCCCGCCGAGTGCCGGGTTGACGAGGATGCCGGTGCCCAGCGCGCCGATGATGCCGCCGACGCAATGGATGCCGAACACGTCGAGCGCGTCATCGTAGCGGAAGGTGTTCTTCACGGTGGAGACGAAGAACAGGCAGACCGGTGACACGATCAGGCCGAGCACCAGCGCGCCGATCGGTCCGGCGAAACCGGAGGCGGGCGTCACCGCGACGAGACCGGCCACCGCGCCCGAACAGATGCCGAGCAGCGACGGCTTGCCCTTGAGGATCCATTCGGTCAGCAGCCAGGACAGCGCCGCGCCGGCGGTCGCCACCATGGTGTTGACGAAGGCCAGCGCCGTGGTGCCGTTCGATTCCAGATTCGAACCGGCATTGAAACCGAACCAACCGACCCACAGCAGTGAGGCGCCGATCATGGTCATGGTCAGCGAGTGGGGCGGCATCAGGTCCTTGCCGTAGCCGACGCGCTTTCCGACGATCAGCGCACCGACCAGACCGGCGATGCCGGCATTGATGTGCACCACGGTGCCGCCGGCGAAGTCGAGCGCGCCCGAGCCCGCGAGCCAGCCGGCGCTGCCGGTGATTTCGTCGAGCTTGGCCTGCGCCGCCGTCTTCGCTGCGCCGTTGGCTGCCGCCGCCACCGCCTTCGCAGCTGCCGCGACGTCATCGGGCGCGGGGATGAACCAGACCCAGTGCGCGATCGGGAAGTAGACGAACGTCACCCACAGCAGCACGAAGAAGAACACCGCGGAGAACTTGATGCGTTCGGCGAAGGCGCCGACGATCAACGCCGGAGTGATCATCGCGAAGGTCATCTGGAAGACGAAATAGGCGAACTCCGGAATCACGACACCGTTGGAGAACGTCGGCGCGGTGGAGTTGGCATCGACGCCCATCAGGAAGGCCTTGGCGAAGCCGCCGACATAGGGTGTCAGCGCGCCACCGGAGTCGGTGAAGGCCATCGAATAGCCGTAGAGCGTCCAGATCACGCCGACCAGCGCCACGATGGCGAACACCTGCGTGAGGATCGAGGCCATGTTCTTGGCGCGCACCAGGCCGCCGTAGAACAATGCGAGGCCGGGCACCGACATCATCAGCACGAGGGCCGAACAGATCAGCATCCACGCGGTGTCGCCTTTGTTGGGGACCAGCGCGGGCGTTGCCGGTGCGGCTGCGGCGGCGGGCGACGCGGCGGTCTGGGCCAATGCGAGATCGGCAAAACCGGCCACGCAGATGAGGCCGGCTGCGGCGGCAAGCAAACCCGCGCGGCGAGGCAGTTTGAACGTCATCGAAGGTACTCCTGATTGAGTGAAAGCGAGCGCGGGATCAAAGGGCTGCGGCATCGGCCTCGCCGGTGCGGATGCGCACGGCGTGGTCGAGCGAAATGACGAAGATCTTGCCGTCGCCGATCTGGCCGGTCTTGGCGGCGCCGACGATGGCCGCGATGGCGCGGTCGACCTGATCGGTGGCGATGGCCACCTCGATCTTGACCTTGGGCAGAAAGCTCACCGCGTATTCGGCGCCGCGATAGATTTCGGTATGCCCCTTTTGCCGGCCGTAGCCCTTCACCTCGGTCACGGTCAGGCCGTGAATGCCGATCGAGGTCAGGGCGTCGCGGACCTCTTCCAGCTTGAATGGCTTGATGATCGCCATAACGATTTTCATTGCGCTTGTTCCCCGCTTTGCCCGGCCGAGAGGCGACCGGAAATTGGCAAGCTGAGCTTCGCGGCGCCTTTTATGACGCACCGCACACTCAGTCGGAGAACAAGAGTCAAATCCCGTGCCAAAACGGCCGGAAACGTCTAACAATTTGAAGTTGTGAGGAAATATTCGCCTTCGGGAGGGGCGATAACAAGCCGACGGCGGCCATCGCCCAAAGCGTAACCGCCGCTGCTCAAATTAAAGGCATGCCAGAATCCGGGCGCAATCGTGCCCCTGATCTGGGCAGCCGAAGTAGCGCTGTGAATTTACTGCAGCGCTTCGCCGTGCTGGGTGAGGTCGAGGCCTTCGAGCTCCTGATCGCGCGAGACGCGCAGCGGCACGAAGCCGCCGACGACCTTGAGCAGCACGAAGGTCACCGCGACGGACCAGACCAGCGTCACCGCGACGCCGTAGAACTGGATCAGCAGCTGCTGCGGGTTGCCTTCGAGCAGTCCCGAGGTGCCGCCGATCGCCTGCACTGCGAACACGCCGGCCAGCAACGTGCCGATCAGGCCGCCGATGCCGTGCACGCCGAACACGTCGAGCGAATCGTCGTAGCCGAAACGGTGCTTGAGATAGGTACAGGCCCAGTAGCAGACGGCGCCGGCGACGATGCCGATGATGATGCCGTGCCATGGCGCGACATAGCCCGACGCCGGCGTGATGGTGCCGAGCCCGGCCACCGCGCCGGAGATCATGCCGAGCACAGATGGCTTCCGCCGCGTCACCCATTCGATGGCGCCCCAGGTCAGCGCCCCGGCGCAGGCGGCCAGATGCGTCGCGGTGATCGCATAGACGGCGCGGGCATTGGCGCCGAGCGCCGAACCGCCGTTGAAGCCGAACCAGCCGACCCACAGCAGGCCGGTGCCGATCACCGCCAGCGACAGGTCGAACGGCGACAGGTTGTCGTGGCCGTAGCCGTGCCGCTTGCCGATCACCATGGCGGCGACCAGACCGCCGACACCGGCGCTGAGATGCACCACGGTGCCGCCAGCGAAATCCAGCACGCCGGCCGCGCCGAGGAAGCCGCCGCCCCATACCCAATGCGCCAGCGGGATGTAGACGAAAATGAACCAGCCGATCGAGAACAGCAGATAGGCCGAGAACTTCATGCGGTCGGCCACGGCACCCGCGACCAGCGCGACGGTGATGACCGCGAAGGTCATCTGGTAGAGCATGAACAGCACTTCCGGAATCGTTTTCGCGAGCGGATTGACGCTGTCCATGGTCATGCCGGCGAGGAAGACTCGATTGAGCGATCCGAGCCAGCGGCCTTCGCCGCCGAAGGTCAGGGTGTAACCGAACGCCACCCACAGCAGCGAGATCAGCGCCACCGCGGCGAGGCTTTGCGCCATCGTCGCCAGCACGTTCTTCTTGCGCACCATGCCGGAGTAGAACAGCGCCAGACCGGGGATGGTCATCATCAGCACGAAGGCGGTGGCGACGATCATCCAGGCGGTGTCGGCGGCGTTGATGGTCGATGCTTCGGCGGTCGTGGCCTGCGCCAGTGCCGGAGTTGCGAGGGATGCGAGGGCGAGGCCCGGGCAGATGCCGCGTGCGGCAGCATAGGCCGCGCGGCGTGAAGATGATTGCATGCTAGTCCCCCAACCCGGTTCTCAACACGCGAGGGCCGATCCGCCGATGACGATCGGCCGCGCGTGGTCGTTATCGTCGTTAAAGTGCGTCGCTATCGGTCTCGCCGGTACGGATGCGCCGCGCGTGCTCGATCGGCGTGACGAAGATCTTGCCGTCGCCGATCTGGCCGGTGCGCGCGCTGGCGGTGATGACCTGCACCGCCTTGTCGACAAGATCGCTGGCGACAGCGATCTCGATACGCAGCTTGGGCAGGAAGTTCACGACATATTCAGCGCCGCGATAGACCTCGGTGTGACCCTTCTGGCGGCCGTAACCCTTGACCTCCGTCACCGTCATGCCGTGCACGCCGATCTCGGTCAGCGCCTGGCGGACCTCGTCAAGCTTGAATGGTTTGATGATCGCGACGACGAGTTTCATGATCCGATCCTGCTGTACGGCGGCTGACGGCCCCGGTTCGCGGCCGGAGCCCATCGGCAAGCGGCGCGAAAGCTGAGCGGTCTTTATGCCCACGGGGTTGCAGTTCCGCAAGTGATCCGCGGACGATGCGCGCGGCTTGCCGATGAACCGCCGCCCGCGGCCCGGCGACTATAAGCATGTGGGCGCGGCGCGGGCATGTTCGGGGCTGTCGAATCCGTCACAGGCAGGCGGGCTTGATTCCTGCCGTGATTCTTGGCGTCATTCGTTCACGCTGAATCGCGCACACTGACGTCCCGTCCTTTCCCCGGCCATCCGGTCCGGCAACGTTTCGAGGCAAGTGCATGGCCAACGGTCCCTGGTTCTACGCCGAGGGCGACAAGCAGTTAGGTCCGTATTCCGAAGCGGAATTGCGCGACTTCATCGCGCGCGGAATGATCACCGCGGCGACCTTCGTCTGGACTCAGGGCATGTCGGGCTGGCTGCGCGCCGGCGATATCCCAGGCCTGATCCCGAACGTCTCGCCGCTGCCACCGGGTCCGCCGGTCCCGGCGCAACCAGCCTCCGGCAGCATGCGCAGCGGCTCGCTGTCGATCGATTTCGGCATCTGGGATTTCACCTGGCGGACTCTCGTATGGGTCATCTGCTCGGCGTTCGTCATCCCGGTGCCATGGATTCTGGTGTGGTACCTCAAGTGGCTGGTGCCCTGCGTGCAGGTCCCGGGACGGCCCAACCTCAGCTTCGAGGGTACGGCGATGACCGTCGTTCCGTGGTTTTTCGGAGCCTTCGTGCTGTTTGTCGCCGTCGGCATGACCGGGAGCGAATGGCTCAACAACCTGATGATCCTCGTTCAGATGGCGCTGTACTGGCTCTTCATCAAATGGTTCGTCGCAAGCCTCGCCTCGAACGGACAGCCGCTCGGATTGAGTTTCTCCGGTTCGATCTGGGCCTATCTCGGCTGGACTATTCTCTCGATCGTTTCCATCGTCACGATCATCGGCTGGGCATGGGTTTATGTCGCCTGGGTGCGGTGGTTCTGCCGGAATATCCAGGGCACGCGGCGCGAGGTGGTCTTCAACGGCAGCGGACTTGAGTTTCTCTGGCGCGCGATCGTATTCGTCATCGCCGCCTCGTTCATCATCCCCATTCCGTGGATGTATCGCTGGATGATGCGCTGGATGCTCGAGCAGACCGAATTGGTCGAACGCACGGCGTGACGATGTCGGGCCCTCACGCCTTGCCGATAGTGTAAGGCCCGCCTTTCTCCAGGGCGCGCCGATAGGCCGGACGCGCGTGAATGCGCTTGAGGAAGTCCATCGCCTTCGGATGATGATCGCTCAGCCCGGCGCGCGATGCAGCGGCTTCGAGCGGGAAACTCATCTGGATATCGGCGGCGGTGAAGTCGTTGCCGGCGAACCATTCGCTCTTGGTGAGTTCGGTCTCCCAGAACGCCATGTGCTGCTTGAGTTGCGGATTGACCAGCGTGGTCAGCGCTTCGCGCGCGATCTTGCCGACCAGCGGCCGCAACAGCACCGGGGAACGGCGCGGCATCAGCGTGAACAGCAGCTTCATCAGCAGCGGCGGCATCGCCGAGCCTTCGGCATAGTGCAGCCAGTAAGTGTAGCGCAGCCGTTCCGGCGTGTTCGGCGGCGGGATCAACCGGCCGTCGCCGTAGTTGCCGACGATGTATTCGATGATGGCGCCGGATTCGGCGATGGTGTTGCCGCCGTCGGTGATCACCGGCGATTTGCCGAGCGGATGAATGACGCTGAGTTCGCGCGGCGCCAGCATGTTGGACTGTCGCTGGTAACGCACGATCTCATACGGCACGCCGAGTTCTTCGAGCAGCCACAACACCCGCTGCGACCGTGAATTGTTCAGATGGTGGACAGTGAGCATGCGTCGATCCTTTGTCGCGGGCGGGTCACCCGCAGTCTGCGCCACGCCGTCGGCCGGCGGAAGCGGCTTCGGTGTCCGAGACAACGCGGGCGGAGGCCGAAAGCTGCGAAAAGGCCCCACCGTTAGATATATTTACCCGGGTGATATTGACGGATATATTTTACCCGGATATAAAGCGTCGAAACCACACGAGTCGCGCCGCCATGAGCCAGCATTTCACCGCCTTCGACGGCCAAAGCCACCTCGCCACTGGGCCATTGGCCGAGGTGGCGCTCGCCGTCAAACACGCGACGGCCGCCGCGGCGCAGTCCGCCATCATCATCTTCGACGACGCCACTGGGCGGCCGATCGACCTCGATCTGCGCGGCAGCGACGCCGAGATCGTGGCCCGCCTGCCGCAACCCGCCGCTGCCGCCGAGACCGATCCCGCCGCACCGCGCGGACGCGGACGTCCCAAACTTGGCGTCGTCGCCCGCGAAGTCACGCTGTTGCCGCGTCACTGGGACTGGCTTGCCGCGCAACCCGGCGGCGCCTCGGTGGCGCTGCGCAAGCTGGTCGACGAAGCCCGGCGCAACAACGGCGAGCGCGATCGTCAGCGCCTGGCGCGCGATGCCGCCTACCACTTCATGTCGACGATGGCGGGCAATCTGCCCGGCTTCGAGGATGCCGCGCGCGCGCTGTTCGCTGCCGATCGTAGCCGCTTCGCCGCGTGCATTGCCGGATGGCCGCAGGATATCCGCGATCACATCGTCAAACTCGCTTCCGTCGCATTCCCGAGCGAAGCAGCGACCGCTTCGCTCCAAGAAAACGTGTCGGACCAAGAAAGTTAGTAAAGCCAGCGGTGTGCCAACGAGGCGCTCGCGCCACGCCCGCGGTTCGCCGCGCAAGGAATCGTCATGACCGCTGCGCGCCCGCTGTGGCTCGACTATCTCACCTTTCTGCTGCCGATGATGGCGAGCAACATCTTGCAGGCGTTGTTCGGCACCATCAACAGCATCTATCTCGGCCAGATGATCGGCGTCGAAGCGCTCGCCGCCGTCGCCGGCTTCTTTCCGGTGATGTTCTTTTTCGTCGCGTTCATCATCGGCCTCGGCGCCGGCGCGTCGGTGCTGATCGGCCAGGCGTGGGGTGCCGGCGAGCCGGCCAAGGCAAAGGTCATTGCCGGCACCACGCTGAGCGTCGCGTTGCTTGGCGGTGCCTTGATCGCGGTGTTCGGCGGCAGCTTCGCACGCCAGTTGATGCTGGCGCTGGCGACGCCGGCTAATGTGTTGGACGCCGCTACCGCTTACGCCCGCATCATGATGATCGCGATGCCGGCGACCTTCGCTTTCATCCTGATGACGTCGATGATGCGCGGCGTCGGCGACACCGTAACGCCGCTGTTCGCGCTGTCGGTGTCGACCGCGATCGGCCTCGTCGTCACGCCGGCCCTGATCCAGGGCTGGCTCGGGTTGCCGAAACTCGGCGTCGCCAGCGCGGCCTATGCCTCGGCGATCGCCTCGGTGGTGACGTTGCTTTGGCTTGCGCTACATCTGCGCCGCACCAACCACGCCCTCGCGCCCGATATGACCCTGCTGCGCGGCCTGCGTCCGGATCCGTTGCTGTTGCGCAAGGTGCTGCGTATCGGCCTGCCGACGGCGGTGCAGCTCGTCGTGATGTCGCTCGCCGAACTGGTGTTGCTCGGCCTCGTCAATGGCTTCGGCTCCGATGCCACGGCGGCCTATGGCGCGGTCAATCAGGTGCTGAGCTACGTACAGTTTCCGGCTATCTCGATTGCCATCACCGCATCGATTTTCGGTGCGCAGGCGATCGGTGCCGGTCGCGTCGACCGGCTGGGCGCCATCGTTCGCACCGGCCTGTTGCTGAACCTGATCATGACCGGCGCGCTGGTGCTGCTCGGCTATCTGCTGTCGCGGCTGATCATCGGCCTGTTCATCACCGATGCCCATGTGCTCGAACTGGCGCAACATCTGCTGCACATCGTGCTGTGGAGCACGGTGCCGTTCGGCATGGCCGGTGTGTTCTCCGCCACCATGCGCGCCAGCGGCACGGTGCTGGTGCCGATGCTGCTCTCGATCTTCGCCATTGTCGCGATCGAGGTGCCGGTTGCGGTGGCGCTGAGCCGAATCATCGGCGTCGATGGCGTGTGGATCGCGTATCCGGCGGCGTTCTGCGCCATGATGCTGCTGCAGATGAGCTATTATCTATTAGTCTGGCGCAAGAAAAAGATTCGGCGCTTGATCTAGATTACCGTCGGCTTCCGTGCCGCGAGCCGGAATATATTATGACCATCATAAAAAGAGTGGACGCGGCCGGCAAGCCGCGCCACAATCCTCGCGAAAAGTCGGGAGGTTCGTGTGGCCAAGACCAATCCGCAGTTTCTGTTCGATTTCGGCAGTCCGAATGCCTATCTCAGCCATAAGGCTATTCCCGCCATAGAGCAGCGTGCCGGCGTGACATTCGAATACGTGCCGGTGCTGCTCGGCGGCATCTTCAAGGCGACAAACAACAGGTCCCCGGCCGAGACGCTGGCCGGCGTCAAGAACAAGCGCGAATTCATGGAGCTGGAGACGCAACGCTTCCTGAAGCGTTTCAACGTCAAGCCCTATGTCTGGAATCCGCATTTCCCCGTCAACACCTTGATGCTGATGCGCGGCGCCATTGCGGCGCAGGCCGAAGGGGTGTTCGAGAAGTATGTCAATGCCGCGTTCCATCACATGTGGGAAGCGCCGAAGAAGATGGACAACCCCGAGGTGCTGGGGAAAGCGCTGACGGCGTCCGGTCTCGATGCGGCGAAGCTGTTCGCCCGCGCGCAGGAGCCGGAGATCAAGAACAAGCTGATGACCAACACCCAGTCGGCGGTGGAGCGTGGCGCGTTCGGTTCGCCGACGTTCTTTGTCGGCGATGAGATGTTCTTCGGCAAGGAGCAGTTGCGCGAAGTCGAGGAACTAGTGACGGGCAAGTAGAAGCGCGACACGATCAATTACCGTCATTGCGAGCCAACGGGTCCGGCTCTGCCGGCCCGATGACAGGCTCCGCGAAGCAATCCAGAAGCAACAAAAGAAGACTGGATTGCTTCGTCGCTCCGCTCCTCGCAATGACGCTGCTTTTGGCGCAAGCCGGCACAGACGAGTCGAACCATCGGAGACATCCAACCATGTCCAAACGCAATGCCACCGTCGCGGTGATCGGCGCCGGCGATTACATCGGCGCCGAGATCGTCAAGAAATTCGCCGCAGAAGGCTTCACGGTGTTCGCCGGACGCCGCAACGGCGAAAAACTTGCACCATTGGTGCAAGAGGTCGAGGCGGCAGGCGGCGCGATCGTTGCGCGCTCGCTCGATGCGCGCAAGGAAGAGGAGATCAACAGCTTCCTGCAGGACGCCGACAAGCACGCGCCGCTCGAAGTTATGATTTTCAACGTCGGCGCCAACGTCAATTTCCCGATTCTCGAAACCACCGACCGGGTGTTTCGCAAGGTCTGGGAAATGGCCTGCTGGGCCGGCTTCCTCGCCGGGCGCGAGTCGGCGCGGCTGATGCTGCCGCGCGGCCAGGGCAACATCTTCTTCACCGGCGCTACCGCAAGCCTGCGTGGCGGCTCGGGTTTCGCCGCGTTCGCCAGCGCCAAGTTCGGCTTGCGCGCCGTGGCGCAGGCGATGGCCCGCGAACTCGGGCCGAAGAACATCCATGTCGCGCACCTCGTCATCGATTCCGGTGTCGATACGGCCTGGGTGCGTGAACGCCGCGAGCAGCTGTGGGGCAAGGAGGCGCTCGACAATCCCGATCTGCTGATGCCGCCGGCCTCGGTCGCGGCGTCGTACTGGCAGCTCTATCAGCAGCCGAAGAGCGCGTGGACTTTCGAGATGGAAATTCGCCCGTTCGGCGAGAAGTGGTAGCTGGCCGCGCGGTCATTTCATCGGATCGATGTCGATCATCGACCCAGCCGATGGCAACAACTCGGAGCGGGAGTGCGAAAACCACGTCGCACTTTCGGTGTCGATGCTTTAGGTTGACCGCCGCAGTGCCATAATCAAGAAACGTGGGAGTTGGACGACATGCGCATTCTGGTGGTTGGGGCCGGGGCGATCGGCGGGTATTTCGGCGGCAGGCTGCTGCAAAGCGGCGCCGACATCACCTTCCTGGTGCGGCCGCGCCGCGCCGAGGAACTGGCGCGCGACGGTCTCGTCATCAAGAGTCCGCATGGCGATGCGACGCTGCCAAAGCCGCCGACGGTGCTGGCGCAAGACCTCAAGCAGCCGTTCGACATCATCCTGCTAAGCTGCAAGGCATTCGATCTCGACGACGCCATCGCCTCGTTCGCGCCGGCGATGGGGCCGCAAAGCGCGATCATGCCGATGCTCAATGGCATGCGGCATCTCGACGTGCTGGATCGTCACTTCGGCCGCGAGCGCGTGCTCGGCGGCCAGTGCGCCATTGCTGCGACGCTCGACGCCAATCGTCATGTCGTGCAGTTGACGCCGATGCAATCGCTCGGCTTTGGCGAGCGCGACGGCAGCATGTCGGCACGCGTCAACGCGGCGAACGAGATCTTTGCGCGCGGCAATTTCGACGGCAAGGCGAGTGCGACCATCGTGCTCGACATGTGGGAGAAGTGGGTGCTGCTGGCGACGCTGGCGTGCTCGACCTGCCTGATGCGCGCGGCGATCGGCAAGATCCTGCTGGCCCCGGGCGGCCGCGACTACATTCTCGGCGTGCGCGACGAGATCATCGGCATCGCCACTGCCGCCGGTTATGCGCCGCGTATGCCGTTCATCGAGCGCATCACCGGCATCCTCACCGCCGAAGGATCGCCGTTCACCGCGTCGATGTTCCGTGACATCGTTGCCGGGCTGCCGATCGAGGCCGATCATATCGTCGGCGATCTGATTGCGCGCGCGGCCGCCGCCAAGCTCGAGGTGTCGCGGCTGCGTATCGCTTATACGCATCTGAAAACGTATGAGGCGCAGCGGGGCTAGTCGAACGTTCTGTCCTTGCGAGCGAAGCGAAGCAATCCAGTCTTTTTTTCGTGGTGCTGGATTGCTTCGTCGCGGAGCCTGTACTCGGACGGCGCAAAGCGCCGATCCGGGTTCCCCTCGCAATGACGACGCCAGGAATCACATCCGCGACAGGTAATGCGCCAATGCGACGATCTCCTCGTCGTTGAGCGGATAGGCGACGTCGGCCATCGCCGCCATGCCGCCGCCGGAGCGATTGCCCGATTTGTAATCGCGCAGCGCTTTCAGCAGATAGTCCTCGCGCTGCCCAGCGATGCGCGCCACCGCCTTGGTACCGGCGTAGCTGTCGGTATGGCATGACGCGCAGCGGCGGCCCTTGGCGGCCATCTCGCCCTTTTTCGTCAGATCTGGATTGTCATCCTGCGCGCCCTTGGGCGGCGTCAGCGAGGCGAAGTAGGCGCCGAGATTGCGCACATCCTCGTTGCTGAGCTGCTCGACGATCGGCTGCATCTGCTCGTTCTTGCGGGTGCCGGCGCGGAAGAACACCAGTTGCCATTGGATGAACTGATCCGGTTGCCCGGCCAGCGACGGAATGTTCTCGGTCTGCGAGATGCCGTTCTCGCCATGGCAGGCGGTGCAGACTTCGGCCTTGGCCTTGCCGGCCGCGATGTCGGCGGCGTGGGCGAACTGTCCGGATAGAAGCATCGCGACCGTCGCCGCAAGAAAAATAATTCGCATACCAATACGTGCCTCCACCGCCATTGCGAGGAGCACCCGGATCGGCGCTTTGCGCCGTCCGAGTACAGACTCCGCGACGAAGCAATCCAGTCATATCACCTGACTCTGGATTGCTTCGCGGAGCCTGTCATCGGGCCGGCAGAGCCGACTCGTTGGCGCGCAATGACGGGACCTGATGTCCTACGAGTGATCAGCGCTTACTTCTTGGCTTCTTTCTTGTCGTAGCTGATGCGGTAGATCGCACCCGCCCAGTCGTCAGCCACCAGGATCGAACCGTCCTTGGCCAGCACGATGTCCGCCGGACGGCCAAGATAGGTCTGCTTGCCTTCGATCCAGCCCGAGGCAAACACCTCCTGCTTGGCATTCTTGCCATCGGGACCGACGATCACCCGCATGATCCGTGCGCCCTGATACTGGTGCCGGTTCCATGAGCCGTGTTCGGCGATCAGGATGTTGTTCTTGTACTCGGCCGGAAACTGGTTGCCGGTATAGAACTTCATGCCGAGCGGCGCGACGTGGTCGCCGAGCTTCAACACCGGCGGCGTGAACTCGGAACACTTGTGCCCCATGGCGAACTTCGGATCGGGAATGTCGCCCTGATGGCAATACGGATAGCCGAAGTGCTCGCCCAGCCTGGAGATCATGTTGAGCTTGTCGCTGGGCGAATCGTCACCGAGCCAGTCGCGGGCATTTTCGGTGAACCAGTACTTGCCGCTGCGCGGATCGACGTCGCCGCCGACGCTGTTGCGGACGCCGAGCGCGACGATTTCAGCATTGCCGGTCTTGGGATCGACGCGGCGAATCTGCGAGACGCTGGTCGGCGGGATGCCGATGTTGAACGGGGGGCCGAGCGGAATGTAGAACCAGCCGTCCTTGTCGACCGCAATGTATTTCCAGCCATGCGCCGCATAGGACGGCATGTCGTCGTACACCACCTTGGCTTCCGGCATCTTGTCGAGATTGGCTTCCGGATTGTCGTAGCGCATGATCTTGTTGACATCGACCACGTAAAGCGCGCCGTTGAGGTAAGCGAGACCGGTCGGCATCGACAGGCCCTTGATGATGGTCTTGACCTCTTTCTTGCCGTCCTTGTCGGTAATCGCATAGACGTTGCCGAGGCCGAACGAACCGACGAACAGCGTGCCCTTGTCGCCCCATGCCATCTGCCGCGCGGCGAGCACGCCGGTGGCATAAGGCTCGATCTTAAAGCCCTTCGGCAGCTTGATCTTCTTCAGTGCCGCGGCGATTTCGGAATCGGACATGCCGGTCGGCGGTCCGGAGGGTGGCGCGAGGCCTTTCTGCGCTTCGGTTTCGTCGCCGAGGAACCAGTCCGGCGGTGGATTGGTCCAGAAATCCTTGGTACCGGATTGATAGCTCTTCAATCCGTCGGCGGCCGTTGCGTGCTGCGCGCCGCCGACCGACAGAATTGTCGCCAGCGCCAGCACCGATCCATAAAAGATTGATTTCATCGCGTCCCTCCCGTGCAGCCATCCAGGGGCTGCGTTTGTTATTGGTATGATCGAGAAACGAAGTGGGTCCGCATCGAAGATGCGAGACGGGCGAAAGCTAGCACATCCATTGCGGGAATGAAGTGCATTGCGCGCTATGCTGTCCGAACAAATTTGCGCCGGTCGATTTGCCGCCGCATGTTGCTTAAAATTTGTTCGGCTCGCCGCGTGCGCCGCACAAAGACAACGCGATGCTAACGTCGCTTCACCGTCAGCAGGCCGGTGCCGCTGTTGTTGCGATAGAAGGTGTCATAAAGAGCGGGAATGCCGAGCACGGCGTCGTTGACGAAGATCAGCAGTTCGCCGCTGCGTGTCGGCCGGATGGTGGCCTCGATGGTGCCGTCTTCGGGATCGGGGTCGAGGAACACCTCCTCACCGCCGACCGCGCCGTAACGCAATACGAGACGGAACCATGGCCGCGTCAGCTCGCGCCGCAGCGGCACGCCGAGCACCAGCAAGGCTTGTTGCCACAGCGTCGGCGCATCGGTGGTGTAGAAGCCGCCGAGCGGCGAGGCGATATCGCCGTCGCGAAACGGCGTGGTCGTCTCGACCTTGATGAGGTAACGGGCGCCGTTGCCTTCGACGAAAATTCCCGTGTTGTTGCAGAGCTGTGAGGTGGCGAAGGTCGCGGTGGCCTGCTCGCCGCGGGCGAGGCCCCTGGCCATGGCATCGTCGCGGCAGGTCAGCCCGGCGACGTCCTGCACATTGTAAAGCAGGTGGCTGCTGAGCGTGAGGCCGAGATAGACGAACAGCACGGCGAACAATGCCGGCGCCCAGCGGCGTTTCAGCCCTTCATGGAACGCTGTATATAGCCGGCTACTACGCAAGCGATAGATCCAGTTGTCCGGCAGGCCCTGCGGTGCGGTCGGGCTGCGCCGCCAGATGGCGCCCATCCGGTCGGATATGCTGGCCGCCAGCCGGGTGCCGCCATAAATCAGGCCGCACACCACGATCAGCAAGGCGAGAAACTGGAACGGACTGCGGGCGTAGCCATCGATCCAGGTCTGCGCGAAACCGGGCAGGAAGCCGCCGACGATGCGGATCAGGTCCGACACCCAGCGGATCGGGCTGGTGTATTCGTCCTTGGCTGGCAGCTTGCGCAGCAGCGGATACAGCAATAGCCACGCCGTCGCGCCGACGGTGAGGAAGTAGACGATGCGGCGTGCCCAGATCACGTTCCAGACGTGTTCCTGCGCCTTGGCGCGCTCGGTCGCCGCCGCGCCGCGTTCCATGCCGTATTGCTCTGGGGTGAGGATGGCGCCGTCGTCGGTGGCGACGTCGTAAGTGGCCGGCAGCCCGACCGGCGCATAGGCGCGGGCGTGGCTGGCGATGCGGCGGAACGCGCTCTCGTGGATTTTCGGCCGTGCGATCAACACCTCGTCGTGTCTGGCGTAGCGATAGGTGCACAGCTCGGCCAGCTTGCGCGGGCCGTAACGGTAATAGCCGCCGATGCCCTTGCGTGGATCGTAGAGCCGCCCGTCCTTGTCGCGCCGCGAAATGGCGTTCTTGAAAGTATCGGGATCGGCGGGAGGCGTCGCGCGATCGGATTTGAAGCGCAGGCCGCAGCGTTGCGCCTCGCCGATCATCCAGACGAATGGAATGTAGGCCAGTGCATCGTCGGGATAGCCGCCGCCGACATTGGAATGCACGCCGGCGAACCAGAGTTGGCTGACCTGCTCGTCGGCGACGTAACGTTGGCCTTCGGGGCGCGGCGGCGCCGGCGCCACGCTGCGTTCGTCCCACAATTCGGGATGGAACGTGGTGCGTTCCTCGTCGAGCGCCAGCGCCTGACAGGCGCGGCTGACGCGGGCGAGATCGAGCCGATGGTCCGGCAACTCCAGCGGCCAGATCCATTTGCTGACGCCGCGCGTCATCTCGTCGAGCGGCAGGCCGTAGGCGGCGACGGTGTCCCAGACGCCGATGAAGCGAATGCGCGCGATGCTGCGGTTGGCGGCCCTGTCGTAGCGCGGCAGGACCAGATCGCGCAGCGCACGGAACGGCACCTCGATGTGCCAGAAGGTGTGATAGCGCTCGCGGCGATAGGCGCGATAGGCGGCGCGCGCCTTGCGGTCCAGCTCCTGCTCGGTATCGGCGGTGACGAGGCCCTGATTGAGGATTAGCCCCATCACCACGCGGATGGTGAAGCCGCCGCGGCTGAAGCCGAAGCCGTAGATGTCGTCGTCGTCACTGCGATAGTTGCGGCAGGCGAATTTGTAGAGATCGATGACGTTGCGTTTCAGGCCGATGCCGAAGGCGCCGCCGAGGATCGCCAGCGGCTTGAACGACGAGGTGCCGACGCCATCGTCGTAGAACGCCACCTGATCGGAACCGGACAGGTCGAGCGCCTCGAAGGTCCGCCAGACATTGGTGCGCCAGACTTTCGCCGCCGAATTTCCGGTGCCGTCCGACAACAGGATGATCTTACGGCCCATGTGGTGGCCCCCGCAGCGGCTGCTGATGACAGTCGCGTGATGAGCGAAGCATGGCACATTCGTTGCGAACGCAAAATCAATTGGCTGTCAGGCAATTGCCACGCATTTGCCGACAATTGTCCGCGACGCCAGACGGCAGAAATAAATCTAGCGCGGCCCGAGTCTCCTCCACATGACGCCTTTGCCATGGAGGATCGTGATGAGCCGAACACCAATCAATGATGATGAAATCAAGCTGACCCGTCGTCACGCTCTCGAATGCATGGTGTGGGCGGGCACCGGCGTGCTGTGGACCATGAGCGGCGGCGTTCCGGTGGCGCGCGGCCTGCTCGGCGAAGCCAAAGCCGCGACCGATACCGGCTTCAGTTTCCTGCAGATGAGCGACAGCCACATCGGCTTCAACAAGGCCGCCAATCCCGACGCGCTGGCAACGCTGCGCGAAGCGGTTGCGAAAGTGAAGGCGATGACGGTGAAGCCGTCCTATATCCTGCACACCGGCGACATCACGCATCTGTCGAAGGCGTCGGAATTCGACAATGCCGATCAGGTGTTCGGCGAGACCGGGTTGAAGATCCACTACGTTCCCGGCGAGCACGACATCATCGATGAAGCGCGCGGCAAGGCCTATCTCGACCGCTACGGCAAGGGTAGCAAGGGCGCGGGCTGGTACAGCTTCGACGACCATGGCGTGCATTTCGTCGGGCTGGTGAATGTCGTCGATCTCAAGAGCGGCGGTCTCGGCAATCTCGGCGCCGAGCAACTGGCGTGGCTGGAAGACGACCTGCGCGGCAAGAGCGACAGTACGCCGATCGTCGTGTTCGCGCACATCCCGCTCTACGTACTTTATGAGCAATGGGGCTGGGGCACCGACGACGGCGCCCGCGCGCTGGCGCTGCTGAAGCGGTTCGGCTCGGTCACCGTACTCAACGGCCACATCCATCAACTGGCGCAGAAGGTCGAAGGCAACATGACCTTCCACACCGCGCTGTCGACGGCATTTCCGCAGCCCGCGCCGGGATCGGCGCCATCGCCCGGCCCGATGCTGGTGCCGGCGGAGAAACTGCGCAGCCTGCTCGGGCTGTCGTCGGTGACGTTACGCCAGACCGGTACGCCGCTGGCCATCGTCGACACCACGCTCGGTTCCTAAGCGAGATGCCTGCCATGGGAAATCAGATTGAGAACAACCCACATCACGCCAATCGCAACTTCCTGCGCGCGATCGTTGTCGCGATCGCGGCGGGCCTCGCCACCGGCACGCTCGCCGCGCAACGAGCCCGCGCCGCGCTCGAAAATCCTGCCGCGATCGCCATCGACAACTTCACCTTCGCGCCGGCCGAACTGACGGTGCCGGTAGGGACGACAGTCAAATGGAGCAATCACGATGACATTCCGCATTCCATCGTCGGCAACAACGCTGCATTCCGGTCGGCGGCGCTCGATACCGACGACTCCTATACGTTCACCTTCAAGAACGCCGGAACCTTCACGTATTTTTGCGGACTGCATCCGCACATGACGGGTAAGGTGATCGTCAAGCCGTGAACCGCCGCATGTCGTCCACGCCGGATGCCGATGGATATGCTAAATGGTGAGACGTGGGCTTCCCCGGCGTATCGAGACCGCGGACATCATCGTGCCGACCAAGGACGATCACGCGTTATTCGATGACGTCTTCCTGCCGCATCTTCAGGAAGCTTATCGTCTTGCGCGCTGGCTGACCGGCAACGCCAACGATGCCGAGGATGTGGTGCAGGAGGCTGCGCTGCGCGCCTTCCGCGCCATCGCGGCTTCGGATGTGGTCAACCCGCGGGCGTGGAGCCTGACCATCGTGCGCAATACCGCTTATAGCTGGCTGATGAAGAACAAGCCGAAGGATGTCGTCTTCGCCGAGGAATTGAACGATGCCGACCGTCGCCGCCTCGATGACGACCCCCAGGGCCGCACGCCGGAGGATGTTGTCATTCTCAATGCCACCGCCGACGAAGTGCACAAGGCGCTGGCTGCGCTGCCCGCGCTGTTTCGCGAGGTCGTGGTTTTGCGCGAGATGCACGAACTGAGCTATCGCGATATCGCGGCGGTCACAAACCTGCCGATCGGCACCGTGATGTCGCGCCTCGCGCGCGCCCGGCAAATGTTGATCGGGACACTCGGACAGGCCCGGCCATGACGCCATCCTTGCCAGACAGCGACGACCTGACCCTGCAGGCCTACTGCGACGGCGAACTCGACGCCGCCGCCGCAATTGCGTTCGAGCGTCGTCTGGCCGATGACGCCGAATTGCGCCGTCGCTGCGATCAGGTGATGGCATTGCGAAACCGATTGCGCAGCCTGTCGCGCGAGATGCCGCCGGGCGATTTCGCGACGCGGATCAGGGCTGCGGTCGGCAAACCGCCGCAGCATGAACGGCGCTGGCCGTGGCGCGCCATGGCGGCCTGCCTGCTGATCGGGGTGCTGGCGGGCGGCGTGATGACGCAGATGGCCGAGAACTATCGCCGCGACGATGCCGCGGCCAGCGTCATCGTCGGCAATCATATTCGTGGCGCGCTGGCGCCGCAGTCGTTCGATGTGGCGTCGTCGGACCGCCATACCGTGAAGCCGTGGTTCGCGGCGCGCGTTGCCGAATCGCCCAAGGTGCCGGATCTCGCACCTGCCGGGTTCGTCCTCGCAGGCGGCCGTATCGATGTGATCGGGCAGACGCCGGTGCCGACCATCGTCTACAGGCACGCCGCCCATCTGGTCAGCGTCACCGCCCTGCCGAACGACCGGCCGGTCGGCGCGACGACCATCGCCGGCTACCATCTGCGGAGTTGGCGCGACGGCAGCTTCACCTATGTCGCGGTGTCGGATTTGCCGGAGGCCGATCTGGCGGCGTTCGAGCGGGCCTTCCTGGCCGAAGCCGGGCAGCTCTGACGCCTGGCTTTGCTCCCGCCAGATACGACAAAGCCGCCTTGCGGCGGCTGTCGATCGTTGAAATCGATATCGATTTGCCAATTCTGGAGCGGGCGAAGGGATTCGAACCCTCGACCCCGACCTTGGCAAGGTCGTGCTCTACCCCTGAGCTACACCCGCATCCGAGACAATTCGGCGGCGCACCGCCGAGCGGCAGAGCTATGCCAAATGCAGCCCGCGAATGCAACAGCCAGTCGGCCTGTTGCATGCGAATAAAAATGTCGCCGGAGGTCGCGACGTCGCAATCCGGGCGAATTGGCCGGACAGATTGCCATGCGATCCGGTCCTGGATCGCCGGGTAGTTAGATATCGCATTGATATATAATGGAATTTCTCGGATCAGGGTCGTCAGCGCGTGGTTGGCCGGTGAGGCGTTATGGACCGGCGCGCGAAGTTCCGGCGGATTGCAAAATACGCCCGCGCGCGCCATCTACAGCGACGGCCGTGTTACATCGGGCCACGCAGAACATCAGGTGAGGTTGACGTGACAATCGTAGAGCAGGGCAACGGCGCGGCGCCACCGGCAGCCGCCGATCTCATCAAGGATACCAGCACGCAGACGTTCATGAAGGACGTCATCGAGGAATCCAGGCGCCAGCCGGTGCTGATCGATTTCTGGGCGCCGTGGTGCGGCCCATGCAAGCAATTGACGCCGATCATCGAGAAGGCTGTCCGCGCCGCCAAGGGTAGGGTGAAGCTGGTCAAGATGAATATCGACCAGTACCCGGACATTCCCGGCCAGATGGGCATCCAGTCGATTCCGGCGGTGATCGCGTTCGTGAATGGCCAGCCCGCCGATGGTTTCATGGGCGCGGTCCCGGAAAGTCAGGTCACGGCGTTCATCGACAAGCTGACCAAGGGGATGCCGGACCCGGCTGGCGACGTCACCGGGCTGCTGCAGGAGGCCGAGGCCGCGCTGGCGGCCGGTGACGCCGGCACCGCTGCGTCGATCTATGCCGAGGTGCTGGCCGTCGATGCCACCAACATCGCGGCGCTGGCCGGGCTGGCGCGCTGCTATGCCGAAACCGGTGCGCTCGATCAGGCCAAGCAGACGCTGGCGATGGTGCCCGAAGCCAAACGTAACGATGCCGCGGTCAAGGCGGTGCAGGCGGTCATCGATTTAGCCGAGCAGGCGCAATCGCTCGGCCCGGTGACCGAACTGGAACAGAAAGTCGCCGCAAACCCGCTCGATCATCAGGCGCGATTCGATCTCGCCATCGCGCTCAATGCCGGTGGCAAGCGCAGCGAAGCGACGCAGCATCTGCTGGAGATCGTCAAGCGGGATCGCAAATGGAACGACGACGGTGCCCGCAAGCAGCTCGTGCAGTTCTTCGAAGCTTGGGGTGGCGCCGACGAGGCGACTGTCGACGGCCGCCGCCGGTTATCGACAATTCTGTTTGCCTGATATCGGACACGTTGATGGTTTCGGATCGCTGCGATCCAAAACCAGTTTGAGCTAGCATCGGACCGACACATGCCGATCAATTCCGACTATCGCGGGCCCGGCGAACTGCCTGAAGTAATTCCGGTGTTTCCATTGCCCGGTGCACTGCTGCTGCCGCGCGGGCAAATGCCGCTCAATATTTTCGAGCCGCGTTATCTGGCGATGGTCGACGATGCCTTCCGCGACGGCCACCGCCTGATCGGCATGATCCAGCCGGACGCCGCGCATTCGCGACAGAACAACGAACCCGCCTTGTTTCACGTCGGTTGTGTCGGCCGCATCACCCAGCTCGCCGAGTCCGGCGATGGCCGCTACATCCTCGAACTCACCGGCATCTCCCGTTTCAAGGTCGTCGAGGAGATCAAGGCGCTGACGCCGTATCGGCAATGCAAGGTGGACTTCTTCGCGTTCATCGACGACTTCACCGCACGCAAGGGCGAGGAAGAGGTCGATCGCGCCGCGCTACTGTCGGCGCTGACGGCCTTCCTCAAGGTGAACAATCTGAAGGTTGACTGGGAAGGCGTCGAAAGCGCGCCCAACGAGGCGCTGGTCAATGCGCTCGCGATGATGTCGCCGTATGGCGTGGCGGAAAAGCAGGCCATGCTGGAGGCGCCGGACCTCAAGACCCGTGCCGAGATTCTCATCGCGGTGACCGAGATGGATCTCGCCAAGAAACGCACCAGCGGCGATCCGCCGTTGCAATGAGCGGCGATTCCGGCCATTGCGAAGCGTCCAGAGCTGCCGCGATCGGAATGACGGCGCGCTGCCGACGATAATACGACTGGAGAGACTGCCATGACCGCCGACCGTCCGGAATCCACCGTCGATCCCAAGCTGCTGGAGATTCTGGTGTGTCCGGTCACCAAGGGCGCGCTCGAGTTCGACGCCGCGCGGCAGGAGCTGATTTCGCGCTCCGCCAAGCTGGCCTATCCGATCCGCGACGGCATTCCGATCATGCTGCCGGAAGAAGCCCGCGCCCTCGACTGAGCGCGCCGCCGCGCCACGGCCGAATGCGACTGCCGCATTCGAGGCAAATTCGCGGTTAATTAGCGCGCCAACCTTCATCGCTTGTCAAATGCAGCGCGACACAGTTCGCCACGCCAAGACCCCATTGGCGACCCGGCGGCGTCGCGTCGCGTTCGCATGAGGGCTGCAAGGCCCGTGGTCCCGATGTGCCTGCTCAATTCTGCCTGTGCCGGCGCGATCGTCGCGCCACCACCAACTGAATGAGGAAGGGGCCATGCCGAAAATCACCAAATCGCAATTGAAGAGCGTGCTGGCGACCGCCGACGAGGTTCGCGCCTGGCAAAGCCACGTGCCGCCGGTTCGCACCCGGATTGCCGGCATGCAGGGCAGCCGCCACGCCGTCGAAAAAGTTTTCACGGCGTCGATGCGCAACGCCAAGGTCGATGTCGAGAAGCTGGCGACCATTCGCAGCAACCATGCCGCCGAACTCAATCGCCTGCTGAAAGCCGAGGAGGCCGAGGCGCTGAAGGGCTCGGCGAAAGCCAAGACCATGCTGGCCGCCAACATCGCCAGCCGCCGCGAGGCGCTGCAACAGCTGCACAACGTGCCGCTGACGCCGGCGCTGCCGACCTTCATCACGCTGACCGAGCCGTTTCTGATCTGGGCGACGCCGCGCAGCAACCTGCTGTCGGACTCGCAGGTGCAACCCTGGGGCAGCTACGCCAAAATCAAGGTGGCACCGACCTCGGGCGGTTACGAGAAGCTGAGTTTCTATTTCCTCTGGAACAATCCGAGCGACTATCACGCGGTGATCAACGCCAGCAGCTATCTGGCGCTCAACGGCTACTTCCGCGCCTATGCCGAAGGCAGCCTGTCCTATTTGTGGAACGTCGGCGGCCACACCAGCAGCATGTATCTGTCCGCCAGCCTGAATTGCTGGGAGTGGTGGAATCAGCCGCCGACCCTGACGCGCAGCGATACCAAGCCGGTGCTCGAACTGTCGGCCAATGCCGGCTTCTTCGACGATACGCAAACCAAGACGTTATCCGACGTCGTCGATTTCGAAGTCGATCAGTTCGTCGTGCCGCCGAATGGCGTGGTGGTGTTCGAAGTGGCGCTCAACATGTCCTACAGCGTCGACGATGGCCATGTGCACATCAACTTCGAGGACGGCGGCCATGAAGTGGTGTGCCCGGCGATTTCCATCGCGCTGTTGACGCCGCCGGTCGCGACCAATGTCGTCAACGCGACGCATGCCTCGCTGGCGCCGGTGTAGCAACACAGTTGTGGATTAGATTGAGGTCATTGCGAGCGACAGATCGGCAACGCCTGACGTCGCCGTCACCCTGAGGTGTGTCATGCGAAGCGTGACGCCTCGAAGGGCGACGGCGATCCTTCGAGGCTCGCTACGCTCGCACCTGAGGATGACGTTGCCCGCGTCGCGACTCTCCGCCTACAGCGCTTCGCCCCTGAGCAGGCGCGGCACCTCGCCGGATAAACCCGCCGCCTGTTTGATGAACATGCTCTTCAGCGGCGGCAGGCGATCCACCAGCCCCAGCCCGATGTCGCGCACGCCGCGCAGCAACGTCGATTCGTTCGAGAACAGGAAGTTCAGCGAGTTGGTGGCGACGCCCATCGCCACAGTGTCGAATCGCCGCCAGCGTTGATAGCGCTCGAGCACATCGGCCTGCCCCGGATCGATGCCGAGCCGCGCCGCATCGACGATGACTTCGGCCAGCGCCGCGACATCCTTCAGGCCCATGTTGAGGCCTTGTCCGGCAATCGGATGGATGACATGCGCGGCGTCGCCGATCAGCGCCATGCGATCGGCGATGAACGAACGCGCGACGAAGTAGCCCAGCGGAAACGCGCGCGGTCTGTCGAGCGCCTTGACCTCGCCGAGGTGCAGGCCGAAACGCTTCTCAAGTTCGGCATGAAATTCGTCGTCGGGCAGCGCGACGATGCGCGCTGCCTCGCGGCGGGATTCGCTCCACACCAGCGACGAGCGTTTGCCCTTCAGCGGCAAAATGGCAAACGGCCCTGCGGGCAGGAAATGTTCTTCGGCGCGGCCCTGGTGATCGCGCTCATGGCCGACGGTGACGACGATGCCGGACTGGTCGTAATCCCAGCCGTGGGTGGCAATGCCCGCGCGCTCGCGCAGTTTCGAACGCGCGCCGTCGGCGGCCACCAGCAGGCTGGCCTCGATGGTACTGCCGTCGGCGAGCGTCACCGCAATGTGTTCGGGCTGCGCATCATAGGTGGTGACAGCGGTGGCGCGCAGCGTCACGCCGGCGGCCTCCGCGTGCTGCACCAGCGCGTCGATCAGCAGGCGGTTCTCGACCATGTGCGCGAAGGGTTCGCCCGGCTCGACATTGCCGGCGAAGGTGAGGAACACCGGACGCGTGGCATCTTCGAGCTTGGAATCGGTCACCACCATATCGAGGATCGGTTGCGCGTCGGGGCCGACGACTTCCCACACGCCGATGGCTTCGAACAACCGGCGGCAGGCGGCGACGATGGCGGTCGCGCGCGGATCGCGGCTGGGCCGCGACGCCAGCGCCGGATCGGCAACGATGACCGGGACGTCGGGGCCGAGCCCCTGGCGCAGCGCCAGTGCCAGCGCCAATCCGGCGAATGCCCCACCGCAGATGACGATGCTTCGTTGTGCCGCCATGGCTTTCGACTCTTCTCACAACTGGACTTGCCAGCGGGTTATAGCTGAGCGAAACAGGTTTCCCAACGCTCTAATCGAGTAGCTTTCCATCGTCATTGCGAGGGGCGAAGCGACGAAGCAATCCAGGGCTTCCGTGCCAGAAGACTGGATTGCTTCGCTTCGCTCGCAATGACGGATAGATTGAAGCCCGCATGTGACCAAACCACGGGAATTCCATGTCCAAAAGCCTGATCGATCTGCTCGCCATCCTCGACCTTGAGCCGATCGAGGTGAACATGTTCCGGGGCACCAGCCCGAAAACCAGCTGGCAGCGGGTGTTCGGCGGTCAGGTGATCGGGCAGGCGATGGTGGCAGCGTGCCGGACCGTCGAGGGCCGCAAGCCGCATTCGCTGCATTGCTATTTCATTCTGCCCGGCGATCCGCAGATTCCGATTATCTACGAGGTCGAACGGCTGCGCGACGGCAAGAGCTATGCGACGCGCCGCGTCACCGCCATCCAGCACGGCCACGCCATCTTCTCGATGATGGTGTCGTTCCATGCCGAAGAGCAGGGCGCGTTCAATCATCAAGACAAAATGCCGGACGTGCCGACGCCGGACAAACTCACTGCCGAGGAAGTCGCCAAGCAGCCGATGTTCCGCGAGATGCCGGAATTCATCCGGCGCTATTATGAGTCGGATCGCCCGATCGAATTGCGGCCGGTCGAGCTTGGCCGTTACTTCGGCCAGAAGATCGAGGATGGCCGCATCCATATCTGGATTCGCACTGCCGCCAAGCTGCCGGACGATCCGGCGCTGCATATGTGCGCGCTCGCCTATGCTTCGGACTTCTCGCTGCTGGATGCGGCGATGGCGCGCTACGGCCGCACGCTGTTCGAGAAGGGCATGATGCCGGCGAGTCTCGATCATGCGATGTGGTTTCATCGGCCGTTCCGCGCCGACGAATGGCTGCTCTACGCGCAGGATTCTCCGAGCGCGCAGGACGGTCGCGGCCTGACCCGCGGCCAGATCTTCCGGCCCGATGGCACGCTGGTGGCTTCGGTGGTGCAGGAAGGCTCGCTGCGCGTGCGGCGCTAATAGCCCGCCGCAGTTGCGCCGCGCGTGCGCGGATCGGCGCCGCCCTGCCAGCCGTTGCCGGTCAGCGCGATGGAATTGGCCGAGGTCTGTCCCATCGGCTCCCTGACGCGGTGGCCCTTGGCCTGCAACCCGGCGAGCACCGCGTCGCTGAAGCCGTGCTCGATGCGAACTTCATCCGGTAGCCATTGATGATGCAGGCGCGGCGCGCCGACTGCAGCAGCGACATTCATGCGATAGTCGAGCACGTTGACGATCACCTGCAGCACGGTGGAGATGATGCGGCTGCCGCCGGGCGACCCGGTCACCAGCACGACCTTGCCGTCCTTCAGCACGATGGTCGGCGACATCGACGACAGCGGCCGTTTGCCCGGCCCCGGCAGATTGGCTTCGAAACCGACAAGACCATAGGCGTTCGATGCGCCCGGCGCGGCGGTGAAATCGTCGAGTTCGTTGTTGAGCAGCACGCCTGTGCCAGCAGGGACGAGGCCGACGCCGTAGCTGAAATTCAGCGTGTAGGTGTTGCTCACCGCGTTGCCGGCGCTGTCGACAACTGAGAAGTGTGTGGTGTTGCTGCCTTCGCGCGGTTGCTTGAGCGGCAGCATGTCGCTCCACGGCGTCGCGCGCGCCGGGTCGATGCTGGCGCGCTGCCTGGTGGCGTAGTCTTTCGAGGTCAGCCGCGTTACCGGTGCGTCGACGAAAGCGGGATCGCCGAGGAACCGCGCACGGTCGGCATAGGCGCGCTTCATCGCCTCGATCAGCAGATGCAGCGAATCGGCCGAGCCCTGTTGCAGGTCGTGCATCGGAAAGCCTTCGAGGATGTTCAGCGTTTCCAGCAGCACGACGCCGCCCGACGACGGCAGCGGCATCGACACGATGTCGTAGCCGCGATAGTTGCCGCGCATCGGCTCGCGCAACACCGCCTGATAGTTTTGCAGATCGTCGCGGGTCATGATGCCGCCGGCGGCGCGGATGCCGTCGACCAGTCTGTCGGCAACCGGTCCCTGATAGAAGCCGCGCGACCCCTGCGCCGCGACGGCCTCGAGCGTTGTCGCCAGATCGGGCTGGCGTAGCGTGTCGCCTTCGCGCAATGGCGTCCCGTCGGCGCGCGAGAAGATAGCCGCTGCCGTCGGCCAGCGCGCCAGCCGCCTGTGCCAGCCGGGCAGCGTGTCGGCGATATCGTCGGTGACTGCAATACCGTCGCGCGCCATGGCAATGGCCGGTTGCAGCAATTGGGCGAGGGTGAACTTGCCGGAGCCGAAGCGTTCCAGCGCCAGCGTCAAGCCGGCCACGGTGCCGGGCACGCCGATGCCGAGTGCGGAGTCGCGCGATTTCGCCGTGTCCGGCTTGCCGTCGGCGCCGAGAAACATGTCGCGCGTCGCCGCTGCCGGGGCGGTTTCGCGATAATCGATGGCGATGTCCTTGTTGCCGTCGGCGAGGTGAATCACCATGAAGCCGCCGCCGCCGATGTTGCCGGCGCGCGGATAGCTCACCGCCATGGCGAAGCCGGTGGCCACTGCCGCATCCACCGCATTGCCGCCGCGCGCCAAAACGTCGCGGCCGATCTGCGCCGCCAGCTTTTCCTGTGCCACCATCATGCCGTGGCTGGCGAGCACGGGATGCTGTGTATCGGCGGTCGGTGGCGTGAAGCTGCCGCTGCGCGCATCCTGCGCCTGTGCGGGGCCAATCAGGATCGCCAGCAGCATCAGCGCTGCCCACCGCCATCGCCGCGAGATGTCAAATCGCATTGCTCATGCTCCGGCAAAGGCCACGATGGGTTGTGTCAGATCGAATTGACGCGTTCAGGTGGTGACGCGTCCGGCTCCTGGGTTCTTAATGCTATATTGGGTTCCGTGCGGTAGGCAAAAGACCTCAGGGATTCGTGAGGTGGTTCCGCATGTCGGTTGCTGTGGCATCTGAAGTCGACAAGGCAGGTCAGCAATCCGCTTACCCGCCGCGTTCTGCCGTGGTGGCCTGGATTTTCTTCGACTGGGCCGCGCAGCCTTATTTCACGCTGATCACGACCTTCGTGTTCGCGCCGTATTTCGCCACCTTCGTAGCGGCGACACCGGACCAGGGACAGTCGCTGTGGGGCTTCGCCACGGCCGGCGCCGGTCTGCTGATCGCAATGATGTCGCCGGTACTGGGCGCGATCGCCGACGCCAGCGGCCGGCGCAAGCCGTGGATCGCGGGCTTCGGCGCGCTGCTGGTGATCGGTTCCAGCCTGATGTGGATCGGCAAGCCGGGCGATCCCAGCATCATCGTGCCGCTGCTGATCGCCTACGGCATCGCGACCGTCGGCGTCGAGTTCGCGACCGTGTTCAACAACGCCATGATGCCCTCGCTGGTGCCGCCGGAAAAAATCGGCCGGCTCTCCGGCACCGGCTGGGCCACCGGCTATATCGGCGGCATTCTCAGCCTGATCCTCGTGCTCGGATTTCTCGCGGCCAATCCGGATACTGGCCGCACCATGCTCGGTATCACACCGCTGTTCGGGCTCGATGCCGCCGCCCATGCCGGCGACCGCATCACCGGGCCGCTGACCGCGCTGTGGTTCATCGTCTTCGTGCTGCCGATGTTCCTGCTGACGCCGGACTTTCCATCCAAGCGCCCGGTGCGCCAGGCGTTGCGCGAAGGCCTGCGCGAATTGCGCCAGACGCTCGGCGAACTGCCCAAGCGTAAATCGCTGGCGTCGTTCCTGCTCGCCAACATGGTCTATACGGATGGCCTCGTCTCGCTGTTTGCGTTCGGCGGCATCTATGCGGCCGGTACCTTTGGCTGGCGCACGATCCAGATCGGCACGTTCGGCATTCTGCTGGCGCTCGCCGGCACCTTCGGCGCCTGGCTCGGCGGCAAGCTGGACGACCGGCTTGGGCCGAAGCGGGTGATTGCCATCGCCCTGACGTCGCTGCTGTTGTCGATCATCGCCATCCTGCTGGTCGATCGCGATTCGATTCTGTTCGTTCCGGTGACGCCGCCGCAGCCGGGCGGTGGCTTGTTCGCGGCGCCCGCCGAAAAAGCCTATCTCGTGCTCGGCGGGGTGATCGGCATGATGGGCGGACCGCTGCAGGCGGCGTCGCGCACGCTGTTGATCCGCATGGCGCCGAAAGATCGCATCACGCAGTACTTCGGGCTGTTCGCCTTGACCGGAAAAGTGACGTCGTTCATCGGCCCGCTGTTGATCGGCATCGTCACCGCCGTCACCGCCAGCCAGAAAGCCGGCATGGCGGTGCTGGTGGTGTTCTTCGTCGCAGGCCTCGCGCTGCTGTCGCGGGTGAAAAACTAAGCCTTCTTCACCTCTCCCTGTAAGGGAGAGGTCGACCGACGTCGCGCAGCGAACGCGGTCGGGTGAGGATCACTGGTCAGACCCCCCACCCCGGCCCTCCCCCTTGCAGGGGAGAGAGCACTAGTGCCGGAAATGTCGCGTGCCGGTGAGCACCATGGCAATGCCGTGCTCGTCGGCCGCCTTGATGACTTCGTCGTCGCGCACCGAACCGCCGGGCTGAATCACCGCCGTCGCACCGGCCTCGATGCAGGCCAGCATGCCGTCGGCGAATGGGAAGAACGCGTCGGACGCGACGACCGAGCCCTTGGTCATCGGCACCGCGAGCTTGAGTTCGCGCGCGGCATCTTCCGCCTTGCGCGCGGCGATGCGCGCCGAATCGACACGGCTCATCTGCCCGGCGCCGATACCGACGGTGGCGAGATCCTTGGCGTAGATGATGGTGTTCGACTTGACGTGCTTGGCAACGCGGAAAGCAAAGCGCAGGTCGCGCAACTCCGCTTCGCTCGGGGCGCGCTTGGTCACGACCTTCAGCGTCATGTCGTCGACCACGGCATTGTCGCGGCTCTGTACGAGAAGGCCGCCGGCAACGGTCTTGGCGGTGAGGCCGAGCGCACGCGGATCGGGCAGGCCGCCGGCCAGCAGCAGCCGCAGGTTCTTCTTCGCGGCGACGATGGCGATAGCTTCGTCGGTGGCGTCCGGTGCGATGATCACTTCGGTGAAGATTTCGGTGATGGCGCGAGCGGCGTCGGCATCGAGCGTGCGGTTGAGCGCGACGATGCCGCCGAACGCCGACGTCGAATCGCAGGTCAGCGCCTTGCGATAGGCGCTGACGAGATCGGAGCCCTCGGCAACGCCGCACGGATTGGCGTGCTTGATGATGGCGACGGCGGCAGTGCGCTTGGCATCGAACTCGGCGACGCATTCGTAGGCGGCGTCGGTGTCGTTGATGTTGTTGTAGGACAGTTCCTTGCCCTGCACCTGTCGCGCGGTGGCGACGCCGAAGCGCTGATCGGGCGTGCGATAGAACGCTGCGTGCTGGTGTGGGTTCTCGCCGTAGCGCAGCGACTGCACGAGGCGGCCGCCGAAGGCGCGATAGTCCGGCGCATCGGTTTTGAGTTGCAGCGCGAACCAGTTGGAGATCGCCGCGTCATAGGCGGCAGTCCGGGCATAGGCTTTCGCGGCAAGCCGCTTGCGCAGCGCGAGTGTGGTCGCGCCCTTGTTGGCGGCGAGTTCGTCGAGCACCGCCTGATAATCTTGCGCTTCGACGACGACAGCGACGTCGTCGTGGTTCTTCGCCGCGGCGCGGATCATCGCAGGGCCGCCGATGTCGATGTTCTCGATGCAGTCGTCGTAGGCTGCGCCTTTGTCGACGGTGGCTTCGAACGGATAGAGATTGACCACCAGAAGATCGATCGGCGCGATGCCGTGATCCTTCATCGCCTTGGCGTGCTCGGCGTTGGCGCGGATCGCCAGCAGGCCGCCATGCACCTTGGGATGCAACGTCTTGACGCGGCCATCCATCATTTCCGGGAAGCCGGTGAGGTCGGAGACGTCGGAGACTTTGAGACCCGCCGCGGCGATGGCCTTCGCTGTGCCGCCGGTCGACACCAGCTCAATGCCGTGGCCGGCGAGCGCCTTGGCGAATTCGATCAGGCCGGTTTTATCGGAAACGGAAAGCAGGGCGCGGGTGACGCGGCGCGGAGTATCGGACATGAATGTAGGTTCCTGGAAAGCGACGCATTTTCCAGCAAAACGGCTCGCGGTTCGGCGCGGAAAAGCGTCCTGACGTTAAGGCAGCCGGGTAGCACGGTTTGCCCGGCGACGGAACCGGTTGTGGTCGCCGGGGCGCGGAATTTGGCCGAAAAACCTGACTATCGCGGGCCGAGTCATTGTCCAGCAGGTGGGCCGGCGGCCCGTCGGGCGTTCAGAGCGGCAATTCCGGCTCGTGGCGGGCGGCGCGCCGCGCCGATGTCGCCGAAGGCGAGGCGGTCGAGCGCAGGAAGCTCCAGCGGATACTGGCGGCCTGCTGGGCGTTCTGCCGGATGACGATCTGGGCCGTGCGGCGGGCGCCGTCATTGCCGGCCAGAAATACGCTGTCTTCCAGGTCGACCTTGTCGTCGGCGGCTTCGAACGTCCACACCTCGCGATTGGGCAGCACCAGCATGACGCTGCGCGCGTCGCTGAGCCGGCTGGCCTTGATCGAGGGATGCAGATGGAAACGTAACGCGAAGTCGGCACTGGCTCCGCGAATCCGCGCGCCTTGAGGCGGCGCCACGGTGTCCTCGCCATCGAGCCGCAGGCCGTCGTCGGCGACCATCAGCACGCGGCGATGCATGACGCCGAAGCGATGCAGGTAGCCGTCGTGCGATGCGGTGAGCACCGTGCCGCCCGAGGTCGTTTCACGATAGCTTTCGACCTCGCTGGGGCCGCCGACGATCGGTGCGCCGCGCAGCAGTCGCTTCATCGCCGAGCGTTCGACGAACTGGCACGACGAGGTGTCGTGATAGGTCATGGTCGAATGCGCCGGCGTGCTGCGTGCGAAGACGCGCCAGCTATCGCGGCCGGTGGCCGGCATGCCGCAATTGATGACGATGCGATTTTGTCCGGACGACAATTCGAAGGCGAGGCAGCCGGCATGCGCTTCGCTGCTGACATTGGCGGGCGGCGGCGGGCCGCAATCGGCGATCACTGTCATCGCCCCGGCATCGAGGCGTTCGTAACCGGAGTGCGGCATCGTGGCCATCGGGCTGCCACGGGTATCGTCATAGGCGAGCAAGGTCGCCAACAGGTCCGACGGCGTGCCGCTCATGCCGTTGAACAGCGCGAAATTGCCGTCGCCATGGCGAAAGAATCGCAACATCGGCATCATGCGGTCGATGGCGTTGAGCAGCGCGGCGGGCGGCGGAATGTTGCGCGCGGTGAAGGTCTGCCGCAGCGGCAGGAGATCGATCAGCAATTCGATCAGCGCACCGGGATTGCGCGAGACGTGACCGCCATCGGGCAGGATCTGCCGTTGCAGTTCGTCGGAGAGTTTGCGCGTCGCGTTGCGAATCTGTCCCGCCTGATTGGCGAGACACAGCGACGCGTAGCATAGCGCGATCAGCACCTGCAGCCGCGGGACGCCGTCGGCAATATCCAGCGCGGCGAGCCGCAACTGGCGGATCTCGCGGCTCAATCCGCGCAGATAGCGGCGATAGAATTTGCTGTCCGTATCGTTGAGCACCAGCGGGGCTTGCGACAACAGCGAGATGATGCGGCGCGCCTGCACGTCGGCGCGGCGGCCGACCGCGCGCTTGCGACTGGGGCCGGAGAGCCAGTCGTCGATCAGCGAGCGCGCATTGGCGCGGGTGATCGCGGTATCGGCGGCGCGCAAGTGGCGCAGCCAGCCGAATCCCAGCAGCGCGGCTTCCCAATCTTCCGACGGCGGTTCGAGTTCGAAGATCGACCGGCTGTGACAGGTGACGATCTTGCCGGCGAATACGAATCGCCCGGCATAGATCTCGGCGGCGCGCGTGGCATCGGCGGTGCGCAGGTCGTGTGGGGCGATGATCAGGCGATCGGTCCGGCCGGGCCATAGTCGTGCCAGCGCCGCCGAACCGCCGCTGGCGCGCGACATCGCCGACCGGGCGAAGCGGCCGAGAATCAGCGTCGAAAGGCGTCGGCGGTGGGCGGCGGACACGCGCGGCGGGTTCCCTGAATCAATTTCAGCTTGATGAAATTTAGCTGCGAATCCTTCTTAATCCGGAAATGCCGCCAGCGCACCATCCGGAAACTGCTCATCCCAAGCAAATACCTGTAAGTGCTAGGCTTTCACCAGCCGTGCCGCGTAAAAGCCGTCGAGGCCGCCAAGCCGCGGATCGCTGGGGTGCGGCAGATGGCAAGGCAGCGTGCGCAGATCGCCGTCGGCACTGATCAGTTCGCTGAGGCCCGCGACTTCCGTTGGTGCGACCGGCGCGCGCCGCACACCCGAATCGCCGGCGAGCAATTCGGCAATCGCCTGCTCGCCTTCTTCGGGTTCCAGCGAACAGGTGCAATAGACCAGCGTGCCGCCCGGCTTGAGCAGGCTGACCGCGCGCCGCAGCAGGCGCCGCTGCAACGCCGTCAATGCATCGATATCGCTTTGCTGCTTCAGCCACGCCACGTCCGGATGGCGGCGAATGGTGCCGGTCGCGGTGCAGGGCGCGTCGATCAGCACGCCATCGAACAGCTCGCCTTCGCCATCCCATTCTGCGGCGTCGGCCACCAAGGTCTGTGCCTCGAGCCTCAGTCGCGCCAGATTGTCGCGCAAACGGGCGACGCGGTTGGGCGAACGGTCGAGCGCGGTGACGTGGGCGCCATTGTGAATCAATTGCGCGGTCTTGCCGCCCGGCGCGGCGCACAGATCGGCGATGCGGCGGCCTTCGATGTCGCCGAACAGCCGCACCGGCAATGCCGCGGCGGCGTCCTGCACCCACCATTGGCCTTCGTTGAAACCGGGCAGCATCGTCACCGAACCTTGCAACAAGGTGCGGACGGTGCCGGTCGGCAATGCTTCGCCATGCAACCGCGTCGCCCAATGTGCTGCATCCGACTTCACCGTCAGATCGAGCGGCGGCTCGTGACCGATGGCGGCGGCGATGGCGTTGGCATTGGCTTCGCCGTAATGCGCAATCCAGCGTGCGAGCAGCCATGGCGGCACGTCGAGCGCGCGCGATTCGATTTCATCGATCAGCGGCTGGCCTTCGCGCGCGCAGCGGCGCAGCACGGCGTTGACGAGACCGGCGTATTTCGCGGCGCGACGGTCGCTTTGCACCAGCCGCACCGAGAGATCGACGGCGGCGTGATCTGGCACTTCCATCCAGAGAATCTGCGCGGCGCCGATCAACAGCGCGCTCTGCGCGCGCGGTGCGTCGGTGGGAATGCCGCGATCGAGCAGGCGTGACAGCACATGGCCGAGCGTGCCGAGCCGGCGCAGGATGGTCGCGACCAGGCGGCGCATCAACGCGCGATCACGATCGGCCAGCGCTTTGAGGCCGGGATGCGCCGCCGCACCGTCGAGTTGATCGTCGAGTGTGCGATGCTTGTGCAGCACGCCGTCAAGAATGTCCGCAGCGATACGACGCGCTGCTAATCCGGGCACCTCGGCGGGCGGAGCAAATCTTGAAGCTGGCATGAACTGGAAACATCGATGCAAATGGCGGGCGATGGCGCGGCGCTGCGCGCACGCACCTTCGTGGTGACAAATTATTGTGTGACACGTGAATATGCCAAATGTAAGAATCCGGCGTATAATATCTTCGATCGAAAACTGAGTGTGGTGTGAACGTGCAGCACGGATCGGATCGTGCGAACCGCGATCGCGACCGTGCAAGTCATAACGCAACGGGAGAGATAGCGATGCATGACGATCCGGTGCGGACTGCTGAAACCGAAACTCCGCGCAAACCTTTGACGCCCGCGGCCCAGCGCGCGCTCGCCGAGGCGGAGGCGCGGCGTGCCGTCGCGTTGGCCAACGCGCAACCACTTGCCAAGGAGTACCAGGGTCCGAAGGGGCTCGACCCGACCCGCTTCGGCGATTGGGAGAACAAAGGCATCGCCTCGGATTTTTAAGATATCCGCGCTCATGCTGAGGCTATTGGCTGAATGCAACCATAGATTGTGGTTGTCAGTTTGATGGACTCAGTTTAGCGTAGGAATATGTACCCAATACGCAGAATATATCCTGCATCGGGCGGCTTTCGGCGCAGCGGCATGGCGGCAGTCCTGCCGTGGATTTTCGTGCTGGGTGTCGCCGCGGGCTCGATGTTGCCCGCGGTCCGGCAGTGGCACGAGCGTGGAACGGTGTCCACGCCGGTGTCGCGTTCGCAGGCCTCCGCGCCGGACGACGACGCCAGTGTGCTGTGGTCGCGACCGGGTCAGCTCGATGCGCGGCATCCGGCCGAAGTGCTGCGGACCATCGATGGCGATACGTTCGAGGCGCGCGTGCATCTGTGGCCGGGTCTCGACAAGACGACGCGGGTGCGGCTGCGCGGCATCGATGCGCCGGAGCTGAAGGCGGCCTGCGCGGAGGAATTTCGCATGGCGCAGGCGGCGAGCGGGGCTTTGCGCGAACTCCTGGCCGAAGGCAGCGTCACCATCTTCAATATCGGCCCCGACAAATACAATGGCCGGGTGGTGGCCGATGTTGCCACGCGCAAGACGCCGAACGTCTCGGAAGCGATGCTGGCCGCCGGACATGCCCGGCGTTATGGCGGCGGCCATCGCAGCGGCTGGTGCGACCGCGCCTCGCGATGACCGGTGGCGGTTATCGTGTCACGACGACGTGGGTGCCGACCGAGACGCGCTGGTAGAGGTCGGTGATGTCGTCATTAAACATTCGCACGCAGCCATAGGAGACGAAGCCGCCGACCGAGTTCGGCCGGTTGGTGCCGTGGATGGCGTATTCGCCGCCTTCCAGCGTCATCGCCGCCACGCCCATCGGATTGGCGGGCGAGCCGCCGGGGATGACGTCGGGAATGCTGGGATTGTCGCGCTTGACGTCGGCGGGCGGCGACCAGGCCGGGTGCTGATACTTGCCGCTGATGCGCGTCTCGCCGGCCCAGCGCTTGCCGGCTTTGCCGACGCCGACCGGATAGCGCACCGCGCGCTCTCCATCGAGCACCAGATAGAGCCGCCGCTCACTGGTTTTGACGACGATGGTGCCGGGCGAATATTCGCCGCGATAGGCCACGACATCCGGCCGTGCCAACGCCGGCGATGCGGTCAAAGCAACCGCGCCCATGGTGGCAGCCAGCGCCACCGCAATTTTCAACGACATCGACGACTCCGCTTCATCGGCCGGCGGCGCCTGCACGCCCTCGTCGGCCGGTCATTTCTCGCACGATCTTGATCGACGGCCTTCACCAAACGGTTGCCGCCGCCGCGCACCTTGCGTCGCGCGGGCCGATCAAAAGAAAATGTTCGCAACAAAGTAAATGCCCGGGAAACAACACTCAGCCGAAAACACAAATGTCTGAGGCGGGTGCCCCTGACATTTGCGTGAGGGGAGATGCGATCGTGGAGGGATATCGTTCGCCGAAAAGCAAAGGCCCGATTCGGTGGTTGCCGAACCGGGCCTTGGTAACAGCAGCGATGCCGCAGGCCTACGCCGGCGCCTTCTTCTTGTTCTGGCGGTTGGTGACGAGATCGTCGACCACGGTCGGATCGGCGAGCGTCGTGGTGTCGCCCAGGCTCGAGGGTTCGTCCTCCGCGATCTTGCGCAGGATGCGGCGCATGATCTTGCCGGAGCGGGTCTTCGGAAGGCCGGGCGCGAACTGGATCAGATCGGGCGACGCGATCGGTCCGATGTCCTTGCGCACCCACGCCACCAGATCCTTGCGCAACTGTTCGGTCGGCTCGACGCCGGCCATCAGCGTCACGTAGGCGTAGATGCCCTGACCCTTGATGTCGTGCGGGTAGCCGACCACGGCGGCTTCCGACACCGCGTCATGCGCCACCAGCGAACTTTCGACCTCGGCGGTGCCCATGCGGTGACCGGAGACGTTGATGACGTCATCGACGCGGCCGGTGATCCAGTAGTAACCGTCGGCGTCGCGACGGCAGCCATCGCCGGAGAAGTACTTGCCCTTATAGGTCGAGAAGTAGGTCTGCTCGAAGCGGGCGTGATCGCCGTACACCGTGCGCAACTGGCCGGGCCATGAACGCGCGATGCACAGGTTGCCCTGGCATTCGCCTTCCAGCACGTTGCCGTCGGCATCGACGATGGCCGGCACCACGCCGAAGAACGGCTTGGTCGCCGAGCCCGGCTTCAGCTTGGTGGCACCCGGCAGCGGCGCGATCAGGGTGCCGCCGGTTTCGGTCTGCCACCAGGTGTCGATGATCGGGCAGCGGTCGTCGCCGACGACGCGATGATACCATTCCCATGCTTCCGGATTGATCGGTTCGCCGACCGAGCCGAGCAGCCGCAGCGATTGCCGCGAGGTCTTCTTCACAGGCGCGTCGCCGGCCTGCATCAGCGCGCGGATGGCGGTCGGCGCGGTGTAGAAGATGTTGACCTTGTGCTTGTCGATGACGTTCCAGAACCGCGAAATGTCCGGATAGGTCGGAATGCCCTCGAACATCAGCGTGGTCGCGCCGTTGGCCAGCGGCCCGTAGAGAATGTAGCTGTGGCCGGTGACCCAGCCGATATCGGCGGTGCACCAGTAGATGTCGCCGTCGTGATAATCGAAGGTGTACTTGTGCGTCAGCGAGACGTGCAGCAGATAGCCCCCGGTGGTGTGCAGCACGCCCTTCGGCTGGCCGGTCGAGCCCGAGGTGTAGAGCAGGAACAGCGGATCTTCGGCGTTCATCGGCTCGCATGGGCAATCGGTGCTGACCGATTTCACAGCTTCGTCGTAATAGACGTCACGGCCGGCCTGCATGTTGACCTTGCCGCCGGTGTGCCGCACCACGATCATGGTCTTGACGCCGCCGGCCTTGTCGGCGGCCGCGTCGGCGTTGTCCTTGAGCGGCACCTTCTTGCTGCCGCGCAGGCCTTCGTCGGCGGTGATGACGATCGATGAGGTCGCGTCCTTGATGCGGCCCGCCAGCGAATCCGGCGAGAAGCCGCCGAACACCACCGAATGAGGCGCGCCGATGCGCGCGCAAGCGAGGATGGCGTAGGCCGCTTCGAGAATCATCGGCATGTAGATGGTGACGCGGTCGCCCTTCTTGACGCCCTTCGCCTTCAGCACGTTGGCGAACTTGCAGACTTCCGCATGCAATTGCTTGTAGGTGATCTTCTTGTCGACGCCGGGATCGTCGCCCTCGAAGATGATCGCGACCTGATCGCCGCGCGTGGCGAGATGGCGGTCGATACAGTTGTAGGCCGCGTTGAGGATGCCGTCCTCGAACCACTTGATCGAAATGTTGCCCGGCTCGAACGACCAGTTGCCGGCCCTGGTCGGCGGTTTGATCCAGTCGAGCCCCTTGGTTTGCTCCATCCAGAAGCCATCGGGATCCTTGACCGATCGATCGTACATCTCGCGGTACTTCGCTTCGTCGATATAAGCGCGTTTCGCCCATTCCGCGGGTACGTCGTAAACCTTATCGGACATCATTTCCTCCACGCTGCGCCGCCATTGCCGGCTTCATGGCCCGGCGCTGGCAGCATTCCGATGTTCGCTGTTGTACCGATTATGCGTCCGGGCAACAGATGGCTACAAGCCGAAAGGCATAGGACTTTTGGGTGCATTCGCAGTGGTATTGCGATCCGAGGTCAACTGGATTGCTTCCCCGGCGCCCCGGAAGCCGGACGCATCGGTCGCGGCGGCGGCCAGGACGGCGCGATCGGCGCGATGGGCCGTAAGACCGCGACTGGCTTCGGCTGCGACATCACTTCCCCGCGAAAACGGTACTGGGAGACCGATCCGACGATTCGTCGGGCTGGTACAGGCGGCCGTGGACGCCTAAATCGCCCGGTCGAGGCCGGTGTGGACCCGCTTTGCCGGGAACAAATACCGGGGTCCCGACATTTTGTGTTTGCGTAAGGAGCCGCAGAGGCACCTAAGATTATGACAGATCTACAGAATTTTGAGATTCTGCGGGATAGTGGCGGGCCGGCGCGAAGGTCGGCGCCGCAGCCTGCCCGGTTCGCCCCGGCTCCCGGACGGGTGAGCGACCGGCACGGTGCCCGCGTATCCGTCGAGCGGTTGGCCAGCGAACTGGGCCTGACGCTCGGCACCCAGGACGCCCTGACAATCCGCCGCATCAAGCGCGGCAAATCCTACTCGTTCATTCGCGCCAACGGCACCCGCATCCGCCACGCCGGCACCATTCGGCGGCTGAACGCGATGGCGGTGCCGCCGGCCTATGCCGAGGTGCGCTACGCCGCCGACCCGACCTTCCATCTGCAGGCGGTGGGACGCGATGCCGCGGGGCGGCTGCAATACCGCTATCACGCCGATTGGGAAAAAGTGCGCGAGCGGCGCAAGGCGCACCGGCTGGCGACGCTGGTCGGCGCGCTGCCGAAAATTCGCCGCGCCGTGTCGCAGCATCTGTCCGGCGACCAGCCGACCCGCGAATTCGCGCTGGCGGCGGTGATCGAACTGGTGGCGCGCACCGCGATCCGCCCCGGCAACGAATCCTATGCGCGGCTCAACGGCACGCGCGGCGCGACGACATTGTTGAAGTCGAACGTGACGATCGAGGACGATTGCATCGTGCTGACGTTCCGCGCCAAGGGCGGCAAGGCGGTGCGCAAGGAATGCGACGCCGCCAAGCTCGTGCGCGCCATGAGCATCCTGCGCGGCGTACCCGGCAAGCGGATGTTCCAGTATAAGGACGAAGGCGGCACGACGCGCCTCGTCAGCACCGCGCAGGTCAACGCGTTCCTGCGCGAGATGTCCGGCATCAAGATTTCGCTGAAGGATTTCCGCACGCTGATGGCGTCGGCCGTGGTGCTGGAATCGCTGTCGCGATTGTCACCGGCCGCGAGCGCGCGCGGCCGCCGCAAGCAGGTGCTCGACGCCGTGCGCGCCGCCGCCGACGAACTGTCCAACACGCCGACGATCTGCCGCAAGAGCTACGTTCACGACACCATCGTCACCGCGTTCGAGGACGGCATTCTCGAACGCTTCGCCGCGACGATGAAAGGCTATCGCTCGCAGGCCAAGCGCGAGCAGTTGCTGATTCAGGTGGTGGCGACGGCGGGATTGTAGCGCACTGACGTGGTGATGTGTGGGCTCTAAATCCCGCCCATCTTGCAGACGATCTTCCACTCATCGGCAGTCACCGGCTGCACCGACAGCCGCGACAGCTTGATCAGCGCCATTCCGGCGAGGCGCTTGTCCTTCTTCACATCGTCGAGCTTCACCGGAGTCTTGAGCGGCTTGTCGGCCTTGATGTCGACGCAGACGAACTTGCCGGTCTTGTCGGTCGGATCGGGATAGTGTTCCTTGATGATCTCGGCGATGCCGACGATCTCCTTGCCTTCGTTGGAATGATAGAAGAAGGCGCGGTCGCCCTTCTTCATCTTCATCATGAACAGCTTGGCGCTGTGATTGCGCACGCCGGTCCATGCTTCGCCCTTGGCGCCCTTGGCCACCTGCTGGTCCCATGACCACACCGAAGGCTCGGATTTCACCAGCCAGTAGTTCATGATACTCACGCTTCCTTATGTCATGGCCGGACTTGTTCCGGCCATCCACGTCTTTATCCATCCTCAATATCAAGACGTGGATGCCCGCGACAAGCGCGGGCATGACGAAAGGTGTCATCCCTCCGCGCGAAACGGTCGCGTCAGTAATTGCTCGATGGCTTCGTCGATGGTCACCGCGCGCGCCAGAATCGCCGCGACGGCTTGCGCGAGCGGCATATCGACGCCCTTGGCGAGCGCGAGTTCGGCCAGCACCGGCGCGGTGAATTCGCCTTCGCTCAAGGTGTCGCCGGGCTTTTCGCCGCGGCCCAGCGCGACGCCGAGCGAGAAGTTGCGCGATTGCGGACTCGAGCAACTCAGGATCAAATCGCCGAGTCCCGACAGGCCGGAGATGGTGTCGCTGCGCGCGCCACAGGCGCGGCCGAGCCGCATCAACTCGGCAAAGCCGCGCGTGGTCAGCGCCGCCAGCGCCGACGCGCCGAGCTTGCGCCCGGCAACGATGCCGGCGGCAATCGCGAACACGTTCTTCGCCGCGCCGCCGATCTCGACGCCGCGCATGTCGGTGGTGTGATAGGGCCGGAACGTTGCCGAACCCAGCGCATGCACCAGCGCCTGCGCCAGCGTGTCGTCGTGTGCCGCCAGCGTCACCGCGGTCGGCAGCCCGCGCGCCACGTCGTCGGCGAAACCGGGACCGGAGAGAATGGCCGGTGCGGCGCGCGGCGCGGCTTCGGCAATCACTTCGGTCATGAATTTTTGCGTGCCGTGCTCGATGCCCTTGGCGCAGGCGACCAGCGGCGTGCCCTCGGCAAGATGCGGCGCGAGCGCGGCTGCGCCTTCGCGCGAGCGCTGCGCCGGCGTCACCAGCAGCACGATGTCGCTGCGCGCGGCGTGGGCAAGATCGCTGGTGATGTCGATTCCGGCGGCGATCGATGCGCCCGGCAGTCGCGTATTCTGGCGGGTCGCGCGCATGGTCTGCGCCTTGGCGGCATCACGTACATAAAGCACGACGTCGCGTCCGGCGCGCGCGGCGGCGCTGGCCAGCGCCGTGCCCCAGGCGCCGGCGCCGATCACCGCGACGGTTTGATAGCGAGGCATCCTAGAAACCCGCGCGGGTATTGGCGAACGTCGCCGGCACCTCGACGTTGTCATCGAGTCGCCAACGCGCGCGCGGCGGTGCCTCGAGCGCATCGGTAAGGCCGAGTGCGAGTCGTTCCGCGCCGGCCCATGCGATCATCGCGCCGTTGTCGGTGCAGAGCGCCGGCGGCGGCACGATCAGTTCGGTGCGTGCCCGGGCCGCGACATCGCGCAGCGCGCCGCGAATGGCCTGATTGGCGGCGACGCCACCGGCAGCGACTAATGCGGTCGGCGGACCGAACTGTTCGGCGAACAGTTGCAGCCCGACATCGAGGCGATTGGCGATGGAGTCGAGCACCGCAGCCTGAAAGCCGGCGCAGAGATCGTTGATGTCCTGCGCTTCCAGCGGCGTCATGCGGCTGGCTTCGTTGCGTACCGCCGTCTTCAGGCCGGACAGCGAGAAGTTGGCATCGGGCCGTCCGAGCATCGGGCGTGGGAAATGAAACCGCGTGGCATCGCCGGCATTGGCTGCGTGTTCGACCTGCGGGCCGCCGGGATAGGGCAGGCCCAGCATCTTCGCCACCTTGTCGAAGGCTTCGCCGAGCGCGTCATCGACGGTGGTGCCGAGCCGCACATAGTTGCCGACGCCAAGCACCGCGACGATCTGGGTGTGGCCGCCGGAGGCGAGGAACAGACAATAGGGGAACGCCAGCGCATCGGTCAGGCGCGGCGTCAGCGCATGCGCCTCGAGATGATTGACCGCGAGCAGCGGCGTGTCGTGCACCAGCGCAATCGCCTTCGCCGTGGTCAGGCCGACGATGACGCCGCCGATCAGCCCCGGCCCGGCAGCCGCGGCGACGCCGGACAGTTGCGCGTAGGTCACGCCGGCCTCTTGCATGGCGGTGGCGACGATGCCGTCGAGCATATCGACATGGGCACGCGCGGCAATCTCGGGAACGACACCGCCGAACGGCGCGTGTTCGGCGATCTGCGAGCGAACGATATTGGACAAAATGCGGCCATGGCCGTCGTTGCCGCGCTCGACAACGGCCGCGGCGGTTTCGTCGCAGGTGGTTTCAATGCCCAAAACCAGAATCGGCGTCTCGATAGCCAATGTCAGCCCTTGCGTTCGCCGTCAAACCAGCGTTTTGCTTCCAGGAAATACCGACGTCTCGTGGAGTCTGATCTGACAATCGCCTGCCGCATTCGCGGATACGGCAAATGCCAAATCGACGTCACTAGCCGTAGCATTGTGAGGCTATCAGGTGCAATCTTCCGGCGAGCAATCTTCAGGTCAGGCCGACGTTGTCGTCACCATCGGCACGCGGGGCAGCCCGCTGGCGCTGGCGCAGGCGCACGAGGTGCGCAACCGGTTGGCGCGCGCCCACGCCATCGACGCGGAGCGCATTGCCATCAAGGTGATCCGCACCTCGGGCGATGCGATCCAGGACCGCGCGCTGTCGGAGGCTGGCGGCAAGGGCCTGTTCACCAAGGAAATCGAAGAGGCACTGCTCGCCGGCAGCATCGATCTGGCGGTGCATTCGTCGAAGGACGTGCCGACGTTTCTGCCCGATGCCACCTGGCTGTCGGCGTTCCTGCCGCGCGAAGATCCGCGCGATGCGTTCATCAGCCGCACGGCATCGTCGCTGCAGGATCTGCCTGCCGGCGCCACGGTCGGCACCGCGTCGCTGCGGCGTCAGGCGATGGTGTTGCGGCTGCGGCCCGATCTCAAGGTCAGCGTCATGCGCGGCAACGTCGAGACGCGGCTGCGCAAGCTGGACTCGGGCGAAGCCGATGCGACGCTGCTGGCGCTGGCCGGGTTGAAACGTCTTGGCCTCGCCGACAAGGCGACGCGCATCTTCGAGATCGATGAATTCCTGCCGGCGGTGGGACAGGGTGCCATCGCCATCGAATCGCGCCGCGACGACGATCGCACCAATGCGCTGGTCAAGGGCATCGGCAATGCCGATGCCGAAGTGGCGCTGACTGCCGAACGCAGTTTTCTGGCGCTGCTCGACGGCTCGTGCCGGACGCCGATCGGCGGTCATTGCCGTGTGCAGGGCGAGCGGATTCATTTCAGCGGCCTGATCATTTCGCCGGATGGCCGCGAGGAATATGCGACGACTCGCGAAGGGCCGCGCAGCGAAGCGGCGGCATTGGGAACCGATGCGGCGCGCGAATTGCGCGAGCGGGCCGGCGAACGATTCTTCACGCTGTTCTCGGGTGCATGAATGAAACGAATTCCGGATTCGGGATACTAGCCGCGTGGCCATTCTCGTCACCCGTCCACATCCCGACAGTGCAGCCACGGCGGCTGCATTGCGTGCCAAAGGCTTCGAGGTGCTGCTGGCGCCGATGCTGCGTTTCGAGCCGGTGGCGTTTCATCTCGATGAGAACGCACGTTTCGAGGCCGTGATCGTCACCAGCAGCAATGCGCTGCGTGCGCTCGACGAAAGTCCGGCGCAACGCGATTTGCTTGGGCTGCCGCTGCTGGCGGTCGGCGAGCGCACGGCACAGGCGGCACGCGCCAGCGGCTTTGGCAATGTCACCGCGGCCGGTGGCGACGCGACGTCGCTGCGCGATCTGATCGTCGCGCAGGCGCGCGCCAGGCGGATCAGGAAAGCGGGTCGGCTGCTGTATCTCGCCGCCGCCGATCGGGCGCGCGAATTGGGTGCCGATCTCGGCGAACTCGGCTTCAACGTCACCACTGTCACGGTGTATCGCATGAATACGGTGGCCGATCTGCCGCCGGAGGTGCGTGACGCCTGTGTGGCTGGTCGCATCGAAGCGGTACTGCACTACTCGGCGCGCAGCGCCCGCGCTTTTCTCGATGCGGTGCGGGGTGCCGGCATCGAAATCTCCGCGCTGGCGCTGCCGCATTGCTGTTTTTCCGATGCTGTAGCGGCGATCGTCCGCGATGGCGGCGCCACCCAGGTTGCGGTGGCGCGCGTACCGGATGAAAATGCCATGTTCGAGGCGCTTGACCGTGCGTTGCGGTCGCGCGCAGGTTAAAATTAGTAAAATCGGGATACGTGCCGCGAAAAATGGCGCGTGCAGTTGGTTCGCGATGCGCTACAAGCGAAGCTGAGCCGGATAGGCACAGAACGGGATCGAGGAACTTCGCTCATGGCCGAAGACAAACCGGAACAGACCGAAGCGCCTCCGGATTTCAGTCGGCCCAAGCGCGCGCCTCCGACCATCGATCTCGAAGCCACCGAAGTGTCCCGCGAGCCTGATGCCTCGACGGCTTCCGATGCCGGATCGGCCGGAGAGGATTCGCCTTCGACGGCGGCATCCGAGCCTCCGCGGCGTTCGTCCTTGATGCCGGCCGCGATCGTCGCTGCGGTTGTCGGCGCGTTGGCTGGCGGTGGCGCGATTGGCGCGGCGTCATGGCTCGGCTGGCCCGCGCCGCCGCAGGTCGCACCGGTCGCGCCGCAGATCGATCGCGCCGGTCTCGATGCGCTGGCGGCGCGTATCGCGGCAGTTGAATCGAAGACTGCTGCGGAATCAAAACCCGCTGTAGCGCCGGTGGACACCAAGTTGGTCGCGCGCGTCGATGCCGTCGAGCAGGCGGTCGGCGCGTTGCGCAAGGATGTAGCGGGCCTGCAGCAGCAGATCGCGCGCTCCAGCGCGAGCATCGATGAGTTGAAATCCGCACCGCGCGAGAGCGCTGTGTCGTCGCCGCCTGCGCCGGACCTGTCGCCGCTCACTGCGCGGCTCGATCAGATCGAGAGCACGACGCGTGCGTTGTCGGCGGCGACACAACGCAATGCGGCCGCGGCCGATGACAAGCCGTTGCGGCGGGTCGTCGCGGCGACGATGCTCGACCAACTGGTGCGGCAGGGTGAATCCTACACCGCCGCACTGAATGCAGCGAAGCCGCTGGCCGGCGATGCCGCAATCCTGAAGCCGCTCGATCGGTTCGCCGCAGCGGGCGTGCCGAGCGCCAACGCGTTGTGCAAGCAATTGCTGACGCTGATCGCGGGTCTTGCGCCAACCGAAGTCAAGGTTGACGAAGGCGCGGGCATTGTCGATCGGCTCAAGGCAGGCGCCGAGCGGCTGGTTCGGATTCGCCGCGTCGGTCCGCAATCCGGTGAGAGCCGCGATGCGGTGCTGAGCCGCGCCGCGGCGTTCGCGCGCCTCGACGATGTTGCCTCGGCCAAGCGCGAACTGAATACGCTCGCCGCTGCCGACCGTGCGCCGTTGCAGCCGTGGATCGAACAGGCGGACGCGCGTGACGCCGCGCTTGCGGCCTCTCGTCAATTTGCATCCGACGCCACCGCGGCGCTCGGCAAGTCAACCCCGTAGGATGGCAATGCTCCGGATCATTTTGTTCCTGCTGTTGATTGCCATCGCTGCGCTGGTGGCGACGTGGGTTGGCGACCAGAGCGGCGACGTGGCGCTGACGTGGAGCGGCTGGCGAATCGAGACCTCGCTGCCGGTATTCGTCTTGCTGGTGGGGCTGGTTTCGGTTGCGGCGATCATTGCCTGGTCGCTCGTTCGCGGCATCTGGCGGGCGCCGCATCGGGTGCGGCGGGCGCGTCACGAGCGGCGACAGGCGCGGGGCCGCCGCGCCGTGACGCAAGGCCTGTTGGCGATCGGCCAGGGCGACAGCATCGCTGCGCGCAAGCATGCCGGCGTCGCCAAGCGTCTGGCGACAGAAGATCCGCTGGCGCTGTTGCTGCACGCACAGTCGGCGCAAATGGACGGCGATCGCGATGGCGCGCAGCGCGCGTTTCGTGCGATGGCGCAGCGCAAGGACACGCGGCTGCTCGGCCTGCGCGGTTTGTTCATCGAAGCCCAACGCGCCGACGATCCGGTGGCCGCGGTGGAAATCGCCGAAGAAGCGTTGAAGCTGGCGCCCTCGTCGAGCTGGGCATCGCATGCGGTGCTGGGTTTTCGTTGTGCCAAAGCGGACTGGCCCGGCGCGCTGACCATCCTCGACAACAATCTCGCCGCGGGTCTGCTCGACAAGGCCTCGTATCAGCGGCAACGCGCGGTGCTGTTGACGGCCCGCGCGCTGGAACTCGAAGGCAGCGACCGCGATGTCGCGCGGCACAATGCGCTCGAAGCGGCCCGGCTCGCGCCGACATTGGTGCCGGCTGCGACGCTCGCCGGCAAGCTGCTCAGCGAGGCGCATCAGGTCCGGCGCGCGATGCGTATCATCGAGGCTGCCTGGACAGTCAATCCGCATCCGGATCTTGCCGATGTCTATGCGCATGTGAAGCTGGGCGATTCAGCGCGGCAGCGTCTGGCGCGCGTCGAAGCGCTGGCGGCCAAAGCACCGGGACATCTGGAGAGCGCGGTAGCGCTGGCACGTGCCGCCATCGACGCCAGCGAATTCGGCCGCGCCCGCGAAGCGCTCGCGCCATTCGTCGCCGCACCGACGCAGCGCGTGGCCATGCTGATGGCGGAGATCGAGCGCACCGAACACGGCGACAGCGGCCGCGCCCGCGAGTGGACGTTGCGCGCGGTGCGGGCGTTGCACGATCCGGTGTGGACAGCCGACGGTTATGTTTCGGATCGCTGGCGGCCGGTATCGCCGGTCACCGGACAACTCGACGCGTTTCAGTGGCAGATGCCGCTGGCCGCGTTGCCATCCGAGCACGCCGTCGTCGTCGAACCCGAACCAGTGCGCGAACCCTTGCTGGCGCCGCCGCGTGCCGAGTCCGCCGAAGCCGACGCGCCGGTGCAGCCCGGGGATGCCCCAGTCGCCGCCGAAGAGGAGCGCGGTGCACAGATGCGGCCTGAGTCCGCCGCGCCCGTCAGCACCGCACCGCCGCCGGTGTTTCGTGCCCGGCAGGACATGACGCGGAAAACCGCTGCGCCGATTCCGCCGGTGATCCCCATTGTCCGTGCGCCGGACGATCCGGGCGTCGATGAGGACTCCGACCGCGATGAATTCGACGGCCCAGCGACCAAACAGGCCGGAGGCTGGCGCGGCTTCGTCGCGCGCTGGGTCGGTTAAGCGCTGATTTCGTCGCTTCGTACCCGTTGATCCAGGTCAACGTCGTGTGTCCCTGGATCTCTAAGCTGCATTGAACAGTCCACTGAAGGTGGATTTGTCATGCGTAAGCGCGAGGAGGGTAATCATGCGTCCTTCAATTGGATCAAAAACGGTTGCGGGGATTGCCGGGAGCGTCCTGCTTGGTCTCGCGGGAATCACCCTCCACCCAGAACCGGCGATGGCTGTGGTGTACTGCCAGTACGTCAATTATCCGCAAGGCTGCGTGGCGAGGGCTGGCGTCGTGCTCAGGCCTCGCCCGGTGGCGCGCGCCGCTGTCCGGCACAATGCCGGAGGCAATTTGAATGGCGGCGTCAATCGTGTGGGGGTGCGGCGGTAGAGACTGAGATCAAGCGTCAGACGCCGGCGGCTTGCAACGACGTCCGATAGGTTTGGTCGAGGCGGCAATTGCACTCGACATTGAAGCTCATCTTCCGGGCCATGTGCGCGAGGCGGTTGCCGATCGTTCGCGCGATCATATCCGTACATGGCGGGCGTGTTTCAGTAGAGAGCGGACAGGGCGGCGGCGCCAACTTCCGCGCCCATCTCCCCTTCAGTGAGGAAACATCCAGATGGCCGACACCCCGAAACTATCCGTCGAAAAAGCTCTGAAGAAACTCCGAGAAAACGACGCAAAGTTGAAAGACACCTCGCGCGCCGAAAAAACCGATGCCCTGAATGAAGAAATAGAGCGAATGCGCGCGCAGCGCCTGCGCCTCGACCGGCAATTGTCCAAGCGCGACCAAGTCTGAGTGCGGACGGGTCTGCTGGCGCAGGCCTTTGCAACTGAGCCGGCTGCAGTGAGGGCCATGACGCTCCTCATCCGTGAAATCCGGCACACGCCGCTGCTGCGGATTCTGATCTTTGTGCCCGTGGAATTGGTTGCTGCTTGGATTGTGAGCCTACCGCACATACCGCCCTGTTTGTGCTTGCCATTCTGGCAATCGTTCCGCTCGCCGCTGTGCTCAGTCATGCGACCGAGGCAATTTCTGAAAAGATGGGCGAGGGGCCTCTGGGGCTTTACCGACGGGACGTGAACGGTTAGAAACCGCGCGCCGGTCCGGATTCTGCGGAGATTGACGCCGCAGCGTCATCGTCAGCGAAAACTGGTCCGCCGGCACGACTAAAAGCAAGTCTTTACAATGGCTTGCCGCAATAGCTCAGCTGGTAGAGCACGTCATTCGTAATGACGGGGTCGGGGGTTCGAATCCCTCTTGCGGCACCATTCCTGAACAGATTTACGAACCGCAGGCGCGGGTTGGCCATTCGGACCGAAGGTAGCCCGGATGTTGTCGTTTGAGCCGATGATGCGGATCGTGGTGTCGGACACGACGATCGCGTCCACGATAGCTCTCAGATAGGCCTTCCGGGCGGCGACATCGCCTGACACAAGCTGTTCTCGCATCAAGCGGGTGAAGCGATCAATGGCGACAGGATCGATCTCGATCGGGACCGTGCTGGACTTCTTAGCATAATCGAGGGCCTCAAGGGCCCGGTCCCGGCTCGTCTTCAAGGCGGTCACGCGTTCCCTCAGCGTTGGGTCGGTGCCGTCGATGGTGCCCGCCTCAATCGAGGCATAGAGACGGGAGAGCCGTTCTTCGGCGTCGGTGACCTGACGGGCAAGATCGACCAGACGGCGGTCGGCGGAGGCTTGGCGGTCGTCGCGGCGGGCCTTGAGGGTGGTCAGGATAGCTGTGACCCGTGCGGGCTGCAGGAGCTGGTCCAGCAGGGCCTCAAGCACGAGCTTTTCGATGACGGGCCGGGCAATCTTGCGGTTGCTGCAAGAGGCGCCATCATCGTGCTTATGCTGTCCCTTTTTGATGGACTGGATGCATTTGTAATAGTTGTAGACGACGCCGGTCCGAGAAGTGCCGGTGGCGGTCGTCAGGGCGCAGGACTTGGCGCAGTCGCAGCGGACAAGGCCGCCCAGCAAAGACGGCGCCGAGGCGAGCCGCGGCCCGCGAGACCTCGGGCGGCGCGACACCAGCAGGGCCTGAACCGCCTCGAAGGTCGCCGCATCGATGATGACCGGAATTTCGTATTCGATGATTTCGGACTGCGCCTTGCGCTCGCCGTCGCCCTTCCGATCAAACTCATTGAAGTTCCGCACGCCGGTGTAGGCGCGGCGCGTCAGCATCTCGTGAATAGTCCCAGTCCCAAACAGCGATCCGTTGCGCGAGCGATAGCCACGTGCGTTCAGCCACTCCGCGATCTTCTTCGTTCCCAATGGGCCGCTATTGCCATCCCCGTTCTTGGCCAAATCGAATGTGCGAATCACAATCTCCGCTTCGACCGGCTCGACGGCGAGTTTCTTCTTTTGCTTGTTACCGATGATCTCTGCATCAACGGATTTGTAGCCATAGGGAATGATTCCGCCGTTGGAGTAGCCGAGTTGTGCATTGGCCTTCATCGTTCTCATTGTCGAACGACTTGTCTCCTTCGACTGGTATTCATTCACTATGCCGATGAACTTCCTGAACATATCGCCAGTGTCATCGTTCGCCAGCGGCTCGGCATGCGAAATCAATTCAACCTTGTGCTTGCGTAGGGTTTGGACCGTGAGCTCTTGCTCCACTTGATTCCGGAAGGCACGCGAAAACGAGTACACCATGATCGCGTCGACGGTGCGCGTACCATCGGTCGCACGCGCAATCATCTGCTCGAATGCTGGCCGCCTCATGTTGGTGGCAGTCTCACCCTCTTCACGGAAGATGCCGGCGATATGATCGCCATCGCGCTTGCAACGCGCGATCAGATTTTCCTCCTGTGAATCGAGGCTGAGCTGGTTGCTGCTCTGTTTTTCCGTCGACACCCGAATATAGATCAAGACATTCCGGGGCCGCGGCTCAATGTTCTTGTCAGGCGTTGCGACAGCTTGAAGGTGCTTGCGGGCCATGGAGACTTCCTCACGCGGTACTGAAAACGAGTCTAGCCCTGCAGCCGAATCAGGGAAAGCATTTCCTTTGTCCCAGGCTACTGCACAGTTAAGATCAACCGAAGGGCACTTCGTTATCGACCACATTCCAGCGCTTGCGTAAGGCCTCCCACAACAGCTCCTTCTGGTTTGCCAGCAGCAGCTCGAACGCGTCCTGCGCGCAGTTGGAGACGCGACGGAAGCCTTCGACGAACATGTCGTGACGCTGATCTTCGGTCAGTTCGCGGAGCTGACGAATCGCCGGCAGCCGACCGAGCACCCTGAAGCACTTCTCCGGATCCGGGTCAAAATCGGTCTTGTTGGCGATCGCATCGATCGACTCCAGCACCAGCCAGAGCCCGGCCTCGACGGCGAGGTCGGCAAAAGTCGCAAACGGGATGGCGTTGTTGTCGAGCGGAAGGTTGCTATCAGACATGGTCGTGGTCCTTTCGGCTGGTTAGAAGGAAGATTTGCGGGAAGAGTCGAAGACAGCGTCGAGCACCGCCGAGAAGTAGCGCTCGATGGCATCGAGCTCGGCGGGCACGATCGGTGTGGGATCCGCGATCTCGTTGATCACGGTCCAAAACTCGGGGTCGGACGGACGCAAGCGGGCGGCAGCGCCGCGATTCCGCGTTGCCACGGTCGGCATGGCGACCGGCACCGGCGGCAACGCGGCCGGGGCGGTCACTCGCGGCCGTAACAGCTTCTTCGGAATGCGCGATTTAGCCACAGTCGCACTCCGTGGATTGATCGCGCTCGTGCGAGTACTCCTCGACCCACGCAGCGTGGTCCGGCACGGGATCGAGGGTGCTGGTCTTGACTTGGAGTCGTGGCGCCCAGTTGGTCCAATGGGCAGGCCGCCGCTGGTCAAAGCTGCTTGCCGACGAGACCCAATAGCTCGCGGGCCCACGGCAGCCGAGATAATACCCGGACCGCTCGGTGTACCCCCTCGCCGTTGTACCAGCTGCGATTGTCGCGACCACGAAAGCCTCCATCGAAGGAGGCTGTCTGTAATCGCGCCCGTCGGATCATGTTGCAGAGCAATTGAACGAGATCGGTCCTTTGCGGTTCGAAAAGATCCTGAGATCGGAATCTCCGGTGATTGCTGGTTGTGATTGGAAGTCCAAACCGCTGCCGTTCCTTGCTCGCTCCTATCGATCGTGATCGATTGCACGAATTTTACGAACCCGCAGCAGGAGCCGTGCGAGCCAAGCGCAGATGCTGCGTTCAGTGGCCGCTTTGCTGCCGAAGAATGCGAATTCGGGATTGGCCGCCGCGATCTCCACTGCCTCCAGCGTGCGCTTGGTCGCGGTGACGCGCTGGATCAGCGCTGCGATTTCCGGACGGGTAATGACGAGCTTCGCTAATCCAATCGCCTCTTTCCTCGCTGGCGCCTCCAGGATAAGGTTAACGAGTTCGCGGAGCTCGGGTGGGCTGCCAAGGCCGACAACCAGGGGCCGCAACTCCTCGTCAGCAAGCAACAGTTCAATGGCCTGATGGAAGGCCTCGTCTCCGATCGCGGTCGCGGCGCCGCGAATTGTGGCGCGCGAGCGATCATCGTCGCCGACCGAAACATTGATTTGGCGCTTGCCTGCGGCTTTGTGTTTCTTCCGGTGCCTTTCCTTACGCAGCGACGCTTTTGAGCGTTCGGTCCGCATGAAGGCCATGACGCCCTTCATGCCGCCGGTCCGGAGCTCGTCGTCCGTCAGAGGGCCGATGATGGTGTTGCACGGTTGTGCCGCCGCGCCGGCGTCGCCGGGTGCATCGTCGGCGGCACCGCTCTCGGCTTCTTCGGAGTCTTGATCAGTAGGGCACATGGCGTCGCTAGGCACGATCTAGGGACGGAAGCCCTGATGGGCCTTCCGCTCTGGGGATGGAAATGGGCTGGGTGAGCGCGTCTGGGGCCGTTCCGGTGGGCAGCTGGTCGATCAGGTCGCCCAGGTAGATTTGGATCGTGTCCAGCTCCCGCACGGTGATCGGAATCATCTCCGGCAGATCGTCGAGCACGATCGAGTCGTCCGGCGATGCGCTGGCCGAGGTCGCGCGTCGGGGCCCTTGACGGTCGTGACCCCAGGCGGTCCCCGCCCTGTCTTTCGCGACTTAGCCACGGACGTAACTCCGTGACTGGTCGTCCTCCCGGGCGCGAGCGGACGCCCGCGCAGCCAACTCCAGGGTTGGGTCGAGCGTCGAGCTTTTTACCTGGACCCGGGACAGTCTGGCGGCCAGCCAGCTAAGGCGGGTCTCGGCTGAGACGGTCGCGCCGCGCCGCTCGGAGAGCGGAAGGTCAAGCCGCGCCTGGGCGTCGATCTGCCGGGAGTCGGCGTAGATGCCCACAAGGTCCCTCGCCCTGGAAAACGCCACATAGGCGTCGTGCCGGGTCATGGACGGATCGGCCCAGACGAAGCACTGATCCGTGGTCAGGCCTTGTGCGCCGTAGATGGTGGTGCTGTAGGCATGCCCCAGCCGGGCTCGACCGTGCTCGTCGGCGAGCTCACGGACGGGGAACGTCGCAAGCCGCCCATCGATCGATACGCTGATGATCGGATCGAGCGCGCCGTCATTTTCGACACCGGTAATGGTGGCAGTGCTGCCGTTGATGACGCCGAGTCCGTCGTGACGGACCAGGAACCGCACCCGGTCGCCGACCGCGAACTCAAGCGTCTGACCGTGGCCCGACGGCGTCACCGCGGGAATAGCAATCCTGTTGCCCACGATCAGCCCGGCGCGTTTCAGGCGTGCCCGCACCTCATCGTTCAGCGCGCAAATCTGAGCATTCGTCTTGGCGATCAGCAGCACGTTCGGGTTGGTGACGACGCGTTGGGTTTCCTCCCAGGCATCGACCAGAGCCCTGACCGTTGCTTTCTCGCCAGCGGCGAAAGTCAGGCAGCCGCGCTCGTCGAACGCTCGCAGGCCTGCTTCGGCTCGTCCATTTGCGAAATCAGTGACGGCTTCGCGCATCCAGCGCTGGCGCTGCCGCACGATGGCGTCGACGCGGGCGGTATCCGTGACGTTGGCGACAATTGCCAGCCCCGGTCCGGCACCGATGGCTTGGAGTTGTGTGCGGTCGCCAACCAGGATGACCTTGGCGCTGGCTTCCACGGCTTTGCCGATGATCGCGTGCATCTGGCGCGAGGACAGGAGGCCGGCCTCGTCGACGATGAGCACTGTGTTGTCGTCTAAGAATGGCTTCGACGTCTGTGCGAGCCACGAATCCGTCGCACGTGATTCGATGCCAAGCACCTGCAGTTCCAGCGCGATCTTCCACGCCGTAGCCGATCCGATCACGCGTCGGCCCGCATGCATGTGCGCGGCCACCACGCTGGCGAGCAGGTGCGATTTGCCCGAGCCGGCCGCCCCCTGAATCACCGCGATTGCGGCGGACGACGTTGCCGCTAATGCGGCCCGGGTCTGTTCGTCGGACAGCCTACGCTCGCGGCACAACCACAGAACGTGATCGCGATCAGGCGCCGGCCGTTCCTCCCGAACTAGGCGCTCGGTGAAGGCGACCAGTTCACGCTCGATTGCGATCTGCTCTGGCGTCGAATAGACGGGCTGCTGCAGGGCATCCCGTCCAAGCTCGACGACGCGTCCTGCTTCTATCAGGCGGTCCACTTCCTGCTCGACGCGCGTCGCGTCGGCGCCAGTGCCGACAAGGGAGGATGCGACGGCTGCATACAGGTGGCGACGCTCAAAGACGCTTTCGTGTTCGGTCAACTGCTCTGGCAGGGCCGCAATGCGCTCGGCGATCAGCTTCTCCTGTTCAGCGTGATCCCACGTCCGTGACGTGCGGAGGTGCTCCATGAGTCGATTGACGTCCAGGAACATCGCGGCTTCCTCGGCCCACAGTTCGAAACGATCAGTGACGCGCTCCTCCTGCTTCGATGAACGCGTTCCGAGTGCGATGGCCGCCGCCAGTGCCGGTGCTTCCGCCGTCGACAGTCCTTCCGCAGCGATGGTCTGTTCGATTTCCTTGCGGCGTCCCGACAGGTGGCGCTGCAACGCCACAAAGCTCTTGGCGAGGTTTCCGGATTGCTCGCCGCCGCTCAGCGTATGCGGAACGACGATTTCGAAGGTGCCGTTCTTGCCGATCTCGCCGATTTCAAAACCAATTTTCTTCAAATTTGAAGACAATGCGAGATGGTACACCGCGCCGGCCGCCATCTTGTGCGCGAACAGGTGGCGCGCGTCGAGCGCGCCGACGGTACCGTCCTGCCGCAACGAAAAATTTAGTAAAACTGCATGCGTATGCAGGTTGGGATCGGGATAGACCTTGCCGTCATCGTGCTCGACCGGGCGCGCTTCCCCATGCTGGAACGCGGCGACAGTGAGCGTGGCCCGTTCAAGGCGATGGCCGTTCTTGCCACGCCGGCAAAACGCCGCATTTCTTTCCAGGAAGGCGATTGTTGCTTCGCATGCTTCGTGCTGAGCCTTCTCAATCGCACGACGCATCTGGTCATCCGCAAGGGCGAACACGACGGAGACAGATTTCGGTGCCGACAGCGTCAGATCGATACCGCCGACGCGCTTCGCCGTGTCGCCGCTGTTGGAGAGGAGGGGCTGTCCATCAGCGTCAAGAGACGCGTGGAGCCGCTCGAAGAGCGCATTGTCAACTTCAGCGCCGTGCCTGACGCCAAAATTATTCGTCGATGAAATCCAGCGGCCGGCGGGCTCACCGCCGCCGAGATAATACTCTGACTGCTTGCTGTAGTATCGAGCTGTCGTCCCAGCAGCGATCGTCGCAACCACGTAAGCCTCCATCGAAGGAGGCTGTCCGTAGTCGCGCCTGTCGTTTCACGTTGCAGATCAATTGAAGAAAAGTCCGGTTCGAGCGACCCCAAGAGCGGCGCCAGTCCAGATGACACTGAGGGAAAACGCTCGGATTTTACTCAAAATCCCAACGAGCTTTTCGCCGACCCGAAATGACTGCTTGGGTAATCAACACCGGCAACTTGATTGGCAGAGGAAGCGTCATGCTATTTGGAAGACCGGACACCTTTGGAAGTCGTCACAGCGCGCGCATCTATCTGGAAGAAGATCACCTGGCAGCAATACATGGACAGCGCCGGGACGCTACAATCCATGTCATCCGGGATCCTTTCAGCCTCAAGCAGATCCCCGTTGTCTACTACAACGCCAAGTTCGGAGTGCCGCCGCTTCCAACCGATCAGAACGTTCTTGCTCAATGGCGTACTAAGGAGCTCCAGGCGGTCACGGAATATCAGCTACGTAACCGCGGCGTTAAACTCGACGGAGCCCAACTCGAGGGATTTTTGCGTGGCGATTGGATCGCCATTGTTCCGGCACACGACGACGAAGGGCAAGCGGGGAATCCGGATCAAGGAGTGGTCGTGGGTACCCTGAGGACGGCCCTGTACGCTCACTGCGTGCGAGCAAACCGGGTGCTGCAAATGGCGAAATTTCGATCAGAGCGAGACAAAAATCCCCGCACACAGATGGATTCAACGTTCCGAGATCAACTAAAGAGTTCGGAGCTTGCGGAGGTTGAGAGGATATTCAGGGAGGCCAGCGATCTTTATAAATCGCCGGATGTGAGCGACGGCGAGCGCAACGTTGATTCGCGTCATGTCTACGAAGATGGAACCCGGGTCGGGAAATGGTTCGGCATGACACCGCTTGCAATCCGATCTCAAGCTGCGGCTGAAATTCACTCTTATGAGCAAATCTACGGACCCTTCAGTTATCAAGCTGTGGCGGACCGGGAGCTGCCGCTCATAGATGCATTGCGACGAGCGCATTTGCGAGCGCTCACTGTGCACCGCATTGCGCGAAAGGCGGCCAAGCAGGTGGCGAAGGGCAAGCCCGTGAGGCCCGACACCGGGGCGCGGATGGCGTTCGGAGAGGAATTCGATCTGAATCTCTGGGGCTGCTTTATCGTGGCGCTCTATGGAGGCATCAACCCGGCCGCGCTGTACGGCGAGTTCGAGTCCTTGACCGATCTCTTCGATCTTGCCGGCTGGTTTGGGTATTTTGCACGCGGCGACCATGAAGTCTTGCCGCCCGAAATTGCTGTCACCCTTGTCGACTGCCTCTCATCGAGTCCGAGGTTTGGCGTAACCGAAGCTGATGTTGGGGATCTCGAAAAGATCTATAGAGAGATCCGATATCTGACCGACCTGCTCGTCGGAGAAGCAGACCTCCGAGGGGCGGCAGAGCAGGCCATTACAACGCGAACCTCTGTTAAAGTCAGTCCGCTGTATTACAGCGTCGTCCTCACACCGATGATAAAGAAAAAAGCTGCAAAGCCTGACGGTGCGAAGACGCGACTCGACCCGCGATTCAAGGTTGGAAAAGGCTATGAAGGCGTCACCCTTTCCGTGGACTACGAGAATCTGCCACAGATGACTAAAGGCGAGAAGCTGTCCGTGTGGCGTTTCCGCCCGTTGTTATGGTGAACAGCCTCAATTGACGACGATGGGGGCGCCGATGTTCAATTGGTCTGCAACATCGCGCCGGTTAATCGGCCACCCTGCTCGCACGACAGCACCCACTGCCGTGAAAGCAGGAGATGACCATGACTTTGCAGAGAACTTGCCGGACCATCCGAACGATCGTGCAAACCCGCCTCGCCGAAATCAACGACGATCTCGGCGACAAGCCCCTGGTTCAGGCTGCTCGCAATCTCGGGCGGGGGCGCCACCGACGTCGCAGCTGCGATGCTCGCCCGCTATCCGCATTGCTATCTGGTCAACGCGGATTATTCGAGCCTTCCCCGTATCGAACTGGCCGAATACAGAACGTGCCAGGTCGATAACGTCCCGCTGATCCGCGTGAGCGAGAAGGCTATGCGCGGACTGATCAAGGGCCGTCGAGCGTACATGACCACATTCCTGGAACACGGCGTGACCTTGGTCGAGGGCGACGGGGAAATGCCGTTTGCGACGGGACGCGACGTCATCCTTTCGATCGTGAACAATGGTTGGCATATCTTGACGGTCGATGACGCTCGTCACGTTCTCGACGGCCGCGACATCGCCAACTCCGCGGGCGGCTATCTCACAACGCGCGGCGGCTGGTTGTCTGATGTGGAGAGGGACGCTGACGCAATCGGCATCGCGGGAAGCCTGTTCCCCTTCTGCGAGCAGGTGATCGCGAGCCGGGCAGCCGTCATCGTGATCTACACGCCCGGGCTGCCGCGGCCGCTGAGGCTCTGGCGTCTCAGCCCGACGTGGATCATGCCGCCGCTTCCGCCGGTCGCGTAGACTACGCCCGGCTGCAAAATCATCGAACAGGGCGCCCAAACGGGTGTCCTGTTCAATCTAACTGTCAGGTCAACTGGCGAGCCGAGGCTTACGCAAAGAGGACCCGCGGCGGCATCGTCAAGCGACTTTGGTGTCGAACCCCGTTTCCGCACGCTACTTAAGTCGGTCGCACGTGAGGACTTGATTGATGGCTCCCCTCCGCGCCTACCACTGCACTCTTCTGAGTCCCCTTACCGATTTCGGTATCAATCGAATTCGACGCATTGGATTCAGTTGGCAGGAGGCAGTCTCGTGAATGGCTGTCTCAGTTGATTGAAGGAATAAGCAATGACAACTTGGTTGGACCGTTTCGTATTGGACGCTGGCCGCGAAGTGATGGCTGCTCTCGTAGCCAAGGGTCAGGGGCACTTGCCTCACGCGAAGAATCCGCTGCTTGCTATGATGGCGACAGCGAACCAAGCGGCTGTCATCCGCGCGAACTCTTCAGATGGGGTCGATATCAACACGGAATTTGACGCAACGATCGCGCGCTGGTTCCTTGATCAAAGTGGACACTGCGATCGTCACGTCGTGGCATTCCAATTCGACTACAAAACCGTCGACTATCTCCTTCAGCAGCAAGTCACGAGAGAAATGGCTTATAAGGCTGGGATGTTCAATACGCGCTATCTTGGCGTCTACCTGGACTTTGTTGATCAAGCAATGCTGGTGGACGATCAGCTAGAAGTCTCCGCCGTCGCGCTCTTGAACCAATGGAGCGCAGATGGACGGGGTCTTGCGGCACCACGCGTGTTCATGGTGGTGTCGCCGCCCGGTGAATTTAGCCGCCGAATTCTGACGTGGGTGTGGGGTTCACCCAATGAAGTCATCGCCACTGATGCCCTACCGCCACTCAGCGGTCCGGCAAATCAGGAACCGGTCAGCGCCGATCTATTGCAAGCAGCGGGGCTGACAGCCTCTGGCCTCGCCAAAGAACTTGAGCGAATCGTCTGCCTCGCTTGTTGGTATGCAGCCTGCGAGCATGACCTCGGCTTGGCAAACCATCTGCGGAAACTCGATATCAGAGAAGCTGAGGGGCTCGGAGCCGCTGACGTATTCCTTCCTGAAGGTTGCACGTTCTTCAATGTGTCACGACTGCCTTCGCTTCTCGGACCAAGCTGCGCGGTCAAATCCGATGAGATGCACAATCGGTTCTATCCTGCGATCCTGATCGATCCATATCACCGTAGCGTCAAGTCAATTGACGTGACGGATGAGCTGGGATCGCTGCAAGGCGCGATTGGCGGCTCCATTCATTTGGCTGCCGAATTGACCGACGGCGATATTCTGTATGTCGACGAGGAAGGCCTGTTCAAGCACCGGCTGGCCTTCGAAATCGACGGCCAGAGCTTTCCAGGCCGCGGATTGATCGTCGGGTCACACGGAGATGAATACGACGTTGCGGCCATAAAATGCTGCGTCGAGGACGTCATTCGGCGCATCAAATTCAGTGAGCCGGATCCAGCACTGGGTACCAATCGTGTCGTTGCCGTTCCGGCGTGATGTTGCAGCCGTCGCAATTCGCTGTGTCGTTTCTCCACCCCTTAGGTAGGCACCAGAGACTGCCGGCCCGAACACGTCGCTTGGTGTTGCAGACTTAAATCTCGTCCATGCCGGCGTTGGCCGGCTCTCGCACGACAACTGAAAGCCGACAGCTCTACTGAGCCGCTCGCCGGGGGCAGTCGGTCCCGCGTGCCGCCTGCGGCGGCGCTATGCTGACGCTCCTGCGGCTGCCCTGCTAACCGGTCTCGCGGCTGCCGACTGGCCTCCGCTTCGCTGCGGCGCAGACGCCCTTTTTCCTTTTTGCGAACTAAGGGCTCCGCCCTCGCGCGGGCAAGGGTAAAGTCCCGGCAGTGCCGGGACCGGCCGGCGCGGTCTCCCCGACCTTCCGCGCGGACTACCTTTCGACGAGTCCCATTCCCGACAACCGCTTGTGCAGGCCGGGTGATCCCCCTCCGCCGCGGCCGCCCTTGCCCTTGCTACCCCGGTCTCGCCGACGGGCAGGGTTGCAGCGCGTGTTGCGCTTGCACCCCAACCCTTAGAAGGAGATCGCCCATGTCTGCCAAGAAGATTCAAACGGCCCTCGCGAGCGGCGCGGAGGTTTTGATTCCGCTCGACAAGCTGAAGAAGTCCCCCAAAAACGCGCGCAAGACGCTGCATCGCGAAGCGTCCATCGAAGCCTACGCGGCCAGCATCGCCGCGAAAGGCATCCTGCAAAATCTTGTCGTCGAACCGGAATTTGATAGCAAGGGGACGGCCACGGGTTTCTATTTCGTGACCATCGGCGAAGGGCGTAGGCTGGCGCAGCTTTTGCGCGTCAAGCGCAAGGAGATCAAGAAGACCGAACCGATCCGCTGTGTCATCGACACTGCCAACGATCCGCACGAGATCAGCCTCGACGAAAATATCACGCGGGAGAGCATGCATCCCGCCGACCAGTTCGAGGCCTTCAAGAAGCTGGCGGACGAACGCGGTTTTGGCGCGGAAGAGATCGCCGCGCGATTCGGCGTGACGCCTCATGTCGTGCGCCAGCGGCTACGGCTGAGCGCGGTGTCGCCCCGGCTGATAGAGGCCTACCGCAACGGCGAAATGGGATTCGAGCAGTTGGTGGCGTTCGCCCTGATCGACGATCACGACCGGCAAGAAGAGATCTATAGTCGGCTGATCTATAGCCGCGATCCCGTCACGATCCGCCGGATGCTGACCGAAACCAACGTCGCCGCCACCGACCGTCGCGCCATCTTCGTTGGACACGAGGCCTATACCGAAGCGGGCGGCACGATCCTACGCGATCTCTTTACCGAAGATCGCGGTGGCTATTTCGAGGATGCCGCGCTGCTGGACCGGCTGGCATTGGAGAAGCTGCAATCGGTCGCAGCGACGTTGCAGAAGGACGAGGGCTGGAAATGGGCGGAAGCAAACCTTGATTTTCCGCACGGTCATGGCTTGCGGCGCGTCTATCCACGCGCGGTCGAGCTTTCGGCAGAGGACCTTGCCGCCTATGAGGCCGTGCAGGCCGAGTTCGACGTCCTGACTAAGCAACATGAGAGTTTTGAGGAGCTTCCCGAGGACGTCGATGCCCGGTTCGGTGAACTCGAGGCCAAGATCGAGCGCTTTGAAGCCCTGCGGTACGCCTACGATGCCGATGACATCGCCTGCGGCGGCGCATTCGTGGTTCTCAACCATGATGGTGAAGTTCGCGTCGAGCGCGGCTTTATCCGTCCCGAGGATGACAATCGTCAACAGAACGCGCCAGCCAAGGGCAGCGTGCAAGACGGTGACGATGATGGCACCGCCGCCGATGACGAGACGGAGTCCGAAGGACTTTCGGACAGTCTGGTCGCTGACCTCACGGCCTACCGAACCCTTGGCCTTCGTCTGGCGTTGTCAGAGCAACCTGATGTCGCCCTTCTCTCCGTCACCCACGCGCTGCTGGCGCAGACGTTTTATCAGGGAGCCGAGGCCAATGTCCTCGATCTTCATCCGGGCGCTTTGTTTCTGGGTTCTCATGCGGTCGGCATCGAGAACACCGAAGCGGGCCGATCGTGGTCCGATCGCCACGCGCGCTGGGCGGCGCAGTTGCCGCGTGATGTTGTCGATCTCTGGGCGTTCGTCGTTGCCTCGACCACGATAGCCGCATGGCGATCTTCGCGCACTGCGCAGCGTTGACCATCAACGCGGTCAAGTTGCCGCGCGATCTTCGCCCGCGTGCACTGGCAACCGCCGACAAACTGGCCGAGGCCGTCGCTCTCGATATGACCGGCTATTGGCGACCGACCGTGCGAACCTATCTCGGGCGCGTCACCAAGGCGCGTATCCTCGAAGCGGTGCGAGAAGCCGTGAGCACTGAGGCGGCGGACCGCATAGCCGACATGAAGAAGCCGGACATGGCGGAGGCCGCCGAGCAGTTGTTGGCTGCGACAGATTGGCTACCCGCGCTGATGCGGACGCCACAGGTTGCGCAGCAGGACGTAGCGCAATCAGTGGCGGATGCTGCCACGGATGGACCAGCGAAAGCCTACGCCAACGCGGCCGAGTGATGAGCAAGGCCGGGACCCGTGTTGCGGTCCCGGCCCTCTCGTCAGCAAGTACCGAATTTTTGGGCCGCGCGCCTTACGGCGCGCTGCCATCATCACGATGCCAGTATCCCGACCGGAAGCATTTGAAATCAAGAAGAAGAGGCGGCGCGGCCCATTCTCGTCCCGCCGCCAAGGGGACCGGTGTCAGATCGATACTGTGCGATCAGTCGCCGTTGCGGTGGGACCAGATCAGTGTTTAGCGTTGTTGCCTTTCGGCGAGGTCGACCATCCGGACGGTCGGAGTCCTCACGCCGAGATCGCATCGTTGACCGAATTCCGCGAGGTCTTCGACCAGAGGCATCCGAATGTGTGCGCACTGAAATCGAACGCTGTCGGTCCCGATGTCGGATCTTTATCGTCGTTGACGCGCCAGCAAGCGTCTTGGCGCCCTCAATAAGGCCGTTTCCTTGGGTCGGTCCGATAACCGCAGCTATTGATGATCTCTGTCAGCCGTTCACGTGGCGCCTCCTCTGCAACCTCGAACGGACGGATCAGGCCCGAGGGACGGCAGGAGCCTCGATCGCCTTCCCGCAACGGCTTCGCCGACTTTTTTCCCCTGCCGCGAAGTGGCGGCATTCCTCGCGAGTCAAAAAAGCCGTCTCACGCCGTCCTACGCGCTGCTGCGGGCCTGACGGCTGCGGGCCGATCGCTCCCCGGGCCAAGGACCGCCATCGAGGCTGCGACGGTCGCGGCCCGACAACAGAACGGAGAGAACACCATGGCTACCATCGGAACCTTCACCGCGTCGAACAACGGCTTCACGGGCTCGGTCAAGACGCTCACGCTCAACGTCAAAGCAACCTTCGTCGCAGCCGAGAAGGACAACGACAAAGCACCGGACTATCGCATCCGGGCGGGTGCCACCGATTATGCGTAGCGCGGGATTATGCGGAGTCGTTTGCTGGTAGCCGCGGTTTTCAAGGGCTTTTGCGGCTGTGTCGCTCCGCATAATCC
>MKVX01000006.1 GCA_001899255.1 Rhizobiales bacterium 62-47
CCCTTGAAAACCGCGGCTACCAGCAAACGACTCCGCATAATCCCGCGCTACGCATAATCGACCTTATGCGGTGCACCGCATAATGTCGAGTTCGACGCGGCGTGCCGGCAACTCCGGGTTCGCTCCGTCTGACGTCTGAACGACAACGACGAAACGCGGCTCTCTTGAGAAGAGGCGCTTCCGTCACTCTTCATGTTGCATGTGATGCTGGCGGATGCGCCGTACCGTCAGCCAGATCGACAATGCCGCGACCGGAATGAACGAGGCGATCATGTAAGCCGGATCGAACGGCAGCAGATGGGCTTCGTGAACCGCCTTGGCGACATAGCCGAACAATCCGACCACGTAATACGTTATCGCCGCCACCGACAGGCCTTCGACCGTGGTCTGCAGGCGCAACTGCATGCGCGTGCGCGCATTCATCGATTTCAGCAGTTCCTGGTTCTGCTTCTCCAGTTCGACATTGACGCGGGTGCGCAGCAAATCCGCGGCGCGCGACAACTTGAGCGAGAGCGCGGCCTGCCGCGATTCGATGGTCGCGCAGGTGCGCATCGCCGGGGTCATCCGGCGCGCGAGAAACGACGTCCATGTCGAGATGCCGGGCGTTTTGCGCTCGCCGATAGTCTGCAGGCGTTGGCGCATAATCTCGTGATAGGCGCGCGTCGCTCCGAAGCGGTAGACGCTGGCGGCTGCACCTGCTTCGAGATCGGCAGCGAGACCTGTCAGTTCATCGAGCAGGTGATGGTTGCTGGCCAGATCGTTGGCCTTGCGCATCGCGTTGGTGACTTCCGCCAGCCGCCGCTCGATCTTGGCAATCGACGGTGACAGCCGCTGTGCTTCGGGCAACGCCAGCAATGCCAGCGTGCGATAGGTCTCGACCTCAAGGATGCGCTGGACCAGTGCGCCGGCGCGTTCACGATCCAGGCCGCCGTCGACGACGAGGATGCGGACGAAGCCGGAGTCGTCGATGCGGAAGTCCGTCGCATAGGTTGCCCGGCCGTCAGCGTTCTCGGCGATCGCCAAGCTCGGCCGGTGAAAATGCGGTTCGATCGCGAGCGGCGGTTCGGTTTGCGGCAGGATGTGAAGATCAACCGCAACCAGCAGCGGTCCTGGCGGCGGCAACATCTGTAGCTGCGATTGCAGCGCGCCAGCTTCCGGCGAGAACGGCGCGTCGCCGGCTTGAGCGACGATGTCCCAGGTATAAGTGGTAAACTCCGAATGCTGCTCCCAGCGCAACGATGCGGTGCCGAGCTGGATGCGGAAATGTTTTTCGGAAGGCTGGGGTCCCGGATTACCTTGCCGAGCGCAGAAATCGGCCAGCCGCTGGCGGTCTTCCCGGGCGCTGACCTCATCGGTCAGAAAGCCGAAATGCAGAATTCGCTTGGGGGTGGCCAGCGGTGCGAAGGGGCGGGCGTGGACTTCGTTGAGGATCGCGGCACGGAGCGGATGCGCGACCAGGTCAAGCGGAGTTGCTTTGCCTGGCTCGGTATCCGGCCTTTCGATATTTGGCCTGCTGTCGCTCACGGTCGCCCATCCACCAGTCTCGCCACACTCTGGCGTTATCCGGTAAATGCCAATCCATCAAGCGCAATTGGGCCTCGAATCGAAGCCGGTTCGTGCTGCCATCGTGCGGGGCAGGCTCGCCAAACGAGTCAGCAGTCCTATGGTCGTTTTGCGATATGTATCGAGGAGCGCTGCAGAATATGCCCGGAGGTATCGACACTGAGCCGGGCGCGGCGGCCACCATAGAAGAAGCTGAGTCGATACTGACCCTGATGCGTATCGATGCCGCGTTCGCAGACGCTGGTGATCGCGTTTTGCCGCATCAGTTCGGACACTTCCGCGGGCGGGACGCGTAGCAATTCGCCGACCAGAACGGCATCGACCACGATATCGCTGCCGGTGATCTCAATCTGCATGGGCGGGGTCTTTGCGATAGAATTCGACGAACATGCGCCCCGGTGTAATAAATTCGACCCGATGCGGCACCTCGGCTTCGATCACGACGGTGTCGCCTGCATTGAGGACGCGCTCGCCATCGTGCGGCGGCTCGAGGCGAAAGCGCAAGTTGCCTTCGAGCAGGTGCAGCAGCCCCCAGGTGCCGGCCTTGGTGCTATGCGCCGACTGCAGCTTCGCCGGCAGGTTGTCGGAATGGAAGTCTGGCGATCTGCCGTAAGCGACGAAACCTTCGGGCATGCGGGCGGGAATGGTGGACATGGACAGGCTCTCTTATGTTGGTGATGTATCGGCGACGTGCTTGATCATCTTGTGCAGGAATACATTCAGGCGCTGCCAGGCGACCGGATCGGATGTCCGCACCACCGCGCAGGCTTGACCGGCGAGCCGGCAGGCCAGATCCGCCTGCCCGGCGGTGGCCAGGGCGCCAAGTCCCGTGACGAGAATTTGCGTCAGCGCGACGGTGTCTTGCGTTTCGGCTGGCGCCGCGGCGTTGGTCGAGCCTGCCGTCATCCGATACCGAGGTGTTGCTTGGCGTCCGGCGTCATCATGTCCGGCGTCCAGGGTGGATCGTAGGTCAATGCCACATCGACGAACTCGACCGCCGGCACCGACCATGCGGCGTCCCGTGAACCGGATTTGAGATAGTCGGTCGCAGGGCAGCCGCGTGTCGTGGTTGTCATGGCGATGCGCACGACTCCGCCGTCTTCCACCGCGACATCGTAAACCAGTCCGAGATCGACGATGTTGTAGCCGAGTTCTGGATCGATCACCATGCGCAACGCTTCGCGGATGCGCCCGGAGAATTCGGTGGCCTCCTCGTCGGTCATGCGGCTGCTCCCTGCGCGCCACCGATCCGCACCAGAATTTTATAGGTCTTGCCGTCGGTTTCGAAGCCGCCGCGCCAGCCGTGGCCGCGCTTGGCCAATTCCGGCAGCAGGAATAGCGGTTCGCGGCACAGCAATGCCGACAACACCTCGCCGTTATTCATCGATTCCGTGGCCGCCAGAATGCGCACCATCGGCTCGGGAGGATCGAGATCGCGATTGTCGAGATGTTGCACCGGCTCCGGCCAGTTGGATTGATCCGGTGTCGCGGTCGTTGGCGTTTCCTGTGGTGCGGGCGCCGCCTGCTCCGGTGCGGAAGGTGAGAACAGCACTTCCCAGTCGCCGCCATCGAGCTCCTTGGCGACGTAACTGAAACCCTTCGAGCCCAGCACGTGAAACAGCGGCGTCGGTTTGAATGTTGCCAACAGCCGCAGGCCTTCGCCGGGTTTCAGCGTGCCGATTGCCTGCATGATCTCGCCGAAAGGCTCGCCGCCGGCGCGCAGCGTGGGGCGAACGTCGACATCCACGAATGTTGTCATAGCCATCTCCTTCTCAGGTTGGTTGCACCCAGCAATAGAGCAGGTGCGGAGGGCGCACGCCTTTGGGCAGGCGCAAGGTGGGTTGCACGTTGGCAAGCCGCCGGGTGCGCAGAAGTTGCTTGATGATGCCGACCGTCGCGAGCAGCATCACGCCGGCGCTCAGCCTGAAGGGCAGCGGCGCGCCGAGCATCAGGCTGGCGGCGGCACACCAGACGGCGACCGTGAACAGAACGAACCATTTGTTGGCACGGTTCTCGACGACGAGATCCTGCACGCGCGGCGTTGGCGTCTTGCCGAGCACCGGACCGTAGCATTCGAGCCAGGTCAGGAAGGCGACGATCTTGTAAAGCTTGGCGAGACCGAGATTGGTCAACCATCCGAAAGCGATGAGAAAGACCACCACGCCGACGTGCTTGCCGAAGACTCCGGCGATCAGAAGGCCGATGCTCACGACCAGAGTGGCCACCAGGTTGCCGAGCGCAACGCCGGCCATGCGGCTGTTCAATTCGATGACGCGCCGTTTGCGGGCGCGATAGAGATGCAGCACGTCGCGGCCATAGCATGCGATACCGGCCAGCCCCAAGATGCCGCCGGCGCTGACGATCATGATGACATTGCCAGAGGCGCACACCGCTGCGAAGCCGCCAAGGATGGCAACCCCCAGTGCCCCCGTGCCGCAGTAAAAGGCCGCGCGGGTCGTCGGCCCTTCGAGCTCGGGCGCCAGCATGAACATCGCCAGCAGCCGATAGCTGACGCCGATGGCGCTGAACGTCAGCCAGCCGCCGAGTCCGGCGATCACATGGATCGGCAGGCCGAGCGCCGTGACGTTGAGGAGATGCGGGACCGTCGCGATGCCTCCCAGCACCAGCGTAAAGATGATGCCCAGGACGACGGTGGCGCCGAGGCTCAACAGGGCGACCACGACGAACCGCGCCGGCAATGGCAATGGCCGCGCGGCCCATAGCGTGCGTCCGAGATTAAAGAGCGTGAGGCCGAAACCCGCTGCCAGCAGAGCGGCCGCGGCGACAAAGCAGGCCGGATGCGACGGCACGATGCCCGCGATCTGGAGGAAGCTCAGCAGTAGTGCGAACAATCCCGCCAGCAGGCAGCCCAAGGTCGGAAGCGGTAGCGTGTTGTTGTAAAGCGGGCGCGCGATCAATACCGGAACGAACTGAAACAGCGCACCGCACATTAGCAGGCTGAGCCAGCCGATGGTTACGATGTGGACCAGAACCAGCGTTTCAGGCGCTTCGATCGGCGCTGCGGGATAGCCGAACCCGGCAACCATCAGGCATTCGGCGACAATCAGCGATATCAGCGCCGCAACGAAATACGACATCGTCCAACGCGAAAGTGCGACGCCGGTCACGGCGGCAATCCTTTCAGAAAAGGGGTGCGCCGGCTGAACGACCAGCCGGCGCTATCAACGGGCCTCAGCCATCTGCGGCTGGCTTCCACCCGTTGTTGTTCTGTCAAGAACAAGGCTTGTCTTTCGGCGGATTTGCCTGCGACAGGCCGGGAATTGGTAATTGTTCGAAGTTGAAAACCGCCCCTTCATTCGTGGGGCTGGTCTAGCTTACGCAGCCTTCGGCAGCTTGCCGATTTCGACGCGCCAGACTGCCGGACCCTTCTCGAGGTAGGTCCAGGAGAACTGGTTCGGGTGTTCGGCTTCGAGCTGGTAGTAAAGCGGCTTGGGGTCATGGTCGTTGATAAGAACGAACGAACCGCCCGGCGCCAACTCGCCGACGAGCTGGAAGATTTTTGCATGCCGTTGCGCCGGAATCAGGCTGCGGACATCGATCTGCTGTACGGCCGTGCCTTCTAGCTGAGACATAATAACTCCTACGGTTGCGCATGGTGTTCAGCGGCAGGATCGCAACCAGTTTCCCGTCCGATTGGAATGTTCAGCGAGGGTGCCTCGCATGCCGGTAACTTCCTTTATCAAAGATATATTGTCAATACATGTTTATAGCCATCGTTAAACGAGGGGTTTTTGGCGGCTTGTCGAAGGGCGAAGTCCAGCGGAAGGGCTGTGTTGGCAAGCCGCGCGGCGCGCGCCGGATCAGGCTATCGGCATCCCGAGCCCGTTGCCGCCATAAAGCCAGGCCAGGTGATTGTAGTAATCTTCGGAACTCTTGGCGCGCATGATGGCGTTGCGCGCCAACGCGTGCGCGCCCGCCGGATGATAGATGTGCTCGCCGATGGCGCGCGATTGCAGTTGTACCGTCGCAGTGCGCGCCACACGCTGCAAGCGATAGCGTTCGAGCGCCTGCGCATAATCTTGCGGATACGCATCGAGCATATGCGAGAGACACACCGCATCTTCGAGTGCCATGCAGGCGCCTTGCGCGAAGTATTGCATCATCGGATGCGCGGCATCGCCAAGCAAGACGACGCGGCCGTCGGTCCAGGTCTCGACCGGATCGCGGTCGCATAGTACCCACAGGCGCCAGTTCTTGCCGTGAAGAATGATGTTGCGGGCGCGCTCGTGGATATGTTCGAAGCCCTGCAACACTTCGCGCTCGTCGACGGGCTTGCCTGCTACCGGTTCGGGAGCATCGTTGTGATAGGTGACGACGAGATTGAAGACTTTCCAGCCGGAAAGCGGATAGTGGACGATGTGACACTTCGGGCCCGCCCATAGCGTCGCAGCGTTCCAGCGCAAATCGTCGGGCATCTGCTCGGTCGGGATCACCGAGCGATAGGTGGTGTGACCGGACACGCGTGGAGCGCCGTCGCCGACGACACGCTTGCGAACATTCGACCATAGGCCATCGGCACCGACGAGCAGCGATCCGGTCATCTTATCGCCCGAGGCAAGGCGTGCGCGTACCGACGAACCATCCTGATCGTAATCGATCACCTCGCTGTTGACGCGAAGCTCCACCAGTTCATGCGCCTGGCAGGCTTTGAGGAATACGCCGTGCAGATCTCCGCGATGCACGACGGCGTAGGGATTGCCGAAGCGCGTGCGAAATGCCTCGCGCAAATCGATATGGGTGATCTCTTCCGCGGTCAGCGCATCCATCAGGCGCAATTGATCGATGTAGACGGCCATGTTGCGCGCCGCTTCGCCGACACCGAGGTAGTCGAAGGCATGAAAGGCGTTTGGCCCAAGCTGGATACCGGCGCCGATTTCGCCCAGCGCTGCGGCCTTTTCCAGGACGATGCTGCGGATGCCCTTGTTCGCCAGCCCAAGCGCCGTGGCGAGGCCGCCGATGCCGCCGCCGGCGATCAGAACGGGCAGGGAAGGCGACTTGCGCACACCTCGTCTCCATATGTGGCTTGCGGGCGATGCCGGCTGGGACGTCCCGGAATCGATGACCGGGTCGCGGGTGAAGGTTGTTCCGCTCGTCGGGCAGTCATTGCCGCATTATTGACAGTATGCAGTTCGACAGTATGCTGTCAATTAAGAGCGCCCGGCGATAAGCCGTCACAACGGGAGGCCGACCGTGGATCACGCTGTCGAGAAGACACCAGAGCGCGAAGCCTTTTATCGCAAGATCGATGGGGAAAATCTGTCGGCGTTGTGGAACGTCATGGGAGACCTGATTACGCCGCACCCCAGGAGTCCGTGCCGACCGCATCTGTGGCGGTTCGATGCCATCCGCGATTTTATGCTCGAAGCGGGCAAGCTGATTACCGCCAAGGAGGCCGAGCGCCGCGTCCTTGTACTGGAAAATCCAGGTCTGCGCGGCCAGTCGAAGATCACGACATCATTGTATGCCGGCGTCCAACTGGTGATGCCGGGCGAGGTTGCGCCGGCGCACCGTCATACGCAATCCGCATTGCGTTTCATTCTTGAGGGACGCGGAGCCTATACCGCGGTGGACGGCGAGCGCACGATGATGGAGCCGGGCGATTTCGTCATCACACCATCGATGACCTGGCACGATCACGGCAATGAGACGTCCGATCCGATGTTCTGGCTGGATGGCCTCGACATCCCGATGGTGCAGTTCTTCGACGCCTCGTTCGCCGAAGGCCTCGGCGAAGACCAGCAACCGATCAGCCGCCCGCCGGGCGACAGTTATGCACGCTACGGGCATAACCTGTTGCCCGTCGACTTGAAGCGCGCGTCGCAGACATCGCCGGTGTTCAACTATCCCTACGCGCATACCCGGGAGGCGCTCGATGCCGCGCGGAAAGCGACGGAATGGGATGCCTGTCACGGGTTGAAGCTGCGTTACAGCAACCCGGCGACCGGCGACTTCGCGATGCCGACGATCGGCACCTTTGCTCAACTGCTGCCGAAAGGGTTCAAGACCGCACGCTATCGGTCCACCGACGCAACGGTATTCGCGCCGATCGAGGGACGCGGCCGCTCGCGCATCGGCGATCAGACGTTCGAATGGGGCCCGCGCGACGTCTTCGTGGTGCCGAGCTGGCACTGGGTGACGCATGAAGCCGATGAGGACGCGGTGCTGTTCAGCTTCTCGGATCGTCCGGTGCAGCAGAAGCTGGACCTGTTCCGCGAGGATCGCGGAAACGCCTGAGGCATTGGTTCGCAACCCGATCCAGCGCGTGAGCGGCCACCTTCATTGCGATGACGGAATCCACAAAAAGAAACGGCGCGCTTTGCGGCGCGCCGTAGTGGTCCTCTGCGGGAGAGAACGTTAGCTGCCCTCGGCCACGGCGCGTTGCGCCATCACCTTGATCAGGTTGGCGCGGTAGTCCGCCGCACCGTGGATATCCGCCATCAGGCCATCGGCGGAGATCTTGATGCCGTCGATGGCTGATGCCGACCAGTTGGCCTTCAGCGCCTGCTCGATGTTCGGCACCCGCATCACGCCGCTCGCGGAGGCCCCGGTCGCGGCAACGCGAACGTTGCCGGCCTTGTCCTTGGCGACGAATACGCCGGTGAGTGCAAAGCGCGACGCCGGGTGGCGGAACTTGGCGTATCCGGCCTTGGCAGGGACCGGGAATGACACCGCAGTGATGATCTCGCCATCCTCGAGTGCCGTCGAGAACAGGCCCTTGAAGAAATCATCGGCCGCGATGCTGCGTTTGTTGGTCTTCACCGTGGCGTTGAGCGCCAACACGGCCGCGGGGTAATCCGCCGCCGGGTCGTTGTTGGCGATCGAGCCGCCGATGGTGCCGCGATAGCGCACCGCCGGGTCACCGACCATCGAGGTGAGATGGGCGAGTGCCGGAATGGTCCGCTTCAGGTCGGCATTGTTGGCGATGTCGTAGTACGTCGTCGCCGCCTTGATGGTCACGGTGTCGCCGCTGGCTTCGATGCCGACCATCGCCGGAATCTTGGCGAGGTCGATGACGTCCGACGGCGCGGCGAGGCGCTGCTTCATGACGGGAAGCAGCGTCTGGCCTCCGGAGAGGTACTTTGCATCGGAGCCTTTGGCGAACAATGCGGCGGCGTCCTCGATGCTGGAGGCGCGATGATAGTGAGTCTCGTACATGGTGCGTCCTCCTTACGCTTGGCCGTGAATGGCGTGCCACACCCGATCGGGCGTCGCCGGCATTTCAAGTTTGTTGTGACCGATGGCGTTGGTGATGGCGTTGATCACCGCCGCCGAAGCGCCAATGGCGCCGGCCTCGCCGCAGCCTTTGACGCCGAGCGGATTGCCCGGACACAGCGTCGTGGTGTGCTGCAGCTTGTAGGATGGCACGTCGTCGGCGCGCGGCATGGCATAGTCCATGAACGACGCGGTGACGAGCTGTCCGCTTTGGTCATAGACCGCGCCTTCGAGCAGGGCCTGACCGATGCCCTGGGTCAGCCCGCCATGGACCTGGCCCTCGACGATCATCGGATTGATCAGGCGGCCGAAATCGTCGGCGGCAACGAAGTTGACGAACGACGTCTTGCCGGTGCCGGGATCGACCTCGATCTCGCAGATGTAGGTGCCGGCCGGGAACGTGAAGTTGGACGGGTCGTAGAAGGCGCTTTCCTTCAGGCCCGGCTCCATACCATCGGGCAGGTTGTGCGCGGTGTAGGCCGCGAGCGCGACCATCGGCAGGGCGATCGACTTGTCGGTGCCGGTCACCTTGAACTCGCCGTTCTCGATGACGATGTCGTTCTCCGACGCCTCGAGCGCGTGAGCCGCGATTTTCTTGGCCTTGGCCTCGACCTTTTCCATCGCCTTGATGATGGCCGAGCCGCCGACGGCCAGCGAGCGCGAGCCGTAAGTGCCCATGCCGAACTGCACCTTGTCGGTATCGCCGTGGACGATCTGCACCTGGCTGATCGGAACGCCGAGACGCTCCGAGATCAACTGCGCGAAGGTCGTCTCATGGCCCTGGCCGTGGCTGTGCGAGCCGGTGAGGATTTCGATGGTGCCGACCGGATTGACCCGTACTTCAGCGGATTCCCACAGGCCGACACCGGCACCGAGGCTACCGACCGCTTTCGACGGTGCGATACCGCAGGCTTCGATGTAGCAGGAGAAGCCGATGCCGCGCAGCTTGCCTTCGCTCTTCGCCTTGGCCTGCCGTGCCGGGAAGCCGGCATAGTCGATCGACTTCAGTGCCGCGTCGAGAGACGCGTTAAAGTCGCCGATGTCGTAGGCCATGATGACCGGCGTCTGGTGCGGGAACTGCGTGACGAAGTTCTTGCGGCGCAGTTCGGCCGGATCGACCTTGAGCTGCCGCGCCGATGTCTCCATCAAACGCTCGATGACATAGCTCGCTTCCGGACGCCCGGCGCCACGATAGGCATCGACCGGCGTGGTATTGGTGTAGACGCCCATCACCTCTGCGTAGATTGCCGGGATATTGTACTGACCTGACAGCAGCGTGGCGTACAGGTAGGTCGGCACAGACGACGAGAACAGCGACATGTAGGCGCCGAAGTTGGCATGGGTGCTCACCCGCAGCCCGAGTATCTTGTTGTCCTTGTCGAATGCCATCTCGGCCGTGGTCACGTGGTCGCGGCCGTGCGCATCGGTGAGGAAGGCCTCGGTGCGCTCGCCGGTCCACTTCACCGGACGATTGACTTTCTTGGACGCCCATAGCGCCACCATCTCTTCCGGATAGATGAAGATCTTCGATCCGAAACCGCCGCCGACGTCCGGCGCGATCACGCGAAGCTTGTGCTCCGGTGCGATGTTGTAGAAGGCCGACAGCACGAGGCGCGCCACGTGCGGATTTTGCGAGGTGGTATAGAGCGTGAAGTGCTCCTCGGCCTCGTTGTATTCGGCAATCGCAGCGCGCGGCTCCATGGCGTTCGGCACCAGCCGGTTGTTGGTGAGTTCCAGCTTCACCACGTTGGCAGCCTTGCCGAAGGCGTCGTTGACCGCGCCCTTGTCACCGATTTCCCAGTCGTAGACGATGTTGCCGGGGGCTTCCGGATGGAGTTGCGGTGCGCCCGGCGCAATCGCCGCGCGGATGTTGCCGACCGCAGGGAGTTCTTCGTAGTCCACCACGACAGCTTCGGCCGCATCCTTGGCCTGATTTTTCGTCTCGGCGATCACCACGGCGACGGCCTGTCCGACGAAGCGCACGGTTTCCGGCGCCATCGCGGGCCATGCGCCCATCTTCATCGGCGTGCCGTCCTTGGAGTGAATGGCCCAGCCGCAGATCAGATTGCCGACCTTGTCATCGACGATCTGCTGACCGGTCAGCACCGCGACGACGCCCGGCATTTTCAAAGCGGCGGATGAATCGATGCCCTTTACCTTCGCGTGGGCGTGTGGACTTCTGATGAAATGCGCATGGGTCATGCCCTGCAACTTGATGTCGTCGACATACCGGCCCTTGCCAGTAATGAATCGCTTGTCTTCCTTGCGCACGACGCTTGCGCCAATACCCTCAACACCCATGTTCTCTCTCCCTACCGGAGTGTGTTCCGCCATTTTCCTTCGAAATTCGGCGGCCTTTGAATTTGTTTTGCAGTCGATCGGGCAGCGCTATTCCGCCGCGGCCGAAACTTTCATGCGGCCCGCCGCATCGAGCACCGATTTGACGATGTTGTGGTAGCCGGTACAGCGGCAGATGTTGCCTTCAAGCTCCTGCCGCACGGTCGCTTCATCGAGTTCACCGCCGTGACGGTTGACGATGTCGATGGCCGACATGATCATGCCCGGCGTGCAATAGCCGCACTGCAAACCATGATTGTCGCGGAACGCGGCCTGCATCGGATGCAGTTCGTCGCCCTTGGCGATCCCTTCAATGGTGGTGACGTTGGCGCCGTTGACCTGTCCGACCAGCATGGTGCAGGACTTCACCGCGCGGCCGTCGACATGAACCACGCACGCGCCGCATTGGCTGGTATCGCAGCCGACATGAGTTCCGGTCAGATTTAAATGATCGCGCAGCAGGTGGACGAGGAGAGTGCGATCCTCCACCTCCGCCGACACCGACCGGCCGTTGACTGTAAGCTTCACTGTTGACACGGATTCCTCCCACTATTGAATGGTTCCAATTAGAGGCTAGCGCCACCGGACTTGGCAACAGCGATCTTGGTAGTAGGTATCTTCGATTTAATTCATTGAACTTATTGGTAATTTTTCCGCATTCCGCGGCTTTTAAGAGCGCCTTGCGGCAGATTGAACCAGCCCTGCGGTAAGCCGGATTTGCCCGGACGGCTCGTGCGCTGGTTGTGACCGGCCGCTTGGGCCTGGATCAGAAATTGAGGCCGAACAGCAGCCTGGCCTGGTGGCGCTCGAAATGGGTGAGGTCGAGCGCGCCGGCCTCGCCGGCCGCCTTGCCGGCGATCTGGCTGCTCCAGGCCGCAGTCAGCCAGGCGCGGGGCGACAGCCTTATGAACAGTGTCGGTCCGATGAAGCCGGCGTGTCCGGCAAAGTCGCCAAAGCCGAGGCTCTCATAGTAACGGAGGTAGCGCGCCTCGACGCCAACGAAGACCCCCGGCGTGAGTTGCGCCATCAGCGCACCGGCAATGCCCGACGTGGAGTCCTGCGACCATGTGGCGGTCGCTTTCGCACGCGAGGTTTCGGGCTGATACAGCAGGTTGAACGCCGCGACGATGCGGTCCGGAACGATCTCCTTGTCGAAGGCCGCAACGAAATCGGCGCCGTATTGCCGGACCGATGCTCCGGAAACTTCATCCACCCGCGTCCAGTGCGGTTCGACGCCGACGGCAAAGCCAAACGGCGCGGTGGCGCGGTCGAGCAACCGGTATCGTATATCCATCGACACCCCGCCGATTGCTGCCTGCCGCCGATCTTCGAAGCCGCTCACGCCGGCAATGTCATAGGCAGCGACGATTGCGGTGAATTCCGTGCGCAGATTCTGCATCGGGACGAATTCGGCCGAGATTGTCTGTTCGCCGGCACGGTAGGTTCCCGTGCGCTTGCCTGCGCGTCCCGTGGTCGTTCCTTCGAGCTCGCGTTCGCCCAGGGTCCCGACGTCGCTACCTATCGTGAAGCCGAACAGATGCTCGGTTTCGATCTCACCGAGTCGATCCCCTGCATGGCTCTCGGTGCTGTGCATGAACAGGTACAGCGCAGTGAGCAAGCAGGCTGCGATGCTGAGTTTGCGCGTTGCGCCGACGCCACGACGGCCACCGCGATGCGATGCATATCGCAGTCGGGAGAGATGAAGAATTGTCGGCCGCAATGGCATGACTTGGCGTCCGGTGTCGGGACGAATTCCCGAATATAGCCGGGACTACTACCTTCCGCCTATACTGGCTGTGAAAATCCGATGCTGTAATTCCATCACGATGGCGCAGCTCCGGCGCGCGCATCGGCGCTTTGCAAATGTGCTCTGCGGATTCAGTTGGTCGAAGTGCCAACGCGGCGAAAGCAACATTGGGAGGAAGCAGATGAGATTGAGGAGCAGGGGTTTATTGGCCGGCGTTTCGATTCTCGCCAGCCTTGCCGCGGGGGCGATTGGCGCCAGCGCCAACGATACCGTGGTCAAAGCGGTAGCCGATCCCAATCAGTGGGCGGTCGCCGGACACGACTACGCCAACACGCGCTATAGTCCGCTCAAGCAGATCACAGCAGATAATGTCGATAAGCTGTCCCTGGTCTACTCGTTTTCGCTCGCCTCGCTCCGGTCGAATGAATCATCGCCGGTGATCATCGGCGACATGCTGTATGTGACGACATCCTGGGGTCCGAAGTACGTCTACGCGCTCGATGCCGCGACCGGCGCGCGGAAGTGGACCTATGAACCTGAAATTCCTGACGATGTGCTGCAATATGCCTGCTGCGACGTGAACAATCGCGGCGTCTCCTATGCCGATGGCAAACTCTTCGTCGGTCGTCTCGACGGCAAGCTGACCGCGCTCGATGCCAAGACCGGCAAGGAACTCTGGACCACCAAGGTGGTCGACTACAAGCAGGGGTCGGTCATTACTTCGCCGCCGCTCGTCGTGCGTGACAAGGTCATCACCGGTTTCGGTGGCGGTGAATATGGCGTGCGTGGCGCGTTGCTGGCGTTCGATGCCAACACCGGCAAGCAGTTGTGGCAGACCTACACCGTTCCGGCTCCCGGCGAAGAAGGCAGCGACACTTGGAAGGGCGACACCGGATTGCATGGCGGTGGCGCCGCGTGGCTGGTCGGCTCCTACGACGCCAAGACCGACACGGTGTATTGGGGCACCAGCAATCCCGGCCCGTGGAATACCGGCGTGCGTTCGACCGGCGACGGCAATTTCGGCAAACTGTCGAACCTCTACACATCGTCAACGCTGGCGCTCGATCCGAACACCGGCAAGATCAAGTGGCACATTCAGAATACTCCGGCCGATGCTTGGGACTATGACGGCGTGAACGAACTCGTGCTGGCCGATCTCAAGATCGGAGGCGCCGATACGCCGGTGTTGATGAAGGCGGATCGCAACGGATTCTTCTTCGTTGCCAATCGCGAGACCGGCAAGGTTCTGTCTGCCGAGAAGTTCGTCGCTTCCACCAACTGGGCCAAGTCATGGGACATCAAGACCATGCGGGCGGTCGAAGATGCGGACAAGCGTCCGGGTCCGGGGCATCCCGCCAAGGACATCTGTCCGAATCTGATCGGCGGCAAGAACTGGCAGCCGATGTCGTTCAATCCGGAAACCGGTCTCGTCTATATCCCGACGAACAACGTTTGCATGGACTGGGCGGTCAGTGACGTGTCCTACAAGCGCGGTGTGTTCTATCTCGGTGCGGAATTCCCAACCAAGGAAGGCCCGGGCGGATTCCTCGGTGAACTCGTTGCCTGGGATCCCATCGGACAAAAGAAGGTGTGGGGCATCAAGGAAGATCTGCCCTTCAATGGCGGCACACTGACGACGGCAGGCAATCTCGTCTTCGCGGGCAATTTGCATGGCGAGTTCCGCGCCATCAATGCCAAGGACGGCAAGATCCTCTGGAGCAAGAAACTCGGCTCCGGCATCGGGGCGGGACCGGTCACCTATTCGGTCGGCGGCAAGCAATATGTCGCGATCGTTGTTGGCCGAACCGCAGCACTACCGGCGTTTCTCGGTGACGTCGGCAAGAAGATGACGGCCGCGGCCCCCGAAGGCGGTGCGCTGTTCGTGTTCGCCCTGCAATAACAAATCGAGGGAGTCGAGAATGCTTGCAAGTCGTTCGGGTCGCGACGGTAGGTCCGCTTCAAACCGATTATCTTCCGCCCCGATAACTATCTCGGCTCTCGCGATTGCGTTGACCTTGCTGGCGCCGGCCTTCGCGGCCGGTGCCGATGAAGTGCACCCGCTGCGCCTCTGTGCTGACCCGACCAATCTGCCGTTCTCGAGCGACAACCCGGCGACACCGGGACTCTATCTCGAGGTCGGGCAGGCTTTGGGCAAAGCGCTCGGGCGGCCGGTAGTCTACGATTGGTACAAGTCCTATTTCGGCAAACGTACGGTGCGGGTCACGCTGCTCGGCAAGCAATGCGATGCGATGGTTGGCCTGACACCGAGTACGGATTTCATGGGACCGGCGGTGATCTTCTCCAAGCCGATCCTCAAGGAAGGCTACGCACTGGTGACGGCGAAGGGGCGCAAGATTGCCAGCCTCGCCGATCTGAAGCCGTTGCGTGTCGCTGTGCAGTATCAGTCGACGCCGCAGAATCTGCTGGCGCAGCGCGACGAGATCCAGAAAGTCACCGTCCTCAGTCCCGACGAAGGCATGAAGGCACTCGATCAGGGCAAGGCCGACGTGGCGTTTATCTGGGGCCCGGTCGCAGGCTGGCTGAACAAGACGGAGTATGGCGGCAAGTACGACATTCAAAGCGTCGAGGGCGAAGGCCTGCTGTGGCCGGTGGCGATCGGGTTCGCCAAGGCCTCCACGGAGTTGCGCGATCAGGTCGATGCGGTGTTGCCGCAGGTTGAAGCGTTGCTTCCCGAATTGTCCGCGAAATACGGCTTGCCTGCCGACACGCCGGTGAAACTCACGGCGCTGCAACGGCCCCTGGTCCGGCTCGCCGCCGCGGATGTGCCCGCGCCGCAGGTGGTCGTTGACGCCGGCGCGCCGCAACCGCCGCTCACAGCCGCGATCATCAAGAGCCGCGCGAATGATTCCGAGGCGGTGACCTCCGGGCGTGAGACATTCAACGGAACTTGCGCGCATTGCCATGGTCCGGACGCCGTGCAGAGCGAGCGTCATATCGATCTGCGCCGGCTCAAATTGAAATACGCCGACGACGTGCGTGACGTTTATTGGAAAACGGTGCATCAGGGCCGCCCGGCCAAAGGCATGCCGGCCTGGAAGGAAGTTTTCGACGACAAACAACTCGATGATGTTTACGCTTATCTGATGACGGTCCAAACCCCCGGAAACTAGTACACGGGGATGGCTTTTCCGCGCGCGATTTGCTGATGATGGAGTGCTCCGCGTTGGAGCCGAGGCCAGGAGATGACGAGTTTTCTCATAATCGACGATCATCCGCTGTTCCGGGAAGCGTTGGGGAATGCTGTGCGTCAGGCGCACCCCGACGCCGTCATCTTCGAGACGATGTCGATCAAGGGGGCGCTGCAGATTCTTGCCGATGAACAGGGGATCGATCTGGCATTGCTCGACCTGTCGTTGCCCGACGCGAGCGGGTTCTCCGGTTTCATGCGCTTGCGCGAGACCTATCCACGACTGCCGGTCGCCATCGTGTCCAGCCACGAGGACCAGCAGGTCGTCAACGAAGCGCTCTCGCTTGGCGCCGCCGGCTATTTGCCGAAATCGACGTCAAAGACCGAACTGGCGCAGGCGATCGCTTGCGTGTTGAGCGGCTCGGTCGCAATTCCGAAGAATTTCATCGTATCGGGCGAGCGTGGCGACGCTGATTTTACGCAGGCGCTGCGCCAGCGCCTCGAGGAACTGACGCCGCAGCAACTTCGTGTGCTGGATCTGATCCGGCGCGGCTACCAGAACAAGCTGATCGCGGCCGAACTCAAGCTTGCGGAGTCCACCGTCAAGGCGCACGTCACGGAAATCTTGCGTAAGCTGAAATTGTTCAGTCGCAACAAGGCGGTGATCGAGATCGGCAAGATCAGTCTTCCGGTGTCGAAAAAGCGTGTTGGCGCGCGATCGGACGGGGCAATGCCGCAGGTGTTGGATCACAAGCCGGCCGAGACCAGCGGAACGCCCAGGCGGCGCTGATACTCATACGGTGATCAAAGGCGATTGGCCGCGCGGGACAACGAGCGCGGCGCGTCGGCAAGGCTAGGACACGGCAGCGGATGCGGACCATCATCGGTGCAATTGGCATGGCGGTTGTCGTCACGTTGCTCTGCGCGGCGTCTCCGTCGATTGCCGCCGATACGCTGCGCATCGCGGTTCAAAAAACCGGCACGTTCGCATGGCAACTCAATGTTATTCAGCGGCATCGCCTCGCGGAATCGGCCAATCTCGATCTGAAGCTCACCGAAATGTCGTCGCCGGACGCGAGCAAGCTGGCGCTCAATGCCGGCTCGGTCGATATTGCGGTGGTGGATTGGCTGTGGGTGGCGCGCGCGCGTGCGCTGGGCACGCGGCTGCAATTCTATCCTTATTCGACGGCGATCGGTGCGATCATGGTCAAGTCCGATAGTCCCTTGCGCGATCTCGCCGATCTGAAGGGGCGCACCTTGTCGGTTGCGGGCGGGCCGCTCGACAAGAGCTGGCTGATCGTTCAGGCGGCTGCGATACGTCGTGGTCTCGATCTGAAGCGCGAGGCGACACTGCAATATGGCGCGCCGTCCCTGATGTTTCAAAAGACCTTGCAGAATGAATCGCAGGCCAGCCTCAATTTCTGGAATTTTTGTGCGCGGCTGGAAGCGCGCGGCTATCGCCGGCTGTACGATGTCCGTCAAGCCCAGATCGAATTGGGGTTGAAGGAGCCGCTGGCGTTGACCGGATATGTCTTTGCGGAAAAGTTTGCGGCGACTCACCGCGATGCCATCGAACGTTTCCTGATCGTGGCACAGAAGGCCAACGATATCCTGCTGCAATCCGATGCCGAATGGGAGGCGTTGCGGCCTGTGATGCAGGCGGAAGATCAGGCAACCTTCGAAGCCTACCGGGATCGTACCCGCGAGGGCATCCCGCGCCGCGCCATTCCGGCGGAGGAGGCCGACGCACGGACGTTGTTCAAGACTCTGGTGGAAATTGCCGGTCCGGCGCTGTTGGGTTCCGCCAAGCAGATCACGCCGGGTCTGTACTATCATCGTGCATCGCCCGGAGGATGATGGTTGGCGAAAGTTCTCTCGCTCGCGGCGCTGCTCGGTTTGTGGACGCTGGTCGCGTGGCTGACACAGTCCCCGCTGTTGCCGAGTCCGATGCGCGTCGGTGAGGCGATTCTCGTGGATATGCAATCGGGCGAATTGCCGTTCCAGATGGCGTGCACGCTGGCGCGGGTCGTCGCGGCGTTTGTCATTGCCTTCACGCTGGGGGTTGCAGCAGGCTACGCAATGGGCCGATGGAGGTCGGTCGATCGCTATGCGGATCCTTGGCTGGTGGTGCTGCTCAATCTGCCGGCGCTGGTCATCATCATCTTCGCTTATATCTGGATCGGTCTCAACGAGACCGCTGCGATCGTCGCGGTGGCGCTCAACAAGTTGCCGAATGTCATCGTGGTGACGCGCGAAGGCGCCCGCTCACTCGATCCCAATCTGGACGAGATGGCGCGCGCCTTTCGCTTCAGTTGGCAATCGAAACTGCGCAACGTCATCATGCCGCAGCTGGCGCCTTATCTCGCGGCGGTGTCGCGTTCCGGTCTCGCTATCATCTGGAAGATCGTGCTCGTCGTCGAATTGCTGGGGCGGCCAAATGGCGTCGGCTTCGTGCTCGGTTCGTCGTTCTCGCTGTTCGATATGACCCGGATTTTGAGCTATGCGATCTCGTTCGTGGCGCTTATGCTCGCGATCGAAACATTCGTGGTGCAACCGCTTGAACGACGCACGAACCGATGGCGCCGCCGGGCCGCTTGAAATCCGCATCGATTCGAAGACCTACGTGTCGGCCGAAGGACAAGCCGTCGAGGTTATCCGCGACCTGACGCTGCGGCTTGATGCCTTTTCGGTCGGCGCGCTGATCGGACCGTCCGGGTGCGGCAAGACCACGATCCTGCACATCGCCGCGGGTCTCGATCCGAATTTCATCGGGCATTTGCGAATTCCGGGGCAGGGGAGGTTAGGCGTCGTATTCCAGGAGCCGCGTCTGTTGCCGTGGCGCACGGTGGCCGACAACATCCGGCTGGTGCTGCCTCCCGAACAGTCGTTCGACCAACTCGATGATCTGATTGACACGCTCGGGCTCGGCGCGCATCTGACGCACTATCCCGGCGAACTGTCGCTCGGGCTGGCGCGGCGCGTGGCGATCGCGCGGGCCTTCGCGGTGCAGCCGGATTTTCTGCTGCTCGACGAACCTTTCGTGTCGCTGGACGTCGCGGTCGCCGCGCGGTTACGCGACGAACTGACGATGTTGACGCAACGTCGGCAAGTCACGACGTTGCTTGTCACCCACGATCTCGAGGACGCCATTCAATTGGCCGATCGGCTGTTCTTCCTGTCGATGCGGCCGGCCAATATTATTGCCGAGATGGCTTTGCCGCCACCGCGCGGCGCGCGCGACAAGGCCACAATCGATGAGATCGCTGAACAGGTGAAGTCGCAAGTTCCGGGATACGCGTCCGGTGCCGCGCGGACCTGATGCAGTTATTCAGGCAAGGCGCGATTCGATCGCCACGCGCACCAGTTCGGACGAGGTGCGGACACCGAGTTTTTGACGAATGATCGACGACGTGTTCGCAACGGTCTTGTAAGACGCGTTGATCATGCCCGCGATCTCGGAAAGGCTTTTTCCGGCGCCGAGTAGTCGCAGGATCTCGATCTCGCGCGATGTCAGCTTGGCGAGGCGGCTCGACGCGAAGTTCGGCCCGGCGAATGCGAGATTCTGAGCGATCGAGGGCGGCAGGAACGTGCCGCCCTTGCTCACCTGGTCGATGGCGGTCACCAGATCGCTCGGATCGCCGGATTTGGAGACATATCCCTTGGCGCCGGCCTCGATCGCTCGCGCGGCGAAAATCGGATCGTCGTTCATGCTGAACATGATGATCCGCGCCGATGCGTCGCGGCGCAAGATTCGGCGTGCCAGTTCGAATCCGGAAACACCGGGCAGGTTGATATCGATGACGCAAACGTCGGGGGATTCCGTGACGAACGATGCCTCGCCGCTTTCGGCGTCGGCGGCGTCGCTGATAACGATGTCTGGATCGTCCGCCAGCATGGCACGGCAACCGGACACCACGATCGGATGATCGTCGACGATCAAAACCCCAACTCTGCTCGCTGCTTTCGACTTTGCCATCATGACCGGCGAGATTACGCGCGCATCTGGATATCGCGTCAAAATGCTGTACCGTCGATTAGAACGTCGCAGATTTCATCTGTCAACGCTCGCCGAAGACGCAGGCTGTAACGGGGGACTGGAGCGAGAGGATGTGGCAGCAACTTTCCCTGCGGACGCGCCTGAACCTGTTGTTCGCTCTGGTGCTCGTCGTCGGCCTTGCGGCCAATATCGGTCGGCTGGTGCTTGAGGCGGGGCCGCGCATTCAGGCGGAGGACGATAGCGTCCTTCGGCTGGCGCGCGAATTCGTCGATGCATCGATCAGCGACCTGAAGGGGAGCGCCGATCCCGAAGCCAAGTTGACGACGATCGTCGATGGTTTGCAGAAGCTGCGCCATGTCAGTGTCACGCATGAACGTGCCGGTGAGCGTATCGTTGCCGCTCCGGGCGACGCGGCGTTGGGCAAGGGCCGCTTCGATGCGCCGCCCGAATGGTTCGTTTCGCTGGTGCGCCCCGAACAGACCAGCGTCCGCATTCCCATTGCCGTTGAGGGCAAATCGTATGGCAGCCTGCTGATCGCCTCGCATCCGAGCGATGAAATCGCCGAGATATGGGATGGAATCGTGACGCAGCTGGAGGTTGGCTCGGCCATCGCGGCAGCGCTGCTGCTGATCACGATGATCGTCGTCAGCAGGGCCTTGGCGCCGATCCAGTCGCTGGCGGATGCGATGACCGGTATCGAGGCCGGGCATTACGATACCCGCGTCACGCCCACCGGTTCGGCCGAAATTGCTGCGATCTGCGCCAAGCTCAACCATCTTGCCGGCACACTGGGTGAAGCGGTGGCCGAGAAGCAGCGGCTCGCTGAACGTATCGTGACGCTGCAAGATGATGAACGCAGCGAAATTGCCCGCGAACTGCATGACGAATTCGGGCCGTATCTCTTTGCCTTGCGCGCGCACGCGACATCGCTGATGCGGCTCGCGGATGGTGCGAAGCCGGATCTCGAGGGCATCAGAAAACACGGCAGCGCCATGCTGGAACAGGTCAATGCGCTGCAGCAGTTCAACCGGCGCGTTCTGGATAAACTTCGCCCGGCCGGTTTGAGCGAACTGGGATTGCGCGAAGCGTTGGCGGCATTGGTGCGCTTCTGGCGCGATGCCCATCCCGGCGTGGTGGTGGAGATGCAGGTGTCCGACGCGCTGGGCGCGATAGGCGAAACGGCCGAACTGACCATCTATCGCGTGGTACAGGAAGCGTTGACCAACGCCTTTCGGCATTCCGGGGCGACGCAAGTTGCCATCGCCATCGAAGCTATTCCCGGCAGCACGCGTCTTGCACCGGCCGCGCGGGTGTCCGTCAGCGATAATGGCGACGGCCTGCCGTCGGAACACAAGCTTGGGCTTGGCATGATCGGGATGCGGGAGCGAGTGATGGCGCTCGGCGGCACCATGCATGTGGCGTCCACCAGCGCCGGCGTTACGGTCGAGGCAATCATCCCCCATAGTCTGAATTTGTGAGCTGCTCAGGTGGATTGCAGTGGATCTGGATCGGGAAATTTTCCCGAATGCTTTTTCCAAAAATCCCGCAGTCCTACCACCTTCTGGCGATGGCGATCATATGCCATCGTCCTAGCATCGGCTCACGCAAAGGTGACCGGGGAGGCGCGCCATGAATCCACGATGTCTATCGTTGGTTTCGACGGTATGCCTGCTGTTCGCGGCCGAGCGCGCCAATGCGCAAAGCGTTCCGCCAACTGCCGCAGCACCGGCTCCGACCGCCGCCAATACGCTACCGACCATCGACGTGTTCGCGACGACTCCGCTTCTCGGTGGCGGCTTGGAGATCGACAAGGTGCCGGCCAACGTCACCGTCGTCGATCTGGACAAAATCGAAGCGGCGCAATCGCTGAATATCGCCGATGCGCTGCGTCAGCGGGTGCCGAGCGTCAACATCAGCGAAGTCTCGGGTAATTCGTTTCAGCCGGATGTCGAATTTCGCGGCTTTGTCGCATCGCCGGTGGCAGGAACGCCGCAGGGCCTTGCGGTCTATCAGAACGGCGTGCGCATCAACGAAGCGTTCGGCGACAACGTCAACTGGGATTTGATCCCGACGGCGGCGATCCGCTCGGTCGGCGTCGCGACTAATAATCCGGCCTTTGGCCTCAATGCGCTGGGTGGCGCGATCAATATTCAGATGAAGGACGGCTTCACCTATCAGGGGGCCGAAATCAATACGATGGGCGGCTCTTACGGCCGCATCCAGAGCTCGGCACAGTGGGGCAAGCAGATCGACAATGTCGCGGTCTATGGCGCGTTCGAAGGCCTGCGCGATGGCGGCTTTCGCGATTTCTCGCCTGCCAACATCCGGCGCTTCTACGGCGACGTCGGCTACAAGACCGATAGCGGCGAATTCCATGTAAACATGGGCGCTGCCGACAACAATTTTGGCGCGGCGGCGACGGTGCCGGTCGAATTGCTGCAGCAACGCTGGTCGAACGACTACACCACCCCGCAAACGTCGCGAAATCAGGTCGCGTATCTCAATCTGACCGGGAAGGTGGACGCCACGCCGACTTGGACGCTCGAAGGCAATGCCCACGTGCGGGCCTTCAACCAGCGAACCCAGGACGGCAATCCGACGGGCACGCAGCCTTGCGCCGCCGATCCGGCATTGCTGTGCTTTGGCGACGATGTGACGCCGGCGAATGGCCTCAACGGCGCACAACTCGCCAATCCGTTCAGCCCAGGCGCATATCTTGGTGAGATCGACAGGACCTCGACGCGATCGACCACTGTCGGCATGACGCTGCAGGCGACCAACACCGACGAGCTGTTCGGACACAGCAATCGCTTTGTGGTCGGGACCAGCGTCGATTACGGCGTCACGCAATTCAATGCGTCAGCGGAGCTAGGAACAATCGCGCCCAATTACGTGGTCAGCGGTTCAGGAATATTCCTCGGTTCGTCCGGCGATCCGGTTTCGATAGGGCCGGTCTCGCTGCGCACCACCAACCTCTACAACGGCCTGTACCTGCTCGACACGTTCGATGTAACGAAGCAATTCGCCGTCACCGCCGGCGGACGGCTCAATGTCGCGAACATCCGGCTTGAAGACCAGATCGGCAGCGCATTGAACGGCAACGACACGTACTCCCGGTTCAATCCGATGATCGGCGGTACCTACAAGATCACCTCCGAGATAACGGCCTATGCTGGATACTCGGAAGCCAACCGGGCGCCGACGCCCCTGGAACTGGGCTGCGCCGATCCGGCGCGCCCATGCACCATTGCAGCCTTCCTCATTTCCGATCCACCGCTCAAACAGGTTGTCTCGCGCACGCTTGAAGCCGGCTTCCGCGGCTCGCATAATTTCGGTGCCGAGACCGGCTCGCTGAGCTGGAAACTGGGTGCATTTCGAACCGCAAACGATGACGACATCCTCGCGATCCCAAGCCCCGTGCTGCAAGGGTTCGGATATTTCCAGAATGTCGGGCGGACGCTCCGCACCGGCGTCGAGGCCGAGGTCAATTTCAGATCGCGCACGCTCGAGCTCTATGCCAGCTACGCTTACATCGATGCTGTCTTCCGCGATGCGCTGCTGCTTGGCTCCAACAGCCCGTTTGCCGATAGCGATGGCAATGTTCAGGTGCTGCCGGGCAATCGGATTCCGGCGATCCCGGCCAGCCGATTCAAGGCGGGCTTCAACTATGCCGTGACCGATGCGTTCAAGGTCGGTGGCGACGTGATGGTGGTCGGCAGCCAGTATTTTGTCGGAGACGAGTCCAATCAGGCGCCGAAACTGCCGGCCTACACAGTCGTGAACCTGCATAGCTCCTACCAGATCAACAAGACATTTCAGGTCTATGCGCGCATCGATAACCTGTTCGACAATCACTATGGAACGTACGGGACGTTCTTTGAGACCGATGCATTGCCGAACTTCGCCAATGGCGGCGCGCCATTCACCGATGCGCGCTCGATCAGTCCGGCTCGCCCGCGGGCGTTTTATGCGGGTCTGAAAGCGACTTTCTAGCTTGAGGGAGGATTCAGCGGATCAATTGGCCGGTCCGCCACGGCGGGTGAGCAGGCCGCGCGATGGATCGTAGGCCAGGATGGCGCCAGCGAGAAACACGACGGTGCAGCCGGCGACAACCAGCAGCGCCGTCCATTCCATCTTGCCATAGAGCGCAAAGCGGATCAGCTCGGTGGCGTGCGTAAACGGATTCGCCTCGCACACGTAATAGAGCAGCAAGCTGGACTCCTTGACCCGCCACAGCGGATAAAGTGCCGATGACGCGAAGAACATCGGGAAGATCACGAAGTTCATGACGCCCGCGAAATTTTCGAGTTGCTTGATCAGCGACGAGATCAGCATGCCCAGCGCGCCGAGCATGAAGCCGCACAGCAGCAGCGCCGGGATCACCGTCAGATAGCCGAGCGGCGGCACCTCGATATCCCAGAACCAGGCGATCAGCAGGAAGGCGTAAACCTGCAAGATCGAGACCATGGTGCCGGCAAGCAGCTTCGAGGTCAGTAGCCACCAGCGCGGGAAGGGGCTGACCAGTAGCGTGCGCATGCCGCCGGTTTCACGGTCGTAGACCATAGTGAGGGACGATTGCATACCGTTGAAGAGCTGGATCATCGCGATCAGCCCCGGCGCGATGTAGACTTCATACAGCACGTAGGTTTCGTAGGGCGGGATGATCGAGACGCCGAGCACCTGGCGAAAGCCGGCGGCGAAGATGAACAGCCAGACCAGCGGCCGGACCAGCGCCGAGATGAAGCGTTCACGCTGGTGAACGAAGCGCAGGCCTTCGCGCCAGACGATGCCGCAGAGGCAGATCCAGTATTGCGCCAGCGTGAATTGGTGCCGGTGTGGAATCTCCGCGAAACTGCTCATGGGCACGCCTCCGCGTCGACCGCGGCGTCGGTCTGCGTCAGCTTGCCGAAAGCAGCGCCGATGTTGGCGGTGTTGGTCGTGGCCACCACGTCGCGCACTGACCCGCGCGCCAGCACGCGGCCTTGATGCAGGATGACCACGTCGTCGTCGGCGCCGACTTCGTCAATGAGGTGCGTCGCCCACAGCACGCCAAGCCCTGTCGCCAGCAATCGCCGGACGTGGCCGAGAATATCGGCGCGCGCCTTGACGTCGAGGCCGACGGTTGGTTCATCCAGTAACAGCAGTCTGGGCCGATGCAGCAGAGCGCGGGCGATCTCGACGCGCCGCATCTGACCGCCGGAGAGATTGCTGACCCGTTCGCGCCGCCGATCGGCCAGGTCGACGAGGGCGAGAACGCGGTCGATCTCCTGATGCGCCGCCTGACGACCGATCCCGTGCAAGGCGGCGTGATAGATCAGGTTCTGCTGGACCGAGATGTCGACATCGAGCGCGCGCGACTGGAACACCACGCCGAGCTTGCTCAGCGCGGCGCCCGGTTCAGTTTCGACATTGTGGCCGAGAATGCGGATGCGGCCGGTCCGGATCGCATAGAGGCGGGTTATCAGCGAAAACAGTGTGGACTTCCCGGCGCCGTTCAGGCCGAGGAGCACCGTAAACGACGCGGGCGCAACGTTGAAACTGACATCCTGCAAAGCAACGCGCGCACCATAGCGATGGCCGATGCTGGTGACATCGAGCGCAGGTGGATCGAGTTGCACGGCTGTGTTCATCGGTTCCGTTCTGTCGCTCACTTGGGAGCCATCGCGACGCCCCACGGCAGTTCGCCGACCTGGATGGATTTGACGACCTTGAGCGCCGCCACGTCGATCACCGAAACGTCGTTCGACAGGCCATTGGCCGCGAGCAGATACTTGCCATCCGGCGTGAAGGCTCCATGCCAAACCCGTTGGCCGACGAGAAGATACTTCACCACCTCATGCGTCGTGCCGTCAACGACGGCGATGCGGTTGGATGGACCGAGATGAATGAAGCCGAATTTACCGTCGCTGGTGATGTTGATGCCGACCGGCTGGATCTTCTCCGGCCGCAAACCGGGAATGGCGAAGTGCACCACCTTGACGATCTTGCGGGTGAGCGGATCGACGATCGACAGGCCGCCGCCGACTTCCGACGTCACCCATAGCTCCGATCCGTCCGGCTTGAATGCCGCGGCCCGCGGGCGCGCGCCGAGCAGCACGTTGGCCACTACCTTGCGCTCCGCAGTATCGATGAAGTGCGCCATGCTGGTCGTTTCCGAGGTGCAGATAACGTATTTTCCGTCGGGGCTGACGACGATGCCTTCAGGTTCGACGCCGACCGCGATCTTGGCCACGGCCTTGCGCGTCTCGAGATCGATGACGGTGACGGCTGCGTCGTCCTCGTTGGCGACATAGAGCAGCTTGCCGGCGGGATCGAGCGCGAATTGCTCGGGATCCGGTCCCGACGGCAATTCGCCGACGATCTTGCGTGTCGCCGTATCGATCATCTGAATGGTGTTATCGTCGCCGACGGCGACAAAAACCAGCTTGCCATCCTTTGAGACCTCGATGCCGCGCGGCCGGTCGCCGGTCTTGATCGTTGCTACCGTCGTCATGGTGTCGGTGTCCAGCACCGAAACGGAATTGCCCTTCTCGTTGGAGATATAGGCGGTGAAGGCGGCAGCGGATGCGGCCGTCCATGCGAGCAGGACGATTGCCAGACCAAACTGTTTGATGACGCCTTGGTTGGTCATACGAAGATCCCCGCAGCGCCGGAAGGCCGGATCAATTGAGTTTGCATTTGGTTTCCGGTCGGTCGAGGCCGAGCGTATCCAGCTCCGAGACCTGATGCAGGAATCCTTCCTGCGGCGATATCGACACCGTGTTGCGGCCATCGAACAGCAGGATCGGCTGTCGCAATTGCAGGTTCCAGTCGCGCAGCGTCAGCTTCTGGCCTTTGAAAGCCGCAACGGAAAACTCGGGACTCTTGATGAAGGCAAACAATTTCGCCGTGTCGCTGGTATTCGCGCGCGAGGCCGCTTCGGCGACCATGCGTATGGCAGTCCACAGTTGCATGTCGAGCGGTGTCATGAAGCGCTGAAACTGTTTCCTGAAACGGTTCTGCAATTGCAGCGCCCCCCATTGATCGAACGCGGCATTCCATGTTGTCGGCACCAGCCCTGCGGAGCCGGCAACCGGACGCGGCAGCCATGTGCGATAGGGCAGGTAGCCGGCGAACACTTCGCTTTCGTCGGCCGCGACAAGAATGTCGTAGTCGGGTGCGCCCTGCGTCAGGTTGATCATCTGCCGCTGGATTTCGGCTATGCCGCTGTCGGTGCGCCGGGCGCCGCCGGTATCCTTGAATTCCAGCTCAGCAACGATCTTGGCGCCGAACCGTTTCGCCGCATGGCGATAGGCGTCCGCCATCAGCTTGTCGTTGTCGTGCGAACCGCTCACCAGCAGCCAACGCCGCCACTTCTTCAGGATCAGGTATTGCGCAAGACCGTCGGCGAGCATGAAACGCGTCGGCGCAACGTGAATCAGATTGGCGCGGCAGTCCTGTTCGCGCAGGCGCTCATCCGGCGCGCTGGCGTTGATGAAGATTTCGCCGCGTGCCTTGCCGGCATCGGCCGCTTGCAGGAGTTGAGCGGCGGGCAGCGCCGTCGCGATGAACGCGACGTTCTGATCGGCCAGCTTGTTGACGGCGGCTGTGGGATCCTCGCCATCTTTGAGCAGAATATCGATCAGTTCGAACTGCTGACCGACGAAGCGGCCGGTCGTGTTATTGTCTTCGATGGCCAGTTGTGCGCCGGCCAGCCCTTCGTTCGCGGTCGGAATATCGATCAGAGAGATTCGCTCTTTCGCAAGGGGCGCACGCAGATAGCCGATCTTGATCTGCTGAGGTTCGGCAGCCCGGCTTGAATCGGCCAAGCTCAGGGCCACGCATCCCGCGAGGGCAAGCCACAGCACGGCCTTCGGATGGCAGCGCGTTGGAGGCAAACTCCGCAGCCAACGATGCCATGCGGCGAATCCTGCCATGCGCACTCCCAAACCCGTCCCGTTGCAATTTTTGATGCTCCGATATTGGAGCTTGCCCGGCATGATCTACCATTCACGATAAGGGACAAGGGCCAATTGGTAGTAGACGGCGCCGGGCTGGTCGCGGCTATGATGACCGCGCCGATGTGGAACGGCTGGGAAACTCGAGCGAAATCAACTTCCGCGATGAATCGCTGCGTGTTATAGAAACGGACAACCAACAAAAGTGAATGAGGCTTGGAAAATCGGGCTTGATTGAGCGTGTTTTCGTACAGCCGCATGGTTGATTGACGATCCGCTCAGGGTGAGGATCGTGAGGGCATGACGCGATTTCTGATTGTTGAGGATCATCCGCTGTTCCGCGAAGCGCTGGAAAGCGCGGTTTGCGTCGCCAATCCCGAAGCTGAAATTCTGCAGGCGACATCGATCGATGGGGCCTTGGATGTGCTGGGTTCTACCCACGCCGTTGATCTGATCTTGCTTGACCTGTCGATGCCCGGCACCACCGGCTTGTCGGGCGTCATCCGCGTCCGCAAGGCGTTTCCCAAGACGCCGGTCGTCATCGTATCCGGCTTCGAGGACAAGGAGATCATCCGTAGCGTATTGTCGCTCGGCGTCTCCGGCTACATCCCCAAATCGACATCGAAGCGCGAACTGGCCGATTCAATTCGCGAAGTCTTGCACGGGTCGATCTATCTCCCGAAGCGGTTCCGCGATGTCGCCCGCACCAAGAGGACCAAAGCCGGTAATCTGGATCTGCTGAAGCGCCTGCATGACCTGACGCCGCAGCAGTTGCGCGTGCTCGACATGGTCCGGCGTGGTTTGCAGAACAAGCAGATCGCATATGAATTGAAGATCTGTGAAACGACCGTCAAAGTGCATGTCTCGGAAATTCTACGCAAGCTGAATGTGTTGAGCCGCACCAATGCGATCATTGAAATATCAAAGATCGATTTCGTCAGCCTCGCCAGCGAGGCGCCGGCCAAGCACAACGTTCTCGATCACGCTCAGGCGTAATCGTTTCGCATCGGCATTCGGGTCGCCTCGGCCGGGTTGGTTCGGCGCGATGCAGTGCTAGGCCAACAGAAACGATAGCAGCGAGCGCATTTCAGCCGGTTTGATCGGCTTTCGCAGCAGTTCAAGACCATAGATCGAGGCTTCCTTTTCGGCGCTGACCGAATAGTCCGCGGTGACGATAATCGCCGGGACCTCAATCTTGATCTGCTCCCGGATCGCGTTCACCGCATTGAGGCCATTCTCGCCGTTGTCGAGATGCAGGTCGGCAATGATCGCGTCCGGTGGTTCGCCGAGCGCGCCGATGCGCTCCAACGCATCCGCCGTCGAGATCGTCGATGCGACATCGCAGCCCCATTTTTCCAATAGCGTTGCCATCGCCTCGGCGCTGGATGGATCGTTCTCGATCAGCAGGATCTTGCTGCCTTCAAGTCCGCTGTAGTGGAAGTCGATATGCTGAACTTCGCGGCTCGCTTCGGTGAAATGCGTGGGCTCGCTGCGTGGCACGGTGATCGAAAACGTCGAGCCGTGGCCCAGCCGCGATGCCAGCCGGATCTCGTGCCCGAGCTCGGTCGCGAAGCGGCGAACGATGGATAGGCCAAGGCCGAAGCCGGCCTGTTCGTCGTCGATCGTCTCGCCGCGCTGGAATTCGAGGAAGATGGCCTGGCGTTGCGCTTCCGGAATGCCCGGGCCGGTGTCGTGTACCTCGATGCAAAGCGAGTCGCCGCGCTGCCGACAACCCATGAGCACGCCGCCCTTCTGGGTGTAGCGCAAGGCATTGGCCAGCAGGTTCTGCAAGATGCGGCGCATCATCAGCGGATCGGTGCTCACCACGCACGATGACGGGCGGATCTTCAATGACAGGCCGCGCTTGGCGGCGAGGGGTGCAAACTCCTGACGTAGCGGTTCGAATAACGATGCAACTGTGATCGGGCGAACCTCGGGCCGTAGGACACCGGCATCCAGTTTGGAAATATCCAGCAGCGTTCGCAGCAGGTCCTCGAGCGTCAACAGCGATCGGTCGACTTGTCCGATCAGCGCGATGCCTTGCGGGGACACGTTCATTTCGGCGAGCGTCGAGAGTGTCAATCGCGCCGCGTTGAGCGGCTGAAGTAGATCGTGCGTGACCGAAATCAGCACCGATGACTTGAGCGAGCTTGCCGCTTCGGCCTGCTGCTTGGCGCGCAGCAGGTCGTCGTTGGATCGTTCGATCGATTGCAAGGCGTCCTGCAATTGCCGCGTGCGTTCCAGCACACGGTGATCCAGCGCGATCGCCGTCTCGAACAACGAGAAAGCATTTGCCTGCTGATCCATCGAACGCTCGACACGGGACATCAGCGCGGAATTGATCTTCTTGAGTTTGGTGGCTTCGCGCTGCAATGCGTCGATTTGGTTTGACTGTTGCGACGTCATGCGGAAGCGGACCTCTTGCCGATGGCAACGCCAGTCAGCGTTTGATTGACGTGCATCGAGCGATATTGCTCACCATAAGTATGAAAGCCGACGACATGGTTCTCCCGATAGAGTTGCGACATGTCGCGGGCGAACTGATGTTGCTCGGCGTCGAGGCGGCGAAATACACATTCGAAGCCGAGGTAGAGCGAAACGTCACCGATCTCCGCTTGCGTTTCGGCAAACAGGTCGCGGGTTGCGGTGACGGGATTGCGCGCCTGCGCGACGGTCAGCACCATGCCTTCGTCGATGGCGCAGAAGAAGTTCAGGGATCCGTCCGGGTTCACCTGCTGGATCGAGCGCGCATAATAGGCGCCGCCGGCGCGGACCAGCACCGGATGCGATGCGAACGAAAACATGTCGAGCTTGGTGTCGGCGATGCCGACCGCGCGGGAATATTCTTCCGCCGCCGGTTCGGCGTTGATCTCCTTCACCACTCGCCGTTCGATGTCGGCTTCGGTGACTACCATCTTGGTTGCCGACGGCTCGAAATTGTCGCACTTGAACAGACGGAACGGCAACGATGTCTTCAGCAGGATGAGGATAGCCGCATCGGTATGCGCTTCGCCGTGATAGAACACCCAGGTTTTTTCGAAGCGCAGGCCATCGCCGGCAGAGCCGCCGACGACGGGAATGTTGTCGAGCGAGGCGTAGATCGACGACATCACCGCTTCCTCGCGCTGACAGAGCCCGTCGATCAACAGCAGTCCAAACGATTTTTGATCGCTTCCCGTCGGTCCGCTTCGCGCCAGCTCCTGACGCAGCTCGCTGCCGATCCGTCGTCCGTCTTCGATGCGGAAATTCGCGAGATCGAGAAGCGGGCGGGCGACGACAGTGAAATCCAGCGCACTGAAACCGAGCGCGACGATGCTGTTATCGCCCCAGCCATCGGGCGCCAATTCGCCCGCGGTGGTGCAGCCAAACACCGGTATCGCGCCGAACACCTTGCCAAGCTCTGCGGAAAACTGGTGCGGATCATAACTCGGCGACACGAACACCAGGATCATGGCGAGGCCGTCTGCCGGCAACTGCCTGGCGATCTCCGCTGCGGCCGCCGCTGCTTCAAGCTCCCGGGCTTGTGCGATGACGACGCCGGATCCATCGCTGAACCGGCTCTCGGTTCGACCCACGTGCTTCCTCCACACTGCCTGTTGGTTCGGGTGCCGCGCCGGACCCATTTTGCCCGAAGATAGGGCTTTCCGTTGACAACTGCAATGAAGCGTCGGGCCGGCTAGTCGACCTATGCGCGTATCGCCCGGCGATCCAACAGCGCAGATTGTGCAGGTGGTTGCTCAGGATACCGCCGGGGGCGCAGTGATCCGCTCGGATTTGAGAACCTCTTCCAGTTCATGGCGCTTGACCTTGCCGGTGGTGCTGCGCGGCAGTTCGCTATCGGTCACGATACGGATCGCCTTGGGCAGCTTGTAGCTGGCGATCTTGCCGCGGCACATGCCGAGGACGTCGTCGTAGCTAAGGCTCGCATCGTTGCTGACGATGAAGGCGACCGGAACCTCGCCCCAGCGCTCATCCGGGCGACGCACGACGACGGCGTCGGCGATGCGCGGCGAGGCCAGCAGGATGCGTTCGATCTCGGCGGGATAAATGTTTTCGCCACCGGACTTGATCAGATACTTGCGCCGGTCGACGAATTCGAGCGTGCCATCCGGATTGCGCTGGAAGACGTCACCCATGTGGAACCAGCCGTTGCGGAAATCCTGTTGCTCCGCAATCTTCCAGTAGCCGCTGAACAGGCTGGGGCCACGAAACGCCAGTTCGCCGGGCTGGCCGTCCGGAACGTCTTGATCGTCGATATCGACGAGGCGGATTTCGCAAAGCGAGTTCTGTTCCTTCGGCAGCCGCTCCTGCACGACGCCGATCGGGATCAGGTTCTTGCTCGCGGGCGAGCTGCCGGTTTCGGTTGAGCCGAAACTGTTGATGTACGGCGCTTGCAGAACATCGGTGATTTCCGCGATCTGGGTGCGCGGCACCAGATCGGCCATGCAGCCGACCGAGCCGAGACTGCGCGGCCGAATGTTGCTGGATCGGAATTCGGCGGCGGCTTGCTCGACGGTGCCCGGCATCAATTGCAGCCAGCCGATGTCCTCGCCGTCGCAGGCGCGGACAATGGCGCCGGGGTCGAAGCCGTCGATAACGATGACCTTGCCGCCACGCATCAGGGTTGCGAGCGCGTTATCGGTGGAGACCATGTGGAACATTGGTGCCCAGGCGATGAACGTCGCGCCGGGATGAATGATGCGGTCGATTTCGCCGATGATGCCGCGGGCGATCATGGCGCGCTGGCTGATGACGGCGCCTTTGGGCAGGCCGGTGGTACCGCTGGTATAGAGGATCACGAGTCCGTCTTCCGGATGCGCGACGGTGTCCGGCTCAGTGTCGCGGGCGCGATCGAGCAGCGCTTCGTATTGGTTGCCGAGCACAATGATCTGTCCGGGATCGCAGGCGAGCGCCCGGAGATTGTCGGCATAACGTTCGGAGACGAAGGTTATCCTGGGTTCGATCAGCGAGAGGCAATGCACCAGTTCGGACGGCGCCATGCGCCAGTTCTGGCAGGCGACGATGACGCCGAGCTGCGCTCCGGCCAGTTGCAGTTCGACATATTCGGTGCGGTTCTCGGCGAAGATCGCCACCCGGTCGCCGCGCCGCACGCCGTGAGCCATCAGGACATTGGCCAGCCGATTGCTACGCTGGCTGAGCTGGCGATAGCTGACAGTGCGTGCTCCCTGCTGCAGGGCTGTGCGGTCGGAGAATCGTCGAGCGGTCTGGCGAAACATCCGCGCGACCGTCAGGCCGGCGGCCGTGCTGGCAAGTGGGCCACCATAGGCCCGCTGATGTGGTGGCATGGGCGTCTCGCGCATCGGGCTGTTTCCGTGTTTTCCCGGAAGTATCGGGCGGTGAACAACGCAGGGCTTGCGTCCAATAGCTGTGACGCCGCGCCACGCGTGAAATCCTCCGGGCTGGTGTCAAAGCGGGGTCCCGTTTTGCCCCAAGCTTGTGGGCTCTAGCGCTGCGCTGCTACGATCCAACTTGCGCCGTAAAAATACTTGATTGGGAATAACCGACATGCACGCCAGCCGGATTTCGCCGGATATCCTTGAGGCTAGCCGCCGTCGCCGCGGCGGCGACCACATTTTTCTTGATCTCGATCCGCGCCGTACGGCGCACCTGGTCATCGATCTTCAAAACGGCTTCATGCGCGAGGGTGCACCGGCCTGGGTCCCCAACGCGGCACGCATCGTTCCCAACGTCAATATGATCAGCAGGACCCTCCGCGCTGCCGGTGGATACAATGTCTTTCTGCGGTTCACCTGCGATGATCATGAAAGCCGAAGCTGGTCGGTGGTCGATCAATATTTGACGAAGCAGCGTCGGGATATCTTCAGGCAGGCGTTCCTTCGCGGAAGCGAGGACTGGAAACTCAGTGATGCACTGGATCGCGCTGATGGCGATCTTATCCTGGACAAGACGCGGTACAGTGCCTTTATTCAGGATACCTGTTCCCTGCACGCCGCGCTTGTCGCGCGTGGCGTCGATACGATCATCATCACGGGGACCATGAGCAATTGTTGCTGCGAGTCGACGGCGCGCGACGGGATGCAGTTGAATTATCGGGTTGTGTTCGTCGAGGATGCCAACGCCGCGCTGAGCGATGAGCTTCACAACGGGACGCTCAACAATATGGCGTCGTTGTTTGCCGACGTCATGCCCACCGAACTGGTCGTCAGACAGCTCGCATCACGCGAGTCGGCCGGTTAGAAATCCACGCGTCGTGGGTCCGGAGAAGCGGACGTACCCGGCGCTGGCCGGGTACGTGTCGATACTCGGGAAATGCTCCGTGCGCGGGTCACTAACCCAGTCCGCACTCCGGATCATTCATACTTTCCGATCTTCTTCAACGCGGCGTCGACATACGACGTATTGACGACCTTGCTGAGGTCAATGGGTTCTTTCATGCGTTTGGCATCGACGAACCATTGCATGTCCTTGGCCATTCCGGCGACGTTCAGCGTGCCGTTAGGATTCAGCCCGGGGTAGACCATCTTATCGTACAACGCAGCATTCTTCGCGGCAGTGTTCTTCGTCAGAATTGCCACGAGTTCGGCCTTCGGCGCTTTGCCTTTCAGCGCATCATTATAGAATCGGACACCCTTCAGATACGCAGTCATGAAACGTTCGGCGACCTGTGGACGCTTGGTCATGCTGGGACCGAACATGAGGCACGCATATTGTTGCGACGGATAAACCGCGTCGCCGCGCTTCCAGACGACGGCGACATTCTGTTCGACTGCCATCGTGACGAGTGGTTCGATCAAGATACCCGCATCGATGGCCTTGGTTCCGAGGCTCGTCATAATATCAGGAAAGGAGAGGGCAACGATCTTGAGCTCGCTTTCCTTGACGCCCCCCGCCGACAGCAAATGATGAACCGTTACCTCGTTGCTGGCGCCGGCATAGTAGCCGGTTGCAGCTAGCGTGTGGCCGCGAATGTCCGCTATCTCTTTGATCTTGTCAGCCATTTCCTTGCGGACCATGAAGGCCGAATAGCCGAAGCCAGGGCTGGTATTGCCCGAGTCGGCAACGATCTCGATCGGCAACCCCTGCCGAATTGCATTGTAGATTCCTGCGGAAGGCGATCCACCTGCGACGTCTAGTTTGCCGCTGGCGAATGCCGTAGTCACATCGGACGCAGAGCCAACGACCTGAATCTCGATATCGATTCCCTGTTCGGCGAAGAATCCCTTCTCCTTCGCAACAAAGATTCCGGCATCGGAGATGCCCTGGAAAGATCCGATGCGTACGAGGTCATTCGCGTCGGCCGCTTGCGGCAATATCGATAAAACAGTCAATAGCATGGCGCCAAGGGCGCCGCGCTTGTCCCACTTCATAATACTCCTCCCTGAACGTCGTCGATCAAAGTTCGGCGGAAAACGAGCATCGATTCAAAAAGAGAGCTTCCTGTTGGTGGCGACGCGAGAATGCCTCCGAGCATAGGAAGGCTTCCCAAGCACCACGATTTCGAGCGTAGGGGCGTTGTGTTGACGTGTCAACGCTTTGGCCGGAACGCCGCCATAAGCGAATTGTCGCGGCTGTCAGTTGGACTAACTCAATTCCGCGAGCAGTTCTTCGCGCAGCTTTTTCTTCAGCACCTTGCCGTTAGCATTGCGCGGTAACGGCGTCGTGCTGAGCGCGATGGTTTCCGGCACCTTGTAGTCGGACACACGGGCCGCGCACCATTCCCGCAACGTATCCACGGCGAGCGCGGGATTGCGCGTGACCACCACGGCGTGGACCCGTTCGCCGAGCACCGGGCACGGCTTGGCGATGATGGCGCTTTCCACGACGTCTTCATGACCGGCCAGCACCGACTCCACTTCCGCCGAATAAATCTTGTGGCCGCCGCGATTGATCATGTCCTTCTTGCGATCGAACACGCGAACGAAATTCTGCTGGTCGATCGAGCCGAGATCGCCGGAGTGCCAGAACCCGCCGGTGAAATTCTCAGCGGTGGCCTGTGGATTGTTCCAGTAGCCTTTGATCACCGAGCCACCGTGAATCCAGATTTCGCCGACGTCGCCGCGCGGGACTTCGCGGCCGTCGTCGCCCATGACGACGATGCTTGCGCCGGGGCAGGGCAGGCCGACGCTGTCGAGGTGACTGGCGGTCAAATCGGGCGGCATGATCGTTGATGGCGAGGTGGTTTCGGTCGCGCCATAGGCGTTGATCAGCTTGAGGCCCGGGATTTTGCTCGCCAGCTTCTCGATTGTAGTGATCGGCATCGGCGCGCCGCCGTAGCCGCCGATGCGCCAGGCCGACAGGTCGTAACTGTCGAAATCTGCCTGCAGCAGGCAGAGATTATACATTGCCGGCACCATCACGGTTTGCGTGACGCGCTCGCGGGCGGCGATCTTGAGATACTCGGCGGCCTTGAATTCCTTGACGATGATCAGCGCGCCGGCACAGCGGGTCATCGCCATGACGTTGGCAACCACGCCGGTGACATGCGCCAGCGGCACCGCTGCGATCGAGCGATCCGCCGCGGTCAGCTCCATGCAGGCCTCGTAGACCATGGCCGAATGGATGACGTTACAATGCGCCAGCATCGCGCCTTTCGGCCGGCCGGTCGTGCCGGAGGTGTACATGATCAGCGCGGTGTCCTGCTCGCCGACGTCGGCGCTGCCGGACCACGGCGAATGGGTCGCCAGTTGAGCGAACGACAGTGGCGCGGCAGCGTCGCCCAGCGCTATCCGATGGCTCAATTCCGGAACGTCAGCCGGGTCCGGCAGGCGCTCGGCCAGCGACGCCTCGTGGATAATGGCCCTGGCGCCGCAGTCGGCGAGGACATAGGCGATTTCCGGCTTCTGCTGGCGGGTGCTGAGCAGCACCGTGACCAGGCCAAGCTGGGCCGCGCCATACAAAGCGAGGACGAATTCGATGCGGTTGTCGAGCAGAAGCGCGAGCCGGTCGCCGCTGCGCAAGCCGAGGCCGTGCAAGCCGGCCGCGATGGCCGATGAGCGCCGTACGGTCTCCCGCCATGACAGCCGTTCGTCGCCGCAGATGAGTGCGTCAGCGTCGGGGTGTTTGGCCGCGGCCTCGGTCACCATCTGCCAGATACTGGCCGGCCGATGGCAGAACGCCGGGACGATCCGATCGCCGAACCAGGCTTCCATGCGCATTGCGGGAATTGCAGTTTCAGACCAGCCGAACATTGTCGTTTTCCTGTTACAATTTTTTGCGTTGGTGGGTCGTGCGACCGGGTGCGTGCCGAAAATGTTAACTCAAAAGACTAACGCTCCGCGCGTTTTTCGATTGTCTGATGCGTCAAATTGGCCCTACTAGCGAGATTGAGCCCGACGCGCAGAGACGAATCTCTGCAAACGTGATCGAAGCCCCATGGTTGCAGATTTTAGCAAGATTTTTCAATCTGTTACGCCCGGGCGCCTGATAGGGGTCGCGGCGGTCGCTGCTGTTGTGGTTGGCGGCGGCGTTTACGTCATGCGGTCTGGAGACGCGCCCCGCAGCAGTTCGGAGATGTCGAGCCAGTCGCGGCGAGGAATGCCGCGCTACATGCCGACGGCTGCCGAATGGGCCAGCCTGACCATCGAGCCGGTCGCCGAACATACATTTCGTGCTGAACATGTCACTGAAGGCAAGATCGCCGTCGACGAAGATCGTTCGACGCCGGTGTTCTCGCCTTATGCGGGCCGCGTGATCAAACTGCTGGCGCGGCCGGGCGATCATGTGAAGCAGGGCCAGCCGCTGTTCGTCATCGAAGCAGCCGACACCGTGCAGGCGCAAAACGATTTCATCGCCGCGATCGCCGGGCTCAACAAGGCCAAGTCGCAACTGGACCTCGCCGAAATCCAGGACCGGCGCGCCAAGGATCTGTTCGAAGGCAAGGCCGTCCCGCTGAAGGAGTATCAACAAACTCAGGCCGCGGTGATCTCGGCGCAGAACGACCTGCGTTCGGCGCAGACCGCGCTGGAGGCGGTCCGTAATCGGCTGCGTATCCTCGGGCTGAGCGATGACGCCATTGCCGCATTCCAGGACAAGGGGCGGATCAACCCGGAAACGACCATTGTAGCTCCGATCGAAGGCACGGTGGTTCAGCGCAAGATCGGTCCGGGCCAATACGTCAATGCCGGGGCCAGCGATCCGGTCTATGTGATCGGCGATCTGTCGACGGTTTGGCTGACGGCCTTCGTGCGCGAGACCGATGCTTCGATCGTTGCGACCGGACAGGACATTGCCTTCAAGGTGCTGGCGCTGCCGGATCGGGACTTGCGCGCCCGCATCGACTACGTCTCGGCGGCGATCGATCCTACGACGCGCCGCCTGATGGTGCGTGCGACCGTCAACAATTCCAGCGGCCTGCTGAAGCCGGAGATGTTTGCCAACGTGACCATCTACGTCGCCGGCGATCATCCGGCGGTGGCGGTCCCGAAGCGAGCGCTGATCTACGAAGGCGATGAAGTTCGGGTCTGGGTTGCGCACGACGACAAGACCATCGAGCTTCGCAAGATCAAGACCGGTCTCACCAATGGCGATCTCGTCGAGGTTCGCGGCGACCTCAGGCCCGGTGAGCAGATCGTTACGAAGGGCAATCTGTTTATCGATCGAGCTGCGTCCGGCAGCTAGTCGTTATCTGCTTTTTGAAAGTCCCGGTCTCGCATGCATCGTCTCGTTGCCCTTGCCGTCCAGCGCCGGTTCCTGATGGTCGGGCTGTTTTTGGTCGTTCTTATCGGCGGCTTGATCGCGTTCCGGCAGCTCAATATCGAAGCCTATCCCGATCCGACGCCGCCGATGGTCGACATCGTGACGCAGAGTCCGGGCCTGTCTTCGGAAGAGATCGAGCGCTACATCACCATTCCGATCGAGACGCAGGTTGCGGGCATCAAGAACCTGCGCACCATCCGCACCATTTCCCTTTACGGCTTGTCCGACGTCAAGCTGCAGTTCTCGTTCGACTACACTTACGATGAAGCTTTGCAGCAGGTGCTCAATCGGCTATCGCAACTCGCGCCGCTGCCCAACAATGTGCAGCCGCAGATTTCGCCGCTGAGTGCGGTGGGTGAAATCTATCGCTATCGGCTGGTCGGGCCGCCGAACTACAGCGTGCTCGATCTCAAGACGTTGCAGGACTGGGTCCTGCAGCGCCGCTTCCGTTCGGTGCCGGGCGTCATCGATGTCACCGGCTGGGGCGGCAAGACCAAGACTTACGAGGTTCAGGTCGATTTCAACAAGCTCGTGGCCTACGGGCTGACGCTGCCGCAGGTGTTGCAGGCGGTCGGCAACGCCAACATCAACGTCGGCGGCAACACGGTGAACATCGGCGCGCAATCGGCGGTGGTGCGCGGCGTCGGCTTGATCCGCTCGATCGACGATCTCGCCACCACCATGATCGCGCAAAGCGGCGGCAATCCTGTGCTGGTGCGCGACGTCGCCACCGTCAGCGTTGGCGAGAAGCCGCGCCTCGGTATCGCCGGCATGAACGACGCCGACGACATTGTCGAAGGCATCGTCCTGATGCGGCGCGGCGAGCAAAGCTCGCCAACCATCGCGCGGGTCGAGCAGGTCGTCGCGTCGATCAACAAGTCCGGCGTCTTGCCGCCGGGGGTGCAAATCGAACGCATCTACGACCGCAAGGACCTGATCGACGTGACGACCGCCACCGTCCTTCATAACATGGTGGTCGGCATCATCCTGATCGTACTGCTGCAGTGGATGTTCCTCGGCGATCTGCGCAGTGCCTTGATCGTCGGTGCGACGATTCCGTTCGCGCTGTTCTTCGCGGTGATCATTCTGGTGCTGCGCGGGGAATCCGCCAATCTGTTGTCGGTCGGCGCCATCGACTTCGGTCTGATCGTCGATGCCACCGTCATCATGGTCGAGGCCATCTTCCGCCGCCTGTCGCAAACCACCGAATTGTCGGAGTCCGAGGAGAGTCGGATTTCATCGGCGACGACGATGGAAATGAAGCGGCACGCCATCCTCAGCGCCTCCGCCGACGTCTCGCGTTCCATCTTCTTCGCCGCTGCGATCATTATCGCGGCGTTCCTGCCGCTGTTCACGTTGAGCGGCGTCGAGGGCAATATTTTCGGACCGATGGCGCGGACTTACGCGTACGCACTGGCGGGCGGCCTGCTGGCAACGTTCACGGTCACGCCGGCGCTCAGCGCGATCATCCTGCCGTCGCATCTGCGTGAGACCGAAACCCGGATCGTCCGCTGGCTGCACAGCGTTTACATGCCGGTGCTACGATGGGCGGTGGCCAATGCCCGGCTGGTGATGGCCGGCGCGGCCGGCCTCGTGATGCTGACGGTCCTGGCCGGTCATCTGCTTGGCCTCGAATTCCTGCCGAAGCTTGAGGAAGGCAATCTCTGGATTCGTGCCACGCTGCCTTCGACCATTTCGCTCGAGGAAGGCAACAGCTACGTCAACGAGATGCGCCGGATGATCCAGGCGCGCCCGGAGGTCGAATCGGTGGTGTCGCAGCAGGGGCGGCCCGATGACGGCACCGACGCCGCCGGATTGTTCAATGCCGAGTTCTTCGCGCCGCTCAAGCCGATCAATCAGTGGCCCGGATCTCGCGACAAGGATGAACTGACGTCGCAGTTGCTGGCGCAGTTGCAGGCCAAATTCCCCGGCGTCGAATTCAACTTTTCGCAGTATCTGCAGGACAACGTTGCCGAGGCTGTTTCCGGCGTGAAGGGCGAGAATTCGGTCAAGTTGTTCGGCAATGATCTTGTCGCGCTTACCAACACCGCCGAGAAGATCAAGTCGGTGCTGGCGACGGTGCCGGGCATCACCGATCTCTCGGTCTTCACCTCGTTGGGGCAGCCGACGATCCAGATCGATGTCGATCGCGCGCGAGCGGCGCGCTATGGCCTCTCGCCCGGCGATATCAATGCGACGATCCGCGTCGCCATCGGTGGCGATAGCGCGGGCGATCTTTATGAACCCGGCTCCGACCGGCATTTCCCGATCATCATTCGGCTCGCGCCGGAGTATCGCAAGAGCGCCGAGGCGATCCAGAATTTGCGTATCGGCGCGCAGGGGCCGAACGGCATCACGCAGATCCCGCTCAGCGAGGTTGCCTCGATCAAGCTGATTTCCGGCGCGGCGTATATCTATCGCGAGCAGCAGGAACGATACCTGCCGATCAAATTTTCGGTGCGTGGCCGCGATCTCGGCGGTGCCATCAAGGAAGCGCAGGACAAGGTGGCGGAGCAGGTCCAGCTTCCATCCGGCTCCCGTCTGGAGTGGGTCGGTGAATTCGGCAATCTGCAGGACGCGATCCGCAGGCTGTCGATCGTGGTGCCGATCAGCCTCGCGCTGATTGGCATCCTGCTGTGGTTCAACTTCAGTTCTCTCACCGACACATTGTTGGCGATGAGCGTGATTCCGATGGCGGTGTTCGGCGGCGTGCTCGGTCTTTTGGTCAGCGGCATCCCGTTCAGCGTGTCGGCGGCGATCGGCTTCATCGCGCTGTTCGGCATTGCCGTGATGGACGGCATCATCATCCTGTCGCAGTACAATCAACTGATCGACGAAGGACTGGATCGCGTGAGGGCAGTGATCCGCACCGGCGAATTGCAGTTCCGTCCGGTGCTGATGACGTGCGCGGTGGCCGGTATCGGCCTGTTGCCGGCGGCATTGTCGGCCGGTATCGGCTCGCAGGTGCAAAAGCCGCTGGCGGTTGTCGTGGTTACCGGCATGCTGCTGGCACCACTGGTGATCCTGGTAACGCTGCCGGTATTGATCTCGCGCTTCTCGCGGCGCGAAAAGTAAGTCAGCCGTTTGCCTATTTGCCCGAGGGGGTGCGCAGGCCGTGCCAAGCGTCGCGCACCTGATGGTAGTGCACTTCCGGCAGGTAATCCGGCGTGTTTAGCCCGAGCGTTTTGACGTCGAGACTGCCGACAGCACCAAGCAGCGTGTAGGACGCAATGACGCGGTCGCGCTGGGCGCCGATCAGGCGCGCCTTGGCGACGATCAGATCTTGCTGCGCATTCAAGACATCGACGGTGGTGCGTTGGCCGCCTTGCGCTTCCTTGCGAACGCCGTCCAACGCCACCGACGCGGCGCGCACTTCCGACTCGGCGGCGCCGACCGCTATCTTGGCGCCTTCATGGGCGACCCACGCCGCGATGGCGGCTGTGCGGGCCTGATTGCGCACCTGTTCGAACACCATGCGGCTTTGCGAGGCGATTTCCTTGGCCTGTCGGGTTTGCGAGGCGGCGGTGCCGCCGTCATAGATCGGTGCCGTGACTTGTCCGAGAACCGAAGCCTGATCGGTCCGGTTTGTACCCAGCGTCGTGTCGGTCTCGCTCGAGCGGCTGACGCTGCCTTGCAACGTTACCGTCGGATAGAGGCTGCTTTCGGCAACATTGATCGACTTGTTGGCCATATCGACATCGAAGCCTGCCGCCAGCACCGCGGGGTTGGCCTTGAAGGCGAGCCCCGTTGCCTCGTCGCGGCTGCGCGGCAGCAGCCGGTCCACCGGTTCGGCCGCGGTGAGGCGCGACGGTTGCACGCCGATGACCTGAGCGTAGGTCGCCTGACTGACGGCGAGGGCAACCTCGGCGGCATTCAGGTCCGACAAGCCGCGGCTCAAGCGTGCTTCGGCCTGCGAGGTATCGGTGGGGGTGACGTCACCGGCCGCGAGCCGCTTGCGGGCGACGCCGAGCGTCTCGCGAAGCGATGTCACGTTGGCGCGCTGTGCCTCGACCAGCGATTGATTGGCGAGCACATTGGTATAGGCGGTGACGGCGTCGAGAAGAACGCCTTGCCCGACATTGCGCAATGCCTCGCGGCCGGATTGCACCTGAAGTTCGGCGACGCGGACGCTGTTGGCGGTCTTGAAGCCGTTGAACAGCGTTTGCGTCACCGTCAAGCCGATGGTCCATGGCCGTTGGCTGGCGGTCTGGATCGAATTGTCCGGCAGCAGGTTGCGGACCGCCTGCAGGCCGCCGCTCAGGCTGGCGATGATCTGTGGTCGATAGCCGGCGAGCGCCTGGGGCACGTTCTCGTCGATTGCACGTTGGCGTGCGCGCTCGGCGTTGAGTTGCGGATTGGTCTGGTAAGCCTTGACCAGCGCCTCGGCGATGGTTTCCGCTTGAGCGGAGGCAGAACCCAAAGCGAAGCAGACCGCAAGCGCCAGACGCGCACTGGATTTCCGTGCGCGCCCACGAGCCCGGCTCATTCCCCTGATATGCCGAACCATGCTGTCTCGCAGTCAATCCCCGTCACGCTGCCCCTGCTGTTTAGAGGGCGAAGCAGTCACAGGCAAACACTCTTGCCGCGGTGTCCCGCGTTTTCACAGTGCACATTGTCACAATCCGATGACCGGCCGTCGGACGCGGGCCTGTCAGGACGTGTCGGTCGGATTCGTTGATTTCCGATGTTTCGTGGAGCGTTCGGCCAGCTCGCCGATGAAGGCGCGGGGGCCTACTGGAACAGATAGCGCAGGCCGACCGTGATGACGACCAGGCAGAGAAAGATCAGCGCAACGGGAAGGCGCGGCTTGGCGCCGTTCGCCGTCACCGTTGGCTTCGGACGTTGCGCCCTGGCGTGCAACGCGACCACATTGTCCGGTGGCCGCCGCGGTGAGGTCGCCGAAGGGCTGACCAGGTCCTCATCCGGAGCATGTCGCGCCGTGCCCTTCGGATTGGCGATCTTGGCATCTGGCGGCACCCCGGCACCGCCCATTTCGGCGTAATAGCTTTTGTAGATGGCTACGATGGTGGCCTCGGCCGCCGCGGTTTCGCCGACCTCACCGCGAAGTTTGTCGAACTGAGCCAGAAAACCCTGCGCCTCGGTGGTGAGCGAACTCGCGACGTTGAGCTTGGCCATCATACGCCAGGTCGAAAAGTCCGCGCGGGCTTTGGTGTCGGCGCGTCTGGCAATGAGAAGGTCCGAGGCTCTGATCACGTTCCGGCGTTTCCTGTCTGGGCACCTGCTGGCGGGATGATGCGTTTCCCGATGTTCTGGAGACGACTTGATCGTGCCACATCTTCGGTGACTTGCGATAGATCAATCCGCCGCAGCTAAGTCTCGATTTGTGGCGAAACGATTTCAGTCGTGCGGTTGAAAAATCGGCCTGTTGATGGCAGTCCAGGGTACGGGATGGCAACAACGGCATGGGTCGACAGGCATGACGGGAAACGCGCTGGTTCTCGCGATCAAGAGTGGCGGGCACAATTGGTCTCCGGCGCGCTGGAAGCAGCGCTTTTCCACCGCTTGCCACAACCGCAAGGTGGTCGTGCTGCCAGACGAGACCTGCCCGCCCGACGAGGTGAGCTATGCCGCGGTATGGAAGCCGGCTCCTGGCATTCTCGGTACGTTTCCCAACCTGCGCGTGATTTTCAATCTCGGGGCGGGGGTCGATGCCCTGATGGCGGATCCCACGCTCCCGCGAGTTCCGGTGGTCCGTGTCGTGGTCGACGACCTGACCGCGCGGATGACCGAGTATGTTGTCCTGCATGTGTTGCTGCATCATCGCCGTCAGCTGCAATTGTTGAAGGACCAGCGCGACCGGCTGTGGCAGCCGCAACATCAATGGGCGGCTGGCGCGTTGACGGTCGGCATCATGGGCCTCGGCAATTTGGGACGTGATGCCGCGCAGGTGCTCAAGCGGCTGGGCTTCCGCATTGCAGGATGGGGTGCCACGCCGAAATCGATCGATGGCATCACCTGTTTTGCCGGCAGCGATGGTCTCGGACCGTTCCTGCGCAAGACCAACATCCTGGTTTGCCTGCTGCCGCTGACGTCCGACACCCGGCATATCCTCAATCGGTCGTTGTTCGCGCAACTCGACCGCACGTCGCCGCTCGGCGCGCCCGTGCTGATCAATGCAGGGCGCGGCGGATTGCAGGTGGAAGCCGATGTTCTCAGCTGCCTTGAGGATGGCACGCTGGGCGCGGCGACGCTGGATGTGTTCGAGACCGAACCGCTGCCGGCGCAAAGCCCGTTGTGGTCAGCTCCGAATCTCGTCATCACGCCGCACAATGCTGCCGATACCGACCCCGACGCAATCTCGGCCTACATCGCCGCGCAGATCGATCGCTTCGAGGCCGGCGAGCCGTTGCAGAACCTCGTCGATGTAACGCGGGGCTATTGAGCGGCCCATTTGGCGGCAAGCGCCGCGTAGATTGCGGTGGCCTCGTGGATGCGGTCGACCAAACAGTATTCATCGGTCTGGTGTGCTTTCGCCGCTTCGCCGGGGCCAAGAATGATGGTCGGCGGATTGCCGAATGCCGGCGTCAGGACTGAAGCGTCGGTGAAATAGGGCGCCGTCCGCGGCTCGGTTCCGATCGTCTTGCCGGTCACGCTGCCAACGATGTCGTAGACCTGCCCGATCCAGCGCGTGGCGGGATCGGTCCACACGGCACCGACGTCGACCAGCGTTTCAAGTTCGGCCCCGTCGCCAAGTTCCGCCTGCAACTGTCGCTTGATGTCGGCGTGATCGAGCCCGGGAATGCTGCGAATGTCGACGCCGATCTCGGCGCGGTCCGGCACGGAGTTGACATTCAATCCGGCGTGCACGGTGCCGATGTTCAGGGTGGGGGACCCGAGATACGGATGCGGTGCAGTGTTGAACTGGAAATTCTCCAGCAATGTAATCGCACGCGCCGCCTTGTAGGCCGCATTGACGCCGAGATGCGGCATCGAACCGTGCGCGGTGACGCCGCGCAGGATCAGCTTCAGCCAGAGCGCACCCTTGTGGCCGACCACGGCGACATTCGAGGTCGGCTCGGCGACGACGATCGCACCTGCCTGCCCGAGCACACCGGCGCGGGCAAGTTCGAATGCACCTTCGCAGCCGATCTCTTCGCCGGCGGTGATGACCAGCACGGCGCCTCTGGTATCGCGCAGGATTTCCGTCATGCCGCAGATGGCCGCAACGAAGGCCGCCACGCCGCATTTCATGTCGCTGGTGCCGCGGCCGTAGAGCTTGCCGTCGACGATGTCGCCGGCGAATGGGTCCACGCTCCAGGCGGCGTTGCCGAGTGGCACGGTGTCGACATGGCCGGTGAAGCACAGCGGCGATTTGCCGTTACTTTCGCCAATCCGTGCAATCAGATTGGCGCGGTCGGGAGCGAACACATGCACCGAGGTCTGCAGCCCGGCCTCGGACAGAATGCGCTCGAGGTGCCGGATGCAGTTCAATTCCTGTCCGGGGGGATTGATGGTATTGAACGCGAGCAGTTCGCGCGACAGCTTGATCGGATCGATATGCATGGTGATGAACCTGTGTTCGTGACGTCAGCCCTTTGGGAACCATCAAATTGCCGCGGTTATCGATCTTAGACGATACAATATAGGCGCGAGGCAATCAGAATCGGCGATGGCCTCGCTCGGGGCGGCCGCGCAACGTGCGGCTAGACAGGATTTATCCAGCTATGGTGACCTTTGTGATGCCGGATCGCGCCTAGATGAATCTTGAAAGCAGGGGGCTGCATCGCGCAATCACGTTGTTGGCATGGCTTTGCCTGCTGTACGTCGCCATCGCCACGCTCGGGCCGATCAGTTCGCGCCCATCGACCGGGTTCTCGCCGCAGATCGAGCGGGTCGCCGCCTATGCGCTGGTCGGTGTGCTGTTCGCTCTGGCCTATCCGCGCCACATCATTCTGGCCGGTCTTGTGGTGCTCGGTGCTGCCTTGCTGCTCGAGGTTTTTCAACTCGTCATGCCAACCCGCCATGGGCGGGTGCTCGATGCCGGCTTCAAGGTTGCCGGCAGTGTCGTTGGGCTTGGCGCAGGGCGGCTATTCGCGAAACTGGCGATGCGGCGGTAGGCCATCGCGCAGGTGGTCTTGGCGTTTTCGTTCCGGGGACAAATAGAAACGCCGCGACGTTTTGCGTCGCGGCGTTCTGGTTCTCACCCTCGGCCCAGAGGGCTTACGAGTGAACCTGTGCGGTAGAGTCCGGCACCGGGTTGGATGGCGAGGCCATGCATTCCTTGAGCAGCCCTGTCAGATAGCCATGGGTCACATGGGCGCGGCTGCGGTAGGGTTCGCGCGTCATCATGATCTTGTGCAGCTTGCCGAGGTTGAACGACGTCACGCTCGGGTAGAGGTGGTGTTCGAGGTGATAGTTCAGTCCGTACGGCGCGATCATCCACTGCTCTAGCATTGGTGAGATCACCGTGCGCGTGCGGTCGCACAGCGGCAGGTGCTCCATGCCGACATGGTCGCCGATGTTGCGGATATAACGGACGATCGAGAACGTCGTCAGGATCGGAATGAACCAGTACAGGATCAGCATCGGCCAGAAGCCGTACCAGATCGAAGCGCCGAGGATGCTCAGCGTCACTGCCATGCGGATCGCCGATTTCTTCACCGAGACGTCGCGAACCTGCTCGGTCTTGTGATAGTCGGTGAAGGTCTGCCAGGTCTTGAGGCCGAGGCCATAACGCACCAGCGTCCACAGGATGGTGCGCAGCGGCTGCGGGAAGATGAACTCGCCGGTCAGCAGGTTACGCACGTAATCCGGATCGTCGTCCGTGTTGAGATGCCGATGATGCGCGAAATGGTTCTTGCGGTAGCCTTCAAGCGAGGCGGTGGTGCAGAACGCGACTATCTCTCCGACGAAATCGTTCAGTTTGCGGTTGCGATAGCCTCGATAGTGCGAGGCCTCGTGCATCAGCACGCCCAGCGCATGGATGCGGGGACCGATGATGCATACCGCAAGCAGGTAGGACCACCACGTGAAGTGGGTCCAGCTCAGGTAGACCGCGGCGGCGATGACGGTGAATTCGAGTAGAACGGCGGCCGTGAACTTCGTGCTGTTGATCTGGGAGAATTCGCGAATTTCTTCCTTGGTGGCGACGCGCAGGTCGGACAGGACTGCGGATTCATCACTATTCGCGGCAGATGCTTTGAGCACGGCAACGGACATATCGGTAGCCTCATTCACGGGATCTTATGGTTTATAGTAACGCAAAATTAACCCAAATGCGACGCTGAACTCTGTCGCAGAGGGCTGGAACGGTGCTTAGGTGGCATCGAATTGCTGCCAAGGTTAACGCGCGCTCTTGGAAGTCGTGGCGGCCGCAGTCAGCTGGAACGTGGCCGCCGCTGCGCCTTTGGCAAAACTGTGGCACCGGATTTTTGCCTGCATTTCAGCGCTTTAGCCTTGTCGTCGCAGCGCGTGCCCGAGTTGTCTGCATCGATAGGGAGACGTTCGATCGGCGAACTGCTAGCGCGATATCGTCCCGAGCAGAGTATTCAGAGCCTTTTCCGCGAACGCGTGCATGTTGGCGAGCCGGTCGGCGTTGCCGGTTTCGATCGTGATGGCCGCTGGCTGCGCGCCGGCGATACCGATGCAGCTATGGCCCGCGGCGTCGCCGTAGCGATTGCCGGTGGGGCCGGTCGCCCCGGTTTCGGAAAGGCCCCAATCCGCCGAGAAGCGCTGGCGGATCTGGCTCGCGAGTATCCTGGCATAAGGCTCTGAGGCGGAGCGGATGCCTTTCATATCGGCATCGGGAATATCCATCAGGATGCGGCGTGCCTCGCGGGTGTAGACCACGGCCGAGCCGAGGAAATACGCCGATGCGCCGGGCACCGCGAGCAGCGCCGCCGAGATCAGGCCGCCCGTCGAGGATTCGGCAACCGCGATGGTTTGCTTGCGCGCAATGAGAACCGTGGCGATCCGTTCGGCGGTGGAAATCAGTTCCTGCATGGCAGCGTTGATCCTCGATGTCATGGCATGACAGCCTCACGCGATTGCGGGCTGGCGGTGATGCCACAGGATGTGGCAGCATCATGCATAACAATGCCGGGAAGCAATCGGCAACTCCGAACAGCGCGTGATCCCGGGAGGAAATAGTTGTCATGACGTCACCGATCGCGGGAGGCGTGGATTGCGATCTGCATCCGGCGCTGCCGCATCTCACGAGTCTGCTGCCGTATCTCAGCGACTACTGGCGCGATCAGGTAACGACGCGCGGCATGACCGATCTGGAATCGCAATCCTATCCGCCGCATTCGCCGATCTCGGCGCGGCCGGACTGGCGTCCCGCCAAGGGCAAACCGGGCGAGAGCCTGCACGATCTCACCACGCAGGCGCTCGATCCGTTCAAGACGGCCATCGGCATCTGCAACCCACTCTATGGTCTGCAGATGGTTTTCAGCGAGGACATGGCGGACGCGTTCTGCCGCGCGCTGAACGACTGGCTGGCGCAGGAATGGCTCGACAAGGACGCGCGGCTGCGCGGCTCGATCGTCATCCCGGTGCAGAGCGTCGAAAAGTCGGTCGCCGAAATCGAGCGTTGCGCCGCCGACAATCGCTTCGTTCAGGTGCTGATGCTGGTGATGGGCGACATGCCGCTCGGCAAGCGCGCGTACTGGCCGATCTATTCTGCAGCGGAACGTCATGGCCTCGCGGTCGGCATTCACGCCGGAAGCAACTATCATAACCCGCCGACCTCGGTCGGCTGGGGCTCGTATCACATCGAGGATTATGTCGCGCAGGCGCAGGCGTTCCAGGCGCAACTGACCAGCCTGATCGTCGAAGGCGTGTTCGCGAAATATCCGAGGCTGAAAATGGTGATGCTGGAATCCGGCTTCACCTGGCTGCCGTCCTATCTCTGGCGGCTGCACAAATTCTGGCGCGGCATCCGCATGGAAACGCCGTGGGTGGATCGCGCGCCGCTCGAGATTGTGCGCAGCAATATCCGCTTTTCGTTGCAGCCGGTGGACGCACCGCCCGATCCGGCAACGCTGCAACGGCTGTTTGACCATATGCAGTCCGACGAATTGCTCCTATTCTCGACGGACTATCCGCACTGGCAGTTCGATGGTGATGCCGTGCTGCCGGAAGGTTTGTCGGCGGAACAGGTCCGCAAGATCATGATCGACAATCCCTATGCGACCTATGCGCGCCTTGCCGGCGCCGGATCGAAGGAGACCGCGGCATGAATGTGCAGTTCCGTCCTTCCGCCGAACAAGATGCAGGCGCCGCCGCCAAGATCGCGATTGCCGATTGCGACATTCATCCGGCGCGCCGTTCGATCAAGGATCTTTATCCCTACCTTGCGAAGCGCTGGCACGACCATCTCGAAATCTATGGCGGCCACGCCTATCAGGGCATGATGGAAGGCCCGCCCTATCCGAAGGCGCAACCCAACGCGTCGCGGCGCGATGCCTATCCGCCGGAAGGCGGCGTGCAGGGCTCGTCGCTGGCGTTCATGCAGCAACAGCATCTCGACGCGAACAACGTCGTGCTCGGCGTGCTCAATCCGCTCAATACCGGGCAAGGTCTGCGCAATCAGGATCTCAATGCGGCTCTGGCGACTGCGGTCAACGACTGGCAGATCGCCGAGTGGACCAGCAAGGACGCGCGGCTGAAGGCCTCCATCGTTGTCGCCAATGAAGACGGCCCGGCCGCAGCGGCTGAAATCCGCAAGCGCGCCGGTGACAGGAATTTCGTGCAGGTGCTGCTGCTCAGCCGCAACGTCGAACCGCTGGGGCAACGGCGCTACTGGCCGATCTATGAGGCGGCGCAAGAGATCGGCCTTCCGGTCGGCGTGCATGCCTTCGGCTTCGGCGGCAATCCGATCACCGCATCGGGATGGCCGAGCTATTACATCGAGGAGATGGTCGGGCATTCGCAATGCCAACAGACGGCGCTGGCCAGCATCATCCTCGAAGGCGTGTTCGAGCGTTTTCCGAAGCTCAACATGATCATGATCGAGGCCGGATTCGGCTGGGCACCGTCGCTGGCGTGGCGGCTGGATCGCGTCTGGCAGCGATTGCGGAGCGAAGTGCCGCACGTCAAGCGGCCGCCGTCGGACTACATCAGGGATCATATCTGGTGGACCACGCAGCCGATGGAAGATCCCGAACGGCGCGATCACCTGTTTCAGACTATCGACTGGATCGGCTGGGACAAGCTGCTGTTCGCCACCGACTATCCGCATTGGGATTACGACGAGCCGACGCGCGTACTGCCCGCCGGCGTCAGCGATGCCAATCGCGAGGCATTCTATCTCGGCAATGCGCGAAAGCTTTATGGACTCTAGCATGATCCGGATTGACTGATGGCACGTCATGTCATCGCGCCGGTGCATGAACTGCCGCCGGGCACGCGCAAGTTTCTTACCATCGACGAGCGACCGATTGCGGTCTTCAACGTCAGAGGCGAGTTCTTCGGCCTGCTCAATCGCTGCCCGCATCAGGGCGCGGCGCTGTGCGAAGGGCCGTTGATCGGGCTGGCGCAGTCTTCTAATCCCGGCGAGATCGAATACACTAAACTGGGCGAGATCATCCGGTGCCCGTGGCACGGTTGGGAATTCGATATCCGCACCGGACAATCCTACTGCGATCCGAAACGCTTTCGCGTCAAGGCCTACCCGGTGAATGTCGAGCCTGGCACCAGCGTCGTGAAGGGGCCGTATATCGCCGAGACGCTGAACGTTTCGGTCGAGAACGACTACGTCGTCGTCGATCTTTGATCTGACTTCGATCAGGGCATGATGCTCGCCGGCGATTCCTGCACCGATTGCAAAAGCCATGCGCGAAACGCCGCAAGCTTCGGCGTGTCCGCGCGCGCTTCCGGCGAAACCAAATAGAAACCGGCATTGGCCGGCAACACCATCTTGAACGGCGCCACCAGACGGCCCTTTGCGATGTCGTCGCGGACGTAGGACGTGCGGCCGATGGCGACGCCGTGGCCATCAATGGCGGCCTGGATCGTCACGAAGGTCATGTCGAAGGTCAGGCCGCTGTGCTGCGACAAGTCGGCCGGCAGACCCGCAGCCGTCAGCCACAAGCGCCAATCGTCCAGCGCCGCGCCGCTGGTGTGCAGCAGCACGTGATCGGCGAGATCTTCCGGCTCCCGTAACGGCCGCTCGCCCTGCAGCAGCGCGGGGCTGCAGACCGGAAAGATCTGGTCGGCCATCAACCAATCGGCGCGCAGGCCCGGCCACTGGCCGCGGCCGTAACGGATGGCAGCATCGACGTCGCCCTTCTGGAAATCGACCAGTTCAGTCGACGTGGTGATGCGCACATCGATGCCTGGGTGGCCTTCCTGAAAGGCGGCCAGCCTCGGCAGCAACCACTTGGCCGCCAGCGAGGCCAGCGTGCTGACGATGAGGACGTGGTTGTTGTCTTTGCGGCGCAGCCGGTCGGTCGCCAGCCGCAGGTCGTTGAACGCCGCGCGTATACCCGGCAAGTAATCGCTGGCGGCCGGCGTCAACGTTAGACTGCGATTCTCCCGCACGAACAGGCGGATGCCGAGTTCCTGCTCCAGCCGTTTGATCTGATGGCTGATCGCCGTCTGCGTCACGTTCAGTTCGGCCGCTGCGGCCGTGAAACTGAGGTGCCGGGCGGCTGCCTCGAACGCCCGTAGCCCGTTCAGGGACGGTAACCGGCCGCTCGTTCGTTGTGCTTTATTCATGATAAAAAGTCATGTTAAGCGGTACAAAGTGTCGTTTGTCACGACGCGGAATGAGGATGATATTCGGCGCCAGAACTCAATTTTAGGAGGCGATCATGTCAGTTCGCACCATTCAGTCAATGACAAATCATCATGATTCAGGGTTGCTGGCCCATATCGGCGAGACCTTGCACACCTGGCGCGAGCGCCAGATCCAGCGGCGCGAAATGGCGCACTGGACGGAGCGCGACCTGCATGACGTCGGCATTTCCTGGAGCGAGATGCTGGCCGAGGTCGACAAGCCATTCTGGCGGAGCTGACCTGCCCAAGCCCGGACGACGCGGTCGCTCCGGGCAACCGCGACGCGCAATGACAGGGGCGCATGATGTTGGCTCTGACCTTTCAGGATGTCGCGCGGCACGCCGATGTATTGCGTGTGCGCAGTGGGCAATCGATCACGGTGCGTTTTGTCGAACCGAAGGACGCAGCGGCGCTGCAGGACTACTTTCGCGGGCTCTCCAGCCGCTCGCGCTACAATCGCTTCCTCGGCGCGCTGAGCGAATTGCCGAGGACCGAACTGGAGAAGTCGCTTCATATCGGTGAGGACAATCGCTTTACGGTGATCGCGCTCATCAAGGCTGACGGCGCCGAGGCGATTGTCGGCGAAGCACGCTACGCGATCGAGCCGGAGAGCGGCCGTTTCGAGTTTGGCCTCTCGGTCGACGATCGCTGGCAGGGACACGGCATCGGGCCGGCGCTGCTGTCCAATCTGCAGTGCCGTGCCGCCGCGCTCGGTGCGCAACGCATCTTTGGCGATACGCTGCGCTCGAACGAATCGATGATAAAGCTGGCGCGTAAGGCCGGTTATGCATTCGGACCGACGCCCAACGATTGGAAGCTGGTGCGGTTCGAGAAACCGATCGTGCTCGCGCCTGATGAAATCCCATGCGCCAGCTGGCGGCTGGCAGCCTCGCATCCTGCTGCGGTCGCGCTGGCGCATTGACGTGCGCGCAGTGCGGCTGCAGGCTTCCGCGTTCGTCAGTTGCCCTTGAACACCGGCTTTCGCTTTTCAATGAATGCCTGCACCGCTTCGCGATGATCTGCGGTCGCCGCGGTGCGGATCAACCGCACGGCCTCGTGGTCGCGCGCGGTCGCGAAGTCGAACGCCAGCGCCTCGTCGAGATTGTCCTTCATGTAACGCAATGCAATCGACGGCCCTTCCGCCATCGCCTTGGCCAATGCAAAAGCTTCCGCCTGCAATTTCGCATCCGGCACGACGCGATTGACGAGCCCGATGGTTTCGGCGCGCCGGGCATCCACCTTGTCGCCGGTGAACATCAGTTCGCGAGCGCGTGCAGTGCCGACCAGCCGCGTCAGCAACCAGGCAATGCCGTAGTCGCCACTGAGGCCGACTCGCAGATAGCCGGTGGTGACGAAGGCGGACTCCGCGGCGATACGGATATCGCAGGCCATGGCAATGGCGAGGCCGGCACCCGCTGCCGCGCCCGGCAGCGCGGCGATGGTCGGCTTACGCACCGAAACCAACGCGCCGGTCAACAAGCGTTGGCGTTCCTGCAAGTCGGCGACCTTGTCGTCGAATGGCATCGCTTGCTTGGCGACGCTGCGGTTGGCGCCCATGCCCTTGACGTCGCCGCCCGCACAAAACGCGGAGCCGGCGCCGGTGATCAGCAGCGCGCCGATGCTCGAATCCTCGCCGCAGACACGGATCATGTTGCGCAACGCTGGCGTCAGACGATCCGACAGCGCGTTGCGGGCTTCGGGCCGGTTCAGGGTGATGATCGCGACGCGGTCGCGCACTTCGCACAACAGTTCGTCGGTGCCGGTGTCGATATTACGATTGGTCATGGTGGCGAAGACCTATGCGCTAGAATTTCTCCACCCACGGCCGCAATTCGAGTTCCCAGCTCCAGGCGCTGCGCGGCTGTTGCAACGCATTCCAGTAGCTGGCGGCGATGGCGTCGGGGTCCAGCATCGAATCCGGCCTGTCGGACGATCGAAGCGTTTTCGTAGCGTGGAATATCCATGGGCCTCTCCGCAGGATCGTCGCGCGTCTCCAGAGACGACAGGGCTTTATTCATCATCGTATCAGGGGCATGATTGGAATGGAAACGCCGCAGACGATGCCGGAGGCCGCCATGAACATTCAAACGCCGATCGCTGCGAACCTGATCGCGCCCGATACATCCGGCACCAATTTTTATCGCACCGATCCGTCGCTGGCGGACCTGCTGCGTATTCATCTCTCGGATAAATTGTTCAAGCACATCGAGCCGCATCTCGATCGGCTCGGCGAACTCGTCGGCGGCCGGCTCGATGAGTGCGGGCGCATCGCCGATCGGCATGGGCCGGTGCTGCATCCGCGCGATAAGTTCGGCCGCGACGTGCAGAGCATCGAATATCACCCGGCCTATCGCGAATTGGAGAACGCGGCGTTCGGCGAGTTCGGCATTCACGCGATGTCACATCGCAAAGGCATTCTCGGTTGGCCGGACACCTATCCGGTGACGGCGAAGCACGCTTTCACTTTTCTATTCAATCAGGCCGAGTTCGGCATGGGCTGTCCGATCAACGTCACCGACGGCGCGGCAAAACTGTTGTCGCGCTTCGGAGACGAGGCGCTCAAGGCAAAGTATCTCGATGGTCTGACGCAGACCGACATGAGCAAGCTGACGCAAGGCGGTCAGTTCATGACCGAGAAGGAGGGCGGTTCCGATGTCGGCAAGCTCACTTCGACCGCGGTGCAGGAGGGTGATCACTGGCGGCTCTATGGCGAGAAGTGGTTCTGCTCCAATGCCGACGCCAAGGTGGTGATGTTGCTGGCGCGGCCGCAAGGCGCGGGCGATGGCACGCGCGGCGTCGGGCTGTTTCTGATGCCGCGTTTCCTCGACGACGGTTCGCAAAATCATTATCGCATCGTGCGGCTCAAAGACAAACTCGGTACGCGCTCGATGGCGTCCGGCGAAATCAAGCTGGAAGGCGCGATTGCCTATGCCGTCGGTCGGCTGGATCGCGGCTTCGTGCAGATGGCGGAGATGGTCAACTCGTCGCGGTTGTCCAATGGCGTGAAGTCGACCGCGTTGATGCGGCGCGCATGGCATGACGCGATGGCGGTGGCGCGAGGCCGCGTCGTGTTCGGCAGCCGCATCTCCGATCTGCCGTTGGCGCGGCGGCAGATGATGAAGATCTCGCTGGCGACCGAACAGGGATTGTCGATGAGTTTCCTCACTGCCGATGCGCTGGATCGCGCCGAGGCGGGCAGTCAGGATGCAGCTGCGCTGCTGCGCATTCTGACGCCGACGTTGAAATTCCGCGCCACCCGCGATGCGCGCAAGGTGTGCGGTGACGCGATGGAGATGCGCGGCGGCGTCGGCTACATCGAGGAATTCGCCACCGCGCGGCTGTTGCGCGATGCGCATCTCGGTTCGATCTGGGAAGGCACCGGCAACATCGTCGCGCTCGATGCACTGACGCGCGCGGTCGGGCGTCATGGCGCGGAGTCGGCGCTCGGTGCCGATTTGCACGCACGGCTCGATGATAGTTCGAGTCTGCCGCAGGCCTGGCGCGACAAGTTGCATGGTCTGACCGATCGCGCCATCGCGTTCGCGCGCGAAGTTGCGCAACATGCCGACAACGAAGCCGATGCACGGCGCGCCACCAGTACGCTCTATCAAGTCGCCAGCGCCGTGACGCTGGCATGGGAAGGCGCGCGCATCCATGCGGCGCGTGGCGATGCGCGGCGCGCGTTGTGGTCGCGCGTCGTGGTCGATCATCGGCTGATGCCGAACGATCCGTTCAAGCTGATGACCGGCGGTGCCGTACGCGCCATCGTCACGCATCTGCTCGACGAGCAGCCGCTGGGTATGCGGGAGGTCGGCGAATTGCTCGTCGCGGCGTAGGCCGAAAGGCCGTCAAAATTGTTGCGGCAACGTTGCGGCAAACCCGTGGCGGCTTGCGGCAATTCCAGGTTCGCTCGCGAAGGGCTCGCGCCCCGGAATGACGCTGCCTTTACTGAGCGCCCACCTCAGTCCTCGAACAAAGGTGGTGGCGTGAAGCCGCCGAACTCGCGCTCGATCAACGCGGCGAGTTTCAGCGGCGTGCGATCTTCCAGCCACGGGCCGACGATCTGCACGCCGATCGGCAGACCGTCTTTCGATCGGCCCACCGGGATTGCCGTTGCGGGAAGGCCCGGCAGCGTGGCGATGCCGGGCCACGCCAGTTGATCCGTATACGGAAACAGCTTGCCGTCGATGGCGATGCGCCGCTGTTCCTGATCCGGCAGATGATCGTGCGGGTAGGCCGGCGTCGGCATGATTGGGCAGATCACCGCATCGAACGCCTTGAACAGATCGCGCCATTGCGCGCGCAGTCGCGTGCGGCCGGCATTGCACATCACCCAATCGCGATGGCTGAGCGTGATGCCGCGCAGCCGTTCGGCGGCGAGGCTCATGTCGTTCGGCGCAAGCTGCGCGGCGGCGGCCTGTGCGCCGGCATAGACCTCCGGCGTGAACGAGCCGGCGAGGAACGACATCAGCATCCGCATATAGAGCCGCGTTGTCGCGGCGAGGTCCGGCAGCAGTGGCGTTTCGCGCGCAACGCTGACACCTTTGCCGGCGAGATTGCGCGCCAATGTGTCGACCGCCGCGCGCACCTCGGCGGCGACCGGCAGCAGCGGGTGGCTGTCCAGCACTAGCACGCGAAAACCCTTGAAGTCGGGATGACGCGAGGCGGGCAGCGCCAGCTTGTAGCCGACGCCGGCCTCGATCGGATCGGGACCGGCGATGACGTCGAGCAGCAAGGCGAGATCGGCGGCGCCGCGCGCCATCGGTCCGATCACCGAGAGATCGCGCTCGAACGGCAGCGGCGGGAACGGCGGCGCCGAGTGGCCGCGCAGCGGGCAGAGATTGAACGTCGGCTTGTGCGCGTAGACGCCGCAATAATGCGCCGGCACGCGCAGCGAACCGCCGATGTCGGAGCCGAGCGACAGTGCGCCGTAGCCTGCCGCCAAGGCCGCCGACGAGCCGCCGGAGGAGCCGCCCGGCGTGCGGTCGAGGCCGAACGGATTGTTGGTGGTGCCGTAGATGTCGTTGTAGCTCTGCCAGTCCGACAGCGCGACCGGCACATTGGTCTTGGCGAGAATGACGCCGCCGGCCGCCTTGACGCGGGCAATCGACAGCGCATCCTCCTGCGCGATGAAGTTCTTCTGCGGCACGAAGCCCCATGTCGTCGGCAGGCCGGCGACATTGAAGGATTCCTTCACCGTCATCGGCACGCCGAGCAGCGGCTTCTTCTCGCCGCGCGACAATGCCGCATCCGCTGCCTTGGCCGCTTCGAGTCCCCGCTCGAAATCGCGTACGCATATGGCGTTGATCTGGCCGTCGTGGCGCTCGATGCGCGCGATGGTATCCTTCGCCAGTTCGACGGCGGAAACTTTCTTCGCGGCGAGGGCTGCCGACATCTCTGCGGCGGTCTTGAAGCTCCATGACGATGCGGTCAAACTGGTCTCCCGTGCATGAGGATCGCGACGGCTGCGATGATGCTCAGTTCCAACGGGACATGCAAGGCGACGCTTGCATGCGTGCCATCGCCATTGCGATGACATTATGCCGCTAGCTGCGATGGAAATCGTGCGGCGAAAATTCCAGGTCGAGAATTTTCCACTCGTCGTATTTGTCGGTGGGCAACATGGCGTAAGGCTGGCAGGCCGTCAGCGCGGCAATCGCGCCCTGCATCAATGCCGGACCTTTGACTGACGCGCTGCCCGCGATCAGCGCCGGTGGCGCCGCCAGCCGGCCGTCCGGCTTGAAGATCACGCGCAACTTCACCTTGACGTCGTCGGACGACGCGACGCCGTCCGGCATCGGCGAGCAGGTCTTGAGGTGGCGGCGGAATGCCGCGATGTCCACCTTGGAAACATTGGCGGCCTTGAAAGCTTCGCTATCGAAATCGGCTTTGCCGCCGGATTCCGGCAGCCCGAGCATGATGCCGTATTTCACCGTGACGTCGGGCTCGGGCGTTCGATAGGCCGGCGCGGCTTGAGGTTGCGGCATGGCCTGTGGCGGCGGTTGTTGTGGCGTCGGCGCTTGTTGCGGTTGCACCGCAGCCTGCTGCGATGGCGCCGGTGGCTGCGATGCGGGCGGCGGCTTGGGCGCGGCCTGCTGTTGCTGCGGCGCTGGCGGCTGTTGCGGCGTGCTCGGCGTGTCGAGCGAATTCTTCAGGTCGAGTTGCGGCAAGGTGGGTTCGGGCTTCGGCGGCGGCTCCGGTTTGGCCGGTTGCTCGAGTTCTTCCGGTGTCACCAGATCGACGGTGATGGCCTTGGCGCTCTCGGAATTGAACGGGCGAATGCCGGAGAACACCAGCACGCCTGCCAGCAACGCGACATGGATGGCCACCGATGCGGCGGCACCGGGGTCGAGCAGTTGCCGGAATTTCGCCAGATCGATCAACGACGCAACGCCTACGTTATGCAACGCCTCACGGCTTCGGGCCATGAGGGCGGTTCACCATGAGATGACGCCGCGAGTTTCGTCAAGCACGGCGGCGCGCGCTGGGGTCACAGTGTCAGGAGGTCGCGGCTTCCGACGTTATCAAGGATGGCGAACGCATGACATTCTCCGTTGTCATGGCCGGGAATAGTCCGACCACCCACGTCTTGCTTGTGGATATCCCTTAAGACGTGGATGCCCGGGCATAGGCAAGCGGAAGCGACGCCGTTCTTCGAACGGCTATGCCCGGGCATGAAGAAACGTTAGTGAGATCGCCGCCGAGGCGTCGTCGATACTGCGGCGTCATCCTGAGGTACGAGCGACGTCAGTCGCGAGCCTCGAAGGATGATGGTTATTGGCGCCGTCGCCCTTCGAGGCTCCATGCTGTGCACGTCGCACCTCAGGGTGACGGCGTCCGATTTGCATGACGGCTTCCGCCTTACGTTCGTTTCATGCCGGTTGCGCCTGTCGCAGGAATTGCAGCAGCAGCCGGTTCACCTCGGCAGGCTGTTCCTGCTGGACCCAGTGCCCGGCACCGTCGATCAGGTGGCAGCCGAGCATGTGGCTGCAGGCGGTGGTCTGCATCGCTTCCATGGCGCCCGCGCGCTGGTAGATGCCCCAGTCCTGCTTGCCGGAGATGAAGCACGACGGCACATCGATGCTGCGGCCGGAGAACAGTTCGAGGTCGGGATTGTTCACGCCGCTGGTGCCGCAGCGATACCATTGCAACCCGCCTTGAAAGCCGGTGCGTCGATATTCGTCGCTGTAGAATTGCAACTCGCGATCGGGAAGCCAGCTGTTGGCGGCGATCTGCGCGGCGCTCGGCATTTCCTTGGCGACGGTCTGCGCCATGGTCTGGTCGAGGTCCATGACATAGTAAGTCGGCAGCTTGGCAAGTTCGGCGGCATTCCATGCCAGCAGCGGATACGGCGCGTTGCCGGCCCAGTCCGCGCTCTTGTGATGATAGTAAGCGCGCAGAAAATCATGCAGGCCCTGCGGCGCGTGCTGCATGTCGGCATTGGCTTCGCGCGTCGAATAGTACCACTGGTAGTGCTTGCGCGGCCGCTCCAATGCCGCGAGGTCGCGGTGCACCGGATCGACAGCGGTGGCCGGCGGTTTGTCCACGGTATCGAATGGCAGCGATGGCGGGCCGGCGAACGGCGCGCTCATCAGTACCACGGAGCGGAACACGTCGGGCCGCGCCAGCGCGCACCATGGCGCGACGATGGCGCCGAAGTCGTGACCGACCACGGCGTCGACCGCGCGATAGCCGAAGGCGAAGACGAGGCCAAGTGCATCGCGCACCAGATTCATCAACCGAAACGGATGCAGGTCGCCGTCGTAACTGGCGTCCCAGCCGGTGGTGCGGCCATAGCCGCGCTGGTCCGGCGCGAGGACGTGATAGCCGGCGGCGGCCAGCGCCGGCATCACCTTGCGCCAGCTATAGGCCAACTCCGGAAAGCCGTGCAGCAGCAGCACGCAGGGCCGCCCCTTGGTCTCATAGCCGGCTTCGAGCACGTGCATCGTGAGGCCGTTGATGTTCGCGACGGTGCGCGAGCGGATGCCGGGCGGCAGCGGGATTTCCGGCAGGGGCGTGCTTAGCGGCATGGTTCGAATCCCGTTCAATGAAGCGCAGCATCTGTACACTTTTGGCCACAGGAACGATCCCTATGCCTGCTCGTTGATCCCCCACAAGCCATGGAGGAGTCAAATGGGTATTGAAGCCAGGGAACAAGGCAATCTGATCGGCAGCGACAAGGTCGAGGGCACCAACGTCTACGGCGCCAATGGCGAGAAGATCGGCTCAATCGAACGCGTCATGATCGACAAGCCGAGCGGCAAGGTGTCCTACGCCGTGCTGGGCTTCGGCGGCTTTCTCGGTCTCGGCAACGACCACTACCCGCTGCCGTGGCAGTCGCTCAAGTACAACAAGGAACTCGGCGGCTATCAAACCATGATCACCGAGGACCAGATTCAAGGCGCGCCGAAATACGCCAGCGACACTGAGTGGAACTGGAGCGATCCGGGCCGCTATCGCCAGGTGAACGATTACTACGGCGTGCCGATGGTGTGAGCGGCGAGACGCAGCGCTGCATCGTGCAAAGGAAAGCCCGCCATCCGGCGGGCTTTTTCACGTCGTGAGATGTCGGAGGTAGATGTCGGAACGAAACCGTCATGCCCGGCCTTGTGCCGGGCATCCACGTCTTTACAACGCAGCGAGGACAAAGACGTAGATGGCCGGGACGAGCCCGGCCATGACGATCATCGAAAAGTTGCTGTCAGAGACACGCCGTACAGTCGAGCCGGTGCGGCTCCTCTGGACGACGGCGTCCGTCGTCAGGAATGCATCACGCCTTCTTCGGCCAATACCTGTCGCGCAGGTGGCGCTTCACCAGCTTGCCGGTCGGCGTGCGCGGCAGTTCGGCTTCGAAGTCGATGCTCTTCGGGCATTTGATCGGCGACAGGTGCTGGCGGCAGAACGCCATCAGCTCGTCCGCCAGCAGCTTGTTGGCTTGCGCCATGTCGTGCGGCTGCACCACCGCCTTGACCTCTTCGCCCATTTCCTCGTTCGGCACGCCGAACACCGCGACGTCGGCGACGGCGGGGTGCGTGATCAGCACATCCTCGGTCTCCTGCGGATAGATGTTCACGCCGCCGGAGATGATCATGTAGGACTTGCGGTCGGTGAGATAGAGGAAGCCTTCGTCGTCGAGATAGCCGACGTCGCCGAGCGTTGACCAGCCGCGCGCGTTGAAGGCGCGCTGCGTCTTTTCCGGATCGTTATGATAGCTGAACACCGGCGCGTCGGCGAAATATACCGTGCCGATCTGGCCGACCGGCAGTTCGTTGTCGTTCTCGTCGAGGATCTTGATCGAACCGACGACGGCCTTGCCGACGGTGCCGCGATGCGTCAGCCATTGCTGGGAATTCGACACCGTGACGCCGTTGCCTTCGGAGCCGGCGTAATACTCGATCAGGATCGGGCCCCACCAGTTGATCATCTTCGCTTTGACATCGACCGGGCAGGGCGCAGCCGCGTGGATCGCGCCCTTCAATGTCGAGACATTGTATTTCTTTCGCACGGCGTCCGGCAGCTTAAGCATGCGCACGAACATCGTCGGCACCAGTTGCGACTGCGTGACCTTGTGCTGCTCGACCAGGCGGAGGAATTCCTCGGCGTCGAAATGCTCCATGATGATCGAGGTGCCGCCGAGCGTGATCGCCATCATGTTGAAGCGCAGCGGAGCGGCGTGATACAGCGGCGCCGGCGACAGGTAGATGCTGTCGGCATTCATGCCGCACATCTTTTCGCACAACAACCGCAGGAACGGATTCGGTACGTCGATCGGGCCGTGCTCGTGAGCGCGCTTGATGCCTTTGGGGCGGCCAGTGGTGCCGGATGAATACAGCATGTCGTAGCCGGCGACTTCGTCGGCGATCGGCGTCTTCGGCTGCCTTGCGGTTTCGTCGTCCCACGAGCGGAAACCGAACGCCGGCTGGTCGACCATGTAGAACAGCGGCGCGGCGGGATCTCGGCTAACCAGGCCTTCGATCTGTCCGGCGCATTTCGGCGAGGTGATGACGACGCGCGCGCCGCAGTCCTTGACGATGTAGGCGATCTCGTCCTGCGTCAGGTAGCGGCTGATCGCGGTGTAATAGAGGCCGGCGCGCTGCGCGGCCCAGCAGATCTCCATGAACGCCAGCCGGTTTTCCATCAGCAGCGCGATGTGATCGCCGGCCTTCAGCCCGAGCGCGCGGAACAGTTGCGCGCCCTGATTGGATAGCTCGTCGAGTTCGCGATAGGTGATGGCCTTGCCGGTGCCGGCCATCTGATAGGCGATCTTGTCGGGCTGGCTTTTAGCGTAATGCGTCGGATGCGTCATACCACTCCCTGGGCGTTTCCAATTGCGTCATTCGGCGGATTTTTCCGCTCTGTCTGCACCCTCTCCCCTTGCGGGAGAGGGTGGCGAAATCGAGCCTGGCGAGATTGAGCCGGGTGAGGGGTTGCGATGATGTGACCCCTCACCCGCCCTCACTGCGTTCGGGCACCCTCTCCCGCAAGGGGAGAGGGAAGAAGTTACAATCGCTCCACAATCGTCACGTTGGCCATGCCGCCGCCTTCGCACATGGTCTGCAGGCCGTACCGCTTGTTGTTCTGCTTCAGCGCATGCAGCAGGGTCGTCATCAGCTTGGTGCCTGAGCCTCCGAGCGGATGGCCCAGCGCGATGGCGCCGCCGTTGACGTTGAGCCGTGCCGGATCGGCGCCCGTGGTCTTCAGCCACGCCGTCGGCACCGAGGCGAAGGCTTCGTTGACCTCGAACAGGTCGATGTCGTCAATCTTCATGCCGGCCTTTTGCAGCGCGCGCTGCGTCGCCGGCAGCGGTGCCTCCAGCATGATGACCGGATCGCCGCCGATCATCGTCATGTGATGCACGCGCGCCATCGGCTTGACGCCGAGCGCCTTGAGACCCTTCTCGTTGACGATCATGACACCGGACGCGCCGTCGCAGATCTGGCTGGCGCTGGCGGCGGTGAGCTTGCCGTTCTCGGCGATCAGCTTGACGCCCTTGATGCCGTCGAGCGTGGCGTCGAAGCGGATACCCTCGTCGATATGATGCGTATCGGTCGAACCGTCGGCGCGGGTGATCTGCAGCGGGACGATTTCATCCTTGAACTTGCCGGCCTGCGTCGCGGCAATCGCCTTCTGGTGGCTGTTGTAGGAGAACTCGTCGAGTTCGTCCTTCGAAAGCCCATACTTCTCGGCCATCATCTCGGCGCCGGTGAACTGGCTGAACTGGATGTTGGGGTAGCGCCGTTCCATCTGCGGGCTTTTGTAGTGACCGAGCCCGGCCTTGGCGGCAAGAATGCTGGGCGAGCCCATCGGCACCCGCGTCATGCTTTCGACGCCGGCGGCGATCACCACATCCATCGCGCCCGACATCACCGCCTGCGCGGCGAAATGCAACGCCTGCTGCGACGAACCGCATTGGCGATCGATCGACGTGGCGGGGACGCTCTCCGGCAGTTTCGAAGCAAGCACCGCGTTGCGCCCGATGTTGACCGCTTGTTCGCCACCCTGGCCGACGCAGCCCATGATGACGTCTTCGATCTGCGCCGGATCGACGCCAGTACGCTCGACCAATGCATCGAGCACCGAGGCGGCGAGATCGGCCGGATGCCAGCCCGCGAGACGTCCTCCCTTGCGGCCACCTGCGGTGCGTGCTGCGGCTACGATGTAGGCTTCGGCCATGAGCGGTCTCCATGATCTTGCGGAATGCGGTCGTATGATGAGCCGCGATTTAAGAGACGCAATGCGATTTAGTCAATCGATCAATTAACACTTGAGCGCGCACGCATGATCGGGTTATCTGGATGCATGGCTCCGCATCCGAATACTGACGTCAGCAATCGTACAGTGCCACGAAATTCCACCGCAGAGAAATTACTCGATGCGGCAAGCGAGTTGATGATCGCGCGCAACTCGATCGACGTGTCGCTGAGCGATATCGCCCAACAGTCCGGCGTCAATTCGGCGTTGGTGAAATACCATTTCGGCAACAAGGACGGGTTGCTGCTGGCGCTGCTGGCGCGCGACGCCGCCACCGAGATCGCCGGGCTGGACTATCTCTTGGCGCAACCGATCGCGCCGACCGCCAAGCTGAAGCTGCACATCGCCGGCATCATCAAGGCGTATCACCGCTTCCCGTATATGAACCGGCTGATTCATCTGCTGCTGCATGAAAGCAGCACCGAAGCCGCCGACGAGGTGTCGAAGTTCTTCGTCGCGCCGCTGCTCGACTTTCATCGCCGGCTGCTGGCGGAAGGCATCGCGGCGGGCGAATTCCGCCCGGTCGATGCGGTGCTGTTTTACACCAGCCTGATCGGCGCCTGCGATCACCTGTTCTTCGGCCGTCATGCGCTGTCGCGCGCCGTCGGCGTCGGTCCGGTGACCGACGACGTCTGCCGCCAGTACATCGCGCACATCGAAGCCATGCTGCTCGGCGGCATGTTGCGGGTGCCGATCGAACCTGCCGGGGAGGCCGCACGACAGTAACGCCTGCACGTCCCGGACCTGCCAACTCTGACAAAGACAAAATCCCAAGGAGAGAGGTTATCCCATGCAGTTGAAAGACGTTGCGGTTGTCATCACCGGCGGCGGTTCGGGATTGGGCGCGGCGACCGCGCGCGCCATGGCGGCCAAGGGCGCCAAGATCGGCGTGCTCGATCAGAGCAAGGAGAACGCCGAGAAGGTCGCCGCCGAAGTGAAGGGCATCGCGCTGCATGCCGACGTCACCAATGAAGAGCAGGTCAGAGCCGCTATCGCCAAGGCTGAAGCCGCGCACGGCGTCGCCCGCGTGCTGATGAACTGCGCCGGCATCGGCGGTTCGGCGCGCATCGTCAGCAAGGACGGCACCACCTATCCGCTGGAGAAGTTCGCCCGCGTCATCAACGTCAACCTGATCGGTACCTTCAACGTGCTGCGGCTGTTTGCCGAGCGGCTGATTCCGGCCGAACCAATTGGTGAAGAGCGCGGCGTCATCATCAACACCGCGTCGGTCGCCGCTTACGAAGGCCAGATCGGCCAGATCGCCTATTCGGCCTCGAAGGGCGGCGTGGTCGGCCTCACCTTGCCGGCGGCGCGCGATCTCGCGCAGCACCGCATTCGCGTCAACACCATCGCGCCGGGCCTGTTCCTGACGCCGCTGCTGATGGGCCTCAACGAGGAAGCCCGCAAGAGCCTCGGCGCGCAGGTGCCGCATCCGGCGCGGCTCGGCGATGCCTCGGAATACGGCAACCTCGCGGTGCATATCGTCGAAAACCCGATGCTCAACGGCGAGACTATCCGCCTCGACGGCGCCATCCGCATGGCGCCGCGCTAGGCTGGGAGGAACATGTGAACGAAGGCGTCATCCTGAGGTGCGAGCGGCGCAAGCTGCGAGCCTCGAAGGATGCGCCGTCGCCCTTCGAGGCTCCGCGCTCCGCGCGTCGCACCTCAGGGTGACGCCTTCCTCACCGGTTGCGAAGTCGTTGGCCCTTTGAAGGGAGATCGCGTTTTGGCAAAGCCGCTCTTGATCGAACACGACGATGGCCTCGACCGCGTCACGCTCAATCGTCCCGACAGCCTCAATGCGCTCGACCCGAGCTTGATCGAGGCGCTGAACGATTACTTCGGCCAGTTGCAGCGTAACCGCGACACCCGCGTCGTATTGCTCAAGGGCGCCGGCAAGGCGTTCTGCGCCGGGCTCGACCTCAAGGCAGCGATGCAACGTCGCGCCGGGCAACAGGAGCCGCCTGGTGTTACGGAGTCGCTGGATTCGCAGCGGCGCATCGCCGACATCGTGATGCTGATGCGACGCTGTCCGCAGCCGATCATTTCGCTGATACATGGCGCGGCGGCAGGCGGCGGCTTCGCGCTGGCGCTGGCTTCGGATATCCGCATCGCGGCAAAAAGCGCGCGGATGAATTGCGCCTTCATCAAGCTGGGGCTGGGCGGCTGCGACATCGGAACCAGTTATTTCCTGCCGCGTCTGGTCGGCGTCTCGGTGGCGTCCGAACTGATCCTGACCGGGCGCTTCATCGGCGCGGAACGTGCGCTGGCGGTGGGCCTCGTCTCCGAAGTCGTCGACGACGCGCAACTCGAAGCCGCCGCCGAGCCCTACATCGATGCAATGCTGACCGCGTCGCCGGTGGGATTGCGGCTGTCGAAAGAGTGCCTCAACATGAGCGTCGATGCGGGCTCGCTCGAAGCCGCGATCGCCATGGAGGATCGCAACCAGGTGCTGTGCAGCCGCTCGGAAGAATTCAACGAAGGTATCCGCGCCTTCCTCGAAAAGCGAAAGCCGGTCTATGTTCGGCGCTAGAGTTCATTCGATGCAGACAAGAACATTGCGTGCGGCATCGGGTTTCACCTCTCCCATGGGGAGAGGTCGCGCCGCAGGCGTCGTGGTGAGCTTTGCGTGTTGTCCGGCTACGGTGAAAGCACCGTAGCAATCTAACTGATTGAGGCCCGCCAAGAGGCCAACGAAACGGGAGACGGTTTATGAGTGGAAACGCCGCCGCAATTCTGCAGAAGCCCGCCTTCCGCAAGGTCAACTGGCTGCCGCGCGATATCGCCGTGGAGCGAAGGCCGGACGGCGTCATTGTACTCAAATCGCGCATTCCGCTGCAGGACTACCTGCCGCACATTCCGGCGGCGCTGGCGCGCTGGGCGCAGGAGCGGCCCGAGCGCACCTGGCTGGCGCAGCGGCGTGGGCCGCAACGCGAGTGGCATCGGGTCAGCTATGCCGAGGCCAAGCGCACGGTCGATGCGCTGACGCAGGCGATGCTCGACATGAAATTGCCGGACGGTGCTCCGGTCGCGATCCTGTCCGGCAATTCCATCGAGCACGCGCTGATGACGCAGGCAGCGATGCAGGCGCGGCTTCCGGCAGCACCCGTGTCGCCGGCCTATTCGTTGATGAGTCAGGATCATGCCAAGCTGAAGTATCTTTTCGGTCTCATCAAGCCGAAGCTGGTGCTGGTGCAGGACGGCGCGACATTCGAGAAGGCGCTCAACGCGCTCGATCTCGACGGCGTCACGGTAGTGCATGTCGAACGGCCCGCGGACGGTATCGCCAGCGTGGCGTTTGCCGATCTCGCGGCAACCCAGGTAACGAGCGCCGTTGCGGATTCCATCGCCCAGATCACGCCCGACACCATCGGCAAACTGTTGTTCACGTCGGGTTCGACGGGGATGCCGAAAGCCGTCATCAACACCCAGCGCATGATGTGCGCCAACGCGGCGATGATGATGCAGGTGCGGCCGCGCGATCCGAACGGACCGCTGCCGGTGTTCCTCGACTGGATGCCGTGGAACCACACCATGGGCGGCAACGCGCTGTTCAATCCGGCGCTGATCGAAGGCGGCACGCTTTACATCGACGACGGCCGTCCGGTGCCGGGCCTGTTCGAGGAAACGTTGCGCAACCTGCGCGAGATTTCGCCGACTTACTACGCCAACGCGCCGGTCGGCTACGCGGTGCTGGCGGCAGCGATGGAAAAAGACGACGCGCTGTGCCGGTCGTTCTTCAAGAACCTGAGCATCGTTGCCTATGGCGGCGCGCGACTGCCGGACGATCTTTACGACCGTGTGCAGGCATTGGCGGTGCGCGCCACCGGCGAGCGCATGGTGTTCTACACCGGCTGGGGTTCGACGGAGACCGGGCCGACCTCGACCGGCACATATTGGGACACCGAGCGCGTCGGCCTGATCGGCCTGCCGTTCCCCGGCGTCGAACTGAAGCTGGTTCCGGCGGGGCCGAAATACGAATTGCGGCTGCGCGGCATCAACGTCACGCCCGGCTATTACCGGCAGCCCGAACTGACTGAAGCGGCATTCGATGACGAAGGCTTCTACTGCATCGGCGACGCCGGGGTGTTCGTCGATCCCGACGATCCGGCACAGGGGTTGATCTTCGCGGGCCGCGTCGTCGAGGACTTCAAGCTGTTCACCGGCACCTTCGTTCAGGTCGGCCCGCTGCGCACCGATGCCATCGCCGCCGCGTCGCCGGTCGTTCACGATGCGTTGGTGGCGGGACAGGACCGCGCTTACGTCGGATTGCTGGCATGGCCGAACTTGCATGCGTGCCGGCAATTGATCGGCAATGCCGAGGCGACCTTCGAGGATGTGGTGAAGCATCCCGCGGTGATCGATTGCCTGCGCAAGGGGCTCGAAGCGCACAACGCCGCGGCCAACGGCGCATCGAGCCTGCGTATTGCCCGCGCCATGCTGATGGCCGAGCCGCCGTCGATCGACGGCAATGAACTCACCGACAAGGGGTACATCAATCAGCGCGCCGGATTGGACCGCCGCGCCGCGCTGGTGGAGCGGCTCTATGCCGATCCGCCCGCCGACGACGTGATTGTGTTGCGATGAGACCAACTCGTCATTGCGAGCGAAGCGAAGCAATCCAGAAAGCCAAAAAGTAGGGACTGGATTGCTTCGTCGCTACGCTTCTCGCAATGACGAAAACAAGTGAGAAAGGCAGTCCATGAATTTCGAATTCTCCGACGACCAAAAGCAACTGCGCGATCAGGCCCGGCGATTCCTGGCGGAGAAGTGCCCGCCGAAAGCGGTGCGTGCGGTACTCGAAGGCAACGCGCTTTATGACAAGGCGCTGTGGCAGGGCCTCGCCGAGATGGGCTTCCTCGGCGTCGCCATTCCGGAAGAATTCGGCGGCACCGGCGCGGGGCATCTCGAACTGTGCGTGATCGCCGAGGAGATGGGCCGCGCACTGGCGCCGGTGCCGTTTTCCTCGACGGTGTATCTCGCCGCCGAAGCGCTGATGCTGGCCGGTAGCAGCGAACAGAAACAGAAGTGGCTGCCGAAGATCGCCTCGGGTGAGGCCATCGGGACGCTGGCGCTGTTCGAGGGCACCGGCAATCCGTCGCCGCAAGCGGTGAAGCTCAGCGCTGCAAACGGTGTGCTCAACGGCGTCAAGAAGCCGGTCGCGGATGGCGCCATCGCCGACTTCGCCATCGTAGCCGCGCGCAATGGATCGAGCGGGCGCGAGACCGACATCGCGCTGTATCTGGTCGACCTCAAGGCCGGCGGCGTCGAAGCTAAAACGTTGGCCAATCTCGATCCATCGCGCAATCAGGCCGAACTGCATTTCAAGGATTGCAAAGCCGAACCGCTCGGAGCCGCCAACGAAGGCTGGAGCATCCTGTCGCGCGTGCTGGATCGCGCCGCGGTGCTGATGGCGTTCGAGCAAGTCGGCGGCGCCGACCGCGCGCTGGAGATGGGCCGCGACTACGCGCTGGACCGCATCGCGTTCGGCCGGCCGATCGGTTCGTTCCAGGCGGTCAAGCATATGCTGGCCGACATGTATGTCTCGGCGACGCTGGCGCGTTCGAACTGCTACTACGGCGCGTGGGCGCTCTCGACCAATGCCGGCGAATTGCCGGAAGCCGCGGCGACGGCGCGCATCAGCGCCACGCAGGCGTTCCAGCATTGTGCCAAGAACAACATCCAGGTGCATGGCGGCATGGGCTTCACCTGGGAGTTCGATTGTCATCTCTATTATCGCCGCTCCAACGCGCTGGCGCTGGGGCTCGGCAGCCTGTCCTATTGGGAGGATCAGTTGATCGATCGCATGCGCAAGAAGAACGCGGCATGAATTTTCTTCCCCTCTCCCCCTGCGGGAGAGGGTGCCCGAACGAAGTGAGGGCGGGTGAGGGGTGTATGCACGCGAGACCACCGACCCCTCACCCGGCTCGAATTCGCAAGTGCTCATTCTCGCCACCCTCTCCCGCAAGGGGAGAGGGTGATACGGCCAACGCCGCGAGTGGAATTGGAGACTTCGTCATATGAACTTCGACGACACCCCGCAGGAAGCCGCGTTCCGCGCCGAGGCCAAGGCTTGGATCGCAGCGAATGCGCCGAAGCAATACGAAGACGAGTTGCGCAAGAGTTCGCTCGGTCGCCTCGTGCTGTCCGGCGCCAATGTGCTCGACGTCGCCAAGGCGTGGCAGAAGAAGAAGGCCGACGCCGGCTGGGCTTGCCTGCATTGGCCGAAGGAGTATGGCGGGCGCGGGTCGTCGCCCATCGAGCGCGTCATCTGGCAGCAGGAAGAGGGCGAGTTCGGCAAGCTGAGCCGCGTGTTCATCATCGGTCACGGCATGTGCGGGCCGACCATGATGGCCTATGCCAGCGAGGAGCAGAAGCGCCACTATCTGCCGCCGCTGGCCTCCGGCGAAAACATCTGGTGCCAGTTGTTCTCCGAACCGGCGGGCGGCTCCGACGTCGCCGGGTTGCGCACGCGCGCCGAGCGCGACGGCGACGACTGGATCGTCAACGGCCAGAAGATCTGGACCTCCGGCGCGCATTATTCCGATTACGGCATTCTTATCACGCGCACCGATCCCACTGTGCCCAAGCACAAGGGGCTGACCATGTTCTTCCTCGACATGAAGAGCAAGGGCGTCGAGATCAAGCCGATCAAGCAGGCCAACGGCCAGTCGGAATTCAACGAGGTGTATTTCACCGACGTGCGGATTCCGGACAGCCAGCGGCTCGGCAAGGTCGACGACGGCTGGAACGTCTCGCTGACCACGCTGATGAACGAACGCATGTCGATCGGCGCGAGCGTCGCCACCGGCTTCCCCGAACTGTTCGACTATTGCAGCAACCTGATGCTCGACGATGGCCTGGCCATCGACGACCGCGCCGTGCGTGCGAAGCTTGCCAACTGGGCGGTGCGCGCCAGCGGCTTGAAATACACCGCGTTCCGGTCGATCTCGGCGCTGTCGCGCGGCGAACGGCCGGGACCGGAGAATTCCATCGGCAAGCTGGTGGCAGGGTCGATGATTCAGGAGGTCGCGACCTATGCGCTCGATCTGCAGGGCGCGGCCGGCGTTGTCAGCGATCCGGCGCAGGCGGAGATCGAGGGCAAATTCCAGGCGATGCTGCTGCGCTCGCCGGCGACGCGCGTCGAAGGCGGCACCGACGAAATTCTGCGCAATATCATCGCCGAGCGCGTGCTGGGTCTGCCCGGCGATATCCGCGTCGACAAGGATGTGCCGTTCAACAAGATCCCGACCAAGGGGCGGGGGTGACTTTTTTACTTCCCCCTTGCAGGGGGAGGGAGACAGTGGAGGACTTACCATGAACTTCGACGATACCCCGCAGGAAGCCGCGTTTCGCGCGCAGGCGCGCAAGTGGGTCGATGCCAACGCGCCGAAGCAATTCGAGGCGGAGCTGTCGAAGGCCTCGCTCGGCCGCATCAGGCTGCAGTCGGGCGACATGGTCGAAGTCGGCAAGGCCTGGCAGAAGAAGAAGGCGGACGGCGGCTGGGCCTGCCTGCATTGGCCGAAGCAATATGGCGGCCGCGGCGCGACGCCGATCGAGCGCGTCATCTGGCAACAGGAAGAGGGCATCTACGGCAAGCTGACGCAGCCATTCCAGATCGGCGAGGGTATGTGCGGCCCCACCATGATGGCCTATGCCAGCGAAGAACAGAAGCAGCGCTATCTGCCGAAGATCGCATCCGGCGAGGAGATCTGGTGCCAGTTGTTCTCCGAACCGTCCGCCGGTTCGGATGTCGCAGGGCTGCGCACCCGCGCCGAACGCGACGGCGACGACTGGATCGTCAACGGCCAGAAGATCTGGACCTCCGGCGCGCACTACTCGGATTTCGGCCTGCTCATCACCCGCACCGATCCCAACGTGCCGAAGCACAAGGGTCTCACCATGTTCTTCCTCGACATGAAGAGCCCCGGCGTCGAGGTGAAGCCGATCAAGCAGGCCAACGGCATGCAGGAATTCAACGAGGTGTTCTTCACCAACGTGCGGATTCCCGACAGTCAGCGGCTCGGCAATGTTGGCGATGGCTGGAACGTCTCGCTGACGACGCTGATGAACGAGCGCATGTCGATCGGCTCGCGGCTGGCGACGGGCTTCCCGGAAATCTTCGCGTTCTGCAGCGGCCTGATGACCGATGACGGTCCGGCGCTCGACGATCGCGCCGTGCGCTCGAAACTCGCCAACTGGGCGGTGAAGGCCAGCGGACTGAAATACACCAACTATCGTTCGCTGTCGGCGCTGTCGCGCGGCGAGCGGCCGGGCCCGGAGAATTCCATCGGCAAGCTGGTGACCGGCACGATGATGCAGGACATCGCGTCCTATGCGCTCGATCTCGAAGGTGCGGCCGGCGTGCTGACCGATCCCGCGACGGCGGACGCGGCCGGGCAATTCCAGGCCATGCTGCTGAGTTCGCCGTCGGTGCGGATCGCCGGCGGCACCGACGAGGTGCTGCGCAACATCATCGCCGAGCGCGTGCTCGGCTTGCCGGGCGATATCCGCGTCGATAAGGACGTGCCGTTCAACAAGATCCCCGCCAAGGGGCGTTAAGGAGTGCAAGCCTCATCCTGAGGAGCGGCGCTTTTGGCCGCGTCTCGAAGGATGAGGTGGCCTCATGGTTCGAGACGGCGTAAACGCCTCCTCACCATGAGGAATAAAGGATCGATCGGGATGACAAGCAACAAGATGACCCAGATTGACGAAACGCGCATCGCTGTCGTCGAGGAGCTGCTCAACGAGCGTTTCTCCTGCCGCGCCTTCAGGCCCGATCCGGTGCCGCGCCCGATCATCGAGCGCGTGCTCAATGCGGCGCAGCGCACCGCGTCGTGGTGCAACAGCCAGCCGTGGCAGGTGGTGATCGTCAGCGGCGCGGAGAAGGAACGTTTTCGCGAGTTGATGTACAGCACAGCCGCCAACGCCAACGGCGCGCATCACGGCGATTTCCCGTTCCCGCGCGAATATCGCGGCGTCTATCTCGAGCGCCGTCGCGAAAGCGGCTTCCAGCTTTACAACACGCTTGGCATCGCGCGCGGCGACCGCGCCGCCTATGCCAAGCAGGCGCTGGAGAATTTCAACTTCTTCGGCGCGCCGCACGTCGCGGTGATCCATACCGACGAGGCGCTCGGTGTTTACGGCGCGATCGATTGCGGCGGCTATGTCAGCAATTTCATGCTGGCAGCGCAGGCGCTTGGCCTGTCGACCGTGCCGCAGGCTGCGCTGGCGTTTCATTCCGATGTCATCCGCAAGCAGTTCGGGCTCGGTGACGACCGTCGCGTGGTGTGCGGCATCTCGTTCGGCTACGGCGACGTGGAGAACAAGGTCAATAGCTACCGGACCTCGCGCGCCGGCCTTGCTGAGACGGTCACGTTCGTCGGCGAGTGAAGCAATGCGCTCGGGATTCTGCTGAAGCCGCTCCGTCATTGCGCGCGTGGCGAAGCAGCGCGCGTCCTCGCGTGTTGGAGCGGAGACAGCGGCGTCTTCAAAACCGAGGCGGACGCTTTTCGGCAAAGGCGGCGACGCCTTCCTTGATTTCGTCCCCGCGCATGCTGTCGCGATGCCGCTGCTCGGCGGCGGCTTCGTCGAACTTGTCGCGGGCGATTTCGTTGATGGCGCGTTTCATGCCGCGCATCGCCAGCGGCGCGTTGTTGGCCAGCGTCGTCGCCAGCGCGTCGACCTCGGCGTCGAGCCGCTCCATCGGCACCATGGTCGTGAGATAGCCGATGCGCAGCATCTCGGCGGCGTCGATCTTCTGCGCGGTGAGGAATAGCTGCTTCGCGGCGTTGACGCCGAGCCGCGAGACGTAGCGGGCGATGCCGCTCTTGTAATAATGCAGCCCCAGCCGCGCCGCCGGCATGAACATCTCGCAGCTATCGACGCCGACGCGGAAATCGCAGGCCAGCGCCAGATCGGTCGAGCCGCCATAGACGCCGCCGTTGAGCCGGCAGATGGTCGGCACCGGCAGGTCCTCGAGCCGGTTGGCGATGGCCTCGAACGCCGAGCCGGCGCTTGGCTCGCTCGTATCGCTTTTGGTTCGTTCGGCGATGGTGCCGAGATCGAAGCCGGCGCTGAAGGCGCGGCCGGTGCCGGTGAGCACAAGTACGCGAATGCGGGGATCCGCCTCGATCTGGTCGAACAATTGCAACAGGCGGTCAAGGTCGGAGCTTTGCAGCCGGTTCAGCAGCCGTGGCCGGTTGAGGCGGATGGTGGCACGGGCGCCGTCGATGGTGAGCAGCGGTTCGGATGCCGCATCGGCGGTCTCGGTCATGGTGGTCTCCATCAATGGCGCGGTCGGGGCAGTCGCCGCTTACAGAGCGCTGCGTGCAATTGCAATACGGCCAAGGCAACGGCGGCGGGACGCCGCCCGGCCGCGACCGCCGGGCGAATGTTTGCCCGGCCATCGGACTCTGGCGTACAATTTGCGTAGCGGTCACGTATATTGTTGCGTGGCAGGTCCGGCGGCGCGGCAGGTTGTTCGACGCGACGTCGCGGCACGACGTCTTGGCACCAAGCTCATTTTCTCTGGCAACGGGTCGGCTCCCATGGATGTTTCCCATCTTGCACAGACCTTCGGCGGCCTGTTCGCGTCGATCTTCGTCGTCGCCACCTACACCATGACGACGATGATCCCGCTGCGGGTGTTCGGCATCCTCACCAACGTCACGCTGATCGCGTTTGCCATTCCCACGCATCATTATCCGACGCTGGTGTTGCACGGACTGCTGCTGCCGCTCAACGTTTACCGGTTGCATCAGATGCTGCAACTGGTGCGCGACGTGAAGAAATCGGTGAACAGCGACCTGTCGATGGACTGGCTGAAGCCGTTCATGACCGAGCGCAAGTGCAATACCGACGATGTGCTGTTCTACAAGGGCGAGAAGGCCGAGGAGATGTTCTACATCGTCAGCGGCCGCTATCGTCTGGTGGAATCGGGCATCGATTTGCCGGTCGGCGCGCTTGTCGGCGAACTCGGCATGTTGTCGCCATCGAATGTGCGGACGCAGACGCTGGAATGCGTTGAGGCCGGCGTGGTGCTGAGCGTGACCTACAGTCAGGTCGAGCAGCTCTACGTGCAGAATCCGGAATTCGGTTTCTATTTCCTCAAGCTGGCGAGCGCGCGGCTGTTCGAGAATATCGGCAAGCTCGAGGACAAGCTGGCGGAATACGCGCAGCCGCAGGTGGCGATGCCGCCGGGGCCGGCGCGCGCATGACCGCGAGGGGAGCGCCAAGGTGAAGGGCGTCGTTGCCTCGTTCCGGTTTCTGCTGTCCGATGTCATCGGCGCAGACGACAGTGCGCCTCCGGAGTTGCCGGAGCATTTGCCGTCGTCGGTGGTGCCGGTGGCAGGCGCCGCGGTGGACCGGCTGATCGATTTCCAGGGGCCCGGCTACGCCCAGCTCTATGTCGATCGCTTGCGGCGCTTCACGCGGCGGCGCGATGTCGGCGAGGCTTTGCTCTTCGATGTCACCGGGCTGATGGCGCAGCGCATGTGTTATGACGATCCGATCTGGCGCGCACAGCAGGTCATCGGCGGCACCGCGCGGCAATCGTCGTCCGGCGATACGGCGGTGATGACGTTCCGGCTCGAGGATGTGCTGGCGTCGATGCCGGCGCAGATTTTCCAGATCCCCATCGTCGGCATCAACTGGGCGGAGTGGTGTCATCGCGACAAGCCGCTGCGCTTCGATCCGGCGACACCAAGCGGGTACGCTCGCCTGAAAATGCTCGCCGGATTGCAGCGCTGGCGGCCGTTCTCGCAGCGTTACGCCGCCGAGCGGGCATGGGTCGAGCGGTGGTTGCACATGATCGACCGTTGTCTCGCCAAGCAGCCGCTGGCCGCGCCGGTGGTGGCGCAGACGGCGACCATGGTGCAGGGCGATGGCGACAACTACCGGCAAGGCGCCGCCGATTGGCGCTGCATTATCGACGGCCTGGTGAAGCCGGTCTGTGACGGCAGGCTGGCGTTGCCGGATCTGGCCGAGGCGGTTCAGGAAGCGCGCGCCGCGGCGGCGGCGTCGCCGCGCGACGGGGCTGCCCGCGCGGTGGCGGCGATCCGGGCGCGAGTGGCTGCCGCCGCATGACTGCGCTTGTCCAGTCCCGGGGCCAAACTAATCGGGCTTTGGAAAAGTTGGAAATGCCACTATTCTGGGAACCATGACGCCCGTTTCTGGATCAACACCATGCTGATTGCCGATACTGCAAGTCTGTCTTCCGATCCTGTTCAGCGCTAAGCGAAGGGCGTCATCTTGAGCCTCCCGCAAATGTCATCATCGGTCGTGGTCGGTGCGCTGGTGGGATGGATGCTATTGCTCACCGTCAAGCACGTCATCGCCGACTTCCTGCTGCAGAACCAGTGGATGGCTTTCGGCAAGGACAGCAAGACCGGATGGGCGCTGCCGCTATTGGTGCATTGTCTCATCCACGGCGTGCTGACCACGGCAATGGTCGCCGCCATCGCGCCGCGCTTCTGGTTCATCGGCCCGGTGGATTTCGTCATCCACATCATCATCGATCGCGCCAAGGGTTATTGTGTCGCGACCTTCGATGTGACGCCGGAAAAACAGTGGTTCTGGTGGCTGATCGGCATCGATCAGGCGCTGCATCATCTCACCGGCTTCGGCCTGTCGATCTTCCTCGCGGCCAACGTCTAGCGTATGAGCGACGCACCTCTCGCCAAATCGGCTGTCGAGGTGCGGGGCCAGCGCATGGCCTATCACGCGCGCGGCGAGGGGGCGCCGGTGCTGTTCCTGCACGGCAACCCGACCTCGTCTTACCTCTGGCGCGATGTCATCCCCGAACTGGAAGGACGCGGCCGCCTCATCGCGCCGGATCTGATCGGCATGGGCGATTCCGCCAAGCTGCCGGATGTCGGCCCCGACACCTATCGTTACACCACGCATCGCGACTTCCTGTGGGCGTTCATCGATGCGGTGATCGGCAAGGACGAATCGGTGGTGCTGGTGGTGCACGACTGGGGTTCTGCGCTGGGCTTCGACTGGGCCAATCATCACCGCGACCGGGTGCGCGGCATTGCCTATATGGAAGCCATCGTCCGGCCGATTGCCGGCTGGGAGGAATGGAGCGCGGCGGCGACGCCGGTGTTTCAGGGCTTTCGCTCCGACAAGGGCGAGCAGATGATTCTCGACCGCAACCTGTTCGTCGAGCGGGTGCTACCGGGGTCGGTGCTGCGTCAACTGTCCGACGCGGAAATGGCGGTATATCGCCAGCCGTTCCTCGCGCGCGAGGATCGCTGGCCGACGTTGACCTGGCCGCGGCAGATTCCCATCGCGGGCGAACCCGCCGACGTGGTGCGGATCGTTGCGGATTACGCGCAATGGATGGCGGCCAACGATGTGCCGAAGCTGTTCGTCAACGCCGAGCCGGGCGCGATCCTGATCGGCGCGCTGCGCGATTTCTGCCGGAGCTGGCGCAACCAGACCGAAGTCACGGTCAAGGGGTCGCACTTCATCCAGGAGGATTCCGGCGCGGCGATCGGTCAGGCGATCGCCGGCTGGATGACGGCCAACTCCCTTTAATCCTGCCATCTGATTCGCAGGGAACCGCGATTCCGATTCGCGGCGGCGGTGCAAGTCGTGCGTTGATGCGTTGTTAACCGTGGTTAACCAATCGTTAGGAATTTGCGGAGCATCTTGCCCATCGGGGGACAATATTCGTCGATCAAGGGATTATTGCCATGTGGTCGAGCCGTGAAGCATTTGAGAATGATTTTTGCCCAGTCCGGGATGAGTTGCTCGGACAAATGTACCGCGCCAATGAAAACGGTCTGCCGCTGCTGGTCGAAAGCGTATCGTCCGACGTGCGCGCGATGCTGGCGCTGTTTTGCTATCGCCGCAGCCACCTGCACGCACTGGCCCTGTCGATCGCGTCGAGTTGCAGCGAACGCGATCTGATCCAGTTGGGCGGCCGGGTTGGTTCGACGCTCTATGCACTGGCGCACGAAGCGCCGGCCGCGCGTCCTGCCGCACCGACGGGCGGTCGCAAGCCGGTGACGCTATCGACCAAGCCGCTCAGCGTGCTGGCGCCGCTGGACGATATCGAAGACGATCTGCCGCAAGCCGCGCTCGCGTAACGCACGCAATGCGACGACGTTCAACCGCTTAACGGCGGCAGGCCGAACTTGCGCCGCGCCATGGTGCATTCCGGGTCGCCCGGCATGCAGGTACGGCAGACTTCCGGACGCACTGCATAGATGCCGCACGCCGTCGCCTGGCCGATGGTGCCTTTCAGCGCTGCGCAACGTTCGCCGTCGCAACGCATCCCCGACAATCGCTCGTTGACCAGCTGCGCCGGAATCAGGTCGAGCGCATCGTCATCCTCGATCGTGAACCGCGGCCAGTTGCGCGAGTAGGCGCAGCACGCGCCGCAACTCTGGCACGGGCTGGCAGTCGTGGCGGCGGTGTCGATGGCGATGCTCATGGTCGCCCACTCTGTAGGCGACGGCAGGCGTTGCGTCGAGGCCGTTGATCACACCGCGGGCGCGAGCTGGCCCTGCAACCGAGCCAACTGCTGTTCCAGTTCGGCGATGCGCGCGTCGCGGCTCTCCAGCGCGGTCTTGACGTCGGCGGCGTCGAACTTCTGCGGGATGTGCTGTTTGCAGTTGAAGTCGATGGCCTTGAGCTTGAACAGGATCACCTGTTCCGGCCGGGCGCGATAGCCGCGCGGCATCAGCGATTGCAGCAGGGACGGATCGTCCTCGACCACGCGTGCCTCGCCCCACAGTTTCACCCGTTGCCGATAGGCATAATCGAGCAGGAAGATATTCGCCTTCGGGTTCTCAGACAGGTTGCCCTGGGTGATGAACTGACGGTTGCCGCTGAAATCGGCGAAGGCCAGCGTCGATTTGTCGAGCACGTGCAGGAATCCGGCGGGGCCGCCGCGATGCTGGATGTAGGGCTGGCCGTCGGCGCTGGCGGTGGCGAAGAAGAAGCTGGTCTGCGCGGCGATGAAGGCGGCGAGATTGTCGTCGATTTCGGTGCGCCACCCGTGACCCTGCTCGACCTCGGCATAGGCCTCGCGCGACCCCTTGCGGGTCTGGATCGCCTTGACCGCGGGACTGAACGCGACGTCGCTCGGATAGGTTGGATTGTCGGACATCGGGATGCTCCCAAACAGCCATAGCTGGCGGCTTGCGGCCGGGCTCTTTTCTGCTGTGAGAGGAATATGGAGCCCGCCGCCGATCTAAACAATTCTCCGAGTTGACACTTCATTGTTGCAATACCAGAAATAATCCGATGGATCGCTTCGATGCCATGCAGGCCTTCGTCACCGTGGCCGACCTCAAGGGTTTCGCCCCCGCGGCGCGCAAGCTGGGACTGTCGGCCTCCGCCGTCACCCGGCTGGTGGCGGCGCTGGAAGAGCATGTCGGCGCGCGCCTGCTGCAACGAACCACGCGCTCGGTGACGCTGACCGACGTCGGCGTGCGCTTTCTCGAGCGCGCGCGGCGAATCCTCGCCGACCTCGAGGAGGCCGAAGGCTCGGCGCAGGCGGAGAGGACGCAACCGACCGGCCGCCTCGTCGTCTCGGCGCCGTTCGGGTTCGGGCGGCTCCATGTCAGTCCGTTGATGACCGCTTATCTGAAGCGCTATCCGGAGGTCACCGGCGAACTGCGACTGTCGGATCGCATGATCAATCTCGTCGAGGAGGGCGTCGACCTTGCCGTGCGTATCGGCCACCTCGCGGATTCCAGTCTGGTCGCGCGTGTTGTCGGCGATATGCGCCGGATGGTCGTCGTGTCGCCGGATTACCTCGCACAACATGGCGAGCCGCAACGTCCCGGCGATATCGCCGCGCATCAGACCGTGCACTTCGGGGCGGTGAGCGCGGTTCCGGACTGGCGTTTCATCGAAGACGGACGCGAGGTACGCGTGACCTGCACGCCGCGCTTCGTCAGCAACAGTTCGGAAGCCGCGATCTGGCATGCCGAGCACGGCGGCGGGTTGACGCGCGTGCTGGCCTATCAGGCTGCCGACGCCATTGCCGCAGGACGCCTCAGGCCGGTTCTGACGGCGTTCGAGCCGCCGCCGCTGCCGATCCACATCATCTATCCGACGTCGCGGCTGCTGTCGGCCAAGGTGCGTACCTTCGTCGACCTCGCGCTTGAGATCACCGACTGGCACTTCAGCGCGCGGTAGGACGAGCGGTTTTCTACGGCATTTCAAGTGTGGCTCATATTACCAACGCGGTCATTCCGGGCCGCGAGTTCTACACGGGCGAGCCCGGAATCCATAACCATCACCGTGCGTATGGATTCCGGGCGTGCGCGGCAAGTGCGCGCATCCCGGAATGACGGCTCGAACTGAAGTCTTGCGCTTGACCGTTATTGCTATGTCTTCTTCACGGCGCGAAACGTGGCGTTGGCGCGGGCGATCACTTCGCCATCGGCGGTGACGACGCATTGCACGAAGCAAATCGTGCTGCCGGTCTTCAGCACTTCGCTGTCGATCTGCAGCCACTGTCCGATTTTGGCGCTGCCGATGTAATCGACCGACAGGTTGACTGTGACCAGCGAAACCGTGCCGCCGAGCTTGTGACCGCAACTGTGGCCCATCGCCTTGTCGGCGAGCGCGGCGATTAGGCCGCCGTGGATCAGACCGCGCGCATTGGTATGCGGTTCCGCCAGGCGCAGGCCGAAGATCACGGCGTCGGCGGTCTGCTTCCAGTACAGCGGCTCCCACGGATCGGTGAGCGGACTGCGGCGCTGGTTGGGGCCGAAGCCGGGTGGAATGTTTGTATCGTTCATCGCGACTCCGGATCGGCGCGCCAGTCCGTTTTCGGTTGACACCGCGAGTTCTGCCAGATGATTATATCACATAATCAAATTTCGGCGGGGGGAAACCGAATGATTGCGATCTCAACGCGATGCGATGCTTGCGTCAGCGCCAGCGGAGACGGCTTGCAATCGCGGACTCATTATATAACAAGTTAAGCAATAACATCGGGCAGGCAAACCTGCGCGTATCCACAGGGAGGACGTTCATGAACAAAACCATTATGGCGATGCTGGTCGCCGCGAGCGCGACGACGGCCCTCACGGCTGCTGTCACAGCTGCCTCGGCGCAGGACAAGACCGTCAATCTGAAAGTTTCGTTGTGGGTGCCGCCGGCGCATCCGCTGGTGCCGGCGACCATCGCCTGGGCCAAGGATATCGAGCAGGCCTCGGGCGGCAGCATCAAGCTGACGGTGTTCCCCTCGCAGCAGCTCGGCAAGGCGTTCGACCACTACGACATGGCGCGCGACGGTATCGCCGACATCACTTACGTCAATCCGGGTTATCAGCCGGGACGCTTCCCGATCGCCGCGGCGGGGCAGCTTCCGTTTGTGTTCAGCGACGGCAAGAAGGGCACGCTGGCGCTCAACGAGTGGTATCACAAGTATGCACCGACCGAGATGAAGGACACCAAGTTGTGCTTCGCCTTCATCCACGATCCCGGCGCGCTGTTCGGCAAGAAGAAGGTTCTGGTGCCGGAAGATCTCAAGGGCCTGAAGGTCCGCCCGGCGCAATCGACCATCGGTGAAATGGTCAAGATGTTCGGCGGCACCAATGTGCAGGCTTCTGCGCCGGAAGCGCGCGACGCCATCGAGCGCGGCGTCGCCGATGAAATCACGTTCCCGTGGGGATCGATGTTCCTGTTCGGCATCGAGAAGGCCATCAAGTACGCGATGGACGTGCCGCTCTACACCACGGTGTTCACCTACAACATGAATCTCAAGAGCTACAACGCGATGTCTCCTGCGCAGAAGAAGATCATCGACGATCACTGCACGCCGGAATGGGCCTCGAAGGTGACCGATCCGTGGAGCGAGTTCGAGTTCAACGGTCGCGCCAAGATGAAGGCGTTGGCCGACCACGAGGTCTACACCCTGACGCCGGAACAGCTCGCGCAGTGGAAGGCTGCCGCGAAGCCGCTGCAGGACAGTTGGGCCGCCGACGTCAAGAAAGCCGGCGGCGATCCGGCCGCGATCGAGGCCGATCTGCAGGCCGCGATCAAGAAGTACAACGCGGGGCTGTGACCGCGGCGCGCCTTCCATAGGACGTCATGCCCGGCCTCGTGCCGGGCATCCACGCCTTCCTTCAACAGACGAAAACAAGACGTGGATGGTCGGGACCATAGGCGAGCGAAGCGACGCCGTTCCTCGAACGGCGATGCCGGCCATCACGGAAGCCACAAACCGGCATTCGGCAGGAAATCATGAGCGCTGATCCCGAAGTCACTCCCGATGGCGCGTTGCGGCCGGCGATGACGCCGCCGACGAACTACATGGACAAGTTCATCGACTCGATCGAATGGGTCGCGGCCTTCTTCGTCGGCATCGTCGCGTTGAATACGTTCATCGCGGTGTTCATGCGCAAGTTCTTCGCGGTGACGATTCCGGATTACTACAACATCGGTCAGTTCCTGCTCGGCATCCTGATCTTCTGGGGCATCGCGGCGACCAGCTATCGCGGCACTCACATCACCGTCGATCTGGTCTGGGCCAACGCCTCGCCGAAGTATCAGCGCTGGATCGACGTGTTCGCCACGCTGGTACTGCTGTTCGTGGTGACGGTGCAGACCTACACGCTGCTCGACAAGGTCATCACCACGCGCGAGGACCATGTGCTGACCATGGATCTGCAATTGCCGATCTGGCCGTTCTATGCGGTGGCGTGGGTCGGCGACGTCTCCGCGGTGCTGCTGATCGCGATCCGAACCTGGCGGCTGGTGTTTCATCCTGAGCTGTTGCACGAGCCCAAGATCAAGGTGGCGGAGTAAGCGGCGATGAGCAATGAAGCAGTCGCCGTCATCGGATTCGTCAGCCTGTTCGCGATGATGCTGTTGCGCGTGCCGGTCGGCATGGCGATGGGCCTCGTCGGCGTCACCGGCTTCGGCTATCTCACCGGCATGGAGCCCGCGCTGAAACTGGTGGCGCAAACCGTGATGCGCACCGTCACCGACTATTCGTTCGGCGTGATCCCGATGTTCCTGCTGATGGGCGCGTTCGTGTCGGTGTCCGGCATCAGCCGCGAACTGTTCCGCGCCGCCAACACCTTCGTCGGGCACTGGAAGGGCGGCCTCGGCATCGCGACGATCGGCGCCTGCGGCGGCTTCGCGGCGATCTCAGGATCGTCGGTGGCGACCGCCGCGACGTTCTCGGCAGTGGCGTATCCGGAAATGCGCCGCTTCGGCTATCCGCAATCGTTTTCCGCCGGCGTCATCGCCGTCGGCGGCACCCTCGGCGCCATGCTGCCGCCGTCCACCGTGCTGGTGGTGTACGGCATCATCACCCAGCAGGACATCGGCAAGCTGTTCATTGCTGGCGTGGTGCCCGGCCTGCTGGCGATCACCATGCACATGATCACCATCGGCATCATCGGCGTGGCGCGGCCGGGCTTCCTGCCCGCCGGTCCGCGTAGCCAATGGAAAGACCGCGTGGCGGCGCTGCGCGATGTGTGGTCGCCGCTGGCGCTGTTCCTGTTCGTCATCGGCGGGCTGTACGGCGGCTTCTTCATTCCGACCGAGGCCGGCGCGGTGGGCGCGGTGGGCGCCTTCATCATCGGCGTCATGCGTCGCAAGCTGTCGCGCGACGGCATCCTCGAGGCGCTGTTGCAGGCCACGCGCACCACGGCAGCCGTCTTCACCGTGCTGATCGGCGCGCTGTGCTTCGGTTACTTCCTCACCATCACCCAGACGCCGCAGAACGTCACCGAGTTTCTCACCGGGCTCGGCATCGGCCGCTACGGCGTGCTGGCGCTGATCCTGCTGATGTATCTGGTGCTTGGCTGTCTGATGGACGCCATGGCGATGATTATTCTCACCGTGCCGATCGTGTTTCCGGTGGTGACGGCACTCGGCTTCGATCCGATCTGGTTCGGCATCATCATCGTCATGACGGTCGAACTGGGCTTGATCCACCCGCCGGTCGGCATGAACGTGTTCGTCATCAAGAGCGTCATCAAGGACGTCAGCATGTCGACGATCTTCGCCGGGGTGCTGCCGTTCGTGGCGACCGATCTGGTTCGCCTGGTGCTGCTGATCGCGTTCCCGGTAATCGCCACCTGGTTGCCGATGCATATGATGGGATAGTCCGATGACACCGGTTCTGGCCACCAAATACGTTTTCACCATCACCGTGCGGATTGGCGACGTCACCTCCGCCGGCGATATCGGTCATGGCACGCGGCGCATCATCCCGATCCTCGGCGGCGAAGTGCGTGGCGAGGGCGTCAACGGCAAGGTCTGTCCGTTTGGCGCCGACTTCCAGATCATCCGGCCCGACGAACTGATCGAGCTCGAAGCCAAGTATGCCCTGGAGCTGGACGACGGCGCCGTTGTCTACGTCGCCAACACCGGTTTGCGTTTCGGGCCGAAAGACCTGCTCGAAAAGTTGAAGCGCAACGAGCCGGTCGATCCGGCGCTGATCTATTTCCGCACCACGCCGAAGTTCGAGACCGGCAGCCCGAAATACCGCTGGCTGATGCAGCATTTGTTCGTCGCCTCCGCTGCGCGCCACGCCGACCGTGTCGTCATCGACGTGCATCAGGTGCTGTAGGCCAACCCTCCCCTTGAGGGGGAGGATGAATTGGTTCGATGTCTTTCAAAAGTTTCGCGAGACGGCTCGCCGCAACGGAAGACTCATTCTGAGGAGCGACCACTTGGTCGCGTCTCGAAGGATGATGCCCCTGGCCTCATGGTTCGAGACGCAGGGGTGCGCCCCGCTCAGACATTTGTCATGCCCGGGCTTCTGCGTCTTTACTGCGCTTGGGCAAGACAAAAGACGTGGATGGCCGGATTAAATCCGGCCATGACGGCGCAAGCGGTGGAGGTTCGCTGCTTCAGCGCAGGCGCAAAACTCTGACAAATTTTGTAACACCCCCTCGTCATTGCGAGGAGCACTCGGATCGGCGCTCCGCGCTGTCCGAGGACAGGCTCTACGACGAGCAATCCAGTTCTACCTTGGGGCGCTGGATTGCTTCGCTCCGCTCGCAATGACGGGGGCCGTGCGCGTTGAACCGTTCCCGGCGGCCATTGACTCTGTCCGATTTCGTTATAAAACATAATTATTCTACCAAGGACATAATGACCCATGGGAAACGCCGCCTCCGCCGCCACCGTCTCTGCGTCCGCGCTCCTTGCGACGGAACTGGTCGGCTCCGTCTTCACCATCGGCCTCAATCGTCCCGCCAAGCGCAATGCGCTGAACGACGACATCATGGAAGAGATTCAGCACTGCTTCACGCACCTGCCCGAGGGCATCGGCGCGGTGGTGTTGCACGGCATCGGCGCGCACTTTTCCGCGGGCCTCGATCTGTCCGAACTGCGCGAGCGTGACGCCACCGAGGGCTTGCGGCATTCGCAGATGTGGCATCGGGTGTTCGACAAGATCCAGTATTGCCGGGTGCCGGTGATCGCGGCGCTGAAGGGCGCGGTGATCGGCGGCGGGCTTGAACTGGCCTGCGCCACGCATATTCGCGTCGCCGAGCCGAGCACCTATTTCGCGCTGCCCGAAGGCCAGCGCGGCATTTTCGTTGGCGGTGGCGGTTCGGTGCGGCTGCCGCGCCTGATCGGCGTCGCCCGCATGGCGGACATGATGCTGACCGGGCGCGTCTATTCCGCCAGCGAGGGCGTCAATTACGGCTTCACGCAGTACCTCACGGAAGAGGGCGGGGCCTTCGCCAAGGCGATGGAATTGGCGAGCCAAGTCGCCAGCAATGCGCCGCTGACCAACTTCGCGGTGTTGCAAGCGCTGCCGATGATCGCCGAAGCCAATCCGCAGACAGGACTGTTGATGGAATCGTTGATGGCAACCGTCGCGCAGAGTGATAACGAGGCGAAGTCGCGCATCCGCGCGTTTCTCGACCACAAGACCGCGAAGGTCCGTCCCACCTGATTGAAGGCAAGGCGCGTCATGACGTCGACGGCAAGCAGAAGCGACACCACGGTTCGGACGGACCAGTACCCGTTACGGCCGATTTCGTTCGGCCGCCCCGCCGTCACCGTCGAGCGCCGCGCCGACGGCACCATTTACCTCCGTCCCAGGACAGCGCTCGGCGATTATCCGCAGCGGCTGACCGACCGGTTGCATCACTGGGCTGCGACCGCGCCGGATCGCGTGTTCATGGCCGAGCGCGATGCCATCGGCGGCTGGCGCAAGCTGACCTACGCGCAACTGCTGTCGGCCAGCCGGCACATCGCTTCGGCGCTGCTGTCGCGTGGACTGTCGGCGGAACGGCCGCTGATGATCCTGTCCGGCAATTCGATCGATCACGCACTGCTGGCGTTCGGTGCGCTCTATGCCGGCGTGCCTTTCTGCCCGGTATCGCCGGCCTATTCGCTGGTCTCGAAGGACTACGGCAAGCTGGCCTTCGTCATCAAGCTGCTGACGCCGGGGCTGGTGTTTGCGGACGACGCCACGTTGTTCGCCGACGCCTTGCGCGCCAACGTGCCGGACGATGTCGAGATCGCCGCGACGCGCGGCAGCGTGCCGGGCCGCAGCGTGACGCCGTTGGCGGATCTGCTGGCGACGCCGGAGCATGCGCAATTGGATGCGACGCATGACGCCATCGGCCCGGACACCATTGCCAAGTTCCTGCTCACTTCGGGCTCGACCGGCAATCCCAAGGCCGTCATCAACACGCAGCGCATGATCTGCGCCAATCAGGTGATGCTGCGCGACACGCTGGCCTTCCTCAAGGATGAGCCGCCGGTGATCGTCGACTGGCTGCCGTGGAATCACACCTTCGGCGGCAATCACAACATCGGGCTGACGCTGTTCAACGGCGGCTCGATGTATCTCGACGCCGGCAAGCCGACGCCCGGCGGCATCGAACAGACCGTGCGCAACCTGCGCGAGATTTCCCCGACGGTGTATTTCAACGTGCCGAAAGGCTACGAGTCGCTGCTGCCGTATTTGCGCGACGACGCAGCGTTACGGCAAAAATTCTTCGGCCGCTTGCACGCGATGTTCTTCAGCGGCGCGGCGCTGTCGCCCTATGTCTGGAACAGCCTCGATGAGATCGCAGTTGCGGTGACCGGCAAGCGAGTGCCGATGCTCACCGGACTGGGCGCCACCGAGACGGCGCCGTTCTTCATGTCGGTGACGCCGGAAACCAGCCGCTCCGGCCACGTCGGCCTGCCGGTGCTTGGCAACGACGCCAAGCTGGTGCCGAACAACGGCAAGATCGAAGTGCGCGCCAAGGGGCCGAACGTTACGCCGGGCTACTGGCGGCAACCCGAACTGACCGCCAAGGCGTTCGACGACGAGGGCTTCTATATTTTCGGCGACGCCATCAAGCCCGCCGACGCCAACAACTTCGACGCGGGCTTCGATTTCGATGGCCGCATTTCCGAGGATTTCAAGCTGGGCAGCGGCACCTGGGTCAGCGTCGGCCCATTGCGCGCGCGCTTCGTCGCGGCCTGTGCGCCGCTGGTGCGCGACGTGGTGATCGCCGGAATCAACCGCGACGAACTGTCGGCGCTGGTGATGCTCGATCTCGACGGTTGCCGGGTCGTCAATCCGGCGCTGCCGCCCGACGATCTCGCAGCGGCGGCGTCGGATCCCAAGATCCGGCAGGCCTTCGCCGAACGGCTGGCGCGTTTCGCTGCTGCCGCGACCGGCTCGTCGAACCGAATCACGCGCGCGATACTGATCGACACGCCATTGTCGATCGATCGCGGCGAAGTCACCGACAAGGGATCGATCAACCAGCGCGCGGTGCTCGAGCATCGCGCCGATGTGATCGAGGGACTTTATGCATCGCCACCTGCTCCGCAGGTGATTTCAGTCAGCTAGGCCGCGATGCTCGCGGCGTATCACAGGAGACCATCATGCAATTGAAGGGACAGGCCGCGATCGTCACTGGCGGCGCCTCGGGACTCGGTGCGGCGACGGCACGGCGGCTGGCGGCGCAGGGCGCCAAGGTCGCCATCGCCGACCTCAACACCAAGCTGGCGGAAGAACTCGCCAAGGAGATCGGTGGCGTCGCGGTGATGTGCGACGTATCCGACCCGGTGTCGGGCGAGGCTGCCATCGTTGCCGCCGCCAAGGCGCACGGTCCGGCGCGCGTGCTGGTCAATTGCGCCGGCATCGGCGTCGCCAAGCGCGTCGTCGGCCGCGAGGGTCCGCATCCGCTGGCGGATTTCGACAAGGTGATCCGCATTAACCTGATCGGTTCGTTCAACATGCTGCGGCTCGCCGCTACCGAGATGTCGAAGCTCGAACCGCTCGACGGTGGCGAGCGCGGCGTCATCATCAACACAGCGTCGGTCGCGGCCTATGACGGCCAGATCGGGCAGGCGGCGTATTCGGCATCGAAGGGCGGCATCGTCGGCATGACCCTGCCGATCGCGCGCGAACTGGCGCAGTTCGGCATTCGCGTGCTGACCATCGCGCCCGGCCTGTTCCTGACGCCGTTGCTCGGCGCGTTGCCGCAAGCGGCGCAGGATAGCCTCGCCACCGCGATCCCGTTCCCGCATCGGCTCGGTTCGCCGGACGAATACGCGTCGCTGGCGATGCACATGATCGACAATCCGTATCTTAACGGCGAAGTGGTGCGGCTCGACGCCTCGCTGCGCATGGCGCCGAAGTAAGTCCAACTTCTCGGGAGCCGGCATGTTCGTTCATCGGCGCGACGTACAGATCCAGTGGGGCGATTGCGACCCCGCCAACATCGTCTATTATCCGCGCTATTTCGAGATGTTCGACGACAGCACCTCGATCATGTTCGAAGCTGCCGGCTTCTCCAAGCAGGATATCGTCCATCGCTATGGCCTCGTCGGCATCCCGATGGTGGATACGCGGGCGAAATTTCATATTCCCTCGACGCACGGCGACTGGATCGCCATCGAGAGCCGGGTCGAGGCGTGGCGGCGCTCCAGCTTCGACGTGCGGCATAATGTCTTCAAGGGCGAGGCGCTCGCGATCGAAGCGTTCGAAACCCGCGTGCTGGTGGGCCGCGATCCCAACAATACCGACAAACTGAAATCCGCGCCGGTCCCGGCGGAAATCATCGCGCGCTTCGAGCGGGGCTGACATTGTCAACGGCACCGCCTAAAGAAGGTGTCGGATGAATATCGTGTGAACTGACTTGTCTTCTAGCAACTGCCTTTGGGAGGAATGAATGAAGAAGGTGTCTCTGTTGATGGCTGCGGCCGCGGCGCTTGCATTGCCGGGCCTGATGGCGCCGGCGCTGGCGCAAAGCAACGAAATCGTCATCGGCATTTCGGTGACGACGACCGGGCCTGCGGCCGCGCTCGGCATTCCGGAGCGCAACGCGCTGGAATTCGTCGCCAAGGAAATCGGCGGCGTACCGCTGAAGGTGATCGTGCTCGACGACGGCGGCGATCCGACCGCGGCGACCACCAACGCGCGCCGCTTCGTGACGGAATCCAAGGCTGACATCATCATGGGATCGTCGACCACGCCGCCGAGCGTTGCGATGTCGACGGTTGCCAACGAAGCCGGCGTTCCGCATTTCGGCCTTGCGCCGTTCCCGATCACGCCGGAACGCGCCAAGTGGTCGGTTTCGATGCCGCAGCCGATTCCGATCATGGGCAAGGTGCTCTACGAGCACATGAAGAAGAACAACGTGAAGACCGTCGGTTATATCGGCTACTCGGATTCCTACGGCGACCTGTGGTTCAACGACCTCAAGACGCAGGCGGTGCCGATGGGCATCAACATCGTCGACGAGGAACGTTTCGCGCGCCCGGATACGTCGGTCACCGGTCAGGTGTTGAAGCTGGTGGCGGCCAATCCTGACGCCATCCTGGTCGGCGCTTCGGGCACCGCGGCCGCGTTGCCGCAGACCACGCTGCGCGAGCGCGGCTACAAGGGCCTGATCTATCAGACCCACGGCGCCGCCAGCATGGACTTCATCCGCATCGCCGGAAAGGCCGCTGAAGGCGTGCTGATGGCGTCGGGTCCGGTGATGGATCCGGAAGGGCAGGCCGACAGCGCGCTGACCAAGAAGCCGGGCCTCGAACTGAACAAGGCCTATGAAGCCAAGTACGGCGTCAACAGCCGCAGCCAGTTCGCCGGTCACTCGTTCGATGCCTTCAAGGTGCTCGAGCGTGTCGTTCCGGTGGCGCTGAAGAAGGCCAAGCCGGGCACGCCGGAATTCCGTGAGGCAATCCGTCAGGCCTTGCTGACCGAGCGCGATATCGCGGCGAGCCAGGGCGTCTACAATTTCACCGAGAAGGATCGCTTCGGTCTCGACGATCGTTCGCGCATCATCCTCACGGTGAAGGACGGCAAGTACGTCCAGGTGAAGTAAGAGCCGACGTCAGCGTCTCGCGACGTTGAAACGATCAAGCCGGCCTCTCGTGAGGCCGGCTTTTTTCTTTCCTCGTAATGAACGGGGGGACGCCGTCATCCTGAGGTGCGAGGCGCACTTCCGCGCCGAGCCATAGCAAGTTGGCTTGCCAGCCTGCGTTCTCCCAGTATCCCATCTTGGGCAAACCCAAGACGGGTGGCGACGGCGATCCTTCGAGGCTCGCGACGTTCGTCGCTCGCACCTCAGGATGACGCCATCGCACCAACCCGACTCATTGTGCCTTTAAACAGCGCTCGCGCCGGCGTGCTGGAAGCCGAGATAGCTGGCGACGACGCGCGGGTCGGCCGCGATGTCGGCGGCGGGGCCGTGCAGGATGAAGGCGCCCAGCTCCATGACGTAAGCGCGGTCGGCAATCTGCAGTGCCGCCTTGGCGTTCTGCTCGACCAGCAGCACCGAGACGCCTGCCGCACGCAGCGCGCCGATGATCTTGAAGATATCGGCGACGATCAGCGGCGCGAGGCCGAGGCTCGGCTCGTCAAGCATCAACAACCGCGGTTCACCCATCAGCGCGCGACCCATCGCCAGCATCTGCTGTTCGCCGCCGGACAGCGTGCCGGCCAGTTGCTGCCGCCGCTCCTTGAGGCGCGGAAACAGCGCGTAGACACGCTCGAAGGATTGCGCGGCGGTCGCCTTGGCGATGCGGAAGGCGCCGAGCTGCAGGTTGTCCTCGACGCTCATGGTGCCGAACAATTCGCGATGCTCGGGCACAAGCGACAGGCCGGCGGCGACGCGATCCTCGATATCGAGACCGGCGAGATCCTGGCCGTTGAAGCTGATGCGGCCGTGTTGCGGCAGGATGCCCATAATGGCGTTGAGCAGCGTCGTCTTGCCAGCACCATTGGCGCCGACGATGGTAACGATCTCGTTGGCCTTGACCTCGAGCGAGACCGAACGCACCGCCTCGACCTTGCCGTAGGAGATCGAGGTATCGGCAACCGAAAGCAGCGTTGCACTCATGCGGTGGCTCCGAGATAGGCGCGGATCACGTCCGGGTTGCTCTTGATGACGTCGGGCGTGCCCTCGGCGATTTTGGTCCCGAAATCGAGCACGACGATGCGGTCGGCGAGATCCATGACGAAGCCCATGTCGTGTTCGACCAGCAGCACCGACATGCCGCCGTCGCGCAATTGCCGCAGCAGCGCCGCGAGTTGCTGTTTCTCCATGTGCCGCAGTCCGGCAGCCGGCTCATCGAGCAGCAGCAGCACCGGATCGACGCACAGCGCGCGCGCGATTTCGACGATGCGCTGCTGGCCGAGCGACAGACTGCCGGCCAGTTGATCGATCTGGTCGCTGAGGCCGACGCGGGCAATCTGCCGCGCCGCTTCGGCCAGCAATCCGGCTTCGTCGGCGCGATCGAGCCGCAGCATGCTGGCGATGGCGCCGGCATGGCCGCGCAGATGCGCGCCCATCGCGACGTTTTCCAGCACCGTCATGTCGGGGATCAGCTTGACGTGCTGGAAGGTGCGGGCGACGCCAAGCTTGGCGATCTGTTGCGGCGTCGCGCCGTCGATATCGGTGCCGCACACTGTGATGCGTCCCGCCGACGATTCCAGCACGCGGGTGACGAGATTGAAGGTGGTGCTCTTGCCGGCGCCGTTGGGACCGATCAGCGCCACGATCTCCCTGGTGCCGACGCTGAAGCTGACGTCGTTGACGGCGATGACGCCGCCGAATTGCTTGCGTGCGCCTTCCAGCTTCAGCAGCACCTCGGATGTCAGCGGTGCGGCAGCGCGCGGCGCGAGCTCGGCCGATGTATCGGTGCGCGTGGCGCTGCGCTTGAACGGCAGCAGGTTGGTGAGCCACGGCCACATGCCGGAGGGCGCGAAGTGCAGTAGCGCCACCAGCACAATGCCGAACACGATGATCTCGAGCTGGCCCTGTCCGCCGAAGATCAACGGCAGATAGCTTTGCAACACTTCCTTGAGGATCACCACGACCGCCGCGCCGAGCACGCCGCCCCAGACATAACCGGCGCCGCCGACCACGGCGATGAACAGATATTCGATGCTGGCGTGAGCGCCAAACGGCGTCGGGTTGGCGGCGCGTTGCAGATGCGCGTAGAGCCAGCCGGACAATCCGGCCAGCACCGCGGCATAGATGAACACCAGGAGCTTGGCGCGCGCCGTCTGCACGCCGAACGCTTCGGCGGCGACATGCCCGCGCCGCAGCGCGCGGATGGCGCGGCCGGTACGCGAATCCAGCAGGTTGGTGGTGAGCAGCGCGGCAAGGATCACGGCGATCCAGATGACGTAATAGATCGTGCCCGGATCGAGCATGCGCAGGCTGCCGATCTGCAGCGGCGGAATCGCCGAGATGCCGTCGTTGCGGCCGAGGAATTCCAGCTTGCTGAAGAGGTAGAACAGCCCGAGGCCCCAGGCCAGGGTGCCGAGCGGCAGGTAGTGGCCGGACAGCCGCACTGTGACGATGCCGAGCACGACAGCGGCGAGGCCGCTGACCAAGAGCGACAGCGGCAGCGTCAGCCACGGAGACAGGCCGTAGTGGGTCGACAGCACGGCGGTGGTGTAGGCGCCGAAGCCGCAAAACGCCGCCTGGCCGAACGAGGTGAGGCCGCCGACGCCGGTCAGCAGCACCAGCCCCATGGCGACCAAAGCGGCAAGGCCGATATTGTCGAGCAGCACGATCCAGAATGGCGGGATGTTGGGGATCAGCGGCAGCACCGCCATGATCACCGCGAAAATGACGACCGGCAAACGTTGCGACATCGCCATCAATCCTTCTCTTCTTCGACTTCAGGTGCGGCGAGCGAGCGCAGCACCAGCACCGGAATGATCAGGGTGAAGACGATGACCTCCTTATAGTTGCTGGCGTAGAACGACGAGAACGCTTCGACGATGCCGACGACCAGCGCCGCCACGGCGGTGAGCGGATAACTGATGAGGCCGCCGATGATGGCCGCGACGAAACCCTTGAGGCCGACGATGAATCCGGTGTCGTAATAGAGCGTCGTGATCGGCACGATCAGGATGCCGGAGATGGCGCCGATCACCGACGCCAGCAGGAAGGCGATCTGTCCCGACAGCGAGGTGCGGATGCCGACAAGGCGCGCCCCGAGCCGGTTCACCGCCGTGGCCCGCAGCGCCTTGCCATACAGCGTGAAATCGAAGAACAGCCACAGCGCGATAATCAGCGCGGCCGTGATGCCGTAGACGACGAGGCTTTGCCCCGAGATGCGCAGATCGCCGATGGTGATCGCGGCGTCGGAAATCGTCGGTCCGCGCAGGCCTTCGGCGCCGAAGAACACCAGGCCGAAACCCTGCATGGCGAGATGACATCCGACCGAGGCGATCAGCAGCACCAGCACCGAAGTGTGCGCGATCGGCTGGAATGCGATGCGGTAAAGGAACAGGCCGATGGCGGCGACGATCAGCAGCGACAGCGTGATGTTGACCGGGATGTTGTTCTGCCGTCCCGCCAGCCACATCGTCAGCAGCAGCACCACCACCGGAAAGACGATATTGACGGTGAAGGCCCGTAGCAGCGCGCGTGCATGAAGCGATTTGCGCGCGGCGAACACATCGAAGCCGAAGGCGACGAGGCCCATCACCACGGCAAGGCGGGCCGTGCCCGGCACCTGCCCGGCGGCGAGCGTCGCGTAGCTCAATGCGCCATAGGTAATGAATTCGCCTTGCGGGATCAGGATCACGCGCGTGACCGCGAACACCAGCACGAGTGCCAGGCCCAGCAGTGCGTAGATCGCGCCGTTGGTGATGCCGTCCTGGATCAGGAACAGCAGGATTGTCGTATTCAAGCTCCGCCCCCCTTCGGCGTCGGCGCGCCCCCGTTTCGCCGCCATAATTCCATACCGACGGTTGAATTCCGCCGGTCGTATTTGATATGATCCATAACGATTATCGACTATAATCTCAAGATACGAATCAGGTTTTACGATCTTTCATTTGATTAACACCAAGAGCGAGTTTCGAGCGATGACCGCGCACAAGACGACGCAACTGGACGCTTCAAGGCTGGCGCGATTGCCGCGTGAGGTCGCGATGGATGACGATGCCGAAGCGAGCGCGCTCAAGATGGGCGAGTTGTCGGACCTGCTGGGCTATTCGTTGAAGCGGGCGCAGCTCAAGGTGTTCGAGGATTTCCTGCGTTGCGTCTCGTCGCTGCAGCTGACGCCGGCGCAGTTCTCGGTGCTGCTTCTGATGGAGAAAAACCCCGGCCGCAATCAAACCGAGATCGCCAATACGCTCGGCATCCTGCGCCCGAACTTCGTGGCGATGCTGGATGGCCTCGAGAGCCGCGAATTGTGCATGCGGGTCCGCTCGGCGCACGATCGCCGCTCGCACAACCTGATGCTCACCGACAAGGGCCGCGCCACGCTGGCGCGTGCCAAGAAGCTGATCGCCACCAAGCACGAAGCGCGTCTCAACGAAGTGCTGGGCCCGGCCAATCGCGCCGCGCTGCTCGAAATGCTGGCGACGATCGCGCGGGATTTCTGACGGCCGTTCTGCCTACAGCAGGATCATGAGATTGAATGAGCCTCGCCGCAGGCGCGCTTTACCTCCCCTATAGGGAGAGGTCGGATTGCGTAGCAATTCGGGTGAGGGGTGACAGGTGACAGGTGGGAGATGGAGCCCCCTCACCCCAGCCCATTCCCCGGTGGGGAGAGGGAGCGCGCCGTCTGCTCCATGACCGTTTCGTTCCGAAGCGAGTGAGCAGGCTGATCTTTACACCCGATCCACCAGAATAACCCTGATGTCGTTGACGTTGGTCAGCGTCGGCCCGGTGACCAATAGATCGCAGGTCGCCGCGAAGAACGTCGTCGCATCGTTGTTGGCGAGATAGGCCGCTGGATCGAGACCTTGCGCATGCATCGCCGCGAAGGTGCGCGCATCGATCATCGCGCCGGCCGGATCGGTGGCGCTGCCGGCGCCGCCGTCGGCGCCGTCGGTATCCGCCGCCAGTGCCGCGATGCCTTCGGCGTCGGCCAGATGCTGCGCCAGCGCGAGAGCGTACTCCTGGTTGGGGCCGCCGCGACCGGTGCCACGCACCGTCACGGTGAGTTCGCCGCCGGACAGGATTGCCAGCTTGCGGCCTTCGGTGCGGGCCTTCAGAGCCAGTTGCGCATGGGCATACGCGACGTCGCGCGCTTCGCCTTCGAGGTCGGAGCCGAGGTTGGCGATGTCGTAACCGGCCCGCGCCGCCGCGGCGACCGCTGCATCGAGCCCATCCTTTGGCGTTGCGATCAGCTTGAATTGCGCCCGTGCGAATGCGGCATCGCCAGGCTTGCAGCTCTCGTTACGTGGATCGTCGAGTGCCCGGCGCACCGCATCGTCGATGGTGAGGCTGTAGCGCGCGACGATGGCGCGCGCATCCGCCAGCGTTGTCGGGTCGGGAACGGTGGGACCGGATGCGATGGCCGCCGGTTCGTCGCGCGGCACGTCGGAGATCGCCAGCGTGACGATGCGCGCGCGCTGCCCGGCGCGGGCGAGGCGGCCGCCCTTGATCCGCGACAGATGTTTGCGCACGGCGTTGATCTCGCCGATCGGCGCGCCGGATCGCAACAGCGCGCGTGTCACCTGCTGTTTCTGCGCGAATGTGATGCCCTCGACCGGTGCGATCCAGTTGGCCGAGCCGCCGCCGGACAGCAGCACCAGCAGAAGATCGTCGGCGGTTGCCGTTGCGGCCAGGGCCAGCGTGTCCTCGGCAGCGCGTAGTCCGGCTTCGTCAGGCACCGGATGACCGGCTTCAATTACCTTGATGCGACGCGTCGGCACGGCGTGACCGTGGCGCGTGGTTGCGAGACCGAGCAGGCGCTGCGGATCGAGCTCGAGCCGATCGAGATAATGGCGCTCGGCTGCCGCGGCCATCGCGGCGGCGCCCTTGCCGGCGGCGAGCACGATGACGCGGCCTCGCGGCGGGGGCGGCAGATGCGTGGCCAGCATACTGTCGGGATGTGCGGCGGCGACGGCGGCATCGAAGATCGAACGCAGAAGCTGGCGCGTGTCAGTCGTGAGCTTTGGGTCTTGCATGAGATCGATGTCTGCCGGTTTGCAACAAAGCGTACGCAAGCCGCGCCCGCATCGCGACCTGCGTCCCGACGGGCGTTTTTAGCCGATATCGCGCCGCCGCGCCATGCAGCAGGCACGGCGTGTGGCGTGCACGGAGCGCAAAACAAAACCCCCGCAGTGACTGCGGGGGTTGTCGTTTCACATCCGAGACCGGCGCGCCGCGGACTAGCCGCTGGTGTCGGCGCTGATGATGTCGCCGAACAGCTCCCACTTCTCGCCCTTGAATTTCATCAGCTGCAACTGGCTGATGGGTGCGAAATCGGTGGCGCTGGTGTTGATCTTGATGCCCGGCAGCAGCACTTCGGTGTTGAAGTCCTTGAGGCTGGCAGCCTGCTTCATGATGTTTTCGCGGGTCAGGTTGTCCCCGCACTTCTTGAGCACCTCCACCATGGTCTGGGCCACGCCGTAAGCCACGACCGAAGAGTTATCGAGCTTGTCGCCTTCGGGGAAATCCTTGGCGAGGAAGGCCAGGTAGTCCTTCATGCCCTTGTCGTTGTTCCACTGCGGATCGGACGGGTCTTTCAGGTAGGCCGCCGAGATGATGCCTTGCGAGTTGTCATATCCGGCAGGCTTGAGCACGCTGCCGACCGAGGCCGACACGTTGTTGAGGAAGTGCGTCGGCTTCCAGCCGATCTCGCCCATCTTCTTGATCGCCTGTGCCGCGAACTTCGGCGTCGCGATGTTGATGAACACGTCGGCGCCGCTGGCCTTCAGCTTGACGATGTGGCTGTCGATGGTCGGCTCGGACGTTTCAAAACTCTCCTCGGCGATGATCATCGTCTTCTTGGCGCCCAGACCGTCGAGCAGTCCCTTGAGGTAGTCCTTGCCGTAATCGTCATTCTGATACATCACCGCGATCTTCGCGTTCGGCATGTTCTTCAGAATGTACTTGGCGTAGATCTGCGTCTCGCTCTGATAATTGGGCTGCCAGCCCATGGTCCACGGGAAGTTCTTCGGATCGTTCCACTTGGTTGCGCCGGTGGCGACGAACAGTTGCGGCACCTTCTTGCTGTTCATGTATTTGTGGATCGCGGAGTTCGGCGGGGTTCCGAGCGAATTGAATATGAACAACACCTCGTCGCTCTCGACCAGCTTGCGCGCCTGCTCCACCGTTTTCGGCGGGCTGTAGGCGTCGTCGTAAGAGATGAAGTTGATCTTGCGGCCGTTGATGCCGCCTTCCGCATTGATCTTCTTGAAGTAGGCGGCCTCGGTCTTGCCGATCACGCCATAGGCGGACGCGGGGCCGCTGTAAGGCATGATGTTGCCGATCTTGATTTCGGTATCGGTGGCGCCGGGATCGTATTTCTTTTGCGCGAGTGCGGCGCCGCTGGTTGCGACGCTCAATGCGAGAACAGTCGACAAGGTGGCCACTCGCGATGCTATTGCGGGCATTTCAATTCTCCCTGTGCTTTGGTTGACTGTGTTGTTGCTTTTTTTGATTGCAGGCTCTGCGGCCCTGGGTGTCATTGAATACCATTTGCCGATTGTCAGCAAGGCAGGGCCGTGCGGCAGGAACCGCGGGACAGCGATTGCGCTACGGGCACGAAGCGGATGGCGCGTTGCGATGGCGGCCTGAATGGCGGCAGCAAAAAGCCCCCTGCGGCATTGCCGCGGGGGGCGAGTGAGATCGTTCAGTGGCGCTCGTTCGGTGGCGCCATTGTTATGCGGGGCGGCCTAGCTGCCCTTGATTTCGCCGTTGATGATGGGGCCGAACAGGTCCCACTTCTCGCCCTTGAAGCGCATCATCTGCAACTGCTCGATCGGATAGAAGTCCGTCGGGCTGGTGTTGATGGTGACGCCCGGCAGCAGCGTGTCGGGAGCGAAGTTCTTGAGGTTGGCCGCTTCCTTCATGATGTTGGCGCGGGTCAGATTGTCGCCGGCTTGCTTCAGCACCTGCACGATGGTCTGCGCGTGGCCATAGCCGAACACGGTCGAGCCATCGGCCTTGTTGCCTTCCGGAACATACTTGGCGAGGAAGGCGTAGAATTTCTTCATGCCCTCGTCGTTGTCCCACTGCGCATCGGCGCCATCCTTGGCATAAGCCGCGGACAGGATGTCCTGTGCGTTCTCGAAGCCGGCCGGCTTGAGCACGGAACCGACCGAGGCGCCGACGTTGCTCTGGAAGTACATCGGCTTCCAGCCGATCTCGGCAACCTTCTTGAGGCTCTGCGCGGCGAACTTCGGCGTCGTGATGCTGAAGTAGACGTCGGCGCCGGTCGACTTCAACTTGACGATGTGGGAGTCGATCGTCGGTTCCGAGACCTCGTAGCTCTCCTCGCCGACGATCATCGTCTTGGCCTTGTCGCCGAGACCGTCCTTGAGGCCCTTCAGCAGATCTTTGCCGAAGTCGTCGTTCTGATACATGATGGCGATCTTGGCATCCGGCTTCTCCTTGAGGAGATAGGCCGCGTAGATGCGCCCTTCGCTCTGGTAGGCCGGCTGCCAGCCCATGGTCCAGGGGAAGTCCTTGTAGTCGCCGAACTTGGTCGCGCCGGTCGACACGAAAATCTGCGGCACCTTCTTCGAGTTCAGATACTTCTGAATCGCCGAGTTCGACGGCGTGCCGAGCGGACTGGCGAGGAACAACACCTCGTCGCTCTCGACCAGCTTGCGCGCCTGTTCGACAGCCTTCGGCGGGCTGTAGCCGTCGTCGTAGCTGATGAAGTTGATCTTGCGGCCGTTGATGCCGCCCTGTTCGTTGATCATCTTGAAGTAGGCTGCTTCGACCTTGCCGATAATGCCATAGGCCGACGCGGGACCGCTGTACGGCATGATATTGCCGATCTTGATCTCCGTGTCGCTGGCACCGGTATCGTACTTCTTCTGGGCAAAGGCGCTGCCGCTGGTGGCGGCGAAGGCAACGACCGCTGTCGTGATTGCAGCGATTCTTAGTTGTTGTCGCAACTTCATCATTTCTCCTTAGGGTTTCTTCATCTTATTGAACAGCGATTCGGCGAGGATCGCGACCTGCCTGGCCCCATGCGGAACAAGGTAGATGACAATGAAGAGCAGCACGCCAAAGAACGCGCCCGACAGGCCCTTCGAAATTCCTTCGGCGATATTCGGCACGAAGACGATGAATGCCGCGCCGGCGAACGAGCCCGGCAGCCAGCCGACGCCACCCACCACCATGCCGAGGAACAGCGCGATGGCCAATGTGAAGGTGTAGCTGTCCGGCGCCACGAACTGCACCGCGATAGCGCCGAGCGCGCCAGCGACGCCGGTGATGCCGGCGCTGATTCCGAACGCCAGTGTCTTGTACAGCGAGATGTCGACCCCCATCGCAGACGCGGCGATTTCGTTGTCGCGGATCGCCATCATGGCGCGGCCGGATCGCGATTTCAGCAGATTGGTCGATGCGATGTAGATCGCGAGCGTTACGGCCAACGTGAAGTAGTACAGCCACATGTCCTGCGATATCGGCAGGCCGAACGGTGCATCCGGCTTGGTGACGACGAGGCCCTGCACGCCGCCGGTCCAATGCTCGATGACGCCAAGCTTGAGCAACTGCGGCATCGCCACCGCCAGCGCGTAGGTCGCAAGCGCCAGATAGATGCCGGACAGTCGCAATGCCGGAAATCCGAACAGGAATCCGAAGATGAAACAGATCACGCCGGCGATCGGCAGGGTCAGCGCGTAGTTGACGTTGCCGTGTTCGATCAGGATCGCGGCGGCATAGGCCCCGATGGCGAAAAACGCGCTCTGGCCGAGAGAGAACTGGCCGCTGCCACCGGTGAGGATATTCAACGCCAGCACGGCGATGCCATAGATCAGCACCATCGTGACCTGGAAGATGATGAAGTTCCGCACGAACAGCGGCATGATCAACATCACCGCCAGCACGATCAGCGATGTGGTGCGACCGAGCGTACTGGATTTGCGAGCCGTGGCGTTAACGGTCGGTACGGCCGCGGCGGGAACGCTTTCCTGAACCGTGCTCATGATCAAACTCGCTTTACGACGGTATGGCCCATGAGGCCGGTGGGTTTGACGACCAGAACGATGACGATCAGCGCCAGCGCGATCGGCAGTTTCAATTCGTTGCCGACGCCGGGGATGTAAGTGCCGACGAGATTTTCGAAGACGCCGACGAGGAAGCCGCCGATCACCGCGCCGAGCGGGCTGGTCAGTCCGCCAAGCACCGCTGCAGCGAAGCCGTAAAGCAGAATGCCCAGCATCATGTTGGGCTCTAGGAACACCACCGGTGCTATCAGGATGCCGGCGATGGCGCCGATGGCGCTCGCCATACCCCAGCCTAGCGCGATCATCCAACTGGTGTTGATGCCGACCAGCCGGGCCGATTCTGGCAGTGTCGCAGCCGCGCGCATGGCGAGGCCGATCCGCGTGAAGCGGAAGAAGAAGAACAGAGCGATCAGCAGCGCAATCGTCACCCCGATCATGCCGGCCTGATGCGTGCTGATCAGCTGGCTGCCGAGGAAAGGCGAGGAGCCGAACGGCGACGGGAACTGCTTGATAGTGAAATCCCAGATCAGTCCGGCGACGCTGTTGATGATCGCGTACAGCGCGATGAAGCCGGCGACGTTGGTCAGGATTGGAGCCTTCGCCAGGGGCTTGAACAGCAAGCGCTCGATCACAATGCCGGCGACGAAGGAAATGGCCAGCGTCAGCAGGAAAGCCCACCAGTACGGCACGCCCCACTGCATCAATTGCCATGCGATGAAGGTCGAGAACATGGCCATTTCGCCCTGGGCGAAATTCAGATGGTCAATGGCCTGGAAGATCATGACGATGGCGAGCGCCATACAGGCGTAGATCGCGCCGGTCGCAATCCCAGCCAGGACCTGATTGATGAATAGTTCCATGGCTGGCTCCTTAGTAGCCGAGGTAGGATTTGCGGACGGCTTCGTTGCTCGCGATTTCACTCGCTGTGCCCGACATGACGATGCGCCCGGTTTCGATGACGTAGGCCTTGTCGGCGATCTCGAGTGCAAGCTGTGCGTTCTGTTCGACGACCAGGATGCTCACCTTGTCCTCGCGATTGATCTTGCCGAGAATCTTGAACAGATCGCGCACGACCAGCGGCGCCAATCCGAACGACGGTTCGTCGAGCAGCATCAGGCGTGGCCGCAGCATCAGCGCCCGCGCCACCGCAAGCATCTGCTGTTCGCCGCCGGACAATGTGCCGGCCTGTTGCGTGTGGCGCTGCTTGAGCACCGGGAAGTGATCGTACATCCGCTCGATGTCGGAGGAGATCGCCTTGGTGTCCTTGCGGCTGATGGCGCCGAGCTGAAGATTCTCCTCGACGGTCATCGTCGTGAATGTGCCGCGGCCCTGCGGCACATGGGCGATACCAAGGCGTACGATGTTCTCGGTCGACTTGCCGGTCAGCGGCCGGCCTTCGAACTGGATCGTGCCGGTCGAGCGCACCATGTTGCAGATGGCGCGCAAGGTGGTGGTCTTGCCGGCGCCGTTGGCGCCGAGCAGCGTCGTCATGCTGCCTTCGCTGAGGTGAAACTCCATGCCGTGAAGCGCCTGCACCTGGCCGTAATAGGCCCGCAGATCCTTGATATCGAGCATCGCTGTCATTGGTCTTTGCTCCCCAGATAGGCCTTGATCACATCCGGGTCGGATTGCACTTGCGCGGGCGTGCCTTCAGCGAGCTTGCGGCCGAAATTGAGTGCCACGACGTGATCGGCAATCGACATCACCAGCCCCATGTGATGTTCGACCAGCAGCACGGTGATGCCGCGATCGTCGCGGATGCGGCGGATCAGGTCGCCGAGGACGTAGACTTCCTCGTGATTGAGGCCGCCCGCAGGTTCGTCGAGCAACAGGATCTTCGGATCGGCGGCCAGCGCGCGCGCAAGCTCGACGCGCTTCTGGGTGCCGAACGGCAAACCCGAGACCGGTGCATGCGCCACGGCTGTCAGATCGAGATAGCCAAGGATTTCGGCGACCTTGGCGTTGAGTGCGGCTTCGACCTGAGTCGATCGCGGCAGCCTCAGCGAGTCGCTGATGATGTCGCCATTGGTGCGCGCATGGGTGCCGACGCGGACGTTATCGAGCACCGACATGTTCGGGAACAACGCGACGTTCTGAAAGGTGCGGCCGATGCCGATCTCGGCGATGCGATACGCCGGTCGTTTCAGGATGCTGACACCCTCCATCAGGATGTCGCCGTTGCTCGGCTGATAGAGCCGGCTCAGGCAATTGAACAGCGTCGTCTTGCCGGCGCCGTTGGGGCCGATCAGCCCGAGGATCTGGCCCTGCTTCATGTCGAACGAAACGCCATTGAGGGCGATGATGCCGCCGAACACGACGCTGACGTCGCGAACAGCGAGCAAAGGCGCGGCCGAACTGGCGCGCCCCGGCGCGAGCTGAGCCTGCATCACTGCACGCCCGGTCGGCTGATTTTGCTGGAAGGGTCGTGCCAAACGTATCGTGGCTGGCGACCAAAATGATTATCGAATCCCCACAATCTGGCGCGCACTTTTCCCTCCTTTGGATTTCTTGTTGTCTTCTTTTTTTATAAACGGCGATGCTGTCCCACCAAGCGCCGCTTCTATGTTTCTTACCATCGTCACAAGACGAGGTCCAATGTCGTTGAGCAAGCGTTCTTCCGTGAAGCGGAATGCAGGCGCGCCGCAGTTGAACGCGTAGGGTCCTGTTCCGTCGTTCAACGTCAATGCAACGCCGGCTGCATGCACGTCGTCCTGCCATTCGCCGGCAGAGATCGCGAAGCCGCGCTTCGCCACCAGTTCGCCGGCGCGTTCGATGCCCTCGCGAATGCGCGGCCAGCGGCTGCCGTAGTGCTCGCGCAACTCACGCAGCAACTGCACGCGCTCGTCGTCTGGCAACGCCCAGATGTAAGCGCGGCCCATCGCCGTCGTCGCAATTGGAACTTTCGATCCGACGTCGAGCTGCACGCCGAGCGCCAGGCCCGAGCGGCTCTGGCCGAAATAGATCATGCTGAGCCGGTCGCGCGCGCCGACCGCGACCGCGCCGCCGGTGGCGCGCATCACCTCTTCGCGAAACGATTCAGACAGATGCTGCACGCCGAGATTGGCGAGCGCTGCATAACCGAGCGACATGGCTGCGGGTGCGAGTTGATACTTCTCGAACCTCGGAACCTGTGTAAGATAGCCGAGCTTGGTCAGAGTGTAAGTCAGCCGGGAAACGGTCGGCTTGGGTAAATTTGTACGGGCCGCAATCTCCTGATTGCCGAGAAGCCCGTCGTTGGGTCGAAATGCGCGCAACACCTCGAGGCCGCGGGCAAGAGCGACGACGAAACTGCGATCGGTCGCCGCTTTCTTGGCTGGGCGTTTCATTGCTGGTGACGCAGACCTGTATGATACCGAACTCGTTGACATCGGACGCTCTTCAAAATAACCCTCGTTGTCAAGATGCGGAATTGAATTTCGCAGTGCGGAATACGCAAAAATAATCCGATTTGTGAAGGAGAGTCGCGTGAGTGAAGTGGTCAGTCTTGAGCGTCATGACGCAATCGCCATCGTGACCGTCAACAATCCGCCGGTGAATGCGCTGAGTGCGGCCGTTCGTCGCGGCATCTTTGAATCGATCAAGACGGCCGGCGCCGACGCGCAAGTGAAGGCCGTCGTGCTCACCTGCGCCGGGCGCACCTTCATCGCCGGTGCCGACATCACCGAATTCGGCAAGCCGCCGCAGTCGCCGGGGCTGGGCGAGGTGATCGCCGAAATCGAAAACTGTCCGAAGCCGGTGGTCGCAGCGATTCACGGCACCGCGCTTGGCGGCGGACTCGAAGTCGCGCTGGGCTGTCACTTCCGTGTGGCCACGAAGGACGCCAAGCTGGGCCTGCCTGAAGTGAAGCTCGGCCTGTTGCCGGGCGCCGGCGGCACGCAGCGCCTGCCGCGCGCGGTCGGGCCGGAACTCGCGGTCAAGATGATCGTCGGCGGCGATCCGATCGGCGCCGAGGCCGCGCTGAAAGCCGGGTTGATCGAGGAGATCGTCGAAGGGCCGGCGGCGGGCGGCGAGGCCTTCGCGCGCAAGGTGCTGGCCGAGAAGCGTCCGCTGCGCCGCTTGCGCGACGAAGACGGCAAGCTGGCCGCCGCCAAGGCGGATCGCTCGATCTTCACCAATGCCGTTGCGTCCATGACCAAGAAGGCGCGCGGACTGGAAGCGCCGTTCGCCGCTGCCGATGCGGTGGGCGCGGCCATCGACCTGCCGTTCGACGAGGGCCTGAAGAAGGAACGCGAAGGATTCATGAAGCTGGTCACCGGCGACCAGTCGAAGGCGCAGCGCTATGCGTTCTTCTCCGAGCGCGAGGCGGCCAAGGTGGCCGGTGTGCCGGAGGGGACCAAGCCGCGCCCGGTCGAGCGCGTCGCCATCATCGGCGCCGGCACCATGGGTGGCGGCATCGCCATGTCGTTCGCCAATGCCGGCATTCCCGTCACGCTGATCGAGACGGGCGAGGAGCAGCTCAAGCGCGGCATGGGCGTCATGCAGAAGAACTACGAGAACACCGCGGCGCGCGGCGGCATCCCAGCCGATGCGCCGGCCAAGCGGATGGGTCTCATCAATGGCGTCGTCGGCCTGGAAAACGTCAAGGATGCCGACCTCATCATCGAGGCGGTGTTCGAAACCATGGCGATCAAGAAAGAGGTGTTCACGGCGCTCGACAAATTCGCCAAGCCCGGCGCAGTGCTGGCCTCCAACACCTCGTATCTGAACATCAACGAGATTGCCGCAGTGACCAAGCGGCCGCAGGACGTGCTCGGCATGCACTTCTTCTCGCCGGCCAACGTCATGAAGCTGTGCGAGATCGTGCGCGCTGAGAAGACCGCGCCGGATGCGCTGGTGACGGCGGTAGCGATCGCCAAGCGCATCGCCAAGGTGCCGGCGGTGGTCGGCGTCTGCGACGGATTCGTCGGCAACCGCATGCTGGCGCAGCGTGGCAAGCAGGGCGAGAAGCTATTGTATGAAGGCGCGTTGCCGCAGCAGATCGATGGCGTGGTCACCAAATTCGGCATGCCGATGGGGCCGTTCGCCATGGGCGATCTCGCCGGTCTCGATATCGGCTGGCGCTCGCGCCAGGATCGCGGCATCAAGTCTCCGATCGGCGATGCGCTGTACGAAGCCGGACGGCATGGCCAGAAGACCGGCAAGGGCTATTACAAATACGAAGCCGGCTCGCGTGCGGCGCTGCCGGATCCGGAAGTCGAACGGATGCTCGAGGAAGTCCGCGCCAAGCTTGGCGTCAAGGGTCGTATCATCAGCGACGAGGAAATCCTCGAGCGCATGATGTATCCGATGATTAACGAAGGCGCGCGCATCCTTGAGGAGAAGATTGCGTCGCGGCCGAGCGACATCGATGTGATCTGGCTCTATGGCTACGGCTGGCCGATCTATCGCGGCGGCCCGATGTTCTATGCCGATCAGGTCGGCCTCAAGCACATCGCCGACCGCCTGTCGTATTATGCCAAGGAAACGAACGATCCCTCGCTGGAACCGGCGCCGTTGCTGAAGAAGCTGGCGGCGGAAGGCAAGACATTCGCGTCGCTGGCAAAAGCGGCGTAACGCGATGCCCCATCCGGGAGAGCAGTTCTATCCGGAAGGCGTATGTTGGGACGTACCGCTGCCGAGCGGCACGTTGCCCGATCTGTTGAGTCAGGCGGTCGCGAATTACGGTTCGCGGCCGGCACTGGAATTTCGCGATCGCCCGATCGGCTTTACCGAGCTTGAGGAGCGGGTCGAGCAGGCGGCGGCGGCGTTGCTGCGCGCCGGTTACGGCAAGGGCAGCACCATCGCGCTGTTTCTGGGCAATTCGCCGGATCATCCGATCAACTTCTTCGGTGCGTTGAAGGCGGGTGCACGGCTGGTGCATCTGTCGCCGCTCGATGGCGAGATCGCGCTGTCGCATAAACTCACCGACAGCGGCGCGCGCGTGCTGGTCACCAGCAATCTGGCGGCGCTGTTGCCGATGGCGCTGAAGTTCGTCGCCAAGGGGCTGCTGGACCGGCTGATCGTCTGCGAGGATGATGACTGGGGCGCAGTAGGCACGCCGCAGGCGGCGCTGCCGGACGATCCGCGCGTGGTGACGTTCAAGCAGTTCGTTGCCGGTGCGACGTCGCCGCATGCGTGGCCTGCGATCGACGCCGAAGAGGTCGCACTGCTGCAATACACCGGCGGCACCACCGGCCTGCCGAAAGGCGCCATGCTGAGCCACCGCAATCTCACCTCGGCGGTGTCGATCTACGATGTCTGGGGCGCCAAGGCGCGCGCCGAGCGCAACACCATCGAGCGCGTCATCTGCGTGCTGCCGCTGTTTCACATCTATGCGCTGACGGTGATCCTGCTGCGCTGCCTCAAATACGGCGACCTGATTTCGCTGCATCAGCGCTTCGACGTCAACGCGGTGCTGCGCGACATTGAAGTGAAGCGCGCCACGGCGTTTCCGGGCGTTCCGACGATGTGGATCGCGCTCGCCAACGATCCGACGCTGGAAAGCCGCGATCTGTCGTCGCTGGCGGCGGCAGGCTCCGGCGGCGCGCCGCTGCCGGTCGAAGTCGCCAAGGTGTTCGAACGCAAGACCGGCCTGACCTTGAAGAGCGGCTGGGGTATGACCGAAACCTGTTCGCCGGGCACTGGCCATCCGCCGGTGGGGCCGGACAAGCCGGGCTCGATCGGCTTGATGTTGCCGGGCATCGAACTCGATGTGGTGGCGCTCGACGATCCGACGCGTACGTTGCCGCCGGGCGAGGTCGGAGAAATCCGCATCAAGGGGCCGAACGTCACGCGCGGCTACTGGAACCGGCCGCAGGAAACCGCCGAAGCCTTTGTCGGCGACCGTTTTCTCACCGGCGATATCGGCTACATGGATCCCGACGGTTATTTCTATCTGGTCGATCGCAAGAAGGACATGATCATCTCCGGCGGCTTCAACGTCTATCCGCAGATGATCGAGCAGGCGATCTACACCCATCCCGCCGTGCATGAAGTGCTGGTGATCGGCATTGCCGACGATTATCGCGGCGAGGCTGCCAAGGCCTTCATCGCCTTGAAGCCGGGCGCCGCGCCCTTCACGCGGGACGAACTGCGCGGCTTCCTGACCGGCAAGCTCGGCAAGCACGAATTGCCGGCGGCGCTGGAATTCGTCGATCAACTGCCGCGCACCGCGGTCGGCAAATTGTCACGCCACGAATTGCGCACGCAACAACCCGCCACGATATCCGCAAAGATATGCGAACACCCCCGTCAACATGCAACAGGAGGTCGCTCATGACCGAAGCCGTTATCGTTTCCACCGCCCGCACACCGATCGGCAAGGCCTATCGCGGCGCCCTCAACAACACCGAAGGCCCGACCATGCTGGGCCACGCCATCTCGCACGCGCTGTCGCGCGCCAAGGTCGATGGCGCCGAGGTCGAAGACGTGGTGATGGGCTGCGCGATGCAGCAGGGCACCACCGGCGGCAACGTCGCGCGCAAGGCGCTGCTGCGCGCCGGCGTGCCGGTGACGGCGGGCGGCACCACGATCGATCGTCAATGCGCTTCCGGCCTGCAGGCCATTGCGCTGGCGGCGCGCTCGGTGCTGTTCGACGGCGTTGAGATCGCGGTCGGCGGCGGCGGTGAGTCCATCAGCCTGGTGCAAAACGATCACGCCAACAAGTTCCACATCATTGATCCGGAACTGGTGGCGATCAAGAAAGACGTCTACATGCCGATGCTCGACACCGCCGAAGTGGTGGCGAAGCGCTACAATATTTCGCGCGAGGCGCAGGACGAGTATTCGCTGGAGAGTCAGCGCCGCACCGCGGCTGCGCAGCAGGGCGGCAAGTTCAACGACGAACTGGCGCCGATCTCGACCAAGATGGCGGTTGCCGACAAGGCCACCGGCGAGGTGTCGTTCAAGGACGTGACGCTGTCCAAGGACGAAGGTCCGCGCCCGGAAACCACGGCGGAAGGTCTCGCCAGCCTGAAGGCAGTGCGCGGTGACGGCTTCACCATCACCGCCGGCAACGCCAGCCAGCTCTCCGATGGCGCCAGCGCCACCGTCATCATGACCGACAAGCTGGCGGCGCAGCGCGGCCTCAAGCCGCTCGGCATTTTCCGCGGCTTCGTCGCCGCCGGTTGCGAGCCGGACGAGATGGGCATCGGCCCGGTGTTCGCGATTCCGCGCCTGCTCAAGCGCCACGGTCTCAAGATCGACGACATCGATCTGTGGGAGCTCAACGAAGCCTTCGCCGTGCAGGTGCTGTATTGCCGCGACAAGCTCGGCATCGATCCGGAAAAACTCAACGTCAATGGCGGCTCGATTGCGGTCGGTCATCCGTATGGCATGACCGGCGCGCGCCTCACCGGCCACATCCTGTTCGAAGGCCGCCGCCGCAAGGCGAAGTACGGCGTCGTCACCATGTGCGTCGGCGGCGGCATGGGCGCGGCCGGCCTGTTCGAGTTCGTGCACTGATTTCGTTGCAACCTTTCTTCGTCATTGCGAGCGAAGCGAAGCAATCCAGAACCAGAAAACGAGAACCGGATTGCTTCGTCGCTTCGCTCCTCGCAATGACGTTGTGAAAACCGACAGTATTTGAGGAGTCCCATCATGGATCTCAGTCTCACCAAGGAAGAACAGGCATTTCGCGATGAAGTCCGCGCCTTCTTCCGCGACAACGTTCCTCCCGCCATCAAGAAGAAGCTGCAGGAGAACCGCCACACCACCAAGCAGGACATGGTCGACTGGACCCGCATCCTGCACAAGAAGGGCTGGGCGGTGGCGCATTGGCCCAAGGAATGGGGCGGCACAGGCTGGACCCCGGTGCAGCAGTACATCTTCAATGAAGAGCTGCAGGCCACACCCGCACCTGCGCCGCTGCCGTTCGGCGTCAACATGGTCGGCCCGGTGATCTACACCTTCGGCAGCGAGGCGCAGAAGAAGCACTATCTGCCGCGTATCGCCGATCTCACCGACTGGTGGTGTCAGGGCTTCTCCGAGCCGGGCTCGGGGTCGGACCTCGCGTCGCTGAAGACCAAGGCCGAGCGCAAGGGCGATAAATACATCGTCAACGGTCAGAAGACCTGGACGACCCTGGCGCAGCATGCCGACTGGATCTTCTGCCTGGTGCGCACCGATCCGGCGGCGAAGAAGCAGCAGGGCATTTCGTTCCTGTTGATAGACATGAAGTCCAAGGGCATCACGGTGCGCCCGATCATCACCATCGAAGGCGGGCACGAGGTCAACGAGGTGTTCTTCGATGACGTCGAGGTGCCGGTCGAAAATCTCGTCGGCGAAGAGAACAAGGGCTGGGATTACGCCAAGTTCCTGCTCGGCAACGAGCGTACCAACATCGCCCGCGTCGGTGCTTCCAAGGAACGCATCCGTCGTATCAAGGAATTGGCCGCGAGTGTGCAGTCCGGCGGCAAACCGGTGCTCGAGGACCAGAAGTTTCGCGAGAAGCTGGCGGCGGTCGAGATCGAGCTTAAGGCGCTCGAACTGACGCAGATGCGCGTCGTCGCCAACGAAGGCAAGCACGGCAAGGGCAAGCCGGATCCGGCGTCGTCGATCCTCAAGATCAAGGGCTCGGAAATCCAGCAGTCGACCACCGAGTTGCTGATGGATGTCATCGGTCCGTTCGCAGCGCCCTACGACGTGCATGGCGACGACGGCAGCAACGAAACCATGGACTGGACCGCGCAGATCGCGCCGACCTATTTCAACTACCGCAAGGTGTCGATCTACGGCGGCTCCAACGAGATCCAGCGCAACATCATCACCAAGGCAGTGCTGGGGCTGTAGTCCCCACACCGTCATTCCGGGGCGCGAGTTCTTCACGAGCGAACCCGGAATCCATCACTACCGCCGGGAGTATGGATTCCGGGCCTGCGCCAAGAGGGCGCATCCCGGAATGACAGCCGGTCCGGATTTTTGGGGGCCTCGATCGCCCCAGTAGTTTGAGGAAAGCAACATGGATTTTGATCTGTCCGAGGAGCAACGGCTTCTCAAGGAAAGCATCGACGGTCTTCTCAAGGCGTCCTACGACTTCGATCAGCGCAAGAAATACGGCGCGGAGAAGGGCGGCTGGAGCAAGACGGTGTGGGGCAAGCTGGCGGAGCAGGGCCTGCTCGGTCTGCCGTTTTCCGAGGATGACGGCGGCTTCGGCGCCGGCGCAGTGGAAACCATGATCGTCATGGAAGCGCTGGGCCGCGCGCTGGTGCTCGAACCTTTTCTCGCCACAGTGGTGCTGGGCGGTGGCTTCCTGCGTCGTGGCGGTTCAGCCGCGCAGAAGGAAGCCTATATTCCGGGCATCATCGACGGCAGCAAGACACTGGCCTTCGCGCAGCTCGAGAAGAATTCGCGTTACGATCTCGGCGATGTCAGTACCACCGCCAAGAAAAAAGGCGACGGCTGGGTGATCGACGGCGAGAAGTACGTCGTGCTCAACGGCGAAACCGCCGATACGCTGATCGTGACCGCGCGCACCAAGGGCCAGCAGACCGATCGCAACGGCATCGGCGTGTTCCTGGTGCCTCGCGATGTCAAGGGCGTCAGTGTCAATGGCTATCCGACGCAGGATGGCATGCATGCCGCCGACATCACCTTCACCGGCGTCGAGGTCGGCGCCGATGCCGCGATCGGCGATCCGGACAACGGCCTGCCGCTGATCGAACAGGTGGTGGATGACGCGCGCATCGCGCTGTGTGCCGAAGCTGTCGGCGCCATGGAAGAGTCGTTGAAGATCACGGTCGAATATCTCAAGACGCGCAAGCAGTTCGGCGTGCCGATCGGCAGCTTCCAGACCCTGCAGCACCGTGCGGCCGATATGTTCGTCAATCTCGAACAGGCGCGAAGCATGGCGATGCTGGCGACGATGGCGAGCGATTTCGATGACGCCAAGGAGCGTGCGACGTCGGTGGCCGCCGCCAAGGTGCAGATCGGCAAATCGCTGAAGTTCGTCGGCCAGCAGTCGATCCAGCTGCATGGCGGCATCGGCATGACGATGGAAGCGTCGATCGGCCACTACTTCAAGCGGCTGTCGATCATCGAAAGCACGTTCGGCGACACGGACTATCACTTGAGCCGCGTCAGCGCCGCCGGCGGGTTGATCTAGGCGGCATGCGTGGCCCCCGTCACCCTGAGGTGCGCGCCCATTTGCGCGCCTCGAAGGGCGACGGCGGGAGGCCGCTTTCATAAACCATCCTTCGAGGCTCGCTTCGCTCGCACCTCAGGATGACGATGTCCCGTGCGGAGAATATGACATGCACAACACGCCGTTCGATCTCACCGGCAAGGTTGCGGTTGTCACCGGATCGAGCCGCGGCATCGGTCGCGCCTCGGCCGAATTGCTGGCGCAGCTCGGCGCCAAGGTGGTGATTTCCAGCCGCAAGGCGGACGCATGCGAAGCGGTGGCGGAAGGAATCCGCAAGCAGGGCGGCGACGCGCACGTCATTGCCTGTAATATCGCGCGGCGTAATGAGGTCGAAGCGCTGATCGATGGTTCGATCAGGCACTATGGCAAGATCGATATCCTGGTCTGCAATGCAGCGGTCAATCCCTATTACGGCCCGCTGCTCGACATCACCGATGAAGCCTTCGACAAGATCATGGGCTCCAACGTCAAGAGCAACATCTGGCTGTGTGCGCTGGCGATCCCGCAGATGGCGGCGCGGGGCAGTGGCTCGGTGGTCATCATCTCGTCGATCGGCGGCTTGCGCGGTTCGACGGTGATCGGCGCTTACGGCATTTCCAAAGCGGCGGATTTCGCGCTGTGTCGCAGCCTCGCCGGGGAATGGGGGCCAAAGGGCGTCCGCGTCAATTGCATCGCGCCGGGCCTGGTGAAAACCGACTTCGCCCGCGCGCTGTGGGAGGACGAGGCCAACCTGAAGCGCCGCACGGCGACAACGCCGCTGCGCCGGATCGGCGAGCCGCACGAGATCGCCGGCGCGGTGGCATATCTCGGCTCCGATGCCTCGACGTTCATGACCGGCCAGACCATCGTCATCGACGGTGGCGTCACCACCGCGTCGGTGTGAAAAGACGCAAGGCTAAGCCTCATCCGGATGAGCGATCTGTCGGTCGGATCGCGTTGCGAAGGATGACAACTCATGGTTCGAGACGGCGCTATCGCGCCTCCTCACCATGAGGAGCATCGCTTCTGCCTCTACGAACGACTACGCCTACTGCACGTCGATCTTGGTGATGGTCTTGCTGCCGCCAGCCTCGTTGAAGGTGAACGTCACCTTGTCTCCGGCATGCACGGTATTCGACAGGCTGTTCTGAATCTTGAATTGTTCGATCGTGGCGCCGCCATTTGCGCCGACCGTGCCGCTTTGCGGCTGCTGGATCGAAATGGTCCCGTTGATCCGATCGATCACCGTCACCGTGCCGGTCAGCGCTTGCTCGGCCAGCGCCATCGATCCGGCGACCGTGAGCATGATGCCGGTCAGGATCGTTCGCATCGGTCTCATGACCACTCTCCCGGTTGTTACGCAGTCGAGGATAAGCGCCGGGCTGGCCGGTTCGTTCCACGTTCGATGCCGGCGTGCTGATGGCGCCGCAGGTTTGCCGCCGCAATGCCACATATTGACCTTCGCCGCGCAATCCGGTTGCCTTGGCCTCAACGCCAGGGTCAAATCACCGGGAAACGCCGCATGTCGTCTCATGTCCTCGCCATCGATCAAGGCACTACGTCGTCGCGCGCCATTGTGTTTCGCGGCGATATTTCCATCGCGGCGACAGCGCAGCAGGAATTCCCGCAGCATTTTCCGGCGTCAGGCTGGGTCGAGCACGAGCCGGACGACATCTGGCATTCGACGCTGGCGACCTGCCGCGAGGCGATGCAGAAGGCCAATGTGACGGCTCGCGATATCGCCGCCATCGGTATCACCAATCAGCGCGAAACGACGGTGGTGTGGGATCGCGCCACCGGCAAGGCTGTGCATCGCGCCATCGTCTGGCAGGATCGCCGCACCGCCGACGTCTGTGCGCAATTGAAAGCCGAGGGGCACGAGCCGGAGATTTCGGCGCGGACAGGTCTCATCGTCGATCCGTACTTCTCCGGCACCAAGGTGGCCTGGATTCTGGATCACGTGCCCGGCGCGCGCGCGCGCGCCGAGCGCGGCGAACTGCTGTTCGGCACCGTCGATTGCTATTTGCTGTGGCGGCTGACCGGCGGCAAGGTCCACGCCACCGACGCCACCAATGCGTCGCGCACGCTCTTGTTCAACATCCACCAGGGTGTGTGGGACGATACGCTGTTGACGATCTTGCGCGTGCCGCGCGCGATGCTGCCGCAGGTCAAGGATTCGTCGGCGCATTTTGGCGATTGCATCGCCGATCTGTTCGGCGGGCCGATTGCCGTGCGCGGCATCGCCGGCGATCAGCAGGCGGCGACCATCGGTCAGGCTTGCTTCACGCCCGGCATGATGAAATCGACCTACGGCACCGGTTGCTTTGCGCTGCTCAATACCGGCACCACGCCGGTGACATCGAAGAATAAATTGCTGACGACGATCGCCTATCAGCTGGACGGCAAGCGCACTTACGCGCTGGAAGGTTCGATCTTCGTTGCCGGGTCGGCAGTGCAGTGGCTGCGCGATGGCCTCAAGATCATCAAGAACGCCGCCGAAACCGGTCCGCTGGCCGATCAATCCGATTCGACGCAAGCGGTGTATCTGGTGCCGGCTTTCGTGGGCCTCGGCGCGCCCTACTGGAATCCGCGCGTGCGTGGTGGCCTGTTCGGCCTGACGCGCAACACCGGTCCGGCCGAACTCGCGCATGCCGCGCTGGAAAGCGTGTGCTACCAGACGCACGATCTGTGGGCGGCGATGCGTGCCGATTGGCCGGAAGCCAAGGCCGCCAATACCGTGCTGCGCGTCGATGGCGGCATGACGGCATCGGACTGGACGATGCAGCGACTCGCCGATCTGCTCGACGCGCCGGTGGATCGTCCGATGATTCAGGAAACCACCGCGCTGGGCGCGGCCTATCTGGCAGGCCTGTCGGCCGGTGTTTACCCGGAGCCCGCCAAGTTCGCGGACAACTGGCGGCTCGAGCATCGCTTCAAGCCGAACATGAGCGACGCCACGCGAACGCGGAAGCTGAAAGGCTGGGCGGCTGCAGTGCGCGGCGTGCTGGCCAGCGACGAGGGTGAAGGCTGAACACAGGAGTCACTTTGCCGCAGCTGCACCTATCGTTGTGGCAAGTATCGTGTGCGAACTCGCTTGATCCTTCGGCGGGAAGCTGTACCAGATTGCTGTGAGCACAACGTGTTGTCTGAACGTGATTGCCGGGGAGGGATTTGCCATGCTGAGCCGTCGTGCCTTCTGCAACTGCGCTTCGCTTGCCTTGTTCGCTGCCGCGTCGGGAAAAGCTCACGCCGCGGTTGGGGAATGCGCCGTGCTTACGCCGGCCTTGCAGAAGAGCGTCAGCCCAGCGGACGCGATCGCGCGCCTGCAGGCGGGTAACACACGCTTTTCCAGCGGCAAGACGATCAATTGCGATCTGATGCAGCAGGTGAAGGAAACTGCCGCAGCACAGGCGCCATTCGCCGCCGTTGTCGGCTGCATCGACTCGCGCGTGCCGCCTGAATTGGTGTTCGATCAGCGTATCGGCGACATCTTCTGCGCGCGGGTCGCGGGTAATTTCATCAATAACGATATCATTGGCAGCCTCGAATTCGCCACCAAGGTTTCTGGCGCGCGCGCCATCGTGGTGCTTGGCCACAACGATTGCGGCGCCATCAAGGGCGCCGTCGATCACGTCAAACTCGGTCACCTCACTGCAATGCTGACCAACATTGCGCCGGCCGTGGTGTCGACCAGGACGAGCGGCGACCGCAATTCGAAGAATGCGGCATTCGTTTAGGCGGTGGCCGAAAACAACGTCAAGCTGAGTGTGGCGGCGCTGACGTCGCGAAGCTCGATTCTGAAAGGGCTCGTGACGGCGGGACAACTTCGCATCGTGGGAGCGATGCACGATCTTGCCACCGGACGAGTGACTTTCATGAGTTGACAGGTAAGGCATGACAAAATGGCCGGGCACAATGCCCGGCCATTTGTTATTTGTCTCGTGCAGGAATGGCCGCGCTTGGCCGTGCCTTACCAATTACTGGCAGATCTGCATCCGGCCCGCCGAATTCTTGAACCAGGTGCCCGGCTGACAAACGAAGCCGTTTCGTGCGGCGTAGCTCGGCGAATATTGCAGCGCTGTACCATCATAACGATAGGGGTCGTTGTAGCCGTAGCCGTAGCCGTAGGCGTAGTCCGGTCCGCGTGGGCCGTACGAGCCGGCGGCATAAGGGCCTGCGCCGAACGGCGCCGCGGCGATCGCGCCAGCCGTGCCAACCGCCGTCCCGGCGATTGCGCCAGCGGTTCCGATGGCGCCGCCCACGATGTTGCCGGTCACGTCGAGCGGTGCAAAGCCGGTATTCATCGGCCGATTCCACGTGTCGCGGTACGCAGCGTTGCTGTTGCGGTAGTCGTCGCGATGCGACATCCGGCCAGAATGCTTGTGCATGTGCTTATGCGACATGTGTTTGCGCATGCTGCTATGCTTGGCGTCCTTTGCGGCAGCAGGGGTGATGGCCGGTGCGGCAACGAGCGCCGACGCCGCCAACGCGGCAACGATGAAACTCGACTTCATGATGAGGGCCTCCTTTGCTTATCTCGGGATGCCTCACCAACGCCTCGCGCCGTCCACCGTTCCGTCAAATCGACGTGCATGACGTGCATGAATTTCGAGCCAGTTCCAGCGCGCGCGATTTGATTCAAATCACCGTGTTCGCACAGTCTTTGTTCCCTCGCGTGGCCATCAGAACAGATCCTGTCTTGCTTTCGACAACGAAAAGCCATGCCGATCCGCATTGAAGCGGGTCACGCCGCGAACGATCGACAGGCGATAACGTCCTGACTCCATGACAGGCAGCCAAACAAAAACGCGGCAGGAAAGCCCGCCGCGTTGATTGTTACCCTGCTGCGAAACGCAGATCCTATTCCTCGTCGTCGCTCGGCTTCTTGCCGCCGATGGTCTTCAGCTTGGCGAACACCGCATCGACATTGAGATCGTCGCGCTGTCTCTCGCTGGGCTCGAACTCGGCATCCTTGCGCGTGGTCTCGGAGGCCGGCAGCAGCGTCGCGCCGCCGTAAGCGGGGTCGGTCGGCTTCTCCTTGGCGGCGCGCTGCACTTCGAAGTCGAGTTCGATCTGCGAGCACAGGCCGAGCGTCACCGGATCCATCGGCGTCAGCGTCGAGGCATTCCAGTGGGTGCGGTCGCGGATCGATGCGATGGTGGTCTTGGTGGTGCCGACCAGCCGCATGATCTGGCTGTCCTTCAATTCCGGGTGGTTGCGCACCAGCCAGAGGATCGCGCTCGGCCGTTCGTGGCGGCGCGATACCGGCGTATAGCGCGGACCCTTCTTCTTCTTCGCCTCGGGCAGCACGACTTTGCTCTCGCTGAGCTTGAGGCGGTAGTTGATGTCCTTCTCGCCACGCTCGATTTCGTCGCGGGTGAGTTGTCCGGTGGAAATCGGGTCCATGCCCTTGATGCCCTGGGCGGCGTCGCCGTCGGCGATGGCGCGCACTTCCAGCGGGTGCATCTTGGTGAAATCCGCCACCTGGTCGAAGGACAGGGCAGTATTGTCGACGAGCCACACGGCGGTCGCTTTCGGCATCAGCGGTGCATTGCTCATGGCAAATCTCCTTTATTCTCCGCCCACCTCGTTTATGGAGGCGAAGTCGCTAGGTCATCGGCGATGACTGGAATTATGCCCTATATAAGCTGTCATGGACTAACCGCGCAATGGGCTGGCCAAACGGCCTTGACAGGATCGCAAAGCCGTCCCAAGTCGTGGTAACTTAAATCGTTCTTCGAATTCTCCGGACACGCGCCGATTGTCCGCGCCCGCGAACGATGGGCGAACAGGTTCCGGATCGCCCAATGCAGGCCAAACCACAGCTCAAGATCGTCCTTTGTTCGCCGCGCGGCTTCTGTGCCGGAGTGGTCCGTGCCATCGATACCGTCGAACGGGCGCTCAAACTTTATGGCGCGCCGGTCTATGTCCGTCACGAAATCGTCCACAATCGCTACGTCGTGGACAGCCTGCGGGCAAAAGGGGCGATCTTCGTCGAGGAACTGTCGGAAATTCCGGATACCCAGGCACCGGTGGTATTTTCCGCCCATGGCGTGCCGAAATCGGTTCCCGCCGAGGCGACCGAGAGGAATTTCTTCTCATTGGACGCCACCTGCCCGCTGGTCACCAAGGTGCATCGCGAGGCGGCAATCCATTTCAAGCGCGGCCGCGAGATCCTGCTGATCGGGCATTCGCATCACCCGGAGGTGGTGGGCACCGTGGGGCAGTTGCCGCCGGGCGCCGTCACCCTGATCGAAACCGCCAACGACGCCGCGACCTTCACCCCGAAGGACGCCAACAATCTGGCTTTCGTGACCCAGACCACGTTGTCGATCGATGACACCGCGGAGATCGTGGCGTTGCTCAAGCAGCGTTTCCCGAACATCTCCGGGCCGCACAAGGAAGACATCTGCTACGCCACCACCAATCGCCAGCTCGCGGTCAAGAAGGTGGCGCCGGTGGTCGATGCGCTGATCGTCGTCGGCGCGCCGAATTCATCCAACTCGCAGCGCCTGCGCGAGGTGGCCGAGCGCGAGGGTTGCCCGATCGCGGTGCTGGCGCAGCGCGCCTCCGACCTCGACTGGAGCAAGTTCGAAGGCATCAAGAGCCTCGGCATCACGGCGGGAGCTTCGGCGCCGGAGGTGATCGTCGAGGAGATCATGGGAGCGTTTGCGGCGCGCTACGAGTTGAACGTAGAGACGGTATCGGCTGCGGAGGAGAACGAGTTCTTCCCGTTGCCGCGCTCGCTGCGGCCTGACGCGGCGGAATAAAGATGGCCGTCTATACGGACGTCGCTGCCGAAGATCTTGCGGAATTCCTCAAGGCTTACGACATCGGCGAACTGCTGTCTTACAAGGGCATCGCCGAAGGCGTCGAGAATTCCAACTTCCTGCTGCATACCAGCAAAGGCGCGTACATTCTCACGCTGTACGAGAAGCGCGTCGCGGCCGACGATCTGCCGTTCTTCCTGTCGCTGATGGCGCATCTTGCAGCGCGCGGTGTGAGCTGCCCGCAGCCGGCGCGCAATCGGCGCGGCGAGGTCTACAGCACGCTTGCCGGTCGGCCGGCCGCGATCATCAATTTCCTCGAAGGCATGTGGCCGCGCCGGCCGAACGCCGTGCATTGCGCCGGCGTGGGCGAGGCGCTCGCGCGCATGCATCTCGCCGGACGCGATTTCCCGCTGGTGCGGCAAAATCCGCTGTCGGTCAAAGGCTGGCGGCCATTGTTCGATGCGGCCGCGCCGCGCGCCGATGACGTGCAGCCGGGCTTGCGCGATTTCATCGCGCGCGAACTTGGTTACCTCGAAGCATCGTGGCCGAGCGATCTGCCGGTCGGCGTCATCCATGCCGACCTGTTTCCGGACAACGTCTTCTTCCTCGGCGACAAGGTGTCCGGGCTGATCGATTTCCCGTTCTCCTGCAACGATATCCTGGCTTACGACGTGGCGATCTGCCTCAACGCATGGTGTTTCGAGCCGGATCATTCCTTTAACGTCACCAAGGCGCGGGCGCTGCTCAATGGCTATGGCCGCGAGCGCCAGCTGTCTGCCGCCGAGCAGCAGGCATTGCCGTTGCTGGCACGCGGCGCGGCGTTGCGTTTCCTGCTGACGCGGCTGGTGGATTTCCTCAACGTGCCGCCGGGTGCGCTGGTCAAGCCGAAAGATCCGCTCGAATACGTCCGCAAGCTGCGCTTCCATCAGTCGGTGCAGAGCATCGGCGATTACGGCGTCGCGCATTCGGGGCTGGTGGCGTGAGCGCGCCTGCGGTGGTCATTCACACCGATGGCGCCTGCTCGGGCAATCCGGGGCCGGGCGGCTGGGGTGCCATCCTGCAATTCGGCGATGCGCGCAGGGAGCTGAAGGGCGGCGAGCCGCACACCACCAACAACCGCATGGAATTGCTGGCGGCGATTTCCGCGCTCGAGGCGCTGAAGAAGCCATGCGACGTCGACCTGCATACCGACAGCCAGTATGTGCGGCAGGGCATCACGGCGTGGATTCACGGTTGGAAGAAAAACGGCTGGCGCACGGCCGACAAGAAGCCGGTGAAGAACATGGACTTGTGGCAGCGGCTCGACGCGGCGATGGCGCGGCACAAGGTGCGCTGGCACTGGGTCAAGGGCCACGCCGGTCACGACGATAACGAACGTGCCGATCAACTCGCGCGCGAAGGCGTGGCGATGGCGCGGCTGCAAGGCTGACGGCGGGCAGCATCTCGTTACGGGGATATCCTGCGTAAAGCGCGGCACCTCAGCGCAAGTACCCTCAGGTGGTGAACCCTCATGGTGAGGAGGCGCTCTTGCGCCGTCTCGAGCCATGAGGGGATTCGTGGCCCATCCTTCGCGACGCGCGCAGGCGCGCTCCTCAGGATGAGGACTTTCCGTTGAGGGGATTACAGCTGCCCGAGCAGGGTATCGCCGCCGGAGACTTCGACCTTGCCGGGATTGGCTTCGAGGTTGAGCTTCGTCACCACGCCGTCCTTGACCAGCATCGAATAGCGCTTGGAGCGGATGCCGAGCCCGTTACCGGATGCATCCAGTTCCATGCCGATCGCCTTTGCGAAGTCCGCATTGCCGTCAGCAAGAAAGATCGCTTCGTCACGCTGATCGGTATCGCGCTTCCAGGCGCTCATGACGAAAGCGTCATTGACCGACACCACGGCGATAGTGTCGACGCCCTTGTTCTTGATGGCGTAGGCGTTGAGGAAAATGCTCGGCATATGCATCTTGTGGCAGGTGCCGGTATAGGCGCCGGGTACCGCGAACAGCGCGACGGTCTTGCCTTTGAAGATGTCGTCGGTGGTTTTGACCTGCGGGCCTTCGCTGGTCATGACGCGGAATTTCGCCTCGGGTAGCTTGTCGCCGACTTGAATTGTCATTTCTCATTCTCCGTGAGGGTGTGGTGGAGTCTTAGCCCCGACGCGCGCGGGACACAATCGTCAGCCGGCGAAGCCGCCCTGATCGAGGAAGGCCTGCTCGTCGGCGGTCGTCGCTCTCCCCAGCACGGCGTTGCGATGAGGGAAGCGGCCGAACCTGCGGATAATGTCGTCGTGAATCACGGCGTATTTAATGCCTTCGGCATCGCCGTGCGCGCGGAACAGCATGACGCTGCGCGCCTGATCGGCGGGGTCTTCCGAATGCTCGAACGGCAGATAGATGAACTCACGGAGGCGCACGTCGGTGCGCTGGTCAACGCCATTGGCGAGGGCGCGATCGGCAACGGCGCGCGCCATCGCGTCGGTGGCGAAGGTCCGCGGATCGCCGCGAAACATGTTGCGGGGAAACTGGTCGAGCACGATGAGCAGCGCCAGCGTACCTTCGTCTGCCTCCTGCCATGCAGCGAGTTGACCTGCCGCCGCGTCCTGCCATGTCGTCAGAAACCTGCGGCGCAACTCGGCATCGAAGGCGAGATCCTTGGTGTACCAGCGGTCGGGGCCGGCTTCGCGCCAGAAGGCGATGATGTCTGCGGGGGTAATGGATGTGTGGAGCACGGTGTTTTCCGGAGCGGGAATGCACCCTCCCCTGGAGGGGCAGGGTCGATCTGAGTGAAACGAAGATCGGGGTGGGGTGATATCGGTTGACACCCCACCCCGATGCTCACGGTGTTCGCATCGACCCTCCCCCTCAAGGGGAGGGTTAAAGTCAAGCCGCGGCCTGCTTCTTCTCGTCGCGCAACTCGCGGCGCAGGATCTTGCCGACATTTGTCTTCGGCAGTTCGTTCCTGAACTCCACGTGCTTCGGCACCTTGTAGGCGGTCAGCTGGGTCGCGCAGAATTTGACGATGTCCTCGGCGGTCAGGTTGGAATCCTTCTTCACCACGAAGGCTTTCACCGCTTCGGTCGATTTTGCATCGGGGACACCGATCACCGCGCATTCGAGCACGCCCGGGTGGCTCGCGATCACTTCCTCGATCTCGTTGGGATAGACGTTGAAGCCCGAGACCAGGATCATGTCCTTCTTGCGGTCGACGATCTTGGTGTAGCCTTGCTCGTCCATCACGCCGACGTCGCCGGTGCGGAAATAGCCATCGGCGGTCATCACCTTGGCGGTTTCGTCCGGCCGGTTCCAGTAGCCGGCCATCACCTGCGGTCCCTTGGCGCAAATTTCGCCGGCTTCGCCGAGCGGCAGCTCGTTGCCGTCATCGTCGCGGATCGACAGCCAGGTCGAAGGCACCGGCAGGCCGATGGTGCCTGTGAACTTGTCGGTGTCGGCCGGATTGCAGGTCAGCGTCGGTGAGGTCTCGGATAGGCCATAGCCTTCCGACAGCGCGCAGCCGGTGGCTTTGAGCCAGGCTTCTGCGACCGGCTTCTGGGTTGCCATGCCGCCGCCGAACGAGGCCTTCAGCTTCGAAAAATCGATCTTGGCGAAGTCCGGATGGTTGACCAGCGCATTGTAAAGCGTGTTGACGGCCGGGAAGCTGTTAACCTGATACTTCTGCAATTCCTTGATGAACCCGCCGATATCGCGCGGATTGGGGATCAGCAAGTTGACGCCGCCGGCACGCACGCCGAGCAGGAAGCAGGCCGTCAGCGCAAAGATGTGGTAGAGCGGCAGCGCGCAGACGATGAACAGTTGATCGACCACAGGCGGCTTCTTCAGCGCCGGCTGCAGCCAGGCGTCGTTCTGCAGCATATTGGCGATGATGTTGCGGTGGAGCAGCGTCGCGCCCTTTGAAACGCCCGTGGTGCCGCCGGTATATTGCAGGAAGGCGACATCCTCCCGTGTGATTGCCGGCTTTGTAAGCTTCATGCCGCGTCCCGCAGCGAGCGCGTCGTTGAAGGTGACTGCGCCCGGCAGCGAATAGGCCGGCACCATCTTCTTGACCTTGCGCACCACCAGATTGACGATCACGCCTTTGAAGCCGAGCAGATCGCCCATGCTGCCGACGATGACGTGCTTGACGTTGGTTTTCGCGATCACTTTCTCGACAGTGGTGGCGAAGTTCTCCAGCACGATGATGGCTTCGGCGCCGGAATCCTTCAGTTGGTGTTCCAGTTCGCGCGGCGTGTAGAGCGGATTGACGTTGACCACGGCGTATCCGGCGCGCAGCACAGCCGCGGTGGCCACTGGATACTGCATGACGTTCGGCATCATCAGCGCGACGCGCGCACCCTTTGACATGCCCTTGCTCTGCAGATAGGCGGCGAGTGCCAGCGACATCTCGTCGAGTTCACGATAGGTGATCGACTTGTCCATGCAGATGAAGGCTTTGCGATCGCGGAATTTGGTGAAGCTCTCTTCGAGCAGTTCGACCAGCGAGCCGTATTGCGTGACATCGATATCCGCTGGCACGCCCGCCGGGTAATGTTTCAGCCAAATCCGCTCCATGGCAATTTCCCCTTAGCTTGAAAACGGATCGCGCCGGCCGCAATCGACCCGCGGCGGTATCCGGTTGACCGAAAACCTTCCCGTTCTTGGTGCGGGCTGGCTGGTTAGGGGAAGTATCGGGCAAAGCTCAAGCGCTTGGCAAGCGGCTGCGCGTTATGACGCATGCTCCGCCGCGAGCCGCGTCGGGGTGCGCTCTGCGAGGTTCAGTTTTTTGCGGTGCTCGCGGCCTTGGGCTTGGTATCCGCATTGGCGCCTTGCTTCGCCGGTGCCGGTTTGCGCGTGGCCGGCTTGGCTGCGGATTTCTTTTCAGTGGCGGCTGGCTTCGCGGCCGGTTTTGGCGCGGCCGCCGGCTTGTCGCTGGCGTGAGCCGTCTTGGTACCTTTCTTCTTGTCTTTGGTGTCGACCATGACGGTGATGCGCGCTTCGCTCTTCGCATCGGTCTTGGCATCCGCCGCCTGTGTCTTGGCGCCATGCTTGCCCTTGGCGGTGCGCGTCTTCTTGCTGCGCGGCGGGGTCTGGCTGGCGGTATCCGCGGCCACGGCGGCGATCAGGTCGGCGCCGGTCTTGGTCGGCCCGGTATAAACCACCACCGGCTCTGACGGCGCGGCAGCGGCAGCCAGCATGTCTTCCGGACGTAGCACTGGCGGCTTCACGCCGGTGGAGAAAAAAGCCAATGCGGGATTGTCGCTGGTGGTGCTGGCGATGATGTCCTCGCCCGGATCGTCGCTGGCGGGACGCTTGCGTTTCGGACCGCAGACCTCGTCGCGCAGATCCGGCGGCGCGGCGTCAATCGGCACCAGATGGTCGACCGTACCCAGCGCCGGCCGCAGCCATGTCAGGTTGTTGCTGTTAAAGCCGCGGTCGAGCAGCTTGATCGCCTTGATCGAGCGCATCTGCGACGACGACGCGCCGAGCACCACCGCAATCAGCCGACGGCCGTTCTGGGTGGCGGAGGCGATCAGATTGAATCCGGACGCGCAGATGAAGCCGGTCTTCATGCCATCAGCGCCGGGATAGCGGCCGATCAGCTTGTTGAAGTTCGGTGTCACCCGGCGGCCATAACGGATCGAGGGGATGTGAACGAAGTATTCGTATTCCGGCAGATCGCGGATGATCGCGCGCGACAGGATCGCCATATCACGCGCTGACGTGATCTGCCGGTCATCCGGCAGTCCGTTCGGATTGACGAAATTGCTTTGCGTCATGCCGAGCTGTTGCGCGGTTTGATTCATCATCGCCGAGAAGCCGTCGATCGAGCCGCCGACGCCTTCCGCCAGCACCACGGCCATGTCGTTGGCGGACTTCACCATCATCATCTTCAGGGCGTTATCGACGGTGACCTGCACGCCGGGGCGGAAGCCCATCTTGGATGGACTCTGCGCGGCGGCGGTCGGCGACACCGTCAACACCTTGTCGAGGCTGAGCCGGCCTTCCTTCACCGCCTTCAGCGTCACATAGGTGGTCATCAGCTTGGTCAAAGAGGCCGGGTGCCAGGGGAATGTCGCATTCTCCGCTTCCAGCACCTTGCCGCTGTCGGCTTCGATCAGCAGCGTCGCCTCGGCATGGGCCGCGGCCTGTGCGATCGATGACAGCGCAAATCCCGCGACGAGCAGCATGCAGCCGAGTGATTTGCGCAGTGTGATGCGGAACAGTGGCACGATCAGATATCCGGTCCTTTGCGGTCGACCCGCCAAGACGATCCAGCGATCATTCTTCGGTCGTCACGTTAGAAGGCTGTGGAGCGCCCCAGTGCTCGCAGGATGGCTCAACTTATACCGGCTCGATGCGTCAGAACAGAGGCGATGCCGGTAAATCGTGGTTGAAAATCCTTGAAGCGGGAATGTTGAACGAGGCGCAGCTGTGGCGTCAGGCCGATGGAACCGCAGATCTTGAAGCATCTTCCTGCACCATGAATTGCGCTTTGGCCAAGTCGGCAAAGTGGCCGCCTTTGGCAACGAGTTCATCGAATGTTCCGTTCTCGATGACGCGGCCGTGCTCGAACACCAGAATCCGCGTGGCGTTGCGGATCGTCGAGAGCCGGTGCGCGATGACGAAGGTGGTGCGTCCCTTCATGACTTCGTCGAGCGCGGCATTGACCCTGGTTTCGGTCACCGCGTCGAGCGCGCTGGTGGCTTCGTCGAGGATCAGGATCGGCGGATTTTTCAAGAGCGCACGCGCAATCGACAGACGCTGGCGTTCACCGCCGGACAGCATGCGGCCGCGCTCGCCGGCGCTGGTCTCGAATTTCTGATCGCTGCGCTCGATGAAATCGAGCGCCTGCGCGCGTGCCGCCGCGACACGCATTTCTTCCTCGGTGGCGTCGGGCTTGCCGACGCGCAGATTGTCGGCGATCGAGCGGTTGAACAGCAGCGCTTCCTGAAACACCACGCCGATATTGCGGCGTAGCGCGGTCAGCGTCATGCCGCGCACATCCATGCCGTCGATGCGGATCACGCCGGATTGCGGATCGAAGGCGCGATGCAACAGCGCGATGGCGGTGGATTTGCCGGCCCCCGTCGACCCGACCAGCGCGATGGTCTGTCCCGGCAGCGCGGTGAACGATACGTCTTCCACCGCCGGCCGCTTGCCGTCGTAGGAGAACGACACGTCGCAAAATTCGACCAGCCCTTGCAACCGGCCGGGGTCGATCGCGTCGGGGCGGTCGCGCACCGCGGGCACGGCGTCGAGCACATTGAAGAATTCCTGGAGCCGCGGCGCCTCCATGAACACGTTGTTGATGAAGCCGACCACCTGTTCCAGCTTTTGAATCAGCATGGTGGCGAACGACACGAACATCACGATTTCGCCGACGCTGGTCAGGCCCTGTTGATGCAGGAAGATGCCGACGGTGAAGATCGCCAGCACCGTGATGGTAGTCGAGGCGCGCGTCATGACTGTCACCAGCGCCCACCACGACAATACCGGCATCTGCACCGCGAGCAGCTTGTCGGCAATGCCGCGCAGGCCCTGCACCTCGGCGTCGATGCGCACGAAGCTCTGCACCAGCGCCACGTTGCCCAGCGCATCGGAGGCGCGGGCGGAGAGGTTGCTGTATTGCTCTTCGACCTCGTTTTGCATGCCGTAGGTCTTGCGCACCACCAGCGTGGTCAGGATCGTGAAGACGATGCACAGCCCGAACAGCAGGATGGCCAGCCGCCAGTTGATGTAGAGCGACAGCGGAAGCAACACGACCAGCGACATGATGGCGGCGAAGTGCTCGCGGAAGAAGCCGAGCCACAGCCGCCACAACGCGTCGGTGCCTTGCAGCATCACTTTCATCAAGCGGCCGGAATGCGTGCCGGTGTGGAACGTCAGCGGCAGTTGCATGATGTGTTCGAAATAACTGGTCAGCACCGCCTGCCGCTGGCGATGCGACAACCGGTCGGCATGAAGCGCCACGATGACTCCGCACAGGATCGTGAACAGACCGAACGCGACCCACGCGAGCAGCAACGGCCATGGCGATGTTCCGCTCGCGGTCAGCGGTCCGGTCGATGGCTGGCCGGAAAGCACGTCGATGATGCGGCCGAATAATACCGGCTCGGCAAATTGTGCTGCGGCCAACAACAGGTTCGCGCCCGCGAGAATCCAGCCGAGCCGCGCTTCCTTGCCGAGCAGTTCGAGCACACGGGCATAGAGACGAAGCAGGGACATCGATGGGAGCTCGCAAATATCGTCCAAGATGTGAAATCGATTGAGGCTGGGCGCCATCGCCGCGCGCTGCCTCTCTTCGCAATGGAACGCATCTTAAGCCGGGATGGCCGATGGAATACAGCCGTTTGTTGTGGCCTAGCGGAGCTGGCGCTCCTCGGCTGGCGGCAGGAAAGCCGGATCGAAGATATCCGCTGCTGTCGGCTTCTGGCGGAATTTATAATCCAGTCCGATATCGTCGATCGATTTGCTCAGCCGCGCCGGGTCGATGCCGCCAAAGCCGTTGTGCCTGACTTCGGCGGTGATGATGTTGTCATTCAATGCTGTGCGCAGCCGTTCGAGCTCGAGCTCGCGCGAGCCGCCGTTGATGTGCGTCATCACTGCGTCGATCGCTTTGTTCGGATCATCGATGGTTTTCCGCAAGCCTTGCAATACCGCGCGGACAAATCCAAGGACGGCCTCCGGTTTGCTGCCGGCGAAGGATGGATTGACGATCAGCGCCGCGCCATAGGCGCTGCTGCCGTAATCGGCGAAGCGCAGCACGGCGATGTCGTCGGCGGGAATGCCGCGATCCCGCAGGTTGAGCGCGGAAAGGTAGGAGGATCCGGTCACCGCATCGACCTGTCCGGCCGACAACATCGGCTCGCGTACCGCCGCGCCGATGCGTTGCAGTTTGACCGCGCCGGGCTTGATGCCGTTCTGCTCGGCCAATGCGGGCCACAGCCGGATGCCGAGATCGCCCTCGGCCACGCCGATCGTCTTGCCCTCGATGTCGGCCAGCGCCCGGATGCCGCGGCTCTTGCGGGCGACGATGGCGTAAGGCGCGCGGTTGAACATGACGAATACCGCCTTCACGGGCGACCCGTTCGCAGTATCGCGGAAGCGTATCAACGCATTGATGTCCGCCAGCGCGATGTCGCTGCTGCCGCTGGCGACGCGCACGATGGCATCGTCGGTGCCCTTGGCGACGTCGATGGCGACACTCAATCCGGCGTCGCGAAAATAGCCATCGGCGAGCGCCAGGAAAAACGGCGCCGACGTACCGTCGACCGGATGATCGAGGCTGAAGCGGATCGCTGTCGTCGATGGGACTGGTGCCGGCTGGCTGGTCGCGGGCTGATCCTGGCCCCGCGCGCGCGTCGCCGTGCCGGCGGTGAGGCCCGTCAGGCCCGTTCCGATCAGCAGCATTTGCGTCAGAAAGCTTCGTCTAAGCATCGACACCATGGCGGTTCTATTCAGGCGGAATGCAGCCGCATCGCCGCGCAGGCCGCCTCGGAGTCCTTCTATATGCCGCGGGCAACCTGAACGACAGGTGACTGGCGCGGCCGCATCATCGGGGACCGTGATCCGTGCCTTGCACGGCACCGGAACCTGCGGTCGTTCACGGCGTTGTTGTCGCAACACAAGAGATGTCGGCAATGGAAAAGGGTAGCGACATGATGACGCGCAAGGGAACGAAATTTGCGACGGGCTGCAAGGCGGCTTTGGCGGCAACCACGGCGCTGGCTTTGCTGGCGGTGGCGCCAACCACGGCGGCCAACGCTGGTGGCTCCGCTCAGATGACCGCATCAGGCGGCAGCGCCACCGCGACCGACTTCAGCGCCGCGCGTCGGCACCGCCACTATCACGGCGGTGGCGGTGCAGCCGCTGCTGCCGCATTCGCCGGCATCGTCGGGACCATCGGTGCGATCGCCGCGACCCAGGCCCGCCGTGACGCCTACTACGACTCTTACGCCTACGATGCCCCGTACGCCTACGGCGGCGGCCCTTATTACGGGTATTACGGCGGCGGCCCCTATTATCGTGGCTACGGCCCGTCCCGGCGCATCGATGGCGGCGGCAACATCATTCCCTAATGACCATATCGAGGGCCGGAGGCCGGCCGTTAACACGCTGGCCACATGTTTCGCCTAGATTGACGGGATGAGTGATTCGCTCGACCGGCTTTATCAGGCGGTACTCGCAGCGCGGGATCTCGATCCCGCGACCTCGCGAACGGCGCGGCTGTTTCAGCAAGGGCCATCGAAAATGGCCAAGAAACTTGCTGAAGAAGCCATCGAGGTGGTGATCGACGCCGTCAACGAGAAGCCCGACGCGGTGATCCGCGAAAGTGCCGATCTGCTCTACAATCTGACGGTGCTGTGGGCGGGCGCCGGGGTCCGGCCTGAAGACGTCTGGCGCGAAATGGACCGTCGCGAATTGATGCTAGGCATTGCTGAGAAACTGCCGAAATCGGCGGTCAAGCCGCCAAAGGCCACGCGCGCGTTTGCCGGGCGGCCAATTGTCGCGCTCGAAGGGGCGCGTATTCATAAGCGCCGTTAATCTGCCGCCGCACACCAAATCGATGATGGACAAATCCGGCCCGGGGTGGTTCATCGCGGCATGCTGAGACGTATCTACGATTGGTGTATCGAGGCCGCCCACAAACCCTATGCGCTCTGGATCATGGGCGCGGTTTCGTTCGCGGAGAGTTCGTTTTTTCCGGTGCCGCCGGACGTCATGCTGATTCCGATGTCGCTGGCGCGCCCGCAGCGCGCGTGGCTCTATGCGGTCGTCTGCACACTGACATCGGTTCTGGGCGGCATCGTCGGATACGCCATCGGCGCCGGGCTTTACGACTCGCTTGGCCAGTGGCTGATGCATCTCTATGGCCTCACCGACAAGGTGGAGGCATTCCGCCAGTCCTATGCCGAGTGGGGCGCGTGGATCATCATCGGCAAAGGCCTGACGCCGATCCCTTACAAGCTGGTCACGATCACCTCCGGCTTTGCCGGATACAACATCTGGCTTTTCATCCTGTGTTCGCTGATCGCGCGCGGCGGCCGCTTCTTTATCGTCGCGATCTTGCTCAACCGCTACGGCGACGCCATTCGCGCGCAGATCGAAAAGCGGCTCGGGATGTGGGTGGCGATCGGCGTGTTCGTGCTGGTGCTCGGCTTTATTATCGCTTTCAAGCTGATTTGAAACGTGATCCTGTCATGGCAGGCGGATAGTCTGCGGCGGGATTCGCCGCCGGCTCGCTATGCCGGCCTGTCGGCAATGGATTGTTGCGATGAACGACCATCTCCAGCAGCGCATCGGGGTCGGAGCACGATCGGCGGTGGCCTGCGCGGTGCTGCAGTTGCTGGTTTCGGCGGCGCCGGCGTGGTCCCAGACACCGCAGCCCACGGCGACTGAGGTCGCATCACCCCCAGCTGCAACCGATGTATCGCCGCAGACAGCGGATCAACCCGCGCCGCCGCGCGAAAATCCGGGACTCATCAACGAACTCGGCAAGCTGTTCAAGAATCCGCCGGCACTGCCGCCGCTGAAAACGCCGCAGCAGGCGCTGGAGGATTTCAACGCCACTATGAAAGGTGCGTCGGGCGGCCTGTCGTTGTGGGGCGCGTCGTCGGTGGCCACGGGCCGGGTCAAATGCGCGGTCGCGGAGAATGGCGGCGCCGATTGCAAGGCGGCGGCGGATGCCTTGTGTCGCAGCAAGAATTTTCAGCAGGGCAAGAGCGTCGATACCGAAGCGACGCAGACTTGTTCGGCGGAAGCGTTGCTATTGTCCGGCCGCAAGTCGAAACCGGGTGCCTGCCGCACCGATTATTTCGTCACGCGGGCAATGTGCCAGTAGATCGCGGTGTGCCGGTAAATCAGCATCTCGGCGCAAGATTTTCGGCCAGCTCTCAGCGCGATTGCCTTTCCCTGGATTAATCTGCCATCGTCACGCCGCTGTCGTGGGCGGATTGCTCGCCGCCGCGTCAACGAGGAAAGGAATCTTGAATGTCCATGCCTGCCTTGTTCAAGGGCCGCCTGTCGATACCGGTCATCGGCGCACCGCTGTTCATCATCTCGGTGCCGGACCTGGTGATCGCCCAATGCAAGGCCGGCGTCGTCGGCTCGTTTCCGGCGTTGAATGCGCGGCCGGCGGCGTTGCTCGACGAGTGGCTGGCGCGCATCAAGGAAGAACTTGCGGCCTATGACAAGGCGCACCCGGAGCGTCCGTCGGCGCCGTTCGCCGTGAACCAGATCGTGCACAAATCGAACAATCGGCTGGATCACGATCTCGCCCTTTGCGAGAAGCACAAGGTGCCGATGATCATCACCTCGCTCGGTGCGCGCGAGGAATTGAACCAGGCCGCGCATGGCTGGGGCGGCATCGTGTTTCACGACGTCATCAACCAGAAGTTTGCGCACAAGGCGATCGAGAAGGGGGCCGACGGCCTGATTCTGGTCGCCGCCGGTGCGGGCGGTCACGCCGGCGAACTGTCGCCGTTCCCGTTCGTTGCCGAAACCCGGCAGTGGTTCGATGGACCGATTGCGTTGTCGGGGGCGATGGGCAATGGACGCGCCATCCGCGCGGCGCGCATACTCGGCGCTGACTTCGCCTATATCGGCTCGGCTTTCATCGCGACCCAGGAAGCCAACGCCGTCGAAGGCTACAAGCGGATGATTACCACGTCGACCGCCGAGGATATCGTCTACTCCAACCTGTTCACCGGCGTGCACGGCAACTATCTCAAGCCGTCGATCGTCGCGGCCGGCATGGACCCGGATAACTTGCCGGTGTCGGATCCGACCAAGATGAATTTCGGCACCGACGCCAGCGGCGAACGCGCCAAGCCGAAAGCCTGGAAGGAGATCTGGGGCAGCGGGCAGGGCGTCGGCAGCGTCGGCAAGATCGTGCCGGCAGCCGAATTGATCGCGCGCTTCAAAAAGGAATACGAGGAAGCGGTCGATCCGCCATTGTGACGCGCAGCCAGCGACAATCGTGAGAAAGCAATGATGGACGCCATCTTTCGCGTCGAAGGCACGCGCGTCATTCCCAGCCCGAACGCTGCCGGTCCGTGGAATCCCACCATGCAACACGGTTCGGCACCGGCCGCACTTGTGGCGTGGGCCGCGGAATCGATTCCGACGCCGCAGCCGATGCACGTCGCGCGCCTGACCATCGATCTGATGCGGCCGGTGCCGCTGACGCCGTTGATGATCGAGACCGAAGTGCTGCGCGCCGGCCGCAAGATACAGCTCTGCGAGGTGCGGCTATTGGCCGAAGGCGTCCCCGTTGTGCGGGCCACCGCGCTCAAGATCAAATCCGGCGAGGCACTGCCTCTGCCGCCGGACGCGGACGAGGTTTCGATCACGTTGCCCGGGCCGGAGCAATCGGTCCCGGAGCGCCACGATTCGTCCAGTCCGTTCGTCAGCGGCATGGCGATCCACGCGGCGCGAGGCCGCTTCGCCACCGTGGGCCTCAACGCGATCTGGTACAAGGTCGGCTGGCCGCTGATCGAAGGCGCGACGATCTCGCCACTGATGCGCGCGGCCGTCGCGTCGGATTTCTGCAATGCCACGGCGGTGGCACTCGACTTCCGGCAATGGACCTTCATCAACGCCGACCTCACCGTGTCGCTGTCGCGGCCGCCGGTTGGCGAATGGATCCTGCTGGATGGCGAAACTTTCGTTGGCCCCGATGGCGCCGGCATCGCCACGGCGCGGCTCGGCGATGTCCGTGGCTATTTCGGCCGTGCGGTGCAGAGTCTGGTGATCGAGAAGCGGTAGGCCCCCGGTCGGCCGCCGTTAACGATTAGTTAACCATAACTATCCCAACAATTGCGTCGCGATGGTTCGCCGCCCGTGTGGAGGACGGTCGCCAAATCGTCAATCGAAGGGATGCGACATGGATCTCACGGACTTCGAGAGGCTGTTTTCCCGGACCCCGGCATCGCTGGACGAAATCCGGGTTCGCGTATCGCATGCGCTGGGCCGCCACCCGCTGTGCCGCGACGTGCAATTCGACATCGTCAGTACGCCACGCTCGGCGCGCGGCGGTAACTGGACGATCAGCATGCAGTCGATCGGTGCCGAGGCGATCTGGGAAGCCTCCGAGATCGTCGCCGATATTCAGGACGCCTACGACCTCGCGCTGGCGGCATAACGGCCGCAACTCCGGTCCGCAGGACCGCCCGGCAGGTGGCGCCGCGACGGATCGCCACCCGACGGGGTCTGGTCAGGCCACATTTATTCTGTATGTGTCGGGACGGTGATCGACCTTGCGTCAGCGCCCACGGAGGTCAACTTGACGCGGACCGCGACCCTTCTGACGCTTGTGTGCCTGGTGATCGCCAGTGCCGCGGTGGCAGGATTCATCGCGGCGCGGTTCGGCGATATTCCCGGCGCACTGGAAGAGCCGGCGGGGCCGGTCGCCAATCGCGACGGCAAGGCCGACCGGTTGGCGCGCGCGGCGACGACGCCCGCGATGCCGCCGCTATCCGATCCGGCGGCGCCGACACCGGCCGACCTGCTGCGGCAAGCCTATGCCAACGAAAGCCAGATTGCCGCGCCGGCTTCCGATCTGGCATTGCCGGACATCGCGCCGATCGTGTCGCCGCCACTTCCGTCGCCGCGGCCCAAGCTCGCCGACATGCAGAAATCCTACACCTTGCTCAGCGATATGCAGATCGCCGGCATCAAGACGCGGCTGCAATTGACGGCGGCGCAGGCGAAGCACTGGCCCGCGGTCGAGGACGCCTTGCGCGCCGTCGCCAACAAAATGCATGCGATGAAGCAGGCCAATCCGCAAAGCACTACGATCACGCTGGGGCCGGATACGCCCGAGATGCAGCGGCTGAAGACAGCCGCGACGCCGCTGCTTGCGCAACTGCGTGAGGATCAGAAGCGCGAAGTGCGGGCGCTCGCGCGCATCATCGGGTTGGACGCCATCGCCTCGCGGATATGATCGTCAATTCACTGTGGCAGGAGAGTGAGCGCCAGCAACGCTGCAATCAGCGACGGCGGCATCACCACGAGGCCGAGCTTGAGGAACTGCCAGCCAGTCACGGCTTCGCCTTCGCGACGTAGCGCGATCAACCACAAGATGGTCGCAAGCGATCCGGTGACGGAGAGGTTCGGGCCGAGGTCGACGCCGATCAACAATCCTGCGGTCACTTGAAGCGGAACATCGGCGGCCTGACCGACGGTGGCCGCGATCAGGCCGGTCGGCAGGTTGTTGAGCAGGTTCGATGCCAGTGCGGCAATCACGCCGGCGACTGCCGATGCTTCGCGCGGCGCGGTTGCGGCAGCGTCGTGAAGCATGGTGACAAGTACGCGCAGCGCACCGGTCTGCTCGACGCCTTGCACCAGCACGAACAATCCGGCGACCAGCGGCAGCACTCCCCAGGCGATGTCGCGCAGCACGCGGAGCGGCGACTGCCGGCTGATCGCGAGCACGGCGAGCGTTGCGAGAACGCCGCAGCCGAACGTCGGCAGGCCAAGCGGCACGTCGTATGCGGAAGCCGCCAGCAGGGCCAGCGCCGTGGCGAGAATGCCGGCGGCTGCGCATTTGCCGCCGAGTGATAGAGGACGCTGCGGTGGGGACGCGTGGATCGGGGTGGCGAGCGCGCGGCGCTGCGTGAAGCGCAGTGCCGCATAGGTGACGACGATGGCGGCCAGCGAGGGCAGGGTGAATTGATACAGCCATTGCCCGAGCGGCGGCATGCGGTCGCCGAAGATCACCAGATTGGCCGGGTTGGAAATCGGCAGCACGAAACTCGCGGCGTTGGCGATGAACGCGCAGACGAACAGATAGGGCAACGGCGCGACCCGCGCCGCGGTCGCCGCCGCATAGACCGCCGGCGTCAGCACCACCGCGGTGGCGTCGTTGGACAGCAGGATCGTCACCAGAGTCCCGACGCCGTAGACGATCAGGAACAGCCGCTTCGACGAGCCGCGCGCCTGCCGTACGGCATGCGTGGCCAGCCAGTCGAACAGGCCTTCGAGCCGCGCCACTTCGGCGAGCAGCATCATGCCGATCAGGAACAGGTAGACGTCGGTGCCCTTGCCGGCGGCCGCCAGCGCATCGCGCCATGGCAGCAGCCCGAAGGCGACCAGCGCCGCCGCGCCGAGCACGGCCCAGACATATTCGGGAATACGCAACGGCCGGATGATGACGCCGAGCGTCGCCATCCCGGCGATTCCCAATATCAACGAGGTGTGATCCACGTGGTCAGGCTGCCGTCAGGTTGGTGGGAGCACGATCCACTGCGGTCGCAGCGGATCGTGTTGAACGCGTCAGCCGTAGTTATAGAAACCGCGGCCGGTCTTGCGGCCCAGATGACCGGCGGCCACCATTTCCTTGAGCAGCGGCGCGGCGCGATATTTCGGATCGTTGAAGCCGCCGTAGAACACCTCCATCACCGACAGCATGGTGTCCAGCCCGATCATGTCGGCGAGCGCCAGCGGCCCGATCGGGTGATTGCAGCCGAGCTTCATGCCGGCGTCGATGTCCTCGGCGCTGGCGATGCCTTCCTGCAGGGCGAAGATCGCTTCGTTGATCATCGGGCACAGGATGCGGTTGACGGCGAAGCCGGGGCTGTTCTTCGCGGTGATCGGAACCTTGCCGACGCGCTTGGCGAACTCCATCGCCTTGGCATGGGTGTCGTCGGATGTCTGCAGGCCGCGGATCAGTTCGAGCAGCGCCATCAGCGGCACGGGATTGAAGAAGTGCATGCCGATGAAGCGGTCCGGCCGGTCAGTGGCGGCGGCGAGCTTGGTGATCGAGATCGACGAGGTGTTGGTGGCGACCAGCGCCCGCGGCTGCAGCGTCGCGCAGAGGTCCTTCAGGATCTTGACCTTGAGGTCTTCGTTCTCGGTCGCGGCTTCGATGACGAGATCGCAATTGGTCAGTTTGGTCTTGTCGGTGGTGCCGTTGATCCGCGCCAGCGCGGATTTGTGGTCGGCCGCGCTCAGCTTCTGCTTGTTGACCAGCCGCTCCAGACTTTTGTCGACCACCGCCAGTCCCTTGGCGACTGCGGCGTCCGAGATGTCGGTCATGACGACGTTGAGGCCGGCGGCTGCGCAGATCTGCGCGATGCCGTTGCCCATGGTGCCGGCGCCGATGATGCCAACGGTTTCAATCATGGCTGGTCTTGCTCCTGTCTTGCGCACGCGATGCCGCGCGTGCCTCGTTCCGATATGGCTCATGGTTATCAGAGCGGACCGGCGGGAGCAAAACCGGAAAGCAGGGAACGAAGGCCTGCGCTCGCGCTGGCACGGCGCAGTCGAATCTGCTGAGAGGGAAGGATCGTCTCGCTACGGATCGAGCTCGGTGTCCCAATAGAGATAATCGAGCCAGCTCTCGTGCAGGTAGTTCGGCGGGAACAGCCGGCCGTTGCGATGCAGTTGATGCACCGTCGGCGCGAACGGCGTTTGACGGGGAAACATGTGCGCCTGTTCGGTGGTGAGATTGCCCTTCTTGAGGTTGCAGGGCGAGCAGGCGGCGACGACGTTTTCCCAGGTGGTCTGGCCGCCCTTCGAGCGCGGAATGATGTGATCGAAGGTGAGGTCGTCATGCGCCGAACAGTATTGGCACATGAACTTGTCGCGCAGGAAGACGTTGAAGCGGGTGAAGGCGGGATGTGTCGTCGGCTTGACGAAGGATTTGAGCGACACCACGCTCGGCAGTTGCATTTCGAAGGTCGGGCTGCGGACGGCGCGGTCGTAATGTTCGACGATATTGACGCGGTCGAGGAACACCGCCTTGATCGCGTCTTGCCACGACCAAAGCGAAAGCGGGTAGTAACTCAGTGGCCGGAAGTCCGCGTTCAACACGAGCACCGGCCAACCGCCTTGTGAGACATGTGCGTTCAAGTAACGCTCCTGGCCCCCATTCCGACGGCTGCGAAGCAGCCTGTACGTGCATACTACAATTACCACGACGGGATTGTGAAGGGCGTTGGCAGGGCTAATCACCGGGCTTTGTGTGCACCGGTGCGGCCATCGCGCCCTCGATCTATGGCGCGAGCGACAGCATCGGGCCGCGATTCGGCGCGATGCGGCCACCGGACGTATCGAGATAGATGTGCCGGACCGCGTCCACGCCGCTGCTCTCGCCCACCAGCAATCCTTCGTCGCGCAGTTCCGCCGCATCGGGCAGCGTTGCTTCGATCTCGCGGGCGATGACGAATTGCGTGGCTTTCACCGTTTCGATCCCGGCGGTTTGGTTTTCGCGGCTTTTGTCGTTGCGATCTTCCTTGCCGTCGATGTCGGTTTTGCGACAGCCGTGACGTTTGAAACGCTACTCGAATTGCTGTCGCTGGCGAGCACGCCCTCGCGCTTCTTCATCACCTTGTAGTAGGCCCACCACAGATGCGCTGCCGCGCCGCGCACCGGCCGCCACGGTTCGGCGATGGCCGCCATTTCTTTCACTGTCGGCCGCGACTTCAGGCCCAGCCCGATTTTGATAGCCTCCTGCACGGCGAGGTCGCCGGCCGGCCACGCATCGCCATGGCCGAGGCAGAACAGCAGATAGACGTCGGCGGTCCACGGCCCGATGCCGTGCAACGAGATCAGCGTGTTGTGCGCGGCGTCGGCGTCTTCCTCCGCCAGCACGTCGAGGTTGAGCCGCTCGCTGCCGAGCTCGCGCGCCAGCAGCTTCAGCGTTTTAATCTTCGCCGCCGACAGCCCCAGCCGGCCGAGCCGCTCGGCGCGCACCTTGCGGATTGCATCGTGATGGAACGGATCGATGGCGGCGCTGACGCGCTTCCAGATCGCCGCCGCGCTGGCGGTGGACAGTTGCTGGCCGCAGACGATAGCGGCGAGGCCGGCGAAGCCAGGTTCGCGCTGGCGTAGCGCCGGCATCCCGGTCTGCTCGAGGATCGGCTCCAGTCGCGGGTCTTGCTTCACAAGCTGCGCCATGGCGTCGTCGAGGTCGGACTGGGAGTTGAGATGAATGGTCATGGCTCTTAAAACCACCACGTCCTATGAAAGAGATCAATGCCACCCGTTTTCCGTTTTGCCCCTAGTCCAAACGGCTATCTGCATCTCGGTCATGCCTACTCGGCGTTGCGCAACGCCGATCTGGCACGGCAGTCGGGTGGACGGCTGCTGTTGCGCATCGAGGATATCGACGCGACGCGCTGTCGTCCGGAATTCGAAGCGGCAATCTATGACGATCTCGCTTGGCTCGGCGTTGACTGGGAGCAGCCGGTGCGGCGGCAGTCGCAGCATCTCGCGGTCTATCGCGAGGCGCTGGATCGGTTGACCGCGCTGGGGCTGGTCTATCCGAGTTTCGAGAGCCGCGCCGAGATTGTGCGAATGGTGGCGCAACGCGAGTCGAGCGGCGCATGGCCGCGCGATCCCGATGGCGCACCGCTCTATCCCGGCACGGCGAAGACGTTGTCCGCCTCCGCGCGCGAGCGCTTGCTGGCGTCGGGTGCGCCCTATGCCTTGCGGCTTGACATGGCGGCGGCGCTGGCGCGGGCCGGCGCACTCGACTGGCACGAGCAGGGCGCCGGTCCCGGCGGGGAGGCCGGCGTCGTGGTGGCGCAACCGCAAGCGTGGGGCGACGTCATCCTCGCCCGCAAGGATACGCCGACCAGCTATCACCTCGCAGTGGTGGTCGACGATGCGTTGCAGGGCATCACCGATGTGGTGCGCGGGGCCGATCTGTTCTGGGCCACCAGCGTGCACCGGTTGCTACAATGCCTGCTCGATCTGCCGGCGCCGCGCTACCGGCATCATGCGTTGATCCGCGATGCTGCCGGGAGCAAGTTGTCGAAATCGACCCGGGCGACCGGCTTGCGCGAATTGCGCGCTGCCGGGCTGACGCCGGGCGATATCCGCCGCCAGCTTGGCCTCGCGGCCTCGCCGCAGAGCGGTTGAAAACATCCTGCCGCCGACTCGTCGCCTCCCGCCGCGGGTGGTAGGACTAGACGAGGCTGGGGGGATCATGGCGCCGATATCGCGCGGACCGCGCAAGCAACGAGCGCCGCAGAAGCGGGCGCGCAAGGCAGCCGTGCGGCCAAAGCCGGTGCGCGCTAGGCGCGCTGCCGTGTCCGGCAAGCCGGGCATGGTGGAAACCGCGCTGGCAGCGTTCGCGCACGAGGTGCGCACGCCGCTGACCGGCATTCTCGCGGTGAGCGATCTGCTGGCGACCTCGGATCTCGGCGAGCGCGAGCGGCGCTGGGTCGAGACGATCAAGGCGGGAGCCGAACATCTGGCCGGGCTGGCGACGCTGTTCGTCGACGCCGCGCGCAGCCGCAACGCCGGGCGGCAGGCTGGCCTGGGCATCCGGCAGGATTTTCTCGACCTGCGGGCGCTGGCGCGCAGCGCCGGGGATTCGTTGGCCGGCCGTGCGGCGGCAAAGGGCCTGCAGGCGACCGTGCGGATCGCGGAGACGTTGCCGGCATTCGTCATCGGCGATCCGGTGCGGTTGCGCGCGGCGCTGGAAAATCTCATCGACAACGCCGTCAAGTTCACCGAGCAAGGCAGCGTCGCGCTGAAAGTGACGCGCGTGAAGGCGCCGAAAGGCAAGGTGCGCGTCGCCTTCGCGGTGTCGGACAGCGGCATCGGGCTGACGCTCGCCGAAATCAAGCGGCTGTTCCGGCCGTTCTCGCAGGCCAATGTTACCATCGCGTCGCGCTTCGGTGGCGCGGGCCTCGGACTGTCGTCGGTCAAGCAACTGGCGCGGGCGATGGGCGGCGACATCGTGGTCGCGTCGCGGCGTGGAGGCGGCACCACCTTTACGCTGACGGTGACGCTGGCCCCGGCGGCCGCGGCGAGCGGGCCGGGCGAAACGGCGGACGCGTCCGCCGAAAGCGTCAGCGGGTTACGCCTGCTCAGCGTCGAGGACAATCCGTTCGGCCGCGTCGTGCTCAACGCCATTCTCACCGAACTCGGGCATCATGCCGAGTTCATCGGGCGCGGCGAACTCGCGGCGGAACGTGTCGCGCAAGGCGGCTTCGATGCGGTGCTGATGGACATGGTGTTGCCGGGCATCAACGGCATCGAGGCGATCCGGCGCATTCGCGCGCTGCGTTCGGCGCACGGGCGCATCGCCATCATCGGTGTCTCCGGACGCGGCGAGGACGAGGCCGCGTCGCGCGCCGCCGGAGCCGACGCCTTCCTGCTCAAGCCAGTGTCTCCCCGGGCGCTCGCAACTGCGCTGCTTGCAGCGAAACGCCGTGCGGCAAGCGCGACTTGATGATCGCCGCGTTCAGTTCTCCGCCGTACACGAAGATCGCGGAGATGAAGTAGAGAAACACCAGCGCGATGATCACCGATGCCAGCCCGGCATACATGGTGACGTAGTTGTTGGCGAAGCGCGCGAGATACTGGCCGAACACCATGCCGGAGATCAGCGAGGCGATCATCGTGAAGATGATGCCGGGCAGGATCTGCATGAAGCCGCGGCGTCCCGATGGCAGCCAGGCGTGCAGGATGAACAGCGCCACGATCATCGCCGGGATGGCGATGCCGTAGCGGATCACGGTCAGCATTCGCTCGTTCGACTCGACCACCACCGGGATGTAGCGGCGCGCGGCTTCGAGAAGCAGCGGGCCGAGCACGATGAGGAACGCCAGGATCAGCGCCGTCGCCGCGGCCACCAGCGTGTAGCCGATCGATTCCAGCCGCAGCCAGTACCAGCGCCGCGTCTCGGTCACCGCATAAGCGCGGTTGAGCGCGACGCGTAGGCTCTCGACTCCGTTGGAGGCGAAATACACCGCGAGCACCGCGCCGACCGTCAGCGCATCGCCGCGTGTTGTCGTCAGCACGTCGTGGATCTCGCCGGACAGCGCGCTGGCGACCTGAACCGGCCACACCTGCAGCATCAGCTCGGCGGCCTGATCGGCGAGTTCCTTCGAGCCGAAGAATCCCGCCAGCGAGGTCAGCACGATCAGGAAGGGAAACAATGCCATCAGCGTCGAGAGCGCGATGTGGCTGGCGATCGCCCAGCCGTCGTCGGCGAGAAAGGTATAGAAGGCGTCCAGCCCGATCATGAAGATGTGGCGAATGGTCTTCACGTCTCACCTTGCATGAAGTGCGAATGCCGGCGCCGGCGCAGCGCCCGTCAACATCCGACACAAATCGCCAAAAAGCTAGTGTTCCAGAGTAGATAAGGCTCAAGTCGCCATGTCGCGAAATGTTGCACATGGCCTGCGAAAGCGGCATTGGCGGCGGCAGGGTTGAGGTGTATGTAGCCGCCATGACGACCTTCCTGAGTAATTTCCTGCTGCCGCTCGCGGCTGCCTCCGTCGTGGTGGTGCTGCTGATGGGCCTCCTCAACATGATGCGTGGCGGTTCGCCGAACTGGTCGCAGAAACTGATGCGCGCCCGCGTGCTGCTGCAGTTCGTGGCCATCATCATCACCATGGTGACGGTCTGGGCCATGGGCCGGTAAGAATGGGTCGCTAAGACCGATTTGCTGAAGAGGCGCGGGGACATTCCATGGTTACGCTCAATCGCATCTACACGCGCACCGGCGACGACGGCACTACGGCGCTGGGCAGCGGCGAACGCCGCGCCAAATACGATCTGCGCATCAGTGCCTATGGTACTGTTGATGAGACCAATGCGGCAGTTGGCGTGGCGCGGCTGCATCTCACTGACGCGCCCGAGCTCGACGCCATGCTCGGCCGTATTCAGAACGACCTGTTCGACCTCGGCGCCGATCTGGCGGTGCCCGAACGCGAGGGAAAGGCCGAGCGGTTGCGGGTGCTGTCGACCCAGGTCGATCGGCTCGAGCGCGACATCGACACGCTGAACGCGAAACTGGCCCCGCTGACGTCCTTCATTCTACCCGGCGGTTCGCCTGCCGCGGCATACCTTCACGTAGCGCGCACGATATGCCGCCGCGCGGAACGCGTGATGGTGGAACTTGCCGCGCAACCGAATGAAAAGGTCAGTCCGCCGGCCATCCAGTACATCAACCGGCTGTCGGACTTCCTGTTTGTCGCGGCCCGTGTGGTGAACGATAATGGAGCGCGGGACGTGCTCTGGGTTCCGGGCCAGAATCGCTGACCGCGCGCCAACCTGGACGCATTCTCGGCCCGGAAGTTGACCCCGGTTGGCGGGGGCTTTAGGTTCCGCGCCAAGCTGCCGTGGCTGGCGTGAATTCAATGTTCTTCAACACGAAAGAGGATCGATGAAGGTTCTGGTGCCGGTAAAACGCGTGGTCGATTACAACGTCAAGGTTCGCGTCAAGAGCGACGGATCGGGTGTCGAACTCGCCAACGTCAAGATGTCGATGAATCCGTTCGACGAAATCGCCGTCGAGGAAGCCCTGCGCCTGAAAGAGGCCGGCAAGGCGACCGAAGTGGTGGTGGTGTCGATCGGTCCGGCGCAAGCTTCGGAAACGCTGCGCACCGGTCTGGCGATGGGCGCCGATCGCGGCATCCTCGTCAAGGTCGAGGGCAACGCCGAGCCGCTCGCGGTGGCGAAGCTGCTCAAGGCCATCGCGGACGAAGAGAAGCCCGGCCTTGTCATCCTCGGCAAGCAGGCCATCGACGACGACAGCAATCAGACCGGCCAGATGCTCGCCGCCTTGCTCGGCTGGTCGCAGGCGACGTTCGCCTCCAAGCTCGAAGTCGAAGGATCGGATTTCAAGGTGACGCGTGAAGTCGACGGCGGCCTGCAGACCGTCAAGCTGAAGGGACCGGCGATCGTCACCACCGACCTGCGCCTCAACGAACCGCGCTACGCCAGCCTGCCCAACATCATGAAGGCGAAGAAGAAGCCGATCGACGAAAAGACCGCCGAGCAATACGGCGTCGATCTCACGCCACGGCTTGAGATTGTCAAAACCGCCGAACCCGGTGGCCGCAAAGCCGGCGTCAAGGTCAAGGACGTCGCCGAGCTGGTGTCGAAACTCAAGAACGAAGCCGGGGTTATCTGATGACGACGTTGCTGATTGCCGAACACGACAATGCCGGCCTGAAGGATGCGACCAACAAGGCGCTGACCGCAGCAAGCCAACTCGGCGCCGAGGTGCATGTGCTGGTGGCGGGCGAGAACGCCAAGGGCGCGGCCGATGACGCCGCCAAGCTCAAGGGCGTGACCAAGGTGCTGCTGGCGGACAACGCCGCCTATGCGCATGACCTCGCCGAGCCGTTGGCGGCGCTGATCGTGTCGCTGGCCCCGAACTACGATGCCTTCGTCGCGCCCGCGACGTCGCGCTTCAAGAACGTGATGCCGCGCGTTGCGGCCTTGCTCGACGTCATGCAGGTGTCGGAAATCACCAAGGTGATCGCGCCCGACACCTACGAGCGCCCGATCTACGCCGGCAACGCCATCCAGACCGTGAAGTCGAAAGACGCCAAGAAGGTCATCACGGTGCGGACTTCCACCTTCGCTGCGACCGGCGACGGCGGCAGCGCCGCGGTGGAGAATGCCGCGGCGGCGGCCGATCCGGGCCTGTCGAGCTTCGTCGGCGAGGAGGTTGCCAAGAGCGACCGCCCCGAACTGACCTCTGCCAAGATCATCGTCTCCGGTGGTCGCGCCATGCAGAGCCGCGAGAACTTCGCCAAGTACATCGAGCCGCTGGCCGACAAGCTCGGCGCCGGCGTCGGCGCCTCGCGCGCCGCGGTCGATGCCGGTTACGCGCCGAACGACTGGCAGGTCGGCCAGACCGGCAAGGTTGTGGCGCCGGAGCTATACGTCGCCATCGGCATTTCCGGTGCGATCCAGCATCTGGCGGGCATGAAGGACTCCAAGGTGATCGTGGCGATCAACAAGGATGAGGACGCGCCGATCTTCCAGGTCGCCGACTACGGCCTGGTCGCCGACCTCTATCAGGCGGTGCCGGAATTGACCGAAGAACTCGGCAAACTCGGCCGTTAACCGTTAAGATGACGACGCGGAGATAGAACTAGAGTCGGATTCAAGGCTGACGCATCCGACTTTAGTCTGCCGCGCTGGCGATAACTGGGGCTTCGGCCGGACATCCAGACTCCGGCCAAGGTTTATGCAAGGATGAGCCGCCTGCGATGTGCGCGCGATGCTCCGATGAGATGATGAAATGTCGATAGAGATCAAGAAGGTCGGCGTGATCGGTTCGGGCCAGATGGGCAATGGCATTGCTCACGTGGCGGCCTTGGCGGGGTTCGATGTCGCGCTCTACGACATCTCGCCGGACCGCCTCAAGTCGGCGATGGCCACCATCAACGGCAATTTGTCGCGGCAGGCGACAAAGAAGATCATCACCGAGGAGGCGCATAAGAAGGCGCTGAGCCGGATCAAGGCCGAAGAAAGCCTCGACGGGCTGGCGGACTGCGATCTGGTGATCGAGACCGCCGTCGAGAAGGAAGAGGTCAAGCGCAAGATCTTCCACGACCTCTGCGCCGTGCTGAAACCGGAAGCCATTATCGGCTCCAACACCTCGTCGATTTCGATCACCCGGCTGGCCGCCTCGACCGACCGCCCGGAACGCTTCATCGGCGTTCACTTCATGAATCCGGTGCCGGTGATGGAACTGGTCGAACTGGTGCGCGGCATTGCCACCGACGACGCGACATTCGATGCGGTGCGCAATTTCGTCACCAAGGTTGGCAAGCAGATCGCGGTGTCGGAGGATTTTCCGGCCTTCATCGTCAACCGTATCCTGCTGCCGATGATCAACGAGGCGATCTACACGCTGTATGAAGGCGTCGGCAACGTCGAAGCCATCGATGCGGCGATGAAGCTCGGCGCGCATCACCCGATGGGGCCGCTCGAACTGGCGGATTTCATCGGCCTCGATACCTGCCTGTCCATCATGCAGGTGCTGCACGACGGCCTGTCGGATTCCAAGTACCGGCCGTGCCCGCTGCTGGTGAAATACGTCGAAGCCGGCTGGCTTGGCCGCAAGACACAGCGCGGCTTCTACGACTATCGCGGCGAGAAGCCGGTTCCGACGCGCTGACGTTTTCCCATTGAATGGGCGTGTCATGCCCGCGCAAGCGGGCATCCAATAGCCCTTGCCGCAGGATGTGATGCGCGGTGTTTACTGGATCGCCCGATCAAGCCGGGCGACGACGTCTTCTATGTAAGTGACGTCGCATCCAAGACCTCGCTTCGTGCCAGAATTCGTTAACCGCGGCCGGCTATAGCTCGGCGGTGGAGTCATGCGTATGGACATGGGTTTGATCACGGCTGCCGTCGGCATGATGGCCAGCAACACGCAGTCGCAGATCGCGACCCGCGCGCTCAAGATGAATCTCGATGCGCAGGCGCAGGTGCTGCAATTGCTGGCGCCGGCACAAAACAGCCCGGCGGCCAACAACGCGCCGGGCGTCGGTGGTAATCTCGATATCTCGGTCTAGCCCGATGTCGGGCAGGCTTGCGAAGCCGGTGTGATCCAGCCGATGCCGACGCCGCCCGGCTGCATCAGGATCGCCATCCTGCCGACATTCGGCACGTCGAAAATCGGCTTCATCAATTGCGCGCCGGCCGCCACCGCCTTCTGAACACGCGCGTCGACATCGTCGACTGCGAGATATGGCATCCAGCCGTCGGCGACATCTTCGAAGCCGGGCCGGTTGGTCGGGAAGATGCCACCGACGGGCTTACCGTCAGCAAGTGCGATCCAGTAGCATTCGCCATCGGGTTGGGCCTGCGCCTCGTAGGACCAGCCGATCGTTTGGGCGTAGAAAGCCTTGAAGCGCTCGGGGTCGCGGGTGACGAACTCCGTCCAGTTGAAATGACCATGCGGTGTCATGCGTATCCCCAACCAGGTTACAATTTGACGATCGTTTCGAAGCCGCCATAGATCATCCGCTTGCCGTCGAACGGCATCGCCTTGGGGTCTATCATCTTGGCGAGACGCGGATCCTTCATCACCTTGGCGTTGACCTTGTCGCGATGCGCACGCGACTTGTAGGCGATCCACGAGAACACCACGGTCTCGTTGGGCTTCAGCTTCACGCTACGCGGAAACGACGTCAGCTTGCCGACCTTGACGTCCTCGGCGACGCATTCGCGGTAATCCAGCGCGCCGTGCTCGCGCCAAATCTTGCCGGCCTTGCGCGCCAAAGCGCGATAGGCGGCGAGGTTCTTCTTTGGCACCGGCACGATGAAACCGTCGACATACTGCATGAAAACTCCTTTCGGTTGCGATCAAGAGTGGCAGCAGGCACCAGTCGCGCCTGCCGTGGTGTATTCGTCGTGCCGCTTCACCCAATCCATCAGATTATGATGCGGGCCGTTCTCGTCGCGGCCCTTCGGCGTCATGTCGAGCAGCATGTAGGTGCTGAGGACTTCCTCGCCGCCGCGGCCGTAGCTGGAATAGGTGTGGAAGATATCGCCGGCCTCGTCCTTGACGAACACGCTGCGCCCGGGGAGTTCGTCTATGCCCGGCTCGATCATGTCGTAGTTGTATTCGACCTTGCCACGCGCGAGATCCTCCGGCCGGAACGAGACGTGGAAGTCGTAGTTGAAGTCGTTGCCGAACGACGACACCCAGGCGAAATGCCAGCCCATGCGCTTCCTGTAGGCTTCGATTTCGGCCAGCGGCGCGCGCGACACCGCGACATAGGCGACGTCGCGCTGGGCGAGATGCACCAGCGCGCCCTCGACGTGATCGGCGCCGAACGAGCAGCCGACGCAACCTTCCTTCCAGCCGGGGCCGAGCATGAAGTGATTGACGATCAGCTGGCTCTTGTCGCCGAACAATTGCGCCAGCGTCTTTTTGCCTGCAGGCGTGTCGAAGACATATTCCTTCTCCACCTTGACCCACGGCAAAGCGCGACGTTCGGCGCTGATCTCGTCGCGCAGCCGGGTCAGTTGTTTCTCGCGCGCCAGATGCGCCTTGCGCGCGGTCAGCCATTCGTCGCGGGACACGATGGCGTGGTGTTGCATGGCCGACTCCATGATTGCGGAACGAGAGTGTCGATGGCGGTTCAGGCGGCTTGCGTCTGCTTCACCGGGAACGGCTCGCGCCACGCCGGCAATTCGTTGAGGCGGGCGTGCCAGCGTTCGATCTCGGCGAAATCCTCGACCGGGATTCTGGCCTTGGCGGCGTAAGGCAGCGATACGCCGACGGCGAAGTCGGCCACCGTCAAGAGATCGCCGAGCAGATATTTGCGGCCCTTGAGATGCTCGTTGAGCACGTTGGCGAACTGCCGGAAATAACCGGTTGATTCTTTCACGACGGTGGCGTCGGGTTCGCCGAGGCCGACCGTCGGCTTGATGATGTGCTGGAAATACAGCGCGCCGGCGTGCCGCGTGAAGTGGTCGGCGTTCCAGCTCAGCCAGCGCATCACTTCGATCTGGCGCGGGCCGTCCGGCCACAGGTCCGAACCGGCGGCGCGGGCGAGATAGCACATGATGGCGTTGGCTTCCCACAGCCGCATTTCGCCATCCTGCAGCACCGGCACCTTGCCGTTGGGATTGATGGCGAGGAATTCCGGGCGGCGTTGTTCGCCCTTGGCGAGATCGACATAGACATAGTCGACCGGCGCATTGAGATAATGCGCGACGGCGCAGGCTTTGCGCGGGTTCAGGGTCTCTGCGTAGAACAATTTCATGGCAGCCTCCTGTCGGTTTGAAGTCAGGCGAAAAATCGTTCCAACTTGTCCATGGTGCCCATCCAGCCGCGTTCATGGCCGTCACGCGCGGCCTGATCGAAGAACTGGCCGTGGTTGAGCGACAGCAGCGTGCCGTCGCCATCCGGGCGCAGCGTCACGGTGACGACGGATTCGCGCTCCGGCGTGGTGTGCCACGCCCAGCTGAACACCAGCCGCTGATCCGGCACGACGTCGCGATAGGTGCCGCCGACCTGGTGGAATTCACCGTCCTCGGTCTTGAAGCTGATGCGGAAGCTGCCGCCGACGCGGACGTCCATCTCGGCCTGCACCGAGCCGTCGATGGTGTGCGCCGGGCCGAACCAGCGGACTATTTTTTCGGCGTCGGTCCACGCCGCGAAGACTTTCGCGGGCGCGGCGTTGAGACGGCGGTTGATGGTGAGGCTTGGCTGGGTGAGCACGCGTCATCCTCCACAAAGGCTGCGAGACGATCGAGCTGTTCGGTCCAGAAACGCTGATAGCGACTGAGCCACTGCATGGCGTCTTCCATGGGGCCTGCGGTGAGGCGGCAGGTCACGGTGCGTCCGGTCTTGCTGCGCGCGATCAGCCCGGCGTCGGACAGCACGTCGAGATGCTTCATCACCGCCGGCAGCGACATCGCGAACGGTTTGGCCAACTCGCTGACCGTCAGATCGTTGCGCCCTTCGAGCTGGGTCAGCAATGCACGACGGGTCGGGTCGGCGATCGCGGCGAATGTCCTGTCGAGCTGGTCGGTCGGATAGTAAACCATGTGGTTAAGTATAGACACATGCGTGCGGGCGTCAAGGGGCACCCGGACATAACGGCTGTGAGCATCGAAATGCGATCCCGATAAGGAGTGTCGTCCCTGCGAAAGCAGGGACCCATACGCCGTGTCGCTAATGATATGGAAGGCGGTCGTCACTCGCCGCGAATGGCTCCGCCAACCACAGGGACGCCAGGGGGTCTGGGTCCCTGCTTTCGCAGGGACGACGACAGTCTGTCAGCGCCTACGGCTTGAGCGCGGCCTGGATCAGCTTGATGGCGTCGTCGCTGTCCCATTCGGCGGGACCGGCGATGTTGCCGATCTGGCAGCCGTTACCGTCGATCAGCACCGAGGTCGGCATGCCGAGCGCCAGCCCGATGGCCTTGAGGTCCTGAAACACCTTGGCCTTGGCGTCGCTGAAATTGCCGAGCCGGGTCAGGTTGGCCTCTTTCAGGAAATTCTTCGGCTTGTCGGGATCGCGGGTATCGATGTTGACCGCCACGACCTGAAACTGGTCGCCGCCGAGCTTGGCCTCAAGGCGTTCGAGCGCCGGCATCTCCTTGCGGCACGGCACGCACCACGTCGCCCACAGGTTGAGCAGTACGGTGCGGCCCTTCCAGTCGGAGAGTTTCTTGGCATTGCCATGACCGTCGTCGAAGGCCAGATCCGGCATCTTCATCGGCTTCGACACCATGGTCACCGCGGCAACCTCGCCGGTGGCCAGCGGCGCGATCTTCTGAGCCAGGGCCGCGGCGCCGGCGCAATCGCCCGCCGCGCTCTGCTGCGATTTCAGCGCCGTGAAGTTATGGACAATGCCGTAGCCGACGATGGCGCCGGCCACCACCGCGCTCAGAATCAGCGGCAGGCGGCGGCGAGTGGGGCTGGGCGGGGTGGCGGGATCGGGCATATCGTTTGTCATTCTATGTCAGATGCGGCTATGCAGGGGCCGGATTACAGGAATGGTTGGCCGGGGTCGCCGGTCAGGATGCAGATAAGCGGTGCGGCATGAGCAATAAGATGTGGGGCGGCAGGTTCAAGGATGGGCCTGATGCGATCATGGAGGAAATCAACGTCTCGATCGACGTCGATCGTCACCTTTACGCCCAGGATATCGCGGCATCCAAGGCACACGCCGCCATGTTGGCCGCGCAGGGCATTATAACGGCCAGTGATGCAAAAAACATCGCCAAGGGTCTAGACACGATTTTGTCAGAGATCGGCAAGGGCACGTTCACGTTCAAGCGAGCGCTCGAGGACATTCACATGAATGTCGAGAGCCGGCTCAGCGAATTGATCGGGCCTGCGGCCGGGCGGCTGCATACCGCGCGTTCGCGCAACGATCAGGTTGCAACCGATTTCCGCCTGTTCGTCCGCGATACGATCGACGAGACCGACGCGGCGCTGGCCGCCTTCCAGCACGCGCTGGTCGAGCGGGCGCTGGAACATGCCGACACCGTGATGCCGGGCTTCACGCATCTGCAGACCGCGCAGCCGGTGACGTTCGGCCATCACCTGCTTGCTTACGTCGAGATGGCGGCGCGCGATCGCGGCCGCTTGGCCGATGCGCGCAAGCGGCTCAACGAAAGCCCGCTCGGCGCGGCGGCGCTGGCCGGCACCTCGTTCCCGCTCGACCGCCATGCCACCGCCACAGCATTGGGTTTCGACCGCCCGATGGCCAACTCGCTCGATGCGGTGTCGGACCGTGACTTCGTGCTGGAAACGCTGTCGGCAGCCGCTATCGCATCGGTGCATCTGTCGCGCTTCGCCGAGGAGATCGTGATCTGGACCTCGCCGCTGGTCGGCCTGGTGCGGCTGTCGGACAAGTTCACCAGCGGTTCCTCGATCATGCCGCAGAAGCGCAACCCGGATGCCGCCGAACTGGTGCGCGCCAAAACCGGCCGTGTCATCGGTTCGCTCAGCGCGCTGCTGATCGTCATGAAGGGCCTGCCGCTGGCCTACCAGAAGGACATGCAGGAGGACAAAGAGGGCGCCATGCAGGCGTTCGCCGCGCTGTCGCTTGCGGTGCGCGCCATGACCGGCATGGTGCGCGATCTGGTGCCGGACGCGGCGCGGATGAAGCTCGCCGCCGGCGAGGGCTACGCCACCGCCACCGATCTGGCCGATTGGCTGGTGCGGACCCTGAAGATGCCGTTCCGCGAAGCGCATCACGTCACTGGGCGCATCGTCGGCATCGCCTCGAAGCAGGGCGTCGCGTTGCACGAACTGCCGCTCAAGGAGATGCAGGCGGTGGAGCCGAAGATCACCGCCGATGTGATGAAGGTGCTGTCGGTCGAAGCCTCGGTCCAGAGCCGCACCAGTTATGGCGGCACGGCGCCGAAGAATGTTCGCGCGCAGGCCAAGGCGTGGCTCAAGCGCTTGCAAAAAGAGCAGAAATTGGGCTGACGCGGCGAATTCGCCGGAAATTCGACACCCTTCAGGGCTCGCCAGCCCGGAGCAATCTTTGTATGGTGACGCTGCATTTTGGGGATTTTGCCGTGAGCCGTATATCCAGCCCTGTCCCGTCCCGTTGGGCGGTGATCCTGTTGTCTGCCGCAGCGCTGGCGTTGGCCGGCTGTGGGCGCAAGAGCGGGCTCGATCTGCCGCCGACGGCGTCGGCGCAGCCGAATAATGCGCCGCAGGCGGATGCTGCCGCGACGCCGGGCAGCGTGTTCGACCCGTCGTTCGGGGTCAACAAGGACCCGGTCGCGCCCAAGGGCCAGAAGAAATCGTTCATTCTCGATCCGCTGCTGGATTAAGCCGCCCATGCGTCACTTCGATTATCGCGACGGCGTGCTGCACGCCGAGGCCGTCAACCTGTCCACGGTCGCGGAACAACTCGGCACGCCGTTCTACTGCTATTCCACGGCGACGCTGGAGCGGCACTACCGGGTTTTCACCGAGGCCTTCGCCGGCACCGATCATCTGGTCTGCTACGCCATGAAGGCGAATTCGAACCAGTCAGTACTGCGCACGCTGGCGAAACTCGGCGCCGGCGCCGACGTGGTGTCGGGCGGCGAACTCAAGCGCGCACTGGCGGCGGGCATTCCGGCGAACAAGATTCTGTTTTCCGGCGTCGGCAAGACGGCCACTGAGCTGCGTGCGGCGCTCGAAGCAGAGATTCGTTGCATCAACGTCGAGTCCGAACCCGAGCTTGAATTGCTGTCGCAGATCGCGGCGCAGATGGGCCGCACCGCGCACATCTCGATCCGCGTCAATCCCGATGTCGATTCCGGCACGCACGCGAAGATTTCCACCGGCAAGTCGGAGAACAAGTTCGGCATTCCGATCGCGCGCGCCCGCGAGGTTTACGCGCGCGCCGCCAAGCTGCCGGGTATCGCGGTCACCGGCGTCGATATGCACATCGGCAGCCAGATCACCGATCTCGGTCCGATGGAGGCGGCGTTCCGGCTGCTGGCCGATTTCGTCAACGTGCTGCGCGGCGACGGCCACACCATTTCGCACGTTGATTTCGGCGGCGGTCTCGGCGTGCCGTATTACGAGGATCGCGCCGCGCCGCCGGAGCCCTTGGCCTATGCCGCGATGGTCAAGCGCGTGACGCACAATCTCGGCTGCACCCTGATGTTCGAGCCGGGCCGCATGATCGTCGGCAACGCCGGCATCCTGGTGACGCGGGTGATCTATGTGAAGCGCGGCGATGCGCGCAATTTCGTCATCATCGATGCGGCGATGAACGACCTGATCCGCCCGACGCTCTACGAGGCCTATCACCAGATCATGCCGGTGCACGCGGCCGCGAAGGATGTGCCGGTGCTGGTGGCGGATGTCGTCGGCCCGGTGTGCGAGACGGGGGATTACCTCGCGCTCGGCCGCAATTTGCCGGAGCCGAAGGCGGGCGACCTGCTGGCGATCATGACGGCGGGCGCTTACGGCGCGGTGCAGGCGGGAACGTACAACACGCGCCCGCTGGTGCCGGAAGTGCTGGTCAATGGCGACCAATACGCCGTGGTGCGTCCGCGCGTCGATGTCGATGCGCTGATCGCGATGGACAAACCCGCGCCGTGGTTGTGAGGAAATTTCCGTAGCGTCGTCCCTGCGAAGGCAGGGACCCATACGCCGTATCGCTCATGATGCGGAAAGCGATCATGTTCTTTGAATGGAACATCTCGTCGTCATCGCCAACGTCAGGGGTTCTGGGTCCCCGCTTGCGCGGGGACGACGAAGAATTTGTGGGGCTGCGCTCGCAATGACGTGCGCTAACCAGCGTTTGTCTTGCCCACCACCACGCCGGCGCGCTGCTCGATCGGCTGGATCGCGGCGGTGAAATCCGACTCCGCGCCCATTTCGGCGATCACCGTTTCCCACAATTTGCCGACGGCTTCCGCGATCTCCAGCGACAGCCCGAGCGACCTGGCTTCGTCGAGGCACAGCCGCACGTCCTTGACCATCAACCCGGTGGCGAAGCCGAAATCGAACGTGCGCGGCAGCACCGATTTCGGAAACTTGTCGCGGCTCGCGGTATTGAGCCCCGAACCGGCATTGAAGACATCGATCATCACCGCCGGATCGAGCCCGGCCTTGACGCCCATCACCACGGCTTCCGAGGTGGCGACGATGGCGGTGGCCGACAGATAGTTGTTGGCGAGTTTCATGGTCTGCGCCGCGCCCGGCTGCTCGCCGATGAAGAACACCTTGCCGATCACATCGAGCGCGGGCTTGAGCAGATCGAAATCCGCGCGCGGGCCCGACACCATCACCGCCAGCGTGCCTTTCTCGGCGCCGGCGATGCCGCCGCTGACCGGGCTGTCGATCGCCACGATGTTACGCTTTGCCAGCAGGCCGTGAATGCGCACCGCCATCTGCGAGCCGATGGTCGACAGATCGATGAAGCGTTTGACGCGCGCGCCGTGGATGACGCCGTGGTCGCCTGTCGCAACCTCGAGCGAGGCCTGCAGCGACGGCAGGCTGGCGAACACGTTCTCCACGCGGTCGGCGACGTCCTTCGGCGAGGTTGCCGCCTGCGCGCCGCGCGTTACCAGCGCGTCCACGGCTTCACGCCGTTGATCGAACACGACGAGCCGATGACCGGCCGCGATCAGGCGGCTGGCCATCGGCAAGCCCATCTTGCCCAGTCCGATGAAGCCGATGTCCATTCCTTGCTCCATCGGTTGCGTCTCAGGCCTTGTCGAGTTCGGCGAAAACTTCGCGGGCGATGCGGAAGCTGTCGACGCCGGCCGGGATGCCGGCGTAACAGGCGACCTGCATCAGTACTTCGCGGATTTCGTCGCGGGTGACGCCGTTGGTCAGCGCGCCCTTGATATGCGCGCGCAATTCGTGCGGGCGGTTGAGGATCGAGATCATTGCGAGGTTGAGCATGCTGCGGGTCTTGCGCGGCAGCCCCTCGCGGCCCCAGATCGCGCCCCAGCAATATTCCGTCACCATCTCCTGGAACGGCTTGTTGAACTCGTCGGAGTTCTTCAGCGCGTTGGCGACGTAGGTCTCGCCCAGCACCTCTTTACGAATTTGCAGTCCCTTGTCGTGCGTTGCCTTGTCCATGATCGTCCTTGCGTATCCAATCGTAAGTTGATGCGCGGACGTTACGGGGTTGTGCCGCGTGCGTCACGCCTTCGTGTGATGATTGTTCCCAGCATTGCGGCCTTGGGGGCCGTGCCTCAAAGCCGCCGCTGTGCTAGGCTGTGCTTGGCCGAACCACGGAGCATGCGTTGACGAACGCGCCACCCACCCGATCCGAGCCGCCGCGCGATCCTGAAGCCGCGATGCGGCTGCAGTTGACGCAGGCCCTGCGCCGGGCGCAGTGGGCGATGGCGTGGGAACGCGGCTGGCCGCATCTGGCGCGCGTTTTGTGCGTCCTCGGGTTGTTTCTGGCGGCGTCGTGGGCCGGCTTGTGGCTGGCGCTGCCGTTTGCCGGCCGCATCGGCGGACTGGCGATTTTTGCCATTCTGGCGCTGGCGGCGCTGGTCCCGGCCATCAAGTTTCGCTGGCCGAGCCGCGCCGAGGCGCTGGGCCGGCTGGATCGCGGCACCGGCATCCGCCATCGCCCGGCGACGGCCCTGTCCGATACGGTGTCGTCGCAGGATCCGGTGGCGCTGGCCTTGTGGCAGGCGCAGCGCGAACGCACGCTGGCGTCACTCAAGCGGATTCGGGCAGGTCTGCCGACACCCCGCCTGACGCTGCACGATCCATGGGCGCTGCGCGCAATGGTTGTGTTGTTGTTGGCGGCAACCTATGTCGCCGCTGGCGGCGACCGCATGGCGCGGCTGGTCGCGGCGTTCGACTGGAATGACGTGCTGGCGCCGGCCAACATCCGCGTCGATGCCTGGATCACGCCGCCGCGCTACACCGCGAAGCCGTCGATCATCCTGTCCGCCGCGGACAAGGATGCGCCGGGCGCCACCAATGCGGCGGTGCAGGTTCCTGCTGGCAGCACGCTGACGGTGCGTTCGAGCGGCGGCAGCCTCGATGTCATTACCAGCGGCGGCATCGCCGAGGCGGCGCCGGCCGAGCAGGCGCCGGCCGGCACCAGCGAAAAGCATTTCACCATCGCCGCCGACGGCACCGCGCATGTCCGTGCGCCCGCGAATCTGCCGCGCTGGGCGTTCGCGGCGCAGCCGGACCACGCGCCGACGATTGCGCTGGCCAAAGATCCCGAGCGGCAGGCGCGGGGCTCGCTGCAACTGGCTTACAAGATCGACGACGATTACGGCGTCACCGAAGCGCAGGCGCACTTTGCCGTGCGGCCGGATGAAACGGCGAAGGATCGCGACGCGGCAACGCCGCGGCCGCTGTTCGACCCGCCGCAATTCGCACTGGTGCTGCCCAATGCGCGGACGCGCAAGGGTGTCGGCCAGACCGTCAAGGATTTGAGCGAAGACCCCTATGCCGGCGCCGAGGTCGATCTGACGCTGACGGCGCGTGACGAGGCCGGCAACGAGGGCCACAGCGAACCGTTCAAGATGCGGTTGCCGGAGCGGCTGTTCGCCAAGCCGTTGCCGCGCGCCCTGATCGAGCAGCGCCGCAGTCTGGCGCTGGATGCCAATCAGGCGCCGCAGGTGCAGGTGGCGCTCGACGCGCTGCTGATCGCGCCCGAGGCGTTCACGCCGGAGGCCGGCCATTATCTCGGCCTGCGCTCGGTCGCCCGGCAATTGCAGCAGGCGCACACCGACGATGCGTTGCGCGAGGTCGTTGCCAGCCTGTGGGCCTTAGCGACGATGATCGAGGATGGCGATATCAGCGACGTCGACAAGGCGTTGCGGGCTGCGCAGGAGGCGCTCAAGCAGGCGCTGGAGCGTGGCGCCAGCGACGAGGAGATCAAGAAACTCACGGAGAATTTGCGCGCGGCGCTCGACAAGTTCCTGCGCCAGCTGGCGGAGCAGATGCGCAACAATCCGCAGCAGCTGGCGCGGCCGCTGGATCAGAACACGCGCACTTTGCGGCAGCAGGATCTCAACAACATGCTCGAGCGCATGGAGCGGTTGTCGCGCTCCGGCGACAAGGACGCCGCCAAGCAACTGCTCGATCAACTGGCGCAGATGCTGGAAAACTTGCAGATGGCGCAGCCGGGGCAGGGCGGCGACGGCGACATGCAGCAGTCGCTCAACGAACTCGGCGACATGATCCGCAAGCAGCAGCAGTTGCGCGACCGCACCTTCAATCAGGGACAGGATTCGCGGCGCGATCGCATGCGCGGCAAGCAGGGCGATCAGAACGCCATGAACGGCCTGCAGCAGGATCAGCAGGCGCTGCGCGACCGGCTGAAGAAATTGCAGGAGCAATTGTCGCGGCAAGGCATGATGCCGGGGCAACGCGGTCAGCAAGGCCAGAAGGGACAAGGCCAGCAGGGTCAACAAAGCGATCAGGGCAGCGGCGAGGGCGGTCTCGGTGAGGCGGATTCCGCCATGGGCGACGCCGACGGCCAGCTCGGCGATGGCAACGCCGATGGCGCGGTGGACTCGCAGGGCAAGGCGCTGCAGGCGTTGCGCAAGGGCGCGCAGGACCTCGCGCAGGCGATGCAGCAGGAGGGCGAGGGGCAGGACAACGGCCCCGGCAATCGTCCGGGCCGTCAGCAGAGCGGCGGCAACCAGACCGATCCGCTGGGCCGGCCGTTGCATGGCCGCGAACTCGGCGACGACCTGACGGTGAAAATTCCCGGCGAGATCGACGTGCAGCGGGTGCGCCGCATTCTTGAGGAACTGCGCCGGCGTCTCGCCGATCCGGCGCGGCCGCAGATCGAACTCGATTACATCGAGCGCCTGCTCAAGGACTACTGAGCCGCGGCGCTCTCTCGTTCTCGCGAGCTCGGAGCGACGCTTCGCGCGGTCCTAGCCCAGGACCGCTAAGTAGTCCAATCACGCGAGAAGACTGGATTGCTTCGTCGCTGTCCCTCTTCGCAATGACGATGGATATTGGGGTTGATTGCCCTAAGCCATGGCTTCAATCGACAACACCAACGCCGTCATCCTGAGGTGCGAGCGCTTGCGAGCCTCGAAGGATGAAGATGCGTAATGCAGTCTTTGCCAAACACCATCCTTCGAGGCTCGCCGCAAACGCGGTGCGCACCTCAGGATGACGGAGCCGCGCGCGCCACACCCCACACCAAAAATCCGTTCATCTACATGACAACTTATCCCCGCTCTCCAAACCGCGC
>MKVX01000007.1 GCA_001899255.1 Rhizobiales bacterium 62-47
CAGCGCCCGAAACTTCTTCACCGTGTCCGGCGTCGCCGCAACACGCGGCTCCAGTCCGTCGATCTCTCGCGATATCCCGATCTTCATAAATCCTCCGGCCCGCCGGCAAATCTTACTATTATTGGTAAGTTAGTATCATTAGCGAGTCAAGCCACGACAAGGGCTTTTGAGAGTTTCCACATCGGTGGACGGCAAATGTCGCCGGACCGCGCGTCGCACAACCTTGCATCGATCGTGAATCAGATCTGGTGGCGGAAGTAACCATCGTTCTTCGGCGACGATGGGACTTCGTCGATGTCAGAAACGATGAAGTCCGGATCGCGCCGATCCGGACTTCACTATCAACACCACAATGATGCAGCGAAACGCGCTAGCGTTTCGGCGCGCAGCCTAGTGCCCCGAACCGCCCAGATAGGCATCACGGATGTGCTTGTTGTCGATCAGCTCTTCGCCGGTGCCGGAGAGCACGATGACGCCCGCCTCGATCAAGTAAGCGTAATCGCACATCTCGAGCGCCGAATAAGCGTTCTGTTCGACCATCAGCACCGTCGTGCCCGACTTGCGGATGTTGTCGATGATATCGAACACCTGCTCGACGATGTTCGGCGCGAGACCGAGCGACGGCTCATCGAACATCATCAGCTTCGGCCGCGACATGATCGAACGGCTGATCGCCAGCATCTGCTGCTCGCCGCCGGACAGCGTTCCCGCCACCTGCTGACGCCGCTCGGCCAGACGTGGAAACATTCCGAACACGCGTTCGCGATCCTGTTCGATACCCGCGCGATCCGGGCGCAAGTAAGCGCCCATATCGAGATTCTCATCGACCGTCATGTCGGGGAACACGCGCCGTCCTTCGGGACAGTGCGCTATGCCGCGCCCGATGATCTCACGCGCCGAGCAGCGCGTGATGTCCTGCCCTTCAAAACTGAGCTGACCGGCTGCCGACGACAGCACGCCCGAGATGGCGCGCAACGTCGTGCTCTTTCCGGCGCCGTTGGCGCCGATCAGCGCCACGAACTGCCCCTGCTTCACGGACAACGAAATGCCCTTGAGCGCCTCAACCTTGCCGTAGCGGCAAACGAGATCACGAACCTCTAGCACGCTTCTTCACTCCTTCACCGAGATAGGCGCGGATGACTTCGGGATTGCCCTGGATGGCCGCCGGCGGGCCTTCGGCAATGATCCGACCGTAGTTCAGAACGACGATGCGGTCGGACACGCCCATCACCATCGGCATGTCGTGCTCGACGAGCAGAATGGTCATGCCGAGGCCCCGCAGACGCGCGAGCAGTTCCATGAAACGCGCAGTTTCCGTCGCGTTCATGCCCGACACTGGTTCATCGAGCAGTAGCATCGACGGGTCGGCGGCAAGCGCCATCGCCACACCGAGCAACCGCTGGTCGCCATAGGCGAGCGAACCGGCGAGATCGCGGGCGCGATGCTCGATGCCGACCATGGCGAGAATCTCCGACGCACGCGTCCGCAATTCGCGTTCCGAGGCTTTCTCCCGCGGCAGCGCCAGCAACGTATCCCACAATCGCGAGCGACCGCGGCGATGCAGGCCGATCATCACGTTCTCGAACACGTTGACCGACTGGAACACGCTGGTGCGCTGAAAGGTGCGGACCAGACCACGCGACGCAACCTCGTGGGGCTTCAGATCCGTCAGCGGCGCGCCACGATAGTGAACGGTGCCCTTGGTCGGACGCAGGAAGCCCGTGACGATGTTGAACGCGGTCGTCTTGCCGGCGCCGTTGGGGCCGATCAGACTGACGACTTCACCTTCATTGACGGTGAATGTCATATCCGAGATGGCGATCAGTCCGCCGAAGTGAACTGCCACATGCTCGATGGAGAGCGCGGGTTGCGCTTTGGCTACGCTGGCAACGCTCATGATGCATCCTGTACCTGAGCTTGAGTGGATTCCGGCATGCGCGACTTATCCTTGCTGGCGAACCACTTTTCGATGGCCGGCACGATGCCTTCAGGCAGCACGAACACGATAACGATCATGAAGACGCCGTAGATGATCCATTGCAGTTCGGGACCGACGAACGAGCGACTGAAAACCGGAATGAAGCCGAAGATCAATCCGCCGACCACCGGACCAGCCAGCGTGCCTTTGCCGCCAGTCACCACCATGATCACCATGGTGACGGTGTAGAGGAACAGGAACACGTCAGGATCGATGATCTTCAGATAGTGCGCATAGAGACCACCGGCGGCGCCCGCGATTCCGGCCGAGACGACGGCGGCAAGCACGAGATAGCTGGTGACATCGATGCCGACCGACACCGCCAGGGATTCGTTTTCCTTGAGCGCCACCATGGCGCGGCCGGTGCGCGAGTTCACCAGGCGGCTGATGATGATGTAGGAAATCGCCAGCACGCCGAGCACCAGATAGAAATACGACTGCTTGCTGAAGAAGTCGTAGTAGCCGAGTCCGGGCAGACCGAGGGTCACCGGCGGGATCGAGGTCAACGCCAGCGGACCCTGGGTCAGTTCGACCCAGTTCAACGCGACCAGTCGCACCACTTCGGCGAAGCTGATCGTCACGATGACGAAGTAAGCGCCGCGCACCCGGAACGACAGCTTACCGACGATGTACCCGCAGAAGGCCGACACGACGATGCCGATCAAGAGACCAGTCCAGACCGGCCATGGCTCATGCACCACACGAATGCCGCCGATCAGTTCGACATCAAAGCCGAGCGACACCAGCGCGCTGGTGTAGGCACCGATGCCGAAGAAGGCGACCTGGCCGAGATTAAGCTGACCGGTATAACCCAGCAGCAGGTTGAGGCTCATCGCGGCGATAATGAAGATGCCCGTCGTGATGAAAGCATTCAGGATGTAGGGATCATGCAGCCACAACGGAATCGAGGCCGCCGCAATAAGAGCGATCCAGGGGAGATAGCGTTTCATCCAATTCGCTCCGCACGCGCAAAGAGACCGGTCGGCTTGAACAACAAGACCGCGATAATGATAAGGAAGCCCATCGCATCACGGTAACCGGACGAGATGTAGCCAGCGCCGATCTCCTCCGCGAAAGCCAGCATGAAGCCGCCGATCGTTGCGCCGCCGATGCTGCCCAAACCGCCGAGAATGACGATCGCGAACGCCTTCAGCGAAGCGATGTTTCCCATTTGGGGCGAGATGACATAGACCGGGCCGAGCAAAGCGCCGGCTGCAGCCGCGAGCGACGAACCCAGTGCGAACGTCGCCATGTAGATCATCTGAATGTTGACGCCCATCAGCGACGCCGTATCGCGATCCTGGAAGGTCGCTCGCATCGCCTTACCGAGCTTGGTGCGATTGATCAGAAGATAAGACGCAGCGATCAGCGCCAATGACGCGAAGAACACGAACACGCTGAGCCACGAGACAGAGACCGATCCGATCACCAGCGGAGCCTGCGGAAATGGCGTGTTGACCGACTTGGCGACGCCACCCCAGATATACTGTTCGCCGTTCTGCATCACGATCATCGCACCGATCATGATCAGCATCGTGGTGTCGATGTCGGCGCCACGCATCGGGCGCAACAAGACGACCTCGATCAATGCTCCGAGCAGACAGCCGGCGACAATCGCAACCAGAATCGACAGGAAGAAATTGAGACCGAGGAGGATCGAAACAAAATAAACGAAGTACGCGCCGAATGCGTAAAGTTCACCATGGGCGAAGTTCACGACACGCATGATTCCGAAGATGAGGGTCAATCCGATCCCGAGCAACGCGTATGTGCTCCCCAGGATGAGCATGTTGACGATATGCTGAAGAAACTCAGTCATGCGAGCACACTTAGCCCTTGGTCAGAACTGTTCCAGAGGAACGTGAAAACGCGCGGGCATCGCCAACTGACGACACCCGCGCGCCTGTTTTAAAGCTTGGGAAGCTCGATCTTCCCATTCTCAATCTTGATCAGATAGACATTCGGAATGCTCTGCCCGCTCTCCTTGCCGGCAGGTCCCTGCTTCTCGAACTTGATCTTGCCGTTCAAGCCCGTGAAATTGACATCCCACATTGCAGCAGCGATTGCAGCAGGCTCAGCCTTGCCCGCCTTCTCGATGCCGGCGACGATGGTGCGAATGCCATCGTAGCCACGGAAGCTTTCGGTGGCGCCAGCGAAGTTGAAGCCGCGCTTCTTCCACTCACCCAGGAAGTAATTCGTCGCCTTCGGATCCGGCGTGTTGTCCGGGAACCACGGCGCAAACGTCGTGAGGTGGTAGGTGCCGTTCGCCGCCGCACCAGCCTGATCGATCAACTGATCGGGATTCTGCGAACCACCGGTCGTCACGATCTGCTTCTTGATGCCGAGAGCCGCAGCCTGCTTCAGAACCAGCGTGAGCTGCTCAACCGCAGTCGTCACCATGATCGTGTCCGCATCGGACGACTTCATCTTGGACAGCTGCGCGCTCATGTCCTGGGCGGCCTGGTCCATCGTCTCGACGTAGCCGACCTGCACGCCATTGGCCTTCAGAACCTTCCCGAAGTCCTCGGCAGCGCCGCGACCCCAGTCGTTATTGATGACCAGGAAGTCAGCTTTCTTGATGTGCAGCTTCGGCAGGATGTCCTTGAACGCATGCGCCTCAACCGATGAGGGCGGCGAGATGCGGAAGATAAACGGATTGCCCGACGTCGTGATCTTGCCGGACGACGACGTCTCGACGATCATCGGAACCTTGTACTCGAGCAGCTTCGGCATAACAGCAAGCGTCAAGCTCGAACCCCATGCACCCATGATCACCGGGACCTTGTCGTTGGTGATCAGTTTTTCCGCGACTGCCGCAGCTTCCGTCGGGTTGCTCTTGTTATCCTCGATCACCAACTCGATCTTCTTGCCGAGGACACCGCCCTTTGCATTGATCTCGTCGGCAGCGATCTTGGCGCCATTCACAACATAAGTGCCCGACGCGGCGAACGGGCCGGTGAGCGGTTCGTTCACACCGATCTTGATCGTCTGCGCGAAACCTTGTGTCGCAAAGCTTGCGGACAACATTGCTGCCGCCGCAAATACCGTCAGAAATTTCTTCTTATCAGTCATTTTCTTCTCTCCTCCATTTCGGCCAGACCATCAGCGCCCCATGCGAAAGCAAGGGACGTGCCGAACCTTATCATTGATTGCTGCGAAGATATTGTCGTACTATTTTTGGTATATTAATATCAATGCAGATTGAGCCGTCAAGCCTGATCTGAATCGGAACACCAGCAAAAAAAGCGGTATTTCACCGGATTCCGTAGCTCTGCCGCTTATTTGGGCGCGTAACGGTAGGTTATCTGCCGCCTTCGGATCGAGCAAAACCTCGTCACATCAGACATTTGAGTTGAAACCGGCGGCGATGAGGCCGGAGAGCTTTGGGGGAAGCGGCCAACTGCCGCACATTCCGAACAGCGGCGCTTCGCCGCTTCCACGTTGGCGACTGTGCAGTCGCCTAACAATTCATCAGAACAGCGCCGGCTTTTGCCGAGCTATAAGGAGACAGGGATAAACGATCCCTGTCTCCTTTTCGTATCAACGGCTCTGCACTTCTTCATTGAATTGCGTGATCAGTGTATCCCACGCGGGCGCGCTTTCAGCGATCCCACGCCAGAACGATTGATCGCGTCGGGATTCGAAATCCTGAACGCTGACGCCTTGCTGTTCGACCCAGGTATAATAGCCAAGATTGAAGATCCGGCGCCGATCCGCATCGGTCAATTCCAATACGTTGTCGGTCGCCAGCGACGACAGGCACGAACTGAAAATCTCACCAGCGTTGATCTCGTCAAATCCCTGCGGATAATACTTTGCGCGATAATTCTCACGCTCGCTATCGTAAAGCGACGCACAATCCGTCGCCACGGTGACGACGACATCGTCGGCGCCGAGCCTGGAATGCTTCGCGAGTTTGATGGCAGCCGCGATGTTGGCGAAGCCGGAAATTCCGACATCGGCAAAGCTGCCGACAAAATCGCCATCAAGGTTACGCCTGCTGCGCAGGAACTTCTGCCCGACTTCGGAGCCGAACAACAGGTTGAGGCGATCGCTGACCTGATCCGAAACGGCGATCACCATGTCGGTGTTCATCACGTTGTGAATCAGCGGAATATGCTTGTCGCCGATGCCCTGAATGTTGTGCTCGCCGAAGCCGTTCTCCAGCATGGTCGGACACTCAAGCGCTTCGACGGCAGCGATCTTGGTCCCCCAACGCTGCTTGAGGTAATCGCCCGCCGCGATGGTGCCCGCCGAGCCGGTGGCGGAGACGAACGCCGCCAGCCGCATATTGCGATCCGCCTTGAAGGCTTCGAACACCTGTTCGGCAGCAAGTCCCGTGCACACGTAGTGCACCAGATAATTCGAGAACGCCGAAAACTGGTTGAGAATAACGTTGTCGGGATCGCGGCTCAGCTCCGCGCACTTGTCGTAGATTTCCTTGACGTTGCTTTCGGTGCCCGGCGTCCGGATGATGTCTTCCGGCTGCGTCACCCACTGCTCTAGCCAATCGAAGCGCTCACGGCTCATACCGGCCGGCAGCACGGCAACGCCGCGGCAACCGAGAATGCGCGAGACCGAAACGCCGCCGCGGCAGTAATTTCCGGTCGACGGCCACACCGCCTTCTGGCGGGTCGGGTCGAAGCGGCCGGTCACCAGTTGCGTGATGAGGCCGGAATAAGCCGGCAACACCTTGTGGGCGCTGATCATCGGAAAACGGCGGCCGAGCAGCACGAGGATCGGCGCCTTGACCCCGGTGACCTCTTCGGTCAACACGATATAACCTGGGGTCGAAACCTTTTCCCGGCGATCCTTGGCGTTGTACCAATGCATGCGCCAGAGGTTTTCCGCCCGCGGCTCATCGGGTGCGACCGCAGCCAATTTCTTGGCGACAGCGGCAGGTGGCTCGGTAGGACGCGCGAGATCCGCGAACGTCGGCAACTTGATGCCGAGTTCACGCACATGGGCTACGGCCCGGCCCCGCTGTCCCTGGTCAACGACTTCGGGGCTGATAACGAACGACATTTGATTGAACCTCGCTTCACACCAATTTGGGTGAGTACTAACATCAGATAAATCCGATGTCAGTACTCTCACAAACTATGGTGCGCCGGCGATAAGCTCCGGCTTTTCAAGGCTTTGGCTGGCCATACGGGCTGCCGCGGCGTCAAACGACCTGCGACGTAAGCCCTCATCGGCATCGCGATAGAGCGTCGTGCGCTGGCGGGGGACGCGATTGGCCGAGACAATGATCTCTTCCATCTCCTGCGGCGTCATTTCCTGACCGTAGGAAGCGCCGGCCGAGCGCGAGATGCTTTCGTCCATCAAGGTGCCGCCGAGATCATTGACGCCAGCCGACAAGCAGCGGCGGATTCCCTCGGGACCAAGTTTGACCCAGGAGGCCTGAATGTTGGTGATGTGCGGATGCAGCACGAGGCGCGCCACGGCATGCATCAGAATCGCCTCGCGGAAAGTCGGTCCCGGCCGCGCACGTCCCTTGAGGTAGATCGGCGCCTCCATATGCACGAACGGCAGCGGCACGAATTCGGTGAAGCCACCGGTCTCCGCCTGCAGATCGCGGATGCGCAGCAGATGCCGCGCCCAGTGCTCGTAACGCTCGATATGACCGAACATGATCGTCGCCGTCGAGCGGAAACCGACTTCATGCGCGGTGCGCATCACGTCGAGCCACTGCTGCGTGCGGATCTTGTCCGCGCATAGAATGGCGCGAACTTCGTCGTCGAGGATTTCCGCAGCCGTACCGGGCAGCGTGCCCAAGCCGGCGGCCTTCAACTCCTGCAGAAACTCGCGCACCGGTTTTCCGAGCGTCTGCGCGCCCTGAAAGATTTCCAGCGGCGAGAATGCGTGCATGTGCATCTTCGGCACGGCATTCTTCACCGTCCGGCAAATCTCGAGATACTTGGCGCCGGTGTAGGACGGATGGATGCCGCCCTGCATGCAGACTTCCGATGCGCCGCGATCCCACGCTTCGACCACGCGGCCGGCGACCTCGGACATCTCGAGATCGTAGGGACGCCCGCGCAGGTTCTCGCTCATCTTGCCCTTGGAGAAGGCGCAGAACTGACATTTGAACGAACAGATGTTGGTGTAGTTGATGTTGCGCGTGACAACGTAGCTAAGGACGTCGCCATTGACCTCGCGGCGCAGATTGTCGGCCGTACGGCAGATCGCGGCGAAGTCATCGCTGCGCGCCCGGAACAAGGTAACGATCTCGCCTTCGTTGAGGCGCTCGCCGCGCTGCGCCTTGTCCAGAACCGGAGCAACGCTCTCCGATGGAGTCACCGACGGCGCCCGACCCATCCACTCCAGTTCGCGCGCCGGAAGCTGGCCGACGTGACCGGGGCTCCAATCGTCGACGCGCGGTGCGCCCTCGCCATCAATGTGGTTGAGCACCGCGGTACGCAGCGAGGCATCGACCCAACGCGACGACTCGCGCGCATAGGCCGGATAGATCGCCAGCCGCTCGACAAGTTCCTTGCCTGCCGCCTTGGTCGCGGCCTCGAGCAGCCGCAGATGCGGCCACGGAGCTTCCGGATTGACGTGATCCGGCGTCACCGGCGACACCCCACCCCAGTCGTTGATGCCCGCGGCAACGAGCCGGCCCAACGCACCGGGATTCAGATTCGGCGGCGCCTGAATATTCATCTGCGGCTCGAACAGCAGGCGAGCAACCGCAATGGTCCAGAGATGATCGTCGATATCCGGCGGCGGCACGTTTTCCATCCGCGTGCCGGGCTTCGGCCGGAAGTTCTGGATGATGACTTCCTGCAGATGACCGTAACTGTCGTTGAGATCGCGCAGCGCCAGCAACGAGTCGATGCGCTCCTCGCGCGTCTCGCCGATGCCGATCAGAATCCCCGAAGTGAAGGGTACGGCGCGTTCGCCGGCCCAGCGCATGGTGGCGATCCGCGCGGCCGGAATCTTGTCCGGCGAGCCATGATGCGCAGCCCCCTTCAGCGTCAACCGATCGGACACGCTTTCCAGCATGATGCCTTGCGACACCGAAACCTTACGCAATTCATCGATATCCGCCTCGGTCATCAAGCCGGGATTGATATGCGGCAGCAGTCCGGTTTCGCGAAACACCACCTTGGCGGCTTCGGCAAGATAGGACAGCGTGGTGGCGTGGCCGAGCTTCTCCAACGCTTCGCGAGCGACGCGGTAGCGCAATTCCGGCTTGTCACCTAGCGTGAACAACGCTTCCTTGCAGCCCGCCTTCTTGCCCGCGGCGGCGATTTCCACCATCTGCTCGATCGACAGGAACGGCTGTGCGTTATTGCGCGGCGCCTGCGCGAACGTGCAATAGTGGCACACGTCGCGACAAAGCTGGGTGAGCGGAATGAAAACCTTGCGCGAATAGGACACGCGCCGGCCGTGGGCGAAATCGCGACGCGCGGCCGCGGCCTGGAGCAGCGGACCGAGATCATCCAGATCCTTCAGCGCAACAGCTTCGGCGCGCGAGAGTCTGCAGTCAGGCGAGATATCCGATAAGAACGACGTCGATTTCATGTCAGATGTACCTCGCAGCAACAGGCAGCGCATCGAGGCCAATCCGCGTGATCAGCTCGATTTCTTCGAAGAATGCCGATGTCGACGAGCGGCGCTTGACCCTGCGCGACGCAATGATGTCGTCGACGTTGTCGATATCGCGCCCGAGACCTTCCGACTGCACGATGCCGACCTGCAATCCCTTGGCGCGCGCCGACATGCGGTGTCGAGCAAAGCTGTCCTCGCCAAAACACGGTGCAACCAGATCCGCGGCGCGCATCGCCAGCGCGTTGGTGCCGCCATCAGAGATCGCCGACGCCAGCACCACGGGATAGCGCTTCAGCGCATCGATAATCTCGGCGTAGTCGTCGGCCGTGGCGAAGGGAATGTCCGCCGGCACCACCAGCGCGCCCGCGCCGATTTTCACAAGTTCGTCCAGACCGCACTGCACGGCGCCATTGAGGTTGGTTGCGTTATCCTCGGGGATAACCTGTGCATCGAACAGCGCCGCCATCTTGGCGGCCTGCGCATCGGAGGTGACGACAACGATACCGGACAGTCCGCGCGCCGCACGCAACGCACCGAGCACATCGGCCAGCATAGTGCGCACCAGCTTGGAACGCTCCTGCTCGGACAGCATCGGCGACAGCCGCTGCTTGGCGAGGCTGAATTTCTTCACCGGGACAACGGCCCAGATATGACCTGCACCGGCAATGTTAAATCGATCCATGGCGGCCATCCTTCATTCCTTCGTAGCCAGCGCAGACGCGAACTCCAAGCATGCGGCGGCGAGGCGATCACGATCGTCGACGCTTTTCATGAGGGTCTGCGTGACGTGAGTCGGAAGATCGATTTTGCCCGCATCCTTGCGGTCGGCCTCATCGAGCACGAGGCCGCTCAAGAACGGATAATGCCGCGCGATCGAGATTGAGTCTGCCGGCACACCGAGCTCCGCCATGATCTTTGCCGTCGGCCCCTTCACGGCTTGCCCGGCAATCAGCGGCGACACCGCAATGATCGGAGCAGCGATTTTATCCAAGGCATCCCGTATGCCCGGAACCGCCAGAATGGGATCGATACTGAGATAAGGATTGGACGGGCAAACGATCACTGCCGCCAGATCCGGATCGCGCAAACTTTGCAGTACTGCGGGTGTCGCGACCGCACTTGCGGCATTCCGGAACGTCAGATGTTTCAGAACCGGCTTGCATTGCAGCCGGACGAAATATTCCTGGAACGGCAGTTGCCCGTCATCGGTATCCACGACGGTTTCGACGCGATGGTCGGACATCGGCAGGATCGTTGCGGAAATACCCAACTTGCGCGCCATCGACGACGTGAAGTCTGTCAGCGATGCGCCGCCGCGCATCGCGCGCGTCCGCTCGATATGCATCGCCAGATCGCGGTCGCCCAGCCGAAACCAGGCCGCGCCGCCAAGCTGCTCCAGCGATGCCATGAAATTCCACGTCTCGTCGGCTCGCCCCCAACCGCGCTCAAGGTCACTCAAGCCGGATAGCGTATACATCACGGTGTCGATGTCCGGCGAAATGTGCAGACCGAGGTGCTCGAAGTCGTCGCCGGTATTGACGACAACAGTCAGACGATCACCGATCAGCCGATTAAGCCCCAAGGCAAGCTTGGCGCCGCCGACGCCACCGCAAAGCGCGACGACTGATGACGTTGGCCCGAGATTGTTCGCTGCCGTACTCATCGGAACATGTCCCGCTCGCGCGGCCGCACGAGATCGGCCGCTGGACGGATCGGCGCCTCGAACGATGCACCGCGCACCACGACGACGGGCAAACCTTCGGCGGCCTGCCCCATCAGCAATGATGCCCCGGAGGCAATTTCATCGGCGACAGAGATTTCGGTCACGCGCATCGCGCGGCCGAACATATCCGGCGCGCCAATCATGTCGATCAGCGACGGCACGCCTGCGGCACCGAGCGCAACGCCAACCACGCCGTTGCGCCACGGCCTGCCGAAGCTATCATTGATGATAACGCCGACATTGACGCCAAACGCCGCATCCAGTTTGGATTTCAGATCCGCCGCCGAGCCGTCCGGATTGACGGGAAGCAGCAAGACGCGGGCGCGGCCTTCAGGATGCTCGATATTGGATTCATCGATCCCCGCATTCGCCATCACGAAACCGAGGCGGTGCGCAGTGATGACGATACCAGGCCGGTGCCGGATGATTTCATCCGACTCCGACAGGATCACTTCGAGATAGCGCGGCTCCTTGCCGACAATCGGAGCGAGCTGCAGCGCACGCTCCGAAGGGACGACGTTGTCGAGATCGACATAGCGGTTCTCCGCCTTCGATACGACCTTCTGGGCGACAACGACGATATCGCCCGCAACCAGCGGCAACTCGCACCGGGTCAAGGCGTCGACAATCTTGCCGGCCAGATCGTCACCGGGCTCAATGAGCGGCAGATCCGGCACGGCAAAATATGTGACGCTTTTGACCATTGGACAGCTTACTTTTGTGAGTCCGCCGTCAGGCCCGTGATGCGGATACCGGCACCGGGAACCTTGTAGCGGCGATTGATACCGATCAACACCGAGGTGAGCGCTTCAGCCGCCGCCGAGTTCGCAAGCACGCCGCCATCAATACCACAGTTTCCGACTTCATTGGCCATGGCGACAACCAGATCACGCGACTCCTTGTCGTTACCGAAGACCAGAATGTCGCAGTCCGCACGCCCACCCGAGTGGAGCTTGGTGGCGCCAACATTGTGGAAGGCCGATACGACGCGGACGCCATCGCCGAGAAGATTTTGCGCGATCTGCGCAGCCGACCCTTCAGCCGGCAGCTGCACCGTCGAAACCTTCGGCGGGACCAGCGGCACCGCGGCATCGACGACGATCTTGCCCTGCACGGCATCTTTCACTTCGAGCAAGGTCGCTTCATGATTGGAGAACGGCACCGCGACCACAACGATATCGGCCGCCTTCGCCGCACCGACATTGTCGTCGCCGCGCGCGCCAGCGCCAAGCTCCTTGGCGAAGGCCTGAGCCTTCTCCGCGGAACGCGAACCGATGGTCACGTCATAGCCGGCCGCCAGCCAGCGCTTGGCCAGCCCGGACCCGAGATCGCCGGTTCCACCGAGGATTGCAACGCTTGGCTTGCCGCTCATCTGTCTTACCCTTTCTGTCAAATTCGCTAATCGAGTTGAATGTCGGTTAAGGGCACCAGTTGCACGCCAGCGGCTTCGAGCGCCTCGCGGACCGATCGCGCCAGCGCGACTGCCGTCGGCTCATCGCCGTGAACACACAACGAGTGCAGCTTGCAGGGAATGGTTTTGCCATTTCGCGAGATGATGGTGTTGTCTACCACCATACGCACGACGCGGCGGGCCGCTTCGGCGGGATCCTTGATGACCGACCCCGGAATCTTGCGCGACGTCAGATTGCCGTCGTCCTCATATTGACGATCGCAGAAACCTTCCAGCGCCACGCGCAGGCCGAGTTCGCGACCGGCCTTTTCCATTTCGGAACCGGCCAGCGCCAGATAGATAATGTCGCGATCGACGCTCTTGATGGCGCGACCGATTGCCAGCGCATAGTCGCGGTTCTCGGCCGCCATATTGTTCAGCGCGCCATGCGGCTTGAGGTGCGTCACCTTGACATTGGAGTATGCCGCCATCGCCTGCAATGCGCCGATCTGGTAGGCCACCATGTATTCGAGATCGTCGGGACGCATATCGATGCGACGGCGGCCGAAGCCCCAAAGGTCGTTGAATCCGGGATGCGCGCCGACCGTGACACCTTCGCGCTTGGCCGCGCTTACCACCCGCCGCATCGTGAGCGGATCTCCGGCATGAAAACCGCAGGCGATGTTGGCCGATCCGATGATCTTCAGGATTCCGGCATCGTCGCCGATATCGTAGGCACCGAAACCTTCCGCCATATCGGCGTTTAAATTGACCTTGATCGTCATCGTGCATCTCCGAGGGTTAGCGTGTTCAAGGGACGCCACCACTCATAGCACGATAGTAAGATACTATTATTAGAAAGACAATACCTTTCTTAGCCGAAATGCCTGCTTTGCATGGGCCATATGCGTTGCAATTTCATTGGGATGACGCGCCAAGGGAGCCCCAGACTTGCACGGCAACGCGACAGAGCCTGTGAAGAACTCGCTCCGGACGCGCGAGCGGACAGCTCGCGATGCAAGTCGCCCGCCTGGTCTACCTGACTTTCTGCTTCGCCGGTGCAGGTGCTCGGATTTTCTGAGCCGACAGCGTCGGGCCGGTCGGTGTCTTCGCGGCATTGGACGCATCCAGCAAATTCACCTGCAACTTAATGCTGTCGCTTCGGTAGATGATGTCGCCGACATAGATCGCGACGCCGCTATCGTCGACCACCACGCAATGCGCGTTCACAGTGGGCGAACCGATAGGGACGTTCAGGACATCCGCCAGTACAGGATCAGCGCTGCCGATGGTCAGCGTCTGATGGGCCGCACGAAGGGTCAATTCGCTGAGCTCGTCGATCGCCACCAGCGCCGCAGTGGATTTGAATCGCGCCGGTGCCAGATCGTAGACGTGCCGTGCGAGCAAAACGTTGACCGACGAATAAGGATCCTGATTGCGATATTGGACGCTCTGAAGCCGCACATAACTCGACGCCAGCTGCCCATCCGTCTCTTCGAGTTGCGGCGGCGGCACCTTGCTTTCGACCGCGAGCTTTCGCGGAACGTTGTCTTTCAGCGCATCGATCAGGCTGGTCCAGTTCGTCGCGAGCTTGACCCAGTGCCGATCCTGCGTCGTCGCCGAAACAAAGGTTCCGCGCCCTTGACGCGCCTGCAGCAAACCTTCTTCGCGCAACACCTCGACAGCCTGCCGCACCGTGACGCGCGCAACCTGAAATTCCCGCTCGAGTTCTTCGAGCGTCGATATCTTTTCGCCTACAGCCCACTGCCCGGACAGTATCCGCTCGCGCAACACCGACGCGACCTGGATATAGAGCGAGACCCGGCTTCGATCGTAAGCATTTGAGAGCTTGGACAAACTGATTTTTACCGATTCTATTTTGAGTTGTTGCCGATCATAACAAGCTCGCATGTCGGCGCAATGCTGAGCCACCCTCCGCGCACCGAATAGCTGCCGACAAATCTCCCGCTCGATAGGGCTCATGAGCCCAGCCGACAGACCACGCCAGCCTGACCGCGGCAGTGTCGCGGCAAAATCGCCAACGGTCAATCTATCTATTGATCTGTCTTACTAATAATAGTATGTTTGGCATTATTCCTGTCGGCGGAAAAGCGGTGCCGACAGTTCGCCCCCCAATCACAAATGCCAAAATGTGGGTCACTCAATGCTCGTGCTGAATTCGCATCCTGATCACCACAAATCGCTCGATCCCGTTGACGCAGAAACTCTTTCGACCGATGCCGCTCGCGAGGTGGAGCGGTTTCTCAGCTACCGCGAAAACCATAGCCCTACCCCCATGCGCGCCCTCCCCGGTCTCGCCAAGAAGCTCGGCCTCGCTGCGCTGCACATGAAGGACGAAGGCTTCCGTCTCGGCCTTGGCAGCTTCAAGGCACTCGGCGGCTCTTATGCGGTCATCAAGCTGCTGCTCGAGGAAGCCGAGCGTCAGTTGGGGCGCAAGGTCGATATCGCCGAAATCCATTCGGATGAAGTCCGCCGGATTGCGCAGGGCATGACCGTCGGCTGCGCGACCGATGGCAATCACGGGCGCTCGGTCGCCGCCGGCGCACAGATGGTCGGCGCCAATGCCGTCATCTTCGTCCACTCCGGCGTCACCGACGAGCGCGTCGCGGCTATCGCCCGCTTCGGCGCGCGAATGGTCCGGATCCAGGGGACTTACGACGACTCGGTCGCGGAAGCCGAACGGATTTGCAAGGAGAACGGCTGGATGGTCGTCTCCGATACGTCATGGCCGGGTTACGAGCGTATCCCGGGCTTTGTGATGCAGGGCTACACCGCGATGTTGAACGAAGCGCTGCGCGAGTTGCCGCAACCGCCGACGCACGTGTTCATCCAGGCAGGCGTCGGTGGGCTGGCCGCAGCCGTCGCCGGTTATTTCGATATCGTGTTCGGCAAGGATCGCCCGAAGTTCATCGTGGTCGAACCCGATCGCGCGGCGTGCATCTATGAAAGTGCGCTCGCAGGCCGTCCGATCAAGATCGCCCATGGACAATCGACCATCATGGCGATGCTGGAATGCTACGAACCCTCGCTCGTCGCCTGGCGCATTCTCAGCCGCAAGGCGGATGCCTTCATGACCGTGACGGAAAGCGATGCTGCCAATGCCATGCGCCAACTCGCCCGGCCGGAGCAAAACGATTCGCCGATCGTTGCCGGCGAAAGCGGCGGCGCGGGACTTGCCGGCCTCTGCAGCGCGCTCGCCAGCGAGAAGGACCGCAAGGCGCTCGGCCTCGATGCGTCGTCGCGCGTCTTCCTGATCAACACCGAAGGCGCCACCGACAAGGCGCGCTACCACGACATCGTCGGCGTGGATTCGGCAAAGGTTCTCGCGACCGCCTGATCTCAAACCTGACACAGCAAAAACGGCTGGCGTGCTCCCGCACGTCAGCCGTTTTGTTTGCAGTCACATGGCCTGGCGTCGACCCATGACGCCGCGCGCAGCCCTCGATCAGCCGGCTCGGTTCTTGCGATCGACGCCGGAACGCGCAGCATTAGGGCGCTCGAGCAGATCGCGACGCAGGGCAAAGCAGTTGCGGTGATAGTGGAAGTCGGCGGCATAGATCGCGACATCATGATCGTCGACCAGCACGAGCCTGCAATCGGCCGTCGGTTCGCCGAGACCGACCTTCAGGAGTTCGGCGATTTCCGGATCGGCAACACCAATCGTCACTGTCTGGTAGGCATGGCGGATGACGACATCATCCATCTCAACGATGCGCGGCAAAGCGGGCAGATGCGTGAAGCGTTTGCGCTCCCTCAGGAACAGACGCCGCGAAAGATAGAGGTTGACCATCGCGAACGGTTCATCGCCGCTATACTGCACACTTCGCAGCAAAGTATAGCCATCCGCCGGCTTGCCCTCGTTCTCGCTGAGGAACGGCGCCGGCGCTTCCTCTTCGATGTGGACGATGCGGATGATGTTGTTCTTGATCGAACTGATAACCTCGTCGAAATCGTTGGCGAGATTCAGCCAGTGCTTTTCCTTCGGCCGGCCCGAGACGAAGGTGCCCCGCCCTTGACGGGCATCAAGCAGCCCTTCCTCACGCAGGATTTCGATGGCCTGACGAATGGTGACCCGCGCAACGCCGAATTCGGTTTCCAGCGCCTCGATCGTCGAAATCTTGTCGCCCTCACGCCAACGCCCCGACTCGATGCGTTGCCGCATGACTGACGCCACCTGAATATAAAGTGGCACGCGGCTGCGGTCATAATTGAGTGAAAGCTTATTCATTCCATCAATATAAAGTAGTCCTATTGATAAGGCGAGCTTTCCTTAGTCTCCTTCTCGCTGTTGAAAAGCCGGATTAACCCTTGCCTCAGGTCCGGCCAAACAGCTTGGCAAATAACTGTTTGATTCTGTCCTTGATCATCGACGTCATGAGAGAGCCCGCATCGAATTCAGCGGCGACGGCAGGAGCCGGCGCTCCATCGCCCTGATGCGCCAACCGGGCTTCAAGGTTTTGCACAAAAGCACCGATCAGACGATTGGCGACGTCCTGGACCAGGCCGGAGCGGCTGAATTGCGCCAGCATGCCGGTCAGAGTGAAGCCGATCGTGACATCCACCCGGGTCTGGGCGGGATTCTCGCCAGGTTTGACGGTGTAGCTGATGACACCCTTGGTCGCCGAATTGCTGCGGGCATCCTTGCCGCTGCCGATGATCGTGCCGCTGCGCGTCGCCTCATCGCGCGTCACATCGGCTACGCCATGGAAGTCGGCGGCGATCGGACCAACCTTGACCTTGATCATGCCCTGAACGTGCCCGTCGACCGGTTCGCCATTGAGTGAGGCGCCGGGGAGGCAGGACGCAACTTCGCCGACACGGCCAAAGAAATCCCAGACGACATCGGCCGGATGCGCGACAGTGAAGCTCTGCACAAATGAAGTCTGCGGCTTGAAGTCGGCATCGGACTTTGCGGAAGACGCAGCCGGAGCCGCTGCCGCCGACTTCTTCTTGTCGGGAGTCCGTGCTGGCGTGCCGGCAACAGCGATTGCCGCGGCAGCATGCCCTGAGCCAACTGGACCGAGTTCCTTGCGCCCGCCATCGCGGATCGCTGCAATGCCGCGTGAACGCCGATCCGCAACCACACTTTGGATGGCACGAACGATTCCGACATATCCGGTGCACCGGCAGAGGTTGCCGCTCATCGCCACGCGAATGTCGTGCTCGGACGGATTGTCCATGCGCATGACGACGTCACGCGCCGAAACGATCATGCCGGGCGTGCAATAACCGCACTGGAGTCCGTGTTCCCGGCTGAAGGCCGCGCGCAGCTCAGCGGCGATCTCGTCGTTATCGAGGCCTTCGACCGTGGTGATATGAGCACCCTCGCACATCGCCGCAAAGGTGATACAGGAGCGTGCTGGAACGCCGTCAATCAGCAGAGTGCAGGCGCCGCAGACACCGTGCTCGCAGCCGATGTGCGTTCCGGTCAGATTTTGCGTCTCGCGCAGAAAATCCGCGAGATGCGTGCGTGGCTCGACAGTAGCCGTCGCTGGCGATCCATTTACGATAAGCGCGACCTTGTTCATCTTTAGTGAGCCTGCTCGATAGCGCGCCGGAGCGCAACAACGTGGATTTTACGATCGATCGCATCCACCATTCCGGCGGCCTCGATCATCGCATCGGCAGCCTTCGCGTCGAAGGCGCTGCTGCTGAGCTCCTTGTTCAAGTCACCCAGAAGCTGCCTTGCGTCGGTGACGACGATCGGCCGGCTTTCGGTCGCGCCAAACACGGCGCGGCTGACCTGACGCTCCGGATCGATCACGAACGCTCCGATCGCGTGGGCAAATTCTCCGGTCTTGCGGCAGCTCTTGTAATAGCCCCAGCGCGCGCGGGCGCTGAGCTTCGGTATCGAGATCGAAACCAGCATTTCGCCGTGGGCAAGGTCGGCTTCCAGCGCGCCGATCATGTAGTCCTCAACCGGCAGCGTTCTGCTACCCGAAGGTCCACGTAGCGTCACCTTGGCGCCAATCGCCGAGAGCATCGACACCCAATCGGCTGACGGGTCGGCGTGCGTCAGACTGCCGCCCATTGTTCCGCGATTGCGGACGGCGCGATAAGCGATGCCCCGCGCCACGGTCGGTAGCGCATCGTGCGTCACATCTGGCACCCGGTAGTCCTCGATATCGGCGTGCGTGATGCAGGCACCCACCACGATTTCGTCCTTGCGGTCGTCGACGCCCTTCAGCTCAGCAACGCCAGTGAGATCAACCACGAGATCAGGCTGGACAAGGCGCATGTTGAGCATCGGACCCAGCGATTGCCCGCCCGCGATCAACTTCACCAGCCGCGTGTCGTCCTTCAGCAGATCGAGAACGGCGCTGACATCCCCCGGACGAGCGTAGTCAAAATTTACGGGTTTCACGCGTCCTCCTGCAAAGTTCTCATGCTCGTCCTGGCGCGTCGGATCGGCATGGTGACGGTCGCCTATATCATACTATTTTTAGTATAATGGCAAGACGCATGTCTGCCGGATCGTGCTGCGACACAAGCCTTTTACGTCGTCGCCGTATCATGATTTAGACCAAGTACGTCGACTGTACACGCCCTCGCCCCGTTTTGCGGCGACTCCAGCGGGAAGGCAATTGGACCGGAAAGCAAACGGGCCCCGCATTGCGGGGCCCGGATCGTCGCTAGCCTATCGAGCCCGATCAGTTGGCCTTCGGCGTATTGCACCAGTCGTAGATGCTCAGCGCCATCACCTTGATCGAGGTCATGTAGTCTTCGATCGAAACGTATTCGTCGTTGGCATGCATGATCGCCGTCGAGCCGGGTCCGAAGATCACCGTCGGCGTGTCGGCATACTTGTTGAGGAAGCGGGTATCGGCGGCGCCCTGACGGCCGCTGATCACCGGCTGCTTGCCGGTCACTTCAGTGTAGGTCCGGCTGACGATGTCGACGATCGGATGGTTGACCGGAATTTCCGAAGCTTCAGCATCGTAACCGACGAAACGCACCACCGGCGGATGATCCTTCATCCACGGATCCTGCGCCGCGACTTCGGCGATCTTCTTGACCAGGCTCTGCTTGACCGCCTCGTGGTCTTCGCTCGGCACCGTACCGATGCTGCCCTTGAGCACGGCGCTGGCCGGGAACGCACTCGGATAGTTGCCGGCCTGGAAGCTGCCGATGATGCACGGCAGCGAGTCGATCGCGCTCGGATAGAGCGGATGCTTGACGGTAGCGACGCGGTGATCTTCCAGCTCCTGCACCGCCTTGACGATCTTGTTGCCGAGATCGATGGCGCTGATGCCGAGGTAACGCTGCTGGATGCCGGCCGGCTTGCCTTCGACGTCGATCTGGAACCAGATGCGGCCGATACAGGCCGGCTGCACGCCGAGGTCACTGGTCTCGCCGGAAATGCCGGCGTCGGCCTTGTAGCCGCGCATCACAGTGTCGAGCGTGCCGTGGCCGCTGACTTCCTCGTCGATGACGATGTTGATCATCACGTCACCCTTGGGGGTGAGGCCGAGTTCCTTGAGGTACTGCACGGCGAGCACGTGGCTGGCGACGCCGCTCTTCATGTCGCAGGAGCCACGGCCATAGATGCGGCCGTTTTCGATCTTCGCCGACCACGGATTGTCACTCCAGCCTTCGCCGTTGCCGACCGGAATCACGTCGGTGTGGCCGTTGAGCAGCAGCGAACGGCCGCCACCGGTGCCCTTCAGCGTCGCCACGATGTTCGGACGGCCTTCATAGCCGCGCGCGACCGGACGATAACCCGGGTGCTTCTTGAGCTCTTCCCAATCGGTTTCCCACATGTCGACATCGAGGCCAACCTTCAGCAGGTAACCGGACATGTGCTTCTGGATGGCGGCTTCGTCGCCCGTGACGCTGGGGATCGCCACCATATCCTGCAGGAACTTGATAGCGTGGTCGCGCGAGGCGTCGACCTTGTCGATAATCTTTTGACGGTTGGGATCGGTCATGGGCGTGTTTCCGCGTGAGTTGCAATTGAACGAAGCAGCCCGGCGCCTGAGGGCGCCGGGCCAGAGAGGGTATTCTTACAGCGCCTTGAGGCGCGGAATGATCTCGCGAGCGATCGTCTCGACCTGATCCATCTGGTACTTGTACGGCACGAAGATGATCTTCTGCACGCCAGCGTCAAGATGTTCCTTGAGCTGGGCGACGCAGTCGTCGACCGAACCCATGATGGCGCTTTCGCGGCTGCAATCGCTGTGCTCGGGGAAGTCCCATTCCTTGTTCAGCCAGTCCATCATATCGTCTTGGACGGCCGCCTTCGACGGACCGACGCAAATCGGCAGCTGCGACGCATTGAGCAGCTTGTCCGGATCCTTGCCGGCTTCCTTGGCGTAGGTGCGGATCTTGTTCCACGACTTGGTGAAGTCCTGCGCACGATAGAAATAGGTCAGCCAGCCGTCACCCTCGACCGCCGCACGCTTCAGCACGCGATCGACATAACCACCGATCAGCAGCGGGATCTGCTCCTGGAACGGCTTCGGATACATCACGGCCTTCGAAAGCTTGTGGTTCATGTAGTCGCCGGTGACCGACGGCTCTGTCCACAGGCGACGCATGACTTCGAGATTCTCGTCCATGATCTTGCCGCGCTTATCGAACGGAATGCCCATGGCGTCGAATTCGCGCTTGTACCAGCCGGACGCCATGCCCATCACCAGACGGCCCTGCGAGAGCTGATCCATGCTCGACAGCTGCTTGGCGAGCGCCACGGCGTTGCGCAGCGGCAGCACCAGGATGCCGGTGCCCATCTTGATGCGCGTGGTGCGCGCCGCGATCGCGGTCAGCACCGTCAGCGAATCGATGATTGGGAAGTTCGGCTCGACGCCGAGCAGCATGTGGTCCCACACCCAAACCGAATCGTAGCCGAGTTCTTCAACGCGCACGCCGTAGTCGACGAGTTGACGCGCATCCGGCATTTCCGGATAGGCGGTGAAGTTACGCGCGGCGATCCCGAACGTTTTCGTCAAAATCGTCATTCTGTCGTCCTCCAGAAAATTGTCGTTAAGCAGTGAACAGGCGCTCGGGATCGAGCATCCTCAGGGTTTGCAGTTCGTGTTCGGTCGGCGGCGCGGTCACCTCGATCTTCTCGTCGAAGTGCAGCTCGAACCCGGTATTGTCCTGTACCTCCTCGCGGGAGACACCCGGATTGAGCGCCAATACTTTCATGCGCCGGGTCTTGTCGTCAAAACCGAACACGGCGAGCTCGGTGATGACGCGGAACATGCCACCGGTCGGCAAGCCTGACTCAGCGCGGGTGTTGCCACCGCGGATGAAGCCCGGACTGGTGATGAAATCAACCTTCTCCACGAAGCGCCGCTTCTCGTGCTTCATTGCAACGATCATGTTGGTCAGGCTCGAGATGTCGTTGCCGCCGCCGGTCCCCGGCAGTCGTGTCTTCGGCTTGGCCGGATCGCCGATGAACGACGAGTTCAGATTGCCGAACTGGTCGATCTGCGCGCCGCCCATGAAGCCGACGTCGACATAGCCGCGCTGCAAAAGCAACAGCACGTCCGCGCTGCCGAGCACCATGTTGGCGCGTTTGGTGCAGCGCTGGTCATTAGTCGACGGCGGCAGTTTGCCCGGCTCGACGAATGCGCCGACGACACCACCTTCGAACAGAATCGTGAGCGCCGGACACCGCGTTCGCTGCGCCAGCGTCGCCGCCAGAAGCGGCGTGCCGATGCCGGCGAAAACCACCTGTCCATCGCGCAATTGGCGCGCGCTAAGGACCGCGAGAATTTCGGCGGCCGTATAGTTGTGTGCCTCAGTCATTGTAAATGCTCCGGCCCCTCTGGCTAGCTTCGAGCAGTTCCTCCATGCCGATCAGCGACAGGTATTCGTTCCACGACTTCGGCGAATAGAAGTACTTGTCCAGATACTCCTTCATGCCGTTGATCGGATCCGAATTGACCTGCGAGACGTAGGCTTCCATGTGCTTCATCATCGGCTCATAGAGCCCGTAGCACTCATGCGGAGCGGAGCCGTAAGGGACTTCCACCACGGCATCGACACAGAAGAACGGGATCTTGGTGTGGTCAGGCGCGCGACGAATCTGATCGTTGGAGACGATGCGCTCGGTCGTCAGGATGACGCTCTTCGCCGCCAAAGCCAGATCGATATCCATGAACTGGAGACCATCCATCTGCGCGTTGCCGTAGGCATCGCAGCGCTGCACGTGAATCAGCGCAACGTCCGGGTTGAGCGCAGGTATCAGCAGCAGCTTTTCGCCGGTGTAGGGGCAGTCGATCTGCTTGGCTTCGGGACGCTGCGTCATCACGTCCGAGCCGAGCATGGCCCGCGTCGGCAGGAACGGCACGCCCATGCCACCCGCACGATAGCGCATGCCGACCGCCATATGGCTCCACTCTTCGAAGCGCTTGCCCTGGGTTTCGACGTGGTAACGCATCACCTTGGACAGGCCCCACAGGATGCCCTGCGCGAACCAGCTGGTGATGATGTGATTCGAAGCACCCGATCCGAACAGCAGATCACCATCGGTCGAGATGATGCAGCGTGACACCGAAAGGTTCTTGCGGCGCTGCCGGATGACCTCCCAGATCATCGCCATCGGTGTCCGCGACATCGTCGAACCGCCGATTCCGACCTTCATCCCGTCCTGAACAAAGGACGCGGCCTCCTCGAGCGACATGACTTTCTCGCGCAGACTACGGTCGCGGCGTGACATGTCCTCCCTGAGTTGCGTATAGGACTCCAACTGGGCTTCGAGCACGGGTTCCTCCGACCTTCCTTCCGAAAACAGCTGACGCGCAGCTTCATCGGCTTATGGTCCCATGAAACCGCCCGCTGGCATCAGTCTTATTATCATACGTATGTTAGTATTATTAGTCCATAGCTTTTATGGTGGCCTTCCCGTCATTTTTGCAGACCTCGCGGAGCGTCGACAGCCCGTCGCCGTCGCCAATCGACCAGCAGCTCATTTCGCGGCGCGGAAGACGCGGCCCGCCAACTATTTCATTCCAATCAGGAAATCATGACAATCCTGCTCGTCCCACGGCGAGCGATGGGACGAGATTAGAGCAATGAACCCGGGCGGCCTGCCTCGACCAGCCGATACTGCTCGCAGCTCTGAGGTGGATTGGGATTTGGCGTTGGCGAATGCGCCAACGCCCTTAAGGCGGGCGGGACCACCGGGCGGTCTCGACGAGATGCCGGCGAGTTCGGCCTATATTGCAACGACATCGCGCAGCAGAATCGTGAACGGACGATGCGCAATCAAGCGGAGACCGCTCAAAGCGGGGCGCGCGGCGCAATCAGCCGGCCGGCGTGCGATCCTGCCCCCTTCGAAATGGGACAACCAAATATTCGGGCGTAGATCGACGTTGGCTATAGATAACGACGGATCGACAGATCCGTCGCATCGACCTCCGGCTTCACCCCGGCAATCTGGTCCGACACAACCCGCGCGGCGCCACACGCCATGGTCCAGCCCAGCGTGCCATGACCGGTGTTCAAATAGAGATTATCGAAGCGTGCGTGGCCGATAATCGGCGGACCATCTGGCGTCATCGGCCGCAAGCCGCTCCAGAATGTCGAACGCGACATGTCGCCGCTCTTGGGGAACAAATCCATCAAAGACCGGTCAAGCGGCGCCCGACGCGATGGATTCAGTCGCACGCGATAGTCGCCGACTTCTGCCGTACCGCCAACGCGAATACGATTACCCAGCCGCGTGATCGCAACCTTGTAGGTTTCGTCCATCACGGTCGATTGCGGCGCAGACGATTCATCGACGATCGGCACGGTGATCGAGTAGCCCTTGACTGGATAGACCGGAATGTCGACTCCGAGTGGCCGCAGCAACAGCGGTGAAAAGCTGCCGAGCGCCACAACATATTTGTCGGCCGCGTATGCGCCCCGGTCCGTCGTCACCTGAACAACGCGCCCCCCGCTCGTATCGATCGATCTGAGGGTGGTCTCGTAAATGAAATTGACGCCAAGCTGCCGCGCCACGCCTTCCAGACGTTCGGTAAACATTTGGCAATCACCCGTTTCATCTTCGGGAAGACGCAAACCTCCGACAAAGGAATCTCGCACCGCCGCCAAGCCCGGCTCGAACCGGATGCAGCCATCCCGGTCAAGGACCTGGAACGGCACCGCGTATTGACGCAAAACATCGACATCGCCGCCGATGCCATCGAGTTGCGACTGCTTGCGGAAGAGCTGCAGCGTGCCCTGGCTGCGCTCGTCGTAGACGATGCCGATGTCGGCGCGCAATGCACGCAGGCAATCGCGGCTGTATTCGGCAATTCCAACCATCCGCGACTTGTTCACTGCATAGCGCGCCGCGGTACAATTGCGCAGCATCTGAAAAAGCCAGCGCCACATTGCAGGGTCGGCCTGCGGCCTCACAACCAGAGGGCCGTAGCGATCGAGAATCCACCGCACCGCTTTCACCGGAACGCCGGGGCCAGCCCACGGCGAAGCGTAACCGGGCGATACCTCGCCGGCATTGGCGAAGCTGGTTTCGCGACCGGGTCCCGCCTGGCGATCGATCACCGTGACTTCGAAGCCCGCCCTGGCGAGATAATAGGATGTCGTCACACCGATGACGCCGGCACCCATGACCAGCACTTTCATGACAGCAATTCTCCGGCAAATTCTGGCGACGACACATCCGTCGCGCCCAGATAATTTCGTTCAAAGCGCCGACCGAGACTCGTCAGCACTTCGTAACCGATCGTCCCCATTGCTTCCGCAAGATCGTCGACAGACTGGTGATCGCCGATCACTTCGACTTCAGAACCTGGCACAATACGGTCGCGCGGAAGTTCGCTGATATCGATCGTGATGCTATCCATCGACACACGTCCGACGATCGGCAAGGCGCGGCCATCGCAATAGACGGCGCCGTTTTTGCCGAGTACGCGATGCAAACCATCGGCATAACCGATCGAGAGAGTCGCCAACCGCAGCGGACCTTCGGCGCAAAAATCCCAGCCGTAGCCGACGTGCGCGCCCTTATCGATATCGCGGATCTGAATGACCCTCGCGTTCAGACGGACGACCGCGCGCATCGGGTTCGCTTGCCCCGGCAGCGGATTGATGCCGTAAAGCGCCGAGCCCGGTCGAACCAGGTCGAAATGAAAGTCACCGCCGAGAAATACCCCGGCGGAATTCGCCAGGGATAACAGCGAACCCGGAAAATTCTGCGCAAGGCGTTGGAATTTCGCGATTTGCATGGCGTTGGCGGCATGCAGCCGGGCGTCCGCACAGGCCAGGTGGCTCATGACAAATTGAACGTCGATACCCGCGAACTGCGAACCGGCCGCGACCCAGCGGGAGAGTTCTCTCTCGGTCATGCCAAGCCGGTTCATGCCGCTATCGATTTGAATGACCGCGGGGAGCCGTCTGCCAAGAGCCCGCGCGCAGCGGGACCACGCCTCGGCCTGGGCAACAGAGTTCAATACCGGAACAAGTCCCGCGTTGATGCATTCGGCCCCGCCGCCAATCGGCAGGCCGTTCAACACATAGATCGGGGCCGCCGGCAGATGGGGCCGCAGACTTAACCCCTCCTCCAGATGTGCGACGAAGAAATCCCTGCAGCCTTCGGCATGAAGCGCTGGGGCGACGTATCGAGCACCCAGCCCGTAAGCATCCGCCTTTACCACCGCTGCGCATCGCACTCGTGGGCCGAGCCGGCTTCGAAGCGACCGATAATTCCTGCGCACCGCGGCGAGATCGATTGTCAGCACCGCACCGGCATATCGCGCCCCGTCACTCACCGCTGTCTCCGCCACGCCGAATCCACCTTGCCGATGAAGTCGGAGCAAGATAATCGCTATCTGGGGGTGATTTTCCTCAAAGAATGCTATCTAGAAGCTATATGACGCAGAAAAATAGCAGATTCACAGCAAACATTAGTGCATTCTTGCGCGGACATCAGGGGCAACGTTATGACGCCGAATATCGATGCTATCGACCGCAAAATCCTGCGCGAGTTGGTGGAGGACGCACGGATCAGTCAGGTGATCCTTGCCGAACGTGTCGGGCTTTCTCCGACCGCCTGCGCCAGACGCCTGCAACAGCTGGAAAAGTCCGGCATCATCCGAGGCTATTCAGCAACCGTCGACGCGACCGAGCTCGGCTTCATGATGACGGTGTTAGTCCATATCACGCTCGATCGTCAGAACGAGGAAGCGCTCGCTGCGTTCGAAAAAGAGATCACCAGATGTCCTGACGTCGTGTCTTGCTACCTGATGTCGGGAAACGATGACTACCTCGTTCACGTGCAAGCACGGGATATGGAAGATTACGAGCGCATCCACAAACAGCATCTGTCCCGCATGCCTGGCGTCGCACGTCTGCATTCGAGTTTCGCCATGCGTCACGTGGTCAAGCGCAACATCTCACCAGCAGCGCTTAGCGGTTAAACCATCTCCTCCTGTTCAGCTTGTCGGCGTCTCAATGCGCCGCAATGACAACATCGTTCATCGTCGGCGTTTTCGAACTCATGTCGGACGGCACAAGGCCGGTCGTTGTCGGCTGCAATGCGACGGCATTGAATGACGCGCGATAGCGCTCGTCCGCTACCGCGCCATAGAGCGTGGTGCGTTGACGCGGCACGCGCCCCATCTCGCGGATCACCGCTTCCATCTCGCGCGGCCCCAATTCATGACCATGCTGCGCACCGGCCGAACGCGATATCGTTTCGTCCATCAGCGTTCCGCCTAGATCGTTAACCCCGGCCTGCAGGCAGGCACGAATGCCGGCCTCTCCAAGCTTGACCCACGAGGTCTGGATGTTCGGCACCAACGTATGCAACACCAGCCGGCCGACGGCGTGCATCAGCACCGTCTCGCGAAACGTCGGCCCTTTGCGCGAGCGCCCCTTAAGATAGATCGGCGCTTCCATATGCACGAACGGCAACGGCACCAGTTCAGTAAAGCCGCCCGTGTCACTTTGCAGGTCGCGGATACGCAACAAATGCTTCGCCCAGTGCTCGTAACGATCGACATGGCCAAACATGATGGTGGCGGTGCTACGCAGTCCGGCGCGATGTGCGGTGCGCATGACATCGAGCCATTCCGCTGTATTAAGCTTATCCGGACAGAGGATCGCCCGCACCTCATCGTCGAGGATTTCCGCCGCGGTGCCGGGCAAAGTCCCTAGGCCAGCGCGCTTCAATTCCCGCAAGAACTCATCGACCGAAACACCTAGCGTCTTGGCGCCCTGAAAGACTTCCAGCGGCGAGAATGCATGAACATGGATATGCGGCGCGGCATCCTTCACCGCGCGGCAAATCGCCAAATAGTCAGCGCCGGTATAGGACGGATGAATGCCGCCCTGCATGCAAACCTCGGTAGCGCCACGCTGCCAGGCCTCGCGCGCGCGGCGACCGATCTCGTCAAGCGGAAGATCGTAGGGCCGGCCGCGCAGATTCTCAGCCAGTTTACCTTTCGAGAACGCGCAGAACTGACACTTGAAGTAACAGATGTTGGTGTAGTTGATATTCCGCGTCACGACGTAGCTGACCGTATCGCCGTTCACTGCACGGCGCAATTCGTCAGCGGCGCAACAAACAGCGGTGAAATCGGACTCCTCGGTAGCCAACAACGCAACAATGTCGGCCTCGTCCAGTCGCCGGCCTGCCTGTGCTTTGTCGAGCGTCGACGTCATCGCACTGGTGCAGATCGCAGGCGTTGCCGGCGCGGCTAACAGCGCGAGGTCGCGTGCCGGCGGCTCGGACGCGGCGCCCGGACACCAGTCATCGCGGCGCGGCCGACCGCTACCGTCAACTCGATTCAGCAGCGCCGTCCGCAACGACGCTTCGATCCAACGTGCGGGATGCTGTGCATAGGCCGGGTAGACCGCCAACCGCTCCACCAACCGCTTGCCGCTTTGCGCCGTTGCCTCTGCGAGGCGAGTCAGATGCGGCCATGGCGCTTCCGGATTGACGTGATCCGGCGTCACCGGCGACACCCCGCCCCAGTCATTGATGCCCGCAGCGACAAGGCGATCGAGCACGCCCGGGCTGAGATTGGGCGGGGCCTGGATATTCATGTCCGGCCGGAACAACAGCCGTGCCATCGCGATGGTCCACAAGTGTTCCTCAAGTGGCGCGGCCTCGACTTGCGCCATGCGCGTACCTGGCTTCGGCCGGAAGTTCTGGATGATGACTTCCTGTAGATGACCGTAGCGAACGTCGAGCGCACGCAACGCCAGCAGCGACTCGATACGCTCGCGGCGGGTTTCGCCAATGCCAATTAACAAGCCGGTCGTGAACGGCACCGCCTGTTGGCCTGCCAATTCGATGGTTCGCAGGCGTGCCGCCGGCTCCTTATCCGGCGACCCGAAATGCGGACCGCCGCGCTCGCACAGCCGCATAGACGCGCTTTCCAGCATGATGCCCTGCGAGATCGACACTTCCCGCAGCACCTTGATATCGTCGGCGTCCAGCAGCCCTGGATTGAGGTGCGGGAGAAGGCCCGTTTCGTTAAAAACGATACGCGCGACGTCGGCCAGATAGGCCAGCGTCGTTGCATAACCCATCGCCTGCAGTTCATCGCGCGCATGGCGGTAGCGCAATTCCGGCTTGTCGCCGAGCGTAAACAGCGCTTCCTTGCAACCGGCGGCGCAGCCGGCGCGCGCAATCGCCAGCACCTCGTCGACCGTCAGATAGGCGCGCTGTCCCTTGCGCGGCGCGTGGGCGAACGTGCAGTAGTGGCAGACGTCACGGCATAGCTGCGTCAGCGGAATGAACACCTTGCGTGAATAGGAGATGGTGTTGCCGTGGTGGCGATCGCGCACTTCCGCCGCCGCGCCCATCAATACATCGAGCGGCAGATCGCCGATGCTGTCCATCACCTCATCGCACGAGAGATCGTGACGACCGAGCAAATCCAGCAACTGCCGATCGATCATCATATCGTCTCTCCATCCGCTACGACAGCCAACGTGGTCGATTGCGGCTGTTGCATCTCGCTTCGGACCGGCCACGCCGCACGTCCGTCCAGTTGCAGCGAGCGCAGATAGGCGTCGGTGCGGGTATCGGTGCGTCTGGCAAGAAACTCGGCAAGATGGTGCGGCTCGTCGAGATCGAGCCCGAGCCGTCCATTCGGCACGACGACAGGGCGCAGCCCATTCCGGTTGGCGGCCTGGATATGCCTGGCAAAGCTGCTCGGACCGAAGCAAGGTGCAATGCGGCCCGGACCGTCGCAGGCCAGTGCATTGGTGCCGCCGTCATGCAATGCCGGCGCGATAGCTACGCCGGACTTCCGCGACGCTGCGAGCAGCGCCTCGATATCCACCGAACGAACACACGGCACATCGCTCGGCAACACCAGCACCGGCCCGCCATGCCGCCGCGCCACATCGATCAGGCCGACCTTGATCGCCGCGTTGGTGCTGTTGGCACCGTGATCGTCGATCACCGCCAGACCCAAGCGACGCGCGTCATCGGCAACTTCATCTGCGCCGGTGACGATCGCAACGTGGCGCAGGCCCGCTACACCGGCAAGCGCGTGCAAAACGTCGCCAAGCATCGCTTGTGCCAGCGCCGCGCGTTCCGACGCGGTCAATAGCGGCGCGAGCCTGCCCTTGGCACCGGTAAAGGATTTGACCGGCACGATTACCCATGTGTTGGCGTCGATCACGCCACACCTCCCCAGTGAGCTCTCCTTCGGCCAAAGCTGGCGCGAAAAACCCTCTCAACAATGCCAGCACGAATAAATCGATCGACTCGATCGTCCGTGCTGATTACCGGGACACGTTGTTTGTGGCCATCGCCTGCTTAAACACGCGGTGCAGCCCCAGCACATTGCCTTCATAATCCATCGCCTTGAGGATTGGACCCGCCGGGCGGATGCCGATCATATCCGCGCCTGCCGCGTGCAGCGCCGCGATCCGTTGCGAGCATTGTTCCGCCGACCCGAGAATGGCCATCTTGGTAACGATATCGTTGGTCACCAGTTCGCGCGGGATTGGGAACTGCTTGGCTTTGACCCGTGTCACCACGGCTTCGACCATGGCGGGATCGAGATCCAGCAGCGCACGAATTTTGGAATGCGACGCGGTGATCGTACGTGCCGTCATATCGCGGATGATATCGGCAAGCTGATCGGGGTTGTCGCCTTGCAGAACCATGTTCCATGCGACGATGGTGACGTCCTCGCGCTTGCGTCCAGCCACGCGCAATCCTTCCTCGACAAAGCGAACCACCTCGCGCATCGCCGCAGGCTCGCCGACATTGCCGACGATGACGCCGTCGGCCACCTCGCCGGCCATGCGGAAAGCATCCGGATGGGTGCTGGCGACGAAGATCTTCGGCATAACGTGCGGGAGGAAATCAAGCTTGGCCTGCTCGATCTTGAACGCGCTGTTTTCAATCGACACGGTCTCGCCGGCGAACAGTTTCTTCATCGCCACGATGGCGTCGCGGGTCACCGGGACGAACTTGCCGTCGGGGGCAGCGAGCGCCTGGCGAGTGTGCTTGAGTCCTGCGCCGATGCCGACAACGACCGGCTCATTACGCAAATCCTGCACCGCAGCCATGGCGCGCGCGACCTGAACCGGATGGCGGGTATAGGGATTGGTGATGCCAAGCCCGAGCCCGAGCGACGTCGTCCGGGCACCGATGGCGGCCAGCACCGCGAACGGATCGCGGTAAAACTCCTCATCGGGAATCCACAGCAGGTCGACACCGGCCTGCTCGGAACGAATCGCGATATCCACCAGCGTTGCGATCGGCCGGTTCGGAATCGTGCAGTACGAGAATTTCATGAGGATGCCCTGCGACCTGCGGTTAGGAGTGGCTGGAGCGGAAAATTCCACCGATGCGCCGCCAGATCAGCGACAGCATCAACGAGACGAAATTCAGCGGTTGCGCCTCGACCGGCGCCGCTTGCATTGACTGCGACGACGGTATCGCCGCGCCTGCCGCACTGGCAGCGGACAATGGCGATGCCGCGCTCGCACCTAACATCTTTTCGAGATTACTGGCGAACATCCGGGTGATGCTGCCTGCGATTTCCTTGACAATGGCCCCGCGGCTGAACTGCGCCAGCGGACCGGCGATGCTGTAATCGACCTTCAATTCGATGCGCGTCGCCGCATCGTTGACCGGCAGCAGGCGATATTCAACAGTGGCGTTGACGCGCGTGGCGTTCTTGCCATCGCGGCCGGCGCCCTTGATGAGCCCGGAATGGTCGGCGTCGTTGCGTTCAACCTCGGCTTCGCCGGCGAACGCAGCCTTGATCGGGCCGAGCTGCACGCGAAATACGCCAACCGCCTTGCGATTCTGCTGAACATCGGTGATTTCAGCGCCCGGAATGCACGATGCCGTTGCGCGCAAATCCTCCAGCCCTTGCCATACCGTGGCGACCGGATGCGCGACCTCAAAGGATTGTTCGAGCTGCAAGGTCGGTTCTCCTCAGTCTTGTTGCTGGTTCATCGCGTAGACATTCTGCAGCGCGCGCACGATGCCCTGATAGCCGGTGCAACGGCAGAGGTTGCCTGACATCTCGCGTCGGATATCGGCCTCATCCAGGCCTGGGAATCGCGTCACCAAATCGTACGAGGTCATCAGCATGCCGGGGGAGCAATAGCCGCATTGCAACGCGTGTTCCCTGGAAAACTCCGTGCGGATCGCACTCATCGTACTGTCGTCTTCAAATCCCTCGATGGTCTTGACGTCGTGCCCGTCGCAGGCTGCCGCCAGCGTGATGCACGAACGCGCCGACACGCCGTCGAGATGGATCGTACAGGCACCGCAGACGCCGTGCTCGCAGCCGATGTGGGTGCCGGTGAGGTGCAATTTCTCACGCAGGAAATCCGCCAGCGACAGCCGCGGATCGATGCTGGCTTCGACACGTTCACCGTTGATGGTCAGTACAATGTCGATCATGGCCGAAGTCCGCCTTGCAGGGCGCGCAGCACCGCGGCCGCGTGGAAATGGATGTGATCGCCCTCGACCGCGGGGGCCGCAGTGCTGATCGCAGCAGCGATCGCGTCGGACGTAAGCTGCGGCGGCCAGCCGCCCTGATCGCCGAACAACACCACGGCGGGCGACGACAACGCACCGGCAACGACCCGGCGCACGCCGCGCTTGTCGTCATCAACGAAGCAGCCGATCGCCTCGGCGAATTCGCCGACCTTGCGGTTGTGCTTGTAATAGCCCCACCGTGCGCCGGGGCTGAGCGCCGGCACATGCAAGCGCGTGACGAACTCACCGGGTTCGAGCGCGACGGTAAAACTGCCGAGCAGAAACTCCGCGATCGGCAGCTGGCGCTCGCCGGCAGGCCCGACGATGCCGACCCTGGCATCCAGCGCCAGCAGACAGCTCGGCCAGTCCGCCGCCGGATCGGCATGGGCGACGCTGCCGCCGATGGTGCCACGGTTGCGCACGCCACGATAAGCGATGCCGGAAGCCACCTTGCGCAACATATCGAAGGTCGGCCCGGCCTCCTTCGACATCTCAAGCGCCGCATGAGTCACCAGAGCTCCGATGGCGATTTCCGATGACGACACCTCGATGGTCTTCAGTTGTGCGAGTGCCGAAATGTCGACGACGGCGGCCGGGCGCGCGAGCCGCAGGTTGAGCATCGGCACCAGCGATTGGCCACCGGCCAGCACGCGGGCATCGCCCTCGTAGCGTGCGAGAATGTCGGTCACCTCGGCAATGCTGGCAGGCCGGACGAAATCGAAGCTGGGCGCTTTCACGATGCACCTCCCGCAACGAAACCGGGGCCAAGACCGACGTTCTGCAGCGCGCGTAGGATGCGCGCTGGCGACGCCGGCACTTCGCCGATCTCCGCGCCGAACGGCAGCAACGCATCATTGACAGCGTTGACAATCGCCGCCGGTGGCGCGATGGCGCCGCCCTCGCCGACGCCCTTGATGCCGAAGCGGGTGAATGGCGATGCGGTCTCGGTCTTGAACAGCCTGATCGCCGGCACGTCGCCGCAACCCGGCACCAGATAGTCCGCAAAAGTCGAGGCCTGCGGCTGGCCCGACTCGTCGTAGCGCACTTCTTCGTAAAGCGCGGTGCCGATGCCCTGCACGATGCCGCCGAGGATCTGCCCATCGACGATCATCGGGTTGACCTGAATGCCGCAGTCATCGACCGCCACGTAATCGCGCAGCTTCACCGTCGCAAAATCGCGGTCAATCTCCAGGACGGCCACATGCGTGGAATAGGCGAAGGCACCAGTATCGGTCTTGGGGCGATAGCCGCCGATCACTTCAAGACCGGCGGAATCCATATCCGGTGGCAACTCGGCCGGCGCGAAGTAAACGATATGGGCGATCTCGCCGACGCTCATCGACGCGGCATCAGCGTGGAAAGCGCCGTCGCGGAACACCAGTTCGTCGGGCCGCCGTTGCATCAGATGCGCGGCGGCCATCCGCATACGACCGATGAGGCGATCGCAGGCATCGGCCACCGCACCCCCGACCATGATCATGCAGCGCGAGGCGTAAGTGCCGGTCGAATACGGCGTCAGCGCGGTATCGCCATGCGTTACCTGAATGGCATCGACATCGATGCCGAGCACATCGGAGGCAACCTGCGCCAGCGTCGTCTCCATGCCCTGACCGTGCGACTGCACGCCGGTGCGAATATCGACGCCGCCGTCCGGCGTGATGCGCACCGCCGCTTGCTCGTGGCCTGGCATCAGCCGGGTGCCCATCCATGCCAGCACCGAGGTGCTGACGCCGGTATGTTCGGTGTAGGTCGCGAAGCCAACGCCGAGCAGCGGCCTGCCATCGGCGAGGCGTGCCTGTTGCTCGGCACGCAGTCCCGCCAGATCGATGGCGCCAAGCGCGATATCGAGACTCTGGCGATAGTCGCCGCTGTCGTAGAGCTTGCCGGTCACCGACCTGTAGGGCATCGCTTCGACCGGCACGAGGTTTTCGCGGCGGACCAGATAGGCCTCGCGCTTCACCTCGCGCGCCAGCGCATCGATGGTCAGCTCGGTCGCAAAGCAGGCGCCCGGCCGCGCCACGGCGCGATAAGCCTGGATCGGCGGCTTGTTGGTGGCCACGGTGCGCGCCACGACGCGATAATTCTTGAGCTGATACGGACCCGGCAGAATGCCTGCCGCCTGAATCGCATCGAACGCGCACGTGTGCGGCCAAATCGAATAGGCCCCGGCATCGACGATCACTTCAGCATCGAGGCCGAGCAGTTGGCCCTGTGTGTCGCCGTACACCGTGACGTTATAGATATGCTCGCGGCAGTTGGCCCCAGCGGTGAGATGCTCGCGGCGATCTTCCAGCCAGCGCAGCGGCCGCTTCAGCTTGTAGGCAAGGAAGCCGAGAATGAGCTCTTCCGGGTGCAGGATCGCCTTGTAGCCAAAGCCGCCGCCGACATCGGGCGCCACGACGCGGATGCGATTCTGGTCCAGCTTGAGGAATTCGGCGAGACCGTTGCGGATCAGATGCGGCGATTGCGTCGAGGAGTAGACCACGAGCTGATTGGCGCGCTCGTCCCACAGCGCCACGACGCCGCGCCCCTCCAGCGGCACAATGGCCTGCCGCGCCAACTTGTAGGTGCGCGTCAGGCGCACTGGCGCACTGGCGCGGATATCGGGAAAATCCTCGCCCAGTTCCAACCGATGAAAGACGTTGTCGGTCAATTCGGGATGGATCGCCGGTGCAGCGGCGTCGGTCGCGGCAAGCGCATCAACGATCGCAGGAAGCTCGTCGAAGTCGAAGAACACCCGCTCGGCGACGTCCTCGGCTTCGGCACGCGAGGACCCGAGGCAGGCGGCGAGAATCTGGCCGACGAAGTTGGCCTTGTCGCGCGCCATCACCGGATAGGCGGTCCTGATGTAGCCCGGAATGGTGCCATCCGCGACAATCGGTGCAATGGCTTCGACATCCACTGCGGTAAAGACTCGCGCGCGATCCTCGGCATCGATCTCCGGCGTCTTGATCAAGGCATGCGCGACCGGACTACGGACGAATGCCACATCGAGCATCCGCGGGAATTTCAGGTCGCCTACGAATGTGCTCTGGCCATGGAGATGACGCCGGTCCTCTTTGCGCGGTACGCTGGCGCCAATACCTGTGGAACTCATTGTCGTCTCCCGCAACGCATCGACCCGCGATCCGCCGTCTCAGCCGCCGAGATAGGCCGCCTTGATGCTTTCGTCTTGCATCAGCGCTTCCGACGTCATCTGCGCCGAGACCGTACCGCGCTCGATGATGTAGGCCAGCTTACTGTATTCCAGCGCCATGAACGCGTTTTGTTCGACCAGCAGAATCGATACGCCCTGCTCGTTGATGCTTTTGAGCTTCTCGAACACCTCTTCCACCAGGTTCGGCGCGAGGCCGAGCGACGGTTCGTCGAGCAGCATCAGCTTCGGCCGCGCCATGATCGCGCGACCAATCGCCAGCATCTGCTGCTGGCCGCCCGACAGCGACCAGCCGAGTTGCGTGCGCCGCTCCGCCAAAATCGGGAACAGCGCGTAGACGCGATCGAGATCGTTGGCCATCGACATGCCGCGCCCATACCACGGCGTCGTAGCGATACGCAGGTTGTCGTAGACGCTCAGGCCCGGGAAAACGCCACGGCCTTCCGGCACCATCGACAGGCCGAGGCGGGCGATGTCCGGCGTTTCCCGTCCGAGGATGTTCTCGCCCTTGAACTTCACCGTGCCGCGGCCGCGTAGCAGCCCCATGATCGCGCGCAACGTCGTGGTCTTGCCCGCACCGTTGGCGCCGATCAACGTCACCATTTCGCCTTCGCGCACCGTGAGGCTGATATTGTGCAGCACCTCGACGCCGTCGGCATAGGCAGCGCTCAAATTCTGAACCTCAAGCAACAGCATTCTGCACTTCCTTCGCCACGCCACGCTTGCCGAGATACGCGCTGATGACATCCGGATGCGCACGGATCGCTGCCGGCACATCGTCGGCGATCTTCTTGCCGAAACTCAGCACCGTGATCCGGTCGGCAACGCGCATCACGAACGGCATGTTGTGCTCGACGATCAGCACCGTGATGCCAATCGCCTTCATCTTCTCGATATAGGTAATCAGCCGTTCGACCTCGGTGGGATTCATGCCGGCGGCCGGCTCGTCAAGCAGCACCATCTTGGGACGCATCGCCAGCGCGCGGGCGATCTCGACCAGACGCTGCTGTTCGTGCGGCAGGGCGCTGACTGGAACATCCCGCACCTTCCACAGGCCAACGAAGCGCAAAGCCGCTTCGGCCGTCGCCCGCAGATCGGCCTCTTCGTTTTTCGACGCCGCTGTATCCAGCATCACGGCGCTCCAGCCGGCCGGCTTGGCGCTGCGGCAGCCGACCAGCACGTTGTCCATAACAGTCAGCGACGAGAACGAGCGCAGATTCTGGAAGGTGCGCGCGATACCGAGATCGGCCAGTTTCCACGAAGTGTTTTCCTCAACCGCCTGGCCATCGAACGTCATCGTACCCGCCGGCCGCGCATAGACGCCAGAGACCAGATTGATGAGCGTCGATTTGCCGGCGCCGTTCGGCCCGATCAGCGCGTGAATGGTGCCGGCCCGCACCTCCATCGACAGGTCGCCGATCGCGACCAGACCGCCGAAGCGGCATGTCAGGTCCTTGATGCCGAGCATGACACGATCACGCCGCCCTGCTTCGGTTGCGAGTTCCGGTGAACGCAGTCGCTCGATGGCCGGATCGGTAATGCTGATTTCATCCTCCGCACCGCCGTCAGCGATGGACGGCACCTGTGTCGCGGTCTTCCGTCGTAGCAGGCCGAGCAGACCTTGCGGCATGAACAGCACGGCAAAGGCTACGCCGGCACCGTAGATCACCTGATAGTATTCTTTCGAGACGCGCAGCACTTCCGGCAAGCCGATAATGAACACCGCGCCGAGCACCGGACCGAAGGTGGTGCCGATACCGCCGATCAGCACCATGCTCAGCACTTGGGCCGTCACTTCAAAGGTGAAGGTATCCGGGCTGATGAAGCCGACCAAGTGCGAATAGAGCGAGCCGGCGCAACCGGCGATGATCGAACTGACGACGAAGGCTAAGATCTTCAGGCGCGTGACATTGACGCCGGTGGTGCCCGCCGCCAGTTCCGCGTCGCGTAGCGCCGCGAAACCGCGCCCGTATTTCGAAGCCTGAGTGCGATGCGACAGCCAGAGCGCCATCATCAGCGCAGCGATGCAGAGAAAATAATACTTCTGGTCGGTGTCGAATTCGAAGCCGAACAGTTCAGGCGATGGAATACGGCCGATGCCGTCCGTGCCGCGTGTCACCTCGCGCCAGTTGTACAGCACGATGCGAATGATTTCACCGAAACCAAGCGTACCGAAAGCAAGATAGTGCCCCTTCAGCCGCAGCGCTGGCACACCGATGATCAGCCCGGCGATTCCCGCCGTCACGCCGGACAGCAAGAACACCGGCCAGAACAACTGGCCCGATCCGCCGGAGGTGAGGATCGCGGCGGTGTAGGCGCCGATACCGAAGAAGCCGGCATGCCCGAGCGATATCTGCCCGGCCGCCCCCATGACGAAATTCAGACTGACTGCGAGAATGGCGTAGATGATGCCGATATTCACGAGCCGCAGCAGATACTCGCTTTGTGCGACAAACGGAAACGCGACAAGAGCAATCAGCGCCAAAGGAAGGAGAAGTTTACGCATGGATCACCCGCGCTCCTTGACGGCTTCGCCAAGCAGTCCACGTGGAAAGGCAATCAGGAAGACAATGAGGATGGCGATACAGATCGCATCTTTGTAAACCGACGAGACATAAACGGCGGTCAGGATTTCGATCAACCCAATACCGATCCCACCGATGACGACACCGGGGATACTGCCGAAACCGCCGATGACTACCGCGATGAACGATTTCAGCAACACGGCGCCGCCCATATCCGTATCGATCAGGAAGATCGGCGCCAGCAGCACACCGGCGAAACCGGCGATGGCACCGGACATGATAAAGGTGATGCCGATCATCCGGCGCGGATAGATTCCCATCAGTTGAGCGGTCTGCGCATTCTGCGCCGTGGCACGCAGTTTGCGGCCCAAGTCAGTGTGGAAGAACAGCAGGTACTGCAACAACAGCAGGCAGGCGGTCACGCAGATGATTGCGATGTTCTCCGGCGACATCGCTACCCCGCCCAACGACACGACATCGACGCTGGTAAGCGGCGGCACCTTGAGCGGGTTCGGTCCCCAAACGATTAGCGCCAGATTGCGTGCAAAAATGGAGAAGCCGATCGTAACGATAACGAAGTAAAGGAAGGAGCGATCCTTCAACGGATAGAACAGGAACTTCTGGAACAGCCAGCCCAACCCGCCGATCACGCTGACCGATACGACCACGGCAGCCCAGTAAGGCAACTGGATTGTCGTGGCCGTGAAGAAGGCGAAGGCGCCCAACATTACAAACTCACCCTGGGCGAAATTGAGCCCGCCGGACGCATTGTAGATGAGGATGAATGCCAGGCCGACGAGAGCATAGATGCAGCCCATCGCCACGCCGGATGCAATGATCTGCGCCATATCGCTTCAGCTCCCGGTTACGCCAACGATGATGCTACTGACGCGCGACGACGGTCACCTTACCGTCAGCGTCGAAGCGCATCATCACCCGGTTGTGCCACAGCGTGCCTTCCGCATCGGCCTTGTAATTACCGAGGATGCCCTCGTAAGACTTGCTCTTGAAGCCATCGCGGATGGCGTCACGATCGACACCCTTTTCCTTCATGATCTCGACCAGCATTTTCACTGCGTCGTAGTCCTGCGCGATGTACATATCGGGCGGGAAGCCGGTCTTCTGCTTGTAGTCAGCGACGAACTTCTTGACGCCAGGACGCTCGTTCAGCGTCGGCAGAATGTCAGGCGCCTGACAATATTTGCCCACCAATTCGCTCGCCGTCACAAGGTCACGCAGGAACGCTTTGCAGGTGCTCGCCGAGGCCAGATAGGTGGCGTTACTGCCGAGCTGATTGAACTTCTTAAGCGTCAGTGACTCGTCAATGGGATAGCCCTGCACGAAGACAGCGTCGGCTCCCGCCGAGGTCATCGCAGTGACTTGCGCCGTCATGTCCTTGTCGGTCGGCTGATAGGACGCCACGGCCACCGGGGTGAGATTGCCGATTTCCTTGAGGTCCTTGGAGAGATAATCCCGCCCCTGATAGCCCCACTCGGCCATCACGTGAATGATACCAACCTTGGTCTTCTTCAGGTCATCGATGATGAATTTGGCGACGAACTTCTTGTCGAACGCATCGTTGCTGCTGTTGCGGAAATAGTACTTGGCGCCCTGCTGTGTGACGCCCGGCGTGGTGGCTCCACCGATCAGCGTGACCTTCGCCTTCTCCGTCAGGGGCTGAAGCGCAAGGATTTGCGTGCCGAGTCCTGGCCCGATCACCGCGACTGGTTTCGATTGCAGCACTTTGTTCAGCGCATTGATGGCCGTGGTGTTGGACGCCTGCGTATCTTCGACAACGAGCTCGAGTTCGCGACCGTCGATACCGCCAGCCTTGTTCACCTCGTCGATCGCCAACGTGATGGCTTCGAGATTCGGCTTGCCGTAGGGCGCCAGCACACCCGTCAGCGGCAAGACAGCTCCGATGGTGATCTTCGGCTTGGCTTGGGCGTGAGCCTGAGACGCCATCAACGCCGTTCCGAGAGCAGCGACGACGGCAAACAACGAGGAAGAAGAACGATATCGACACTGTTTCATTTTTCGAATTCCATCCCACTCTTTGGCGCACGCAGGCTTTGCGCTTGTTTACAAATTACCCGACGAATTCCGCATAACACCGTTTAGATCCCGTTTCAAATTAAAAAAACAGTGTTTCTTTTATAGAAACAATGCTAATGCTAAGCGCAGAGTCACTACCGGCCAGAAACGAACGGCACACCATCACACGCTGACCGAACAAGACGATGAGAGTTTTCAGTCACACCATCCCGAACACCGGATCAGAGACCGCGCAGCCCTTGCGTCTTTGCGACGCGGGAAAACTCTCGCCAGTCGCCGTCGCAAGATGGCAACGGCACGCTGCCAACACCAACGTCCTTGAACCCGGACGAAGTCGATATGCAGACGACCGGCCGACCGTCATTGCGCGACGGAAGCTTGCGCAGCGCGGCGACGCTCGACGCCGCCGACAGTTCGGCCCAGATTCCCTGATGCGCCAACACGGCCTGGGCATCTCGCATTTCGGCGTCGCTGACGAGAATCGCCTCGCCACCGCTCCGCAACGCGGCCGCTACGGCGCGATGCCCGCCGACTTCGACCGCGATCGACAGCGCATCGGTCGGACCGACGGCTTTGACCGTCGAAGCAGGAGTACCTGCATTTATGGCCCGCGCATGCGCGCCATAGGCGCTGGTTTCGCACACGACGATACGCGGCAACTCGCCGGTCAGACCGAGCTGTTTCAGTTCAACGAAGCCTTTCCAGACTCCATAGGCAATCTCGCCGTAGCCGGTCGGAATGAGAACCGCCGACGGCACCTCGCGACCCAACTCGATGAACAGCTCGTAAGCGATCGTCTTGTAGCCCTCGGTGCCGAAAGCGTGGCCGGTATGGCTCGCCTCGGTGACATTGCTGACGGGATGGAATCCAAGTCGATCGACAATCTCGCGCAGCAACGGCCAGCGCCGCGCTGGCGGTACCGCAACGACCGTGGCGCCATAGGCATTGATGAAAGTCTGCATCGCCGCAGGCGCTGTCGAACTGGCCAGCACCACACATGGCAACCCGACGCGCGCGCTATAGGCTGCGGCGGATGCGCCGTGGTTGCCGGACGACGCCACAACGATGCCCGATGCACCGGACAGTGCCGCCGCGCTCGCCGTGCACCGATTGAGACGGTCCTTGTGGCTCCAGGTCGGATTGCGGCTTTCGTCCTTGATCAGAACTTTCGTATCAATTCCAGCCCACGCCGCCAGCGCCGGCATCTCGACGAGAGCGGTATTTCCCTCGCCAAGCCCTTTGTTTTTGACCAGTGGCGGCAGCAACATCGACCATTGGTCGATCCCCTGGCCGGAGGCGACTTGATCGAAAGCCGAACGATCAACCCTGGCATAGTCGTAATCGACCTCGACAGGCGCCCGAAATTGTGCGCCGCAATCCGACGCGCAGCCGTTGACGATCGCCGGGAAAAGCGGAAACGTAACGGCATGATCCCATATCGAGCGTTGGGCTATTGCCAAAGTCGGACATTGCTCGACACTCATCACGTCCTTATCGCTCGACATTCTTGGGAATCTCCCGTCACAGACTCATGATTGATGGCGATCGTAGGCAGACACCCAGCCGGACATGTCGGCTGGCACTAGGGAAAATTGGTTCGATATGAAAGCACCTGCGGAATCTGGAAATCAGTCGCTGATACGCGGCCTGCGCATTCTTGAGGCCTACACCTCCGCCAAACAGAGTTGGGGCGTGCGCGAACTGGGCCGCGAACTGAATATCAACGCCGCGACGACGTACCGACTGATTACCTCGCTGGCGTCGCGAGGCTATCTTGAACAGAACCCGGAAACCCAGAAGTATCATCTGGGACCCAAGGTCGTGCAACTTGCCGCCAACTATTCGATGCAGAATTCTCTGATCGAAATCAGCCTTCGCATCTTCGCAAAATACGAAAAGCAGTTTCCGTATAATTTTTATGTCGGCGTCGTCAGTTCGGACGAAGTGATTTACATCGCCGTCTACGAATCGCGCGGTCCGCTCAAGATCACTACCGAGCCGGGGCAGAGCGTCAGCCTTTACGGCTCGGCGCTCGGCAAGCTGCTGCTCGCCAACGAGACGGACGACTTCATCAAAGCCCTGGTGGCAAGGAAGCCGGTCAAGCAGATCACGCCGCTGACGGTAGCCAACGAAAAGGAATTGATGCGGCAAATCCGCCAGATCCGGAAGGTCGGCTACGCCATCAACCGCGGCGAGATCTACACCGAGATCGCCGCGGTTGCGTTGCCGATCCGCAACCCGGATGGAAGCGTCGCTGCCGGCGTATCGCTGAGTTTCCCGATGCATTATCTCGACACGAAAAAGATCGAACTCGAAGAAGTCATCAATCTCGGGCAGGTGATCGCCGATGAGATTTCCACCATGAACAGACGAACCGTCATTCGATAACGGCCCCCCTCTAGAGGATCACCAACTCGCGCGGTGTGCCCGACGTCAGCAGCACATTGGGGCCTTGCGCTGCGACAACGAACGGATTTTCAACGTGAACGGCGCCCACCCCGAATTCGTAATACGGCGTCTCGATGTTAATGATCATGCCGGCTTCGATCTCTACATCATTGCCATCGGCAAGAATGGGCTGCTCATAAACCTCGGCGCCAATGCTGTGACCCACGTGATGCCGGCGATAACGCGGCTCGCCGTTGTCGCGCACAGCCTGCATCGTCAGCTTGAAGACTTCGCCTCCGGTCATGCCGGGACGGGTCTGATCGATCCCAGCCTGCTCACCAAGCACCATCGCCCGATACAATTGCCGCACCCGAGCGGACGGTTCGCCGAAGCTGTAAGTGCGGGCGAGATCCGACCAATAGCCTTCGTATCGGCTGCCGACGTCGAACCAGATCGTATCGCCCGGTTGTAGCGCCGTGCGGTTCGGAAGGACCTGACCGCTCACCGAATTGCGTCCAAACTTGATCATGGTGAATTCGACACGACCACCCTGCGATGACACCGATCGATTGAACTCGAATGCCAGTTCGTGCTCGGTCACACCGGTCTGCGCAATTGCAGCGGCTGCGTGAATCGCCTGCTCGGTGATACGCGCGGACCGCTCGATGCGCCGCACTTCTTCGGCGGTCTTGACGCGACGGACCCAAGCCAGCGCCGACGATGCCGGAACGAATGCCGTCTTTGGCAATGCCTCACGAAGCGAACTCTCGATGCCTATACGCAGGCCGTTTTCATCGAGCCCGACACGCTTCCCGGCAAGGCCGGCACGCTTGAGAGCTGTCGCGAGAGCGACTGCACCATTCGGCTGCGGCGGATTGTTCGTCAGGACATGCAGGCGCTGCTCGTGCGCGGGCAGCGCCACGTCGCTGTAGCGTTCACGATAGAATGTGCCAAAGTTGATCGCATCCACGATATCCGCGGTGCTGTCGAGTATCTGATCGATCTCGCCTGTCGACGAAACGAAGGTGATCCGCTCGGGGGCATCCCGCGTAACAATCGCGTAGCACTGACCGAAATAGGGATGAAGATGCAACGAGACGCTGCTGATACCGGTCAGATAGAGAACGTTCTCGATCGTCCCGGCAACGATTCCGTCGAGATCCTCGATCTCCATCTTCTGTTTGAGTCGGTCAAAATTCGCCAGCATCCAAACCTCTGTATTGTTTTATTTATTGAAACATAGTTTCAATATTTGATCGCATGAAGATGGGCATCCGTCAATTGCAAAAGATCCGCCCTGATGGCGCATCCGGCTTTTGCTCGGCATTGCATGCAGTACAGTCTCTTGACTGACAGCCCGACCAATGGTTCATTAATTTAGAACAGTGTTTTGATTATTAAAACATCTTACCATCGCTGCACACATATCCCAGAGGGACGAGCATGAAAATCAGTGTCGGACTGCCCACCGGAATGGAAGGATTGATGTACCCGGTCCCCTTCTCCACGCCGAAGGACATCGTCGATATTGCCGTCCATGCAGAGCGGCTCGGTTATCATTCGGTGTGGGGCAACGACCACATGACGACGCAGCACTATGTGCGCGAAGAATTCTCGACGCCGCCGAACTACTGGGAACCGCTTATCACTTACGGCTTCATCGCCGCGGCTACGAAAAAGCTCCGCATGGGTACGGGCATGCTGGTGCTGCCGATGCGCCGCGATATCGTCGTCACCGCCAAGCAGATCGCTACACTTGACCAATTCAGCGGTGGCCGCCTCGAGATTGGCATCGGCGTCGGCGCCTATCGCGAAGAGTTCGAAGCCCTACAGCCACACTTCAAAGCGCACCGCGGCAACATGGTGGACGAAGGTCTGCAGGCGTTGCGACAGCTTTTCACCGAGCGTAGCGCCAGCCATGAAGGCGAATACTATCAGTATCGCGACGTCGAGATGTTCCCTAAGCCGCTACAGAAGCAATTGCCGCTCTATCTCGGTGGCAATAACAAGAACGCCATTCTTCGTGCCGCCAAGGCTGGAGACGGTTGGATGCCGGCCTGCGTCGAAGCCACGAAGCTGCGCGAATCCACCAACATGTTGCACGACCTCGCGAGCAAGGAAGGCCGCGACCCATCGGTCCTCGAAGTCGCGCCGCAGTACATTGTCTATCTCGGCAAGACGCGAGAACAGGCCGTTGCCAAGTTCAAGCAATCGCAGATGTACAATCACCTGGTTTCGCTCAGCAAATCGACCTTGAAAGATCAGGGCGCGGTGGCTCACGGGGACATCAACCTGGTCGGCGATGCCCAGCACATCATCGACCTCGGCCTCAAGCTCAGGGCGGCCGGCGCGACACATCTGCTTGGCCTGTATTTCGCAGTAAACACCATGCCGGAGCTGCTGGACCAGATGCAGATGTTTGCCGAGGAAGTCATGCCACATCTCGTGAAGGCTTAGCCCTAAGCGCTGCTTCGCACCGGATAGCCGGCTCAATCACGAGGCTCGCATGTCAGAGAACACTCGACCAATCTTGTCGATCATTGGTGGTACCGGTGATCTCGGGTCCGGCCTCGCTCGTAGTTGGAGCAAGGCGGGCTACACCGTTATCCTCGGCTCACGCGCGAGCGAGAAAGCCGTACAAGCAGCCGCAGCGCTGCGTCAGGAAGGTTTCGCCAACATCGAAGGCGCAGCCAATGTGGACGCGGCTGCGCGCGGTGACGTCATCGTCGTCGCCGTGCCATTTGCAAACTACACGACCACGCTGACCGAAATCAGGGATCCTGCCCGCAACAAAATCGTGGTTACCGCGGTCGTGCCTCTGGTGCCGCCAAAGGTCTTCGTCGTGCAACTGCCGCCCGCCGGTTCGGCGGCACTCATCGCGCAGGCAGCGTTGGATTCCAGCACGCGTGTTGTCGGGGCTTTCCACAACGTAGGATCGCAGAAACTGCACGCCGGCGGCAAAGCGGATTGCGACGTACTCGTGTTCGGCGATGATGCTGATGCGCGCACTTCCGTTATGAAACTGGCCGACGCCGTCAGCAATCGCGGTGTGGATGGCGGGGCTTTGGCCAACTCTGCCGCTGCAGAGGCCTTGACGTCGGTTCTGATTGCCATCAACCGGAAGTACAAGGTCAAGGGCGCCGGAATTTCGATCTCCGGTCTGGCCTGATCCTGACCTGTTCTGGCTTACCTCTCAAAGGAACTGATATGTCGAAAATTGAAAATAACCTGAAGCAAGCCGGCATTGTATTGCCGACGCCGGCGGCTCCGGTTGCGAACTATGTCGGTGCGGTTATCTGCGGCAATTTGCTCGTGATCTCGGGTCAGCTTTGTCTTGGCGCTAACGGCGCGGTAGATTCGGCCCACCAAGGAAAACTCGGCGACACCGTTTCGTTAGAGGTGGGTCAGGCCGCCGCACGTCTTTGCGCGATTAACTTGCTGGCACAGGCCAAGCTGGCGCTCGGCGGCAACCTCGACCGGCTGCGCCGTTGCGTACGGCTCGGTGGCTTCATCAATGCGACGCCAACCTATGAAGCAATCCCGCAGGTTATGAACGGTGCTTCTGATATGATGGTCAAGGCAATGGGCGACAGCGGGCGTCATGCCCGTTCAACAGTCGGCGTGGCGCAGCTTCCGCTAAATTGTGCTGTCGAGGTTGAGGGGATGTTTGAAATCGCCCCAGAGTAACTTAAGTTGCCGGGAAATCTTTTGACTACCATTTGAAGCGACACATCAACGCGCGCGAACTGTGCGCGTTTTGTCAAGGGTGGACAGGTGTTTCTCGGCGTACTCGACGTTTTCAAGATCGGCATCGGGCCCTCCAGTTCTCACACAGTTGGCCCGATGACCGCAGCGTGCCGCTTCGTCAATGACGACCTGCGTCAATGCACCGCGCCCCCGCAACGGATTGCCGTGTCACTGCATGGCTCGCTGGCCTTTACCGGCAAAGGCCACAGTACCGACCGGGCGATCGCGCTCGGATTGCTTGGCCACACCCCACAACACATCGATTGCGAACGCGTCGACGACATCCTCACAGATCTCGATACCGGCAAAGTCCTGACCGATGGACCTGCGACAGGTGTGAGTTTCGATCCCGGGAACGACATACGATTCGATTACGGTCCTCCGTTGCCGGGTCACGTCAATGGCATGGTGTTCACAGCGTACGGCGCCGACGGCAGCCAGTTACTCAGCCGCACCTACTATTCCATTGGGGGTGGTTTCATCGTCGCTGCGGATGAAATATCGCAAGACTCCGCGCTGCCGGCGGACTTGGCTCGCGTCGTGCCTTACCCGTTCGACGGTGCAGACAGCATGCTGCAGATGGGCGCGGCGTCCGGCTTGTCGATCGTCGCGATGAAGCGCGCCAATGAACTCACCATTCTCAGCAGCGCCGATCTTGACGAGGGCTTGGACAATATCTGGCAAGTGATGGATGCCTGCATCGATCGCGGATTGGTCAAGCGCGGCACATTGCCTGGCGGGTTGCGGGTCAAGCGCCGTGCCCCTGAAATCTACCAGCAGTTGCTTCAGGGAGACACGCGTACGAACTCGAACCTGTCGCTCGGCGCGATGGAATGGCTGACCGTGTTCGCCATGGCGGTCAACGAGGAGAATGCCGCAGGCGGCCGCGTGGTGACAGCCCCGACCAATGGCGCGGCCGGCGTCATTCCTGCGGTGATCCGCTATTATCACGACAATATCACTGGCGCCAGTCAGGAAGGCATCCGTGACTTCCTGCTCGCCGCCGCCGCAATCGGCGGCATTATCAAGCATCGCGCGTCGATTTCGGGCGCCGAGGTCGGGTGCCAAGGCGAAGTCGGGTCGGCCTCGGCTATGGCTGCAGCTGGCCTGGCGGCTGCCCTAGGCGCTAGCAATGCGCAAATCGAGAATGCCGCCGAGATCGCGCTCGAGCATCATCTTGGCCTGACATGCGATCCGATCCGCGGCCTGGTGCAGGTGCCCTGCATCGAACGCAACGGTTTCGGCGCCATCAAGGCCGTCAATGCGGTGATGCTGGCTATGCGCGGCGATGGCTCGCACATCGTCTCGCTCGACAGCTGCATCCGCACGATGAGGGATACCGGCATCGATATGAATTCGAAGTATAAGGAAACCTCGACCGGAGGCCTCGCCGTCAATGTCGTGGAATGTTGAGGCAGCAAAGGATCGAGTGCGAGGGCAGCAACGTCTCTCGCAGCGAGGAGATTGAGGCGTCAGGCGACGCCTACGCCAATATCTTCGCCCCAGCGTTTCAATCGTCCGGTATCGACCCCAAACAGATCGAGCGCGCGCCCAACCGAGTGATCGACGATGTCATCCACCGTTGCGGGACGCGTGTAAAACGCCGGAACCGGCGGCATGACGATAGCGCCCATTTCCGTCACTTGCGTCATCGATCGCAAATGGCCGAGATGATAAGGTGTTTCACGGACCATCAATAGCAGCCTGCGCCGCTCTTTCAGCACAACATCCGCAGCGCGCGTCAGCAGGCTGGATGTCACTCCGCTCGCTATCTCCGACAGCGTTCGAATTGAGCACGGCGCGACAAGCATTCCCATAGTTTGGAACGATCCGCTCGATATCGCCGCCGCAATGTCATCGACCTTGTAGACCACGTCGGCGAGTGCCGTTACTTCCGTGATCTTGAGATCGAGCTCGTGTGCCGCGGTAATCTGACCTGACCTCGATATCACGAGGTGCGTTTCGATACCGGCCCTGCGCAACGCCTTCAGGGCCGCAACACCATATGCCGCCCCGGATGCGCCCGTGATGCCAACGATCAATCGTTGTGTTGTCATTTGGGAGTCTCGTCCTTTGCCAGAGTCAACAGCTGCGCGACTAGCCGCCGCCCATCTGCTGCATGCCGGATCCGCCCCGGATCGACCAGCTGGTCATGCGTCGCTCGAAGAAATCAAAGATGGCGTACATGCCGATGCCCATGATGCCGACGACGATGAGCGCCGCGAACACCAGTGGCACGTTGAAATTCGAACTGGCGACCAGCATCACGTTGCCAATTCCGCTATTGCCCGCAACGATTTCAGCGATAACCGAACCGACAAAGGCAAGCGTGATCGCAATCTTCAGTGACGCGAAGAAGAAGGGCAGCGAACGCGGAATTCCAATCTTGAACGTCATGTCACGACGCGATGCACCGAGCGATCGCATGACTTCCAGCAATTCGGGCTCGATCGTCGCAAAGGCTGTCGCGACGTTTGCAACCACAGGGAAAAACGAAAGCATGAATGCCGTGATGACGGCCGGGACCGTACCGGCGCCAAACCAGATCACCAAAACCGGCACCAGCGCGGCCTTCGGAACGCTGTTGAAGCCCACCAGAAGCGGATAGAGCGCGCTGTAAAGCAGGCGGGACGACCCGACGAGAATACCCAACACCATTCCGATGCCGACAGCGATGACGAAGCCGATCAACGTGGTCATTAGCGTCGCCAACCCATGCACGAACAAGGGATAGCGGAACTTGTACATCGCCTCGACCGCCTCTAACGGTGTCGGAAGGATGTAGTTCTTGATGTCGAAGATCACGACACACAGCCACCACAAGATGACGAATCCGACGGTGGCGATCCAGGGCGCGAGCCGTTGCACTGATTTGCTAGTCAATTTTGCTTCCCCAGGCTGATATGATGACGCAGATCGTGAACGATCTCGACGAAATCGGGCTGGAAGGTCGATTCCAGCGTCCGTGGACGCGGAATATCGATCGTACTCGTTTTGAGAATCCGGCCCGGCCGCGCGCTCATCACGTGAACTGTTTGCGCAAGATAGACGGCTTCCCGAAGTTCATGAGTGACGAGGATGATCGTGCATTTTCGGAACGACCAAAGTTCCTGAAGCACGCTCCAAAGATCCTCGCGCGTGAAGGTATCCAACGCCGCAAACGGTTCATCGAGCAACAAGATCGACGGTTCGTGGATCAGCGCCCGGCATAACTGCGCACGCTGCTGCATGCCGCCGGATAGCTGCCATGGCATGCGATCGGCAAAGCCCGTCAACCCAACCTTCGCCAGTAGCGTTTCGGCACGCTCGCGGTTGGCTTCCCGCTCCTGTCTCTGGCGGCTACGGTAAGGTTCGACGATCTCAAGCGGCAGCATGACGTTGTCGCGAATATTTCGCCACGGCAGCAATGTCGCGTTCTGAAACGCCATGCCGACCGTCTTCAGGGGTTGCGTCACTTCTTGTCCATCGACAGTGACGCTTCCCTTGCTTGGCCGAGCGAGCCCGGCGACGAGTTTCAGTAATGTCGACTTGCCGCACCCGCTAGGTCCGACAAGGGCGAGAAATTCGCCATGAGCAATACTGAGATTGGCGGATGATACTGCCAGAGTCTGCGCGCTCTTTTCCTTCGGGTCGGCAGACCCATAGATCAGATCAACATCCGTCAACTTGATAAACGACATCGCCAGGTCCCCTCCCTCGTACAGTCTTGAACAAATCGCTTCCTAGTCGATCATTCTGTCCTTTACCGGCGGCAGATACGCTGGCGTGAAAACCTCCTCGAGCGCTGGCTTACGCGGCAATTTGTAAGCCTCGGCAATCAGGGCAATGATGTTTCGGAGTCGATCCTGGTCAACGTCGCCAAAACCCTTCTTGCGCACCGTCTCGGTGAGGATGCAACAGTCCAGCGCAACGCGCAGCCGCTCGCGCTCGATGTCGGGATTAAGGAGCGGTTCATAGGCAACTGCCGCCTTCACCGCCAGTTCAGGGTCGCGGGCCATATCCTTGAGACCTTTGATGGTCGCACGGATGAACCCCTTCACCGCATCCGGGTGCTCTTTGAGGAACTGGCGGGAGGCAGCTACCGAGTTGCCATAGAGTTCGAGCCCGTAGTCCTTGTACATGAAGTAGTTGATGTCGGATGCCGGAACCCCCTTTGCCTTCAACTCAAGCAATGAATTGAAGATCTGGCCCGGAATTGCATCGACCTTCTTCTGCACCAGCAGGACTTCACGCAGACCGGGATCGATATTCTGGATCTGCATTGAAGCTATATCAACGCCGGTCTGCTTGGCGAAGATCGGGAAAAGCTTGAATGTCGAGTCATGCGGGGCTGAACCCAGCCTTTTGCCGTTCAGCTGTTTGGGTTCGGTGATGCCGCTGGACTTCAACATGATGATCGCGGCGGGCGCTTCTTCATATCCACTCATCAGCACGGGAAATGCCTGGTCGGGATTCTTCGAATTGAAGTCCATCACGACGTTGATGTCAGGAAAACCCATGTCATAGACGTTGGAGGCAAGCTGACGAACGACTTCGGCCGACCCTTTGCCTCGATCGATCGTGACATCGAGACCTTCAGCCTTGTAGTACCCTTTCTGCAGAGCAATCAGAAAAGCACCGTGCGTCGCTCCAGGGATCCAATCGAGTGTAAAGCGCACCTTGGTCTGAGCACTCGCTGCCTGCGTTCCCATTACAGTAGTTGCCAGCAGCATTCCAATCGCAGCGATACGTCGTAGCGTCATGTTGCCTCCATGGGTTTTTGGGTCGATTTGCCTCACCTTGTTATTCTCCTCGCAGCGGATCCATACGGATCGGCTACGAGGCCACTTTCGTGTTCAAACGCGACAGTTAGCTCACTCCCGCGTTGGCAAGAATCTTTTGCGCGCGAATACGTTGATCGTCAGAGATGACCAGACGTTCTGCAAAAGGCTCGTCGATCGGGGCCGTTGCATCGATACCCATCTTGGTCACAGTGAACGACGCCGGATCGGAGGTCGGATCGATGATTGCGGACTTGACGCCCGGCACCAGAAGAATGTCTTTCTCGGCTTTCACTCTCGTCGCGACTGCCCACATCACGTCGTCCATATCGAAGATGTCGACATCATCGTCCACGACGATCACTTGCTTGGTGTAAAGCTCTGTACCCAACGCCGTGAGCATCGCCATCTTCGGTTCGCCTTCGGCGACCTTTTTCATCGAGACGATTGCAAGAAACGCGCCACACGTTTTGTGGGGAACATGCACCGCACGGACATTGGGCAAATTCCGGCGCAGGGCATTGAGAATTTCTCCCTCACGCGTAATGCACGATATCAGGATATGATCTCGGGACATGCCGGACACCACGCTATGGAAATAGGCATCGCGCCGCATTCTCACGCGGTGCGCGACAAACACATTCTGCGTGCTCCGATATGATGCGTAACCGGTGAATTCGCCGAATGGCCCCTCGGGTTCATGGACACCGGCGAGAATCTCACCTTCGATGATCATCTCGGCGCCGGCGGGAACTTCGATATCGCCGACACCGCAACGCGCGAGACGATACGGTTCGCCGAACAGTCCGCCAATGATCTCAAATTTGCGAACATGAGGCGGATATGCATAGACCATCGAGCCCATGTAGTGCAGCGGATGCACGCCGATAACGATCGCAGCAGGCAAAGACTGGCCCTTCGCCTCGGCTCTCCGATGAAATTCATACATGCGACGGCGCGAATGCAATGAAACGCCGAGCCGGTTTTTTCCCTTCAACATGAGCCGGTGGAAGCCAGTGGTATCGACGCCGGTTTCCGGATCGCGCGCAGTGATTTGCCCTGCCGTGATATAGGGCGCGGCGTCGACCGAAAATTGAAACGGAATGGGAAGCTTCGTCAGGTCGATCTGGTCGCCTTCGAGAACGACTTCATCCCAAGCACCTTTGGATACGACCTCTGGTGGAATGTAGGTCTGGCATCGATCGCGAAAGGCTGTCGGGAGGCTTTGCACATCGCTGCCAAGGCACTGCGCCAAGAGTTTTCTGTTGCCGGCCACGTTGGTCACGACGGGCATGTCGAAGCCCTCGACGTTCTCGAAAATGACCACCGGGCTTCGATTGAGTCGATCCAATTCGAAGATCGTCGAAGTCATTTCCAGCTGTTGGCTGACGGGCTCACGGATCCTCAGAACATCCTCTGGATTGGTCTTCTCTACCTTCTCGACAAATCCGCGTAGGCTTTGATTGTCCATTTCCAAGCAACCTCCCGTCCCTTATCGCCAGCAACTAATCATCTTATATGATAAGTTAGCGGCTTAAGCAAGCCTCGGACGTCTTTGCCCGAACCCCTTGGGTGTCTTAACGCGAGGCAATTGGCGATCGCCTAAGGCAACGCAAAAGAGGCGCGCCTGGCACGTGAACGCAGAGTCAATCCAAGCCGCGCGTGACAATGCCGGCGATGCCGACGATACGCTCGGCAAGCCGCAAGGAGCTATGGTTGACGACTGAGGCTGGCCGATAGTGTCGCCAACTGCTGGTCCGGAAAATTGACTTTCAAGATTCCGGCATAGGCTTCACAGTTGGCTTTTGCCGCCACAACCCTGTCATCAGCTTCCCCTGGATTCGAAAACGCGGCCTCCATGGCATCTTGCTGCAGGTGCTCGGCAATCAACTCTTCCTGCTTCAATCGCTGGCGAAGTGAGGCAACCTCAGGTGACGACCAGATCGGGCCTGGATCCTTAAGAAAGCGCCGGGCGTCTCGCAATGGTCGGACCACGTGCAATTGCCAATCCTGGCTAAGTGCGATGAGTTGCTCCACCTCCGTCTTTGCGAGCCTGCGGCCGCGCTGCGCCTGCCAGAGCAGATAGAGCAGAATGTTCACGTCGACGCCAAAGCGGTCCTGCAGATCAAGGCACGCATCCGCAACACCCGGGGCCGCATAGAACCTCAGCGAAAAATTCCAGAAGGAGGACGATTCCTGCATTCAGACCTCTTGTGCCATCGAGGGATTTCCCGCCGTATCTGGTGGATTGAGCCAAAAACCATATCAAAAACAAGACGAAGCAGGTATGCTCAGTTGTATTCTGCGATCGATTTCCGCGCAGTCCGAGTTCGTGACCAGGCGATGACTTATAAACGCGTGCGGCGATCTGCCGTTTCCAACAACCTCACAGACCGTATCACGATGATGTTGCGCGAAGACATCATCAACGGCAAATACGAGCCCGGAAAGCAACTGCCTGCAGGCAAAGACCTCAGCGAGTCTTTTGGCGTCAGCATAACGGTGGTGCGCGAGGCGCTGTCACGGTTGAAATCGGATGGATTGATCGCCTCTCATCAGGGCAAAGGCGTCTTCGTCGAGAACGATGCCAAAGCACGTCCCTTCAGGCTGGCGACAACAGGCGAACCGCAAAACTCCCTGCGCCATATCTTCGAGTTGCGTATGGCGGTGGAAATGCAGGCCGCCAGCCTGGCCGCTGAACGGCGGACAGCGGCAAATCTGAAAACGATGGCCGCGTGCCTGAAAGTGATGCAACCGTCCCAAAGCTCGTTCGAGGAGGCTCTTGCGTCCGATATCGCTTTTCATCTCGCCATAGCGGAAGCGACGCAAAATCCCCTCATCGTCGACTTCATGCGGTTCCTGCAGCCGCATTTGTATGAATCAATTTCGCGAGCGCGCGCCAACTCCGCCAAGAATTCCGAGACCAAAATCATCGCCTATGAAGATCACTACGCCATTTTCGAAGCCATCGAAGCCTCTGATCCTCATCGTGCGCGGCTGGCAGCCCGTCGCGTTCTCGAACGGAGCTTGCGGCGGCTTGAAAGCAAGTAAGCCTCCCTTCCCGGCATTTGTCTAAATCATATTCCGTCTTCGACGGAGAGATCGCCGGCCGGCGACCATTTCAACGAAATGCATTCAGTTCTCTCAACGACAATCGGTGAGCTCGATCTGCGCGTGCACAGACGCAATCTGACGCATCCACACGAACGCGATTGAAGGTGCGTGTAATTTTGCTGAATGGATGCGCGGCAACTGGAAGAATTCACCAACGCGTGAATGCTTGTTTGACTTGAATCAAATCGCTCCCGGCGTCTCGGTCGTCAACTGCTACTGGGGACATGATGCGAGATCCAGGAGCTTGCGATGATGATCATGAAATTAGCCGTTGTAACAACTGCAGTTCTCATAGCAGCATCACCTCTTGCCTACGCAGCAGAACGGCCCTCCTCCTCTGCAGGTATGACGCATCCGAGTGCTGCAGATCTTAACAGATTGACGGATGCGCGCGTGACAATAATCAAGGCCGCGCTGCAACTCACATCCGACCAGGAAAAATACTGGCCGGCCGTGGAGGAGGCCATCCGAGCCAGAGCCAAAAACCGGCAGGCCCGGTGGGAGCGTTTGGAGGATCTCCGCGACGAAGGCCCTATGGAGGCGCTTAACGACAACCGCAATCCGGTCGAATTCATGCAACGTCGCGCAGCTTCATTGAGTCAACGTGCGGCCGACCTCAAGAAACTCGCGGACGCCTGGGAGCCGCTCTACAAAACACTCAGTCAGGATCAGAAAAGAAGGATGGCCTTCGCAACGATCGTAACTGCGCGTGGAATTCGAAATGCGATTGAACGTCGTCTCGAAGCCGACGATGACGACGAATAATACTGCCAGGAAGCAGCCTTCAAATTGCTGACAAAGCAGACTACAAAGCCGAAGGGCAATGCAATCCCCACAAATCGCCGCCTGGGCTAAAAGCCAAGGCGGCATTTCTTGTGCCAATGAATTGGATTGCGCCCTCGGGCTAGCTGCGAGTGCGCGACCGCATTGGCCTACGACGACACTCGTGTGGGTCGGTCTCGCCTCCACAATCGTTCGGAGCGAGGCGACGTGCGTTCTGATGAACGTCTTCTCCTATTCGGTTAGTCCGGCAGCCACAAACGACCGCACGGAATGGCGGCTCCACCCAGTTGTGGAATTTCAGGAGTTCACGAATGAAGAGCGATGCAGCGCACCATTTGATCGTGCCCATCGTCTGGGACGATCGCGGGAGTCATGCTTACTCCTACGCGTCCGCGACTCTAAGTTCGGCAGGATGAGTAAGTTCCAGCGGCAGCTCAATCGGCAGTCGGTAACCACCGCATAGTGAATTCGATGCAGCCGTCATGCAATTCACGCCAGCATTCCACCTCTGTCATATAAGCTGCAACCGGATAGCGGTCGAGTAGCGCCCTCGCCTTTTGACGCGCCTCATCAAGCGGCAGTGTGAAGGTCTCGCGACTGAAGCCGTCGCTTAGTTTCTGCCGATCGCGTCGGCCGCGCATCCTGTCTGCCAGATCATTAGGTTTTTTCATGGTTGCCACCATGGCGCTGCCGTCGGGTGCGACGCCGATGGGCTTTGGACGGCTCAGCGGGTCCACTATCGGCCGCCTTGACGCTCTTTCTCAATGCATCCTTGAGATCGATCAGCACATTATGTTTCTTCAGCATATCGAGGAGTTCCTGTAACGCCGCCATCCCGCTTTGTAGCCGGGCCTGGATCACCAAAACTAAAACTCACCCTTAAAATCTGCCGTAGTCTCCCAGCGTTCACCGCATTTGGGGCAGCACCATTCGTTGATGACGAACGACGGCCAGCAGGTTGACGAGTCGGGCGCTGTGACGATGTATCCGCATTTGCAAATATCGGTTCCCGCGACAGGTGAATGTCGTGGCTTACCCTTCGGTGCCGCAACCATCGCGTTCCAACGGCGCTCGAACTGTAGTTGAAGATGCAAGTGATAATTGGTGGCTTTCATCGCACCCGCCTCCTGCAGTTGGCGGGAGCGCGACTGGTCTCTCTGTCACCGATCAAATACCACAGGCCACGCGGTGATCGTCGCAATCTGCGCCTGTTGGTCCGCCAACGCCAGCATTAATAATCATCATGCCGCGATCAATTTCAGTGCAGACTACATCCGTAATCACCGGCCCCACGGTCTGCCCATCGCTGAAGAATGCCGTCTGATGGGCATCGCGCGATCAACCTATTATGATGCGCCTGCGGTGCGCGCCGGCGATGTGGAGCTGTTGAACGCGATCACCGCGATCTGCAACGAGTTCGAAGCCTATGGCTGGCGCCGCGTGCAGGCGGCGCTTCGCCATCGAGGCGTGATCGCCAACCACAAGCGGATCAAGCGCCTGATGCGCGAGCACGATCGTCAGCCGCACCGCCGCAGACGTTATATCATCACCACCGACAGCGACCATGATCAGCTCATCTTCCCGGATCGCTCGAAAGATATCATCCTTGATGGCCCGGACCAGCTCTGGGTAGCGGACCTGACCTACGTCGCCAACATCGGCAGCTTTGCCTATGTGGCGATCACTGCAATAGCGCGGGAACATTCATGTATGTTGCCTTTCTTGAATGGCTGAATGCGAGCACAGACGCATGTCGGCATCGTTGCAGCGCAGACATCTCCGACTTCCAGCGAAAGACCGGCGAACAATCGAGCGAATTCAACCACGGGCTCAAGGTCGAATTGGACCGATGACGTCCATCCGCCGCTCGCGCACGGCGTTGCGCCAGCTTGTGATCGCCTCTTCAAGGCATCCCGGATGCGGAGTCCAACCCGTCTTCGCGACAACCCTAGGAAATCATCAAAAGCAAGCCCCGACGTTCGCCTACCTCTTCTTAGCCGGCCGGAAATCCGGCTGCCAGGCAACCTCTTTCCGGCTCGGCGCAGCCGCTATCACCTTGGCTTTTCCCTTCTTCGGCTTCTTGGCTTCGCGATTGCCGCGTTGCTCTCCCTTTGCCATATCGTCCATCTCCTGTTGAGGCTTGAGTTCGTCCAGTTCGTCCGACTGCAGAACGCGACCGCGTGGCGTGCAGACGCGGACGTCCATGTAGCCGTCACGCAGCAGCTTTCGTGCGAGGCGCAGTGCGACGGTCGCGCTGCCGCGCCCGAGGTTGGCGCTGCCATACTCGTTGGTACCCGTGACCAGGTAAGGCACGTGCGTTGCCCTAGCCATTAAGGATGGCCGCAGCACAAACCAGAAGCAAAAGGAAAAGTGGAACGATCACCGGCGGGACGATCCATTCCGAGGCGTGAAAACGCGACATCGAGCGCTCCTGCAACTCTGTCGGCGGGAGCGCACGCGCCCCTCAGTCACCGGTCGATGCCGTTGAGAAGTGCGGTGATATAATCACCCTACGCCTGCGGCAGGCCAATAGCGAGCACTAAACCGCACTTCGGACAAGGACCACTGCGGCGTCAGCGCGCGGCGGTCGAATGTGCTGGCTATTGCCCCCACGATGGGCGCATGGTCATTGCTGTCGATCGGTTGGGGCCCCTCTTGCAAATAAAGGCAGGCGTGCATGACCATCCGCTCGCGGCGAGAGACCGTCACGTTCAGACATCCATTCCGAATCTGCGGCATCGAGCGGCGGCTGCCCGCCGACGCTTACGAGGTCATCACCGATGAAGAGACGATCGAGAGTCTCACTTTCGCGGCCTATCGCCGCATCGCTACGATGATCATGGTGCCCGCGGAAGGCGTCCGCGACTCCATGGAAATGCTCTTGATCGGCTCGGTCGACCTTGCCAATGCGCAGGCTGCGGATGCGAGCGCCGCACATGACTGACCGCCCCGTCGATCTCGACAAGCATCGCGGCATGGCTGCGCAAAAGGCGACCGACCTGCGCCGCACACTGGCCGATGTCGAGGTCCATGTCAGAGAACTGCGCGAGCGGGAGACCGAGGTCGAACACCGCATGATGACGGTTCCTGCCGCTTCGTGGCCGGAGGCCGCCGTCAAGGCGCGGCATCTGCTCAACCTCTACGTCGCGAGCCTGCCCGCTGAGGACACGAGGCACCGCACGCTGGTGGCGGCGTTGCTCGACGATTTCGTCCGGCTCTCGGGGAAAGCGTAAGGCAACCAGGCCGCAACGAGTTGAACGAACGATTGTGCCAGGAAGCCACCAGGCAAAGGGATAAATCATGACGCTTACAAGCGGCCGCTATATCGGCCACGAATATGACCGGATGATCGTGCTGTTCTCGATGCTGGACGGCGACAAGGAAATTCCTTGCGCGATCTCGACCACCGCGATGGATTATCTCGAGCGCGGCCCCCCGGTCCGTCCCGAGCAGCGCGAAGCCCAGTTCATCCGCTTGCGCGACCGCATCGAGGCACGTGCGGCCAGCAAGTATCGAGCGACGGAGCTTGAAGGCAATCCTCGGGGTATCGTGCTGCGCGGCATCGATTTCAGGACGTAGAAACCGCGACGTCTCGCAATCGGAACGGTTCAAGGTCATCCTTCTCAGGCGACCGGCTTACGGCCAGCAAATCCGAACGGCGGTCGAGATTGGGACGCTCACGAATGCAAGTATATTATCGTCAGATCACCGGTTGAGGCTTGCAATAGACGCCGGTTGCTGAGAGACCGAGCGTGGTCCCGCCTGCATGGTGAGCGGGGTGTGCTTTGGCTGATTGGGTTGGACACTCTCGAACTGTTGGTTGTTGCTGACCGGGCAATCGCCCGCAGTCGTGAGTTTGTCTATCAGCGCCGAGAGTTGATCGCGGAATGGGAGAGGATCCGCCGCGCACAGGAAATTCGTTTTGCCTCTCGCCGCGAGATTTGGAATCCCAAATAGGTATTTCTGCGCTTCGCAGCGTTGGCGTTCAGTATTTCGTGGAACCAATATTCCATCAGTTACGCGCGCTCCTTGCTGGTGGTGTCCGGTAAGGGCGGCTTACGCTCCGGAAGCTTCTTTTTCGGAGGCGCTGGCAGCAAACCTTCCCTGATGGCCTGCTTCCTAGCGAGCTTGCGGGCCCGGCGAATGGCCTCGGATTTTTCGCGCGTCTTCCTCTCCGAAGGCTTCTCGTAGGAGCGCCGTTGTTTCATTTCCCGGAAGACTCCCTCGCGTTGCATCTTTTTCTTCAAAACACGAAGCGCCTGGTCAATATTGTTGTCGCGAACAAGTACCTGCAATTGAAACTCCCCGCTGGGCTGCGAAATGCGGCAGTCCTGCATGCAGCCAATTGCGCAGGAGTCTCGTTTCGATCGTGAGGATGAGAGTGACGGCGTACGTCTTCGCCGGCGTCGAACGAGCCGGTCTATTCGTCACGGCGATCCAGTTCGATGCGAGCGACGCAACCATTCTCGCGCGGCCATGTCAATCGATAAAGTCCTCCGACATATCATCGACGGGCCCATTCGAAGCTTCTCGAACGGCGCCAGAAATGCCCACCGAAACTATTTCGGCAGCCTCGCGCTTGCGGGCTCCTTCTCCAAAGACATCGACGAAGTTGAAGGTTACCGCGTGATTGTTGCGCGGCGCGCGCTTATGCGCTTTGGAGAATGAAAATGACGACAGGTACTGTTAAGTGGCTCAACGGCCAAAAAGGCTTTGGATTTATTCAGCCGAACGACGGCAGAATTCAAGCTTGTTGATGTCGTCGCTCATCATTTTAAGCATGTCAAAAACAACTGAGAGCGTCGAACCGGCTGCCGTTGGTACGTCACCTACCTTGATCGCCCGACATGAGCGCAGGCCGCCCGAATAAGCGGCCCGCGCGAACCAAATATCCCAAGGCTAGTCGCGAGCCAGCGCTCTCTGCGCCTCTAGTTCGAGCGCTTCGTACGATGCCTTTTCGACCGTGATGCCCACCGCCTGGATGGTCCCGCCATGGAATGTGCCGGGCGTCTTATAGTCGGCGCTAACGGCGTCGCCGCTGTCATAGCCGACGCAGAGTCCGTCGCCCGAGAGGGTGAACTTGGCCGGCTGCGTCTTCATGGGGCCTTCATCAACGACCTTGTCGTTGACGTACAGCTTCATCGTGCCTATCGACTCCATGTGCGGGCCAGCCCCCGTGCGCGTGAACTCCATGCCGAGGGTGTACTTGCCGGGCTTCAGCTCTACGCTGGAAACGAACCTTTGCTCCGGCTTGATGCCGAGAAAGTTGTAGACGTAATTGAGCTTGTGGTCCTTGATGAACAGCGCGTGTCCGCCGAAGCGCGAGCCATGAGCGAAGATAACGCCCCCGACATCCGGATCTGTAATGTCGACATTGGCGAGGATCTTGTACGAGCGATTACGCACGTTGACAGCAACACCTTCCGGCACCGGCGCGGTGTCGGGATAATAAACGTAGCGGTCGCGAACTGGTTCTGCAGAAGGACGCTCGACGCCGAGGAGTTCGGACGCGCTGCGGTCATCAATCGGCAGAGCCAGATTGGCTCGAGCTTCCTCGTCCCACGCCTTCTTCAGCGCCTCCAGCTTGTCGGGATACTGCTTTGCCAGGTCGGTCGATTCCGACCGGTCCTTATCGACGTGATAAAGCTGCCACTGGTCCTGATCGAAGTGGCCCTTGCCGGTGAAGGGCGCGTGGACCGCCGCAGCGAGCCAGCCATCCACCCACATCCCGCGCGTGCCGAGCATGGAATAGAACTGCCGCTTCTTCTGCGTCGGCGCATGCGGATCTGCATCGAACGTATAGCGCATCGAAATCCCGGAGAGCGGGAACTGCTCCACGCCACGATAGACCTTAGGCATCTCCAATCCCACGACATCGAGGATAGTCGGCACGATGTCGACCGAGTGGTGGTACTGGTCGCGAATTTCCCCGCGCGCCTTGATACCCTTCGGCCAGGAGATGACAAGCGGATCGGCCGTACCGCCGGAGTATTGCGCGTAGCGCTTGAACATCTGGAAGGGTGTCGAGAATGCGACAGCCCAACCTGTGGGGAAATGGCCGTAGGTGTCGGGTCCCCCGAGCTTGTCGAACAGCTTCATGTTTTCGGCCAGGTCATCGGGATAGCCGTTGAAGAACTTGTTCTCGTTGACGGAACCGTTCGGCGTGCCTTCACCGGAGGTGCCATTGTCAGCGGCGTAGAGAACCATGGTGTTCTCTAGCTGCCCGGTCTTCCCAAGGTAGTCGATGACGCGGCCGATCTGCACGTCGGTGTATTCCGATAATCCCGCCCACACCTCTGCCATGTGCGAGAACAGTTTTTTCTCGTCGGCGCTAAGTGTGTTCCACATACGGACGTGGTCGGCCGGATTTGCCTGAGATTCCGGCAACGGATTGATCGGGGTAAGCTTTGTGTCCTTCGGCACAATGCCCTTCTCGATCATGCGTGCCAGCACCCAGGTGCGGTACGCCTCGTAACCGTCGTCGAACTTGCCCTTGTACTTGGCGATGTACTCCTTCGGCGCCTGGTGCGGCGCGTGATTGGCGCCCGGGTTGTAGAACATGAACCACGGCTTCGAGGGAGTGGCAGCCTGCTGATTCCGAATCATCTTGATCGCTTGGTCGGCGAGATCTTTGGAGAGATGATAGCCCTGCTCCGGTGAGGCCGGCGGCTCGATAAAGTGATTGTCCTCTACGAGGTCCGGATACCATTGATTGGTCTCGCCGCCGATGAATCCGTAGTAGCGCTCGAATCCCTGCCCGAGCGGCCAGGTCTTTCGGTCACCACCTTCGGCGACATCTTGCTCCGGCACGTTGTGATTCTTGCCCAGCCAGAAGGTGCTGTAGCCATTGTCCTGAAGGACTTGTGCGATGGTCGCGGCTTGCGGCGGGATGCGGCCTGCCCAGCCCGGGAAGCCATTGGAGCCCTCCGTGATCGCGGCCATACCGTTCAAGGTGTGATTGCGCCCTGTCAACAGCGTGGACCGGGTCGGCGAACAGAGCGCCACCGTGTGCCATTGCGTGTAGGTGATTCCGTTCTGCGCCAGCTTATCGAGCGTCGGCATGTTGATGCGGCCTCCGTAGGGGGACCAGGCCGCAAGCCCAGTATCGTCGTAGAGAACGAACAGAATGTTTGGTGCGCCAGCGGGTGCCTTCTTAGGGGTGAACGGCCCCCAGTCGGCCTTTGAATCCCGGATATCGAGATTAATAGTGCCCTGAAAATCCTTGTAAGGGCCGACGGGTTGTGACTGCTGAGCCGATGCCCCGAAGGAGAGCAACGTGCCGAACGCGCCGACGATTAGATGAGATGCGAACTTCATGGTTGCGAACTCCTCTACGCTTGTCTCTGATACGTCATCCCACCTTGATTGCCCGGACTTCAGTCGCACGCTCATCGACCGGGATAATCGGCAGCTCGCCCGGTTTCGTCACGGGCAGACTACGCAGGTAGTCCATCATCGCCTGCTACTCCTTGATCTCCCGCAAGATAGCGAGCCCGAACTCGCCTCAAGGCTTCAAATCGAATTCCTTGAGCTTCTTCGCCGCGGTGCCGAACTGGCCGAGCTGGAAGACCGCCGCGCCTGCAGGCGAAAAAGTGAACCTCTCAAACGGCTCGGCGAGAAACTTGTCGAGGTAGCTGCGCGGACCGACACCGACGCTGACATGGGGATTGAAGTGGTCGCCCGAGTAGTTCGGGACGAACGTTGAAACATATTCAATCAAGCCCGGATCAATGACGCGATCATCGGGTGTCGTAACAAATGCTCCGGACGCGCCGCTCGGCACTGTGAAGGGAGCCACGGCGGCGATCAGGTCCGCCTGCAGCTTGAGCAGCTCAGGCGTCGGCCGTGCCACAATCCCCGGGACACCGAGATCATTGCTTGGGGCGTAGTAATACTTGACTGCGTCGAGCTTCATCCCGGTGATATTGGCGCTGGCAAACACCTTTCCGGCAGCTTCATAGACCTTGTCGAGGTCGGCCGTGCGGACGAAACGCTGGATCATCGTCACGTGCGGCCGGTGCGCCGCATCCAGCGCAAAACCCCTCGGAAAGATATTCAGGAGGCTTGCGTTCGCGGCCTCGGCGCGCCGGAGCATGGTGGCGTCCGGCTCGAGCAGGATATCGATGGCGGTGACGGGCGACGGCTCGAACGGAAAGACCTGGCGCCAATCGTTCTTCATGCTCACGACGGTCCAGCCGTCCTTTTTCGCCTGGTCGTGAAGAGCCTGCGGGAACGCCCCGAGCTTGGGTTCCGGCAGACCCAGCGCCGGACCGTAGGCATATTCGCGCGCCGCATCGTCATGCAGCACCAGAAGCTCGAACCGTGCACCGCTGCCGCCCTGGGTGTATTCCAGCATCTCCTGATCGCCACGAGAATTGCCGAACGCGGCGATCGGGCGGCGGCCAATGTGCTGGTTGATGCCGACGGGCTTGTCGGCCTTGTCATCGTTGAAATTCAGTTCCGGCAGGCGCACCAGGACCGGCTTGCCGTCGCGCATTTCGAACTTCGTCTTGATGCTGCTGCCGACCACCTGTTCCGGCGGTATGCCATAAACCCATCCCGCCCATGGGCGCATGAATTCGATGCCGCCACCGGAGACAATGAAGGTCTTGAAGCCGTTCGCGCGCAGATAGGAGAGAACTTCGAGCATCGGCTGATAGACCATGTCGGTAAAGAGCTGGCCGGTCTTCGGATGCTTCGCCGTGGCGATCCAGTGCTTCACGATCTGCTCAAACTCCGCCACCGTGTTGCCTGCGTGGGCAACCATGATGATCTCGAGGAGTGCGCGATCGCCGCCAGCCAGCGCCGTCTGCAAATCGCCCTTGAGAAGCGAGGCGAACGGCTCGGTCGTATTCCACTCGGGATGCTGCGGTGCCAGCGCCTTCACGCGATCCAGCACAAAATACAATTGCACGGGCACCGGCTGCTCGCACCAAAGGGTACCATCGTTGTCGAAGGTTGCGATGCGCTCGGGGACCGGCACGAAGTCCGGCGAGTCGGGTTCAGTGACTTTCTCGACAAACGCGATGATTGATCGTTTCGCCGGGCCATTATTCCAGGATGGCAAGGGGTCGGCGGCCCGAGAAGCGCCTGTGGTCAACACCAACACGCAAACCAGCGCAACAGCCGCCAGAACTGGCTTGAGGTTGGCTCTCGACAGCTTAAGCATGGACTCGACCTTTTTCTGCATCCGAATCGCTACACCTAGTTGTCCCTGCTATCGCAGTGACGCTGAGCAAGCCGGCCGCTCGATGCGGCCGGCTCGTTGCTTGGCCAGGAGACGGCTGCTTAATCCTTCGATCCCGACTCCTTCATCTTCTGCATCACTTCGTCCATGTTGAATGTGGCCGCCTTCTGCCGCTGCGGATATTCCTTGAACGTCGCCAGGAACTGACCGACATAGGCCTGCGCCGGAACCAGCGCGAAGACGTGATCGAATATCCAGTCGTAGTAGGTATTCGACGTAATGTCCGCGCGCTCATACGGATCGGTCCGCAGATTGAAGATCTTCGGGACCCGCAGGTTGACGAATGGCTCAGACCAGATGCGAAGCGTTCCCTGCGCCCGCTGTTCCATGAAAACGAACTTCCAGTTGTCGTAACGTAGACCGGTCAGCTGCTGATCGTCGTTGATGTAGAAGAAGGACTCCCGCGGGCTCTTTGGAGATTGCCCAGTGAGGTAAGGCACAAGATTGTCGCCGTCGAGATGAACCTTGTAGGTCATGTCGCCGACCTTGTAGCCCCGGGCGAGCTTGTCTTTGACTTCCGTGTCACCAGCGACCGCAAGGATCGTCGGCAGCATGTCGAGGTGAGCTACCATCTCGTTCGATACCGTTCCGGGCTTGATCTTGCCGGGCCAGCGGAACATTGCAGGCACCCGGTAGGCGCCTTCCCAGTTCGAGTTCTTCTCGTTCCGGAATGGCGTCATTGCTCCGTCCGGCCACGAGTTCATGTGCGGACCGTTATCAGTCGAATACATAACGAAGGTGTTGTCCGCGATCTTCAGGTCGTCCAGCACCTTGAGGACCTCCCCGACATTTCGGTCGTGATCGATCATGGTGTCGTGGTACGGGCTCTGCCAGCGCCCGGCCTGACCGATACTTTCCGGCTTGGTGTGCGTGCGCAAGTGCATGTGGGTGAAGTTCACCCAGACGAACATCGGCTTTCCGGCCGCATTCTGTCGCTTGATGAAGTCCACGGCACGCGCTGCGGTGTCGTCATCAATGGTTTCCATCCGCTTCTTGGTCAGCGGGCCGGTGTCAATACAGACCTGCCTGCCGACCTTGCCGAAGCGCGGGTCGACCGTCGGGTCATCCTTGTCTGATGCCTTGCAATCCATGACGCCGCGCGGTCCGAAGTTATTGCGGAAGTTCGGGAAGTCCTTCTCTTTCGGATAGTCAGGCAGTTCCGGCTCTTCCTCGGCGTTCAGATGATAGAGGTTGCCGTAGAACTCATCGAAGCCATGCACGGTCGGCAGGTATTCGTTGCGGTCGCCGAGATGGTTTTTGCCAAACTGTCCGGTGGCGTAGCCGAGCGGCTTGAGCATTTCGGCGATCGTCGGATCTTCCTTCTGCAGCCCGAGGGCCGCTCCGGGAAGGCCGACCTTGGTCAGGCCGGTGCGCAAACCGGACTGACCGGTGATGAATGAGGCGCGGCCGGCGGTGCAGCTCTGCTCGGCGTAGAAATCGGTGAACATCACGCCTTCGCTGGCGACCCTGTCGATGTTCGGTGTCTGATAGCCCATCATTCCGCGCGAATAGGCGCTGACATTGGATTGGCCGATGTCGTCACCCCAGATGATGACGATGTTGGGTTTCTTCGGTGACTGCGCCTGAACCGGCGCAGCCTGCAGCGAAGCGGCCGCCAGGCCCAGTGCTGCAAACAGAATTCGTTTGAGATTCATTCTGCATCGTCCTTCTTGCTTGCGCGATCGAGCTTAATCTTCGCCGCTACACTTCCGATCACCGAGGGTCGTCAGACGCGGCCGACGACTCTCGACGTCGAATGAGCGGATCACTCAAGGCCTGAAGCCCATCCGTCTCGCACATTCCCTGTACTTGTCGGTCCGCAGCGCCATCACGCCAGATTCATCGTTCGGATTTCCGGGCACTGCCGCGATCGCGTCGGAGATGCACTTCTCCCGCGCCTTGTACGAGTCAACTTGAGCCTTTTGAGGTGCAGAACTCTTCGTCGCCGCCTGGCTTGCGGTCGGCAGCAGAGCTGAGAGAAGAACGGTAAGGACGATGGTTGAACATGAGCATTTCACTTTTCGCCTCCTTGGGCTCGATAGTTTCACGATGAGAACGTCATGCGTCGTCGCAAGCGCGTGTGCGATTGCTCTGCCGTCATACAGAACATCTCCTCGCAAGAAGCGGGCCAGCATGCGCAGCCGGTGCATGAAGGGAAAGCGGTTGCGCAATCAGGCAGTTATCAGGTCACCCGCGGCGCTATCGCAGACACCACCGCGAGAGTCGCGCCCGAAATATCGGAGATCGCCCGAAATATCGGAGTCACCTCGCCTGACTTGGCCGGCATATTCTTCCCAGGCTTGTATCGGGCTTCTTCAAACTTCCCGGCTCGGCAAATTCGATCGTTGGTCACGAAGTCGACAACACGTGGATCGACAGAGGCTGCCAGACGCTCAGCATGCATAGATACCAATTATTTTTACGCGCGCTCGCTTGACCCACGTCAAGACTGCACAAGAGCGCGGGAGTACATTTTTTCTTTTGGAACAGCAGGAGCACAGAATGAAATCAACCACGGTTTTCGCGTTGGCAGTATTGGTCGCCGCACCGACACTGGCATCATTCTCGCCGGCCCAGGCAGCTTCGGAATGCCCGGCAACGGGTTCACTGTCGGGCTGGGGCGTCAATTCAACAGTCTATTTCGACATCACATCCGGCGGGACTTGCCTGTTTCCAATCAGGCTGGAAGGGGAAGTCAAGAGCTCGCGCATTTCGCAGAAGCCGGCGCACGGAACGTTAAAGCGGCTGAACCTCTCCACTTTCCAGTATACTGCGAAGCCGGGATACAAGGGCGCCGATGTCATGGCCATCACGGCCACCGGCAAAGGTCCGACATCATCCGGCACCTCATCTATCACTGCGAACGCAACGGTTCGATAGAGCTGCTTTCACATTCATTCGACGGCTCGCCCTTCGACGCGGGCCGTTGAATGCTTGGTGCCCCGATCGTCATGTTCTGGATGACCGGATATACGATGAGACGCACGCTTGGGGACGACAGCCTTCAGAACGTCATCCCCGGCTTGCATCGGAATTCATTGTGAGACGGGTACGTACCAGATCGATATGACTTCGCAGCGTGTACAGATTACTCGCATAGACAGTGGGCAGTCGAAGATGGTTCGCACGCAGATCAATTTGGTCAAGCTTTGAGTTCAAGACGCGGGCGTCGAACCCCTCTCCCTTTGCCTCCATGTCGGCCTCTATCAACCTAATCTCGCCATAGAGTCGCATGATCTTCCGTTGCATCATCCAGTCGTAGGTCTGCGGCAGAAACTTGAACGCTGGATACAACAACGCGGCTAGCGGGATCAGCACGACAATGGTCTGTTCGATTAATGTCGCAATCCAAAACGGAAGGTATCCCTGCAAGAACGGGCGGCCGGACTTGTAGAAGCGACGCGCTTCTACACTCAACGGAAGGTCACTGGACTCAGCAGCGGGGAATTGCGCCGCCTTCTGGAAGATCCCAGGCGGCGAATGAATCTCAACGGCTGCATCAAGCAGCAAGTATTGCAAGGCAGGATGTAGATCCCCGCGCACGACGAGACTGGCCTTTGGCGCCAACAGAATAACGTCCGACGGGGGGCGGATGCTCGATAGATCGAGAACCCCGGCAGGCAGGACCAGCTTGTGCAGAAAAGGATAGATGGCAATGAGAGCGTCCGCGTGCTCGTAGCTTTCAGCCTCGATGCCCTTGGCATTGAGCAGAGACTGGATGACGGGCGACTCCCAGCCTGTCACGATAAATGCCCCGTCGATCTCGCCGGCAATCAGTTTTCGAGCAGCGATCTCCGGCGCAAACCCGAATAATTCGCCGACGACACTATCGAGCTTTGTCCTTGACAGTATTTGCAGCGCCAGCCCGCGTCCGCCGCTCCCTTCGGGCCCTATCGAAATTCGCCGACCCTTGACCCCCGGCCCGCCCGCACCCGTCCGCCGGAAGAGCCAGAGCGGCTCATAGAAGATCGTGCCGAGCGACTCGAGCTGGGGGGATTCCTTCTTGGTTGTGGTGCCACCCTGTACGAAGCCGACGCTGACGCCGGACCTAGAATCTCGCAACCGTTTCAAATTTTCAAGGCTGCCGGCCGTTTCTTGCAATTGTAGCTCGACGCCTTCCCTGGCCAGAATTTCACGGTACCGGATACCCAGTTCGTGATTGGCGCCGCCCTTGACGCCGGTAGCCATCGCAATCGTACGTGGCGGCAACGAGTTCCAGGCGAAGAGGCCTGCACCAAACAAAACTGCCGTTGTCGCGACAGCCGCAACGTAGCGCGAGATCTTCCGAGCATCATTCGCAGCACTCATTGACCGATAATCCCGCGCCGCGCACGTCAGCGTCGGCTACTTCGCGCGCTGCATCCCATGGACGACCCATCTATTTGGAAACCATGTTCCTCAGTGGCGGCGCAGTTGATATGGGCGCCGCTGGCGATATCGAGAGAGTGAGCCACGCATTCCACCCTTCGGGACGGTGCTCCGCGCCGAATTCCTTGTAGCCCTTGAGGTTCAAGTAGCCTTGCTTGTCTCCGATAGGAAAAAAGTATCCGATCTGCGGGCCAACGCCGAAAACGCGGGATTTGAAGTCGCCCAGGATTGGCAGAGCACCGCTGTCAGCGGTAAGCTGCTGATAGGCATAGCCGACGACGCCGATCAGCAGTTGTTTTGACAGGAATTGCGACGCCGCCCAATCGACATGGAAGTCTATCCCGTTTCTATATTGGGTATCAGGATTCTTGAAATTGTAGGTGAAACCACCCGCCGCCGTGAACTCATGGCCCGTTTGCGGATTCAGATATGTGTAGCCCGCGCCGGCGTCGATCGCGCCGTGACCGATCCCCACGTTGGCCAGGCGATTTGGATCGTAAGCGCCGACCGGGATATCGCCCGCCACGTAGGTCATGAAATTGTGGACGCCCTGGTTCCAGCGGATCGTTGCGTTCGGATACAGATCGCCGAAGGCGGTCACGGAATCCGCAAGACTGCCCGATCTTGTAAAGCCGAATGGACCAGCAGAGCTGGTCAGTGTGGCATCGACCGAGGCTTGGCTACGGCCATAAATTCCCATGGCACTCAACGCCAATTGCCCGCCGAAAACGGGAGTCGCGAAAACGTAGCTCGGCACCACGATTCCGAGGTCGCCCCGCGCATCCAGATTCGCGGTGATGGTGCCGGTGACGTTCGCCGTGAGCCCGCCGCGAGTGACCTGCCGTGCAACTGCGACGTTGCCGTTCGCGGAGACGCTCGTATGGTAGTACATCGCCGCCACTGACCATCCGGCCTGCTGGGGAACTGCCGTAAGGCTCCCATACAGGCCGGGGCTCCAGAAGCTAACGCCGCCCTCGTCCGCCATGGACATTCGAGGAAGGCACGCAAGCGCCAATGCGCTCGATACCGTCAGCAGACGGCTTGCTTTGCCGATTGTCGAAGTTGCCTTGGCTCTTGAGCCATTATCCGCAGTCAAGTGCATGTGGTCACTCCCCCCATAAACCCATCGTTATTTTTCCGGGAACAGAAGCACGAACGTCGTTCGCAATTGCCAGTCTGACGCGCCAGTTGGACGTATCGCGTTGTAATAAGCTTCAATCTGCGCTTTCACCGGTTGCTCCCCCATTTTGAACACGCGACCGAATCCGCCGCCGATCGGCACCGTCCATTTCTGCCCCGGTGCCGCGAGCCAGTTGGCCGTGACAATAGGTGTCGAGGTCACGAACCAGCCACCCGCCATGTTGTAGGTAAGGAAGAACTGCTCGAGGTAGGTATTGACGGGCGGACGCAGCGGATTTCCGCCTATCGACCATTGATTGTTGATCAGCGTGCCGATGACCCAGTGCCCTGGCATCGTCAGGAAGACGGCCGTGGGTCCGAACAGGAATCTGCCGGTGCCGAGAATCGGATCGTTTGCGGACGGAACGGTAAAGACCGGCCCGGCGCCCCAGATCAGTTTGCCCGGATGAGCGGGCGACAGAAACAACGATTGATTGATGTCGCCGATGCCATTCGTGCTGCTGTTGAACAGCGGGTCGGGCTGGCTCATCAACGGAATGATAGTGCGCGAGATCACGTTCCACTCGGCATTCAGAGACAATGGCACGACCGGCTGAATGTTGAATATTTCCTGCGTGCGACCGAACGGCCCGGCATTGAAGTTGGAATTGCTCTGGAACGGCACGCTGACCATGCTCGCGACCGGATTCTGCGACTGCTTCGCCAACTCCTCGGTGTTCGCGCCGTCACCGCCGCCGCTCGCCTGCGCTGCGGCACCAGAGCCGCCGCTCCCGAATTTGTAGTTGATACCGGCCTTGACCATCTGAAGGTCCCGGTTCAGCGAGACCGTGGGCGCCGTGGCCGACGTCCAGCTCGACAGCCCGAGATAGTCGTATTCGAGCTTGACGGTCCAATGCGGCTTGAAGCCGTACTCGATGCCAGCGCCAAGCATCCAGCCGCTGCTGGTGCTCGATCCGCTCCAGTTCGGCGCCCCTGGGACGTTCACCGTAGCGTCGCTATGCACCCAGCCGCCGCCCAGTTTGGCGAAGACGAGCCAGCGGTCGTCCACCAGGCCAACGCGACCCGCCAACGTGCTGATCCAGTGCTGGCTCACGGAGCCCAGCGCAGGACCGGCCACAAGTCGCTGATTGAACGCGGCACCATCGAACTCACCTTCGACGCCGAGGAGAAGGTGACCCGCTTGGAAATTATAACCGCCCTGGACACCGCCGATGAACTCGTTGAGCCCCCCTGATGAACCATTGCTGGGAATGTTCAGGCTGCCGTTGCTCCATCCCCCACCGAAATTGCCCCCTGCGTAGAATCCGTTCCAGTTATAGGACGGCGTCGCGATCAGCGCCTTGTAGAGGGGTACCTTGATCGGTAAATCAGACGCAAGGGCAGGCGCGCCGAATAGTCCGATTGCCGCGAGGCTCGCGAGGAAACGAGCTTTCATGGAAGCGTCTCCAGGCCCGCGCGTCGGACCGTCTCGCAAGACAAGCACGACCACCACGGGCGCGGTTCAACCAAATTTCAAAACCCAGCTTCAAGGTGTTTAATTCCATTCGCCGTGACGAAATCGCCACGGCGCCCGACGCTGCACCGCACGCTCGGAGTACCGGCGCAATACCAACGCATCAGGAATGAGCGAACTTCCTCAACCGAAACGCCAGTGCGACCATGATCGCGCCGATGATCACAGCGTAAGCGCCGATGACCCAAAGCAATGCGAGCGCGCCCGCCCCTGGAGCCATCATCACGCCGATACCGAACAGCACCGAAACAACGCCGCCCAGGATCAGGTACCACTCATCGTCGATCTCCTTGCGCAGCCTGATTGCGCCGATAATCTGGAAAATGCCGGTCGCGACCGCCCAACCACCGATGAAATAGAGCAGAACAAGCGCGGTGAGGCCCGGCATCGCGAACACCAAAAAACCTGTCGCAATGCCAAGCAGGCCGACAACGGCCAGCCACCAGCGCGGCGCCGGCGCGCCACCGGTAATGGCTGCAATGATCGCAAGCACTCCATCGATCAGCGCAAACGCGCCGTAGAACATGATCAGCGTCAGCAGGGTCATGCCTGGCCAGGCGAACGCGAGCACTCCGAAGATGATCGCTGCGATTCCACGCAACAACAGCATCCACCAGTTCTTCGCCAATGCGTGAACCATGACCGACCCGAGGCCCATTCCGGGTGGCCGACCGACTTGCACCGTGCTCATGGAGAAACCCTCTCAAGTTGACTGGAAGGTAGTACCGCCTTCAGAATCGATACTCGCTACAGGCGGCGCTGCCGCCGCGCAGTCTCACATCGCAAGAAGCAGGCCAACATGCGCGTTCGCCACGACGACAGAAAAACCAGCATGTGGTCAGAGAGTTAAACGGCCGTCCATGCACCACCGCGGTCAGCGTCCTCATGATCGTGCCCGACATATCGGAGGTCCTACGAAATATCGGAGGTCACCTCTCGTGAGTGATCCCAAGCCTCTTCATGCGCGATTCAAGGGTCGTCGGCTTGACGCCAAGCAGCTCGGCCGCGCGGCCGGCACCACGGATGCGCCAGCCGGTACGTTCCAGCGTACGAACGATATGGGCACGCTCGGCCTCGTCGAGCGTGCCATCCGCCGGTTTGCCGGGATCCAGTTGAAGCGCCTTGTGGGCAAGCTTGATCTGCAGCACAGGCCCGTGCGCGAGGATCATCGCGCGTTCGATCACATTGCGAAGCTCGCGAATATTGCCCGGCCAGGAATAAGCCATCAGCATACTCATCGACTCCGACGCAATCTTCTCGATCTGCTTGCCCATCGAGTTGCTGAACTCCTTGACGAAGGTCCACGACAACAGCGGAATGTCCTCGGGGCGTTCGCGCAATGGCGGCACGTCGATCGGGAACACGTCCAGCCGATAGAAGAGGTCCTCGCGAAACCTCCCATCGCGAACCGCCTGCGATAGATCCCGATTGGTCGCGGCAATGACGCGAACATCGACCTTGATCGTCCGCGATCCGCCCAACCGCTCAAACTCACCCTCCTGCAGCACACGCAGAAGCTTCGGCTGAAGTTCGAGGGGCAGCTCGCCAATTTAGTCCAGAAAGATGGTGGAGCCATCGGCAATCTCGAAGCGGCCGGCTTGACGCGCAATCGCGCCGGTGAATGCTCCTTTTTCGCGGCCGAACAATTCCGACTCGATCAGCGTCGAGGGAAGTGCCGCGCAGTTGACCTTGACCATCGGACGGTCCTTGCGGGCGCTTGCATCGTGAATTGCCTGAGCCAGGACTTCCTTGCCGCTCCCGGTCTCACCGAGCAAAAGGACCGTCGCGTTCGTTTGCGAGACCTGGCTGGCCTCCTCGATGACCTTAAGAAAATGCGGTGAGTGACTCGTCAGGCCCTGCGGCATTTTTTCATGGACGACATGTCGCAGATAGGCGTTTTCCTGCTCGAGACGGTCCTTGAGGGTTCGGATTTCGACCAGCGCGGCTTCGAGCCTCTCGTCGGACCGCTTGCGCGCGATCGCCTGCGCAATGATTTCACCGATAAGCTTGGCGCGCGCCATCAGGTCGACCGGCCAACGGCGGGTTTCGTGGAAAGATCCAAAAGCAAGCAAGGCCGAGAACCGTCCCCCAACACTGATGGGAATGCCCACATGCGCCCGGAAACCAACGCTCCGGCAATACTCGGCTTCGGCCACTGCTTCAGGAGGGAGATCGTCGGGTAACGATTGAAGAACGATCATCTCGCCCGCGCGTAATTTGCGATGATACCAGGCCAGATCCTGCGAGAGATTTCCAAGCTGCAGTGGCGCGACTCCCTCGATCGCACTCGTGGAGAGGACGTCAATCGAACCATCTTCGAGCAGTTCGCCGAAGCTGCATCGATCAAACCCGAGAAACTCCCGAATGCGAGAGAGTGCCGTCTGAATTGCAATCTCGAACTGGTCACCCGCAAGATTTGCGAACTGCGCGGAGAGATCGACCAGCAGGCGTTCGAACGCCAGCCGCTCATCGGCCGACGCAATCGAACTCGCCCGCACCCTTGAGGGTTTGTTGAGAGACATCACATCCATCATCGACACCTTGGATCTCACAAACTAGCGAACACATGCAATTTCCCGGCTCGATTGAACCTTGAGCGAGGCTTAACGTCTCGCGATTTTCTCCACCCCGCATCAACCTGTGCGAGAGCCAGAATACCAGTTTGACACGCTACAGATTGACCCACATCAAAGGGGCGCCCCCCTCCGGCGCTCGGTTCGGGCGATGCAGATGCACGTAAGCAAGAGGTTGGATCGTGGACTAAGTGCAAGAAGCGTACTCTTGGCGGACTGCGCGCGTCAGGATCGAGTGGCTCGTCCATGCTAATCGATTTGGCTTAAGTCATCGGCTGTCCAGCACGGAGCCGCTACTTGACCATGCCGACCGCGGATGTCACTTCCGTGAAGGCGCGATCATGCGCGTCATCGCCGTTACCTCTTCAGGCTTGTGAGATTCAAAACCTCGATCTGATCGCGCGCCAACTCGCTGCGATAGGGGTTTTCCTTCGGATTGACCTCGCCGAGACGCGGCACTTCGCCCCAAATGGTCTTGGACAGGGCGAGCGCCCTGTCATCTTGAGACACAAACAGCGAAAATCGCGACCGTTTCAAGGGAAGGCCACTGAATCTGACCTTTCTCGCGGGCGACGTCGGGCGGTCCGACACCTTATCGCGGCGCAGGAGACCGCATGGCCGCGATTACCGCTGAACATCTCGTTTTTGTCGGAGTGGCAGGGTGAACGAGTGGTTGCGACCACCACAGGGACGCGGGCAGCACCAGCGACCGTCTCGGCTACTGGTACAAGCACGCCCTGCGATTGGCGTCCGCTACAGCCACCAGCCCGAGCGAAACGACCATCGCCGCGAATACTACAACGAGCTGGGACTCGCTCACTTCGTTGCTTGTTCCAAACTCGACAAACTTCTCACGCACAATGAACGTCTGTCACCGCACGGAAAATAATCCGTAGCTTCACGATCGCTCGTTTGATGAAGATGCGCGACGCCACTCGCTTGCCCCCACCCAGCTAGAACGCGACGTTTCGTCAGCCAGCTTCCTTCCATTGGCTTCGCGTCACTGGCTTCCTTCTTCCTTCAGAACGACGTCGATTGCTTCGATGAAGCTCTTGACGGGATTCGCCTTATAGCCGTTAGCATCGGCGCAATTCTTTAGTTCCACCTGTGCCTCGGCGACGGGAATGGCGGCAAGAAGCCCTGCCGCTACGATCAATGAACGCCGCATGAAAACCTTCCTTTTCAGCGGTGACCGTTACCTGATTTGGCTTCCTGCAACGGTGTGATGAACCGCCAACACGTCGACGCCCTCTTCCCGCTTGACGGTATCAACTCGCACGACGGGAGCTTCGCCCGAGAGCTCGATAGCTCCGACGAGAGTGCTGAGCTTTGTCGAATCGAGATATCGTTCGAATTGCTCGCGCGAATCCCATTCCTCAATCAGAACCAGGGATCTCCGCCGATCAAGATCGGTGAAGAGGCGCACCGAGCGACACCCCGGCGCGACCCGCGTCGGTTCGAGGACCGATCCAAGCGTACGCAGCAATGCGGTTCGCACCCGGTCCGGCGCCACGATCTCCAGCGAAAATACGATCAAGGGCTGCTTCTTTCAGTCGCATCCGAACTTCGGCGATCATTAGGTTTTCGTTCGCAAGAACTGGGCCAGTAAGCCGCTATTCGTCGCGCGCTCGAAAACGCGCGAATAATTAGGGCTGTATTGGATAAGCCAAACGCCTTGATCGTCGGCCGTGCGCACCCAAGCCCCGAAATGTCGGAGCTTCTCCGAAATGTCGGAGTTCAGCTTGGCGCCAACGAAAGTCTCCCTCCAACTGGGAGATCTGTTTGAATCACATCAAAGGCTTACGCCAATTCTCGGTCAACTGTCTCTCTTTGGCATGAGCACCAGATGTATGGGAGGATGTGCCATCTCCAGCACTCTCACACTTCAGGGCCTGAAGACGTTCTCCGGATCGATGATCGAGCTATCGATCAGACAGCGCATCGTTGCCATAGCCGTCGGATTGATTGTCCTCATGGTCGCGACATCGATCCTCTCGCAAAGTTCGGTGCCTCACCGGAGACGATGCCTGGTGACGGACCTTCGATCGCGATGCTTCAACGCATCGAGAGCATCAAGGCAAGCCCGCTGCCTCCGAACTACGACAGCCCGTGGCAGGTCGAGAAATAGGTGACGGAGTACTGCGTCACGCCAGACACGCCCCCTCCGACGAGCATGATGTCGCCAGCCGTGGGCTGCTGCCGCCAAATCGGCGCTTGCCAAGGCTACGGCGGTTACGACGCCTTGGCTCTTTCAACGGCAGCAAAAGGTACGCTGGCCACATCGGTCGACGGCGACGCCGGCTCCTGTCCCTCAAAGATTGCCACGACTTTCTTCAACCGTTCCGCCGCCTCTCCTGTGACGTCACCGCCCGCATTCGCGACGCGGCGAATAACCTCAAGCGCCTTTTCGCGCTCGTCCTTGCTGGCCGGCAGCAGATCGGAAACGGCTGCCATAGTCGCTTCGGGTTCAAGCAGCAGCAGGAAATACTGTTCGCGCGCCATCTGCTTGTACTGCGTCAGGGTCATGCCAGAGCCTTGCATGGCCAAGCGAAATTGACGCAGCGCCTGAGCGCCCCGCTCGTCAACATGGCCGCGCGCCATGCCGACATAAAGCAGCCCGCGGATGGTACACTCCCGCAGACCACCCTTGTTGATCAGCAAATTCAGTTCGGCGATACGCGCCTCCAGCAATTGCTGGTGCAGCAGAGACTTGCCCGGCTTGCGTGGCCGCTCCACCTTCGGATCAATGCCTGCGGCTGCCTGAAGGGCCGGCAAGCCATAGATCGCCATGAACACCGATTCTGATAGTCTTTCCGTACGATCCCGCCAGTCGTCCAGCACTTTGACGATCTGTTCGGATACTTTCTCTTGCGCCGCAAGGAACGGGTTTTCCGCAGATACCGGCTTGCGGTTCTCGCGCGCCTGCTCGGCCGCCTTCTCTATCCAGGACATGAAGGGATTGGCGTCGCTAAAAATCTCATACTGCATCCGCCTCGGATGACAGTGAGCGATCAATTCTGCGAGCTGTGGCGTGACCATTGCCTTGACGATGGGCTGCGCGAAGGCCCGGTACAGCGCGAGATTGATTTCCGACACACGCGCAGCCGTCGCGAAACGGCGCTCGTCTTCTGGCGAATTGCCTCCCATTGCGCGGATATCGTCGAGCGTGCGTTGCTCGCAACGCATCACCCATTCCCCGGACGTCAGCTCCGGATTGACGATATCGGCAGACCTTCGCTCGAACTTGGCCTCGTATAGACCGGGCGGCAACAGATCGATCAGGTCGATATTGCTCGAGAACTCGTTGTGTTCCTTCCTGGCGACGCCGCCCGAGACGAAAATTCCAAGGTGGCCGACGCTCTCATGAACGGTATAGACGATGGTCTGGCCGTACGACCTGATCTCTTCGACGTCGTCATAGAGATCCAGGATCCAGTCAAGCGCTTGCTGCGGCGGCGTGATGTTGTCGCCCTTCGAGCAGAACACGACGATCGGCGTGCGAATGTTGCGCAGGTCGACCGACATCCCGTCAGAGGTCTCGATGCGGCCCGCTGCAAGGTTGTTACCGACAAACAGCTCATCGACGATGAATTGGATTTCTTCCGCATTCAGATCGACGCTGCTTCCCCACCAACGCTCGAACTCCAGATAGCGTGGGCCTTCGGTGTCAACCTTCGAGTAAACGTTGTATTGTTTTGACCATAACGTATTGGCCGGATTCTGGTTCTCAAAATTCTGCACCAGCCAGCTGCCGTCGAATTTACCGGCTCCCATGTCGCTGGTGAGCGCAGTGAGCCAGGTGCCTCCGAGCAGGCCTCCCGAATAACGCATCGGATTCTTGCCGTGAACGCCGGCCCAGTACGACAAAGGACTGCCGGCAAGGATGATCGGGCCAAATAGCTCCGGCCTGATCGATGCGAGGAGCATGACCGCCCAGCCCGCCTGGCAATTGCCGATCACGCACGGCTTGCCGTCAGCATTGGGATGGAGCGCTATGACCTTTTCTAGGAAGATCGCCTCGGCTCTGGCGACGTCTTCGAGGGTCTGCCCAGGCATCGGCTCCGGAAGGAAGCCGACAAAGTAGCAGGGATGACCTGCCTTCAGCGCCACGCCAAGTTCACTGTCCGCCTTGAAGCCGCCAATCCCGGGGCCGTTGCCGGCGCGCGGATCGATCACGACGAATGGTCGCCGCGTCGGATCGACCTCGACGCCCTTTGGGGGAATGATGCGCGCTAGGAGATAGTTCGCGGGCCGCGCAAAGGTGCGCCCATCGAGCACGAGCTCGGCACCGTAGCTAAGGACGTGAGGGACCTTCGCGGCACAATATTCGCGATAAAGGTTCCCACGCTGCCGTAGAATATCGAAGAACAAGACGCTGCGTTGCGCAGCATCGATCATGTACTCGAACGCCGGAGCGAAAGCGAGGAATGCATTGACCTGCCTATTATCCGTCGACATTTTCCGGCTCCCAGTTGAAGCATTCTCTGTGTTGTTTATTTGGAGCCCTCCGGACTGGGCTCGGCGTTGATCTGGCGCAAGCAGCGCGCCTGAGACGACACTATATTTCTCCCCATCGTCTCTGGACCGATTTCGACAGTTCGCATGAAGGCTCCCGGGCATTGGGAGTGCGGAGCTCCATGAATTGTCCTACTTGAACTTGCCGGAGGACCGGTCAATGGTAACTGGAGTAGTCCCGATCGCGGCATCGTGGTCCTAACGCCGGGGGTGTCGTTGTCACGCAAGCGACGGAATTCCTCCACGAAAATGCGGCCGCGGAAGGTCCCCGTCGAGGAAGGACCGACAGCGTCCGCAGCACCTGCGTCAGCAGGATCACGAGTCGCTCTGCGCTCGAAGCTAATCGTGCGGACGGCTTTCGCCTTCGCGCTGGCTTTGGTTTTCGCCTTAGGTCTTGTCTTTTGGCTTCTGAGCGGCAACGGGTCGCTCCCGGCTGCGCAAGATCATTCCGTCGTAGCCTTCGTTGGCAGCGAGACTTGCGCCGGTTGTCATCAGACCGAAGCCAAGCTTTGGAATGCCTCGCAGCACAAGCTTGCGATGCAGCACGCCACCGACAAGACGGTGCTCGGCAACTTCAACGACGCGAGCTTCGACTATTTTGGCGTGCACTCCCGCTTCTTCCGCAAGGACGGGAAATTTCTGGTCGAGACCGACGGACCGGACGGTCAGCTTGCCGTCTACGAAGTGAAGTACACTTTTGGCGTCGAGCCCTTGCAGCAATATCTAGTGGAATTCCCTGACGGCCGCGTTCAGGCGCTTTCGATCGCCTGGGACAGCCGGACGCGGGACAAAGGAGGCCAGCGCTGGTTTCACATCTATCCGAATGAGGCGATCAAGCACGACGATGTCCTGCACTGGACCAAGTTGAACCAGAACTGGAACTTCATGTGTGCGGAGTGCCACTCCACGGGCGTGCGCAAGAACTACGACGACAAGACCGACCGCTTCGCAACCAGTTGGTCTGAGATCAGCGTCGGCTGTGAGGCCTGTCACGGCCAGGGCTCGCGTCACACCGCCTGGGCACATGAGAAACAAAGCTGGTGGCCATTCGGGAAGCGCGAGGATCCCAGCAAGGGACTGCTCGCCCTGCTCGACGAGCGCCGCGGCGTCGCCTGGCCAATCGATCCGCAAACCGGGATCGGAAGGCGGAGCGTCGCGCCTGCCATCCTTCGCAAGGAAGTCGAGACCTGCGGGTTGTGCCACGCACGGCGCGCCTCTTTCCACGAGGACTGGGTGCCAGGCCTGTGGCTGTCACAAACCCATTTGGTCGAGCCGCTCGCACGCACGACCTATCATTCCGACGGCCAGATCCGTGACGTCGAAGAGCCGTACAATTATACGCCGTTCAAGGAGGGCAAGATGTTTGCCGCCGGCGTCACCTGCAGCGACTGTCACGAGCCGCACAGCGCAAAGCTTCGCGCATCAGGTGACGGCGTCTGCCTGCAATGTCATGCGCCGGACAAGTTCGCCGACGTCAAACATCATCACCACGGCGGGCCCGAGTCGCAGCCAACATGCATCTCATGCCACATGCAGACGCGCACCTACATGGTCGTCGACCCTCGCCACGACCACACCTTCCGTGTCCCGCGGCCCGATCTATCGGCCAAATTGGGGACGCCAAACGCCTGCAACGATTGTCACCGAGACAAAACTGCCCAATGGGCGGCGACTGCGGTCGAACAATGGTTCGGCGCCGACCGAAAGGGTTTTCAGACCTTCGGCGCTGGCTTCCACGCCTCACGCACCGACCAGGCCGATGCCGCGGCCCTTCTCGGCGTCATCGCCGCGGACAATAATGTGCCGGCCGTCGCGCGCGCCAGTGCACTCAGCGAACTCGCCTCGCACGTCTCGCCCGCTAACATCAATGCCGCACGAAGCGGGCTATCCGATCCCGATCCGATGGTACGGATCGGCGCACTCGACATGCTCGCGAACCTGCCGGCTGCCCAGATCTGGCCGCTCGCCGCTCCTCTGCTGGCTGATCCCGTGCGCGGCGTCCGGATCAGGACAGCTTCACTGCTCGCGGCCGTCCCGGTCGCGAGGCAACCCCAGGCGGATCGGGCGCACTTCAATCAGGCAGCAGCGGAATTCGTCGACGCGCAACGTTCCAACGCCGAAAGGCCGGAGTCGCGGACCACGCTGGCGAACTTCTTCGCCCAGCGCGGACAGTCTGCCGAGGCCGAGACGGAATACAGGGCGGCGTTGCGGCTGAGCCCGCAATATACCGTTGCCGCCGTCAATCTCGCCGATCTCTATCGGCAACTCGGCAGAGATCGCGAAGGCGAAAACGTGCTGCGCGCGGCGATCGGGACGTCTCCGCGCGACGCTGCGCTGCACCATTCCCTTGGCCTAATCCTGACACGGCTGAAGCGCCCCGATGAAGCTCTCGGCGAATTCCGGAAGGCAGCCGAACTGGAGCCGGACAGCCCGCAATACGCCTATGTCTACGCGGTTGCGCTCCATTCAGGCGGCCGCGCCGAGGAAGCGATGTCGGTTCTGAAGAACGCTCTGACAAGCCATCCCAACAATCGTAGTATCTTATTCGCGCTCATTGCCTTCAGTCGCACAAATGGCGATGCAGAAGCCGCCCTTGTCTATGCGCAACGCCTCGCAGTCATCACGCCCGACGACACCAATCTCGCGAAAATAATTGGCGACCTTCGGCAAGCAACCAAGCCTCCGTCCCGATGACATCTCGCGGCCGGGTGAAGCCGCAGACGACGGGCCCCTCGACCAGGGCGAAATGGCCCTTTGCTTCCATTCGACTCCGATATTACGGAGAAGCTCCGACATTTCGTGGCGCGCTTGTAGATGTCGCCTATCAGCGTATCCGCCGCGATCCCATATCGTGGTGATTTTGCGGGCATTTTCCATTGCTTCGACGTCACACTGGGATTGGCCCGCTTCTTGCGAACTCCAGAGCACATTCAAGGCGAAAGAACTTGTCGGTCGCCTTGGAGGGAGATGTGTCGCCGAACCGCACTCCAAAGCCGGCGATCTTCGGACAGATGGAATGCATTTGATCGGATTCAATCCTCAACAGGGCGGACTGCATCATTACAATGCTCAGCCAAAACATGACCTCTCTCACGCATCAGGTCGGGCGCGACCTGCGGCTCGACTTGATCCGCGGCATAGGGTTGTGGATGGTATTCCTCGATCACATTCCGGATGACGTCGTCGCTTGGCTGACGTTGCGAAACTACGGCTTCAGCGATGCTGCGGAGTTCTTCGTATTCATCTCCGGTTATCTGGCCGGATTCATCTACGCTCCGATCATGCACAGCGGTCAATTTCTAGCTGCCGTCAAGCGACTGCTGATGCGCGCCTGGCAGATGTACGTCGCTCACATCATGCTGTTCCTGATCTTTACCGCACAGATCGCGCGGACGGCTCGGCGGTTCGACAACCCGATGTACAAGGATGAATTCAACGTCGCGTATTTTCTCGAACACCCCGACGTGTTGATCGGTCAGGCGCTTACGCTTCGGTATAAGCCAGTCGACCTGGACGTGCTGCCACTCTATATTTCGCTGGTGGCGGCCTCACCGCTGATCCTGTGGTGCCTGCTGCGCCGACCTAACTGGACCCTTGTCGGCTCGATCGCGCTCTACATTCTGGCGCATATATTCGATTGGAACTTCACCTCTTATCCGCCTGGAACACACTGGTACTTCAATCCATTCGCTTGGCAGTTGATGTTCGTATTCGGGGCATGGTGCGGCGTCGGAGGCATTGCTCAACTGAAGTCCCTGTTTCGGTCTCGTTTGGCGCTGATTGCGGCTATTGCCTGGATCCTCTTCGCGTTCCTGATCGTCATGACCTGGCACTCCCCGTTCCTCGGAGCCTTGGTGCCGAAATGGATGATCAAGGTGCTCTATCCAATCAACAAGACCGATCTCGATATACTGCGCTTGGCGCATTTCATGGCGCTTGCCTACGTTGTGGCGAGATATCTTCCGCAAGATTGGGCAGCACTTCATTCCAAATGGTTGCGTCCGTTGATCCTGTGCGGTCAGCATTCGCTGCCGCTCTTTTGTCTGGGTGTGTTCCTGTCCTTCGGAGCGCATTGGCTCCTGGTGCAGTACTCGCACAGCGTCCTTGCACAACTGGGCGTCAGCGCCGCCGGCGTGCTGATCATGGTCGCTGCTGCGTGGCTATTGGATCAGACTCAGAAAGTTCCAACTCTCTTCATCGATGCAGCGGAGCTCGAAGGAGTTAAACCCGCGGTCGAAGTCCGCAGAGCCTGATTCAGCAATGAAGCGGATCGCTGCATCACGACCGGCTGTGCCGGCCGGATCGTATCCGGCATTTTTGCCACGCGCCCGGAGACTGGAATGATGCCGAACTCGATGCCCATCTTGATGTCGGTACGGCCTTGCTCATAGGCCGTCATCTTTTCGCGCTGCCGCAACAGCGTCTCGGCTTCGACGTCTTGTTCGATGAAGGCCTCGAACAACTCCCGGTACCCGGGCTCGCGGGCATTTGGATCGAAGTCGCGCGCCTGCGTGCGGCGATTCAAGTTCTCCAGCATCTCTTCGTAGCTGCGCCGAGCGAATAGGCGATCATCCGTGAGAGGAAGTCAGTGGCGCCAGAAGCAGATCGAGATAGAAGCAAAGGAAAGAGAAGCAAGAATCCAGCAGCGCAACCGGCGTGAATCGGACGTCAGCGGGGGAGCGAGTATCAATCCGAACTCGCCGGCCTGATTTCCGGTCCGTCCCGAGCAGCGCGAAGCCCAGTTCATCCGCTTGCGCGACCGTATCGAGGCATGTGCGGCCAGCAAGTATCGAGCGACGGAGCTTGAAGGCAATCCTCGGGGTCGTGCTGCGCGGCATCGATTTCAGGATGTAGAAACCGCGACGTCTCGCCATCGGAACGGTTCTTCGCCTGCGGCATCTGTTCCAAGGCACGTCCGCAGACCTGCATGCCGCCTGCCCTGTTACGCCTGCCGGATTTCACCGCGCAGACTGAGTCCGAAGTTCTCAAGATCAATCTCGATTCAACCGGCAAGCGCGCAGCCGGCGTCACGTATGTCGATACATCAGGAGAGGAATGGGAGCAGCCCCCGGACATCGTGCTGTTATGCGAAATTAGGTAGCAAACACCACTAAGTCGATACCAAGTTACTGATACTGCATAAAATTCTATTTCAAAAAGTTTGAACGCCGCAGTTCGGATCCATCCACCAAACTTGTTGTCGCTCTGATTGCCGTCTCCGCTGGGGGCACCGTTCGGCCAGGTCCGGTGCGCCGGCGGCTAGAGTTAGGTCATAGCAAGAGACTCAGATAATGTATTCGCTTCGTGCTTGCCGGTCACCTCCACAACCTGCGGCTCCGTACTAGCGACTCCTACTCCGATCTCTTGATCGTCCTCGTAAGGATACAGATAGGTCGCGCTCACGTCCCAAGCCACCTGGACCGGAGCATCAGACTCGATGCTGCGATCCATCGTTCCGTCGACGATGAAGCTGGTCATCTCGTCCACCCTCACCTCGTACTGAACCACCTTGCCGGTAAACTTCTGCCGGACGACGCGGCCCGGCAAAACGTTCGATCCGTTCTGGCTCGCAACCTCCGCGATACGCAGATGCTCCGGCCGTACAGCAACGAGGACCTGATCGCCCAGCGAGAACTTGCGTTCGTCCTTTGTGGGACAGAGCAGCATGCCCTTCGAGGTTGAAATACGATAAGCGCCGGCTTGCTTCTCTTGCAGCTTTCCCGGAACGAAATTGATCTTGCCCAGGAAGAATGCTGCGAACGGTGTTGCGGGATTACGATAGATTTCCCTCGGCGTACCCAGTTGCTCGATCTTACCTCTACGCATGAGGGCAATTCGATTGGAGAGACTGAGGGCCTCCTCCTGATCGTGGGTCACGTATATCGTCGTAATTCCCAGCTTCTGCTGGATGACAGCAAGTTCATGCTGCATTGCTTCGCGAAGCTTCAGATCGAGCGCGCCAAGCGGCTCATCCATCAACAGTACGGCAGGCGTATGAGCAAGCGCTCTGGCGATCGCCACCCGCTGCTGCTGGCCTCCCGAAAGCTCCGACGGAAATCGTTCACCAACCGCGGGTAGCCTGATGAGGGCGAGGAGCTCCCTCACCCGTTTGGAGATATCCGCCTTGGGCATTCCGGCGGCCCGGAGAGCGAAACCTACGTTATCGGCGACGTTGAGATGGGGAAAGAGCGCGTAGTCTTGGAAGACCATCCCCAAACGCCGCTTCTGAGTAGGCGTGCGGGTCATGTCCGTGCCGTTGAACAAGACCCGCCCAGTGTCAGGGCTGACGAAACCGGCTACCATCCGCAAGGTGGTCGTCTTTCCGCATCCCGATGGACCGAGCAACGTCAGAAACTCTCCCTCCTTCACGTCAATACTGACGATATCGAGGACATTCTGTCCGCCGTACCATTTCGCGAGATTTTCCAACGTAACTCGGGCCATATTCTACTCTCTCACCCGTTGATTGTGCGCAACCAGCTCGCGCGCCACTTCTCGACGTTCACTTTATTCCAGTCCATCGTGTACGTCTTGGCGAGATCCTCTTCCGACAGCAGCATAAACTTGCTGATAACGGGATCGCTCGCCAGTTGCCGCCTCGCCTCGATGTTCACCGGTGCGACACCCATCGGCTTGGCGAAATTGACCTGGGACTCGGTGTCGAGGAACTGGTTGATGAAGGCGGCGGCCGCTTCCGCATTCTTCGTACCTTTCACAATTCCAAGATAATTGAACTCGATCTCACCGCGCTTGTCGCCGAGCGTCGGATGAATCATCCCCATCTTCTGCCCCGCATTTGCCAATCGCAAAGCCATGCCGGCGTGCCAGGGAGCTGCGACGATGTCGCCCAGAGACATTTTCTGGGCGAGCTCGACCGCCGCGGAGTAGTAGTAGAGCGGCCTCATCTTCTTCGCGGCGGCGAAGCCCGGTTCCGGATTGCTCTCGCTTCCGCCGTTTGCCAGAGCGAGCAATGTCACGGCAGGCCAATGCTGCGGATTGACGACGTCCGGGAACGCCAGCTTGTTCGCGTATACACTATTCTGAAGATCCATCAGGGTCTTCGGAAGTGGCAGCTTGTCAGCCTCGAACCTGTCCGCACGATACACAATGCCATTCTGGACCATGTGGTAGGCCACGGCCTTGCCTTCCGTGATCGAGACCGAGGTTTTCTTCAGATTCGGGATATGCGCCTCCGGCAGATCCTCGAGAAAACCATTTCGGGTCATGGCGATCCGCTCAGCCGGCGAGATTTCCATCACGTCGATCGGAACGGCAGCTCCACGAGCCGCAACGATCTTGGCAAAGTTATCGGCCGGATTTCCCGGCACGTACTCGATCTTGACGCCTCGCGCCTCGAGCTTCGATCCCACGAAGCTCTGAATCGCGTCCTTCCAGCCACCGCCGAAGACGCCGACACGGAGGGTAACATTATCGAAACGCTTTTGATCTTGCGCCGACGCGCGCCTTGCACCGAGCATCAAGCCACTTGATGCGAGGGCGGTAGTGAAACTACGTCTAGTCAATCCACTCATGGCGTACCTCACGTTGCAGTTGGTCAATCGGCAGTTTCATCGTGGAATCATGTCCAGTCCGACTAATCTTTGAATCACCCATAGCGACACCACCGACATAGCCGCGATCAGAGTCGATATGGCGAGGACAGACGGATTGAAGTCAAACTGAAGCGTGTTGAAAATCTCGACGGGCAATGTCGTATAAGAAGACGACGATAGGAATATCGAGAGCGGCACATCACCGAATGCCACAACAAAGGCATAAAGCATCCCGGCGATAATGCTCGGACGAATGATCGGAAACGTGACCGACCAGAACGTGCGCCATCGGCTACAACCAAGAATTGCCGCGGCCTCATCAAGACGGGGGTTCAAGCGCTCCAACATCGCGCCCACCGTCCCGACCACATAAGGCATCCCGACAAAAACATAGGCAACGATCAGGCCGGGAAGCGTCGCGGCGAGCCTCACGCCCATCAGGGCCTGAAGGCTATAATAAAACTGCAAGAATACGACGCCGGTCACGACCAGCGGAATCTGCAAGGGCATCCGGAAGAACGATCTCAACCACTCCACGCCGGGCAGCTTTCCTCTCACAATGCCCAGCGCCGCGAGCACGCCGAGAGCCGCAGAGATGACAGACGCGACCGAGGCGGCAGTGAAACTCACTCCCAGTGCGTGCCAATATTTTGGAGGAATCTCCCGATACCATTTCAATCCGAGTTCATGAGGCGGGAACCGCGCAGCAAAGTAAGCTCCGGAGTCGAACGATGATGCGCTCACCACGATCAGAGGAGCCACGAGAAAGACGAACACGCAGAGGACAAATGCATATCCTAATCGGCGACGAAGAGCGTCTGCTGTCAGCATAGCTAAGCAGCCTTCTTAACAAAAGTGGAGACAGCTGCGGGAGCCGGTGATGCCATGCGCCGGAATCGCCCCTGACGCGACATCAGATATCCGGCCAACACGTTGAGGCAGAACACCGACACCAGAAGAATGGTCGATAAGCTCGCCGCAAATGGATAATCCACATCGAGAATCACGCTGCGCTGAATCAGGATCGGAAACGTCAGGACGCGACCACCACCCAACAAGGCGGGCGTCGTGAATGCACCCATCGCCAGATTAAATACCATCAGCGTCGCAGCGATCATGCCCGGCTTAACGATCGGAATAATCACTCCGTAAAACACCCGCGCGCGCGAAGCGCCATGCGCGTGGGCCGCCTCTTCGAGACTAAGAGGGACGGTGCTGATCACCGTGCCGAGCAAAAGCACGATCAACGGTAGAGTGAAATGCACGAGGCCGACGACGACACCCGCCTCAGACCCGAGCCATCCCAGGGGCTTCGAGAATACGGACAGAGCCTGGTTCACCACGCCATTTTGGCTCAGCAGGATAATCAGCCCGACGTCCTTGACGACCGGCGTAATGAACATGGCGGCCACAAGGAGGCCAACGAGCGTTGCCTTCCTGCGGGAAGTCATCCTGGCAATTACGTAGCTCACCGGAAAACCAATGGCGAGGCAGATCGAGGCCGACAAAGCCGAGAGGCCGATGGTACGCAACAATGACCCGACGTATAGCGGATCGGTGAATACTCTCACGTAGTTGGCAAGCGTCCACTCTTCGCCGATACGACCATAGCCCAAGTTCTCGTGGAAGCTCGCGGCGATGAAGTACGCCTGAGGAAATGCAAACAACACGAATGACACTGCCAGCGGAATGATGAGCAGCAATCTCCAGGGGCGAGGATCGTCAACGAGTGTCACAGGCATAACCCACTATTCGATACGTACGTATCGTATTGTGCTCCGTCCCAGCCGACAAGCATGTTGTTGAAGCGAGGATTACCCATGCAGTAGACTTCCCTTTCGTTGATCTGTTATATTCGATACGCATATATTGCTATACGATACCATGTCATCTAAGCTTCGTCAATGTCGGAAGGGCTTGAGGCAGAGTTGGCACCGGCTGTGAACAACACAATTTCCTCGTCCTCAAAATCGCTCCGCAGGTGGTTACGTTGGCCGGCCGCGACAATTCAGCGCGACCGTTACGCGCTTCTTCGCGACCCGAACAGAACCGCGACGGCCTGCGACGTTCGCGACAACTTCCTTGGTTCGCTCTCATACTGGGTGCCGTGGCTGGCAGGCCATCAACTCAACATCGCTATTAGACATCCCGCGGATCGTCGCCCATCCTCTCACATCGAAACGGAGCTTCACCATGACGACGCCTAGCAACGTGAAATCTTTGGCTCAGCACAGAAGTCCAAGTCTCGCGCTCACGGAGGCTCAACTCCGCGTTCAGCTCGCTGCCGCTTATCGGATCTTTGCACACTTCGGCTGGGACTATCTGATCTACGGCCACATCAGCGCGCGGGTGCCCGGCCCTGAGCATCATTTTCTGATCAATCCGTTTGGCCTGCGTTTCGACGAGGTAACGGCCTCGAACCTTGTCAAAATCGACATCGACGGTAGGAAGGTGGAGCACTCCGACTACGATGTGAACCCCGCAGGGTTCATCATTCACAGCGCCGTTCATGCCGCACGCGAAGACGCGCTCTGCGTCATGCACACTCATACCATCGCCGGAATGACCATGGCCGCGACCAAGGCTCCGCTTCGAGCGCTGGATTTTGCGGGGGCGGCACTAACTCACCGCGTAGCCTATCACGATTTTTCGGGCGTTCATGCCGATGATTCCGATCGGGACTCGTTGATTTCCGATCTTGGCGACAAAAACTACATGATCCTTCGCAACCACGGGCTGCTCGTTTGCGGTCGCACGATTCCGAGCGCGTTCAAGCGCCTCTACGATTTTGAGACCGCATGCAAGGTTCAAACTGCCGCCATGGCCATGAATGCTCCGCTCGTCGAACCGTCCCAGGATATCGCTGTTGCTCACGCTGCAGTGCTTGAGAACGACGATCAAGGTGAGATGGCCTTCAAGGCCCTCATGCGCCTTATGGAGAAGCAGGATCCCGGCTACAAAACCTAGCGCTCATAAAATTTTTTCACATTATCGCATAGGTCAACGCCGCGAGGTGGCGGCCCACTTAACCAGCCAAAAGGCAGCTGGCGCCAAACCCGCGGTACGGCCACAACCGCCGCCCCGAAGCCTGGACTAACTTTCCACTAATCGCCCTGTTCTGCGATAAACCTATGACCGGCTGCTATCACAGGCGAGGATCGGGTCCGCAATTTCTATCTTCGGCTGGATCGAAATTGCGTTCAGGGAGGCCACCCGCCGTTCCGCAGGCGCCGGCTGATAAACGGTGGTGCGCTGGAGTGGGATTCTGCCTTCCGATCGAATGATGTGTTCGATTTGGGCTGGGGACAGTTCCTGGCCATGTACTGACCCGGCCGACCGCGTAATCGTTTCGTCCATAAGCGTACCACCCAGATCGTTGACGCCCGCCGAGAGGCAGAGACGAATGCCGTCCTGACCGAGCTTTACCCACGAACTCTGAATGTTGGATATCACAGGATGCAGGACGATCCTGGCCAAAGCGTGCATCAGGATCGCCTCACGGAAGGTTGGACCCTTGCGTGCCCGCCCCTTGAGAAAGATCGGCGTTTCCATTGGGACGAAGGGCAGCGGAACGAACTCCGTAAAGCCGCCAGTGCGCTCCTGGAGCCTCCGTATCGACAACAGATGGCGCGCCCAATGCCGCGGCGTATCTACGTGCCCGAACATGATGGTCCCTGTAGTCTTGAGGCCAACCTCGTGAGCCGTTTCGATCACATTGAGCCATTGCTCGGTTATTAACTTGTCGGGACAGATAACACGCCGCACGTCGTCGTCGAGCACCTCGGCGGCCGTGCCGGGCAAAGTCCCCAATCCGGCTTCCTTCAGTTGAATCAGAAACTCCCGCACATTCAACCCGAGGGTCGCCGCTCCCTGTGTCACCTCTAGCGGCGAGAAGGCATGGATATGCAGATCAGGAACCGCGGCTTTGACCGCGAGACAAATGTCTAGGTAACGCTGCCCGGTGTAAGCCGGATGAATGCCGCCTTGCATACAGACTTCCGTAGCGCCGCGCTGCCAGGCTTCCTTCGCTCGACGGCACACTTCCTCGTCGTCGATGTCGTAAGGCCGTCCACGCAAATTCTCGCTTAGCTTCCCCTTCGAGAATGCGCAAAACTGGCACCGGTAGGAGCAGATGTTCGTGTAATTGATGTTGCGGGTGACCACATATGAAACCGTGGCGCCATTAACCTCCTGGCGGATCTCGTCGGCGAACCGGCAGACCACCGCGAAATCGTCCCCCCGCGCGGCGAAGAGACAGGTGATCTCATCTTCGGAAAGGGCTTTACCAGATCGTGCGCGCTCGACGAGCGTGGAAAGGTGAGCGGAAGCAGTCGATGTCGAACCGCTACGGACAAGCCGTACTTCCCGCGCAGGCAATGGCAGGCCGGCGCCGGCGACCCAAGCGTTGTCACGCGCCCATCCTTCCGAATCTACGCTCGCGAGGATGGCCGGCCGAACCCTTGCATCCAGCCAACGTTCCGCTTCGAGGATATAGCGAGGATAGATCGGCAGACGCGGCACCACATCCAGCCCAAGCTCCCGTCCAGCCTCGTGAAGACTTTCGATCGCGGGCCAGGGAGCCTCGGGATTCACAAAGTCCTTCGTCACCGGAGAAATGCCGCCCCAGTCGTTGATCCCGGCTTGAAGCAGTTCGCTCAGAGCGTTCGGGCTGAGATTCGGTGGTGTTTGAAGACTAATGTCAGCCGGCAGGATGAGCCGGGCAACGGCAATCGTCCAGATTAGATCATTCAGGCTTGGCTCGGGTGCACGCGCCATGCGCGTGCCTTCCTTGGCCCGGAAATTCTGGACGATGACTTCCTGAATATGACCGTACTTGAGATGAAGCTCGCGCAGGGCCATAAGGGTTTCAATCCGTTCAAGCCGCGTCTCTCCGATTCCGATCAACAGGCCGGAGGTCATTGGTATATTGGCTGCGCCTGCGTCAGCCAAATGCCGGAGGCGAACCGACGGATGCTTGTCAGGAGATCCGAAGTGAGGACCTCCTTTCTCGCAAAGACGCTCGGATGAACTCTCGAGCATTAGACCTTGCGACACCGACACCGGTCTCAGCGCAAGCATTTCGCTGCGATTTCCGACACCGTAATTGAGATGGGGAAGCAGTCCGGTTTCCTCGAAGACCAGACGCGCCATTTCCGCCAGATAGGAAAGCGTCGAGTCGTATCCGAGGCGCGCAAGTTCTTCTCGCGCCGTCCGATACCGCGCCTCGGGTCTGTCGCCCAGCGTAAACAGCGCCTCGTGACAGCTTCCTCGCGCACCGTCTCGTGCGACGGACAGCACCTCTGCGGCAGTCATGTAGACGTTCGAAGCCGGCTTCGAAGGTCGTTCGGCGAATGTGCAATACGCGCAGACGTCCCGGCAAAGATGAGTCAGTGGAATAAACACTTTGGGAGAATAGGTAGTCCTCGTCCCCCAAGAACGCTGGCGAACCTCGAAGGCAGCGCCGCGCAATGCCGGCAGATCGGTGCACTCGGCGATCGCACGGACGGTTTCCGAAGAAATTGCGGAATCCTGGACGATCGATTCGATGAACTTGATTGTCATTTGGATCTACCCGCGTCGCAGCCCCGAGGCGCAATCTACAGCCACGGTAGCGGCGGCATCTCGCATGCCAAACACGGATCGAGGCGCTTGCGATCGAGTGTAGAGAGAAAGGCCTTCGTCCACGTGGATCGTTCACTCGCTAGTACGCGGACGAGATCTGAGGGTCGGTCTACATCCAAATTCAAACCTGGTAAGTGTATCACCTGAGTACGCAAGCCCGTTTGCCTCACCTGATTGAGGTGGCGAACAAAACTATTCGGTCCATAGCTGAAAGTTATAGCCGTCGGAGGTGAGGCTATGATTGCGTTTGTGCCTTGGTCGCTGTCGGAGGGCACGATCGTGATTCCGCAGTTCGCGTGCGTCTGCACGAGATCCCTTAACTCGCTCGGGAGAACAAGCGGCACGTCAGCCGGGATTATCATCGCGGTATCGAAGCCGCGGTCAGACATGGCAGTTGTCGCCTCGAGCACTGCGCGGGTAATGCCCTCCTCCCAGCGATCCGGCATGACCTCGGCGCCATAGCCGCGCGCGATGGCCGCAACATCATCATCAGCAGTGACCACGAGGGGATGCGTGTCGGATCGTAAGGCCTTGATGGCCCTCATAACGTCATGAAACATGGTTGTCGTGAGCACCGATCTCTCATCGGCATTCAGCACAGCGGAGAGCCTCTGCTTTGCAAGCGAGCAGCGCTTCACGGGCACAATTGTTACCAGAAGCTGCATCCTCGTCTCACTTTTCAGTTCGAGCGATCCCTGTGATGCGAATTCCGGCCTCGGTCTTATAACGACGATTGATGCCGATCAGGACCGACGTCAATGCCTCCGCAACGACTGAGTTGGCCAAAACGCCGGCATCGAGGCCCGCCATTCCCATGCGTTCGATGAGACTAATGACCCGCTCCTTAACATCCTTGTCGTCGCCGCATACCAGTACGTCGCAATCGATCAGATTTGTCGTCTTCAATTTGGCTGCGGCCACGTTTTGGAACGCGGACACAACTTTAACATCGGATCCCAGAAGCAACTGCATTTCTTCCGCACCTGATCCGGCGGGCCGCAGGTGAACCACGGAAACCTTCGGTGGCTGCAAGGGCACCGTGGCATCGACCACGACCTTGCCCTTCAGATAGGAATGCACCTCTTTCAGCACCTTATCGCGATCGATGAAAGGGACGGCAACAATGACAAGATCAGCTTGTTGGGCGACGTCGACGTTCGACGCGCCGACCAGATTTGGCCCGTCAGATCCGCTCGCCAATTCGGAAGCAGCCTGCCTAGCACGTTCGATGTCGCGCGATCCGATGAGTACCCTGTATTTTGCGCGTGCCAACCGGAATCCGAGACCGCTGCCCAAGGCACCTGTCCCCCCCAGAATCCCGATAACGGTCGTGTCCTCAGCCATTGGATCTCCCAACATCGATCGCTAGTTCAACTCTTGCCGTGGCTTCGATAGATGTACCTGCCGGTACCGACCGCATCGTCGTTCAGGAGTCGATCGCGCAAGGCGAAATTGCCTCTTACCAGCGTGTGCTCGACCCGGCCCTTGAAGCGCCAACCATCATAGATTGAAAAGCCGGCATCCGACCTCATGGTCTTCTCATCCGCAATCCACTCGGCATTCAGATCGACGATGGCGAAATCGGCATCTTTGCCAACGGCGATCGTTCCTTTGGTCGGGCAGCCCATAATCCGGGCCGGATTCGCACTGAGAAGTTCGGCTATTCGGCCGAGGGACAGTTGCCGCTTGTGGTATCCCTCGGTCAGCATGACCGGCAACAGCGTTTCCAATCCCGGGAAGCCAGGCGACGCTTTCCAAACACCGCCCGTCTTAGCGGCGATATCGCGATGAACATGATCGGTTGCGACGGTGTCGATCGTTCCGGCCTTGATCCCCGCCCACAATGCCTCGATATCGGCTTTCGCTCGAACCGGCGGATTTACCTTTGCCTTAATCCCACCGGACCAATCCACATCATGGGTCAGATACTGAGTGCAGGTTTCGACCGTGAGCGGCGCGCCCAGCTTGCGCTGTGCGATACTCGCTTCCAATCCCTCCCCGGAGGAACAGTGCACCATATGGACCCTCGCGCCGAGGCTTCGGGCCAGCGTCGAGACCCGGTGCACGGCCTCCGCCTCCAGGAACGGCGGCCGCGAATTGCTCCAGGCTGCGAGCCCACCCTCTCCATCTGGATCGGCGGCCATCAGTCTTTTCCGAAGTACCCAGGCAACTTCGATGTTCTCGCAATGCGGGCAGACGATCGCACCGGATGACTTCGCAGCCTCCGCGAGTCGATAGAGGAACCCGTCATCAATATCCGGCAAACCCAGGCGCGCGCCTTCGCCGCCACGATTGTACATGAACAGCTTGAACGAGGCGACGCCGAACGTCTTGACATAGACGGGAATTGCGGCGAGTTGCTTCTCAGTCGAAATCACCAGGTGAAAGCCGAAATCGATCCGCGCGCCACGCTCGGAGACCGATTTGATGTCCTCGAAGATTCCCTCCTCGTAAGGATCGCTCGCGATCACGTAGGAGATGAACGTTGTAACACCTCCCGCCGCGGCGGACGCAGTCTCGGTATCGGCATCGCTCGCGGCTCTAGGTCGCGTGATGTCAGCGCCATGACCGAGATGGATATGAGCATCGATGACGCCCGGAAGAACGGTGAGACCGTTGATGTCCACCACCTGCCCGGCATCTCCAAGCGAGTTGCGGGAAGCCAGGGCACCGATTTTTCCCCCCACAATTCCGATGTCGAGATCCGCGACCGATCCATCGCCAAGGACGACATGGCCACCGCGCAAAACGGTCTCGAGTCTGGTCATGACTGGTTCTCCCGATCAGCATCCGCCGCGCAATATGCTTTCGTCGCCGAACGCCTGCCCTGCCGTCGTCAGAAAAGGGCTGGGGCAAGCTCTCGCAATACATCGTCGCGGGATTCGATCCCTGGCGCGACAGGAATAGCGAGCACCACTTCGTCGACCCCAAGCGGCCGTAATGCCTCGACCTGCCCTTTAATCATCTCGGGCGTACCGGAAAAAGCGTAGCGCGTGACCAGTTCGTCGGGCACCAGCTTGCCGAACTCAGCCTCTGAACGACCATGCTGCTCGTAGTTGTAGGCAGCCTTGACCTTCACCGCCACCTTGCGGGTCAGGTCATCGATCGGGCCAGGAATATTGCGCAGGATTGCGCGGGCGACGTTGTATTTAACCGCATCGAAGGATGGATGGCACGCGGCCCAAACGACAATTTTCGTACTGCCGACCGCGCGTCCTGCTCCTCGCTCGGCCTCATGAACGAGATCTACAGCAGTCTTGATCAATTCCGGCGCTATACCATTCATCAAGATCACGCCATCGGCCAGTTCACCGGACATCCTCAACATCTTCGGCCCGGTCGCGGCAATATAAATTGGGACATCGACGTGGGCGAAGGTGAGCTTCGCGCGATCCCCGGTCGAGAACGAGACAGCCTCGCCTTTGAAAAGCCCCCGGATCTTGGCTACCGCATCCGACAGATCCGCGATCTTCGCGATTTCCAGATTCATCACCCTTAGAGCACTGTCGCCAACACTGATTCCAAGCGTCGCGCGCCCCCCGGTTAGCTCGTGCAGCGTTGAAAAAGCGGACGCCGTAACGGTCGGGTGCCTCGTAATAGGGTTGGTTACAGCCGTACCGAATCGGAGTTTGCTCGTGGAGACTGCGAGCGCGCCGAGCATCGTATAGACCTCGCGAAAGAGCAGATGCGAATCCAGCATCCAAAGCGTATCGAATCCCAAACCCTCGGCGAGTTTGGCGCTTTCGATGATCTTCGCCGGATTTTCGTTCGGATAGACTCCTAAACTGACTTTCATTGCACCCGCCTCTTACTCAATCGCCTCGCGGCCTCAGCTCGGAATCCGGCCACATCGGAACGCCTCCGGGAAAGATCCACCCAAATCACCCTTGAGCAATGGGCCCATAGAGTTCGGGGCGCCGGTCGCGCCACCACGGAAACTTCTTCCGACTCGCGGAAACCGCGTCGAGATCCAGATCCTGAATCAATAGCTCTTCGGTTTCATTGCTGGCCTCCGCCATTTTCATGCCGGTCGGATCGACAATCATGCTGCGACCAAGGTGACGGCGGACCCCCTCGACACCAACTTTGTTAGCGGCAACCACATAAACACCGTTCTCGAACGCCCTGGATCGGATAGCCAGCTCCCAGATCGAATTGCGGTGTTCCGGGTTAGCGTAGACCGAGTACGCGATCGGCATGAAAATAATCTCAGCACCGGACAGGGCCAACACCCGCGATCCCTCGGGATAAAGACGATCATTACATATCTGCACGCCGATCCGAACTCCGTCGACGTCGAATACCGGCAGCGATCCGCCGGGTGTGAAGTAGAATTTTTCATAGCTGCCGGTGCCACCGGCCTTTTCGTTGGGGAAGTACGCAGGGATGTGCGTTTTACGATAGGTCCCGAGAATTTTACCCGACGAATTCACGATCAAGGCCGAATTGTAGTTGCCAGTGTTTGCGCGCTCACCAAACGGAAGCACCAGAGCAATTGCGTGTTTTTTGGCAGCTGCCAGGATCGGCGCCAGAACCGGCCCATCTGGCTCCGTGAAAAAATGATCGTTGTCCTCAACCAACCGGTTCGGGAAAAATGGGGACATGAACAATTCGCAGAACGTGATGATCTTGGCGCCCTTCTCAGCGGCTTGCTCGATCATCTTCACTGCCGTAGGCACGCTCGATAACATGTTCTCGGATTCCACCGAACCCGTTTGAGCACACGCGACCTTGATCGTCCTTGGCATCCTGATCTCCCAATTTTCCGATACGCCTTAATCGATATACGATACACAGAAGAAACCCATTCGTCAATCCGGATGTAAATTCGCTCCTTGCAAAACGAAGGCAAAAGGATCAATTGACACACACGTCGATTGCAATACGATACATGAAAATCGTATTCCGATGCTGCCGAACATGCACCTCCGGAGCACAAGAATGAATTTGCCTGCCCATTCGACCAGCCGACCCTCCCCGAGCCGTTCAGGATATTCAAAGATCGTGGTCGTCGGTGGCGGCATCACCGGAGTGACCTGCGCGCTAGCCCTGCAGAGGCGCGGGCTCGCTGTCACCATCGTAGACGAGGGCCTCGCCGAGCGTCGGTGCTCGTTCGGCAATGCCGGGAGCCTGAGTCCGGGCTCAGTCGCGCCGCTAGCCATGCCCGGTGTGCTCAGTCAGGTGCCCGGCATGTTGATTGATCCATACGCGCCGCTTCATATCCGGGCACGCTACATCCTGCAGGTAGCGCCGTGGCTTTGGCAATTCATCCGGTCCGCGTCACCCAAGCGCGTAGAAGAGATATCTCACGGCCTAAGTGCCCTGCTGAGTAGCTCAATTGAGCTATACACAAAATTGCTCACGGAGATCCGTGCAAACGATCTTATTCGCCGCCGGGGGCAACTTCAGTTGTACACGAGTAAGAAGGGATTCCAGAAGGACGCCGCGGTCTGGGCCTTGCGTCGGGCAAGGGGCGTTACGGTCGAAGACGTCAGCCTCGACGACATTCGTCAGCTCGAACCCGCAATCAGTCCCCGATACAATTGCGGCGTCTATCTTCCCAATGAAGGCATGATTACCGATCCGGCCCGCCTCGTCGAGCGTCTTGCCGAAGCCTTCGTCAGAAATGGCGGGCAGATTGTCAATGCCAAGGTTGCGGCCTTTGACATCGACGAGACTTCCCCTCGGGCGGTTTCGACCAATCACGCACCTGTTGCTGGCGACGCGTTTGTCATTGCCGCCGGCGCGTGGTCGAATCAGCTATCCAGCAGCATCGGGGACAAGGTGCCATTGCAGACACAGCGGGGATACCACGTAACCCTGAACAATCCTGGAATTGAACTGAACCGTCCAGTCGTGGCCGCCGACCGGAAGTATTTCGTCACGCCGATGGACATGGGTATACGCGTGGCGGGAACGGTCGAATTCGACAGGTTGGATAGCCCCCCAAACTATGATCGCGCTCGCGCCTTGGTCGATTGCATTCCTGAATTGCTGCCCAGCATCACGATCGACAAAAAGAGTCTGTGGATGGGCAACCGCCCTTGCATGCCAGATTCGCTTCCCGTCATCGACCGCTCCACTTCGTTTCCAAACGTCTATTACGCGTTTGGAAACGGTCATCTTGGATTAACAGGTGCACCGATGACGGCCGAGATCATTGCGGCTCTTGTCATGGGCGAGACGCCGGCAATCGACGTCTCGCCTTTCCATGTCTCCCGCTTCTAGGAAGAATCAGTGCAGCTGCTTGCTATCAACTGTCTTCGATCCGGAAGAATGCAAGTTCTGCGCTGATCAACCGCCCGCTTCATCATTTGAGGCCTGTCGGCACCCGGCGGGCAGCCGTATCCGAGCCCGCAATGGCACGCATTACCTGTCCGACACCAGAGCTTCCGAAACTTCCTTTGCCACGTTTTTGACGACCGGAACAAGCAGCCGTTGCGCTCTAGTCACGGACCATCGTGGGAAGGGGACCGCAATATTTATGGCGCCTACAACCTGTCCCGCGCCGTTCATGACCGGAGCAGCAACCGAAATATCGCCGATAAACGCTTCTTGATCGGCTAGAGCGTATCCCTGTCGCTTCACCTGCTTCAGAATCTGGTGAAGTTTCCCGGGATCGGTTTCCGTAAACTCCGTCCGGCGCACCAGTAACGGTCGAGCCAGCGCCGCATCGACGATTCTAGATTCGGCATAAGCAAGGATTGCCCGTCCCGGGGCCGTGCAGAATGCCGGCAATTTGGTTCCTACCGCAAAATTAACACTGACGACGTGCTTGCTCAGAAAGCGGACAATGTAGGTAACGTCGGTCCCATCGAGGATGGTCAGATTTATGGTTTCCTCACACTCGCGATTGGCCTTCGCGAGCACGAGTTCGGCCTTCTCCCGCAACAGTTGTTCCGGGATATAGGAGGCTGACAACTCGAAAAGTTTGGAAGACAAGCGAAATGTCTTGGTTGTGGGATTTTGCGTCAAGTATCCGAGCATCTGAAGTGTGTAGAGAAATCGTTGCGCAGCACTCTTGCCTATTCCGCTCTTCGCGGCGACCTCCGAGAGTCCCAGTTCGGCACGCGACGCTTTGAAGAGGTCGAGAACTCTAAATGCCTTCTCTACCGATGCGACGAACAAGCCGCTTTCGCTCCCCTCTACCCTGCTGTGGGCATCGTCGTCCGGCTGACCCGGATCGTTTCGTGTTTTCGATTGCGAGGCGCGCGGCATAGTTTTTCCAATCTCCCGGTCTGGCATTGTCAGGCAATGCGAAAGGCGTCCCTTCCGCACCACTAGAACTAACAGACCGACGGGCCAGCGAGAAGTTCTGCCCGACCCACGTTAACGTCCTTCGTGAATTTTTGGGCGCAGCGACCTCGAAGCCCTCGTCCAATATCGATGCATGATTATCGAAGTACGATATAACCCGAGCGCGCCCAAGTCAACGTCACGCTCGTGAAGATGTACCGCTCCTTATTGCGCGCTTGAAACGATTCTTAATATGCGATACTTGTTTATCGAATGACGATACGTGTCATATGAAGGAAAGGTTGTTATATGCGAAGAGTTCCCGGTGCAATTCCTACCCGCAGCAAGATGGTGATCAGCAACGGCCATATCTTTTGCAATATAGCGCCCGCGAACAAAGGCCCCTCAACCCTCTCTCAGGCCATGGACGCCCTCAGCATTCTCGACGAACGGCTGAAGGAAGCTGGCTCAAGCAAATCGAAGATCATCAGCGTCTCGATCTTCGTCGCCAACATTGGCGAAAAAGAAGAGATCAATGCAGCATGGGATGCATGGGTCGACAAAGCCAATCCTCCGATACGGGCCTGCATCGGCGCGCAACTGGAGGGCAAGGATCGCGTCGAACTCTGTGTAATTGCCGCAGAGTGACCTCTCGAGAAAATCCAGCAGCCGCATCACTACTGCGGTCGCTGGATTCGTAAGGCGAACCTACCAAGGTGGCGACGGCATTCTGTCAGGATCCATCTTGACGTCGATCAGAACAGGCCGGCTGCGTCTTTTCAAGACCTCCGCTAACCGCCCCATATCCTTCAGCGAACGCACCGTGACGCCCATACCTCCTAACGCCTGAGCGACCGGCGCAAAATCAGGCCAGTCAAAATTCGCGAGGGAGGGATCCATCTGCCGGTCCCGAAACTGGATATGCTCAGATCCATAGCTACAATCGTTGAGCATCACAATGATCAGATCGAGCTTGTTGCGGACAGCTGTGTTGAACTCGGTGAGACCTCCCATCATGAAGCCACCGTCACCCGTCACTAGAACGGTCGGCCGATTCGGTTCGGCAACAGCGGCTCCGATGGCCTGGGACATGCCTAGACCAATTGCTCCGGAGTTGTGACCAAGCACAAACAGCCTGGGGTCCGTAACGTGAATATGCGTCCACGCTTCACCGAGAGCTCGGCCGCCATCCGTCACGAACACGCGATCATCAGGCACTATTGAATTAATGCATCGGAGCACTGTACGGGCATCAGTCGGGCCATCGACCGGAATCTCGAAAGGCTTTGGCCGATGTGCCGCCATCGCAGTGCGAGCCACCCCTTCTTCGCTGAAGCGCGATGACGGGATTTCGGCCTCATCGAGCCAATGCATGATACGTTCTGCTACGGATCCACTATCCCCGATAACGGCGGCATTCACCAGTTGGCCATTATCCAGATCAGCCGGATCATCGTTGACAAGAACGATTCGCTTTCCCCGCACCAACGACTTTTTGGAGGTAGTGTTGCTGGTGAGGCTTGCACCGAAGGCGATGAGACAATCACTCACAAGAAGCGCCTCGATAGCTTCCGTGCTACTGACTGTTCCCATCACGCCGATGCTGCAATCCTCGCCATAATATAGATCCTTTGCCATCAGCGTTGTCATAACCGGCGCACCGAGTCGGCGAGCCAAGGCCAATATGGCATCGCGGGCTTGCGGCATCGTGGCCCCGCGGCCGGCCAATATGATTGGCCGCTTGGCACCGGCAATAATGCCGACGGCATCTTCGAGGTCTTGGCTATCGCTGACAACACCGTGACGACTACGCAACTTCAGAAGGGTCCGCGCGTAAGCTGTCTCACGCCATTGCCACTCGGTCGGCAGGTTGAACACCACAGGTCGACGCTCGGTGTGCGCGCGGCGGAACGCAGCGTGCATATCTGCGATCACGCTCTCCGGATTCCGCGCATGCTCAAATCCCGCCCCTGTCGCCAAGACGAGTTCGCGCTGTTCGAGCCGCTGAAGGTGGGTTTTGCTGCTGGATATATCGCCTGCCATGAGGACGACCGGAAGTCTCGCTCGCACACCCTCCAGGAGTGCAGGCACGGCATTGGCGAGTGCCGGCCCTTGCGTGACCGATGCGACGCCAATCTGCCGTGACACGGACGCGTAGCCGAGAGCCATAAGAGTCGCGCCAGCCTCGTGTGCGGCTGCTACGTATTTGCCTCCTCCTTTGCGGACGAAGTGATCGAGGTAGAACATATTGGCATCCCCCATGACACCAAAGACCGTCGATATGCCGTTGTCGCTCAGAAACTGCGCAACGCACTCATTCACCCTCATCTGTTCACTTCCTGGTCAGCGACACGGATGCCCGAAACGACTTCGGCCACATTCTCCAAATATTGTATTGCGATATTATCGTATCGAATTCTGCTGCCGCTGGCAAACTGCTCTTTTTGTCAAGACAGATCGTTCAAAGAGCTGAAATGACCTCGCGCGACATTGAGTAGTCCAAAGCGGCTCCGGTGAGAGCCGTTCGGTCAGGCAGGACGCAATAGTCCCAATGGGTGTCTTACGCAGGGTCAGCGCCCCTTCCGGATTCGCGGAAGGGGAGCCAGCGGCAAGCGACTCCATCGCAGGCCCGATGAGGTCAGCGCCGGCGAGGATTCCAATTGGCCAACGTGACGCGACCGTCTCCAACCGCGCACGAATCCGGAGGCCTCTAGCTCTTGCATGTGGTGGTTACCAAACAGCGAGTCGGTGGTTTTGTGGCCGACCGGTGCACGACCGAAATTGCCATGCGGCGCTCGCCGGCCAAGCCCGGCCTAGCGCCGCGCGCTATTCGCGGTCTCTTTGTAGTCGTCCCGTCGGTGTAGTTGGTTACGGAACGGCTGCTGCAGCGAATAACTGTCGACATGAGAGTCCACGTTCTAGGGACACTCTCCCTTAAGCAAATTGGGGCACCCGCCACAAATTCGGTGATCTCCATGCCGCGTTGGATTGCGCCCGCCGCGTCTTCATACACCCTGCCATGTTCGGCGCCCATCCCGCTTACGAGTTCTGGCGCTCAATGCGCACGAATCGGTTCAGGACGCGCGCCCATCGCACTGGCGTGGTTGCCGCCCCGGTTGCAGGATTGAAGACATCCTGCGTTCTGAAACCCTAACCGGCGTGACGTCGGTCTCCGATGGAATGGCCAATCTAACTTGGCATGTGTGTTCCCTTAGATATCAGTTGTCAGGCCACCTTGCGAAGCGAGCGACCAAGAATGTCGACAATCTTGTCGATCTCGGCGGTCGAGACAACCAACGGAGGCGAGAGCGCGATAATGTCGCCAGTAACGCGGATGAGAAGCCCTCTATCGAAGCAATCGACAAAGACATCGTAAGCACGGCTACCGGGTGCTCCATTGCGCGACTTGAGCTCGATGCCGGCCAACAAACCCAGTGCGCGGATATCGATAACGTTAGGAAGCGCCTTGAGACTATGGATCGCCTCCTGCCAATGGTCGGTGAGTTCGTGCGCTCGCGTGAGCAGACCTTCATCCTCGTAAATTTCAAGGGTCGCTATACCGGCTGCGCAGGCAATTGGATGGCCGGAATACGTGTAGCCATGGAAAAGTTCTATCTGCTCTTCCGGACCGCTCATCAACGCGTCATGCACCTTTCGACTGACCAGAACTGCGCCCATCGGCACGACGCCGTTGGTCAATCCTTTTGCGGTCGTCAAGATATCCGGAGTGATGCCAAAATAATCCGCAGCGAATGGCGCGCCGAGACGCCCGAAACCGGTGATGACCTCGTCGAAGATAAGAAGGATCCCGTGACGGTCACATATTTGGCGCAGCCGCTGCAAGTAACCCTTCGGCGGCAGCAGTACACCGGTTGACCCAGCGACCGGCTCGATAATGACCGCAGCGATAGTTTCGCTGCCGTGTAAGGCCACGAGCCGCTCCAAATCGTCGGCAAGCTCGGCACCATGTTCTGGCAGCCCGCGGACAAAGCTGTTTCGCACCGGGTCATGGGTATGGCGCAGATGGTCACTACCAGGAAGCTGCGGAAAGACCCGGCGATTATTGACAATGCCGCCAACCGAAATGCCGCCGAAGCCAACGCCGTGATAGCCCCTCTCGCGTCCGATCAGCCGCGTTCTAGCTGCCTGTCCGATCGCGCGGTGGTAGGCAATCGCGATCTTCAGGGCCGTGTCGACCGATTCCGAACCGGAGCCGGTGAAGAAGACGCGATCGAGGCCGCGCGGCGCAATCGAAGCAAGCCTCTGTGCGAAATCGAATGCGATGGGATGCCCCATTTGGAACGATGGCGCATAGTCCAATACCATCAACTGCCGTTCGACGGCTTGGGCGATCTGCGGCCGGCGATGACCCGCGTTGACGCACCAAAGCCCGGCCGTCGCATCGATGATCTTACGTCCATCGACACTCGTGTAATGCATTCCGTCCGCTTCGCTGAGGAGACGCGGCGCCGCCTTAAACTGACGATTGGCGGTGAACGGCATCCAGTAGTTTGTGAGATCAGGCATGTTTGCGACGACGCGAGTGTTCATGTTGCACCTCCTCCAAGAACGGCGCTAAACGGCCACGTTCTTGGTTGCGCAACAAGTCCTTTTCTTCATTCCTGTATCGTATTGAATTTACTTGGACCTCTTCCATGCTGTTGCTAATAACGAACAACACTAACAGGAATGGACGCCGATGAGCATCGATGTCGGGAACCGACTGCGTTACTTGCGTATGCGCAGCAAAATTTCCCAGCGCGAGTTAGCCAAACGTGCTGGCGTTCCAAACTCAACCGTATCGTTGATCGAGTCGAACCAGATGAATCCATCTGTCGGCGCGCTCAAACGCATCCTCGACGGAATTCCTATCGGGCTTTCCGAGTTCTTCGCGTTTGAACCCGAAAAATCGGACAAGGTGTTCTACCAATCGGACGAGCTGGTTGAGATTGGAAAGGGTAAGATCTCGTATCGGCAAATCGGCGAGCACCTGTTCGGTCGCTCCCTTCAAATCCTAAGAGAATGTTACGCGCCTGGCGCAGATACCGGCAAGGTCCCTCTCACGCATGAGGGCGAGGAAGGCGGTATCATCCTTTCTGGACGGCTCGAGGTCACGGTCGATGGTGAACGAAAGGTCTTGGGCCCGGGTGATGCATACTATTTCGAAAGCCGTAAACCACATCGGTTCAGGTGCATCGGTCCAGTTGCCTGTGAAGTGATCAGCGCTTGCACTCCGCCAACGTTCTAGATGGACCATCTGGACCGACTGAACCGAAATTAGGTAGCAAACGCTACCAGTGGCGTTTGCTACCTAATTTCGCTGTTATGCGCGTTCGTGTTGTTCAACATGCAAATACTGACTTCCGGGATCGGAAAACCTTACGACTCGGTCAGTGGCCAAGGCGTGGTGGGTCGCAACTATTGTGAATGCTGGTCGCATTTTGCCCCCTCAATCGTCGCACGCGCGAATCTAAAATCCTGATTTTATTGGCGTGACAACGGTGACCCCGGTGTGTGCCGATCGGCGTCCAAACCCCACGTAGAAACACAGCTCGTTTCTAAGTTTACCGTATATTTTGCCGCAGGCGGGCCGCTGCACGCGATCAACTTTTCCGTAGCGATCATTTACAAACGGGATATTCTCCGCTCGCCCCTCTATTGCGGGCGTTCTGATTGCGGTTGAACTGAAGTGCAGCTTTTCCGAGTGAATTTCTATGCGCGTGTCATTCACCTCCGATCCGAGCTTTACCCGAATGGAGTTTCCGGAGCTCCGGATCAACTACGATGTGATCGATCCAGATCAATTCGACCGGCCCATCAATTCTTTCTGGATTGAGACTGACCAAGACAACAACGACCTTCCTCTGCACTCACACAGGAAAGGACAGCTGGTCGTAGCGGCCCACGGTTCGGTCATGTGTCGTGCACCGGGAGGGCTTTGGATCGTTCCTCCGCGTGGAGCGGTGTGGATTCCTGCGGGCGTGTTGCATAGCAATTGCGTGTCGGACAACGGAAAGGTTTATGTCGTTTTCATCGACCCAAAAGCCAGCCCCCTTCCAACGACCTGCTGTACATTCACAATTTCGTCTCTCGTTCGCGAGTTGATACACCGGCTGGCCGTTTTCCCTCCCCTGTATCAGGTTGAAGGGGCCACCAGTCGTCTGGGACGCGTGTTGCTCGACGAACTGGCTCAGATGTCGACCGAGCAGATGTATCTGCCGATATCTCCCGACAGTCGGCTTCAACACCTCGCCGAATCGTTGCTCAATAATCCTGGCGACCGCGGCACAATCGAGGAAATTGCCGCGCGATATGCAATGAGCGAGCGCACATTCGCCCGTTTGGTATTGAAAGAGACCGGAATGACGTTCGGGCGCTGGCGGCAGCGCCTGCATATCTTGGTCGCGTTACAACGCCTGTCGGCCGGGTCCTCGGTCCAAACCGTCTCGCTCGATCTCGGTTACGAGACCCCGAGCGCCTTTATAACAATGTTCAAAAGAGCGATGGGCAAGAGCCCTCGGCGATTTCTCGCCGAGCGTTCGAGTTTCCTTCACCGCGAAATGTTTGAGTAACGGCCCCCTATTCATGCAGGGACCGCTGCACACTCAGCGCTCTACCGCGAGCTGAAAGGAACCAGCGGATATTCGAGTGTGGCTTCTGCTATGGCCTTCGGAGCCACGACGCGCGGCCGGCCCTGCAACCCTTGCAGCATCACCATCGAGCAGTGGACGTTCTGACCTGACGCATCGAACTTGGTGTTTTCGCCATACATCAGGATCGGCTTCATATCCGTTGCCTTAAGGGCGCCATGGATCGCGGCGGATTCCGAAGCATGAATGCGGCTGACCGCATCGCCCACGATCTGTACAGCCTCGAACGCACATCCCGCGTTGGCGTCGAACCAATCGTTCGGATAGTCGGCGGCAAACATCTTCATAATCTTATCGAAGTCCGACGCCTTTGGATTGGACCACAACGCCGCCAGGATCGGGCCGTCACCGTATTTTCCGAGCGCGTCGTGATAGGCCTTATCGATGACGCCGTTCGAGTTCGGCGAGAAGATCATCTTGGGATTCCAGCCCTGCTTGATGCATTCTCGGGTGATCATAATCGCATCGTTGACGCGCGTCACCGACACGATCGCATCGGCGCCCGAGGCCTTTGCCTTTGCAACTTCGACTGATAGATCCTTGGCTCGCTCGTCATACGGTACATATTCGGCAATCTTCAGCGGGACATTCACTTCTTCCCACGCCTGCTTGATACTTGCCGCGGTCGATTGACCCATGGTGTTGTTGAGATGAAGAACAGCAACGCTCGTCGGCGGGTCCTTGAGCGTGCCGAGCACGGATTTCAACTCGACAAGCGATTGCCTGACGATCGTCAGCGACGTCGGATAGTAACGGAAAACCTGGGTAAAGCCCTGCGACGTGACCTGGGTTGCGCTAGCGATATGGACCACCATCGGTACCTTTGCCGCTTCGCAAGCCTGAAGCGCCGAAATCGTGGCCCCCGAATCCCACGCACCGATGAGCACCGTACAACCCTGCCGGATCAGGCTCTCCGCGGCGATCCGTCCATTTTCTGGCCGGCTTTGCGTATCGGCGTGAACAACCTCGATATCAACCCCGTACTTCTCCTTGGCGAATTTTGCGCCAAGATTGATTCCACGAACACAGGCCTGCCCCGGAAATGCCAGCACGCCGCTGCTTGGCATGATGGCGCCCACCTTCACCTTGGTTGGTGTCGCCGCCACTACCGGCCACGATCCCAACCCTGCAGCAAGCCCAGCGCCCGCGCCAAGTACTGTGCGGCGTGTCAGTCCATTTTTTTGCATTTTCATGTACTCCTCCTCTTTGATCGATTGAAATAGCCGATGTTGATTTTTAGAAATCGCTTTTAGAACCAATCATCCCCCACGCGGGACGGACGGATGCGTGGCGGGGCGTTGATGTCGCAACTGCCATTCACCTTCTCCTGAGCGGCAGCGTGACGCACACCACATTTGCCCGAACGCACCGGCCGAATTCGTTGAGACACGTCGCCATGGCGGCGCCAGAGGTCGACGATTTACAGTCAACCGCAATCGACGAGATCACATCTTCATCTCGGCTTTGATCAAGTGATCTTCACTCTCGTCATAAAGAGTGTCGATCAACGGCTGGTATCGCTCCATAAGTTGCTTGCGACGCTTTTTCCGCGTTGGCGTCATCACGCCGTTCTCGGGCGAAAGTTCTTCAGGGAGAATTCTGAATGCCTTGACCTGCTCGGCTCGCGCCAGCCGGCTGTTTGCCTTCGCAACTTCTCCCTCAATCAAGCGAACCACCACTTCGGAATTCGCGAGATCTGAGTATTGCCTAACCTGGGGATCGCGCGTCTTCACCCAATTCATCGTCGCGGTGGCGTCGACCTCGATCAATGCTGTCAGGTACTTCTTGCCTTCGCCGATAACAGCCGCTTCGGAGATGTACGGGCTGTGGCGAATTTCATTCTCGATCTGCGTCGGGCTCACAGACTTGCCGTTGGACGTGTTTATGATTTCCTTCTTGCGATCGACAAGTTTGAATAGCCCCGTCGGTCCGATCTCGACGATGTCGCCGGTGTAAAGCCACCCATCCCGCAAAGCGAATTTGGTTTCTTCCGGCTTATTCCAATAGCCGACAAAAAGGCCGGGACCGCGAACGATCATTTCATTGTCCTCAAGGACAGCGGTCTCCCAGGCCTTATCAATAACAGGAAGCCCGACAGTCCCCGCTTCCGGCCAATCCGCCATCTGGACCAGGTTCGCACCGACCATTTCTGTCTGGCCGTAGCATTCCTTCAACTGCAAGCCCCAAAGCTGCCACAACGTCATGAGCTCCGACGGCATGGCCGCAGAGGCGGTGAATGGCACCTTCAATTCATCGAACCCCACCTCCGCGAGCAGCGGCAGGAATATCCGATCGCGGCATGTCGAAAACAGCGCGGAGATAAACGGGTCCCCGCGGCCCGCCTTCCGGTCGTCGAGGGCTTTGCGGGCAATCTCCATCGCGAGTTGATAGTCGCCCTGCTGCTTCTCGGTTCCCGAATGAACCTTGCTGAGTATTTGCGCGGCGAATCGCTGATAGAATCGCGGCGGCGCCATGAAGAAAGTCGGCTTTACCTCCTTGATCGTCTGAGCGAAGTCGGCCGTGGACTCGCCAAAGTACGGCACGATCCCGGACACCAGCGGTAGCGTCGTGGCTTGCGCGCGCGCTACGGTGTGCGACATTGGCAGATGCACAACGACGCGATGCGGATCGGACCGCATCCCCGGGCCAAACGTGGTTACAACGTGCGCTCCGGCGAGTATCGAGAGATGCGTCAGCATCGCCCCCTTCGGATTGCCCGTTGTTCCCGACGTGTAGCCGATGCTGGTGAGGTCCTTTGCGTCCGCCTGAGCAATTTGCGCCGAAAGAAAATCGTCAACGACGACATTCGGACCCGCACAGAATCGGCCGAGCGAGATGACCGCCTCCGATTCTGAGGCCGGCTTCCACTCCGGATCGAGCACAATGATCTTGCGCACATTCTTCGACTGACCGGATGACAGCACAATTCGAAGTTGATTCTCGCTTCCTACAAAAATAAATGACGCACCGGAATCGCTGAGATAATACGCAACTTCTTCCGGCGACGAGGTGAAATAGACACCCACCATCACGCCGCCGGCACAAATCGTCGCCATATCCGCGATCAACCACTCCTGCGATGCGTCGCCCATGATGGCAACGCGGTCGCCCCGCTGAAGGCCAGCGCGTTGCAACGCGTCCGCCAGATTCACAACCTTCTGTGCGTATTCCGCCCAGGTCACAGCGGCCCATTCGCCACGACGCTTTTGTTGGAACGCAACCATGTCCGGACGTTCTAATCGGCGCGCATTTAGAAGTTTCGGAACGGTCATGCCAGCGAGTTGAGCGCCAGACGTAATGGATTCGACGTTCATATCACCGCTCCGCGAAACGCTTACGCTTTTCAGCGAAGGCCGCCACGGCTTCACGGCGCTCTGGCGATGCAAAGGTCAGCATTTCCAGCGCGGCGGACGTATCAAGCAGTAGATGCGCATACTGCTTGATGATTTTGTTCACGCTATATTTCGTCCAGATAATCGATTCCTGCGGACCGCTTGCGAGCATTTCGGCGTATTCGATCGCGGCGTCTTTCACGTCGCCTTTGGAAATCACTTCATTGATCATTCCCATCGATGCCGCTTTCTCGGCAGAAATGAAAGCGCCCGTCATGAGATAATGCTTGGCGCGCACTGGCCCCATCAGAAGCGGCCAGATCACCGCGCCGCCGTCACCGGCGACAACCCCCGCCGTTACATGGGTATCCGCAAACCGCGCGGTCGGACTTGCGAAGATAACGTCACAGAACAATGCGAGCGTTGCACCGAGGCCTACGGCAACGCCGTTTACCGCCGCAACAATCGGCACCTCGACTTCGAGCATATTACGAATGAGATGACGCCCGCTTCGCGTCGGCGACGGAAGCTTGCCTTTATCGAGAGACTTCTGATCTCCCCCGGAACAGAAGCCGCGACCGGCGCCCGTCAATACAATGGCGCGGGTTGATTTATCGTGGTCGAGTTCGACGAATACCCTCTCGAGCTCCTCGTGCATGTCCCAATTGATCGCGTTGAGAATTTCCGGCCGATTCATCGTGACGACGGCAACCCCGCTGGATCGCTTCTCGACGATGAGGTATTTGAAGCTATGCTGTGACACGATTTGAAATCCTTCTTTTGTGTTCTGACTATTTCTGAGGTCGCATAGCCCGGATTTCTCCGAGGATTTCCTCGGTGGGACGCACAACATTGTTCTTGTCATTGAAATGCGGGATCACATAGCGGCCGACCATGTCGATCGCTTCCATGATCTTGTCGTGGTTCACCGAGTCGAGATGCAACAGCACTTCGTCGATGCCCAGAGCCTCGAACTTTTCGATTTGACGAATAACCGTATCCGGGCTGCCGCAGACCGTGGTTGCTGAGTGATTGAGCAGATAGTCCCAATCGTTTGCGGCACGCTCCATGGCCGGAACGCTCTCACTCATATACGCGTAGTCATCCGCCAGCTTTGCCAAACGCGGATAAGCATCCGTGGAGATCCGCGCGTAATGCATCAAGGGTTCCGCGTAATCGTCCTTTGCTTTTTGATCCGTGGCGCCAATTCCGAAGAAAAGCGGAATGCCGGCGCGAGGGCGATAGAGCGAACCCTGCTCATCCCGCTTCCACGCCTTGCGATAGGTGTTGAGCAGCTTTTCCTGAATTTCCCATCCCTGATAGATGTTGCTGCTCATGACAGCGAGACCTTCAGCACCGGCCCATCCGTGGCTACGATCGCTTGTCGCAGCAATGCCGAGAACCGGATGTGGCTTTTGAAGCGGCTTTGGTACCAGCATTCTTGGGGGAATCTGGTAGTACTTTCCTTCGAAAGTGAAGATATCTTCACGCATCGATTTTTTGATCAGCGCCATACCTTCTTCCATCTGAGCAAGCGTCTCGCCGGGATCGACGTTAAAGGCTCGCATTGCGATGGTCGTATTGGCTCGTCCGGCATAAAACTCCACGCGGCCGTGCGACAGGATGTCGGTCACCGCCATTCGCTCCGCCGATCGAAGCGCGTGATTGATCCTCTGCGGCATTAAGGTAACTGCGGAGCGTAGCTTCACGCGCGATGTCACCGCGGCGAGATAACCGAACACAACTTCAGGAGCGGAGCTCGAGATGCCGCCGAGCGCGACGTGCTGCTCGGAAAGCGCGACGCAGTCAAAGCCGACTTTCTCGGCAAGGCGAACCTCGTCGACCAATTCATGAAGCCGCCGCGCGTAGCTCTGTCCGACCTGGGTTTCCTGCTCTGACCAAAACCCGAACTTGAGTGCCATTTTTCAGATCCTTTAGGACATTCGATGTCGGCACAACGTTCCATAGGCGGAGCAATATTTTTGTTCGAAAACCGGGTCGCGAGAGGTTACTTTCCAAATTTTATGCTGGGGGTCATCAGACAACCCGATTTGGTTGCGCCATCGATCGTGTCGGCGTCGAGTGCTGGTTCGATCGTCGTGAACGTGGGACTTTGCGTTCGTCTGAACAGTCGCGGCGCAGGCGCGCTATGCGCGAAACGTCTCGGTCAAAAGATCGGCGATCGCTTCCAGACAACGCGCGCCGATTTGCGCGCTCGATCCGATCGGGCTGCCGAGAATTCCGTTTTTTGTGACCGATTTGATGCCGTTCTTCCACATCGATTGGAGATCCTCGTTCGACAACGCCCCGAGATGCCCCACTTCGAATTGATCGGCTCGCACGCTTTCGGGGCGGATGACCATCATCAACGACGTCTCCGCGACATCCGCGTGCCCGCCGACCGCGTTTGGATCGCCGCCCGCCGCTTCGACCGCGCTGCGCCATCGATCGATCCAGCGAATCGAATCCGTGAAGGCATCGATATCGATATCGCGACCCACAACCTGCCTCAATCGGGGAAGCATGGTTTTAAAGGCGGGGAAATTGCCGATATGACCCGAAAACAGAAGAATTCGTTTGAATCCATGCGTCGCCAGACTCATGCAGCAATCCGTGCAGATGGCTTCGAACGTCTCCATGCGGAGGGAAATCGTACCCGGAAATGCGAGATGATGTGCTGAACAACCAAGCTGGATCGGCGGCGCTATCAGCGTTTTGCCGAGATTGTGCGCGAGCTTTTGCGCCAGCGCTTCGGCGTGATCTGTATCCATGCAAAGTGGAAGGTGCGGCCCGTGTTGCTCAAGCGCGCCACACGGGATCAATACCGTCGAATAACCCTTTTCCAGAGCCGCCCCAACGTCCTTGAAACTCATCAACGCCAGGTGAATTTGGTCCGGTGGCTCGACGGCTGTCATCCTAGGCCTACTTCTCGCCCTTAGAGAGGAAACGAGCGCGCGCGTTCGCTGAGCTGCTCTCGGTCAGGTAACTGCTCAGATCCTGAACCGTCATCGCTTCCAGCGATGCATCGTTCATTTGACCTGTCAGATTGAGCGATCGCTTGATGGCCGCAAAAAGCTTCCGATCCTTCCCGCAGAGGAATCGGCACACCTCCACCGCACGCCCCATGACGTCCGCGGTGGGCACGATCTCATCGATGGCGCCGATGTCCGTGGCCTTCCGGGCGTCGACCAGATCTCCCCAAAAGAGCAATCCCCGCGCTTCACGAATTCCGAGCTTCCGAACCGCTTGGCGCATTCCCTTCGTTGCGGGCAGGAGACCATGGTTGATCTCCGGAAATCCAATTTTGGATTCCGGGTTAGCAACCACGTAGTCCGCGAAGAGAAGAAATTCCAGCGCGCCTCCAACGGCGTAGCCGCGAACGGCGCATACGATCGGCGCGGGATAGCTCTCCATTGCGCAGAGCAGCGCATGAAAGACCTTGATGCGCGGCGCCGCGATCTCAATGCCGACGACTTCCTTGATGTCCCCGCCAGCGCTGAAAAAGCGGTCCCCGCTCCCGGTCAACACAATGCCGGGCGAGGATTCTTCAGCGGACAATGCGTTGATGGCCTGCAGCAAGGCCGCAATGAGCTCGAAGTTCACGGCATTGGCCGGAGGCCTGTTCATGGTCATTGAGACCATGTTGCCGTCGCGCTCAACGATAAGGACTTCATCTTTGTTCATGGATGAAGGCTAGATCGTTCCAGCAAGTATTACATGCTGTTGATTCGTTCCACGCAGGATTTGGCTGCGCTATGCGTTCATCGAAAGCGCCCAACGGCGGCATTTTATGCTTTGGTTTCGCTGCCCGACGACAGATCGAGGGTCGGCGGCGATTGATCGAATAATCACATTCCGAGATAGGCGCGCTGCACTTCAGAATTGCTCAATAGCTCTTCACTCGATCCATGAAGAACAACCGATCCGTTCTCAAGAACGTAACCCCGGTTGCACAAGGACAGCGATTTCGCGACATTCTGCTCAACGAGCAGGATGGTCGCTCCCTTTTCGTGCAGCAATTTCACCACACTGAACATCACATCCGTCAGAGCTGGCGATAACCCAATAGAGGGCTCATCGAACATCACAATTTCAGGCTTTGACATGATCGCGCGCCCGATCGCCAACATCTGCTGCTCGCCGCCGGATAGCGTTCCAGCGAGCTGACGACGACGCTCACGAAGCCGTCCGAATAGGGCGTAGACAGACTCGAGAGTATTGACTTGCTCAGCTTTCGCCCGCTTCAGGGCTGCTCCGACAAGCAGATTTTCCTCGACTGAAAGAGCACCGAATATCTGACGGCCTTCGGCTACCTGCGCGATCCCTAGCTCGCAGATCTCCCACGGCGGCTTTCGCGTGATATCCACGCCATTCATTCGGACGACACCGCTGGAAGCCGGAATAGTTCCTGCGATCGATCTGATCAGCGACGTCTTGCCGGCTCCATTCGCCCCGACAACGCAAATCAATTCACCTTTGCGAATATCAAGAGAAACGCCGTTGAGGGCGTTGGAGCCGTCATACGCGAGACAGAGCCCGTCCACCGATAGAAGTGCCTCGTCATGCATGGAAACCAGCCCCCAGATAACTTTCGAGTACCTGCGGATCGGCGACCACGTCTTTCGGGCAGCCTTCTGCTATTTTAGCGCCGTGGTGAAGTACGACAACCGTCGACGCAACTTCCATGACGATCCGCATGACGTGCTCGACAAGCAGGATCGTTAACCCGCTCTCCGCCAACTTCCGCAGTACCTGAACGACGCTTACAGCTTCGGTGGGACGCAGACCCGCCATCACCTCATCGAGCAAGAGCAGCTTGGGCCTCGTCGACAAGGCCTTGGCGACCTCCAGCATTTTGCGATCCGACATCGTCAGCTGATCGGTTCGGGCATTCGCCTTACCCACGAGGCCGACACTTTCGAGAGATTCGTACGCCGTGGATCTCGCTTCGCTTACGTTCCTGGTCCAGCTGAACGCTCCGACCATTGCGTTCTCCAGGACCGACATATCGCGCATCGGGCGCACGATCTGGAATGTGCGAGCAATCCCCATCCTGCATACGTTTTCAGGGGGCGCCCCCTCAATCGATTGCCCTTGAAAGAACACCTGCCCGCTGGTCGGCTTCAATGCGCCGGCGACAAGATTGAAGCATGTGGTCTTTCCGGCTCCGTTCGGCCCTATAAGCGCGGTGATCTGCCCTTTCGCAAGCGCGAAGCTGACGTCGTTGACTGCAACCAACCCGCCAAAAGACCGCGTGAGGTTTTTTACATCGAGAAGCGTGGTCATTCCTCGGCCTTTCTCAGTTTGAGCGGCCGAGCGAACAAGCTTCCCTTGATTGCAGCGTAACCTCGGACGACCGCCGGCCAAATACCGTCCGGCAGGAACCACACAACCGAGATAAGGATGACGCCGTATGCAATATTGTTGAGCCCCGGAATTCCAAGGCTGTCACCAAGGGCGCCCATCAGATGATTCAAGGGAATGGCCGCCAGCGATCCGACCAGCGGACCAAACGCGGTACCGAGTCCGCCGACCACGGGTCCAATCAGAACGTCGACCGAGATTCCCATTCCCATGATTGAATCCGGAAATATCGCTCCCTGCACCAGCGCCAGAATTCCACCGCCGGCCGCCGCGCTAGCGGCCGATATCGAGATCACGAGAATCTTGTGCCGGAACGTGCGAACGCCCAGCGCTCGTGCAGCCTCATCGTCGTCTCTCATGGCTCGCCAGACATACCCGAGATACGATCGCGATATGAGCTCCGTTCCGGCGATGCCGATTGCAGCGAGTGCAAGGGCAACGAAGTAATAGAAGCGGGCGCCTCCTCGCAGCATCGATATATCGACCTCGCCGGTCGGCGCTGGAAAGAACAGGCCCTGCATCGCGCCCACGAATTCCCAACCGCTGAACATGATCCGAGCGAATTCAGCGGCAGCGATTGTCAACAGCGCGAAGTAGATGCCGTGCACTTCGAACCGAAAGCTCAGCCACGCCAGCACCGCGCCCACCGATCCGGCAATAACCATACCTGCCAAAAGGCCGATCCATGGTGAGATACCGTATTTGAGGTACAGCACGCCGACCGAATAAGCGCCGAGCCCGACGAACAGGGCATGACCGATCGACAATTGCCCACCGATCCCCAGCATCAGGTTCCACGATTGACCCATGAAGGTGAATAGCAAAACAATCGTCATCAACGAGACGATGTACGAGTTCGACAGGGCCCCAACTAACCCGAGGATGACGAAAACGATCGCTCCAGCAATCCATCGCTTCGTTTCCGCCGCTTTGTTAAACTTCTCTGACACCGAAAAACCCTCTTGGGCGGAAGATCAGAATGATGATCAGGAGCGCGTAAGGAAGCGCTGTCTTCATCGACGGGGAAAACATCAATGCGGCAACGGCTTCGGCTACGCCAATCGTCAGGCCGCCCAGAAGCGCTCCCCCGAAACTGCCGAGACCGCCGACGATGACCGTCACGAACGCCAGAAGAGTGAAATCCATGGCGAGATACGGTTGGGCGTCGAACAGCGGGGATATCAGCGCTCCCGCCACGCCTGCACACGCAGCTCCAATGCCGAACGTGATCGCATAGATTCGCGGAATGATCAGTCCGACGATCAGCCCGCCCAGTCGATTGTTTGCCGCAGCCCGCAACGATCGTCCAAACGACGAGTACTTCAAATACGCGCCGAGCATGACGATGAGCAGGCCAGCGACGCCCGCTGCCTGAAGCCGCGCCAGGTCGAGCGTCAATATTCCGATCGAGACGGTACGAAACGATAGCTGGGACGCCGTCGGACGCGGATCGGGACCGAATGCGACCAACAGAATGCCGCTAAAGAGCAGCGAAAGGCCGATGAATACGATGAACTGATAGTGGTGCGGACTATTGACGAACCGCTTTACGATCAACTTTTCCAGAAAATAACCGAAAACGAACATGACGGCCGCGGCAAGTGCGGCGGCGGCAATGATCGGCACCTCCCACATGCGGACAGACCAATATCCAATGTAGACGCCAAAAACGACCATCTCACCATGCGCGAAGTTCACGACGCGCATCACACCGAAGATGATCGTGAGGCCGAGTGCCACAAGACCATAGACGAGACCCATCAGAATTCCGCTCGCGACAACATTGAGCCAAAGTGAAAGCATCAGCGAGCCCTGAATAAAACAGGTGAAAATGGAAATTTCGATGGAGACGCGCTCGGACGGGCTCTGGCTTGCCCCCGCTGCGTTTCGGCAGACATAAGCCCGTCTTCGGGACAGCACTCCGACCCGCTCCGACCTACTTTCCCCCCATGCATTATGTCGGCTCCATGCTGGCTGATCGAAATTCGGCAACACACACGATGGTCAATGTCGCGAGTCGTGGACCTGCGGTACTGCAAACGTTCCTTTTACGTAAACGAGGGGCTCACTATCGGTGTTCATCGTCTGCGCAAGGACGGCTCCGACGAAGATGGTATGGCTTCCGGCATCGTGCGCCTCGACGACGCGACAGTCGAAACTACAGATCGCTTCAATCAAACTCGGCGCTCCGGTCGCGAGCGCCTGCCACAATCCTTCTGTGAATCGCACGTCACCCTTGCTTCCGTCTTGCCCTGAAAACGTCTGGGCAAGCCCGGCATGGTGTGCTGCGAGGATATTCCAGCAAAACACCCGACTTTCCTTGATCATATCGTGCGCGCCCGCATTCTTGTTGACGCAAACAAGAACGCGCGAGGGTTCGGTCGATAGCGAACAGCCGGAGGTCAAGGTCAGGCCATGCCTGCCAGGTCGCGTACCCGTTGTGACGATTGAAACCGTACCCGGCACATTGCGCATGGCGCTGCGGAACTCCCCGGCGCTGAACGGCGGCGTTTCTTGAATTGGCATATGTGATGCTCGCAGGATCGCATTCGTCATGATCGGCTCAATAGGAAAGAATGGCGACCATCTACTCGCTGGCGGCCTGAAAAAACTGAATGACGTTGCCGTTTGGATCTCGCACCTGAACGACCCGGCCGTGAGAACCCATATCGCGGATATCGCCGGACACCTCGGCTCCCGCGGCGCGCGCATTCGCAATCATCGCGTCCAGATCTTCGACTTCAAACACAAGCATCGCGTCCCGGGAGGTCACCGACACGGATTCGCTCGGACCGGCGATACAGAATGCGACTTTTTCGCTTGAGAATTGAACCCACTTCCCGGGATCCGCGAAACGCGTCGTCAACCCCAGCATTCCATAGAAGCGTGCGAGACCTTCGGGATCGGTGGCCGTGAGATAGACCTGCTTAAGTTTCACTTTGTAATTTCCGGTTTGTCGGCTGCGTTGATCGAAGATATTTTCGCATAACGATGGTCCCAGCATAGTACCCGATCCTCTCAGCATTAATGTTCGAACAGTTTGCTCCCGCCCTCATGGGTCAGCATTTTGTGCTGCGTTTCTCGGCGGGGCCGCGACGCCTTCCACACTCCCGTTCAAAGAGTGGCCGCATCGTTCGATTGCGCCTATACAGCCCGATTTTATTCGAATCGGATCGCGTATTTCGAGGTATCGCGCGATAGCGCGCGCTAAGGATGGAGGCGATTGTCATGGATTTCGCAAAACGCCGGGCCAGCATCGGCAGCGCTGCGAACGAGCGCTTACACTGCATTATTTTGAGCGTTGAAATACTTGTCGGATACCGCTGCAAAGTCCCGAGGGCGATTGCGATGCCTGCCCCATACTCCATGCGACCGGATCAGCCATGGGAACAAAGCCGCACCGGACCGCTGAACATGATTGACTGTTTTTGAATATAAATCGTCGCTTTGTCGAAATTCACCAACCCAGACTGCGGCTAGCATCCCTATCGTCGAAATGTCACCTCGCAAGATAATGCGAGGGACTCGACTCCGAGGAAGCTACCGGTTGCCTATGGAAGGGAACGACATGACAATGACGGCGCTCGATAGGATCGACATCAAAATTCTGAATGAATTGCAACAGAATGCGAGCCTGACGAACGTCGAGCTTGCTTCCCGCGTGAACCTTTCGCCATCGCCTTGCCTCGCTCGCGTCAAAAATCTTGAGAAAATCGGCGTGATCGACCGTCGAATAGCCGTGCTCGACCCGGCGGTCTTGGGTATTGGCGTAACGGCCTTCATCCAGATCAAGCTCGAAAAGCAAGCTCAGATATCGCTTGAGAATTTTACACGCGCCATCGACCGCCTGAATCAGGTCATGGAATGCTACCTGACAGCAGGAGACCATGACTATCTCCTCCGCGTCATGGTTTCCGATATCGAGGATCTGGAAGATCTGATCGTCAACAAGATTTCCCGGATACCCGGCATCTCTTGCATTCGCTCAAATCTGGCTCTGAGACGAATCTCTCACAAGACCGTGCTCCCTATCGACACCAATCGTCCGGTTACAGTCAAAACATACAATGGCGCGTCGAAGCAGATACACAGAGCGCCTGCGAAGCCACGATATGACTCAGCCGCGCAGAACCTGATCGATAATGGAATGTGTGGCGAACCGTTTCGCACTCTAAGCCCCAATACGGCAGGCCTCTAGCGTTCGATTCGTATCGCAAATCACGCGCGCGCTTCATGCCGGCTGGCGCAGATCACGACAAGAATACGTTGCGGCGCCTCCAGGCAAGCACTGTCCGTTCGATCCATTGCGCTGTATCGAACGGATCCTGACGCAGAACATTACTCGCGGAGTCGGCGACGAGGTTTCATCGACGTCGGGCCGCACCGCTCGCGGCTGAGTTGGATCGACCCGGATTCGCACGAAACACGTCGATCGTTTCCAATTCTACCAATCTGCTAGGACCAAGCTGCGCAGCTGACAATCAATGGCGGCGATGGCACTTGAAGTTTGCATCCTGACTGCGGCCCGCGCAGGAAGTCTACGCGGGAGTTCAAGCCTAAAGCTGTGCGCCTGATCAGAGAGCGGGGCGTGTCATTTGCACACGGGCGAGATAGGAGACGCGCGCCAGAGCTGTCCCATGGGTACATCACCGTGAGATGTCTCACGGTGGCCGAAACCTCCGACAGAATTAAGGCGCTGATATATAATGATAATTTCTCATGGTAGCGGGAGAGGGACTCGAACCCCCGACCCCAGGATTATGATTCCCGTGCTCTAACCAGCTGAGCTACCCCGCCACATCACCCGAGGGCTGCTTAAAACAGCCCTGATCGAGTGCGCCGCATATAAGAAGCCACCTAACTTCCTGTCAAGCAACGAGCGGGCCGTCCGCGCCGAAATGCCTACTTTGGCCGCACCGATTGATCGCCGCCGGGGCTGCCTGGCGGTGGGATCACCGGCGTGTTGCCGACGTCGGGCGCCGGCGCACGCATGTCGGGACCGACATTGCGCGGCGGGCAGAGCACCCCGTCCGATTGCGCGAGCTTGTCGGAAAGCGGCTTGCGCGCGTTTTCACCCGTTTCATTTCGCGGCGCCAGGGTGCCGTCCTGCGGCTTGGCATCCGTTGGCGTGCAGCGAGTCGTCACGCCATCCGGCATTGGCGCCGTCGTCGCCGGCGGTGCTTTCGGCACCGAGGGCGGGGCTTGCGCGGCAGCGCTGCCACCCGCTGCAAGCACGCTGCAAATTAAAAGTGCGGAAAATCCATACCTCATGTGATGGCAACGGTCCGCGATTGCGGTTGTTCCATAACGCGAGGTGCGGCGTCACGCCTTGCGATAGCGGATCAGCGAAAAATGTCCCATCGGCGGCATCGGCCGACGTTCCGTCAGACTGACGCCTCCATGCCTCGCTGCCCAGTCGACCAGACGAGCCCATGGGAACTCGGGCCGCCAGCCGAGCCTCCGTGCGATGGGGGAAAACGCCAATTCGAACATGCGACGCGGACCGCTCTCCGCGCCGATATGATTGACGAGAATCAGTTCACCACCAGGCTTCAGCACACGAATGAAATCATCCAGCGTCGCTTCGGGATCCGGAACAGCGGTGATGACATACTGCGCCACAACGGCGTCGAAGAAATTATCGGCGAATGCCAGATTCTTGGCGTCCATCACCGCGAGGGTTTCGACGTTGGCGAGCTTGAGGGTGCGCACACGCTCCTGCGCCTTGCGCAGCATCGGCTCCGAGATATCGACGCCATGCAGCCGCGTGGTTGGCGAATAATCCGACAGCGACAGGCCTGTGCCGACGCCAACATCAAGGATACGCCCGCCGATCTTGTCGGCTTCGGCAATTGTCGATTGGCGGCCCTGGTCGAAGACCTTGCCGAACACCAGATCGTAAATCGGCGCCCAGCGCCCATACGCCTTTGCGACCCCAGCGCGGTCGATGTCGTTGCCCATGCCCCGCCCTGAAATCGCTATCCGCGCATCAAAGCGACGCCGGCTTGCGACGCCGCCGCACCACGCACCGTCTCGCCGTCATGCCTCGCTGTCGCGCTCTTGATGAATCCGCCACCCAGCACGCGCGCCTGCCCGGATGGCGTGTCATAGAACACACAGGCCTGACCGGCAGAAACGCCTTCCTCACCTGCGATCAATTCGACTTCGTAACCGCCATCGACAGCCCGCAACCATGCCGGCTGCGGCGCACGCGTCGAGCGGACCTTGACGAAAATCTCCAGGCCGCCGCCAACGGCGCGATCCAGCGATCCGTTGCCGATCCAGTTGACGTCTCGCAGCAGTATCCGATGCATGCGCAACGCTTCGCGCGGGCCAACGACGACGCGCCGACCCGCCACATCGAGCCGCACCACGTAATATGGCGCGCTGGAAGCTACACCGAGACCGCGACGCTGCCCGACGGTGAAGTGACCGATGCCCTGATGGTGACCAATCACACGCCCTGAAAGATCGACGATATCGCCGGCTTCAAAGGCGTTGGGCTTCAGTCGTTCGATGACATCGGTGTAGCGGCCGGTAGGTACGAAGCAGATATCCTGGCTGTCGTGCTTTTCTGCAACCGACAAGCCAAAGCGCCGCGCCAGTTCGCGCACTTGCGGCTTGGTCAGATCGCCAAGTGGAAAACGCAGATAGTTGAGTTGCTCGCGTGTAGTAGCGAACAGAAAATAGCTTTGATCGCGATCGGCATCCGCCGCACAAACCATCGCACGCGAGCCGTCAGCCAGCCGCCGCGACGCCACGTAATGCCCGGTGGCCAGCGCAGCTGCGCCGAGATCGCGCGCCGTCGTCAACAGATCGCGAAACTTAACCGAGCGGTTGCATTCGATGCACGGCACAGGAGTTTCGCCGTGCGCGTAGCTTTCGGCAAAACTCTCAATGACGGATTCGCGGAAGCGGCTTTCATAGTCGAGTACATAATGCGGAATGCCGATGCGCTCAGCGACATCACGCGCATCGTGAATATCCTGGCCGGCACAACACGCACCCTTGCGATGCGTGGCAGCGCCGTGATCGTAAAGTTGCAGCGTGATGCCGACGACATCGTAGCCTTCCGACTTCAACAGTGCAGCCGTCGCCGATGAGTCGACGCCGCCAGACATCGCCACAACGACCCGGGTATCCTCGGGGCGGCCTTCAAGATCCAGACTGTTTCGCATCGGCCGTCTTGCTCGCGATCACGCGGGAAATCCCGCGATCCTTAAACTGGGTGCCTTCTCTCTCCCGCAGCATCCGCATCGCGACGAGAAAACACTAAATATCAATGGCTTACGCATAGACACACCGCCCTGCTTGGCCCGTTCTCGCGGAACGGCGGCATGTGCCCACGAAATCAACGGGTTGAGGCGCCACAACCGGTGCCTTCAACTCGCTAAAAGACCAGCCTTTAATATAGTTCGCTTTGTCGCAACGCAATCATGGCTGCGTCTTGCGTCGAAATACGCGGCAAAACTTGCCGCGAGGCAGAAAGGGGCGGCATCCCGCGAAGGCACCGCCCGGCCTCAAAGCCTATAAATATTTGAAATACAACAAATATTTATCATGACACGTCTGGCCCGGTCCTTGCTCCCAAGCGAGCGATGCACTCCATGGGGCCAACCGTGTTCAGCGTGACGCCGGATATCTCGACAAATTCTTCCCTTCGTGGGGAAACCCCGCGCCATCCTGCGCAGGATAGCGCCCCCCAGGGGGGCGATTTCGCGGCGCTGATCGATAGCAATGCGGTGGTTGCCAACCGAAGCGACCGCCCTGCCCCATCGAGTTCCTCCGATGCCTCCCCCCGGCGCGACGATTCATCCGGGCCGCCCGATGTCGCGCAACGTGACGGTGGCGCTGGCAACATCGATCCATCGCAGAATCCGTCAGCGTCGAACGCGAACCCGTCGTCTTCCAGCGACAGCGCAAGCAAACCAACCATCGGCAAGCAGGCCAAGTCGACCGCAACGGCGTCTGACGAGGGCGACAACACGCATGCAAAGGCTCTGGACACCGCCGATCCAGCGGTCGCGGCAACGCCGATCCAATCCGACGCAACGGCAGCGATTGCTGTCGCGGTCCCAGCAACTCCGACGGCTCCGGCTACGACGCCTTCGTCACCAGCCAATCCGACAACGAGCGGCCCACTGACCATCGCCGCAGCGGCAATCGCGGCCTCCGCGAAGGACACGGCCGACGCAGCAATGCCCACAACATCTGCGGCCGACTCGGCAACTCAAGCCGCCACGGGCGACGCAGCGGCCATGACCGAAGCGGTCGCCGCAGCCGCCAACGATATCGCGGCGACCAATTTCAAGATTGCAAAGACGATCGAAACCGCACCCACGCCAGCCAGCACTGACGCCGCTGACGCCAACGTCAACCTGCAAGCCCAGCAACAACTCGGCGCGGCGGTTGCCGCTGCCGATGCAGGGCTGGTCAAAACCGCGCAGAAAGCATCGCCTGTGCACCGCGACGATGCAGCGGCGGCCGTAGCCAAAGCCCTGAAGCCCGACGATGCGGGTTCAACACAGACGACATCGCCGCAGCCTGGCGTAACAACGCAGCCGGACGCGAAAGCGGCGCCGCAAGCCAACGACACCACGAACACCGCGAAGTCGGATCCAGCAGTTGCAGGCGACAAGCCGGCTGCCAACGCGGTTAGCTCGACCGAGCACCGCGCGGCCAACGTCAACGTCCCGGCAACGTCGTCAATCGACGTCGCGTCGCAAGCCAACAACACCGTGCCGCAACCGCAATTCGTGCCGACGGCGACGACGGCTGTTCCCGCTTCGCAACTCGGTGCAGCTGTCGCGACCGGCGTAGCTGTGCCGCTGAACGGCCTCGCGATTCAGATCGCGGCCAATGCCCAGAGCGGCAGAAGCCGCTTCGACATCCGGCTCGATCCCGCCGAACTCGGCCGCATCGATGTCCGTCTCGATGTCGACCGCCACGGTCAAGTGACCTCGCATCTGGTGGTCGAGAAAGCGGAAACGCTGGCGATGCTGCGGCAGGATGCGCCGCAATTGCAGCGCGCGCTGGAAGACGCCGGATTGAAGACCGGCAATAACGGCCTGCAGTTCAGCCTGCGCGATCAATCGTCAGGCAACAACGGCGGCAACGAACAATCCGGACGCCAGATGCATCGATTGATGATTGGCGATGCCGATACCCTGCCGGCGGTCGCTGCCGGAAAATCTTACAGTCAGTCGAGCGGCTCAAGCCGCGGACTGGATATTCGGGTTTGAGGAGAGCTTCATGGCGGTCGATGCATCACTTCCAACAACGATTGTCTCGGCGCCCGCAGCACCGTCCTCGAACTCCGCCAATAACGCAGGCAGTTCGAAGACAACCGGCATCGCTGACAACTTCCAGACCTTTCTGACTCTGCTGACCACACAGTTGCAGAACCAGAATCCGCTGGACCCGCTCGATACCAACCAGTTCACCCAGCAACTGGTGCAGTTCGCCGGCGTCGAGCAGCAGCTCAAGACCAACGATTCACTCACGTCGCTCATTTCCCTGCAGAAGACCGCGCAATCGACCCAGGCTCTGAACTTCGTCGGCTCATCCGCGATCGTCGATGGCAGCACGACTAATCTCAAAAGCGGTTCGGCCACTTGGGCGCTCGGCGTCAGCAAGCCGTCAGCCGTTACCGTGACCATCAGCAACGCGGCGGGACAGGCGGTCTACAGCGGCAACTTCTCGATGAACGCCGGCGACCACCAGACCTTCACCTGGGACGGACGCGGCAACGACGGTTCGCTGTGGCCGGACGGGACCTATACTCTCACCGCCACTGCCAAGGACGCCTCGGGCCAATCCACCGCCATCTCCACTGAAATTCAGGGTGTGGTCGATTCCGCTGATCTCAGCCAGGACCCGCCGCTGCTATCGATTGGCGGGCAGAACTTCACCATCGACAAGGTGAAGAAGGTGGTCGGACGCAGCAGCCTGTCCTGACGCGACATTGCCCAAACCCACCTCGATCTCGCACGATCTCGCCACCGGCGCAGCCGGTTGTGGCGGCGGACTATGCTGCGATGCATCCAATACAGATTGTATTCGCCTGTTCCGCTTAGGCAATTTTTAAGCCGATTGGCCTAGATTGCGATGGTGAGTTCAGTGGTTAGAGTTTGTGAGTACGCCATGACCGAACCCCATCGCCCGAGGGTGAAATACGTCATCGGGCCCGACGGCAGTCCGTTGACGATCGCGGATCTGCCCGCGCCCGGAACCAAACGGTGGGTCATCCGCCGCAAGGCCGAGGTTGTCGCCGCCGTTCGCGGCGGACTGCTCTCGCTTGAAGAAGCCTGCAGCCGCTATACGCTGACCGTGGACGAGTTCCTGTCCTGGCAGTTCTCCATCGATCAGCATGGCCTGGCCGGGCTGCGCACGACCCGCATTCAGCAGTATCGCCAGTAAGCCTTCTCCGAAATCGCCAATTTTCTGAAAATCGGCCGTCCTCAGGGTGGCCGATTTTCAGCATGTACGCGGATTCGTCACGGGTCTTAACCGCCGTTAACCATATTGAAACCATCCCATGGGCAAATTTTGCCCAGTCGGCTGTCCATGCCGAATCTCAGGGGCTGGTTCGTGCAGGGTCTGGCGGGATTTCTAAAAGGTCTGGGTGCGTCGAGGCTGGCCGCGATGATCGCGGTCACTGTCGCGCTGATCGGATTCTTCAGCTTTGTCATCATGCGTGTCACTTCGCCGCAGATGACCACGCTCTTCACCGACCTCAGCGTCGAGGACTCATCGAGCATCATCAAGGAGCTCGAGCGTCAGGCGATTCCCTTTGAATTGCGCAACGACGGCGCCATCGTCATGGTGCCCAAGGACAAGGTCACGCGGCTGCGCATGAAGCTGGCCGAAGGCGGCCTGCCCAAGGGCGGTGGCGTCGGCTACGAGATCTTCGACAAGTCCGACGCCCTCGGTTCGACAAGTTTCGTTCAAAATATCAATCACTTGCGCGCTCTCGAAGGTGAGTTGGCACGGACCATCCGGGCCATCGACCGGATTCAGGCGGCCCGCGTTCACCTCGTGCTGCCGGAACGCCCGCTGTTCTCGCGCGAAGTCCCCGAGCCGTCGGCCTCCATCGTGCTGCGCGTTCGCGGCGCGCTGGAGCAGCAGCAAGTGCGTGCGATCCGTCATCTCGTGGCTTCCGCCGTCAAAGGGCTGAAGCCGCAGCGCGTCTCGGTCGTCGACGAGGCCGGCCAATTGCTGGCCGACGGAGCTGCCGCCGATGCGGCCAACGGTGGCGTCAGCAGCGACGAGCGCCGCGTCGGCTTCGAGAAGCGGCTGCGCAGCGAGGTCGAGTCGATCGTGTCGTCGGTAGTCGGCAGCGGCCGCGCCCGTGTGCAGCTGTCCGCCGACTTCGACTACAACAAGGTGACGCAGACCTCAGACAAGTTCGATCCAGAAGGGCGCGTCCTCCGCTCCAGCCAGACCCGCGAAGAATCATCCGCTACCGCCGACAACCGCGACGGCCAGGTGACGGTGAACAACGAATTGCCGGGCAACCAGCGCCAGGACAATGCGACCACCGCGCGCGACCAGACCAAGAAGAGCGAAGAGACCAACAACTACGAGATTTCGCGCATCACCAAGACCGAGGTGACCGAGGCAGGCCGCGTCAACCGCATCTCGGTCGCCGTTCTGGTCGATGGCATCTACAGCAAGAACGACAAGGGCGAGTTGGTCTATCAAGCGCGCGACAAGGAACAGCTCGATCGCATTGCCGCGCTGGTGCGCTCGGCCATCGGCTTCGACCAGAAGCGCGGCGATCAGGTCGAGGTCGTAAACTTGCGCTTCGCCGAAGGCCCCTCCGCACTGCCGATCAACGAGCCGGCCGGCTTCATGGGGATGCTGCAGTTCACCAAGGACGACATCATGAACCTGATCGAGCTGGTCGTCATGATGCTGCTCGGCCTCGTCGTGGTGTTCATGGTGGTACGGCCGCTGGTCAAGCGCATCCTGAGCCCCGATGCCACGGCCAGCAACAACAGCCCGGCCCCGGTCCCCGCTTTGCCTGAAGCCACGCCAGCCCCGACCCCCGGCCAGAACCTGATCCCCGGCACCAACGCGACCGCGCAGATGATCGACGTCGCGCAGGTTCAAGGTCAGGTGCACGCCCAGTCTGTTCATCGCGTCGGCGAATTGGCCGAACGCAACCCCAACGAGACCGCTTCCATCATTCGCCAATGGCTTTCCGAACCAGCGTGATCCGACATGGCCGTACCGCAGACCATCGCCAACACCAGTAATGACATCGCCAGCGTCGTCGCAACGCTGGCGAGCCGCCAGAACGGGCGCGGCAAGAGCACAAAGCAAATGACCGGCCCGCAGCGCGCCGCGATCATGATGCTGGCGCTCGGCGAACAATACGGAGGCAAGGTCTGGGCCCTGCTCGACGACGATGAGGTGCGCGAGCTCTCGGTCGTGATGTCGTCGCTCGGCACCGTCGAAGCGGATGTCGTCGAAGACCTGATGCTCGAATTCGTATCGCGGATGTCAGCCTCGGGCGCGTTGATGGGCAATTTCGACGCCACCGAGCGACTGCTTCAGCAATATCTTCCGGCGGATCGCGTCACCGGCATCATGGATGAAATCCGCGGGCCGGCCGGCCGTAACATGTGGGAGAAGCTCTCCAACGTGCAGGAAGAGGTCCTCGCCAACTATCTAAAGAACGAATATCCGCAGACCATCGCCGTGGTGCTGTCAAAACTGAAGCCCGAGCACGCCGCGCGCGTGCTGGCGATCCTTCCGGAAGACATGGCGCTCGACGTCATCGGCCGCATGCTCAAGATGGAAGCGGTGCAGAAGGAAGTCATCGAACGCGTCGAGCAGACCTTGCGCAGCGAATTCATGTCAAACCTGTCGCAGACGCGCCGCCGCGATGCGCATGAAGTGATGGCGGAAATCTTCAACAACTTCGACCGACAGACCGAAACCCGCTTCATCACCTCGCTCGAGGAAGAAAATCGCGAATCCGCCGAGCGCATCAAGGCACTGATGTTCACCTTTGACGATCTGGTGAAGTTGGACGCGGCGTCGGCGCAAACCCTGATGCGGAATGTCGACAAGGACAAGCTCGGTATCGCGTTGAAGAGCGCCAACGAGGAGGTCCGCGGCTTCTTCCTCGGCAATATGTCATCGCGCGCCGGCAAGATGCTGCTCGACGATATGGCTGCCCTCGGTCCGGTGCGCCTGCGCGACGTCGATGAAGCGCAGGCCCTGCTCGTAAACCTCGCCAAGGATCTCGCAGCCAAGGGCGAAATCATGCTGTCTAAAAACCGCGCAGACGACGAACTGGTGTATTGATGGGCGCTCCGGCAAAATTCCTGTTCGATGTCGACTTCTCCGTTCCCAACAAGGCGCGGGAGCGGGCGGCAACGCCGGCCGAAATCGCGCAGCAGATCGCGCAGGCGGAGGCACGGGCCTATCGCGCCGGCTATGACGCCGCGCAGCACGAAGCCAAGGTGGACAGCGACCGCCGCACAGCAATGGCATTCGAGCAAATCGGCGTTGCGATTCAGACCATCGCCTCGCGCCTCTTGAGCGTCGAGGATCGCATCGCAACCGAAGCCGTCGACGTCGCAGTTGCGGCGGCCCGCAAGCTGAGCGGGGAATTGGTCGCGGCCGAGCCGCTCGCCGGTGTCACTGCTCTGATGGAAGATTGCTTCCGGCATCTGGTCTCGACGCCGCACCTCGTTGTTCGCGTCAACGACAATCTTTATGAGGCTGCACGGGATCGCTTTGAGCAATTGGCCCGTCAAAGAGGCTTTCAAGGCCGTCTGATCGTGCTGGCGGAGCCCGACATCGAGGCAGGCGACTGCAAGATCGAATGGGCCGACGGCGGCGTCGTCCGCGAACGCGCAACGATCGAGGCCAAGATCGACGAACTGGTCGGGAATTACGTCGCCTCGCGCAAGCGGGCAGACACGGGGACAGAGTCATGAGCGACAACGACAGCAAGATTCCGCTGCAGGATCTCAATTCGGCCGATGCGCCGCCGATGGCCGACGAGTCCAACCACGACGATGAACAGACCTCGCGCGCCGCGGCCGATCTCGAAGCGGTGTTCGACGTGCCGGTGCAGGTGTCGGCAGTGCTCGGCCGTTCGAAGATGGACGTCGGCGAACTGCTCAAACTCGGACCCGGGACCGTGCTCGAACTCGACCGCAAGGTCGGCGAAGCGATCGATATCTACGTCAACAACCGACTGGTGGCGCGTGGCGAAGTTGTCCTCGTCGAGGACAAGCTCGGCGTCACCATGACCGAAATCATCAAGGCGGAGCGCGCCTGACGCGCGAATAACCAGCGCGATACGCGCGGCGAATAACAGGAGCAAACCATGCGGCTTCTCATTGTTGGCACCCTCAAGGGCCAGCTCACGACAGCCACCAAGATCGCCATGGACAATGGCGCCTCGGTCACGCACGCCGAGGAAAGCGAACAGGCGATGCGCGTGCTGCGCGGCGGCAAGGGTGCGGACCTGCTGCTGGTCGACGTGGCACTCGACATCCGCGATCTGGTGATGCGGCTCGAAGCCGAACACATCCACGTGCCGATCGTCGCTTGCGGCATCGCCAGCGACGCACGCGCTGCGGTCGCCGCCATTCATGCTGGCGCCAAGGAATACATCCCGCTGCCGCCTGATCCGGAATTAATCGCTGCGGTGCTGGCTGCCGTCGCCAACGACTCGCGCGATCTGGTCTATCGCGACGAAGCGATGGCCAAGGTCATCAAGCTCGCCCAGCAGATCGCCGGCTCCGACGCCTCGGTGATGATCACCGGCGAATCCGGCACCGGCAAGGAAGTGCTGGCGCGCTACGTGCACAGCCGCTCGCATCGCGCGCGGAAGCCGTTCATTTCGGTCAATTGCGCGGCAATCCCCGAACATCTGCTCGAATCCGAATTGTTCGGTCACGAGAAAGGCGCCTTCACCGGCGCCATCGCCCGCCGCATCGGCAAGTTCGAGGAAGCCACCGGCGGCACGCTGCTGCTGGACGAAATCTCCGAGATGGACGTCCGGCTGCAATCCAAATTGCTGCGCGCCATCCAGGAACGCGTGATCGATCGCGTTGGCGGCACCCGGCCTGTGCCGGTGGATATCCGCATCATCGCCACCTCGAACCGCAACCTTGCCGAAGCCGTGCGCGATGGCAGCTTCCGCGAGGACCTGCTGTTCCGTCTCAACGTCGTCAATCTGAAGATTCCGCCGCTGCGCGAGCGCCCCGCGGACATCATGGAATTGGCGCAACATTTCGCCAGGAAATACGCCGAAGCCAATGGCGTGCCGGTGCGGCCGATTTCCGTCGAAGCTCGGCACGTCCTCGCCACCAATCGCTGGCAAGGCAACGTGCGCGAGCTGGAAAACACCATTCATCGTTCGGTGCTGATGGCCAGCGGCGACGAAATCGGTGCCGACGCCATTCTCACCCCCGACGGCGACCGGCTCGATCTGGCCAAATCGGCACCCGCCGTGGCCCATGCCACGCTCGCGGCCGAACAGGTGACGCGCGCGCTGGTGGGCCGCACGGTGGCTGACGTCGAACGCGATCTGATTCTGGAAACGCTGAAGCACTGCCTCGGCAACCGGACCCATGCCGCGAACATTCTCGGCATTTCGATCCGCACGTTGCGGAACAAGCTCAACGAATATGCCGATGGCGGATTGCCGATCACGCCCGCCGGTGCCGGAGCCAGCGACTATCGCAACGTTGCGGCCACGGCGTAAGCGAAGGGCGGGCTATACCCGCAACGTCAGCGCCGAGTAACTCGGCGCATCAGGCTTGCGGAAGATGCGGATCGGATCGCCAGGCTCCAGGCGCGGCGCGCTGAGCATCGCGTAGACGTAGAGCGCGATATACGCGATCGATATTGCACCGATTCCATACATCGCCCAGGTTGCGACGCGTTTCATCCGACTGATCTCGCACGGGGAGTCGCAAGCGTTTTAGCATAGAATCGTCGCGAGCAACCCGCACACGGCAGGATGGCCCTGTTCCCTCCCCGCTTGCGCAGGCAGCGCGAATGGTTAGCTTGCAGTCTATCGAATCGCCGCGGCAGACGGTGGCGATTGGTACCATCGAGATCCCATGCCCACCTTCACACCTCATCAGGATGCCGCGCTGCAAGCCGTCGCCGATTGGCTAAAAGCCAAGCCTGGCAAGAACGGCACGCCACCGGTGTTCCGGCTGTTCGGTTTTGCCGGCACCGGCAAAACCACGCTGGCGCGTCACATCGCTGACGGGGTCGACGGCGAAGTCAAGTTCGCCGCGTTCACCGGCAAGGCCGCACTGGTGATGCGCAACAAAGGCTGCGACGGCGCTTCGACGATCCACTCATTGATCTATCGCGCCCGCGAGTCCGGCGAAGAGCAGCCGAGCTTCGAATTGTGGGACGATGCACCGGCCTCGAAAGCCAAGCTCATCGTCATCGATGAATGCTCGATGGTCGATGCCGATCTCGGCCGCGACTTGATGTCGTTCGATTGCCCGCTGCTGGTGCTCGGCGATCCGGCGCAGCTGCCGCCGATTCAGGGCGGCGGTTTCTTCACCGATTGCGAACCCGACGCCATGCTGACCGAGGTGCACCGACAAGCGCAGAACGATCCGATCGTGCGCATGTCGATGGCGGTGCGCGAGGGCCGCGCGCTCGAGACCGGCCAGTTCGGCGACAGCGAGGTGGTGCGCCGCGACGCCCTCGATCCCGACCGCGTCATGAACGCCGACCAAATATTGGTGGGCCGCAACAACACGCGGCGCGCTTACAATATGCGGGTGCGGCAAAAGCAGAACATCGAAGATCCGTTGCCGGTCGCTGGCGACAAGCTGGTCTGCCTGCGCAACAATCGCAAGAAAGCCCTGTTCAACGGTGGACTGTGGCGTGTGAAATCGCGGGCGCAGTCGAAGTCGAAGATCGTCACCATGCGTCTATCGCCTGACGAGGATTTCGGCGGCCGTCTCACCAAGGTTTCGGTACGGGGCGACTGCTTCAGCGGCGGTATCGAGGATATTCCGTGGGAGCAACGCAAGCCCTACGACGAATTCGATTACGGCTACGTCCTCACCGTGCACAAGTCGCAGGGCTCGCAGTGGGACGACGTGGTGTTGTTCGACGAAAGCTTCGCCTTTCAGGAGAGCCGGGCCCGCTGGCTCTACACTGGCATCACACGGGCGGCAAAGCGGCTGAGCATCGTGGTCTGACCGGCGCGATTGAACCTTTTTGCGTTGCCAACGACCAACGAGTTGCGCCAATCTGCCGCATGGCGAAAATGGCGTCCTCCGAAACAATCGGGCTTTAAACGGATTTTGACCGCCGACGCCGCGGGAAGGAGTTGAAATGCGATTTGCAAAAACCATTGGAGCAGCGCTGCTTGTGGGTTCGACTGCGCTGGCGTTCACCGGACAGGCCAACGCGGCCCCTATGCTGGGCAACCAAGCGGTCATTTCCAGCGGGGCACCGACCCTGACTGAAAGCGTGCAGTACTATTATCGCCGGTACGGATATCGCGGATATCCGCGCTATGGATATGGCTATCGCGGTTACGGATACGACGGCGCGGCCGTCGTCGGCGGATTGGCCGCCGGCGCCATCATCGGCGGCGCTATTGCTGCCGGGCAGGCCAATGCTGCGGCCCAGCAACATGCCGCCTATTGCTCGCAGCGTTACCGCTCGTACGATCCGGCAAGCAACACCTACTTGTCCAAGGACGGCAACCGCTATCCCTGCCGCTGATCGCATCTCGATTGTTACTCCGCACGAGGCCGCGGGACCGCATGTCCGGCGGCCTTTGTCGTGCCAGGAAATGATATCGGCGCCAGGGGTGACGGCACATGCCGATGATGTCGCCCGGCAACAACCATAAGCCGCTGAAATTCCGGAGCATTCGGTCACGAATTTGTGTGCGTCGGGCCGTAACAAAACGGCATTCGCCGCGTAACTTGTGTCGCCCGCGAACGTCCCATGAGAGGGCCGCACGAACTCACTTTATCGCCGCAACTCGCATATGATCGATCATCCAGGAAAAGACACCATGCGCCCACATCAGCTCCATCGCCTCGCGTTCGGCGCGCTCGTCATCGGCGCGCTGACCTTCTCGTCGCATTTCGTTGCGCCTTCTTTCGCCGCGGAAGAGGCTGTCGTCATTCCGGCTCCAGCGAAGGATGTCGCTGCTGCGGATGGCCTGCAGACTGCAGTCATCGCGGGTGGCTGCTTCTGGGGCGTGCAGGGCGTTTATCAGCATACCGCGGGCGTCGTGAATGCAGTGTCGGGTTATGCGGGCGGCAACAAGAGCACTGCTACCTATGACAAAGTGAGCAGCGGCACCACTGGCCACGCCGAAGCGGTCGAAATCACCTACGATCCAAAACGCATCAGCTATGGCAAGATTCTGCAGATATTCTTCTCTGTGGTGCATGATCCGACGCAACTAAACCGCCAGGGTCCGGACACCGGCACGCAATATCGTTCGGCCATCTTTTCGGCCAACGACGAGCAGAAACAGGTTGCCGATGCGTACATCGCGCAACTCAACGCCGCCAAGGTTTTCAAGAAGCCGATCGTCACCAAGGTCGGAGCGCTGGAAGGCTTTTTCCCGGCCGAGGCTTATCATCAGGACTACCTGACGCTACACCCGAACCAACCCTATATAGCCTACAACGACCTGCCGAAGATCGAGAACCTGAAGAAGATCTTCGCGCAGAATTACATCGAGAAGCCAACGCTGGTGAGCTCACGCAAGGCAACCAACTGACGGCCGATCAATTTGGAGACATCGATGTCGGATAGCAAAACGACGACGGGCAAGATCACAAAGAGCGACAGCGAATGGCGCAAGGAGCTCTCCCCGATGCAGTATGCCGTACTGCGTGAGAAAGCCACCGAGCGGCCATTCACCGGCGAATACGAATACACCAAGACGCCGGGCACCTATGTTTGCGCCGGCTGCGGCCAGACCTTGTTCGAATCCGACGCCAAGTTCGATTCCGGTTGCGGCTGGCCGAGCTTTACCCGGCCTGCCGTCGACGGCCATGTCGATGAAGAACGCGACACGACGCATGGCATGATCCGTACCGAGGTGCTGTGCTCGAAGTGCAACGGCCACCTCGGCCATGTCTTTGACGATGGCCCGGGACCGACCGGCTTGCGCTATTGCATCAATTCGGCAGCACTCAAGTTGCAGCCCAAATAGCCCTGCGAAAAGTCCGGACGAGACACCCGGATAAGTAACACATCGTTTACTTCGAACCTGCTACCCGCCTCGTCCGGCCGAAACCTGGCCGGACGAGCAACGTCTCTGTTGTGCAGTCATTCAGACGAAAGACCGACGAAATGCCTCTCCTGTCGAATCGTATCGTGCTCGGTTTCGGACTGGCGTTGCTCGCGCTTGAGACCGTGCTGTCGCACCCCGCGCTGGCCACCGACAAGGTCTCGCTGTTCAAGATCGTGACCTCGCGGGACGAAATCGTTATCGGGCTCAGCAACGATGAGCTGGCGCATATCGAAGGACGAAATGCCGGTGGCGTCGCCAAAATGCTTGCCGCCAAGGGCGCGATGACGGCGTGGCAGTATTCCGTTCGCCGGACCAAAACCGGTATGCTCGAGCAGGTGCCGCTCCGCGTCATCGGTGTATTGGCAAGCGACTCTCTGCGGGTGGAGCCCTATGTTTCACCACTCAGGGTTGTGCCGATCGGCGGTTAGCCGGGATAAGCGGCGCATGGCGCGGCCAGAACGCGGACAGCAGCACGCAACATACTGTATTTTCTCACTTTATTGGCCTCGCCCCGGCACTGCCCGGCACTGAAGGAATCTCCCTCAGCGGCAGCCCATGAGGGTCGTATTCTGCGGCATCGTGACTATATAAGTGACTGTCATGAGATGATGCCGGGTAGCGAATTGCCGTAGCGCAGTTTCGCGTCGTTGACGGCAGCATTTCGCTTGTTGCCCTTGAGCACGATGCCGAACCAGTCTGATCTCCCATGTTGCCGGAGATCGCCGCGCGCTTTGCTGGTCGCTTTGCACTCCGGGCGTTCATATCGATCGCGTCGACGGTTTCGGTTTGCCGCAATCCCGTGTCGCTGGCGGTCCAAGAGTAGAGGTCTGTATCCATGCCCACATTCAACTACAGCAAGTCGGCCGAACTGTTTCCCGCTGCCATTCGCAAGAAGAAGCGCGCAGGTTTTGCGTATCGCCGTTTCGACACCGCCGCGGATGCCGTACGTTTCGCCATCGAGGAACTGCCGGCGGATTCGCTGAACGGCGCGTATCTCCAGGTTGACGAAGCCCGCTTCGACCAGAACGGAATCCGCGCATTGTATGAGAGTCAGGATTTTCCGCTGACCCGGCGTACGCCGAAAGCCAAGCCGACGACCGAGCAGACCGCCGCTGTCGCGGCAGCGTAACTCGCACACATTTATGATTGTCGATCGAGCCAGCGCCGCAATAGCCTGACGTTGCGGACGTTGGCTCGAAACATCACGTCGAACGCGTCGCCCACCACCGGCACAATTCCGACCGCACCATCCAGCGCCACGTTACCGAGCATTCGTGCCGTGAGATACCACGGCGCGCCGAGCGCACGCGCTTCGCGCACCACCCATAACGATATCGCGGTGGTGATGAGATCGCCGATCACCGGCACCAGACCGATGATGCCGTCGATGCCGTAGCGGACATTGGTGCCGGGAACAACAAACGCGACATCGAGCAATTTGGCCAAAGCGTCGAGCCTTGCGATGCGCTGCTCGCGCGTTAGTTCTCCAAAGAGACTGCCGCTCCCCGCCGAGAATTCAAACCGACCGTATTCGAAGCTGCCGCGTCCCAGTGTCGTGGGATCGATCTCGCGTCCGTCCTGATCGATGATCGGCCCTTGCGCGCCACGCGAATGAAAGCGGGGCGACGCGGTCGTATGAGGTTGTGAGTTCGGCATAGCGAAGAGATGGTAAGCGACAGGCCGATCGGCAAGCCACGCAATTGTCGCGCCTCGCCGCCTCAGGCTGTGCGCCGCAATTCGATGCGCTCCGGCAAGGCAGGTTCCGGCTGCTGATACACCGCATAGCGATCCTTGCCGTCGTTCTTCGCCATGTAGAGTGCCTGATCGGCGGCGGCGATCAAACGTTCCGGATGCCGACCGATTTGCGGCGTCCACTGCGCGACGCCGATACTCGCGGCAATCGCCACTGGCGCTCCCTGCTCCGGGGTCAACTGCTTGCGGCACGCTTCCAGTACGCGACGCGCCATCATCGCGCCTTCGCGCAACGTGGTGGCGGGCAACACGACACAGAACTCGTCCCCACCGGAACGCGTCAGAAGATCGTTCGGCCGCAGGCGCGACTGCACCGCATTGCTCAACAAACGCAGACACTCGTCGCCCGCGCCGTGACCGAAACTGTCGTTGATCGACTTGAAGCTATCCAGATCGATCGCCAGAATCGAAAATACCTCGCCGGAGCGCTCCGACACCGCGCATTCCTCGGTGAGACGTTGCAGCAGATGCCGCCGGTTGCCGGCGCCAGTCAGGTCGTCGGACATCGCGAGGTCGGCGACTTCGCCGCGCAACCGCTCGATCGCCATCAAAAGGAAACCGAAATTCCACGCCATCGACAGGAACACCAGCAGCAAGATCATGCTGGCCTGGAACGCGTTGAACTTCACCATGGTGAGATCGCCGCCGACGCCGACAAAGGCCGCCACCGACCGGATCACATCGACGGCGATAATCAGAACCGCGATGCTGCCCGCGAGGCGAGCACCCGGATTGCCGCGGCTGACCTCCGGATTCAGCACCAGTGGCAATGTGGCCGCAAAGGGAATCGACAAACCGATCGAGTAGATCAGGATCCGCATCGGCATGGAATCGTACACGGCGATGAAGAAGGCCAGGCCGGCGCAGGTGCCGGCGGTGACCAGCGCGGTTTGAACCCACGACGCCGGTCGATCGTAGAAGCGCTTGATGCCCATCGATGCGCAGGACACGGCCAGCACCATCAACGTGCCGCCGACCAGCAACGGTACCAGCGGCATGCTGACGATGCCACGGAACATCGAGATGGCCGCGCCCAAAGCGGCGACGAACGCCGCCGCGGTCCAGAACCGCGCGGCTTCGAATTTCGGATAGCTGCGCGCCACGTAGGTCCAGATCAGACCCAGCGCCATGAAGTTGACCATGAAGACGACCCAAAGGGTCGGAACGCTCAACATCGCGGCCTCCGGATGGCTGCCATCCGGCCTCTCAATGGCTCGATTACCCCAATCATCAATGATCCCCCGCAGATGCACCGAAAGTGCCCGCCCAGCACTTAACGGAGTCTGACTGCGGCCGAACAATCCCCAGCGTGGTTGGGAAACCATGAAGACGGGGATACCGCGCCGGATACGCGGGCATCGGCGGCGTTAGCACGGCATTAAGCGTAACGCCGCGTACCCGCGCCGCGGCGTCAGCGCCCTCCCAGCTTGTCCGCGAAATAGCCGATGGTCTTGCGATAGATCGTCGCGCGGTTCCATTCGCGCATCGCTTCGAAATTGGCCGAGCCCTCGTGATAATCGCCGCCGGCCTTCCAGCCCGCGGTCTTGAGCAAATTGGCGGTGGAGGCCAGCACGTCCGGCACGCTGTGGCGCAGATCGACATGGCCGTTGCCGTCGTAATCGACGCCGTACTTGATGTAGGACGACGGCAGGAACTGGGTCTGGCCGATCTCGCCGGCATAGGCGCCGATCATGTCGCGCAGGCCGAGATCGCCGCGCTGCACGATCTTGAGCGCGGCGAGCAGTTCGCCCTGGAACAGTTCGGTGCGGCGGCAATCGTGCGCCATGGTGGCGAGCACGCGGAACACCGGCAGCTTGCCCATGTCGCCCTTGCCGAAATCGGTCTCCAGCCCCCAGATCGCGACGATGATCTGCGGCGGCACGCCGAACTGCCGCTCGATGCGCGACAACAGCGCCGCGTGCTTCTGCAGCATCGCCTGCCCGCCCTTGATGCGTCCGGCGCCGACGCGGGTGGCGACATATTGCTCGAACGTCTTGTTGAAGGTGCCGCGCTGCCGCCGGTCGAACGCCAGCACCGCCTGGTCCTGCGTGACGCCGCCGAGCGCCTGCGAAATCACGTTCGGCGAAATGCCCGCGGCCTGCGCCTCGCGCGAGAAGCTGTCGATGAAGCCGTTGAAGTCGCCGCCGCACTTGGCTGCGAACGCCGGGGCAGCGGAGAGGGTCGCGAACACGAACGAGAGCGCGATGAGAGCGGAACGTGGAGCTGGCATGAGGCGAATCCTTGCGGCGGCGGGACCGCGATCATGCAACAGCCGGCGCGGGATCGTCAAAGCCGCCCGGACCGCGCGAAGCCGGCCGCCCTGCGCACGAACGACATCGCCGGGCGCGAGGCCCGGCGACATGACGATTGGCTGACGCCCGATCAGCGGCAGCGGCGCACCTGCTTGTAGACCACGGCGCCGTTGGGACGCACGATGCGCTGGCGTTCCATCACGCAGCCGCGGCGATGATGCGACCAATGCGGCGTGCACTGGCGCGTGGTCTTGTAGACGACGCGACCGCCGGGACGCACGATGCGGCTGCGCACTGTCCGGCACGCCACGGTATCGACGACGCTCGGCGCGCTCACGCCGGGATTCACCACCATGGCCTCGGCAGACTGCGGAACTGCCAGACCGAGCCCGAGCAGCGCAGCTGCCACCAAAACCGACGTGCGAAGTCTCATCATCTGTTCTCCTGATCGCTGATTGACGCGACCCCAACGCGCAAGTTGCGCGGGCGTTCCGCATCGCGGCCGGCGAAGGGCATCGCCGCGCACGCGCGATCGCCCGTTCGCACCGCTGCGAACAGGTTGAGGGTCATTCCATCCGCCCTCCTGGAAGAGAGGGCGCGCGGAACGCCGGGTGCCCGATGCACCCATGGCCCCGTGTGCAAAAGTGAAAAGCACACGAGTGTATTCGCCACGGTCACACCGGAATCATCCGGCGTTCCGCGCGCGATGGTGTTAACGGCTTGCTGCGCAAAAACCCCCGACCGCCGAGCCTGAGGTGACGGTCGCTCCAGGGGACTTGCGCCCCACAGCCACCCCCGTTGAGGGGAGACGGCCGCGTGGCTGCCCCATGGCGCAAGGCGATGCGCCGGGATATCGCGCGCTGGGACCGTTCGCGTCGCGGCGTGGTCGTCAGTCCCGTCACACTCGCGAGGTTACCCCCGCGCGATGCGAGACATCGAACGCCGCACGCGCCCACCGCCATCCCGCCCCGCAGACCGTGACGATCGCGAGCCGCCCCTCTCAGTGAGGCGGGATTGATAGGAATATATACCCAAAACTAAAAATAGCAATAGCTTATTCAGACGAGCATTGGATCTGCGGTCCTACGTTCAGTTGCAGACTCGCACTTGCAGAAATAGAGTTAAGCAACGTAAAAATTGGACCTAGATGTCAAAACCCTATGGAAGAAATCCGCGCATTTGTAGGTCATAGCTTTACAGAAGATGACGCCGACGTCGTTCGCTCTTTCTTGAGCTATTTTACCGAAGTCTCGAACATTCAAGCGACGTTCTCTTGGGAACATGCTGAAGAGGCTGAGCCAAGTCAGCTACGAGACAAAATCTTGGCCTTATTAAAGGATAAAAATACCTTCATTGGAATCTGCACCAAGAAAGAGCAGGTCGTTTCAGCTACAAGTTTGAAACCTCTCTGGTGGAATGCAACACGCCTAAGTGTCCAAACTTCTAAAATTGAATGGAAGACGTCAGACTGGATCATCCAAGAAATTGGATTGGCTGCAGGGCGCGGCATGTCCATTATTCTTTTTGTTGAAGAAGGAGTTCGAAAGCCAGGAGGCATCCAAGGAGATATCGAATATATCACCTTTGACCGATTGGTTCCCGAAAGGGCGCACGGAAAATTTCTTCAGATGTTGCGGGCCCTTTCACCCACAACATTGACTAAGCAGCTATCACCATCTGTTACAGGCCGAGATACAAAAACAATAGAGACAGAGGACAGAAGCGCTCTGTTAGGGGACGATGAAACAATCTCTGAGCATTGGGATCGGGCGGACTATGAGCTTGCCGCCTTTCGCGCGATTTCAAAAGGCGACGATAGCAGAATTGACCAAATTAGCGCTAGTTATCTGAAATCCAAAGACTTCAAAGCCTCTTGGGAAATAGCAGACTGGAATGCGTATCTCCAAAGCGCAAAAATTCTTCTAGGAAAAGGCGGTGATTTGCTCAAGCTCGAACAGATCGCCGACGAGAATCCAAACAACTCTGAAGTACTTTTCTATCTCGGGAGTTCATATCAACGATTCTCAGATCTTCCCAAAGCGGCTGACTCGTTCGTTAGAGCGAGTAGTTCTGCAAAATCTCCAGAGTTGAGAGCAAAGTACCTCTACTTTGCCGCCAAAGCATTCAGAAGCGCTGGCGCATCTGCTGAGGCAAACACGCAGATCGCTCATCTTAGGTTACTTAGTGCCGAAGTTGCTTCAACAGAACATCGATTGCTAGATGCCCTGTTCGATCTTGCTAAAGATGCCGAAAACAAAGAACTCGAGGTAGCGATCTTGGAACGCAGAATACAACTGCGGCCAAACGATACCGAGACGCGATTTTCGTTAGCATACTCGCATAGCGAGCTCGGCAATACGGACATCGCGCTGACCCAATATCTTTTATTGGACCCCACAGAGCGAAGTGAGTCCGCCTGGAACAATCTCGGAGTTGCATACGATTCACTGAATATGCCGACGAGGTCGGTTCAATCATATCGCAAATCCGAAGAGCAAGGTGGCACTATGGCAATGAGCAATTTGGCTCAAAAGTTGATCACCGCTGGATTTCTCGATGAAGCACAAGCGCTCTGCGACAAGGCTCTTGCGATAGGAGACTATGACAAGAACATTGGACTGCTTGCTGCCCGACTTAAGGAACTCCCTGATGAAGAGACAACGACACTCCGCGAACTCCGCAAGCAGATGAAGCCCAAGAGCGAATTCTATCGTGAGATAGGCGAAGCGGTAAGCGCTCCCGAGCCAAATCTGGGTAAGATATGGAAAGGACCCGAGTGCAATCTCTTGCTAAAAAAGAATACGCACAACAACTCAGTTTATTTTTCAGGTTCATTTAAGCAGCAGCAAAGCCCGCTATCTCTCGCAATAATGGGAAGCTCTATCAGCCCAATAGAAAGAACACATAACGTTGAAGTAAACGGAACAATCAACGGTCGATTGATACAAGGATCGCTAAAACGAAGTATTGTTGGCGCTCCTCCTCCAAGCATCCTATCGATATCCAATGAGACGAGTACGGTGCTTATGGTTGTTAGCAAAGATCTTCAAACGATCCGCGTCATGGAAAACCCTAATGCGGTAAAGCCATTGTTCTTTGATCTTACTCAACAAAAAACTGAAGAGCGACTATAGCTCGTTATTACCTGCTGTCCTCTTCACGTGCCTACGCCTGCCGCACCCTCATCGACATCCTATGACCTGCACGTCGTGCTGGACGGCAAGCGCTTCTTGTGGCGCAACCCGAACCATGGCGTGACGCTGCTCGACGCCGGGCGCGACTCCGCAATTCTGTAGCAAACGGAAAGCGGCGAAGGCCGCAGGCTGTGGCGTCATGCGGCCGTTCTGGAAAATCACCGAGCGCAATTGCCCGCGTAGCTACGATCTCAGAAACCCACCGCCGGAGCCAACGGACTAGAGTCCGTGGCGATCCACCCGGCTCAATTTCCGAACCATCTCATTCAGCCACACTCGCTTGCCCCCTCCCCAACCCTCCCCCGCAAGCGGGAGAGGGAGCGCGCCTCGACGCGTCGAGGGGCTGAACGACAGCTGAGGGGCTGAACGACAGGAGCGCAAAGGCCATTCGGCGCGGCCCCGTAGCTATCTCGACGCCGCGCCGCAATCCGCTATCCTCCCGCGCATGAACGCGCCCGCGCCTGCCGCATCGTCATCGACATCCTATGACCTGCACTTTGTGCTGGACGACAAGCGCTTCTTCTGGCGCAACCCGAACCATGGCGTGACGCTGATCGACGCCGGGCGCGACTCCGCAATTCTCTGGCAGACGGAGAGCGGCGAAGGCCGCCGGCTGTGGACCGACATCGTGGCCGTCAACATGATGTCGGCCACCGATGGCAAGGATGCCGTCAATCATTGCCGCATCGGCTTTCGCGACGGCCGCGCGCTCACCGTCACCGATGCCGGGCCCTCGGGCCAGGTCGATCACGACCGCACGCCGCGCTATCGCGACTTCATCCGCGCGCTGCATGCGCGCCTCGTCCATGCGCCGCAAGGCACCATACGTTTCTCAGCCGGGGTTTCGGAAAGCCGCCACCACGCCATGATGGCGATCGGCACGATCGGCGCGCTGTTCTTCGTCGGCCTGCCGGTGGTGCTGCTGTTCGTGGTGCGCGACTGGCGCGTGCTCGGCCCGCTCGCCGTGGGCGCCGCTTTCATCTGGCCGTTCTGGAAAATCATCGAGCGCAATCGCCCGCGCAGCTACGACCCGCGCCACCCGCCGGGCGAACTGATGGATTGAGATGATGACGTTGTTTGGAGAGGGGCGGCGAAGGGCCGGATGACACGCGCCCGTGGCGCGTCGGGAGTTCGGCCGCGGGTGAGCGCGCGGCCACACGGAGCATTAATTCGGCGGTTGCAGGCCGGGGCTGTTGACCCACTGCTCGAGGTTCTCGATGACCTGCTGAAGGCTGGGACGATCCGGCTCGGGTTTCTTGTCCGGCTTCGGCCGTTTGATTTTCTGCGGCATGGGGCTTCTCCTTCCGGTTAACATAACCCCTCCCGGCCCCGGCCGCAACAGTTAAGCTGTTGAAATTGCTATACTTTTTTACTCATTTTGGGGGCAAGCCGTGAAACAGGGAACTAACCCCTTATGAGGGGATTGAGTAATTGTCTCACTTTGCTGGGGATCCGACCGTGACCGATCTCAGAGGCGAAAGACTGCAGATCATGCTTTCGCCGGAGGAACTGGAAACCATTGACGATTTTCGCTTCCGCCATCGCATGCCGACGCGCTCCGCGGCTGTGCGGGAACTACTGAAACTCGGATTGGCGGCGATGGCCACCGACGGCGGCGGTCTCAAATCCAGCAATTACGGCGTGTTCAGCCGTGGCGAGAGCGGCCACCGCCACGAGGGCGGCGACGATTGAGCCATCCATCCTTCGAGACGCCGTGCTGCGCACGGCTCCTCAGGATGAGGCCGCCCATGGGATGAGACGACAAGCCCTCAGTTGTCGAGGAACGACCGCAGCTTGCGCGAGCGCGAGGGGTGCTTCAGCTTGCGCAGCGCCTTCGCCTCGATCTGCCGGATACGTTCGCGCGTCACCGAGAACTGCTGGCCGACTTCCTCCAGCGTGTGATCGGTGTTCATGCCGATGCCGAAGCGCATGCGCAGCACGCGCTCCTCGCGCGGCGTCAGCGACGCCAGCACGCGCGTCGTGGTCTCGCGCAGGTTGGACTGGATCGCCGCGTCGATCGGCAGGATGGCGTTCTTGTCCTCGATGAAATCGCCGAGGTGCGAATCTTCCTCGTCGCCCACCGGGGTTTCCAGCGACAGCGGCTCCTTGGCGATCTTGAGAACCTTGCGCACCTTCTCCAGCGGCATGCCGAGCTTTTCGGCCAGCTCTTCCGGCGTCGGCTCGCGGCCGATCTCGTTGAGCATCTGGCGCGAGGTGCGCACGATCTTGTTGATGGTCTCGATCATGTGCACCGGGATGCGGATGGTGCGCGCCTGATCGGCGATCGAGCGGGTGATCGCCTGCCGGATCCACCACGTCGCATAGGTCGAGAACTTGTAGCCGCGGCGATATTCGAATTTATCGACCGCCTTCATCAGGCCGATGTTGCCTTCCTGAATCAGGTCGAGGAACTGCAGGCCGCGGTTCGTGTATTTCTTGGCGATCGAGATGACGAGGCGCAGGTTGGCCTCGACCATTTCCTTCTTGGCTTGTCGGGCTTCGCGCTCGCCCTTCTGCACGCCGTGCACGATCTTGCGGAATTCACCGATCTCGAGGCCGGTCAGCGCCGCGAGCTGCTGGATTTCGCCGCGCAGCTCCTTGATGCGGTCCTTCTCGTGATGGACGAAATTCTTCCAGCCCTTGGCGGAGAGTTTCGAGACGCGGTTGAGCCAGCGCGGATCGAGCTCGGAGCCCTGATAGTTCTTCAGGAAGTCCTCGCGCGCGACGCCGTGGCTGTCGCCGAGCCGCAGCAGGCGGCCCTCGAAGGAGACGAGGCGCTTGTTAATGTCGTAGAGCTGCTCGACCAGCGAATCGATGCGCGCCTGATTGAGCCGCAGCGACTTCACCTCGACGATGATGTCGTCCTTGAGCTTCTTGTACTTGCGCTCCTGCGACGGCGACAGCGTCTCGTTCTGCAGCTGGTTGGAGATGTCCTGTTCCTGCAGCTTGCGCAGCTTCTTGGAGTTCTCGGCGATCTTGTCGAAGATCTCGACGACCTTCGGCTTCAGTTCGGCCTCGATGGCGGCGAGCGACATCTGGTTCTCGAACTCGTCGTCGTCCATGTCGCCTTCGGCGGCGGACTCGGCGGGATCCTTCTCCTCGCCGTCACCCGCGGCCGGTGCGCCGCGCGGCGGCGCCGGGCGGAACGGCGTGGCCGATGGCGGCGCGGCGGGCGGCGCGACCAGCGACGGCGCGGCTTCGCCCTCGGTACCTTCAGCGGCCTGGCCTTCGCCGTTCGGGCCGCCGATCAGCGCCGGGTTCATGTTGTTCTTGGCATCGGGGCCGGCGTAGGTGGCCTCGAGGTCAATGATGTCGCGCAGGAAGATCTTGCCTTCGTTGAGTTCGTCGCGCCAGATGATGATGGCCTGGAACGTCAGCGGGCTCTCGCACAGTCCGGCGATCATCGCTTCGCGACCGGCCTCGATGCGCTTGGCGATGGCGATTTCGCCTTCGCGCGACAGCAGCTCGACGGTGCCCATCTCGCGCAGATACATCCGCACCGGATCGTCGGTGCGCTCGCCCGGCTCGGACTTCTTGGTTTCGGTGACGGCCTTCGAGGTGACTTCGACGAGTTCGTTGTCGGTCTCTTCCTCGGCCTCTTCCTTGCTCTCTTCTTCGCTGTCGGAGTCGTCGTTCTCCGAGACGTTGATGCCCATGTCGGACAGCATCGCCATGATGTCTTCGATCTGTTCCGGCGAGGTCTGGTCGGACGGCAGCACTTCGTTGAGCTGATCGAAGGTCACGAAGCCGCGCTTCTTGGCCTGCTTGATCATCTTCTTGACGGCAGCGTCGGACAGGTCGAGCAGCGGGGACGGCGCGTCGGGGCCATCCTTCTCAGGCGCATCAGCGGCCTTGTCGTCTTTTTCCTTGTCCTTGACTTGCACCGTCTTCGCCTTGGTGGCCATTCAATGCTCCTAGAAACGCACTCACGCCGGGGACGTCGCCGCCCGCCTTGTATCGCTTGATGCAGACGCGGCAAAGGCGGCGCCAGATGCCGCCACCCCGAATCTGCTTTGCCGGTATTGCAACTCTGGCCGGACAATGCGCCAAAGCCGTTAAGTCTCGATTAACCCTGTTTTTGCAGCCAAACCCGCGGTTTGGCGAGTCTTTTCGCGGTTCCGCCGGGCGGCCGCAATCGTCATCTCACATGCTGCGCTGGAACCGGCCCGAGGATTCGCCGAAGCCCTCGATCAGCGCCTCGGTGCCGTCGGCTTCTGCCAGCCGGCCTTTGACGTCGCGCAACCACGCATAATTCGCCTCGCTCGCCTCGTCGCCCAAGGCCAGCTCGGCGTCTTTCAGCTCCCTAAGTAATGAGTGCCATTGCCGATGCAAGACAACAAGTTGATGCCACGTCGAAAGAACATCCTCGCGCGCCGCCGCCGGCTGTGCGCCCCACACCGCCGCGGTCGTAATCGCCCGTCCAACACGTTGAATTTGTTCGAGATATCCGTTCTTCTCGATCCAGTCCCGCAGCCTCGTCCGTTCGGCCTCGGGATCGTCGGTCGGGCCGTAATGGGCGAAGGCGGCCAGGATGCCGGCGCGCAGCTTGTGCGCCTCGGGATGCGCCAGCTCGAGCGCCGCCGCTTCCTCCAGATGGTCGTGCAACAGCCAGGGGTGGTTGATCAGGGTCAGCAGGATCAGCGCCTCGCGCCGCGACAGCGAACTGCGCTGGCCGCGCATGATCGGGCTGGTGGCGAGGTGCGGACTGGCGACCTGATAGGGCCCGCGACCGAGGCTCAGCCCCGCGCCAGCAACCTGTGGACGACCGCCGCCGGAACCGCCCCGGCCCGGCGAAAACGCCCCGCGCGGCGTGAACCGGCGAGGTGATTCGCTGCCCGCACCGCCGCGATAGCCGCTGCGGCCATAACCGCCATAGCCCGCAGACGGCGCGAAGGCCTGCCGCAGCCGGTCGGCGAAATCCTGCCGGTAATAGCGCCGCACCACCTCGTCGCGGATGCCGGCGGTGAGTTCGCCGATGCGCGCTTCCAGCAACGCACGCCGCTCCGGCGTGGCGAACGTGCCGCCCTCGACTTCGCGCGACCAGATGACATCGACCAGACCGCGCGCCGAACCGATCACTTCATCGATCGCCGCGCGCCCGCCTGTGCGCGCCAGATCGTCGGGGTCCTGCCCTTCCGGCAGCAGCGCGAAGCGAAGGCTTTTGCCGGGCGCGAGATGCGGCAGCGCCAGACCGGCGGCGCGCCACGCGGCTTTCTGCCCGGCCTTGTCGCCGTCGAAGCACAGGATCGGCTCGTCGGCCATCTTCCACAACAGCGCCAGTTGTTCTTCGGTCAGCGCGGTGCCGAGCGGCGCGACAGTGGCGGCAAAACCCGCGCCGACCATGGCGATGACATCGACATAGCCTTCGACGACGATGACCGGTGCACCGTCATGAGCGGCCTTGCGGGCATTAGCCCCGTTGTAAAGATTGGCCCCCTTGTGAAACAACGGCGTTTCCGGCGAATTGAGATACTTCGCCGGAACGTCCTTCTCCAGCGCGCGTCCGCCGAAGGCGATGACGCGGCCGCGCAGATCGGTGATCGGAAACATCACGCGATCGCGGAAGCGATCGTACGGCACCGGAATATCCTCGCCGCCGATCAGCAGACCGGCCTCGACCATGTCGTTGACCGGCACGCCCTGCGCGCCGAGATATTCCTTCAACGCGAAACGTTCGCCTGGCGCATAGCCGAGACGGAACTGCAACTGCGTTTGCGGCGGGAGGCTGCGGTCCGCGAGATAGCCGCGCGCCCTGGCGCCGCCGCGCGACGACAGCGTCTCCGCGAAGAATTTCGCCGCCAATTCCATCACGTCATAAAGCGTCTTGCGCCGCTGCTCGTGGCGCGCGGCATCCGGCGTCGCCGCCGGGATCGGCAGGCCCGCCATCGAGGCCAGCCGCTCGACCGCCTCGACGAACGGCACGCCTTCGGTCTCCATGATGAAATCGAAGATGTTGCCGTGCTTGCCGGTGGAGAAGTCGTGATAGAATTGCTTCTGGTCGTTGACCGTGAACGACGGCGTCTTTTCCTGCTGGAACGGCGACAGGCCCTTCCATTCGCGCCCCGCCTTCTTCAACTTGACGCGCTTGCCCACGACTTCCGAGACCGGAAGCCGGGCGCGCAACTCTTCGAGAAATTGGGGCGTGAAGCGCATAGGCTCTTTCGTATAAGTCGCTGTGGCCTGTGCCAACCGGCCACTAATATAGGGTCGCCCGCCGCTTGGCCCAACCCGCCGCGGATTGTCCCGGCTATTCACAGGCCGTAATGTGGCGGCAGCCCCTTCCGCCCGCCATCCGGCCCCTGAGAGTTGAAAACAATGCCTTCCGCCACGCAATCCCTGTTGCAGATCGCCGGTGCGCCGCTCAATCCGAGCCCGCTCGATAAATCCGCGCTGGTCATCATCGACGCGCAACTCGAATACGTGTCCGGCAAGTTGCCGCTGGCCGGCATCGACGCCGCCATCCTCGAAGCCGCCAAACTGCTGGCGCTCGCGCGCAAGAGCGGCGTTCCGGTGTTCCATATCGTGCAGCACGCGCCCGCCGGCCGGCCGCTGTTCGCCGAGGATAGCCCCACCGCCGCCATCGTGCCGCTGCTGACGCCCGCTGCCGGCGAGATCGTGCTGCGCAAGGCGCTGCCCAATGCCTTCGCCGGCACCGACCTGCACGAACTCGTGAAAAGCTCTGGCCGCAGCGAAATCATTTTCGCGGGCTTCATGACCCATATGTGCGTCAGCGCCAGCGCACGCGCCGCGCTCGACCTGAAGTATCGCTCCACCATCGTCGCCAATGCCACCGCGACGCGCGACCTGCCCGATCCGCTCGGCGGCACGATCCCGGCCAGCGTCGTGCATCGCACCGCGCTGTCGGAACTGGCGGACCGCTTCGCCATCGTGGTGAAGGACACGGCCGCGCTGCTGCCGGCGCAGGCGGCGTGAGCCGTTTTGCCGTTCTTTCCTGTGAGACTGTCATGCGCGGGCTTGACCCGCGCAGCCACCCTTGAAGAGAGATGGATGGCCGGATCAGGTCCGGCCGTGACGTGAACAGATTGGCCTCATGACCCTGCAAGACATCACGCCTCTTCTCGCCGCCGACGAACCCATGCCGGTCATCGAGCGCAACCGCGATGGCGCGTCGCCGTTTCTGCTGACGTGCGATCACTACGGACGCGCGATCCCGCGCGCGCTCGGCGACCTCGGCATCGACGAGCACGAGCGACAGCGACACATCGCTTATGACATCGGCATCGCCGGCGTCGCCGAACAGATCTCCGACGCCCTCGGCGCGCATCTGATCGCGCAGCGTTATTCGCGGCTGGTGATCGACTGCAATCGGCCGCCTGCGGCGGCAAGTTCGATACCGCAGATCAGCGAGGTGACGACGATCCCCGGCAATCAGCGCCTCGCCGCCGAGGCCGCCGCCGAACGACGGACGGCGATCTTCGAGCCCTATCACCAGCGCATCGCCGGCGTGCTCGATCGACGCGCTCGCGACGACGTGCCAACCATCCTGGTGTCGCTGCACAGTTTCACGCCGGTCTACAAAGGCGAAGCGCGGCCATGGCACATCGGCACGCTCTACAATCGCGATGCGCGGCTGCCGCACCTGCTGCTGCGCGAACTGCGCGCCGAAGCCGCGCTGGTGGTCGGTGACAACCAGCCCTATGCGGTCAGCGACACCACTGACTACACCATTCCGGTGCATGGCGAGGCGCGCGGGCTGATCAACAGCGGCATCGAAATCCGACAGGATCTCATCACCGGCGAAGCCGGTCAGCGAGAGTGGGCGGAGCGGCTGACACGCATCCTGCGCAAGCTGGAGCCGGAATTGCGCGCGCTGATTTGAAATTCAACGCGCCCGCGTCAGTGCCAGCCAGACGCCGCCGCCGATCATACACAGACCGGACATACGCGACACCAGCCGGGTACGATGCGTCGACAGCAGCGAGCGAGCGCGTCCGGCCAGGAGCGCATACATCGCATCGGTGACGCCGGCGACCACCATGAAGGTGGCGCCGAGCAGCAGCACCTGCGGAAAGTGCGGCTGCTTGAGATCGACGAATTGCGGAATGAACGCACCGAAGAAAATCAGCATCTTCGGATTGCTCAGCAGCACGACGAGGCCTTGCAGGAAGAACCCGCCTTTCGGTGGCGGCGGCGCATCGCCCTTGGTCACGTCGAGCCCCGGCGAACGCACCAGCTTGATGCCGAGCCACACCAGATAGGCGGCGCCGGCGAACCGCACCCAGTCGAACCAGTAGCCCATCGTCGCCATCATCGAGGTGAGACCGACGGCGACGATGCCGATCGAGATCGCCAGACCGAGTTGCGCACCGGCGATGTTGATCAGCGCCGCGCGCGTGCCGTAGCGCAGGCCGTTGGCGACCAGCAAGGTGACGATCGGCCCGGGCACGATGGCGAGCACCAGACAGGCGGCAACGAAAGCGAGATAGAGCTGAAGGGACATTGGCGCACCGTGTTTCGAGTCCGTCATCCTGAGGTGCGGTTTGCGCGAGCGCGAACCGCCTCGAAGGATGCGGATACATGTTGCTGTTATCCTTCGAGGCTCGCAAGTGCTCGCACCTCAGGATGACGGAAACATCAGCATTTGACATGCAACCATTTGGTTGCATATAATCTGCATTATGGACGAGGTCTTCAAGGCACTGGCTGACGGTTCGCGGCGGTCGTTGCTGGACCGGCTCCATGCGAGGAACGGGCAGACCCTGAACGAATTATGCGACGGCCTCGCGATGACGCGGCAAGCCGTCACCAAGCACCTTGCGATTCTCGAAGCGGCCAATCTTGTCGCGACAATCAAGCACGGCCGCGAAAAGCTGCACTATCTCAACCCCGTGCCGATCCATCAGATCGGCGAACGCTGGATCAGGAAATTCGAGCGCGGCAAGCTCGCCGCGCTGAGCGAATTGAAACGGCAACTGGAGAAGCGTGATGCGTAAACCGGAATTCGTCTACGTCACCTACATCGAGACCACCGCCGAGACGCTATGGCATGCCCTCACCGACCGCGACTTCATCCAAAAATACTGGATGGATTGCATTCTGACGTCCGACTGGAAAGTCGGTTCGCGCATGACGATGGAACGCTACGGCGAACTCAAGAACGAATGCGTCATCCTGGAATCCGATCCGCCGCGACGGATGTCCTATAGCTGGCATTCGGTATTCGACGCCGAGATGAAGACCGAGAAGCCATCGCGCGTCACCTACGTGCTGGAACCGCAAGGCAACATCGTCAAGCTCACCGTGACGCATGAGAACTTCGCCGACGACAGCAAGACGCTGCCGAGCATTTCCTTCGGCTGGCCGATGGTGCTGTCGAACCTCAAGAGCATTCTCGAAACCGGCCATCCCCTCCCCCTCGAAGCGCCCGTCATCGCCGCGACGGAACAAGCCCACGCGCGAGGCTGACCGATATGGACACCCGTCACTTCACCCCGCAGACCGTCTATACGATCTACATCGCGTCCACGCCCGAGAAGGTCTGGCAGGCGCTGACCACCGCCGAGTTCAGCCGGCAATACTTTTCCGGCTTCGCCGTCGAGATCGAACTGGAAATCGGCGGGGCGTTCGTCCTGCGCACGCCGGACGGCGAGGAGCACATCAGCGGCGAAGTGCTGGCGTGCGATCCGCCGCACAAATTGTCGGTGACCTGGAACGTAAACTGGCCCGGTATGGTCGAGGCGCTCGGCCAGACCGTGGTCACCTACGAGATCGTGCAAATGGGTGATGCGGTTCGGCTGACCATGACCGAAGCGCACGAGCGCCCGCTGCCCGACGACATTCTCTCCGGCGGGCGCCTGGGCTGGCCCGCGATTCTCTCCAGCCTCAAGAGCGTGGTCGAAACCGGCAAGCCGCTAGTCATCAAGCTGGAACCGCCAACGCAAATGCTGGCGGCGCTGAAGGCGATGGGCGTGACGCTGCCGGGGTGAAAGGAGATGCAAGCGAAGCGATGGCGTCATCCTGAGGTGCGCGCTCTTGCGCGCCTAAGGATCGCCGTCGCCATTCGAGGCTCGCTCCGCTCGCACCTCAGGGTGATGGCTTCCGCTTCACCTTTGGATGGTCATCCCAGCTTGCGCAGCTCGCGGCGGAGCACCTTGCCGGTCGCGGTCATCGGCAGTGTCTCGGCGAATTGCACGTGGCGCGGATATTCGTGCGCGGCGAGCTTCACCTTGACGAAATCCTGAATCTCGCGCGCCAGCGCATCGCTCGCCGCGAAGCCCGGCCGCAGCACGACCCAGGCTTTCACCGCCTCGGTGCGGATCGGATCGGGAATACCGACCACCGCCGCCAGCGCCACCGCCGGATGCTTGATCAGCGTATCCTCGATTTCCGCCGGACCGATGCGATAGCCCGCGGACGTAATGACGTCGTCTTCGCGGCTCATGTACCAGAAGTAGCCGTCGTCATCGCGCTTGCCGAGATCGCCGGTAAGCAGGAACTCGCCGGCATATTTCTTCGCGGTGGCGTCGGCGTTGCCCCAGTATTGCAGCATCATGCACGGGTTCGGCTTGCGCACGCCGATAATGCCGGTGGTGCCGTTCGGCAGCACGTTGCCCGCCTCATCGACGATACGCACGTCGAACCCCGGCGTCGCCTTGCCCATGGAGCCCGGCAGGATCGGAAACAGCTTGGCGTTGTTGCCGACCGCGAGATTGCATTCGGTCTGACCGTAGATCTCATGCGCATCGATGCCGAAGGTACTGCGCACCCAGTCGAGCAGTTCGCCGCCGAGCGACTCGCCGCCGGTGAAAATGCTGCGCAGCTTGACGCCGTCGTGCTTCACATTGGCCTGCCGCATCAGTTTCAGCGCGGTCGGCGGCAGGAAGACGTTGCGCACCTTGTGCTCCGCCATCAACTGCATGGCCTCGTGCGGATCGAATTTCTTGGCGCGATAACCGACCATCGGCACGCCGTGATGCCAGGCCGGGAACAGCGCATCGAACAGGCCGCCGATCCATGCCCAGTCCGCCGGCGTCCACATGATGTCGCCGGGCTTGGGGAAGAAATCGTGCGCCATCTCGACATTCGGCAGATGGCCGAGCAGCACGCGATGCGCATGCAGCGCGCCTTTGGGATTTCCCGTGGTGCCCGAGGTGTAGATGATGATCGCCGGATCGTCGGCACTGGTCGCGACGGTGGCGAATTCTTCCGGCGCATCCTCGATGGCCTGCCAGAACGATTTGGCGCCGGCGTGGATATCGCCGCCGATGATGTAAATGTCCTGCAGATACGGTAGCCGCTCGCGGATCTTGCTCAGCTTCTCCCAGCCGGTCTGGTCGGTGACGATAGCCTTGGCGCCTGAATTGGCGAGACGAAACTCCAACGCGTCCTCGCCGAACAGCGTGAACAGCGGCACGGAGACGAGGCCGGAGCGAAACGCCGCGAGATGCGCTATCGGCAATTCCAGCGATTGCGACAGGAACACGCCGACGCGGTCGCCGCGCTGCAGACCGTCGGCTTTCAGCACGTTGGCGAAGCGGCGGGAGAAATCGCGCAACTCGTCAAAGCTGGTGCGCGTCACGCTGCCGTCGTCGTCGAGATAGATCAGCGCCAGTTTGCCGGAGCCGTCGGCGTGGCGGTCGCAAGCGGCGGTGGCGATGTTGAATTGCGCCGGCACATCCCAGCGGAATTCGCGATAGAGTTGGTCGTAGTCGGACGTTTCAGTGAGCATGTTGGCGTGCCTTATATTTCTCATCTAGCAAATATCGGCAGCGTCGTCCCCGCGAAGGCGGGGACCCATACGCCGTGTCGCTCATGATGCGTACAGCGATAGTGACCTCTGATGGAAAGTTACGCTACACCACGACCGCCAGGGGTTATGGGTCCCCGCCTTCGCGGGGACGACGCCATCGATTTTGACTAACCCGTCAGCGCCGCCTTCACCAGCGCGCTGGCTTTACCGAAATCCATCTGCCCGGCGAATTTCGCTTTCAGCGCGCCGATCACCTTGCCCATGTTCTTGATGCCGGATGCGCCGCTCTCGGCAATCACCGCGGCAATCGCCGCCTTCACCTCGTCTTCCGACATTTGCTTCGGCAGATAGGCGGAGATGATGGCGATTTCCTCGCGCTCCTGCGCGGCGAGTTCGGCGCGGCCGCCCTTGTCGTACAGTTCGACCGACTCCTGCCGCTGCTTGATCATCTTCTGCAGCACGCTGAGCAGATCGCCGTCGGACAACGGCGGCTTGCCCTGCCCGCGGGCCTCGATGTCGGCGTTCTTGATGGTCGAATTGACCATGCGCAGCGTCGACAGCGCGCGCTCGTTCTTGGCCTTCATGGCCTCCTTGACGGCAGTGTTGATGGCGTCGCGCAGCATCCAGATTCTCCTTTTGCGGCGCGTGACGCCGCCCGTTCATGTCATGGCCTGATGTAAGCCGCAACGCCGCGCCAGACAACTGCGCTGGCGCGGATGCAAACGCTGCCGGCGCCGTCAGGCGTTGCGCAGCCACGCGGTCAGGGCGTCCGCCGTCTCGCGCGGCTTCTCCGGTTGCGGCAGGTGCCCGCAATCCGGAATGACCACTAGTTTGGCGGCGCGAATACCCTCGGCCATTTCCACCGACAGGGTATTCGACAACGTGTTGTCGGTGTCGCCGGTCAGCACCAGGGTCGGGCAACGGATATTGGCCAACGTCGGGCGCGAATCCGGCCGCGCCATGATCGCGGTCAACTGGCCGACGAAGGCATCGGCGCCGACATCCTCGCCCATGTCGTGCACCAACTGGCGCAGCGCGGCGTCGCCGTGGCGTGACGGATGCACGAAGCCGGGAAACAATTCGTCGAGTACGTCGCGGTAACCACCGGCCTTGATCCGCGCGATCAACGCCGTGCGGCGCTGTTTTGCCTCCGGCGAATCCGGCCGCGCCTGGGTGTTGATCAACGCCAGCCGCGCGACGCGATCCGGCGCCTGACGCATGATCTCGAAGGCGATGTAACCGCCCATCGAATGTCCGGCCAGCGCGAAGCGCGGCGGCGCTTCGGCGAGAATGCGGCGGGCAATGGCGCCCATATTGTCGTCGCGCACGTGGTTGGCGATCGTCACCGGGCCGTAGGCCCACAGTGCCGCCTCGACCGGCCCGTAGATGCGTGGCGAGCCGCCAAGGCCCGGAATGAGCAGAATCGGCATCGAATCGAGCAAATTGACCCCCAAATTGTACGAAAATTGCTGCGCCCTGCCCCGACCCCGCGCGAGCCAGATTAAATCGGCGGCGGGTCCTGTCAAATTCGTCGCATCCTATGTGAATCGGCAACGATCCGGCTTTGACGCCGCCCGATGGGCGGACTATGTAGTGCGCTCATGACCACATCAGAAAACGTTCCCGCCTGGCCGGACCTCAAACCGACCGCGCTGCTCATCCTTGCCGACGGTACTGTCTTTGAAGGCTTCGGACTCGGTGCCGAAGGCCACGCCGTCGGCGAAGTCTGCTTCAACACCGCGATGACCGGCTACGAGGAAATCCTCACCGATCCGTCCTACGCCGGACAGCTCATCACCTTCACCTTCCCGCATATCGGCAACGTCGGCACCAACGACGAGGATATCGAGACGGTGAACATGGCGGCGACGCCAGGCGCGCGCGGTGTCATCCTGCGCGCGGCGATCACCGATCCGTCGAACTATCGCGCCTCGCGCCATCTCGACCAGTGGCTCAAGGCGCGCGGCATCGTCGGCCTCTCAGGCATCGACACCCGGGCGCTGACCGCGTTGATCCGCAGCAAGGGCATGCCGAATGCGGTGATCGCTCACGCCAGAAACGGCCAGTTCGATCTGAACGCCCTCAAGGAAGAAGCCCGCGCGTGGCCCGGCCTCGAAGGCATGGACCTGGTGCCGATGGTGACCAGCGCGCAGCGCTACACCTGGGACGAGACGCCGTGGCAGTGGGAGAAGGGCTTCGGCCGCGCGGACAAGCCGGAATTCAACGTCGTCGCCATCGACTATGGCGTCAAGCGCAACATTCTGCGGCTATTGGCCGGCGAAGGCTGCAAGGTCACGGTGGTCCCCGCCACGACCTCGGCGGACGATATTCTCGCGATGAAGCCGGACGGAATCTTTTTGTCGAACGGCCCCGGCGATCCGGCGGAAACCGGCAAGTATGCCGTGCCGGTCATCAAGCAGGTGATCGAGTCGGGTATCCCGACCTTCGGCATCTGCCTCGGCCACCAGATGCTCGGCCTAGCGCTCGGCGGCAAGACCGTGAAGATGCATCAGGGCCATCACGGCGCCAATCATCCGGTCAAGGACATGACCACCGGCAAGGTCGAGATCACCTCGATGAACCACGGCTTCGCGGTCGACAAGACGACGCTGCCGGACAATGTCGAGCAGACCCATGTGTCGCTGTTCGACGACTCCAATTGCGGCATCGCGTTGAAGGACAAGCCGGTGTTCTCCGTGCAGTATCACCCGGAAGCCTCGCCCGGCCCGCGCGATTCCCACTATCTGTTCCGCCGCTTCTCCGACCTGATGCGGGAGCGCAAGCGGGCGTAATACGACGAGAGCCGTCATCCTGAGGTGCGCGCTCTTGCGCGCCTCGAAGGGTGACGTGGTGAGTGTCATGTCATCCTTGGAGGCTCGCCGATGCCGGCTCGCACCTCAGGATGACGGCAGTGCTGTTGGGAAACGCCAATGGACGACAAGAGCACCGCACAAACCTTCTACGGCCTGACGCCGCCGGATGTGCTGGGGTCGATGAGCGGCATCGATTTCCTGCGCAAGATGTTTGCCGGCGAGATGCCGCACGCCACGATGATGCAGCAGGTCGGCTTCACCCGCGGCAGCGTCGAGCCCGGCATCGTGGTGTTTCAGGCCATCCCCGGCGCGCAGCACTACAATCCGGTCGGCAGCGTACATGGCGGCTTCACCGCGACGCTCTTGGATTCGGCGATGGGCTGCGCAGTGCATTCGATGCTGCCGGCGGGCAGCGTCTACACAACGCTGGAATTCCAGATTTCGCTGATCCGCGCGATCACCAAGGACACCGGCGAGGTGCGCGCCGAAGGCCGCGCCATCCATGTCGGCCGGCGCATCGGCACCGCCGAAGGCAAGCTGTTCGACGCCGGGGGCCGCCTGCTCGCCCACGGCACAACCACCTGCATGGTGCTCACAGCCGCGAATCCGGGATAGGGAACCAGCCGCACCGTTTGGTGTTGGATTCCGTAGCGTCGTCATCCGTACGGAGTTCATCATGAGCGGTTCGCATGGCGGCATCGCCCCGCAGACCTTCATCTTCAAGGACGATGGTCTGGTGCCGAACAGTCCGCTGCCGGTCCTGCGCTACCGGCTGGCCATCGACCTCGCCGGGGCCGAGCCGGAGCAAGCCATCGAGAACCTGTTCGGCGCCAACGGCTGGGGCGGCTTCTGGCGCAACGGCATCTATGACTACCTGCATTACCACGCCACCGTGCACGAGGCGCTCGGCATCGCCCGCGGCCATGCCCATGTGCGGCTGGGCGGCGACCATGGCGACGAGGTCGAACTCAACGCCGGCGACGTCGTCATCCTGCCCGCCGGCACCGGCCATCAATGCCTCTCGGCGAGCGAGGATTTCAGCGTGGTCGGCGCCTATCCGCTCGGCAGCCGGATGCAGGTCACGCAGCCGACGCCGGAGAATTATCGCAAGGCGCTGAAGACGATTCCGGCGGTGCCGCTGCCGCCGTCCGATCCGATCCACGGCACCAACGGCGAACTGCTGCGGCTGTGGACACAAGCTGCCTCAGCCTGAGAACGACCGCTCGAACTATATGGTTGTCATGGCCGGGCTGGTCCCGGCCACGACGACACGATGATTGCTTCGCAGAGCCTGTCATCTGGTCGGCAAAGCCGAACCCTTTGGCGCGCAATGAGCCTGAGATTATTGCTCGTTGCCGCCCTCTTGCCGGCTGGCTTCGAACAGGAACCAGGTGCGGCGCTCGGTGGCGTCGATGAAGTTTTCGAGCAAGCCGGCGGTTGCCGCATCCTCGAGATCGTCGACCACCTTGTGCGCCTTGCGCATCGCCGCGGCGACTTTCTTGTTATCGTTCATCAACTCGCGCAGCATCTCGCGCGGCGGCACATAGGCCTCGTCGTTGTCCTTCAGCGTCTGCAGTTTGGCGATGTGGCCGATCGAACGCAGCGTGGTGCCGCCGACCTTGCGAACGCGTTCGGCAAGTTCGTCGGTGGTGGCGAAGATCTGATCGGACTGCTCGTCGAGCATCAGATGATAGTCGCGGAAATGCCGGCCGCTGATGTGCCAGTGAAAATTCTTGGTTTTCAGGTACAAGGCGAAGGTGTCGGCGAGCAGCTTGTTGAGCGTTGCCGAAATCTTGTCGACGGCCTCGGGGGACAGATCGGTGGGCGTATCGAGGTCGGGGGCGGCCTTTGTTGAAATGCTTGATGAATTCTTGGCTTTACTCACGATATACCTTCCTGTCGGCTGCGAAATGATGGCGGATCGGCGGGTCTCGGCGAGCGTTTCCATGGCTTCGTTCGCTGGACAGCGAATATTTGGAAGCGGACCACTAGACCCCTCAACGCAGCAAGCTTAAGCCGGTTCCCTCGGCGGAACGGCAAATCAGGGCACGACGGCACGCATGGAAGACTGGATCGACTACTACGATTCGACGCACACGATTTATGTCAGCAAGCGGCATCGGGACGTCCATTTCGAACTCATCGCCCGTGACATCATCGGCTACATCTCGTCGCCCGATGCGGTGGTGCTGGATTACGCCTGCGGCGAGGCGCTATCCGCCCCGCGCGTGGCGGACGCCTGCAGCAAGCTGATCCTGGCCGAACCGGCGCCCGGCGTCCGCGGCCGCCTGATCGCCCGCTTCGCGCCGAACACCAAGATCCGGGTGCGCTCGCTCGACGAGTTGCGCGGCATGGACGAAGCCTCGGTCGATCTCGCGGTGATGAATTCGGTGGCGCAATACATGACGCCGGACGAACTCGACACCGCCTTCGCGGTGATCCGACGCGCCCTCAAGCCAACCGGCCGCCTCGTGCTCGGCGACATTCTCGATCCCAAGGTCGGCATGGGCGGCGACGTGCTGGCGCTGCTGCGCTTCGGCGCCAGCCACGGCTTCCTCAAGGATGCGCTGATCGGGTTGGTGCGCACTGCGTTGTCGGATTACCGGCAACTGCGTGCCAAGGTCGGGCTGCAGCGCTATAGCGAGGCCGAGATGCTTGCCAAGCTCGATGCGGCAGGCTTCAGCGCCGTCCGCGCGCCGCAGAACATCGGGCACAACGCATCACGCATGACGTTTGTGGCGCGCCACGCTTTCTGACGCCGCATTAGGGTTAATTCGTAGTTTGGGTGGATCACATTGCCGCAATCTGGGACCATGCAGATGGCCCGGTGGCGGAAGAGAATACGTGGGAGCAGTGCATTGCTCTTTATCCTGGTTCAAGTCCAGGCTGGGCCTCCACTCCCCTCCCCCTTTGCGGTCCTCGCCGATCCTGTAAACCTCGCGGCACGACCCTATTCGGGCCCGCGCGTGCAGCTTTTCGCTGTCACTGGCGTCGACCCTTTGGCAATGCCAGCAGAAAAGCCCAAGACTGCATAAAATTGCCGGTTGATCGGGGGCTTAAAGACCTTTCACTGCTCGGGAAACTGGTCTAAAGACACCTCGCGCGCCGGGGACACCTAGCGCTTTGGCTCAAGGGACGCGCGGCTGCGCGCCCTTTTTTTATGCCGAAATTCCTGTTTCGAAATCCTGCCCGTGAGACTTGATGCCTAAACGCACCGACATATCCACCATCCTCATCATTGGCGCCGGCCCGATCGTCATCGGCCAAGCCTGCGAATTCGATTACTCCGGCACCCAGGCCGTCAAGACGCTGAAGGACGAGGGCTACCGTATCGTCCTCGTCAACTCCAATCCGGCGACGATCATGACCGACCCGGAACTGGCCGACGCCACCTACATCGAGCCGATTACCCCGGAAATCGTCGCCAAGATCATCGAAAAGGAACGTCACGTCATTCCCGGCGGCTTCGCGCTGCTGCCGACCATGGGCGGCCAGACCGCGCTGAACTGCGCGCTGTCGTTGCGCCGCCAAGGCACGCTGGAGCAATTCGACGTCGAGATGATCGGCGCCACCGCCGACGCCATCGACAAGGCGGAAGATCGCCAGCTGTTCCGCGAGGCGATGACCAAGATCGGGCTCGAGACGCCGAAATCGCGGCTCGCCAACGCGTCCGCGCTGAAAAAATCGTACCGCGATAAGTATCTCGCCGATCGCGAGAAGCTGTCCGGCGAGGCACTCGCCGAATTCGAGCGGCAGTGGGCGCTCGGCGAGAACGAACGCCGCAAACGCTATCAGGAAGCGGCCCTCGGCGAGGCCCTGATGGCGCTGTCCGATATCGGATTGCCGGCAATCATCCGCCCGTCCTTCACCATGGGCGGCACCGGCGGCGGCATCGCCTACAACAAGGAAGAATATCTCGACATCATCGAGCGCGGGCTCGACGCTTCGCCGACCAACGAAGTGCTGATCGAGGAATCCGTTCTCGGCTGGAAAGAGTACGAGATGGAAGTCGTTCGCGATAAGAACGACAACTGCATCATCGTCTGCTCGATCGAGAATCTCGATCCGATGGGCGTGCATACCGGCGACTCCATCACCGTCGCACCTGCGCTGACGCTCACCGACAAGGAATACCAGATCATGCGCGACGCCTCGCTGGCGGTGCTGCGCGAGATCGGCGTCGAAACCGGCGGCTCCAACGTGCAGTTCGGCGTCAATCCCGCCGACGGCCGCATGGTGGTAATCGAGATGAATCCGCGCGTGTCGCGCTCCTCGGCGCTAGCGTCGAAAGCCACCGGCTTCCCGATCGCCAAGGTCGCGGCGCAGCTCGCGGTCGGCTACACGCTCGACGAAATCGCCAACGACATCACCGGCGGTGCAACCCCGGCGTCGTTCGAGCCGACCATCGATTACGTCGTCACCAAGGTGCCGCGTTTCGCGTTCGAGAAATTTCCCGGCGCGTCGACGACGCTGACCACATCGATGAAGTCGGTCGGCGAAGTCATGGCCATCGGCCGCACCTTCCAGGAGTCGCTGCAGAAAGCCTTGCGCGGGCTGGAGACCGGCCTCACAGGCCTAGACGAGATCGAGATCGAAGGGCTCGGCAAGAGCGACGACAAGAACGCAATCCGCGCCGCGCTCGGCACGCCGACGCCGAACCGCCTGTTGCAGGTGGCGCAGGCCATGCGGCTCGGCTGGAGCAACGAGGAGATCTTCGCGTCCTGCAAGATCGACCCGTGGTTCCTCGCCGAATTGCGCGGCATCGTCGAGATGGAGCAAAAGGTCAAGGCCAGCGGCCTGCCGCAGCATGCATTCGGCATGCGTACACTGAAGTCGATGGGCTTCTCCGACGCGCGGCTGGCAGTGCTGGCCAACACCACGGAAGCCGACGTCAAGGCGTTGCGGCATGCGCTCGGTGTGCGCCCGGTCTACAAGCGCATCGACACCTGCGCGGCCGAATTCGCGTCGCCGACCGCCTATATGTATTCGAGCTACGAAGCGCCGTTCGCGGGCGCGCCGGCCGACGAAAGCGCGCCATCGGATCGCAAGAAGGTCATCATTCTCGGCGGCGGACCGAACCGCATCGGCCAGGGCATCGAATTCGACTACTGCTGCTGCCACGCCTGCTTTGCGCTGTCCGACGCCGGCTTCGAGACCATCATGGTCAACTGCAATCCGGAAACGGTATCGACCGACTACGACACCGCCGACCGGCTGTATTTCGAGCCGCTGACCGCGGAAGACGTGCTGGAAATCATCGACAGGGAACGCACGAACGGCACCCTGCACGGCGTCATCGTGCAGTTCGGCGGACAGACTCCGCTGAAGCTGGCGCGCGCGCTGGAAGCCGCCGAAGTGCCGATCCTCGGCACCACGCCGGACGCCATCGATCTCGCCGAAGACCGCGACCGATTCAAGCGCGTGCTCGACCGGCTGCGCCTGAAGCAGCCGAAGAACGGCATCGCCTATTCTGTCGAGCAGGCACGGCTGGTGGCTGCAGACCTCGATTATCCGCTGGTCGTGCGTCCGTCTTACGTGCTCGGCGGCCGCGCCATGCAGATCATCCGGGAGGACACGCAACTCGGCGATTACCTGCTGGAGACCTTGCCGGAGCTGGTGCCCGCGGAGATCAAGGCGCGCTATCCCAACGACAAGACCGGTCAGATCAACACCGTGCTCGGCAAGAATCCGCTGCTGTTCGACCGTTATCTGACCGACGCCACCGAGATCGACGTCGACTGCCTGTGCGATGGCAAGGATACGTTCATCGTCGGCATCATGGAGCACATCGAGGAAGCCGGCATTCACTCCGGCGACTCGGCGTGTTCGCTGCCGCCGCATTCGCTCGATGCCGCGACCATTGCCGAACTGGAACGCCAGACCCGCGAACTCGCGCTCGGCCTCGACGTCGTCGGCCTGATGAACGTGCAATACGCGATCAAGGACGGCGAGATCTATGTGCTCGAAGTCAATCCGCGCGCCTCGCGCACGGTGCCGTTCGTCGCCAAGGTGATCGGCACGCCGGTAGCGAAGATCGCCGCCCGGATCATGGCCGGCGAGAAGCTGGCGGATTTCCAGCTCAAGCCGCAGCAGCTCAAACATGTCGGCGTCAAGGAATCGGTGTTCCCGTTCGCGCGCTTCCCCGGCGTCGATACGGTGCTGGGTCCGGAAATGCGTTCGACCGGCGAGGTCATGGGCCTCGACCGCAGTTTCGCCGTCGCTTTCGCCAAGAGCCAACTCGGCGGCGGAACGCGCGTACCGCGCAAGGGCACGGTTTTCGTTTCCGTGCGCGAGGAGGACAAGACGCGGATCCTCGACGCGGTCCGGCTGCTGTCGTCGCTCGGCTTCAAGGTGATCGCCACCTCCGGCACGCAACGGTTCCTGTCCGACAGCGGCGTGCCGACCGAGAAGATCAACAAGGTTCTGGAAGGACGCCCACATATCGTCGACGCCATCACCAACGGCGACGTGCAATTGGTGTTCAACACCACGGAAGGCCCGCAGGCGCTGGCCGACAGTCGCTCGCTGCGGCGCGCTGCCCTCTTGCATAAAGTGCCATATTACACCACTCTTTCAGGTGCCGTGGCGGCCGCGCAGGGCATACGGGCCTATCTGGGCGGGGACCTCGAAGTCCGCACGCTGCAAAGTTACTTTCCCAAAACCTGATCCTCGGCCAGACTGCGCGGCTCTGGATCGGCAAGAAGTTGAAATGACTGGAACACACCAGTCAAATCGAAGTTCTGTTTCGACGCCTGCCCGACTGCCAACAACGACGGTTCCATCCCGGCGAGGCACGGTGGTTTGGCACAAAGCCGTTTCTTGCGGGCCGCGACAAGCCCGCTCGAAATCAAAGGACGAGGATAAATGGTTGAGAAGGTTCCGATGACCCCGAGCGGTCACGCTGCCCTTGAAGACGAATTGAAGAAGCGCCAGTCGGAGGATCGCCCGCGCATCATCCAGCTCATCGCGGAGGCGCGCTCGCATGGCGATTTGTCCGAGAACGCCGAATATCACGCGGCGAAGGAAGAGCAGTCGCACAATGAGGGCCGCATCGCCGAGCTGGAGGACAAGCTGGCGCGTGCCGACATCATCGACGTCACCAAGCTGTCCGGCGACACCGTCAAATTCGGCGCGACGGTCACCCTGATCGACGAAGACACCGAGAAGAAAGCCGTGTGGCAGATCGTCGGCGAGACTGAAGCCGACGCCAAAAAGGGCCGCATCTCGATCACCTCGCCGTTGGCGCGCGCGCTGATCGGTAAGAAGAAGGGCGTGTCGGTCGAAGTGATGGCGCCGGGCGGCGCCAAGGCCTACGAGATCACCAAGGTCGAATGGCGCTGAAGCCATCCATATTCGACGAAATCAAAAAGCCGCTCTCCGGAGCGGCTTTTTTGTGCGTAGCGATTGCCCCGGCTGCCCGGCACTTACGAGAATGGAATATTTCCACCCAAATGCAGTTTATTGAGCAGGGCATCTTTGACACTGCTGTCGCTGTCATGCACGACTGTTAGAAATCACCTTTCCAACCCAGGGGAATCGACGTGGACCAAATGCTTGCTAAGCTGCAACCCACCGTTTTGAGCCTGTTTCGCTTCATGACCGGCCTGCTGCTATTCCAATACGGCGTGGCCAAGCTATTCAAATATCCCCCGATGCCTATGTTCGAAAAGGTCCAGTTGTTTTCGCTCTACGGCGCGGCCGGCTCACTCGAACTGATCCTTGGGGGCCTGCTGATGATTGGCTTGTTCACCCGCTTCGCGGCGTTCATCCTGTCGGGTGAAATGGCCTTCGCCTACTTCATGGGACACGCACCGCGAGGATTCCTGCCGTTGCTGAACAACGGATCGCTGGCGATCCTGCTGTGCTTCGCGTGCCTGTATCTGGCGACCTCCGGCGGCGGATCGATCAGCGTCGATGCGATGCGCCGGAAAGGCTAGCGCCTTCTGCGAAATTGCCCGCGCTCCGGCACATCGTCGAGCGCGGGCTTTTTGCTGGCCGCTGGCGGAGTATGCGCTAGGGCGAGGTCTTCAGTTCGAGCGGCACGGCGGCGGCGTATTTCGAATTCTGCAGCACTAGAGAGGTGCGGACATTGCGCACGTGCGGCGCGGCGGTGAGCTGGGTGACGAATTCCTGAAAGGTCGCCATGTCCGGCGCCACGCATTTGAGGATGAAATCGATTTCGCCCGACAGCATCCAGCATTCGCGGACCAGCGGCTCGTCGCGAACGAACTCCTCGAAGGCACGCAGATCGGCCTCGGCCTGGCTCGACAGGTGGACCGAGGCAAAGACGGTGACATCGAATCCCAGCAGCCGCGGATCGAGCAGGCCCCGGTAACCCTGGATGTAGCCTTCCTCCTCGAGCGTGCGGACGCGCCGCAGGCACGGCGGCGGCGAAATTCCGACCCTTTTCGCCAACTCGACGTTGGTAATCCGGCCGTCGGCCTGAATTTCGTTGAGGATTCTCAGATCGATCTCGTCAAGACTCTTCGACACGCGGTGCCAGTCCCCGGTTACGGCTGCGCTAAACTTTCGCATACCCATAGCGCATAGCGGAATTTTTTGCGCAATTTTATTACGTGCACGGTGCCTCGATTTTGGCCATCACGGGAAAGTTTGTTCCCATGTATTGCAAATCTTGCATGGCTGGCCAGATAACCTAAACTGGCTGTAATGTTTCGTTGCACTGCGCGAATGCACTTCGCGCTGTTTTCATATCGCCTTCCCCGCTGCCTGATAGAAACGGTCTCGACCCCATGCCCGCCCCGATACACGCTAAAGTTGTCATTATTGGATCCGGCCCGGCCGGTTACACTGCGGGGATCTATGCCGCACGGGCGATGCTGGAGCCGATCCTGATCCAGGGCATTCAGCCCGGCGGCCAGCTGACCATCACCACCGACGTCGAGAATTATCCCGGCTATAGCGACGTCATTCAGGGCCCGTGGCTAATGCAGCAGATGGAGCAGCAGGCGGCGCATGTCGGGACCAAGATCGTCACCGATCTGGTCACCCAGCTCGAGCTCGGCCAGCGGCCGTTCCGGATCACCTGCGACAGCGGCGATAGCTACCTCGCCGAGACGGTCATTCTGGCGACGGGCGCCCAGGCGCGCTGGCTCGGCATGCCCTCGGAAGAGAAGTTCAAGGGCTTCGGCGTCTCGGCTTGCGCCACTTGCGATGGCTTCTTCTATCGCGGCAAGCAGGTCGTGGTGGTCGGCGGCGGCAACACCGCCGTCGAGGAGGCGTTGTTTCTGACAAATTTCGCGTCGCAGGTCACCATCGTGCATCGCCGCGACAATTTCCGCGCCGAGCGCATCCTGCAGGATCGTCTCTTCAATCATCCGAAGATCAAGGTGGTCTGGGACAGCGCTATCGACGAGATCTGCGGCACCGAGAATCCGGGCAAGGTCACCCACGTCCGCCTCAAGAACGTCAAAACCGGCGCGCTCACCGAAGTGCCCGCAGATGGCGTCTTCATCGCGATCGGCCACGCGCCGGCGACCGAACTGGTGGCAGGCCAGATCAAGATGAAGCCGTCCGGCTATGTGGAGGTCGCGCCGCATTCCACCGCGACCTCGGTGCCGGGCGTGTTCGCCGCCGGTGACGTCGCCGACGAGACCTATCGCCAGGCGGTGACGGCAGCCGGAATGGGCTGCATGGCGGCGCTCGAAGCCGAACGTTTTCTCGCCCACCACGCCGCCGACCGGGCGGCTGCGGAGTAGCCATGCCTCGAAGCCACGACGGGTTTGCCGATATGGATTGGGACAAGCTGAAGGTTTTCCACGCCGCCGCCGAGGCCGGAAGTTTCACCCATGCCGGCGAACAACTCGGACTGTCGCAATCGGCGGTGTCGCGGCAGGTCAGTGCGCTGGAGCAGGAACTGGCGGTCTCGCTGTTTCACCGGCATGCACGCGGCCTCATCCTCACCGAGCAGGGCGACCTTCTGTTTCGCACCGCGCACGACGTCTTCATGCAGTTGCAGGCGGCGCGCGCCAAGCTGACCGACAGCCGCGAGCGGCCGAGCGGCGACCTCAAGGTCACCACCACGCCCGGCGTCGGCATTCACTGGCTGATCCCGCGACTCGGCGAATTCACCGCACTGTTCCCGGAAATCCGCATCTCGCTGATCGTCACCGACGAGGAGCTGGATCTGTCGATGCGCGAGGCCGATATCGCGATCCGAACACGCAAGCCGACGCAGCCCGACCTGATCCAGCGCAAGCTGTTCGCGATGGGCTTCCACGCTTATTGCTCCCCGGAATACATCAAGCATTTCGGTACGCCGCGGACGCTCGAGGAGCTCGACGGCCACCGCATCATCATGCTGAGCGATGCGCAGGTGCCACCGCACCTGCAGAACCGCAGCTGGCTGATCGAGGCGGGGCGCAACGGCGCCGGCCCGCGCGAGGCCTTTTTCAAGGTGAACAACATCCTCGGGCTGGTCCGCGCCTGCCAGCAGGGGCTCGGCATCGCCGCACTGCCTGACTATCTGGTCGAGGAGAACAATCGGCTGGTGCAGCTCTTCAGCGAGTCGGACCAGATTCAACTTGATACATATTTTGTCTATCCGGAGGAGCTGAAGACGGTGGCGCGCGTGCAGGCGTTCCGCGACTTCATCGTCAGCAAGGCGCAGCGCTGGCGCGAGTAGCAGCTCGGCACGCCCTCGGTCATCGCATGACTGACATGCGACATGCATGGTTGCTGGGTAACGCTGACGAGGATCATACTCTTCACACGCTGAGAGTTCGCGTTGCGCATTTGTCCCCCTCCTCTAGCGACGCGGGCCCTCAGTTATCCCTCTTGGAAGGTGATTGTGTCGGCCTCTTGTGGCCAATGCCTTAAACCGGGCTCTTCGAGCCCGGTTTTTTTTGCCCTCATTCCGTGTGACGGATTATGCGCTCAACAGGCGCTGCAATCGGCCCTGCTTCAAGAGCGTGATGGCACACGCGACCCATCGAGCGCTCAGCGCGCCAACCGCTCGCCGTCGCTCTCGCATAAAGCAAAAAACGCGCGACAAGCGCGCGTTTGAGCCAGCAAGTCAGATCTCGCGCGGGTTACGCGGCCTGCTTGTGCATCGCGCCAGTCGTCGAACCGCTGCCGCGGATCGCCTTGATCGAACGTTCGATCGCCGACCACAACCGGCTGATCTCGGACGCCGCGCGACCCTCGGAATAATATTCGAGCGCACCTTCTCCGTGACCGAGCGCCAGCAACAGGTCAGCGCGATTGGTGACCTGACCGCTCCACACCGGGACGCGGAACTTGGCGAGCGCCTCGCGTGCGATGGAAACGATGCGGCTCTCGACGCCTTCGCGCAGCGCCGGTGCACCGTTGATGACTACGGCATAAGGCTTGCGTGCCGAACGGCAGATCTGAATCGTTTCCTGCACCGCGTTGACATCGAACACACCGGGGCGAGCCGGAATGATGACCATGGTGGCGTTGCGTATCGCGTCCTCGACCACGGCCGACATGTTCGGCGGCGTATCGATGAAGACCCACTCGTAGCCATCGCGCTTGGCGGCGGCAACGATCTCGCTGACGGAACGGTTCGCGGCCTTGAGCGGAGGTTCATTGGTGCCGCGCAGCTTGTGCCATAGCGTGAGCGATCCCTGCGGATCGGCATCGACAAGCAGACAGGGCTTGCTCGGTTTGTGGACATGTGCGGCAAGATGAGCCGTTAATGTGCTCTTGCCAGAGCCGCCTTTGCGTGATGCAAAAACAATTACGTTCATACCTTGGCCTCCAGATTGACCCCAGAAGGCGAAGGTGAATCAGGTTGCTGATTCGTTAAAGCAGAATTTACGTCGCAACCCTGCAGAAACATCGAATTTAACAACGAAGTGGGCTTTTTGAGTCACACAACACGCCTGTTCCGTTGTCAGAGCGCGCCATCGTCGCTGCATCAGCGCTTGCCGCGTGCGCGTTGACGCTCGATCCATCTGCGCTCAATCCAGCCGAGCAAGCGCATGATCGGCTTCTGCAGCAGCGTGATGTCCTGCGCGATCAACAACAACCCGAGCGGCAGCATCCAGAGGCCAAGCACCGGCAGGAAGCTGAAAATACCGCCGAGCACCAGCAACAGCGCCAGCGGCACGCGCACGAGTCGCGAGGATGGTTTGCGGACCCAACTCAGAAAGCGCGCGAAGCGCTGCGGCAACTTGCGTTCGAACCAGTCGAAGTGGCGGTCCAGCTCAGCCTGATATTCACTCACCCAAATCTCCTCACTGCGAGCAGATGTGTTGACCGAGAACGGTGACGCCAGCGCGGCGCGATGTCGCGCGGATTCACAATTCCGCCACAAAGCGAGACGCTCGGCGCTACGTGGCCTCGGATTCAGCCAGCCACGCTATGCCATGCACATTCAACGCTGTTGCACGGCGTAACGTTCAATGCGTCAATGCACCCGTGCGATGACGACCACGCATCGTCAGGGAATTCGGTCGGAGCAACGGACGTGATTGCAAGCAAAGCTATCGCCGTGCTGGTCGCGTTGTTCGCCAACGCCACATGGACCGATGCCGATACGGTTGACGTCGTCGATCGCGGTCCGGTGAATTTGGCGCGATTCACCTGCACCGACATCACGCGCAGCAGTCTGCTCAGTCGGGTCTGTTACGATCCGACGCGTCACGACGCGATCATCGCGGTGCAATCGACTTACCGGCAGTATTGCGGCGTGCCGCAGACGACACTCGACGCGCTGCTCAACGCGCCGTCGATGGGGCAGTTCTACAACACGCAGATGCGTGCCGAGGCAGGGAACCGGTATGCCTGCCCGACGGCGTCGCTGCCAAACGTAAAATCTTAATCAATTTGCTCCCAGCTAGGCCTTCGCGGAATAATTGGGAGTGCCCCATGCGTATATTCGCGTTGTTCGACCGTAGGTCCCGCAAAAGCAGCGATCGCGAGCCCAGCTCGCAAAAAGCAGCGCCGTCCGACGAGGATCACTCCAGCATGGCCGATTTCGTCCGGCTGTTGACCGAAATCGATCTGGCCGAGGCCGCGCGTGCCCGGCACTGACGATAGGCCCTGATGTGAGAGAAACGGGTGGTACAGTTGGGTGGGCTCGAACCACCGACCTCCTGTTCCACAGACAGGCGCTCTAACCAACTGAGCTACAACTGCATCCTGACGCGCGCCAAATTCGGGGCGCGAACGGGGCGGAAACTAGGTGCAACGGCCCGCTTTGGCAAGCCGGGAAACCGGCCAATTTCGACCGCAGTTCATCAAATCAGAAGCCCGGGCAAGCGGCCCGGGCTTACAGCCTTGAATGCGGCGCCCGGATCGATCAGGCCGCCGATTTGAACGCCTTGGACGCGCTGTTCTTGAGCGGTTCGGCGGCTTCGGTTGCGATCTTGCGGGACAGTTCGGCCAATTCCTGTGCCTGGCTGGTGAAAGTCTCGAACTGCTTGCGAAGATGACTGCCCCAAATATCGACCGCCTGCGGAAGCGACCGTACGGCAACGATTTCATGGGCGAAATCGAAGCCGGCATAGGTGTTGGCCTGAGCGAAGCTCAGCAGCTTGGTGGAATATTCGCTAGCGCCCTTGGAGATCGCAACGAAAGCGGCCTCGATAGCGCTGTTATTGCCTTCGGCGACATCCTTGAACTTGGCGTACTGCTCGCGGGCCTGCTCGACGCCCTTCTCGGCGAACGCGCGAACCTGCTCGGGGACTTCAAATGGAACGACGGGTGCGGAAAATGGATCGGTGGCAGAGGCCATTGCAGCATCCTTGTGTCTGAGTTGGAATGACTGAAGACGAATTCTCGGCCGCGTCCGCGCAGAATGGCCGAACCGGGTCATCTCACCTACGGATCGCAAAGGGCCCGCCCGGGCCCACGCCTATCTTGCGCCGCCAACATGTCAGAATTGTGCAATGCAAAAGAAGATTGTGTTGCAGGCCGAGCCTGAGGGCATCAGGCAATGCCACCGACACCAACTATCTTAACAGTAGAAAAAAATTAAAGAACAACCCAAACGGTCGGCAGGGCCGATGGCCAGCCCAAAGTGGCTGGCCGTTCCGCATTGGCGGCATCGAAGGCCGCCGATCGCCACCGTCACGTCTTGGGTCGCGCCGCATCCATCGCCGCACGCGTCACGGCCTGGCCCATCTCGCTGGCTTGCTCAGCCAAGGCGCGCATCTGTTCCTGAACATATTCGCTGTGCAGCCGCATCACTTCGCCGATGTCCTTGGCCTGCAGGAGCTTCTGGGCATAGTCCAGCGACGTGGCGACATTCTTTTCGGCAAAGGCAATGGCCTTGCTGGTGATGTCCTTGGCACCGGCACGCACTTTTTCACCGCGATCTTCGAGCGAACTGGAGGTCTGCCGCGCGCTGTTGAGGAAATTCTCGAACGCCTTGCGGGCCTGCTCGAAGCCTGCCTCGGCCATCGATTGCATGTCCTTGGGAATCTCGAAGCGATCACGGTCGTTCTGATCCATAATTGGCCTCCTGTGTGCTGTGCTGCGTGGCGGCGAAAGCCCTGGCGCATCCCCGCCAAGGCTGCCGGAATGGGGCTGCCGCCGCAACGGCGGCTTTCGCAATCGAAGCCGGCCCATGGTGAACCAGCGGCCTGCTTTTGCAATAGCTTAACGCGACGCCTCACCTGTGGGTCCGGCCTGACCGCGAAATTAACGCTATTGCGGCTTTCAGTCGCTGCATTCGATGCCGACCGTGGACCGGATCGTCACCGGAGGCGATACTAACGAAGTGTTAAGGCTGTTGGCCGCTGGAGGCAGCCAACCGCTCCCCATGTCCGAACAAGCAGTCGATGACCCGCGTGGAATTCCAGTTGCGAAGTGTGAGCGATCCCAGGCTGGCGGTTCACGCGACCAGTCCGCTCCCGGCATGGCTGTGGTCGATCGACGGCGCGCATGTGCTGTGGGCCAACCCGGCTGGTGTCGCCGTGATGGGCGCGGCCAATAATGCGGCTCTGGCAGCACGCGAGTTCGGTCCCGCCGATCAGCACCGGCGGCAGGTGTCGCGGCTTGCGGGACTGTTGCAGCCGGATGGCACGCCCCGGCTCGAACGCCTGCAAGGTTTCGGCGGCATGCTCGGCAATCTCGCGACCTGTGCGTGCCTGCGGCTGGCGTTTCGCGACGGCAGCGCGGGCATCCTCATCGCGGCGGTGGCGCCGGTCGGGCGTTCGCTGCCAGCCGACGAGCGCATGCAGCGCGTCGTTGACGATTTCGACACGCCGGCCGCGATCTTCAACAGCGGCGGCGCGCTGGCTGGCGTCAACGCAGCCGCCAAATCCTGGTTCGATGTGCGCACGCTCGGCGAACTCGGACTCGACGACGCGCGCGACACGGCGCTGCACGGCGGCCGTGCCGAAGCCGCGACCCGCTTGGGCGACGTTGTTTTGCATCGGATCGGCGCTGGAGCCGATCTCGCCCTGCTGGCCCTGATCGCACCGAGCGCCGAATTGGGCGTGCCATCGCGCGTCACGGTAGCGGCTGATGAGACACCCGACGTCGCAGAACCCGCGCCGACGTCATCCGACGCTCCGACGGCGCATCGTCCGATCGAACCGTCACCGCCTGAAGCGACATCAACGACATCAACCGAACCGAACGTTCTGCCGCAATCCGTGTTGTTCGATGCGTTCGACGATCAGGTGGCGGAGCCCGATCTGCCCGATGCACCATCGTGCGCGGCTTCGGACGCGCCGACGACAAGCGACGAAACAAAAGCCGCGCCTGAACCGGCCGAGGTGCCGGCAATTGCAGCGCCCCGTGGCGATACCCATGATGCCGTCGCGCCGGAATGGCAGGATATTGCCGTGCGCAGCTCACGCCGCCCGCTGCGCTTCACCTGGCAAATGGATGCCGACGGGCACTTCCTGCTCGGCGCCGACGAATTCACCCGCGTGATCGGCTTGCGAACCGCCACCACATTCGGGCGGCCGTGGCACGAGATCGCCGATGAATTCGATCTCGATCCCGACAACCTCGTCGCTCAGGCCGTTGCCACACGTAGCACATGGAGCGGCATCACCTTGCAATGGCCGGTGGATCGGCCGGACATGCGGCTGCCAGTCGAACTGTCCGGATTGCCGGTGTTCGATCGCACGCAAACCTTTATCGGCTATCGCGGCTTCGGCGTCTGCCGCGACTTCGACGCTCTGGCGCGGCTTAACGAGCCATGGTCAGACGCACGATCGGCCGCGACGCCATCGCCGCATCCCTTGACCGCCGACGTCACGCGCAACGACGACGCCGGCAACCCATCACACTCCGACACCGCGTCAACTTCGGCCGGGCCGGATCATCTGGATACACCTGCCTTGGAAACACCTCCGAACGTCGTGCACCTGCGCCCCGGCACCGATCAGAAATTGCCGTCGCTGACGCCCGTCGAAAACAACGCATTCAATGAGCTCGCGCGCCAGCTTTCCGAGCGGCTCGAACTCGAGACCGGGGCCGGATCGAAAGCAACCGAGGCGCAACCGGACGCAACGCCGACGTCCGAAGCCGACGAGTCGTCGACCGCGAATTGGTTGTCGGTGGAGGACATCGCAGCGCGTGGCGACAGCGGCCGCGACGCTGCGCTGCTCGATCTGATTCCGGCCGGCGTGCTGATCTATCGGCTTGAGCAGCTGCTCTATGCCAACCCCGCATTCGTCGCGCGCATCGGCTACGACAGCGTTCAGGCGTTGCGCGCCGCAGGCGGCCTCGATGCGATCTACATCGCGCCGAAGTCCGACGCGGCCCAGACCGCCGATGCCAGCGGAACGCCGGTGATCATCAGCGCGCGCGACGTCACCTTCGACGCGCGGCTGTTCACCATCGAATGGGATGGCGCGACGGCGCTGGCGCTGATTGTCAACGACACCGCGGCCACTGCCCCTGCTCGCGAAGCGCCAGTCGTGGCGACACCGGGCATCGGCCTCGCCAACGCAGAGGAATTGGGCGCGATCCTCGACACTACTGCCGACGGTGTCGTGATGTTCGACGGCGAGGGCCGCATCAATGCCTGCAATCGCAGCGCCGAAGCGCTGTTCGGCTATGACGGCGGCGATATGGTTCAACTCCACCTGAGCGACCTGTTCGCGCCGGAAAGCCAACGCGGCGTGCAGGAGAGCCTTGCCGCGCTTCACAGCAACAGCGTCGCCAGCCTGCTCGATCAGGGACGCGAAGCGCTGGGCCGCGAACGCAGTGGCGGCTTCATTCCCTTGTCGGTGACCATCGGACGGACCGGCGCCAACAGCACCAATTTCTTCGCAGTGTTCCGCGACCTGACGCAGAGCAAGAAGAGCGAAGCCGAACTGCTGCAGGCCCGCCGCCATTCCGAACGCGGCGCCACCGCCAAGGCCGATGTGCTGGCGCGCGTCAGCCATGAAATCCGCACGCCGCTCAACGCCATCATCGGCTTTGCCGACGTCATGATCGACGAACGTTTCGGCGCGATCGGCAACGAACGCTATGCCGAGTATCTCAAGGATATCCGCGCATCGGGCGAGCGTGTCATCGCCATCGTGGACGAGATGCTCGATCTCACGCGCATCGAAACCGGCAAGCTCGAACTGACGTTCGCCAGCCAGAACCTCAACGATCTTGTCGAGCAGTGTGTCGCCGTGTTGCAGCCACGTGCCAATCGCGAGCGAATCATCATCCGCACCTCGCTGGCGCATACGCTGCCCAGCGTGGTGGCCGATGCACGCGCTTTGCGGCAGATCGTGCTCAATCTGATCGGCAGTTCGATCCATCTGGCCAACGCCGGCGGTCAGGTCATCGTCTCCTCGGCGCTGTCCGACTCCGGTGACGTGGTGTTCCGCGTGCGCGATACCGGCCATGGCCTCAACGACAGCGAATTGGCGGCAGCGCTCGAACCTTTCGGCACCCAGCAGACCCCGGAGCGGACACTGGACCATTCCGGCATGAGCCTCTCGCTGGCCAAGGCGCTTGTGGAAGCCAATCGCGCCCGCTTTCAGATCAAGAGCGCGCCGCAATCTGGCACGCTGATCGAGGTGACGTTCGTGCATGCGACCACACGGGCATAACGCGGACGATCTGGAATTACTCTAAACAGCTGTTATCGCGACAATGCGCCACGTCTTCGGCCGCGAGCGCCGGGTTACTGACTTCGGTATCGCCACTGTACGCCGGAGCCCGTCATGAGCCGTCACCACCGCCTTGCATCAGCCGCTGCCGTCCTCTGTCTGGCCGGGCTGAGCACATCGGCAATCGCCGACAATGGCGAGGTCAACGTCTACACCTACCGCGAGACCAAGCTGGTGCAGCCGTTATTCGCGGCCTTCACCAAGGAGACCGGAATCAAGGTCAACGTGGTTTCCGCAAGCTCCGGCCTCGAGCAGCGCATGAAGGCCGAGGGCGCCAACAGCCCGGCCGACGTGCTGCTGACCGTCGACATCGGCCGCATCGATGAAGCGGTACAAGCCGGCGTGACGCAGCCGATCAAGTCCGAGGTGATCGACAAGATCGTGCCGGCGCAGTATCGCGATCCCGACGGCCAGTGGGCCGGCATCTCGATGCGCGCCCGCGTGATCTATGCCTCGAAGGATCGCGTCAAGCAGGACAGCATCACCTATGAAGAGCTGGCCGATCCGAAGTGGAAGGGCAAGATCTGCATCCGCTCCGGTCAGCACATCTACAACAACGCATTGTTCGCGGCCTATGTCGCCAAGCACGGCGAAGCCAAGGCCGAGGAATGGCTGCGCGGCGTCAAGGCCAACCTGGCGCAGAAACCTTCCGGCGGCGACCGCGAGACGGCGCGCGACGTAGCCGCCGGCAAATGCGATCTCGGCATCGGCAACACGTATTACTGGGCGCTGATGATGAACGGCGATCCCGACAAGAAACCGTGGGCGGAAGCCACGCGCGTCATTTTGCCGACGTTTGCCGACGGCGGCACTCACGTCAATCTGTCCGGCGTGTTGCTGGCCAAGCATGCGCCGAACAAGGCCAACGGCATCAAGCTGATCGAATGGCTGGCGGGCGAACAAGCACAGCAGATGTACGCCGACATCAACTACGAATATCCGGTGCGCAGCGGCGTTACGCTCAATCCGACCATCGCCGGTTACGGCCAGCTCAAGGCCGACCCGATGCCGATCGCCAAGATCGCGAGGAGTCGCAAGGCCGCATCGACGCTGGTGGACAAGGTCGGCTTCGACAACTGAGGCGCAGTGGATTGAGTGCCATCCATCGTTCAGCATGGCCGGGCAGCGTCCCGGCCATCGCTCTGTCAGCCGTCACGGCGGCCCATGGTGACAGGCCGTGACGGCCGGACCCAACACATCGCCGGTTGCGACGACGATCTCGCTGTTGGCGGCGCTGATCGTCGCTGCGCCAGTCGTCAGCATCGGCATTCTGGCATTGCAGCCGGCGCCCGATGTCTGGCCGCATCTGGTGGCCTACGTGTTGCCGCAGGCGTTGCGCGACACCGCGCTGCTGCTGGCCGGTGTCGCCGTGGTCACATTGCTGCTCGGCGCCGGTACCGCGTGGTTGATCTCGCTGTATGATTTTCCGGGCCGCCGTCTGCTGTTGTGGCTGATGCCGCTGCCGCTGGCCATCCCGACCTATATCGGCGCTTATGTCTATGTCGATCTGTTCGAACCGCTCGGGCTGGCGCATCGCGCGTTGATGCTGTGGTTGCCGACGCAGGACGCCGTGGCGCTGCTGCCGAACCTGCGCTCGCTGCCCGGCGCCGTGGCGCTGATCGGCGTCGTGCTGTATCCCTACGTCTACCTCTCGGTGCGCGCCACGCTGCAATATCAATCGGCGGAATTCATCGAAGCGGCGCGGACGCTGGGGGCCGGCAAGTGGCACGTGTTCTGGCGCATTTCACTGCCGATGGCGCGGCCGGCACTGGCGCTCGGTCTCGCACTGGTCTGTCTCGAAACGCTCAACGATATCGGCGCCAGCGAATATCTCGGCGTGCGCACCCTGACGGTGGCGGTATTCACCACGTGGCTCAATCGCGGCAGCCTGCCCGGCGCAGCGCAGACCTCATGCCTGATGCTGGCGATCGTGATCGTATTGGTGGCGATTGAGCGTTACGGCCGCCGCAACGCATCGGTGGAGTTTTCCTCGGAAAGTCCGCGGCTGCTGCAGCGTCGTCCGTTGACGGGCCTCAAGGGCGCGCTGAGTTTCGCCGCGTGCTTTTCGCCGATGCTGTTCGGCTTCATCGTGCCGCTGCTGTTTCTCATCAACCAGAGCGTCAAACGCGGATTACTCAGCGATGCCGGCGCACCGCTGCTGCGCGATGCGTTCAACTCGGTCGGCTTTGCTTCGCTTGCAACGTTGCTGGCGCTATCGCTCGGCTTTGCCGTCGTGTTCGCGCATCGCTGGCGACCGACCGCGTTGCGCGCGGTCACCATGACCATCGCGCAGGCGGGTTATGCCCTGCCCGGACTGGTGCTGGCGATCGGCCTTTTGATCCCGGTACTGGCGATCGACAACGGCCTCAACACGCTCGCGGCCTGGCTGAATCAGCCACCGCCGGGACTGATCATCGTCGGCTCCGGCGGCGCGGTGATCCTGGCTTATGTCATCCGCTTTCTGGCGGTGCCGACCGGCCTGATCCGCGCCGGTGCCGAGCGAATCCCGCGCGATTACGACGACTGCGCACGCGCAGCCGGTGCCGGGCACATGACGGCGATGCGGCGCATCCATCTGCCGCTGCTGCGGCCGGCAATGATGGGCGCGGTGATCGTGGTGTTCGTCGATTGCCTGAAGGAATTGCCTGCGACGCTTCTGCTGCGCCCGCTCAATGTCGAAACGCTGGCGACGTCGATCTATCAATATGCCAGCCGTGGCAGCTTCGAGGAAGGCGCCCTCGCCGCGCTGTTGATCGTCGCCGCCAGCATCGGGCCGGTGGCGTGGCTGACGCGCTTCTCCGACCTGCCGAACGGGCCGGCGTAAACCGATCTGCAAAATGCAAACGGCCGGGACAAGCCCGGCCGTCAAAACTCAAAGCGCGTTAAGCGGCTCAGGTGTTCTTCAGCGCGACGCGGAATTCCGCTTCGGTCTTGGCCTTCACCTCATCGAGCGTCACGCCATCGGCGAGCTCGATCAGCGCCATGCCATCCTTGCCATGCTTATCGATGGTGAACACCGCGAGATCGGTGATGACCATGTCGACGACATGCTCGCCAGTCAGCGGCAGGTTACACTTCTTCAACAGCTTGGGGCCGTCCTTGGCGACGTGCTCCATCACCACGACGACGCGCTTGACGCCGGCGACGAGATCCATCGCGCCGCCCATGCCCTTGACCATCTTGCCGGGGATCATCCAGTTGGCGAGATCGCCGTTCTGCGCCACCTGCATCGCGCCGAGGATCGACAGGTCGATATGACCGCCACGCACCATGCCGAACGAGTCGGCGCTGGAGAAATAGCTGGTGGTCGGCAGCTCGGTGACGGTCTGCTTGCCGGCGTTGATCAGGTCGGGGTCTTCGTCGCCTTCATACGGAAACGGCCCCATGCCGAGCATGCCGTTCTCGCTCTGCAACTGCACATCGACACCATCGGGAATGTAGTTCGACACCAGCGTCGGGATGCCGATGCCGAGGTTGACGTAATATCCATCGCGCAATTCTTTGGCTGCGCGTGCAGCCATCTGGTCGCGGGTCCAGGCCATGGAAAGATCCTCCGGTAAACTGATAGCGTTTTCTAGCGAAGTGGAAACCGGTTCGCGTGACGAAAACGCGTCGAACCAAAAACGTTAAGCGGGGCGCTTGCGCAGCGTGCGCTGCTCGATGCGCTTCTTCGAGGTGCCGACCTCGATGATGCGCTGCACGAAGATGCCCGGCGTGTGAATGTGATCGGGATCGATCTCGCCGGCCGGCACCAGATGCTCGACTTCAGCAACGGTGATCTTGGCCGCGGTCGCCATCATCGGGTTAAAGTTGCGCGCCGTCTTGCGGTACACGAGATTGCCCGCGGTATCGCCCTTCCAGGCGTGAACGATGGCGAGATCGCCGAACAGACCCCGCTCCATCAGATACTTCTCGCCGTCGAATTCCTTCACTTCCTTGCCTTCCGCGATCAGCGTGCCGACGCCGGTCTTGGTGTAGAACGCCGGGATGCCCGCGCCGCCGGCGCGAATGCGCTCGGACAGGGTGCCCTGCGGCGAGAATTCCAGTTCCAGTTCGCCGGCGAGGAATTGCTGCGCGAACAGCTTGTTCTCGCCGACATAGGACGAGATCATCTTCTTGATCTGACGCGTTTCGAGCAGACGGCTCAACCCGATGCCGTCAACGCCGGCATTGTTGGAAACCACGGTCAAATTCTTCACGCCGGATTCGCGCAACGCGTCCGACAGCGTTTCCGCGATGCCGCACAGGCCGAAACCGCCCGACATGACCATCATGCCGTCCTTGAGAATGCCGTCGAGTGCCGATTTGGCGTCGGGATAAACCTTGTTCATGGGGGATATGACCTGATCGAGGAAAGACGCTGAACCTATGGTCTCCGCGTGGCGGCCATAGCGTTGCCGCGAGACGGTGACCGAATGCGGGGAACAGGAGTATTAGGCGAAATTGCCGCGGCGCGTCAATGATTGGGCATTTGCTCCTAAGTGGCCTTGAAAGCGTCAAGAAAACCCATCAAGTTGGCGGCGAGGCGGGCAGCACGGGAAGCTGAGCGCCAGCCTCCGACGTCAACCGATCCGGATATGTCATTGACCATCGCCCAAGGAATAAAACGCCTGGGGTTGCCGCTCGCGGCAATTCTGGGCGTCTTGCTGACCGCTCTCGCCGGCATGTCCTTGCTGCTCGACCGCCAGGCGTTGCGGCAGGCGGTGGAAACGCAGATCCGGGCAGTCACCGGTCTCGACCTCGTCGTCAACGGCGATATCGATATCACCGTGTTCCCGCAGAGCCACGTCACGTTCCACAATGTCGGCCTCAAGGGTGGCGGCGCCATCGATCCGGCGCTCAACGTCGACGTCCTCACCGCCAATTTGCGGTTGCTGCCGCTGCTGATGCAGCGCTTCGAGATTGCGGACCTCGCGATGCTGCGTCCGCGCATCCGCGTCGTGCGCGAGGCGGACGGGCGCAGCAATTGGACGCCCTTCATCGAGACCGTGACGCGAACCGTCAAACCCGGTGGCGCCAATCCGTTGTCGTTCTCGGAGATTCGTCTGCAGGACGGCGTGCTGATCTATCGCGACGAGGCGAATCAGCAATCGGAGCTGGTGGACGACATCGACCTGTCGCTGGCCTGGCCCTCGATCTCGAAGTCGTTCGCGGCGACCGGGCAATTTGACTGGCGCGGCGAACGCGTCGACGGCAGCATCAGCATCACCGATTTCATCGCATCGCTCTCCGGCGAACGCACCGGACTGAAGATCCGCTTGGCCGCACCGCCGCTGAAACTGGCATTCGATGGTGCGGTGGCCAATCGCACCAGCCTGATGCTGGAAGGCACGCTGACCGCCGACAGCGGCGCGTTGCGCAATGCACTGCGCTGGGCCGGACAAGAACCTCCCGGCAGCGGCGGCTTCGGCCGTTTCGCCTTGAAGGCGCGCGCCAATGTCGTCGGCCCTTCGATTGCGCTCACCAATGTGAACGTCGAGTTGGACGGCAACGTCGGCGAAGGCGTAATGACCTACAGTAACAACGGCCGCCAGACCTTGCAGGCAACGCTGGCCGCGGGAACTATCGACCTGACGCCCTATGTCAGCGCCTTCCGGCTGCTGGCGAGCGGCGCGCGCGACTGGAATCGTCAACTGTTCGATCTGAGCGCCCTGTCGAGCACCGATCTCGATATGCGGCTGTCAGCAGCCAAGGTGATCGTCGGCTCTTCGAAGCTCGGACGCACGGCGCTCGGCGCCAACCTGCGCGGCGGCACGCTGGCGCTGAGTATCGGCGAAGCGCAGATGTACGGCGGCGTTGCAAAAGGCTCGTTCGGCGTGGCGCGCGTCGACAGCGGCGCCGACATCAAGGCACAATTTCAGTTGATCGACGTCGATCTGCAAAGCAGCGCCAGCGAATTGTTCGGGATCACCAAGCTCTCCGGCCGCGGCACCATCAACGTGGCGCTGGAGGCTTCCGGCGCAAGCCCGTTCGGCCTGGCGCAATCGCTCGGCGGCAACGCAACGCTTCTCGCCCACGACGGCGCCATCAGCGGCTTCAACGTCGAGCAATTGCTCAAGCGGCTGGAGCGGCGGCCGCTGTCCGGCGGCGGCAATTTCCGCAGCGGCCAGACGCCGTTCAATACACTCAAGATGAACCTGCGCTTCAGCGAAGGCATCGCCACCGCCGAAGACATTCAACTCGACGGACCGAATGCCCGGTTGACGCTGACCGGAACGGCCTCGGTACCGGCCCGCGAATACGACCTCAAAGGCGTCGCCAGTCTCGCTTCGGCGGCGGGCAACACTGCCGGCTTCGAGTTACCATTCGTCGTGCAAGGCCCGTGGGATGATCCGCTGATCTTCCCCGATCCGGTCAGCCTAATCCGGCGCTCACCGGCATCGGCGCCGCTGCTCGAAGCGGTAAAGGATCGCACCACGCGCGAGGCGGTCCGCTCGGTGCTTGAGCGCCTCACCGGACAGAAGGCTGCGCCTGAAACCGCCACGCAGCCGCCGGCCGGAGCAACAGGCGCGGCGCCGAAATCCAACTAAGCCGCGAAAACGCGATGTTCACATAGGCGCGGCGTTCTGGCCGCGCCCGCTCGATAGTTTCGAGGCCAACGACGCCGCAACAATCAAGATTGCGATCGAGCCGACGATCAGCGAACAGATCGCGTTGATCTCCGGCTTCACGCCAAGCCGCACCTCGGAATAAATCCGGATCGGCAACGTCGCCGAGCCCGGCCCGGTGGTGAAGCTGGCGATCACCAGATCGTCCAGCGACAGCGTGAAGGCCAGCATCCAGCCGGCGGCGATAGCGGGCGCAATCAGCGGCAGCGTCACCGCAACAAAGGCCCGAACCGGATTGCAACCGAGATCCATCGCGGCTTCTTCCAGGCTGCGGTCGAGCCCGCCGAGCCGCGACTGCACGATCACCGTGACGAAGCACATCGTCAGCGTGGTATGCGCGATGGTCACCGTCCAGAAGCCGCGCTCGGCGCCCAACGCCACGAACAGCAACAGCAGCGACAGGCCGGTGATGACTTCCGGCATCACCAGCGGCGCGTAAAGCATCCCCGAAAATAGCGTCCGCCCCTTGAAGCGTTCGCCGCGCGTCAGGGCTACCGCCGCCAGCGTACCGAGGACGGTCGCCAGCGTCGCGGACACCGCCGCGACGCGCAGGCTCATCGCCGCAGCGGCGAGCATCGCCTGATCGTTGAAGAAGCTTTGATACCAGCGCAGCGACCAGCCTCCCCACACCGTGACCAGTTGCGAGGCGTTGAACGAATAGATCACCAGGACGACGATCGGCAGGTAGAGAAACGCCAGCCCCATCGCCAGCGTGGCGATGTTGAAACGCGACATCTGTGCAAGCGGGCGCGCGTTCATGCTCGCCCCATCTGCCGACGCTGAAAGCGGTCATAGATCAACAATGGCAGCAGCAGGATCACCAGCAGCAGGACGGCGGTCGCCGAGGCCACCGGCCAATCGCGGTTGGTGAAGAATTCCAGCCACAAGGTCTGCCCGATCATCAGCGCGTCGGAACCCGCGAGCAGGTCGGGGATAACGAATTCACCGACGATCGGAATGAAGCACAACAGCACGCCGGCACCGACGCCGGGCAGCGACAGCGGCACGGTGATGAGCCAGAACGATTGCAGCGGCGAGCTGCCGAGATCGGCCGAGGCTTCGAGCAGTGCCGGATCGATCTTGGCCAGCGTCGCATAGAGCGGCAGGATCATGAATGGCAGATAGGAATAGACCAGCCCGAGATACATCGCGGTATCGGTCGAGAGCCACACCACCGGCGTCGAGACGATATGCAGAGCGAGCAGGATTTTGTTGAGCAGGCCATCGTGCTGCAGGATGTTGATCCAGGCATAGACGCGGATCAGGAACGAGGTCCAGAACGGCACGATCACCAGCATCATCGCCACCGGCTGCCAGCGTCGCGGCAAGCGCGCCATGGCATAAGCAATCGGATAGCCGATCAGCAGCAGCATCGCCGTCGCGGTGATCGCCACGGTCAGACTGCGCAGCCCCGACTGGATGTAAAGCTGGTCCGATGCCAGCAAACGGAAATTGTCGAACGACAGCGCCGAAAACGCCGCGACAAGAGCCTGCCAGCCGCTGGCGAGATCGAACACCGGCAGATAGGGCGGCTGCGCGATGGCCGTCTGCGACAGGCTGATTTTCAGCACGAAGACGAACGGCACCAGGAAGAAAAGTGACATCCAGAGATACGGCGCAACGGCGGCGATCCGCGCCGGACGGGTGAAAATTCGACGCGCGCTCATGTCAGCGCCCCAGCACGACGCAATCGTCCGGCGCAAACCAGGCGACGACGCGTTGACCGACACCGAAGGCATCGACGTCGAGACGCGCGGTGTTGGCCAGCGACGCGCGCAGCATCGCGCCGCCATCGAGCCGTACCGTGTAGATCGACGCGCCGCCGAGATAGCCGATATCGCTGACCGCGCCTTCCAGCCGATTTATCGCGTGCCCGTCGGCAGTGTCGGACACCGGTGCGCGCCGCGACAGCCGAATCTTTTCCGGCCGGATCGCCACGCACGCGTTACCACTATCGCTGGCTCCCTGCGGCGCCACGGCGGCGACGATCCCTGCCTGCGGCACCGAGACCATCAGTCTCCCGGCGTCGCGGCGCGAGATCTGACCTTCGAGAATATTGATATCGCCGACGAACTCGGCGACCCAGCGCGATACCGGCTCCTCGTAGAGATGTCGTGGCGTCGCAACCTGTTCGAGCTTGCCTGCATTCATGACGCCGATGCGATCGGCCATCGTCATGGCCTCTTCCTGATCGTGCGTCACCACGACGAAAGTCAGGCCAAGCCGCCGCTGCAATTCGAGCAATTCACGCTGGGTGTTCTCGCGCAGTTTCTTATCGAGTGCACCGAGCGGTTCATCGAGCAGCAACAGTTGCGGCCGCCGCGCCAGAGCCCGCGCCAGAGCCACGCGCTGCCGCTGCCCGCCGGACAATTGATCCGGCCGCCGCTTTTCCAGTCCTTCGAGCCGCACCAGCGCGACCATTTCGGCGACGCGCGCCTTGATCTCCTTGCGCGGCAGGCCGGCGCGCTTGAGGCCGAACGCAATATTGTCGCGCACCGTCAGATGCGGGAACAGCGCGTAGTTCTGGAACATCATGTTGACCGGCCGCTGGTGCGGCAACATCGGCGCGATGTCCGAACCGTTGAGCAGGATCTGGCCGGCGTCCGGTGTTTCGAACCCCGCCAGCATCCGCAGAAGCGTGGTTTTGCCGCAACCGCTCGGCCCGAGCAGTGCGAAGAACTCGCCTGCCTTGATGTCGAGCGAAAGACCGTCCACTGCGGTGAAGCCGCCGAATTTCTTCGTCACCGCATCGATACGCAACAGCGGCGATCCCGCCGCGCCGGTCTCCGCAGTGATTGTGGATGATATTGCGTTAGCCATGGCCCCCGCCGATGCAGCGCCTCGCGCCGGAGTTTGCCCGACCGCGGGCGATTCCGCGACAGGTTTTCCAAGGACAGGCTCTTAGCTTCGGATTGCACGCAGCTCAACCGGGTGCGGCACGCCGTCACAAGATCGTGGAGGAGCAGATGACGGAGCTTTCAACCAACCTTGCGCGCTTGAGACGAGGAATTGGCGCCCGATGTGCCAATCAGGTCCAGATATCGCTCGATCGGCGCGGGCTTGCCGATCAGATAGCCCTGCACGACATCGCAGCGCTCGTCGGCGAGGAACGCAAGCTGTTCGGGCGTCTCGACGCCTTCCGCGACGATCGTCATGCCCAGACCATGGCCGAGATTGATCACGGCGCGAACGATGGCCGCGGATTGCGGATTGTGACCCAGATTGGTGACAAAGGCGCGGTCGATCTTGATCTTGTCGAACGGGAATTCCTGCAGGTATGTCAGCGAGGAATACCCGCTGCCGAAATCATCCATCGAAATGCGCACACCCAGCGCCTTGAGACGGCGCAGCAGTCGCAGGCCGCGCTCGAAATCCTCGATCAGCACGCCTTCGGTAATTTCCAGTTCGAGACGACTGGGCTGCAATCCGGTTTGCAGCAGGATCGAATGCAGCAAGGCAACCACATCGCCATGCATGAACTGCGCCGGCGACAGGTTGACAGCGATCTGCAGGGGCTTCGACCACGACGCCGCTTCGCGGCAGGCTTCGCGCAAGATCCATTCGCCCATTTCGACAATCAAGCCGCTTTCTTCCGCAAGCGGAATGAATTCGCTCGGCGGCACGGCGCCGCGTACCGGATGCATCCAGCGCGCCAGGGCTTCGAAGCCGGTGATGCTGTCGATGCCGGCGTCACGCCCTGCTCTTGCCTGGGGCTGATAGTGCAAAGAAAGCTCACCGTTGCGGATCGCCGCCGACAACTCCTGATGCAGCACGCGACGGTCGCGGATCTGCTGATCCATCTCCGGCTCGAAGACGCTGATCGAGCCTCGCGAATGCGCTTTGGCGCGGAACAGCGCCGCACCGGAATTGGCGAGCAGCGATGCTGCATCGCGGCCGTCGCGCGGATAAAGCGCAATGCCCACTGTCAAGCCCGCGCGCACCGACTTGCCGTCGATCGCGAACTCATCGGACACCGCCTGAACCACGCGCCCGGCGAGAGCGATCCCGGCATCCGGCTGGTTGCCGTCGATGATCAGACCAAACTCGTCACCGCTGAGGCGGGCGACGACGCCGCCGCGAGCCGCCGCTTCGGTACGGCGCGAAACTTCGATAAGCACTTTGTCGCCCACGGCATGGCCATAGACATCGTTGATCTCCTTCAGGCCGTCGAGATCGACGCTGAGCACGGCGAATTGCTCGTCGGTACCCGAGCAAGCCTCGATCATTTGCGTCAATGCCTGCAGGAACGCGGCCCGGTTGGGCAGATCGGTCAACCCGTCGTGATAAGCCATGTGCGCCATGCGCGACTCGGTCTGGCGCCGGTCAGTGACGTCTTCATGGGTCTTGATGAGATATTGCGGCGTGCCGTTGTCGTCGTTCACCGTCACGCGCCGGGTCAGGAACAGCCGCAGACCCTCCTTGGTGCTGATCGGATGTTCCTCGGTTTGCATGCCGCCGACCCGGATGGCCGCGTTGTCGCGGTTGACGATCAGGCTGGCTTCGCGCGGATTGAATAGGTCGGCAGACGTCAGCCCGGTGGCCTCTTCCCGACGGCGATTGAGGATGACTTCGGCGCGACGGTTGGCCAGCAGGTAACGCCGGTCGCGAACGTCCTCCACCGTTACCGAAATCGGAATGTGATCGACCACCAGCTCGAGGAATTTCTTGGCGTTCGCCAGCTGCTCCGACAGCGATGAGCGCTCGGTCACGTCGTCAAACAGCGCAATCAGGAATTCCGGCTCGTTACGCTCGTTGCGAACGATCACGCGATTGCTGGCGAGCACACGGGTCTCGCCGTTGCGCTCGACTGTCAGCTCGCCGGAATACTGGCCATCGGGCGCCGCCATCGCGGCCTCGTCCGCGGCATCCACAGCCGCCGCCGCGGCCGGCACGAACAATTCATCGACGCGGCGGCCGACGATGTTCTCGCGCGATAAGCCCGAGAACCGCGAAAACGCGCGGTTGGCAAAAATGAAGCGCCCATCGCGCATGCTTTTCGCGGTGATACAGACCGGAACGTTATCGATCACCAATTCGAGAAAATTCTTCGTCGAGGCGAGTTGCCGCGCCAGTCGCCGCTCTTCGGTCAGATCCTCGTGCGTTGTCAGCGCACCGCCGTTCGGCAGTTGGTGCATCTTCACCATCATGGAGCGATCGCCGGGCAGTTCGAAGATATGGCCGCCGGGCACCGAGGTCTTGTCGTAAAACTCATCAACGGTGGCGCCCAGCACGCCGCGCTGCTCCCGCAATACGGCCAGTTCGCGACCGGTCATGCCCTCGCGGATATCGGAGCGCTGCAGACCGTAGATTTCGAGATAGCGATCGTTGCAGAACACCACCTTGCGCTCTGCATTGAGCATGACGACCCCCTGACCGAGATTGTTCAGGGCCGTGCCGACGAGGACATTGCGACGCTGCTCGGCGCGCTTGATCTTGCGCACAGCCGAGGTGCTCCAGAGCACGATCGAAGCCAGAAAGGAAATGACGACGATTCCGCCGATCAGCACTTCCCAGGACATGCCGGGGTCAAAGCCGCTGAAGAATCCGGAAGGCGAAGAATCGAGCGGTGCGCCCGATGCCGTTCCAAAAGGCAAAATCGTAGCGAACGCCCACAGTGTTACGGGCGCAGGCCTTATTCCGTCGCTGCCGGCCTGCCAATTCTTGTCAGCCATCATTCACCTGCGGATATCGCAGCGAGTGTCTGGCATGACCTGTTTGAAACAGGTAAACGCGTACCCGCTTCTGATGCAAATGTGGCTGCGAAATAGGCAAATGCGGCCGCATGACTAACAGATTGCTAATAGCTGCCGTTTACGCATGGTCGGCAGCGCCGCGGCAGGGATAAAGCCGCTCTTTCACGCGAAGACTCGCCGCAACGGCGGGTTTCAGGCAGCCAGCGTTGAGGCCGATCCACCATGGACCACGTCGAATGCATCGTTATTGGAGCTGGCGTCGTCGGCCTCGCCATCGCTCGCCACCTGGCGCTGGCAGGCCACGAGGTGGTGGTGATCGAGGCCGCCGAGGGCATCGGAACCGTAACCTCGTCGCGCAACAGCGAAGTGATTCATGCCGGGATCTATTACCGTGCTGGAAGTTCAATGGCGCGCATGTGCGTGGCCGGCAAGCAGGCGCTGTATGCCTATTGCAAGGACCACGGCATTCCGCACCGCAATTGCGGCAAGCTGATCGTCGCGACCAGCGCCAGCGAAACCGACCGGTTGCGCGGTATCAGGGCTCATGCCGAAGCCAATGGCGTTAACGATCTGCAGCCGCTCAGCGGGGCCGAAGCCCGGCAGCTCGAACCCGTGCTGTCTTGCGAAGCCGCGCTGCTGTCGCCCTCGACGGGAATCATCGACAGCCATGCCTTGATGCTGGCGCTGCGCGGCGACGCCGAATCCGCTGGCGCGGCCTTCGCCTTTCATGCGCCATTTCTGCGCGCCAGGGCGCGCACCTCTGGCTTCGAAATCGCGATCGGCGGCGCGACGCCCATCGAGTTGTCCTGCCGGCTGCTGATCAACAGCGCAGGACTCAACGCAACCGCGATTGCTCACAACATCGAAGGGATGCCGGGCAGGCTGATACCGCCGGCCTATCTGGCGAAGGGCAATTACTTCAGTTGCAACGCGCGGTCACCGTTTTCGCGTCTGATCTACCCGGTGCCGGAGCCCGGCGGACTTGGCGTTCATCTTACCCTCGACCTCGCCGGCCAAGCGCGGTTCGGGCCGGACGTGCAATGGATCGACACCATCGACTATACCGTCGACCCGGCACGGGCCGAACGCTTCTACCCGGCCATTCGCCGTTATTGGCCAAGCCTGCCCGACGGCGCGCTGATGCCGAGCTACGCCGGCATCCGGCCCAAGATCGTGCCGCCTGCCATTGCGGTGCAGGATTTCAATATTCAGGGACCGCGCGAGCACGGCGTCAGCGGGCTCATTAATCTGTTCGGTATCGAGTCGCCCGGGCTGACGTCATGCCTCGCGATTGCCGGCCACGTCGCCGACCTCGCTCTCGACTAGATCCGGCGAAGCGCATACTCGTTTGCCGCCGCAGCGCTCTGCATCGCAAACGCGCTCACGCGCAGCAAACCACTCCAATGCGGTTTAGTCGAAGCGGCCGTCCGCTTCAGTGCAGCGTTTCACCAACGCTTTGCTTCAGCTTTTCGATTTCATCCTTGAGGAGCAATTTCCGGCGCTTGAGTTCGGCGATCCGCAGATCGTCAGTCGACAGATGCATGAGGGCTTCGTGCAATTCACTTTCCAGAACGCGGTGTTTCCGTTCCAGCTCAACAAGATGCGCCTGAACTGCCATGCATAACCTCCTCGGTTGGATAAGACCTCGAACGCGATTTGGATGATCTAGTCTACATGACGTAGGAAGACTGTCGATGGATATAAAGTCGCGACCCTCCTTTTTGTGATAACGGTTGTTAAGCACGGCGTTGCCCGCTTGCACGTTACGACGGCCGGGGCGATAATTCAGCTGGAACAACTTCGGCAACCCATTGCAAGCTCTTCGCGATTCAAGATAACGCAGATCATGACCGACGAAGATGAGCGCGAACTCGGGGCCGAGCTCGCAAGACTTCAGCAAGAACATCGCGATCTCGATGCTGCAATCGACGCGCTGCAGCAATCGCCGGCGCCTGATTTATTGCAACTCCAGCGTTTGAAAAAGCGCAAGTTGCAATTGCGCGATCGCATTGCCTTCATCGAAGACCAGATCACGCCGGACATCATCGCGTAGTCGCGCGGCGATCCGCGCCCACGATCATCACAACCATGGCAATGGCGTGCGCGACGACCGCAGCAAGAATCGCCAGCGCGTAACCGTAGCTGATGTCGACCACTAAACCGTCGCGCTCGAATGCCGCCACGTGTTCTACGATCGCTCCAAACCGGCATCACGCCGCTGGTGCGTCTCGACGCCGTGCGGCAACCGCGTCGAGACTCGCAACTACCGCGAACGCCATCAGGAGGCATAGTCCTCGTCTGCGTCGGCGCGAACGGCCTCGTGCGACGCGACAGGCGGCTGACGCCGCGCTGTCTTGCGTTGATACATGGCCTGGTCAGCGCGCATCATCGCCGTTTCGGCCTCGGCGCTCGCGTCGATTTCGACCACACCGGCGGAAATGCCCACCGCTATTCGATGCCCATCGTAGACCAGCGCGAGACCATCTATCGCGGCCTCCAGCCCGGCCGCCTTGGCACGCGCGTCGGCGCTGCCGAGATTCCACAGCAGCAGCGCGAATTCATCGCCGCCAAGCCGCCCCAGTACGTCGGATGCTCGGATCTTCCGTTGCACCGTATCGACGATGGCCTTCAGCACCGCGTCGCCTGCTGCATGGCCGAATCGGTCATTGATCGGCTTGAGGCGATCCACGTCGAGCACGATCAACGCGGCCCGGGCGTCGTAGCGCTTGATGTAGGCGACGGCTCGCGCCAGCGCCGTCTCGAACCCGCGCCGATTGGCAATGCCGAGCAGAAAGTCGGTTTCGGCAATCGCCCGCAGACGGGCGATCTCGAGTTGCGCCGCGGCGAGCTTGCGCCCCAGCCGCCGGATCATCCGGGCTTCGGCGGAGGGTTCGCGGCGGCCACCACGAAGCGCGGTAGCCGGGACGGATCGGTTGAATTTCTTTTGCATGGAGTTCGTTACAATCGCTTGCGGGCATTCACCAAGACAGGATAGTCCATCCCGAACGCCTTGCCACACCTCGGCCCAAACCTATAATCCGGCCTATGTTTCTGGATTCTCGAAAAGATTCGACGATATGACCGCCCCCGTCGCCATCATCATGGGCAGCCAGTCAGACTGGGATACCATGCGCCACGCCGCCGATACGCTCGCGGCGCTGGGCGTTGCGCATGAAAAGCTCATCATTTCAGCCCATCGCACCCCGGATCGGCTGTATGCCTTTGCCAAGGGCGCCAAGGCTGCGGGGCGCAAGATCATCATTGCCGGAGCCGGTGGTGCGGCGCATCTGCCGGGCATGACCGCCGCCCTGACGGAACTTCCCGTATTCGGCGTTCCGGTCGAATCGCGCGCCCTGTCCGGGGTCGATTCGCTGCATTCGATCGTCCAGATGCCGGCCGGGATCCCGGTGGGAACCCTGGCCATCGGCAAGGCCGGCGCGGTGAACGCCGCTTTGCTCGCCGCCAGCGTGCTGGCGCTGAACGATGCCGCGCTGGCCGAACGGCTGGCGGCCTGGCGCAAGCAGCAAACCTCGGCGGTCGCCGAGCGTCCGGAGGAATCGGCGTGACGGCTTCGAGTCAGGTGAAGCTGAAACCCGGCGATACCATCGGGATCCTCGGAGGCGGCCAGTTGGGCCGCATGCTGGCGACGGCCGCGGCTCGGCTCGGGCTGCGTTGTCAGGTCTATTCGCCCGATCCGGACTCACCGGCGTTCGATGTGGTGCAGCACGCGACCTGCGCGGAATATGCCGACGTCGAAGCATTGGAACTGTTCGCGAACGATGTCGATGTCGTCACCTACGAATTCGAGAACGTTCCCGCCGCCACCGCGATGATCCTCGGCGCGCGCCGTCCGGTCCTGCCCGACTACACAGTGCTGGAGACGACGCAGGATCGCCTTGCAGAGAAAGATTTCGTGACCGGCCTCGGCATCGCCACCGCACGTTATGCCGACGTCTCGTCGGCCGTCGGTCTGCGCGCGGCCGTGGCCACGATCGGCCTGCCAGCCGTGCTCAAGACGCGGCGTTTCGGATATGACGGCAAGGGTCAGGCCGTTATTCGTGAAGGCGACGATCTCGACGCGGTGTGGGCCGATCTCGAAACCAAGTCGGCCATTCTCGAAGGTTTCGTGCCGTTCGAACGCGAGATCTCGGTGATCGCGGCGCGCGGCGCCGACGGCGCGGTCGAGTGCTTCGACGTCACCGAAAATCAGCATGGAGACCACATCCTGCGCGTATCGTACGCTCCCGCAGCGATTCCAGAGGCCGTGGCGGCGGAGGCCCGCGCTATCGCCACCAAGATCGCCGCGGCATTGAATTACGTCGGCGTGCTCGCGGTCGAGATGTTCGTGGTACCCGGTGGCGATGGCCCGACATTGATGGTCAACGAGATCGCGCCGCGCGTCCACAATTCCGGGCATTGGACGCTGGACGGAGCTTCAGTGTCGCAATTCGAACAGCACATCCGCGCCATCGCCGGCTGGCCGCTCGGCAAGCCGGTGCGCCACGGCAACGTAACCATGACCAATCTGATCGGCGACGAGGTCAACGATTACGAACGCTGGCTGACGATTCCCGGCGCCACGGTGCATCTTTATGGCAAGGGCGCAGCGCGCCCCGGACGCAAGATGGGGCACGTCACGCAGGTTACGCCATCCGCATCGCCCAAGCCGTAATATCGCTTGGACCCCATCCGAAAAAGACCATGGCCCGTCATGGTCTTTTTCGTTTTCGTGCCGCCGGTTACTTGCCGGAGATGGCTCCAGCCGGCTCGTCCGGGCTCAGCCAACGATAGAGTGCGCCGCCCAGCACGCCACCAACCAACGGCGCGACCCAGAACAGCCACAACTGCTGGAGCGCCCAACCTCCGACGAACAGGGCCGGACCGGTGCTGCGGGCCGGGTTGACCGAGGTATTCGTCACCGGAATGCTGACGAGGTGGATCATGGTCAACGTCAGGCCGATCGCCAGCGGTGCGAAGCCCGCAGGGGCTCTGCCATGGGTCGAACCCATGATGATGAAGAGAAACACCATGGTCATGACCACTTCGCTGATCAGGCAGGCGACCAGACTGTAGTGTCCAGGTGAATGCTCGCCGTAACCGTTCGAGGCAAATCCCTTGGCCAGATCAAAGCCCGCGGCGCCGCTCGCGATCAGATAGAGCACGGCCGATGCCACGACGGCGCCGATCAGTTGGGCGATGATGTAGGGGACGACCTGCCCCGCCGGAAACCGGCCGCCAGCCGCGAGCCCAACGGTGACCGCCGGATTAAGGTGCGCCCCGGAGATATGGCCGATGGCATAGGCCATGGTCACCACGCTGAGGCCGAACGCCAGCGAGACCCCCAGCAATCCGATGCCGACTTGCGGAAAACCGGCGGCAATGACGGCGCTGCCGCAGCCGGCAAAGGTGAGCCAGAACGTTCCGATAGCTTCGGCGACATATTTCTGAGTATTCATGGTTCTTGCCCTTTTCCGAGTGAAACCGCGAATCGCTTCCCGACTATGGAGGCGGGCGTCTGAAACTGTCGAGTTCCGACCGGCCAGAAAACCTTGAAAGAGGTGGAAACGGCCGTCAAATACCGTCAAATGGTTCGCCTGGCATGGTGGACTTTTGCTATCCGATCTGTTACATCGGCGCCCTTGAGGTAAGGGGCATGGCCTTCTGTCGGCCCCTCGCTTTCTCAGAATTCCAATCCGGTTTATTGAAAGAGGATGCCGCGTGCAGGTTCTCGTTCGCGATAACAATGTCGATCAAGCCCTTAAGGCGCTGAAGAAGAAGATGCAGCGCGAGGGTATTTTCCGCGAGATGAAGCTCCGCGGTCATTATGAAAAGCCCTCCGAGAAGAAGGCCCGCGAAAAGGCCGAAGCTGTGCGCCGCGCACGCAAGCTCGCGCGCAAGAAGCTGCAGCGCGAAGGCCTGCTGCCGATGAAGCCGAAGCCGGTGTTCGGTGCAGGCGCCGGTGGTGATCGTGGCGGCCGTGGCCCGGGTGCTGGCGCCGGCGCAGGTCCGCGCGGCCCACGCTAAGCGCACAATTCAATCCGAACGAAAAGCGGGCCTTACGGCCCGCTTTTTTGTTTTACGATCGCGCGCGCCTCACACGTTGAGGTTCATCCACACCGCTTTCGGCTCGGTGAAATACTCGATCGCAGACGAGCCCTGCATGCGGCCGATATCCGCGCTGCGGACGCCGGCCGCGAGACTGTAGGCCGTACCGTGGGCAATGCGCAGCGCATCGGCCTCGTTGCCTTCGCCAACGATTGCGATGACCTCTTCAATTGCCGCGTTCAAAGTTTTGACCATCAATCAGCAACCGCGAGCGCCAGGCATCGCGTGTATTGGCAATTGATTCGCGGGAACCGACATATGAATTTAACATCATATTCCATCGGGCATCTTCTGCGTAGATTGTGAAGTGAATAAGCAGTACCAAATAGAAAATGGCGCCAAGTTCTTCCAAATATGAATTTGACTTCATAAAGTAGGAACCACGATGCTGCACATCGAGATCGAGCCAGTCTGGCGGTTTCACATGGCAGGCAGTCCGCAGGCGGCGGTCGTCATGCTTGGCGTCCTCAACGAAATCCGCAAAACCGGCAAGCTCACCAACGCTGCCGATCATGCACAACTGTCGTATCGCCACGTCTGGAATCTGATCGAGCAATGGTCCGAGTTCTTCGGCGTGCCGCTGGTTGAGACCCATCGCGGCAAGGGCACCACGCTGACCGCATTCGGTGAGAAGCTGGTGTGGGCCGGACAGCGCCTGCAGGCCCGACTCGGGCCGCAACTGGAAAATCTCGCGCAGGAGCTGGCAACCGAAATCAATCCGTTCCTGCGTCACGGCCCGACCGTGATCCGCGTCCATGCCAGCCACGGTTTCGCCGTGCCGAAGCTGCGCGAACTGCTCGACCGCACGCCGGGGATCGGCATCGACCTGCGCTATGTCAGCAATCAGAACTCACTGGTGTCGCTGGCGCAGGATGCCTGCGACCTGTCCGGCGTCCATCTACCGCGCGGCGAGCTACGCCAGCAAAGTATCGACGCCTGCAAGGAGTTGCTCGATCCGCGCGAGTACCGCGTCATCAGCTTCGTCACTCGCGAACTGGGACTGATGGTGAAGCGCGGCAATCCCCTGGAGATCAATTCGCTTCAGGATCTCGTCGAGCGCAAGGCCCGCTTCGTCAACCGCGACCACGATTCCGGAACACGGCTGCTGTTCAACCAGCTACTGGTTCAGAGCAAGATCGACGAGGCGTCGATCAACGGTGCGCAACAGATCGAATTCACCCACGCCGCCGTCGCCGCCTATGTCGCCAGCGGCATGGCCGACGTCAGCTTCGGCGTCGAGGCGGCCGCGCATCAATTTGGGCTCGATTTCATCCGGCTGCTGACCGAGGACTATTTCTTCATCTGCCGCCGCTCATTCCTGGAAACCGAGCCGATGCAACGCGTCATCGACATCATGAAGGGCCGTGAATTCCACGACGCCGTGTCCAGCCTGCCGGGCTATGTCGCGACCAACACCGGCGCGATCAAAACGGTTCGGGAATTTCTCGACAGCGTTGAATCCCGGCAATCGCATCGCCGGGATGTTCGGGTCGCGGCCGAATAATCGCTAACGCGGCAAGACAGCCTGAAACACCGATTTGGCGGCGGCCACAACATCGTCGGCAACCGTCGTGTGCGAGGCCGTTGCTGCCGAAGCACCGCCAGCCGTCAGGCCAAACATCCCCGACGCAGACGGAATATCGGCCGGCGGAATCAGCCGATCCGAGTCCACTTTCTCGTCAATCCGAACCGCTGGGGTCGCGATTGCGATCGCGGGCGGTAACGGTTGCATCGCCGTCATCGACGCCGGCTGCGCGACAGGCTCGGCAGCAGGGGCCGCAGCGACACTGACACGATGCACCTCCCGGGGCCGCGTTACCGCTTCAACGGACTGGTTCGCCGGGTTCGAACCGCGCAAACGCTCGATCGCCGCACGCGCTAAATCATTTGCGTCTTGACGTGCGGTTGGCGCTACCGCGGACTTTTCATTGGCCGGCTTTTCGGCTGCCTTTTCGCTCGCGAGCTTCGACGGCGCAGGCTTCTGCACAACGTCACGGACAACGGGCGGCGCTGTCGTGTCGGCCGTCGCCGGCGCCGATTTGACATCCGGTATGGGCGCGGACGACTGCGGTGCAGCCGTCGACGCCACTGCCGCCGGAGCGGCAGGTGTAGGCTTCGCGATGATGTAGTGATTGACGATATAGGCGCCGATGACCGTTGCGGCGATCGACGGCAAAATATCCAGCACGAACTTCGACAGGTATTTCATCATCATCGGCCACTCCCCAACCCGTGTCTGATGCTGGAGCTTTGGGGCCGATTCAGGGATCAATCGCGACGGATCGGTGGCAACCCGCCGATCCACCGCGTTCTGCCAGATCACAATAACTTCAGCCGGCCGAAGACCATATAGCCGGTGAGATCGCGGCCGTACTCCGCCTTGAGGTCATCCGGCATGACGTAACGGCTCACCAGCCCGCCGATACCGAACTTGACCCGTTCGGTGCGCATGAAGTCATACACGCCGCCGACCGAGACCTTGTTGACCGTGAAGACCCTGCCGTCGAGGCCGGGAATATCGTGGGTCAACTCATTCTCTGCGACCCGTTCGGCGCGCATGAACAGCGTCACGTTGTTTTTGAGGATCGCAGCGCTCTCCAGCAAATAGGCATCCAGCGTATCGCCCGGACTCAACATCTTGCGGCCCCAGGCCAGCGTCGTGCTCCACAGATGGCCATCGCCGAACGGCGTGGTGTAGATCGCCGACGCCGTCAGGCGGTTCTCGTTCATGGCCGGCGCCAGTTGCTCCGGCGAGGTAAGGCGACCATACGAAACCTGCAACGACCATTCGCGCGTCGGATTCCAGCTGACGCGGCCGGCGAAACTATCCAGCGCCGGCCGTTCGATGTCGTAACGGTATTGATCCGGTTCGCGCCCGCGAAACGCCGACGCTTCGAATTTCCAGTTGCTGACGACGGCGCCGGCCGTCACCACACCGAAGGTGATGTGGGTCGAATCCAGCCAGTGGTGGCTGATCGGCGCTTCAGGATTGTCCATACCGCTGGTGCGATGCATGAAGGCCGGCGGTCCGAGCGCAGGCTCGCCCGGCAGGCCGGCGTAGACGAACACGCTGGACGTGGCCGATGTGTTGACGCTGTAGGTCGTCGCCAGTTCCATGAACAGATCGTGGGGATGCTGGCGGTCGACCAGATGTTGCCGGCCATCGGCGGTTTCGCCATTGGCCAGCAGCAACGGATAACCGCGCGCACCCATGAATGGCTCCGGGGACATCATCGCGCGAACGCCAAACGTGCTGTCGCCGAGCTGCCGTTGCGCCATGGTCATCAGCATGCCGCTGACAAACGTTTGACTGGCGCCACGCGGGCCAGGTTGACGGTCGTAGATCAGGTTCAGCGCACCATGGGTCATCACGCCCCAATCGGCGAATTGCTGGTACAGTCCCTCATGAGGCGTCGCATCTGGCACCCAGCTGGTACCTGAGCCTTCGCGCGTCATACCGTAGGGACCGAGAAAGCCGACCATGTGCTCACCGTGGCCGGCCACGTTGCCTTGCATCGATCCATGGTCCGCATGCACCGGCACGGCGCTGCCGTGCGTGGCATGGTGCGGCTTCACCGGCTGCCGTTTCTTCTTCGGCGGCTTGCGTGGCTTCGTCGCCTGCTTGGCCATCGTACCATGGTCGTGCATCGCGTGATCGGCTGCCGCACTGGTGGATGGCACAGCATGCATCTGCGTATGGTCGTGCGGCTTGGCGTCCTGCCCAAGCGCGACAGTCGAACTGACGGCAACGGCTGCAATCGGCAGCCAAGCGTGAAATCCGCGGCGGCGGCCGCGTCGAGACGATAGAGCAAGCATGCAATCCTCGGATGAATATGATGAGATAAGAACGGGCGGCCGCACAGCGCGGCATCGCTGGCGTCCCGCAGGACGCAACCGCATCACATCGCGAGGATGGGTATTCCAGGATCGATCAGCAGAACCGCATCGGGAAGCGCGTGCGCGACGAAGACATAGCGGATGCCGATGCTGCGACGCTCCAGCGTCGCCAGCCGGGCCTGCGACAGATCGCCGGCGGCGCACAGGCTGAAACACCCACAATTGCAATCGCCGGCTGCGGCCTTGCCCGATGCGGGATCCGGCTGCGCTTTATCGACCTGCTGATCGACCGCATGATGATGCCCGGAAGCCTGATGCATCGTCGGATGAGACGCAGCCATATCGACGCGATGAGTGGTTGCACACGGCGCAGCATGCGCCAGTGGCAGGCCACTCGCGAAGAGCGCCATCGCCAGAAGCCAGACCAGGCTACGCTGCAACAACCGGTTCATGGCACCAATTTATTCGACTTGCGCGCAATTGGCCAGATACAGCCGGGCCGTCCTAGGCTTTCAACTCGACTTCGAGAAAGACAATCGTTTCGCCCGTTTCGTTGAGCACGTCATGTTCGACGCCCGCCTTGCGGAAATAGGACTTGCCGACCCGAAGCTGGGCAATCGAACGCGTGCCGTCCGGCGCCACGATGGTCATATCGCTGTTGGTGACCGGAACGATAACGTAGTCCATCTCGTGCCGGTGATGACCGGTCGCGCTGCCTGGCTCCAGCCGCCATTCGGTGACGCGCACTTCGGCATTGTCGATCTGGACATCGGAGGTCGCGCTGATCGTCATGATTGTCCTCCTTGGGGCTACGGCACGAACGCCATGAACAGAAATACTGCAAACACCAGCACGTGAACCAGCCCGAACAGGATATTGGTGCGACCATTACCCAATGTCAGCATGCTGATCAGGATGGTCATCGCCAGCAGCACCATCTCGCGCGGGCTGAGACCGAGAACCAGATCCTTGCCAAGGATGATCACGGCCACGGACACCGCGGGGATTGTCAGGCCGATCGTCGCCAGCGACGATCCCAGCGCCAGATTGATGCTGCGTTGAAGCTGGTCGCGTTTCGCTGCGCCAACGGCTGCGACGCTTTCCGGCAGCAGGATCAGCAGCGCCACGACGATACCCGCAAAGGCAGGCGGCGCACCAATTTCAATGGCAGCAGCATCGATCACGACGGAAAATTTCTTTGCCAGCACCACAACGCCGACCAGCGCCAGCAACAGCAATGCGACGCTCGTCCACAGCATCCGGTTCGGCACCGGATGCGCCTCTCCCTCATCATTTCCGCCGACGAAATAATCGCGATGACGCATCGTCTGGATATAAAGGAAGACGCCGTAAAGAATGATAGTCACGACGCTGACGAAAGCGAGTTGCACGGTCGAATAGAACGGGCCGGGCGTCGCCAGCGTATAGTTCGGCAGAACCAGCGTGATCGTTGCAAGAACGATCAGCACGCTCAGATAGACGCTGGCGCCGGTCGCCTGGATATCCTGTTCGCGATAGCGGAAGCCGCCGCTCATGATGCAGACGCCGACAAGGCCGTTGCAAACGATCATGACCACAGCGAAGACGGTATCTCGCGCCAGCGTCGGCACTTCGTTTTCACCGAGCATGATGGTCGCGATGACCGCGACCTCGATCACGGTGACGGCCATCGTCAGCACCAGGGTGCCGTACGGCTCGCCGACCCGCTCGGCAATCACGTCGGCATGATGGACTGCGGCGAACACCGTCCCGAACAGGATGACGAGGACGATCACCGCATAGGCCAGCCCGGAAACCGAGCGCGTAAATTCCCAGCCGATCCCGGTGGCAATGGCGAAAAACAAAACGGCCAGCGTCGGAAATACCCACGCCGACCGTGGCATTGGACCGTGTGCACTCATGTCGATTGCAGCCCCAGGCTCGTCGCCAAACAGGATAGCGAGTGACGGTGGTCTCGTCATGCCCTTAATCGGCAACCCCCGACGATACGAATCGGTCGGCTCGGATAATGGCTTGCGCCGGCCGCCGCATTTGTCGGATAAGGCGAGGCTCCACGCTGCAGCCGCTCTGAAGAGTATTCGACCTGATGATGCGCCCTCCTCGTCTTTCCGGAACCCTTCGCCTTCTGGGGGCATGGCTGACCCCCTGGCGTCATGGATTTCGCGTTCGCGCGTCCGAGTCGGGCCTTGCGTTCTACGCTCATCATCGCGACGTGATTGGCCGTCATCTCGCCAAATACGGTTCGCATGAACCGGAGCTGACAGCATGGATGGCCGGCTATCTGCAGCACGCCGAGCCGGGACTGTTCATTGACATTGGCGCCAATCTCGGCTGGCATGTCGTGCACGCCGCGCAGCATCGCAGCGTCGAAACCATCGTTGCGTTCGAGCCAGATCCGTTCAACGGCTGGCTACTCAATCGTAATCTGACGTTCAACAAGATCGATAAGGCGGTGGTTTCCAACAATGCCGTCGGCGACCGCTCCGGCATAGCGCGGCTGCACAGCTACAAGGCGTCGAACCGCGGCCGCCACTCGCTGCTGAAGGATTACGGCCTTGGCTCGCTGAACGTGCCGTTGACCGATCTCGACAGCGCGCTGGAGCAACTTGGCCTCAATGAGCGGCACGTATCGCTGATCAAGATCGATGTCGAAGGTTATGAGCCGGCGGTTATCGCCGGAGCGACCAAGACGCTTGCACGAACCGAGGCGCTGGTACTGGAATTCTCTCCGCAGCTCAGCGGCGATGGCGCCCTGTCGACGCGGCACATGACAAACGCGTTGCAAGGCATGGGATTCGCACCGTTCCGTCTGCAAGGCAACGAAGCCCTTCCGCTCGACACCGAACAGTTGAACCGCATTGACCACCAGTGCGACGTGATCTGGCTGCGTTCGTAAGACAGAACGGCCGGCGCGGGTATCCGGGCCGGCCGTCGGGTGTTGTGTTGGTGTCGGCGCTGCGCCGCGCGGTGTGCTTGGCCGGCGCGGGGTGCGCCTACATGCCCTTGACGATGTTCTCGGTCATCTTCTTGGCGTCGCCGAGCAGCATCATGGTGTTGTCGCGGTAGAACAGCGGGTTGTCGATGCCGGCATAGCCCGACGCCAGCGAGCGCTTGATGAACATCACCGTGCCGGCCTTCCACACCTGCAGCACCGGCATGCCGTAGATCGGCGAGGTCTTGTCCTCCTCCGCCGCCGGGTTGGTGACGTCGTTGGCGCCGATCACGAAGGCGACGTCGGCCTGGGCGAACTCCGAGTTGATGTCCTCGAGTTCGAACACCTCGTCGTAGGGAACGTTGGCTTCCGCCAAGAGCACGTTCATGTGGCCCGGCA
>MKVX01000008.1 GCA_001899255.1 Rhizobiales bacterium 62-47
TCCGCTCGGCACCCCCACGTCGTAATCAACACCTGCCACCGACCAACTCGGACGGACCGCATATCCATCCAGCAAGCCTGGGAACGACGGCCTCGCGTAGGCTGCCAGTGCGAACTCTTCGCCGGCCGCCGGAGACAACGCCGGCGCGGTCTCTCGCGCATGGCTCAAGCCCGCATGCGACAGCAGCCAGGATCTGCCCTTCCAATCGATCGGACCCGCAATCAGCAGCCAGCCGACCACGGCAGCTCCGGTTCCCGCAGCAAGACAGAACTTAACGAACGATGACATCACCATTGTCCGCACAATTAACTTCAATCGAAATGACGCCGCGTCGCTTCAGCATGAACCCAGGCCGCCCAACGTTCGCGGCGATCGGTCGGACGTTAGTAATAGCAGGCGATAATCTCGACACGGGACCGAACATTCTTGTCTTTGATTAGTGCGAGGTATATTTCTCGTCCCATAATATAGCCAGTATTTCGAGCGCAAAGAAATGATCGTATGCATAACAGAAGATCGTGCGTCTTTCTCAGCGCCTCTGAAGCTTTTACTTTTAAGCCTTGCCAAATACTGCCCGGATCTTCCTGTTCAGCTATTTTTCCCTGCTGCTGACGCCAGTTTTCTTGAATTCCTGAAGCGACTGCCGCTCGTTACACTGAACTCCACGCCGCTTGCCCGTTCGACCGGTTGGAATGTGAAACCGGAGGCAATCTCAACGCTCCTCCATGCAGGACACGATGATGTGCTGTGGATCGATTCCGACATCATCGTCACGCGTGATTTTCGACATGAGTTCGCCGGCCTGGACCCGCGAGTCCTCGTGGCCACGGAAGAAGCGCTCTGGGGCAATTATTCCGACGCGAATGCCTGGCGCGCACGCGCCTGGGGATTCAAGTTCGGTCGTCAGCTTCCCTTCACAATCAATACCGGCGTCATGCGCGTCACACGATCGCACCTGCCTTTGCTCACGCGGTGGCAGGAATTGCTGGAGAGCGACGTCTACAAACAGGCACAGAGGCTTTCGACCGAAGATCGTCCGATGCACATGTTCGGCGATCAGGACGTCTTGACTGCGCTGCTTTCGAGTGCCGAATTTTCCGACATCGAATTGAAAATTCTCAAACGCGGGTCCGGCATCGTCCAGTACTTCGGGCTTTCCGGCTACACCTGCGCCGAACGCTTTCAGAACATCTTGCACGGGCCACCGTACTTCATCCATTCCCAGGTCTTTAAGCCGTGGGTTAAATTCGCCGCCAAGCGTCAGATCGAGAACTCACGTGACTTCGTCGATACGCTCTATCTTGATTTGTCGCCTTACACGCTGGCCGCTCAAGAATATAAAGCCGATTTGACAGAGCCGTGCACGTGGATGCAGCCGCAATCGACAACGGCGGCATTGTTGCGAGCAGTGGGATTTTGGTATGCCCCGCTTGTCGGCCTCCCGATCGCAATCCTGGCCGACATCGTCAAAAACGCCAATCTGTCGATTGCAAAGCGCTTCTATTTCAAGCGAAATTCCTTGCATGATCCGGCTGACTTGAAACGGTCGGCGGGAAACGCTCAGCAGTAATATCCTCTCCTGCTGCCGACACGTCAGCGTCATTGGGAACGCTATTGCTTGCATGATATCGATCATTATTCCGGCGCATAACGAAGGTTCGGTCATCGCGAGGACACTCGGATCGGTGCTGCGGGGAGCCGATCAGGATGAGCTTGATGTTATCGTCGTCTGCAATGGATGCAGTGACGATACGGCATCGGTCGCAAGCAAGTTCTCACCAACCGTCAGGGTTCTCGAAACGAGTACCGCAAGCAAAATCGCGGCACTGAATCTCGGCGACCAGGCCGCCCGATCTTTTCCGAGAATCTACCTGGATGCTGACGTTACGATCACCATCGACACCGTCCGGGCTATCTCAGAGCGCCTGCAGAACGGGGTCCTGCTTGCGGCCCCAACGCCGGCATTCGATTTGAACGGATGCTCATGGCCGGTTCGGGCCTACTATGCCCTCCGGGCCCGGCTGCCATCGGCACGGCAGGGCGTTGGCGGCTCCGGCGTTTACGCGTTGTCGGAACAAGGCCGCGCCCGCTTCGGGGCGTTTCCCGATGTCGTCGCCGATGACACGTATGTCCGACTCCAATTCGCTCCCAGCGAACGCGAAACCATCCGTTCACTCACCTCAACTGTCTATGCTCCCCGGACCGTCCGGCATCTCACCCAGGTCAGAACCCGCACCTATTACGGCACCAAGGAGCTGCAACGCCGTTTCCCTGGCATTTTCCGGAACTCAGACAGCGCGAACCACCAAACCCTGCTGGGGCTCGCCGCCAACCCGCGACATTGGCTCGGTCTATCGATCTACCTTTGGGTTAACGCTGTCGCCCGTTTTCGCGCCCATGCCGCTCTGCGCCGCAAGGCTTTTCAGTGGCACCACGACCAGAGCTCACGGTCCGCCAGTTAATTTATTAAACTTATTTTAATCCATTTAAATGGAGCGTTGATTTTAAATTTTAAATGCGATTATAATCCGGACATTTCCAATAGCGACGATTTGAACGTGGAAATGGCCCATTTATTGTCTGCCCAATCGGCCGCGGGATCGGGTGCCAATTCGCGCCGCAGAGCCCCGAAGCTGCTCGCCGTCGCCTCCGGCGGGGGTCATTGGGTGCAATTGTTACGCGTCGCGAGCGCCTTTCAGGGGTGCGACGTAACCTATGTTTCGACGCACGCGTCCTACCGATCGCAGGTTCAGGGCCACAAATTCCTGACCGTCAGCGACTCCAGCCTTTCGACCAAATTGGGGTTGATCCGGACGGCAATCCAGCTCGCAGCCATCGTCTGGACCGAGAGACCGGACATCGTCGTCTCCACCGGAGCAGCGCCAGGCTACTTCGCGCTCCGACTGGGCCGGCTTTTCAAAGCCAGAACCATTTGGCTGGACAGCATTGCCAACGTCGAGAAGCTGTCTCTGTCCGGTGCCAAGATCGGCCGCCATGCCGATCTCTGGCTGACTCAATGGCCTCACCTCGCCAAACCCGAGGGACCGCATTACGAAGGATCGGTAATATGATCTTCGTGACCGTCGGCACGCAAATGCATTTTGACCGCCTGATCTCCGCGGTCGACGAATGGGCCGGCACCGACACCTCAAGAACTGTCGTCGCTCAGGCCGGTCCGTCGACCTATCGCCCGAAGTTCATCAAGAGCGTGCCGTTCATGTCCGCGCAGGATTTCCGCGATCACATGCATCAGGCGCGCGTCATCGTGAGCCACGCCGGCATGGGTTCTATCATCACGGCACTTGAATTCGGCAAGCGCATCATCGTGATGCCGCGACGCGCCGACCAGGGCGAGCATCGGAACGACCATCAAATCGCGACAGCGAAATATTTCGGAAGCCAGGGTCATGTGCTGGTGGCCAGCGACAAAGAGGAATTGTTCCAGAAGTTGAGCCAATTCAGGAGTGGAGATACCGTCGAACCCATTAGTTCGACGGCTTCTCCGGCCTTGATCTCAACCCTGCGCAAATTCGTGGAGTCCGGTAGCGAACCGAGATCCCGTTGACTCGAGGCTGAGATCCTGCAGGCAATGGCGGCGTCGGTTACAATCGCGAAGCTCGGACCGATAAAGCGCCCCCCGGATGCAACCGCCGAACTCAGCATTGGAGAAACTGTCCTTGACGGCAAGCCTGAATGTCCTGCTGCCGGCACCGCTCACTGGACGCGGGCCAAGCTACACATGTGGCATGCTCGCTCGCTCGATGCATGGGCCTGAGCTATCTGTGACCGTCTTCGTGCCGCGCACTCGCGGCTTCAGCATAGCACCAGCGCAGGTCCACGAGGCGCTTCCGTTCTGGTTAAAGCGCGTGCCCTATCGATTGATCAATGCATACGGCGATCGCAAAACCGAGAGCGATTTTCTCGATGAGATGCGATTGCGCCGGAACGGTTCAGCCTGCGCCTACGTCTGGCCGGACACCTCATTGGCAACGGTGAGAGCTTTGCGGGACGCCGGCGTCACGGTGTTTCGCGAAATGATCAATTGCCACAGAGGGACCGCCAAAATCATCCTGGATGAGGCATATAAGCGTACAGGACTGCCTCCCCTCCACAGCATCGACGATCGTTCTGTCGAAAACGAGCAACGGGTATTGCAGGCCGTCGATCAGGTGTTCTGCCCGAACGCTTGCGTGGAAAGCTCACTTCTCGAGCATGGCGTTGAGCGACACAAGCTCCTTCCCGCAAGCTACGGCTGGGATCCCGCTCGCTTCAAAGGCGACAGCAAATTGCTTCCACCCGACGATGGATTGACGGTCGTCTTTGCCGGAACGATCTGCACCAGGAAAGGCGCGCACCTTCTCCTGGACTACTGGGCGCGCAGCAAGGTCCGTGGCCGATTGGTCTTTGCCGGTGCCATCGAACCTTGCATTCGGGAGAAATGGGGTTCGCTGCTCGCACGAGACGATGTTCAGGTCATGGACTACGTTTCTGACGTTGGGGGCCTCTACCGCTCGGCCGACGTCTTCGCCTTTCCGACGCTGGAAGAAGGCGGCCCCCAGGTCACCTACGAAGCGGCAGGATGCGGCCTGCCCGCAATTACAACGCCGATGGGCGCGGGACGCATTACCCGCCATGACCGCGAGGGTTTTGTCCTCGATCCATACGACGACAAGGGCTGGATCTCCGCGCTTCAGATGATGGCGGAAGATCGCTCAAAACGACAGGCGATGGCCGACGCCGCTCGCGAGCATGCCGACGCCTTTCAATGGACCGACGTTGCGAAGCGACGGCGCCAGCAAATATTGGATCATATGTCGGGCGCAACGCCCGAACGAAATCGGACGCCGCTCGAAGCCCTTGTCTAGGCCAACGGCACTCGCCACAGGCCGACGACGGACAGAACCGTCGTTACAACGAATTGCGATCAGCGCCCAAGCTGCTTCATGCGTCGCACGATCGACCTTGAGAGCGATGCTTTGACCCGCAATCGCAGTTCATTGTTCAACCGATCGAAGAGCCTCCCATGCCGGACCGTCTCAACCAAACGCCCAGCATCTAAGCCGCCTTGCACCGAATAGCGCGGCGTTGGCCACGCCTTCGACAGGCGAGCACTGCCGTCGCTCGAATAGACATCCCGATACCCGGCACGTCTCAAAGCGTTGAGCACCCGACGGTCATACAGCCCAAATGGGATTGCGGCGGACGCCACGGGACGCCCGACAACCTCCTCGAGGATCGATTTCGATCCCGACAACTCATCGGCAAGTTCGCGATCGTCAGCCCCTGTCCAGTCGACATGGTTCAGTCCATGAGAGCCGATCTGAAATCCCTCCCCGGCAAGTTCGCGTACCTGCGTCTGCGTCAAATAGCCCGGCTGTTGGAATTTTCCCGCCAATACGAAGAAGCTCGCCTCCAGGCTCCGCTTCCGGAGCTCCTGCGCAGCGATCTCATAATCGGAGCTATTGCCGTCATCGAAAGTGAGTTTGAAATCGACGACGTCCGAGTTCGATCGAACCAGATCAAGAACGTTCAGGAACTCGTGCCGGCTGATCCAGAACGGCCGCTCTCCGGCCTCATAAGGCCGAGACGCTTCGCCAATACCGTGAAAATTAATGATGAAGGCTTGTTTTCGCACCTGCCGCTTCCGTCTGGCTGCAATTTCTGGATTGGTCTTCCTTGGATGAGAATCTCAGTTTGATTATTTAGACGAGCAGACTAGAAATAGCTGAATAATTTGGCCGCTTCGGCGGATAGGATCATGCCGCGGGTATTCCTCCCACCACAGCGCCAAATGCCGTTTCCGCGCACCGGACAGCCGGATAAGGCTCGGGGGTCCGCCCATAGCAAAAGCCCGCTGCCTCATATCATCTGCTTAGCGGTTGTTCTTCCCTATAGCGCAGCACTATTCATAGGCGATATCAAGCTAACGCCGATCAAGATCCTCCTTCTCCTTCTCACCGGTCCCGCAATCGCAAAGATGCTGTCGGGGGACAGGAGGCAGCCTCGCCAATTGATGGCATCAGACCTGTTCGCCCTGGTCACCGCACTACTGCTGCTGTTCATGCCTCTGATCGTCTCGGGTTCCAAGACGTTAACATCCTCGGTTTCGCAAACTCTCGAATTCTTTGGAAGTTACATCATTGGCCGGGCTTACTTTTTTACAAATGACTCCATTCGCGATCTTGCGAGGGCTCTCAAGGTCGTCACGCTCTTCGTGGTGGGCATGGGCCTTCTCGATATCATCACCCAGCACTTCCTGATCCACGAATTTGTGGCGTCGATTTTTCCGGTCGACGAGCAAATCGTCGTCTCCTCCGACCCACACTTTCATCGCCTGATCCTCGGCATGGACAGCCTCCGGGCTGCATCGACGTTCGATCATCCGATCCTGTTCGGATCGTTCTGCGCGATTCTGATTCCCATCCACCTTTATGCGCACGAGGACGCAACGAGCCGCCTGTTTTACGCACTGGTAAGCGCTGTCGGTTGCGTAATCGCGCTGTCATCGGCGCCACTCCTGGCACTCGCTGCAACGATCGCGATCTATTGTTATGACGCCATGATGCGTGGCGCCCGCTGGCGTTGGAAGCTTTTGATCTTCACGATACTTTTCGGTGTCGCTGCACTTTTCGTTCTCTCGGACAATCCATTGAGCTGGCTGTTCCGGAATCTCACGCTCGACCCTCAAACATCCTATTACCGATTGTTGATCTGGAACGCAGCGATTGATCAGATCAGCAATAATTTCTGGCTTGGAGTTGGGACCAGTCCTACCGGAAATGCCATCCTGGACTCGTCGGTCGACAGCCTCTGGCTGGCCAAAGCCATCGTTTATGGCGTGCCGATGATCGTCACCCTCTTTCTGACTGGACTGGCCGCCGTCGTCCCGTTTCGAGGCCAGGCAAAGGTCCGCCGCAGCGACCCATTCCTGGATCGGATGTCGACCGCCTTCTCCCTCATGACAACGATCCTCTTCTTCATCTCGATGACCGTCTATTTCTGGAATGCCGTTTGGCTTTTTGCCTCGCTGTGTATCGGCATCCGCGTTTCGCTCAAGGAGCGCTGCCTTCTTGCGATGAGACAACATCGCCATTTCAAATAATCGGATGTCATCTGGAGCGGACGACCGAATGTCGCCGGCGTCCGAGACGGACAAGTGACCGTGCTTCAGCTGGGCTTGTAGCCGATATCGGATAACATCATCACTGGGCGCGGAGTTACGGCTTGCGGAAGTAGATGCAATCCTGATCCGAATGATGGATTTCCGGACGAATACCCCTGCTGTTCAGGAAATCGTCGACCGCCTTTCGGCAGCCGGAGAATGTTCCATAGTCGTCGATGATGATGAAGCCATTCGGCACGACCTTGTCATACAGATGGTCAAAGCAAACCTTGGTGGAACTGTACCAATCTCCATCAACACGAAGCAGCGCGATCTTATCGATCGAAGTTACGGCGCGAGGAACCGTTTCCTCGAACCATCCCACATGAAAAATGAACTGTTCGCGCGGCAACTCCAATTGCTCGACGAGAAACCGTTCTACAGCGGGCTGCGAAATGCCAGCGCACGCGCCGATCGCAACGAGATCGTCGTCCGAACTGACGGAGTGGTTCTCGGCGTTGAAACCTTCAACGACTTCTTTGTCGTGTGAAGTGGGCTGAGGAAGTCCCTCGAATGAATCGAACAGATGAAAGCGCCGACGCGGTCCAGCATTTTTCAGATGCGAGAGAGCCATCAAGCCCACGCAACCTCCGTTCCATACGCCGCACTCGGCCACGTCCCCGGCGAGACCTTCGGCATCGATGGCCGCCACGGCATCGTAGGCGTCGAACAGCCGTGGCATCGGCAGCATGGTATTTGGAAGAACCTTGTAGACGGCGTGGACTTTGCCCGGTTGCAGGAACTTTCCGGCAGGAATATTCCGCGCATCTCTCAACATCTTGTAAGTCCGATGCAGAAAGACCGATCTTTTCGCCAGAGCCTTGGCATCAGCAGAGAGCATCGCTTTCCTCTCGGGCATCATTGGGACTGCAACTCTTGTACGTCGTTCACCCCTTGGCGAACGTTCAATCGCGCAATTTCGCGAATCTCGCCGGTTGCTCGATTTAATTTCGGATCAGCTGAAATCGACAGACGATTGAATATTAATTACTGAAAATAACACAGAAAATCCAAAGATTACCTTTAACCAATTGATATAGTTAATCTAATAGCGACTGGATGGCTGTGCACGCATGCCGAGCTTCCCTTAATTTATAAACCACAATATTCCAAAATCAAAATATTTAATTGCCAATAAATAAAATCGAATATAATCCAAACAGCGTGATTACTCGACTGGTCCGAGCCAGTTCGTTCCGCAGCGTCAGCATGAAGGTTTAAAATGCAACATCTGCCCGTGGGAGTCGGTGTGGTTGGGTACGGCTATTGGGGACCCAACCTGGTTCGCAACTTTGCCTCGTCCGAAACCGCCAAGGTCATCCGCGTATGTGACTTCGATGCTGGCCGGCTCGCAACTTGCCAACGGCACAATCCGACGGTGGGAACAACCACGGACTTCCAGGATCTCCTTAACGATCCTGCCGTTGAGGCCATAGCCGTCGCGACACCCACTCGTACGCATTACGATCTGGCCCTTGCTGCACTACGCGCCGGTAAGCATGTGCTCGTCGAAAAGCCGTTGGCGCCGACATCCAAGCAAGTTCGCCAGCTCATCGACGAAGCCAAACGCCGCAATCTGGTCCTGATGGTAGATCACACGTTTCTGTACACGCCGGCAGTGCAGAAAATCCAGCAGCTGATCTCCGAGAACGTCCTCGGCGATGTTTTCTACTACAACAGCAACCGTGCGAGCCTCGGACTCTTCCAGAACGACGTGAACGTGATCTGGGACCTGGCCGTCCATGACATCTCGATCATCCTTCACATCCTGAATGAAAAGCCAACGGCCGTTTCCGCGACCGGCGTCAGCCACGTTGCCGACATGCCCGAGAATATGGCGCATATCACGTTGTTCTTTGGAAGCAGCTGCGTCGCACACATCAGCGTCAACTGGCTTTCGCCGGTGAAGGTGCGGCAAATCTTCATTGGCGGCAGCCGCAAGATGATCGCGTATGACGATCTCGAGCCCGTTGATAAGATCAAGATTTACGATCGCGGAATCACGGTGAGCGATACGCCCGAGCGAGCGCACCAGTTGAAAATCGGATATCGCGCTGGCGATATGTGGGCGCCTCATATTCCGACTCGTGAAGCACTCAGCACGGAAATCGCTCACTTCGTCGATTGCATCCGCACCGGCTGCACCCCGATTTCAAGCGGCACTTCCGGCCTTCATACCATTGAGATCCTGGAAGCCGCTTCGCGATCAATCGCCGCGCAGGGGAAACCTGTCCGTATCAATCATGACGAGCCGGCGTTGGCAGACTGATCACGGCGCCGCCAGCGACGCCGAACAGGCAGAACATGGATGCGCTGAAGTCGCTAAAACGACTTCGGCGCTATCGTATTTGCCGTAAAGAATTCCAATGGACGGCTCTTCAGTACGCGCACTGACACGAAGCAGTCGTCTGGGGTAGTCCGAAATCGGACAGAGACCCGAGTCCCGGTCGCCACTCCCCCTGAATGCTCTTACGGTGTCTTTACTGCCCTGAGAATGACGGCCGCGTTTCACCGATCAGCGATAGATATTTCCGTCGCAGAAGTCGCGCACTCAAACCTCCGGCCGTGCAGACCGTATCCTTGAATCGGACAAACGGCGGTGATGGCTCCTCTATGGCAGAGAAATATTCCCGTTCCTGCAACTGTGCTGCGCGGCGCAAGCTAAATCTATCGAGCACGAGTTGACGCGCCGATTCGCTGAGTTCGCGCCGCAACCCGGGAGATTGAATCAACCGTTCCAACGCAAGCTGGAGGGCTTGCGCTCCAACGCCGCGCGAGCCGGGCCCACGGCCGTACCAGCCCTGCTTCAAGAAGGTCGGAAGCGTTTCGGGCGTGAGCAACTCGCTGAAGCCGTCTTCACCGATAACCACGAGAGGCTTTGCAAAAGCCAACCCACGGAGCGCCGACCCACCCATGCCAATGACAACATCAGCTCCCGCATAGGCCGGCCGAGGGTCCGCCATTTCGCCTGCGAGAGATACAACATCCCTGCCCGCAGCGGAATTTGCCTTCGCCGCCTGTGCCGCAACCCGATCACGCTCCGGTCCTCCGCCGACAATGACGAGTCGGACGCGATGACCGGCCTGAACGAGACCGCCGACCGCGTCACAAGCCAGCAATAAGCCCTCAAGCTTGAGCACTGAAGCCAGCCGAGAAACGACGACCACCAGAACTTCATCGTCGGCGATGCCATGCTGATTTCGAAACGAGCGACCGTCCACAAGGGCCGGATCGTCGTAATCCGTGTCCACCGGAGGCTCAAGCAAGGTCACGCGACGATGACCCGCTGCAATAGCATCCTCCCGGATCTCCTCCGTACCGACGATCAGCGGCACCGTCCGCGGAAAGAACCAAACCACCGACATTGACATAACGGTGCCGACCAGGGGCGTGCGATGACGCAGAGCGGGCCCGAAGAAACCCTCAATGACCGTCGACCATTCGTAGCCGTGCACCACGTCAATGTTCCGCTCGCGTACGAGCGACGTCAGCTTGCCGCAGACGTAAGCCGATGGAAAACCCCGAATGAAGGGAATTTCGATGTGCTCAAGACCGAGCTTGCGGACAAGTTCGACCATCGGTCCTTGCTCGGACAGCACGATGACCTCATGTCCCATGTCGCGAACCGCACCGGCCAATTGCACGGCGTTGAGCTGCGATCCACCGATTTCCATGGTGTGCGGGTAGACGAGTATCCTCATGCGACGAGACCCAACGCTCGCGCTGGCCGAACGGCACTGTACAATATTTTCATCGAACGCTTTTCAAATGACAGGATCGTCGTCAAATTACGAAAATTCATACTGTTGTGAATTTTTCGATTTTAAATTCATCCCCATGTTAAAAGCAATGTCCGTAAGCGCTTCGAGCCAAGGCTTGCGGAGAATAGTAAATGGCAATTCCAAGCTCACGCGGCCGACCGTAATTGCTGTTGTTCCCTCATTTGAACCGTAATGCTGCCGTTTGCGTCAGAGCGATATCCTCTCGTTCCAAACCGGCACCAACCATACAAGCTGACCGATGAACGATATCCATAAGGCGATCTTTTTCTCTGCCCTGGAGAAGTACGGCAGCTTCATCTTCTTTGTGTTTGCCACGGCAATCCTGGCGCGACTCCTCACCCCCGAAGAGTTCGGCATATTTGCACTGGTTAACGCGATAACCACCATCGCCGCTTCTTACTTCCACGAATTCGGCGGCGCCAACTACATCATCCAGAAGGACAATCTCTCGGAACGCAACATCCGCACGGCATTCACCGTAACGTTCCTGACCTCTGCCTTCGTGGCCGTTCTTCTGCTGTCGCTGCGCGGCGTCGCCGCCCATTTCTTCTCGCAAGAAGGGTTGCGCCTCGGTTTGGCCGTTTGCGCAGTCAACTTCCTGCTCGTTCCCATATCTGTCGTGCTCACCGCGCTGTTACGTCGAGAGATGGCGTTCGGAACGCTGGGCCGATGCAACATCATCTCGAACATTGCCAACTCTTTGAGCTCGATAGCCCTCGCGGCGATCGGGTACAGCTACATGGCCCCGATCTACGGTATGCTGATCGGAACGGTGGTGTTAACCATCCTGCTCCTGATGCATGTCGGCAGCTTTCGAACGCTGAAGCCTAGCCTCGAAGGCTATCGTGAGGTCCTCGAATTCGGCGCTTACTCCGGCGCCGTCGTCATCATCAATGTGCTTTATCAGTGGTCGCCCCAGCTTTTTCTCGGGCGTATGCTGGATTTCTCCGCGGTCGGCCTCTACACGCGTGCCGTCAGCATCACGCAGGTTTTCGACAGGCTGGTTTTCCAGGTCTTGAACCCGATCATCATGCCTGCGGTATTCGCGCAAACCCGGAGCGGCGTAAAGCTGAAGGACACGTTTCTTTCGGCGATCGAATTACTGAGCGTGCTGCAATGGCCCTTCCTGATCTTTCTGGCGATCATGTCGCACACGATCATCCTGTTGTGGCTGGGACCGACCTGGATCGAAATTGTTCCTCTGGTGCAATTGCTGAGCATAGCCTCGGTTTCGCTGGTCGCGGCTTCCTTGACCTATCCCGTGCTGGTAGGCGTCGGGCGCATTCAGGATACCGTCATTTCATCGCTGATTTCGTTGCCTCCTTCGTTCATTGTCGTCCTGCTCGCATCGCATTACGGCGCTGTCGCTGTCGCAGCATCCGCACTCATTACATTTCCGTTCCAGGCAGCCGTCGCACTTTACTTCATCGGCAAGCGGCTCGGGATCAGCCCCGGCGATCTGGCAAGGGCCGTCTTCAAGAGCAGCGCCGTTGCACTCATCACCTCGCTCGCTGTCCTGCTGAGCGTCGGATTGACGACATACGTTCATGCCGGCCCGATCGTCGAACTGATCTCCGCCAGCACGTTTGCCGCCGTCGGGTGGATCGTGGCGTTGTTCGCCACTAACCATAAGCTTCTCGAACAGCTGAAACTGGTGGCCCGAGGAATTGTCGGATTCGTTCGTATAAGATTAAGTTAGATCCAATCAACCAAAGAGGACATTCGATGCCGATCGGTAAAGACGTGAAGCTGGGACAGGACGTCAAGATCTTCCATCCGGATCTGGTCAATCTTTATGGCTGCGCTGTCGGCGACGAATCCCGGATCGGCACATTCGTCGAGATTCAGGTTGGAGCGAAGATTGGCGCGCGCTGCAAGATTTCGTCTCATACCTTCATTTGTGAAGGCGTGACGATCGAGGACGAGGTTTTCATCGGCCACGGTGTCATGTTCACCAACGACAAGTTCCCAAGGGCGACCACTGAAGACGGCCGCCCGCAGGGACCGAGCGATTGGTCGGTCGAGGTTACGCGTGTTGGCCGCAGGGCATCGATCGGCTCGAACGCCACGATTCTGTGCGGAATTTCGATTGGTGAAGGCGCGACTGTCGGAGCCGGCGCGGTCGTCACGCGGAATGTCGCCCCCGGGGATGTCGTCGCTGGCGTTCCGGCGCGCTCGGTCAGATCTTCCGCCAACCGCACAGCGAAACGGGGCTGACCTTCGGAAAAGTGCCTGGAATTAACCGCACTACACGGATTTCGGCGGCTGGGCGCCTTGCCTGATTTATTTGATTTGTTTATTTATATATTTATGATTTAATTTCACTGCCGATAATTAAATAAACCCGCCATCCTCAACGGTCATTTTAGCTAGGATTAAATCCTTGATCCCTTTCCTCGACTTGAAAGCCCAGTATCAGCAAATGAAGCCGGAAATCGATGCCGCAGTGCTGCGCGCGATCGAGAGCACCCAGTTCGTCCAGGGGCCGGAGGTTGCGGCCTTTGAGAAGCGATTTGCGTCTTACAGCAGCGTCGAACATTGCCTGGCGGTCAACAGTGGAACGTCAGCGCTGCACCTCGCCTTGCTGGCCGCCGGCATAGGGCCAGGCGACGAAGTCATTACGGTATCGATGACGTTCGTGGCGACGACAGCCGCCATTTTGTACAGCGGCGCCAAGCCCGTGTTCGTCGATGTCGATCCCAAGACATGGACCATGAACCCGGCGGCGATCGAAGCGGCGATCACGCCGCGGACGAAGGCCATTCTTCCCGTCCATCTGCATGGCCTCATGGCCGACATGGACGCGATCATGGCGATCGCGAAACGTCATGGCCTGATTGTGATCGAAGACGCAGCCCAGGCCCACGGCGCTGAATACAAGGGCCGTCGCGCAGGGTCGATTGGCGATCTCGGCTGCTTCAGCTTCTATCCCGGCAAGAACCTAGGCGCCTACGGTGAAGGCGGCGCGGTCGTGACCAATAATGCCGATCTCGCCAGGAAGATCTCGCTGTTGCGCGACTGGGGCCAGGAATCCAAATACAACCACGTCGTCCCTGGTTTCAACTACCGCATGGATGGCATTCAGGGCGCGATCCTGAACGTGAAGATGAACTACATCGAAGCCTGGACTGACGCTCGTCGCGCAGCCGCGCTCCGCTACGACGATCTGTTGGCAAAGCTGCCTTGCGGCCGGCCGACGCCGCCGGACCATAGCCGCCACGTGTACCACGTTTACGCAATCACCTTGGCGCAACGTGACGAAGCTCTGAAGTCACTCCAGAATGCGGGAATCGGCGTCGGAATTCACTACCCCGTCCCGGTGCATCTGCAGAAGGCCTATGCGGATCTCGGCTATCGAACCGGAGATTTGCCCGTCACGGAATCGCTCGCCAAGCAGTTCCTGTCACTCCCGATCTACGCAGAGCTCAAGCCAGAGCACATCGTGTCGGTCGTCAGCGAACTGGAACGCTTCCTGATCGCAAAGGCAGCATAACAATCAGAATGACGCGACGATAACGTCATAGCCGACTGACCAGCAATAGGAGTGAACTGTGGCCGACCTGAAGGGAAAAAGAGTCCTGGTCACCGGCGGTGCCGGATTTATTGGCTCTCACATCGTAGATTTGCTGTGCGACGAAGGCTGCGCCGAGATCGTCGCCGTCGACAACATGATTCGAGGCCGGCCGGAAAATCTACAGCAATCACTCGGGAAAGGCCCGGTGCGATTGGTCAACGGCGATATACGCGACGGCAAATTGATGGCGTCGCTAGTCAAGTCGTCCGACATCGTCTTTCATCAGGCTGCTCTGCGCATCACGCACTGCGCCGCCGAGCCGCGTCTTGCGATGGAAGTCATGGTTCAGGCGACTTTCGACCTGCTGGAACTGTGCGTCCAGCACAAGATCGAAAAGGTCATCGCCGCCTCATCCGCCTCGGTTTACGGTATGGCCGACCAGTTCCCGACCACCGAGCACCAAAACCCATACGACAACCGAACGCTCTATGGCGCAGCCAAGGCCTTCAACGAAGGCCTGCTTCGCACCTTCAACGACATGCATGGATTGGACTACGTCGCCTTCAGGTATTTCAATGTCTACGGCGACCGCATGGATATTCATGGGCGCTACACGGAAGTGCTGATCCGATGGATGGAGCGCCTCGAGGCCGGCCAGGCTCCGATCATCTTCGGCAACGGCCAGCAGACGATGGATTTCATCCACGTACGGGATATCGCGCGCGCGAATATTCTTGGTGCGAAAAGCAAGGCCAGCGACGAGGTCTTCAATGTTGCCAGCGGCACCGAGACTAGCCTCGCCCAGCTCGCCGCAGCGTTGACATCAGTGATGGGCCGTAGTGGCCTGACGCCGGAGTTCGCACCCGAGCGCTCCGTCAATCCAGTGCCTCGGCGCTTGGCGTCGACCGCCAAAGCTGAAGAGATGCTGGGATTCCGCTCCACTATCGGCCTCGAGCAAGGCCTGAAGGAACTCGTGACGTGGTGGCGCCGCGAGCGAGCGCTGTTTGAGCCGGCCCGCAAGCAGGAGGCTATTGCCTCGTGATCCCCATCGCATTGCCATTCCTCGGTACTGACGAAGCCGACGCGGCACGCGAAGCCGTCTTATCCGGCTGGGTCTCGCAAGGACCTCAGGTTCTCGCTTTCGAGCGGGAATTTGCAGCCACGGTTGGCGCCTCATACGCAACGGCCGTCTCCAATTGCACGACAGCACTGCACCTCGCACTGGTTGCCGCGAATATCGGCCCGGGCGATGAAGTCATTACGGCGAGCCATTCCTTTATCGCGACCGCCAACTGCATCAAATACTGCGGTGGGACGCCTGTTTTCGTGGATGTCGATCCCGATACTTACAACATTGATCCGGCCCGGGTGGCCGAGGCCATTACGCCACGCACGCGTGCCATTCTCGCGGTTCATCAGATGGGCATGCCGTGCGACCTGACGGCATTACGCACCCTCGCAGAGCAACATGGCTTGATCCTGATTGAGGACGCAGCCTGTGCAGCCGGCAGCGAAATTCATATCGATGGCAAGTGGGACCGTGTCGGTAAAGCGCACGGACACATTACCTGTTTCTCGTTTCACCCGCGCAAGGTGATTACCACCGGCGAAGGTGGCATGCTGACGACGTCGAGCGCAGAGTTCGACCGCAAGTTCAAACTGCTGCGCCAGCACGGAATGAGCGTGCCCGACACGGTTCGGCACGGCTCGGCGCAAGTCATCTTCGAGGACTATCTCGAAGTCGGCTACAACTATCGAATGACCGACATGCAAGCAGCTATCGGCCGCAAACAACTCGGAAAGCTGCCCGACATCATCAGTCGCCGCCGTAAATTGGCAGACGGTTATGCCGAGCTGCTAGGAAACATTGAGGGCCTGCGGCTGCCGTTCGAGCCTGAATGGGCTCGTTCCAATTGGCAAAGCTACTGCGTCCGACTGCCGGATCGAGCCGATCAGCGCACGGTCATGCAAAGCATGCTCGACCAGGGTATCGCGACACGGCGCGGCATCATGTGCTCGCATCGTGAGATGCCGTATCGCGACCAGGTCAAACACGACCTGACACAGTCGGAACTGGCGCAGGATCGCTGTATCTTGTTGCCACTCTATGCGCAGATGACCGAAGACGATCAGGTCCGTGTCGCCGACACACTCACCAAAGAGCTGAAGCGCTTGTCCTGATCCATTTGCTGAACGGCAATCCTCCTGAGAGGGTTGCCGTCAGTCAATTGTTCAGATCCGCAGCAACGCGCTTCGGGCGGGGCTGAATAATGTGCGCTCCACGGCATCAAGGCTAGTGGCGCCCTGCCCGACAAACATAACTTCCTCAAATATTGATCATCTCTGGCGTCTTGCGACACTTCGGGGCCAGCCGCAACGACTTGAGCAGGACGCTCCGCCCCGCGTCCCTATCGCTGGTCAGCAACCTCTATTGCAGCGAATTCCCTTTCTTCGGGAACGCACGGCTAAGGCTTGGCTGCCACCTACGCCCGCCACCGGCCGCCATACGCGCGTCATCCAATCCCGTTGCCCCGCCTCAAACGCAATCGCCCGCCTGCCGTATTCAACGGCAAGCGGGCCTGACCGTGGAGGCGGCCTGCAATCAGTATTCGCGGATGCTCTCGTCCAGTCCGCGTAGCAACGGATACAGGAAGTAGGAAATCACCCGCCGGCTTCCGACCTTCAGTTCAGCCGTCACGGCCATGCCGGGCATCAGCTGCATGCGTTCGGGCTGGCGGCGCAACTTGCTCTCCGACACGTCGACCAGGACACGATAGTAAGGAGCGGTCGTCTTGCGCACGGCGTCAGACTTGGCATCCGGCGTGAACGCATCGTTGCTCACGACTCTGACGGTTCCGGACCCCGTCCCGAACTTCTGGAACGGAAACGCTTCGAACTTGATCCGAACCGGTTGACCGACCTCGATCTGACCGATATCGCGGCCTTCGACGTTGACCTCCGCCTGGAGCTTGTCGTCGCGCGGCACCAGCACAAATAACGTCTCGGCTTCCCGCGCCACAGAGCCGACCGTTCGATTGCCGATCTCAAGCACGATCGCATCGGCCGGCGCCGTCAGCACGATGAGCTTGCGGCGCAGTTCTGCTTTCTTCAGATCTTCCGCCGCTCCATTGCGCTTCGCCAGTGTTTCGACAAGATCCTGGTAGGCCGTACGACGGAAGTCCTCGAGGAATACCTGCCGATCGGCTGTCGCTTTCTCGACGCGGTGCGCGTAGTCGACCTGATTGCCTCTTACCCGCGACAGATTGCTCTCAACATCGAGGCGGGCATCACGGGAAAGCAGGAAATTGAGGCGCGAGCCGACTTCCTTGTCCATCAACGTGCTGCGCATCGATTCGATCGACTTCATCGTCTCGAGGCGTTGCACCAACACCGTCTCTTCATTTTGGCTGGTCTTCAGATTGGCCTGGGCACTCGCAATCTGCGCATCGAAATTGCTCAGCTGCGCCTGGTTGAATGTGCGACGTTGGGAAAACAGCTTGCTCTGCAACACCTCATCGGGATTGGCGCTGTCCTTGACCACATAGTCGTAGCCGCCCAGTTCAGCGCGAAGCCGCTCGATGGTTGCGTCCAGCGCCGCCACGCGAATCTGGAGCTGATCGAGATCGGCTTGAGAGAACGTCGGATCGAGGGTGGCGAGCGGATCGCCACGATTGACCACATCGCCAACGCGGACATGAATTTGGCGTACGACCGAAGTTTCGAGCGGCTGCACGACGAGGTTCGGCCGCGTCGTGATCAATTTGCCCTGCGCGGTGACGATCATGTCCACACGGGAGACAGAGGCCCAAACAATCGCTGCGGCAATCAGCGCCACAACGCAATAGAGCGTCATGCGGGCGATCCGCGGCGGCGTTCGCTGCTCGATCTCAAGCGCATCGGACTGGAATTCACTGACAATCGGTTTCAAGGGCGGCGTACTTCTGACGACCGATCGTTTGCGACGGCTGTTATCGTTTGAGACCGGATGGCCCGTACTCATCACACGCAGCTCCGGCTTGTTGTTTGAATCGGTCATGCTACGTGCCTCATCTGCTGGTTCCACAGATGGCGATACATCGAACATTTGGTCAGGAGCCGGTCGTGCCGGTCGATATCGATGACACGGCCACGATCGATCACCAGTGTCGCATCGGCATCTGCCAGCATCGACAGTCGATGCGAGACGATGATCACCGTCCGCCCCGCCGCGATCCGCCGCAGATTGCGGCGAATGATCATCTCGCTTTCGGAGTCCAACGCGCTCGTCGCTTCGTCGAGGATCAGAATGCGAGGATTCACGATCAGCGCGCGGGCAATTGCCAGCCGCTGCTTCTGGCCGCCGGACAGGTTGGAGGCATTTTCCTCCAGCATGGTGTCGAACCCGCGCGGCAGCCGTTCGATGAACTCGTCGGCGCCGGCAAGCTGGGCGGCCTGCACGACTTCCGCGAAGGTGGCATCCCGCTTGACGCAAGCGATATTCTCGCGAACCGTGCCGCGGAACAGGAAGTTATCCTGCAGCACCAGACCAAGGTTTCTGCGCAGATGCGCGAGATCGAGCTCGCGCGCATCGTACCCATCGATACGCAGCAACCCTTGTTGCGCTGGATAGAGACCCGAAATCAACCGCGTGAGCGTCGTCTTGCCGGATCCGCTTCGTCCAACAATGCCAAACACCTTGCCGGGCTCGATCGCGAACGAGACATCATCCAGCGCCAGTGATCCCTCGGGACCATAGCGGAAGGACACGTTCTCGAATTCGATCTTGCCTTCCAGGGCGGGTCGCAAGCCTTCTCGCGTACCGTCCTGCTCCGACTTCTGGTTCATGACTTCTCCCAGCATTTTTACCGAGAGCGCCACTTCCTGGTACTCATGAACCATCGTGACCATCTGCACCAGCGGGCCGGAGACCCGGCTGGCCAGCATGTTGAAAGCGACCAGCGCGCCGATCGTCATCTCGCCGCTGAACACGTCCAGGGCGCCGAGCGCAATGATTCCGAGCGTCATCAGTTTTTCAAGCAACCCGGTCACGGACTGGGCGCCGGCGGATATCTTTTCGACGCCGAAACGCATCGACGTCGACTGCGCGCAACGATCGTCCCACGACCGGCCCTGCAGCGGCTCCATCGCCAAGGACTTGACCGTCCGCATTCCGTGAACGGTTTCGACGAGCAGCGCCTGACGTGCGGCCTCAGCCTCGTAAAGAGCCAGCAAACGGCGCCGGAACGGCCCCATCAGCATGGCAACGATCGCACCGCTCAATGCCGTGAACGCCAACACCACACAGGTCAACTTCACGCTGTACAGCGCAAGAACCGGGATGAAGACAAAGAGCGACACCGTATCGAGCATCGTCAGGAAAAGCCGGCCGGTCAAAAATTCCCGGATGCGCGCGGCTTGTTGCATATGCTTCACCAGCACACCGGCCGAGATGTGCTCGAAGAACGCGATCGGCAATCCGAGAAGATGGCCGAACGTCTTTGTGGCGACGCGAATGTCGACCTTGTTGGTCGCGTAGAGCATCAGGTAGCGACGCAGGAAACTGAAGATCGCATCGAACACCAACGCGGCAGTGGCGCCGATGGCGAGCACGTACAACGTCGTAAAGCTCTCGTGGACAAGAACCTTGTCAATTACGAGCTGGAAAAAAATCGGAAGGATCAGGCCCAGCGCATAGAGCAGGAGCGCCGCCACGGCGACGTCCGCGAACAATCGCCATTCGCGCAACAGTTCTGGCACGAACCATCGGAATCCAAACGTTCCATGCGCGCCAAGGAGATTGTGGTTGCGCTTTACGAGGAAGACCTCGCCGTTCCAGTTCGAACAGAACCGCTCTTTATCGATGACAATCGGCTCGTTCTGCCGTTCGGCCAGCGGATCGACGAGTTGCACGAGCTGCTCGCCTTCCGGTCCCTCGCCCGTCGCAGTGACGATAACCCAGTTTCCGTTGTTGAGCTGCGCAACGGCCGGATAGGCTTCGCCGAGATCGGATAACGTCGCCCAATCCATCTTGGCGATGCGGGCGCGCAACCCGACTTCCTTGGCCATGCGCAACATCAACGCCGGGGGAACCGGCCCGTCGCCCACGGCATAGGTGTGCCTCAATCGGTCCGACGATACGTCGAGGCCATGATGCGATGCGATTCGCGCGAGGCATTCCAGCGCAGTAGACGTTCCCTCGTTCGGATTATCCGAAGGGACGTTGTCGCCCGTCACCTCAGCGGACGAATCGTTCTGTTCGATTTCAGCGGAAGTTTGATGAGACATTGGGTGATCGCGGGTTCGAGGGCGAGGACGAGTCTGAACGATCGCTGGCGGGATTGATGTGCGGCGCTTCAGCCGCCATTCGCGGCGCGTTGCGCTTTACTACGCCCGCGTCGACCAAACCCTGCAATGCGTTCTGCATCACCTCGACCGAGTTAGCGAAACCCTCGATCGAAAAAATCACTCTTTGACGAAATACTTTTTTGGGCGCGTTGTTGGCATCGCGCTCCGTCGGAGAAAGACTAACAAGATCGACCCGGACGATAGAGCCGCCCACGGTGATTTCGTCTACGCCGTCCGTATAGATCTCAACGTGCATGGCATCCTCCTATGATGTCAACTGTGCTTTGAACAGGACATCGACACCGTAACCGGTCGAGTTGTAGCTGTTCGTGGGAAACAGACTTGAATTGCCGTAAGCGTAAACACCGTTGCCGCCGCTGCTCGATGTTCCCGGCGCAATCAGCATCCCGCTGGTGTGATCGGTCGCAAAGAAATTCGGATCGGCCGAATAATTACCATCGGTATGGTACGAGGCGACATAGGTCGTTCCTGCTGTCACAGCGACAGGGCTTGCGAAATCGACCTGCTGCCAGCCGCTGGCTGTTTCATTGGTGAACGTCGCCGTCGCTAGCAGCGTACCCGTCGAGCTCCAGAGATTGGCGACGTGAGTCCCGATGTTATCCGGCCCCTTGTAGAATTTCAGGCCAGTGATTTCGCCATTCGCAGTGGTCTCGAACTTGAAGCCGAGCTCGACCGAATTGGGATCGTTCACAGACGCAACAGCCGGCACTGAAGACGAACCGAAGAGCGATTGCGTCGACAGGTCGCCGACTAACAGATTTACTGTGCCGGTGCCGACGCCGCCTCCACCATCCGTAACGGAGTAGGTGAAACCCGCAGCTCCCTGATAGCCCGCCGTGGGCACAAACGTGATCTGATGGGTAACCGGGTCGTAAGACACGGTGCCGTTCGTTGCGCCGCTCACGCCGGCGAGCGATAGCGGCAGATTGTTGGGGCTGCTGTCATTGGCGAGCAGCGTCGCATCTGAAATCGCGATCGTACCGTTTTCGCCCACCAGCAGGCCGCCATCGTTCTGCACGACCGGAGCCGGCAACAGCTTGCTGTAAACGACGTCCACCCAATAATTGGCATTGTTGAAAGTGCTGGTCGGAAACGCGCTGCTCGACCCATAGGCATAAACGCTGCCGATGGCCGTCAAGTCGGCATTAGTGAGCGGGCTTGCGAAATAGTTTGCGTCGGCCGAGTAGTTGCCGTCGGTGTGATATGACGCCGTGTACGTCGATCCGGCCGTAATGAGCACGGGCGTCGAGAAATTGACTTGCTGCCATCCCGAGGCCGTTTCGGTGGTGAATGTCGCGGTCGCGAGCAACGTTCCCGACGAACTCCAAAGATTTGCGACGTGGGTGCCGATATTGTCCGGCCCCTTGTAGAATCGCAGTCCGCTGATCAGACCATCCGCAGTTGCCGTGAATTGAACGCCAAGTTCGACGGAGCTCGGATCGTTGGCCGTCACCACGCTCGGGATGCTGCCGGCGCCAAAGAGACTCTCGTCCGCTATGGCATAGAGGCTCACATTGGCCGATGCGGTCATGCCGTTCGCATCGGTGATAGAATATTTGAAGCTGCTCATCCCGCTGTAGCCAGCCGTCGGGATAAAGCTCACGCTCTGCGTCAACGGATCATACGATACCGATCCGTTGGTCGGGTCGCTCACGCCGGTAATCGTAAAGGCGGCTCCACTGACACTCGTGTCATTGGCAATCAAAGTCGACGTGGAAATCGTGATTGCACCGTGCCTGACAACGAAGCCGATATCGTCCTTCGCCGTGGGCGCCGCCGGGATCGTAACAACCGGGGGCGTACCGGTAGGCGGCGCGGTGAACGTCTGGGTCGGCGAATTTGAAGTTGACGAAACGTTCGACAAGAACGGCACGAGCCGCGTGGCCAGGGAGGTCCCGCCTTCATTGTTGGGTTGCACGACTGTCAGCCGGGGTGTGGCCGGCGCAGTAAAGTTCTGCAGATCGCCCTGCTGCGCAGAAAATTTGAGGAACGTCCCTGCAAGAGGCGGACTGCTTGATCCGATATGGCGCGGGGGCTGCTGAGTTCCATCGATCGAAGACGTGGTTTCGGGCGAAGCCGCATCCTTCTCAGTCAGCTTCGGCTGCACCGATGGTTCGCTCGTCGTGTTCCTGGACTGATCGTTATCCCGAACTGCCGCAACGTTGGCGTTAAGCTCCTTGTGCGGTGGCATATCGCCGGATTTGGTCGCCGCTTGGTCGACAGGAGCGGCAGTCGCCGACAAGCCCATTGATGAAAGGGCGGCGCCAACCAGCAAAGCCGTCGCAAGCGGCTCGATCGCGGAGTCGCCGATCGATGGGGCAGTCAAAGCTGCCGTCGCCACCGCGACATCCGGGCCTACGACAATCAGGATCGATTCGTGCGCGATTTGCTGAGAGGACCGGAACGCCCGATAGCGCAATAGCGAGATTTGACCGGCGGCCGCGCGCGCTGGCACAAAGAGCAACGTCGATAGCTGCGATGGGCTAATGACCTGCCCTGCGGCCAACCGCGTGACGCCATCCGCCAGCACAACCGTGCCATTCGCTGGCAGTTCCGTAATGAGAATGTCGAGATGCCCATCGCCGCGAAGCGACGGCGGCGCATCGCCAAGCCTGGCGGGACCGGCGTTCTGCGCAACGTACAGTTGCGACCGCTCGACGTGATGAGCCGCGATATCGCCGTCGCTCAGCCATTCAAGTTCCTGAAGCTCTGAAATAGTCGCGGCGTCGCCGATCCGCAGTTCACGACCGCCACCCCGGCGCCGCACGACACCCGCTAGGGGCAAGGTCGCCACGGTCACACTCAGTTCGTCCGCGGAATAAGCCGGCGACGTCTCCAGCGATACATTACCTCGAACACCGGGATTTGCGGTGTTGGGCCAGTCGGTTATGGCGTGATGCAACATAAGAGGCTTCCGAAAATCGCCATACGGAGGCATGCCGAATGGTATTTTCGATTTAACTCGGATTTAATTTTATCGTCAATTTAATTATTACGTTTTAAATGCTATCGTAAACAGGACGGGGAAGATGGTGGCCGGGCCGGCAGATACCAAATGTGCCCCGATCCATCCCCTTGGCCGGCTTACGCAATTGCCGGAGTGTTGTTCCCCGTAGTTATCCACAGGCGCCCGGAATTCGCACCTCCTCGAGGCTAACAGCACAAACAGCTGCGGTCCGGACTCAATAACCGATCTTTTGCTGACTTTTGGGCGCTCGATGGCGTTCGGTCGGGTTAGAAGTTACTGCGAGAGGCCGGGGGCAAAAAAACCGATTAGAACTCAATGCGGTAGCCGACACGATCGCGCCCGGCCGACGGTTCAAACGTTTACATTAATTTTAAATCTTAGCCGGTTAAATTTAATCGCCCACTTTCTTTATTATAGACTCTGGTATTAAATGTCGTCGTCGCCGGCCGGGTCTGGGCCAGCATTTTGTGCATTGCACGTCAGCCGATGATGGCAAGTGCTGTCGCTCGCGAAAATATTGGGCTAGCTGATGCTTCATAGCAATTTTCTACCGAGCGACAGAGCGCGGGCATTGCTGGAGGGAGGCTTAGCTCAGGACCAGGCCGAAGGCGGTGGCATCGGCGATCTCGTCAGCTACCTGTTCGGCTTCCTGAAGCGGCAATATGCGGTCATTCTATTCACGACGGCTCTCGCGCTGTCGGCCAGCGTCATTTACCTGAAGACCACGCCCCCGACATACACCGGAAAGGTCAAAGTCCTTTTCGGTAATCCGAAGACGCAATTCGTGCAGCAGCAGTCGATCGTCGCCGAAGCGCCGATCGATATGACGCAGATCGAGACCCAACTCGAAATCCTGAGATCGAAAACGATCGCGCTGGCTGTTATCAATCAGCTCAAGCTCGCTGAGGACCCGACGTTCAAATCGTCAGAGCGATCGTTCCGATCGCTCTGGCAGAGAATCCGCGGCGTTCCAGCTCCGCAACAGCCCCCACAGGACACCGATCAAGCGGCATCGGAAGATGCACTCGTCAATGCTTTCCGCGAACGGCTCTCGGCGAATCGAGTCGGCGCAAGCAACGTCATCGAAATCAGCTTCAACGCCAATAGCGCGCAACGTGCCGCCGAAATCGCCAACGCAGTTGCCAACGCCTACATCTCCGATCAGTTGAATTCGAAATTTGAGGCCAATCGCACGGCAACGACGTGGTTGCAGGATCGGCTGCGGGAACTCGGACAACAAGCCCAGACCGCGGAACGCGCCGTCAACGTCTATAAATCGGAAAACAACATCGTCGTCACTGGCGGCAAGCCGATCGACGATCAACTGGTCACCGATTTGAACAGCCGGTTGGTCGCCGCCCGCGCGCAGACCGCGGATAACCTGGCCCGCCTCAACCGGTTCGAATCCATCCTTCGCTCGAATTCGGCGGACTCCGCCTCGATCGGCAATCTCGACGCGTCGGGTTCCGATGCGCTGAGCAACCCGATCATCAACAATCTTCGCCAACAGTACCTCGAATATTCGCGACGCGAGACGGAATGGTCGGCTCGGTTTGGCCGTGACCATCTGGCGGTCGTCAATCTTCGCACCCGCATGCGCGACATCCGCACCTCAATTCTTGACGAAGTGCGGCGTCTCGCGGAAACGAGCAGAAGCGATTACGAAGTTGCCAAGCAACGCCAGGAATCGGTTGAAAAGCAACTTGCTCAGGCTGTTTCGCAGTCGCGGACAACCAATTCGGCCGAACTGACGCTTCGCGAGTTGGAAACGCGCGCCAAGAGCTATCGCAGCCTCTACGATAGCTTCCTGCAGCGATACATGGGTTCGATTCAGCAGGAATCGTTCCCGATCTCGGAGGCACGGATTTTGTCTCCCGCCTCGCCTCCGCTCAACAAGACGAAGCCCAAAGGGCTACTGGTGCTCGCGCTAGGCTTGTTCGGAGGGATCGCGATAGGCGGCGGTCTCGGGTTGCTCCGCGATATCATGGACCGCGTATTCCGCACGACATCGCAGGTGGAATCGATCCTCCACTTGCCCTGTCTGTCGCTGGTGCCGCGCGTGAAGGACATCGCCGTGCCGAAAGGTCCGCCGGCTCGCGTCGCGTCACACGACCAGACTTTCAATCCGCGGGCGATCCACCGAAAGGCCGGAATTTTTTGGGCGGCGACGACGATGCCGCTTTCGCGTTTTGCCGAGTCGATCCGCTCGATCAAGCTGGCGATCGATTTGAATCCGACCAAGACGTCGAACAAGATTGTCGGCATCACGTCGTCTTTGCCGAACGAAGGAAAGTCCACCCTCTCGGCGTCGCTCGCGCAACTCATCGGCCATGCCGGCAAGCGCGTCATTATCGTCGACTGCGACCTGAAGAACCCATCTTTGTCAGCCGAGTTGGCGCCGACCGCCACTGCCGGCCTCATTGAAGTGATCTCAGGCGCCCGTACGCTGGAAGAAACGATCTGGAAGGATCAGAAGACCAACCTCGAGTTCCTGCCGGCCGTGAAGCGAACCCCGCTTTTCCACACCAGCGAAATTCTATCCAGCGAGCAGACCCGGAAGCTGTTCGACAAGCTGCGGACGATGTACGATTACGTCATCGTCGATCTGCCGCCGCTGGCGCCCGTTGTTGACGTTCGTGCAACGACACCGCTGATCGATTGTTTCATTCTGGTCGTCGAATGGGGACGCACCAAGATCGACGTAGTCCAACACGCTCTTCATACGGCCCCCAATGTCTACGAGACCTTGATCGGCACCGTCCTCAACAAGACGGATATGAAGGCTATGAAGCGCTACGACGGCTATCACAACGATTATTATCACAATGAATACTACACGCGGTACGGCTACGCCGATTGACGGGGCCTTTGCCGTAACTGCGGTCGTCTAGATAACCCGCCCGATCCGTTTAATGCTCCTAGTAGCGTCCGGGAGGCCTCGTCCCGGACGGCAAAAGTGTGGCGTCGCCGCAACACCCGGAATCTCTATTTAATTTGCCTGGCGTGATTCGCTGGTTTGAATCAGCCAAGGATGTCAACATGCTACGAGCATATCCGGATTAGGCTTGGGGGACTCTCCTGTTCAGACTTAAGCACAGCTTGGCGAAGGCCGCGATTCTGATTTCAGCGTTGTCCGGCGCCGGATGCTCCATCATGCCTGCGAGTGGACCGCAGAGCATGGATGTACGCACTGCACAGGTGGCACAGCCTGAAAGCTTACCCTATGCGCCGGTGAAGCTGACCCCCGAGGTCGTCAGCATCCTGGGGCGCTATACACCCCGGATTTCCTCTGCGTTTGCGGACAGAACGCCGCCGAAAGCATTCCGTTTCGGCATCGGCGACACCGTCAGCGTCACGATCTTCGAGGCGACCGCCGGTGGCTTGTTCATCCCGGCCGAAGCCGGCGTTCGCCCCGGCAACTATGTGACGATTCCGAACCAGGCCGTCGACAACAACGGCAATATTACCGTCCCCTACGCCGGTGCCGTTCTGGCCAAGGGCCGCACGCCGGCGGAAATCCAACGGGCCATCGTGGACGCCCTGAAGAGCCGCGCCATTGAGCCTCAGGTCGTAGTTTCTCTTGTCGACCAGAAGACCTCGTTGGTCAGCGTGCTCGGTGACGTCCGTACGGCGGGACGGTTTCCGGCCAGCCCCGCGGGTGAGCGAATTCTGGACGCGATCGCCCGCGCCGGCGGCCCGATGAGCCAAGGTTACGACATCTGGGTGACCCTCGAGCGCCAAGGACACCGCGCCAGCGTTCCGTTTGGTGCGCTGCTTTATGAACCCGCCAACAACATCTACGTGCTGCCGAATGACGTGATCTACGTCTTCAGCCAGCCGCAGACCTTCGTGGCGTTCGGCGCCAGCGGTGGAAACCAGGGCCAATACAAGTTTGATGCCTGGCGGATCACCCTCGCGGAGGCCGTCGGCAAGCATGGCGGTCTGGCGGACCAGCAAGCCGATCCCGGCTCGGTCTTCCTCTATCGTGGGGAAACCCGCGAGGTGGCGCAGAAACTCGGCGTCGATATTACCCATTTCGAAGGGCCGATTATCCCGATCGTCTACATCGTCAATCTGCGCGATCCATCGGGGTACTTCCTGGCGCAGACGTTCGAGATGCGGAACAAGGACGTTCTCTATATTTCGAACGCCGCTTCTGTTGAGACCACGAAGTTCCTGAACTTCCTGCGGACCATCATGGCGACGGCCAATGACCCGATCATCTACGCGACCAATGGCTATGCCCTGAAGTCGGCAATCAATGGCGGCTCGACCACGATCATTACGACGCCGACGCCGATCACCGGCGGAGCCGCAGCCGCGCACTAGTCGTAGAAGCATTTCCCGGCCACCGGCCGGGAAATGCCAGCTTCCAGACCTTGAGGTCTCCAGCCCCAATCAATGCGCGCCCGCCTGTCGCGGGCCTTCACGCGCACATAATTGAATCTGTCGTTGCGAATTTAATCTATATTATATATTATTGTTATTTAATTTAAAAATAACCCCGTGATTTGTCGATATGATTCCAGTTGGCGTGCCCCCCTTCCGCGACAGCCCGTGTAACGGCTATTTTCCTCATCAGGTGGATCGCTTTGATCGGGTCTGTGGTGGCACCCTATGATTGTTGCATTCGGCGCACTGGGTACCCTGCTCGTCCTCATCCCGGCCCTGATTGCGGCTGGGAATGTCCTGATTTGCGGGTTGGCGTCCGCCGTCGCGGCGGTCGGAATTATCGCGATTGCCGTCGCTCAGCCGGCGACCGACATCGACCGCTTTTTCGAGCTTCTGAAGCCAGCCGCTCTGGCCTGCTTGCTCATTCCCTGCATCTGGATCCTGTTGCAGGTCATTCCTTTTGTCGGTGGCACTCTCGCCAATTCCGCGTGGTCAACCGCGTCTGGAGCTCTCGGGCGCCCGATGAGCGGTTCGGTCACCATTGACACCGGCGCCAGCGTCCTCGCTCTGTGCCGCTATCTCACTGCGGTGGCCATCCTGTTGTTGGGCGTCACTGTCGCCATCAACCGGCAGCGCGCCGCCACCCTGCTGACCATCTCGACAGCCATAGCGGTCGCAGCGTCGCTTGAATTGATCGTTGTGGAAATGGATTTTGCTCCCATAGCGCATCTGTCCCGCCGCACTGATGTTGCGAATATCGCAATGATCGGGTTGATCGTTTCATGCGCTTCGGCGGTACAGGCTTTCGAAAACCTTCGCGCGCGCAAGGGCAAACCGCGCGATGCAAGATCTCCTCTGCCATTGGCGCTGACTGCTTCACTGGCCGCGAGTGCCATCTGCCTCTTTGCAATTCTCGCGAGCTCCGATTCGATTGTTTTTGCAGCCATCTTTGGTGCGGGCATCGTACTTGGCGCTTACGCCATTCGCCGGCTGCGCCTGGCTCTTTGGGGGCAGATCGGGCTTGCCTCTATGGCGGCCGTAGCGATCATTGGTCTTCTCGCCACAGCACCGGCGAAGGACACTGACCTGACGCTCAGTCTGACGAAGCCCAGCCAATTTGCGTCGATCGAGCGAATGCTGTCCGATGTGAAATGGACCGGAGCCGGCGCCGGAACATTCGACGCGCTCGTCCCTATCTATCGCGACATCGACGAAGCCGACCTGCACGACAATGCTTCGACGGCAGCTATCGTTGCGATCGAGATGGGACGGCCATTCCTGTGGGTCAGCGTCGTCCTTTTACTGTTTGCTGCCGCCCTGCTTTTCAAACGCGCTTTGGCGCGCGGGCGAGACTATGTTTACGCGAGCACAGGTGCGGGATGCATCGTCGCGCTTCTCATCTCTTCCTTCACGACCAACGGGGCCCTCGGCCCGACAACATCGCTCATGGCCAGCGTCATTTGCGGCGTTGCAATTGCGCAGAGCCTCGGCGTAGGCAAGCGTCGCAACGAGTGGTCGATGGAAGACAACACCAGGGCGCAAGATGGCCAACGTGAGTGATAGTGTGCCTATGGATGCCAGATTTTCCGCGCGAGCCATGATGCGCGCCGGCCTTTTCGTGCTCGCAATCATCCTCGCGATACAAGCTATCTGGATTCTTTATGCCGAAGCCTACCGGCTCAATCGGGACCAGCCGTTGATGGGTTCGACCGCCGGGACCATCGCGCGAGCGGATCAGGAGCGCGCATTCAAGGCGGCCTCCCTCGCTTTCATCCGCGGTGATCTCTGGGCTGAGAGCGCGATTGCCTATGCCGGACAAATCGGGACTGACCGCGCGTCTCTGGTCGATCCGAACGATCCCCAGAAAGAAAAAGCGCGCGTAAGCATGCTCCAAACCCTGCGATATTCGCCGCATCGGGGGGATATCTGGCTCTTGTTGGCAGCGGCGGCTGACCGCAATGGATGGCAGGGCTTTCAGCCTGGCGCGCTCATCAAGGTCTCATATTACACGGCACCAAATGAGACCGCTCTGTTTCCACTACGGCTGGCCACCGCACTTCAGCTCAAGAATGGGTTAGGCGACGAAGAACTCCGGGAGCTTGTCCGGCGCGATATCCGGATCATCCTGACGCACGATCCGGCTCTCAAGCCTGCGTTGGCGCAAGCCTACAAGACCGCTTCAGCGGCCGGGAAAATGTTCCTGGAGCAAACGATCAGCGAAATCGACCCAAGCTATGTCAGCGTCGTGCGAACCAAACTGCCCTGATCGCTTTTCCAGTCAGGTCGCCCGGTCAGAGCGATGACGCGCCTGTACGCGCGGCTTGGCAACCGCAGATCCCCGCGCCTCCACCGTACTCCGGAAATAGATACCAGCGAGATATCCTAGCTGAATCACGACCAGCAGCTGCAGCGCCCAAAAGCCTGAGCTCAACCCCAGAACGGCGGCGACGCTTACGCACTCGATCAAAACAAGCGCGACCATCACCAGCAGAATCTGAACGGAGAAAACCGAACCCGCGATTGCCCCTGCAAAAAAATGGAGTACGGCCGCGATTATCAAAGCTACCCCCTACGCCGAACGGATTCGACGCTAGCGGCAAGCGGTTAACGAAAATTAAATAGGAGATTTACAATTAAATAAAATCAAATTAAGCGCTACTTGCAAATTATCCAGCAATATAATAGCTTAATTCTAAATTAACCCAGAATACTATTCGGCTGAATTAATTTGAAATGAACCCCGCCAAACAGCAGATCGGGTTGGAGCTTCCAGATCGCGTCGCGGTTCGCGGCCTGAGCGACCGCAAATGGCCTATTCGCTACGATGCGATCGAACGCCTGGCGATCGTTCTGGACTTCGTATCGATCGTTTCCGCCGCAGCGCTATCGGTGTGGCTGTTCGGCCTTAAATCCTCCAGCAGCGGTTTCGATCTCGGGAAGTATCTCGGCCCCGCGGTGCTCGTTTCGGTTCTCTTTGTTTCAGTGATGAAGTTGCGCGAACTTTATAAGCCGACTGATTTGCTGAACTTCAAAAGCCAGTTTTGGGCCACCTTTCTGGCGTGGTTGGGCGTGTTCTTTTTCCTTGCAGCGACCGTTTCGACCTTCGCGCTCGAGCAACATATTGCGCACGATATCGTCATTTCCTTCCTGCTGATCGGCTTCACGATTCTTACTGTCAACCGCTGGATGTTGAAGGACATCATTCGGCGAGGCCTGGCCGAGCGGCGCTTTGCCGGCCGGAACGTGGTACTGCTGACCGATCAATCCCAAAAGAACGATCCGGCTATCGTTGACGCTTTGGCAGACCTTGGCTTTGCGATCGAGCAGCACTTCGTGCTGTCCCCTTCGGACAAGACCCGTAACCATGACAAGACGATCGCGCGGATCATCGAATATACGCGGAGCTCCGATATCGAGGAGATCGTCGTAGGCGCAGATCCGAACTTCTGGCCTGAGCTGAACGATATTCTTGCGCAGCTGCGCGTGCTGCCCATTCCAGTGAATTTCGTCCCCACCGGAATCACTTCGAAAATACTTCGCCAGCCGATCCGTGAATTCGGAAGCGCCATTTGCATCGAATTGCAACGTGGGCCGCTAACCTCGACGGATCTCATCCTAAAGCGCGGTATCGATGTCGTCGTCTCGGGCCTGGCCCTGTTTGCCCTGCTCCCGTTGCTGGCAATCGTTGCCGTCGCCATCAAGCTCGACTCTCCCGGCCCCGTCCTCTTCAGGCAACAACGTTGCGGCTTCAATGGCCGTCGATTCGCGATCCGGAAATTCCGTACGATGTCGGTGCTCGAAGAGGGCCCCACGATCGTGCAGGCTCAGTTCGCGGACAAGCGTGTGACGCGCCTGGGTACGTGGTTGCGCCGAACCAGTATCGACGAACTGCCCCAGCTATTGAATGTTCTCGACGGAACGATGTCGTTGGTTGGTCCGCGACCTCATGCGGTCGCTCACGACAATCAGTTCGACCAAGCGGTCAGCAATTACGCCTTCCGGCGACGGGTCAAACCCGGGCTGACGGGATGGGCTCAGATAAAGGGCTGCCGAGGACCGACTCCCACGTCTGCAGCGGTTGAAGAGCGGGTTTCGTACGATCTTTGGTACATCGAGAACTGGAGCTTCCTGCTCGATCTCGTGATCCTGATGAAGACGCCCCTCGAGATTTTGCGCGGCCGGAATGCGTACTAGTCGCGTGGACAGGTTGGAATTGTTGGAAATGAATCAATCGTCGTTTCGCTGCAAGGCTTCTGCGATTTGCTTGAGGACGGCGTCGGTGTCCGGCTTGGGCACCAGTGGAACCTTCCGGTCGGCCTCGCGGCGCTCTTCACGGGCTTCCTTGCGGTTACCCACCGCGACGGTCTCGAGCTCCGCCTCAATACGATTCCAATCACGGCTCACGACGGCCCTCCCACGTACGGCTGGTCGATTGCAGAGATTACGCCAATCGGCACTGCCGAACTCATCGTTCTCACGTCTTGGTTAACGATATGGGGTCAATTTGAAGGTCATTCGGCGCCACACCAAACCAACCGTCCGCTGTAGAAATTAAATAAGAGACCGTAATTGTATTTAAATGTCATAATGTGCCTCGGTACTGGAGATGATTCGGCCGGGGCGATGGAAGTTGGGGGACTTCTCGTGAGGATGAACAGCCAGCTACGTCGCAACGACGCGGGAGATCGGCTCGATGAGTGATCCCGCAGCCTCAGAAGTAGGCGATGCTTCAGTTCGAAGTCACCACAACTATCAAGATCGCGAGACCGCGATGCGTAAACCGATCCTGCCAGATTTTGGTTCTCTTCAATTCGATGAGCTCTGGCTCATCCATGAAGAGCTGACCAAGATTTTGTCGGACCGGATCATCGCGGAAAAACGCGAACTTGAGAGCCGCCTGGCAAAACTGAATCAAGTCGATGTGGCCGGCGTGCTGGAAACTTCAGCGCCTCATGCAGCCGATGAGCGCGCACCGCGGCGCAAATATCCGAAGGTGCTGCCAAAGTATTTTAATCCACAATTGCCCTCCGAGACCTGGTCCGGAAGGGGTAAACAGCCGCGCTGGCTGGTGGCAGCTCTCAAGTCAGGGCACAAGCTGAGCGAATTCGAGATTGTTGATCCAGCCCGGCGCAAGACAGAGAAAGACTACTCGCGCGGTTAATTCGCGCCGGTTTTCTTTCCCAGGCTCCGTGATCGTACTGTCGAAGTCGACGCTTGTTGAATTGCTGGTAACGGAGATGTCCGCCACAACGCATTGTCGTGCGCGGACACCAACTCGGCTTCGATCGCTGTCCTATTGTCAACAGAGCCTCGTTCGAGACACTCTCTGATCATCCCCACCTCGACCAGAAGCACGCCCCAGAGCGAAATCTGCGTGGCAAGAATTGCAGGCGTCGGCTTCGTTGCAACCAGTTCAGCGAGCCGCGCCTGAACCTCGCGAATCGTGCTGAAGGACTTGAACAACACGTTATCTCGCGCCCTCGTGGGATGCGTCGCCATACCGAGCCTCTTGCTGAGCTATCGTCGATCTCCCCCGGTAGACGCACCCATTGTCGGGTTGGTTCAAACCCGCCCGCAGAAGCCGTTCACGAATTGGAGATTTTTGCGCGAGCGTCCCGTCAACGACAACCGAACCACGTAACGTCGATGGCGATGGCGATATGTCGTCTCACTTAAATTCCGGGCGCCTGGAAACAATTCAACCGTCCGACTGCTCAGCAGGTTCCTGCGCACGCGGGCAAGTTGCTCCACGCAGGCCGCACAAATGCGCCGTGACACGAATACAGGTTTGCTGAGATGAAGAACCAATCGCACGCGCGCGCGAAATACCAACGCCCTCCGATGTCAAGCAACACACAAGCAAACGGCCCGCTTACAAGGCGGGCCGTTCGAAACCTCATCGGCTTGTGCGCAAAATCCCAGCGGTGCCTTCACAACATAAATTGCTTGAAACCCAAACGAGCCGCAGCGAAAGGCAACCGAGAGATTCTTCGAAAATAGCGGAATATCAGAAGAGCTTGTCGAACCAGTTCTCAAGCCACTTCCAAAAATCCCAATCCCTTGGTCCAGGATTGCCCGGATTGCTTCCGCTACCGCCACCAGAGCCGGCAATCGCATCCGAATTGAGCGACGTCGATAACAACACCGTTAACGCCGGAGGCGTTACAACCGCAAACTTGCCACACGCAGCAAGGAACTTGCGGCGGTCGTCATCAATGGGAGAATTGGCATCGTTGCGCGTATCGTTGATCTGATCGGTCATGTCTATGGACCTTAATATAATTTAATCCAGCAAGCATTTTTCTGCATTTAATTTATGTCTCTTTAATGCAGAATGTCAAGATTTTCACCATCCGATTTGCACTGATTTAAATAGAGCGCGAAGCACACTTTTCAGTGAATGATGACTCATTCCCGTCCTGATATTGAAGGGTTTAATAGCAGCATGAGAGCTTTCGACGAGAGCGCCACGGACCAATTCGACGTTAACCAAGTCGCTCATGATCTGCGTTTTCGGCCAGTTTCCAGCGTGTCGTTCGCTCTGCTGGATGATCGGCCCGTGCTGTTCAGCGAAGCCGCTCAGCAATTATACGAGCTGAACCCGACAGCAGCCTACATCTGGTGCGGCTTGCTCGAAGAAAAGCCGACGCAAGAGATCCTGGACGGGCTGGAAGAATCTGGAGTTGAGCCGCGAGCGGCGCGATCCTTCGTGCAAGGTGCACTGCGTAACTGGCTCGAGTTGGGGTTGATCGAGCTAAGCTGGGATTTGGGTGATGCATTTAGCCGCATTATACGTATCGGCCGGTCCAACGTGCTTATTCGTGCCGCCAATCAATCGCTATTGGATCAACTCACGTCATTGTTCGACCAAACATCATCCCAAGAGGGCGACGTCCAGGACACCTATGAAATTTGCCAGGTTGGTGCCCTCACCTACATGTTGCATAACGAGCGTTGCGTACTGCGCTGCAAGCCCGACGAACTGGTCCCTGCGTTCAAAGCCCACCTTACGGCGCAGATCATTCAAAGAAACTCGCCGAGTGTCGCATTCCATGCTGCCTGCCTCCTTCATCGAGGGAGGGGCCTGCTCATTAGCGGGCCGCCGGGCGCCGGAAAATCGACCCTGACGATGCACTTGATGGATGCAGGCCTGCAATATGCGTCGGACGATATCGTTCTGATCGCGCCCAATGGCGAGGCAATGGGTGTGCCGTTTGTGCCGACGTTAAAATCAGGCTCGTGGCCTATCATCGAGAGGCTACGGCCTGATCTTGCCGGATTTCCAATGCACCGGCGAGCGGATGGCAAACAGGTGCGATATCTCAAGCCGCAACAGCCTATGTATGCCGGCAAATTTCCATTGAACTGGATCGTCTTTCTCGAGCGAGGCTCCGCAACGGCTGCCAGACTGGAGCCGCTTGGCCAGCTCGAAACCATGAAGCTGTGGATCGACGCAACCTATTCGCCCGAGGGGCGTTTGAGTGTCGAAGCTTTTCATTCCATCAAGCGAGCGCTGACCGATGCAAAATCGTTTCGGCTTCACTATGCCGATGCAGCGAATGCCAAAGATATTCTGATTGGTCTTTGCAATGACCCGTCATAGTCGCGCGCTTATCCCACTCTGCGATTGTCTTAGAGGCTCCCTCCCCAAAGACCCGGATTGGATGGCGATCCTGGGCCTTGCCAATCAAACGCTCACCACGACGTCTTTGATGCCGTTCGTGGAACAGTTTAGCGACTCCATTCCGGCTGACGTAACCCAGTACGTTCGCGAACTGTTTGAACGCAACCTAATGCGGAACAGGCTGCTTGCTGCGCAGTTGGAAGAAGCCATTGGATCGCTCAATCAAGTCGGCGTCACCCCCATTCTGTTGAAGGGGGCCGCCATGTTGGCATTGGCCCCTCGGACAAAAAGCGCCACGAAACTGATGGCGGACCTCGATATCGCGGTCTCTCCCGATGAAACCCAAACCGCTGCAGATGCGCTTTCGCGCATCGGATATCAACTGCACGCGGAAGCGACGCCCGGTGGGCAGAAATGGTACACAGATTGGAAGCGGAGCCGTGATGTCGGCATGATCGATTTGCACGGCGGGCTACCGGGTCCGGCATACTTCTATCGCGACATGGGCGACACCAGCCGTTATTGCGAATTGGTGACTGTCGGGTCCGGCTCAGCCTACGTCCCAACCGCGGCCTTTCATGTCCTCATCATCACCATTCACGATCAATTCCAGGATTATGACTATTGGCTCGGAAATATTGATCTGCGCCATCTACTGGATCTGCGCGATCTCATCCAATCGTCGGATGGATTCGATTGGGATCTGTTGCGTTCGCTGACACCCGATGCCCTTGCCAGAAATGCACTCGAAACGCAGCTGATCTCGCTGTTTTCCTTGCTCGGAGTCGATATTCCGGATGAGCTGCGCGCGCGCTGGATACCTCGCTTGCAACACCTGCGACGCGTTTATCAGGCCCGGATCCCCATGCTGCGAACAGCCTTCCTTCCACTCGCTGTGTTGGACTACAGCAACTATCGCCAAGGCGTCGCCGCCAGCCAGCGACAGGCCGATAGTCACCGCATCGACAAGGCCACTCCTGCAAGGGCTACCTCGCGGTTGGTAACGCTGTCGCGACGCCAACACTATGGGAAAGTATAAGCGCGTAGAATCTTGACGATGCCATTCGGGCATCGCCCCGTCTCCACTCCGAAACGCGCGACGTATCGCTATATGTCAGGAAACTGCTGGTTGAACGTCGCACGCAGTGACTTGAGGCGCTCAATGTGCTGCGAGAGTTGCGCCAACCGTCGCTGGCCATTGGAAATTTCGTCGTTGAACGCATCCTGATGTCGGCTATCTGAAGCATCGCGCGTGAGATACTCATCGCTCTCATTGCCATGCGTGACAGCCGCGCGTGCCAGTACTTCGTCAATTCGGCCGTTGAGGCCTGACCATTCTGCCGTCGCGGCAGCCAGCGCCGTCTCGATCGACGTCAACACCGGCTTCAATCGTTCGGCGTCGGTACTTTCATCGCGGGCGGCCGAGCGAGCCTTGAAACGTTTGCCGCGATGCGCCCCCAACAATGTCTCGAACATTCCCAATGGTCCAATCCGCAAAGGCTACGTCGTGACTGACGGAGGCTGATAAGACCGAGGCGGCGCGTTGACGATATCGTCGTCCTGGGACACCTCGAACCAGCGAATCATAACGACCGACTCAGCCGTCCTCATATCGTACTTCCACGGAAGCTGCTCAAGAAAGCCTGACGATAGCAATCACCATCGGCTCAAAATCAACCCGGATGCTACCGCAAGCGCCTCAGTTGCCGGCGACGGCGGGTCCCAAACGGGATGCCATTCTGATGTGCTGACGACGGCCTGCGGACCCGATCGCGAACGATCGCGAGGTCCCTCAGTAACTTACGACACAAGGCAATTTGCTGAACCAAAGCGGCTGGGGAGGAAGGATGACTGGACAGGGACACGATCTTTGCATTCGCGGTGCGAATGCGCGCGAGAGAATTGGCCACATGCCCCCTTTTTGCGGCGCGCGTATCCATCGCGACCTCCAATCAAATTAAAAATAATTCCTTGGTCAGAAATAAAACGGATCGCAGTTTATTCGACCTCCGAAAATTTAACAACGCATCCATCCGAACGCCTTGATATACCGCAAAAAGCCGGCATCACATTCATCCAACTGGATAAAATCACTTTGCCCCGCGCGCTGTGCGAAGAGGTGGCAAATGCCAGCTCATCTCACGAATCATCGTCCCGCACCAATAGCTCAATTTCTTAAATGACTTGATCCTGCCTCTTGAGAGAAAGGACACGACAGGAGATCGACATCGTCTTGATCAATTTCTCGATATCAGACCATGACTTGAAGCGGCGAGTCCGAGACTCGCAAATTCAAACAATCAGCACTGCTCACGGACTGATGAGCAATCGACGCTGATGATTCATATCTCAAGGCATCCATTTCAACGCGTCGTATCAAAATACTGATGGCAAACGTGAAATGCCGCCTGACGGGCAGCGAACATCACTGCCTCAGACGGCATCGCCTGAACTGGTTTGGAAAATAAGCATACAGAAACATAGACCGCGACGGGCGAACATCATCGCGGGAAACTATCCACGTTACGCAAAAACGTTCAGATCAGCCGCGACGGCCTTTCGCGCGGGGGGTTTCGACAATCTTGAAATCGTCGATCTTGCGACCCGACTTGATAGCTGCAGCCAGCCAACGCGGCTGCTTGCCCCTGCCCGACCACGTTTCGGTTGGAATCTTGGGATTTCGATACTTGGGAAGAACGCGGGGATATTTACGACGAGTCTTGCCGACCTCGCCACGCAGCCTCAAATCGGTGCCGTCGCCCTGGACGTTTAAACCGCGCGTCAACACAGCCAGCCGTTTTTCGAGTTCGAGCTTTTCAGCTGCAATTCGCACTGAGAGCAATTTGCTGAGCTCTTCGTGAAGCGACCACAGTTCATCCATGGCCATGGCTTCGAGATCAATTTTGCCCATCTACCCTCCTCGCCCCACGATTCGAATTATTCGGGCAGCTATTAAATAATAATCCCCGACCTATTGAATCGCAACCCTGCGCAACTATTTCCACCGCTGTTCAAATCGCGTGCAAAATTCAAAATGATGCTGAAAACAGCTCATTTAATCGCGCGCTCTTTCAACTTTTTTCAGCCGCACGGCGGCCACATTGACTGCGGAACAGCGGCCTAATCGTTGTCCTATCTAGCTACTTGGCTTCGAGTGCCGCGCCCGTAGCATTTCCGCTCGATCACACGGAAACACACCCGATCTTGGACGCAGTGACAGCGCGAGCTTAGATTGGTCGAATCACGACACACCACGGAGTGCAAATTCGCACCGCAGCACGCTTGATTCTGCCATCTTTTTGGCGCGACTTTAATGGGGAAGTGATTCTAGTCAGGCAAGTTGCTTGGGGGACATCATGGAAATGCTGGGGGCAATCGGCTACAGCGCGATGCTGGCTTGGACACCGTCGCTTTTGTTACTGGCCTACCTGCTGATCGATCTTCCTGAAGTGTCAGAGAACATTCGCTAATCGCTGCACGCCCCAGACGATGAGTGTCAGCCACGCAACGGTCGAGAGCGTGGAGAGGGTGAGAAACGTCGCGATAAACAACTTGTCTTTCATCTTGTTCATTGCTGACCCTGACGAAACGTCCCGCCGATTAGTATTTCAACCGGCAAAAAAGGTTCATAGCCAACTTCTGTTGCGTACGGTTTTCTCGGCCTGGCGCGATGACGTCGAATCCTCCCTCGCCTCCCTCGAGAACCCGCTGACAAACCGCATGTCATAAACCCGGCCCAAGCCAACGCGTTGCACATCCCCTTCGAGAATTTGGATGCTCGCCTCGCGGGAATTAAATCCAGAGATCACCTTCCGATAGTGACGGATCGCGAGCTCGCGCCGCTGCGATCTCGCGGCTTAAAAAAGAAGATAGGGAAGACGTCTGTCGACCGGCTCCCGTGGACATCACCGAACACTGGACACGGGAAATAATGGTGGGCGCACCAGGGCTCGAACCTGGGACCCGCTGATTAAGAGTCAGCTGCTCTACCAACTGAGCTATGCGCCCGGAACCATCCGGCAATACCTTGCGGGGTGGGCGTCGTTTAGCAAAGCGAACCCCCGATGTCCAGCAAGGTTGTCCGGATTTCCCTGCGAAAATCGGTGGAGATTCAACGAAAGAACCGCCTTGCGACAAGGCGGCCTTCCGCTGCGGCTGATGAGGCGACCGTTTGGCCCTCAAAGCTTCCCGGAGCCCTCGTCACGGTCCTGGTCGGGACCGCCACGACGACCCATGCGGTCGGCCCCGTCATCGCCATGGTGCCGATGTTGCTGCCAGCCTTCACCACCAAATCGGCCGTCCATCCGGGTGAGGAATGCCAGCCGTCGCTTTTGCCCCTCGTCCAGCGTCTTGTAGAGCGGATCCGCGGCATCCGCGATCTTCTTCAAAGCGGCTGCAGTGGCCGCCATGTTGTCCGCGCGGTCACGCAGACGCGTCACCGGGTCGGCCCTCTGTGCCTGCGAGTCCTGGTCCTCGCGGGCCTTCATCCTGGCATTGGCGCGATCGATCCGCAGCTTGGCAAACTCCCGGACTGCAGTCTCGACGGGCGGCCAAAGCTTGTCCTGATCCGGCGTCAGCTTCAGCCCCGCCTTGACGGCGGCAATCCGGGCGTCCGTGAACGCCGCCCGATCTTCCGGATTCATGCGGGTATGATGATGGTCCCAGGATCGATGCTTGGCATAGACCGTGGTGCTGCCGGCGATTGCCAGGGCGGCAACACCGGCGAGGATGGCTTTGTTCATCGCAACCTCCTTTACAAGGTTGCGCGAGGATGCGAGCCAATTCGCCGCCGTTCAACTTAAGCTTTTGACACGTTGATTAAGGACTGTTCATCCAAGTCAACGCATCAAGCCGCCGCCCCTACAGCATACCGAGCGCACGTGGCAGCCACAGCGAGATCTCCGGAATGTAGGTCACGACGCCGAGGAAAATCAGCATCGTCAGCAGCCACGGCCACACCGCGACTGTCAGCTCCGTAATTCCCATCTTGGCTATGCCCGACGCGACATACAGGTTGAGTCCAACCGGCGGATGGCACATGCCGACCTCCATGTTGACGACCATCAGGATGCCGAGATGCACCGGGTGAATGCCAAGGCTGACCGCAACCGGAAACAGGATCGGCGCCATGATTAGCACGATCGATGAGGCTTCCATGAAGTTACCGCATACCAACAGCAGCACGTTCACGATCAACAGGAATACGATCCAGTCGACGCCAATCGAAGTGATCCAGTTGGTGATGTGCTGCGGAATATTCTCATTCGCCATAAGGAACGAGAACAGCACAGCGTTAGTGATGATGTAGAGGATCATCGCGCTCATGTTGGCAGAGCCGAGCAGAACCTTCGGTACATCCTTGAGCGACATGTCGCGATAGACGAACACCGCGATAACGAACGCGTACACTGCGCTGACGGCAGCCGCCTCAGTCGGCGTGAACAGACCGGCATAGATGCCACCGAGCACGATGACGATCAGCAACAGACCCCAGACACATTTGCGGAATGCGGCAACGCGCTCGGCGAAGCTGGCCCGCGGCAACCGCGGATAGTCATACTTCCAAGCACGGTAAAACGTGGTAAGGCCCAGCAGCGTTGCCAACATAACGCCGGGAATGACACCCGCCATGAACATCTGACCGACCGACGCCGACGAAACGCGATGCCCGGCTGGATCGAGCGCGATGCTACCGCCGGTGGCCACGCAGTAGATCACCATCACGATCGATGGCGGAATCAGGATGCCGAGTGCACCGGATGTCGTGATGACGCCGGCGCCGAACCGCTTCGGAAAACCCTGATTGACCATGGCCGGCAGCATGATCGAACCGATGGCAATAACCGTGGCCGGCGACGAGCCGGAAATCGCAGCGAACAGCGCACAAGCCATCACGCCCGCCAGTCCCAAACCGCCATACCAATGCCCAACCATCGAGGTCGCAAAATTGATCATGCGCCGCGCGACACCACCGTGGGTCAGGAAATTGCCCGCGAGAATGAAAAACGGAATCGCCATGATTTCGAAATTGTCGATACCGGTGAACAGTTTCAGCGCAACGGATTCCGTCGGCACATTGGTCATCGTATAAATGAACGTCAGCACCGTCATGCCGAGCGCAATCGAGATCGGCATGCCCGTCAGCATGAAAGCGATGAGCAATCCGAAGATAAAGATGCTGCTCATCGCGTGACTCCCGCAGCGCCGACGCCGGGTTCTTGGACGTCGATCCCCTCAACGTGAGAATGATCGTGATGCGGTAGTTCACCAGTACGCCAATAGGCATAAGCGACTTGGAGGAAGCGGAAACACATCAAGTAGGATCCGAGCGGAATGCACAGGTAGACAATCCAGCTTGGGATCTCCATGTCCGGCGTCACCTGATCGGTGAACATCAGACCATAAACGAACTTGGCGCCCATCGACCCGATCACAAAGGTGAAGAACGCGCCGCACAGCAGCCCGAAAGTGACAACAATATTGCGCCACGGCGATTTGAGCTGATTGACGACAACGTCGACACCGACGTGGATGCCGGTGCGCACACCGTAAGCCGCACCGAACTTTGCGACCCACACGAACATGTAAATGCAAAGCTCCTGCGCCCATGAGAGGTTGATGGGAAACAGGATCGGATACAGAAATGGCACTCCCAGCAAATAGCGGTGCGCTACCGCTATGAAGATGATCAAGGTTGCAAGCGCCATCAGCGTCGCAATCAGGATCTCCTCAAGTCGATCGAGGATGCGAAGAAACATCAATGTCCCCTGTGCGGATCAGGTGATCGCATCATTTGCGATCTGACCGTGCGCCCACCGCTATCGTATCCACTGCGGCTTCTTGTAGTGGCGAGTCCCGGGCCTCTAGCTCCCGGGACTCGCGGATGTTTCACATGCCGCCGCGGCCAGTCTCTTTAAGGAATTCGTCGATCAAAGGCTGACCGACGCGCGATGCGACGTCCTTGTAGACGGGCATCATCGCCTTGCGCATGGCGGCATCCTGCTCCGGCGTCAGCTTGATAAGCTCGGTCTTGCCCGACTTGCGCATTTCTTCAAGCGCATCGTCATTTTCCTTGGCCGACTGACCGTTGCCGTACGCTGTCGCTTCCTTCATCGCCTTTTCAAGCTGCGTACGGATATCGGCGGGCAGGCCATCCCAGAACTTCTTGTTCACCACCACTACGTAGCCGATGTAACCGTGGTTCGTAACCGTGGTGTACTTCTGCACTTCATGCATTTTCTGGGTGTACATGTTCGATGGCGTATTCTCCTGACCATCGACCACGCCGGTCTGCAGCGCTTGATAGACTTCCGAGAACGCCATCACCTGCGGGACCGCACCCAGTGCGCGGAATTGAGCCTCCAGCACCTTCGAGGACTGAATGCGGAACTTCAGCCCCTTATAGTCCTCCGGTGCCACCAATTTCTTGTTAGCGCTCATCTCCTTGAAGCCGTTGTCCCAATAGGCCAAGCCGGTCATGCCCTTGGCGTCGAGCAACTTGAGAAGCTTTGTACCAAGCGGGCCATCGGTCACTTTCCGCAGGGCATTCAAGTCCGGAAGAATGTAGGGCAAATCGAACACTTCGAATTGCTTCACGCCGATCGGACCAAACTTGGAGTTCGACGGCGCCAGCATTTGCACCGCGCCAAGCTGCAGCGCTTCCAGTTCTTCCTTGTCTTTATACAGTTGCGAGTTCGGGTAGACCTCGACCTTCACCTTGCCGTCGGTGTACTTGTCCGCAAGTTCAGCGAACTTTTGGGCTGCAAGGCCCTTGGGTGTGTTCGGCGCGACGACATGGCTGAATTTGATGATGATCGGATCGGCCGCATTCGCAGGTCCGACCAAAGCGAGTGTCGCAAGCGATGCGATCGCGAGTGCAAATTTACGCATTCCACCTCCCAAAGTTTCTTCGAGCCAAACCAGAAAATTGGCACTGGTCCGACCAATACAGACACTTTTCTCCAAAGGCTATTGCCCGTTGGCAGGGTGCCCCCAGATTTTGTGTTGCAACGCAAAACGCGGCGCCAAGCGCCGCGTTCAAGCTTGTCTCAATTCTATTGTCGCAGCTTTGCTCTCTATCAACTCGCAGCAGCTGCCGCAGGCACGTCGCGTTGCCGCTTCATCACGATCTTGTTGAGTGCGCCCAAATAAGCTTTCGCCGAGGCAACCAACGTGTCGGGATCGGCCGCACGTGCGGCCATCGACCGGCCTTCATGTGCCAACCGCACGGAGACCTCCGCCTGCGCGTCGGTTCCCTCGGTTACAGCGTGAACCTGATAGAGTTCCAGCTTGGCCTCATGTGGCACCAGTGCCTTGATGCAGTTGAAGACCGCATCCACCGGACCGTTGCCCTCCGCTTCCTCGATCTTGGTCTGGCCATCGATATCCAGCTTCATCGTCGCGCGTTGCGGGCCGTGCGTGCCAGCAATCACCGTCAACGATGTCAGCTTGATGCGATCATGTGACGCAGCCATTTCCTGATCGACCAGCGCCTCGATATCCTCGTCGTAGATGTCCTTCTTGCGATCCGCCAGCGCCTTCATGCGCGCGAAGGCATCTTCCAGCTGATTGGCGCCGAGCTTGTAGCCCATCTCCTCCAGCTTATGGACGAAGGCATGGCGGCCCGAATGCTTGCCCAACACCAGAGACGATTGCTTCAGGCCAACCATCTCCGGACGCATGATCTCATAGGTCGACGCATCCTTGAGCACGCCATCCTGATGGATGCCGCTCTCATGCGCGAAGGCATTACGGCCAACGATCGCTTTGTTGTACTGCACCGGGAACGAGGTCGCCGCCGAGACCATCTTCGATGCGCGCGTCAGCATCGTGGTGTCGATCTTGTTCCAGTACGGAAACTTGTCGTTACGCACGTTGATGGCCATCACGATCTCTTCGAGCGCGGCATTTCCTGCCCGCTCGCCGATGCCGTTGATGGTGCATTCGACCTGACGCGCACCACCGGCGATACCTGCCAGCGAATTCGCCACAGCCATGCCGAGATCGTTGTGACAATGCACCGAGAACACTGCCTTGTCCGAGTTCGGCACGCGCTCGATCAGCGTGCGCATGAAATCGGTGTATTCCTGCGGCACGGTGTAGCCGACCGTGTCGGGAATATTCACGGTGGTGGCGCCGGCCTTGATCACCGCTTCGACGATACGGCACAGGAAATCCATGTCGCTGCGCGTACCGTCTTCGGCCGACCATTCAACGTCATCGATCTGATTGCGTGCCCGCGTCACGTTGGCGATCGAGGTCTCGATCACCTGTTCCGGCGTCATGTTCAGCTTGACGCGCATGTGCAGGGGCGACGTCGCGATCACGGTGTGGACACGGCCGCGCTTGGCGAATTTCACCGCCTCGGCGCAACGGTCGATATCCTTTGGATGCGCACGCGACAGGCCGGCGATCACCGCGTTCTTCGAACGGCGGGCAATCTCGCTGACGGCCTGAAAATCACCTTCCGAGGTGATCGGGAAGCCGGCCTCGATCACGTCGACGCCCATGTCATCCAGCATTTCGGCGACCTCGAGCTTCTCCTCGAAGGTCATGGTCGCGCCGGGGCACTGCTCGCCGTCACGCAAGGTGGTATCGAATATGATGACGCGGTCCTTGTCGGACTTGGCTGTAGCGGTCATTGAAAAATCCTTTGGTCAAGAGCGCCGTCTGGCAGGCGCATGAGGGGTCTGGTGATCTCGCGTAACCCCTGAGTGCCCAGGCGCTATAGCCCAGACGGCCCTCAGGGGCCGATAAGAAGCAGAAGCTCGCCAAGAAGGAGAGACGATGCCAGCGGGGCAGCCGAAATCGCGCCGACTGGCGCGGACGGAATCGTGACCGGAATCGCGGCATAGGCCGCCTTCCCGCCCGTTCCATGCTTTTCGCTGCGAATCATCATCGGCATACCTTCAGGCGGCTATCCTTGGCCAAAACCATTGACGGTCGGTTGCCAAGGTAACCCCTCAGCCCCGCTTTTTAGCGGCAATAGGCGAATGCCGCAACGGCAAACAGCGGTGTTGGCGGGACCTCCGCGCTCCTCCGTGAGTCCTGGGTTGGGGCGCCGACAGCAGCCGGGTAGGTCCTATCGGCGCTATTTCGCGCTAGCGGACGTAGCAACGGTCTTTTTCGGAGCCCCCTTCGACGTGGCCTTCCCCTCGTTCTCAAGGGCCACGCGCACCTTCTTGAACTCCTCAAGCGTAGCTTTGTCCACTTTTGGAAATTGCAGGTCGAGCCTATCCAGCGCCTGAACGATCACCGAGCCGATGACCACGCGCGCAAACCATTTGCGATCCGCAGGCACCACATACCAGGGCGCGTCCGCGCTCGAGGTATGACGGATCACGTCCTGATAAGCCGCCTGGTAGCGGTCCCAGGCCTTGCGTTCGACGATGTCACCCAGCGAGAATTTCCAGTTCTTGGCCTGATCGTCGAGACGATCGAGAAAGCGCCTGCGCTGTTCGTCCTTGGAAACATTGAGAAAGAACTTCAGCACCACCGTACCGTTGCGGGACAGATAACGCTCGAAGGCGCGGATGTCCTCGAACCGCTCGCGCCAGATGTTCTTCGTCACCAGTTTCGGCGGGAGTCGCTCTGCGGAAAGCACGTGCGGATGCACGCGAACGACCAGACATTCTTCGTAGTAGGATCGGTTGAAGATGCCGATGCGTCCCCGCTCCGGCAATCGGCACGCCGCCCGCCACATGAAGTCATGGTCCAGTTCTTCCGACGAGGGCTGTTTGAACGAATGGACGTCGCAACCCTGCGGATTGACTCCCTCGAATACGCTTTCGATGGCACTGTCCTTGCCTGCAGCATCCATGCCCTGAAAGATCAGCAGCAACGACCAGCGGTCTTGCGCGTATAGCCTTTCCTGCAAATCGCTCAGACGCGCGCGGTTCGCCTCGATGATCTCCTTGCCCTCGCTCTTCACAAGATCGCCATTCGCGTCTCGCTTGAACAGTTTCAGGTGAAACTCCTTCGACCCGTCAACGCGAAACGGCTCGACGTAGGATTGCAGTTGCGACGATAGCGAGGACTTACTCATTTGGGCACCGCCTTGCGTTCCCGCTGCCAATACCGGAAGGTCTCTCAGATGGTCGGATCAAGCAACGTTTTTCAACACCGTCTCGATGTACCTCGTTACGAAAATCGGCATTGCTGAAGTCATGTCCTCGCGATGGCGCACCAGATGCATCCCCGCCAGTTCGGGCGATCGTTGTTGCGCAAGATTGACCTCTATCCGCTGTCGCAGGACATCACCCGACCAAGGCGAGTCCAGCAGCCGCATCATGGCAATCGAGCCACCGGAAACCACGCAATCCCAGTATGGAGCCGCCTGATAGTCCGCGATCGTCAACCCTGTTTCCTCGGTGACTTCCCGCGCGACGCTACCGGCGATGTCAACCGTTGTTCCGTCGAGATCATCGAGGTCCGGCGTCCCCGACGGGAAATAAACCTTGCCGGCGTTCGCCGTGTGCGCCGCCATCTCGCCCAGGACGAACACGCCGTCGCTGCTGCGCAGCGCGCCCATTCCGAAGCCATTGAACACCGTGTCATCGGGACACCCCCAATCTCGCCACGCGAGAAAGCTGGCAAAGTCGGTCTCGAAGTAGCGAGCGGAAAAACAATCTGACGCAAAGTTCGGGTCGCAGGCGAGCAACACCCGGCCATTCCACAACTGCGGGATCTCTCGTTGCCTCGCCAAAAAGTACGCTGTGATTTCCGCACGCCTTTCCTCGGCGAAAGCCCATCGCCGCGGCTCCAATGTCAGGTCGAGCCGCGTCACCCTATGAATTGTCGGAAGCATCAAATCTCTATTTCGCGCCGGCTCCCGCCGACCGGCCTGCCCGCTCGACGAATGCGTTGGTGTAAGTCTTGCTCACATCGATATTCGCCTTGGCAACGTCAGGTGAGCTTTCGCTGAACACCGCAAGCACAGCCGCGGCGCCCTTGGGGTCCATGGCGCCGGTCTCCGAATACATCGGCAGCGTGTTCTTGAGCGCGGCGAGATAGAGTTCCTTGTTCTTGCCGACGATTTCCGGAGGCATCTTGGCCATGATGTCTTCCGGCGAATGCCCATGGATCCATTTCAGCGTATTGACGATGGCATTGGTCAGCGCCTGCGCTTCCTTCTCATGGGCTTTGATCCAGGCCGTGGTGCTGTAAAGCGCCCCGCCCGGGTACTCGCCTCCAAATACGTCCAGCGTATCCTTCTGCGTGCGCGTATCGCTGAGAATGCGCAAATCCTTGTGACTGCCCTGCAGCACGGTGACTGATGGATCCAGCATCACCGCGGCATCGATCTGGCCCTGCTCCATCGCGGCGACCGCCGTCGCACCCAGCCCGACGCCGATCACCGCCACGCCCGCCGGATCGAGACCGTTCTTCTTCAACAAATACTTGAGAAAGAAATCGGTCGAGGAGCCCGGCGCGCTGACGCCTACCTTCTTGCCGGCGAGATCCTTGATCGACTTGATCTCCGCGGTGTGCTTGGGCGACACCACCAGGACAAGCCCGGGATAGCGATCGTAGACGACGAAAGCCTGCATCTCCTGCTTCTTGGCTGCGAGATTGACGCAATGATCGAAATAGCCGGACACCACATCGGCGCTACCGCCAAGCACAGCCTTCAGTGCATCGGAGCCGCCCTTGAGATCGACCAGTTCGACGCTCAATCCGGCCTTGTCGAATTCTCCGAGTTGCTTCGCCAGCACGGTCGGCAGGTAGCACAGACAGGCACCGCCGCCGACGGCCACCGTCACCTTGCTTTGCGCTGCAGCAGCACTGGACAGCAGCAACAACGCCATCAATGGCGCAACAAGCCTGCCGAAAATCGCCCGCATGGTTTCCTCCATGGTGTTTGGTTGGCGAGCACCATAGAGGAGCGCCTCCGTCTTGAGAAGCAGGCTCGATCCGTTTGGATGCGGACCCTAGGCGAAAGTCGTTTGCTGAAGTAGCATTAAGTCACAACAAAATTATGAATGGGGAGAAACACCATGAATCGGACTGTTGCCGCGTTATCGATTGCTGCTGCGTTCGCTGCCGGCTGCGGCGTCACGCATTTCCTGCGGCCAGCGCTCGCGGCCGAAAACATCACCGCGCAGGTCATTCACGTTCCCGAACTGGTGGGCGATGCGCTTGGCCCCGCCTCGGCCACCGGCTTTCGTTCCAAGATGTTCGTGAGCGCGGACGGCGCGACCATCTCGGTGCAGGACGGCAACGTACCGCGGCACATGCATCCCAACACCAACGAGATCCAATACATCCTCGAAGGGACAGGGACTGTCTGGCTTGGCGACAAGGAGGTCCAGGTGAAACCCGGTGATCTGATCGTCATCCCGAAGGGCACGCCCCATGCCGGCACCAAGCCTGAGGGACGGCCGTTCAAAGCCATCGCGATCAAGACGCCGCCACAGGCGCCCGACGACACCAAGATGCTGCCGTAACGTTGGCATCCAGCATTCGCCAATACAGATCGCCAGCATGGCCGGGTTCGTCCCGGCCATGAACGTTTGGACCTGCCTGTCCATTGAGCAGGCTGACTTTATCGGACACTCAAATCCGGCTTCCCGCCGCATCCGGCCGCCACACCAGCAGACGCCGCTCGACGAGCGTCACCCCGATATCGATCAGGATGACGAAGGCGGACAGCACGAACATGCCCGCGAACACACCTGCAACATCGAACACGCCTTCGGCCTGCTGGATCAAATAGCCGAGACCGGCGGCCGAGCCGAGATACTCGCCGACAACAGCGCCGACCACGGCAAAGCCGACCGAGGTGTGCAGCGACGAGAACATCCACGACAGCGCCGACGGCCAATAGACATGGCGCATCAACTGGCGCTCGTTCATGCCGAGCATGCGGCCATTGGCCAGAACCGTGCCGCTGACTTCCTTGACGCCCTGATAGACGTTGAAGAAGACGATGAAGAACACCAGCGTGACGCCGAGCGCCACCTTCGACCATATGCCCAGCCCGAGCCACAGCGTGAAGATTGGCGCCAGGACGACGCGCGGCAACGCGTTTGCCATCTTCACATAGGGATCGAAGATTGCCGCTATCCTCGGCTGGCGCGCAAACCAAAACCCGAACAATACGCCGCCAAGCGAGCCGATCACGAAAGCCAGGATAGATTCCCACAACGTGATCGCCAGATGTTTCCAGATCGTGCCGGCGACGAACCAGGCTACGATCTGTGCACCGACATCGACCGGATTGGAAAAGAAGAACGGCGGCAATATCATCCGGCCGAAGATCGGCACGGTACTGAACAGTTGCCACAGCCCGACAATGACCACGGCGACCAACAGTTGGCAGAGCAGCAGATGAAGCCTGTTCATGGCGCAGCTCCGGCGACCTGCGAAGACTGCACGTAACCTTTCATCACTTCGTCTTTCAATACCGACCAAATCTCACGATGCAGGGCGTGAAACTCCTTTTCGAGCCGGATCTCGAAAATGTCGCGTGGCCGCGCCAGAGGCACCCGCCAGTCGCCGATGATACGGGCCTGCGGCCCAGCCGACATGATGACGACGCGATCCGCCAACGCGATCGCCTCCTCGAGATCATGGGTGACGAACAGCACGGCCTTGCGATCCGCCGACCATAGCTCCAGCAGCAGGTTGCCCATGATCTGCCGGGTCTGTGCATCGAGCGGGCCGAACGGCTCGTCCATCAGCAGGATCTTCGGATTGCGGATCAGCACCTGCGCGAGGCCGATGCGCTTGCGCTGGCCGCCGGACAGCATGTGCGGATAGCGATTGCCGAACGCGCCCAGCCCCACCGACGCAAGCCAGCCCTCGGCGCGTTGACGGGCATCCGCCTGACGCACCCCAGCGATCTCGAGTCCAATGGCGATATTCTCGATGGCGGTCTTCCAAGGGAATAACGCCTCGGCCTGAAACAGGTAGCCGGCGTCACGGTTGAGTCCCGTCAGCGGCTGACCGAAAATGCGTACAGCTCCACCTGCCGGCCGCAACAACCCCGCGGCGATGTTCAGCAGAGTGGATTTTCCGCAGCCCGTCGGCCCGACAATGGCGACGAATTCGCCATCCTTGACTGCCAAATTGGCTTGCTCCACAGCAGTGTAGACGCGGGCATCGGCGAGATGGAACGCCACGGTCGCATCGTCAAGCTCAACCGCCCAAGGCGTCGCGGCGGTTCCTGCCTGCACGCCGTCCTCCCCGTTCAACATACTTTGCGGCGCAACCGCACCGAGTCGTGCGCGAGAATTCACCGCCTTGCCGCAACTTGCAAGCCTCTGGTGATCTTGGTCCGATGAAAGCGCTGTGATAGTGCAGATGTTGCATGAGCGACGCACCGCCACTGATCGCGTTCGAGCACGTCTGTAAAAACTTCGATAGCGTCCGCGCCGTCGACGATGTCTCGCTGACGGTGGCGGCCGGTGAATTTCTCGCCATCGTCGGCAGCTCCGGCTCCGGCAAAACCACGCTACTGCGCCTCGCCAACCGCTTGATCGTGCCGGACCACGGCACCGTGCGCATCGGCGGCGAGGACGTGGCGACCACTGACCCGATCGCGCTGCGGCGGCGGATCGGCTACGTCTTCCAGAGCGGCGGCCTGTTTCCTCACATGACAGTCGCGGACAATATCGGCATCACGCCACGGCTGCTGCGCTGGCCGACAGCGGACATTGCCGCCCGCGTCGATGAGTTGATGGGGCTGGTGCGGCTTGACGACCAGGCCCATCGCGGACGCCTGCCGCATGAACTGTCCGGCGGCCAACGGCAGCGCGTCGGGGTCGCGCGGGCCTTGGCGGCAAAGCCGCGCATCGTGCTGATGGACGAGCCGTTCGGCGCACTCGATCCCCTCACCCGCACCGCGCTCGGCGAAGACTATCGCGCGCTGCATGATCGTCTCGGCCTCACCACTGTGATGATCACACACGATATGACGGAGGCGGTGCTGCTTGCAGACCGTATCGCCGTAATGCGCGGCGGACGCATCCTCGCGCACGGAACGCCGGCCGAGTTGATGCAATCAGGTGATGCGTACGTCGGCGAGCTATTGCAAACGCCGCGGCGACAGGCCGAACGATTGCAGGCGCTCTTGCCGCGGGATGCGGCGACATGAACATCTGGTCCGACCCACGCTGGGCCGATGCCCTCGCCCATTTGCCGGACTATCTCGGTAACCACATTCGCGTCAGCCTGACAGCACTGGCTCTGGGGTTGCTGGTCAGCCTGCCGCTGGCTTTGATTGCGCGTCACCGGCCCGCGCTGCGCGGCGCGCTGCTCGGCTTCGCGTCAGTCGTGCAAACCGTGCCGGGGCTGGCGCTGCTGGCTTTGTTCTATCCCTTGCTGCTGGCGTTGGCCGCGCTATCGGCACAATGGCTCGGTATCAACTTCTCGGCGTTCGGCTTTCTGCCGGCGGTGCTGGCGCTGGCGCTCTATTCGATGCTGCCGGTGCTGCGCAATGCCATCACCGGCCTGCAGGGTATCGATGGCAGCATTCTCGAAGCGGCACAGGGCGTCGGCATGACGCCACGGCAATCGCTGGTGATGGTCGAGTTGCCGCTGGCGCTGCCAGTGATCATGGCCGGCATCCGCACGGCGGCAGTCTGGGTGATCGGCACCGCGACGTTGTCAACGCCGATCGGCCAGACCAGCCTCGGCAACTACATCTTCGCGGGATTGCAAACGCAGAACTGGGTCTTCGTGCTGTTCGGCTGCATCACCGCCGCCGTTTTGGCGTTGCTGGTCGATCAATTGCTGGCACTGATCGAAGCTGGCCTGCGCAATCGCAACCGCGTTCGCACCGCAATCGGCGTTGCCGGTGTTGTCGCGCTGGTGATCGCAACTCTGACGCCATCGTTGTCGCGCAGCCAGCAATCCTATGTGGTCGGCGCCAAGACGTTCACCGAACAATACATCCTCGCATCCCTGATCGCGCAGCGCCTGCAAGCGGCAGGATTGCCGGCGACCGAGCGCACCGGATTGGGCTCCAACGTGATCTTCGACGCGCTGGTGGCAGGCAATATCGACGTCTATATCGATTACTCCGGCACGCTGTGGGCTAATCAACTGCATCACTCAGACATCAAGCCGCGCGCCGCGCTGCTTGCCGATCTTAAGACTGAGTTGACGCAACGGCGCGTCACGCTGCTCGGCGAGCTCGGTTTCGAGAATGCCTACGCGTTGGTGATGCCAAGAAAGCGCGCTGATACGCTTGGTATCCGCTCGATTGCCGATCTGGCGACACAGGCGGGCAGCATGTCGATCGCCGGCGATTACGAATTCTTCTCGCGCCCGGAATGGCGCAGCATTCGCGCGGCTTATGGTCTGAACTTCCGTCAACAACGGCAGATGCAGCCCGATTTCATGTACGCCGCAGTCGCTTCCGGCGAGGTGGACGTCATCGCCGGCTACACCAGCGATGGCCTGATCGCGAAATACGATCTGGTCGTGCTCGACGATCCGAAGCAGGCGATTCCGCCCTACGACGCCGTGGTGCTGCTGTCACCGAAGCGCGCCGAGGATGCGAAGCTGCGCCACGCGCTACAGCCGCTGCTCGGCGCCATCGACATCAAGACGATGCGCGAGGCCAACCTGCGCGCCAGCGGCAACGATGCGGTCTCCTCAGCGGCGGACGTCGCCAAGTGGCTGTGGAACAAAATCCAGAAGCCATAAAAAAGGCCAGCCACCTTGCGGCGGCTGGCCTCGTTTTGATTAAGGGTGGGCGCCTTGGTTCTCGCTCTTGGCGAGCAATGCGCCCTTCTTGATCGTCGAGATCGTGCCTGCACGATCTCGCACTAAAACGTGGATCAAGCCTTAGTTCTTGCTCTTGTCGACCAGCGCGCCCTTCTTGATCCACGGCATCATGTCGCGGAGCTTGGCGCCGACCTGCTCGATCGGGTGTTCGGCGAGACGCGCACGGGTCGCCTTGAACGAGGTCTGGTTGACCTTGTTCTCCAGCATCCAGTCGCGGGTGAACTTGCCGCCCTGAATGTCTGCCAGCACGCGCTTCATCTCGGCCTTGGTCTCGGCGGTGATGATGCGCGGACCGGTGACGTACTCACCGTACTCCGCCGTGTTGGAGATCGAGTAGTTCATGTTGGCGATGCCGCCTTCATAGATCAGGTCGACGATCAGCTTCACCTCGTGCAGACACTCGAAGTAGGCCATCTCCGGCGCATAGCCAGCTTCGACCAGCGTCTCGTAGCCGCCCTTGATGAGCTCGACCAGACCGCCGCACAACACCACCTGCTCGCCGAATAGGTCGGTCTCGCACTCTTCCTTGAACGAGGTCTCGATGATGCCGGCGCGGCCACCGCCGATCGCCGAGGCGTAGGACAGGCCGAGGTCGTGGGCATTGCCCGAGGCGTCCTTGTGGATCGCGATGAGGCACGGCACGCCGCCGCCGCGCTGATACTCCGAACGCACGGTGTGGCCGGGGCCCTTCGGCGCCACCATCAGCACGTCGAGATCGGCACGCGGCTCGATCAGGTTGAAATGCACGTTGAGGCCGTGAGCGAACAGCAGCGCCGCGCCCTTCTTCATGTTGTCATGCAGGTGGTCGCGATAGATGTCGCCCTGCAGCTCGTCCGGGGTCAGCATCATCATGACGTCGGCCCACTTGGCGGCCTCGGCAACTTCCATCACCTTGAATCCGGCAGCCTCGGCCTTCTTGGCCGAGCTCGACCCCTTGCGCAGCGCGATCGCGACCTCCTTCACGCCGGAATCCTTCAGGTTCAGCGCGTGGGCATGGCCCTGGCTGCCGTAACCGATGATGCAGACCTTCTTGCCCTTGATCAGGTTCAGGTCGGCGTCGCGATCGTAATAAACACGCATGGTCGTTCCTCTGGTTCAGGCGGGCGCGATTGCCCGGATAGTTGCGTTTTCGGGTGAGATCGGGCCCCCGCAGCGGCAGCGGCCCGGCTGAAAATTCCGCCGTTGTCTAGAACATTTTGCCGCGAAGGGGAAATCGGTTTTGCGCATGGCCAGTCTCTGTTCCGGGTGTCCCGTGTCAGCCCTCGGTCAGCACCGGGTAGAGCGAGGCCAATAGTAGCCCGGCCATCACCCAGTTGAAGGCGCGAATGGCGGCTGGCGACCTCACCAGCGATTGCAGCGAGGCGCCGAACAGCGTCCACGCCACCGACGACGACAGGCCGAGCACCAGCAGCAGGAGCGCCATGGTCAGGATATTCCAGGGATAGCTCGCCAGCGCGGCGTAGGCGGTGATGGTGCCGATGGCGATCACCCAGCCCTTGACGTTGATCCACTGGAACAGCGCCGCCTGCCAGAACGTCAGCGGCTGCGGTGATGTGTCGCCGGTTGTCATCGGCCCTGCCCGGGCGATACAGACGGCGAGATATACGAGATAGGCCGCGCCGGCATATTTCAGGATCGACTGCAGCAGCGGGTAGCTGGAGAACACCGCGCCAAGGCCGAGACCAACCACCGCGACGAGGAATGCGAAGCCGAGGCTGACACCGACGACATGCGGCAACGTCCGGCGCAAACCGAAGTTGAGGCCGGACGCCAGCAGCATCACGTTATTCGGACCCGGCGTATAGAGGCCGACGATCGCGAACACAATGAAAGCCATCAGCAACTGCTGGGATGCGACCATCGCGCACTCACGCTATCGGGGATCGGACTGACGACCGTCACATGCCATCCGGCCCGCGGCCGATCGCAGCAACCCCGGTGCGTGAGACCTCGACGAGTCCAAGCGGCCGCATCAGATCGATGAACTGATTGATCTTCGACGTGCTGCCGGTGATCTCGAACACGAAGCTCTCGTTGGTTGCATCGACCACGCGGGCGCGAAAAACCTCCGCCAGCCGCATCGCCTCGATGCGCTGGTCGCCGGCACCCTTCACCTTGACCATGCCCAGTTCACGCTCGATGGAGCGCCCGGTCAGTGTCATGTCGACGACCTGATAGACCGGGATCATGCGATCGAGCTGATGCTTGATCTGCTGAATCACCATCGGCGTCCCGGTGGTGACGATAGTGATGCGCGATACATGTTTCAGGCTCTCGGTCTCCGATACCGTGAGACTTTCGATGTTGTAGCCGCGACCCGAGAACAGGCCGATGACACGCGCGAGCACACCGGGCTCGTTGGCGACCAGCACCGACAAGGTGTGGGTCTCGTTCGGATCATGGCGCTCTTCCATGAAGTAGGCGGAAGCAGGCTGATTCATCGACTTTGCTTTCCTGTCTAAGCCGTCATCCTGAGGTGGCCGCGGCAGCGGCCCTCGAAAGGCGACGGCGTTATCTCAGTCATCCTTCGAGGCTCAGGCTTCGCCTTCGCACCTCAGGATGACGTTCATTCACACTCACACCAGCGCCTTGCCGCCGGCGAAAGCCGCGGCCGTAGCGTCGTCATTGGCTTCCGCCGGCAACAGCATTTCGTTATGCGCCTTGCCGGACGGGATCATCGGGAAGCAGTTCTCCAGCGCCGCAACGCGGCAATCGAACAGCACCGGCTTCTTCACCTTGATCATTTCTTGCAACGCGCCGTCTAGATCATCGGGCTTGAGCGCCTGCAAGCCGACCGCACCATAGGCTTCCGCCAGCTTGACGAAATCCGGCATCGCCTCAGTGTAGGAATGGGACAAACGGTTACCGTGCAGCAACTGCTGCCACTGCCGCACCATGCCCATGTACTGATTGTTGAGTATGAATATCTTGATCGGCAACTCGTGCTGCACGGCGCAGGACATTTCCTGCATGGTCATCTGCACCGACGCGTCACCGGCGATATCGATCACCAGACTGTCGCGATGCGCCACCTGCACGCCAAGCGCGGCCGGCAGGCCGTAGCCCATGGTGCCAAGCCCGCCCGAGGTCATCCAGCGATGCGGCTCTTCGAACCCGAAGAACTGCGCCGCCCACATCTGATGCTGACCGACTTCGGTGGTGATGTAGGTGTCGTGGCCACGCGTCGCCTCGAACAACCGCTGAATGGCGAACTGCGGCAGGATGACGTCGTTGTTCTTCTTGTAGGCCAGCGAATTGCGCGCACGCCAGCGGCCGATCTCGAACCACCACGGATCGATCTTCGGCTTCTTCGCCTCGGCCTTGAACACATGCAGCAGGTCACCGATGATATTGCCTGCATCGCCGATGATCGGCACATCGACACGGATGTTCTTGTTGATCGACGATGGGTCGATGTCGATGTGGATCTTTTTCGAGCCGGGAGAGAACGCATCGGTGCGGCCGGTGATGCGGTCGTCGAAACGCGCGCCGATGCACAGCATGACGTCGCAATCGTGCATCGCCATGTTGGCTTCGTAGGTGCCATGCATGCCCAGCATGCCGAGCCAATTCTTGCCCGATGCCGGATAGGCACCAAGCCCCATCAATGTCGAGGTGATCGGGAAACCGGTCACTTCGACCAGTTCGCGCAACAGCTTCGAAGCTTCATTGCCGGAGTTGATGACACCGCCACCGGTGTAGATCACGGGCCGCTTAGCCGCAGCCATCAACGCAACCGCCTTGCGGATCTGCGCGGCGTCGCCCTTGACGCGCGGCTTGTACGACACGTGAACGTCGGTCTTGCGCGGCGGATGGTAGGTGCCCGTGGCGAACTGCACATCCTTCGGCACGTCGACCACCACCGGACCGGGACGGCCCGTGGTCGCAACGTAGAACGCCTCATGCAGAACTTTCGCCAGATCGTTGACGTCGCGGACCAGCCAGTTGTGCTTGGTGCAGGGTCGCGTGATGCCGACGGTGTCACACTCCTGGAAGGCATCGTTGCCGATCAGGTGCGTCGGCACCTGGCCGGTGATGCACACCAGCGGGATCGAATCCATCAACGCGTCGGTCAGCGGCGTCACCATGTTGGTCGCGCCCGGACCCGACGTCACCAGCACGACGCCCGGCTTGCCGGTCGAGCGCGCATAGCCTTCGGCAGCGTGGCCCGCGCCTTGCTCGTGACGCACCAGAATATGCTCGACCTCGCTCTGCTGGAAAATCTCGTCGTAAATCGGAAGCACCGCGCCGCCCGGATAACCGAAGATGTGCTTGACCCCATGATCGGCCAATGCGCGCACGATCATCGCGGCGCCGGTCATTTGGTTGGGATCGTGGCTCTTGTCATCACTCATGGATCTCTCCGGATGCGCCCGCTGGCGCGGCTTGTCGAATGAAGTCCAAAATAAAAAAGGGCCCGAGAGGCCCTTCGCACACCGCCCGAATTCGGGATGACGTCAGCCACCCCCGGCGGTGTGCCAAGGTACGACGATAATTACGAGGCTGGTAATTTTATTGCGCATGGATCGCCGTAACTTCCCGAAGGTTGCGCGGGTTATAGAACCCTGATTTCGTCAGGTCAACACCGCTTTCGAGCGAGAATAACCACTTCCAACCTCCCTCGCTATTGTGAAATCGCGCGGGCGAGCCATGCAGGAGCAGCTTCCGGCTGCAGCCAGGTGAACTCCGGAAGCTGATGGCGGAACCAGGTAAATTGCCGCTTGGCGTAGCGTCGGGTGTCTTGCCGCCCCTCCGCAGCCGCCTCATCCAGAGAAAGTTCGCCGGCCAGATGGCGGATCAGCGCCGGCACGCCATGGGCTTTCATCGCGGGCAACAGCGGATCGAGCCGCCGTGCCGCCAGTTGCGCCACTTCCTCCAGCGCCCCAGCCCGCAGCATGGCATCGAAACGCCGGTCGATGCGGTCGTAGAGAATGTCGCGTTCAGGGGCGAGAAACACCGCAACCACCTCACCGGGCGGCAAAAGCGGCGGCAACCCCTCTCCATGCCATTCCAGCAGCGAGCGCCCGGTCGCCTCGATCACCTCGAGCGCCCTCGCGATGCGGGTTCGATCCCGGGGCTGCAACCGTTCGGCCGAAACCGGATCGCGCTTTCGGAGTTCGGCATGAAGCGCCTCGGGGCCGAGTGTCTGCAGCCGCGCTCGCACATTCTCGCGAACCGCCGAGGGCACCGGCGGCACCGCCGACAAGCCTCGTGTCAACGCCTTGAAGTAGAGCCCCGAACCGCCGACGAAGATCGGCAATTGCCCCTGCGCCCTCGCCTCCGCCAACGCCTTGGCAGCATCGGCAACCCAGGCTCCGGCGGAGAAGTTCACCGCCGCATCGACGTGGCCGTAAAGCCGGTGCAGCACCCGCGCCTCGTCCTCCAGCGACGGGCGCGCGGTGATGACCCGCAGATCACGATAAACCTGCATGGAGTCGGTATTGACGATCACGCCGTTAGCGGCCTCGGCCAGCTCAATCGCCAGCGCCGACTTGCCGCTCGCGGTCGGCCCTGCGATAAGCACCGCATTCTTCTTCATTGACCGTGATCCTTGATGTCTCTCGTCGCAACGCTCATCTGCAATCCCGCCAATCCCGCGCTCGACTCCACCGTGGTAGAAGCTGCGCGGGCTATTCTAGCTTCATCCGGTCCAGCGATCTGGCTGTCTGACGAGGTCGCGGTCGATATCCCGTTCACCAGCACCGATGACGTCAAAACCATAGCCGATCACCTGCGCGCCGCGCGTGGTGACCTGCCGATCGACATTGTCGTGCAGCCTCAGGCAGACCGGCGCAAGAAGCTTCTGCTCGCCGACATGGATTCCACCATGATCGGCCAGGAATGTATCGACGAATTGGCTGATTTTGCCGGTCTGAAAGCTCATGTCGCGCGCATCACCGAGCGCGCCATGCGCGGCGAGATCGCTTTTGAACCGGCGCTGCGTGAGCGGGTCGCCCTTCTCAAGGGGTTGCCGGTGGATGTCGTCGACGAAACGCTGCAAGACCGCATCACGCTGACGCCCGGGGGGCGTGAATTGGTCGGGACCATGCGGGCCCATGGCGCCTATACCTGTCTCGTGTCGGGCGGCTTCACGCTATTCACCGAGAAGGTCGGGGCAATGATCGGCTTTCAGGAAAATCGCGCCAATACCTTGCTCGTCGAAGATGGCAAGCTCTCCGGCGCAGTCGTCGAACCGATTCTCGGCCGTGAGGCGAAGCTGGCAACGCTGGTCGAACTGCGCGAGGCATTCGATCTGGATAACCTCGATACGCTGGTGGTCGGCGACGGCGCCAACGATCTCGGCATGATCCAGCAAGCCGGCATGGGTATCGCCTACCACGCCAAGCCCGCGGTCGCCGCAGCCGCGACCATGCGGATCGATCATGGTGATCTCACCGCGCTCCTGTACGCACAGGGCTACAAGCGCAGCGAATTTGTAACCGTTTAAGACGCCCGGCATCCAACCGATGATTCAGGCAAGGCGCACCCTACCGCGCGGAGTATCTCGGGAGCCATGACGATGCACGTCACCATCTATCACAATCCAAGGTGTAGCAATTCACGCGGCGCACTGGACCTCATTCGCAACGCCGGCATCGAGCCGGAAATCGTCGAATATCTGAAAGCACCGCCGACGCGCGAACGACTCGGGCAGCTTCTCGCACGCGGCAACATGTCGGCGCGCGACATCGTGAGAGACAAGGAACCGCTCTTCCAGGAATTGAAACTGGACGACCCGTCGGTAACCGACGAGATGCTGCTGGATGCCATCGTCGCCCATCCTGTCCTGATGCAGCGCCCGCTGGTTGTGACCCCCAACGGCGTGCGCATCTGCCGCCCACCGGACCAGGTGCTGGACCTGCTGGCAGCGCACTGAACACGTAGACAATGGTTATCAGACACCAAAATGGCCGGGTCGCCCCGGCCATTTTCATTGCAACGTGCGTCGCGAACGTTACTGCAGGCTCAGCGCCACGAAGCGCAGTTCGCCTTCACTATTCGACACCAGCAGCAGCACGGACTTCTTGCCGTCCTTCCGGAGCTGATCGACGCGCTTCTTGACATCGTCGGCATTCGACACCGCCTCCTGCGCTACCTCGACGATGACGTCGCCGGCGCTCAGGCGCTTTTGTGCTGCATCCGAATTGTCATCGACATTGGTGATGACAACACCCTTCACCGACTCCTTGATCTTGTAGCGACCGCGCAGATCCTTGCTGATATTAGCAAGGTCGAGACCGAGAGCCTTCTGCGTCGGTGTCTTGTCGACGTTGTCGTTGGATTTGGTCGACACCGCGACCGGTTTGACGCCATCGTCGAGGCGTCCGAGCGTCACCTTCTTGGTCTGCTCGGCCCCCTTGCGAACGATAATGACATCGACCGTTTTGCCGACGGCGGTATCGGCAACGACGCGCGACAGATCCTTCGGCTCCTTGACATCCTTCCCATCGAATCTGACGACGACGTCGCCGGGCTCGATGCCGGCAGGCTTGGCCGGACCCTTGTCGTCCACACCGGCAACCAGCGCACCGCGCGCCGGCTTTACGCCGAGGCTCTCAGCAATTTCATCGGTCACCTGCTGAATGCGAACTCCGAGCCAGCCACGACGAACTTCCTTGAACTGACGCAGCTGGTCGACGACCGCCGCCACGGTCTTCGACGGCACGGCAAAGCCGATGCCGATCGAACCACCGGAGGGTGAAATGATCGCGGTGTTAACGCCGACCACCTCGCCATTCAGATTGAAGAGCGGGCCTCCCGAATTGCCGCGATTGATCGCGGCGTCGGTCTGGATGTAGCTGTCATAAGGGCCGGAGTTGATGTCGCGATTGCGCGCCGAGACGATACCGGCCGTCACGGTGCCTCCGAGGCTGAACGGGTTGCCGATCGCAATTACCCACTCACCCAGCCGCAGTGCATCGGAATCACCGAACTTCACCGCGGTGAGCGGTTTCTCTGGCTTGAACTTCAACACTGCGAGATCGGTCTTCTTGTCGACCCCGACCAGTTCAGCGCGCGCCTTGCTGCCGTCATTGAGGATGACATTGATCTCGTCGGCGTCGGCGATGACGTGATTGTTGGTCACCACGAAGCCGGCCGTGTCGATAATGAAGCCGGACCCAAGCGAGTTGACTTTACGCGAGCCCGGACCACCGCCGCCCTTTTCACCATTTGGGCCGCGCCGGTTCTTGAAGAAATCCTCGAAAAACTCTTCGAACGGCGAGCCCGGCGGCAGTTGTGGCATTGAGCCCTTGCTTTCGCCTCCAGCCTTGGCTTCGACATTCTGCGTCGTCGAGATATTGACGACCGCGTCGATCACCTTCTCGGCCACATCCGCGATGCCTTCGGGTCCTCGTGCAAAAGCCGGCGCCGATAACATGGCACCCGCAGCACCGAGACACATTGCCGTCACCAGCGGTCGCAGCCGCAAGCCCAGCGTTTGGATCGCTCCGGTCATATTTGAAAGGTCTCCTGCAATAGGCCCAGAAAGCTCTGAATTCAAAACTAGGGGTTAGACAATGAGGCCGAAAGCGGTCCCGGCGCAAGCGCTCCGAACGATATGGCGGCCTTTTCGCAGCTCATTCAACCGTATCGATTGCGGCAAAATGACGGGCAGCAGCTTTCACGATATCGTAGCGCCGGCCGCACCCACTGCTCGCAACGGTCGCGGGTGATGGCTCCCGCTATCGCCGGATGATCCAGATCAGGATCAGGCCGACCACCGCCGATCCGATGCCGGTAAGACGGAGGATGTTGTCCGGCGTCGCCACCACGCTGGTCATGGCTCGCCGCATCCAACCCGGCATGGCCGCGAACAGCAATCCTTCGATGACAAACAGCACACCTACACCGATGAGGAAGTCGGCGAACGCTATGGACCCCATCGGACAGCAACCTCCCGCAATCGCATGACCGCCAGCGGATCCGGGCGAGCAAATGCTCACCTCGGGAGACTCGCGTGCTTGGCGCGATTAGAGCCTATACAGCCCCGATGTCAAAGCGGCCCGCGCGAAGACCTTCGCGCGGGCCGCTTCAGGGTCTTAAATCGCCCGGCTCTCTGCGCTATCTGGCCGAGGCGCCTTGCGACGGGGGCGCGGCAGATGAATTACCCATCGGATTGCTGAAGAAGCGGAAGAAATCGGAATCCGGACGCAATACGAAGCGGGTGTCATTGCTCCTGAGACCGTTTTCGTAAGCCGTCATCGACCGGTAGAACGCAAAGAAAGCCGGATCCTGACCGTAGGATTCCGCGAACAGCCGGTTCCGCTCTCCGTCACCCTGACCTCGAATCTGCTCGGCCTGGGAGTTGGCGTCCGCGATAATGACGGTCGCTTCACGATCCGCCTTCGAGCGGATTTCCTGCGCCTTCTGACCACCCTGGGCGCGGAACTCGGCGGCTTCGCGCTGGCGTTCGGTCTGCATGCGCTGATAGACGGCCTGACTGTTCTGTTCGGGAAGATCAGCGCGGCGGATACGAACGTCCACCACCGAAATCCCGTAGCCCTGTGCCTCACGGTCGAGCTGAGCGCGGATCTTGCCCATCAACGAGTCGCGTTCGTCGCGCACCACCTGAATAAAGGTAGCCTCACCAAGCACGCGGCGCAGCGCCGAGTTCAACAGCGTCGCCAATTGAACGTTGGCGGCCTGAATCGAACCGATGCTCTGATAGAACCGCAGCGCATCCTTGATGCGATAGCGCGCGAAGGCATCGACAACCAGCCGCTTCTGATCGGATGCGATGACTTCCTGTGCAGGATTCTCAAGGTCGAGAATTCGCTTGTCGAGCGAGATCACCGTATCGACAAACGGCGCCTTGAAATGCAGGCCCGGGTTGGTCACTACGCGCACCGGCTCGCCAAGGCGAACCAGCAACACCTGCTCGGTTTCGCGCACGGTGAACAGCGAGCTATAGCCAATGACAATGACGGCGAGCAGCACCAGCAGCGCGACGACCCCTGAAACTCCGGTTCTCATCGGTTGCCTCCGCTCTGCGACTGGGGTGCTGCCGGCTGACTGCGACGCGGCGACAATTCATTGAGCGGCAGGTAGGGCACGACACCCTGCGAGTTGCCACTATCCATCACCAGTTTCTCGGAGTTGCCGAGAATGCGCTCCATGGTTTCGAGATAAATACGTTCGCGCGTCACGCCGGGCGCCTTCTTGTATTCCTCATAGACTTTGAGGAAACGCGCGCTCTGGCCCTTGGCTTCCGCAACGGCCTGCTCCTTGTAGCCTTCGGCATTCTGGGTGATCTGCGAAGCACGACCGCGCGCATCGGGAACGACGCGGTTGGCATACGTCTGCGCTTCGTTCTGCAGCCGCTCGAGGTCGGCACGCGCCGCCTGGACGTCGCGGAACGCATCGATGACCTGCGAAGGCGGATCGACCTTCTGCAACTGCACCTGCTGCACCAGCACGCCGGCGCCATAGCCGTCGAGAATCTTCTGCATCATCTCCTGCACGGCCGTCTCGGTCGTCGTGCGCGCTCCGGTCAGAATCGGCTGGATCTCGCTACGTCCGATGACGTCGCGCATCGCGCTCTCCGCCACAGCCTTCACGGTGCCTTCCGGGTTCTGAATGTTGAACAGGAAATCGCCGACGCCATCGGGCTTGATCCGCCACAGCACCGCGAAATCGACATCAACGATGTTCTCGTCACCTGTCAGCATCAGGCTTTCCTCAGGCACGGCGCGCGACGAACGCGCACGGCGCGAGGAATCCACCACGGTCGCAGTGCCAATGCTGATGGTCGAGACGCGCAGCGCCTTCGGCAGCAGCACGGTCTCGATCGGATAAGGCAGGTGATAATTCAGGCCGGGCTGCACGGTGCGAACGTGCTTGCCGAAGCGCAGCACGACGCCGAGTTCTTCCGATTGCACCCGGAAAAAACCGGACAGGCCCCAGACAGCCAGCGCGCCAACTAAAATCAGCAGGATGCCCATGGTGCTCATGTGGCCGCCCGGCAGCAACGACTGCAGACGGTCCTGGCCACGACGCAACAGGTCTTCCAGATCGGGCGGCCTCGGTCCCGGCGACTGCGGCCCCGACCCCCACGGCCCCTTCGGACCCGAACCCCAGGGGCCTCCGCCCTGATTCTTCCATGGCATCGATATTCTCCTCCGCAGGGCGCGCGATCGAATATCCGGCCCGGCAACGTCTGCACGGCTTTATAGGGGACGCTACCGACCCTTACAACGCGGCTTGTTAGCGCGTCGACGGCAATTGTGACGCTGTCGATGCAGGAGCTAAGCCCGAACCGGCAATTGTCAATGCAAACATTGACGGATGCGGTTAATGCGCTCCACCGGAAGCCTCTATTTGCACGCGCTCCCGCGGATTCCAGCGCTTGCGAAACGGCCTGCTGAAATGGGACGCAAATGTGAAAACTGAGCGACTAGCGACGCCGATAGGTGACGTAGGAATAATCACTACTGTCGTCAGCCAACGCAGCGTGACGCGTGCGCGCGACCTCCTCCCAGACCGTGAGGTCAATCGGCCCAAAATACGTGTCGCCATCGGGTCTGGCATGAACTTCAGTGACTTCAAGACGATCGGCATCAGGCATTGACTGCGCGTAAATATCTGCACCGCCGATCACGGCGATTTCAGTGACGAAACGCCGCAGTGCATCGCCGACAGCAATATCGCGTGCATTGGCCAGCGACGTGGTCACGACGGCACCATCGGCCTGAAAACCACGATCGCGCGTGACAACGATATTGGTGCGTCCAGGTAATGGCCGTCGCAACGAGATGAAGGTTTTGCGTCCCATCACGATCGGCTTACCCATCGTCATCTGCTTGAGGCGCTGCTGATCGGCTTTCAAGCGCCACGGAATCGCATTGTCACGTCCGATGACGCCATTCTCCGCCATCGCGACGATCAGGACGATTTCGGGGCGCGTAGCGGCAGACAAGCTCACACCGCGACCTCAGCCTTGATGTGCGGATGTGGATCGTAATTCTCGAGTTTGAAATCGTCATAACGGAAAGCGAAGATATCCTTCACGTCCGGATTGAGCGTCATCGTCGGCAGCGCGCGCGTCGGCCGCGTCAATTGCAGCCGCGCCTGATCGAGATGATTGGAGTAGAGGTGCGCATCGCCAAGGGTGTGGACGAAATCCCCCGGCTTCAGGCCGGTGACTTGCGCGATCATCATCGTCAATAGCGCATACGACGCGATGTTGAACGGCACACCGAGAAACACGTCGGCCGAACGCTGATAGAGTTGGCACGACAGCTTGTTGTTGGCGACATAGAACTGGAACAGGCAATGGCAGGGCGGCAATGCCATCTTGTCGACGTCGGCCGGATTCCAAGCACTGACGATCAACCGGCGCGAATCCGGATTGCGCCGGATCATGTCGATGACGTTGGAAATCTGATCAATGCTGCGGCCGTCCGGCGCCGGCCACGAGCGCCACTGCGAACCATAGACCGGGCCGAGATCGCCGTTGGCATCGGCCCACTCATCCCAGATCGAGACGCCATGATCCTTGAGGTATTTGATATTGGTGTCGCCGGCGAGGAACCAGAGGAGTTCGTGAATGATCGACTTGAGAGACAGCTTCTTGGTGGTCAGCAGCGGAAATCCCGCAGCCAGATTGAAGCGCATCTGGTGGCCGAACACGGAGAGCGTACCGGTGCCGGTACGATCGTGTTTTTCCACGCCGTCAGCGAGAATTCGTTCGAGCAGGTCGTGATACTGGTTCATGGGTCTCGTTGCTGGCCTGACAAGCGGCGAACCTAGCGCCTTGCGCCCGGCGATTCGACAAGTTCGCGTGGATTATACCCGGAAAATGTACCGTTCGGAGGCGGGATCAAGGGCATCAGACCAGCCCTGCGGCCCCCAGCAGCCCACCGGCGAGCAGCAACCAGACCGGATTGAGGCGCGTCACTGCGGCGATCACGGCCGCAACCAGGGTCAAGGCCGCAGCCGCCATCGATCCGTCGGCCGCGATGGCCACGACCAGGCCGCTCGCCGCCATCAATCCGATCGAAATGGGAACCAGCGCCTGCTGGATCAGGGACGGCCATGGCGAGTTACCGGCACGGTGCAACAGCCGGCTGACGGCATAGGCCAGCGCCGCCGTCGGCCCGCACATCGCCAGAGTCGCAACCAATGCGCCGGCGATGCCCGCCACATGATAGCCGACCAGCGAGACGATCAGCACATTGGGGCCCGGCGATAGCTGCGAGATCGCATAGGCATCGGCGAATTGCGTATCGCTCATCCAATGGTTGAGTTCGACCGCGATCCGGTGAATTTCGGGAATAGCCGCGGCAGCGCCACCGACTGCAAACAGCGACAGCCAACCGAAGGTGACCGCAATCCCGAATAGGCTCGCTGGCGCGATCATGACTTTGCCCGCCTTCGCACCAGAAAAGTGATCCCAAGGCTGGCCGGGACCGCCACCAGCAGCACCTGTGGCAACGGCCAGCGCAGCACTCCGATCGTCACGAACACTGCAAGCAGCAACCCAATGGCGCTGGGATCGCGCCGCTTCAGCAGCGGCAACATCATTCGCCACGTTACCGCGAGCAGCAGGCCCACCGCCGCGCAGGACACGCCATCGAGAACGCGCCGCAGCACCGGCAAGTCACCATAACGGGCGTAGATCATGGCCAAAGCCGTGACGATCAGAAATGGCGGTCCGAGCAATCCGGTGAAGGCTGCGATACTGCCCGCAACACCGCGAATCCGTGCCCCGAACACAACCGACAGGTTGACGATATTCGGACCGGGCAGGAAGTGGCAGAGCGCAAACGTCTCGTTGAATTCATCCGCCGTCATCCAGCGGTACTTATCGACAATGGCACGCCGCGCGAAAACCAGCACGCCGCCAAACCCCGCGAGCGACATTCCGGCAAAAGCCACGAACAATTCGAGCAGTCCGGGCAGAGCCGGCTTGTCGATATGCGGTGAGGCGGACGTCGTGACAGGCAATTCGGGAGGCATAGGCGATGTCTAGAACGCACCTAGACCGGAACCAACCGCTATTTCCGCGGTACGCTACGCATCATCCTCATATGTCGCACGGAACAATGCCGCGGCGGGCTTTTGTCCCCCGGCATTCCACCCTATATTAGTCCTGCCGGTTCGCCGGCTATGGAAATAAATGGCCGTCGCAATAAACCATTCGGACCCGGGGGCAGTACCCGGCGCCTCCACCAAAGCCCGCTCGAAACCGGGTTTCGGCGGGGGCGAAACAGGATCGACGAGGGCGTAAAGGGCTCGCTTTTTCTCGGTATGGTTCCGCCGTTATCGGGCTATGCAATAGTTGCAAACGACAACTATGCTCGGGTTGCTCAGGCTGCGTAACGCAGTTTGAAAGACCAAGTCTAAAGTCCTAGTGGGTTAAGCTCCGCTAGGCGGGGTTCGGAGGCACCTGGCAACAGAAGCCTCCACTTCTTTCCTTCTCTGCTAACCATCTGAAAATCCTAGTTTTTCGTTTTGCAGTTTTTCAGTGTTTTACAGTTCTGTTCTTGTTCTGGGTCGCCATCTCCAGCAACACGGCTTTGCCGCCAGCCTTTCGATCAGCGTGCCGTGAGTAACGCTCCACCATCGGCGGCGACATGCCGATCGCGTCACTGATCTCCGATGTTGTGCGGTTGGAATGCCTCAGCCGGATCACGGCGTTAGCGCGCAAACCATGCCACACCGCATCGGCGAGCTCGGGATGGCCCTCCCTCGCCTTGTTGAACACCTTCCAAAGCTGGTTTGTTGAGAACGGCTTCCCGTTGTCCTGCGTCAGGAACGGTCCTGGGCGCTTCTCCCATGACGCCATCGCCGCTTCCAGTTCCGGGAAGATCGGACACCACGGCCGCACGCCAGTTTTCTTCTGACGTAGAGCGAAGCCACCTTCGTCGATATCGGTCCATCCGAGCCGGACAACATCGCTGATGCGTTGTCCTGTGTAGCGTGCAAGCACATAAGCCCTACGCAGCATGCCGGTGAAATTCTTATCGGCGATGCGAAGCTGCTCCGCCGTCCAAGGTTTATGCCCCTCGCCACCCTCGAAATGAGCAACGCCTAGCGTCGGGTCACGACTCAATAGTTCACGCGGCCCCATCGCCCAGCGGCACATAGCCCGCAGCGCATCCAATACATTGTTGGCGCTGCCGGGTTTCGCGGCGAGTCCTTCCATGAGTGCCTGAACATGCGAGGGCCGCAGTGCATCGGCACGAAGTTGACCCCATGCCTTGCGAACAACGCGCAGCGACCGCCGGTACTGTTCCTTAGTGGCATCACTCAGCTTCCGTGGCAGCGTCGGCCACGCGGTCTCGTATGCGTCGGCCAGAGCATTGATGGTGTCGGTCGGCACCGGTCCCGTAATACCCTGCGCTTGCCGAACCGCTTGCCAGAACTCCGGCGAGTGCGGGTTGTTCGGTAGCTTGATGCGCGGTCCAGCGTGATCGGTGCCGCGACCTGCCTGATAGTAGAAGTATTCGCGAGCGCGCGCGACAACGCGGTGCACTCCATTAGGCAACGTGACCGCAGGCGACTTATGACGCTGACGTGACATCGCGGACCCCTTTTAGGAATGGATCGTTCGTGGAGCCCTGCGCACCGGCGCCAGCTAGTGAGCCCAGCGCCCGCTGCACATCCACCCAGCACCAGCGAACACAACCCGACGACAGCTTGATCGGTTGCGGCAATGTGCCCCGCAGAACCATCTCGTAAACGGTGGTCTCGGACACATCGAGTTCGTGGGCAAGTGACGCGCACGAAAGATACGATGCGGGGCGCGCGCCACTCATGCGAGCGTCACCGACGCCGGCGCTGACCGTTTTTCTTCGGTTTCGTTGATGATGATCACGACACGCCCATCTCGGCCGATCTCAACTCGTCGCGGCTCAAGACCGGCGTTACGTGTACCCTTTATCGCCTTGGTTAGGTCTGTCTGCTTGAACGCCTGAATGCCTCGGGACATTTCGGTCTATCGCTCCAAATCTCGGGTAACGGTTCGTCGGGGGACTGATTTGACCTAACGATACGGCGGCCGATGGCTCGGTTGATAGAAAAACCGGAGATGTCCACAGTACTCACAGAATTATTTTAACCGGCACATAAAATCAGAGGCTTAGCAGGGGGAACGGACGGGAAACGCCTCTTGACCTATTATATTTGCCTGTGAAGAGCCGGTGGATAGAGACTTGCGTTTTAATAATCGGGACTCCCTTAACGCGGCCCCCCGCTTCCTGCGACACCAATCACCGACGAAGTCGCGTCGAGTGTTTTTCTTCGAACACCCGCCGGCATTGACGCCGGCGGGCATCGTCAGCAATCAGCGAGGCGGATCAATCCAGCCGTTATGACCGACGAACGCGACGACCGGCCGGTCGTAATATGATCGTCCCTTGCTCTCGTCGAAACCGATGGAGCCGGGTTCAGGCAAGCGTATGACGGGCGGCGCAATGACGTCCGCCCCATACCAGTCGCGCAGTGCCTTCTCCAGTTCGCGGGCGTGATGCTCGACACGCGACTTTGCGTCCGCAAGTGTGGTGATCGGCACCGCGACTGTTGCACCCGCCGCGGTAAAGCCGAGCGCGCGGATTAGGAAGTTGCGGCGCGGCGTGATGAGTTGGGTTTCGGTGCTCATGGCGCCACCTGCCCAATTTCGAGATCCCGGGTATTGCCGATTGTGCCGGCATCGGTCCAGCCGAGCGTAGGTTCGTCGTCGCCCTCGCCTAATTCGAGCTCGTCATGGTCGCATGGACCGTCGTCAATGGCACAATCTTCGATCGCCACATGATTGTCCGTCTCGTCCAGAAACCGGATTAGCCGGTCAATCTCGTCTCTGGCTTCCTTGCGGAGTCGCCCTATCGCTTTAAACAGCGTCTCTGGGAAAATGTCCGTCCGGTAGTAAAGCGAATCCTGAGGCTTCTCAGGTGCTCCTATGTGCATGTTCATGGTAGATGCTCACTAGCTCGGCTTATCAAGGCCGCTCACCGGCATCGGGCCGGCAGCCGGGAGTTGATAACCCGCTAGTGAGACGGGCCGGCAGCTTTTAAGGGTTTCCCCTCTGGACATAGCGCACCGCTCCCGGCCATTATGGCCAGGTCGGCGCACCCGCCAAGGTGCAGCCAGCGCTGTAGAGCCCGCCAAGGCCAAATCGCGCAGACGGTTTCCGGCGCCAACCGGTTTCCGTTTCACTAGTCCGGGTTATCAAGCCCACGGACACGCTCAACTGATTTGGTTAAAAAGTCTACTCCCCAACGGGGGCGGGCGCGTATTTACTGTGCGTCAACCCCCGTGCGCTGCGACCATCTTAAAATCTCGGGGTATGTTCCTCGGGTTTTACTTTACGCTCGTCTCGCCAATTGATTGTATCGCTTCACCCGTATGGAGCCCTTAGTCCTAATGTTAGAACAATCCCCGTCTTCCCGAAAATTTACATGGCTGCATCTGACCGACCTTCACGTCGGTATGACCAATCAGGATTGGCTTTGGCCCACTTTAAAAACAGCCCTGTACGATGATTTGGAAAAAATTCAGAAACTTTCGGGCGGTTGGGATGCCGTTATTTTTTCAGGCGACTTAGTTCAGGGCGGAGACAAAGCTGAGTTCGACAAGCTGAATTTCGTATTGGATGATTTATGGGCCAAGTTCGCAGAGTTGAACTGCTCGCCAGATCTCATCGTTCTCCCAGGTAACCACGACCTAAAGCGGCCTCCCCTAAATTCCGTTTTTAGAACATTGAAACGTTGGTGGGATGAGACCGAAGTGCAATCAGAATTTTTCCAGGACGACGCAAATGAATATCGAGCTTCGGTCGCAACAATTTTTGAGCAGTACTCGACCTGGCTCGAGACTTCGGGCGAGCGAAAGTTCAACCTAAAGTCCGGTGTAACGGGACTGCTGCCAGGCGACCAGTCCATTATAATAACCAAAAACGGCTTGCGCATCGGGTTGATCACCCTGAACTCGACATGGCTGCAGTTTGACCCCGATGAGTACAAAGGGCTTTTGCATGTTGATGCAAAACAGCTGATGGCCATCACAAACAATGATCCCGACAGATGGTGCGCCCAGAACGATCTGAATCTTCTAATTACGCATCAACCACCTGATTGGCTACACGAGCGAAGCCTAGAGTACTGGCACAGCGAAATTAACCCGCCAGGCCGCTTTGCTGCGCACATTTATGGTCACGTTCACACAGCATCGGCGAGACTCGGCGCACAGGGCGGCTCTGCCACCAGGATCGACCTACAGGGAATATCGACTTTCGGCTTGAATAAACTTGGCGACAAAATCGATCGAGCACACGGATATTCCGCAGTGCGATTTCAGGAGCAGCCAAGCAGCCTGCAGATTTGGCCACGCAAGTTGCATCCTGCGGTTGGCGGAGGCTACAACATCGGATCAGACAATGGCTTCAAGCTCGATGTGGAGCAGTCATTCACTATCCCCTTGACAATCAAAACGGCAACTCGACGCGAGGAACCCGAAACACTTAGCGATATTCCGCATGTGGGATCGTTTCATGAAAGCCTCCGTGGATTGGAAGCAGACATTAGCTCTGCGCCTGGGCACGCAAACGTCAGGACCGTTGAACAGAAATTGATCATGGATGCCCTACGCGATGATCGAGTATGTTGGCTCGTTGCCGAATGGGGGTTAGGCGAAGATGGCTTCATAAACACTATAAAATCCAAGATTGACCCAAACGCTCCTATATACAAAATCGATCTGAGCGAGTTCAGCAATCGGAGCCAATTTTCCGAGCTATTAAAACAAACAATCGGCCTAAATTTCGAACGCTTGTGTCAGCTGCTTGCCGAGGTTGGTAGTTCATTTTTGCTGCTCGACAATGTCATGCAAATTCCAACGCCAAGCGACAGCGGTGAGAATGCGGAGTTCGAAACGCTAGCGAACGTCGTTCTTGAATACTGCCCCGCAATCAAGATTGTGCTCCGTAGCCACCGACCTCCGATTGCCACTCGGTGGCCTATAGTTCAAATAAGTGCGCTAGATGAAGCAGACTTACAAGCTTACGTCTGCGACCATCCCGACGGCTCAATATTTTCAGCGACGCCCAGCACCATCGCTCAACTGCATCGATATACCGAAGGCATTCCAAGCAGAATCGATCAAGCCCTGAGAGAACTTCAAGTTGTCTCTCTGTCAGAATTGGTGAGCTCAGACGTCGATTTTCCAGAAAAAAACGCGGGCTTTGTAAAGGCCCCAGATGCTTTGGTGCTTGCGATCCAGCAGCTTGCGCAGAGCGTAGACGCAGCGACGCAACGCGAATTTTCCTTGCTAAAGGTGTTATCTCTGTTCCCACGGGGTGAAAGTCTTGGCAGGATTCAGCGCTTTTATTCGACTTCAAAATTCCATGCGAGCGTTGCCACGGAACTTCGATCAAAAGGACTGATCGAAGTTGTGTCACAGCAAGTTCTTGGCATTGACGCAATGGATGAGCCGGAGAAAAAACTTAAAGTGGGACTGCCCGCGCGCGAATGCATCTGGGATTTGCTCCAAAAAGACGAGCCGTATGAACTTAACCGGCGAACAGCAGAAATATATTTCGGGCCGAACTGGCATAGCGGACAGTTTAAGCCGCCAAGATCTTACCGTTTTGATTCACCTCATTGTCCGCCATCTGACATCATCAATGCAAATACGATTTTGGTCCGTCTTTTAAAGGAAGCAATCGCTGTCGGGCAAAAAAACGGTATTGACCGTGTGTTGGGACTTTCTGAAAATTACATACGCGCCATCGCGCGAGGCGACCACTACGCGAGCGCTGCCGCGTTGTGTACTGATCTCTTACCCTTGATTCCATCTCATGGGTTTGAAGAGAAATTAGCTGATATTTCTGCGGAGTACGCAGGTGCGTTACGTATGAATGGCGATCACCAGAAAGCAAAAACAGTTATTGAGGGCATTCTTGATTATCCATTTCCAAAACCCAAGAAACAAAGCGTCCTGCTTGATCTAGCCTTTTGTCACAACTCACTTGTAGAGATCCGAGAGGCAAAAGACCTTGCGAGCCAAATTCGGGCGATTAATCCTCATTCAGCGTCAGGGTTGCAAGCAGAGGCCCTTCTGATCGAGTTGGCGGAAGAGGATCCATCTCGCCTTGAGAAACTGCACGAGCTTGAAGCTCGATCTCGCAAACAAGATGCTAATGTTGTCGCCGGGAACATAGCCCTGTTTCGAGCAAAACATGCTGACGGAGACCCTGATACAGTCCGTCAGATACTGGCTCCCCTCATAAACTCTAAGAAAGCCTCGGATTATTACAATCGAACGCGTGCTGTTGTGGAGTTGGCCGAGATCTCATTACACAATGGCGATCCGTTGACGCATGCTGAGAGAATCCACCTCGTCCGCGCCTATCATTTTGTCTTCAACGAGCAGATGCCTCGCCTGTTTGATCGATGTCACGATGCACTTTGGCGCGATTTCATTGAACGAGGTGATCTGAGCAATCTTCTTATCCTTTTCCGTCATAGTTCCTTGCGTTGGCGCCTCCGAGGTCAAGAGAGAAAAGAGAGAAAGTACCTTAAAAAGCTTAGGGCTTATCTCAACGACGAATTATCGAAGAGTGCTGCAAAAATCGAAAAAGAATTTACCTACTTCATGGTGCGAGCAACCCACTACAACCACGAGGCCAATCCCAATACGTTAATTCAACAGTCGGCTGATACGTATGACTGAGCACATCGGGATCGTAGAACAACCTTGGGTCAACCCACCAAATCGAAGCTCAGTTTCACCTCTGCCAGCGAGCACTGGTACAACGTCACGTCGGATTGCATGCCGGGCGGCACAATGGAAAGATGTGGGTTACCCGATGGTTACAGCCCCATCTTGTGCATCGCCCATGCCGTCAGCGCTTTGGTAGCCAAATCCTGGACCATCTTCAGCGGCAGATTTGCCAATTTTTCAGGGCCAACGGCGGCTCTGACCTATTGCCATGTCGATTCGTCGGCGAGCAGCGCTCCCGCAAATTCATGCCCCTCCCAAGTCAGATCTTTGACAAAAACTATTGGAACGGGGGAGTTGACGGTTTTTGATGCTAAACCGTCCACGTAACCGGCATCCATGAGCAATTCGAGATGCCTTCCAGCCGTGAGATCGTCGACTCCGTCGAATGTCATCTGCCGCGGTGTCAGATCGCCTTTGTCTTGAACGGCGCGCAGTATCTTACGCACCACCTCCATGTCTCGTTTCACTTTGATGCTCCCCAGCAATTCCGGAGAGATCGTAAGCGACTGACCTTGGCAGGCAACGTGAACGAAAGCGGATTCCACAGTTGGCCTCACTGAAACACTGGGCCGAACAGCGCACGGCGACACCGGACGCGCGGATCGTCGCACCCATCAGCGCATGCGCCGGCGCTTCTTGCGCTGTTGTTTTTCGAATGTCTGTCTAGCGGCGCGCTGCTGCGATCGAGCCAATGTCGATCGACGCGGGTCACCCTTGACAGTTGCTGGCGCCATTAACGCGCGAGCTTCCTCAAACAGGTCTGGGGAGATTTCGGCAACTGATATTACTCTCGCTCGCTCACATTGTTTAGTTTCTGAATATCCGGTGCCCTCGGTGTTCAGCAATGACCAATGCGGATCCTTTTCCAATTCGCCGATGGGCTCTACCACATACACCTGCCCATTGGGGGACTTGTAACGGGCGGCAAAAAACAGGGCAAAATTGAAATCAGGTGTTAGATAAACGCGATCACGCCTATAAGCTTTCTTCACCGACTTCGTAGACAAACCGACGGCGGTTTCTGCACCAGTAGCCGCTATCGGTAATATGAGATCACCCGGCTTTAGACCTGGCGCGCCTCCATGATAAAACGTTTCCAAGGCCAAACCCTTTCTTCTACCCGATCAAATGAGGCTATTCGCTAGGCCGCCCCCCTTTATGCGGTGCGGCCTCATCCTCCGCGTTTCAGTTCTCAAACTAGTCCTACGCCTGTTCATCCGAGGTCGCCGGTCGGAGCGATGCCACCTGCTCGATCAGGGCATCCGCAATGACGCAATCCGAAACACCCAAGCACCGAAGCCCGGCGACAAGGTGCTGTGTCGCGGCTCTGGTTCGCGCGAACTCGTTAAGCTGCGAACCGCGAACCAAACCAAGCTGTTTTGCCTTCTTCCGAATAGCGGTTTCGGATACATCAAAATCCCGCGCTATCGCACGGATAGAGCAAGCGTTTTCCTGATAGGCGCTGGCAATTAAAGCCCAGTCTGCTGCCGATTTGCTCATGGTTCGCACCTACTCAAATTCCCACTCCAGGAAAAAATCTCTGCGTGCGTAGAATGCCGGTCTAGAAGAGTGAGAGACCGCAGAGATTTGCCCCCCCCAGGGGGAGAGGCCGGCCACGCGCGCGAAACTGAGGACACGCCGCCGGCTGTCGCGGTTGTTGCGGACACTCACGACTTGTCCGGCCGAGGCGTCACCCCGCGGCAATCGGGGCGGTGAGGAAGTCGCGCTAACCACCGCCCGAACGCTTCACGATGCAGCAACCTTGAGAAGCTTGATGGCTTCGAAGTTGTTCACATCGCCACCAACGCGCCGATACATAAAGAACCGGACGTTGGGCTTGTCGGTATACGGATCGCGCAGCACCCGGTCGCCGTGACGGTCGACGATGGTGTAGCCTTCGCTGAAGTCACCGAACGCAATCGGAAACTTGCCGGCCTCGACGTCGGGCATGTCTTCGGCCAGGACGACGGGATGACCGAGCAGCATGTTGGGTTGCCCCACAGCGATCGCGTTCTGCCAGACAAACGCGCCATCGATGTCCTTGAACTTGCGCACGATGCCGGCAGTGCGCTTGTTCATGAGCCAGACCGCCTTGTCTCGGTACTCGCCTTTCATCTCGCTCTGCAAGTCGATCAAGCAGTCGGCTGGAGAGATGGTTGCGGTCGCCGCCTTGAAGCCCGCAGCGTCGGCCGTTGCCACATACTGGAGCGTCCCCCATGCGCGGGTGTCGTCGTCAGTGGATGCAGTCGGATAGGTAAGGAAACCACGGGGCCGCAGCACGCCGTCGCCACTGAAGAACGCAGACGTCTCCATGCGGGTGAACTTCTTGCCGCACTTGTCAACGAGCCACTCGCCTACATCGATCGATGAATCATCGAGCAGCTTTTGCGTGACCTTGGGCATCGCGTAAATTTCCCGCACCGGGATTCTCAGCTTTCCAAGGTCAGGCGTATTGGTATCGGGGCGAGCTTGCTTTTCGCCAACCCAACCGGCATCCGGCTCGTTGATATCGACCAGCTCCTCGAAAGAGTCGCTGCCAATAGTCACGACGCGGGCAAGGCGCCGCAATGGTGACGATTCGAAAATGCGCGTTGTGATCGAGCTCGAGAGCGTCGGATAAACCGTGTATCCACCCTCAGGATCGGAGCCGACCGACATGTCCTTCGTCTGCATCTGCTCGTGAATGCCGGCCACGTCGCCGGATTTGATGTAGGTGCGGAACGCTTCACCGATTGTTTTCAGTTCGTGTTCAGTTTTCCCGCCGCCGCCACCAAGGGCAAATCGATTCATCCGAGCCTCAAGGCCTTCCCGTTCTTTCTTTTCATTGTCGAGTCTGCTGTCGATATTCTTGCGAAATTCGACGATTGCATCGCTCTGCTTATCGAGCATCGATACAAGCTCATTCCAATCCATCTTGCGATCCCCTTTTCTGTTCGGCTAAAACATAAATCGTTGGTGTCTACGACGCCTCGGATTTATCTAATTGCCTCCGAAGTTTCTTTCTCAGGCGATCTCTCATCGTGTCGATCTGATGAGCCGGCGCATATAGCTGCGCTGCGCGTTCGCAGGCCCTGTGTAGACTTCGCGCTACACCGGTTTTGAAAAGCCCTTCGGCATACTCGAGCGCCCTTGTATCGTCTGTAGCCTTTCGGCCGGAGTGTTTACCGGTCAGAATTGCCGCGGCCGTTCGCAACCGACCGTCACCGGTGCGCTCAGCAACTGCGCGGCACAATTTGGCTATGCGATCGGAGAAATCCACCTCAAGCATTGCCCCGACATTCCACATTCGGAGTTGCTTCCAGCTCGTCGGCTATGCCCCGAAGCCATGCCGCAACAGAGGCTGTGCTGCCGGCCGCAAGCGCGGCCTGAACCCCGACGCCGATCATGGCGGTGGCTATACCGTGCTCGCAAAGATGCCCTCGAAGTCGCTCCGCCATATCGGTAAGCCGCACGGCAAACTCCCGCGTGAACTCTTGCTGGCCTTCGTCGTAGGCATCGATCATCGCTTTTCCTTTCAGGATCGGTTGTGACGCTGCACCTGGGCGCCGGTAAACTCAGCGAGCACCCGCGCTGCGGCGGATGCTTGGTCTTCATCGTGAATCAAGCCGGACTGAAACGCGACGTCACCGCCGCGCGACACGTGAGCAACGCGAAACGCTTGCTCGCATTCAGCGGGGCTTCTCGCGTTCGCTACCGTCACCACCCCACCGAGGCTGCGGACGTCTGCCGCAAATATCGCGCGCTTTCTCATGCTGCTTCCTCCGAAAGTCCGTACTTGGCGAGAAGATGCTTTGGAGCGCCGCAGTCCGCGGCCGGCGGCGCGTTACCGCAGATGTCGACGTGTTTCGTCCAGATGCCTGTTTTTGCGAACCGGGCGATAATCGGCTCCCATTGCCCGTCGGTGAGGGTTGGTCCGGAGTCGGAAGATCGAACTTTGTTTAGAAGGCGATCAGCCGCAGCCACCACCGATGATCCCCTATCGGGAGGCTTGCGAGCATCCTCGTCAATCCAGAGGCGGGCTTTGGCCGTCCAGTCGACGAAACGGCTACCTATCGCCCTGTGGTGGTTTGCGAACCTGAACATCGATGCTTGGACGGCATCGGCACTACCAAGCCTGCTCAGAGCCCATTCGTGAGTTCCCGGGTCTAGTCCAAAATCATTTGGAAGACGCTTTGCGCGTGTGCGCCTCTCTCCCTCATAGTTCTTAGATAGTTCTATAGATAGTTCGTGTGCAGGATCCGACACCGGTCCAGTGCAGGATTCGACACCGGTAGCGACAATTACTGCACCGGTGTCATTCTCTGCACCGGTGTAGGAAGTGACACCGGTCCGAGACCGAAACCGGAACGAGTTCGTGTTCGCCTGCGACCCGCCCTTGGTGCTCTCGACGACCAACCAGGGGTCATCGCCCGCCTTCAATTCGTCTATTGCCTTGATGGCGCTTCGGCGGCTCCGGCCAATCACCTTGCCGATCGTAGTAAAACTCGGATCGCATCGTCCCGTGCCAGGGTTGTAGAACTTCAGCAGAAGAGCCGTTGCAGCACATTTGGCCGTCGAGGAAATCTTCGTGTCGGCATGAATCGCCCAAAGGATATCGTGGTGCTCCGCCATCAGCGCGCCTCGCCTTGAGACATGACGCGGTGCCACACTTCGGCGCGCACAGCCGACACAAAGGCGGCGATCTGCTCATCAATGAGGGATTGCTCGATACCGCGGCGGCGCAGAACAATGGCCTGCCGATCTGCCGAAAACGCCAGATGACGTTCCGCCTGATCTGGGGCACGTTTCAGCATTCCGCCGGCAACGGCTTCGACTAGGTCGCGGCGGCGGGCGACGGGGAACGGGACGATTTTGGCGGTCACGCGCGCCCCCTGACAGTTGTCAGCGGCGTGATTTTGGTTTTACAACGTGGCGATTTGTTCCGGTCGCGTTCGCGAATGTTCATGGGAACGTTGCAAAACGCACCTCGTTGATTATATGGGGCAAATGGCTCCTGCCATACTTGCCTCCACTTCATTCTTTTGTCGCTGCGCTATTCTGGCCCTCGAGGGAGCGGAAGAGCGCCCCGGATTTTCGAGGCGGCTGGCGAATGTGGGCGCCTTGCGGCCAAGTCTTGCTGACCTCGGAGCGGCGCCAGAGTAGCATGAGCCAAAGCCGAGTCGGGCTGCGGGCGTTCGCCCGCCCTGCCTAGGCATCAGTCAACCCGAGCCACGAGAACACGCCCATGGCCACCGACCATATTCGATACGACGTGCTTGCCCGCGATGCCTTGCGCGGCGTGCTGCGGCGCGTACTGATGGATGCCGCAGAACATGGCCTGCCCGGCGATCACCATTTTTACATCACGTTCCTGACCAAGGCCGACGGGGTGAAGCTGTCTCCACGACTGCTGGCGCAGCATCCCGAAGAAATGACGATCATCCTGCAACATCAGTTCTGGGATCTGGTGGTCACGGAGGACCGATTCGAGGTCGGCCTGTCGTTCAGCGGTATTCCCGAGCGGCTGGTGGTGCCGTTCAGCGCCATCAAGAGTTTCCTCGATCCGTCCGTGCAGTTTGGCCTGCAGTTCGAAGCAGGTGACGCGGCAGCCGATGCGCCCGCCGCCAGCCTCCCGGTCACCCCTGCCGCCGTGGCGACTACGCCAGCCGAAACGGCTGACGCCGATCACAACGAACCACCCGGCAGACCAAGCGAGGGCGCCGAAGTGGTGCGGCTGGATCGCTTCCGCAAAAAATAATCGGGCGAATTAAATCGCCGACATTAATATCGTAGTTCGACATTTCCTGAAGTCCGATCCAGCAACGCTGGATCGGACTTTTCTTTTGTCGTCTGCGTCCATCGCATTGCGCCTGGTCGCTCACACCGGATAGCGAGCCGAGGCAAAACCCGATATGTCGACGCCAGCCAAACTTTCTACATCAACGGACTCAGCATGCCTCGATCAGCCAGCAAACCAGCCGCACGCGCAGCGGCGACCAAGACCCGAACCGAGACCGACAGTTTCGGCCCCATCGAGGTCGCATCGGACCGCTACTGGGGTGCACAGACGGAAAGGTCGAGACAGAACTTCCGCATCGGCCAGGACCGCATGCCGATGCCGATCGTCCACGCGCTCGGCATCGTCAAACTGGCCGCAGCGCGCACCAATCTCGAACTCGGCCTGCTCGATCAGCGGCGCGCCCGCGCCATCATCCGCGCCGCGCAGGAAGTCATCGACGGCAAATTCGACGATCATTTCCCGCTGGTGGTCTGGCAGACCGGGTCCGGCACTCAGACCAACATGAACCTCAACGAAGTGATCGCCAATCGTGCGATCGAACTGCTGGGCGGCGAACGCGGCGCCAAGAAGCCGGTACATCCGAACGATCACGTCAACATGAGCCAGTCGTCGAACGATTCGTTTCCGACTGCGATGCATATCGCCGCCGCACAGCGGATCACCTCGGACCTGATTCCGTCGCTCGACGCACTGCTCAAGGCGCTGCGCAAGAAAGAGAAGGCCTTCGCCAGAATCGTCAAGATCGGGCGGACTCACACACAGGATGCGACGCCTCTGACACTTGGACAGGAGTTTTCGGGCTACGCCGCACAAATTGAAAGCGGCATTGCGCGACTTCGTGCGGCACTACGCGAACTCTATCCGTTGGCGCAAGGCGGCACTGCCGTCGGCACCGGACTGAATTCGAAGCCGCGTTTTGCCAAGCTGTTCGCAAAGCACGCCGCGGCAATCACCAAATTGCCGTTCACCAGCGCGCCGAACAAATTCGAGGCACTCGCTTCGAATGACGCCTATGTCTCGGTCCATGGCGCCATCAACTCGGTGGCTACCGCCCTCTTCAAGATCGCCAACGATATTCGCCTGCTCGGTTCAGGACCGCGCTCAGGGCTGGGTGAACTGATTTTGCCGGAGAACGAGCCGGGCTCATCGATAATGCCGGGCAAGGTCAATCCGACGCAGTGCGAGGCGATGACCATGGTGTGCTGTCAGGTGTTCGGCAATCAGACCACCGTGACCGTTGCCGGCAGCCAGGGTCATTTCGAATTGAACGTCTATAAGCCGGTGCTGGCATACTGTATGATGAATTCCATTCAGTTGATTGCAGACGCGGCCCGTTCCTTCACCGAACATTGTGTGGCCGGTATCCAGGCCAACGAAAAACGCATCCAGGAACTTATGGAACTCTCCCTGATGCTGGTGACTGCGCTCGCGCCAAAAATCGGCTACGACAACGCTGCCAAAGTTGCAAAAACTGCCCATGCCAGAGGGACAACTTTAAAGGATGAGGCTGTGCGTCTCGGCTTCGTCACGGCAGTGGAATTCGACCGATTGGTCCAGCCTGACAAAATGACACATCCCGGCTGACGAGAATTTGCCGCAATTGTTCCTGACAGCGGTTAGCTGAAGAAATAATTATAATTTATACATCCGAAAGGCTGGTACTGATTTGAACCTGTCACCGCGTCGTGGCGGCTTACAATTAAATCATTCCCGACCAATCGATGAATATTGCAGTTCAACCCCAATTAACCCGCAACAAAAATATGAAGTTAAAGGTGATCGAGCAGGCCGTGCCCGTTAGTAGAGGGAGGCCGAGTTGGGTGAACTCGTCAACCTGAACCGATTTAAAAAAAGCGCTGCACGAGAGCGTGCAGCCAAGCAGGCCGACGCGAATCGCGTCCGATTTGGCCGCACCAAATCTGAACGCGCGATCGAAGAGGATCGCGTGCGACGAGCAAGCGAAGTGCTGGACCAGCACCGCATCGACGGCAAGGACGCCTCATGAAATCGCCAGTGGTGAAAAGATCTATTGTTGTTGCCGGTCATAAGACCAGCGTTAGCCTCGAAGAAGCCTTCTGGAACGGGATGAAAGAAATCTCCGGACTGCGCAACATGACGTTGTCGGAGCTTGTCGGCGAGATCGACGGTAATCGCCAGCAGGGCAACCTGTCTTCGGCGATTCGGCTCTTCGTGCTGGATTACTTCCGGACCCGCACCTCACCTCAGCAGCCGTCGGTCGGACCAGACGGTCACCATCCAGAATCGGCCCGCCCCTAGAATCCCGCCTTCCTCGGCGGATATCATTACGCGATTTGCTGCTCTAGGTTTTTTACCGAATAGCGAACGCAGCGAATTTGGCTTACGGAATACGGGTATCTCGACACAACACACGTCGGGATCGATTGCCGGCCAAGACGGCCAGCAACCGTAGACTCCGCAAGTTCGGCGCCGTTTCTCCGATCGAATGACAGGCTCGACAAGCGTGCGTTTTGGCGCGCGAAGTCGCGTGCGCGAATAGGTACGACATGACGACTCTCGATATCGAACCGGATGAGCAGACCACGCCTCCGCGCGGGTATGCAGTCGTAAAACGCTCCGTGATGGTTGGTGGACATAAGACCAGCGTCAGTCTGGAAGATGCTTTCTGGATCAGCTTGAAGGATATCGCTCTGCGCAGCAGCCTCTCGTTGTCCGGGCTACTGGAGAAGATCGACCGGCATCGCCAGACCAGCAATCTCTCATCGGCGATCCGTCTATTCGTGCTGGATTACTTTCGAAAGCGCGCCATCAGCATGATGTTCATCGGCGAGCGGCAGAGCGGATCGCCCGCCGTCACGCCGGGCTCCACCAAATAATCAACGGACAGCATTGGCCGCCGGCGGCGCGATCACCAACGGGGCGCGCGGCTTGGGCGCCCGGGCTCCCGGGGCCGGCCGGATTTCGATTGGCGGCGGCAGCGGCGCGACGTGGGGGCTGGACGACACGCTCGAAACATCCGGAACCGCGGCAGGCGGCGCAGTTGTAGCCTTAGGCCTGGCAGGGCTGCGGCGCGGATCACTGCCAGGCAGCGGCACATCGCCCGATGGTGGGGATGCCGCTGGCGCGACGGCTGGACGCGGCGCGGCGTTCTCCTGCGGGGGTGGCGCCACTACTGGCGGCGGCGCGGCCACGACAGGCGGCGTCGCCGCGCTCCTTTCAAGCGCTTCCAGCCGCCGCGTCTCACGATCGATCGCCCGCACGGCGAGCCACGAAGACAGGGCCGTCACGTCGACGGTCCGATGCAACCCGTCCGGTGAGCCCACCGCAAACACTTCAATCACCGGACGCGCCCCGCTTTGCCCAGGGACCGCAGGCGTCAGGCTGGCGCGAATATCCGCCTGATCGGCGATGATGTCGTACCCGCCCGACACCACGGCTTTGGCGCCGTCGGACTCCAGAACCGTCGTACCGACACTCAACCGACCGTCCCTGACGGTGAAGGGAATCTGCGCCTTGCCGACCGCAAAGCGGCCCGATGACAGTGTCGCCTCGACAAGCGACCGGAGTGTCGCATCGCTGTTGACCTGTCCGCTATCGCTGGCCTGAATTGCGGCGTCCACGGCCTTGGCATCGAGTCCGGCGATCCGAGGCGAATCGAGTGATAGCGTGCCACTGCCGGATAGCGCTCCCGCCAATGCGGATACGCTTCGACCCTGACTAGCCAGTGTCATTTGCATGGCGGCGCGGCCTTCCGGCATGACAAGCGAGCGATATCGCAGCGCTGCGCCATCGACATCGGCGAACTGAACCTGAGCATTCAAGGCGAGACCGGCGGACGATGGCTTGGCCTCTATTTCCGCGCGGACTTCGCCACCGCCAATGCCAGCTTTGATGTCGGCGAAGTTGAGCGCCTGACCGTCACTCTTGATCGTCCCGCTCACCGGCCGAAGTTCGCTGCCGCCGGGAAGCGCGCCGCGCAGCGCCTGAAAGCCGAGACGGCCCCGCCAGGTCTGCAAAATTCCACGACCGAGCGGACTATCCGCATCGCCATCATCCCCGGCGCCGATCGCGAACGCGAACGCTTTCGGGAGATCGAGCGAATCCATGCCGATCTCGCCATCGACAACCTTTTCGCTCCCGAGCGTGACTGCGACATGTCCGCGAAGGCGCGCGCCGGCGACATTGCCGTCGATATTCGCCAATCCCAGTTTGCCGTCGGCAAGCGTGACATGCGACGACAGGCTGACGTTCTGCCCCGCCGGATTGGATGGCTTGAGATTGAGCAATGGCGCGAAGTTTCCGCGGCGGACGTTCAGATTCACATCCGCCGCCGGCTGCGCGGCCGCCACATTCATGGTGCCCTGAATATCGGCATCAATGTCAGTACCTGACAATCTGGTCTGCACGCGCATTGGTGCCCGCCACTTGCCGGTGATGCTGCCCTCGACCTGAGCGGACGCGTCCGTTGCCGCCACGGCCCGATCGAGTGCCAGCAGGCCGAGTAATGATTGCCCATGAGGCGAAGAGAGTTTCCAGTTGGCCGCAAAATCGCTCTGCACCAGTGCGTCAACATCGATACTGCGCACAAGCTGCGCTCTCGGCGTCGCCGTCAGGGTCACGGTACCAGTGACTTGCGGCAAGCCGATATCGATCGTCGCACGCGCGTCGGCCAGGTTGCGGTCCTTGCTGTTCTTGCCGAGACCGACGGCGAGCTTGAATTGCGAGGCACCGCGCGTATTGCCTGCCGACGCACCGATGCGATCCGCGAGCATGGGCGCCATCGGCTTCAGCAAGGCCGTCAATTGATCGACTGAGGTCGCTGCGGCATTCAGCGTCAATTCTCCCGTCGTCTCATCGCGATTGAAGGTGCCGGTCCCCTCTACCGTCAACCCACTCACCGAACCGATCTTGAGCTGCGCAAGGGTGACTGTCTTTGGATCGTAACCGACCTTGACCGCGAACGGGCGCAACTCCTGCCCCGATAAGATGGCATTCGCGACATTCAACGTGAGCTGTGCGCGATCCGGCCATTCCGTCTGTGGCCCGCCGACGGCCCGCACAAGCGCTGCCGCGGTGTCGAGATCGAGCCGATCCGCCGTGAGAGCACCGTCGAATTCGGAATCTCCACTCAGCCCGCGCGCAAACAGTGCTATCCGTCCTGCCAGCGTGCCGCCATCGAACTCGGCCTTGAGGTCCGTCACCGCGATGCGGTCGGAAGCAAAATCGACCTGACCGCTGACCCGCAACGATTTCTGGCTGCGATAGCTTTCCGCGCGGCCGGTGAACCAGCTAATCAGTACGGCGGGATCGGATGAATCGATATTGATCCTGCCGCCAAACCCGATGGTTGGATTGGCCGACGTCACGGCACCGCGCAGGTTGACGACGGTCGCGCCCGGAGCCCGAAATTCCAGGCGTTCGACCGTCCATGCCTGATCGTCAGCGCGCAACCCGGCATTCAAATCCTGGATCGCACGGCCCCCGAGCATGACTTGCTCACCCGCGACATCGATCTGCATCGGCACTGCCACGCGTGGCACGGTCGCAAGCAAGCCGCGCAAGTTCGCTAACCAGCGGGTCGGCTCGGCCGCGCCGGTGCGTTTGGCCAGCACTTTGTCGGCATCGAGCTGCCGTGCCGACAATTTCGCGCGCAAGACGGGTGAAGCGCCGAACTGCAAATCGGCACTCCCGGCGAACTTCAGTGCTGCATCGTCGAACCCATAACTGGTTTCCAGTTGCTCCAATCGCGCGCGCGCGGCATCGGCCTTGAGCTTTGCCGAAATCCGCCACGGCACACTTGCGTTGCTGCCTGTTTTGGCTGCGCTGCCGCCAGCAAACGTTATGGCGCCATCAAACCGCGGCGCCCGCTGTTCGAATGCGAGAACACCATCGAGATCGACAGATGTGCCTTGCGCGCCCGACTCGAGCCCCAGATGCAGCCGGACGCCGGTGCCATCACCGGTTTGACCCGACGATACGCGAAACGGGTAGCGTGAACCCGACCAGGTGAAATTGCCATCACCACGGATCGAACCTGCCAATGCGCGCACGTCGCCACTGAAGGCGATGTCATTCAGCTCCAGCGTACTCCGGCTCGCGGCGTCATGTAATGCAATGCGGCCGGTGACATTCAACCGGTCGATCGCCAACGAACCGAGACTGGCGCTCCCCGACGAAGCCGGCCAGTCGAGCCGCCCCTGCCGGTCCAAGCCGAGGTCGAGTGCCATCCCGTTGATTGTGAGTTCGGTCGCTCGCCACTCGCCGCGCATCAACGAACCAAGGCTGAATTCGACGTCGAGTTTTTCAGCGCGTACCTTGCCGAGATCGTTCGGGCCACCCACCACGACCGAGCGAAGCGACAGCGATGGTGTCGGCAGCAACCGTGCGTCGAGCGCACCGCCGACGCGGACCTGCGCGCCAATGATGCGGCTGGCCTCCGCCTCGAACTGCGGACGAAACTGGCTCCAATCGATGAAATACGGTCCGATCAGCGCGGCAAGCAACGCAATGATAAAAGCGATTGCCAATCCGAGCAGCGTCGTCTGCACGGCCTCTCCCCTCAAGCATTGTCCGACGCGAGGCGCAGCACCTCGCAACGCACGGCCGAAGCTGACGATTGCTGCCGCGCATCGGACCACGGTGCCCGCAGCGAACGGCCTCCAGATATGGTGCCGACGAAACTAGCGCCGAAGCAGAGCCAGATATAGTGGGAACTATGGCAAAGTCACAGCAGCGATCAGGTGTCGCTCACCACAGCGTGACGAGATGTCGCTAGATTACCCGGTGTGCGAGGCGGCAACCTTTTTTGTGTCGACAAGGGGATGAATCCGGCCCGGGACAACACGAACTTTTCCCGGCGATGCCATCCATATCGTCAGCGCACCGACAATGCTGACGCCCATCCCGAGCAGAAAAGCAACGGCGTAGGTACCGTACATGTCGTGCAGAACGCCGGTGACCCATGGTCCCGATGCAGCGCCAGCGAGGCCCGCCAGCATCACGGTTCCGAAAATGACGCCATAGTGCCGGCCCTCGAAAATCTCCACCACAACCGCAGCCATGATCGCGGTGACGCCGTAGCCCAGCACGCCTTGTGCCAAGACCATGACGTAAACAAGTCCGAGGCTCGGGAAATACTCAAGGGCGAACAGCGCGGCAAAGCAAACGGCGAATCCAAGTCCGCTGATTGTCCAGATCCATTCACGGCCGACCCGATCCGACAAATAGCCGAGCACGATCTGACCAGGGATTCCGAGCAAACTTACCAATCCCAACGCCCAAACTGCGAGGTTTGAACTAAATCCGACTTCGGTCAGATACTTGGTCTGATGCACCTGCACAGCATACCAGGCATAAAGGCCGCAGAAGAATCCAAGCGCCAGCCACCAGAAGCGCGCCGTCCGCATCGCACGCTGCAACGTCCAGTCGGTGTCGACCCAGGCCGGATCCACCACGGTGAGCCCCTTGCGCTGCGCACCGGCAACTGCGCCGTCGCCGTCCGGCAGCAATCCCATCTGCTCCGGCCGTTGCCGCACCAGCAGGTTGATCGGCACCAGTGTCACCAGCATGAGAACACCGAGCGCCGTGCTGGACGCACGCCAACCACCCTGGGAAATCAAATACCCGGCCCACGGCAGCACGGTCACAGACCCAATGCCGACCCCCGCGAACGCGATCCCCATCGCAAGCCCGCGGCGGCGAATGAACCAGTTCGGTAGATACAGGGATTGGCCCGTGTAGCTCAGGCAAACACTACCGCCGCCGACCATGAGACCCATCGTCAGGTACAGGTGCCACGGTTGCGTTGTGAGCGGCGCCAGCAGCAGCCCGCCCGCCATGAGAAAAACGCCGAGTTCCATCACCACCCGGGGGCCGGCCCGATCCATCAACCGGCCGATCAACGGGCTGAAAACGGCGGAGACCAGAAACCCGAACGAAAACGCGCCGGCCGTCATGCCGCGCTCCCAGCCGAACTCGTCGACGATCGAGGGGAAGAACAGTGAAAACGAGGTGCGGGCATTGACGCCAATGCCCATCGTCACGAACGTGACGGCTACCATGACCCAGCCATAGAAGATGCGAAAGCGCATGCGTAACCGGCACCTTCCCTAAGGACTCGGGCAACCCCATAAGGGAGCGAGTCGGGAAATCTCACTACAATCTTTGAGCGTACTTGTCATGTTAAGCAACCAGATACCGTTCCCGGTCCGTTAATGACATCGGATAGCGAACCGTAAAACCGCCGGAAGAGAGGCGGACAGCCATCCCGGCCAGCGTGATCGAGACGCGGCCCATGGGCGGGCCGGCGACCGATCAAGCAGCAGGGACGATCTTGCCGGGGTTGAAGATATTCTGGGGATCGAGCGCCCGCTTCAGCGCGCGCATCGCGTCGAGCGCTTCGACGCCCAATTCACCGACCAGATACTTCTGCTTGCCCTGACCGATGCCATGCTCGCCGGTGCAGGTGCCATCCATCGATTGAGCACGCTCGACCAGACGGTGCATGAAGTCGTCAGCCCGCGCCATTTCCTCCGGATCGTTGACATCGCACAGCAACGAGCAATGGAAGTTGCCATCGCCGACGTGGCCCACGATCGGCGACAGCAGCTTGAGCCGCTCAAGGTCCGCTTCGGTCTCGACAACACAATCGGCAAGCCGCGAGATCGGCACGCAAACGTCGGTCGCCACCACGCCGGCACCGGGACGCAGACCTCGCACCGCCCAATAGGCATCATGGCGCGCCTGCCACAACCGCGTGCGATCCTCCGGGCGCGTCGTCCATTGGAACGATCCGCCGCCGCATTCCTGCGCGATATCGCCGAAGCGACGCGTCTGTTCGGCGACCTCGACATCGTTGCCATGGAATTCCAGCAGCAGCAGCGGCGTCTCCGGCAGCGTCAGTTTCGAATAGGCGTTGCAAGCCCGCACCTGCGCCGCATTCAGCAACTCGATACGTGCCAGCGGAATGCCGGTCTGGATCGCCAGGATGGTTGCCTGGCAGGCACCTTCGACCGTCGCGAACGAGCATGACGCTGCGGCGATGGTGTCCGGAATGCCGCGCAGCTTGATGGTCAGTTCGGAAATAATGCCGAGTGTGCCTTCTGCCCCGACGAACAGGTGAGTCAGATCATAGCCGGCGGAAGACTTCTTCGCGCGCGTCCCCGTGGTGATGATTTCGCCGTCGCCACGCACGACTTTCAGCGCCAGAATATTATCACGCATCGTGCCGTAGCGGACCGCGTTGGTACCGGACGCGCGGGTCGAGGCCATACCGCCGATCGATGCGTCGGCGCCGGGATCGATCGGAAAGAACACTCCCTGATCGCGTAAATTTTCATTCAGCGTCTTGCGTGTGATCCCGGGTTGGATGACACAATCAAGATCTTCGACGTGAACCGCCAGAACGCGATTCATATCGCGCATATCGATGCAGACGCCGCCAGCCGGTGCGTTGACCTGTCCCTCCAGCGAAGTCCCGGTGCCGAACGGAATCACCGGCACACCGTTGGCGGCACATATCCTGACAACATCCTGAATGTCGCTGGTCTCCTGCGCCATCACCACAGCGTCGGGCGGCTGGGCCGGCAACCATGTCATGGTATGAGCATGCTGATCGCGGACGGCTTGCGATGTCACCAGCCGGTTGCCGAAACGGGCTGCAAGCGCTTCAATCGTGCGTGCCAATGCTTGCGGTTCGGGGTGTTTCAGATCGAATGGATTGCTTGTGCTCACGTGTCTTCCTCCCGGCGGTCGGACCGTGGCAAAGGATACAAATCGGGTCAAGCACTCAGCGAAGACTTCGTTGTTGCAGCGAGCGGGGGATTAGGAATGACGAGCGAATTGACTGCCGGGCTGCCCCTGGAGCAGGTGCCATATCGCGCTTCCGTGATGCAGATCGAACCGCAGTGGATCGACTACAACGGCCACCTCAACATGGCATACTACAACGTCATGTTCGACCGGGCTATCGACGAGCTCTGGCTGCGAATCGGCATCGGCCCGGACTACATGGCAGCGCGGGGCGGTTCGACCTTCACCGCCGAATGCCATGTTCGCTACCTGCGCGAAATCCACCTCGGCGAGCCGGTGCAGGTGTCGATCCTGCTGGTGGCTGCCGATGACAAACGGCTGCACACCTTCCAAGAACTGCGCCACGCGACCGAAGGTTGGCTCTCCGCTACATCGGAAAATATGTCGATCCACATGGACATGACAGCACGTAAGACCGCGCCGTTCCCGCCGGATATTCGCGCACGCATCGCGGCGGTGGAGCAAGCCCACGCAGTCTACCCTCGCCCCGAGGGCCTCGGCAGAAATGTCGCTATGCCGGTGAAACAGCGGGCGACGTCAGACCCGGTTGCGGCCTCGGAAAATCCCGAACACCGCCGAGATCAGGAATAATACCACGGCAATGAAAAAGACGATCTTCGCCATTTCGATCGAGGCGCCGGCAATCCCACCAAAACCAAGAACGCCGGCGATCAGCGCGACGATGAGGAACGTTATGACCCAACCCAACATATGACCAACCTCGGATTTCTGTACCTTGCTGGCAAATCAACCCGGGCTCGCACCGAAAGTTCCGCGCGTCCGAAGGCTCGGCGCCTTGGCAAAGTCCGTAATCAAGGCCGAAAAGACCCTTTAAATCGTCATTGAGAGCCGAAAACCCTGTGATCCAGGGAAGGCAGGCCCTATATCCGCATCAATTCCTGCTATGAAGCCTCCCTTTTACGGCCCTGCAGTGCCATCGTGGGGATAAAGACGATTCGCATGACCGAGCCGAACAAACTGATTCAACGCGACCTTCCCGAGCACCAGCCTGTTGCCGGCGGCATTGCTGCGCGCGCGCGCGCCGCCGCGGCTCCGCGATATCTGTCGGCGCTCAATCCGGAGCAACGCGAGGCCGTCGAAACGCTGGAAGGCCCGGTGCTGGTGCTCGCCGGTGCAGGCACCGGCAAGACGCGCGTGCTGACCTCGCGCATCGCGCATATTCTCTCGACAGGCCGTGCGCGACCGCACGAAATTCTCTCCGTCACCTTCACCAACAAGGCGGCGCGCGAAATGAAGCACCGTCTCTCCGAAATGCTCGGCCAGGCCGTCGAAGGCATGCCGTGGCTCGGCACATTCCATTCGATCGGCGGACGCATCATGCGCTTCCACGCCGAACTGGTGCAGCTGAAATCCAACTTCACCGTTCTCGACGTCGACGACCAGATCCGTTTGCTGAAGCAACTTCTGCAAGCCGAAAACATCGATGACAAGCGCTGGCCGGCGCGCATGCTGGCAGGCCTGATCGATAGCTGGAAGAATCGCGGCCTGAGCCCGTCACAGGTGCCATCGGGGGAAGCCGCCGTGTTCGGAAACGGCAGGGGCGGCAAGCTCTATGCGAGCTATCAGGAACGGTTGAAAATCCTCAACGCCGCCGATTTCGGCGACCTGCTGCTGGAAAACATCCGGCTGTTTCGCGAGCACCCCGACGTGCTCCGGCAATATCAAAGCCGGTTCAAATATATCCTTGTCGACGAATATCAGGACACCAACGTCGCGCAGTATCTCTGGCTGCGGCTGCTGGCGCAGACGTCACCTGCCCGTCCTGCACCCGACGACACGGAGAATGCCGTCGTGCCGCTCGCCGCGCCAAAAAACATCTGCTGCGTTGGCGACGACGACCAGTCGATCTACGGCTGGCGCGGCGCGGAAGTCGATAACATCCTGCGCTTTGAGCACGACTTCCCCGGCGCCAAGGTCATTCGCCTCGAACGCAACTACCGCTCGACGGGACATATCCTCGCCGCGGCCTCGCACCTGATCGCTCATAACGAAGGCCGGCTCGGCAAGACGTTGCGTACCGAGGACGAGGACGGGGAGAAGGTCACCGTCACCGGCGCGTGGGATTCCGAAGAGGAAGCCCGCGCCATCGGCGAAGAGATCGAGCAGCTGCAGCGCGCTGGCGAGAAGCTCAATGAGATCGCCATTCTGGTGCGGGCCTCGTTCCAGATGCGCGAATTCGAAGACCGCTTCGTCACCCTCGGCCTGCCCTATCGCGTCATCGGTGGCCCGCGCTTCTATGAGCGCGCGGAAATCCGCGACGCACTGGCCTATCTGCGCGTCATCAATTCGCCCGCCGACGATCTGGCCTTCGAGCGCATCGTCAACGTGCCGAAACGTGGGCTCGGCGACGCGACGGTGCAGATGCTGCACGATCACGCCCGCAAGCGGCGCATTCCACTTTCGGAGGCCGCGCAGGCTGTCGTCGAGACCGACGAATTGAAACCGAAGGCGCGCGGATCGTTGCGCGGCTTGCTGGACAGCTTTGTTCGCTGGCGCGCGCAGAGCGAGACGCTGCCGCACACCGAACTGGCCGAGATCGTACTCGACGAAAGCGGCTACACCGAAATGTGGCAGAAGGACCGCTCCGCCGACGCCGCCGGACGCCTGGAAAACCTCAAGGAACTGGTGCGCTCGATGGAGGAGTTCGAGAACCTGCAAGGGTTTCTCGAACACATCTCGCTGGTGATGGATCGCGAAGGCGGTGCTGACGAGGAAGCCGTCTCGCTGATGACCTTGCATTCGGCGAAGGGCCTCGAATTCGACAACGTTTTCTTGCCCGGCTGGGAAGAAGGCCTGTTTCCGCATCAGCGCGCGCTCGATGAGCAAGGCCGTGCCGGTCTCGAGGAAGAGCGCCGCCTCGCCCATGTCGGCATCACCCGCGCACGGCGGCGTGCCAAACTCTACTTCGCCACCAACCGTCGCATTCACGGATCATGGTCGACGACAAGCCCGTCGCGATTTCTCGACGAGTTGCCCGCACATAACGTCGAGATCACCGAGTCGAAAGGCGGTTCGGGCTGGGGCGGCAGCAGCGGCTATGGACCTTCACGCTTCGATAACCTCGACTCGTTCGGCTCGCGTTACGCCACGCCGGGCTGGCAACGTGCGCAGGCTAATCGCACGCGGGGCGGCTTCAACGAGACTGGCGCAGCCTATGGTGCAGGCAGCGCATCACGGGGCAAACGCGCGCCGTTGACGATCGAAGGCGAGTTGATTGCCAAGTCGACCGGCACCGCATCTAATTTTTCCGTCAACGATCGCGTGTTCCACCAGAAATTTGGCTACGGGCGCGTTGCCAGGATCGATGGCAACAAGCTCACCATTGCCTTCGACAAGGCGGGCGAGAAAAAGGTGGTCGATAGTTTCGTCGACAGGGCCTAAGCGCGACGCCAATTTTGCAATCATGTCGACCTTGGTCTTATCCCATAGTTTTCGTGTCATAATCCGATGCTTTAGAAGCCTGTAATACGATCCAATACTTTTGCCCGCTAGCTCGCCGACGATTGCGCAACGGTATCCGCGTTCCTATCTGCCGATCCTCGGCCTCCACGGCCGCCCACCTATCCCGCTTACAACTCCGATTGCCCATGTCATCGATCATTTCGGTTTCCAATCTGACCAAGACCTACGCGTCAGGATTCAAGGCGTTGAACGGAATCAATCTCGACATCCAGCGCGGCGAGATTTTCGCACTGTTAGGGCCCAACGGAGCCGGCAAAACAACCTTGATCAGTATCATTTGCGGCATCGCCAACCTGAGCGAAGGCAAGGTGCTGGTTGGCGGTCACGATATCAATGCCGACTACCGCGCAGCGCGGTCGCTGATCGGCCTGGTGCCGCAAGAGCTGCATACCGATGCTTTCGAGTCTGTTTGGGCAACAGTCAGTTTCAGTCGCGGCCTGTTCGGCAAATCGAAGAACCCGGCCCACATCGAGAAAGTCCTCAAGGATCTGTCGCTGTGGGACAAGAAAGACAACAAGATCATTACTCTGTCTGGCGGCATGAAGCGGCGCGTGATGATTGCCAAGGCGCTGTCGCACGAGCCGCAGATTCTCTTCCTCGACGAGCCGACCGCCGGTGTCGACGTCGAATTGCGCAAGGGCATGTGGGAGGTGGTGCGGCAGCTTCGCGACACAGGCGTCACGGTGATCCTCACCACGCACTACATCGACGAAGCCGAAGAGATGGCCGACCGTATCGGCGTCATCAACAAAGGCGAGATCATTCTGGTCGAGCAGAAGGCCAAACTGATGCAGAAGCTCGGTCGCAAGCAGCTCAAGCTGCATCTGCAAGATCGGCTGACGGCCTTGCCCGCGACGCTCGCCCCCTATCAGCTCGAACTGGCGGATAGTGGCAAGGAATTGATCTTTACTTACGACACGCAGAGCGAACGCACCGGCATCACCACCTTGTTGAGCGACCTGCGCGATGCCGGCATCCGCTTCAGGGATCTCAGTACGACGCAAAGTTCGCTGGAAGATATCTTCGTCAATCTGGTGAGGACCGGCGCATGAATTTTTCCGCAATCCGCGCCATCTATATGTTCGAAATGGCCCGCACCTGGCGCACGCTGCTGCAAAGCATCGTATCGCCGGTGATCTCGACCTCGCTGTATTTCATTGTCTTCGGCGCAGCCATCGGGTCGCGTATCAGCGAAATCCAGGGCGTCAGCTATGGCACCTTCATCGTGCCCGGCCTGGTCATGCTGTCGGTACTCACGCAAAGTATCTCCAACGCCTCGTTCGGCATCTATTTTCCGAAATTTGTCGGGACGATCTATGAGGTATTGTCCGCGCCAGTCTCATACGTCGAGATCGTGCTCGGCTATGTTGGCGCGGCAGCCACGAAGTCAATTATCCTGGGGCTGATCATTCTCGCGACGGCGGGACTGTTCGTGCCGCTGCGAATCCATCACCCGTTCTGGATGCTGGCTTTCCTGATACTGACCGCCGTGACCTTCAGCCTGTTCGGATTCATCATCGGCATCTGGGCCGATAATTTCGAAAAGCTGCAGGCGATTCCATTGCTCGTGGTCACGCCACTGACGTTCCTCGGTGGCAGCTTCTATTCGGTGAACATGCTACCTTCGGGATGGCGAACTTTGACGCTATTCAACCCCGTGGTCTATCTGATCAGCGGCTTTCGCTGGAGCTTCTACGAGATCGCCGACGTCAGCCTGGGTGTCAGCGTCGGCATCACGCTGGGATTTCTCGTCGCCTGCATTGTGACGATCTGGTGGATCTTCAAGACCGGCTATCGATTAAAGAATTAGCGCAGCAAAACGCGCGGACCATCGGCCCGCGCGTACGCTCAAGCCGTTATCGGTAGCAGTGGAAGTGGCCGTGTCGCCAGTAACCCCGACAACGATGGCCACGACGGTAGCCGCGATCGGGGATGCCGAGCACGCCCTTGACGCCGCCAACTGCACCACCGACGCCGGCTCCGATGGCGCCGCCAACCACGCCGCCCACCGGCCCGGCCGCACGATTGCCTTCGTAAGCACCCTGGTTTGCACCGCGTTCCATGCCACGGATAACGCCTTGCGCGTGCGCGAAATGCGGCACAGCGATAAGGGTCAATGCCGTAGCTGCGGCAGCAAGTGTCAATCTCGCAGGCATCGCTGTCGGTAACGTCGATGTCTTGATCTTCATCAGCTTTCCTTTGCGTCCACCGAACCGATCCGTCATGTCGGCGCTGCCCAAATAACGCGGAACTCACGAATTGGTTGCCGTCGACAACATGCAATTCGGCGCGCCCGCCACTCCAGTTAGGCACAGCTAACTCAGACCGGCCCCGCCGGAGTTCGCGCATCGATCGACCGTTCATCTGCACCGCCACACCCTCGTTAAGATTGATCGTTACGAAGGACTAGCGCCTCGTCATATTCGTATGCATATTACTTGCGGGGGACGGGCGAGCGACCTTGCGTCAAAGGTCTGGAGGCCAGAAGTCCATGCGTGCGTTCCTCATTCCGATTGCTGCTGCGGCTTTGGTGGCAAACTCCAGCATGGCGCTGGCGAAAATCGCGATCACCGTCGACAAAGATAATCAGATGATGACCGTGGCGGTTGACGGCGTCGAACGCTATAACTGGCCAGTTTCGACCGGCAATCCTTCACATGAAACGCCGAATGGCAGCTTTCGCACCTTCCGCATGGAGGAGGATCACTACTCCAAGGAATTCGACGATGCGCCGATGCCGCATTCGATCTTTTTCACCAAGGTCGGCCATGCCATTCACGGCACCTTGTCGGAAGGCAGCCTCGGCACGCCGGTATCCCATGGATGCGTTCGGATCTCGCGCGCCAATGCCTCAACGCTTTACGCGCTCGTCAAGAAGGACGGCGTGCTGAACACGACGGTGACGCTCACCGGATCGTCCCGCGTGGCGCTCGCGCGCAGGGGCAACAAACCCGCGACCGCCGTCGCGCGCCGCAATGTGCTCCCGGGCGATATCGACACCGCTTATGATGCCGCCGGCAATCCGATGGACTTGTCGCCGCAGCAGGCAGCGCCAACAAGGCGGATCGTCCCGCAGCAGATAGCGCGCGACGATGACGGGTACATCTACCCAGCCGACGGCACCTCAAACGACCAGCGCTACCCCTCACCACGAAGCTATCGGCGCAGCTACCAGGCGCAGAGCAACAGCAGTTACGATTATTACGGCAGCCAGGCTTATCCGGCGCAGGGATACTATGCGCCGCGGCCTTACTATCAGCCGCGCGGGCTGTTCAGCAGTCAGTATTGATCGGATTGACGGTCGGCTTACTCCGAACTTTGTTCGGAGAGAACTGATCTAGTTGTCACCCTCGCGTAGACGCCGCCACACTGCACCGAGGATGTTGGAATAATCGTCGGTCCAAACGCGCTGGCGATCATTGACACTGGTCTGCGCCCATTGCGGACTCGTAGCCAGCGCACCGACGTCCGCCTCGTCTCTCGCCGAGACCACGACTGACGTCGCGAAGATGTACTCGTCGTCCCGACCGGAATCCTCGTTGTAGACCCAGCTCTTGAGGCCATTGGCGGCTGCTATGCCGACGACGACACTGGACAATTCGAGGTGCCGATTGGACACGTGCATCAGCACCACACCTTGCGGTGCCAGCTTGTCCTTGTAGATCTTCATTGCCTCCTGCGTCGCCAAGTGGATCGGAATGGCGTCCGATGAATAAGCATCGACGACGACAAGATCGTAAAGCCCGTTGGGCTCCTTGGCGAAGGTCAACCGTGCATCGCCGATCACCGGCTGCAAATCCGGTTCACAACTGCTGACGAAGCGAAAAAATCGCGGATCGCGCGCTGTATTGACCATGGTCTGGTCAATCTCGAAAAAGCGCCAGCGTTCATCCGGCTGCGAGGCACAGGTCAGCGTCCCCGCGCCGAGCCCTATCACGGCAACGCGGATCGGCCCGCCCTTGCGTTCGCGCACTGCGGCAATGGCGCGCCCGATCCCGCCGTCCTTGTGATAGTAGGAAATCGGTTCGGGCCGCCCAGCGATCGGCGTGCCATCATTGTTCTGCATGCGCTCGGCGCCGTGGATCGTGGTGCCATGCATCAGCACGTGATATTGGCCGCCGGGAGTGATCACGATCTTGTGCACGCCGAAGAAACTGCGCACCGTTTCCACGCGGCCTTCGTCCGCCGGATAGGCCCGCAACAAAACCAGTGCCAGCGCAGCGGTGGCGGTGACTTTCCAGCGATCGCCGCGAAGCAGTACGACCAACAGCGGCGCAATACAGGCGACGGCTCCGATGACGTAGACGCGGCGCGGTTCGAGCCAGCCGAACGCGTCGCCTCCCGTCAGCGTCGGTACCAGCAACGCAACGGCGAGCAAAGCCAGCGTCACCCAGTACCAACGCGCCGCGATTGACCCCCGCTCAGTGACCGGCGGCCGGCAAAGCGCTGCGAGCGCGATCAGGATCGGATACTCGGCAATCCATGAGAACGTGAACGGTGCGATCAGGCCAGCAAACAAGCCGCCAACCATGCCGCCGAACGACAGCGCAACATAGAAGCCGGTGAGATGGCGTGCCGCTGGCCGGGTGCGAGCGAGTTCGCCGTGACAGGCCATGGCAATCACGAAAAAGCAGAGCAGATGACCGCCGAGCGTCAACAGCAAGTTCTGCTCGCCGCCGACGGCCAGCAGAATGATCACGCCGGCGATCGCAAACGGCTGCAGCCACATCAGCCATCGGTGCGGCAACAGCGGACGCGATTGAAACACCAGCACCCATGTCAGCAGATAGAGAGATAGCGGCAGCACCCACAGCAGCGGCGCGGCTGCAACGTCGGTGGAGATATGCGCCGTAACCGCGATCAAGAGTCCCGAGGGCACCGCGGCGAGGAAAATCCAGCGCAGCCACTGGGCCCAACTCGGAGCCGGTAGACCGACGTCAGCGTCGAGAGCATGCGGAGCAACGTTAGGCGATCGCAGCAACAGAATCCCGCAGCCGGCAATCAACAAGATCAGCAGACCGTAACCCGCCGTCCACAGCAGGTTCTGGGTCTGCAGCGAGAACATCGGCTCCAGCAAAACAGGATACGACAGCAGCGCCAGGAAGCTGCCGATATTCGAAGAGGCGTACAGGAAGTACGGATCCGGGCCATTCGGATGCCCGGTCCGGACGAACCACGCCTGCAACATCGGATTGTTGGCAGCGAGCGCAAAGAAGGGCAGGCCGATCGATACCGCGAACAGCCCCAGCAGCCAGATCGCATAGCCGCCGGTCGGCGGCTCGCCCCAGCCTTTAGCGATCGCCAGCGGCAACATCGAAAGCGCCACGATCAGCAGCAACAGGTGAATGGCGATCGGCACCGCGCGGCTGCGGATCTGCATCAGGTAGTGCGCATAGGCATAGCCACCGAGCAGCAGCGACTGGAAAAATACCATCGCCACCGACCATACCGCCGGCGAGCCGCCAAGCCGCGGCAGCACCATCTTGGTGAACAGCGGCTGCACCGAGAACAGCAATAACGCGCTGACGAAAATCGCTGCGGTGTAGACCACGAGGATCAGGACATTTCGCCCGCGCGAATTTGCGGCGGTGTTACTGGGCGACATCGGCGTGGTCATGGAAATATGCGGCCTCGTTCCGGCGCGCGCCGGTTGCGCCTGCCGGCAGTTGACCGGGGCGCGAGGATAGGAGCACACAGCGCGACAACGGGCAACGCAAGGCCCGATATCCCGACCTTGAATTTGTCGAGGTGTGGCTTTGTGCCGCTCGTCCCGCCCTCTGCAAAGAAGTCGGGATAACGGCGATCACATCGGATAGAGTTCGTGCGAAGAGGCGTTGTTGCCGTGGTTGAAGGACAGATGGCTGAAATCGATACCGATGTCGTGATTATTGGCGCGGGCCACAACGGCCTCACCTGTGCCGCTTATCTGGCGATGAACGGTCTGCGCGTGCGCGTCGTCGAGCGGCGCAAGGTTGTCGGCGGAGCAGCGGTCACCGAGGAATTCCACCCCGGTTTTCGCAATTCGGTGGCGGCCTATACCGTCAGCCTGCTCAATCCGAAAATCATCGCGGACCTTCGATTGCACGACCACGGCCTGAAGATCGTCGAACGGCGTGCGCAGAATTTCCTGCCCGCACCCGACGGCACCTATCTCCTGACCGGCGAAGGCCGCACCCAGCAATCGCTGGCGAAGCTCAGCGCTCGCGATGTCGAGCGCTATGGCACGTTCACGCGGCAGCTTGAGACCATCGCCGACGTGTTACGACAATTCGTGCTGCGCGCGCCGCCCAACGTCGTCGAGGGGTTTGGCGTCAATGCCATGCGCGAAGCGATCAACGCCGCCAGCACCGGCAACATTCTGCGTCGTTTGTCGCTGGAGCAGCAACGCACCCTGCTCGATCTGTTTACGCGTTCGGGCGGGGATATGCTCGACGACGTCTTCGAAAGCGGCTTGATCAAGGCGCTGTTCGGCTTCGATGCCATCGTCGGCAACTACGCCAGTCCCTACGCTGCCGGTTCGGCCTATGTCATGCTGCACCATGCCTTCGGCGAGGTGAACGGCAAGAAGGGCGTGTGGGGTCATGCCATCGGCGGCATGGGCGCCATCACGCAGGCGATGGCCAGCGCCGCGCGCAGCCACGGCGTCGAGATCACATTGGATGCGGGCGTGCGTGAAGTGATCGTGGAGCGCGACCGTGCCGTTGGCGTCGTGCTCGACAACGGCCAAAGCATTCGCGCCAAATACGTCGCGGCCAACGTCAATCCGAAACTGCTCTATACGCGCCTGGTGCCGGCCGGCGCGCTCCCCGCGCCGTTCCTCGATCGCATCAAGAACTGGCGCAACGGCTCCGGCACGTTCCGAATGAACGTCGCGCTGTCACAACTGCCGTCGTTCAGCGCGCTGCCCGGCAACGGCGATCATCTCACCGCCGGGATCATTCTCGCGCCGAGCCTGACCTACATGGACCGCGCCTTTCAGGACGCAAGGCAATACGGCTGGAGCCTCGAACCGGTGGTGGAAATGCTAATTCCTTCGACTCTCGATGACTCGCTGGCGCCCGCCGGTCAGCACGTCGCCAGCCTGTTCTGTCAGCACGTCGCGCCGCAACTCCCCAACGGCTCGTCATGGGACGACCATCGCGACGAGGTTGCCGACTTGATGATCGCGACCGTGGATCGCTACGCGCCGGGCTTTGCGGCCAGCGTCATCGGCCGGCAAGCACTGTCGCCACTCGACCTAGAACGCGACTTCAGCTTGCTCGGCGGCGACATATTCCACGGCGCGCTGACGCTGAATCAACTGTTCTCCGCCCGCCCAATGCTTGGCCATGCCGATTATCGCGGGCCGCTCAAAGGGTTGTATCACTGCGGCTCCGGCGCGCATCCGGGCGGCGGCGTCACCGGTGCACCGGGGCATAACGCCGCGCGCGCGATCCTGAAGGACGATCGAGGATTGTTCAGCCGGAGCGCCTAAGCGCCCTACCGTCAGACAAACAGCAAGACGTAGATCGCTGCGACACCCGTTACCACCAGCGATCCGGCGCCGACGCCAACGGCCCAGACGATGTCCTCGACTTCAAGTCCGAATGCCCTTCCACGCCAGGAGAAGGATCCCATGCTGCGCATGATCGTGACGCCCTGCGTTCTGCTGCGGATACGTCTAGCCGCCGAGCTTTAAAAAGCCGGCCGAGAATTCGCTCGCATTTGAACACAGGTACTACCGGCGATTAACCGTACACAGGCGGGCAAAATACCCTGTTCGCCGACCCTTGTGGATATCCTATCGCTACGCGCCGTGACCGGGATGGATTTCGCGATATCGGCAAGCGTGGCCGGGGATAATCGGCTCGCCTCCTCCTCGGCGCGGCTGTTGAAAAAGTGTTGATAAACCTGTGGACCAGTTGTGGGAAAGCCCAGAGCCGTGGTGGTGCATAAGCCTGTGCATCGGCGGTGGACATCAATCGAAAATGCGTTTGAAAAGCCCTGTAGGAGCCGGTGGACAACCGTTGTATGAAGCCGGCACAAGCTGTGAGTTCCTCCCTTCTTTGCCCGCTTCGGACACGCCATGAACGACTTCACGACGCCTGCCACCATCCGCGCCGTCTTCACGGTGGGAGCCGAGCAAAGCGCGCGGCAGATCGTCGACCGCCTTGAAGAAAGTATCGACCCCGGCGAGGTGGTGGTGGCAGCGTTTGAGACCACGGACAACCATTGGGACGTCACGCTGTATTTCTCGCAACCGCCGGACCGACCCGCCATCCGCGACCTCGTTGCCGCAACCAGCGGCGACGAGATCGCCGCAACCATCCAGTTCGAGACCATCGAGGCCAAGGACTGGGTCAAATCCAGCCTCGAGGGACTGGCGCCGGTGCCGGCTGGACGATTCGTCGTTTACGGCCAGCATGACCGCGAACGGGTGCCGTCCAACAAGCTCGGCATCGAGATTGAGGCGGCGCTGGCCTTCGGTACGGGGCATCACGGCACCACGCGCGGCTGCCTGCTGTTGTTGGATCAGGTGCTGAAGCAGCGCACACCCAACCGGATACTGGATCTGGGATCTGGCACCGGCGTGCTGGCGATTGCCGCAGCCAAGGCGCTCCATCGTGGGGTGCTGGCGACCGACATCGACGCGCGTTCGGCCATCGTCGCCGCGGAGAATGCCCGTCTCAATGGCGTCGGTAACCTGGTCGAATCGATTTGCGCCAAGGGATTTGCCGCGCCACAACTTCGGGAGCGCGCGCCGTTCGATCTCATCATGGCGAATATTCTGGCCAACCCGCTGCGACAGATGGCGCCGACGATGGCCGCGCATTTGGCGCCGTCCGGTCTGCTGATCCTGTCGGGGTTGTTGCCGCATCAGGCCGCCGGCGTTGTCGCGGCCTATCGTGCGGTCGGGGTGGTCCTGTTGCAAAAAATCCAGCTCACCGGCTGGAGCAGCCTGTTGCTACGCTATCCCGGATAGTCGCCCGTGCGGATCAGCGATTGTCGTCGGATGGCTCAACGTGATGCGGCTGATCTCCGAGCGTGTGCTGAATGCGCCGCTCGACGAAACGGTCCAGCATCTGGATCACGCGGCCGCGCGGCTTCGGTGCGGCAACCGATGACTTGTTCTCTGCGGCGGGTGGCGACAGCTTTTCAAACGTAAAGGCAGGCATCGTGTATCCCCTCATCGTTTGGATTGAGTTGAAACACTCCCGGAATTTCCTCAGATATGGTTCTGAGGATCGCTGTAGCAGCGATTCCTTCCGTCCCATCTAACGCAGGCGGTTTATTCTAGTCTAACTTACGCCGAATTTACAATATTCTCCCGCCACAAGGGCGGGCTGTGCACAGCAGGGACGGTTTGAGCGATGTTCGAGGCGCTTTTCCAGACATTCGATGAGCCGGAAGGCGGCGTGGCGCTCACTGCGCGGCTGGCGGCTTTCCGCGAGGAACTGGCCCACCGCAAGCTCACCGGCTTCGTCGTGCCGCGCGCCGACGCGCAGCAGAACGAATATGTCGCACCCTCGGAAGAGCGGCTGGCGTGGCTGACCGGTTTTACCGGCTCGGCAGGGCTCGCCGTCATACTGCAACACGAGGCGGCGGTGTTCGTCGACGGCCGCTACACGCTGCAGGCCGCCAAGCAGGTCGATTCCAAAGCCTGGCACATTGAGCCGCTGGTCGACCCCTCCCCGGAAAGCTGGCTGGCGCAGCACCTCGCCGCGGGTGATCGGCTCGGCTTCGACCCCTGGCTGCATACCACGGCAGGCTCCGAGCGGCTGGCTGCGGCTTGCGCCAAGGCCGGTGCCGAGTTGGTCGCGGTCGACAGCAACCCGGTGGACGCCGTCTGGCACGACCGCCCGGCGCCGCCATTGGGGGCCGTCGCGATCCACGCCGCCAAATTCGCCGGCGTGCCGGAGAGCGACAAGCTGGCGCAGATCCGCGCCGAGATCGGCAAACTCGGCACCGATGCGCTGGTTCTGTCGGACTCCCACGCGGTGGCATGGACCTTCAACATTCGCGGCGCCGACGTCTCGCACACGCCGCTGCCGTTGTCCTATGCGCTGGTGCCGAAGCAAGGCCGCCCGACCCTCTTCATCGATCACCGCAAGTTGTCGAACAGCGTGCGCGATCATCTCGAGCAAAGCGCCGACGTCGTAGAGCCCGATGCACTGACGCCGAAGCTGACCGCACTCGCCACGCACGGTGCGACCATCGCGCTCGACAGCGCTACTGCCGCCACCGCGCTCAGTCGCCTGATCGAGCAGGCCGGCGGCAAGGCGGTGCGCGGCAGCGATCCGGTGGCGTTGCTGAAAGCCGTGAAGAACCCCGTCGAGATTGCCGGGACACGCACGGCACATCAGCGCGATGCCGTGGCGCTGGCGCGGTTTCTGGCCTGGATCGATCGGGAAGCGCCGAGCGGCAAGCTGACCGAAATCGACACCGTGGAAGCGCTGGAGACGTTCCGTCGCGAAACCGGTGCGTTGAAAGACGTCTCGTTCCCCACCATCGCCGGCACCGGACCGAACGGCGCCATCGTGCACTACCGCGTCACCCGCAAGAGCAACCGGCGCATCATGCCCGGCGATTTGTTGCTGATCGACTCTGGCGCGCAATACGAGGACGGCACCACCGACGTAACGCGCACCATCGCCATCGGCACGCCGACGCAGGAGATGCGCGACCGCTTCACCCGCGTGCTGCGCGGCCACATCGCCATCGCCCGCGCCATCTTTCCCGACGGCACCACCGGCGCGCAGCTCGACACGCTGGCCCGGCAGTTCCTGTGGCAAGCCGGTATCGATTTCGAGCACGGCACCGGCCATGGCGTCGGCAGCTATCTCTCGGTGCATGAAGGCCCGGCGCGAATCTCCAAACTCGGCACCACACCGCTGAAGCGCGGTATGATCCTGTCCAACGAGCCGGGCTACTACAAGACCGACGCCTTCGGCATTCGCATCGAGAACCTCGAACTCGTCGTGGCTGCCGACATCGAGGGTGCAGAAAAGGCGATGAACGGCTTCGAAACGCTGACGCTGGCCCCGATCGACCGGAGATTGATCGACCGCCGCTTCAGCAAGAAGGAAGTGAAGTGGGTCAACGACTATCACGCGCGCGTGCGCAACGAGGTGCGGCCGCATGTCGATGAAGCCACCAAGGTGTGGCTCGATGCGGCAACCGCGCCGATTCCGTATGAAGACCACTTTCCCGGTTAGGGCATAGCCGCATTCCGAAAAGGCCCTGCTCCGGCTGCACCCGCGCGTCTACAGTCATCCACGCGATCACTCCAAACCAGCGCTAAGCCGGCCCGGCCGGACAGAAACAATCACGCGTGACCATCAGCCTGACCGACTCCGTGCCCGACCATCGCAGTCTGCCGTCCCGTGCCACGCTGATATTGCTGGTGGCGATGACCGGCGTCGCGCCGATTTCGCTCTACATGCTGGTCCCGGCGCTACCGGTGCTGGCGACGTCGTTCGACAGCGACATCTCGCTGGTGCAGATGACGGTGTCGCTCTACATGGTCGGGATCGCCTGCTCCCAACTCATCATGGGCCCGCTGTCAGATCGTTACGGGCGCCGCCCCGTACTGCTTGCCGGCCTCGGCTTGATGGTGCTGGCAACAATCGGCGGCATCTTCGCACAAACGCTGCCGCAACTGATTGCCGCCCGATTCCTGCAAGCGCTGGGCGGCGCATCCGGCATGGTCATCAGCCGCGCCATCGTTCGCGATCTCTACACGCGCGACCGCGTGGCCTCGATGATCAGTCTGGTCATCGCGGTGATGATGATCGCCCAAATGTTAAGTCCGCTGGCGGGCGGTCTTCTCGAAATCAACCTGGGCTGGCGTTCGATTTTCTATGCGCTCGCAGCGTTATCGATTGCCGCGTTCCTCGGCATCGCGCTGGCGCTGCCGGAGACGCGCCGGATAGCGGACCGCAAGGCAAACGGCGGCTTCACCGGCGGCGCGCGGAGCCTGCTGACCAGCCGAGCCTTCATCGGCTACGTGCTGTGCCAGGTGCTGGCGTCGTCGATCATCTTTACCTTTGCCGGAGCCGGTCCCTATATCGTGGTCAATCAGATGGGCCGCTCCAGCGCCGAATACGGCGCATGGTTTGCCACATCCGGCTTTGCCTATCTCGTCGGCAATCTACTTTGCGCCCGCTTCGCGCCACGTTACACGATCGAAAAGCTGATCTGGTTCGGCCTCATCATGCAGCTTGCGGGCTCGTTGCTGAACCTTGCGTGGGGCGTGACCGGCCTCAATCAGGTGCCGTCGTGGCTGTTCATCACCCACATGCTCATCATGCTGGGCAATGCCTTCACCATGTCGAATTCGGCGGCCGGCGCACTGAGCATCCGGCCGCACGCCGCAGGCACCGCATCCGGCATGATGGGCTTTCTGCAAATGGGATTCGGCTCGTTGTGCTCGCAATTCGGCGCGTGGCTCGGCGGCAATTTCATGACGCCGTTGCCGCTCAACATCGCCATCCTCGCGCTGTCGCTGGCCTGCGCATCGACGATGATCCTGCTGGTGCCGCGACACACCACCGTCGCGACAGACGATCTGATCGAGCAGGCCGAGGGCGAAGAAACCGGATTGCTGTAAGGCGCACGAGCGGCATCATCGCGACGAAGATTTGCCGTCGATCCTGATCCACATTTCAAACAGCCACGAGTAATCGTTCCCGCGCCGCCGCGCGAGTTGGTGCTGGCAATTTCTCCCCTCGCTTGGTGAGGGAAGCGGCGCGCCGCGAGGCGCAACGTGTGTTGGTGTCGCGTTCCGTCTCCACCGTGCGAGGGTGAAAACGAACCGCGTCGCCTTGCGGCGCGCCACCCGCGGCGATTTTGGGCGAAGGGACCGCGCTTCCGGGATGCGATACGAGCCACACGCTCGCTTCATCCGGCGGATTTCGCCGCCTTCATCGCATCCGCGTCCAGCCATCGCGTGGCAGCCGCTCATAGTAGCGGCGGACGGTGACCCCAGCCTCCCGGACGTGTGCTTGCGAGGCACAACGCGCAGGCGCCGCATCGACCGGCATGGGATCGCTCCCATTACGGTCAGTTGCTTTGGCATTGGCTTGCGGCCGCGCCGTGGCAACTGCTGCTCCGCCTCAAGACGCCTCATGAAGCGCCCCTCGCGAGCAGGACACGCGCAGCATACGCGCAGTTTTGCGAGCGGGGATAAGTTGTCATGTAGATGAACGGATTTTTTGCCATGGGCGCGCGCGACGTGCGCAATCCTGGTGCGAGCCGCACTTCGCGGCGAGCCTCGAAGATGGTGATCTGCAACGACAGCGTTCTCCGGCGTCATCCTTCGAGGCTCGCAAGCGCTCGCACCTCAGGATGACGGGGGCCGAGTCCACAGCAAATGCTGCCGTCGTCCCCGCGCAGGCGGGGACCCATACGCCGTGTCGTCACTGATACGGGCAGCGATCGTGATTTTTGAATGGATCGTTCATCTTCAAGCATGACCGCCAGGGGTTATAGGTCCCTGCCTGCGCAGGGACGACGCTGAGGATGAGGCAATGTGAACGTGCACGATGACATCCAGCGTCGTCCTGAGGTGCGAGCCGCACCTCGCAGCGAGCCTCGAAGGATGATGTTCGGCAAAGGCTGCGTTCTCCAGCGTCATCCTTCGAGGCTCGCAAGTGCTCGCACCTCAGGATGACGGCGTTGATGTTGTCGATTGAAGGCATGGCTTAGGGCAATCAACCCCAATATCCATCGTCATTGCGAAGAGCGAAGCGAAGAAGTCTTCTCGTGTGATTGGATTGGTTCGCGGAACCTCGGCTCGGACGGCGCATTAGCCTTCGATCAGTTGCAGCCAATCGTCTTCGCTGAGCACCGTCACGCCGAGTTCGCGCGCCTTGGTGAGTTTGGATCCGGCATCCTCGCCCGCGACGACATAGTCGGTCTTCTTCGACACCGAGCCCGCGACCTTGGCGCCGAGCCGCTCGGCCACCGCCTTGGCTTCGTCGCGGGTAAACTTGGTCAGCGAACCTGTAAACACCACCGTCTTGCCGGACACCGGTGAACTTTGTCGCGGCTTTTCCGCCGGCAACACCTCGATCTCGCGCAACAGCTCGTCGAATGCCTTGACGTTGCGCGGCTCGGCGAAGAACTCCACCACCGCATTGGCAACGATGTCGCCGATACCGGCGATATCGTTGAGATCCTGATAGGCCTCCGATGAATTGCCGTTCCCGTGCTGCCCCTTCGCGGCGGCGAGCATCGCCTCGCGAAACGCGTCGATAGTGCCGTAATGTCGCGCCAGCAGCTTGGCATTTCCCTCGCCGATGTGACGAATGCCCAGCGCGAAGATCAGCCGGTGCAATTCGATATTGCGGCGCGCATCGATGGCCGCGAACAGATTACGGACCGAGGTCTCGCCGTAGCCTTCCTGCTCGGCCAGCTTCTTCGCGGCGCGCGCATCGCGCCTCTGCAAGGTGAAGATGTCGACCGGCGACATGACGACGCCGTCCTGATAGAATTGTTGTATCTGCTTTTCGCCAAGCCCTTCGATGTCGAAGGCGAGACGCGACACGAAATGCTTGAGCCGCTCGACCGCCTGTGCCGGACAGATCAACGCGCCGGTGCAGCGACGCACGGCCTCGTCTTCCTCGCGCACGGCGTGGCTGCCGCAGGCGGGGCACGTCTGGGGGAATTTGTAAGGCTTCGCGCTTTTCGGCCGCTTGTCGAGCACGACACTGACGATCTGCGGAATCACGTCGCCGGCGCGTTGCACCACGACAGTGTCGCCCTCGCGGATATCGACGCCGTCGCGGATCGGCTGGCCGTCATTGCCGATGCCCTTGATGTAGTCCTCGTTATGCAACGTGGCGTTCGACACCACCACGCCGCCGACCGTCACCGGCGTCAATCGCGCCACCGGCGTCAACGCGCCGGTGCGGCCGACCTGAATGTCGATCTTTTCCAGCACCGTCGTCGCCTGCTCGGCGGCGAACTTGTGCGCGATGGCCCAGCGCGGGCTGCGCGACACGAAGCCGAGCCGCTCCTGCCAGTCGAGCCGATCGATCTTGTAGACGACGCCGTCGATGTCATAGCCGAGCGATGCGCGCCGTTCGCCGATCTTCCGATAGAACGCCAGCACGGCATCGACGCTCTTGCACAGTTCGATCAGCGGATTGACGATAAAGCCGGCTTTGCCCATCCACGCCAGCATGCCGTGCTGGGTTTCGGATGGGCGCTCGCTCATTTCGCCCCACGCATAGGCGAAAAACTTCAACGGCCGCGATGCGGTGACCGCAACGTCCTTCTGCCGCAGCGAACCCGCCGCCGAATTGCGCGGATTAGCGAACACGGTGTCGTCCGCTTCCATCTGCTTCTTGTTGAGCGCAAGAAAATCCTGCTTCAACATGTAGACTTCGCCGCGCACCTCGCAGATCGACGGAACTTGACGCCCCTTCAGCTCATGCGGCACGTCCTTGATCGTCCGGACATTGGCGGTGACGTCCTCGCCGGTGAAACCGTCGCCGCGCGTCGCCGCACTCACCAGTTCGCCGCCCTCGTACCGCAACGACAGCGACAGCCCGTCGATCTTCGGCTCGGCGACGATGGCCGGATTCTCGTCCGCGTCGAGTCTGAGGAAACGCCGCACGCGATCGACGAAATCGGAGACATCCTCGTCGCTGAAGGCATTGCCGAGCGACAGCATCGGCACCGCGTGCTGCACCTTGGCGAAGCGGCCGGATGGCGCGGCGCCAATCTTTTGCGATGGCGATTCCTTGGTGACGAGGTCCGGAAAGCGAGCCTCGATGGCGTCGCTGCGAAGCCGCAACGCATCGTAGTCCGAATCGGAAATCGTCGGCGCGTCATTTTGATAATAGCGCTCGTTATGCGTTTCGATCTCGAGCGCAAGCCGCATCAGCTCTGTCCGGGCCTGCGCCTTGGTGAGCTTGTCGACATCAATGGGTGTCTTGGTCGCTTTGGCCATCCGCGTCGCCGTTATCACACTGCCGCGGCGCGCAGCAACCGATCGGCCGCCGCGCGCGCTTCGGCTGTGATCTCGGCGCCGGCCAGCATACGCGCGATCTCCTCGCGGCGATGATCGTCCGCCAGCGCATTGACGCGGGTCGCGACGCGCTTGCCCTTGTCGAGCGCCGCCTTGGAAATCAGCAGATGCTGATCGGCGCGCGCGGCAACCTGAGGCGCATGCGTCACCGCCATCACCTGCACCTTGGCGGCGAGGCGCGACAGCCGCGCGCCGATGGCATCCGCCACCGCGCCGCCAACGCCGGTGTCGATTTCGTCGAACACCAACGTGGGCGCCGACCCGCGGTCGGACAGCACCACCTTCAGCGCCAGCAAGAAGCGCGACAACTCGCCGCCGGAGGCGACCTTCATCATCGGGCCGGGCCGCGTGCCTGGATTGGTCTGCACCCAGAACTCGACGCGGTCGATGCCCTGCGGTCCCGGCACCGTCTCGTCGGCATCGACCTGGGTCATGAACTTGGCGCGTTCCAATTTGAGCGGCGCCAGTTCGGCGTTGACGGCCTTGTTGAGTTTCTCAGCGGCCTTTGTGCGCGCGGCGGAGAGCTTGGCGGCGGCGGCATCGTAGCGCTTGTCGGCGTCGGCAGCGGCCTGCTCCAGTTGCTGGAGCTGCCCCGCACCGGCATCGATCAGCGCGACATCGGCGGCATATTTCGCAGCCAGCGCGGCGAGACCGTCGACCGGCGTGGAGTATTTGCGCGCCGCCGCACGCAGCGCGAACAGCCGTTCCTCGATGCGCTCCAGTTCGGACGGATCGAAATCGGCGGCGATCAGCGCGGCGGTGAGATGCTGGTCGGCTTCTTCCAGCGCATTGATCGCGGTATCGATCGCCTTCACCGCGGGCTCGACCAGCGTCGGCGAATTGCCGGCGCGGCGTTCGAGGCGGCGCACCGCCGCGGCCAGCGCAGCGATGGGCGAATGATTGCCGCTGACCGCCTCCTGCGCGTCACGCAAATCGCCGGCGATCTTCTCGCCCTGCATCATCGCGGTGCGGCGTTCGGCCAGCGAGGTTTCCTCGCCGTCCTTCGGCGCGAGTTTCTTCAATTCATCGGAAGCGTGGCGCAGATAATCCGCCTCGCGCGCGGCACGCTCCATGCCGACGCGATGCGCGTCCAGCGCCGTCCGTGCCGTCCGGCGCTCCGCCCAGAGCGCTTCCAGCGCAGCGACGTCCTTGTCCAGTCCTGCAAACGCATCGAGCAGCCGCCGGTGCGTCGCGGCATCGACCAGCGCGCGCTCGTCGTGCTGGCCATGAATTTCCACCAGTGCGGCGCCGACAGCCTTCAACGTCTGGATGCTGATCGATTGATCGTTGATGAAAGCGCGGGTGCGTCCGTCGGCCAGTTGCACGCGGCGCAGAATCATCTCGCCGGCATCGTCGAGCCCGTTGTCGCGGAGAATGATCGCTGCCGGATGATTGCTCGGCACCTCGAACGTTGCCGTCACCTGCCCCTGCTCGGCGCCATGGCGCACCAGGCCGGCGTCGCCGCGCCCGCCAAGCGCCAGCGCAAAGGCATCGAGCAGGATCGATTTGCCAGCGCCGGTTTCGCCGGTCAGCACGGCGAGGCCGCTCGCGAATTCGATATCGAGCCGTTCGATCAGGACGATGTCACGGATCGAAAGACGGGCCAGCATGCGAAGGTCCTATCCGAGACCCATTTTCTTGAAGGCCTTGCTCATCCAAGACCCCTTGTTCTCGCTCGGCTCGAGACCGCCCGACTTTACAAGATTGTAGGCGTCTTTGTACCAGCGGCTGTCAGGAAAGTTGTGGCCAAGAATGGCGGCCGCGGTTTGCGCCTCGCCGACGATGCCGATGGCCATATAGGCCTCGGTCAGCCGCGCCAGCGCTTCCTCGACGTGCCGCGTCGTCTGGTAGCGCGTCACCACCGTCTTGAATCGGTTGATGGCGCCGCTGAAATCGCGCTTTTCCATGTAATAGCGGCCAATGCTCATTTCCTTGGCGGCGAGCTGATCGCGCGCGCCTTCGAGCTTCTTCTTGGCGCTGAGGGCATATTCCGAATTCGGATATTTGCGGATCACCTCTTCGAGCGCCGCGATAGCCTTTTCGGTGCGGCCCTGGTCGCGGGAGATATCCGGAATCTGATCGTATTGCGCCGCCGCGATCAGATACTGCGCATAGGCGGCATCGGGGCTGCCCGGATGCAGCGTGACGTAGCGCGTCGCCGCGCCGATGGTGCTGTCGTAATCGCCCGCGTTGTAATAGGAATAGGCCGACATCAGCAGCGACTTGCGCGCCCAATCGGAATAGGGATGCTGGCGATCGACCTCCTCGAATTTCTTCGAGGCGGCCTTCGGATCCTTCTCGTGATTCATCAGGTACAAGCCCTCATTGTAGAGCTTGTCCGCCGGTTCATCGACGAAGGTGTCGTCCTTGGACTTGAACTTGTCCCAGAAATCGCCGGCGCTGCTACAGCCGCCCAGCGACGCAGTCATCGCCAGCAAGGCAGCCGCGAGCCAAAGCTGCCGGCCCAGGCGATGCCGAGTTGCATTCAATGTCATATCGCGAGGATCGACCGTCATTCACTGTGCCGCCATACGTTAAAACCTGACGTCCCTCATGCCATACCGGTGGGCCTTCGAACCGGCAACATTGCCGCCGCCGCCGTCCACACAACACAGCCTGTGCCGTGGCGCCTGCCATGCGACGCGCCTCTGTATCCGAAAAACAGCTTTTCACCAATCGGATACGTAGCCATTCCGCCCGGATTAAGGCGAATTGCATACGCTTTCGATGCCCTATCGGAGTGAGTCCGGCCCTCGCCTGCAATGGACGGCATGAGGCAGGGGGAAAAACACGACGGAACTTTATGCCAAGCCTGCCGCGCGGATCGGTGTCGCGTCAGGACACATCCGGACTGTAGGCCGGGGCCACCATCCCACCGACCATGCCGCCGACGGCTTCGGCAACGCGAGGACGACGCACACGCTCGCCTTCTACCGTCCGCCAGGCGCTGCGATCGTTCATCAGCGCGGTGAGCAATGCGTGATTGACCTTATGTCCGCCGCGCAGCGAGCGGAACGCCGCCAGCAGCGGCAAACCGGCAAGGGCGAGATCGCCGATCACGTCGAGCACCTTGTGGCGGGCGCATTCGTCGGCGTAGCGCAGGCCCTCGGAATTCAGCAGCCGCTCATCGTCGAATACCACCGAGTTCTCGAACGAGGCGCCGAGCGCGAAGCCGGCCTTCCACAGCTTGGCGACGTCGCTGACGCAACCAAACGTGCGCGCGCGGCTGACATCCCGGCGGAAAGCTTCGGGGTTGAGATCGAGCGAGAAATTCTGATGGCCGATCGCCGGATTGGTGAAATCGATTTCGGCTTCGACCCGGAAACCATCGGCCCAGGGGCGGAGTTCGGCAAAGCTTTCGCCGATGCGGACCTGGACAGGCTTCAAAACCTGGATAAAGCGTCGCGGTGCGCTCTGCTCCATCGTTCCAGCCTGATCGATGGCGGCGACGAACGCTGCCGCGCTGCCATCCATGATCGGCACTTCCGGACCGTCGAGTTCGACGGTGGCGTTATCGATGCCCATGCCGCGCAACGCGGCCAGCACATGCTCGGCGGTGGACACCACCGGCCCTTCGCGATCGCCGAGAACCGTGGCGAAAGCGGTGGCCGTCACGGCCTTGGCGGTTGCCCGCACCTCGCGGTCGGAACCATCCGGATTGGCCCGGACAAAAACAAAGCCCGCATCCACCGGAGCAGGCCCAAGAGTCAGATTAACAGTGACGCCCGAATGAACGCCGACACCAGTCACAGTGGCTTGCGACCGAAGCGTTGTTTGCCGGCTGAATTTCATACCAGAAGTGCCCACTACTGACCCACCCAACTCAAATCACGCAAGAAGAACGGCGACTCGATTCAGGTGTCCCCAAGTCATTGCAAACAATAGCTCTTGCCACAAAGACCGCCAACTCACGCTTTTTTACGGATTGTTACCCGGTTTCGCCGCATTCACGCCGCGCGTTAACCAAATTTGGCCGAGAATTCAACAGCGAAATGAATTGACTGAGCAACATTGAATAGAATTGAACGATTAATATCAACTACTTAACAAAATACCCCGATTTGGAACCCGGCACAGAAAAATCCCGGCGCGAAGGCCGGGATTTAACATTGTCATCGACTGTAACAATCGATCAGTTCGACTGTCGGCGCAAGAATGCCGGGATATCGAGGTGGTCGTCGCCCTGTGCGGCCGGTGCCGGCGCCGGGCGACCGTGGGAATCGAGTCCCTGCGGTGCCGGACGGCGCGCATATTCCGATACCGGGTCATGGGTCGCCATCTGCTGGGCGACGCTGCGTTGCGGCTTGCGCTCCGGCAGCGGCGGCATCTGGGACATGGCCGGACCGGCGGCGCGGGCTGCGATCGGCGGCTCGCTCTCCTCGTCGCGACGGCCGAGGCCGACATTCGCCAGCCGCTGCAGCAGCGACAGCCGGGTCTTCTGCGGTTGATCCTCGTCGACTTCGCCGCGCGCTTGGCGGATTTCCGCCTGCGCCGGCATCGGCAGCTCTTCGAAATTCGGCATGCGCGGCGCGCGCAGCGGAGCACGCTCCGCAGCCTGCGGAATGAAGGTCGCCGGCGGTGTCGTATCGTGCACGTCCGGACGGGCGGGTTCGAGGTCGGGGAACAGCGACGGCTTCTGCGCAATCGGGCGCACCGTCACGTCACCATAAGCAGTGGTCTGCATGGGCACGGGCGCGGGAGGCTGCATCGGCTCCGGAGCAACGGCGGCGGCAATCGCCGCCAGCGCCACGCGATCAACATTCTGCGCAACCGGACGCTGCGGCGCCGTGGCGGGACGTGCCGCTTCTGACTTCATCTGCGTTGCAGCGGCAGCGCGCTGACGCGCGGCGAGATCGGCCAGGCGGCCATCGTTGGTCTGTGCCGGAGCGACCGCGGCACCGTTGGCGCCAGCGGCGGCGGCGGCATTGCGCGCAAGCTGCGCCTGTTCGATGCCGGTGGCGACCACCGACACGCGGATGACGCCATCGAGCGACTCGTCGAACGTCGCGCCGACGATGATGTTGGCATCGTGGTCGACCTCTTCGCGGATGCGGGTCGCGGCTTCGTCTACCTCGAACAGCGTCATGTCCTTGCCGCCGGTGATCGAGATCAGCAGGCCCTTGGCGCCCTTCATCGAGGAATCGTCGATCAGCGGATTGGCGATAGCGGCTTCCGCCGCGGTCAACGCCCGCTTCTCGCCGGAAGATTCGCCGGTACCCATCATCGCCTTGCCCATTTCGCGCATGACGGCGCGCACGTCGGCGAAGTCGAGGTTGATGAGGCCTTCCTTGACCATCAGGTCGGTGATGCAGGCGACGCCGGAATACAGCACCTGGTCGGCCATCGCGAACGCATCCGCGAACGTCGTCTTTTCATTGGCGACCCGGAACAGATTCTGGTTCGGGATGATCAGCAGCGTGTCGACCACCTTGTGCAGCTCGGTGATGCCGGCTTCCGCCGTGCGCATCCGGCGCTGGCCTTCGAAGTGGAACGGCTTGGTCACCACGCCGACGGTGAGGATGCCGAGATCGCGCGCGGTGCGCGCAATCACCGGCGCCGCGCCGGTGCCGGTGCCGCCGCCCATGCCGGCGGTGACGAACACCATGTTGGCGCCTGCGAGATGATCGCGGATTTCATCGATCACTTCCTGCGCCGCCGCCGCGCCGACATCCGGCTGCGAACCAGCGCCGAGGCCCTGCGTCACTTCGGTGCCCATCTGCACGATGCGCTGCGCCTTGCTCATGGTGAGCGCCTGCGCGTCGGTGTTGGCGACAACGAAGTCGACCCCTTCAAGGCCGGCGGTGATCATGTTGTTGACGGCATTGCCGCCAGCGCCGCCGACGCCGAACACGGTGATCCGCGGCTTCAGCTCGCGAATATCAGGGACGTTGAGATTGATGGTCATGGGTGCCTCTCGATTACGCGCGCTTTGGTTCGTTGTGCCCCCGGCCGATCACCGGAGAAGTGGATGAAATTGGTCTGCAACGGAAGATCATCAGAAGCCCTCGCGGAGCCATCGTCCGACCTTTCCGAAATAGTTGTCCGTTCCAGTTCTGAGTTGCCGCGTGTGCCGCGGTTCGACGTGCTCAAGGTGAGCGAATTGCGGATAGACCAGCAGTCCGGACGGGACCGCGAAGGACGCGCCCTTGGCCTCGCTCGGCAAACGCCCGAAGCCGAGCGGGCGGCCGATGCGCACCGAGCGGCCGAGAATGCGGCTCGCCAATTCCGGCACGCCGGTGAGTTGCGATGCGCCGCCGCTGAGAACGACGCGCGCGCGAGGCTCGGCGGCGAACGGCGAATCCTTCAGCCGATCCCTCACCATCTCAAAAATCTCCTCGACGCGTTGACGGACGATATTGGCGATCGTGGCGCGGGATACGATCTGCGGAAAATCCTGCTCGTCCTCACCGGCCGTCGGCACGGACATCAGTTCGCGCGCGTCGGAACCACCGGTTAACACCGTGCCATATAACGTCTTGATTCGCTCGGCATCCGCAATGCACGCACCCAGTCCGCGCGCGAGATCCATCGTCACGTGTTGCCCGCCGAGCGCAAATCCGCTCGCATGCACGAAGCGGCCGCCGGAATAGATCGCCATCGTCGTGGTGCCGGCGCCCATTTCGACAACGGCGGCGCCGAGATCGATTTCATCGTCGGTCAGCGTCGCCAGACCCGCGGCATAGGGACCGGCAACCATCGCTTCCACATTGAGATGGCAGCGCTCGACCACCAGCATGAGGTTTCTGGCCACCGTCGCATCCGAGGTGACGACGTTCATGTCGACGCCGAACTGCCGCGCCACCATGCCGCGCGGATCGCGGATGCCCTTGACGCCGTCGAGCGCGTAGCCGACCGGCAGTGCGTGCAACACCGTGCGCCCGGCCGCCGTCGCATGGCGCATGCCGGTGCTGGTGACGCGGACCACATCGCTGGGAGTCACCGCGCCGCCGCGAATATCCGAACAGGCTTCGATCAACTGTCCCTGCAAGCGGCCCGCGGACACCGACAGCAATACGGCCTCGACGCGGACCTTGGCCATGCGTTCGGCCAGCGCCACGGCGTGCCGCACGGCCTGTTCGCACTCCGTCATGTCGACGACCGCGCCGGCTTTGACGCCGCGCGACTGGATATGGCTGTAGCCGATCAGTTCCGCGGTGTGGCTGCGGCCACGCAGCGCATCATTGGGCGCGCACGGCTTCAGCCGCGCGATCAGGCAGGCAATCTTGCTGGTCCCGATGTCGAGCGAGGCCACCAGCGCCGTGCGGTTCTGCGGCATCTGGCGCGTCTTCGGCGTCTGGGTACGGTCAAGGCTACTCATGCGTCGCCGGCCTTACGTTTGGTCTTCTTGTCCTTGAACAATTCCTCGCGCGCCTTGGCGGCATCCTCCGACAGGCGCACGATCACCCGGTCCGGCAGCCGCGCATCGACCGCCGTGATATCGCGAGTGAACAACTTGTCTTCCTTGTCGAGCTTCGACAGCATCGCCAGCGCACGACCGACATCCTGCTCCGGCAAACGGATATCCAGGCCGTTCTTCAGCCGCAGATTCCAGCGCCGTTCGCCGACGAACACCGCCGCGCGCACCAGCGGCTGCACCTGCGGATAGCGATCGAGCAAGGCGAGGAAATCCTTCGCGCGGGTTTCGGCGCCCTTGCCGACGATCAGCGGCAGGCTAGCGAAGCGCTTGGCGACGTAAGACTCCAGCACCGCGCCATCTTCGGCGATCACCGACACGCGGCCGTCTTCCTGCCACAGCGCGAACGGCTGGCGCTCGGTGATGTCGATCTGCAGGCTGCCGGGGTAGAACTTCAGCACCGTGGCGTCGGCGATCCACGGGCTCGCCATCAGTTTGTCGCGCACCACAGCCGCATCGAGGAACAGCAGCGAGGAGCGGCCGTTGACGCCGCCGATCGCCAGGATTTCATCCTGCGTCAATTGCTTGCGGCCATTGATCGCGACACCGACGATACGGAAGCCCACGGCATTGGCGACAGCGTTGCGCGCATCGCTCAGCGCGGTGGTGACTTCGGTCATGTGACCGCCCTTGACGACACCGAAACCGGCGCTGCCCGCGAGCAGCAAGACGGTTGCGGCGATGCCGGCGCGCCGCGGCGCGTGGCGTTCAATCAGGCGGATCAGGCGATGCTGGCTGCTGGTGCGCGTCACGCGGCGCGGCGCCCGGCGCTGCCATCGTGCCGCCAACCACTCGCGCAGCAAAATCGCCGCGCCAAGGGCAGCGGCTTTCAGATCAGCTTGGGGCCTCGGCAGTCTCATCGACCGAGCGAGGCGTCCTCCACCATCCATTGCACGAGCTCGTCAAATGTTATGCCCGCATGCGCTGCGAGCTCTGGCACAAGTGACGTCTCGGTCATGCCGGGCTGGGTATTGACCTCGAGACAAACCAGTCCCTTGGTTCCCTCGATGCGATCGTCGTAGCGGAAATCCGCCCGGCTCACGCCCCGGCAGCCGAGCGCAACATGCGCCGCCAGCGTTAACCTTCGGACTTCCTGGTAAACAAATGGTAAAATCATTGCAGGCAGGATGTGTTTTGACGCGCCCGGTGAATACTTTGCCTCGTAATCGTAAAACCGGACCGTCGGAACGATCTCGATGACGCCGGTCGCCTCCCCCTTGAAGACGGCGCAGGTCAGCTCCTTGCCGGCGATGTATTTCTCAACCAGAAGTTGATCGCCGTACGGCCAGTCGTCCCGAAACAACTCCTGCGGCGGATGGGCATGCGCCTCGGTGACGATGAAGACGCCGACGCTGGAGCCATCCGCCACCGGCTTGATGACGTAGGGCGGCTCCATCACGTGCTTCTTGGCGATTTCGGCGCGCGACAGCGTCAGGCCCGCAGCGACCGGAATGCCCGCCGTCGCCATCACCGTCTTGGCGAGATCCTTTTGCATCGCCAACGACGACGCCAGCACGCCGGAATGGCTGTAGGGAATGCCCAGCGTTTCGAGCACGCCCTGAATGGTGCCGTCTTCGCCCGGCCGCCCGTGTAACATCACCAGCGCCGCGTCCGGCTTCAGCGCATCGAGCACGGTTGCGATGTCGCGTTTCACATCGATGCGGGTGACGCGATATCCGCGCCGCTCCAGCGCGTCGGCGCAGGCCTTGCCCGAGCGCAAGCTGACCTCACGTTCCGACGACCAGCCGCCCAGCAAAACCGCAACGTGTTTGAATTTGCTCATCGCCTGCCCTTCTTGCTTCGCTCTAACTACGCTGATTTGCGCCGATGACCAAGCACGCGCGATCGCGTTAATGTGGCGCGCGGCGCGAGGCCGAATCAAATTGCCGCCGTCAACAGAAGGTCACTTTGATGATCCGAGCCTGGCTCGACATGTCACCCGCCGGCATCTTCCTGTCGCTCATCGTCCTGAATTTCGGCATGGTGCTGCTGCTTGCCACGCTTGCTTTCCGCTCGCCGCTGGTTCGCCCGCTGCAGTCGCTGAACGGCGTCGTCGCGCCATTCTTCAATGCGGTGGCCATCCTGTTCGCGCTCTTGGTCGGCTTCCTGGCCAACGACGTCAGCGATCGCGGCCGACAGGCGTTGCGCACCGTGCAGGCCGAAGCCGGCGAGTTGCGCAACATCCATACGCTGAGCATCGCTTCGGCCTCGGACATGCACAGCATTCGCATCGCGCTGAAGGCGTACATCAGCGCTGTCGTGACCGATGAGTGGCCGGCTATGGACGCCCTGCGCCCGTCGCCGTCCACCGCGACGGCCTATGATGAATTGTTGCGCGAAGTCAGCCAGCCATCGCTGTCGCGCGCCTCGGGACAGGCCGCGCATGCGGCGTTGCTCAACGCCACCGTGCGCGCCGGCACCGCCCGCAATGTCCGGCTGTCGCTGGCCTCCGATCACACCAACGATCTGAAATGGCTGGTGGTGATCGCGCTCGGCCTGTTCACGCAAGTCGCTATCGGCCTCGTGCATCTCGAAAAGCCGCGCGCCTTCGTCGCCTCGCTGGTGGTGTTCGCCGGCGCCGTCGTCATGACGCTCGGCATCATCGCGCTGCAGGAATATCCCTTCGAGGGCGCCTTCCAGGTGTCGCCGGCACCGATCGCGGCGCTGCAATCGCTCAGCGATTGACCGCCGCAACGCGGGTCGTTCGGCTAGCGCTTCTCGATGCCGATCCGCTTGATTTCCCAGTGCAGATCGATTCCGGAATGCGCCTTGACCCGCGCCCGCACGGTTTCGCCCAGCGTCTCGATATCGTGCGCGGTCGCCTCGCCGGTGTTGATGAGAAAATTGCAGTGCATCTCCGACACCTGCGCGCCGCCGACGCGCAGACCACGGCAACCGGCCGCGTCGATCAGTTTCCACGCGCTGTGGCCCGGCGGATTCTTGAAGGTCGAACCGCCAGTCTTTTCGCGGATCGGCTGGGCCGTCTCGCGATGTGCCTGCACCGCATCCATGCGCGCGCGAATGGTTGCCGGATCGGCAACGACACCGCGAAACCGTGCCGACGTAAAAATCACCGACGGATAGATGCCACTGTTGCGATATTCGAATTTCATGCCGGCATTGTCGAAACGATGTTTGGTGCCGTCACGTCCGATTGCCGTTGCCTCGATCAGCACGTCCTTGGTCTCGCCGCCATTGGCTCCGGCGTTCATGCGCAGCGCGCCGCCGATGGTGCCGGGAATGCCGAACAGGAATTCGAGGCCGCTGATATTCGCCGCCGCCGCTGTTTCCGCGACGCGCTTGTCAAGCGCGGCCGCGCCTGCGGTCACGATGTCACCCTCGGCGCGCGTCTCGCCGAAACCGCGCGGCGACAGGCGAATGACGACGCCGGGCAAGCCGCCATCGCGAACGATGAGATTGGAGCCAACACCGACGCAATAGATCGGAATGTCGCCGCGCAGATGGCGCAGGAAATGCGCGAGGTCTTCTTCATCGGCCGGCGTGAACAACACCTGCGCCGGACCGCCGACGCGAAACCACGTCAGCGGCGCCAGCGATTCATTCGCCAATAGCCGCCCGCGCAAGTTCGGCATCGCGGCTTTCAGTTCGGAGGTGATATCTGCGAACATCAATACAACCAGGATCGATACTCAGGATTCGCATCCTTCATATCTTCGAACAGCCAGACCATGCGATCCACAAACCATGTTTTGGCCAGCATCACCAGCGCCATGCTGAGAAACGCGCTAACGGCATCACGCGTCACGAACGCCCAGATCAGCGAGAGAGATGCAGCAGCAGCAATCGCGGCCGCAACCCGTGGGACAATGCCATGTTGCGCGGGGACTTCATTGCGCTTGAGGGAAACCCAGATGCGTTCGCCAAGCACCGCCTTGGACGCCCAATTGTCGGTCGAGTCCGGCGGTGGAAAGATGCGCGGATTCACCACCAGCCAGACGACGACCGCCGCGACCGGCGCAAGCGCCCACCAGCCGATCCAGTAGAAACTCCAGACGGCGACGACCAGCAGCGGAAATGCCGCGTAGCGCGTCCACACGCTCCACGGGTTGGCATGCCGCCGCCACGTTTCGTCGCTGAGAACGGCCATCTTCAGCCTCCACGAACTAGCCCAACGCCTTCAACTCATCCGGCAGCGCGTAGGCCCATTGCGTGATGTTGCCGGCGCCGAGGCACACGACGTAATCGCCGGGCTTTGCCACATCGCGCACCACGCCGGCCAGCGCCGCCGCGTTCGGCAGCGGGATCACTTCGCGATGACCGTGCGCGCGCAGACCGAGCACGAACGACTCGCGATCGATGCCCGGAATCGGCGCCTCGCCTGCCGGATAGACATCCGCGACGATGACGGTATCGGCATCGTTGAAGCAGGTGCAGAATTCCTCGAACAGCGATTGCAGCCGCGTGTAGCGATGCGGCTGCACCACCGCGATCACCTTGTTCCTGGTCGAGTCGCGCGCCGCCTTGAGCACCGCCGCGATTTCCACCGGATGATGGCCGTAGTCGTCGATGATGGTGACGCCATTCCATTCGCCGGTGCGCGTGAAACGGCGCTTGACGCCGCCGAAGCTGGCGAGCGCCCTGCGAATGACATCATCTGCAATGCCGAGTTGATGCGCGACGGCCACCGCCGCCGTGGCGTTGAGCGCGTTGTGGCGGCCCGGCATCGGCAGTACCAGATCCGCGATCTCGTGCGCAGTATCGGCCTTGCGATCACGGAACATCACGTTGAAGCGCGAGCCGCCGTTCGCCGCCTTCAGATCGACCAGCCGCGCGTCGGCCTGCGGATTTTCGCCGTAGGTGATGATGCGGCGATCCTCGATCTTGCCGACCAGCGCCTGCACCACCGGATGATCGATACACATCACCGCGAAACCGTAGAACGGCACGCTCTCGACGAAACTGCGGAAGGCATCCTGCACCGCGTCGAACGTCTTGAAGTGATCGAGATGCTCGGGATCGACATTGGTGACGATGGCGATGTCGACCGGCAGCTTGAGGAAGGTGCCGTCGCTCTCGTCGGCTTCGACCACCATCCAGTCGCCGGTGCCGAGCCGCGCATTGGTGCCGTAGGCATTGATGATGCCGCCGTTGATAACGGTGGGATCGAAATCGCCGGCATCGAGCAGCGCCGCGACCATCGATGTCGTCGTGGTCTTGCCGTGCGTCCCGGCAATCGCCACGCAGCTTTTCAGCCGCATCAGTTCGGCCAGCATCTCGGCGCGACGCACCACCGGAATGCGCTGCGCGCGCGCCGCCAGCAGTTCCGGATTGTCGCGCTTGATCGCGGTGGATACCACCAGCACGTCCGCGCCGGCGATATTCTGGGCGTTGTGACCGACGGTGACCTTGATGCCCGTCTCGCGCAGGCGGACGACATTCGCGCCTTCGGATGCGTCGGAGCCCTGCACGGTGTAGCCGAGATTAGCGAGAACCTCGGCGATACCGCTCATCCCGATACCGCCGATTCCGACAAAGTGGATGGGTCCGATCTCGCGCGGCAGTCTCATGTGTCATCCCTTGGCGTCACCGTCCGCGCCAACGGACGATCAGGTATCCTCGGCCCCTGCGATTCATGGCAGCCGCGTGGGTACTGGATGCCCCGCTTTCACCGGCCATGACAAGGCAAAAATGGCGCTCGGAACGGCTAAATCCCGGCGACTTTCATCACCAGATCGGCCAGCCGTTCGGCGGCATCGAGCCTGCCGATGCTGCGCGCGCCGGCGGCCATGGCGGTGAGCCGTGCGGGTTCGGCAGCGAGTGCGGAAATCTCCGCCGCCAGCCGCTCCGGGGTGAATTCGCTCTGAACGATGCGGATCGCACCGTTTGCCTGAGCCAGCACCCCGGCATTGGCGAATTGATCCTGATCGATTGCGCCGGGCAACGGCACCAGGATCGAGGGCCGCCCGATGGCGCCGAGTTCCGCCACGGTGCCGGCGCCGGAACGCGAGATCACCAGATGGTTCGCCGCCAGCCGCGCGGGCAGATCGCTGAAGAACGGCGCCAGTTCGGCATTGATCCTGAGCTGGTCGTAGACCGCGCGCACGCGCGCCATGTCTTCGTCGCGCACCTGCTGGGTCAACACCAGCCGCTGCCACAACGCCGGCTCAAGGCGCGCAATGGCGTTCGGCACGATATCCGACATCACCCGCGCGCCCTGACTGCCGCCGACCACGAGCACCCGCAACGGCCCCGTCATATCCGGAGCGGCATAGGGCACTTCGGACGCGGCGAGGATCGCCGGCCGCATCGGCGTGCCGGTGACGGTGGTTTTCGCCGCCAGCGCCGGATCGCGATCGAGCACACCGGGGAGCGAGGTAGCGATGGCATTGACGCGCGTGGACAGCAGCCGATTGGCGCGCCCCATCACCGCGTTGGCATCGTGAATAATGGTCGGCACGCGCATCAGCCACGCGGCCAGCAGCGGCGGCAACGTCGGATAACCGCCAAAGCCGATCACCGCGGCCGGCTTGCGCTTGCGGATCAGGTTCATCGCGACGGCCGTTCCGGCAGTCAGCGTCATCCCCGTTTGCGCCAGCGCCCACGGCGTGCGGCCGCGCACCGTCGCGCTCGGCACCACATCGAGCAACTCGCGCGTGAACAGGCCGCTGTAACGCAACGCGCGGGAGTCGGTCACCAGCCGCACTTGCACATTGCGCTTCAACAGCGCGACGCCAAGCGCCTCGGCCGGAAACAGATGACCACCGGTGCCACCGGCGGCCAGAAGAATGAGAGGCGGATTGCTCATGGTTTCACTGCGCTCGTCGCGATGCGCCGACGCCGGCAGGATCAGGCATAGCTCCGCACCGCGTTGGCTTCGTCGATCGAGACCATCTCAATGCTTGGCCGCTGCCGCGTCAACGCCAGCATCATACCGACGCCATAGGCCAGCGACACCATCGAGGAACCGCCATAGGAAATAAACGGCAGGGTCATGCCCTTCGCCGGAATGAGATGCAGGTTGACCGCCATGTTGATGGTGGCCTGCACGCCGAACAAGATCGCCAGACCCGACGCCGCGAAGCGCGAGAACAGATCCTCATTGGCATAAGCGCGCGACAAGGTTCGGATGACGATGAAGGCGAACAGCCCCACCAGCGCCAGACAGAGCAGGATGCCGAATTCTTCCGCTGCCACGGCAAACACAAAGTCCGTATGGCTGTCCGGCAGAATGCGTTTCACGGTGCCCTCACCCGGCCCGACGCCAAGCCATCCGCCGTGGAAGAACGAGTCCATCGCGGTGTCGACCTGGAACGTGTCGCCCGAGGCTGGGTCCATGAAGCGTTTGATGCGCGCGGCGACGTGCGGCACCAGCAGATAAGCGCCGAACAAACCGGCCGCCGCCGTGCCTGCCAGTCCGAAGACCCAGATCATCCGCATCCCGGCGATGAAGAACAGCGCGCCCCATACCGCGAGGATCAGCATGGTCTGACCGAAGTCGGGCTCCATCACGAGAAGCGTCACCAGCCCGAGCAGGGCCGCCAGCGCCATCGACGTCGCCGGCATTTCCGGCCGACGCGCGGATTCCGAGAACAGCCATGCCACCACGACGACGAACGCCGGCTTGGCGGATTCCGACGCCTGAATATTGACGCCGAGAATGGTGATCCAGCGCCGCGCGCCCTTGACCTCGGCACCGAACAACAGCGTCGCCATGATCAGTACGACACTGACGGCCAGCACGATCAGCGCGCTGCGCCGGATCTGCCGCGGCGACAGGAACGAGACGCCGATCATGACGATGAACGACGGCAGCAGGAACATCACGTGACGGTTGAAGAAGTGGAACGGGTCGAGCCCGATGCGGGTGGCGACCGACGGGCTTGCCGCCAGCGAGAGGATGACGCCGCACAGGATCAGGACCAGAAAAGCGACCAGTTGCAGCCGATCGATGGTCCACCACCATTCGGAAAACGGGGTGCGTTGTTCGCGTGAAATCATGGCGGATCCTGCGGGCAAACCTCAGCCCATTGCTCCCCCATCATGGTTTCCGGACGGTTAACGAAATGCAAACAATTGCAGGTGAAGAAGCTCACACCACCGGCTTGATGTCGCCGAGCGCCAGCACCAGTTCGCGGAACCGCGCGCCGCGCAGCTCGAAATTGCGGAACTGATCGAACGAAGCGCAGGCCGGCGACAACAGCACCACCGCATCGGCGATGCCGGACGCCGCCGCATCGCGTGCCGCGTTGGGAATCGCCACCTCGAGCGTTTCGCTGATCTCGTAAGGCACCTTGCCCTCGAGCGTGGCAGCAAACTGCGCCGCCGCTTCGCCGATCAGGTAAGCCTTGCGGATGCGCGGGAAGAATTCGGCGAGCGAAGTGATGCCGCCGGTCTTCGGCTTGCCTCCGGCGATCCAGAAGATGTCGCCGAACGACGCCAGCGCCCGCGCCGTGGCGTCGGCATTGGTGCCCTTGGAGTCGTTGACGAACAGCACGTTGCCGCGCTGGCCGACCTGCTCCATGCGATGCGCCAGACCGGGGAAGCTGCGCAGCCCCTTCTGCAAGGTCTCACTGCTGACGCCGAGCGCCAGCACCGCCGCTGCGGCGCAAGCGGCATTTTGCGCATTGTGCACGCCGCGCAACGAGCCGATGCCGCCGATCCGCGCGATCTCGCTGCGTGCGCCGCCCGCAGCGCGCACAATGGTCTCGCGCTCGACATAGATGCCGTCGGCGAGCGGTTGCTTCACCGAGACGCGAACCACCGGCTTGCCGGCCTGATCGAGACGATCCGCCACCGCGCGGCTCCAGCCATCGTCGACGCCAACGATGGCCGCGCCGCCCGCCTGCACCCCGGCAACCAGTCGTTCCTTCACCGCGGCATAATGCTCCAGCGTGCCGTGGCGATCGATGTGATCCTCGCTGACATTGAGCAGGATGCCGACGCTCGGATCGAGCGAGGGGCACAGATCAATTTGGTACGACGACATCTCGATGACGTGGACGCGGCCGGCGCGCGGCGGCTCCAGCGACAGAATGGCGGTGCCGATGTTGCCACCCATCTGCACATCATGGCCGGCTTCACGCATCAGATGCGCGATCAATGCCGTTGTGGTCGATTTGCCGTTGGTGCCTGTGATCGCGACGAACGGCGCATTCGGCGCATGGCGCCGCCGCTCGCGGCAAAACAACTCGATGTCGCCGATCACCTCGACGCCGGCTTGCTGCGCGGCCAGCACGGTCCAGTGCGGCTTCGGGTGCGTCAGCGGCACGCCAGGCGTCAGCACCAAAGCCGCGAACTTCTCCCACGAGACAGTGCGCAGGTCCGCCGTGATGAAACCGGCGCGGGTGGCTTCGACCATTCTGTCGATACTGTCGTCGCAGGCAACGACCTCGGCGCCGCCGGCTTTCAACGCCTCGCAACACGCGAGACCCGATCCGCCAAGGCCGAACACGGCAACCAACTTGCCTGCAAATGATGTGACCGGGATCATGACCGAATTGCTCGCGCGCCATAGGCACTGCGTTTTTCACTCCCCCCATAGGCCGTCGAAGACGGGCGTGAACGCCCTGATGTTGGGGGAGGGTTAAGGAGGGGGGTGAACCACACGGGCACGACTCGCGATACCCCCCTCTCCACCTCTCCCCCACAAGGGGGGAGAGAGCATGCAGTGCACGTCGCGACGATCATTTCCAACATCACCTCAGCTTCAGCGTCGAGAGACCAACGAGCGCGAGCATCACCGAGATGATCCAGAAGCGGATCACGATCTGCGGCTCGGTCCAGCCCTTCTGCTCGAAATGATGATGCAGCGGTGCCATCTTGAAGACGCGCTTACCGGTGAGCTTGAACGACGCCACCTGCACGATGACCGATACCGCTTCGAGCACGAACAGGCCGCCGATCACCGCCAGCACGATCTCGTGCTTGACCGCCACCGCAATCGACCCCAGCAGGCCGCCCAGCGCCAGCGATCCGGTGTCACCCATGAAGATCGAGGCCGGAGGCGCGTTGAACCACAGGAAACCCAATCCCGCGCCGAGCACCGCGCCGCATAGCACCGCCAATTCGCCGGTGCCCGCAACGTAATTGATCTGCAGATAATCCGAGAACACCGCGTTGCCGGCGAGATAAGAGATCATGCCGAAGCTGGCGGCGGCGATCATCACCGGCACGATGGCCAGGCCATCGAGGCCGTCGGTGAGGTTCACCGCATTGCCGGCGCCGACCATGATGAAGGCGCCGAAGATGACGAAGAACCAGCCGAGGTTCAGCACAGCTTCCTTGAAGAACGGAATTGCCAGCGAACTCGACAACGGGTCGCGGCCGAGACGCACCAGCGCGAAACAGGCCGCCGCCGCGATCACCGCTTCGATCAGCAAGCGCGTGCGCCCGGCGAAGCCGTTATGCGTCTGCTTGGTGACTTTGAGATAATCGTCGTAAAAGCCGACGAGACCGAAGCCGAGCGTGACGCCGAGCACGATCCAGACATACGGGTTCATCGGATTGGCCCACAGCAGCGTCGACACCACGAGACCCGAGAGGATCATCAGGCCGCCCATGGTCGGCGTGCCCTTCTTGGTGACGAGATGCGATTGCGGCCCGTCGGTGCGGATCGGCTGGCCCTTGCCCTGACGCAGCCGCAGATTGTCGATGATCCAAGGTCCGAACAGGAACACGAACAAGGCGGCGGTGACCATGGCGCCGCCGGTTCGGAAAGTGATGTAGCGAAAAACATTCAGCCCGGGAATGGCGGGCGCAGCATCAATCAACCAATAAAACATTCAAACCGCCTTACACCGCAACGTCATCGAGCGCGGCTTTGCCGGGGAAGCGTTTTTCAAGTGCTTTGACAATGGATTTCATCTTTGAGCCGAGCGATCCCTTGATCATCACGGCATCGCCATCGCGGATCGCTGCCACAACCTGCGACTCAAGCGCTTCCGCGCTTTCGGCATAGCCTCCTCGCACGCCGGTGGGAAGCGCGTCCCACAGGTTGCGCATCAGCGGGCCACAACAGAATACCGTATCGACGTGATTGGCTTTGACTGCATCGACCAGCCCGCGATGCAACTCGGCACCTGTCGGCCCGAGTTCCAGCATATCGCCCAGCACCGCGATGCGCCGCCCGCGCGCACCGAGCGCGGCAGCACCCAGCACATTGAGCGCCGCCGCCATCGACGCCGGGTTGGCGTTGTAGCTTTCATCGATCAATGTCGCGCTGCCGTGCCCGATATCGAGCACCTGGCGAACGCCCCGTCCCGACGCCGGCCGCGCGTCCGACAGCGCCAGCGCGGCACGCGCGAGATCCGCACCTGCCAGCGACGCCGCCGCCAGCACCGCGAGCGAGTTCAACGCCATATGGCGGCCCGGCATACCGAGCTTGTAGGTGACATCGCGACCGATGATGCTGGCATGCACTGCCGAGCATTCCGGATGCAGCGACAGATCGCGCAGCCGCGCATCGGCGCTTTTGTGCGCGCCGAACGACGCGATATTGGCAATGCCAACTTTCTTTGCCTGTCGCTGCAGCCGCGCGAATTGCGCGTTGTCGCGATTGAGCACAGCGACGCCGCCCGGTTCGACACCGGTGAAGATTTCCGCCTTGGCGTCGGCAATCGCTTCGACGTTCTTGAAGAACTCCAGATGCACCGGCTCGACCGTGGTGATGATCGCCACATGCGGACGTACCATCTTCACCAGCGTTTCGATTTCGCCGGCATGATTCATACCGATCTCGAAAATCGCGAAGGCGACATCCGCCGGGCAGCGCGCGAGAGACAGCGGCACACCCCAGTGGTTGTTGAACGACGCCACCGACGCATGCGTCTCGCCCTGCGCCGCGAACACCTGGCGCAGCATCTCCTTGGTCGAGGTCTTGCCAACCGATCCGGTGACGGCGATCACCTTGGCGCCGAGCCGCGCGCGTGACGCATGCGCCAGCGCCACGAGGCCCGCGAGAACGTCATCGACCACCAGCAGCGGCGCATCGGCCGCGAACGCGTCGCGCTTGTCTGCCGACACCACCGCCAGCGACGCACCGGCTTTCAACGCCGCATCCACGAAAGCATGACCGTCATGCACATCGCCCTTTATGGCGAAATAAGCGTCGCCCGGCGCGACGGTGCGGCTGTCGATGGAAAGCCCCGTCACACCCGCCGGCATGGTGCCGCTGACGTCGGCATTCATCGCCGTCGCCATTGCGGCTGCGGTCCATAGCGGTTGCGTGCTCATGCCACCCTCGATGCCAATGCGGCAGCCACCGCGTCATGGTCGCTGAACGTCAAGGTGCGATCTCCAACGATCTGGCCCGTCTCGTGGCCCTTGCCCGCGATCAGCAACACATCGCCCTGCTGCAAATGATCGACCGCCGTCCGAATGGCTTCGGCGCGATCGCCGATCTCCTTCGCACCGGGACTGGCGGCGAGAATAGCGGCGCGGATCGTCGCCGGATTTTCGCTGCGCGGATTGTCGTCGGTGACGATGATGCTGTCCGCGTGTTGCGCGGCGATCTCGCCCATCAGCGGACGCTTGCCGGCATCGCGGTCGCCACCGGCGCCGAACACCACCACAAGCTTGCGTTTGACATAGGGCCGTAGCGCCTGCAGCGCCTTGGCCAGCGCATCGGGCTTATGGGCGTAATCGACGAAGATCGGCGCGCCGTGGCGTTCGCCGACCAGTTCGAGCCGCCCCTTGGCGCCTTCGAGATATTCCAGCGCTGCGAACACGTCATCGGCCGCGCTGCCGGTACCGATGGCGAGACCCGCCGCGACCAGAGCGTTCTCGATCTGGAATTCGCCGACCAGCGGCAAGCGCAAGGCGCGCTGGCGTCCGCGATGCTGGATGGTGAGTTGCTGGCCGAAGCCTTCGATGGACGTCTCCACCAGCCGAATGCCATCCGCCGCGCCGTCGCCGCGACGGCCGACCGTCATCAGGCGCAGCTTGCGCGCGCGCGCGGCATCGATCACCGCCTGCGATGCATCGTGATCGGCGGCAATCACCGCGGCGCCATCGTCACGCACAAGATCGGTGAACAATCGCAGCTTGGCCGCAAGGTAATGCGCCACGTCGGGGTGATAATCCATGTGGTCGCGCGACAGATTGGTGAAGCCCGCCGCATCGACATGCACGCCGTCGAGCCGAAACTGATCGAGCCCGTGCGACGACGCCTCGAGCGCCAGATGCGTCACGCCATCGCCGGCGAGTTCGTCGAGCGACTTCTGCAACGCGATCGGGTCCGGCGTCGTCAGCGAGCCGTAGACATTGCGCTTCGGGCTCACCACGCCGACGGTGCCGATGCTCGCAGCTTCAAATCCGAGCCGCTGCCAGATTTGCCGCACGAAAGCCGCCACCGAGGTCTTGCCGCTGGTGCCGGTGACCGCGGCAATCGTCGCAGGCTGGCGCGGATAAAAGCGCGCGGCGGCCAGTGCCAATGCGCGGCGCGGATTCGACACCTGCACGAAAGGCACCGCACACCCGTCCGGCGGCGGATGATCGCCAGCTATTGCAACGGCACCGGCGCGGATCGCCTGGTCGATGAACCGCGCACCGTCATTCTTCACGCCACTCAATGCGAAGAACAGATCGCCCGGTTTCACCACGCGGCTGTCCATGGCAAGCCCGGTCACCGCAACGGCAGCCGCCTGCGGATCGATCGCCACGTCGTCATTGAACAGATCGCGAAGTCTCATGGTTTCCCTGCCTCGGCGAGCCTGTCACGACGCCGGAGCAAATTTCATATCTGGCTGCACACCGCAACCACGCTGCGTTTACTGGCTTGTTCTGGATGTCGCAAGAATAAGGCGGTCCGACGGCGGCAGATCGAAACGCGGCTCGATTCCGAGCAGCGGCGCGATGCGCGCGATGACCTTGCCACCGGTCGGCACCGCATTCCAGCCGGAGGTGATGAAACCGTAGGTTTCCTTCAACGGCTGAGGCTCATCGATCATGACCAGCAACTGATATTTGGGATTGTCCGCCGGAAGGATGGCGGTGAAGCCGTTCAGAACCTTCTTCTTGGCGTAGCGGCCGTTGATGACCTTCTCGGCGGTGCCGGTCTTGCCGCCGACGTAGTAGCCCTTGACGTCAGCCTTGCGCGCGGTGCCGACCTCGGCATTCAGCCGCATCAGGAAGCGCATCTTCTCGCTGGTTTCCGGCTTGATGACGCGCTTGGCCAGTTTCATGGCTTCTTCCTCGGTACGTTTGAGGAAGGTCGGCGGGATCAGATAGCCGCCATTGACCAGCGCATCGATGCCCATCACCGCCTGCAGCGGCGCCACCGCCATGCCGTGGCCGAACGAAATGGTGACGGTGTTCAACTCGCCCCACTTGCGCGGCAGGATCGGCGAGGCGCTCTCCGGCAATTCCGTGCGCAGCCGCGACATCTGCCCCATCTTGCGCAGGAAGGCCTGATGCGCCTCGACGCCCTGCCCCAGCGCCATGCGCGCTGCGCCGACGTTCGAGGAGTAGGTGAAGACTTCCTTGGTGTTGATGAAGCGGCCGAGCGGATGGTCGTCATGAATCTTGAAGCGGCCGTAATGCAACGGGCCGCGTGCATCCCACATCGAGTTGAGCGTCGCCTTGCCGGAGTCGAGCGCCATCGCCAGCGTGAACGCCTTGAAGGTCGAGCCCATTTCATAGACGCCGGTGGTCAGGCGATTGATGCGATCCGGATCGTTGGCCTCTTTGGGATTGTTCGGATCGAAATCCGGCAACGACACCATGGCGACGATCTCGCCGGTCCTGACGTTGGAGACGAGACCCGATGCGGCTTTCGCCTTGTAGTGCTCCTTGGCTTTCATCAACTCGTCGCGCAACGCATGCTCGACGCGCAGATCGACCGCGAGCTCGATCGGCCGCTGCAGCCGATCGGTGGCGAAGCCCGCGCGATGCAGGTCGGCGAGGCCGTTGGTATCGAGCCACTTCTCGATACCGGCGATGCCCTGGTTGTCGATGTTCACGAGGCCGATCAGATGCGCAACATCGACGCCGTTGGGATAGACCCGCTTGTTCTCGCGCAGGAAGCCGATGCCGGGAATGCCGAGACGATGGATGTCCTTCTGCTGTTTCGGCGAGATTTCGCGCTTCAGCCAGACGAAGCCCTTCTTCGACGACAGGCGGTCGCGCACTTCGCCCGTATCGAGATCGGGCAGCGTCGCAGTCAACAGTTCTATGGCCTCGTCCTTGTCGATGATCCGGCGGGGCTCGCCGAACAACGAAGGCGCCTTGACGTCGGTCGCCAGGATCTGGCCGTTGCGATCCACAATGTCCGGACGCGCCGTGGCGATAGCGTCCTGCGCGGCGGTGCGGCGCGATCCGTGGTTGTCGCCGACCACGGCGAACATCACCAGCCGCAGGCCGATCACCGCGTACACCGCGGCGAACACCAGCATGCAGAGGCCGACGCGCACCCGCGCGCGCGCGGAACGATCGACATTCTTGCCGTAAAGCAGGCCGCGCACCAGCCGCTGGTGCCACGGCTCGATGGGGCGAAGGGGGCTGATGGCTTGATCGCTCACCGCTTGTCCTCCGCTGTCGAGATCGAACCCGTCTGGATATCCTGATCGGCAGTATCGATCATCGCGCCGATCGGGTCGGGCTCATTGGGATTGATCAGCGTCGGAGAACGTTCCGGCAAATTTTTCAGCGAATCGAATTGCGTACCGTCGATCGGCCGCAGCTTCAGATGCCGCTCGGCAAGACCCTGCAGCCGCTTCGGTGAATCGAGCTTGGCCCACTCGGCACGCAAGGCCGCGATGGCGTCGCGCTGCGCACGCACTTCGGCGTGCAGCCGCTGCACGCGCTCGGTGCGCGAGGTCGATTCCATCTTGATGCGGTAGACATACGACGCCGCGAACACCAGCGCGCAGATGACGAAGAGGTGGATGAAGCGCATCGCTCAACCTCCCCGCATCACGCTGGCCAGCCGCGGCCATGCCGGAAGCTCGCTCTCCGCCAGCGCCGGCGCATCGGTGCGCGCGGCGGCGCGCAGCTTGGCCGAACGCGCGCGCGGATTGGCCGCCACTTCGTCGTCGCCGGCTGTGACCGGACGCTTGGTCAGGATGTCGAAGCTTGGCGCTTTGTGCGCAACTTCCGGCAAATGGCGGGACCCGCCGCCGGATTTCGCCCGCTCGACGAGGAAATTCTTGACGATGCGATCTTCCAGTGAATGGAACGACACCACCACCAGCCGCCCGCCCGGCTTCAGCACGCGCTCCGCACCGGCCAGCGCCTGATGCAGTTCGTCGAGCTCTTCGTTGACGAAAATGCGCAGCGCCTGGAACGTCCGCGTCGCGGGATGAATCTCGTTCGGCTTGGCGCGCACCACTTTCGCCACGATGTCGGCCAGCGCGCGCGTCGTGGTGATCGGCGCTTCGCGCCGCGCCGCGACGATGGCACGCGCCACGCTGCGCGAACGGCGCTCCTCGCCGAAGATATAGATGATGTTGGCGAGATCGGTCTCCGATGCGGCCGCGACGACATCGGCGGCGCTGACGCCGTGCTGGCTCATGCGCATGTCGAGCGGACCGTCGAGCCGGAACGAGAAGCCGCGCTCGGCGCCGTCGAGCTGCATCGACGACACGCCGACATCCATCACCACGCCGTCGACGGCAGCGATGCCCTGCGCGGCACACACCTCGGCAAGATTGGAGAAACGATCTTCCACCAAAGTCAGGCGTCCTTCGGCCCGGTCGACCAGATCGAAGCCAGCGGCAATCGCCGTGCGATCGCGATCGATGCCGATGACGCGCGTGTCCGCAGCCGACAGGATGGCGCTGGTGTAACCACCGGCGCCGAACGTCGCATCGATGTAGATGCCGCCATCGCGCGGCGCGAGCCAGTCCACCGCCTCGCGACCCAGCACCGGAATATGGCGCGGCGGCTGCCGCTCGTTCATAGCCCGACACCCTTCGGTTACCGCCCACCTTCGCTGCCAAAGCGGGCAAACTTGCAATGATGGCCGTACCCGCCGCCGGTCAGCCGTCCGCACCCGCCTGAGGTGCAGAGACCCTGCTCCACATGGAATCGGATAGGTTGCCATGGGACTAGACAGGCATCGATGGGACCACAGCCACCCCGACTGGGCTCGGCTTTTTCACCTCTGAGTAACGTCGGTTAGCGTTAAGAAAGGGTTGACGGAACGCTGCAAGATTGCGCGATCGTGTGGACATCCGGGCCGCCCTCACATCATCGGGGAAAAGCCCGATCCACCGACACGCCATCGTTGCACCTGCCGGGCATTGCCCGGATAGTGAGGCCGGCTCGCTGCCTTGGAAAAGCCGCGAAGCGTCGTGGTCTCGCCGGTTTTGAGTGGTTGCATGTCGTTACGTTCGTTTACGTCGGTTGGATCTGAGGCAAGGCGGCAACGCGCTTTGCCGATCCCTAGGGCCAGCCTCGAGATGGAAAAGTTCATTCCTGACTCGTCCGTCGTATCCGACGTCATTCCGTCGCCGAATTTTGGCGAGCGGAACAAGGGCCTTATCCCCAGCATGATCGTCCTCCATTATACCGGCATGCCGGACATGGAGGGTGCGCTGCATCGGCTGTGCACGCCCGGCACCGACGTTTCCGCGCATTATGTCGTGCTCGAGGACGGCCGCATCGTGCAATGCGTTCCGGAAGCTATGCGGGCCTGGCACGCCGGAGCCTCACACTGGGCCGGCGAGGACGATATCAACTCGTGCTCGATCGGCATCGAGATCGTCAATCGCGGCCACGACTGGGGCTATCCGGATTTTCCGCTACGGCAGATCGCAGCGGTGATCGCACTCTGCCGCGGCATCATCATCCGTCAGAAGATAGCGAAGCATCGCGTGCTGGCGCATTCCGACGTCGCGCCGTCGCGCAAGCAGGACCCTGGCGAAAAATTCCCGTGGCGTTCGCTGGCGGATTCCGGTGTGGGCTATTGGGTCGAGCCGGCGCCGATCAAGCAGGGTGCGGCGCTCAAGCCGGGTCATTCCGGCACCGACGTGCGTGACATGCAGGAAGCGCTCGCGCGCTATGGCTACAAGATCGCGTCGGATGGCCGCTACGACGTCGCCACGCGTGAAGTGGTCACCGCGTTCCAGCGGCATTTCCGGCCGGCCAAGGTCGACGGCATCGCGGATCAGTCCACCCTACTGACGTTGCAATCCCTGCTCGCAAACCATCCGGATCGCGTGACCACCACCGCCTCGCGCTGACTTGACCGGGCCGACGGAAAGCCGCATGGCTTGTCGCGTCAGTCGGCCGGGCGGCCGCTCCGGCGATCACCGAAAGGTGGCCGGGGAGGAAAGTCCGGGCTCCATCGACATACGGTGCCGGATAACATCCGGCGGGGGCGACCCCAGGGACAGTGCCACAGAGAACGAACCGCCACACACGTCCGCAAGGACGCGAGCGTGGTAAGGGTGAAAAGGTGCGGTAAGAGCGCACCGCGTATCCGGCAACGGAGACGGCATGGCAAACCACACCGGGAGCAAAACCGAATAGGGACGGCAGCGCGGTAAGTTCGCGCAAGCGATAACACCGCAGGGCCATGTCGGGCTCGCCGTCCGGGTAGGTTGCTTGAGGCGACGTGCAAACGTCGTCCCAGAGGAATGGCCGTCACGTATCGCGGGCGCAAGCCGGCGATGCCCTACAAAACCCGGCTTACAGGCTGGCTGATATCTCGACCAATGAGGGGTCCGGCGTGACGCGCCGGACCCCTCGCCATGTTGCGGGTTCCCGATCGGTCAAGCTTGAAGGATTTGGCATTCTTTCATTTTACGACTGGCCGCTAGTGATCAACCAACGCGGTGGAGATGGACAGGTCGCGGATTCAGGCATGAAATTTCCGGCATTGCCCTTGCTGCGTTTCAAACGGCCGTCCGATGCAGTGTATGTCGAACTGGTCGACGCGCTGTTCAGCGTCGTGCCGCCCATCGTGATTTTCGCAATCAGCCTTGCCGCCGTGGGCGCCGCGATTTTTGCCAAGACCGGAGATGCGATCGTTCTCGCGCTGACGATCGCCGGCCTGGCAGTTTCCACCGAGCGCATCGTGATGGTGCAGCGCTATCGCAGCGCGACCAGAGACAACGCATTGCCGGCGGCGGATGCCCGTCTCTGGGAGCGGCGGTTCGGCATTCGCAGCAACGCGACCGGCTTGATCGTCGGCCTGATGGGTGCGCGATGCTTCATGCTTCCCTACCCCAGCGTCCATATGCTGGTCGTTGCCATGCTGGTCGCGTATGCCGCCGGGACGGTGACACGGGTCGCCTACCGGCCGCAATTGGCGTTGTTCAATTTGAGCGTCGTCGCGTTGCCGCCCATTGCCGCCTGCCTGCTCCACGGCGGCACGGTCTATTTGTGTCTCGCGCTGGTGTTGACAATCTTCCTGCTCGGCGGATTCGAAACGGTGCGGCATCTCTACGAGACATTCGTCAGCCAGCTGACATTGAAGCTCGGCTACGCCGGCCTCGCCCGCGTCGATCCGTTGACCGGCTTGTCGAACCGGCTGGTGCTCAACGAAAATCTCGAACGCATGCTCGCACAGGCTCGCCGTAACGGCATCGGCCTCGCGATCCACAGTCTCGATCTCAATCACTTCAAGGCGGCGAACGATCGCTTCGGCCATCCGGTCGGCGATGCATTGCTGCGCGAGGTCGCACAACGGCTGTCACGATTGACACGCGCCAGCGATTTGCTGGTGCGGCTCGGCGGCGACGAGTTCGTTCTGGTGCAGACCGAAGTCAACACGCGCGAGCAATCGCTGGCGCTCGCCTCCCGCATCATCGCGGACATCGGAATGAGCTATCACATCAACGGCAACGAGATTGCGCTCGGAACCAGCATCGGCATTGCGATGCTGACCGGCGAGCAGCTGAGCACGGATGATTTGCTGTCACGCGCAGACCAGGCGCTCTATCAAGCCAAGCGCGCTGGCAGCGGTTTTGTGATCTACACCATGGCACCGCAACTGGTGCCGACGACGCCCGATCCCGACGATGCACAGCCGAGTCAGACCAGCGAGAGAAAAACGCTCGGCATGCGCTAGCGTTCGACTGCGCTTCGATATTGGCTGCATCGATGTTTGCGTGAACGCTTCACTGGAATCATGCCGGGGATCGATACAGTGAATCGCTTGTAAATATTCCCATACGGCGACGATCGTTCAAATTGTCCGAATGCAGCAAGGGGGGCTTTTACCCGCGCGTCCTACTACCGGGCGGCAATCCATGGATCGTTCGATGTTCTCCCGCTCGACAGTTCAGCACTCCACCGATATTCCCCCTGAGCTGGTGGAGTCTCGCTTCAGCACCTTGATGCCGATCGTCCTTGTTGCATTCGGCCAGATTCTCGTCGGCGCCATCGCATCGCTGCAAACCGCCGATCCGGCCTTCATCGTCATCACGCTCCTGAGCATCGTCGTCACCGTTGCCCGACTGGGCATCATCGCGGCTTACCGTCATCGCAGCCGCAGCTCGGACGATGCCGCGAGCGCAGCAAGATGGCAGCGTCGCTACCAGATCGGCAGTTATGCGGCCGCAACGCTGGTCGGCGCACTCGCATTGCGCAGCTTCACCATCGGCAATGCCGAGATCGCCATGATGGGCAACGCGGTGGCGTTCGGCTACGCCAGCGGTATCGTCGCACGCGGCGCCATTCCCCCGCGCTGGGCCTTCGCCGGAATTACGCTCGTCACCGTGCCCATCATCATCGGTTGCCTGACGCACCCGACCGAGCCGGCCTATCTGTGCCTCGCACTGCTCGTCTCCATCTTCTACGTCGGAAGCTTCGACGTGATCCGCAGCAACTACGAATCGGCATCACGCCAGATCGAACTGAAGCGGCAGTATGAGGAGATGGCCAAATTCGATCCGCTGACCCGGTTGCGCAATCGTTCCGCGTTGGCCGAAATCTCGGCGCGGATCGCCAGTGGCGAGCGCATCGCCGTGCACTATCTCGACCTCGACCGCTTCAAGGCCGCCAACGATCGCTACGGACACCCGGCCGGTGACATGCTGCTGAAGGAGGTCGCCAATCGCCTCAATAGCCAGACCAGCCAGACCGGCCTGGCGATCCGGCTTGGCGGCGATGAATTTCTGGTGACGCAGACGGGCATCACGCGGCGCGAGGATGCCGAAGATCTGGCCGACCGCCTCGCCGATGCCATCGGCCTTCCCTACATCGTGGGCGAACAATCCATCCATCTCGGCGTCAGCATCGGCTTTGCCATCGCTCCCGAGGATGGAACGACAGCGGAAGACCTGCTCACGCACGCCGACAACGCGCTCTATGTTTCGAAACGAACGCATAGCGACGTGACGTTGGTGCCGATGCCTCCCGCATTGGCGCCCAATCAGGACCTCCGTTTCACGACTCCCATCGAATTCGAACGGCGCCTCTAGCTCCCGCAATGCGTTACATCGCGCATTGCAGCCATGCTTGCGCCTATGACGCTGGTCTTGCCGTCGCGGATTGGATAAAGCTCGCACCCTCAATTCTGCGTCGATACGCATCTTTCAGCGAACCCGGATCGCGGTTCGATGCGGATGACGCCTCCTGACGCAAACGAGGCTGCGGTTGTCGTGCCCGGTTGCGCTTCATTCGAGCCTCACGACCATGCCGCCCGCCTCGTCCCGTCAATCGCTCGGTCTGTTTCTCGGCTTCATTGGCGTCGTGATCTTCGGCGGTACGTTGCCCGCAACACGTCTGGCACTGCAGGGTTTCGATCCATTTTTCATTACGGCGGGCCGTTCGGCCATTGCAGGTGTCTGCGCCGGCGTGCTGCTTCTGATCCTGCGGCGTCGTCCGCCGCCGAAACAAGCATGGGGCTCGCTCATCGTCGCGACGTTGGGCGTCGTGCTGGGCTTTCCGTTCTTCATGGCACTGGCGATGCAAACGATACCGGCGGCACATGGCGGCGTGGTGCTCGGCGTGCTGCCGATCGCCACCGCCATCGTCGCGGTACTCATCACCGAAGAGCGTCCGGGCCGGGCCTACTGGATCGCTGCGCTGGCGGGCGCGGCGCTGGTGATCCTGTTCGCGCTCCGCCACGGCGCCGGCGGCATCGAAATCGGCGACCTGTTTCTGCTGCTTGCTGTCGCGTTCGGCGCCATCGGTTACGGCTACTCCGGCCGCCTCACCGCGATCATGCCGGGCTGGGAGATCATCAGTTGGGCGATGGTGATCTCGTTGCCGTTCACGCTGCTGGCGACGTGGCTGTTCGTGCCGGACAATCTGCGCAGCGTGCCGTTCGAACCATGGCTGGGCTTGCTCTACGCCGCGCTGTTCTCGCAATGGATCGGCTTCTTCGCCTGGAACGCCGGCGTTTCGATCTGCGGCCTGAGCAAGGTGTCGCAATTGCAATTGTTGCAGCCCTTCGTCACCATCGGCCTTGCCGCCGTGGTCAATCGCGAGGCCATCGATTTCGAAACCATCCTGTTTGCCGCGGCCGTCGTCGCCACCGTGGCGATCAGCGCGCGCACGCGGGTGCGGCTGGCGCCAATGGTCGAGGCCTAGCTGGCGTCAATGTCCGCCCGGCGGGGCGCCAAGCGCCGCCGGCTTGTCGAGCAGCACGACGAACAGGCTGAGACCGAGATAGAACATCGTCAGGATGAAAAACGAATCGCCGTAGCTCATCACCGCCGCCTGCCGGTGCACGATCTGCGACAGTTGCTTCAGCGCCATCAGCGATGCGTCGCCCATGCCCTGGAATTTCTGCGCGAACATGTTCAGCGTTTCGACGGCCTTGGCATTGCCCCACGTCACGGAATCATGCAGCCGCGAGATATGCAGATCGGTGCGGTGATCGAGCACCGTGTTGATCAGCGCCAGCCCCACCGCGCCGCCGAGATTGCGCGTCAGGTTGAACAGCCCCGATGCATTCTTGACGCGTTCCGGCGGCAGCGTTCCCAGCGAAATGGTGTTGACCGGCACCATCGCCAGCATCATGCCGACGCCGCGCAGGATTTGCGGCACGAACAACTCGTTGAAATCGAAATCCTTGGTGACCCAGGTCATCTCCCACGAGCCGGCAGCGAACAGGATCAACCCCAGCGCGATCAGCAAGCGCATATCGATCTTCTGCATCAAGCGGCCGACAATCGGCGCCGTGCAAAACATCGCGACGCCGGAGACGAACATCGTCTCGCCGATCATCAGTGCGCTGTAGCCGCGCACCTCGGCGAGATAACGCGGGTAAAGATAGGTCAGCCCGTAAAGTCCGATGCCGATGCAGAACGAGAACGAACAGCCCAGCGCGAAGTTGCGGTTGGTGAAGGTGCGAAGATCGACGATCGGCTCGCGCGCGGTCAGCACGCGCCAGAAAAATGCCACCGCCGCCACCGCGCAAACGATTGCAAACGTGAGGATCGACGCATCCTCGAACCAGTCGTTGCGCGGGCCTTCCTCGAGCACATATTCCAGCGAGCCGAGGAAGGCGGCCATGAAGCCGAGGCCCCACCAGTCGAAATGATCCAGCAATTCGAGATGTGGCTCGTCGAAATCGACCAGCGCCAAGACCCCGATTGTAATGCCGACGCCGGGGAAGATGTTGATGAAGAACAGCCAGTGCCATGACATCATGTCGGTGATGTAACCGCCCACCGTCGGCCCGATGGTCGGCGCCAGCGTCGCGACAAGTCCGATGATCGGCCCGACGATATTGAATTTCGAGCGCGGAAATACGGTGTAAGCCGATGCGAACACCGTCGGGATCATGCCGGCGCCGAGGAAGCCCTGCAGCGCGCGCCAGACGATCATCTGCTCGATGGTCGAGGTGAAGCCGCACATCAGGCTGGCGCCGGTGAAGCCAGCCGCCGAAATGGCGAACAGCAACCGCGTACCGAAGGCGCGCGACAGGAAGCCGGACAGCGGAATGGCGATGACTTCGGCGATCAGATAGGCGGTTTGCACCCACGCCACTTCGCTGGCGCTTGCCGACAGACCGGCCTGAATTTCCGCGAGCGATGCCGAGACGATCTGAATGTCCAGGATCGACATGAACATGCCGAACACCATGATGAGGAACGCCAGCAGCCGCTTCGGGGCGATGCGATCCGACGGCGCGGCGACGCCGCCGATCATGGTGGGAGATGCAGTGGTCGCGGACATCGATCAGGCCTTGATGGACAAGCTTCCGCGCCGTCATGGCAACGACGCAGGCGCGCCTTCAGCGGGCGGCACCGGTCGTGACGGCAGTTTCGGCAGGCGGCTTGGTGTTGACGCTGACATAGACCGACATGCCGGCGCGCAGCAGATTTTCCTTTCCGACCGCAGCCGGAACGCGAATACGCACGGGCACGCGCTGCACGATCTTGGTGAAGTTGCCGGTGGCGTTGTCCGGCGGCAGCAGGGTGAACACCGAACCCGACGCCGGCGAAAGACTATCGACGACGCCTTCGATCTGTTGATCGCTGTGGGCGTCGACCGAGATCCTGACTTGCTGGCCGGGCTTCAGGCGCGCAAGCTGCGTTTCCTTGAAATTGGCATCAATGAACACGTCGTCGAGCGGCACCACATTGCCGAGCCGCTGACCGGGCTGGATGTAATCGCCGGCATTGACTAGCCGGTTCGAGAACACGCCATCCACCGGCGCGCGGATCGTGGTGAAGGCGAGATCACGTTCCGCCTTGGCCAATGTCGTTTTCAACTCGTCGAGCTGGCCACGCGCTTCTTGCTGCTGCGCCTTGATGACTTCGACATTGTCGCGCGCCGCATCAAACGCGGCCTTGGCCGCCTGCACCGATGCAACCGCCTGATCGCGCGCTGCCTGCGAGGTTTCGAACGTGGCGCGCGAGGCAAAACCGCGCGTGCTCAAGGCATCCTGCCGGTCGAAATCGGATTGCGCGCGCTTGACCGCGGCTTCCGCCGAGGCAAGTTGCGCCTGCGCCTGCTCGGCCGCGCTGTTCTGCGCGCCGATCTGGCGGCCGATGCGATCGATCGTCGCCTGTTGCGTCGCGATCTTGTTACGTGCGGCATCCACGGCGATGACATAGTCGCCATCGTCGATCTTGAAAATCAGATCGCCGGTCTTGACCTTGACGTTATCGCCGACCGCGATGCGCGCCAGGTGGCCGGACACCCGCGCACCCAGCGTCGTGTTGTTGGCGCGGACGTACGCGTCGTCGGTGCTGACCATGAAGCGGCCGACCAGCATGTAATTGATGCCGTAACCGACCGCCGCCAGCGCCAGCAGCGCACCCACGCCCATCAACACGAACTTGCGCTTGCCGGATTTCGGTGCATCTGCCGCAGGCTGCGATGCAGCCTCCGCCGGCGCTTCGGGAGTTAGCGTGCCAGGCGCCCGTGCATCCGGATTGCTGCGTGCGATGGATTCTTCGTTCGCCGGGGTTCGCGACTGCTCTGGCGATGCGTCTTTCGACTCCACCCCCGCGTCCGGACGGACGACGCGAACGGTCTGCTCTCTCGATGCGGCCATCAACGGCCTCCTCACACGATTGCCGCGCTGCAATTGCGGCGCGCGCGACAAGGCGCCTTGCTCTATCGCGGTACGAACAATCTATATTGACCGAACCGTTCGGTCAATATAGATTCGCTTGTGGCTACCGGATGACCTCGCAAACGCACCGTTGCGGCCGGTCTATTTGCCGTTACGTTTTGAGAATCCCGGAAAGCCGCATGATTTCATCGGCATAACTGCTCCCCGGAACAGATGTTACGGTGGCTGGCAGCGATGGCCGGAAAGTGGAATACTCGCTCCATGGTTGCATCGAACATCAAAACCGTCAGAGCCATCGAGGACGACGACAGTTCGAAACGCCGGCAGATCGTCGACGGTGCGCGCAAGGTTTTCATGAACCTCGGCTTCGACGGCGCCAGCATGGGCGAAATCGCCCGCGCCGCCGGCGTGTCCAAAGGCACGCTTTACGTCTACTTCGCCGACAAGAACCAGCTGTTCGAAGCCATCGTCGATCACGTCAGCGCGCAGGAACAACTCAAGGCGGCGTTCAATCTCGATCCGTCGCGTGACACCACCACGACGCTGCGTGAGTTCGGCCAGACCTATATCCGCCTGCTGTGCCGCCCCGAAGGCGGCTCGGCGATCCGCACCGTGATGGCCATCGCCGAACGCATGCCGGACGTCGGCCAGCGTTATTACGAACATGTCCTGCAAAGCACCATCAAGCGCCTCGCCGCCTATCTCGACGTGCAGGTCGCGAACAACGCGCTGAAAATCGACAACACCGAACTCGCGGCGGCGCAATTCATGATGATGTGTCAGGCCACGCTGTTTCTGCCGTTCCTGTTTCAGGCGGCACCCGCCCCCTCGGACGAGCGCATCGTGCAGGTCATCGAGAGCGCAACGCAAATGTTCCTTGCCGCCTATCAGGTGAAGCAAAACTAAGCGGCGACGACCGCGCTACTCGTCGTCGTCATCCTCGCTCTTGGCGGTGTGACGCGTGTTGCGCTTTGCACCGATCGAACTGGTGTAGGCCGGCTCGCGACTGTTCGCGTACGGATTGCGCTGCGTCGCGCGCGCCGCGATCTCCTCGCCGGACACCGCTGCAGGCTTGCACACCACGCGCCCGCTTGAGCGCCGCATCAGATCGACGTGGATGTGATTGTAGTGATAGACGTTGGCACCCGGCGCCAGCACCGTTGTGAACTGCTGACACGCCGCGCCCTGCACATCGCGCAGGAAACCCTGCTCTTCCGGCACGCCCTTCCAGCCGTTCTGCACCGAGATGTAGCGGCCATCGGCCAGCGTGAAGCCCGCGATGTCCAGTGCGTTGCCGAAGGCGTGTTCGGAGATGTGGGCATGCGGATTGCCGTTCATGCCGCGACAGGAATAGGCCGAGATTTGCTTGATCTCGACGACGCGCGCACCGAACCAGCGCGTCGCCGCCGGTTGCACGGACTCCGCCAGCCAGCGATCGAGCGCCGAAACGATCGGACACGCCAGCGTCGCGGTCGGCTTCAAGGTCACCGGGCCGAATGCGGCAACCGGATTGCCGCGCGACGGGCCGAGCCGGGGCAACGGCGCTTGTGAATAGTCCTGCTGCGGCGCTGCCGGCGCACGCGAATACTGCGGCGACGCGCGCTCGTTTTGCGGAATACCTTGCGGCCCGGCCTGCCAACCGCGCGGGCTGCTGCCCTGCGGCGCGCCGGCAACGCCCTCTTCCGGCAATTCGATCTCATCGCTGGCGGGAGCGACGCCCGGCGCGTTAAGCGACACCGGTCCGTTCGACGCACGGCCATAAACCGGCTGCCGAGCGGCATTGTCGGGATATGACGACGGCGGCGCCGCCGCGTAATTCGGACGCGTGCCGGGCCAGCGCGGCGGATTGCCGCCGACCGCAGCCGGCGGCCGCAGATCGTCGGCAAACCCCAACGACATCGAGGCTTCGCCGAGTGCGGCAACCTTGAGCGGGAACTCTGCACCGCAGACACCCGGGCCGGAAATCGGATCGATGCGGACGATTTCGGCGCCTTCCTTGACGGCACCGGATTTCAGGCACGCAGCTTCGGCTTCGGCCCGCCATGGCGCACGCGTCTCGGTTTGAAAGAAACCGCGACCGCACCCCGCCAGCGAAACCAAAATCAATGCGCTTGTGAGAGAGAAGGCTATTCCGCGCGTCATGCGCGCAAGTTCACCGAATTTATTTAAAGACTCTTCAACGCATTGATTTCAGAAATCTTTAACCACGTGCGCAGGGTTCCATTTCCGCATGAAAAGCGGGATAGAGCAGCAGCCCTGACTTTTTTCGGAAGGAACGGATTGCTACTTTCGTCGTTAGCTTCGCCAGCAGTATGTACTTGGGAGACCTCCCATGACCATGACCGGCAAATTGAGTGCCGTCAGCGCATATCTTGCATTGGCCTTCGTCGGCGCGATCGTGCTTGGTGTCTTCTGAGGGTTGAAAACCTTCTGAGCAGGTCGCCGACCCGCTCTTGAACCTTTTGCTCCCTGCGTCACACCCATCCAAAACGCAGGGAGACAAGGATGTTCTTTCATCATCTTATCACCGGCACGAATTTGGCTCGCACCGCCGCCATGGCGCTGACCGTGAGCGTCGGTCTGGTCGCGCCGGCCAACGCCGGTCCGCAACCGCTGTTTCCATTTCTGCCGCTGCAGCCGCTGCCGCAAATGCAGGCCGCGCCGTCGCTCGACGAGCCCGCGTCGACAACGCAGATGCCCGCACGACTGAAACGTCAGGTCGTCAACTACGTGACGCACGAAGCGCCCGGCACCATCGTCATCGATACGCCGAACACTTATCTCTATCTCGTCACCGGCAACGGCCAGGCGATCCGCTACGGCATCGGCGTCGGCCGCGAAGGCTTCACCTGGTCGGGCATTCAGACCATCAGCAAAAAAGCCGAGTGGCCGAACTGGACGCCGCCAGCCGAGATGATCGCACGGCAACCCTATCTGCCGCGCTTCATGGCCGGCGGCCCCGGCAATCCGCTCGGCGCGCGCGCGATGTATCTGGGCGGCACCGTTTATCGCATCCATGGCACCAATGCGCCGGAGACCATCGGCACGCATGTGTCGTCAGGCTGCATCCGCCTCACCAATGCCGACGTCACCGACCTGTATTCACGCGTGGCCGTCGGCGCCAAGGTGGTTGTGCTGCCCAACGAACGCCGTGCCGATCTCGGACGTGGCGTGCTGCGCTGATATTGCCAGATCGGTCATCATCAAGGCTCCGGCCAATGCGCCGGAGCCTTTTCATTTTTTTGCCGCGTCAATCCGCAACATACGCGCATGGCACATTTCGCTTTCGTGCTCTGGCGCCCGATCACCGGCGACGCTAGACTCGAAGCCGACGGGGACCGGAATAGCCGATGCGGGTGAAAACCATTCTGATCGCAATCGCCGTGATTGCGGGATCGTTTCTTCTCAGCCTGAAAGCCATGGATTGGCTGTCGCCGCGCGACAGCACATCGCAACCGGTGCTTGCCAAGCTGCCGCCGCTGCCTGCGGTGTCGCGCAATTCATCCGTGATCGCGCCGATCGAAATTCCGCTCAAGGTGATTGGCGCCAGCGCCGACCGCGCCGCGCCGCGCACCTTCGGCGGCAAGGCGGACAATCCGGTGCCGCAGGTTCTGCAGAACGCCGACATCAACTGGACGGCGGCGCGCGGCCCCATCACCGCAGCCGGCGCACAGAATGCCCTGTCGCTGACGACGCCGTTGACCGGCACGCTGAACGTCAAGGGCGCGCTGTCGGACAACGCCAAGGGCGCGCTCGGCAACGCGCTGGGCTCGCTGCTGGGCAGCAACGTCAGCAAACAGATCGGCAGCCTCAACATCAAGAACATCAACGCCGATGCCGAGATCCGCGGCAATGTCGGCATGACATCGCGCCCCGCGTTGACGCCCAGCTGGCGGATCGAACCGAACCTGACGGCGCAGGTCAATCTCGGCGACACCAACCTCTCGGTCGCCGGCATCCGCGTCAACGTTCCGGCCCAATTGAAACCGGCGCTCGATCGCGCGGTGAACGATCAACTCGTCGGCCTGCAACAGCGCATCCGCAACGATCCGGTGATCGAGCAGAATGCGCGGCGCGAATGGGCCAAGATGTGCCGTTCGATTCCGTTGCAGGCCGCCTCTGCACCCGGACCGCAATTGTGGCTCGAACTGCGCCCCACCAAAGCTGTGGCGGCGCAGCCGCGCGTCGATGCCAATGCCGTGACGCTGACGCTCGGTATCGATGCCGAGACCCGCGTCACCGCAACCGAAACCAAACCGGATTGCCCCTTTCCGGCAACGCTGAGCATCATTCAGGCCAATCCGGGACGCGTCAGCATCGGCGTGCCGATTGATATGCCGTTCACCGATCTCAACAAGCTGCTGGATGCGCAACTCGCTGGCAAGACCTTCCCCGAAGGCGGCGACAGTTCGATTGCCGTCAAGGTGAAACGCGCGACGGTGGCGGCGTCCGGCGATCGCCTGCTGATTTCGCTGCTGGTCGATGCGAAAGAAAAGCGGAGCTGGTTCGGTTTCGGCGCGGATGCCACCGTCCATATCTGGGGCAAGCCTGCGCTGGATCAGGCGCAGCAAACGTTGCGCCTGACCGACATCAACCTTTCGGTGGAATCGCAGGCCGCGTTCGGACTGCTCGGTGCGGCCACGCAAGCCGCGCTACCCTATCTTCAGAAGGCGCTCGCCGACAAGGCCGTGATCGACCTCAAGCCGTTCGCCGCCAATGCGCGCAAGCAGATGACGAAACTCGTCAACGATTTTCAGAAGAACGATAGCGGTGCGCGCGTCGATGCCGACATCACCAGCCTGCGCCTTGCCGGCGTTGCGTTCGACTCAACCAAGTTGCGCGTCATCGCCGAAGCCGAAGGCTCCGCCAAAGTCACGGTCACGACACTGCCGGGCCTGTAGTTCCGCACGCCGGACAATTGTCAGAATCTGCAATCTTCACGACAAACTCACTTGCTCCTGCTTCGGCTTTGCTGGCACAACCTTCGTTGCGCGGTGCCAGCCGCTGCTACGCGAAAACAAAAATAACCCAAGGAGCAAACTCCATGAACAGAACCGCTGCCACGCTCGTGGCCAGCCTCGCACTCGCTTTTTCCAGCGGCGCGGCGCATGCACAAATCTCCGACGATGTCGTCAAGATCGGCGTCCTCACCGACATGTCCAGCCTCTATTCCGACGCTACCGGCAAGGGATCGCTGGCCGCCGTACAGATGGCCGTGGCGGATTTCGGCGGCAAGGTCAAAGGCAAGCCGATCGAGGTGGTCTCGGGCGATCACCAGAACAAGCCGGACGTTGGCGTCAACATCGCACGCAACTGGATCGACAACGACAAGGTCGACTCCGTTTTCGACGTGCCGACTTCTTCGGTGGCGCTGGCAGTCTCGACGCTGCTGACCGAGAAGAACAAGATCTTCATGAATTCCGGCGCGGGCAGTTCGGATCTCACCGGCAAGGCCTGCTCGCCGATTTTCGTTCACTACACTTACGATACCTATGCGCTGTCGAATGTCGCCGGGCGCGCCATGGTCAAGCGCGGCGAGGACACATGGTTCTTCATCACGGCGGATTATGCGTTCGGCCATGCGCTCGAGCGCGACGCGGCCGACGTCGTCAAGCAGAGCGGCGGCAAGGTCGTCGGCAATGTGCGTCATCCGCTGAACTCGTCGGACTTCTCGTCGTTCCTGCTGCAGGCACAGGCCTCGAAGGCCAAGGTCGTCGCGCTCGCCAATGCCGGCGGGGACACCACCAACGCCCTGAAACAGGCGGCGGAATTCGGCCTGACGCAGGGCGGCCAGAAGATGATCGCGCTGCTGCAGGAAATCACCGACTCCCATGGCCTCGGTCTGAAGCAGGCCCAGGGCCTCATTCTCACCGACGGCTTCTACTGGGACACCAATGACGAGACCCGCGCCTTCTCCAAGAGATTCATGGACAAGGTGGGACACATGCCGACGATGATTCAGGCCGGCCTGTATTCCGCGACGATGCACTACCTGCAAGCCATCGATGCCACCGGCACCGACGACACCGCCAAGGTGATGGCCAAGATGAAGGCAACGCCGATCAACGACTTCTTCGCCAAGAACGGCCGCATCCGCGAAGATGGCCGCATGGTCCACGACATGTACCTGTTCGAGGTGAAGAAGCCCTCGGAGTCCAAGAGCGATTGGGATCTCTACAATCTTCTGGCGACGGTGCCGGGCGATCAGGCCTTCCGTCCGATGGATCAGGGCGGCTGCCCTTACATTAAGAAGTAACTGGCGCAAGCGAATTGGCCGGACGGCATCGACGCCGCCCGGCCACCTTCAGATCGTGACTATCGAACATCTCGCCTGCCGCGTTGCAGGCTTTGCTCAGCCATCCGCATCAAGTCGTGTATTTGAACTCCGGCATGCTCTTGAGCTGATCCTTGGTCGCATCGAACACGCCGTGATCCGGGTACCACGGATTGGGCTTGGCGGCGGCCGGCGCGGGTGCAGCCGATCCCGTCGTCGTGCTGCTCGACGGACGTCCGGTCGTCCCGCTCGAATTGCTTGCGGTGCCAGCGCCCGTGTAAGGCACAGGCTCGTTCACCCATTTGATCTTGTCGTACGGGACCGCGACGTAGTGTTCGCCGACGCCGAGGAACCCGCCAACGCCAATGACTGCAGCGGCGATCTTGCCGTCCTTGTCGAACAGCAGATCGTTGATCGAGCCGAGGCTCTCGTTGGCGTTGTTGTAAATCTTCAGGCCGACGACCTTGGATGTCCGCCATTGACCCTGATGCGACATGTCCGCCGGAGCCGCTGTCGTCGCAGCCGGGGTCGTCGTCGTCGCGGTCGACTTTGAGGGAGTTTCCGCCAACGCCGCAGTGGCGATAAGCGCCGAACCAACCAGTGCCGTCGTCATATATTTTGCAAACATGTGCGCACCTCCTGATGAAATGATGTCTAGAAGGGCAACACATTTAGGCAATGAGCGTTCCCGGCTCGCAGCCAAAAGTCGTTGCAGCTAACGCGATACTGGGTTGCGCAATTGGAACAGCGCCAAGCATGTCGCGCGTTTGCGCTTAGAAACCTCCCCAATATGGCGGAACGCCGTAGTAGCGATGCAACTCGATTTCCTGCGATCGGTCGCCCCAATCGAAATCCTTGTCGGCAAGGAACGACGGCGCGCGCCTGAGTTCGTCGTCGGTAATGTCGAGCTGATAGGCCTCGACGTCGCGATTGTACTTCAGCCGTGCCCAGGGCAGCGGCAGCAGGCTCGCGCCCATGCCGAGAAAACCGCCGAAGCTCAGAATTGCGTAGGATACCTTGCCGCTGATCTTGTCGATCATCAGTCGTTCGATATGACCGATCTTCTCGCCGTTGAGCCGTCGTACAGCGGTGCCTTCGACACGATCGCTTGCGATCAAGCTATGAGATTTGACCGCCACCTGATCGATGGACATGACATCCTCCTTCGGTTGACACGATGATCAACGCGTCGGCCAGAGGCCCGGTTCCATAGGCAGTCAGGCGAGGTTCCACGCGCTCGGATTTCGCGCGTTCGCGCGAGATTTCGCTGCCGATGCAGGGAAAAAGCCGTCTCGTTCAGGCAGCGAGCGAGCCGGAATCCTGTCTTGCTCGCTTAAAGAACGCCATTGATTCAAATTTGTAGCCGCACGCGGCGCAGTGCCACAAATAGGATGTCACACGGCGATCTTCCTCGACCCATTCCGGTGCTGCGATTGGTTTGCCGCACTGGGCGCAAGGATTGTGCTGGGGCATTTCGGAGGACAGTGAATAACCAGACCTGAAAGCGATCATGACGCGTCCCCATCTGTTATTGCGCCAAGTTTATGCGCGCCCGATTGGCCGTCAAGAAACTTCCGGTGCGACGCTTTTGCGACAATATTGTTGACCGATCGCCGCCTTCCGTTTACGCGACCGGTGCACCGCCTTGCCGCTGAATGCGGCAGGGATAATCTCCAGTTGTAGCTGCCTCGCGGATGCCACAGTTGCGATGCCATAGAGAGCGGCGTCGCCTGACCGACCGGCCTAACACTTTGAAAAATCCAGACTGCCGATGCTGAAACCCGCTTTGTATACGCTCGTCGTCATCGGCATCGCCACAATGTGTTGCGAGACGGCAATGGCGCAGCGCGCGCAATACGAAGCGATGGTCGCCGATCACGCGCGGGCCAACGATATCCCCGAAGCGCTGGTGCATCGCGTGATCGTGCGTGAGAGCCGTTATCAACCGCAGCTTGTCGGGCGTGGCGGCACCATCGGTCTGATGCAGATCAAACTGGCGACGGCGCGCGGGCTTGGCTACACCGGGACGGCGGAAGGCTTGCGCGATCCCCAGACCAACCTCACCTACGCCGTGCGCTATCTGGCCGGGGCCTATCGTGCCGCCAACGGCAATGACGACCGCGCTGTCCGCTACTACGCCGGCGGCTATTACCACGTCGCCAAACGTCAGCGGCATCAACACGCCAATGGAAGCCTGGCGCGCGCCAATGCGCAAATGCCGGGGCCGCCGCTCTCGATCCTGCCCGAATAGGCGGCGCGCCACCGCCCGCCGCCTGCGACGTTTGCGCGAGATCGCGCAGGCCAGCGTCGTCTCACGCAATCGCCCTGCCGCCATATATTAGAACTTGCTTATCTATCGCACCGCTCCTATGACTCCAAAATCGGGGGTGCGTGAGACGCGGCCCCTGCACAGTTGCCGGAGCATGACCGATGCACAACTTCACGCCTCTGTCCGGGCTGTTGGGTGGGGCCTTGATTGGGCTCGCCACCGCGTTGCTGATGGTGTTGACCGGCCGCATCGCCGGCATCAGCGGAATTTTCGGCGGATTGCTGTCGCTCAAAGCTTCGGATCGCGGCTGGCGATTGGCGTTCGTTGCCGGCCTGCTTGCCGCTCCGCTGCTCGCTGCGCTCGGCGGCGCATCGCTGCCGATGCCCGCGATGCCGGCCAATCTGGCGGTGGTCGCGATTGGCGGGCTGCTGGTCGGCGTCGGCACGCGCATGAGCGGCGGCTGCACCTCCGGCCACGGCGTGTGCGGCACCGCGCGTTTGTCGACACGCTCGATCACCGCCACGGCGATCTTCATGGTGGTGGCGATCGGCACCGTCGCCATTGTCCGCCACGGTTTTGGAGCCTGACATCATGCCTGTCTCCATCGCCAGTTTTGTTTGCGGCCTGATCTTCGGCATCGGCCTGCTGATATCGGGCATGACCCAACCCGACAAAGTGCTCGGCTTCCTCGATATCTTCGGGGCGTGGGATGCGACGCTGGCGTTCGTCATGGCCGGCGCCGTGGCGGTCAGCAGCTTCGGCTTCGCCTTCGCAAGACGGCGCCCCTCGCCGCTGTTTGCCGCCAAACTGAACTGGCCGAGACGCGACGACATCGACGCATCGCTCATCGGCGGCGCGGCGCTGTTCGGCGTCGGCTGGGGACTGGTCGGGCTCTGTCCCGGACCCGCATTGGTCAATCTCGCGGGGTTGAGCGTGCCTGTCGTCGTATTCGTCGCGGCGATGGGCGCCGGGATGCTCAGTTACGATCAATGGCGCGAGCGGCGTGACCCTTCGCACACGGATTATGACGCCGTCACCGCGCGCGCCGACCGCTGAGCGATCATGCGCCCGCCAGCGGTGGATAATCGTCCTTGCATAAGGGCGGCCGCATGCGGATGATCCGGTCGATCCGGGGACCCGACACGCATCATGTCCAACGCGCCGCATTTCGATATCGACGTCAATGCCTTCTGGCACGATCCCTATCCCGCCCTGAAGCAGATGCGCGCCGAGGCGCCCATCGCCTACGTGCCGCAGCTCGGCTCGACGATCTTCACCAGGCGCGACGATATCTTCAGTATGGAGAAACGCATCGACGTTTTCTCCTCGCATCAACCCAACGGCCTGATGAACGTACTGATGGGCCACAACATGATGCGCAAGGACGGCGATGCGCACATGGCGGAACGCGCGGCCATGTTTCCTTCGGTATCGCCGCGCACCGTGCGCGACATCTGGCGCGCGCAGTTTCAGGCGCATGCCGATCGCATCCTCGACGAGCTTGCGCCGCAAGGCCGCGCCGATCTGTGCAAGGCGTTCGCGCTGCCGCTGTCGGCGGAATGCCTCAAGCACATCACCGGCCTCACCAACATGCGCTTTCAGGACATGGACGCGTGGTCGCAGGCGATGATCGACGGCATCGCCAACTACACCGGCAACCCGGATATCGCCGCGCGCTGCAATGCCGCCACCGCCGGCATCGACGCCGCCATCGACGACATGATCCCGGTAGTAACCAGGCATCCGAACCACTCGATCCTCAGCGTGTTGCTGGCCGCCAACATGCCGATGGAGAGCGTACGCGCCAACATCAAGCTGGCGATCTCCGGCGGCCAGAACGAACCGCGCGACGCCATCTCCGGAACCATCTGGGCGATGCTGACGCACCCCGAGCAACTCGCGCTGGTGCGTGACGGCAAGGCCAAATGGATCGAGGTGTTCGAGGAATACGCTCGCTGGATCGCGCCGATCGGCATGTCGCCGCGCCGCGTCGCCAAGCCATGGAGTCATGGCGGCGTCGATTTCGAGCCGGAAGATCGCGTGTTCTTCATGTTCGGCTCGGCCAATCGCGACGAAGCCTGTTTCAGCGATCCGGAAACCTTCGACATCACCCGCGAAACTGCCAAGAGCATCGCCTTCGGTGCCGGACCGCATTATTGCGCCGGTGCATGGGCTTCGCGCGCCATGGTCGCCGAGGTGGCGCTGCCGAGCATCTTCGCCAGATTGAAAGATCTTCGGCTCGATGACGGCGTGCCGGTGCGCATCGGCGGCTGGGCGTTCCGCGGCCTGCTCAATCTGCCGGTGAACTGGCAGCCATCGTGAGCGCATTTTGCCGGCCTGGCACTGGGCGGCACCGCGCATGACGTGCTAGCCTGCGGCGAACGCGGCGGCCAAGTCCGCGAATGGGAGCACGCCATGAATGCATACCGCGCTGCGATTGTCGCAGCTTTTTCTTTGTTGTCGTCGCTCGCGATCGCGGCGGATTTTCCCACGCCGAAGCAAGGCGAATGGATCGCCAGGGATTTCAAGTTCCACACCGGCGAGGTGATGCCGGAACTGAAACTGCATTACACCACGGTTGGCGAGCCGACCGGGCAGCCGGTGCTGGTGCTGCACGGCTCGGGCGGCTCGGCCGCCAGCCAATTGACGCCGACCTTTGCCGGCGAAATGTTCGGCCCCGGCCAGCCGCTCGATGCGTCGAAGTATTACATCATCATTCCGGACAGCATCGGTCACGGCCGCTCGTCGAAACCATCCGATGGCATGAAGACCGCGTTTCCGAAATACAATTACGACGACATGGTCGTGGCGCAATATCGGCTCATCAGCGAGGGCCTGCGCATTCCGCACCTGCGGCTGATCATCGGCAACTCGATGGGCGGCATGCAGACCTGGCTCTGGGGCGAAAAGTATCCCGGCTACATGGACGCACTGGTGCCGATGGCCTCGCAGGCCAGCGCCATGTCGTCGCGCAACTGGATGCTGCGGCGAATGATGCTGGAAACCATCCGTAACGATCCGGACTACAACGGCGGCAATTACACGTCCCAGCCGCGCATGATGAAATACGCCGTGACGACGTTCGGCATCGCCACCGGCGGCGGCACGCTCGCCTATCAGGCGGCAGCGCCGACCGCAGCGAAGGCCGATGCGCTGGTCGATGATCGCCTGGCGCACGCGTCGAAGGCCGACGCCAACGACTTTCTCTATCAATGGGGCTCGTCGCACGACTACGACGCCGCCCCCGGACTGGAGAAGATCGAGGCGACGCTGCTGGCGATCAACTCCGCCGACGACGAACGCAATCCGCCGGAGACCGGCGTGATGGAGCGCGATCTCAAGCGCGTCAAAAGCGGCAGCCTCTATCTGATCCCGGCCAGCACCGAGACGCGCGGTCATCTCACCACCGGCATGGCGAGGTTCTACAGCCAGCAGGTGCGCGAGTTATTGCAGACGGCGCCGCAACGCACGATGTAGCCGCTACCGGCAGCGTAGCGCCGTCATTGATGCCTGCCCGAGGTCGGCTATGCCCTTGGGCAAAATCACATGCATCGCTTGCATTGTTCCCGTACCGGTTGCAGACTGCCCGCGGGGTGAATGACGTGCGTATGGTGTGGGGCTTAATTCCGGCGTTGCTGTTGGCGGCGTGTGTCACGCGCGATCCGGCGGTGTCGATATCGAATACGGCCAGTTCGGGAAACTGGAAAATCGAACGCCAGATCGACCGCGTCACCGGTGCGCCGTTCTCGAGCGCCCTGTTGTTCACCGCCAACGCGTCCACATCGGCTCTCACCTCAACGCGGACCGCCAGCGTTCAACTCACCTGCCTCGAAGGCCAACCGCTGGTGCGGATCGCGTTCGACTTCAAGATCGGCAGCGATAATAACGCCATCCTTGGCTATCGCTTCGACGACAAGCCGGGCCGCGACAACGTCGCGTCGCGCATCCTCATTGGTTATCAGGTGATCGTCATCGAGGATCGTGCCGCCGTCGCCGATTTCGTCAACGACATGCGCGGTGCGGGAACGCTTTATCTGCGGATCCGCTCGCTCAATGCCGGGCGGACCACGGCGGAATTCAAACTCGAAGGGAGCGAGGCCGCGGTGCAGGCAGGCTTCGCCGGCTGCCCGCTGGTGCAGGAGCCGGCGAAACGCAAGATATCGTAATAAGCGAGCGTTAGTCCTCGCCCATCTCGCCGACGTGCTTCTGGGTGTAGAGCTCAAGGCCGATGCGGCCGATCAGGTCGAGCTGGGTCTCGATGAAGTCGATGTGGTGTTCCTCATCCTTCATCAGGCTCTCGAACAGGTCGCGCGAGACGTAATCCTTGACGCCGTGGCAGTAGGTGGCGGCTTCCTGATAGAGCTCGCGCGCGCCGATTTCGGCGGCGAGGTCGCATTCGAGGATTTCCTTCACATTCTGACCGATCCGCAGCGGATCCAGCACCTGCATGTTGGGGAAGCCGTCGAGGAACAGGATGCGGTCGGTGAAGCGGTCGGCGTGCTGCATCTCCTCGATGGATTCCTTGCGCCACTGCTTGGCCATGTCCTTGAGGCCCCAGTTGTCGAGCAACCGGTAGTGCAGCCAATATTGATTGATCGCGGTCAGTTCGCTGCGCAGACCCTTGTTGAGATATTCGATGACCTTCGCATCGCCCTTCATGACCGGACTCCCGTTATCAGGGGCCGCTGGAGGCCCCAAGCAATCACTTTAGAACGCTTCTAAATGAGAAAATGACGGAGAACAACCCCTGTCGGGGGACATTCGGTCGCATCATGGGGAGAACTCGCGGGGGACACGCCGTGCCGGAAACCGGCAGTCTCAGACGGTCATCTCGGCCGGGCGCATCTCGGCGCCCGCAACCAGGGCCGTCGCTGTGTGCTCGTGACTATGGGGGCATCCTTCACAGCAGGCTTTGGCGCAGGCGCCGAGGGCTTCGGTCATGATCTTTTTGATCGTCCGGGCGCAGCGGCCGCACTGGGCACTGCAACCCAAACACCCGTAGACCTGGCCGGCAGTGCGCGGAAAGTCGGACCCGGCGGTCACGGCGTTGCGGACGTCATGGTCGCTCAAGACATTGCAAGAACAGATAATCATGAGGGGAAGCAACTCTGCAGTGTGGACCCCCTATCGATAGAAAAGTGCCCGCCAAGACGCAAAAGGAAAAAGCTCAATTTCAATGTATTCCAAACTGGCGGCGGCAGCCGGCCAAGGGGATTGAACCCCGGTTCCGCCTGGTGCGACCAAAGGCAAGGGACGCAAGGAAACTCTGGGCTCTTTCAATCGTTAATGATTTTGCAATGCAAAATGGCTTCGCAAGCGATCATGGCGAGATTCAGCGCGGGCGTTCATTGATCGTTCAAACGATGTATGAAACTTTTACGCGACAGAGCAGTCTTTCACTGTCGAGAGGTTTCGAGGAAAGGTGAAGCCATGAAGAAGACGTTTATGGCGGTCGCGGCAGCCGCGACCCTGGCGGTGACGGTGCTGGCGGCGCCGCAGGCTGCCGAAGCCCGTGGCGGCCGCGTCGCGGCAGGTGTCGCCGCAGGCGTGATCGGCGGCGCGCTGATCGGCGGCGCTCTGGCTGGTCCCGGCTATTACGGTTACGGCCCGGGCTACGGATATTATGGACCGGGATACGGCTATTACGGTGGGCCGGCTTACGTTGCCGGACCCCCCTGCTACTGGCAGCGCCAACGCTTCTGGGACGGCTACGGCTGGCGGATTCGTCGCGTCAGAGTTTGCGGTTAAGTAAGCCAAATCGTGTAACACGCCAGCAAGGATGCTCCGGAGTCACGAATCGGATCGTGTCTGGAGCATTTTTCTGCAAGGCGTTAAAAAGCCGTGATTCAGGGCAATTGAGTCCCTTGCGTTACGTCGGGCGACACTGCCGGGTTTGCACACGGCTTTACGGACATTCGACAACCTCGCGCCTCGCGGCGCACCTTCAGGAGTGATCTCAAGATGAAGAAGACTTTCTCGGCTTTGCTCGCCGCAGCTACCATTGCCGGCTCGATGGCCGCAGTGACCCCCGCCGCTCACGCGGACGGCGGCCGCATCGCTGCCGGCGTTGCCGGTGGCCTGATCGGCGGCGCACTGCTCGGTGGCGCCATCGCCGCCAGCCGCCCTGCCCCGGTGTATGCCGCGCCGGCCCCGGTCTACGTCGAAGAGCCACCGTGCCATTTCGAGCGTGAGCGCTTCTGGGACGGCTACGGCTGGCGCTTCCGCCGCATTCGCGTTTGCGATTGATCGGCCAGAACTGAAACGTTCTCAGCTATCGTTCAACAACCCGGCCAGTTTGGCCGGGTTTGTTTTTTGACGAGCATAAGGGATGTGCGGACTGTCGTGACGGCGTCATCCCGAGGCGCGAGCGATGAATATCGCGAGCCGCGAAAGATCGCCGTCGCCCTTCGAGGCTCGGCGCAAGCGCCTCACACCTCAGGGTGACGGTTCTTGTCTACCGCGTACCGCTCATCGCACGCAGCACGGCCTCGCTTGGCCAGCAATCGACCTTGAGGCCGGCGGATTTCTGAAACGCACCGAGTGCCGCGCGCGTCTGCATCCCCGCTTTGCCGTCGATCTTGTCGCGATAGAGCTTGATCTGCGTCAGGTGACGCTGCATCGCCTCGACATCGCGGCTGCGCAACTGCGTCGAGGCCGACCACTTCGTTGCGAACGGGAGCGAATTGGTCATGCGGTCGCTGAGATGGCCGACAAACAACACATAGAGATCCGAGAAATTGTATTCCTTGATGACGAAGTAATTCTTCGTCGTCAGAAACGAGGGGCCATAGATGCCCTCGGGCTGCAGCAGCGACGCCGGCTGCGCCTGTTCGGCGGCGCTGAGCTTCTCGCTGCGCACCGGGACGAAGCCCGCGCGCAACCATTCGCCGATCGGCTTGGTGATCTCCGGTACGCCCTGCGTGCAATCCGCATTGCGCGGCGCCTGCACCTCATAGGCCCAGCGCACGCCCGTCTGCCAGCCTTTGTTGACAAGCTGTTGCGCGGCGGACGCCAGCGCATCCGGCACCGAGGTCCAGATGTTGACGCGCCCGTCGCCATCGAAATCGACGCCGTGCTTGTACAGTTCCGACGGCAGGAATTGCGTCAGCCCGGTCGCGCCCGCCCATGACGAACGAAAATCCTTTCGCGCCACGTCGCCGTCCTGCAGGATCTTCAGCGCCAGGGTGAATTCGTCGCGATATTGTTCCTTGCGCCGGCCGACATAAGCCTGCGTCGCCACCACGCGCAACGTATCGTACGGCAGACGATAACGGCCGTAATCGGTCTCGCGTCCCCAGATGGCGAGGATGACCGGCCCCGGCACGCCGAAACGCTTTTCGATCGCGGCAAGCGTGGCGCGATGCTGCTGCATCAGCCGCTGCCCTTCGGCGGCCAACCGCGCGATGGTGGTTTCCTTCACATAGTCGGCAGGCACCTGCACGAACTCGGCCTGGGCCGGCGCGCCGGTGGCGGGACGTCCCGGCAACGCCAGGTCCGGCAGCTTGTAATCCGGCTCAAGCCCGCGGGTCTGCGCTTCGAACGTCGCGCGCGACACGCCGGCCTTCTGCGCATCGGGCCAGACCGACTCGACGAATCGGGCGAAGCCCGCATCGGCGGCCTGCGCGAGCGAGCAGCCTGCGCCGAATGCCATGCCTGCAACGAGCAGGCCCGCTGCGCAGAGCCGGTTCACATATCGGAGCGCCGCCCTCAATGCGCCGCCGGGGCGTGGCCGTGGTGGTCGGTCACGTCATTCGACAGGCGATCGACGTAGGCAATACCCACCGCCGACAAAATGAAAACGATATGGATGATGGTTTGCCACATCACACCATCCGCCGTGTAGTTGGTCTTGCCGGTGCCCAGCCCCCCGGCCTCGATGAAGGTGCGCAGTAGATGAATCGATGAGATGCCGATGATCGCCATCGCCAGCTTGATCTTCAGCACGCTGGCATTGACGTGGCTCAGCCACTCCGGTTCGTCCGGATGACCTTCGAGATTGAGCCGCGACACGAATGTCTCGTAACCGCCGACGATCACCATCACCAGCAGGTTGGAAATCATCACCACGTCGATCAAGCTCAGCACCACCAGCATGATCTGCTGTTCGCTGAAGTCGAACGTATGTCCGATCAGGTGCCAGAGTTCTTTGAGGAACAGGACGGTGTAGACGCCCTGCGCCACGATAAGGCCGACATAGAGCGGCAACTGCAGCCAACGCGAACTGAAGATCAGCATCGGGATCGGCCGCAGGCGAACGCCACGCGGCGGCAAGGGAGTCTCGGGAGTCATCGACATCGGGGGCTCTCGGTTTCAACGCAGAAAAGATAGGAGCGAATCCTGGCTTTGAAATAAATCAGGCGCGCGGAACAAATGGATGGGGTCTTCAGTATGGGGGGCGATGCCGCGCTGTCGAGTCCCCCCGAGACACTTCACCGCAGCCGGTTCGAAGGTTTCGTCCGATCGTCCAAAAAACGCCTAGCGCACCGCAACGATGAATATCCGCGGAAACCGCAACAGCACCTTGCCATCGGCCTGCGGCAGGTAAGCCGCGGCGACGCGTGCGGTATATTCGGCCAGATAGAGCTTGCGTTCCGCCGGCTCCAGCGGATCGAGAAACGGCCGCAAGCCGGTGCCCTTGACCCATTCGACGATTTCCGCGGCGTCGTCCAGCGCGTGATTGTAAATGGTGTGCCAGATCTCCAGCCGACTGCACAGCGGCTGGAGCGCATCGTAGTAATCGCGCGGCCGGGGCAATGCCGCGCGCAAAGCCGTCGCATCGGTGAGCGCCGGGCGGAACGGCTCCTGAAAAGCCACCTCGCGCATCAGGACATGGGATGGCTCTTCGAGATTGTCCGGCATCTGCACCGCAAGCGCCCCGCCCGGCGACAGCGTGCCGACCAGCCGCTTGAGCTGCTTCAGATGATCCGGCACCCATTGGAAAATGGCATTGGCGAACAGCACATCCGCCTCGGCCGGAGGCACCCAGTGGGCGACGTTGGCCTCGATGAAAGTTTGGTTGGGCAATCGCTCGCGCGCCTGCCGCAGCATGTCCGCCGATGTATCGATGCCGGTCACCGCGGCTTCCGGCCAGCGCTTGACCAGCAGCTCGGTGGAATTGCCCGGGCCGCAGCCGATATCGACCACGGTGCGCGCCTGTTGCAGGGGAATTTGCGCGAGCAGATCCCGCGCGGGCCGCGTGCGCTGATCCTCGAATTTCAGATACTGCTCAGCACTCCAGTCGGCCATATCGAATTACCTTTGAACGATCAGCCCGTCCGGCAAGATCGTACGCGTAGCGGAAACCACACGGAACCCGCCGCCGTATATCATACTCGCGGCCGAACTTCACGATGCGTCGGCTTGTGTCATCATATCGCGCGCGACGGGCGGCTTGGTGCCGCAGCTAAACCCGGTGACAATGACAGAAGCGTTAAACCATCCGGAGCAAACAAGGAACACCACGATGCGCGTCATCATGCTGACGATCTGTCTGCTCGCGTCTCTGTCATGCGCAGCCCATTCCGACGACGACATTGCCGCGGCACGAACGATCATCAGTTCGCAGGCCGACGCCTTCGGTCGCGACGACGATGCTGCCGCCTTTGCCTTCGCGGCTCCGGCACTGCAGGAGATGTTTCAGCAGCCCGCGACATTCATGGCGATGGTGAAGCGCAGTTACGCGCCGGTCTATCGTCACAAGAGCTTCGAGTTCGGCGAAGCCCGCGCAATGGACGGCAAGATCATGCAAAACGTCCACATCAGGGACGCCGACGGCGAATTGTGGGAAGCGCTCTACACGCTGGAGCGCCAGCCCGACGGCAGCCTGCGGATCACAGGCTGCACCTTGCTGAAGATGGCCGGCGCCTGAGCGGCACCGGCGCATCGTCACCGCGTCAACTTCTTGTACTTCACCCGATGCGGGATGACGCTGTCCTGGCCGAGCCGGCGCATCTTGTCCTTCTCGTAATCCTGGAAGTTGCCCTCGAACCATTCGACGTGGCTGTCGCCCTCGAAGGCGAGGATATGCGTCGCGATACGGTCGAGGAACCAGCGATCATGGCTGATGATGACGGCGCAACCGGCGAAATCCTCCAGCGCCTCTTCCAGCGCGCGCAGCGTATCGACGTCGAGGTCGTTGGTCGGTTCGTCGAGCAGCAGCACGTTGGCGCCGGACTTCAGCATCTTGGCGAGGTGCACGCGGTTGCGTTCACCGCCCGACAGCGCGCCGACCTTCTTCTGCTGATCGGCGCCCTTGAAGTTGAACGCCGAGCAGTAGCCGCGGGAATTCACTTCCTTCTTGCCGAGCAGAATCTGGTCGTTGCCGCCGGAGATTTCCTCCCACACCGTTTTCGAACCGTCGAGCGCGTCGCGCGACTGATCGACGTAGCCGAGATGCACGGTCTCGCCGACAGTGATGGTGCCTCCGTCCGGCTTTTCCGCGCCGGTGATCATCTTGAACAGCGTCGTCTTGCCGGCGCCGTTGGGACCGATGACGCCGACGATGCCGCCCGGTGGCAGCTTGAAGGTCAGGTTGTCGATCAGCAGGCGATCGTTGAAACCCTTCGACAGGCCCTCGAAGTCCACCACATTGTTGCCGAGCCGCTCCGCAACGGGAATGATGATCTGCGCGGTCTGCGTCTGCTTGTCGTTGGCCTTGGCGAGCAACTCCTCGTAGCGCTGATAGCGCGCCTTGGACTTGGCCTGTCGCGCCTTCGGCGACGCCGCGATCCACTCCTGCTCGCGCGCCAGCGTCTTCTGGTGCGCGGCGTCCTCGCGGCCTTCCTGCTCCAGCCGCTTCTGCTTCTGCACCAGCCACGACGAATAGTTGCCCTCGTAGGGAATGCCGCGGCCGCGATCGAGTTCGAGAATCCACCCCGTGACGTTGTCGAGGAAGTAGCGGTCGTGGGTGACGATCAGGATGGCGCCGGGATAGTTGCGCAGGTGGCCTTCCAGCCACGACACGCTCTCCGCGTCGAGATGGTTGGTCGGTTCGTCGAGCAGCAGCAGGTCCGGCTGATCGAGCAATAGCTTGCACAGCGCGACGCGGCGGCGTTCGCCGCCCGACAGCTTGGTGACGTCGGCGTCGTCCGGCGGACAGCGCAGCGCGTCCATCGCCTGATCGACCTTGCTATCGAGATCCCACAGGCCCTGCGCCTCGATCTCGTCCTGCAGCTTGGTCATCTCGTCGGCGGTCTCGTCGGAGTAGTTCATCGCCAGTTCGTTGTAGCGATCGAGGATCGCCTTCTGCTTGGCAACGCCCTCCATGACGTTCTCGCGCACCGACTTGGTGGCATCGAGCTGCGGCTCCTGCTCGAGGTAGCCGACGCGCGCGCCTTCGGCGACCCAGGCTTCGCCGGTGTAATCCTTGTCGATGCCCGCCATGATCCTGAGCAGCGTCGACTTGCCGGCGCCGTTGACGCCGAGCACGCCGATCTTGGCATCCGGATAAAACGAGAGGTGGACGTTATCCAGCACCTTGCGGGTCGGATAGGCCTTGGTCAGGCCCTGCATGAAGTAGACGAACTGGCGCGCCATCGTGTTCCTTGAATCCGTCGGATATCGGGGAAATCTCTGCCGCTCATGTAGCGATGCCGCCGTTAAAGGGCAACTGCGGCGTTAAGACTTTGGAAAGCCTGTCGGCAACGAATCCCGTGGCTCCCCCTAACAATTCGAACCGCTTTTTAATTACATGCGTCAAATCTTGCATGAGCCCGTCATCGTGACCTTCCGCACGGAAAGGCGCTGAAACGACGGCAGAGTACGTCCCATGACAACCATCGCTAGCCAGCCCCCCTCGCCCGCTGCCGACCGCCAGCGGCGCTCGGCCTCGCTCATCCGCGAGATCAGGGAATTTTTCCGCCTGTTCTTCGTCGCGGCGTTCCGCCCCTATCGTCCCGAGCAGCATTACATGCGCGGTCCCGGACCGGCCTGTCGGGCCAAGCGCGACCCGGCGACGATGCACCGCCACCTGATCTGAGCATCGCTGAATCCGCACGCACGCTTGCACACACCCGGATTGCGCGCGACGATATCGTCCGCCTGTGATGCCGATTCCCGGCCTGCACATCGATCCATGGATGACCTGATGACACGGCTGCGCTGTGCGATTCTCGACGACTATCAGAACGCCGCCTTGCGGCTGGCAGACTGGCCCTCGCTTAAGGATATCGACATCACCGTATTCGACCAGCCATTTGCCTCGAAGCACGAGGCAATCACGGCGCTGCAGGATTTCGCCATCGTTTGCGCGATGCGTGAGCGCACGCCGTTCGGCGCCGACGTGCTCAATGCGCTGCCCAATCTCAAGCTGCTGATGACGTCCGGCGCGCGCAACGCCTCGTTCGACCTCGCGACGGCGAAAGCACGCGGCGTCGTGGTCTGCGGCACCGGCACCGTCGGCAATCCGACCGCCGGACTGACCATCGGCCTGATGCTGGAACTGACGCGCAAGATCGGTTTCGAGAACGCACGCATGAAAGCCGGCGAACGCTGGCAGATCACGCTCGGCGAGGACGTCGAAGGCAAGACGCTGGGCATCGTCGGCCTCGGCAAGCTGGGCCGTCAGGTCGCCGGCATCGCCAAGGCAATGGGCATGAAGGTCCTCGCCTGGAGCCAGAACCTCACGCGCGAGGCCTGCGAAGCGGCGGGCGTCGGCTACGCCAGCAAGGACGAGTTGTTCGCCACCGCCGACATCGTCACCATCCATGTCGTGCTGAGCGAGCGCTCGCGCGGGCTGGTGTCGCGCGCCGATCTCGCGCGCATGAAGCCGACCGCTTATCTCATCAACACCGCGCGCGGGCCGATCGTCGATGAAGCGGCGCTGCTGGAGGTGCTGCAGCAACGCCGCATCGCTGGCGCGGCGCTCGATACCTATTCGCAGGAACCGCTGCCGGTCGATCATCCGCTGCGCAAGCTCGACAACGTCGTGCTCACGCCGCATCTCGGCTACGTCACAGAGGACAACTACCGGCGTTATTACACCGACATGGTGGAGAACATCGCCGCGTGGCGCGCCGGCACCCCGGTGCGGGTGCTCGGTTAAAACGAGCAGCCGTCATCCTGAGATTCTGACGCAAAGTCTGCCAATAACGATGGTGCTCTCTTTTGGCACGTCATGGCCGGATTTGTTCCGGCCATCCACGTCTAAGAGAGCTTCGGCAAGAAAGACGTGGATGGCCGGGACAAGCCCGGCCATGACCAAAATCGAGGACCTTCGCTAATCGTCCCAAGAATCGTCCCAAGCGTCGAAAAGCATGGGCGCCGGCGCGATATTCATTCCAACAAAAAGCCCGCCTCGTCATCACGAGGCGGGCTGTTTTTTTTTCAGCTCATCGGCGCGTTCAGCGCACCGTCACCGGCGCCGGCAGCGGCGGCACCACGGTCGGCGTCGTTCCGCCGGTCGCCTGCGCGACGGTCGAATCCTGCCGGTTCGGCATCGGCGGCACGGCGGCTGTCGCCGGCGTATGGCTGCCACCCGGCAATACGACGACGCGGGTGCCGACCTTGACGCGATCGAACAGGTCGGAGACGTCCTCATTGAGCATGCCGATGCAGCCCGACGACACGAACTTGCCGATCGTCGAGGGCTGGTTGGTGCCGTGGATGCGATAGACGGTCGAGCCGAGATACATCGCACGCGCGCCGAGCGGGTTGCCCGGACCACCGGCCATGAAGCGCGGCAGATAGGGCTGGCGCTCAATCATCTCCGTCGGCGGATGCCAATCCGGCCACTCCGCCTTTCGGCTGATCTTCTGCATGCCGTTCCAGGTGAACCCGTCGCGGCCAACACGGACGCCGTAGCGGATCGCGCGGTTATTGCCGAGCACGTAGTAGAGATAGGTGTTCGGCGTATCGACGACGATGGTGCCCGCCGGCTCCTTGGTCACGAACGTCACTTCCTGACGGCGCAGGTTCGGCGCGAGCTGCGCCTCGCCGCCCTGATCGGCTTCCGGCTGCTCGTCGGCCGGCAGGGCAGACAATGAGGTCGGCTTGCCGTCGCTGCCCATCGGCATCGGCGCAAGCGAACCGGTCACGGTACCGGGAGCACCACCGACGGCCGCCGGCGGACGCACCGCATCGGCGTTGCCGCGATCGGAATAGACAGGCGCCGGCGTGTAGGGGCGGCCATAACGTGGATCGTCCGGCGACATGACCGGACCTTGCGGCACGGCACGGTCGGTATAGACCGGAGCGCTGGTCGCCGGGCGGCCGTAGCGCGGATCTTCCGGCGACATCACCGGGCCGGGAGGCGACAACGCGGTCGAACTCGGCGATGAGGCAAGTTGCCCTTCATCGACGTCGTCGAAGTCCGGCATCGCATCCATCCGGCTCGGAACGCCGCGCGCGTCAGCCGGATATCCGACCGGCGAAGCCGAATAGGTAGCGCCGGGGGGCACGGAATAGCCCTGCGCCGAAGCCAAAGTGGTTCCCGCCGCGCACAGAGCGCAGGCCGCTACTGCCGTCAAAAAATGCTTGATCATCATCGCCCTTGTATAAACCCCAAGCCGACACCGGATCGTTAACGCCACATTGCCCACGATAGCGGCGCATTCAAGACAACCCCGCCGGTTTCACCCCCGGATGCCGTCACATTTGGCAAAATGTGACCCGGCGTGACCGAGAAGCCGCAGTCCGCGAGATCGCCGCGCCCAATCGCAAAAACCATTGCGAAACGCGCCTGAAGCCACCGGATTTGCGGTATTCTCGGCACTCTATGGAACGCGTGAAGCGCTGTGGCAAGTCTTTAGCTTGCCTGGCAGGCGCCTCTCCACCTTCATGCATCACTTTTCCGCGAATCAACCGGGATAGTTGCGCTATTCTCCGACTGCCTGATTCGCGACTTAGGTCGTAGGCAGGCTGTGTAGTCACCGCGTTCCCGATGGCGAAATGCTGCCGCAGCCTGCTGCGGCGACGGACTCGATGCTCATGCTGCCCGGCTTCCGCTTCCTGTTCGCAGCCGTTGTGCTGACGATCTCGACGGTGATTTTCGGCCTTGGCGCGGCGGCCTTGCTGCGCGCCTCGCACGACCAATTCGCCAGCATGCCAGCCTGGCGTGCACCGCCGGAAACCGTGTTCGCTCAGCAGCCTGACACGGCGCCGCCGACACTGGCGCTGCTGCATGTCGATGCCGCGCCGGAAAAATCCATGACCGCGCCGGAGCCTGCGAAGGTGCCAGCCCCGGAGCCGCAATCCGTTGCGCCGCCCGCCGAGCCCGCTAAAACCGTTGAGGCACCGGCCGCTCCACCTGATGTAACGACATCCGCCGCGAGCGCGCCGAGCATCCAGCCAGCACCGGATCAGGCCGACACCGGCCGCGTTGCTGCCGTCCGTGACACCGAGGCTGTCAAAGCCGTCGAGCCATCGGACGCGACCGTTACGCCATCCGTGCCGGAACCTGACGCGAAGCCGGTGCAGGTGGCCGCGTTGCCCACGAGGCCTGAACCCGCAGCCGCGCCGCCACCGGTCGCGACACCGGCCGCCCCATCAATACAGATTCAGGCTGAAGCGCCTGCCCCAGTCACCGCAACGCCGGACGCCAAACCTGCGACTGAGTCGGTTGTGGCTGTGGAGCCGCGCGCCGAGATCGCGAAGGAGCCGTCGCCAGCGCAACCCGCCGAAACGCCGATCGTCGCGAACGAACGGACCACTCCTGCCGCTGCGCCATCACCAACCGAGGCCGATGCGGCAGCAGCGACACTTCCGGCAAGCTCCACGCCGGACGTTCCCGTCGATGCACCGATCAGGACCGCCATGCTCAATCAGGAAACACCGGAGCCGGTGGCTGAATTGCCGCCGCCCGTCAGCATCGAAGGCCCGATCCCGCTGCCGCGTTCGCGCGCTATCGCGCTGGCGAAGGATCAGCCGCGCCTGGTAGCGCAGCGGCGCAAGGTTGCCGCACGCGTCGTGCGGCCGCGTCCCGTGCGACGCGCGACACCTGCCGCAGCAGCGCCAGCACAGGCACCGAACGGCCTGTTCCCGCTCCAGTAGAGCGTTTTCGAGCGAATTGGGCACCGGTTCGCGTGAAGGAAACGCGTCGGAACAAAAGATAGAACCACGCTGCCGATCCGTCCGCAGCGGAAAGTATTCAACCGCGAAATGGTTCAGGCCGCGCCGGTCGCAACCGGAGGCCCGTCCTGCATGCCCCACTCCGACCACGAGCCGTCGTAGAGCGCCGAGCCGCGCACGCCGAGCCGATACAGCGCCAGCGTCAGCACGGCGGCGGACACGCCTGATCCGCAGGTCGTGACCACCGGCTTGTCGAGCGCGAGCCCTGCCTGTTCGAATGCGCGCTTGAGATCGTCGAGCGGCTTCATCGTGCCGGTCGCGGCATCGAACAACTGGTTGTACGGCAGGTTGCGGCTGCCCGGAATGTGGCCCGCGCGGAGGCCGGGACGCGGTTCGGCGACGCTGCCATCGAAACGACCGCCGGCGCGCGCATCGATCAACTGTTCGCTGCGTGACGCCAGATTATCGACCAGCTGCTGCTTGCTGCGGATGAAACTTGCATCGAGTTTCGCAGTGAACTGGCCGGGACGCGGCGATGCCTTGCCGGCCTCGACCGCGCGGCCCTCGGCGCGCCATTTCTTCAAGCCGCCATCGAGCACCCTGACGTTGCGATGGCCGAACGAGAGGAACATCCACCACGCGCGCGGCGCGGCGACCCAACCGCCGTGATCGTAGATCACCACGGTATCGCCGCTGGAAATGCCGAGCGCCGCGACATCGCGCGCGAACTGCGCGGCGTCGGGATACATATGCGGCAGCGACGACGCATGATCGGACACCGCATCCACATCGAAGAACGCCGCGCCGGGAATATGCGCGGCGAGGAAATCATCGATCGGCAGCGGCAGCACGCCGGGCATCTTGAACGATGCGTCGATGACGCGGACGTTGGCATCGTTGAGATGCGCCGCCAGCCATTCGGTGGAAACGAGAGGATCGTCGGTGGTGGATGTCATGCCTTGACCTTTCTCCGTCATCCTGAGGTGCGCGCATCTTGCGCGCCTCGAAGGATGAACGGCCTCCGTATTCAATCGCGTCATCCTTCGAGGCTCGACGAAAGACGGCTCGCACCTCAGGGTGACGAATGTCGGGGCTGGGGCTTAAGCCTTCACCTTCGGCACGACCTTCTCGACCGTCTCGCCGGCATCGCGCCATGCAGTAAAGCCGCCGCCGAGATGCGCCACCGGCTTCAGCCCCATGTCCTGCGCCGTCTTGGCGGCGAGCGCCGAGCGCCAGCCGGACGCGCAGTGGAAGATGAACTTCTTGTCTTCCTGGAAGATCGGCTTGGCGTAGGGACTGGACGGATCGATCCAGAATTCCAGCATGCCGCGCGTGCAGGAGAACGACCCCGGGATCTTGCCTTCGCGTTCGAGTTCGCGCGGATCGCGGATATCGACGATCACTGCGTCGCCGCGCGCGACGGCGGCTTTGGCGTCGGCGACGCTCAAGGTTTCGATCTGCGAATTGGCTTCGTCGAGCAGTTTCTTGTAACCGCGCGTAATCGTCTGCGCCATTTTTACCTCACCAGTTCCTTCATTGCGCCTTCCAGTCCTTCGATCGTCAGCGGGAACATGCGTTCCGAGAACAGCCGGCGAATGATGGTGGTCGACTCCGAATAATCCCAATGCTTCTGCGCCACCGGGTTGAGCCAGATCGTATGCGGATAGGTGCGCGTGACGCGCTCCAGCCAGACCGAGCCGGGCTCCTCGTTGACGTGCTCGACCGAACCGCCCGGCACCATGATCTCGTACGGCGACATCGACGCATCGCCGACGAACACCACCTTGTAGTCGTGCGGATATTTATGCAGCACGTCCCAGGTCGGCGTGCGGTCGGTGAAGCGACGTCGGTTCTGCTTCCACACGCCTTCATAAAGACAATTGTGGAAATAGAAATACTCCATGTGCTTGAACTCGCTCTTCGCCGCCGAGAACAGCTCCTCGACCTGCTTGATGTGCGAATCCATCGAGCCGCCGATATCGAAGAACACCAGCACCTTGACGGCGTTGCGCCGCTCCGGACGCATGTGCACGTCGAGATAGCCGTGGTTGGCGGTTTCCTTGATCGTGGTGTCGAGATCGAGTTCGTCCGGCGCGCCGGTGCGCGCGAATTTGCGCAGGCGACGCAGCGCCACCTTGATGTTGCGGATGCCGAGCTCGACGTTACCATCGAGATCCTTGAACTCGCGCTTGTCCCACACCTTCACGGCGCGGTTGTTGCGGTTCTTCTCCTGCCCGATGCGCACGCCTTCGGGATTATAGCCGTATGCGCCGAACGGCGACGTGCCCGCAGTGCCGATCCACTTCGAGCCGCCCTGATGCCGGCCCTTCTGTTCCTCGAGGCGCTTGCGCAAGGTCTCCATGAGCTTGTCCCAGCCCATCGCCTCGATCTGCTTTTTCTCTTCCTCGGTGAGATATTTTTCCGCCAGCTTCTTCAGCCACTCGGCGGGAATCTCCGCCTTTTCCATGGCGTCGAGCAGATTCTCCAGGCCCTTGAACACCGAGCCGAACACGCGGTCGAACTTGTCGAGGTTGCGCTCGTCCTTCACCAGCGAGGCGCGCGACAGATAATAGAAATGTTCGACGCTCTGATCCGCGAGGTTGGCGTCCAGCGCTTCCATCAGCGTCAGGTATTCGCGCAGGGTCACCGGCACCTGCGCCTCGCGCAACGATGTGAAGAATTGCAGGAACATGACACCAGCCTCGGCATAAGCGGCGGCAGAACCACCGGCGTATCGGTCAGATTGCCCGCCGGCAGGCATCCGTCAAGGGGCGCTCGCGCAGGCTTGCCCGGCGCCACGACGCAGGACAGACCTGCCCTCCGCCGCTCGCGTGGACATCGCGCTAGACCGGGGGTGTTTTTCAATTAAAGTCGCAGCGTGACGGCTTCCATCATCTGGTCATCGGCTGGGGCACCCGCCTTGCCGGATTTCAGCAAATTTCGGCACGAGGAATAACCATGGGCATTGAATCGATCATCGTATGGCTCATCGTCGGCGCCATCGCAGGCTGGCTGGCCGGCCTCATCGTTCAAGGCGGCGGCTTCGGCCTGCTCGGCAATATCGTCATCGGCATCATCGGCGCGGTGGTTGCGGGCTGGCTGCTGCCGCAACTGGGCGTCAATCTCGGCATCGGCATTTTTCGCGCCATCATCAACTCGGCGATCGGCGGCGTCATCGTGCTGGTGATCATCTCGCTGATAAAGCGCGCCTGACGGTGGGCCGGTATTCGGAGCGACCGCCGCAACTGGCGGTCGTTCCACGTTTAGGGAAGCACGCGCTTCCGTGTTCAAGAAAGTGACAAGGCAGAGCTTCAATGAAATTTACCGGCACCAAAGACTACGTTGCGACCGAGGATCTCAAGGTCGCGGTCAACGCCGCCATCGTGCTCGAACGCCCGCTATTGGTGAAAGGCGAGCCCGGCACCGGCAAGACGGTGCTGGCCGAGGAAGTCGCCAAGGCGATCGGCGCGCCGCTTTTGACCTGGCACATCAAGTCGACCACCAAGGCGCAACAGGGCCTCTACGAATACGATGCGGTATCGCGGCTACGCGACAGCCAGCTCGGCGACGCCCGCGTGTCGGACATCTCAAACTACATCAAGCGCGGCAAGCTATGGGAGGCCTTCACCCACGCCAAGCGCCCGGTGCTGCTGATCGACGAAATCGACAAGGCCGACATCGAATTCCCCAACGACCTGCTGCTCGAACTCGATCGCATGGAATTCTACGTCTACGAGACCGGCGAGACGATCAAGGCCAAGGAACGGCCGATCGTCATGATCACCTCGAACAACGAGAAGGAATTGCCGGACGCATTCCTGCGCCGCTGCTTTTTCCACTACATCAAGTTTCCCGATCAGGAGACGATGAGCCAGATCATCGACGTGCACTTCCCGGGTATCAAGCAGCGGCTGGTACAGGAAGCGCTGCGCATCTTCTTCGAGGTGCGCGAGGTGCCCGGCCTGAAAAAGAAGCCTTCGACCTCCGAACTGCTCGACTGGCTCAAGCTTCTGCTCAACGAGGACATGACGCCGGAAATGCTGCGCGAGCGCGACCCGCGCAAGCTGATCCCGCCGCTGCACGGCGCGCTGCTCAAGAACGAGCAGGACGTGCATCTGTTCGAGCGCCTCGCCTTCCTCAGCCGCCGCGAGGTCTGAACGCCCGCCTCGTCCAATCGATTATTTAATCGATATCCAAGCCGCCCCAGGTGGGGCGGCTTTTCGTTTTGGTATACAGAAATGTGGATTTTAGCCATTTTCTACCCAAAATTCCTTGACCTAGGCACTTGTTGTATACATAATGAATTCAAACAAAGATCCTTGTCGGGAGAAATTGCCATGTCCGAGCGCCCGTTTCCGCTGAATGCCTGGTACGCCGCCGCCTGGGACGTCGATATCAAGCACGCGCTGTTTCCGCGCACGATCTGCGGCAAGCATGTGGTGATGTACCGCGCCTCGAATGGCGAGGTGGTGGCGCTGGAAGACGCCTGCTGGCACCGTCTGGTGCCGCTCTCACACGGCCGGCTCGACGGCGACACCGTGGTCTGCGGCTATCACGGCTTGAAGTTCAACACGCAGGGCCGCTGTACCTACATGCCCTCGCAGGAGACCATCAACCCGTCGGCCTGCGTGCGCGCCTACCCAACCGTCGAACGCCACCGCTTCGTCTGGCTGTGGATGGGCGACCCGGCGCTGGCCGATCCCGCCCTCGTCCCCGACATGCACTGGAACCACGATCCAGCGTGGGCCGGCGACGGCAAGACCATCCACGTCAAATGCGATTACCGCCTCGTCGTCGATAACCTGATGGACCTCACCCACGAGACGTTCGTGCACGGCGGCTCGATCGGCAACGAAGCCGTCGCGGAAGCGCCGTTCGAGGTGACGCACGGCGACGACACCGTCACCGTGACGCGCTGGATGACAGGCATCGAACCGCCGCCGTTCTGGGCCAAGCAGCTCGGCAAGCCGGGTCTGGTCGACCGCTGGCAGATCATCCACTTCCAAGGGCCGTGCACGGTCAACATCGACGTCGGCGTCGCGCCCACCGGCACCGGCGCACCGGAGGGCGACCGCTCGCAGGGCGTCAATGGCTATGTGCTCAACACTATCACGCCGGAAACCGACAAGACCTGCCATTACTTCTGGTCGTTCGTGCGCAACCATCGGCTTACCGAACAGAAGCTGACGACGGAAATCCGCGAAGGCGTGTCCGGTATCTTCGGTGAAGACGAAGTCATCCTCGAGGCGCAGCAGCGCGCCATGGACGAAAATCCTGGCCGCGTGTTCTACAATCTCAACATCGATGCCGGTGCGATGTGGGCACGGCGCATGATCGACCGCATGGTCGCCAAGGAACAACCGCCCTCCCCGACCATGCAGGCTGCGGAGTAAATCATGAGCGAACGCGACTCCGATCGTTCGGTCTCGCAGACGGTGCGCGCGCAGCTCGCGCTGCGCGACCAGATCCTCACTGGCCGCTTGCGGCCGGGCGAACGCATCTCCGAGCTGCAGGCGGTGGAGACCACCGGCGCATCGCGCACGCCGGTACGCATGGCGCTGGTGCGGCTCGAAGAAGAGGGGTTGCTCGAAGCGATCCCGTCCGGCGGCTTCATGGTCAAGGCGTTCTCCGAACGCGATATCCTCGATTCCATCGAGGTGCGCGGCACGCTGGAAGGCCTTGCGGCGCGCTTCGCCGCCGAGCGCGGCGCCTCGGCGCGCAGCCTCGAGCCTCTCAAGCAAGCGATGGACGATATCGACCAGTTGGTGCGGCAGGATCCGGTGTCCGAGGAAGCCTTCTCGGCTTACGTCACGCTCAATGCCCGTTTCCACGCTCTGCTCACCGAACTGTCCGGCAGCGCGCCGCTGGCTCGCCAGATCGACCGCGCCGCCGCGTTGCCCTTCGCCTCGCCGAGCGGCTTCGTCATGGCGCAGTCGAAATTGCCGGAAGCGCATCAGATCCTGCTGATCGCCAACGATCATCATCACATCGTCGTCGATGCCATCGAGAACCGCGAAGGCAGCCGCGCGGAAGCCGTGATGCGCGAACATGCGCGCCTCGCCGCACGCAATTTGCGGCTGGCGCTGCGCAGCCGTACGCATCTCGACCTGCTGCCGGCGTTGCGCTTGATCCAGTCGCCGGCGATTTGACTGAACGGAGAAAGCGTCATGCGTTTTGCCGAAACCTGGACGCAGTGCACGGTGCACGCCATCCGCGACGTGACGCCGACGATCCGCGAATTCGTCCTGCGACCCGACCGATGCGACGTCACGTCAGCCGCTATCGGCAGCCATGTGCAAGTCGCGCTGACCGTCAACGGCCGCCGCGACACGCGCAGCTATTCGCTGGTCGGTGACTTCGACCCCGGCGCGTATCGCATTGCCGTGCGGCTGGCGCCGGACAGTCGTGGCGGTTCACGCGCGATGTGGGCGCTGCGGCTGGGCACACGTCTCGACGTGGCGAGCCCGACCTCGTTGTTCGAGATCGACTGGTCGCGCAAGAGCTACTGCCTGATCGCGGGCGGTATCGGCATCACGCCTATCCTCGGCATAGCCGCGGCGCTGGCGCGCAAGCCGGTCGACGTGACGCTGCACTATGCGGTGAAGTCGCAGCACGATGCCGCCTATTGCGATGAACTCACGGCGCTGCTCGGCAACCGCCTGAAGTTGCACGCCAGCGACGAAGCGCAGCGTCTCGACCTCGACGCGACGTTCGCGAGCCTGCCGCCGGATGCGCTGGTCATCATGTGCGGCCCGATGCGCATGCTCGAAGCCGCCCGCAAGAGCTGGGCTGCGGCGGGACGCGCCGCAACCGACCTGCGTTTCGAGACATTCGGCTCCAGCGGCCTGCTGCCGACCGAAAGCTTTCGCGTTCGCATCAAGGATAGCGGCGCCGAGATCGAAGTGCCGCAGTCGCGTTCGATGCTGGCGGCGCTCAACGACGCCGGTTACGAGGTGATCTCGGATTGCCAGCGCGGCGAATGCGGCGTCTGCGCCATCGACGTCGTTTCGGTCTACGGCCAGATTGACCACCGCGACGTGTTCTTCAGCGAGGAACAGAAGCACGGCAACAAGAAGATGTGCCCGTGCGTTTCCCGCGCCGTCGGCACCGTCACCGTCGATACGCTGTATCGCCGCGAGGTGGCGTGAGGGATGCCAATCGTAGCAACCCGTCATTGCGAGCGAAGCGAAGCAATCCCCTCCCTTCTCCCTCCCCCGCTTGCGGGGAAGGGTTGAGGTGGGGGCACTGGATTGCTTCGTCGCTAACGCTCCTCGCAATGACGGCAGTTTAAATCCGACAGTTAGTCGGCAGCCGTCACCCTGAGGTGGCCGCGCAACGCACTAACGCGCCATCAACCTGAGCTTATCTGCGCGGCCCTCGAAGGGCGGCGGCCGCACCATCCTCGAGGCTCGCCAAAGGGCTCGCACCTCAGGATGACGCCGTGCCAACCGCCGCACTTTCCGACGCGCTCCGCCCGCGAATGAAATCCGATGCCTTGTCTGCGATCATCATCGTCGAGGCGTTGAGGTTGGCGGAAATCATCCGCGGCATGATCGAGGCATCGACGACGCGCAAGCCTTCGAGGCCGTGCACACGAAGCCGGTCGTCCACCACCGCCCATGAACTCTCCGCCGGCCCCATGCGGCAAGTGCAGCCGGGATGGAACGTCGTGGTGCCGCGCTCGGTGGCGGCGGCAAGAAATTCGTCGTCGGTCTGCACGTCAGGCCCGGGAAAATCCTCGCGTTCGTAATATTGCGCGAGCGGCGCCGAGGCCAGCAGCCGCCGCGCCAGTTTCATGCCGGCAACGACGATGCGGCGATCGAGCGCTTCTGTCAGGTAATTCGTCTGGATGATCGGCGCCTCAAACGGATCGCTCGAACGGCAGCGCACGTAACCGCGACTCTCCGGGCGCTGCTGCCATGACGCCACAGTCATGCCCGGCTCGTCCTCGAGCTTGCCCTGCACGCCCTCCTTGTAGCTCGCCGGCGTAAACGTCAGTTGCAGGTCGGAGCTTTCGGTGGTCTCGCCGGAATGCCAGAAGCAATACACCATGGTCGGCGACAGCGCGAGGATACCGCGCCGCGTCGTCGCCCATTTGACGGCTTCCAACGCCAGATTGAATCCGCGCGCGCGCTCGTTGATGGTCTTGATGTTCTTTACCCGCGCCACCGAACGCGGCGCGTAATGATCCTGCAAGCCCTCGCCGACCCCCGGCAATGCGTGATGCACTTTGAGGCCGAGCGATTGCAGCAATGCGGGATCACCGACGCCGGACAGTTGCAGCAGTTGCGGTGAATTATAGGCGCCGCCGGAGAGGATCACTTCCTTGCGTGCGCGCACCTCCTGCGCCGTACCGCCCTTGCCGCCTTTGCTGTAACGCACGCCGATGGCGCGCTTGCCGTCGAACACGATGTTGGTCGCATGAGCATGCGTGCGCACATCGACGTTGCCGCGCTTCATCGCCGGATGCAGGAACGCCGTCGCGCCGCTGACGCGCCGCCCGTTGTGAATGGTGCGTTGCGCGTAAGAGACGCCCTCCTGCGTCGCACCGTTATAATCCGGGTTGCGCGGAATGCCGAGACTCACCGCGCCGGCGATGAAGGCGTCGCACAACGGATCGCTCCAGCCGATGTCGGTAACGGTCAAGCCACCGGTGCGGCCACGAAACTGCTCTTCGCCGTCGCCGATGCGCCGCTCCAGCCGCCGGAAATACGGCAGCACGTCGGGATAGCCCCAGCCGCGATTGCCGAGCTGCGCCCAGGTGTCGAAGTCCTGATGCTGGCCGCGATTGTAGATGTGGCCGTTGATCGAACTCGAACCGCCGAGCGTCTTGCCGCGCGGCGCGAAGATGCTGCGGCCCGCCGTCCACGGCCCCGGCTCCTGCGAATAGCACCAGTTGATACTTGGATCGTAGAACGTCTTGATGAAGCCTGCGGGCAGATGGATGTAGGGATGCCAGTCGCGCGGCCCCGCTTCCAACACGCAAACGCTGACATCGGCGTCCTCGCTCAAGCGGTTGGCGAGCACGCACCCGGCCGATCCGGCGCCGACGATCACATAGTCGAATGTATCCATGTCATCTTTCAGGACCGACGCTGTCACCGCTCCCGTTCATTCAATTGGTAATTCAGGTGCGCTTTCACTGTCGGCCATTCCGATGCGATGATGCTGTAGACGACGGTGTCTCGCAACGTGCCATTCGGGGCGATCTGATGGCTACGTAGGATGCCATCCTGCTTGGCGCCGATCCGCTCGATTCCACGGCGCGACTGATGGTTGAAGAAGTGCGTGCGGAACTCCACCGCGATGCAATCCAGCGTCTCGAACGCGTGGGCCAGCAGCAGCAACTTGCATTGCGTGTTGAGCGCCGTGCGCTGCGCGCGCTTGGCATACCATGTCGATCCGATTTCGACGCGGCGGTTCTGCGCATCGACATTCATGTAGGTGGTCATGCCGGCGATGTTGCCGCCGGCATCCTTCACCGTGAACGGCAGCATCGCGCCGGCCGCCTGCAACGCCAGCCGCCGATCGATCTCGGCGTCCATTTTGTCGGGCGCGGGAACCGAGGTGTACCACAGTGTCCAGAGATCACCGTCGCTGACGGCTTCCACCAACCCATCACGATGGGCGTGCGCCAGCGGTTCAAGTGAGGCGTGCTCGCCCTTGAGGGTGACGGGTTGCAGCCAGGGCATAGAAGTTCCTCTTGTTTGCCGCCGTCATGTCCCGCGAAGGCGGGGCATCCAGTATTCGATAAATACGTGGCGAGATGAGATCGCAACGGTGACTGGATCGTCCGCCTTCGCGGACGATGACGCCGAAGATATCAGTATCGGCTCGCAGAACATCACTTGTTCAGAAAATTCAACGGCAGGCCGGCGCGCGGCCAATCCATCGCGATCAGTTCGCCGCGCCCGGACAACGTAATATACGCGGTCTTCAGTTCCGGCCCGCCGAACGCGATGTTGGTGGTCACGCGATCGCCGGTCTCGACCTGTTCGACCAGCTTGCCGTCCGGCGCGATCACCGAGATGCAGCCGGAGATCAGCGTCGCGACGCAAATATTGCCGTTAGCCTCCACCGCCAGCGAGTCGAACATCTGATAGCCGCCGAGGCCGCAGATCGGCTTGCCGCGCTCGCCGCGATAGATCACGTCGCGCGGCTTCACCTCGCCCGGCGCAACCAGATCGTAAGCCCACAGCCGCGCGGTCGGCGTCTCGGCGACGTAAACCGTCTTCTCATCCGGCGACAGGCCGATGCCATTGGCCGGCAGCATGCCGAACACCGCCTCGACCACGTCGCCCCCATTCGGCTTCATGTAGTAGACCGCGCCGACATCCATGTCGCGCGGCCGCCGTTTGCCGAGGTCGGTGAACCACAGCCCGCCCAGCCGGTCGAACACCAGATCGTTGGGGCCTTTCAGCGGATGCTCGCCGCAACGCTCGGCCAACGTCTCCACCTTTCCGGTGGTGAGATCGACGCGCTGGATCGAACCGCCGATATATTCGTGCGGCTCCGGCGCACCCGGCATCATCGTGCCGCGCGATGGCACCCACCCGAAACCGCCGTTGTTGCAGACGTAGATCTTGCCGTCCGGCCCCAGCGCCGCGCCATTCGGGCCGCCGGGCATTTTGGCGACGACCTCCTTGCGGCCATCGGGCCAAACGCGGGTCAGTTGCTGCGCACGGATTTCGACCAGCACCACCGATCCGTCGGGCATCACCACCGGCCCTTCGGGAAATGCGAGATCGGTTGCGAGGACGCGGGCGCTGGTCATGGAAACTCCCCTGGCTTTTTCTTGTTCTGGCTGGTCTTGAACTCGTGACGAATTCCGCGACGCGGTCTAAGGTTGCGTACAAGTAAAGCAAACAACACCGGCACTGCCAAGGCAAAGCCGACAGCAAGCTTCCGGATGCACGCCATGCGTCAGCATTGATGCTTGTCTCATAAGCCGATCTGCCATTTAGATGACGCCAAGTTCGATTTGAGGCGTCGATCGTCATCCTGAGGTGCGAGCGACACTGGTCGCCAGCCTCGAAGGATGATCGCCGAACGTCACCCTTTGAGGCTCGCCGCAAGTGCGGCTCACACCTCAGGGTGACGGCGCCTGTTCCGGCTTAAGCTCGCAACAAATAGAGACAAATAGAGAGAGGGAGGCGCCAGATGCCGAACCAGCCCAACGTGCAACGCCAGACCCACAACGACGACGAAGTTCTCTATGCCGTCGCCGATGGCGTTGCCACTCTCACACTCAATCGCCCGGCGCGGCTCAACACCATCTCCCGCGCCATGCTGCAGCAACTCGGCGAGCTGCTGTTGAAGGCCGACGCCGACCCCGATGTTCGCGTCGTCATCCTCACCGCTACCGGTCGCGCGTTCTGCGCCGGGCTGGACATGACCGAAGCGACGCAAGGCAGCGGCATCGGCTCGCGCAACGACGCCGACAGCGCACGCACCACGCTCGATCTCAAGACCGCGCCGCCGACCATTCTGTTCAATATGGAGAAGCCGACGATCTGCGCGCTGAACGGCAGCGCCGCCGGTTACGGCATGGACATCGCGCTCGGCTGCGATATCCGCATCATGGCCGCGAGCGCGAAATTCGCCGCCGCGTTCGTCAAGCGCGGCGTGGTGCCGGAATCCGGCGGCACCTGGTTCCTGCCCCGGATGATCGGATGGGCGAAGGCCGCCGAGCTGATCTTCACCGGCCGAACGCTGTCCGCGCCGGACAGTCTGGCCATGGGCCTTGCCAACGAGGTGGTCGCCGACGGCGACTTGATGTCGCGGGCGCGTGCCGTCGCCGCCGAGATCGCCGGGAACGCGCCGCTGGCGGTGCAGGCCGCGAAACGCATGATGCGCTCGGGATTATCGGAGAGCTTCGGCGACCATGTGCATCACGTCTTCCTGCAATTGCTGCCCTTATTCCGCACAGAGGATTTCCGTGAAGGCATGACGTCGTTTCTTGAGAAACGGCCGCCTCATTTCAAAGGACGCTGAACGCCTCCGGCTCGCTGCAACGCCCCGATGTTCGCGCTTGCAATATAGGCCGTGCTGGTCACGCCCGGCTGATCATGCATACTGCCGCGCACCGATGCGCTGAAAGCTCCGCAACAAGACGGAGCAGGCCACGGACTGTACACACATCAGGGAGAACGACATGCGAGGAAGCGTTACCCACCTGACGACCGCCGCACTTGCCGCGGTGTTGATGACAGCGCTGGCGGGCACAGCCAATGCGCAAAAGAAATACGACACCGGCGCATCCGATACCGAAATCAAGATCGGCAACATCATGCCCTACAGCGGACCGGCGTCGTCCTATGCCACCATCGGCAAGACCGAGGCGGCCTACTTCAACATGCTCAATGAAAAGGGCGGCATCAACGGCCGCAAGATCAACTTCATCAGTTACGACGATGGCTACAGCCCGCCCAAGACAGTGGAGCAGGCGCGCAAGCTGGTCGAAAGCGACGAGGTGCTGTTTCTCGCCAATCCGCTCGGCACGCCGGGCAACACCGCGATCCAGAAATACATGAACAGCAAGAAGATCCCGCAGCTGTTCGTTTCGACCGGTGCCGCGAAGTGGAACGATCCGAAGAACTATCCGTGGACGATGGGCTGGCAGCCAAGCTATCAGGTCGAAGCGCGCATCTATGCCGCGTACATCCTCAAGCACTATCCCGGCAAGACCATCGGCCTGCTCTACCAGAACGATGACTTCGGCAAGGACTACGTCATCGGGCTGAAGGAAGGCCTCGGCGACAAGGTCAGCATGATCAAGATCGAGGCGCCGTACGAGGTGTCGCAGCCGACGGTCGATTCCCAGGTGGTGCAGATCAAGACTGCCAATCCGGATATCTTCGTCAACATCGCCACGCCGAAGTTCGCCGCGCAGGCGATCAAGAAAGTCGCGGAGATGAACTGGAAGCCGGTTCACTTCCTCACCAACGTGTCGATCTCCGTCGGCAGCGTGATGAAGCCCGCGGGCTATGAGAATGGTCAGGGCATCCTCAGCGCCGCCTACATGAAAGACCCGAAGGACAAGAAGTGGGACAACGATCCCGCCATGAACGAATGGCGCGAGTTCATGAAGAAGTATTATCCCGAAGGCAATCTCGACGACGGCGCGACAGTGTTTGGCTACGGCGTCGCCAAGGGCTTCGAGCAGGTGCTGCGCCAGTGCGGCGACAATCTCACCCGCGAGAACATCATGAAGCAGGCCGCCAATCTCAATTTCGAGATCGGCATCTACCTGCCGGGCGTCAAGATCAAGACCAGCCCGAGCGACTTCGGCCCGATCGAACAATTGCAGATGATCAAGTTCGAGGGCGAGAGCTGGGAGCTGTTCGGCCCGCTGATGAGCGGCGAGAAGAGTTCGTAACGACGACGGCAGAAGCCAGCGCCGTCACCCTGAGGTGGTCATGCGGAGCATGGCCCTCGAAGGGCGGCGGCAATCCTTGGAGGCTCGCCGCTCGCGCGGCGAGCATCTCAGGGTGACGCCGCTCGCAACCTCACGCCATCGCTCAGACTGGAATTCAATACCGTGGCGAGCGAGCTCGGAATCCATAACCCCTACAGGGAGTATGGATTCCAAGCCTGCGCCAAGGAGCGCATCCCGGAATGACGGCAGTATTTTGAATGTGGCGACGATTCGATCAGAAGCGAGCCTGAGAAGCCCGACCACGACGCGTGGAGGCGATTGCTTCCTCTATTTCTTCGCACCTGCAGATTCGTCCTTTGTTGCGTCCTTGGGCGCATCCTTCGCAGCGTCATCCTTGGCAGGTGCGGCAGGCTGAAGCTTTTTCTGCGCCGCCTGCAACTCCTCCACGCTCTTCTGCAAAGCGGCGACGGTGGCCTTGAGCGCTTCGATCTGCCGGTTCGCGGCATCGATTTTGCGCTGGCTGTCGACAGCGGCCTGCGTCGCGGTCTTCTTCAGGAAATCGATGTTGCTCTGCAGACAACTGGTCCGCCGCACCATGTCCTTCTCGACCGTGCAGATCTCGATGCCGGGCACATCCTGGGCCGCAGCCATCGTCGCGAGCGGCACGACCGGCGCGGCAAGCAGCGCCGCCATCAACAGGTTCCGTATTGTCATCGATCCGCTCCCGCTGGCGCCTACAGGCGCCAGCCAAGCCGCCGATCGCTGCAACTGTCAACCGCCAGTGGCCGCATCGCATAGGCGATTTGCCGCGCGCGGCATTCCGTGACACCAATCGCGCCATGACCTGCTTCGTTTACGTGCTCGGCAGCGCCGGCAAGGCGCGCTACCTGACCTACGTGGGATGGACACTCGACGTCGAGCGCCGGCTGGCACAGCACAACAACGGCAGCGGCGCGCGTTCGACGCGAGGCCGAAACTGGATCCTGCTGCATGTCGAGCAATATGCAACCCGGCAGGAGGCCATGAGTCGCGAATGGCATCTCAAGCGCGACCGCGCCTTCCGCAAGTCGCTGGTGCGGCGTGCGACCGCTGCGGCCAACATATCAGCGCCGCATTCCGGGACAGACTGCTAGATCACCTTTCCGCTGACGGCCGATGGCGCGCCTCGTGCCTCCCAGCCTTGCGGTGCGGCAGCGACCGAGGAGCGGACCGTTCATGGCGACGCGCGAGCGACGATTGGCCGAATTCAACGGCGCCGGCGACCCGCCGGAAGGGCAGCCGGTGCAGGTGCTGTGCGAAGACCACAGCGGCACCTATCAACTGCCGTTCGCCTGCCGCTTCGTCGATGGCCAGTGGCTCAACGGCACGACCGGCAGCCTCGTCGAGGCAACGGTGGTCGGCTGGCGCCTGCCGCGCAACTGAAACGCCTCCCCGCACGCGAAATGTCCCAGAATGCAACGCTTCGGCGTGCTGGCGTTAACCTCTGGAACACGGCCCGAACATAACCGGCCCGAATCACCGAATCGGCGGTCTGCGGCGCATCGCCCTACCAGATAGCGATTCCAACCCCGGCCGAGGCACTAGATGCAGCCACGACCCAACCGCCCTCGCGTCGGCACGGCCCGCCATCGGTTAACGGCCGGCCGCGCGGCCGCGCCGGCCTGTTAGCTAAAATACACTATAATTTAGGTGAATAACCCAAACGGGTGATGCCATACGTAAACGCACGCTTTAGTTGAAAGGCGCAGAATAGGATCACCCCGGAAATATTTGGCCGGGATTCGATTTTACCGCTTCGGCGGGACATTGATTGCCATCTATGGAGATAATCGCATTCAAGGCTGGCTGAAAGGCCAGCCTTTTTGCGTCCGGAGTTCCGGATCGACGCTCAGGCCGGTGTCGGCCGTTCGCGCGGCAGGATCAGTGCCGCCACCACCACCAGCACGCACAACGCCGAGAATGCGTAGAGCATGGTGGTGAAACCGCCCTCCGCATAGAGCCACGCCACCAGCCCGACCGAGGCACCCGCCGCGGTAAAGCCGACGAAATAACGTACCGCGAAGGCGCGCGAGCGCCATTCCTCGGCTGTGTATTTGCCGACCATGGCGTCGTTGATGGTGATCTGGCCGAACAGGCCGATGACGATGCCGATGGCCACGACAATCAGCGCCAGGTTGCTCAGCGTCGCCGCGAAATACAGCAACGGCGCCAACAGCACCGAAATCGGCACGAAGACCGCCTTGAGCGAATAGCGGTCGATCAGCTTGCCGACCGTGTATTGCGTCATCGCGCCGAACACATAGACGCCCGCGGCGATGACGCCGAGCAGCGCCGGACTGTGCGTCAGGTCGGCCAGCCGTTCGGCAAACAGCTTCGGCAATGACACGGTGATGGCATTGAACGTGGTCGAGATCGCGATCACCACGATCAGCAGCGCCAGCAGCACGCGCCACATCTGGCTTTTATCGACACGCGCCTGCGCCGCCGCCTGCTTGCTGCCCTTGCGATCCTCGTGCGCCACTGTCCGCATGAACATCACGCCGAGCGCCATGGTGGCGAAGCCCGGCAGCATGAACGACCAGCGCCAGCCGAGATATTGCCCGATGATGCCGGTGACCAGTGCCGAGGAGGCCACGCCGAGATTGCCGGAGACGCCGTTGATGCCCATGGCGCTGCCGAGCTTGTCGGCATAGGAGACGATCATCGCGGTGCCCACCGGATGATAGATCGACGCGAAGATGCCGATCGCCAGCAGCGCCGCGCCGAGCTGCAGCGGCGTCTGCACCAGCCCGACGGCGACCATCGACGCGCCGATGCCGAAGAAGAAGATCACCATCATGTGGCGGCGGCTCCAGCGGTCGCCGAGCCAGCCGGTCACCAGCGATCCGGCGCCGAAGGCGATGAAGGCCGGCGTCGCATAGGGCAGCAGCTCCGCATAGCTCATGCCGAGCGCCGGCCCCATGATCACCACCGCGGCGGCAAAGATCAGCATGGCGTAATGGTCGATGAAGTGCGCGGCGTTGACGTAGCGGACGACTTGCGCGGGACGGTTCATGCATCGAATCCTGCAGACGGCGGACGATGCATCGACTATAGATTCCTGCCGTATCGGGATGTCGCCAATGGCTATCGACAAAACGCCAATCAAACAACTTCCCGCCACCGACCTCGCCGTCGGCGGTGTCCACGTCTGGGCGCCGTATTACCGGCGCGGCACGCGCATCGAACCGCACATGCATCGCGAGGCGCAATTGGTGTTTGCCGCGTCCGGCACCATGCAGGTGACGACGCCGAAGGGCCGCTGGCTGGTGCCGCCGGGCCGCGCGGTATGGGTGCCGGCACGGCTCGAACACGCTATCGACGTGCTGGCCGGCATCGAAATGCGGACGCTGTATTTCAGCACGGCGTGGCTGCGACGTAACGCCAGCAGACGCAGCCTCGACCATGAGTTCGTCGTGCGCGTGTCGCCGCTGTTGCGCGAATTGATCCTCGCGATGTTCGAACCGCGTCGCGAGCATGGCCGCGCCGGCCTGCTGATCCAACTGGCACTGCAGGAACTGCACCAGGCGGAAGATGCCGCGACGTTCATTCCGATGCCGCACGAACCGCGCTGCCGCCGCGCCGCCGATCTCGTGCTGGGCGATCCGGCGGCAGCGCACGACATCGACGATCTGGCGCGCAAGGTCGGCACCTCGGCGCGCACGCTGTCGCGGCTGTTCGCCGCCGAGACGCATCTGAGTTTCAAGAGCTGGTGCCAGCGCGCGCGCATCGCCGCCGCCATCGAACGCTGGGCGGTGCAGCCGCGCCTCTCCGTCAAGCAGGCGGCAGCGGATCTCGGCTACGCCAGCTTTCCGGCATTCTGCCACGCCTTCAGGCAAGTCACCGGCAAGACCCCGACGGAGTTTGCCGAGGGTCGGTGATCGCGTGACGTGATCGCACTATCGTTGTACGGCCCGTCGTCCTGAGGCGGCCGCACGCCTGCATGGCCATGGAAGTGTGCAGATTTTTAAGACGTGGATGCCCGTGACAAGCCCGGGCATGACGCCCTCATATCTCGCCGTTGTGTGCGATTTCGTGGCCGCTGCGGCAACGCTTCCTCACCCTCCCCTTGAGGGGAAGACTCTACTTTGGCACCACCGCCGTCGCTTCGATCTCGACGCGCGCGGCTTTTTCGACCAGCCGCACCACCTGCACAAGCGCCATCGCCGGATAATGCGCGCCGATTACTTCGCGATAAACCGCGCCGAGCGCTTTGAGGTTGGCGAGATACTCTTCGATGTCGACGACGTACCAGGTCAGCCGCACCAGATGCTGCGGAGCGGCGCCGCCTTCCGCCAGAATCGCGACGATGTTTTGCAGCGTCTGCCGCACCTGAGCGATGAAACCGTCGGCGAGACGGTTCGCCGTATCCCAGCCGATGACGCCGCCGGTGACGACGAGGCGGCCTTCCGCCGCCATGCCGTTGGCATAGCCTTTCGGCATCGGCCAGCCGCTCGGCTGCAACACCTGCGGCGTAACTTGCGGCGTGCGCGCAGCTTCACCGCTCGCGCCCGGCACGACCGCCAGCGCGGGCCCCGTTGCCGCCGACCCTTTGAGATTGTTCACCAGTTCTGCTCCTTGTTATCCGGCGGCGGTCGACGATGGCGGCGGCATATCGCCCGCCTGCGCCATCTGCCGCAACGTGAAGCGCTTCAGCTTGCCGGTCTGCGTTTTCGGCAATTGCGCGACGAAGACGATAGCGCGTGGATATTTGTACGGCGCGATCTCGCGCTTGACGTGATCCTGCAACGCCGTCACCAGCGCCGCATCGCCGGTAACGCCCGGCCGCAACACCACATACGCCTTGACGATCATGCCGCGCGCTTCGTCCGGCGCGCCGACCACGCCGCACTCCGCCACCGCATCGTGCGTGAGCAGCGCGGCTTCGACATCCGGCCCGGCGATGTTGTAGCCGGCCGAGACGATCATGTCGTCGGAGCGCGACTGGTACCAGTAGTAGCCGTCGGCATCCATGACGTAGGTATCGCCGGTGAGATTCCAGCCGTTCTGCACGAACTTCTTCTGCCGCTCGTCAGCGAGATAACGGCAACCGGTCGGCCCGCGCACCGCCAGGCGTCCCATCGAACCCGGCGGCAGATCGTGACCGTCGTCGTCGACGATCTTGGCTTCGTATCCCGGCACCGGCTTGCCGGTGGCACCGGGGCGAATGTCCTCCTCGCGCGCGCTGATGAAGATGTGCAACATCTCGGTGGCGCCGATGCCATCGATGATCCGGATGCCGGTGGTCTTCAGCCACGCCTCATAAGTGCCTTTCGGCAAGGTCTCGCCGGCGGACACGCATTTGCGCAGGCTGCTCATGTCGTGCTCGGCGTATTTCGCCAGCATGGCTCGATAAGCGGTCGGCGCCGTAAAACACACCGTCGCCTTGAAACGCGCGATGGCGTTGAGCAGATCGTCCGGCGCGACTTTCTCCAGCACCACGAACGACGCGCCGATATGCATCGGAAACAGCACGCCACCGAACCCGAACGTAAAGGCCAGCGGAGCCGAACTGATGAAGCGATCCTCCGGCCGCGCGCGCAGGATATTGCCGGCGAAGCTGTCGCACACCGCGAGCATGTCGCGGTGGAAATGCATGGTGCCCTTGGGGTCGCCGGTGGTCCCCGAGGTGAAAGCGATCAGGCAGACATCGTCGGCGGCGGTATCGACGGCGGTGAACGCGGCGCTGGCCTTGGCGGTCAACGCTTCCAGCGAATCCTCAGCACCGGTGCCCCAATAGACCACATGCTTGAGCTCGTCGGTCTGCGCCCGCGCCTTCTCCATTTCATCGCGCAGCTTGCCGTCGCACAGCGCGATGGAAATTTTCGCCTTCTGGATCGGATAGACCAGCTCTTTGGCGCGCAGCAGCGGCATCGTCGCCACCACGACGCCACCGGCTTTGAGCACCGCGAGATAGGTCGCCACCATCATCGGGTTATTGGCCGAGCGCAGCAACACGCGGCCACCGGTGACAAGGCCGAGGTCGTTGACCAGCACATTGGCGATGCGGTTCACCAGCGCCTGCAATTCCCGATACGTGTAATTTGCTTCGAGACTGAGAATGCACGGCGCATCGCCGCGCCCCTGCGCCACCCAGCGATCGAGGAAATGCGCCACGCAATTGATGCGCGCCGGATACTGCAGTTCGGGCCGGGTGAAAATGAAGGCAGGCCACAAGTCGCGCGGCGGCAAATTATCGCGCGCGAAAGTGTCGATGTGCGCAGTCGCGGTGCTGGACGGTGCGGACCCGGCGGCCTGCAAGCCGGTTGGCTGAGATCCTGCTGTCGGAGATTTGGCTGTTGCAATCATCGACAACGACCTTTCGTCCATCGCATGGCGCAAAACGGCTGCGGCGCTGCCGCCGCTCCATTCGTTTTAAATATAAAGCATCTTCGCTCAACGCCGCCGGCCGCGCAACAACAATTTTAGGCTTGAAACATTTCGCTGCGGTGCGAAACGCCTCGCCTTATCCTGAAATACGTCAACGAGCGGACCGTGAGACGGCGCGGAGGTCGGGTGAGCCTGACGTGCGAGCGCTTGCGAGCCTCGAAGGATGAAGATGCGTAATGCAGTCTTTGCCAAACACCATCCTTCGAGGCCCGCCGCAAACGCGGCGCGCACCTCAGGATGACGGAGCCGCGCGCGCCACACCCCACACCAAAAATCCGTTCATCTAC
>MKVX01000009.1 GCA_001899255.1 Rhizobiales bacterium 62-47
GTTATCGAGGATCGAATTGTTCGCGCCGTAGGCTTTTTCGATCTGGTTGAGACTCTGGGCGATCAGGAAGCTCTTGAGGCCATAGCCCGCCATGAAGGCCAGCGCGGACTCGAAGAAGTCGAGCCGCCCAAGCGCCGGAAACTCGTCCAGCATCAGCAGCAGCCGATGGCGGCCGGCCTTCGCCTGCAGATCTTCCGTCAGGCGGCGGCCGACCTGATTGAGGATCAGGCGGATCAGCGGCTTGGTGCGATTGATGTCGGAGGGCGGCACGACGAGATAGAGGGTGGTCGGGTGCGTGCCGCCCACGATGTCGGTGATGCGCCAGTCGCAGCGCCGCGTCACCTCGGCGACGACGGGATCACGGTAGAGGCCGAGGAACGACATGGCGGTGCTCAGCACGCCCGATCGCTCGTTGTCGCTCTTGTTGAGCAACTCGCGCGCCGCGCTGGCGATGACGGGATGCGGGCCGGCTTCACCGAGATGTGCCATCTTCATCATCGCGTCGAGCGTCGACTCGATCGGCCGCTTCGGATCTGAGAGGAAGGCGGCGACGCCGGCGAGCGTTTTGTCGGCCTCCGCATAGAGGACGTGGAGGATCGCACCGACCAGCAGGGCGTGACTGGTTTTCTCCCAGTGGTTTCGCTTCTCCAGCGATCCTTCCGGATCGACCAGGATGTCGGCGATGTTCTGGACGTCACGGACTTCCCATTCGCCGCGGCGCACCTCGAGCAGCGGATTGTACGCTGACGATTTGGCGTTGGTCGGATCGAACAGCAGCACGCGGCCATGCTTGGCGCGGAAGCCGGCGGTGAGTTGCCAGTTCTCCCCCTTGATGTCGTGGACGATGGCCGAGCCGGGCCAGGTCAACAGCGACGGCACCACCAGGCCGACACCCTTGCCGCTACGGGTCGGTGCAAAACAGAGGACATGCTCCGGCCCGTCATGGCGGAGATAGTCCCGCTCGTATCGGCCAAGCACGACACCATCGGCGCCAAGCAAGCCGGCGGCCTGCACCTCCTGGCGCTCTGCCCATCGCGCCGAGCCATAGGTCTCGACCTTCTTGGCCTCGCGCGCCCGCCAGACCGACATGCCGATCGCAACCGCAATCGAGATGAAGCCGCCCGCCGCCGCGATGTAGGCGCCCTCGACAAAGATGGCCGGGGCGTAGGCGTCGAAGCCGTACCACCACCAGAAAAACGATGGCGGCAGATAGAAGGGAAAGCCGAACAGGCGGAACCACGGCGCGCCGAGTTCGGGCTGGAAGGCGAGCCGCCAGGCCACCCATTCGGTCGCGCCCCAGGTCGTGACCAGCACGATGGCGAAGACGGTGAGAATCTGGCCCCAGAGAATTTTCGTAGCGGACATGGCGATGTGTCTTTCTGCGAGGGGATCAGAGGCCGAGACCGCGCTTGCGGCCGAAGCTCCAGTCGATGCCGCCGTCATCGCGGGCGACGCCGGAGACGTGGCGGCCGAGCTGCTTTTCGAGCGAGGGGGTCCACGGCACGAGCTGGAAGCCGAGGCCATCGTCCAACATGGCGAAGCGGCCCGAAGCGAGCGTGAAGCGCTGACGGTAGGAGCCGGCGACATATTCGCCGCTGGCCGCGCGATTGAACGGCTGGCCGGTCTCGGCGGAGAGCTTCTCGCCGAGCGCCTCCAGCTCACGGCGACGCAGTGTGTCGATCAGGTTGTGGCTGAAGGTGACACGCTGGCCGTGCCGCTCGCCGAAGCCCTGTCCGAGCAGGTGATCGGCGCGGTGCTCCAGCGCCTGCCGAACCTCGGCGCCGAACCCGCCCTCGGACAGGGCAGCCGGCTCGCGGGCGATGTTCTGCCTGTCGAGCCAGGTCGCGCCCGACGCCGTGATCTGGCGGTCGATGTCGAGATCGGAACGGACGGCGATCGCAACACGACGTTGCCCCTGCGCGTCGTCGAACCTTCGCAACTCGACGATCGAGCCGGGCGAGCTGTCGCCGGCGGCGTCAAGGTCGGGCAGCTTGATGTGATGGGTGCGCCCATCAACGCCATCGACCACGGCATAGGCCGAGCCCCTCAGTTCATCGTCAAGGCCGCGATCGACCAGCCGGCCGATGATCGGCGTGTCGAGACTTTCGGCAGCGAGGACATAGCTGGCCGAGCCGCGCTCGATGCCGCGTTCCGTCAGCGCCCGGTGCATCCGTTTGATGATGTCGCCGCGCTCGCCCAACTCGCGCAGGGTCGCCTCGGCCTTGTCGTCGATCGTCCACTGGCCGGGACCGACCTGCTCGGCGAGCCCGAGCGTCTCGAGCTTGCGCAGCCGCCCGACCTTCAGTGCATGATATTCGTCGGGCCGGGTGTTCGGATCGGGCGCCATGTCGATGACGCCGGTGTCGCGGCTATCGCGGACAAGCTGACGATCGAGCTGGGTCCAGCGTTCGGTGTCGACCTGGCGCTCGAGGCTGCGGCGGATGTCGAGATCGGTGCGCGGCCCAAGTTCCTGCGTGATGAGATCACGCGCGCGGTCGCGCATCCCTTCCTTGATGTAGTCGCGTGAGATGACGAGATCCTGCCCGTCGTCACGCACGCCACCCACGATCAGATGGACATGGGGATGCTCTGTGTTCCAGTGATCGACGGCGACCCAATCGAGCCGAGTGCCGAGGTCCTTTTCCATTTGCCCGACGAGATCGTTGGTGAAGCTGCGGAGGTCCGCCATGTCCACCGCGTCGTCGGGCGAGACGATGAAACGGAAGTGATGGCGGTCATCCTGACACCGCTCGGCGAAAGCTTTGGGATCAGCGTCATCGCCGCCGGGACCGAACAGATGGGCCTTGTCCCCATCACGGGTCACGCCCTCGCGGCGGAGATAGTTGAGATGCGTCGCGAGCGGCGCAGAGCGGGACGTCTGGCGCACGACGCGCGCCTTGATCACAGCGCCGCGTGAGCGCGAGTTGATCAGCCTGCTCGCCTGGATGCTCGCGCGCTGGCCGCGGCCGAAGCGGGAGCGGTTGCCGGGCACGATGCGGCCCGAGGGGGAGATGCCGGCGCCTGCCTTCTTGGCGGCGGCGAGCGCCTGCGCGATGAAGGGTCTGGCCCGCTGCGCGCTCGACGAGCGGATGCGGCCTGGCCGGATGCGGAAATCGTCCTCACCGCTCATGGCCGAGACCCCGCACATCGCATCAAGGCGCCGAAATCATGGAGAAAGCGGTCTCGCCGCGAGGTGCGTGGAAATCTGGCACCTCGCGAAAGCGGGTCATAACCTCTTGAAAAACCACAACCGACCGAAGCCGCACCTCGCGGCCTTTTATCCTGCCATCGTCCGGTCGTGTTGCCTGCCTCCACCCTCAACGCACCCCATGACACGCTGGAGCCCGCTATCGTGCGATCGGGAACCGGGCCGCTCATGGCGCAGTCCTTCTGCCCGGGCGCGGGACAAACAGCCCGTCCGACTGCGGCTCAATGGCGGAAACATCGCGCACGGATGATGTCGTCAGCGCAGCATCGGATGTGCGCTCGGCCGGTACGGGATCGGTCGTCGATCTGCGCTCCGGCTGCGCAACGAACAGCGGCGCGTGGGTCCAGGCCAAGGGATCGACCGCCGCGACCACGATCGGCCGAGTCGCATCGCCGCCGCCAACGGACGGCGCGACGATCGCGACATAGGCGCGCGTTTCCGCGGGCAGCGCGCGGCCCTTCAGCGCGTCCTCATAGCGGCCAGGACCGGCGTTGTAGGCGGCGATCCAGCCCGGCGAGCCGTAGCGGTCGAACAGCTCGCGGATGTAGCTAGCGCCGGCGATGATGTTGTCGTGCGGATCATAAGGATCAGCGCCGAGACGGTGGCGAAGGCGCAAGCCCGCCCATGTCTCCGGCATGATCTGCATGAGGCCCATCGCGCCCTTACGCGAAATGGCGCGCGGATCGCCGGCGCTTTCGGCACGCATCACCGCCCTGATCCATACCACCGGAACACCGAAGCGCTGCGATGCCTCAGCGATGTGCTCGGCATAGGGATCGCGCGGCGACGGCCGGGCTACGGCAAAGCCCTGCGCCAACGTGATCGCCGGCATGACGCTCGCGAGGGTAAGGCCGGAAAGGAGAAGGAGAGCCATGCGCCGGGCAGCGCAGCGCGGCCCGGACGCGGTCGAACGGCGCGTCGATTGACGGCGAGCAGGCATCGTTCAATCCTTCTCGCCGCGATCGCGTGGACGCGACCAGTGCAGAGACCAGTCCGAGCCGGCGTCGTCGTCGCGGAACAGGTTGGCGCGGATCGGATGCGGGAATGTCGGATCGTCGATCAGCAGAGCGACGTATTCACCGGCCTTCTCGCCGGAGCGTTTCCACCCGGCGCCGATCTCCGCGCCCGGCTCGTTGTTCATTCCGTCGAAGACGTGGATGCGATACTGGGGTGCATTCTCGGCGTCGGACGGTTCTGCCGCGATGATGATGACGTCCTGGTTCAGGACCAGCGTCGTCAGATGTCCGATGAAGCCTGCTTCGTCGTGGGTAAATGTGCCGATCTGTGGCATGATGGTCTCCTTGGCGGTGCGGTTGGGAAAGCCATCGGCGAGTACCGCTCTCGCCGAAGGGGAAGCGGTCAGCGTGTCGGCGTGCGCCATTCGAAGCGGCCGTTGGCGTCCTCGTCGGTCCACAGCGGGACGGCGCGGCCGATGATCTGGTCGGTCGAGATCAGGCCGAAGTAGCGGCCGTCGAGGCTGTCGCGGACCTGCCAATTCATGAGGAAGACTTCGCCGGTCTGGACGCGGCGGCAGCCCTGCCAGACGGGAAGATCACGACCAGCGCGATCGCGTTCGAGCGCTGCGCCGACCTCGATGCCATCCACCGTGATGGTGAGGTTGGAGCGGCAAACGGTCTGACCGGAGATGGCGAGGATACGCTTCATCAGCGGCACGCCCCTGGGCAGATAGCCGCGCTCGGCGAGGAACGTCGCGAGCGGCTCCGGCGCATCGACGGCGACAAGATCGGTGATCTCGAACGGTCCGTCGAAGTCGATCGAGTAGAGCCCGATCGGTGCGCTCGCCGATGCGTTCCAGATCAGTTTGATTGGCATCGGCGTGAGGCCGGGATAGCCGACGCCAAGGGCCGCGAGCGTGGTCGCGAGGAGAAGTCCGGCGCGGCTCACGGCTCGGCCCTCCGGCGCAGGAGGAACGCACGATGATGGTCGAGCGTGTAGGCGCGCGGCTGGTGTCCGGCGGTCAGCCGGTTGTGGACGTGCCGCCAGTGATCGGGCGAGACCGCTTCGGGATCGATGCCGATGCGCTCGATGGCGTCGATCGCCTGCAGCACGCGTTCGACCTTGGGCCAGCTCTCGATCTTGAGCAGGATGTCGCCGCCCGGCCGGACGAAGGGCAGCGTCTGGTAGGCTTCGCCGCGCGCAACGGCGCGCACGATGTCGATGCGCGAGATGATCGTGCCGAAGTCGTTCGACGCCCAGCGGATGAACGCGAACACCGTGCCGGGGCGAAACGACAGGATACGCCGGCGTCGATCGAGGATCTGTTCGTGGGCGTGCGAACCGAAGCGAATCCAGTTCTCGATTTTCTTCTCGACCCAGGTCAGCTCGACATGGGTGAGATTGTTTTGCGGGAGCGCGATCGGCGTCGGGCCGCCGCGCACGCGGGGGGCCGCGGCGCCGGTCATGAAGGTTCTCCTTCGCTGGGTGGGAATTCGCGCGCGAGCAGTTCGCGCAGCATGTCGGCGACAGTGACGCCGCGCTGGAACGCGGTGATCTTGATGCGCCCCCGCAACTTCGGCGTGATGTCGATGGTCAGGCGGGCGGTGAAGCCCACCGCATCGGCCATGCGAGCCGGTTCAGTCTCAGCGGCCTTGATCCAGGCGTCGGGATTGGTCGGGCGCGCCGCGAAGCCGCGCCGTTCGGATCGCTCGTTCATGGCGCGATCCTTTCGATCTCGGTGACGAGCGCCGCGATCTCGCGCGCGGCAGGACCGTCATCGTCGATCTCGAAAGCAAGGCGACCGGACTGCGCAGCGTCGGCGTAGATGACGCGCTGCCCAACCGTCGTGCGCAGCACTGGCGGATCGTGGTCGGCCAGCGCCTCGGCCGTTTCGCGGGCGATCACGGTGCGCGCGCCGCAGCGATTGAGGATGAAGCGGGCGCGAAGCTCCGGCCGATAGATGCGCGCCTCCAACAGGAGCGCCAGCATCTCGGCCGATGCCCAGCCGTCGAGCGGCGATGGCTGGACGGGGATCAACACCAGGTCGGCGGCGAGCAGCGCCGAGCGCATCAGCCCGGCAACACGCGGCGGCCCGTCGATGACGAGATGATCGACATCGCGCGCCAGCTCGGGCGCCTCACGATGGAGCGTGTCGCGCGCCAGGCCGACGACACCGAACAGGCGCGGCGCGTGCTCGCGGGCGCGTTGCTGCGACCAGTCGAGGGCCGAGCCCTGCGGGTCCGCATCGACCAGCGTGCCCCGCTTTCCCTTGCCGGCCCATTCGCCAGCGAGGTGCAGCGCGAGCGCCGTCTTGCCGACACCGCCCTTCTGATTGAGCAAGGCCACGATCATCGCCGTCCTCCCGATCGACGATCGAGGGGGAGTTGCGGCGTCGCGGCCGTCTCGCGTTTACCCGCGTCAGCACCGGCGACAGTAGGTGGGGATGCACACCCTTTGCCGGTCGCGCTGAGCGCAATTGCAGCGCGCCGAACGAGGTTTTCCACCTCGCGCGCGCGCTCTTCAAAGTTAGATTCTATGTTAGATTCTAAGTTAGGGGCGCGAATTTCGCTTTTCGTGCGGTGGGTTAGGCCCTGTTTGGGTTCCTGTTGGCACGAGGGGGCGGTTCCTGATGGCACGTGCTTTCGGGTTCCCGATGGCACGAAGGCTTTCACAGCTTTTCCACAGGGCGGCGTCCGCTCGAAAGCGAGCAGCGTCCGGCCGCCGGCCTCGATCTCCAGGAATAGGGTGTAGCCGGGAAGCGGTTGGCGACGGATGATGTCGCGCAGCTCGAAGGCGAAGCGTTTGAAGGGCGACAGCGCGCCGGATTTTTGGTGGAGGTGGCGGAAGTCGAACCGCCAGCCGTTGCGCTGGCGGCCACCATGCTTGCGCACCAGGCGATAGAGCCATCGATCGAGCCCGCCCGTGAGATCGAAATAGGCCCGGTCGATCGTCAGCACGAGCGCATCGTCGAGAACGGCTTGATAGAACCAGTCCGGGACGATCATCTCGATCCCGTCCGGCTTGCCGTTACGATCGGTGCGCTCCTTCCACTCGTTGATCCACGAGAAGCGGTGACGCCGGCCTTCGGTGGGCTGACGGATCGAGGTGCTGACCGTCGTCGATTGCAGGCGATCGAGCGCAGCCTTCAGGCGTTGATAGTCGCGCAGGCTTGTGCCGCGGCCGATAAATTTGAGAATCTCGTAGGGGGTGGCGATCATCAGGCGTGAGGTGCGCAAGCCGGCGTCACGCGCCTCGACGATCTGGCTCGCCGCCCAGATGAGGATGTCGGCGTCCCAAATGGTCGCCATGCCATGATCGGGAACGGCCTCCACGCGGATCGACACATCGCCGGCGGCGAAGTCGATCGGCGCGACGCGGTGGGACTTGGAGAGGGAGAAAAACGGATAGGCCATGAGATCCTGCGCGTCTCGGGCTGCGAACTCGCCGGGGAGCGCACGGAACAGATCGAGCTGCCCGCGCTCCGAGAGGGATTGGTGTCGCGCCGCCATTCGGGAATCCGGGGGCGGTCAGCGCGCGTATCGTCCGGCATGTGCCGGCGGCGCAGGCGTATGACGCTTGGCCGGAAGCACGCTGCCGCGCGGATCGGAGGTGGAGGTGACGGCGCCGCGCTCGGCCCAGGCCTCGAGATCGTCGACGGCATAGACGACGCGGCCGCCGAGCTTGCGGTAAGCCGGGCCGGTGCCGTAGGTCCGATGCTTTTCGAGGGTGCGGGCCGACAGGCTGAGGAATTCGGCGGCTTCCTTGGTGCGCAGGTAGCGCGGCGGGAGAACGGCGAGATCAGGTCGCATGAGAGGGCCTCCGTGGGTTCGTTGGGGCCGCCGGGAAGCGGCGGGTAACGAAGGCCACGTTGGCGAAGCAGGACCGGCGAGATGCAGGGCGAATTCGGGGGGTATCAAATTCGCCCACCATGGATTGTGGGCCGATCGGCTAGGTCTGCCTGCGATGACGAAGCAGCGAACGATAGCCGCCCGCGATCATCGCGCGGGCGTCACGCAGCAGCGATTTGATGGCGTGGCGCGCGGAGGATGCCTGCCATTCGTCGCGATCGAGAGGGCCGAGCCGGAATATGACCTGCGCGATCTCTTGCTGGGTCGCGCCCGCGCGGTAGCCATCGAAAGCTTGCAGCATCCTTCGCAATCGTGCCCGCTGCTGGCGGGTCAGGCGTGTGTCCGGTGGAATGGCTCGGCGATGGAGTGCGGCGAGCAGGCGGCCGATGGATTCAATCTGGTCGAACCCATCAAGGCCGAGGGACACAAATGCGCCGAGAGGCTTGTCCGGCGACGTGTTGTTGGCATGAACGAGCTGGACATGCTGGCCGTTGCCGAGGTCGTAGAGCAGGTTGGTCTCGCCGTCAGCGGTAACGGTAATGGCTGCGTCGATCGTCGGCTGTTGTTCAGTGCTTGCGGAAAGGACATCGGGCGGCTCGCCAAGAGCGATGGCGCTTGTATCCTCGCGGGGGAGCCAGAACACCGGCGCTTCGGGCGGGGCCTGCAGTGGGTCCACCGGGAAATCGCAACCCCCAACGCTGCCGGATCTTGTCGGTCAGCGGACGTGGATCGACCTTGTGATCGTTCAATGCCTGGAAATCCTTGTCGTAGGATTCGTTGCGGCGGAGCCATTCCCACGCGAGGTCGGATGCGGTCATGTCATCGACATGATCGTAGCCTTTGGGCGAACGCCAGCCCGATGCATCTGGTGTCATCGCGATCCTCCCGTAGTCCTTTGAACTTGTGGGAGAGTCAGGATTCCCGGCTGGGTTGTTCTACGGAAGTCAGGCAGACGGCAAAGGGCGATGCCGAAGCGGCATCGCGGTGATCACTGCGCCGAGCGGACCAGTTCGCGATAGCCGTGTTCGGTCATCCAGCGGGCACGTTCCAGATGTGAGTCGTGGATTTGGCGACAGCGCTGAGGTTCGCGGGCTGGGTCGAGACCGAAGAGGATCTGGACGGCCTCCCGCCAGTCGGCGCCATCGCGCGCCGAGTCGAGCAGGCGCAGATAAAGAGCCATATGCTCGCGATCGTAGGTCGTGAGCGTTTGGCTGATCGGTGGCGCGTCCAGAAACGGCGGCATCGTTTGTCCCATGGAGCGACTATATTCGCGTGGAAAGCATTCGTTAACACATGCCCCTGGTTATCTTGTGACAAAGGGCGACGGACGATGCCCGCGACGTGACAGGAGGGTCGCTACCGCTTTGCTGGTCGATCATCCCGCTCATGGAGCAACAGCACCCCTTCACCCTTGTCGGTGGAGAGCAGGACGATGCCGGCTGCCTCGAATGCCCTGCGAACCTGATCGCGCGTCGTCTCATACACCTCCAATCCATTCTCGGATTCGAGGCGCTTGAGCGCGGTCAGCGATGTCCGGGCCTTGTCAGCGAGCGTCTCCTGTGTCCACCCCAGCAACGCGCGCGCGGCCCGTGATTGTCGGGCGGTGATCATGCATGATCACCTCCCACCGACGCGAACGCACTTGCCAGAACTACGACTATAATAGTCGCCCTTGGCGCCTGCTGCGAGGAAAATCGATGCTGAGCGGCGTTTCGCACCGCGCCTCAGGGGCGACTGATTCGGTCGCCCGCCGGCGCGCCGCCAGCGACGCGGGAAGGCCCCGCCCGGTTCGACCGGGCGGGGCCTTGGCCCGGGGATCACTCCCCGCTGCGGCGGCCGTTGGGGCGGGACCAGATGAGGCTGTAGCCTTCGCCTTCCTCGTCGTCGAAGAGGTTGGCGTAGATTGGAGCGGTGAAGCTCGGATCGTCCAGCTTGAGGCCGAGATAATCGCGGCCCTCGTTGGAGCGCTTGGCCCAGGCG
>MKVX01000010.1 GCA_001899255.1 Rhizobiales bacterium 62-47
CGACTATCTGGGCCTCAAGCTCGACGATCCGAGCTTCAACGCCCCCATCTACGCCAACCTCTTCGACGACGAGGACGGCGACACCCACTCGCTGATCTGGTCCCGCCCGACCCGCCGCGGCGACTGAGCCCCGAGCAAGGCCCCGGCCCAACAGGCCGGGGCCTTTCCACTGCTAGCGCGAATCACTTCGGCCGCCCGGCGAGGGCACCGCCAGCCCTGAGACGCCGATTACCCTCGCAATGGGCGCAAAGAACGACTATTATAGTCGTAGTTCTGGCAAGCGTGTGTCCGTCGGTGGGAGGTGATCATGCATGATCACCGCCCGACAATCGCGGGCCGCACGCGCGTTGCTGGGGTGGACACAGGAGACGCTCGCTGACAAGGCCCGGACATCGCTAACCGCGCTCAAGCGCCTTGAGTCCGAAAGTGGATTAGAGGTGTACGAGTCGACGCGCGATCAGGTGCGAAGGGCGCTTGAAACAGCCGGTATCGTCCTGCTTTCCACCGACAAGGGCGAAGGAGTGCTGCTGCTCCATGAGCGGGACGACCGGCCGACGAGGCGTTAGCAGCGCCGTGATCGCGTGGCACACACCATCCATCGCACGTTGTCACAGTAATGCCGGGCACGAGTGTTAACGAATGCTTTCCGCGCGAATATAGTCGCCTGATGGAATCCGCGATGCCGCCGTTTCTCGACGCGCCCCCGATCAGCCAGACCCTCACGGCCTATGACCGCGAGCATATGGTTCTCTATCTGCGCCTGCTCGATTCCTCGCGCGACGGAGCTGATTGGCGCGAAGCCGTCCAGATCCTCTTTGGCCTCGATCCGGCACGTGAACCGCACCGGTGCCGCCAGATCCATGACACGCATCTCGCCCGCGCCCAGTGGATGACCGAGCACGGCTATCGAGACCTGGCACGCTCGGCACCGTGATCGCCGCGATGCCTTTTCGGCACCACCCTTTGCCGGTCCTCTGACTTCCACTGAACAACCCAGCCGGGAATCCTGACTCTCCCACAAGTTCAACGACTAGGGAGGATCGTGATGACACCAGATGCTTCCGGCTGGCGCTCCTCGGAACGCTATGCCCATGTCGCCGACATGACCGCGTCCGACGTCGCGTGGGAATGGCTGCGTCGCAATGAATCCTACGATAGAGATTTTCAAGCGCTCAGCGACAACGAAAGCGAGCTGGGCGCGCTGACCGACAGGATCGGGCAGCGGTGGGGGTTGCGATTTCCCGGTAGACCCGATGCAGGCACCACCCGAAGCGCGGGTGATCTGGCTTCCCCAGGAAGACACAAGCGCCATCGTTCTTGGCGCACCTCCCGATATTCCATCCGCAAGCGCTGACCCCCAACCGACGCTCGACGCCGCCATCGGCATCGACGCCGGCAACGAGACCCATCTGGCTCTCGATCTCGGAAACGGCCAGCGCGTCGCGCTTGTTCATCCCTCCGCGACACGACCCGCGAAACCCTTCGGCGCCTTCATCCCGCTCGGGCAGGAAGGCTTCGACCGGCTCGAATCGGTCGCCCGCTTGCTCGCCGCCCTCCATGGTCGCGCCATACCGCCCGACACCCGACTGACACGGCAGCAACGCGCGCGGCTGTGCCGGATGCTGCAAGCCTTCGACGGTCATCGCGCGGGCGCGACCCAGCAAGAAATTGCGCAGGTCATATTTCGGATCGGCGCTCTCGGTCGCGATGAGTGGCAGGCATCCTCCGCCCGTCACGCCGTCAAATCCCTAATTCGAGATGCCCGTGCCATGATCGTGGGCGGCTATCGCACGCTGCTTCGTCATCGCCGGCAATCCTAGCTGGCCGTCATTCGGCTCTTGGTGGGCGAATTTAGGCCCCCCTGAATTCGCCCTGCATCTCGCCGGTCCTGCTTCGCCAACGTGGCCTTCGTTACCCGCCGCTGCCCGGCGGTCCCAACGAACCCACGGAGGCCCTCTCATGCGACCTGATCTCGCCCTTCTCCCGCCGCGCTTCCTGCGCACCAAGGAAGCCGCCGAATTTCTCAGCCTATCGGCCCGCACCCTCGAAAAGCACCGGACCTACGGCACCGGTCCGGCCTATCGCAAGCTCGGCGGCCGCGTCGTCTACGCCGTCGACGATCTCGAGGCCTGGGCCGAGCGCGGGGCCGTCACCTCCACCTCCGATCCGCGCGGCAGCGTGCTTCCGGCCAAGCGCCACACGCCCGCGCCGCCGGCACATGCCGGACGATACGCACGCTGACCGTCCCCGGATTCCCGAATGGCGGCGCGACACCAGTCCCTCTCGGAGCGCGGGCAGCTCGATCTGTTCCGTGCGCTCCCCGGCGAGTTCGCAGCCCGAGACGCGCAGGATCTCATGGCTTATCCGTTTTTCTCCCTCTCCAAGTCCCATCGCGTCACCCCAATCGACTTCGCCGCCGGCGATGTGTCGATCCGGGTGGAAGCCGTGCCCGATCACGGCATGGCGACCATCTGGGATGCCGACATTCTGATCTGGGCTGCGAGCCAGATCGTCGAGGCGCGTGACGCCGGCCTGCGCACCTCACGCCTGATGGCCGCCACCCCCTATGAGATTCTCAAGTTCATCGGCCGTGGCACATCCTTACGCGACTACCAGCGCCTGAAGGCCGCGCTCGACCGCCTGCAATCGACGACGGTCAGCACCTCGATCCGCCAAGCCGCCGAAGGCCGGCGTCACCGCTTCTCATGGATCAACGAGTGGAAGGAGCGCACGAACCGGAACGGCAAGCCGGACGGGATCGAGATGATCGTGCCCGACTGGTTCTATCAGGCCGTTCTCGACGACGCGCTCGTGCTGACGATCGACAGGGCCTATTTCGATCTCACGGGCGGACTTGATCGCTGGCTCTATCGCCTGGTGCGCAAGCACGGCGGGCGACAGCGCAATGGCTGGCGGTTCGACTTTCGCCACCTCCACCAGAAATCCGGCGCGCTGTCGCCGTTCAAACGCTTCGCCTTCGAGTTGCGCGACATCATCCGCCGCCAGCCGCTTCCCGGCTACACGCTGTTTCTGGAGATCGAGGCTGGCGGCCGGACGTTGCTCGCTTTCGAGCGGACGCCGCCCTGTGGAAAAGCTGTGAAAGGCTTCGTGCCATCGGGAACCCGAAAGCGCGTGCCATCAGGAACCGGTCCCTCGTGCCAACGGGAACCGAAACAGGGCCTAACCCATGACAGCAGAACCGAAAATCGCGCCCCTAACTTAGAATCTAACAGAGAATCTAACTTTGAAGAGCGCGCGCGGGAGGTGGAAAACCTCGTGCGGCAGACGGCGAACGCACTCAACGTCGCTGGCAAACGGCGCACAAGCAGCACCGCTCTCACCAACACCGACACAGCGAGAAACAGGTCCTCCGACGCTCCGCGGCTTCCCTTCGGTCCACGCTCGGGAGGCCATCGATGATCGTGGCGCTCCTCAATCAAAAAGGCGGCGTCGGCAAGACGACGCTGGCGCTGCATCTCGCCGGCGAATGGGCCGGTAAGGGAAAGCGAGTCACGCTGGTCGATGCCGATCCGCAGGGCTCTGCGCTCGACTGGTCGCAGCAGCGCGCCCGCGAACACGCGCCGCGCCTGTTCGGCGTCGTCGGCCTGGCGCGCGACACGCTCCATCGTGAGGCTCCCGAACTGGCGCGTGACGTTGATCATGTGGTGATCGACGGGCCGCCGCGCGTCGCCGGGCTGATGCGCTCCGCGCTGCTCGCCGCCGACCTGGTATTGATCCCGGTGCAGCCGTCGCCGCTCGACGGCTGGGCATCGGCCGAGATGCTGGCGCTCCTGTCGGAGGCGCGCATCTATCGGCCGGAGCTTCGCGCCCGCTTCGTCCTCAATCGCTGCGGTGCTCGCACCGTGATCGCCCGCGAGACGGCCGAGACGCTCGCCGATCACGATCCGCCAGTGCTGCGCACGGCGATCGGACAGCGCGTCATCTACGCCGACGCCGCGCAATCGGGCCGGCTCGCCTTCGAGATTGACGACAACGGACCCGCCGCGCGCGAGATCGCGGCGCTCGTCACCGAGATCGAAAGGATCGCGCCATGAGCGAGCGATCCGAACGGCGCGGCTTCGCAGCGCGCCCAACCAATCCTGACGCCTGGATCAAGGCGGCCGATGCCCCCGCGGCGCGCGCGGCGGACGGTGAAGCCTTCACCGCCCGCATGACCATCGACGTCACGCCCGACCTGCGCGGACGGATCAAGATCGCCGCCTTCCGGCGCGGCGTCACCGTCGCCGACATGCTGCGCGATCTGCTCGCGCGCGAATTCCCACCGACCGAAGGAGACCCTTCATGACCGGCGCCGCGGCCCCCCGCATGCGCGGCGGCCTGACGCCGGCCACGCTCCCACAAGACAATCTCACCCATGTCGAACTGACCTGGGTCGAGAAGAAGATCGAGAACTGGATCCGCTTCGGTTCGCACGCCCACGAACAGATCCTCGATCGGCGCCGGCGTGTCCTATCGTTTCGCCCTGACACCGTCTTCGCCTTCGTCCGCTGGGCCTCGAATGACTTCGGCACGATCATCTCGCGCATCGACATCGTGCATACGGTGTCGCGCGGCGATGCGTACCAGACGCTGCCCTTCGTGCGGCCGGGTGGCGACATCCTGCTGAAGGCCGAGAGCTGGCCCAAGGTCGAGCGCGTGCTGCAGGCGATCGACGGGATCGAGCGCATCGGCATCGATCCCGAAGCGGTCTCGCCCGATCATTGGCGTCACGTCCACAATCGGCTGACCGCCGGACACGAGCCGCGCGCCTACACGCTCGACCATCATCGCGCGTTCTTGGCTCGCCGGAGGGCCGAGCCGTGAGCCGCGCTGGGCTTCTCCTCGCGACGACACTCGCCACGCTTGGCGTTGGCTATCCCGGCCTTACGCCGATGCCGATCAAGCTGATCTGGAACGCGTCGGCGAGCGCGCCGATCGGCCTCTATTCGATCGACTTCGACGGGCCGTTCGACGTCACCGATCTTGTCGCAGTCGATGCACCCGAACCGCTCGCGACCTTCCTCGCCGAGCGCGGCTATCTGCCCAAGGGCGTGCCGCTGATGAAGCGCATCCTCGCCGTCTCCGGGCAGACCGTTTGCCGCTCGAACCTCACCATCACGGTGGACGGTGTCGAGGTGGGCGCAGCGCTCGAACGTGATCGCGCCGGCCGCGATCTTCCCGTCTGGCAGGGCTGCCGCCGCGTCCAGACCGGCGAAGTCTTCCTCATGAACTGGCAGGTCCGCGACAGCCTCGACGGCCGCTACTTCGGCCTGGTCTCCACCGACCAGATCATCGGCCACGCCGTCCCGCTGTGGACCGACGAGGACGGCGCCGGCCGCTTCGCGTGGCGCGCACCGACACGTTGACCGCTTCCCGTCGGCGGGAGCGGTGCTCGCCGATGGCATTCCCACCCCCACCGCGAAGGAGACTGACATGCCCCAGATTGGCGAATTCACGCGCGACGAGACCGGCTTCATCGGACATCTCGGGACGCTCTTGCTGCATCAGGACATCATCATCGTCGCGGCGGAACCGTTCGACGCGGAGAACGCGCCGGATTATCGCGTTCACCTCTTCGACGGCATGAGCAACGAAACAGGCCCGGAGATCGGCGCGGGCTGGAAACGCACCGGCGAGAAGGCCGGCGAATATGTCGCGCTGCTGATCGACGATCCGACATTCCCGCATCCGATCCGCGCCAACCTGTTCCGCGACGACGATCCCGGCAACGCCTGGTCGCTGCACTGGTCGCGTCCACGCGATCGTGGCGAGAAGGATTGAGCGATGCTTGCTCGCCGCCAAACGACGAGCCGCTCGAGTGCGTCCGGGCCGCTTTGCGCTGCCCGGCGCATGGCTCTCCTTCTCCTTTCCGGCCTTACCCTCGCGAGCGTCACGCCGTCGGTCACGATGGCGCAGCGCGCTCCGATCGTCCGGCCGTCGCCACGCGATCCCTATGCCGATCACATCGCCGAGGCATCTAAGCGTTTCGGCGTTCCGATCGCATTGATTAGGGCGGTGATGCGTGCCGAAAGCGCCGGCGATCCGCGCGCTTTATCGCCGAAGGGCGCGATGGGCCTGATGCAGATCATGCCACCGACCTGGGCGGGCTTGCGCCTTCGCCACCGTCTCGGCGTCGATCCTTACGATCCGCATGACAACATCATCGCCGGCGCCGGCTATATCCGCGAGCTGTTCGATCGCTACGGATCGCCCGGCTGGATCGCGGCCTACAATGCCGGGCCTGGTCGTTACGAGGACTCGCTGAGGGGTCGTGCGCTGCCCGCGGAAACGCGCGCCTATGTTGCGAGCGTCATGCCGTCCGTCGCCAGCGGTGATGCAGCCGGTCCAATCGTGGTCGCAGCGCTAGATCCGCTCGCCTGGACACGCGCGCCGCTGTTCATTGCACAGCCGGACCGCAGACCAGCGACCGATCCCGTGCCGGGTGAGCGCGCTTCCGATGCTGCGATGACGTCATCATCCGTGCGCGATGTTTCCGCCATCGAGCCGCAGTCGGGCGGGCTATTTGTCCCGCGCTCCGGCGGGAGGAATACGCCATGAGCAGCCCGGTTCCGGATCGCACGATAGCGGGCTCCGGCGTGACATGGCGTGCGTGGAGGCTGGAGGCAGGCAACACGACCGGACGATGGCGAGATAAAAAGCCGCGAGGTGCGGCGTCGGTCGGTTGTGTTGTTTCAATAGGTTATGAGACGATTTCGCGATGTGCGGGGTTTATGCGCACCTCGCGTCAATGCTGGTTTCGCCGCGATTTCATGCCCTTGGCGCGATGTGTGGGGGCTCGGCCATGAGCGGCGACGACGATTTTCGCATCCGGCCTGGCCGTATCCGTTCCACCAGCGCGCAGCGGGCCCGACCCTTCATCGCTCAGGCGCTCGCTGCCGCGCAGAAGGCCGGCGCACGTATCTCGCGCTCCGGCCGGATCAGCTCCGGCAACCGCTCGACCTTCGGGCGCGGCCGGACGGCGAGCGTGCGCGCCAATCGACTGCTGACGGGACGTTCGCGCATCGTCGTCATCAAGACCAGGCTCGTTCGCCATCACGCGCGCGCCGCGCCACTTGCCGCCCATCTCAGCTACCTGCGCCGCGAGGGCGTCACCCGCGACGGGGAGAAGGCCCGGCTGTTCGGGCCGGAGACTGATGACGTCGACGGCCGCGGCTTCGCCGAGCGATGCCAAGACGACCGGCATCATTTCCGCTTCATCGTATCGCCGGAAGACGCGGTCGACATGGCGGACCTCAAATCCTTCGCCCGCGACCTGATGGGCCAGATGGCAAAGGATCTCGGCACGAAGCTCGATTGGGCGGCGGTCGATCACTGGAACACCGACAACCCGCACGTCCATATCATCCTGCGCGGGCGCGCCGACGATGGGCAGGATCTCGTCATCGCGCGTGACTACATCAAGGAAGGGATGCGCGCCCGCGCCGCCGATCTCATCACGCAGGAATTGGGGCCGCGCACCGATCTCGACATCCGCCGCAATCTGGAGCGCCAGGTCGAGGCGGAGCGCTGGACCCAACTCGATCGGCAGCTTGTTCGCGATGGCCGCGAGGGAGGCGTCATCGACATGGCGCCCGATCCGAACATCCGGCCCGACGAGTATCACGCGCTGAAGGTCGGGCGGCTTCGCAAGCTCGAAACGCTTGGTCTCGCTGAACAGGTCGGCCCCGGCCAGTGGATGATCGACGGCAGGGCCGAGACGACGCTGCGCGAGCTCGGCGAGCGCGGTGACATCATCAAGCGGATGCACCGCGCGCTGACCGAACGCGGCATCGAGCGCGGCTCGGCCAGCTATGTGCTGGCGGCAGAGAGTCTCGACACCCCGATCATCGGTCGGCTGGTCGATCGCGGCCTCGACGACGAGCTGAAGGGCACGGCCTATGCTGTGGTCGATGGTGTCGATGGCTGCACCCATCACATCAAGCTCCCCGACCTCGATGCGGCCGGCGACAGCGCGTCGGGCTCGATCGTCGAGCTGCGCAGGTTCGAAGACAACCAAGGGCAGCGGCGCGTGGCGATCGCCATCCGCTCCGATCTCGACATCGACCGCCAGATCTCCGCGTCAGGCGCAACCTGGCTCGACCGGCAGAATATCGCCCGCGAGCCGGCCGCGCTGTCCCAGGGTGGGTTCGGCGCTGAAGTTCGACAGGCGTTGGAGCGCCGCGCTGATCACCTGGTCAGACAGGGTTTCGGGGAGCGTCATGGCCAGCGTGTTACCTTCACTCGAAACCTGATCGACACGCTGCGCCGCCGCGAGCTTGAGGCGCTCGGCGACAAGCTGGCCGCCGAGACCGGCCAGCCGTTCAATCGGGCGGCCAGCGGCGAATATGTCGCCGGCTCCTACCGTCAGCGCTTCACGCTCGCCTCGGGCCGTTTCGCCATGCTCGACGACGGCCTCGGCTTCCAGCTCGTGCCGTGGACGCCCTCGCTGGAAAAGCAGCTCGGCAAGCACGTCTCCGGCGTCGCCCGCGATGACGGCGGCATCGACTGGAGCTTCGGCCGCAAGCGCGGCCTCGGCCTCTGATCCCTCGCAGAAAGATCCATCCCAATGTCCGCTACGAAAATTCTCTGGGGCCAGATTCTCACCGTCTTCGCCATCGTGCTGGTCACGACCTGGGGCGCGACCGAATGGGTGGCCTGGCGGCTCGCCTTCCAGCCTGAGCTGGGGCAGCCGTGGTTCCGGCTATTCGGCTTTCCCTTCTACCTGCCGCCCTCGTTTTTCTGGTGGTGGTATGGCTTCGACGCCTATGCGCCATCGATCTTCGTCGAGGGCGCCTACATCGCGGCATCGGGCGGCTTCATCTCGATCGCGGTCGCGATCGGCATGTCGGTCTGGCGGGCGCGCGAGGCCAAAAAGGTCGAGACCTACGGCTCGGCACGATGGGCCGAACGGCAGGAGGTGCAGGCCGCCGGCTTGCTCGGCGCCGATGGCGTCGTGCTTGGTCGATACGAGCGGGACTACCTCCGCCATGACGGGCCGGAGCATGTGCTGTGCTTCGCGCCGACACGATCCGGCAAGGGCGTCGGCCTGGTGGTGCCCTCGCTGCTGACCTGGCCCGGCTCGGCCATCGTTCATGACATCAAGGGCGAGAACTGGACGCTGACGGCGGGATTCCGCGCCAAGCACGGCCGCGTACTGCTGTTCGATCCGACCAACGCCAGATCGTCGGCCTACAATCCGCTGCTCGAAGTGCGCCGCGGCGAATGGGAGGTCCGCGACGTTCAGAACATCGCCGATATCCTTGTCGACCCCGAAGGCTCATTGGAGAAGCGCAATCACTGGGAAAAGACCAGCCATGCGCTGCTGGTCGGCGCGATCCTCCATGTCCTCTACGCCGAGGAGGACAAAACGCTTGCCGGCGTTGCGGCGTTCCTGTCGGACCCGAAGCGCCCGATCGAGTCGACGCTGGCGGCGATGATGAAGACAGCGCACCTCGGCGAAGCTGGGCCGCATCCCGTCATCGCCAGCGCCGCGCGCGAGCTGCTCAACAAGAGCGACAACGAGCGATCGGGCGTGCTCAGCACCGCCATGTCGTTCCTCGGCCTCTACCGTGATCCCGTCGTCGCCGAGGTGACGCGGCGTTGCGATTGGCGCATCACCGACATCGTGGGCGGCAAACATCCGACGACGCTCTATCTTATCGTGCCACCCTCCGACATCAACCGCACCAAGCCGCTCATACGTCTGATCCTCAATCAGGTCGGCCGCCGCTTGACGGAGGATCTGCAGGCGAAGGCCGGCCGCCATCGGCTGCTGCTGATGCTGGACGAGTTTCCGGCCCTTGGGCGGCTCGACTTCTTCGAGTCCGCGCTGGCCTTCATGGCGGGCTACGGCCTCAAGAGCTTCCTGATTGCCCAGAGTCTCAACCAGATTGAAAAAGCCTACGGCGCGAACAATTCGATCCTCGATAACTGCCATGTGCGCGTCAGCTTCGCCACGAACGACGAGCGCACG
>MKVX01000011.1 GCA_001899255.1 Rhizobiales bacterium 62-47
CAATCCACGTTGCGCCTCGCGGCGCGCCGCTTCCCTCACCAAGCGAGGGAGAAACGACCGACACCAACCTGCGCGGCGGCGCGGGATCGATTGCTCGTGGCTGTTTGACAATCAAATCGAAACCGAGACGCGACGCGGACATGCAGCCCGCTCACAGCACCACCGGCTTGTCCGGCAATTCGTTGACGCCGTGCGGACCCCGCGGGAAATGCTGCGTCAAATAGGCCGTGACTGACTGGATGCCGGCAATCACCCCCTGCTCGAAATTGGCATGACCGAATTCGACTTCCATTGCGGTGCAGATCCGCTCCCACATGGCGTGACCGACCGCCATGTCGATGCCACGGTCGGCAATGATCTCGACCTTGCGGTCGGCCAGCAGCACATAGATCAGCACGCCGCTGTTCTGCGCGGTATCCCAAATGCGTAGCTGCGAAAAAACATCGAGCGCTCGGCCGCGCGCGGATTGATCGCGAAACAGCGGCACGCCATCGAGCGCGCCCTCGACGACGAAGCGAATCTGTCCGGCATGCTGGGCCTCGCTCGCCTTGATGGCGCGCTCGATTCTAGCGAGCGCCGGATACGGAAACGCCTTGCGTACCCGCAGCCGGTTGGCGATGAGATGCTTGCCGATGCGCGTGAGTTTCATCCTCACCACCTCCCCGATGCGCCGCCGCCGCCGAAGCTGCCGCCGCCACCGCTGAAGCCTCCGCCTGAACCGCCCGAAAATCCGCCGCCGCTGCCGCCCGACCAGCCACCTCGCCCGCCGCCGAACGATCCGACGCTATCGCTCACCAGCGTGATGAAAAACGCAACGATGGCTGTCACCATCGAGACGGTCAGGGTGCCGACGAGGAACCACGCGATCACGCCGACCAGGCCGCCGGTGACGAGCGCTCCGAGCAGCCTGCCGAACAAGGCCCGCAGGATTCCGCCAAGGATCAATCCGGCGATGAAGGCAAACGGGATCATCGATTCGATATTGTCGAGCGTGACCGGCTCGCGCTGCGAACGCTCCGGCGGCGGCAGTGCCTCGCCATCGGCAACCGCAATCATGCGGGCGACGCCATCGGAAATCCCGCCGGCAAAATCGCCGCTACGGAATTTCGGCGTAATAATTTCGTCGATGATGCGTCTAGCGGTGACATCGGTGAGCGCACCTTCGAGGCCGTAGCCAACTTCGATGCGCAGCCGGCGGTCGTTCTTCGCAACCACCAGCAGCGCACCATCATCGATCTTCTTGCGCCCGATCTTCCACGCCTCGGCAACGCGGATTGAAAACTGCTCGATGCTTTCCGGCTCCGTGGTCGGCACGATGAGCACGGCGATCTGCGTGCCCTTGCGCTGCTCGAACGCCTTCAAGGTCTGATCGAGCGAGGCGATCTGGTCCGGCGTCAGTGTTGCGGTCTGGTCGACGACGCGGCCGGTCAGCGCCGGAACGGCGACATCGGCCGCCGCCGTCCAGCTCCAGCACATCAGCAGCGCGACAAACGCCGCCGTCACCATGCGGATCGCGGCCACGCCCGCACCCGGCCTATTTGGCAGGCGCCGGCGTCGGATTGAAGTCGACTTTCGGCGCCGTGGAAATCGCCTTCTCGTTGTCGACGGTGAAGTTCGGCTTCTCCTTGTAGCCGAACAGCATGGCGGTGAGGTTCGACGGGAACGAACGCACCGTCACGTTATAATCCTGCACCGCCCTGATGTAGCGATTGCGCGCCACGGTGATGCGGTTCTCGGTGCCTTCGAGTTGCGACATCAGATCGCGAAACAGCGCATCGGATTTCAATTGCGGATAGTTCTCCGTCACCACAAGCAAACGCGACAAAGCGCTGGAGAGTTCGCCTTGTGCCTGCTGGAACTTGTTGAACGCGCCGGGATCGTTGAGCGTCTCCGGTGTGGCCTGAATGCTGCCGACCTTGGCGCGGGCGTTGGTCACACCAAGCAGGACATCCTTTTCCTGCTGCGCAAATCCCTTCACCGAGTTGACGAGATTGGGCACCAGATCGGCGCGGCGCTGATATTGATTGACGACTTCCGACCAACTCGATTTCACCTGCTCGTCATTGGTCTGGATGACGTTATACCCGCAATTGGTCAGACTTAATGTCGCGAGAGCTGCCAAGATCGTCAGAAAGCGACGCATCGGTATCTCCTGTCACACGATCGCAATAAAGCTGCGTTGCAGTGCGCATCTGGCGACGCGCACGCATCAATGTGGCGACCATATCCCAATTGCGCGCCGTTGCCACGCCGCAAGCCACGCATAATTGCTTCGCGAACAGGTGGTATAACTTGCCGCCCGCCGATTTCGGCGAACTACGCTGCCGAGGAACCTGCGTTCTGAATGGCTTGCCAGACCTTGATCGGCGACAGCGGCGTATTGATGGTCTTGATGCCGAGCGGACTCAGTGCATCCATCACGCCATTGGCGATGCATGGCGGTCCGCCGATCGCGCCGGATTCGCCGCAACCCTTGGCGCCGAGCGGATTGGTTCGGCAGGATGCGGAATCATCCAGCGTCACCGAGATGGGGGGCAGATCGCTGGCACGCGGGACGCAATAGTCCTGATAGCTCGCAGTCAGCAGCTGGCCTTCCGGACTGTAGGTCACGCCTTCATACAACGCCTGGCCGATACCTTGCGCCACGCCGCCGTGAACCTGACCGGCGACCAGCATCGGATTGACCGCGACGCCGACGTCGTCGACCGTCGTATACCGCACCACGTTGGTGACGCCGGTTTCAGGATCGATCTCGACCTCGCAGATATGCACGCCGTTCGGCCAGCTCGGGCCATCGACTTCGCCGGTGCTGTCGACGCTCAAGCGGGCGCCCTTCTCGTCCTTGGCGATCTCGAACAGCGAGACGCGGCGGTCGGTGCCGACAACGGTGAGCCAGCCGTCGCTGTAGTCGATGTCTTCGACCGAGGTCTCCAGCACATGCGAGGCTTTCTCGCGCGCTTTGGCGATCAGGTCGGTCGCGGACACGGCAACCGCCGTGCCGCCGACAAACAGCGAGCGCGAACCGACGCTGCCGAAACCTTGCGCCAGATCGGTGTCGCCCTGCACCACGTCGATCTTGTCGATGGCGACGCCGAGCGACGCGGAAATCATCTGCGCATAACTGGTCTCGAGGCCCTGCCCCATCGCTTGCGTTCCTGAATGCAACACAATGCGGCCTTCAGCGGTGGCGTGAAGGCTGACCTTCTCGGTATGCGCGCGACCACCGGTCCATTCGATATAGCTGGTCAGGCCCCGACCGTAGAGCAGGCCCTTCTTCTTCGCGGCCTTCTTGCGCGCGGCATAGCCATCCCAATCCGCAAGCTCCGTCGCACGGTCGAGCAGATGCGCGAAGGCTCCGCTATCGTAAACCTGCCCGGCCGCGTTGGTGTAAGGTAGCTGGCTGGGCTTGATGAAGTTGACCTTGCGAATGGCACGCGGGTCCATGCCGAGTTGGCGTGCCGCAGCATCCATCAGACGCTCGACGACAAAGACAGCTTCGGGGCGGCCGGCGCCGCGATAAGCGCCGACCGGCGCGGTGTTGGTCATCACCGCCTTGATGTCGAAGTGGATCAACGGCAGATCGTAGACACCGGTAGCCACGAACGGACCGAGCACCAGCGGGATGATCGCACCGGTGCCGCTCAGATACGCGCCGGTGCCGCCGATCGAGCGGACACGAAACGCCAGGACGCGACCCTTTTCGTTCAATGCGAATTCGGCCGTCGAAGTCAGGTCGCGGCCATGCGTGCCGCCGACGAATTCATCGGTGCGTTCACCGCGCCAGCGCACCTTGCGGCCGAGCTTGGCAGCGGCATAGGCAACGATACCGTCCTCCGGATAAAGACTGGTCTTCTGCCCGAAGCCGCCTCCGAGATCGCCAACGCGAACTTGAATGCTTTCCTTGGGGCGCTTGAGGATAGCCTCGGCAAGCAGGTCGCGCGTCGATGTCGGGGTCTGCGATTGCACATGCAGGATCAGGCGGCCGGTCGCCTTTTCGATTTCGGCAATCGTGCTGCGCGGCTCCATGGCCGATGGCACCAGCCGTTGGCTGGCGACATCGAGCGAAACAACATGCTTGGCAGCAGCAAACGCCTTTTCAACCGCGGCGGCATCGCCATAGTTCATCGCAGCGGCGATGTTGTCCGGCGCGCCGGACCACACGACAGGCGCACCGGGCGCAACGGCGGCAACGGGATCGGTCACCGACGGCAACACCTCATAGTCTACCGCGATAGCTTCGGCCGCGGCCTGTGCCGCAGACTGCGTCGGCGCAATCACAGCGGCGACAGCTTCGCCAGCGAAGCGGACGACGTCGTGCGCCAACAGCCGGCGTGGCGGGACATTCATGTCGGCCCCGTCGGGCCGCTTGAATATCGCCAGCGTCGGAAGCGTACCGATATCATCCGCAACGAGATCGGCACCGGTGAACACTGCGGCTACGCCGGGCATCGCGCGCGCAGCTTCGGTGTCGATGGCGCGAATGCGCGCGTGGGCATGCGGCGAACGCAACAGCACCAGCCACAACGCACCGTCGGCCGGCTTGTCGTCGATGTATCTGCCACGTCCCGTCACCAGGCGCTGATCTTCGAGACGCTTGACGGGCTGTCCGGCGCCGAAGCGCAGATTGCTCGGTAGGATATTCATGAAACTTCCTTCAGCAATTTGTTTGGCAGAATTTGGCTTTGACGACTATGCGATGACAGCGGGACTACGAAACCTCGCCAACCTCCTGCAAGATCGCCTCGACAACCTTGCGCTCGTCGAGCGTCAATGCGGCTTGCGGTGCGATCGGATCGCCGACATTGTAGCCTTGCATGGCGAGACCGGCCTTGATGCACGCGGCGAGATTGAAACGCGCAAAGGCTTCATTGAGCCGCCACAATCGACGCTGCAAGGTAAGCGCCTCGTCCCAGCGTCCCGCCTTGCAGAGGTCATAAAGCGCGACGCTTTGCCGGGGCGCAACGCAAGCCGGACCGGCCATCCAGCCGACGCCGCCGATTAGCATCACCGCTGCCGGAATATGCGCCGACGCCGAAAAGACGCTCATGCGATCGCCGCAGCGGTTGATGATCGATAGCAGGCGGCCGGTATTGGTCGACGCATCCTTGATGTAGCCGATGCGCGGATGCTGCGCGAGCCGGGTAATGACATCGAGCGTCAAGTCCGCGCGCTGGAATTGCGGGTTGGTGTATATGACCACCGGAATATCGACGGCGTCAGCGATGGCGCGGAAGTACGATTCGATCTGCGCATCCTTGAGCGGGAAATATGCCTCCAGGATAGCCAGGATCCCATCGGCGCCGAGACGCTGATAGGAGCGCGCCTGCTCGACCGCATCCGCCGTCGACGTCGAGCTGACACCGACGATCACCGGCACGCGCCGTTGCGCGGCCTCGATCGTCGCCTGCGCCACTGCAGTCCGCTGCCGTTGGTTGAGATAGGCAAACTCGCCGGTCGAGCCGAGCGGTGTCAATCCATGTACGCCGGATTCGATGAGATCATCGCAGAGCCGACCCAGCACGTCGGTGCGAACGTTTCCGGCCGGATCAACAGGCGAAACAAGATAAGGGAAAACGCCATGAAATTGGTTCATGGTAGATGTTTGAGACAAACAGCCGACCTTCGTCAAGAACCCGGGCGAATTGACATTCTCACCGTTTCGCGACCTTGACGGCCATGGCTACCCGTTGTGATCCGCCGCCGCGACCGCGCGAAGGCCCTCCAGCGCCAATCCAATCAGCGCCTCGTCCGCTTGCGACGAGCACACGGCGTAAATGGGATGGAAAAAGCTCGGCGCTCCCGGCACCAGGTGCAACTTCCCGCTCGCCAGATGGGCCGCGATGGAACGCTGACGGAAATAGCCCGAGCCACCGACTTCAAGGATGAAGTCGAGCGCCAGCGGCCCGTGGCCGATGGCGAGGCCGGGATTCATCGCGTCCGGGAAGCTCAGGCCGTGATGCAACGCAAAGTCCTGGCCCCAATCGACATAGACATAACCGGGCGGATTGGACGGTTGCGCGCTGGGATCGGTCGAAACCAACACCAGCTTTTCCTCGAGTAACAATTCGACACGCGAGCCGGGGCGCTGTTGCGGAGCGTACATCACAGCGATATCGAGCACGCCATCGGCCACCTGACCGCTCAAGCCGTCGGGCAAACCGACCTGGACCCGCAACGCGATATCAGGCGCCGTCCGCCGCATCCACCGCAGCCAGTTCGGCAGCCAAGGCTGCCACAGACTGAGCTCGCCGCCGATGGCGAGAATGGCACGGCTGCCGGAAGGCACCGCGACCTGATGCCGGGCTCGCTCCCAGAGTTGCACGAACATCGGTGCGTAGCGCAAAAACTGCTCGCCGGCCGGCGTCAGTGTCGCCCCGTTCTTGTTGCGGAAAAACAGCGGACGGCCGAGCCGTTCTTCGAGCGAACGAATGCGTGCGCTCACTGTCGTCTGGCTCACGTTGAGATGTTCGGCCGATCGAACGAAGCTGCGCGTGGCGACGATTTCGAGAAACGTCCGGGCGAGTTCGACATCCATGAATTTGATCCCGACCGTCCGCGCTGCTCAGGCCAAGCAGTCGCTTCCGTCTCGTTCGATTCCGCGACGAGTCTAGCGCCGATTGGATATGGCCGTGAAGCCCGCTTCGAGCCCGGCCAACAGATCGCTCTCTGCCTCGAGTCCAACGGAGAGGCGCAACAGACTGTCGCTGATGCCGGCCACACGGCGCGCCTCGACGCCCATCTTGGCATGGGTCATGGTTGCCGGATGCGCGATGAGGCTTTCCACGCCGCCAAGCGACTCCGCCAGCGTGAATACTTCGATCGCCTCGACAAAAGCCCGCACGGCTTCGGTGTCACCGGCCAATTCGAAGCTCAACATCGCGCCGGACCCAGCCTGTTGGGCTCGCGCGATCGCATAGCCCGGATGCGATGGCAAACCAGGGTAATGCACCACGCGGACCAGCTTGTGGTTTTGCAGGAAGTCGGCGATGGAAACCGCATTCGCCTGCTGCCGCTCGATGCGCGCAAACAGCGTACGCAGACCGCGAAGGGTCAGGTAAGCATCGAACGGTGCGCCAGTCACGCCAACGATGTTGACCCATTCGGCAATGGCTTCGGCATCGGCTGCGGCAGCGGCGATCACCGCGCCGCCAACGACATCGGAGTGGCCGTTGAGATACTTGGTGGTGGAGTGAATGACAAAATCGGCCCCCAGCGCGATCGGGCGCTGCAACGCTGGCGACAGGAAGGTGTTATCGACCGCTACCTTGGCGCCAGCCTTCTTGGCCTGTGTCGCGATCGCCTTGATATCCACCACGCGCATCAATGGATTGCTCGGCGTTTCGATCAGCACCAGCGCCGGCGAACGCGCAAGAGCCGCTGACAGTGCCGTCTTGTCACCCTGATCGACAAAAACCAGATCGATCTGACCGGAGCGTTGCCGTGTTTCCAGCAAGCGATAGGTGCCGCCATAACAATCATGCGGCGCAACAACGAGCCCGCCTTTGCTGACCTGCGCCAGCACGACATCGACTGCGGCCATGCCGGAACACACCACGGCAGCGCCTGCTCCGCCTTCCAGCTTCGCAAGCGTATCCGCCAGCATGTCGCGGCTCGGATTGGCGGTGCGGGTGTATTCGTACGCACCGCTCTTCTCGTAACCGTCGAAGGCGAACGTGCTGGACAGATAGATTGGCGGCGTCACCGCACGGAATGTCTTGTCCGTTGCGATGCCATTCGCGACCGCGATGGTGTGGGGATCCTTGGGTTTGGGCATAGCAATTCAAATCCTGCGCAAACGGTCGCATTGACCATTGCTCCGGTCGCCGCCCGGGTGGCGGCGCCGTCGCCGGCGCAGGTTTAGAGGCTTTCCCCGCAAAAAGGAACCGAAACGGTCAGAAATGCCGGCGGTCAATCGTTAAAATGCCGGCCTTCCTTGACCTCGGCAACATAGCCGGCGCGGATCGCGAAATCGCCAAACCGTTCTCCCGCCTGACGCTCCCGGGCATAGCGCCCCAGGATTTCCTCCAACGCATTGAGGATGGCCGCCTCGCCGACATTTTCGAGATACATCTTGTTCAAGCGTTGACCGTGAAACCCGCCACCGAAATAGAGATTATACTTTCCGGGTGCGCGGCCGGTCAGCGCAATCTCGGCGACGTATGGCCGCGCGCAACCGTTGGGGCATCCGGTCATGCGGAGCGTGATCGGCTCGTCGGTCAGCCCATTGGCCGCGAGGATCGGCTCGATCTTGGAGATCAATGTGGGCAGATAGCGCTCACTCTCGGCCATGGCCAGACCGCAGGTCGGCAGCGCGACGCAAGCCATCGAATTCAGCCGCAAGGCACTCCGCTTATTCTGACCGTCGAGGCCATATTCGCGGATCAGCCGTTCGATATCCGGGCGCGCGGCAGGCGCGACATCGGCGATCGTCAGGCTCTGGTTTGGCGTGATACGGAAGGTTCCGATATGGACCCGTGCGATGGCGCGCAAGCCATCCATCATCGGCAGCGCCGGCGTGTTGATGACACGGCCATTTTCAATGAACATGGTGTAGTGCTCGCGGCCATCGTCGCCCTTCACCCAGCCGAACACATCGCCATTCGAGGTGAATTTGAAAGGTTGCGCCGGCGCCAGCGGTGTTCCAAGCCGGCTCTCGATCTCTGCCTTGATCCAGTCCAGTCCCTTGTCGTCGACGGTGTATTTGAACCGTGCATGAAGTCGATCGACGCGGTCGCCATAGTCGCGTTGCACCGACATCACCGCATCGATGGCGGCAGTCAGTTGCTCCACCTTGATGAAGCCGATGACATCGGCGAGCCGCGGATAGGTCTGCGGCGCCTGATCGGTGCGGCCCATCCCGCCACCAATTGCGACGTTGAAGCCCTTGAGCTTGCCGCGCACGACGATAGCGATGAAGCCGAGATCCTGGGCGTAGACGTCGATATCGTTGCTGGGCGGGATGACGAAGCCGATCTTGAACTTACGGGGCATATAGGTGCGCCCGTAAAACGGCTCCTCCGGCTCGGATATCTTGCCGCGTTCTTCTCCGTACCAGATTTCGTTGTAAGCCCCGGTCTTGGGAATGGCGTGATCGCTGGCTTGTTTCGCCAGCGCGTAGACCTCAGCATGAATCTTCGAGAGCTGTGGATTGATCGAGCACATCACGCCGCGGGTGTCGTCGCCGCACGCCGCGCGCGTATCCAGCACCACGTCTCGCAACCCCTGCATCAATGCCTGCAGATCTTCCTTGACGACCCGATGGAACTGGAAGGTCTGCCGCGTCGTCAGCCGCAGCGTCTCGCCGCCATGCGCGCGCCCCAGTTTATCAAGCTTGAGCCACTGCGATGGGCTGAGCACACCACCGGGCAAGCGGACGCGCGCCATGAAGGTGAAGGCCGGCTCCAGCTTCTGACGGCGGCGCTCGTCACGGATATCGCGGTCATCCTGCTGATAGATGCCGTGAAACTTCATCAGCTTGGTATCGCTGGTGGTGACGGCCCCGGTGATCGGGTCGAACAGACTCTTGGTGATCGTGCCGCGCAACTGGTTGCTGTTGGCTTTCAGCGTCTCATCCGGTCCAAGTTTGTCGAGCGGCTGCGAAACGTCCCGGCTGCGATCGGGCGCGATGGTCGTCGTCATGGTCGTAAACCTCAGTATACGTCGCGCTGATAGCGGTGGTTGCGTTGCAGATTGGCGAGATACTCACCGGCGGCGACAACATCGAGACCACCCTGCTCGGCAACGATATCCGTCAATGCGGCATGGACGTCCGGCGCCAGACGGGCCGCATCGCCGCAGACATAAATGTGCGCGCCCTCTTCCAGCCAGGCATAGACGTCTCGTCCGCTTTGCCGCAGACGATCCTGCACATAGGCTTTCGGCGTCCGGTCGCGGGAGAACGCGACATCCATCCGGCTCAGAACGCCATCCTTGAGATAGCTCTGCCATTCGACCTGATAGAGGAAATCGCTGCGGAAGTTACGCTCACCGAAAACCAGCCACGATTTTCCTTTGGCGCCCCGCGCTTCGCGCTCCTGCACGAATGCGCGATACGGCGCAACGCCGGTGCCTGCACCGATCATGATGATCGGCGCATCATCGTGTGGCAAGCGGAAGTGCGTATTGGCCTGAATATAGACCGGCAACGTCGCATCGACCTCGGCGCGCGTCGCAAGGTGACTGGACGTAACGCCAGCGCGCTGTTGCCCGTTCAACTCATAGCGAACAGTGCTGACGGTGAGGTGCGCTTCGTCCGACGCTGCGGCGAGGCTCGACGAAATCGAATAGAGCCGCGGCTGCAGCGGCCGCAATCCCTTGACGAAACTTTCCGCATGGAGTCCCTTCACCGGAAACCGGCGAACGATATCGATGACATGATTGTCGCGCATGAACGCTGCGCGTGCCTCAGCCTGCTCAGCGCCACGCAGCTGCTGCAGTTCTGCAGCGCCGCTCAGTTCGGCCCAATGATCGATGAAGCGTGGCGTCGCCGAGGTAATCTCGAAAGCCGACGACAAGGCCTCGTGCAGTGGAAGCGTTTGCTTCCGGGCTGTCACGCTCGCGTCAGCGGGCAACGACAGACCTTCCAGCAATTGCTCGACCAGCACGGGATCGTTGTGCGGCACGATGCCGAGCGCGTCACCTGGCTCATAGGTCAAGCCGGACCCTTCGAGCGACAGTTCGATATGGCGCGTCTCCTTGCTCGATCCGCGACCGGTGAGCACCAGATTTTCAATGATCGTCGCTGTGAACGGATGCTGCTTGTCGAAAGCCGGCGTCGAAGGTGCAAGCGTTGCGCCTTGCCCCGCGATCTCCACTCCGCGAGACGCCGAAGATTGCTGCGCAGCTTTCGGCGCCAGCCTGGCAACGACAGCCGCGATCCAGGCAGCAGCTGCATCTTCATAATCGACGTCGCAATCGACCCGCGCTTCAAGCCGGGTCGCGCCGAGTTCTTCGAGCCGACGATCGATCCGCTTGCCGCCTTCGCAGTAGCGCTCGTAGGTGGAGTCGCCCAGCGCCAGCACCGCAAACCGCACATCAGGCAATTTAGGCGCCTTGCGACCCTCAAGAAATTCAAAGAATGCTACGGCCGATTGCGGCGGATCGCCCTCGCCGTGCGTGCTGGTGATCACCAGCAAATCCTGCTCTTCCTTCAGCTTGCGCGTCTTGTAATCCGACATGTCGGCAACGACCGACACGATGCCCTGCTGCTGCGCCGCTTCCGCCAGCGCCTTGGCCAGTCCTTTGCTGTTGCCGGTTTCCGTTCCGAACAGGATGGTCAGCGTCCGCGTCGTTGCGGCGACGATCGGCGGTGCGTCCTCACGCGCACGCGTCAATAACGCGAGATCGTCAAATCCCCCGAGCGCCCGCGCATTGTAGTCGAGCCCTGCAAAGTATCCGCTCAGCCACAGTCCCTGGCCGGGCTTGAGCGAGACCGCGAGGCCGTTGATCCGTTCCCATTGATCGTTGCTCAGACCCGGGCCCGAGAATTCCAGTTTCGTCATCGCGTTGCATCCCGGCGCTGGCGTAGCGCTCTTTGCTCGGCCTCAATCCGCATCGGCGCCGTCCAAATTTCGTCGAGCGGCGTCGCCGCCAGACAGGAATTGCATCGCTTGCAGGCCGCAGAGAAGCGAATGATATTGCCGCCTTAATGCAATTTTTCTGCTCGAAAAAGCAAATAGATTAATGTTTCGACAATGGATCGCTTCGGGACATTCCATGCTCTGGATGCTCGTTTTCACAGCACAGAGATTGCTGTGCCTATCGCTCGACACATTGCCGTGAAAAATTATTTCCAAGCAGACTGGTAACGCACGCCGGCGACGGAGGCGGAACAACAATTCTACGACGGGCCGTCAGCGAGCCCCTGTCGTGCCCAGCCCTGTCGCTGCGTCTGGCAATTCAGTCGGCTAGCAGGTCTGTTCGAAACCACCGAGCACGGCGGCAAGGTTGATGCCCAGAACATCCGAAAGATAGCCGCCTTCCTGAACGAACACGGTGGGAAGACCTAACGCAGCGATAGCTGCACCGATGCGGCGAAAGCCGTCAGTGGTGACGGCGAGACCGGCGAGCGGATCATGCTCTGAAGCGTCGAGGCCTAGCGCAACAACCAATGCGGTTGGCGCAAACGCATCGAGCATGGTTTTCGCCTTCGCAAGCGCCTGCATGTAACCGTCATCACCGGTGCCAAGCGGCAACGGAATGTTGAGATTTGCGCCGAGACCCGCGCCAGCGCCACGCTCGTGTGCGTATCCCCAGACGAAGGGGTAGTAATTCGCGGGATCGGCATGGATCGAGATCGTCAGCACATCGGGACGTTCATAGAAAATACCTTGCGTACCGTTGCCGTGATGAACGTCGACATCGAGGATCGCTACACGCTCATGCGCCAGCCGCAGGTGCGCCGCGGCAATCGCCGAGTTATTGAGAAAGCAAAAGCCGCTGGCCAGATCGCGGTAGGCATGATGGCCGGGCGGGCGGCACAGCGCGTAGCAGGCCCGTTCGCCGTCGATGATAATTTGCGCCGCGGTCGTCGCCACATCGGTCGCCACGCAGGCACCCGCCCAGGTTCCCGGACCGATCGGACATGCCGTATCAACCGTGTGCCAACCGAGCTTGCCGACGATATGCGTCGGATACGTCGCCGCGTTGCGGACCGGGTGGATGTTGGCGATCATCTCCGGACCGGAATCGCCAAGCGCAACCCAAGCATCCCACGCCTCGGCGAGAAAGCTGAGATAATCCGGACTGTGGACGCGGGCACGCGGCGCCTGGCCAAAGACTGTCGGCTCAAGCAACTCGTGCCGGCCCATGGCAAGCCCCTTAAGCAGCCGGTCAGCCCGCTCCGGTTGCTCGGTGGTGCGTGTCACCACGCCGCGCACGAGAAAGAATTGCGGATCGTGACTGCGGTGGCGCTCGGAATAAACTGCCTTCAAGACGACCTCGCATAACGATGCTTGGATAGCGGCCCGATGACACCGACATTCATGCCTGTCGATCACGGTTTCAAGCGAAATTGCAGCGCCACCTGAGAATCCCGCCAGACTGGTTCGCTGGTCAATGCTGCGATAGCAGCCATGCATTGAATCGATGTCCTGCATTCCTCGCGCACTGAGTATTGCGGACACCGGCATATCAGCGTAACGCCTCTCGTTGTGCGGGATCGCTTTTTGAATCTAAGCATTCTTCAAGGGCGAATGTTGCCCGGTGCACCGACCGCAGACCAAAGCGAGACTTCGAAAGTGCATGATACTCGGCGGAACACCACAGACCTTGGCACCCTGCTGATCGTTCCTTTGGTGATTCTTGCCTGCGGCCACATGCTGTCCAATCTGGTGCGCACCCTTCCCGCCGTGGCCGTCGACGTCATGGCACCGGACCTGCACTCGAATTCGCACGACATTGCATCGTTGACCGCTGCCTATCACCTCGCATTTGCAGTATGCCAACTTCCGATCGGCGCCGCACTGGATCGGTTCTCGGTCCGCGCTGTCGCAATCACGCTTTTTATCGGGACACTGGCAGGCTCGATCTTCGCGGCACTCTCCTCTGGCCCGCTCAGCTTCCTTGCGGCGCAAATTCTTCTCGGCGTAGCGACATCCGGTATGCTGATGTGTCCCATGACCTTAGCGGCGCGCCGGCTCTCGCCGGTCAAGTTCGGGCTGTGGTCCGGCATCATCCTGTCGCTCGGCAACTCGGGCATGTTGCTGTCCGCAAGTCCGCTGGCCTGGGTCGTCGATTATTTTGGTTGGCGCGCGGGATTCTGGATTGCTGCCGTTCTGAGCTGCGCAATCGGCTTCGCCGTCATGATATATGTTCCGGCTGACCGCCCACAGGCACCGAAGATTTCCGCCCCTCTGCGCGAAATGATCGAGGTTGTTCGGTTAGCGGCGGCGCCCTCGTTGCGCGGCATCATTGCCATCGCTTTCGTCTCGATCGCCGTTGTCCTCGTGCTCCGCGGCCTGTGGGCTGGACCTTGGCTGATGGACATCAAGGGCCTGTCGCGGCTGGACGCGGGAAACATCCTCTTCCTGTTTACGCTGGCTTTGATCGGCGGGCCGTTCCTGGCCGGTGCACTCGATCGCAAATTGGGGCGCCGGCGTGAACTCGTCGCCGCGTCACACCTTAGCGCGGCGGCAATACTGCTGCTGATCGCGGCTGGCGCTCCGGGCTACGCCATCGCGAATGCGTTCGGCTTAAGCCAGATGCCGGTACGATATGACAGTGTCCTGCTGGTCACTCTCGGACTTGTCATATCGTCGCAACCACTGATTTTTGCGATGGCGCGGCAGGTGGTGACGGTCGAAAATACCGGCAAGGCGCTCTCCGCAGTCAATCTTTCGCTTTTTCTCGGCACCGCCGTGATGCAATCAGCAACTGATCCGATCGCTGCGAAATGGGGATTGCCTGCCGTCATGCTGTTCATGGCCGCTACGCTCGCTGTCGGGACAGTGGCATTCATCTATTTTACCCGCACGACCAGACCTGGACCTGATTCATTTAGCTGATCCGTCGCGCGTTCGCTTCGATAGACCTTCCAGTCCGAGACTCAATCGGCTACTCGCCGAATTTCGAGCTTAAGCGAGCGAACTCGCCGCTTGCGAACCTACTACCAAAGTACGCCCGCGCACGTTACCGGCCACGGTGACGTCTTTATGCCTCACCGCTAAAATCGCGAACACGAGGATGATGCATTGGCATACGACAATCTTCTGTCTCGCAGGAACGTTTTATTCGGCAGCGCTTGTTTTTGCTGCCTGCCAAGCCTGTTGCGGGCAGAAGCTGCCGGCGACGCGCCTGGGCCTGCCGCAACCGTCGAGGTTGGCCCCGCCATTCATGTCCGGCGTGGACTGCATGAAGATGTCACGGCGACAAATCGCGATGCCATCGCCAACCTGAGTTTCATCGTTGGCCGCGATGCGGTCGCGGTGATCGACCCGGGCGGCAGTCTCTACGACGGCATCAGTTTGCGCCTCGCGATCCGCGCGGTAACAGCGCTGCCGATCCGCTATGTCATCCTGTCACATGTTCACCCCGATCACATCTTTGGCGCGGCAGCGTTCAAGAAGGATGAGCCAACCTTCGTCGGGCACATCGACCTTCCCGGACAACTCGCTGCTCGCGGCGACTTCTATCGGCAAGGATTGGAACGAATCCTTGGCAAGGGAGACGCAGAAAGCGCTGTTGTCCCGACGCTCCTCATTCGAGATCGAACCGAGCTGGATGTGGGTGATCGCGGTCTGATTCTGACCGCGCACAAACCGGCACATACTGTTTGCGATCTCAGCGTCATGGACAAACAATCTGGCATTCTTCTCGCCGGCGATCTGCTGTTCGTCGAACGAATCCCCGTGCTCGATGGCGATCTCAAGGGCTGGCTTGCGGAAACGGCGAAACTTCGCGCAATGAATATCGCCAGTGCCGTGCCGGGGCACGGTCCACCGCTTGTCGGCTGGTCCGACGCAGAGGCGGCGCAGTCCAGGTATCTGCGCGTGCTGCTCGACGAGACACGAATTGCAATCGCCAAGAATATTCCCATCGAGGATGCTGCAGCCTCGGTCGGACAATCGGAGCGCAATAACTGGCAACTGTTCGATGCTTATCACGGCCGCAATGTAATCGAAGCCTATCGGCGGCTGGAATGGGAGTAATGCTTGGCACCATAGCCCTCCGGCGGATCGGAATTGGTCTGATCGTGCTGTCGGCATTCGCTTACGCGACGACCGCTCTCGCAAATGACGATGCGCTGCCGGAGCCCGATAGCTATTGGCAAGGTGCAATGAATGGCAAGGTTCCGGCAACCATTGCCGGCGGCACAGTCATCGCGACACATCAGCTCACAGAGCTCATCCAGCGCGACAATCCGGTGCTGATCGATGTCGTTCCTGCCCCGCGACGTCCGTTGGAACAGACGTCGCCTTGGCTACCGCCGCCACATCGCAACATTCCGCGAAGCGTCTGGATTCCCGGTGCTGGCTCCGGCGTCATCTCGGCTGCGATGACCGACTATTTTCGCACGCGGCTGAATGAACTGACACATCAGGATCATCGCAAGGCTATCGTGTTTTACTGCCGCGTTGATTGCTGGGCCAGCTGGAACGCCGCCAAGCGCGCAATCGCCGAAGGTTATCGACATATCTACTGGTACCCTGATGGGGTCGAGGCGTGGCAGGCGGCCGGCCTGCAGACCGAAACCGCAACACCGGAAGGTCCCGGCGTACAATGAATGCTTTGTATCCCGAAATCAGCTATCTTGGCTTTTCTACGTTCGACGACGCCAAGCACCGCAACGTGGAGTTCACTCAATGAAGAGATTGCTGATCGCAGCTGCATTGATCGTCTTCGCCAATACGCCGCAAGCAATGGCCAGCGATGATGCCGCTGAAGCTGCGGAACGCTGGCGCGATGTTGCAGCGGCGATCTTCGGCGAACGTCCCATCGAGGACGGCAGCGGCATTCTCAAATTGACAACACCGGAAACCACGATGAATGCGGCGCTGGTGCCGATCACGGTCGAATTGATCGGCAATCGCAAAGTGGTTGCCGTGTCGGTCGTAATCGATAACAACCCAAGTCCGCTGGCAGGCACTTTCCGTCTAGGGCCAGCCTTCGCACCGGACGCACTGAAGATGCGCGTGCGCATCAACGAGTTTACTCTTGTACACGCGGTCGCCGAAACCGACGATGGCAAGCTTCACGCAGTCGCACGTTATGTGAAGGCCGCCGGAGGCTGCTCGGCTCCGAGTGCGACGGCATCCGCCGATGTCATGGCCCGCATCGGCAAGATGCAGCTGCGTCGCGAGCGCTCAGCCGATGCCTCGCTGGTACCGACCCAACTCCTCATCAGTCATCCGAACTTCAGCGGCATGCAACAGAATCCGACCACCGGCGATTACACGCCGGCGCGCTATCTCGAGCGGCTATCGGTGAATGTCGGAGGCATCAAGGCATTCGACCTCGATACGGGTATCTCAATGAGCGAAGATCCCGCGATATCCTTCACGTATATCGCCAAGGGTAATGGCGATGTAGATGTCCAGGCGCAGGACAGCTCAGCAGCAGAGTTCTCGCAGCACTTCAACGCACTGCAATAGGGCAAGCTACAGCACGAAACTACCCTCCCCGAAGCCGTATCGAAAATTGCCGGGTTCATAAGCGATCTAATTCAGCTCAAGAGCAGGTCTGGACCGTTGCACCGGGGAATGTCTGGCCCGATCTACCGCAGACGACAACGCGCATTGGCTCTCAGACTTCGAGCCACTCCCGACGAACCGTCTCGTTTGTCTTGATCTCGCCGGGCGTACCCTCAAAGACGATGCGGCCATGGCCCATGACATAAACGCGATGTGAAATCCGTAGCGCGATCGAAAGTTTTTGCTCAACCAACAGGATGGCGACGCCTGCCTTGGCGATGTGCGCAATTAGATCGCCGACCTGCTGCACGATCAACGGTGCCAACCCCTCGGTCGGCTCGTCGATCATGATGAGTTCAGGATCGCCCATCAGCGTTCGGCAGGTCGTCAACATCTGTTTCTCGCCGCCGGACAGCACCCCCGCGGGCGTATCCGCCCGCGCCGCGAGATTGGGAAACATGCCGAGCATGTCATCGAGCCGCCATTTGCCGGGACGCCGGGTATCCTTGATACCGAGCAGGAGATTCTGCCGCACCGTGAGGCCGGGAAAGATATCGCGATGTTCCGGCACGTAACCCAGACCGAGATGGGCGATCTTGTAACTCGGCAGGCCTGCAATATCCTGTCCTTTGAAGCGGATCGTGCCGTGCGGCGGCACTTCTCCCATGATCGCCTTGACGGTGGTGGAACGACCAACGCCATTGCGCCCAAGCAGGCTGACGACTTCGCCGGCCGCAATATGCATATCCACGCCCTGCAGGATATGGCTCTTGCCATAGTACGCATGAAGATCCTGGACCTCGAGCATCAGTGAGCCTCCTCGCCGAGATAGGCTTCCTTGACCTTCGGATTGCCTCGAATTTCCTCAGGCGTGCCCGACGCAATGACGCGCCCGTACACGAGAACCGAAATCCGATCCGCAAGGCCGAAAACGACACTCATGTCGTGTTCGACGATCACCAGGGTACGCCCTTCGGTGAGACGACGGATCAATGCCACGGCGCGTTCGGTTTCGGCGTGGCTCATGCCCGCGGTCGGCTCGTCCAGCAGGATAACGTCGGCTCCTCCCGCAATCGTGATGCCGATTTCCAGTTCACGCTGCTCGGCATAAGTCAGCAGACCGGCTGGAATGTCACGACGATGGAACAGGTGAATATCCTCGAGGATTTCGGCGGTCCGCCGCCGCACCTCCGGCAGTTCGTCGACGTTCTTCCAGAACGCATAGCGATGGCCGGTCGCCCATAACACGGCGCAACGGACATTTTCCCAGACCGTCATGCGCGCGAAGACGTTGGTGACCTGGAACGAGCGTGACAGCCCGCGCCGATTGATTTCGAACGGACGCAGCCCGGAGATCACCTCGCCGTTCAGTCGGATTTCGCCGGATGTCGGTGCAATATGGCCGCTGATGAGATTGAAGGTGGTGGATTTGCCCGCCCCGTTGGGACCGATGACCGCGTGGCGCTCACCCTTTGCAACGCTCAGGTTCAGATCCTGAATGATGCGAACGTTGCCGAAACGTTTTTCAACCGCTTGAACTTCAATGGCTGCGCTCATGCCAGATACCCCCGATCTCGGGCGATCGTGGTGGCACGATCCCATGCATCGGCAATTCGTTGCCAGGTCAGACGGGCAACAAAATAACCACCTACGATCAGGATCACCGACGTGAGCCAGGTTGCTGGACTGGTGGCACTAAACGGTATGCCGAGCAGATTGATAATCTGAGCATCGGCCGGCAGATGCTGGCGGGCAATGATTTCGATGGCGAGAATGACACCACAGGCCAGAGCCACCGTTGGGACCAGCGCGATCAGATAGGCCGGGATCATCAAACCGAGCGAACCGGCCCGAACCAGCGGGCGATGCATCATCAGCAGCCCAGCGATCCCGCCTGGCGCAAACATCACAATGCCGATGAAAATGACGCCGAAATAGAGCTGCCAGACCGTGGTGACACTCGTCAGCCCGAGTTGAAGATACGTCACCAGAATGGCGCCGAGGATCGGGCCAAAGAAATAGGCCGTGCCGCCGATGAACGTCGCAAACAATACGATGCCGGATTGCACCGCGCCGAGATAGGCCGAATTGGCGATCTCGAAGTTGATCGCCGACAGACCCCCGGCAATACCGGCGAAGAAACCGGCGAAACAGTAAGCGAGATAGCGCACGACATGAGGGTCGTAACCGATGAATTCGACGCGCTCCGGATTGTCGCGAACCGCATTGCAGATCCGGCCAAGTGGCGTCCGTGTCAGCGCGTACATCGCGATGGCTGAAATCATCAGCCAGAATGCGATGAGGTAGTAGATCTGGATCTGCGGTCCGAAATTCCAACCAAAGACCTGCGGCAGGTCGGTACGATTCGTGGTGACGCCGGACTCTCCGCCGAACACGCTTCGCAATATCAGAGATGATGATGCAACCAGCTCGCCGATCCCGAGCGAGATCATGGCGAAGACGGTGCCGGCGCGCTTGGTGATCACCCAGCCAACCACGATCGCGATGGCCAACCCGCCTACCCCTCCGACCAACGGAATCAACGGCAGGGGTATGGACCACCCCCGTGCGATCACGGCATTCATTGCGTGGATCGCGAGGAACCCGCCGAGACCGTAATGCACCGCGTGTCCGAACGACAGCAGGCCGGTCTGCCCCAGCAGAATGTTGTACGACAAGGCAAAGATGATCGAGATACCGATCAGACTAAAGGATGTGAGCGATCCGCCTGATGAAAAGATCATCGGAAGCACGATGAGCACAATCGCGGCGATCACCCAGATCCCATAGAAACGCAGATTTTGGCCGCGGGATTGGGCTTTGATATCGACAGCTGAGGTCGCGGTATCGCTCATGTTTCGCGAGTCCCCATCAGACCCAGAGGGCGGACAATCAATATCAGCACAAGGAGGACATACGGCAGGATCGGTGCGATCTGCGCGATCGTGACATTCCAGATATCGGACAGGACCGATGGGCCGAGCGACGGATCGAGCGGCCCGAACGCACTGGCCAGCGAGCCGTTCAAGGCAACCGCAAAGGTCTGCACCAAACCGATCACCAGCGACGCGATGAACGCGCCCGGCAACGAGCCGAGCCCGCCGAACACGATAACGACGAAGAGAATCGGACCGAGCAACGCCGCCATGTCCGACTGCGTGACCAACGCCGGGCCAGCAATCACTCCGGCCACTCCCGCGAGTGCACTGCCGACGCCGAACACGAGCATGAAGATGCGTCCGACATTGTGCCCCAGATGCGCGACCATATTGGGGTGCGTCAGCGCCGCCTGCACGATGAGGCCGATACGCGTGCGCTTCAGCACGACCAACAGCGCCAGGAAGATCAGAACCGACACCGTCAACATGAAGAGTTTGTAGGCGGGATAGTTGGTGGAGAAGATCGTGAAAGCCGGGAAGTCGAGGAGTGCCGGCACCCGATAATCCATCGGGCTTTTACCCCAGATCATCGATACGATTTCCTCGATCGCAAAAGCGAGTCCGAACGTCAGGAGCAATTCGGCGACGTGGCCATGCTTGTGCGTTGCGCGCAGGCCGTAGCGTTCGACCGCCATGCCGACGACTCCCACCAGCAGAGGCGCGATGATCAAAGCCGGCCAGAAGCCGATCCATCGTGTCAGCTGATATCCGAAAAACGCTCCCAACATGTAGAAGCTGGCATGCGCAAAGTTGAGCACACCCATCATGCTGAAGATAACCGTGAGGCCGCTCGACAGCAGGAACAGCAGCATGCCGAACAGCACACCATTGAGAGTCGAAATCACGATCAGCTCAAGCACAACACGCTCGCTGGTTGTTCAGGGTCGCCTACCTGTTCGACACGATCGAAAGATAGAGACATTCAGCAAATCTGCCGCAGCCCTGGCTGCGGAGGAGATCCCCGCACCGGACATTCCGGCACGGGGATGTTGGTCATCGTTACGGCCGCTTCATCTTGCAGGTCGTCGGAACGGTGGTCTGGGCGGTATCGATCTTGGATACCGGGCGCCAGCCCCAGCCGGTGTTTTCCTCGTCGAAGGGCTCCTTGTCGTTCCGGCTGCCAAACGATGAGATGTAGATCGGCTGGAAGAACTGGTGATCGTCCTTCCGCATCGTTCCCTTGCCGCCGTCAAGGACGTCGAACTCCATGCCTTCGAGCGCCGCCGCAACCTTGACCGGATCGATCGAGTTGGCCTTTTCGGCAGCGGCCTTGAACATCCGCATCTGATTGACCGCGCGGGGATACCAAAGCGACATATTGGCCTTGGCGCGGAATGCTTTTTCGAAGTCCATCGCCGACTGATTTCCCGAATTCGGGATACCTTCGGAGATCTGGAACACCTGATGATCCAGCCCGGTCTGCTTGATGGCGGTCGGACCACCGGCGCCACCGGCGTAGTAGGTGTACCAGTTGACCTTCAGCCCGGCATCGGCGGCGGCCTTCAACAGCAGCGCGAAGTCCTGACCCCAGTTGCCTGTCACGACGCTATCGGCACCGGATGCCTTGATCTTGGCAATGTACGGCGAGAAATCCGTGACCTTCAGCAGCGGATGCAGTTCATCGCCGACGATCTCGACGTCAGGCCGCTTGGCATTCAGCATCTTGCGCGCATCTGAGCGGACCGACTGACCGAACGAATAGTCCTGATTGATCAGGTACACTTTCTTGATGGCGGGAACGCCCTTCATATAGTTGGTGAGCGCTTCCATCTTGATGTCCGAACCAGCATCCCACCGGAAGTGCCAGAAGCTGCACTTGTCGTTGGTCAGGCTCGGATCGACCGCGGCATAGTTGAAGTAGAGCACTTCCTTGCCGGGATTTCGCGAATTCTGCTTGGTGACGAAGTCTTCCAGCGCGGCGGCAACAGCAGAGCCGTTACCTTGGGTAATATAGCGAGCGCCGCTGTCGATTGCCTTCTGCGCCTGGATCAGGCTCTCTTGCGGATTGGTTTTGTTGTCGAGCGGAATGATTTCGACCTTATGGCCGAGGATGCCGCCCTTCGCGTTGATCTCATCGGCAAGATACTGGAACGTCTTAAGTCCGCCTTCGCCGACGCTGGCGCCACCGCCAGATAGCGGGTCGATATAACCGAGTTTGATGGTCTCTTGCGCGAATGCTGAACTACCGAGTCCCGGCAGCAGAGCCACCGCGGCGGCCAAAATCAGTTTACGCATCGTCGTTCTTCCTCCCAGACTGTCGATGACGATAGATCGCCGGCAGACGTTTTCCGTCTATTCTGGCGCATCATTCGAATGCAGATTGGGGGGATTGTGCGCGATCGATGTCGCATTGACAAGTCAATGCCGAAGCAAAAAGCCAGGTGTATGTGTCCATGATGTCGCGACATCGGGGGCAGAAGGGCTCTACCTCAAGCTGGCTGGCCCACCAAACAAGCTTTCAGCATGCGGACCAAAGCAAATTCACCAGCAGATTAGTCCGCACGCTAAAGACCGCGGCACGTCAGCAAAATCAGCATAATCCGCGCCACGGAAATTATCGCGTCGATGCTCAAGGCCACGCCGCAAAAGAACGCGCCTGGCCGCCCGATTGCGCGGTGACGTCAAGACGCTGCTGGTTGGGTGGCCGTCCGGTCTCGCGCTTGTAGAAGCGACTGAAATAGGCCGGATCGTCGAAGCCGAGTGTCTCAGCCACCTCCGCAATCTTCAGGCTGGAGTCATCCAGCAAAGTATCAGCTTCAGCGATGAGGCGCTCATGGACAATGGATAATGGCGAGCGTCCTGTCGCGCGGCGAACCGTTGCATTCAATCGATCTGCCGTAACGCCCACTTCAGCGGCATAGCGCGCGATAGTCCAGTGATCCCGCAAGTGCACCTCGACCGCATACAGGAACTTATGCACGATGGTGCGTGGAAGCGGCTGAGCCTCGCGCAGCACGGGTCCCGACAGCCGCCATGCCGCAATCAGGAACAGTGCCAGATGATGGCGCATCGTCTCCTGCGAGCCAGGCCTGTCGTGTAAGGCTTCATCAAGCAGAACATCGAGCGTATCCGCCATGCGTCGTACCTGAGCGGCATCGAGCTTAGATCGCAACAACGGCCGTGATAACGCTGCGCGCATCTGGTTTGCGTTCAGACTCCCCGACAGCACCCGCGCGAAACCAATTTCCGAAACTGCCAGCACCATGCCGCGCGTTCCGGCTTCGAAATAAAGCGTCGCCTTCACCTGTGCCGGCAACCAGACGAGGCATGGCGCCGCAACGGGCCGATCGTTGCCATCGATGCGGATGCGTCCGACGCCAGCCTGCAACACGAATCCATAGTAGCGCGCATCGCGAAGCGTCCATTCGCCGCCCGTCAGTTCGCTACGCAAAATCTGGACTTCCGTTTCCGGTAACGCGCGCACGGGTGGATGAGCAACCTTCTCGACCATGCACTATCTCCCGCTCCTGAACTGCCGTGAAAAGTGCAACTCTTCCCGCCAGATGTCTATGCGTCCTGTTGACCCCCGCCTCTATACTGCCGGAACAACAGCATACGGCAGCATTCGGCTGCCGGACCAAAGCGCACCCGATCACCTTGCCGGCGAAGGAAAAGCCATATGCCCGAAGCACCGCAATCCGAATTCTGGCGCGATCTCAAACCGATCGCCAAAGTCTTCCAGCCCGATGCACGGCCCGAAGTGTATATGAGTAACGCGCCGACCGATGACGAGCGCTACTATGTGCCTTTCACCGAAACGGTTTCCTCACGTCCGCTGTGGATTTCACCCTCGCAGAACAAGTGGTGCGATATCCTGATGGCGAAAACGGCGGGACTGGTGAACCGTCATTATCATCCGCACGAAGTCTTCGCGTATACGATCTCCGGCAAATGGGGCTACCTGGAGCACGACTGGACGGCTACCGCAGGCGATTTCGTGTACGAAACTCCCGGCGAAGGTCATACGCTGGTGGCCTATGATCATGAGCAGCCGATGAAGGTGTTCTTCCAGGTCACGGGACCGCTGATCTGGCTCGACGAAGCCGGCGAACCGGACGGCTATTTCGACGTCCATAACTACATCGCACTGTGCCGGGCGCATTACGACAAGATCGGCATCGGCGCAGCTTACGTCGATACGTTGTTCCGGTAAGAAGTCAAATCTCGCCAATATCCGCGCAACTTTCGTCATTGCGAGCGGAGCCAAGCAATCCAGAGGCCACAAGCAAGAACTGGATTGCTTCGTCGCTAACGCTCCTCGCAATGACGAGGCAAGAGTATCGATCCCGTTGATAACGACGCCATCGTCAAATGCTCATGCCGCCATCGACCATCAGCGTTGTTCCGGTCGTGAAGCTTGAGTCATCGCTTGCCAGGTAGAGCACCGAACGGGCGACTTCGTCGGCGGAGCCGTGGCGACCGAGCGGGATCATCGCGTTGAAGAAGGCGGTTCCATCGACACCCAATGCGCCCCCGAGCCCCTGCTCGACTGCAAGCTGGAATGCATTATCGATGGGCCCTGGATGAATGGTGTTGACGCGAATGCGCCGTGGCGCCAACTCCTTGGCGAGACATCGCATCAGGCCGACCTGTGCATGTTTCGCAGTGATATAGGCGTAGACACCGGGGTCGCCACGCATTCCTGCGACGCTAGACGTGATCACGATCGAGCCGCCATCATTCATGTGCGGCACGGCATGCTTTGCGGCGAGATAGGCGCCTCTGACGTGAACCGCAAGCACAGTGTCGAATGCTTGGTCCGGATAACTTGCAATCGGACTTACGGCCCCGAAGTTTCCGGCATTCGACACCAGCACATCGATGGCGCCGAACCACGCGACCGCCTGCTGCACATAATGTTCAGTCGCCTCTGCCGAGGAGACATCGGCAACCGCGATATCCACGTTCGCGGAGTGGAGTTCGGCGGCAACCCGGTCGAGCCCGCGCGCATCGACGTCGACCAGCAGCACGCGGGCGCCCTCGGCCAGAAAGAGCCGCGCGCTGGCACATCCCAGACTGCCTGCACCACCTGTGATGATGCAGGTCTTGCCCTCGAGCTTTCTCACGACGCCGATGCCTCAGATCGGATAGTGAATCGAACCATCCTGAATGGTGATCCAGCGCAATTCAGTGAACTCGGCAACACCGGCTTTGCCGCCGAAACGGCCATAGCCCGATGCCTTGACGCCACCGAACGGCATCTGTGCTTCGTCGCGCACAGTCGGCCCGTTGACGTGGCAGATACCGGACTCGATGCGACGCGCCACCGCGAGTGCCCGATTGACATCCCGACCAAACACGGCCGCCGAGAGACCGTACTCAGTATCGTTGGCGACACGCACCGCCTCGTCGACACTGCCGACACGCACGACGGTCACCACCGGACCGAACGATTCTTCGGCATAGATGCGCATTGAACAGCTTACGCGATCCAGCACCGTCGCCTGCACGATAGTGCCGCTAATGCCGCCGCCGGCCGTCATCACCGCTCCCTTATCGACGGCATCCTTGATCAACTGACCGATGCGGCTCGCCGCCGTAGGATCGACAACGCAGCCGAGCGGCGTCTTGCCGGCGACCGGATCGCCCGCCTTCAGGCTCTTCGCTTTCTCCGTCAGCGCCGCGACGAACTGATCCGCGATCTTGTCATCGACCACGATGCGTTCGGTCGACATGCAGATCTGGCCTTGATTCATATAGGCTCCGAACGCGGCGGCGGCGACGGCAGCATCGATATCCGCGTCGTCAAGCACAACGAGCGGCGCTTTGCCACCAAGCTCCATCAATGCCGGCTTGAGGTGACGCCCGGCGGACTCCGCGATGATACGCCCCACCCGCGTCGAGCCGGTGAAGTTGACGCGCCGCACCGCAGGCTGCGCGATCAAGGTTTCGACGATTTCGGCAGCGGCATCCGGTGCATTGGAGATGGCATTGAGTACGCCCTTGGGCAGCCCGGCCTCGTTCAGAGATTCGACAATCAGGCGATGCGTGCGCGGGCAGATCTCCGAAGTCTTCATCACGACGGTGTTGCCGCAAGCAAGCGGCGTCGCCAGCGAACGCACGCCGAGAATGACCGGCGCGTTCCACGGCGCGATCGACAACACGACGCCGGCCGGCTGCCGCACGGCCATGGCGAGCGAGCCCGGCCGGTTCGACGGGATGACTTCGCCCGAGATCTGCGTGGTGAGCGCCGCCGCCTCGCGCAGCATGTCCGACGCCAGGCCGACGTTGAACATCGCCCAACCTGCTGTCGCGCCGATCTCCGCGCCCATGGCTGCGACGAAATCACCGGACTTCGATTGCAGGATATCGGCAGCCTTCGAGAGAATATTGCGCTTGTCGCGCGGTGAGGTCACAGCCCAGCCGGCGAACGCGGCGGCGGCGGCATCTACGGCGGCGATGGCATCATCGGTCGTAGCCGCAGCGGCTTTGGTCGCGACATCGCCGGACACCGGATTGCGCCGTTCAAACGTCGCTCCATTCGATGCAGCTCGCTCCTCGCCGCCGATCATCAAGCCTAGTACACTCATACGTATCTCCGTTCTTCAGCTATTTGAAACTGTTCCGAGGAAGGCGTGTTGCACGGCCGGATCGTCGATCAGGCTGGCGGCTAGGCCTTCGCCAACGATACAGCCAGCCTCGAGCAGGTAGCCGCGATCGGCAATCGACAGGCTGGCGCGCACATTTTGTTCGACGATGAGCAGACTCACCCCGGTTTTGCGGACATTGGCCAGCACTTCGAATAACTCGTGCACAAGTATGGGCGCTAGGCCAAGGCTCGGTTCATCGAGCATCAGAAGACGGGGCGACGACATCAGTGCGCGGCCGATCGCCACCATCTGCTGCTCTCCGCCGGACATGGTGGCGACGGGCTGGCGTTGGCGTTCGGCCAGCCGTGGAAAGATATCGTAGACCAATGCCAGATTGGCCGCAGCGCTCCGACGCGCGCGCTGCGCATAAGCGCCGAGCCGCAGATTTTCGACCACTGTGAGGTCGGCAAAAATGCCGCGCCCTTCCGGCACCAGCGCGATACCGGCTTCGAGCACCAGATGCGCCGGGGTAGCGTTGAGCGAGCGACCAGCCAGCTTCACCTCGCCGCCGGGTTCCGGCGTCACGAGACCAGCAATCGCACGCAGCAGCGACGATTTGCCAGCACCGTTGGCGCCGAGGATGACAACGGATTCTCCCTCTGCCACCGACAACGAGACGTCATGTAATGCCGCATGCTTGCCGTAACGCACCGACAGGTTTGCCACCTCAAGCATGGCTGGCTCCGAGATAGGCACGAATGACCTCGGGATCGCGCAAAACGTCGGCGGTCGGCCCGTCCGCGATCTTGCTGCCGGCCGTCATCACGATGCAGCGCCCGCATAACGCCCGCACGGCCTCCATGACGTGCTCGACCAGCACGATAGTGATGCCGGAATCGCGCAACGAAGCGATCAGTTCGATGCCGACGCGCAATTCGGTTGGATTGAGTCCCGCCAGCCATTCGTCGAGCAGCAGCAATTGCGGAGCCGCGGCCAGCGCGCGCGCCAGTTCCATCCGCTTCTGATCGATGTAGGTGAGGTTCTCCGCGCGTTCGTTGCCACGTCCGCCGAGTCCGACAATCACAAGCAGATCATCGGCAGCCGCATGAACCTCGGCGCCCCATAGCGGCGCGCTTCGAAACGCCAGCGCGGCGACGATGTTCTCCGCCACGCTCAGCGACGGCAGGATACGCACGAGCTGGAAGGTGCGCGCGACGCCTTTGCGGGCGATGCGATGCGCCGGCAGGCCCGACAACTTCTCGCCGTTGAGCCGGATATCGCCACCGCTCGGCTTGAGGCTACCGGAAATCATGTTGAGTACCGTAGTCTTGCCCGACCCGTTCGGCCCCAGTAGCCCGACGACCTCACCGCGCGCGACCTCAAACGAAACACCATTGACGGCAACGAGACCACCGAACCGCCGCGTCAGAGCGGATATATCGAGCAGCGTCGTCATGAGCGAGCCTCGCTCCTGTCTGCCGCACGCGGACCGCGCCTTTTCATCCAGTTATCCTCGACGAAGGACAACACGCCCTTGGGCAGTGCGAAGACGATGAGGATGAACAGCAGCCCGAGCAGGATCGAATAGTGATTGGGGAAATTCGCCGACAGCCACTCGAACAGCATGAACAGCGGCACCGCACCGAGCAACGGGCCCCACAGCCTCGCCGCGCCGCCGAGCAGCGCCATGATCAGCACCAGAAACGATACCGTTGGGTTGAAGACGATGGCCGGCTCGACATAGGTCCAGCGCGGCGCCTGGATGGCGCCGACCAGGGTCATGATCACGGCACTGACGGCGAACAACGCCAGCTTGGTGCGTGCGATGTCGATGCCGACATGCGACGCCACCACTTCGTCGTCGCCGATCACCTTTAGAGCCAGCCCGATGCGGGAGCGGCCGATCCACCACGTCAGCAGCAAGGTGATGACGCCGAGCGCCAGCAATTGCCAATAGATCTGTTCCGGCGTGATGCCGAGGAAGATATAACGTCCCAGCGTGCCGGTGACGTTGATCTCGTAGAACGTGACGAGTTGCCGGATCAATTCGGCCAAGCCGAACGTGAAGATCACAAAGTAGACGCCGGACAGCCGCAGCGTCGAAAGGCCGACGATTAATGCGACCGCCAGTCCGATGGCAGCCGCGATCAACAGCACCAGCGGATAAGGCAGCACCTCGCTGAGCGCCGCAACGCAATAGGCACCGATGCCGACGAAAGCGACCGTCGCAAGCGAGATATAGCCGGTCGGCCCGGAGAACAGCGCCCACGCCGTCGCCAGCGTCACATAGCCGGCGAGGCCGATCAGCAGACCGAGGCCGTAAGCGCCGAGACACAACGGCGCCAGCGCAAGCACCGCCACGGCAACCACGAAACCGCCTGCGATTGCGAACCGCTTCATCGTCGCGCCTTTCCGAACAGGCCGGAGGGGCGCCAGAGCAGGATGCCAAGGAAGATCAGGTAGACCGCCGCAAGCGTCAGTCCGGGACTGACATAGGTCGCGACAAAGGTTTCAACGAGGCCGAGGATCAGACCGGCGCTCAACGCGCCGAGCAGATTGCCGACGCCACCCATGATGACGACGATCAGCGCCTTCATGGTGAACACAACGCCGGATGTCGCGGTGAAGGTCTGGTACATCGAGATGACGACGCCGCCGCATGCCGCCAATGCGCCGCCGAGCGCGAAGGCGAGACGCACCGCGCGATTGGCGTCGATCCCGACCAGCGGGGCCGACGACGGCGCCACCGCAACGGCGCGCAACGCGGTGCCCCATAGCGTGCGCGTCAGCAGCAGGTAAAGGCCGCCACCGATGGCCAACGCGAGGACCAGTGCCAGCAGCCGGTTGGCGGCAACGCTGGCACCGAGGATATCGACACCGAAATTCATATAACTGTAGCTGATGTAGTTGCCGCCGAAGAACACCAGCATCACGCCCTGGATGACGAACAGCAGGCCGAACGTGGCGAGGATAGAGTCGATCTCCAGCGACATCGCGGTTTTCGAACGCGCAACCAGCGGGCGCAACATGATGGCATAGATCATGTAGCTGAAGGCGAAGCCGAGCGGCGCCGCTACCAGCAAACTCACCAGCGGATTGATGCCGAGCGAACTGCTCAGCACGTAAGCAAGAAAGGACGCGGCGATGATCGTCTCGCCGTAAGCAAGGTTCATGATGCGGGAAATACCGTATTGCAGGGTGAGACCCATCGCGACAAGCGCGTAGGTCCCACCGAGCACAAGCCCAGCAATCAATGTCGTTACGATCATCGCGCGCGTCTTCGGTCGCCGCTATTTTGCTTGCCACACGGGCTTGGGCAGGATCGGCTTCGCCGCGCCCGGCCGGTCAACCGGCGCGATGGCGACGAACTGCCCGTTCTGCCACTGCCCGCCGAACCAAAGCGTGCGAAGCTGGTTGTTCTCAAGCTTGGTTTCGCCGAGCACGGCCTTGAAAGTGCCCGTCGACAATTCCTTCGACACCGCCTCGCGATCCAGCCCCTTCCGCTTGATCGCCTCCTGCAACATCTGCAGGCTCGCATAGGTGATGACGCTGCCCCAGAGATCCGGCGCCTTGCCAGTCACCTCTTCGTGTCGTTTGCGATAGGCGGTGTTTGCTTCGTTTTTCGGGTCGATGCCACCGAGGCTCATGATGCCTTCCGCGTTCGCACCGTTGTTCTTGCCATAGATCGGAAAGCCGGTGCCGACGCCGAGATACATCACCTTAGGGTTGAACTTCGCGACCTGTGCTTGTTGCGTGATGGCAAAGGTTTCCGGTGGGTAAGAGAACGCAACGAACGTATCCGCACCGCCCTTTGCGGCTTCGTTGATCATCGGCGTGAAGTCGGTGGTGCCGGCCGGATAGGTCACATCGTAAGTTACCTCGAGGCCGGCCTTCTTGAACGACGGGCGCGCGGCGGTGACGAGATCAATGCCAAACCCGTCAGCCACCGAGATCATCGCGATCTTGCCGTTGATGGTGCCCGCGGCCTTGGCTTGCTTCAACACACCGGCCAGCGCCTCGGTGTAGTCATGGCCGCCGCCGAGCAGCCAGAAGCTCTTCTTCCAGCGCTTGACAAACTCCGGCGCCTTGTCGGTGACGGCCGACACCGCGAGCTGCGGATAGCCGAAGCGATCGAACAGCGGTGCCACGGCAAGATTGAAGCCCGTCCCCCACGGCGCAAAGATGAAATCGACCTTGTCCTGCGTGGCGAGCCGCTCGGTCGCGCGCACCACCTCCTCGGCGGACGAACGATCGTCGTATTCGATGATCTCGACCGGCAACCGCTTGCCATCCGGCAATTCGAGGCCACCAGCGTCCTTCACTTCCTTGGCCCACAGCACGTAGTTGGGAATGGTAGTGATGCCGGCCCCGCCGGCGTTCGGCCCGGTCTTCGAGACCGCGTAACCGATTTTCACGGAGGTCCGCTCCTGCGCAATTGCAGAAACGCCGCCGACGCTGAAAAGCAGGATAGCGGACAAACCGAGAGCGCTGCGCGCTCGCTTGTGCCACGTCGTCATGGTGATCCTCCCCTGTGATGCCGATCGCGCGGCATATTGCTCATCCGGCGTATCGCAACTTCTTCAGGTCGCTGGTTCCGGCGGAATGAGACGCTAGCGAGGAGGTCGTCGGGCAGGAATAGATGTTTTCGGGCGATAATTGTACTTTTCACGGCAAACGGGGCCGTTGCGCTCTCTTGCCGCAGATCGCACTTAGGGCATCGATGGGCAAGTCATCAAGCTTCCATACCGAGGGATTCAGACAGGAATCATCGCTCAAATGGCGAACCGCTTTGCGGCCCGGGCCACGATATCGAGCTTGGCCTCGGCCGACGAACACGAGCAGATCGGGTTATCGGCAAACGTGGCGAAGCCGCAATCCGGATGCAGCAGAACGCGGTCCCTGCCGAACAGATCGATGGCATGGCCGATCTTCGCAGCCACGTCATCGACCGCTTCCGGTGCGGCATGTTTTTGATTGACGACGCCGACGCCGATCCGTGTATCGCCGGGGAGCCGGCGCAGGATTTCCATCTCGCCGGCGCGCGGCGTGCACATCTCCAGCAGGTAGGCGCCGACCTTCATGCCGGCGAGCGTCTCAACCAATGGCTCGTAGCTGCCGGCCAGCGCCACGCTTTCGTCCGGCGTCCAATTGCCACGGCAAACATGCAGGGCGATGCGCTCCTTCGGCAGGCCGTCGACGACGGCGTTCATCAACTCCCTGGCGAAGCCCAATTCATGTTCCGGACCAAGCGATTCCGACAGCGCGCCACACATGAAGCTGCGCTTGTTCTTGGCGCCGCTGAACACGACTTCCGACAGCACTGGCTCGTCGAGCTGCACCAATGCCGCACCGCCGTCGAGCAGATCGATCACCTCTTCACGCAGCGCTCGCACGATATCCGCGGCGATCTGTTCGCGTGACGAATAGACCTGCTCGGAAATGCACTCCATCCACATCGTTCGCGTCAGCAGATACGGACCCGGCAAAGCGATCTTGATCGGCTTGCTGGTAATGCCACGTACGAAATCCAGTTCATGTCGGACGATGGGACGCACCCGCTTGATCTGACCGAACACCCCCGGATGCCGAACATCGCCGGCCGGAACGTCGAGCGCGCGCAACTCGGCCTCGAACTCCTCCGGATGATCGACCAGCGGCAACAAATCGATCAGCGGCACCAACTGACAGCCTTCGAGACGGGTCGCGACAAAGCTGGCATAGCTGTCGCGGCGCTGTTCGCCGTCGGTGACGACATCGACGCCGGCCTTTTCCTGCGCACTGACCGCAAGACGTACGGCATCGTCGGCCGTCTGATGAAATGCCGCTTCATCGAGCCGGCCCTGCACATGATCGTGCATGGCTTCGATCATCCACCGCGGCCGCGGCCAGCTGCCGATGCCCATCACGGCAAGTGCGGGAATCGTCGGAGCCGCAATCGGCGCTGCACGGCGCGGTACGACTGCTTCAATCGGCGCGGCCGCAGCCGGACGCAACGGGGCCTTCGGCGTTTCTGACTCGCCGCGTTCCGCCAACTTGCCCTTGCAGACCAGAAAGCTGCGTTCTTTGCCCTGCTTGGTCCAGGTAATGAGATCGTTACCAGTCAATCGGCACCATGCCGGCAGATCTTCGTCGACCGAGATCTCCCGCGAGCGGATTTCCAGCAAACCGCCGCGCGGCAACGGATCGATGTGCTTGCGGATCAGCAACAGCAGCCCGTTGCCGCAATCGAGATCGCCGCCGTCGAAGCTGACGTCGGGTTGTTCGTTATGGGCAGCGACGGGATTCATGACATGCTCCTGGATCTCGATCTCATGTTATTTGTTCAGGCCGACTGCTCGTGCCGGACGCGTACAGCCGCTGATAAGCGTGATCGTCAAACTGTGCCGTCGCGACGTCGATGATTGCATTGCCGCGCGACAGACCGACGATGCGATCGGCATAGCTACGGGCGAAGTGAACCTGATGCAGGCTGCAGATGACGCCGACACTACCGGAGCGCGCGATTTCGCGCAGCAGTTCAAGCACCCCGGCGCCTGCATTCGGATCGAGACTCGCCACCGGCTCGTCGGCGATGATCAGGCTCGGCCGCTGGCACAATGCACGGGCGATCGCCACACGCTGCTGCTGTCCCCCGGACAACGTGTCGGCACGCTGCAGCGCCTTGTCGAGCAATCCGACGCGCTCGAGGCATTCCAGCGCAAACAAGCGATCTTCCCGTGAAAAGCGCCGGACCAAGCCACGCCACGCCGGAACGTAGCCAAGTCGCCCGGCGAGCACGTTATCCAAAGCGTTGAGGCGGCTCACGAGATTGAACTGCTGAAATACCACGGCAATTCTGCGGCGCAGCCGACCGTGCAGCGCCTGAATATCGTCGTCGTCGATCTTGATGACGCCGTTGTCCGGTTTGAGCAGTCCGGCGATGCATCGAAATAGCGTCGTCTTCCCCGATCCGCTCGGCCCCAGCACCGCGACGAATTCGTGCTCGCGCACAACAAAACCGACATCCTTGATCGCAGCGATGCCGCCGAAGTGCTTGCTGACACCGCCCACTGTCAAGCGCACCGGCACCGTATCTGGCGATGCGGCCGTCCCGGTGCGCAGCACTGGATGGTCCTGAACCTTGACGACCGAGCTCATATCAGCTTCCTGCGGAGCCAGCCGGAAAGCTGATCGAGCAATGTGACAACGATCAGGATGATGCCGATGATGGTGAAGAGCCGCGAGAAATCCAGCAGGTCCATGCTGTTCTTCAATTCCTGTCCAATGCCTCCGGCGCCGACGACGCCGAGCACCGTCGACGCACGAACATTGAACTCCCACCAGAACAACGCGGTCGACAGCAACACAGGAAGCACATCGGGAATTAGTGCGTACATGATACGCACGCTGTGCGTTGCGCCGGTGGTGCCAACCGCCTCGTACGGACCAAGATTGGCATTCTCGATGTGATCGGCGAACAGCTTTGCCGCACTGCCCCAGGTATGCAGCGCGATACCCAGAACGCCGGCGAACGGACCCAGGCCCACGGCGGCGACAAACAGCAGCGCAAAGACGAACGAGTCGATGCCGCGCAAGGCATTGAGAAACCAGCGCGCAGGATAATACAACGGCGGGAATGGCGTGATGTTGCGGCTCGCCAGCATCGCCATTGGCAGGGCGAGCACGCAGGCGGCGGTGGTGCCGATCAGCGCCATCGCGATGGTTTCCGCGGTCCGGTACAGAAACAGCGGAATCTCATCGGTTTTCGGAGGCCATGCGTGGACAAGCCATCCCCACAATCGCGGCAGTCCAGTCACGAGCTTCGCCGGGTCGATCGCGGCGAGGTTCCACGACACGACGTAGAGCGCGAACACGACCGATGCGACCAACCAGAACCTCAGGCGCATCGCGGAGAAACCGCGGCGCGTCTGCTCGATCTGATTCAGCATCTCCTCCGCGGCCGTCATGGCGCTGGCGCTGTCCCGATCCGGTAACGCCTATTGGCAAGATCGCCCCGATAGAGGAGGCGTGTCATGATTTCAGTTTGATCTTGCCGACAGCCACGCCCGCCTTCTCGATAGTGCTATATGAGGCATGCGTCGCATCGACAAAGCCGGTGTAGCGCGGCGGCAGCAACGTCTTGGCCTGCTCGTCGGTGATGGCGGTGAGGATCTTCTGCACCTTGGCACCGAGGTCCTTCGGCGCATTCGGCGCAATTGCGATCGCATCGTTCGGCAGGGGATCGGATGTCCAGATCACCTTGGTATCACCGTCCTTGATCTTGCCACTGGCAATCATCGCGTTGCGGTTACGATCGAAATCGGTCGCCATATCGACCTGGCCTGACGCCACGGCGATTTCGTTTGCCGCATGCGTTGCGCCTTCGCTGTATTTCCAATAGGTGCGTGGATCGATCCTCCAGACCTCCTTGGCGTAGTAGCTCGGCACCAGCCAGCCGGACGTCGAGCCGACGTCGGCAAATGAGATCGAGCGGCCCTTGGTGTCATCCGGAAATTTCGAGACCTGCATGTCGGGTTTCCCGATGACGATGCCGTAATAGATCGGCTTGCCGTCATACTTGACGGTAGCCACGGCCTGGCAGTTGGTGGCGTTGTTGGCGATGATGTAACCCCAAGGTCCCATCCAGGCGACATCGAGTTGGCCGGATCCCATCCCGACCGCCATGCCCGCCCAATCGGTGGTCGCGAACAACTCGAAATCGACGCCAAGCTCCTTGGCGAGATGGGTGAACACCGGCGTATAAGCGCGCTTGGTGTCCTCCGCGCTCGGCAGCAACGGTCCAACACCAAAGCGCATCTTCTTGGCTTGTGCGATAGCCGGCATGGCGAGCGATACGCCCATCGCACCGGCACCGACTAGCAAAGTCCGACGCTTGATCCTGTTCATAATGCCCCTCCCCTCGAGATGTACGGCAGGCAGCGAAGCTCTATGCTTCGCCACCCGTGTGTTGAAATGCGCTCAGGATTTCCTGCGCCGGCGCCCGACTTCGTATCCGACAGCACCGATACCTAGAGCGAACACGCCCGACGCAGCAATCAGACCCGGTGACAGCGGCGCGCCCGGTGCATGCGACAATACTTGTTGCGGTGCGACTGAAGCTGGCGTCGACGCGGCACCCGACGGAAGGTTCGCGCTCATGTTGCTGTAGGTCCGTTCCAGCATCTGGCGGCCGACGTCCTTGAGGATCGCTTGCCCCGCCACACGCCCCTGACCAAGCACCAGATCGACGTTGGTGATGGTGGGACCACCGAGATTTGCCGAACGGTTGCCCTGCTTGTCGGCAACATGCCAGGCGAGCACCTTATCGCCGTCAATGCGCTCGACCGCGATCTTGAAATAGCCTTCGGGCCCGTCGACCGAAGCTCCCGGTTTCAGCCGGATCTCTTCCTTGTTGACCAGCATGAATCCGAAATTGTGCCCCGTCGGACAGCCAACCGGATACACCGCGAAGCGCTGGTCTCCGGCATAGGTATCGCCGTAGCGCAGGCTGAAGGCCTTGTCGTAGATCTTCAGGTTGGCCTTGCCATCCTTGAAGGCCTCCGGCCATGGCGAAAGAAAGCCGATGACATCGCCGTGTTCGAATACCAGTGCCTTGCGTGCACCGGTATCCTCGATCAGCAGCTCGTTCTGCACGGGCCCGAGCGTCTTGGCGAGCACGACATTGCCGTTCTCGATCACCTCGACATTGACAGTCCCGGACGCCGCATCGACCGACGCGACTTTCACGGTGCGATTGCCCGCCTTCCACTGATCGCCTGTGCCGGCGAGACCGGCGAAGATTTTCTCATCGGCAAGCACGACGCGATCCATCCGCACGCCGGAGATCCAGTCGAACACCAACTGCTTGGGATTGGCTTCGCGCGCCTTGCCCTGATTATAGAGCTGGTTGAATTGCATGCCGCCCCACCAGTCGGTCTGCGTGCTCGAGAGCACCGGCGCGCCGAACGCCCATTCCCAATCGGTGCCAGCGATGGTCTTGACGTGCAGCGCGTGGTTGGCCGTCTTGTTGTGCACGACGGTCGCGTAATACTGATAGACCTGCCCACCGACGACGACGCTCTGCCCTGCGGGAATGGTGACGTTCTCCTTCACCACCACGGTCATGTCGTAATCGACATAGGTCGGTGTGCGGCCGAGCAACGGCAGCGTCTCGCCGCGTAACGCGACTTCACCGCCCCAGGTATCCTCGTGGTAGACGAGACCGCCGGGAGGAATGACGACCTCACCATTCTCGACCTTGCTCTTGCGAATGAACACGCCATCATATTTCGGCGTCTTGCGGCCGAAGTCGTCTTTGACGATGGTTCCTTCACGCAATCCCGGCAGACCGGGTACATAGGCTGGACGCACCGGACGATCGGCAATCAACGAGAGCGGCGGCGGCGCGATATCGTTGGTTGCAATCGGGTGAGCTAGCGGCATACCCGGCTTGGCCGGTTGCAGAATTTTCGAATAATCGGTCGCGTGCGCTTGTGGCGCGGCGATCAGCAATGCTGCAGCTGCAATGCCGAGCAGAATTTGTCGTGCCATGGGCGTCTCCCTCCAATGTCGCAATATTGTTTGGTTTCGGACTTGCCGGCGTGGATGCGTCGCGCACATCATCGCGCGCAACACGGCTCATCTAGGCAAAGCTGCTTTCACTGACTTCACCATTGGCCCGTCGCGACAGTTCGCAACTCGACAGGCGCCGCGATAGAAACATCGTGCCCCAACCGGTCAGCAGCAGAGTATTGAGTGCGATCAGCCATTTCGGCACGCCAGCAAGCAGCGTTCCGGCGATGCCGAGACCGACCACCGACAACGCCGGTGCCAGACAACTGATGCACAACGCCGAAAGTGCCAGTGCGCCACCGCCCATTGCAGCTCCTGCTGCCGCACCACCTCCGGCGCGGCGCCCAGCCGTCAACGCGAAACCAATGAAGGCCACCGACAGGCCGACCGAGATCGCGGTCCAGTATTCCTGCAGACGGCTGAAGCTAATCCACCACGCCGCGACAGGCGGATGGCTGAACTGCCCGGCCGCATTGAAGTCGCCTTCGACGAAACCGCACAACTCGCCATCGGCAAGCGTCGTCGGCACCTTGAAACTAAGGTAACTCAACACGACGTAACCGACCGCGCCGACGACAAATAGCAGAGCCATTCTCCGAAACGGAATCATGCAGGCTTTTCCCCTCTAGCCGATGACGGCAGGGCAGGCCCTTCGGCTGGCTGCCCATCCACAATGATGCGACTGAGCACGCGCCCACATACGAGGCACGCGCTCAGCTAGAATGGCCTAGTAGCAAACGCTCGGAGCACCATCGCTCATGAACTCGACCAGCTTGGCCCCGCCAACGATGACGGCACCAGCGACGAGATTGTTCTCGTCGAGACCGCGCTTCTTGAAGCAGGGCGAGCAGACGTAAATCTTGCCGCCTGCTTCCGCGAAATTCTTGATGAGATCGTTCAGAGCCGCAAAGCCTGCTTCGTGAATGCCGTCGGCATACCCCTTCACGCCGATCCGCGTTCCCTCGGTGGAGAGAAACACCACGGTCTCCTTGTCCGAGGCGACAGCAGCATTGGCCACGACAAATGCGACGGTCGCCTTGTCGGTATCGTTTTTGGCGCAGGTCAGGCTGACAACAAACTTACCGGGCATTCTAACTTCCTCCTGATGATGGGGACGATCCCCACATTCATTCAACTGACCGCACGAGAGCGCACGCCCTCGCGCCGTGGTTCGCTCAATTCCAGACCATTCGCGATTTGATCCAGAAACTCTTGTTGGGGATGTCGCTCGCAACGAGTTCGTTATTGGTCATGCGACACCATGCCGCGAGGTCGATCGACGCCGCCGGGTCGTAAGCGATGATCTTGAGAATTTCGCCGGGCATTTGGCGCAGCTTCTTGCGCAGTTCGATGACCAGTTCGCCACAGCCCATATCGCCCGCATTCCATTCATCCCGTGCTGCAGGGCGCTCACTCATAACGCTCGCTCCGCTCGATCTCGGCAGCTCCGTTGCAGCGTTGCGTCATGATCCAGGCACGCCTCCTCGTTCGCGGAATCGCCAGATATCCAGCGCGCGGTAAACTCAAGCCAAACGGACGCAGGTCGTGCACAGGCACAACGGGTCCATCATTTTTGTTCTGGTGAGAGCAGCTAGTTCAACTGACATCCCGTGCACGAATGCGACGGATACAGCCCAACACGGGGCATGACGTTCGAACAAAGCCGCTGTTTTGAATGTAACGGACGCCAGACCAAATGGTCAAGAACGTTTTCCGTCTCCTGGATGATCTGCACTTGCAGGCCGTCGACGCTGGCGCCGCGGCGTAGCGAGCAAAGCGCCGAGAGCCTGTCCGAGATCGGATTCGATGTAAGCGAAACCGAATCGATGATTGGAGGACGCGATCATCCGTCTCGTTCGGTCAGTTCATGGATGCCACCACCGGCCAGCGACGACGACGCCTTCGCTGGTCAATCGCTGATTGCCCTCGAGATGCTCGCCGACCACGTCGACATAATCGAAACCTCCTTCGCGAAGCGCCAGGACTGTCGCATCGCCGACCGAGCCCGGCTTCAGGCTCCCAAGTTCCGGGCGCTTGATGGCGGACGCGGCATTGACCGTCGTCGCGGCGATGACGTCCGGGAGCGACATGCCGAGGCAGAGAAATTTCGACAAGGTTGTCACCTGGTCAAAAACTGGTCCGTCGATGCAGAGCGCATGAATATCCGACGAGATCGTGTCGGGCAGAAAGCCATTGGCGAGCATTGCACGCGCCGTCGCGAAGGCGAAGGAACCTTTGCCATGGCCGATATCGAACAAGACGCCACGGCGACGCGCATCCAGCACGGCCTGCTTCACTTTGCCTTGACGCGTTGTCGGCGCGTTAGGGAATGGCCGAAAAGCATGTGTCAACACGTCGCCTGCGCGCAATTGCGCAAGCACGTCCTCGTAGGACGGTGGCGGATCGTCGATATGGGCCATTATCGGCAGGCCGGTTTCCTCGGCAACCTGCATTGCCGCATTCAACGGATGCAGACCGGACGTGCCGGATGAAAATTTGCCAACCCTCACCTTGATTCCAACGATCAGATCGCGATTGGCCTCGGCGACGCGCACGGCATCGGCCGGCGCCATTAGTCGCATTTCTTCACTTTCGCCGACCATGACGGTCCTCGAATACGCGTAGATCCCGGCGAAAGAGACGTGAAGGTAGACGAGGATGCGGGTTTGCGAGGGCTCGATGACGTGTTTGCGAAAACCGGCGAAATTACCCGGCCCAGCCGAACCTGTATCGATCGCCGTGGTGACGCCGCTTGTGCGTGCAAAAGCCTCGGCGTCGATCCCGAGCGAGGTACCGCCCCAATAAACATGCGTATGGAGGTCGATCAACCCGGGAACGACCAGCAGCCCCGTCACGTCGCGCACGTCGGGACAACCGGCCGTATCGAGCTTGGCGGCAACTTTCGCCACCTTGCCGTCGCGGAACGCTACATCCGCAAACATATCGAGCTGCTGCGAGGGATCGATCACACGACCCCCGCTCAAAACGAGATCGTAAACCATCCCCACCTCCGACTCGCTTGTTCTGCGAATAGCGTTCGCCCGCGTATCAACTGCCTGCCGCTCTCAACGGCCGATAGCGTCCACCTATCGGCCAGACGTTCAAGGAACCATCGTCCATGATGACATGGTAAGCCGAATGCAAGTTGACCGTCGGATCGCAATGGGTTGCGGCAATCAGGATTCGACGGCCTGTCGGAAGCGTCGCCGCCCCCGGCGGCAGGGCGATGATGCCATGTTCATCCCCCCAGAAGCGATAACGCGCACGTTTCGGAACGCCGATCAGGACGTCCGGAACCGGACCGTTGACGGCCAACGCCTTGGTGCCGGCATCGACCGTAATCTCGCCGCAACGGCGGTTCGATACCACTGTCGCCAGCACATAAAGCGATTGCTCGAACGGTAGCGCGCTGTCATCGGCTCCGCGCACGGTGCGATATTCAGCATCCATCAACAGATACGATCCGGCTTGAATTTCGGTGTACGGGCCTTCCCGCATATCGATATCGCTCGTGCCGGTACCACTTCCCGAGACGAAACCCGGCTTCAATCCCGCTTCTGACAACGCGGATACGACATCTCGTAGCCGTTGCGCTGCGCCGCGGGCGACACGCTGTCGTTCGTCGAATCCCACGACATGTTGCGCATGGCCAGCATAGCCCTGGATTCCGGCGAATCGTGTGTTTGGCAACGACGCAATCAACCTCGCCAACGCGACTGCCTCGCGTGGACCGACCACACCGGTTCGCTCTTGACCGACATCGATATCGACGGCCAACTCCAGCGCCACGTTGCCCGCGATGGCGCGAAGCATATTGACCTGATCGGCATCATCTACCACCGTCGCGATCGACCCGCGCCGGCTCAACGCAACAAACCGAACGCACTTTTCCTCGCCGGCGGGCGGTGACGTCAGAAGGATATTCCGAATATCCGCGGCACTGAGATCCTCTGCTTCCGCAAGCGTCGCACAAGCGATGCCAACTGCACCTGCCGCACATTGCCGCTGGGCGATTGCGACAGACTTATGCGATTTCATATGCGGCCGGAGTTGAATGCCGCGAGTGGCGGCGAACGCTGCCATCCGCGCGATATTGGCATCGAGCGCGGCCGCGTCGAGCACCAACGCCGGTGTGGGAATCTGCGCAAACCTCGCATCGCCAGGATCGAGTGGCTTCATTTGGTCTCTCCGGACCGAGCTCTCGCCGCAAGGACAGCCTGATGCACGCGCTCCTGTTTCAATGGCAGCGTGAACAACGGCACTTCATGGCCGTTGCGAAAAGGATCGATGGCGCGAGCCAGCGCGTTGGCAATTGCAGGTGCCGCCGGAATCACGCCAGCCTCGCCGACGCCTCGGACGCCGAGGGGATTGGTTCCGGCGCGGGTTTCCATATGGGCAAGCCGAATACGCGGGACCTCTGGTGCAGTAGCCACCAGATAGTCCGCCAGCGAACCTGTCAATAGTTGGCCCTCTTCGTCATAGATCAGTTCCGAGAACAGAGCGCCGCCGATGCCATCGACAGCGCCGCCAATCACCTGTCCTTCGACAATCATCGAATTCAAGCTTCGTCCCGCGTCATGTGCCACCAGATAATCGCGAAGACTGAAAAAGCCGGTTCTCGGGTCGAGGCAAACCCGCGCCACATGGACCGACATTCCATAGGTCAGAGGTTGGTCCGCCTTAAAGACATGCTGAGCCTCAAGCGCCCCCTCTCCATCGAACAAAGCTCCGCCGGGCATTACCGCACGGGCGATCTTGCCAAGGTCGAGGCCGGTGTCCTCACCAGTCGCACGCCGCACCACGCCATCGACAATCGTCAATTCTGCCTCGGTGGACTGAAGCAACGTCGCCGCATAACCCAGAGCCTTGCTGCGCAACGCGAGCGCGGCACGATGAACAGCGCTCGCGCCGAACACTGCCCCCCTGCTGGCGAATGCCCCACGCCCAAACGAGACCAACTGGGTGTCGCCCATTCGCACCTGAATACGCTCGAAATCGACGCCCAACGCTTCCGCGCAGACCTGCGCATAGGTGGTGAGTTGGCCTTGCCCCTGCGTTGTCATGCCGGAAAACACAATCACGTTGCCGGCCGTATCGACGCGAATCAACGCCGACTCGAAATTCACCAGCCCACCAGCCTCAATGCCGCACGCCATCCCCCAAGCCTCGCGACGACCGTCCGCCAAGACATCGACCGATTCATCGTAACCGGTGCCTTCAACCGCTTTCGCCAGCAATGCCGGGAAGTCTCCGCTTTCGAAGCGGACGGGGAGCGTCGCCAATGTCGCTCCGGACAGAAATGGCAGATCGGACGGCTCGATCAGATTGAGCTGACGTAACGCGAGCGCGGGAATGCCGATATCCTTGGCGAGAACATCGATCAGGCACTCGATTGGAAACGCCGCTTCCGGCTGACCAGCGCCGCGATAGGTCGCGATCGGCGTCTTGTTGGTGCCGACGCAACGGACGTCGACCTTCACGTTGGCAATCTTGTAGCTATTAGCGATATGTGCCGGCACAACTTCCGACGTCATGATGCCGCTGTTGTGAATGTAGGCACCGACATCGGTGACGACGTCGGCCTTGAGAGCGACGAAGCGCCCTGCGGCATCGCAGCCGAGTTCAAGATCGACATCGATCGCACGCGAATGTGTGGTCGCCTGCAGATTTTCGAAACGATCTTCGATCCATTTGACCGGCCGCTGCAGCAACCGCGCGGCATGGGCCACCACGATCTCTTCCGGATAACAACGTGACTTCGCGCCGAATCCGCCACCAACGTCTTCGGCAATCACCCGAACCTGATATTCAGGCACATCAAGAATGCTGGCGAGATTCTGGCGTACATTGTAGTGCGCCTGCGTCGACATCCAGACGGTAAGACTCGCTTGGTCCCGGTCGTATTCAGCAACAACACCACGCCCTTCCAACGCCAACGGCGTCTGTCGCGCGAAACTGAAGCGGCGCGAGACCCGATGCGTCGCCTTGGCCATCGCGTCATCGGCCTGGCCGTGGCTGGCGCTGAAAGCTGCCGCAATGTTATCGACCCAATCGTCGTGCAATCGCGGCGCACCGGCGGCAAGTGCCGCCGCCGGCGATCCGAATGCCACTAGCGGCTCCAGTTCGATCTCGACCAGCGCGGCGAGATCTTCGGCAATATAACGATCCGCTGCAACCACGAAAGCAATCGGCTCTCCAACATAGCGCACGCGGTCGCGCGCCAGAAAGCCCGGCAATCCGTTGCGGATCGCTTCATGCCAATACCGCGTCACCCATGGCTTATCCACGAACGGCAAGTCGGCCGCCGTAATGACAGCAAGCGCTCCGGCCGCGAGCGCGGCAGAGGCATCAATTCCGGCAATTCTTGCATGTGCCATCTGGCTGCGGATGAAGGTGCCGTGAACCATGCGATCCAGATGCAGGTTATCGACGAACCGGCCTCGCCCACGCAGCAGCCGCGCGTCCTCCTTGCGCAAGTAACGATCCGGGGAGGAAGCACCATCCGTCACGGCAGTATCTCCAGCAGACAGTCCTTCAGCAGCACCGCAGCAAGATGTTGGCGATAGCTACCGCTGGCGTGGATATCCGAGAGTGCGACAACATCGCCGAGTTCGATCCGGATCGCCTCGTCGATCGCTGCGCTCGCGTTATTTGCCTCCTTCAGTTTCTCGATCAGCTTGTCGCAGCGCCTTGGCACTTCCTCGAGCCCACCCACCGCAATCGAAAGACGATCACCGGCAATTTGCGCCGCGACGGCAACCAGCGCAAAATCGCCATGACGACGCGCGAGTTCGCGAAAGGCGCAACGCGTACCGGCATCGGCTACGGGCATCACGATCTCAACCAGCAACTCTCCTGGTTCGAGGGCTGTCGTCAGTGCGCCAAGCTGAAAGTCGCGTGTGCTCAGGCGCCGCTCGCCCGACACATTGCGCAGTACAAGCTCGGCTTCGAGCGTCGCCGCGACCAACGCGATCTCCGCCGAGGGATCCGCATGAACCAGGCTGCCGCCAATCGTACCCCGGCTCCGGGTCTGGACATGTCCAATGTTCGGCAAGGCCGCCATCAGCAGCGGAAGATGCTCAGCGAGATCCTTCTCGCGCAACAGCGCCGCCTGCGTGGTCGCGGCTCCGATGTGAATACGATCTCCGATTTTCCGCCAGCCCTGCAACTCGGGGATACGGCTGATATCGACCAGCGCATCCGGCGTCGCCATCCGCAGGTTCATCGCTGGAACCAGGCTCTGCCCACCAGCGATCGGCCTTGCCTCTCCGCCCAATTGCGCGAGCAATCCGACGGCCTCGCCAACGCTTTGCGCCTGATGAAACGCAAATGCGGCGGGTTTCATGGGGCACTCTCAAGAACGGCATCGACGATGTTCTGATAGCCAGTGCATCGACAAATGTTTCCGGACAGCGCTTCGCGCACGTCGGTCTCGGTTTTTGGCATTGCATTGCGCAACTCGAGCGCCGCAAGCGTCATCAGGATGCCTGGCGTACAGAAACCGCATTGCAAGGCGTGACGTTCATGAAACGCACGTTGGATCGGCGTAAGCCGGCCGTCGCTATCCAGCCCCTCGATTGTCCCAACGGTCGCACCGTCTGCTTGAACCGCGAACATCAGGCAGGAACGGACGGGCTCATCGTTGACGATAACAGTACACGCTCCGCACACGCCCATCTCGCAACCGACATTGGTTCCCGTCAGCCGCAGTTCGTGACGCAGGAAATCCGACAACAGCAATCGCGACGGCACGTCGGCTTCGACGCGCTCACCATTGACGGTGCAGGACACCTTCATGAGTTCGGACGCAGTGCAGGACCAAGAAGAGCCATTTCGTCCGTCGGGACTTTCCCGACCAACGTCACGACCAACTCGGTCACATTGACGGCGCCAAAACGGGCAGCGCCTTCCAGGCAATCTTCGACCGTTCCGGCAATGGCGTATGCATCGACGAAGCGATCATCGAGCACGATTTGCGGATCTTCGCCCGCCTGCAGCCGTTCAATGGCAGCAACAAACTCATTCTCCGGAATTCCACTTTTTCCATACATGGCTTCCCGGACCGCCGGCCAGCGCGCGCCCATGCTCCAGTATGCAGGCAGCATCTCGGCAATTGTCTTGCGCACGGCAGCACGGGCTAGCGCACGATCCTTGTTCACTGAACACAATACATACTGCACGACGTCCTTGGGGCGTGGCCGGCCGGCCTTGTCGGCACCCTCTTGCAGGACCTGCAACGCGCGCTCGGTATATCCGGGCGGGCACATGTTGGAGATCATGAGGCCATCGCCGATCTGCCCGCATAGCCGCAGCGCCTGATCGCCCATCGCGGCTACATAGATCGGCATCTGCGGACGTGGTGGAACATATTCCATCTTGACCTTCGATACCGAAAAGACGGTTCCTTCATACGTGACCGTCTCACCCTTCATCATGCCACGTACGATATTGACAGCATCACGCACGGCGGCAAGCGGCTTCTCATAAGACAGGCCCATCCTGGTGACGCGATCTCCGATTCCCGAGCCGAGCGACAGCGCAGCGCGCCCTTCCGCCAATTCGTCGAGCGCACCGATCTCCATGGCGATCAGCGTGGGATGGCGATTGTAGGGATTGAAGACACCAATACCGACCTTGATGCGCTTGGTCGCCAACACCGCGCCTGACACCGCCGGCAGGACTCCGCGATTGAACGGATTCTCCGCGAACCACACCGACGCGAAACCGTGACGATCCGCTGCCGCCGCGAGTTCGATGCTCGGCCGGGGCGCCATTCCCCCGTGCAGTCGCATGCCAATCGCCGGTATCTTCGTCATGTCAACCTCCCAGATAGGCCGTCTTAACGCGGTTATCATTCAAGAGCATTTCGGCCGAACCTTCGATGGTCACTTTGCCGCGCTCGATGACATAGCCACGATGACTGACCTCCAGCGCCATGAACGCATTCTGCTCCACCAGCAGGATCGCAACGCCCTCTCGATTGATCTTGACCAGAATATTGAACACCTGCTCGACGAGGTTCGGAGCCAATCCGAGCGATGGCTCGTCGAGCAGCATCAATTTCGGACGCGCGACCAGGGCTCTGCCGATCGCGAGCATTTGCTGCTGGCCACCGGACAGCGACCAGGCGAGTTGCTTGCGACGCTCCGCCAATACCGGAAACAGATCGAATACCAGATCGAATTCACGCGTCAGGCTCATGCCACGCTTGATCCACGGCGTCGCAGCAACCCTCAAATTGTCGTAGACGCTCAGCCCGGGAAATACGCCTCGTCCCTCCGGCACCATCGACAAACCGCGCGTGGCAATATCTGTCGTATGGCAACCGACAATACTCTCGCCTTCAAAAGAGATCTGGCCGGCCTGTGTGCGCGCCATACCCATGATCGCCTTGAGGGTGGTCGTCTTGCCGGCCCCGTTCGAGCCGATCAACGTCACCAGTTCGCCAGCGCCGACGGTGAGGTCGATGCCGTGCAGCACCTCGACGACGTCGCTATACGCCGCACGCAATCCGTTGAGCTCAAGAAGCGGCATGCTGCAAAAGCCTCTTACGCGTGCTGTGGCCGAGATACGCCTCGATAACTTCGGGATTGTCCCGGATCGACGATGGATCACCTTCCGCTATCTTCCGCCCATGATTGAGAACGGTAATTCGGTCAGCGACCTTCATCACTAGCGGCATATTGTGTTCGACGAGCAGGATCGTCATGCCGGCATCACGTAGTCGCCTGATGCGTTCGATCAGCCGATCGACCTCCGCCGGGTTCATGCCTGCGGCGGGCTCGTCCAGCATGATCAGGCGCGGCCGCATCGCAATTGCGCGAGCAACTTCGACGATCCGCTGCTGCTCGTGCGGGAGCGTGCGAATAGGCCGGTCGCGAAATTGAGCCAGACCCACAAAATTCAGGGCCTCTTCCGCCATACGCTGCAGTTCGATGCCCTCCGACTTCGCCTTGGCCGTCGATGCCAGGACCCCGAACCAGCCGGCCGCGTCGCTCGTGCGGCAGCCGACCAATACGTTTTCGATGACCGACAGGCTTTGGAACAATCGCAGGTTCTGGAACGTACGCGCCAGTCCAAGACCGGCAATCAGCCAGGGCTTGCGGCCGACGATCGATTCATTTGCGAAAGCGATGCGTCCGCTTGTCGGCGTATAGATTCCGCTTGCGACGTTGATAAATGTCGATTTCCCCGATCCGTTCGGACCGATCAGGGCATGAATCTCTCCCTCGCGGACGTCCAGCGCGAGGTCCTTGAGCGCAACCAATCCGCCAAACCGCATGGTCACGCCTTCCGCAACCAGCAAGGCTGAGCTGCCGGTGCGGCTTTGCGGAAGTGGCGACATCGCATCGGCCGGCGGTGTCGACGGCTCAGTGCTGGCGTAAAGCACGTCTTCGGGAGCTTTTTTCGCAACGAGCAGACGCCAGCACGCCCGCGCCATTCCCAGCAAACCGCCTGGAAAGAAGATGATCATGGCGGCGATGCCCGCGCCATAAATCAGTTGATAATAGGACTTCGAGACGCGCAGCATTTCCGGCAGGAACGTCAGCACCACGGCGCCGAGCACCGGGCCCCATGTCGTGCCGATGCCGCCGATCAGTACCATACTGAGAACTTGTGCGCTGACGTCGAATACAAACACGTCAGGGCTGATGAAACTGGTGAGGTGCGCATAGAGTGAGCCGGCACAACCGGCCAGGACCGCGCTGATGAAGAAGGCCGTCACCTTCAAACGGGGAACATTGACGCCCACCACTCCGGCCGCCAGCTCTGCATCACGAATTGCCGCGAGCATGCGACCGTATTTGGATCGCTCCAGCCGATGGACCAGCAACATCGCGACCGCCAGCATCAGCAGCCCGAGATAATAGAACCGTGTATCTCCGGTGAACGCGAAGAAGCCGAGCGACGGTGGCGGAATGTTGCCGATACCGTCCATGCCATGCGTCACCTCGCGCCAATTGAAGAAAAGGTTGCGCATGATCTCGCCGAAACCGAGCGTTGCCAGCGCAAGATAGTGCCCTTTGAGGCGCAGCGCCGGGAAGCCGATCAGCAACCCCACGGCGCCGGTCACCAGTCCGGACAACACAAACGCAGGCCAGAACAACGTACCGCTGTGTCCGGCAGTCATGAGCGCGGTGACATACGCTCCGATCCCGAACAATCCGGCGTGTCCCAGCGAAAGCTGGCCGGCGTAGCCGAGAACAACATTGAGACTGACGGCCAGCAGCCCGAAGATCAGAGCCAGATTGACGAGCCGCAGATAGTAGTTCGAGCTGACAACCAGCGGCACTGCGAGCGCGATGACGAACAACAGCAGGAGGATCGCGGGACGGCGCATGATTCAGGCCTTTTCCGCGACGCGTTCGCCAAATATTCCCTGCGGAAATGCGATCAACAGGAAGATCAGCAGCGCAAAGCAGATCGAGTCCTTGTAGACCGAGGAAATGAATACGGCGACGAGGATCTCCAGGAGACCAACGACAATTCCGCCGACCACCGCACCTGGCACACTACCGAAACCGCCGATGATGACGGCGATGAAAGCCTTGAGAATCAGGTTGAGACCGATATCCGTATCGACCAAAAAGATCGGCGCGACGAGCACCCCCGCAATGCCGCACAGCACTGCAGAGACGACAAAGGTGATGGCGATCATTCGGTTCGGACGGATCCCCATCAATTGCGCCATCTCGACGTTCTGCGCCGTGGCGCGCAGCCGTCGCCCGAGATCGGTGTGAAAGAACACGGCATATTGCGCAATCAGGACACATATTGTGACTGCGACGATGAATAACTGCTCGGGCGCGAGCACAACGCCCATGAGGTCCACTGAGCTGCTGCCGAACGCCGAAGGTACGCGCAGCGGGTTCGGACCCCATACCAGCAAGGCTAGATTGCGAGCGAAGATCGAGAATCCGATCGTCGCGATGACGAAGGCAAGCATCGGCCTGTCGCGCAAAGGGAAGAAAAGCAACCGCTGATAGACCGCACCGAACAGCGCCATCGCAATGAAGGTCATCAGTACGGCAGCCCAATAGGGAGCTCCCGTACTGATCGCCGAGTAGAAAACGAATGCGCTCAACATCACGAGTTCGCCGTGCGCGAAGTTGAGACCGTGCGTCGCATTGTAGATCAGGATGAAGCTGAGCCCCACCAGGGCATAGATACAGCCCATCGCCAGTCCGGTCGCAAACACTTGTGCCATGCGCGCACCTTTCGAAGTGCCGGATCAATCGATCAAGATTGCCGCTTCTCGCGAATGACCTTGACGGTGCGGTCGGGCATGAACTCCATGATGACCGAGTCATGACGGAGATTGCCCTCCTCGTCGGCCTTGTAGGTTCCCGCTAACCCCTTGTAGGAGAGCTGGCTCATGCCTTCGCGAATCTTCTCTCGATCGACACCGTATTTACGCATGACCTCGATCAGCATTCCCATGCTGTCGTAATATTGAAGCGTATAGATTTCGGGAGCGAAGCCCGTCTTTGCCTTGTACGCTGCGACGAAATCAACCACGCTCTTGTCTTTGCTCAGCGATGGCAGCGGTCCCGGCGCTTCACAATAGCGCCCCGCAATATCGGCCGGATCGACAAGGTTGCGCAGATAAGCGAAGCACAACGACCCCGAACCAATCACCGGAACGTTGACGTTGAGCTGCTTGGTCTGCCGCATGGCCAATGCTTCGTCGACGGGGTGCCCTTGAATCACGATGGCGTCGGCACCGTCGCGCTGCATCTGCAGGATTTGCGCAGTCAAATCCTTGTCGGTCGGCTGATAGGAGGCAATCGAGACCGGCTTGAGCTTGTAGAGTTTGTCGAGAAACTCCGTCACGTTATCACGGCCGGAATAACCCCACTCATTACCGACGTGCATGATGCCGATTTTCTTTTTGCCGAGATCGTCGACCAGAAAACGCGTCGTGTTCTCCTTGGAGATCGCATCGTGCGGGGAATTGCGGAAGAAGTACTTGGCGCCCTGCTGCGATACCCGACGCGTGCTCGGACCACCGATCAGCGTGATCTTGTCCCGCTCGGTCATCGGCATCAACGCAAGGATTTGCGTCCCCAATGCCGGGCCAAAAACGGCAACCGGATCCGACTGCATGACCTTGTTCAGCGCATTGATGGCCACCGTATTGGAGGCCTGACTGTCTTCGACAACCAGCTCGATCTGGCGGCCGTTGATGCCACCGGTCTTGTTGGCCTCGTCGACAGCCATCTGCATGGCGTCCTGATAGGGTTTGCCATAGGCCGCCAGCACGCTGGTGAGTGGCAGCACCACGCCGACCTTGACGGGCTGCTGCGCGGCAGCGCCAGTCGGCGCCGCAATAGCAAGGGAAGCAACGGCTGCAACAGATGCGATGAGCCGGGATAGATGCCTGGAAGCCGGTCGTCGATTCTTCATCATCTACTCCATGTGTTGGGCAGTCGATAACGTCATTCGATAGATCGGGTTGGCGAGAACGATTTACCTCAAATTCCGCCAGGCCTTGCCGTGGTCGCATGCTCGGAGAAGTGGACGTGAATGACCCGCCAATCGCCATCTTCCTTCTGGAAAACCATGGTCGAGCGGGATACGAACTGCCGGTCGTCGTGCGCGCTTCCGTCAGGACGCGGATCGGAGCCAACCCAGGCCGCCTTGGTCTTGCGATGACACCAGACCGTGGCCATGTCGGCGCCCACGACGCCGCCAATCTCATACGGTGTCCAGAAGCCCGTGGTGAGTTGCCCTTTATAAAACTTCCAGAGCGCAATCCACTGATCTCGACCACGGTAGGTATGACCGTTCAGATTGAAGAATGTGGCATCCGGCGACGCGCTCCATAGTTGGTCGCGCAACGTTACCCAGTCGAAATCGGCATTGGCTTCAAGATACTTCTGGTGCTTGTCCAGGATCGTCTTGCGGTCCGCTTCACTCCCGCCGCGCAGCGTTGCTTCAGTCATCCAAAACCACTCCCTATGCGATTGGTATTGAGCTGGTTGAAAAGAAATTCCGAACGGTTTCCGGGAAATGCCCAAGCACCGCGCGCATCGCCGTTGCCGCTGCCGCCGGGTCGCGCTGCTCGATCGCCGCGACCACATCGAGATGCGCAGCGATATCGGCAAGCACCGTACTGGGGTCCATCCGATGCAGCCCGAAATACCAGAACCGGCACGCCGCATCGTGGAGCTGGACGACCTTCTGTTCGATCTGGCGATTGTGCGTTGCCGCCGCGAGCGCGCGATGAAAGTGCTGGTCCATATGGACCAGCGTGCGGAAGTCGCGCTTCTCGATCACATCCTCGAACCCATCGAGGGCAGTCCTCATCGCGGTGATATTCTCGGCGGTGGCGCGTTCTGCGGCCAGCGATGCGCAGCCGCCCTCGATCAGCACACGCGCCTCGAATACATCCTGCATTTCCCGGAGGCCGAGGTCGGTAATCCGCGTGCCGATGCGTGGCTGACGCTCGACGATTCCTTCCAGCGACAACCGCAATAACGCGTCGCGCACTGCGGCGACGCCCAGCTCGAAATGCTCCGCCAGGAACTTCTCGTCGACTGAAGAGCCCGGCTGAAGTTCCCCAAAAATGATGGCGTCGAGCATCCGATCGTACGCCGTGTTGCGCATCGGACCGCTTTCGACGGAGCTACGGATTGGTTGTAATGTCAATTTCACACCAGTTTCTTATAAACTGACATTTCAGTTTGCAAAAAAGAACTGACCACGGCAAATTAGAACCGTCAAGACCGAATTTTTAGGCTGAGTGCGTTCAATGGATGATCAGATCTGTCGCCTCGATGTGCGCAGCATTGCCACCCACTACCGCGACGGATCGCTATCGCCCATTGACGTCGTCGACGCCTTCCTTGAGCGCATCGAACGGCTTAATCCCTCGCTCAACGCCTTCGTTCTCGTGACGGCGGAGGCCGCGCGACATGCAGCGCGGCGGGCGGAAGATCGGTTGCGAACGAGCGACAAAGAGTCGCTGCCGCCGTTGTTCGGCATTCCCTTCTCAGTCAAGGACACGCTGCCGACCGCCGGCATCCGCACGACATTCGGCTCGCCGCTGTTTGCCGATTTCGTGCCGACCGAAGATGCCGCCGTGGTCGCCACGCTGAACCGCGCCGGCGCGATCTTGCTCGGCAAAACCAACACGCCGGCGTTCGGATGGATGGGCGCGACGCAAAACCTGCTGTTCAGCGCCACGCCCAATCCCTGGGATGCGGCAGTGACCGCAGGCGGCTCGAGCGGTGGCACTGCCGTTGCTGCTTGCGCCCGGCTCGCGCCAATCAATATCGGAACCGATGGTGGCGGATCGCTTCGAATTCCAGCGGCCTTCACCGGCACAGTCGGTTTCAAGCCCTCTTATGGTCGCGTCCCGAATTATCCGACCGGCGCCAACTGGAGCTTGCAACACATCGGGCCAATTGCCCGCAGCGTCGACAACATCATCGCAACGCTGGACACAATCGCTCAACCCGACCCTCGCGACCCCTACTCACTCCCGACATGCGGATGGAAATACGACGATCCACAAAATGCGTCACAGCCACTCAAAATTATCTTCGCGCCAGATCTCGGATTCGCGGAATCAGTCGACGACGAAATTGTCGCCGTCTGCCGCAAGGCCGTCGCAGTATTTGTCGACATGAATCACGAAGTCGTCGAGCGGAAGCTCGATTGGCCGTCGCCGATCGAATTCTGGCGGACTCTTTTTGTCACCGGCGCCGCCGATCGGCTAGCCGCGTTTCTGCAGGACCGCAGCGATCAGATCGAACCGACCCTGCGCGACTTCATCATTGAGGGCAAGAATTTGCCGGCGGACGCCTATTACAAGGCGTGCATCAGCCGGAACGACTGGTGGCAAAACGTTCGCGCAACCTTCGACGACTGCGACTTGCTAATCACACCGACGGTCGCCTGCTCCCCATTTCCGCTTGGCCTCGAAACGCCTGGCAAGGTCGCAGGACGCGCCGTTTCCTTCTACGGTTGGTCGCCGTTTTGCCCCCCCTTCAATCTCACCGGACAGCCAGCGATTTCCGTTCCGGCCGGCAGAAGTGCGAACGGTCTGCCGGTCGGACTACAAATCGTCGGTCGCCGGTTTGCCGATGCCACAGTCCTTGCGGTCGCTGCCGCCTTCGAGAGCGCACGGCCGTGGCCGGAATGGTCGGAGGCTTAGCATGCCGATGCCGAAAACGCCCCAGCTTGAGACCGAGATGAGCCAGCCATTAACGATCACTGCTGTCGAGAAAACCCAAACGTGCCTGGATCGCATCGCGCAAACGGAGCCGGATATTCACGCGTGGGAATTCCTCGACGGCGCGGCTGCATTGCAGGCAGCGGCACAAAGCGACCGGACACAGGCCGGAATGGCAATGCATGGCTGGATCGTCGGCGTCAAAGACAACCATAATACCGCCGACATGCCGACCGGGTACGGCTCGCCCATCTATCGCGGCCACCGTCCGATTGCGGATTGTTCAGTCGTTTCCCGCTTGCGGTCCAACGGCGCGGTCGTCCTCGGCAAGACCGTGTCGACGGAATTCGCGGCCTGGCCACCGTCACGCACGCGTAACCCGAGAAATCTCGCGCACACTCCCGGCGGCTCCTCGAGCGGTTCAGCCGCAGCAGTCGCAGCGGGAATGGTGCCGGTAGCGGTCGGCACGCAAACCCTGGGATCGGTCATCCGTCCTGCGTCCTATTGCGGCATCGTGGGATTCAAGCCGAGCTACGAGCGTGTAAGCCGCGTCGGAATTCGCGCTTTGGCGGATTCCTTGGATACTGTCGGCATTTTCGCGACCAACGTCGCCGACGCCGCCCATGTCTATCGTGTGCTCGCCAATCATGCGGACAGTGCAGACAACACTGTCTCGGATTCACCACCGCAGTTGGCGTTCTGCAAGGGTCCGAGCTGGTGGCTGGCAGATGACGATGCGCGATCGGCGATACAGAACTACATCACAGGCTTGCGCGAAAAGGGACACGTTATTGAAGACATCGAACTTCCCGCTTCGTTCAATGCGCTCCCCGCGGCGGCAAAACTGATCCACGACTTCGAAATGCGACACGGCTTTCTCACCGAATACATCCATCATCGCAATGAGCTGAGCGACGACTTTCTCTCAGGATTCGAACGTGCGTCGGATATCACGATCCCAGAATACGAAGCCGCGATTGAACTGGGCGACCAATGCCGTCAGCAATTGCCAGCAATCGTCGGCAGGCGCACCGCCCTTCTCACGCTCGCTGCGACCGGCGAAGCGCCGCTCGGGTATGCGACAACCGGGAATTCAGCGATGAACGCCTTCTGGACGCTTCTTCACGCGCCGTGCATCACGTTGCCGAAACTACACGGAAAACTCGGCTTGCCGATCGGCCTTCAGGTCGTTGCCCCACGTTTCAAGGATCTCGAGATGCTGCGCGCCGCGGCATGGCTGGAGAAGCAGTGATCCGCATCCACGCCGACCGAGATTGCCTCCGGAGGTCACTCGACTGCAGCGCTCCATTGGATCGACGGACTTGTGGCTCGAGCCATTCCCCCTTGGTAGAGGAATAAGCCGCCTTAAAGTCATCAATTGTCATTTCTTGCTGCCGTGACGTGCATTCGACTCGATTGCCATCTCGAGACAGGTTTGAAGCTCAACATAGCTCGGCTTGCCATCCATGCTCGTTTCCTTGATGCAAGCATTCTTGTCGGTCGTCGAATATGTCCCCCACGCCTGAGTCAACTGATCTTTCGCCTGCCGTTCATCGTTGATGCATGAATCGAGCGTCTCGCCAATACTTGATCCGCCTGCAAGCTCGGCCTTGCAGTTTGCCGTGATGTTGAAATTAGGAACGATGTCGGCTGCGATGGATTCCGAAGGAACGATAGCGATAGCGACGATGCCAGTCACGAAAGCTCGTAAAATGTATCTGGGCATGATGGGCCTCCGCGCTCAATCTAGGAGGCGCAAGAGTCCGACAATTGAGAACAATCAACGGAGCGGCATTAAACTTCAGTAACGAATTGATCTCGATCAAACTGACGTCCCGCCGGGAGCGGAAATCTCGGTACCGCGTGTTGGATGTGCCGGCCCGGGCCAGTGGATAGTGATATGCCCCAGTTCGACCCGGATATCGTCATGACTATGCGATCGGCATTGGAGCAGGTCATGACACTCGTGCCTGAACAATATGCGACGCTTGGAACGAAAGCGTATCTGGCCGAAGCCATTCTCAAGGCCGCAGCTCGTGGAGAAACTTGCTACGAGGGATTCATAGCGGCGGGTTCGTGCGAAATTCAGAGCGTGATCAAATTGCTGTTTAACTAGCTGGGTAATTGGAACGAGCGGCGGCATCACACTCCGCAACGGACTTTGCGATGAAATGGCGTTGGCAAATCCTTGGCTTTCTCATGATCTGCCTCACGGGCTGGTCGGGGCCTGTCGATGCGCAATCCGATCTGGTGTCTGCGGGGCGTAATTTCGCGGAAATGGCTTGCAGCCCTTGTCACGTCGTATCTGACAGGTACAAAGTCCCTATCCTTCGCAACCCCGGCCCCTCTTTCGCGGAAATCGCTGCGCGAACCTCGACAACGGGCGACTCGTTGCGAACCTACCTTCGGTCCACCCATCGCGACATGGGTCAGTCAGGACGCATGCCCAATCCACGACTGCTCGACTTCGAGATCGATGAAGTGGTCGCCTACATCCTCAGCCTGCGCGAACACTAGCAACGGCCTGACCAGACAGTACCGTTACCGGCATTTCACATCGGTCAGGGATGAGCCAGCAACCTATTCCCCCGCCAGCATGATATCCGCGAGGCGATCAGAACATCTCGAAGTATTCGCGTTGCTCCCATTCACTGACTTCAGCCTGGAAGCGATCTATCTCCGCATTCTTGATGTAGACGTAGTAATCGACCAGTTCCGCCCCCATCGCCTTGCGGAAAAACGGATCATCGCGGAGAGCGAAAACGGCTTCCCTCAACGACTTGGGAAGCAGATTTGCCTTGGTTTCGTAGGGCGTATCGGCCGAGGGTCCGGGATCGAGCGACCGATCGACGCCATCCATCCCGGACAGGACTTGCGACGCCATATAGAGATAGGGGTTGGCCGCGGGCTCACCCACGCGATTCTCCAGCCGCGTCGCCTGATCGTTTGGCCCACCGAGAACGCGTAGCATGACCCCCCTATTGTCGCGCCCCCATATCGCCCGATCCGGAGCGAGCGAATAAGAGCGATACCTCTTGTAACCGTTGATTGTCGGAGTCGTGAACACGGTTGCCGCACGTGCATGGTCAAGCAATCCGGCGAGATAGCTTTTGCCCAAGGGCGACAGCAATTCATCTGCAGCCTTCGACATAAAAGCATTCTCGCCGCTGCCGATCGACACCAGCGACTGATGCAGATGCCAGCCGGAGGAAACAACGTTCGGGATTTTTGGCCGGCACATGAACGTCGCATGATACCCGTTACGCCTCGCGACCTGCTTCACCGCCGCCCGGAACAGTATCATCGTATCAGCCGGAACAAGTCCGATGGTCGGCTGAAACGTAAATTCGGCCTGACTGGGTCCATATTCGATTTCCATCGAACGCAGCGGAAGACCGAGCGCCATGACATCCTGCCTGATGAGCTCAAGCACCGGCTCCATCTGGTCATAGCGTTGCTCGGTGAGATACTGGTAGCCATGCGAAAGCAATGTCACGTCTGGGGGCTCACCCGGTTGCCCCGCATGCGTTGGATGCATCTTCGCGTCAGTCAGTTTGAAGATGTGGAACTCGATCTCGAGCCCAGCCATGAAGTGAAATCCACGCTGGGCCAGATCTGCCAGCACGGATTTGTAGAATCCACGCGTCGCGAACGGCACTTGCCGCCCATCCGCAAAATGAAGATCACACAGCAACCACCCGGTCGTCGGCGCCCAGGGGAGCACCTTGAACGTCGTCGGATCAGGAATCATGAGGACATCGGCAGCGCCCTGCATTTCGCTCATGCCGAAGCCGCCGCCCGCCGTGAATACCGGAAAGACAGTCTTGTGCGACGTGTCTTTTGCCAGCATCGTCGTCGTGATCGTGCAGCCGCTTTCGAGCGACCTAAGCGCTTCGCTGGCTATCAACGTTTTGCCGCGCAGGATGCCGTGCTGATCCGGAAATGATAAACGGATCGTCTCGAGCCCTCTTTCTTCGACGATACGCCGGAGACGACTAGCCGCCTCCCGCTGTTCTTCCGACCAGAGACCGTGCTGCTTGACGAAGCTCAAGGTCAATTCCCCCTCTGACATGATGCGTCGAGCCGTTCACTCGGCGGCAGTCAAGTGGGGAGCCTTGCGGGCAATCTCGGCCGGCACGGGCGCAGCCCATGGCGCCCCTCTTCGGCGCTTGACGTCGACCTCCATCCAAAACATCTCCCAGCCCCTGGTTGGTCCGAGGCCATCCATCGTAGCCGGCCCCTGGATGCTGCGCGCGTTTGCTTCATCAAGGAACATAAATGGCTTTGCGCCACCTGCAACCTTCTCGATTTCCTGCCGGAGCAGGCGGCGATACTGAATGATCGCCTTGTCGGACTGACCCAGATGCTCGCGGGTTCTATCCTGTATCGGCCCCATCGATTCGACGGCCCACTGATCGTGAACGTTGATGTCGGTCCCCATTCCCGTGTAGGTCGCAGTCGCCTGCTCGTGCGGATCGAATCCATAGTCATTCGACTTGTTCTTGCGCGAACGATAGTCGGGCAGTTCATAAAGCTCGAGACGCTGGTCGCGCATCTTCTTTTTGTCCACGGGCGCTCCGTAGCTTGTGAAGATCGCATACCAGTAGCAGTTCTCGTCATCGACCGGCACGTGCCACTGCGTGATGGTCATGTCATTGCTCATTGGGATGACAAACGCATGCGGGAAGAGCTGATTCGTAACGCGAACATGAGTCCGCTCGCTATCGATTTCGCGCAGGGCGACTAGCCGTAGGCCGTACTCCGTCTGTTCGACATTAATGATCGGGTTGTCATACTCGCGCAGAACCTTCGTAATCGGAATCTCGCTGTTGGCCGACGCGCCACGAAATTGCTTTCCATAGGAAGCTGCCGGATCTTCGTCCTCGAAAAAGCGATGAAGAAAAGAGGCGTGCGCAGGGTCGATCCCGACTTCGAGCGCTTGAAGCCAGTTGCAGCCGATCAGCCCCTTGAAAGCAAAAGTGTAAGCCTCCGGAGCGATGAAACAGTCAATCTCCGGAAATGCAGGCGGCTCGCCATCGCCGAGATATGCCCAGAGGATGCCGCCCTTGGCGACCACTGGATAAGCACGCTGCTTGACGTTCTTGCAGAGCGATGAACCGGCAGGTTCGGCCGGGGTCTCCAAGCATTGGCCTTCTACATCGAACAGCCAACCATGAAACGAGCATCGCAGTCCGCCATCCTCCAATCGGCCGAACGCCAGATCTGCGCCGCGATGCGGACAGTGACGTTCGATCAGCCCATAACGACCGTTCTCGTCACGAAAGAGCACAAGGCTCTCGCCGAGCAACTTCACAGGGCGAATGGGCCTGTCACCCTCCAATTCGTCAACGAGGGCGGCCGGCTGCCAATACATTCGCATCAATTTGCCTGCGGGATCCGCGGGACCGGTCCGGGTAATCAAATCGTTCTGCTGTTGACTCATCATGACCAAATCCTCCCTCGAGTCTCGCCCTGCATCCGGCACAACGCGCACCGCCTTCGGAAGCTCAAATTCGTCGAAGCGCATTCCGCCTCGACTCGTCGCGGCGAAATTTTATGTTCGATAGTCGAACAAACGTTCATTACAGTTAGATTGCATTGAGATTTGAATGGATGCAAGTGCCAATCGATCCTGCGACGCAGCATGTCCTACTTTACAGCCGCCGCACCCAGGGACGGACGGTTGATTTGTTCGAATATCGAACTAATGTTCTTTCAATGAACGTTGTGAAAGGAGGAATAGATGCACGTTAAGTTTGTCCAGCCGGACGGCGCCGCCGCGGCGCTTGCAATGGAGTCGGGGGCGAGCGTGATGATAACGGCGGTGCGCAATGGCATTCGCGGCATCGATGGCGAGTGCGGCGGCTGCCTCGATTGCGCTACCTGTCATGTCTACGTGGAAGAAAGTCAGTACGGCAACATTCCCGCCCCAACGGCTGACGAACTCGAACTGCTCGGTACGATCACCGGATTGCGAAGACCAAACAGCCGATTGAGCTGCCAGATCAAAGCGCCGCTGGCCATCGATACGCTCGTCGTCCACATACCCGAGAGCCAAGCATGAGCGGGTTGGTCGTCATCGGTGCATCTTACGCCGGAATTCAGGCAGTGCTCTCCGCGCGCGATGCCGGATACTGCGAAACCATCAGCGTTATATCAGACGAAACGTGGCTGCCCTATCAACGCCCTCCTCTCTCCAAGGAATTCCTTCTCGGCCGACAGAACGAGGCGGCCCTGACGCTGCGCAATAGCGCGTTTTTCACTTCCAGGAAGATCGACCTCCTGCTCGGCATTCGCGCCACTGAAATCGACCGCGACGCGCAAAGAGTTCTCCTCAGTGACCGCGCGACGTTGACTTTCGGTAAACTCCTGATCGCTACGGGATCGTGCGCTCGGCGCCTGTCAGCCCCTGGCGCGGATCTCGACGGCGTCTGTTATCTCCGATCGATGGACGATGCCATCGAACTGAGGTCGCGCCTTCAAGAAGCTGCGGAGATTGTTATCGTCGGCGGAGGGTTCATCGGCCTCGAGGTCGCGGCGTCGGCCTCACAACTCGGCAAGAGAGTTACACTGATCGAGAGCGGTCCGCGATTGCTGATGCGTGCCGTTTCCCCCATCGTCTCAGAATTCCTGCTAGCCATGCACCGCAAGCACGGCGTGGATGTCAGACTTGGCGAGAATCTGGTGTCGATCGAAGGACGGAATGGGAAAGTCGTTTCGGTGAATTGCGGCCAGACATGTCGTATCGGCGCTGATCTCGTTGTCGTCGGAATTGGAGGGCTTGCCAACTCTCGGATTGCTGAGGCAGCGCAGTTGCTCTGCCGCGACGGGATTGTCGTCGACGACTGCGCTCAAACCAGCGATCCGCGGATCTATGCCGCCGGCGACTGCACGATTCACGACAATGTTTTCGCTGAAGGATGGTTGCGGCTCGAATCGGTCCAGCACGCACAAGATCAGGGCAAGGCTGCCGGCTTGGCGATTGCGGGGCGAAGCAGTCCATATGTGAGCGTCCCGCGATTCTGGTCGGACCAGTATGCGTCGAAGCTCCAGATTGCAGGCATCTCTGCCGGCTTTGACGCGCACGCTGTTCGTGGCTCAATCGAAGAAGGGAAATTTTCGCTATTCTATTACAAGGGCGGAAGACTAGTCGCAGTCGACAGCCTCGATCGGTCCGGCGATCAAATGGCCGCTCGAAAATTACTAGCTGGCCGCCTGACGCCTTCCCCTGAGCAAGTTGCTGATCCCTCGTTCGATTTCAGGTCGCTGATGGGGCTTGCGAGTGAGACTAATGCATCATAATGCGAATTGTGGTTCTCTCTGATTCAAAATTGAGCCCTAGCAGCTTTGGACGACTCCCGCGGCATGCCTAAAATCAAACGTACTCCGGAAGAGCAACAAGCCAGACGCGAAGGGCCAGAGTTCATCGAGAGCCTGGACCGAGGGTTACGCGTCATCCAGTCGTTTGGTGCGCATCATCGCCCAATGACGCTCAGCGATATCGCCAAGGCGTGCGACTTGCCTCGCGCAACTGCCCGACGGATATTGATGACGCTACAAAAATCAGGTTTCGTCGTCGGTGACGAAAGGCTCTTTTCTCTTACCCCACGCATTCTCACTTTAGCGGCTGCCTACCTCAGTTCCAATCAAATCAGCACAATCATGCAGCCGCTGATGGACGACGTTTCCGCCCAGGCCAAGGAAGTTTGTTCGCTCGCTGTCCTTGATGGCAGCGAAGTCGTGTTCATCGCTCGAGCAAGCCCGACGCGAGTATTCTCGACAGGCATCGATATCGGCTATCGGCTTCCAGCTTTCTGCACATCGGTCGGTCGCGTATTGCTAGGAAGGCTCTCCAATGACGAGCTTGCAGCGGCCATCGCGGGCATGGACCTGAAAATGCTCACGCCTGAAACCAACACAGACAAGTCATTGGTATTGGCGGCCATCATTACCGATCGTAGCAAGGGCTATTCACTTGTGGATCGCGAGGCGGAGCCAGGGTTCAGATCAATCTCAGTTCCCATCTACCGGCATGATGGCGGCATCGTTGCCGCCGCGAATATCGGCGCCCATGTCGATCGCGTAACCACGGGAGAAATGATCGATCGATTCCTGCCGCTCCTCAAGGAGATGTCCGCAGCAGCGCGGCCTTTGCTGGTTTAGGTTGGCAACAGACGCTTCTTGTACGCGTCGGGATCCATATCCCGAATATCGACGCTGATGCTGTGCGTACCTGGCAACAACGCGACCAGCCCAGCTCTCAATTCTACGCTTAGCCGTTCTTTTTGCGGTCCGCTTCTACCGGCAAGCAAGTACAAAGACACGTGAAAGAACGACCTTTCTTCTCCAGCAATCAGGTAATCGCTGAATGCCTGGGCCCGACTCTTGAGGTCTTCGGCCCGCACCACGCCGGTCGAAGCCGCGATACGATGAAGTTCCTTCAGAATGGTGCGAACCGGCGGCATCTCTTGACCGGCCGAATAGTGGCAGACGATATGGGGCAAGCCCGTTCTCCAGCGTTGCTTTCTCTGTTCCATTGTTGGCGCGACGGTTCGCCCGGTCAAGCTTCCAGCTGCGCTCTATCGAACTTGCGCAGCTGTAAGTCCGAAAATTGTACTGTTCTCTGATCTGCCCCCTTTCAGTAAAGTCTTTGAGCGTGAATCCACGCGAGCGGCCAGCTCAATTCGCGAAAGGCTATACCGCACGATGACAAGCCCAGACTTTTCGACCGTGTCGCTCGTCACTGGATTCCTTGGAAGCGGAAAAACCACGCTAATGCGTGAACTTTTGCGCGACCCCGCTCTGAAGGATGCCGCGGTCATCGTCAATGAATTCGGCGAGATCGGCCTCGACCATCAGCTCATGGAAAGCAATTCGCAGAAACCGGTCCTTTTGGAGAGTGGCTGCATTTGTTGCACGCTGGACGGAAGCCTCGTCGAGACATTGGAAAACCTGCATCGCCAGCGTCGCAGCGGAACGGTCCCGCCGTTTCGCAACGTATTGATCGAAACCACGGGGCTCGCTGAACCTGCTCCCATCATCCACGAACTGTTCGACAACCGTGCCGTCCGTCTTGGCTTCACGCTGAACCGGGTCATCACCCTGGTCGACGCTGTCAACGGATGGACCACGTTGGATAGGCACGAAGTTGCGGTTCGGCAGGCCGCATTGGCAGATACCATACTGGTCAGCAAGACGGACCTTGCACCGACCGATGCCGTCGAACGGCTGATGTCGCGAATATCCGTCATCAATCCAATCGCGCGACTCTTACGGGTAGAAAAAGGTCAATCAAACAACGAGGCGCTTTGGCATCGGCTTGATGATCCAATCGTCGGCGAGATGACGGGTTGGTCCGAACTGTCGCATCGTGCGATGCGACCAAGTCACGACGGCCATTCTGCGCACCACGATCATGATCGCATTGCAACCGCTGCGGTGCGACTAACCACGCCTATATCCCTCGCTCCATTTAGTGCCTGGCTCGAACAAGCAATCGCAGCCTATGGCGACGATTTGTTACGCATCAAAGGAATACTCAACATCGAGGGGAGAACTCGACCGGTCGTGATTCACGGTGTTCAACGGGTTTTTCACCCTCCTGTCGAGCTGAATGCGTGGCCTGACAGCGATCGAACGTCTCGCCTGATCCTCATACTCCACGACATCGAGCCGAACGGCTTGATCCGCTCCCTGCGTCAGGCGCTTGCATCGCGCGAATGAGCCTCGCGCGTTGCGCGTTCCCAGCATAACGCACGACGGCCGCCGGACCTCAATCCGGCGGACGACGTCACTGCACCGCTATTCCGAGTCGTTCACCGCCGCAATCATGATCATCTCAAGCTTCAGCGACGGTTGCGTAAGCGATGCCTCGAAGCAAGCTCGCGCCGGAGGATTCTTCTGATCGATCCAGCTATCCCAAACGGCGTTGACCTCATCGAGATCTGACATGTCCGCAAGAACGATGGCAACGAATAACAGGTTCGACCGGCTGCTTCCGAGGACATCCAGGCGCCCCTGAGCCTTCTGAAACAACTGCCTGCATTGCTCGGCGGCGCTCAGATTGCCATCATAAGGCGCTTGCGGCGTAACGGCGAAATAAACCGTGTCTTTGTGCCGAACGCCCATGCTCATTCGCGGCCCTCCGTCGATCCGCTGAATGACGTCTTTCAGTTCCGAAATTTCTCCCGCCATCATGGCATTGCTCCAATAATTGCCAGTTGATTCATCGTCAGTCTTCGATCTCGGATTCAGCCACGGCCTTGAGTTTGTTGATGACGGAGTCGAGCGTCTTGCGCTCTTCAATCGTGAGATGCTGAAGCAATGCGACTTGCGCGCGACGTGCCTGCGGCATGATCTGCCGATAAAGTTCCAAGCCTTTGTCCGAAATCTGAAGGACATGCCTTAGCTCATGAGTTGCGTCGGCGCGCCGTTGCACCAGCTTGCGACGTTCCAGGCCGAGCAAGGCCCGACTCATCTGCCCTTTGTCCATCTTGGAGGCATCGCGAAGCGCACGAGTCGTTCCCGATCCGTAGCGAACGAGCATGGTAAGGACGCGCCACTCGGGCAGACTTATTTCGTGCTCGACGAGATAGCGTCTCGTGCTTATGCGAAGCAGCAACGCGCTCAAATTGGTGATGCGCATGCTGAGAAAGTCATCAACTTCAAGATTCGCACCATCGACGCCTGGCTTGATCCAGTTCTTGACGTTCGATTTTACCCGCAACGCTCCCCCCATGTTTCGCTCGCACTTCCAGCAAGACAGAGCACAATGCACATTAGCCGAGCATAAACACAAAAGTGTTGACACGACAACACTTGAGCGACATGCTTTCCGTCATGGGGCGTCAAGACCCCACTGAGACATCGATCATTGGGTTCAATCAGGGGGATCGTCCATGGCTTTTGCCAACAGCAGACGCTTGCGGGTTGCGCTTGCAACCGCGCTCGCAATCTTTGGATGTGAGGCTGCCACGGCAGCAGACGCCGTCCGCGTCGGCGTATTCCAGTCAATTTCCGATGCCGGGATCTATATCGCTCAGGAAAAGGGATATTTCGCGGAGCAGGGACTTAGCGTCGAACTGCAGCAGGTCAGTTCGGCGTCGACCGTAACGACCGCTCTGGCGAGCGGCGACCTAGATGTATCCGGCGGATCACCCTCGGCCAGCATCTACAATGCGATCCGGCAAGGCGTGCCGATCGAGATCGTTGCGGACAAGGGCAGCACGCTTCCGGGTCACGGTTATCTGGCCTTCATGGTGCGGAAGGATCTCGCGGGCAAGATCAGCAAGCCGGAAGATCTTCGCGGGAAAACGCTTGCAGCGACGGGCTATCTCGCCGGCGCGGCCAACGAAGCAACCGTTCACCATCTCCTTGCACCCGCGGGCGTCAAGGAAAGCGAACTGAAGATTGTCTCCATGGCTTTTCCGGACATCATGACGAGCCTTGGGACAGGCAACATTGATGTCGGCATTCTGATCGAACCGCTGGTGACGCTCGCCGTCGACAAGGGTGTTGCGACGGTATGGAAGCGGACCGATGAGGTCTACCCCTCGCAACAATACGCTACGCTGCTCTACGGCCCCGGGATGACCAAGCGAAATGACGTCGGCGTACGATTCATGACCGCTTACCTGAAGGGCGTGAGATTCTACAACGATGCTCTCAAAGGTAAGATCCCGCGCACGGAATTGATCGAGATATTGGTCAAGAACACGACCGTGAAGAATGCTGCACTCTACGACAAGATGGCTCTGCCCGGCTTGAATCCAAATGGATCGCTGAACGTGAAAGGCATGGAAGGCGATATGCAATGGTTCCTTCAGGAAGGCAGGATGAAGGCGCCGATCGACATCCAGAAGGTCGTGAATACGAAGTATATCGATGCCGCGATCGGTAAACTCGGGACATACAAGTGACGCATCCGGTCGGCCCGATACTCATCGAAGGCGCTCGCTGCTTTGACGGGCATGCGTTGCTGCGCGAGCGCGTCGATATCTACCTTGATGGCGGCCGGGTCGCCTGGGTCGGCGACGGCCCGGTCGCCCCGGACGCGCGCCGGATCAGGGCGGGCGACCGCTTGGTGATGCCAGGGTTGATCGATACCCACGTTCATCTTGAAAGTCCGGCGGTACCGGACCGCACCGGATATTTGGTGCGGACTCCGGAAACGCTGATAGCATTTTATGCAGCGTACAACGCCAGACTTACCCTTGAGGCTGGTTTCACGACGCTCCGCAACATGGGAACGTATGCGTCCGTTGCGCTCCGGCAAGCCATCGACCGTGGACTCATCGACGGTCCACGCATTCTCGCTGGCGGCTACGTCGATATGACGGGCGGCCATTTCGATCTGATGCGGCCGCTCGTTTTTCCGCGGCAACCAGAAGACACCGCAGACGGTGAGGCGGCGGTGCGCCAAGCAGTTCGTCGTCACGTCCGCGCCGGCGTCGATTTCATCAAGATCGCGACGACCGGTGGCATTGGCTCGGAAGGAGACGATTCGGATTGGGTTACCTACAGCGAAGCCGAAGTCGCTGCGATTTGCGACGAGGCGCACAATCTAATGCGCCACGTTGCCTGTCACGCGCAGGGGAATGCAGGCATCAAGCGCGCACTCGGTGCTGATATCGATACGCTTGAGCACGGCACTTTCATGGACGCCGATGCCCTCCAAATGCTGTTGCGAAGCAAAGCCGTTCTGATACCGACACTGTCGTTCTTCCATGGTGTGGTAACGCGCGGGCGCGAACTCAACCTTCCGCCGCGCTGGCTGGAAAAGTGTGGCCCGGGATACGAGGCAGCGAAAGCCACTGTCCGCATGGCTCGCGAGGCCGGGGTACGCATCGCATATGGAACAGACTCCGCCGGCCGGCATGCGCCGCACGGCAACAACGCCGGTGAATTGGCGTTGATGGTAGGGCTCGGCTATACCCCCGAACAGATGCTGATAGCTGCGACCAGCGCTGCTGCCGCGACCATCGGGCTGGGCGATGAAACCGGACGGATCGCGGCAGGCTTTTCGGCAGACCTGCTTCTGGTCAATGGCGACCCGTTAACCGACATCACACTCCTGCAGGATAAACGCCGCATCGAGCAGATCATCCTGCGCGGTCGGATCATGGTGGACCGCACGTAACGATGACAATCTCAACACGAATCGACCGTGGCATCCAGCGAGGTCAGCAAATCCGCATCACCGTGGATGGCGAAAGCATCGTGGCCTACGAGGGTGAGACCGTCGCCGCAGCGCTGATTGCAATCGACCGGCGGATCCTGCGCTACACCACGAAGCGTAACGAACCTCGTTCGTTGTACTGCGGAATCGGTGTTTGTCAGGAATGCCGAATGATCATCGACGGCGTCTCCAATACGCGCGCATGTATGACACCCGTGCGCGCGGGAATGATCGTCAAAACACAACAAGGCATCGGCGAGTAAGCGATGACAACGAGACACGTCGAGCTCGCGATCGTCGGCGCAGGGCCAGCAGGCCTGAGCGCGGCGCTGCAAGCCAAGGCCGCTGGCGTGAACGTCGTCGTTATCGACGAGAACGAACGGCCTGGCGGTCAGATATTCCGTCAGCCTCCAGCCGCATTCCAGATCGCCGACAAGAACCGTCTGGGGCGTGATTTCGCGCGCGGCCGCAAGCTGCTGGATGCGGTGCGCGAGGCAGAGATTTGCATCGAAAGCGGCATCACTGTGTGGAATGCGACGTCGAGCACGCTTTCCTGTTGCCGCACAGATCGATCGTGGGACATCACCAGCGACGCGATTCTGCTGGCGACCGGTGCTTACGATCGTCCTGTGCCGCTGCCCGGCTGGACCTTGCCAGGCGTTTTTACATCCGGAGGCGTTCAGACCATGTTGAAGAGCCAGCGCGTGCTGGCAGGACGTCGAATTCTGCTTGCTGGCACGGGACCACTCAACCTGGTCCTCGCCAATCAGCTCGCAGAGGCTGGCGCCACGGTCGTTGCCGTCCTGGAGCTCGCGCGCCCGCGCTTGCACGAATTGGCAGCGCTCGCGCTTGGGCCATGGGAACTGTTGTCCGACGGTATCGGTTACGTGACGAATCTTGTTCGTCGCAATATTCCGCTCATGCGGGGCTGGACCCTGATCGAAGCGAGAGGCTCCGATCACGTCGAATCCGCCGTGATCGGTCGCGTCGATCGTGATTGGCGAAGCATCAAAGGCACAGAGCGCGTCATCGAGGTCGACACGATATGTCTCGGCTACGGGTTGGTACCCTCGACTGAGCTGTCGAGGTTGATCGGCTGCGATCATCGTTACGACGCTCAACTTGGCGGCTGGGTGCCGACACACGACGACTACATGGAATCCAGCATTCCATCCGTATTCGTCGCCGGCGATGGCAGCGGCGTTGCAGGCTCGCTCGTCGCAATTGAGGAAGGTCGCATTGCAGGCTTACGCGCGGCATGGCGACTAAGAAAAATCGACGATGTTGCTTTTCGGCGATTGACCGCCGCGCCGCTCAAGCGCTTACGGCAATTGAACCGGTTCCGGGCGGTCCTTGATGGCCTCTCCGCGCCCCGGGCAGGTCTGTTCGAGCGGATGACCGACGACACCGTCATTTGCCGATGTGAAGAAGCCTCGTTGGGGGATTGTCGACAGGCCGTCGAAAGGGGTGCCGTTTCTCTCACCGAACTCAAACCGGGTTTGCGCGTCGGTATGGGCATGTGTCAGGCACGAATCTGCGGTCCGACGCTGGTCGAAGTTGTCGCCCGCCTCACCGGCCGAACTCCGAGCAGCATCATGCCGTTCACACCGCGCCCCCCCGTCAAACCGATTCCTTTGGCGGCACTGCTCAAGCAGGAGCCGGTCGAATGATCAACGCTTCAGGTTTCGACGTCGCGGTGATCGGCGGCGGCGTCATCGGCACCTCGATTGCCTATCATGCTGCGAAGCGCGGCATGTCGGTCGGCCTGTTTGAAAGCGGTCCGCTGGCGGGAGGCGCGTCAGGGGCGTCAATGGGATTGCGTTCGATCTGGGTTTGGTCGCATCTGCTGCCGCTCGAAAGCGGCTTGCGGAATGATCAGCGCTTCATCGACTTCGTTCACGAAACAGGCGAGGATATCGAGCTCGATACCACTGGCCGGATCATCGTAGCCAACTCCGAAGATGATCTTGGCTATATGCACGATTTCGTAGACCGTCTTCAGAAGCGGGGCATCGAAATCCGGCTGCTCGATCAGGCCGAGATCAGGGACGTCGAACCTAACCTTTCGCCACGCGTCATTGGAGCTGCATGGAGCCCGATCGGCGGCAACGCGATGCCGATCAAGCTCACGTATGGCTTGGCACGCGCCGCCAAGCGTCTCGGCGCATCGATTTTCACTCACACGCCAGTTACTGGGGTTCATGTCGCCGGAGGTCGCGCAACCGGTATTCAGGCGGGTGGACGCGACTACAGCGCTCAGTGGGTGGTCAACGCCGCCGGCGCATGGTGCGCCTCGATTGGACAAATGGCAGGGGTCGAGATTCCTGTTGTCCCGCGCAAGGGCCAGATCATGTTGCTCAACGCTCCGGCGGGACTTGTGCGTCATGGCATCGCGTCGTTGCACAAACCCGGCCCACAACAGACCGGCGGCACCAATATCCGGCCGACTCCGCACGGACAAATTCTCTGCGGAGGTACGAGCGAGTATGCCGGATTCGACGTGACCGCACGTTCAGAGAACATCCACGATATTGCGCGACGGTGTGTCGATCTGGTTCCCGCCCTGTCGAACCTCTCCGTTCTGCGAAGTTGGGCGGGGGTAAGACCACGCACACCCGACGGGGAGTTTATTATCGGCGGATCTGACCGGCTGGACAATTTCCTCGTTGCTACCGGCCACGATTTTGTCGGCGTTACGCATTCGTTGGTGACGGGCGAGTTGATCACCGAACTGATGCTGGATGGCACGACTACAACGCCAATAGATGGTTTCCGGCTCAATCGTTTCAACGGATCGGTGCAATCCCATGGCTAACCATTGCTCCACCAGCCACCATTGGAATTCCACGCAGATACACCGTAACAATTCGAGCGCGCCTCAGTTCCAGGCGCCCTTCTTCATCCGCTTGATCTGACCGGAGTTCAGTCTCGTGCTTACTGACAACGCAGTCTTTGCAGCATCCAGGGATTCCGTGAGCAAGATTCGCATCCGCGATCTTGGCAAGACATTCTCACTTGGACAGACCGAGGTGACGGCACTGACGAAGGTCAACCTGGATGTAACAGCTGGAGAGTTTATTTGCATCGTCGGTCCCTCCGGCTGCGGCAAGACAACACTTCTCCGCATCCTTGCCGAACTGGAAGCGCCGACCCAAGGTGAAGTCCTGATAGCCCGTGACGATCCATCGGCTCCTCTCAGTTCGATGATTTTTCAGGAATCATCGATCTTTCCCTGGATGACCATACGCGACAACGTGGCATACGGACTTCGCCTGCGGGGAGTTGACGATACCCAGATCAACAAGGTCGTCACCCATTTTATCAAACTCGCCGGCCTCGAACGCTTTGCCGATGCCTATCCCCATCAACTTTCAGGAGGAATGAAGCAGCGCGCGAGCGTCGCGCGCGCTTTTTCCAACGATCCCGAGATCCTGCTGATGGACGAACCTTTTGCCGCACTCGACGAGCAGAACAAGGCATTGTTGCAAGAAGAGTTGCTCCGAATCTGGAGCGAAACCCGAAAAACTGTCGTGTTCATCACTCATTCGATCGATGAAGCTCTAGTGTTGAGCGATCGTGTGCTCGTGATGTCTGCCCGCCCCGGCCGACTGAAGGCCGAGTTCAAGGTGGATTTCCCAAGACCGCGGCGGGTTTACGATTTGAAGGCCGATCCCGCGTTCGGGAGAATGGGCCGTGAAATCTGGACGCTGCTTCGTGAGGAGGTCGCAGGTCAATGATCGTTTCATCCAACGACACAGTTCGCATTTCCGCGGATCCTCCAAAGGGGAGCACGTCGTTACAGCGCCTGCTGCGTTCGGACGCATTTGCCTCAATCGCCTCCCCGATCGTCATCTTGCTGGTCTGGGAAATGCTTGTCCGCGTGCAGCTGCTTGATGCGCGTTTCTTTCCGACACCATCATCGGTGATCGTCGAACTGGTCAGCATGATCCGATCGGGTGAGATCTTCGTTCATATTGCATGGACGGTTTCACGCGTCGCCATTGGCACCTTACTGGGTGCAATCCCTGGCCTGGTCTTCGGCGTGCTGCTGGGACTGTCACCTGTCCTTCGGACGTTCATACAACCTGCCATCTCTGCACTCTATCCAATCCCGAAGATCGCACTATTCCCGCTGGTGATGATGATCTTCGGCATCGGCGACGCCTCGAAATGGGTCATCGTCGCAATTGCTGTATTCTTCCAAGTCTTCTTCAGCACCTTGGCTGGCGTCGTCAACATCGACAAGATCTATCTCGACGTCGCATCAAACTTCAAAGCAAGCCGCTGGCAGACTTACTGGACTATCGCGATTCCCGGAGCCCTCCCGTTCATATTCACCGGCCTGCAACTTGGCCTCGGCATGGCATTGATCGTGGTCGTCATCGCCGAAAATTTTGGCACCCAGGTCGGTGTCGGCTACATCATCTGGCAGTCCTGGCAGGTATTCGAGGTCCGCAATATGTATGTCGGACTAATCGTGGTGGCGTTCCTGGGGTATTGCTTCCAGCTATTATTGCAACGGCTGCAACGGGCCGTGATTCCGTGGAAGAAAGACGGCGGAACGTAGGAGCAAAGGCAGGACCGGGCTGCACTGCGCCCCATCGCGCCATATCGAATGCCATCCAGCGCGTTCTACGAACGCGAGTACGCTCCCGTCTTTAATAGCAACGCGAGGAAAGTACGGGCCGCCGGTGACAGTGCCTTCCCGTTGCGCTGGTAAATATAAAAGGCCCGCTCGATCAGCGGCTCGACCAAGGGAATGAAACGGACGCGAAAATTCTTCTGCAAAGCACGCGCATAGTCGGGTGCAGTCGTAATGCCGACTCCCTCGCCCGCCAGGGCGAGAGCCGTGGGCAGATGTTCGACTACGGTTGCATCTTCGAGCCGCTGTGTCCGCCCCTGCTGCCAGAGCGCGGTTCTGATATCGTCGCCAAACGTGCTGGGATAGTAAATCCACGGATCGTTGCGCGTTTCGCTCCATCTAATCGAACGTCGGCGGGCAACGCGATGCGATAGACCGCAAACGAGTCGAATTGGCACGTTACGAAAGAAGGTCCGTTCTACTCCCGGATCACTCGGCCGATCTGGCCCAATTCCGAATTCCACCGTGCCACGCGATACCGCCGCCGGAATATCGTCGAGCGTCGTGTCGAGCAACTTGATCGAGATGGCTGGGTGCCGCCGGTAGAAGGCGGCCAGTACGGGCGGTATCAACGTGCATGCCATCACTTCCGGCACCGCGACACGAAGAGAGCCTCGTTGCAGCTGTCTCACGTCAGACGCGCGCTGCGATATGCGATCGAGGTCATCCATCATGCGCCGGGCGATCGGGACCAGCTGCAGGCCCATCTCGGTCAGGACCACGCGCTTGCGTTCACGGCTGAACAGGTCGAGGCCGACTTCCGATTCCAACTGGCGAATAACCATGCTTACCGCTGATTGGCTCAGGTTGAGCCTGCGAGCGGCAAGCGTGAAGCTGCCGGTGTCCACTGTAGCGATGAAGGCCCGGAGCTGGCGCAGACTGATATGCATCAGGTTATCTTATGATGTCAGGAAAAAAACGCGTTTGACCCTATCATGGAAACTCCCAGTATGCCCAAGTGATCTGGCGTCACAAGGGAAGCAAATGCCGCAAGTTACTTTCGTTGAACCGTCCGGCACCCCTATTACCGTCGATGTGCCGGCTGGCGAGTCATTGATGCGCGCAGCCGTCAACAATGACATCGACGGCGTCCTAGGGGAATGTGGCGGCGCTTGTTGTTGCGCAACGTGTCATGTCTACGTTGACGAAGCATCAACGCCCGACGTTCCCGCGATCCGCGATATGGAAGCGCAGATGCTTGAGCATGTGGCTGCGCCACGAAACTCAAACAGTCGGCTCGCTTGCCAGATCATCCTTCAACCATCGATGGAGGGACTCATCGTTCGATTGCCACCGACACAACTCTGACCGACACAACACCAGGCCTGGTCAGGCGAGCCAAACATCGCCGGCCAGGCTCCCCTCTGCAAGGAAAGCCAAGGATGCATTCCAAATCGCTTCAAATCGGACCGAACGACAGTCCCTGGGAGCCAGCTAGCTACAACATCAAATGGACTGATGGGCGCGAATATGGCCGCTTCCGCCGCGTGCTTCGCCGAGATGAACACGGATTGACAATCATCGCGCGCTTCATAGCACCGCCCGGCAAAGCGTGGAAGATCGTCGGCCGAGCACCAGAACTGGGTGAGGAAGTCTACCTGCTGAAGGGAGCTTATTACGACACCCAAGGCCGCATCACCGCGCCCGAAGGCACTTTCATGTTCAATGCGCCCGGCGCCTTGCATGGCGGCATATCGACTGACCTGACGGCATTTATTCATTGGTGCAGCGGCAAGCCCGACGAGATCGTTTCGACTGATCTGATCGATTTCGAGGTTCGTGAACCGGCTTGACGTCTGGCGTGGGTCAGCGGCCGGATTCATTCGAGGCAAAATTCCTGACTTGTGGGCTCTTCCCTCCTCTCGCGCTCTTGACGCGAGACCGCCCTTATTCGAGGAAGCAGACTTGAGTGAGAGAGCCCAGAGACCGTCGCTGTCGACAGCACGGTCGTCACGCATGGGTCGTTGCTCTCGGTCGTCTCGGATCGCTTGGATGCGAGACACAGCCTGGCTGGCCACCCAGTGCCGATCGCACCCGTCTCATCTTTAGTCCCCTGCAAATAACGTGTCATACGGGGATCTCGCCATTCCAAGAATTCTGAGTACGGCTTGCGAGCAAGAAATCGCACATCCGCTATGTCAATGAAGGGGACAAACGACATGATGGTCGCACAGCTTGAGACCTGCCAGACCGGTGAGCTTGCGAAGCACGATCGGAAGGGGAGGAGTTTATCAGGCAGCGGTACTGGGAGTTGAACGCGAGCAAGGCAATTCTGCCAGCGAATGCTCGCGAACTCGTTCGCAAACGAGCAGAGAGGTACAGGAATTCTGCCGATCGCGATCACTTCCTCGATGGCTTGCGCAAGGCAGGACTGTTGGGGTGAACCCAACGACGCTTGCGCCTGATGCACGCCCTTGAGCCGTCATGGGTTATCGTACAGAGCAAATTCTCACGAGGCGTCGGGGCTCAAGCGTCATTAACGCTGGCTTTCCCGAGGTTCTTTGGGCAGACGCTTGCATTCTCGCACGCTGCTTTGTTGATGCCCGATGCGATCCGCCCGCCCCCAATTTGCAACGAGGGAAGAACCAGGTGGCGGGCCAAGGACGCAATCTTAAGACACGTTCTGAGGTCGTTCGCGCAAGGCTATGTAAATCGCGGGAATGACGAGGACCGTCAGAAGCGTCGACGACGCGAGCCCAAACAGCAGCGAGATCGCTAAGCCCTGGAAGATCGGATCGAGCAGGATGGTCGCCGCACCGATCATCGCCGCAAGTGCCGTGAGCAGGATTGGTTTGAAGCGCACCGCGCCGGCTTCGAGCACCACGTCGCGCAGGGCTTTGCCCTGCCCGCCGCTGTGCCGGATGAAGTCAACCAGCAAGATCGAATTGCGGACGATGATGCCCGCCAGCGCGATGAACCCGATCATCGACGTGGCGGTGAACGGTGCGCCCAGCAACCAATGGCCAATCAGTATTCCGATCAGCGTCAGTGGGATCGGCGTCAGGATGACCAACGGAAGTTTGAAGCTGCGGAACTGGGCCACCACCAACACGTAGATCCCGAGGATAGCGGCGGCGAACGCCGCGCCCATGTCACGGAACGTCACATAGGTGATTTCCCATTCTCCGTCCCACAATAGTGTGGGGTGCGATTCGTCGGTTGGCTGCCCATGCATGCTGATGACGGGCTTGGGTAGCGCGCCCCAGTCGTGGGCATCGACGCGCTTGGCGACCTCCAGCATGCCATAGAGCGGCGCCTCGAAGCGGCCCGCGAGCTCGGCCATCACCAGGTCTGCAAACCTTCCGTCGCGCCGAAAGATCGCCGGCGAGCCCTGCTCGACGGTCGCCTTGACGACCTGTCCGAGTTCGACAACTGTCTTGCTACCGGGCAGCGTATTGGCCGGCACTGGCGTCGAAGCCAGCGCCTCCGTCCAGGCGAGATCGCGCTTCGGCAGCCGGACCGCGATTTCGATCGGATTACGGTCTTCGCCACGGTGCGAATAGCCGATCGGTACGCCGCGGAACAGCGTCTGAATGGTGTCGTAGACGTCGCGCTGTTCCACGCCGAAGAACTCAAGTCGATCCTGATCGATCGACAATCGCAGCCGCGGCCGCTTCTCGCCAATCGAATCGTCGATGTCGACGATGAACGGTACTTCCGAAAAGATTTTCTTCAGCTCACCGGTGATCGCCCTGCGGGTCGCCGCATCGGGTCCATAAACTTCGGCTAGCAATGTCGCCAGCACCGGCGGACCGGGTGGCACTTCGACAACCTTAATGCTGGTGCCGGCGGGGATGCGAACCACCTTGAGACGCTGTCGAAGGTCGAGCGCAATATCGTGGCTGGCGCGCTTGCGCTCCCCACGCGCGACGAGGTTGACCTGCAGCTCACCCAGTTCAGGCCGTTCACGCAGGTAATAGTGACGCACGAGCCCGTTGAAATTGAACGGCGCCGGCGTGCCGGCATAGGACTGCACCGACATGATCTCGGGCAATCCGCGCGCGATATCGGCAGCCTGAAACAGCACCCGTTCGGTGTCCTCAAGGCTTGCGCCTTCGGGCGTATCGACCATGACGGCGATTTCAGACTTGTTGTCGAACGGCAAGAGCTTAACGGTCACCGATTTGGTCACAAACAGCATCATCGACAACAGCGTTGCGACACCGACGGCAATCAGGAATATCCAGGATGATCGCTTGCTGCGTACGATCGGGGCCGCGAAACGCCGGTAGATGCGGCCGAGTAGGCCTTCGTCGTGAGCGGCATGATCCGAACCTGCGGCACCTTCGCGAGGCGCCAGCCGCAACATCAGCCAAGGTGCCACCACCATAGCAACGACAAACGAAAACAGCATGGCCGCGGAGGCGTTGGCCGGGATCGGCGCCATGTAGGGGCCCATCAAGCCGGATACGAACAGCATCGGCAACAGCGCAGCAACCACCGTCAACGTCGCAACGACGGTCGGATTTCCGACCTCGGCGACAGCTTCGATCGTAGCCTGCAGGCGCGGCCTGCCGTCCTTCATCCCCCAGTGGCGGGCAATGTTCTCGACCACGACGATCGCGTCGTCGACGAGGATTCCGATCGAGAATATCAGCGCGAACAGGCTGACACGATTGATCGTGTAGCCCATCAGATTGGCTGCGAACAGCGTCAGCAAGATCGTGGTGGGGATGACGACCAGCGTCACCAGTGCCTCACGCCAGCCGATCGCAATTGCGATCAGCGCCACGATCGAAATCGTCGCCAGACCAAGGTGAAACAGCAGTTCGTTGGCCTTTTCGTTGGCGGTCTCGCCATAGTCGCGGGTGACCGTGACCTCAACATCGTCGGGGATCAGTCGCTGTTTCAGCCCATCGAGGCGATGCGAAATGTCCTCTGCGACGAGCACTGCGTTGGCGCCCGCGCGCTTGGCCAGGGCAAGGCTGACCGCAGGCACGCGCTCCCAGTTGCCCTTGCCGTCGCGCGCGTCGTTCCAGACGCGGTGCTCAGCCGCGCTCGGCCCGATGACAACCGACGCGACATCTTTGACGTAAACGGGCCGCCCGTCCCGCGTCGTAATCAGGAGCAGCCCGACATCGGGAATTCCCGACAGGGTCTGTCCGGCCGCGACATTGCGAACGATGCCGCCGTCGCGAACGTCGCCTGCCAGGAATGAACGATTGGCGTCCTTGACCTTGGCGACCAGCTGTTGAAGCGTAACGCCGAAGAGCGACAGCTTCTCCGGATCTGGCTCGACGCGGATCTGGGGGGCGGCGCCTCCGGAGATATAGCTCAATCCTACATTATCGACCTTGGTCAGTTCGGTCCGCAGCTTGTCAGCCAGTTCATACAGGCTCGTGTCGGTCCAGCGCCTCGCCGCTTCCGGCTTCGGAGACAAAGTGAGGACGGTTACCGCCACGTCGTTGATCCCGCGTCCGATAACCAGCGGCTCCGGAATGCCGATTGGAATTCTATCGAGATTGGCGCGAAGTTTTTCATGGACGCGCAGGATCGCTTCGTCGGATCTGGTTCCGACCAGGAAGCGCGCTGTCACCATCACCCGATCGTCTTCAGTCTGGCTGTAGACGTGCTCCACGCCGTCGATGCCTTTGACGATGGCTTCGAGCGGCTTGGTGACGAGTTCGACCGCATCCGGTCCCCGCAGTCCGTCGGCGTTGACGCGGATGTCGACCATGGGAACACTGATCTGCGGTTCTTCCTCGCGCGGAATGACCATGACGGCGATCAGTCCAAGCATCAGCGATGCCAGCAGGAACAGCGGCGTCAGCGGCGATCTGATGGTCGCCTGCGTCAATCGTCCGGAGAGGCCGAGATTCACGGGTGCACCAGCTTGTCGCCAGCACGAATGCCGGACAGTATTTCGAGGCCATTGGGAAGCTCGGCACTGGGCAGGTCACGCCCACGTTGCACGGGTACGTCGAGCATCCGGTCCCCTTGAGTCAGGTGGACGTAATCAACACCAAAACGAGTCGTCACATAGTCTGACGGGATCACGAACGCCGTCCGCGTGCCTCCCGAGATCCAGACTCGGAGCCGGTCGCCAACAAAATATTCACCGAGGTTCTCCACGGTAGCATCGGCGATGACGCGGCCATCTTCGATCTGCGGATAGACCAAGTCGATCACACCGGTCTTTGATATCTGCTCGCCGAACTCGGCACCATCGACACGAACCTTGTCGCCGGCTTTGAGAAAACGGGCATGGCGCTCCGGCACCCGCAGCCGGAGCTTGAAATTTTGCTGCGCGATCATCGCAACCGGATCGCCGGGCAGCACGACTGAACCGACTGCTACCAACTTTTTCAGGACGCGCCCGCCGGCGGGGGCAAGCACCTGTCCCTCACTGAGTTGCTGCTGGATGACGGCACGCTCGGCGGTCCGCGCCCGTAGCCCGTTTTCGGCAACGTTGAGTGCGGTCCTGGCCTCGTCGAGCTTAACGCGGGGCAGCGTGCCACGCTCCACCAAACCCTCGATACGGGTGAAATCGACTTGCGCCTGGCTCGATTGCGCCTGCAACGCGTCGATCTGCGCGTCGAGCGCCTTCATCTGCAATGCGAGCTTTTCGTCTCCAATCGCCGCGATCGCCTGGCCGCTCGTGACAGAATCGCCTTCCCGTACATTGAGCTGAACGACGACGCCTCCAATGCGTCCACGCGCCGGCACAACACTGATGCTCTCAACGGTGGCGAACACCGCCTTTTCGTCGGTCACCGCGCGTGACGCAACCGTGAGAGTTTCGGCCGCGGCCACAGGCGCAGCGAACGCGCTCGCGGCAAGCATTCCAAGTATCACCAATCTAAACATCTTCCATCCATCTGACGGTACGTGCCGCATAGCTGCACCGAGCCTGCGACTTCTCGCTGACATTGGCGCAGCCACATTGACCTGCCTCAAGTTGTCGGCACGTCGACACTATAGCTTTCGCTTGGGTTGCCCCGGTTTCGCGGATGCACAGTAGACTTGATAGAGCGTCTTCAAGACTTCGCGCGCGGGATCGCTGGCGATTGAGTAATAGATCGTCTGGGCGTCACGACGCGCAGACACGAGCCCATCTTTGCGAAGGAGCGCCAGATGCTGGGATACTGTCGAGTCACGAAGGTCCAGGAACTGCGCGAGATCGCCAACCGAGCGCTCTCCATCAATCAACTGGCAGATGATCAACAGACGATGCCTGTTGGATAGCGCCTTCAAGAGATCACTGGCCTGATCGGCTGCCGCTTCCATTATCTTGCTATCAATTTTCATACTTGCGTATATACGAAATATTGAATATATAGTCAAGGCAGGTACTCGCAGCTGGCACAAATGAGTCGGTGCGGCTGCACCGGTAAACGCAGCGGAGACGGACATGGCGGAAGTTGTTGTTATCGGAGCCGGCCTGAGCGGGACCTTGATGGCTTTCGAGTTACTGCCGCAATTGCGTCCGGAGGATCGCCTGACCGTGATTTCGCAGGGACCGATCTACCATTTCGTCCCATCCAACCCCTGGGTCGCGATCGGCTGGCGCAAGCGCAGCGACATTGAGATCGATCTCGTCGACATCATGAAGCGCAAGGGCGTCCGCCTGCTGACGCAGGGCGCGCAACGCGTGCATCCGCAAGACGACCGCATCAGTCTCGCGGACGGCAGCGCGATCGACTACGATTACCTGGTGATCGCGACCGGGCCGGACCTTGCCTTCGATGAAATTCCCGGACTCGGTCCCGATGGCCATACCCAATCGATCTGTCACGTCGATCACGCCACACACGCCAAGGACGCCTTCGAGAGGCTCGCGGAAAACCCGGGACCGGTGGTCATCGGCGCCGTTCAGGGCGCGTCCTGCTTCGGGCCTGCCTACGAATTCCTGTTCATCTTGGAGACCGAGTTGCGTCGCCGCAAGCTGCGCGATCGCGTGCCGATGACCTTTGTCACCTCAGAACCCTACATCGGACATCTCGGCCTTGATGGCGTCGGCGATACCAAGGGCCTGCTTGAAAGCGAGATGCGTGAGAAGCACGTCAAATGGATCACCAGTGCGCGCGTCAAGAGCGTCGCCCCTGGGATAATGACCGTCGAGGAGGTCGCGGACGACGGATCGGTCCGCACCACCCACGAATTGCCGTTTGCCTATTCGATGATGCTGCCGGCTTTCCGCGGCGTGGACGCCGTGCGCGGCATCGAGAAGCTGACCAACCCGCGCGGATTCGTTTTCGTCGACAAGCACCAGCGCAACCCAGCGTTCCCGAACGTTTTCGGCATCGGCGTCTGCGTGGCAATCGCACCTGTCGGTGCAACGCCGGTTCCGGTAGGCGTGCCGAAAACCGGCTTCATGATCGAATCGATGGTCACGGCCACAGCGATGAATATCGGCGCATTACTGAGAGGCCAGGCGCCATCGGCGCAGCCGACCTGGAACGCGATCTGCCTGGCGGATTTCGGCGACTCAGGTGTCGCCTTCCTCGCGCAGCCGCAGATTCCGCCCCGCAACGTCAACTGGTCATCGAAGGGCGAATGGGTGCACCTCGCCAAAATCGCCTTCGAGAAGTACTTCCTGCGCAAAATCCGGCGCGGCGAAAGCGAGCCATTCTACGAGCGTTTCCTGCTCGACAGGCTCAACATCGCGAAAATCAAGGAGGTCAAGACAGGCACATGAACGATGGTCGGCGGGTCGTCTGCGCAAATTGTGGAAAGACCAACCGGTTGCCCCCTGAACGGGCACCCGCGGCGGCACGTTGCGGATCGTGCCACCAGCCGATTTTTAGCGGTCATCCGGTCGAGGTCGATGAAGCCGGCTTCGGTCGCCACGTGGCGAACAGCGATATTCCGCTGTTGGTCGACGTCTGGGCGCCGTGGTGCGGCCCATGTCGCGCCATGGCGCCGATGTTCGAACGTGCCGCCGCCGAACTCGAACCCGATGTTCGCCTGTTAAAGCTGAATTCCGACAACGCGCCTGCGCTTTCGTCGCGCCTCGGTATCAGCGGCATCCCCACTCTTCTGTTGATGCGCAGCGGTCGCGAGATTGCCCGCACCTCTGGCGCGATGGATGCGCAGCGAATCGTTGCTTGGACGAAGGCCGGCCTGGCCCGGCCGTAATATTTATCAAACCGAAAGGAGAACACCATGAACGTAGATAAAGCAGTATTGATGTTCGCAGGACTTGTCGTTCTACTCGGTCTCGCGCTCGGCTACACAGTAAGTTCCTACTGGTACTTGCTCTCCGCGTTTGCCGGGCTGAACATGTTTCAGGCCTCAATCACCGGCTTCTGTCCCGCTGCGATCATTTTCAAGAAGCTTGGCCTGCGAGACGGCTGCGCGTTTTCATAACTCAGGCGCACACTCTCGTTCAAACCAGCGGTGGAGCAATTCGTGCCTCCGCTGAAGGAGGCCCAATGACCTATCACTTCTCGAAAACCATCAACTTGCCGTTTGATGACGCCGTTGCAGCCACGACCGACGCGTTGAAGAGAAACGGCTTTGGAGTCCTGACACAGATCAACGTGAAAGATACCTTGCACACCAAGATCGGAGTCGATTTCCGCCCTTACATGATCCTCGGAGCATGTAACCCAAAGCTCGCCTACGAAGCGCTCTCGCTTGAGGACAAGATCGGAACGATGCTGCCCTGTAATGTGATCGTGCAGCAACACGATGGAGGGACGGTAGAGATTTCCGCTGTGGATCCGGTGGCCTCGATGAGCGCGATCGAGAATCCGAAGCTTGGCAAAGTCGCCACCCAAGTGCGGGAATTGCTCAAGAAAGTCGTTGCGGATATTGCCTAGTCGAACTGCGGCTGTTCGAATTGTGACAGGAGCACCGGATAGATGCTGTGGCGAAACCATATGCGCGAATGGCGTGTCTGGAGGAATTGCAATGTCTGACACATCGCGTATCGTCGATCTTTCCGTCAAGCCGGAGGTCACACCGTTCTTCGACGCTTTGACGAACACCGTAAGCTATGTGGTCAAGGACCCTACCTCGAACGCCTGCGCGGTGATCGATGCCGTCATGGATATCGACTACGCTGCGGGACGCATTACTTATAAGTCTGCGGACAAAATTATCGCCTTTATCGAGCAACACGGCCTCGAACTCCGCTGGTTGATCGAAACTCATGTTCATGCCGATCATCTTTCGGGTGCGCCCTACATCCAAGGCAAGCTCGGCGGCAAAATCGGCATTGGCGAACGGATCGACGTGGTGCAGCAAACGTTTGGCAAGGTTTTCAACGAAGGCACAGAGTTTCGACGCGACGGTAGCCAGTTTGATCGGTTGTTCAAGGATGGCGACATCTACCAGATTGGCACCATCAAGGCGACTGCCCTTCATACCCCAGGCCACACGCCGGCCTGCATGACGCACGTCATTGGCGACGCCGTCTTCGTCGGCGACACGTTGTTCATGCCGGACGGCGGCACGGCACGCGCCGATTTCCCCGGCGGTGATGCCCGTACGCTTTACCGCTCCATCCGGCGGATACTCTCACTGCCAGCCGAAACGCGCCTCTTCATGTGCCACGACTATGGTCCGAATGGCCGCGACATACGTTGGGAAACGACGGTCGCCGAACAGCGTGCGCACAACATACATGCACGAGACGGCATCACGGAGGATGAATTCGTTGCGACCCGTCAAGCCCGCGACCGAACGTTGGACATGCCCCGGCTGATTATTCCTTCGCTGCAAGTTAACATGAAAGCCGGCCAACTTCCCGCTCCCGATGCAAGCGGCACCCGCTTCCTGAAGGTCCCCCTCAACATTCTATAGCCTCCAGCGATCCGTCACTTTTTCATTTCAAGATCGCCAAATGGTCCTGAAATACAAATTTGCTGACCGGTGTCTCGGCACGGGCTTTTTCTCCGGGCACGGCGCGCATGGCTCGATGCCGCAAGCTAGCGTCGATCCCGTCGTCATGGCGGCCTCCGTCGATTTGCGGCTGCAGACCATCGTATCTCGCGAGGTCGCCGCAACAGACGCAGCGGTGATTACCGTCGGCGTGTTGCAGGCCGGTACCAAGGAGAACGTCATTCCCGACGATGCCGTCATCAAACTCAACGTGCGGACGTTTGACGCCGGAGTGCGCGAGCATGTGCTTGCGGCGATCAAGCGGATCGTGAACGCCGAGGCTCAAGCTTCCGGAGCGCCGCGCGATCCGGAGATCACGCCACTTGACCGCTACCCGCTCAACGTCAACGACGAAAGCGCAAGCAACCGCATCGCCGAGGCTTTTCGTAGCTATTTTTCTGTTAACCGCGTGAGGCATACGGGCCCGGCGCCAGCCAGCGAAGATTTCGGCTGCTTCGGTACCGCCTGGCGCGTACCCTCGGTGTATTGGTTTGTGGGTGGCACCGACCCCAAGACGTATGCCGAGGCCAAGGCGGCAGGCAGACTGAACGAGTTGCCGGTCAATCACAGTCCGCAGTTCGCGCCGGTTCTGCATCCGACGATCGAGACCGGGGTCGAAGCGCTGGTCGTCGACGCGCTAGCTTGGCTTGGCAAAGCTTGATTTATTGATTGGATGAATGCTCTTTCACTGGCCGTACGCGGCCTCGTAGTGCCGAATTCCCTGGATTTGCCGCGGTGATGGTTCGTGCGTTTCGGCTCGACAGGTTAGCTTTAAGGGAGCCGTCATGATCACCATCGAAACCTTCACGCAGATACTTGACCTGGGCGGTACCTTCGTTTTCGCGATCAGCGGGGCCGTTGCCGCGGTTAATCGCCGGCTCGACATTTTCGGTATCCTTGTTCTGTCCTTCATCGCCGGCAATTTCGGCGGGATTACCCGCGACCTGCTCATAGGCGCCGTGCCACCGGCGGCCCTGACCAATGGCCACTATTTGCTGGTTTCGATACTGGCCGGGCTCATCACCTTCTTCTCGTATGCGGGCGTCGACAGGTTGCGCAGTCCAGTGCTTCTATTCGACGCGGTGGGACTGTCGTTCTTCGCCATTGCAGGTGCACAAAAGGCGATCGAGTTTGGACTGAGCCCGACTATGTCAGCTATTCTGGGGATGTTGACAGGCATCGGCGGCGGCATGATGCGCGACGTTCTCCTAATGGAGATACCGCAGGTGCTACGCTCGGACCTATATGCAGTCGCCGCGCTGGCCGGCGCTTCGATCATGGTCATAGGTCATCTGCTCGAGTTTCCCTATGGGGTCTCAGCTTTGACCGGCGGAACTCTCTGCTTCGGCCTTCGCTTCCTGGCAATCAGATACGGCTGGCATTTGCCGGTCGCCCGCCTCTCCGCGCGAGGCCGTGTGAGAATAGATGATGAGGATTCGCAGTGAAATCTCTTTCTAAGCGCCGTTTTGCAGTCAGCCGGTACGGAAAGCTTTAGGTGGTTGAATGAATTGGCAATCAAAAGAGCCCTCGACGCCGGCTCAGCTCTCTACGGTAGCGTCCACCGCCGAATGACGGTTTGCCTCAGCACATGCAGATCGACGATATCTTCGCGTCATAGAGGGATTTTGCCCCGTTGATTCCTGTAAAAGACTTTTTGCAACGTGACGAGTGTCGACAAACAAGGCTCGTGCAGTGGTCGTGCCGGTCTCGGGCTGCACGCAGCGCAAATCGGGAATACCTGCTCGCCTCCATCCGAGCCCGTCCCGTATTTGGGGCCAGCAAGACGCCGACCAGGGGCACAGAAACCACAGCCGCCTAAGGCAAAGGCCGCCACACGTGGACCTGTCCTCTCGGTCATCTCGAACTTCTAAGGGAGATGAAACTGGATGGCTGGGGCGGGAGGATTCGAACCTCCCGTGAGCGAGGTCTGCTAACACACTGCAAATCAAGGCAAAAAAAACACGCCTTATTTGCTTATGTGATACAGCTGCGTGCTACAATTCACAATGGTTTGTAGCACGGCAAATGCCATGGCATGCGCGCTGCGTCACGCCCACAGCTGACACCATTACGTCGCTAGTCCACCACCGCTCACCTCAACGCTCCCCCCCTGCTCCACACCGTGCTCACAAGATCGGACGGACTCTTCAGTATGCGGCCGGATCCGATCCAAATAGCGAATGGACTGCTTCAAGTATTCCTCCTGTTAGCGACTGTCAGCCCGCGCGCTGGCGCTCCTGCCTGGCACGGGGTTCAGCGTATCATGGGGTGGCTTGGAGTCGCATTGCGGCCCGGACGGTTAGGATCGAGGAAAGACGGCCACGTCCGATTCAGATTGTCGCGATATCGTTGCAACATGCCGCGCCTTCCATCGGAACCAGCTTCAATTGTCGGACTTGAATCCCATGCTGTGGCGTGGAGTTCTGCGTATGCGTAAGTCAAGCTGGACGCCTTCGATCGTACCTAACGGCGCCGACCAGACTGTGTACCTGGTAGAGGATTGTTTAGAGCGCCAAGGCTGCGTCTGGCGCGAAGCTGACTGCGAGCAAGCTGACCTCGAGACCGTCATCGCCGATCTCATGTCCGGCCAGTATACAATCCTTAGCGCGTCGTCGCGTTCAACACTGCCGAACGCTGGTCGGAGGACGTCTCGGAAGACGTCGCGCGCGAGATCCAGCGTCGCGCCGATCTGGCTTATGAAGACCCGTCGTCCACGCTGGATCGCTTCATTGAGCGCTACACCGGCCCGGATCGGCAATTGGCGCTGCGGCTGGCCTGATCTCCTGGGATCAGAAGCTGGACGAGCCCGTCGCACTGCCGAACGGCAAGACAGCCACGACGCTGCGCAACACGGCGCAGTACGTGATGGGCCTGCCGAACTCCGAACAGCAGCACCCGAAGTGGGAAACCGCCATGGAACGTCTGGTGGAAGCAGCCGAGGGTCGCGGGCCACTGACGTTCGCCAGAATGGCCATGTCGCAAGCCATCAACCGAAATGAAGAGCCGCGTCTCGGAGCAGGTAAGAAAATCGGGAAAGGCACTCATTGGCGCCGGCGGCGGTAGCTCTTCAATCGGCAGAGCAGCCATCATCTTTAGAAATCAGTCGTCGCTCATTCGGCTAAAGACGATGCTCAGCGTCAACGGCGGCGCCTAGCCGAGCGAAGCCGCTGCCTGATAGAAACTCGCCACCATTCGAAACGCCGGTAACAACAATATCAATTTCATCGAGACCGAATATGCTCGGCGAGTCCGGGGGACAAACCGCTTGGCGCAAATATTCGTCTGGTTCAAAACGCCGCTTGGCGACGGTGCTTCCGAAGTGAAGCTTCTGTCCGACAGTAACTTGACGGGCGCGCGACTATCGATTCTGCCTGGTATCCCCCCGGGTACGACTTCCCCGGTGACTGCAGCTACAGCAGCTACCGGCAATGCAAGGCGTCTGCTTACGCCCGATTGGCAGACTGCTACGTCAATCCTCGCGCCACCCGCAGACAAGACCGTCGCACTTGTCGATGAAGCTAGTAGCCAGCCATCCCGTACGAACGGCGACTATTGGAGGATCTAATGCGATCGCCTTCACGTCGCTGGGCTTCAGCATACAGCGTCCCGAAACCCAGCAACACTGGCCATTGGCTTTTCGGACCCGCAAGTCGCTGGTGTGATTCTGAGCATTCACAGGAAAGAGCTGCGGTCCTAATTGATGAACCGCACTGCAAGCATCAGCCGGTCGCCTCGGCTTGGAGCCGTCGCGTGGTGAAAGCACGACGTATCTTGGACGAAACCGGTACCGGCAGGACCTTCAATGGTGATCTCGTTCTCGATACCAAACTGTCGCCGCACCGCAGCCTCGCTGGCTTGGGCCGAGCCTAACAGCATTCGCAGCGGCTTCTTGTTGTGAGAACGTTTCATCATCACGTGTGCGCCTGAGTACCGATCCGTATCGGTGATATAGAAACTCGCGTACACAAAATTGAATCCGCCGACGTCATAGTGATAATCGATCACATGGTGCTTTAGTCGCCGACGTTCTTCGTCCGTCATATCTGAGGCGAACGTCCAATCAAGAATAGTCAGTATCTGCCTCGGCTCATGCCCGAGGTAACCCAGCACGATGCTCCGCAATACGGGATCGTTCACGACGGCCTGAACTGCGGTGCAGCGAGCAGGGTCTCGGATGCCAGCCACGGGTATCAGCCGTCCATCCGCAGTTTTCCCTCGGACTACATCGAAGTAAAGAAACGTTGCGCCGTTAGGATCATAGATCGCATGCAGAGGTTCTGTTCTGGCGAACGCATCGATCTGCGCCACGATTTCGGCTGGCAAATTCAAACCGATGAATACAGCCTCGTCCCGAATCTGGCCAATAGCCCGATGAATGTCGGTGTGTGGGAATAACCTCGATTGTCGGGGCGGCGGTGCTGTTTTTCGTCTTGGAAACGAGTCGGTCACACGCCGCACTCCGCCGTATACCGACCGAACGGATTTAAACCGACCTAGCGCGTATTGGAGATCACCTCGGCGAACACGTGCTGCAATTCCTTTGAGATTCATGATCAATCTCCGGAATGACTAGAGAAAAATTCTCACAGAGAAATTGGATCAAACATTCTTTATAGGGCGTCAAATTTCTGGGACCTCTCAACAAGACGCACGTGCGAGGTTCGCTTTAGAGTTAGCCGCTCGCACGGCTCAACATCACCAAGTGCAGGGCACTCAGTTGCAGCACTTTCGCTCGTTCCCGTGGGACCGATTTCGCGCATGAGCTTGATGAGTGATTGCAGCTGCGCCGCTGCCCCCGTCAATTGCTCTAGCCGTCGCTGCAATCGTATTTGCTCGGACTGCGATCGCGGTTCGTAGATTGGATGCATGGACACCTCCTGCCCCCACTTTAGCCATTCATCGCGACGGGGTGCCCCGCAACGCCGTTTGCGCCTTTACTCTTGCGCTAATGCACTATGCGCCCGGGTACTGTTTGCATCAAGGGGCGTGCGAGGCTCAACCAGCCCGTGGCGGCGCTCCTCACGGACGTCTTACAGACTCGGGCAGACATTTCGCCGAGCTGGCGAGGATACTGGCCAAGGTTGCCCCGTTGACCAATTTGTCCTGGCGCCCCAGATTACTCGATAGGCAGTCGGTTAGGTCTTAAATGATTTGCCGCTCACGACTATCAAGACAGCGACTCGGTTTGTCTAGAATCTTGAACGGAATGCGTGACTTTCCAAAGTCATGAAACAGTGGTGTCGAAACCGGCAAGCCGCTGGAAATAGTGGGCTCTCACCGCCTGCAACCCATTTCCATCGGAAGATCGGCTTTTTGTAGACTTTTATACACAAAGAAAGCTTGCCGCTGATGGGTAGAATTTTTACGGATCAACTGATCGTCCATCGAATTAAAGAGAGAGACTAGTATGCACGCATTGATGAGATTTTGTTGCGCACGTCGAGAATGAAAATGTCCCATACGCTATCGAGATGATCAGCAAAACTGCTTATCCCGTTTGCTCAGGGATACACCACACATAGGGCATGACGATGCCATTCCCTCCTCCGGAGGGCGACAAGGCCACAGATTGTAGGATTCATGGAGGTGCGTCTCACCGCAGCAAGATAAAGGATGGGCTTATGCACATCGATAAACGCCGCGTACGGCGGCGGCGGTGATGGTTAGGGCTTGGAGTCGTTGGTTTCGCCGTCATCGGCTTCGTAGTCGAAATCGTCGTCCAGATTGAGCGCCACATCAGACTGACGGCTATGGCGGATGGAGGTGATTTCGATGCCGTCCGGTCCTGGTTCGTAGTCGATCAGGTAGTCGCCAACGACGAGACGTCGGCTCTCCCTCGCTGGGAAGGGCTTGAATCCAATCTCAGGATATTTGCCGATGCGCTGGCGAACAGAACGGATGTCCCTAAGAAAGGCAGCACCTGCCGCTGGGCTTCTTTCGGTGAGATAGCTGGCTTCGTGCAGAAGATACGTGCGTGCTGCTCCGGACAGCCTGACTTTCATCAAGCCGCCTTCGAGTTCACGATGGCTTCGATTTCCCGGATCACATCGTCCATGTCATGGACATCGCCGGTGGCGATCTGTTCACGTCCTTTAATGATCGCAAGGATGTCGGAACCTTCTCCGGCGAGGTAAAGCTTCAACGCCCGCACAATCACCCAACTCCTCGCGCGATCAGAGGCAGCCGCGATCTTCTCGATGTCTTCCAGGACGGCGAGCGGAAGTCGAAGCGTCAATGGCTCGGAAAGTGGGGATTTGCTCATCAAAGCTCTCCATCATTGTAATACCGTGTATTACAAGCTGGGCCAGAATGCAAGAGAGAATTCGGGGCAGGCTCAAGCGCTCGCGGCGTGCGCCATCTCAATCATCGGCGGACTCAGCGGATGACGATAGCGTGCGGTGAACCGTTCTTCGCCGCGTCTGCGCGGGGCCAGCACTGGTCGTTCCGATAGACGCCTCTTGTGCGATCGTGCCGATCCGACGGGTCCGACCAGATCGACCGCATCGAGAATGTCGATCTTCTTGGCCCTGGCGAGATACTTGGCAGCCTCGCGTCGTTCTGGAGAAACCATCGCCAGAATCCGTCGCTTATGGTGTTGCCGCCACTCGCTGGTGTCGCCGACGATGTCCCGATAGGTCGTCCGCGGCAGCGATTGCCCGATGCCGAGCAGCGTATCCAGCGTCGACCGGAAACGACGTCGGCGATTCCAACGAAATTCGAACTCATGGAGATAGGCGTCGAGGTGCTTATCCCGGAAACCATGGAACGTCCCAAGACCCCAACGCTTGAGGTTCGAAAAGACGCGGTGAATGCGTTCGAAGCTGATGTGGGCCGGAAGTGCGTTCTTCTCACTCAGGTTCTTCGGGAAATGCTTCCGATCGGGAATGCCGATATACGATTTGTTGGCGTCGGTGTAGATGGCACATCCCGGTGCCGTGTTGGCGATGACGAACGGCTGGATGTAGCGGCGTTTGTCCTCGGTGAGTTTGGCCAGCCTGATGCGGCCGGAGGTGCGGCCTTCACGTTTCTCGACCGCGCCGATGATGAAGATTTTGCCGACCAGGCTCTTGCCGTGACCGCCCTCGAACGGATCGTCGAGGGGGCGATACGGGATGCTGCTCTCATCGATCTCGACGTCGCCCTGCAGCGGAGTGCGATCCGGATTGACCATCGCCCGGCGCAGCTTGTGCAGCAGCAGCCAAGCGGTCTTGTACGATCCCAGACCGAGCTTGGCCTGGAGTTGGAGCGCCGAGATTGAATTGGAATGCGTCGCCGCCAGATACGCGGCGATGAACCATGTCCGGAGCGGCAGGTGGTACCATGCATCACGGTGCCGGCGATCACCGAGGTCTGGCGTCGACAGATCGGATTATCGCCCTTTCCGGCGCATTCCCAGACCCACGGCTTGGCCTCCAGTGGCCAGCCTTTCTTCGATCCGCAGTGCGGGCAGACGAAGCCGTCGGGCCATCGCTTGCGGGCAAGGTGCTCGGCGCAAGCGTAATCGTCGTGGAAATCCGCCATGAACCGCTCGATCGACGGCGGCTTGTCATATTTCCAGCGGGTCGGAAAGAACGCTTCTCGCGCCATCCGCGAATCTCAACACGGCCCTGCCAAAGAGTCGATCGATACCGCTAGATATGGTTACTGCCGGAGCGAACGGGATAAGCAGTTCAGCAAATTCGTACATTTCACCTGTTATGTTGTCGTCGGTCATCTGATCAAAGATCGCAGACAAAGTGTGAACTCCATCGACAAGCATATGATAAATTTCAGTCGCTCGATCTTCCGTTAAATTTGGACTGGACAGAGCACTCGGCAGGCTTTCATCAGATGCTGCGTAATTTCCCCTTGTTCGCGCAAAATCTCAGTCCACTCAATCATCTGTCTAAACCCTTGGACGATGTTATAAACGAATCATTCCATCTAATAGGTTCTTAATGGCGCAGGGGCGCGGGGAATGTCGCGTGGGACAAGTGGCGTATCCAGCAATGCTAGATAAAGCCCCGCAGATATCGATGCAACGAGAACCAAAATAGCGATCGTGAGCAACTGCAAGAAATCAATAATCAACTCCACGTAGGCCTGTATGAAATCCATGACTTACGTCACAAAATTAAGGTAATGCGGAAGCGTCGGGCAAGGCAAAAACAGCAGAGCATCTGAGCCAATCTGGCGCGCGTCGGACGGGGTAGCCGGTAGGATGCCGACCCTCGGTGCAAATAAGATCAATCAACTGGTTGGTTGGGCAGAGTAGCCATCGCGGTCGAGTGCCAGCCCACTCCACCCTCGATCCCGTCTGCCAATGGACCACTGTGCTTTTGCCGAGAGGCCAGCTCGCAGAAAATGCCGTCGCTGGAACAAACCTGCTGATTTCCTCGTTCAAACGAGTGGAACGGAGGCGAAACATGGCGCAAGCACTTTGGAAGCGACCCGGATCCCCTATTGGCAAGAAGGGCCCGCGCAAGGCCAACCCGAAATACAAGCGGCGGTCCCGAGAGCCGTGGACAACCGAGGAAGTCCGCGAGTTGCGCTCGCTCGCGAAGGGCAACACACCGACAGGTGTGATGAGCTTAAAGCTCCAGCGGCCGCCGGCAGCCATTCGCAGCAAGGCGCAGCGCGAGGGTATCTCTCTGAAGCCCGCCAATCGCTCGCCATACAATCGAACATCTAAGCCCGCAAAGAGACGCGCGCGATGAGTAAACACCATACAGACAACAGAGATTTGCGCAGCGGCGCTTACGATCCGATAACCCGCGAAGGCCTTCCGCAACCGCATCAGGTCCGCGATCGCACAACGCCGCATGAGGCAGCCCAACATGGTGCAGAAGTGCGGGCAGAGGCGTTACCTGGCACAGAGCCTGTCCTGCCGGAGGGGCTGGTTAGGAAACCTAAGGGACCGTTGAATCCGCGGACCGGGCGTCGGCCGACTAAATAAGGGAGCTATCGCTTATCCCGATTCCGGAGAGCTGCTGCCAGCTGATCGTCGAACTCTTGACGTTTTTCATCGAGCGGCCGATCGAACAGATTGCCTTTCGAAATTATTCGGCGCCACTCGTCCTGCTCAATCCGATCAACGTTGCAGTTTTGAAACGTACAGCCGGTAAAGGCTAGCTCCTCCGTGCCTTCATCGATGAATATGGTGCATTTAATAAAGGAGCATTCATCGTAACGACGGAGGTTGACGCGGCCTCGGAAGTCAAAGGTCTCCGCGTAATAAGTCTCGTTCCAGAAGACGTACTCCTCGCCAATGATCGTCATTCGTGTGTCGCCGCCGCTTCGCTGAACCGGTCATCTGGTTTCGGGTCGTCGAGCAACCCCAATACGAGCAAGCGAGCGAAGTTCCGGCGAGCACTAGGGCTCCAGCGCAGATACGACGCAGCATTGGCGACCTCGGCCGCGATCCTACGACCATCGACATTCGGCAGGCACAGTACGTTCATCTCTCTGCTCTAGTCGGAGCTTATTGGGTAGCTCGCTCGGCCGCTTTTTCAGCCCGCTCGCTCGTCTTTTCGACAAGTGCTTCGCCGTCCTTCTCCGCCTTGGCGCGCCGCTCGCATTTCGAACGAATCTCCTCAAGTTCCTCGTCCGTCAAATGCTCGATGCCGACAAAGGAATTGTGCGCCTCGCTGACGCGGATCAGTTCGTCGAGCTTGACCTGGATCGCGGCACTGTCGCGGTTTTGCGAGTTCTGGATGAGGAAGACCATCAAGAAGGTCACGATCGTCGTGCCGGTGTTGATCACCAGCTGCCAGGTATCGGAATAATGAAATACCGGACCCGTGGCCGCCCAAACGATCACGGTGCCTACGGCAATGACGAACGTGAGCGCTCTCCCGGCCCCCTGGGACGCGCGGTTAGCAATTTCACTGAAAAGTTTGGATGCTTGCCCGCCGTCCTTACTGTGAGTTTTTGAAGGTGACATGAGTTTCTCCTGTCATATGACTTATCGAATTGGGAAATAAAGCTGCAGCTGGCACAGAGTATTCGTCCTAATGGTCTTTCCCAGCAAGGTATACCGCGCCAAGGGCCATTGGCGGCTGCCCCGAGCGAGGTCCGCCTGCCTAGAATGTTCAGTGGCGCGTTGGGCGAGCGCTCACAGCGAATGGAACAATCGCTTTGACCGGAAGTTGGTGCGGCCTGAACCCCAACCAAGAGTGTCAAATGAAAACAAGTATCCTTCTCGCCACCTGCGTCGCGGTTGCGTTGTCCTGCGCCGCTGCGCAAGCCCAACCTGCGCAGTCGCGGCCTAACAATAACGCCGTGAACAGTCCCGATACCAAGAATTCCGATAAACCTGTCGCCGGCAGAAATAGCTTCACAGAAGGTCAGGCAAAGAGCCGGATCGAGAATGCGGGCTATTCCAACGTCACCGGTTTGAAAAAGGACGACAACGGCGTCTGGCGTGGACGAGCATCGAAGGGAGGCGCTGCGGTCAATGTGAGCGTCGACTTCCAGGGCAACGTCAACAGCGCCAAGTAATCTAGCGAGGAATAAACATATGACGGTTACTATTTCGCGGCTTTACGATTCCTATAGTGATGGACAACGCGCGGTTTCTGACTTGGAAGCTGCGGGCGTTCCGCATTCCGACATCAGCATCGTCGCCAACAACTCGGACAACTGGTATTCGACCGACAAGGTCGACCGTGATCGCGACGGCGTTGATGACCGTGCCGAGGGGGCGGGCGCAGGGGCGGGTATCGGCGCGGGGGTTGGAGGAGCCGCAGGACTCCTCGCTGGTCTCGGTCTACTGGCTATCCCGGGCATTGGTCCGGTTGTAGCAGCCGGCTGGTTGGCGGCAACCGCTCTTGGCGCGGCTGCCGGTGCTGCAACTGGCGGTCTGATTGGTGCGCTGACCGAAGCGGGCATTTCGAAGGAAGACGCCGACACCTACGCGGAGGGCGTGCGCCGCGGTGGCACCCTGGTCTCGGCCCGAGTTCCGGATGCTGACCGGGCGCGATTAGATGCAATTCTAGATCGATCTGCCGTCAACCTTCAAAAGCGTCGAAGTGCATGGCAGCAGACTGGCTGGAATTCTTACGACGCTTCTGCTGCGCCATTTTCGGCGGAAGAGGTTCGTAAGGAAAGATCGCTCTACGGAAACCGTTGACCCCAGAGCTAGTGCTCGCTTGCGCTTGGCAAGCGAGCATTCAGTCTGGAAATAGAGCGGAGCTCTTTCCGATGGCGGCTTGTCCTCGTCGGTTGTGGTGCCTCGGGTCAGCGCAGCCCGGCCATGAGAACACACTCTATTCGGACAACTTCAGCCAAGAAACACCAGGAGCAGTCCCGCGCGTCAGCAGGACCGATGGTCAAGGACTAGGCGGCAAGCCAGCGTGATCTGGTTTAGAGCCTAGTGTCCTCATCGGCATTGCTCATCGCTTATTATCTGTGAAGCGCAACTGCTTTGAACGCCTTAACCAGGGACAGCTCGAGTTTTCCCGCCATACTGCATACGATCTCGTAGGCACATTCTCGAGACATCGTCTCTTTGTAAGGGCGACGCTCAATTAGAGCGGCAAACACGTCAGCGATCGTCAGCATTCGCACAATATCCGGAATACTGCGTCCCATCAGGCCGTGCGGGTAGCCGCTACCGTCCAGATACTCATGGTGATGCTGGACTGCATCAAGTGTCTCAGCCGAAATATGCAGATTACTCGATAGAATATCGAATCCGGCAGTTGGGTGGGTCTCAATGATCTGCCGCTCTCGGCTATCAAGGCGACTCGGTTTGTCTAGAATCTTCAACGGAATGCGCGACTTTCCAATGTCGTGAAACATCGCAACCCTATAGAGGCGATCAACATCACTGCTATTCATGCCCAGACTCAGTCCAAAATCGGTGGCAAGACCAGTTACGAGGAGACAGTGCTGGTAAGTACCTCTATGGTAGTTGCGCACGGCATCTAGCCAGCTTGACAATCCATCAGCTGCGATACTGTCAACGATCTGCGGTCCCGTAGATTCCACACCCTTGACATCGGGTGCTTGTCCACTCGTCGCCGCGGAAAACATTGACTTCAATAGTGCAGCCCCGGCAAACGCTGAGGCTTGCGACGGACTAGAAGCGGGGGGCTGAGACCGATCGATTAATTCACCCGTAAGATCCTGCTTGTCGGCCGGAAATGATAAGATCCCCGTAGCCCCTAGCGCATAAGCCTGAGCTATGCTGCGATGGGTTTTGGTTGGCAGCAAAAAAATTCGCTTCTTCGAGCGGTCGAAAGATGCGAGTCTTTCCCTCAAAGTTTCTATTTTTTCAACGTTGTGCAATTCAACTGCGACGATCATCGCGTGAGGCCGCATCATATCAGCGCTGTTGTCGTGGAGCAGGGACCAATGAACCTTGAACTGCGGTTCCAGAATCGAACGAATCGAACCAACCACCGTAACGCTGTCGGCGAGTAAGTGAACTAACATAACATTACCAATGCCCAGGTTGGGGCGTTTACATTTCTTGCAGTGCTCTACGTTCTGCTCCAACATCAACAGGAGACCACCAGACGTCGCTTAACTGCTGAATCTTCTTGTACTGCTGAATTTCAGGACATATCTTGCATTCATAGGTCCTCACTTCAGACCCATCATCTGCCGCTTCGATACAGGCCCAGACCAGCTTTACATTGCATTGGGCGCAATGGGGAGTGGGCTCTTTTAAACTGCGTTCATACATGGGATGAACCATTAAATATCCGAATGGTGTCACGCCATCCTTTAGCTTTGAATAAAATTCCTGGTTTTTGATTGGTAAAGGCGGGTTGGGTCCGCGCTCGCGAAAATGCACCGGATTCCCTGTGAACGGAAAAGTTCGACCGCCGTATCAATTCCGTCGCGCTCGCCGGCAATTCTAATTTCCATGACCCAAGATGAGAGTTTCCGTCTGTGCTAGTCGCAGCGCTTCTTTGCCAATCGTAGCGATGGCGACGAACATAAAACCGGCATCGCACAGTCGCCTCCATCTCGGTTGCCACGAGCAAATCGTCCTCAACGATTGCGGCGGCTCGATCGACTGTGTCGTGCATAATCTGTCACGCCAAGGTGCCGCGCTGCAATTCGTCAGCCCTATCGGCATCCGGCCAACTTCACCTTGTTAGTGACAACGGGCGGCCTGAGCCGACCATGCCAGGTGGTGTGGCGCGCTTAACGATCCGGTTGTCCAAGCCCTTTTGCCTGTCCGCTTATTTATCAAGTGCACCTTGACGCATTCCAGGCAATCCACGGGCTCGTAGGCGTAAGGGTCCCTACAGGTTTCGTCTCGCGCGTACTGGCGGTTCGCCGGCGCGGGCCGCGGTCATTTTTCGAAGCTCTATCGTTAAAATCAAAGCCAAGGCTCGCGAGATCGGAGCTCCGTTTCCATCAACGCGATTATCCGACCCCGATCGACCGCAAAGCAAAAGCGAACTCTAACGCGGCAGCTTCAAGTCAAGCCGAAGCGCGACCAGTCCGCCAAAGACGTGCAATTTGATCCCGCCGGCCTTCCCTGCTCGATAGTCGGCGTCGGCGGCTTAACTTTCAACCTATCGGTAGTCACCAAAACGCCCCTCTCTGCTTCGTCTGCAAGCATCCGCAGGAGCTGAGCTGTTTTCGCGTCGGTCGATTTAAATGCCAGCTGTTTGTAGCGCAAAGCCCGGGCGTTCATTGCCCTTCTCCAAATCGATAGGCGGACTTAATTCGAATGGAGGCGGCAGGTTCCATGACTTCGCATGCATGAATGGAAGGCTTCGAAACAGTGCATCGCGCGCACCAGGATCGTATCATTAGTGAGAAAAAGCCCGCCTTGCGGGCGGGCTTTTGCCTTTGGCTATCCCTGCGTGCGCTTGTTGTAGAGCGGACCTCTCGGTCTTTGGCTATCCGCGACAGGCGCCGTGTAGAAACGGCGGGCTGCCAGATTAACCGGACGCGCTCGCATTCGTTCCGGTAACGATGCCCTTTTCGCAAGGCCTGAACATCATGTGCTGCGCGTTGGCGGGAACTCGCCTGGATCGACGTCACGGTCGTCGGGTTGATCCACAAGGCTCGCGAACTCTCGGGACAAGAAGAGCCGCCTTGGTGGGCGGCCCTAATTCCAACTATTACCGCGCGGCGGTCTGTTCGATAGCGTCGGGCATTTTGGCGACCGACATCAGGCTGCGCGAAATCTGATTGAGCAGCATGTCGGCGTTTTCCTCTTCCGCTAGCGACTTGGCCAGCAGAGCCACGATGGCGCTGTGACGTAACTGCTGCGCCAGGTTTTTCGCGGTCGTGTAGCCCGATATTTCGTAATGTTCCACGCGCTGCGCGGCTCCGATAAGTGCTAGGTCAGCGACAGCGTCTTCTTTTTTTTCACCTTCCTTCATTACTTCCTGGCCTTCCTCGACAAGGCCCATCATTCCCTTGCAGGACGTGGCACGCGCGGTTTCGCCTAAAAGCGAGAAGCACTCGTTAATCCGTTCGATCTGGGCTTCGGTTTCGATAAGATGTTCCTCGAAGCATTCGCGCAAGCGATCGAACCGCGCGGCCTTCGCCATTTTCGGAAGAGCTTTGACGAGTTGTTTCTCGGCATGAAGGATATCCCTTAGTTCGTCGAGTAGCAGCTCACTAATGCCTTCAGGCGCGGTGGGAGGAGAACTCTCGACCTTAGTCTGAGGCTCTGTCTGGTGATCGGCTGCTAACGCGGGTGAAGACACGAATTCCCAGTCGCCGCCTTCGTTCCACGGACCTCTCGTATCTATCTCTCCGTCATCCCCGACGCCGGTTGAATCGTTGAAGAATTGATTCACGAGTCCCGGTGTGGGCGAAATCTTTCCGATTGAGAACGCTGGCTTTTCCATGCTTTCGAGCGCCGCGGCAAAGGCCTTCATGTGGGTGATCTCGCGTGTCATGAGAAATTGCAGCGCGTCCTTGGTACCTGCATCATCGCTGAAATTAATCAACCGCTCATATACGATCTTGGCACGGGCTTCGGCCGCGATATTGCTTCGAAGGTCGACGTCAAGCTCCCCTGTGATTTTGAGGTAATCGGCCGTCCAGGGATTACCCTGCGAGTTGAATAAATTGACGCCACCACCGCCGGCGATGGCGATGAGTGGATCCGCCTCCGCCTTCTCGCGATCGAATTTGGTCGGCTTGAGATGGAGGCGAGCAAGGGTGCCGACGACCTCAAGGTGGCTGAGCTCTTCCGTGCCGATATCCATCAGCAGGTCTTTCCGTTCGGCGTCTTCGCAATTGAGGCCCTGGATAGAATACTGCATCGCTGCCGCCAACTCCCCGTTAGCGCCGCCAAACTGCTCCAGCAGCATATTTCCAAAGTGTGGGTCGGGTTCGTCGACGCGGACGGTGTACATAAGCTTTTTAACGTGATGATACATTATGACCTCGGGGCTGGCTCACGAAGGATCAACGATAATTTGCCAGTGCAACTTATGTTCCGTCTAAGAAGTGAGCTGCTGCCGGTTTAGTGGACAGGAAGCTAAGCCAAACCCAGCTTTAGTTCGAACTCAACCGGGCTGAGGGATCCGATTGTCGAATGACGTCGGGTCGTGCGTAGAACCACTCGATGTAGTCGAACACGTCTGCCTTGGCCTCGTTTCTCGTTCGATAGTTCTTGCGCGTCGTGCGTTCGGTTTTCAGCGACGAGAAGAAGCTCTCCATCGCGGCATTGTCCCAGACGTTGCCGGATCGGCTCATGCTGCACACGATGCCGCTTATCGGCCATCAGCCGTTGGAACTGCTCACTGCTGTATTGGCTCCCTCGATCGGAGTGGTGCAGCAAGGCATTTGGCTTGCCACGACGCCAGATCGCCATCAGCAATGCGTCCGCGACCAACTGAGCCGTCATGCCGGCGCTCATCGACCAGCCGACCACCCGGCGCAAGAACAGATCGATCACCGCCGACACATAGGGCCAGCCCTCCGCTGTCCAGATGTAGGTGAAGTCTGCAATCCACTTCTGGTTCGTCGGCCGCAGATTGCCGGTCCAGCAAATTTGACGGCACGTTCGTAATCTGCCGATCACTATCGTTTTTTGGCAGACGCCGTCGTCGCGGCCTGGCCCGTAGAGCTTGCAGGCGCATCAGGCGCTTGACTCGATGCAGACCGCAATCAATGCCCGCGGCAAGCAGCTCCCGCCAGACCCGGCGGGCCCCATAGGTTCGATCGCTGCTGATGAAGCTGGCCCTGATACAAGAAACATAAGATCGAATCCGCAATATTGGAGCGTGGCTTTACTGCGGAGCGCGTTCCGCTAAATGCGAGACACCGTTCGCATCGAGTGCCGCGAGTTCGCCGTCAGTAACGGCGTCGCCATTTACCATCTCGAGCGCTTTGGCGACCTGATGTGGCTGAGGGCGATCCGCTGCTCTAGAGCGTGACCTTGCCGCCGAGGTGGTCGCGACCATGCGGAAGCCGTCGTACGGACCATCAGGCGGCATCCCGCGCTCTCCCTTTGCGCAGCGCATCGACAGATTCCGACTGAAGCAATTTGCCTGCCAGTGACAAACGCCAAAGTTCGGCAAGTTCCCATAATCTCCTTGCAGGTCTTCTCATTTAATCTTTTTTGGGTGCGTTTCACAAACCAAGGAACCGATTTTCCCTGGCGTGTCCCGACACACTTGCGGTACGGGGATTTGGGATGCGAGCGCTACTTGGCACGGCAAGAACGACATTCGATGCGACACAGTGCCTGACCCGAAGATCGAGCACGGTCGCGACGCGATCATCAAGGTCACCGCCTGCGCCATCTGCGGCTCGGACCTACATTTGTTCGACGGCGTCATGCCCACAATGGAAAAGGGCGATGTCCTCGGCCACGAGACTATGGGCGAGGTAGTCGAAGTTGGTTCCGAAAACAACAAGCTCAAGGTGGGCGACCGCGTCGTGGTTCCCTTTAGGATCTCCTGCGGGGAATGCTTCTTCTGCAAGAAGGGGTTCTTCTCGCGGTAGCCGAGAAGCTCTGGGGGCACTCCCCGGCAGGCCTGTTTGGCTATTCGCACATGCTGGGCGGTTACGCCGGCGGCCAGGCCGAGTACCTCCGCGTTCCCTACGCTGACGTCGGTCCAATCAAGGTGCCTTATAGTTTAAGCGACGAACAGGTGCTCTTCCTCTCAGATATCTTCCCTACAGGCTTCATGGCCGCGGATTTTTGCAATCTAAAGGGCGGCGAAACCGTGGCAATCTGGGGATGCTGCCCCGTTGGTCAGTTCGCTATCAAGAGCGCATTCCTCTTGGGAGCAGATCGAGTGATCGCCATCGATACTGTTGCCGAGCGTATTGCCTGGGCGCAAGCCTCCGGCGCTATCACTTTGGACTTCAACAAAGAGGACATCTACGATCGAATCCAAGAACTGACCAATGGCCGCGGTGCGGACGCTTGCATAGATGCCGTCGGCACCGAGCCTGATCTAGGCTCCGGCTTCGACGCCGTCGTCGACCGCATCAAGGTCGCGACGCTCATGGGAACGGACCGTCCGCATGTTCTGCGGCAAGCGATCCACTGCTGTCGTAACTTTGGCACTGTGTCGATAGTCGGTGTGTACGGCGGACTACCGGATAAGATTCCGATGGGATCCGCCATCAACCGCGGACTCACTTTCCGCATGGCTCAGACGCCGGTCCAGCACTATTTGCCTCAGCTCCTCCATCGTATCGAGAAGGGCGAGATTGATCCGTCGTTCGTCATCACCCATCGGGCGACACTCGAGGAAGGCCCTGAGCTCTACAAGACATTCCGCGCCAAGCAGGATGGATGCATTAAAGTGGTCATGAAGCCATGACTGACTTTGGATCGATGAATACTGGACGGGCCGGCGGTTTTCGACGAAATAAATCTTGGCCCGCGTTCTGATCGCACTTCGGGCTGATACTACGATTCTTGGCGAGGTCGTTTTCACCCCGAGGTCTGCCTATCAAGCGCAAATGCAATTCTACGCAAGCCACGTCAGCAGAATGACGCGAGACCTGTATCGCTCGCACCGCCATCTCTCGAAAGGCAAACAGACGCCTTTTCAGACCATCTTTACGAAATCTCCGGGAACGCGGATCGCAGCCGATCGTTCTGTCAGAGTCAGTAAGCTTTCTCTCGGAGTTTTATGAAGCGCATCCAACCGTCCATACAAACAAGCCAATTTGGGACCACCGTGTCCGCCGATGGGGTCCATTTTCGCCTTTGGGCTCCCCGACAAGAGACAGTCTCAATCGTCATCGAACGACAGAGCTTCGTATTGCATCCAATCCTAGATGGATGGCACGAGATCTTTGTGCCTCATGCGAAAGCCAGCACACTTTATCAATACCGCCTCGCCGACGGCCAGAGGGTCCCTGATCCCGCATCCCGGTTTCAGCCATTCGACGTTCATGGACCCAGCGAAGTCATCGATCCCGCTTGCTACGCATGGAACGATCAGGGGTGGAGGGGCCGCCCTTGGGAGGAAGCTGTCATATATGAGCTTCACGTGGGGACGTTTACGCCACGCGGAACATTCTTGAGCGCGATCAAGCGGTTCGATTGGCTAGTCGAACTTGGCATCACCGCGATCGAAATCATGCCGGTCGCAGATTTCCCGGGTGAGCGCAATTGGGGATATGACGGCGTGCTTCTGTTTGCGCCCGACTCGTCTTACGGTCGTCCCGAGGACCTGAAGGCGCTTATCGATGCGGCGCATGCCAGAAACATCATGGTGTTTCTCGATGTCGTCTATAATCACTTTGGACCTGAAGGGAATTACCTCCCGCTTTACGCGCCGATCTTCACCGAGCACCACAACACTCCATGGGGCGCTGCGGTCAATTACGACGCCGCAGGCTCGAGCATGGTTCGAGCGTTCGCCGTGGACAATGCCGCGTATTGGATCGAGGAATTTCATTTCGATGGTCTGCGATTGGACGCCGTTCACAACATTCATGACGACAGCGGCGTGCATATCCTGGATGACGTCGCTACGCGTGTTCGCCAGCTCGGGCTAGCGCGACCGATTCACCTCATTCTTGAAAATGAGGATAACGACCCGCGGCGACTTCAACAAAGCCCATCGGGGCAACCGGTCCATTACACCGCTCAATGGAACGACGACATTCATCATGTTCTGCATGTCGCCGCGACCGGGGAAGAAACCGGATATTATCTCGACTATAAAAATGACACGGACAAACTGGGCCGCTCGCTCGCCGAAGGCTTCGCCTTTCAGGGCGAATTCATGACCTACCGGAACGATACGCGCGGACATCCGAGCGGGAGGCTTTCGCCGACTTCATTTGTCGCCTTCATTCAGAATCATGACCAAATCGGAAACCGCGCGTTCGGCGACCGACTGACCTCGCTTGCGCCGAGCGATGCAGTCCGCGCGATCGCAGCGATCTATCTCCTGCTCCCACAAGTCCCGATGATTTTCATGGGCGAGGAATTCGCTGCATCGACACCTTTTCAGTTCTTCTGCGATTTCGGACCGGATCTTGCAAAAGCAGTTCGCGAAGGCCGCCGAAATGAGTTTGCAAAATTTCCCGAGTTCCGTGATCCCGCGATGCGCGATCGGATTCCAGATCCCACGTCCAGGCAAACTTTTCTTGCATCGAAGCTGAACTGGTCCCGAGTCAGTGAGCCCTATCACGCCGAATGGGCCCGACTGTATCGCGAGCTGATCGCCATCCGGCACCGCGAAATCGTTCCTCGCCTGAGGGAAATCGGCCCACATGCGGGACGATATGTGGCGCTCGATACAAACGTCGTTATGGTGAACTGGACGCTGAATCATGGCGCCCGGCTGAATTTGATCGCCAACCTGTCGCCCCGTCCCTTCCAGCATTCAATCGCCTTATCCAGCCGTAAGCTGTGGTCAGCCGGGCTGGTGGCGTCGCATCTCGCCCCTTGGGGCGTCGTATGGACGTTCGATGACTGAGCCGGTCAACCGCGGTCTGCGCACCGAAGATAACAGGCCTATCCCGCGCGCGACCTACCGGTTGCAGTTCACCAAAGCGTTCGGTTTCATCGATGCGGCCGCGATCGCACCTTACCTCGCGAAGCTGGGGGTGAGCCACGTCTACGCGTCACCATTCTTGAAAGCGCGGCCGGGCAGCACCCATGGCTATGACGTTGTCAGCCACACCGAACTCAATCCTGAATTAGGTTCGGACGCGGACTTTCGGGAGATGATATCTGCGTTCAAGGCCCACGGCCTGGGACTGATCATTGATTTCGTCCCGAACCATATGGGCGTGGGCGGTGCCGACAACCCCTGGTGGCTGGATGTGCTTGAATGGGGACCACACTCCGAATTTGCGTCATGGTTCGACATCGATTGGCGATCCGACCATCTTTACCTCCGTGACAAACTGTTGGTGCCCTTCCTCGGCGATCACTATGGCCGGGTACTCGAATCCGGCGACCTGCTTTTGCGCTTCGATCCGGACGACGGCAGCTTTGCCGTCTGGGCCTACGACATCCACAAGCTGCCGATCTGCCCCTATCACTACGGCTACATTCTCGGGAACGATCATCTCGATCTGGAGCGACTCGGCGATATGTTCGCCAATCTCGACGGGCGGCAGCGTCAAGTGAGCAATCGAGCAGGACTACTGAAATCTGAGCTGGCGAACCTCTATCGAAACGACAGCGAAGTGCGATGTGCCATCGATCGTCGCATGGTCACGATCAACGGCGCGCCCGGCGAATTCGAGACATGGCGCCGCCTCGAGGCACTGATCGGCCGGCAATTTTGGCGACCAGCTCACTTCCGCGTCGCCGCGGATGACATCAACTATCGCCGCTTTTTCAATGTCAACGATTTAGCCGGCATCCGCATGGAGATTCCAGAGCTGTTCGATCGAGCCCATGGCTTCGTTCTGGCGCTGCTAGCTAATAGAACAATCGATGGCGTTCGCCTTGATCACATCGATGGCCTACTTGATCCGAAAACCTACTGCCATCGCCTTCGCGAGCAGGCCTCGCGCCCGTTCTATCTCCTCGTCGAGAAAATCCTGGCCCCGCACGAACGCCTGAGGGAAAACTGGAATGTCGATGGCACGACCGGATACGAATTCGCCAATTTGGCAACCGGCCTGCTGATCGACGCTTCGGGCGAAGAGGCGATGACCTCAATCTATTCGGCTTTCACCGGCAGCGAGGGCTCATTCGAGGATATTGTGAGGCAATGCAAGCTGCAGATCATGGACAACGAACTGGCGAGCGAACTGAACGTGCTGGCACGCTTAGCAGGACAGATCGCGCGGTCGAACCCGCACACCGCTGACTTCACTGACAATATCCTCCGCCGCAGTATGCGTGAAATCGTCGCCTGTTTTCCGGTCTATCGCACTTACGTCGATCAGGAAGGGGCCGAGCACGACGATCGGAGGAATATCGAATGGGCCTTTGCGCGAGCGCGCAGAAACGAGCCGGATCTCCATTCCGGCGTCTTCGGCTTCCTGCACCTTTTGCTCACGGGCGACCTCGTTCGTGGACCAAACAGCGGCTATAGCCGCACCTTGGTATTCAACGCCGTCATGCGTTTCCAGCAATACAGCGGTCCGGTCATGGCGAAGGGTCTCGAAGACACCGCTTTCTATCGTTACAATCGACTGCTAGCCCTGAATGAAGTCGGCGGCCAGCCGCAGAAGTTCGGCGTCAGTATCGCAGCCTTTCACCAAGCGAATGCCGAACGCGCGCGCCATATGCCGTATACAATGCTAGCGTCGTCCACTCACGATACGAAACGCGGCGAAGACGTTCGCGCCCGACTTGCCGTGTTGGCAGAGGTCGCCGAGGAATGGACCAGACTTATCGAAGTGTGGCATCGAATTTTGCGAACTGGATATGAGCAGAACGGCGCTTCTCTCGCTCCTGACAAAAACGATGAATACGCTTTCTACCAAATGCTAGTTGGTAGTTGGCCCTCGGAACTTGTCACGGGCGTGATCCCCGACGCACCGATCCTTGAGTCGTTTCGCGTCCGATTGGAAGCGGCCATGATCAAGGCCCTGCGTGAAGCCCGGTTACACACAACATGGAAGAGTCCTAACTCGGAGTATGAAGAGGCTACGCTCGCTTTTGTTCGGCGCGCACTGGATGTTTCACGCAAGAACCTCTTTTTAGAATCGTTCGTTATTTTCGCGGAGCGAATCGGTCACTTGGGCTGGCATAACAGTATCGTCCAACTTGTTCTGAAGATGACATCTCCGGGAGTGCCGGACATCTATCAGGGCGCCGAGAAATGGGCTTTCAGTCTGATGGACCCGGACAACCGGCGAGCTGTCGATTTCGCCAACCAAATGAAAACGCTTAGCGCCGGGAGCGCCCTACCCGACCTATGGTTAGGCTGGCAAAATGGCGAACTCAAGCAGTGGATCACTCATAAGCTTTTACAGCTTCGCGAAGAAGTCCCGCACCTGTTTGTAAGCGGGGACTATCAGCCGCTTACCGTGGCCGGTGCGGATGCTGCGCGGGTCTGCGCGTTCGTTCGCCGTGAAGGTGGCGCCGCGATCGTAGTCGCGGTCTGCTTGCATCCCGGCCGAGGCCGGGTCAGGGATGCATCGATTGTCGGATTAACAGAGAACTGTCGATGGGGCAGCGTCTTTGGAGCTCTAGCGAAACATGGCACATCGTTCAGGATCGACGACCTCTTCGCCGACCTTCCAGTGGCTGTCCTTATAAACGATCACGCTCGGCGCGAGGCGCGACGACGGTCGACGGCCGAGCCGCGCGTCCGGGATTAGGCGCGAGGTTAACTCCCTCTATTCTTCCGGGTTCTATTCCGGTCAGCAGCTCTCTGCTGTGGTCCAAGGACGGTTGGTGCAATCCTTACCGGAACGCTAGGGGACGGCGCCGCTGGCTCGTCGGCGCTGAAGCAATCCGGCGGCGTCACCGTGGTGCAGGACCCCAACCCCAACCACGCTGCCTTTGCGGAGATGCCCGCAACAGCCTTGATCCGTTCGAAGTCCGATCATCTTGTCAGCCTCGCGAGCATGCCGGCGCTGTTTGAGACACTGGCGCGGCGACCCGCCGGTCAAGCGGTACCCGTCGCCAGCAACGTTGAATATGAACTGAATATCGCAAGCGGTGGACGCGGCAGCATGAACGAAATGGACGGCATCGGTCGACGATCCGTACTCGCCTGTCCGGATTGCCACGGCGTAATGTGGGAAATCGAGGAAGGCGAGGTCGTGCGTTACCGATGTCATGTTGGTCATACTTATTCGGCAGAGATTAGAGCCTTGCACTAGACGACAATCTGAAGCGGGCCTTTGGCAGCGCCTTGAGAGCCGTTGACGAACGCATCGCTCTCGCCAGAAAACTGGAGGCGCAAGCGAAAACGGCCGGCCGGACCCGGAATTGCTGAAACGTGGGCGGTCAAGACGCTCGAGTTCGAGGCAGAAGCCAACGTTATCCGCGATTCCATTCGACGCACCGACGAGATCGCTGCGCGTTTCGCGGATGCATAGACGAATTTTAAGTCGAAACTACTGAAGCGAAATAATCACCCAGGAATTCGAGTCGGTCCATCGGATGCGACTACGCGTCAAACCTGAATTTGCGCATTTGGCCTTGGCCGCCACGATGCGTTCCTGGGACGACACCGATCGGGTAAATTTCGTTGGAATGCTCTGGGCACCAACCGATCATTGCAAAACTCCTGCCATCTTGGTGAAAGACCAAGGGAGATATTAGATCGGACGCATTGCGCGAACTTATACTCCTCGTCCGCGCGCGTAAAGGCGCGTCGCTTCCACTAAGGAAAGTCTGCGAGATTGACGAGTTCTGAAACAGCGCCCCCGCGCTGCCATTGGCTTTTGGACCCGCAAATCGCTGTCGCAATCCTCAAATCCGGCGCGACGTGATCTGGAATTAAGCATCGAGGGCTGCCTGATGAGATGGCAGCGCGAACTACAATGCAGGAAGGCAGCGCATAACGGCATAGTTGACAGGGCAAGCACTCGTGCGGTTTGGGCGCGGATAGCGTCGAACGCGTCGCGGCGTCGGCTGTTGCCCGGCAGGTTGATGCTTTTGCGGACCGAAGCGCATTGACCGATGATGCGAGGAACGTCGGGTGCCATCCTTATTGGTCTTGAGGCTGGAGAACGGAATCGCCGTGCAATGCCGCGTAAACGGGACATCTCAATGAAGGACGTTCTAGGCCCACACGCACGCCGCCGCAGTGCTGGTTGCGGAGCAAAATGAGCATCCGGCGTACGCCGCCTCACCCGCCTTGTGGACCTCTCTGCTGCAACGCAATCCGAACCGGAATGGATTTTGATGCAGGCACTTTGCTTTCTTTTGCGTAATGCCCGAGCGGGATCAGCACATTGCATTCGGGGTAATATCCAACAATGCAACGTTCGGGCACGGCGTAAGTCATAACCTGGAGGTCGCCGTACTCGCGCCGCACGCCGTCGTCTGCCGCAGCGAATAATTTGACGCGGTCGCCATCGCGGAGGTCCAGCTTAACCATATCTGCCCCGTTCATCAGAATGACATTGCGGCCACCTTTCACGCCACGAAACCGATCATCTTCGCTATAGATAGTTGTATTAAACTGCCCGTCGGCGCGCACCGTTATCAACCGATAGACACCCTCGCCGTCTTCCCTGCGCTTTGAGAAGCTTTCCGGCACGGTAAAATTCGCCTTGCCATTCGGCGTCTTCCACTTCCGTTCACGTGCCGCTAATGGTCGGGGAAACCCGCCTGGTGTAAAGAGACGTTGGTTGAAGTCCGTGAACTGGTCTGGATAGGTCGCCTCGATAGCCTCCCGCACCAACGAGTAATCACTGACCCATTCATCCCAATCGACATTTGGATTTGGCGGCAGCGTTGCTTTCGCCAACCCGGCGACGATGAAGGGCTCGGATCGGACATGCTCGCCTACAGGTTTCCGCCGGCCGCGCGAGCCATGAATGCAAGCAGTGGAATCTTCCATCGAAACGGCCTGCGGCCCCGTCGCCTGGGTGTCAATCTCGATGCGCCCCAGGCAGGGCAGGAGATAGGTCATCTCGCCGGGAATTAGGGCGCTGCGGTTCAGTTTGGTCAAGATTTGAACTGACAAGCGCAGCTTCGTCCATGCCTTCTCCATAACGCCGCGATCCGGAATGGCGCGCACAAAGTTGCCGCCGAGGCTGACAAAACCGTTCACCTTACCATCGATAATGCCCTGACAAGCGTCAACGGTGGTGAGTCCGTCTTCTTCTGGTGGCTGAAAGCCATAAAGCTCCTTCAGCTTGTCCATCGGTACCAATTTTGTCTTCTCGGTAATGCCGACCGTGCGCTGCCCCTGCACGTTGGAGTGACCGCGGATGGGACAAATTCCGGAGCCCGGTTTGCCGATATTCCCCCGCAGCAGCAGGAGGTTCACGATCATCTTGACCGTTTCGACACCGTTTTCATGCTGAGTGACGCCCATGCCGTAATTGCATATCACCGCGTTTGAGCCGATATAGGTTTCGGCAACTTGATTCATCTCATTTTGGCTCAGACCCGAAGCCGCTTCGAGGTCCGTCCAATTCTGAGCACGGCAAAAGGCAGCGAACTCCTTGAACCCGTGGGTATGCTCGTTGATGAAATCGATGTCGAGAATTCGCGAACCACCCGCCCGCTTCGCTGCGTCGTCCGTCTCGACTATCGCCTTGCAAATTCCCAGTATGGTGGCGATGTCGCCGCCGGCCTTGACCTGACAGAATTGCGACGCTATCCGCGTGCCGCGGGTAATCATCTGTACCGGACTCTGCGGATTGGTAAAACGGTCGAATCCACGCTCCTGTAATGGATTGAATGTGACGATCGGGATACCGCGCTTGACCGCGGCCTGCAGCGAATGAAGCATCCGCGGTGCATTGGTCGGCGTGTTGTGACCGAAGAAGAAGATGCAATCCGTCGTCTCGAAATCTTCCAGTCTGACGGTGCCGACGGGAACGCCGAGCACGGCTGGAAGTGCCACGGAGGTCGATTCGTGGCACATATTTGAACTGTCTGGAAAGTTGTTGGTGCCATACATGCGGCCAAACAATTGGAACATGTAGCTCGTTTCCAGCGAAGCCCGTCCGGAGCTGTACATCACCACCGATTTCGGATCGAGTTGCTTGAGCTCAGCGCCGATTTCGGCAAACGCCTCAACCCAACTAACAGGCATGTATTTGTCGCTCGCGGCGTCGTACCGCATCGGATGCGTCAGGCGACCCTGTTCCTCCAGTGAGTGATCGGACCATTGGCGCAATTCACTGATCGTATGATCGGCGAAAAATTGAGGCGTGGTTGTCTTGGAGGTTATTTCCCACGCGGTGGCCTTGGCGCCATTTTCACAGAACTCGAAATTGTGAGGCTCAGCTGGCTTTGCCCACGAGCAGCTCACGCACATGTAGCCGTCCGGCTTATTCTGTTTCAGCAGGATTTCGCTGCCTAGGAGGAAGATGTCTTTTTGATTCAGAATACTTGTCACTTCCGCGAGCGAGCCCCATCCCCCTGAGCCGGAGGGCATGCCTTCTCGCTCGGCATGGTGGGATTCTGCTTTTTGTTCGCGGTTTTCGGTGCTGGACATGGTGGGCCTGTAGCGTTGTTTGCGCCCTAACAAAATACGTTCACGCGCCGGGAATGTTCCCCAGTATCACGCTGTTGAGCAGATCATCGTTGAGCCGATTTGCCGTGCTGGCTTGCAGGCGTTTAGCGGTTCGACTGCGATAGCCAATACGTCTGCGCAGTAGCGACTGGTCCGGCCCCGGGGCGTATGGTACTGCCTCCCCGACCTTCATTTCGACGACGTGATCTCCACAAGCCGGAACTCGCGCAAGTACATCCCGTTGAGGGGTGGACTTCCAGCGTAACCATGAGGCGCGCATGACCAAAGAAATGATAAGCTCCACCGCACAGGTGGCAGGTCATCCAATCCATCCGATGCTGGTTCCGATTCCGATCGTTTGCTTCATCGGAGCGCTTGTTACGGACATCACATATTGGATGACCGCCGAAATAATGTGGGCGGATTTTTCATCCTGGCTGCTGATCGTGGGTTTGATCTTTGGCGTGCTGGCCGCGCTAACGGGTCTCACTGATTTTCTTGGCAACCGCTTGATCCGCTCGTTAGCGCCGGCCTGGCCTCACTTGCTCGGCAACCTTATCGTCGTGATCCTCGCCTTTTTCAACACCCTCGTTCACACGCGAGATGCCTGGACGTCGGTCGTCCCGACGGGGCTCGTCCTCTCCGTTGTAACCGTCTTGATCCTTCCGGTCACGGGCTGGCTTGGACGGGCTCTCGTCTATCGCCACAAGGTAGGAGTTAGCCGATGATCAGCGTATCGTACTCTCTGCGTCTCGCGTTGGCGTTTAGCTCCATACTCCTTCTCGCTGGCTGCAACGACCGCGGTGGCGATCCGAACGCCGAGATGGGCCAAAATCCAAAACTACCCGATCTTCAGCAATATCTGCTGCCTCCCATGCACATCGCCAAGGTCGTGGGCTGGAAACAGGGCGAAACCCCGGTGGTACCCAAGGGAATGAAGATTCAAGCGATGGCGACCGGGCTTCAGCATCCACGCTCGCCGTATGTGCTTCCGAATGGCGACATTCTGGTCGTCGAAACCAAGGCGCCGAAGGCTGCCTCGATCAAGCGTCCAAAAGAAATCATTATGGGGTTCATCGAATCTTGGGCGACCTCCGGCGGCAAGACGGGACCCAGCAACCGCATCACGCTGCTTCGCGACAGCAACGGGGATGGCGTACCCGATATGCAGTCGTTGTTCCTCGATCATCTGAATTCGCCGTTCGGTGTGGCACTGGTTGGCCACGACCTTTACGTCGCCAATACCGATGCCATCGTCAAATATCCGTACCAGACCGGAGAGACCAAAATTACGGTGCCCGGAGAAACGTTGACGCCGCTGCCGGGCGGGCCGATCGATCATCACTGGACCAAGAGCCTTGTCGCCAGCCCGGATGGTTCGAAACTCTATGTTGGTGTCGGCTCCAATAGCAACATCACCGAAAACGGGATGGAGGCCGAGAAGAATCGCGCCGACATTCTGGAAGTCGATCGTGCGAGCGGGCGGTTTCGCGTCTTTGCAAGCGGACTCCGCAACCCCAATGGGTTGAGCTTTGAACCGCAAAGCGGTGCGCTATGGGCCGTCGTCAATGAGCGCGACGAGCTCGGCCCTGATCTGGTGCCGGATTATATGACATCGGTTAAAGAGGGCGCGTTCTACGGCTGGCCATACAGCTATTATGGCCAGCATGTCGACCCGCGCGTGCAGCCGCAACGGCCTGACCTCGTGGCGAAAGCCATTCCACCCGATTACGCGCTGAGTTCGCACGTGGCGCCGCTCGGGATGACATTTTATACTGCCAATAACCTTCCTCAAACGTATCGCGGCGGAGCGTTCGTCGGCGAGCACGGGAGCTGGAATCGGCCGAATTTAAGTGGCTATAAGGTGATCTTCATCCCCTTCAGCGATGGAAAGCCAAACGGCAAGCCTCAGGACGTCGTCACCGGGTTCTTGAACAAGGACGAAGAGGCTCGTGGAAGACCGGTGGGGCTTGCCGTGGATAAATCCGGCGCGCTGCTCGTTGCCGATGACGTTGGAAACACCGTTTGGCGGGTGAGCGGCGACAACTCGAATGGGAAATCTGCATCAGCGAAGTAGCTGCGATTTGGGCCGGTTCAGTCCGGTGAGATTAGACATCAACATTAAATGGCGCAGTCTTTGGCGAAATCGGCTAAACGGAGCCGAAAATCAGCCCAGCTCGCAGTGCGCTGGGCGTTCCGCGGTATCAACGAGTGTCCCACGCATCAAGCTTCGTTACGGTCTTCGGCACCGGCTAGTTGCTTGCGGTCATCTTCACGACTGTTCTCAATTTCCTCTGGCTCCTTTTCGTCGACCTGCGTTAACTCATCCCGAGCGGCGTTGTGAACGCGAAGCAATTCGTCCAGTTTAGCCTGGAGCGCTTGCGTGTCCCTGTGTTCGGAGCGTTGAATCACAAGCGCGATGCTAAGAGTGACTAATGTTGCTGCGCCGTGCCAATCCAACGAAGAGCGGTCGAACACAAGCCATAAGACGGCGTAGCCGGCAACGAAGGCAAAGGCCGCGGGCCTAGCCGCCCACGTTCCAGCCTTCGTCAAAAGACGTCCAGGCCATCGGTCCATTGCAGGGGAACGGATTGAGGTCACGCTAGTTCCATTATGATCGCGCATCTATCTTTGCTGTTCCACCCGTGTTGCAGCGGTTTGGTAAGACTCCTCGAAGCATTCGGGCAGGCAATCGAACCGCGCGCCCCCTTGGCCACAGGAAAAAAATCGTCAGCGATCGTGAAATAAGTCCTGAAGCTTCTTGGTTTTTTAGCCCCGAGGTGTTCCTATTTGAATGCACGATAATCAACGACGGGAGCCATGTTTCATCCGAGAACCGTCTTCACGGTGTTCAGGAACTATGTTCATTCCGAAGGGTTGGAGGGAAAGCTCACGTTTGCGAGGAACCACATGAAAAAAGCCATTCTTGCGTTCGTATTCGTCGCGGTGTTCGCAGCGCCCTGTTATGCCCAGTCGATCGGTGAGAAGACCGGCGTCAATTCGGTTCTCGGCATTGCCCCCAAGACCGAAGACTTCATCAAGGACGCCGCCATGAGCGATATGAGGGAAATCGAGACGGCTAAAATCGCGCAGCAGAAAGGAAATGCGGACGAGAAAAAGTTCGCGGAAATGGTGCTGGCGGACCACACCAAGACCAGCACCAAACTGAAATCAATAGTCCCCGACAATCTTAAAGCCGCAATCCCTGCCGCTCTCGATGACGCATCGCAGAAGAAGATCGCCAAGCTAAAGGATGCAAAGGCTGAGCATTTCGCCGCAGAGTACGACCCGATGCAGGTAAGTGCTCACAAGGACGCAGTTGCGCTGTTCGAGCGCTACGCAAACGGCGGCGACAACCCGCAACTCAAGGAATGGGCGGGAAAGACCCTACCGACCCTGAAACACCACCTTGAAATGGCACAGGCCCTCGACAAGAACCGGAAGTAGACGAGGTGGCCCGCTAAAGATTTTCAGGGGGCCAATTCTCTGCGCAAGAACCCAGTTGAGCTCCATTATCTAGAAGTAACGCTGACGACCTGCGAAGGGCCATCGAGAGGTCGGAAACCCGGTAGCCGGCAAAGAACTGACGGCGGCGTCGACGGGGTGCAATATGCTCGCGATCTCTGGAGCGAGGCCCGCGTTTTTTTATTAGCCGTTTACCTTCCCTTTCGCGCGTCAGGTCTTCAGCCCGCTTGTTCTTGCGAAGCCCAAGATAAATAGATGACGCATCTCGGACGAATTCGTCCATTCGGTGGCCGATTTGAGATGATCGCCCAGCCGACGAGGAATCACCTTTGAGCGAGCTCAGCCTTAGAAAGCAATGGCGGACGATCTGCGAACTCTGATCAACTCCGGAGATCTATCCGGTGACGCCAAGTAGACAGCCCGGCGGAGCGGGATTGTGTCGACGATCACTCAATTTGGCAGGCCCGCTCTAAGCTGCTTCAAAAGCGGACCGTATAGGATTCTCAAGCGCCGCTCCGGAACGTTCTCTTTTCGCCAGTACTTAACTCATCACTGAAAAACCTAACGGGAGCAAAGTATGAAAAAACTCATCGTAATGACGGTACTCGCCGCTGGTCTGGCACTTGGCGCGGTTCAGGCATCGTTTGCCCAAGGCGCTGGCGGTGGTGGCGCAGGCGGCGCTGGTGGTGCCGGGGCCGGTGCGGGTGGAGCCGGTGCGGGCGCTGGCGGCGGTGCTGGGGCTGGCGCGGGTGGGGGCGGCAACGTAAATTCGGATCGCGGGGGACAAGGTGCTGGTAGCGCCAGAAGTTCGAAGAATACAATGACGCCCAGCTCGACGGACCAGCCGGGTAAAAAAGATCCGCGGCGATAGTCCCTCCAAGGAGCCCGGCTAAGTCCGGGCTCTTTTCTACTTCTACTTCTGGCAGAAGCAATTCGAATTCTAATCTTCCCCCGCTCTGCGTAGAAACCAAGCCGATAGATGCCGACGGGCGATGCACTTCCCGGCTGCCGCGCTTGTCGTGTCATTCTCCCAAGGAACGCTCGCTGCACGACAGGTTTATCTCAACACCACAATAAGCAGGAGGAAAGCATGGGCTTCTTTAGCAAAGATATCCAAACCCTCGACGATTTATTCGTTCATACACTGCGCGACATTTATTATGCGGAGCAGCAAATCGTGAGAAATCTTCCGGACATGATCTCGAGCGCGACAGACGCTGCACTTAAGAACGGATTTGAAATTCATCTTGCGGAGACGAACAATCAGATCGATCGCTTACAAAAGGTTTTCCAGATGCATGGAGTTGAAGTAAGCGGAGTGGACTGCCCGGCGATAGATGGGATATTGGAAGAGGCAAGAGAAGTCGCCGGCGAGGTTGCCGACAAGAGCGTTCTCGACGCGGCTCTTATTGCCGCAGCCCAAGCCGTCGAACACTACGAGATAACACGATACGGCACGCTCATCGCGTGGGCAAAAATGCTTGGACGTAGCGATTGTGCCTCTGTCCTGCAGGAAAATTTGGACGAAGAGAAAGCGACAGATAGCAAGCTCAATACCATGGCGCTGAGTAAGCTCAATCAGAAAGCCGCGTAATCCTTCGATCCCCTAAGGCGGTCAGTTATGCTGACCGTCTTTTTCATTGTTCGCGCATCATCTGTTTATGCGCTTCATCGATCGCGCCTGCGGCAAACGCTCAACATCGTCAGACGGGGTGCGGAGTTCAACTCCGCCCGATTCGAAATTCTGTTCAAGCATGCGCGAGCTGGTGTCGTCCGACACGCCCTGAAATTTCCGTCGTCGCAGCTTTGGCATCATCACTGCCAACCCTGCTTCCTTGCCTCCGCGGAGGCCGCATTGATCATTAGCGAGAGGCGTCTGTTTGCTTAACTAGGAACCTATCATGGTCCCTGATCTCATCTATATCAGTGGCTGAGACGCCTCAGCCAAACATAAACCACGCCGCCATTGCGACCAGCAGAAGAACGCCAATCAAGATCAAAAGGATTGGTGTCGGTTCGTTTCTTGTTTCTCTTCATCACTCATCCTCCACCAAGCCGCTCCCTTTCGGATCGTTCCATTTACCAGCCCAACCCCGTCCGGCGAACGTGCAGCGTCAGCCGTACGTCAGCAATCGTTGCCAGGTTTTGCTGCGGATCTCTTTGCCCCTCCGCTTGCTGAGCGGCAGTAGGTCGACCGTGCGTCTGCCTTTGCACATCTTGCGAAGATGTGGCTCCGCCTGCTGTAGCGCGATTCATCGTACTCGTTGGCGGGTGCTCGGGGGTCGTTGCAGCGCCCGTCGTCATCTGACCTGTATGGCCTGTGGTCGGACCGGAGCCGGCGTTGGCCGCAGCAGTGTTGCATGGACCGGCTTGCGCAATCCCGGCGCTTAAAGCCACCGCTACGCAACCGATGGCAACGAGAAGGGTTTTTCGCATTTCATCTCGCAACGATTGTTGGTCCTTTCAACCGGAAGATCGTCTTCACGTTCCGACACTCTCGTTCACGGTTTATGTCTCGCGGAACCTGCCGTCGCCCCCAGAATTGAATCCTCTTAGCTGATGGCCTGGGATCAAGATTTCGACAATCCGCTGGCTCTGCCGAACGGCAAAATCGCGGAGACCCTCAAGCAGGCCGACGTCATGGATCTGCCGAAGTATTAAGCATCGAAGTGACGCTTTCGCAGATGCTCGCTCCGGCAAAGGAAACATGGCCTCGGTCACCCCACCATGACGACACTCACCGAACGAAAGCTCAAGCTCGCGCTCGACGAGTCCCGCCTCCTCATCGTTGGTACAAAAGTTCTGTTCGGCTTTCAGTTCCATGCTATCTTCCAGGAGATGTTCGCAAGCATTCCGGACGTCAGCCGCTGGATACACGGTAGTGGCTTGGTGCTCCCCATGGTCAGCTTATGCCTTCTGATCGCGCCATCGCTCCACCATCAAATCGAGTTCTGTGGAGAAAGCCGGGTTGGCGCAATACGCACGGCGACCTGGTTTGCTGGAGCAAGCTTGCTTCCGTTTACGCTGGGGTTAGGAGCCGCCTCGTTTGTTTCACTTGAACGCGTATTCGGTCCGACTGCCAGCGCAATGTTCAGTCTCGCTTTATACTGACGGGGTTCACCCTGCTCTACGGCATCGGTTTTGTCCTGCGCCATCCAAGAAGGCCGATCGCGACCGCCGACGACCAGCGCACGCCATTGAAGACCAAGATTGAACAGATGCTCGCCGAGGCGCGGGTGCTCTTGCCGGGAGGGCAGGCCTTATTGGGTTTCCAGTTCGTGGCGACCCTGACCAAGTCGTTTCACGTACTTCCCATCTCCTACCAGTACATCCACGTCGTCGATCTCTGCGCGATCGCGCTAGCCGTGACGCTTCTGATGACTCCGGCAGCCCTCCATTGGAATCCGGCGACGACGACGTCCAATTCTACCGTATCGGATCGAGACTCGTGATCCTCGCATCGTGCCCCCTCGCAGCAACAATTGCGGCCGACATCGCAGTCGTCCTCTTCAAGATCACGGAATGCAGTCTTACCTCCGGTCTTATCGCAGTCGCATCGTTTTGCTTTCGTAGGGGCATGGCTCGCCTATCCGGCTTGGGTACGAATGGCATCAAAGGCGGCATCGAAGGGGTGATCTATGGGTAACCTGAAAGCGGTGTTGGGCCCAAGCGCCGTCCACCTATGCATCGACATGCAGCGGCTGTTTGCGGAAGGAGGTCCGTGGCCGACGCCGTGGATGAAGCGCGTTCTGCCGAACGTGGTGCGACTGGTTGAACACGAGCCTGCGCGTACGCTCTTTACCAGGTTTGTTCCACCGCGTTCGCCCGACGAGCCTGCCGGGATGTGGGCGCCTACTATCGGAAATGGAGCAACTTAACGCGAAATAGCATGGATACGTCGCTGATCGATCTCGTTCCGGCGCTTCAACGATACGCACCGCCTTCGGAAGTCTTTGACCGAAAGCAGTATTCGACATTCGCATGCGGCCGACTGCATCCGCTCCTGAGAGAACGCCGCATCGATACAGTTATCGTGACCGGTTCGGAAAATGACATTTGCGTGCTGTCGTCAGTCCTGTCGGCGGTCGATCTCGTTACCGATTGATTGTGGCATGCGATGCAATCTGCAGTTCGTCCGACGAGAGCCATACGCCCTTGGTCTCTACAGGCGGCGGTTCGACCTGCAAACTGAATTAGCCGAACTCTCAGAGCATAAGCGATCAATCCGGACGAACTCAGCGGGTCGCTGGCCATGGCCACGACGGCACCAGGCGACTTAGACGATCGCATAAGAGCGATACACTGGACGCCGTACGCCGCGCTCGCCCAAAACGCCTTTCGCGCGTCCGCTGCGAAAGCAACCAATACACCGGACATCAAACCGATCTCCCGACACCCGCACGCGTGATTTCCGCGCCGGCCGACAGCCAAGGCAAGCAAGACGACGCCGAGAACCTGTGCCAGAGATTTGAGCGTCCATCCGTTCAGCGACGCGCATCCCAAGACTAAATCCAAAATACGATCGGAAGGTCATGACCTTGGGGAGCTTTTACTTTCAGCACGTTGACGCCTTATGGCAACCGCAATAAGACCCGCAAGCAATCTATTTTCTATTGCGACGGCAAACGATCTGTTGCGGCATCGTATACAACCAAAAGTTCAACCAAGGAAACGAATGCAATGCCAATTCCGACGGCGATGCTCACGTGCATCGCTTTGGTATGAGCAAAACCTAAGATCCATGGTGAGACAATGAGCCAAACGCCTAGAAGAAACTTCAACCATTCCTTCCAGTTTGCATAGGCAACGATGGCCGCAACTGCAATGATCACGACGGCCAGACCACTGATCCAAAGATCAATTTTGGCCCGCTCATGTGAATAAGAAAAAAGCCAAGGCGATATAAATAAGAAGGCCGCGAAGGCCAGGCTGTAGACGTTAAGAACGGACTCCCGACGCCGACTTGACGTTTGCGCAGTTCGAGACATGGAGCACCTCCTCCCCAGCTCACCGCCAATTAAACGCCTGATCGCTCAAAACTACACGTTAAAAATCGTACACGCATCGCAAAGTGATTGGTGACACGCAATCCAGACATTCCGGCGCATGCTACATCCAAGCTGATCGCCACCTGCGGTCCTACGAACTGACCTTGCTAGCTATTGATGCGGCAAACTGGGGCCTCCCTTTGTTTGGCTGAGCTGGAACAATTCGTCGCAGCAGATCTTACCTCGTTGGCGTTGCATAATCGCTGAGAGAGCCTTGCCCACAAGAGCATCCTCCTTGGAGCCGCATGATGGACTCGAAGGTTCCACTTTTATCACGTCGGACATTTCTCACTTCCGCAGCCATCTTGGTGACGACAACGGCGTCCGTCGTTCATGGGCGAACCTTCCATCAGGGAATGCCATGGGCGCCCGGTGCCGCCGATCCTCCCGCGCAGGTGCGCCCTGGCCCATGGGCTTTCTTCACAAGCGATGAAGCCGCAACCATGGAGGCCATCGTCGATCGTCTGATTCCGCCGGACGATGGCGGCCCCGGCGGTAAGGATGCCGGCTGCGCAGTGTTCATCGACCGACAATTGGCCGGACCCTACGGCCGCAGCGATGGCCTTTATACGCTTCCACCATTCATGCCTGGCTCGTCGACGCAGGGATATCAAAATCCGGACTCCCCTGGGGGCCGCTATCGCGCTGGATTGAAGGCGCTCGCGGATCACATTCGCCAATCCCAGAGCGGGAAAACACTGCGCGAATTGTCCACTGTCGATCAGGACAAACTTTTGTCTACGCTGGAGGACGGATCGATCAAGCTGAAGGATATCGACGCGAAGGCGTTCTTCGCGATGCTCCTGCAGGACACTCAACAGGGATTCTTTGCCGATCCAATTTATGGCGGCAATCGCGACATGGCGGGCTGGAAATTGGTCGGCTTCCCCGGTGCGCGGTACGACTATCGCGATTGGGTCGAGCGCCACAACGAGCGTTATCCGCTGCCTCCGGTGAGCATTATGGGGAGGACGGACTGGGTGTCGAAAGGATAGAAGAATGGCGCGGAAACTGCCCTCCAAGAATGTTGTGGTGATTGGACTGGGATGGACGGGGTCTATCCTCAGCTATCATCTCGCCAAGGCGGGCCTCGACGTGGTGGCGATCGAGCGCGGACCGTGGCGCGACACCGCAACCAACTTTCCGCCCGCTTATGCGCAGGATGAATTGCGCTACGCCGTTCGGCTGGATCTGTTTCTGCGTCCCGCGCAGGAAACCCTAACGTTCCGCAACAAGGCAGATCAAATCGCGTTGCCGATCCGGAACTTTGCGGGCTTTCTCCCCGGCAACGGCGTAGGCGGCGCCGGAATTCACTGGAATGGCCAGACCTGGCGCTTTCTGCCGACCGATTTTCGGCTGCGCAGCCATCTCACCGAACGCTACGGCGCAAACATACTGCCCGACGATATGACGATCCAGGATTGGCCGGTTAGCTACGACGAACTCGAGCCTTATTACGATCGCTTCGAGAAGCTCTGCGGCACTTCGGGAAAGGCCGGCAATCTCAAAGGCGTAAAGCAGGACGGTGGCAATCCGTTCGAGGGCTGGCGCTCGGCCGAATATCCTACGCCCCCGTTGAAACAAGGCCTCGGCGCCACGCTGTTTGCCGAAGCCGCGCGCAAACTCGGCCACTCACCATTTCCCCAGCCAGCCTCCAATCTGAGCGAAGCCTATACCAATCCGCTCGGCATTCGGATGGGTCAATGCAGCTACTGCGGTTTCTGCGAACGCTTCGGCTGCGGCAACTATTCCAAGGCAAGTCCGCAGACCTGTGTGCTGCCTGCCTTGCTGCGCGTTCCGAATTTTACCGCGCAGACCGAGTCCGAAGTTCTCAAGATAAATCTCGATTCAACCGGCAAGCGCGCGACCGGCGTCACCTATGTCGATACGTCAGGAAAGGAATGGGAGCAGCCCGCGGACATCGTGTTGTTATGCGCGTTCGCGCTGTTTAACGTGCAACTGATGCTGATTTCCGGGATCGGAAAACCTTACGATCCGGTCAGCGGCCAGGGCGTGGTGGGCCGCAACTATGCGTACCAGACCACATCGAGCGTCAGCGTGATTCTGAAAGACAAGGTGCTCAATCCGTTCATCGCCACCGGCGCTCACGGCATGATCATCGACGACTACAACGGCGACAATTTCGATCACACCAACCTCGGCTTCGTCGGCGGCGGTTACATGGGCGCGGGACAGACCAACGGGCGCCCGATCCAGACCCGCCCGGTGCCGAAAGGCACGCCGAAGTGGGGCGCGGCATGGAAGAAAGCGACCGCCGAAACTTATCAGCACGCCTACAGCCTTTCGACGCACGGCAGCTCCTACAGCTATCGCGACTGCTGGCTCGATCTCGATCCGACCTACAAGGATCGCCTCGGACGACCGTTGATGCGGATGACGTTCGATTTCCATGAGAACGAGCTGAAGATGTCGGCCTTTCTCACGGAGCGTCTGGCGGAGATCGCCAAAGCAATGAATCCGACGGAAATGCAGGCGCATCCGCGCAAGGGTCCGTATGACAGCACGATTTATCAAACCACCCACAACACCGGCGGCACGGTGATGGGTGACGATCCGCAAACCAGCGTCCTCAATCGGTATGGCCAGAGCTGGGATGTGCACAACCTCTTCGTCCCGGGAGGCGCGTCCGTTTTTCCGCAGAACCACGGCTACAACCCCACGAACACGGTCGGCGCGCTGGCGTTCTGGACCGCGGATGCGATCACCCAGCGTTATCTGAAAAATCCCGGTCCGTTGATGTAGAGCCATGTATCGTTCGCTGACATTCGCCGTTACGTCGTTCGCATTCATCGCCTGCGCGCACGCACAGGGAGCGACGCAGGATTTCAGCTGCATCGAGCGTGGACATTACCTGACGACGCTGAGCGATTGCGCGGGATGTCACACCACTGCGGGCGGCAAGCCGTTCGCCGGGGGCGTCGCTTTGCAAACCCCGTTCGGAACGCTAATCGCGCCGAACATCACGCCCGACACCGATACCGGCATCGGCAACTGGAGCGACGACGAATTCGTCTCCGCGCTGCAGGACGGGCGCGGCCGCAATGGCACCCGGCTTTATCCCGCGATGCCCTATACGGCCTACACGAAGATGTCGCGCGACGACATTCTGGCGATCCGCGCCTATCTCAACACCGTGACGCCGGTGCACAACAGGGTGAATGCCAACCAGTTGCCGTTTCCCTTCAACATTCGCCTCGCGATGATGGTCTGGAATTGGCTCAACTTCACGCCGGGACGCTTCGTTGCCGATCCGCACCAGTCCGCGGAATGGAATCGCGGCGCATATCTCGTCCAAGGTCCGGGCCATTGCGGCGCTTGCCATACGCCGAAGACGGCATTGGGCGGCGACAAGACCGGCGCGCCGCTCACCGGCGCGACGCTGCAAGGCTGGTTCGCGCCCAACATCACCGCCAATAAGCACAACGGCATCGGCCGCTGGTCCAAGGATGACCTCGTCCACTATCTGAAAACCGGCGCCAACAACGACACGCTCGCCTCCGGGCCGATGGCCGAAGCCGTGACGCACTCGACATCGCAGATGAAGGATGCGGACGTCGCCGCGATCGCAACCTACCTGCTGGGCACAGGCCAGGGCGGAACCGACAGGCCAACGCCCATCGCCGCCGACAACCCGACGATGAAGGTCGGAGCCGAGATCTACAAGGACGCCTGCGCACCGTGCCATCAGGATAACGGTCAGGGCAGCGCGCAACTCTTCCCCCGTCTCGCCGGCACCGCGGTCGTGCAATCGGACGATCCGACGACGCTCGGCCGCGTCGTGCTCGAGGGATCGCGCGCCGTCGCAACGAATTCCGCGCCGACCGCGCCCGCCATGCCAGCGTTCGATTGGCGGCTCGACAACGATCAGGTCGCCGCCGTCCTGACTTACATCCGCAACAGTTGGGGCAACGCCGCGCCGGCGGTTTCCGCTGCGACGGTCGCCAAGCAACGGACGTCGCTGGCGCAGTCGCGCTAGAGGGTTTTGCGTTTTGACGGAAACATCCGATCCGTCATGCCCGGCCTTAGCCGTTCGAAGAACGGCGTCGCTTACGCTCGCCTTTGTGCCGGGCATCCACGTCTTAAGGCCTCTCAAGGTCTAAGACCTAGATGGCCGGGACGAGCCCGGCCATGACGAGTTGTTGATTCCATCTAGACGAAACTGCGTTAGACGAGATACTCGGAACGGTATGAGGCTTCATACTCGCGTCAGGAAATCCATCAGGCCGAGCCACAACAAGATCGCCAGCCAGAAGAAGCCGGCGGCGGCGAAGGCGCAGACGACGCCGGAGCGATGCCGAAGCTCCATGAAAATCGCCGCGACCAGCCCGGCCTTGATCGCCGCGATCGTCATGGCGACCGGGAAATTGAACGACGCCAGTGGCTGATAGGAAAGCGTGACGGTCAGCCCAAGCAACGTCAACAGGCCGATCCAGCAGAGAACCAGGTCGGTAGACGGACGCCAAATCCTTGATTTCGGACGACGGATCCCGCTCATGAGTTTCGTCCCGGCAGATAGATCAGGGCAAACAGAAAGATCCAGACCAGATCGACGAAGTGCCAATAGAGCGCGGCCGTTCTCAGTCCCGCGACATAGCGCGAACTCGCCCTCGTGGCCGTGGCCAGCGCGGCGAAAACCGCCAGCACGCCGATCCCGCACGCCACATGAATTCCGTGAAGCAGCGTCGCGATGAAATAGAAGATGAAGAACAGTTCGATCCCGTGCGCATTCTCCCCCGTCCGCGCGAAGTCGATGCCGGGAACGAGATATTCGCGATACTCCTCGACGTATTCGAGGCCCTTCAATCCGAGAAAGCTCAACCCCAGCAGGATCGCGATCCCAAGCAAGGCGCGGGTCGCGTGACGTTCTCCCTGCTCCGCCGCCTGAAGCGCCGCCGCCACGCAAAAGCTCGATGTGAGCAGCAGAGCCGTGTTGATTGTTCCGATGACGATCCGGGTCTCGCGGCCCGCCGCGAGAAACGCCTGCGGGTCCGCATGGCGATAGACGAAATAGCTGAGGATTAACCCGCCGAACAGGAGCACTTCCGTCGACAGGAACGTCCACATCCCAAGTTCAAGCACGTCGTCGCGCTGCGCGCGGGTCGCCAGATGCTCGGCGATGTCCGGCGTATCAGACATGTTGCGGTTCCGGGGCGTGCGCGTAGTCGTACGGGTCTTCGGTCACCACCGGTTGCTGGTCGAAATTCAGCCGGGGCGGCGGCGACGATGTCCGCCATTCCAGTCCCGTGGCGCCCCACGGATTGGCTGGTGCGCGCGCCCCAAAGAACAACGAGAATCCGAGATAGAACATCGGCAGCAAGTAGGCGACAGCGAGAATGGACGCGCCGCCGGACGACAGCACATTCCAGACCTGAAATTCCGGCGCGTAGACGTGATAGCGCCGCGGCATTCCCTCGGCGCCGAGAATGAACTGCGGAAAGAAGGTCAGGTTGAAGCCGAAGAAGATCAGGATCGCGGCCCCGCGCGCCCAGTATTCCGGATACATCCGGCCGGTGATCTTCGGCCACCAGTAATGGAGTCCGCCGAAATAGGCCGTCACCATGCCGCCGACCATAATGTAATGGAAATGCGCGATTACGAAATAAGTGTCCGTCGCGTAGACGTCGAACGCCAGGCAGGCCAGGAACAGTCCGGTCAATCCTCCGATTGTGAACAGGCCGACGAACGCCAGCGCGTAGAGCATCGGCGCGTCGAACCGGATCGTTCCCTTGTGCAAGGTTGCGGTCCAGTTGAAGACCTTGATCGCCGAGGGTACGGCGACGATGAAACTCATGAACGAGAACACCAGGCTCGCGGTCAACGACTGGCCGGACACGAACATGTGGTGGCCCCAGACGAGAAAGCCCGCTGCCGCGATGGCGAGGCTGGCCCATGCCACAAACTTGTAACCGAAGATTTTCTTGCGCGCGTAACACGCGATCAGTTCGTTCACAACCCCCATGCCCGGCAAGATCATGATGTAGACCGCCGGATGCGAGTAGAACCAGAACAGGTGCTGAAACAGCAGCGGATCGCCGCCGATCCGCGGATCGAAGATGCCGACGCCGAACAGGCGCTCCATCGCCAGCAGCACCAGCGTGATCGCGAGCACCGGCGTCGCTAACACGAGGATCACCGAGGTCGCATACAACGTCCAGATGAACAGCGGCAGGCGGTACCAGGTCAAACCCGGCGCGCGCAGCTTGTGGATCGTGACGATGAAGTTCAAGCCGGTGAGGATCGACGAGAACCCGGCGATGAAGATGCCCGTGACCGCGACCGAAACGTAACTATTCGAATACAGCGTCGAGAACGGCGTGTAGAGCGTCCATCCGGTGTCGACCCCGCCCATGAAGATCGCATAAAGCGTGATGCATCCGCCGAGCACGAACAGATACCAGCTCGCCAGATTAAGCCGGGGAAATGCGAGATCGCGCGCGCCGATCATCAGCGGGACGATGAAATTCCCCAATGTGTTCGGAATCGACGGGATCAGGAAAAACCACACCATGATGATGCCGTGCATGGTGAACAGCCGATTGTAGGTGTCGGCGCTGACGACGTCCGGCCCGGGTGTCGCCAGTTCGAGCCGGATCAGCGTCGCGGCTGCGCCGCCGATGAAGAAGAAGACAATCAGCGTGGCAAAGTACAGGATCGCAATTCGCTTGTGGTCCGTCGTGGTGAACCAGGAGACGAGACGATAATCGTCCGTGAGATAGTTCTTCTCCGTCATGGCTTCACCGGCGCGAGCGACTTGATGTAGGCAACCAGTTGCAACAGTTGCGCCTCGTCGATCCGCCCCTCGAACGAAGGCATCACGGGCTCGTAGCCCGCCGCGATCTGGCTGCGTGGCAGCAGGATGGAATCGCGCAGGTATTTGTCGTCGGCGATCACGGTGCTGCCGTCCGACAAGGGAACGGGCTTTCCGTACAAGCCTTCCAGTCGCGGCGCGTGGACGCTGGTCGATCCCTCGTGGCAACCCGAGCAGCCAAGCTGGCGGAACAACGCGCCTCCCTGCCGCGCCAACGGGCTCGATGGCGCCTGCTGCGCCAGCCACGCGGCATAATCGGCGGGACGCATCGCGACGACCTCGCCCAGCATGCGCGCATGATCCGTTCCGCAATATTCGGCGCAGAACAGGTGATAATGGCCCGGACGCCTGGCCTCGATCTCGATGCTCTGGTAGCGCCCCGGAACCACGTCATGCTTGAGGCGGAGCGCCGGAATGAAGAAGCTGTGAATGACATCCTGCGACGCCATCACCAGATTGACCGGGCGATTGATCGGCATGTGCAGGGCGTTGATCTCGGCCTGCCCTCCGGGATGCTGCACCTTCCACATCCATTGCTGCGCGACCACGAACACCGACAGGTCATCCCCCGGCGTCTGGTAGATTTTAAGGAAGATCGCCGCGCCCCAGACGAAGAGGCCGAGAAACGCCACGAGCGACGCGGCCGTCCAGCCGATCTCCCAACGCCAGCTCTTGGCCTCGTGGTTTTCGCGATCGACATCGTTTCCGGCGCGGTAGTGGATGCAGAACAGAAAAATCAGGAACAGCAGAAGCCCGAGAACCAGGGAGCTGGCGACAAGAAGCCCCGCGAACAGAAGATCGACGTCCCCTCCGTAAGGCGAGACCCCTTCGTGCCAGAATGGAATCCACTGTCGCCACATCCGCTCCCTGCTCCGCGTCAGTGACGGGATCCGTCCTGCAACTGATCTTTTTCAGATGACCCCGCGGGCCAGCCCGGCAAACCATGCTGCGCCAATAGCTCCATGGCGCGCGCGACCGGAATTTGCACAAGGCCGTGATCGCGATCGATCCAGCCGTAGCGATCGCGCGCGGCCGAATCCGCCTGTTCGAGCTGCGCGAGCCGCGCGCGGGGATTCACCTCAAGCACCACCGCCCCCGCCGCGATGCGGGGCACGCGGGGCGTTCTTGATTGCCGCGTTTGCGGATAGATCAACGGCATGACGAGCGGCACAGCGATCACGAAGGCGGCGATGCCCGCCGCCAGCTTCGCCAGCAAGCCTGGCGGCACGTCCGTGCGCTCGAAATCAACCCGTTCGGTCATATCAATGTCCTGCGACCTAACAATGCGAGCCAGCGCGGGTTGTTCCTTGTTCGGAACGCAACGGCTTCCGAGCGGTTGGAATGCCGAGACGACAGAATGACCCAGATATTCTCGCCCACGGCCGATACCTGGCTACGGCTTGCCGTGGTGGGATTTCTCTCGGTCTGCGGCGGGAGCGTCGTCGGAGCGATCGGGCTTGCGAGGTCGGCTTATGTCACATCGACCGATAATGCACCGCATCAACCGGTGCCCTTCAGCCACCGCCATCATGTCGGAGAATTGGGAATCGACTGCCGATATTGCCACGCGGACGCGGAGCGAGGTCCGAAAGCCGGACTGCCGCCGACCATGACCTGCATGACCTGCCACTCCCAGATATGGACCAACGCGGCGATGCTCGCGCCCGTCCGCCAAAGCCTCGCCGAGAACAAGCCGCTGCGTTGGGTCCGCGTCGCGAAGCTGCCGGACTACGTTTTCTTCCGCCACGACATTCACATCGCGAAGGGCGTCGGCTGCGTCACCTGTCACGGCCGCATCGACACCATGCCGCTCACCTATCGCGCCCACGCCTTCACGATGCAATTCTGCCTCGACTGCCATCGCGATCCGACGCCGAACCTTCGCCCGGCCGACCGAATTACCGATATGACCTGGAAGCCCGCGGGCAACCCGCGCGATCTCGGTGCCAGGATCGCCGCCCATGTCGGAATCCGATCCGGCGAACTCACTCATTGCTACGTGTGCCACCGATGACGACGTTGCCGAAACAATGGACCAGCATCGAGGAACTGGCAGGGGATCCGGCCTTCGCCGAAAAAATCGCGGCGGAGTTTCCCGTTGCCGCGAGTTTTCCGCCGACCGCACGCCGCGACTTTCTCAAGATCATGGCCGCATCCTTCGCTCTCGCCGGATTGACCGGATGCGAGAAAAGTTCGTTCGTCGCCGGCATTCCTTATGTGGACCAGCCGGAAGCCGCCCTGCCCGGCGTGCCGCGCTATTACGCAACCGCCGTCACACTGGACGGATACGCCCAGCCGGTGCTGGCGACGACTTACGATGGCCGCCCGACCAAGCTCGACGGACTTCCCGGACATCCGGCCACGCAAGGACGCAGCGACGTGTTCATGCAGGCCGCCGTACTTCAGCTCTACGATCCGGATCGCGCGCAGAGCCCGACCCGCACCGGCGAGCCCGTTACATGGATCGACGTCGGCGCGATGTTCTCGGAGCAACGCCGGGAATGGCGGACCGACGGCGGCAAGCGGCTCCGCCTGCTGCTGTCGCAAACGACCTCTCCAACCTTGATACGGCAGATCAAGGAATTCCAGTCGCAGTTTCCGGCCGCGCGCCTGCATGTTCATGATGCCTCGGGCGAGCGGGAGCGGACTGCCGCCGCGATCGCGGCCTACGGCCAACCGCTAGATTTGCACTACCAGCTCGATGCCTGCGTCGTGGTCGTCAGCTTCGATGACGACTTTCTCGGTCCCGGCCCGCGCCAGCTTTTGAACGCGATCAAATGGGCGCAGGCGCGCCGTCGCGGTGACGTGCCCGACATCCATCTCCATTGCGCGGAAAGCATTCCGGCGGCGACCGGCGCGGTTGCGTCGCATCGCCTGCGCGCCTCGCCGTCCCGCATGCCGCGTCTCATGGAAGCCCTCGCGGCTCAGCTTGGTGTCACGGGGGCATCGGCCACCGACCTCCCCGCGGAGGAACGCCGCTGGCTGATGCGCGCCGTTGCGGCGATCAACGCCGCGAAATGCCGCGCGCTAGTGACGGCGGGGCTCGGGACCGGTTTAGAGGCGGCGCGTTGGGCGGCCCAAATCAACGAGGCCCTCGGTGCGCCGGGCCGGACGCTGAAACTGAGCCAGCCGATTGCCGATCCCGGCATCGCCACGGCATCCCTCGACGAACTCGTCACCGACATGAATGCGGGCCAGGTGGATACGCTGGTAATCCTTAATGCCAATCCGGTTTACACCGCGCCCGGCTCGCTCGATTTCGCCCGCGCACTATCGAAGGTGAAGACTTCAATTCACCTCGGCCTCTACCGCGACGAGACCGGCCATCGATGCACTTATCAGCTACCGCTGACCCACGATCTGGAAAGCTGGAGCGACGCGCGCGCGGTGGACGGCACGGCCACCATCATCCAGCCGGTGATGACACCGTTTTACGACGTCAGATCGCGTCACCAGTTAATGGCCATGATGCTTGGCCGGGATGAAGCTGCCGATCTCTCCGTCAAGACGACCTGGCGAGAAACATTTGGCGAATCCTTCGACGCGAGATGGACGAAAGCCTTGCGCGACGGTTTTGTCGCAGAAGGCATCCCCGAGATTCAGGCGAAACCCGCTTCGGGCCGGATCGCACCGGCAGCTTCCGATGCCGACGGAGCGGACATCGTATTTCGCCTCGACCCGACCTTGTGGGACGGCCGCTACGCCAATCTCGGCTGGCTCCAGGAACTGCCGAAACCGCTTTCAACGCTGACATGGGGGAACGTCATCGCCGTTTCGCCGACATGGGCGCGCGACCTCGACGTCGAAAACGGCGACGTGCTTGAGGTCGACATCGACGGTCGCAAACTCTCGGGCCCCGCCTGGATCATGCCGGGCCAGGCCGACAACACGATCGGCCTCTGGCTCGGCCATGGCCGCGAACAGGCCGGCCGTGTCGGCAACGGCGTCGGCTACAATGCATACAGCGTTCGCCCGGCCGCGACGCCGTGGCTGACGAAAGGCTTCGTGCGAAAGCGCGACCGCAATGACACCCTCGCGGTCACCCAGTTGCATCACCGGATGGAAGGCTTCGATCTGGTTCGGGAGGTGAGCGCAACCTCTCCGACGCTGCCTGCCCCATCGCCGCAACCCAGCCTCTACCCGCCCAAGCCGTCAGCGAAACACGCCTGGGGCATGGTGATCGATATCGACTCCTGCATCGGCTGCAACGCCTGCGTCGCGGCCTGCACGGCGGAGAACAACGTCGCCGTCGTCGGCAAGACGCAGGTGGAGATGGGCCGTGAGATGCACTGGCTGCGGATCGCGCGCTATTACCAAGGCGACGTCGAAAATCCGCGCAGCTATTTCCAGCCGGTGCCTTGCATGCAGTGCGAGGATGCGCCGTGCGAAACGGGCTGCCCGGTTCATGCCACCACGCATAGCCCCGAGGGCGTCAACCAGATGGTCTACAACCGCTGCATCGGCACGCGGACCTGCTCGAGTTTTTGCCCCTACAAGGTACGGCGCTTCAATTACCTCGACTATCGCAATACGCCGGAGGCGCCGGCCGAACCGGCTCACAATCCCGATGTCACGTTGCGCTCGCGCGGCGTAATGGAGAAATGCACCTATTGCACCCAGCGCATTCAAGCGGCGCACGTCGCGGCCGACAAGGACAATCGCGACCTGCGCGACGGCGATGTCGTGACCGCCTGTCAGGCCGCATGCCCGACCCACGCGATCGTGTTCGGAGACATCAACGACCCCAATTCGGAAGTCTCAAAGCTGCGCCGAAGCGGCCGCCACTATGCCTTGCTTGAGGAACTGGGGACACGGCCGCGCACGACCTACCTGGCCAAGTGGAATGACGGGCCCGATAGCGAGGACCACCGGACATGACGGCCTCGGCAACGGATATCCTTCCAACCGATCAGAGCATCGGTGATGTCAGCAGCCAACTCACCGGCATTCCGCTGCATTTCCCGGCACGGCGGCAATGGTGGATCGCAATGGCCGTCGCGATCGCGCTGCTGGCGTTGTTCATCGTCTCGGTGGTCGAACTGTTCACCCGCGGCGTGGGGATATGGGGCCTTAACGTCCCGGTCACCTGGGCCTTCGCAATTCACAACTATGTCTGGTGGCTCGGCATCGGCCATGCCGGGACGCTGATTTCGGCGCTCCTGTTACTCACCGGCAGCGAGTGGCGCAATTCGCTCAATCGCTTCGCCGAAACCATGACGCTGTTCGCCGTGGTTTGCGCCGGCATCTATCCAGTGATTCATCTCGGCCGCCCCTGGTATCTCTACTGGATGTTTCCCTATCCGGCGACGATGGACGTCTGGCCGCAATTCCGCAGTCCGCTGGAATGGGACATCTGGGCGGTGCTGACTTATCTGAGCGTTTCGGTGCTGTTCTGGTACACCGGCCTGATCCCCGACCTCGCCAACGCACGCGATCGCGCGAGGCGGCGCGGCTGGCAGGTGTTCTTCGGCATCCTCGCGCTGGGCTGGCGCGGCTCGACGATCCACTGGCACCGCTGGTCGCGGACCTACCGGATCATGGCGGCCATCGCGGTGCCGCTTGTCGTCTCCGTACACAGCGAAATCTCGCTGCTGTTCGCCGCCAGTCAGTTGCCGGGCTGGCACTCGACGCTATTCCCGCCCTACTTCGTGCTCGGCGCGGCGTTCTCGGGCTTTGCCGTCGTCTCCGTCATCGCGGTGGCGCTGCGCGCGATGTTCGATCTGAAAAACCTCGTGACACGCAAGCACCTCGACGTGCTCGGCAAGGTGTTGCTCGCGACCGGACTGATGACAGGATACGGCTATGTGTTCGAAGTCGTCGACGCACTCTACAGCGGCAATCCCCACGACCTGCAAACACTGCTCAACCGCACCACGGGCGCTTATGCCTGGCTCTATTGGGGCGCGGTGTTCTTCAACTTCGTGCCGCTGCAACTGCTGTGGTGGCGGCAAGTGCGGCGAACCGGTTGGGCGCTACTGCTGATCTCCGTTTCAGTGATCATCGGCATGTGGCTGGAACGCTACATGATCCTGGTGACCACGCTCTACCGCGATTTTCTGGTCTCGTCGTGGAGTCACTACACGCCGACGTTCTGGGATTGGTCGACCTATGTCGGCACCATCGGCCTTTTCCTGGTGCCGTTCCTGCTGGCGATCCGGTTCATTCCGGTGATCTCGATCTTCGAAACCGAGAAGACGCTTCTTGACGAACAGGAGACGCGCGATGGCTGACATGCCATATGGTTTCGTGGCCGAGTTCGCCTCCGAAGACGCGATCGTTCACGCCGCGCGGCTGGTCCGCCAGGCAGGCTATCGGAATATCGACGCCTTCACGCCGTTTCCGCTCCCGCGGCTCGCGCGCGTCATGCGCCTCAGGGATTCCCGGCCGGCGTGGCTCGGTTTGGCGGGCGGCATTTTTGGCTTCCTGCTCGCCTTCGGCATGCAAGCCTTCGTCAGCTACGCCTATCCGCTCAATGTCGGCGGCCGCCCGCTCTATCCGTTGTCGGCCTACGCGGTGGTGATTTTCGAGCTGACGATCCTGTTCGCCGTGCTGTTCCTTTTCGTCGGGCTGTTGGCTTTGAACCGCCTGCCCCGTCTGAACTATCCGATCTTCAATGCGCCTCGGTTTCATCTGGCGAGCAAGGATCGCTTCTTTCTCTGCATCAAGGCCGAGGACCGCCAGTTCGATCGGGAAAATACCGCCCGCCTCCTGCGCGATCTTGGCGCGATCAGCATCGCGTTGGTGCGGTCGTGAAAGCCGCAGCCGCTATCTCCGTACTGTTATTGGCGATGCTGCTAGCCGGATGCGACCAGAACATGGAGGAGCAACCGACCGGGCCCTCCTATTCCGCAATGCCGCAGTTCGGCGGCGGCACAATGCGGACGCCGCCCGCGGGCACGGTGGCGCAGGACGACGCCGCGCGCGAACAGGCAATCCGGCAAAAGCCTCCGCTCACCTCCGCATTGCTGGCGCGCGGACAGGAGCGCTTCGACATTTATTGCTCGCCCTGCCATGGTCGAACCGGCCAAGGCAATGGCCGCATCGTCCAGCGCGGGATGCCGCATCCGACCAGCTTCTACGATCCGCGGCTGCTCGCGGCCGACGACCAGCATTTCTTCGATGTCATCACCAAGGGCTATGGCGCGATGTACTCCTACGCCATGCGGGTGCCGCCGCGGGATCGCTGGGCCATCGTCGCCTATATCCGCGCATTGCAACTGAGCCGCCACGCCGCGCTGTCCGACGTCCCCGATGAGGAAAAGACAAAGCTGGAGGCCGGGGAATGAGTACGATCCGCCTCCGCGCGACGATCTTCGGGATTGCAACGCTTGCTTGTCTGTGTCTCGGCGCGATGATCGACCCGCACACGACGTTGGCGGCCTATCTGATCGGCTGGATCACGCTTGCAGCGATCCCGATCGGCGGATTGCTGATCCTGGCGACGACGTATCTTGTCCGCCGCGCATGGACCGACGATCTGCATCCTGTCCTCATCGCGACAACGGCGGCGTTGCCTCTCTGCGGCGCACTTTTCGTTCCGGTCCTGCTCGGACAATCGCTACTGTATCCGGTCGCGGCGGGTGCCGACGTTCCCGCATTCAAGGCAGCCTATCTGGCGCCATGGGCATTCGCGCTGCGGACGATCGCCTACTTCGCGATCTGGTCCGTACTCGCCGCTTTGCTCGCACGCGCATGGGGAAATTCCGCACGCATGAACCGCGCGGCATCGATCACCCTCATCGTCGCATCGTTGACGATCTCGCTGGCCGGGATCGATTGGCTCGAGTCGCTCAACGCGGACTTTCACTCATCGATCTACGGGCTGCTTTTTCTTAGCTTCACGCTTATGTCGTCGCTGCCGTTCGTTGTCGGGTTCGGGCTGCTGTCCGCCCGGCGCATTCGTTCCACCCGCGGCTATGGCGGATTGTTTCTCGGCACGCTGCTGCTGTGGGGCTACCTCCACGCGATGCAGTACATCGTGATCTGGGCCGGAAACATTCCCGACGAGGTGACATGGTATCTCGATCGCACGCGGGGCGGCTGGCAATACGTGACGGCCCTTCTCGCGCTCGGCCAATTCGTCGCCCCGTTCCTCCTGCTCCTCTCCGCCTATGTGCGCCGCGACCGGCGGTGGTTATTCTCAATATGCGCCGCGACATTGATACTGCGCGACGTCGAGGCCGCCCTGCTCGCCTTTCCGGAGATTCACGATCTCAACGTCGTCCTGTTACCCTTCGCGACAATCGCCGCGCTGCTGTTCATAGCGAGCGCATTTGTCCTCGTGGTTGCGCGAAAATTTAGCGACGCAGACGGATATCTCAATGCGCCCGCCGCTCGCGCCTGAACATGAATCCCAGAAATCCCGCCAGCAGCGCGACCGTGACGCCGCCGCCGATCGAGAGCGCGCGCCCGATCGCCAGATTGTAGAACCCATGGCTGGGATCGAAGCCGTAGCATAGCAGACGCACCCGATCGACGACGCTCCCGATCCGGCCGCCGCCTGCCTCGACGATCGCAAGCCTCAGGTCGGCAGGATCAAGCGCGAGACCCGACAGCGCGTGGCTGACGCGGCCATCGGCCGTCACCGTGAATACGGCTGCCGGATGGGCATATTGGTCGAGCGCCGGATCGTAGACGGAGATGAATCCGAACGCCGCTGTGACCCTCCCGATGTCCGCGGCGGTTCCGCGCAGCATGCGTGTGTGCTCCGCGATCGGACCGGAGGTTCCGACTTGTGCCGATTTCATAGCCGCCGCGTCGGCCGCGCTGTCTTTCGGATCGAGTCCGAGCACGCGCACGTTGAAATCCTTCCCCGGCACGAGCCCGGTTTTGCCGAGCACGTCGGTCATGGTTCGCAGAAGCGGACTGCAGAGCGAACGGCAGGTGAAGTCTGCGACGATCCACACGCCGGGCTTTCCTTTGAGCCATTGGCCGAGTGCCGCGGACGTCTCGCCATCCTTCAGCAAAATGTCCAGCGGCAGGCGCACGCCCGGCTTCGGCGACGCCGCCACGCCGGCGAGATCCTTGCTCAACAACGCAGCTTCCGCCGAAATAGTCGACGTGCAGATCAAAGGAAGCGCCAGCAAGCCCGCGCGGGCTGTCCCGCGAACGTCGAATGGCCGTCGCATCGCTCCCTCCGCGCGGCTCCTCATTTTTCCGACGGCAGTACGGATGCCAATGCCTGCCGCACCGCGCCGGAGAACGTCCTGCGCTCGTTCGGATCGCCCTTCAGCAAGGCGAGACTGAAGTTGCGCGCCTGCTGCATCGTGATGTGCGGCGGTAACGGCGGGACTTCCGGATCGGTCTTCACCTCGAGCACGACCGGAACGTTGCTCGCCAACGCCTCGTCCCAAGCCGGACCCATCCGTTCCGGATCGTCCACGAAAATGCCGCGCAAGCCAATCAGTTCGGCGAAGCGATGGTACGACACGTCGGGAATCTTTTGCGAGGATTCGAACTTCGGATCGCCTTCCAGCACCCGCTGCTCCCAAGTGACCTGATTGAGGTCCTCGTTGTTGAAAACGCAGACGATCCAGCGCGGATCCTGCCAGGAGCGCCAGTACTTCGCGACCGTGATCAGTTCCGCCATGTTGTTCATCTGCATCGCACCGTCTCCGACGAGCGCAATCACCGGTCGCGCCGAATGCACGAACTTCGCGGCGATCGCGTAGGGCACGGCGGCGCCCATCGAGGCAAGGCCGCCGGAGAGCGACGCCATCATGCCCGCGCGCATCTTCAGGTCGCGCGCATACCAGTTGGCGCACGAACCGGAGTCGCTGGTCACGATCGCATCATCCGGCAGGCGGGGCGACAACTCCCAAGTGACGCGCTGGGGGTTGACCGGAGCGGCCGGTTGATGGGCGCGATCCGCAAGGACATCCCACCATTCCCGCATATTGTTCTCGATCGTCTTGCGCCAGTCGCCATGCGGCTTCTGCTCCAGTTTCGGCAGCAACAATCGGAGGGTTTCTGCGGCATCGCCGCACAGGTTCACGTCCATGGGATAGCGCAGCGACAGCATGGCCGGATCGACATCGATCTGGACGCCGCGCACCTGCCCTTCCGCCGGCAGAAACTCCGAATAGGGAAAGCCGGATCCGATCATCAGCAACGTATCGCAGCCCATCATCATGTCGTAGCTCGGTCGCGTGCCGAGAAGGCCGATCGATCCGGTCACCCAGGGCAGATCGTCGGGCAGCACCGCCTTGCCGAGCAGCGCCTTGGCGCAACCCGCGGACAGCCGGTCGGCGGCCGCAACCACTTCCTCCGCGGCCCCCAACGCGCCGGCGCCGACGAGGATCGCGATCTTTTTCCCTGCATTGAGGACATCGGCGGCGCGCGCGAGATCGTCGTCGTGCGGCACCATGCGCGGCGCCGCGAACCCGACGCCCGAATGCAGCGTTCCGTGTAGGCGCGGCGGGTCCTCGTAGCTCTCCTCCTGCAAATCGTTCGGCAAGATGACGGCGGTGACGGTACGCCGCGCCAGCGCGATCCGGATCGCCCGATCGATGAGATGCCGAACCTGGGCCGGTGACGACGCCTGTTGGACATAAGCGCCCGCGACATCCTTCAACATCGAGACCAGATCCAGCTCCTGCTGATAGTGTCCGCCAAGGGCGTTGCGCGCCTGCTGACCGACGATGGCCAACACCGGCTGATGATCGAGCAGCGCGTCGTACAGTCCGGTCACCAGATGCGAGGCGCCCGGCCCCGACGTCGCGATGCACACGCCGAGCCGTCCGCTGAACTTGGCGTAAGCGGAGGCCATGAACGCCGCCATCTCCTCGTGGCGCGCCTGAATGAACTCGATGAGTCCGGCCGAGCGGTTCAGCGCGCCGAACACGCCGTTGATACCATCTCCCGGATAGCCGAAAACCGTGTCGACTTTCCACGATGAAAGCCTCTCAACGACAAAATCACCTACGCTACGCATTGCGTCCCTCCCTTGGACTGACACGGGCGGCTCCGGTACACCTGTTTCGAACGTTTCTGGAAAGCGAGCGTTCCGAAACGGTCCATGGGCTGCGATCCATGCACGGGAACCATCGGCCGATCAGAGCATTGGTCCTCATTCAGGGATCTGTAACGACAGAGCCCGCACCCCACTCGCCGAGAGCTTCATGATCCCCGCGAAATTCGGTGCCGCGCTCGTATGCGACGGCGTAACCTTTCGGTTGTGGGCACCAGCCGCGAAGCGCGTCGATGTGATTCTGGACGCGCCTCACGAGATGCGGCGATTGGACGATGGATGGTTTACCGCGACGGTGACCGCGGCAACGGCGGGCTCGCGTTACGGATTTCGGATCCATGGTGAAACGCAGGTTTCCGATCCCGCGTCTTGCTATCAACCCGACGGCGTTCTCGGTCCCAGCGAGGTGATCGACCACGGCAGCTATCGTTGGCGCGCGACCGAATGGCGCGGACGGCCGTGCAACGAAACGGTCGTTCTTGAGGCAAATGTCGGCACGTTCACGCGCGAGGGCACCTATCGCGGGAATACCGTCAAACAACTCGAAGCGCGATCGTCAACGATCTGTTAGGGCACCCGACTCATTCGCGCTTAAGAGCTTTCGGGCATAGGGGCCTGGAAGCTTTCAGCACCGATGCTGCGATTCACGACAGAGAGGAGACGTAAGAGCCTGTTAAATTTGCTTCCCACCAGTGGCAAGAGCTTGGGAAATTAAGCTTGCCTCGTCGTCATCGTGAAGAAGAACACGACGCACGGATCGAAATCTGCGTAATTGCATCCTGCCAGTTCGCGATCGAAAAATTTCTCGACGGCTTTCACTAGATCTTCGTCTTCCGGAACGGCGATCGGGAACTTTCCGCGTTCCGGATATGCCAAGCCCTTCCAGTTGCCCTCGTTTCCGAGAAAGCAGGAGTTCGACCGCAGCGGTGTCGAGATCGTGCTTGCGAAGATGAGCGAGCGCTGATCCGAGTTCGGAGGAGGGTCGTAATCGCCATTGCTTTGACCTAGTGTGCCAATGCGGCTCGATATTGACCGATCCGACCGCTCCGCATGCCTCGCAAGTCAGGCGCGGACCAATTTCGGACCACGTTCGATCCTGCGGAAAATCGACAAGCCGAACTTGCGCATAGTGTCCGCAGCCGCCCGCGATGCAGTGAAGGCCGACCGACACGAGGCCCCAGTCAATCCACAAAGCAGGCCCGCCGGGTTGATACCGTTGACCCCAATTCCCCGGCCGCTTGCGCGTTCGTATCTTACCGCGCGAAGTCAGGATCGCAGCCGGAATGGCCCGAAACGGATGCAATCCAAGAAAGCGGACCGGAGCAGGATCGGGTCTCATCTGTCCATCAAAGCGCGAGTCGTCCTAAACGGCAATCGCAACCCCGAGAAACCCGACTTTCGGCGGGCGATAGGCAAGTGTCACGATGGAGCACTTTGTAGCTGAAAGATTCCCTTTCCGGTTGACCTGTATCAACGCCGCCGCCGATCGATGATCCATCAAGCTGCATGTCCAAGTGCTCACCGAGTGCCCTTATACGCACATGCAATTTCCCTACCTGCTGGACGATGCGTGTTGCGATCCGTACGCCTATGATCCGGTGCAATGTCCGGAGACGACTGGGCCAAAAAGATGTGAACATTTTCCAGCGACGAAGGATTTTGCGCACTCCCAATTAAACACAGTGTGCTTTGTCGCGGCCAAGAAAAAGGCCTCAGCGCATCAGGCTGAGGCCCGCTGCGGCGCTAAAACTCTTATCGCGACTTCGTCCCGGATTTCGTGTCATCGGCGTGACCGGGCGCATAGCCTGATGCACCGGTTGTCCCTTTCACGGAACCCTTCTTCTGCATTTTTTGTCCGGGCGCGTACCCCGACGTGCCGGTAGTCCCCGTGTAGTCCGTCAGGTCCGCGACCTCTGCTCGGTTCAGCGACAGGTTCGGCATATTTGGACGAGGAAGCAGCAGCAGAAACGCAAGCTTGTTCTGGTCGAAGTCCGGCATCCTTGCAAGATAGGTGAAAATGGCGGCGCTTGATCGGTGCCGCTGGTCTGCCCGTTCTCCACCAGATGGCAACTCGCGCACCAGCGCTTTGCGATGTCCTTGCCGTTCATGGCATCGGCCGCGACCGACGGTCGGATCATAGTGATCGCGCAACAAGCGATGAGCGTGTGAATGCCTTCGCCATACCTGGACTCCAAATTCACCCACCTTGGAAACAGCCTCGGACGGCGCACGTTCCTGTAGCTTTCGCCAAGCGGGATTACGATGGGAAATCGGCCGGATCGACGTTCAGGCGATCCGCATGGAGAGACCAGTCATGCGTGGCGTGGATCTCGCAAAACCGCCTTGGCCTTCTGATCGGCCTCGCGAGCGTTCCTAGCTTCCAACTCGACCATGGTTTGGCAGACCTCGGACGTCTGTCCATTCTCCCCGAGAACATTCTCGACGATGCGGGCGATGAAGGGGAGCATGAGAATCTCCTGTTTATGGACAGGTCTGGTCGTCCTCCAAGTCGCAGTCGCCACCTGTCCCCATAAGAGCAACGGAGCGCGACCAAAGTTTACGGGCGTTTCGACCGTAGCCTCGGTGTCTACCTTACCATGGATCTCGCTGGTCGCATCAACCGCCGTCAAATGGCCCGCTATTGGCCCGACGTGAGAGATGCTGTTTCCCGACTATGCGGGCATCCTCCCAAAGCTGACCAGTCCAATCCAGCCAGCGGCGGACTTCCAGATCAAGGGGCCGACGTCCACCGTCTCCCTAAACCTCGTTAGCCTGTGCGGCATCGAGCAAAGCCTGTCGACTGCCGAGGAGTTTGTTCGAATTTGGATCTGTGATGCAATCGCGACCTCAATGGGACGTCGCAGCCTCAAGCCGTGCAACCTTGATTCCGCGATCGCCGATCGATGGGTCGCCGCCCGACGTAGCAGTAACGCTGCCTTATAAAGTTTGGCGGGGCCGTAGCCTCAGCTTGAATTGGCTGTCGGACGCCCTCCCGTGATCGACATGCTTCTTACCGTATTAAGAGGGGTTTGGTGTTTCCGACAGCGGCAAGCGCCTCGCGGGGACAGTGTAGGAGGTTGCCCGGAACACAATAGCAGTTGCGCATTTTCGATTCAGGTTTCGAGAATGACGTTGCAGAATTTCATGCAGGCGATTCAAAGTTTGGTAGTGCCGTTGCAGAGTTCGATATTTCCGATTCAGTGGATCCCGCCGTTACGGCAGCGACGATGTTGTGATCGCAAGGCCTTGTCGGCAGATCTGATGGACGTGCGCAGCGACACGGGCCGCGACGCGCGATGACGTCACGTTCCTCCCGGTCGACGGTCTCCGCTGCAGGCGTTGCAACATGCAACGCCGTTGCCGTGATAACGGCGTTGCCGATTGAATCGCATTTCCGGACGCAGGAGGTCGCGAGACGACCCGGGAGCATTTCCGCCTTCCGGTGTCGTTGCCACGCCGCAGATAAAATCGATGTCGCCGGATGGCATCATCAGCGGCGCTTTGTTCCTTGCAGGCGGGCGCCGCATGCTCGAAGCGCGCGATGATGACGGCATCATCGGCACATCAGAGAGGGCATTATGAGCAGACCAACAAGTCCGCGACGACGCACCCATGCGGCCGCACAGCAGCGTCGCTATCGTCAGCAGCAAAAGAAGCTGCGCAAACCGAGCCGGGACGACGTCGCGCGGGTGGCGTTGTATTGGATCATTAACAAGCTGCTGAGGGTTGGTCGCGACGGCGATCTCGGCAAGTGGGCCGAGACCGTCGTGAAGCGGTTGGTCCAGCAAGGTTTCGAGCGGGATGCCGCCCGCCGCCGCATCGATCAGTTGATCGCCCGTTACGAGGACGGCTGGCACTTCCAGCGCAAACCACATCTGCATCAGGGCAACGACGATTGATCCGAAGGCCGTGGAACTTGTTCGCCCCCGTTACTCCGTCAAACGGCGTTAGCGACTGAATCGCCTCCGCAGGTTCGGATTTCGCTTTCCGAAAGCCGGATTTCGACCGATCGAAGACATCCATCAGGCGATCCGGAATAATCGCTGAGGGTCTGCCTCGTGTCCGGATCAATGCAGCCTGCCCCGCCGACTTTCGACCGAATGTTGACCGGCCCTGACGCGTGAGGGGGCGGTTCACAATTTTAGGAATTAGATCCTAGACAAGCCGTCTGGATCCTGCCAGGTTGCCATCGCCGCCGGTAAGGAGTTTGTGATGGTTGCCAAGACTGCTCGTGTTTCCACTGCCCGCGTTTCGACCTGCCTCGATCCGAGTGGCCCCGCTCAGGCTGCCCCCGATTTCATCAACCGTATTGTCGCGCTGCGCCCTGCCTTACGCCGCCAGGCCGCGTTCCTGATCGGCCGCCGCACCGAGATCGGAACGCCCGAGGATTTTGTACAGGATACGTTCGTGACGGCAATGCAGATTGGACACCGTTTTGAAGACGACAACCTTGCTGGTTGGCTGCTCGCTATTCTCGACGGTCACATCCGTAATGCGCGTCGCCGCGCCCATGTCCGCACCTCCGTTCCGCTGTCCGGGCTGGATGATACCGCGGAAGGCGATACGGAATTCATGGAGTTTCCGGTGGCGGCCACCCAGGAGCAGCCGCTTCACCTCGACGACGTGATCACCGCGCTGCGCAAGCTGCCCGCCGTCGATCAGCGGATCATCTGGCTGGCCCGCGTCGATGGTCTGCCGCAAGACGCGATCGCCGCGCAGCTGGATCTGCCGCTTGGTACCGTCTACTCACGCCTGTCCCGCGCCACCGCGCGGCTGCGCGCCGCCTGCGAGGCGGAGCCTGAGCCGGCAAACGCCCCTCGGCCCTCCTATGGCCGTGCGGCGTAACGGACGGCGACTGCAATGACCGTCCAGATGCATCTCATCGGCGGATTGAATGGCGGCGGCGGCCGCAGCCTGACCGCCGCCCTGCTGGCCGCCGGCCTGCATCTGCACGGCCGCAAGGTTTTGCTGATTCGACAGACTTATGACGGCGCCGTTGCGATGCTCGATCCGATCGAGAGCACGCTGCCGCTGCCGTGTTGCACGCTCATGCTGCCGATGCCCTACGTTCTGCCGGCCGAGCTCAATGCCGGGACGACGGCGATGATCCACCAAAACGACGATCGCTTCATAATCGCGGTGCATCGTCTCGCCGAGGCGGAGGTGGGTGACGACGACGCCGACGTCGTTATCGATCTCTGCTGCCATGAGCGGGCGCTCAATGCCGCCACGGTGCACGAGGCCGCCTTGATCCTGTTGCCGGTGCGGGCTTCCGCGCTCGAGATCGACGCGGCCGTGCGTGGGTTCACTCACGTCCAGCACGTGCAGCGCTATCGTAGTTTCTCAGCGCCGGTGCTGCTGGCGACGATTGCCCCGGACGACCAGCGCGTCGGCCAGCGGACTCTGCTGGGCAGTCTGCTGCGCGATTGCGATCCGGAACGCGATTTGCTGCCAGGCGAACCATCCAAACTCATGATCGATGTTCCCTTCCTTGACAATGCCAGCTTGCTGAACCTGATCGACGAGCGGCCGATTTGGCGCGACCCGGACTTGATGGCGCACTGCCGTGCTTTCGCCACGGCCACGATGGCCGGTGCCGAGGCGTATGTGGGGATGATGGCGGAGCATGCCGATGACTTTTGATCCGCACCGCGATGACGCCCGCCGCGGCGTGAGACGATCACTGTTCCTGTGCGGCAACGCCACCCTCGATCACGACGCTCATGATCCGAGAGGACAATCTTGTGGCGAGGCGACACTGCAGCGGGGCGTGACGACGCCGGAGCGCTGGAACATGGGACCTACGGTCCGCGACGCCGGCGCCGCCATGGACCAGCGGGCGAGGATTCCATCGGCGCGCTGCTCACCCGTGATTTCCTGGAGGTCCGTCGTCCACGTCGGCGCGACCGATGATCCTTCCAATCGTGCATTCCACAGCAGGTTGGCGGGGCACGGCATGAGCCTTGATCTACAGCGAGATAACGCCTCTCACAACGCGATACGATTGTGGATCCACGTGCGGCGACGCTCAGGGTCACGACGGCCATGGTCCGAGAGGACCGTGTTGTGGCGCGGCGACACTGCGGCGGGGCGTGACGGCGCAAGAACGTTGAAACATGGGACCAACGCTCCGCGACGTCCGCGTCGCCATGGACCAACGGTCGAGGACTTCATGGCTGCACAGTTCACTCATGATCTTCACACAGACGCTGTTCTGCGCGGAAATTCCTTTCAGCAAGATCCGAGCGGACAGGATCCGTCGTCCACGCCGACAGGATGGGTCATCGTTTTTTCACCTGGTCTTCCGTCTTCGCCCTGCATTGGCAGGGATCGGTCAGGAGCCGACCAAGCATCGGCGGAAGATCAGGCAGGACTGGATCCCTGCGCGATCCCGCGCGGACGCAGATGGATATCGGCAAGTCCAGAAACCGCGACGGCATAACGATCATTGGTGCGGCCATCGCGCATCGCGGATCAAATAGCGCTCTGACGTTTGGCGCTGAGGTCGATCGCTTCTCGGAATTGTCAGAGCTGCGCAGTCGCACGCATTTCGTCCCCATCTGGACTCGGCCGCGCAGTTCGCCTTCCCGTTCTTCTCCATTTCCCCCGCTATCGCTTCGGAGCGAGCATGCTGACCAAAACCTTTCCGTTTCTCGACGCGCGCAACATCACCCCGGATTTCGCCGCGCGGCTGCAGATGCTCGCCGACGATTGCGCAAAGCTTGCCCACGACGACGCCTTCGTCACCGACCGCCTGACCACCGCGCCGGTGCTCGATCTCTACGTTCCCCTGGTCACGCCGATTGGTCTCCACCTGGTCGGCCAGGTGACCGGTCATCCCCGGCTGGGCTCGCGCACGATCGTCACTTCGCAATTGTGGTTCGCCGATCCCGGCGGCATGTGGGTGAGGACCTTGTCCCGATTCTACGCTCTCGGCCGGCCCGGCGACGACCACGACCGGATCCTGACTTCCGCAATGATGACCTTCGACGAACGCGACGATGATGACGGCTGGCCGGAGAACGGCGATTGATCGGCGGCGATGATGACTGCCACGCGTTTGACGATGACGATGCGCTCAACGGCCATGACGCTGCGCGCGCCGCCCCCGTCGATCCGGATGCTGTCACCCTCGGCGCCGCGGCGGATATTGCGCTACGCAATGCTCGTGAAAGACCGCGCCGGCGCCATCGAACTCCGCCTCGCCGCCAACATCGATCAACTCTGCACAAACCTGCCATCAGCCACGGCATGGGCCAGGACGCGCGACGCCGAGGCCGGTCTCACGCTGTCGGCCAAACTCGACCGCCCGCGACCTGCCGCTGCTTTGCAGCCTGCGGGATTGCGTTCGGCTCTTGTCGCTGACGCTGCCTTTCGATGTTCGCCGTTTCGGCGGGTCACGCGGGTGCTCATCACGGCGTTCGAGGCAGTCGCCGGCGATCTGCAGGAACAACGCACTCGCTTCAACAAGTTCGTGGATCTATGGGGATTCGCGGCGACCGAAAAGCGAGGGGTATTGCCGCTTCGAGCAACAAGAATTTGTCAACAGACATCTGGCTAAGACTCTGCATCCAGTTTCTCGCGAGGAATGTTGATGCAATGCGTGTAGTTGAGTTGTTCTGCGGTGCGGGAGGGATGGGCTACGGGCTGACGAAGGCCGGGATGACCATCAAAAGAGCTTACGATAACTGGCCGGAGGCCCTGAATGTTCATAAGTTCAATGTCCGGAAGCTGCACAAGAAGCTGCATCGGATCAGGTTGGATGAGCTGAACGAAGCGACCGTGGTCCTTGATTCCGGCGAGATGAAGATGATTCCGTTGCCCTCAAGGACCGTGTTACGCGATCTTAGCGACCTGACGCTCGTCGTCCCAGAAATCATTCAACTGCGTCCGGATGTGATCGCCGGCGGACCACCGTGTCAGGAATTCTCCAAAGCTAACCGATATGCCAAGGAATCGCTGCGAGCGGCGGGAACTGTCGGCTTCGCGATTACTGTCGGGTTGGCAAAGCCCCGGTATTTCATCATGGAGAATGTCCCGAGCATATTGAAGTCCGATGCTTACACGCGCGCGATGGTGATTTTCCGCAAAGCCGAATACGGGATCACCGAGCGCGTGTTGGACGCCAGTCTTTATGGTGCGGCCACAGCAAGGAAGCGGCTGATCATGGTTGGATGTCTCGGCGAGGACGACGATTTTCTTGGCGAACACCTGGATGTGGCCGCCGCCAAATCCCAGCTCACGGTCAAAGACGTGTTAGGGCTAAGGTTTGGAAGGAAATACGGTAAGCGTGGCAAGCTATATTGGTTCGGACCTCCCGGCGCAGGAAGTCAGGGCACGCGCAGTGTTGAGCGCCCTGCGCCAACCATGACGCACACTGCTCCCAATCGGCCTCCTAAGAACTATCAACTTCACCGTAACGACGTTAAGAACGTGCATAAGCTACCTGTTCCGACGCGGAAGCAGTGGTCACTCATTCAGGGATTCCCGCCCGACTGGAATTGGAGGGGCATAGGGATAGCGAATTTCAATCAGATGCTTGCAAACTCCGTGCCCCCGCCTCTAGCCGAGACCATTGGACGCGCTGTGCTAGCCCATTCCCGAAGCGAACCACCAAACATCAGACGAGCGTTTCCGGCGCATTTCAGGAAGTGGCTGGACGAAAGGTTTTCCGGGAAAGATCTGGAGGATCGCATCTCGTCATTTCGAACGCTTCAGCAAATGCTGGGTAGCCGGATCGAGAACAGTGCTCATCGGGTCATCAAATTGCTCGAGCGGCATCCCGCGGCAGCCTTGCTGTCGACCCGCGAGAAGTCAAAATTGACCGACATTATCCGGCTCTATGACGAATGCACGTTGGATTGCATCGCACTAAGCCTGCCTCCGTATGACAAACGACAGTAGAGTCGGATTCGAACCGCGCCCCGTTTGCCGGAGGCTCCAACTCCTAAGAGGATGGAGCCATGACAGGCAAAACGACCAACAAGTTTTCACCGGAGGTTCAGGCCCGTGCGGTTCGAATGGTTTTGGATCAAGGCAGCGAGCATTTGTCCCGCTGGGCGGCGATAGAGGCAATAGCTCCCAAGATTGGCTGTTCCGGCATACTCTGCTGGATGGGTGAAGAAGGCGGAGGTCGACAGCGGCAAGCGAGCGGGGTCCCAACGGGAGTGGCTGAGAAGCTGAAGTCGCTTGATCGCGGCGGACTCGTCCACCACAGCGATAGAGGATTCAGTACGTTTCCATCAAGTACACCGAATGACAAACTGAACAACATCGTCTACCGCGCCAAGCAGGCCGTCGAGGCCGTGGGCATTTCCAACCGGAGGCATTACACTCAAGATTTGCGGCGTCGGCATCTTCTAACAGGCGGGTTTCAGCCTCGATGTGTCTGGCCACGCGCAATCGAGGACATCGGCCGCCCTCGCCCCTCTTCATAGATGCGCGTGATGCGGGCCGTGATCGTTGCGATGGCACATTGCGCAGACGACGCGGCGGACTTGGTGAAGATGCGGGCCTGGCGCCGTTGTTTGTCAGGAAGCGCCATAGTTGTGCATAGGTTGCGATGTTGTCTCGTACGCTTTTGTGAGCTGTCTAGAATCCACCGGATGTAGATAGGCGGCACATGTCAATTGCGGGTGTTACGGACGGTGACTTGAAGGCGGTGCGGGCGGAAAATCTCACGCCTTAAGATAAAGTAAGAGGCCAGAGCAACTCATGACTTATGTGGAAACTCCGATAAACGTCCGCGCGTGGTTAGATGTCTCGCGACTTTCTATCTCGCCGGAGTTGATTGCCGCTAAGCACCAATTTCATTCAACCGCTGCCAAGCCGTTGAACTACTTGAAAATGAGGGCCTTCTCGAACGTCAGCAGGGCGCCTGGATGACGTGAGAAGCGCAATATGGGCGACGTATAGTTGGCACCTTCCCCTTCAGATGGGAACGAGCATGCGGCATTTCTTTCAGCTTCTATTGATGGTCTCATCTTGGCATCACCTTAGCCAATGCACCAATGCCCAGGATATCGATTAAGGTGGATGCCACACTCGGTCGCAAGCCCACACTATGCAGCGACGTCAGCTAGGTTTTCCCAGGAGTGACCTCTAGGTAACCCTTGACTCGATCGCGCTTGCGCTCGGCGGTTTCCAAATACTGACATAAAGCATGTGACAAGACGTTTTCTGATTTTTTGGGGCCGAGATGCGAGGAAAGGGCCGGGACTTATGCAACTCGTAGGTATAAGAAAACATCGCTGCGACGCCGTCTATGCCCTAGCGAGCCAACGCGGCATTGGCGAGCCATCACGATGCCGCCCTCCGACTGTTGCCGCAGCCCAGGCGATCACGGCGCCCAGGAGAAGAGCCGTGGCGACCGAAAAAGCGAGAATGACAGTACTGCGGCGGGAGCGAGCAATCGCCACCCTAGCGTTTGCGATAGCTGTATCGGTACGCTTTTCGGCTTCCGGCGCCGTAAGGCCAGTTGTCGTAGCCACCATTTGTCCGAGGTAGCTGCGATCATCATTGGCCATACCGGAGTGACTCGACGCAGTTAAGAGGATCCGACCGGCTTCGGCGCGTTCGGGTGCAAGATCGAGATTGGCAGCGCGTCGAGCCGGCCGAAACAGACGGTCAAGCTCATAGCTTAGAAGTGGCTCCGCAGCACTCGTCTGGGTCGCCGGAAGGGGGGCATTTGATCGGGTCAATGAAATGCTACCGACCAACCCAGCTACGAGCGTCCCCAAAACGACCGCCAGTGCCCAAGCTGCGAGTCCGTGAAGACCATCACGGTGTTCGGTCTCGGCTACGTCTGTTGTGATGGGTGCCAGTCGCGTTCGACCCGCAATGTAACCGCCGACGCCGAAGCTCAGGGCCCCCTGAATAATAAGGTAAAGTCCGGACAATATCGCAAGAGCAGCAGACGCATCACGCCAGGTTGGCGCAGCCGAAGATACGCCAAGTCCTATGGACGCGCCAAACGCCAATAGAATTGTCGAAAGCGCCGTCGCAATAAGAGCGCCGAGGATGATCGGCGTCCAATTGGCGTAACGTGCTGGCACCTCTCTCGTCGGCACGAGGGCATCCATGGAGACTGTCATATCAACGCAATCCAAAAAAGGAGAGTACAGCGAGGATAACCACCACTAAGCCTACCAGATAAATCAATCCGTTCATTTCACTCTCCTTGCGATTATGAAACTTACAACTGCTTCTCATTCACGCCGCTTTTGACGGCATCGATGACGCGTCCGACGCGCCCGGAAATGTCAGTCGTTGCAGCTTTGGCATCATCAAGTGTCAGCCCGTGCTTTCGTGCCTCCGCGGAGGTCGCATCGATCACGTCATTAGCGAGAGTCGTCACCTTCTCAACCTGTTCACTGGCAATTTCCCAGGCTCGGTCCTTTACGGTCTCACTCGGTTCGCCTAGGAAACTGTCTTCAATGTCGGATTTCGGCAATGCCGCCGCCATGCCGGCGCCAATAGCGAGACCGATGACTCCCAAGGCGAGGGGCTGGGCGCGAAAGAGCTCGGCGAGGTTTTCCCGGACCGTGTCGAATGCAGCCCCAGGATCCGGAATCGCGCGCCGATATTCGCCGACGTTACCGCGAGCGGCACCGGCACTCTCGACCGCGGCTTCCATAGCGTCAGGAATTTTATCACGAGCGCTGCGGAAAGCCTTCCCGACGGCTTCCGGCGTCCGCCCTCCTGTCAACATCCACAGAACGCCCATGCCTATCAGGGCCGCTGAAACGGGATTGCGAGCAGCGGCATCCCGAAGATCATTCGCGAAATTTACCGCGCTTCCGGATTTATCGTTCATCGCACCAACTCCTGGGCGGCCATCTTGTCTTTTTCAACCTGCTGCAGGGTGATCGATGGCTTCATGGCATCACCCGACAAACGGTTGAGCCCGACCGCGATCAAAATGCCAGCCAACACCACAGCACCCCCACCAGCGCAAAGATATGCCACCGGCTCCGAAATTCCGCTTCGGATTAGAACTGATACCGCTGCAAATAGCAGCAGGACGAGTGCTGGTATCATCACGACCGCTCCCGCCGCGATCATCGCCGCAGCGCGGCCCGCCTGACCTGCTTTTTCTGCCATCTCAGCTCGGGCAAGTGCGAACTCGTTGCCGACAAGTTTGGCAAGCTGCGCCATGGCGTCGCCAAAGAGTTCAGGGATCGAACGTTCACTTGGTGAAGTCATCGCGATAACCTTGACTTGTTGAGCTATGTGAGCCCGACGTGTTGTCGGTCTGAGATACGGTTTCGGCGGAGCTTTTCAGGAAGCGCACCGCACCAAACCCGACGAGCACAGCAATCCCAAGGAACGCCGTTGGCTGTCGGCGCGCAAAGGACTGCGCGTTTTGCACAAGATCGTTGAGATTGCCGTTTCGGATACCTTCGGAGACGCCTTCGACCTGTATGGCCGCCTTGCGAATATATGTAGCGGCGATAGGCAGTTCGGAGTCGAATTCGCGCGCTGCACGTCGCATCGTTCCGGCAAGGCTTCCGATATAATCCGCTCCGGATGATTTCTTGTCGTCTACGGCCTCCTTTAGTTTGTCGGTTGCTTGCGAGGCCACATCCTTCGCAGCGTCTTTAAAATCAGCAGCATGACCTTTGAGCGCCCCAACCGAACTACCGGCAAAATCCTTTGCCTTGTCTGCAAGGTCCTGCCCGGCCGACAGCGCTTGATCCGCTATACTCTTGGTGGCGGCCGCAGCGTCATCGAACTTCGCACGTTCCGCGCCCTGTTTTGATGACCCGGGCTGTTCCGCCGTCCCGATTGTTTCAATCATGTTTTTCCTCCGCCGACTGATAATGTGGACGTGCTTTCGGGATCGAACGCGGTCGTGACCGCAGCGTCGGCAACATGCCGGACGCGTTGCCCGAGATCCTTGGCAGCCGTTTCAAGGCTGTCTACTGTGAGGCCCTCGGCGCCCGCCTGCCGGGCCACGCTCTCGAATATTTCACCGGCGGCATCTTTTGCCGCATCAAAGCCGCGGGATGCTGCATCCCGCGCTGAATTTTTGGCGGCCTCGCTGGCCTCGCCGACAAGATTATCTTCAAGATCACTGCGCGGCAGGGCGCTGGCTACCAGCCCTCCCAGAAGCAATCCAACACCCGCGACTAGAAGCGGGTTCTGCTCGATAGTTTCGAATGCGGTTTTGCCAACGCGATCCGATGCCGTGAAAGCCTTATTCCGAAGCTGTTTTCCCGTTTCGAGCGCGCTTTCCCGCGTTGACGCCATCGTGTTCTGCGCCGCCGAGTTAGTCTCGGACGCGAGGTCGCGAATGCGCTTGTTGGCCGCACCCGCAAGATCAATCACGTTGCCAGCTAAATCGCGCCCCCGCGCTGTTACGGTATCGGCAATGAAGGTGGCCTTGTCTCGAAGCGCATCCGTCTGGGCGTCAATCGCGGCGCCTGCAGAGTTTGCCGACTTCCCTAAGTTCTCGGTTGCGGTTGACAACATTTCTCCGGCCCTGCCGACAGCTTCCGTCGCGGTGTCCCGTGCGGTCGCAACGGAAGCTCCGACCTGAGCGGAGAAATCATGGCCGCGCCGGCGCACCTCGTCGGAGACGTCCGATGCAACACCGGCGGCCTTATGAAGCGCCGACTGCCCGGTCTTGGAGCCTGCAAAAAACAGTCCTGCCCCGATCATCAGTACTGGCATCGGAATCGCTCGAGCGAGCCTCACAAGCGGATAGGCGATTGCGGCGCCCACTGCCACGGCCTGCATCGGATTGCGGCGTGCGGCGGCGGTGACGTCTTCTGCCAGACGCTCCCCCCGGGACCGAACATAGCCTGAGACCTCGGCCTTGATCGATTGAGGGCTCAGGCGCTGACGTATGTCGCTCGCGGTGTCCGAAACGCTGGTTCGAAGCAGTTCAACGGTCTCGGTGAGACTCGCGCGGGTTTGCTCGGTCTCCCGCTTGAGGTCTCCGAGAGATGGAGTAGAGGTCTGCTGCATGATCGAGGTCCCTTGGGCACGTGTCAAAAGCCTGAACTCTTGGATGAAACCTATTGTTCCCGTCGGTCGAAACGAATCTTACTTTTCTCAATCGCGGTCATTGGAGGCTGCGAACGACCGCGGCGCATCCTGGTCAACAAGGAACCGGACGCGATTTGTTGGAGTAGCCGGCGAATTGCGATGCATGGTGCATCAGCTATATTCAGGCCGGCTCGCGGCAGAACGCCTGAATGAGGCTGGCTGGCGATCTCAATAAAACAAAAATCACGCACGCGCATTAGCGTTTCGGTTGGCGCTTGCGAAACACCAGCACGCTTCAGGTCGCGAAGCTGATCACGATGACAATCACAGCGCGATCAACCATGAGCCGACGCTCGCTTCAATAGGCCGCGACCATATCGCGCAACGTGTAGCCGGCGGCCACGGCGATGAGGATGAAGCCGGTGGAGATGGCTAGAAAGCGGGACGCGCTCATACGGAAGGGACCATCGCCTGGAGCAGCATCACAATCAGCAACGACGTGGCGACGGCCAAGCCGGCATCTACTGACACCGGGATGATATCCTGGTCGATCCGATCAAACCATTCGGACAAGAACTTCATCAATGGCGCACGCTCCTCGGACGGCTAAACGCGCGGGAACGGCCTTGAGGTCCATCCTCCGCCCTCGACGGTGCGACGATCGCGATCGGCGAGGGGTTCCAATGTTCGGCGGTAAATGTCGCCGGCAAAAACGAAAAGAGACGATTGAGCCAATGTCGACGCAGGAGAACCTAGCGGCTTGCCGGGTTCTGTGCCGCTCGCCTAACGTACCGGTATGGGCACAAAGTCGAGAGAAACCATCTGTGCTGCCAGCGTCCGCGCCTCGGCAGAGCGCGCGCGTGACGCGCGCATAAAAGCCGATCGGCTGGCATGCGAAGCGTGGAACGATCGCATGCTGGGCTTTCAGGGGCCAGCACAGCCCTCGCCCATGATGGCCGATGCGCTCAATGCCGGATACCGCTATCTTGAAGTGAAGTGTCTCGGCTGCGAGAATCATTCCACGGTGGATCTCACGATCATTCGGCGCCGAAAGGATGTAACGCCTATCCACGAACTGGAACGCGCGATGCGCTGCAAGGACTGCTCACAGGTTCGACGATTCCCATTCAAGCGAAGCCATCTTATTGCGCTGCGGAAACGCCCAATTTCAGCGGCACACCCGCCCTCGACGTGGTGGCCCGGCGAGAGATGAAGAGCTAACCGCGATGTGCAACCTTTATTCGATGACCAAAAATCAGGACGCCATTCGCCGCTTGTTCAAGTTGACGCGGGACGATACCGGCAACCTGCCGTCGTTCCCGGCCATCTTTCCGGATAATGAAGCTCCGGTGGTGATCGGCGGCGGTGACGATGGGCGAACGCTGACCATTATGCGCTGCGGCTTCCCGCCGCCACCGAAAGCAATCTGCCGGTGACCAACGTCCGGAACGTGGCGAGCCCGTTCTGGCGCTTATGGATGCGACCGGTTTATCGCTGCCTCGTGCCCGCGACCAGCTTTTCGGAATATGCGCCGCAACCCAACCCGGCTACCGGCAAAAAGGAAATCGTCTGGTTTGCGCTGGATCGATCGCGGCGGCTGTTCGCTTTCGCCGGCCTTTTGGCGGCCGCGGACCGGCACTCGCGGCACCAAGGCGAAGCCGGTCACGGGCGAGCATCTACTCTATTCGTTCCTGACCACCGAGCCGAATGCTGTGGTGAATCCGATCCCTCCCAAGGCAATGCCGGTGATCCTCATGGAAGACGACTAGGACATATGGCTGAATGCCGAGGCACCGGAAGCCTTGAGGCTGCAGTGGCCATGGCCCGACGATGAGCTGATGATCGTCGCCCGCGGAAGTTCAAAGAAAGACGGTATCGACGCGACGCGCAGCCGGAACCCGAGGAAGACTACGGCGGCGGGGATTTCGTCGCGGTCCAGCGCGAGCCGTCGACCGATCACGATCAACCGCTGGATTGATGGCGGCCTCGGGAATCGCGTTGATGTCGACGTAGTCCACCGATGCGACCAGATATCGCGTACCGGTATAAGCGCCGCAGAACTTGGGCTGAGAAGATCGGAACAACAACCGAGTGCAGTAGTTAGACCGTTCAAGCGGGAGCCAGTCGATGACAAAGCCTCATCACGGTATTGATCTGGACGAGAAGCGCCAGGAACAGCCGACAGACAAGAAACGAGCGCAGGACTCCAGTTCGAAGACAATCCCGGGCAGCGGGCGGCAGAATGAGGATTCGAATCCGGATCATCCATCTGACGATAGCGAAGTGAGAATGGATCGTAGTAGTCGGTTGCGACTACGCCCTTGCAATCGCTTGGCTGTACATCGATCGTTCCGGCACGCGCATCTCGCCGACCAAACCGATCGTTCCGTAGAAAAGCAAAAATATACCGGTTGCTGTTCCACTGATCTTAGAGCACGATTCCAACACCGCTGACGGACGTCTAGGGGCTCGGAAAGCCGAGCTTGAGCATGTATTGAAAAACGTCGCACATCCCGAGGAGCGGGATCAGATCGAACGCACGCTCCGTCAGCTCGACACCGCTCGCGACATCAGTCAATCGCTGACGTCACCGGGTCTTACGAGACGGATAAGCACATGCGGGACGCACAACACCGATTGGAAAAGCTTGTCATCGACGCGGCTGACTGCGAGATGATCGCCCAGCTGACGACGATTGCTGCCAAGCGGCGAACGTTTCTCACGCTCGCCGAGAGCTATAAAGCAATGGCCGAGGAAATGCGCGCGTTGATCAATTCCGGTGATCTATCCGGTGATAGCAGAGACCTAAAAAACCACGCCTGAGCGCTGGGTTGGTTTGTTTCAGAAGCGGAACATCCCACCGGTCAGGAGGTTAAGCCGCGTGCCTCACGGCACAATCCGAACCAAACCCGGACCGACCCGCCGGAATCGGCGGGTTTTTCTTTACCTATTTGGAACTTTATTGAGGCCGCCATCTTGAGTTGTAGTCCCTCTAAACTCCGGGGACACTTGGCGGACCGCGGCCACCCCCTGCCCGAAGGGGTCCGCCAATTTTTACACCGTTGTGCATGGAAGGGCGCGATGCGGTGGGTAATTGCCACTTTCCTCGGTAGTCGGCCTTCCGGAAACTTTGCCAGATCGAAACTATCCACCTTCAATCTTCGCCACGCGCTGTTTGCCATCGTCGTCACTGCGGCAGTGCGGCGACGTTCTTTGGTTTACAGTTTTTGATGTCGCTTAACTAGGAACGAATCCTACTCGCTCGGCTTGAATCGATGCCCTGTCGGGCGTGCGAGCGACGGCGGACCTCGGCCCCTTCCCCCTCCGGGGTCCGCCACCCTATCTTTGGGCGGCCGGGTGGCATCGGCGGGCTCCGGAGGTTGACAAGGCGTGCGCCCGGAGCCGACCGAACCGAAGCTGCTTGCTCGGTTTGGGTGTTCCGGCCCACGTGTCCCACGCGCCAGCAGCGAATGTGAGGAAGAGGCAAAAGGAATGGGACTGGTTCGCATCCGGCCGACGTCGTTCGATCGGCGCGTTGCCCAACAGATTGCCGCTAGGGCACGCCCGGTCCCCGAAGACATCGAGAAGACGTTGACATGGGGTGCCGACGAACATCTGTTGCTGGGGGGCGCGGCAGCGGCTTGGACAGCAGCGGTGTTCTTTCGCTCACCACTTCGCGCTGCCGCCGGACATCTCCTTATCGTAACTGCAGTATCTGCGGCGGTTCCGCACGTTTTGAAAACAACGTTTGAGCAGGTCCGGCCGATCGAAAAACATTGAAAGGCCACCTCAATGGCATCCCGATATCCGGCCGCAGTATGGACGCCTTTCCGTCCGGTCATGCGGTCCATATGGGTGCCTTAGCTTCGGCGGCGTCGGTGTTATCCCCGCGATACAAATTTCCGATCTTGGCTGTGGCGCTCGGGCTGTCCGCAACGCGGATCGCGATCCTCGCGCATTGGGTATCGGACGTCGTGGCGGGCTTCACCATCGGGATTGTCATCGAGCGCATTGTCCGGCGCTTCACCGGATATCCTGACAAGAATCTCCGCAATGTCACCACCAACGGGCGGGCGATGTGACCGAGTATATATTAAGGTTCTTTGCCGGCGGCCTGCTTGTTTCGCTCTTCGCCATCATTGGCGATATCGTCCGGCCCAAGAGTTTCGCCGGACTGTTCGGAGCGGCTCCTTCCGTCGCCCTCGTAACCCTCGGCATCGCCTGGTTTCAGCATGGGGGCGCGTATGCCGGAATTCAAGCGAACGCCATGATGTTCGGCGGAGTCGCCTTAGCGTGCTATAGCGCAATCGTTTGCCAGATCCTCATGCACCTAAAGACTGGCGCGCTGACTGCGACGCTTGTCGCACTTCCGGTCTGGCTGATCGTTGCCCTTGGCTTGCAAGTCGTAGCAGGGGTATAGGCGATGCGAGTTCATATTTCGCTCTCGTCGCTGTCCGACAGCCGCTGGTATGAATTCCTCATCCGCTTCGTACTGGGAGGCGCCGTCACCGTCCTCACGGGGATCATTAGTTCGCTCTGGGGTGCTTCAATCGGCGGCTTGTTTCTGGCGCTGCCTGCGATCTTCTGCGCAAGTGCGACGCTCATCGAACGGCATGAAATTCGCCGGAAACGGGAAGCAGGTGGAGAAGGCACTCGTCGCGGCAGGGAAGCCGCCGCACTCGATGCCGCCGGTGCCGCTCTCGGCAGCCTCGCAATGATAGGTTTCGCCGCCGCATTCCTCGCTCTGTCCTCCTCCAGGGCGAGCGTCGCATTCGCCGGAGCGAGTGCCGTATGGCTTCTCATCGCCATAGGCGCATGGCGCCTAAGGGAAGCGCGTTTAAGCGCTGGCCGCGGCGATCCTAGTCAACCCGGCGTGCCTGTAGGGTTGGCTCGCGTGACGCCAGGCGCGCTGACGTGCACCTCGTGGCCCTCACGAATCGCTAGCGAAGCCGCAGCCACTGCAGCCTCGAACGCGGCCTCCTTAGTGATGTATTCGCCCTCCACTTCGCCGTCGTGCAGAATGCTCCACCTGCCGTTAACCGACGTGATCGCATAGTTAGCAAGTCCCATCTTTAACTCCCTCTGTCTGCTCCGCAGCCTAACTCGTATGGCCCGGATCGATCGCCTTCGGCGTGTTCTTCTCCTGCTGTGGCACCATCTTTGCAGGATCTGGCTGCCCTCGAACACCTCTCGGGCCTAACTCCTCCCGCTGAATGTCATCCTCGCTCAGACGCGGCTCGGCATCATTCAATTGTCCACTTCCCTTCTGACTTGTACTCATCGCACGGCACTCCTAGAGGAAGGGCCGACCGCCAGTTACCGCGATCGTTGCACCCGAAACGTAGCTGGAGAGAGGATCGGCAAGCATTACGTAGGCCGTCGCAAGCTCCGCCGGCTGGCCCGCTCGTTTCATCGGCGTGTTCTTGCCAAAATTTTCCACCATTTTTGCAGGCATCGTCGATGGAATCAGCGGCGTCCAAATCGGCCCCGGCGCCACCGCGTTGACCCGAATGCCCTTCTCCGCAAGCAATTGCGCGAGTCCGGCTGTAAAATTATGGATCGCCCCTTTCGTCGTCGCATAAGGAAGCAGAATTGGATTGGGATCATCGGAGTTGATAGAGGCTGTGTTGATGATCGACGAGCCAGGCCTCATATGCGGAACCGCGGCCCGCGTGAGATAAAACATCGCATGGATGTTCACGCGGAACGTCAGGTCCCACTCTTCGTCCGAAATATCCTCAAGGTTTTTGAAGGTCGCCTGGTGGGCCGCATTGTTCACCAGGATATCAATTCCACCGAGTTCAGAGACAGCTTTCTCGACAATAGCTTTACAGTGACCCGAGTGCTGTATGTCTCCCTTTACCAAGATGGCGTTGCGCTTTTCACTTTCGACGAGATTTGCCGTGACGCGCGCGTCTTCATCTTCTTCGAGATAAGAAATCAGAATGTCAGCGCCCTCTCTGGCATACGCGAGCGCAACCGCACGTCCGATCCCGCTGTCGCCTCCTGTTATGACTGCGCGCTTTCCAGTTAGTCGTCCGGAACCGGCGTAAGTGGCCTCACCGTGATCCGGTGCTGGCTTCATTCGGTCCGTGTAACCGGGCATCGATTGTTGCTGTGGAGGATAAGGAGGTTTCGAATAATCTGTCATGAGGACCCGCACCTTTCCCGAACAACATTTACTCTCGCCGACCGTTCCAAACGCAAGACTACGAGATGGTTGGAACACAATGCGCTGCCGGGGTTTAAGTAGGATCACCCGTCCGGGGTTAGATAGTCATGTCTTGAAATACAGAAATCGACCTACAAGATGGAGCGCACGCCATGCCGAGAGAGAATGACTTGGAAGGTTCACAGGATATGGGCGGGAAACACGGCGGTCAGAACGGGGGATCCGGTCCGACGCCGCAGCCTAAGGATCAAGTCTGGGATGATAACAAGGAAAAGCCTGTCCGACCGGACCACCTTTCACGAACGTAGCCGGTCACTGCCGAAAGCCAACTAGAATCTCGCGGTCAAAGGCAGGTCGACGCTAATGCGTATCGGTTCGTTGCCAACGTTCCAGATCTTCTGGCGACAGCTTACCAGGGTTCTGCTCTTTCTCCACCGGCTGCTTCCACGGCTCATTGGTCTGCTTCATGTTTTCGCCACCGGCTTTATCGGGCTTACTGTTTTCTTTGCTCATGGTGTCCTCCCGATTCGATAATTCGCCGGGCGCGACTGCGTTCCGAGCAGCTATCCGCCAGAATCTCACTTTGCTTGGCCGGTTTGAGCGCCGGCATTCCCTCTGGAACCAGTTCTGGCTTCGAGGATTAATTGAGGTAGTCAACGACGCACGTCCTACGAAATGGCACGGCACGCCGTTGACGGATGATATGGGCAGTAGGTTTTGGACAACAAAAGCGCAACGAGCGATTTGTCGAAACTGTTTGGCGATCTCGCTAACCAAACATCCAAGGCTGCCGGGCGGGCATCCGCTTTTATGGTGGCCGCATTGATCGTAATCGTATGGGCCGTTTCCGGCCCTCTTTTTCATTATTCGGACACTTGGCAGCTCGTCATCAATACTGGAACGACGATTGTTACCTTCCTCATGGTGTTTCTGATTCAGAATTCGCAAAATCGAGACAGCGCAGCTATTCAGGTGAAGCTTAAAATCGAGACAGCGCAGCTATTCAGGTGAAGCTTGATGAGCTGATCCGCGTGAGCACCGCGCATAACTCCTTCGTAGGCATTGAACATCTAACCGACGAAGAGTTGGACGAAATACGAATGAAGTGCGAGCGACGTGCCTTGGCCGAAAAAGCGGGCGATAGAGCCGTTGAAGAAACTGAACAGAAGGCTAACCAGGCAAGCGCCGCAGTGAGTTAAGAGCGCCACCGGCCTCGCCCGTTCGCTAGTACACCGGTTCATCGTGAATTCGATATCGCGGGCGTCTGATGTTCGCGCTATTCAAACCGCAGCGAAGAAGCGAAGGCGGACGATCAGACTAGCGGCGTCGCGAGACCGCAGTCGGATCCGTTCGAGCGAAGAGTACGGGATAGGACTCGATCTGACTGTCCCCATTAAATATGGGTAATTTTTTGAACTCTCGCCGTTGCAGACCGTTGGCCTATGCAACCCGCGAAAAGAGGAGAATTATATGAACAGAGCAGTTGTTGCTTCGCTGACTGCAGCCCTTCTGATCGGATCGACGGCAGCTTCGAGTGCAGCCCCTCTCTCGCTCGGGATGGCGGCCGGCGCGCAGACGGAAGCGCTCGACGGCATCACTGATGTTCAGTGGCGAGGCCATCATAACCGCTGGCACGGAGGCCATTGGCACCACCGGCATTCCGGGTATGGCTGGGCCCCAGCCATTGGAGGTTTCGCGGCTGGTGCGATCATCGGCAGCGCTATCGCGAACAGCAACGCCGCCGCTGGCGATACGGTCAGCTACTGTATGAACCGGTTCAAGTCGTACGATCCCGCGTCCGGAACCTATTTGGGTTATGACGGCAACCGCCATCCTTGTCCTTAAAAGGCCAGCATGACGCGAGTACGAAGGTCACGTTAGGCGAATTTTCGGCCTGCAATTTGAAATGAGGCCGCCCACTGAGGCGGCCTTATTTCTTGGTATCGCACTTGAACGCCGCTTTTTCGGCCTGCAAGGATTCAATAGCGACGCGCATAACACCCGCGACTGAGTGAATCCATGCCGGGGCCCGCAAGCGAGCGAAGCTGGACGATTTCCCTGTCGATGAGTTCGCATTTCCCGCACATGCACGCCTCCCGCTGAATAGGGCGGGAGCGTTAAGTGCTCTCATTCATCGATAGAAGCCAAGGATCAGGCGATGATCGCGATCAACTATCACATCCACGATTCGTTCAATATTCAACTTAGGCCGCTGCCAATCAAACTAGGCCACTGAGGACCAGCCGTAACCACCCATGGCGCGACATAAAAGCCGGACCAGTTTGTATTCGGTTGTCGGAGAGCCTGCGCCACCGTTCGACCTTCGTCATGTTTGCCGCACGCGGATAGCGATCGAAAATTTCCCACGCTTTCTGACGGGCCTTATCGAGGGGCAATTGAAACGTCTCCCGCGAAAAGCCATCGTCGATTTTGTGTGAATCGCGGTAGCTGCGCATTCTGTTCGCCAGGTCGCGGGGTGCCATGGTCATCGTCATCGCCCTTGATGTCGACGCTTAGAAGCGCGGCGCGGATGAGCCTTCGGCGAAGGCGCAGAAGCTTTCTCGGCCGCCCTGACGCTCTTGCGCAGGGCGTCTTTCAGATCGATGGGAACATTATGCTTCTTAGGCAAATCGGAGAAGGCCTCGTCTGCAAGCTCCTGGAAGGTCGCCATGCGGTTGCGGCCAAGCTCCGATGTAGTGCGTCGTCGTCGAACGCGACCAATTTTCCTGCCATGGCCTATCCCGCTCTACGTCGCGTGGTGGCTCGGCTCGGTCTCTTTGCTTGGCTTTTCGCCCAATCCCCGATCCGGCGATCGGCAGCAGCATTTCTTTTTGACTGGGAGATTGCGCCTCTTGCTCTTAGCGGCCTTCGGCAGTTCGCTCTTCTGACCACCGGCAGGGCTGCGCTTGAGAGCATCCATAAGATTCACGACGTTGTCGCCACGAGGGCACGGCCTAGCGGCAACGGTGCGGCCATTGCGCTTCTCATTGATCAGTTCTGTGAGAGCGGTCTCATAGCGATCTTCGAATTTGCCCGGCTCAAAGTCAGCTGATGCCGCGTCCGCCCAGCCTCCGCAATTCCGGCGAGCTCCGACGGTGCCGCTTCTACGCGCCGCACCAATGCCGGTCGCGTCTGACTTGCCTCCTCTATCGAAGAGCCGGTTCGAGCCTCGATTATGAACAATTACCACCGAAATCAGGCAAGCCATTCTGATGTTGCGCGATGCTTTTATAGCGGGAACCAAGAGATGGTTAATCGGTTCTGCAATAGGCCCCAAAAGAGAGAGCTGGAGTTATTCTTGAATCGGCGAAATTTTGTCCAAGCGTCAGTCGCTTTACCATTCCTGTCACTCGGCGGTGAAGTGTCGGCACAACCCGCAACGGTTCCGTTCGGTCCCTCCTATGTGCGCCAGTTGGCTCGCGATATCGCCAGCAAGGCCTATCAACCGCCGGACGAGAAACTGCCGGATTCGCTGAAGGATTTGGATTACGACCACTACCGCGCCATTCGATTCCTGCCGGACCAAGCGCTGTGGCGCAGCGAAAAATTGCCTTTTCAAGTACAGTTCTTCCACCGGGGATTTTTCTATAAGAATCGCGTCGACATATTTGAGGTCGTCGATGGTCGCGCGGCCAAGATCGCATATCGTCCTGACTATTTTTCGTTCGGGGATACGCCTGCGCCACCTTCGAACATTGACCTCGGTTTCGCGGGCTTCCGGATTCATGCGCCAATGAATCGGCCCGACTACTTTGATGAGGTCTGCGTTTTCCTCGGCGCAAGCTATTTTCGCGCCGTAGCCAAAGGAGAGACCTACGGACTTTCGGCGCGCGGCCTGTCGATCAATACAGGTGAAGCCAAGGGCGAAGAATTTCCGCTCTTCAAAATATTCTGGATCGAAAAGCCAGCACCAAATGCGACGTCGATCGTTATTCATGCCTTGCTGGACAGCAAAAGCGCCACAGCCTCATACCGCTTCACGGTTAGGCCGGGCGCGACCACGTTGTTTGACGTGGAGATGGCGCTCTTTCCGCGGCTTGACTTGGATCATGCCGGCCTGGCGCCGATGACAAGCATGTTCTTTTTCGGACCGAATGACCGGGTCGACGTCGATGACTTCCGCCCGTCGGTCCACGATTCTGACGGCTTGGCCATTTTCAACGGCAGGGGCGAGCAGCTTTGGCGCCCGCTCAGTAATCCCCGCGATCTCCAGATCAGTACATTTTCCGACCTGAACCCGCGGGGGTTCGGCCTGATGCAGCGGGAAAAGAGCTTTTCTGCCTATCAGGATATTGAATCCCGATTTGAAAAACGACCAAGTCTTTGGGTCGAGCCTATCGGAGACTGGGGCGAAGGCTCCGTGCAACTGATCGAAATACCCACAAAAGAAGAGATCCACGATAACATCGCTGGCTTTTGGCTGCCAAAAGCTCCTCTGCAAGCCAAGACGGAGCACAATTTCATCTACCGGATTCATTGGGGGCCGGATGCGCCGAAGGCCCACACATTGGCCCGCTTCTCCCGGACCGGCGTCGGCGCGCGAGGCGAAGGGACGAAGATCTTTGTGCTCGACCTCATTGGCGATGAGTTGAAAGCCGTCGATCCCAAGCAAGTCAAAGGCGTCGTAACCGCCGAAAAAGCCGAGATCAAGAACGTCGTCACACAACCCAATCCGGAAACCGGCGGATGGCGCTTGAGCTTCGAAGTCTCGGTCAAGGACAAAACGCCGATCGAATTGCGCGCGACGCTGATGCAGAATGACCAGGCCTTGTCGGAAATCTGGGTTTACCGATGGGCGCCCTAATGCCTTCCCATCTGTCGACCGTCCTTGAGGAGCGGATTCAAGGATTCCTGCCAAACGAGAATCCCCTCGTAATGCCGCCGTCGGAGCTTTGGGAGTCTCCTCCCCCCGACCGACGTCCGACATTTGCACAGCGTATGATGCCCCTACGACGGGCCTTTATCTTGAGCGGTGCGGCGGTCCTCACTTTGGCCGGCAGCACCGAGATGTACGAGGTACTACAGGTTGGGGGCGTCACCTTTCTCGAAGGAATGATCTTGGCGCTTTATGCGCTGCTGTTCGCATGGATCGCTTTCTCGTTCTTGTCCGCCCTTGCCGGTTTCGCGGTGCTGCTGTTCCGGGCCAAAGAGACACTGCATATACAGCCGGACGGATGCTTGCCGGCAGTCCTCAGCAGAAACGCGATATTGCTGCCAACTTATAATGAGGACCCGCATCAAATCATGGCGCGGTTGCGTGCGATCCACGAATCCGTCGCGGAAACCGGGGCCGGTGCGCAGTTCGACTGGTACGTGTTGAGCGACACCACGAATCCCGAAATCTGGATCACCGAAGAGAAATGCTTTTTGCAATTGCGCCGGGACTGCGATGACGCAAGATTGTTTTACCGGCATCGCGCGGACAACATCGCCCGAAAGTCTGGCAACATCTCCGACTGGGTCACACGGTTCGGCGGACGTTACGATCACATGATCATCCTCGACGCTGACAGTCTTATGACCGGCGACACAATCGTGCGACTGACTGCGGCGATGGAGAAGCATCCCAACGTCGCCCTTATTCAGACCTTGCCGATCGTGGTGAACGCCCGGACCTTGTTCGCGCGACTGCAACAGTTTGCCGGTCGCCTTTATGGTCCGCTGATCGCCGCCGGCATCGCATGGTGGCACGGTTCGGAGGGAAATTACTGGGGCCACAATGCAATTATACGGGTGCAAGCCTTCGCGCACCATGCGGGCTTACCGGAATTACGCGGCCGCAAGCCGTTCGGCGGGCACATCCTCAGCCATGATTTTATCGAAGCGGCACTGATGCGGCGCGCGGGCTGGGGAATCCATATGGCGCCTACGCTCGGAGGAAGTTTTGAAGAATCCCCGCCTTCCCTGCTTGATTTCGCCGCCCGAGATCGACGCTGGTGTCAGGGCAACCTGCAGCATTTGGCTGTTCTTCCAGCGAGCGGATTGCACTGGATATCACGATTGCATCTCATGACAGGGATCGGCTCCTATCTAACCGCCCCGCTGTGGCTGCTCTTCCTGGTTCTCGGTATCCTGATCTCGTTACAGGCGCAGTTTGTTCGCCCCGAATATTTTCCGAAAGGCTTCTCGCTATTTCCCGCCTGGCCGGCACAAGATCCTGTGCTCGCCGCATGGGTGTTTGGTGGCACCGTCGGCCTTCTGCTCCTGCCGAAAATTCTCGCTTTCCTTCTGCTTCTGACACAGAACCGTAGCCGTCGGCAGTTCGGAGGCGGTTTGCGAACTTTCATAGGAATCATTGTTGAGACACTTCTCTCCGCGTTGATCGCACCCATCATGATGGTGTTCCAGTCGACCGCTGTCATCGAGATACTGCTGGGGAATGATGCAGGCTGGCAGGTGCAGCGTCGCGACGATGGCGCCGTTCCTCGACGCGAACTGTATCGAAGGTACGCCCTACCAACGGTTCTTGGCGTCGGTATGGGTGCAAGCGCCTATGCAATCTCTCTGCCCCTTACGCTCTGGATGTCCCCTGTCGTCCTTGGCCTATTGTTAGCGATCCCGATCGGATTGGCTACGTCGACCAGATCCGAGCCTGGGCGACTCCTCGCCACGCCAGAGGAAATCCATCCTCCTCGCATCTTGATCCGGGCAAGAGAGTTCGCTGCAACACCTGGCGACGCGTCGGGAAATCCGCTGTTCGAGCTGCGTGCCGACAAAGATCTTAGGAAACATCACCTGGATTCAATCGCAATACACTCCCCTCGCATCCGCGGGCAGGTCAACGCGCAACTCGCTGTTGCGCGCGCCAAGATTGACGATGCCAGGTATTTCGAGGAAGCGGTGGGGTATCTCACTCCGGCTGAAACGGTAGCGGTCTTAAATCACGGCCCTACTCTTGAACGGTTACTGGAGATCGACACTGATAATAGTCAAATGGCAGGCTGATTCTGCATAATGCGACTAGAGCACCATACGCAATCACAGTATTATCCTCATCAAGATCAAGCCGCCTCGATGGGATCCGTACCACCACGCAAGACCCGTTGTTGCGTGACGCGAACCAGCTGATCATTGCCAACGACCGAAGAAATTGCATTCGATGGGCATCGATCTGACTTATTCTGCTATAGTGTGAATTCCAGGACGTCAGCGACTTCCGTATCGTCGACATCACCCGATCCGTGGCGGTGTGCTGGATCATATAGCCGTTTCCAGCAGTTCGTTGGACCCTGCTTTGGAATATGTCCGAATGCAGTTGAGCCGACTGCGTGTCGATGTCAGCCGGTCCTCGACGCCTGCGATAATGACGACCTAGCGTCTTCAATTTTTTGGTGCTTTTGTACGTCCGGGCATCCGGAATCATCATGGCTGCTTCGGTGGCGATGCCCGGATCCGAAAAGAACGCAGGGCCATCTCCTTGGGAAAGACGCCAAACTTCTATGGCATGGCGGGGGACCGAAGATTTTCGCAGCATACGCAGCCATATCGCACGGTCGATCCACTGTGACAGGGTATTGCTAAGTATGTCGCGGATGGGCGGCAACGCCGGCACACCCTCGCGACCATTGGGGGGTTTGCAGTGGCTTGGCCAAGTGAACATTTTTAGCACCCACGGACTATCAGGCTGGAGAACAGTACGGCCGGTCGGCGAAAATCGATCCATTCGTATTAGCGTCCGCTGCGATCTTCGATTTCCGCACCGAAGCTATCAAATTTGAAATCACAATCGTACTTCGTCTACGCTACGAGCCGCTGGAGAGCGGCAAAACGGCGCGCTTTGTTACATCCAACTTGAATACGCGCGGCAATATACCAACTATACCCAATGGTCATTTCTGTTGCGCGATACCGCATTCTTTATTGTTGGGCGGGTCACCTTAAAACGCGCCGCTTATCCCGGCCGGTTTAAGGCCGTCCGGGTCAATCCACTTCCCTCAGAATAATCACGGCGGTTCTCGCCATCGGCTGTCAGCGAACAAACCATCACTTGTTAGATCGGAAAATGTCCTGCTAGAGCTATCGAGATGCTGTGATTCTCTCATGGCTCGGGCGAAGGAGAAGCAATAATTGAAGCTGTACGGCTCACGCCGGATATGCAGCGAAGCCCGGGTGCAATTGGTTGGGGAGTGGCAAGCAGTCTTCTCAGCTGCCACATTCGCCATTTGACGCTAGCCTCGACCAGCGCGTTGGGATCCCTGGAATGCATGGTTCGACTCAGCCATGCGACAACACATTCTGAAGCCCTGAGCGCACTAGAGAACTATCGTCAGGTCCAGATGGAGATCCTGAATTGTCACGCAAACTACACCCGTGACTTGGCCTATGAGTTAGCGCAGCAAGCAGCAAAACACTTCAGGAACCAGGCTATCGTCACGAGTGGTGTGATCCTTTGACCAATCCCATTTATAAAGGAGATCGTCATGCGTGGAATTCTACCTCCACTCATCCTGTCGCCGCAGGATTACCTGCGGTTACGGGATCTTGTTGCAGACGCTTTGAGAGATCGACATCCTGTCGGTTCCTTTCTGATGTCCGAGGTCGAGCGCGCCTATGTATGTGACGACGCGGAAGTGCCATCAGATATTGTTCAGCTCAACGACTGGGTTACCTTTCGCGTGGGAGATGAACCGCACCCAGAAAGGAAGTTGTTGTTATGTCCGGACGACTTCAGCAATCAGCGAATTCATCTATCCGTATTGTCGTTACGAGGTGCCGCACTCCTAGGTCTTCGCATCGGCGATCAGATGAAGTTTAATGATCACGAGGGTCAGCTCATTCAGGTGACCGTCGTGCATGTTGGCGCCGTACCCGCTGAGCACGAGTTGTTGTCTTCACACGGCAGGACGATATCGATCGAGCATTGAAACACCCATTGGACCGCGCGGCGCCGCTGGCGTCCCAACGTTACTTTGGGCTGACTTTGTATCATGTCGCTCGTATGCGAGGGGGCATCGTTTACACGCTTACAAACGCATCCTTATGGATAGGTTTGCGGCCGCATCGACGCGAACTATGTGACATGCGAATGTGAGGAACTCACGGTGCACTTACGAAGTCTGCGGACGTCGTGCGGACGCGGCCTCGTAGAGCGACTGCGGTACGATCTGCAACGCAGCGAGGAAACCGTGGTGACGAACGGGGTCCAATCCAGACTCACCAGAATGGTCGAGGCCATAGCCGCGCCCCAGCCCTTAGCTTAAGTGTGGAATTTCAACTCCACCTTCGTCGGCATCCCTTATTCCATAAGGAATTCGGGGTTCCGACTATGCCGGAGATCTCTTCTGGAGGTGGCCGAAAACTAGTGGCCCCAGCGGACCCGCCCTTCAGAGGGAAAAACCCGGATAGACGAAAGCATCGCGGATTCTCTCGGCGTCTTTCTCTGAGACGCCGCTGGCGCGCGTAGTGTCGTACCACGCCGCTTCTACCTGAGCCTTCATGTCGTTAACGATCTTCTCGGCTTCGGCGCGTTCGAGCAGAAACCGTGTGTGCTGCGAGAGGATGTTCTTCTCATTGGCGTAGCGCCCCTGATCACCGCAATCGAGCGCGAGATAACGGCGTTCCAAGCTTACGGGCGTCGAGGGCGTGAGGTCGTATGCCGGAGAAAGCTTCCAGTTCTTCTCCTTGGCGATGATCGCGTGATTACGCGGATGATCGTCGATATTGGAAATCAGCGCGTTGAAGCAGACGCGGCGGAAGAGTTCCTTGGCGTCCTTCTTGGGTTCCTCAACGATGCGGCGCATCTCTTCGACCATAATAATATAGGACCAGTTCTGGCGCGCCTCCGGTGCTTCGTCAGAGCGCAGAATGGTCAGACCACTGACCATGCGCGCGCGTGTGTAGCCTTTGTTTGTCCTCTCCCGGTCGAAGCGTTTGACGAGAAGAACATCCTTGCCGCCCACCGTCTCAATGCGGCTTTCGGCTGTAGCGAGGCCGCATTCGCGAGCGAGTCGCAGCATGGCAAACTCGACGCGCGTGTTGTTCCAGCGATCGTCCGCCCGGTTAAATTTAGCCACCCACAGCGCGCCGTCGGCCTGCACGACGGCCTTGGGACGCGCTCCGCCCATCGAAGTGCCGAGCAGCATCAGATCCTGCACCTGCTGCGCCTGCGGGTCGTTGGGCAGGTCGTCCTTGACCAAAGCATCCGCCAACGTTTGCAGTTTCTCCAGATCGATCACCTGGTTGAATTTGCGTTTGGGCGAGGGAGGCTCGGTATTGAGTCCGAAGCCGAGCGCGCCCGCACGGTCGTCTGCTGATTCCAGCAAGTAATCGAGTTCGCCGAGTTGCGCCTTGCCTGCGTGCTTTTCGATGACGCGCCGGCCCCAGTAGTCGGGTCCGGCGTCACGCAGCGCCCCGAACACGCCATTGAGCAAGGCGGTTTCGTAGGTGCGCTTGGATAACTTGAGTTCGACAGGATCGATTTCAACCGCGCGCGGATCTTCGAGATATTTGCTGCGGTAGACGAACCGCCCGAGCGCGTCGTTGCTCAACACGAACTTCCCCGCCGTCACCGCCGACGTTTCGCCAGGCAGGGTAATGTAGACGAAACATTCGGTGGTAGAAGGTTTAGAAATCACCGCTCAACCCCTTACTCTTGCGCACGCGTGTCTTCTCCTTGGCCGACGCCAGCATCAGCCCTTGTTCGTCGGTCGCCGGATTGGCGAGATTGCTTAAGGGGCCAAGTAGGTCATAAGCCCACAGCAAAGCGGCGTAGACGCCTGAGGCTGTTGAAGCCTTTCCCTTCTCAGCCTCCATGACGGCGCGGCGCCCGGTCCCAATTTTCTCGGCGGCCTCTTTGATCGTGAGTTCGCGCCGGATGCGGGCGACGCGCAGGTTCTCGCCCAGACGCTTGAGGGCCTGTTCGACTGGATAGGGCGGAGATTGTAAGAGTGGATTCTTGTTCGCCATGTGCCTTCAAAAACACCTTAAAATGGTTATGGTGCTTTTTAAAGCATATAATATGATCCCGAGGGAATTTCAAGATGCGTGCTTTCAAAGCAACCTAATAGTGCTTAAAGTTCTTTTAACGGCACATACCGCGCTGGAGAATCTAGTCCAAGTAGCCGCAGTTGGCACTGGGTAAAGAGAGGTTATTCAAAGGCTTAAAAGCCCTAACCCTAGAAGAACAGCCGCCAGGAAGTTGCGCATACCCACCGGCCGAAGCGCAAACTCTGTGGAATCCCGTTTTTGGCGATTCCACATTTAAGCTGCGGGCTGGTAGCCGCGCCGGGGCTTTCGAACCAGTTGATCGGCGGCAGGCCCATGGCCTCCACCGCCTTGGTAACGATGCCGATGCCGCCGTCCACCATCCATTGAAGGTGAGGATCACCACTACCGTCGGCAACAGATGCGGCAGACATCGCTGAACATACCGATCGCGGGGAGTGGCGCCGCACTGATGCCTTTGGCCTCGATGAACGTTTCCATGGGTCTGCACTTCATCGCCGGAATGACGACAAACGTCCGTTGACAGTTGCTGTCATTCAGAAGTTGCTCTGCATCTCGTTCTCCTCGCCATTGAGATCCACCCGATTTCCGGTTCCCGGAACGCGATGATGACAGCTCCCGCCAAGACGCAATCTCGCAATAGCGAGATTGCCGGCCATCACCCTCATCTAGAGCTTTTGGGATGATCTCGTTCCTCAAGCGCGTAAGGCGCCGGCGTGGAAAAGCTAAACGGTCCCGCTTCGGCGTTTCAATCTGGCAGTAATCATGTAAAGTTGCCGCCATCCAATTGAGACCGTTGCAAGCCGTGCCCAACAAAAATCGGGAAAGCCCGGGAAGCAGTAGCGCGACCTTCCCATTTCGCGGTGGCGAAATGGGAGAACTCATTCGAGCACTCGACTGGTCCAAGACCAGCCTGGGGCCCATCGCGGAATGGCCTGCGCATCTGAAGTCTGCTGTCGGGCTAATGCTGCCTGCAAAAGCACAGATCGTGCTGTTTTGGGGTCCGGACTTCGTCGCCCTGTACAACGACACCTACAGGCCGAGCATCGGCGACAAGCATCCCAGGGCGCTCGGACGTCCGGCGCGGGAAAATTGGGCCGAGTTGTGGGATGACCTTGAACCGCTGCTGAAGCAGGTCCTAATCACGGGCGAAACGGTATCCGCCAAGGACCGCCCCTTCTACATCGAGCGGCGCGGTTATCCGGAAACGGCTTACTTCAATATCTCCTACTCACCGGTCCACGACGCTTCCGGCACCGTCGACGGCGTGCTGTGCATCGTCGAGGAAACAACACAGCGGATTGCCGCCGAACAGGCATTGGCGCAGACGGAAGAACGCCTCTCCTACGCACTCCAAGCTGCGGGCATGATCGGGACGTTCGATACGGACCTGCGTACGGATACGGTCTATTCCGATGCTCGCTTTGCGGCGATGTTCTCGTTGGACCCGCAGAAGGGTGAGAACGGTGCTCCCCTCGCCGACTATCTCGCCAGTATTCATCCGGACGACGTTAAGCGAGTGAGCGACGCAATTCAGCAGGCGATTGTAACAGGCGAAAAATGCATTCTCGAATATCGTGTCGTAAACCGAGACGGGAAAATCCAGTGGCTCGATGTCCACGGCCAGTGTCTTTACGACGAGACCGGGAAGCCCTGGCGAATGCCGGGCGTCGCGGTTGACATCAGTGACCGCAAACGAGCGGAGCTGGCGAGCGCACGACTCGCCGCGATCGTCGAATCGTCCGACGATGCGATCATCAGCAAGAACCTCGATGGAATCATCACAAGCTGGAACATCGGCGCCCAACGGCTTTTCGGCTATTCGGCGCAAGAGGTTATCGGCAAGTCCCTCACGCTATTGATCCCGGACGATCGCCAGGACGAAGAACCTGATATACTGGCGCGGATTCGCAACGGCGAGCGCGTTGAGCATTTCGAGACAATTCGGCGAAGGAAAGACGGCAGTCTAGCCGACATATCCCTCACGGTTTCGCCGATCAGGAACAGTGACGGCCATGTCATCGGCGCCTCGAAAATCGCCCGCGACATCAGCGAGCGCAAGGCAGCCGAACGGCTCAACGACACACTGCTGCGTGAAATGAAGCACAGGCTGAAGAACAATCTTTCGACCGTGCTGGCGATCGCGCGGCAGAGCTTTCGGGGCCATGGAAGCGAGAGTGACGATTTCCGAAAGTTCGAGGCGCGTCTGCTGGCGTTGTCGAACGGCCACGACCTAATCACCCGGGACAATTGGGAGAGTGCGAAGCTGAAGGACGTCGTTGCTCAACTGCTGACCATGCACGGACGCCAACGATTTGAAACCGACGGGCCGGACCTGCGGCTTTCACCAAAATCCGCCTTGGCGCTCAGACTGGCGCTCCATGAATTGGCGACCAACGCCGCCAAATACGGCGCGCTTTCGGTCCCCACCGGGCGAGTGTTTATCAAGTGGAGCATCAAACATGATAGCTCTACCGGGCTCATCTTCCGTTGGCAGGAGCAGAATGGCCCGGAAGTGAGGCCGCCAAGCCGAAAAGGGTTCGGTTCGCAGTTGATCGAGCGGGTGCTGGCCGGCGAACTTCAAGGCAAGGCTCAAATCACTTTTGACCCAACCGGAATTGTTTGCGAAATCGACGCACCGCTATCCGCTGAATGGGAAGAAACCTCGCCAGCATAGTCGCGCAGATTGCTCACCAACCCGGTCAGCGGTGACTGGCCCCCTCGCGATCGGCCTCATCGGCGAGCCGCAGTAGCAATCGCGCAGTGTCCGGGTCACGTGCCGCCAGCGCCAATCGACGATACCGTAAACCACGCAAGCTCATGGCGATGCCAGCCTCAACGTGAACTGATGATCATTGCGGCGAAAGCGGTCCATAAAATCATCGAGTGTTGATGAGATATCTTCGTTGGCCAAATCGGCGCGGCGTTCGATTTCCAGCGCCACATCCTCGGAGACATCCCGCGACCAATGCTCGGCGGTATTGAAGGCCACCACGCGGTTCGGGTCGCTGTAGTGGCCGGTCATCAGATCGCTGATGACCGTCTCAAGATCAGCGTGCCCGGCGTCGGTTTCGCGCCACACACAGCCATTTCGGCCAAGGCAATCGAGCACAAGGTAAACCGTTTGATCGTTGCCGTCTGCCGGGACGATCGAAGGGGTCCATGGCTTACGCATAAACGTTACTCCTACGCGGCCGAAACTCTAACTTCGGCAGGATGAGTAAGTTCCAGCGGTAACTCAATCGGCGTTCGGCAACCGCCGCATGGTGAACTCGATTTGACCATCCGGTAATTCGCGCCAGCTCTCAACTTGCGTCATGTAGGCTGCAGCCGGATAGCGGTCGAGTAGCTCCCTTGCCTTTTGCCGCGCCTCTTCGAGCGGCAGTGTGAAGGTCTCACGACTGAAGCCGTCACCGAGTTTCTGCCGATAGCGTCGGCCGCGCATCCTGTCAGCCAGACCACGAGGGCGTTTCATTGGTTGCCACCATGGCGCGGCCGTCGGGCGCGACGCGGATGGGGCTTCGGCGGTGCGGAAGCACGCTCAGCCGCCTTGACGCTTTTCCGTAAAGCATCCTTGAGATCGATCGGCACGTTATGTTTCTTGAGCAGATCGGCGAAAGCCTCGTCGGCAAGCTCCTGAAACGTCGCCATGCGATTGCGGCCAAGCTCCTGCAGCCGGTGCAGCGTATCGTCATCGAGTGCGACCAGCTTCCCGGCCATGGCCTATCCCGCCTTCCGCTGCCGCCCGGTGGACTTACCCGGCTTTTTGGCCTGATCCTTCGCAGCACTGCCTGAGCCCGCGATCGGCAACAGCATCTCCTTTTGGCCCGGCGCGGTTTTGCGGCGTTTACCCTTGGCGGCTTTTGGCGGCGCGGCGCCCTTCCTCTCCCCCGCAAGACTGCGCTTAAGTGCATCCATCAAATCGACTACGTTGTCGCCGCGCGGTCGCGGTTTGGCAGCGATGGTGCGGCCGTTGCGCTTCTGATTGATTAACTCGGTCAAGGCCGTCTCATATCGATCTTCGAACTTGCCGGGCTCAAAGTCGGCGGTCTTCTGCTGGACGATATGCTTGGCCAGATCGAGCATGTCCTTGGTGATCTTCACATCCCGAATATCGTCGAAGTATTCGCCCTGATCGCGCACCTCGTAGGGATAGCGCAGCAGCGTGCCCATGAGGCCCTTGTCGAGCGGTTCAAGTGCGATGATGTGCTCACGATTGGTCAGCACAAGCCTACCGATCGCCACCATGTTCATGCTGCGGATGGTCTCGCGGATCACCGCATAAGCATCGTGGCCCACCTTGCCGTCGGGCGTCAGGTAGTATGGCCGGATCAGGTAGCGCGGATCGATTTCGGATTTCGGGACGAATTCGTCGATGTCGATAGTGCGCGTGCTTTCAAGCGCGATGCCTTCAAGATCGTCTTTTCCGATCTCGATATAGGTATCCGTATCGACCTTGTAGCCCTTCATGATGTCGTCGGCGTCAACCTCGTCGCCGGTCTCGGCATCGACCTTGAGGTATTTGATGCGGTGGCCGGTTTTCCGGTTGATCTGATTGAAAGTGATCTTTTCCGCATCGGACGTCGCCGGATACAGAGCGACCGGACAACTAACGAGGGACAGACGCAGGTAGCCCTTCCAATTGGCGCGCGGGGCCATGGGGTACTCCGGGAACGCAACACTACCGGATTCAAGTTCGACAAGCGCGCTTTGTTCCCCGCCGACATAAACCGTGAACGGTGCCGTCGGAACGCGGCGAGAAACATCCTGTTGATGAGAAGAATATCTGCAGGAGGATAAAATGCGAAGTACACCTTTCATTGTTATCGGATGCATAGCGATCGCTTTGAATGCAGGTATTGCGGAAGCTGGGCCCTGCAACGCCACTACCGCCAAGGATGCAGGCTCTGGACCGACCCCCGGCCACACCGGACAGATGACGACGGGCTCGGCATCAACGCCCGAGCACCCACCAACCAGCACCATGAACCGCGCTACAGCAGGCGGAGCCACCTCCCCGCAAGACGTACAAAAGCAGACGGAAGGGCAACCTACTGCTGCTCAGCAGGCGGAGGGCGCAAAGGGGGCAACCACAAAGGCTGATGATGGTTGTTGAACATGCGAAAAGTCCGGACCTTGCGGCCGGGGCTACCGTGTCGTTGGCGAAGGACATCCGCCCGCAATCAAACGATTAAGTTGATTTTGGACATCCGCGGAACGCAAGGCGCGTCACCAGACAAAATACCGAATGGCGAAATAGGTCGCCCCGAATACGATGAGGGTCACACCAATGGCGAACAGCGCGCGTCCGATTTCAAGGCGGGCGTATGGTCGATCACTCATGTCGCGCTCTTTCGCCTTGTTCCTGACCACTCACATTCTGTCTATCTACTTTTTCGATCGACTACGAACGATAAACTTTTCACCGACCGATCTAACGCGGGGTCCGGTCCGATCGGCTAGCCATCGAGCGAAGTGTGCTTTCCAAGCTCGACTCCGGCAGCGACGGTGAGGGTTCAACATAGCTAGCGCTAAACCACAGACCGATAGCCAATAGCGAACCTACGACCGCGAAGTATCTTGCGAGGGGCATCATCACTTCCAACGGCGCGAGGGCGCTTTGCGCAGCGGGAGCGCGGTCGTCCGCCGTAAGTAACGTAGCCCCGCGATGGTCAGGTCGTGCTCATCGCTCTCGGGTTGCTTGGCGAGAAATTTAGCGAGATCGGCTCGGACGCTGGCCGTCTGCGATGCGGTTAACGGGCGCATCATGCAGAAAGTTTCCATCACTTTTTCGATTGCCGTCTGCATATGCACGCCTCCTTGCACGCAGAATACAACTCGCATTGGTCGAAAAAGTTGCAGGGCTGGAACGTTCGCTCATTGTGATCATTAACTCGTGCACCGCTAAAAGTATCGGTTGTGCCGGGTGACACTCCCCCCAAGAGTGTTGCCCGGTTTTCTTCTGAGCTAATCGAGCGGCCGATCGTCATCGGTTGACGGCTCAGCTTGGAGCGAGGCGATATCGCCGCCGCCGTATTCATCTTCGGGTGGCGGCAGATCATCGCCGTCTTTCTTGTCGGTGCCGCGCGCCACGATCATCAATTCATCATCCGGCCATGGCTGCTGCAGCTTCAACGCGTCCGGCGCATCGGCCGTGAGCCAGGTTTCCCAATCGTCCTCCATCAAGATCACCGGCATCGCCTTCGGATGGACCGGTTTGACGACGGCATTCGGCTCGGTGGTGAGAAACGAAAACAGCAGATGGTCGCCTTGGACCGGCTTGGACTTGGTGCCGCGCGCACCGGTCCACGGTCGCCACAGCCCTGCGAAGGTAAACAGCAGGCGCGATCGATCAAGCGCAAACCAGACGATATCTTTTTTGCCGGTCGCCGGATCGGGTCGCGGCGCGTATTCCGCAAAGCTGGTCGCAGGCACCAAGCATCGATACTGCGGTTTCATCCATGATCGCCAGAATGGGCTCGACACGTTCCGGATATTGGTCACCGGCAGATAGCCCTTCGGTGGCGGCGGGAAGCCCCAGCGCATCATCGTCAGTTCGCGCTCGCCACCCGCCGCGTGGATCACCGGCGCTTCATTGTCCGGAAAGATCGCCGGGAACGATGGCAGATTGCCGGTGTCGTCCCGCGTGACCTTGAAGAGGCGGCGAATGGCGTCCTGATTTTTGGTCATCGAATAGAGGTTGCACATGGCTCACCTGCCCCTCGTAGCGTTATCAACGCCATCGCTTCGACCTGGTGTGCCAATGCGGCTCAATACTGACTGATCCGACCGCGCCACATGCCTCGCAAATCAGACGCTGACCAATGTCGGTCCACGTTCGGTCCTGCGGGAGATCGACAAGCTCAGCCTTGGCATAGTGTCCGCAGCCGCCCGCGATGCAGTGAAGGCCGACCGTAACGAGGCCCCATTCAATCCACAAAGCAGGCCCGCCGGGCTGATACCGTTGACCCCAATTCCCGGCTGCTTGCGCGTTCGTATCGTACCACGCGACGTCAGGATCGCGACCGGGATGGCGCGAAACGGATGCAATCCAAGAAAGCGGACCGGGGCGTGATGGACCATCATCCGATCATCAAAGCCCAAGTCAACCAGCTCAGAAATTCCTCAATTAAGAAGCAATGAAACGAGTTTCGGAAAAAACGTCGCGGTGCAGACAGCAATTGTGACACGTTATCCGTCACACCTGCTCAATCCGCGCGGTTAGCCGCCGCATGTGAACTCGATTTTGACCGTCCGGCAATCCGTTGGCGAGGTACATCCGCCCGCTTGTTTAGGTCGCCCCGTTTTCTGTCCGCCAGCTCGTGCTCTAGCTTCGATGATCAGCGTCGCCAGAGGCGTGTCGCGAGTCGGCGGATGACCTTGCATGAAAAAGTCCCGCCATCACTGGCGGGACTTTGCAGCAGTCAGTACATCCGTGATCTGCCGCGTCGCTCATCTGATGAGCGACATTTTACTCATGGCACGCGATCATTGGCAACGATGCCGCCTTCGCACTCTAGGCGCGCAATCTGCGCTGCCTCGATGTCGCTAAACTTCAAGCGCACACCACACCCTGACCCGTTCTCGGGAATGAAGAATGCCCCAAGCTCTTCCAGAGCGTTCCTGATCTCCTCAATCTCATACATCTTCGGGCGCCCTGTCATATTCTCAAAGTGTTCGATGACGCGAAGATCGACTCCTGAACGCCTCGAAAGCATTGGGCGCGAGATTTCCACGAGCGCGCGAGCCGCGCGGCACTGCGATCCACTAATCATGATTTAACTCCTAGTAATACGGTGGCTCACGGCGCGACCGTGACGTCAAGCGATATGGGCGCGCGCGCCGAAGATCATCGGGGTCGTAGAACCATATAAAGGCCGCCCAAGCTAGGAGGATTGCGCCCACGCTGATCAACATCATCACTACACCTCGCATGATCTTGCGCCGTATCGACGCTAACAAGCATCGTGACAGCGTTCGTCTTCTCGGAGCTATGGATTATGCTCTATGTCTTCGGCTAGTCGACAGTCGCTGGAAGATAAGGGCTAGAGCATGAATAGTATCTAGTAACGAAACGTCACAACTCAAGCGGCTGCGGCAATATGTGCTGGCAGCAAGCGTTGTTCTTTCCGCGCGGCATCTTTAATCGCGTCGGTGTAAAGCGCGAGTCGATCCATTGTTGCGACCCGCACGCCTATGATCCGGCAGACTGCCCCGAATGCGGCAAGGCGCACCTGATCAGCAAGCTAACCGGCAAGCGACTTGGATAAAAGACGTGAACATTTTCTAGCGACTACGAAGTATCGCTGCGCGGGACAGCGGCGCGCTTTCCGGCTAGTCCACCGCCTCATATGAACTCGGCATTTTTTGCGTCCGCGGATCAACGTCCTCTTGCAGCGTCAGAGCGCGTCGAATCTCCTTTAGACTAACAAAGCGCGCGTCCAGCACCGGACCGTTCCGCCCCGTGGTGAGGCATGTGCGGCGCACCGCTCCGTTCCGCGTCAAGATCAACATGAACATTTTCGGAACGGGGCGGCCCCAACTTCAAGACGCGCTCCGCCTGATGAGATATCGAGGACCATACACTCCAGCCATGGGCCGTTAGGCTGAAGAACGACGAAGGCCGGTCGGCGAAAATCCATCCGTTCGTATTCACGCCCGCCCTGATCTTTCGATTTCCGCATCGCGATATCCTACCACTGAGGTAACCGCGCAGCCTTGCTGCAGAGTTAGAAAAACCCATCCAATTGGACAGGTCCGGCGGTGGTGGTTTGTCGCGGCCAAGAAAAGGGCCTCAGCGGATTATGCTGAGGCCCGCTGCGGCGCTAAAGTATTTAGCGCGTCTTGATGCCGGACTTGGTGTCGTCGGCGTGACCGGGCGCATAGCCCGACGCCCCAGTCGTCCCTTTGACGGAACCCTTCTTCTGCATCTTTTGTCCGGGCGCGTACCCTGACGCGCCGGTTGTTCCCTTCACACTGCCTTTCTCTTGCATTCGTTGACCCGGCGCAGTGGTCTGTTGTGCCATGGCGGGAACGGCGAAAAGCATGGCCGCAGTGGCCAAGAGGGCTAGGGCTGATTTCATCATTTGACGCTCCTTCGTTGCTGACATTGGCCAACGTATGAAATCTTATGAAGTTTCCGTGCGGAACCAATCCTGATTGCAGAAAGACAATCATCGAAAAAAATTGCCGCCCAGAACTGATTCTGGGCGGCCCTTCCGATCGGCATCCTAACGACGGACTGCAAACGTCTCGAAGCGATCACTGCTCGGTGCAAACTTTGGTGGTCTTTATGCCAGCTTCGGCTTCGCTCTTCGTCTTGAAAACGGTGTCGCCAACAACCGTGGTCGTGGTTGTCGTCGGCTTGGTTTCAACAACCGTGCACTTCTTCGTCGTTGTATCTCGAACGATGTAATATTCCGCAGCGCTAGCAGCCTGCATACCGAGAGCGAACACGGCGAGGGAACCACAAACGATAAGCTTCTTCATACTGACCTCCCTTGTTTAACTAGCTAAAGCCAACCCTGCGAAAACCAGAAGGTTCCGAACACGGTGGTGACACGATTGACGCAATGCAGTGCTGGGCCGCCCCTTGCGCTCGATGTCAATTCAGACTCTCGCCCCGTGTCCAACCGCAAGCGCGTCAAACTTGCGCTCGGTGTCAAGCGTCTAGCTCACTTGCATTCCGATGAAAGTAAAGGCTGCGGCTCAGCCATAATTTGAATTCCCATAATCCTAGAATGCGACTTGCGGCGCTCTCCCGGTTGTGCCAGTCGTCGCGGGCTGATGATCCTCAATCGGAGTGGACCGACGTCATGCCGCAGCTCTCGCCCATCACCGAGGACGCCGTTCTAGCGCTTTGCCGCATTCACGATAAACAGGGCATCGAGGCGTTCGACGCCGCCGCCCGCAACCTTTTCATGTCGGTCGGGAGTTTGATTGGCCATGTCGCGGGACCAAATCGCCTCGTGGACTTGATCTGTATCATCGCGCCCGACCCCGTGAATTAACGACCCAGCAGTGGCGCTCAGCGGCGCGCTTGGACGGTGCGACCGGCACGTCCCCCTATCCGATCGCACGGTAGGCTGCCGCTGGACGGGCTTCTCTTCAAGACCACGGGACGGAAATCACGGAGCAACTCGATGAGCAATTGCAATTGACGCTCCGCTGCCGTCAACTCATCGATGCGCCGCTCTAACCGGAGGATCTCTTTGAGCTCTAGCGAGCTCCCGATAGGCATCGTTGGTTCCTCGCGCCGGGGCCCCAAGGATTAAAGAAATCCCGATGCGACGGGTTCGTTCCATTCCACCATGTTAGTCGGGTAGCCCCGGTGCAGAGTTTGAATAGGTGCACCTTTAACTTCCCAACGGAAGCGGAATGTCGTTAAGTCAAACCCCTCCAAGCTGGCGGCTTCACGAATGCCCCTTTGGCACATAGCGGGTCTGGTTGTGGTGATCACCGGTCTAGGCTGGATCGGATGCCCCGCGACCATGCGCGGTCGAAATCTGTTTCATTGCTCGCTTTGATCCTCACGATCAGCATGCCGATGCCCTCAGCGCGGCCGCTGAGAGGTTTGCCGGAGTCGGCCAAGCCGAGGGAGGACCATTAGTCAGTATCGCGCCCATGCTACGGCTTAAACGCCCTTGCGATCGCAGCCACGCTCTCTGTTGCATTATCACCGCCGCCTAGCAGGCCCGCGCCGGCTCGGATGGCATGCTTTTATTTAAAGGAAGGGCATGCCGGACGCATTCGCGAACCGCTACGTCACGGAGTACAACAATAACAACAACCGGCGGGTGAATTCATGCCGGGGGCACTTGATCCAATGATTTGCTTGGCCGAACTCTATGAGCGGCTTTGATCGTTTTTTCGTAATCAAATGAAATGTCTGCGTTACATAGATATCCGCTCGAGTTAAATTTTTCTCCTTTAAGCGCGATGTCGAGAACGACATTGAAGCGGATATTGGGAAGATAAGTCGACTGACACGTGATCGCCACCTAGTGCGCCACATCAATCGAGAGACCCGGCTCCATGCCCCCGCACTCAAATTCACTTCGTAGCAGACTTTATTGGTTTTCGATCGGTACCCGCCTGAGCGCGCCTCAAGATTGAACACTCAGTCAAACTTCAACCGCTACGTGGCTTTGTTCTTGGCCGCTTCGGCGGCTACATTGCGAAACTCTTCTTGTGATCGAACCCCGCTCGCAGCAGATTGCAAGATGCATTCGGCCATCAATGCCTGGGTCGCAGTGTCCGGCATTGTGCTCTCAGTGGCTTGCGCAAGAGCGGCTTTCATTTTGGTAATCTGCTCTGGGGCGAAGATATTCATTGCTTTCTCCATTTTCGGATAATCACATGTACCGGGTCCGTGTGTTCGCGGCATTGCCGAAGCTTGGCAAAGATGCGTCGGATTCATTAAACTTCAGACAGGTGACGTGCACTACTGCGAGGCAGTAAATGCTGGGCAGATTGAAATCAATGCATTCTTTGCAGCAATTGAATGGGAGCAGCAACTACGGCGTGAAGGATTCGCCGCACTGGCCCTGATGAAAGGGAAGGGTCAGCGATCAACCGACACCGCACTGATATGCTTGCTGCATAAGTTGCGATCGAGACAAGCTGACTTTCGTTCTGCCAAAAACGAGCCCCCCAGCATGTGAGCAACGATCGCATCTTGCGCAAAGCGGGAGGCTTGTTCACGCCTCCGCCCGACCTGTCGCCCGTACACCACAAGTCCCAGGGCCGTGCCGATGCGAATTCAGTGTCGGGAGAAAAGAGAGGTCCGAGTCTGCCCTGCGTCAAGTGCGTCAAGCATGGCGGATCACGAACAGGTGCGATAGTTCGATGGAACCGTAATCGGGTACGACGGTTGAGTTTTCTGGCCGGATGGAAAGCTCCCAATGAAAATTGCCCAGATTGCGCCCTTGATGGAGAGCGTGCCTCCCCGTCTTTACGGTGGAACCGAGCGAATCGTTTCCTATCTCAGCGATGAACTGGTTGCGCTCGGTCACGATGTGACCTTGTTTGCGAGCGGCGATTCGATCACGGCAGCCGAACTCGTGCCCTGCGTTCCGCACGCATTGCGGCTCGATGTCAATGTCCGCGACACGATTCCCTATTACATGCTCATGCTTGATCGCGTGAGGCGCATCGCCAGCGAGTTCGACGTCCTGCATTTCCACATCGACCAGTTTCACTTCCCGCTGTTCCGACCGATAGCGACCCGCACGATCACGACGTTGCATGGGAGGCAGGATCTCCCGGATTTGCTGCCGCTCTATCTGGGGTTCGACGATATGCCGCTGATATCGATTTCGAACGATCAGCGCCGTCCCGTCCCGCGTGCAAATTTCGCAGCGACGATCTATCACGGCATTCCGATCAACCTTCATCGCCCCGTGGCCGGACCGGGTGGCGACTATGTTGCTTTCCTCGGCCGCATCTCGCCGGAAAAGCGTCCGGATCGTGCGATCCGGATCGCCCGCGCCCTCGGCATAACGCTCAAGATCGCGGCCAAGGTGGACCGCACCGACGAGGCTTACTTCCGAAGCCAGATCGAGCCGCTGCTTCATCAACCCGGCGTCGAGTTCATCGGCGAGATCAACGAGCAGCGGAAAACCCGGTTCCTCAGCGATGCGCGCGCACTCATCTTTCCCATCGACTGGCCGGAACCGTTCGGCCTCTCCATGATCGAGGCGATGGCATGCGGCACGCCGGTCCTGGCGTTTCGGCGCGGGTCGGCGCCGGAAATCATTGACAATGGTGTTACCGGCATCATGGTAGATACCGTCGACGAAGCGATCGCGGCCTTGCCGCAAGTCATGGCGCTCGACCGGAAAAAAGTGCGCCAGCGCTTCGAGCAGCGTTTCACCGCGACACGCATGGCCGAGGACTATATCGCGGTTTATCGCTCGCTGATCGACGCATCGCATACCCCTGACAACATAAGGGGGGATGTCGCGCCTCATCCGGTAGGCGGACTCGATACGAACATCCTGAGGTCTAGCCTTGTTTAAGCAACAGACCACTGCCACGCTGTTCGAAGAACTTCCGGAGACACCTTTCTACATCCCGGCGACCGGGTCCTCCACCCGTCCGCGCCGCACGCTCAAATACGGCGACTGTTTCGCGGTGCTGGATAGTCATGCCGACATCGGAGCGACGGCGGGCGGACCTGACGGCATCTTCTTTCAGGACACCCGCCACCTTTCGCGCCTCGAGATGCTGCTGGACGGAATGCAACTGTTGTTGCTGGGCTCGAATGTCCGCGACGACAATTCCATCTTGACCGTCGACCTGACCAACCCGGATATTTACCTCAATGGCAATCTCATCCTGCCGAAGGATATGCTGCATATCGTTCGCACGCTGTTTGTCTGGCGAGGTGCGGTTTATCATCGGCTTCGATTGCAGAACCACTCCGACCGCGAGATCAATGTCCCGCTGACGTTCGACTTCTCCAGCGATTTCGCAGACCTGTTCGAGGTGCGCGGCTTGCAGCGCGCGCGGCGAGGCGTAACGATCTCGGAGGTTTCCGGGAATGCCAAGGTTACATTGATCAACCGGGGGCTCGACGACAAACGGCGGCATACCGCGCTTCTATTCGAGCCATCGCCAACGCAACTCTCTTCCGCGACCGCTTCTTATGAATTTAGTTTGCCGCCGCGCGGCAGCTACTCGATTTTCGTCACGGTGGACTGCACCAACAATAGCGTTGACCACCATTCGGTTCCCTTTCGAAAGGGCTTGCGAGCGGCATTCCAGGAGCACAAGACCGCAAGTCGCGGCATGGCAACCGTCACCACTTCCAACACCATCTTCAACGAGGTGTTATGCCGATCCATGGCAGACCTCGCCATGCTCACGACAACGACGGCTGAAGGTCCTTATCCTTATGCCGGCATTCCGTGGTATTCGACTACGTTCGGTCGCGACGGAATCGTCACCGCCTTGCAGATGCTCTGGTGCGATCCCCGTATCGCCAAGGGTGTGCTCCGACGGCTAGCCGCTCACCAGGCGAAGCAGTTCGATACCCGCGCCGACGCCGAGCCCGGGAAAATTCTCCACGAAATGCGCAACGGTGAGATGGCCGCGCTGCACGAGATTCCGTTCGGCCTCTATTATGGCAGCGTGGATGCGACACCGCTGTTCGTCATGCTGGCGGGGCTCTATACCGAGCACACCGGCGACGTCGAAACCCTGCACGAATTGTGGCCCTATATCGAAGCGGCGCTGGGCTGGATCGACGGGCCGGGTGACTCCGACCGTGACGGCTTCGTCGAATATCAGCGCGCCGACGACATGGGTCTGGTCAATCAGGGCTGGAAGGATTCCCAAGACGCGATTTTCCACGCCGACGGTTCGCTTGCGCGCGGCCCCATCGCCCTTTGCGAGGTGCAGGGCTATGTCTTCGCGGCAAAGCGCCTGGTGGCGCGCGCCGCACGCCGGCTTGGCAAGCACGCGCGAGGCGACGCGCTGGATGCCCAGGCGACCCGGCTCGCGCTCCAGTTCGAATCCGCGTTCTGGTGCGATGACATCGGAACCTACGCGCTCGCCCTCGACGGCCAGAAGCAGCCTTGCCGCGTTCGGACTTCGAATGCCGGTCACGTGCTGTTCAGCGGCATCGCCGCACCGGAGCGCGCCGCAGCCGTGATGCGCGACCTGATGCGGCCGTCCTTCTTTTCCGGATGGGGCATTCGTACCGTGGCGCGCGAGGAGCGCCGCTACAACCCGATGTCCTATCACAACGGGTCGGTTTGGCCGCACGACAACTCGCTCATCGCGGCAGGGTTTGCGCGCTATGGGCACAAGGACGCGATCGACCGTGTGTTTAAGGGCCTGTTCGATGCCGCAAGCTACATGGATTTGCGGCGCCTGCCTGAGCTCTATTGCGGCTTCCAGCGCGGCCGTGAGCGCGGACCCACGCTTTATCCGGTCGCGTGTTCGCCACAAGCCTGGGCGGCAGGCACTCCGCTGCTGCTCCTCCAAGCTTCGCTTGGGCTCGAATTCGATCCGGACCAGCACGAGATCCTGCTGCGTAACCCGCGGCTTCCACAGTTCCTCGATGAGGTGACGCTGCGAAATCTGCGGTTGGGCCACTCGGCCGTCGATCTGATGCTGCGCCGCCATGGCACCGATGTATCGTTGCAGGTCCTGCGCAACGAAGGCCAGATCCGGGTTGCAGCCGTGTATTCGTGATGCACCTGCACCCACTGTAGTTTAGTCTTCGGCGGCAGCGCGCGGCCATTCGCGGCGTTGGAGATCCGGAGTGTCGAGAGCGAAGCTGTTGCCATCGTCGATTAATGTCGATCTTGGATGACCCGTAGCTCGACTGTCATGTGTTTGTGCTGCTTGTGTCGAGCGTGACGCCGACACCGCATAGCTGTTGGGTGGTAGTGGCTGCATGACTTTCGCACATTGCTCGGAGGTCATGCAGATCGGCATTAAGATCGACGGCATAGACCCGCATGTCGCCTTCCAGAGCGGGCTCGCTGGTTGCCTGCAGGAAGCGAACGCGATGGTAGCGTGTTTCGGCAATAGCCCTCTCGATCGTACGCCCGGCATAGAAAACGCCATACGTTCCGTTCGTAAAGCGATCCCCGTCCGGATTGAGGTGGGCGAACGCAGCCATAATCGACGTGCTACCCGGTCCGGACACTCTGTCCTCGGGTGCCAAGAGGAGAGTGTCCCCCGCCTCCTCGCGCAGCCTGTCATTAGTCATCGCCTCAATCTGAAAGACTGCCTCAAGGTCGGCAGGATCGGCGACAGCTTCAAAGAGATTGACGGGTGGAAACCGGCTCGGGCGCGATCCGGAAGCAGGGGCGCCATTCGATCTTTGCTATCGGGATGTCCGTCATCAACCGCGCTGCGCATCCAGATACTGGCGACGACATAGAGGTCTGCGACATTGCCGGACGTCATGCGATCAAGCGCCGACCGACCGCCGAAAATCCCGGCAGTATTAGACTTCCGTACCCAATGGTCGGCCGTCTTTGGAAGAAGAATATGCAATGTCGGCCATCCTTGAGGACGCGCCGGCGATATCAAAAAGTTCGGTCACAAGGACGACGGTGTGATCAAAGCCGGGCTCCGGCCTCGCTTATAGAGCCTACCGAAGCTTTCTTTCCGCATAGCGGAAGCCGCCGATCACGCAATCCGCGATCAGCATCTCTGATCTCTGCATGCCTTCACGGTTGCCGGCCTGATAGGCGAGTGGAGGGGTTTTGCGATAACCCCCTCGCTCTACTCGCGCGGACCTTCAACCAGCATTTAGCGCGCCTCGGGTTAGGGTTGGAGGGCGAAAGTCGCAAACGTCATTCAATTTGCCGGAAGTCGGCACCGTGCGGAAGTCGCTTGGCAGCAACCTCCGTCCTTGGACCCGCTCAAACGGACTCGCTACCTGCTGCTGGACTCGCTCACCACACCCTTTACAGAAGTCTAGGGTGCGGGTCGTTCCCGAAGTTGCCAGCCGGACTTATCGATTGTTTTGAACCCACCACTTGCCGATCGCCGTCACGAGATCATTCCATAACGCTGTCGGCAAGTCGGGCACGGCCACCCGAACGCTGTATTGCTCCGAAGTGGCGTCGTGAAACCACTCGGTCGCGGCGAAGTCAAAACCGAAACTTCCGGCATGTCGGATGGGATAAGTCTTACGCAACTCGCCGCTCATGGCCTCGGCCACTCGCCGAGCATCGACCTCATCAAGCGGTCGCCTGGAACGGAGCGTCACATAGAGGCCATGAACGAAGTGGAGCTCGGCCGCAAGAATGGGGAGCTCGCGCGCAAAACGTCGGGTCGCAAAGCGGCTATTGCACAAGATGGCTGCGATGCGCCCCCTCGTGAGTGCCCAGTATTTTTTGCTTCCGACATAGGGCGGGAAATGCGCAGGCAGCGCCGCGCTCCCGAGTAGCCGGACGGCATTGCGGGTTTCCTCAGCCAAACGTTCGAGAACCGAGGGATTTGAGTCTGCTCTCGCCTCTTGCCAATCGACGAAAACCGCAGAGCCGAGCCTCCCGTATTCCGATCCCAGGGTGTCGAGCTTGTTATGACTGCGCACCAAGACGGTCGGGATTCGGTATCGTCGCGCCCAGCGCAGAACGCGCCGGATACGCCCCGAGCTTCCAGAGAAGCAGGTGGTGTCGAACATCAGCAGATCAAGCGCAGACCCGTCACAATGCAAGACAGACTCAAACGCCCGGGCAGATACGCAAGAATCCAGCAGAAAGATTCTGGGCGCATCACCGCGGCCAAGCGAATCTGGGAGCGGCAGCGCCAGGGAAACAATCTGACGGTTCGGGACAAAGCGCTCCACTAGCTCCAGCGTTTCACCGTAAGAACCAGGCAGCGCTAGAACGTCTGCTCTGGCAAAGATCGGCAGGGACGCCAGCAGCAACGCCGAAATTGCAGCCATTCCGGAGGATGTATAGATCGTTTCGCGCGCACGGTCGCACTCTAAACCATAGAAAGATGGCCCGCTAACATGTAGATCTGCACGCTGGTAATCGTATCTAAATACGAATTGCCCGCTCTTTGGCCGCGCCGCGGCTGACCAAGCCGTCTCGGTCGCGTTCCAGTCCTGGAGTTCATGGTCCGCGCGCAATGCGGCGGTCAGTTGAAACTTCGCCGCGATGACTTCCTCCACCGAACGTGGGCGAGACAGCTGTCGCGGTTCTCTCAGAGAATCGTTGATCAATCCGATTTCGCGGTATTTCCGCTCCAGATAAGCTTCAATGGACTCCATGCGGCTCTCGTGATTCATGCGTTGGATGCGCCCCTGGTCAACGCCGACTGTGCCACCGAGGTTCAATCGTCGACGACACCGGGACACCAATAGTGCGAGGACCCCACCACCTGTAACGCGATGAGCGCGTTTTACTGCTGCACCCAGCCAAGTCGTTTGTTGCGCTATCTATGCCCGGTCTCGACCGACGCCGGGGCTAGAGCAGGAGTTCAACTCACTAGATGCCCAATTCGATGCGGCGCAGGCCTAGATCCGCAGCCGGCTGGACCATTGATTCGAACGCGCTATGACGACGGCGGCTTCTCCGGCGGCTCAACCGACCGGCCTGCCCTCCAGCAACTTCTGGCCGACATCAGGAATGAATGTCATTGTCGTCTATAAAGTAGATCGTCTAACGTGATCGCTGGCCGACTCCGCCAAGATTGGCGAACTGTTCGACTCCCCCGGTGTATCGTTCTTGTCCGTGTCCCAGCACTTCAATACCACCACCTCGATGGGACGTCTGACCCTCAACGTGCTGCGATCTTTTGCCAGTTCGCGGGAGGTCACCTCGGTACGCATCCGGGACAAGATCGCCGCCTCCAAACGCAAGGACTAGTGCGTCGACGACGTAGTCCCGCTGGGCTACCTGCCAAGGACCACCGCCCTCAACAGAAACAACACCATCCACCTCGACCCGCGAGCGTGTTCACGTGTCATTTCGGGAACATTACATTGGTCGCAGGCGTTCTCCACCGTATGGATGACTTTCTCGGCCGGTTCGGCCATACAACATGGCTTCCGTTCAGCGTGATTGCTGCTCGACTCATGCTAGCAGCCGTACTCGGCTCGTTGGTCGGTATTGAGCGCGAATGGCGTAACCGCCCTGCGGGCCTCCGCACTCACATACTTGTATGTTTATCGACCGCCGCGATTGCAATTCTCACTATCGAGATAACTCACGTCGACGTCTTCGATGGACACGAGATTAGAATTGATCCAATCCGTCTAGTGGAAGCAACAACTGCCGGTGTCGCGTTTCTGGCGGCGGGCCTCATCTTTTTCGCAAAAGGCGAAGTTCACGGCCTGACGACTGGCGCAGGTATGTGGTTGGCGGGCTGCATCGGCTTAGCCGTTGGTTTAGGATTCTGGCAGATTGCAGTTCTGGCTACGGTTCTTGCACTTGTCGTACTTGGAGTCCTGCAGTTCATAGACTCCAACTCCAAGGACGCGAGACCTTGAACATCTAGGTCTTTTTTGCAAACCCAAAGCCGAAATTAAGCCAACACCAACCGGTTTTTGAATTGCCTAAGCCCAGCACTGAGACTGTTATTAACTATGCCGGTATTGATGAATTCCGTGCGATGCCAACCCGCGTCGGATTTCTCCCCCGTGATTTACGGATGTACCGGTGCCAAGCTCATCGGACGATATGAGATACCCGCAAGTAGAACTGATTCGAAGAAGGCGTTCGGCGTGGTAAGACGCGCACTCGATGCCGCCGGTGCAGCTCTGGGCAGTTTTGACCATTGACCGACTTGCAATCGTCGCGCCGTACTCCTTATAGGAACCGCCGCGGCTTCCGACACACTCTTTCCCGCCGCGTCGACCACGCGGCCTACCCTGTCTGAAAGGTCATCCATCGCCTCCTTCGCGTCATCGATCGTGAGACCTTGCTTGCATGCTTCGTCCGCCACGGTTTCGACGACAGCCGTCGCAACAGTGGTCGCCTTCTCGATCTGCTGGTCTGCGATTTCGGAAGCCTTGTTCCTCAAGGTCTCGCTGGATTCGCGAAGGTATGATTTTTCGATGTCGGTATTCGGCAAAGCCGCGGCGATGCCGGCACCTATCGCCAATCCGACGGCGCCCAATGCAAGGGGCTGAGCTTTGAGCAGGTCGGTCAGATTGCCTCGCACTGCACAGAACATCGGCAGAAGGCAGCACGGCCTTTGCATATTCCGAGGCCAAGCGAGTCGCGATCCGGTGATGTTTGCCTATATGGCGATGTCGCAAGCGATTCACCGCAACGAAGAACCGCGTCTCGGCCCGGGTAAGATGACCGGGGAAAAGCACGGATTGGCGCCGGAGGTAATCCATCAGCCGGGACGTCGGCAGGCGTAGTTACCAAGGGCGCACGGCGTGTAGAATGTTCCCTGACAGCGCTGGCTTTGAAAGGAAACGTGCCCTCGCGGGCATTTCATCCGCGGCCGGAGTCTGATTTCCGGACATCACGACGATGTTTACCGGAGGCCATCTATCGCGAACCGCCGCAGCCAATTTTAAGCCGTCCATTGAGCCCGGCAGATCGATGTCGGTCATCAGGATCTCGATAGGATGGCGATCGAGGATCTTGATCGCTTGATCAGCCGACGAAGCCGTAAACACTTCGTGGCCAGCGCGCTCCAAGGCATCTTGCACGTAGATCAGGAGGATTAGCTCATCTTCAACAACAAGTACTTTCACGCACTGCCCTTTCTATGATGCCCTGCCAAGGAGGGGCCCGACTTCAAATCCTGGGAACTAAAGGCTCTTCGCAACGGCCACCGGCAAGTGACGAGTCTTGCTCCCTTAGGGCGCCAGCTTCAGCACCGCACGCGCGACCGCTGAGGTCGCGACCGTGAGCGACTCCCGAGCTTTTTCAGCCCAAAACACGGCCTCTATGGCGTCCTGCACGACCGGTTTCGATCGCCGGCGGAGACCATCGACGTAAAATATTACGGCAAGCTAGGGTGCGTACTCATAAAATCTGCTGCTAAGAGTAGGCGCGCGTGATGTCCGCTTGTCCTCCAACAGCGGCGCGAAAGCGGACGTTGTCGGACTTCCGAGAAGGGCCACAACCGGACCTTCTCCGACCCTTCAGTTCGCCGGCTGGGCGTCCGGGAATTTCCAAGTTGCGTCGATGATTTCCTTGCGAGGTCGGTATAGTCTCACGGTATAGTTCCAGCCCGCCATGATCGGAAGGCAGTTCGCGGTTTCCTTCTGGCAACCGCCGAACTGGATCGTGAACGATCCGTCTGCATTCGGTCTCGCCGTGATGTTATTGAACGAATAGGCGTTGGCATCGTTCTATCCAACGTTGACGACGGATCCTCGGACGCAAGATCTGAGCGGCGCTGAATCTCGCGGGCGACATCCTCCGAGACGTCTTCCGACCAACCCTCGGCGGTGTTGAACGCGATGACACGCTGCGAATCGCCATATTGCCCCGACATCAGGTCAGTGATGACCGTCTCGAGATTGGTCTGCTCGCTGTCGGCTTCGCGCCAAACGCAACCGTTACGGCCAAGGCAATCCTCTACGAGATAGCTATTCTGATCGACGCCGTTCGGCACAATCGATGGTGTCCAACCGGACCTACTCATACGCAGTTACTCCAAAACGCTAAATCGAGAGCTAGTCTGGCCTTGACCTATTTCCCCAATTCCTTCCGAACCGCCGCGGCGGAGTTGCCTACTTTGCCGATGGCCTTTTCGAGTTCTTCGCGGCTCACCCCGAGGTGATTGATCCATTATTTGACCTCGTAGTCTTCATTCATATTGATGCGGCTGCGGTCCTGCTGGCCAACCTTGGATTTGTCGTCGGTCATGTGCCTCTCGCTTGTGTTGGCGGACCTCGATGGCAGTGGAATCGGGGCCGGCTCCGATTTAAGCCGGGGCGGCAGGATTCGTTCCTCAATGCAGCAAGGTCACAAAGTGGATCGCGAAGAATGCGGCGGCACAGACAGCGGCCGTTACCACGATAGCGAACAGCGCATGTCGGAAACTAAAGCCGGGAGTCTACGTCGAACCGCGCCACAGCAGTCTGCATCGCTCGAAAAAATAGACAAGGCTAAGGAATTGTCGGGCTTTAGTCGGCATCGAGTCTAGCGGAATAACACCCGCTACAGAGTGCTTGCGCTTCGCGCCTCGCCAACTCATTTGCTTTCCAAACTTTCCCCAAACATCTGTGTCGCCGGCCCTTCGTTTACGCCCCCAAATTTATCGAGGGGGAGTGTTGCAGTGACTGTCAATAGCGCTGGGTCTACTGTCTCCAACTTTACCTTCCGACCGGTTTTCAAGGTCTGAATAAAACGAGGATCGACTGGGACCGCAGCTATGCATGCATTTGCAAAACACCAATTGAACGGAAGCTTTATTGTCTCGTTTTCATCTACGGTGAAACTAACGCCAGCAATTAATAGTTGCCCCGGCAGGACGATGACTTGTAAGAGCGCGCCCGGACCATCTTTGTCCTGAACAAGATCTATCCGAATTATTTCCGTTCCGGTTTCTTGCGTGCTGGCGCTAATCGTGGTGCGGCAGACTGTTTTCGCATTGGACTGCTCGAAGCACAATTTGCGCCATGGGGTATAATTCACATTGGTCAATTCACGCTGTCCACGCGGCCACGCTTTTGTTTCAGGAATCTTCTCGACGCTCAGAGTGCCTCCGGGCGGCATCCCATGTTGTCCAGATGCCGGTGATCCCAATAAAATGACTCCAGCAAAAACCCCGATGAAAAAGTCCAGCAATCTTCGTGTGCCCATGCGAACTCCCTTTGTTTCGACACCTTTTATTTGTTTGCGTTCAGAAACTGCGTGACAATTGGTGCCCAGATCGGAATTGCATCGGGGGAATCCACAAAGAAGTGCCCATCGCCACCGAATGCCGGCAGAAGGTGGAATTCAACATTGCCACCTCCGCCTTTGTAAGCATCGTACATTCGCTGGGATAAGGCGGGACCGAAGTAACTATCATTCTGGGTATAAATCCAAAGCGTTGGAGTTCTCGCGGCGCGGCCAAACTCACCAGCCGCTTCGACCAGTTTATCAGGCGCACAATTGTTATGCGGCTTGCCATCAACGTGTCCACCTCGACCGCCAGCGAAATTGATGATGGCCCGCACGGCGTTTGGGTTCTTGCTGGAAAGAGCAAGCGATCCCCAGCCACCACCGGACTGCCCGACCACAACGACGCCCTTTGGTAACGCGATGCGTTCTTTGATCATGTAATCGATCACCCATTGCACGCTGGTTGCGATGGCTATTCCTGGGTCGCGGAAATTTACATCGGTACATTTGCCGATGTCGCCTAAATAGATGCTATGGTGTCCTTCGCTGGGTAGATCGACTGCGGTGATTCCGAAGCCAGGGCGAATTGGAGAAACTACGAAATAGCCACGACGAGCGAACCAAAGCGCCGCATCCTTAAACTCGACCTTTGGAAAGAAACCTCGCGCGGTGGCATCGGATGACTCGCCGTGGTTCATGACCACAAGCGGAAATGGGCCGTTGCCGAGTGGCCGCGCGACATATGCGAGCATGGGGATCGGCAAAGAAAGTACCCACATTTCCTCCTTGACGGCCGGCGGCGTCGCGGCGTCGTTGGCCAAACTGAAAGGGGCGAACGCTGTGCCAAAGACAAATATCGAAATCAAGAGAGTCGAAGACAAGAGCCATTTCGCACGCTTTGGCATGTAGCACCCTTTGAGTAACGTGCGACCACTAAGGCAATGCAAGTTTCCCACGCAGCAAAAGGCTAATGTTGGTACCAGTTTAAATGCAAAGTGAGAGCCCTAGTAGGTCTACCCTTGATCTTGATCTTGATGCTTGCACCATCAATGGCTGCGGTTAGTCTCGGTGGCTCTGCAACATCCGAGCGTCTGCACCCTGTTCTTTCGCAAGTCTTCTCAATCGGACAGACTGCTCTTCAACACGGCCGCCTTGCGACCTTCCACAGCTTCTTCAAATAGGCCTTCTTATCCGCCCAGCACTGGATCCACTCGATGTTGTAGATGTAGGTCATTTCGCCAGCGCTTACTTCCCCTTCGCACAGACCGGCGAGCTATTTGGCAAAATTACATTATTTGCCTTCTCATACTCGGCCCAGTGTCGAACCAACTGATCCCTGATTTTTGGCTGGGCGGTGGCGAGATCGTTCATCTCGCCGGGATCAGCTTTCAGGTCATACAGCTGCCATTTACCGGGTCCGTGCGGCTCACAAAGCCAGAGCAATTTCCAATTGTTCTGACGAATGGCACGGTGACCGAAGATCTCCCAGCCCAGCCAATCCGATTGACCGCGAACCGAGGTGCGGGAGTTATCCAGAATCGCAGAAAGAGACTTCCCTTGTAACGGAGCGACCTCTTTGCAGTTGTATTTGGCAGGGTGCGCCACGCTCGCGGCGTTCAAGATCGTTGCCGGAATATCCATGACATGCGTGACAGCATCAGAAATCCGACCGCTTCCATTGACGCCACGTCCCGAGATAATTAGGGGAGCGCGAATGCCACCTTCCGAGAGAAATCCTTTGAACATGCGAAACGGACCTGCGCTGACTTGAGCCCAAGCCGCGCCGTATTGGATGAAGGTACCCTTCTTGCCCCAGTCGTCAAACTTGCTGTTGTCCCAGGGCGCGCCCATGTTCCACAAAGTGCCCTCGGGGCCGTTGTCAGATAGGAGGATTATGAGAGTATTGTCATAAAGGTTTTTCGCTTTGAGATACTCAACGACCTTTCCGATGTTTGCATCCATGTGTTCGACCATGGCTGCATAAAGCTCCATTCGGCGCGCCGACTGCCGTCGCTCATCATTGGATAGAGTGTCCCAAGCCGGAATATTCGCGAGTCGCGGAAAAACCGTAGGCTTTTGACCGAGGATGCCAAGCTTCGTCATCCGATCTAAACGAGCCGCGCGGGTAACGTCATAGCCCTGATCGTAGCGGCCTTTGTATTTATCCAGCCATTCAGCAGGGAGCTGGAAGGGGTCGTGAGGAGCCTGAAATGCGAGATATGCAAAGAATGGTTTGCCATCCCCGCGGTTCTCTTCAATGTCGTTGATGACTGCCGATGAATAATCTTCACTCGAATGAAACCCATGACGAAGCGCCTGGATGATCTTTCCATTTTGCGTATAGAGCTGCCGCTCGCCCTTCGCGCCCACATGTCGTCGAAATGGCTGCCGCCGCCCGGGATAAGTGTGAGATCGCGCGTGAAGCCGCGGGCCGCGGGCCAATGCTCTGGCTCCTCGCCCATGTGCCACTTCCCGGCCATGTAAGTTTTGTAGCCGGCGTCCTTCAGTATCGAAGCGACTGTAGCAACGCGATCGGTGAGGAAACCCTCGTACCCAGGCTTTCCCTTCTGATTCGCGGCTGTGAACTCAGCCATGTTACCAAGTCCAGCGATGTGGCTATCTGTACCGCTGAGCAACATCGAACGGGACGGCGAACACGTCGCACTTACTGCGAATTGGGTGAACCGAACGCCGACAGAGGCCAAGGCATCGATATTGGGCGTGCGGATTTCGCTGCCAAAACTTCCGAAGTCCGCATAGCCGGCATCGTCCGCGACGATGAGAACGATGTTTGGCCGGACGTCCTGTGCAAGGCCAGTTCCGGATGAGGCTGTCCATAGGCAGACCGCGACTGCCGCACACAATGCCAATCGCGCGATTCCACCGCCAATGTGCGCTAGTAACATTACCTTCTCCAGAGTAGCTCGGCATGACAGCAGCCCGCGCTCCGCGCAATTTAATAAGAATGAACCGTATCTAGCGGTCTGCACATTGATGCACGTCAAGTTGCGATTGGAAACGGCGGAAGACGTATCGCGAGATGCAGCCGTGGGATGTCCGCAACGGGTCATGAACGACAAAACTCAACGTGAGCATAATAGGTCCGCTTTGCGTTGAGCCTCGGCGAGGCGCACGACGTTCGACTTGCCAGAAAACTGTTGTCTCGTCTCAAATCCGGATCAATGCTGCTTGCCGACCGTGGCTATGACGCCGACTGGATTAGGGAGCTTGCCATGAAGAAGGGCGCGTGGGCCAACATCCCGCCGAAAAGCAATCGCAGCGATCCGATCTGCTTTAGCCCGTACCTCTATCGCGCTCGCAACCTCGTCGAACGGTTCTTCAACAGGATCAAGCAGTGCCGTCGGGTGGCGACGCGCTACGACAGGCTTGCAGGAAACTACCTTGCCTTCGTCCAACTCGCATCTATCCGCCTATGGTTGTCCGCCGACAAGTTGGGATACTCAGCCTCCGACCTGCTGACCGACATTCGAATGAGCCTTGCCGCAAACGAATTGAAGAAGCCCAGGTTCATACGCAGGCGTCGCCGATCTGGTCGGCCCTCAGTTCGTTGCTGCTTTCCGGGGAGTATTCACCACCACGATGGGAATGACGCCGGGTCAAGGGCGCCATAAGGCACATGCCAGCGAATAAACCGCACGGACACCACCCGCGACCTCACTGGCGGCGGCGGGGGCGCGCCGATGGGCGCGGCTTGTGTTCGAGAACATTTCTCAAAAGCCTGATGGGGGCTTTCTCAAGCTTGCTTGTATAGTCAGGAAGCTTGTTCAGCGCCCTCAACATCTGCTGTAGTTTGGCTGCCGATGCGTACCGCTCTTCCGTGATGTTGTGCCCACCATGGCCGAGAATATCGGCGCGCAATTCGGACACGACGCCGGCGTCTTTCAATTCAGCGGCGCTCATCTTCCGGAAGGAGTGGAATGACTTTCGTTGCACATCGGCATCCTTCACGACAGCGGTCTGAACCTTGATCCAGTTACCATGAAAGACATCCCCGAATGGCGTCTTGTCACTGGCTGCCTCAAGCTCCGGGAACAGCAATTGATACCCCAGTGCCTTAATTGCATCGCGATATTCCAATAACCCCAGTCTGATCATTTCCTTCGTCAACGGAATCCGGCGCACCGATTGTTGATTTTTCAAAAGACGATGATCGCTGAAACGAAGGCTGACAAACGGAATACCGCCGGTATTCACGATGTCTTCGACGTCGAGTCCGCACAGTTCTTCACGGCGGGCCAGCGTCGCCTTGGCGAGGAGCGGCACCCAGTACAACGCGTCGTGAATAATGACCGAGCCAGGTTCAAGCCGGCTCCTCTCGCCTCGGCATCCCGTCCATGGCGGTTGCGCGAAGAATCCGCGCACATCTGCGGCGCTGAACGGCACCCTCTCATCCCGGGCACGCATTTCGGTGCGTGCACGAAGGCGCTGCATCCCCTTGTAGTCGTTGAGTCCAATCCCATTGCCTTCGATATACTCGATGACCGACTTGAGTTGGGTCAGGTACCGGTTCAGCGTCGATCCCTGACGTCCAACTTTTTCCGGTGGCAATGTCCTGGCCCGGTCGAGCAATTCCTCCAGTGGCCGGTCGAAATCCTTGGGATTCTTACCGTAGGTCTTTGGCAAATTAAGCAACAGCGTTCGATAATCGGCGATACGCGCCTGACTGATCAGCGCAACGTCATCGGCTCCCAGCATCTTGACGAACAATTGCGCCCCGGCACGAACCTGATCCTGCGTTTTCTTTCGCCATTCCTTCAGCTGCGCTTTCTCGCTGATCAGCCGTTCGGTCAGTGCGAGAATTGAAACCGACTCCCCTGCGATCGGTTCCGGAACCACCGCTGGCGGAGGGACAGTAATCTGTTCGCTGGCTTGAGGTGGCGTCACGTCGGCAGGCTTCGCAACGACTTGCACATCTTCCACCTGATGGCGCGTATGATCCTGAGCTTCACGGGCCAGGATTTGCTTCACCAACTGGTCATCCTCATCATACTGCCCGGACCAGCGTCGATCGACTGCCATCAACGCAGCCGCCTGTCCGCGATCCACGAGAGCCTGAGCCTGCGCGATATCACCTGACGTTTGCGACGCACCGCAATCGGCAAGCATCTCGAGGATTTTCGCTCGAGGTGTTGTCATCCTCTCCCGACGAAGTGAGACGATCGTTTTGTCGATGTCGGGAAAATCCTCTTCCGTGAGTCCGCCCGCAAGAATGGCCTCATGGTCGCTGGCGCTGACCGTGGCATCTTCACCCCGCGCAGCTTTCAGACGCAGAGCCCATCCCGTCAGAAGGTCGAGACGGCGTCCATCGGCTGCACTGAACCCATCGGCGAGTTCCATCGCTGCAATTCTGCTCAGCTTGTGCAGGTGATCGCTCACGGCAACCGTGAGCAAAGATTTGACCTGCTGCTTGGACAGCATGTTCGACGCCTCTTGCCCGATGATTTGCTCGCTTGCGAGCGTGAGATGAGCGGCGAGCCTGCGCGCTGTCGCGAGCTCACGCGTCTTCAAACTGACGGCAATAGGTTGACGAAACCTCTCGCTGGAGATTTTCGCAATACGGCGTCGCCACCAATAGACGCCACCACGTCGAAACACATGCTGAACTGTGCGCACTGTGCACACTCCTGTGCTACAGGCGTGTGCTACAATTGCCTCCGAGCGACCCGGATCATCCAAGTCGGCTCGTATGATTTCAATGGGTTAAGCGGATCGCTGGCTGGGGCGGGAGGATTCGAACCTCCGCATGGGGGAATCAAAATCCCCTGCCTTACCACTTGGCGACGCCCCAAAATGCGGATCGGGTCGCGCGCGTGCCGTGCCCATTCCGCTTCGACGGTCTCTCTATACAGAGAACCCCCTGAGTTCAACCGTCCGCCCTGTTCCAGAAGCACAATTTCGGTCATTTTTGAGAGTTGAGGGCCATCGGCTTTCATGGGAAGACAGCATCAGCGACCACGCCAGCCAACGTGAGATGACTGTCATGACCTACCGTGCCCCCATCAACGACATGCTGCTCGCCCTCAATTATGGTGCCGGGCTTCAGGCAGCCATCAAGGCCGGTCACTACGGTGACTACGACAGCGACATTGCCGCCGCCGTGCTGGAAGAAGCCGGCCGCTTTGCAACCGATGTGCTGGCGCCGCTGAACAAGGTCGGGGACCAGAACGGCGTCAAACTCACCGACAGCAAGGTGACGACAGCGCCGGGCTGGCCCGACGCTTACCAGCGCTGGATCGCCGCCGGCTGGAATGCGGTCTCAGGCGCTGAGGCGTTCGGCGGCCAAGGTCTGCCGCTCGCGATCAATGCCGTTTGCACCGAAATCTGGAGCGCCTCGAACATCGCCTTCGGACTGTGCCCGCTGCTGACGCTGAGCGCCATCGAAGCGCTCGATGCGCACGGCAGCGACGACCTGAAGAAGATCTACCTGGGCAAGCTGATCTCGGGCGAGTGGACTGGCACCATGCAACTAACCGAGCCGCAGGCGGGTTCGGATGTCGGCGCGCTGCGCAGCCGCGCCGAACGTGCCGCCGATGGCAGCTACCGCATCAGCGGCACCAAGATCTTCATCACCTATGGCGATCACGATATGACCGATAACATCGTGCATTTCGTGCTCGCACGCTTGCCGGATGCGCCCGCCGGCACCAAGGGCATTTCACTGTTTCTGATTCCGAAATTTCTCGTCAACGCCGATGGCTCACTCGGCGCACGCAACGATATCTATCCGAGCGGTGTCGAACACAAGCTCGGCATTCATGCCTCGCCGACCTGCACCATGACGATGGGCGACCATGGCGGCGCCATCGGCTATCTGATCGGCGAAGAAAATCGCGGCATGCAATGCATGTTCACGATGATGAATCAGGCACGGCTCGGCGTCGGCCTCGAAGGTGTCGGCATCGCCGATCGCGCTTATCAGCAAGCGCTAGCTTACGCGCAGGATCGCAAACAGGGCCGCGCTATAGGCGCGAAGGGCAACGGCTCAGATGCCATTATCGTGCATCCCGACGTCAAGCGTATGCTGATGCAGATGCGCGCGATGACGGCGGCCGCACGCACCATCTGTTACGCGACGGCGGTTGCGCTCGACGTCTCGGTGCGTGCCACGGATGCCAAGGTGCGCAGCGACGCCGCCGCGCGCGCCGCGCTGCTGACGCCGATCGCCAAGGCTTTTTCGACCGACATCGGCAACGAAGTCACCTCGCTCGGCGTGCAGATTCACGGCGGCATGGGCTTCATCGAAGAAACCGGTGCCGCGCAGCACTATCGCGACGCGCGCATCACCGCGATCTATGAAGGCACCAATGGCATCCAGTCGATCGATCTGGTGACGCGCAAGCTCGGCGTCAACGGCGGCGCTTCGGTGTGGGCGCTGCTCGACGAGTTGTCAGTTATCGTCAAGAAAGTCGAGGCGTCGAACGATCCGGCATTCGGCAGCACGGGCGCGAAGCTGCGCGATGCGCTCGGCTCGCTCGAACGCAGCAGTCGCTGGTTGCTGGAACGGCTCGGCACCGCGCCGAACGAAGCGCTGGCCGGAGCGACACCCTATCTGCGGTTGTTCGGTTCGACGCTAGGCGGCTGCATGCTGGCGCAGGAAGCACTGTCGGCTCGCGATCTCGGCGAACAACTCGGCGATGCCAGGCGCTACGTGACGCTGGCGCGCTTCTTCGCCGAGAACGTCAGCGTTCAAGCCGGTGCACTGGAGCGCACGGTGATCGACGGAGCCGATGCGGTGATCGGCGCCGACGACGTCCTGCTGGCCTGAACACACCCAAAAAGCCTTGCGGCAACGTTGCGGCAAACCCGTGGCGGCTTGCCGCAAGGGCAGCGCCCGGATCGACCGGCAAATTTGCCGGTGCACCCCGCTGCTGTCGGCCTTTGACCAAACCGCGGATGCTGTAGGATGACACCCGTGGGGCGCCGGTCGCGCGCTCCGATTGCGGGAGAGCATGCATGACCGGCCACTTGATTGTCACCGACGAAGACGCCACGCGGGTGATCACACTGCGCCGGCCGCAAAAGAAGAACGCGCTCACGCAGGACATGTACCTCGCCATGAGCGAGGCCATCAACAGCGCGCAGGACAACGCGGCGATCCGCTGCATCATCATCACCGGCGGCTCGGGCGTGTTCACCGCCGGCAACGACCTCGAGGATTTTCTCAAGGACGGCACCGCAAGCGGCGATCAACCGCGCGCTTCGAACGCCATCACGTTTCTGCACGCGCTGGCGAACAATGCCAAGCCGATCATCGCCGCAGTGGATGGCATCGCCATCGGTGTCGGCACCACCATGCTATTCCATTGCGATTACGTATTGGCTAGTCCCACCGCGACTTTCTCGACACCGTTCATTCACCTCGGGCTGGTGCCGGAAGGCGCATCGAGCCTGTTGATGCCGTTGACCATGGGGCATCAGCGCGCCTTTGCGACACTGGTGATGGGCCGCACGATGAATGCCACCGAGGCGCGCGAAGCCGGCTTCGTCAATACCATCGTCGCGCCGGGACACACCGAAGCCGAGGCGCGCAAGGTCGCGCGTGAAATCTGCGCCCTCCCCGCCGAAGCCGTCGCCATTTCGCGCAAGCTGCTGAAGCTGCCGCCGGAGCAGTTGATCCAGCGGATCAATCAGGAGAGCGCCCTGTTCGGCGAACGGATGCGGTCCGAGGAAGCGGTCAACGCCTTCAAGGCCTTCTTCGCACGCAAGAGGGCGTGAGCCGCATTCGCACATGCGCAAGGCCCTCGCGATAGATTCCCATCGGCCGATTGCCGCAGCGATGCTTGCCCTCGCCTTCGCAGTTGGCGCAGCACCGCACGCGCAGGCGGAAACCGCTGCGCCGGTTCATGTCACCGTGCTGGCGATCAACGACCTGCACGGCAACCTGCAACCGCCGCCCGACGGCATCCGGATCGACGATCCCAAGGACGCGGCGCGGAAAATTCGGGTACCGGCCGGCGGCGTCGAGCACATGGCGACATTGGTCAAGCAACTACGCGCCGCTCAGCCGAACTCCGTGTTCGTTGCCGCGGGCGATCTGATCGGCGCCAGTCCGTTCCTGTCGGCGATGTTTCACGATGAGCCGACCATCGAATCCTTGTCGATGATGGGCATGGATATCGCGGCGGTCGGCAATCACGAGTTCGATGAAGGCAAGGACGAATTGCTGCGCATGCAGAACGGCGGCTGTCACCCGATCGATGGATGCCAGGGACCGCATCCGTTTCGCGGCGCGCAATTCCGATACCTCGCCGCCAGCACGATTGAGAAAAGCAGCGGCAAGACGTTGTTGCCGCCCTACGCGATCAGGCAATTCGAGGGCATCCCGATCGGCTTCATCGGCCTGACGTTGAAGAACACGCCGCGGCTGGTATCGCCGGTCGGCGTTGCCGGACTCGAGTTCCACGACGAAGCCGATACCGTCAATGCGCTGGTGCCGCAGTTGAAGGCGCAAGGCGTCGAGGCCATCGTCGTGTTGATCCACGAAGGCGGATTTCCGACCGGCGACTACAACGCCTGCCCCGGCATCTCCGGCCCCATCGTCGATATCGTCAATAAATTCGACAAGGCTGTCGATGTCGTCGTCAGCGGCCACACGCATCAGGCTTACACCTGCGAGATCGACGGACGGCTGGTCACCAGCGGCGATAAATACGGCACGCTGGTCACCAGGATCGATCTCATGCTCGATCGCGGCACGCGGGATATCGTCAGCGCCAAGGCCGACAATCTGATCGTGCGCCCCGACTTCTATGCCAAGGATTCCGTCCAGAGCAAACTGCTGGCGGAATATGAACGGCTCGCCGGTCCCATCGCCGCGCGTGTCGCCGGGACGGCGACCGCAACATTGTCGCGCACGCCGAACGACGCCGGGGAAAGCGTGCTCGGCGACATCGTCGCCGATGCGCAATTGGCGGCAACCCGTGCCGCGGACAAAGGCGGCGCGGTGATCGCCTTCACCAATCCGGGAGGCGTTCGCGCGCCGATCACCAAGCGCCCGGATAACGACGTGACCTACGGCGATGTGTTTTCGGCGCAACCGTTCCGCAATCAGTTGGTGACGCTGACGCTCACCGGCGCGCAGATCAAGGCCGTGCTGGAACAGCAGTGGATCGATCCGGCGCGGCCCCGCATCCTGCAGGTGTCGCACGGCTTCAGTTATGTTTGGGACAATGCGCGGCCGTTCGGCGAGCGCGTGCTGGCCGAGCGCATGACGCTCAATGGCCAGCGCATCGAGCCAGCGGCGACCTACCGTGTGACGGTGAACAGCTTTCTCGCGGTCGGTGGCGACGGTTTCGCCACACTCAAGGACGGTGTCACGGCACAGATCGGCATATACGATGTCGATGCACTGTACGATTATTTCCGCAGCAACAGCCCGGTCACACCGCCGCCGACGAACCGGATCGCGCGGATCAACTAGGTCCGCGATTAGGCGCGACCGGAATGCTCCGCTACGTGAGGCGCAACTCCGCTGCCTGTCATGGCCGATTAATCCTGCCCCCATCCTTCTTGCTGAACTGCCGTCAGCCTGAAGTGCGAGTGCAAGCGAGCCTCGAAGGGCGACGGCGCCAAGTCATTGTGCAAGCCATTCGTGAAGTCAGCCTTCGCGGCGGCACGAGCGCGCACCTCAAAGTCAACCAGAAACAGTTCGATGAATCGAGGCAGTGAGTTCGTCATGGTCGGATTCATTCCGGCCATCCACGTCTTCACAGCCTCGCAATCAAAAAAACGTGGATGGCCGGGACAAGCCCGACCATGACGGCCTCATTGCTTCATTCCCAGGTTGCTTCAAGCCTGCTCGGTCCGAACCTTCACCCTTTCGCAACTGGCGATAAGTCACTAGTATTCGGCCTCCTCACTCTCGCGCATGCCGCGCGCCGGACTCTTGAATGACCACACTGCTCGTCACGCATCCGTCGGGGCTCGATCATCTGACCCCGCCCGGCCATCCGGAACGCCCGGACCGGCTCCGCGCCATCGATCAGGCGCTCAGCACCGATCAGTTCCTGCCGCTGACGCGGATGCTGGCGCCGGAGGGCTCGCTTGAAACCGTCGCGCTGTGCCACAACGATCACTACATCGACGAATTGCGCCACATCGCCCCGAGCAGCGGCCTCGTCTACATCGACGGCGACACCTCGATGTCGCCGGGCACGTGGGAAGCGGTGATGCGCGGCGTCGGCGGCGCGGTGGCGGCAACCGATGCAGTGTTGAGCGGCACTTGCGACAATGCGTTCGTTGCAGTGCGTCCACCGGGCCATCATGCCGAGATCAGCAAGCCGATGGGCTTCTGCTTCTTCGACAACGTCGCCATTGCCGCGCGCCACGCTCAGCGCAAGCACGGCATCGGCCGTGTCGCGATCGTCGATTTCGACGTTCATCACGGCAACGGCACGCAGGATATCTTCTGGGCGGACTCGACGGTGATGTATTGCTCCACGCATCAGATGCCACTGTTTCCCGGCACCGGTGCGACCTCCGAACGCGGTGAGCACGACACCATCGTCAATGCGCCGTTGGCATCCGGCGACGGCAGCGTCAAATTCCAGGCGGCCTTCAACAATCTCATTCTGCCGCAATTGCAGAAGTTCGCGCCCGAACTCGTCATCATCTCGGCGGGATTCGATGCGCATCGCCGCGATCCGTTGGCGACGCTCGAACTCGATGCGACCGATTTTGGCTGGGTGACCCGCAAGTTGATGGACGTCGCCGATGCAAGCGCCGGCGGCAAGGTGGTGTCGGTGCTCGAAGGCGGCTATGATCTGCAGGGCCTCAAGGAATCCGTCGCAGCCCACGTCACCGCTTTGATGGGCGCATGAATTCCCGCCACAATCCGCTCGCACACATGCTTACGAATTTGCGCACCAGATGCGCCGCAGGGACATGAATATGGCTGACAACACTAATGCCGACGTCAAGAAGCTGAGTTTCGAACGCGCGCTCGAGGAACTCGAATCCATCGTCAAGCGGCTCGAGGACGGCAAGGTCGCGCTGGAGGAATCCGTCAACATCTACGAGCGTGGCGAAGCGCTGAAACGGCGCTGCGAGGAACTGCTGCGCCAGGCCGAAGCGCGCGTCGACAAGATCACCACCGATGCCAACGGCCAGCCGACCGGAACCGAACCGCTGGACGTGCAGTGAGACTGCCGCAGCGCCGCACCATCTTGGTGCCCTATGCTGTCCTGATCCGCTCCGAACGCCGCGTTCGCTGCATCTCTGCGGCGGAATCGCCCTTTGGCGCGCGGCCCAGCCTGCTATAATCAACGTTCTATTTCGGGGGACTGGACACGGTGCGGGTGCAACGCCGACATATCATCTATGTGCAGGGCTTCGATCCGCGCGGATTGGCCCAATACTACCGCATGTTCCGCACCGAACTGCGCAAGTCCGACCGCCTGCACGGCATCGCATCGACCATCAGCCGGCCCCAGAGTTCCGCGGATGGCTCGATGGCCTCGTGGCGCATCGAAACCGAAGCCGACGGATGGCGGACGCAAACCAGCTACGATTTTCTGCGCTGGGAAGACCTGATTCAGCACGACCTCGGTGCGCCGATGTGGCGCACCGTGCTGCGCGCCACGGCAATCTACTGGTGGCTGATCTTCAACGGCATCCTCGCGCGGTTCTGGCGCGCGCATTGGCGCTTCGCCACCTTCATCACCTACCCGCATTTCGTGCTGCTCAACGAAATGATCTGGTCGGCCGGCGCGGCCTATGTCGCTGGCGCCATCCTCGGCGCGCTTGGCGCTCCCAGTCCGGTTGCGATCGTTGCAGGTCTCGCGACGTTCTTCGCCGCGTTGTGGGCGTTGCTGAAATACACCGAGAGCCGGACATACGCGCTCTATCTGATGTCCGACACCTACTTCACCTGGAAGTTCGCCAACCGGCAGCGGCCGGATTGGGATGCGCGCATCGTCCGGTTCGCCCAGCATCTGGTCGAGGTGGCGCAACACAGCGACGCCGATGAGATCATCATCGTCGGCCACAGCTCGGGCTCGTTCCTCGGTGTCGAGATCGTTGCGCAAGCGCTGCAGCTGGATCCCTCGCTGGGGCGGCGCAAGGCGCGCGTCGCGCTGCTGACCATCGGCGGCAACCTGCCGATCGTCGGTTTCCTGCCGGTGTCGGAGCCATTCCGTCAGCGCATACGCCAACTGGCCGTCGAACCCTCCATCGACTGGATCGACTGTCAGTCGCGCAAGGACGTGATGAACTTCTATCCGTTCGATCCGATCGCCGGGCATGGCATCGATGCCGGCCCGGCGCGGCGCAACCCGGTGATCATGCCGGTGCGGTTTCGCGAGATCATCGACCCCAAGCACTATCGCAGCTTCCGCTGGCAGTTTTTCCGGGTGCATTTCCAGTTCGTGATGGCCAATGAGCGGCCGCACGGCTACGACTTCTTCATGATCGTCTGCGGGCCGATCGGCCTGATCGACCGCGCCCGCAATCCGGACCAGACACTGGCCGCGCTCCGTGCCGACCAAGCCACCGCCCCTCGGCCTTCAGCCGGGGCGGATCGCCGGGCCAAAGCCGATGCGGAACAATCACCCCTGCTGAATGGTTGAATCCGGCGCATTTTGAACCGTAAGGGAGGTTCGGCTGACCCATCGGGATGCCGCAAGTTGGCTTTGGAGGGGGCTTTGGTGTAAGGTCTGGCGCAATATGCTCTGACAGCAATGTCTTTTCGTTGCGCTCTGTCTTTGATAAACGATTGAAATAGCAACGAAAACAATGAACGACGGCATTGCCGCCAGAGTGATTTACATCACAGTTCTTGCTCGGAGCGCCACTTAGGCTCTCAAATAGGCTTCCCCGATCAGGAAGCGTCGGAAAGATGCAGGGTTCCGGATGCGCCAGTGTGGCGCAATCCCTATATCTGTCCGACCGCTCGCCTGACATGCAAATTGGAATCTCGCCGTGACCAGCTTTAGTAAAACGCCGCTCCTCGATACCATTCGCACCCCCGACGACCTGCGCAAGCTCAAGGTCGAGCAGGTGCGGCAGGTTGCCGACGAGCTGCGCCAGGAGACGATCGACGCCGTGTCAGTGACGGGCGGCCACTTCGGCGCCGGTCTCGGCGTCGTCGAGCTGACCACCGCGATCCACTACATATTCGACACGCCGCGCGACCGCCTGATCTGGGACGTCGGCCATCAGGCCTATCCGCACAAGATCCTCACCGGCCGCCGCGACCGCATCCGCACGCTGCGCACCGGCGGTGGGCTGTCCGGTTTCACCAAGCGCACCGAGAGCGACTACGATCCGTTCGGCGCAGCGCATTCCTCGACCTCGATCTCTGCCGGTCTCGGCATGGCCGTGGCGCGCGACCTCTCCGGCGGCAAGAACAATGTCATCGCGGTGATCGGCGACGGCGCGATGTCGGCGGGCATGGCCTATGAGGCGATGAACAATGCCGGCGCGATGAATTCGCGGCTGATCGTCATCCTCAACGACAACGACATGTCGATTGCGCCGCCGGTCGGCGCCATGTCGGCCTATCTGTCGCGTCTGTATTCCGGCAAGACCTATCGTTCGCTGCGCGAAGCTGGCAAGCAACTTAGCAAGCACCTGCCCAAAGTACTGGCCGATCGCGCCGAACGCGTGGAGGAATATTCGCGCGGCTTCATGGTCGGCGGCGGCACGCTGTTCGAGGAACTCGGCTTCTATTACGTCGGCCCGATCGACGGCCACAATCTCGACCACCTGCTGCCGGTGCTCAAGAACGTCCGCGACATGGAGAACGGACCGATCCTGGTTCATGTCGTGACGCAGAAGGGCAAAGGCTACGGCCCGGCGGAAGCGTCCGCCGACAAGCTGCACGCCGTCGCCAAGTTCGACGTCGCCACCGGCACACAGACCAAGGCCAAGCCGAATGCGCCGGCCTATCAGAACGTGTTCGGCCAATCGCTGGTCAAGGAAGCGCAGCGCGACGACAAGATCGTCGCCATCACCGCGGCGATGCCGTCCGGCACCGGCGTTGATATCTTCAACAAGGCGTTCCCGGATCGCACCTTCGATGTCGGCATCGCCGAGCAGCATGCGGTGACGTTCGCCGCCGGTCTCGCGACCGAGGGCTACAAGCCGTTCTGCGCCATCTATTCGACCTTCCTGCAGCGCGGTTACGATCAGGTGGTCCACGACGTCGCCATCCAGAACCTGCCGGTGCGCTTCGCCATCGATCGCGCCGGCCTGGTCGGCGCCGACGGCGCGACGCATGCGGGATCGTTCGACAACGCCTATCTCGGCTGCCTGCCGAACTTCGTCATCATGGCCGCCTCCGACGAGGCCGAACTGGTGCACATGGTCGCGACGCAGGTGGCGATCAACGACCGCCCCAGCGCGGTTCGCTATCCGCGCGGCGAAGGCCGCGGCGTCGAGATGCCGGAGGTCGGCATTCCGCTCGAAATCGGCAAGGGCCGCATCGTGCGCCAGGGCAACAAGGTGGCGCTGCTGTCGTTCGGCACCCGGCTCGCCGAATGCGAGAAGGCCGCCGACGAACTCGCCGCGCACGGCCTCTCCACCACCATCGCCGATGCGCGCTTCATGAAGCCGCTCGACGTCGAACTGGTGCTCAAGCTCGCCCGCGAGCACGAAATCCTCATCACCGTCGAGGAAGGCTCGGTCGGCGGCTTCGGCTCGCATGTCATGCAGACCTTGTCCGAGCACGGCGCGCTCGATAACGGCATGCTGCGCTTCCGTTCGATGGTGTTGCCCGACGAATTCATCGACCACGATACGCCGGCGGCGATGTACGCCTACGCGAAGCTCGACGCCAAGGGCATCGTCGCCAAGGTGTTCGAGGTGTTGGGCAAGGACGCCAAGACCGACACCATCAAGCTGGCCGGCGCGTAAGCGCGTCCGGCCGGGCGATGACTGCCGGCAAACGTGCCGATCTGCTGCTGGTGGAGCGCGGCCTGTTCGAGAGCCGGGCGCGGGCGCAAGCCGCCATCGCCGCGGGTCTCGTCACCGCGGATGGCAAAGTGGTGCGCAAACCTTCCGAAACCATTGCTGACAAGGCGGCCATCGCGGCAACGCCCGCGCATCCGTGGGTGTCGCGCGGCGGCGTCAAGCTGGCCGGTGCACTCGAGCAATATCCCATCGACATTGAAGATCATGTCTGCCTCGATATCGGCGCATCGACCGGCGGCTTCACCGAGGTGCTGCTCAGCCAGGGCGCGGCACTGGTGTTCGCCGTCGATGTCGGCCACGGCCAGTTGCATCCAAGCCTGCAGGGCCATCCGCGCATCGTCTCGATGGAAGCAACCGACATCCGCGCTTATGACGGCAAGCGCCTGCCGCAGCGGCCCGACATCGTGACGATCGACACCAGTTTCATCTCGCTCAAGCATGTGCTGCCGGTGGCGCTGTCGCTGGCGGCGGCACCGATGCATCTGCTGGCACTGATCAAGCCGCAGTTCGAAGCGCCTCGCGCCGCGATCAAGAAAGGCATCGTGCGCGACGCCACGGTGCATCAGGCGGTGTGCGACGACATCGCGGCCTTCGCCGCATCGCTCGGCTGCACCGGCATCAAAGTATTTCCGTCGAGCATCGCCGGTGGCGACGGCAATGTCGAATTCTTCATCGGCGCGCACCGTGGCTGAAACGTTACGGATCGATCATGTCGGCCAGCGCGGCGACGGTGTCGCATTGGTCAATGGCCAGACGCGATTCGTGCCCTACACGCTCGCCGGAGAAACCGTCGAAGCCGCGCCGCTCTCCGGCCAGGCGGATCGCCTGCAATTGCTGCGCGTCGTGAACGCCAGCACGGAGCGGATCGCGCCGTTCTGCAATCACTTCGGCCGGTGCGGCGGCTGCGCCATCCAGCACTGGCAACCTGAGTATTATCAGGCTTGGAAACGCCAGCTTGTCGTCGATGTACTGGCGCGCGCCGGAATCGATTGCCCTGTCGATGCCCTGATCGATGCGCACGGCGCCGGTCGCCGCCGCCTCGTGGTCCATGCGCGCCGAGATGCGGACGGCAGCGTGCCGGTCGGCTTCACCGCGCCGAACAGTCATGCCGTTGTGCCGATCGACGCCTGCCCGATTCTCGATCCGGCGCTGCATGGCGCACTCGATGCCGCGCGCGCACTGGCCGAGGTGCTGAAGCCGGTCAACAAGCCGCTCGATATCCAGATCACCGCCGCCAACAACGGACTCGACGTCGACGTGCGCGGCTCCGGTCCGTTGCCGACCACAGCCATCACCGCGCTGTCGAAAGTCGCCGAACGCTACAAGCTGGCGCGGCTGACACGCCACGGCGAACTGGTGCTGATGCGCACGCCGCCGGCGATCGAGATTGGCGCCGCCAAGGTGGTACTGCCGCCCGGCTCGTTCCTGCAAGCGACCGTCGCCGGCGAAGAGGCGCTCGCCGCGCTAGTGATGCAGCATTGCGGCAAGGCCAAGCGCATCGTCGATCTGTTCTGCGGCGTCGGGCCGTTCGCGCTGCGCCTCGCCGCCAAGGCGCGCGTCGAGGCCTACGACAGCGATGCCGGCGCAATCGGTGCGCTGCAAAAGGCGGCGGCTTCCGCCCATGGGCTGAAGCCGCTGAAGGCCGAGGTCTGCGATCTGTTCCGGCGGCCATTGCTGCCGCAGCAGTTGCGCGAGTTCGATGTCGCGGTGTTCGATCCGCCGCGTCAGGGCGCCGAAGCGCAGACGCGGCAGTTGGCCGCCAGCAAGATTCCCGTCATCGTTGCGGTGTCGTGCAACCCCACCACCTTCGCACGCGATGCGCGCATTCTGCTCGACAACGGCTACAGGATCGACAGCGTGACGCCCGTGGATCAATTCCGCCACACGCCGCACGTGGAACTGGTCGCGAGATTTTTACGACCGCGTTGAACCTCGGCTCTGGCGCGTTGACCTACGCCAGAGCATAACATCCGCGACGCGGACGAGAGCGCCTTGCGCGGCGCGACGGCAGACCACCGCGCGCCGATCGACGCAACCTCCCGCGACTGTGCCGCCACCTTCGACACACGATGTCGAGCAAGGCTTTGAGCGTCGGCTTTCAGAACGTCATTGCTGGAAATGAACCTTCACAGGAGGCTTTCATGGACGCAACCACGACCGTCGATATGGACAAGCTGAATCTTTTCATGGGCAAGATGCTGGGCGATGTCGGGGCCGCCGCCAACGCGGCGTTGATCCGCACCGGCGACCGGCTCGGACTCTACAAGACGCTGGCCGAAAAAGGCCCGATGACCTCCGCCGAACTCGCCAAAGCGACCGGCACCACCGAACGCTACGTGCGCGAATGGCTGTCGGCGCAGGCGGCGTCCGGTTATGTCGAATACGACACCCAGAGCAAGAAATTTTCGATGCTGCCCGAACAGGCGATGGTGTTCGCCGACGAAGACAGCCCGGTCTTCATGGGCGCGATCGGCGACATGATGGCCGCCTTGATGCTCGACGAGCCGAAAGTTTCCGACGCCTTCAAGAGCGGCAAGGGCGTCGGCTGGAACGAGCGCACCGAATGCCTGTTCTGCGGCACCGCGCGATTCTTCCGCACCACCTACAAACATCATCTGGTGCAGGAGTGGCTGCCCGCGCTGGAAGGCATGGTCGCCAAGCTGGAGCGCGGCGCCAAGGTGGCCGATGTCGGTTGCGGTCACGGCGTCTCGACGCTGCTGATGGCGCGGGCCTATCCGAAATCGCAGTTCTTCGGTTTCGATGCGCATCCCGGTTCGATCACCGCCGCGCAAGCTGCGGCGCAGAGCGAAGGCCTCGGCGACCGCGTTTCGTTTGCGGTGGCGACCGCCAAGACATTCCCGGCCGGCAATTTCGATCTGGTGTGCTTCTTCGATTGCCTGCACGACATGGGCGATCCGGTCGGCGCGCTGGCGCATGTCAAGGAGACGTTGGCCAAGGACGGCACCGTGATGCTTGTCGAGCCGATGGCCAGGGACAGGCTCGAAGACAACATGAATCCGGTGGGCCGGCTGTTCTATGCGGCTTCGACGATGATCTGCACACCGGCATCGATGGCGCAGGAGGTCGGGCTCGCGCTCGGCGCGCAGGCCGGCGAAGCGCGCCTCACCGAGGTGGCGAAGCAGGCCGGCTTCTCGCGCGTCCGCCGCGCCGCCGAGACGCCGTTCAATCTGGTGCTGGAAGCGAAGGTGTGAGGTGCTCGAAGACCTCGTGGTGAGGAGCGCGAACTCCTCATGGTGAGGAGCGTGGCGCAGCCGCGCGTCTCGAACCATGAGGCCGCAACGGATTCGGCCGCATCCTTCGAGACGCGCTCCTGCGGAGCGCTCCTCAGGATGAGAGTTGCCGAGCCTCGAAGGATGGCGGACGTCGCCCTTCGATGCTCGCCGCAAGTAGCTCGCACCTCAGGGTGACGGAACAACCCGCTCTCACTTCCATCAACGATAGTGGATGGAAAGTCTCACCGTCATCCTGAGCGTTAACTCAGCGAGGAGACATCAAGTTCGTCATGGCCGGATTTATTCCGGCCATCCACGTCTCAACAGCATCGCGACAAGTAAGACGTGGATGGCCGGGACGAGCCCGGCCATGACGCGTTTCTGTTTGTTTGACTGCTATTTCTGCCAGCCTCACCATCCCGGACATTCCGGCAAGATCCTTTCGCGGATCGTGCACGATGCCGGCAGCGCGCGGGGCAAGCCCGCGCGCGACAATCTGCCTTCGCTTGAATGACGACTATTGCGATTTCGGCGGCGGCACCGGAGTTGCCGTCAGCAACGTCAACTTCCAGTCGTTATCGCGCTTTGTCAGGACCGCGCCCCAGTGCGCCTTGAGTTCCTTCGGTCCGGATTTCGAATTGATGTGAATGGTGGTGTCGCCATAGTCGTAGATGATATCGCCGGATTTTTCCGCGCCTGCAATCGAGATATCCTCTTTCTCGACCCCCGCCTTGAAACCACCCTCGCGATACTGCTGTATCGCGGCCCTTCCCTTGAAGACGCCCGCCGGATTCTGAAACACAGCATCCTGGGTGAAAAGCTCAGCGAGTTTCGCGGCATCTTTCGATGCGACGGCTTGCTCGTATTTGGCCGTGAATGCGTTGACGATCGTCATGGCATTGTCGTCGGCGGCTGGAGCTGGAGAAGCTAAACAGCAGAGTACCAGGGCGATGCTCGCGCCGCCGAGGGCAGAAGGAATAACAGTCATGACCGACTCCTCCTCTGAAATTGAAATATTTGAAATGACCCAAACGAGTCTCATGGGCAGAACGAACGCTTTGATAAACGTTCGCGCGCCAAGCGATGCTATACCCGGCTCGGGTTCGCCTCAAGGCTACGCCGCCGTTCCGGACTGCGCTTCAATGCAACGCAACATGCTTGCATTGTAGCGTCACTGCCCCCAGCGTTCCTGCCAGATCTTCTCGCCGATCATGCACGACACCCGCGGCTCCTTGTCGGCGGCCGGCACCACGCGATGCTCCGGCACGCGCCCTGCAACCTCCATCACCAGCTTGGTATGGATGGCTTCGCGGAATTTCTCGCGCTGCTTGATCGCCACGACGAACGAGCCCGGTCCGCCAATGACGCAATCCTCGTAATACTTATCGAGGTTCTCGATATCCATCGTCGAGTAGGACGGCTCCTTCACCATGATCGGCAGACCGTTGATGACGATGCCCTTCTCCAGCGCGGCGTCGCGCGCCAAGGTCACCGGCATGCCGTTGTTGTTGGGACCGTCGCCGGAAATATCGATGACGCGGCGCAGCCCGCGATACTCGTTCTGCTCGAACAGCGGCATGGCAAAATTGATCGCGCCGGAAATCGAAGTCCGCGACGCGCGCCGCACCGGCGTCCTCATAATCTCGGCGGCGACCGCATCGGCGGATTCCGGACCGTCGATGATGCGCCACGGAATAATGATCTTCTGGTCGGTCGAGGCCGCCCATTCGAAATAGGTGATGGCGATCTTGCCGTTCGGTCCCGATTTCAGCGTCTGCAGAAAATCCTTCGACACGATGGCCTGGGCGTAGCCCTCGCGCTGCACCGCGAGTTCGTCCATGTCCATCGAATAGGACACGTCGACCGCCAGCACCAGTTCGACATCGACGACCGCTTCACGCGGCTTGCTGTCGGCAATGCGGGAGGCGCCGCCGGGCGCGGCGAAACTTGCCACGTCGCCGCTCATCATGCCGGCGATGACCATCGCTCCGATCGAGACACACCAGCGCATTGCGGCCCTCCCGTCGTTTGACGCGATAATGGTGACACGCAAATTACGGCGGGAAAAGGTGGAAGAGCCGTGCCGGCCGGCATTTTGGCTGTTGCGGACCTGCCAACAAAGCCTGCCCGAACCGGCAAAACGCGCTAGTCTTGGCCATCGTCATTGAAACCGCCGATGACCATGACCGGAACCACGGCCAAACCGAGCACCAAGACGAGGACCAAGGTCCGGCCGCAGACCGAGCGGCCGCGCCTGCACAAGGTCATTCTCGTCAACGACGACTACACGCCCCGCGAATTCGTCGTCAGCGTGCTCAAGGCGGAATTCCGCATGACCGAGGATCACGCGCACAAGGTCATGATCACGGCGCACCAGCGCGGCGTTTGCGTCGTCGCGGTATTCACCAAGGACGTCGCCGAGACCAAGGCGACGCGCGCCACCGACGCCGGCCGCGCCAAGGGCTATCCGCTGCTGTTCACCACCGAGCCCGAGGAATAGCGTCTCGGTTGCCCTATTTGCGCAGGGACGATGTCTCGTCGGCGAGACCATAGACGCGCTCGGCGCGCCGGAAGCCGGCAATCGGAAACTCGCCGAGGTTGGTCCAGTGCTGCGGCGCCGCTGCCGCGAACACTTCCGATGCAATGATGGTGCGATTGGTGTCGCTGGCGATCTTTTCCAGCCGCGCCGCGAGGTTCACCGCCGGGCCGATGCAGGTGAAATCGAGCCGGTCGCCGCCGCCGATATTGCCGTACAGCACATCGCCGACATGCAGCGCGAGGCCGAAGCGAAAGCCATCGAGGATCTGCCCGTCGTGGGTGTAGCTCATCGCCGCCACCCGTTCGCGGCAGGCGCGCGCCGCCGCCAGCACGCGATGACAGACCTCCGCGGTGTCGGCGCCGCCTTCGGCCACCGGAAACACCGCGAGCAGACCGTCGCCCATGAATTTCAGCACCTCGCCGCCATGCTGCTTGATCGGCTCGACCTGGCAATCGAAGTACAGGTTCAGCACGTCGACCACGGCGTTCGGAGGCAACATGTCCGACAGGCGGGTGAAGCCGCGCAGGTCCGACAGCCAGATGGCGGCGGTCATCGACTCGGTATGGCCGCGCCGGATCTGCCCGGCGAGGATGCGTTGCCCGGCGCGATTGCCGACATAGGTATCGAGCAGCGCACCGGCGATGCGCTCGAGACGCACGATCTCGATGACGCGGGCAATCGGCGCCATCAGCGCGCGCAGGCCGTCGATCTGGTCTTCGCTGAACCCGCCGGGGGCCGTCGTCGTCCAGCTGATGGCGTGAACCTCGCCGCTGAGGAACCGCAGCGGCAGCGCGATATAATCGGTGATGCCTTCGGCGCGGGCATCGATGAAGAAACTCGAAATCCGGTCGGCCTCAATCTCGGCGTGGCGGCGGCGCACCTCCTGCCCGGTGGCATAGACCAGCGCCAGCGGACTGGTGCGGAAATCCTCGCTATCCTCGATGCCGTAGGGCGCGGCAAACACGGTGACGCCCTGGCCCGGCCGCCAGGTGAAGCTCTGGCCGAACATCTGCGGATGCAGGGTGCGGACGAACACGCCGACCCGGCCCAGCGGCAGGCCCGCCGCGACCAGCCGCTCGCAGAGTTCCTGCATCATGTCTTCGGCGGCCACGCCATTGCGCTCGCCGGCCGAAATCCAGTCGGAAATCTCCCTCAAATGGTCTGGCTGCATGTCGTCGGCTCACCGTTGTGGCAAGCCATCGATAGCGGTTGCGCCGGGCCGGTTCCAGCCTTTCATGCGGCAACATTGCAGCTACGCGCCGGGCTGCCGACCTGCTGGTGGGGAAGTAGCGACCTATGGTGATCGCGAAACGGCCGCTTCAGCCGACCTGCCCGCGATGGCGCAGGAAGTGGTCGGCCAGCACGCAGGCCATCATCGCTTCGCCGACCGGCACGGCGCGGATGCCGACGCAGGGATCGTGGCGGCCCTTGGTGAAGATGTCGGTCTCGCCGCCGTTGCGGTCGACGGTGCGGCGCGGCGACAGGATCGACGAGGTCGGCTTCACGGCGAAGCGCGCCACCACCGGCTGGCCGGTGGAGATGCCGCCAAGCACGCCGCCGGCGTGATTCGACAGGAAGGTGACGCCGTTATTACCCATGCGCATCTCGTCGGCGTTGTCCTCGCCGGACAGCGCCGCGGCCTCGAAGCCGGCGCCGATCTCGACGCCCTTCACCGCGTTGATGCTCATCAACGCGCCCGCGAGATCGCCGTCGAGCTTGGCGTAGATGGGCGCGCCGAGACCGGCCGGAACGCCTTCGGCCACCACCTCGATCACCGCGCCGATCGACGAACCGCTCTTGCGGATGCCGTCGAGGTAATCCTCGAAGAACGCCGCCTTGTCCTTGTCGGGACAGAAGAACGGATTGCGCGCGACCTCATCCCAATCCCAGTTGTCGCGATTGATCTTGTGCGGCCCCATCTGCACCAGCGCGGCGCGCACCACCATGCCGGGCACCACCTTGCGCGCCACCGCGCCGGCCGCCACGCGCATCGCGGTCTCGCGCGCCGAGGAACGGCCGCCGCCGCGAAAATCGCGCAGGCCATATTTGGCGTTGTAGGTGAAGTCGGCATGGCCGGGACGAAACTTGTCCTTGATGTCGGAATAGTCCTTCGAGCGCTGGTCGGTATTCTCGATCAAGAGCGCGATCGGCGTGCCGGTGGTGACCTGCTCGCCGGTGTCCGGATGCGCCATGACGCCGGACAAAATCTTGACCTGATCCGGCTCCTGCCGCTGCGTGGTGAAACGCGATTGGCCCGGACGGCGGCGATCGAGGTCGCGCTGGATTTCCTCCGCCGTCAGCGGAATCCGCGGCGGGCAGCCGTCGACCACGCAGCCGATCGCAACCCCGTGACTTTCGCCAAAGGTGGTGACGCGGAACAGATGGCCGAAGGTGTTGAAGGACATGAGATACCAAAACTAGCCAAACTCGCTAGTTCTCGTAGCGATATGTTACGAAAATCGCAACCTGCGTCGGCGCCCTCCCCCTCTCCCCTTGCGGGAGAGGGTGGCGAGATCGCGTGTAACGAGATCGAGCCGGGTGAGGGGTCGGTGAGTTGAACACCCCTCACCCGCCTTCGCTCCGCTCAGGCACCCTCTCCCGCAAGGGGAGAGGGAAAGAGAGCAGAGATCCCGTCAACAGAGGCGCCAATGACGCCTCATTAGTGTTCTTAACTATACTTCGCGATCTTGCCGTCGCGGAACACATAGACCGCGCCCTGCTCGATGGTCAGGTCGGCGGCGGTGGCCGGCGTCGCGACATCGAGCGCCACCATCAGCGCCCGCGCGGTGCCGCCATGGGCCACCGCGACAGTGTCGGTCTTCAGCGACTCGCACCAGTCGCGCATGCGCAGCGTCACCGAGGCGTAGCTCTCGCCGCCCGGCGGCGGCACGCCCCATTTATCGATCTGGCGCGTGGCGAAAATCTCCGGGTGCGACTCCTGCTGCTGCTGCAGCGTCGAACCTTCCCAGTGGCCGTAGCCGATTTCGCGCAACCGATCGTCGAGCGCGAAGCCATCCGGCGGCAATTGCAGTTCGCCGCGCACCAGCTCCATGGTGTGACGCGCACGCTCCAGCGGACTGGCGACGAAAGCCAGCGACGACGCCCGGCGCTCGTCCCGCGCAAACAGGTCGACGAGAATTTCGCCGGCATGCGCCGCCTGCTCGCGACCGAGATCGTTGAGCGGAATGTCCTGCGAGCCCTGAAAGCGGCCCGCGGCATTCCACGCCGTTTCGCCGTGACGGATGTAGTAGATGGTGGGAATGGGCATAAGACTGAACGACTCTGATAGGATAGCAAGCCGTCACCCTGAGGTGCGAGCACTCGCGAGCCTCGAAGGGCGACGGCGGCGACAATGAACATCATCCTTCGAGGCGCGCCAAGTTGGCGCGCACCTCAGGATGACGCGCAGGATTATTCCTTCGCCAGCGTGATGTCCGGCGCGTCGGGGCGCTTCATGCCGACAACGTGGTAACCGGAATCGACGTGATGCACTTCGCCGGTGACGCCGCGCGACAGGTCGGAGAGAAAATACATGGCGCTGTCGCCGACTTCCTCGATCGTGACGGTGCGGCGCATCGGCGCATTATATTCGTTCCATTTCAGGATGTAGCGGAAGTCGCCGATGCCGGACGCCGCCAGCGTCTTGATCGGTCCCGCCGACACCGCGTTGACGCGGATGTTCTTCTCGCCGAGATCGGCCGCGAGATAACGCACGCTGGCTTCCAGCGCCGCCTTGGCGACACCCATGACGTTGTAATGCGGCATCCACTTCTCGGCGCCGTAATAGGTCAGCGTCAGGATCGACCCGCCATCGGTCATGAGCTTCTCGGCGCGCTGCGCGATCGCGGTGAGCGAATAGCACGAGATCAGCATGGTCTTGCTGAAGTTATCCGCCGTGGTTTCGAGATAGCGGCCGTCGAGCTGGTCCTTGTCGGAGAACGCGATAGCGTGCACGACGAAATCGATCTTGCCCCACTTGGCCTTCAGCTCGTCGAACACCGCATCGATGGTCGCCGGATCGGTGACATCGCAATGGCCGAGCACGATACCGCCGAGCTCCGCCGCCAGCGGCTCGACGCGCTTCTTCAGCGCATCGCCCTGCCAGGTCAGCGCAATTTCGGCGCCCTGCGCCCGGCATGCCTTGGCGATGCCCCAGGCAATCGACCGGTTATTGGCCACGCCGAGGATAACCCCGCGTTTGCCCTGCATCAGGCCTGAATTCTGCACCATTCTGTATCCTATGGGTCGTTGGATCACCCGTCGCCAGCCCTTCGGGTACACCAGCGCCAGCGCTGGGCAAAGCCAAATTTTACCTTGAAATGGCTCTGTTTTGCTGGCTTCCGGTTATCGCTGGAATAGTCGTGTCATCAGGGTGTTCTATTCACTGAAAGTCTTTTCCGTGATGGCGGCCCAATGAACGCGTTCCACGAGAGTGTCGAAGCCATGATCCCGGCGCTGCGCCGTTATGCGCGAGCCCTGGCGCGCGATGCCGACATCGCCGACGATCTGGTGCAGGATACGCTGGTGCGGGCGCTGCGCTCGGAGCGGCTGTTTCATGGCGGCGATCTGCGCAGCTGGCTCTACACCATTCTGACCAATCTCAATCGCAATCGACGGCGCTCGCTGGCGCGCAAGCCGGTGCTGACGCCGCTGCTCGACACTGCCACAGAGGCCAGCGGTACCGAGGCCGAGAGCCGTGACATCGCCCGCGCACTGGCCACGCTCGCCGAAGAGCAGCGTTCGGTGTTATTGTTGGTGACGCTCGAAGGCCTCAGCTATCGCGAAGTCGCCGATATTCAAGGCGTTCCGATCGGCACCGTGATGTCGCGACTCGCGCGCGCCCGTGCCCACGTCAAAGCCGTGATCGAAGGCGAGCGCCCGGCGCTGCGCCGCGTGAAATGAATTGAGCGAAGAAGAGCAGCCATGACTGAACCGAACATTCCCGTCACCGAAGACGAACTGCACGCCTATGTCGATAACGAATTGCCCGCGGAGCGCCGCAGCGATGTCGAGGCATGGCTGGCGACGCATCCGGATGATGCCGAGCAGGTCAAGGCATGGCGCGCGATGAGCGAGGCGCTGCACGCCCGCTATGATTCCGTCGCCGACGAAGCGGTGCCGAAGCGACTGGAGATCGAGCAACTGGTGCGGCAGCCGCGCAAGTGGATGTATGGCGCCATCGCCGCAACGCTGCTGGCCTTCATCGCCGGCGGCGGCGCGGGCTGGCTGGCGCATGGCGCGGCGGCCTCGCCGTCATCGTTCCGCAGCTTCACCGTCGATGCGCTGCAGGCCCACCGGCTCTATGTCGTCGAGGTACGTCATCCGGTCGAGGTCGAGGCGTCGGAGCGCGCGCACATGCAGCAGTGGCTGTCGAAGCGCGTCGGCTACACCATCAAGGCACCGGAGCTTGACGCCGCAGGGTTGAAGCTGGTCGGTGGCCGCCTGTTGCCCGGACCGCAGGCGCCCGCAGCGTTCCTGATGTATGAGAGCCCGACCGGCGAACGCTTCACGCTTTACACCTCGCGGGCGGCGACGCCGACCACGCAGATGCGCTATGCCACGCGCGCCAATGACGGCGCGTTGTACTGGGCGGATCGCGGCGTCGGCTATGTGCTGTCCGGTCCTGACGACAACAAGGCGCGGCTGCAGCAGGTCGCGCGCGCGGTCTACGACCAGACCGAGAAGAACGGCGGCTGAAGTTCGGGCGTTGGCGCAATCGTTACATCGCTCGTCATTGCGAGGAACGTCAGCGACGAAGCAATCCAGAATCATCGCAGAAAGACTGGATTGCCTCGCGGAGCCTGTCATCGGTCCGGCGAAGCCGGACCCGTTGGCTCGCAATGACGCCTCAGGGTGACGGCGGATTGTATTACCCCAGATCGCTGCGCGGATTGTAGGGGTGGCCGTCGCGCCACTTGTGCATCAGCGCTTCCAGTTCGGCGTCGTGGCCGTCCGGCAGCATGATGCGCGTGGTGACGAACAGGTCGCCGGAAGCACCGGCGCCTTTCGGCAGCCCCTTGCCCTTGAGCCGGAAAGTCCGTCCGCTCGAAGTGTTCTTCGGGATCGACAGTTCGACCGCACCGCCCAGCGTCGGCACCCGCACCTTGCCGCCGAGCACGGCTTCATACAGCGTGATCGGCAGTTCGAGCCGCAGATCGTTGCCGTCGACCTTGAAGAACGCATGCGGCGCGACGGTTACCGTGATCATCAGATCGCCGGGACGATGACCGGGCACGCTCTCGCCCTGGCCCTTGAGGCGGATCTGCTGACCGGTGGTAACGCCTGCCGGAATCTTGACGTTGAGTTCCTTGCCGCTCGGCAGCCGGACGCGTTTCTCCGCGCCCTTGGCCGCCTCCTCCAGCGTCACCGTCATCGCGACGTTGAGATCGAGATCAGGCGCGCCGAAGCCGCCGCCATCGAACTCGAAAGTCTGCGCGCCGCCACGGCCACCGCGCGCGGCACCTGCCGCCGCGCCGCCGAACATGCTGTTGAGGATATCCTCGAACCCCGCGCCACCGCCGCCGAAGCCAGCCTGACCGCCGCGTCCGCCGGTGCGGAAGGTGAAATTCTCGAAACCGGGGCCACCCGGCGCACCGCGCGGACCCGCGCCGCCTCCAGGGAAACCCTGAAAGCGCGGCTTGCCCTCGGCGTCGATCTCGCCCCGGTCGAACTGCTTGCGCTTGGCTTCGTCGCCGATGATCTCGTTAGCGGAGTTCACCTCGGCAAAACGCTCGGCAGCCTTTGGATCGTTCTTGTTGGCGTCGGGGTGATGCTTCTTCGCAAGCTTGCGATAAGCGCTCTTGATCGCCGCGGCGCTGGCGCTCCGCTGCACCCCCAAGACCTCATAGGGGTCGCGCATCCGTCTCGTCTCCTTCGGGAATTCAAACTATGGGCTGCCCGCCCACCTCGTTTACATCTGGGGTCTTCGTGGCATTTTTGCAACGGGCCTGATTGGATGGCCCGCTCAGCTTTCCTTCCAGGGCCGCAACGTCCGAATTTCCCAACGGCCGCCCTCTACCCGGCAACCGGCGCCCTGCAACCAGCTTTCCGACGTCCCGTTGACATAGCTTGCCAGAAAATCCCGGCACGTGCGCCCCTCCGACGAATAGGCGCTGGCCAGCGGCGTCACCGAGCCGCGCGCGCCGGTCGACGGATTCTGCCAGGGCTGGCTAAAATCCTTGCCGCCCCGGGTCAGCACATCCGACGCCGCGGTCCGGGCGAAGGCCAGGTCAGCATCGGTCGGGCGGGCCTTGTGGGAGGGCGTCAACGGGATCGACCCGGTCACGTCCTGCACGTCAGGGCCCGCATCTTTCTGGGCAAACAGGCTGTCGAGCTTGGAGACGCTGCAGCCGCCGAGCGGCAGGCCGATTAGAATTGCTGTCATCAGCACACCCATCGGGCGCATGGCCGATAGGCCAACGCGCAACGGTGCCTTATATAAGCATGGCCGGTATAAGGACCGTAATGGGCTCTGGGCAGCAGGCCGACGCAATTCGGAACTCCAAACATGACCGATACCACCACCATCAAACACCAAAGCCAGTTAACGTCTGGTGATTTCACCGAAGCGGAGAATCCATTTGCGCTGTTCGCCGAATGGTTTGCCGAAGCGGAGCGCAGCGAGCCGAACGATCCCAACGCCATGGCGCTGGCGACGGTCGATGCCAGCGGCCTGCCCGACGTGCGCATGGTGCTGATGAAGGGCTATGATACCGACGGCTTCGTGTTCTACAGCCATCTCGCCAGCCAGAAGGGCCGCGAGCTTGCCGGCAATCCCAAGGCGGCGCTGCTGTTTCACTGGAAATCGCTGCGCCGGCAGGTGCGCGTGCGCGGCCCGGTGACGCCGGTGACCGAGGCCGAGGCCGATGCCTATTTCGCGACCCGGCCGAAGCAGGCGCAGATCGGCGCCTGGGCCAGCAAGCAATCGCAGCCGCTGGAAAGCCGCTTCGCCTTCGAGCAGGCCATCGCCAAGGTTGCGGCCAAGCACATCATCGGCGACGTGCCACGGCCGCCGGGCTGGAGCGGCTGGCGCATCACGCCGATGCATATCGAATTCTGGCACGACCGGCCATTCCGGCTGCACGACCGCATTGCATTCGACCGTACCGCTCCCGACATGGCATGGACCAAGACTCGACTATATCCGTAGAGTGATGGTCGTCGTGGCTCGATGTGCCCCAGCTCTCCGCGTCCTTACGATCCTGCTCCTGCAAGACCTGTGACCCCACTGGTCTTGGATGTCCGGCACGCCGCCGCACCTGACCAGAACCGAGAGAACCGTTCATGACCAACCCCACCAGCAATGCGCCCCGCCGGACCATGCTGCTGACCGGCGCAAGCCGCGGTATCGGCCACGCGACGGTGATCCGCTTCTCCAGTGCAGGCTGGCGCGTGCTGACCTGCTCGCGGCATCCGTTTCCCGAAGAGTGCCCGTGGGGCGCCGGGCCGGAAGATCATGTCCAGGTCGATCTCGCCGATCACGACGATACGCAGCGTGCCATCGAGGAGATCCGCGAACGGCTCGAAGGCGACTCCTTGCATGCGCTGGTCAACAACGCCGCGATCTCGCCGAAAGCCGACGGCGGCGGCCGCCTCAGTTCGATCGATACCGACATCGACACCTGGAGCCACGTGTTTCGCGTCAACTTCTTCGCGCCGATCATGATGGCGCGGGGCCTGCTGAACGAGCTGAAGGCGGCCAAGGGATCGGTGGTGAACGTCACCTCGATTGCCGGCTCGCGTGTGCATCCATTCGCAGGCGCGGCCTATGCGACATCGAAAGCCGCGCTGGCGGCGCTGACCCGCGAGATGGCTTCGGACTTCGGCCGCTTCGGCATTCGCGTCAATGCCATCGCGCCGGGCGAGATCGACACCGCGATCCTGTCACCGGGCACCGAGAAAATCGTCGAAAGCCAGATTCCGCTGCGCCGGCTCGGCACGCCGGACGAAGTGGCGAAGATCATCTACGTGCTGTGTTCGGAAACGTCGTCTTACGTCAACGGCGCGGAAATCCACATCAACGGCGGCCAGCACGTCTAGCGCGCATTCCGCAAAAGTGGATGTTAGCCGGCCGCGTTGCCCGTCAGGCAACGACGATGTCGTGCATCGTCGTCACCGGATGGTGAATTTTGTGTCACACGCAGGTGGCGCGGAAACCGTTGCCAGCATCGAGGCTGGAACATTCGTCTTCGGACTCGCCTTCAGCAAGCCAGGCTCCGCAATGCGAACAATAATTCGGGCTGGGGATCAACGCCTGAGGAGTCGCGGAATGTGTCCGTTGCCGATAGGCGGAGAAATCGATCACGTTGCGTCCGCGGGTGGCAATTTTTTGTAGCATGGGGTCCTCACTTGGCTGTGAGGCTTATCGCAGAAACCCTTAGCTCAATCGTTCAGCGCAACGCTCAAATTTTACCATTGGAATTGTGGCGGGTTCCAGCCGCCGCGAGAAATGCAGGAAACCCGCATGTCTCAAGCGGATTCTTGATTCATCGCGCGCAGGTGCAACGAACCGTTCATCCTGAATGACAAATGAAGATCACAACCGGCAATGGCGCATCGGCAGCGGCCACAGCGCGGATCGCCGACCAAAGTCTTACAGCCACTTCTTCCATTTGAAGAACATGTACGGCCCGATCGCAGCGAACAGCATGGCGATCAGCGCCGCCGGATAACCGTGCGGCCATTCCAGTTCCGGCATCGCCCGGAAGTTCATGCCGTAGATCGATGCGATCAGCGTCGGCGGCATCAACACCACCGCCATCACCGAGAACAGCTTGATGATGTTGTTCTGCTCGAGATTGACGACGCCGAGCATCGCGTCGAGCACAAAGGTGATCTTGTTGGACAGATAGGATGCGTGATCCGACAGCGAAGCGACGTCGCGTTGCAACGTCTTGAGTTGCGCGCGCATCTCCTTCGACCACTTCACGTTGTCGGCTTCGGCGATGACGAAGGTGACGACGCGGCCGATCGACACAAGACTCTCGCGCACCTTGGATGTGAGGTCGCCCTTGCGGCCGATGGCGATCAGAATATCGGAATAGCGTTTGGCGTGGCCGGTGCGCGCCGACCCCTCGGGTTCGAAGATGGCGCGGCTGACCGAGTCGACGTCGGCGCCGGCACGCTCGAGAATATCGGCGCAGCGATCGACCACCGCTTCGAGCAATTCGAGCAGCACGCCTTCGCCATTGAGACCGGCGGATGAACTGCGTCCGAGTTTGTTCTCCACCAGCGCGAACGGCTTCGGCATGTCATAACGCACCGTCACGAGCCGGTGCCCGGATAGAATGAACGTGACCGGCGTGGTGCGCGGCGTATCGGAATCCGAACCGCACATCACAATCGCCGTCATGTAGCGGCCGCCGTTCTCGACATAGAGCCGGCTGGAAATCTCGATCTCCTGCATCTCTTCGCGAGTCGGAACCGCGATGCCGACCAGGCGCTCAACGGCGCGATCTTCCTCCGGAGTCGGATTGACCATGTCCACCCACACCGCACTGTCATGCAGCACGTCCGGGTCCACCCCTTCAACGCGCTTCAGGGCGGTGCCGGACGGCGCGAATATCGTCAGCATGGGGACACTCCGGACGGATACTGGGACAGGCTCGAGGCAGCGGATTGTCGCGGGCGATGCCATTGAGTGCGCCGATCTCTTCGATTCGGGCAAGCATTTCATCGCGCTGCGACGGCGCTGCGACCGTCTGCACGCCAACCATGACAGCGACATGTCAGAGGAGGCGTCGCGTGCGAGGTCTGCTCGATGTGGCGGCGGCCACGGCAGGTTTGCGGCAAAAATGCCACAACCGCCATGTTGCAGAGCAAAGGAGGCCTCTAAGTGCTGGAATTGTGGCCGGTTTCGGAGATAATAAAGTTCACCAGAATCGTGGCGATTGTCGCTTTGGTTAGGCGCCCAGATGCGCCGTTTTAGCTATTTTAATCGGGTTTGGATCGGGTGATGTCGTCGCTTGTAAAACTGGCCATCGTGGCCGCGGGATTGATGCTGTCGGGCTGCGTCGAGACGACAGCGACCCACTTCGAGGCGACCAACACCAGTAACTTCAAACCCCATGACAAGGAGCTGCTTGCCAAGGTCAGCTACGTCAATACCCCGGTTGCCGAACCCTACCGCCGCGCCATCGTCGACTACCACCGCAAGGAAGCGCCGGGTTCGATCATGGTCGATTCCGACAACCATTATCTCTACTACGTGCTCGATGGCGGCAAGGCGATCCGTTACGGCATCACCGTAGGCGAGGAAGCCATGGCGTGGTCCGGCATCGCCAAGGTCGGCAGCAAGACAGAGTGGCCAGCCTGGCACCCGACGCCCGGCGAGATCGAGCGCCTCGGCGTTCCGAAATACGTCGCGCCCGGCCCGGACAATCCCATGGGATCGCGCGCGCTCTACCTCTATGCCAACGGCAAGGACACGCTGTTCCGCATTCACGGCACCAACCAGCCGGAATACATCGGTTCGTCGATTTCCTCGGGCTGCATCCGCATGACTAACGAGGACGTCATCGATCTGTACAATCGCGTCAATCTCGGCACGGTCGTCGTGGTGCTCGAACCGAAGCACGGCGACTCGCCCTACAATCCGAAGCTGGCGCTGCAAGGCGGCTCGCTCAACGGGAATTACTGACGTTAACGATTTGGCAATAAGAGCGCTGGATTGCTCAGCGCTCGACCACCGGCCCCGCCGGATCGAACTGAAGCACGTTGTCGCGCAACAGAGCGGCAATCCATCTCCGTCAAGCAGATTGGACCACGTTGATGTCGCTACTCACCAAGCTGGGACTTCTCGCCGTCGGCCTGATGCTGGCAGGGTGCCAGACCGCCACGCAGTTCGAGGCTTCGAACACCAATCAGTTCAAGCCGCGCGACAAGGAACTGATGGCCAAGATCCGCTACGTCAACACGCCGGTGCCGGAGCCCTACCGCCGCGCCATTGTCGATTATCATCGCAAGGAAGCGCCGGGCTCGATCATGGTCGATTCCGACAATCACTATCTCTACTACGTGCTGGATAACGGCAAGGCGATCCGCTACGGCGTTACCGTCGGCGAGGAAGCGCTGGCGTTCTCCGGCGTCGCCCGTGTCGGCAACATGCGCGAATGGCCGGACTGGATTCCGACCGCCGACATTCACAAGCGCATCGAAGGCCTTCCGGCGCGCGTGGCCGGCGGCCCAGACAACCCACTCGGCGCGCGTGCGCTCTACCTCTATCAGGGCAACAAGGACACGTTGTTCCGCATCCACGGCACCAACCAGCCGGAATATATCGGCGCGTCGATCTCCTCGGGCTGCATCCGCATGCTGAACGAAGACGTCATCGACCTTTACAACCGCGTCAAGCCGGGAACGCTGGTGGTGGTGCTCGAACCCAAGCACGGCGACTCGCCCTACAAGCCGCAACTGGCGCTGCAAGGCGGCTAGCGCCGCGGGAGACATCGGATTGAAATGAAAAAGCGCCGGATCATCCGGCGCTTTTTTGATGGTGCTTGCGACGGCCCATCAATCGAACATGCGCCGCAACAATACCGGCAGATCGGCCTGCCCCTTGCGGGACGTCTTGCGTGCCGACTTCGGGCGTGCGGCATGGGACTTCGCCGTGGCGACAGCCTTGCCCGACGTTGCAGGCCCCAGCGATGTCGGCGGCGGCAACGTTGCCGTACGCGATTGCGGCTTGGCTGCGTCGGATGCAGCCGCGTTCGATGGCGATGGCCCTGCTGCGGATTCAGCCTCTTCAGGTTTGGCCGGCTCGGGCTGCGCTGCATTCGGCTTGTTGCCCGCGGCTTTCGCGGCACCTGATTTCGTGGCGGCAGGCTTGGCGGCTGCGGGTTTCCCCCCGGCCCGTTTGGCGACATCCGCCGGCTGCTTGGCCATGGGTACAGGCGACAACGACACCGCAGGCGGCGCCACCGGCTGCACCTTCAATTGTTCGACCTCCTTGGCGCTTCGATCTGGCGCGGGCTCATCGCTCTCGCTCGCCACTTCGCGAGGCGGCGCATCGTCGGGACGCGGCGCAGGCAACAACGGCGCAATCTCCGGCATCGGCTCGTAGACCGCCCATTGGCAGATGCGATAGCCGTTGCGGCGTTCGGCCAGATCGAGATGGATGTGATCTTCGTGATAGCCATCCGACCCCGGCCCCAGCACGGTGCTGAAGCGCCCGCAGACCGATCCCAGCACCTTCTCCCGCAGGTCACGCGCGACATCGCGAGCGGTCAGCGACAGCGACTGACCGTTGGCCAGCTTGAGACCGCGCACGTCGAGCGCATTCGCGCGGCCGTGTTCGGACAGTTTGGCGTTGGCGACGCGATTGCGCCCGCGGCATTCGAACGAGTCGAAGTTATCGAGTTCGCTCAGCCGCGTCGCAAGACCGGCCGCAAGCGGCGCCATGTCGGAGCGAATCCAGTCGGCAATCGCGCTTGCCATGGTGCAGCGAAGAACCGCCGCGGGCTTCACCGCGACGCGGCTGCGATCCGGCAGCACCACCGCTTCGAGCCGCACCAGGTCGTCGCCGCCGCACGCCCCCGGTCCCTTGATCGGCGGAATGCTCGGCGCGATGGCGATGGCGTCGGTGAGCGCGAGCCGGCAGGCGCTGGGCGGTGGCGGCTCCGCCGCCGTTTCGGGCTTGGTCTCGGCCGCATCGGCCGGCTGCGCGTTATCGGCCGGCTGATCCTCACGGGACGACGCGTCGGCCGGTCGTGGACGCGGCAGCGGCACCAAAGCCGGCGAAGCTCCGCGCGGCGGCGTCCGGGCCGCGATCACCGCCCCGGTATCGACGGCCGTCCGGGCCTCGGCCAGCCCCGTCCACGCGCCGCAAATCGCCACGAGGAAAACCGCCATTGGCCTTTGGCCGCAGGCATTTAGACGACAAGACCATTTGCGGACAGGCCGCTGCGCGCTAGACTTCATGCCAATCCCCGCAAGGGGGATGCAATGTACGTAAGAGACGTCTTCAGGAGGAAATTCGAATGCGCGGGTTGATGCAAGACTGGCCTATGCTGACTCACCGGATCATCGATCATGCCGCGCGTGTGCATGGCGATCGTGAAGTCGTGACGCGGTCGGTCGAGGGCCCCATCCACCGGACCAACTACCGCGAGATTCGCGCCCGCGCGCTCAAGGTTGCGCAGCGGCTGGATCGCGACGGCATCAAGCTCGGCGACCGCGTCGCCACCATTGCCTGGAACACCTGGCGCCATCTCGAAGCCTGGTACGGCATCATGGGCATCGGCGCCATCTGTCATACCGTCAATCCACGGCTGTTTCCCGATCAGATCGCCTGGATCATCAACCATGCGGAGGACCGCATTGTGATGACCGACCTGACCTTCATCCCGATCCTCGAAAAGATCGCAGCTAACCTGCCCAGCGTCGAGCGCTATATCGTGTTCACCGATAAAGCCCACATGCCGCAGACGACGCTCAAGAACGCGGTCGCTTACGAGGACTGGATCGCCGAAGTCGACGGCAATTTTCAATGGAAGGAATTCGACGAAAATACCGCGGCGGCGATGTGCTACACCTCCGGCACGACCGGCGATCCGAAGGGTGTGTTGTACTCGCATCGCTCCAACGTGCTGCATTCCATGATGGCCAACAACGGCGACGCGCTCGGCGCGACATCGAAGGATACAATGCTGCCGGTGGTGCCATTGTTCCATGCCAATAGCTGGGGCATCGCCTTCTCCGGTCCGGCGATGGGCACCAAGCTGGTGATGCCGGGTGCCAAACTCGACGGCGCTTCTGTCTATGAACTGCTCGACACCGAAAAGGTCACCTACACCGCCGGCGTGCCGACGGTATGGCTGATGCTGTTGCAGCACATGGAGAAGAACAAGCTCAGCCTGCCGAACCTCAAGGTGGTGATCTGCGGCGGCTCGGCGATGCCGCGATCGATGATCAAGGCGTTCGACGACATGGGCATCGAAGTGCGTCACGCCTGGGGCATGACTGAAATGTCTCCGCTGGGCACCGTCGGCTCGCTGCAGGCCCAGTTCGCCAATTTGACCGGCGACGCCAAGCTCGACGTGCTGCAGATGCAGGGCTACGCGCCGTTCATGGTCGAGATGAAGATCACCGACGACGCCGGCAAGGAGTTGCCGTGGGACGGCAAGACCTTCGGCCGCCTCAAGGTGAGGGGCCCGGCGATCGCGGGATCGTACTATCGCGTCGACACCAAAATTCTCGACGAGAACGGCTACTTCGACACCGGCGACGTCGCCACCATCGACAAGTACGGTTACATGCGGATCACCGACCGCTCCAAGGACGTCATCAAGTCCGGTGGCGAATGGATCTCGTCGATCGATCTGGAGAACCTCGCGGTCGGACATCCCAAGGTGGCGGAAGCCGCGGTGATCGGCGTGCACCATCCGAAGTGGGACGAGCGGCCGTTGCTGATCGTGCAGTTGAAGGAAGGCCAGACCGCGACGCGCGAGGAAATCCTCCAATACATGGACGGCAAGATCGCCAAGTGGTGGATGCCGGACGACGTCGCCTTCGTGAACGCGATCCCCCACACGGCGACCGGCAAGATCCTCAAGACGTCGCTGCGCGATCAGTTCAAGGATTACAGCCTGCCGACTGCGGCAGCCTAGTCCGCAACGATGCCATCAAGACAATGCCCGGGCCAATCGGCCCGGGCATTTTTTCGGGCGCAACGCCCCACGTTTCAGCCGCCGGCGCTGACGCGCGCCGAGACTGGCGTTTCGCCGCCGCGAGAAATGCGCTAGTGGTCCGATTCTAGCATTTGCACAGCGTCTCAGCAGGCCTTTCGCAAAGGTTAGAATCTAAGGACCACTAGCAAGTATTGACTTCTAGTGGGGCTTTGGATTTGACATTCGCCTCCCAGACCCGCGGTAAGGTGGGCAGCGAGTGTCAAATCCGCTCCACTAAGTCATTTACCGCCGCCACTGGACACCTTGATGACGCGCAGATTTTTTGCCCCCTATCAATCCGAGCCGTATTCGGCGCTCGCAACCTGGGCGCGGCGGCTGGCGGTGTTTGCGGCGGTGACGGCCATCGTGTCGGTGATCATCGTCCGCTTCGGATTCCTCGAAGTGCGTCCGGCACTGGCGACATTCTTCGGCGCACTGGCCTGCGCCGGTCTGTCCATTCTCGTGTCGTTCGCGGCTTTCGCGGCGATCTGGCAGAATGGCTCGCGCGGCATGGGCCGCATTCTGGCCGCGCTGTCAATCAACGTGCTGGTGTTGGCCTATCCGGCCTACCTTGCCTACAAGTATCACCAGTCGCCGGCGATCTACGACATCACCACCGATCCCATCGATCCGCCGCGCTTCGATGCGCTGGCGCGGCTGCGCGCCAGCGAGGGCAGCAACACCGCGGTCTATGCCGGCCTCTATTCCGCCGAGCAGCAACGCACCGCCTATCCCAATATCGAGCCGGTGCAGCTCGATGTGCCGGTGCAGCGCGCCTACGACGCGACGCTGCGTTTCGTGACGCGGCGGAAGTGGCGCATCGTCGACGCCAGGCCGCCGCAGCCGCCACGCCGCGAAGGCCATATCGAAGCGGTGGCGCGCACGCCGGTGATGGGTTTCCGCGAAGACGTGGCGATCCGCGTCTTGCCGGACGGCACCGGCTCCCGCGTCGATATCCGCTCGTCGTCGCGCTATTTCGAAAGCGATCTCGGCAGCAACGCCGCACGGATCGCCAGCCTGATCGAAGACCTCAACGGTGTTGCCGACGACAACGTCGCGCCGAAACGGCCGCCGCCCCCGGCCAAGGTTCAGGCCAAGGGCGCGAAGAAATAAACCCGTCGATATCGTCAAGCTACGCGACACGGAGTGGCGCGCGCATCAATGGTCACGCCAGCCGATAGCTGCCGCCGATCACCGGATCGCCATCGGTGATGACGATGCCGCGCGCGACGAGATCCTCCAGATGCGCCAGCACGGAATAGCCGGCGGCACCGGCGAGACGCGGATCGATGCCGATATAGATCGCGCGCACCATGGTCGGGATATCGGTTTCGCCTTTTGCCAGCCGGTGCAGGATCGAAGCTTCGCGGGCCTGCCGGTGCCGGATCAGGAAGCGCGCGAACCGCGGCGCATCGGGAACCTCCGGACCATGCCCGGAGAAGTAAAGTTGCTCGTCGCGCGCGGCGAGTTTGTGCAGCGACGCCATGTACTCGATCATCGAACCATCGGGCGGCACGACGACCGAGCTCGACCACCCCATGACGTGATCGCCGACGAAATTGACGCCGCGCTCCGGCCACGCGAAAGCAATATGGTTGGCGGTGTGGCCCGGCGTCGCCACCACTTCGAGCGCCCAACCGGAGCCCGAAATGATCTCGCCGTCTCGCACCGTGATATCTGGCTTGAAATCGCGGTCGGCGCCGGCCTCCGACGACATCTTCTCGCTGTCGTAATACGGCCGGGCCGCGCGATGCTCGCCTTCGGCATAGATCGGCGCGCCGGTGGCCGCCTTGATCCGCGCGGCGTTCGGCGAATGGTCGCGATGGGTGTGGGTGACCAGAATATGCGTCACGGTTTCGCCGCGCACCGCATCGAGCAGCGCCTTGGCGTGGGCTTCGTCATCCGGACCGGGATCGATGATCGCCACCTTGCCGCGACCGACGATGTAACTCACCGTGCCGCTCATCGTCATCGGCGAGGGATTGTCGCACAACACGCGCCGCACGCCGGGCACGACTTCCTCGACGACGCCGGGCTTGAGCGGAAAATGGCGGTTGAACGGGATGTCTTCGTTATCGCGGTCGGTCATGGCGAAGTCCGGGGCTGTCGTCATCCTGAGGTGCGAGCGCATGCGAGCCTCGAAGGATGACATTCGATTGGCGCCATCCTTCGAGACGCCGCGCAAACGCGCGGCTCCTCAGGATGACGGCATTCATCGACTCACGAAAACGCCTGAATGCCGGTGATGGCGCGGCCGAGGATCAGCGCATGAACGTCGTGCGTGCCCTCGTAAGTGTTGACGGTTTCGAGGTTCTGGGCGTGGCGCATCACGTGATACTCGATCTGGATGCCGTTGCCGCCGTGCATGTCGCGCGCCATGCGGGCGATGTCGAGCGCCTTGCCGCAATTGTTGCGCTTCATGATCGAGATCATCTCCGGCGCCATCTTGCCTTCGTCCATCAAGCGGCCGACGCGCAGCGAACCTTGCAGGCCGAGCGCGATCTCGGTTTCCATGTCGGCCAATTTCTTCTGCACCAGTTGCGTCGCCGCCAGCGGCCGATTGAACTGCTTGCGGTCCAGCGTGTACTGCCGCGCGCGATGCATGCAATCTTCCGCCGCACCCATCGCGCCCCACGAGATGCCGTAGCGCGCGCGGTTGAGGCAGCCGAACGGCCCCTTGAGACCCGAAACGTTGGGCAGCAGATTTTCTTCCGGCACCACGACGCCATCCATGACGATCTCGCCGGTGATCGAGGCGCGCAGCGACAGCTTGCCGCCGACCTTCGGCGCCGAGAGGCCCTTCATGTCCTTCTCGAGAATGAAGCCGCGGATCTGGTTGTCGTGCGCGGCCGACTTGGCCCACACCACGAACACGTCGGCGATCGGCGCGTTGGAAATCCACATCTTGGAACCGGTCAGCCGATAGCCGTCCGCGACCTTCTCGGCGCGCGTCTTCATGCCGCCGGGATCGGAGCCGGCATCCGGCTCGGTGAGACCGAAGCAGCCGACCCACTCGCCGCTCGCCAGTTTCGGCAGGTACTTCTTGCGCTGGTTGTCGTCGCCGTAAGCGTAGATCGGATACATCACCAGCGACGACTGCACCGAGTTCATCGACCGATAGCCGGAATCGACCCGCTCGATCTCGCGCGCCACCAAGCCATAAGCCACGTAGCTGGCGTTGGCGCAGCCATATTCCTCCGGCAGCGTGACGCCGATCAGGCCGAGCTCACCCATCTCGTTGAAGATCTCGCGATCGGTCTTCTCCTCGAGATAGGCCTTGGTCACCCGCGGCAACAGCTTGTCCTGTGCATAGGCGCGTGCGGTGTCGCGGATCATCCGCTCGTCTTCGGTGAGCTGATCGTCGAGCAGGAACGCATCGTCCCACTTGAAACTCACCGGAGCCGGCTTGTCCTTGGCTTGCGCACGCGCACTCATGGCAGTTCCTTTCAGATCGCTGCCGCGCAGGCACATGCGGCGACGGCAGGTTAAATCTTTGACTATTGGCCTTCAAGGTGTTCGTTGGAAACGATCTCGATGCCGAAACCGGACAAGCCCTTGTAGTCATGCGCCGACGATGTCAGGTGGCGGATCGATGTGACGCCCAGATCGCGCAGGATCTGCGCGCCGACGCCGACTTCGCGCCATTGCCGATTGCGGTCGGCTTCGGCCGATTTGGGCTGATCGATCGGCGCTACCGGCACGCCCGCCGCGCCATCGCGCAGATAGACCAGCACGCCGCTGCCGCATTTCTTGAAATGATTCAGCACCGCCTGCATGCGCTCCGAGCCGGTGAAAATATCGCGGACGATATTCGGCTTGTGAAAGCGCGTCAGCACGTTCTTGCCGTCGCCAAGGTTGCCATAGACGAAAGCCGCGTGGGCAATGCTGTCGAACGGCGACCGATAGGCGTAGCCTTGCAGCACGCCGATCGGGCTATCCACCGTGAACGTCGAGACGCGCTCGATCAGCTTCTCGCGCGCCTGCCGGTAGGCGATCATATCGGCAATGGTGACATGCTTGAGCTTGTGCGTGGCGGCGAAGCGCGCCACCTGCTCGCCCTTGGTCACGGTGCCGTCGTCATTCATCAGCTCGCTGATGACGCCGACCGGCGGCAAGCCCGCCAGCTTGCAGAGGTCGACGGCAGCCTCGGTATGCCCGGAGCGCAGCAGCACGCCACCGTCGCGCGCGATCAGCGGAAAGATATGGCCGGGCCGCGCGAAATCATTAGCACCCGCGTTGGGATTAGCCAGCGCACGGCAGCACGAGGCGCGCTCGTCGGCGGAAATGCCCGTGCCGCCATCGGGCTTGTAGTCGATCGACACCGTGAATGCGGTGGTGTGGTTGGAATCGTTGTGCGCCACCATCGGATCGAGCCGCAGCCGCCGCGCATCCTCGGTGGTGATCGGCGCGCAGACGATGCCCGACGTGTGCCGAATGATGAAGGCCATCTTCTCGGCGGTGCAAAGCGAGGCCGCGACGATCAGATCGCCCTCCCCCTCGCGATCGTCGTCATCGGTCACGACGACGATCTCGCCATTGGCGAATGCCTGCAAAACTTCGGGAATGGAGTGAGCCATTGAACGCAAACCTCGGAGCTGGTGATGATGATATGGCGCAGAGCGTGCTGCTGTGCAACTCCCTGCCAGGCGTATGCCATGACCCGGAATTTAGCTTAAGGAAGCACTTCGCGGCGCTCGGCCAGGAGAAGATCGATTTCGCTGCGCTTCTCGCTCAACAGGCCCTTGTCCACGGCGTCGATTACCTTGAACAGCTCCTGCGCATCGGTCACGCGCGGCACCGTCACATAGTCGGCGCCCGCCATATACAGGTCGGCGACGGTGGCCAGCATGTCGGCGGTGGCCACGATCTTCGCGGTTTCATTCAACGTCCGCACGTGGCGCACCAGCTTCTCGTTATCGGCCCCCTTGAGCAGCGCATCGGGCACGCTGAGAATGATGATCTCGGCACCGCCGATTCCGGCATGCACCAGCGTATCGACATTGCTGATGTCACCATAGATGACGTGCACTCCGCGATCCGCAAGATTGCGGAACACGTTGGGGTTGAAATCGACCACGGTGATATGGTCGAGCAGCGATTTGTCCTGCCGCTCGATCTCGCTCAGCAGCGCGCTGGCGGCGCGGAAGAAGCCGAGAATGACGATGCGCCGCGCGACGCCATGGCCTTGGGCGTGATCGGCCGCAACCTCGCCGCCGTGATCGAGATCGCGTAAGCCGAGGCGCTTGAGCACCGGGATGGTAGCGCGGGTGATCTGGTCGCTGCGCGAAATCGCAAATGTCGACAGCACGGCGAGAATGACGAAGGCGAAAGACGCGGCGTTGGCGGTTTCCGTGGTGAGATGCTTGGCGGCAACGCCGGTTTGAATCACCACCAGCGAGAACTCGCTGATCTGCGCCAGATTGATCGCCGGCAGCAGGCTGGCGCGCAGCCCCTGCCGCAGCAGATAGAGCGGCAGGAAGGTCGTGAGCAGCCGGCTCACCACGGTGAACACGGCGATCACCAGCGCCAGACCCATCACCGAACTGCTCGGCACCGGAATGGTCATGCCGAGCGCGACGAAGAACAGGGTGATGAAGAAGTCCCGCAACGTGGTGACTTTGGCGGTCACGTCCAGTGCATAAGGAAAGGTGGAGAGCGACACGCCGGCCACCAGCGACCCCATCTCGCGCGACAAGTGCAACCGCTCGGCGACCTCGCCGATCAGAAAGCACCACGCCAGCGCGCCAAGCAACACCAGCTCGGGCCGGCGTGCGATGGAGTGAAACAGCTTCGGCAAGACGTAGCGGCTGAGAATCCAGGCGGTCGCGACCAGCACGCCGACGCGCACGATGGACAGCAGGATGACGCTGACCTGGAGTTCGCTGAGGCTGGGCTGCACCGCCAGAAACAGAATGGCGAAGATATCCTGCAGCACCAGCACGCCGAGCGTGATGCGCCCCGGCAAAGTATCGAGCTCGCGCTTCTCGTACAGCACCTTGACGATGATGACCGTGCTGCTCAGGGCGCAGGCGATGCAGAGGTAAAGGGCATCGAAACGTCCCGCCCCCAGTCCCAGCCCGATCGCCATGAAGAACAGCAAGCCGAGGAGGCAGCCGCCGATCAACTGCCCGGCGCCGGCGAACAGGATGACGCGACCGGCGCGCACGATCTTCTTCAGGTCGATTTCCAGCCCGATCATGAACAGCATGAAGATCAGGCCGAGTTCGGAGATGGTCGCAATGGATTGATCCGACCTGACCCAGCCGATTCCGAACGGCCCGATGATGAACCCGCCGACGAGATAGGCGAGGATCAGCGGCTGCCGGAAGAAATGCGCCAGCAGCCCGAACATCCAGGCGAACAGAATGCTCAGTGTGATATCGCGAATAAGATCGTGCATGCCCTGCCAACGCGCGGTTGCGCCGGGCGTAACCTAAACGCCGGACCTCTCTCGTTAAAGTATTAATTCCGCCATGCAGCAACAAAGCTCAGCGCTGCAGGATATCGCGCACTTTGGCGGCAAAGCTGTCGACCGCGAAGGGCTTGGTGATGAGGTCCGTGGTGTCGCTCCACAGTTCGGCACCCGCGGCTACTTTTTCGGCGTAGCCGCTCATGAACAGCACCTTCAGGTCCGGCCGCCGCGCCTGCGCCTGCTCGGCCAGTTGCCTGCCGTTCATGCCCGGCAGGCCGATATCGGTGATCAGCAGATCGATGTTTGGCGACCGCTCCAGCAGCGCCAGCGCCGCCGGCGCATCATGCGCCTCGATCGTGCGGTAGCCCAGCTCGGACAGCGCCGTCGCGACGACAAGACGCACCGCAGCCTCGTCCTCAACGACGAGGATGGTCTCGCCGGTCGCGGCCGGTTCGACCGTGGCAGGTGGCGGCTCGGCCGCGGGCGCAGCCGGGCGCCCGCTGCGCGGCAGGAATACGGTCACCATGGTGCCCTCGCCGATCCGGCTGTCGATCCAGATGTGACCGCGCGACTGCTTGGCGAAGCCGTAGACCATCGACAGACCGAGGCCTGTGCCCTGCCCGATCGGCTTGGTGGTGAAGAACGGATCGAACGCGCGCTCGACCTGCGACGGCGTCATGCCGACGCCCTGATCGCGCACCGCGATGGTGACGTAGTCTCCGGCGGCAACATCGCGCTCGGCCGTGACGATCGTCCGATTGCGGATCTCGATCGCCAGTTCGCCGCCATCGGGCATGGCGTCGCGCGCATTGATAACCAGATTGAGCACCGCATTCTCGAGCTGGTTATGGTCCACCTCGGCGATCCATATGTCCGGATCGGCGACGATGGTGAGTTTGACGTGACTGCCGAGTGTTCGCCGCAGCATGTCTTCCATCGACAGGATCAGCTGGGCGACATCGATCGGCTTGAAGTCGAGCGATTGTTGCCGCGAGAAGGCCAGCAGCCGGTGCGTCAACGCGGCCGCTCGGTGCGCCGAATTGACCGCCGGATCGATGAAGCGATCGACATCGTCGAAACGCTTCGCCGCGATGCGCCGCTTGACGAGTTCGAGGCCGCCGATGATGCCGGTGAGCAGATTGTTGAAGTCGTGGGCGATGCCGCCGGTGAGTTGGCCGACCGCCTCCATCTTCTGCGCCTGACGCAACTGATCTTCCGCCGCGCGCAACGCCTGCTGCGCGTGCTTTTCCGCTGAAATGTCGCGGCCCACCGCATAGATCAGCCTGTCGTCGAGCACCGAGGTCCAGGAGATCCAGCGCTCGCCGCCATCCTCGGCGGGAAACGCACTCTCGAAACGGCCGGAATGCTCATTGGCTGCCAGACGCGTGAGGGACTTGCGCGCTTTCTGCAACGGCGACAGATGCTCGTGATCGAGCTGGGTCGGCCCCAGCAACTGGTCGGCGCTCCAGCCCACCACCTCGCTCCAAGCCGGATTGACGCTGAGCCAGCTGCCCTGCTGGTCGAGCACCAGCAACAGGTCGCGGGAGACGTTCCAGATCCGGTCGCGCTCGCGGGTGCGCTTAGCGACCTCGATGGCCAGCGTCTCGTTGAGCCGCCGCAAATCGTCCTCCGCCGCTTTGCCGGAGGTGATGTCATGCGCCACACCGATGAAACCGGCGTGACGACCCGAGGCATCCCAGCGTGGTTGCGATTCCGAACGGATCCAGCGCCATTTGCCGTCGGCGCGCAGATAGCGTGCCTCCAGGGCAAACGGCTTCAGCGACGACTCCCCGGCAATCTGCTCCTGCAGGATACGGGGCAGATCGTCCGGGTGCAGGATCTTACGCCAGTCGAACACCAGCGCCGCGTCGTAACTCAGGCCCAGAAAATCGAGATACGCCTGGTTGGCAAAGGCACGCTTGCCATCGAGGCGCGACACCCAGATCGGAACCGGCGCGCTGTCGGCGATCAGCCGAAACCGCTGTTCGCTCTCGTAAAGCGTCTGCTGCGCCAGCATGCGATCGGTAATATCGATATGCGCGCCGACCAGCCGCAAAGCCTGCCCCGCGGCATCGCGCTCGATGCGGGCCTTGACCGAGATCCAGCGCGTCTCGCCATCGCTTGGCCGGATGATGCGATACTCGGACGAATATTCCTCAGTGCCGTCGGCGATGGCCTTGAAGAAAGCTTTCTCGGTGAGTTCGCGGTCGTCCGGATGGATACGCCGGACCCAGTCTTCGTGCGTCTCCCCCATCGCTTCGGGCGGCAGGCCGTGGATCGCGAGATATTCCGGCGAGCGGCGGTTACGAAGGCCATTGCGCAGATCGACTTCGACGCCGCCGACGCGGCCGATCTCCTGCACGCGCGCCAGTTCAGCCTCGCGGTCACGCAACGCCCGGTCGGAATTCGACCGTTCGATGGCGAGCGCAACGCTGTTGGCGGCGAGCGCGAGAAGTTCGTTGCCGTCGGAGCCCGGACGGTTCGGCACGGGGAAGTAAAGCACCAGCGCGCCGAGGATGTGACCGTCGAGCGCCAGCACCGGCGCTGACCATGCGGCCCGAGGTACAGCACCAAAAGCATCGAGGCCCGCCCACTCCGCGACATCCTCGAGATAGATCGATCGACGTTGACGGATGGCCTGTCTGGCGGGCGATACCCCCGCACGATCGGCATTGAGCTCCAGCGCGGCAATGGCCGGCGACAGGTCGTCTGTCGCGGCGGTGAGCCCATCGTCCTCGGCGTTGACGAAAAACAACCCGCACTGCGCGTCGTCGCCGACCAATGTTGCGATGGCCCGCACCAAATCCGCCAGCGTTTCGGTTAGTCCCTCGCCTGCCGCCACCCGCCGCAATATCGTCCGCTCGATGTCGAGCAGACTGAGAACCCTGCTTTCGGGGGTTGCATTGGGCAAATCAGCCACCTTCCCGAACGCAGAGACGGGGAAGATCGACTGACATCGTGGTCCGAGCCCCCTCGACCATTCCTTGCACTGTGAAATCCAACGTCGCCAAAGCCGAAAAGCCAAACGCGAGCGGGGCCCGGAAGTTCCATGGCTGGCCCGAAACTGCCCGTGGGCGGGAAAATGCCGGCTGGAGTGGCCAAATTCGGGTGCGCGCACGCGCCCCGTGTGGCATAGCAACGCTGACGCCGATCAAGGATCGGATCGCCGCAAGGTTGGTACCGGATTGGGGTTATTTCGATCCAAAAGGGCGGGAATCGACCGAAATGATGGTCGGAGTGGCAGGATTCGAACCTGCGACCCCTGCGTCCCGAACGCAGTGCTCTACCGGGCTGAGCCACACTCCGACAAGATGCGCGGCTTATAGCCTTGGCTCGCGCATACCGCAAGAAGCTGAATTGAGGATCTGAAGCTGATGACCGTTGGTCTAACAACAAAAATGCTGGCTGCGGGCACCGTGGCGACCACCGAGGCCGCCCGGTGCCTCGCCGACGGTGGCCTGGTGGCGTTTCCCACCGAGACGGTCTACGGCCTCGGCGCCGACGCGACGCATCCGGAGGCCATTGCCCGGCTTTATCAGGCCAAGGGGCGACCCTCGTTCAATCCGCTGATTGCCCATGTCGCAGACCTTGCCGCCGCCGAGCGCGTCGCGCGTTTCGATGCCACCGCGCGCCGCCTCGCCGAAGCGTTCTGGCCCGGCCCGTTGACGCTGGTGCTGCCGAAGACGCTGGATTGCCCGGTCGCGGCTCTGGCCACCGCCGGGCTGGACACCGTGGCTGTGCGGGTGCCCGCGCACCCGGTGGCGCGCGATCTCCTGCGCCAGCTCGGGCACCCGATCGTCGCGCCTTCGGCGAATCGGTCTGGCCATGTCTCGCCGACCGCCGCCGCGCACGTTGCCAGCGACCTTGCGGGCCGCATCGACCTGATCATCGACGGCGGACCGGTCTCGGTCGGTGTCGAATCGACCATTGTCGGCTGCTTCGCGACGCCGCTGCTGCTGCGGCCGGGCGGCACCCCACGCGCCGACATCGAGCGCGTGCTTGGCCATACCCTCGCCCGCATGCCGACGCCGACATCGCCCGCGCAAGATGGCCAGCCGCTGGCCCCCGGCATGCTGGCCTCGCATTACGCGCCGCGTACCAAGGTGCGGCTCAATGCCGACCGACTGGAGCCGGGCGAAGCGCTGCTGGCGTTCGGCCCGACGCTGATCGCGGGCAGCGAAAGCGCTGCCGCAACACTCAACCTGTCGGCGCGCGGCGACGTCATCGAAGCCGCCGCCAATTTGTTCAGCCATCTGCGCACGCTGGATCTCGCCAAAGCGCGCGCCATTGCCGTGATGCCGGTCCCCGACGACGGCCTCGGCGAAGCCATCAATGATCGACTGCGCCGCGCGGCGGTGCCACAGGACTGATAGGCTTCGAGGCGTGTCAGCAAACAAGCAAGAGACGTGAGATGAACATCGTCCAGCCAGCACCGGCCTCGCTTTCGCCCGAACTGATCGCCCGCTTTCGGGCCATCGTCGGCGACAAATACGGCGTCACCGATGCCGCGGAGATCGCGCCCTACGTCACCGAAGAGCGCAATCTCTACGTCGGCCATTCGCCGCTGGTGCTGCGTCCCGGCTCAACGGATGAAGTCGTCGCGATCTGCAAGCTGGCGACCGAGACCCGCACCGCGCTGGTGCCGCAGGGCGGCAACACCGGCCTCGTCGGCGGCCAGACGCCGCATCACGGCGAGGTGGTGCTGTCGCTGCGCCGCATGGACAAGATCCGCGATGTCGATACGCAGTCCAATACCATGACGGTCGAAGCCGGCGCGGTGCTGCAGACGCTGCAGCAACGCGCCAGCGACGTGGATCGGTTGTTTCCGCTGTCGCTCGGTGCCGAAGGCAGTTGCACCATCGGCGGCAACCTTTCGACCAACGCCGGCGGCACCGGCGCGCTCGCCTACGGCGTGGCGCGCGCCATGGCGCTCGGCCTCGAGGTGGTGCTGGCCGACGGCCGCGTGCTCAACACGCTGTCGAAGCTGAAGAAGGACAACACCGGCTACAACCTGCACAATCTCTTCATCGGCGCCGAAGGAACACTCGGCGTCATCACCGCCGCGACGTTGAAGCTGTTTCCCAAGCCGCGTGGGGTGGCGACCGCTTTCGTCGGTCTCACCTCCGCCGAAGCCGCGTTGAAGCTGCTCGAAATCTCACAGAATGAAGCGGCGGGGAGCCTCACCAGCTTCGAATTGCTGGCTGAGATTTGTGTCGATTTCTGCGTCAAGCACGGGCCTGCGATCCGCGATCCGCTGGCGCAACGCTATCCGTGGTACGTGCTGATGGAGGTGTCGTCATCGCGCGACGATGCCCGCGCCACGCTGGAAGCGATCCTCGAACGCGGCGTCGAGCACGGCATCGTCGATGACGCCGTGATCGCGGAAAATCTGACGCAGCGCACCGCGTTCTGGAAATTGCGCGAAGTGATTTCGCCGGCGCAGAAGCCGGAAGGCGGCTCGATCAAGCACGACGTCTCGGTACCGGTCGCGGCGGTGCCGGCTTTCATCGAAGCTGCCAACGCCGCCGTGGTGAAGCTGATCCCCGGCAGCCGCCCGGTGCCGTTCGGCCATCTCGGCGACGGCAACATCCACTACAATGTCAGCCAGCCGGTCGGCGGCAGCAAGGAGGAATTCCTGGCACGCTGGCACGAGGTCAACGCCGTGGTGTTCGACATCGTGCTGAAGATGGGCGGCTCGATTTCCGCCGAGCATGGCATCGGCGTGATGAAGCGCGACGAGCTGCCGGAGGTGAAGGACAAGGTCGCCATCGAGGTGATGCGCGGCATCAAGGCTCTGCTCGATCCGCTCAACATCATGAATCCCGGCAAGGTGCTGTAACCCAGGTCACGCCTCGGGCGCACGGCCTTTATCGTCGCCGGCATCACGCGCACGATGGCGCAACTCGGCCCCGCGCCGGAACAAGCGGTCGCGGCGCATCTGCATACGGTTGAGCCATTTCAACAGCCCGTAAGAGAGCCGGATTTTTTCCTCGCCCACCGGGCGATCGAAGCCGCCATGCATCCACGTCGACTTGGGGTAGGCCACCAACTGATCGGGATAGACGCTACGATGGCCGATCATCACGTAAGCGGCCATCGCGGCACCGGCGACATAGATCGTGCCGGTCACACCACCGAACAACTCGACGCCCATGAGAATGGCGGCAATCGGCGTGTTCGATGCCGATGCCACGACGGCAACGAGCCCGGCCGCCGCGCCCAGTGTCGGGCTGATGCCGAGCAGATGCGCGAACGCATTGCCGGTGATGGCGCCGATCACGAATTGCGGCGTGACGATGCCGCCATAGAAGCCGGAGCCCAACGTGATGGCGACCAGCAGCGTCTTCCAGAAAAATCCGAGATACGGCATGGCTTCGCCGGTCAAAGCACGGTCCATTAGCGGTAGACTCAATCCGAGATAATCGCGCGGAATGACGGTGATGAGCAGCGCCAGCACCAGACCGCCCGCCAGCGGCATCAGCGGCGGCCAGATCGCATAACGCACGCGCAGGCGATTAAATGTCCGCCGCGCCAGCCCGACCATTTCAACGAACAGTCCCGCCACAATGCCGCAGACGATGCCGATGACGATTGTCTTGATGAACAGCATTTCGGAAAACGGCGGCAGCAACTGCATGCTGTAGTACTGATAGGGAATGTCCCAGAACTTGCTGATCTCGAACGAGGCGACGCCGGCGACGATCGCCGGGAACAGGAAATCGTGGCGGATGCGGCCGATCGCCAAGACCTCGACGCCATAGATCGCGCCGGCGATCGGCGTGCCGAACACGCTGGCGAAGCCGGCGCTGACACCGCAGGCGACGATCCGCTTCTGCAGTTCGACATTCAAGCCGAGCAATCGGCCAAGACCTGACGCCAGCGAACCGCCGATGTGCGAGCACGGACCTTCCTTGCCGGCGGAGCCGCCGGACGCCAGCGTGATGATGGCCGCCACCGGTTTGATCGCCATGGTCCTGAGCGGCATCCAACCGGATTGGCGGTGCACGGCCGCGATCACACCATCGCCAAGGCCAGTGCGGTTAAGCTTGTAGCCGTAATAAAGCAGCAGACCGTTGAGCAGACCGCCGAGCGGCAACAACGCCATCTGCCATGGCAGCGAGACCGCGGCGGTTCGATCGGACAGAAAAAACAGGCCATGCAGGAACAGACTGGTGCCGCTGCCGACCAGAATCCCGGTCAACGTCGCCAGCACGATCCATTGCAGGATCGTCGCCAGCATGACGACCGGCTCGATATAACTGGTGCGGGGCATGGCGCTTCATTGTCATGCCGGGACCAAAGCCGTCAAGCGAGCGGTCGGTGTGGGCTTTTCAGAATAACGAGCCCTGCCCCCTGTCATTCGACGATGCCGACGGCTTGCGCGGCGCGGCTTTCTTCTCCGGCTTGGGCGGTGGCGCCTCGGCGGCGATCTGCGCATCGGTGATCGGCAGGATCAGTTGCGCATCGTCGTTGGCAACACGATTGACGGCGCGCGACACCCGATGCCAGACGAAATCGCCCTCGCGCGGCGCCACCAGCAGCGCCATCGCCTCATCGACATCGACCTCGACGCAATCCAGCCAGCGCGCAAAATCCTGCGGTCCAATCACCACCGGCACACGATGATGCAGCACCGCCAGCTCGGGGCTTGCCGCCGTGGTCATGATGGCGACGGTGTCGAGTTCTTCGCCGTTCGGACCTGTCCAGGTTTCCGCGAGCCCGGCAAACCCGATCGGGCCGCCGTGGCGGGGTGCGATAAAATACGGATGCTTCTCGCCTTGCGATGTATGCCATTCGTAATAGCCATCCGCTGGAATCAGACAGCGGCGGCGTTTGATGGCGTTGCGGAACGCCGGCTTGTCGCGCGCGGTCTCGGCACGCGCATTGATCAGCAGCGTGAAATTGCGCGGATCCTTCACCCACGCCGGCAAGAACCCCCAGCGCATTAGGCGAAAATGCCGAGCTCCCTGCTCGACAATCACAACGGGAATCGGTTGCGTCGGCGCGATGTTATAGCGCGCCGGAAAATTCGGCTGATCGGCGTATCCGAAAACCTCGCGTATCGCAGCCGGCGGCGAGGTAATTACATAACGACCGCACATTCTCTGTCCCAATCCGCGGATTTCTTCAGTACCTTTTAACTCCGGACGTTAAAAGTGCATCCAATGGTATCCAGCTCCGTCAAAACCGTTCTCCCCGTCGCAAATCCGGCAAACTCCGGCGCGCCCGACGTGGCGCAACTGACGGCGGCCAACATCAATCCGCGCACTGGGCTGGCGACCGACTATCTCAACCACTTCAACGAAGCCATCATGCTACTGGAGATGATTCCGGACATGCCGGAGTGCATGACCGATTTCCTGGAGTGGCAGCCGTTGAGCTATCGCGAACATTTCGCCGCCTCCAACTTCAAGGCGCGCGATCTCGCCATCGCCGCTTATGACTCGGCGGATGACGCCATTCGTACCGAATTCGACAATATCACCGGCGCCATGACCTCGATCCTCACCGCCGTGGGTGCGGCGATGCGCGAAGCCCAGCAGGACAAGACGCGGATCGCGCTGGCGCGGCAGGCGACCGGCTGGGTGCGGCCGCTGGTCACCCTAGCCGGTGGCATCATCCATGGCCCGAGCGTCGAGGCCGATGCCGACGTCGATTACATCATGAGCCACAAGCTGCCATGACCGCCACGCCCGGAGCCCGGCCCCAATTGGCGGTCAGTGCCGTCATTTTCCGGAATGACCAGTTGCTGCTGGTGCGCCGCGCGCGCGAGCCGGGACGCGGGCTGTATTCGGTGCCGGGGGGGCGCGTCGAACACGGCGAAACCCTGCACGAGGCGGCCGCTCGCGAGGTTCGCGAGGAGACCTCGCTGGCGATCGACATCGTCGGCTTTGCCGGCTGGCGCGAGGTGCTGCCGGACCTCGCCGCAGGACGCGCCGGTCATTATCTGGTGATCTCATTCGCGGCACGCTGGCGCGATGGCGAAGTGGCGCTCAACGACGAGCTCGACGAGTTCCGCTGGCTCGATGCGGCCAGCTTCGACGATTTGACCGCAAGCCGCACCCTGCGCACGACGCAAGGATTGAGGGGCATTGTCGGCGCTGCCCGCAAGCTGATCGAGGCGTGAGAGCCAGGGCATTGCCTTGCTTCCGCCCTCCCGAAAAGGCATATCGGGACCGTTTCGGACATGAATTGATGCTCAAACGATATTTTGCAGCCCTCCTGATCGTGACGGCATGCTGCCTGGGTCAGGGCGCCGGTCCTGCGCGGGCGCAGGACGCCGCGGCCGCGCCGTTCGACGCCGACCTGCAGCGCCTGGCCGAGATTCTGGGCGCGCTGCACTATCTGCGCGGCATCTGCGGTGCCAACGAGGGGCCGAAGTGGCGCAACGAGATGCAGGCGCTGATCAATGCGGAAACCCCCTCCGGCGACCGCCGCGCCCGCATGATCGCCGGGTTCAACCGCGGCTATAACGGCTTCCAGCAGACCTACCGGACCTGCACTCCGGCCGCGAACATCGCCATCCGCCGCTATATCGACGAGGGCGCGCGCATCTCCCGCGACCTCACCGCGCGTTACGCCAACTAACCAAACAGATGACGCGTCATTCCGGGATGCGCCTTTTTCAGGCGCACGCCCGGAATTCATACTCCCTGTGGCTGTTATGGATTCCGGGCTCGCTCACAAGAGTTCGCGCCCCGCAATGACGGTAACAGAATTGGCGATGTCAGCCCTCAGGTTTCCCGCTGTTGCCCGGACGCCGCGCGGCGGAACTTTCGCGTAATTGCTACCGGCCCCGTTAACCCTTCTTAAAGAAGTAGCCTAGGCGAAACCTGCCTCCGTGCTACACCTTGTGCCGCATTTCGAGGCGATTCACCTGAATCGCGCCCTTCAGGTCTTTGGGAATTCCATGAGCCAGCCCCTGTCGTTCAGTTCTGCGCGCGAGCCGATGCCCGATCACGAGCAGAAGCAGGCTGCTCTCAGCTATCTCAACGAAGCATGGGCCGAAGCCCGCCACGACGGCGTCGATGGCGATTGCCTGGCGCAGGCCAGCCTGTTCGCCGCGTTCGCCGAACTGGTCGGCACCTACGGCGAAGATGCCGTGGCGAAGTTCGTCGAAGGACTCGCCAGCCGCGTCCGCAACGGCGAGTTCTCCATCATTCTGGCCAAGCAGTAAGCGTCAGGCTTTCAGCGTCTCGAGAAAACGCACCGTCTCGCCGGTCGACGGCGTCACAAGCTCGCTCTCCCACATCACCCGCCGTCCGCGCACGAAGGTGCCGACCGGCCAGCCCGTCACCTTCACGCCGTCATAGGGCGTCCAGCCCGCACGCGATGCGGTCTGCGCGTTGGTGATGGTCTCGCTGCGCTTGAGATCGACGATGGTGAAGTCGGCATCGTAACCGGCGGCGATGCGCCCCTTCATCGCGATATTGAACAACCGCGCCGGACCGGCGCTGGTGAGATCGACAAACCTAGCCAGCGACAACCGCCCGGCATTGACGTGATCGAGCATCACCGGCACCAGCGTCTGCACGCCGGTCATGCCCGACGGCGACGCCGGATAGGTCTTTGCCTTCTCTTCCAAGGTGTGCGGCGCGTGATCGGAGCCGAGCACGTCGACGATGCCTTGCGCGATGCCGTACCAGATGCCCTCGCGATGGCTGGCGTCGCGCACCGGCGGATTCATCTGCGCGCGGGTGCCGAGCTGTTCGTAACACTCCGGCGCCGCCAGGGTGAGATGATGCGGCGTCGCTTCGCAGGAGGCGACGTCCTTGTGGTCGCGCAGGAACTCGATTTCCTCCTTGGTCGAAATATGCAGCACGTGAATCCGCGCACCGGTCTCGCGGGCGATGGCGACCAGCCGCTGCGTCGCCTGCAACGCCGCGGTCTCGTCGCGCCACACCGGATGCGAGCGCGGATCGCCTTCGATACGCAGATGCTTGCGCTCGTTGAGGCGGTATTCGTCCTCGGCATGGAACGACGCGCGGCGGCGGATGACGCTGAGGATGCGCCGCAGGCTCGGATCGTCCTCCACCAGCAGGCTGCCGGTCGACGAGCCAATGAACACCTTGACGCCGGCGCAACCCGGCGCGCGCTCCAGTTGCGGCAACTGATCGACATTGTCGCGCGTGCCGCCGATGAAGAAGGCGTAATCGCAATGCATGCGATGGTGGCCGCGCTGGACCTTCTCGGTGAAGGCCTCGGCGGTCACGGTCAGCGGATTGGTGTTCGGCATTTCGAACACCGCGGTCACGCCGCCCATCACGGCGCTGCGCGAGCCGCTTTCCAGGTCTTCCTTATGCGTGAGGCCCGGTTCACGAAAATGCACCTGGGTGTCGATGACGCCGGGCAGCACATGCAATCCCTTGCAGTCGATCACCTCGCCGGCACTCGCCTGCGCCAGCGCGCCGAGCTCAGCGATCCGCCCGTGACTAATACCAATGTCGCAAACGCCCTCACCGTCCTGATTGACGACGGTGCCGGATTTTAGAATCACGTCAAATGTCTGACTCATCACGCCTCTGGAACCAATGGATACTGTGGAATGACCGCGCGGGCCTTGCTGAGGCTACCTTAGCGGCTTACGTTTGCGCGCGATATCGTCCAGTGTCCCGAATCCGCAATTCGCCACACCGGCACGGTGGTTTTTCTCATTTCGCCAGAGACTTCAAGATGAAAGCAGCGTTTCTCCCCGACCGTGGCGTGGTGAAGGTCAGCGGCGACGATGCACGCGGCTTTCTCAACGGTCTCGTCACCACCGACACCGGCCTGCTGCAGCCAGGACTGGGGCGATTTGGCGCGCTGCTGACGCCGCAAGGCAAGATCGTCACCGATTTTCTCATCACCGAAGCGCCGGCCGGCCATGGCGGCGGCTTCCTGATCGATTGCCCCAAGGTACTGGCGCAACCGCTGGCCACCAAGCTCGGCTTCTACAAGCTGCGCGCCAAGGTGACCGTGGAAAACCTCACCGACAGTCTCGGCGTGCTGGCGGTCTGGGATGGCGCCCCGACCACCAAACTCGATCTGGCGTTCGCCGATCCGCGGGATGAGCGGCTCGGCTGGCGCATCCTGCTGCCACAGGACCTCATGCAGAAGGCCGCCGATCTGCTCGGCGCGACAGTAGCCGATACGGCCGCCTACGACGCGCACCGCATCGCCTGCGGCGCGCCGCGCGGCGGCATCGATTTCAAGTATGGCGACGCCTTCCCGCACGAGACCAACATGGACCGGCTGCACGGCGTCGATTTCGACAAGGGCTGCTATGTCGGACAGGAAGTGGTGTCACGCATGCAGCATCGCGGTACCGCGCGCACGCGCACGGTGCGCGTCGTGCTCAATGCCGCGGCACCTGAAGCCGGTACAGCAATCCTCGCAGGCGACAAGCAGGTCGGTACCATGGGCTCTTCGGCACAGGGCGAAGGACTGGCGGTGGTCCGAGTCGACAAGGTCACCGACGCGCTCGACGCTGGAACGCCGCTCTCCGCCGGCGGCATCGCGCTGCGCCTCGCCGCGCCCGACGAGGTGCGCAACTGGCAACGGAAGACCGTGGCATGACGCGCGCCAAGCTGCATGCCGACGGCCTGACGCGTTGTCCGTGGCCGGGCGAAGACCCGCTCTACGTCGCCTATCACGACACCGAGTGGGGTGTGCCGGAATACGACGACCGCGCACTCTATGAGAAGCTGATCCTCGACGGCTTTCAGGCCGGATTGTCGTGGATCACTATCCTGCGCAAGCGCGATAATTTCCGCCGTGCCTTCGACGATTTCGAGCCGGCCAAGATCGCGCGCTACAACGACAAGAAAATCCACGCGCTGATGAACGACGCCGGCATCGTGCGCAACCGTGCCAAGATCGAGGGCGCGATCAACAGCGCCAAATCCTATCTGAAGATCATGGAAGACGGTCCGGGCTTCTCGAAATTCCTCTGGGACTTTCTCGACGGCGAGCCGAAGATCAACCAGTTCAAGACCACCGCCAGCGTGCCGCCGGCGACGCCGCTCTCGACCAGGATCTCGAAGGAGCTTTCGGCGCGCGGCTTCAAATTCGTCGGCCCAACCATTGTCTACGCCTTCATGGAAGCCACCGGCATGGTCAACGACCATCTGGTGAGCTGCCACTGCCACGCCACCTGCAGCGGCAAGCTGCGCAAGCCGCGCCTCGTCGCCAAATGAGCGCTGCGAAAGTGACGCCACCGCAGACCGCGACGCGCGTCTGGCAGCGCATGCTGTCGGGACGGCGGCTCGATCTGCTCGATCCCTCGCCGCTCGACATCGAAATCGCCGACATCGCCCACGGCCTCGCCCGTGTCGCACGCTGGAACGGCCAGACCAACGGCGCGCATATCTTTTCCGTCGCGCAGCACACGCTGCTGGTCGAAGCGGTGATGCGTCACCACACGCCGCGCGCCGATCATCGACTGCGGCTCGCAGCATTGTTGCATGACGCGCCGGAATATGTCGTCGGCGACATGATCTCGCCGTTCAAGGCGGTGATCGGCGGCTCCTACAAGGCGGTAGAAAAGCGGCTGCTGGCCGCTATCCATATCCGCTTCGGCTTGCCCGCCGTGCTGCCCGACGAGTTCACCGCAACGATCAAGGCCGCCGATGTCGGTGCGGCCTATCTGGAAGCGACGCGGCTCGCCGGTTTCGCGCAGGCCGAGGCCAAGCGGCTGTTCGGCCGCGATCCCGGCCTGCCGGACTCGATGGAGCGCGATTATCTGACGCCATGGTCCGCCAGCAAGGCGGAGAAGCGGTTCCTCGAACGCTTCAAGACGCTCGCGACATAATCGCGACGTGCGATGGCAAGGCTGGCGCTTCCTGCCGCCACGGCGCTGGCCTATAATCCCGACAAAGCAGGAAGCCATCATGATCCATGTGTGTTCACTGGCCGCGCTCCCGGCCACTGTCGAAGCGACCGGCGCCAGTCACATCCTCACCGTGATGGCCAATATCAGCAAGGTGCAGCGTCCGGCCTCGGTGCTCGAGGCCAATCATCTGATGATCAGCATGGACGACATCAGCGCACCGACCGATGGTTTCGTGGCTCCGTCCAGCGAGCACGTCGAGCGTGCGCTCGCTTTCGTGCGCGGCTGGGATCGGCGCGCGCCGCTGGTGGTGCATTGCTACGCCGGCATCAGCCGCTCCACGGCCAGCGCGTTCGCCGCAGCCTGCGCGCTCAATCCGCATCGCGACGAACTGACGATTGCCAGGCAAATCAGGCAGGCATCGCCGAGCGCTTTTCCGAACCGACTGATCGTGGCCCTTGCGGACCAGGTGCTGGGCCGCGACGGCCGGATGCTGCGCGCCATCGACGCCATGGGCCCCGGCGACATGTCGATCGAAGGACGGCCATTCCATGTCGATCTGGAATGATCTGCAAGCGCGACAACTTCACACTCGTTCTGCATCAATTGAACTTTTCCCGCCGTGACGGCACTACTAGGGAAGTCGACGTGCGCTGACATGCGACTTGTCCGCGAATCCACGACGTGACGTAATACGCTGGAGAGCGAACAGAATTCATCCGAGGTCGCATGTTTGAACTGATTCCGCTGGTGATCGCGCTTGCCGCCTTCATCTTCGCGCGCAAGGCCATCACGCAGACAAGGGAGCTGCGCGCGCGACTCGATGCGCTGGAAGCCGCCGGCCTCGCACGGGTCGCGGCACCCGCCACCGATGCTGCGACGACAGACGCGACAGCAGCAAGCATCGTGCCGCCGCCGCTTCCGGACATCGCGCTGCAGGCGAGCGGCACCGAGCAGACGCAGGCGCCGCCCCTTGCGCCGGCGGCCGACGCCACGAGCACTGCACCACCCGTTGCACCGGCAGCGGCGGGCAATGCGGGTTTCGAAGAACGCATCGGCACCCGCTGGGTGGTGTGGCTCGGCGGCCTGACGCTGGCGCTCGGCGGCTTCTTCATGGTGCGCTATTCGATCGAGCAAGGCCTACTCGGACCCGGCGTCCGCGTGCTGCTCGGGGGCGCCTTCGCGGCAGCGCTGCTCTCCGCCGGTGAATGGACGCGCCGTCAGGAAAATCTCTCGTCGATCGCGCCGCTGCCGATCGCCAACATTCCGGCGATCCTCACCGCCGCGGGCACCGCCGTCGCTTTCGCCACCGTCTACGCGGCTTACGCGCTGTATGATTTCCTCGTCCCCGCGACCGCCTTTGTGTTGCTCGGGCTGGTGGCGCTCGCCACGCTCGCCGCAGCGCTGCTGCACGGCCCCGCCTTGGCCGGCCTCGGCATCGCCGCAGCATTTGCCACGCCGGTGCTGGTGTCGTCGGGCGAGCCGGATTACTGGGCGCTCTACGTCTATCTCGCAATCGTCACAGCGGCCTCGTTCGGCCTCGCGCGCATCCGGTTGTGGCGCTGGCTCGCCATCACCACGGTAGTCTTCGCGCTACTCTGGACGTTACCGGGCCTGGGCGACGGACCGTCGATCATCGGACCGCTGTCGCTGCATCTGATCGCAGGTTTCGTCCTTGCGGCATTGCTGGTGGTGTGCGGCTTCAAGTTCGGTCCGCCCGCCGAAGCCGGCAAGGTCGAACCGATCTCGTCAGCGTCGCTCGCGGCCTATGGGCTCGGCGCAACGATGATGGTGCTAGCCACCGCGCATGATCCCGCCGCGCTCATCGTGTTCGGCCTGCTGATCGCGGGCACGCTGCTCGTGGCGTGGCGCGCCGAGGCCGCCGTTGCGGCGGTGGCGGCGAGCGCCGTGCTGGTCGCCGTCGTCTTCCTCGAATGGGCGGTGCGCGGCAACCCCGACATGCTGGTGCTGCCCGGCGGCGCCATGCCCGGCATCGGGCCCGCGGCGACAGACGAGTCTGTGACCATGCACCTCGTCACGGCGGCGATTTTTGCTGCGGGCTTCGGCGTTGCCGGTTTCCTGGCGCAAGGCCGCTCGGTGAGCGCGCTGGTGCCGGTGCTGTGGTCGGCCTCTGCCGTGTTCACGCCGCTGGCGCTGCTGATCGCACTGTACGCGCGCATAGCGCATCTCGACCGCTCGATTCCGTTCGCCATCGCCGCGGTCGTGCTCGCGGCGTTGTTCGGCACGGCGACCGAGCTGTTGACGAGGCGCGAGAGCCGCCCTGGCCAGATGATCGCCACGGCACTGTTCGCCACCGGCACGCTCGGCGCACTGGCGCTGGCCTTCACCTTCGCGCTGGAGAAAGGCTGGCTGACCATCGCACTGGCGCTGATGTCGCTCGGCACCGCATGGATCGCGATGCAGCGGCCGATCCCGTTCCTGCGCTGGCTAGCCGCCATTCTCGCCGGCATCGTCGTGCTGCGCGTCGGTTACGAACCACGTATCGCCGGCGATGCGGTCGGCAGCACCATCGTCTTCAACTGGCTCTTGTGGGGTTACGGCATTCCCGCGCTGTCGTTCTGGATCGGCAGCATACTGCTGCGCCGGCGCGGCGACGATGCGCCGCTGCGCATGGTCGAGGCCGCAGCCATCCTGTTCACCGTGCTGCTGGCGTTCAGCGAAATCCGCCACGCGGTCTATCACGGCAATCTCTATATCGCGGACACCAGCCTCACCGAGTTCGGCCTTCAGGCCTGCGTCGCGCTGGCGATGGCGATTGGACTTGAGCGACTGCGGCTGCGTAGCGGCAGCATCGTGCACAACATCGGCGCCATCGTGCTGACGGCGGGAGCCGGCTTGATCGCAGTGTTCGGATTGCTGTTGCTGGAAAACCCGATGATCTGGCGCATCGATGTCGGCGGCACGTTCATCAACTTGCTGTTGCTCGGCTACGCCTTGCCGGCGATCCTCGCGTTGCTGCTGTCGTACGCCGTCGCGGGACGACGCCCGCCCGCCTACGCCAATACGATTGCCGGCGGCGCGCTGGTGCTTGCCCTGACCTACGTAACGCTGGAGATCCGCCGGCTCTATCACGGCCCGGTCATCCTGCACGGCGCGGTCAGCGGCGCCGAGCAATACACCTACTCGATTGCCTATCTGGTATTCGGCGTGGCGCTGCTTGCGGTGGGCGTGTTGTTCAATTCGCAACGCGCGCGGCTGGCCTCCGCCGTCGTCATCGCGCTGACCATCCTCAAGGCGTTCCTGATCGACATGTCGACACTGACCGGCGTCTATCGCGCGCTGTCGTTCATGTGCCTCGGGCTGGTGCTGGTGGCGATCGGCTGGCTCTACCAGCGCATTCTGTTCCGGCGGCAATCGCCGCCGCCGCTGCCGCCCGCAGCGCAGCCGGAAACATAAAAGGCGACTCGTCGGAGCCGCCTTTCGGAGTGGAGTCGGGATTTGCGCGTCGATGAACTAATCCGTCGAACGCCGCAGTTCGGAAACGGCCTCGTTCTTCACCGGCTCGATCTTGGCGCTCTCGACCTTCGGCGTCTCGACCCGCGCCGCGACTTCGGTCGTCGCCGGATCGGCGGGTTTATTCAGACGACGCGAGTGCAGCACGCGCGGGCCCTTGCCGGAAATCGCGCGCGCCATGATGATGTGCCCGGCACCCTTGTGATGGAAATCGCAATAGGCGAAGCCCATGCCGTAAACCGAACCGCGGAAGCTGCGCTCATCCTGCTTGTTGAGATTGAAGCACGGCGAGAACGGCATGCCCTTCAGCGATGCACAGACCGACTCGCCACGCACCTGCAAGGTATTGCCGGGCACGCGCATATGCCGCGTCGGACCGGAGCCGCCGAACTGCACCGAGCCTGCGGCCGACCCGTCGTCGAACACGCGACCGGCGCCGCGCGTACCATCGAAACAGGTGAAGGCGAACACCTTGCCGGCCACGAACTTGCGGGCCTCATCGGCTTTCATCTCTCCAGCGACTGCCGGTGCGATCACCGCACCGATCGCCAAGGCTCCCAACACAAAACGCGCAAGCATGCTCCAACTCCACACAACTGAGCGCAGGCCAGTGGCGACCGTTGCCGCCTTTACCTGCTGCTTACCATACGAACCATGGCAACATTGGAGCAGCTTGGTTGGTAAAGTCTGAACGTCGCTACTGAATTTTTACCACGATGCGGCCGCGGACCTGGCCGGCGAGGATCTTGGCGCCCGCCTCGATGACTCCATCCAGATTAATTTCGTGAGTAATTTCAGCAAGTTTGGAATGATCGAGATCGCTCGCCAGCCGCCCCCAGGCTTGTTTGCGAAGCTCGATCGGGCACATGACGGAATCGATGCCGAGAAGACACACTCCGCGCAAAATAAACGGAGCGACCGACGACGGCAGGTCCATACCTGCGGCAAGACCACAGGCGGCAATCGCGCCACGATACTTCGTCATCGACAAAAGGTTGGCCAGCGTCGTCGAGCCGACGCTGTCGATGCCACCGGCCCAGCGCTCCTTGGCAAGCGGCTTGGCGGGACCGGATAGTTCGTTGCGGTCGATCACCTCGGCGGCGCCGAGCTTGCGCAGATAATCCGCTTCCGATGCACGACCGGTCGACGCGATGACGTGATAACCGAGCTTCGACAGCACGGCGATCGCAACCGAGCCGACACCACCGGCGGCGCCGGTGACGACGATCGGCCCGTCCTTCGGCGTCAGACCGTGGCGCTCCAGCGCCAGCACCGAGAGCATCGCGGTATAGCCCGCAGTGCCGATGGCCATGGCGTCGCGCGCCGAAATGCCGTCCGGCAGCCGCACCAGCCAGTCGCCCTTGACGCGCGCCTTCTCGGCATAGGCACCGAGATGGGTTTCGCCCATGCCCCAGCCATTGCAGACGACCTTGTCGCCGGCCTTCCACGCCGGATTCGACGACTGTTCGACAGTGCCGGCGAAATCGATGCCGGCAATCATTGGGAAGCGGCGCACCACCGGCGCCTTGCCGGTGACGGCGAGGCCGTCCTTGTAGTTCACCGTCGACCATTCCACGCGAACCGTGACATCGCCTTCCATCAGATCGGCTTCGTCGAACTGCGTCAGCGCAACCGTGGTGCCCTTCTCTGCCTTGTCGATTCGGACTGCCTTGAATGTGCCCACGCCTGATACTCCCCGCAGCTAATGATTGAATTGTCGGATGGATGGTGCCGGTACGGCCGGCGCGGGCGCAACTTACCGAACCCGGCACGTCGCAGCAACCCGCCGATCCGGGGGGCGCCATGAGCGCAGCGAGGGGATCAAGGCTTGTGGAATCAGGGCTTCGCAGCGGCAAGCGTCGCCGAAATGGCGGCGGTCTGCGCAGCAGTTCCCCAACTCGGCGCTTCGCGGCCATCGCCCCACGCGCGCGGGCGATAGAAGGTGTGCACGCCGGTGCGATACATCTTCTTCATTTCGTGCACCCACGACGGATGCACCCAATAGGCATGGTAGTGCGTCGATTTCGCCACTTCCGGCAGCCAGAGTTGGCCGTCAAGCGTCGCCTTGGCGATCTTCTTCGCGCGCACCCACATGTCCGGCTCGCGCACCACGTCGGGAATACCGTCGCAGGCGAAGGTGAACTGGCACGCCAGCCGACGATTGGCGTTCTGATAGACGACGCCGCAGACCGTAGTCGGATAGAAGCCGGAGAACACCCGGTTCATCACCACCTGCGCCACCGCCATCTGGCCGCGCACCGCTTCGCCACGCGCCTCGAAATACACGGCCTCGGCGAGGCACTTTTCCTGCTTGTCGCGAGCCTTGCCTTCGAGACCCATCCGCTCGGCGGGCGTTTTGATATGCGCTTGATGACTGCTGTTGACCTGTCCCTTGCCGGCGACGCTTTCGCCGGCCTGCGGCACTGCGGTTGAGGGGGCGGGCAGCGACGCGGTGGCCTTCATGTCCGGATCGGGCGCACCCGGCAACACCACCATCGGCTCTTCGCCGGGCTCCCAGCGTTGCAGCGTCTCGCCGGTAACGCCGAGCGACGACGCACCGAAATACAAACTCGCGGTCTTCACCGAGAAGCCATCCGGCGACATCGCGGTGGCCGGTGCAGCGTCGTGCGTCACCGCCGGGCCTTTCGGATCGTCGAGCGGCAATGGTGCAGCCGACGAGGCGCCATCGTACTGCGCCAGCGGCGGCGCATTGAGCGCCTCGGCCAATTCGGGATCGAGCGGCAACGGCGCGGTCGCGGTCTTCGCGCCCTGCAACGGCTGCGTCACGGTCGCGGGATCCTCGGATAGCGGCTCGACGCTTTCCGGTTTGAAATCTTCGGGTGCGACGATGGCCAAACGATCGCCCTTCAAGGTGCGATCGACCTTGGGGAAATCCGACGCCTGATAACGCGGCGGCGGCTTCAATATCGGATTACGCGTTACCGCACCGACGATGTCGCTGCCCTGGCTCTCCAGGCTCGCCAGCAGATAGGCTGCGGTGCGCGGCAGCGCGGTGCCGATCGGACGGCCGAAGCTGAAGGTTGCAACCTGAATCGTGTTGGCGGCAGGCGCCAACACGCGCGTCTGCCAGCGCTCGGCGACACCCGGCTGCCGTGCCAGCAGCGAGGCGATGTCCTGATAACCAACTTCTGTCGGGATCAATGCGAAGACGCAGAGACCGAGGCCGAAGGACGCAAACCGCGCGCCCTTCGGCCCGTTACGCAGTACAACCATCGATACGCTCACGCAACGCAACGCTACACACAGCACACGATCGATCTGCACATCCGTACAATTCGATCTAAATTGTTCGTAGCGAATTAAAGTTGCGGCGGAGTTAATCCGCGATGCACGCGCGCCACAGGCAAGTCCCCGCACATTTCCGCGCGATCACATCGAAAGCCTTGGTAAATCGGGCGTCGCTGAAATTGGTAAAGATCGCGTCAACAAACATGCTGAAGAAATTTCAGCATGTTCGACCGCAATTTTCATCGCGCCCGCCATTCCGGGAGCGCCAAACGACGCCGGATGAATTGAGGTTGAGCGACAGCGTCATCCTGAGGCGCGAGCCGCACTTGCGGCGAGCCTCGAAGGATCGCCGTCGCCCCTTCGAGGGCTATGCTACCGCATAGCCACCTCAGGGTGACGGCACCAACTCACGACAACAAAATGCCCGGGACCGGCCCGGGCATTCTTGTATTTGGTAGAGAAAATTAAATCAGGATCACGCCTGGCTGGCGACTTCCTTGCCCAGCGCGGCCTGCGCCGCGGCGAGGCGCGCGATCGGCACGCGATAGGGCGAGCACGACACGTAGTTGAGCCCGATCGCGTGGCAGAACGCCACCGATGCCGGATCGCCGCCGTGTTCGCCGCAGATGCCGACCTTGATGTTCGGCCGCGTCTTGCGGCCACGTTCGACACCGATCTTCACCAGTTCGCCGACACCTTCGCGATCCACCGAAATGAACGGATCGATGTCGAGGATACCGCGGGCGACGTAGGTGCCGAGGAAGCTCGCGGCGTCGTCGCGGCTGATGCCGTAAGTGGTCTGCGTCAAGTCGTTGGTGCCGAACGAGAAGAACTCGGCAGTCTCCGCGATCTCGCCGGCCTTGAGGCAGGCGCGCGGCAGTTCGATCATGGTGCCTACCTGATACTTCAGCTTGACGCCGCTCTCGCGCGTCACCGCCTGCGCCATCGCATCGATGCGCGCCTTGACCAGATCGAACTCCGCCTTGGTGGCGATCAGCGGCACCATCACTTCGAGGCCCACCGCCTTGCCGGTACGCTTGCCGGCAACGACCGCGGCCTCGAAAATGGCACGCGCCTGCATCTCGGCAATCTCCGGATAGGCGATCGCGAGACGGCAGCCACGGAAGCCGAGCATCGGATTGAACTCGGCGAGGTCACGCGCACGATCCGCAAGACGGCGGGGATCAGTGTTCATCGCACGGGCGACTTCCTCGATCTCTGCCTGGGTGTGCGGCAGGAACTCGTGCAGCGGCGGATCGAGCAGGCGGATCGTCACCGGCAGATCCTGCATGATCTCGAACAGCTCGACGAAATCGGCGCGCTGCATCGGCAACAGCTTCGACAGCGCCGAGCGGCGCGACTGCTCATCCTCGGCGAGGATCATCTCGCGCACTGTGCGGATGCGCGTCTCTTCGAAGAACATATGCTCGGTGCGGCACAGACCGATGCCTTCGGCGCCGAACTTGATCGCGGTGTGCGCGTCAGCCGGCGTATCGGCGTTGACGCGGACGCCGAGCTTGCGCACGTCGTCGGCCCAGCCCATCAGCGTGCCGAATTCGCCGGAGAGTTCCGGCTCGATCATCGGCATGCGTCCGGCCAGCACCTGACCGAGCGAACCGTCGATGGTGATGACATCGCCCGCGTTGAAGACGCGGTCGCCGATGCTCATGGTGCCACGACCGTAATCGACGCGAATGCTGCCGCAACCGGACACGCATGGCTTACCCATGCCGCGCGCGACCACCGCCGCATGCGACGTCATGCCGCCGCGCGTGGTGAGGATGCCTTCTGCGGCGTGCATGCCGTGAATGTCTTCCGGGCTGGTCTCGACGCGCACCAGAATGACCTTGCGGCCATCGGCTTGCAGCTTGGTCGCCTCATCCGAGGAGAACACGATCTCGCCCGCGGCGGCGCCGGGTGACGCCGGCAGGCCGGTGGCGACGATGTCGCGCTTGGCATTGGGATCGATAGTCGGATGCAGCAACTGGTCGAGCGACGCGGGATCGATGCGCGACACCGCATCCTTCTTCGAGATCAGGCCTTCGTTGGCCAGTTCGACGGCGATACGCAGCGCCGCCTTGGCGGTGCGCTTGCCGTTGCGGGTCTGCAGCATCCACAACTTGCCGTCCTCGACCGTGAATTCGAGGTCCTGCATGTCGCGGTAGTGCTTCTCCAGCAGCGTGTAGATGCGCGTCAGTTCCTTGAACGCGCCGGGCATCGCCGTTTCCATCGACTGCTTGTCGGAACCGGATTCCTGACGCGCGGCCTCGGTGATGTCCTGCGGCGTGCGAATGCCGGCGACAACGTCCTCGCCCTGCGCGTTGATGAGGAATTCGCCGTACAGCCGGCTCTCGCCGGTGGACGGGTTACGCGTGAAGGCGACGCCGGTGGCCGAGGTCTCGCCCATGTTGCCGAACACCATGGCCTGTACGTTGACCGCGGTGCCCCACGATTCCGGAATGTCATGCAGGCGGCGATAGGTCACGGCGCGCGCATTCATCCACGATGAGAACACCGCACCGATGGCACCCCACAGTTGCGCGTGCGGGTCCTGCGGGAAGTCGCTGCCGGTTTCCTGCGAGACGGCTTCCTTGTAGCGGCCGACCAGTTCCACCCACTCGTCGCCGGTGACGTCGGTATCGAGCGTGTAGCCCTTGCTGTCCTTGAAGGTGTCGAGGATTTCCTCGAAGTGATGATGCTCGAGGCCGAGCACCACGTCGGAATACATGGTGATGAAGCGGCGATAGCTGTCATAGGCGAAGCGGCGGTCGCCGGACATCGCCGCCAGCGCCTCGACGGTCTCGTCGTTGAGGCCGAGATTGAGCACGGTATCCATCATGCCGGGCATCGAGGCGCGCGCGCCGGACCGCACGGACACCAGCAGCGGGTTCTTGGCGTCGCCAAAGCCCTTGCCGGTGATCTTGCCGACATAAGCCAGCGCCTGGTCGACCTGCGCCTTCAGCTCTTTCGGGTAGGATTTGTCGTGGGCGTAGAAATAAGTACAGACCGAGGTCGGAATGGTGAAACCCGGAGGCACCGGAAGGCCCAGGTTTGCCATTTCCGCGAGGTTGGCGCCCTTGCCGCCGAGCAGATCGCGGAGGCTGGACTGGCCTTCGGCCTTGCCGTCGCCGAAGGTGTAGACCCACTTGCCGGCCTTCGGCGTGAAGGCCTTCGCGACAGCGGCCTTTTTGGCCGGCTTCGGCGCCGGTCGCGCCTTGGTGGCTGTTACCTTGGCGGTCTTTACCGTGGCAACCTTCGCCGCCGGCTTCGCGGCCCGCTTTCCTGCTGCCTTGCCGCCCCCGCCCTTGGCCGCGACCTTGGTCCGCCGGGCGGCCGCCGACTTGGCGCGCGCCTTCGATTTAACGACGGACTGTTTCGACGATTGCTTTGGGGACTTTTTGGACGATTTCTTGGACTTCGATGCAGCTTTGGCCATGGCTTCCAAACGGTCGGCATGAGGGGGAAAACGCTGCCGCCTTACACCACGTTTTGACGCCCTCGCGCAAGCCGCGAAGCCAGCCTTTCACCCCTTAAAGATGCAGCGCCCGCAACGCGCCGAGCCCGACAAGGCCGATAAAAATCAGATAGATCGCCACGACGATGTTCAACAGGCGCGGCATCAGCAAGATCAGAACACCGGCGATCAGGGCGACAATGGCGGGAATATGCGTGGCTGTAATGATCATCGGACTGCTCCGCGCGGAAAGTGGAAATCGACTTCACGAATCGGCTTGATTTTTACCATTGCGCCGACCGCGGCGGTAGCGCGGCGAACCTCATCAGGGTTCCCTGCCATCACCAAATGACCTTGGGCCCGCCGCATATGTGCAGGAACGCCGCCTCCCCGGCAGGCTTATCTCGTCTTCCGAGCCGCTCTTGAGCGGTGCATCCCTGGACAGGAGAACACCATGCGCAAATCGCTCATCGCCCTCGCCGCGCTCGCCGGCACCATCGCGGCGCCATTGGCGGCCCAGGCGCAAAGCACGATCGTCGTTGAGGACAACGCAACGGTCGGTGGACCGACCCTGGTGATTCCCGCCGACCAGCTGCCGCGCTTCCGGCAATACGTCGTGCGCGAGGCTGTACCGTCCTACGTCGTCGATGCGCCGATAGCTGTCGGCACCGAGTTGCCGGACGTCGGCGTGACCTATTACGACGTGCCGCAGCAGTACGGCGCAACGCCCTATCGCTATACGGTGGTCAACGATCGCACCGTGCTGGTCAACCCGCGCACCCGCCGCATCATGCAGGTGGTGGAGTAACGACGTTCTCATCACGGGAATGGCCGTCACCCTGAGGTGCCCGAGCGACGCGAGGGCCTCGAAGGGCGGCGGCCATCCTTCGAGGCCCTCGGCAAGCGCCGTTCGCACCTCAGGATGACGCCGACGCCTCTCAATCCTGAATCTTGGAGAAGTCCGCGACCGCTCGCGTGGCGGCGCGGATTTCGTTCAAGAGCTTGAGACGATTTTCGCGCACCTGCGCATTGTCGTCGTTGACTTTCACCTTGTCGAAGAACGCATCGACCGCCGGACGAAGCTTGGCCATCGCGGTCATCGCGCTCGCGAAGTCTTCCTTCGCGACGGCAGCGCTGGCCTCGGTCTTAACCTGATCGATAGCGGTGGCGAGCGCCTTCTCCTCGTCGGCGACGAACAGCTTGGCATCGGGCGCACCGTCGAACTTGCGCTTGTCCTTCTTCTCCTCGATGGCGAGGATGTTCGACGCGCGCTTGGTGCCGGCGAGCAGGTTCTTGCCGTCGTCGGTGTCGAGGAATTTTCCCAGCGCCTCGACGCGGCGCACGATCATCAACAGGTCGTCCTGCCCTTCCAGCGCGAACACCGCGTCAACCAGATCGTGCCGCGCGCCCTGATCGCGCAGCTGGACTTTCAGACGGTCGGCGAAGAAATCCAACAGATCAAGACTGCTGCTATCAGCTTGACGACCCGCAAAAGATCGAGTGGTCGTTAGTGTCGCGCCAAAAAAATGCGGAGAATCAATTCCTGCGTTCTTAGCGGCCTCAACTTTTCTTCGATTGCCGACGGTAAGGATGCTCCCTCTCACCAGACCGAAATGCGTTGAAGTTGTTGAGACAAGTGGAAACCGTATGTCGTTCTCAACGATCAGCCTTATCACCCCCAGCGCCGCTCTCCGCAGCGCATAAGGATCTTTTGAGCCCGTCGGCTTCTCGTCGATAGACCAAAAACCGGTCAACGTGTCGATCTTGTCGGCCAGCGCCACTGCAATCGAAACCGGATCGGTCGGCACACGATCGGTCGGGCCAACCGGCTTGTAGTGCTCCTCGCACGCCGCAGCGACCGAGGCATCCTCACCCTGCGCAAGCGCGTAATACTTGCCCATCAGCCCCTGCACTTCGGGGAATTCGCCGACCACCTCGGTGAGCAAATCCGCCTTGCAGAGTCGCGCGGCGCGTTTCGCCTTTTCGACATCGGCACCGACCAGCGGTGCGATCTCGGCGGCCAAGCGCTCAATGCGCGCGATGCGCTCGGCCTGCGTGCCGAGCTTCTCGTGGAACACGATCTGCTCGAACTTCGGCAGCCGGTCTTCGAGTTTCGTCTTCAGGTCAGTGTCGTAGAAAAACTTGGCGTCCGACAGCCGCGCGCGGATGACGCGCTCGTTGCCCGCAATGATCGCCTTGCCGCCATCGGTCGCCTCGATGTTGGCGACGAGGATGAACTTGTTGGCGAGCTTGCCGCTTTTCGGATCGTTGACGACAAAGCACTTCTGGTTGTTGCGGATGGTGGCGCGGATCACCTCGCCGGGGATCGACAAGAATTCCTTGTCGAACGAACCCATCAGCACCACCGGCCATTCGACCAGCCCCGACACCTCGTCCAGCAACACCTGATCTTCGACCAGTTCAAAACCTTGCGCGAACGCCAATTCCTTCGCGTCGGCGAGAATGATGTCCTTGCGGCGCTGCGGATCGAGCACAACTTTGGCGTCGAACAGCTTGGCCTCATAATCCTCGAAGCGGCGCACGCTGAATTCATCCGGCGCCATGAAACGATGGCCGCGCGTCACCTGACCGGCCTTGATGCCGGCGACATCGAACGCCACGACGTCCGGCTCCTCGGTCTCCATGCCGAAGGTGGCGACGATCGAATGCAGCGGCCGCACCCATTGCAGCGCGCCCGCTTTCGCCGAGCGTTCGCCCCAGCGCATCGATTTCGGCCACGGGAAGGTGCGCACGATGACCGGCAGGATTTCCGCGATCACATCGATTGCCGGGCGTCCGGTCTTCTCGATCAGCGCAACGTAAAAGTCGCCCTTCTTCGGGTCTTTCTGGATTTTCGCTTCATCGAGCGAATTCAGCCCGGTGGCTTTGAGGAAGCCCTGCACGGCGGCGTCCGGCGCACCGACCTTGGGTCCCTTGCGCTCGTCCTTGAGGTCGGGCTGCCGCGCCGGCAGGCCGTGAACGGTGAGCGCGAGACGGCGCGGCGTCGCGAACGCTTTCACACCATCGTAAACCAGCCCTTCGGCAACCAGCTTGTCAGTCACCAGCTTGCGCAGGTCGTCGGCCGCTTTCGCCTGCATGCGCGCGGGAATTTCTTCGGAGAACAATTCAAGCAGAAGATCGGGCATGACTCAGGCTCCGCCCGCTTCGGTGTGGACCCACGCTTCGCCGCAGGCTTTCGCCAGTTCGCGCACGCGCAGGATGTAGCTCTGCCGCTCCGTCACCGAGATGACGCCGCGCGCATCGAGCAGGTTGAAGACATGGCTGGCCTTGATGCATTGATCGTAGGCCGGCAGCGCCATCAGATGCGCCTCGCGCTTGCCGTCCTTCCATCCTGCCTCGAGATATTTCTTGCAGGCGCCCTCGGCCATCTTGAACTGCTCGAACAGCATCGCGGTGTCCGAATGCTCGAAGTTGTGCCGCGAATATTCCTGCTCGGCCTGCAGGAACACATCGCCATAGGTCACCTTCTCGGCGCCGTCGCGGCCGTTGAAGTTGAGATCGTAGACGTTGTCGACGCCCTGCACATACATCGCCAGCCGCTCGAGCCCGTAGGTGAGCTCGCCGGCGACCGGCGCGCATTCGACACCGGCGACCTGCTGAAAGTAAGTGAACTGCGACACCTCCATGCCGTCGCACCAGCATTCCCAGCCGAGCCCCCAGGCCCCGAGCGTCGGGCTTTCCCAATCGTCCTCGACGAAGCGAACGTCATGCAGCGCGGCGTCGACGCCGATCGCGGCGAGCGATTTCAGATAAAGATCCTGAATGTCGGGCGGCGACGGCTTCAGGATCACCTGGAACTGATAGTAATGCTGCAGCCGGTTCGGGTTCTCGCCGTAGCGACCGTCCTTCGGGCGGCGCGACGGCTGCACGTAAGCGGCATTCCAGCGCTTTGGTCCCAGCGCGCGCAAGGTCGTCGCCGGGTGAAAGGTCCCCGCTCCCACCTCCATATCGTAAGGTTGCAGGATGACGCAGCCGTAATCGGCCCAGTATCGCTGCAACGTCAGGATCAGTCCCTGGAACGAGCGTTCGGGACGCATATGGGGAGGCAGAGATTGCATCGTGAGATTTCTGGATTCACCAAGAGAAACACAAGCGGAACAAGCGCGCGGGACCGTATCGACCGCGGCACGTGGAATCAAGGCGACGTTGGGCGAGCACCCGATTCAGACAATTGGATCAAGCTGCGGAACTGACAGATAACGCTACTGTCATCAAGCTGCAAACGATTGCGGATTATTAGGAGAGCGGCGGCTATCACGCCAATCATGGTGCGAAGCTGTCACAGCGCGCCATGCTCCAAGCTTGCTCGCCGGTTGCAGGGGTGATGCCCCACCCCATGCCGGCGGGGTGGCCTTGCTCAATTATTCCGGACGGTAAGCGCCGGTGCGCGGGTCGCGCCGCAGGGTCGGAATTTTCTGCGTCTGCATCGTCTCGGCAACGCGGGCCAGCCGCGCCTCTTCGAGCTCGGCATTGATCCGGCGCGCGGTTCGATAGGCCCAGCGCACCACGGCAAGTCCGCCCAGGGCACCTGCAAATGCAATCAGCGGCGGCATCGGTCGATCCTTCTCATTGTCCGTCATCACGCGCCCCCTTTGGCCGGTATTTTCGCGCACCCGGGCCGCCTCCGCAAGCGACCAAAAGGCGCGGGAGTCTACAACTAAAGCCCGAATTTGGCCCAAATCGCCCGCTCCTCCAGCGACGAGATCAGCCCGTCGGGCAACCCCGCCACGCCGTCGCGCAACGCCGAAGCCCCGGCGCCGGATTTGCGGCCTAACAGTCCCGACAGCAGGCTGCTGGGGGGCGCCACCACCGGTGTCTTGACCTTGTCGCCATAGCGCGACCGCAGGACCGTCCGCAGGTCGCCGATTCCGTCTGCGAGGCCGAGCGCCACCGAGGTCTCGCCGGCCCAATATTCGCCGGTGAACAGGAAGTCGTCGCCGCCCTTCAACCGCGCCCCCCGGCTTTGCTTGACCAGCGCGATGAAGGTGGCATGGATTTCGCGCTGGATCGTCTTGAGGCGCGCCACGTCGTCGGGCTTTTCCGGCAGGAACGGATCCAGCGTCGCCTTGTGTTCGCCTGCGGTATAAAGCCGCCGCTCGACGCCGATCTTGCGGATCAGTTCCTGAAATCCGAACGAGCCACCGACGACACCGATCGATCCGAGGATCGACGACGGGTCGCAGAAGATTTCATCACCGGCGCAGGCGATCATGTAACCGCCGGATGCGGCAACGTCCTCGACGAACACCAGCACCGGAAGTTTTTTCTCCACCGCGAGTTGCCGGATGCGCTGATAGATCAAGCGCGACTGCACCGGCGAACCGCCCGGCGAATTGATCACCACCGCCACCGCCCTGGCATTGCGCATGGCAAAGGCGCGTTCGAGGATCTTGGCGACACCGGCGAGCGACATGCCGGGACGCAGCGGCGTCACCGCGCCGATGGTGCCGGACAATCGCACCACCGGAACCAGCGCCGCGTCTTTGCGCCAGCGCTGCGGCACCAGTTTCGCCAGAGTCTGCATCATACCCATTCCGTTCACTCCACTGCGGCACAAACCGCTTTTACCGAACGTTCACCATTCTCGATCACGACACTGTCATCGAACGTCTGGAACGCGAATTGCAGTTTAGCGATATACTGCAACCCGACCCTGCAGCGGAGAATGACATGAAAATCTATCTGCTGATCGTCTTGATGGGCGCTCTTTGGACCGCAATCCGCGTCACGTCGACGCAAAAGCGCGAGAACGAGCCGCTTTCGCAATAAAGAGCCCTTCCCCTATCCCATCATCGCGCGGCAAGCGGAAGCAACTTGTCGCCGGCCAGCACAGCCTGCGTCATTTCATTAGGCACGCCTGCCGCATCGTTGAGCATCACCGCTGGAAGAATTTGCATCGGCGCTCCGCCGCCCTTGATGGCGCGGACGAGAATGCGAATCGCCGGCTGCGACGCCACACCATGCACCGGCTGCAGCGCGATGCTGCCGAAACCACGATCGAGCGCCGCCAGCACCTCTTTGATAGCTTCGGCGCGCCAGATCATCGTCAGCGCGCCGCCGGGTTTCAGGATCCGACGCGCCGCATGAACCCAATCCTCCAGCGTCGTCGCCGTGGCCATATGCGCCAATCGGCGACTGCGATCGTGCGAGGACTGCTGCCGGGCACGATCGTTGAACGGCGGATTCATCAGCACCACGTCGGCGCTATCCGGGCCGAGACCGGCGGCGGCAAAAACCGCGGCGCCAGCGGAGACATCCAGCGTCAGCACCTCGGCGGCAATGCCATTCGACGACGCGTTGACGGAAGCGAGCCCGGCCAGCGCCGGATCGATCTCGACCAGCACCAGGTCGATATCGCGTGCGCGTTGCGCCACAGCCAGCCCGGCGGCGCCGACGCCGGCGCCGAAATCGACCACGCGCTCTCCCGGCCTGACCGCAACCGACGCCGCGAGCAGCATGGCGTCGTGCCCGGCGCGGTGGCCGCTCGCGGGCTGCCGCAACCGCAACCGGCCGCCGAGCAGCGTGTCGTCGGTGACCGCATCCGGCGGGCTAGACATCGGGCCGCAACTCATGCTCGAGCCCGGCATCGATAAGGAGTTGCCGCGCCTCGCGATTGTCGTCCTCGTGGACGAGAATCCGGCGCGGGATGATACCGAGCGAGCCTTCGACGATGCTCATGTTCTGGTCCAGCACCAGATGATGGATATTGGCGCTATCGAGCAGCGCGCCGATCGCCGAGACCAGGACCACGTCGTTGGTTCGCACCAGTTCACGCACACCCGATCTCCTTATTGTGCCGTCTTTCGTATCTCAGGCGGCGCGTCAATCGTTTCTTGCCCTTGCCGCTTCACACAGCCCTTTCTATGGTTATAGAACGGCTTTCGAGACAAGCGCGAATTCCCCCGGCGGCGTCCGGGATATTGGGCCTGCCTCGAAGCATCGGACCTAAATATCGATTTTTCGAGATATTTTTGTCCACTCGATCCTTTTGCAGCTTGGAGAAACTGCGTGGCGGTGATTGTTCCTTTCGAGAGTCCCTCGAGCGCATCGATTGATCAGCTCGTCGAACTCGTTGCCGCCGACATGGAGCGGGTCAACGCCACCATCCTGTCCCGCACGGGATCGGAAGTGACGATGATTCCCGAGGTCGCCAATCACCTGATCTCGTCGGGCGGCAAGCGCCTGCGGCCGATGCTGACGCTGGCGATGGCCGGGCTGTCCGGTTATGCCGGCGACGGCCACATCAAGCTCGCCGCCTCGGTCGAATTCATGCACACGGCAACCTTGCTGCACGACGACGTCGTCGACGAAAGCGAACTGCGGCGCGGCAAATTGTCCGCCCGCATGGTGTGGGGCAACGAGGCTAGCGTGCTGGTCGGCGATTTCCTGCTCGGCCAGGCCTTCCGCATGATGGTCGAGGTCGGTTCGCTGCGCGCGCTGGACATCCTGTCGTCGGCCGCCGCGACGATCGCCGAAGGCGAAGTGATGCAGCTTGCCGCCGCCAAGAACACCGCCACCACCGAAGACGAATACCTCGCAGTGATCCGTGGCAAGACCGCCGAACTGTTCGCCGCCGCCTGCGAGGTCGGCCCGGTGATCGCCAATCATCCGAAGGCCGAACAGGCCGCAGCCGCCAGCTACGGGATGAATCTCGGCATTGCCTTCCAGCTCGTCGACGACGTGCTCGACTACGGCGGCAAGTCCGCCAAGCTCGGCAAGAATGTCGGCGACGATTTCCGCGAGGGCAAGATCACCCTGCCGGTGGTGCTGGCATTCCGCCGCGGCAACGACACCGAACGCGAATTCTGGGTGCGGGCGCTGGAGCGCGGCGAAATCGGCGAAGGCGATCTCGATCACGCCATCGGGCTGATGACCAAGCACCGCGCGCTGGAAGATACGCTGAGCCGCGCACATCATTACGGCGCCATGGCCGTCGATGCGCTGGCGCTGTTTCCGCCGTCACAGATGAAGACGGCGCTGGAACAAGTGGTGGCGTTCTGCCTGGCGCGCTCGCACTAACCCCGCACCAGCTAAAAGCATCCAGGCGCGCGGACTAGCCCAGCGTGCCGGCGTGCACCCACCATCCCGGCTGACTTTGCCGGAGTACGGCGGCGGCGGCTTGCGCATCGGCATCGGTGTCGAAGATGGCAAAGCATGTCGCGCCGGAGCCGGACATCCGCGCCAGCCGAACGCCTTGCGCATCGCGTAGCGCGGTGAGCACCTCGCCGATCACCGGCTGCAATTTGATCGCCGGCGCTTCGAGATCGTTGCGGCCGCGCGCCAGCGCCTTGAGCAGTTCCTCGACCGGCGCATCCAGCTTCGGCCACGCCAGCGAGCGCACCACATCGGTAACGCCGACGAGAATTTCGCCGTGCTTGAGGCCGAGCGCCTTGAACACATCGACCGTGGCCACCGCGATCCTCGGATTGACCATCACGCAGCAAAACTTCGGAAAGCTCAGCGGCGAAATCTGCTCGCCGACGCCGGTCATCAGGCATGACTGCGAGACGAGGCAGACCGGCACATCGGCGCCGGTCAATCGCGCCGCTTCGATCACGCGCGGATCGTCCAGCGCGATGCCATTGAGCCGCGCCAGCAGCCGCAACGCCGCTGCCGCATCCGCCGACCCGCCACCGATGCCGGCCGCCACCGGCAATTGCTTGTCCAGTGCGAAATGGCCCAGCACCAGCCCGGGAATTCGCTCATCGAGCAGACGCGCCGCCTTGATGACGAGATTCTCCGCGACCTCGCCGCACTCGCCTGCACGCGGCCCCGTCGCGGTCAGCGACAACTCCGGGCCTGCCTCCAGCGTCAGCCGGTCCGCGCAATCGGCGAACGCCACCAGACTGGCAAGATCGTGATAGCCGTCGACGCGGCGCCCCAACACGCGGAGGGTCAGGTTGACCTTCGCGCGCGCCTCTTCAATCAGTACCGACATTGGCCCCCGCCACCCGATCAACCGCCCTTGTCGTTGTCTTTTTTCTTGTCGGCCGCTGCCGCCGCGGGCGTCTCGTCCGGCGGCAGGCCGTTTTCGATCTTGGCTTCGATCTTCGGCAAATCTTCAGGGTCCGGCTTCAGATCGCGCGCGTGCGCCCACTGGAAGCGGGCCTCGAGCGTGCGGCCGACGCGCCAATAAGCGTCACCCAGATGATCGTTGATGGTCGGATCTTCCGGCTTCAGGTCGATGGCGCGCTCGAGGTGCTTCACCGCGTCCTGATAATTGCCGATGCGATAATAGGCCCAGCCGAGCGAGTCGACGATATAGCCGTCGTCGGGGCGCTGTTCGACCGCGCGCTTGATCATCTTCATCGCGTCATCGAGATAAAGGCCGCGATCGATCCAGGAATAGCCGAGATAGTTGAGCACATGCGGCTGCTCCGGCTTCAACTGAAGCGCCTTCTTCATGTCGGCTTCGGCTTTGTCCCACTGCTTGGAACGTTCCTCGCAGATGCCGCGGAAATAATAGTACACCCAGGTGTTGTTCTCGGTGCCGGTGAGCTGATCGATGGCGCTGCTGTAGGTGCCGACGCAATCGGCGAACTTCTTGCGCCCGCGCTCGATGTTGCCGAGCGCCATGATGGCTTCGATGTCCTTGGGATCTTCCTGCGTCACCTTCTTGAGGATGCCGATGGCCTCGTCGCTGCGATCGGCGGCATCGAGATCGGTGGCGAGTTGCACCTGCGCGTTACGGTGCAGCGGCGAGCTGGCCGGCACGCGTTCATAGACCTTGATCGCCATCTGCGGCTTCTTCACCGACTCGTAGAGATCGCCGAGAGACAGCAACGCCAGCGCATGGTTGGGTGCAAGGTGCAGCGCCAGTTGCAGATAGACCAGCGCCAGATCCTCGCCGCCACGCCGCGTCAGCGACGCGCCGATGCCATAAAGCGCTTCGGCAGCCCCGGCCTGCGGCGACTCCACCAGCGGCGACAGTTTCTTGCCCGCCTTGGTCTCGCGAATGCCCTCGACCACCAGCGGATGCCGCGCCAGCTTCTTGTCGTAGGCCTCGTAGACCGCGAGCGCGGCGGCGCTATCCTTGCGCGACAGCCAGCGCGCGTAGGCATCGGCCATCCGCAGCGCCGTCTCGTCCAGCTTGTGCGCCCGCTCCAACCGGATACCGGCCTCCTTCTGATTGCCGGACAGTTGCATGATCAGTCCGGTGTGGAGATCCTTGAAGATCGGATACCATTCCGGCCCGGTCAGCTTGTCGATATTGGCAACCGCGGCCTGCGCGTCGCCAGCGCCATATTCGGCCCAGCCCGACAGCAGCACCGCCACCAGATCGGTGATCGGCCCGCGCACCGACTGGTTGATGTTGCGCTTGGCGGAATCGTAACGCTTCAGCTTGAGGTCATGGATGCCGAGCACCAGCCGCGCGACACGATTGGATTTGTCGATCTTGACAACTCGGTTGGCGAGCTTGACGGCCTCGTCGATGTTGCCGTCGGCCAGCGAGGAAATGAAGGCGCGGTCCAGCAACTCGTTGTTCTTCGGGTCCTTGCTCAGCGCCAGCCGGTAGAACTCGGCGGCCGATCCGGCGTCGCGCTCGATGCTGGCGTGGCGCGCGGCAAGATAGCTGCCGGACACCGTCATCTCGCGAAGCTCTTCGCGGGTCGGAAACGCAACCGAAGATTCCGTCGGATGATCCGGCGTCTGCGCCGCAAGCGGCCCCTGCAGCACCAGGGTGGCGACGGCCAGAGCGGCGATCGTCAGAGAATTCAAACGAGAAAGCATCACGGTTCGCCTGGCTCCAGAATTGGCAGCAAGATTTGCAGAATATTCCCCATGCACATGCCAGCCGACGGCATCGGGACTTGAGTAATCAGGACGCGCGACAATGCAGTGTTTGGCCGCTGACCGCAAGCTGACGGGCGCCTTGCCGCACCTCCGCGCGATGCCAGTTCGCCGGCCCCTCAACCGGCGCGATTATCCGGCCTGAAGACGCTTTCAGTGTGGCGGCATCGTGACCGCCGCCACGCGAGGAACCAAACCGCTCACGCGTTTGTGTCACATCGCTTCGTAGTTGGGGCCGCCACCGCCTTCCGGCGGCACCCATGTAATGTTGCCGTTGGGGTCCTTGATGTCGCAGGTTTTGCAGTGGACGCAATTCTGCGCGTTGATCTGAAAACGCGGACCGGAAGCCTCTTCGACCCATTCGTAAACGCCTGCGGGGCAATAGCGATTCGACGGGCCGGCATAGACATCGTGCTCGGACGATTTCTGCAAGGCCAGGTCGGCAACCTTGAGATGCACCGGCTGGTCTTCCTCATGATTGGTGTTGGAGAGGAACACCGACGACAGCTTGTCGAAGGTCAGCTTGCCGTCCGGCTTCACCGGCGCGATCGGCGCATGCGCCTTGGCCGCGTCGAGCGTCTTGCGGTCCGGCTTGGAATGCGACTGCGTGCCGAACAGCGAGAAGCCGAACAGCGTGTTGGTCCACATATCGAGACCGCCCAGCGCCACGCCGACGACGGTGCCGAACTTCGACCATAGCGGCTTAACGTTGCGCACGCGGAACAGATCCTTGCCGACGGCAGACTCGCGCCACGCGTTCTCGTATTCGACCAGTTCGTCGTTGGCGCGCTCGGCCGCCAGTGCGGCGGCGACGTGCTCCGCCGCCAGCATGCCGGTGCCCATGGCGTTGTGCACACCCTTGATGCGCGGCACGTTGACGAAGCCGGCGGCGCAGCCGATCAGCGCGCCACCGGGGAAGCTCAGCCGCGGTACCGACTGATAGCCGCCTTCGGTGATGGCGCGCGCGCCGTAGGCCAGACGCTTGCCGCCCTCGAACACGCCGCGGATGGACGGATGCGTCTTGAAGCGCTGGAATTCATCGAACGGCGACAGATACGGATCGTCGTAATTGAGATGCACGACGAAGCCGACCGCGACGCGATTGTCGTCGTAGTGATAGAGGAACGAGCCGCCGCCGGTCGAATTGTTCAGCGGCCAGCCGAACGAATGCTGGATCAGGCCTTTCTGATGCTTGGCCGGATCGATCTGCCAGACCTCTTTCAGGCCGATGCCGAATTTCGGCGGCTCGCTGCTCTTGTCGAGTTGATACTTGGCGATCAGCTGCTTGGTCAGGCTGCCGCGCGCGCCTTCGGCGAACAGCGTGTACTTGCCGAGCAATTCCATGCCGCGCGTATACGACGCCTTGTGCGTGCCATCCTTGGCGATGCCCATGTCGCCAGTGGCGATGCCGCGCACCTCGCCGCTGTCGCCATAGATCACTTCGGCGGCAGCGAAGCCCGGATAGATTTCGACGCCGAGCGCTTCGGCTTTCGCACCCAACCAGCGGCACACCATGCCGAGCGAACCGATGTAGCAGTGATGATTGTTCATCAGCGGCGGCATCATGAAATTCGGTAACCGGATGGCGCCGCCGGCGGTCATCCAGTAGAAGCGATCGTCCTTCACCTGAGTCTTGAGCGGGCAATCGGCATCGTCGCGCCAGTCCGGCACCAGCTTGTCGAGACCGGCCGGATCGATCACCGCACCGGACAGAATATGCGCGCCGACTTCAGAACCTTTCTCGACGACGACGATGGAGAGATCGGCGTTGAGTTGCTTGAGCCGGATCGCCGCGCTCAGGCCGGAGGGTCCGGCGCCGACGATGACGACATCGAATTCCATGGACTCGCGGGGCGGCAATGGTTCGGTGCTCATGTTATGATCCCAGGCAATCCTTCGAGAACGCTTCTAAATACTCTTGTTTCCGATTTTTTCGCCAAGAACAACCATGGAATGCACGGAGAATATTTCACCCCACGGCGATCCGTCCTAAGATTAGAATATGAGCATGTCTTCCCCACCACGCCCTGAACCGAGCCCCAGCGTCCGCGAACTGCTCGCTTTTTATGTCGAAGCGGGGGTCGATTGTGCGTTGCTCGACGAGACAGTCGATCGGCTTGCGGAACAGGATGTGCCGCGCCCGACATCCGATGTCGTCGCGCCACCCGCGCCCGCGCCGCAAATATTGCGGCGGGCGGAAACAGCCGCGCCGCGCACGACGGCTGCGCCGCCACCCGCTCCCGATGTCGCCATCGTTTCGGCGCGCGAAGCGGCGCGCACCGCGCCGACGCTCGAAGCCTTGCGTGCGCTGATGGAGAATTTCGACGGTTGCCCGCTGAAGACGACGGCAACGCGGCTGGTGTTCGCCGATGGCAACCCACAGGCGCGGGTGATGTTCGTCGGCGAAGCCCCCGGCCGCGACGAGGATCTGTCCGGCCTGCCGTTCGTCGGCCGTTCCGGCAAACTGCTCGACCTGATGATCGCCGCGATCGGCCTCGACCGCACCACCGCCTACATCGCCAACGTCATTCCGTGGCGGCCGCCGGGCAACCGCGATCCGTCGCCGCAGGAGACGCAGATCTGCCTGCCCTTCATTAAGCGCCAGATCGAACTGGTGAACCCCGACGTGCTGGTGTGCCTCGGCAAACCCTCGTCGCAGGCCGTGCTGAACCTCAAGGACGGCATCATGCGCATGCGCGGCCGCTGGTACGACTACGATACCGGCACGCGCAGCATTCGCGCCATGGCGACGTTCCATCCGGCCTATCTGCTGCGCCAGCCGATCTACAAGCGCATGGCATGGCAGGATCTGCGCGCGGTCGCCAAGGCGTTGCAGGAAGCGGCAACATCCTGAAACGCACGCAATGCCGGCAAGGCGGGCGCGCTCCCCCTTGGGGGAGGTGACCCTCGCGCCTCATCTTGAGGTGCGCGCACTTGCGAGCCTCGAAGGATGGCTACGCCCATCCGCCCGTCATCCTTCGAGGCTCGCCGCAAGAGCGGCTCGCACCTCTGGATGACGAACCATCGTCCCTAATAGTACTACGGCGTCCGCGGCCGCACGATGGCCCAGCCGATCCGCAGCGGCGCCTGACGGCCGTCGATCACTCGGTCGAACACCTGCGGCACTTCCGGCACCAGACCGGGGAACTGTTTGACAAGGTCCGCCGGCGGCGTGCCTGCGGTATCCGCCGCGCGCCAGACCACCACGCCGCCGAGTTCGTTGAAATTCGCCGGCGTCGGCCACGGCCCGTGCTGCGGGCGGGGCGTCAGCAACGGTTGCGGCCGCGCCGCGCCCATCGCGATCAACATCGCCAGTTGCGTATCGCCCGCCACCACCGGCAACGGCCTGTTGGTGCGGCGCTGGAAACTGTCGCCAAAGAAGCGGGCAATTTTGTTTGCCGGCAGCGTCGTCGCCACCTCGTTGCCGCCCAGCCACGGCTGCACCAGCGTCGCCGCCGCGATCATCAAGGCCGGCGCGGCAATCGCCGCGGCCCACGCCGTGCGCAGAATGCGCTGCCGCCGCAGATGGATCATGTCGCCGCTGGCAACGACCACCGCAAGCCCCGACAACAACAGCGCGATCCCCGCCCCGCCAGCGACCTGCGCAAAGCCGAACAACGCGGCGACGATGCTGCCAAGCAGCGCCGGCGCCACTGCGAAGAACGCCACGAATTGCCAGGCCAGCGCATCGACCGGCGAACGAAACACCGTCGGAACGGTCTCGCGGCTGCGCAGGATCGTGCGATGCATCAGCGCCGAATTGAGGATGACCAGCAGCACGATGCCGGCCAGCGCGATCACCAGCCCGACAAGCAACCAGCCCCAGGCGCGCGCCAGCGCGGCCGCATCGCCCGCCAGCGTCCACTTCGGCAGCGTCAGGGCCTCGGCGCGCAGCAGCCAGACGAGATACGGAAACACCAGTACGACGATCACCAGCAAGGCGAACAACGGATCGAACGACATCAGCGTCCGCCGCCCGCGCGCGGTCAACAGCGCAAACACCGCCAGCAACAGCAGCAACCCCGGCGCGGCGTAGGTCGTGAGCAGCAACAGGCCGGCTTCGATCGACAGCGCGAACCACGCGTTGCGGCTGCCCTGCCCGATCACCTGCCACGCGTGCAACAGGATCAGCGCCCACAGCGGACACGCCAGCACCAGCGGGCCGAATTCGAGACCGGGGAAACTGAACGCGGTGACCGTCTGCGTCAGCAGCACCGCGATCACCGCATGCTGCTCGCCGACGATGCGCGCCGCCAGGCCATACAGCGCGGCAAAGGTCGCGACGAAGCACAACTGCGCCAGCAGGTAGACGCCGAACACATGACCGCCCGCCAGCCGGAACGCCGCATCGGCGAGCCAGAACGCCAGCGGCGGGCCAAGCTCGCTGCCGACCTGATATTGATGACCGTAAGCCAGCACGGTTGCGAGATCGCCCGGCGGGCTGCCGTAGAACATCAACGGCACCAGCAGCCACAGCGTCGCCTGCGCCAGCACAACGATCCAGAACACCAGGCGAGGCCGGGCGCGGATCAACTCAACGATCAGGGAGGTAAATCGCATGAACCGCCAAAGATGAGGATCGAACGCGCGGACCGAGGACGCCGCCGCCAGCAAGGGCCCGTCCCTCGCTCGCCGCAACCGCCAGCGCATGTGAGCATCAAGTGATAAAGCCCGGCGCGCGGCGAGGCAACTCGGTTAGCTCGCGGCGGCCTCGACGATGAACGGTGTCTCTCGCAGCAGGGTAGCACCCGTCCCATGCTTTTCATGCGCGGCCATCACCGGCGCGAACGAACGGCGATGATGCACGGTAGGGCCAAGCCGATCGAGAGCGTCGAGATGCGCGGGAACGCCATACCCCATATGGGATTCGAAGCCGTAGCCGGGATGATCCAGTGCCAGCTTGCACATCAACCGGTCGCGCGACACCTTGGCGATAATCGACGCCGCCGCAATCGACAGCACGAGGGCATCGCCGCCGATCACCGCTTCGCAGTCGCACGGCGTATCGAGCTTGTCGCGGCCATCGACCAGCACATGCTTCGGCATTTCCGGCAAGGCGTGGACAGCGCGCGCCAGCGCCCATAACGACGCGCGCAGGATATTGTCGCGGTCGATCCGCGCCGGAGATGCGAAGGCAACCGCGAACGCCGCCGTCGCGCAGATCTGCTCGAACAGCTGTTCGCGCCTGCCGGGCGTCAGTTTCTTGGAATCGTCGAGTCCCTGCGGGATCCGCTTCGGATCGAGCACCACGGCGGCAGCCACTACCGGACCGGCCAGCGGGCCGCGTCCCGCCTCGTCGCAACCGGCGACCGGCCAGACGCCGCGCTTGCGCAGCGCGCGTTCGCGCGTGAAGGTCGGCATCACGGCGAGGACCGTTTTCCTCGCCTTTGCGGCCGACGGTGGTGCTTTTCCCCGAATCATGCCGCGATGGTGCGCAGATGGGTCCCCCGGCGCAACCGGGAACTGGCAATCATGCCCGCTATTCAGACTGCAGCGATCAAGCCGCGACCCTAGAACAGCGTCAACTGCTGCCCGCTGCGCGACGGCCGCGCGAAATGATCGGTGGTCAGTTTCGAGCGGCGCTTGTTGAGGCCAAGCTTCTCGCAGGCGACCTCGAAGCGCCGGCCGATCATCCACGCCATCGGGCCGGTGCCCTTCATGCGGGTGCCCCATTGCGAATCGTAGTCGCGGCCGCCGCGCATCTCGCGGATCAGCGTGAAGACATGGCGGTAGCGATCCGGATAATTGGCCATCAGCCATTCGCGAAACAGGTCGCGCACTTCGAGCGGCAGCCGAAGCAGCACGTAGCTGGCTTCCTTGACGCCGGCATGGGCCGCCGAATCGAGGATGCGTTCGATCTCCGCATCGTTCAGCGCCGGAATCACCGGCGCCACCATCACCGTGGTCGGGATGCCTGCCGCCGACAGCTGCCGCAAGGCTTCCAGCCGTTTCGGTGGGGTCGATGCCCGTGGCTCCATGGCGCGCGCCAGCTTGGCATCGAGCGACGTCACCGAAATCGCCACCTTGACCAGATTGCGCTGCGCCATCCGCGCGAGGATATCGATGTCGCGCGTCACCAGCGCCGACTTGGTGACGATGCCGACCGGATGACCGACACGCTCCAGCACTTCGAGAATGCCGCGCATGATTTTACGCTCGCGCTCGATCGGCTGATACGGATCGGTGTTGGTGCCGATGGCGATCATCCGCGGTTCGTAGTCCGCCGCCGACAATTCCTTCTCCAGCAACGCCGGCGCGTCGGGTTTGGCGAACAGCTTCGATTCGAAATCCAGTCCGGGCGACAGGCCCAGATAAGCGTGGGTCGGCCGCGCGAAGCAGTAGACGCAACCGTGCTCGCAGCCGCGATAGGGGTTGATCGAGCGGTCGAAACCAATGTCCGGCGAGTCGTTACGGGTGATGACCTTGCGCGCGGTATCGAGACCCACCGTGGTCTTGAACGGCGGCAGTTCGTCCAGGCTCTGCCAGCCGTCGTCGAAGGCCACCCGCGCCTCGGCCTCGAAGCGGCCGCTGTCATTGGATTGCGCACCGCGCCCGCGCCGCCGCTCGCGGTCGATCGCGATGGCAATCTCGGAAAACGAGGGGGTCGCACCCGCCGGTTCGGAGGGCGCCGTGACCGGCGGGTGCTTGAGGGCTGTGGAGGCCTTGCTCATGACGAGACCCTAGCACGTCATGAGAACATATCAAGAACAAACATGACGCTCGCCTGTGGAAAATGCTTCCCCGCCGAAATCGGGAGTGCCGCAAAAAGCAGCACCGCCACCTGCTGCTTCGTGGCGTCGCGAATGCTAGATGTGCCGACGTCATCCTCCCGGAACCGCACCCGCCATGCTCAGCGTCATCATTGCCACCGACGGCGTGGAAGCCCCCGTGGTCGCCACGCTGGCGGCGCTGGTGCCGGGCGCGGCCGCAGGCGTCGTGCGCGAGGTCGTGCTGGTGGATCGCGGCACAAGCGACACCATCGCCCATGTCGCGGACGTCGCTGGCTGCGATTTCCTCGCCTGCGAGGGATCGCGCGGCGCTATGCTGGCGGCTGGCGCCAGGCGAGCCCGCTCACACTGGCTGATGTTTCTGCTGGCCGGCAGCGTGCTCGACGCCAACTGGATCGACGAGGTCGCGCAGTTCACCCAGAACGCAGCGCTCGACACCACGCCGCGCGCCGGCATCTTCCGCTACGAACGCTCGCCCTATGCCAACGGCGGTGCTGCGGCATGGCTCAAGCACGCCGCGCGCGCAATCTCAGGGCCCAAGCCGGATCAGGGCCTCGTCATCCTGCGCAGTCATTACGACAAGCTCGGCGGCCACGACGTCAATGCGTCGAATGCAGAGACCAGGCTGCTGCGCAAGCTCGGCCGCGCCCGCGTCATGCTGCGCAGTCGCATCACGATGCGCTGAACGGACGCCCTATCCCGTCAAACCGTCGCGCCCTTGGCCTTCGGGCGGCGCAGATGTTCGTCGAGCCGCGGCATGATCTCGACGAAGTTGCACGGCCGCGTACGGTAATCGAGCTGAGGCGCGAGGATGCCGTCCCAGCCGTCCTTGCAGGCGCCGGGCGAGCCCGGCAGGCAGAAGATATAGGTCGCCCCGGTGACGCCGGCGGTGGCGCGGCTCTGGATCGTCGATGTCCCGATCTTGGCGTGGCTCAACAGATGAAACGCAATCGAGAAACCGTCCATGCGCTTCTCGAACAGCGGCTCGATGGCTTCCGGCGTCACGTCGCGCCCGGTGAAGCCGGTGCCGCCGGTGGTGATGATGGCATCGACACCCGGATCGGCGACCCACTTGCGGATGATGGCGCGGATCGCCTCGACATCGTCGGTGACGATCTCGCGCGCGGCGAGCCGATGCCCCGCTGCGGTGAGGCGATCCGCCAGCGTCGCGCCGGACTTGTCGTCGTCGAGCGAGCGCGTGTCGGACACCGTCAGCACCGCGATGTTGAGGGGTATGAACTGTTTGGATTGGTCGATGGAAGACATGGACTAAACTTTCTCGCCTCGCCCAACGATGTCACCCTGAGGTGCGCGCGTTTTCTTGCGCGCCTCGAAGGATGCGCCACAGGCGCCCACACTCGTCATCCTTCGAGGCTCGCCGAAGACGGCTCGCAGCTCAGGATGACGGCCGCGGATTAGCTTGCTCACAAATTATCCGTCGCGAAAGTGTTGCACGCCTGCACGGTGCCCTGCTGATAGCCGGTCATGAACCAGCGCTTGCGTTGCGCGGCGGAGCCATGCGTGAACGAGTCCGGCACGACGCGCCCGGTGGCCTGCCTCTGCAGTGTATCGTCGCCGATCGCCGAGGCGGTCTGCAACGCCGCGTCGATGTCTCCCGCTTCGAGGAAGCCCGGCCGCTTCTTCTCCTCGCGATTGACCCAGACGCCCGACAGACAATCCGCCTGCAGTTCGACCTTGACCTGCAGCGCATTGGCTTCGGCCTTGCTGCCGGCCTGCTGCTGCAGGCGCGTCACGCGCGGCAGGATGCCGAGCAGGTTCTGAATGTGATGCCCTGCTTCGTGCGCGATGATGTAGGCCGCCGTGAACTTGCAGGCGTTGCCGGAGCAGCCGTGAAAGCGCGTCTCGACCTGACGGAAGAAGGCGGTGTCGAGGAAGATCTGCCGATCCGGCGGACAATAGAACGGTCCCATCGCCGATTGCGCCATGCCGCAGCGGCCGCCATTGGTGGCGTTCTTGAACAGCACGATGCGCGGCCCGGTATATTGCTGGCCGCCGGCCTTGAAGATTTCGTCCCAGCGATCGTCGATCTCGCCCAGCACACCGGAGATCATGCTGCCCATCTCGTCGCTCGGCGCGCCGGTCTTGGCGGGGCCGGAACGACGATCGGTCTGATAGCTCGGCGCTTGCTGACCGCCGGTGAGAATCTCGGCGCCACCGATCAGCAATCGCGGATCGATGCCGAGCGCGTAACCGACGAGGCCGAGCACGATAATGGTACCGATGCCGAGGCCGCCACCGCCCATCGGCAAACCGAAGCCGCCGCCACCGCCGCCGAATCCGCCGCCGTCGTCATCGCGACGATCGTCGATGTTGTCGCTGCGGCGGAAGTCATCATAGCGCATGACGCATGTTCCTCATTCCAAAGCGCCGGATCGGTCCGGCCATCGCACAACGCCGCACAGACGTAAAATATCCCGACCGTCAATCAATAGCCTGCTCGGCAATTATTACCTAGTTCGAATAATTTTCCAATTAAGCCGATTTTTACTTTGCCAAGTCACTGTAGCGCCAGTCGGTTGTTTAGTCCCGCGTCGCCGACAGCGTCGCCTGAGTCAGAGTCATTGAGTCATGGTTGTGTCGCGTCGCGGGGCGTCTTTAAGGGCGCCCCGCACCAAATTCGAGTCTTCGCCGCGTACTGAGGTTGCAGTACCGAGCACCCAGGTCATCGTCGGCGACTGTGTCGCCGAGATGTCCAAGTTACCGGCCGCGTCGGTCGATCTGGTGTTCGCCGATCCGCCGTACAATCTACAGCTCAAGGGCGACCTCAAACGCCCCGACGAGTCGCATGTCGATGCGGTCAACAACGACTGGGACAAGTTCTCGTCGTTCGCTGCCTATGACGATTTCACCCGCGCCTGGCTATTGGCCTGCCGCCGTATCATGAAACCGACGGCGACGTTGTGGGTGATCGGCTCGTATCACAATATCTTCCGCGTCGGCGCCATCATGCAGGACCTCGGCTTCTGGGTTCTCAACGACATCGTTTGGCGCAAGACCAATCCGATGCCGAATTTCCGCGGCCGCCGCTTCACCAACGCGCACGAGACCATGATATGGGCGGCGCGCGATGAAAATGCCAAGGGTTACACCTTCAACTACGAAGCGCTGAAAGCCGCCAACGAGGACGTGCAGGCACGTTCCGACTGGCTGATCCCGCTGTGCACCGGCGACGAACGCCTCAAGGGCAGCGACGGTAAGAAAGTACATCCGACGCAGAAACCGGAAGGCCTGCTGGCGCGCGTGCTGCTGTCGTCATCGCGGCCCGGCGATCTCGTCGTCGATCCGTTCAACGGCACCGGCACTACTGGCGCGGTCGCCAAGCGGCTCGGCCGCCGTTACATCGGCTTCGAGCGTGACAAGACTTATGCCGCAGCGGCGGAAGCGCGCATCGCGTCGATCCTGCCGCTGCCCGGCGCCACGCTGGCGCCGTTCATGACCGCGCGCGAAGCGCCGCGCGTGCCGTTCTCCGAACTCGTCGAGCGCGGCATGATCATGCCCGGCGCGACGCTGTTCGACGCCAAGAAGAAGCACAACGCGCTGGTGCGCGCAGACGGCGCCATCATGCTTGGCGACAAGGTCGGCTCGATCCACCGCATGGGCGCGGTGGCGCAGGGCGCCGGCGCGTGCAACGGCTGGACCTATTGGCACTACGAGACCAAGAAAGGTCTCAAGCTGATCGACGAGCTGCGCACCAAGATCCGCAACGAGATGGCGGCGGCGGGTTAGTCGCTCTTCACCCCGAGGTGCGACACGCAAAGCGTGGAACCTCGCAGGGTCGATAAACAACCTCATCCACACCCAATAACTCCGTCATTCCGGGCCTGCGCGTTCTTCACGCGCAGGCCCGGAATCCATACTCCCGGCGGTGGTTATGGATTCCGGGCTCGCTCGCTAAGAAGCTCGCGCCCCGGAATGACGGAATGAGAGGCGATTCAATCCAACTCGAAAACGGCCTAGCTCTGATGCGGGCCGCGCATCTGCTTCATGGCATCGGCGATCTGACGCCAATTGGCGGCATCGTCGGTCAGTCCGTCCTTTTCCAGCTCCGCTGCCTTCTGGGCCGCTTCAGCAATCGCCGAAGCGCCGCGCTTCGCATAAAGTTTGCGGGCGTAGTCGTGAATTTCCATGGCGCGCATGTTGGCCTCCGTCGCTTCTGCCACGCGCCGCAGTGCGCGTAGGGCACAGACTTTCGTCAACACAACGCGCGCCACCCCCCGGAAGTTGCATCAGGGGGATCGCGAAGTTCCGGCTGGCATGACTCAGCGCTCAGCGCGTCTCCTCGGCGATGGCGCGCTGCACCGTGGCGCGTTCCGACATGCGCTGCCGGTGATCCTTCACCTTGGGGAAGTCCGACGGATCGAGACCGTCGCCTTCCATCCACTGCGCCAACGTGAACAGGTACGGATCGCAGATCGTATAGCTGTCACCCATCACCCAGGGGCCGCGGAACATGTGCTCCTCGATCAGGCGGTAATGGCTCCCGACCGATTCCGGCACCTTGCGCTGCATGTCGCGGAACGACGACTCTTCGTAAGCCCAGCGGTGGCCGCGCATGCGGTGCGCGTGCGCCACATGCAGCGACGAGCAGATGAAGCTGTTGAACGACTGCACCTCGGCAAAAGCAAACGCATCGTCGAACGGCGCCAGTTTCGCCTGCGGATAACACTGCGCGATGTAAGCCAGCATCGCGGGAGTTTCGGTCAGGATGCCGCGATCGGTGACCAGCGACGGGATGCGCCCTTTCGGATTGATGGCGAGATATTCCGGGCTGTTCTGCTGATTGGCGTCGAAACTGATGCGAACCGTCGAATAATCCGCGCCGACTTCCTCCAGCGTGATGTGCGAGGCCAACGCGCACGTGCCCGCAGTGTAATACAATTTCAGCATTGCTATTCCCATGGATGGCTGGGCCGGCGACGGACATCGCCGAGCGTGACAGGCAGTCTGGCACGACAGCCATAGCCTGCGCCATAAGCCTTTCCGGTTGCCCCCGCAGCCAGCTTCATGCGATGACGCACCAGCAATTCAGGAGGCAGACATGACGGTTCTCATCGCTGGCGGCGGTATCGGCGGGCTGACGCTCGCACTCAGCCTGCATCAGATCGGCGTGCCATGCCGCGTGTTCGAAAGCGTCAGCGAACTGAAGCCGCTCGGCGTCGGCATCAATGTGCTGCCGCATGCGGTGCGCGAACTGATCGAACTCGGCCTGCTCGAGAAACTCGACTCTATCGGAGTGCGAACCAAAGAACTCGCTTTCTTCTCCAAATACGGCAAGCCGATCTGGAGCGAACCGCGCGGCATCGAGGCCGGATACAAGTGGCCGCAATTTTCGGTGCATCGCGGCCAGTTGCAGCAGATCCTGCTCGACACTGTGATCGAGCGGCTCGGCGCCGGCAACGTGCTGACCAGCCATCACCTCAGCGACTGGACGGAAACCGCGGACGGCGTCCGCGCCAACTTCATCGACAGGGCGACCGGCAAGCCGGCAGGCAGTTACGACGGCACGCTCCTGATCGCCGCCGACGGCATTCACTCCGCGATCCGCGAGAAACTGTATCCGCAGGAGGGCGCGCCGCTGTGGAACGGCCGCATCCTGTGGCGCGGCATCACCGAGGCCGACGCCTTTCTCTCTGGCCGCACCATGATCATGGCCGGGCACGAGATCCTGAAATTCGTCTGCTATCCGATCTCGAAAACGCCGAACGCGCGTGGCAAGCACCAGATCAACTGGGTCGCCGAGCGCCACATGCCGCCGAGCTACGAATGGCGGCGCGAGGATTACAACCGCACCGCCAGGCTCGACGAATTCCTGCCGTGGTTCGAGGACTGGGCCTTCGACTGGCTCGATGTGCCGAGCCTGATCCGCAATTGCCCGCATGCCTACGAATATCCGCTGGTCGATCGCGACCCGCTCGATCGCTGGACCTTCGGCCGCGTCACGCTGCTGGGCGACGCCGCGCATCCGATGTATCCGATCGGCTCCAACGGCGCATCGCAGGCCATCCTCGACGCGCGCGTGCTGACGCGCGAAATCCTCGCACAGGGCGAAGTCCCGGCCGCGCTCGAAGCCTACGAGGCGGAGCGGCGTCCGGCGACCACCGAGCTGGTCAAGCTCAACCGCCGCAACGGACCCGAGCAGGTCATGCAACTGGTCGAGGAACGCGCGCCGCAGGGGTTCAATGTCGTCACCGACGTGCTGTCGCAGCAGGAACTGGAAGACATTGCCGCCAACTACAAGCGCGTCGCCGGTTTCCAGGTGGATGCGCTCAACGCCAAGCTGCCGATTGTGCCGCAACCGCAGCCATCAACGCTGTCGAGCGCGGGGTAACGATAGGGTTCCTCACTGCGGTTTGGGCTGCGGCGAGGAATGCTGATGAATGATGCGCCATTGGCCGTCGACACGGGCGACGACAAAGCTGTAGCGGGCGGGAGCAGTGAAGTTCTGGCCGTCCGCGCGCGTGCCCGTGAATTCGTAGATGCCCGAAAGAACCATCGCGACATCTGAAATCTTCACGACGGCCGGATTGCCGACGAACTTAACCTGCGTCTTGTTTTTCGCACTGGCTGCGAAGTAGTTTTTTATACCGTCGGCACCCGATGTCACCGCCGGATTAAGAGTACCGAACACCGTTGCGTCCGGCGTGTAGAGTCCGACAATGGAGCTGACATTCCCGGCGTTGAAGTCCTTTTCCCAACTTGTCAAAACAGCAAGCGCGTCGTCGGCAGGCGCGGCAAACGCAGAAGACATACCGAGAAAAATGCTCAAGCAAATCACAAACTGTCGGAAAAACTGTCGCATTTCTTCAGCTCCCTTGAGATCCGGCAAACGCAAGCAGACTTGAATCTTAGCTTGGAAAATTGACGGCAATCAACTCCGGCGGATGCTATCACCGCCCAGCCCGTGCGCGATGACCTTGCGCATCACGTTCGGCAGCGCTTCGTCGCGCAATGTCGCTATCGGCACCCAGCGCATGCCCGCCGGCGCGCGGGTGCGCGCGGCAACGCTCGCGGTGTAAACCACCAGCTCGAGCGGAAAATGCGTGAACACATGCGTCACCACGCCCACTTTGCGATGCCAGCGCGACACGGCCTTGAACGCCGGCGCCTGCGCCAGCGCCGCTTCGTCGTCCTGCTCGGCCAGCCAATCCGAATTCGGCACTTCGGTCATGCCACCAAGCAAGCCCTTGGCCTCGCGCGTGCGCACCAGCAACTCGTCGCCGCGCGTGACGACGAACGCCGCGCCACGCCGCAGCGCGCCGATCTTCTTCGGCGCCTTGCGTGGAAACGTCTCCTGATCGCCGCGTGCACGCGCCGCGCAATCGTCATTGAACGGACACAGCGAGCAGACCGGTTTCTTGGGCGTGCAGATCGATGAACCCAGATCCATCAGCGCCTGCGCGCTATCGCCGGCGCGCGACGGGCCGAGCAGCGTCGCGGCAAGCTCGCGAATGCGCGGCTTGGCCTGCGGCAGCGCGTCTTCCACCGCGAACAACCGCGACACCACGCGCTCGATGTTGCCGTCGACCGGCATGGTACGGCGATCGAACGCAATGGCCGCAATAGCCGCCGCGGTGTACGGACCGATGCCCGGCAGCGCGCGCAAGCCGTCCTCGCTATCGGGAAACACGCCGCCGTGTTCGCGTAGCACCGTAACCGCGCAGGCGTGCAGATTACGCGCCCGCGAATAATAGCCGAGGCCCGCCCACATCCGCAGCACGTCGTCGAGCCCGGCGCGGCCCATCGCGCCGACATCCGGCCAGCGCGCGACGAACTTCTCGAAGTACGGCCCCACTGCCTTCACGGTGGTCTGTTGCAGCATGATTTCCGACAGCCACACCCGATAGGGGTCGGCGTGCTCGCCCGGCAGCGCACGCCACGGCAGCCGGCGGCGATGGCGGTCGTACCACGCCAGCAGCAACGCGGGACGATCGTCCACAGGGCCCTTGACGGGTTCGCTGATCTTTTTCCGGGTCGCTAACAAACTCATCGGACGACTCTAGCCGCTTCGCGAAAGGCTCACCACGTCATGCCCGCGCTTGTCGCGGGCATCCACGTCTTTATTCCGCTACGCTAGACAAGACGTGGATGGCCGGAACAAGTCCGGCCATGACGATTTTGCGTTTCACACGCCTCGCGAAACAGCGGCAGCATGTTATAGAAATCCATGCGCAAGCCCGGCCGGATCACCGCGAAACCGCTCTCCACGCTGCTCGGCGGTGTGTTCACCGACGTGTTCGCCAAGCAGGGCTTTGCCGCGCGCGAACTGGTGACGCGCTGGGCCGAGATCGCCGGGCCGGAGGTCGCGCGACACACCGAGCCGTTGAAGATTCAATGGCCGCCGCCGGTCGAGGGCCAGCCGCAGCAGGCCGCCACGCTGATCCTGCGCGTCGAGGGGCCGATGGCGCTGGAGATCCAACACACCTCCGACGTCATCCTGCAGCGGGTCAACCGCTTCCTCGGCTGGAACGCCGTCGGCAAACTGGCGCTGCGGCAAGCGCCGTTGACCGGACGCAAGGCCTCCAAACCACCGCCCGCGCCGGATGCCGCGACCGTGGCCCAGGTGGCGGCAACGTTGACCTCGGTCGAGGACGATGAACTCCGCACCGCGCTGGCCCGGCTCGGCGCCGCCATCAAGCGAAATTGAGGCGTCATGCAAGCGCCCGGCTCGGGCGCGGCATTGCCACAATCGTGGTTTCAAGCTAGCCAATGACGATCTTTTCAGGCGTTTTCCGACGCCGATCCGGGAGAATACCGTTGAATATCACGCGCCGCGCTTTCACTGCCGCCCTGTCGCTGACCGGGTTCGCCGCCCTCTCCGGCCTGTCGCCCTGGCGCTTCCTCGACGCCGCGCTGGCGCAAAGCCAGGTAGCCGCCGATGTCGCCAAGCCGCAATCGCTGCCGGACATGGCGCTCGGCCCGAAGGATGCCGCCATCACCATCGTCGAATATGCCTCGATGACCTGCCCGCATTGCGCGGCGTTCGCCGAACAGGTTTTCCCGAAGCTCAAGACTGCCTACATCGACACCGGCAAGATCCGCTACGTGTTCCGCGAATTCCCGCTCGACATCAAGGCGGCCGCCGCCTCGATGCTGGCGCGCTGCATCGCCAAGGACGATCCGGTGAAATATTTCGCCGCCATCGACACGCTGTTCAAGCAGCAGGACAACTGGTTCGCCAAGACCACCGAAGGACTGGGCTTGATCGGCAAGCAGGCCGGCATGAGCGAGAAGGATGTCGATGCCTGCCTGAAGGATCAGGCCATGCTCGACAAGATCGCCGCCGATCAGAAATTCGCCAATGAGAAGCTCAAGGTGAATTCGACGCCGACGTTCTTCCTCAACGGCGAAATGATCAAGGGCGAGACCTCGTTCGAGGAGTTCGACAAGCGCATCAAGGCGCTGCTCAAGACCTGATCGTTACGTAACGCAATTTTGCCGTCATGGCCGGGCTCGTCCCGGCCATCCACGTTTTCTTCCTCCCTCATCCGTCAAGACGTGGATGCCCGTGACAAGCACGGGCATGACGAAGGGAAAAGCCGGCGCCCGGCTTTGCAGGGTTTCAGGGTGACGGGAACTTTGGCCGCGCCGGCCTGCGCCATCGGCCGGATCGGCCGAAAGCCGCCGATGTTCCCGATTAAGTCCCGTAAAAGCCATTGGAAAAGCCGTTTTGTGCGGTTGCTCTCGTGCATCCGCCTCGCCATTGTCCAAACTCGCGAGATGCGCGACTCGGGGCCGCTGCCGATACTACATATGGTATTGTAACTGCGGGCTGATTCGCGTCTTGCCAACAGGGCATGTCATTCATGAAACTTACGCGCCTTCGCCTGCATGGATTCAAGTCATTCGTCGAGCCGACCGACTTCCTGATCGAGCCGGGCCTCACCGGCGTGGTCGGGCCGAACGGCTGCGGCAAATCCAATCTGGTCGAGGCGCTGCGCTGGGCGATGGGCGAGACCTCGTACAAGTCGCTGCGCGCCACCGACATGGATGCGGTGATCTTCGCCGGTTCCGGCAACCGCCCCGCGCGTAACCACGCCGAAGTGGTGATGACCATCGACAACTCCGATCGCACCGCCCCCGCCGCGGTCAACGATCAGGAGGTGCTGGAGATTTCCCGCCGCATCGAGCGCGAAGCCGGCTCGGTCTATCGCATCAACGGCCGCGACGTGCGCGCCCGCGACGTGCAGATCCTGTTCGCCGACGCCGCCACCGGCGCGCGCTCGCCGGCGCTGGTCCACCAGGGCAAGATCGGCGAAATCATTCAGGCGAAACCCGAACAGCGCCGCCGCGTGCTGGAAGACGCTGCCGGCGTTGCCGGTCTGCATGCGCGCCGCCACGAGGCCGAGCTGCGCTTGAAGGCCGCCGAAACCAACCTGACCCGCGTCGAGGACGTCATCGGCCAGCTCGCCAGCCAGGTCGACGGCCTGAAGAAGCAGGCGCGGCAGGCGATCCGCTTCCGCGAAGTCGCTGCCAAGGTGCGCAAGGCCGAAGCCACGCTGTTTCATCTGCGCTGGCTGCAGGCCCATGCCGACGTCAACGATGCCGGCCAGACCCACGATCTCAGCGTCCGCGAGATGGCGGAGCGCACACAGCAGCAGGCCGAAGCCGCACGCATTCAGGCGATCCGCGCCTCGGAACTGCCGGCACTGCGCGAAGGCGAAGCCCGCGCGGCTGCCGGACTGCAGCGTCTCAACAACGCCCGCGAGTTGCTGGACCGCGAAGAAGAACGCGCCAAGGAGCGCGTCGGCGAACTCGATCGCCGTCTGACGCAGTTCTCCGCCGACATCGAACGCGAACAGCAGCAGGCCGTCGATGCCGACGCGGCGCTGGCGCGGCTGGACACCGAAGACGTCGAACTGAAGGATGAAATCCGCTCGCGTGTCGAATTGCGCAGCGGCGTCGATGAGCGCGTCTCCGAGGCCGAAGCCACCTTGGCGGCGGCGGAGCGCACCTTCACCGAACTGACCACGGCGCTGGCCGATCTCACCGCGCGGCGCAAGCAATTCGAAGCCAACGTCCGTACCCATCGCGAGCGCGTGGCGCGGCTCGATCAGGAAATCGCCAACGTCGATGCCGAAGCGGCGCGGCTGGCCGAGCAGACCAGCGGCTTCGGCGATCTCGACGTGCTGGCCGGCACCATGGAAACCGCGCAGCAGATTCTGGCGCAATCGGAAATCGATGTGCAGGCCGCGGAGGCCGGTCTGGTCGTGGCGCGGCAAACGCTGGAAGCCAGCCGTGCGCCGCTCGCCGAAGCGGACAAGCGCGTGCAGCGGCTGGAGACCGAAGCGCGCACGCTGTCGAAGATCCTCAACGGCGAAACCAAGAATCTGTGGCCGCCGATCATCGACGGCGTCACTGTCACCAAGGGTTATGAGAAAGCCATCGGCGCCGTGCTCGGCGACGATCTCGATGCGCCGGTCGATCCCTCCGCGCCGATGCGCTGGACCGACACCGGCATTCTCGAGGGCGATCCGGCGCTGCCGGACGGTGTCGAACCGCTCGCCGCGCATGTGCAGGCGCCGCCGGAACTGGCGCGCCGTCTGGCGCAGATTGGCGTCGTCGGCAAGGAGCGCGGTGCCGAGCTGGTGGCGCAACTCAAGACCGGCCAGCGGCTGGTCTCGCTGGAAGGCGATGTCTGGCGCTGGGACGGTTTCGTCACCGCCGCGCATGCGCCAACCGGTGCTGCACGCCGCCTTGCCGAACGCGCCCGGCTGGTCGATATCGAGGCCGAACTCGATCAGGCCCGGCTCGAGGCCGCCGCCAACCGCGAGATGCTGGAGACCGCCGACGCCGAGGTGAAGGCCGCCTCCGCCGCTGAGGCCGCCGCGCGCGAAGCGCTGCGCGGTGCCCGTCGCGAGGTCGACGCGGCGCGCGAGCGCCACGCCAATGCCGAACGCGAGATCAACCGCCATGCGGCCCGCCGCTCGGCGCTGAGCGAAGCGCAGTCGCGCCTCGCCGCCGACCGCGCCGAAGCCGACGCAGCGCAAGAAAGCGCCGACGCCGCGCTGGCGGAATTGCCGCCCGGCGACGAAGCCGAAATGCAGCTCGCCGCCGTGCGCAGCGAGATCGAAGGCCATCGCCGCCTCGCCGCGCAGGTGCGCGCCGAAGCGCAGGCGCTGGCGCGCGAGGCCGAACTGGCCGACCGCCGCCTGCAGGCGATCATCGCCGAACGCAACCAGTGGCAGACCCGCAAGGAAGGCGCTGCGTCGCAGATCGCCACCATCGAAGCGCGCATCACCGAGGTCACCGCGGAGCGCGCCGAACTGGAGAACGCCCCCGCCGTGTTCGCCGAGAAGCGCAGCGCGCTGATCAGCGAAATCGAATATGCCGAGAACGACCGCCGCACCGCTGCGGACGCCCTGGCTGCGGCAGAGTCGGCGATGGCGGAAACCGACCGCGTCGCCAAGCTGACGCTGGAAGCGCTGTCGAGCGCCCGCGAAGCCACCGCGCGCGCCGAGGAGCGGCTGGAAGGTGCCAAGCGGCGGCTGGACGACATCGAGCGCGAAATCCGCGACATGCTGGAAGTCGAGCCGGATCGCGTCGCCTCGCTGGCCGAGATCAATCCCGGCGACGAACTGCCGCCGCTCGGCGAGACCGAAGCCGAGTTGGAAAAGCTGCGCCGCGACCGCGAGCGGCTGGGCGCGGTCAACCTGCGTGCCGAGGAAGAACTGCGCGAGGTCGATGCGCAGCACACCTCGCTCACCACCGAGCGCGACGATCTGGTCGAAGCCATCAAGAAGCTGCGCACCGGCATCCAGAGCCTCAACCGCGAGGCGCGCGAACGCCTGCTGACCTCATTCGAAGTCGTCAACAACCACTTCAAGCGGCTGTTCACGCATCTGTTCGGCGGCGGCGAAGCCTCGCTGCACCTGATCGAGAGCGACGATCCGCTCGAGGCCGGTCTGGAAATCATCGCCAAGCCGCCCGGCAAGAAGCCGCAGTCACTGTCGCTATTGTCCGGCGGAGAGCAGGCGCTGACTGCCATGGCGCTGATCTTCGCGGTGTTCCTCACCAATCCGTCGCCGATCTGCGTGCTGGACGAAGTCGACGCGCCGCTCGACGATCACAACGTCGAACGGTTCTGCAACCTGCTGCACGAAATGACCGGCTCGACCGAGACGCGCTTCATCATCATCACGCACAACCCGATCACCATGGCGCGGATGAACCGGCTGTTCGGCGTCACCATGGCCGAGCGCGGCGTGTCGCAGCTGATGTCGGTCGATCTCGAAAACGCGGTGAAGATCCTCGATCAGAACGTGGCGTGAGGATCCCCCTCCCCTTCAAGGGGAGGGTGAAGCAATCACTCCTCGCAATGACGCCGGTTGTGAATCCGCAAGCGTCATCCTGAGGTGCGAGCCGCACTTGCGGCGAGCCTCGAAGGATGCGCTTGATCTGCTCCGCCATCCTTCGAGGCTCGCTACGCTCGCACCTCAGGATGACGAGTGGGACAACGTTGACAGGCTCACCATCGAAATGATCGCCGCCGATCTCCCTGCCGCTCTCCGGGTCGCGCTCGAACAGATGGCGCAGGGTCTCTCGCGCAACGATGCCGCGACACGGGCCGCCACGATCTCGCGGACCTATCGCGACGGCGGCAACTCCAGCACCATCAAGACCGACAGTGACGCGCTGGCCTATGCGCTGGCGCGGATGCCCGCGACCTATGCCGCCGTCGCCGCCAGCCTCAACGCGCTCGGCGAAGCGCGTCCCGACTTCGCGCCGCATAACCTGCTCGATGCCGGCGCCGGGCCCGGCACCGCGACATGGGCCGCGACGCAGGCTTATGCATCGCTGGCGACACTGAACCTGCTCGACGCCAACACCGCGCTGCGCGCGCTGGCCATGCAGATCGCCACCGCCAGCGAGCGCATCATCGCTTACGAGCACGGCGACGTGCGCAGCCAGCTCGCGGCGATGCCGGACGCCGACCTGGTGATCGCCAGCTATGTCATCGGCGAACTCGACGCGGCAACGCGGACTTCATTGGCGGCAACGCTGTGGCGCAAGACGCGTGACGTGCTGCTGATCGTCGAGCCCGGCACGCCGGCGGGCTACGCGCGCATCATGGAGGTGCGCGGCCAGTTGATCGCGCAAGGCGCGCATGTCATAGCGCCCTGCCCGCACGATCGCGCCTGCCCGCTGGTGCAGCCGGACTGGTGCCATTTCGTGCAGCGGCTGGCCCGCTCGCGTGCGCACAAGCAGCTCAAGGGTGCCGAGCTTCCGTTCGAGGATGAGAAGTTCATTTACGTCGCCCTGTCACGCACACAGCCCACGACGCGCGCCGCGCGCGTGCTGGCGCAACCGGATATTTCGAAGGTCGCGATCCGCGCCAAGCTCTGCACCGGCGACGGCGTTGCGCTCGCCACCGCGCCGCGGCGCGACAAGGCGGCCTATGCGCGCTTTCGCAAACTGGATTGGGGCGACACGGTTCCGTCCGTTGAGGGCGCCGACTGACCAGACGCCGAGACGCCGACCTGCCGATCACGCTGCGGTGGCCGCCTCGAAGATCCGCGCGAAGCCTTCGACCAATTGCGCGTCCGTATAGAGCAACGGATCGTCGAGATTTTCCACCATGCCCTTCACGGTCAGGATCCCGATCGCCGCGAGGTGGGCGAGAAACGCCATCAGCCGCGGCTCGACGCGCGCGCGGCCGGATTGCCTTTTGCGCCCTTCGGCAATCTTTCGGGCGGCATCGGCAAAACACTACTCGTTGAGCGGGCGCACGCGGGCGAACTGCTGCGCATCGAGATGCACCGCGCCGGGTCCGGCGACCTGCCCGAACAGGTAGGCGAAGCGAAAGTCATCGAGGTGCGAAGGCGGCTTCCGTTCACCGGAAGATCTCCGCAAGACCGCGCTCAATCCGGTCCCCGATCCGAAGCAACTGCAGCCCAACGAGCGCGTCGACCGCATCCGGCGCATCCAGTTGAACGATCTGGAGAACATTCCGTTCTTCCTGGTTGCCGGGCTATTGTTCGTGCTGACCGATCCATCGCTCGCGCTGGCGCGCTGGCTGCTCTACGGCTATGTCGTCTTGCGGCTGTTGCATTTCGCCGCCTATTTCACCGTGCAGACCCATGACATGCGCGCGACATTCTGGACGATCGGCTCGCTGATCCTGATCTACCTCACCGGACACACGCTCGTTGTCGCGCTGGCAACCTGACCGGATGTTGCCGGCGGATGCATTACGCGACGCCTTCGCATTCTCGCATGCGCAATTCGAAATGAAGCGAGCGGCGCTCGATTGCGCGACGGCGTTCGGCAGCCGCTACGATGGCCGCGACCACACATAGACCAGTCCGGTCAGCATCAGCAATCCGACCGCAGCCGTCAGCAGCGGTCCCGGATGGCCGCCGAACCAGAACAGCGCGAAGCCAAACACCATGCCGCCGAGCGCCATCAATTTCGCGCGGAACGGAATGGCGCCGCGTGCCCGCCAGTCGCACAACAGCGGGCCAAATCGCGGATGCTGCAGCAGCCAGCTTTCCAACCGCGGCGACGACCGCGCGAAACACGCCGCGGCCAGAATGAGAAACGGCGTGGTCGGCAACACCGGCAGGAACGCGCCGATGAAGCCCAGCAAGACGAAGCCGATGCCGAGCAGCAGAAAGACGCCGCGCACGAATTGCGACTTGCCGGTCATGCCGATGACTTGGGGCGACGCCTGATGATTGTCATGCATGCGGGATTGGGGGCCTCGCGAAGGCGGTGCACAGCTGTCAGAATGGCGTTTTACCGGACTGGCGGCGTGATTTGAACCGGACTTTAGAGCCATTCTTGTCGCCGGCCATCCCGTCGCGCGGCCTCGTTGGCGCGAGCGCCAGTCCGCCGCTCAGCCCTCGCGAAACAGAAAAAGCCGGCGCACGGCGTCGGTGATGGAATAAAGCCACCGCGGCGGCGTTTGTATCTGCGACGCCAGCGCGTCCTCACATCACGCAATCAGGAATGGAGCTGCAATGTCCAGGACATTTGCCGCAGCAGCGGCTTTGACTTTAATTCTTGCCTCGACCAGCGCTTTCGCCGAGCAGGCGAAGGTCGGCGATACTTCGAAAGGCAAGGCATTCGTCGATTCGAAGGGCATGACGCTTTACACCTTCGACAAGGACACCGCCGGCAAGTCGGCCTGCAACGGGCCTTGCGCCACCAATTGGCCGCCGCTGAAGGCCGCCGATGGCGAGAAGGCCGGCCCCGACATGACCGTCGTCACGCGCGACGACGGCAGCAAGATGTGGGCCTACAAGGGCAAGCCGCTCTATACTTTCGCCAAGGACACCAAGGCCGGTGACACCAACGGCGACGGCTTCCTCAACGGCGCATGGCACATCGCCAAGCCGTGAGATGTTCGAAAACCCTCGTCCCTTGCGGGAGAGGGTAGCAAGAATGAGCGAAGCGAATTCGCGCCGGATGAGGGGTGCAGCCTCACAACGCCCCCTCACCCGGTTTCTCACTACGTTCGAAACCACCCTCTCCCGCAAGGGGAGAGGGGCGACCGCATTCGCTTACGCTTGAACGCACTCGACTCCTGCGACGACCAAGCAAGGCCGCAGCTTTTCCCGGCCCCTGCCCTCTGGCGCGATTCTCGTCTACGGTAGCGCCTTATCGTCGTCCCATCAGGAGTTGCTTCCCATGTCGACTGGCTGGATCGTTCTTGGCGTTCTCGTCGTTCTGGTGTTTTTCGCGCTCGCTGCTTACAACCGCCTCGTCGCGCTGAGCCAGCGCGTCGGCCAGGCGTTCGCCGACATCGACGTGCAGCTCAAGCAGCGCCACGATCTGATCCCCAACCTGATCGAGACGGTGAAAGGCTACGCCCAGCACGAGCGCGGCACGCTCGACGATGTCATCAAGGCGCGCAATGCCGCGATGTCGGCACAGGGACCGGCGCAGGTATCGGCTGCGGAAGGCCAGTTGAGCGGCGCGCTCGGCCGGCTCATCGCACTGTCGGAAGCCTATCCGGACCTCAAGGCCAACGCCAATTTCCAGCAGCTGCAGACCGAGCTGTCGGACATCGAGAACAAGATCGCCGCCAGCCGCCGCTTCTTCAACAACGCCGTACAGGAATACAACACCGGCATCCAGCAGATGCCGGCAGCACTGTTCGCCGGCATGTTCGGCTTCACCAAAAAGGATTTCTTCGATCTCGGCGAAAGTCGTGGCCAGCTCGAGCAGGCACCGGCGGTGAAGTTCTGAGCGACTTCCATGGTTGATCCCGCATCGCGTCAACGGATCGAGGCAGGCTCCCTCTCCCATTGGGAGAGGGCTGGGGTGAGGGGTTACGACTTTTCGATGGATCTCGTCCTCTCACCCGGATCGCAAACGCGATCCGACCTCTCCCCCTGGGAGAGGTGAAGCCGCCGGTCAGGAGCCCGCACCGATGGCAGCTTACGGCCTCTACACCCACATCGCGTCGAACAAGCTGCGGTCGGTGCTGCTGCTCGCCGGCCTGTTCCTGCTGATCTACGTGCTGGTGTTCGCAGGCGCGCTGATCGCCGAGGTGATGCTGGACAGCGGCCGCACGGTGAACTTTTATCTCGCCGCCGCGACGCGCGATCTCGTCAAAGCCGTGCCGGTGGCGACCATTGCCGCGGCGCTGTGGATCGTCATCGCCTATTTCTTTCACCAGAAGATCATCGATGCGGTGACCGGCGGGCACGACGTCACCCGCAAGGAGCAGCCGCGGCTGTTCAACCTGCTGGAGAACCTCTGCATCTCGCGCGGCATCACCATGCCCAAGCTCAAGGTGATGGAGAGTGACGCGCTCAACGCCTTCGCCACCGGGCTCAACCAGCGGCAATACGCGATCACCGTCACCACCGGACTGCTGGGCGCACTGAGCGATCAGGAGATCGAGGCGGTGCTCGGCCACGAACTGACCCACATCCGCAACGGCGACGTGCAGTTGATGGTGGTCGCGGTGGTCATCGCCGGAGTCATCGGCTTCTTCGGCGAGATGTTTTTCCGCATCTTCTTCAATAACGGCTTTCGCTTGGGTGGCGGCTCGTCATCATCATCGTCGTCCTCATCGTCCAATAGCGATCGCAAGAGCAGCGGCGGCGGCGCCATCTTCGCCATCCTGATCGCCGTGGCGCTGATCGCGCTGGCGTGGATGCTGTCGCAGGTCGTGCGCTTCGCGCTGTCGCGCTCGCGGGAATTCCTCGCCGATGCCGGTTCGGTGGAGTTGACCAAGAACCCGGACGCGATGATCTCGGCGTTGCGCAAGATCGAGAACCGCGGCGAGTTGCCCCGCGCCACCTCGGCGGTGATGGAAATGTGCGTCGACAACCCGCGCGAGGGCTTCGCCGACCTGTTCGCCACCCACCCCTCGGTGGAGTCCCGCGTGCAGGCGCTGGTGAAATTCGCCGGCGGCCACGATCCCGGCCCGCTGGCGCTGCCGTCCGACACCGCCCCGGACGCCGATGCCCCCACTGGCGACGATGCAACCGTGCCGGCCACCGCCGGTCCCTGGGGCAATCACCCCACGCCCGCGCCGCAGCCGCCGCCCGGGCCATGGAGCAGCAATCCGCCCGGCCCGCCCCGCCACGGCTGAGCCATTGCCCCATGCGCGGGGCGGCAAGCGCGTTGATATATTAACGCATTTCGCAAGATTAACCTTATGTCCAAAGCCGGAACAATTGAATTATCCCTTGTTTCTGCCATGTTCGCGCCCGAAAGCATGAAGCGGGACATTCGGATCGCGCGGTCAGGGTTCGCTCGCGCGATAAAGATCGCTGGGGCCGCACCCTCAACCGAGGGTCGAAACTTTCCGAAGAAGTCATATCCCCATCACAACGACGAAGGATTTTCATGGCGAAACCAGCAGTGATTGTCGTGGGTGCGGACAAGGGCGGCGTCGGCAAGACCACCGTTTCGCGAACCGTGCTCGACTACTTCAACGCCAACAACGTGCCGACCCGCGCCTTCGACACCGAGTCGCCGCGCGGCACCTTGAAGCGCTTTCACCCGGACATCACCGAGATCGTCGACATGACGGCGACCGCCGATCAGATGAAGATCTTCGATACGCTCAACAACGACGTGCCGACGGTGACCGTGATCGACGTCCGCGCCGGCCTGCTGTCGCCTGCGCTGGCCTCGCTGCGCGATATCGGTTTCCTCGATGCCGCCAAGTCCGGCCAGATCACTTTCGCGGTGTTCCACATCCTGGGCCCGTCGATCGCCTCGCTCGACGAGATTGCCGAGACGGCGAACTTCATGCAGGGCGCCAAGTATTTCCTGGTGAAGAACTTCATCAACAACACCAGCTTCTTCGAGTGGGACCAGTCGACCTACAACTCCTACTTCCACCGCATCAAGGATGCGACCGAGATCACCATTCCCAAGCTCAACGAAATGGCGTTCGAGCAGGTCGAGGTGTCGTCGGTGCCGTTCCTCAAGTTCGTCGCCAACAAGGGCATTCACGACGAGGCCGCCAATTATTCCTTCGTGCTGCGCGGTTATGTGCGCCATTGGCTCGCCAACGTCTGGAGCGAGTTCGACCGCATCAAGCTGACCGACATCGTCGGCAAGGAAAAAGACAAGGACAAATCCGGCGAGAAGACCGCGGTGCGGCCCGGCGGCGAGAAATAGCCGCCACCGGCCGCATTTGGGACTGGATCGGGCGTGCAAATTCCCTGATATAGCGCCATGCGCCGTACGCCCGTTTACATCATCTGCTCACCACGGCCGCTGGTCGGCAAGACGCTGATCGCGCGGCTGTTGTGTGAGTTCCTGCTCTTGCAGCGAGGCAGCGTCACCGGCTTCGACGTCAACCTGAAAGAGCCGTCGCTGCTCGACTTCCTGCCCGGCACCACCGAGACCGCGGATATCGACAACACCTTCGGCAAGATGCAACTGATGGATCGCCTGATCGTCAACGACGGCATCGCCAAGGTGATCGATCTCGGCTTTCACGCCTTCGACGAATTCTTCACCATGGTCGGCCAGATCGGCTTCTTCAAGGAAGCCGCACGGCGCGGTATCGCGCCCTTCGTGCTGTTCGTCGCCGACAGCGACCGCACCTCGGCGCGCGGCTTCGAGATGCTGCGCCTCAACGTGCCGGAACGTGCGCTGCTCGTCGTCGACAACGAACACATCCTGCGCGGCGAACTGCCGGCGGCGTTCAGCCGCAACCGGCAGATCAAGATCGCGGCGCTGCCGCTGTTCCTCAAGACCTATATCGACCGCGTGAGCTTCTCGTTCACTGGCTATCTGCGCGCGGAAAAGGATTCCTCCACCGAATTGCACCAGTGGATTCGCGACAACTATTTCAGCTTTCGTGAGCTGGAACTGAGCCTGAAGCCGCAGCGGGGCTGAGGCCACCCTCCCCTTGAGGGGGAGGGTGAAGCTCAATGCCCCGCGAACTGCATCAGCGTACGCACCGGCACATTCATGGCGCGCAGCTTGTCGGCGCCGCCGAGGTCCGGCAGGTCGATGATGAAGCACGCCGCGCAGACATCGGCGCCGATCTGCCGCAGCAATTTCACCGCGCCTTCGGCGGTGCCGCCGGTGGCGATCAGGTCATCGACCAGAATGACGCGTTCGCCGGGCTTGATGGCATCGACATGGATTTCCATTTCGTCGGTGCCGTATTCCAGCGCATAGGCCATCCGCACGGTCTGGTGCGGCAGCTTGCCCTTCTTGCGGATCGGCACGAAGCCCGCCGACAGTTGATGCGCCACCGCGCCGCCGAGGATGAAGCCCCGCGCCTCGATGCCGGCCACCTTGTCGATCTTGGATCCGGCCCACGGATGCACCAGTTGATCGACAGCGCGGCGGAACGCCTGCGCATTGCCGAGCAGCGTGGTGATGTCGCGGAACAGAATGCCGGGCTTGGGATAATCCGGAATGGTGCGAACGGCGGATTGCAGATCGTCTTCGAGGGTCATCGAATTTCTTTCAAATCAATCTATCAACGTCATTCCGGGATGCGCGCACTTGGCGCGCAGGCCCGGAATCCATACGCCCGGTGGTGGTTATGGATTCCGGGCTCGCTCGCGAAAAGCTCGCGCCCCGGAATGACGGCTTATTTATCCCGATAGCATCCTGTCTCAAACACAGGAAACCAATTCTACGCCGCATTGTGCCCCAGCCGGAATGCGTTCTCGACGATGCGCAAGCCCACCTCGTCGCCGAGCGACATCAGCGACTCGGGGTGGAATTGCACGCCGCCAACCGGCAGCGTCTTGTGCTCGATGGCCATCGCCACGCCGTCCTCGGTGGAGGCGGTGACGTCGAGCACATCCGGCATGCTGTCGCGTTCGACGAACAGCGAGTGATAGCGGCCGATGGTGATCTCGTTCGGCAGGTTCTGCATCAGCGTGCCGCCGCGCACCTGCACCCGCGAGGGGCGGCCGTGCGCCGGCTGCGTGAGCTGGCCCAATTGCCCGCCGAAATACTCGCCGATGGCCTGCACGCCGAGACAGACGCCGAACACCGGCAGCTTCTTTTCCAGCGCCAGGTCGATGGTCTTGGCGATGCCGAAATCCTCCGGCCGTCCCGGTCCTGGCGACAGCACCAGCAGGTCGTAGCTACCGCTGCCGAGCATCGCCAGCGCATGATTGTGCCGCGTGACGCTGACCTGCGCGCCGACCTGACGGAAATAATCCGCCAGCATGTGCACGAAGCTGTCGTCGTGATCGATCAGCAGCACGCGCTTGCCGGAGCCGGTGGCGTCCGGCGCCACGGCGGAGAGCGGCTTCGGCGGGTCGCCGCGCAGCGCCTGAAACAGCGCCGCCGCCTTGGTCAGGCATTCGCGGTCTTCCGCCGCCGGATCGCTGTCGAACAGGCAGGTGGCGCCGACCCGCACTTCGGCAAGACCGTCCTTCATGCGGATGGTACGGATGGTGAGGCCGGTATTGATCGACCCATCGAAGCCGACGAAGCCGAACGCGCCGGCATACCAGCGCCGCGACGAGCGTTCGTGATCCTCGACGAACTGCATCGCCCATTTCTTCGGCGCGCCGGTCACCGTCACCGCCCAGGCGTGGGTGAGGAAGGCATCGAGCGCGTCGAAGCCCGGCCGCAACATGCCTTCGACGTGATCGACGGTGTGAAACAGTTTCGAGTAGGTCTCGATCTGCCGCCGCGCCAGCACCTTGATGGTGCCCGGAACGCAGACGCGCGCCTTGTCGTTGCGGTCAACGTCGGTGCACATGTTCAGCTCGAATTCGTCCTTCTGCGAATTGAGCAGTTCGCGGATGCGTTCGGCGTCGCCGATGGCGTCGGCGCCGCGCGCGATGGTGCCGGAGATCGGACAGGTCTCGATGCGGCGACCGTCCGAGCGCACGAACATTTCCGGCGACGCGGAGACGAGAAACTCGCCGTCACCGAGATTCACCAGCCCGCCATAGGGCGAGGGATTGATGCGGCACAGCCGCTGAAACACTTCGGCCGGCGAACGGTCGCAGGGTTCGGCGAACAACTGCCCCGGCACCGCTTCGAACAGATCGCCGCGCGCGAATGCCGCGCGCGCGGTTTCCACCGTCGCCTGATATTCCCCCGGCGCGTGATCGGTGAAACCCTGCCGCGCCGTGCGCGCGTAAACGCTATCGCCCGTCGCGTTCGGCAGGCCCTCGGTCGATTTGCCGTTGAATGCGAAATCGTAGCTCAAGGTCACGCCGCGCCCGGTGGCGCGGTCGTACGCGAGCAGGCGATCCGGAATATAGAGCACGATGTCGCGCTGATCGGCTTCGCGCGCGCGCTTCATCGTCAGGTCTTCCATCTGGAACACCAGATCGTAGGCGAACGCACCGTACAGCCCGAGCAGCGGATCGGCCTGCGATGCCAGCGTGGCGACGATGGCGCGGACCAGCGACATTGCGCTGGCGCGGCGCGTGCGTTGCTCTTCATCGACCGGGGCCTCGCCGCGCAGGATGGTGCCGGCAATGCGCGTCGCGGACGTCTCGGCGATCGTGATGCTGGGCTCGCGCAACGTGGCGGCAAGAAACGCGATCAACACCTCGCCGCGCGGATTCAGCGCGCGCAATTCGAACCGCGTGCCCGCCGTCTCCAGCACCAGCGGCGGATCGGCGAAGCCCATATCGAAGCTCTCATAGCGCCCCGGCACCGTGGTGCCTGACGACAACACCACGCCGCGGCGGCGGTCGAGCAGTTCGATCAACTCGTCGAGCGCCGCGCCACCGGTGAAACGCAAGGCGGCGCGCGACACGTCGAGACCGCCCGCGGTGCGGTAGGTCTCATGTTCGGGAAGCGAGAAAACGGTTCTGTTCATGTCGTCCTCTTACGAAACTTGCCGGAGGAGCGCCACACAGGACTAACGAGCCAGATCGAGACAAAGGCCGCCGCGCTGCGAGGCGACCTTGACGATTGGGGAAAATAGAAATCGCACCGGCCACCTTTTAGAAGGTGCGCCACCACAGACGGGTCGTTGCGGGCCTGATGCTCATGGCCGGCAAATCATCATCCGGCAGCAACGATGTCAAGGGCGTCCGCGCGCCGATCTGGGCGGGGCCGCCGGCCATCGCCTTGCTTCCGCCATTGCGGGGAACCAAAACCTGCACGCACCGTTGGTGCTGACCATCGATTGAATTCAAGGAGTTGAGCCTTTGCAAGCACGTCGAATCGTCTGGATTGCCGCCGCCGCCCTCGCCCTCGCAACGGCGAGCACCGCGGCATCCGCAGCCCCCTTCGCCAAGCATCTCACGACGGACCCGGTCACCATCCAGGTCAAGGGTGGGCATGGCCACGGGCATGGCGGTTGGCACGGTGGCGGCCGCCATCGCGGCTGGCACGGCGATCGCGGGCTGCATCGCGGCTGGTACATCGGCCGGCATCGCGGCTGGTCGCATTCGCGCCATCGCCATTACCGCTGGTGATCCGGCCTGCTCTCTCGATCCCGCGCGCGGGTCCGCGCGTAGCCGATTGCGATTTGTGTCAAACGAAAAGGCTGGGCGTCCTCGCAGGACGCCCAGCCGGTTTAGCGGTTTAGATATCAATCTGGCGGACCAGCAGCGAGCCTCCCATTCCCAACCTCGACGCAGACGAGACCGAGCAGGCTGACCTCCATGGCGGTCATTCGCCGTGGTTCGCGGCGGCCGGCTATGTCATGCCGCCGGTGACGCAAGATATGCGCTGCGACGTTCTGATCGTGGGCGCGGGCATCACCGGCGCGCTGATGGCCGAGCAATTGACGCGGCGGGGCCACGACGTCGTCGTCATCGATCGCGCGCCGCCCGGCGGCGGCAGCACGGCGGCCAGCACCGCGATGCTGTTGTGGGAAATCGATCGGCCGCTGCGCGAATTGACTGAGCTTTACGGCTTCGAGCGCGCCGCGCGGGCCTACCGCGCCAGCCACGATGCCGTGCGCGGCTTGCAGGGGCTGGTGCGGCAACTCGGCCTGTCGTGCCAGACGCGCGACAAGCCGTCGCTCTATCTTGCGGCCGGCGACAGCACCAGCGCGTTGCGCGACGAACACGAACTGCGCTGTCGCGCCGGATTGCCCGGTGATTTCCTCGATCATCGCGCTCTGCTTGAAACGTTCGAGATTGCCCGCGCCGGCGCGATCCTCTCGGCGGGGTCGGCGGATGCCGATCCGGTGCAGTTGACCCACGGGTTGCTCGATATCGCCATCCGGCGCGGCGCCCGCCTGCTGCAGGCCGACGCCGCAGATTTCGACCCGGCCTCGCACGCGGTCGGCGTCCGGCTGGCGAACGGCAACACGATCGAGGCGCGGCACGTCGTTCTCGCGACCGGCTATGTCATGCCGGACATCGTGCAGGCGCGCGTGCAACGGACGGTTTCGACCTGGGCCATCGCCACCACACCGCAGCCGGATCGGCTATGGCGCGATGGCGCGCTGATCTGGGAAGACAAGGACAACTATCTGTACGCGCGCACCACCGTCGACGGCCGCATCATCGTCGGCGGCGAGGACGACGACGCCGTGATCGACCCGCAAGCGCGCGATGCGCTGACGCCGCAAAAGATCGCGACCTTGCGGCAACGGCTGGCGGCGCTGTGGCCGCGAGCCGCGCGCGAGATCGACTTCGGCTGGTCCGGTGCCTTCGACGTGACGGACGACGGCCTGCCGCTGATCGGCCCGGTGCCGGGTGCAACAAACATCCATGCGGCCTACGGCTACGGCGGCAACGGCATCACCTTCAGCTTCCTTGCCGCGCAACTGATCGGCCTGTCGCTCGCCGGCGGCAGCTCGCCCTTGTTCGAGGATTTCGCGCTCGATCGTCCGCGCGTCACGAAGGCCTGACCGCTTGGGACGCGCTCAGGCTTCGAGCGCGAACACCGTCATCGCGAGATCGCCCACCGCTTCCTCCACCATCTTCCAGCCGAGCCCCTCATAGAGCGAGCGCCGCGCCGGACGCGCCGTCAGGTAGACGCGCGGCGCGCCGGTCGAGAGCGCGTGGTTCGCCGCATGGGCGATCAGGATCCGCCCGATGCGCCGCGAGCGAAAGCCCGGCTCGACCCACACCGCCGCCACCCAAGGCGTGTATTGCGGCCGCTCGTCGAGATCGGAGGCGATCACCGATGCGGTGCCGGCGAATGTCGTGCCTTCATGGGCGACGAAGGCACGCGGCATCGGTTTGCCCGCGACATTCTCCTTCAGCCGCTCGGTGATATAGGCCAGCGGCACGCCATGCGGCTGCCACCAGGCCCGCCAGATGCGGTCCGCGACGTCGTCGAAAAATTCCGGGCGATCCGTCAGATTGGAGATGGTGAAGTCGCCGGACATTTATCCAAGATGTTTCTTGAAGAACTCCGTCGCGCGGCCCCACGCCAGTTCGGCGGCTTCGCGGTCGTGCACCGCTGCGCGCTGTTCGTTGACGAAGGCGTGGTCGGCCTCGTAGCGGAAGAACTCGGCGGTCTTGCCCGCGGCCTTCATTCCCTTCTCGAACGCATCGACCACCTGCGGCGTGCACCAGTCGTCGCGGTTGGCGAAGTGCCCCTGCAGCGGCACCTTGACGTCGGCGGGCTTCGCCGCCTGCTCCGGCGGAATGCCGTAGAACGCCACGCCGGCGGCCAGTTCCGGAATCTTGGTGACGCCGATGATCGTCACCGCGCCGCCGAGGCAGAAACCGGTCAGCCCGACCTTGGCGCCGTTGCGCGCCAGATACTGCGCCGCGCCGCGCACGGTCTGCGTCGTCGCATCCATGAAGTCGAGCGAGTTCATCTCTTTGTTCGCGGCGTCGGTGTCGTGATAGGGCACCACCACGCCGTTGTAGAGATCGGGCGCCAGCGCATCGAAGCCGGCCAGCGCGAAACGATCCGCCAGCCCCTTGATCTGCTCCGAGAGGCCCCACCATTCCTGGATCACCACGACACCCGGCGCGTTGCCGCGCGCAGCGTTGGCGAGATAGCCCCTGGCGTCCTTGCCGTCCGGGCGCTTGAACGAAATGCCGGTACCCATGGTGTCCTCCACTCGACTGTCGTGCACGCGACGATTGCAGCCATTTTGTCCGCTGCCGCATGACAAGGCAATGGTCGAAGGATGCTTAGATGCTCACGCACGCGTCATCCTGAGGTGCGAGACGCGTAGCGTCGAGCCTCGAAGGATGTGCCGCAAAGTGGGCGCGTATCCACGCGTCATCCTTCGAGGCTCGCCAAAGCTGGCTCGCACCTCAGGATGACCGCGGCAGCAGCGCACAACCGCCCAACAAAAAAGCCCCCGAAGGGGCTTTTCTAATTCGGCAATCCAGCGTCGCAACTCAGTGCGCGTTGGCCCACACCTTCTTCTTGGTGAAGTAAAGCAGGCCGGCGAAGATGACGAGGAAGATCATCACCTGCATGCCGAGCCGCTTGCGCGCCTCGAGATGCGGTTCGGCCGCCCACATCAGGAACGTGGTGACGTCGTGGGCGTACTGCGGCAGCGTGGCCGGCGCACCATCGTCGTAGGTCACCTGACCGTCCGACAGCGGCTTCGGCATCTTGATCGCGTGGCCGGGGAAGTACTTGTTGTAGTACGAGCCTTCCGGCAGCGCGAAGCCGGCCGGCGGCTTCTCCTCGAAGCCCTGCAGCAGCGCGTCGATGTAGTTCGGGCCCTGCTCCTGGTACTGGGTGAAGAAGTCGAAGATGAACTGCGGGAAGCCGCGCTCATAAGACCGTGCCTTGGCGACCAGCGACAGGTCCGGCGGCAGTGCGCCACCGTTGGCGGCACGCGCCGCGTTATCGTTGGGGAACGGCGCCGGGAATTTGTCGGCGACGCGGCCCGGACGCTCGAACATCTCGCCGGCATCGTTGGGACCGTCCTGCACCTTGTATTCCGCAGCGACCGCCGCGGCCTGCGCGGCCGAGAAGCCCGGCCCGCCCGGATCGGCGAGGTTGCGGAAGTGCACGAGGTTCATTGAGTGACAGGTCGCGCAGACTTCCTTGTAGACCTTGTAGCCACGCTGCAGCGAGCCGCGATCGTACTTGCCGAACGGGCCGGAGAACGACCACGACAGCGACGGCGGCGTATTGCCGTGATCGGCAGCCTTGGCGTCCTGCGTACCGAACGCGAACAGCGAACCGATGGCGAGCAGCGCGACGACGGCGGAGGCCACCGAGGAGCGGCCCTTCGACTTCGCCAGCACGTCGTCGGCGATCGAGTTCGGCACGGTGCGCGGCGTCTCGATGCGGCTGAGGATGGGCAGCACGATGAGGAAGTAGGCGAAGTAGCAGAACGTCAGGATGCGGCCGATGACCACATAGACGCCTTCCGCCGGCTTGCCGCCGAGCCAGCCCAGCAGCACGCAGACCACCACGAAGATCCAGAAGAACTGCTTGGCGAGCGGACGATAGCGCGACGAACGGGTCTTGGCGCTATCCAGCCACGGCAGGAAGGCCAGCACGACGATCGCGCCGAACATCGCAACGACGCCGCCGAGCTTGCTCGGGATCGAGCGCAGGATGGCGTAGAACGGCAGGTAGTACCATTCGGGCACGATGTGCGCCGGGGTCACGCCGGGGTTGGCCTGGATGTAGTTCTCCGGGTCGCCGAGGTAGTTCGGCATGTAGAAGATGAACCAGGCGAAGAAGATCAGGAAGCAGGCCATGCCGAACCCGTCCTTGATGGTCGCGTACGGCGTGAACGGCACGGTGTCCTTCTCGGTCTTCGGCTCGACGCCGGCCGGGTTGTTCTGGCCCGCGACGTGCAGCGCCCAGACGTGCAGCACGACGACGCCCGCGATCACGAACGGCAGCAGGTAGTGCAGCGAGAAGAAGCGGTTCAGCGTCGGGTTGCCAACCGAATAGCCGCCCCACAGCAGGGTGACGATGCTCTCGCCGACGTAAGGAATGGCCGAGAACAGGTTGGTGATGACGGTGGCGCCCCAGAAGCTCATCTGGCCCCACGGCAGCACGTAGCCCATGAAACCGGTGGCCATCATCAGCAGGTAGATGATGACGCCGAGGATCCACAGCACCTCGCGCGGCGCCTTGTATGACCCGTAGTACAGGCCGCGGAACATGTGCACGTAGACGGCGATGAAGAACATCGACGCGCCGGCGGCATGCATGTTGCGCAGCAGCCAGCCGTAGTTGACGTCACGAACGATGGCTTCGACCGAGTTGAAGGCGAGATCGACATGCGGCGTGTAGTGCATCGCCAGCACGACGCCGGTGATGATCTGCAGCGCCAGCATCATCGAAAGGATGCCGCCGAAGGTCCACCAGTAGTTGAGGTTGCGCGGTGTCGGATACGCCACGAACGAGGAATGCACGAGGCCGCCGATTGGCAGGCGCTGTTCCAGCCACTTCAAAAAACCGTTCTGGGGCTGGTAGGTCGAGGGTCCGCTCATGATGCGATCCTAGAAATTATGCGGCAACACTGTCGAAGGAGAGTTTCGAAGAACAACTTTCGAAGTCAGCGTTAGCCAATCTGAATTTTGGTGTCGGAAGTGAACTTGTAGGGGGGGACGGCCAGGTTCAGCGGCGCGGGGCCGCGCCGGATGCGCCCTGAGGAATCGTACTGAGATCCGTGGCAGGGGCAGAAGAAACCGTCGTACTCGCCTTCGTGAGCGATCGGGATACAGCCGAGGTGCGTACAGATGCCGATTACCACCAGCCAGTTGTCGTGGCCTTCCTTGACCCGCGACTGGTCGCTCTGCGGATCGGGCAGGCTCGCCACCGGTACGGCGCGCGCCTCGTCGATCTGCTTCTTGGTGCGGTTCATGATGTAGATCGGCTTGCCGCGCCAGAACACCTTGATGTCCTGTCCGGAGGCGATCGGCGTCAGATCGACATCGATCGGCGCGCCGGCCGCAATCGTCGAAGCATCGGGATTCATTTGCGAAATTAGCGGCCACGCGAAGGCGGCTGCGCCCACCGCTGCAGCGGCTCCCGTTGCTACATAGAGGAAATCACGGCGTGTCGCTCCCGCCGAAGACGCTGTCGTCACGATCCCAAACCCTTTCTCATCCGCTCCCGGCTGGGCCACCCCGGAGAGCGCACCAACCGGTGGTCCGGGACAGGCTGCCGGCGCCCGCGACCCCCGCGGCGGCAGAATGACCGTTTGTCCCACCCAAACGGGCAGAACACGCAGTCCAGAATCGTTCTATTGGCACCCTTGCCGATAGAGCGCAAGCCCGCTATCGGCTGAGCCACGTGCAATGCACGAAAACTGCAGCATCCAGCTAAATTTTTCAGCCCGTTCAGCGACCGCACGGACCACGGCAGCATGCATCTCGCGCTTTTCCAGCCCGATATCCCGCAGAACACCGGAACGATTCTCCGGCTCTGCGCCTGCCTGGATATCGCGGCCCATATCATCGAGCCTGCCGGCTTCCCGGTCTCGGACCGCCATTTTCGCCGTTCCGGCATGGACTACCTCGACCAGGTGAGCATCACCCGGCACGATTCCTGGGGCCATTTCGAGCAATGGCGGGCAGCGACGGGCGGCCGGCTGCTGCTGTTCACCACCAAAGGCAGCCGGAGCTACCTTGATCATCGCTATCAGGCTACCGATATCCTGCTGCTGGGGCGGGAATCCGCCGGCGTGCCGGACGAGGTCGCCGCCGCAGCCGATCAGCGGCTCAGAATCCCGATCAAGCCCGGCCTGCGCTCGCTCAACGTCGCGATGGCGGCAGCCATGGCCGTCGGCGAAGCCTTGCGGCAGACCCGCCCAGTGGAGTGGATTTGACATTCGCACCTCACTTGCGCACCTCACTTGGCCGCAAGTCCGGGAAGCGAATGTCCAATCCAGAACTTCACCGGAATCTTACAGTTGCTCGTGGTCCTTCCGATTTTGACATTTGCCGAAGCCCCCGCTGAAACGGGATGCAAATGTTGAAATCGGACCACTAGATGCCCCGGAGACCGTTGCGTGAGCTACGCGGTGAAGGAAATCTTCCTGACATTACAAGGCGAAGGCGCTCATGCCGGTCGCACCGCGGTATTTTGCCGCTTCGCGGGCTGCAACCTGTGGAGCGGCCGCGAGGAGGATCGCGCGGGAGCCGTCTGCACCTTCTGCGACACCGATTTCGTCGGCATCGACGGCACGCTGGGCGGCCGCTATGCCTCGGCCGATGAGCTGGCCGACACCGTGGCCGCGCAGTGGGCGGCCGACGGCGACCGCTTCGTGGTGCTGACCGGCGGCGAACCGCTGCTGCAGGTCGATCCCGAACTGGTAGCCGCGCTGCACGCCCGCGGTTTCACCATTGCCGTCGAGACCAACGGCACGCTGGACCCGCCCGACGGCATCGACTGGATTTGCGTCAGTCCGAAAGCCGGTGCCAGTTTGCGAATCCGCAAAGGCCATGAGCTCAAACTGGTCTATCCGCAGGTCGAGAACCGGCCGGAGCAATTCGCCGGCCTCGCCTTCGAACGCTTCTCGTTGCAGCCGCTGGACGGGCCGGATATCGCGGAGAACACCGCACGCGCGATTGACTACTGCCTGCATCATCCGCAATGGCGGCTGAGCGTGCAGACACACAAGACGTTAGGGATCAGGTAGTTGATACGACAGCCGCAAAAAGAAGCATCAGGCGCGGGGCTTGACCCGCGCATCCATCGATTCTTCAAGGACGATGGATTGCCGGATCAAGTCCGGCAATGACGCGGCCGTTGTGACTGGGTCCACATCGGACTGATCGGGAGTTGAGTAATCCATGTGGGAATTGACCAAATCGTTCCGCTTCGAAGCAGCCCACGCGCTGCCGGGAACGACGCTGGGCGCCGCGAGCCAGGAAATTCACGGCCACTCGTTCCGCGCCGAAGTGACCATTCGCGGCACGCCCGATCCGGCCACCGGCATGGTGCTCGACCTCGGGCTGCTGGAACGCGCGCTCGCCGACATGCGACAAACGCTCGACCACAAATTCCTCAACAATATCGATGCGCTTGGCGCGCCGACGCTGGAAAACATTTCGCGCTTCATCTGGGAGCGCGTGCAACATGCCGGCCAGGTGACGCGGGTCAGCGTGCATCGCGACAGTTGCAACGAGTCGTGTACGTATTTCGGGCCGCAAACCAAAATGCCGTCACCCTGAGGCGCGCCATGCGCAGCATGGAGCCTCGAAGGGCGACGACAACATCATCCTTCGAGGCTCGCTCCGCTCGCACCTCAGGATGACGCATCGTCACGCGTGATACACCTCGCCAGGAGCCGGACATGGACGTCTCTCTCATCGACAATCGCAAATCCCGCGCCCGCACCTGGTTCGAAAACCTGCGCGACCAGATCTGCGCCGCCTTCGAAAAACTCGAGGACGACGCACCTGCATCGCTTTATCCCGACAGCGCCGGACGTTTCGTCCGCACGCCATGGGAGCGTACCGATCACACCGGCAAGCCCGGCGGTGGCGGCGTGATGGCGATCATGCACGGGCGGCTGTTCGAAAAGGTCGGCGTGCATTGCTCTACCGTGCACGGCGAATTCGCGCCGGAATTCCGCGCGCAGATTCCCGGCGCCAGCGACGATCCGCGCTTCTGGGCCTCGGGCATTTCGCTGATCGCCCACATGCATAATCCGCACGTGCCCGCCGTGCACATGAACACGCGCTTCGTGGTGACGACGAAAGCCTGGTTCGGCGGCGGCGCCGACCTGACGCCGGTGCTCGACCGGCGGCGCACGCAGGACGACAGCGACACCGTGGCCTTCCACGCCGCGATGCAGTCCGCCTGCGATGCCCACGCGACGATTGCGTCGTACGATAAATACAAGAAATGGTGCGACGAGTATTTCTACCTGCCGCATCGCAAGGAAGCGCGCGGCATCGGCGGCATCTTCTACGACTGGCACGACTCGGGCGACTGGGACGCCGACCTCGCCTTCACCCAGGACGTCGGCCGCGCTTTCCTGAAAATCTATCCCGATCTCGTCCGCCGCAACTTTAATACGCCGTGGACCGACGCCGACCGTGAAGAGCAACTGATCCGACGCGGCCGCTATGTCGAATTCAACCTGCTGTACGATCGCGGCACCATCTTCGGACTGAAGACCGGCGGCAATGTCGATTCGATTCTGTCGTCGATGCCGCCCGTCGCGAAGTGGCCCTAGCCTCGCCTGTTCGTTCGCATCAAAGCCGGTGATCGCGGGTGAACCGCATCACCGTCTGATCGGCAATCGCGTTGAGCGCCGACGGCTGCATCGGGAAGCCCGCCGCCAGCCATGAGTCTTCGGCCAGCGACAGCACGTGGCCGAGCGCCGGCCCCTCGGCGAAACCGCGCGCGATGAAATCGACAGCCTTGAGCGGAAACGTCGGCGCCTGCCAGCGCTCGGGCAGGCTGATGAGCTGCCGCCAATAGCTATCCCCGGTGCCGCGGCCGGATCGCGCCCACGCCAGCAGCACCCGATCGTGGAATCGCGTCACGCCGAGCCGGTAGAGGCGACGTTGCGCGGTCGCTTCGTCCATGCCGTCGAGCCGCCACCAGCGATGCCCCATGGAATCCAGCGCCTTGGTTTCGCCATTGGTTAGCCGCAAGCGCGTCGCAAGCCGTCGCGCATCCTCGGTGACGGCGACCGACAACGCGCCGAGCCGCAACATCGGACTGGGCGGCAACGCCAGTGCGCGCTCGATGTCGATCATCGCCGCGAGCGTGCGCGGATAAGCCACCCCGCCAAGGATCGGCAACAACAAACCGCCATCGCGCATCGCCACGATGGCATCGAGCGCGCCATCGGCGACCAGCAGCTTGAGCATTTCCATGCGAATGCGTTCCGCCGACAACGTCGGCAAGCCGCCGCGTCCGCGAATGCATGCGATGAAGCCCGCGCGATCGAGTTCGCCCGCGCCATAGGCCGCATGAAACCGGAAGAAACGCAAAATGCGCAGATAATCTTCCGCGATGCGCCGATCGGGATCGCCGATGAAGCGCACGCGCCGCGCCGCGATATCGGCCAATCCGCCGACATGATCGTGCACGATACCGGCCGCATCCACCGACAAGCCGTTGATGGTGAAGTCGCGCCGCTGCGCATCGCTGATCCAGTCGCGACCGAATGCGACCTTGGCCTTGCGGCCGAACGTCTCGACATCCTCGCGCAAGGTCGTCACTTCGAACGGGTGGCCGTCGATCACCAGCGTCACCGTACCGTGCTCGATACCGGTCGGCACGCTCTTGATGCCTGCAGCACGGGCGCGGCGAACCACTTCCTCCGGCACGGCCGTCGTGGCGATATCGACATCGTTGATGGCGATTCCCAACAACGCATTACGCACCGCGCCGCCGACGACGCGCGCCTCCTCGCCGTCCGCATTGAGCATGGCGAGAAGCCGCGCGGTCGCACCCGATGTCAGCCATGGCGCATCATGGAGCTGCGCCGGTTCGGTCATTTGTCGACTCCCGGCACCAGTCTGCCGTTCTCGATGTGCGCAGGCGTGTATGTCGAATTCGGTGGCGCTCCGGAGAAGTGCGCCAGCAAAATCAGACTGAGAATGGTCAGCAGCAACGCGCCGATCGCCAGCTTGATAACAATGTGCGCAGGCCATGAGGTCCGGTCGAACACACCGCTGCGGCTTGCCAGCAGAAAGCAGGCATAAAGCGCGAACGGAATCAGGAATATTCCGAGTTCGGTCAGTACGGGACGGATCATGGCAGGTAGATCCGCTCGTACAACACGCGCAAGATGCCCGCGGTCGCGCCCCAGATGTAACGCTCGGCAAACGGCATGGCGTAGTAGGACCGTTCCATACCGCGAAATTCCTTGCTGTGAATCTGGTGGTTCTCGGGATTCATCAAGAATGCAAGCGGCACTTCGAATGCATCTTCGACTTCGGCGGCGTTGATATGCAGGTCGAAGCCAGGCTTGACCCGTGCCAGCGTCGGCAAAATGCGAAAGCCCAACCCCGTCGCATAGAGATCGAGATAACCGATCGGCTCAATGAACTGCCGATCGAGGCCAACCTCCTCGTGCGCCTCGCGCAGCGCCGCGTCGAGCGGCGAATGATCGGTGGCGTCGATCTTGCCGCCGGGAAACGAGATTTGCCCGGCATGGCTGCTGAGATGCGGCGAACGCTGCGTCAGCAACACCGTCGGCTCGTCGCGCTCGACCACCGGAATCAACACCGCCGCCGGCCGCACCGGCTGTTCTTCGGCAATGATGCGCCACATGCGATCGGTGCCCTGATCGCCGCTCGGCGGCACGATATTGGGATCGGTCAGCCCCGGAGGCACGTCGAAATTCAGGCGCGTTTGCGCCCGGCCAAAAAATTCGCCGGAGCCAAGCGTCCTGAGAGGTTGCGCGGCCAGCATCGGTTCAGTCAAAGCGCATCCTCACCTGCTCTGCGTCCGCCATTGTGAAGAACTCACCGCCAGACTCAATGCCAAACATTGGGCGGCCATCGATCATCCGCTCCACACCCATGTCAACCAGTTCATAGTACAGCGCGCGCGTGACCTTGGCCCACAGATCGGCACGCACATGGAGATAAGGCACGAGGCCGTCGTCGGCGGCCGGTTCGAAGCGCAACCGATGCGCCGCATCGCACGCCACCCAATCGTCGACATTGGTGCGGAAATTCAGCAGGCGCTGGCCCTCGTGCAACTCATCGCGCATCTCGACCGCAAGAAACGGCGCGTCGTCGACCTGGATGCCGACCTTCTCCACCGGCGTCACCAGAAAATGCTTGCCGTTTTCGTATTTGAGGATGGTGGAGAACAGCCGCACCAGCGCCGGGCGGCCGATCGGCGTCCCTTGATAGAACCATGTGCCGTCGCGGGCGATACGCATATCGAGATCGCCGCAAAACGGCGGATTCCACAGGTGCACCGGCGGCAATCCCTTGCCGGCCGCGGCATTCCGGGCAGCACTGGTCAATCCGTCTAGACTTCGTCCCGCTCCCTGCCCTTGGTTCGCCATGGTTTGCCCCGAATCTGATCGGTTCGGTCTGGCACGATACGTGCAGCCCTTGAAATGGTTCCTTAGTGCCAAATCGCCGCATCGTGATGCGCTTTAAGGTCTGAATGACCGATAATATGGGGATAGACCAATTGGATGAATACGTGACGTCCACTTAAGTTTAGCATGGGTTAAAGGCATGGCGACGCTTGGCGTTGCGATTGGCAAGGAGTGACGGATGGCCGGCGGAGACAGTGTCGAGAAACTTGAAGATGTGATCGTCCGGTCGGCCGAACAACTCGCCGGCAGCATCCGGGCGGCGAAGGAAGCGATCTCGACCGTCATCTTCGGTCAGGAGCGCGTCGTCGAAAATACGCTGGTCACCATCCTGTCCGGCGGCCACGCGCTGCTGATCGGCGTGCCGGGCCTCGCCAAGACCAAGCTGGTGGAAACGCTCGGTACCACGCTCGGGCTCGATGCCAAGCGCATTCAGTTCACCCCCGACCTGATGCCGTCGGATATTCTCGGCGCCGAAGTGCTCGACGAAAGCGGTGCCGGCCGCCGCTCGTTCCGCTTCATCGCCGGTCCGGTGTTCGCGCAACTGCTGATGGCTGACGAAATCAACCGCGCCAGTCCGCGTACGCAATCGGCGCTGTTGCAGGCGATGCAGGAACAGCACATCACCGTGGCCGGCGCGCGCCACGACCTGCCGAAACCGTTCCACGTGCTGGCGACGCAGAACCCGTTGGAGCAGGAAGGCACCTATCCGTTGCCGGAAGCACAGCTCGACCGCTTTCTGATGGAAATCGATGTCGACTATCCGGACCGCGATGCCGAACGGCGCATCCTGTTCGAAACCACGGGCGCCGAGGAGACGCTGGCCAAGGCCGCGATGTCAGTCGAGGATCTGCTCGCCGCGCAACGCCTCGTGCGCCGGTTGCCGGTCGGCGATTCCGTCGTCGAAGCCATCCTCTCGCTGGTGCGCTCCGCACGTCCCGGCCCGGAGAGCGGCGACAACAGCGCGCTGATCGCCTGGGGACCGGGGCCGCGCGCCAGCCAGGCCTTGATGCTCGCGGTGCGCGCGCGTGCGCTGCTCGACGGACGTCTCGCGCCGTCGATCGACGACGTGCTCGACCTCGCCGAGCCGGTGCTCAAGCATCGCATGGCGCTGACCTTCTCGGCGCGCGCCGAAGGCAAGACCATCCCCGACGTTATTCGGCAACTGAAGACACGGATTGGCTGATGGCCGCTGCCACGCAGCAAGCGACTCCAGAGACGATTGCGATCAGGCGGGCCGACGGCGAGAGCCGGACGCTGGCGGCCTCGTTGCCGCGTCTCGTGCTGGAAGCACGCCGCATCGCTGCCAACGTCATTCACGGCCTGCATGGCCGCAGGCGTGCAGGCGCCGGCGAAAGCTTCTGGCAATATCGCCGCTTCGTCTCCGGCGAACCCGCGCAGAACGTGGACTGGCGACGCTCGGCGCGCGACGATCATCTTTATGTTCGCGAGCAGGAATGGGAAGCCGCGCATACGGTGTGGCTGTGGCCGGACCGCTCGGCCTCGATGGCCTTTGCCTCGAAAGGCGTGCGCGACAGCAAGCTGGAACGCGGGCTGATCGTCACTTTCGCGCTGGCGGAATTGCTGGTGGCCGGTGGCGAACGCGTCGGCATCCCCGGCCTGATGGCACCGACCGCGAGTCGCAACGTCATCGACAAGATGGCGCAGGCCGTGCTGCACGATACCGCCACACGGGCGAGCCTGCCGCCGGCATTCGTGCCGACGACGTTGTCGGAAATCGTCGTGCTGTCGGATTTCTGGTCGCCCATGCCGGAGATCAAAACCATGCTGGCGGGTCTGTCGTCCTCCGGCGCGCATGGCACGCTGGTTCAGGTCGTCGACCCCGCCGAGGAGTCGTTCCCCTATTCCGGACGCGTCGAATTCGTCGAACCGGAAGGCGGCGGCGTCATCACCGCCGGCCGCGCCGAGACCTGGGCGCACGATTATAAGGCGCGCGTCGCCGCGCATCGCGATGAAATCCGCCTCGAATCCGGGCGGCTCGACTGGTTGTTCTCGATCCACACCACCAGCCGTTCGGCGGCTGAACTGTTGCTATTTCTCCATAGCGGCATGATGGCCAGCAAGAGCGGCATCGGTACCGTGAAAGTGGGACGTAGCGCATGATGGGCCTGCCGCTCAGTTTCGCCCAACCGTTGCTGCTGACGGGTCTGCTTGCCTTGCCCGTGTTGTGGTGGCTGCTGCGCGTGATGCCGCCACGGCCGCGCCGGATCGATTTTCCGCCGACGCGATTGCTGTTCGATATTGCACCGAAGGAAGAAACACCGTCACGAACGCCGTGGTGGCTGACAGCGCTGCGCCTGCTCGCCGCCGCGCTGGTCATCATTGCCGCTGCCGGGCCGACCTGGAATCCGCGCACCGATGCCACCGGCAGCAACGGCCCGCTGGTCATCCTGCTCGATGACGGCTGGAGTTCGGCGGCGAGTTGGGAGGCGCGCATCAAGGCCGCCGACGAGTTGATCGCCAACGCCGAGAACGACCGACGCGGCGTCGCCATCGTGCCGCTGTCCGAACCGACGCGGGACATCACGCTGGCGCCGGCCGGGACCGCCCGCGTCATGGTGCGGCAGTTGTCGCCGAAGCCTTACGCCGTCGAACGCGTCGAGACGCTGCCCGCCATCGCACGCTTCCTCAAGGCCAGCGGCGATTGCGACATCGCCTGGCTGTCCGACGGCATCGACACCGGGCGCGGCAGCGAATTCATCGAAGGACTCGGCAAGATCGTGGAGAACCGACCGCTGACGATCTTCGATAGCGGCGCGGCACCGGCGCATGCGCTGGTCGCGGCCGAGAACGCTGCCGCCAAGATGACGGTGAAGGTGTTGCGCGCCAATGGCGGCGGCATCGATGCCGGCGTCATCCGCGCGCTGGATCAGAAGAATTCGCCGATCGGCGAGGCCCGCTTCAGCTTCGCGCCGCAGGAACGCGAGACGGAAGCCGCATTCGAACTGCCGGTCGAGTTACGCAACGACATCGCGCGGCTGGAGATCGCCGGCGAACGTTCGGCAGGCGCGGTGCAACTGCTCGACAAACGCTGGCGGCGGCGCGCCATCGGCATTGCCAGCGGCGCGACGACCGACACCGCGCAGCCGCTGCTGGCATCGACGTTCTATCTCACGCGCGCACTGGCGCCGTTCGCCGACGTGCGGCTCGGCGATCGCGGCGCGCCGGCGCAAGCGATTGCGCAATTCCTCGACCAGAAATTGCCGATGATCGTGCTCGCCGACGTCGGCGCGCTCTCGCCGGAATTGCGCGAGCGCATCGATGCGTGGATCGCGCAAGGCGGCGTGCTGGTGCGCTTTGCGGGTCCGCGCCTCGCGCAAGCCGAGGACGATCTGGTGCCGGTGAAATTGCGGCGCGGCGGACGCAGCCTCGGCGGCAGCCTCACCTGGGAGAAGCCGCAGCATCTCGCCTCGTTCGCCGCAGACAGCCCCTTCGCCGGGCTCGACGTGCCGCAGGATGTCACCGTCACGCGCCAGGTGCTGGCCGAGCCCGACGCCACGCTGGCGAAACGTAGCTGGGCTTCGCTGGTCGACGGCACGCCGCTGGTCACCGGCGAGCGTCGCGGCAAGGGCGTCGTGACGCTGTTCCACGTCAGCGCCGATATGCGCTGGTCGGACCTGCCGATGTCCGGCACCTTCGTCGAAATGTTGCGACGGCTGGTCGACATGGCAGGCTACACGTCGACGCCGGGCGCGGGCGCGGCGTCGGAAGGCAGCGCCGAAACCGTCGCGCCGTTGCGGACGCTCGATGGCTTCGGCGCATTCGGACCGCCGCCTTCGACCGCCAAGCCCCTGGCCGCGAGTTTCCGCGATCGGGCAACGCTCGATCATCCGCCCGGATTCTACGGACCGGCGGACGGTCCGCTGGCGGTCAATACGCTGGCGGCGGCGGATCGCATCGCGCCACTGGATACGGCAGGCTTGCGCGCCCAACACGCCGCCTACACCAATGCCGAGCCGAGCGACCTGCGCGGCATGCTGCTGTCGACGGCGCTGGCGCTGTTCCTGATCGACGCGATCATCGTCGCGTTGCTCGGCGGCGGCATCGCCGCGCTGTTGCGGCGTCGCCCGGCTGCGGCGATGCTGGCGATTGCGTTGGCACTCTCCGCCGTAGTGGCCGTGCCGTCGCGCGTTCGCGCCGATGCGGCTTCGGATGATTTCGCCGTGAAGGCAGTGTCGCAAACCCGGCTGGCCTATGTCGTCACCGGCAATGCCGACGTCGATGCCATCGTCAAGGCCGGCATGCAGGCATTGACGTTGTTCCTCGCGCAACGCACGGCGCTGGAAGCCGGCGATCCGGTCGGTATCGATCCGGCGCGCGACGAACTCGCGTTCTTTCCGCTGATCTATTGGCCGATCATTCCCGGCGCGGCGAAGCCGCCGCAGGACGCCATCAACCGCATCGACGCCTATATGAAGCAAGGCGGCACCGTGTTGTTCGACACCCGCGACGCCATCGAGGCGCCAGCGGGCAACGGCGGCGAAGCGCAGACGCCAGGCATGCAGACGCTGCGCAACACGCTGGCGTCGCTCGACGTGCCCGAACTCGAACCGGTGCCACCGGAACACGTCTTGACCAAGACATTCTACCTGTTGCGCGACTTCCCCGGCCGTTTCAACACCGGGCAGACTTGGGTCGAAACCTTGCCGCGCGACGAATCCGACGACGCGGCTTCGCGGCCCGCGCGCGGCGGCGACGGCGTCTCGCCCATCATCATCACGTCGAACGATCTGGCCGGCGCATGGGCGCTGCGCCCCGATGGTCAGCCGATGCTGCCGCTGACGCCGGGCGATGCGCGGCAGCGCGAATTCGCCTTCCGCGCCGGCGTCAACATCGTGATGTATACGCTCACCGGCAACTACAAGGCGGATCAGGTCCACGCTCCGGCCCTGATCGAACGGCTGGGGCAGTGAGTATGCGCGTGTCGAACAGGCAGCGGCTGACGCAGCAAACCTCCCTCCCCCTGCAAAGCGTCATCCTGAGGCGCGAGCCGCGTCTTCGCGGCGAGCCTCGAAGGATGGCGTGTCTATCCCGGCGGCGCATCCTTCGAGGCGCGCATGAAGAATGCGCGCACCTCAGGATGACAGCTCCCGTGCACAAGCTCAGGAAGCAGCCATGAGCTACGGAATCGCGTTCACCCCTCTGGTTCCAAGCATCGTGCTATGGATTGCGCTCGCGGCGATTGTTGTCGTCGCAGGTGTTTTGTTGCTCGGCCGCGCACGCGGTGCGGCGGTGCGCGTCGCGGCGCTGGCGTTGATCCTGCTGGCGCTCGCCAATCCGTCGTTTACCAGAGAGGAGCGCGAGCCGCTGCCCTCGGTCGCGGCTGTTATCGTCGACAAGAGTCCGAGCCAGAATTTCGGCGACCGCACCCGCGAGACCGATCAGGCGCGCGAGGAACTGGTCAACAGGCTCAAGCAGATCAAGGGCCTCGAAGTGCGGGTCGTCGATGCCGGACAGGCCGACGGCGAGACCGATGGCACCAAGCTGTTCGGCGCATTGTCGTCGGCGCTGTCGGATGTGCCGACCGACCGCGTTGCCGGCGCGTTCCTCATCACTGACGGGCGGGTGCACGACATTCCGGCCAACGCCGCCGGGCTTGGCTTCACCGCGCCGGTGCACGCACTGATTACCGGACGCAGCAACGAGCGCGACCGCCGCGTCGCCATCGTCGCCGCGCCGCGCTTCGGCATTGTCGGCCAGCGCCAGCGCGTCACCTACCGGCTCGAGGATCAGGGCGTCAGCGGTCAGCAGGCCCGTGTCGTGGTGCGCCACGACGGCGACGTTTTGAACGAGCGCACCGTGGTCAGCGGACAGACCGTCAACATCGACATCGACATCAAGCACGCCGGGCCGAACATCGTCGAAATTGAAGCCTCGCCGCTGGAGAACGAATTGACGCCGGTCAACAACCGCGCCGTGGTGGTGATCGACGGTGTGCGCGACAAGCTGCGCGTGCTGCTGGTGTCCGGCGAACCGCATTCAGGCGAACGCACCTGGCGCAACCTGCTGAAATCCGATGCCAGCGTCGATCTGGTGCACTTCACCATTCTGCGCCCGCCGGAGAAACAGGACGGCACGCCGATCAACGAACTGTCGCTGATCGCCTTTCCGACGCGCGAACTGTTCCAGCAGAAGATCAACGAATTCCAGCTGATCATCTTCGATCGCTACGCGCGGCAGGGCGTGCTGCCGATCGCCTATTTCGACAACATCGCGCGCTATATCCGCGCCGGTGGCGCCATGCTTGTGTCGGCCGGGCCGGACTACGCCTCGGTGACCAGCATCTGGCGCACGCCGCTGGATTCGGTGCTGCCGGCCGAACCGGTCGGCGTGACCGAGAAACCTTACCTCGCGCACCTCAGCGAGATCGGCAAACGCCACCCGGTGACGCGCGGCCTCGAAGGATCGGCCACCGAACCGCCGCGCTGGAGCCGTTTCTTCCGCACCGTCGATACCCGCAACGTCAACTCGCCGCCTTTGATGACCGGCGCCGACGGCAAGCCGCTGCTGTTGCTGTCGCGCTACGGCGAAGGCCGTGTCGCGCTGGTGCTGTCGGATCACATCTGGCTGTGGGCGCGCGGCTATGAAGGCGGCGGCCCGCATCTCGATCTGTTGCGGCGCATGTCGCACTGGCTGATGAAAGAGCCGGAACTCGACGAGGAAGCGCTGCGACTGCAGGTCCGAGGCAAGGATCTCGTCGTGCAGCGGCAGACCATGGCGGACACCGTCACACCGGTCACCGTCACCTCGCCATCCGGCACCACGCGCGAACTCAACCTCAACACGGGCGAACCTGGCCTGTGGACGGCCACCACCGAAGCCAATGAACTGGGCCTGTGGCAGGCCACCGACGGCAAGCTCAAGGCGCTGATCAATGTCGGCCCTGCCAACCCGAAGGAATTCTCCGCCGTCACCTCGACGACGGACACGCTGAAGCCCTTGGCGCAGGCCACCGGCGGCGATGTCCGGCGCGTGGCCGAAAACGCTGCGATCAATCTGCCGCGCATCGTCCCGGTGCATTCGTCGAGCGTGTTCCGTGGCGACGGCTGGCTCGGCGTGCATATGCGCGACGCCAGCGTCGTGCGCGGCGTCGGCGTGCTGCCGATCTTCGCCGGTGTCATCGGCCTGTTGCTGCTGCTCGGCGCTTTCGCCGCAACGTGGCTGCGCGAGGGGCGTTGAGCCTTCCCCGTCGATGAGCGTTGCATGTTCGCGACGCAAGGTCGCATCGATGCCGAAAATCGGGACACCGGCGCGAAGCCGGTTGACAGCGGCCACCCTCGGCTGCGATGTTACATTATAACATCTGGGGCGGCGGGGATGCTTTCGCTCCGGATGTGGGGTGCACGTCGCAATGCAGTGGTTCCGATCGCGGGTCAAACACGGGGCAAGGCTGGCGCTTCTCGCGCTGGCCGTGCAATTCGTGCTGTCGTTCGGGCACTTCCATTGGGATGCGGCGCAGGCTGCCCCGGCGCTCAACACCATCGCGGCACAATCGGCGACGAATGGCGTTGGGCCATCCGATGTCGAGCAGCTCGCAGTCGCGACGGAGACAGGTCAGCCGGCATCTCCCCAACCTAGGCACCATCATCCGGGCGATGTCTGTGCCATCTGCGCAGCTCTGGCGGTGGCCGGATCGGCAATGCTCGGCGAGTCGCCACTGCTGATGGTGCCGCAGGCCTATCAGCTGCTCTACCTGACCACCGACGCTGAATTTTCCCACCTCGCGCCCCGGCACCAGAGCCACCAGCCACGCGCCCCGCCCGCTTCCTGAGATCGATCGCTTGATGCTCCGTCGCTCGCCCCGCATTCAGCGGCCGACCTGACGGGATAACTCCGCCATCAATCCATCGGCTTCGACGATCCCCGTAACCGCATCACTGCCAGCGATCGCGTTGCGCGGACGTCCCAGGAACACCAATGCCAGCCCTGACCAAACCTCTTTTCATCATCCCCAGCGCGGCGACGCTGTTGCTGTCGGGCCTCGGTTACATCGCGTTGCCGGACAGCGCCGGAGCGCAGACTGTTCCCGAAGGGACCACCACGCTGCCGGAAATCGTCGTTCGCGCCCCGAGCCCGATCGTGCATCGGACGCGGCCCAAACCACGCGCCGCAGCCGCAACCGCCGCCCCAGCGCCCGCCGCGCCTGCCCCTGCACCCGCGCAGCCCGCCGAACTGGCGGGCACGCTTCCGATCGTCACCGATCAATTCGCGACGGTCACGGTCGTCCCCAATGAAGAGATCCGCCGCAACGGCGCTGCGACGCTGGGTGATCTGCTCAACAACAAGCCCGGAATCACCGGATCGTCCTACGCACCCGGCGGCTCCAGCCGGCCGATCGTTCGCGGGCTCGACGTCAACCGCGTCGGCATCGTCGAGAACGGCATGGGCAGCAACGGCGCATCCGATCTCGGCGAGGATCATTTCGTGCCGATCGATCCGCTGTCGACCAATCAGGTCGAAGTCATCCGCGGCCCGGCAACGCTGCGTTACGGTTCGCAGGCCATCGGCGGCGTGGTGAGCGCCAGCAACAACCGCATTCCCGATGCGCTACCGTGCAGCGCGATGCCGACGATGCAGACCTACGGCTACAACGTGAAGGCGCCGCAGCTCGCCGCGTCCAATCCATGCGTCAGCTTCGAGACGCGGGCCGCGTTGTCGAGCGTCGATCTCGGCCGCGAAGGTGCGGTGCTGCTCGATGCCGGTGGCAACAATTTCGCCATCCATGCCGATGCGTTTGCGCGCAAGACCGAAGACTACCGCATTCCCGGCGGCACGCAGAAGAACACCGCGACCGACTCCAACGGCGCGTCGGTCGGCGGCTCGTACATTTTCACCGGTGGCTTTGTCGGCGCGGCGATCAGCCAGAACAACAGCGTCTATCATATCCCCGGCATCGAAGGTGAGGCGCTCGGCACCCGCATCGACGGCCGCCAGACCAAGTTCACCGCCAAGGGCGAATACCGCCCCGACGCGGCAGCGGTCGACGCCATCCGCTTCTGGCTCGGCGCGACCGACTACAAGCACAACGAGCTCGGGCTGGCCGATGCCGCCGATCCGGCGAGCGACGGCGTGCGGCAGACTTTCACCAACAAGGAGCAGGAGGGCCGCGTCGAAGTGCAACTGGCGCCGCTCAACCTGCGCTTCGCCGCGCTGACCACCGCGCTCGGCGTACAGGCGTCGCACCAGCAACTGACGGCGCCGAGCCCGGACAATATCGGCAGCCCGCTCAACGGCCTGTGGGACCCCAACCAGAACGCTCGGCTCGCGGGCTACGTGTTCAACGAGCTGAAGTTCAGCCCCGTCACCAAGGCGCAGGTCGCCGCGCGGATCGAACGCGTCAATCTCAGCGGCACGATGCCGAGTTCGATTCCTGACGTATTCGATCTCAACACCGACCCCGCCGCGATCGGTCCGGCGACGGCACGTTCGCTGAGCTTCACGCCGAAAAGCGGCAGCATCGGCCTGATCCAGAATTTGCCGTGGGATCTCGCCGCCAGCATCACCGGGCAATATGTCGAGCGTGCGCCGAAGCCTGCCGAATTGTTCTCGCGCGGCGCTCACGACGCCACCGAAACGTTCGACATCGGCAATCCAAATCTCGGCATCGAATCCGCAAAATCGGTCGAAGCTGGCTTGCGGCGTGCGGCCGGCCCCTTCCGCTTCGAACTGACGGGCTACTACACCCGTTTCAACGGCTTCATCTACCGGCGCCTCAACGGCAACACCTGCGACGACGTCGCCTGCATCAACGGTGTGGGTCTCGAATTGAAGCAGGCGATCTATTCGCAGCAGGACGCGGTGTTTCGCGGCGCCGAATTCCAGTTCCAGTACGATGTGCTGCCGGTGTGGAACGGGCAGTTCGGCATCGAAGGGCAATACGACGTCGTGCGCGCCACGTTCACCGACGGCACCAACGTGCCGCGCATCCCGCCGCAGCGCGTCGGCGGCGGCGTCTACTATCGCGACAGCAACTGGTTCGCGCGCGTCAATCTGCTGCATGCGTTCGCGCAGAACGATGTCAGCGCAATGGAGACGCCGACCGCCGGCTACAACCGGCTGCGCGCCGAGATCAGCTACACGACAAAGCTCCCGAAAAACGACTGGTGGGGCGCGCAACAGGTGACGTTCGGATTGGTCGGCGACAACCTGCTCAATGCCGACATCCGCAACGCCGCAGCCTACAACAAGGACGAGGTGCTGTTGCCGGGTCTCGGCGTGCGCATCTTCGCCAACGTGAAGTATTGAATCATTCTATTGTCATGGCCGGATCTATTCCGGCCATGACAAACTAACTTACCTCGCCCGATTCATTGACTGCTTTTGAATCAGACTCTCAGGGTGACAATCGATCAACGATTGCCCCGTCTCAGCGTGATTTCAAAATCTCACGCGCGAACGCCCAGTCCGGCCGGATCGGTCCGGACACGTTGTCGAACGCGCCCTCGACCAGTTCGGCGACCAGCAGCCGGCGATGATCCACCGGCCCCGGCATGTCGGTGCGGCCCTTGGGGATCATCTTGAAGCCGACGCGGCTGTAATAGGCTTCGTCCCCCACCAGCACCACCAGCGTATGGCCCTTGGCCCGGGCATCCTTCAATGCGCGATCGAGCAAGGCGCGCCCGACGCCACGGCTGCGGAACGGCGGCTCGACCGTCAGCGGCCCCAGCAGCAATGCCGGCGTGTCGCCGATGCAGATCGGCAACTGCCGCACCGAGCCGACCAGCAACGTGCCGATACGCGCGGTGAACGACAGATCGAGCCGGTGATCGACATGCTCGCGCAAGCGATAGGCGCTCAGCACGAAGCGACCCGGCCCGAACGTGCGCTCGTGCAGGCGTTCGATGGCCTGCGCGTCGTTGGCGGATTCAGGCAAAATGGTCAGCGAAAGATCGGACATAGCGAGGCGCGGGATAGCATTTGCCGGCAGCGGGGTCCATGGCGGTTTGGCAAGAATTGGCCCGCAATCCTCTGCTGCCACCGAGGCCGTCAGCTCCAGGCCGCGCCGGGCGGCCTGCCCTCGAGCACTTCCGCGATCCGTAATCGTGTCCCTGCCGTCGTCTCCGGCGGTAGCGCGCTGGCATGGAAAAAGCCGCTGGCGACGATCTCGCGGTTCGGGTCGGGCGCGCGATCCTGACTGAAGCGGCGAATGACGAACACCGCGACATGATCGCGGCGCGAGACGTGGCGATTGAAGAAGATGCCGTGCAGTTGCGGCGGGCCTTCGAGCGCGATGCGGCCTTCCTCGATCAGTTCACGCCGCAGCGAGTCCTCGACCGTCTCGCCGACCTCGACGCCACCGCCGGGCAAATGCCAACCCGAGACGTAACTGTGCTTGACCAGAAACACCCGGTCCTCGCTGTCGAGCACCACGCCGCGCACGCCGAACGTCATACCGCGCGCGAAGCGCCAATACAGATGGAAGACGCGACGCAGGGCCGGCTCGAAGCGGGCTCTCCAACCTGGATTCGTCATGCCGACAGCAACCCCGCTCACGTCCGATGGTCCCATAGCAACATTCGCCCGCTCCGGCAGACATCTCGACGCACAGTCGAATCGAGCAGACTATTGATTCTTGCCCCACGCCAGTCATCTTGGCAAAAACGCCCCGATTTTCACAGCAAGCCGCGAGATCATCGTGAAGCAATTTGCCGATCTGACCGAACGCGAAATTCTGGCACTGGCCGTCTCCAATGAGGACGAGGACAGCCGCATCTATCGCGACTTCGCCGCCGGCCTCTCGGAGGCGTTTCCGGCATCGGCCGCAGTATTCACCGGGATGGCCGACGAGGAAATGAAGCATCGCGACATGCTGCTCACTCTTTATCGCACCCGGTTCGGCGACTATCTGCCGCTGATCCGGCGGCAGGATGTCAAAGGCTTCATCAAGCGCAAGCCGCTCTGGCTGATGCGACCGCTCGGCATTGCCGAGGTGCGCAGCTATGCCACCGGCATGGAGCAGGACGCCGCGCGCTTCTATCGCAAGGCTGCCGAAGCGAGCAGCGACGCATCGATCCGACAATTGCTGCTCAAGCTCGCCGAGGAGGAAATCCGGCATGAAGCCCTCGCCGGCCGCCTTGCCGAGAAATATTTGACCGAAGACGCCCGTGCCAGCGAGGCCGACAGCGAACGCCGCGCGTTCGTTTTGCAATACGTCCAGCCCGGACTGGTCGGTCTGATGGACGGCTCGGTCTCGACGCTGGCCCCGTTGTTCGCCGCAGCCTTCGCCACACACCGGCCGTTCGAGACGTTCCTCGTCGGTCTTGCCGCCTCTGTCGGTGCCGGCATTTCGATGGGCTTCGCCGAAGCATTATCCGACGACGGCACGCTGAGCGGACGCGGCTCGCCGTGGATTCGCGGCCTCGTGTGCGGACTGATGACCGCACTCGGCGGGCTCGGTCATACCCTGCCCTATTTGATTCCCGACTTTTACATCGCGACCGTGCTCGCGGTTGCGGTTGTCGCCGTCGAGCTGGCGGTGATTTCGTGGATCAGGCATCGTTTCATGGATACGCCTTGGTTGCAGGCGACATTCCAGATCGCGGTGGGCGGCACACTGGTATTTCTGACCGGTATTCTGATAGGCAGCGCGTGATGACGGCCTACACGCTGGCGCATCTGTCCGATCCGCATCTGCCGCCGATGCCGGCCGCGCGGCTGCATCAGCTCGCCGGCAAGCGTGCGTTCGGCTACCTGAACTGGAAGCGCAATCGCCACGCCATTCACCGGCGCGAGGTGCTCGATCTGCTGGTCGCCGACATGCAGGCGCATCAGCCCGATCACATCGCCATCACCGGAGACCTGGTCAATCTCGCGCTACCAGCGGAATTCGCTCCGGCGCGGCGGTGGCTGCATAGCGTCGGCCCGGCGGATCGGGTCACCGTCGTTCCCGGCAACCACGACGCCTACGTGCAGAGCACGCGCCATCACTTCGGGAGGGAATTCGCCGACTATCTATGCGGCGACGAGGCGACGGCAGGCAGCATGCAGTTCCCGTTCGTGCGCCATCGCGGTCCGCTGGCGCTGATCGGCGTTTCGACCGCAGTGCCGACGGCGCCGCTGCTGGCAACCGGCAAGATCGGCGCCGCGCAATTTCAGGCGCTGGATCGGCTGCTGCGCCAGCTCGCCGATACGCAATCGTTTCGCGTGCTGCTGATTCATCATCCGCTGCGCTCGGATCATCACGGCCGCTTCAAACGTCTCACCGATGCGGACGAGTTGCTGACGGCGCTGCGGCGTCATGGCGTCGACCTGATCCTGCACGGTCACGATCATGTCCATTCGACGATGTGGTTCGATGGACCCAATGGCCGTATCCCGGCCATCGGCGCGCCGTCGGCTTCCGCCGTGGCGCACGGCCATCACCCCGCCGCCGCCTACAACATGTTTTCGATCGAACGTGACGGCAGCGGCTGGCGCTGCGAACAAGGCGTGCGCGGGCTGCTGCGCGCCGATCACATCGGCGACGTGCGGCGGGTCAGATTGTTCTAAGAGCTGCGCAGCGCCGCAAACAGCGCAAGGCCGAACAGCGCGGCAACGCCGACGATGAAGCCGAAAGCGAAACTCCACAGCCCGCGACCGCGGCGCGGCTTCTCCGCGGCGATCTGCTCCGGTAGTGGCGTGGCGACGAGCGCGTGTTCACGCTCGATCATCCGGCGCGCGACATAGTCGGTCACCGCCTGAACGATCGCCGATGCGGTATGCGACTCCGCCAGCACGATGCGGCCGAAGCGGGTGTCCTGCACGAAGCGATACAGCCGCTTGTCGCGGCCCATCACCACATGCGCCACGACATCGATCCACAACCGTGGCGTATCGCCCTGGCTGATGCCGCGATCGAACAAATCGACGTTATCCGGAATTTGCGCGAACAGCGGATCCAGCGCCTCGTTGAGAATTTCAAGGCGTGCCACTTCGGCGTCGCGCAGATCGATCACCACGCCGTTGCGGTCGGCGGCTTCGATTCGCGCGCGCCGCAACGCATCGCGCAGCCGGATCGGCTGCTCGCCGGGAGCCGCACTGCTTCCGATATTGTGCGCGTCCGACATCGACAGGCGACCTTTAAACAAGTGAGAGCTGCCGGGTTAATCTATCAGCAACCACGCTCGGCGAACAGCCGGTTCGCTGCGGATAAGCTTCCCAAGCAGCGGTCGCACAAGGCCATTTCAAGGCGCTTTCACGGCAACGGCCCCACCCGTTGCCGGATGGGGCCGTCGCGCCCTTGGATTTGTCGTTCCGCTCTCCGGTGTTAGCCGGCGGCGCGTTGCGGCTCTTCGACGATGGAGAAGCGCACGTTGCCGCGATGGCGATTCTGCTCGGAGACTTCACGCCAGGCGTCTTCGGCCTCCTTGCGGCTCTTGAACGGCCCCTGTACCTGGGCCGAACCTTCCACCAGCTTGTGGAAATTCATCGAGCCGAACTCACCGCCGATCACCCAGAAAAGAGAACCGTTCGTCATCGTAGCCTCCTGTTATTCCGCCGCCTGAGCCTTGAACTGATCCGCCTCGGTCGAGTCATGCAACGCCGTGGTGGACGATGTACCGCCGGTGATCGTGGTCGAAACCAGATCGAAGTAACCGGTGCCGACTTCGCGCTGGTGGCGCGTCGCCGAATAGCCGAACTTCTCCGAGGCGAACTCGGCCTGCTGCAGGCGGGAGTATGCCGCCATGCCTTCGGCCTTGTAGCCGCGCGCCAGTTCGAACATGCCGTGATTGAGCGAGTGGAAGCCCGCCAGGGTCACGAACTGGAACTTGTAGCCCATGGCGCCGATTTCGCGCTGGAACTTGGCGATGGTGTCCTTGTCGATGTTGGCTTCCCAGTTGAACGAGGGCGAGCAATTGTAAGCCAGCATCTTGTTCGGATAGACCTTCTTCACCGCCTCGGCGAACTTGCGCGCGCCATCGAGATCCGGCTTCGAAGTTTCCCACCACAGCAGGTCGGCATACTTCGCAAAGGCGATGCCGCGCTTGATGCAGTGCTCGAGACCGGTGCCCGGCTTGAGGCGATAGAAGCCTTCCGCCGTGCGCTCGCCGGTGAGGAACTCATGATCGCGCTCGTCGATGTCTGAGGTGATCAGCTTGGCGCTTTCCGCGTCGGTGCGCGCCAGCACGAAGGTCGGCGTGCCGCAGACGTCGGCGGCAAGACGCGCCGCGATCAGGTTGCGCTCGTGCGCCGCGGTCGGGATCAGCACCTTGCCACCCATGTGGCCGCACTTCTTTTCCGACGCGAGCTGGTCTTCGAAGTGGACGCCGGCCGCACCCGCCTCGATGTAGGCCTTCATGATTTCGAAGGCGTTGAGCGGACCGCCAAAGCCGGCTTCAGCGTCAGCCACGATCGGCACGAACCAGTCGATCTTGGCGCCGCCCTCGGCGTGCTCGACCTGGTCGGCGCGCTGGAAGGTCTTGTTGATGCGCCGCGCCAGTTCCGGACCCGCGTTGGCCGGATACAGGCTCTGGTCGGGATACATCTGGCCTGCGGTGTTGGCATCCGCCGCGACTTGCCAGCCGGAAAGATAGATGGCGTTGAGGCCAGCGCGCGCCTGCTGCATCGCCTGGTTGCCGGTGACGGCGCCGAGCGAATTGACATAGGGCTCTTTCTTCAGAGACTCCCACAGGCGGTTGGCGCCCTTCTCGGCCAGCGTATAGGCGATCGGCAGCGACCCGCGCAGCTTCTCGACTTCCGCCGGGGAGTACGGACGGGTGATGCCGTCAAACCGCCCCTTGGGCGCCGGGACCAACTGTTCAAACGTCTTAGCCATCTCTATCTCCAATCAACAATCGTGACATTGCATTGCGAAAGCGTGCCGATAGCTAAACGCGAAACGGCCGATTTATGATAGATAGCTTGTCATAGAATGGTGATGTGATGTAACATACGCACATGTCATATATGTAATATTGTAATTTTTGTCACAAACAGGCTCTCATGGCGGATTCCGGCAAGAAACTCTTCGTTGGCCCCCGTTTCCGGCGCATCCGCCAGCAACTCGGCCTGTCGCAAACCCAGATGGCGGAGGGACTCGGCCTGTCGCCGAGCTACATCAACCTCATCGAACGCAACCAGCGACCGGTCACCGCGCAGACCTTGCTGCGCCTCGCCGAGACCTATGACCTCGACCTGCGCGACCTTGCCACCGCCGACGAGGATCGCTTCTTCGCCGAACTGAACGAAATTTTTTCCGATCCGCTGTTCCGGCAGATCGATCTGCCGAAACAGGAATTGCGCGACCTCGCCGAACTCTGTCCGGGCGTGACGCACGCGCTGCAACGGCTGTATGCCGCCTACACCGAGGCGCGGCGCGGCGAGACCATGGTCGCGGCGCAGATGGCCGATCGCAACGAAGGTGTCCGCTTCGAGGCCAATCCGATCGAGCGCGTGCGGGATCTCATCGAGGCCAACCGCAACTACTTCCCCGAACTCGAACAGGCTGCGGAGACTTTGCGCGATGAAGTCAGCGTGACATCGCAGGAATTGTTCGCGGCTCTCAGCGAACGGCTGCGCGAAAAACATTCCATCGTCACCCGCATCATGCCGGTGGACGTCATGCGCGAAACGCTGCGGCGGTTCGACCGGCATCGCCGGCAACTGCTGATTTCCGAGTTGGTCGACGGCTCCGGGCGCCTGTTCCAACTGGCGTTCCAGATCGGGCTGGCGGAATCCGGCGGCCAATTCGACGCGATCATCAATCGCGCGGGTCCGCTGGATGACACCGCGCGACGGCTGTATCGTATTTCGCTGGCGAACTATTTCGCCGCCGCTGTGATGATGCCGTATCAGGCTTTCCACAGCGCTGCGGAATCGCTTGGCTACGACGTTCACGTGCTGGGGCAGCGCTTCAATGCCGGTTTCGAACAGGTCTGCCATCGCCTGACGACGCTGCAGCGGCCGAACGCGCGCGGCGTGCCGTTCTTCATGCTGCGCGTCGACAATGCCGGCAACGTTTCAAAGCGGTTTTCATCCGGCACGTTTCCGTTCTCGAAATTCGGCGGCACCTGCCCATTGTGGAATGTGCATTCGACCTTCGACACGCCCGACCGCCTGCTCAAGCAGGTGATCGAACTGCCGGACGGCAGCCGCTATTTCTCCATCGCGCAGATGGCGCGCCGGCCGGTAGCACTGCATCCACAACCGCAGCCGCGTTTCGCCATCGGCCTCGGCTGCGAAATCCGCCACGCCGCGCGGCTGGTCTATGCCAGCGGCATGGACCTCGACAAGGCCGAGGGAACGCCGATCGGCGTCAACTGCCGCCTGTGCGAGCGCGAGAACTGCAGCCAGCGCGCAGAACCGCCCATCACCCGCAGCCTGATCCTCGACGAAAATACCCGCCGCGTGTCGTCGTTTGCTTTCAGCAATGCGAGGGAGCTCTAGCTACCGGCGATTTAGTTGACAGGCTGTCCTGTATTGCCTCGCTTCAGCCAGGCATAGACAAGGCTCAGCGTCAGGCAATAGGCCGCGAGCATAACGAGCATCAATAACGCCGGCCATGCGCCGGCACCGGCTTTGGCCGCGAATACGCCGTGGCCGATCCCCGGCAGAATGACAAGTCCGGTCAAAAGCCATGCAAACACCGTGACAACTAGACCCTTGCCAATCACCGTCGCTCCGGGGATGCGATCGTAGGCCCACGCGAAGATCGAACTCCATACCAAAGCACCGCTCACCATCGGCAACAGCCATGAGAGACTTTGCGCCCATTCAGCGCCGACCCATTTCACAAGTTGGTGTTGCAGGTCGAGATACGGTTGGAAAGCTGGGAGAATGCCAAACCATCGGCGCGCGGCCATCAGCAAACTCTGAGCCATCATGCCGCAGATACCCGCAATCACGGCATTGCGCAGCTTGGCGAGAATAGTGCCGATCAAGCCATCAACATGCGACATCGTCGAACCCGTTGAACACGTTCCCTTCAATCGAGATCGTGCGGTGACCTTGGGCTTTTGTGGGATTTCGTGCCAATGTTGGCAAGGGGAATCAATTCAACGATCGTTGACGCGAGATGAATAGCAAGCCACGGACGCGACGCATGACACGCTACCTGATTATTGTGCTTTCAACCGTCGCCATGTTGCTCGCCGCTACTCCGGATGCCGCTTTCGCCCAGCGCGGTGCGAGTTGCCACAACGGCATGAGCTTTCCGCAATTTCTCGAAACGCTGAAGAGCGATGCGGTGAAGGCCGGCGTCTCGCAACGAACCATTGCGACCGCCTCGCCCTATCTCGTTTACGATCAGGGAATCGTTAATCGCGACCGCGGCCAGCGTGTGTTCGGCCAGATCTTCACCGAATTCGCCGGCCGCATGGCGGCGAATTATCGCATGCAGCAGGGCCAAGCCAAGATCAGCGCGCACTCCGCCGCGTTCGCGCGCGCCGAAAAGGAATACGGCGTGCCGCCCGCGGTGATCGCCGCGTTCTGGGGACTGGAGAGCGATTTCGGCGTCAACATGGGCAAGCTGCCGACGCTGCGCTCGCTGGTATCTCTGGCCTACGACTGCCGCCGTGCGCAGATGTTTCACGACGAAACCCTCGCCGCGCTGAAGATCATCGATCGCGGCGACCTGACGCCACCTGAGATGATCGGCTCATGGGCCGGCGAACTCGGCCAGACGCAATTCCTGCCGACGCATTATTTCAACTATGCGGTTGACTACGACGGCGATGGCCACCGCAACCTGCTGCGCAGCCCGGCCGACGTCATCGGTTCGACGGCGAACTACATCGCCAACGGCCTGAAGTGGCGGCGCGGCGAGCCATGGCTGCAGGAAGTCCGCGTCTCCACCAACACGCCGTGGGATCAGGCCGACCTGACCATCAAGCATCCGCGCAGCAAATGGAGCCAATGGGGCGTCACCTACGCCGATGGCCGCGCGTTGCCGAACGATAACCTACCGGCGTCGCTGCTGTTGCCGATGGGGCGCAACGGCCCGGCCTTTCTGGCTTACGCCAACTTCGCCGCCTATACTGAATGGAATAACTCGCTGATCTATTCGACGACTGCGGGCTACCTCGCCACCCGCATCGCCGGCGCACCGCCGATGCGCAAGCCGTCGGCACCCGTGCCGCAATTGTCATTCAACGACATCAAGGAATTGCAGAAGCTCCTGACGCAACGCGGCTTCAACGTCGGCAAGATCGACGGCATTCTCGGCCAGCAAAGCCGCATCGCCATCAAGACCATGCAGGTGAAATATCGTCTACCTGCGGACTCGTGGCCGACCGCCGAATTGCTGGCGCAGATGCGCAGCGGAGGTTAGCCTGCGCCACCCGTCTATATCGCAACCCAAGGTCACGCCATGTCGCTCTACGAATCCTCCGTTCCGGCGTTCCTGCAGATTCTCAACAGCCTCTCGGCAATCCTGACCAAGGCAGAAGCTTATGCCGCGGCAAAAAAGATTCAGCCCGAGGTGTTGTTGGGCGCGCGGCTGTTTCCCGACATGTTGCCGCTGAGCCGGCAGATTCAACTGGTCTGCGATTTCGCGGCCAAGACCTGCGCGCGGCTCACCGCAACCGAAGTGCCGACGACGCCCGATACCGAAACCACCTTCGAGGAATTGCGCCAGCGCCTCGCCAACACCGTCAGCGCGCTGCAGGCCTACAAGCCCGAGCAATTCGATGGCGCGGCGACGCGCGAGGTCAGCTTTCCCGCCGGACCGAACAACACCATGACGTTGAAGGGGCAGCAGTACCTCAGCCACTTCGCGCTGCCGAACTTCTATTTCCATGCCGCCACCGCGCACGGCATCCTGCGCAAGAGCGGCGTCGAGATCGGCAAGCGGGATTTTCTCGGCGTCGCGTGACGATCCGCCGGCCGCGTAACATCGCCCGACTGTTGGAGACGATTTGCCCTGTTTTTCGTCTCATCGTTGGGAAATCATGCTGGATTGCGTCGCACCGGCCGTAATTTCCGGCCCTTTGCACGAAATCCGCGCTTATGCCTTGCGGCCTCGGCGCCGCGGACTTAGATGCAGGTGCATTGAAACCCTCCATGGACCTCAACCATGACCGCATCGAAACTGTTCGAGCCCTACAAGCTTGGTTCGATTACCCTGTCCAACCGCATTGCAATGGCGCCCCTGACCCGCAACCGCGCTATCGCCGGAATGGTCCCCAATCCGTTGGCGATCGAATATTACGGCCAGCGCGCATCGGCGGGCTTGCTGATCACCGAGGCGAGCCAGGTCTCGCAACAAGGCCAGGGCTATCAGGACACCCCAGGCATCTATTCGCCAGAACAGATTGCGGCATGGCGCAAGGTGACGGATCGCGTTCACGAACGCGGCGGGCGCATCTTCATCCAGCTTTGGCATGTCGGGCGCATTTCGCACACCTCGCTGCAGCCGAACGGCGGCGCGCCGGTTGCGCCATCGGCGATTCAGGCCAAGACCAAGACATTCGTCGGCGGCGCGTTCACCGACGTCTCGGCGCCGCGCGCGCTGGAGTTGGGTGAAATCCCCGGCATCGTCGATTCATTCAAGCGCGGTGCGGCGAATGCCCTTACAGCCGGCTTCGATGGCGTCGAAATCCACGGCGCCAACGGTTACCTGCTCGATCAGTTCGCCAAGGATGGCAGCAACAAACGCAACGATGCTTACGGCGGCTCGATCGAGAACCGCGCCAAGCTGATGCTCGAGGTCGCCAAGGCCGTCGCGGCGGAAGCCGGCGCCGACCGCACCGGCATCCGCATTTCGCCGGTGACCCCCGCCAACGACGTCTCCGACAGCAATCCGCAGCCATTGTTCGATCATATCGTCGACGGCCTCAACGCCGAGAAGCTGGTCTACATCCACGTCATCGAAGGCGCGACCGGCGGTCCCCGCGACATCGCGCCGTTCGACTACGCCAGCTTGCGCAAGAGGTTCAGCGGCACCTACATCGCCAACAACGGCTACGACCTCACGCTGGCCAACAAGGTGCTCGCCGCCAACGAGGCGGACCTGATCGCCTTCGGCAAGCTTTTCATCTCCAACCCCGATCTGGTCGAACGGCTGAAGACCGGTGCACCGCTCAATGCACCCGACAAAGCGACGTTCTATGGCGGCGGCGCGAAGGGCTACACCGATTATCCAACGCTTGCGGGCGCGCTCGACACAGCCCAGTAAGCGCCGCACCGACATGATGTGACAAAGCCGGGGCTTGCCCCGGCTTTGTCATGCCCATCTGGAATCAAAAATCTTCGCGTCACGAATCGATTGGCAAATCGGCCGGCTCGGCCTCATCGACATCGCTTGCCGACGGGCCCAGCGCTTCGATCACCTGAATGCCCTTGGCGCGGCAGATCTCCTGCAGCGCCACCGGCAATGCCGAGTCCGTGACAAAGGTCTGAACCTGGCTGATATGGCCGATGCGGACCGGCGCGCTGCGGCGCAGCTTGCTGCTGTCCGCCACCAGCATGACGCTGCGCGCGTTGGCGATGATCGCCTGCGCCGCCTGGACTTCGCGATAGTCGAAATCCAGCAGCGCGCCATCCTCGTCAATGGCCGATGCGCCGATGATGCCGTAATCGACCTTGAACTGCGCGATCAGATCGTTTGCGGTCGAACCGATCACCGCGCCGTCGGTGCGGCGCACCGTACCGCCCGCAACAATCACCTCGATACGCGGATGGCGGTAGAGCTGCATCGCCACGTTGAGATTGTTGGTGATGACCAGCAGGTCTTCATGCGAGGTCAGCGCGCCGGCGACCTCCTCGGTTGTGGTACCGATATTGATGAACAGCGAGCAGCCGTTGGGAATTTGCGCCGCCGCCGCCGCGCCGATGGCTTTCTTCTCGTCGGCGGCCACGAAACGCCGCGCCTCGTACGCCAGATTTTCCACGCCGGAGGCGATGATCGCGCCGCCGTGAATGCGCGTCAGCGACCGGTTATCGCAAAGATCGTTGAGATCCTTGCGGATGGTCTGCGCCGACACCTCGAAGCGGCGCGCGAGGTCCTCGACGGTGACCCGTCCGGACGTCCGCGCGATACTCAGGATTTCGGATTGGCGATGGCTAATTCCGGTCACGATCTCACCTCGAGGCACAGTGCCTCATGGTGATAGCGTTGCGGGTCGCGGTCAACGGAACAATCGTATCGTCGACCAAAGACCGGGCGTCAGCGTGCCCCCGGATGCGCGGTCTTAGGCCGCTTGCGGGGCGGTCTGCTCGACGAACCGGGAGGCCGCGCGCTCCGCCGCACGAGCGGTGCGAAACACCTGACCTTCCAGACCTTGAAAGCGTTCGGAGGCTGCGAAGAAGCGAAAGCCGGATCGATCCCGCACGACGATTCCCGCCGCCTGGGAACTGACTTCGATGATGTAGCTGTCTGACATGTGCGCCGCGTTGATTGTCGTGGATCGGCCAGATAACCGCCGCGGCTCGAATTCGTTCCGCCACCGGCCATCTGCTGCGGCGCCATGGGTAAACATGTCGCGCGACAATTGAGTGACGACTTTACTGCGAAGCAATGGCTGCCGCGTGACCTTCCGTCGCGATCGCCCGCGGGCGGCCACGGTCGTCGATGGCCACATAGGTGAAGTTGCCGTCGGTGACGAGGATCGAGTGCGACTCGTCGCGCCGCTTCACCCAGGCTTCGAGATGCACGGTAATCGACGTCCGCCCGACCCGCACGGTGTTGGCATGCACCGACACCACATCACCGATATAGACAGGCTTGCGGAAATTCATCGCCTCGATGGCGACCGTGACGGCGCGCGATTTCGTCACCTTCGACGCGAAGATGCCGCCGGCAATATCCATCTGGCTGAGCAGCCAGCCGCCGAACACGTCGCCGTTCTGATTGGTATCGGCGGGCATGGCCAGCGTCCGGATCGACAGATCGCCGCAGGGCTCGGTCTCGGAATTGAGCGGCGCATGAACGCTGGTCGTATCGGTCATCGGGCAATCCATCGGCTGTGCAGAAAGGGACTCGTCACTTGAACGTAGCCCAACCCTCGTCCGGTGCAAACCGGTCGCCGAATTTCGCCGCGAGATTACGCAAGGTGGACACGACGTCCTCGATTCCACGCTGGCGGGCATAGTTCAACGGCCCGCCACGGAACGGCGCATAACCGGTGCCGAAGATCATGGCGCCATCGACGGTATCGGCGTTGTCGACAATTACCTCGCGCAAACAGGCCACGCAGACATTCGACATCGGCAACACCAGCCGGTCGATCATCTCGGGCGTCGGCTCCGTGCTCGCCCGCGCGCCCTTGTCGGCCTTGCCGTCGCGCCACACGTAGAAGCCCTTGCCGGTCTTGCGGCCGAGGTCGCCGCGCGCGACCATATCGCGCAACCACGCCGGTGTCGGCGGCAGCAGATCGCCAAATTTCGTGCGCAGCATGTCGCCGACCGCCAGGCATATATCCAGCCCGACCTGATCGGCCAGTTCGATCGGCCCCATCGGCATGCCGAAGCGCTCGGCCGCCGCGTCGATAGTGGTCTTGTCGATCTTCTCGTCGAGCATCACCATCGCCTCGAGCATGTAAGGCGTCAGCGCACGATTGACGAGGAAGCCGGGCGAACTCTTGACCGGCAGCGGCAAGCGATCGATCGCGCCGACGAAAGCCATCGCCGCGCGCAACATATCGGGATCGGCCGCATCGTGGCTGACAACCTCGACCAGTTGCAGGCGCGACACCGGGTTGAAGAAGTGCAAGCCCACCAAGCGCTGCGGCGCGTGCAGCGTGGTGCGCAGATCCTGCAACGGAATGCTCGACGTGTTGGTGGCGAGGATAGCGCCCGGCTTCATTCGCGGCTCCAGCCCCGCATAGACCTTTTGCTTCAGGTCCAGCTTCTCTGGCACCGCCTCGATAATCAGATCGGCGTTACGCACCCCTGCGCCATCGAGATCGGGAATCAAGCGATCCAGCGCATCGCGCACGTCGGTGCGCTTGCGGATGATCTTGCCGTAAAGATCTGCGGCGCGCTTGATCGCGCCGGCGATCGGCTCTGGCTTCATATCGGCCAGCGTCACGCGCAGATCGCGAGACGCACACCACACGGCGATATCGCCGCCCATCGCACCGGCACCGATGACGTGGACATGCTTCACCTTGTTGTCGGTCCCGGCCAGCTTCTTCATCTGCTCGCGCAGGAAGAACACGCGGATCAGGTTTTGCGCCGTCGGCGTCAGCATCAGCCGCGCGAACGAGGCTTTCTCCGCCGCCAGCATCGCGGCGCGATTGTCGCCGTGCTTCTCCCAAAGGCGGATCAAGGCATAGGGCGCGGGATAGTGCTCGTGTGGCACGGCCTTCTCCGCCTCACGGCGCATTCGCGATGCCAGAAAGCCCCTCGCGGGCCCGGAATTCAACAGGGTATTGATCAATCCCGGCTTGGCGCGCTTGAGCTTGCCGAACACCGCGTCGCGCACCGCATTGCGAACGTGCCGCTCCTGCGTCACCGCATCGACCAGGCCCAGCGCCTTGGCGCGCCGCGCATCGATGGTCTTGCCGGTCAGCATCAAGGTCATCGCCTGCATCGGATTGATCAGATGCGTGAAGCGCGCCGTGCCGCCGAGACCGGGATGCAGGCCCAGCATCACTTCGGGGAAACCGAAGCGCGCGTCGTCGATGGCGATGCGCATCTGGCAGGCCAGCGCCACCTCAAGGCCGCCGCCGAGACAGAAGCCGTGGATCACCGCCACCGTCGGAATCTTCAGCGCCTCGAGCCGATCGATCACCGCATGTGCACGGCCGATCGCAACTTCAACCAGACTGGCATCGGTCGCCCCGCGAAACTCGTTGACATCCGCGCCTGCAATAAAGCCGCTCGACTTGGCCGAGCGAATGACGATGCCGGTCGGCCGCTCTGCTTCCAGAGCATTGAGCACGGTGTTGAATTCTTCGAGCACCTCGGCCGAGAGCGTGTTGGCGCTGGCGTCGGCGCGATCGAACAACAGCCAGGCAACGCCATCGGCATCGCGCGTCAGCTTGAAATTGCGGTAGGGTCGCGAAGCATCGGGCTGCGGCCCGAGTTCGAGCACGCGATCCGCGAGAGCGTCCATGATACGGCTGTCCATGACGCTCCTCACACCGTCTCGATCAACATCGCGCCGCCCAGACCGCCGCCGATGCATTCGGTGGCGATGCCGCGCCGGGTGCCCAAGCGCTTCATGGCGTTGACGAGATGCAGCACGATGCGGTTGCCGCTGGTGCCGACCGGATGACCGAGGCTGATGGCGCCGCCATCGACATTGAGCCGCGCACGGTCAATCTCGCCCATCGCACCATCCACGCCGAGAATGTTGCGGCAGAACGTGTCGTCGTTCCATGCAGCAAGGCAGCCGAGCACCTGCGTCGCGAATGCTTCATTCAATTCCCAGGTCTCGATGTCCTGTAGCGACAGCCGGTGCCGCTTGAGCAACTCGGTCGCCGACAGCACCGGGCCAAGCCCCATGATGCTGGGATCGAGCGCCGACCACTGGCTGTCGACGATGACCGCCTTCGGCGTCAGGCCGTACTTCGCCACCGCTTCCTCGGAGGCCAGAACGGTCCAACAGGCACCGTCGGTGATCTGCGAGGAATTGCCCGCCGTCACCTGCCCCCACGGTCGCTCGAACACCGGCTTTAGCGTTGCGAGCTTGTCCATCGAGGAATCCGGCCGCACGCCGTCGTCGTGATCGTAGAACTTTCCGTCACGCGCGAACGCCGTCTCGACCTCGCCTTTCAGCCAGCCTTGCGCCTGCGCGTTGGCGAGCCGCTTGTGACTTTCGACGGCATACGCATCCGACTGTGCCCGCGTGACATTGAACAGATGGCCGACCACCTCGGCGGTCTGCCCCATGTTCAACTCGGTGATCGGGTCGGTCAGCCCGCGCTCCAGCCCGATGATCGGCTTGAAATAGGCTGGACGAACCCTCGCCATCGCCGCAAGCTTGGCGAGCATGCCCTTGGCGCCGGCGAGCCCGGCGAACCAGCGCACGCCCTGCTGCGGCCATACCAGCGGCGCATGGCTCAGAGCCTCGGCACCACCGGCCAGGATCAGGTTGGCGTTGCCATCGCGAATGTAGCGGTAACCGGTGTCGATCGATTGCATGCCGGAACCGCAATTGATCTGCACGGTGAAGGCGACCATCGCCTCGCCCATGCCGAGCCGCAGCGCCGCGACGCGCGCCGGATTCATCTCGTCGGCAATGACGTTGACGCAACCGAGGATCACCTGATCGAACGCGCTCGGCGCAAACGGCTGCCGAGCCAGCAGCGGCCGGCCGCATTGCACGGCGAGATCGACCGGCGTGAACGGACCGGGCCCGCTGCGGGCTTTCAGAAACGGCGTTCGGCTGCCGTCAACGATGTAGACCGGGCGCGCCATCAGCCAGCCGCCCGCGTTGAGCCAAGCTCCTGGAAGAACTGGTGCACGTCGGCGGATTTCTTGTAGATCGGCGACAGTGCCTCAGGCGCGAAGTCGTCCACCTCGATCACCCGCGCCACCGCGGCGTGGGCCGCTGCCAGTTGCTCGGCCTCGGCTCGCGTGATGACGCCCTGCTTCACCGCGGCGTCGCGGTCTCGCAATTGCGCGGACCGCATGCGCCGCACGATATCCTCGGCCGCCGCCACCAGCAGGAACGCCTTCTCCAATCGATCCACGCCGCCGTCATCGGAGATCTGCGACAGGTTCGGCGTCAGGCGATTGCGGGCCGCCGACGGTTCGAGGATCATTTGCGCGCAGCGATGCACCACCATGTCGGAGGGACCGACGACGCGCGCACCAAGCGGCTGAACCACGAACTTCAAAATGATCGCGACGAAGCGATTGGGCAGATTGGCAAGCACTTCGGCAAAGCGGTTCTCGATGGTGCGGAAACCGCTCGCTACGCACCATTGCAGCGCCGGAAGGTCGGCCGACTGCCGGCCTTCATCTTCCCAGCGCTTCAGCGCCGCCGACAGCAGATACAATTCGGAAAGAATATCGCCGAAGCGCGCCGACAGCATTTCCTTGCGCTTCAGCGCTCCGCCCAAAGTGAGCAGTGCCATGTCGGCACACAGCGCGAAGGCAGATGAGTAGCGCGATAGTTGCCGATAGTAGCGCGTCGCCTGTCCGGCACTCGGTGCCGGCGCGAACAACCCGCCGGTCCAGCTTCGACCCCACGCGCGCAACAAGTTGGCAGCGCTGTGGCCGACATGTTTCCAGAATGCCGTGTCGAAGGCGTCGAGGGCCTTCTCCTTGTCGGGAATCCCGAGCGCATTCATTTCCTCGAGCAGATAGGGATGCGCGCGGATGGCGCCCTGCCCGAACACGATCAGGTTGCGCGTCAAGATGTTGGCGCCCTCGACGGTGATGGCCACTGGCACCGCGCGATAGAGATTGCCGAGGTAATTCTGCGGGCCGTCGATCACCGCCTTGCCGCCATGGATGTCCATGGCGTCGTCGATAGCAACGCGCATCCGCTCGGTGGCGTGCAGCTTCATGATGCCGGAGATCACCGCCGGATGATTGCCCTGATTGAGCGCGGCGCAGGTCAGCCGCCGCGCCGCGTCGAGCAGATAGGCGGTGCCGGCGATACGCGCCAGCGGCTCCTCGATGCCTTCGAACTTGCCGATCGGCACGTTGAACTGCTCGCGGATGCGCGCGTAAGCGCCGGTGGTGCGCGCCGCATAGGCCGCGCCCGCCGCCGACAGCGACGGCAGCGAAATGCCGCGACCGGCGGCCAGTGCCGTCATCAGCATCTTCCAGCCCTGCCCGAGCCGTTGTTGACCGCCGATGATGTAATCGAGCGGAATGAACACGTCGCGGCCCCAGTTCGGGCCGTTCTGAAACACCTGCATCGCCGGCAGGTGACGGTGGCCGATGCTCACGCCGGCGAGATGCGTCGGGATCAGCGCGACGGTGATACCGAGATCCTCCTGCGATCCGACCAGATGCTCCGGGTCATAGGCCTTGAAGGCAAGCCCGAGCAATGTCGCCACCGGCCCCAGCGTGATGTAGCGCTTGTGCCAGTTGAGCCGCAGGCCGATAACCTCGCGGCCCTCGAACGTACCTTTGCAGATGATGCCGGTATCGATCATCGACGCGGCGTCCGAACCGGCTTCCGGACTGGTCAGGCCGAAGCAGGGAATATCGCGGCCATCCGCCAAGCGCGGCAGCCAGCGCTGTTGCTGTTCTTCGGTGCCGAACCGCATCAGCAATTCGCCCGGCCCGAGCGAATTCGGCACCATCACGGTGACGGCGGCAACCAGCGAGCGCGACGAGATCTTGCGCACCACTTCCGAATGCGCGAACGGCGAGAAGCCAAGCCCGCCAAACTCTTTCGGGATAATCATGCCGAAGAATTTTTCGCGCTTGATGAAGTCCCACACTTCCGGCGGCAGGTCGCGCAGCTCCCAGTTGATCTTCCAGTCGTCGAGCATGGCACACAGCCGATCCACCGGACCGTCGAGGAAAGCCAGCTCTTCCGCGGTCAACGCGGCCGGCGCATAGGCCAGCAGTTTGTCCCAGTCCGGATTGCCGGTGAACAGATCCGCATCCCACCAGACGTCGCCGGCTTCCAGCGCTTCGCGTTCGGTATCCGACATGGTCGGCAGCACTTTGCGCGCCCAGGCGAAGATCGGTTTGGTCAGGACGTCACGGCGAAACGTGGACAGGTTCATGACGATGTCCTCTTTGACGCTGCTGTTTGGACAGAGGCGAGCTTGGCCGATGCGACGTCACGATCCTAACAGCAATATCTGCATATCGGACTAGGCGTTTCACGGAAAATAGAGCGAAATTAAATGGATCGGGGTGAGCACCCATTAACGCCCGGCGGCGACCCGGGGTTCCGGATGCAATCCGCGACCAAATGCGCTCTTGCCGTCGTTCGCAGCAGGCGGCCTGCCGTTACTTCGGCCGCACCATCTCGAACATGGCGTCGGGCCGGACCTCGAAATAGTCGCCCATGCGCCCGGCGCGTAAAATCGGATGCGCTTCGGCGGTCTGGTAGACGCCATCCTTGATCAGCGACTTGTCGATATGCACCGCGACGACTTCTCCGAGCGTCAGCCACGCTTCGGCTTTCTTGCCGTCGGCGCCCTTGAGCTGGATGATCTCCGACAGCTTGCATTCGAACGTGACGCGGCTTTCGCCGACGCGCGGCACGTTGACAAGACGGCTCGGCACCGGCGTCAGGCCGGCGAGCGTGAATTCGTCGACCTCGTGCGGCACCGTGGCGGAGGTCGCGTTCATCGCCTGCGCGATATCCATGGTCGCGAGATTCCAGACGAATTCACCGGTCTCCTGAATGTTGCGCACGGTGTCTTTCCAGCCGGTCGAGGAAAACCCGATCAGCGGCGGATGATAGTTGAACGCATTGAAGAAGCTGTACGGCGCCAGGTTGACGTTGCCCTTGGCATCGCGCGACGAAATCCAGCCGATCGGGCGCGGCCCGACAATGGCATTGAACGGATCGTGCCGCAGGCCGTGGCCGTTGACCGGCTCATAGAAGTGCAGTTCGCGCGCGGCCGGAGTGCCTGTGCTGACGTCATCCATGCGATTGCTGTCCCGTGATTAGCGGCTGCCTTTCCAGGCCAGGCCGGCGAGTATGAAGTCGATCATCTGATCGAGCGTCGGCCCAGGTTTGTCAACGCATTGCGCGATCATCTGCGGATGAAAGAAGCGCATCATGGCGTTGCATGTACACAACGATGCAAGCATGACGTCTGGTACCTGAAACTCGCCGGTGGCCGCACCGGCGGCGATCACCTCGGCGATGATGCCGATGATCCGCTCCATATGCGTTTTGCAGACGGCCCAGTCCTCTTCCATGGCGATGGCGACCATCTCATGCAGCTTGGAATCGCCGACGTAGCGCTCCGAGTTCATGTGATGAATGGTCGTCAGCATCTGGCGCAGCCGTTCCGCGGCCGGCCCCGGTGCCACGGCAATGGCCTGCGCGGCTTCCTCGACTTCGCTCATCAGCCGCTGCGCCACGCCCTGCCGGATTGCATCCTTGGACGGGAAGAACCGATAGACGTTGGCCGGCGACATGCGCAATTGCTTCGCGATGTCACCCACCGTCGTCTTCTGGTAGCCGATTTCGCGAAACAACCGCTCCGCGACCACCAGAATACGGTGTTGCGTATCGGCTTCAATGTTGTCTGAAATCAACGTCATGTCGAACCTAATCTTCAATTATTCGGCAGCCGCAGCAAGCGGAAAAGCAGGCTTCCCCGGCTCTTCATGCTGCGGCGCAAGGTCAGCCTGCTCGCCCGGTCCGCTTTCGTCGAGACTCTTGCGGAACCACAACGCGTACAGGCCGGGAAGATAGAGCAGCGTCAGGAAGGTGGCGACGAACAGGCCACCCATGATGGTGATCGCCATCGGTCCCCAGAACGCCGAGCGCGATAGCGGGATCATCGCCAGGATCGCCGCAAGCGCGGTGAGCACCACCGGCCGCGCGCGGCGAACGGTGGCTTCGACGATGGCTTCGCGGCGCGTCAGGCCGTGCTGCACGTCGGTCTCGATCTGATCGACCAGGATCACTGCGTTACGCATGATCATGCCGGCCAGCGCTATCAACCCGAGCAACGCCACGAAGCCGAACGGCTGGCTGGCGACATTGAGGCCGAGCGACGCGCCGACGATCCCGAGCGGTGCGGTGAGGAACACCAACACCAGACGCGAGAAGCTTTGCAGCTGGATCATCAGCAGCGTCAGCATGGTGACGACCATCAGCGGAAACAGCACGAAGATCGAGGCATTGCCCTTCTGCGATTCCTCGATGGCGCCGCCCATCTCCATGCGATAACCCGGCTCGAGGCTGTCGCGGATGCCTTGCAGCTTCGGCCAGATCGCATTGGTGACATCCGGCGCCTGCACGCCATCGACGACGTCGCCGCGCACGGTGATCGCCATGTCGCGATTGCGCCGCCACAGGATGGATTCCTCGTGGGCGTATTCGATCTTGGCGATCTGCGACAGCGGCACGGCGACGCCATTGCGCGTCGTCACCGTCAGGTCGCCGATGCGGCCGAGATCCAGCCGCTCGCCGGGCACAGCACGCGCCACCACCTCGACCTTCTCGATGCCGTCGCGCACCGTCGTCACCGGCGCGCCGGAGATCAGCATCGCCAGCGACTGCGAGACATCCTGCGGCGTCAGGCCGAGCGCGCGGGCGCGATCCTGATTGACCACGAGCTTCAGCGACGGTGTCTGTTCGTTCCAGTCGAGATGCGGATCGATCACGTCATGATTGGTCCGCACCACGTCGCGCACCTTGTAGGCAATCTCGCGCACCTTGTGGGTATCCGGCCCGACGATGCGGAATTGCACCGGGAAGCCGACCGGCGGCCCGAAGTTGAAGCGATCGACGCGCACCCGCGCCTCCGACAGCGCGCCGTCATGCACCGCCTTCTCGATACGCGCCTTGATGCGTTCGCGCGCTTCGACGTCCTTAGCGACGATGACGATCTCGGCGAAGGATTCGTTCGGCAGTTGCGGATTGAGGCCGAGCCAGAAGCGCGGCGATCCCTGTCCGACATAGGCGGTATAGGTCGCGATGTCCTTGTCGTCCTTCAATAGCTTCTCGGCGTCCTTGGTCGCCTTCATCGTGACATTAAACGCGGTTCCCTCCGGCAGCCGCAACTGGAAGAACAGCTCCGGCCGCTCCGAGAGCGGGAAAAACTGCTGCTGGACGTTGGAGAAACCGACGATCGACGCGATGAAGACGCCGACCGTCGCTGCCACCACCGTGATGCGGTGATCGACGCACCACTGGACCACGCGGCGCAAGCCGCGATACAGCCGCGTCTCATAGATCGCGTGCGGATCGTGATTGTGCTTGCCGCCCTTGGCCATGTCCGGCAGCAGCTTGACGCCGATATAGGGCGTGAAGATCACCGCGACGAACCACGACGCCACCAGCGCGACGGCGACGATCCAGAAGATGCCGCCGGCATATTCGCCGACGCCCGAATTGGCGAAGCCGATCGGCAGGAATCCCGCCGCCGTCACCAGCGTGCCGGTCAGCATCGGAAAGGCGGTGGACTCCCACGCGAACGACGCCGCGCGTATGCGGTCCCAGCCCTGCTCCATCTTCACCACCATCATCTCGACGGCGATAATGGCGTCATCGACCAGCAGACCGAGCGCGATAATCAGCGCGCCGAGCGTGATGCGATGCAGGTCGAGCGACATGGCATTCATGACGATGAACACGATGCCGAGCACCAGCGGCACCGACAGCGCGACGACGATGCCGGTGCGCCAGCCGAGCGCGAGGAAACTGACGAACAGCACGATGGCCAGCGCTTCGACGAAGGAATGCACGAACTCGCTGACCGCGTGCTTCACCACCAGCGGCTGATCGGCGATCTGCTCGATCTCGATGCCTTGCGGCACCGCGGCCATGAAGGTGTCCGTCGCCTTCTTCACCTCATCGCCAAGCTCGAGAATGTTGGCGCCCTTGGCTGTGACGACGCCGATACCGAGCGCCGCCTTGCCCTTCTGCCGGATCATGAAACTCGAAGGATCGACGAAACCATGCGTCACCGTGGCGATATCGCCGAGCCGGAACACCCGGCCGTTGCTCTCCACCGGCGTTTCCGCCACTGCCTGCGCGCCATCGAGCGCACCGGTGACGCGCAGCGGCACACGCTGCGACGAGGTCTCCACCGTGCCCGCCGGCACCACGGCGTTCTGCTTGGCCAGCGAGTCGAAGATGGCTTGCGGCGCGATGCCGAGCGTCGCCAGCTTGGCATGCGAGAACTCGACGTAGATCTTCTCGTCCTGGGTGCCGTAGAGATTGACCTTGGTGACGCCGCTGACCTTGAGCAGGCGCTGCCGCAGCGCTTCGGCGACCTTCTTGAGCTGCGCGTAGTCGGCGCCCTCGCCGGTCATCATGTAGAGCACGGAATCGACGTCGCCGTATTCGTCGTTGACGTTCGGCCCGATCAGGTTCTGCGGCAGGTTGGCGCGAATGTCCGACAGCTTCTTGCGCAACTGATAGAACAATTGCGGTACTTCGCCCGGCGGCGTGTTGTCCTTGAAGAACACCTGCATCGCCGTGAACGACGGCTTCGAATAGGTCTGCACCTTGTCGAAGTAAGGCAGCTCCTGCAGCTTCTTCTCGATCGGATCGGCAACCTGCTCCTGCATCTCCTTGGCCGTCGCGCCCGGCCAGATCGCCGACACCACCACCAGCTTGATGGTGAACGACGGATCTTCGGCGCGGCCCAGCCGCTCATAGGAGAAGAAGCCGGCGAAGCCCAGCGCGATGATCAGGAACAGGATCAGAGTCGGGTGGCTGACCGCCCAGGCTGACAGATTGAAGCGTCGCATGACCTGCCTCGCCTGTTCAGAATGAGAGCGATGAAACGACCCGCACGCGCATCGCGGGGTCGAGCTTCTGGACACCAAGCGTCACGACCTTGGCGCCTTCTTCGACGCCGCCGGTGATAATCACGTCATCGGCATCGTAGGATTTCACCGTCACCGGCTTGAGCGCGACCTTGCCGGCATCGTCGACGACATACAGCGATGGCGCGGTGCCTTGGCTGAACAGCGCCGACAGCGGCAGCCGCGCCACGCGTTCGCTGTCACGGTCGGCCAGCGTCAAGGTCGCCGTCATGCCCAGCGCGACCTTGTCGTCGGCGTCCGGCAGCGAGAACTTCGCCAGATAGGTGCGGGTTGCCGGATCGGCTTGCGGCGCAATCTCTCGCAACGTCGCGGTGTACTTGCTGCCGGGCTCCGACCAGAGCGAGACCTGCGCGGTGCCGTTCTTGGCGCGTCCGATCAATGTTTCCGGGATCGCCACCACGGCTTCCTTTTCGGCAATGCGCGCGACGCGGATCGCCGGCTGCCCGGCCGCCACCACCTGACCGGCATCGATCAATGTCGCGGTGACGACGCCACGGCTATCGGCCAAGAGCGTGGCATAGGACAGACTGTTATTGGTGAGTTCGACCGAACGCTCGGCGCGATTGAGCCGTGCGCGCGCCTCGTCGGCGGCGGCCTTGGCCTGATCGAGCTGCGCATCGGTGGACCAGCCCTTGCCGCGCAACTCCTTGGCCCGCGCTTCGGCGGCACCGGCCTGCGCCAGCACACCGGTGGCAGCGCTGCGTTCGGCCTGCGCCTGCTCGGCCTGCAGCTTGAGATCGACCCGATCCAGCGTTGCCAGCGGCTGGCCGACTTCGACGATCTGGCCGACTTCGACCAGACGCTTCTCGACCTTGCCGGCGACCCGGAAGCCCATGTCGGTCTCGATACGCGGGCGGATGGTCCCGACGAAGCTGCGCTCCGGCGATTCCGCCTCGTAATGCACATTCGCCACCAGCACCGGCCGGGTCGGCTCCGATTTTTCTGCCGTCGACTTGTCGCAACCGGCCAGCGTCAGCGCCAGCGCGGCGATGGACATAGCCACTAAAACTTTGAAATAGCTTTGGAAAAATGAGCGGAGCAGCATCGTCGTGTCCTCGGCTGGGTGCACCGGCCGGGAACATGAAGTGCTTATTGATAAATGTCAATAATCGTCAGTGAATACCTATCATTCAAAGCAGCGCGACGTCCGTCCGCTGTTCGAGCAGCGGGCGAAATTAGAAATTGTCGCCATTTCAATGGCTTGACTATTTACCCGGCGCCGTGGCCGAAAATTCGGTGCTGGTCTCATGCTTGCCGAGCAGCACCAGCAGCCCGGCGATCAGCGGCAGGATCGCCAGCACCAGCAGGCCATTGGCTGTGCTCCCGGTGCTCTCCTTGACCCAGCCGATCAGATACGGCCCGCCGAAGCCAGCGAGATTGCCGATGGAGTTGATCAGCGCGATGCCGCCGGCCGCAGCCGTGCCGGTCAGCCACGCAGTGGGCAAGGTCCAGAACACCCCGAAGGTGCAGAACGTGCCGATGGCGGCGAAGGTCAGCGCCACCATGGTGATCAGCGGATCCTGCAGGTAGCCCGACGCCAGCAACGCGGCTGCGGTGAGAAACAGCGCCAGCGCCACATGCCACACCCGTTCCCGCGTATGATCGGAATGCCGCGCCCACAGCACCATGGCGATCGAGCCGAACAGATACGGCACCGCGGTGACGAAGCCGGTCTGCGCATTGCTGAAGCCGAAGGCCTTGACGATCTGCGGCAGCCAGAACTGCATCCCGTACAGTGCGCCGACGAAGCCGAAATAGATCAGGCTCAGCGTCAAAACACGCGGCGACGCCAAAGCCTGCCCCAGCGACATGTGTTGTGCGGCCTGCTTCGCAACGACCTCGGCATCGAGGCGCGACGACAGCCACGCTTTCTGCTCGGCGGTCAACCAGGTCGCCTTGGCCGGTTTGTCGGTGAGATAGAACCAGCTGACGATGCCGAGCAACACCGACGGCACGCCCTCGATGATGAACAGCCACTGCCATCCCTTCAGACCCATCACGCCATCGAGCCCGAGCAGCAGGCCCGAGATCGGCGCGCCGATCACCGTCGACACCGGCACGGCGATGGCGAACGCGGCGAGAAACCGCGCGCGATATTCCGCCGGATACCAGTAGGTCAGATACAGGATGATGCCGGGAAAGAATCCGGCTTCGGCAACGCCGAGCAGAAAGCGTAGCACGTAGAAACTCCACGGGCCGCTGACCAAAGCCATCAGCGCCGAGATGATGCCCCACGTCACCATGATGCGCGCGATCCAGCGGCTGGCGCCGAATTTCTCCAGCGCCAGATTGCTCGGCACTTCGAACAGGAAATAACCGATGAAGAAAATGCCTGCGCCCCAGCTGAAGATCAGCGGCGAGAATTTCAGCTCGGCATTCATCGTCAACGCCGCGAAGCCGAGATTGACGCGGTCGAGATAGGAGAAGAAATACGCGAGAACGAGAAACGGAATCAGCCGCCACGAGATCGCGCGGATCGTGCTGCGTTCGATTTCCGACTTCGCCGCATTTGTTGCGGACATGCGATCGGTCTGGCTCACGGCGTATCCCCATTGATCTTGTTGGCGCGGCTGCCCGGCCGCGCTGCACATCACAACGTTATGATGTCGGTTCCACGCAAGCAACTGCCGCACTGCTCGCCGCGATCATAGGTGTTGCCCCGCTGATGCATGCGTGTGAGAGCGCGGGTGAACCCATGAGAAAAAGTTTCGCCGGAACCATCGCCGCTGTCGGCCGTTATCAGGCACGTTGTCAAACACATGGAGAATTCGCGTGGGTAGCACGACCGACAAGATCAAGGGCGCAACCAACGAAGCGATCGGCAAGGCCAAGCAAGGCATTGGTGAAGCCGTCGGCTCCGACAAGCTGAAGGGCGAAGGCGTGATTCAGGAAGCCAAGGGTCACGGCCAGCAGGCGCTGGGCGACGCCAAGGAAGCGGCCAAGGATGCCGCCAACAAGGCAGCGGAATTCGCCAATCGTAAGCTGTAACGTTTGCATCGATCGCATCGTGTTACGCCAAGTGTGCATGATGTAACACGGCAGATACTGAAAGACCGGCCTCATCGGGCCGGTCTTTTTCGTGATGAAGCGCTAAAATAGCGGACTCAATAACCGAGCGCGCAGCCATCCTTGCGCGGATCGGAGCCGCCGGTCAGCGTGCCCTTCTCCCAATCGATCCAGACGCCCTGACCGCCGCCCCACGGCACGGAGACGCGCGCGGTCTGATGGCCGATCTTCTGCAGGCTTTGTTCGACGTCCGCCGGAATGCCATCCTCGAGCTGATAGATGCCCTCGTAGTGCAGCGCGCGCGGCTGATCGATGGCCTCCTGAACATCGAGACCGTAATCCAGCATGTTGGTGAGCACGTGAACCTGCCCGACCGGCTGGTATTGTCCGCCCATCACGCCGAACGGCAGAACGGCGCGGCCGTCCTTGGTGGCGAGGCCGGGGATGATGGTGTGCAGTGGCCGCTTGCCCGGCGCGATGCAGTTGGGATGGTCCGGCTGCACGCGGAAGCCCGCGCCGCGATTCTGCAGCAGAATGCCGGTCTTGTTCGAGACGATCGCCGAACCGAACGAATGCGCGATCGAGTTGATGAACGAGCAGACGTTGCGATCCTTGTCGACGACGGTGAGATACACCGTCGACGGATTCATCGGCGGCGACACCTTGGGCAGATCCAGCACGGCATCGAGCTTGATCTTCTTGGCGAAGTCGGCGGCGAATTCCTTGGCGAGAATGCGCACCACATCGACGTCGACCTGCTGCGGATCGCCGATGTAAATCTCGCGCATCATGTAAGCCGCACGCGCGGCTTCCGCCTCGAGATGCAAGCGCTCGGCGCTGAGCGGCGGATACTTGGTCAAATCGAAATGCGACAGGATGTTCAGCATCACCAGCATTGTGATGCCGGGGCCGTTCGGCGGGCATTGCCAGACATCGTAGCCCTTATACGTCGTTCCGATCGGCACCGTGGTTTCCGTGGTGTGCGCGGCGAAATCCTCCAGCGCATGCAATCCGCCAATGCCGCGCAGCGTCTCCACCATGTCTTCGGCAATCGCGCCGGTGTAGAACGCGTCGCGGCCATGCTGGGCGATGGCACGCAGCGTGCGGCCAAGCTCCGGTTGCACGATGACGTCGCCGGCCACCGCGGCCCGGCCGTGCGGCAGCAGGTAACGCGCCGAATTCGTGCCCTTGCTCAGCTTCTCGAATCCGTTCCGCCAGTCGAAGGCGATGCGCGGCGCCACGACATAGCCTTCCTCGGCCGCCTTGATCGCCGGCTGCAGCAGCCGGTCCAGACCGAACTTGCCGTGATCGCGCAGGATCGTCGTCCAGGCATCGATGGCGCCCGGCACCGTGACCGAATGTGCGCTCGTCAGCGGAATGGCATTGATGTTGTGCTCGAGGTACCAGCCGACATTGGCCGCCTGCGGCGCGCGCCCGGAACCGTTATATGCAACGATTTTGCCCTGCCCCTTCGGCATATACAGCGCGAAGCAATCGCCGCCGATGCCGGTCGCCTGCGGCTCGATGACGCCCAGCAGCGCGCACGCCGCAACGGCGGCGTCGGCAGCCGTGCCGCCAGCCTTGAGCACTTCGATGGCGGCCAGCGAGGCCTCCGGGTGCGACGTCGCCACCATGGCATTGCGGGAGTGGACGGTGGACCGCCCGGCAAGCTGGAAATTCCTCATAGCACTCGTTCTTTTTGCTTCATTTCACCGATATAGGCGGCTACTCCCATGGCACATTCCCGCAGCCCGGGGCAATGCCCGCAAACGTCACACTGCAGTCAGCGCAGCGCATGGGTTTTCCCGGCGCGGCGGCGCTGCTAAACCTCCGCCATGAACCTGACCGTCGCCGCCCTCTACCAGTTCGTCGCGCTGCCCGATTTCCGGGAATTGCGCGCGCCGCTCCGCGAGCTTTGCGACCGGCTGGGCCTGAAGGGGACGCTGCTGCTGGCGACCGAGGGCATCAACGGCACCATCGCCGGCGAACGGCAGAATGTCGCGGCACTGATTGCGGAGTTGCGCGACGGCCCGTTGTTCGCGGGGCGGCTGGATAATCTCGAGTTGAAATTCTCCACCGCCGCCGCGATGCCGTTCCAGCGGCTCAAGATCCGGCTGAAAAAGGAAATCGTCACGCTCGGCGACAGCCAGACCGATCCGACCCGACAGGTCGGCACCTATGTAGCGCCCGCGGACTGGAACGCGCTGATCGCCGCGTCCGATACCTTGCTGATCGACACCCGCAACGATTTCGAAGTGGCGATGGGCAGCTTCGCAGGCGCCATCGATCCACAGATCAAGAGTTTTGGCCAGTTCAAGGACTTCGTGGCGCGCGAGCTCGATCCCGCCAAGCACAAGAAGATCGCGATGTTCTGCACCGGCGGCATCCGCTGCGAAAAAGCCAGCTCCTACCTGCTCGCCCATGGCTTCGAGCAAGTCTATCACCTCAAGGGCGGCATCCTGAAATATCTGGAAGACGTGGCGCAGGCCGACAGCCGCTGGAACGGCACGTGCTTCGTATTCGACGAACGTGTGGCGCTCGGCCACAATCTGGTCGAATGCGGCAGCACCGAACCCTCAAAGGACCAGGCCGCATGAGCAACCCCGAAGCGCTGAGTGCGCGTATCGACGCGCTGGAAACCCGTCTCACCTATCAGGACGAGACCATCGAAGCGCTGAACCAGACCGTCACCGCGCAATGGAAGCTGATCGATGCGTTGACGCGCCAGTTGGCGAATCTGGCCGATCGCGTGCAACAGACCGAGAGCACCATCAGCGAGCGCGGCGCATACGAGCCGCCGCCGCATTATTGATGCGCAGCAGCACGAATTTGCGCAACTTTATCGAAGCCTTTCGGCACTGCGGCTTAAAGCTCTGGGCTCCGGCCACTATCGCGTTGACACGCGCGTTTCGCAGCCTACATTAGCGGCGTTCCGAGGGGAGCTCCGGCAGGGAGCTGAGATACCGCCATATCGCGAATGCGACAGCGCGGTGACCCTTTGAACCTGATCCGGGTCATGCCGGCGAAGGGACAGGGATGAATCAGCAAGGCAAAACCGTTTCGCAATCCAATCCGCAATCCGTCACCGTGATCGGCGCCGGCATCGCAGGCTCGTGGCACGCGCTGCTGCTCGCCAAGGCCGGTTTTGCGGTGAAGGTGCACGAGCGCAGCACCGCAGCGATGACGCAAGCCACCAGCCATTGGGCCGGCGGCATGCTGGCGCCGTATTGCGAGGCGGAAGGTTCGGAACCGGTCATCACCCGCCTCGGCGAACGCTCGCTGGCGCTGTGGCGCGAGCAACTGCCGCAAACGCCGTTCGAAGGCTCGCTGGTGATCGCGCACGCGCGCGACCGTGCCGACTACGAACGCTTCGCACGCATGACGCCCAACCATCGCCGCGTCGGCGCCGACGAGATCAACAAACTCGAACCGTCGCTCGACGGCCGCTTCCGCGAAGCTTTGTTCTTCCCCGACGAAGGCCATGTCGAGCCGCGCCGCGTGCTGCCCCAATTGCATGAGCGCATTCGCGCAGCCGGCGGCACCATCGAGTTTCAGTCGGAGCAGCAGAGCAAGGATATCGACGGCATCGTCATCGATTGCCGTGGCCTTGCGGCGCGCGACCACTTCCCCGATCTGCGCGGCGTCAAGGGCGAAGAGATCATCATCGAGACCAACGAGATCGAACTGGCCCGCCCGATCCGCCTGATGCATCCGCGCTGGCCGCTTTACGTCATTCCGCGCGAGGACAACCGCTTCATGATCGGCGCCACCTCGATCGAGCGCGAGGACAGCGGCGTCAGCGTCCGTTCGGCGCTGGAAATTCTGAGCGCCGCCTATACGGTGCATCCGGCGTTCGCAGAAGCGCGCATCGTCGAGATCGGCTCCGGTCTGCGCCCGGCGTTTCCGGACAACCTGCCGCGCATCGCCATCGACGGAAAACACATCGCGGTCAACGGGCTCTACCGCCACGGCTTCCTGCTGGCGCCGGCGCTGGCCGAACTGACGCTCGGCTATCTCCAGCGCGGCGCCATCGACAACGAGGTGATGCAATGCGCGTGACGATCAACGGCGAGCCGCGTGAGATCGCGTCGTCGCGTGTCGACGCGCTGCTGTCGGAACTCGACTACGAGGGCACGCACTTCGCCATCGCGCTGAATTTCGACGTGCTGCCGAAAAGCCGCTGGGCCGACACGCCGCTCAAGGACGGCGACGAAATCGAGATCATCACGCCGCGGCAAGGAGGCTGAGCCTGTGGCTACATTCTACGATAAATCCTTCGCGTCCCGGCTGCTGATCGGCACCGCGCTGTATCCGTCGCCGAAGATCATGCAGGACGCCATCCGGGCCTCCGGCGCCGACATCGTCACCGTATCGCTGCGCCGCGAATCCGCCGGCGGCAAGACCGGCGACGCATTCTGGTCGCTGATCCGCGAACTCGACGTCACCGTGCTGCCCAACACCGCCGGCTGCAAGACGGTGCGCGAGGCCGTCACCACCGCCAAACTGGCGCGCGAATTGTTCGGCACCAGCTGGATCAAGCTCGAAGTCATCGCCGACAACGACACGCTGCAGCCGGACGTCGTCGGTCTCGTCGAGGCCGCGACCATTCTCATCAAGGACGGCTTCGAGGTGTTTCCCTATTGCACCGAGGACCTCAGTGTCGCGATGCGGCTGGTCGATGCCGGCTGCAAGGTGGTGATGCCATGGGCCGCGCCGATCGGCAGCGCGAAGGGCATCGTCAATCGCGACGCGCTGAAGCTGTTGCGCGCCCGGCTGCCCGACATCACGCTGGTGGTCGATGCAGGGCTCGGCGCGCCGAGCCATGCCGCGCAAGCGCTCGAACTCGGCTACGACGCCGTGCTGCTCAACACCGCCGTCGCCAAGGCCGCCGATCCAGTGGCGATGGCCAACGCTTTCCGTCTCGGCGTCGAGGCCGGACGCACCGCATATGAAGCCGGTTTGATGGACGCCCGCGACTTTGCTTCCCCGTCAACCCCCGTGGTAGGGACACCGTTCTGGCATGCCGTATCCTGATCGTTTTTATCCCGTCGTCGACTCGCTGCGTTGGGTCAAACGCTTGACCGCGCTCGGCGTCGGCACCATTCAGTTGCGCGCCAAGGAGCTGAATGATTCCGAGGCGCTGCAACTGGTCAGCGACGCGCTGGAAATCACGCGCAACACGCCGACCAAACTCGTCGTCAACGACTATTGGCGCGCGGCCATTCTCGCCAACGCGCAGCATCTGCATCTCGGCCAGGAAGACCTCGCCGAAGCCGATCTGCACGCCATCCGCGAGGCCAAGCTGACGCTCGGCATCTCGACCCACGACGACGCCGAACTGGAGAACGCGCTGCGTGCCGACCCGGATTATGTCGCGCTCGGCCCGATCTTTCCGACCACGCTGAAATCGATGCGCTTCGCGCCGCAAGGCATCGCGAAGATCACCGAATGGAAGAAGCGCGTCGGCAACATTCCGCTGGTCGCCATCGGCGGCATCAAGTTCGAGCAGGCCGCGGAGATTTTCGCCGCCGGCGCGGATTCGATTGCCGTCGTCAGCGACGTCACCCAGAACGCCGACCCCGATGCGCGGGTCAAACAGTGGCTTGGCGAATCCGCCAAAGCCGCCTGATCGACAAGAACCACCCAGGAGGACGCCATGAACATTCGCTCCAATCCGGACACCACCCTCCCCGCAGTGACCACCGGCGGCCTGCCGTCGTCGCGCAAGATCTACGTTACGCCGGACAGCGCGCCGGACCTGCGCGTGCCGCTGCGCGAGATCGTGCTCAGCGAAGGCGCCGGCGAGCCGAACCTGCCGGTCTACGACACCTCGGGTCCGTACACCGATCCCGCCGTCACCATCGACGTCAATGCCGGATTGGCGCGCCCGCGCATCGCGTGGGTGAAGGAACGTGGCGGCGTCGAGGAATATGAGGGCCGCGCGATCCAGCCGATCGACAATGGCAACGTCTCCGGCAGCCACGCCGCAGCCGCCTTCAAGGCGCATCACAAGCCGCTGCGCGGCCTCGACGGCCACATGATCACGCAACTCGAATTCGCCCGCGCCGGGATCATCACCAAGGAGATGATCTACGTCGCCGAACGCGAGAACCTCGGCCGCAAGCAGCAGCTCGAGCGCGCCGAAGCGGCGCTGGCCGACGGCGAGAGTTTCGGCGCGTCAGTGCCCGCGTTCATCACGCCGGAATTCGTCCGCAGCGAGATCGCGCGCGGCCGCGCCATCATCCCCTGCAACATCAACCACGCCGAACTCGAACCGATGATCATCGGCCGCAACTTCCTGACCAAGATCAACGCCAACATCGGCAACAGCGCGGTGACGTCGTCGGTCGAGGAGGAAGTCGACAAGATGGTGTGGGCGATCCGCTGGGGCGCCGACACCGTGATGGACCTCTCCACCGGCCGCAACATCCACACCACGCGCGAATGGATCATGCGCAACGCGCCGATCCCGATCGGCACCGTGCCGATCTATCAGGCGCTGGAGAAGTGCAACGGCGACCCGGTGAAGCTGACCTGGGAACTGTACAAGGACACGCTGATCGAACAGTGCGAACAGGGCGTCGATTACTTCACCATCCACGCCGGCGTGCGGCTGCCCTACATCCACCTCACCGCCAATCGCGTCACCGGCATCGTCTCGCGCGGTGGCTCGATCATGGCCAAGTGGTGCCTGGCGCATCACAAGGAAAGCTTCCTCTACACCCACTTCGAAGAAATCTGCGACCTCATGCGCAAGTATGACGTGTCGTTCTCGCTCGGCGACGGCCTGCGTCCGGGCTCGATTGCCGACGCCAACGACCGCGCGCAGTTCGCCGAACTGGAAACGCTCGGCGAACTGACGCAGATCGCCTGGAAGAAGGGCTGCCAAGTGATGATCGAAGGCCCCGGCCACGTGCCGATGCACAAGATCAAGATCAATATGGACAAGCAGCTCAAGGAGTGCGGCGAAGCGCCGTTCTACACGCTCGGGCCTTTGACCACCGATATCGCGCCGGGCTACGACCACATCACCTCCGGCATCGGCGCGGCGATGATCGGCTGGTTCGGCTGCGCCATGCTATGCTACGTGACGCCGAAGGAACACCTCGGCCTGCCCAATCGCAACGACGTCAAGGTCGGCGTCATCACCTACAAGATCGCGGCGCACGCCGCCGATCTCGGCAAAGGACATCCGGCGGCGCAACTGCGCGACGACGCGCTGTCGCGCGCGCGTTTCGATTTCCGCTGGCAGGATCAGTTCAACCTCGGTCTCGATCCCGATACCGCGATGGCCTATCACGACGAAACGCTGCCGAAGGACGCGCACAAGGTGGCGCATTTCTGCTCGATGTGCGGCCCGAAGTTCTGCTCGATGAAGATCACGCAGGACGTCCGCGACTATGCCGCCACCTTGAACGATCCGGACTCGGTGGGCCTGTCGATCCACGGCACCATCGAGGACGGCATGAAAGAGATGAGCGCCAAGTTCAAGGAGATGGGCAGCGACATCTATCTCGACGCCGAGAAGGTGAAGGCGAGCAATCGGGTGTTCTGAAAACCTATTAACGGGAGGCGTCGGAAATTCCGATGCCTCTCTCCTACTTGGTCAACCTGTCAGAGCGATGAAAAACCTCTAACAGACCTTGCAATTTCAACCCCGCGTCAAATGGCATCGATTCAAACCCCACATATACAGCAGCGCCCTCTGAGTGTTGAAGCACGTAACCGACGGTCTGCGCTTTCTGAATTTTAGACATGATTTCGCTATTCAGCTTGTAAATACAATTGATATTGCCATTGTCGATAAGACGAGAGATCCGTAGGCTACTCAAATCAATAAATTCATCATTGATAGCAATGCGATCAGCACCCATATCCATAATTTGTTCGACTAATTCTCCACCATCAAAAATTACGTGGAGATAAGGATCGCCCTCGCTTGGAAAGACTACGAGAAATTTTTGGATCCCGTAAACTGTCTCTCTCGCACCTTTCAAATAAAGCCCTTCCTTGAGAGCTTCTATAGTCCAAATAGTTGCTCCCTGCCCGTCATTAACCACGCGCAATCTCCTCAATGTTTCATGAGGAACGATAAGAATATCGTCGGCGGGGACATCAGCAGCCAATGCAAACAGTTCAGTACTGATCCCCATAGACTGAATATATTCGATGACCGTGGCTGAAAGCATTTGGGCATAGTCCACGTTGTCTTTATCGCCAGAGGCGAGCGAGAAACGATGGACGCCAAACAGAGAGTTCAAATCAATGAATCTGTGTTGTCCTCCTAAATAGGCGATGGCTGCTGCGCTCATACAGCTGCCGGATTCGTGAAACTGAAAACCTTTTTCAAATTTTCCTTCTTTCCCTACATAAGAGACTAGGGCGTGATTCCGAATAACTCGCCCCAAATCCAAACCGCCAACCAGACTACCCCCGTTCGAATTGATGTATATTTGAGAACCTGACGGAACATGGTTTTGTAAGAGCGCCTTCTCCAATCGATTCCCAGCATCGGCATCAATTTCACCTTCCGCAAATATTTTCCATGCGGATCCGCCTTGAAGAAACGTCATCATATCGGGCGGAGTACATCTAAAGATCATCTAATCAGCTCTAAGTTTGATATTGCTTGAGTACTCAATACGCTAACGAAGGTCCAATTTGTCTACTGTTGATTCCCACTACCCCAACAGAGTCTATCAACGCTTTTGTTTAGTCCTGGAAACTAGCTATCACGTGAAAACACACCCCTTGACGGTCGGCGTTCAATTTCCCCGAATGAAATTTACGTTCCTACAAGTTCGCGCAAATCACTATTGAACCTTTGAACAACCGTGCTTGAATCAAGGCTAGCGGATTTTGCGGGGGTGCGAATACCCGCCCTCCTCATTGAACAAACGAGGCAACTCTTTGACCGACGCTCCTCTCAACACGGCCTCGGCTTTCAAGGCCGCTCATGCGAGCGCTTACGCCGAGGGGCCGCCGCGACTGGTGCCGGGCTTCGCAAGTCTGCATCGCATGACCTCGATGCTCCTAGCGGAGCGCGTGCCCGCGCGCGGGAAGGTGCTGGTGCTTGGCGCGGGCGGCGGACTCGAGTTGAAGGCGCTCGCCGACGACCATCCCGGCTGGACCTTGACCGGCGTCGATCCATCGGCCGACATGCTGCGGGTGGCGGAGCAGATCGTGGCGCCGCACGCAGCACGCGTCCGCCTGTACGAAGGATATATCGATGACGCGCCGCCGGGGCCGTTCGACGGCGCCGCCTGCCTGCTGACGCTGCATTTCGTTCCGCGCGAGCAACGCCTCGGCACACTTCAGCAAATTCATCGTCGCCTCGTGCCGGGCGCGCCGTTCATCGTTGCGCATATCAGTTTTACGCAGGACGAACCCGAGCGTTCGATGTGGATCGCACGTCACGTCGCCTTCAGCGGCACCCCGCCTGCAAACGTCGAGAGCGCCCGGCAAGCCATCGCGACCCGGCTGTCGATCCTGTCGCCCGAGGACGACGAGACGCTGCTGCGCGACGCCGGGTTCTCCGGCGTCAGCCTGTTTTATGCGGGCCTGAGTTTCCGGGGCTGGGTAGGATACGCCTGACGCAAGATCGGGCGCCGCACGGCGTCGCGCCCGCCGCTCAACTCGCGGTCCTGGCTTTCTGCCGATCCTCAGGCGACTCGAGATAGAAGCCCGACCAGGTATCGACGAAGCACAGATGGTCGTGGACTTCCTTGACGCCCGCGACATTCTCCGCGGCCACCTTGGCGGCCTGACGGGCGCGCTCGTCGATGATCAGCCCGTACAGATGCACGATGCCCTTACGCACCGTCACTTCGAGACCGGCAGGCCGCCAGTCGGCATCCATCAGCACCCGCGTCACCCGCGTGCGGATGTGATCGTCATCGGCGGTCGGGTCGGGAATATCGCGCGCCAGATCGACCACCGCGCGCATCAAGTTGGCCCGCGTGACGATGCCGGTCAGCCGCCCGTTCTCCACCACCGGCAAGCGTTTGACGTGCTTGTTCTCCATGGTCTCGACAAGCTGCTCCAGCGACGTCTCCTCGCTGACCGTCACCGGATCCGGAGTCATCACCTCGCCGATCTTGCGGCCGCGCTCGTGCACGAAATCGGCGGCCTTGGTGCCGGAGCCCGTCAGGAACTGCAGCCACTTCGGCCGCCTGCGCTGCGTGCCGATTTCGAACCGGCGCAGGAAGTCGCCTTCGGAGACGATGCCGACCAGCTTGCCCACATCGTCCACCACCGGCAGCCCGCTGATATGATTTTGCAGCATTTTGGTCGCGGCATCCGCGATCGTGGACTCGGGAGTCACCGTAACGACGTTTCGGGTCATCACTTGATGGGCACGCATGTCAGCTCTCCTCCATCGAATGTGCCATGATAACAGTTCGCTGAACGAAAAGCTTGATCGAGCGCAAGGAGCGGCGGCCGCGCATGGCACCCCGGCGCCCGGCACCGAGGGCATTGCTTGCGGCCGTCGATCATCGGCCGTGCCCGCGATGAAAAAATCATCCGATTCCTTATCCCCGGTCGCCGAACCTCGCTTATCATCGGCGCTGTCCTGTTCACGAGGGGCGCTTCTAGAGGCGTCTTGAAGTGGGACAGAGCGTAAGCCGGCCGGAGTGGGCAAGCCCCGCGCTGGTGCGCTTATGCTGGCCGGAATGGGGGTCAACCCCACGCCGGCGGATGCGGCGTCCCGCGCGCGTGCCTCGCAAGCATGGCGTCCGGGAGGCCTCGGGTCGCCGTCCGGGCCTACTACGAGGCTCTGCCACGCGATGGCTGGACGCGGCACAGGCGAAGGCGGGGAAAGCCCGCCGGATCGGCGAGCGTGTGGCTCGCGCCTGTGCCCGGAAGCACGGTCCCGAGGCCCATAATCGCCGCGGTGGGCGCGCCGACAGGCGTCGCGCGGTTTGCCTTCGCCTCTCGCAGGGCGAAAGCGGATCGCGACAAGCACCACCCTTGCGCCTTTCGGCGCGCCTCCGCCCCTCACGCCTCGCCGTGCGGGACGAACCGGTGCCGGCACCGGGGGCCTCCCGCCCGAAGCCCGGCGGCACAACTCGGCCTCCCGCGAGGCGCGAGACTGCGAGTGCGTGTCCGCTATGCCGGCCGGCAATATCAATCAGCGTAGAAGATATCGGTGCGCTGCGCGGTGACCGCGCTCTGTCCGCTTTTCAGTTGGAGGCGACATGCGGTCTCGACCCGAACGAAGGCGGGATTTTGCTGCACCAGGATCAGGCGCGCGTGGAGACGGAAGTCGTCGCCGGGATGCACGGGTTTGCGGAAACGCACCGCGCGCATTCCAGCAACCAGCCCGCGCCCTTTGCCGACAACGTAGACATCGCGCAGCAGGCCCGGCAGCAGCGACAACAGCAGTTGCCCCGGCACGATGGTCGCTGCGCCGTTATAGGTGCTGGCCATCCGTCCGGCGTCGGTATGAATCCAGTTCGGATCGTTGGTCAGCGCGACGAACCGATCGATCTGCGGCTGCGTCACATGCGTCCACTCGCCCAGCGGCAGGTCGGTATCGACATGGGTCGCGAGATCGAGCGCATGGTCGACGCGAAGCGGCCCTCGCGCCGAGAGGTGCTGTGCTTGCGGATCGTCTGCCACCGCGATCTCCTTGCTCAGTTCGCCACCAGCAACGCGCTGCCCAAACCGCCAGCGGCAGCAATCGCCGCCAGTCCTTTGGTTCCGGTTTTCGCGTTCGACATCTCATGCCACAGCCGCACGGCGAGAATGGCGCCGGACGCGCCGATCGGATGGCCGCGCGCCAGCGCGCCGCCGCCGCGATTGACGGCTTCCGTCGCCAGCCCGATGCCTGCGATGCAGGCCATCGCCTGCACCGCGAAGGCTTCCATGATTTCCGCCACTACGATATCGCTGGCCGCAATGCCATGGCTTTGCAGCAGCGCCTGCGCGGCGGCAATCGGCGCGGTGCCGGGCATTGTCGGATCGTCACCGCGACGCACCGCGCCAATGATGCGCAACGGTCGCGCGCATTTCAGTTCGCGCAGTCTGGTTTCGGAAACGACCAGCACAACCGCAGCCGCATCGGCTTCGACGGCGACCGTCGCCGACGTCACGCCGTGCATCGGATTGCCCGCCAGGACCGGCAGGCGGCGGCACAGCGATGGCGCCAACGCCCGCGCAAACGCATCCGCTTGCAAACCCGCGACATCGGCAATCTCCGCCGCTCCGGCGATGTGCGCGAGGGCCTTGCGATGACTGTCGATCGCAAACGCCTCCTGCGCCGCCCGCGTGATGCCGAATGCCTGCGCCAGATCGGCCGCAGCGGCAATCATCTCGGGATCGCGCTCGGGCCACGGCGTGAACGGCGGCCGTGTATACGGCTCGGGCGGTTCATCCGGATGCCTTGGCCTGCGCAACCGCAGCGGCGAGCGGCTGAAGCTCTCGACGCCGCCGGCGATGACGGCATGAGCCGAACCGAACGCGATGCGTTCGGCCGCGAACATGATGGCATCGAGACCGGCGCAGCACTGACTATCGACGGTGATCGCCGGTACGATTTGCGGCAGGCCGGCCTGCAACGCGGCGACGCGCGCCGGATTGCCGCCGCCGTACAGCGCATTGCCGAGGATCACTTCGTCGACGGCCTCGGGCCGCATATCGACATCGTCCAGCACCGCACGGATCGGCACCTCAGCCAACTGCGCCACTTCAACCGCCTTGAACGCGCCGTGGCGCGGCGCCACCGCGGTGCGACGTGCGGCAACGATGTAGGCCGCGCTCACGTCAGTTCCTCATACGCGCCATCGGCCCATAGTCGAGCCAGCGCCTGGAAATCGGTTTTGCCGGATCGCGTCATCGGCCAGGCGTGCGGAACGGCATATCGGCGCGGCACCTTATACAGCGGCAAGCTCAAGCGCGCATGCGCGATCAGCGACGCACGCTCCAGCACCCTACCACAGCGCGGCCGGAGCAGTGCAACCAGTCGCTCGCCTCGCAGAGCATCGGCAACACCCAGCACGGCGGCGGCACTGACATTGGCATGCGATTCCAGCACGCGCTCGATTTCTTCCGGATGCACGTTCTTGCCGGCCGAGATGATCATTCGACTGGCGCGGCCCACCAGGCGAAGAAAGCCGCGCGCATCCAGCACTCCGATGTCACCCACCGACACCGCATTGCCGACGCGCGGCAACGCCGCGCCACTACCGCAGGCGTAATTCATGAACAGGAATGGGCTCTCGACAAACACCAGTCCCGCTTCGCCGGGTGCAAGGAGATCGCCACGATGATCGCGAATGGTGATGACGACATCGGCAAACGCCCTGCCGACCGACTCCGGCGGCACATCTTCATCGTCCTTCGCGACTGTGGTGAAGCTCAATTCCGACGCGCCGTAAAATTCCGCGAAGCGCGCCGAGGGAAATTGCCGCCGCAGCCGCTCAGCCAGACCTGTTTTCCATTTAGCGCCGGACGACAACACCCAGCGCACGGTCTCGAATGGCGACGCATGGATGCGTTCGGCCGCATCGACCATGGTTTCGATCTGCGCCGGTACTCCGTAAATAACGGTCGCGCCGTGCGCCTGAATGCTGCGATTGACGGCAGTGGGTTTGAATTGCCGGCTCAACACCACCGTTGCGCCGACGTGCAAGCCGTGAGCGAGCGCATAGAGAAACAGCGAATGCGTCAACGTTCCGGGCGCCAGCACGACATCGTCGGGACCGATATCGAATTCAAGATCGCCGGCACCAAAGCTGGCGAGCCAGGAGCGGTGATGCCGGCGAAATCCCTTCGGCATGCCGGTCGATCCGGATGTAAAGCCGACATAAAACGGCTGCAACTCATCCGGCTCGGCGGCGGGACTGAACGTGCGAGGCGCGGCAACGGCGTCGGCGACGTTCGCGAATGTCACGTCCGGTGCGATGCGCCAAAACGGTTCGTAGCAAAGGCTCGCATCCGTCGTGACGACAACACCGGGACGAAGTTCCGCGATGACCGTTCGGGTTGTCTGCAGCGGCCACTCGGGATCGAGGATTTGCGCTTCGCGTCCCGCGCGGCAGGCAGCCAGGAACAACAGCGCCGATGCCGGACCATTGGGGAGATGCAGCGCGACGCCGCGTCCGGCCGGCACCGTCGCGGCAAGATGCGCCGCGATGCGTTCGACGGCCTGAGCGAGCGCTTGCCAGCAGACCTGATCGCCGTCACACGCGATCGCCGGGCGGTCAGGGGTGCGGCGCGCGTGTTGCGTCAACGCCCCGGCGACATTCATGCGCGGCTCGCGATAGCCGCAGGATACGTGCGATGGGATGCCTCGGCCACGAAGGCGGTCGCCAGCGCCTTCAAAAGGTCACCCGGGATGAAGACCGCCGAGGCCATCACCGCGTGCAGCAGATCCATCTTCGTCATCAACATCAGACCGCAGATCCCGAACAGATACTCGACCACGATGCCGCCGCCGATCGCAGCTATCAACGCTGCCGCAAACACCGGCAACCGACGGACACGCGCCATGACGGCACCGGTGACATACGCCGCTGGAACGAAGCCGATCAGGAAGCCGACCGACGGCCCGAAGAAGACGCCGAGACCGCCTCGGCCACCGGCAAGCAGCGGCGCGCCGAGCGCGACCACCGCCAGAAACAGCAGCACTGCGAGGGCACCGTGGCGCGGGCCGAGTACGATACCCGCCAGCATCACGCCGAGCGTCTGCGCGGTGATGGGCACTCCGCCTGCGATCGGCAAGGCAATGCTCGGCAACAAGCCAAGCACGGCAATTACAGCCGCCAGCAACGCGATGCGAACAATGGCACGGGAATCCATATGACCTCTTCGATTGGCTCTCTAGTTTCTTGGTGTCGGCGATGCATCGAAGCCGCGCGCGTCGAGCGCCTCGGCCACATGATCGGCGAGCTGCAATGTTTCGGCAACGAACGCAGCGATGAGACGCGGCGGCACGCGCCGATTAGTTCGTGCTTGCCAGGCTTCCTGACGCGCCTGCCATTGCGCCAACAACACCGGGACGAAGCGCAACACCAGCGCGACCGCCAGCGATATCTTGCGATGATTGACCGAACGTGGACACACTGCGCGAAGGACCGGCGCCATTGCGTCCATCAGCGCGCTCATGGTGGTGGTCATGGTCACCAGATCGGCCAGCAGGATCATCGCCAGCAGCCGGACTATCAGCGCGATGCCGCCTGCCCAGCCCGTGGCATAGGCCTGGAACGCACCAACGATGGCGAGCAGCAGCACGAGCGGACGCAGCGCGCGCAAACGAAGCCAACCTTCGCGGCCAAATTGCAGATAGACCGCGCCAATCAGGGCAAGCACCACGACAAGAATGCGCAGGTCGGTGACCGACAACAGAGCGAGACTACATGCCATTAGCGCGATCAACTTGGTGCCTGCCGGCACGCGATGCAGCCAGGTGCGGCGCGTGGCGTAGCCGCCGATCATGCCTCGCCTCCGATACCGGCCGACGTCCGCGCGAAAGCCAAATAGTCCGGCAGTATCTCGGCGGGCGGGCCATCGGCGCGGATGGCCCCGTCGTCGAGCCAGATCACACGATCGAAGTTGTCGAACAACGTGAAATCGTGGCTGGCCATGACAATCTGTTGCGGCAACGCTTGCAGACGCCGCGCGAACGCCATGCGCGTCGGCAGATCGAGGCTGGCGAACGGCTCGTCGAACAGCACGATCGGCGGTTCCGGCGCAATCACCGCCAGAACGCAGACAAGTTGACGTTGGCCGCCCGACAGGGTCGCAACGGCGCGATCTTCCCAGCCGGAACAGCCGTGCTCATCGAGGATGGCGCGCGCCTTGGCGGCGGCCGCAACCGGCGTCGACCCGCGCTCGACCAGACCGAACGCGATCTCCTCACCCACGGTCGGGAAAATCAGCTGATGATCTGGATTCTGAAACACGAAGCCGACTTCGGCAGGCAATCGCTTGCGGTGACGCCTGGATTCAAGTCCCCTCACCGTCACCTGACCGTGCGTCGGCAACAACAGCCCATTCATCAGACGCAGCAGCGTGCTTTTGCCCGAGCCGTTATTTCCAATCAGACCAATGCGTCGTTCCTGAAGCGACAGATCGGAGATCGCCAGCACGCGACGATCGGCCCGATAAACCTCGACGCCCTGCAAAGCGATTCCCTCGCCATCGGCGCAGGGACCACGGCGCGCGACCGCTGGCGCGCTGGCAAGGGTATCGGCAATCGTCAACAAGGTTCTCCGTCGGATTTTGGAATACAATTACCACAAGAAGCCGGGCATTGTCGGTGCCCGCGACGGGCAACCACCCATAAGGTGCCTTTGGAATGACGAGCGCACCGCTGTCTGTCAACCTCTGCTCGCGAGGACTCCTGCTACCGCGCCATCCGCAACCGGGGATCGAGCGATCGAAGGGCCATCTCCGGCAGGAGGGCTCGTGGAACCGGCTTCGTCCGCAGGAACTTTATAGCGATCGAGGTGTTGATTGAGGTGACAGTTCTCTGGCGTGTATCAGGAGAGGGTCAATGACGACGCTGCAGGCCATGTTGTTCGGGGCGATGCTCGCGTGGACACCGTCGCTTGTGGTGCTGGCGGTTCTGTTGCGCGACATCCCTCCCATAGATGACGGGCACCGCCAACCTGGATGCGACTTCTCCGGCGCCCAGCATTGAGCGCGGCACAAAACTCCCTCACGCAATCAACCTTAATGCGGGAAGTCGGTTGCAATTTGAACGAATTGCATCGCCCAAAGACACATGAATGCCGGGAAATATTCGGCCCGGTGCCAAGCCTCAGCGTCCGCCAGCGAACATACTCCGCTGTGCGGCGCTGTGTGTTACTGGCGGGACTTTTTATGAGGTTTTATGATCCGACCTATTATTGTCGCCGCGTCTATTTGTACGCTGGCACCGTCCGCGCATGCCGCAACAATCCGCGCGTCTTCGGGCGCAACAGCCAAAGTGGCGGACCGCGCCGCTGGTCCTTTTCAGTGTCTCGTCAATAAGCTCGAAGAAACCGGCTATCGCATCCACTTCATGGGCGGATATCGACGCCACGGCAGCCGCAGGCAGAGCCTGCATCCCGCGGGGCTGGCACTGGATATCAATCAATATGCCCGCAACGTGACGCGACCGCGCATGCCGCGGAGTGAGATCGACATCGCAAATTCCTGCGGACTCATCTCCGGCGCGCAATGGGCGAGTGGGGACAGCGGGCACTTCCAACTCGGCGGATGGTCGGGGAATTCCCGGCGCTACGCGAAGCGGCAATATCGCAGAACTTTCGCACGGATGCCGTGACGGGACGTTTGCTCAACAGCGGAGCTTCCGACGCCAGGATCGATGCACCCGGCATTGCCGTGCGCATCGAACCAGATCACAGGCTTAAGCGGGAATCTGCGACTCTCGATTGCGCTTGGCGGCCTCGATGCCTTCCATGACGCGGCGTGGCGTCATCGGCGAGTGCAGCAGTTCTACGCCCAACGACTTGAGTGCATCGTTGACGGCATTCCCAATCGCGCCCGGAGGAGCAATAGCCCCGCCCTCTCCGATGCCCTTGACGCCGAATTCTGTATAGGGCGCGAGCGTTTCCATGTGGCCAAGCTTCGGCGCCGGCACTTCGGTCGGCCCCGGCAACAGATAATCCGCGAACGTCGACGCCAGCGGTTGACCGGACGCATCGAAATTCATCTCTTCATACAGCGCAGTCCCGATGCCCTGTGCGAGGCCGCCGTAGATCTGACCATCGACGACCATCGGATTAATCAGCTTGCCGCCATCTTCGACGATGACATAGTCCAGTATCTCGATGTCACCGATTTCGGGATCGACCGCCACGACGGCGATATGCGCGGCGTAACTGAACGTTCCGGAATCGCGAACCGGCTTATGGCCAATCGTTGCTTCCAATCCGCGCGGATCGACCGATGCCGGAAGATCCTGCGGACGCCGATACCAGGTGTGCGCAATTTCCCGCATCGTGACGCTGCCGGACGGCCCAACGACGACGCCATTGACCAACTCGACATGCTCGACATCCGTCTGCAAAAGATGCGCGCCGATGCCCTTCGCCAGCCGTGCGACCTCGCGCGACGCGGCAGCGACTGCACCGCCCGCCATGACGGCGCAACGCGAGCCCCAGCTTCCGGTCGAGAACGGCGTGTACTCTGTATCGCCGTGCACAAGCTTGATCTTCGATGTCTCGATGCCGAGAATTTCGTGCGCGACCTGGGGAAGCGTGGTTTCCATGCTTTGTCCGTGCGAGTGAACGCCCACGCGCACTTCGAGTCCGCCATCGGGAGTCATGCGAACAGTTGCCTGTTCGTGTCCGGGCACCATCGGAATACCCCATCCAGCGTAGACCGACGTGCCGTGCGCACCCTGTTCGCAATAGATCGATACGCCGACGCCAAGCAGACGGCCATCCGGCTCACCGGCCTTCTGTCGCGCGCGGAGAGCGGGAAGATCGATCTTGTCCAAAGCTTGCCGCAGCGCCTCGGGATAATCGCCGCTGTCGAAGTGCTTCTTGGTAATGTTGTCGAACGGCATCTGTTCGGGCCGCACCAGATTCTTCAGACGCACCTCAAAGGGTTCAAGACCCACTTCGCGCGCGATCGCATCCATCATCAGCTCGATGGCGTAGCAGACTCCCGTTCGGGCCACGCCGCGATACGGCAAAATCGGACACTTGTTAGTGGCCACCGACCAGGTGCGGCAACGATACGACGGAAAATCATACGGCCCCGGCAGAATGCTCGCGACCTGCGCTGCCTCGAGACAGGCGGAGAACGGATAGGACGAATAGGCACCGGAATCGACGGTCGCTTCGCACTCGACGCCGCGCAATTTACCGTCACGGTCGGCATAAGCGGTGATGATGTAGTGGTGTTCGCGGCAGTTCGCGCTGGCGATCAGGTGCTCGCGGCGATCCTCGGTCCAGCGCACCGGATGGCCGCAGCGCATCGCCAGCCAGCTGAGGCAGATATCCTCCGGCAACAGGATGGCCTTGTAACCGAAGCCGCCGCCGACGTCTGGCGATATGACGCGTATCTGGACCTGATCGAGCCCAAGAACTTCAGCAAGGCCCTGGCGCACGATGTGCGGCTGCTGGCTGCCGGTGTAGAGCACCAGTTGCTCGGCCCGATGATCCCAATAGGCAACGGTGGCACGCCCTTCCATCGGCGCCATGCACTGGCGCGCGGTGGAAATCTCGCGCGTTACCTTGATTGGCGCGTCGTATGCCGCCTCCATGTTGATGTCGACCATCGACTCCAGGAAGACGTTGTCGCCCCAATGCTCGTGAACCAGCGGCGCGCCGGGTAACTTCGCCGCCAACATGTCGTGTACGGCGGGTAGTTCTTCGAGATCGACTTCGACCGCAGCGGCGGCATCTTCGGCCTGGGCGCGCGTGTCACCGACGCAAAACGCGAGCAGTTCGCCGACCTGGCGGACTTTCTCGTAGGCTAGAACCGGTTGCTCGGACTTCTTGAATCCCGGAAGGCCGGACACTGCGACGATCGGCTTGACGTCCTTGATGTCCGCCGCCGTGAACACGCGGCCGCTGAACGCCTCGGGAATGCGGATTTCACCGACGCGTGCATGAGCAAGCGGCGAGCGAACGAATGCAACGTCCTTGATACCGGGCAACCGAACATCCGCGACGTACTGGCCACGACCACGGAGGAAGCGATCATCCTCCCTGCGAAGCAATGATGCGCCAACGCCCTGTTCAGTCATATGCAATCTCCGCGATCTATCCGATCGACTCGGCCGTCCATGCCGGCCAACTCATATTGTGCTATTTGTAGTATGATAGATAATTAGAGGAATTTCCAGCCGGGTTTCCGACAAAATTGCTCCGTGAGACTCACACGCGCGAAACGGCTCTGGAGACAAGCACACGACCTCGGCGCAAATGTCCACACCTCCCGAGTCGTCCACGGCCCCTGCTCATGGCCGCATCGGAATACGATTGTTTTTATAGCGTGATTGGCAATTGCAGGGTTGCACCGCGTCTATATTCGGGCTATCATCCTATCGTTAGGATGATAGCCGGATATTTGAGCCATGGTGCAAATTACGTTCGTCGAGCCCTCGGGATCCTCCACCGAGCTCAATGTTCCCGAAGGTTGGAGCCTGATGCAAGCCGCCGTCACCAACGGCGTCGACGGCATTGTCGCTGAATGCGGTGGCTCCTGCGTTTGCGCAACCTGCCACGTCTATGTCGATCCCGAGCGGCTGGCCGAAGTGCTGCCGCCAAGCGAGGACGAAATCGAACTGCTGGACGGTGTCAAGGCCGAGCGACGTCCCAATAGCCGGCTGTCATGCCAGATCAAGGCGACACCCGAGCTCGCCGGCCTGACCATCACCATACCCGAGTGCCAGACTTGACCCAAAGCGATCCCCACATTGTCATTGTTGGTGCGGGACAAGCAGGCCTCCAGGCAGCAGAAACATTGCGGAGCAACGCGTTCGACGGGCGAATCACGCTGCTCGGCAACGAACCACACCCGCCCTATCATCGGCCGCCGCTGTCAAAAGCCTGGCTGACGGACGAGTTGAACCCGGGCCAATTGTCGATACGCGACGTTTCGGTACTCGAGCGCAAGAACATCGACTTTCGTGCCGGAGTGCGCGTGTCGGCGATCGATATCGAAGACCGCTCGGTATTGCTGCATGGTGGCGATCGTCTCGCCTATACCGGCTTGATGCTGGCGACCGGCGCAACGCCGCGCAGGCTTCCGCATAACGGCGCGGCTGGCGATGCCATCCGTGTACTGCGTTCGCGCGAAGATGCCGACCGGATCGCGCTAGGTCTCAAGGACTGCGCCGAGCGAGAGCTGCCATTGATCGTGATCGGCGGCGGTTTCATCGGCTTGGAGATCGCCGCGAGCGCGCGAAAGCTCGGTATTGCGGTCACTGTCCTCGAAGCTGCGCCGCGCCTGCTTGAACGCGCATTCACGCGCGAACTATCCGACTGGTACGCGCAGTTGCATCTCTCGCACGGCGCCCATCTGGTTTTCGATGCGCGAATTGCAAGCATCGACGCAACCTCCGACGGCGCAACGACAATCCAGCTTGCGGACGGACGCAGCTTCGTTGCCGGTCTCGCCGTGGCTGGGATCGGCGTTCGCCCCAACGACGAACTGGCACAGGCTGCCGGCATCGCATGCGATAACGGGATTCTGGTCGACGACTGCGGTTGTACTTCCGCCCCGAACATCGTCGCCGCAGGCGACTGCACGGTACGGCGACTATCCGATGGCACCCTGTTGCGGCTGGAGTCGGTGCAGAACGCCGTCGAGCAAGGCCGCGCTGCGGCGCTTGCCTTGCTTGGCACCAGGAAGCCGTTCGTCGCGACACCCTGGTTCTGGTCGGATCAATACGACATCAAATTGCAGATCGCGGGCCTGTCACGTGGCGCGGATTCGCACGTCGTGCGCGGCGACATGACCGGACATTCGTTCTCGATCTTCCATTTTCGTGCCGGACGTCTCATCGCGGTCGATTCGATCAATGCCGCCAAGGATCATATGCTTGCGCGCCAGATCATTGGCGGTGAAGTCTCTCCCACTGTCGAGCAAGTCAACGACCCCTCGTTCAATCTTGCCACGCTGCGCGCCAAGTAGCACGTGATCCGTTCAGCAATTTTGAAACGATAAGCAACCGACGTTGCGGATATATCGGCGCTACCTATCCTGCCGACTGAAGCCGTTATGACGGCGATCGATGCTCGTTCGTTGGCGATCCCGCCAGCCTGCCAAATTAATGACGATCTCACTCGATTCGGATCGCGTGTCCAAGGCGGTTTGGTTTCACGTTGCAATCATGCAAAACAAACGGCGGCGCTGTGATGACAGCGCCGCCGTTCTTCATTGAATGCAGTTCAGCTTACTTGCTGACCAGCGTCACCTTGCCATCCTCGATCTTGACGAGGTGCGTGCTCGCCGGGCTCTGGCCACTCTCCTTGCCGGCAGGGCCAACCTTCTCGAACTTGATGTTGCCGGTAAGGCCGGGATAGCTCACTTCCCACAGCGCCGCACGGATCTTCTCCGGCTCCGCCACACCAGCCTTCTCGATAGCCTTGGCGAGGATGCGAACCGCGTCATAGCCGCGCGCACCTTCCGGCATACCGGCTGCTGGCAATCCGGCCTTGCCCCAAGCGGCAATGAACCGCCGTGCGACCGCAGGATCGGCAGAGGTGTCCGGGAACCACGGCGCGAACATGGCTTCGTGGTAGGTGTCGTTGGCGGCAGTGCCGGCCTGAGCGATCAACTGATCCGGTAGCGTGCCGCCAGTCGTGACAACCTTGCGCTTCATGCCGAGGGCCTGAGCTTGCTTCAGCAACAAGGTCATCTGCTCGACGCTCGTCGTGATGAACAGCGTGTCGCTGTCGGTCCCCTTGATCGACGACAACTGAGCGGAGAGATCCTGCGCAGCGGCGTCCATGTTCAGCGACTTGTTGACGGTGACGCCCTTTTCCTTGAGCATCTTGCCGAATTCCGCGGCTGCACCCAGACCCCAGTCGTTATTCACCACCAGGAAGTCTGCCTTCTTGATGCCGAGCTGATCAACGAATCGCGTGAAGCTCTTGGCTTCGGTACCGTTGGTCGGGCTGATGCGGAAGACATAAGGATTGCCGGACGTCGTGATCTTGTCGGCGCTCGAGGTCTCAACGATCATCGGCACCTTATACTCGAGCAGCTTCGGCATCACCGCGAGAGTATAGGTCGAGCTCCACGCGCCGATCATGGCGGGAACCTTGTCGCTGGTGATCAGCTTCTCGGCAACGCCCGCGGCTTCAGTCGGATTGCTCTTGTTATCCTCGATAACGAGCTGGATCTTCTTTCCGAGAATGCCGCCATTGGCATTGATTTCTTCAGCAGCCAGCTTCGTGCCTGCCGTCACCATATTTCCGGATGCCGCAACGACTCCGGTCAACGGCTGATTGACGCCGATTTTGATTGTCGCGTCCTGCGCTAACGCGCTCGTCCCGAGACAGGCAGTCACGATTGCAGCGGCAATCTGTGGCCAAGACGATTTCATCTCACCTTCTCCTGCGTTTTCCCTAAGCCCCGCCGGAACGGCGACGCATCACTTTGACTAATTCACCCTATCAACATAACTATAGGATGATTGGCTTTCAATAGAAATAATCTAATTGTCCAAAATTAGCGCATTTGCGGCCAAATTCAGCAGGGGCGCTTGATTAGATTATATCTATCGTGCTATTGATAGGATGACTTTGGGCCGGACGACACGTCCGCCAAGCGCCAGGACCGACAAATCGGGACATAAGCGCTCCGGAAGATTGTCACGGAAACCATGTCAGAGCGCCACGCGCGCGATGAGGTGAAACAAGAATGACCAAGAAACTGCCGCGCCTCCGTCGCCTCGTCCGCCTCGATCATGCAAGACCGGACCTTCCCGCGCAAACCTTGTTTCATGCGGGCCCCCCCTATCGCAGCGCACCACCCCAGGCGGTCACCATTGCCGCAGCGCAGGCGGCCGTGATCGGCGGCTTCGCCGAGAATCTCGATGCGGGACGGCGCATGCTGCAATCCGGCGCGCTGAAACTCGCGCCAGCACAGGATCACGGCATCGCAGTTCCGCTCTCGATGGTGGTGGCGCCATCGATGTGGTGTTTCGAAGTCGGCGACGACGAAAATCTGTTTTATTCACCGGTCGGCGAAGGTCCACCGCCAGCATTGCGCTTTGGATCCGACGATCCGGAATGCATCGCGCGGGCGCGCGATTGGTGCGCTGAAGCCGCGCACATTATCAATCCGCTGCTTGCGAATGTTTCCGACGTCGAAACCATCATGACATCGGCCCTACAGCGAGGCGATGATTGCCACGCGATCACTGCGGCTGGTAACGCGTTGTTTGTCGAGTCGCTGGAACCCCTACCGCCACAAATAAAGGCGCAACTTCTCGGCAATGCCGGGTTCGTTCTCGGCATCTGGATGGCGTGGGCGGGCTGGAAGCTCCGCACGAGCCACGCCACTATTGGCGCTATTGGCGGGAACGGCATCGAATTTGGATGGCGTCGCGCGAACGAAACCACGTGGCGAACCACGCCGGCGCCCCCGCCGAACGGCAAATACTTTCAGCCCGATCGCGCGGCGAACGCGCTCGGCGCCATTGGCGATAGCGCTATCGTCGACATCTGCGGTTTCGGCGGCCAATCGATCGGCCATGCTCCATTATTGCTCGCGGAATGGTCCCACGCGTTGCCGCGCGACGTAGAGGAGCGGCGTACCCGCATAGTCGATCCCTCAACCGGAATTGTTGACCCCGCGCTCATCCGCCGCACCGGCATCAGTCCGATCATCAATCTCGCCATCCTCGACAAGGACGGCGCGGCTTCACCCATCGGGCGCGGCTGCTACATCCCCGCACTCACACTTTTCGCAACAGGAGAATAGGATATGGACCTCGCAGGCAAGGTGGCCATTGTCACTGGCGGCGCAATGGGCATCGGTTACGCAATTTGCGAGGCACTGGCCGCGCAAGGCGCGTCGATCGTCATCGCCGATCTGAAGGGCGGTGCGGCTGCGGCGGACAAGCTGCGTGCCAAGGGCCACAAAGTCGCGCATGTCGATGCTGATGTGTCCAGCGAAGACGATACGCAGCGGATGGCCATTGCCGCGCTTGACGCGTTTGGCGGCATCGACGTTCTCGTCAACAATGCTGCGATCTATTCGTCGCTGTCGCTCAAGCCTTTCGAGCAACTGACCGTCGCCGACTGGCGCAAGATGCTCGACGTCAACGTCATCGGACAATTCCTGTGCTGCAAAGCAGTGCTGCCGACGTTCAAGAAGCAATCGTCTGGCCGAATCATCAGCATTTCATCGGGCGTGGCGTTCAAGGGCAATCCCGGAATGCTGCACTACGTGGCCTCCAAGGGGGCCATCGTGTCGATGACGCGCACGCTTGCGACCGAACTCGGCGAACACGGCATCCAGGTCAACAGTGTCGCTCCGGGGTTCACCTTGAGCGACGGCGTTCACAACAATCCCGAACTCGCCAGCACAGTCTCCGGCTTCTCCGTGCGCGGCCGCGCGCTCAAGCGCGACATGCTGCCTGCCGACGTCGTTGGCGCGGTGACGTTTTTCGCCGGACCGCACTCAGCGTTCATCACCGGCCAGACCTTGGTCGTCGATGGTGGCGCCTACTACCACTGATCATCAAACACAGAGCTTGTTCATCACTTTGATTTCTACAGGAGGCCAGGAATGAAATACATCAAGGAAGCGTGGTATCCCGTCGTTTGGGCCGATCGTGTCAGCCGGGAACTGACACGACACGTCGTGCTCGAAGAACCGATAGTCATCTATCGGCTCGAGAACGGCAGCATTGCAGCACTTCAGGATGCTTGCCCGCATCGACTTGCACCGCTATCGCTCGGCAAGCTCAAGGGCGACAACATCGAGTGCGGCTACCATGGCATGACATTCGACTGCAGCGGCAAGTGCGTGTTGATTCCCGGTCAGGACATCATCCCCGGCAGCGCCCTGGTCCGGTCGTTTCCGGTTCAGGTCAAGTATGGCCTCGTCTGGCTCTATATGGGCGATCCGAAGAACGCCGATCCGAAGAAGATCTTCCATCTTCCGCAGTACGACCAGGAAGGCTGGCACGCCGTGCAGGGCGATACGCTGCGTATCGAATGCAACTATCTGAGCCTGTGCGACAACCTGCTCGATCCCGCGCACGTGACCTTCGTGCATACGACGACGCTCGGAACGCCGGCTGGCGCCACTGTCCCGGTCAACAACGAATACCGGAACAACGAAATCACCGTCTGGCGCTGGATCCGCAACGGACCCGTCATTCCGCTCTTCCAGAAGTTCGGCAAACTGAACGGAAACGTCGATCGCTGGCACTACTATAACTACTCGACTCCCTGCTATTTCGCGATCGACATGGGATCCTGCCCTCCGGGAAGCATCCCGGACATGGAGAAGCGCCACGAAGGCGTGCAGATGCACGCCTGCCACGTACTCCTGCCGGTCGATGAACGCACCGTGCTCCAGCATTGGTTCCACGTGCGCAACTTCCGCACCGACGAGCAGGACATGGATGCCGAGCTCACCGCAAGCCTCGACATGGCTTTCAAGGAAGACAAGGTCATCCTCGAACGTATTCAGCTCGAAGAAGAACGCGATCCGGACTTCAAGCGGATCATTCTCGGCATCGACGCCGCACCGATGAAAATGCGGCGCATGGTCGACAAGCTGATCGAAGCTGAATCGGATGCGGCCCGCCATTAAGGCCGCGGGGCAACTCTGCTCCCGCACGACAATCATGCGATAGCGGGCTCCGCTATCGCAAACGAGTCTCCTCCAACTTGGTCCCCGGGTTCAGACTCCGGGGACATTTTTTTGCGCGCGTTGCAGTATGGGAAATCCGTCAAAAGTCAGCGCAACTCGATCCCCATCAGTGCGACGTGATCTGGCTGCGTTCGTAAGACAGAACGGCCGGCGCGGGGTGTCCGGGCCGGCCGTCGGGTGTTGGTGTTGGTGTCGGCGCTGCGCCGCGCGCGGGTGGCGCGGCGGCGGCGCGATGTGCGCCTACATGCCCTTGACGATGTTCTCGGTCATTTTCTTGGCGTCGCCGAGCAGCATCATGGTGTTGTCGCGGTAGAACAACGGGTTGTCGATGCCGGCGTAGCCCGAGGCCAGCGAGCGCTTGATGAACATCACCGTGCCGGCCTTCCACACCTGCAGCACCGGCATGCCGTAGATCGGCGAGGTCTTGTCCTCTTCCGCCGCCGGGTTGGTGACGTCGTTGGCGCCGATCACGAAGGCCACGTCGGCCTGCGCGAACTCCGAGTTGATGTCCTCGAGTTCGAACACCTCGTCGTAGGGAACGTTGGCTTCCGCCAAGAGCACGTTCATGTGGCCCGGCATG
>MKVX01000012.1 GCA_001899255.1 Rhizobiales bacterium 62-47
GCAATCTTGGTGCAGCTCCGATTATTCTGCGCCAATTAGTCTCGCTTGAAGCAGATCGAGTTTGCCGCGGCCGTACATCTGACGTTTGACGAGCTTGAGGCGCGTGATCTGACCTTCGGTCTGGCCGTTAGACCAGGGCAAAGTGATTGCTGCCCGGACTGCTGCTTCGTCCCTTGCGACGCCGCTGGCGAACGAGGCGACGAGACTAGCGCGGGCGCGCTCTATCCACGTCGTGAGACCCGCCTCCGTCTTGCGCCGGATCATCAGATGGAATTCGGCAATGATCTCGCGTGCCTCGACCAAGGTTGGCACGCCAGCTTCGATCGCCGTGATCGTCACGGTCTCTGCTTTCGTGAGCAAGTCCCGCCCGATTATCATGAGGCGCGCGATCGTTCTGGCCGACGGAATCCTCTGAAGGTTTTGTGTGTCGGCTCTTTCCGCCCGTCGTCTGCGGGTTGCCCACTCGCTGATGACTCGGAGCGAGCCTCGGAAGCCCCGTCCTTTTAAACGACGCCAAAGTTCAGCCCCGTTACGGCAGCCGGACGCCCACTGCTCGTCCAGCCATGGTAAATATAGATCCAAGGAACTTTGTCGGGTTCGGAAGACGTCGTGACGTTCGCCGCGGACCACCTGTCGCACCAGTTTCCTGCTATGGCCGGTCTGACGCATGATCTGCTTAATAGGTATGCCGTTCTTCGACAGAGCCAGGATGGCCGCGTTGGTCTCCTCGCGGCGCAGATAGCCCTCATACTGAAGACGCTCGGCGGCTGTGAGCAGCTTGGGGTCGATCGTGGTCGCACCGATCACGGTCCGGATCTGGCGCATCGACTTGCGCACGGCCTCGAGGAAAGCCCGACTGGCGTTCTCCATCAGATGCCAACGATCGGCGACCTGTACTGCATGCGGCAGCGCCTTGGCCGCGGCTTCGCCGTATCCGCCACCACGATCACGGGCGACGATTGCGATCGTGGGATGAGCAGCGAGCCACGCTTGTGCAGTTGCTGGTTCACGATCCGGCAGCAGGGTGGCCACCCGACGCCTCTCCAGGTTGCAGACAATGCTGGCGTATCGGTGATTGCGCCGCCAGGCCCAGTCATCAATGCCGATAACCCTGAGCGGGTCAGTTGGGGGACGGCTTTGGCGCCGGACCACCCGAAGAAGCGTATCTCTGCTTACCGGCACCATCAGCCGCTTTGCAAAGCCTGCTGCCGGTCGACCGCCAAGCGCCAGGCCGAGGTGATGGACGATGGTGTCCAGCCTTGCCGTGCGTCGCGCCGATGGCGCCAGTACGCCTTCGGCGAAGCGCTCGGTGAAGATTTGGCGACTGCATATGACGGCGTCACAGCGGAAGCGGCGGGCGATCACCAGGAGCTGGACGATCCGCCCCGAGAGCGGCAGATCGGTCACGCGGCGTCGATAGCGGCTATGGACACGTCGGGAAGCCGTTCCGCAAGATGGACACAGGCCGAAGCTTCCGGAAGCCCGAACCACAACGATCGCCTTGTCACCCTCGTAGTAAGCACTCTCTACAACAAACCCACGCGGCACCAAACTGGAGCGGTGGAGTGCCTGCTGCATGGCGCTGATTCTCCTCCAATCAAAGCGCCAGACATCCCGCAAACTGCATCAAAAGTGAGTCAGAGC
>MKVX01000013.1 GCA_001899255.1 Rhizobiales bacterium 62-47
CAGCGCCCCGAGCGCATCCCGCTCGACCTGCGCATGGAGCTGCATCACCGCACCGACCGTCTCGGCCAGGCCTATCGCCGTTGGCTCGGATCTCTCGGAATCCACTACGGCACGATTTGAAGAAGCGACGCGCACTGCGGAATTAAGCGTTTGACGACGCACGGCGCGTGAGCCGGGCGACAATAACGACAGCACGAGTTTGAGATCCAGCGATGCACCAAGGCCTTGCGACCATGGGGAGAGAACGCGCATGAGTGGCGCAGTCATTAGTCAACAGATTGTCAACGCGCTTGCGCTCGGCTCGGTCTACGCCATGATCGCCGTCGGCCTTGCGATGATCTACGGCGTGCTACGCATCCTGCACATCGCGCACGCCGGTGTTTATGCCGCGGGCGCTTACCTCGGCCTGTATTTCTTCAAGGTCACCGACAATTTCTTCATCGCGCTCGTGCTGTCGATGCTGATTACCGGTGTGCTCGGTGCGTTGATCGAACGCTTCATCTATCGGCCGATGCTGCCGAAGCCGCGCATTGTCGCGCTGATCGCCAGCATCGGATTGTTCATCTGCCTCTCCGATCTGTTCCGCATCATCGCCGGTCCATACCAGATGGCATTTGACTATCCGGCATTGAGCGGCCAAGTGACGATGTCCGGCTTATCGGTGCCGCGCGTCGATTTCGCCATCATCGGCGGGACCGCAGCAATCTTCGGACTGTTGTGGTTCATCATGCAGAAGACCAATATCGGCTTCGGCATCCGCGCGGTGGCGCAGGACATCGAAACCGCGAAGGTGATGGGCATCAATGTCGATCGCAGCATTCAGGCGGTCTTCTTCCTGAGTTCGGCCATTGCGGCCTTCGGCGCGATCATGGTCTCGGTGCTCTACAACGCCGTCTACACCAACATGGGTGACATGATCGGCTACAAGGGCCTCGCTCTGATCGTGATCGGCGGCTTCGGCAGCTTGCCGGGCGCAGCGCTCGCCGCCTTCCTGCTCGGTTTCGCCGAAACCATTTTCACCACCTATTCCGACGTGCCGCTTTCTCGTGAAGGCATCGCGATGTTCATGTTGGTCCTGTTGATCCTGTTCCGTCCACAGGGCCTGTTAGGAAAGGCATAGCCGTGTTTGACGACTATACAGTCACCATTTTGATCATGATGGCCGTGTGGAGCATCGTGACGCTCGGCCTCAACGTCATCACCGGTTTCGCCGGTCAATTCAATCTCGGTATCGGCGTCTACATGGGCACTGGTGCCTACGTGTCGGCGATGCTGACAACGCAGGCCGGCTTCGGCTTCTGGAGCGCGATGCCGCTTGCCATCGTCGCTGCCGCGATGATGGGCGCACTGACGGGACTTCCGGCGCTACGCGTGCGTGAAGACTCACTGGCGGTGCTGACCATCGGCCTTGTCTTCGTCTTCGAATCGCTACTGGTCTATCTGCCGTACTTCGGCGGTCCGGTCGGCATTAGCCGGATTCCGCGCGCGACGTTTGCCGGCGTGCCGCTGACCAACAATGGCTACCTCGTCATTGCGTTGCTGGCACTCGCGGCTGCGATCGGCATCTGCTGGTACGTCAAGCGGTCATGGCTGGGACTGGCCTTGGAAAGCGTCCGCGAGGATGAGCACGCAACCAGTGTGATCGGCATCTATCCGGCGCGCTTCAAGCTCTATGCGTTCACGATCGGTGCCGCGCTCGCCGGTCTCGGCGGCGTTATCTACACCCACTTCATCCGCTTCATCTCGCCGTACGACTTCGGGTTCATGCCGTCGATCTACGTGCTGGTGATGCTGGTATTCGGTGGCATCGGCACCATTCGTGGCGCGGTGTTCGGTGCCTGCCTGCTGACGATGCTGCCGGAATTGATCCGCTTCGTGCAGGACTACCGCAACCTGATGTACGGCTGCGTTCTGGTTCTGCTGATGCTGTATCAACCGCGCGGCCTGCTCGGCAGCGACAGCTTTGTTTGGCTGCAGCTCCTGCGTGCCAAGAACAGCCTGCGTCTCTTCTTCACCAACGGACGATCCTATGCTCAAAATTCATGATGCAACCCGGAAGTTTGGTGGTCTGACGGCAGTCAACCAGGTGTCGTTCGGTGTCGATGCGCAAGAGATTCTCGGCGTCATCGGTCCCAACGGCGCCGGCAAGACGACGTTCTTCAATCTGGTCAGCGGCGCGATTCCGCTGTCGTCCGGCCAGATTGTATTCAACGGCGTCAACACCGGTGGCATGGCGCCGCATCGCATTGCGCATCTTGGCATCGGCAGGACGTTCCAGATCGTTCGCCCCTTCGGCGAGTTAACGGTGCTGGAAAATGCCATGGCCGGTATCGGTTCTCGCTTCTGCACGAATTTCGTGCGTTCGCTGGGTCTCTACCAGCGTCGCCTTCACCTCGATGAGGCCCGCGAATTGCTGTCGCGGACGCATCTTTTGCCCTACCAGAACGAGACCGCACGCAATCTGCCGCTCGGCTTGCTGCGCCGGCTCGAGATCGCGCGCGCGCTGGCGCTACGACCCAAGCTCATCCTGCTTGATGAGTCGTTCTCCGGCCTTAGCCACAAGGAGGCCGCGTCGCTGGTCGATCTGGTGCGTGAGTTGCGGCGCGACGGCATGACCGTGCTGCTGATCGAACACAACATGCAGATCACCATGGATCTGTGCGATCGTCTCGTCGTGCTCGATCGCGGCCAGAAGATCGCTGAAGGATTGCCGGCCTCGGTCAGAAACGATGAGCGGGTGATCGCGGCTTACCTGGGGAACGATGACTGATGATCCAGCTTCACAATGTGAACGCATATTATGGGCGCGTGCAGGCGCTGCGCTCGGTCTCGATGAACCTGACGGCGGGCAAGATCTTTTCCGTGCTCGGCGCCAATGGTGCCGGCAAGACCACATTGTTGCGCAGCATCCTCGGCCTGGCCCAGACCACAGGTTCGATCCATTTCGAGGGTGAGGATATCTCGGCCTTGCCGACCTATGAGCGGGTGCGGCGAGGCATCGCCGTCGTGCCGGAAGGGCGGCGGCTGTTTTCCGAATTCACCGTCGGAGAAAATCTCCGCATTGGTGCGATCAACCGTACCGACCGCGCCGAAGTGGATGCCGACATCGACGAGATGTGCACGTTCTTCCCGATTTTGCGCAAGCGCTTCGAGCAGCCGTCGGGCACGCTGTCCGGCGGCGAAGGGCAGATGCTCGCGCTGAGCCGGGCGTTGCTCTCGCGGCCAAAGCTACTGTTGCTGGATGAACCGTCGGTCGGCCTGATGCCGATCGCAGTGTCGGATATCTTCAACATGGTCGGCAAGATCTGTCGCGACAAGGGATTGACGGTGCTGCTGGTCGAGCAGAATGCCAAGAAGGCGTTGCAGATTGCCGACAATGCGGCGGTGCTGGAGCTTGGCGCCGTTGCCTTCGAAGGCGACGTCGAGACCCTGAAGGCGGACGGTCGTCTCAAGGAGGCTTATCTCGGCCATTGATGTCGGTTGCTTTGCGCCGGTGAGATGCAGTTAGTCTCGCCGGACAGCAAGCGCGCGGCGATCGACCTTGCCGTCGAGCACGCGTGTAGCGAAGCCGGACAGCGTGACCGCACTAATCCGGTCGGAGGTGCCGTCGATCCGAATGGTCAACGTCCCGCCCGGCATGATGACATCGACCTTCGCATCGACGAGTCCGCGTGCAAATGCCGCGCTGGCAGCGGCGGACGCGCTCGACCCCGAGGCCATGGTCGGTCCTTCGCCACGCTCGTAGATCATTAGTTCGACATGCGCTCGATCTCGCACGCGCGCCCATTGCAGATTGCTGCCATTGGCGAAGGCCGCTTGATCGCGTCGCGTGTTGTCCGGACGAAACGCGATGCTGCGCAACGCATCGTCGGCGGCATGCAGCGTCGCGAGGTCGGGCAGGGGCTCTTTGGAGTCGAGGAAAGTCACACAATGTGGATTGCCAATGTCGAGCAGGGTGCTGCTCGGCCAGGCATCGGTGCGGCCGGTCAGCCGCGATCCGATGGCCGCCAGCGGCGCAACGGTGAAGGAAATTCCGGTTCGCGATGCCGCGGCGTCGTTGGCATGGACCAGTTGCGCATTGGCGGCAATCGCGGCCATTCCGAATCGCGGCGCCTGCGGGATGGTGACATCGATGCGAAGATCGTCGCCACCCACGAGATGGACCGGGGCAAAATTGCGCGTAGCGTTGCCGGAGGGAGCGTCTTCGATGATCTCGACGTTGAACCGTTCGCCTGTCCGAGCATAACCGGCGTCGCGCAGATACTCCGCAAAAATCCGGACTCCGTTGCCGCTGAAGCCCGCCGGGGTGCCATCGGAATTGATGATCCTCAGCTGAAAATGGCCGGCACCCGTTGGCGCGATGGGGCCGAACAAAAGCCCATTGGAGCCGATTCCCCAGCATTCGTCGCAGAGCGTCCGCACCAGCCGCGATGCCGGTTGCGGCACCCCGCCACGCGTTTCGATCAGTTCCGGTTCGTTCTGCCAGTCGCGCGGATCGAGAATGAGATAGCTGTTGCCAAGCGCGTGATACTTGAAAAGGCGAAGTTCGCCGGCGGGTTGGTTGAAGGTTGACACGGTGCAGCGGTACCTGAGTTGGTCGGAGCGGCGAGGTATAGTCTCATTCCGTCATTCTGGCACGGCCATTGGCGCCGGCAGAAGCAATTTCGTTCTGCCGGCACATCGTTCGATGTCGTGCGGCTACGCTTTCATGCTCGCGGCTTGAACCGCGGCGAGCGCCGTCATGTTCACCAGGCCGCGCACAGTCGTTGTCGCGCTGAGGATATGGGCGGGCCGTGCCGTCCCGAGCAGAATCGGTCCGACCGTGACGCCATCGCCGGACACCACCTTGAGCGTATTGAAGGTGATGCTGGCGGCATCCAGATTCGGCATCACCAGCAGATTGGGCTCGCCGCTGAGACTCGATCCGTAACCGTTGCGTTTCCCGAGCGCCATCTCGACGGGAATCTCGCAGTCGATCTCGATCAGGGGATCGCGCGACCGGAGCAACGCCATGGCCGCACGAACCTTGCCGGCGGACTGCGTCGAGGCACTGCCGCCGGATGCGTGTGAGACGAGAGCGATCCGCGGAACGATGCCGAAGTGGCGCAGTTCGCTGGCTGCAAGGGTCGCGATCTCGGCCAGTTGCTCGGCGCTGGGATCGGCATTGATGTAGGTATCGCAGATGAACAACGTATGCTGCGGCAGCATTAATAGATTCATCGTGGCAAACAGCTTGCCGCCGGCGCGGGGGCCGATGCCATCAGCCACCTTTGCAAGGTGCTCGCCAAAGCTGCCGCCGGACAAACCGCAGATCAGCGCGTCGGCTTCGTCGTGCCGGATCAGTGCCGCTGCGTGCTCGATCGATGCGTTGTCGTCGTTGGCAACGATATCGATATCCTTGCCGGTTTGCAGCCGCAGGCCGAGCTTGCGGATATTGGAGAGAATCGTCTCGGGATGGCCGAGCAGCACCGGATATGCCAATCGTTCGTCGACCGCGATCTGCGCCGCACGCAATACACGCGCGTCCTCGCCTTCGGCGAATACGACGCGCTGCAGGCGATTGGTCGCGGCAGAGAAGACCGGTCGCATGATGTTGCCGGAGCGATAGACGAAACTTTCCAGCCGATGCCGGTAGGCTTCGAAATCCGCTATTGGCAATGTCGCAACGCCGCTGTCGATCGCCGCCTTTGCGACGGCCGGGGCCACGGTCGTGATGAGGCGCGGATCGAACGGCCGCGGAATGAAGAAGTCCGGTCCGAAGGTGACATCCTGTTGGCTGTAGGCAAATGCGGCGCTGTCGGTCGGCTCGCGTCGCGCCAGTTCGGCGATGGCGTGTAGCGCGGCGAGTTTCATCTCGGCATTGATGGTGGTCGCGCCGACGTCGAGCGCACCACGAAAGATGAAAGGAAAGCACAACACGTTATTGACCTGATTCGGATAGTCCGAGCGGCCGGTGGCTATGATCGCATCGGGACGCACCTTGATCGCATCCTCGGGACGTATTTCCGGATCGGGGTTCGCGAGCGCCAGAATGATCGGTTGCGCCGCCATGGTCTTGACCATGTCCGCAGTCAGTACACCGGCGGTCGAGAGGCCGAGAAAGATATCGGTGCCAGCCGTAGCGTCGGCGAGCGTGCGGGCGCTGGTGGCTTGCGCATAACTTTCCTTCTCGGCATTCATGGATTCGTTGCGGCCACGATAGATCACGCCCTTGGAATCGACGACGCAGATGTTGTTCTTGTCTAGGCCGAGCCCGACCAGAATATCCAGACAGGCGATCGCCGCTGCGCCCGCGCCGGAACACACCAGTTTGACTTTCTCGATCGGCTTGCCGACGATCAACAGCGCATTCAGCACGGCAGCGCCGACAATGATGGCGGTGCCATGCTGGTCGTCGTGGAACACCGGAATATTCATCCGCTCGCGCAGCTTTTTCTCGATGTAGAAGCATTGCGGCGCCTGAATATCCTCGAGATTGATGCCGCCGAACGTCGGCTCCATCGCCGCGATGATGTCGACGAGCTTGTCCGGGTCGGACTCGTCGAGTTCGATGTCGAACACGTCGATGCCGGCGAACTTCTTGAACAGGCAGCCTTTGCCTTCCATCACCGGCTTGCCGGCAAGCGCACCGATGTTGCCAAGCCCGAGCACCGCTGAACCGTTGGTGACGACGGCGACCAGATTGCCGCGCGAGGTCAGCGACCGCGCCAGTGCCGGTGTCCGCGCGATAGCGGTGCAGGCCGCGGCCACGCCTGGCGAATACGCCAGCGACAGGTCGCGCTGGCTGCCCAGCGGCTTGGTCGGCACCACCGAGATTTTGCCCGATGTTGGGAAGCAATGATAATCGATCGCGGCCTGTTCGAGCTGCTCATCCATCACGGAGGTCCTTTGCTGGGCTGATTGTAGTGGGCGGAAGGGTCTGACGCGGTGACGATGCAGGTGCTGCGAACGCGGCGCGCGGGGTCTAAAGCTCGCCGGTTCGAAATCTCTGGCCTTCGCGGCCCTGCGGGAGGCAGACGATTTCCCCTAAGTGACGTTTATTTCACTTTAAATGTAACATGAAACGTGTAAAGTTTCAAATTAGTTTTCTAGCTTGACAATTGCCCCGTCATTCATAAAATGAAGAATGAAAGACGAAGTATGGAAATCCATCTCATGGCCACACAAGCGACAGTAATTCCGGTCCCTGCGGAGTTCTCGATGACTGAGCGGCTGTATCGGCCGCCACCGTTGCCGGATGCCACTGAGCGGCTGGCAAAGTTGACTGCGCAGGCGCGGGATGACATCCGGATCCTGGAGTTCCCGAAGCGGATGCTGCCGTTCGAACGTAAACCGGGCGTCTTCGAAGTCGCAGTTATCGGTGCTGGCCAGACCGGCCTCGGCGTGTCGTTCGGCCTGTTCCGGCACGGCATCAAGAACACCATCATCCTCGACCAGAACCCGCGCGGCCGGCAGGGGCCTTGGCGCACATATGCGCGGAACCATCTGCTACGCACCAAGAAGGACTCCACGGGCGGTCTCGACTGGGGCATTCCGAGCCTGCACTTCATCCGCTGGTCGGAAGCCCGCTTCGGCGCCGACTATTACGAGAGCATTCAAAAAATTCCGCGCTCGATCTGGGCGGACTATCTCGACTGGTTCACCGATACGGTCGATCTGCCGGCGCAATACGAAACGGCGGTGCGCGATATTCGCTGGAACGCGGCGGAGCGTTACTTCGAACTGCAGACCAGCAAAGGCGTGGTGAAGGCGGAATTCGTCGTGATGTGCACCGGCATCGAAAGTGCCGGCAAGCATCGCTTCCCGCGCATTGTCGAAGAACGCCTGCCGACCCACGCCTACGCGCACACCATGACCGAGCCGGCGGTTGCGCATCTGCGCGACAAGGACGTCGTGGTGATCGGTGGGGGCGCCAGCGCATTCGACTGGGCCAATGCCGTGCTTGCAGCTGGAGCAAAGAGTGTCGATCTGATGATCCGGCGCGGCAATCTCCCCGCCGTGCATCGCGTCTGCTGGGGCAGCCGCTGGATCGGCTATCACCGTCACTATATCGATCTGCCGGATGAGATGAAGTGGAGCTACAGCCTCGCCGATCTCGACCTCGGTGTGCCGCCGCCGCGCGATACCTATTATGAAGCGGTGCGCGATCCGCGCTTCCGTATCTTCGGCAATGCCGGTATCGACGACGTCCGCTACGAGAACGGCAAGATCGTCGGGACGTACGGCGGGACGCCGTTCACCCACGACTTCATGATTTGCGGCACCGGCTCGAACAACTCGATTTTCGGCCAGACCGAACTGCAGGCGATCCTGCCGCACATCCAGATATGGAAGGATGTCTTCAAGCCGAAGGATGGTCGCACCCATCCCGAGATGGAGCTCAGCCCCTATCTCGGCAAGTCGTTGCAGTTCATTCCGAAGCGGCCGGAGGACGATTTCGTCGAGCGCATCTATTACCTCTGCTCCGGCGTCGCGCATCTCAGCGGCTTCCGCTGCAATCTGTCCGCCATCCAATTCGTGGCGAAACGGGTCTGCGACGATATCTCGCGGCACATCTTCCTCGATCATCGCGATGAGGTGAAAGCGGCATTCGATGCGTTCGACCTGTGGGAAGAATAGATGAATTCATTCCAGTCGACTGGCTGCCCAAATGCAGCAGAGGCTGGCAGCGTTACGGGTCTGCGTCCCGCCGGGGCGTGCCCAAATGACTCCCAAAGACTTGCCGGGGCTTTCCAGCCCCGGTCTTTCTTTGTCGAGGTTTGACGGAGGCGGATATGCCGGTCACTTTCAAATCCGGCGCACGCGCGAGGCGTGAAGCCCTCGGTGGCGACACCGAAAGCTATAAGGTCGTTTGCCGCATGTGCCATGGCGGCTGCGGCACCATTGTCCATATGCGCGACGGCCGCATCTTCGATGTCGTCGGCGATCCCGAGCACCCCGTCAACAAAGGCAAGTTGTGTTCGAAGGCCGGCAAGGCTTCGATCGAGCAAATCTATCATCCCGACCGGCTGGATTATCCGTTGATGCGCACCGGCGAACGTGGCAGCGGGCAATGGCGTCGTGCATCATGGGACGAAGCGCTGACGTTCATCGCCGACAAGATGCAGGGCATCAAGCAGCAATATGGCGCAGAAGGCATGGCCTTCGCGCGCGGCATGGGGCTCAACAACACCAACATGGTGAGCCGCATCGCCAATCTGTTCGGCACGCCGAACGTGATCGCGATCAGCTATTTCTGCTACGCGGTGCGCGTCGCCGCCTGTCAGATCACCGCCACCGGCAAGTTCAGCGGCAAGAGCTGGGACGGCGCCGTGGTGCCGGATTTCTATTCCAACCCGAAATGCATGGTGGAATGGGGCTCGCAAAAGCGCACCAGCAACGATCACGGCCTGATCGGTCACACGCCGATGACCGATGCGCTGCGAGGGCAACCCAAGCACATCATCATCGATCCGCGCTGGTCGGCGTCGGCGGGGCCTGCCGATATCTGGCTGCCGCTGCGGCCGGGGACCGATGCGGCGATGGCGATGGGCTGGATCAATCTCATCATCGAAGAGGATCTGTACGACCACGCCTTCGTCGAAAAGTATTGCCACGGATTCGAAGAACTGCGCGAGCGCGCCAAGGAATATCCGCTCAGCCGCGTCGCGGAGATCACCTGGTGCGACCCCGAAATGATTGCGCGTGCGGCGCGCCTCTACGCGACCACAAAGCCCGCTTGCATGGTGCTCGGCAACGGTACCGACCATGCCGGCCTCAATACGTTCCAATCGGTGCGGGCGTTGTTCTGCCTGATGGCGATCACCGGCAATATCGATGTTCCGGGCGGCAACATTTTCTATCCGGCAGTGCCGCTGGCCTATCCCGACCTGAAGGAGAAGCTGTCGCCGGAGCAAACGGCGAAGCGCATCGGCGGCAGCCGCTTCAAGGCGCTGGATCGCCATGGTTTCGCGCATCCGCCGACGTCGCTGCGCGCGATGTTGACCAACGATCCTTATCCCGTTCGTGGCTTGGTAGTGGTCGGCAGCAACATCGCAACGACCTATCCCAACACCCGGATGGTGATCGATGCTCTGAAGAGTCTCGATCTCCTCGTGGTGCACGACATCTTCATGACTCCGACGGCCGAACTCGCCGACGTGGTGCTGCCGGCAGCAGGCAATCTCGAACGCGACGAGCCGCGGCTGCATCTGCATATCAAGGGGCCGCGCGCCACCTACATGGACAACGTATCGGCGAAGCTGGTCTCCATCGCCGAGCGCAAGTCGGATTGGGAGTTCATCATCGAGCTGGGACGCAAGCTCGGTTTTGAAGATTACTTCACCTCGATCGAGGCGATTGCCGACGAAGCGCTGGCGCCGATCGGGATGACCTGGGAAGAATTGAAGGCACGCGAATACGTCGAATTTCCGTTGCAGTATCGCAAATACGAAAAGGTCGGTTTCGGTACGCCGACCGGTAAGTTCGAACTGTATTCGACGATGATGCGCGATTGGGGCTACGACCCGTTGCCGTCGCACATCGAGCCGCCGGAAAGCCCGGTTCGTACGCCCGAGCGCTATAAGGATTTTCCGCTGGTGCTGATCACTGGCGCGAAACAGCCGATGTACATGCACTCGCAGAGTCGCCAGCTGGAATCGATCCGGCGGCTGGCGCCGGAACCGCTGCTCGAGATCCATTCGCAAACCGCGCGAGCACTGGATATTCGCGAAGGTGATTTCGCTTGGATCGAGACCGCGCGGGGACGGTTGCGCATGAAGGCGCACCTGCACGAACGCATTCACGAGAAGGTGGTGGCGATTCCGCATGGCTGGTGGCGGCCGGAAGAAGATGGACCGTTGCATGGCATCTTCGAGACATGCTCGAACATCCTGACCGATGACGATCCCGACCAGTGCGATTTCTCGTTCGGATCGAGTCCGCTCAAAGGCTTGTTGTGCCGAGTCTACAAGGCGTCCGACGAGATTGCCGGAGCGGCGCATTGATCGATCCAATTTCAAGTTTCTGCCACGTCGCGGCCGCCACGAAGAAATGCGCGGCCGATGGAATTTGAGACCCTGGCGCTGCTGTTTGTGGTTGCTGTCGCGGCCGGCGTGGTCGATGCGATGGCGGGTGGTGGCGGCCTTATCACCCTGCCGGCGTTGATGTTGGCGGGCTTGCCGCCGGTGCAGGCGCTGGCGACCAACAAGATCCAGGCGCTGGCCAGCGTGGCGTCCTCTGCGCATCGCTTTTTCCGGTCGGGCGAGATCGATCCACAGACCATCTGGCCGAAGATCGTCAGCAGTCTCGCAGGGGCGGCGCTTGGTGCCTATGCCGTTCAGGTGATCGATACGACAATCCTCGCCCGTGTCGCGCCGATCCTGCTGATCTGCGTGGCGCTGTTCTTCTTGCTGGCGCGCAATCTGATCCACGGGCCGCGGCAGCGTCTGATCGGCGACAATGCGTTTGCGCTGGTGGCGGCATTCCCCATTGGCTTTTATGACGGATTCTTCGGGCCGGGCACCGGAACGATCTATGCAGCCGCATTCGTGCTGCTGCTTGGGCGCGACCTGCGCGGCGCCACCGCCGACACCAAGGTTCTCAATGCGATGGGCAGCGCCGTCGCCGCCGCCATCTTTTTGCCCGGCGGCATGATCGCGTGGCCGCCGGCGCTGGCCATGTCCGCCGGAGGGATCCTTGGCGGCTATCTTGGCGCAGGCTTCGCGTTGAAGTGGGGCGCACCGCTGATCCGTGCCGTGCTGGTGGCAATTTCCATCGCGCTGGCGATTCGGCTGCTGCTGCAGCAATATCAGGCGGCGTTCGGTTCGTAAGCGAGCAATCGAGAGGATGACTTGCGATGATTGATCTTTACACTTGGACGACGCCGAATGGCCGCAAGGTTTCGATCATGCTGGAAGAACTCGGCATCGACTTTCGCGTCAAGCCGATCAATATCGGTGAGAACGAGCAGTTCACGCCGGAGTTTCTCGCGATCAGCCCGAACAACAAGATTCCAGCCATCGTCGATCACGAGACCGGCGTCACCATGATGGAGTCCGGCGCGATCCTGCTCTATCTCGCAGACAAGTATCAGCGGTTCATCTCCAATGATTTCAAGACGCGCCTGACCACCATCGAATGGCTGATGTGGCAGATGGGCGGCGTCGGACCGGCGTTCGGGCAAGTGCATACGTTCGTGCATTTCAATCCGGGCAAGGCGCCGTTCGCCGAGGAGCGCGTCCGCAAGGAGGCCAATCGGCTCTACGGCGTGCTGGATCGGCGTCTGGCGGACCGCGATTTCGTCGCGGGCGATTATTCCATTGCCGATATGGCGATCTGGCCATGGGTCTCGCGCTATGAATGGCAGGAGATCGATCTCTCGACGTTCCCCAACGTCAAGTCGTGGTATCTGCGCATCGCCGAACGTCCGGCGGTGCAGCGCGGCTATCACATCCCGAACAAGGTCGCAGAGTTGCCGATTCCGAAATAGAGCGCGCGCACCGCGACGAAATCATTCGGCCGCCTGTTCGAGATAGCGCTGCCGCAATTCGCGCTTGAGCAACTTTCCGCTGGGATTCTTCGGCAAACTATCGACGAAGATGACGCGCTTCGGCGTCTTGAAATGCGCCATCGATTGCGCGCAGTGCGCAATGACCGCATCGCTCGTCAGCGTCTTGCCGCTCTTCACCACGACGATCGCCGTCACGGCCTCGATCCAGCGCGGATCGGGCAGGCCAATCACCGCGACTTCGGACACCTCCGGAAGGCGATAGATGGTTTCTTCCACCTCGCGGCTGGCGACATTTTCACCGCCGGTCTTGATCATGTCCTTCATGCGGTCGACCACCGTGATGTAGCCATCGGCATCGACAGTGGCGAGATCGCCGCTGTGGAACCAGCCGCCGGAGAATGCTTCTGCCGTCTTCACCGGATCGTTATAGTAGCCGGACAGCAGATGCGGCGAACGATGCACGATCTCGCCGATCTCGCCGACACCCACGTCCCGCATCGCCGCGTCAACCACGCGCGTTTCGACATTGAGCACCGGCTTGCCGGCGGAGCCCGCCTTGCGCAACTGGTCCTGCGGCTTGAGGACGGTGGCGAGCGGCGCGATTTCGGTCTGGCCGTAGAAATTCCAGAATTGCACCTTCGGCAAGCGGCGCTGCAATTCGCGCAGCACTTCCACCGGCATGATCGAAGCGCCGTAATAGCCCTTCTGCAGGCTACTGAGATCGGTTTCGTCGAAGGCCGGTGAGCGCAACATGCCGATCCATACCGTTGGCGGAGCAAAGAACGACGTGACGCCATGCGCCGCGATCAACGACAGGATCAGGTCCGGCGCCGGTTTGCCGATGATGATGTTGGTGGCGCCGAGATAGATCGCGGGGCCGAGAAACACATCGAGTTGCGCGCAGTGATAGAGCGGCAGCGCATGCAGCACCACGTCATTTTCCGACATGCCACCTTCGATGATGCAGCTGACGTACTGCCACATCACCGCCTCGTGGCTGAGCATCGCACCCTTCGGCAACGATTCGGTGCCGCTGGTGTAGATGATCTGCGCCAGGTCGCGACTGTCCACCGATGCACTGACCGGCGACGCATCGGCGTGCAGCAGATCGTCGAAGGTTGTCATCCCTTTCGGCGGCTCTGATGGTTCTTCGCCGGGGAGCCACACCATCGATTTGACGGCGCAACCCTGTGACGCAGCGGTGCGCGCAGCATCGATGAAATCCGGGCCGACCGCCAGCAGCGTCGCACCTGAACTCGCCAGGATGAATCGGATCTCGTCCGGATTGAGCATGAAATTGATCGGCACCAGCACTGCGCCGATGCGGGCGAGAGCGAAGCGCAGCGCCGCGAACGCATGCGAGTTGCGCGATAGCACCGCAACGCGATCGCCCTTGGCGATGCCGGCCGCCATCAGCCCGCGGCTCAGCCGATTGCAGATCGCGTCGAGTTCGGCGTAGCTCCACACCGTCGCGCCGCAGGTGATGGCCATCTTGCCGGGCGTGCGCTGGGCCGAGCGGCGAACCATGTCGCCGATGCTCTGGCCGCGCGCGTGCTGGATGCTAATCGCAAGTTCGCTGGTCATGGTGGTCGTTCCCCCCGGCTGTCGATCGTTGGAGGCTGGCGTGCGTTGTCGGTGGCTGGCCTCATATCAAGGCTAGCCGCAAACGCAGCCCAACGACAATATCTACGTCAGTGGAAGCTGACTGATTTCGTGGCAGCGGGGCGAGCGTTGACGCCGAGCTACTGCGGCGCCTGTTCGGCGGTGCCCGCGTTGTCGTCCGCTTGCGCAGGTTGATCTGCGGGGGCGGGCTCCGTCACTGGCGGGCAGGCGCGGATGGTCGAACGCGCCAGCTTGGCGTCGCTCATCGACTTGTAGGGACCGTCGCCGAACCAGATGTTGCCGTCGATCACCGGATTGCGGGTGACGATATCGCAGCTGTTCGCGGCGCGATTGCCGACCACCCAGAACATGTCCTCGGCAAAAGCGGCCGTGCCGATCACACTCGCTGTGACGATAGCGGCAACTGACAGGATGTCTTTCATCGTTGCGCTCCGTGGTGTCGTCGGCGGCAAGCGGTGGAATTCGGCTTGTGAATTCCTTGCGGCAAACCCGTGGCCGCCTTGTGTCGTGCGGTTGCCCGCGCGGATCGCGCTCGGCCGATATATTGGACCGGAATCCGGGTGCCGCCACCCGGCGATTTCAGGTTTAGTTAACCGGGGGCTGCCGAACAGCATCACTCTTTCACGGTCGGTCCGGCGTAGAACGCCTTGGCGTCGGCTGTCATGGCCGCGCGCGAGGCTCCGCGCGTGTAGAGCATGTGACCGCCGCGATAGACCTTGAAGGTGACGCGGCCGGCCAGATTTTCCGGCAGATGATCGACGATGTATTTGCCGGCGGCGTAGGGCGTGACCAGATCGCTGTAGCCGTGCGCGATCATCAGCCGGAACGAGGGATCGTTGGCGAGCAATTGGCGGATGTCGTCGCTGGCGTTGACCTGCGAGCGGCCGCCTTTGCCCCAATCCCATTTGCCGTTCACGTCGTTGGCGAGCAGTGCGTAGGTCATCTCCGTCTTGAAGCCGAGCTCGTTGCGCGCGTAGCTGGCGAACGCGCCGCCATAAGCGCGGACAAATCCGTCGAGTACCGGATCGTCGCCATGCGCGGCGTCGGACTCCGGATACGGATCGGGCGCGGCGAGCGTGACGTCGTAGCGGCTGACGACAGCGCTGTCCTTGCCGCGCAGATGCTTGACGTAGGCATCGCGGACGAAGCCGCGCGATTTCGCGACGACGTCGGCCGGCAGCCCGGTGAGACTGGCGACGCGATCGTAGAACGATTTCGCAGCAGCACCTGTCGCGGGCGGTCCGGCCAGCGTCGTCAGGTATTCGGTGAGCGCGAACCGCTCGGCGGTCGCAACATTTATCGCATTGAAGGCGTTGCGCCGTTCGAACTCGGCCGCCGCGAGCGACGGCAGATGCAGCGCCGCGCGCAGCGCATCGCGGTCGGCGCCGAAAATCAGCGAGCCGTCGATCAGCGGCGACAGCATGACGATGCCCGACACCACGATGCCCTGGTCCTCGCTGAGCGCGCCCGCGACCTTCACCGCGCGCAAGCCGCCGTAACTCTCGCCGAGCAGATAGACCGGCACCGGCGCGCGTCCGCTATGGGCGAGATAGAGCGCGATGCTCTTGGCAAGGGCTTGCGCATCCTGCCGCACGCCGTAGAAATTCTTGGCGTCGTCGGCCTTGGCGGTACGGCTCCATCCGGTGCCGATCGGGTCGATCAGCACGAGATCGGTGAAGCCGAGCCAGCTCTGCGGATTGTCGATCAGCCTGGCGTTGGCGCCGTCGCGTTCGCTGGGGCCGAAATCGAGAATCTTCGGACCGACCAGACCGAGATGCAGGAACGCCGATGCCGCGCCGGGCCCGCCATTGAAAACGAAGGTGATCGGACGTCTGCCGTTGCCGTTGCGGGGCGGATCCTTGGCGACATAACTCGTGTAGAACACCGCCGCCGAACGCTTGCCGCTCTGGTCGAACAGATCCAGCGTTCCGGCGGTCGCGGTGTAGGCGAGCTTGCGGCCGTCGATATCCAGCGTGTGTTCGGTGACGGAATCCGCCGGCAAAAGCGCCAGCACGCCGGCGTCGCTTGACGCCCCTGCACTTTGTTTGGGCACATCGCGCGGCGGTGCATCGTCGGCGACGGCCAGCGTTGACAGAGCGAGCGAGATTGCCAGCGCGGCGAGCAAGCGTTTGAGCGGTTCCATCATGGTTGCATCTTCGCGATACCGTGCCGGGCGTCCAGCAAAGATAACGTGATCCACGGGTTCTGGCGTGCGGCGATTTGCACCGTTGTGGGCCGGGGATACATCGGCCGAAAGGCCGGATTTTGCGGCGGCCGATTCATCCCGCCGAAACATCTTGCCGTCATGCTGCGCGCCACGCCAGCCACGGGATTGTCGCGGTCATGAGCCAACAACAAGCATCCGCCGCCCTCGAGATCCGAGGGTTAACGAAGCGTTTTGACCGGCCCGCCGTCGATGGCCTCGATCTGCAGATCCGCACAGGCGAGTTCTACGCGTTGCTCGGTCCCAACGGCGCGGGAAAGACCACGACGTTGCGCATGGTCGCCGGATTGCTGCGGCCGGATGCCGGCTCGATCTCGGTGCTCGGCATCGATGCGTTGCGCGATCCCGTCGCCGCCAAGCAACGAATCGCCTGGGTCTCCGACGAGCCGATGATCTACGACAAGCTGACGCCGATGGAATATCTCGCGTTCGTCGCCGGGCTCTGGGGCTGCGATCCGCAGGCGTCCGAAAGCGCGGCGCGCGCGTTGCTGTCGGCGCTGTCGCTCGATGCGCACGCGCATGAACGCTGCGAAGGATTTTCGCGCGGCATGCGGCAGAAGGTGGCGCTCGCCGGGGCGCTGGTGCATGACCCGCGCCTGATCATCCTCGACGAGCCGCTGACCGGGCTCGATGCAATGTCGGCGCGCCTCGTTAAAGGCCTGTTGCAGGATCGCGTGCGCGACGGCTGCACGGTGATCCTGACGACGCACATTCTCGAGGTGGCCGAACGCATGGCCGACCGCATCGGCGTCATCGCGGCCGGCAAACTGATCGCCGAAGGCTCGCTCGACGAACTGCGCCAGCGCAACGATCGCGGCGATGGCGCCGCCAGCGGCAGCCTTGAGGATGTGTTCGTGGCATTGGTCGATCCCGAGGCCGCCGCTGCATGACGCCGACCGCAAACCTGACGTGGTTTGCCCGCCATGAAGTGCGCCTGGCGTGGCGCGACTGGCTGGCGATGCTGCGCGGCGGCCGACCGGGGCGGACCCGCAAGGCTATCGTCGCGCTCGTCGTGTTCGCGGCCCTGATGCATCTTCTCGCCTACAGCGTGGTTGGCCGCTTCGCCGAGATTTCGACGGCGGCCGACAAGACGACGTTCGTCGTCATCACTGCGAGCGTGCTGCTGGCATGGCTGCTGATGCTGTCGCAGGCCATCGAGTCGGTGACGCGGGTGTTCTACGCCCGCGCCGATCTCGATCTGCTGATGTCGTCGCCGGTGCCGCTGCCGAATGTGTTTTCCATTCGCATGATCGCCATCGTGTTGACTATCACCGCGATGGCGTTGTTGATCGCCGCGCCATTCATCAACGTGCTGGCGCTGGCGGGCGGTGCGCGCTGGCTCGCGGCCTATGGTGCGGTGATCGCGGTCGGTATCTCGGCGACCGCCGTCGCGATTGCCTTTACGGTGATGCTGTTTCGCCTGCTCGGCCCGCGAAGGTCGCGGCTGGTGGCGCAGATCCTCGCCGTGGTGATCGGCGCCAGTTTCATCATCGGGTTGCAGATTGCGGCCGTGATTTCCTACGGCACGCTGTCGCGCTTCACAGTGCTGACCTCCGATGTCGCGGCAGCTTTCGCGCCTGACGCCGACAGCCTGGTCTGGTATCCGGTTCGGGCCGTGCTGGGCGATGGCTGGGCGCTGACCGGTGTGCTCGGATGCAGCTTCGTATTGCTCGGCGTCGCGATGGCGCGTTTTCTGCCCGGATTGGCCGATGACGTCATGCGCGCATCGACCCATGCCGCGCCGGTGGCATCGCGCCGTCAGGGACGGGCGCGGTTTCGCGTCGCGTCACGGCAGCAGGCGTTGCGCCGCAAGGAACTGGTGCTGCTGCGGCGCGATCCGTGGCTGGTGTCGCAAACGCTGATGCAGTTGCTCTATCTGTTGCCGCCGGCGCTGATGCTGTGGCGGAGCTTTTCTGATCATGCGGATGGTGCGGTGCTGGCGACGCCGGTGCTGGTGATGGCCGCGGGGCAACTCGCAGGTGGGCTGGCCTGGCTGACGATTTCCGGCGAGGACGCGGCCGATCTGGTCGCGACCGCGCCGCTGCCGGTGATGCAGGTGACGCGCGCCAAGATCGAAGTCGTGCTGATGGTGATAGCGGTCGTTTTTGCGCCGCTGCTTCTCCCGCTGCTGTTCATCGCGCCGGCGCAGGCGACGGTCGCGGCGTTCGGAATCGCGGTGGCCACGTTGTCGGCAACCGCGATTCAATTGTGGTTCCGTGTCGCCGCGCGCCGCAGTCAATTCCGCCGGCGGCAAACCGCCTCGCGGCTGGCGACGTTCGCGGAAGCGTTCTCGTCGATCGGCTGGTCGGCGACGGCGGCGATGGTTCTGTCGAATCCGGTCATCGCGGCGGTCACCGCGCTGCTGACACTCGGCGCGCTCGCGGCAACGTGGACGTTCAGCCCCGCGCGGGGCTGAACGTCACGGCATCGCGCTCAGCCGTAATAGTCGCGCAAGGTGCGGCGGCGCGGCTGCCGCGTCATCAATACACCCAGCGTGAAGCCGATAGCGCCCGCGGCAAGCAACGCGGTGAGCGGTTGTTCCTTGACTTTCGAGGCGACGGCCGCGCTGCCTTCGCGGTAGTACTCGTTTCCGGTCTCGATGGCGTCTTGTGCGTAACTGCTGGCGGCGTTGCCCATATCGCGTGCGGCATCCTTGGCCTGACCAAAGGCATTCTGCACTGTGCCGGCGGCTTCGCGTGCGCGGCCAGACGCTTCGGTGCTGGCGTCGTCCGTCACACGGCCAAATGCGCTTTCAGCCTTGCCGGCGATATCCTTGGCAGCTCCTGCAATGCGGTCCTTGTCCATTTTGGTTGATCTCCGTGGCGATGCATCGCCTGTTGGTGCGCTACTGTGGGCCACCAACTCGCGACGGATGTTCCGGTTCCGTCTTCGGCGGAAATGCGCATGTGCGCGCAACCTATTGCCGCGGCATGTGTTGGTCTCGCATCACAAGGAGATGCAACATGACGGATACGTCGAAGATCAAGGAACACATGGACGTGCTGGATTCCTCCGGCAAGAAGATCGGGCAGGTGGATCACCTCGAAGGCAACGACAAGATCAAGCTGACCAAGGCGAGTGCGCCGGATGGCCAGCATCATTTCGTACCGACGAGCTGGATCGATCACGTCGATACGCACGTTCATTTGAACAAGGCCGTCAACGACGTCACCACGCTGCAAAAGGCGTCGTGATCCGGAACGTCGGTCCAGACGCGAAAAGCCCGCCATTGCGGCGGGCTTTTCGTTGGGCGGTCATACTGCCCCCGATTACTGGTCCGGGCAGTGATGTCTGCCGGGCGAGACGCGGTTGAGGCCGCGGCAGATCAGCCGCCGCGCCATCGCCCGGAGCGGGCTGCGCGCCAGCTGATAAAGGTAGAGCATTTCGATCATTGCGGTCTCCTGAAACCATCCCGCAAATAGGTGCGGGACGGCCTGTCGCAAATGCTGCGCACGGCGCAGCTGCCATGACGTCAAGGCATGTCGCGAAGCGGACGTTGGCGCCGCGCTCGCGCAGGTCCCTTATCCATGCAGCTTGGCGGCGGTCTCGGCGATCACGCGGCCTTGATAACGCGCACCTTCAAGCTCGTTGGCGCTGGGTTGCCGGCTGCCGTCGCCGCCCGCGATGGTGGAAGCGCCATAGGGTGCGCCGCCGGTGACTTCGTCGAGTTTCATCTGGCCGGCGAAGCCATAGTTCAGGCCGACGATGGTCATGCCGAAGTGCAGCAGGTTGGTGATGATGGAGAACAGCGTAGTCTCCTGGCCGCCGTGCTGGGTCGCGGTGGAGGTAAATGCGCCGCCGACCTTGCCGTGCAGCGCGCCCTTGGCCCACAGCCCGCCAGCCTGATCGAGGAAATTCGCCATCTGCGACGACATGCGGCCGAAGCGGGTGCCGGTGCCGACGACGATCGCATCGTAATTGGCCAGCTCCTCCACTTTGGCGATCGGCGCGGCCTGATCGAGCTTGTAATGGGACGCCTTGGCGACGTCCGGCGGCACCAGTTCCGGCACGCGCTTGACATCGACCGTCGCGCCGGCCTGGCGCGCGCCTTCGGCGACGGCATTGGCCATGGTTTCGATGTGACCGTAGGCGGAATAATAAAGCACGAGAACTTTAGCCATGAGTGTTGCTCCGTTTGGATGGGTGGTTGGATAATCGGTTGTGTGACGGCGTCATCCTGAGGTGCGACGTGCAAAGCACGGAGCCTCGAAGGATCGCCGCCACCCTTCGAGGCCGCCGCTACGCGACGGCGCCTCAGGGTGACGGCTTGCGACTTAGGCCGCGTCGACGAGAACCAGTTCGGAATCCGCGAGCGCGGTGATCTTCAGCTTCGTCTCGTCGCGGATGGCGATGCCGTCGCGGGCCTCGGCACGCACGCCGTTGATCTCGATGGCGCCGGTCGCCGGCACCAGATAGCCGCTGCGATCCGCGTCCAGCGTATATTCGGCGCTTTCGCCCGCCTTCAGCGTTGTCGCCAGCACGCGCGCATCGGCGCGGATCGGCAACGCATCGGTGTCGGTCTTGAAGCCCGACGCCAGCGTGACGAAATTGCCCGAGCGATCGCCCTTCGGGAACGGCTTGGCGCCCCAGCACGGCTGTCCGCCCTGCTGCGTCGGCTCGATCCAGATCTGGAAGATCCGCGTCTTGACCGGCTCGAGATTGTATTCGGAGTGACGGATGCCGGAACCCGCGCTCATCACCTGCACGTCGCCGGCCTCGGTGCGGCCCTTGTTGCCGAGCGAGTCCTGATGCGTGATGGCGCCTTCGCGAACATAGGTGATGATCTCCATGTTGGAATGCGGATGCGGCGGGAAGCCGGAATTCGGCGCGATCTCGTCGTCGTTCCAGACGCGCAGGCTGCCGTGGCTCATGCGCTTGGGATCGTAGTAGCTGGCGAACGAGAAGTGATGCTTGGCATTCAGCCAGCCGTGGTCGGCGGCGCCGAGGGTGTTGAAGGGTCTGACCTCAATCATGTGCATGTCCTTTCGAACGGGCTGTTGAACTCTCTTGAGGGCTAGATAGGCCGGCCAGATCGGTATATAAATAGAAACTATCGAAACTCATTGTTTCTGAAATTGAGATGTCGAAACTCCCCGATTTCGAAGCCCTCGCCATCTTCGCCAAAGTGGTGGAACTGCGCTCGTTCGCGGCGGCGGCAGCGGAACTGGCGCTGTCCAAGGCCACGGTGTCGAAGGCCGTCACGCGGCTGGAGGACCGGCTCGGCGCGCGGCTGTTCAACCGCACCTCGCGGCGGTTGGCGCTGACCGACGCCGGACGGGCGTTGTCGGTGCGCGCCGCCCAATTACTGGCGGAGGGCGAGGCGATGGAAAGCGAGGCGCTGGCGCAATCCGCCGCGCCGCGCGGGCTGGTGCGGCTGGCCGTGCCGATGTCGTTCGGCGTCAAGGTCATCGCGCCGCTGCTGCCGGAATTCCTGACGCTGTATCCGGATGTCTCGGTCGACCTGCACCTGAGCGATGCGATGGTCGACCTGATCGGCGAGGGCTTCGACGTCGGCGTGCGTATCGCGCGCCTGCCGGATTCGTCGCTGGTGGCGCGGCGGCTGTGCGCCGTTCCGCGCCACACCGTGGCGGCGCCGTCGTATCTCAAGAAGCATGGCCGGCCGACGCATCCGATGCATCTCGCCCAGCACAAATGCTTCGGCTACGCCTATCTCTCGACGCCGGGCACCTGGCATTACACCAATGCCGACGGCGAGCAGGCGACGGTGCGGCCGTCGGGGCCGTTGCGCGTCAACAATGGCGACGCCGTGCTGCCCGCGCTGATCGCGGGGCTCGGCATTGCCGATCTGCCGGATTTCATCGTCGGCGAGGCGATTGCGGCGAAGCAACTCGAGGTGATCCTGAAAGGCTGGAAGCAGGCCGAAGGCGCCGCGCATCTGGTGATGCCGCCCGGTGGCCCGCGCCCGGCGCGCGTCGAGGTGCTGATCGAATTCCTGGCCAGCCGCCTCGGCAAAGCGAGCCGCAGCAAGGAGAGTTAGCGAGCGGGGAGGGCCGATGATTTTTCCGGCGCATCGCATCGGAAAGTGGGTGGTGTCCGATCGTTGCCGGTTGCAAAATGGTGGAAATTTCCAACATGAGACCAGCGCGGGCGCGCGCAGGGAGCGAGCCATGACAGACAAACAGTTTGCGCTATTCGACACCGCTATCGGCGATTGCGGCATCGTCTGGGGCGCGCATGGCATCGTCGCGGTGCAATTGCCGATGTCCGGCGACGACAAGACGCGGCTGCGCATCCGGCAACGCTATGGCGATATCGCCGAAGCGCCGCCGCCGCCCGACGTGCAGCACGCCATCGACGGCATGATCGAACTGCTCGAAGGCAAGCCGGTCGATCTCAGCGACATCGCGCTCGATATGGCCGACGTGCCGGAATTTCACCGCAACGTCTATGCCATCGCGCGCACCATCGCGCCGGGCGACACGCTGACCTACGGCGATATCGCCAAGCGGCTCGGCGGCGTCGAACTATCTCGCGATGTCGGGCAGGCGCTCGGCCGCAATCCGTGTCCCATCGTGGTGCCGTGCCATCGCGTGCTGGCGGCCGCCGGCAAGCCGGGCGGTTTCTCCGCCAATGGCGGCGTCAGCACCAAGCTGAAGATGCTGGCCATCGAAGGCGCCAAGGTCAATTACACGCCGAGCCTGTTCGACTGAAGCGCGTGCAAGCGGTCGCGTCCCTTGCGTTTGCGGAAGGGGCGCGATGCGTTGCAACGGACTCTTTTCTGATTGAATCGACGCATAGCCCATACCGCGATCGTCATTCCGGGATGCGCCTTCTTTAGGCGCAGGCCCGGAATCCATATGCCCGGTGGTGGTTATGGATTCCGGGCTCGCTCGCAAAGAGCTCGCGCCCCGGAATGACAACGTTGAAGCGATTCAAGCCAACTCGAAAACGAGTCTAGGCCTTCGGCGGCGCCGAGGCCTGCACCGAAGGCCGCTGCGACATCGTCGCATAGAACGCCGCGAGCTTCGGGAAGCTGTTGCGCCAGCCGCAATCGGGGAAGCGGAAGTCGGCATAGCCGAGCGCGCAGGTCAGCGCGATCTGGGTGATGTCGAGCGGCCGCGCCAGCACATCGGGCTGCGCTTCGAACCGCGCGAAGCCCTGCCAGGCGCGATCCCATTGATCGTCGTACCAGGTCTGCCAGCGCTGCGCCTCGGGGCGCAGCATGCTCTCATAGCGGCACAACAGCATGGCATCGAGCATGCCCTGCAGCATGGCGTGTTCGCTCTTCACCTTCCAGCGCGCAATGCCGGAGGCCGGAATCAATTTACCGCCACCGGCGAGATCGTCGAGATATTCGCAAATCACGTAGGAATCGACGATGACGGTGCCGTCATCGAGGATCAGCGCCGGAAGTTTGCGCAGCGGGCTGATGTCATGGGTGTACTTTTCGTTCGGCGTTCCCGGCGCGACGGTGGTCGGAATGAATTCGATCTTGTCGATCAATCCGAGTTCGATGGCGCAAATGCGCACCTTGCGGGCGAACGGTGAGGACGGCGAGAAGGTGAGCTTCATGGAGAGGGGCCTTGATGATTGACGAAACATGGAAAGGATACGGCAAGGGCCGAGGCGCACCGCGGTGCATCCCGGCCCTGCCAGCTGGTGCGATCAGGCAGCGACGACTTTCTGCCGCTGCTCGCCGAGGCCATCGATGCCCAGCGCCATGACATCGCCGACGTTGAGGAATTTCGGCGGCTTCATGCCGAGGCCGACGCCGGGCGGGGTGCCGGTGGTGATGATATCGCCGGGCATCAAGGTCATCATTTCGGACACGTAGGAGACGAGTTTCGGCACGTTGAAGATCATCGTCGCGGTCGAGCCGGTCTGGCAGCGCGTGCCGTTGACGTCGAGCCACATCGCCAGATTATGCGGGTCCGGCATCTCGTCGGCGGTGACCAGCCACGGTCCGAGCGGTCCGAACGTGTCGTGCGACTTGCCCTTGGTCCACTGGCCGCCGCGCTCGATCTGGAAATTGCGTTCTGACACGTCGTTGCAGACGGCGTAGCCGGCGACGTGCTTCGTTGCGTCGGCCTCGCTGACATACTTGGCGCGGGTACCGATGATGACGGCGAGTTCGACTTCCCAATCGAGCTTGGTCGAGCCGCGCGGCTTTTCGACGTCGTCATGGGGGCCGCACAGGCTGTTGACGCCCTTCATGAACACGATCGGCTCGGCAGGGAGCGCCATGCCGGCTTCCGCGGCGTGATCGGCATAGTTCAGGCCGATGGCGATGAATTTCGGCAGCCCGCCGACCGGCGAACCGAGCCGCGGCGAACCGCTGACGGCGGTCAGTTTGGTGGGATCGAGCGCGGCAAGCTTGGCGAGACTGGCGGGCGAAAAGGCATCGCCGGCCAGGTCGCTGACATGCGCGGACAGATCGCGCAACTGGCCGGACTTGTCGATCAATCCCGGCTTTTCACTGCCGGCAGCGCCGTATCTTACAAGCTTCATCTGGCATCTCCCTTCGTTCTTGTTTGTTGGCATGCTTCATGGAACAGCGCGCGGCAGATTTCAATGGTCCGCGCCAAGATGGTTACACTTCGAACCGGAAAGCCGCGCCGTCGCGCTTGATGCGGCCGCCGTTGAAATGGCCGCCGATCACCAGCGTCGGCGTGTCGGCGAAACGGGAGAACAATTCCTGTCGGGTGCCGATGGACTGGACCGGATCGGAATCGAAATTCGACGACCAGTCCAGATGCGCCATCTGGCAGGGGTGATGGGCGACATCGCCGGTCAGCAGCGCGCTCTCGCCTTCGGAGGCGATGAGGACGCTCATGTGGCCGGGGCTGTGGCCCGGCGTCGGGATCAAAGTGATTTCATCGCCCAAGGTCGCGTCGCTGGCGACCAGATCGACCTGTCCGGCCTCGACCACCGGACGGATCGAGTCGTCGAACAGGGCTTTGTGTTCGGCGCGGTCGCTATGCGCGGCCCAGTAGTCGTATTCGGTTTTGCCGAAGACATAGCGTGCGTTGGCAAAGGTCGGCACCCAACGGCCGCCGACCAGCCTTGTATTCCAGCCGACGTGGTCGACATGCAGATGCGTGCACAGCACGGTATCGATCGACTCGGGCGCGTAGCCGGCCGCGGTCATGTCCGCGAGATAGGGATTGTCGAGGTGGTTCCAGGTCGGCACCGCGCGGCCCGATTTGTCGTTGCCGATGCAGGTATCGACGACGATGCGCCGCGTCGGGGTTTCGACCACGAGGGAATGCACGCTCATCCGCAACCGGCCTTCCTCGGTGGCCAAGTGTGGAATCAGCCAGGGCAGCTTCTGAATCTCGCTGTTGGTCGCTTGCGGCAGGATGAACCGGGTGCTCCCGACCGTCTCCATTTCGACGATTTTGGTGATTGTGACCTTGCCGACCGTCCAGCGCATCCGGCGTTGCTCCCGCGGTATTGATGTGTGAGGCCTGAGGATGAAGCTTTCATAGTTGCGGCGCAATGGATCATCTCGTCGGTCCCGGCGTTGTCTGGGCGATGGCAACAGGAGCGTTCCATGCCGGAGCTTGCAATTTCCGTAGAGAAAGTCGCCTTTCTGATCGAGAAGGCACGCGAATTCGACGTCAAGGATGAAGTGACCGATACCGATTCCGGCTCCAACGCCGCCGACGACAAGATGATCGACGTGCTGGAAGATAGCGGCGACGATCCCGTGGCGCGCGAGATTGTCGGCTTCATCGACGCGCTGACCGAGGACGAGCAAATCGATTTGGTCGCCTTGATGCGCCTTGGCCGTGGCGATGGCTCGATCGAGGAGTGGAGCGAACTGCGCCGCGAGGCCGCCGAGCAGCGCAATCGGCGGACCGCGAGTTATCTGCTTGGCGAACCTCTGCTGAGTGATTTCCTCGCGGGCGGCCTCGATGCATTCGGACTGACGTGGGCGGACGAACGCACCACGCCGATCCGTTAGGCGCCTGCAGTTACATCGTGCCGGGGAAAGCGCCGCCGTCGAGCAGGATGTTCTGACCCGTGATGAAGCCGGCCTTGGCGCCGCACAGGAAGGCGCAGGCAAGGCCGAACTCTTCCGGATCGCCGAAACGGCCGGCCGGATTTTCGCTGGCGCGCTTCTGCATGATTTCCTCGGTGGTGACGCCGGCCGCCTTGGCCTGCCCCGCCGACACGTTGCGGATACGGTCGGTGTTGAAGGGCCCGGGCAATAGCGAGTTGATGGTGACGTTGTCGCGAACCGTCTTGCGCGCGATGCCGGCGACGAAACCGGTGAGGCCGCTGCGTGCGCCGTTGGACAGGCCGAGCACATCGATCGGCGCTTTCACCGCGGCCGAGGTGATGTTGACGATGCGACCGAACTTGCGCGCGATCATGCCATCCACGGTGGCCTTGATGAGCTCGATCGGCGTCAGCATGTTGGCGTCGAGCGCCTTGATCCAGTCGTCGCGCGTCCAGTTGCGGAAATCGCCCGGCGGTGGACCGCCGGCATTGTTGACGAGGATATCCGGATTGGGACAGGCCTTGAGCGCATCGGTACGCCCCGCCAGCGTGGTGATGTCGCCGACAACCTCTTTGACCTCGACACCGGGATAGGCCTTGCGGATCTCGGCGGCGGTGCTCGCCAGCGCTTCGGCGCCGCGCGCGGTGAGGGTGACATGCACACCTTCCGCCGCGAGGGCGACGGCGCAAGCGCGTCCCAGGCCTTTGCTCGATGCGCACACCAGCGCGTGACGGCCTTTGATTCCAAGATCCACTTTTTCGCTCCCGTTTCTTGATGGTTGGATGCGCCGGACCTTAGCCAAACCGTGCCGCCGTGATAACCCCACGCAGCGTGTTAAAATGCATGTCTGATCTTTGCGGTGGTGTGGACGTGAGCAGCCGCCAGCGCTTGTAGTGTTCACAAAGCGTCTCAACAAATTCAGCGTCGTCCCCGCGCAGGCGGGGACCCAGAACCCCTAGCGGTCGTGGTTAGAATGATTGCTCTCAAACCACGAGCGCTGCCCGCATCATGCACGACACGGCGTATGGGTCCCCGCCTGCGCGGGGACGACGATTTCTGTGTGGCATGACCACGACCGATTACCCCGCCCGCGCCTCCGCCTTGATCATGTCGGCGGCCTTCTCGCCGATCATGATGGTCGGCGCGTTGGTGTTGCCGCCGATCAAGGTCGGCATGATCGAGGCGTCGGCGATGCGCAGACCTTCGAGCCCATGCACCTTCAACGCCGGATCGACCACGGCCAGCGGATCGTTGACGCCCATCTTGCAGGTGCCGACCGGGTGATAGACCGTGTCGACGCGTTCGCGCAGTACCTTGCGGATGTCGGCGTCGCTCTCGACGCCGGTGGTGAAGACGTCCGAGGTCTGGATCGCCTTCAGCGCCGGCGCATCGAGCAAACGTCGCGTCGTTTTGAAACCGGCGACCATGGCGTCGAGATCGGATTCGTCGCCGAAGAAATTCGGATCGATCGCCGGGGCCTGCATCGGATCGGCGTTCTTCAGCCAGACGCTGCCGCGACTTGCCGGGCGCAGCAGGCAGACGTGGCAGGAGAAGCCGACGCGATTCCAGCGCGGCTTGCGGCCGTGATCCTCGATCATGCCGGTGCAGAAATGCAGCTGGATGTCCGGCACGTCGAGATCGGGGCGCGTCTTGAGGAAGCCGCCGCATTCGGCGACGTTGGAGGTCATCGGGCCGCGCCGTTCGCGGCGATATTGCGCGATGCCCTTGAAGATGCGCCCGATGCCCGGAAACGAGAGTCCGGCGAAGTAGGGCGCGTCGGAAGTGAAGCCGAACACGAAGTCCGGATGGTCCTGCAGATTCTGTCCGACGCCTGGCAGATGGTGTGTCGAGGCGATGCCGAGCCTGGCCAGCGCCTCGGCGTCGCCGACACCGGACAGCATCAACAGTTGCGGCGTCTGGAACGCGCCGAGGCTGAGGATCACTTCGCGGCGCGCGCGGATTTCGAACAGTTCCTTGCCGCGCCGGTACTTGACGCCGACGGCGCGCTTGCCCTCGAAGATGATGCTGGTGGCATGCGCGCCGGTTTCGACCTTGAGGTTGCTGCGGCTGCCGATGAACGGATGGATATAACCGCGCGCGGCGCTCCAGCGCTCGCCGTTCTTCTGCGTCACCTGATAGATGCCCAGGCCTTCCTGATCCTCGGCGTTGAAATCCTCGCGGATGCGGAATTGCGCCTCGCGCGCCGCCTGCAGGTAAATGTCGTGCACCGGATTGTCGGACTGCAGCTTGCTGACGCTGAGCGGGCCGCCCTTGCCGTGGTATTCGCCGTCGTATTCGGAGTTGTCTTCCGAGCGTTTGAAGTAGGGCAGCACGTCGGCATAGGACCAGCCGGTGTTGCCGAGCGACGCCCAGTGATCGTAGTCGTTCTTGTGGCCGCGAATGTAGACCATGGCGTTGATGGCGGAGGAGCCGCCGAGACTCTTGCCGCGCGGCTGATAGCCGACGCGGCCGTTGAGCCCGGCTTGCGGCACGGTGTCGAACGCCCAGTTGTTGACCTTGCCGGAGACCATCAGCACCAGCGCGCCGGGCGTGGTGACGACCCAGTTGTCGCCCTTGCCGCCGGCCTCAAGCAGCGCCACCGAGGTGCCGGCATCTTCCGACAGGCGGCTGGCGGCGGCGCAGCCGCCCGATCCACCGCCGACGACGATGTAGTCGAATGTTTCAGCCACTGCGTTTCCCCCGCTGGTTTCTGTTTTGTTGTCGTTGTGGAATTATGACATCAACCGCAACAATTTTTCCATACGTGCGATCTTGCCGCCATAGGGCGGATAGAGATCGGCGAAGCGATTGAGCGGCGAGCGGTAGAATATCGGTTTGAGTTTGCTCAGGCTGCGGAAGCCCCATTCGCCGTGATAGGCGCCGATGCCCGACGCGCCGACGCCGCCCATCGGCTGGTTGATTTGGGTGAAGTGAAACAGGCAATCGTTGACGGTGACGCCGCCGGATACGGTCCGCGCCAGCACGTCGTCGCGCGCGGCGGTGTCGGTGCCGAACCAGTACAGCGCCAGCGGCCTGTCGCGGCCGTTGATAAAAGCGATGGCCTCGGCGGCGCTGGCGCAGCCGAGCACCGGCAGGATCGGCCCGAAGATTTCCTCCTGCATCACCTTCATGCCGGCGGTCGCGCCGACGACAATGGTCGGTGGGAATTTGCGCCGCGATTTCCAGGAGTCGTCCATCGGCGCCAGTTGCATGATGCGCGCGCCCTGCGCCTCCGCATCGCGCACGAGATCCTCAAGGCGGGCGAAATGCCGCTCGGAGATGATCGCGGTGTAGTCGGCATTGCCGGGGTCGGTGCCGTACATGCGCTGCATGTCGTCGCGCAGTTTGTTGGCGAAAGATTCGACGGCCTCGGGCGGCACCAGCGCGTAGTCGGGCGCGATGCAGGTCTGCCCGGCGTTGAGCAGCTTGCCGTAGGCGATGCGCGTCGCCGCCTGCGCGAGATCGGCGGAGCGGTCGACGATGGCCGGTGATTTGCCGCCGAGCTCCAGCGTGATCGGCGTCAGGTTGCGGCCCGCGGCTTCGGCGACGAGGCGGCCGACGCGCGTCGAGCCGGTGAAGATCAAATGATCGAACGGCAGCGCGGAGAAGCGGGCGGCAATATCGCCATCGATGTCCGTCACCGTCATTTCGCTGGCGTCGAATTTGGCGGCGACGACTTGTTGCAACAGCGCGGCGAAGCGCGGCACCAGCTCGCTCGGCTTGATCATCACCCGATTGCCGGCGGCAATCGCCGCGACCGCGGGCGCCAGCGTCAGCTGCAACGGATAATTCCACGGCGCGATGATGCCGACGACGCCGAGCGGCTGCGGCAGCAAGCGATTCTGCGCCGGGAAGAATTGCAGTTGCGTGGCGACGCGCTGCGGCGCCATCCAGCGCTTGAGGTGTTTCATCGCATGCTTGATTTCGCCGAGCACCAGCAGCGTCTCGGCGATGGTGGTTTCGACGGCGCAGCGATGGCTGAAATCGGCGGAGATCGCCGCGTTGAAGCCGCTTTCGTTCTCAGTGATCGCGGCGCGTAATCGCGTCAGGCGGTCGAGGCGATCGGCCAGCGAAGCGGGGGCAGCAGTGCGTGAAAGTTCCACCATGCGGCGGAAGCCTGCTTCGAGGGCGTCGTGGCCGGTATTTTTGACCAGCTGATCCATGGCATCGCACTCCCGGTGGGCCTGTTTGGCCGCGATGCTGTTCCTTCCCGCGCTTTTCGGCAAGGCCTGTCCGCGGCTAACGCCTTGAAAAGGCAGGGCCGCACTCGCGGAGAGGGGGGCGGTCATAAATTCTGGAAAAGATGCCTCGCGGCCCTTTCCAAAGCAGCCCAGCGTTGGTACATACGCCCCGCACCACGGCCTTCGGCCCTGGTCTGCCTTCTCAGGAAGCCTCTGGATGGGACCGATCGACGCTCTTCGGCGTTGATCCTGCCACCATCGGTTTTACCAAGGCGCGCAAAGGTTTATCGCGGGGTGGAGCAGCCCGGTAGCTCGTCAGGCTCATAACCTGAAGGTCATAGGTTCAAATCCTATCCCCGCAACCAAAATTATATAGTGATATCAAAGAATTGGCCCGCCTCTGGCGGGCTTTTTCATGTGTTGTCAACTATTGCAGGCGCGATGTTCCGATTGCCTAGTATTCTCAAGCATTTTTCGCGATTCCGACAAACGTTGCCATGTGCTTCCAACCGCTCCATGTGACACGTCCGGCATACGAATTGCGCGGAGGTTCGATCAATGTTCGCTCCTTTGGAAGGTTCGACTTCCGATTTGATTGAAGCATCACACGAAACCAGCGCCAATCGATGGGGAGGTCACGCGGCGGCTTGACGAGCAAAATTCATGCGGTGGTCGATAGCAATGGTCTGCCGGTACGGCTGGCGCTGAGCCCTGGTGAGGCCCATGACGTTCGACTTGCCGGAAAACTGCTCTCTCGTCTTAAATCCGGGTCAATGCTGCTTGCCGAACCAACATCCCGCCGAAAAGCAACCGCAGCGATCCGATCTGCTTCAGCCCCTATCTCTACCGTGCTCGCAACCAGGTCGAGCGGTTCTTCAACAGGATCAAACAATGTCGTCGGGTGGCGACGCGCTACGACAAGCTGGCCGCCAACTACCTTGCCTTCGTTCAACTCGCGTCAATCAGGCTATGGCTGCGTCTTTATGAGTCCGCGTCCTAAATCATCGAGTTCCGGCGTTCGGGATTGTAGAAACGTTCAATATGACGCAGCAGCGCCGGATTGACGCATGATGTTGCGATGTCGCAGTTCTCCCCGCCCACTGAGTTATCCATTCTCGAATTGCGTCGGCTTCACGATGAACAGGGTATCGAGGCATTCGCCGCCGCCGCCCGCTACCTCTTCATGTCGGTCAGGGGCCTGATCGGTCATCTGGTCGGGCCGGATCGGCTCATGGACCTGATCTGTATCATCGCGCCAACGCCGGTGAACTGATCTATCCAGACGATTTGAATATATCCGGATGCAACTTTAACTTTCAGGCGAAAGCGTTTCCGCTGCTTGCGCCTGTCTTGCACGTGTTTTGGGGCCGGGCCCGCGCATATAGTGCTGCGCCGGTTCATAGCCGCTTTTCACTGTACTTGCGATCGCGGACCATGCGCGCTTGAGCGATAATCTTCGACCGATGAAGCCGCAAGTTTTGCGCGCGCGTTGGCTTCGGTCTTGCCGATGATTGTCGGCCAGTTCAGTTGACTTTTGGTTCTCGGTATAACGGGCCATCTTTAGTGCTCGACTATTTGCGACTGACGAGGACGATCCGACGTAGCTGAGGATCGACTCGGACAATGTCTCCGGTCCGGATCACATCATGCGGAACGCAATCCCAGCCTTCGGTGATGGTGATGTTGGCGAAGATGGCGCCCTGGACCATCACTGGATTGGTGACGCCGAAGACGAACGCTTTGGGCGCAAGACCCTTGTGTTTGATGTCGTGGAAAGCCCACCCCGCCGCGACGCCGCCTTTGGCGGACGGGAAAAACAGGATCTTGCCGGTTATGCTGAGGCCTTCGAGTTTATGGCCGGGCCGGCTGATGATGCCGCTCCAGCGATCGAGGTCGTAGCGCGGGCTGAAACCTTCTTCGGAAACGATGGCTTCGCCTTCAACAATGTCGCCGAATGCGCGATTGACGGTAATGGCCTTTGTCTGTTCCACGTTCACGCTCCTGTGCCCAGTGCAATGTCCACGCAATCGCTCGTCTTTCGCAGAATGCCGTTAAGCTTGTGAGCGCCGACGTTGTTCGCCAACTTCGCGGAGTTGGTGATGACATTCATCCAGCCGTTGCTTTCCCGCATCTGGGAGAGATTCTGCAGAATGTAGAAGCAGACACCCTCCAGAATGAGGACGCCGGCCTCCTCCAGCGTTTGCAAGGTGCCGATCTGTCGGGCGTGGCTCTTCACGCCGTTGGTGGTCGTCACGATGACTTGCGTCCCGGGCTTAACCCGCTTGCCACGGAATAGATCGGCCAATTTCGCGATCTCGAGAATCGAGAGTTGCGGTCCGGAGAACACCACCAGGTCGAGCGGATTGCCGTTGGTGTTGTAGCTTGCGTACACAGCGTCGATGTCGGCCTGTGAAATCGACATCACGTGAGACGGCTGCTTGCCGCCGAAGGCATCTTCGACGCTTCGGGCTTCCGGGGTCACGCCGACCATATGGAACATCGCCATCGAGCCGTAGGCCGCGAGTGCGGCGCCGAGATGCTTCAGTTCATCGGACGAGGGCGATCCGGCTCCGACGAAAACCGGGACTGCCAGATAATTTTGATTCATTTCACCGACGAGTTTGCCGATGGCGCCCCAGTCGGCGTAGTCGTTTGGCGTGAAGTTGATCTCGACGAGAAACGTTCCCTTGCGGTTTTCATCGAGATGAAATCCGTAGGCCGCCGTCCGGCCGGTCAATGCCGCGGCCAGCGCGGCCGGACCCGATTCAAAATTGGTCCGCGCGCCGAAAACCGAATTGGCATAGATCACGGTTCCCGTATCGCCCCATGCGACGTGTTCACCGACGTGGGGTTGATAGACCGTCTGATAGTTGATGCAGGTGTTCACCGGCGCAATGTTCATGGTCTTGAACAGACTCACGACCTGCATCTCCTTGCCGACAATCTCAGGGTCCTGGCCAAGGCGGTCGGCAAAGGCGAAATCGACGCAGCGCGGGTTGGTTGTCGTTGCGCAGGCGGCGCGCGCGTTCTTGGCGGCCACGCTGGTGAGAAAATCCTTTCCGGCGTCGCCGAGCACTTCCATGTCACCCATGATGTGGACGTTGGTGACCGGGACCATGCGCTTGGCGCCCCAGAACTTGGCAATCTCGATCTGCAATCGGATGGCCTCTTGCACGGCTTCGCCTTTTTCCCCCCGAAGCATGGCCTGTTCTTCCGGCGACAATTCCATGTCGTAGGTTGCATCAGCATTGGCATGTTTATTCATACGACTCATCCTTTGTGCCTCGCGCCGAACAGAGGCGAATGGCTGCGGCGGCGCGGGGATGCGCGCCGCCGCGAGTGCCTATTCGCAGTTCGTTTTCAAGAATTCTTCGACGTATTTCGACTCGACGGAATTGGCGATCACCTCTTGGCTCAGCGGCTTTGTGAAGGCCTTGGCCTCGTACAAAGCGTCGGCCGCCACCTTGAGCTTTTGTGCGAGGCCGCCCTCCTTGTTGGTCAGCGACCAGGGCGCGTTCGGCTCGAGCTGTGAAGCGATCGGTGGGATCACCAGCGTTTCGTAAGTTTCCTTGGCTTCTTTGAGCGGAATGTTGAAGGTTTCTTCCATGGTCCGGATCGCGTGGGCCGGATCTTTCTTGGCGGCCTCGAGCGAAAGCGCGTGCGCCTTGATCAGCTTGCAGCCGACTTTCGGATGAGCTTCGAGAAACGCCGGCCGGACCGTAACCGCGGTGGCGCAGACGCCGCCGTTGATCTGGAAATCCTTGTCGTAGCTGACGACCTTGAAGCCAGCCTCGCGCATCGTGATGTTCCACGGTCCCCAAATGAAGGCCGAATCGATTTGTCCGTTCTTCAGCGCGCCGAGGAGCAGGTTGGGGGCGAGATTCGACGTCTTGAGCTGCGATCGCTCAACGCCCGCCGCCTTGGCGGCGAGGACCAGCGACACTTCCGAGCATGTCGCCGTCGGAGCCCCGATGTTTTTCGATTTGGCGATGTCTTTATAGCTCTGGATGCCCGATGCGGGGTTGGCCACGTAGGCCATCTGACTCGAGGAATCGAGCGGGACCAGGATGAATTTGAGCGGAATGTCCTGGCCGAGCATGAACAGCGTGGCAAGGCCGGTCCAGGCGACGTCGATGCTTCCACTCTTCATTGCGGCAATTAATGGCGCGCCGGTTTGAAAGCCGAAAAACTCAGGCTTGAGCCCAACTTTTTCGAACAGCTTGAGGTCGCGTGCGATATAGGCCGGCCAGTAGTTGGTGATGGGCAGGCCGATCTTGATCGGTGTCAGTTCTGTCGAAGCGGCCCGGGTTGGCGTGGGTGACAGAACGACGGTCGCAGCACATGCAAAGCTGGCTGCCGTGACGAAAGCGCGATTTAGCCATTTCCTTGATAGCATTGTTCAACTCCCTCCTTTGTCGGTTCGGTTTAGTTAAGTGTGGTTATGCGCCGCCGTTCATGTCCTTCAGCGCGACGCTCAGTTGATAGATGTCGGGGCGCAGATAATGCGTGGTCATTTCCGCTGGGCGGCCGTCGGCGGTGTAGGTGATGCGCTCAAGAACCAGCAGAAAAGTGCTCTGCGAAATTTCCAACGCGTCGGCGAGTTTGGCGGATGGCTGCCTGCAACTGACGAGGAATTCGGATTTCGCCAGCTTGAGACCGAGATCGTTCTGCAGCAGTTGGTAGACCGTGGTGGATTCGATGCTGGATCGATTCACTTCTCGGGCGATGTCGTGCGGCAGCACGACGTGCACCACGGCGTGCGCGACACCGTCGGACTCGTACTTTCTTTGATATGACAGCAGTGGCCGTTCCCACGCAGCCAACTGGGCCGGCAACTCGAGTTCGGATGTCCAACTGAAATCGATCAGCTCGGTGCGAATTTTCGTCCCGGCGCCTTTGAACGTCTCCATGAATGGCGCGAGGCGGTCGATCGAGTGGATGATGTGCGGCAGCGGTCGCGCGAGGAAGGTGCCTTTGCCTTGTCGGCGGACCAGCAGTCCCTCATCCACCAGCCGCTGGACCGCTTTGCGGACGGTCGACCGGCTGACGTCGTAGCGCTCCATGAGGTTTTCTTCAGTCGGCAACTGTTCGCTGAAATTGTTGCGATCTGACAGGTCGCGCCGGAGCCGGTCGGTAATCTGCTCGTAAAGCGGTCGGGCACTTTCACGTTCGAGCTGCGAGGAGGGGGACTGCATCTTTCATCCTTCTTTGCGGAATGCTGCTTTTTGCGATTTCACGTGAGTCGAAAAAAGGTCTTTCATCATCCGCAAACGTATGCTAACGTATGCATACAATAAAAGTCAAGTGGACCCACGGCACTATCGAGGACAGGGAAGGAATGGCCGGATGCTGAGTTACTTGAGCCTTCATGATGTGAACGCGCCGACGATTGCGCCGACGGGTTTGGCTCACGGCGTGCACGGTCCGTCGGATGTCCGTTTTCAGGACATCAAGAAAGTCTATGGCTCGGTCCGCGGCGGTGCCGGCACGGTCGCGCTGGAATCTTTCGATCTCAGCATCGCCAGCGGCGAGATCTTCTCCATTGTCGGGCCGACAGGTTGCGGCAAATCAACAGCACTGAATCTGCTGGCAGGATTTGAGGCTACGACCGAGGGCGTCGTGGCTGTTGGCGGTCAGGCCATCGTTGGGCCGAGTATCGATCGTGCCGTCGTCTTCCAGCATCCGTCATTGTTCCCGTGGCTCTCCGTGATGGACAACGTGACGCTCGGCCAGAAATGCCGCGGCGAACCGGCGTCCCGATACGAGGAGCGCGCGCGCCACCTGCTGCACGAGGTTGGCCTCAGAGGCTTCGAAAAGCATTACCCTTACCAACTCTCCGGCGGCATGCAGCAGCGTGTCCAGATCGCGCGCGCGCTGATCGGTGAGCCGCGCGTGTTGCTCATGGATGAGCCGTTCGGTGCGCTCGACTCGCAGACCCGCCTGATGATGCAGGAGTTGTTGCTGCGGCTCTGGCAGGGATTCAAGCCCACCATCTTCTTCATCACGCACGACGTCGGTGAAGCCATTTTTATTTCCGACCGCGTCGTCGTCATGACGGGCCGGCCGGGACGTGTGAAGCTCTCGGTCGAAGTCAAGGCGCCGAAGCCGCGCGACTATTCATTTATCTCCTCGCCCGAATTCATCGACTTGCAAGGGACGTTGCTGCAGGCCGTTCACGAAGCGGCCGCGTCTGTGTACGAAGCTCAAGCCGGCGGTGTGCTGAAATGACCAGCAATAACATCCAACCATCGGCGCGGCCCAATGCCGCCGCGAAGCCGTCAAGCTCTGCACTCTTCATGAGCGACGCGCTAACCAAGCCGCTGTTATCCGCGGTTTCCATTCTGGTACTGTTGGTCGTATGGGCGACGCTGAGTACTTCGGGCATCCTGCCGCAGGGCTATTTGCCGACGCCGTCCGAAATCAGTCAGGATTTCACGCTGCTGGCGACGCAGGGATACAAGGGTGTGTCGTTGTATGATCACATCGGCATCAGCCTGTTCAGGGCGCTGTCCGGCTTTGTGCTGGGTGTGTTGTTAGGTGTTCCGCTGGGTCTGCTGACCGGATTTACCAAGACCGGAAATGCACTCGTATCGCCGATCATGGCCTTCCTGCGGCCGATTCCGCCAATCGCTTTCATTCCGATGGTGGTTCTTTACTTCGGGCTCGGCGAGACCGGGAAAGTCGTCCTGATCTTCTGGACCGCATTCAACTACGTCCACGTCAATGCGCACTCCGGCGCGGCAAACGTGCCGCTGGCGTATCTTCGCGCGGCGAAGTCGCTCGGGTTGACCCGCTGGCAGCAGTTCTTCCGCATCATTTTCCCGGCGGCGATTCCGCAAATATTCACCGGGCTTCGCGTCGCCATGGCGCTCAGTTGGGCCGTCGTCGTCGCGGCTGAACTCACCGGTGCGCAGGAAGGTCTCGGCTACATGATCTCGGACGCCGCGCTGACGTTTCGTATTCCAACTGTCTTCATCGGTATCGCCATCATCGGGGCGATCGGACTGCTGCTGAATCTCGCGATCGAGTATCTCGAAACGCGCATCGTTCATTGGAGAGGTCGTTAAACGTCATGCTGAACAAGAGGGTTGATGCGTTATCGCGCGCGTTATCTGTCGTGAAGAGCGGCGATACCATACTGGTCGGTGGTTTCGGCGATATCGGTGTGCCGTTGCAACTGGTGCATGCGCTTGCCGAACTCGATGTGCGCGATCTCACGCTGGTCTCGAACAATGCCGGTACCGGTGAAATCGGATTGTCGCGCCTGTTCAAGAACCGGCAAGTATCGCGTGTCATCGCGTCGTTTCCCACTCAGGCTGGCGCGGATCATTTCAAAGCCGCTTACGAGCGCGGCGAAGTGCAGGTCGAGTTGGTGCCGCAGGGCACGCTCGCCGAGCGTTTGCGGGCGGGCGGATCAGGGGTGGCGGCCTTCTTCACGCCCACGGCCTACGGCACCGAACTCGCCAATGGAAAGGAGGTGCGGATGATCGATGGACGCGGCTACGTCTACGAGCGTGCGATTGTCGGAGACGTTGCACTTGTGAAGGCACGGCTCGCCGATCGGTACGGTAACCTGCGGTATCGTCTGGCGAGCCGGAATTTCAATCCGCTCATGGCGATGGCGGCGCGTCATACCATCGCGGAGGTGACGCAAATTGTCGATGCTGGCGTCATCGATCCGGATGACGTTCACACGCCGGGCGTTTTTGTCGATCAGGTTGTGGAGTGCGGGGCATGAGCAAGGGATGGAGCGATGCCGATCTCGCGGCGCGGGTAGCCGAAACGATCCCGAACGGTGCATGTGTGAATTTGGGGATCGGGCTTCCGACCACTATCGTCCGATATGTCCCCGCCGGGCGTGAGATCATCTTCCACAGCGAAAACGGAATCATCGGCATGGGACCCGATCCCGTGCCTGGTAAGGAAGATCCGGACGTCGTTAATGCAGGCAAAAAGCCGGTGACGTTGATTGCCGGCGCCGCCATCGTGCATCAGGCCGATTCGTTCTCGCTGATCCGCAGCGGCCGTCTCGATTACTCGGTTCTCGGTGGCCTGCAGGTTTCGGAGCAGGGTGACCTGGCGAACTGGAAAGTCCCGGGCACCAAGGGTGTTGGCGGTGTCGGTGGCGCCATGGATCTGGTCGCCGGTGCGCGCAACGTCTTCGTCATGATGCGGCACACCGACAAGAACGGTGCGCCCAAGCTGCTGAAGCGATGCACGTTTCCGCTGACCGGGGTGGCGTGTGTAACCACCGTGTTCACCGATTACGGCGTCTTCGACTGCCAGAACGGCCGGTTCATCGTGCGCGAACTCGCGCCCGGCATTTCGGTGGAAGACGTCGAGCGCGCCACTGAGGCTTCGCTCGATTTCGGTCAAGCCCGCAAGGTCGCGCGGTCGTAGCTACAGACAAAGCAAGTCATAGAGGAATTATCAGGATGGGTCGCTTTCAAGGCAGGACTGTCATTGTCACCGGCGGTGGTGGTGGCATGGGAGTCGAAATCTGCAGAACCTTCGCCGCGGAAGGGGCGAAGGTGGTGGTTGCGGATGTCAATATGGATTTCGCATCGCGTGGCGTGAATGCGCTCAAGCAACAAGGACTGGATGCGACGCCTGTCGCTATCGACGTCGCTGACCGCGACAATGTCGAGAAGGTATTCGGCGAGATCGCGCAGCGCTTCGACGGCATCGATGTTCTCGTCTGTGGCGCAGGCGTGCGACGCATGGCGCCGTTGCTCGACCACTCGCTGGAGGATTGGGAACTGACGCTGCGGGTGAATCTGACCGGGGTGTTTCTCTGCTCGACGGTGGCCGCGCGACATATGAAACGCAAGGGCAAAGGCTCCATCATCAATATCGCCTCGGTCAACGGCGTGCGCGCCTGCGAGGGTATGGGTGCATACAACGCTTCCAAGGCAGGAGTCATTTCCTTCACGCAGACTCTGGCCTGCGAACTTGGGCCGCATCGTGTTCGCGTCAACGCGCTACTGCCGGCGCAGACCGAAACGCCGATGATCGCCGAGCAGGTCGGCGAGGAACGGCAGCGTCGCGAAGAGCGGATTCCGCTCGGTCGCTATGCGCAGCCGAGCGAAATGGCTTCGGCTATCGCTTTTCTAGCCTCGGATGATGCTTCGTTCATCACCGGGCACGCGCTTGCCGTCGACGGGGGATACCTCGCATTCGGCTTCCGACCCAGCGTCTACGGCTAAGGATTTTGGATATGAGCATTTCCTTTCGCGATGTCGAAGAGATCCTGCGCATCATCGATGAGTTTCCCGTCGCCGAGATCAGGTTCGAGCACCACGACCTCAAGCTCTATGTGCGGAGGGACAACGGCGCCGCGCCGGCATCGAGCCCCGTATCTCTGCAAAGCGCTACCGCCCCTGCGCAAGCGCCATCGGTGAACAATGCTCCGGCTGCCCCGGCAGCGCCTGTCTCTGCTGCGGCAAAGCGGTCGAACGCCGACGCCGACGCTCGCAAACGCGCGGGGCAGATTGCAATCGCGGCGCCGGTTTCCGGCACCTTCTATTCGGCTCCGTCGCCTGACGCGCCACCGTTTGTTTCGGTCGGTCAGGTCGTGGAGGAGGGTACGGACCTTTTCATCATCGAGGTGATGAAGTTGATGAATTTCGTCAAGGCTCCCATCGGCGGCACCATTGTGTCGATCGAGGTGGAGAATGCCGAAGCCGTTCAGCAAGAACAGTGCACCATGTGGATCCAACCGTCGCGAGGCTGATAGAATGCCCAACAAGAACAGAGAGGCGGCGATTGTCGGCGTTGCGGAATCCGATCTTGGTGCCGTTCCCGGTAAGTCGGCGACTGATTTGGCGGTACAGGGATCGTTGCGCGCGTTGCAAGATGCCGGATTGCGCGTTGCGGATGTCGATGCCGTCTTCACCGCCAATCTTTCGCGGTTCTCCGCGATCCAGCTTTCCGAGGCGCTTGGCATCTTCCCGGCCTATGTCGATAGCACGCTGACGGGCGGCTCATCGTTCGAAATGCACCTTCGCCACGCGGCCGCGGCGATCAAGGCCGGCTATTGCGAGGTGGCGTTGATCGCATATGGCAGCGCCCAGCGATCCAATCGTTCGCGCAATATTGCGGGCTTTCTCGAATCGGGAACCTCCGCTGCGCAGTACGAGAACGTATTCGCGCCGCTTTATCCGATCTCCTTCTACGCTATGGTCGCCCAGCGATATCTGCATGAATACGGCGCGCGATCCGAAGACCTGGCCGAAGTTGCGGTCGCGGCGCGATCATGGGCAGAACACAATCCCAAGGCGTTCGCGCGCAAGCCGCTGACGGTTGATGAAGTCATGGCGGCGCCGGTGGTCAGTTCGCCGCTGAAGGTGTCCGATTGCTGCCTGGTAACCGACGGCGGCGGCGCGGTGATCGTCACCTCCCGGGAAAGGGCGCGGGATCTCGCCAAGACCCCGATCAATGTGCTCGGGCACGGTGAGACGACGACGCATGATGCGATGTCGCAGGTTCCGGATCTGCTGCGGCATGGATCTGCCGAAAGCAGCAAACGTGCTTTCGCCATGGCAGGGCTGACGCCACGCGATATCGATGTGGTCGAGATTTATGATGCCTTCACGATCAATGTACTCGTCGGTCTCGAAAATCTCGGCTTCTGCAAGTACGGCGAGGCTGCGGATTTCATTAAAGGCGGCCGATTGCGTCACGGCGGCGATTTTCCGCTCAATACCCAAGGTGGCGGATTGTCGTACTGCCATCCCGGCATGTTCGGCATCTTCCTGCTGATTGAAGCGGTCCGGCAGTTGCGCGGCGAATCCGGTCCGCGCCAAGTCGCCGATGCCAAGCATGCGCTTTGCCATGCCACCGGCGGTATCTTCAGTGCGCATTCGACGATTATCCTGGGAGTGCAGTAATGGGCCTGGAACGACCGCTACCCGAAACCAATGGTCTCGCCGACACCTTCTGGAAGGCTGCCGGCGAAGAAACATTGCTGATCCAGAAATGCCGGACCTGCCAACATCACCAGCACTATGCTCGTCCGCTTTGTCTGCGTTGTGAGTCGAGCGATCTCGAAATGGTCCCGGCATCGGGCACCGGCGTCGTCGCATCGTACACGGTGATTCACCGTAGCCCCTATACCGATATCACCACGCCTTACGTGCTGGCGCTGATCCGTCTTGAGGAGGGCGTGACCATGCTGTCGCACATCGTGGAGACGGATCCGTCGTCGATTACCTGCGACATGCGGGTCGCCGTGAAGTTCGCGCCGCTTCGCGACGGGGTCAAGCTACCCGTCTTTGTTCCTGCTTCGGAGGTTTGATCGATGAAGCGAGTTCTGATTGCCAATCGCGGCGAGATTGCTCTGCGTATCGTGCGCAGTTGCGCCGAGCTTGGACTTGAATCGATCGCGGTCTATTCCGATGCCGATCGTCAACTGCGTCATATCGGCCTAAGTACCGCGTCATTGGGAATAGGTCCGCCGCACCCCAAGCATTCGTACTTGAACCGGGACAAAATCATTGCGGCCGCCAAGGCGACGCGATGCGACGCAATTCATCCCGGCTACGGGTTTCTTGCTGAGGATCCAGTCTTCGCCGAGATGTGCGAAGACAATGGCCTGAAATTCATCGGTCCGAGTGCGGAATCGATCCGCTGCATGGGCGACAAGATTGCGGCAAAAACGCTGGCGGCGAAAATGGGCGTGCCGTTGGTTCCTGGTGGGACGATCGATCAAGGCCAGGATATCAAGAGCCTGCAGAAGGGCTTGCCGTACCCGGTGTTGCTCAAGGCGTCCGCCGGTGGCGGCGGTCGCGGCATGCGGCTCGTCCATGAGGAAAGCGCGTTCGCCTCCAATCTGATGCAGGCTCAGATCGAAGCCAAGGAAGCTTTCGGCGACGGGACGGTCTATTGGGAGCAATATATAAGCAACGCCCGGCACATCGAAGTGCAGGTGATGAGCGACCGGTTCGGTCATCATACCCATCTCGGCGAGCGCGATTGCACGCTTCAGCGTCGTCATCAGAAGCTGTTCGAAGAAAGCCCGAGTCCGGTTCTGAACGCGGATATTCGGCGCCAGCTGTATGATGCGTCGGTCAGCATCACGCGCGCGCTGGACTATGAAGGCGCCGGGACGATCGAATTCCTCTACGATCTCGATCGCCGCTCGATTCACTTCATTGAAATGAACACGCGCATTCAGGTCGAGCATCCGGTCACGGAAATGGTCACCGGGATCGATCTCGTTCGCGAGCAACTGCGAATAGCTGCTGGGCAACCGATGAGCGAGGCATGCCTCAACGCATCGAATCGCGGTTGGTCGATGGAATGTCGCATCAATGCGGAAGACCCTGAAAACGGATTCATTCCCAGTCCGGGGCGTATCACGGCCTTTGCGCCTCCCGGCGGTCCTGGGGTTCGTGTCGATACGTTCTGCACCGCGGGTACCGAGATTTCGCCGTTCTACGATTCCATGGTCGCGAAGCTCATCGTCTGGGATATCGACAGAGAGGCGGCGCGGCACCGCATGATCCGCGCGCTGAAAGAATTCGTCGTCGAGGGGATCAAGACGACGATCCCGTTCCACATCGGCGTGTTGCAAACGCCGGATTTTGCCGACGCGCAATACAACACCGGTTGGGTCGAGAGTAGGAAAGTATGGGAGAAGGCGGCATGAGAGAGATGAAGATCATGGACATCACGCTCCGTGATGGCCAGCAATGCCTCTGGGCAACCCGGATGTCGACCGAGGAAATGACGCCAATCGCCCGAACGATGGACGATGCGGGCTTTTCCGTCATCGACCTGAACGGCGGCGCGGCGATCGATGCCAGCGTGATGTATCTCGGCGAGGATCCGTTCGAGCGGATTCGTATGATGTCGCGGCTGATGCCGAAGACCCCGCTCAACTTCAATACGCGCGGGCAGAGCATTTTCCGTTGGGCCCAATACGCCGACGATGTCGCGGAGTTCACCTTGCGTTTGCTACGACGCAACGGCATCCGTTCGATCATGGCCTTCGACGCCCTCAACGATCTGCGGAATATCGCCTTCTCGATCAAGACGGCGAAAGCGCTCGACATGTTCGTCATCGGAGCGGTCAGCTATACGATCAGTCCGGTTCATACCGATGATCATTTCATCGAGAAGGCGAAGGGGCTGGTCGCGCTCGGCGTCGACGCTGTCGAGATCAAGGATCAGGGCGGCATCCTGACGCCTGAGCGGGCGCGACAGTTGATCCCGGCGATCCGGCGCGCGGTTGGCAACAAGGCGCAGCTACAGCTGCATTCCCATTGCACGTTCGGTCACGGCATCGATACCTATCTCGAAGCCATGAAGCTCGGCGACGATGGTGTCGATCTATTGCACGGATCGAGTCGCCAGCTGGCGTACGGCTATTCATTGCCGCCGCACGATGCGATTCTCGATGCGCTCGCAGAGCACGGCTATTCGACGCCGGTGAGCCGCGAAGCCATCGACGAGATGGATGCATATATTTCCATCGTCGCGCGCCAGACTGGTCGGCCGACCGGCAAAGTTATTCCGATTCAGCCGGGAGCCATCGCACATCAGGTGCCTGGCGGGATGCTGAGCAATCTCAAGCAGCAACTCGACGATCAAGGTCAAGGGCATCGCCTGCCCGAGGTGCTGGACGAAATCACCCGGGTGCGAGCCGACATCGGCTATCCCATCATCGTCAGTCCGATGGCGCAGTATCTGGCGACGCAGGCGGTGATGAACGTATTGACCGGGCGGCGATATCAGATCGTTCCGCGCGAAATCAAACAGTACGTGCTGGGCTATTACGGCGCGGTCCCCGGACCGATCGATCCGAAAGTGCGGGAACTGATTGCTGGTGACGAGGAAGGCATTACGGTCGCGCCGGGGCAGTTGCTCGAGCCGATGATGGATCGCTATCGGCGGGAGCTTGCACCGTTCGGCTCCGATGAGGAGCTTGCCCTCAAGATCTTCTATTCGCCGCAGGATCTGGAAAAGAACCGGGTGGCACGCCTCGAGGTTCGGCATCGGTCGCCGACGACCGACGCGGCCAGCTTCCTCGCGCAGCAATTGCTCGGCCGTGAGAAGATCGAGATTTGTGAAGTCACCCGGAAGTCTTTTCATTTCTCGATGAATCGGCACGCCGACACCCAACTGGCATCGTAGTTCAACCCATCAGCATTTTTGAAAGGACGGCAATGGTCGCAATCGAAATCATTCTCTTCAGGAATCACATGAGCCTTGAGGAGCAACATCGCTGGTGGCTGGAAGATCACGCACCGATTGCGAGGAATATGCCGGGCCTGCTGGGATACACCATCAATCTGGCGGGCAAGGGCGAAGGCGGCGAGGAGCCGCAAATATGCGGAACGGATACGCTCACTTTCGCGTCGTGGGATGCGGCGATGACGGCTTATAACTCGCCCGAATGGACAGCCGCCCGAAAGCATACCGAAGCGTCCGGTGCAAAGGTCCTGCGAACGTGGATTCAACGGCAGGCCACGATCATTTGACATCCTGTCGTCGGATGTGAAATGGGCCTGCCGTGAGCATTTGTTGAATCTGGAGTCTTTGATGAAACGACACTTGAACACGATGAGATCTTCGTCAGCTCTGAATGAAGGGGATCGAATCGAACGGCAGGCTCTTCGCGATGGCCAAATGTCGGTTGATATCCGTCATGACTGGTCGGGCGATGAAGTTGCGGCGATCTACAACTCTCCCTTTATGGATCTGATGTTCAGGGCACAGACGATCCACCGTACGGTATTCGATCCCAACAAGGTACAGTTCAGCCGGCTGCTCAGCATCAAGACTGGCGGCTGCCCGGAGGATTGCGGCTACTGCAGTCAATCTGCCCATCACGATGCGGGGCTGCACGCATCGAAGCTGATGGATCCGGCACGAGTGATCGAGGAGGCCAAGGCGGCCGCAGCGGCCGGTGCCACACGTTACTGCATGGGCGCCGCTTGGCGTTCGCCGAAGGCCCGCGACATGGCGCCGGTGATCGAGATGGTCAAAGGCGTCAAGGCGCTCGGCATGGAAACCTGCATGACGCTCGGCATGCTGACGCCTGAGCAGGCGAAGCAACTGGCCGATGCGGGACTGGATTACTATAACCACAACATCGATACGTCCGAACGACACTATGGCTCCGTTGTCCATACGCGGACGTTTGGCGATCGCCTGGAAACGCTCCAGCATGTGCATGACGCCGGCATGAAGGTGTGTTGCGGCGGCATTCTCGGCATGGGTGAAGCGCCGGTCGATCGCGCCGAGATGCTGCGCACGCTGGCCAACCTTCCAAACCACCCCGAGAGCGTGCCGATCAACATGCTCATTCCGATCGAAGGCACGCCGCTCGCTGCTGCCGAGCCGATCGACGCGATTGCTTTTGTCCGTACCGTGGCGTTGGCAAGAATCCTGATGCCGATGTCCGACGTGCGTCTGTCCGCGGGGCGCACCGCGATGACCGATGAAATGCAGGCGCTTTGTTTCCTGGCGGGTGCCAATTCGATCTTTATCGGCGAGACGTTGCTGACCGCAACCAACCCGAGCGAGGACAAGGATCATCGATTGCTGCAACGGCTGGGCATGACGCGAACCGAAGCACGAACGTTATCGGCTTTGGCCTAAGGGACCTGCTGTCGAATCATAGGTTGTCCGCGATATCGGCGCGATGATCGGGCGCGTCCGTCGCGTTCGCGCGTTCGTATCCCCTATGACTTGGCGTCGCATTGAGAACTCGGAAGGGCTTTGGTCTCGGTTGGGCGTGCAGGAGATATGATGATGCTTGAACGATATGCGAGAGACTTGCGCCAACTGGCAGACAAGGGCCGGCTGCGTGCGCTGCGCCGGCAGGCCGGTATCGATTTTACTTCCAACGACTATCTCGGCTTGGCCGAGTCCGCGGAATTGCGAGAAGCCGCGGTGGAAGCATTGGCGCGTGGTGTGCCGATCGGGTCGGGCGGATCGCGCCTGTTACGCGGCAATCATCCTGAGCATGAAGCGCTGGAAATCGAGGCTGCGGCGTATTTCGGCGCCGAGTCGGCGCTCTATTTCGGCGGCGGCTATGTCGCCAATTTTGCCATCTTCTCGACGCTACCGCAGCGGGGCGATCTCGTCGTCCACGACGAACTGATCCACGCCAGCGTGCATGAGGGGCTTCGCCGCGGGCGCGCCGAGTTTGTCGGGGTGCCGCATAACAATATTGATTCGTTTGACACCGCGATCGCGCGTTGGCGCGCGGCCGGAGGCAAGGGTCGGCCGTGGTTGTCGGTCGAGAGTCTTTACAGCATGGATGGAGATAGTCCGGACCTCGCCGGGCTGTTTGCAGTCGCGGACCGTCACCACGCGATGGTTGTGATCGACGAGGCGCATGCGACAGGTGTGCTCGGTTCGCAGGGTCGAGGTCTCGCCGCGCCGTTCGAGGGGCGTGACAATGTCATTACGTTGCATACCTGCGGCAAAGCGCTCGGCACTGTCGGTGGCTTTATTCTGGCACCGAAGGTGATTCGCGACTTCCTGGTCAATCGTTCACGTCCGTTCATTTTTGCTACCGCGCCTTCGCCATTGATTGCTGCGGTGACGCGCGCGGCACTCAGGATTTCGCGAACCAATCCTGAGCGTCGCGAGCGCCTGGCCCACCTGGTGCGATTTGCCGGCAACGAATTGCGCCGTCGCTGCCACGTCGAACCGTCGGGCTCGCAAATCATTCCGGTAATCGTCGGACCCGATCAGGCTGCGGTCGCGCTGGCGGCGTCGTTGCAGCGCAAGGGTTTCGATATCCGGGCGATCCGCCCGCCAACGGTTCCCGAAGGCACCGCGCGCGTTCGCGTAGCGCTGACGCTTAATGTCAACGAGACGATGGTTGGCGACCTGTTCGCAGCTTTGGCGGAAGACATGCGAGTGGCGGCGTGAGTATACGGATCGTAGTCACCGGCACCGATACCGGCATCGGCAAGACGGTCTTTTCGGCGGCGCTTGCCGGTGCTCTCGACGGATTTTACTGGAAGCCGATCCAGGCAGGGCTGGAGGAAGCGACGGATTCAGAGACCGTATTGCGGTTATCCGGACTTGTCGCCGAGCGTGTATTACCGGAAGCCTATCGGTTACGGACGCCGGCATCGCCGCATCTTGCCGCCGAGATCGACGGCGTGACGATCGATCATGACTTTCTGCGAGTGCCGGAGAAGGACCGTCCGCTGGTGGTGGAAGGCGCCGGTGGCCTGATGGTGCCACTGACACGCAACGTCACCTATCTCGACCTGATGGCGCGGTGGCGTATCCCAGTGGTGCTCTGCGCCCGTACCACGCTGGGCACCATTAATCACAGCCTGTTGTCGATCGCAGCGCTGCGCGCGCGGGATGTGGCGCTACTAGGCGTTGCTTTCGTCGGCGACGAGAACTTTGAATCAGAACGGATCATCACCGAGCTGGGTAAGGTGCGCCGTCTCGGTCGGCTCCCGCATCTAGCGCCATTGACCGGCTCCACGTTGCGGCAAGCCTTTGCCAGCGGATTCACTGTCGGCGACTTCCTGAAAGGGACGGCCTGATGACGACTGCATCGCCAGTCTGGCATCCGTTCACCCAGCATGCCGTGCAGCCCGAGGTGATACCGATCTCCAAGGGTGAAGGTGCCTGGCTCCAGACCGTCGACGGCCGATGCATCTTTGATGCCATTTCGTCGTGGTGGGTGGTGACGCATGGTCATCGTCATCCGCAAATCGTGCAGGCGATCAGCGATCAGGCCGGTCGTCTCGATCAGGTGATCTTCGCGGGCTTCACCCACGAGCCGGCCGAAAAGCTCGCGCGGCAGCTCGTTGCGATCACACCACCAGCGCTCGAATACGTCTTTTTCTCCGATAGCGGCTCAACAGCGGTCGAAGTCGCACTGAAAATGGCGCTGGGCTTCTGGCGGAATCGCGGCGAGCAGCGCAGTCGCATCCTCGCGCTGGAGGGAGCCTATCACGGCGACACCATCGGCGGCATGTCGGTCGGCGAGCGCGGCGTTTTCAATGCGCCCTACGATCCATTGCTGTTCGACGTCGAGCGGATTCCCTTTCCTGCGGCCGGCCGCGAGCAGGCCACATTGGATGCGATCACGAATGCATGTCGGAATGCTGGCGTCGCCGCGCTAATCGTCGAACCGCTCATTCTCGGTGCAGGCGGCATGTTGATCTACCCGCCCTGGGTGCTGGCGGAGATGAGGCGGATCTGCGAAGCCCACGGGATTCTGTTGATCGCCGATGAAGTGATGACCGGGTGGGGCCGCACGGGCACGCTCTTCGCTTGCGAGCAGGCCGACGTCACTCCCGATATCGCCTGCTACTCCAAGGGTCTGACCGGCGGTTCGCTGCCGCTGGCGGTCACGCTCTGCCGCGCGGACATTTTCGATGCGCATTATTCAACGGATCGCAGCAAGACTTTCTTCCATTCCAGTTCCTACACCGCGAACCCGATTGCCTGTGCGGCCGCTTGCGCCAACCTCGAGATTTGGCAAAACGAACCGATGATGCAACGCATCGCCGCTGTCGCGAACGCGCAAGCCAACGGTCTTAATCGCTTTCGTGAAGATCGGCGTTTTACCAACATTCGTCAGATCGGCACCATCGCCGCGCTGGATATCGCCACGGATGACCCGGGCTATTTGGCTGGCATCGGGCCGCGCCTCTACAACGAGTTCCTTGCCCGCCGCTTACTGGTTCGGCCGTTAGGCAACACGATTTATCTGATGCCGCCCTACTGCAGCACGCCGGATGAAATCGATCGCGTCTTCGATGCGATCTTTGAAATCGTCGACGGGATCGGTTGAAATGCAAGCGGGCCGCCAGACCGACTTTTGGCGGCAGTATCTCACAATCGAGTCGTTCGATCGAACTCGACCAACGTGCGTTCGTAGGCCCCGACGGCAATGAAGATACACTCACCGCACGCTTTCGATGCTCCGGCTGTGGCGCCGATGTTTCCGGGCACCTCGCAGGAATTCATCAATCTCGTCGCGCACTACTATAGGGGTGAGATTGCACGCATGGCGGGGTGGCGGGACCGCATCGATCGGACCACCAATTGGGCCATCACCTGCGTCGCGGCGATGCTCTCCATTTCATGGTCGGGGCCGGCCCGCCACCATGAAATTCTATTGTTTGCCATGGTCATTGTCCTGCTGCTCCTGGTTATAGAATCCCGACGCTATCGATTTTTTGATGTCTATCGTCGGCGTGTCCGGACAATCGAGAGGCACTACTACGCGCAGGTCTTTCGGCCCGCGTCCGGCGTCGACGTGGACTGGACGAAGAACCTCGGCGACGATCTGCGTTTGCCGACGTTTGTCATCAGTCGCGGCGAGGCGTTCTGCCACCGCCTGCGTCGCAATTATCTTTGGTTGTTTATGGTTCTCCTGGCGGCGTGGTTGCTGCAGGTCTCCCGCCTGGAGAACTTACCCAACCCTCCCGAATTGAGCTGGTCCGTTCTGATCCACAATGCATCGATCGGCTCGGTGCCGGGGACAGCCGTATTCATGCTGGTTGCGGCTTTCTACATCGCAATGATTTCAGCATCAGCGGCCAGGAAGAAGCCAAACGGTGAACTGGTTATCGGCAGCGTGCACGTGTGAAGGTTACCGTTCGTGAACAGTGCAGTTGCCTAGCCGTTCTCGCAATTTTGTAGTGCAGATAAGAGTGAGGAGAGTGCAATGCTTTCGGGAGAATTGCGATCTGGCTACACACGCTTCCAAAGGCAACGTTACGTCAAGGATTGCCAGACGTACCAACGTCTGGCGGTGCGGGGCAATCGTCCGGACGCGCTGGTGATATCCTGCTGCGATTCGCGGGTAACGCCTGAGGTCATTTTCGACACTGGCCCCGGTGAGTTGTTCGTGATGCGCAACATTGCCAACATTGTCCCACCGTTTGAGCTCGGCGGTCAGTATCACGGGACGAGCGCCGTGCTGGATTTTGCTGTCCGGCGACTCGAAGTGCGACACATCATCGTGCTGGGCCACAGCGATTGCGGTGGCGTGCGTGCATACGCCGAAGATGCTGATGGCCTTTCCAACGGAGAATTTATCGGGCCATGGCTTAACCTGATCGGCAGTGCCGAGCAATCCAAGCGTGGGGAACAGCACGACGGCTGCGCGCATGATCTGCGCCCGGTCGAACTGCAGTCGATCCGAAATAGCCTGGACAACTTGCTGACCTTCCCTTGGATTGCCGCGCGGGTATCAGAAGGATTGCTCTACCTTCATGGCGCGCATTTCGATGTTGGCTCAGGGGCGTTGAGCGTCCTCAACGTTGTATCTGACGAATTTGAGCCGTTGTTGGAAAGCGTTGAGTTCAGCGAGTGAAGTGAGCCCGTTTGGCTCTAGAAAGGCAACGGGTGCGTCAAGACCGATTCCGAATTTTGCGCCAACTGGCTGCAAGTAGCCATCGCAGAAGCGAAGGCTAACAAGCTCAAGGAGCAATTTTCGAATTTTGAGGTGCTCGATTCCTACAAAGATCTGTCAGAGCGGACGGCACGCGCAAAAAAAAACGAGATGCAGTCGCTCGGCCGGAAAGGCGTCGCTCTGAAGGAAACCCTGCAGCACTTGCAGGAGGCATTCTCCTCGGAAACACCACCGGAAAGCGCCGATTTCCAAGGATGTATCAGGCTGCTGGCATTGAACTGCCGGAGATCGCGCTGAGGAGGTTTAAGGAGGTAAACCGCAAGCGCGAGTGTCAATCGGCGTCGAAATGGATTGGCAATGGGGCCTGCGACAGTGGGGCGGATCGGCTCCGAAGATCGCCTTGACTACAGCGCAATCGGCCCCGTTGTGAACCTTGCATCGCGCCTATGTGCGAGCGCAGACGATTCTGAAATCCTTATCGATCGCGTTGCCGCTTCCGCGGTCGGTGCGAACGTGCATCTCGTTGAAATGGATGCGCGGACTTTGAAGGGATTCGACCAACCGGTTCCCGTCTTTGCGTTGTCATGGTTGTCGGACAGCAGGCACTCACCGCTCCCTCACGGCACCGCTTAGCAGGTTGCTGCCAAGCGATCACAGTCGCGGCAAGGCCTTCGCCAACGGCGGCAGCGAACCGAAGATGCCGGCATAGCGCGAACGATGGCTTGCAGTAACTAATGTCGCGACACTGGCAACGAGATTGAGTGACCAGGTGCGTCGTCGGAGGATAGTGCAGGGGGTGTTTTTGGGAATGCCAAGCCACCCGGCAACTTCCGGCGTCGGCAGGTCGGCCTCAAAAACATGCTCGGCGGCCTGCAGCGGCGCTAACGACATCAGATAGCGATGGGGCGTAGTGCGGTTGAAATCCTGCGCGATATATTTCGGGGCGAAGCGCGGATTGACCCAGCGGTCCTCAACTTGCACCGGTTGGCCGTCCGCCAGATGCAGCAACACGGTGTGATAGCACGCGGCATCGGCGTCCAATCCCAGCAAAGCATTGATGCTCGATCCGCGTTCTTCCGCGATATGCAGCGGCCGGCTGCTATGCGTCTGGCCGCGATCGGCAATTTCTTTGGCAATGTCGCGAATTTCGAGCAGAGCGGATTCCGCTTTGCCGGTCGAGACGAACGAGCCAACTCCCTGGATGCGGGTGATGGCGCCGTCCTGCTCTAGATCGTTGAGCGCACGGCTCACGGTCATCCGTGAAACAGAAAATTCCCGCACCAACTCCTGTTCGGAGGGAATGCGCTGGCCCGGCTTGAGCCGACCGGCCTCGATCTGGCGCGCAATATGGACCTTTAGCCTCTGGTATTGCGGCAGTGGCTCGTTCGCTAGAGCACTCTTTTCGATCACCGGTCCTCGCATTGCTATCCGAATATCAGGGCGCGCGCCTCACGACTGGGTACCCGTTTTTCAAGGTCAAGTTCCAGCCCCCTGACCGGAAGAATCTTACTTGACTAGACTTGTCTAGACAAGTAGTTTTGAACCTATTCCAGAGGGTTCACGGGAGGTATCAAATGACGGTCATCACCGAAAAGTCGCCTAGCGATGCTGACACGCGGGACTTCGCCCGCGATGGGGTCATCGTGCTGCGCGGCCTTTTCAAGGATTGGGTCGAGCCGCTGCGGGCAGGCATTGAGAAGCTGATGGCGGCGCCGAGTCCGCTCGAGCGTTCTTATGCGCCGAAGGACGGCTCCGCGCCGTTCTTTCAGGATTTGTGCAATTGGCAGCGCATCGATGAGTTTCGCAGCTTCGTGTACGACTCGCCGGCGGCAGCGGCAGCGGCGAAGCTGATGCAATCGAAGACCGGGCGTTTCTTTCACGATCATGTGCTGGTCAAGGAAGCCGGGACCTCGATCGTCACGCCTTGGCACCAGGACATGCCGTATTACTGCGTTGATGGGCAGAAGAGCGTCAGCTTCTGGATTCCGCTCGACCCGGTGACGCGCGAGACGGCGCTTGAATGCGTCGCGGGTTCGCATCTCTGGGGCGTCAGCCACAAGCCGACGCGCTTCGATGGCTCGGCGCTCTATGAAAACGACACCTCCGCCGAGATGCCCGATATTGCCAGCGAGCGCGACAAGTACAACATCCTCAGCTGGGACATGCAGCCGGGTGATGCGGTGGCTTTCGATTTCCGTACGGTTCACGGCGCGGCCGGCAACACCGGGCGAAGCGTTCGCCGTCGCGTTTTCTCCGCGCGCTGGGTCGGTGACGGTACGATCTTTGTCGATCGTAAGGGCAAAGGCTCGCCGCCGTTCCAGCACCTGGCACTCAAGACCGGCGATCTGCTCGACGGGGCGGATTTCCCCGTTGCCTACGCGGGATAACCGACGCTTTCCACGCAAACTGGGACGGCCGCATGGTCCGAAGCAATCGGAATGCGGCCGTCCCCGCTGACTGTAGCAATCACGCTGGTGTGCCGGTCCATCGCCAACCACTCGGCACATCGCTGCTGTGCTCGCATCCCTGATGCATGCGGAGCCAATGCGCATCGGCAAGATACAACTTGCAATGCGCCGCAACTTTGAGCGTCTTCGCCTGCTGACGAAGACGCGCACGACATTTTCCCCGGACATGACCGGGTTTCGGCGGATATCGTTCGAGATATTTTGCATTGTTGCCCGAACTATCCGGTCGTCCTCAACACCTTCAAAACGCGAGGCTTTATCGCTGACGGCTCTTGGCGATGCCGTCGGCAACGCTCACGCCGTCGTCGGTTCCGCACGCCTGGCCTCGCTCTGGCACTTGACCGGGCGCAAAAGCTAGCTAGTCTAAGCATGTCTATACAACCTGGGAGGGGTTCAGTGCGTAATCCGTTACAACTCGTCACTGCGGTTATCTTTGCGGCGTCGCTAGGAACTGCGGCCAGCGCTCAAGACTCGGTCAAGATCGGCTTTCATGCGCCCCTTACCGGCTTCGCCGCGGCGGACGGAAAGTCGGCTCGTCAGGGTGTCGAGTTGGCCGTGAAAGAGGCCAATGCGGCGGGCGGTCTTGGCGGCAAGAAGATCGTACTCGTCACCTATGATGACGAGGGCAAGCCGGAGAACGCTATTCCGATCGCCAATAAGCTGATCGGTCAGGACAAGGTCATCATGACCGTATCCGGAAGTTATTCCGGGCCGACGCGTGCGGCGGCTGCCGTGTTTCAACGGGCCGGGATGCCGTATATCTCGGCCTACGCCATCCATCCGGACATCACTCGCGCTGGCGACTTCGTGTTTCGCACCGGCATGATGGGTGAAGTTCAAGGCCGTGCCGGAGCCAAGCTGATTGGCGAAACGCTCAAGAAGAAAAAAGTCGAGATCGTTGCCGTCAATAACGATTTCGGTCAGGCGCTCACTGCAGGTTTCAAAGAAGCTGCGCCGAAGTTCGGGCTCGAAATCGTGGCCGAGCGCACATTCGGCATGGCGGACCGCCAGTTTGGCCCGCTGGTAACGCAGATCAAGGCCGACAATCCCGAGGTCATCTATGCACCGGGCTATTTCTTCAACGCCGGGCCGCTGGTAGCGCAGTTGCGTGCCGCCGGTGTCACCGCCGACGTCATCGGGCAAGAAGGCTATGACGGTCAGCGATTCATCGAGATTGCCGGCAAGGCTGCAGAAGGCGTGATCATCACGACCTCGCTTGACCGTGACTCGCAGGCTCCCGCCACGCGCGCCTTCATCACCGACTACGAGAAGGAGTACAAGGATCGTGTCGATATGGTTGCCGCCTCGGGGTACAGCGCCATATCCGTTGCGCTTGAAGCCTTGAAGAAGGCTGGCAGCCAGGACGGCAAGACGATCCGCGATACCATCCGCCAGAACACCTTCGAAACCGCGATCGGCAAGCTGGCGTTCAACAACCTCGGTGAGGTGAAAAAGGCCGTGCAGGTGCAGGTCGTGAAAGATGGCAACTTTCATCGGTATGGCGTGATCGACGATCTGCAATACCTCGCACCGCCCGAAAGATAGGGCCCACCAGTCGCCAAGCGCGCCTGCGTCGGATTGCATCGCGCTGCGTTTTTGATTGGGCATGATCCGCAAGGATCATGCCCCGAAGCGAAGATGCCCGCATATGCTTTATATCGAACTCGCGCTCCAGGGGCTGGTCAACGGTAGCATGTACGCCATCGTTGCCGTTGGCCTGACTCTGATCTACGGATTGCTTCGTGTCCTGCACGTGGCCCATGCCGGGTTGTTCACACTCGGCGCCTACATCACCGTGCTGCTGACCAACGCAACCGGCAGCCTCGTAGCTGGCACGCTGATCTCCATGCTGGTGGTCGGTATCGTCGGCATGGTGGTCTACCGCCTGCTGTACGAGCCGCTGCTTGCACAGCCGCCCTACGTTGCGCTGATCGCCTCGATCGGACTCTTCATTGCGATGGAAGAGGGCTACCGGATCATCTTCGGGCCTTACGGCAATTCGTTTGCATCGACTTGGCTGACGGAACGGGTCACGCTCGGCCCCTTCAGCATGGCCGCTGCCGATGTCGCGATGCTGCTCGGCGCCATCGTGCTGCTGATCTTTCTCGCTGTTCTGATGGGGCGAACCCGCCTCGGCATGGCATGGCGGGCGACGGTGACCGATCCCGCGATGGCGCGTTCGTTCGGTGTCGACACCATCAAAGTGCGTTACGGGATTTTCTTTGTGGCATCGGTGTTCGCGGCGGTGGCCGGATCGCTGGTGGCGGTGCTCAACAATCTGGTCGAGCCCACCATGGGGGATGTGCCGAGCTACAAGTCGCTGGCCATCATCGTGCTGGGCGGCCTCGGCAATGTCACCGGCACGTTGCTGGCCTCGCTGTTGCTTGGAGTCATCGAGGCCTACGGAACAATCTATACCGGCGCGTACCTCGATCGCGACGCGATCGCCTTCGTCTTTCTGATCGCGGTACTGATGATTCGTCCGCAAGGCCTGTTCGGAGCGAGATGAGCCATGTTGCCCACCCTGGGAGCCTATGAAGTCTCGCTGATCGTCATTGTGTCGGTCAACGTCATGCTTGCGCTCAGTCTGAACATCATCACCGGCCTGTGCGGACAGGTCTCGCTCGGCCACGCAGCGTTTTTCGGCGTCGGCGCGTACGCGGCTGCTGTGCTCGGCAATCTCGGCGTGCCTTTTCTCGTCGTGTTGCCGCTCGCAGGGCTGGTCGGCTGCCTGCTTGGATTGCTGGTCGGTCTTGCCTCGTTGCGGGTTCGTGCCGACTTTCTGGCGATCACGACCATGGGTGTTGGCTTCGTCTTCGTCGGATTCGTTCGCAAGCAGAACTGGCTCGGTGCGGAGATGGGATTGTCCAACATTCCCGATCACGGATTGGGCGATGCCGGCTTTGTCGGCGTCTGCCTTGCGTTGGTCGTCGCCATCGCACTGCTGAGCGCCTATATCAAACGCAGTTGGCTTGGATTCGGCTTCGCCACGGTCGCGGATGACGAAGACACCAGCCGAACCCTCGGTATCGATGTCGCGGCTTACAAGTTGACCGCCTTTGTCGTCGGAACATTTCTCGCCGGTGTCGCGGGCGCGACCTATGCCTATTTCACCCGCTTCCTGATCCCCGGCGCTTTCGGTTTCGGCGTTTCAATCAGCATCCTGGCGATGGTGATCGTCGGCGGCGTCGGCTCGATTTGGGGCGTCATTGTCGCGGCGGTGGCGCTGACTCTGCTGCCCGAATTCATCCGTGTGGTGAACGACTACAAGATCTTCATCTATGGTGTGCTGCTTGTCCTGACCATGCGGTTGTCACCCGGCGGACTGGCCGGATTGGTCGGGCAACTGTCGGCATCTCGCGCTGAGATGCCGCCACGCAGTGCCGGGGCTCAGCCATGACGGACACCGCGATGAATGTCCTGACACTCGAAGCAATCTCAGTCCGGTTTGGCGGCATCGCAGCGCTCACTTCGGTTGGCATGACCCTAAAGCAGGGAGAGTTGCTTGGCCTGATCGGCCCCAACGGGGCCGGCAAAACCACCTTGCTGCGAACGGTCATCGGTGTGGTGCGGCCAACGCAGGGGCGGGTGGTTCTTCGAGGTGACGACGTCACGCCGCTCAGCGTCGATATGCGGGCCCGGCGCGGCATTGCGCTCACCCACCAAATCGTCAAACCGTTCCGTTCGATGACAGTGCTCGACAACGTCGTCTTCGCGGCAGGACATGCGAAGACCGGCAATGTGTTGCGGGCTCTTGGCACGCGTTCGCGAAGTGAAGAGACGCAACGGGCTCGCCAATTGCTCGAGCTGGTCGGCATCGACCGCTATGCCGATGCGAACCCCAACGCTCTGCCGCTCGGTGCGCTGAAGCGGCTCGAGGTGGCGCGTGCGCTGGCGACGGATCCCAAAATCCTGCTACTCGATGAACCGCTTGCCGGGCTCAATCATATCGAGGCTGAGCGCCTCGCGGATACATTCGTACGGTTGAATGCGGATGGCGTGACCATGGTATTGATCGAACACAATCTTGGACAGGTCGCGCGAATCTGCCCGCGGGTGGTGGTGCTCGACAACGGCAAGAAGATCGGCGAGGGCGCAACGCGCGATATGCTATCCGACCCCGCGGTTGTTGCCGCCTATATCGGTAAAGAGGTCGCCCATGCTTGAGGTTCGGGATCTGGTCTGCGGCTACGGCCACCTCGTCGCCGTGCATGGCGTCAGCTTCTCCGTCAAGGCGGGCGAAGCGCTGGCGATCCTGGGTGCCAACGGTGCCGGCAAGACATCGACGCTGATGGCGCTGGCCGGTCACGTCGATATCAAGGGCGGCAGCATCACGTTCGGGGATGAGGACGTTACCCGAGCGACGCCGATGGATCGTTGCGGTCGTGGTATCGCGATCACCCCGGAAGGACGCAGGCTTTTCAGCGACCTGACGGTTCGCGAAAACCTCATGGTGGGCGGCTATCTGCGTTCGATGGCGCGCGCCAAGATTAATCTGGAGAAGGTGCTCGACCTGTTTCCACGACTGAAAGAACGCCTGCACAATCGCGCCGGTTCGCTGTCCGGCGGCGAGCAGCAGATGGTCTCCATCGGCCGTGCCATGATGGCCGAACCGAAGCTGATGATGATCGACGAGGTCTCGCTCGGATTGATGCCGAAGAACGTCGATATCTGTTACGAAGCGCTGGACAAGCTGCGCAGCACCGGCCTCACCTTGATTCTTGTCGAGCAAAGTCTCGAACGTGTGCTCTCCATTGCGGATCAGGTGTGTGTGCTGGACTCCGGGGCCGTAGCCTGGACCGGCAGCGCCGGCGAGGCTCGCGGCAATCCTGAAATTCTCGATGCCTACATGGGCGGCGCGCATTGATGGACGATCAACCTAAACCAGCCAAGGCTGCCGTGCGGCGCTCATCGCCGCAGGGACCGCCATACGCGCAGGTCAAGGATTATGTGCTGAAGCAAATTCAAAGCGGGGCCTGGCTCGAAGGCGAAATGATTCAATCCGAGAGCCAGCTCGCTGAACAGTTCGGCCTGTCGCGTATGACGATCAATCGGGCGTTGCGCGAGTTGACGGCCGATCAGATATTGCACCGCGTTCCCGGGACCGGAACTTTCGTGGCGCTACGTAAGTACGAATCCACGGTGGTCAAAATCCGTAGTTTGGCGCACGAAATCGCCGATCGCGGGCATACGCACCGCGCATCGGTATTCCTTCACAAGAAGGAACGTACGACCGATGCGATCCGCGCGCTGTTCGAGCGTAAGCATGGTGAGTTGTTTCACTCGATCATCGTTCACTATGAGAACGGCGCGCCGATCCAGGTCGAGGACAGATACGTCAATCCCGTGCTGTTTCCGGAATATCTTGCGCAGGATTTCACGCAGCTGACGCCGAACGAATATCTGACCCGTGTCGCGCCGATCGAACGGGTCGAATTCCGGATCGAGGCGCTGATGCCGGACGGCGAAACCGTGATCCGCCTGGCAATGACACCCGGCGAACCATGCTTGGTGCTGAATCGCCGAACCTGGTCGTTCGGGCAGGTCGCGGCCGTAACGGCGCTGTGGCACCCGGGCTCGCGGTATCGCTTCTCTGGAAGCTTCTGACGCGCGCTGCGTAGTGAGTTCGGCGGCCGAACTAACAATACGATATCTCGATCAGGAAGACGTCGGCGTCGCCGCGCGGCGTCACGGTCAGCGTTTTCGCGTCCGTCTGCTCGAGAATAAGCGCGTCCTTCGGCGCCAGCGTGGCGTCGATTTTTTCCGCGGAGATCTCGACCTCGCGGTCGATCGTTACGACGATACCAACGTCGCACTGCCACGTCAGTTGCGTTACTGCGGAGAGCGTCTGTCGCGTCACCCGGTGGCGACAGCGATCCCGCCGCGTCATGACGTTGAGATCGTCGATCGGCCCGTCGATGAGCGCACTGTCCACGACGACATCACCGGCGAAGCTAAACGGCGTGGCATGCCGGTCGAGGGATACGGCATCTCTCCCGGCGAACCGCAGCACGAGGCCGGCACCGGCAATCACGCTCAAGGTGCGATCGACGTTCGGAAAGAGTGAAAAATCCCCCGGTGCACCGACATGGGCCATGCTGATGCGCCAGTCGAACGTCTCGAAAGACGCGCCTGCTGGCGAGACCATCATTTCAATGGTCTCGCCGCCGCCGTTCTTCCACGGCATCCGCCGGTAGTCGGCTGTTCGCAACAGACGCATCGTTCGGGCTTGCCTATCCGATCAGCCAATGCTCGGGAGGTTAAGGTGATGCTCCTTCGCGCATTCAATGGCGATGTCGTAGCCTGCATCGGCGTGACGCATGACGCCGGACGCCGGGTCGTTCCACAGCACACGCTCAAGCCGCTTGGCCGCTTCTGGCGTGCCATCGGCGACGATCACCATGCCTGCATGCTGCGAATAGCCGATGCCGACGCCGCCGCCATGATGCAACGACACCCAGGTGGCGCCGCTCGCACAATTGATGAGCGCATTGAGCAACGGCCAATCCGAAACGGCGTCGGAGCCGTCCTTCATCGCCTCGGTTTCCCGGTTGGGGCTTGCGACGCTGCCGGAGTCGAGGTGATCGCGACCGATCACGATCGGCGCCTTGAGCTCGCCACGCGCCACCATCTCGTTGAAGGCGAGACCGATGCGATGCCGATCACCCAGCCCAACCCAGCAGATGCGCGCCGGCAGTCCCTGAAACTTGATGCGCTCGCGCGCCATGTCCAGCCAGTTGTGCAGATGCTTATTGTCGGGCAACAGCTCCTTCACCTTGGCGTCGGTCTTGAAGATATCTTCCGGATCCCCGGAGAGCGCCGCCCAACGGAAGGGGCCGATGCCGCGGCAGAACAACGGGCGGATATAGGCCGGCACGAACCCCGGAAAATCAAATGCGTTATCGAGGCCTTCTTCCTTTGCCATCTGCCGGATGTTGTTGCCGTAGTCGAGCGTCGGCACGCCCATCTTATGGAAATCGAGCATCGCGCGAACGTGCTCGACCATCGAGCGCTTGGCCGCGCTTTCCACTGCTTTTGGGTCGCTTTGGCGCTTTTGCTCCCAATCGGCGAGATTCCAGCCTTTCGGCAAGTAGCCGTTGATCGGATCGTGCGCCGAAGTCTGGTCGGTCACCACGTCCGGCCGCACGCCGCGACGAACCAATTCGGGGAAAATTTCGGCGGCGTTGCCGAGCAAGCCGACCGACACCGGCTTGCGGTCCTTGCAGGACTTCTCGATGATGTTGAGAGCATCCTGCAGGTCTTTCGCTTGCACATCGAGATAGCCGGTGCGCAAGCGCATCTCGATACGGCTCGGCTGACATTCGACCGCAAGGCACGACGCGCCGGCCATGGTCGCGGCCAGCGGCTGCGCGCCACCCATGCCGCCAAGGCCTGCCGTCAGGATCCACTTGCCAGCAAGGCTGCCGTTATAATGCTGGCGGCCGACCTCGACGAAGGTTTCGTAGGTGCCCTGCACGATGCCTTGCGAGCCGATATAGATCCACGAGCCGGCCGTCATCTGGCCGTACATCATCAGGCCTTTGCGATCGAGCTCGTGGAAGTGATCCCAGGTGCCCCAATGCGGCACGAGGTTGGAATTGGCGATCAGCACCCGCGGCGCATCCGGATGAGTGCGGAATACCGCGACCGGCTTGCCGGATTGCACGATCAGCGTTTCGTCGCTGTTGAGCTCGCGCAGCGCCGCAACAATGCGGTCGAAGCTTTCCCAGGTGCGCGCCGCACGCCCGATGCCGCCATAGACGACGAGTTCACCCGGCTTCTCGGCGACATCCGGATCGAGGTTGTTCATCAGCATGCGCAGTGGCGCTTCGGTAAGCCAACTCTTGGCCGACAGCTTGTCGCCGTGCGGCGCGCGGATGACGCGGGCGTTGTCGATACGGGTCATGGGTAATCTCCTCGATTATCTCGGCTGCCGGGCAAAGCTCAGGCAGGATGTCAGGATGGCCGTCAACGCATCGCGCATCGGGCGTGCATAGTCGGGATCGTAAGGCGTGGGCCACGCACCTTCGGCGACCGGACCAGACTGCTCGCGCATATAGCCGCGGCAGGCGAGCTCCATTTGAACCGCGTGCACGTCGTTCTTCGGATTGCCGTGGTGGCGCGTGATCCAGCCGCCGGTGAAGCGGCCATTGGTCACCCGGCTGAAGTTGGTCTTGGCGCAGATCGATTCGATATTGCTGGTCAGCGCCGGATCGCAGCTTGCGCCGGAATTGGTGCCGATGTTGAAATTCGGCAGTTCACCGTCAAACAGTCGCGGAATAACCGATCGAATCGAGTGACAGTCGTACAGCACGACGGTCGGGTGACTCTGACGCAGGCGGGCGATCTCGTCTTGTAGCGCCGCGTGATAAGGCTCGAAATAGCGGGCGCGGCGCTCCGGAATCTCCGCGGCATTCAGTTCCGAACCGCTCTTGTAGAGCGGTTCGCCATCGAAGGTTGTGGTCGGACAGAGTTCGGTGGTCTGCTGCCCGGGGTAGAGTGTCGCGCCGGTTGGATTGCGGTTGACGTCGATCACCGTGCGTGAAATCGCGGTGTGAATGATCGTGGCGTCGAGGTCGGAGGCGAAGTCATACAATTTGTCGATCCACCAGTCGGCGTCCTTGCGCGCGATCCATGGCGAGACCAGACGGCTCTCAAACTCAGCGGGAACATCAGTGCCGGTATGCGGAAATGAAACGATCAGCGGCGCATTGCCGCGCCGCACCGTCAGCCAGGATGTCATGCCCCCCTCCAGACGCGTTGGAACAGCGGATTAAAGCCGATGCGATAGACCAGTTCCGCCGGACGCTCGATGTCCCAGATGGCAAGATCGCACCACTTGCCGGTTTCCAGCGTACCGATGTCGTTGAGGCGTCCGAGCGCGCGCGCTGCCTCGCGGGTCACACCGGCGATCAGTTCATCCACGGTCAGGCGAAACAGCGTCGCTCCCATGTTCATGGTGAGCAACAGCGACGTCAGCGGCGACGTGCCGGGGTTGCAATCGGTCGCAACCGCAATCCGGACGCCATGGCGGCGGAACGCATCGACGGGCGGCAATTGCTTTTCGCGCAACATATAGAACGCGCCGGGCAACAGCACCGCGACCGTCCCGGCCTTGGCCATCGCGATGGCGCCGCCCTCATCGGTATATTCGAGGTGATCCGCCGACAGGGCGCCGTGCTCGGCGGCCAGCCGTGCGCCGTGCAGGTTGGAGAGTTGATCCGCATGCAGCTTGACCGCCAGTCCCGCAGCCTTGGCGGCCTCGAAGACACGGGCGGTCTGCTCGGGTGAAAATGCGATGCCTTCACAGAAAGCGTCGACGGCGTCCGCCAGCTTTTCCCCGGCTATAGCCGGGATCATGGCGCAGATATCGGCGATGAATTGATCCTTGTCGGTGTATTCGGGCGGCAGCGCGTGCGCACCGAGGAACGATGTCACCACATCAATTGGGCGTTCCTTGGCGAGCCGCCGCGCAGCACGAAGCACGCGCAATTCACTGTCCCGATTAAGACCGTAGCCGGATTTGACCTCGATCGTGGTGACGCCTTCGGCGATCAGGTGATCGAGCCGCGGTAGCGACGCCCTGATAAGATCGGCCTCGCTGGCGGCCCGGGTCGCCTTGACCGTGGAGAGGATGCCGCCACCGGCGCGGGCGATGTCTTCATAACTCGCGCCCGCCAGTCGCAACTCGAACTCGTGTGCCCTGCTACCGCCATAAACCAGATGGGTGTGGCAATCGACCAGCCCGGGCGTCACCCAGCTGCCGTCGAGCCGCACTGTTTCCGCCGCGCTCCATCCCACCGGCAGGTCGGATGCAGGCCCGACATAGGCGATGCGGCCATCCTTCGCGGCGATCGCACCGTCCTCAACGATCCCGAGCCCGGCCAGCGCAGGGTTGACCGTCACCAGCCGCGCATCCAGCCAAATCCTGTCGTACCGCATCCAATTCCCCGCAACAGGCCTCTGCCGTCGATGGCAGACAATTGTCTATACATAATTGCCGAACGGCTTTCAATTGTCTATACATAATTGACCAGATCAGGGAGGCCGACCGGAATGACGCGACTGCCAGCCACAGGTGCCATGAGCCCGCAGCATTCAGCCGGCGCGCGCTCACTGTTTCTCGACCATGCCTTCCTGCCCGACGGCTGGGCGCGCAACGTTCGCCTGACAATTGAAAGCGGTTGCATTTCGCACGTTGCTGCTGATGCCGAGCGTGGCGAAAGCGAGTACGTCAAGGGCATCGCCCTGCCGGGATTGCCAAATCTGCATTGTCACACATTCCAGCGCGGCATGGCCGGACTCGCAGAGCGTCGCGGATCGGGCAACGACAGCTTCTGGACCTGGCGGGAGGTGATGTATCGCTTTCTTGATCGTCTGATGCCGGACGATGTCGAAGCGATTGCAGCCCACGCTTATGCCGAGATGCTCGAGCAGGGGTTCACATCGGTCGGTGAGTTCCACTATATCCATCACGGAATCGATGGATCGCCATATGCCAATCTCGCGGAGATGGCGTCGCGAATCGTTGCAGCGGCTTCCGCGAGCGGCATCGGCCTGACGCTGCTTCCGGCGTTCTATGCTTATGGCGGTTTTGGCGCGGCGGCGGCGACCCCGGGCCAGCGGCGGTTCCTCAACGATCCCGACCGCTTTCTGAAGTTGGTCGCGCAGACGCGCGAAGCGGCATCACAGCTTCCGTCGGCGGCGGTCGGAATTGCGCCGCACTCGTTGCGTGCGGTGTCGCCGGAGACGTTGCGTGCTGTGGTCGATGCAACGGCCGCAGCGCCGATCCATATCCACGTCGCCGAGCAGACCAAGGAGGTCGAGGACTGCATTGCGTGGTCCGGCCGTCGTCCCGTCGAATGGCTGCTGGACAATATGCCGGTGGACGCACGATGGTGCCTGATCCATGCAACGCACATGACCTCCGCTGAAACCCAACGGCTTGCGGCTTCGGGGGCGGTAGCTGGACTTTGTCCGATCACGGAAGCATCGCTCGGCGACGGCATTTTCAACGGCCCGGAATTTCTTGCAGCCGGCGGTCAGTTTGGCGTGGGGTCGGACTCCAACATCGAGATCGACGCTGCCGGCGAATTGCGGCTCCTCGAATACAGCCAGCGCCTCGGTCGCCGTGCGCGTAATGTGATGACGACGCTTGCTGGCGAATCGACCGGCCGGCGGCTATTCACTGCGGCGTTGGCTGGCGGTGCCAAGGCGCTCGGTCGCCCGATCGGTGCAATCGCTGCAGGCCATCGCGCCGACATCGTTCTGCTCGATGCCGATCATACGAGCTTTGCGACGGTCGATCGCGATCATTGGCTGGATTCATGGATTTTCGTTCCTGGTCGTCCGTCGATAACGACTGTGCTGGTGGGCGGAGAGACGGTTGTCCGCGATGGGTGTCATCTGCACAGCGAGGCGATCACGGCGCGGTATCGGGCGACGCTTAGGAGACTTGTCGATGCCTGATATTCGGAGATTGCGGCGGACGAGTCCGCGAACCAACGGCGTGGCGCGCTATACCGAAATCCAACGTGCACTTGAGACCGCGATTTTTTCGGGAGACTGGCCGCCGGGCACCCGCGTGCCTTCAGAGCAGGAATTGCTGAAGCGCTATCGCTGCTCACGCATGACGGTCAACAAGGCATTGAGTGCGCTCGCTGCTTCGGGGCTGGTCGTTCGTCGCCGCCGTTCCGGCAGCTTTGTCGCGCAGCGTCAAGGCGAGAAGAACGTTCTGCAGATTCACGACATCGAAGAGGAAATTCAGCGTGAGGGGAAATCCTACCGCGTCAAGCTGGTATCGCGCAGCGAACGCAAGGCGACCAAGCGAGATGCCGCGCGCCTAGATGTGCCGGTGTCCACGCGCATACTGGCGCTGACTTGCGTGCATTATGGCGAAGAACGCCCGCTGGTCGCGGAGGATCGATTAATCAACCTCGATGCGGTGCCATCGGCGACGGAAGTGGACTTCAACGAAACGTCACCGGGAAACTGGTTGTTGAAGCAGGTGCCGTGGAGCGAGGCCGAACATCATATCCGGGCAGTCAATGCCAGTGAGGATATCGCGGAACATCTCGAGATCACCGAAGGCGAAGCCTGTCTCGTTGTGGAGAGAAGGACGCGGCATGGTGGGCGCTCCATTACTCACGTCGTGCTGTCATATCCCGGCGACGGGTATCAACTCGTCGCGCGCTTCAGTCCGTCGCAGGGGTGAAGATCACGTCGTTCATAGATTGCCGCGATAGCGGATCGAGAACGCGATTCCCGTTTCCTGGAATTGGCATCCTGCGTGTACTTGTAGGCCGATAGCAGTTATCCGTCCGCGTGTCTGGTTCAGACGAATGAGATGACCTCGGCCATTTCGATGCCGGCCGGCGACTTCTTTATCGGGCCGATGGTGTTCGGGAAGGTTGGGAGTACCGGGGCGTTTCGCGCCGTGGACAACCTCAACCTGGCGGTCCGTCCGGGCCAGATGTTGGCGCTGCTTGGCAAGACCGGTTGCGGGAACTCGACCATCTTCAACATGGTCGCCGGCCTCACCGAACCGTCGGAGGGGACGGTGCGGGTCGATGGCCGCGATCCGTTCGCCGAGTTCGGTTCGCTTCGTGGCAAGATGGCCATCGTGTTTCAGGGCGACCGCCTGCTGCCTTGGCGCAGTGCTATCGCCAACGTCGAATTCGGGCTGGAGTTGCTTGGCGTCGCGCCTGCCGAGCGGCGGGCCACTGCGCAACTGTGGTTGTCCAAGCTGGGTTTAGGTGGTCACGAGCAGGATTTTCTGCACGCACTCTCGGGCGGCATGAGCCAGCGTGTTTCCATCGCGCGTGCATTTGCGACCAACGCCAGCATCCTGCTCTGCGATGAGCCGTTTTCGGCGCTGGATGAAGCGACAGCAGGCAAGCTTTGTGCGGAGTTCGTGCGGCTGGTGAAGGAAAACGGCAAGACCGCCATTCTCATCACGCACTCGATCAGCGAGGCTCTTGAGATCGGCGATCGGATCTTCGTGCTGAAACGTCCCGCAGAGATCGCGTATGATGTGAGCTTCAACAGCGAAACGAGCACAGAAGAACGCGGCAAGATCCGGGCGCGGATCGGCGAGGTGCTCGCCTGCTAAGCTGCAGGCCGCCGAACAACGAGCAGCTTCCTAGGTGACGGAGCGCGGGCCCAGCGAACCGAAAGCGTCGGGGTCGTAGGCCAGCTTGTATTGCATATCGGCAGCAAGGATCGGCTGCTTGCAACGGTCGCAAATGACCGATGCATGGAAGTCGTGCCCGCAGGTGTTATGCCTGAGCAGGAGCGGTGGCTTACCCTTAGAAAGCCAGCGGTCGCCCCATTGCAACATGACGATGAACGGCCCGTAGAGGTCGCGTCCCATGTCGGTGAGGAGATATTCGTAGCGGTCGGGTGAGCTCTGATATTGCCTGCGGTGGAAGACACCGCTCGCGACGAGGCGGGAGAGCCGATCGGTCAGGATATTCGGCGCAATTGCCAGTTCGGTCAGGATTTGATCGTAGCGTCGTTTGCCGAAGAAGGCCTCGCGCACGACCATGAAGCTCCATTTGTCGCCGATGATCTGCAGCGCGCGCGAGACCGAACTCGGGCGCCCAAGCAGGAAGCGGTTTCCGTCAGAGGCCCGCCGGGTATTGCGGCCGGCCTTTGCGGCGTGGCGGCCGGCGCCGGGTCCGTCGCGGTAAGTCACGTCCCGCGCCGTGACGCTTTCGCCGCAATGAGAGCACGCCACCAAAGGATGGCTGTCGCAGCCGCAACTCATGTGAACCAGCGTCAAGGGCGCCGGTCTTTTATCGGCAAGCCAGCGATCGCCGAATTGCATCAAGGCGACGAAGCTTGGGTACAGATCGAACCCCATCTTCGACAGCCGATATTCCTTGCGTTGCGATGAGGCGGTCGCAGCCTGACGAAAGATCGCGAGCTGCGTCAGCTTCTTCAAACGATCCGTGAGCGTCGCGCGCGGAATGCCGAGCGCTGACCGGAATGCTTCGAATGTGCGTGTGCCGAAGAACGCTTCGCGAATGATCAGAAATGCCCAGGCGTCGGAAACGATGTCGAGGGTTCGCGCGACCGAACAATTCCTCTCGTGCCGCGCGCTGCTCGACCGGGCCTTCGTCGGCAGCGGAGTCGGTCTGGATGGAAGGTTCGCGGTCCGTGCTTTGTTGGTGGCGGGCATCTTTTTGTTCTTGTTGCAAGCGAGGGATTCGGGGCCGTTTCGAGAGGTGCGCTCGTTTAACACATCATCGCGATTGACTCCCAGGAAATTTAAGTCTAGTTATGCATGTAACAAAAGTCTAGATATGCTAGTAACAAGCCGGAGCGAACCGGGTTCAGATAGTTCCAGGAGGAATGGATATGACGGCCGGAATACAGAAAACTCTGATCGCCGCAGCTGCGGCGGCTCTCTTTGGCGGCACCGCAGTGGCACAGACCGCCGCGGTTTCTGATGATGTCGTCAAGATTGGCGTGCTGACCGATATGTCCGGCCAATTCTCGCACGAATCCGGTGAAGGCGCGGTCACGGCGGTCAAGATGGCCGTCGAGGATTTCGGCGGCAAGGTGCTGGGCAAGCCTATCGAAGTTGTGGTTGCCGATCATCAAAACAAGCCCGATGTGGCTTCGACGCTGGCGCGCAAATGGTTCGATGTCGAGAAGGTCGACATGATCGCCAACCTGATCAACTCGTCGATCGCGCTGAGTGTTTCCCAGCTTGCGAAAGAGAAAGATCGTATCGCCATCGTCAATGGCTCCGGTTCGTCGCGCCTGACCAACGACGCCTGCACACCGAACAGCATCCACTATGCGTATGACACCTACGCTCTCGCCAAAGGGACTGGCGCGGCGATGCTGAAGGCTGGTGAGAAGAGCTGGTACTTCCTCACGGCCGACTACGCGTTCGGACATGCGCTGGAGGCCGACACCAGCGCTATCGTCAAGTCGCTCGGCGGCGAGGTCGTCGGTGCAACGCGTTATCCGCCGGAAACCTTCGACCAATCGTCGTTTCTGCTGAAGGCGCAGGCGTCGAAAGCCAAGGTGGTGGCGCTGGCCGGTTCGGGAACGGTGCTGGTGAATGCCGTCAAGTCGGCGCAGGAATTCGGTATCCGCAAAGGCGGGCAGGAACTGGCGGGATTGTTGGTCTGGATCACCGACATCAAGAGCATGGGACTCGATCTTGCACAGGGCCTCGTGTTGACCAATGCCTTCTACTGGGATCGCGACGACGAGACGCGCGCATGGTCGAAGCGTTTCTATGAGCGGATGAAGCGGATGCCGCATATGGGCGATGCCGGCGACTATTCGTCGACCATGCATTATCTGAAGGCCATCAAGGCCGCCGGTACGGACGATGCGAAGGCGGTGATGAGCAAGATGCGCGAACTGCCGGTCAACGACTTCTTCGCCAAGAATGGCAAGATCCGCGACGACGGGCGCATGGTGCACGATATGTACGTCTACGAAGTCAAGAAGCCGTCCGAGTCGAAGGGCGAATGGGACTACTACAAGCTGCGTGAAGTGATCCCGGGCGATCAGGCTTTCCGCCCGCTCAAGGATAGCGCCTGCCCATTGGTCAAGAAGGGTTGATGTCGGCGCATCGGAGGATTTTCCAAAGTCCTCCGACGCGGCGCCAAGAGGTGTGCTCACCGCACGGTCGTGGGCACGAAGCGAAGGCTTTCGAGATGGATCAGAAATTTGTTTCGGGTGGCGACGTGGTGCCTACGGGTAACGCGATCAGCTCGGGGGCCGAATATATCAACAGCTTGAGAGGGCGAAATCTGAAGGTCTATCTGATGGGCGAATTGGTCGCCGAGCCGGTGGACCATCCGATCATCAGGCCTTCGATCAACGCGGTCGCGGAAACCTATGACCTTGCGCTGAGCAATCCGGAGCTTGCCTCGACCACGTCGCCGCTGACCGGCGAGCGAATCAATCGCTTCCTCCATATTGCGACGAGCCAGGCCGATCTCGTGATGCAAAACAAGATGCAGCGCCGTCTTGGGCAGATCACAGGGACCTGCTTCCAGCGCTGCGTCGGCATGGACGCTTTGAATTCGCTGCATTCGGTGACTTTCGACATCGATCGCAAATGCGGTACCGACTATCACAGTCGCTTCAACGCATTCCTCAGGCGGATGCAGCAATCGAATCTGGTCATCGGTGGTGCCATGACCGATGTGAAAGGGGATCGCGGCAAGTCTCCATCACAGCAGGTAGATCCGGATCTGTTTGTTCATGTCACGCGTCGTACGCCGCAGGGGATCTATGTCAGCGGCGCAAAGGCGCATCAGACCGGATGTCTGAATTCGCATTGGCTCATCATCATGCCAACCATGCGGCTCGATGCGGCGGACAAGGACTACGCCATCGTCGGTGCGCTGCCGGTAAATGCGAACGGCATCACTTACATTTACGGCCGGCAATCATGCGACAGCCGGAGTGCCGAAGCTGGCGATATCGACGCAGGCAATGCGCGGTTCTCGGGTCAGGAAGCGATGATCGTGCTCGAGGACGTGTTCATCCCGAACGAGCACGTCTTCATGGACGGCGAGGTCGAGTTTGCCGCCGATCTGGTCGAGCGATTTACCTGTTATCACCGCCGCAGTTACGTTTGTAAGACCGGTGTCGGCGATGTTTTGATCGGTGCCGCGGCGACTATTGCCGATTATAACGGCGTCGAGCGAGCCTCCCACGTGCGCGACAAGCTGGTCGAAATGACCCACCTCAATGAAACGATCTATGGGGCGGGCATCGCCGCAAGCCATCAAGGCACCGAGACGAGTTCTGGCGCCTATCTTCCTGACGAAATGCTTGCCAATGTGTGCAAGCATCACGTCACGCGATTGCCCTACGAGATTGGCCGGCTGGCCCAGGATCTCGCCGGCGGGTTGATGGTGACGCTGCCGTCGGAGCGCGATCTGCGGCACGAAACGATTGGGCCGTTGATCGAGAAGTATCTGAAGGGGCGCTCCGACATCGCCACCGAGGACAGGATCAGAATTCTGCGTCTGGTCGAGAACATGACGCTCGGTCGAAACGCCGTTGGCTATCTGACGGAATCCATGCACGGCGCAGGATCGCCGCAGGCGCAGCGGATTCAGATCGCTCGGGCAATGCAGATTGAATACAAGAAGGAGCTGGCCAAGACGCTCGCGGGGATCGATTGTGCTGCGCGCGACGAGATCGCAGACGACCTTTCGTCCTATATGGCGCGGGTATTTAGACCCGTCGAAAATGTAGGTCGGTCGACATGAACTTACCAGCATTGGCAAGCCGTGGAGTTCTGCGGTGAGCAATCGGCCGAAGCCAGAGTCCCGAAGCGCCTTCCCGCATTTCTACGAGATGACGACGCGGTGGGGCGACAACGATGCTTATCGCCACATGACAAACGTTGTCTATCTGTCGTTCTTCGATTCGGCTGTGTGCCGGTACCTGATCGAGAACGGAGTTCTTGATGTCGAAGCCAGCGCGGTCATCGGAATGGTGGCCGAAACCCATTGCAGCTATTTCAAAGAGATCAGCTTCCCGTCCGTCATCAACGTCGGCCTTCGCATTGGCGAACGGGGCAATAGCAGCATTCGGTACGAGATTGGCTTGTTTCGCGATAGTGACGACCTTGCCTGCGCTCAGGGATACCTTGTCCACGTTTATGTCGAACGCAAAACCGGTCGCCCAGTGCCGATCCCGGATGACATACGCCATGCGGTTGCACCGCTGCGTCAACGTCACATCGCTTAACCGGGGGAGAGTGCAGCCATGGACATGTCTGGCAGGATCGAACTGAAGGCCCCGAAACAGCGCGTGTGGGAATCGCTTAACGATCCCGAGATCCTGAAGGCCTGCATTCCGGGGTGTGCGAGTCTCGAAAGGACGGCGGACGATGGGTTTGCCGTGGTTGCCGTGCTGAAGGTCGGACCGATCAAAGCCAAATTCCAGGGGAGGGTGCGCCTGCTCGATATCGTAGCACCCACAAGTTACACGATCAGCGGGGAAGGCCATGGCGGAATTGCCGGCTTTGCTGCCGGTAGCGCCAAGGTCGCGCTTGAGGAAATCGATCCGCAGACAACCGAGTTGTCGTATTATACCGAAGCCAAGGTCGGCGGCAAAATCGCACAGCTTGGCGCGCGTCTGATCGATTCCACCGCAAAGAAACTCGCAGGTCAGTTCTTCGAACAGTTCAGTCTGCAGGTGAGTGGCCAGGCTGTTTCCGACAACAACTAGCCGGACGTTGCAGGCAAGACAGGGATAGAGACCGTGGCTGACATTGAATGCGCTGTGGAGGGCAGGGTTGCAACGGTGACGTTGAATCGTCCGGCCATGCGCAATGCGATGACATTATCGATGTGGAAAGGCATTGCAGAGATTTTCAAGCAGCTTGGCGAAAATCGCGAGGTCCGGGCCATCATCTTCACCGGTGCCGACGGTAACTTCAGCGTCGGGGCGGACGTCTCGGAATTCGCTGCCGTACGGTCGAGTGCGCGCGATAGTGCCGACTATGAAGTCGCGGTTGATGCGTCGTCCGACGCTATAGCCGGGGTACCGCAACCTGTTATTGCCGTTGTCGAGGGGTATTGTCTTGGTGGCGGGTGTCACCTGTCGATGGCGTGCGACTTTCGCTTTGCTGACCCGACAGCTCAATTCGGCATTCCTTCCGCCAATCTGTCAATCATCTACGGGGTTCGAAGCACCAAGCGGCTCCTGGGGTTGGTGGGGCTCACGAAAGCCAAACGCATCCTCTACGCTGCCGAGCGCATCGCGGCGAGCGACGCCATGCATGTCGGTCTTGTCGATCATCTGGGTGCCGATGCGAAAGGCGATGCTCGGACCTTTGCCGAGCAGATGGCCGAAAAGGCGCCGCTATCGATAGCAGGCGCCAAGTACATTCTGAACCAGACCGCCATGGGAGAAAGCGGTTCGCTTGCGCAGGCGATGATCGATCATGCGTCGGATAGCGAAGACTATCGCGAGGCGCGACAGGCGTTTGCCGCAAAGCGGCTCCCCCGATTCAAGGGGCATTGACGATGAAGCCACCGCCGTTCGACTATTTCGCCGCCGATAGTATCGAGGCCGCCGTCCAGGCGCTCGCCGATGCCGGCGGCGACGGCAAGATTATCGCTGGCGGTCAAAGCCTCATGCCGATGCTCAATTTTCGGCTGCTGCGCCCGTCGGTGCTGATCGACATCAACCGAATCCCCGACCTCGCTTACGTGCGCGATGACGGAGAGTGTATTCGGATCGGCCCGTTGACGCGGCATCGTACGCTGGAAACCTCAAGTCTCGTCGCGGAACAGCTGCCGGTGTTGCATGAGGCGATGGGATACGTCGCACATCTGGCCATTCGCAATCGCGGTACGATCGGCGGAAGTCTCTCGCATGCCGATCCTGCTGCGGAACTGCCGATGATGTCGTTGCTGTTGGACGCGCGCCTGGAGATTCAGTCGTTATCCGGGCGCCGGACAATCGATGCGCGGGATTTCTTTCTTGGGGCGCTGACGACCGATCTCGACGAAGGCGAAATGCTGGTGGAGGTAAGGCTGACCAAGTTGCGCAAAGGAACCGGCTGGGCATTTGAGGAAGTCGCGCGCCGCTCGGGTGATTTTGCGCTGGCGTCCGTAGGGATCACTCTGAGTCATGACGACGGCAAGATATCCAATGTGCGAATTGGATTGATGGGCGTCGGCGAGACACCGATGCGTGCAACTGACGCGGAGAGCCTGCTGGCTGGGCAGCCCTTCAGTGAAACGGTGGTTACTGCGGCGGTCGACTCGATCCGTCGAACTGTCGAACCGAACACCGATTTGCACGCATCGTCAGATTACCGGCGGCATCTGGTCGGGGTTCTGGCCGAGCAGGCGCTTTCAAAGGCTTGGCAACGAGCGACGCAGGCTGCCCATGACTGAACCCGTCGTCATTCGGATCACTGTCAATGGTGTCGAATATGAGAAGTCCGTCGAGCCGCGACTTCTGCTCTCCGATTTTCTGCGCAATGACCTCGGCCTGACCGGGACTCATGTGGGGTGCGAGCATGGCGTTTGCGGCGCCTGCACGGTGCTGGTCAATGGTGAGAGCGCGCGATCCTGTCTGTTTCTGGCCGTGCAACTCGATGGTGCGCAGGTTGAGACCGTGGAAGGCCTTGGAACGGCGCATGCGATGCATCCAATTCAGCAGGCGTTTCACGAATGCCATGCCTTGCAGTGCGGCTTCTGTACGCCAGGCATGTTGATAACAACCGTCGATCTGCTGAAGAAATTCCCGGAAGCCGATGACGAGCAAATTCGTGAAGGGCTGTCCGGCAATCTCTGCCGCTGCACCGGCTACCAGAACATCGTTCGCGCGGTGCGTATGGCCGCAGATGAACTCAAGGCTCGCGAAGTCAAAGAGGCCGCCTCATGAAAATGCATGTTCTCTCTGGCGGTCGCCTGCGAATGCGGAAGCACATCTACTTTCCGGATGCCGACCGCAACGAGTCGATTGAACTGCCGGTGAACTGCATTCTGCTCCGGCATGCAAAGGGCAATGTGCTGTTCGATACCGGCTGTCACCCCGATGTCGTGCGCGATGCCGAGGGGCGCTGGGGCGCTTTGGCGCGCGTGATGACGCCGTTGATGTCCGCCGAGGATAACGTTATCAGCCAGTTGAGAGCTATCGGATTATCGCCGGATGATATCGATGTGGTGATTTGTTCGCATTTGCATCCGGATCACTGCGGCTGCAATCAATTCTTCTCGAAGGCAAGAATTCTGGTCCGCAACGAGGAGCTGGCTGCGGTCAGGAAGCCCGACGCCGTTGCCGTTGGCTATCTGCCGGCCGAGTGGGATCATCCACTCAACTACCAGGCCGTAACGACCGATCTCGATGTCTTCGACGACGGTGCGATCCGGTTGGTGCATTTGCCGGGCCATACGCCGGGGACGATGGGCGCGCTGGTGACCCTGAAGAACAGCGGCCGCTTTTTACTTGCCGCCGATGCGGTCAGTGTCCGCGAGAATCTCGATGCTGACATCATCCCGAAGAATACCTGGAACAAGGAGCTTTGCCGCGAAAGTTTCGCGATGGTGCGCCTGATCGAAGCGCAGGGAGCGACTGTGATCTGTGGACACGATGACGCGCAATGGTCGTCGCTGCGCAAGTTGGCCGACTACTATGACTGATGCGTCGTTGAAGGCAGTTGACGAGCGGCAGGACGGCGTTGCCGAGGAACTTGCCACGCGCCCCAAGATTATCGGGGCACGCGTCAAGCGGACCGAGGATCCACGTCTGCTGACCGGGAAGGGTGCCTATGTCGACGATCGGAAGGTCGCCGGCATGCTGCACGTCGCATTCCGGCGGAGCGATCACTCTCATGCCCTGATCAAGTCGATCGATGTCAGTGCGGCACGTCAGGCGGCCGGTGTCGTTGCCGTGCTGACGGCGGAGGATATGTCGGAGATCAATGCGGTCTTCGCCACATCGCGGATGAGGGATTATCACACCACGCCGATCACCGCGTTGGCAAGCAAGAAGGTGCGTTATGTCGGAGAACCGATTGTCGGCGTCGTCGCTAAGAGCCGTTATCTTGCGGAAGATGCGCTCGAACTGATCGAGGTCGAATTTGAGCCGCTGCCGGTGGTCATCGATCCCGAAACAGCCTGCCTCCCTTCCGCAGCAGTACTGCATGATGATGCAGGTACCAATGTTCTCTGTTTTCGCGAATTCAAAACCGGAGACGCGGACGCCGCCATTGCAAGCGCGCCGATCCGCGTCTCCGGTCGTTTCCGGTTTTATCGCAAGACGCCGGTGGCAATGGAGAATCGCACCTATCTCGCCGAATACGAGGTCGGTCGCGATGAACTGACTCTCTACACATCGTCGCAGGTGCCGGGAATCATTCGCGACGCGTTATCGGATGCTCTCGATATGCCGGGAAGCCAACTCCGCGTTATCGCGCCGGATGTCGGTGGCGGCTTCGGCGGCAAGGCTTCCCTGTATCCCGAAGAGATATTTGTCGCCGTTGCCGCGCGCCGCCTCGGATGTGCGGTGAAATGGACCAGCGACCGGATGGAGGATCTGGCGGCCACCAGTCAGGGCTTTGACCAGATCGTCAACGCCGAACTGGCGTTGGATGCGAATGGCAACGCCGTGGCGCTCAAGGCCGATGTGATTGGCGATGTCGGAGCATATTCGATCTACCCGTGGACGGCAGTGATCGAGCCGGTTCAGGTCGTCAGCTTTCTCCCGGGGCCCTACAAGATCGCCAACTATCTCGGGCGCGTGCGCGGCGTTGCGACTTCCAAGCCGCCGACCGGGCCGTATCGAGGCGTGGGGCGGCCGACGTCGACCTTCGTTACGGAGCGTCTGATGGATATGGCCGCCCAGCGGCTCGGCATGGATCCGGTTGCGCTACGCCTGCGCAACATGATCCAGCCTGACGAATTTCCGCATCGCATTGGCTCAGGTATCATTTGGGATCAATGCGCTTTCACCGAATGCCTCAACGCCGCTTGCGATAAGGTTGATTATCCGACGCTGCGCGCCAGACAGGCGCAGGCACGCGCGGCCGGCCGTTGGTTCGGAATTGGCGTCGCGTGCTACGCCGAGTTGACCGGAATTGGATCGCGCATCTCGGTGGCACCGGGAATGCCGATCAATACCGGCACGGAAACCGCCAAGATCACCATCGATTCGACCGGCGCCGTCACCGCGGCGTTCGGCGTCACGGCGATGGGGCAGGGCTTGGAAACCACGTTGGCTCAAGTCGTCGCCGAGCATCTCGGTGGCCGCGTCAAAGACATCCGCGTCATTCAGGGGGACAGCGCGGCAGTTCCAAACGCCACCGGAAGTTATGCCAGCCGCAGCGCTGTGTTGGCCGGCGGTGCGGCAACACTCGCCGCCAAGGAAGTCAAAGACAAGATCATTCGGGCGGCTTCGCATCTTCTCGAAACCGGACCGGAAGATCTCGTCGTCGAGGACGGCAAGGTTTCTGTTGTCGGCACGGATCGGGCGTTGACCTTCCGGCAGCTGGCGCGTGCCGTCTATCTGGAGATGAGGCGTATTCCTGCCGACAAGCGGGAAGAGCTGGCGTCAACCAAGACGTACGACCCGGTGTTCGGTACCAGCGCCACGGCAGCGCATCTCGCCGTCGTCGAGATCAATCCGGATACCTTGGAAATCAAGCTTGAGCGGTTCGTCGTCGCCGAGGATTGCGGTCGGCTGATCAATCCGATGATCGTCGACGGCCAGGTACATGGCGGTGTGGCGCAGGGCATCGGCGCGGCTCTGTACGAGGAAGTCGTCTACAACGACGAAGGCCAGAACGTCACCGCCAGTCTCGTCGACTACATCATCCCGACCGCGACTGAAATTCCCCCCATCGAGGTGGTGCATATCGAAGCGGCCTCGCTGACGACACTCGGCGGCTTCCGCGGCATGGGCGAGGGCGGCACGATCGGCGCGCCTGCTGCCGTTGCCAACGCCGTTGCGGACGCCGTCGCGCCGCTAGGTATCGATATCCTCGAACTTCCAGTTTCACCCGAACGGCTTTTTCGGCTGATCGAAAACAGCAAACAGCACAAGGACGCAACGCATGGACATGAAACTTAAAGGTAAAGTCGCACTCGTCACAGGTGCGGCGCGGGATGTCGGGCGTGAGATTGCGCTCAGTCTCGCCGCCGAGGGGGCGGCGGTTGCCGTGAACTATCGGGGTTCGAAAGATCTGGCTGATGAAGTCGTTGCGGAAATCACGCGCAATGGCGGCAAAGCCATCGCCTATGGGGCCGACGTATCTGATTTCGCCGCTGTGCAGGCGATGGTTAGCAAGATCGTTGCCGATTTCGGCGGATTGAACATCGTCGTCAACAATGCCGGCGTCGCGCTGCGCAATCGCTTCGTCGAAACGACTCCTGCGGAGTGGGAGAAGCAGATCAACATCTGTCTCTATGGCGCTATCCACATTTCCAAGGCAGCCGCGCCGCATTTGGAGAAGGCTGGCGACGGCCGGATCATTGCCATGATAGGAGATTCTTCGCGGGTTGGTGAGTCCGGTTTGGCAATCGTAGCGGCCGCACGCGCCGGGGTCATCGGATTGATGAAATCGCTCGCGCGCGAATTCGGCCGCTTCGGCACAACGGCAAATGTCATCTCTCTCGGGCTTATCGAGACGGCGCACGATCGGGCTTGGGTCGATGCTAACCGCGACAAGCTGACTAAGTTTTATCCGCTTCGCCGCCTCGGATTGCCGCAGGATATCGCTCCGACGGTGACGCTGCTGGCGTCGCCACATGGAGGCTGGATCACCGGACAGGTGATCAGCATCAGTGGTGGATTCAGTATGGTCTAGTGAAAATACAGTCGCAGTAAGGGAAGAGAAATGCTACGGACGGATTTGATAGCGCCGGTTGCGACGCTTATTCAACGCCACGCTGATGAGCGCGGCAGCAAGATCGCATTTGAAGATGCCAATAGCAAAGTCACCTATGGTGAATTGGCCAGCCGGACCGCAAATCTAGCGGGGCATCTGGTCGAACTTGGCGTAAATGCCGGCGATACCGTGGCGATTTTCCTTCCCAACAGCGTGCATTGGGTCGAGTCTTGTTTTGCCATTACGCGAGCGGGCGCCATCGGCGTGCCAATTAGCTACGATGCGACCGAGAGCGAGATCGCGTATCGTCTTCAGGATGCATCCTGCAAGGTTATCATCACCACCGATGAGCGCGCTCCGCTGCTCGCCGCGATCAAGAACGAATGTCCGGCATTGGCCACGACGATCCTTGTCGAGCGAGGCGCGGAAAGAGGCACGGGCCTGCGTTTTAGCGATCTTGTCTCGATCAAGCCAAGGTCGGAGCCGCGCGATCCATCTTCAATTCACGAGCCAGCCTATATCATCTACACGTCGGGAACGACGGGGCGGGCGAAGGGCGTTCTACTGTCGGTTCACAGCATGTTGTGGATCACGGCGTCTTGCTGGGCGCCGATCGCAATGTTGTCCGAGAAAGACCGTGTTCTTTCGCCGCTACCGTTGTTTCATTCCTATGCGCTGAATTTGTCGGTGCTCGCCATCCTCGCTGCCGGCGCTAGCGAATACATCATGGAGAAGTTCTCGACCAGCGAAGCGACACGATTGCTGGAGAGCGGTTCGTTCACGTTGTTTCCGGGCGTGCCAACCATGTTTCACTATCTGCTCGAGACCGCCAAAGGAAACGCCAAGAATAATCTCAAGGCCCATCTGAAAGGCCTTCGGCTGGCGATCTCGGCGGGTGCGATCATGCCGGCAACGCTGAATCGGGAATTCGAAGCGCATTTCGGCATCAAGTTGCTCGACGGTTATGGCATTACCGAAACCGCAACGATGGTCACCATGAACTGGCCGTCAGGTGGACGGGTGTTGGGGTCTTGCGGCCTGCCAGTGCCGGGTCTCGCTGTCCGAATTGTTGATGCGGCTACCGGGAAAGACGTGCCGATCGGCAGTGAAGGCGAGTTGATCGTTCGCGGTCCGAATGTGATGATCGGATACCATAACAAGCCGGATGAAACCGCCAAGGCACTTCGTGACGGCTGGTATCATACCGGTGATCTGGCCAAGAGCGACGAGAACGGCTTCCTGACGATTACAGGCCGTCTAAAGGAACTCATCATTCGTGGCGGTCAGAACATTGCACCGGCCGAAATCGAAGAAGTCGTCAGCATCATCGATGGTATTGTCGACAATGCAGTGGTGGGCCTTCCGCACCAACATCTCGGCGAAGTGCCGGCGTTGTTTGTCGTCAAGCATCGCGACCGCGACATTGGCGCACAACAAATTCTCGATCACTGCAAGGGGCGGCTGTCGGCCTATAAGGTGCCGTTCTCGGTACACTTCGTCGATGAGATTCCTCGGACAGGTTCGGGCAAGATTATCCGGTTCAAACTGCGCGATATTCTCCTCAAACCGGAGAACAAGGCATCCTAACTGTGGCCGACCGGTGCGCCGAAGTAGATGCCGTTACTTTATAACCTGCGTTTAGTTGGGGTTGCCTCACAGTTCACTCCGTACTGACCAACATGGGTCGTGTAAGGGAATCCGACGCTTGCGCTGACACAGGTCGAGCGCCCTGAGAACCTAAGTGAGCAATATGTCGCATCTGCCCGATCACGCTTGACGAAAGATGTTTTCCGAAAGTTGAACGGTTCACTTGGCATACTCTCCGCCATTACGGAATCTCAGTCTGGATTGAAGCAGACCTGCGGCCAAAGACCGTCCAGACCTTTGCGGGCCATAGCAGTCTTGCGGTCACGATGGACCGCTATGGTCATCTCTTCAAATCTGAGGATCACAAGAAGCGATGGATTCCATCGCGAAGGATCTGGCAAATGGATAAACTCCTAACTTGGGCTGGTTGTCGCCAAAGGTGGCTCCCTGTCAGCGCCTCGTTTACCAGAAGGACTCGTCCGCAGCGGCTGCTGCTTTTATTGGACGCTTCGCCGCAAACGATTTTCGCGGCACACTAGTGTCACACGGAGGGCGAACCTTGGTTGATTTTGTTGATTTTTATTCCGAATATGTCGCGGCTCATAACCTGAAGGTCATAGGTTCAAATCCTATCCCCGCAACCAAGTCGTGTGAAAACCCCGGTCCCTATGTATGGCCGGGGTTTTTGCTTTTCAGAGCTGAGCTTGCGGTATCGGGGCCCAAGTTGAAGCTTTCGCCAGCCGCGATAACATTCGCGGCATGAGCGCACCGACAGGCAGCCGCCCGTTCTACGCCGGCATCCCGATTTTTCGCGGTTTCGGCAACTTGATGGAGCCTACGCTCTATTCGCCGCTGCCCGACGATTGGGTGATCGGCGTGTCCGACATCGTCGAGTCCACTAAGGCCATCGCGGCACAGCGCTACAAGGCGGTCAACATGGCCGGTGCCGCGGTGATCGCGGCGGTGACCAATGCGTTGGAGGATCGCGAATTTCCCTTCGTGTTCGGCGGCGACGGCGCGAGCTTTGCCGTGGCGCCTGAGGATATCGGCCGCGCGCGCGAGGCTCTGGCTGCCACCGCGACTTGGGTGCGCGACGACCTCGATCTCGTCATGCGCGTTGCGCTGGTGCCGGTGAGCGAGGTGCGGGCGCGGGGACTAGACGTGCGCGTGGCGCGCTTTGGACCGTCGCCCAATGTCGCCTATGCGATGTTCTCCGGCGGCGGGCTGGGCTGGGCGGAAGCCGCGATGAAGCGCGGCGAGTTTGCCGTTGCACCCGCGCCGCCGGGCACGCAGCCGGACCTCAGCGGACTGTCTTGTCGATTTTCCGAAATTCCGGCGGTGCGCGGCGTCATACTGGCGATGCTGATCGTACCGGCCAGCGGTGCCGATCCCGCCGCATTCCGGCGCGTGATCGAAGACATCGTCACCTCGATCGAGCGCAGCCCCGATGCGGGGCGGCCGGTGCCATTGAGTGGCCCGCCGTTGCATTGGCCGCCAGCCGGACTCGATTTTGAAGCGCGGGCGCGGCGCGGAGGATCGCTGCTGCTCAAACGGGCATCGGTGATCGCCCGGACGTTGGGCGTCTTTCTGATCATGCGGCTCCGCATTCGCGTCGGCGGATTCATTCCGGCCGCTTACATCGCGCAGGCGGTCGAGAATTCCGACTTCCGCAAATATGACGACGGCCTGCGCATGATCCTCGATTGCACGCCGGAACTGGCGCAGGACATCGAAGATCGGCTCGCCGCCGCGGCGGCTGCGAACGTCGTGCGTTTCGGATTGCATCGTCAGGACGCGGCGATGATGACCTGCTTCACGCCGTCAGCGATGCGGAACGATCACGTGCATTTCATCGATGGCGCGCGCGGCGGCTATGCGTCCGCAGCCACGGCGCTGAAAGCTACGCTGGGCTAGCGCAAACCGGTACGATCGAATCAGCGTTTGGCGCGGGTCCAGTTCTCGCCGCCGCAGAGCGCGCCGACGCAGCCGTTGACGCGCAACGTATCCGGCCCGGCAATCGAGATGTCGCTGTCGTATGTGCCGCCATCGTCGGCATTGTAGATATGTCCTGCCCATCGGCCGTGGCCGGCCGGCCGCATATTGCTGAACAGCGGCAACCCGACGATCGGCCGCCGCCGCAATGCCGGATTCGGATTCTTGTCGTCGACGAACGGCGTGCCGGTCGCGGGATTGGTCGGCTCGCGCAGTGAAACGACGACGCCGCAAATGCCTTCGCCGCACCGGCTGACGCGCACCTTGGCATCGCCGGCCTGCGTTATCCAGAGTCCCGATGGATCGCCGCTTTGCGCCATTGCGCCCACCGAACCGCTACATAACGTCAAAACGATTAAAGCCAAACGCGCGTGAAGTTTCATCAAGACCTCCGGATGAATCGGTGTTGCATTACAAAAAAGGCAAACTTGTGCAATGCCGAGTGAGCCGAATTTGGCTGTGCCGGTTTGACGCGGCGAATATCGTAAAATAATCGTTGCTGGATATGGCGGTCCGCAGCCGGAATCGATCGAGCGAATCCAGTTGAAATTGACGACGCAGCTGTGACGAAAGCGCGCGTGTCACAAGATTCGGCAAGCAACTTTGTGCCGAATGCTCATGTTCCCCAACGGGTGAAACATACCGCTGCAGCGGTTCCGAGACCGAACGCCACCATGGCTGCGCCCACCAGCGCGAACAGGGCCCACGCCGGCGCGTGCATGGCGGCGAGCCACCAGCCGCCGATACCGACCATCAGCAGGCGCAGCGTCGACGCCAGCACCGGACCACCGACCCTGGCCGCGCCCTGTGCGGAAAAATACAGCGCAACGCCTAACCCGAAGAAGCCGAATGCCGGCCCGGCCCAGGCGAAATAGGACGATGCTGCGGCGCTGACACCGGGATCGGTGGTGAACAGCGATATCCACAGCGTCGGCTTGATCGCGACGATGACGCCGAGCAGGCCGACCGTCAGCGCTGCCGCAGCGCCGGTAGTCCATGCCACGCGACGCGCGCGCGACACCAAGCCGGCGCCGATGGCCATGCCGACCATCGGCGTCGATGCGATGCCGAATGCGAACGCGATGGGAATCAGCAGAAACTCGAGTCGCGCGCCGATGCCGTAGCCCGCCAGCGCTTCGGTGCCGAAACTCGCGACGATGCTGGTGAACACCAGAATGGTCAGCACCGTTTGCAGCGGCGAGAAACTGGCGATCGCGCCGACTCTCAGGATGTCGAAAAACATGTCGCGCTGAATCGCAAATTTGGATGTCTGCAGGTCGAGCCGGCTGCGGCCGTTCATCAGATACCAGATCAGAAACGCGGTCCCCAGCGTGTAGGCGATCGCCTGTCCCGCCGCGACGCCACGCATGCCGAATTGCGGGACGCCGCCAAGGCCCAGGCCGAGCGTGCCGCCGATGACGACTTGCAGCAGCGCCACCGTGAGCAGCGTTGCCGACGGTACTCTCATGTCGCCGGTGCCGCGCACGATCGACGCCAGCGTGTTCACCAGCCAGATCGAGATGGCGCCGGCAAACAGCACGTCGGCATAGGCGCAGGCTTCCTCGAGCACCGCGCCACGGCCGCCGAGCCACGCAAAGAACGAGCGGCCGAACAGCCACATCGCCAGCGTGAAGACGATGCCGCCGATCACGCCGATCATCGCCGCATGCCACGCCAGCGTCGCCGCGCGGGATCGATCGCCGGCGCCGAGCGCGCGGCTGATAGCCGACGACACGCTGCCGCCCATGGCGCCCGCCGAAGTCATCTGCATCAGCATGGTGAAGGGGAAGGCCAGCGCGATGGCGGCCAGCGGCACGATGCCCAGCCGGCCGATATAGGCGGTCTCGGCCACCGCAACCAGCGCGCTGCCGAGCATGGCGATGGTATTGGGCAGCGCCAGCCGCAACAGTGTCGGCAGGATCGGCGCCGTCAGCAACTGGTTGGTGGCGACGCTGCCAGTTGTAATGTTGGCCGGAGCATTCATGGTCGCCGTCCACATCAGGAGGCCAGCGGCCGGACGACCGTCAGCATTAGATTATGATCGACATATTATATGATAATCGCGCCGATGCCAGCCTTGCCTGCGCATGGTCACCACGGCGAACCGCATAGGTCGATGACGCCCTCGCGCGGCGCGCGGCGCAGGTCGAAAACGTAGGGCGTGCCGGGGCCGCTGCCGGGTGCCGGCGTGCGGATTTCGCCCGTGAAGGCCCGCCAGCGACGTTCCTGAAAGAAGGCGGCCTGTTGCGGCTCGCAAAACAGCAGCGCGAAATCCGTCGCTCGCTCGTCCTTCAGGGTCTGCGTGGCGGCGTTGAGCGCGATGCTGGCATAGCCACGGCGGCGGCAATCGGGGCGGGTGGCGATGGCGCCGATTCCGCCGATCCGGATCTTGCGGTCGTTCCACATCGCGTCGCGCCAGTGAATGCCGACATGACAGGCGAGGCCGGTTTCATCTTCCAACAGCACGCGCAGATCGGCAGCGGCGAAGGCCGGTCCGCTGGCCGCAGCGTTGTCCGGCCACACGGCATGCAGCAGCGGTCGCGCGATGGGCCACGATGTGGCCCCGGTCAAAATCTCAATATCGATACTCATGATTTGGTTTGTTGCCCCGCGAAATTCGCATTGCCTCTCGGCGGTTGGATGGGTGGCAAGATTTCGATTCCGATGTCAATGTGAAGAATAATTTTCTTTGCCAGGGCTTCGCGATGACCGCAGCGCAATTGAGTACCTTCCAACGCTGGTCGATTCTGATCGGCGCCTCAGTGCTGCTCAGCCTTGCGATGGGCATGCGGCAGAGCTTCGGCCTGTTTCAGACGTCGGTCATTCGTGACATCGGCATCACCACGGCGGACTTCTCGCTGGCCACGGCGATTCAGAACGTGGTCTGGGGCGTCACGCAACCGATGGTTGGCGCGATGGCGGACCGCTATGGGTCGCGCTTCGTCATGGTTGCGGGCGTATTCGTCTACGCCGCCGGTCTGGTGCTGATGATGATCGCGACGTCGGCGCTGGTGTTCACGCTCGGCGCGGGCTTCTGCGTCGGCCTCGCGCTGTCGTGCACGGCGTCGAGCATGACCATGACGGTGACGTCGCGCGTCGTCTCGGTCGCCAAGCGCAGCCTCGCGATGGGCGCGGTGTCGGCGGCGGGATCGCTCGGTCTGGTGCTGGCGTCGCCGCTGGCGCAAACGCTGATCACCCGCGCGGGCTGGCAGGTGGCGCTGATCGGCTTCCTCGGTCTCGTCGCGGTCATGCTGCCGTCGGCCTTCATGGCCGGCCGTGCCGACAAGATCGACATCGACAAGGCGGACGACACCTCGCAGCCGCTCGGCACGGTGGTGCAAACGGCGCTCGGGCATTCCGGTTTCATGGTGATGTCGATCGCGTTCTTCGTCTGCGGACTGCAACTGGTGTTCATCACCACGCATCTGCCGACCTACCTCGAAGTCTGCGGCCTCGATCCGTCGCTGGGCGCCGAAGCGCTGGCGATGATCGGCCTGTTCAACGTCATCGGCTCTTACACCTTCGGCTGGCTCGGCGGCCGCTACCCGAAGCAATTGCTGCTCGGCGGCATCTATATCGTTCGCTCGGTCACCATCGCCGCCTATTTCTGGTTCCCGGCGACGCCGACGACGACATTGGTGTTCGCGGCCGTCATGGGGTCGCTCTGGCTCGGCGTCGTGCCGCTAGTCAACGGCCTGGTGGCGCAACTGTTCGGCCTGCGCTTCATGGCGACGCTGACCGGTATCGCCTTCCTCAGTCACCAGGCGGGCTCGTTCCTCGGCGCCTGGGGCGGCGGCCTGATCTACGATCACCTCGGCAGCTACGACATGGCGTGGCGCGCGGCGGTAATCATCGGCCTGATCGCCGGCGCGTTCCAGATGCTGATGAATGTGCGTCCGCCGGCGGCGCAGGGCGCGATCGACGGCGCGGTGCCTCGCGCGGCGTGATCCGTATCACAGACGGCGCTTCGTCCGGCGCCGTTCAATGTGATACGATTTCGCGGTGACGACGAGGCAAACCATGCGCGCGCTGGGCATTTTCCTTTTTGTACTTTGCATCCTGTGCGGGGGCGGACAGCAGGCGCTGGCGGCCAAGCGCGTCGCGCTGGTGATCGGCAACTCCGCCTATCAAAACGTCGCGCGGCTTTCCAATCCGGTCAACGATGCCGCAGCCGTCGCCGACATGTTCAAGAAGGCGACGTTCGATGTCGTCGGCCTGCGCGACGACCTGACCAACGCCGAAATGCGGCGGGCTTTACGCGAATTTTCCGATAAATCGCGCGATGCCGATATCGCGGTGATTTACTATGCGGGGCATGGCATCGAGGTCGACGGCACCAACTATCTGATCCCGGTCGATGCCACCATCGAGCGGGACACCGACGCTTACGACGAGGCTATCGCGCTCGAACGCATCCTGCAGGCGGTCGAACCCGCCAAGCAGTTGCGGCTGGTCATTCTCGATGCCTGCCGCGACAATCCGTTCGCCAGGAAGATGAAGCGCACGGTGGCGTCGCGCTCGCTGGGCCGCGGCCTCGCCGGCGTTGAACCGAACCAGCCGAATACGCTGGTGGCTTTCGCGGCGAAAGGCGGCTCGACAGCGTCCGATGGCGACAGCAGGAACAGTCCGTTCACCGTCGCGCTGCTGAAGCACCTGACCACGCCGGGTCTCGAAGTGCGCAAGGCGTTCGGTCTGGTGCGCGACGATGTCATGGCGGCGACCGGCAATCGCCAGGAGCCGTTCGTGTACGGCTCGCTCGGCGGCAACGATGTCGCGCTGGTCGCGCTGCCGGTTGCTGCGAGCGGACCCCGCGGCAAGACCGCCGCGGACGTGCGTCAGGATTACGAACTGGCCGAGAAGGTCGGCACCCGCGAGGCATGGGATTCCTTCGTGGCGGCCTACCCCACCGGCTTCTACAGCGACCTCGCCAAGGCGCAGCGAAACAAGTTGGCGGGCGAGCGCGGCCGGGAGGCGATGCCGGCGAAGGCGGCTGCCGAAACCGCCGCACCGGCAACCGACAATGCGGCGAAGGCGCCCGCGCAGACGTTGGCGGCGCTGCCTCCGGCAGCCGACGCCGCGCCTCGGGCGAGCAAGCCGGCAGATACCGAGCTGCCGCGCTTGCTGCAGGTCGAGCTGAAGCGCGTCGGTTGCCAGACGGGCGAGATCGACGGCATCTGGGGCGCGTCATCGCAGCGCGCGCTGACGTCGTTCAATCGCAGTGCGGGCACCCGCTTCGAGGTGAAGGTGGCGAGTCTGGATGCGCTCGACGCGGTGCGCGGCAAGCGTGGCCGCATCTGTCCGCTGGTGTGCGAGAGCGGCACCAAGGCCGTCGGCGAGACCTGCGTGGCCGTCGCCTGCAAGCCGGGCTTCGCGCGCGACGACGACAACGTCTGCCGCCGTAGCGAGCGGCGCGCCCGCACCCAGCCCATGGAGCGCGGCGAGGACCCGCGCACCCGGCGTCAGGCACCGCCTCGGCAGCCCGCGGCTGCGTCGCAGTCCGGGCAGATGATCTGCGACGATCACGGCTGCCGCCCGGTGAGCCGGGGTTGCCGCGCCGCCGATTCCCGCGGGCCGTACCAGACCGAGGTTTGCAACTGACGTCCGGCGCGGCCCGGCACGGGCCGCATTGGACTGTTTTTCGCGATGGAACCTTATATAAGGGGTCCCGTTAGACAGTTATCTCCCACTAGTCCGGACAGACATCATGACCTTCAAGCTTCCCGATTTGCCGTATGCCTACGATGCGCTTGCCCCGCACATGTCGAAGGAAACGCTGGAATTCCACCACGACAAGCATCATCAGGCCTATGTCACTAACGGCAACAACCTGCTGAAAGGCACCGAATTCGAGAACAAGTCGCTTGAGGAGATCGTCAAGGGCTCGTTCGGCAAGAACCAGGCGCTGTTCAACAACGCCGGCCAGCACTACAACCATCTGCATTTCTGGAACTGGATGAAGCCGAATGGCGGCGGCAGCAAGCTGCCCGGCCGTCTGGAAAAGAAGATCAACGAAGACCTCGGCGGCCTCGAGAAGTTCAAGGCCGACTTCGCCGCGGCCGGTGCCGGCCAGTTCGGTTCGGGCTGGGCCTGGCTCTCGGTCAAGAACGGCAAGCTTGAGGTCTCGAAGACCCCGAACGGCGAGAACCCGCTGGTGCATGGCGCGACCCCGATCCTCGGCGTCGACGTCTGGGAGCACTCCTACTACATCGACTACCGCAACCGCCGTCCGGACTATCTCAAGGCGTTCGTCGATCACCTGGTCAACTGGGACTACGTTGACGAGCTGTTCGGCAAGGCGTGATCGCTTTTCCTGATTGAATTCAAGGTATTGAGGCGGCACCACCCACGGTGCCGCCTTTTTGCCGGCCCGCAGCGTTCCGGTGCCTCAAGGTTGCTTGTAACGTTATATTATAACATCTATATTGCCGGACTGGCGGGATCATGGTCCCCGCGACATGTCAGGCCGATGTCCTTGTCTCACTCTCACACCCACACGCATGGCCACAGCCATAGCCACGTCCATGGCCCCGGCGACGGGCACGCGCATGGGCTGGCGCCGCATCCGGCGCAGGATGCGCCGTGGTCGATTTTGCGCATGTCGCTGGTGACACGGCTCGGCGCGGCGGTCGCGGTCAGCGCGGTGATGTGGGCCATCGTCCTGATCGCGATGAGGCCGTCATGAGTGCGCATCTGACATTTCGCGACGTGACGTTGGGCTACGACCGCCATCCGGCCGTGCATCATCTCAGCGGCGAGGTGGCGCCCGGAGCGCTGGTGGCGCTGGTCGGTCCCAACGGCGCCGGAAAATCGACCTTGTTCCGCGGCATCGTCGGCATGCTCAAGCCGCTGGCCGGCAGCATCTCGCTCGGTGGGCTCGACGCCCGCGATATCGCCTATTTGCCGCAGAGCGTCGATATCGACCGCAGCTTCCCGATCTCGGTGTTCGATTTCGTCGCCACCGGACTCTGGCGCAGCAGCGGCCTGTTCGGCGGCATCGGCAAGCAGCGGCAGGCCAAGGTGCTCGCCGCGCTGGCCGCCGTCGGCCTCAACGGCTTCGAGCGGCGCACCATCGGCACGCTGTCGGGCGGCCAGATGCAGCGCATGCTGTTCGCGCGCGTGCTGTTGCAGGACGCGCGGCTGATCGTGCTCGACGAACCGTTCAATGCCATCGATGCCAAGACCTCCGCGGACCTGCTCAAACTGGTGAAGCATTGGCACGCCGAGCAGCGCACCGTGCTGGCGGCCTTGCACGACATGGATCTGGTGCGGGCGAATTTCCCGGAAACCGTGCTGTTGGCGCGCGAACCGGTGGCGTGGGGTGCGACGGCGCAGGTGCTGACGTCGGACAACCTGCTGGTGGCGCGGCGGATGTGCGAAGCCTTCGACGATAGCGCGGCGCTCTGCGCTGCGGACCATGCACCGGCGCGGGCCGCCTGACGTCATGCTATACGACGTTCTGATCTCACCGTTCACCGAGTTTGAATTCATGCGGCGTGCGCTCGCCGGAATCATCGCGCTGGCCTTGGGCGGCGCGCCGATCGGCGTGTTCCTGATGTTGCGGCGGATGAGCCTGGTCGGCGACGCCATGGCGCATGCCATTCTGCCCGGCGCGGCAATCGGCTTTCTGATTTCCGGACTCAACCTGTTCGCGATGACGTTCGGCGGTTTGATCGCGGGCTTCGCCGTGGCGATCCTGTCCGGCATCGTCGCGCGCACCACAGAACTCAAGGAAGACGCCTCGCTGGCGACGTTCTACCTGGTGTCGCTGGCGCTCGGCGTCACCATCGTGTCGATGCGCGGCACCAACATCGACCTGCTGCATGTGCTGTTCGGCAACATTCTCGCGCTCGACGATCAGACCCTACTGGTGATCGCCTTCAACGCCACGATCACGCTGCTGGTGATGGCGGTGATCTATCGGCCGCTGGTGATCGAATGCGTCGATCCGGTATTTCTGCGCACCGTCAGCCGCTCCGGCGCGCCGACGCATCTGGTGTTTCTGGCGCTCGTCGTCGTCAACCTCGTCAACGGCTTCCATGCGCTCGGCACGCTGCTGGCCGTAGGGTTGATGATCCTGCCCGCGGGCATCGCACGGTTCTGGTCGCGCGATATCAGCGGCATGATCGCCATCGCGGTCGCCAGCGCCATGGTCTCGGGCTATGCGGGATTGGTGCTGTCGTTCCAGACCAAGGTGCCGTCGGGACCGGCGATCATTCTTGTCGCGGCGTTGCTGTATGTGTTCTCGGTGCTGTTCGGCAATGTCAGCGGGTTGGTCCGGCAATTGTTTCCCGGCCGTCACCTCGAAGCCTGAGGCCGCGCGCCATGCCGATGCATCGTCGTGCGTTGCTGGTTGCCTTGATGGCCTGTGCGGCAACCGCGCTGCGCCCGGCCTATGCGTCCGACAAAGTCAACGTCGTGGCGACGTTCTCGATCCTGGCGGATTTCGTTCGCAACGTCGGAGGCGACCGTGTCGAGGTGACGGCGCTGGTCGGCCCCGGCGCCGATGCCCACGTCTATACGCCGTCGCCCTCGGACGCGAAAAAGATCGCCGCGGCGAAGCTCGTGGTGGTCAACGGCCTCGGGCTCGAAGGCTGGTTGCCGCGGCTGGTCAAATCCAGCGGTGGCACCGCGACGACGCTGGTTGCCAGCTCGGGGATTACGCCGCTCAGGCCGGGCGGCGGCCATCATGCCGAGGCCGATCCGCACGCCTGGCAGTCGGTCGCCAACGCCAAAATCTATGTCGGCAATATCCGTGACGCGCTGATGACGGCCGACCCGGACGGGGCCGCGACCTATCGCAGCAATGCCGAGCAGTATCTGGCCCGGCTCGATGCGCTGGATCGCGAGGTGCGCGAGGCGGTGGCGCAAATCCCGCCGGAGCGGCGCAAGGTGATCTCGAGCCACGAGGCGTTCGGCTATTTCGCGGCGGCCTATGGCATCGCTTTTGTCGCGCCGCAGGGCGTTTCGACCGAATCCGAGCCGAGCGCGCGCGATCTCGCGACCATTATCCGGCAAATCCGCAAGGAAAACATTCCGGCGGTGTTTCTCGAAAACATCAGCGATCCACGGCTGGTGGAGCGGATCGCGGCCGAGACCGGCGCCCGGATCGGCGGCACGCTGTATTCCGACAGCCTGACCGGCGAAAAGGGCGATGCACCCACTTACATTGATATGGTCAGGCACAATATAAGGGCGGTGTCGAGCGCGCTTAAATCCTAGGGCAGGGGCTCCCCTGCCGCGGCGGCGCTCCTTCCCGCCGGAGTTATGATGTCCGAACCCACTGCTGCTTCCAAAATCCCCGTGACCGTTCTCACCGGCTATCTCGGTGCCGGCAAGACCACCCTGCTCAATCGCATCCTGTCGGAGAACCACGGCAAGAAGTATGCGGTCATCGTCAACGAATTCGGCGAGATCGGCATCGACAACGACCTGATCATCGGCGCCGACGAGGAAGTGTTCGAAATGAACAACGGCTGCGTCTGCTGCACGGTGCGCGGCGACCTGGTCCGCATCCTCGACGGCCTGATGAAGCGCAAGGGCAAGTTCGACGCCATCATCGTCGAGACCACCGGCCTCGCCGACCCGGCGCCGGTGGCGCAGACCTTCTTCGTCGACGAGGACGTGCAGGAGAATGCGCGGCTCGACGCGGTGGTGACGGTGGCCGATGCCAAGTGGCTGAGCGACCGCCTGAAGGACGCGCCGGAAGCCAAGAACCAGATCGCTTTCGCCGATGTCATCGTGCTGAACAAGACCGATCTGGTGACGCCGGCCGAACTGGCCGAGGTCGAGGGCCGCATCCGCGCCATCAACCCCTACGCCAAGCTGCACCGGACCCAGCGCTGTCAGGTGGCGATTGCCGACGTGCTGGAGCGCGGCGCGTTCGATCTCGACCGCATTCTCGAACTCGAGCCGGAATTCCTCGAAGCATCCGATCACGATCACCACCATCACGATCACGACCACGAGCATTGCCACGACGAGAACTGCACCCACGAGCATCATCATCACGATCATGATCACCACCACGATCATGACCACGCGCATGGCATGAAGCATTATCACGACGAGGACATGCAATCGCTGTCGCTGCGCACGTCGAAGCCGCTCGACCCGACCAAGTTCATGCCGTGGCTGCAGCAACTGGTTGCCACCGAGGGCCAGAAGATCCTGCGCTCCAAGGGCATCCTCGCTTTCACCGGCGACGACGACCGTTACGTGTTTCAGGGCGTCCACATGATGCTGGAGGGCACGCATCAGCGCGCCTGGAAGGACGGCGAGCCGCGCGAAAGCCGGCTGGTGTTCATCGGCCGCGAATTGCCCGAGCAGGCGATCCGCGACGGCTTCGAGCAGTGCGTCACGACGTGATGAGTTCGTTTGGATTGCCGGAAAATCCGGCCTCGATTGCTTCGGTTACAGATCGTGTGCTGCCGGTGGAGATCGGCGGCGCGGTTGCCGCTATTCATTTCCTCGGCGACGTCGCGGCCTTCGTTGGCGCCGAAGAAGCCGTGACTTTCGCCGCACGCGAAGGCGAGGCGACGCGGCTGCCGATCCACGATGGCGCCGTGCTTTGCGTGACATCGGACGGCAAGCGCATCGTCACCGGCGGCGACGACGGCAAGCTGATGCAGATCGCGGGGAACGGCGACGTCACCACGCTGGCGACCGATGCCAAGCACCGCTGGATCGACAACGTTGCGCTGAACAGCGATGGCGCGGTGGCGTGGTCGGTGGGCAAGACGGCGTTCGTCCGCACCGCCAAGGGCGAGGAGAAGTCGCACGAGGTGAAATCCACTGTCGGCGGTCTGGCTTTCGCGCCGAAAGGATTGCGGCTGGCGATCGCGCATTACAACGGCGTGACGTTGTGGTTTCCCAACATGACGGCGACGCCGGAAGGGTTGGAATGGGCGGGATCGCATCTCGCTGTCAGCTTCAGCCCCGACAACAAGTTCCTCGTCACCGCGATGCATGAGCCGGCGCTGCACGGCTGGCGTCTGGCCGACGGCAAGCACATGCGGATGACCGGTTATCCGGCGCGGGTGCGCTCGATGTCGTGGAGCGCCAACGGCAAGCTGCTAGCGACGTCGGGCGCCGACACCGTGATCCTGTGGCCGTTCGGTAGCAAGGACGGCCCGATGGGCAAGGAGCCGGCGATGCTGGCGCCGCTGCAGGCTCGCGTTACGGTGGTCGCCTGTCATCCGCGCGAAGACATTCTCGCCGCCGGTTACAGCAACGGCACTATCCTGCTGGTGCGGATGACCGATGGCGCTGAAATCCTAGTGCGCAAGAATACCGACGAAGCGGTGACGGCGCTGGGCTGGAATGCCAAAGGCAACTTGCTGGCCTTCGCCGCAGGCGATGGCAAAGCGGGGCTGCTCGAGATGTAGAGAGGCCGGGGGCGATGAGCTTTCTGACCACGTTCCAGACCTACGATTTTCTCGACACGCTTGTGAGCCTGACGGCGGCGTTCGTGTTCGGCACCTTGATCGGTGCCGAGCGCCAATACCGGCTGCGCACGGCGGGGCTGCGCACCAACGTCCTCGTCGCGGTGAGTGCGGCCGCATTCGTCGATATCGGCATGCATCTGACCGGCGCCGACGGCGCGGTGCGGATCATTGCCTATGTGGTTTCTGGCATCGGCTTTCTCGGCGCCGGCGCCATCATGAAGGAAGGCATGAATGTGCGCGGCCTGAATACGGCCGCGACCTTGTGGGGATCGGCGGCGGTCGGCTGCTGCGCGGGTGCCGACATGATCGCGCAGGCCGGGTTGCTGACGCTGTTCGTGCTCGCCGGCAACACGCTGCTGCGGCCGCTGGTCAACGCCATCGAACGCGCGCCGCTCGATGAACGCAGCACCGAGGCGACCTATCAGTTCAGGCTCACCGTCGATGCCGATGCGCTGGCGGATATGCGCGACATGCTGGTCGAGAAACTGGAAGCGTCGCACTATCCGGTCAAGGATGTCGAGGTGATCGAACGGTCCGACGACAGCGTCGAGATCGTCGCGACGCTGGTGAGTACCGCCGTCGAGGCGCGGGAACTCGATGTCGTGGCGTCGGATCTGGAGCGGCAGCCGGGGGTGCGGCACGCAACCTGGGACGTCAGCACGCAGGACTGATGCCGCGCTCGCGCGCGATGAATCTCCAAGCCATGTGCGTGGCACGGTTCCACCCATCACCAGGAATTGCGCCGTCATGGGTCCTGCCCATGACGGGAACGATGCGCAGCGCGTGCCGTTGGTTCACCGGAGGAGGTGAACCATGTCGACGGATCAGCAAAAGCGCGCGGTACGAACCGACTTCTGGGTTGCTGCGGCGATTATCGCCAGCGGTCTGGCGGTGTCGGGACTGTCGCTGATGCAGCTCTCCGCCAGCGGGCGGGTGAGTTCGGCGCATTCATCGCAATTCGCGCAGTCGCAGACCGCGCCTGCCGACACGGCCAAGGGAGATACTCCCGCGGAAGCCAAGCCCGGCGGCACGCGGCCCACCACGCCCGCTCCGGAGCCCGCGCGCCCGGATGCGAAGGCACGCGAGAGCGGCGCGGAGCCAGCATTGCCGCCTGCGCCGGCGGAGAAGGCAGCTCCACCGATCAGAGAGAAATAAGCCGGAGCAGCGGATCAGTCAGCCGGAAGCGGAGGCCGTCACCCTTCGAGGTTTGCTTTGCTCGCACCTCAGGATGACGGAACGCGCTTTGATTCAGGCCGGGCACACACGAGCGGCGTCAGCGCACCAGCACGTTCTTGAACTGCCACGGATCGCTGGTGTCGAGGTCTTCCGGGAACAGGCCCGGACGATCCGTCAGCGGCGTCCAGTCGGTGTAGTAGCCCTTCACCGGTCCGAGATAGGGCAGCTGGATTTCCAGCAGCCGATCGAAATCCATCTCGTCGGTTTCGACGATGCCTTCGTTCGGGTTTTCCAACGCCCACACCATGCCGGCGATCAGGGCCGACGTTACCTGCAAGCCGGTGGCGTTCTGATAGGGCGCGAGTTTCCGCGTCTCATCGATGGAGAGCTGCGACCCGAACCAGTAGGCATTGTTGTCGTGGCCATAGAGCAGCACGCCGAGTTCGTCGATGCCATCGACGATCTCGTTCTCATCGAGGATGTGATGCTTCTCCTGCGCTCTGGCGGCGCGTCCGAACATTTCGTGCAGCGAGAGCACCGCATCATCCGCGGGGTGATAGGCGTAATGGCACGTCGGCCGATAGATCGCGGTGCCCGACGCGTCGCGCACCGTGAAATAGTCGGAAATCGAAATCGATTCGTTGTGGGTGACGAGGAAGCCGTATTGCGCGCCACGGGTCGGGCACCAGGTGCGCACCCGCGTGTCGGCGCCGGGTTGCATCAGATAGATCGCCGCGCCGCATCCCGCCTCGTGGGTGTGGGCATTTGCCGGCATCCACTTTTCGTGGGTGCCCCAGCCGAGCTCGGATGGCTGCACGCCTTCGGATATGAAGCCCTCCACCGACCAGGTGTTGACGAAGACGTCCGGCTCTTTCGGCTTCTTCGCGCGCTGGGTGTCGCGTTCGGCAATGTGGATGCCCTTGACGCCGGCCTGGCGCATCAGGTCCGCCCATTCGGCCCTGGTCTTCGGCCTCGGAGCATTGAGCTTGAGGTCGGCGGCGACATTCAGCAGCGCTTGCTTGACGAAGAACGAGACCATGCCGGGGTTGGCGCCGCAGCAGGAGACGGCCGTCGTCGAGCCCGCGGGGCGGGCCTTCTTGGCGGCCAGCGTGTTCTCGCGCAGCGCGTAGTTGGAGCGCGCTTCCGGCCCCTTCGATGCATCGAAATAGAAGCCGAGCCAAGGTTCGTTGACGGTGTCGATATAAAGCGCGCCGAGTTCGTTGCAGAGCTCCATGATGTCGGCGGAGCCGGTATCGACCGAGACGTTGACACAGAAGCCTTGGCCGCCGCCTTCGGTGAGCAGAGGTGTCAGCAGGTCGCGGTAGTTGTCCTTGGTCAGGCCCTGCTGGATGAAGCGCACATTGTGCTTCTCGCAATGCGCCTTGCGGCCTTCGTCCTTCGGATCGATCACGGTGACGCGCGACTTGTCGTAGTCGAAATGCCGCTCGATCAGCGGCAGCGTACCTTTGCCGATGGAGCCGAAGCCGACCATGACAATCGGGCCGGTGATGCGCGCGTGCACGGGCCAGGCGGGTGACGGCATCTAAACATTCTCCGGATGATGTGGTTGGTAGGTCGCCGTAGTGGCGCGCTTGAGGTGTTGAAAACGACAAATAGCGGCGAAAATCAAGGCCGCAGACGGCGTTCTCGCGGTGGCGGTGCTGTCATGCCGCCTTCACAATCCGGTCCTGAAACCGGCTCGCGGCGCGCGCACGATGGTAAGAGTTGGTTCTGTTGCGGCGGTCCGGCTGAGAGCGCCGGCGCCGCCGCGACAGTCGTCGTTCAGTTGACCTTGATGACGGTCAACGAACGCCAGCCGCCGGCCGGCGTCTGGAATTCGATGGTCTGCCCGGCGGAAAGGCCGATCAGCGCCGCGCCGATCGGCGTCAGGATCGAAATCCTGCCGGCATCGACGTCGGCTGCCTCCGGGAACACCAGCGTAACGGTGCGTGCCTGGCCGCTGATGTCGTCGCGGAACGTCACTTCGGAGTCCATGGCGACGATGCCGTGCATCGGATGATCGCTCTCGCGAATTTCGGCGCGATCGATTTCGCGTGCCAGGAACTCGGCCGTCGCCGGATAGCGTTCCGTGGCGGCTTCGGCGAGATGCCGCAAGCGTTCGATATCGCGCGTGCTAATGGCGATGCTGGGAAGCCGGGTCTGCAAATCGTGGTCCATGTCCTTCACCGTGGGTTGGCCGCTCGATCGGCACTGTTGAGAAAGCGGGCTCAATCAAACAGAAAGTCGCATGGCCGCACGTCGCGATTGAGATCGCTCGGGCACGTCATACGAAGCGGAGAGATTTGTTGATGGAATGAGATTGAAAAGCGAACGTATACCCGGGACGGCGCACACGCGCGTCCGCCCGGGTCACCTTCCTGCGATAAGGTGACCGGCGCGCAACAGCAAACGGTTGGTGCAGACGTTCGTCATGATGTCCTTAAAGTAGGTCGGTCCGCGCGGAAGTCAACGCGCGGACTGCGACATCTTGGCGCGATCAGTTGGCGCTGCGCTTCGCCGTGACCTCGATTTCGATCTTCATTTCCGGTTTGTAGAGCCCGGCGACGACCAGAAGCGTTGCGGCCGGCCGAATCTCGCCGAGATGTTCGCCGCAAACTGCAAACACCGCGTCGGCATCGGCCGCGTTGGTGATGTAGTAGGTCGCACGCACGATATCGGCCATCGCGAAGCCGGCCTGCTTGAGCACGCCGTCGATGGTCTTGAAGCAGTTGCGCGCCTGCGCAGCGACATCTTCCGGCAGGCTCATCGTGGTGTAGTCGTAGCCGGTGGTGCCGGAGACGAAAACGAAATCGCCGTCGACGACGGCGCGGCTGTAGCCCGCGGTCTTCTCGAACGGCGATCCGGTGGAAATCAGGCGGCGCGACATGGCAAAACCTCGTTGTTGAATACTCGCAATGCCGCGTCCCGGCGGGTGAATCAAGCCGCTTTGTGCAGGCGTGAGGCGGCCTTGCTCGCGCGGCGCGGACGCCGCGCTTTGGCGCCGGTCGCGACGATCATGCCCGCAGCACTGTCCAGCGCGCCGTCGCGCAGCTCGACCGCCAGCAGCCGCTCGGGCTCGAACGGGCCGGGCAAGGCGAGTCCGCCGGTCTGCTCCGCGGAAAAGCCGAAGCGGGCGTAGTAGGCTGCATCGCCGCGCAGGATCACGGCGCCATGGCCGCGTGCTTTTGCGGATGCCAAAGCGTGTTGCATCAGTGCCGCGCCGATTCCGAGCTTGCGGCAGGAGGCGTCCACCGCCAGCGGGCCGAGCACCAGCGCCGGAATGCCACCGGCGCTGACGTGCCACAACCGCACGGTACCGACCAGCTTGCCCTTGTGCACGGCCGAGAAGGCGAGGCCTTCGGCAGGCGCGCGACCGTCGCGCAGGCGCTGGCAGGTGCGCGCATGGCGGCCTTCGCCGAAGCTCGCATCCAGCAGCGCTTCACGCGCAACAACGTCCGAAGCCCGCTCCGCACGGATCGCGAACGGAGCGGCATCGGCGAGGGGCGTAGCGATCGATTTCCAAACAGCGGTCATGGCACGTCAGTCCCCACTCCCGCGGCAACAGTGCCCGGAGTGTTGTCAGCAATTCGACTGTGACGGGATGGAAGCCGGCGAACCGGCTTCCGGTTACTTTGCTCCCTCCCCCTGCAAGCGGGAGAGGTGAGAAGACGCGACCTTAGATGTGGTAGGTCTTCAGCGGCGGGATGCCGTTGAAGGCCACCGACGAGTAGGTCGACGTATAGGCGCCGGTGCCTTCGATCAGCAGCTTGTCGCCGATCTCGAGCGTCACGGGGAGCGGATACGGCACCTTCTCGTACAGCACGTCGGCCGAGTCGCAGGTCGGGCCGGCGAGGATGCACGGCGTCATCTCCGCACCGTCATGCGGCGTCTTGATCGCATAACGGATCGACTCGTCCATCGTCTCGGCGAGACCCCCGAACTTGCCGATGTCGAGGTAGACCCAGCGGTTCTCTTCGTCGTCGCTCTTCTTCGAGATCAGCACCACTTCGGTTTCGATGATCCCCGCATTGCCCACCATGCCGCGGCCCGGCTCGATGATGGTTTCCGGGATCTGGTTGCCGAAGTGCTTGCGCAGCGCACGGAAGATCGAGCGGCCGTACTGCACGACCGGCGGCACGTCCTTCAGGTACTTGGTCGGGAAGCCGCCGCCCATGTTCACCATCGACAGGTTGATGCCGCGCTCGGCGCAGTCGCGGAACACCGTCGCGGCCATCGCCAGCGCGCGGTCCCACGCCTTCACCTTGCGCTGCTGCGAACCAACGTGGAACGAGATGCCGCACGGCTCCAGGCCCAGGCGCTTGGCGTGGTCGAGCACGTCGACCGCCATTTCCGGGTCGCAACCGAACTTGCGCGACAGCGGCCATTCGGCGCCGGCGCAGTCATAGAGAATACGGCAGAACACCTTGGCGCCGGGGGCGGCGCGGGCGATCTTCTCGACCTCGGCGGTGCAGTCGACCGCGAACAGCCGAATGCCCAGCGCATAGGCGCGCGCGATGTCGCGCTCCTTCTTGATGGTGTTGCCATAGGAGACGCGCTCGGGCGTCGCACCGGCGGCCAGCGCCATTTCGATTTCGGCAACCGTCGCGGTGTCGAAGCACGAGCCGAGCGACGCCAGCAGCGTCAGCACTTCCGGCGCCGGGTTGGCCTTCACGGCATAGAACACGCGCGAGTCCGGCAGCGCCTTGGCAAAGGTCTGGTAGTTGTCGCGCACGACTTCGAGGTCGACGACGAGGCACGGCTCGGTGTCGAGGCCGTCGCGACGGCGGTTGCGCAGGAATTCCTGAATGCGTTCGGTCATAGCACGCTCCCAAACGGCCCAGCGACGGACCGTCCAAAAAAAGATTTTCGGACGTAAGCGCGCGGCCAAGTCGCACGATGGAGACGCGACAAAGCCTCGAACTCAGTACCGAACTGTGCTGCCGTGGATTGGTTGGGAAATTCCCGCCCGCACACCTGGCAATGAAGGACAAGCCTTTTCAGTAGCCCGCGCCGGCGGTGGAATGCCGGTAGAGACCAAAAAAGCCCGATCCGTCGTTGCTTTAAGTCGCGTCCCCCGTTGAGAGCGGGGTGCGCCGGTTCGCCTCCGGCTGCCAGTCACGGTTGCAAGGAGCGAAGTCGCCTTCAACGGCATCTCTTGAGAGAGATGCTGGCCTCTTAAAGTCTCATCGACTGTAAGCGACCCTCGGCTTCTTCATCCCTTGGCGGCTGTCCGGCCTCTTGTCCGGATACCCACCGACTGACACACGACCACAGGCACGTGCGAAATTGGGCAAAAGCGGAAATAAGTGTTTTGGTCAGGCTTCGCAAGATTTTTTTGGGGCCCGCGGCAAATTTCCCCAAGTCGCCAAGCTGCTGATGCATTTGCGCCGCACTTCGCGCAGCGAAGATGAATGGATGTTTATTTTCGTTAACGAAAAGTCACTGCGGCACAGGCGTAAGTCGCATCGTGCAGGAGCGCGTGCGATGTTGTCGCGGGCGACGTCAGACGCGACGCGTGAACGGCTCGACACGCTGCGCGCCGCGGACGAAGCCGATCATGATCAGCACGCCCAATCCGAACAGCACCGCCTGCAGGATGTGTGCGGCGAGCTCGTCGAGGCCGAACAGGATCGCCAGCGCCCAGCCGCCCGCGAAAGCGGCGCCGAACACTTCGGCGCCAATCAGAATGGCGGCCGAGATGACGGTGATGACGCTGGGCCAGGCGATCTCGCGGCGGCCCGGGGTGGTGGACGAAGTGCTCATGATGGCATCCTGTTGCGGGCCGCAATCTCTCCGAAAACGCGGTTTGTATCAAGCGCTAAAGGCCCAAAAAAGCCGCATGGCGTGTTATATGGAATGGAACAAAACAGCGCAGAATCAGGAATTGTGATGCCGGACGCGATCGACGGGGTTGCCGCAACTGCCAACGCCGAGAACCCACTGCTAGAGGCGTGGCGGACGCCGCTCGAGACGCCGCCGTTCGACCGCATCGCTCCCGAACACTTCCTGCCGGCCTTCGAGCAGGCCTTTGCCGACCATGCCGCCGAGGTCGCGGCGATCACCCAGGATCCGGCGGAGCCCGACTTCGCCAACACTATCGTGGCGCTGGAGCGCTCCGGCAAGCTGCTCAGCAAGGTGTCGGCGGTGTTCTACGATCTGGTCTCGGCGCATTCGAGCCCGGAGCTGCTGGCGATCGACAGCGAAGTGTCGCTGCGTCAGGCTCGGCACTGGAATCCGATCCTGATGAACGCGGTGCTGTTCGGCCGCATCGCCAAGCTGCACGAGAACCGCACCGGTCTCGGTCTCACGCCGGAGCAGCTCCGGCTGCTGGAGCGGACCTACACCCGTTTCCATCGCGCCGGCGCGGGCCTCGACGAGGCGGCCAAGAAGCGCATGGCGGATATCAACGAGCGGCTGGCGCAGCTCGGCACCACGTTCAGCCATCATCTGCTGGGCGACGAGCAGGCCTGGTTCCTCGAGCTTGGCGGGGAGGATCGCGACGGCCTGCCGGAGAGCTTCATCGCCGCCGCGGAAGCTGCGGCTGCCGAGCGCGGCATGGCGGGCAAGGCCATCGTCACGCTGTCGCGGTCGTCGGTGGAGCCGTTCCTGAAGGATTCCAGCCGCCGCGATCTGCGCGAGAAGGTGTTCAAGGCCTTCACCGCGCGCGGCGACAACGGCAACGCTAACGACAACAATGCGACTATCGTCGAGATCCTGACGCTGCGCCAGGAAAGCGCGCGGCTGCTCGGCTATCCGACCTTTGCCGCCTATCGCCTGGAGGATTCCATGGCGCGGACGCCGCAGGCGGTTCGCGACCTGCTGGAGCGGGTGTGGCGGCCGGCGCGCGAACGGGCGCTGGCGGATCGCGATGCGCTGCAGGCCTTGATCGCGGAGGAGGGCGGCAATTTCACCCTCGCGCCGTGGGACTGGCGATACTACGCCGAGAAGCTGCGGCGGCAGCGCGCCAATTTCGATGACGCCACGATCAAGCCCTATCTCGCATTGGAGAACATGATCGCCGCCGCGTTCGACTGCGCGACGCGGCTGTTCGGCGTCCGCTTCACCGAGCGCAAGGACATCCCGGTGTGGCATCCCGACGTCCGCGTCTGGGACGTCACCGATGCGAGCGGCAAGCACAAGGCGCTGTTCTACGGCGACTACTTCGCCCGCCCGTCGAAGCGCTCCGGCGCGTGGATGACGTCGCTGCGCGACCAGCAGACGCTCGACGGCGAGGTGTCGCCGCTCATCATCAACGTGATGAATTTCGCCAAGGGGGCCGAGGGCCAGCCGGCGCTACTGTCGCCGGACGATGCGCGGACCCTGTTCCATGAATTCGGCCACGGCCTGCACGGCATGTTGTCGAACGTGACCTATCCGTCGCTGTCCGGCACCAGCGTGTTCACCGACTTCGTCGAACTGCCCTCGCAGCTTTACGAGCACTGGCAGGAGCAGCCGCAGGTGCTGCGCCAGTTCGCGCGGCATCATCAGACCGGCGAGCCGTTGCCGGACGAACTGCTGCAACGCTTCCTCGCCGCGCGCAAATTCAATCAGGGCTTTGCCACCGTCGAGTTCGTCTCCTCGGCGCTGCTGGATCTCGAATTCCATACCCAGCCGGCCGCGAACAGCCGCGACGTCGCTGCCTTCGAGCGCAAGGAACTTGAGAAAATCGGCATGCCGGCGGAAATCGTGCTGCGGCATCGGCCGACGCAGTTCGGTCACATCTTCTCCGGCGATCACTATGCCGCGGGCTACTACAGCTACATGTGGTCCGAAGTGATGGACGCCGATGCGTTCGGTGCGTTCGAGGACGCGGGCGACATCTTCGATCCGGCAGTGGCCAAGCGGTTGCACGACGACATCTATTCGTCGGGAGGCTCGCGTGAGCCGGACGAAGCCTATGTCGCGTTCCGTGGCCGCAAGCCGGAGGCTGACGCGCTGCTGCGCCGGCGCGGGCTGTTCGACACGCCCGAGGCGGCGTGACGATTCTGCGTCAATAATTGTGCAGCGAAGCCATACGTGCGGCTTCGCCGGTTGCCCTCCTCGCAATGCAAAGGTGGTTCGAGATGCGCCGACTGGGCCAAACGCTGCTGATGATCGCGATGCTTGTCGCCGGCACGACAGTTGCGTCGGCGCATCCGCACGTCTGGGTCAAATCCGCCAGCGAACTGGTCTATGCGGCGGATGGTACGATCACCGGCGTCCGCCATAGCTGGACCTTCGACGACATGTTCTCGGCCTATGCCTTGCAGGGTATCGAGACCAAGACCAAGGGCGTCTACACCCGCGAGGAACTGGCCCCGCTGGCGCAGACCAATGTCGAGTCGCTCAAGGAATTCGGCTTTTTCACCTTCGCCAAGGCCGACGGCCGGAAGCAGCGGTTTGTCCAGCCGGTCGACTACTATCTTGAATATAAGGACGCCGCGCTAGTGCTGCACTTCCTGTTGCCGTTCAAGACGCCGTTCAAGACACAGCAGCTCAGCCTCGAGATCTTCGATCCGTCCTACTTCGTCGATTTCCAGTTGCAGGAGAAGGAGCCGATCAAACTCGTCGGTGCGCCCGCTGCCTGCGCAATCGCCATCGAACGCCCGACCGATGGCGCCGCCAGCGCCAAGAAGCTGGGCGAGGACAATTTCCTCGATGGCAGCAATGCCAACTTCGGTGCGATGTTTGCCAACAAGATCACGGTGAACTGTCCATGAGGCGGTACGGATTGGCCGCCGGACAGACATGGGTGATGCTCGGTGCGGTAGTGATCGCCGCGCTGTGGATCGGCGATGCGGCGTGGCACGCGACGCTGGCGCAGAATCCGTTCGGTGCGCCGCGCGCGGTGCCGGACCAGCAGATCGGCGGCATCATCGGCTGGCTGCTCGCCAAGCAATCCGAATTCTACCGCGCGATGTCCGCGACCATCCGCGCCGCCAAGAGCGATGGCAGCGCGGTGTGGACGCTGCTCGGCATTTCGTTCGCTTACGGAGTTTTTCACGCCGCCGGGCCCGGCCATGGCAAGGCGGTGATTTCATCGTATCTCGTCGCCAATGAGGAGACCGCGCGGCGCGGCATCGTGCTGTCGTTTGCCTCAGCGCTGGCGCAGGCGCTCGTCGCCGTGCTGATCGTCGGCATCGGCGCGTGGCTGCTCAATGTCACCGCCAAGACGATGTGCGGCGCCGAGCGCGGCATCGAAATCGTCAGTTATGCCTTGATCGCGGCGTTCGGCGCGGGGCTGGTGTGGAGCAAAGGCGGCGGCTTCTTCCGTGCCATCCGCAACGCCTCGGCCAAACCGGCGCCGCAACTCACGCCGGCAATGGCTGCCCCGGCAGATCGTCACGGCGAGACGGCGCACGCGCACGATCACGATCACCATGGGCATGCGCATGCCTTCACCCACGAACATCGGCATGCGACGCACGAGCATCACGATCACCATCACCATGGCCATCATCATCACGACGAACACTGCGGCCATTCGCACGGTCCGGAGCCGGGAGAGTTGGCGGGGCCGGGCGGCTGGGCGCGCGGAATTGGCGCGGTGCTGACGGTCGGCATCCGGCCATGCTCCGGCGCGATCCTGGTGCTGGTGTTCGCGCTGGCGCAGGGGCTGTTCTGGGCCGGTGTGGCGGCGACGTTCGTCATGGGACTCGGCACCGCGATCACGGTTGCGGCCATCGCGACCTTGGCGGTGTCGGCGAAGGGTCTTGCGCGGCGCATGGCCGCGGGGCGCGAAGGTGGCGGTGCGCTGGCGATGCGCGGGCTGGAATTCGCTGCGGCGGGCCTGCTGCTGCTGCTCGGCGTCGGGCTGCTCCTGGGTTACGTCGCGACCGAGCGCGTCACCTGTTTCTGATCGTCTCGCGTGGCGCCTTGCCTTGACAACGATCTGACGACACGCCAATCCAACGGGATCATGACCGCCACTTCCAACGATACAGAGCCTGTCAGCAACGGCCCGGCCCGCGTCGGTGTGCTGCTTGTCAACCTCGGCACGCCGGATACCGCCGATGCGCAAGGCGTGCGGGTTTATCTCAAGGAATTCCTGTCCGATCCGCGCGTGATCGAAAATCAGGGCTTGTTCTGGAAGCTGGTGCTCAACGGCATCATTCTGCGCACCCGTCCGGCGCGCAAGGCCAAGGACTACCTGAAGATCTGGAACAATGCCGGCAACGAGTCGCCGCTGAAAACCATTTCGCGCAGCCAGTCCGACAAGCTCGCGGCGGCGATCGCCGATCACGATCACGTCGTGGTCGACTGGGCCATGCGCTACGGCAATCCGTCGATCCGCTCGCGCATCGATGCCCTGTTGGCGCAGAAGTGCGATCGCATCCTCGTGGTGCCGCTCTATCCGCAATATTCGGCGGCAACCTCGGCAACGGTCTGCGACGAGGTGTTCCGCGTGCTGGCGGCGATGCGGGCGCAGCCCACCTTGCGCGTCTCGCCGCCGTATTACGACGATCCGGTCTACATCGATGCGTTGGCCACCTCGATCAAAACGCATCTGGCAACGTTGCCGTTCGAGCCCGAGGTGATCCTCGCCTCGTTTCACGGCATGCCCCAGAAGTACATCGACAAGGGCGATCCCTATCAGGGCCAATGCGTCGTCACCACTGACCGCTTGCGCGAGCGGCTGGGACTCGATGCCTCGAAGCTGCTGCTGACGTTCCAGTCGCGCTTTGGCTTCGATCCGTGGCTGCAGCCCTATACCGACAAAACGGTGGCGAAGCTGGCCAAGGACGGCGTGCGGCGCATGGTGGTGGTGACGCCGGGCTTCTCCGCCGATTGTCTGGAAACGCTGGAAGAGATCGCGCAGGAGAATGCCGAGATCTTCCGTCACAATGGCGGCGAACAATTCTCCCTCGTGCCATGTCTGAACGACAGCGAACCCGGCATGGACGTGATCCGGCAACTGGTGCTGCGCGAACTGCAGGGCTGGATCTAAGGCTGGATTGAATCCAGCCGATTATCCGCTCGATTTCCGCAGGTTCGAACCTTACATTCGGAGATAACGACCAAACGGAGCGTCGCGACGGCTCGCATTTCGGGGCCGGTCGCGATGCGTGCACATTTCTGGCGGGCTGGGAGATGCCGATGTCTGGTTTCGATATTTTTGCGATTGCCGTGGTGCTGCTGGTCATCCTGACCCTGTTCGCCGGCGTCAAAACGGTGCCGCAAGGCTTCGACTGGACCATCGAGCGGTTCGGCAAATACACCCGCACGCTGGCGCCGGGCCTCAATCTCATCATTCCGTATTTCGATCGCGTCGGTCGCAAGATCAACATGATGGAGCAGGTGATCGATATTCCCGAACAGGAGGTCATCACCAAGGATAACGCCACGGTGACGGTCGACGGCGTCGCGTTCTATCAGGTGTTCGACGCGGCCAAGGCAAGCTACGAAGTCTCCAACCTCAATCAGGCCATCGTCACTTTGACCATGACCAATATCCGTTCGGTGATGGGATCGATGGACCTCGATCAGGTGCTGTCGCATCGCGACGAGATCAACGAGCGGCTGTTGCGCGTCGTCGATGCCGCGGTGTCGCCGTGGGGTCTCAAGGTCAACCGCATCGAGATCAAGGATATCGTGCCGCCGGCCGATCTGGTCGAGGCGATGGGCCGCCAGATGAAGGCCGAGCGCGTCAAGCGCGCCGACATTCTGCAGGCCGAAGGTCAGCGGCAGTCGGAAATCCTTCGCGCCGAGGGCGCCAAGCAAAGCCAGATCCTGCAGGCGGAAGGCCGCCGCGAAGCCGCGTTCCGCGATGCCGAGGCGCGCGAACGCTCGGCCGAAGCCGAGGCCAAGGCGACGGAAATGGTCAGCGACGCGATCGCCAAGGGCGACGTGGCGGCGTTGAACTATTTCATCGCCGACAAGTACATCAAGGCATTCGGACAACTGGCGGAGTCGCCCAACCAGAAGGTCATCATGCTGCCGGTCGAGGCAACCAGCATGCTGAGTTCGCTGGCGGGCATCGGCGAAATCGCCAAGGCAACCTTCGGTGAGAGCGCCGCGTCGGCGGCGGCTGCCGCGCGGCGATCCTCGGTGCCGAATGCCGGGCCGCCGGTGCCGCCCGCACCGCCGCAGCGTTGAGGTCAGTATCATGAGTTCGATGTTTGTCACGCTGGGAAGCTGGAATTGGCTGATCCTCGGCCTGTTGCTGATGGCGCTGGAGACGCTGGCGCCCGGCGTCTTCCTGTTCTGGCTGGGTCTTGCCGCCTTGCTGGTCGGGTTGCTGTCGTTCGCCGTCGATCTGTCGTGGCAGATGCAGCTCTTGCTGTTCGCGGTGTTTTCCGCAGCGGCGGTGCCGTTGTGGCGCCGCATGGCGCAGCGCGGCAAGGGAGTTTCGCCAAGTCCGTTCCTCAACAAGCGCGCCGACGCGCTGGTCGGCCGTGTCTTCACGCTGGAGAAGCCGATTGTCGACGGGTCCGGCACCGTGCGCGTCGACGATACGATCTGGCGCGTCACAGGCCCGGATACTGCCGCAGGCAGCAAGGTGAAGGTGGTGCGGGCCGATGGCGCGATGCTGACGGTCGCCGCCGCCTAGCGCGTTTCCGAAGCGATCCGGCGGTTTGACAATCGTGCGCCAGTCGCTAGATCGATTGGGACGCCATCTTTCGCCGCCATCGGACGCCGCCCATGTCATCCTCGCACGTTTCTTCCGCAACTGGCTGGCGGGATTGGTGCCGGGAGCGTGTCGCGACGCTATTCCCCGGCTATTTCGCACTGGTGATGGCGACCGGCATCATCGCCAATGCGATGTGGTTCGAGGGCCATCGCGATATCTCGGATGTACTGCTGGCGCTCAACGTCGTGGCTTACTGCGCGCTGTTCCTGATGACTGTGGCGCGTCTCATAGCCTTTCCCCGCGCGGTCTGGCGCGACCTCAGCGAGCCGCGACTGGTGTTCGCGTTTTTCACGCTGGTCGCCGCCACCGATGTCCTCGGCGTCGGGCTTAGTCTGCGTGGCTTCGCCACCATTGCACTGCTGATGTGGATCGGCGCGCTGCTGGTCTGGCTTGCACTGATCTATCTCGGCTTCGCCATCCTCATCTTCGTCAACACCGCCGAGCGCGCCGACATCATCTTCGGCGGCTGGCTGATCGCCATCGTCGCCACCGAGGCGGTGGCGATCCACGGAGTCGTGGTCGCGCCCAGCCTCGGCGATGCGGCCGTGCTGGCGGTGTTGTTCGGCCACATGCTGTGGGGCGTTGGCGTCGTGCTCTACGCCATCTTCATGGTGCAGTTCACCCAGCGCATCTTCTTCGCCGATGTGCGGCCGCAGGACGTGACGCCGCTGCTGTGGGTGGTGATGGGCGCCGCCGCCATCAGCACCAATGCGGGCGCGCTGCTGGTGCTCACCGACACGTCGTCGTCGTTCCTGCTGACGATCCGGCCATTCGTCGGTGGCGTCACGCTCGTGATGTGGGGCTGGGCGACGTGGTGGATTCCGTTGCTGGTGATCTTCGGCATTTGGACGCACGGCGTGCATCGGTTGCCGCTGACCTATACGCCGCTGTTCTGGGGGCTGGTGTTTCCGCTCGGCATGTATGCGCTGGCCAGCCTGCGGCTGTCGCACGCGGCCGATATCCCGGCACTCGATTCGGTATCGCGCGTGATGGTGTGGATCGCGCTGGCGGCTTGGACGCTGACCTCGGCGGGGCTAGCCGGAGTGTGCTGGCGCCAGTTGCGCCAGCTCGGCAGTGCTGCGACGCAGCCGTAGCTGCGCCACGGTCAACCGTTGCGGATCGTGCGCTATCCCGCGCCGATCGCCTTCTTGCGATATTGCAGATGGAAGGCGCAGCCGCAGCCCGGCGGATGCGATGACGGATCGCTTGCGGAAATATCGTTGGCCGGCGCAGGTGCGGCGCCGCTGGAAATGCTGGTGGCCGGTGCATCGCGGGTCGGAATGTAGTTGAGGATCGGCGCCAGCCAGCGCTCCATTTCTTCGACCGGGCGGCCCTTGCGCGCAGCGTAGTCCTCAACCTGATCGCGTTCGATCTTGCCGACGCCGAAGTAGTAGCTCTCCGGGTGGCTGTAATAGAGGCCGGACACCGACGAGCCGGGCCACATCGCGAAGCTCTCGGTGAGTTCGACGCCGGTGGTGCGTGTCGCATCGAGCAGGCGGAACAGCGTGGCCTTCTCGGTGTGGTCGGGCTGCGCCGGGTAGCCCGGGGCGGGGCGAATGCCGTCGTATTCTTCCATGATGAGCTGGTTGTTGTTCAACGTCTCATCCGGTGCGTAGCCCCAGAATTCCTTGCGCACGCGCTGATGCATGCGTTCGGCAAAAGCCTCGGCGAGACGATCGGCCAGCGCCTTCACCAGGATCGAGGAATAATCGTCGTTGGCATTCTTGAAGCGCATGGCGATTTCATCTTCGCCCAAGCCTGCGGTGACGACGAAGCCGCCGATGTAATCGGGGATGCCGGTTTCCTTCGGCGCGACGAAGTCGGAGAGCGCGGCGTTGTGGCGGCCTTCGCGCTTCTCGAGTTGCTGGCGCAGCGTGTGATAGGTGGCGATCTGCGTGGTGCGCGTTTCATCGCTATAGACGATGACGTCGTCGCCGACCGTATTGGCGGGCCAGAAGCCGATGGTGGCGCTGGCCTTGAACCACTTCTCCTTGACGATGCGGTCGAGCATCTTGCGTGCGTCGTCATAGAGCGAGCGTGCGGTGGCGCCGACAACCTTGTCGTCGAGGATGGCGGGGAAGCGACCGGACAATTCCCATGTCTGGAAGAACGGCGTCCAGTCGATCACCTCGACCAGCTCTTCGAGCGGATAATCGGTGAACACCTTGGTGCCGAGGAAGGTCGGTGTGGTCGGCCGATGCTTGCTCCAGTCGATCGGCACCGCGTTGGCGCGTGCGGCGGCCAGCGTGATGCGCTTCTTGTCCTGCTGGGCGCGGAAATGTGCGGCGGAAATCTTGGCGTATTCGGCCCGCACGCCCTGCGCATAGGCGTCGCGCTTCTCCGGCGAGAGCAGCGAGGACACCACGCCGACGGCGCGGCTGGCGTCGTTGACATGCACCACCGGTCCGTTGCGGTAATTCGGATCGATCTTCACCGCGGTATGCACGCGGCTCGTCGTCGCGCCGCCAATCAACAGCGGCAGATCGAGGCCCTGACGTTCCAGCTCGGCGGCGAGGAAGCCCATCTCGTCCAGCGATGGCGTGATCAGCCCGGAGAGGCCGACGATATCGGCTTTCTCGTTCTTCGCGGTCTCGATGATCTTGGCGGCGGGCACCATGACTCCGAGGTCGATCACCTCGTAGTTGTTGCACTGGAGGACGATGCCGACGATGTTCTTGCCGATGTCGTGAACATCGCCCTTCACCGTCGCCAGCACGATCTTGCCGGCGGAGTTGTTGCCGGCACCGGTGATGCCGTTGGCGAGGTTGCGCGCCTTTTCCTCTTCCATGAACGGCATCAGATAGGCGACCGCCTGCTTCATGACGCGGGCGGACTTCACCACCTGCGGCAGGAACATCTTGCCGTCGCCGAACAGGTCTCCGACGATATTCATGCCGGCCATCAGCGGGCCTTCGATCACCGACAGCGGACGATCCGCCACCTGCCGCGCCGCTTCGGTATCTTCCTCGATGTATTCGGTGATGCCGTTGACGAGCGCGTGCGACAGCCGCTTCTCCACCGGCCATTCGCGCCAGGAGAGATCGGCTTCCTTGGTCTGCTTGCCCTGTCCGCGGAATTTCTCCGCCAGTGCCAGCAGGCGTTCGGAGGCGCCGGGATCGCGATTGAGGATGACGTCCTCGCACACCTGCCGCAGTTCGGGATCGATGTCGTCGTAGATGATCATCTGGCCGGCATTGACGATGCCCATGTCCATGCCCGCCTTGATGGCGTGATACAGGAACACCGAATGCATCGCCTCGCGCACCGGCTCGTTGCCGCGGAACGAGAACGACAGGTTGGAGACGCCGCCGGAAATATGCGCGTGCGGCAGGTTCTGGCGAATCCAGCGTGTCGCCTCGATGAAGTCGACGCCGTAGTTGTTGTGCTCTTCCAGACCGGTCGCGATGGCGAAGATGTTCGGATCGAAGATGATGTCTTCCGGCGGGAAGCCGACCTTTTCGACGAGGATGTCGTAGGCGCGTTTGCAGATCTCGGTCTTGCGCTGATAGGTGTCGGCCTGCCCGGTCTCGTCGAACGCCATCACCACCACGGCGGCGCCATGGCGGCGCGCGATGCGGGCTTCGTGCAGAAATTTCTCCTCGCCTTCCTTGAGCGAGATCGAGTTGACCACCGGCTTGCCCTGCAGGCACTTCAGTCCGGCTTCGATAACGGTGAACTTCGAGGAGTCGACCATCACCGGCACGCGAGCGATATCCGGTTCGGCGGCAATCAGGTTGAGGAAGGTGACCATCGCCTGTTCGGAATCGAGCAGGCCCTCGTCCATGTTGACGTCGATGATCTGCGCGCCGTTTTCGACCTGGCTGCGTGCGACGTCGAGTGCGGCGGTGTAATCGCCAGCCTTGATCAGGTTGCGGAATTTGGCCGAACCGGTGACGTTGGTGCGTTCGCCGACGTTGACGAACGGAATGTCTGGCGTCAGTTCGAACGGCTCCAGCCCCGACAGCCGCAGCCGCGGTGCGATGGTCGGTACGACGCGCGGCTTGTGCGGTGCGACGGCAGCGGCGATCGCCGCGATGTGGTCGGGCGTGGTGCCGCAGCAGCCGCCGACGATGTTGACGAGTCCAGCCTGGGCAAATTCGCCGATCAGCCGCGCCATGTAGTCGGGGCTTTCGTCGTACTGGCCGAATTCGTTGGGCAGGCCGGCGTTGGGATAGGCGCAGACCAGCGTATCGGCCACGCGGCCGATATCGGCGACGTGAGCACGCAGGTCTTCGGCGCCGAGCGCGCAGTTGAAGCCGATGGTGATCGGTTTGGTGTGGCGCACCGAGTTCCAGAATGCTTCCGGCAATTGGCCCGAGAGCAGGCGGCCGGATTTGTCGGTGATGGTGCCGGAGACCATCACCGGCACGTCGATGCCGCGCTCGTCGCAGATTTCTGCCACGGCATAGAGCGCCGCCTTGGCATTGAGCGTGTCGAAAATGGTTTCGATCAGCAGCAGGTCGGCGCCGCCGTCGAGCAGGCCGTTGATCTGTTCGCCATAGGCCTTGCAAAGGTCGTCGAAGGTGACGGCGCGGTAGCCGGGGTTGGACACGTCGGGCGAGATCGAGGCGGTGCGGTTGGTCGGGCCGATGGCGCCGGCGACCAGACGCGGCTTGCCGTCTTCGGCGCTGACCCGCTCGGCGGCGGCGCGCGCCAGCCGGGCGCCTTCGCGGTTCATCTCGTAGACGACGTCGGCGAGATCGTAGTCGGCCTGCGCGATCGAGGTCGAGGAAAACGTGTTGGTGGCGACGATGTCGGCGCCGGCGCGCAGATAAGCGGCGTGAATCTCCTCGATGGCCTTTGGCTGCGTCAGGATCAGCAGATCGTTGTTGCCGCGGAGATCGCGATGGAAATCCTTGAAGCGCTCGCCGCGGAATCCGGCTTCGTCATATTGCAACGCCTGAATCATGGTGCCCATGGCGCCGTCGAGCACCAGGATGCGCTGGCGCGCCAGTTCGAGCAGAAGGGTACGCTGGGGCGAAACTTGAACGGACATGAGATCAGGCTGCCTTTCGGGCGGAGGGACGGATGCCGAGCAGATGGCTGATGGCGAACACCAGATCCGCGCGGTTCATCGTATAAAAATGGAAATTCTCGACGCCATGCTTGGCGAGTTTCTGCACCTGCCCGGCGACCACGGCGGCGGCAACCAGCTTGCGTGTCTCGGCGTCGTCGTCGAGGCCGTCGAACTTCTCCTCCAGCCATGACGGCACCGTGGTGCCGGCGCGGGTGACAAAGCCGCGCGCCTGCTTGAAGTTATGCATCGGCATGATGCCGGGGAGGATCGGAATATCGATGCCGCGCGCCCGCACGCGATCGAGATAACGGAAGTAAAGGTCGTTATCGAAGAACACCTGGGTGATGGCGCGGGTCGCCCCGGCATCCACTTTGGCCTGCAGCACGTCGAGGTCGGCGTCGAAGTCGCGACTCTCCGGATGCTTCTCCGGATAGGCGGACACTGTGACGTCGATGTCGGGATAGCGCTTCTTGATGCTGGCGACGAGTTCGGCCGAGGTCTGGTAGCCGTCGGGATGCGCGATGTATGGCGTGCCGATGCCGGTCGTCGGGTCGCCGCGCAGCGCCACGATATGGCGGACACCGACCTCGTGATAGCGCGCGACGACATCGTCGATGTCGGCACGCGGGGCATTGACGCAGGTCAGGTGCGCGGCGGGAATGAGATCGGTCTCTGACAGGATGCGGGCGATCGTGGCGTGGGTACGCTCGCGGGTCGAGCCGCCGGCACCATAGGTCACAGAGACGAAGCTCGGCGTCAGCGGTGCGAGACGTTCGATGACGTCCCACAGATTGCGCTCCATCTCTTCAGTCTTGGGCGGGAAGAACTCGAAAGAGATATTCGGCAGCTTCGGCGCGGTTGAGCCGTTTCCGCGGGCCTTGGTCATGACGCTGCTCACTCCACTCAAATAACGAGAACCGGACGCCATCCGGCGGTCACGGCCATGGGTTCGGGATGGGTCATAAAATATGTCAGGGGGCGGAAACGGCCTACCGCTGAATCGAATCAGATCAGTGGGAAATTGCCCATGATGCCGATATTGTTTGGGTTTTTAGGTCTGTATTATATTGAGTGGGCAAGATTGCCGCGACTGACTTCGTCGGAGCTTCTCTCATAAATTATTATTATATAATGATAATTATAGTGTTTACTCGGATTTTTAAGGCCCAAATTTGTTGGGCAGAAATTTTAGAAGTTAAAATAATTCAAAAATCCATCCCACCTTTCGCAGCTTGTGTTGCGGCCGCTTGCGCAACGGGTCTGCGTCCGGCGCGGCTTTTGCCGAACCGGTTGACGCACTAAGTTGTGTGCATGCCACCGCTCTCCATCCTCGATCTTTCCGTCGTCACGGCCGCAACGCCGCCCTCTGCAGCCCTGCGCAACAGCATCGATCTGGCGCGCCATGTCGATCGGCTTGGCTATGTGCGCTACTGGCTGGCTGAGCATCACAACCTGCCGTCGGTCGCCAGTCCGTCACCCGACATCATGATTGGGCAGATCGCGGCGCTGACCGAACGTATTCGGGTCGGCTCCGGCGGCGTCATGCTGCCCAACCACGCCCCGCTGATGGTTGCCGAGCGCTTCAAGATGCTGGAAGCGCTGTTTCCGGGTCGTATCGATCTCGGGCTAGGCCGTGCGCCGGGCACCGATCCCGCGACCTCGCACGCGTTGCGCCGCCGGCTCGATGGCCGCGAGGGTGACGACTTCCTCGAGCGGCTGCACGAGTTGACGCTGTGGGAGACGCGCGATTTTCCACCGGCGCATCCCTATAACCGCGTTGTCGCGATGCCGAACGATGCGCCGTTGCCGCCGCTCTGGCTGCTGGGGTCGAGCGGTTACAGCGCCGAACTGTCGGCGCAGGTCGGCATGGGCTTCGCCTTCGCGCACCACTTCGCCACGTATGATGCGGTGGATGCGCTGACGAACTACCGGCAACATTTTCGCCCTTCCAACTGGCGCGCGACGCCCTATGCCATTCTGGCGGTGGCGGTGATCGCCGCCGAAACCGATGCCGAGGCCGAGCGGCTGGCGGCGTCGGCCGATCTCAATCGGCTGTTGCGGGATCGCGGCCAATACATCCCGCTGCCGAGCATCGAGGATGCGCTGGCATTTCCTTACACCGAGGCGGATCGCGCTTCGATCGCGCGCAACCGCTCGCGGCTGTTTGTCGGCGCGCCGGATACGGTTGTGCAGAAGCTCAAGCCGCTGATCGATGCCAGCCAGGCCGACGAGGTGATGGTGATCACCGCCGTCTTTGACCACGATGCGCGCAAGCGCTCGTACGACTTGTTGGCGTCGGCGTTCGAACTCGACAAGCGCGCGGCGGCGTGAGCTGCGCCTCTCTCGGCAGCTCCAGTCAATTCGGCCGCGCTATTCGGCCTTTTCGCTGAAGGTGGCGCGGAACGGGTGGCCCGGATAGACGCCGACGATGCGGAATTCCCGCGAAAAGAACTTCAGCTCTTCCAGCGCAAAGGCGAGGCCCTTGTCGTCCGGATGGCCCTCGACATCGGCGTAGAATTGCGTGGCGAAGAAATTGCCGTCGACCATGTAGCTTTCCAGCTTGGTCATGTTGACGCCGTTGGTGGCGAAACCGCCCATCGCCTTGTAGAGTGCGGCCGGCAGGTTGCGGACACGGAAGACGAAACTGGTGACCAGCAGCCCCGAGCCAGCTTTGGCCCACTTCGGCTCGCGCGCCAGCACGACGAAGCGCGTCGTGTTGTGGGCCTCGTCCTCGACATCCTCCGCCAGAATATCGAGGCCGTAGATTTTCGCGGCCAAGCGGGACGCAATCGCGGCGCAGCTCTTGTCGCCGCGTTCGGCGACGATGCGCGCTGAGCCTGCCGTGTCGGCGGCGACGACCGGCTTGATGCCGAGCTTGCGGATGATGTTGCGGCACTGGCCGAGCGCCTGCACGTGGCTTTCGACCGTCTTGATGCCGGCGAGGCTGGCGCCGCGCGGCGCCATCAATTGATGCCGGACCGGCAGGAACCATTCCCCGACAATAAACAGACCGGATTGCGGCAGCAGATAATGGATATCCGCGACGCGTCCGGCTACCGAGTTCTCGATCGGGATCATGCCGAGGTCGGCTTCGCCCGAGGCGATGGCGCCGAGCGCGTCCTCGAATGTGGCGCAGGGCAGCGGCTCGGCGTCTGGATAGGCTTCGACGATGGCGAGGTGCGAATTGGCACCCATTTCGCCCTGAAAGGCGATCTTGATTGGCTTGGTCATGGCGCGTTGTATCAACCGTTGCGGGTTTGGCTAGGGGTGTCGTCGGAGGATTCGCGGTTTCAGGGCGCCAGGATGCGCCGGGCGGTTTCGAGGTCGGCCGGCGTATCGACGCCACGCGGCACGGTCTTGACGATGGTCACGTCGATCCGCATGCCGGCTTCCAGCGCGCGCAATTGCTCGAGCTTTTCGCGCCGCTCCAGCGGCGAGGGCGGCAGCCCGACAAAGCGCGCCAGCGCCTCACGGCGATACGCATAGAGACCGATATGGTGATAGCGCGGCCCGTCGCCATGCGGCGCGGTGGCCCGGGTGAAGTACAGCGCCCGCAGCCGCGTGTCGCTGAGCGGCGAGCCGACCACCTTGACGACATTGGGATTGGTGGCCTCTTCCGCGGTGTGGATTTCCGCTGCCAGCGTGGCGATGTCGACCGTCGGATCGGCCAGCGGCTCCAGCACGGCGCTGATCTGGTCTGGCTGGATGGTCGGGAAATCGCCCTGCAGATTGATGACGATCGGCGTCCGGCCGTCGGGATCGAGCAGGCCCAGCGCCTCGCAGATGCGGTCGGAGCCCGATGGATGATCGTCGCGGGTCATCACCACCTCGCCGCCGTGGCGCTTCACCGCAGCGGCTATTTCCGGCGCGTCGGTGGCGACCGCCACCCGGCCGATGCCGGCGGCTTCAGCCCGGCGCAGGACATGGACGATCATCGGCAAGCCGCCGATATCGGCCAGCGGCTTGCCGGGCAGGCGGGTCGCGGCCATGCGGGCTGGAATCAGAATGAGCGGGGCTGGCGCGGTCATGGTGCCGGAGGCCTTGGGTGGATCGACTTGCGCATGAAATGTTGGGGTTTTTTCACGAGAGGGCTCCCTTATACGGGTTGCCAGAGCCCGGGCAAACCGGTATCTCATCGCCGTTACCCCACAGTTCCTCGTGGCTGATTCCGGGTAATTCCGTGGCCGTTTCAGCCGGCCGTACAATCGATTTTCCGGCCTGGAGCCTGATCCGCAATGGACTCCTTCGAACTCAATAAGATTCTCGGTGCGATCCTCGGCACTTGCCTGCTCTTGATGGTGACCAACTTCGCCGCGCAAGCGATTTTCGCTCCGGTCAATCCGGCCAAGCCGGGCTTCGATATCGCCGTCAAGGAAGAAGGCGCAGGCGGCGGGGCCAAGGAAGCTGCCGCTGCTTCGGAGCCGATCGAGAAGCTGTTGCAGACGGCATCGATCGAGAAGGGTATGGCTGCCGCCAAGAAGTGCGCCGCGTGCCACACCTTCGAGAAGGGCGGCCCGAACCGGGTCGGTCCGAACCTCTATGGCGTCGTCAACGAGCCGCGCGGCGAAGGCCGTGGGTTCAACTTCTCCGCAGCCATGAAAGCCAAGGGCGGCACCTGGACGTTCGACGAACTGAACAAGTTCCTCGCCAATCCGAAGGGTTACATCCCTGGCACGGCGATGGGCTTCGCCGGCCTGACTAAGGATGGCGAACGCGCAGACGTGATTGCTTATCTAAATTCGCTGTCGGAGCATCCGGCTCCGCTGCCAACCGCGTCCAAGTGACGCCACGGTTGCTCGAACAAAACGACGGATCGACGGCCAGGCATTGCCTGGCCGTTTTCGTATCGGCGGGTCTGATCGCGCCGGCGAGGCTTTTCGCCGCAGCGGATAACCGGCACGCATGCCAACCTGTGCGGAAACCGGCGAGTTTGCCGAATACTTGCCTTATATCGCAGCGTTAATGGCGGGCGGAACGTGCGACTGGAGCGTCGCTCAGGTCTCGTAAACGTGCGCATGAAATAGATTTCACGTGCCCTCGGCGCCAATTCGGTGTCCACTTCAGGGGTAGAATTCTGGATCTGACATTCGCATGATGAACTTGCAGCCGGATGAGTGGCGAGGCTCACGTCAACACCGCCGGGTTGTGCTGGTACCAACAGGATCTTTCAATTGGCGATAACCCGACGACGTCTGCTTCAGAGTGGTGCCTTGGTGGCGGTGGCCCCGATGGCGAGCATTGCAACCGGCTTTCCTGGCGTCGATCCTGCCGGTGCCCAAACGGCAACTGCCGAAGCCAACTGGCGCCACGGTTTGTCGCTGTTCGGCGAGGTGAAGTATCCGCCGCATTTCAAGCATTTCAGCTACGTCAATCCGGACGCGCCGAAGGGCGGCACGGTGCGGCAGATCGCGCTCGGCACCTTCGATAATTTCAATCTCGTGGTGGCAGGCGTGAAGGGGTCGATCGCCGGATCGGTCGGCCTGATCTATGAGTCGCTGACCACTGCAGCGCTCGACGAAGTTTCCACCGAGTACGGTCTGCTTGCCGAGTCGGTCAGCTATCCGGAGGATTTCTCGTCGGTCACTTATCGGCTGCGGGCGCAGGCGCGCTGGCACGACGGCAAGCCGGTGACGCCGGAAGACGTTGTCTTCTCGCTCGATACTTTCAAGAAAAACCATCCGCAGTATTCGGCTTACTACCGGCACGTCGTCAAAGCCGAGAAGGTTGGTGAGCGCGATGTGAAATTCAGCTTCGACGCGCCGGGCAATCGCGAGCTGCCGCAGATCGTTGGGCAACTCGTCGTGCTGCCGCGCCACTGGTGGGAAGGCAGCAACGAGACCGGCGCCAAGCGCGACGTTTCGGCAACGACGCTGGAGCCGCCGCTCGGCAGCGGGCCCTATCGCATCAAATCGTTCTCGCCGGGCCGTTCCATTGTCTACGAACGCGTCAAGGATCATTGGGCACGCGAGCTCAACGTCAATGTCGGCCGCAACAACTTCGACGAGTTGCGCTATGAGTATTTCCGCGACTCGACGGTGGCGATCGAAGCGTTCAAGGGCGATCAGGTCGATTGGCGTTCGGAAAATAGCGCCAAGAACTGGGCAACCGCTTATGACTTCCCGGCGGTAACCGACAAGCGCGTGTTGCTGGAGGAATTTCCCAACCGCAGCTCCGGCATCATGCAGGCTTTCGCGATGAACATCCGCCGCGAAAAATTTTCCGATGCGCGGGTGCGTCGCGCACTGAACTTCGCGTTCGATTTCGAAGAGATGAACAAGCAGATTTTCTTTGGGCAATACAAGCGCATCAGCAGCTACTTCGATGGCACCGAACTGGCGTCGAGCGGATTGCCGGAGGGACGCGAGCTCGAGATTCTCGAAACCGTGCGCAATCAGGTGCCGCCGGAAGTCTTCACCACGCCATACACCAATCCGGTCGGCGGCAATGCCGATGCGGTGCGCAACAACCTGCGCGAGGCGCTGAAGCTCTTGAAGGAGGCAGGTTACGAGGTGCGCGACCGGAAGCTGGTCGACGGCAAGAGCGGCACTCCCTTCACCATCGAGCTTCTGGTCGAAGATCCGAGCATGGAACGTGTCATGCTGTTCTTCAAGCCGTCGCTGGAGCGGCTCGGCATGGCAGTCAGCGTCCGGACCATCGACCCGACGCAATACGAGAACCGGCTGCGCAGTTGGGATTTCGACATCGTTGTAGCGTCGTGGCCGGAATCGTTGTCGCCCGGCAACGAGCAGCGCGAGTTCTGGAGTTCGCAGGCGGCGAATATCGCCGGATCGCGCAACGTCGTCGGCATCAAGAATCCGGCCATCGACAAATTGATCGATCGCGTGATCTTCACCAAGGATCGCGCCGATCTGGTGGCGGCCACCAAGGCGCTGGACCGTGTGCTGCTGTGGAATCACTATGTCGTGCCGCAGTGGAATTATCCCAAGGTGCGTACGGCGCGCTGGGATCGCTTCGGTCGGCCCGCGGAACTGCCGAAGTATGGTCTCTCCGGATTCCCTGCCATCTGGTGGTACGATGCCGAGAAGGCCGCCAAGAGCGGCAAGCGATCTTGAGCAGCGTGACGCGCATGGCGCAATTCAGCCGCCGGCATGTATTGGGTCTCGGTTTGGGCGCGCTCAGCGCAAGCTGGCTGCGGCCGTTGCACGCCGACGATGCGGCAACGGAAGCGCACGGCATGTCGGTGTTCGGCGACCTGAAGTATCCGGCGGATTTTCACCACTTCGACTACGTCAATCTCTCGGCGCCGAAGGGCGGCATGTTCTCGACGGTGCCCTCTGTGCGCGCCTACAATCAATCCTACCAGACCTTCAGTTCGCTGAATGCCTACATCCTCAAGGGCGAGGGCGCGCAGGGCATGGACCTGACCTTCGCGCCGCTGATGGTGCGTGCTGGCGACGAGCCGGATGCGATGTACGGTCTGGTCGCCAAGTCGGTGCGGATTTCAGCCGACAAGCGGACCTATCGCTTCACGCTGCGGCCTGAGGCGCGATTTCACGACGGCAGCAAGCTTACCGCGCATGACGTTGCGTTTTCGCTGACCACGCTGAAAGCCAAGGGCCATCCGCTGATCGTGCAGCAGATGCGCGATGTCGTCAGCGCCGAGGCGCTCGACGACGCCACGGTGCAGGTGGTGTTCGCCGAGAAGCACGCTCGCGATGTGCCGCTCTACGTGGCGGGCCTGCCGATCTTCTCGCGCGCTTACTATGCGTCGCGGCCGTTCGATGAATCGACGCTGGATATCCCGCTCGGCTGCGGCCCGTACAAGGTCGCCAAGTTCGAGGTCAATCGCTTCATCGAATTCGAGCGTGTCAAGGAATGGTGGGGCGCCGATCTCCCCGTGACGCGCGGCAGCTACAATTTCGATGCCGTGCGCTACGAATTCTATCGCGACCGCGATGTCGCCTTCGAAGGCTTCACCGCCAAGAACTATCTGTTCCGCGAGGAATTCACCGCGCGCGTCTGGGCGACGCGCTATGATTTTCCGGCGGTGAAGGATGGACGCGTCAAACGCGAGACACTGCCGGATGAGACGCCCTCCGGCGCGCAAGGCTGGTTCATCAATACGCGGCGCGACAAGTTCAAGGACGCGCGCGTGCGCGAAGCCTTGATCCAGGCGTTCGATTTCGAATGGACCAACAAGACCATCATGTATGGCGCCTATGCGCGGACGCAGTCGCCGTTCCAGAATTCGGACATGATGGCGAGCGGGCCGCCGTCGGCCGACGAGCTTAAATTGCTGGAGCCCTTCCGCAAGGATTTGCCGGAAGAGGTGTTCGGCGCGCCGTTCGCGCCGCCGGTGTCGGACGGCTCGGGACAGGATCGGGCGCTGCTGCGCAAGGCGTCGCAATTGCTCCGCGATGCAGGATACCCGGTCAAGGACGGCAAGCGGCTGCTGCCGAACGGCGAGGTGTTCAAGATCGAATTCCTCGCCGATGAGCCGCAGTTGCAGGCGCATCATGCGCCCTACATCAAGAATCTCGCCACCATCGGCATTGAGGCCAGCCTGCGTCTGGTCGATCCGGTGCAGTATCGCGCGCGCGTCGAAGATTTCGATTTCGATATGACGATCGAGCGCTTCAGCATGTCGGCGACGCCCGGCGATGGCATGCGGCCGTTCTTCACCTCGCAGGCGGCGCGCACCAAGGGCTCCTACAATCTCGCCGGTATCGAGAGTCCGGCGATCGACGCGCTGGTCGAGCGTATCATCGGCGCCAATTCGCGCGATGAACTGACGATAGCCTGCCGTGCCTTCGATCGCGTGTTCCGCGCCGGGCGCTACTGGGTGCCGCAGTGGTATCGCACCAACCATCCCGTCGCCTATTGGGATGTCTTCAATCATCCGGCCAAGTTGCCGCGCTATTTCGGCAGCGTCGGCGCCATCGAGTTGTGGTGGTCGGACCCCGCCAAGGCGGCCAAACCTGAGCAGGCGAAATAGCCATGAGCGCCTATATCGCCCGCCGCATTCTGCTGATGATCCCGACACTGCTGGGAATCCTGTTCGTGTCGTTCGTCGTGGTGCAGTTCGCGCCCGGCGGTCCGGTAGAGCGGGTCATCGCGCAACTGAGCGGCGCGGACACCGGCGCCAGCTCACGTATCTCGGGCTCATCGGGTGGTGATTTCGGCGCGCGCAATCAGGTGGGTGCCAGTGCCGACGCGGTGAATTCGAAGTATCGCGGTGCGCAGGGCCTCGATCCGGATTTCGTCAAGAGTCTTGAGAAGCAGTTCGGTTTCGACAAGCCGGCGCCGGAACGCTTTCTCATCATGCTATGGAATTTCGCGCGCTTCGATTTCGGCAAGAGCTATTTCCGCGATACCAGCGTGCTGCAATTGATCAAGGAGAAGCTGCCGGTCTCGATGTCGCTGGGCATCTGGATGACGCTCCTGACGTACCTGATCTCGATTCCGCTTGGCATCCGCAAGGCCGTGGCGGACGGTTCGCGGTTCGACATCTGGACATCGGGTATCATCATCGTCGGCTTTGCGATCCCCGGATTCCTGTTCGCGATCCTGCTGATCATCCTGTTTGCGGGCGGCTCGTTTCTCGATCTGTTTCCCTTGCGCGGCCTGACCTCGGACGGCTGGTCGCAATTCCCGTGGTACTGGAAGATCATCGATTATTTCTGGCACCTCACTCTGCCGCTGGTCTCGATGGCGCTCGGCGCCTTCGCCACCATGACACTGCTGACGAAGAATTCATTTCTCGACGAAATCCGCAAGCAGTATGTCATGACCGCGCGCGCCAAGGGCTGCAGCCAGCGGCAGGTGCTGTACGGCCACATCTTCCGTAATGCGATGCTTATCGTCATCGCCGGTTTCCCGGGCGCCTTCATCCACGCGTTCTTTTCCGGCTCGCTGCTGATCGAAACCATCTTCTCGCTCGACGGACTTGGCTTGCTGGGCTTCGAGAGCGTGTTGAACCGCGATTACCCGGTGGTGTTCGGAACCCTGTTCATCTTTTCGCTTGTGGGTCTGGTGGTCAATCTGCTCTCCGATCTGGCTTATATGTGGGTCGATCCACGGATCGACTTTGAGGCGCGGGAGGTCTGATGACACTGCAGACCCGCGAACCGATCGAGACCACGACGTCGACGCCGCTGGGCGAGGCGGTGCCGCCAACACGTCACACGCTAACGTTGTCGCCGATCAACAAGCGGCGCTGGCAGAATTTCAAGGCCAACCGCCGCGGCTTCTGGTCGTTGTGGATTTTCGGCCTGCTGTTTTTCGTATCGCTGTTCGCCGAATTGATCGCCAACGATCGGCCGTTCTTCATCGAATATGATGGCCATTGGTACTGGCCGGCTTTCGTCACCTATTCGGAAACGACGTTCGGCGGCGATTTCGAAACGGCCGCCGACTATCGCGATCCGTATCTGCAGAAGCAGATCGCGGAGAAGGGCGGCCATATCGTCTGGCCGCTGATCCGCTATTCCTACGACACGCACAATCTCGATCTGCCGACGCCGGCGCCGTCGAAACCGACCTGGATGCTGACCGAAGCGCAATGCAAGAGCGTGGTGGAGAAGAAGGGTCTCAAGAGCTGCCGCGACCTCGAATACAACTGGCTCGGCACCGACGATCAGGGACGCGACGTTGTCGCACGGCTGATCTACGGCTTCCGCATCTCGGTGCTGTTCGGGCTTTGCCTCACCATCGTCTCGTCGATCATCGGCATCGCCGCCGGTGGCGTGCAGGGCTATTTCGGCGGCTGGGTCGATCTGACATTCCAGCGCTTCATCGAGGTATGGACGGCAATTCCCTCGCTCTATCTGTTGCTGATCCTGTCATCGGTGCTGGTGCCGGGTTTTTTCGTGCTGCTCGGCATCCTGTTGTTGTTCTCGTGGGTGTCGCTGGTGGGGCTGGTGCGCGCCGAATTCCTGCGCGGGCGCAACTTCGAATACATCATGGCGGCACGGGCGCTCGGCGTATCCGACAAGGTCATCATGTTCCGGCATCTGTTGCCGAACGCGATGGTGGCGACCATGACGTTCCTGCCGTTCATCGTCTCGTCCTCGGTGATGACGCTGACGGCGCTGGACTTCCTCGGCTTTGGTCTGCCGCCGGGCTCGCCGTCGCTCGGCGAGTTGCTGTCACAGGGCAAGGCCAACGTTCAGGCGCCGTGGCTTGGCTTCACCGGCTTCTTCTCGCTGGCGATCATGCTGTCGTTGTTGATCTTCATCGGTGAAGCGGTGCGCGACGCTTTCGATCCGCGCAAGACCTTCAACTAGGACAGAGCTTGCCGATGGACGCCATCAACCAGCCCCTGCTTGAAGTTCGCGATCTCTCGGTCGCGTTTCGCCATGGTGGCGGCGCGTCGATGGCGGTAGATCACATTTCGTTCGAGATCGGGCGCGGCGAATGCGTCGCGCTGGTCGGCGAATCCGGTTCGGGAAAATCCGTCAGCGCGCTCTCGGTGCTCAAGTTGCTGCCGTATCCGACCGCCACGCATCCCTCGGGCAGCATTCGGTTCAAGGGGCGGGATCTGCTGTCGTTGTCGGAACAGGAGATCCGCACCATCCGCGGCAACGATATCTCGATCATCTTCCAGGAGCCGATGACGTCGCTCAATCCGCTGCATACCATCGAGGCACAGATTGGCGAGATATTGCTGCTGCATAAGGGCATTCGCGGCGCGGCAGCAAAAGCGCGGACGATCGAGTTGTTGACCCAGGTCGGCATTCCCGAGCCGGAAACGCGGCTGGCGAGTTATCCGCATCAACTGTCCGGCGGTCAGCGCCAGCGCGTGATGATCGCCATGGCGCTGGCGAACGAGCCGGACCTCCTGATCGCCGACGAGCCGACAACCGCGCTCGATGTCACCGTGCAGGCACAGATTCTGGCGCTGTTGGCGGAGATCCGTGCGCGCACCGGCATGAGTCTGTTGTTCATCACCCACGATCTCGGCATCGTGCGGCGCATCGCCGATGTCGTGTGCGTGATGAACAACGGCAAGATCGTCGAAAAGGGACCGGTCGAGCAGGTGTTCACGGCGCCGCGCCATCCTTACACGCGCGCGTTGCTCGCCGCCGAACCGAAGGCCGATCCCGCGCCGCCGCAGCCGCAGGCGCCGGTGGTGGTTTCGACCAACGATCTGAAGGTCTGGTTCCCGATCAAGCGCGGTCTGCTGCGGCGAACCGTCGGCCACATCAAGGCGGTCGATGGCGTCAACCTCGCCGTGCGCAAGGGCGAGACGCTGGGCGTCGTCGGTGAATCCGGTTCGGGCAAGACGACCTTGGGGCTGGCGCTGCTGCGGCTGATTTCGTCGGAAGGCCCGATCGTGTTCATGGGCAAGGATGTGCAGGGTCTGCGCGCCAAAGAGATGCGTCCGTTCCGACATGACATGCAGATCGTGTTTCAGGATCCGTTCGGCGCCTTGAGTCCACGCATGTCAGTCGGCGATATCGTCGCCGAAGGCTTGAGCGTGCATCAACCGTCGCTCTCGACGCAGGAACGAGAGGCGCGGGTCATTCGCGCCCTGCAGGATGTCGGCCTCGATCCGGAAACGCGGTCGCGGTATCCGCATGAATTTTCCGGCGGTCAGCGCCAGCGCATCTGCGTGGCGCGTGCCGTCGTGCTGGAGCCGAGTTTCGTGGTGCTGGATGAGCCCACCAGCGCGCTCGACATGCTGTTTCAGGCGCAATTGGTCGATCTGCTGCGCGAGCTGCAACGCAAGCATGACCTGACGTATCTGTTCATCTCGCACGATCTTCGGGTTGTCGCCTCGCTGGCGAGTCATCTCATCGTGATGCGCCAAGGCAAGGTCGTGGAGGAGGGGCCTGCCGCGGACCTCTTCAAGAACCCGAAAAGCGACTACACCCGCGTGCTGTTCGCGGCCGCATTCCGCAACGAGGCGGCTGGCGGCCACACGGCGGCGCAATGACTAGGCGGATTCCGTTCGATGCGGTCGCGGATCGGCCCGCCGATGTCACGGTTTCGGAGCCGACCGATATCGCGCGCGGCTTCATGCCGTATGAGCGTTATTCCGTAGTTCTGCCGGACAGCGAAGGACGCGAAACGCGGCAGCGGCGCGATCTGCTGCGTGCTGGCCGCGTCGTCGCGGTGCTGACCGTCGATCTCGATCAGGACCGCATCGTATTGATCCGGCAGTTTCGCTTGTCAGGACATATCGCCACCGGGCGCGGCGATATGGTCGAGATCGTCGCCGGCCGAGTCGACCGCGGAGAAAGTCCGCGCGACGCGGCAATTCGCGAATGTCGTGAAGAGATTGGTGTCGCCCCTTCGCGGATCGTCGAATTGTTCAGCGTGTTATCGACGCCGGGCCTGACGGAGGAATATGTGACGTTCTTTCTGGGAACGGTCGACTCGTCGAAGGTTGTTGCGCGCGGTGGTCTTGACGGTGAAGGCGAAGACACGCTGCCGTTCGTCGTGTCGGTCGACGACGCGCTCGCGGCGCTGGATCGCGGGTCCGTCGCCAACGCGCTTCTGGTCAATGCGTTGCAGTGGCTGGCGCTCCACCGCGCCGGGCTTCGCGATTATATCACAGCCGCTTGATGCTGGTGATTTCGTGTCCCGCCGCGCTGATGCGGGATACGGCATCGCGGATGGGTTCGATCGCCGTTGCCATATGGTAGGCGTTGGCATGCACGATCGTTGAGGCATCGCGCACGATGGCAACGTGGCCTTTCCAGAAGATCAGGTCGCCACGTCTCAACTGATGCAGTTGCGTCACCGGCACCGTTGCGCCGAGCGAAGCCTCCTGCATGTCGCTGTCGCGCGGTGCGCCCACGCCACTGGCTGTCAATGCGACCTGTACCAAGCCTGAGCAATCGATACCGAGACTGCTCTTGCCGCCCCACAGATAGGGTGTGCCGACGAACAACTCGGCGATCGCGACGAAATCGGCCGCGTGGTCGGTGATCGGCGCGAGATGTTGTGCTGGCACGAACAAGCCCGCGTCGGTCATCGCGAAAACATCGTCGGTTCGGTTGACGGCAATGGTGGCGCCGAGCGGCAGTGTCGCGGCCGGCGGCAATTTGATCGAGGGACCGGGGAATGCGAAAGTGCGGATAGCCGCAACCTTGTGTGTGACGGCGGCACCCGGTTGGCCCAGCGCATGATCCGGCAGCCAGCCGACATAGCCGTCGCTCCCGAGTTGCCCCCAAGCCCAGCCTTCGCCGTTGCGATCGTAGATGGTGACGTGCTCGCCCAGCAATGCCTGCGTCTGCAGCATCGCGTCGGCGCGCGGCGCTGTTCGGACCGGCGCGATGGCATCCGTCACGACACATTTTTCGCCGTTGACGAAGCGGGCCGCCTTCACTTTGCCTTCGAGATATTTTGCCGCCACGTCGGGCCGGGCCGGAGTGAGGCGGGGATCATCCATAGCGTTGGCTCAGCAAGCGATACAATGCGCGCGCGGCCTGGCATTCGCCGCCTTCCGGGCGCCCCGGCTTCGCTGTCGGCGTCCAGCCGTAAATGTCGAAGTGCAGCCAGTTGCTGGCACGCTCGACGAAGCGTTGCAGGAACAGCGCGCAGGTGATCGAACCCGCGAAGCCGTTCGACGGGGCGTTGTTGATATTGCCGACCTTGGAATCGAGCCAGGCATCGTACGGTCCCCACAAGGGCATGCGCCAGACTGGATCGTTCTCCTCGGCCGCGCAACGCGCCACCTCTGCCGCAAGCGCATCATCGCCTGTATAGAACGGCGGCAGATCCGGGCCGAGCGCGACGCGTGCCGCGCCGGTCAGCGTGCCGAGATCGATCAGCAGATCGGGCGATTCCTCATCGGCCAGAGCCAGCGCATCGGCCAGCACCAAGCGGCCTTCGGCGTCGGTGTTGCCAATTTCCACGGTCGGACCCTTGCGCGACGGAAAGATGTCCAGCGGACGAAAGGCGTTGCCTGCGACCGAATTCTCGACCGCGGGAATCAGCACCCGCAGCCGGATCCTCAACCCCGCATCCATGATCATCTGCGCCAGCGCCAGGACATTGGCCGCGCCACCCATGTCCTTCTTCATGATCAGCATGCCGCTGGCCGGCTTCAGATCGACGCCACCGGTATCGAAGCAGACGCCTTTGCCGACGAGCGTGACTTTCGGATGTGCCGGATTGCCCCAAGTGAAATCGATCAGGCGCGGCGCACGGGTCGAGGCCATGCCGACAGCGTGGATCAGCGGGAAATTCTGTCGTTTGAGGTCGTCACCGACGATCGAACTGAAGCGGGCACCGAACCGCTCGGCAAGCGTGCGGGCCGCCTGCTCGAGGTCCTCCGGGCCCATGTCGTTGGCCGGGGTGTTGATGAGATCGCGCGCGAGGGCGGCAGCCTCGGCCATGCGAGAGATGGCGGCGATGTCGACATCGGCCGGCGGCACCAGCCGCACGTTTGCCGCGTCGATGGTGCGATAACGTCCGAACCGATAGCTGCCTAAAGCGAAAGCCAGTACGGCCAATCGCATGTCGTGCGACGTGTCGGCGAAACGATAGACGCCGGGTGGCAGCAGGCCCGGCAATTGTCCCGCGCGGAAGCGGTCGTGGCGGCAGCTCGCGGGATCGTCGACACCGAACAGCACTTGCGCGATGGTTCCATCCGCTGCCGGCAGTGGCAGGCAGTGCCCGGCCTTGCCGGTGAAGTTGCTGGCGCGCGCGAATTGCTGGGCCGTCGCGGAGAGATCGGCGCGGATCGCCTCCCAACTGGCCTTGGTGACCAGCGTGATGGGGATCGCGGCCTCGATCGCTTCCGTTTCGAAGGCAGAGTGCATGATATCGGTCTCGCTACTGGGGGACTTCGGTGGGCAGACCGGCGAGCCTATTGGGCAATTAACCAGTCGTTAGGGTTAACGGTCTATTGATCGAGGCAGTCGACAGCAACAATTTGCCTGCAATCGCGAGTTAATGTGCCATGCGTCAGCAGCCTTGTCTTGCCCGCTTTCTCGGCTCGGTGGCTATCGTCGCGGTCGTATCGGCCGGGCTGGGTGGCTGTCAAACGGCGAGCCTGTCCGACGTCACAGGTTCGCTCTCCCCGCGCGCGGAAGCTCGGGCAGAGGCCGATCCGCGCCGCGCGGCGGTCGACGCCTATGGCGAGCAGTATCGCGCCAACCCGAAGAATGCCGAAGCTGCGCTGAAATACGGACAGGCGTTGCGTGCCTCCGGTCAGCGCGCGCAAGCCGTGGCGGTGCTGGAGCAGGCGAGCCTTGCGCACCCCGGCAACAAGGCTCTGCTGGCCGTTTATGGCCGGGCGCTGGCCGACAATGGCAATTTCCAGATGGCATTTGACGTGCTCGGTCGCGCCCACACGCCGCAGAACCCCGACTGGCGCATTCTGTCGGTGCAGGGAACGGCGCTCGATCAACTCGGCCGTCATGAGCAGGCACGCAACTATTACGCCAGCGCTTTGAAGATCGCGCCCGACGAGCCATCGATTCTGTCCAATCTCGGCCTGTCTTTCGTGCTGACCGGCGATTTGCAGAAGGCCGAAACCACCTTGCGCCGCGCTTATGCGCGCCCCAATGCCGATGCCCGCGTGCGCCAGAATCTGGGGCTCGTGGTGGGGTTGCAGGGCCGCTTTGCCGAGGCGGAGTCGATCGTCAAGGCCGACCTGCCGGCTGACGAAGCGGCGGCGAACGTCGCCTATCTCAAGCAGATGCTGAACGGCCGTCAGCAGCAGCCAAAGCTGGGCGCGCAAGCCGAACCAGCGGCAGCGACCCGCTCCTGATCGGGTGCGGTCCCTCCGCTACTCATGTTCCACATCATCGTAGGTCGATCGTGGCGACCGGCCGCAGTTCGATGCGAGGCCGGGTTTTCTGCGCGCATGCCGCCAGTCATTGGCTGGTGCGGCGCGCGACTCGGTCAGTGCAGTTCGGAAAGCTTGATGCCGGTCGGCCCGAGGATGACGACGAACAGCACCGGCAGGAAGAACAGGATCATCGGGACTGTCAGCTTGGGCGGTAACGCAGCGGCTTTCTTCTCGGCTGCAGTCATGCGCATGTCGCGATTTTCCTGGGCCATCACGCGCAATGCCTGCCCGAGCGGCGTGCCGTAGCGCTCCGACTGCTGAAGCGCGAGACAGACCGATTTCACGCCTTCCAGGCCGGTTCGCTTGGCAAGATTCTCATAGGCCGTCTTGCGGTCCTGAAGGTAGGACAACTCGGCCGTGGTCAGTGTGAACTCTTCCGCCAGTGCGACCGATTGAATCCCGATTTCCACGCTGACCTTGCGGAAAGCCATTTCGATGGACATGCCGGATTCGACGCAGATCAGCAGCAGATCGAGCGCATCGGGAAATGCGCGCCGGATCGACAGCTGACGCTTGGAGATGGCGTTTTGCAGAAACAGCATCGGTGCCTGCAACCCGAGATAGGCGGCGCCAAGGCAGATGCCGATCTTGACCTGCACAGGCTGTTGCATCTTCGATAGCACGAAGACGTAGACGATGGCTGCCGCCAGGAACACGATGGGGGTTACCATGCGGAAGAACAGGAACGTGATGTAGGGCGCTTGTCCGCGGTAGCCAGCCATGATCAGCTTTTCGCGGGCGGCTTCCTGGGCGACCCATTTTCCGAGGTTGAGATCCTCGACGACGCGGGAGACCAGTTGCTTCGGGGTTTGACGGAGTGAGACCTTTTCGCCTCTCAGCCGCTCGCGCTCACGCTGCCTTATGCGTTCACGCTCGCTGGCGACAGCTTTCATTCGCTTGGTGAGCGCTTCACCGGCAAACAGCGGCGTAATCAGCGAATAGACGGTGGCGCTTGCGGCAATTGCCGCAAACAACATCGTCATAAAGCGTGCGTCATGAAATTTTTCGACGATGAAAGCGAACATGGTGCACCACTAGAAGTCGAAGTTGATCATCTTCTTCATGACCAGAATGCCGATCGTCATCCAGATAACGCAGCCGGCGAGCATGAGTTGGCCGGTCGGATGAGTCCACAGCAATGAGATGTAATCCGGAGTTGTCAGGTAAACGAGGAACATCACGATCGGAGGCAGCGAGCCGATGATGGCGGCCGATGCCTTGGCCTCCATCGACATGGCCTGGATCTTCTCGGTCATCTTCTTGCGGTCGCGCAGCACTTTGGACAGGTTACCCAGCGCTTCGGCGAGATTGCCGCCGGATTTTTGCTGAATGGCGATCACGATGCCGAAGAAATTGGCCTCGGGCAGCGGCATCCGCTCGTACAGCCGGGAACACGCTTCGCCCAGCGGCATGCCGATGGCCTGGGTTTCGATGATCGACAGAAATTCGCCCTTGAGCGGCTGGGGCGAATCTGCAGCAACAACCTTGATCGATTCGAAGAGCGGAAGGCCGGCCTTGATGCCACGCACGATGACGTCGACGGCGTCGGGGAGGGCCGCGATGAATTTCTTCTCCCGCCGTTTCTTGAGATAGCCGAGCAGCCAACGCGGAACCCCGATGGCGGCGGCAAAACCGAATGCCGTTGCGGCGATCAGCCCGAGGCCTCCGACGAAGCACACCGCAAAGGTCACAAAGCCGAGCGCCGAGGATATGACGGCGAATTTCTGCTTCGACCAGGACAGCCCGGCCTGTGAAATCCGATTGCTCAGAGAAACGTTCTTATCTTTCTTGTGACGCTCTTCGAGTTCCTTGAGCGAATTCTCCACTTGCTCGCGCCGCGAGCGCTGGCTTCGGTCAATGCTTCGTGCAGACACCGGTTCCGATTTGGCGAGAGCAGAGCGGCGTTGCTCAGCCTTTCGCTCGCCGGACAGGACCGGATAAAGAAATACCCACGCCACGCCGCCGATAGCGGTCGCGGCGAGGAATGCCAGTGCGAGCGTCTGCAGATTCATGGTCGGCCTCAGACGGAAACATCGACAATGGCGGCGTCCAGAGCGGCGGCAAGCCGTTGCTCTTCGTTGTAGTACCGTGCGCGATCCCAGAAGGCCGGACGCCCGATTCCGGTCGAGCGATGACGGCCGATGATGTTGCCGTTGGAATCTTCGCCGAGCAGGTCATAGACGAAGATGTCCTGAGTGATGATGGTGTCGCCTTCCATCCCCATCACCTCGGTGATGTGGGTAATGCGACGCGAACCGTCGCGCAGTCGTGCAGCCTGGACGATGACGTCGATCGAGGCGCAGATCATTTCGCGGATCGTGCGCGACGGCAGCGAATAGCCGCCCATGGTGATCATGGATTCGCAGCGAGAGAGTGCCTCGCGCGGATTGTTGGCGTGCAGCGTGCCCATCGAGCCGTCATGGCCGGTGTTCATCGCCTGCAACAGGTCGAAAGCCTCTGGTCCGCGGACTTCGCCGACGATGATGCGTTCCGGCCGCATACGCAGACAGTTCTTGACCAGATCGCGCATGGTGATCTGGCCTTCGCCTTCGATATTGGGTGGGCGCGTTTCCAGGCGGACGACGTGAGGCTGCTGCAATTGCAGTTCCGCGGCGTCTTCGCAGGTAATGATGCGCTCGTCACCCTCGATATAGTTCGTCAGGCAGTTGAGCAGCGTGGTCTTGCCGGAGCCGGTACCGCCGGAGATCAGCACATTGGCGCGGCAGCGCCCGATGATCTGCAGGATTTCGGCGCCGGGTGGAGAAATCGCGCCGAATTTGACCAGCTGATCCAGTGTCAGTTTGTCCTTGCGGAATTTACGGATGGTGAGCGCGGGACCGTCGATCGCGAGAGGCGGCACGATGGCGTTGACACGTGAACCGTCGGCGAGGCGGGCGTCGCAGATCGGCGAGGACTCATCAACGCGTCGGCCGACCTGGCTGACGATGCGCTGGCAGATGTTGAGAAGCTGCTGATTGTCGCGGAAACGGATGCCGGTCTTCTGGATTTTGCCGCCGACTTCGATGAAGACCGTCCCGGCACCATTGACCATGATGTCCGCGATGTCGTCGCGTGCCAGCAGCGGCTCCAGCGGGCCGTAACCGAGCACGTCGTTGCAGATATCGTCGAGCAGTTCTTCCTGCTCGGCAATCGACATGACGATATTTTTGATCGCGATGATTTCGTTGACGATATCGCGGATTTCTTCGCGGGCGGACTCGCCGTCCAGCTTGGCGAGCTGGGCCAGATCGATGGCTTCGATCAAGGCGCCGAAGATCGTTGCCTTGACCTGATAGTAGTTGTCCGAGCGCCGGGATTCCACGGCGGGTTGAGGCGGCGCGGGGCGTCCGGGAGCCAGCGGCGGCGAAGAGATCGCGGCGCCGGGCGATGGTGTCGAAACATGCGAAGGCGCTGCCGCTGCCGGCGCCGCGGCCGGCTCCAGCATGGCAGCGGCGGGGAGCGCCGCCCTCGATTCAGTTTCCGGTCCGCTACGCTTACCAAACACGACGGTACTCCATGCGGCAGTTATTTAGCCCGCAGCTTTCCGATTAGCGGCGCGAGGAACGAGGTGCGCGGCTTCTTTGCCTCGCCGCGCCCCGTGAGCCGCTGGGCGATTTGCAGGAACATTTCAGTCGTCCGATGATTGGCGGCGATTTCCGCGATCATCTGTCCATTGTTCGCGGCCGACCCGAACAGTTGCGGCTCGAACGGAATGCTGACGATCGGCTGCGCTTCGATGGCCTTGGCGAATTCATTGACGGCAATCTCCGGCCGTTTCGGCACGCCAACCTGATTGAGGCAGTACAGCGGCGCACGATCGTTCGGTCGCGCGGCTTTCAGCAGATCGAACAGGTTCTTGGTATTGCGCAAATTGGCCAGATCCGGCGCGGCGACGATGAGGATGTCGTCGGCACTGATCAGCGCCCGTTTCGCCCAGCCCGACCATTGATGCGGCACGTCCAGCACGATGCACGGCATCGTCGAACGCAGCGTATCGAAAATGGCGTCGAACGCTTCGGTGCCAAAATCGTAGACGCGATCCAGCGTTGCCGGTGCGGCCAACAGGCTGAGGTGATCGGTGCATTTCGACAATAGGCGGTCGATGAAGGCGGTATCGATACGGTCGGGCGAAAACACCGCATCGGCGATGCCTTGCGGCGGATCCTGATTGTAATCCAGGCCTGCCGTGCCGAATGCTAGATCGAGATCCGCTACGACGGAATCCAGCGCGAGATCCCGGGCAATCGCCCATGCAACGTTATGGGCGATCGTCGATGCGCCGACGCCGCCCTTGGCGCCTGTGATGGCGATAATCCGGCCCACGGCCTTGGCGTCCGGTGTCGAAAACAGACCGCAGACCGCGCGCACGATTTCAATCGGCTGGATCGGTGCGATGAGATAGTCGCTGACGCCGCGACGGACGAGCTCGCGATACAATGTCACGTCGTTGACCCGGCCGACGACGATGACGCGCGTCCCGGCGTCACAGACCGAGGCGAGCTGATCGAGGCCGCTGAGGATATCGGAGCGGCCTTCGGTTTGCAGAATGATGACGTTCGGCGTCGGCGCCGTCCGATAGGCCTCGATCGCCGCCGTGATGCCGCCCATCTGGATCTTGATGTGCGCTTTGCCAAGACGTCGGTCTTCGCCGGCGGACTGAATCACCGCGGCGACTTCGACTGTCTCGCAAAAGGCCTGGACCGACACACGCGGCGCCGGTGCGATGTGAATATCGCTATCCAACGTCGCGACGTCGGAAGAGCTTTCCTGATTCTGGCGTTCGTAGCTGATCATTTTCCAACATCGCTCAGTTTGGCCGCATCAGACTCGGGATACTTGGTCGCGGTTGACATACCCTTGCGGTACTTCTCGAACGCGATATTGCGGCGGGCGGTATAGGCCGGCGTTTCCGGGCGTGGCTGAACCAGGTCCGTGGGGTTGTCGACCATCGCCGCAAGATTGCGCTGCGTGGCACAGCCGAAGTTCCAGTAGGGCGTATTCTCGAGATAGGATTTGTTCTTGATCGAAGGACCGATATCCTCCGGCCATACGCCGCATGGTCCGGCATCGGCCTTGATCCGGGGATAGCTCACGCGGATCGGTGCGAAGAGCTGCGGATCCGGGCTGCGGAAATTGCGCACCGTGATGCCCTGCGCGGGCACGCCGCTGGCGGCCAGCAGCGATTTGATCTCGCGCAACGAATCTGCCGCTGTCCTTGCATTCGGGGTGTGGACCGGAACATCGATGACAATCACGCCGGTGCCTTCGTGCAGCCACGTCCGCCCCAGCGACACGATGTCAGCGCGCTGCGAGGCGCTCAAGCCGCCGCGGCCGTTGCCAACGAAGACATTGATCGTCTGGTTCGCTTCCTGAACCACGATGGGATGACGCTGCCGGTAATCCGCCGGGATCGCGCCGGTGATTTCCTCGCTGGTGTGGGTGCAGGCACCCAGCACGCAGGATGCGCCGACCAGCAGGCTTGCCAGCCGGAGTCCACGCTGGAAATTGACGGGTCGTTTCGTCGTCATGTCCGTTATCCTTGTCCCGTCTCAGTCGGTGATGAAGCCGTAGGTGCCGCGGTAGTTTCGGCCGGGCTGGACTCGTCCCGGCGCGCCGTAGATGCGATTGATGTTGCCCAGCAGGTCGGCTTGAGGATCGGACGCGGCGGCAAAGCCGTCATCCGGACGTGAAAGGTCTTTCTGTGCCACGGCGCGGACGATGTACGGCGTCACCAGAATCATCAGTTCGGTGTTGCGATTGACATAATCGCGGCTGCGGAACAGCGTACCCAGCACGGGGATCTGCGACATACCTGGCAAACCGTTGATGGCCTGCTTGGTTTGATCCGAGATCAGGCCAGCCATCGCCATCGAGCCGCCCGAGGGAATCTCCAACGTGGTGTCGGCACGGCGTGTCTTGATCGAGGGCACGGTCAGCGAGTTGACGGTGTTGTTGGTCACCGCCTGCGACAGGGTGATCGAGTTGTCGTTGGACAGTTCCGACACTTCCGTCATCACACGCAGGCTGATGCGGCCTTCGTTCAGCACCATCGGCGTGAAGTTGAGCGAAATGCCGAACTTCTTGAAGCTGATCTGCGTGGTACAGACATGGGTAGTCGGGTCGCAGGAATATCCTGCCGGCACCGGGAATTCACCGCCCGATATGAATGTCGCGGACTCGCCGGAAATCGCGGTCAGATTCGGCTCGGCCAGCGTGCGAACCACGCCGGCGCTTTCCATCGCCCGCAATGTCGCGGTCACCGCCGGAACGCCGTTGACGCCGCCGAATGAGCCGGCAAGCGAGTTGCTCGCGACCAGCGGACGGCCATAGGCGGTGAATGGATTCGCATTGGTGAAATTCACCACCGCGGTGCCGTAGCTCATGCTCGCAGTGAGGTCGATACCCAGTTGCTTGACGATGTCGCGCTGAACTTCGGCGACCGTCACCTTCAGCATCACCTGATCGCGGCCGCGCACGCTGATGCTGTTGATGATGTTCTCGGCCTTGCCCACCAGACGAGTGGCGAGGTCGCCAGCCTGCTGGGCTTCGCCCGGGCTCGACACCGATCCGGTCAGCATCACGCCGTCGCCGAGGCCTTCGACCTGGATATTGGCGCCGGGCAGCGTCTGCTTCAATGCGGCGCGCAGACCGTTGAGGTCGCGCGTTACCGCGATGTCATAGGCGGAGATCTGTTGGCCGGACGCGTCGAAGAAGATGATATTGGTCTGACCGACTGCGGCGCCGATGATGTAGGCGCGCTGCGCGGAGCGGATCACGGCGTTGGCGATCTTGGGATCGGCGACCAACACGTCTTTGACGTCGCGCGGCAGATCGATCACGATTGATTTGCCGACACCGAGCGCCAGGAAGCGCGCATTCAGTTTGCCCGCGGACGCCTCACCCGCAATCTGACGGTCGGCGGCGCGCACCGGCGTCAGGATCGGGTTCAGTGTCAGCGCGGCCACACCTGCGAATGACAGGGCCTGAATCAGTGTGGCCCTTATCAATCCTCGATTCGCCCGGCACTTCATATCGTTGGTCCTTCCGGTCACTGCCGTGTCGTTGCCCTGGTGGTCACGCCGTAGCGGACGATGTTGATGCTGTCGCGCCGGCCGCTCTGTTCGTCGCTGCTGACGACAACGCTCGCGTCGGCGAGGCTTCGCAAAGCGAGGGTAATGGTGCCGCTCTGGCGAGCGCGCGCCAGCGTTTCAGCCTGATCCGGCTTCAGCTCGAGCGTTGCCGTCTTGCCGACAACGGAGTTCTGGCCGTCCTTTTCACGCGGTGACTGGTCGATGGCCAGCACGCGTACATTGCTCAGGAGAATTTCGGAGCGAACGGTCTCGCCGCCGTTGTTTTGATCCGCGTTCTTCTCGCGCCGGGAGAGAATGACGTCGACGCGATCGTTCGGAAGGATGAAGCCACCCGCGCCGGTTTCCGGGGAAATATCGGTGGAAATCGCACGCATGCCCGCTGGCAGCACGGCAGCCATGAAGCCGGCGCCGTTGGCCTGCACCAGCTTGGTCTCGCGAATCGGCTCTCCGCTGACGAACGGTGAACGCGCGATCGATCCGACCAGCTTGGTCGTCGCATCGGGATTCTTGTCACGTCGAATGAAACTGTCGCTCACGGTTGCCGCGGGCCATGTCTGCCATTGCAACTCGCTGGCTCCGACGGCTTGCCCAAGCGGGATATCGGCCTTGGCGACCAGGACATCGACGGTCTGCATCTGGGCAGTCTGGGGCGCGATGACCGGTTTATGATCCGAGCCGCTGGCAAGATAGGCAGCGACGCCGCCTGCACCGACAGCAATCGTCAGGACAACAATGCGTGCGGTATTCATACGCTTCACTTTCCACATTACGCCGCGACGCGGATGTCGCTGTAACGGGAGTTGAGCAGTTATTCGTCAAAGCATGGTTAATGAGGCGTATCTAAATGACATTAACGAGGTGTTTCTTGCGCCTCGTCAGCCCGCGATGAAACGGGAGAGATCGACCATCTTGATCCAGGGGGTATCCGGGTAAACGATGAGCGCGCCGATCGCGAGGGCAATACCGTAGGGGATACCCGTCTCGTTGTGGTGCAGCCGGAGCAGCCAGGGTTGGCCGGCAAGCACATAGGGTAAAGGCCAGCGCCGGAATTCGATCAGCAACAGCGTCAGCGCTCCGCCGAAGACAGATGCATAGAGCAGGAAGTCGAGCAGGTGGGCAAAGCCGAACCAGAGTGCGATCGCCGAGGCCATCTTGGCGTCACCGCCGCCCATCCAGCCCATCGCAAAGCAGAAGAACGTCACTGCAAGCACGGCGCCGGCGGCTCCGAGATGAAGCAGTACATCGAAGAGGCCCATCCCGCCGGCGGCGGCCAGCACGGCGAAGCCGAGCACCAGCAGGAGCGAAACCCGGTTGGAGATGGTCATGGTGAACAGGTCGCTCGCTGCGGCGAACGCCATCAGTGCCGGGAACAGCAGCAGACGAACGAGATCGAATACCATGCGTGCGAGCCTTTAACCGTTTGTACGTCCGGTGGCAGCAAACAAACTAGCCGCCAGGAATGAACAATCGGGAAACGGCGCTTTCGATCCGATCGGCGGGGAATGTGATCGGATCCAGCATCCGCAAAAGAAAGGGAGGCCTCGGTAACCCGAAGCCTCCCGCTGATATCGCGCAGATCGGCGCTGAAATGGGCTGCCGACCCGAGATAAAAGGCTTACTGGGTGGTGTTCATGCCCGAGTTGATGTTGGTGAAGGTGCTCTTCACCGAACCGCCGAGGGTGTTGACGATGGTGATGATCGCCAGGGCGATACCGGCAGCAATCAGACCGTATTCAATCGCGGTGGCGCCCGACTCATCCTTGGCAAAACGCTTAACGAGGCTCTTCATATGAAACTCCATGTGTGCACGTGGCTGTCGAACTTTGCGTTTGGTCTAAACGGCGTTCTCAGCACCGTGACCATGGCGGGAACCTAGTCCGAGAAAATTGCAGCGCAGTTAATTCGATTGCAGAAACACCGGTATAATGGGCTCTTCTTGCAGACGGTAAACTTCGACTTAAAGCGATTGCGTTTATCTCAGTATTTCTGAAGCCGCTTCGAACGGCCCGCAGAGGCGACGGTGGGAACGGTGTGGCGAAGGTCGTGCATCCTGCTAACCGTTGCTCGCAGCGGTATTTTTAGCGGGTGCGAGCGATACGCTTTGCCTGGAGATCTCTTGGTCAGGCACACGGATGTGACAGACGTTCAGCGGAGCTTGAAGACGCGACGCCGCCCCGGCGTGGCAGCTCCGCTGCGTTTGTAGTTCGTTCATGAATTAACGGCATATTTGCCATGTCAGGTGTCAGCACTGTTCTACGTCGCGTCCGCCGACCTGTGATCGTCCCGAGGTAGTCTATGCCGTTCAGGGTTTTGCAAACTGTCATGCGCTGGTCGCTCCAGGCGGTATCCGCTGTCGCGATCGTTTGGACGGTGCTGGGGACGTCAGGTGTCCAGGCCGGCGAGACCGTGACCGTCAACGTCGATCAGGCCAAGCTGATCAAGTTGACCGGGCGCGTGGCGACGCTGGTGGTCGGCAACCCCTTGATCGCCGACGTGGCGCTGCAGCCCGGCGGCGTTGTTGTTGTGACCGGCAAGGGATACGGCGCAACCAACGTCATCGCGATGGATCGCAGCGGTGAGGTGCTCGAGGACCGCATCATCCAGGTTAAGGGCCCGACAGAAGAACTCGTGACCGTTTATCGCGGCGTCGAGCGCGAAACCTACACCTGTCAGCCGATTTGCCAGCGCCGCGTGACGCTTGGCGACGGCGCGGGCTATTTCAAGTCGACCATGGACCAGGCCGATACCTGGAGTAGCAACGCTGCCTCCGGCGGCGGCACGGGCGGAAAATCAAACTGATCGGCGTTTTGTTATGAGGTCGCCGCCCGGACGTCCGTCGTCTTGGCCGTGGGCCCTTCGCCCGTTGTCCGAACCGCCGTCGGCGACCCGGTTAATTTTCTCTTAATGCCTCCCGGCATTCTGTCTCGATGTCGCGAAACACTTCGACAATGACTTTCGGCTAAAGCTTGGCGGTAGATAGTTCCTGCCGGTTCAAGGGCCCGTCGATGTCGCTGTCATCGCTTTTCAAAACCACCAGGGTCACCAAGCATCGGGTCGGCAAGTTTGGACGTGACCGCAAAGGTTCCGCTGCGGTCGAGTTCGCTTTGGTAGCGCCGATTTTCTTCGCTTTGCTGTTTGCCGTTCTGGAAACCGGTTTCGTCTTTTTCGCGGGGCAGACATTGGAGACGGTGACGCAGGATGTGGCGCGTCTGGTGATGACAGGGCAGGCGCAGAATATCGGCTACACCCAAGTGCAGTTCAAAGACGAAGTCTGCAAGCGCCTGACGATGTTGTTCGATTGCAAGAATGGCATCTACGTCGATGTGCAGAGTTTTCCATCGTTCACGTCAGTGACCATTCCCGATGCCATCGATGCCAACAAGCATTTCATTCCCACGATGCAGTACAAGCCGGGCAACGCCTGTGATGTCGTGGTGATGCGGATGTTTTATCAGTGGCCGCTCTATGTGACCGGTCTCGGATACGACATGTCGAATATCGCTGGAAACAAGCGTCTGCTGATCGCTACGGCTGCATTCCGGAACGAGCCCTACGGGACAGCATCATGTACCTGATGTGTGCTGAATACTTGCGGTGTCGTATGCGTCGCCTGCGGCTAAACCTGCTGGGCGACAACAGCGGCCTTGCCGCCGTCGAGTTCGCGATGATCCTGCCGTTGATGCTGGTGATGTTCTTCGGCACGATCGAAGTGACATCCGGTGTTGCGGTCAATCGCAAGGTGACGATTGTCACGCGCACGCTGTCGGATCTGACGTCGCAAGCGTCCTCGGTCACCGACGCGCAGTTGGCGAATTTCTTCGCGGCGAGCGCAGCAATCATGACGCCGTATTCGGCCACGCCGGTGCGCGCGACGGTCTCGCAGGTCAAGGTTGACGGCATTACTCTCAAAGCGACGATTGTCTGGAGCAAGGGTGCCAAGCCGCATGGCGTTGGCGATACCGTGACCGTGCCGGACGGTCTCAAGCCGGTGGCGCCTGCGGCCGATATTTACCTGATCTGGAGCGAAGTCAGCTATCTGTTCAAGCCGCTGTCGCACTACACTGTCACCGACGTCAATCTGAGCGATCAGACCTATACGCGGCCGCGTCAGTCGGCCTGTGTGATGTACAATAACACGGCCTGCTAGCCGGCGACGCTCTCCGATCGATCCTGCTCTTTCAGACGCGGCATCCTCGGGCTGTCTGCTGTGAGGCGTCGCTCGTTCAATTCCAGTTCTTGGCGCAGAAGATCGTTCGGATTCCGACATAACATACATGGCCTTGCAGACCACTTACGTCGGCCTGCGAGGGCGCCAAACGACAAAGGCCGCGCTGCGAGCGCGGCCTTCTCACAAACCGCGAGGGTCTGCGTCTTTCTTCGTATCGCGGCGTCAGCCGCGAGAAGCTGCGTCAGCCAGCGGCGCGGAGGTTATCCGCCGACGACTTACCCGAGCGGCGATCGGCAACGATTTCGTAGCTGATCTTCTGGCCTTCACGCAGCGTTCCAAGTCCGGCACGCTCGACGGCGCTGATGTGCACGAACACGTCGTTGCCACCGTCGTCGGGCTGGATGAAGCCATAACCTTTGGTTGCGTTAAACCACTTCACGGTTCCCATGCTCACGGGATAGTCCCTTCTCAAAAAAATATAGTCGAAACCCATAGTTTATGGGCTGGTGGCATCGAATTTTTGGAAGGGTCGTCAGCGTCTAAACCGGCTGCACCGGTAGTTAGCGAATGTCGTCCGGCCGAAAATCGATCCCGATATATTATTCGAAAGTAGGCCCTAAAACAATCCTGACGCGCATGTTTTTTAATGCGTGCCGTTATGCAATCTCAAGTTGTAAAATGGGTCGATTTCGGGAGTATTTTCTCCCGAAAATTGCCCTATCGCGGCTTAGCGGCGGCGGAACTGGCCGCGCGGGGGTGTGCCACGCGGTGCGCCAGTGCCCGGACGCTCGTCCTTGTGGCGGAAGATCAACCGTCCCTTTTCAAGGTCGTAAGGCGACATTTCAATCGTTACCCGGTCGCCCGCCAGGGTCTTGATACGGTTCTTCTTCATCTTGCCGGCGGTGTAAGCGACGATCTCATGCCCCGCGTCGAGTTGCACGCGGTAGCGTGCATCCGGAAGGATTTCGGTCACCAGTCCTTCAAACTGGATCAGCTCTTCTTTGGCCATGGTTCTCTCCAGATCGACAGATCGTCAGCGTTGCGGCTGCCGGTTGCGTTTGTTCTGCGGCGGACGGCTTTCCCGATGCAAGAAAGCGACGCCCTGCATTGATTCACCCTTGCCGCCCTGCGAGGAGCGGACGGGGTCTTGCCGGCCGGCTTCGTGCCGATTGGCCGACGGGGTGCCTCCACCGAAGCGGCGACGGCGGCGCGGCCCCTTCGACGCCGACGCGCCGTCGTTGCCACGGGCCTGATGGCCATGCGGTCCGTTGCGGCCGCCACGGTTTTGTGCGGGAGCCGGCGTTTCGCGATGGCCGGGCGTGCGGCGATCTTCTCTCGGCAGTGCCACCCGGATCAGTTTTTCGATGTCGCGGAGATAAGCTATTTCCTCGCCGGCGCAAAGCGAGATTGCGACCCCGTCCGCTCCGGCGCGGGCGGTTCGTCCGATGCGGTGGACGTAGGTTTCCGGCACGTTGGGGAGGTCGAAATTCACCACGTGGCTGACGCCGTCGACGTCGATCCCGCGCGCTGCGATATCGGTGGCGACCAAGGTCCGTATCTCGCCGGTGCGGAAGGCTGCGAGCACGCGCTCGCGATAGTTTTGCGATTTGTTGCCGTGAATGGCGTCGGCCGTGATGCCGGCTTTGGCAAGACCTTTCACCACCTTGTCGGCGCCGTGTTTGGTCCGCGTAAAGACCAGCGCGCGGTTGACCTGCTCCTGCTTGAGGATCTGCGCCAGCGTTGCCGGTTTTGCAGCGTGATCGACTTGAATGATGCGCTGGGTGATGCGCTCGACCGTCGATGACACCGGCGTGACCGCGACGCGCGCGGGATCGCGCAGCATCTGCTCGGCGAGGTCGGCAATGTCGCGCGGCATCGTCGCCGAGAAGAACAGCGTCTGCCGCTTGATCGGTAGCTTGGCGACGATCTTACGGATGTCGTTGATGAAGCCCATGTCGAGCATGCGGTCGGCTTCGTCGAGCACCAGGAATTCCACCTGATTGAGCTTGAGGCCGTTGCTCTGCACGAGATCGAGCAGGCGGCCGGGCGTCGCAACCATCACTTCGACACCCTGCATCACCGCGCGGACCTGACGGCCCATCGGCACACCGCCGATCGCCAAGGTCGAGCTCAGCCGGATGTGGCGGCCATAAGCATTGAAGCTGTCGAGGATCTGCCCGGAGAGTTCGCGCGTCGGGCTCAGCACCAGGACGCGGCAGGCCTTGGGCTGCGGTCGAATGCGGTTCTCAAGCAGGCGGTGCAGGATCGGAAGTGCGAACGAGGCAGTTTTGCCGGTGCCGGTCTGGGCGATGCCGACGACATCGCGGCCGGCGAGTGCGAGAGGAATGGTTTGAGCCTGAATGGGCGTCGGCGTCTGATAATTCTCTTCCTGAAGAGCACGCATAATGGGATCGGCGAGGCCGAAATCCTGAAAGGAGGTCAAAAGATTGGTCTTTCCATCAAAAAAGCAGGCACCCGGCGTCATTCGCCAGGGGCTCGCGAGAGGTGTCTGAGACACCCGCGTGCTTGGGGCGTCGGCTTTGGTTGGCTGAAGGGGCAAGCCAGAAGCCTTTGCAGGCTCAGAACACGCGGCTCGCAATGACCCGATGATTCTCAAGGTCGTAGCGTTCATATGGAACAGCAACACGGCGGATTCAAGGTGATTTATCTGTCAGGCGGCGACGCGGCACGGGGGTAATTCGCGGAACCATCGCGTCGTGCCCAAGTAGAACCGTGCTAATCTATTGAATTGTCTTTAATTTTGGCGGGTTCGCGCGACAATTCGCCTGCCGTCGTCGCGCGCGATGCAACGCTCCCGTCGCGCTGGGATCATCATTGTTGACCGAACGACGTCAGCGCGGCCCAGCTCCGCCGATCCCTGGGCCCCATCCAGTGCTTGGACCCATGGCGTGGCCCTGCAGAGTGCTCTAAGACTGCTCTCAACTCAAAACGCAGAACAAAAAGCGGGAGGATTTCGTGATTTACGTCGTAGCCACCTTGACCGTGAAGCCGGAGATGCGCGCCGAACTGATCGCCGGTGCGAAGGCCTGCATTGCCGAGACCCGCAAGGAAGCTGGCAATATCGCTTACGACATGCATGAGAGCGTGACCGATCCGTCCCGCATGGTGTTCGTCGAGCAATGGGACAATGCCGAGGCGCTCGGGCCGCATAGCAAGAGCGAACACTTGAAGGCATTCGGCCGCATCGCGGTGAAGTGCCTGAGCGCGCCGCCCAAGATCGAGGTCATCACCCCCGCCAAAGTTGACGTTCGCTAGAGCGGCCGGCCTTGAAGCCTGGTGGAAATGCCGCCCTCGCTCACGGCGGCTGCCTTGCCTATCGTGTACGTGTCCCGGCGTCAGGATGTCGGCACGCCGGAATGGAACCAAAACCGCAACCCGCCGTTAGCATCATTCATTTTTCGCCAAGGCAAAGTTGAAATGCGTATGTCCTGCGGAGCGCGGTCCGACGATGAGGATTGATCCATCCTGTCGACCGGCCGGCTCTCCGAGACCGGCCGGGGGCAGTCCGTCCTGGCCGTGTTTTCATTTTGAAATCATTTGAGTAACAACGTGGTTCGGCTGGGCTTCATCATCGGCTTTGTCGCGCTGCTCGGAATTCTCGTGTCCGGGTTGGCGGCTTATCGGGCTTACGATCAGGAACTGACGGTCGATCGCATCGCATTCTCGCGGGCGATCGATGTCAGCAGCAGTCTGGTGCAGGATCGCCTGACCGAGCGCGAGTTGCTGGCGCGGGTGTCGTCCGGATTGTTTCACTCGCCGGCGGTCACGCAGGCAAACATGTTGAAGCCGCTGCGGACCTCGATCTACGCGTTCAAGACCGACTTTGTCGTGGCCGGATGGGTCGCGCGTTTGCAGCCGGATGACCTCGCGCAGGCCCAGCGTGAATTGGCCAGTGCAGGTTTCCCCAAACCGGTGATCCGTGAGTTCGACGATTCGCCGCTGCAGCCGGTGGCGCAAGGCCGGCCCCTCGACGTGCTGATGGATGTCGAGCCGCGGAGCGCCGAGACGATGGCTTTCGTGGGGCGTTCGCTCGATCAACAGCCAACCCTGCACGACATGTTCGCGCGAGCGATGTCGCAAAAAAAACCTGCCGCGTCCGATCCGACCCCTTTGTTGCGGCCGAATGGTCCGACGGGGCTCGTGTTGGCAGCGCCCGTATTGTTCGAGGAGAATGGCGAGACGGTCGGCTTCGTCACTTATTCCTACGAGATCGGTTCGCTGATGCTGGCCAATGACGAGCTGTCATTGTTCTCGATCGCGCTAAAGGATCCGCGGCGCGCGGGCTCCGAACTGGTAGCGGACGATCGCGGCTGGGTGACCTCCCGAACGGCGACGGGAAGCGCCGAAGGCAAAAGCGCGCCTGTGACACGCACAGTGACGTTCGGTGGGCGTGACTGGCAACTCGTCTACTACGCCAAGACCAACTCCGAGCGACGGGCGCAGAAACTCGCTGCGGTTGTGGCGTTTCTCGGCATCGCGCTGACCGGCCTGATCTGCGGTTTGTTCGGCTATGTGGCGTATAATAACCTGCGCATGAGCCGAGAGATTCAGGCGCGCATCAGCTTCGAGCATCGGTTGACCGCGGTGATCGACGAACTCAATCACCGCGTCAAAAACATTCTCGCTGTGATCCAGTCGATCGTCACCCGAACATTGCGTCATGGCTCCGACGTCGACTCGGTTCGAGATCTGTTGATCGGCCGCATTCATGCGATGTCGAACGTCGTGTCGCTGCTCAGCGAGAGCAAATGGCAAGGCGTCAAGCTGCGCGGGCTGTTCGAGGCGCGCGCGATTCCGCACGCCGAACGCATCGACGTCAGCGGCCCGGATATCTCCGTCAGTGCCCGTGCCGCGCAGAGCTTGTCGCTGCTATTCTTCGAACTGGCGTCGCATATCGACGAAGGGTTGTCGCTGGTCGGCAAACATCCGACCGTTCAGGCGCGCTGGGAAGTGACCGGCGAAGGCAGCGACGCGATGTTTTATTTTCGATGGGAAGAATTCAATACCAGCGCCGCCACCCGCCGCGAGGACAGCGATTTTGGCCGCGTGTTGCTCGATCGTGTGGCGCCGGAAGCCTTGGGCGGGACGTCGCGCCGGCGCTTCACCGATGTCAGCTATGTCTATGAATTGACAGCGCCGATGGCCACGGTGGTCGATCTGACCGAACAGGCGCGCACCGATCGCTTGTCCGCTCCGGTGCAACGCGCGCGTTAGCGCCGAATATCGGAGACCCATCGGCTCCTTAATGTTCTTGCACCCAGTTCTGAAATTTAATACGCCAGCGGCCGCCACTGGCGGCCGCTGATCCATTGTATTGGACAAAGTCCGTCGCAGCCTAACCGTTGCCGCTTCCGATCACTGCGCGGATCGTTTCGTCCGGGCCGAAATCTTCCGAGCCATTGACGTAAAGCAGGGCGCTGAGCTTGGTTCGCGCTCGGTTGACGCGGCTCTTGATGGTGCCCACCGCGCATCCGCAGATAGCCGCGGCATCCTCGTAGGAGAAGCCGGACGCCCCGACGAGGATCAAGGCTTCGCGCTGGTCCTGCGGCAGCTTGTCGAGAGCCGCGCGGAATTCCTCGAACTCGAGATGCGACCCCTGGCTGGGCTGCGATTTCAGCGTCTTGGCGTAGTTGCCGTCGGCGTCTTCGACCTCGCGCCGCCGCTTGCGATAGTCAGAGCGGAACAGGTTGCGGAGGATGGTGAACAACCATGCCGGGAGGTTCGAACCCGGTTCGAAGGAGTCGATGTTGGCGAGAGCGCGCAATAGCGTCTCCTGCACAAGATCGTCTGCACGATCGCCATTTCCGCTCAGCGATATCGCGAAAGCGCGCAGACTTGGGACCGACGCCAGAATGTCGTCGCGAAGAGAATCCGTGAGAGGCATTAATCCCTCCCGTCTTTTTTGGCAGCGAGCTCACCTTCCGGAGCATCAAGTTTCCGTATCAGCTCGGCAAATCGATCCGGGACGCCTTGGCGCACCACATCGTCGTACATCGCGCGAAGCTGATGTCCGATCCGGGACTGGATTTCCGCATTGAGGCGGCCTGGCTTTGCCGGCTTGCCGGCGGGCTTCTCATCGTTCATGGCTAATTCCACATTGTCTCTAATAAGTAACATATTGAGATATCGAGGTTTTCCTCCCGATATCGGAAGCCGAGCCTGCTGTTTCATGGATGCTAATGCGGAGCGTTGCTTTAAGTTCCGCGAAAAGGGAACTTTTCTGCGACTTGTGCGTAATTCAGCCTAGCGGGCGCCCGGCGGTGTCCGTCTCAATGTGCACGAAGATAAGGATGAAATGGGGATGTCCCGATCACAGCTCGTTGCCGAACACCTGCCGCTGCTGCGGCGCTATTCCCGTGCCTTGACCGGGAATCAGGCTGCCGGGGATGCCTATGTCGGCGCCATGTTGGAGGCGCTGCTGCAGGATCAGTCGCTGCTGGATGAAAAGCACGGTGCGCGCGCTGGCCTGTTCCGGCTGTTTACGCAGATCTGGAGTTCGGTCTCGCTCAATGAGGAAAGCGACGTCGTGCCGATCCTCAATCCGTCCGAGCGTCGGCTGTCGAATGTTACGCCGCTGCCGCGCCAGGTCTTTTTGCTGCTGTCGTTGGAAGGCTTCTCCGAAGAGGAGGTCGCGTTCATCCTTAACGTTGAGCCAGCGGAAGTTCGCGAACTGGCCGATGCTGCGGGTCGGGAAATGGCGGCGGAGATCGCCACCGATGTCCTGCTGATCGAAGACGAAACCTTCATCGCCATGGACATCGAAAGCCTGGTCAAGAATCTCGGCCATAACGTCATCGGCGTCGCGCGGACGCACTCCGAGGCGGTGGCTTTGGCCAAGACCAAAACTCCCGGCTTGATCCTGGCTGATATCCAGCTGGCCGACGGCAGTTCGGGTCTGGATGCCGTCAATGAATTGCTGCGCACGTTCGAGGTGCCGGTGGTTTTCATTACCGCTTATCCGGAGCGTTTCCTCACCGGTGAACGGCCTGAGCCGGCGTTCCTGATTTCCAAGCCGTTCCAGCCGGCGATGGTCTCGGCGGTGGTCAGCCAGGCCCTGTTCTTCCAGCGCAATTCCCGGAATCGGTCTCCGCGAGCCGCGGCGTCCTGATCCGCTTTCAGGCTGAGAGTGCTAGCCATTCGCGCCGTGCGTTTCCCGCGCCGGCGCGAATGCGCACTGGCGGTTCAATTGCATTGAACCTTTTGCCGGCTGCCAAGACCTTATCTCTGAAGCCCATCATCGTTTGGGCGAACAGTGCCTGCGTAAGACGAGAAAAGGCGCAGGGTGCAGCTGGCATCACCACAACTGCACCCCGCTTGGCCGGTCAATTGGGGCAGGGGACGGACCGGCTGTAGAAACAGACGTCTGAACGCCAAAAGCGTTCCCAAATTTTTGCGCAGAACTGCACGCTTATTTGATGGCCGGCCGGGAGAACCTAGCCGCGGCTCATGCGTTGTTGCCGCTCTTGGTTCAGGTCAAGCATCTCGAGTGCAGGAGCGGTGACGCAAATGTCCAGGATGTCGTCGATACTGGTCGCTGCCACAGCCGTCGTGTTGACGGCCGGAGCCGCGCAATTTGCCTCCGGGCATGATTTGCTTTCGCCGCTCTCTGGCGCATCCGTACCTGTAGCAAGCGCAGGGCTGACCTATATCGAGGACGCGCAAAGGGATCACGTCAATCGTGCGACCAAGGGTGATCGCATGGAAGTTAACGCTGGCGATCGCGTTGCGATGCAGACTTTTGCCGTGCGCGTCTCCGGTTTGAGCAATACATCGGTGCTAATACGTGCGCCGATCGCGACACCGGGTAAGGAAGCGCACGACATCGCTCCTGTCCGTACCCCTGCTATCTTGAAAGCTCCCGCTGTTGCGCCGAAAGCGACCGTGGCTTGCGAACCAATGGTGAGCGTGTTGACGGAGGTCGCCAAGCAGCTCGCGCCGGGGCGCTGCATTACCTGATACGACAGATATCTCGCAATTTGAAATGAATCAGACGTCCGGGTTTTCCGGAGCGTCCTCGCCATTGCGGCGTGCTGCGAGAAAACCAAGCGCAATGCCCCCCACCGCGAGGATCGGTATCAGACGCTTGATACCAACGGCGCGCACCACCTGCAGTCCCAAGGCCATGACAATAGGATCGGTCAGGATGCTTTGCGCGGTGGATTTCGCCACCTCCGCGGCATGCGCTTCAGCTTGCCGCTTCTGATAAACATAAGCCCCTGAAGCGACGAGGGCCGCGACCAGGAAGATCGCGGCAACGGTCAGGCAGGCGTAGATCAACCCCTCGGTCTGCAGAACGAATACAAATACCGCTGCACAGATGAAGGCCAGCGCAATGAACAGCAACGCAGCCATCGCAACCAGCAATGAGGTCAGACGTACGGCGGTACCGGTGCTGTCCTTTAGATCATCGATAAATCGCTGAATCATCCTCGCCCCGCTTTAATGAAATGTTGGTCCCGCGCACCCGTTTCGAGGGATCGCGTCCCGAAATCGACAAATAACCGCTCCGCATCGTTCGGGCGGCAGGATCGACACGTTCCGACACGTGCCGATTCAGTGCCTGCAGCGCCGAACTCGATCAGCTCCGGCACTTACCGACGCCATGTCACGCCGATGAGAAAGCCCAGACCGATGGCCAGCCCGACGGCCGCGATCGGACGCTGTTGAATGGCGTCTTCAAGCGTTTCTTCCAGCGACGCGGCGGCTTCCTGTGCTGCGTCCATTGCGGCGCTGCCGCGTTCGGAGGCGTCCGACAACAAGGAGTCGACGTTCTGACGCGCCTGCTTGTAACCGCGCCGTGCCTGCTTGCTGGCATCGCCGGTAAAGGCTTTCAACGCATCGGATAGCTGTTCGGCGAGCGCCGATATATCGCCCTTGACCTTCGACAGATCTTTCTCGAGGCGATCATAGGTCGTCTTGTCGAGCAGGTTCTTGATTGTATCTTCGGCGCCGCTGTTGGCCATATTACACTCCATGGAAACGCGTCATTGCCATCAACGCGACTGCGCAGATGGAAGTTCCATTTGAGAATATGTTGACTGGCAGATGGTTTTAAAGTGCTGGCACGTCTTTGTTGAAGCTATGGCCGCCTAGTCGCCGGGCAATTGCGGCGTTTCGGGCGGGAATAGATGCTCCTTGAGAACCAGGCCGACGATCAGCAGCGGCGAGGAAAGAAATCCGCCCATCGGTCCCCATAGCCAGGTCCAGAAAGCCAGGGCTATGAAAACGGCTAGCGCGTTCAGCGACAGCCTGCGGCCGATGATCGTTGGGGTGATGAAGTGGCCTTCGATGAAGGTCAGTCCGGCGAAGGCGACGGCGGCCAAGAGACCGGCGGCCAGCGTCGAAAACGACAGGATGCCCACGACGACGAGGATGACGAACATCGCCACCGGTCCGATGATGGGAAAGAAGTTCAATGTTGCCGCCAGCGCACCCAACCCTGCGGGATTGGGCATGCCGGTGATCGCGCAGATCAGGCCGGTCGCAACGCCGACGCCGAGATTGATCAAGGTCACGGTCAGCAGATAGCCGCCAAGACTTACTTCGATTTCGTTGAGGATACGCAGGGTCCGGAGCCGCGTCTCACGGTCGGAGAACGTCATGATCATTGCCCGGCGGAGATCCTTCCAACTCGCCACGAACAGCACCAGCGTGGCGAAGAACAGCAGGATTTCCGTGAATGTCGGGGACAGGAATTCGACCGCCGGTCGCATCCACTCGATCTTGGGCAGTTGCAGCGGCGTTGTATTGATTGAGCTGTTCTCGCCGAACATGCCTTGAAACTGGTGCCACAATGCCAGCGGCCGATCGAACAGCTGCAATTTGTCTCTTAACATCGCGCCGAGCTCGGGCAGGCGATTGCTCCATTCGATCAGCGGCGCCGAGATCAGGCCGACGATGAATACGGCGACGCCGCACACCGCGGTGACGATCAGGACCGCCGCCACGGAACGGGGGATACGGTATCGTTCCAGAAATCCGGCGGCGGGCGAGACCATGGTGCCGACGATGAATGCCATCACCACCGGAAGAAAAAACGCCTTTGCCACATAGAGCACGGCGACCACGCTGATGATCAGCAGTCCCACCAACGCGATCGCGACGATTTCCGCACGCCGGATGATCGGCGGCTGGCTGACATCGCTGTCAGGAATCGGTTTGCCGACCGCATCGACCGGTCCGGTGCGCACACGTGTCCCGGGCGGTGTGTCGTTCGGCATTCGCGGCTACTCGTGATGTCAGATTCGACCAAGCAAAAGCAGGACAACAACTATGACCAATATGGTGCCGACGATCCCCGACGGGCCATAACCCCATGAATTGCTGTAGCCCCAGCTCGGAATCACGCCGAGAAGGATCAGGATCAGAATGATGACGAGAATTGTGCCGAGCGACATGACGGTATTCCTCGTACTCACGCCTGCATCATGCAAGTGGCGGCTTCCGAGGCGGCCAACGCCGATGGAACTCGAAAGTTCCATCGCGACAACGTGAGAGCGAGCGATATTGACTCGTCGCGGAATACGAAGCCGTCGTGGGAACGCAAGTTGAGTGGTCGCGTTTGTCTCGCAATCGTCGCGCTCGCGACATTCGGTAAACCACCGGGGCAGATCATGACCTATTCCCGTTCGGACATTCGCACACCCATCGCAAGGCGCGCGGCGCGTGCGCTGGGGTTTTCAGCTGCGGTCTTGACTGTGCTGACGTTGGGCGCCGGCGCGGCTGCCGCGCAAACGCTCGGCTATGCGCCATTGCATCAAAGCGTGTTTCCGCCCGATGCGACTGTTTCCGAGCAAGCGATCCAGCCGGATGCAACGGACGAGCAGGCGGGCGAACTGCCAGAGCGGCTGCGCCGCACGGTGGTGTCGTACGTCACCAACGAGGCGCCCGGCACCATTGTTATCGATACCGGAAATACGGCGCTCTATTATGTGCTCGGCGGTAACCGGGCGATCCGTTATGGCGTCGGAGTTGGCCGCGAAGGCTTTACCTGGTCCGGCATTCAAACCATTTCACGCAAGGCCGAGTGGCCGGATTGGCATCCGCCAGCCGAGATGGTCGCGCGTCAGCCTTATCTGCCGCGCTTCATGGCGGGCGGTCCGGGCAACCCGCTTGGCGCGCGTGCGCTGTATCTCGGCAGCAGCGAGTACCGCATCCATGGCACCAACGATCCGTCGACGATCGGGAAGTTCGTGTCCAGCGGCTGCATTCGCCTGACCAATGAGGACGTGGAAGATCTCTTCAACCGCGTTCAGGTCGGCACCAAAGTCGTGGTTCTGCCGAAGCGCGCGCAGCGAATCGAAGCTCGCAGGCCGGCGGCCATGCAGGTCGCCATCCATCATCCAGATCGGCCCGCGCAACAACGCACGGGTCTCGGCCCGCAGGCCTTGAACCTTTCGCCATCGGTATTGCACTAACCCGCACCCATCTGCCGTCGAAAGTACCTGGGCGCGTCAACATATTGGCTCGTGGAGAATCTCATGGCTTTGTTTGGCAGCAGGCGCGCGGTGTTGGTCGTGATCGTGGCAATGGCCGGATGCGCTTCGAGCGGCGCACATGCCAATGATTTCTTCTCGGCGTTGTTCGGCGCCATGACGGGGCATCCGCCGCCATCGTCCCGCTCGTTCATCCCGTTTGCCAATGACGGTTACGACGCCAACCAACCTGCGGCCACGCCGGCGCGCCCGGCCGCAACCGGCGGACGGCAGGCGTACTGCGTCCGTACCTGTGACGGTCGATACTTCCCGATGACTTCCGGTAACAACCAGAGCCGCGCGGCGTCGTGCGATAGCCTCTGCCCCGCTAGCGAAACCAAGGTGTTCTACGGCTCGAGCATCGATCATGCGACCAGCGAAGGCGGCAAGTCCTATAGCAGCCTCGCCAACGCCTTCCGTTATCGCAATGAGATCGTTTCCGGTTGCACCTGCAACGGCAAGGATCAGTTCGGTTTGGCCAAGATCGACGTGGAGAATGATCCGACGTTGCGCAAGGGCGATATCGTTGCCGGCGCGGACGGCCTGGTCGTTGCCGGCCGTACGCCGGACCGGCGCGGCGCGGCTTTGAATTTCTCTCCGGCCTCGGCGGCCGTGAAGGCGAAGTTCGAGCGCCTGCCGGTCGTTGCGTCCGAGTAATCTCTTGCCTGACATCATCGCGCAAAACAGGTTCCGGGACCGGAACCCGGGAACGCTCGCGGCGTTGAGTTTCATGCGACGCCTGAATGCGAGGCGCTTGCCTGCGCTGCAGTCGCCAACCGCGATTTGAGGGAATTCGAATGCTTATCGGTGTATTGATTACATTTCTGGTCGTTATTCTGGTTCTGTATCTGATCAACCTGTTGCCGCTCGACGGACGCGCCAAGCAAATCGCGCGCGTCGTCGTCATCATTATCGGCATCATCTCGTTGCTGAAGTATCTCGCAGTGTTCTAGCGACAGACTATCCTCGTCATTGCGAGGAGCGTAGCGACGAAGCATTCCAGTCTTTTCATATGCTCTCTGGATTGCTTCGCTTCGCTCGCAATGACGAACCTTAGCATTACTTCGAAATGAGAAAGCCCCGGCGCGAGCCGGGGCCTTCGTTCTGTTGATGGTGCAGGTGCGTTACGCGGAAGCCTTGGCTTCCTTGCGACGCGCGTGCAGGATGAATTCGGTGTAGCCGTTCGGCTGCTCGCGGCCCTTGAATACCAGATCGCAGGCGGCCTGGAAGGCGACGCCATCGAATTTCGGCGCCATCGGCTTGTAGAGCGCATCGCCGGCGTTCTGCTTGTCGACGACCACGGCCATCCGCTTCAGCGAGTCCATCACCTGATCCTTGGTGACGACGCCATGCTGCAGCCAGTTCGCCAGATGCTGGCTGGAGATGCGCAGGGTGGCGCGATCTTCCATCAGGCCGACGTCATGGATGTCCGGCACCTTTGAGCAGCCGACGCCCTGATCGATCCAGCGCACGACGTAACCGAGGATGCCCTGGCAGTTGTTGTCGATCTCCTGACGCACGTCATCGGGCGCCCAGTTCGACTTCGACACCGGAATGGTCAGAATGTCGGACAGCTTGGCGCGCTGGCCGCCCTTCTTGAGTTCCTGCTGACGCTTCAGCACATCGACCTGATGATAGTGCAGTGCGTGCAGCGTCGCGGCGGTCGGCGAGGGCACCCAGGCGGTGGTCGCACCGGCCTGCGGATGGCCGATCTTCTGCGTCAGCATGTCGGCCATCTTGTCCGGCGCCGCCCACATGCCTTTGCCGACCTGGGCATGGCCGGGCAGTCCGTCGAGCAGGCCCATGTCGACGTTCCAGTCTTCGTAAGCCTTGATCCACGGCTGCGCCTTCATGTCGTTCTTGCGGATCATCGGCCCGGCTTCCATCGAGGTATGGATTTCGTCGCCAGTGCGATCGAGGAAGCCGGTGTTGATGAACATGATGCGCTGCGAGGCATTCTGGATGCAGGCCTTCAGGTTCACGGTGGTACGGCGCTCCTCGTCCATGATGCCGACCTTCATGGTGTTGGCGGGCAGGCCGAGCATTTGTTCGACGCGGCCGAACACTTCGCAGGTGAAGGCGACTTCATCGGGGCCATGCATCTTCGGCTTGACGATGTAGACCGAGCCGGTGCGGCTGTTGCGCACCTTGGAATTGCCCTTGAGGTCGTGGATGGCGAGCAGGCCGGACACCGCGGCATCGAGAATGCCTTCGGGGATTTCCGCGCCGCTGGCGTCGAGCACCGCATCGGTGAACATGTGGTGGCCGACATTGCGCATCAGCAGCAGACTGCGCCCGTGCAGCCGGACTTCCTTGCCGTCGGGGCCGGTGTAGACGCGGTCGGCGTTGAGCGCGCGGGTGATGGTCTTGCCGCCCTTCTCGAACGTGTCCGCCAGGTCGCCCTTCATCAGGCCGAGCGTGTTGCGATAGACCAGCACCTTGTCTTCGGCATCGACGGCGGCGACGCTGTCTTCCATGTCGAGAATGGTGGAGACGGCAGCTTCCATGACGATGTCGGAGACGCCGGCCGGATCATCCTTGCCGATGACGTGGTTGCGGTTGATCTCGATTTCGATATGCAGGCCGTTGTTGGCGAGCAGGATCGCCTGCGGATTGGCGGCGTCGCCGCGATAGCCGGCGAACTGCTTGGCGTTCTTCAGGCCGACATTGCCCTTGGCCGTCTTCGCGACGAGCGCGCCCTTATCGACGCTGTAACCGGTGACGTCGGCGTGGCTGCCGGAGGTCAGCGGCGCAGCGGCATCGAGGAAGGCCTTGGCCTTGGCGATCACCTTGTCGCCGCGCGCCTTGCTGTAGCCCTTGGCGGTATCGTTGGCGTCGTGCGGGATGGCGTCGGTGCCGTAGAAGGCATCGTACAGGCTGCCCCAGCGCGCGTTGGCGGCGTTGAGCGCATAGCGTGCATTGGTCAGCGGCACCACCAGTTGCGGGCCGCAGATCTTGCCGATCTCGTCATCGACATTGGCCGTCTCGACCTCATGGGTGGCCGGTTCGGGCTGCAGGTAGCCGATCTCCTTGAGGAAGGCGGTATAGGCATCGATGTCGAACGGCTTGCCCTTGTTGGCGCGGTGCCAGTCGTCGATCTTGGCCTGCAGCGTATCGCGCACGGCGAGCAATTCGCGGTTTTTCGGCGCCAGATCGCGCACCATGGCGGCGAGGCCGGCCCAGAACGCGTCCGCCGTGATCCCGGTCTGCGGGGCGGCTTCCTTGGCGATAAAGTCGAAGAGAACAGGCGCGATCTTCAATCCGTGGGCATCGATACGAGTCATATGGAATTTCTCACGAGAAACGGCGGCAAACTGCCGGGCTTTGGGCGCTAATTCCGCAAAACGGCATGGCCGAGGCGGGGCAAGCGCTCCTTTTAGCGCCAAATCCGGCCCCCTGAGAAGGCCCCCAGCCTTACCAATTGTGCCAAGCCTGGGCGGCTGCCCAGCGTCGCCGTCCGTCGCTGGCCCGATCAGATATGGGCCGCAAGATCCACAAGCTCGCTGAACAGCACGCCGGTTTCCGCCAGCATGCGCTCGATATCGTCGGTCGCATCGGCGATGCTGCGCGACGAGGTATCGATGGTTAGTTCGCTGGCTGTCGGTGCTTGATAGTCATTGCCGATGCCGGTGAAGCCGTTGAGCTTGCCGGCGCGCGCCTTGGCATAGTGTCCTTTCGGATCGCGGCTCTCGCAGACCTCGGCCGGTGTCGCGATATAGATTTCGCGGAAGGCCGCGTCGGCGATGCGGCGCGCCGCCGCGCGATCCTCTACCGATGGCGACACCGCGGCGACGATAGCGATGTGGCCATTGCGTGCCAGATGCGTGCCGACTTCGGCGAGACGGCGAATGTTCTCGCTACGATCCTTGGCCGAGAAACCCAGATCGCCGTTGAGCCCGGCACGCAGCGTGTCGCCATCGAGCAGCACCGGCGAACCGCCGTTTTGAAACAATCGGCGCTCCAGCGCACGCGCCAGTGTCGATTTGCCGGCGCCCGGCAGGCCGGTGAACCACAGCACGGCGCCGTTGTGGCGATAACGCGCCGCGCGCTCCTCCGGCCGTAGCGCGGATTCCACCGGCACGATATCGACCGGGACAGCGCGTTGTCCCGCATCGACGCTGAGCACCAGACCGCCGCCGGCGATGCGGCCATTGACCTCGATGACGAGACGGCCGGTGCGCGGATTGTCGGTATAGGTATCGGCGGCGAGCGGTTGCGCCAGCGAAATGTCGATCTCGCCGACGTGGTTGCGGCCGATGGCTTTGCTTTCGACGCTTGAGAGTTCACCGGGATCGACCGCCTTTTCGATGGCGACGACCACGGCGCGGCTTTCCTTGGTGCCGAGCCGCACCAGGATCGATGCACCGGCGGTGAGCGGCGCATCGTGCAGCCAGAAGATGCGCGCGCGCAACCGCCGCGTGTCGCGCGGCGCGGCGCCGACATGGCCGATGATGTCGCCGCGTTCGATGAACAGTTCGCGATCCAGCGTAATGCCGACCGAACGTCCCGCGCCGCGATTGTCCGCGATGGGCGTCACCGGCCAGCTTTCGATACTGCGGATTCTGGCAATCTTGCCAGCCGGCATGATGACGATTTCATCGCCGGCATCGAGCTTGCCGGATTCGATGCGTCCGGCGACGATGCGGCGGTCGTCGAATTTGTAGATCGCCTGGACCGGAAGCCGCAGCGCGAGCTGTTCGGGGGCGCGCGCGGGCGTCAATCGGTCGATCGCCTCGACGACGGTGGGGCCTTGATACCAGCCGATATTGGCGGTGCGTTGCGTGACGCCATCACCCTCGCGCGCCGAGATCGGCACGATGGCCGTCGGCGTCACACCGAGACTTTCCAGATGCGCGGAAATCTCGTTGCTGATCTCTGCAAAACGCGCCTGGTCGTAGCCGACGCGGTCCATCTTGTTGACGATCACGGCAACCTGCTTCACGCCGAGCAGATGCAACAGATAGCCGTGGCGGCGGGTCTGGTCGCGCACGCCTTCATAGGCGTCGATCATCAGCAGCGCGCCATCGGCCTGCGAAGCGCCGGTGATCATGTTGCGCAGGAATTCCGCGTGGCCCGGTGCGTCGATCAGCACTACGTCGCGCGCCTCGGTGCGGAAGTTGATCTGCGTGGTGTCGATGGTGATGCCCTGATCGCGTTCGGTCTGCAGCGAGTCGAGCAGGAATGACCACTCGAACGGCATGCCGCGGCGCTCGCTGACGGCCTTCAATGTATCGAGCTTGCCTTCCGGCAGGCTGCCGGTCTCATGCAACAGGCGTCCGATCAAGGTCGATTTGCCGTGATCGACATGGCCGACGATGACGATGCGAATGAGCGGGCGGTGCGACGTCGGTGTCGTTGCGACGGCGAGTGGATTGGCAACAAGCATGTTCATGGCGAAACTCGATTTCAATCTCAGAGATAACCGGCGACGCGCAGCCGCTCGAAGGCATCTTCGGTCTCGTGGTCCAGTGCGCGGCCGGAGCGTTCCGGCACCTTGGTGCCGTCGAGCTCGATCAGAATCTCTTCGATGCTGGCGGCGTTCGATGCGACCGGGAAGGTGATGTCGGAATCGCCCAGCGAGCGATAGCGTTTGCCATTCTTGGCCAGATAGAGCGGAATGATCGGAATGTTTTCGCGCTGGGTGTAGGCCCAGATGTCGGCCTCGGTCCAATGCAGGATCGGGTGAATGCGTAAATGCGCGCCCGGCGGCGGCGAGGCGTTGAACTGATCCCAGAACTCCGGCGGTTGATCGCGCACGTCCCAGCCGCCTTCGGTGCCGCGTGGAGAGAATACGCGCTCCTTGGCGCGGGTCGCTTCTTCGTCGCGGCGGATGCCGGCGATCAAGCCATCGAAGCCGTACTTGGCGAGCGCGAGCTTCAGCCCCTCGGTCTTGCGCGCAGCAGAGCGGGCTGCCGGCGGCAACGTCGGATCGACCGCATCGATCGGCGGGCAAGGCTCAACGCGCAGATCGAGATCCCATTCTTTGCCGTAGCGATCGCGGAACGCATACATCTCCGGAAATTTCTTGCCGGTGTCGACATGCAGCGCCGGAAAGGGCACGCGGCCGAAGAACGCCTTGCGCGCCAGCCAGATCATCACGTTGGAATCTTTGCCGAGCGACCACAGCAGCGCCAGTTTCTTCAAACGGGCGAAGGCTTCGCGGAAAATGTAGATGCTCTGCGCTTCAAGTTCGTCGAGATGATCCATCGTCGGTTCCACCGAAGTTATTTTTGTTGGCGTGACTTGTGCATGACTCCCAACTGCGGGGCCGAATGTCCGGTGCCCGCGCGCCATGAGTGGGTTGCCAAAGGAGTCGGGAAACGATGCATCTGCGACGCTCAAGATTGAGAGTAAGAAATTCTGTTTTCGGATTGCCAAGTAGAAGAAATAATTTTCTATTTACGAGGCATGTAAGAGGAATATATAGAAAATAATTCCAGTCAACCCCGATTTTGGGGTTCGGAGTTCGACATGAAGTTCCTGCCGATTTTTCTAGATCTGCAAACCGGTCCCGTGCTGCTGGTCGGCGCCGGTGAACTGGTGCGCGCCAAGCTGCGGCTTTTATTGGCAGCCCATGCGCGCGTGCGCTGGTATGCGACCGATGGCGATCATGATGTCAGCGGCATCGACACGGCTGCGCGCGAACGCATCGAATTCGCGCAGGGCGATCCAGCGGTGGCGGATCTCGGCGGCGTCATCGCTGTGCTCTGCGCGGGCGCGGGTGAGATCGGTGTCGCAGTGACGGCGCGAGCGAGAGCCGTCGGACTGCCGGTCAATGTGATGGACGACCTGGCGCACTCGACCTTCATTTTTCCGGCGATTGTCGATCGCGGCGATGTCGTCGTTGCGGTGGGCACCGGCGGCGCGTCGCCGGTGGTCGCGCGGCGCGTGCGTGAACGCATCGAGGCGATGCTGCCGTCGCGCATCGGCGATCTCGCGACATTGATCGGCCGCTGGCGCAAGGTCATGCATGCGCGCATTCCGGAATTTTCGCTGCGCCGCCGCTTCTGGGAGCGCGTGGTCGATGGTCCGATCGGCGCGGCGGTGCTGGCAGGCCGTGCGGACGACGCGGAAGCCGCACTCCGCGACATCGCCGATCCTTCCGCTTATGCCGGTGCGACGGCATCGGGGAATGTGGAGGGTCGCGTGACATTGGTTGGCGCTGGTCCCGGCGATCCCGATCTGCTGACGGTGAAAGCGTTGCGCGCGCTGCAGGATGCCGACGTTGTTTTTTACGACGAGTTGGTATCGCCGGAGATCCTCGATCGCGCGCGGCGCGATGCGGCACGCGTGCCGGTCGGGCGGCGCGTCGGCAAGCCCGGCATCGGACAGGAGGCGGTCAATCGCCTGCTGATCGCGGCAGCAAGAGCCGGGCAGCGTGCCGTGCGTCTCAAGGGCGGCGATCCGTTCATTTTCGGTCGCGGCGGCGAGGAAGTCGAAGCGTTGCGCGAAGCCGGCGTGTCCTATTCGGTGATTCCGGGCATCACGGCAGCGCTCGGTGCGGCTGCGGAGTCCGAGGTGCCGTTGACGTTTCGTCACGAAGCGTTGCGCGTGACGTTTCTCACGGCGCACAAGGCACGCGATGCCGCCGATGTCGATTGGTCCACGCTGACCGATCTCGAGATGACGGTTGTGGTCTACATGGGCATGACGGCCGCGCCGGCGATCCGCGCGGGCTTGCTCGCTGCGGGCCGCTCGCCGCAAACGCCGGTGGGTGTGTTCTCGCGCGTCACACGTGCTGATGCCAAGGCTGCTGTCGGCATCCTCGACGAGCTCCCGGCGCTGGTGCAACAGGTCGATGGTGGCCCCGCCATTCTCATCATTGGCGACGTGGTGGCGCATTCGGCGCCATGGCGCGCAGCGCGATTGGCGCAATCGTTTCCGAATCTTCTGGTGGCTGCCGAATGACTTCGTTGCCTGAACCCGCGAGCGTGAATGCCGCGGTCGATGTTGCTGGACTGGTGCAGACGCTGGATCGCGAATTGTCGGCGGCTTCGCCTGCCGAAATCGTTGCAACGGCTTTGCGCGTGGTTGGCCGCGACCGGCTCGCCGTGGTGTCGTCGTTCGGCACCGAATCCGCGGCGCTGCTGAAAGTCACGGCTGATGTCGATCCGGCCATCCCAGTGGTGTTTCTCGATACCGGCTGGCTGTTTGCGGAAACACTGGCCTATCGCGATACGCTGATCGCGACGCTGGGTTTGCGCGACGTGCGTTCGATCCAGCCGTTGCAGGAAACGCTGGCGCGCGCCGATCCCGATCGGGAGTTGTGGCTCACCGATCCCGACGCCTGCTGTCGCATTCGCAAGGTCGAGCCATTGGTGCGCGCGCTGGCGCCGTTCCGCGCCTGGATCAACGGGCGCAAACGCTTCCAGGGCGCTGCGCGTGCAGCCATCCCTGTCGTCGAGGAGGATGGCGCGCGATTGAAATTCAATCCGTTCGCCAATGTCTCGCGCGCCGACATCGAGGCGATCTACGCGCTGGCCAAGTTGCCGCCGCATCCTTTGGTTGCTTCCGGCTTCGCTTCGGTCGGCTGCATGCCGTGCACCAGCCGTACGACGGGAACTGAGGATTCGCGCGCCGGTCGCTGGCGTGGCCGCGCCAAGACGGAATGCGGCATCCATACGACAAAGACTTCGTAGGATATTGATCCAGCTTCGCTGCAAACATTGAAATTCACTTTCGTTGACTTGAGCGCCTGCGTTCCACAGTTTGTAGGCAGGCCTTCGACAACGATTTTGCAGGCGAATGGAGATTGAAATGCATCGCCGTATGTTTCTCGCTGCTGTTGCGTTGCTGTGGACGGGCTCGGCCCACGCCGCGGATTTCTCGCTGCTGAATGTGTCGTACGATCCGACGCGTGAACTCTACGCGGATTTCAACAAGGCGTTCGCTGCGGCCTATCAGAAGGAAACCGGCAAGAGCGTTGAGATCAAGCAATCGCATGGCGGTTCGGGATCGCAGGCGCGTGCGGTGATCGATGGCTTGCAGGCGGACGTGGTGACGCTGGCGCTCGCCTACGACATCGATGCGGTTGCCAACAAAGGGTTGTTGGCGACCGACTGGCAGAAGCGATTGCAGCGCAACGCGTCGCCCTACACCTCGACGATCGTCTTCCTTGTGCGTAACGGCAACCCCAAGGGCATCAAGGACTGGGACGATCTGATCAAGCCCGGCGTCAAGGTCATCACGCCGAACCCGAAGACCTCAGGCGGCGCGCGCTGGAATTACCTTGCGGCGTGGGGCTACGCGCAGAAGAAGTACGGCTCCGAAGACAAGGCCAAGAAATTCGTCGCCGATATTTTCAAGAACGTGCCGGTGCTGGATACCGGCGCGCGCGGTTCGACCGTGACGTTCGTCGAGCGCGGCGTCGGCGACGTGCTACTGGCGTGGGAGAACGAAGCCTATCTGGCGTTGAAGGAATTCGGCAAAGATAAATTCCAGATTGTGGTACCCTCGGTTTCCATCCTTGCCGAACCGCCGGTCGCGGTGGTCGACAAGGTCGTCGACAAGAAGGGAACCCGTGCTGTCGCAGAGGCTTATCTGAAGTACTGGTACACCAAGGAGGCGCAGGACGTCGCCGGGCGTAATTTTTACCGCCCGACCGATCCGGAAGTTGCCCAGAAATATTCGGGATCGTTCGCCAAGGTGGACCTGTTCACCATCGACGATGTGTTCGGTGGCTGGACCAAAGCGCAGAAAACGCACTTCACCGATGGCGGTGTGTTCGATCAGATCTACAAAGACTGACCGGATCACTTTGAGGATGTGAGGCGATCGTGAGCGGAGGGCCAGGACGACGCAATACCTTGCCGGGGTTCGGTCTCACCATGGGACTGACGCTGACATGGCTTTCGATCATCGTTCTGATCCCGCTCGCGGGCCTTTTCATCAAGACATTTGAATTGAGTTGGGAGCAGTTCATCGGCATCGTCACCAGCCGCCGGACGCTCAATGCGCTGAAATTGTCGTTCGGACTCGCCCTTGCCGCCGCCATCGTCAATCTCATCATGGGCATGGTGATCGTCTGGGCGCTGGTGCGCTACAGGTTTCCAGGGCGGCGCATCTTCGACGCCATCGTCGACATTCCGTTCGCGCTGCCAACCGCGGTGGCCGGCATCGCGCTGACATCGTTGTTCGCACAGAAAGGCTGGCTCGGCGCACCGCTTGCCGAACTCGGCATCAAGGTCGCGTTCACGCCGCTCGGCATCTTCGTGGCGATGATTTTTATCGGCATTCCATTCGTGGTGCGCACCGTGCAACCGGTGCTGATCGATCTCGATGCGGAAATTGAGGAGGCCGCTGCCAGCCTGGGCGCCAATCGCTGGCACACCATATCGCGCGTCATCCTGCCGAGCTTGATCCCGGCGATCCTCACCGGCTTCGCCCTGGCGTTTGCGCGGGCCATCGGCGAGTACGGCTCGGTCATCTTCATCGCCGGCAATCTGCCGAATGTCTCGGAGATTGCGCCGCTGTTGATCGTTATCCGGCTGTCGGAGTTTCGCTATGCCGATGCGACGGCCATCGCCGTGGTCATGCTGGTGGCGTCGTTCCTGATCATCTTTGCTGTCAATCGCATCCAGAGCTGGGCGCAGACGCGCCTGCCAGTGCACTAGAGGTGGATGCCTATGACGGATGCGCCGATGCCACTGCGTCTTGCGACCACCGACGCGCGGACCGAGCCCTGGCTTGTCCGCTGGATCATCACCGGTCTGGCGATCGCGTTCCTCACCGTCTTCGTCGTGCTGCCGCTGATCCTGGTGTTCGCGGAAGCCTTCTCGCGCGGCGCGGCGGCCTACGTCGCGGCGCTGCTTGATCCGGAAGGCATGGCGGCGATCAAGTTGACGCTGCTGGTGGCGGCAATCTCGGTCGGCCTCAATCTGATCTTCGGCGTGATCACTGCCTGGGCCATCGCCAAGTTCGATTTCGCCGGCAAATCGTTCTTGATCTCGCTGATCGATCTGCCGTTCTCGGTCAGTCCCGTAATTTCCGGTCTGCTGTTCGTACTGCTGTTCGGCATGCAGGGATTGTTCGGTCCCTGGTTGCAGGCTCACAACGTGCAGATCCTGTTCGCGGTGCCGGGCATCGCGCTGGCGACGATCTTCGTGACGTTTCCATTCGTCGCGCGGTCGCTGATCCCGCTGATGCAGGAGCAGGGCACGCAGGAGGAAGAGGCGGCAATTTCGCTCGGTGCGTCAGGATTGCAGACCTTTTTCCGCGTTACGCTGCCCAACATCAAATGGGGCTTGCTGTATGGCGTGCTGCTTTGCAATGCGCGCGCGATGGGCGAGTTCGGTGCGGTCTCGGTGGTGTCGGGGCACATTCGCGGCGAGACCAACACCATGCCGCTATTGGTCGAAATCCTGTATAATGAATATCAGTTCGTCGCCTCGTTCGCGATCGCCTCACTGCTGGCGATGCTGGCGCTGGTGACGCTGGTGGTGAAGACGGTTCTCGAACGCCAACTGGACGAAGGGCAGCAGCTCCGTGACGATTGAATTGAAGAACCTGGTCAAGACCTTCGGCAGTTTTGCCGCACTCGATGGCGTCGATCTCAAGATCGAGGATGGCGAACTGCTGGCGCTGCTGGGTCCGTCCGGTTCGGGCAAAACCACGTTGCTGCGCATCATCGCCGGGCTGGATTGGCCCGACTCCGGCGGCGTGTGGTTCGACGGCGAGAACGCGTTGGCGCGTGGCGCAGGCGAGCGTCACGTCGGTTTTGTGTTTCAGCACTATGCGCTATTTCGTCACATGACGGTGTTCGAGAATGTCGCGTTCGGGCTGCGCGTGCAGCCGCGCGCGATCCGCAAGGACGAAGCGGCGATCCGCGCCCGCGTCAAGGAATTGCTCGATCTGGTGCAGCTCGACTGGCTGGCCAATCGCTATCCGAGTCAGTTGTCCGGCGGCCAGCGTCAACGCATTGCACTGGCGCGCGCGCTGGCAATCGCGCCGCGTATTCTGTTGCTCGATGAACCGTTTGGTGCGCTCGATGCCAAGGTGCGTAAGGAGCTGCGCCGCTGGTTGCGCACCCTGCATGAAGAGATCAACGTCACCTCGGTGTTCGTGACGCACGATCAGGAGGAGGCGCTGGAAGTCGCCAATCGCGTCGTGGTGATGGACAAGGGCAAGATCGAACAGATCGGCACCCCGAACGAAGTCTACGACCGGCCGGCGACGGCGTTCGTGCATAGCTTCATCGGCGAATCGATCGTGCTGCCGGTCAATGTGAGCGATGGCCGGGTCTGGGTTGGCGATCAGGCCTTGAACATCAAGCCGAACGGCGCGACGCCGGGGCCGTCGCAGTTGTTCGTTCGCCGCCACGACATGCAGGTTGGGCCGGCCGGCAGCGGGCTGCGCGGCTCGGTGCGTTACGTTCGTACCTTCGGCGCCATCCAGCGTGCCGATATCGCGCTGGCGGCGGGCGACGGCGAAACCCTGATTGAAATCGATACGCCGCGCGACCGCGAGCTCAAGCAGGGCGACGTCGTCGAATTGCAGCCCACCCGCTTCCGGATTTTCAGCGCCTGAGCGCGATCGATCGCTGAAATCGCCGCTTTATTCACCTTTCGGCCACGGTTGATGTGCAACAACAGCTGCAACTCGTGGGGATTTGTGTATGAAGCGTTTCGCTTTGGCCGTAAGCGGCCTTCTGGTGCTGAGCGGCTGCGGCACTGGCGTCGAACAATCGACGACGCAGCCGGCGTTTTATTTGAGCATGGCGCATGGCGGCGCCAAGCTCGACGCGGCGACTGCCGCATCGATGATTTCCGGTTATCGGCAGAACAATGGCCTCGGCGCGGTGGAGGTCGATCCGGAGCTGATGAAGGCCGCCGAAACCCAATCGATGGCCATGGCGTCGCGCAACAAACTCGATCATGACGTCAAGGGCACGCTGGCCAAACGGCTCAACGCCGCCGGCTATCCCGCCGCCATCGCCGTCGAGAACATTTCGGCCGGCTATCATACCCTGGCGGAAGCGTTCTCCGGCTGGCGGGACTCGCCGCCGCATCGGGCCAACATGCTGGCCAAGGGTGTCACAAAACTGGGTATCGCCGCGAGCTATGCTCCGAACACAAAATACAAGGTGTTCTGGACACTTATTCTGGCGACGCCGGACACGCCGGCAACCCGATAACCCGGGCGTGATGACGCTTGCCGATTTGATGAATTGACCTTGCGGTGAACTGACGCCACGGTGCGATCTCATTTCAGCACTTTCTGATGGTCCTGATGAATCCACCCTCTGCTTCCAGGTCGGCCACTCCTGCGCAAGCGCGGCGCGTACTGGTGCTGCAGGGCGGAGGCGCGCTCGGGGCGTATCAGGCTGGCGCCTATCAGGCGTTGTGCCGGCACGATTTCGAACCGGCCTGGATCGCAGGAATCTCGATCGGGGCTATCAATGCCGCGCTCATCGCCGGCAATCCGCCCGAGAAGCGCATCGAGCGACTGACGGAGTTCTGGGAGCTGGTCTCCTCGCCGGTGCCGTGGCGGCCCACGTTACCCAACGATTATGCGCGCTCGCTGTTCAATGAAAGCAGTGCGGCGACCATCGCCACCTTTGGCGTGCCTGGCTTCTTCACGCCGCGTTTCCCGCCAACGCAGTTCTGGCCGGGTGCCGAGCCGCAGGCGTTGAGTTATTACGACACCACGCCACTGCGCGCGACGCTGGAGCGGCTGGTCGATTTCGGTCGCATCAACGACCGGGTCACGCGGCTCAGCATCGGCGCCGTCAATGTCGCGACCGGCAATTTCGTCTATTTCGACAATGCCAAGCAAGAGATTCGCGCCGAGCACATCATGGCGTCCGGCGCGTTGCCACCCGGGTTTCCGGCGATTGAAATCGACGGCGAGTTCTACTGGGACGGCGGTGTGGCCTCGAACACGCCGCTCGACTATGTGTTGGCCGAGGAGCGGACCAGCGACCTGTTGATCTTTCAGGCCGATCTGTTCAGTGCTCGCGGGCCATTGCCTTCCACGATGCAGGAAGCTGCCGAGCGCGAGAAGGACATTCGCTATTCCAGCCGCACGCGCCTGATTACCGATCAGAACAAGACGCTCCACAACGCCCGCAAGGCGGTGCGCGATCTGATTTCCAAATTGCCGGACGACCTGAAAGACGATCCTTCGGTCAAATTTCTCAACGAGGCGGCGAAGGAAAATACCGTCACCGTGGTGCATCTGATCTATCGGCAGAAGGATTATCACGGCACGGCGAAGGACTATGATTTCTCGCGTCTTAATATGCTGGAGCACTGGGCGTCCGGCGAACGCGATGTCGATTTGTCGATGCGCCACAAGGACTGGCTGCTGCAGCCGCAGAATGGCGAGACCATGGTGACCTACGACCTGACCGCTGAAGAAGATCGCGTCGCGGCGCAGCGGCCGACAACAACCACGACTGAAACAGACAGGAGTATCTGAGATGGGAACACTGACAGGCAAAACGGCGGTCGTCACCGGTTCGACCAGCGGCATCGGGCTCGCCTACGCGCGAGCGATGGCGAAGGCGGGCGCCAACATTGTTCTCAACGGCATGGGCAAGCCGGAGGATATCGAAAAGGAACGTGCCGCGATCGAGGCTGATTTCAAAGTGAAGGCAGTGCATTCGCCGGCCGACATGACCAAGCCGGCGGAGATCGCCGCCATGGTGGCACTCGGCGAAACGACGTTCGGCTCGGTCGATGTTCTGGTCAACAACGCCGGCATTCAGTACGTCGCGCCGGTTGAGGAATTTCCCATCGAGAAGTGGGACGCGATCATCGCCATCAATTTGTCGTCGGCGTTTCACGGTATTCGCGCGGCGGTGCCTGGCATGAAGAAACGCGGCTGGGGCCGCATCATCAACACCGCGTCGGCGCACTCGCTGGTGGCATCGCCGTTCAAGTCGGCTTACGTCTCCGCCAAGCACGGCATTGCCGGCCTCACCAAGACCGTGGCGCTGGAGGTGGCGACTCACAAAATCACCTGCAACTGCATCAGCCCGGGATATGTCTGGACGCCGCTGGTCGAGAAGCAGATTCCCGACACCATGAAGACGCGCAACATGACCAAGGAGCAGGTCATCAACGACGTGATGCTCGATGCGCAGCCGACCAAGCAATTCGTCACCGTGGAGCAGGTGGCGGCGCTGGCGGTGTTTCTGTGCAGCGACGACGCCAGCCAGATCACCGGCGCCAACCTGTCGATGGATGGCGGCTGGACCGCGGCGTAGGTTCTTGACGGCGAATGCGGCGGCGTCATCCTGAGGTGTGAGCGGCGAATGCCGCGAGCCTCGAAGGATCGCCGTCGCCCTTCGAGGCTCGCTGCGCTCGCACCTCAGGGTGACGGCTGATCTGCAATTGCCCCGAGACGAGTCTTTTGTCTGCGCGAGGATCGGCGCCGAGTCCCGATCAGTCGCGCCGCTTGCCGAACGCCAGCACGTGCAGGCCGAGGCGTTTGCGGGTGATCCAGAACAGCAGCACGGTCTCGAACGTCAACGCAATCGAGGTTGCGGCAGCGGCGCCATGGCCGCCGTAGCGCGGAACGAGCACCACGCATAGGATGAGATTGGCGACGAACGCTAGTGCATAGGCCAGTGCGCAGACCTTCTGCTGCCCGAGCATGTTGAGCAGCCGCTCGACCGGGCCGATGGCGGAACGCACGACGAGACCGATGGCGGCGACGAACATGATGTCATAGCCGCTGACGAATTGCGGTCCGAACAGCCACAACAGTGGCTTGCCCAGCGCCAGCAGAACGACGGTCGCCGCGAGCGACGGCCAGAACGTCCATTTGATGGCGTGCGCGACATACGCCGAGAGCCGTTCGCGATCGCCGGCGGCGTGATACTCGGTGAAGCGGTGCGCTGTCGTCGCCGACATGGCGTAGTGAATGAACGACACCAGCGCCAATGTCTTGACCACGGCGAAATAGATGCCGACCTCTTCCGATGAGCGAAAATGCTGAAGCACCAGCACGTCGGTATAGGACAGCAGGAGGTAAAAGCCTTCGACCATCAGGATCGGCAGCGACACGGCGAGCCAGCCGCGAAAGTCGTAGGCCTTGGCGCCACTCTCGATATGCGTGCTCAGGCGACGGTTCAGCACCAGCATCTGCCCGAGCATGGCGATCCAGACGGCGGCGACGCTCGCCAGCATGGCGGCAGTGGCGCTGAGGTTCAGGCCGAGTGCGAATGCGCCTGCGGTGAAGCCGATGATCAGCGCCTGCCGCACAATGAACTGCGGCATTAGACCGAGCCGCATCCAGTCATGCGAGCGCGCAATGCCGTCCTGCGTATTGGCGACGACGAAGGCGGGCAGCGTGGCGCAGCCGATGTAGAGCGGCACGACGGTTGCGGGATCGATCACGGGCGACAGCAGTTTGACGACGCCAGCCAGCAACAGTGCCATCACGGTGGAGACGCCGAACGTCATCCAGCGGCTGCCACTGAGAAAGCCGCGCAGCAGGGCGTTCGCCCCGCTGGCCCGATATTCCGGAATGATCTTTTGCGCCGAGGCCGAGATGCCGAAATCCAGCATGCTGCCGAGCAGCAGCACCCAGGTCCAGACATAGACGTAGACGCCGTAATCGGAGCCGCCCATCCAACGTGCCAGCAGGATCTGCGACAGGTAGGCCAGCGCCGCGCTGACGACGCGGATGACGAAGATCGTGCCGGCGAGACGCTTGGTGACGGATGTATCGCTGTTGCCGCCGAGCGCGGCGCGCAAGCGCGCCATCAGGCCGGTACGCCGGTCAACTGGTGCAGATGGCGTTTCCATGACGGCCAAGAAGGTGATCCTCGTCGCGGCGGGCCGCATGCGGCGAGGCTCGGCTTAGCAACCATTCGTTAAGATTCGGTTGGGTCGGCGGCCTGCTGCGGAGAGCGGGCGGCCGCCGATGGGCGTGTGCTAGTCGAGATTGACGTTGAACTCGTACGCGCGGTTGTTACCGACAAGAGTGAGCTTCAACGCTGCCCCGGTGGCGTTGGCGCCTGCCGGAATGCCTTCCAGCTCGAAGGCGAAGCGCTTGACGTCCCCCGCGGCGTGATCGACTGGCTTCGGCACCGGCAAGGCCCAGTCCGGCGTTGGACCTTCGACGAACAATTGTGGGTCGCCGGGATCGCGCGTCACCACGTCGACGACGACGCCGGCCTTGCCGTCGCGCCGGACGTCGCGGATGGTCAACGGGTTGGGGTCGCCGATGCTGGCCGGCTTCGGTACGCTATCGAGCGCGGCGGCGAGCGTGCTGTCCTCGGTGCTCGCAACGCTGATGAACGGCAGTTCCGCCTTGGCCTCGACGGGAACGCAAAGTTTATCGCAGACCGCATAGGTGATGGCCGCGCGCAAAACGACAGGTTTGTCGGGATGCTTCACCGCGATGCGCAACGGCAGCACGACCTGACTTTTGTAACCCAGAGAGGTGCCGCCGGCGCCATCTGGAAATTGTTTCGGCGCCGGCCAGAGAATTGTCACGGCTTCGACATTATCGGATTTGCTGAAATCGAAATGCGGAGGAACACCGGAATCGCCCGGTGTGCGCCAGTAGGTTTTCCAGCCCGGCTGCAATTGAATGGCAACCCCTCCGAGCAATACCGGGCCGCTACGCGATCCGGCGAGCAGTCTCACCGCGGAGTGTTCGTCGCGTGACCACGGCGACGTGTCCTGAGCGTTTGCAGCAATGCTGATTGCGCTTGCAAAGACGGTGACGGCCAGGCCGAGTGCAAGACGATATGAAACAATTGCATTCATGGGACGTATTTACAGGGAAGTCCGATCTGAAACCATTGAATTGCGTGTGATCTGCGCGCGATCGTACGCCGGAAGGTTGATTGACAGAAAGTGGACCCAATATCAGGATGGAGAACAAGGCGAGATTGAGTTGGCCATGGACCCTGCAAGCAAAAATCTCAAAGCCGGTCGCCGTTCCGTCGCGGATGATGACAGCGTGGACCGCGGCTATCTTGATGGCCAGATGCTGGTGGCGATGCCGGTCATGGAAGACGAACGTTTTGCGCGCTCGGTGATCTACGTCTGCGCGCATTCGTCCGAAGGCGCTATGGGCATCATCGTCAACCGGCCGGCCGGCAGCATCGATTTCCCCGAACTGCTGGTGCAGCTCGATATCATCCCCGAGAACGCGCAGATCAAACTTCCGGAAAATGCCGAGTCGATGAAGGTGCTGAAGGGCGGCCCGGTCGAAACCGGCCGTGGCTTCGTGCTGCATTCCAGCGATTTCTTCATCAAGGATGCGACACTGCCGATCGACGACGACATCTGCCTGACCGCGACGCTGGATATTCTCAAGGCGATTGCCACCGGCTCCGGGCCGAAGCATGCCATTCTGGCACTCGGCTATGCCGGCTGGGCGCCGGGCCAGCTTGAAACTGAAATCCAGAGCAACGGCTGGCTGCATTGTCCCGCGGATTCCGAACTCGTGTTCGGCAACGACATCGAGGACAAATATCTGCGTGCCCTGCGCAAGATCGGGATCGATCCCGGCATGCTGTCGAATACGTCCGGCCACGCCTGATCGAGCGACGTTAGGTCGTGCCGTCACCTCGGGATGACGAATCTACCTCAAGAATGATCGCGATTTCGGGACGCACCGGCGTCTCAATGCGCCGCTTCCAGCCGTTCCTCGGTCAGCAGCCGCGTTGCGGCATCGGCGTCCATCGGTTCGCCGAATGCAAAGCCCTGCGCGTATTCGCAGCCGAGCTGATACAACTCGATGGCGTCGGAATCGGTCTCGGCCCCTTCCGCCACGACGCTCATGCCGAGATCGTGCGCCAGCGCGATGATCGATTTGAGGATCACCGGCCGCGTGCCGCGATTGGTGGTGCGCACGAAGGATTGGTCGATCTTGATGGTGTCGAACGGGAAGCGCTGCAGATAAGCCAGCGACGAGTGGCCGGTGCCGAAATCGTCGAGCGACAGGCCGGTGCCGAGTTCGCGAATCCGCTGCAGCATTTGCGCGGCGTGCTCGGGATTTTCCATCACCAGCGACTCGGTGAGTTCGAGCTTCAACGTGCCGCGCACCACGGACGAGCGCGACAGCACGGTGCGAATGTCGTGGATCAGGTCGTGGCGCAGCAATTGCCGTGACGAGACGTTGACGCTGGCGAAGATCGGCGCGCGCGCCCGCATCGAGCGCTGCCACGTGCTGAGCTGCCGTGCGGTCTGATCGAGCACGAACATTCCGAGATCGATGATCAAACCGGTTTCTTCGGCGATGGTGATGAATTCGATCGGCGACATGCGGCCGAGCTTCGGATGATCCCAACGCGCCAGCGCTTCGAAGCCTGCGATCGCGCGATCCTCCAGCCGCACGATCGGCTGGTAAAGAATGGTGATCTCCTCGCGCTCGATGGCGCGGCGCAGTTCGGATTCCAGCGCGAGGCGATCGTTCTTGCGCGACCGCATCGCCGGTTTGTAGACGTCGATGCGATCTCCGCCGATGCGCTTGGAGTGATACATGGCCAGTTCGGCATCCTTGATGATGTCGTCGTTCGGCGGTCCCTGCGGATCGCTCAGCGCCAGGCCAATCGATGCGGTGAGGAAAATCTCGCGATCGTTGAAAGCAATCGGCGCACGGATGGTCTTGCGGATGGTTTCGGCAAACGCGGTGATGCGCGCGGGATCCTGCTCCGACATCAGGATCAGGCCGAACTGATCGCCGGCGATGCGCGCCAGCGTGTCCTGCGGTTTCAGGATGCGGGTCAGGCGCCGCGCCAGCGTCAGCAGGATGGAATCCCCGACTGCGATGCCGACCGAATCGTTGACCTGCTTGAAGCGGTCGATGTCGATCACCATCAGCGTCGGTTTTAGATTGGGCACCGATTTGGCAAAGCTGCTGACGCTGGCGAGCCGGTCGATGAACAATTTGCGGTTCGGCAGGCCGGTCAGGTTGTCGTGCACCGAATCGTGCAGCAGGCGTTCTTCGGCGTTGCGCGTTTCGGTGACGTCGGTCAGCGTGCCGATGACGCGCGAAACTTCCCCGTCGGAGCCGACCACCGGGCGCGCTTTCAGCGCGAACCACATGAAATGTCCGTCCGGCGTGCGCAGCCGGAAATCCTGCACCAGTCGGCCGCGGCGCTGATCCAGCACGCTGTCGAGCGCGGCGCGGAAGCGATCATGATCGAGTGGATGCAACACTTCGAGCCAGGTTGCGGCCGGGCCTTCGAGGGCGCCGCGCTTCAGGCCGAGCAGCGTTTCGGTTTCCGGGCTGGTGAATACCTTGTCGGCAGACACGTCCCAGTCCCAGATCAGGTCGCCGGAGCCGATCAATGCCAGCGCGCGCCGTTCGACATCGGAGACCACGCCGCTGGCGGCGCTGCCGCCGGCGAAAGCGTGCTGCATCACCGTGAAGCCGATCAGCATGACGATCAGCACGAGGCCGCCGAGCAGTGCCGGGCCGACGATGTCGTTGGTGACGCCGCCTTCCACCGTGATGCCGGCGGCAACCACCCAGACCACCAGCAGGAACCAGGTCGGGATCAGCAGCACGGCGCGGTCGAAACCATGCGTCGAGAGATAGACGATCAGCGCGAAGCCGAACACGGCGATCATCGCCAGCGAAATGCGCGCGATGCCGGAGGCGACGGCGGGATCGAACAGCGCCAGTGCAACCAGCGAACCGAGGAAGGCCAGCCAGCCCAGCGTGATGTGCGAGTAACGCACGTGCCAGCGATTGAGATTGAGATAGGCGAACAGGAACACCAGCAGCGTTGCCGCGAGCATCGCTTCGCCGGCGGCGCGCCATATGCGTTCGGCGCCGGCCGACATGTCCAGCACTTTGCCCCAGAAGCCGAAGTCGACGCCGATATAGACCAGCACTGCCCAGGCCAGCGCCGCGGCGGCGGGAAACATGATGCTGCCCTTGACCACGAACAGAATGGTCAGCACCAGCGCCAGCAGACCGGAAATGCCGATGACGATGCCCTGATACAGCGTGAACGAATTGACCTTGTCCTTGTAGGCATCGGGCTCCCACAGATAGAGCTGCGGCAGCTTGTCGGTGCGCAGCTCGGCGACGAAGGTAATCACCGCGCCGGGGTCGAGGGTGACGCGGAAGATGTCGGCGGTCGGGCTTTCCTGTCGCTCGGGGCGGTCGCCGGAAGAGGGCGTGATGGTCGCGATGCGCGACAGGCCGAGATCCGGCCACAGCAGGCCGGACGAGACGATGCGATAATGCGGCGCCACGATCAGGCGGTCGAGCTGGTCGTCGGTGTTGTTGGCGAGCGCGAACACCACCCAGTTCTGTCCGCCTTCGCGCGCGCGCACTTCAATGCGGCGCACGATGCCGTCAGTGCCGGGCGCGGTGGAAACCTGAATGCGGTCGGTCTCGCTCTGTTGATGGTCGAGCACAGCGGTCAGGTCGATCGCGGGCGCATCGGTGCGGACACTGACCGCGTCGACGGCGCGGGCCGGCAACGTCGAGGCAAGCAGCGCAAGGCTCAGCGCAAGCGGCGCAAGCAACTTGATGAAGCGCAATCTCACGTCTCCGCGGTTAACGACGCTCAGGGCGCTGGAGCGATGTGGAACCGGTTCACATGCGGGGCATCCACCGTCGCCAGCAATGCCGTTGCAAGCAACATGTGCAGCCTCGCCGCAAACCCCGTGTTCCAGACTTCCCAACCCGTGCCCGTGGCAGGATAGATGACACGAATATGTTGGGAGTCAAAGGACTTATGGTTGAGCAAATGGTTAGATCGTCAACACAATTTTGCCAATATGTTGACTCGTCTCCATTCGCCGGTGCGCTTCGGCGGCATCGCGCAGCGGGAACGAGCTGTCCATCAGCGGCTTGACCTTGCCGGCGCGGATCAGCGGCATCACCTTGGCCTCTATGGCGGCAACCATCGCCGCCTTGTCCGCCGCGGAACGCGGGCGCAGTGTCGATCCGGTGTGGTGCAGCCGCTTCATCATCAGCTTCGCGAAATTGACGGTGGCTTTCGGCCCGCCGAGGAAGGCGATCTGCACGATGCGGCCATCGATCGCCGCGGCGTCGTAGTTTTTCTCGATGTACTCGCCGCCGACCATGTCGAGGATGAGATTGACGCCGGTTCCGCCGGTGATCTCTTTGGTCACGGCAACGAAGTCGTCGGTTTTGTAATTGATGGCGTGGTCGGCACCGAGCTTGATGCAGGCGTCGGCTTTGTCCTGCGAGCCGACAGTGACGATCACCGTTGCGCCGAACGCCTTCGCAAGCTGGATCGCCATGGTGCCGATGCCGGACGAACCGCCGTGGATCAGCAGCGTTTCTCCCGCCTGCAGACCGCCGCGTTCGAACACGTTGTGCCACACCGTCATCAGCGTTTCCGGCAACGCGCCGGCCTCGGTGATCGACAGCGCATCCGGAACCGTCATCGCTTGCAGGTCCGGTGCGATGCAATATTCAGCATAGCCGCCGCCGGCGGTCAGCGACATCACCTTGTCGCCGATCTTGTGCTTGGTCGCGCCGCTGCCCACCGCAACGACAGTGCCAGCTACCTCGAGCCCGGGCAGGTCGCTGGCGCCGGGCGGCGGCGGGTAGCTGCCGGAGCGCTGCGCGACGTCGGGACGATTGACGCCGGCGGCTGCCACCTTGATGAGAATTTCATCGGCGCCGGGCACCGGAACCGCGCGGGTCTCCGGCTTCAGCACCTCCGGCCCGCCAGGTTTGCTGATGCCGATGACGGTCATTTGCTCGGGCAGCTTGTCCATGATGTATCCTTGCGGCAGGTGAGTGTCCCAAAGCCCGACATTCGCTGTCGTCGCGGCGCTATTGGCGCTGGGTCGCGGGTGCGAGGGCTGGACCACGGTGTCGATCCGACATTGATTAGCCAGCCGCGTTGCAAGTGGCAACCGGTTCACCGATGGTTGATGCCATCGAAGCATAGCGAGACCACGAGGTGAGACATGGCGGCGGACGACGATGACAAGCCGAGGAAGAAGATTAGCCACGAGATCGGTCAGGATCTCTCGCTGCTCTCGGTCGATGAACTGACCGAGCGGATCGCGCTGCTCGCCGCCGAGATCGAACGGCTGCAGACGGCGATGACCAAAAAGCGCGCGTCGCGCGACGCTGCGGCCAGTTTCTTCAAAAGCTGAATCCGGCTTCGTCAGTGCGTGAAGCGGCACTGCATGGCAAACGAAGTCTGAATGAAACCATTCATTTACGATCAATTAAGGCTTCTGGATTATGACTGAAATTGTCCTTGTTTGGACACCGAGTGGCTCCTGTCCACTCTGTTTGACGCCTCCCTGTTATTAACTTTAGCCGCCGGCAACGGCGGCTTTTTTTCGCCCGGATCCCAGGGCTGCGGCGGCGTTGGAAACCATATTTCACGATTGCCTGTAGCGCTGCTGGACTCGCGACAGCCGGCAGGTAATGATTTGTTCATCATAAGCCGCCTCGGTTTGGGATGATCTGGCTGGGTTAGAGCGTGGCGGGCGACCGCAACGCCGTAACGCGCTATCTCGCAAAGCGGGCAGACGATTCTCGTCGTCGACGTGGCTGAGGCCAAGTAACACGTAGCGTGAGGCGTTTACCATGTCGGATCGTATGCAGGCCGAAACCGGTCTGGTCCATCTCAGCGATCGGCTGACCAACTCCGCAGCCTTCAGTGCATTGTTTCGCGACGGCATGGATCTCGTCGAGGAGACCGCAGCGTATCTCGATGGCGTCGGCCGCAGCGAGGCCAAGGCGCTCGAGCGCTCCGTGAGCCTCACCTACGCCACCGAGAGCATGCGCCTGACCACCCGGCTGATGCAGTTGGCCTCCTGGCTGCTGCTCCACCGCGCGGTGAAGGAGGGCGAAATGACCCTGGTGCAGGCCAATCGCGAAAAGACCAAGGTGAAATTGACCGCGGCCGATCCCGGGACCGCCGATATGATCGCCAAGCTCCCGCAACAGTTGCAGGACCTGATTGCCCGCTCGATGGCGCTGCAATCCAAGGTTCGCCGTCTCGATGCCACCATCCACGCGCCGGTCGCGGATCAAAACCCCGTCGGCAATCCGCTGATGCCGCAGCTCAATCGCCTGCGTGAGGCCTTCGAGCGCCAGACCGGCTGAGGTTGGTCCCAACTATCTGACATCAAACGAAAAAGGCCCCCGCGAGCGCGTGGGCCTTTTGTTTTGGTGGTCCCGGAGCGATGGCCTGCACCAGGCGATACCCGGCGCAGATCGGTCCCTGAAGGGGAAACTTACTTGAGGAAGCCCGAGAACTTCTTCTGGAACCGGGAGACGCGGCCGCCACGGTCGAGAATCTGCTGGGTGCCGCCGGTCCAGGCCGGGTGCGACTTGGAATCAATGTCCAGGTTCAGCTTGTCGCCTTCCTTGCCCCAGGTGGAGCGCGTCTGGTACTCGGTGCCGTCGGTCATAACCACGGTAATGTTATGATAATCCGGGTGAATCTCGGCTTTCATGGCATATTCCTTAGGCGCCCGGCGCCTTAATTGCGATTTATCAAAGTACGGGATTTGCGGCGGTCTATAACGCACGCGTTCGGGTTACACAAGCGTCGGCGTAATTTGCCTGCAGCCGCGTAGGGGCCTATCTGGAACCTCAACCAACCTGGAATCTCTATAAAGCTGCAAGTGACTTTGGCGGCGAGGCGGATGAAGCCCATGAAGCGACTTGACGACGGAGAGGCAGCAACAGTCGTGTTGCCGCGGGAGATCATCCCGGACGCGGCTACGATCGCCGCAGTCAGGCCCGCAGCCATCGACATCGACGCCGCGGCGGCGGCGCCGAAGCGGGAGAGTCGCGCGCGTTTGCGTCCGCTGCTCGCGCTGCTGCCTTACATCGCGCGCTATCGTGGTCGTGCGCTGGCCGCGCTGGTGGCGTTGGTGATTGCCGCGGTGACGACGCTGGTGGTGCCGATCGCTGTGCGGCGCATGATCGACTTCGGCTTCAGTCCCGAAGGCGTGGCGATGATCAACAGCTACTTCAGTGTGATGCTCGCCGTCGTCGCCGTTTTGGCCGGCGCCAGCGCGATGCGCTATTACATGGTGACGACGCTCGGCGAGCGCATCGTCGCCGATTTGCGCGGCGATGTGTTCTCGCATCTGACGTCGCTGTCGCCCGCGTTTTTCGATTCCGCGCGCAGCGGCGAACTGATCTCGCGGCTCACCGCCGACACCACGCAGATCAAGGCGGCTGTCGGCTCGTCGGTCTCGGTCGCGTTGCGCAACCTGGTGCTGTTTCTCGGCGCGGCCTCGATGATGGTCATCACCAGTCCGCGTCTGTCCGGTTTCGTGCTGGCGGCGATTCCGCTGATCGTGCTGCCGCTGGTGGCATTCGGCCGCTGGGTGCGGCGGCTGTCGCGTACCGCGCAGGATACGCTGGCCGATGCCACGGCCTATGCATCGGAATTGATCGGCGCGATCCGCACCGTGCAGGCTTTCACCAACGAGCGGCTGGCGAGCAGGCGTTTCAGCGCCGAGGTCGAGCAGGCCTACGAGGCCGCGCGCGGGTCGAGCCGCGCCCGTGCGGTGCTGACGGCGGTCATCATCTTCATCGTTTTCGCCAGCGTCGTCGTCATCCTGTGGGTCGGCTCGCACGACGTGCTGGTCGGCGACATGACGGCGGGCCGGCTCGGCCAGTTCGTACTCTATGCGGCCTTCGCCGCGGCGGGGCTGGGGCAGCTCAGCGAAGTCTGGGGCGAAATCTCCGCCGCGTCCGGTGCGGCCGAGCGGCTGTTCGAAATCCTCAACGTCAAACCGGCGATCGTCGCGCCGCCGGTGGCGCGCGTGTTGCCGGTGCCGGCCCGTGGCGACGTGACGTTCGATAACGTGCGCTTTGCCTATCCGGCGCGGCCTGGTGCCAACGTCGTCGATGGCATTTCGTTCGCGGTGCGCGCCGGCGAGAAGGTGGCCATCGTCGGCCCCTCGGGCGCCGGCAAGAGCACGCTCTTTCACTTGCTGCTGCGCTTCTACGATCCGGCCGGTGGCGAGATTTCCTTCGATGGCGTGCCGATCCGCAACGCAGACCCGCGCGAGGTGCGTTCACGCATCGCGCTGGTGCCGCAGGACTCCGTGGTGTTCGCATCCAGTGCGCGCGACAACATCCGCTTCGGCCGTCCCGATGCCAGCGATGCCGATGTCGAGCGCGCCGCCGATCTGGCGCATGCCAGCGAGTTCATCCGGCGCTTGCCGCAAGGCTTCGACTCGCAGCTCGGCGAACGCGGCGTCAAACTGTCCGGCGGTCAGCGGCAGCGTATCGCGATTGCCCGCGCCATCCTCCGCGATGCGCCGTTGTTGCTGCTCGACGAGGCGACGTCGTCGCTCGATGCCGAGTCCGAGACATTGGTGCAGACCGCGCTCGAAGAGCTGATGAGCCATCGCACCACGCTGGTGATCGCGCATCGGCTAGCCACCGTGCTGTCCTGCGACCGAATTCTGGTGGTCGATCAGGGCCGCATCGTCGAGCAGGGCACTCACGCCTCGCTGGTGGCGGCGAACGGACTGTACGCGCGGCTCGCGCGATTGCAGTTCGAGGGCGCGTAACTCTTCTCTCTCCCGCAGCGGGGGAGTGGCTCACGGTTTCCATGCCATGCGCAGCACCGGCCGCCCGGAGGTCGGATTCACATCCTCGCCGGCATGTACGAAACCGTTGCGCTCGTAGAAGCGGATGGCGCGGGCATTGTCCTTGTTGACGAGTAATGTCACGCCGCGCGGCGACAGCCGTTTCGCCTCATCCACCAGCGCGGTTGCCAGCGGTGAGCCCCACTGCTCAGGGGCGACGACCAACTGATCGAGATAGCCTTTGCCATCGATGGTGACGAAGCCGATCAGCGCGCCGCCCTGTTCGGCAACGACGATGGCGGCGGCTGGCACCAGTTCGCTGCGCCAGCGCTCGCGCCACCATGCCACGCGCGTGGCGAAGTCGATCGACGGATAGGCCAGTTGCCACGTCCGCCGCCACAATTCGATGGCGGCGTCCTCGTCGTCGACGCGATAAGGCCGAAGCTGAAACGAAACTGTCATCTGCGCACCACCGTCATGCCCGGACTTGATCCGGGCATCCATCAATTCTCGAAAAAGACGGATTGCCGGGTCAAGCCCGGCAACGACGAAGTGGAGAGAAGCGCTATGGCCATCATCGCTCGGTCAGCTTCAACTCGATGCGGCGGTTGCGCTTGTAGGCTTCCTCGGTGTTGGCGGGATCGAGCGGCTGGAATTCGGCGAAACCGGCAGCGACCAGCCGTTGCGCGGGCACGCCCAGCGACACCAGATACTGCACCACCGAAATGGCGCGGGCCGATGACAGCTCCCAGTTGGATTTGAACTGCGGGCTGGAAATCGGCCGCACGTCGGTATGGCCATCGACGCGCAGCACCCAGCCAATCTCGCTGGGAATTTTCTTGTCGAGGTCCTTCAGCGCGTCGGCGAGTTTGTCGAGTTCGGCGCGGCCTTCAGGCAGCAGCACGGCCTGTCCGGTGTCGAAGAACACTTCCGACTGGAACACGAAGCGGTCGCCGACGACGCGGATGTCGGGACGGTCGCCGAGAATGGCGCGCAACCGGCCGAAGAATTCCGAACGATAGCGCGACAGTTCCTGCACCCGCTGCGCCAGCGCCACGTTGAGCCGCTGGCCGAGATCGGTGATGCGCGTCTGCGATTCCTTGTCGCGCTTCTCCGAGGCATCGAGCGCTTCCTCGAGTGCAGCGAGTTGGCGGCGCAGCGCGCTGATCTGCTGGTTCAGCACCTCGACCTGTGCCAGCGCACGGGATGAAATGTTCTTTTCGGAGTCCAGCGCCTTGCTGAGCTCACTGGCGCGGCTCGACGCGCTGTTGCCGGAACTGGCGAGGCCTTCGTAGAGACCCTTGACGCGATCACGTTCGGCTTCGGCGGTGGCCAGTCCGGCGCGCATCTGCGACAGCTGATCGGTGAGGTTGAGTTTGCCGATGGTTTCCAGCGACAACAGCTCGTTGAGTTGCGCGATCTTGGCGTTGAGCTGTTCGAGCGCCTTGTCCTTGCCGGTGACCTGCTGCGACAGGTAGAACTGCACGACAACGAAGACGCTGAGGATGAAGACGATGGCGAGGATCAGCGTCGACAGGGCGTCGACGAAGCCCGGCCAATAGTTGAATTCGGAACTGCTGCGGCGGCCGCGCGCAAGCGCCATCACATATCTCCGCTGAGGTTGCGTTCCGGCTGGCGGGCCAGCCGTTCCAGCAGCTTCTTGATCTCGCGGTTCTGTTCGCCCTGGCCATCGGCCCATTCGCGGATCATCTGCTGTTCGCTGCGCATGTGTTGCACCAGCCCCTGAATGGCGTCGGCGAGATTTGCCATCGCCGTCGTGGTGCCGCGGTTGGCGCCCATCTCTTCGACGCTGGCGCGCAGTCGCTCGATGGCGCCCTGCATTTCGCCGGACGGCGCGGCGGCGCCGGCTTCGCTGGTGTATTCGCGCACCGTCGAGGCCAGCCAGTCTTCGAGGTCGGTATAGAAGCGGTTCTGAGCCTGGCTCGATTGCAGGTCGAGGAAGCCGAGGATCAGCGAGCCGGCAAGGCCGAACAGCGACGATGAGAACGAAATGCCCATGCCGGCCAGCGGCGCGGCGAGGCCTTCCTTCAGCGTATCGAACAGCGAGCCGGCATCGCCGCCGACTTTCAGGCCGTCGATGATGTGGCCGACCGAACCGACGGTTTCGATGAGGCCCCAGAACGTGCCGAGCAGGCCGAGGAACACCAACAGGCCGGTCATGTAGCGCGAGATGTCGCGGGCCTCGTCGAGCCGCGTCGCGATCGAATCCAGCAGATGTCGCATGGTCTGCTGCGTGATGGTCATGCGGCCGCTGCGTTCGCGGCCGAGAATCGCCGCCATCGGCGCCAGCAGCTTCGGCCGACGGTCGAGCGCCAGCCCCGGATCGGCGATGCGGAAGCTGTTCACCCACGTCACTTCGGGATAGAGCCGGATCACCTGCCGGAACGACAGGATGATGCCGATCGCCAGCACCGCGCCGATCAGCGCATTCAGTCCTGGGTTGGCCATGAAGGCGACGAGGATCTGCTTGTAGAGCACCACCAGCACCAGTGCGCAGAGCACCAGGAACACCAGCATCCGCACCAGAAAGATGCGTGGCGACGACAGCTTGGTCAGTTCGATTTCCATCGAGCGGGATGCGGAGCCTTGCGCCATGATGCTTTCATCTTGCTAGAGTCGGGCCATCTTCACTCCGCAATATGGCACAGCAGGCGCGGGAAGGAAGCACCGAGCATCGCATTTCGGCCGACAAAGGGAACCGCACGCTGAAACCGGGCGCGATGCCTGTGCGTATGTAGCAAATATGTGTTTGTGACGACGATGAGTGGGTTTCGATGGCCGTCTCATATCTGCTGGCGCTGGTCGCGATCGGGGCTGCGCTCGCGCTTTTGATGGCGCTGGCGTGGCTCGTGCAGCAACGCACCGGCAATTCGGGCTGGGTGGATACGATCTGGACGTTTGCGGTGGGTGCCGTCGGCGTGGCAAGCGCGCTGTGGCCGGCCGCCGGCCATGCGCCCAATGCACGGCAATGGCTGGTGGCCGGACTTGTGGCGCTGTGGTCGTTGCGGCTCGGCAGCCACATTGCCGTCCGCACCGCGGGCATCACCGACGATCCCCGCTACGCTGCGTTTGCGAAGGAGTGGGGCGTCGAGTCTCCGCGCAGGATGTTCATCTTCTTGCAGAATCAGGCGCTCGGATCGATCCCGCTGGTGTTTGCGATTTTCGTCGCCGCGCGCGTTCCGTCCGAGGCGTTGCGGCCGCAGGATTTCGCCGCAGCGTTGATTCTTGCCATCGGTATTGCCGGCGAGGCGCTTGCTGACGCACAACTGAAGCGATTTCGTCGCGATCCCGCCCATCAGGGCCGGGTTTGCGACGTTGGATTGTGGCGCTGTTCGCGGCATCCGAACTACTTTTTCGAATGGTTCGGCTGGTTGGCTTATCCGATCATGGCGATCGCGCCGAACCATCCGTGGGGCTGGGCTGCGCTGCTGGCGCCGATCTTCATGTACTGGATCCTGGTGCATGTTACGGGCGTGCCGCCGCTCGAAGAGCAGATGTTGCGCTCGCGCGGCGAGCGCTATCGCGCCTATCAGGCACGGACCAGCATGTTCTTTCCGTGGCCACCGCGTCGGGATGTCTATCGATGAGCGTGATGTCGTCGATGATCGGCCTCGCTGAGCGCGTGCCATTGCCGGATCCGTTGATCCGTATCGCGATCGCGCGCTTGTGCTCGCGGACCGCGAACCGGCTCGCCATGGATTCATCGAGCAGCGATGCCGACTTTGCGGCGGCAATGGCCGCGCGTGGCGTTGCGGAGCATGTGGACGCCGCCAACGCCCAGCACTACGAGGTGCCGGCGTCATTCTTTGCTCAGGTGCTGGGCCCCCATCGCAAATATTCGTCGTGCTTCTACAAGGCGCCCGCGACGACGTTGCAAGAGGCCGAAGAGGAGGCGCTGCGGCAGACGGTCGAGCACGCCGATCTGGCGGACGGCCAGTCCATCCTCGAACTCGGCTGCGGCTGGGGTTCGTTGTCGCTGTGGATGGCGCGGCTATTTCCCCGTTCGCGTATTGTCGCGGTGTCCAACTCCGCGTCGCAGCGCCGGTATATCGAGGAAGAGGCCGCGGCGCGCGGGCTGCGCAATCTCGAGGTGCTCACCCGGGACATGAATGTGTTCGAGCCCGGCGAGCGCTTCGACCGCATCGTGTCCGTCGAAATGTTCGAACACATGATGAACTGGCGCGAATTGTTGACGCGCGTCCGGTCGTGGCTGGCGCCGGACGGGCGGATGTTCCTGCACATCTTCACGCATCGCACCGGCACTTACCTGTTCGACCGCGCCGACCGGGACGACTGGATCGCTCAGCACTTCTTCACCGGTGGCGTGATGCCCAGTCATGGCTTGATCCGGCAATATGCCGACCTTCTGGAGATCGAGAAGGAATGGCGTTGGAGCGGGACGCATTATCGGCGCACGGCGCTGGACTGGCTGGCCAATTTCGACCGCAACGCGGCGGAGATCGCCCCGATCCTGCGCCCGGTGTACGGCGACGACACCGCCGTCTGGATGCGACGCTGGCGCTGGTTCTTCCTGGCCACCGCGGGCTTGTTCGGCCATGCGGACGGCAGCGAGTGGGCCGTCAGCCACTATCGCCTCAAGGCAGGCAGCTAGCCGATATCGCGCAGCCATCGGCTGAAGATGCGCTCGGCTTGCGGGCCGGCGCGCTGCGCCATCTGCGCGGTCGCCGCGCGCAACGCATTCACCGAGATGCCTGCCGCGCCGAGTTCGGCGGTGTGGCCGACATACCATTGCTCGAGTTGCGCCGGATCGGCCTCGATATGGAATTGCAACGCCAGCGCGTTGCGGCCATAGGCGAAGGCCTGATTGTCATAGATCGGGCTCGACGCCAGCCGCACCGCGTCACGCGGCAAATCGAAGGTGTCGCCGTGCCAATGCAGCACCTTGGCCTCTGGCTCGGCGAGCGGCGCCAGGCAGGACGCCGCGCCATCGGCGGTGAGTCGCAGTTGGCCCCAGCCGATTTCCTTGGTACCGCCGGGATAGACCCGGCTGCCGAGCGCCTGCGCCATCATCTGGCTGCCCAGGCAGATGCCGAGCAGGGGCCGGTTCTGGCCCAGCCGCCGTTCGATCAGGGCGATTTCCGGTGCCAGGAACGGATAGCTGTCGGTATCGCCGACGCCGATGGGGCCGCCCAGCACGATCAGCAGGTCGGCCTGTTCGATCGCCGGGTCGTTGAGGTCGGCGCAGGGCGCGTCGAGCATGGTGACGTCCCAGCCGTCGCGGTGCAGTAGCGGCGCAAGCAGGCCGAGGTCTTCAAAAGCGACATGGCGCAGGGCGACCGCGCTGCGTCGACGAGGCGTCATGGCAATTCACCGGGATCAGCCGTGCAGGACGTCCGTTATAACCGGACGATGGCGCCGATCAACCGGGATGGCCTCTGTGCGCGATCCGTCGCGTAAGAATCGTCTGGACGGTGAGCAATCCCGGTTTGTTTCGCCCGCCGCCGGAGGTAATCTCCGCGCATGTCCAAATCCGTCGCCCAATTGCTGCCGTCCCTGAGCGTCCGTATCGATCTCGATTCCGACAGCCGCATCGGCCCAGGCAAGATTCAACTGCTGGAGCAGATCGCCAGTTGCGGTTCGATTTCGGCCGCCGGGCGGGCGATGGATATGTCCTACAAGCGCGCCTGGGATCTCGTCGACGAGATCAACCGCATTTGCGGGCAGGCAGCGGTGGCGCGACAGACCGGCGGCAAGCACGGCGGCGGTGCAGAATTGACGCCGTTCGGGGCATCCCTGGTCGAGCGCTATCGGCGCATCGAGCGCGCCGCGGTCGTTGCCGCACGCAAGGATCTCGCGTCGCTTCGGGTGGACATTGGCAACCGCCGCCGCAAGCGTGCGACCTGATTCCGCTTTCGCGCTTAGTTTGCGAGGAACGATGACTTCACCTCGAAGTCGTTGGTGAAGGCTTCGCCGAGCGCATCCTGCTGCTTGCGTTGCAACGAAAAGCAGACGCCGAAACCGTCGGCGGTCCGCAAGGTGACGATGTTGGTTTGCGGGTCGGGCGATTGCTCGAATGTCCACGAGCCGAGTGGATAGGTATAGCGCAAGCTGTCGTCGCCGAATTTGCGGCGCAGCGCCTGCTCGATCAGCATCGGCAGCGTCATCACCAGAGCCCCGACCTGCTCGACCGGCAGCTTGATGGCGGCAGGCCTGCCCGAGGCATCGACGAAGCCCAGCGAAATGGCCTGGCCGTCCGGCGCGATCTCGCACGTCGTCAGCGCCTGGCTATGAATTTCCAGCGGCCTTTCGCCATGCGCCGGCGTGTCGGCACGTCGCGGTCTGTCCGCATGGGGCGCATCGGATCGCGCATTGTGCAGGCAAGTTCCGGACTGCGGTGTGCCGTGGGCGGCGGTCGGCTGATCTGATTTCACGGGCATCTCAACAACTTTTCCCGAACTTGTATCGAACGGCGAAACGGCGTCCAGCTGAATTCCGCCGCTTTATAGCGAATCCAGAATGCCGGATGACGAGCCGATCTATAGTGTATAGCATCGTCGTATATGGAAGAATATAACGAAAGCCGATCAACGCCCGCCGCACGGGCGGCGACGCCGAGGAGCGTCATGACCGAGATTTCGACGTTCGACGCACAATGCGAACTGGCGGCGCTGGTTTATCAAGCCGGCCAGGGCCCGGACAGCGTGTTGCTGAAGTTCGCGGTAAGCCTGCAGGCGCGCGGCTTGCGGCCGGTCGGTCTGGTGCAGCGCGGCCATCACGATGCCGGTGCGGCGATGTTGCCGGCCTGGATGATTCACACCGGCGCGGATGTCGATCTGTTCCAGGATCAGGCCGAGTATACGAGCGGACGCCGGCTTGATCTCGACAGGCTGGCGCAGGTGCGGCGCGAGATGATGACGGCGGTGGATCGCGGCGCCGACCTGTTGATCGCCAATCGCTTCGGGCGGCAGGAGCAGCAAGGGCGCGGTCTGGCGCAACTCATCGAGCACGCGTTGCGCGCCGATGTGCCGGTGGTCGTGCCCGTGCCGGCCTTCCGCTTCGCCGACTGGATCAGCTATGTCGAAGGCATGTGCGTGAAGTTGCCGTGCGATTATGCGTCGCTCGCGGCGTGGTGGTCGCACATCAATCATCGCACTGGCCGTGCGCCTGAACCGGTGCAGCGCAGCGTCTGCGAAGCGCTCAAATAGCGCATTCAGGTCGGTGCAACATCGTCGCGCGGCGATGCGCCACATTACAGATTGGTCATGTTGATGCGACGATTCAGAACCTGTGTGCGATTTCAATTCAGTGCGCACAAATCTTTTGCAGTAGAGCGCGACAAACGCGCGCGGGAACTCTTGCGATTGTCTTGAGCTCGCTGTTCACGCGGACTCACAATTAAGTGAGTCCTGCAAAGTCGTTGCGACTTCAACACCATAACGAGCTGTGGCATTGCGCCGCCGCGGAAAATGTTGCGCCGCGGTCCCGCTGCGTTACTTTTGCGAAATCAAATGACGTCAGAGTTTGAATTGCATCTGACTGCGCAGCAAGCGCTGCCGCAGCTCGTTCGATTCGTATCCAAACGGAATAGGACTGCACGATAATGGAACCGACAAAGCGATCGAGTCTGCGAGCAGGTATGGCGCTGGCATTGTTGGCTGCAATCAGCCCGATGCTGGCCGCATGCGACGAGCCGGCTTCTGCTGTCGCCGCTGCGCCCGCCACGCCGCCCGATGTCAGCTTCGTTACCGTCAAGCCGCAGCCGTTCGCTGTGGTGCGGGAATTGCCGGGTCGTATCGCGCCGACACGCATCGCCGATGTGCGGCCGCAGGTCTCCGGCATCATTGTCGAGCGCCTGTTCCATCAGGGCAGCGACGTTAAGGCCGGTGATCCGCTCTATAAGATCGATCCGAAACCGTTCGAAGTTGAGTTGATGGCGCAGCAGGCCGCGCTCGCCAAAGCCGAGGCAGTGCTGGATCAGGCCGAACGTCACGCCAACCGTATCGCGACCTTGACGCATCAGAACGTCTCGTCGGAAGCGCAGAACGAAACCGCCATTGCCGCGAAGCGTCAGGCCGAGGCCGACGTCGCCGCGCGAAAGGCCGACGTCGCCAAAGCGCGGCTGAATCTCGATTACGCCACGATCCGTGCACCGATCAACGGCCGCATCGGTGCCGCGCTGGTCAGTGAAGGCGCGCTGGTGGTGCCCAACGACACCACGAGCCTCGCATCGATCCAGCAGCTCGATCCGATCTATGCCGACTTCACCCAGTCCGTGAGCGACCTCAACAAGCTGCGCCGCGCCTTTGTGCGTGGCGATCTCGAGCAGATCGAACCCGGCGCGGCCAAGATCCGCCTCGTCGTCGACGACGGTATCTATTCGCATACCGGCAAGCTGTTGTTCTCCGATGCCAAGGTCAATGCCGACACCGGGCAGGTGACGTTGCGCGGCGAGTTCCCCAATCCGCACGGTGAATTGCTGCCGGGCATGTATGTCCGCGTACTGATCGAGCAAGGCATCGACTCCGATGCCATCGCCATGCCGCAGCAGGCTGTGCAGCGCAGTGCCGACGGCGGCAGTGAGGTTTACGTCATCAAGCCGGATAATCGCGTTGTCGCGCAGCCGGTGCGCACGGGCAGCATTCAGGCCGGCAAGTGGCTGGTCAGCGACGGCTTGCAAATGGGCGATCGCGTCGTCGTCGAAGGCTTTCAGAAATTCGCTGTTGGCGATGTGGTGAAACCGCAGCCGCTCAACGAGGTTGCGATTGCGCCGGACGTCAAGGTGACGCAGACGTCGGCGCGCGATTGATCCGCCATGCCTGCATTTTTCATCGATAGGCCGATCTTCGCCTGGGTCGTAGCGCTGTTCATCTGCTTGATCGGCGCGATCTCCATTCCGCTGCTGGCGGTGGCGCAGTATCCGATCATCGCGCCGCCGTCGATCTCGGTTTCGACCAGTTACCCCGGCGCGTCGCCGGAGAACCTCTATAACAGCGTCACGCGGCTGATCGAAGAGGAACTCAACGGCGCCAACGGCATCCTGAGTTTCGAGTCCACCAGCGACTCGCTGGGACAGGTGGAAATCACGGCGTTCTTCCAGCCCGGCACCGATGTCGAGATGGCATCGGTGGACGTCCAGAACCGCATCAAGCGCATCGAGTCGCGGCTGCCGCGCGCGGTGCTGCAGCAGGGTATCCTGATCGAAGAAGCCTCCAGCGCCGTGCTGCAGATCATCACGCTGCGCTCGACCGACGGCAGCCGCGATGAGGTTGCGCTCGGCGACTTCATGGTGCGTAACGTGCTGGGCGAAATCCGCCGCATCCCCGGCGTCGGCCGCGCAACGCTGTATTCCACCGAGCAATCGTTGCGAATCTGGATCGATCCCGAGAAACTGGTCGGCTTCAATCTCACCGCCGATGACGTCACCAAGGCGATCAATGCGCAAAATGCGCAGGTCGCCTCCGGCAGCGTCGGCGCCGAGCCAAGCAACAAGGACCAGAAAGTCTCGGCGCTGGTGCTGGTGAAGGGCCAGCTCGGCTCGCCCGACGAGTTCGGCAGCATCGTGCTGCGCGCCAATGCCGACGGTTCGACGGTGCGGCTGCGCGACGTCGCCCGCATCGAGATCGGCGGCATGGGCTATCAGTTCACCACGCGGCTGAACGGCAAACCGGCGGCCGGCCTCTCGGTGCTGATGTCGCCGACCGGCAATGCGCTGGCGACCGCCAGCGCGGTCGAAGCCAAGATGAAGGAACTGTCGAAGTTCTTCCCGGCCAACATCAAGTACGAGATTCCCTACAACATCACGCCGGTTGTGAAAGCCTCCATCGAGAAGGTGGTGCACACGCTGATCGAGGCGGTGGTGCTGGTGTTCCTGGTGATGTTCCTGTTCCTGCAGAACTTCCGCTACACCATCATTCCCACCATCGTGGTGCCGGTGGCGTTGCTCGGCACCTGCGCGACGCTACTGATGTTCGGTTACTCCATCAACATGCTGACGATGTTCGGCATGGTGCTGGCGATCGGCATCCTGGTCGACGACGCCATCGTCGTGGTCGAGAACGTCGAACGCATCATGGCGGAGGAGGGCCTGCCGCCGAAGGAAGCGACGCGCAAGGCGATGTCTCAGATCACCGGCGCCATCGTCGGTATCACCACGGTGCTGGCAGCGGTGTTCGTGCCGATGGCGTTCTTCCCCGGCTCGGTCGGCATCATCTACCGCCAGTTTTCGGTGACCATGGTGGCGGCGATCGGCTTTTCGGCGCTGCTGGCGCTGTCGCTGACGCCGGCGCTGTGCGCCACCCTGCTCAAGCCGGTGCAGGCCGGGCACGCCCATGCGCGGCGCGGCTTTTTCGGCCTGTTCAATCGCGGGCTGGAAAGCACGCGCAACCGCTACACCAGCGTCGTCGGCTGGTCGTTGAAGCGCACCGGACGCTTGATGGTCATCTACGCGATTTTGCTCGCGGGACTCGGCTGGGCTTTCGTACGGATGCCGGCGGGCTTCCTGCCGGTAGACGATCAGGGCTTCATCACCACCGACGTGCAGACGCCGGCGGATTCCTCCTTCGCCCGCACAGAGGCAGCAGTGAAGGCCGTCGAGCATTATCTGGCCAAGCGCGAGGGCATCAAGGACGTCACCTTCCTCACCGGCTTCAGCTTCCTCGGGCAGGGCATGAACACCGCTCAGGCGTTCATCACGCTGAAGGACTGGTCGGAACGCGGCAAGAAAGATTCCGCGGCTGCCATCGTCAACGACATCAACAAGCACATGGAAGGCTTGCGCGACGCCAAGATCTCGGCGTTGCAGCCGCCGCCGATCGACAACCTCGGCAACTCCTCGGGCTTCAGCTTCCGCTTGCAGGATCGCGGCCAGAAGGGTTATCGCGCCCTGCGCGATGCGGCCAACAAGCTGGTGGCGGATGCCAATGCCAGCCCGGTGCTGCAGAAGGTGTTCGTCGAAGGTCTGCCGGAGGCGCCGGTGGTCAATCTGACAATCGACCGCGAGAAGGCGAGCGCGTTCGGCATCACCTTCGAGGATATCAACAACACCATCTCGACCAATCTCGGCTCGGCCTACATCAACGACTTCCCCAATCGCGGGCGCATGCAGCGCGTCATCGTGCAGGCGGATTCGCACGACCGCATGAATGCCGACGACATTCTCAACTATAACGTCAAGAATGCGCGCGGGCAGGTGGTGCCGCTGTCGTCCTTCGCTACCATCGAATGGGCGCGCGGCCCGACGCAGATCGTCGGATTCAACTACTATCCGGCTGTGCGGATCAGCGGTGAGGCCAGGCCCGGCTTCACCTCGGGCGATGCCATCAAGGAAATGGAGCGGCTCGCGGGCTTGTTGCCGCGTGGCTTCGGCTACGAGTGGACCGGCCAGTCGTTGCAGGAGAAGTTGTCGGGTTCGCAGGCGCCATTGCTGCTGGCGTTGTCGATCCTCGTGGTGTTCCTCTGCCTCGCGGCGCTTTACGAGAGCTGGACCATTCCGCTGGCGGTGCTGCTGACGATCCCGCTCGGCATGGTCGGCGCGGTGCTCGCCTCGACATTGCGCGATCTGCCGAACGGCGTTTATTTCACCGTGGGCCTCGTCACGATCATCGGTCTCGCGGCCAAGGATGCCATTCTCATCATCGAGTTCGCCAAGGATTTGCGCGCGGAGGGCAAGTCATTGATGGCGGCGACGCTGGAGGCCTGTCACTTGCGCTTTCGGCCGATCGTCATGACCGGCCTGGCCTTCGTCTGCGGCGTGCTGCCGATGGTGATCGCCAGTGGCGCCGGCGCGCAGAGCCAGCAGGCGCTCGGCACCGGCGTGATGGGCGGCATGATCGCTGTGGTCATTCTCGCGCTGTTGATGGTGCCGGTGTTCTTCGTGTCGATCCAGCGGCTGTTCTCGCGCGCCGCGCGCGATGAGGGCAAGGCGGAAACCACGAGCCTCGCATCGGCGCAGGCGTCGCCGGCGGAGTAACGCGGAGCTGGTTGAACGGAATGTCGTCATCCTGAGGTGCGAGCGAAGCGAGCCTCGAAGGATGGCGGAAATGACATGAGCCGTGGCCGTCGCCCTTCGAGGCTCGCCACGATGTGGCTCGCACCTCAGGGTGACGGCACGATCCCCCCTCTCCCCTTGCGGGAGAGGGTGGTTTCGAGCGAAGCGAGAAACCGGGTGAGGGGTCTTCGCGTGTGAGAGCTTTTCGCTAACGACTTCACCCCTCATCCGGCACGGACTTCGTTCGCGCCACCTTCTCCCGCAAGGGGAGAAGGGAAGAGCCGCCGTCTACTTCACCAGCGGTCGCAGAATGTTGGTCAGCGCGGCGTGGATGGTCTCGTTGCCGCACACCACGTCGCCCGAGACCAGCGGATCGCCCGGAGTCTGAATATCGCTGACAACGCCACCGGCCTCGCGGATCAGGATCATGCCCGCCGCCATGTCCCATGGCTTCAGGTTGCGTTCCCAGTAGCCGTCGAGGCGACCGGCGGCGACGTAAGCCAGATCGAGCGAGGCCGCGCCGAAGCGGCGCAGGCCGGCGACGCGCGTTTGCAACGCCGCCATTTCGCGGCGTGACAACTCGTGGTCGCCACGGCCGATATGCGGGAGCCCGCAGGCGACGACGCAATCCTTCAGTTCCTTGCGCGCGGCGACGCGCAGCCGGGTGTCGTTGAGGAACGCGCCCTTGCCGCGCTCGGCGATGTAGAGCTCGTCGGTGGCGGGATTGTAGATCACGCCTGCAATCACCGTGCCCTCGCGTTGCAAGCCGATCGAGATGGCGAATTGCGGAATGCCGTGCAGGAAATTGGTGGTGCCGTCGAGCGGATCGACGATCCAGGTGTGGGTCTTGTCCTGGCCCTCGCGGGTGCCGCCTTCCTCGCCGATGAAGCCGTAGCCGGGCCGCGCCTTGGTGAGATCGCTGTAGAGCATCTCCTCGGCGCGCTTGTCGGCGGCGCTGACGAAATTGGCCGGACCCTTCAGCGACACCTGAAGATTCTCGATCTCACCGAGATCGCGGCTCAAGCTGCGTCCGGCACGGCGCGCGGCTTTGATCATGACGTTGATGAGGGCGGAATGCAGCATAATCACAAACTCAAGATGGCCTGAATGGCCGGGACGGATTGGGTGCCCTGCGGGGTCGCCGCCGTCAAGGGCTGTTCGGTTTGGTGCCGAGCCATTTGGCGGCCGCGGCTTCGGCCTTGGCGCGATCCTCGGGGCTGAGTTGCGCCAGTGCCTCGTCGAGCATCAAGTCGCCTTTACCGGAGGTTTTGGCCACGATGTGCCATTTCAGGCCTTCGATCTTGTCCATCGGCACGGCCTGACCCAGCACCAGCAGCCGCGCCAGGCGATTTTGCGCGATGGCGTTGTTTTGCCGGGCCGCCTTGCGCAGCAGAGACACCGCAGCGGCTTCGTTCTTGCTGGTGCCGCTGCCGTTGAACAGCGCGATGGCGTATTCGACCTCGGCCGGGACGTTGCCGGCAAGCGCCGCCGCCTGCAGCAGGCGGACGGATTTCTCCAGATCCTTCTCGACGCCGGTGCCTTCCTTGTAGAAGGTCGCCAGCGCATATTGCGCATCGGCGTTGCCGGCATCGGCGGAGACGCGCAGCAGTTCGGCGGCGCGCTTGAAGTTCTGCGGCAGCGTTTGCCCGTCGAGATAGAGCATCGCCAGATTGTAGGCGGCCTTGGGGTCGCCGAGCTTGGCAGACGACGCCAGCAGCTTGGCGCCCTCTTCGCGGTTGGGCGAGCCGCCGCGCCCGTCGATGCGCAGCATCGCCAGCGCGAACATCGCCTCGCGATCGCCGAGGTCGGAAGCTTTCTTGTACCATTCGATGGCCTTGGCGTAGTTGCGCTTGACGCCCTGGCCGTTGGCGTAGAGTTCGCCGAGCATGGTCATCGCCGTCGAATCGTTCTTCTCGGTGGCGCGCTTGGTCGCGAGGTCGAAGGCGGTGCGATAGAATCCGCGCTGGTAGGCGCCGTAGACCAGATCGATGTTGGGATCGTCCTTCGCGGAGGCCGCGGCATTGTCGGAATCGTTGCCGGATTTCTTGGCGGCGTCCGGTGCAGCCTGCGACGCGGCCGGCTTCTTGGCGGCTTCAGCGGGCTTCTTCAGCGGCGTGTGTTTCCTCGGCTTCGGGGGCGTCGGCTTGCTTGCGGCCGGCGCCGGCTTCGCCGCAGGCGGCACCAGCGAAATCTGCGCGCTGGCTCCGGTCGCCAGCATCGCGCAGCAGGTCAGGCTCACGACAAGACGGAGGGCGTTCATCGCGGCCCTAGTCCCGTGCTGCTTTGAGCTGTCCCGACTCTGCATAACCCTTCCTGATGGCGTGGCCCACGGCCGCGAGCGCCGCGGCCGGACCTGCTTGATCGGTCCAAATGCAATCGCCGACAAGGATAAAATCTGCGCCAGCTGCCGCGAATTCGCCGGCTTCGTCGCGGTTCGCGGCATAGCCGACGCACGGCGGCTCGAACAGTTCCGCCCACCATTGCAGCCGCTCGGCGATGGCCTCCGTGGACGGCCGCTGGCCCTGCGCATCTGGCTCGCCGAACAGCACGTAATCGGCACCGGCTTCGCCGGCGATCATCGCATCGTGCCGGGTGAACAGGCCGCCAACGCCGACGATGCGGTCAGGTTTGAGGCTCGGCAATCCCTCCTGCATGGCATCGACGCCATTGAGATGCGCGCCGTCGGCGCCGCCGCGCGCGACGAGATCCGCATGACCATCGAGCAGCAGCGCCGCACCGGCGTTCTGCACCGCCGGCGCCAGCACCTTAATGCACGCCAGCATGGTGCGCGGATCGGTCTCTGTGAGCCGCAGCAGCACCGCCGCGACATCGGCAGCCGCCAGCAGCTTGGGCAGCGAGGCAACCAGCGCCACCGGATCGTCCACGAGCGGAGTCGCGAGATACAATCGCGGCGCCGGGCGGGAGGGAGCTGTTTTCGCGGACATGGATGTGCCTGAGACGTCTGAATCGATGCTTGATTTGGAACCGTCACCCTGAGGTGGCTATGCGATAGCATAGCCCTCGAAGGGCGACGGCGTCATCCTTCGAGGCTCGCCGCTTTTGCGGCTCGCACCTCAGGATGACGCCGTCGTATTCGTGCCGCGTCGAGGTGGCGAGATGGATTGTTCGCCAACTCCGCGTGAGTTCGGCAATATCTTACGCCGCCTTCTTCTTTTCCAGGTCGGCCTTCCACTCGCCCTTGCTGGCCAGGCCGTTCATCTGGGCGCGATGCGTGAAGGCCTGCTGGCCTGCGCCGACATTGTCGGCCTTGCCGGACCACGCCTTCTGCGGCGCGGCCTGCAGCGCGCGGCCGTAGGAGAAGGTCAGCTTCCACGGCAGATTGCCGATGCGGTTCATGGCGTCGAGATGCGCGGTGGCTTCCTCGTCGCTCTGGCCGCCGGACAGGAAGGCGATGCCGGGCACCGCTGCCGGGACGCAGCTCTTGAGCAGCCGCACCGTCTTCTCGGCGACTTCCTCGACACCGGCGCGGGTCTTGGCCTTCTTGCCGGAGATCGCCATGTTCGGCTTGAGGATCATGCCTTCCAGCGCAACGCGCTGCACGCGGAGTTCCTGGAACGTCTTGTTGAGCACGCGCTGCGTCACGTCATAGCAGCGGTCGATGTCGTGATCGCCGTCCATCAGCACTTCCGGCTCGACGATCGGCACGATCTGCGCGGCCTGGCACAGCGCGGCGTAGCGCGCCAGCGCGTGGGCGTTGACGTGGATCGCGGTCATGCTCGGAATGCCGTCGGCGATATCGATCACCGCGCGCCACTTGGCGAAGCGCGCACCCTGCTCGTAGTACTTCTTCAGCCGCTCGGCGAGTTTGTCGAGGCCGACGGTGACGAGTTCGCCGGGGCAGCCCGGCAGCGCCTGGGTGCCTTCGTCGACCTTGATGCCGGGAATGGCGCCGGCCTGTTCGATTAGCTTGACCAGCGGCGTGCCGTCCTTGGCCTTCTGCCAGATGGTTTCGTCGTAGAGGATGACGCCGGAGATGTACTTGGTCATCGCTTCCTTGGAGCGGAACAGCATCTCGCGATAGTCGCGGCGATTATCCTCGGTGGATTCGACATTGATGGCGTCGAACCGTTTCTTGATAGTGCCGGAGGATTCGTCGGCGGCGAGAATGCCCTTGCCGGGGGCCACCATGGCCTGAGCCACTTTGTTGAGGTCAGCGAGGTTCATCGAGGTCTCCTGCGTGCGTCTGCTACGAAATGAAGAAATCAAAGTGTCGAATTCGAGATAATGGCAGTGTCAAAATAAGTTCCGCGGCCGCTTGCCGCGCACGATGTCGCCCTTTTAAAGCGTCATGGGCGGCAAAGGTAGGGCGGGCGTCATTTTGTCCGCAGCACCTCGACGCCGGGCAGCGGCTTGCCTTCCATCCATTCGAGGAATGCGCCGCCCGCGGTCGAGACGTAAGTGAAGTCGTGGGCAACGCCGGCGTGATTGAGCGCCGCCACGGTGTCGCCGCCGCCGGCGACCGACACCAGCTTGCCGAGCTTGGTGCGCTGGGCGGCGTATTTCGCCGCCACCACGGTGCCGCGATCGAACGGCGTTAGCTCAAACGCGCCGACCGGGCCGTTCCACACCAATGTCGCGGCGTCGTCGATGGCGGCATGAATGCGCTCGATCGATTGCGGGCCGACGTCGAGGATCATGCCGTCGGCCGGGATCGCATCGAGGCCGTAGGCGTGCGAAGGCGCGTTGGCGGCGAAGTGATAGGCCACCGTTGCGTCGACCGGCAGGATGATGGCGCAGTTGGCGGCTTCCGCCTTCTCCAGAATGCGCAGTGCCGTCGCCGCGAGATCCTTCTCGGCCAGCGACTTGCCGATGCCGTAACCCTGCGCGTGCAGGAAGGTGTTGGCCATGCCGCCGCCGATCACCAGCGCGTCGACCTTGCTGACGAGGTTCTCCAGCAGGTCGATCTTGGTCGAGACCTTGGCGCCGCCGATGATGGCGATCACCGGCTTGGTCGGTGCGTCGAGCGCCTTGTTCAGCGCGTCGAGTTCGGCCTGCATGGTGCGCCCGGCATAGGCCGGCAGCTTGTGGCCGAGGCCTTCGGTCGAGGCGTGGGCACGGTGCGCCGCCGAGAATGCATCGTTGACCCAGATGTCGCCGAGCTTGGCCAGCGCGGCGACGAACGCCGGATCGTTCTTTTCCTCTTCCTTGTGGAAGCGGGTGTTTTCCAGGCAGAGAATCTCGCCGTCCTTCATCGCCGCGACAGCCTTCTCGGCCACATCGCCGATGCAGTCGTCGGCAAATCCGACAGGCCTCTTGATGACTTTCGCCAGTTCGGCAGCGACCGGCTTCAGCGAATCCTTGGCATCACGGCCCTTGGGTCGGCCGAAATGCGCCAGCAGGATGACCTTGCCGCCCTTGTCCGCGATCTCGGTGATGGTCGGCGCGATGCGATCGAGCCGGGTGGTGTCGGTGACGCGGCCGTTGTCCATCGGCACGTTGAGGTCGACGCGCACGAGCACGCGCTGGCCTTTGACGTTGGCATCATCGAGAGTGCGGAATTGTTTCATCTAGCGCTTCCTGTGTCATGTTCGGGTTGTTCCCAAAGTATCCACGCTGCCTTTTTGACGGCTTTCAGAACGTGGATGGCCGGGACATCCGGGCGAAGCGAACTTCGCGCTGGGGCCCGGCCATGACAGTGCAATTCAGAGTTAGATCAGCTTGCCCATCGCCACGGCGGTGTCGCCCATGCGGTTGGAGAAGCCCCATTCGTTGTCGTACCACGACAGCACGCGCAGCAGCGTGCCGTTCATCACCTTGGTCTGGTCGATGTGGAACGTCGAGGAGTGCGGGTCGTGATTGAAGTCGATCGAGACGTTCGGCGCGTCGGTGGTGCCGAGGATGCCCTTCAGCTCCTGCGCCGCGGCGCGCTTCATCGCCTCGTTGATCTCCTTGGCGGTGGTTTCCTTCTTGGCGACGATCTTGAGATCGATCACCGAGACGTTCGGCGTCGGCACGCGGATGGCGACGCCGTCGAGCTTGCCCTTGAGTTCCGGCAGCACCAGGCCGATCGCCTTGGCGGCGCCGGTCGAGGTCGGGATCATCGACATCGCCGCGGCGCGGCCGCGGTAGAGATCCTTGTGCATGGTGTCGAGCGTCGGCTGGTCGCCGGTGTAGGCGTGGATCGTGGTCATGAAGCCGGTCTCGATGCCGACGAGATCGTTGATGACCTTCGCCACCGGGGCGAGACAGTTGGTGGTGCAGGAACCGTTCGACACCACGACGTGATCCTTGGTCAGCTTGTCGTGGTTGACGCCATAGACCACCGTCATGTCGGCGCCGTCGGCGGGGGCCGAGACCAGCACGCGCTTGGCGCCTGCGGTGAGGTGGGCCGAGGCCTTGTCTTTGGCGGTGAAGATGCCGGTGCATTCCATCGCGATATCGACGCCGAGGTCCTTCCACGGCAGCTTCGACGGATCGCGCTCGGCGGTGACCTTGATCTTGTTCTTGCCGATGACGATGCTGTCGCCCTCGACCTTCACCTCGTGCGGGAAGCGGCCGTGGACGGAGTCGAAGCGGAGCAGATGGGCATTGGTCTCGACCGGGCCGAGATCGTTGATGGCGACCACCTCGATATCCTTGCGGTTGGACTCGTAGATGGCCCGCAGGATGTTGCGGCCGATGCGGCCAAACCCGTTAATCGCGACCCGGACTGCCATTCAAATATCTCCTTCCGAACGTTCAATACGTCGATGTTCTGGGCGGTTTCATGCCCTGAATGAGCCATCGTTGCAATGCGTCATATGGCAATTGTTCCGATAGCGTTAGTCGATACGGTTACTGGCCTTTCAACTAGCTTTTCAGCCGCGTCACGGCGGCCTCGACGACGGCTTCGGCGGTGATGCCGAAGTGCTTGTAGAGGTCCTTTGCCGGGGCGCTGTGGCCGAAGCTGTGCATGCCGATGAAGCCGCCGTCCGGGCCGATCACGGCATCCCAACCGAACCGGACCTGGGCTTCCACCGCAACCTTGACGGGTGCATTGCCGATGATGGTCCGTTTACGGTCGTCCGGCTGTTCAAGCAGCAGTTCGAGCGACGGTACCGAGACGACGCGGGCAGCGATGCCGCGCTCGACAAGCTGCTTCTGCGCCGCCACCGCGATCTCGACTTCCGAACCCGTGGCGAAGATCGACACTTTGGCCTCGCCGTTGGCGGCGACCAGTTCGTAGCCGCCGTGGGCGCAGCGATTGGTGGCGTCGGCCTGGGTCCGCACCGGCGTCAGGTTCTGCCGCGACAGCGCCAGCACCGTCGGTCCCTTGGGGCGCTCCAGCGCCAGCTGCCAGCACTCGGCGGTTTCCACCGCATCGGCCGGACGGAACACCCGCATGTTCGGCATAGCCCGCAGCGCCGCGATATGTTCGACCGGCTGGTGCGTCGGGCCGTCCTCGCCGAGCCCGATCGAGTCGTGGGTCATGATGTAGACCACCTGAATGTGCGCCAGCGCCGAGATGCGCATCGCCGGGCGGGCGTAATCCGTGAAGCACAGGAAGGTGCCGCCGGCCGGGGCGAAGCCGCCGTGCAGCGCGAGGCCGTTCATCGCCGCCGCCATGCCCAACTCGCGAATGCCGTAATGGATGTAGCGGCCATCGTATTGGCCGGGCTGCACCTCTTTCAGGCCCTTGGTGCGGGTGTTGTTGGACGGCGTCAGGTCGGCGGAGCCGAGCAGCAGTTCCGGCATCGCCGGCACCAGCACGTCGAGCGCCAGTTCGCTGGCCTTGCGTGTCGCAATGGTCGGCGGTTCGGCGACCAGCTTGTCCTTCAGCTTGCGGATCACCTCGTCGAGATTTTTCGGTGGCGTGCGATCGATGACGCGGCGCTGGAATTCGCTGCGCTGGTCTTCCGGCTTGGCGGCAAGCCGCTTGCGCCAGTCGTTGTTGATGCGCCTGCCGCGTTTGCCGACGCGGCGCCAGGCGTTGAGGATATCGTCGGGAATCTCGAACGGGCCGTGGTTCCAGCCGAGCGCCTTCTTGGTCGCGGCGAGTTCGTCGGCGCCGAGCGGCTCGCCGTGCGCCTTCGAGGTACCGGCTTTATGCGGCGCGCCGAAACCGATGGTGGTCTTGCAGGCGATCAGCGATGGCCGGTCCGACTTCTGGGCGCGGCGGATGGCGTTGGCGATGGCCTTCGGATCATGGCCGTCGATCTGCCGGGCGTTCCAGCCATGCGCCTTGAAGCGCGCCACCTGATCGACATTGTCGGTCAGCGTGATCGGGCCGTCGATGGTGATGCCGTTGTCGTCATAGAGGAAGATCAGCTTGTTGAGCTTGAGATGCCCGGCCAGCGCGATGGCCTCATGGCTGATGCCTTCCATCAGGTCGCCGTCCGAGCACAGGACGTAGGTGTAGTGATCGACGACGTCGCCGCCGAATTCCGCCGCCAGCAGCCGCTCCGCCAGCGCGAAACCGACCGAGGTCGCCACGCCTTGTCCGAGCGGGCCGGTGGTGGTCTCGACGCCCGAGGTGATGAAGTTCTCCGGGTGTCCCGGCGTCTTCGAATTGAGCTGGCGGAAGTTCTTGATCTGGTCGAGCGTGACCTCCTTGTTGCCGGTCAGGTACAGCAACGCATAGAGCAGCATCGAGCCGTGGCCGGCCGACAGGATGAAACGGTCGCGATCCGGCCAATGCGGATCGGCGGCATCGAACTTGAGGAATTTGCTGAACAGCACGGTGGCGACGTCGGCGGCGCCCATCGGCAGGCCAGGGTGGCCGGATTTGGCCTTTTCCACGGCATCCATCGCGAGCGCACGAATCGCGTTGGCCATATGGGTGTGATCGACGCCAGTTGTCATCGGCTTTGCCTGAAGTTTGAACGGTTTCGGGGACGGCCACGCGGGAGGTTGCCGCCATTGCACGCATTTTTGGTGAGCAGGGGCTGATTAGCACCCATCACCCAGTGAGTCCAAGGGGCGTCGCAAGCCTCGTGGGGCGATGCAGGTGGCATCGGCATGGATTGTGGTGCATAGCTGCTGAGCGACATTGCGCTGGGCTGCCTTGCCACGTAAATTTCAGGGTCTAAACGCTTGCCGGGTCGCGGCTTTTGCCGGCAGGCATCGAGCCTGTGGAAATACGCGGAGCGTCATGAACAACCGGTCGCACGGTCATTTGAACAACGATGAGGCGGGAACCAACGGTTCTGCCGACATCGAGCATGCGACCCGTCGCCTGGTGGCGGCGCTCGACGCGCTGGAAAGTGCCGTCGAGCGGCGGCGCGATGCCGACCGTGACGAAGAGGAACTGGCCAATCGCATCCAGGCACTCGGCGCGGATCGTTCGCGGCTGGCCGATGAACTCGATGGCACGCTGGTGCGCTCGCGCAAACTCGAACGCGCCAATCGCGAGATCGCCGAGCGGCTCGATGCCGCGATCGGCAGCATTCGCGATGTGCTCGAGGAAGAGGAGGGTGACAAGCCATGAGCCACATCAGCGTCACCATCAACGGTCGCCAGTATCGCATGGCCTGCGAAGAAGGGCAGGAGGTGCGGCTGCTGAAACTCGCCGAGAGTTTCGAGGCGCGCATCGGCAATCTGCGCGGCAAGTTCGGCGAGATCGGCGACGCGCGGCTGACGGTGATGGCGGCGCTGACGGTGAGCGATGAATTGATGGATGCCAGCCAGCGCATCCGCGCGCTGGAGGAGGAACTCGAAGCGTTGCGCGATGTCCGTATCGCTTCGGCGGAGCGTACGCGCGCCACGCAAACGGCGGTGGCCAATGCGTTGAATGCCGCAGCCGAACGCATCGAGAAGACGACGCAGGTGCTCAATCGGACCGTCGGCGGCGGCATCGCGATCGGCTAGCGATTTTCAATCGCTTGTGAACATTTTCTTCCGCGTCATGTCCGGCCGCGCCCCTCGTGGCGAGGAGCGCGTAGCGCGTCTCGAACCATAATGCCGCGGGAGGCCAAGTGAGGCTATGCGAGGCTATGCGAGGCCAAGTGAGGCCGTGCAGCTCATCCTTCGCGACGCGACCGAGCGGTCGCCCTCAGGTTGAGGTCTTCCGTCGCGGGGAGGCCGTCTCGCGAAAGTTCGGGCGGCGTCGAGCGCGTTCACCCTCTCCCTCCGCCTCAAGGGGAGAGTCGGGCCATGGGTCGGATGGAGGCTGGCATCTGTGCATCATCGCCATTACATTGGCGTGGCGAAGCTGCGTCGCGCGTCAGGAGCCATATATCCCCGGGGCCTTATCGATCCTTTAGGGAACTGTCCCTGGCCGGGTCCGTGGACCCGGACATATGGTGCCCACCTACTTTCGTAGGGAACTCCGGGATCGAGCGCTCCAACGGCCATCGCGGCTTCGCACTTTCCTTTTTGCAATATCACGACGTCGTCGTGGCCGGGCTTGTCCCGGCCACCCACGTCTTTAGTGTGCGCCGACGAAGAAGACGTGGATGCCCGGCACAAGGCCGGGCATGACGGCGGGGCCAATGTCGATCGACAAAAACACAATACGCGCCACTGCAATTGCAAAACGCGACACATTGAGCGCTGCACAGCGCGAGGCTGCCGCGCAGCGTCTCGCGATGCACGACGCAGCGTTCGACATCAAGCCCGGCACCGTGGTTGCCGGTTACATGCCGATGCGCGGCGAGATCGATCCGCGCCCACTGATGCACGCGCTTGCCGCGCGCGGCGCGCATCTCGCTCTGCCGGTGGTCGTGGCGCGCGATGCCCCGCTGCTGTTTCGTGCTTGGCAGGCGAATGATGCGCTGGTGGCGGGTCCGTTCGGCACGAGTCATCCGGAAGATCATATCGGCAACGTCGTGCCCGATATCCTGCTGGTGCCGCTTGCCGCGTTCGACCGCATCGGCCATCGCATCGGTTACGGCGGCGGCTACTACGACCGCACCCTGCAAAAGCTGCGTGCCGCAACGACAATCGTCGCAGCGGGTGTTGCATTTGCCATACAGGAGGTCGAAACTGTTCCGGCATCACATCATGACGCGGTGCTCGATCTCGTATTGACGGATGTCGAGAGCATCGATCTGCGGAGTTAGGTCAATTGCGCATTCTGTTTGTTGGCGACGTGGTCGGGCGAAGCGGCCGCGACGCGATTGTCGAGCATCTTCCCAAAGCCATCGCCGACTGGAACATCGAACTCGCCATCGTCAATGGTGAGAATGCCGCCGGCGGTTTCGGCATCACCGAAGCGATCTACAACGATTTTCTCGATGCGGGTGCCGATGCGGTGACGCTCGGCAATCATTCGTGGAATCAGAAAGAGGCGCTGGTGTTCATCGAACGCGCACCGCGCCTGATCCGCCCGATCAATTACATGCCCGGCACGCCCGGTCGCGGCGCGGCGCTGATCGACACCAAGCGCGGCCGCCGCGCGCTGGTCATCAATGCGCTGGGACGCTTGTTCATGGAGCCGGTGGACGATCCGTTCGCGATGATCGACCGCGAGATCGAAGCCTGTCCGCTGCGCAGCGGCGCCGACGCCATCGTCGTCGATTTCCATTGCGAGGCGACTAGCGAGAAGCAGGGCGCGGGGCATTTCTGCGATGGCCGCGCCAGCCTTGTGGTCGGCACGCATACGCATATCCCGACCTCCGATCACCAGATCCTGCCGGGCGGCACCGCCTACATGACCGATGCCGGCATGACCGGCGATTACGATTCGATCATCGGCATGAACAAGGAAGAACCGCTGCGACGCTTCACCACCGGAATTCCCTCGGCGCGCTTCGAGCCGGCCACCGGCGAAGCGACGATGAGCGGCATCGCGGTCGAGACCGACGATGCCACCGGGCTCGCGATCCGGGTTGCGCCGGTGCGTGTCGGCGGCCGGCTCGAGCGCGCGGTGCCGACGTTCTGGGCGAAACAGACCGCGGACGCCTGACGCGGCCTGAGCCTGCTTTCGCTCGCCGACAAGCCGCTCTAACATCGGGGCCATGTCGAGGCTGCTGCCAATCGGGAGCGTGCCGCTGATGCGCATTCGCTGGCGCCGGTGTCGCATACTCGCCGTCTGTGTCGGAGCGATGCTGCTGGCCGCGCCGGGGTTTGCCGCCGAGTTGTCGCTCGCACCGTCCAGCATGTCGCGCGTTGGCAGCGTCGATGCGCGCTTCCAGTCCTACAACGTCGAGATGGTCGAAGTCACCGGCGGCCGTTTCTGGAAGCCTTACGATGCGTCGTCGGCAGCGACAGCGGGACCGGAGCGCGTCGACGACGCGGCATCGCGGCTGTTCGCCTATCGCGCGCCGATCAATTTGACCAACGCGCGGTTGCGTCGGCTCGCGGCGGCGCTGGGTCCGGCCTATGTGCGGATCAGCGGCACCTGGGCCAATTCCACTTACTTCGCCGATAGCGACAACGCCTTGCAGGTGCCGCCGGATGGTTTCAACGGCGTGCTGACGCGGCAGCAATGGCACGACGTGGTGGATTTCGCGCAAGCCGTCGATGCCGAGATCGTGACGTCGTTCGCGGTGAGCCGTGGCGCGCGCGACGAGAACGGCGTGTGGAACGCCGATCAGGCGCGGCGCTTGATCGGCTACACGCGCGGCGTCGGCGGCCGCATCGCTGCCGTCGAGTTCATGAACGAGCCGGACCTCGCCACCATCGGCGGGCTGCCGCCGGGTTACGACGCCAGTGCCTATCGCCGCGACTTCGCGATTTTCCGCGCCTTCATCGGTTGGGCCGATCCGTCGATAAAAATTCTCGGGCCGGGGCTGGCCGGGCAGGCGGCGTCGGGCGCCGATTGGCTTGCGGCGTCAGCCTCCGGCCTCGACGTGTTTTCCTATCATCATTACGGCGCGCTGTCGGAACGTTGCGGCGGCGATGCGACGCCGGCGAACGCGCTCTCCGACGACTGGCTGGCGCGCACCGATGCGGCGTTGGCGTTTCAGCGCGGGCTGCACGATCGCTTCACGCGGGGCAAGCCGATCTGGCTCACCGAAACCGCCGAGGCGGCGTGCGGCGGCAATCGCTGGGCCAAGGCGTTCCTCGATACGTTCCGCTATCTCGATCAACTCGGTCGCCTCGCCAGGCAGCATGTGCAGGTGGTGATGCACAATACCTTGGCCGCCAGCAACTACGGCCTGCTCGATGAGACGACGCTCGCGCCGCGGCCGAATTACTGGGGCGCGCTGCTGTGGCGCAGGCTGATGGGGCCGACCGTGCTCGATGCCGGTGTCCCGCCGCAGCCGGGCCTGCATGTCTACGCGCATTGTCTGCGTGATGTCGCGGGCGGCGTCGCGGTGCTGGTCATCAACAACGGTCACGCCGTGGCGCGGACGCTGCGGCTGCCGCTGGCCTCGCAGCGCTACACGCTGGATGCAACGGAGCTTGCCGGAACGCAGGTGCGGCTCAACGGGCTGCTGCTGGCACTCACCGGCACGGATGAATTGCCGTCCCTCGATGGCAGCGCGACGGCGCCGGGTGCGGTGACGTTCGCGCCAGCGACGATCACGTTTCTGGCGTTGCCCGATGCGCGCAACGCCGCGTGCCGGTGATGACGATCTGACATGTGCGAACGCGCCCGTGTTCGCCGTCATCCTGAGATGCGAGCGACACTTGTCGCGAGCCTCGAAGGATGCGGCCGCCTTCGAGGCCATTGCTTTGCAATGGCGCCTCAGGGTGACGGCTGTTGTTAGTTTCGTTGCTGCCTACAATTTGTACGCCGTGCGGAAGCCGCCCCAGTGGCGGCCTTGCACGCGCAGCGGCACGTCGATCTCGCGCATCATCACGGTGACGCCATTGCCCATGTCGCGGGCGTAGCTCTGGATCAGGTAGGACCGCGTGTTGCGGCCCGCGGCCAGTCCGGCCATGTCGTTGAAGATGCGCCGGTTGCGGCTGTTGGCGGTGTTCCATGCGACGTCGCCGGGCCGTTGCGGCTGCGAATAGATCTTGTTGTGCACCGGCAGGTAGCCGTTGCGGTCGACCACGGCGCAGAACGTCATGCGCTTGTCGCGGGCGAGGAAGGCTTCCTGGAAGGCGGGCAGCGCGCGTTCGGTCCAGTCGAGAAAGCGGGTGCGATGCTGCATCGGATTGGTGCCGGGGATTTCGACGTAGTTTTCATCGAACAGATCGTCGACGCTGATGGCGTGGCTGTTGATCGCATCGTCGAACATCTTGTTCAGCGTCTCGCCGGCTTCCATGGCGCGCGTCACCAGTTCGGTGTTCTCGTCGTGGATCGCCCACAGCACATCCTCGATGGCGTTACTCAGCGCGGCGGTGGGCGCCACGAACTCCGCCTGCATGCCTGCGGGCGTGGCCTTGACACAGCGGACCTGGCAATCGCCGATGCCGCTGAGCTTTGCCGCGAGCGTTGAACCGAGCGGCAGGGTCTGTGCGGCCGGACCGCAGATCAGGATGCCTTCGAGCGAGATTTCGTAGACCGGAGCCTGCAGACGGGCCTGCCCGCCGCGGGCCGCAATCTCGATGTCGAGATGACACGGCAGCCGCTCGCGCATGCGCCAGTCGCTGTCGTCGCGCCGCAGCAGCACGGCGCAACGCGATTTGAGTTTTTCGGTGAACCGCGCCACCGCCTCGCCCGCCTGCGCCATAGTGGTGCCGTGGGTTTCGGCCTGCTGCGTCGCCGCGTCGATATCGCTGGCGCTGTTGCCGACCGAAGCGATGAAGTTGGATGCGATGGCGGCGTTGCTCGCCATCTCGCTGGTGGTGGCGCCCTGTTCCGCCACCGCCTGGTTGACGTTGCCGAACACCGGGCGAATGGCATCGATCGCCGCGGAAATCCGATGCACGGCATCGATCGATGTCGCGGCGTCCTGCTGCAGGGCGTCGATCTTCTGCTTGATCTCTTCGGTGGCGTTCTGCGTCTGCACCGCCAGCGCCTTCACCTCGGAGGCGACCACGGCGAAACCGCGCCCCGCATCGCCGGCACGCGCCGCCTCGATGGTGGAGTTGAGCGCCAGCAGCGTGGTCTGCTTGGCGATGGTGGCGATCAGGTTGACGACATTGCCGATGGCGGCGGAGGATTCGCGCAGGCGATCGACATTGGCGCCGGCTTCGCGCGCGGCGTCGCCGGCCTGGTCGGCCAGCCGTCCGGCCTCGCGCACCTGGCTATTGATGCCGTCGGCGGAGTGGCTGAACTTGTCGGCGGCCTGCGAAAAGGTCGCCGCGGTCTGCTTGGCGGTGCTGGTGTGCTCGGTCAGCGTATTGGTGCGCTGGCGAATGTCCGACAGCGTGATGGCGGTGGATTCCGCGCCGCTGGCGACGGAACTGGCGGCGCGTTCGAGTTGGCGGATCATGGCGCCGAGTTCGAGCTCGAGCAGATCGAGGATCTCCTTGGCGGAATCGGCGGTCGGCAGGCCGGGATCGCTGGGCGGAGCTGAAGTCGACACGGGTGCCGGGCTGCTCTCGGCCGCCGCCGGGTGCGGCGGACGTTTGCGGAAAATCGCCAATGCCATGATAACTGTCTCGATCCGTGACGCTCAGCCGGATCATCGCACCGTCATGTAAAGCTCCGGTTAACCACGGCATCGGCCCGAAATGGCCGCGGCAGGTGCCAGCCGGCGCTTTGATTTTGCCGTAGCCGGGATTATAAGCCGCGCTCTGCGGGGATGTTTTTGCGGCCGTCCGGGCGCCTGCGCGGCAGCTGGGGCGATGCATATCTCCCTGACGCAGCAAACGTTTTCGTACCGACGCGACATTCAGCTAGGAGCACCATCCGGATGGCCGGGCATTCCCAGTTCAAGAACATCATGCACCGCAAGGGGCGTCAGGATGCCCAGAAATCGAAGCTGTTCAGCAAGCTGGCGCGCGAAATCACCGTTGCCGCCAAGCTCGGCACTCCGGACCCGGCGATGAATCCGCGGTTGCGCGCGGCGGTGATCGCGGCGCGCGGCGAGAACATGCCGAAGGACAATATCGAGCGGGCCATCAAGAAGGCGCTCGGCAACGAGGCGGAGAACTACGACGAGATCCGTTACGAAGGTTACGGGCCGGGCGGCGTCGCGGTCATCATGGAAGTGCTCACCGACAACCGCAATCGCGCCGCCTCCGATATCCGCTCCTACTTCACCAAGTCGGGCGGCAACCTCGGCGAAACCGGCTCGGTGTCGTTCATGTTCGACCGGCTCGGCGTCATCGAATATCCCGCCGACAAGGCCTCCGCCGATGACATGCTGGAAGCGGCCATCGAGGCTGGCGCCGACGATGTGGTGTCGGGCGAGGGCGGCCACGAAATCTATGCCTCGCAGGAGAGCTTTCGCGAGGTCGCCAAGGCGCTCGAAGCCAAGTTCGGCGAAGCCCGCAAGGTGGCGCTGATCTGGAAACCGCAGAACACCGTCGCGGTCGATGACGAGACCGGCGAGAAGCTGCTCAAGCTGATCGACCTGCTCAACGATCACGACGACGTTCAGAACGTCTATGCCAACTTCGAGGTCTCTGACACGCTCGTCGCCAAGATGGGCGGCTGACCGCTCGCGCCTATCCGGTCGGAAGCCCAGCCGAATTCTGGTCGTCCCTGCGCAGGCAGGGACCCAGAACCCCTGGCGGTCGATGTTCGCGCGATAGTTCGTCAAAGATCACGAGCGCGGCCTGCATCATGAGTGACACGGCGTATGGGCCCCTGCCTGCGCAGGGACGACGATGCCTTTGCCGTCAGTGTCTCTGGCACGCGCTTTCCTCCTTACCTCGCCGCAGGCGAGGAGCTTGCCTTCAGCTCTCCCGTTGGAGAGGGAGTGCGCTGGCGGCTGACCGCTCGCGCCGTCATCCTGAGGTGCGAGCCGCGTTTGCGGCGAGCCTCGAAGGATGCGCAGGAAAGCACCCTCGCCACCCTTCGAGGCTCGCTATCGCTCGCACCTCAGGGTGACGGTCCTCATTGAGCAGCGCATTCTACGCGCTTTTTCCTTGACGCCGCCGCGCCGAGGGATCATGTCAGCCGCGCGAGATGCGCGGTCGCGACCGGCGTCTCATCATCGGAAACCAACACCCATGCCAAGCGACAGTCCAGGTACTTCGCCGATAACGGTTGCTGTGGTCTGAGGGCTGACGCGCTCACCGACCCTGCCGTTGTCGGCAGACCCCCGAAGGTGAGCTATGACGGATATCCATGACGCGCCGGACGGCGTCCTCGATGTGGTTGCGCTGGCCTCGCGCCTGAGCACCGAGCACATCGCCGACAATGTCGAGGTTCTCAATCAGCTCGAGCCGGACGATGCGGCGGCGGTGCTGCTGCTGCTGCCGCTTGATACCTCGATCGCCATTCTCGATAAGCCCGAGCTGGATTTCGGCGCCGAAATCATCGAAGCGCTGCCGTCCAAGACTGCGACGCTGATGCTGGCCGGCATGTCGGCGGACATGGCCGCCGACATCGTGCTGCAGTTGCCGGAGCATGTTCGCGACGAACTGATGCAGGGCCTCGATACGGCCTCGCGCGCGGCCATCGAGGGCCTGCTGGCCTATCCGGAGAACACCGCCGGCGCCATGATGACGACGGAGTTCGTCAGCGTGCCGGCCACCTGGACCGTCGAACGCACGCTGCAGCATATCCGTCAGGTCGAGCGTACCCGCGAAACCGTCTACGCCATCTATGTGCTGGATGCCTTCACGCGCCGGCTGGTCGGCGCGGTGTCGCTGCGCCGCCTGATCGCCGGCGAGCCCGACGCCAATATCATGACGCTGGCGGTGAGTGCGCCGATCACGACCACGGCGCTGACCGATCGCGAGGACGTGGCGCGGCTGATCTCCAAGCACGACCTGCTCGCGGTGCCGGTGATCGACAAGGCGGGCCATGTGCTGGGCATCGTCACCGTCGACGACATCATCGATACCATCATCGAGGAAAATACCGAGGACGTGCAGAAGTTCGGCGGTATGCAGGCCACCGACGAACCCTATCTGCAGGTCGGGCTGCCCGGCATGATCCGCAAGCGCGGCGGCTGGCTCTGCGTGCTGTTCCTCGGCGAGTTGCTGACCGCCAGCGCCATGCAGTATTTCGAGGGCGAGCTGGAAAAGGCGCTGGTACTGACGCTGTTCATTCCTCTCATCATGAGTTCCGGCGGCAATTCCGGCTCGCAGGCCACGTCGCTGCTGATCCGCGCGCTGGCGCTGCGCGAGGTGAAACTCGGCGACTGGTGGCGCGTGGCGATCCGGGAACTGCCCACCGGGCTGATCCTTGGCTCCATGCTCGGCGTCATCGGGCTCGGGCGGGTCATCTTGTGGCAGAAGCTCGGCATCTACGACTATGGCGAGCATTGGGTGCTGGTCGGCTTCACCGTGGCGGCGGCCCTGATCGGTGTCGTCACCTTCGGCTCGGTGGTGGGGTCGATGCTGCCGTTCATCCTGCAACGGGTGGGATTCGACCCGGCCAGCGCCTCGGCGCCGTTCGTCGCCACGCTGGTCGATGTCACCGGGCTGATGATCTACTTCAGCGTCGCGCTTCTGATTCTGCGCGGCACGCTGTTGTAGCTCCGCGGTGTCAGCGTCATCCTGCCGATTGCCGGGCGGACGCGCGGGACTGCTTGCGATAATATAAGCCATGGCATCGACACCGATTCGCATTCTGGGCATCGACCCCGGCCTGCGCCGCACCGGCTGGGGCATCATCGACATCGAGGGCAACCGGCTGATGTTCGTCGGCTGCGGCTCCGTGGAGACGCGCGAGGGCATGGCGCTGGCGGAACGGCTGCTGCTGATCCATCAGGGGCTGGCGCGCGTGCTGGGCGATTTTCGCCCGGAGGAGGCGGCGGTCGAACAGACTTTCGTCAACAAGGACGGCGTCGCCACGCTGAAACTCGGGCAGGCGCGCGGCGTCGCCATGCTGGCGCCCGCGGTGTTCGGCATTTCGGTGGCGGAATACGCGCCCAACCAGGTCAAGAAAACCGTGGTCGGCGCCGGCCATGCCGACAAGAACCAGATTCAGGTGATGTTGAAGATTCTGCTGCCCAAGGCCGATCCCAAGACGCCCGACGCCGCCGACGCGCTGGCCATCGCCATCACCCACGCCCATCACCGCCAGAGCACGGCGTTGAAGCTGAAGGTGGCGGGCGCATGATCGGCAAGCAGCCTCAATGTCAGTCGTCATGGCCGGGCTTGTCCCGGCCATCCACGTCTTCATTTCGTTATCGTCGAATAGAGATCGGCCCAGTCGGCATTGTCGACGAGGATCTTTCTGACTTTCCAGGCGCGAGGCCAATGCTTCATATTGTGCTCGCGTTGGATCGCGGCGCGAATGTCGTCAAACTGCTCGAAATAGACCAGCCGTTTCAGTCCGTGTCGTTTGGTGAATCCCTCGACAAATCCCGACCGATGTTCGTAGTTCCGGCGAACGAGATCGCTGGTCACCCCGACATAAAGAATGCCGTTCGGACGATTGGTCAGGATGTAGACGAACCCGCCAGCCATGCTGCAATTCTGCAAGACGTGGATGGCCGGGACAAGCCCGGCCATGACGGGTGCGCGGAGTACAGGATCGCTCCATGATCGGCAAGCTCAAGGGCCTCATCGATTCCTACGGCGAGGATTACGTCATCCTCGACGTGCAAGGCGTCGGCTATCAGGTGCACTGCGCCTCGCGCACGCTGCAGGCGTTGCCGTCGCCCGGCGAAGCCGCGGTGCTGTCGATCGAGACGTATGTTCGCGAAGACCAGATCAAGCTGTTCGGCTTCCGCAGCGACATCGAGCGCGAATGGTTTCGCCTGCTGCAGACCGTGCAGGGCGTCGGCGCGAAAGTCGCGCTGGCGGTGCTCGGCACGTTGCCGCCGTCGGACCTCGCCAATGCCATCGCGCTGCGCGACAAGGCGGCGGTGTCGCGCACGCCTGGCGTCGGCGCCAAGGTCGCCGAGCGCATCGTCACCGAGTTGAAGGACAAGGCGCCGGCGTTCGCCGATGTCGATCCGGCGGTGGTCAAATTATCCGGCGCGCTCGACGACCGCAACGCGCCGCGTCCGGTCAGCGACGCGATCTCGGCGCTGGTCAATCTCGGTTACGGCCAGCCGCAGGCTGCCGCTGCGATTGCGGCCGCATCGCGCAGTGCCGGCGACAGTGCCGAGACGGCGCAACTGATCCGGCTCGGGTTGAAGGAACTGGCGAAGTGAGAACGCTGACGATTAATGCGCTAGCTCCGGCGACAGAGCGCTCCCTCTCCCGCGTGCGGGGGAGGGATGGGGAGGGGGCATTAAGGGTGGGGGCGCTTAGCGGCGCACGATTGTCGCACGATGGCCCCCTCCCGGCGAGCTTCGCCCGCCGACCTCCCCCGCAGGCGGGAGAGGTGAAGAGCGATCGATGCTTTGTCGCTGCTGTCGTCCGTCAGAGAGTGTCCCGTTGATGACCACACCCTCGCGCATCGTCACGCCGGAGCGCCACGCCGACGACATCGGCGATACCTCGCTGCGGCCGCAACTGCTGACCGAATTCGTCGGGCAGGCGCAGGCGCGCGCCAATCTGCAGGTCTTCATCGACGCCGCGCGCAAGCGCAAAGAGGCGCTCGATCACGTGCTGTTCGTCGGCCCCCCCGGCCTCGGCAAGACGACCTTGGCGCAGATCGTGTCGCGCGAACTCGGCGTCGGCTTCCGCGCCACCTCCGGCCCGGTGATCGCCAAGGCCGGCGATCTCGCCGCGCTGCTGACCAATCTCGAAGAGCGCGACGTGCTGTTCATCGATGAGATTCATCGCCTCTCGCCGGCGGTGGAAGAGGTGCTGTATCCGGCGATGGAGGATTTCCAGCTCGATCTCATCATCGGCGAGGGCCCGGCGGCGCGCTCGGTGAAGATCGATCTGGCGAAGTTCACGCTGGTCGGCGCCACGACGCGCGCCGGACTGCTGACCAATCCGCTGCGCGATCGCTTCGGCATTCCGGTGCGGTTGAATTTCTACACCGTCGATGAGCTGGAAAAGATTGTGGTGCGCGGTGCCCGCGTGCTCGGCGTCGGCATGACGGCGGATGGCGCCAACGAGATCGCGCGGCGCGCGCGTGGCACGCCGCGCATTGCCGGCCGCCTGCTGCGCCGCGTGCGCGACTTCGCCGAGGCCGCCGATGCCAGCGCGATCGATCGCAAGATCGCCGACAACGCGCTGGGCGCCCTCGAAGTCGATAGCGCCGGGCTCGACGCGATGGATCGCCGTTATCTGACGACGATTGCGCTCAACTATGGCGGCGGCCCGGTCGGCGTCGAGACCATGGCGGCGGCGCTGTCGGAGCCGCGCGACGCCATCGAGGACATCATCGAGCCGTATCTGATCCAGTGCGGCTATCTGCAACGCACGCCGCGCGGGCGCTTGCTCACGTCGCACGCCTTCAAGCATCTCGGGCTTGCCGAGCCGTCGCGCGATGCCTCGCAGTTCGGCCTGTTCGGGCAAAGTGACGACGATTGATGTCTGTTGAGGGAGCAACATCCATGGCCGCCCATCTCGACGGCGCGATCCACGATGGCCGTCATCACATGCAGGTGCGTGTCTATTACGAAGACACCGATTTTTCCGGCATCGTCTATCACGCCAATTACCTGCGCTTCATGGAGCGCGGCCGCAGCAACTACCTGCGGCTGCTCGGCGCCGATCAGCAGGCGCTGTTCAACGAAGCCGCGAATGAGGCGCCCGGCTTCGCCTTCGTGGTGCGCGCGATGCAACTCGAATTTCTCAAGCCCGCGCATATGGACGACCTGCTCGACATCGTCACCAAGCCGATCGAGGTGCGCGGCGCATCGATCACGCTGCATCAGGAAGTCAGGCGCGGCAGCGTGCTGCTGCTCGAGGCCAAGGTGAAGGTGGCGTTCGTGTCCGGCGGCCAGGCCAAACCGATTCCGAAAGCGCTGCGCATCGCCATGAAGGCGGATCAGGCGTAGCCGCGGATAGCGCCGTCACCCTGAGGCGCCGTTGCGAAGCAACGGCCTCGAAGGGTGCGGCTCATCCTTCGAGGCTCGCGACCTGCGTCGCTCGCACCTCAGGATGACGCTGTCGGATCACGCGCAATTTATCGTGCTGGAAAGCGCAGCCATCGCCGCGTAGATGGTCAGCGATTGACTCTCTGTACTTAATGGTACAACTTGTACCGATAGGTACACAACGAGAGGAAATCATGCCACGTCCGCCGCTGCCGCCCTTCACGCGGGAAACCGCCGCCCAGAAAGTCCGCATGGCCGAGGACGCATGGAATTCCTGCGATCCGGCGCGCGTGGCGCTGGGCTACACCGAGGACAGCCGCTGGCGTAACCGTTCGGAATTCATCGAGGGCCGCGCCGCCATCGTCGCGTTCTTGACGCGCAAATGGGCCAAGGAGCAGGAGTATCGGCTGGTCAAGGATCTGTGGGCCTACGATGCTAATTTCATCGCCGTGCGCTTCCAGTACGAATGGCACGACAATGTCGGCCAGTGGTTTCGCTCCTACGGCAACGAGCAGTGGGAATTCGACGAGCACGGCTTGATGCGGCGGCGCGAGGCCAGCATCAACGATGTGAAGATCAAGGCGTCCGACCGCCGCTATTTCTGGAAAGCGCCCGGCGTGCGCCCGGCGGAAGTTGCGGGGCTCGGCACCGATCCGCTTTGACGTCAGGATACCGCGAGGTGATAATGCCGCATGAAAGCTATCGCTGAACGTTCGGATATTTTGCCGCAACTCGCTGAAGTGTTTCGCGCTCACGGTTACGAGGGCGCGACGCTGGCGCTGATCGGCGAAGCCACGTCGCTTGGCAAGGGCAGCCTTTATCACTTCTTTCCCGGCGGCAAATCGCAGATGGCTGCGGAGGTGCTGGCGGAGATCGATCGCTGGTTCGAGGACAACATCTTCACGCCGCTGCAGGCGGCCGACGATCCGGCGCGCGCGGTGGCGGAGATGGTCGAAGCGGTGGACCGCTATTTTCGTTCCGGCCAACGAGTCTGTCTGGTCGGCGTCATTGCGCTCGGTGCGGCGCGCGATTCATTCGCGACGCAGGTGCGCGATTATTTCAGCCGCTGGCAAACGGCGCTGACGGCGGCCTTGAAGCGTCTCGGCCTCGGCGCCGCTGCCGCGCGGCGGCGCGCCGAGGCCGCGCTGCTCAGCATTCAGGGCGCGCTGGTGCTGGCGCGCGCGATGGACGATCCGAAAGTCTTCAGCCGCGCCATGGCCGATCTCAAGAAGCAACTGCTCGCGGCGTGACATCCTCATCTGAGGAGGCGCAATTGCGCCGTCTCGAAGGACGAGGCCGCGTTGTCATGGTTCGAGACGCTACCCTCATATCAAAATCTCATCACCGGGCTTGTCCCGGTGATCCAGCTCTTATGCGACAGGGAACACGTGGATGGCCGGAACACGTCCGGCCATGACGCCTCATTTGCCCGAATTTCTCGCTGACGCTCGAAATTCGACCTCGCCTCAGAGGTGAAGGGAGATGCCGGCGCTCAAATCATTGCCGTTGCATCACGCCGCAGCCTTGTGGCGCGCAAGTTCGGCCTTGTAGAGTTCGAACTCCTCGGCGATGGCCTTCGCCACGCTCGGCCGCGCGCGCAGGCGCTCATAGTAAGCCTTGATCGCCGGCCACTTCGCCAGATCGATCGGCGGCGTCGCCATCGTCCAGTTGATCACCGTGACGAGATACGCATCGGCGACGCTGAAGTGATCGAGCAGGAATTCGCGGTTCTCAAGATAATCGTTGAGGTAGTCGAGCCGCGACAGGCCTTTCTCGAGCGCATAGGCTTTCACGTCGGCCGATGCCTTCTTGTCGAGCAGCGGCACGAACAGCGCCTTGTGCAGTTCGGTGCCGATGAAGCACAACCACTGTTGCAGCCGCGCACGTTCGCTGTCGCTTCGTGCGGCTATTCCGGCCTTCGGCAGATGCTCGGCGACATATTGCAGGATTGCCGCGTTCTCCGTGAGGATGGCGCCGTCATCGGTGCGCAAGGTCGGCACCAATCCGAGCGGATTGACCGTGAGGAAGTCGCAGCCGTCGTGTTGCACGCGTTTGGTTTTCGGATCGACTTCGCGATAGTCGGCATCGGCGCCGGCTTCGTAGAACGCGATGCGGGTCGCCATCGAGCAGGCAAGCGGAGAGAAATAGAGGTCCATGGGAATGGCTCCTTGGGCTCGGAACAGGAAATAGGGCAACCAACGCGCGTTGATTTTTATACCGTCTCGCATAATATATCCGGGGTCAAGGATTAATTTGCGAAATGGTACAAAAAGAGAAGATGCCCGCACCCGCGGCAGCTGACGTCCCCGCGCCGAAGCGTCGTGGCAGGCCGCGCGCCTATGAGCCCGATGTCGCGCTCGCCCGGGCACTCGACCTGTTTCGCAAGGACGGTTTCGCCGCCACCTCGCTCGACGATCTCAGCACCGCCACCGGCATGAACCGGCCGAGCCTGTACGGCGCGTTCGGCGACAAACGCGCGCTCTATATCAAGAGCTATCAGCGCTATCGCGCCGACGCGCGCGCGGCGATGGCCGACATCTTCAAGGTCGAACTGCCGATCCGCCAGCGATTGCAGCGCATCTATGCGGTAGCGCTCGACATCTATCTGTCGGGCGAGGCGGGGCCGCGCGGTTGCTTCACGGTGATGACGGCGGCTTCCGAAGCTGTGGCCGATCCGGATATCCGCGCCATGGTGCTGGAAGGTTTCGGCGAACTCGACAAAGCGTTTGCCATTTGCTTCCGGCGCGCCAAGGAGCACGGCGAATTGCCGGCGTCCGCCGACCCGGATGTGCTGGCGCAGATGGCGTCGGCGACCATCCACACCATCGCTATTCGCGCCCGTGCCCGCACGCCGCGCAAGCAATTGGAAGCCATTGTCCGCGGCGCCATCGACCTGATGTGCGGGCCGGAGAAGAAGCGGTAGATCAACGGGTTTTTCGCGCATCCACGCCCATGGTGACGCGTCCGCAATTCGCAGCATGAATCCTCATCCTGAGGCCCTGCTCCTCGCATCGCTGGAAAAAATCTTACCGCCATTGTCGGAATGCCATGGTTCCGTGCGTCCTTGGTCTGAAGCCGCCCGTGACGCCGGACGTCATGCTCGGCGCGGCGCAACCGACCGGAGTTCCCGATGCAAAAGATCTCGCCCTGCCTGTGGTTCGACAAGGAGGCCGAACAGGCCATGAATTTCTATCTGTCGGTCTTCAAGAACAGCAAGGCAGGCGAGATCCTGCGCTACGGCGAGAATGCGCCGATGCCGGCGGGCACCGTGCTGACCGCGACCTTCGAGATCGAGGGCGTGAGTTTCATCGCGCTGAACGGTGGGCCGCATTTCAAGTTCAACGAGGCGGTGTCGCTCAGCATCGACTGCAAGTCGCAGGCTGAGGTGGATTACTACTGGGACAAACTCACTGCCGATGGCGGCCAGCCGAGCCAGTGCGGCTGGCTCAAGGACAAGTTCGGCGTGTCGTGGCAGGTGACGCCGGCCCGCATGATCGAACTGCTGAAGGACCCCGATCCTGCACGTGCGCAGCGAGCGATGCAGGCGATGATGACGATGAGCAAGATCGATGTCGCGAAAGTGGAAGCCGCGGCCAACGGGTGAGGCCGTTGCTGCGGCGTTCCGTGACCCTGAGGCGCGAGGCGTTCTTACGCCGAGCCTCGAAGGGCGGCGGCCATCCTCCATCTTGGGTTTACCCAAGATGGACTTTTGAAGGACGCAAGTTGGCTTGCCAACTTGCTGTGGCTCGCTTTCGATCGCACCTCAGGATGACGTCGTGCTGAGTGGCCTGGAAATTTTCGGTGGGCGCTGCGGCCGCTGCCGGGCATACTCGCGCGCCACATCAACATGACACGGGAACATTGCGCATGCTCTACGCCATCCTCTGCTACCACGATGAAGACGTTGTCGGCTCCTGGAGCAAGGAGCACGAAGACGCGGTGATGGCCAAGCTCGCCGTGGTGCAGGACAAGTTGGTCAAACAGGGGCGGCTCGGTCCGGTCGCGCGGCTGCTGCCGACCACGGCGGCGACGACGTTGCGCAAGGACGGCGATCCGCCGCTGGTGATCGACGGGCCGTATGCTGAAACCAAGGAGCAGTTGCTCGGCTTCTACATCATCGAGGCCAGCGGGCTCGACGACGTGCTAGAGGTCGCGGGCGAGCTCGGCCGCGCCAATCCCGGCGGCTCCTATGAAATCCGGCCGGTCGGCCTGTTCCGGCCGGGGAGCGTGGCGTCATGAGCGACCTCGCCTGGATCGACGCGGCGCTGACCTCGGCGCGGCCCCAGGCGCTCGGCGCGTTGCTGCGCTATTTCCGCGATCTCGACACCGCCGAGGAGGCCTACCAGAACGCCTGCCTGCGCGCGCTGAAGACCTGGCCGCAGAACGGGCCGCCGCGCGATCCCACCGCGTGGCTGATCCTGGTCGGCCGCAACAGCGGCATCGACGATGCCCGCCGTAACAAGCAGCAGGCGCTGCCGCCCGACGAAATAATATCCGATCTCGACGACACCGAGAGCGAACTCGCCGAGCGGCTCGACGGTTCGCACTATCGCGACGACATCCTGCGGCTGCTGTTCGTGTGCTGCCATCCGGATTTGCCGGCGACGCAGCAGATCGCGCTGGCGCTGCGCATCGTTTCAGGTCTCAGCGTCAAGCAGATTGCGCGCGCGTTCCTGGTCAGCGATGCCGCGATGGAGCAGCGCATCACCCGCGCCAAGGGGGCGGTGGCCAAGGCCGGCGTGCCGTTCGAAACGCCGGGCGCGGTGGAGCGCAGCGAACGGCTCGCGGCGGTGGCGGCGATGATCTACCTGATCTTCAACGAGGGCTATTCGGCCAGCGGCGAGACCATCGCGCAGCGCGCGCCGCTGTGCGACGAAGCCATCCGGCTGGCGCGGCTGCTGCTGCGGCTGTTCCAGAGTGAGCCGGAAATCATGGGACTGACCTCGCTCTTGCTGCTGCAGCATGCCCGCGCTGCGGCGCGTTACGATGCCGACGGCGGCATCGTGCTGCTCGACGATCAGGATCGCAGCAAATGGAATCGCGGCCTGATCGCCGAGGGCATGGCGCTGATCGACAAGGCGATGCGGCATCGCCAGCGCGGGCCGTATCAGGTGCAGGCGGCGATCGCCGCGTTGCATGCCGGTGCGGTGACGCCCGAGGAAACCGATTGGCGGCAGATCGACCTGTTGTACCGGATGCTCGAAGTGTTGCAGCCGTCGCCGGTGGTGACGCTCAACCGCGCTGTCGCCGTATCGAAGGTGAGCGGCCCGCAAGCCGCGCTGGACCTGATCGCGCCGCTGGCGCCGCGGCTGGCCGGCTACTTCAACTTTCATGGAGTCAGGGGCGCGCTGCTGATGCAGCTCGGCCGTGGCAGCGAAGCCCGCGCCGCGTTCGATCAGGCCATCGCGCTGGCCGGCACCACGGCGGAAGCCGCGCATATCCGCATGCACATCGATCGTCTAATGGCGGAAAGCGCACCCAAAGCGGCCCAGGCCGTCAAGTGAGGCGGTGTGCGGTTAAACCTCCTCCCGCAGGGGAGAGGGTCGCAGAGGCAAGGGGAGAGGGTTGCAGAGGCAACCGGAGAGGCTCGCGCAAAAAAATGCGGATCGTTGTCGGCATGCCGCCATCCCGTTCGTCCTTGGGGAACGCCGCCGGTCACACCATCGTCACGGCAAGCAGATGATAGACATCGCAACGACGTAAGCCATCGCCAACCAGGAGAAGACGCATGCAGCTCAATCCCTACCTGTTCTTCAACGGCAATTGCGAAGCCGCCTTCAAGTTCTACGAGACGACGCTCGGCGGCAAGATCGAGGCGATGATGCGTACCGAGGAAGCGCCGAGCGATGCGCAATGCGCGATGGGCGACAGCATGAAGGGCAAGGTGATGCATGCCTTCATGCGGATCGGCGATTTCAGTCTGATGGCCAGCGATTCACCGCGCGAGCATTTCGAAAAGCCGCAGGGTTATGCGGTCTCGCTCAATTATGACGATCCGGCGGAAGCCGAGCGCATCTTCAAGGCGCTATCCGAGGGCGGCACCGTGCCGATGCCGGCCGGGCCGACCTTCTTCGCGCGGTTCTTCGGCATGTGTGTCGACCGGTTCGGGACGCCGTGGATGGTGAATTGCGCGCTGCAGACCTGTCCGTAGGCGGGGCGCGAAGGGTGCGTCAGCGGCAGCGGCGATACAACGCCGCGAGTTCGCGTCCGCGCAGCAGCAGCAGGCGCGAACTCAGGCCGCCACGGCGGTTGATCCAGTCTTGCACCGGCGCAGGATAGGTCTCCAGCACCCGATCCGACGCTTCCGGCTCGGCGTAGATGCGCCCGCGCCGGTCGATCGATCGTGCGGCGTGGAAACCGAGCACGGCGCGCCGCGTCACGCAGATGCGCTCCGCCGGCACGATGCTGAGCACCAGCGTGCAGGCCGAGTAGCACGGCCCGTCGATCACGATCTGCTCGCCGGAGTCGCGCAGTTCCTCGAACAAGGCCAGGAAGCGCGTCACCTCACCGCCGCGGCTGGTGAGATGCGGACTTCCGCGCTGGCCGGTGCGGCGAGCAGCAGGCCCATCAGCACGATGCTGCACAAGGCGAAGCGCCTCTGCATCGACATGCGGCCCGATCCTTGTTGCAAACCGCGCCTCACCCGTTCTTGCCTTCGGCGCGCAGCGTCGGCAGACCGATGCCGGTGGCGTCGAAGCCGCCGTCCACCGCCAGCACCTGTCCGGTGATGTAACTGGCGCGGTCGCTGCACAGGAAGAAGATGGCTTCGGCGAGTTCGTCCTCGCGGCCGTAGCGGTTGAGCGGAATGGCGTTGTGATAATCGGCGCGGATCTCCGGCGTATGCACGGCCTTGGCCATCGCGGTGTCGACCGGTCCCGGCGCCACGCCGTTGACGCGAATGCCGAGCGAGGCGAGTTCGACCGCGAACTGCTTTGTCAGATGCGCCAGCCCGGCCTTGCTGGTGCCGTAGGCGGTGCGCAGCGTCGAGGCGCGCACCGCGGAAATCGACGTGATGTTGACGATGGCGCCGCCGCCATCCTCGCGCATCAGCGGTGCCGCCGCCTTGGTGCATAGGAACGGCCCGGTGAGGTTGACGGCGAGCACGCGATTCCAGTCGTCGTCGCTGGTGTCGAGCAGCGGCTTGAACACAGCGATGCCGGCATTGTTGACCAGCGCATCGAGCCGGCCGAATCGTTGGTCGATCTGCGCGATGGCCGCGCGCACGGCTTGCGCATCTGAGACGTCGCAATGCAGCGCCAGCGTGTTGACCGGATCGGCGAGAACGGTAACGGCGTCGCGCAGCAAGGCATCTTCGATGTCGAGCAGCGCCACGCGCCAGTCATCGGCAAGAAAACGTTTCGCAACCGCGAGGCCGATGCCGCGCGCCGCGCCCGTTACCAGTGCCACTTTCTGAGATGTCGTCGTCATTCCCCTATCCACCGTCACCCTCTCTTCCATCGGCCATCGTCGCGAACCGGTCAAGCGGTGTTGCGTGAATCATCTGGCGCAAAGAGTTCGGGCGTCCGCGTGAATTCAACAGACCATCGTTTTGGGTTTGTCTAACGGCGTCATCCTGAGGTGCGCCGAGCGAAGCGCGGCGCCGCGAAGGATGATTGACGTCATCCGTCGTCGCGCCCTTCGAGGCCCAGGGTAAGAACGCCTCGCACCTCAGGGTGGCGGTTTGCGAGTTGGTCTCCTGAAACTCTATTTGATGTAAAATATGCAACTGGCGATGATCAGCATTGCCGTCAAAGCCATCGCGTGCGCGAGCGCCCCTGAAGCCGTCTTTCTGGTGGCATCCTTCATGTTGTCCTCCCCATGTTTGGTTCGGGCATGACTCATCGTGGCGCGAAGCGCGCGAGCCGCCAGATCGTTTCTACGCAGAACACCCCAATGATGCGCCACCGCCGCGCGTATGTCCCCACACGACGAATGACCCGACTAAAGTTGAGGAAGCAATGCGGCGGGAGTTTGTCAGAAGGACATATCGTCGGCGCCGTTGCGAGTTCCGATTGCGATGCATTCGATTCAATTGTCGATGCGGTGCTCACGCATGATACTGCGCGAACCAATCGCTACGCTGGTTTTCTCTTGCGCGCCAGGACGTTGCGATACGCAGCCTGCAAGCGTTCGCCGACAGTGAGCTTGCTCCGCTTGCGGCGCTTGATGCCGAGATGGGTCTCGCGCAATTCGTCCATGAACTCGGCCCACATTTTCGGACCGCCTTCGCTGAGCAGTTGCGCGCGGATGCCGAGTTCTTCGCTGACCGGAAGATGCTTGAATCCCCACGCTGCCATCTGCGCCAGTACCGGCAGGAGTTCAATGCCCTGTTCGGTGAGGCTGTAGATGCCTTTCTGCTTGTGCGTGGGATCGTCCTCACGGGTGAGGATGCCTTGCTCGACCATCGTCTTCAGTCTGTCGGCGAGAATGTTCGACGAAATGCCTTCCTCGGATTTGGTCAGCAGTTCGCGGAAATGCCGCCGGTTGCCGAAGATGATGTCGCGAACGACCAGCAGGCTCCATTTGTCGCCGACCACTTCCAGTGTGAGGTTGATCGGGCAGCCCGAGCGTTGCGTGTCCATTGCCGGCGATATCCATTCCTAGACCGCTTGCATTTTCGCACCGGTCTGATTAGCCTGCAACCAGTTGTAAAATGCAATCAGTTGAGGGAGTGCACCATTGGCCCGGTTGATCATGTGGAATCTGATGACGCTGGATGGCTTCGTCGAAGGGCCGAACCGCGATATCGGCTGGCATCTCGATGTCTGGGGCGATGAGCTCGAGCAGTTGTCGATCGAGCAGGGCAAGGCGGCTGGCGCGTTGCTGTTCGGTCGCGTCACCTATGAGTTGATGGCGAACTACTGGCCGAACGAGACCGGCGAGGTGGCCGATTTCATGAACGCACTGCCGAAGCATGTGTTCTCGCGTACGCTGCGCACCTCGGGCTGGAACAATACCCACATGCATGGCGGCGACGTCGCGGCGACGGTCGGTCGGCTCAAGCAGGAGTTCGCGAAGGACATTCTGCTGTTCGGCAGCGCCGATCTGGCGTCGCATCTCATGCCGCATGGGTTGATCGACGAATTCCGCATCGGCATTTGCCCGATGATCCTTGGCGGCGGCACGCCTTTGTTCAAACCGGGCGCGCCGGTTAAGCTGGCGCTGCGCGATGCCCGGCCGCTGTCCAGCGGCATCGTCATCAACCGTTACCTGCCTCGGAATTAACGACAAACGTTCTTGTTGCGCACGAAGGGAAACTCCATGTCGCTGACGCTCTATCTGCATCCGCTGTCGTCCTACTGCCACAAGGTGTTGATCGCGCTGTATGAGAACGGCACGCCGTTCAAGCCGGTCCACGTCAACCTTGGCGATCCGGCCGAGCGCGCGATGCTGCTCAAACTGTGGCCGATCGGCAAATTCCCGGTGCTGCAGGATGCGGCGCAGGATCGCGTGGTGCCGGAATCCACCGTCATCATCGATCATCTCGATCAGCATTATCCGGGGAAGACGCGCTTCGTGCCGCAGCAGCCGGATGCGGCGCGCGACACCCGCTTCAAGGATCGTTTCTACGATCTGCATATTCACAATCACATGCAGAAGATCGTCGGCGATCGCTTGCGGCCGCCCGGTGCCAAGGATCCGCACGGCGTCGCGGACGCGAAGGCCAAGATCGAGATCGCCTATGGCATGATCGATGCGGAGATGGCGGGGCGGACGTGGGCGATGGGCGACGATTTCAGTCTGGCCGATTGCGCCGCCGCGCCGGCATTGTTCTACGCCAACAAGGTGGTGCCGTTCACCGATGCGCGGCCGCATCTCGCGGCCTATTTCGCGCGGCTGCAGGCGCGGCCGTCCTACGCGCGCGTGCTCAAGGAAGCCGAGCCGTACTTCGCGATGTTTCCGCAGGAGCCGTGAGGTCAAAGCGGCGTCATTGCGAGGAGGGTTGGCGACGAAGCAATCCAGACACACTCGCCAAGAGCTGGATTGCTTCGCGGAGCCTGTGCTCGCACGGCGCAAAGCGCCGATCCGAGTGCTCGCAATGACGGGGTTATTGTTTTGAGGTTGTTGTTTATCTTTGATCAGGTCTCTGAGTACCCAGACCCCGAAAAAATTGCCGGGGCTTGTCGGAATCGTCCGCCGCCGTTCGTCTTCATCGCAGAGCCGGCTGCCACCGGCCAAATCTAGCGGAGAAAACCGATGCGTTTCATGGTGATGGTCAAGGCGAACCCGGATACCGAGGCAGGCGTGATGCCGAGCGAGGAGATGTTGACCGCGATGGGCCGGTTCAACGAGGAAATGGTCAAGGCCGGCGTAATGCTGGCCGGCGAGGGCCTGCATCCGAGCGTCAAGGGCGCGCGCATCCGTTTCACCGGCAAGGATGTGGCCGTGGTGGACGGTCCGTTCCCGGCGACCGGCGAACTCGTCTGTGGTTTCTGGCTGATCCAGACCAAGTCGCGCGAGGAAGCCATCGCCTGGATGAAGCGTGCGCCGTTCGAGGCCGGCTCCGAGATAGAACTGCGTCAGGTGTTCGAAGCCGAGGATTTCGGCGAAGCCTTCACGCCGGAGCTGCGCGAACAGGAAGAGCGGCTGCGGGCGCAGGTTGCGTCGCGCTAGTTGTTGTCCGCCGAACGGCCACGTCACCCTTCGAGGCACGCCGCACATGCGGCCCGCACCTCAGGGTGACGGAACCTCAATGCATAAACCGATAGGACGCCTGCCATGCGATTCATGATGCTGATGATCCCCAAGGGCTACGAGACCGCGACGCCCGACGTGAAACTCGATCCGGCGCGCGTCGCCGAGATGATGAAATACAACGAGGCGCTGCAGCAGGCCGGGGTGCTCATCACGCTCGACGGTTTGCATCCGCCGTCGATGGGCGCGCGGGTGTCGTTCAAGGACGGCAAGCCGCTGGTCACCGACGGTCCGTTCGCCGAAGCCAAGGAAGTGCTGGGCGGTTACTGGATGATCGACGTTGCCTCGCGCGAGGAAGCGATTTCCTGGGCCAAGAAGTGCCCGGCCTCGGACAACGAGATCGTCGAGGTCCGCCAGGTGCAGGAGATGGCCGATTTCGATCCCGAGGTGCAGGCGGCCGCCGCCGGTCTCGACCGCCTGGGGGCGAAGTCGCGGCGGTTGTGAGCCGAAGCGGGGACATTTCGGCTGCCGCAATCCGGTCACGGGTTGGCCGCAACGCCGTCGCAACGGATTTGGCGGGGGATTTTCGCCAAATCGGTCGCTCGAGGCGTGCATAAAAGTGTGACCTTTGGTTCCGGCTCATGTAAAAGTCCTTCACATGAGCTGGCGCAAGGAACAACGCCGCGCCGAGCGCGGCTATCATCACGGCAATCTGAAAGAGGCGCTGCTGGAAGCGGCGCTCGATCTCATTGCCAAGAAGGGGCCGGCGGGTTTCACCTTCGCCGACGCCGCGCGGTCGGCCGGCGTCAGCCCTGCCGCCCCGTATCGGCACTTCCGCGATCGCGAGGAACTGCTGTCGAGCATCGCGCAACGCGGCTTCGAGCAGTTCGAGGCCGTGCTCGCTGCGGCGTGGGACGACGGCCGCCCGGATACGGTGACGGCGTTCGAGCGCGTCGGCAAAGCCTATCTGGCATTCGCACGCAACGAGCCGGCGTTCTATTCGGCGATGTTCGAATCCGGCGTGCCGATCGACGTCAATCCGATGCTGATGGCGGCGAGCGAACGCGCCTTCAACATCATTCGCGCTGCGGCAGAGCGGCTTGCGGCATTGACGCCGCCCGGCGTTGCGCGTCCGCCGGCATTGATGATGGCGCTGCATATCTGGTCGATGGCGCACGGCGTTGCGTCGTTGTTCGGTCGCGGCGACGCGGCGCGGCGCAAGCTGCCGATGTCGCCGGACGATCTGCTCGAGGCGGGCGTGTTGATCTATCTGCGCGGCCTCGGTTTTCCCACTGATCGCAGGCCGCCGGAGGATGCAGCGAAATCCGCGCCGCGTCCGCCCGGTCCGCCGCCGCATCCATCGCAGGCAACCACCCCGCCGGGGCCGCCGCCGAGCGCGGCAGCGGGCCCGTCATCGGTTCCGACATCCGGTGCGCCGTCTGGTCCTTGGGGGGCCGCCAAAAAATAATTGGCCGGGTGCGGCAGATCGGCCGCTTGACAAAAACCGGGAACGGTTTACGTATGTAAATGTTATTTACATTCACACGGCGTCGCGCCAACTACGGAGATGCAAATGGCCTACACCGCAGATGTACCTCGCTGGAGCGGCCCGACCGAAAACTATCGGCGTCCTGGCATGATGGAATCGCCTTGGCATCCGGGCTGGATTGCCCTGACCGTGCTCGGCTTCATCTTCTGGTGGCCGGTCGGACTTGCACTTCTCTTCTTCACAATCGGGAGCAGGAAAATGGGTTGCTGGAGTCATGGCGATCGTTGGCAGAGCAAGATGGAGCGCATGCAGTACAAGATGGAGCGGATGCGCGGCCGCATGGAGCGCCGCGGTTTTGGCTTCGGTCCGCCCTCGAGCGGCAACCGTGCCTTCGATGAGTACCGCATGGAAACGCTGCGCCGTCTCGAGGAAGAGCAGACCGAGTTCAAGGATTTCCTCGATCGTCTGCGTCATGCCAAGGACAAGGAAGAATTCGACCTGTTCATGGCGCAGCACCGTACACGTCCGACACCGCCTTCGGACGGTCAGCCTCAGGCGTAAGCGCCCCCTTCACCTGAAGCCGATCAAGCCGCTCATCCGCACGACGGATGGGCGGTTTTCGTTTGCGCGCATTAAGCCTTGGAGCATACTTGTTCGGACATCGAAACACCAATAAGGCTCGTTGATCGAACAGGGGAATGGCATGATGTTCAAGCGCCTGCTTCTTCTGCTCGTCGCTATATCTATCGCGGTGCCCGCCGTCGCGCAGCAGCGTGCGATTACCGTGGCATCGACGACATCGACAGAGCAGTCGGGTTTGTTCGGTTACTTGCTGCCGGCCTTCACAGCGCAAAGCGGCATTCAGGTGAAAGTCGTCGCCGTTGGTACCGGACAGGCCCTCGATATCGGACGGCGCGGCGATGCCGACGTGGTGTTCGTACATGACCGGCAGGCCGAGGAAAAGTTCATGGCCGAGGGGCAGGGCGTGAAGCGCTTCGAGGTGATGTACAATGACTTCGTGGTGGTTGGTCCGGCATCCGATCCGGCGCATATCGCCGGTGGCAACGATGTGCTGGAAGCTTTGCGCAAGATCGCCGCAACGAAATCGATCTTCGTGTCGCGCGGCGATCGCTCCGGCACCCACGCGGCAGAGCTCCGTTATTGGAAAGATGCGGGGATTGAACCGGCCAAGGCGCTGGAAGCCAATTACAAGGAGATCGGTCAGGGCATGGGACCGGCGCTGAACACCTCAGCGGCACTCAATGGCTATACGCTGTCCGATCGTGGCACGTGGCTGTCTTTCAAGAACCGTGGTGATCTGAAAATTCTGGTGCAAGGTGACAAACGTCTCTTCAACCAATACGGCGTGATGTTGGTCAATTCGCAGAAACATCCGAGCGTGAATACGGCCGAAGGGCAGGCATTTGTCGATTGGCTGATTTCACCGCAAGGTCAGTCGACCATCGCTGGTTACAAGATCAACGGCGAGCAGTTGTTCTTTCCCAATGCCGCGTCCGGACGCTAGCCTGCCTGATACGCCAGCGCGCGGTTCATGGCGAAGGCGAGACTGCTGATCACGACGCAGACGCCGATCAGTACCAGGCCCAGCGCCAGTGCCAGCGGCAGGTCGCCGGCGCTTGTCTCCAGTGCGATAGCGGTCGTCATGGTGCGTGTGACGCCGCGAATATTGCCGCCGACGATGAGGATGGCGCCGACTTCGGCAACAACGCGTCCGAATGCCGAGAGAAACACAGTCACTAGTCCGGCGCGCCCGGCGGCGAATAGCGTCGCGACGGCACGGCTCTGTGACGCGCCGTCCATTTTCAGAGCGTCGCCATAGGAGTGCCAGAGCGGTTCGATGATGCGATGGGTGAGGGCAACGACGATTGGAAGCGCGAGAACGCTCTGCGCCACGATCATGGCATTGGGTGTGAACAGGAGTCCGAGCGATCCAAGCGGCCCGGAGCGGGACAACAGCAAATAGACGGCGAGGCCGACAACGACAGGTGGCAGGCCGAGCGCGGCATTGGCGATCACGAGCAGGACAGTACGGCCCGGCCAGCGCGTGGCGGCCAGCCAGCCGCCGATCGGCAGCCCGACCGCAAAGGCCAGAACGGTCGCCGTCAGGCTGACGCGGAGCGACAGCAGAACGATGTTGAGCAGGCTGGGATCCAGCCGCCCCACCATATTTGCCGCGAGCGTAAAGGCGTGGCCAAATTCGTTCATCGGCGCGTTCTACCGCGAATTCCGCAAAAATGGACCCCGGCGGACGGATCGAGCGAATTCCCGAGCCCCTTGAGCCGGTTCCCGCAGCATCCAGCCGCTTTGTCGCGGCCAAATTCGGGGCTTGGTAACCCCGCGTTAACCATGGTGGGCGCTTGGTTGCAGCCGGGAAAACACGTCGTTGGCCCTCGTTTTGACATGTTGGCAGGGGATGCAGACACCGGCTTTGGACGGGCCCCCCATGCGAAACTGCAAGGCTTGGCGTCGGCGCGCGATGCCGCGTGGCGCGCATTTGCGAAACCGCAAAGCGCCCAGCTCCCGGGGTTATAGGGATTACTTGCGTTGAGAGGATATTGCTTATGAATCCGGCCGACGTGGCGCAGTCAGCCTTACCGCTGGCTTCCTCCGACGTTTCGCTGATTGCGCTTTTCTTGCAGGCTCACTGGATCGTGAAAGCGGTCATGTTGGGTCTTCTGGCCTGTTCCGTTTGGGTCTGGGCGATCGCGATCGACAAGATCTTGCTTTACGGGCGCACCAAGCGCGCCATGGATCGCTTCGAACAGGCGTTCTGGTCGGGCGAGTCGATCGAGGAACTGTACCGCACCTTATCGGGCCGGCCGACGCAGTCGATGGCAGCCTGCTTCGTCGCCGCGATGCGCGAATGGAAACGCTCGTTCGAGAGTCAGGCGCGTTCTTTCGCCGGCCTGCAGATGCGCATCGAAAAAGTGATGAACGTTTCCATCGCACGCGAGATCGAGCGGCTGGAGCGGCGTTTGCTGGTGCTGGCGACAGTCGGTTCGGCTGGTCCATTCGTCGGTCTGTTCGGCACCGTCTGGGGCATCATGTCGAGCTTTCAGTCCATTGCCGCGTCGAAGAACACCTCGCTCGCGGTAGTTGCGCCCGGCATCGCCGAAGCGCTGTTCGCCACTGCGATCGGCCTTATCGCTGCCATTCCGGCGACGATTTTCTATAACAAGTTCACGTCGGAGGTGAACCGCCAGGCGCAGCGCCTGGAAGGCTTCGCCGACGAGTTTTCCGCGATCCTGTCGCGCCAGATTGATGAGCGCGCCTGAGAGAGTTGAAGGTGGACGCATCGTGAGCAGTACATCATGTCGATGAACATGGCGGGTGCATCGGGTGGTGGTGGGCGCGGCCGTCGTCGGCGCGCGGCCCCGATGGCCGAGATCAACGTCACGCCGATGGTCGACGTCATGCTGGTGTTGCTGATCATCTTCATGGTGTCGGCGCCGCTGCTGACGGTCGGCGTTCCGCTGGATCTGCCGCAGACACAGGCCAAGAGCCTCGATCAAGACAAGAATCCGCTGACGCTGTCGGTCAATCTGAAGGGCCAGGTGTTTCTCAACGACACCGAAATTCCGATCGACGACCTGGTGCCGAAGCTGAAGGCGATCACCGAGGCGCGGGCCGGCCTCGACGAACGCATCTTCGTGCGTGGCGACAAGAAGGTCGATTACGGCACGGTGATGAAGGTAATGGGGCGGCTGTCGTCGGCCGGTTTCCGGCGGGTCGCTTTGGTAACCGAAGTGGAGCAGGGAAGCTGAGGAAGAGAATCGACAAGTCGCTGGCTGCGTCGATTGCCCTGCACGTTCTCGTCATCGTGTGGGGTTTAGTCTCGTTTTCAGCACGCTCGCTCGAGGCACCGCCGCCGGAGTCGATGCCGGTCGATATCATCTCTGCCGATGAGTTGTCGAAGATCACGGCCGGCAGCAAGTCCGGCGAGAAAGACAAGCCGAAGCCGCTGGTCGAGAAAGTGGCGGAAGCCAATCCCGTTGACGATCCTGTCGGCAAGATCACCGAAAAGCCGGAAGTGAAAACCGACGCGGCGCCGGAGCCGCCGCCGAAGCCGGTCGAAAAGCCGGTGGAGAAGAAGCCCGATCCGCCGAAGCCGGTTGCCGAGCAGAAGCCGAAGGACGAACCGAAGCCGGTCGAGAAGAAGCCTGATCCGCCCAAGGTCGATCCGATCGCCGAGGCTTTGAAAAAGGACGAATCCAAAAAGCCGACGCCGAAGCCGCAAGCCAAGGCGGCGCCGCCGAAGCCGCCGGAGCCAAAACGGGAGCGCACCTTCGATCAATCCAAGATCGCGGCGCTGCTCGACAAGCGCGATCCGACGCGCCACGCGGCGACGGGCGAGACGCTCAATTCGACAGCCTCGCTCGGCGCTTCGCGTGGCACCGCGAAGTCGTTGTCGCAGTCCGAGCTGGACGCGCTACGGGCGCGGCTGACCAAGTTGTGGAACGTGCAGGCGGGCACCGAGCGGCCGGAAGAACTGATCGTTGATATCCGTATCCGTCTCACGCCAGACAAGCGCCTTGCCAGTCCGCCGGAGATCGTCTCGCGCGGCACGTCGCCGCGTTATCAGGCGGCGGCGGATGCCGCGATGCGCGCGGTGTTGCAAGGGCAGCCATACGATATGTTGCAGCCCTCGACGTACGATCAATGGAAGGACATGATTGTCACGTTCGATCCGCGTCAGATGTTCAATGGCTGATGTTTTGTCGATATCTCTTGAAATGAGCGAGCAATGTCCGAAATGACGTCGTCACGTCCCCTCATGTCGCTGAGCCGCCGTCACGCTTTGCTTGGCGGTGCCGGCGCTGCCGCCGGTCTGTTGCTGCCGTCGCTGGCGCGCGCGCAAACCCGATTGCAGGTGACCGAAGGCAACGTCGCACCGTTGCCGATCGCGATTCCGAACTTCGTGCCCGGAACGCCGTCCGACAATGAAGTCAGCAATGGCGTGGCGCAGGTCATCACCAACAACCTCAAGCGCAGCGGCCTGTTCGCGCCGATTGATCAGGCGGCGTTCATCGAGAAAATTTCCAACATCGATACGCCACCGCAGTTCGCGAGCTGGAAGACGATCAATGCGCAGGCTCTCGTCACGGGCCGCATGACGCGGCAGGGCGACGGGCGGCTGAAGGCGGAATTCCGCTTGTGGGACGTCGCGTCGGGGCAGCAGCTCACCGGCCAGCAGTATTTCACGTCGCCGGAGTACTGGCGGCGCATCGCGCACATCATTTCCGACCAGATCTATGAGCGCCTCACCGGCGAGAAGGGCTATTTCGATAGCCGCGTGGTGTTCGTCGATGAAAGCGGTCCGGCACAGCGTCGCGTCAAGCGGCTGGCATTGATGGATCAGGACGGAGCAAACGTGCGCTATCTGACGCGCGGCGCCGATCTGGTGCTGACGCCGCGGTTCTCGCCGTCGACGCAAGAAATCACCTACATGGAATTCGGCCAGGGCGATCCGCGTGTCTACCTGTTCAACATCGAAACCGGGCAGCGGGAGATCGTCGGCAATTTCCCCGGCATGTCATTCGCGCCACGCTTTTCGCCGGATGGTCAGCGCATCATCATGAGCCTGCAACAGGGGGGCAATTCCAACCTGTATGTGATGGACTTGCGATCGAAATCGACCACGCGCCTCACCGATACGCCGGCGATCGATACCTCGCCGTCATATGCGCCGGATGGCGGACGGATCTGCTTCGAGTCCGATCGCGGCGGCAAGCCGCAAATCTATCTGATGCCCGCGGGCGGCGGCGCTGCGCAGCGCATTTCGTTCGGCGAGGGCAGCTACTCGACGCCGGTGTGGTCGCCGCGCGGCGACTACATCGCCTTCACCAAGCAAGGCGGCGGTCAATTCGCGATCGGCATCATGAAGCCCGACGGTTCGGGCGAGCGCATTCTCACGTCGGGCTTCCATAACGAAGGTCCGACGTTCGCGCCGAATGGCCGCGTCGTGATGTTCTTCCGCGATCCGGGTGGCAATGCCGGCCCGTCGCTCTACACGGTCGACATCTCGGGACGCAACGAGCAGCGAGTACCGACGCCGGGTTTCGCGTCCGATCCCGCATGGTCACCGCTGCTAGCGTGAACAAAACGTTAGCGGGTTCAACCTAGGCGTGAAACATACCGGGCAGGAACTTCCCAGTAGCCTGAAATCGTTGACGAAATTTCCTTTGTCGCGCGTGTGCGCAATGTCTCGGTAACGATGTTCGCTCAGGAAGACTTCATCTGCTCGGGGTAAAACTTCACTTCCGAATAGGACGTGTGCACGCCCGATGCAGTTGGTCGACCAAGGCAAGAGACGGAGTCAGGAAGCGCTATCGCCTGCGATTTACGCAGCGCTAGTCGAGTCTCTGTTTCAAAGCCCCAGCGTCATGTTCATGGGCAACATCTGCGCGGCCGTCGCCGCGTTGATGACCGCATTCAAGACCGGCAACATTCTGATCTGGCCGTGTGCCATGCTGATCGTGCTGTTCGGCAGCCTGCGCGCCTGGCAAATGCACGTACACGAGCGTCGCATGGGCCCGTTCACGGTGGAAGACGCCGTGGTTTGGGAAAATCAGTATCGCTGGGGTTCGATCCTGCACGCAGGCTCGCTCGGTCTGTGGTGCAGCATCGTCTTGCTCGGCAGCGACGACCCCGTTTCGCACATGATCTGCACCGGAGTCACCATCGGCTACGTCGCTGCCGGTGCAGGCCGCAACTACGGTCGCCCGCGCATTGTGCAGTGGCACATCCTGTTTGCCTGCGCGCCGATGTCGATGGCGCTGGCGCTGCATGGCGATCCGTATTACGTCGGCCTCGCCATCCTGCTGGTGATGTTCTTCGCCGGCCTCAAGAACATCAACCTTAGTCTGCACCAGATCTTCGTCGACGCGCTGACCTCGAGCGCGCGAGAATCGGCGCTCGCCGGCCAGTTCGATACGGCGTTGAACAACATGCCGCACGGCCTGTGCATGTTCGGTTCGGATGGCCGCCTCGCGGTGATGAACTATCGCTTCAGCGAAATGATGCAGTTGTGTGACGACCTCGTGCACCGCGGCTCGCATGCGCCCGATATTGTCTCGGCCTGCGTCAGCGCCGGTACGCTGTCGGCGACCAATGGCGGCATTATCCTTTCCGAGATCGAGAACGCCCAGGCCGGTGAAATCATCACAGTCGATCCCGGATCGATCGAGAACCGCGCATTGTCATGGACATTCCAGCCGATGGCGGGAGGCGGCAGCGTGGTTCTGGTCGAGGATATTACGGAGCGTCGCAACGCCGAAGCCAAGATCAATCATCTGGCGCGCTACGACGAACTGACCGAATTGCCCAATCGTGTGCATTTCCGCGACGAGATCGAACGGCTGCTGGCGGCACGGGAGGCGCCAGCGCTGTCGGCCTTGTTGTTCATCGATCTCGACCAGTTCAAGCAGGTCAACGATACGCTCGGTCATCCTTGTGGTGACCGATTGCTGTGTCTGGTGGCCGATCGACTCCGCGAAATGCTTCGCCCGGCGGACCTCGTTGCGAGGTTCGGCGGCGACGAATTCGTCGTGTTCCAGCAGGATATCGGTTCCAGCGAGGACGCCGCCGGCCTGGCGCGGCGCATCGTCGAACGCCTCAGCGAACGATACGAAATCGATCATCACCTGGTGGAAATCGGCGCCAGCATCGGGATCGCCATGACCTGGCCCGGCGTCAGCGCCGACGTTCTGCTGAAGAATGCGGATATGGCGCTGTACCGGGCCAAGGCGGATGGCCGCGGCACGTTCTGCTTCTTCCGCGACGAGATGGCGCAAACGGTCGAGGCACGGCGCATCCTCGAACTCGATCTGCGGCGTGCGCTCGCCAATGAAGAATTCGAACTGTACTACCAGCCGCTAGTGAACTTGAAGTCGGGCCGCATCTCGACCTGCGAAGCATTGCTGCGCTGGAACCACCCGGAACGCGGCACCGTTTCGCCGATCGATATCATTCCGGTCGCCGAAGAAATGGGACTGATCGTTGATCTGGGCCGCTGGATCCTGCGCAAGGCCTGCATGGAATGCATGAAGTGGCCCGAAGCGGTCAGCGTCGCGGTGAACTTCTCGTCGCAACAGTTCCATCAGCGCGATGTGCTGAGTGAGGTTCGCTACGCGCTCGAAGTTTCGGGACTGCCGCCGGAACGACTCGAAGTCGAGATCACCGAGTCGTCCTTGCTCCGCAATACGCAGTGGACTCACGACGTGCTTGCGCGGCTGAAGGCCGCCGGTGTGCGCATCTCGCTGGACGATTTCGGAACCGGCTATTCAAGCCTCAGTTATCTGCACAACTTCCCGCTGAACAAGGTCAAGATCGACCGCTCGTTCCTCGAAGGCATCGATACCGATCGGCCGCTGACCTTGCTCAGGGGTGTGGCGCGGTTGAGCGCCGATCTCGGCATGTCGGTGGTGGTCGAAGGTATCGAGACCAATGAGCAACTCGAACTGATCAGTGCCGATGGCACGGTCACCGAAGCTCAAGGCTATCTGTTCAGCCGGCCGGTCCCGGCGATCAGGGTGCGGCAGTTGCTCGATGCGTCGCATGGACGCCGGGCCGTGGAGCCGTCGCGCTCGATCGCCTAAGAGATGACTTCACTGCAAGGGCAGGCATTCCACGCGTCATCGAACGGTATGCCGTAGCCGCTGGCAGGCTCGGTTAACCTTACTGGAGCGATTACTTTGCGCTCGCGTTAATAAAGCATTAACTTTCTGCCTTGGGCGCTTGCAGTGCTATGCGACGTGGGAGACAGATTATGAGTCCGGCTCAACAGACGAGAAGCCGCTTCTTTGAGCGTGGAATTGAGCTTCTGGACCAGGTCGACTACCGCCTCGCAGAAACCGAAGCCGAAAAAGACGAAATCTACCGGTTGCGATATCGAGCCTACCTCAATGAGGGTGCTATCGAGCCCAATCGCGACCGCAAAGTCACCGATCGATTCGACGATATGATTAATTCGTGGATCTTTGGAGTGTACTTCGACGGCGTCCTGGCGAGTTCGATCCGCATCACCGTTGCGTCGCCGGAACATCCGGTTTCGCCGTCGCTCGATGTGTTCCCTGATCTGCTGGAGCCGGAGCTGGCGCAGGGCAAGGTCATCGTCGACCCCACCCGCTTCGTGGCCGATCCCAATCGCGAAAAGCGCTTTCCGGAACTGCCTTATATGACGCTGCGGCTGGCGTATGTTGCGTGCGGTTATTTCAATGCGGACATCGGTCTTGCGACTGTCCGTGCCGAGCATCAGGCCTTCTATCGCCGCGTTTTCATGCACAAGTCGATGACGCCGCCCCGTGACTATCCCGGCCTGATCAAACCCATCTGCATGATGGCGGTCGATTATCCCAGCATGCGCGACAAGGTTTTCGCGCGCTATCCGTATTTGCGCTCGACCTACTTTGAGCGTCGCATGTTGTTCGAACGTTCGTCGGATCGGATGGCATCGCCGGTGATGAATGTGCCGGAGTTCCCGTTCGAACGGACCTCGATAGTTCCGCGCTCTTGATAGCCGCGACTTGTATTTGACGCTGATCGGCTGGCCGAATTGCCGGTCCCGGCAGCATTCCGATGTCAATCTGACGATGGCATCGTTTGAGCCGCCGATGTTTCTCGCGCCATTCACCGTCACGCCACATTTGCAAATCATTAACCATCCCGGCTGGATTTCCCGGGTTGTGGGTATTTGATCGGCTTTGGCAACACCTCATCAAGGTTGACGGAACGTTCGCTTAACCAACGCCCTGTAGACCGGGTTCATCATATAAATCGCGAGCGTGGAGGCTCCGGAATGAGATACCAAGTGCGAATCCTCCAGGGATTGAAGCTGGCTGCGGTACTTGCGGTGGCGCTGTCGATGGGTGCTTGCGCCAACAAGAATGGCATGGGTGCGGACGGCGCCATGGCCGGGGCCGCCACGCCGGGCAGCCAGCAGGATTTCGTCGTCAATGTTGGCGACCGCGTGTTTTTCGAAAGCGACCAGACTGATCTGACGCCGCAGGCTGTCGCCACGCTGGAGAAGCAGGTCCAGTGGCTGCAGACCTACAATCGCTATTCCTTCACCATTGAAGGTCATGCCGACGAGCGCGGCACCCGCGAATACAACATCGCGCTCGGTGCACGGCGTGCGCAATCGGTGCGGTCGTTCTTTGCGTCGCGCGGTATCTCGCCGCAGCGCATGCGAACCATTTCTTACGGCAAGGAGCGCCCGGTCGCGGTCTGTAACGACATCTCCTGCTGGTCGCAGAACCGCCGCGCGGTGACGGTCCTCAACGCCAGTTCGTGAATTCGTTGATCCACGACGATTTGCCGGCGCCTTCGGGCGCCGGTTTCGTTTTGGCCGTCAAATGGCGGCATCGACAGCAGCCGCCCCGACAATGTGAGCGGCTTACGGTTGCGCAAACCCACGATTTCATTCGGATTTGACTCCCGCCACTTTGCTCCAGTCACATTTTTGGCGTACTCCAGCATTTCATGGTGAAGCGCGCCGGGTTTGGCGCCCATTTCTTCGACAGGCGAAAATGTCAGTCCGATATTCAAAGACCGCGCTTGCCAAGGCCGCGCGGCTTACCGTGATGGCGACAACCATCGCGTTTGCATTTCCAGCTGCCGCGCAGCGGCAATTCGACGACAATGACGATCCGGCGCTGCGGGTCGAGCAACTGGAGAACCGGTTGCGCCAATTGACCGGGCAGAACGAAGAGCTGCAGCATCGCAATCAGGTGCTCGAGCAGCAGCTTCGACAGCTTCAGGGCAGTGTGCCGCCGGCCGGTCAGGCTGCGGCGCCCGCGTCTCAGCCAGCGGCCGCCGTGGCGCCTCCGGTGCAGTCCAATCCGGCAGCCAATCAAGCCTATGGCCAACCGCAGCGTCCACAGGTCTATCAGAGCCAACCGCCGGTCTATGGCAATCAGCAGCCGGCGCCGATCGTGCCACCGCCAGCGGCTGCGCAGTCGCAGGGCCGGGGCGATGCCTTCGATCCCAACCGTAACCCGAACGCACCCGGCGCGCCGCGCGCACTAGGCGGCGGCCAGTTGCCGGTCGCGCGGGATGCGCCGGTGGGTGCGCCTGGCGGCCGCGATGCCGGTGAACCGCTCAACCTATCCAATGTCGGTGGCGGCGCGCAGCAGGGCGGCGTTCCGCCGGTCAACAACAACGCGGCTGCTCTGACCACTGCGCCGCCAACGCAGTCGCCGCGCGACGAATTCGATCTCGGCATCGGCTATATGCAACGCAAGGATTATGCGCTGGCCGAGGAAACCATGCGCAACTTCTCGCGCCGTTATCCGAACGATCCGCAGGTCGCCGATGCGCAGTATTGGCTTGGTGAGAGCTTCTTTCAGCGACAGAAATACCGCGAAGCGGCCGAAGCTTTTCTCGCGGTGACGTCGAAATATGACACCTCTGCGAAAGCGCCGGACGCGTTGCTGCGGCTCGGCCAATCGTTGGCGGCGTTGAAGGAAAAGGAAGCGGCCTGTGCCGCGCTCGGCGAGGTTACGCGCAAATATCCGCGCGCATCGCACAGCGTCAAACAGGCCGTTGATCGTGAACAGAAGCGGGTGAAGTGCTAACCCGCTGCGGATAGCTCGCGACCGAATTTGTCCGGCGCGCTGAGGGGTGCTTGCAAGCGGTCATGGCTGACCAGGACGACGTTCCGATCTCCGCGCGCGATGCGAAGGAACTGTTCGCCGACTATCGGACAGCGCCCGCAATCGTTCTTGCGGTCTCCGGCGGGCCGGACTCGGTTGCCATGATGTGGCTGGCGGTGCGCTGGCGCCGCGCGCTGCGGCGCGGCCCGCGTCTTGTTGCCGTGACTGTCGATCATGGCTTGCGCACCGAGTCCGCGCGGGAGGCCAGCGACGTCAAGCAACTGGCGAAAGCGTTCGGGATCGAACATCGCACCGTGCGCTGGCGTGGCTCCAAGCCAAAAACCGGATTGCCAGCAGCGGCGCGCGAGGCGCGTTATCGCCTGCTGACCCAGGTCGCGCGCGCCAGCGGTGCTACGCATCTGCTGACCGCGCACACCCGTGACGATCAGGCCGAGACACTGCTGATGCGGATGGCGCGCGGCAGCGGTCTGGCCGGGCTCGGCGCCATGGCACGTCTCTCGGAGCGTGACGGTCTCATGTTGGCACGGCCGCTGCTTGAGATGCCCAAGGGCCGATTGCTGGCGACGTTGGCCAAGGCGAAACTGAGCTTCGCGGTCGATCCGACCAATCAGGATCGCAATTACACCCGTCCGCGGTTTCGCGCTTTGATGCCGGCGCTGGCCGCCGAAGGTTGCGACGCGCGCAATCTGGCTCGCCTGGCCGCGCGCCTGGCACGCGCCAATGCGTCGCTCGAATTGATGGTGGATGGGGCGGAGCGGTTACTCGCCATGCGGGATCGGCAGGCTGCGATCCTTCCGCCTCCAGCCGGCGTGGGGTTCGATGCCGTGGCCTTCGCCGGCCTGCCCGACGAAATCCGCATCCGTCTTATGCAGCGTGTCCTTAACAGGATTGGCCACGAGGGACCCGCCGAGTTCGGCAAGGTCGAAGCGTTGGTCATGGCGCTGGATCGCGCCAAGACCGGTTCAGATGGCAAAAGCCTTAATGTTTTCAAGCAAACCCTCGCCGGAGCGGTGATCATTCGCAAGAAAGGTCGTCTCGCGATCCTCCCGGCTCCGCCGCGGGGCGCGGCTCAGCGTCGGGGCGGGCCCGATAGCACTTAACCACCGTGGTAAAACCCGTATAAACCTGCCATGATTTAAGCCCGAACAAGCGCCAGGATGCGCTAAATAGTCCCGACCGGTTCTCTTGGCAGGGACCGGGGCGACACCTAGATTGTAGGCTAGCCGTCCAAGGACACTGGATCGCGTTCCGCGCGATCACGAAGGAACATCGATGAACGCCAATCTGCGCAACTTCGCCCTGTGGGTCATTATCGTATTGCTGCTGTTGGCTTTATTCACGCTGTTCCAGAATCCGGGCCAGCGGACATCGTCACAGGACATCTCCTTCTCGCAGTTGCTGACCGAGGTCGATCAGAACCACGTTCGTGATGTCGTGATCCAGGGGCCGGATATCCACGGCACCTTCACCAACGGCTCCAGCTTCCAGACTTATGCGCCGAGCGACCCGACGCTAATCAAGCGCCTGTATGATGCCAAGGTTTCGATCACGGCCAAGCCGCCGGGCGACAACGTGCCGTGGTTCGTTTCGCTGCTGGTATCGTGGCTTCCGTTCATCGCGCTGATCGGCGTGTGGATTTTCCTGTCGCGCCAGATGCAGGGCGGCGCCGGCAAGGCGATGGGCTTCGGCAAATCGCGCGCCAAGATGCTGACCGAGGCACATGGACGGGTGACGTTCGAGGACGTCGCCGGCGTCGATGAGGCCAAACAGGATTTGCAGGAGATCGTCGAATTCCTCCGTGACCCGGGCAAGTTCCAGCGGCTCGGCGGACGCATTCCGCGCGGCGTGCTGCTGGTCGGGCCTCCCGGCACTGGTAAGACGCTGATCGCGCGCGCCGTTGCGGGAGAAGCCAATGTGCCGTTCTTCACCATCTCGGGTTCGGACTTCGTTGAAATGTTCGTCGGCGTCGGCGCCTCGCGCGTCCGCGACATGTTCGAGCAGGCCAAGAAGAACGCGCCGTGCATCATCTTCATCGACGAAATCGACGCGGTCGGCCGTCATCGCGGCGCCGGTCTTGGCGGCGGCAACGATGAGCGCGAGCAGACGCTGAACCAGTTGCTGGTCGAGATGGACGGCTTCGAGGCAAACGAGGGTGTCATCCTCATTGCCGCCACCAACCGTCCCGACGTGCTCGATCCCGCGCTGCTGCGTCCGGGCCGCTTCGACCGTCAGGTCGTGGTGCCGAATCCGGACGTTGTTGGCCGCGAGCAGATCCTCAAGGTGCACGTCCGCAAGGTGCCGCTGGCGCCGGATATCAACCTCAAGACCATCGCACGCGGTACGCCGGGCTTCTCCGGCGCCGACCTGATGAACCTCGTCAACGAAGCCGCCCTCACCGCCGCGCGCCGCAACAAGCGCATGGTGACGCAGGCCGAGTTCGAAGAGGCCAAGGATAAGGTGATGATGGGCGCCGAGCGCAAATCGCTCGTCATGACCGAGGAAGAGAAGTTGCTGACGGCTTATCACGAGGGCGGTCACGCCATCGTCGGCCTGAACGTTGTCGCCACCGATCCGATCCACAAGGCGACGATCATTCCGCGCGGCCGTGCGCTCGGCATGGTCATGCAACTGCCCGAGCGCGACAAGCTGTCGATGTCGCTCGAACAGATGACCTCACGTTTGGCCATCATGATGGGTGGACGTGTGGCTGAGGAAATGATCTTCGGCCGAGAGAAGGTGACGTCGGGTGCTGCGTCCGACATCGATCAGGCGACGCGTCTGGCGCGCATGATGGTGACGCGCTGGGGCCTGTCCGAGGAACTCGGCACCGTGTCCTATGGCGAGAACAATGACGAAGTGTTCCTCGGCATGCAGGTCAATCGCCAGCAGAACGTTTCCGAAGCCACGGCGCAGAAGATCGACAACGAGGTCCGGCGGCTGGTCGAGACCGGCTACAAGGATGCCACGCGCATCCTGACCGAGAAGCGGGCCGATCTGGAGACGCTCGCCAAGGGGCTGCTCGAATATGAAACGCTGACCGGCGATGAGATCACCGATCTCCTCAACGGCAAGAAGCCGAATCGTGAATCGGTGCTTGAGCCCACCGGGCCGCGCACGTCGGCGGTGCCGCCGGCCGGCAAGCAGCGTCCGCGCCCCGATGCGGATCCGGGTCTGGAGCCGCAGCCGCAGGCTTGAGCGAAGCGAAACTGAGTTGAAAAATGCGGCGGCGACGCCGCATTTTTTATGCGGAGGTGCACGGCGGCCGGCCCCGCTCGGTCGCTGGATCGGCCGATACGACAGTGGACAGTTTGTCGTCATGAGGGACGCCGCTTCAGGCTCTCGCCACCTGCGTCGGATTCCGCCTGGAGTCTGGATCATCGGCTTCGTCTCGATGCTGATGGATATCTCATCCGAGATGATCCATTCGCTGCTGCCGATCTACCTCGTCACGGTGCTCGGCACTTCGACATTGATGGTCGGAATCATCGAGGGCGTTGCGGAGGCGACGGCGTCGATCACCAAGGTATTTTCCGGCGCGCTGTCCGACTGGCTCGGCAAACGGAAACTGCTGGCGACGATCGGTTACGGTCTTGCCGCCTGTACCAAGCCGGTCTTTCCGCTGGCGTCGACCGTCGGCTGGTTGATCGCGGCACGTTTCGTCGATCGGGTCGGCAAAGGCATCCGCGGCGCGCCGCGTGACGCGCTGGTGGCCGACCTTTCGCCTGCCGAACTGCGCGGTGCGAGTTTCGGCTTGCGGCAGTCGCTCGATACGACAGGCGCTTTTCTCGGTCCGGCCATTGCGATTGTCTTGATGTGGGCGACCGCCAACGATTTCCGCGCAGTGTTCTGGTTCGCCGTCGTCCCGGCGTTTCTGGCGTTCGGGCTGATCGCGTTCGCAGTCCACGATCCTGCACCGCGCGCCGACACCGTATCGGTGTCGCGTTCACCGCTGCGCCGAGAGGCGCTGGGCACGTTGGGCCGCGCCTATTGGTGGATCGTCGGGGTCGGTGCGGTGTTCACGCTGGCGCGTTTCAGCGAGGCGTTCCTGATCTTGAAGGCGCAGGCGGCCGGTCTTCCGATCTACCTCGCACCGTTGGTTCTGGTGCTGATGAACATCGCCTATGCGCTAACCTCGTATCCGGCCGGGGCGTTGTCGGATCGCATGGAACGCGGGACGCTGCTGATCGTCGGTTTCGCCGTGCTCGTGGTCGCCGACCTTGTGCTCGGATTTGCTGTGGGTCTGATCGGCGTAACGCTCGGCGTCATCCTGTGGGGCGTTCACATGGGACTGACGCAGGGCCTGCTCGCCGCATTGATTGCCGACGTTGCGCCAGCAGAACTGCGCGGGACAGCCTATGGCGTCTTCAATCTTGTCGCTGGCGCCGCGTTGCTCGCCGCGAGCGTGATGGCCGGCGCATTGTGGGATCTTGCCGGCGCCAGGCTGACCTTCCTGGCCGGTGCAGCACTGACTTCAGTCGCGCTGGTGGTGCTGATCGCGACCCGGCATCGCTTCGGGTTGAGCGAAACGATCCGACCGAACTGACGCGCGACGCATGGCGCGTATGAGGCCGCGCAGCTTGACCTGGTGTCGCGAAACCCGCACCCATGGCCGCCATGCGAGCTCCATCGTGACATCGCCAAAGCTCAAGCTGGCGCCGGCTTATTGGTCGCGTGCGGCGATCCTGCCGGGCATTGTCGCCATCGCGCCGATGTTGCCGGGGACGCTGGCCTTCGGCATGGCGTTTGGCGCGCTGTGTGCGGAGAAGCGCTTCAGCCTCGCCGAGGTCGAGGTCATGATGGCGCTTGTTTACGGCGGGCTGTCGCAGTTTGTTGCCGTGCAATCGTGGCCGGATCACCTGACCGCGTCGTCGATCGCGACGCTGGCGTTGCTGACGCTCACCGTCAATATCCGTTTCGCACTCATGAGCGCCTCGCTGCGCCCATGGTTCGGCACCTTGCCGCGTTGGCAGGCCTATCCGGCAATGTTGCTGGTCACCGATGGCGGCTGGCTTGCCGCGGTTCGTTACCGAGAGCATGGCGGCGCCGACGCGTGGTTCTACACCGGTGGCGCGCTGGTGTTGTACGTCGCCTGGCTGGTGTCGGCAGTGCCAGGCTATGTGCTGGCGGAGCAATTGGCCGATCCCAAAAAATACGGCGTCGATCTGGCCATGCCGGCGTTCTACGCAGCGATGCTGGTTCCGGCCTGGAAGGGAGCGCGGCTGGCGATTCCTTGGGTGGTCGCCGGAGTTGTGGCGTTGGTCGTGTACTGGTTGCTTGCGGGCTGGTGGTTCATCATCGTCGGCGCGCTGTCCGGTGCTGTATGCGCCGGTTTCATCGAGCCGCCAGCGGCGAAGCCGGAGCACACGCATGGCTGAACTGTTGCGCTCCGACGTGATGCTGGCGTTTGCGGTGATGACGGCGGTGACAGTTGCCGCGCGACTCGGCGGCTTCTGGCTGATGGGCTACGTCAACGTCACCCCGCGGATACGCCGGATGCTCGATGCATTGCCGGGTTCGATCATCGTTGCGGCGGCGCTGCCGGTGGCCGTTCACGGCGGGCCGGTGGTGATGTTCGCGATCGTCGCTGCAATTGTCGCGACGGTGGTTTTTCGCAACGACTTCATTGCGGTGATCGTCGGCATGGCGGTGGCAGCGCTGGCACGGGCAATGGGTTTCGGCGGCTAGGCCGTGGCCCAAGACCCTTGGGCTCCGGCGGCTATAGACGGGGCTCGGCGCGTTCGGTGATGCGCCAGCGATCCTCCGAAGATAAAACGATCTCAAAGCCTTGTCAGCGGGTTTGAATTGGTGTTCAGTTCTTCCCGCGACACAATTCGGGACGGGACACGTTACCGCAAGTGCTAGCAAGAAACTGGCGACGTATGCCGCCCGATGCCGTCATTCGGGTGAAAGCTGCGTCAGGGGGAAACCCAACGTAGATGGTCTACCGGCGGACCCAGCAAGTGGTGAAACGTCTCGCCGCGCGGCGCAGCGCAATCCTGGCAGCGGCACGCGATGCTGCAGCCGAAGGCGGCATGAGCGCAGTGCAGATCGCCCCGGTGGCTGTCCGCGCCAACGTTGCTGCGGGCACGGTCTATCGCTATTTCCCCTCTAAGGCCGATCTGATTTCCGAACTCATCGTCGACGTTTCGCGCGACAAGCTCATGGCGATTCGGCGCGCCGCAGACGCCGCACCGGGGCCGTCGTCGGCGCTTGCCGCCGCGGTCACGACGGTTGCCGTGCATGTCGCCTCGCATCGCAAGCTTGCGTGGGGCATTCTGGCTGAGCCGGTCGATGTCGATGTCACCGCGTCCCGATTGGCGTGCCGCCGCGAAATCGCCGACGAGATCGAGCTGCGTATTGCGGCAGCGGTGCGGGCCGGACACTTGCCGGCGCAGGATACGGCGCTGGCCGCAACGGCACTGCTCGGGGCGCTGCACGAAGCGCTGGTCGGCCCGCTCGCGCCGGAAAATCTCGACGATCCCGCCAAGCTGCGCGATGCGGTGCAAACCACGACGCTGCTGGCACTGCGCGCCGTAGGCGTCATGGACGCCCGAGCGCGCGGTCTCGTTGTGCAGGCCGTGCTTCCGGCGCGAATCGTCTCGCGCGCCTCCGCCTAATGCATTTTGCGGCTAAGCCGGAAACCGGTTAGCCGCAAAAAATGCTCTTCCTCGATAACGGGCGCGCATTCCGGTCACGAAACCGGAAGCCGCTCCTTCAGGATACGCGCCAAGCGCGCCGACGTTACTTGACCTTGATCTTACCGTCCTTGTCGAACTGGGCGATATAGGCCCACAGGCTGTCGACTTCGGATTCCTTGGTGATGCCGGCGAAGGCCATCTTGGTGCCCGGAATCTTGGCCTTCGGCGCCTTGATGTATTCCTTGAATTCCTTTTCGTTCCAGGTGATGCCGGAATTCTTGTTGGCGTCCGAATAGGAATAACCCTCGACCGTTCCCGATTTCCGGCCGTCCAGCCCGTTGAGCTCGGGGCCGACCTTGTTCTTCGCGTTCTCGCCAATGGCGTGGCAGGCCAGGCACTTGTTGAACGAGGTCTTGCCGGCGGCGACGTCCTGCGCGTTTGCGGTGTGAGAGGTAACCGCGAAGGCGGCGGCGATCATAAGGCTGAGAGTGGCTGTTTTCATCGGATGCTCGTGTTGCTTGGTCGGAAATGTCCGCGGAGGTTTGTGGCACATGCGCGCCCGCCTGCACAAGCACGTCAAAGTGCTAGATGACGGGGAAGTATTTTAGCGGCTGAAAGGTTCCCAGGCGATATTTTGGCGATTAGCATCGCCGGGCGGCGACAGTGGGTGTATTGGCACACTGCGTGGTCGCGACTGATGCCGGACGAGAGGTCAGGTTATGACGATTTTGATGCCAGCTGCTGACGAAGCGGTGCTGCAACGGCGCGAGAGCATCGTGTCGGCGCTACGCCAGATCGTGCCGGGCGAGGGGGTGATTTCCAGCGCCGCCGAGATGCTGCCCTACGAGTCCGATGGATTCACCGCATATCGCCAGCCGCCGATGGTCGTCGTCCTGCCGGAGACCACCGAACAGGTGTCGCAAGTGCTGCGCTACTGTCACGACAACGGCATCAAGGTGGTACCGCGCGGATCGGGGACGTCGCTGTCTGGCGGCTCAATGCCGCTCGCGGACGCGGTGCTGCTCGGTCTGGGCAAGTTCAAGCGTATCCGAGAGATCGATTTCGACAACCGTGTGGTGGTCACCGAGCCGGGAGTGACCAATCTCGCCATCAGCCAGGCGGTGGCGCATGCCGGATTTTACTACGCGCCGGATCCGTCGTCGCAGATCGCCTGTTCGATCGGCGGCAACATCGCCGAGAATTCGGGCGGTGTGCATTGCCTGAAATACGGTATGACGACCAACAATGTGCTTGGCTGCGAGATTGTGCTCATCAACGGCGAGATCCTGCGGATCGGTGGCAAGGCGCCCGAATGCGCTGGATATGACCTGATGGGGATCATCACCGGCTCCGAAGGTCTGCTTGGGGTCGTGACCGAAGTCACCGTGCGCATCCTGCAGAAACCGGAAACGGCGCGGGCCTTGATGATCGGCTTCGCCGAAGTCGAGCAGGCGGGCGAATGTGTCGCGCGGGTCATCAGCGCCGGCATCATTCCGGGCGGAATGGAGATGATGGACAAGCCGGCCATCCACGCCGCCGAGGCCTTCGTCCATGCCGGTTATCCGCTCGATGTCGAGGCGCTGCTGATCGTCGAACTGGACGGGCCGAGCGTCGAAGTCGACGATCTGATCAAGCGGGTGGAGACCATCGCGCAAGGCTGCGGTTCGACCACCTGCCAGATTTCGACCTCCGAGCAGGAGCGGGTGCTGTTCTGGGCCGGCCGCAAGGCGGCGTTCCCGGCCGTGGGCCGGATTTCACCGGATTATCTTTGCATGGACGGCACCATTCCGCGCGGCAAGCTGCCGCTGGTGCTGACGCGGATGCAGGAAATGTCGGTGAAGTATGGACTGCGCTGCGCCAACGTCTTTCATGCCGGTGATGGCAATCTGCATCCGCTGATCCTGTACGATGCCAATCAGCCGGGCGAGATGGAGCGCGCGGAGGCTTTCGGCGCCGATATTCTGCGGCTCTGCGTCGAAGTCGGCGGCGTGCTCACCGGCGAGCACGGCGTCGGCATCGAGAAGCGCGACCTGATGCCGGAAATGTTCAGCGAGATCGATCTGGCCCAGCAGCAGCGCCTGAAATGCGCCTTCGATACGCAGGGCTTGCTGAATCCGGGCAAGGTCTTCCCGACGCTGCATCGTTGCGCGGAACTGGGTAGGGTCCATGTCCACGGCGGCAAGCTGGCGTTTCCAGAACTTCCCAGGTTTTAAGCAGGCAATCAGGTGGAAATTCTCAAGGTACGTGATGCGGCTGACGTCGAGCAGGTGGTTCGCGCCGCCGTGGCCAACGAACAGCCGCTGGAGATCGTGGGCCATGGCAGCAAGCGCCAGGTCGGCCTTCCCATGGCAACCAATGCGGTGCTGGACCTGTCTGCGCTCAACGCCGTGACAGCCTATGAGCCGGACGAACTGATCGTCACCGTTGGCGCGGGAGCACCGCTGGCTGACGTGTTGTCGATGATCGATGCCAAGAATCAGCATTTTGCCTTCGAGCCGATGAACCCGGCCGGCTTGCTCGGCGCCGGTCACGATGCCGGCACGGTCGGCGGCATGCTCGCCACCGGACTGGCCGGGCCACGCCGCATCAAGGACGGCGGCGCGCGCGATCATCTGCTCGGCGCGCATGCAGTGTCCGGCTTCGGGGACAGTTTCAAGACCGGCGGCCGCGTGGTGAAAAACGTTACCGGCTATGATCTTTGCAAGCTGCTGGCCGGCTCGTGGGGCACGCTGGCGGTGATGACCGAGGTGACGCTCAAGGTGATGCCGCGGCCCGAGTGTCAGCGGACCCTGGTGCTGCGGGGTCTTGACGACGTCACCGCGGGGCGCGCGATGACGGCGGCGCTCGGCTCTCCCTACGATGTGTCGGGTGCGGCGCATCTTCCGCTCTCGGCGCTGCGCACCCCGGATGGTGCATTAGCGGATCTTGGCGCCGCGCAAACCGCCGTCACGCTGCTGCGGCTGGAAGGCATCACGGTATCCGCGACACAGCGGGCGACATCGCTGGCCAAGGCGCTGGCGACGTTTGGCAGCGCGGAGGTCCTCACCGACGACATGTCAGCCGCGGTCTGGCAATCGATCCGCGACGTAACGCCGTTAGCGGCAACGACGGCGCTGGGTGCCTGGCCCGTCTGGCGCATCGTGTGTCCACCCGCTTCGGGCGGCGCATTCGGACAGCAGTTGGCCCACGATACGGGCGGCGAAGTGATCTACGACTGGGGTGGCGGCTTGATCTGGGCGGCCCTGCCGCCGGCTGCCGATGCTCATGCGGCGCTGCTGCGCCAGCGTGCCGGCGCCATCGGTGGCCACGCGACGCTGATCCGCGGCAGCGAGGCCGTGCGGCAGAGCATCGACGTCTTCCATCCGCAGTCGAGCGGCGTTGCGGCTCTGTCCCGGCGCGTGAAGCACAGTTTCGATCCCAAGAACATCCTCAACCGCGGACGCATGGTCCGCGAGGCGACGACATGAAGACCGAATTCAGCCTGACCCAACTCGCCGATCCCGATATCGCCGAGGCCGACAAGATCCTGCGCGCCTGCGTGCACTGCGGTTTCTGTACCGCGACCTGTCCGACTTACGTCCTGCTGGGCGATGAACTCGATAGCCCGCGCGGACGCATCTACCTCATCAAACAGATGCTGGAGAAAGACCAGCCGCCGACGCCGGAGGTGGTGAAACATATCGACCGCTGCCTGTCGTGCCTGGCTTGCATGACCACCTGTCCGTCCGGCGTGAACTACATGCATCTGGTCGATCAGGCGCGTGTGCGGATCGAGCGGGACTATAAGCGCCCACTGACCGAACGGCTGCTGCGGGCGGTGTTGGGCTGGGTACTGCCGAGGCCAAATTTGTTTCGGGCCAGCATGATATTGGCGCGATTGGGACGGCCATTGATCGCCTTGCTGCCATCGCCAAAACCCGGTGCCACGACGCCGTCGCTGAGCAGCCGGCTCCGGGCGATGCTGTCGCTGGCGCCGGCCAGCCTGCCGCCTGCTGGTCCCCGGGGCGGCACCGTGTTTCCGCCGGTCGGCGAACGCCGCGGGCGTGTCGCGCTGCTGCAGGGCTGTGCGCAGCAGGTGCTGGCGCCACGGATCAATCAGGCGGCAATCCGTTTGCTGACCCGCCACGGCATTGAAGTGGTGCTGGTCGCGGACGAGCAATGCTGCGGCGCGCTGACGCATCATCTTGGCAACGACAACGCGGCGCTGGGGCACGCGCGCGCCAACATCGCGGCGTGGACCAAAGAGATCGAGCGCGGCGGACTCGACGCCATTCTGATGACGACTTCCGGCTGCGGCACAGTCGTTAAAGACTACGGCTACATGCTGCGCGAGGACCGAGAATACGCTGCCCAGGCGATGAAAATCTCGAAGCTGGCGATGGATATTACCGAGTACGTGGCAGGCCTGGCACTGCCGCCGGTGCAGCAGCGCAGCGACCTCGTCGTCGCTTATCACTCCGCATGCTCATTGCAGCATGGACAGAAAATCACGCAGCTTCCGAAAGATTTGCTTTCCAAGAATGGATTCGTGGTCAAAGATATACCGGAGAGTCATTTGTGTTGTGGCTCGGCGGGGACATACAACATTCTTCAGCCTGACATCGCGACCAGGCTGCGCGATCGCAAGGTCGCCAACATCGCGACAGTCGAGCCGGAGATGATCGCTGCAGGCAATATCGGCTGCATGGTCCAGATTGCCAGTGGCACGTCGGTCCCAGTGGCCCACACGATTGAACTTCTCGATTGGGCGACGGGCGGTCCCCGGCCAGGGGTTAGCTGATCGGGGATGAACGGCCCGGTCGCCGCGGATTGCGTGACGTTTCGGGCTAAGGTGAGTGCTGGTTCTGCGACGGGGATACGCTTTAGTTCTTGTTCGGGAATTGGTGCTTACAGGTCGTAGCATTCCACTTAGCCGGAAACGTTTGACGCATTTGAGTTGGCGGCAACAGGAGAACGGCAATGGCGAAGGCCAAGAAAGCTAAGAAGTCAAAGGCTAAGAACTCCAAGAAAGCTGTGAAGGCCAAGAAGTCGGCCAAGAAGACCGCAAAGAAGTCGGCCAAGAAGAAGTCAGCCAAGAAGAAATCGGCCAAGAAGGCCGGGCGCAAGACAGCCAAGAAGGCCGGCAAAAAGACAGTGAAGAAAGCGGCCGTCAAGAAATCGGCAACGAAGCGATCCCCTGTCAAGAAGCGCAGGAGCCCGGCTCGGAAGGCCACGCCGGCTGCTACTCCGGTCGCTGCGCCGGCCGCTCCGGCGGAGACGAGCGATTCCACTGGCGGCATGGGAGACTTCGGCTCGGCGAGCAGCGGCTAGTTTCTCGTACGAGCTATTTCCTTGATCCGAGGGCCGCGACGCAACCGTCGCGGCCTTCGTCGTTCAAGGAGCATCAAAGACGCATCAGCGAAGGCAGAACTGTTGTCGAGTTGCAACATTCATTGGCTGACTTCATCAAAGAGAGCGTCAACGCCTAAGAAGGCGGCAATTGCATCCCTTTGTTGCTTTCCGCTCCCCGCGTCTGGCCGCAGATTGGCGCCACAACAAGCAAATTCGAGGGACCCGGTTCTGATTTGCCGCAATGGCGGACCCGGATCTGAGTTGAACCTGAATTGAATGGGGATCACCGTGAAGAACATTTTGCTCTCCTCTGCAGTCTTGCTGGCGATTGGCGCCACCTCGGCTGCGGCCGCCGATCTGCCGGCCAAGGTCTATACCAAGGCACCGCCTGTTGCGGCGTTCGATCCGTGGGATATCGCCTTCGGCGCCGGCATCACCAACGACTACCTGTTTCGTGGCGTCACCCAGTCGAACCACAAACCGTCGGCGAACGCCTATTTCGAGCCGCGCTATAACGTCAACAAGGACCTGCAGCTCTATGTCGGTACGTCGGCATCGAGCATCGCCTTTGCCAACCGGGCGTCGGTCGAGCTCGATGGCTACTTCGGCGTGCGGCCGACCTTCGGCCCGGTCGCGTTCGATTTCGGCTTTTGGTACTACGGCTATCCGGGCGGAACCTGCTTCGCGGGCGTCGCCGGATTCGGCGCAGAGTGCGCCGCAAACGCTTTGGCCAACGGCAACTTCATCAAGAAGGATGTCAGCTTCTATGAGGGCTATGCCAAGGTCAACTGGACCATCAACGACGTGGTGACGGTCGGCGGCAACGCCTACTACTCGCCGAACTTCCTGAACACAGGCGCGGACGGCACCTACGCCTCGATTACCGGCAAGATCACCGCCCCGAGCACGTTCTTCGGCAGCAGCGGTATCGGTGCCTATATCTCGGGTGAATTCGGTCGGCAGTGGCTCGGGACGTCCGATGCCTTCTACGGCAACATCAAATATGCCGACTACAACACTTGGAATATCGGCGTCGGCTTCACCTACAAGGTCTTCACCCTCGACATCCGTTATTCGGACACCGACCTGTCGCGGGCCAACTGCAATGCGTTCACCAGCGACCATACCGCAACATTCGACGGCAGCTTTTCGCCGATCAATCCGAGCGGCGTTGGCTCCGGATGGTGCGGTCCCGCCGGTATCGTCAAGCTTTCGGCCGACCTGACGGCGATGACCAATCTGAAATAGGGCATTCTGATCGTGATGCAGAAGGCGGCGGAGCGCTCCGCCGCCTTTTGCATGTGCAGACCGCTCGATGGATGCGATCGTGTTACAGCTCGAAGGTGGCCGGTCCCGTTTGGCTCGGCTTCAAGCCCATCTCCCGGTGATGGAACGCAGACAGCGTGTTGCGATGGCCGATCGAAATGATCGTTGTCTCAGGCAGTTTCGCGGCCAGCAGCTCGTAAAGTCTAGCCTCCGACGGCTCGTCGAGCGAGGCTGTGGCCTCGTCGAGGAAGAGATACTGCGGCGCCTGCAGCAGGGCGCGCGCTATACCAAGCCGCTGCTGTTCGCCGAGCGACAGCATCCGGTTCCAATGGCCGTCTTCATCCAGGCGTTCGACCATTGCCGGCATTCCCACCGCGATCAGAACATCCCGCAGGCGGTCACGATCGAACGCGCCGGATTCCGACGGGTAGACGATGGCATCCTTGAGTGTGCCGACCGGAAAATAAGGGCGCTGCGGCAGCATCATCAGCGTGGCATGGGCGGGGATGGTGATCGATCCCCGGCCGAACGGCCAGATGCCGGCGATCGTGCGGAATAACGTCGATTTGCCCGATCCCGATGGTCCCTTCAGCAGGATGTTCTCGCCGCTCTTGAAGCTGATGCGATTGGCGGTGAGCAACGGTTTGCCATTGGGGAGCTTGAGCGCCAGCTCGTCGAGCGTGATTGCCGATCCGTCCGGCGACGCTCCAAGCTGAACAATATCCGTGCGGCTGCGAAAACTCTTTGCGTGAGTAACGGCTTCCTCGAACCCATCGAGCCGCATCATGATCGAGCGCCACATCGCCAGTTGCCGGTAGGCCGAGACAAAGAACGACAACGCGCCCTGAACGCTGGAGAAGGCCGAAGCAGTCTGCATCATGCCGCCGAGTTGAATCTTCTCGGCGAAGTAGGCCGGTGCCACCAGGATAAAGGGAAAGATCACCGACGCCTGCGAGTAGCTGGCCGTCAGCGCCGTCACCTTTTTGGTGCGAATCATGATCGCCATCCAATTGCTGATGACGTTGTTGAAGCGATCGAGCAGGCGTTCCCGTTCGGCCGATTCGCCGTGCAGCAGGGCGATCTGCTCGGCATTTTCGCGGGCTCGTACCAGGTTGAAGCGGAAGTCGGCTTCGTATTGCTGTTGGCGGAAGTCGAGGCCGATCAGCGGCCGGCCGATGAGGTGGGTCAGCACGGTGCCGAGCACGGCATAGACCAGTGCGCCCCAGACCAGATAGCCGGGAATGTCGTATTGCATACCGAACACATGCAGTGGCGCCGCTGCCGAGAGTCCCCAAAGGATGATGACAAAGGATGCCAGGGTCACGATGGAGCTGAGGAAGCCGATGCCAATCGTGAGCGTTTGCTCGACGAAGAGTCTGACGTCGTCGGCGATACGTTGATCGGGGTTGTCGGCGGCATCGCCGAGCAACTGCATGCGATAGTGATTGGCGTCATGCAGCCATTCGGCCAGATAGCGGCGCGTCAACCAGGTTCGCCAGCGAATCTGTAGCCACTGGTTCAGATAAAGCTGGTAGACGGCGAGCGCGATATAGATCGCTGCGATGACCGAGAAGTACTTCAGCTCGTAGACGAAGGTGCTCCAGTTGCGTTCCTGCAGCGCGTTGTAGAAGCGACTGTTCCATTGATTGAGCAGGACGTTGATGGCCACCGTCGCCAGTTCGATGCCGATCACGGCGCCGAGCAAGATCCAGCCGGCCCATTTGTCCTCGGAGCGAAAATACGGCGCAGAGAGCCGCCAGACCGTCGCAAGCGTCGTGCCGAGCTTCTTCACAACTAATTATCTCCGGCGAAAATGTTGATTTAATTAGAAGATTCGATTTAGAGCGGACAGCATTGGACGAATTCTGTGGCAATTCATCGCTGCGTTCTCTTGTCGCAGAACCGAATTTGGTCCTAGCATAGCTGTGCGGGAGCTGGCGATCCGCCAGTTCAAAGTGGGGGTGAGCGTTAGCTGGACGGGCTCCAGAGCGCAATCTCGTAGGAATCAACAAGCCGTTAGCAAGCCGGAGTGGGATCGGCTGAAGCAGCGATGTCGGCTGTAGCGCCGAGAAACCCGGGGGGAGCGAGAGCGATGTGGGATCAACATTATAATCCGATGGACAACGCCGCGTTGTCGACGATCGCCGCGGCAATACCGGTTATTACCCTGCTGGTCCTGATTGCCAGCGGCAAGGTCAAGGCGCACATCGCAGCGATCACCGCGTTGATCGTTGCCAATCTGATCGCGATTTTCATCTTCACGATGCCGGCCGGCATGTCGATCCGGGCCTCGCTGCTCGGCGTCGTCGTCGGGTTCTTCCCGATCGGCTGGATCGTTCTCAACGTCATCTTCATGTATCAGCTCACCGTGGCGTCGGGGCGCTTCGAGACCTTGCAACGCGCCATCGGCGGCGTGACAACCGATCGGCGCATTCAGTTGCTGCTGATCGCGTTCTCCTTCGGCGCCTTCTTCGAAGGCGCTTCGGGCTTCGGTACACCGGTGGCGATCACCGGCGCGATCCTGATCGGCCTCGGCTTTTCGCCGCTCGCCGCGTCCGGCCTGTCGCTGATCGCCAACACCGCACCAGTGGCTTATGGCGCACTGGGCACGCCCATTCAGGGCCTTGCCTCGGTCACCGGGCTCGATCCGTACCTGCTCGGCGCGATGGTCGGCCGGCAATTGCCGGTCTTTTCGCTCATCGTGCCGTTCTGGGTGATCTGGGCTTTTGCCGGATGGAAGGGCATGAAGGAGGTGTGGCCGGCCATTCTGGTCACCGGCGTTTCGTTCGCCATCCCGCAATTCATCATCTCGAACTACATTAATCCGTGGATCGTCGATATCGGCGCCTCGCTGATCTCGATGGGCTGTCTGATTCTGTTCCTGCGGGTGTGGCAGCCGAAAACCTTGTGGACCTCGCCGGCGCTGCGCAGCCACGATATTTCGGCGGACCTCGCCAAGCCCGACAAGAGCACCACGCTGCCGGCGCTGACGCAGGCCGAGGTCTGGTCGTCGGTGTTGCCGTGGATCATCGTCTGCGCCGTGCTGCTGATCTGGGGCACCGGCTGGTTCAAGAACGCGGTGAATCCGATCTTCACCTGGAACTACGCCGTTCCTGAACTCCACAACATGATCAACAAGGTGGCGCCGATCGTCGCCAAGCCGACGCCGGAAGCGGCCGTTTTCTCATTCCAGTACCTGTCGTTCACGGGTACCGGCATGTTGATCGCGGCAGTGATCTCCGGTCTGGTGATGGGCTTCTCGCCCGCCAAGATCATCGGCATCTATGGCAGCACCATCCGGCTTTGCGCGATTTCGCTGATCACGATCTCCGCCATGCTGGCGATCGGAACGCTGACCCGTCTGTCGGGCATCGACGCGACCCTTGGTCTCGCCTTTGCCGCGACCGGTGTGCTGTACCCGTTCTTCGGCACCTTGCTGGGTTGGTTGGGTGTCGCGTTGACCGGGTCGGACACGGCCTCGAACGTGCTGTTCGGCAACCTGCAGCGCATCACTTCGGAACAGCTTGGTCTGTCGCCGATCCTGATGAGCGCCGCCAACTCGTCGGGCGGTGTCATGGGCAAGATGATCGACGCACAATCGATCGTCGTCGCCTCGACCGCGACCAACTGGTACGGGCATGAAGGAAGCATCCTGCGCTTCGTGTTCAAGCATTCGATCACGCTGGCCTGCCTGGTCGGCTTGTTCGTCATGCTGCAGGCTTACGTCTATCCGTTCACGCTGATGATCGTGAAGTAAGACGCAGGCTTCGACGTTTCTCCATCAACTCCCCGCGGCGAAAGCTGCGGGGAGTTGCTTTGCAAAGAGCCTGAACGATCGGTCGATGTCCGGCGATTGCCACATTTCGCAGGCAAGGCCAGTGACGACTATCGAAGCCAGCGAACCGGAAAGTGGTATGAATTTTCAGCAAACCCATCGTGCCGTCGTCGCGGCAGCGCTGCTCTGCATCGGCCTTTGTCCGAATGGAGCGAGCGCCTCCGAGCAGTTTCCTTTCGGGCTCGAGATGACGCTCGACGTGGCGCCGAAGCCGGGCTCGAAGCGCATCCCGAATCTGGAGATCGGCGATCGCGGCGAAGTGCAGCTTGAACTCTGGTGCAAGGGCGGCGAGGGGCAATTCTCGGTCGCGGGCAACACCGTGGTGTTTGTCGCCGGCGCGATGCAGGATCGAGCTTGCGCGCCGGAATTGGCGGCGGCCGACGATGCGCTGGTGGCGGCCCTGAGTGCGGCGACCAACTGGACGCGGCAGGGCGACTTCGTCTCGTTTACCGGCAGTACGCCGCTACGCTTTCATCTCAACACCAATTGAGATGTCTGCCGCTTCGGCGTCGGCGAGGATCATGTCGGCGCAGGCGCCGCCGGCCTGCACCGCGCCGGTGAACCCTCCACTGCCGGCATAGGCCGACGCGAGATACAGCCCTGCAATCGGCGTGCGCGGCGAGCGGCCGGATGCCGGCGCGAAGCCATAGACCGCGCCATGCGGTGCGTTGAGATATTGCCGGACCGACTGTGCGGTGTTGAATGTCGATGCAACGATCGCATCGGCCAAGCCGGGATAGTGACTGTCGAGATAGTCGACGAGAGCCGCCTGCCAACGGGCGCGCTTGCTGCGGTAACTGTCGGGATCCGGCGAAGTCCAGTTCGCCAGATGATCCGGTGCGACCACCGATAGAACGTAAGGCGGCGCGGGGATGCCCGACGCGATCGCGTCATAGTCGACAATGGCGAGCGGCGGCATGCGCCCGTTCGGGAGTTCGGCCATCAGGCGTGTACCGTCAGCGTAATCTGTCAATCGCTGCATCCAGTCCGGTAACAATTGTGTCGAATAGCTGGTGATGCCGAATTCGCGCGGCGGTCGCTTCAGTCCAAGTGTGAGAGCGAACAACGATATCGACGGTTTCTGCTGCGCGTAGGCTTGCGTCAGCTTTTCCGCCACCGGCGCGGGAGCCAATGAAGTCAGCACGGCTGGAGCGGCATTGCTCACCACGCGTTCGCACGTCACTGTCTGCGGGTCGCTGCCGTCGCGCGCCGTATGGGTCACCGTCGCGCCGATGCGCGTGCCGCTGGCGCCGATGTCGATGTGGCTGACGACGCGACGTACAAGTACGTGCCCTCCGGCGGCTCGAACTGCTCGCGCCAGCGCGCTCGAGAGCCGTTGCGATCCGCCCTCGATGAAGCGGCCGCCGCTCAACAGATAGCGGCCCTGGGCGACGGCAAACTGCTGCCAGCCCAGCGTCGCCGGATCGTCGTGATAGTAGGACAGGTTGGCGGCAAGCGCGCACTTGACGGCTTCACGATCGCCAAACACCTGATCGAATTTTGCCGCCAGCGAGAGCGCCGGCTCAGTGCGTGGCGAGGCGTCAACTGCCGCGCCATTAGTCGCCATTCGCTGCATCTCTTGCAGTACGTGTTCGATCCCGGAACGCGCTTCGGGAAAGCGTTGTGTCAGTGCGGCGAGAGCTGCCGTAAAGTTGTCGGGCAACACGAAGGGGTGCCGTAGCGGCCCGCCGCGCACTTCATAAAAATTGCCGGACGGGATCCATTGCACGGCGTCCAGCACCCCGGCGCGGCCGAGGATGTCGTGCTTGGGGTCTCGCGGACTTTGTGGATTGCTGGTTTCGTGCAGCGAACCTTCGACGAACAGATCGCCGACCTTGTAGCTCGACGCCGCGCCGCCAACCGAATTGCTACGCTCGATCACCAGCACCTTGTGGCCGGACCGGGCGAGGATCGCCGCGGCGGTCAGGCCCCCAAGGCCAGCGCCAATGACCACGACGTCGTAAACTGTCATCTCAACTTTCGCCTTGTAAGCTTGATCGGAAGTGGGCGCGGGACTGCCGCGGAATCAGATGTGCTGCGATCAACGTGTCATGTTTGCCACGGGAGTGGTTCGACAGGCATCGCAACTATTTCCAGGCCGAATTTTCGACGTCCCAGCGCTGACCCTTGAAGTCCTTGGCGAGCGCATCGACGATGCCGTAATCGTCACCTTGATCGCTCTCCTCGTCATCGGGTGAATTGTCGATCAACTTGAGCTTCTCTCCTGCGGCTTCGTCGATCGTGGTGATCGAAGGAGCACTGATCCAGAGCATGAGGTGATCGGCGTTCAACGGCCTGTCGGGAGCGACGAGGGCATTGAGCTCAATGACATCGGTGAGTGCGAGCGAAGGGAACGTCTCGCTATCGCGCTTCAAGGTCAAGGTCAGCTTGCCGGTGTTTTCGTTCCAGCGCGACGATGCGAGCTTGGCGGAGAAGGTCTTCGCTGCGACAGCCGCGATGGAAGATGCCAGCTTGTCGCGGTTCAGCGTGGCGCCGTCGCGCCAGCCCGATGCGGAAAAGCGGATGGTGCGGTCCATGTCCACGGCGCCGCTGGTCCAGCCGGCGCTGGCGACTCCCGGAAAGGATCTTACCTTCGTGATCAGCGCGGCGGCGCGATCCGGATCGACCGCGAGGTTGATGGTCATCTTGCCGCTGCGTAGCGCTTCGCACGAGGCGGTCAGGCTGCCGAGCGTCACCTCGACGTTCTGGCCCTTGAGGGATTTGAGGAAGTCGGCGGCGCTGTCGAGCGCCACTTTCACGGCGACTGCTTCCGGCGAAACCTCGGTGAAATCCTTCGGTGCAACCGAGATGCCGTCGTCGGTTGTCTGGGTTTCCAGATATTCCTTCTCGCTGAGATCGGAATTGTCGGTGGAGACCACGTTGGTCAACGTCTGGCCGACACGGATCTGCCCCTTGAACTCGACGGTATCGCTGGTCTGCCTCCGCGTCAGGTTGACCGACACCGGCAACTTGTCGCCGAGGCTTTGCGTCGTGCCGGTCATGGTCTGGCCATTGACCGCGAGGTTGACGACGAAGCGATCCTTGCGGTCGGAACCTCGCGCAGCAGGATAGCAGACATCGAGCACCGCGGATGTCACGGTCTTGCCCTGATAATTCTCCTTCAGGACGACATCGGCGTTGCCATCCATCAATCCGTCGATGGAGGTGAAGTAGCGCGGTTCATTCCCGGCCGGCAGTTTGGCGGTATTCTTCTGGGCGAGGGCCAGGTCAGGCGAAGCTACGACGATGCCGAGCAGGCAAACAAGGATTGCGCGCATTGCAGTTTTCTCGCCGATGGTTAGAGCGTGAGGGCAGCGGACGCTGCTACATATGTTTCGGTTTCGCGCTCCGATAGCCTGAAACAGGGCCGAGGAAGCAGAAACCTCATGCAAAAGCAAGAAGGCCGCCCAAAGGCGGCCTTCCGTGGTCGAATGAGGCTGGCGGGATCAGAATCCCATGCCGCCCATGCCACCCATTCCGCCGCCGCCCGGCATCGGCGGGGCCGGCTCCTTCGGCAGTTCGGCGACCATGGCTTCGGTGGTCACCAGCAGACCGGCCACCGAGGAGGCGTCCTGCAGCGCAGTGCGCACCACCTTGGCGGGATCGATGATGCCCTTGGCAACCATGTCGACGTACTCTTCGTTCTGAGCATCGAAGCCGAACGTCTCGGTCTTGTTGTCGAGGATCTTGCCGACCACGATCGAGCCCTCGACGCCGGCGTTTTCCGCGATCTGACGGATCGGGGCTTCCAGCGCCTTGAGCACGATGTTGATGCCGGCCTGAACGTCCGCGTTGTCATTGGAGATGCGGCCGACCGCCTTCTTGGCGCGCAGCAATGCAGTGCCGCCGCCGGGGACGATGCCTTCCTGAACCGCAGCGCGGGTCGCGTTCAGCGCGTCCTCGACGCGATCCTTCTTCTCCTTGACCTCGATTTCGGTCGCGCCGCCGACACGGATCACCGCGACGCCGCCGGCGAGCTTGGCCAGACGCTCCTGCAGCTTCTCGCGGTCGTAGTCCGAGGTGGTTTCCTCGATCTGCGCCTTGATCTGGCCGACCCGGGCTTCAATCGCGGGCTTCTTGCCTGCGCCGTTGACGATGGTGGTGTTCTCCTTGTCGATCACCACCTTCTTGGCGCGGCCGAGCATGTTGATGGTGACGCTCTCGAGCTTCATGCCGAGTTCGTCGGAGATCAACTGGCCACCGGTCAGGATGGCGATGTCTTCCAGCATGGCCTTGCGGCGATCGCCGAAGCCCGGTGCCTTGACGGCGGCAACCTTGAGGCCACCGCGCAGACGGTTGACCACCAGCGTGGCCAAAGCTTCGCCTTCGACGTCTTCCGCAATGATCAGCAGCGGCTTGCCCGACTGCACGACGGCTTCGAGCACCGGCAGCATGGCCTGCAGACCCGACAGCTTCTTCTCGTGCAGCAGCACGTAGACGTCTTCCAGCTCGGCGGTCATCTTTTCGGCGTTGGTCACGAAGTACGGCGACAGGTAGCCGCGGTCGAACTTCATACCTTCGACAATGTCGACCTCGGTTTCGAGCGACTTGTTTTCCTCGACCGTGATGACGCCCTCGTTGCCGACCTTCTGCATCGCCTGGGCGATCATCTTGCCGATGTTGGAGTCGCCGTTGGCCGAGATGGTGCCGACCTGCGCGACTTCCGCGGAGGAGGCGACCGGCTTGGCGCGCTTCTCGATGTCCTTGATTACGGCGGCAACGGCGATGTCGATGCCGCGCTTGAGGTCCATCGGGTTCATGCCGGCGGCAACCGACTTGGCGCCTTCGCGCACAATGGCCTGCGCCAGAACGGTAGCGGTCGTGGTGCCGTCGCCAGCCAGATCGTTGGTCTTCGAGGCGACTTCACGCACCATCTGCGCGCCCATGTTCTCGAACTTGTCCTCGAGTTCGATTTCCTTGGCGACGGTGACGCCGTCCTTGGTGATGCGCGGTGCGCCGAAGCTCTTGTCGATGACGACGTTGCGGCCCTTCGGACCGAGCGTGACCTTGACGGCGTTGGCGAGGATATCGACGCCGCGCAGCATGCGGTCGCGCGCGTCGCCGGAAAATTTAACGTCCTTGGCTGCCATAGAGAATTACTCCTGTGTGAATTAGTCGCCGCACCGTTTTCCGGGTCATTGCCGGGCTCGACCCGGCAATCCATCGCTTTTGCAAGATGGATGCCGGGATCAAGTCCAGGCATGACGCATCAAAACTGGCGGTTCATTAGATTGAGAGAAAAAAAGCGGTTAGCCGACCACGCCCATGATGTCGGATTCCTTCATGATGAGGAGATCCTCACCGTCGAGCTTGATCTCGGTGCCCGACCACTTGCCAAACAGCACGCGATCGCCGGTCTTGATGTCGATCGGGATCAGCTTGCCGCTTTCGTCACGGCCACCGGGGCCGACGGCGATGACCTGGCCTTCGGACGGCTTTTCCTTGGCGCTATCCGGAATGATGATGCCGCCCTTGGTTTTTTCCTCGGCATCAATACGCTTCACCACGACGCGGTCATGCAGTGGACGAAATTTGGTTTTAGCCATGACGTTCCTTTGGGGTTCGGTTACGGTCTGAATCGCCAGCGATTTTGATTGGGCAGTGCCCTTAAAAGATGGGGAACCGCCGACAGGCAGATGTTTTGGCAATCGCGAGGCCGGAGTGCCAATCTCGTGCCCGGAAATATGGGTTGGCGCCGATCCTGTCAAGCGAACGGCTTAATGCGTTGGTGAGGCGAATCTAGGATGGTTGAAGAAACGGTATCGCTGCGGCGCATCATTGACTGCAGGGGATCGGTCCGGCAGGACAGGACCGCTGGTGAGATGCGTGCGGCAGACAACCTTCGTTAAGGGGATTTATATGGTTGAAACACAATTGCGCCGTGGACGCGCCGTCTCGCGTCAGGGACGTGTGCTGCTCAACGTCGGGGCTGCCTCGCTGTTGGCCATGCTGCTTGCCGGATGCGAGACGTTCAGTACGTCGCAGCCCTCCGCGGTGCAGGAACCGGCGGCGGCGCCAGAGATTCCGTCGACCATCCGGTCGAGCGAACTGGTTGGCCGCTGGGGATTGGCCTCCTACCAGAACCCGAACGACCGGGCGCGCACCGAAGCCGCCGCGCGCGGCCAGTGCAAGAATCCCTATGTCATCGGCGCCGGGGCCAATGGCGGTGTCGTAATGCATCTGGCAGACGAGGCGACGCCGCAGGAGCTTCGCCTCAAGGGCAGCCCGAGCGGCAAGAATTACATCGGACCGGAAGGCCCGGCCGGCGGCGAAAAGGATCGCGAGATCATCTCGTTCGACGGCAAGGTGCTGGTGACCCGCTTCATCGACAAGGATGCCGGGACACGCTACGGCAACATGGTCTACGTTCGCTGCGCCCCGCGCGCGTAAGGCGCAGGAGGCGCTGTCGTCCTTAAAGCCGTCGTCCAATGCACAAACTGCGCGATCTACTGCTGGGGCCTGAGCGCGCAGTCCTGGTGCTTTCCTTCACTGAAATTCTGGCCTGGGGCATCCTGATCTATCCCCCGGTGCTGACCGCGCCGCACATGGCGGCCGAACACGGCTGGTCACTGGCCTTCTGCATGGCCGGGCTCTCCGTCGCCTTGATCGTCTCCGGCATGTTCTCGCCGACCGCCTGCGGCCTGATCGATCGTCACGGCGGTAACAGCGTGATGTCGCTGGGGGCGCTGGCGGGTGCCGCCGGTCTCGCCGGTATCGCAGTGGCGGATCAACGCATCACCTATCTGCTGTGTTGGTTATTGATCGGCGTCGGCATGTCGACGACGCTCTACGATCCGGCTTTCACCACACTGACCCGGATATTTGGTGCGTCGGCGCGGCGGCAGATCACCTTTGTGACGTTCGCAGGCGGCTTTGCTTCGACTGTGGGCTGGCCGGCAACCCATGTGCTCATCGAGCAGGTCGGTTGGCGCGGGGCTTATATGACATTCGCGGCCGTCTTCGTCCTGGTGGTGGCGCCGCTACATGCCTTCGCGCTGCCGCGCGCGGTTTTCAAGTCGGCTGGCGGGGCGCCCGCCAGCGCCGCGCCGACGACGACGGCATACCTTGCGCCCCACGGTGCTGCCTTTCTCTTGTTGACCGCGGCGTTCGGGCTCCACGCGTTCATCCTCTCCGGCGTGACCTCCAACCTCCTGGCGATGCTCGGACGTCACGGTATTGCGGCAAGCACGGTCGTTGCCATCGGCGCGCTGTTTGGACCCTCGCAGGTGGTGGCGCGGCTGGGCGATTTCATGTTTGCCAGCCGCACCAGTCCGCTATGGGTCGCGCGCGTTGCGATTCTGGCGATGGCCGTCGCTTTCTCGCTGATGGCGATCCTGGGTATTTCGCCGCTGGTCGCTGCGGTCTTTGCGATCATGTTCGGCGCCGCCAACGGCGTCATGACCATCGTGCGCGGAGCCTTGCCGCTGCATCTGTTCGGCCCGGCCGGCTACGGCCGCGTAATTGGCCGGATCGCCCGGCCGGCCCTAATCCTGCAGGCCCTGGCGCCGTTCGCAGTGGCTTCTGCGATAGAAGGCTTGTCGGACAGTGTCGTGCTCGAACTGGGGGCGCTGGGCGCGATCGTTGCGCTTGGCTGCTTTATCGTTGTCCGGTCGCCGCAGCCTGTGCGGCAATAGCGGCGTCCGCTAGCCGAACATGGCGTCGATATCGTCCTGCGAGGCGTGACCGACGTCGCCATCGGTTTTGGGCCCGTTCAACAGACGCGCATCGCCGACGCGGTCATCGATCACCGCCGGTGCATGGGCCTTGATGGCATCGACGCCGCCCCAGATATCCATCATGACGTTGATGTGATGCTCGACGAACTTCATCGTGTTCATCACCTTGTTGATGCGCTGGCCGGTAAGGTCCTGGAAATTGCACGCTTCGAAGATGGCGATGACCCGTTCCTGAATTTCTTCGCTGAGCAGGCGCTGCTGGTCGGGCGAAGTGACCTTGGCCATAGCGCTGGCCGATTGGTCGATGGCTTCGGCGGCTTCGAGGATCTGCTGCGTGGCCTCTTCGGTTCCGCCGACGACGGCGCCGAGTTCACCGGTCACCTTCGCCATTTCCGCGCCGTTGAAGGACTTGCCATGTAGCACGGCAATTTCCTGCTTGGTGCGATTGATGGCATCGTGAATCAAGTCGAGCTCGATCTTGAGTTTTTCGCATTGCTCGATTTGCGCGCGGTAGGTTTGCAACAGGGAATTGGCATCGGCAACCTGTTGCAACGTAGCTTCGGTGGTGGTGTCGCTCTTGACGCCTCGTTGCGCTGCCATCTGCTCGCGGATGGCGCGCAGTTCGCTCATGATTTCGCGGTGCATTGGCATGACGTCATTACTGACATCCTCGGCGGGCGGCGCGTTGCCGAACACGATATCCTCAATGCGAAAACGCTTGCGTTGCACAACCATCAAAACCCCCAGCTTTATCGAACTGGTTCTAGCGCGTCGGCATTTAACGGTGAGTTCACAGCGGGAACTTTTCGCGATGAATCTCACGCACACCATTGATTAACCAACGCTACCCGTCGTTCATCGAAAATAAACGCTGACAGCAGGAACGGCGCCTCGTTGGTGACGTGGTGAATCCAAACGGCGGTGTCGTTTACCAAACCGATGCGGTTTTGATCTTTAGTCAACCACGTGCAAAGCGCTCCTGGCGTGAATGACGCATCATCGGCTTCGATGCTGCGGGCAGATCGACGCGGCTGACGATGCCGCCGATCTCGCGACGCTCCGTGTCCGGGTCGTCCATGATTGCCGAGGGGCATGTTCATGACGCAACAGTACAGAGTAAGTCGATGTTCAAGACATTTTCGATTGCGGTCGTCGCCGGCGCCTCGAGCCTCGGCCTGAGCCTGTCTTCCGCTGCAGCGGTAGAAGTTGTCATCCCCGTCGCGCAGCCGAGGGTGTTTTATGCCGATCAACCGGAGCCGCCGCCTGCGCCGACGCGTGTCGCCTATGCCGAACGCCCGAATATGGGCGGTGGCTTTATCGAGTTCCTGTTTAGCGGCGAGCAGCCGCAGCGCCGTTCGCGCTATCCGGTGCAGCAGATGTACGAACCGCAGCCGGCCTACGCGCCGGGGCAGACGATGTATGCGCCGCAAGGCATGCGCCAGCAGTCGATCGATCCGGCGCGACCGGCGTTCGATCCGAAATATGAGAAGCAACTGGTCGAGTATCACGGCAAGGAGCGGGCAGGGACGATCGTTATCGATACGCCGAACAAGTTTCTCTATCTCGTGCAAGGTGACGGCAGCGCGCTGCGTTACGGTATTGGCGTCGGCCGCCCCGGCTTCACCTGGTCGGGTGTGAAGACCATTTCCGCGAAAAAGGAATGGCCGGCATGGACGCCGCCGAAGGAGATGCTGGCTCGCCGTCCCGATCTGCCGCGACACATGGAAGGCGGTCCGGAAAATCCGCTCGGCGCGCGCGCGATGTATCTCGGCTCATCTCTCTATCGCATTCACGGTTCCAACGAGCCGTGGACGATCGGCACCAACGTCTCGTCGGGCTGCATCCGCATGCGAAATGAAGACGTCATCGATCTCTACGGTCGGGTCAATGTCGGCGCCCGGGTCGTCGTGATCTGACGTTCGTGCAGCACAAACAAAGCGGCCGCTCGTGAGAGCGGCCGTTGCTGTTTTAGGCTACTGGTGGTCTGTCACGCGTAGTCGCTGTCGCCACCATCATCGAAGTCGTCCGACTCCATGTCGGCGAAATCGTCGTCATCGTCCTGATCTTGATCCTGGTCCTGATCGGCATCGGCTTGTGCCTGATCGAATTGTCCGGCGCGGCTCGCGTCCGCTTGCCGTCCGCTCGAGCCAATATCGTTGAGGCCGGCGTCACGCGCGAGACTGCCGCCGGACTGATCCGAGCCCCACGGATTGCTGCCGCCGCCACGGTCGCCGCCAAGTGCGCCGCCATCGCCAAAGCTCTGATGACCGCCGCCCATCATCGAGCGGATACTGCCGAGCAGCAGCGAACCGCCGACCATACCGGCAGCGGCCGCCGCCGCCGTTCCGAGAAACGAACCGCCGCCGCCACCGCCAGCCGGTGCTTGCTGCGGAGCATATTGTCCCGGTGCGCCGCCGGGCGCACCGAGCACCTGACCGGTGTTCCAGGCCGGCCGGTTGGACGCGCCGGGCGGCTGCACATTCGGCACCGAGCCGCGTGCGGCGTTCTGTCCGAACACGGCGTCGCGCATCGAATCGAGGAAACTGCCGGGCGGATTCTGCGCGGCGGACGTTCCCGCAGCTTCCAGTTCCTGAATGCGTGCATTGGCGCGTTTCAGCGCCTCGTCCTGCACCAGCACGGTCTGCACCAGCGCATAGGCGGCGTTGGGTGCGCGCTGCCAGGCCTGTGCGATCGCGGCTTCGGCGCCCGGATCGCGCACTGCGCTTTCGACGCGGGCCAGCCGGTCGAAAAGCTCCTCGATCATCTGCCGTTCTTGCGGTGTCATGGCGTTCTCCCAATGCGAAACCGTCCAAGATGTAGGCGTGGTTTGTGTCGCAATAAGTGCGCTCGCCAAAATAATTTTGGTGGTAGCACTGGGCGAAAATTACTTTTCCGCAATGTCGGCCTGAAGCGTTGCGATGTTCTCAGCGCAGCGCCACGCCCTGCTCGGCCAGCAGGGCCGGGAAGGCGGCGCTCGTGAGATAGGCGTATTCGCGTTCGCGCTGATCGGTCAGAGGATCGAGTTGCACCAAAACGTCATCGACGAATCCGGGGTGGCACATGACAAGGCCACCGTCCGGCAGACCGTCGAGGAAAGAGCGCATCAGGGTGCCGAAGTCCGGCTGTCGCGTGAAGTCATAGGCCCCGGCGAAACCGGGGTTGAATGCCAGCCCGGATCGCGCAGCCTTGCGGCGGAATTGGAGGCTCAGCGTGTCGAGCAGCAGCGCTTTCGGCGGTCCCAGCCGCAGCGGTCGAGCACGTCCGCACTGGCGCACCCAGGCTTGCGGCGCGTGACTTTTGACAGCGTCGAGAAAAGCGTCGCGAACCTGCGGAAATACCTGCACGTGTTGGTGGCCGTCGACATAATCCGGCGCACGTCCCAGCAACGCGGTGAAGGCCGCGATCTGTGCCGCGAATTCGGCGCCGATGATTTCGGTATCCAACCTTTGCAAAGCACTGACGCGAAGCAATTTCGTCAGCGGCAGGAACAAGCCGCCATCGAGCGGCTTGAACGGCATCGTCAACGGATGAAACGGCGCGGTCAGCACCGCGTGCAGACCGACGGCGCAATGCGGATTATCGACGGCGGCGGCTTTGAGTGCGGCGATGTCGTCTTGTCCGATTGCAGGGCCCGTGACCATGACGGACGTCGCATTGAGGCGGCGCAGCTTGATCAGTTCGCAGATGGCGCGATTGACGCCGGGACTGATGCCGTAGTCGTCGGCGCACAGCCAAATACGGCGCACCGGCACGGCGTCGCTCATTCGGCGGCGGTCCGCTTGTCGTCGCCCAATTCACTCTTGGCTTCGGCCCGCCTGGTGCGGTGCTCGGCGACGAAGTAGATCGGCCGCGCTTTCAGCTCGGAAAGAATCTTGCCGATGTACTCACCGACGATGCCGATCATCAGCAACTGAACGCCGCCGATGGTCATCAGGCCGACGACCAGCGATGGATAGCCCGGAACCGACTCGCCTTTCACCAGCGTTTCCCACAAGATCGACAGGCCGAACAGGAATGCGCCGAACGCCAGCAGCAGTCCGAGCATGCTGGCGAAGCGCAGCGGTGCCACGGAGAACGAAGTGAGGCCCTCGATCGAGAGGCCGAGCAGGCGGCCCGGACTGAAAGTGGTGACGCCATGCGCGCGCGGCGCCGGTTCGTAATCGACGCGGATTTGGCGGAAGCCGATCCAGCTCGCCAGTCCCTTGAAGAAACGATTGCGCTCGGGGAGCTGGCGTAGTGCGGCGGCGGCACGCGGCGATAGCAGGCGGAAGTCGCCGGCGTCTTCCGGTATCTTCTGCCGCGCACCCCAATTGATCAGTGCGTAAAATCCATGCACGGCGACGCGGCGCAGAACGGATTCGTTGTTGCGATGTGCCTTGGCGGTGTAGACCACGTCGTAGCCATCGTTGATCCAATGACCGACCAGTTTCTCGACCAGATCCGGCGGATGCTGGCCGTCACCATCCATGAACAGGATGGCACCGTCGCCGGCGTAATCGAGGCCAGCCATCAGCGCGGCTTCCTTGCCGAAGTTGCGCGACAGCGAGACGACCTGAACGTCGAGCGATGTCGCCGGCAACTCGCGTGCGATATTCAGCGTCGTATCGGCGCTGCCGTCATCGATGTAGATCACCTCGGACGACAGGTCGAAGCGTTGCCGGAGCGTATTCGCCATTGCGATGAGGCGTTCGTGCAGCCGGGCCAGCCCGGCGGCCTCGTTGTAGAGCGGGACGACAATTGACAGGCGTTGCGCGGTTGCGGTGTTGATATCAGCAGGCACGCTGGCTGTTTCCCTGTTCGGCGCCATCGATCAGCTTTCCGAGGCTTCGATGTGCACAGCGCATAATATGAGGTCTGGGCCGCATTTCAGCAATGACAGGCTGGCAGCGATATGGTCACGGCAGAAACGCCTGCAGCCTGGCGAACAGCGGATTCTCGCGATCCAGTACATAGTCGAGCGATGCCACCGAGACAGTGTCGGCGCCGTGGTCGCGCAGGAAGCTGCCGAGCGCGTAGATTTGCGACGGCGGGCAGTGCAGCGTCAGCATGCCGGATGAGGTCGGACCGCCGAATGGCGACACCACACCGAAACGACTGTGCGCTTCGGCAAGCAGCTTCGCATCGCAACCGGTGAAGCGTGTCCGCACTTCCTTGTATTTGCTGGCGCGGGCGCGAGCGGCGATATGGTCGAGGATGACGCGCGCGGTTTCGCGGGCATCGCTCGACCAGTCGGCGCTGCGCGATGCGACCAGATTGGCCTGGCTGCGCAGGATGACGCCGTCGTCCAGCACCTTGAGGCCGTTGGCTGCCAGCGTCGCTCCGGTGGTGGTGATGTCGACGATCATCTCTGCGGTGCCGGTGGCGGGTGCGCCTTCGGTGGCGCCGGCGCTTTCGACGATGCGATAGTCGACGATGCCGTGCTGCGCGAAGAAGCCGCGCGTCAGGTTGATGTACTTGGTGGCAACGCGCATCCGCCGGTTGTGCTGCGCGCGGAATTCCGTCGTCACATCGTCGAGGTCGGCCATGGTGCGGACGTCGATCCACGCCTGCGGCACAGCGACAACCACGTTCGCGCTGCCGAAGCCGAGCGCCTCGATCAAAGCCACGCGGCTGTCGGCATCGAGGATGCTTTCGCGGATCAGGTCTTCGCCAGTAATGCCGAGATGCACGGCACCGCGCGCGAGGTTCGCCGCGATTTCACTCGCGGAGAGATAAGCGATCTCGACATTGTCGAGGCCGGCGATGGTGCCGCGATAGTCGCGGGCGCCGCCGGGTTTGGACAATACCAATCCGGCGCGGGAAAAGAACGCCTCGGCGTTTTCCTGCAGACGTCCCTTCGACGGGACAGCGAGAACGAAGGGTGCGGTCATGATGCGCTCGCGCCAATTTTGCTTGCGGCAGCGTTGCGGCGAACCTGTGTCAAAGTCTCGACCCAGATCGAGAAGCCGACCGCCGGGATCGGCTCCGGCGCGCCGAGCTGAGTCATCAAGCCGTCGTAGCGTCCGCCCGCGACCAGCGGGTCGTCGCCGTTGCCTTTGCGGTGAAGTTCGAATTCGAACCCGGTGTAGTAATCGACGCCGCGGCCGAACGAGGTCGAGAAGCGCGTCGCAGCCAGATCGATGCCGCGCTGGGTCATGAAGCCGATGCGGCGCTCGAATTCATCGACGGCGGCATTGACGTCGACCTTGGCGTCGGCGGCCAGCGTCCGCAACTGGCGCAGCGCATCTTCGGGCGTGCCGGCGATGGCGAGGAATCGGTTAATCAGTTGCAGCGCGTCGCGGGGCAGCGCGCCGCCCTGCAGCGTCGATTGCTCGAGGAAGCGGTCGGCGATCTCGGCGACGGTGCGGCCGCCGACATTGGTGGTGCCGGCGATCGACATCAGGTCGGTCACCAGCGCCAACGCGGCCTTGCGATCGGACCCGGCCAAGGCCGCCAGCACGCCCTGATATTCGTTGCGCGTCGGTTCGGTCTCCAGCGTCAGCCGCGCAATATCCTGCGCCAGGCTGACCTTGCGGTTGAAGTCCTTGATCAGCCGCCGCCGCCACACGGGATAGAGGTCGAGCGCATCGATCAGTGCGATGAACAGCGCGACGTCGCCGGTGCGGATCTCGACGTCGTCGATACCGAGCGTGGAAGTGGCTTCGAGACCGAGCGCCAGCATTTCGGCGTCGGCCGCGGCGCGATCCTGTCGGCCGAAGGATTCGAGGCCGGCCTGCAGGAATTCGCTGGGCTTGCCGTCGCGATAGCGGAACACCGGGCCGAAATAGCAGAAGCCGGCGGGTTTGCCGTTGCGGCTAGACGCGAGATAGTCGCGTGCCACCGGGATGGTCAGGTCGGGGCGCAGGCATAGCTCTTCGCCACCGGCATCGGTGGTGAGATAGAGGCTCTTGCGGATGTCCTCACCCGACAGATCGAGGAATGGTTCGGCAGGCTGCAGGATCGGCGGTTCGGCGCGGACGTAACCGGCGTCCGCGAACGACGACAGCAGCTCTGCCGCCCAGGCGGCAGTTCCGGTCGCGCGGGGGGCGGCGGGTTTGCTCATTGGTCTCGTCCACGATGCTCAAAAGCGCTTGCGCGCCGCCCAGTGACATCCGGGGCAGCCCACGAGACGCATCTAACTCATTGAAGTTAAGTATGTTTCAACAGCGCGGCAACGTTGCCAGGCCGTCGGGCGCGTTCGCTACGGCAGCCCTTAGCACGACGGGCTGCGGGTTTCGACCTCGAATAGCGAAGTCGCTTAATACATTTGGCGCGGTGGCGGGTTCAGAATTTGACCGAGGCAAACAGCCGGACATTGCGGCCCGGCTGCAGCACTTCGTCCTTCTTGTAGGACTGGTGCAGCCGGATGTTCTCATCGAGCAGGTTCTCGCCCTTGAGCCCGACAGTCATCTGCGTGGCCCAGCCGTTGACCGGCAGTGTCGCGGTGTAGCTCAGCTCGGCATTGAGCAGGTTGAAGCCTGCGGTCGGCGTCTCGAACGCGCCGAGGTCGTTCTGCGCAAAGGCATGCAGCAGGTTGACGCGGGCGGTCCAATTCGGGTCGCGGTAGAACACGCCGCCGCCAAGCCGGTGCGGTGGAATCTTCGGCACATAGCTGCCGTCGCTGAAGGTCGCGCGAACCATATCGTACTGCGCCTCGATTCCCCACACGCCGTTCCAGATGCGTGCGACATCGTGCTCGACCTGAATTTCTCCGCCGACAAAGGTGGCGTCGCGTTGCGAATAGATGATCTGGTCGAAGGTTGCTCCGGGCTTGCCGCAGGTCGCGAACGTATCGTTGCAGCGGATGCCGGTGAAGTTCTTGAAAATGAAGTTGTGGAATTTGGTGTAGTACACCGACGCTTCGAAGCGGGTTGCGCCGCGGCCGCGCTTCAAGCCGAGTTCGACGGTGTTGGCTTTCTCCAGCGTCATCGTCGGATCGCCGATCTCGAAGGTGCGCGGCGTATCGTGCGGTCCCTTGTAGAACAGCTCGATGGGGTCCGGCGAACGCTCGACATGCTGCACGGTGACGCGCGCGATCACGTCATATGGCAAGTCATAGAGAAGACCGGCGCTGGCGCTGACCGGCATGAACTGGCGATCGACCGGAAACACCACGGGTTGATTGGGCGGCGGCAGGAATGACGCCGGGAAGCGCGCGCCGGTGCCGTCGATTTTAGTTTGTTCGACACGCACCGCAGCCTGTCCGCGCAGCCGTTGCGTCATCTGCAGTTCTTCGAACAGGAAGGCAGCGATGTTGCTGGCGCGCGCCGGCGACAGCAATTCTTCGGTGAAGCCTCCGACCGAAAGCTGGCGGCGCCCGGCTTGCAGGCCGGCGACGCCGCGCAATTCGCCCAATGCGGTGGCGACCGGCAGATGCGAGACCTCGACGCGCGATTCCATCTCGCGATTCTTGAAGGTCGATCCGATCACCGTGACACCACCGAAAATGTCGGCCTCGTCGTGTTTGTAGTCGGTGTAGCCGAGCCAGTAACGCACCGCGTCGATGCCGCTCTCGGCGATCCGCCATTCGCCGCGGCTCGACCACTTCGATTGCTGCAGGGCGATGTGATTCTTCTCGCGCGCGGATTCGATGCCCGGAATGAAGTAGGTCATCGCCATGTGCTGATAAGACACGCCGACGAAACCGCTGTCGAAAATATATGAGCCGCCGACGGCGTGGCCATCCGAGGTGTAGCTCGAATTCGGCTGCACCCCGCCCGGAATACGGTAGTCGCCGGCCTGGCGTTTGAAGGCATCGGCATGGATGGCGACGTTGCCGCCGCCGGCGTCGAGCAACACGGCGCCGTCATAGCCGCGATTGACGCTGGTCAAGCCGCCGCGCGATTCGAAGGCGACACCATTCCGCGGGATGGCTGTCGGGATCCGGCCGTTATTGGCGCTGACGACACCGCCGATGGCCTGCGAGCCGTAACGCAGCGTACCCGGCCCGCGCACCACCTCGACCTGTCCCGCGATCAGCGGATCGATGGACACGGCATGATCCTCGCCGAGGTTGGCCATGTCATGCGAGCCGATGCCGTCCTCCTGGGTGCGGACGCGGAAGCCGCCGAGACCGCGAATGACCGGACGGCTGGCGACCGGTGAGAACGACGTGGCTGAGACGCCGGGCATGGTGCCGAGCGAGTCGCCAAGCGAGGCGGCGGCGTGGCTCAGGGTCTGCTCGGCCGTCTGCACGGATGTCGACGCGAAAGAGGGAGCCGTGGGAATCGAAGGCGCATCGACCGGAGGCGGCGAGGGCTCAGTGGCCGCAAGTGCCGCCGGTTGGGTCCGCACCGGCGCCGGACCGCGCCGGGCCTGCTTCGGCTTCGGTTTGCGGGGCGCCGTAACCTCGATAGCAGGCAGTTCGACGGCTTGCGCATAGACTTCACTCCGCGTCGCCACGTCGCTCACCAGCGCCGCCGTCGCGGCCAAAAGTCCCCAGCGGATCATCTTACTCTCATGCAACTCGTTCGCATCTGCATCTGAATGATATGCGAATGAGTTGCAAGAGCAGCTATTCAGCGATCTCTGCGACAGAACCGCACAGAACGCTGTCACGGGAATGGAATGAGGTGCCGCGGGGCCGCCGTCGAGGCCCGGCGCTGTCTGCAGCGGTGGCGCCAGAGGGGCCTGGGGTCAGCCGGTGGCGGACGGTGTCCAATCGCCCAGCACGGCTTGCACGAGCGCCAGTGCGGCCACGGCGGCGGTATCCGCACGCAGAATGCGCGGGCCCAGCGATAGCCGCAGGATGTGGGGCTGGCGGAGCAGGGCGCTCCGCTCGTCGTCCGCGAAGCCGCCTTCGGGACCGATCAGCAGGTCGATTCCATCGGCTGCAGGGGCCGCCGCAAGGGCCGCGACGGGGGCCGCGACATCGGCGGCCTCATCGCAGAACACCAGCAGGCGGCGGCCATCGCGCTGGCTCAGATAGCGGTCGAGCGCCAACGGCTCGTTGACCGTGGCGATGCTGAGGATGCCGCATTGTTCGGCCGCTTCGATGACGTTGGCGCGCATCCGCTCGCTGTTGACGCGGGTGACCTGGGTATGCCGCGTCAGGACCGGTTGTAGCGTCGCCGCGCCCATTTCGACGGCTTTCTGCACCATGTAATCGAGCCGCGCGTGCTTGAGCGGCGCGAACAGGTAAGTCAGGTTTGGCAGCGCATCCTGCGGCCGCGTCTGGTGCAGCACGGTGAGGCGGTCCGGCCGCTTGCCGCCCTCGATGGCGGCCCGCCATTCGCCGTCCCGGCCGTTGAACACCAGGATCGGGCTGCCGGCGGTCAGCCGAAGCACGTTGCCGAGGTAATTGGCCTGTGCACGGTCGAGCGGAACGCGCGCATCGGCACTGAGAGAGGCATCGACAAACAGCCTGGGGCTGCGAAAATCCGCCAGTGGCATTGCAAAAATCCGTTTGGTTACCGGTTATTAGCGCAATAGCGGGTAATTGCCAGCACCGACGCGGCCATGCGCCGCGCTGCCGCCCCATTCGGCGGGTTGTTAAGCGGGGGCAGGAATCGTAAAAGGTTCTAAACCGCAAATCGCTGAGTATTTCGAGAACCTTGGAACCGTCGGGATTTGCCGAAGGGAAATCTGTGATGATCCGATGCTTGATCGTGTCGCTGGCTGTGGCCGCTGTCAGCTTGCAGGCTGGGCCGGTGCTTGCGCAGGGTGCTTTTCCGGCACCGTTGCCGGCGGGAGTGACTCCAGCCCAGAACGATTCGGTGTTTCCGCCAGTGAATGGCAGCGCCGCCAAGAACGACTCTGTGTTTCCGCCGGTGAATGCCGCACCACGCAGTGACCCGGCTTTCCCGCCCGTCAACGGCACCGCGCCGCGCGCCTCGATCGGCGCGCCGAGTCCGTTCCCGTCGAATGGCGCCGCGCCGATTTCCGGTGGCTTCTCGCCGGCGCCTCAGGCCGGCGGTGGTGGCGATGCGGCCTGCATGGACGGCTTCATGCCGCTACGCAAGGATGCTGAGCGGCGCGGCAACCTGATCAAGGCGGCGAGCGACCGCCGCGCACCGCCGGCAGAAGCCTGCAAGCTGATCGGCAGCTTCTCGCAGGCCGAAGTGAAGATGATCAAGTATGTGGAATCGCACGCGCAGAAGTGCGGTATCCCGGCGCAGATTCACGAACAACTCGTGGCCGGTCACAAGAACACCGAGAAGCTGCTCAAGCAGGTGTGCGGCATCGCGCAACAGCAGGCGCAGCAGCCGCGCGGTCCCGCTGGTCCGAGTCTCAGCGATGTGCTGGGATCGTCGGCCTCGTTGCCCGAAGCCAACAATACCAAACGTGGCGGCAGCACCTTCGATACGCTCAACGGCAATGTGCTGACCCGATAGTCGCCGTTCGATGACAGGCTTGCCATGACCGGTGCTGCGGCCCGCGTCGCCGATGCCACCAACAACTGGGTCGATACCCGCGCGCCGCTGTGGTCGCGGCCGTATCTGCGCTTGTCGCGGCTGGACCGGCCGATCGGTTCGTGGCTGCTATTGATGCCGTGCTGGTGGTCGGCGGCGCTGGCCGCCGGCGTCGCGCACGATCTGCGCCAACTGCCGCTCAACGTGGCGCTGTTCTTCATCGGCGCTTTCATCATGCGCGGCGCAGGCTGCACCTGGAACGACATTACCGATCGCCATCTCGATGCGCAGGTCGAGCGGACGCGTTCGCGGCCGATTCCGGCCGGGCAGGTCAGCGTGACGCAGGCGGTGATTTTTCTGATCGCGCAGGCATTGATCGGTCTCGTCGTGCTGCTGCAGTTCAATCGTTTCGCGGTGCTGACCGGAATTGCGTCGCTGGCGGTGGTGGCGATCTATCCGTTCATGAAGCGGGTGACGTACTGGCCGCAGATTTTTCTCGGCCTGGCGTTCTCGTGGGGCGCGCTGATGGGCTTCGCGGTGACGCTGGCGCGCATCGATGCGGCGGCATTGGTGCTCTATGCCGGTTCGATCGCGTGGGTGATCGGCTACGACACAATCTACGCGCATCAGGATGCCGAGGACGATGCGCTGGTCGGCATCAAGTCGACGGCGCTGCTGTTCGGCGCGCGCACGCATCGGGCGCTGTGGATCTTCTACAGCATCGCCGTGGTGTTGATCGGTGTGGCGCTGTGGCTCGCCGGGGCTGGATGGTTCGCGGCGTTGGGGCTCGCAGCTTTCGCCGCGCATCTGGTGTGGCAGATCAGGCGGCTGGAGATTGCCGATCCTGCGCTGTGCCTGCGCATCTTCAAGTCCAACCGCGACGCCGGATTGCTGCTATTCGCTGGCCTCGTCGCGGACGCTTTCGTCCGCGCGATCAATTGAGCCTGCGATAACTCACGTCAATCCCGAGCGATGATCTCGTATTCGCCGCGATGGATGGTGGCCGCATCGAGCGAAGCTCCGGCGCGCCGCCGCACCAGGAATTTCGGCCGCCGGCTTCGGATCGCGTTATGACGTCGCCGGCGCGGCGCGGGGTCGCGCGCATCGTCTTCGAGTTGCGGTAGCGCGAAGATGTCGCTCCACAATTGCCACGTCTCGGCGATGGCCTCGGCATCGGGCACGTCGCAAAGCGGAATCGACAATGACGGATCGCGATGCACCAGCACCAGCATCCGTGTCTCATCGGAACCGCGCACGGCGATGCCGAGAAAATCGCTGACGCGGACATTGATCGCCATCCGCATGCCGCGCACGGCGCGACGCAGGACGACTTGTTCCCGGTGTAATTCGATGTGCCGGACGCCGCCATCGGCGCGCACGTCATGCGCCTCGAAGCTGACCGGCAGTGAGTGGGGGTCGAGCCGCATGGCACGGCTCGACCCGACGGGATTGATCCCGCCTGTTACTGTTTGACGCCGCAAGACTTTGATCTCCCCGCCAGGATTATGCTCCCGGTCGATACGCAAGACCTTGCCAGACCCGCGTCCGGATTGGCTTAAGAAGCCTGGTTAATCGAAAGTCACTTGCCCTGCTTTGGTTCGCATGATTGACAAGACCTTGGCGGGCATGATTGACGACTCGTTGCGCGGGAGCCGAAATTTTGTCGTTTTGCGTTGCCCGACGTGCTTGAAGTCCGCATAAATCAAGCACATTTGCTATTGACCGACATTGCATCCAAGCCTTGGGATTTTGTTTGTGAACCCTTCACCACAAGCGTCGTCGCCGCCCTCCGCCAGTTCCGTAAATTCCGATCTATTCGATCAATCGGCGCTCAGCACGCTGGCAGAACGGCTGGTGGATGCAGCGAGGCGCGCGGGCGCCGATGCTGCCGATGCGGTTGCCGTGCGTGGTGTGTCGCACGGCGTCGAAGTGCGCGATGGCCGCGTCGAGGAATCCGAACGCTCGGAAGGCGACGACGTCGGTCTGCGCGTGTTTGTCGGCAAGCGTCAGGCCGTGGTCTCGACCAATGATGTCAGCGGCGACAATGTCGCCAAGCTCGCCGAGCGTGCGGTGGCGATGGCGCGTGTCGCGCCGGACGATGCCTATGTCGGCCTCGCCGATCCGGCATTGTTGGCGCGCGATTTCCCCGATCTCGATCTGCTCGATCCAGCCATGCCATCGACCGCCGAACTGGAGCGCCGTGCGCTTGAAGCGGAGGCCGCGGCAATGGCCGTGCAAGGCGTCACCAAGTCCGGCGGCGCGTCGGCATCGAGCGGCATCGGCGGCATGGTGCTGGTGACGTCGACCGGATTTCGCGGCGCCTATCTGCGCTCGAGCCAGGGCATCTCGACCACGGCCATCGTCGGTGAAGGCACCGGCATGGAGCGCGATTACGATTTCAGTTCGGCCTTGCACGGCGCGGATCTCGAAGCGCCCGCGAAGATCGGACAACGCGCGGGCGAGCGTGCGGTGGCGCGGGCCAATCCCCGCAAGGCGGCGACCTGCAAGGCGCCGGTGATCTTCGATCCGCGGGTCGCCGGCTCGCTGGTCGGCCATCTGGTGGGCGCGGCGAACGGCGCGTCGATCGCGCGCAAGACCAGCTTCCTGAAAGACCGGCTTGGCCAGCAACTGTTCGACAAGAGCATTCGCATCATCGACGATCCGCTGCGCGTGCGCGGCTTGCGGTCGCAGTCGTTCGATGCCGAAGGCGTTGCGACTAAGAAACTCGCTATCGTCGACGAGGGCGTGCTGACGTCGTGGCTATTGGATTCCGCGACCGCGCGAGAGTTGGGACTGACGACGACGGGGCACGCGCACCGTGGCGTGTCGTCCTCGCCGTCGCCAGGCGCATACAATCTGCATATGGAAGCGGGCGAGCCCACACCGGACGAATTGATGGCGGACATCAAAGAGGGCTTCTATGTCACCGATCTGATCGGCTCCGGCGTCAACGGCGTCACCGGCGACTACAGCCGCGGCGCATCCGGGTTCTGGATCGAGAACGGCAAGCGGACCTATGCGGTCAGCGAAATGACCATCGCCGGCCATCTGCTCGACATGTTCAAATCGCTGCGCCCCGCCAACGATCTGACGTTCCGCTACGGCGTCAACGCGCCGACGCTGCGCATCGAAGGATTGACGATTGCCGGACGCTAATGCTCTCGCATCCGATCTGTTGATGCAGCATTGCGAGTTGCTGACAGCAACGGTGCGCGAGGCGGGAGCGCTGGCACTCTCGATGTTCCGTTCCGATCTCAAGACCTGGACCAAAGGCGCGTCGTCGCCGGTTTCCGAAGCCGATATCGCGGTCAACGATTTGATCGAGCAGCGCCTGCGGCAGGCGACGCCCCATTATGGCTGGTTGTCCGAGGAGAGTGCGGACGATCGCGCGCGGCTCGGGCAGCAGCGGGTGTGGATCGTCGATCCCATCGATGGCACGCGCAGCTATCTCAATGGTCGCGACGACTGGTGCGTCAGCGTGGCCTTGGTCGAGCACGGCGTCCCGGCGCTGGCGGCGGTGTTCGCGCCGGTCAGCGACGAGTTCTATGTGGCCACGCGCGGTGCCGGTGCACAGCTCAACGGTGCGCCGATTTGGGCCACGTCGGGAACCGCACTGGACTTCGCCCGCGTCGCCGGACCGAAGCCTATCGTCGAACAGCTCGGGCCGTCGCCGGCCGGGGTCGCGATCCATCCCCGAATCGGCTCGCTGGCGCTGCGGCTTTGCCGGATCGGCGATGGCAAGCTCGACGTCGCCTTTGCCGGTGGTCAGAGCCGTGACTGGGACATTGCCGCAGCAGATTTGATCGTCCATGAAGCGGGTGGTAGGATGACCATGCTCTCGGGCGAGGCGATTGGCTACAACCGCCCGGAGGTGACACACGGGGTGCTGGTGGCAGCGGGGCGTGATCGTCATAAGCACATCATCGAGCACTTTAGCCACCGTCCGCGGCTGTGACCGCGGCCGGCAGGGTGCTGATTTTGTTTCGCCTCATACGCTAGTGGCGTGGATTTGACATTCGCTATCCAATTCGCAGCGAATGCCGGAAGCGAATGTCAAATCCAAAACGCCACTAGAAACTTATACGTGCTAGTGGTCTCTGGATTCTGGCATTTGCAAAACACCTGCTGAAACGGGATGCAAATGTTAGAATCGAACCACCAGACTATTGGAATTGATCACTTCGTGATCTGGGCCTATGCGGTCCACCTCACCGTGATCCTGCTAGGAATCAAGACTTATGGCCGACCACGCGCAGCAGTTGCTCCATCTCGTTTTTGGAGGCGAACTGACTGATCTCGAACACGTCACTTTCAAGGATCTCGACAGACTGGATATCGTCGGCATCTACCCGAACTACGCCACCGCCCACGCGGCGTGGAAGGCCAAGGCACAGCAGACGGTCGATAACGCGCACATGCGTTACTTCGTGGTGCACCTGCATCGGCTGCTCGATCCGGGGCAAACGGCCAGCCCAGATTCGAAGTCCAGCCGTTGAAAAAGCTGACCCGCAATGTCCTGCGCTCTGCGTGGCTGCAACGTGCCGCCGGTGTGGCCGCGGCCGAATACTTGCGCCTGGTCTGGCTGACCAACAGGTTCAGTTTCGAACCGCCGGACGTCTACGACATCGTCGAGCCGGAAATGCCGTTCATTCTGGCTTTCTGGCACGGCCAGCATTTCATGACTCCGTTCATCAGGAAGGCGCATCACCGCGGCAAGGTGCTGATCTCGCGGCATCGTGACGGCGAGATCAATGCCATCGCCGCGGAGCGGCTGAAGATCGGGACGGTGCGCGGCTCGGGCGATCACGGCTCGGCATTTCACCGCAAAGGTGGTGTCGGCGCCTTCAAGGAAATGCTGCGGGCGCTGGACGAGAATTACAACATGGCATTGACCGCCGACGTGCCGAAACGGTCGCGCGTGGCGGGACTCGGCATTATCATGCTGGCGCGCGAGTCGGGCCGGCCGATCATGCCGTTCGCCATGGCGACCAGCCGTTTCGTGCGACTGAAGAACTGGGACCGCACCACCATCAACCTGCCGTTCGGTCGCGGCGCGCTGGTCGGCGGTGACATCATCCGCGTCCCGCCGGACGCGAATGGAGCCACGATGGAAGTGCTGCGCGCGCAACTGGAGGCGACCCTGAACGACGCCACGCGCCGCGCCTACGCCGCCGTCGGACGCCCCGGCGAGGACGGTCATGACTGAGCCGTTGCCGTTCACGCTGCACCTCTACCGCACGCTGTCGGCGGCGGCAGCGCCGCTGGCGGGGGTGCTCTCGGGACGGCGGTTGAAGCAGGGCAAGGAAGACCCGGCGCGCGTCGACGAACGGCGCGGCAACAGCAAGCGCCCGCGCCCCGAGGGGCCGCTGGTGTGGATCCACGGCGCAAGCGTCGGCGAGGTGCTGGCGGCGGCGGCCTTGATCGAACGGCTGCGCGCGCTGAAATTCAGCGTGCTGATCACGTCGGGCACCACCACCTCGGCGGCGATCGTCGCCAAGCGGTTTCCGCCCGATGTTATCCACCAGTACATTCCCTATGACTCGCCGCGTTTCGTCGCGCGCTTCCTCGATCACTGGCGACCGAATCTGGCGCTGTTCATCGAGTCCGATCTGTGGCCCAACCTGATCCTGTCGGCCTCGGAGCGGCGGGTGCCGATGGTGCTGATCAATGGCCGAATGTCGCCGCGGTCGTTTCCGCGCTGGCAGCGCGCGGCGCAAACCATCGCCGCGCTGCTCGGCCGGTTCGATATCTGCCTGGCCCAGTCGCAAGCCGATGCGGACCGCTTCGCTGCGCTGGGCAGCCGGAACGTCATGGTGACCGGTAATCTCAAACTCGACGTCAAGGCGCCGCCGGCCGATAGCGCCAAGCTCGACCGGCTGTTGGCGCTGACGCGTGGCCGCCAGGTGGTTGTCGCAGCGTCGACGCATCCGGGCGAGGAGGAAATCCTGCTCGCGGCGCATCAACGCATCGCCAAACATGTGCCCGGCCTGCTGACGGTGATCGTGCCGCGTCATCCCAATCGCGGCGAGGCTATCGCCCGCATGGTGGCCGCATCCGGCGTCGAGGCGGCGCTGCGCTCGCACGAGGAACTGCCGGGCGCGCGTATCGGGATTTATGTCGCCGACACCATGGGCGAACTGGGGCTGTTCTATCGCCTCGCGCCGATCGTCTTCATGGGTGGCTCGCTGGTGTCGCATGGTGGCCAGAATCCGATCGAGGCGGCCAAGCTCGGCGCGGCCATCGTGCATGGGCCGCACGTCTTCAATTTCGCCGAGGTCTACGACGCGCTGGATCGCGCCGGCGGAGCGCGGGTGGCGGACAGCGAAGACATGCTGGTGCGGCAAATCGGCGAACTGCTGCTCGATCCCGAGGCGCGCAAGACCGCGATCGTCACCGCCGAACGCGTCGTCGATCAGTTGGGTGGCGCGCTCGAGCGCACGCTGTTCGCGCTGCGGCCCTATCTGCTGCAGATGCGATTGGAAGTCGGGGCCACCGATGCATGAGCCAGCCTTCTGGCATCGGCCATCGTCGTTGACCTCACGCCTGCTCACACCTGTCGCCATGCTTTACGGCGCCATTGCCGCGCGGCGCATGCAGCAGCCCGGCGCTGCCGCCGGCGTTCCGGTGATCTGCGTCGGCAACTATCACGTCGGTGGCGCCGGCAAGACGCCGACGGTGCTGGCGCTGGTGGATCTGCTGCGCGGTCTCGGCGAGCAGCCCGTGGTGCTGAGCCGTGGTTATGGTGGACGCCTTCACGGACCGGTGCGCGTCGATGTGCGTACGCATCGCGCCGCCGATGTCGGCGATGAACCGCTGATGATGGCGCGGCACGTCGCGGTGGTGGTGGCGCGCGACCGTGTCGCCGGTGCGGCGTTGGCGCGTGCACAAGCGGCCAGCGTCATCGTCATGGACGACGGCCTGCAGAATCCGGCGCTGCGCAAGGATCTGTCGCTGGTGGTGATCGATGCGCGGCGCGGTCTCGGCAACGGTCGCGTCTTTCCTGCCGGTCCGTTGCGTGCGCCGTTGCCGCCGCAACTGGCCCGCACCGATGCGCTGATCGTGATCGGTGAGGGCAGGGCCGCGAACCACGTTGCCGAAGCTGTGGCGGCGCGTGGCGGCGCGGTGTTGCATGCCGCAATCGTGCCGGATACCGGCGCGGTGGCGGCGTTACAGGGCAAGCGCGTGCTGGCGTTCGCGGGTATCGGCGATCCGGCGCGGTTTTTCCGGACCTTGCGCGCCAGCGGCATCGACGTCGTCAGCGAACACGTGTTCGCCGACCATCATGCCTTCACGGCGAGCGAAATTGCCGCGCTGGTCGCGCAGGCGAAGCGCGACGGGCTAACGCTGGCGACGACGGAGAAGGATCTGGCGCGGCTGCAAGATGTCAACGTGCCGGCTGCGGGAGCGGACGCGATCGTGCCTTTCCCGGTGACGCTTGCATTCGACGATGGGCCTGCATTGCGGCAACGGCTCGCAGAGCGATTGCGCACCGCGCGGCGCGTTCGCGTTCTTGCTTAGGTCTTCAGCGCATCCGGGAAGTGGCGCTGCAGCACGGCATCGGGAACCGCATAGGCTTCCTGGAGGTCGACGCTCCAGTACTTCAGTTCGTCGAGCGGAATCTGCACGCCGGTGACGGCGCAACGCACATAGGCTCCCGGTGAGATGACGCGGAAATCGCCGTCGAGATATTGCAGATGCGCTTCGCCGTGGCTCGACGGTCCAAATTTATTCAGCACAGTCAGTCTCCTGGTCGCCCGATGATCGGCGGTGCGCGCACCGGCCCCGGTGCGTGTAATCTAGCACAGATAGGTGCGCGCGGTCTCCGTTAAACCACCGATTTGTGATGATTTGCTCCGGTTTGCGCATGTTAGCGTCGCGATTTCAATCCAGTCGCGAGAGGGCCGGTCTTGGTCAGGCAATTGCTGTCAGGGTGGATCGTCGCGGCGGCGCTGCTGGTACAACCGGTGGCGGCCGCGCCACAGGCCATGCCGGAACAAGTCGATATCGCGCGGCCGAACGGTGTGTTGCATGCGCTGCTGTACAAGCCGGAAGGCGCTGGACCGTTTCACACCGTAATCGCCTTGCACGGCTGTGCGGGGTTGACCGGGCCGGACACGCGGTTGCTGCCGGCCTATCGCGGTTGGGTCACGCAATTGCTCGGGACCGGCAATGCGGTGTTGCTGCCGGACAGCTACGGATCGCGCGATGTCGGGTCGCAATGCCGCGCCAAGGAGCGGCGGGTGTTTGCACGGCGTGAGCGTGTCGACGACGTTCTCAGCACACGGCAATGGTTGCTGCGGCAGCCCTGGGTGGCGCGCGAACATATCGGCGTGATCGGTTGGGACAACGGCGCCAGCGCGCTGCTCTGGGCGGTGCGGCCGCAACTCGCGCACAGGCTGTCGCCGGATTTCCGGTCGGCGGTGGCGTTCTATCCGGACTGCCGGGTGTCGTCGCGGCTCGGCTGGAGCGCGCGCGTGCCGACGCTGGTGTTGATCGGTGCCAAGGACGAGACCAGCTCGCCGGCGGCGTGCCGCGAGATGATCGAGGATGCGCGTGGGCGCAGTGCGCTCGCCCGCGTCGTCATCTATCCCGGCGCCGATCACGGATTCGATGTGGCTCGTGAGCCGCTGCATGCGCTGGCGGCGGCGCCTGGCGCCACGACGCCCGCCGCCCGCGCGCTGCGGACCGAGGATGCCGCGGCGCGCGCCGATGCGCAGAAGCGCGTCGCCGAATGGCTGACGCGCTAATGCTTTTTGTTAGTGGCCCATGCCGTGTTCGACGACACCGTTGTAGATGTCCGGATTGGGCTCGCCTTCCACCACCAGCATGCCGGCCAACCCGCGTTCGGCGCGCGACAGAGCATGATCGACGATGGTGTAGCCGCCCGGCACGTCGAGCTTGAATTCGGTGATCACCGCGCCGCCCGGCGGCACCGTTACGGTCTGGATGCCTTCGAGCGGCGGCGTCATCACGCCGCCGAGGTTATAGACCTTGTCGAAGATCTCACCGATGACGTGGAACGACGAGGTGAAGTTTGGCCCGCCGACACCGAAGTACAGCCGCACCGTCTCGCCGACCTTGGCGTGCAGCGGATGCAGCTTGGTGATGGCGCCGACCGATCCGTTGAACACGAAATATTCCGGCTTCTCGGCGAGCAGCTTCTCGACGCTGAACTCCTGGCTACCGCGCTGACCGTAGGGCGCATCGGTATAGATCTCGCCCTGCATGACGTAGAACTCATGATCGACCGGCGGCAGACCTTCCTCCGGCTCCACCAGAATGAGGCCGTACATGCCGTTGGCGATGTGCTCGGCGACCATCGGCGTGGCGCAGTGATAGACGTAGAGCCCCGGCTTGAGCGCCTTGAAGCTCATCGACTTCTCCTTGCCGGGATCGACCTGCAACGCGGCTGCGCCGCCGCCGGGACCGGTGGCGGCATGGAAGTCGACCGAGTGAATCATGTTGCTCTCGGCGGCGTTCTTCAGATGCACATCGACGGTGTCGCCGACGCGGACGCGCACGAACGGACCCGGCACCTTGCCATTGAAGGTCCAGTAGCCGAATGTCGTGCCTTCGGCGAGACGGCCCTCCATCTCCACGGTCAACAGATCGAGCCGCACCGTTTTCGGATCGCGCTTGCCGATCGGCGGCGGCAGATCGGTCGGCGGCCGCGAGATGTCGGCCTCGACCGTCACCTGCGCCGATGGTGTCGCGGTGACAAGGAACTGGCCTTCCATGCCGGCGAGACGATGGCCCGGCACGTCGCAGTAGTAGAGGAAGTCGCCGGCCTTGCCGGCGCGGAATACGATGCTGGTGCTGGCGCCTTTGTTGATGACGCGCGGCGAGCGCGCATCCTGATCCGGGAAGACGATGTCGTGCTCGGTACCTTCGCCGTTGATCAATGTCACCTGCACCACCTGTCCTTCGACCGCGGTCAGGATCGGATTGACCTTGCCGTCGATGGTGCCGCCGACGCCGAGAAACACCATGCGTCCCTCGGCGATACCCGAGCGCAGCGTGTATTTGGCATCCGACAGATACGCCGTGACCGGACGCGCGGGCGCTTGTGCCGCCGGCGGAGTCGCTGCGGGCGCTGGTGCAGCAGCCTGGGCGGCAGGCGCGGCAGCCGCGGGAGCAGCAGCACCGGCGCTGGCCGAACCGGCGAGGAACGCGATCACGTCGGTGCGGTCAGCATCGGTCTTGAGGCCGGGGAACGGCATCTTGTTGCCGGGCACCACCTTTTGGGGATCGAGCAGATAGGCGTCGAGCTTTTCCGGAGTCCAGGTGATGCCGCTCTGCTTCATCGCAGTCGAGAAAGTATAATTCGGCACTTCGCCGGCCTTCGTTCCGACGATGCCGGCGAGGCTTGGCCCCAGCAGATTCTTGCCCGGCTCCATCGAGTGGCAGGCCTGGCACTTCTTGAACACCTGGCGGCCGTGGGTGACGTCGCCTTCGACACCGGCAGTTGCCGGCGCGGCTGCGGCCTTCGGTGCGGCAGGCGCTGCCTGCGCCATTTTCTGCATCGCGGCCATGTCGTGTCCGTGGCTTTGCGCCGCCGGTTTCGGTGCCGCGGCCTTGTCAGCCGAAGCCGCTGCGGGCGCCGCAGGTGCCGTTGCGACAGCGGCGGTTTGCACCGGCGCTGCCGCTTTGGCGGCTGGCGCTGCGGGTTCGGCCTTGGTGGCCGGCGCCGGCGCGGCGGCCTTCGCGGCCTGTTGCGGCGCGGGTGCAGGTGCTGGCTTGGGTTGTTCCTTGGCTGCGATAGCGGCCGATACTTCGGATTTCGCCTGCGCCACCGGGTCGGCGGCGGCGGTTGGGGCGGCCGCGTTGGTTTCGCGTTGGCCTTGCGATATGCCCGCGTAGCCCACGAGCGCGAATAGGATGAGAATGCCTGCCGCTCCGGGCAACCAGTTCTTTAAATTCGAACGATCAGGGGAGGAAGCCATGCGTTCACCTGCTTGTTGGCATCGATTGGCATTCGCGCGAGAGTTCCATGGTAGGACAGGCTCGGAATTTAGCAATGCCCGGCGCAAAGTATCGGCCAGTGTACGGCATTCTGCGCGGCATGATTTGCGCTGAAGCAAAAGCCTCTTGCTACGATCTAAAATAGATTGCCCTGATCGGCCGGTTTGCCTGCGCGCTTTGTCGCAGACTTCGGCTTTCCGGCGGATTCGTGCGGAGGGGCTGCCGTCCGCTCGCCATCGGCGGTCGCACCGATCCGGCTATCGGCGAATTCCAGCGTCAGATGCGCGCCCGATGCAATTGAAGCCGCATTGCGCAATGCGTGTCCCTGTTCGTCGCGCACCAGCGCGAAGCCGCGCGTCAGCACGCTCTTGTACGATAAAGCCGACAGCAATTGACCGGAATGGGTCACGCGGGCGTCATGGCGCTGGATCAATGTCGCCAGAGCGCGGCGTGCGCGTTCGGCGAGGCGTTGCACGCGTTCGCCGTTGCGGGCAATGGCATGACGTTGCGCCTGCGCGTTGGCAAGGCGCGACGCCTTGAGGCGTATCGCCAAACCGGCGAATCGCTCGCGGCGATGGCGCAGCACAACTTGTGTGCAATGCATCAGCCGCACGCCGGTCGTCGCCACGTTGTGCTTGGCGTGGGTGACCTGCGTCCGCAACACCTGCAGCGTCAGTCCACTGCCGATCTGCGTGAAACGGCGATGATGCGATTGCGTGTTCGCAGTCAACGCGCGCGGCAACGCAGCTGTGGCGGCATCGAGCCGTTGCCGGGGGATTGCGAGCACGTCGCCGGCGGACGGCAACGCCCGCACGAGCCCGCGCAGGTCATTGCGGCGGTGGTCCTGTTCGCGTTGCCAGCACAACATCGCGCGGCGCGCGAAGCCGGTGATTTCGACGAACAGTTCGGCGCGAACCGGTACCGCCATTTCGGCGGCAGCGGTCGGCGTCGGCGCGCGCTTGTCGGAGACGAAATCGATCAAGGTCACGTCGGTCTCGTGACCCACCGCCGAAATCAGCGGGATCATGCTTTCCGCCGCCGCGCGCACTACGATTTCCTCATTGAACGACCACAGGTCTTCCAGCGAACCGCCGCCCCGCGCCACGATCAGCAGGTCGGGCTTCGGAATTTTGCCGCCGTCCTCCAGCGCGTTGAAGCCGCGGATCGCGGCCGCGATCTGTTCGGCCGAGCCTTCGCCCTGCACCCGCACTGGCCAGACCAGCACGTGACGTGGAAAGCGGTCCTCGAGCCGATGCAGGATGTCGCGTATCACCGCGCCGGTGGGCGATGTGACGACGCCGATCACCTCCGGCAGATACGGCAGCAATTGCTTGCGCGCTTCGTCGAACAGGCCTTCGGCCGCGAGCTTCTTCTTGCGCTCTTCCATCAGCGCCATCAGCGCGCCGATACCGGCGGGCTCCAGTGCCTCGATGACGATCTGGTATTTCGACGAGCCGGGATAGGTGGTCAGCTTGCCGGTGGCGATGACCTCGAGGCCTTCCTGCGGCTTGAAGCGCATGCGGCCATGCACGCCCTTCCAGATGACCGCCTCGATCTTGGCGGATTGATCCTTCAGTGCGAAATAGCAGTGGCCCGACGAATGCGGCCCGCGAAAGCCGGAAATCTCGCCGCGCACCCGGACATGGCCGTAGGCATCCTCGACGGTGCGCTTGAGCGCGGAGGACAGTTCCGAGACGGTAAATTCCGGCGAGTTGGGCAATAACTGTGTGGAGTTAGAGGGCATCTGCATCCATTCTGTTGCGACCCCGGAATACCATGCTAAACCGCGTCGAAACCATCGAAAATCCCGGATTGGCCGTTATTCATGAACATTCTTGTGCTGGGCTCGGGCGGTCGCGAACATGCGCTGGCCTGGAAAATCGCGGCCTCGCCGCTGGTCGCCAGATTGTGGTGCGCGCCGGGCAATGCCGGTATCGCGCAGGATGCCGAATGCGTCGCGCTCGATGTCACCGACCACGCCGCGGTGATTGCCTTCTGCCGCACCAACAAGGTCGATCTGGTGGTGGTCGGTCCGGATGCGCTGATCGCCGCCGGCATCGTCGATGATCTCACGGATGCCGGCTTCAAGGCGTTCGGTCCGACCAGGGCGGCGGGACGGCTGGAGAGTTCGAAGAGTTTCACCAAGCAGCTTTGCCGCGACAACAACATTCCGACTGCAGCTTATGCGCATTTCACCGATGCAGAGGCTGCCAAGGCTTACATCCGTGCGCAAGGCGCGCCGATTGTGGTGAAGGCGGACGGGCTCGCGGCCGGCAAGGGCGTGGTCGTGGCGATGACGCTGGATGAAGCGCTCGGTGCGGTCGACATGATGTTCGGCGGCGGCTTCGGCGAGGCCGGTGCCGAAGTTGTCATCGAGGAGTTCATGCAGGGCGAGGAAGCCTCGTTCTTCGCGCTATGCGACGGCGAGCACGCGCTGCCGCTGGCGACGGCGCAGGACCACAAGCGCGCTTACGATGGCGACAAGGGGCCGAACACCGGCGGCATGGGCGCCTATTCGCCGGCGCCGGTGATGACCGACGCGATGAATCAGCGCGTCATGGACGAGATGGTGCTGCCGACGCTGCGCGCGCTGAAGGCGATGGGCACGCCGTACAAGGGCGTGCTCTATGCCGGCGTGATGATCACGGAACAGGGTCCAAAGCTGGTCGAATACAATGCGCGCTTCGGCGATCCGGAATGTCAGGTGCTGATGATCCGCATGATGTCGGATATCGTGCCGGCGCTGCTCGCGGCGGTGGACGGCGAACTCAAGCATTTCGATCTGCGCTGGTATCCGGAGCCTGCGCTCACCGTCATCATGGCGACCAAGGGCTATCCCGGCGACTACGGCAAGGGCTCGCGCATCGAAGGACTCGACGAAGCGAAGCAGGTCGAGGGCGTCGAGATTTTCCATGCCGGCACCAAGCGCGTCGACGGCCAACTCGTCGCCAATGGCGGCCGCGTGCTGAACGTCTGCGCCTCTGGCAAAACCGTCGAAGAAGCACAGCGTCGCGCCTATCAGGCCGTCGATCTGATCAAATGGCCGGAAGGCTTCTGCCGCCGCGATATCGGCTGGCAGGCGGTGAAGCGGGAACAAGAACTGAAGTAAATTCGTTCAATATGTCATGCCCGCGAAGGCGGCTATCCAGTATGCCGCGTCGTCTGTTGTCGGATCGATACGTTGGTGTTTACTGGATCATCCGCCTTCGCGGATGATGACGGAGCGTGACCCCATGACCGATCTCGCCGACTTGTTTCCCGGTTATGCCTCGGAGTGGGTCAACACCAGCGCCCGTCGCATCTTCGCCCGGGTTGGCGGCAAGGGCCCGCCGCTGTTGCTGCTGCACGGCTTCTCCGAAACGCATGTGATGTGGCACAAGGTTGCGCCGCAACTCGCCGAGCGCTTCACCCTGATTATCGCGGATCTGCCGGGTTATGGCTGGTCCGACATGCCGGAGAGCGACCCCGACCACACGCCCTACACCAAGCGCGCCATGGCCAGGACGATGATCGAGGCCATGGAGCAACTGGGTTACGTGCATTTTGCCCTGGCCGGGCACGATCGCGGCGGCCGCGTCGCCTATCGCCTGGCGCTCGATCATCCCGGCCGGCTGTCGAAACTTGCGGTGCTGGATATCCTGCCGACCTACGATTACTGGCAACGCATGGATCGCACCTTTGCGCTGAAGATCTATCACTGGGCGTTTCTGGCGCAGCCGGCGCCCTTGCCGGAAAAGCTGATCCTCGGCCATCCGGATTTCTACCTCACGCAGAAGATGGCGAGCTGGACCAAGTCGAAGACGCTGGATGCCTTCGATCCGCGCGCGATGCAGCACTATCTCGCGCCGTTCCACGATCCATCGCGGGTGCATGCGATGTGCGAGGATTATCGCGCCGGCGCGCACGCCGACTACGACATCGACAAGGCGGATCGCGACGCCGGCAAGAAGATCACCATTCCGATGCTGGTGCTGTGGGGCGATGCGGGCATTGCCGCTGCGCCGGCGACGCCGCTCGATACCTGGAAGGACTCGGCGACGCAGGCGAGCGGCGGCCCGATCGACAGCGGGCATTTCCTCACCGAGGAAAACCCCGACGCCACCGTGAAGGCGTTGCTGTCGTTTTTTACGGCCTCGTCATCCTGAAGGTGCGAGCCAGTTTTGGCGAGCTTCGAAGGATGACGACGTCGCCCTTCGAGGCTACATGCTTGCGCATGTCGCACCTCAGGGTGACGTCTTCACTTGTACTTGTTGTCAACGTCACCGCCGTGCCTTGAAGAACTGCCGCAGCAGCGCCGCCGCCTTGCTTTCGCCGACCGACGGATAGACCTCCGGCGCGTGATGGCAGGTCGGCGCAGCGAAGAACCGCACGCCGGAATCAACCGCGCCGCCCTTGGGGTCGCTGGCGCCGTAATACAGCCGCCGGATCCGCGCGAAGGAGATCGCCGCCGCGCACATCGTGCACGGCTCCAGCGTCACGTAGAGGTCGCAATCGGTCAGGCGCTCGCTGCCGACGCGGCGGGCGGCCTCGCGCAACGCCAGCACCTCGGCATGGGCGGTGGGGTCCCGGTCGATCAACGTGCGGTTGCCGGCGCGGGCAATCACCTCATTGTCACGGACAATGACGCAGCCGATCGGCACTTCGCCGGATTTTTCGGCGTTTTCGGCCTGTTCCAGCGCCAAATCCATGAAAGATGCTGCCGTCATGCCTCGTTTCTCGTAAAAAACTCTGTTATGAGAGCGCCTTCAGCCAAGTGGATGCCAGTACTTGCGTGAAACAGCGCCCTGATACGGTGCGCGCGCGAGCCCATCCATATCGCTCCACCTGCGATTGACGCACATTTGACGAGATCATTCATGCCCCGCGATAGCGACAAAAACAACGGCCCTCCGCGCGGCCGGCGTGACAGGCAAACCGGCGGCAAGGGCCGCTCCGGCGCACCGCGCAGCGCCGACAAGAAATTCGCCAAAAGGGGGTTCGGCGATAAGCCGGCTGGCGAGAAACGCCCCTTTGCAGGCAAGTCCGAGGGTGCCAGATCGTATGGCAAGAAGCCTTACGCGGCAGCGGGCAAGCCTTACGCCGGCAAGCGCGATGGCGAGGCACCGCGCCGCGAGTATGGCGACAAGTCGCGCCGTGATTACGGTGACGCGCCGCGACGTGATTACGGTGACGCTCCGCGCCCGCCACGCTTCAATCGTGATGACCGCCCCGAGCGCGGCCCGCGCAAGGACTTCCGTCCGCGCGACGATCGCGGCGGCGAGAAGCGGCCCTACACGCCGCGCGAAGGCGGCGAGAAGCGTCCGTATACGCCACGCGGAGAGCGCGGTGACGCACGCCCCGCCGGGCGGTTTGGCGACAAGAAATTCGGTGACAAGAAATTCGGCGACAAGCGCCCTTACACGCCGCGCGGCGAAGGCTTCCGCAAGGACGGCCCGCGCAAGGATTTCGGTTCGCGTGACGGTGGGCGCAGTTTCGACAAGCCTCGCGACAGCGGCTTCCGGCGCGATGACGACCGTTCGAAATTTTCGCGTGGCCCGCGCCGCGATTTCGATCAGGGGCCGGATCGCAGCAGCGAGAAGCCTTGGGAAAAGCGCGACAGCCGCGCGCGTGACGGCGGCCGAAATTTCGAGCGGCCGCGTTTCGACAAGCCACGCTTCGACCGGCCACGCGACGATCGCGGCGGCGAGGATCGCCCGCGTTTCTCGCGCTCGCGCGACGAGAGTTCCGATCGTGGTCCGCGCAAATTCGACAGGCCGAAATTCGATCGTCCGCGCGAAGGCCGCGAGGATCGTTCGAAGTTCAGCCGTCCGCGCGAGGATCGCGGTGCGCCGCGCCGCGACTGGCAGGAGCATCCGCGCAGCGAAGGACGCGGCGATCGTTTCGCCGAGCGCCCGCGCCGCGATAACGAGGACGAGAGCAAGATCTTCGCCAAGCGCCCGGCGTTCGGCGGCCGCGGTGCCTATCGCGAGCGCGTGCTCAATCCCGACAAGCGCATCGCGCGACCTGAACCGCGTCCGAAAAAAGCCGGCGAGCGCATCGCCAAGCTGATGGCGCGGGCCGGGCTGGCGTCGCGTCGCGATGCCGAGGAATGGGTGACGCAGGGCCGCGTCACGGTGAACGGTCGCGTCATCAATTCGCCGGCGCTCGATGTCACCGACAACGATGTCGTGCTGGTTGACGGCAAGCCGTTGCCGGAACGCGAGCGCACGCGGCTGTTTCTCTATCACAAGCCGCGCGGGCTGATGACGACGCATGCCGATCCGGAGGGGCGGCCGACGGTGTTCGATCATCTGCCGGAGGGGCTGCCGCGTCTCATCAGCATCGGCCGGCTCGATTTCAACACCGAGGGCCTGCTGTTGCTGACCAATGATGGTGGCTTGGCGCGCGTGCTGGAATTGCCGGACACGGGATGGCTGCGGCGTTACCGCGTGCGCGCCCACGGCGAAGTCACGCAGGCGCAGCTCAATGAATTGCGCAACGGCGTCGAGGTCGATGGCGTCAAGTACGGTTCGGTCGAAGCGACGCTGGAGCACGACAGCGCTGCCAACGTCTGGATCGTGGTGGCGATCCGTGAAGGCAAGAACCGCGAGGTGCGCAACATTCTCGGCCATCTCGGCCTCGATGTGAATCGCCTGATCCGCGTCTCCTACGGTCCGTTCCAGCTCGGCGAGATCGCAGAAGGTGAGGTCGAAGAAGTGAAGACCCGCGTGCTGCGCGAACAGCTCGGTGATCGCGTCGCGATGTTGGCGGGTGCGGAATTCGGCCGCGCCGCCGAGCCGGAGGAGCCCGTGAAGCTCGGCCGTGACGGCACGCCGTTGCGCCCGAAGAAAAGCAAGGTCAAGGAACGCGCCAAGCGCTCCAAGATCGAGGATCGCAAGGGCCGCAGCGTTGTCGTGCAGCGCACCGGCAGCGGCGAAGCGCGCGCGCGCAATGAGGCGGAAGCGGGCGGCTTCGGCCCGCCGCGCCGCCCCAAGCGCGGCTATCACGGCAAGCGCGATCTCAAGGCGCGCGACGAGTGATGCTGTGGTCCGATCGGAAAGACGACCTCCGTTTCCCTCCCCCCTTGTGGGGGAGGGTTAGGGAGGGGGGTGAGCGACAGAGCGTCTTGTTTCTGAGAATCCCCACCCTCAACCCCTCCCCACAAGGGGGAGGGGAGCGCTCCGACTCCAGCGCGATGCGCGCGCGAACATCCCGATTTGATCGGAGCATGTGCTGATGCGCGTCGTCGGGGGGCGGCTGAAAGGGCGCAACATCGCCGCGCCGTCGTCGCGTGATATTCGCCCGACAGCGGATCGTCTGCGCGAGTCGGTCTTCAACATCCTGCTGCATGCCTATGGCGATCCGATCGCCGGCGCGCGGGTGCTCGACCTGTTTGCCGGCACCGGTGCGCTCGGCATCGAAGCGGTGTCACGCGGCGCGATGTTCGTGCTGTTCGTCGACAACGGCGCCGAAGCCCGCGCGCTGTTGCGCAACAACGTCGAGGCGCTCGGGCTCGGCGGCACCACCAAGGTCTATCGCCGCGATGCGACGCAGCTCGGACCGGCGCACCCGGTCGAACCGTTTTCGCTGGTGTTGCTCGATCCGCCCTATGGCAAAGGTCTGGCGGAGAAGGCACTGGCTTCGCTGCGCGACGGCGGCTGGTTGACGCCGGATGCGTTGCTGGTCGTCGAAGAAAGCAAGGCGGCGAACTTCACCGCACCGGAGGGTTTCGAACAGCTCGAACGCCGCGCTTATGACGATACCGAGTTCGTATTCCTTCGCGCCGTGATATCGAAATAAGGCACCGCCACACGACGTCAAAAATCAAAAGGCAAAACAGGGAGAAAACAAGATGGCCAATGCAAAGCCGCAAGTCAGTTGGGATCACGTCCACATCCGCACGCCGGACCCGGAAGCCACGGCGCAGTGGTTTGTCGAGATGTTAGCCGCCGAGGTCGTGCGCACGCCGGTCCGGCTCGATGTGAAGCTCGGCGGCGCCAGCGTTTTCCTTGCGCCGGTGACGGCGGGCGATGGCGTCAATCCGCCGCCGGTCACACCTTATCAGGGGCTTGATCATATCGGCCTTGCGGTGAAGGATATCGATGACCTTGCCGCGCAGCTCAAGGCGAAGGGCGTCGAGTTCACCACCGACGTTCACAACATCCGCCCCGGCGTGCGCATCTGCTTCATTCGTGGGCCGCAGGGCATTTCCATCGAACTGCTGGAACGCGACGCGAAGTACAAGTGATGGACTGACGAGCATTGTCCCAGCCGTCATGCCCGGCCTTGTGCCGGGCATCCACGTCTTGAAGATGCTGTAAAAGTCCAGACGTGGATGGCCGGGACGAGCCCGGCCATGACGCAAGGATGAATGCTGAGTAAAAAAAGCTACCGCCGCCCGAACAGCTTCTCGATATCCGACAATTTCAGTTCGACATAGGTCGGGCGGCCGTGGTTGCACTGGCCGGAATTCGGCGTGTCTTCCATCTCGCGCAGCAGCGCGTTCATTTCCTCGGGCTTGAGGATGCGTCCGGCGCGCACTGAGCCGTGACAGGCCATGGTGGCGGCGACGTGCAGCAGTCGCCGCTCCAGCGGCAGCGCTTCGTCCCATTCCGCCATATGTTCGGCGAGATCGCGCAGCAGCGCCGCCGCATTGGTCTTGCCGAGCAGCGATGGTGTTTGGCGAACCGCCACGGCACCGGGACCGAACGACTCGATCGCCAGACCGAATTGCTCGAGCTCGCTTGCGCGCGCGACCAGCTTTTCCACGGTGGCTTCGTCGAGTTCGACGATCTCCGGGATCAATAGAATTTGCCGCTGCACGCCGTTGGCCGCGAGCGACGCTTTCAGCCGCTCGTAGACGATGCGCTCATGCGCGGCGTGCTGGTCGATGACGATGAGGCCGTCGCGGGTTTGCGAGACGATGTAGGTCTCGTGAATTTGCGTGCGTGCGGCGCCGAGCGGGCGGTCGAGCAGGTCGGGCGTCGGCGCGGATTCAAAGCGCACGTCGGCGGTCGGCGTGCCGACATCGAACGCGGATTGATCGCGCTCGGCGAATGCGGTTGCCGCTACACCGCCGCCGTAGGCCGGTGCGGAGCCAGTGGGATAAGATGGCGAGCTGCGCCAGTCCCAATTGCCGGGACGCGGCGAAAACGCCGGGCGGAACGATGAGATCACCGCGCCGTCGACATTCGCTGCGGTGCGCCTGCCTTCGCGCGCCAGGCCATCCTTGAGCGCGTTGACGATCAGCGCGCGCACCAGGCCGGCATTGCGGAAACGCACCTCGGTCTTGGCGGGATGGACGTTGGCGTCGACTTCCTGCGGATCGAGCGTGACGAACAGCGCCACAATGGGATGGCGGTCGCGCGGCAGATAGTCCGCATAGGCGGCGCGCACCGCGCCGAGGATCAGCTTGTCGCGCACCGGACGGCCGTTGACGAACAGATATTGGCCGAGCGCATTGGCACGCGTCAGCGATGGTGCCGCGGCAAAACCTTCCACCGTGACGCCCTCGCGCTCGCTGCGCACCGCGATGGCGGCGGCGCGGAAGTCGGCGCCGAGAATATCGCCGAGCCGCGTCAGTTGCCCTGGCGCGCCGGGCAGCGCCGCCGCCCACGTCACCGGCGCACGTTCCTCGCCGGCCAGCGTGAACGCCACGTCAGGCCGCGCCATCGCGAGACGCCGCACCACTTCGCGGATAGCCTCCGCCTCGGTGCGATCGGTCTTGAGGAATTTCAGGCGCGCCGGGGTCGCATAAAACAGATCGCTGACCTCGACGCGCGTACCTTGCGTCAGCGCGGCCGGGACGATGGCCGATTTGGTCCCGCCTTCGACGCTCAGCGACCACGCATGCGGTTCGCTGACGTGGCGCGTGGTAATGGCGAGTTTCGCCACCGCGCCGATCGAGGGCAGCGCCTCGCCGCGAAAGCCCAGCGTGCGGATCCGCAGCAGGTCCTCGTCGTCGAGTTTCGAGGTGGCGTGGCGGTCGACCGCCAGCGCCAGATCGGCCTGCGTCATGCCGCTGCCGTTGTCGGTGATGCCGATGCGCCGTCGTCCGCCGCCGTCGGTGAAGATATCGACGCGACTGGCTCCGGCATCGATGGCGTTCTCCACCAGTTCCTTGACCACGCTGGCCGGCCGCTCGACCACTTCGCCTGCGGCAATGCGGTTGACGATGGTTTCTGGCAGTTGGCGGACGGGCATGCAGGGCGGGTTCCGGAGCGATTCGGCACGAGACCGCCAATTTAGGCGGTCGGCACCGCAAATGCATGGCTCAAGTATCAGATCGGGAGTCGTACGGACAAGAACAGCGGGGATATGCCCGGCTTAATCGTCATAGCCGCCACTGCGGCGTCCTGCCTTGATGTCGCTGCGGCGCTTCTTGCCTTCGAGGCGGCGTTTTTTCGAGCCCAGCGTCGGCTTGGTGGGCCGGCGCGGCACTGGCCGGATGGAGGCCTCGCGCAGCATCTCGATCAAGCGGTCGATGGCGTCGGCGCGGTTGCGCTCCTGGGTGCGGAAGCGCTGCGCGTGGAGGACGATGACGCCATCCTTGGTCAGCCGCTGTCCGGCGATGCGCTCCAGTCGCGCGCGTGTGTCGGGCGCAAGCGTCAGGCGGTTCGTGTCGAAGCGCAATTGCGCTGCCGTCGAGAGCTTGTTGACGTTCTGGCCGCCCGGGCCGGAGGCGCGGACGAATCCGATCTCGATGTCGTTTTCGTCGATCACGATGTCGCGGGTAATCCGCAGCATGGCAGCACCAGAAGCTAAAGCCGGGACATCCCAGATACGTCATCCTGAGGTGCGAGCCAACTTCGTCAAGCATCTCGGAGGTGGGCGGCTTCGAATCCGGGACGAGGTCAGTTCGCCTTCGGCGGTGTGACTGCGGCGGGTTGCGCGGATGCCTGAGGCGCGCGGCCGACCACGACGGTGACGAGGCCCTGACCCCACAGCCGCTTGGCGACGCGCTTGGCATCGGCCAGCGTGACCGCGTCGACCAGCGTGTTCCGCTTCTCCAGATAGTCGATGCCGAGATTGTCGAGCTGATATTGCAGCAATCCGGACGCCAGCTTGGAGGAGGTGTCGAGCGCCAGCATTTGCGAGCCCTTGAGGTAGGACTTGGCCTCGTCGAGTTCCTGCTGCGTCGGTCCGTTGTCGGCCATCTTGCGCACTTCCGTGTCGATGGTTTCGACGGTCTCGTTGGCGCGGTCGGCGCGCGTCGCGGTGGTGCCGATCACCAGCGAGGAATGCACCATCCAGGCGAGGTATTCATAGACCGAATACACCAGCCCGCGTTTCTCGCGCACTTCGTGGTAGAGCCGCGACGTCAGTGAGCCGCCGCCGAGGATGTGATTGACGACGTAGGCGGCCATGAAGTCCGGATCGTCGCGCTTGACCCCGGGGACGCCGAACGCCACCACGGTTTGCGGCACGTCGAGCGGAATGAAAAAGCGCTGCGGCGGTTGCGCGGCCTTGATCTCGGCCACCGGTGTCAGATCGCTTTTGGCAGGCAGAGCACCGAACGTGTCGTCGAGCAGTTTGCTCAGCGACGCCGCATCGATATCGCCGACGACGGCAATCTTGAGCGTATCTTTCGCCAGCACGCGGCGGGTGTAATCGCGCAGATCGGCGACGTCGATCTTCGGAATGCTGGTCAACGTGCCGCCGGCGGGGCGGCCGTAAGGATGATCGCCGAACTCGGCCTCAAGCAGTTTGATGCTGGCCAGCGAGTTGGGGTCGGTGGTCTGGCGCCGCAGCCCCGACATGATCTGCGCGCGGATGCGTTCGACGTCGTCCTTGTCGAACCGTGGCGCGGTCAACGCCAGGCGCAACAGCCCGAACGCCTCGTCGCGATTGTCTTTCAGCATGCGCAGCGACCCGCGGAAATAATCCCGTGTCGAATTGAAGCTGAGTTCGATGGCGCGGCGGTCGAGCCGTTCGTGGAACGTCTTGGAATCCAGTTCGCCGGCGCCTTCATCGAGCAGCCCGGCGACCATGGTGCCGACGCCCGGCTTGTCGGCGGGGTCCTGATCGGCGCCGCCGCCAAAGGCGTACTGCATGGCGATCAGCGGCACCGTCGCGTCTTGCACGAACCAGGCCTCGATGCCGCCCGGCGTCTTGATGTGCTGGATATTAGTGGTGGCGAAAGATGCTTGCGGCTGCAGCAACAGGACGGCGAGCGCCGCCATCAGAGCACAGGCGAGGCGCCCGAGACGAGAGCGGTTCATGATCGTTTTTCCTCGCTCTTCGGCGTCGTATCCTTGATCAGGTAGCCGGTCACCGACCGTTTCTTGTCGAGCCATTTCTTTGCAACATCGCGCACCTGTTCGGCGGTGACGGCGCGCACACGATCCGGCCAACTGCGGATATCCTCGATGCTGAGGCCGACGGTCAACGCAGCGCCGTACCAGCGCGCCATGGTGGCCTGATTGTCCTGCGCGTAGATCGCTTCGGCGATAAGCTGGGTTTTGGCGCGTTCGAGATTTTCTGCGCTCACCGGATTTTGCTGCATGTCGGCGATGACGCCGTCGATCGCGGCTTCGGTGTCGGCGAAGTTGACGCCGGGTTTTGGGGCCGCCGAAATCATGAACTGGGTCGGATCGAGCGCGGTGCCCTGATAGCCCGCCGAGGCACTGACCGCGAGCGAGCGATCGACGACGAGGGCGCGGTAGAGCTTCGAATTGCTGCCGCTGCCCATCAGTTGCGCCAGCACGTCGAGCGCGGCGCTTTCCTGCGGTGAAGCGGTCGTTGCGGATGGCACCAGATAATAACGGCGCAGCATGGTCTGCTGCACGTTGGGGTCAGCCAGCGTAACGGTGCGGGGTGCGGTCGGCACCGGCTCTTGCGGTCGCAGCCGGCGCGGCGCGATCGACGGCTGTGCCGGGATCTGACCGAAGGTACGCTCGACGATGGGGCGGATTTCCGCCGCGTCGACGTCGCCCGCGATCACCAGCGTCGCATTGTTGGGCGCATAGAAGCGCCTGTAGAACGCCAGCGCATCCTCGCGATTGAGCTTTTCGATCTCGTGGCGCCAGCCGATCACGGGGCGGCCGTAAGGATGATTGAGATAGAGCGCCGCCATGATCTGTTCGCCGAGCCGCGCATCGGGATTGTTGGCAACCCGCATGTTGTATTCTTCGAGCACGACATCGCGCTCAGGCAGCACGTTCTCGTCCTTGAGCACGAGGCCGGTCATGCGGTCGGCTTCGAATTCCATCATGCGGCCGAGTTGCTCGCGCGGCACGCGCTGGAAGTATCCGGTGTAGTCGGTGGACGTGAAGGCGTTCTCGTTGCCGCCGATCTTCAGCACGGTTTGCGAGAACTCGCCCTGCGGATGCTTCGCCGTGCCCTTGAACATCAGATGTTCGAGGAAGTGCGCGAGGCCCGATTTGCCGGGCGTCTCGTCGGCCGACCCGACCTTGTACCAGATCATTTGCGTGACCACCGGCGTGCGGCGATCCGGAATGACGACGACGGTCAGCCCATTGTTGAGCGTGAATGTCGTCGGCGGATCTGAAGTTACGGTTTGCGCGGTGAGCGACGACGGCAGCGCCATCGCGAACAGCAAGCCGGTGGCCGCAACAAATTGGAAGATGCGTCGGTGCAATGAGGTCATGAGCTGCATCGGCGGCGATTGATCGTGGGGAGCCGATCGCAGCCTGTCCTTATGTGAAGCGCCGTAAACTTTACCGACGCGCTGTTGCCGAAATCCGAACGAACGTGAGGCCAAGCAAAGCAACTCGTCCCCGCCGGGGCAACAGTATCAGGTGTCGCAGGCTGCGCTGTGCAACTCTATTTGATTTCCTTACCGGTCTGAACGTTGTAGCCGCCTTGCACCAGCGGCTGCTTCGGACCGGTACCATAGGCGAAATTCGGCGACGGCGTCTGATAGCCGGACGGTGGCTGTGTCAGTGTCTCGCGGTCGGGCTCGCCGGTGAACGGCGCGCTCTCAGTCTTGTTGCCGCCGAACAGCGTGCCGAACAGATTGCCCTTGAAGCCAAGCTCGGACGGGCTGAGCATCGGATTCCTGTTGACACCCGGCTGGACCGGTTCAGTCGCCGCGACATGCTTGGTCTTGCCGATGGCCAGTTCGCTCGGCATCAGCGGGCGAGCGCCTTCGTTTCCAGTGACCTTCTTTTGTTTGGCGACAGCGCGGATACGTGCGCGCTCGGCTTCGTCTGGATCTTTAGGCCAGTTCGGCGCGGTGATCTCGGCCGAGCTAGACACCGGCGGCGGCAAATCGACCTTGGGTGGAATCACCAGCGGCGACCGCTCGCGGTAGTCGATGCCGCGGTTATCCATATTGGTGGCGCCGATGCCACCCATCAGGTTCTTGATGATCTTCTCTTCGAAGGTGGAATCGTCGTCGTCGGAGTCCTGCGCATGGGCAACGCCGGCGCTTACCACCATGCCGATGCCGATGGCGACCGCCGCGAGGCGGGTGGCGCGGGCGAGCGATTTCGACACAGCCATCCAGGCCGAAGTGGGCTGCATCTCACAATCGCCTGTCACGGAATCTCGCATCACGTTCATCCTGCTCAAGTCTCTGCGCTATGGCTCTTGGTACGAACCGCAACCTTCCCCGGTTCCCGAACCAAGGCCGGGGCCGCTCCGTAACGGTGACGGACGACTGATGTTGCACAGGGCATATCGGCCGGGATCAGGGCGCTTTTACGGCGTCCGAGCCCCGGAAGGAGTCATACAGCAGGGCCGCCACGCCGACAACAATGGCCACGTCGGCGAGGTTAAAGACGTACCAATTATAGGTTTTTTCGGCAATTTGGACGTGGAAAAGGGCGAAATCGACCACCGCACCATAGGCCAGCCGGTCGATCGCGTTGCCAATTGCGCCGCCGATAATCAGGCCGAGGCCGATGGTCGCAAGCCGGGTGTGCGAGCGCGCCATCCAGATCGCCAGCGCGATCACGGCGACCACCTTGAAGGCCAGCAGGATCGCAGCCCCGGTCGGGCTGTCGTTCTGGAACCAGCCGTAGCTGATGCCGGTGTTCCACGCCAGCACCAGGTCGAAAAAGGGTGTCACCCGCACCGCGCCGTGCCGGCCCAGCTCGAACGCGAACAGCAGCCAGAGTTTGCTCGCCTGATCGAGGATCAGGGCGACGAAAGCGGCGATGATGCCCTGACGGACCGCCGGGTTCACACAGTCACTCCCAGCGCCTTCCATTCGCGCAGCGCCTGGGCGTCGCGCGGCGAAACGTCGGGATACTCACGATCCTCGCCGACCGTCGGCAGGATCTTCCACGAGCGGGCGCACTTGGTGCCGACGGCTTTCTCCACCACGACGGCGACGCCGGGGGCATCGTTCAGCCGGAACGCATCCGCCGGTGCGTCATCGTTGGTCACCATGGCGTTCGAGGTGATGCAGACCTCGGCGAGGTCGATATAGAACAGGGTGTCGAAGATGGCCTTGTCCGAGATGAAGACCAGCGGCGAGGCTTCGAGCGACGAGCCGATGCGCTTGGCGGCGCGCTCGAGTTCGAGTGCGCCGGTGATGACGCGCCGAACGTTGCGAATGACATCCCATTTCGCGGCTAGCGTGTCATCGCGATACTGCTGCAGCGTCTCCGGGAATAGCGTGAGATGCACCGAGGGTTCGGCATCCGGCCGGTAGAGCTGCCACGCTTCCTCGGTGGTGAAGGACAGCGCCGGGGCCAGCCACTTCAGGATGCTGTCGCAGAGGATATCGATCGTGGTCAGCGCCGCCTTGCGCGCCAGCGACGATGGCGGATCGCAATACAGCGTGTCCTTGCGGATGTCGAAATAGAACGCCGACAATTCGCTGTTCATGAACGCGGACAGGCTGGCGATCACCGTCTTGTAGTCGAACGCCGCATAGGCCTTGCGCACCACCTCGTCCTGTTCGGCGAGTTCGTGCAGCATCAGCCGCTCGAGCTCCGGCATGTCGGCCTGTGCAACGGCATCCGCGCGGTTGAAGTGATGCAAGGTGCCGAGCATCCAGCGGATCGAATTGCGCAGCTTGCGATAGGTCTCGATGGTGTTCTTGAGGATTTCCGGGCCGATGCGCTGATCGTCGGCGTAATCGGTCGCGCACACCCACAGCCGCAGGATATCGGCGCCGGACTGCGCGATCACCTTCTGCGGCTCGACGGTGTTGCCGAGCGACTTCGACATCTTGCGGCCGTTCTCGTCGAGCGTGAAGCCGTGGGTCAGCACGTAGTCATATGGCGCGCGGCCGCGCGTGCCGCAGCTTTCCAGCAGCGAGGAATGGAACCAGCCGCGGTGCTGGTCGCTGCCTTCGAGATACATCACGGAATCCTGGCCGCCGTCGATCTTGCGCGTGATGCCGGCAAGACCGGGGAAATGCACAGGGTCTTCCAGCACGAAAGCGTGCGTCGAACCGGAGTCGAACCACACGTCGAGAATATCGTCGACCTTCTGCCAGTCCTCGTTGGCGCGCGATCCGAGGAAGCGTTCGCGTGCGCCTTCCATGTACCACGCGTCGGCGCCTTCCTTGGCGAAGGCTTCGCCGATACGCGCGTTGACGGCGTCGTCGATCAGGACTTCAGCGGAGCCGTCGCCCTTTTCGCGGACGAACACGGCGATCGGCACGCCCCAGGCGCGCTGTCGCGAGATCACCCAGTCGGGGCGGCCGGCGATCATGCCGGTGATGCGGTTCTGGCCCTGCGGCGGCACCCACTGCGTAACGCTGATGGCTTGCAGCGCGCGGGCGCGCAACGTGTCGCCGGATTTGACCTTGCCGCTGTCGGCAATGTCCTTGTCCATCGCGATGAACCACTGCGGCGTGTTGCGGAAGATCACCGGCTTCTTCGAGCGCCATGAATGCGGATATTGATGCTTGAGCCGTCCGCGTGCGAGCAGCTTGCCGCGCTCGACCAGCGCTTTTATGACGGCCTCGTTGGCGTCGCCTTTCTCGCCCTTGTCGTTGATGACGCGCTTGCCCTCGAAGCCGGGCGCATGCGCGGTGAGGGCGCCGTTCTCATCGACGGTGTAGGGAATCGCGCTCGAGATGCCACGCGCTTCGAGATCGCGCGCGTTGTGCGTCCAGATGTCGAAGTCCTCGCGGCCGTGGCCCGGCGCGGTGTGGACGAAGCCGGTGCCGGTATCGTCGGTGACGTGATCGCCGTCGAGCAGCGGCACGGTGAATTCGTAGCCGCCATCGAGCCCCTTCAACGGATGCGCGCATTCGAGGGCATCCATGCTGTCGGCGGGAATATCGCGTACCTTCTCAAAAGCGGTGACGCGCGCCTGCTTGAAGACGTCTTCCGCGAGCTTGTCGGCAAGGACCAGCAGATCGCCGGTCTTCGCCCAATTGTCAGCGGGTGCGTCCGTGACCTTGTAGAGGCCATACGCGATTTTCGACGAAAAGCTGATGGCGCGGTTGCCCGGCAGCGTCCATGGCGTTGTGGTCCAGATCACCACGCTGGCATTTGCGAGCGCGCCGTGCGCGGGTGAGGTGACGGGGAATTTCACCCACACCGTGTCCGACGTGTAATCCTCGTATTCGACTTCGGCTTCGGCCAGCGCGGTCTTCTCGACCACGCTCCACATTACCGGCTTGGAGCCGCGATAGAGCGTGCCGTTGGCGGCGAACTTCATCAGTTCGCGGGCGATCTGCGCTTCCGCGAAGTAATCCATCGTGGCATAGCGGCCGTCCCAGTCGCCGATGATGCCGAGGCGCTTGAATTCCTCGCGCTGGATATCGAGCCATTTGTTGGCATAGGCACGGCATTCCTTGCGGAACGCGACCATCGCGGCGGGATCCTTGAAGTTGGGCTTCTGCTTGCCCTTGGAGCGATAGTTCTCTTCTTCGATCTTCCACTCGATCGGCAAGCCATGGCAGTCCCAGCCAGGCACGTAGTTGGAGTCGTGGCCGAGCATCTGCTGGCTCTTGGTCACCACGTCCTTGAGGATCTTGTTCAGCGCGTGGCCGATATGGATGTTGCCGTTGGCGTAGGGCGGGCCGTCATGCAGCACGAATTTGGGTCGCGCCTTGGCGCTTTCACGCAACCGCTTGTAGAGCCCGATCTCGTTCCAGCGCTTGAGAATGTCCGGCTCGCGCCGCGGCAGGCCGGCGCGCATCGGGAATTCGGTCTGCGGCAGGAACAGGGTCTTGGAATAGTCGGGCCCATCGGCTTTCGGGGCGGCGGATTTTTGCGGCTTGTCGGACATGAAAACTCTGGCTTGGCTAGGGTCGATCCAACTGCGTTGAATCAGGCCCGTTGTTTATCTTTTTGTTTGAGCATGATCTTGTCCGAAAACCGGTTTCCACTTTTCGGGATCATGCTGCTCTAAAGGGCGCGGAAGGGCGGAAACGACATCAATCCCGGTCTTGCGCCGAGCGAAGCTCAGGCGGAAGCCGGGCCGGTAATGCTGATAATGGTGCGCCGCGCCAACATGGGGCTTTCCATAGCAGGCGGCGGCGGGAACGCAAAGGCCGTGGCGGCTAGCCGATCGCCCCCAGTCTGGGAAAGGCGCCCGGCGCGGCGACAAGTGCGGCGCGGGCCTTGGTGCTGTCGTCGTCCATCTGGCGCACCAGCGCGTCGATATTGTCGAACTTCAGCTCGTCGCGAATGTAGGCGATGAAGGCGACATCCAGCGTCTTGCCATAGAGGTCGCCTTTGAAGTCGAACAGGAAGATTTCAAGGAGCGGCGCGCCGTTGTCGAAGGTCGGGCGGCGGCCGAAACTGGCGACGCCATCGACGCGGCTATCGCCCATCCCGACCCGCACGGCATAAATGCCATGCCGCAGGCCGCAATGGGGATCGAGGCGGATATTGGCGGTGGGATAGCCGAGATCGCGGCCGCGCTTTTCTCCGTGGATGACATCGCCGGAGATGAACCACGGCCCGCCGAGCATGGCCGTGGCTTCAGCGATCTGGCCTTCGGCCAGCGCCATGCGGATTGCGGTGGACGACACCGGGCGCTCGTCGATATCGACGTGAGGTTGTACCGCGACTTCGATGCCGAGGCGCGGGGCTTCGCTTTGCAACAGCGATGGCGACCCGACACGGCCTTTGCCGAAATGAAAATCGTAGCCGATGGCAATGCCGCTGATGCCCAGCCGTCCGATCAGTTCGTGCTGGATGAAATCCTGCGCGCTCGTTCCGGCGCGACCGGCGTCGAAGGTCATGACCACCGCGCCATTCAGCCCGGTACCGGCCAGCAGACGCAGCTTGCTGGTCTCGTCAGTGAGACGGAATTGCGGAGTATGCGGGCTGAAGAACAATCGCGGATGCGGTTCGAACGTCACCGCCAGAGCCGGCCGGTTCAGCCGTCGCGCCATATTCAGTGCCGCGGCGATCACGGCGCGATGGCCGAGATGAACGCCATCGAAATTGCCCATGGCGATGACCGCTCCGCGAGGAACGGCGGCGGCAGGTGTGGAGTCACGGATGACGGAAAAGCCAGCAGGCATGGATGATTTCGTTCATTCGGCTTCGTTGTCCGGTTTTAACATTCGCAATCAGTTTCAGCATGCATTTCTGCGAAGGTCAGAATCTCGGGACCGCTGCCAACATAGGTTTCGTGTGGAGGCTCGAATTTGCCATTCGCAATAGGCGTTTGCAGCCATGGAGCTAGCGAATGTCAAATCCACGCCACGGGTGGGAGATGGACCGTGACGCCTTGATACGACTTAAGTCAAGACAGCTTTATCGTTTGTCGATACGAGTCATTCACCGGTAGCATCGGTGTTTCTGCCGATGCAGGAAGTTAACGGGCTGTTTAACGGCTGGTGGTACAGGTTACCGCTGACCCGAAGGTGGCAAGCGGTGTGGCCGCGACCGACGGCGCACTTGGTTCGCTTTGAAGAGGTTTGAGATGGCGGTCGATCTATCAATGCCGGTTCTGGTCGTCGATGATTACAACACCATGATCCGCATTATCCGCAATCTCCTCAAGCAGCTCGGTTTCCAGAACATCGATGATGCCAGCGACGGATCGGCGGCGCTCAACAAGATGCGCGGCCGCAAGTATGGGCTGGTGATCTCTGATTGGAACATGGAACCGATGACCGGCTACGACCTGCTCAAGGAAGTCCGCGCCGATCCCAATCTGGCGATGACCCCGTTCATCATGATCACGGCGGAGTCGAAGACCGAGAACGTCATCGCCGCGAAGAAAGCGGGCGTCAATAATTACATCGTCAAGCCGTTCAACGCCGCGACCTTGAAGACCAAGATCGAGGCTGTGTTCCCCGATATCGTCACGGCGTAAATTTCAAAACTAGCCAGGTGTCATCATTCTGACGAGCCGCGCGCTGCGTGGCGCCTCGAAGGATGGTCATGCACGACAACAATCATTCTTCGAGGCTCGCCAAAGCGGGCTCGCACCTCTGGATGAAATGACGCTCGGTGATGTCGCCTACCACCGCAGTTCGCGCGTCAGCGCCAGTGGCGGATGGCCGAACAGTTCCTTGGCCGAAGCAGGATCCTTCAGATCGATATCCTCGATCTCGCTGGCATGAATGCCGCGCATCACGAACAGGCAATCGATGCCGAAGCCGTGAGCGCCGGTGAGATCGGTCCGCACCGAGTCGCCGATCGCCAGCACGCGCGATAATGGCGTCGCGACGCCGCGCTGCTGCTGCGCGATCGCCATGGCGCGCTCGTAGATCGGCCGGTGCGGCTTGCCATAGAAAATCACCTCGCCGCCGAGTTCGCGATACAGTTCAGCGATGGCGCCGGCGCAGTAGATCAAACGGTCGCCGCGCTCGACGACGATATCTGGATTGGCACAGATCAATGTCAGGCCGCGTTCGCGGGCCTGCACCATCATGTCGCGATAGTCTTCCGCGGTTTCGGTTTCGTCGTCGAACGGCCCGGTGCAGACGATGAAGTTGGCGGATTCCAGCGGCGCGAATTTCGCGTCGAGCCCGCGATAGATCGAGTTGTCACGCTCCGGCCCGAGCCAGAACATCGATTGTCCGGCATGTTCGGCGACGTAGTGGCGCGTCAGGTCGCCGGACGACACGATGGCATCGTAGGTCTCGTCGGCGACGCCGAGCTTGCGCAATTGCCGCTGCACCGAATCCGCTGGTCGCGGCGCATTGGTGATGAGCACCACGGTGCCGCCGCGTTTACGAAACGTGTGCAGCGCCGCACAGGCTTCGGGAAACGATTCCAGACCGTTGTGGACGACGCCCCAGATGTCGCTCAGCAACACATCGACACCGTCCACCAGATCGCTGATGCGATCAACAATACGCAACTGCATTACAATCTCGACTGGAAGTTAGGTGGGACGAAGGGCTCGGCGTGCCAGCGCGGCATTGCCGATGGCGGGCTGCGGTTCGATACGGCCGGTCCCGGGTTGGAATGGTTTGGCGGCCCCATTGATAAGGTGCGGAGCCTCTTGCGGTCTGGTCTCCGGTTGCTTGTGAGCCGGCGGCGTCGCTGTCGACGCCGGTGTATTTTCCGGTCGCAGCGGTCGTGGCGCCGCGAACAGGAATCCCTGCCCGAAGCGGACGTCATAGTCCAGCAGTTCGACCGCCGCTTGCTCGCCTTCGATGCGCTCGACCACCATGTCGATGCCAAATCGGCCGAGCAGGCCGGACAGATCCGCCGCATGAATATCGGATGCCGACGCCTTCTCCTGATCGAGCAGCAGTGCGGCCGGAACCTTGATGTAACGCACGCCGCGATCGGCCAATTCGCGCGGCTCGATCCGCAGGTCGGTGACATGATCGAGCGAGAAGCGGTAGCCGCGCTGGGCCAGCGCCGCGAGATGCTCGCGCTCGACCGGGCCGAAGCTGCGGAAAGCCGCCTGCTTGAATTCCAGGATCAGGGACGATGCCAGCGCGCGATTGGCTTCGAGAAAATCCAGGCATTGCGCGAAACTGGCGGGATTGCCGAGCGTCGCGGCGGCGACGTTGCAGAACACGCCAACATCCTTGTTGCGCACCATCAGGCGCCGCAGCACCTGCACGCCGCGCAGCATCACCATGTGATCGATCCGGCCCATCAGGCCGGCGTCCTCGGCAACGCCGATGAAATCGTCTGCGGTCAGGATCTGGTCGCTGCCGTCGCGCAGCCGCGTCACCGCCTCATAGAAGCGCACCTTGCGTTGCGGCAAGGTGACGATGGGCTGCAGGTAGATGTCGATGCGGTTGCTGTCGATCGCATGGCTGATCGCGGCAAGGATTTCGCTGTCGCGATCCGGCGGCAGTGCATCGAGATCGGCGTCGACGTAGTCAGGCTCGACAGTGACCGGCGGCGGTGCCGGGCGCGGCGTGAAGACCTTGGTGACGACCCTGGCCGGCTGCGGCGTCGCGCTGCGCAAGGTGGCCGTATCGTCGATCGTCGCCGGTGCAGCCGTTGAGGCTAGTCCCGACGCCAGCATGTCTTCGTGCGCGGCGACCGACTCGGCAAGCTGATTGACCAGTGCGCCAAGCTCGCCGATCTCACCGGTGACGGCCTGGATGCGCTCCTGTGCAGTCGAATTTGAGGTCATGACGCGCGACTCGATGGTCGCAAGACGGCGCGCGAATTCGCCGACCTGCCGTGCCAGATCCGCGGTGCCCTGCGAGAGGTCGGCAATCTGGCCGTCGATATCGGGCCGGTCGCGCATGCGCATCGACACAGCGTTGTAGAGAATCATGAAAGTCAGGACCGCCAGCGCGACAATGGCCGATTGCTGACCATTCACGCCGGCAACGGCATGCAGCACCAGCCCCAGCGAGGCGGCGATCAAGGCCATGCAGATCGCAACGAAAATGGTGGAGATTCGAATCATATGTCGCGCATCTTCCCCGAGCGCCAGCCTAATAATGGACATTGCATCGGGAAAGCCAAGCCCCCACCCGGATGCGTAATTTCACCAGTATCGCTGATTCGAGGCCCGTCGTGTTACGAACGATTCGGAGATGCCTTTATCTCCACAATCCGGTTCCTGGGGGTAAGGCGACTGCGGAGCCTAAGGAATCCGCGACCTCAGCGCCGCGCGCCCCGAGTTCCTCGCCGGGCCTACGGTCGTATCGACTGCCGTCTGGTGCTCGAGTTCGGAATTCAGTTCGGCACCGCATAATACGACGATGGCTGACATCCATAGCCACATCATGAAGCCGATAGCTGCGCCGAGCGAACCGTAGGTGGCGCTGTAATTGCCGAAACTGGAAAGATACCACGACAGCGCGAAAGAACCGGCGATCCACAGCAGCGCCGCCGTGAGCGCGCCGACGCTCAGCCATTCCCACCGGGCTTCGGTGCGGCTCGGGCCGAAGCGATACAAAATTTCCAGCGCGAACAACAAGATAATGAACAGCAACGGCCAGCGGGCGAGATCGAGGATGGCTTGCAAATGGTCGGGTATCCCCAGCCGGGTCAGGGTCAGCGGTATCACCACCACCGCCCCTGTCATTGCCAGCAGAGCGACGATGCCGCCGATCGTAAAGGTCAGGGCGACAGCATTCAGCCGGAGAAAATTCCTCTTTTCGGTTTCGTCGTAGACCACGTTGAGGGCGTCGAGAATGGCCTTCGTGCCAGCGTTTGCGCTCCAGAGCGACATCCCGATCCCGAACAGGAAGGTGACGCTCAGTGCTGCGTTGCCCTTGTCGAGGACACGAGCGATCTGATCCTGAACAATCTGGAATGAGCCGTCTGGAAGCATGCCCGCCAGTGACTGCAGGTTGCGGGTGATGGTCGAGGGATCGGCGAACAAGCCATAGCAGGACACCAGCGCGGTGATGGCCGGGAAAACCGCCAGCAAGGCGAAAAACACCACACCTGCCGCGATAGCCAGTAAACGATCTTCGCCGATCTGCTGATAGGTGCGCCAAAGCACATCCCGCCAGCCCTTCAGCGGGATCTGCAATGGGCTGGCGGCCTGACGGCCTCGCCCCGGCTCCGCCCGTTCGAGCGCTGTGGCCACGTCGGCTGGGGGCGGCGCGCTTCCGTCGATTTGCCGGCGATCGCGATTCAACTGAACGTAACGTTGTGCGGCAAGCAGGGTCAGTGCTGTCGCTGTGGTGATCAGCAGCGCGTCGAAGCCGCCGGTGCGGCGAATTTCTCTCACCGCTCCACCCTTCGCCGGTTTCGGGCGATGGTCCAGCCCAGCAGCGTCACTGCCGCGAGCAACAACAACCTGCCGTCGCTCTGATGGCGTGCCTGACGTGCATGTGACGGCGTTGCGCCGATGCCTGCATGAGGATCGTTGCTGTCACGCGCCGGAGACTGCTTGATTTGCTCCAAGCGAAGCGGGCTGGTCTTGGCCGCCGTTACCAGACGGTTGGACAGGCTCGGCACTTTTTTCGTCTGCGCGTGCAGTTGTGAGATCGCCACGCCGACACAGATCAACGCCATCACGACGAGGAGGCCGCCGACGCAACCGAACGCGACGAACTGACCGTACAGAAGCGCGATCCATCGATACAGCGCCATCAGGCCTACTGCGAATGCCCCGATCAGGAAGGCTCCTGCGACTACGAATAGGCTTGCCGCCACGGCATATGAAACGACAATGCCCTTGCCCTGGGCCGCGCGATCGTTGGCATAGGCGCGCACCGCGAGCTTGAATTGACGCGCCTTCAGCGCCAGCACCGCTTCCAATGGCGCGATTGCTTGCGAGAGCATGGAGTTTGGCCTCGTTCAATCGGACAGGTCGAGCTTCAACCGTCTCGGGGATTGAACGGACACAAAGATCGAATGTTCCGCCGGCGTGGGTGCGCCGGCGGAAACATCACGCCTTACGCCACCGCGCGGATGACCTTGGCGACCTTCTCGATAATTTCGCCGATCTGGTCCTCGCTGACGATCAGCGGCGGCGTCAGGGCGATGGTGTCGCCGGCGACGCGAACCATGAGGTCATGATCGCGGAACGCCCGGTTCAGGCACTCGAACCCGCGTTTGCCGGGACCTTCCTTGTTGGCGGTGAGATCGATGCCGGCGGTCAGACCCACGGTGCGGATATCGACGACGTTCGGTTCGCTGCGCAGGCTCATCACGGCGTCGGCGAACTTCGGCTCGAGCTTGTTGGCGCGCTCGAACAGCTTCTCGTCGCGGTAGATGTCCAGCGTCGCAAGACCCGCGGCGCACGCCAGCGGATGCGCCGAATAGGTGTAGCCGTGACACAACTCCACGGCATAGTCCGGCCCGGTCATGAAGGCGTCATGGATGGTGTCGCGCACGATCACGCCGCCCATCGGGGCCGCGCCGTTGGTGACGCCCTTGGCAAAGGTGATCATGTCCGGCAGCACGCCGTAGCGTTCCGCTGCGAAGGCGAAACCGAGACGGCCGAAGCCGGTGATGACCTCGTCGAAGATCAGCAGGATGCCGTGCTTCTGGGTGATCTCGCGCAGCCGCTTGAGATAGCCCTTCGGCGACGGAAGCACGCCGGTCGATCCGGCCATCGGCTCGACGATCACAGCGGCGATGGTGTTGGCGCCGTGCAGATTGACGAGGCGCTCCAACTCATCGGCCAACTCGGCGCCCCATTCCGGTTCGCCCTTGCTGAAAGCCTGTTTCTCGCGGTTGTAGGTCGATTGCAGATGATCGACCCCAGCCAGCAGGCTGCCGAACATCTTGCGGTTGTTGACGATACCGCCGACCGATGTGCCGCCGAAGCCGACGCCGTGATAGCCGCGCTCGCGGCCGATCAGCCGCGTGCGCGATCCGTTGCCGGTGATCTGGTGGTAGCCCAGCGCGATCTTCAGCGCGGTATCGGCCGCTTCCGAACCGGAGTTGCAGAAGAACACCTGATCGAGCCCCTTGGGAGCGAGATCGGCAATGCGGCTGGCAAGTTCAAAGGCTTGCGGAATGCCGAACTGGAACGGCGGCGCATAGTCGAGCGCCTGCGCCTGCTTGCCGATCGCGGCGGCGATTTCCTTGCGGCCGTGACCGGCGTTGGTGCACCACATGCCGGCGGCGGCATCGATCAGCCTGCGGCCATCGGTGGTGATGTAGTGCATGCCTTCGGCGCCGGCGAGCAGGCGAGGGGCCTTCTTGAACGCGCGGTTGGCGGTGAACGGCATCCAGAACGCGGCGAGATCGTTCGGAACGTTTACGGCGGGCTTGTTTGGGCTCTTGTCTAACATATCGTCCCTCTTGTGCTGACTGGCGCGCGGTTCGGTGCCTGCGGCTAGCCTAGATCGTTTTGTCGGCGAGTGGAAACACGATGTCCTTGCCACGGGAGCGTAGCGCGTAACTTTGCAGCGATTGCGTCAGGCGTGCGGCCAGCGGCGGGGCGGTAGTCTTATCGCCCAGCGGAAGCGTGGTTATACTATCTGTGATTGCGTGACAGATTAAAACTCTCGTAATGGTTGTATGTTGAGCTATGCGGCATGAAGCACGAGCTGTCATGCCTTCGCCGGTTTGCCGATTGCGGGCGCGCTGCGTCGACCGTCGAGTTCGCCATCCTGGCCCCGCTGTTTCTGGCGATCCTGTTCGGCATCGTGACATTCGGATCGTACCTCGCGGTCGTCCACGGCGTGCAGCAACTCGCCGCCGAAGCGGCGCGCTCGTCGGTCGCCGGACTGTCCGACAGCGAGCGCAGCAGCCTTGCCGCAAGCTACGTCAGCGCCAACGTCGCGTCTTATCCGCTGATCGAAAAGAGTCATCTGAAGGTTGACGCCGCGACCTCCGCTGCGAGCAACAAGGTGTTCGTGGTGAGCGTCGGTTACGACGCGTCGCACATGTTCATCTACGCGCTGCCGGCGTTCGTGCCGCTGCCGGCACCCAACATCGTGCGTTCGGCGGCGATTCCCTTCGGCGGTTATTGAGGGCGCGGCAATGTGGAGCATGGGGCGACGGTTCAAGGCTGACCGCAGCGGCAACATCGCCATCATGGGCGCGGGCTGCATGATGCTGGTGATGGGTTGCGCCGCGCTCGGCGTCGATGTCGGCACGATCTTCGCCGACCGGCGCAAGGCGCAAAGTGCCGCCGACCTCGCGGCCATCGTCGCGGCCAGCGATATCGGCAATGCCACCAATGCCGCGCGCGCGACGGTGGTCGACAATGCCTATCCCGCCAGCGCCGTGGTTGCCGTCGAACTCGGCAACTACACCGCCGACGCCGCACGCGCGCCCCGCGCGCGTTTCGTCACCCCGGCCCCCGGTGTTGCCAACGCCGCGCGCGTCACGTTGCAAACCGAAACGCCACTGCATTTCGCGCGCATGTTCACCGGGGCCGATCGCTTCACGATCACCACGACCGCCACGGCGGCAAGCACGGCGGTGGCGTCATTCGCCATCGGCTCGCGGCTGCTGGCGCTGAACGGCGGGCTGCTCAATACCGTGCTCGGCAGCATGCTGGGGACGTCGCTGTCACTGTCGGTGATGGATTATCGGGCGCTGATCGATGCGCGCATCGATGCGTTCGACTTTCTCTCGGCGCTGGCGACGCGCCTCAGCCTGACCGGCGTCACCTACGACGAAGTGTTGCGCGGCAACGTCAAGATCGCCGATATCGTCGCGGCGATGCTCTCGGCGCAGCAGGCCGCCAACGGCGTCAATTCTGCGACGACCGCATTGTCGCGCATCTCGTTTGCGCTGGCCGGCGTGACGACGAAGATCGTGCCGGGCAAGCTGATTGACCTCGGTCCTTACAGCAGTCTTGCCGTCGGGCAGAAACCGCAGACCGGCGTCAGCGTCGGGCTGTACGATCTGCTATCCGCGACCGGCGCGATCGCCAACGGCGCCCATCAGATCGAGGCTGCCGTCGATCTCGGTCTGCCCGGCGTGGCGAGCGTCAGCATGCTGGCGACCATCGGCGAGCATCCGCAGGGTGCGAGCTGGATCGCGGTCGGCGCGCGCGGCGCCCGCGTGCACACGGCGCAGACGCGGATCCTGGCGCAGATTCAATTGATCGGCAGCGGCAGCGTCGCGGCGGTCAACCTGCCGGTCTATGTCGAGGTGGCGTCCGGCACCGCGACGCTCGATGCCGTGAGCTGCGGCTTCCCCAATGTCGATAGCTCGCGCGTGACGCTGGGCGTGACGCCGGGCATCGTCGATGCCTGGATCGGCAACGTGACGAAAGCCGAAATGACCAATTTCACCGGCAAGCCGAACCCCGGTTCTGCAACATTGGTCAACCTCGGTGCGGTGCAGGTCAGCGGCAAGGCCCATGCCGGCGTGGGTAACACGACGCCGACAGCGGTGGATTTCAGCTATGCCGACATCACCGCGCAGAGCAAGAAGACGGTGACGACCAGCAATCTCGCCCAGTCGCTGACGGGTAGTCTGCTGGGCGATCTCGCTTTGAATATCAAGGTCGGGCCGCTGGGACTGCCGGTCCCCGGCCTTGGCACAACGGTGACGAGTATCATCGGCAGTGCCACCGGCTCGATCGATCAGGTGCTGGCGTCGTTGCTGGCGACGCTGGGCGTCGGCGTCGGGCAGGCGGATGTCTGGGTCTCCGGCGTACGCTGCGACCGCGCCGTACTGGTGAATTGAAGCGTCCTCGCCTTGCGGAACGGGGATGTTTCGAGCGCGGACCACCGGGTGAGGGGCGTGGCTGACCCTTACCCGGTGCGTTGCGCGTCTTGCCGCTTGGCGCGGCGGCTGATACCACCCGCCGCATGGCTGACAAATCCAAAAAACCGCAAAAACTGAAGGCTCGCCTGCCGCGCGGGCTGGTCGATCGCAACGCGTCGGAAATCGCCGCCACTCGCCGGATGACCGACGTCATCCGCGAGGTCTACGAGCGCTACGGCTTCGAGCCGGTGGAAACCCCGGCGATGGAGTTCACCGACGCGCTCGGCAAATTCCTGCCGGATCAGGACCGGCCCAACGAGGGCGTATTCTCGTTTCAGGACGACGACGAGCAGTGGATTTCACTGCGCTACGACTTGACCGCGCCGCTGGCGCGCTACGTCGCGGAGAATTTCGACGCGCTGCCGAAACCGTATCGCAGCTATCGCGCCGGTTACGTCTATCGCAACGAGAAGCCGGGGCCGGGCCGCTTCCGCCAGTTCATGCAGTTCGATGCCGACACCGTCGGCAGCGCCTCGCCCGCCGCCGATGCCGAGATGTGCATGATGGCCGCCGACGCCATGGAAGCGCTCGGCATTCCGCGCGGCAGCTATGTGGTGAAGGTCAACAACCGCAAGGTGCTCGATGGCGTACTGGAAAGCATCGGGCTTGGCGGCGACGAGAACGCGGGCCGCAGGCTCACGGTGCTAAGGGCGATCGATAAGCTGGATAAGTTTCCGGTGGCAGAGATTGAGAAGCTGCTTGGCTCCGGACGTTGGGATGGCGGGGAAGAAGGAAAGGGAGATTTCACCAAAGGTGCAGGTCTCGACGCTGTTGGAATTTCCCGCGTAATCAGTTTCGTTGGATCACCGGGTGAATCGTCATCTGCGAAAAGCATCATCAATTCAAACGAGGTCACTGTCGCTAATTTCGAGACCGCCGTTAAAGGAAATGGATTGGGTGAGGCCGGTGTTGCTGAACTCACTCAGATGAAAGAGTTGGTAGCCGCTTCCGGTTACGATGACGGTCGAGTTGTTATCGATCCTTCCGTCGTGCGCGGGCTCGAATACTACACCGGTCCGGTCTACGAAGTTGAACTGCTGCTCGACACCAAGGACGAGAAGGGCCGCCCGGTGCGCTTCGGCTCGGTCGGTGGCGGCGGGCGCTATGACGGACTCGTCTCGCGCTTTCGCGGCGAGCCGGTACCGGCAACCGGCTTCTCCATCGGCGTGTCGCGTCTGCAGGCGGCACTTACCATGCTCGGCAAGATCGACACCAAGCCGGAGTTCGGGCCGGTTGTCGTGACGGTGTTCGACCGCGACCGTGTCGCCGACTATCAGAAGATGGTCGCCGAACTGCGCAACGCTAAAATCCGCGCCGAACTTTATCTCGGCAATCCGAAGAACATGGGCAACCAGCTCAAATACGCCGACAAGCGCAACTCGCCTTGCGTCATCATTCAAGGCTCCGACGAGAAAGCGCGCGGCGAAGTGCAGATCAAGGACCTGATCGAGGGTGCCAAGGCAGCGGCGGCGATTGCCTCCAACGCCGAGTGGCGCGAAACGCGGCCGGCGCAGTTCTCCTGTGCCGAAAGCGATATCGTTGCCAGGGTGCGCGATGTGCTGGCGCGCCACGATGTGAAGTGGGGGTAATACAAGTTGTCATTCCGGGGCGCGAGCGTTTGCGAGCGAGCCCGGAATCCATAACCACTACCGGGAGTATGGATTCCGGGCCTGCGCCAAGCGGCGCATCCCGGAATGACGGAATTCAATGTTCGCGAGAAAATCCGAAACAAGCAAAGGGAGACTCAAATGCCTGAAATTACTGTGAGCATGGCCGCTGGCCGCACCGACGAACAGAAGGCCGGCATGATGCGCGATATCACCCAGGCGCTGGTGAAGAATCTCGGCGTCGATGCGGAAGCTGTCGTTATTCAGATCAACGAAGCGCCGCTCAGCCACAAGATGAAGGGCGGCAAGACCTTCGTCGAGCGCAAGGCTGCGCAGGGCAAGTAGGTCTCTGCAAAGTCTTTCGATCGACGCGGAGCCGTCATCCTGAGGTGCGAGCCGACTTCGGCGAGCCTCGAAGGATGATGTGAGCTGTGATCCTTCTCCACAACGCATCCTTCGAGACGCCGCGCAATTGCGCGGCTCCTCAGGGTGAGGTTGTGCCGCATGGCGTAAACTTCGCGATCAGAGAAACATCGCGACGTTCTGCCGGTTGGTCATCACCGGCTTGCCTGAGGTGTTCCACACCGTCATGGACTGACTTGAATAGCCGCCGGCGGCGGTATCGGCGGTGCTGTGGATCATCCACCAGCCGTTGTCGGTCTCGATGGTGTCGGTGAGCACGTCGATGCTCCACGTCATGGTGCTGATCGGGCCGACCTGCTTCACCATGGCGAGTGCGGCTGGCGGCGGAGCGTCGGCCAGCGCGAGCAAAGAGACCAGCGAAGGCTTCAGCCCCGGATCGCGATGACGTAACCACAGCGTCATCGTTGGGTCTTTGCCACCGCTGAAAGGGAAGTTGCCGCCAGCCTGCCGGCCATCGATGTGTTGCAGGAAACGCAGGAACGGCGGCGCCTGTTCGAAGAACGGGGGATATGTTTCGGGCGCTTGCGCCGGCTGTCGATCGTGCGCGGAGTAACTGAGCGTGGAGTTTCGCGCGGCACCGAAGCAGAAGGTTGCTCGTGTCGCGAGACCATCGTCGCCGTGCAGTTCGGTGCCGATGAACACGGTCGATTTGCCGCGTCGTAGCGTCGTTGCCGTAATGTGTAGTTGCCCGGTCGCCGGGCCGATGAATGCGAATTGCGCCGACCGCAATGGCGGCAGATCGGTAAATTCGCGTTGCGTGGCTTCAAGGCAGATCGCGCCAGCGAGTCCACCATAGATGGTGCGGCCCTGCAGCCAGTCGTCGCCGACGGATACCGTCCAGGCCGCGCGGTCACGGCGAATGCTGTGCATCAACTCGCTGAATTCCATTATGTCTCGTCCTTCGTCCTACGACGCCATCATCCGCCGCGCGGATTGAATTATCATCATCATATATAAAAATGCTGTGCTGGCCAGTGCTGCTGGTGTCGCTGCCGGCAAGGGAATAGCAGCTTGCCGACGTCACTGCTTCGGCAGCATCGACTTCAGCTTTGCATCTCTTTGATGCTCATCTTGAAGCCGCCGGGCATCACCCTGTCGCCGGCTCTCTGGTCCGGCTTGCAAGAGCCGAGCCGCTTCGCCGCGATGGTTATCGCGGTATCGTGCGGTGCGCCCGCCGGGCCGCCCTCGTGATGCGAGGTCAGGTGACGACGATCGGTTCAGTAGCGGACGCGCAGCGGCCTTTCGCCGTGGCCATAAGGCACCCAACGGCAGGAGAACGAGATGTACCCGCCATAGGTGTTGTCGGACGCGAGGAATTTGACCACCTTGCCGTAGCGGGCGCAGTGGTCGATGGCCATGGCGCGCACGTCGGTCTGACTGACCAGATTTGAGGAGATGATGCCGCCGGTGTCGTTGCCCTTGAAGGGCGGCACCATGTCGGCGCGCGCCGCGCCACAAACCATCATTCCGCAGAGGGCAATCAGGGCAGCTTTGCCGGTCGTTCGCATCGAAATCTCCGTTGCCGCGTCGCATTAGCAGGCCGCGCGCGAGTGGGTCGTGACTGTCGAATCCGCTCGCCGAGTGTAGTGGGATGCGGCGCCGAGGGAAAGTCGAGGGAAAACCGGCTGGAGGTGGCCGGGTTCCGCGCCGGTGTGGCCCGGGCGCACTTGACCTCGCACGGGCTTCGCGGCACCGTTCCCGCCGCAAATCAGTCGCGGAACGCCCCAGGATCGCCTCATGTCCCCTCTCGTCCGGTTTCTGAACAAGATCAGCCTTTGTGCCCTGTTGGGCGCCGTGCTGGCTATCGTGTCGCTGCCGCCGGTGGCGCAGGCCGCCAACCCGCTGGAAATGAATTTCGGACTGTTCGGGCCGCGTTACGACGGCGTGCTGCCAGCCTGCGAATGGGCCTTGCCGACGATCAGCTCGCAATTCGCCGAAAAAGAAGGCTCGTTCTGGAACTCGTCGCTGCAGATCACCGGCTATGACAGCGTTCGCGAGAACGCCTTCCGGCCCTGGACCTCGGACAATATTCCGCGCCGCTACTGCAGCGCCCGTGCCATGTTGAATGACGGCAAGCCGCGCACGGTGGAATATTCGATCATCGAGGATGGCGGCTTTGCGGGCTATGGCCCGGGCGTCGAATGGTGTGTGGTCGGCCTCGACCGCAACTGGGCGTTCAATCCGCGCTGCCGGGCGGCTCGCCGCTAGCGCCTGCGTCTCGCCGCGCGGGTCGGCCCATCGCATCAGATTTTGACGGCCCGGGGCGGGGGATCACATGTTGCTGGCAATATGGCGGATGATGGCGCGGGCGGCGCTTGCGTCGGCATTGGTTGCGACGATCGCGGGATCGGCATCGGCGCAGGATCGGCGGCAAAGCGCGCCGGGGCAGTTCGACTTCTATGTGCTGTCGCTGTCGTGGTCCCCATCGTTCTGTGAAGCCGCGCGCGAGCGTGGCGGAATCACCCGGTCGCAACAGGTGCAATGCGGCGGCCGGCCTTACTCCTTTGTGGTGCATGGCTTGTGGCCGCAATACGAACGCGGCTTTCCGGATTATTGCGAGCGGCCCGCGCCGCGGCTCGCTCGTAACATCATGACGTCGATGCTCGATCTGATGCCGGCGCCGGGGCTGATCTTCAACGAATGGGACAAGCACGGCACCTGCTCGGGTCTCGGCCCGCGCGGCTATTTCGAGGCCATTCGCAAGGCGCGCGCCGGGGTGAAAATCCCGCCGGAATTTCTCGAGCTTTCACAGCCCATGACGGTTACGCCGGCGGCCATCGAGGCTGCCTTCGTCAAGGTCAATCCGGGGTTGAGCCAGTCGGCCATCGCCGTCACCTGCGATCGTTCACGGCTGAGCGAGGTGCGGATCTGCATGACCAAGGATCTTCAGTTCCGGGCCTGCGAAGAGATCGATCGCCGCGCCTGCCGGCGCGACACCGTCGTGATGCCGCCGATCCGCGGTGGCTAAACAATATCCCGAAGCGGATGCTTTTGCGCATTGGCGCGGCGTAGCGTAGTGGTTTTACTATGAACTATCGTCACGCCTTCCACGCCGGCAACTTCGCAGATGTCATCAAGCACATCGTGCTGGTCCGCATCCTGACCTATCTGCACGAGAAGCCTTCGGCGTTCCGCGTCATCGACACTCATGCCGGGGCTGGTCTCTATGACCTGACCGGAGAGGAAGCGCAGCGCGGCGGCGAATGGCTGACCGGCATCGCACGCATCCGGCAGGCGCGGTTTTCCGAGGCCGCCGCGCCGTTGCTGGCGCCTTACCTCGACATCGTCCGCGCGTTCAATCCGACACCGCAATTGCAGGTCTATCCGGGATCGCCATTGATCGCGCGTGCGCTGCTGCGTCCGCAAGACCGTCTGGTCGCCTGCGAACTCGCGCCGGGACCGCGCAAGCAGTTGATTGCCGCGTTGCGACGCGACGAGCAGGCGCGTGTGGTCGATCTCGACGGCTGGACGGCGTTGCCGGCATTCGTGCCGCCGAACGAACGCCGCGGGCTGGTGCTGATCGATCCGCCCTTCGAGCAACCGGATGAATTCACCAGGCTCGCCGATGGTTTTGCCGGCGCCTATGCCAAATGGCCGACCGGCATCTATGTCATGTGGTATCCGGTGAAAAGCCGTCGGGCGACCGATGCGCTGGCGCGGCGTGTTGCCGAGGTGTGCGGCGGGAAACGTGCTGAGAGCAATTGCCTGCGGCTCGAGTTCAGCGTTGCGCCGATCACCGAAGACGGTGGGCTGACTTCGGCGGGATTGTTGATCGTCAACCCGCCGTGGACGTTGGCCGGCGAACTGAAAACCGTTCTGCCGGAATTGCAGAAGCCGCTCGGGCAAGGCGGTGCGGCGCGTTTCAGGCTGGAAATGGTGCGCAGCTGAGCGCCAGGTTTCCGGATCGTGTCGGTGATCCTGTCATCCCGACCTTCGCCTGTTGGTGAGCCGGCAAGATGTGCGATTGGCACGATAGGGACCACTAGGCAGTTCGGCGGGAACCGTATTATGCTGCACGCTGCGACTGGCTTTACGTTCCGCTTCCGCAAATGGGGGCGGCGGAGTGACAAGGCCCTGAACATTTTCGGCGGAGGCAATTGCGCGATCCGCCCGAGGCCAGGCCTCCAACGCTGAAGATCCGGTCAAGCCGTTTCGTGATACGCGGCGGCGGAGCAGTGCGGGGAGAGGGAGTTTCCCGATGGCCATGACTGGAACGGTCAAGTTCTTCAATGGCGAACGTGGCTACGGTTTCATCAAGCCCGACGACGGTGGACGCGACGTCTTCGTTCACATCACCGCCGTGGAACGCGCAGGGTTGAAGGACCTGACCGAAGGCCAGCGCATCACCTTCGAAGTCGAACCGGACAAGAAGGGCAAGGGGCCGAAAGCGGTCAACCTGGTTTTGTCGCCATAGATGGCCGGCGCCGTGCGCGGTGCGGATTTGCCTCGACGCTATCCTGGCCATGCAAAAATCCCGGCCACGAGGTGGCCGGGATTTGATTGATCACGAGGGGGGCAACTCGTTCGATCGCGATCAGAAGTGATAGTTCACGCCGAGGCGGACGAGGCCGAACTGATAGCCATTCTGCACGCCGGTGATCGTGAAGTTGCTGCTCGACAGATCGACGTAGAGGTACTCGATCTTCGCCGTCCAGTTCTGTGTCAGGCCGAACTCGGCGCCGACGCCGACAGTCCATCCGGCTGTGCTGTGCGATTCCGACAGGCCGAACGTTTCGCCGCGGAGTTCGCCGAAGGCGAGGCCGCCGGTGCCGTAGAACATGACGTTGTTGACGGCGTAGCCGATGCGGCCACGCACGCTGCCGAACCACGGGTTGGAGAATTTCCACGGCGCAAAGGTGTCGTCGGCGCCATTGGCCTGGATGTCACCCTCGATGCCGAATACCAGTGGGCCATTCTGCCAGTTGTAGCCGGCCTGGATGCCGCCGGCGAAGCCTGATGGCCGCGTTGGGTTGTTGCTGACGTCGCCCCAGCCGTAGCCGAGATTGCCGCCGAGATAGGGGCCGGCCCAGCTATAGCCGTTGAGCGGTTGATTGACGGTGTAAGGGCCACGTGCGCCGTAGGACAGATCGGCTGCCTGTGCCGTGGTTGCCAGGCCTGCCGCCATGATCAGAGCCGTCGCGGCACCGCATGAAATCCTGGCCATCTTCGTACTCCTCATACTGATTGCCACTGCTTCCGAGACGGCTCGCGCGCGACCCGTACGGTTACGGAATTCCAAATCTGATGAGTAGGATTTATCGATAGTCTTACGTTAAGCGCTTCTTAATGCGCTGCGCCGGCGGGGGATCGTTGTTAAAAAAGTGTTACCTAGGCCGGCAGTCGGCGATCGGCTCGCGGGTGGCGGGTGCCGCTGCCGGGTGCAATGGCGCGGCGGTGCAGGACGCACCCGACTGCTGGCGAGGGCTGCTTCGAACGCATAGTTTAGGCCGATGGATAACGATTCCCGCGACAATTCGAATTCCTTGCCCGAACCACGGTCGCGACGCCGGGGCGGGGAGGTGGACGCTGCCAGTTCCGAACCCTTGCCCGGACTGTCGGCGCCGGATGTCGACCCGGCGACGGCTAGCGATACGGCAAATGGCGGGATCGAGGACGACGAGGCACCGCTGCCGGAAGCCATCGATGAGGGCTCCGAGCCGGTTCCGGAGGGGACGCTGGCTATCGGCCGCGCCGCCATCGAACAGGCCGTGCGGCTCGCGCCGACGTCGGCGGGCGTCTACCGAATGCTCAACGCGGCCAGCGACGTGCTCTACGTCGGCAAGGCCAAGAATGTACGCAAGCGACTGTCGTCCTATGCGCGGCCGACCGGACAGGTGGCGCGCATCGCGCGCATGATCGCGGCGACGGTGCGGGTGGAGATCGTCTCGACCGCCACCGAGACCGAGGCGCTGTTGCTCGAGGCCAACCTCATCAAGCAGTTGCGGCCGCGCTTCAACGTGCAATTGCGCGACGACAAGTCGTTTCCCTACATCCTCATCACCGGCGATCACTGGGCGCCGCAAATGTTGAAACATCGCGGCGCGCAGTCGCGGCCGGGCCGCTATTTCGGCCCGTTCGCCTCGGTCGGCGCCGTCAACCGCACTATCACCGCATTGCAGCGCGCGTTTCTGGTGCGCTCGTGCACCGATGCATTCTTCGAGAGCCGGACGCGGCCGTGCCTGCTGTATCAAATCAAGCGCTGTGCCGCGCCATGCACGGGCGAGATCGATTTTCCCGGTTACACCGAACTGGTACGCGAGGCGACAGCGTTTCTGTCGGGCCGCAGCCGCGTCGTGAAGGAAGAACTCGCCGCCGAAATGGAGAAGGCGTCGGCCGATCTCGCGTTCGAGCGCGCGGCGATCTATCGCGACCGTCTGGCGGCGCTGTCGGCGATCCAATCGACGCAGGGCATCAATCCTCGCACCGTCGAGGAGGCGGATGTGTTCGCCATCCATCAGGAGGGCGGCTATTCCTGCATCGAGGTGTTCTTCTTCCGCACCGGCCAGAACTGGGGCAACCGCGCCTACTTCCCGCGCGCCGAGAAATCCTTCACCAGCGAAGAAGTGCTCGGCTCGTTCCTGGCGCAGTTTTACGACGACAAGCCGCCGCCGAAACTGGTGTTGCTTTCCCATGCCATCGAGGAGCGCGAGTTGCTTGCCAATGCGCTGAGCATCAAGGCTGGCAGCAAGGTCGAAGTCCTGACGCCGCAGCGCGGTGAAAAGAAGGAGTTGATCGCGCACGCGCTGACCAATGCGCGCGAAGCTCTCGGCCGCAAGCTGGCCGATACAGCGACGCAGGCCCGGCTGCTGCAGGGGATGGTGACCACGCTTGGCTTGCCGCATGCGCCAAACCGCATCGAGGTCTACGACAACAGCCACATTCAGGGCACCAACGCAGTCGGCGCCATGATCGTCGCCGGGCCGGAGGGCTTCCTCAAGAACCAGTACCGCAAATTCAATATTCGTTCCGAAGGCCTCACCCCGGGCGACGACTACGCCATGATGCGCGAAGTGCTGGAGCGCCGCTTCAAGCGGCTGCTAACGCAGCCCGTAGACGCCGCCAAGCCGGACGCCGATGCCGAGGCAGTACCGCAATGGCCGGACCTCGTGATCATCGATGGCGGTCGCGGTCAGCTCAATGCGGCGCAGGAGATTTTCGACAGCCTGGGGCTGACCGGTGTGGCGCTAATGGCGGTGGCCAAGGGACCGGACCGCGACGCCGGGCGCGAAACCCTGTTCATGACCGGCCGGCCGGCGGTGAAGCTCGAACCGCGCGATCCGGTGCTGTATTTCATCCAGCGGCTGCGTGACGAGGCGCACCGGTTCGTCATCGGTTCGCACCGCAAATTGCGCAAGAAGGACATTCGCGAGGCGGGGTTGCAGGAAATTCCCGGCATCGGGCCGTCACGGAAACGTGCTTTGCTGCATCACTTCGGGACCCTCAAGGAGATCGAGCGGGCGTCCGTCGCCGATCTCGGCAAGGTGCCGGGCATCAGCGCTGAAAGCGCGCGCAAAATTTTCGAGTTTTTCCATGCCCAACCCGGCTAAGTATCGGTTGGCAAAACGGCAACGCGACCTATGCTGCCGGGGGCGGGACTTTGATCCCTTTGTAAGGTTGACCTGCGCGGCGCGGCAGTATTGGTAAGAGGGATGAATTCAGTCACCACCAAAGGGACAGCAAAATCCGCGCTGTCGATCCCGAATATTCTCACCTGTGGGCGGATCGCCGCGATTCCGGTGGTGGTCGGCTGCGTTTTCGCGCAATCGGTTTACGATGGGCCGCTGTGGTTGCGCTGGATCGCGCTGGCAGTGTTCATCGTTGCCGGGATCACCGATTTCCTTGACGGGTACTATGCGCGGATCTGGGACCAGCAATCCGCCCTCGGACGGATGCTCGACCCGATCGCGGACAAGTTGCTGGTGGCGTCCTGCCTGCTTATTCTCGCGGCCGACGATGCCTTTCACGGCTGGGCGTTGTGGGCCGCCATCGTCATCCTGTGCCGCGAGATCCTGGTGTCGGGCTTGCGCGAATATCTTGCGGCGCTGCGCGTCAGCGTCCCGGTGACGCGGCTTGCGAAATGGAAGACCACCGCACAACTCGTCGCCATCGGATTTCTTCTGGCCGGAGAGGCGGGGAACATGATCTTCCCGTTCACGACGTTGATCGGCCTTGTGCTGCTGTGGCTATCGGCCATCTTCACGATTTACACCGGCTGGGATTATTTTCGCTCAGGCATCCATCATCTGATCGAGGACGATGCATGAAGGTCGTCTACTTCGCTTGGGTGCGCGAACGGATCGGCATGGCGGAAGAGATTGTCGATCCGCCGCCGGCGGTGCGCACCGTCGCCGATCTGATCGGCTGGCTCAGCGGGCGCGGCGAGCAATACGCCTATGCCTTCGAGAATGCGCGCGTCATCCGCGCGGCGATCGATCATGCCCATGTCAAGCCGGATACGGCGATTGCCGGCGCGCGCGAGATTGCCTTCTTTCCGCCGATGACCGGCGGCTAACGCTGGAAAAGCGGTCAGCGGTTTTCCGGTCAGATCATGCACAAGCGAGATAAAGTTCTACGATGACCGTCCCCGTCACTATTCGCCTGCAGCAGGCTGATTTCGATACGGCGCAGGAGATCGCCGCGTTGAGTGCGGGCCGTACCGACATTGGTGCGGTGGTGACGTTCAGCGGCATCTGTCGTGGTGGCGCCGGTGGCGATGCCATTTCCGCGCTGACGCTTGAACACTATCCCGGCATGGCCGAGGCCGAGATCGGGCGGCATGCCGAAGAAGCGTTGGCGCGCTGGCCGCTGACCGGTCTGACCATCATTCATCGCTACGGCCGCATCGAGCCGGGACAAAACATCGTCCTCGTCGTCACCGCGTCGTCGCATCGCGAAGCGGCCTTTCAGGCCGCGGAGTTTCTGATGGACTATCTGAAGACTCGCGCACCGTTCTGGAAGCAGGAAGAGGGCGCATCCGGCACGAGCTGGGTCGATGCCGCCAGTCACGACGATGCCGCCGCAGCGCGCTGGACCAAATCGTAATGGCAAAGCGTGTAGTCAAGAAGGCCAAGCCCGCGGCGAAGGTGGCGAAAGCACGCAAAGTGGCGCGCGGCGAGTTGCTGACTCTGCTGGATTTCCTGCGCTACGCGATCAGCCGTTTCGTCGAAGCCGAGATTGTCTTCGCGCACGGCACCACCGATCCGGTGGCGGACGCGGCATTCCTGATCTGCGAGGCGTTGCATCTGCACCCCGATCAATTCGAGATGTTCGCGTCCGCCCGCGTCACCGCAGCGGAGAGCGCGAAGCTGCTCGATCTGATCGAGCAGCGGGTCACGACACGCAAGCCGTCGGCCTATCTCGTCAACAAGATCTACATGCGCGGCCTGCCGTTCTATGTCGACGAGCGCGTCATTGTGCCGCGCTCATTCATCGGCGAGTTGCTGGATTCGCATTTCGGCGGCGCGGGCGACGATGACGGCGCCGCCTTGATCGAAGATCCGGCCGCAATTGAAAGCGTGCTCGATCTCTGCGCCGGCTCCGGTTGTCTGGCCATTCTCGCCAGCCGGAGTTTCCCCAATGCGCAGATCGATGCCGTCGACATTTCGAAGGATGCGCTGGCGGTCGCCGCACGCAACGTCGCCGATTACGGTCTCCAGGATCGTATCACGCTGCATAAGGGCAATCTGTTCGCACCGCTCGCCGGAGCCCGCTACGATCTCATCATCAGCAATCCGCCTTATGTCGATGCACAGGGCATGGCGGACTTGCCGCGCGAGTGCCGACATGAACCCAAGCTGGCGTTCGATGGCGGCCCCGACGGGCTCGATCTGGTGCGGCGTATCCTGCGTGACGCCGGGCGGCATCTGAATGCCGGCGGCGGCCTGTTGTGCGAAATCGGCCGCGGCCGCGACCTGCTCGATGCAGCATTCCCCGAATTGCCGTTGCTGTGGCTCGACACCGAAGACTCCGACGGTGAAGTGTTCTGGATCGATGCCGCTTCGCTGAACGGCGTTGAATCTTAGATTGGTTCTGCGACCGGCGGCTGTGACTACCTCGCATCACATTGCCGACAACATGGGCGGTTTGCATTGCGGGCTCTGGCCAAATTACCAGACCTCGCTTATCTAGGACCTATCAAGCGAACGAGAATTTACGGGCCTCCGGTGACGCCACCGGAGGTTTAGTTGTCTTGAAGCCGTTTTACCTCCAACAAGCCGCAGTGCTGATGACCGTGTCGCCATGCTTTTCGTTGCCCGCCAGAACGCGCCTGCGCGCGAGGTCTGGCTCGGAGAATTCCGGGCAACGCTGACGCTTGGCTGGCCGCTGGTCCTGACCAACCTCGCGCAAATCGCACTGACCACCACCGATGTCATCGTGCTGGGTCGCGTGGGTCCGTCCGCGCTGGCCGCGGGAACTCTTGGCGTCAATCTGTATTTCGCCATTCTGATTTTCGGCATCGGCGTCGTCACCGCAACGTCTCCGATGATGGCCGAAGCGTTCGGCCGCAAGCTGCATACGGTGCGCGACGTGCGGCGCACGTTCCGTCAAGGATTGTGGACGGCGGTGTTGATTGCGGTGCCGAGCTGGCTGTTGCTCTGGCACGCCGAAGCGATTCTCATTTTGTTCGATCAGGAACCGCAACTTGCCGCGGACGCGCAAGTGTTCGTGCACGCGCTGCAATGGGGCATGCTGCCCACGCTGGGCTTCATCGCGCTGCGCTCGTTCCTTGCCGCGCTGGAACGGCCGCTCTGGGCGATGATGGTGACGGCTGCGGCGATCCTGTTCAACATCGTCGCCAATTGGGCGCTGGTGTTCGGTCACCTCGGGCTGCCCGCGCTTGGTCTGCGCGGGTCGGGTCTCGCGACGACGCTGTCGAACACGTTTCTGTTCGTCGTGTTGGCTCTGGTGGTGAGTTTTGGCGGCAAATTCCGGCGCTATCATTTGTTCGGCAACTGGTGGCGAGCCGATTGGCCGCGTCTCGCCACGCTGTGGCGCGTCGGTCTGCCGATCGGCGCCGCGCTGGCGTTCGAGATCACCGTGTTCAATGCCGCAGTGTTCCTGATGGGCCAGTTCGGCACAGCCTCGATCGCGGCCCACGCCATCGCAATTCAGATCGCGTCGGTGTCATTCATGGTGCCGATGGGATTGGCGCAAGCCGCGACGGTGCGTGTCGGCCGCGCTTACGGCGCCGGCGACAGCGATGGCATCACGCGCGCGGGATGGACGTCGTTTGCGCTGGCGATTGCTTTCATGGCCAGCACCAGCGTGTTGATGATCACCGCGCCCAAGTTGCTGATCGGTGCATTCGTCGACGTCAACGATGTCGCGAATGCCGAGGTCATTGGTCTTGCGGTGTCGTTCCTGACCTGTGCGGCGGTGTTCCAGATCGCCGACGGCGCGCAGGTGGTCGGCGCCGGTATGTTGCGCGGCTTGCAGGATACCCGCGTGCCGATGATCTATGCCGGCCTCGGCTATTGGGGCTTTGGCATGTCGCTGAGCTTGCTGTTTGCCTTCAAGCTTGGCTTTCAGGGCACCGGCATCTGGATCGGCCTGGCCTCGGGCCTCGTCGCCGTGGCAGTCCTGATGATCTCACGCTGGATCAGGCGCGACCGTCTGGGATTGGTGCCCTTCCACTAAAGCGCCGCAGCCTTGTGGGCCGCGGCGTTTGTTGCGTGATGACAGATTGTGGCGTTGCCGCCGTTCACAGCACCTTGCGGATCCAGTTATGCGGGTCGGTGGCGCGACCGTACTGGATATCGACCAGCTTCTTGCGCAGGCCCATAGCGACAGGACCGGCAGCGCCGCCATTGATCGTGAAATCGCCGCTGGTGGAGCGCACGGTGCCGATCGACGAGATCACCGCCGCCGTGCCGCAGGCGAAAGCTTCTTTCAGCTTGCCGCTGGCAGCATCGGCGCGCCACTGGTCGAGCGTGTAGGTTTCCTCGCGCACCGGCGTGCCGGTATCCTTCGCCAGCGCGATGATCGAATCGCGGGTGATGCCCGGCAGGATGGTGCCGAGCGGCGGCGTCGAGAGCGAGCCGTCCTCGAACACGAAGAAGATGTTCATGCCGCCGAGTTCCTCGATGTAGCGGCGCTCGACTGCATCGAGGAACACAACCTGATCGCAGCCGTGATCGATGGCCTCGGCCTGCGCGCGCAGGCTGGCGGCGTAGTTGCCGCCGCATTTGACGGCGCCGGTGCCGCCGACCGCGGCGCGCGTGTAATTCTCCGACACCCAGATCGACACTGGCGCAGGGCCGCCCTTGAAATAGGAGCCGACCGGCGAGGCGATGACGGCGAAGATATATTCCGCGGAAGGTTTCACGCCGAGGAACACCTCGCTGGCGATCATGAACGGCCGCAGATAGAGGCTGCCTTCGCCGCCCGGAATCCAGGCGCTATCCATGCGCACGAGTTGCTCGACCGCGTCGATGAACAGCGGCTCGGGCAGTGGCGCCATTGCCATGCGATCGGCGGAGTTCCTGAAGCGTCGGGCATTGGCGTCGGGACGGAACAGGTTCACGCCGCCGTCGTCGCGCTTGTAGGCCTTCAGACCTTCGAAGATTTCCTGCGCGTAGTGCAGCACGGCAGTGGCCGGATCGAGCGGGAAATTGGCGCGCGACTCGATGCGCGCGTCGTGCCAGCCCTTCGCTTGGCTGTAGCGGACCAGCGCCATGTGATCGGTGAAGACTCGGCCGAAGCCCGGATCGACAAGCTTCGCTGCGCGATCCTTGTCGGAGGTTGGGTTGACCGCGGGCTGGACGTCGAATTTCAACAAGGCCGCGCCATCGATTTTGTCGAACGAAACTCCCATGGGTATCTCCCGGCTTTGATGCAGTCCACGCGGCGGCGGGCTGGTTAATTCGAGGGCTGGGCGCAGGCCCGCCGGCCCGAGGGCCGGTTTCCGCTTTGGCGGAAGGCGCGAAGTCCAGTATGTTTGCCGAAACTGGGCTCGACAATCATACAGTGAGCAAAATTGCGGTTTGACCCGCCGCCAATACATCGATCCGCGAACTAAAGGACCAAGAATGACGCTAGAAACGATCTAATATTTCGTCGTCACCGTCATTTTTGTAACATTGAAACTTAGATACGTCAACATGGCTGACATAAAATTCGTGCGAGCGGACATCGGCCCGACCGGCTCCGAGCCGTCGTCGGAGGCGGCGCCGGGGCATTTGCGCTGGGACATCATCGAACTGCTGTTTTTCGCCTACCGCGACTTCGTCGGCGATGCCGATCATGTGCTGGAAGCCTTCGGCTTCGGACGGGCGCATCACCGGGTGATGCACTTCGTGCATCGCTATCCGGGACTGACGGTTGCCGATCTGCTCGACGTGTTGCGCATCACCAAGCAATCACTCGGTCGTGTTCTCAAGCAATTGCTCGATGAAGGCTATATTGTCCAGCGCGCGGGCGATCATGATCGCCGGCAGCGCCTGCTGTTCGCCACCGCGAAAGGTGAGGCGCTGGTGGCCAAGCTTGCTGGCCTGCAGACCGACCGTATCACGCGCGCGTTGCGTGGATTCAGTGCATCCGATGCCGAAGCGGTTGCCCGCTTCCTGCGAGCCATGATCGATCGCGACGATCCCGACAAGGTGCTGGAGCAGTTGCTCGACCATAACCATTCAGCCGCGAAGGACTAACGTGACGTTATCCGCCGCCACCATGACCCGGACGCCTGTGCAACCCGCCGACGATGCGCCGCATCTGCTGCTGGTCGATGACGACCGCCGTATCCGCGATCTGCTGTCGCGCTTCCTTGCGCACGAGGGTTATCGCGTTACCACGGCGATGAGCGCCAGCGACGCCCGCGCCAAATTGCTCGGGTTGCATTTCGACCTGCTGATCCTCGACGTGATGATGCCCGGTGAAACCGGCTTCGATCTGGCGCGCTTCATCCGCACCTCCTCGACGGTGCCAATCATCATGCTGACTGCCAAGCATGAAGCCGAAAGCCGCATCGAAGGATTGCAGATCGGCGCCGACGATTACGTCGCCAAGCCGTTCGAGCCGCGCGAGCTGTTGCTACGCATCGGCAACATCCTCAAGCGCACGACGCCGGCGCCGGTCGCCAAGCCGGAATCGGTGACGTTCGGACCTTTTGTCTATCATCTTGAGCGCGGCGAATTGCGCGAAGGCGACACCGTCGTGCATCTGACCGATCGCGAACGCGAGATGTTGCGCATTCTGGCTGCGGTGCCGGGCGAGACGGTGCCGCGCGGCGAATTGACCGGCCCGAGCGGCACCGTCAACGAACGCGCCGTCGATGTGCAGATCAATCGCCTGCGGCGCAAGATCGAACGTGATCCGGCCAACCCGCTGTTCCTGCAAGCGGTGCGCGGCATCGGCTATCGTCTGGTGTCGTCGCCGTGAGTTGCCCGCGATGAGTACGCTCGATAGCGGCCTCAGCCTGATCCGGACCGCGCGGCGGCGCGTTTCCGCCGCCAATGGTTGGCTGGGTCAGGCGTTCAAGAACTGGATGCCGAAGGGACTCTACGCCCGCGCGCTGCTCATCATGATCGTGCCGATGGTGGTGCTGCAATCGGTCGTGGCGTTCGTGTTCATGGAGCGGCACTGGAACACGGTGACGCGGCGGCTGTCGGCCGGCGTGGTGCAGGACATCGCCGCGCTGATGGACGTCTACAAGGGTTATCCGCAGGACAAGGACCACGCGCTGTTGCGCCGGATCGCCCAGCAGCGGCTTGGGCTGGTGGTGGATTTCCTGCCGGCCGGCGACATGCCGCCGCCGGGACCGAAACCGTTCTTCTCGCTGCTCGACCAATCACTGTCGGTGCAGATCGGCCGCCAGATCTCGCGGCCGTTCTGGATCGATACGGTCGGGCGCTCGTCGTTGGTCGAGATCCGTATTCAGCTCGACGACGCGGTGATGCGGGTGTTCGCTCAGCGCAGCGCCGCCTACGCCTCGAATTCGGATATCTTCTTTCTCTGGATGGTCGGCACCTCGACGATCCTGTTGATCGTCGCGGTGCTGTTCCTGCGCAACCAGATCAAGCCCATCGTGCGGCTGGCGGATGCAGCGGAAAGTTTCGGCAAGGGCCGCGAGGCACCGAATTTCCGGCCGCGTGGCGCGCGTGAGGTTCGCCGCGCGGCGCAGGCTTTCCTCGAGATGAAGGGGCGCGTCGAACGCAGCATCGAGCAGCGCACTGCGATGCTGGCTGGCGTGTCGCACGACCTGCGTACCATCCTCACGCGGTTCAAGCTCGAACTGGCGTTGATCGGCGACAGTCCGGAAGTCGACGGCATGCGCAAGGATGTCGACGAGATGGCCGCGATGCTCGAGGCCTATCTCGCTTTTGCGCGCGGCGACAGTGGTGAGCACGCGCAACCGACCGATATGGCGGCGGCGCTGGAGGAGTTGCGCAGCGATGCCGAGCGTAACGGTCACGCGGCAACGGTGACGTTCCAGGGGTTGCCGGTGGTCACTGTCAAGCCTGCGGCGTTCAAGCGCTGTCTCGGTAATCTGGTTTCGAACGCTGCGCGTTACGCCAGCAAGATTGCCATTGCAGGTCATCGCGATCATCGCTGGCTGACGGTGACGATCGACGATGACGGGCCCGGCATTCCCCAGAACATGCGCGAGGAAGTGTTCAAGCCGTTCCTGCGTCTGGACGATGCGCGCAATCAGGACGAGGGCGGCACCGGGCTCGGGCTTGCCATCACGCGCGACATTGCGCGTTCGCATGGCGGCGACGTCACGCTCGGCGACAGCCCGATGGGCGGCTTGCGCGCGACGGTGCGGATACCCGTATGAAGCCCTGACGGTGAGGGGCGAGGCGCGCAGCCTCGCGTCTCGAACCATGGGATAGCTGCCACGAATTGCAGATGTTGCGCTGGCCGTCACCCTGAGGTGTGACGCGCGGAGCGCGGAACCTCGAAGGGCGATGGTCGAAATCCTTCGAGGCTCGCGGCCTTCGCCGCTCGCACCTCAGGATGACGGCGCCTATGGCCCGTAGCGGGTGCGCTTGAACGCTCTACTTCGCCAGTTCTTTCGAGCGTGTCGTCGCCGCCGCCACCGCACGCTCCAGTAGCGGCTTGAAACCGCCATCGCCCATGAGGACGCCGAGCGCGGCAGCGGTGGTGCCGCCGGGCGAGGTGACGTTCTGGCGCAGCGTGGCTGCATCTAGTTCCGAACGATGCAGCAGTTCGCCGGAGCCGGCGACGGTCTCGCGTGCGAGTTTCGCGGCAAGTTCGGCAGGCAATCCCGCGGCGACACCGGCGCGCGCCAGTTCTTCGGCGAGCAGGAAAACGTAAGCCGGGCCCGAGCCCGACACTGCTGTCACCGCATCCATCAGCGCCTCGTCGTCGAGCCATTCGACGCTGCCGGTGGCGGCCAGCAGCTCATGCGCCATCATGCGTTGGGCTTCGCCGACATTGCTGTTGGCGACCGCAACCGTGATGCCGCGGCCGATCGCGGCAGGTGTGTTCGGCATGGCGCGAACCACGCTGCCGCCGCAGGCCTGCGACAGCGCTGCAATGGTTGTCCCTGCCATGATCGAGACCACCAGCGTCGTCGTCTGCACGAAGGGCTTCAGGGCAGCGCTTGCCTCCTGAAACATCTGCGGCTTGACGGCGACCACCAGTGCTGCGACAGCACCGATTGCATTCGGTGCAGGATTGAGCCGAACGCCTTTGCCGGCGAGAGCGCGAATATCGTCGGAGGGATGTGGCTCGATCACCGCGACGCGGGTGGGATCGAGTCCCTGCGCGAGCCAGCCGGTCAACAGCGCACCGCCCATCTTGCCGGCGCCAGCAAGGATGACGGTGCCGTGGATTGCATGAAGTGCGCTCGCTGCGTCGGGTGAAGTCATCGGAAATATCTACCTGCGTCGTCCCTGCGAAAGCAGGGACCCATATCCACTGGCTTTGTATGTCATGGGAGAGCCGGCAACAAGCGCCGAGCAGTAATCGCAGGCGACACGGCGTATGAGTCCCGGCTCGCGCGCGAAGAGCGTTTGGCCGGGACGACCTGACTATCTGTCGGAAACTTCGTGTCGCGCTTACGCTTCGCCTTCGGTATCGAACATTGCGGCGTTCATGGCATCGGGGGCGGTCTTGCCGGCCCACACCACGAATTGCAGCGCCGGATAATAACGCTCGCACGCCTGCACCGCGCCGACCAGCATAGCCTCGCATTGCGTGCCCGATGCCGTCATCCCATCGGGCAGCACCAGGGCCTGTCGATACATGATGGTCCCGGTCTGCGCCCAGATGTCGAAATGCCCGATCCACAACTGTTCGTTGATCAGCGCGATCAGGCGCTGCACTTCGGCGCGACGCTGCGTTGGAATTTTCATGTCGAAGGCGCAGGCGAGATGCAACGCTTCGATCTCGCCCATCCAGGTGAAGGACAGTTGATAATCGGTCCACGAACCCTGCGTGATGATCGTGACTTCGTCTTCGCCGGAGCGCTCGAACGACCAGTCGTTGGTCGCGGCGATATCCTCGACCACGGCCAGCGGGTTGTTTCGTGAATCAATAATGCTCTCGAGGAGGGACATGCCGTCTCGACCTTGCTGTTGGATGTCTTGATACGCACGCAGCAGGACGATACGTGTTGACCCCGACGCATCGCTGCAATCGCATACCTTGAGCGAACCAGAACTCGATCGGTAACAAGGCTTGCCCGGATCAAGTGATGTGATTTGCGGAATCGGCGCAACGGCACCACGACTCCATCCACAGGCAAAGCGCCACTCGTCCACAACTCATCGCGTGATGGCGAGAAGCGCGTCATTCAAGCGCAGAACAAAACGGAATCGGATTCCCGGTTGGCGAGTCTGGCGGAACGATTTCGCGCGATGCGAGTCGGTCGGCTGTTTTGCAGCCGGGCGTCGCCGGCGGATGTCCTCAGGTCGTCGTAACGGGCTGGGAGGCATGCAATGAAGCGGTGCCGGTCGGCTTGCTGCTGCAGCCAGCCTGCGGCATAATTGCCCTGCCGCTCATTCTGGGCGGTGAGTTCTCAGGGCGGGGTGAAAGTCCCCACCGGCGGTAAAGGGAATCCTGCGCGTCTGCTGATTGCGAGACGTGTACCCAAGCCCGCGAGCGCCTTCTTCATCCGAAGAAGGGTCAGCAGATTCGGTGCAATTCCGAAGCCGACGGTTAAAGTCCGGATGAAAGAGAACGGGTCACGACGGCGGCGCTCGCGCGCGGCCAGCGTTCCGTATGCCCTGATTCTGGTACCTAACGAGGAAAGCCATGAATCAGATGTTGTCAGACTCCCCTCCCGCAAATGCTGCGACCGATCCGACCGTTGCGCTGGATCAACCACCACCGACTGTCGAACCGGCGCGTTTCGTCAAGCCGCAACGCGTCGCCTTCGTGCAATCGTGCTGGCATCGCGACATCGTTGCCGAGAGCCGCATTGCATTTCTTGCCGAGATCGCGGCGCGCGGCATTTCGCCGGCACAGGTCGATCTGTTCGAGGTGCCCGGCGCGTTCGAGATTCCGCTGCACGTGCAACTGCTGGCCAAGACCCGCCGCTATACGGCGATCGTTGCCGCCGGGCTGGTGGTCGACGGTGGAATCTATCGGCATGATTTCGTCGCCGGCACGGTCATCAATGCGTTGATGGATGTGCAGTTGCGTACCGAGGTGCCGGTGTTCTCGGCGGTGCTCACGCCGCAGCAGTTTCACGAGCACGCGACGCATTTCGATTTTTTCCGCAAACACTTTGCGATCAAAGGTGTTGAAGTCGCGGAAGCCTGCGCCGACACGCTGCATGCGCTGGAGCGGCTGCGCGGACAGGTCGCGGCGGGAATGGTGTAAGCCTATCGGCAAGTCGTGGCCGGGCTTGTCCGGCCATGACGCGCCATAAGCGCGTCATCCTAAGCTTGCTTTGAGACCGAGGACCAGAACCAAATCGTCGCTTCAGCGCCGGTTGTTCGCAGCTTAGTCGAACAGGCTCGAAACCGATTCTTCCGAAGCGGTGCGGGCGATAGCTTCACCGATTAGCGTAGCGATCGACAGCACGCGAATGTTCTTCGCGGCGGTGATAGCCTCGGTGGCCTGAATGGAATCGGTGATGACCAATTCCTTGAGCCGCGAACCGGTGATGCGCGCGGTGGCGCCGCCAGATAGTACGCCGTGGGTGATGTAGGCGTAGACTTCCTTGGCGCCGTTGGCGAGCAGGGCGTCGGCCGCGTTCACCAGTGTGCCGCCGGAATCGACGATATCGTCGATCAGGATGCAGGTGAAGCCGGCAACGTCGCCGATCACGTTCATCACTTCGGATTCGCCCGCGCGTTCGCGGCGCTTGTCGATGATCGCGAGCGGCGCGTTGATGCGCTTGGCGAGACCGCGCGCGCGGACCACGCCGCCGACGTCGGGCGACACCACCATCAGGTTGGTCAGGTCGAACTGTTCGCGAATATCGCGCACCATCACCGGCGATGCATAGAGATTGTCGGTCGGTATATCGAAGAAGCCCTGGATCTGCCCGGCGTGCAGATCGAGCGTCAGCACGCGATCGGCGCCGGCATTGGTGATGAGGTTGGCGACCAGCTTCGCCGAGATCGGCGAACGCGAACCGACTTTGCGGTCCTGCCGGGCGTAACCGAAGTAGGGCACCACCGCGGTGATGCGGCGCGCGGAGGCGCGGCGCAGTGCGTCGGTGATGATCAGCAGTTCCATCAGGTGGTCGTTGGCGGGAGCCGAAGTCGATTGAATGATGAAGACATCCGCGCCACGGACATTTTCCTGGATTTCGACGAACACCTCGCCGTCCGCGAAACGCCGGACGCTGGCTTTGGTGAGTGACAGCCCGAGAACACTGGCGATCTGCTGAGCGAGCGCTGGGTTGGAATTGCCGGCAACCAGCTTGATAGAGCCGTTTTTGGCCGACATCTGCGCTTGCCCTCCGGCTTTGGCGGAAACAATGTTGAGCATATCAATGACCACGGAACCGGCTCGTTTAGACGAGCGAGGTGATATCAAGGAGCCCCCGGCGCTGGCAACCCGTCGTGGCGGATTTTCCGCGGCCGAAGAGCGATTTGGCGGAGAATTGCACCGTTATTGTGCGGCAAATCCAAGCGCATTCGCCTGGCTCGGTGACAGCGACGCGGACGAAATGGGTTCGCCGTCGGCACTGGCGATCGCCGGGCCATCCTCGCGCGGCGCGCTCGGCGTTTCGCCGGGCGTGCGGCCACTGACTGCATTGTTGATGCCGCTCAGTCCGGCCTGAGCAATGCGTCGCAATACGACATCGTCCGCGGTGGCCCAGGCATCGCGTCCGGATCCGGAGGCGGCCTCTTCGCCGCTCAGGCGCAAGGTGCGCCGCTGATTGCGATCGTAGACATCCCACACCCAGGCAATCGAGGTGCGCCCGCGCTGCACCTGCGCCGCGAGATAACTGCGGACGCGATAGGTGGCTGGCGCTTCGCGGCTGACCACCGGCACGTTGCGGAGCTTGGCTTCGCTGTCCAGAACATTGACCATGCGGTCGAACACTTGAGGGGGAGGTCCGTCGATGGATTCGAAGGCAATCGTGGTGCCCGAGCCGGGGGCCGATGCCACCGGGCCTTGCTGTCCGTCGCTCACACACCCCGCAAGCCCGCAGGCCAGGACCAGCAGCGACGCGCGCAAGGCCGTCCGATAGGCCGGAATCCGGTGGTGTCGCATCGATATCCCGATCGATTGCCTCGCCGGACCCATATGGATCGGTCCAGCTTGCAGAACCGATATCGTTAAAATCCGTTAACGTCTAGGGCAGCGCGGCAGGTTTGATCGGACGGCGTGAGCAAACCCATGACGGCTGCCGCACAATTTGTCTCAAATCGGCACGGGTCCGGGGATCAGGCGTCAGCCAAGGCTATGGCGTGGATATGCCGGCCATAGTCGCCCTCCTGGCGATGCACCGAACGGCGGTAACTGAAGAAGCGCGGATCGGAATAAGTGTCGTCGCCGAGATCGTCGATCATCAGGATGCCGGCGCGTTCGAGTCGGGCGCGGATGAAGCCTGCCAGATCGAACATGGCGTGGCCGTCACGCTGCGACGAGACGAAGAATCCGCCGTAGGCCGGATCGGCAGCGGTAAATCGTGCGACGAATTCGGCGCCGACTTCGTAACTGCGCTGGCGGATCAACGGTCCAATCGCGGCGACGATGCGGTCGCGCTCGGCGCCGAGTTGCGTCATGGCGTCGATGGTCGATTCCAGGACGCCGGTTAGCGCGCCCTTCCAGCCGGCGTGCGCGGCGCCGATCACGCGCGCGCTCGGATCGGCGAACAGCACCGGACCGCAGTCGGCGGTGGTGATGCCGATAGCGAGATTGGCGGTCCGGGTGACGATGGCGTCGGCATGCGGCCGCGTGGCGTTGTCCCACGGCGCGCTGGCAGTCGCCGCGTCGGGCGAATGAATCTGGAACGCGGTGAGGAAATGCGTCGGTGCGACGCCGAGCGCCGCGGCCATGCGCGCGCGATTTTCGGCGACGTTCGCAGCATCGTCCTTCGAGCCGATGCCGCCGTTGAGGCTGTCGTAGATGCCCTGCGAGACGCCGCCTTCGCGCGTGAAGAACGCGTGGCGCAAACCGGGAATCGCCGTCAGAAGTGGTGAGGCAAGCATCATGATGGATTGGCTCCCTCGCCATAGTGTACTTCGCCGAATCCGACCAGCGTGGTGAGCGACGGATCGGAGATCGCCAGCACCTTGAACATCGAACCCATGCCGCCACGCCCGCCACCGATCAGCCGGTTCTTGGCGACGGCGATGCCGTGGGCGACCTGCTCGGAGGCCTTGGCCATCAGCGAATTGGCGCGGGCCTCGATCCCCAGGCGCTGCAGGAAGGCACCTTGCGTCACCGGGCCATGAACACGTGCGCCGACATTTTCGGCGGCGCGGCCGAGCGCCTGAAAATCGACATGCGCGGTGATGTCGGCCTGTCCCGGGTTTTGCAGCGGATCGGCAAAACTGTGTCGGGCGATGGCTTGCAACGTGTCGCCGGCATCGCTCCGCACATGACCGTAATCGACGAGCAGCGCAGCGCCACCGGTATCGCGGATGCGCGAGGCCAACTGCATGATCTCGGTATCGGGACGCCACTCGTAGATGGCACCGACCGGCGCGGCGCGCACCAGTGGCGGTAACAGCACGTCGAAGCGCGGTGTCGGTTCTGCCGCCGCCCCGAACTTCAGCTTCCCGTCGTCGCCCAGTTCGACGGTGCGCTCATGCCAACCGGTCTCGCGTTTCACCATCTGATGGATCGGCAGCACGTCGATGTATTCGTTGGCGAGGATGATCGACGGACCGTGCGGCACGTCGTTCAGGCTGCTGTGCCATTCCACATGACGAGTACCGGTCAGGGTATCCTGCTGCTTGCCGCGCAGCACCGGATTGATTTCGACGAGGTGAACGCTCAGCGATTCATACAGCGGCGGCAGCACGCGCAGCGCCCGCAGCGCGTCGGCCATCATGGTGCCGCGGCCGGGACCGAGTTCGATCAATTGCAGTTCCGGCGGCGAACCCATGTCGCGCCATACCGAAGCCGCCCACAGCCCGAGCAGTTCGCCGAACATCTGGCTGACTTCCGGCGATGTGGTGAAGTCGCCTTCACGACCGAGCGGATCGCGCGAGACGTAATAGCCGTATTGCGGATGCGACAGGCACAGCTGCATGTAGCGCCAGACCGGCATCGGCCCAGTCGACTGGATCAGCCGGATAATTTCATGTTGCAATGGCGATGCGTCGGTCACGGCGTGCCCTGTGTCGTGCGTGCTGCTGATGGCGGGTCATGTTGCACCGGCTTGCGGCGCAACGCCGTGGCGATGATGGCAATACCGGCGACAACCATCGGCACCGACAGCAGCATGCCCATGGTCAAGCCGCCCCACAAGAAGCCGAGTTGCGGGTCCGGCTCGCGGAAGAATTCGCCGGTGATGCGCGCGAGCGCATACAGTGTAATGAAACTGCCGAGGATGAGGCCGGGGCGCTTCAAGGCGCCGACGCGGATCATCAGTGCAAGAATGACGAACAGCGCGATGCCCTCGAGGCCGGCTTCATAAAGTTGGCTGGGATGGCGCGGCAGCGGTCCGCCATTGGGAAACACCATGGCCCATGGCAGGCTCGGGTCGGCGGCGCGGCCCCACAGCTCGCTGTTGATGAAATTGGCGAGTCGGCCGAGAAACAGGCCGATCGGCCCGACGGCGCAGGTGATGTCGCCAAGCGACAACACCGGAATGTCGCGCTTCCAGCAGAACAGCATCACCGCGACCACGCAGCCCATGAAGCCGCCGTGGAACGACATGCCGCCTTTCCACAGTTCGAAAATCTCCGCCGGATGCTGGATGAAGAAATCGAGATTGTAGAACAGCACGTAGCCGGTGCGGCCGCCGAGGATGATGCCGATGGTCACCCAGAGGATGAAGTCGTCCATCTGCACCAGGGTGATCGGCGCGGGTCCGCCCCATAGCTTGGTGCTGCGGATCAGCGCCCGCGCATAAATCCAGCCGAGCACGATGCCGCCGATATAGGCCAGCGCGTACCAGCGGATCGCGAACGGTCCGATGGAGATCGCGATCGGATCGAACACCGGAAAGGCGATGGTGAGCGGCAGCATCGTGGCGCCGATCACGACTGCAACCCGCGGCGGAACAGCGCGTGCAACCGTTCCCAGTGCCGCTCCGCAGCCTGCTTGTCGTAGACCGGCCGCTTTGGAAACGCGAAGCCGTGATGCGCGCCGCCATAGAGTTCGACTTCGGCGTTGACGCCGTCGTTGCGCAGCGCCTGACGCAGCGGCTCGACCATCTCCAGCGGCGCCCAGCGATCAACTTCGGCGCAGGCGAAATAGAGTTCGGCCTTTGCCTTGCGCGCCACGACATGCGGACTGTCAGGTTGATCGGTCATCAGATGTGTGCCGTAAAGCGACGCGGCGGCGACGACGCGGTCCGGAAAATTCGCTGCCGTGTTGATGGCGTAGCGGCCGCTCATGCAATAGCCCATGCAGCCGATTGGCCCTTTGTCCGCGGCGGCCTGCGTCGCGGCGAAATCCAGCAGCGCCTTTGTATCCTGCATCACCATCGGAACGTCGAGCGAGAACATCAGTTCGAACATCCGCTTGCGCTCCGGCGCATCCTCGTCAGCCGGGATAGGGCCGAGTTCCATGACACCGGCGCGGTAGTACATGTTCGGCAGCATCACATAGTACCCCGCGGTAGCCAGCCGCCGCGCCATATCTCGCAACTCCTCGCGGATGCCGGGGGCGTCCATATAAAACAGGATCACCGGGTGCGGGCCGTTGCGTTCGGGATGGGTAATGAAGGTGCTGACGCGACCGTCCTCGGTCGGGATCTCGATCTGCTGGTCGATCATGGAGCGTTTCTTTATCAGGGCAAGGCGGCGGATTCGCGGACCCGACGGTTACGATTACAAGGAAACCGCAGCGTGACAAGACGCGCGCGTGTCACCCTTGCGGTTGGCCTCGTGGATTGCCATTGTCTGAGGCGACAATGCATTTACGGCCGCTCGGAGATTTTGACATGACCCAGACCAGCAATCGGTTTTTCGACGAGATCGGCCGCCTGATGAACGATGCCGCCGGCGCGGCGCAGGGCGTCAAGCGCGAGGTCGACAGCGTGGTCCGCAATCAGGCCGAGCGCATCCTCCGCGATCTCGACATCGTCAAGCGCGAGGAGTTCGAGGCGGTCAAGGAGATGGCTCGGCTGGCGCGAGAGGAAAACGAAGCGCTGAAGAGCCGGATCGCGGCGCTGGAAGCCAAACTCGGCGGGTAGGTCGTCGCGGCCGGCCGCCGCAAGCCGAGAACCGGCGGCCAGGCGGTTCCCGGCCCGTCATCCTGCCGGACCGATAAAAATCCTGCCGTTTCCTTGTCTTTCCGGGGCTTTGGCGCTAAAAGCCCCGACATGTCCGCGGCCCCCGCACCCCTGGAGGCTTGCTGCGGCATGCAAACGGGCCGCTCAGCGGCCTTTAACTTTTAGAAAACAAGGATTTATACGATGGCGACCGTCAAGGAATTGAAGGCGACCGCTCGTCCGAAGGCCGGCAAGGGGGCCGCCCGGGCTGAACGTCGCGCTGGCCGTGTTCCGGCAGTGATCTATGGCAATAACCAGCCCCCGCTGACCATCTCGTTGGACGATGCCGAGTTGCGCCTGCGCATCCAGGCCGGCCGGTTCCTCACCACGATCCACGACATCGAACTCGACGGCAAGAAGCACCGCGTGATTCCGCGCGACTTCAGCCTCGATCCGGTCAAGGATTTCCCGCTTCACGTCGATTTCCTGCGTTTGGGCGAAGGCTCCAAGATCCGCGTCAGCGTGCCGTTGCACGTGCTGAATGCCGAAACCGCGCCGGGCGTGAAGCGTGGCGGCACCATCAACATTGTGACCCATGCGATCGATCTCGAAGTGCCGGCGGACAACATTCCGCAGTACATCGAAGCCGATGTCGGCAAGCTCGACATGAACGGCTCGCTGCACATCACCGACGTCAAGCTGCCGGCCAATGTGAAGCTGATTACCCGTGACGATGCGACCCTGGTCACCATCGTTCCGCCGTCTGGCTATGCCGAAGAGCAGAAGGCCGCTGCGGCTCCCGCCGCCGGTGCAGCTGCTCCTGCCGCCGCTGCGGCTGCTCCGGCCGCCGGCGCAGCTGCTCCTGCCGCCGCCAAGGCGCCGGCTGGCGGCGACAAGAAGAAGTAACGCGACGCGGAACGCCGCGTCATGCGCCTCTTTGTTGGTCTCGGCAATCCTGGCACGAAGTATCAGGGCAACCGGCACAACATCGGGTTCATCGCTATGGATGTGATGGCACGGCGTCACGGTTTTGCACCGTGGCGCCGTCGCTTTCAGGGCGAGACCTCCGAAGGCACGCTCGACGGCGAGCGTGTCGTGCTGCTCAAGCCGATGACTTACATGAACGACTCGGGTCGCGCTGTCGGCGAGGCGATGCACTTCTTCAAGCTCGCGCTCGGCGACATCAGCGTCTTCCATGACGAACTCGAACTGCCGCCCGCCAAGATTCGCGTCAAGGTCGGCGGCGGCATCGCCGGGCACAACGGCTTGCGCTCGATCTCGGCACATGCCGGCAACGATTATCGCCGGGTGCGGATCGGCATCGGCCATCCGGGTGCGAAAGAGCTGGTGCATGGTTATGTACTGAACGATTTCGCCAAGGCAGAGCGGCCGCGTTTCGAAGCGCTGTGCGATGTCGTGGCCGACAACGCCGCGCTGCTGGCGGCGGGCAAGGATTCGACGTTCCAGAACAAGGTGCATCTGGCGATGCAGGCCAAGGGCTTCGGCATTGACGAGGACAAGCGCGGTGAATAGCCGTGCCGACGAATAGTTCACCGTCATGGCCGGCTCGTCCCGGCCATCCACGTCTTCCTGCTGAATCAAGACGTGGATACCCGCGACAAGCGCGGGCATGACGAACTTTGATGTTGAGGGTGTTATGGGATTCAAATGCGGAATCGTCGGATTGCCCAACGTCGGCAAATCGACGCTGTTCAATGCGCTCACGGAAACGGCGGCCGCGCAGGCGGCGAACTATCCGTTCTGCACCATCGAGCCGAATGTCGGTGCCGTCGCGGTGCCGGATCCGCGGCTGGACAAACTGTCGGCGATTGCCAAGTCGGCGCAGATCATCCCGACGCAATTGACCTTCGTCGATATCGCGGGTCTCGTGAAGGGCGCATCGAAGGGCGAAGGCCTCGGCAACCAGTTCCTCGCCACCATTCGCGAAGTCGACGCGGTGGCGCATGTCGTGCGCTGCTTTGAGGACCCCGATATCACGCACGTCGAAGGCAAGATCGCGCCGCTGGCCGATATCGAAACCATCGAAACCGAATTGATGCTGGCCGATCTCGACAGCCTCGAGAAACGCGTCGACAACCTGACCAAGAAGGCCAAGGGCAACGACAAGGACGCCAAGGAACAGCTCGAACTGGTCAATCGTGCGCTGGTGCTTTTGCGCGATGGCAAACCGGCGCGGTTCCTCGAGCGCAAGCCGGAGGAGGAGCGGGCATTCCGCATGCTCGGCCTGCTGACCTCGAAGCCTGTCCTTTATGTCTGCAACGTCGAGGAAGGCGCGGCGGCGGAAGGCAACGAATATTCCAGGCAGGTTTTCGACTACGCCAGGAAAGAAGGCGCGGTCGCGGTGGTGATCTCGGCCAAGATCGAATCCGAGATCGCGACGTTGTCGCGTGAGGAGCGCGCCGAGTTTCTCTCAACGCTCGGATTGGAGGAAGCAGGGCTCGACCGGCTGATCCGCGCCGGTTACGAGCTGTTGCACCTCATCACCTACTTCACCGTGGGGCCGAAGGAGGCGCGCGCCTGGACCATCGATCGCGGCACAAAGGCGCCGGGCGCCGCCGGTGTGATCCACACCGATTTCGAGAAGGGCTTCATCCGCGCCGAGACCATCGCTTATGACGACTACGTCGCGCTGAATGGCGAAGCCGGCGCGCGCGATGCCGGCAAGCTGCGGCTGGAAGGCAAGGATTACGTCGTCGCGGATGGCGACGTCATGCATTTCCGCTTCAATACGTAAGCGTCAGCGTGGCGCGCTGCCCTGGTCGCGGATGGCGCCGAGGTGCTCGTTGATGCGGAATACGATCAGGATGAACTCCGCAGCGATGCGCGAGGAGACGATGCCGACGATGATGCCGGCGAGGCTGTAGAGCACCACCAGGAAACCCGCGAACGGGCTGATCGCCATCGCCGCCAGGCCGGAAAATACGCCGGAGATGCCGAACAGGATAATCAGCGCGATCACCAGCCAGTAGAATGTCTTGATGATGCCGGGTGTAATGAAGCGATCCCACTGAAACAGATCCCGGAATTCAAACATCGGTGGCTCTCCTGGTAAATTGCAGCGCGACGAAAGCTACCTGACGACACGCTATCGTGTCAGGTTCCACGGCCTGGTGCTGACATGGCACACGCTGCCGAGATTTCGTCCCGGCAACATGCGGCTCGGACCGGAGGGATGCGCCGCCAAGGTACATCGTCTCTCAATCACGCTCTACATCGCAACATGGCAGGCAGCAAGATTGCCGCGTTGTCATGCAGATGCGTGACTTGAGATTGCGGCAAATAACGGCCACAATCAGGCCTCTCTCCGGCTTTCCCCATATGACACTGACATTCGAAGATTTTCCGCTCGGCCACTTCGGCACATTTGGCCCACGCCATGTTACGCGCGAGGAGATCATCGCGTTCGCCACCGAGTTCGATCCGCAGCCAATGCATCTCGATGAAGAGGCGGCGAAGCTTTCGATGTTGCGGGGGCTGTCGGGTTCGGGTTGGCACCTCGGTTCGCTGATGATGCGGATGTTGTTCGACGGGTTCATCCATCGCACGGCATCGCTCGGCTCGCCCGGCGTGGATGAACTGCGTTGGTTGTCGCCTTTGCGCCCGGGCGATGATCTGACGCTCGATGTCGATGTCAAACAGGCGCGCGTCTCGCGCAGCCGTCCGGAAACCGGCATCGTCACGTTAGGCATGCGCGTGCGCAATGCGTCCGGACAGACGCTGGTCGAGGCGACGTCGCCCGTCATCGTCAAGCGCCGCGACGCCGGCGTCCAGGCTTGAGGTCAACCGGCAATGCGTTTCTTCGAGGATATTGAAGTCGGTCAGAGTCGCGAACTCGGGTCGTACACATTCACCGCCGATGCGATCAAGGCGTTCGCCGCGAAGTTCGATCCGCAGCGATTCCATCTCGACGAGGAGGAGGGGCGCAAGTCGCTGTTCGGTGGACTTGCGGCATCGGGTTGGCATGTCGGTTCGGTGTGCATGAAGCTGCTGGTCGCCAAGGGGAAGGAAGAGACCGCAGCCGAGATTGCTGCCGGAGAAAAGCCCGCGGTGTGGGGGCCGTCGCCGGGATTTCGCGAGTTGCGCTGGCTCAAGCCGGTGCTGGCGGGCGATACCATCAGTTTCTCCAGCGTTGTCGAGTCCAAGCGCACGTCGGAGAAGCGGCCGGAGTGGGGCATCGTCCAGGCGCGAACCAGCGGCGTGAACCAGCGCGGCGAAGCCGTGTATTCCATTCTGGCGACGGCTTTCGCCCCGCGCCGCAGCGGCTAGCGATACAGGCGGCACGGAACAACTTTCCCCTCACGGATTTGAACCTTGTGCGAGCTGCGCTCGACACAACGTCGCAAGGCAGGAACATGATGGCAGATCGGACTGGGTTGAAATTGGTAGGCTACGTCTTCGGATCGATGACGGTTGCGGTGATGATGATCGCCGGCGTCATGGTGAAGAGCTATGCCGATAACGGCTATGTGCCGGACGCCGCTGTGAGCATCAGCGCACCCGCCCGATAATCGTCAGGTAACGCCTGCGTCTCGCTCCATTCTGGATTCTGACTCCCAGACGAAACAACCCGCCGACTTGCGAAAGCCGGCGGGTTGATGATTCGAAGCGCAGAGCGCTGCAATCTCGGCTTTAGTCGCCGCGCAGGTTCTCGGCCGCCTTTTTCCATTGCGAGACATTGTCCGCAATCATGCGGGTCGATTTCATCGCGGCCTGGCTCAACTGGGCGTAGCCGGCGATCTCGCGCTGGACGCGCTGACCTTCGTTATGCAGCAGGTCGCGCAGGGCTTCCAGTTCAGCCACGAGATTCTCGATCTCGGCCAGCGAGGTGCCGGCGACACGCTGGATCAGCGAGTTGACGTTGTTGACGGTCGCGTCGGCATTGACGTCCAGCGGGGCGTCGGTCGCGGACGGAGTGGCCGCCGGACGGCGCAGATAGGCAACGTCATTGCGGACGAAATCGCGAATGCCAGCCTCGACCTCGGAGACCGCGGCGAGGTTGTTATCGGATTCAATCGATTCAACTTTTTCAGACAAATTTGAACTCATCGGCTTTCCTTTTCGCATTGAGCGAGCGCGGGCCTCCCGCACGACGGAGTCTTGGAATATAAGGTCAGTGGAATTTGACAAGATCGGGGCCGAACATGCGGCTTTCCCGAATTCTTTCGCCGGAAAGGCGGTCGCGTGCAACGCCCGCGCAATCGGTACTTGTAATTGAGGTTACCGGACCGCGCGCCTGGCCCCCGCGATCCGTCTTCTTCGGGGCCGGCCGACGCAGGCGGGAAGGTCGGCCAATGGCCGACTCCCGTGGCAGGCCGCCGGGCCTAAATCAGGCCATTTTGGGCAGATGGATCGGGCTGCCGAGCGCCTGCTCTATCAGGTCGAAGGTATCGACCAGCACGCGGAGGCTGTACAGCCGCCCGGACTTGAATTGAGCGAAGTGGGCGACACGCAGGCTGATCGGGCGGTTGGATCCCAGAGCGGTCAGCGAATAGCGCATCATCGATGCGGCGCTGTTCTCGCTCAGCATGATCGATTCGCGCTCGAAACGATGCACGCGCACGGTTTCAGCGATCTGCCGGCAGACGTCGAGCACGGCTGCCTTGCCGCGCCGGGCGCCGAGGAAAGTGAACATATCGACCGGTCCATAGATCGCCCAATCGACGTCTTCGTCGATCAAGGTCTCAAGCTCGTCCGGTTGACGGTCGTTGATGGCGCGGTGCAACGCGCGTGAAAAACCCCAGAGGCTATGCTCTGTCATGGCGCTACTTATCCTGAAACTGTGAACTTAAAACGCAGGCCGGCCCTGGGGGCGCAAAACAAGCGCCGTGCCACGCATGCGGGATTCTCAATGTTTGAACTGTCAAATACTGGCAAATGGACCGATTACAACGGCCGATATTGCATTGCACAAATGCGATAATGCCTTCGGCTGTCGAGTTCCGAAAACGCAAGCGCAAGTGTCGAGGCTTCAACCTCGATAAGTCACTGATCTCGCTTGATAAACCTCAATTATTAGCCAATGGAACCGTTGCCCGTTCATTCCGAAACGGTTGCCATTAACGGCGCCGGGGGCGTGAATGCCCGGTTACCGATGCACCGCGCCTCCCACGGTGGCGGCAAAACCCGCGGTGAGGTCGTGGCCCAGCAGTTGCTGCACGAGGTCGAACGAATCAAAGAACGACCGGTGCTCGGTGATGAGCCCGTCTCGCAGCTTGAAGAATTCGGCCACGTCAATCTGCACCACGCGCCCGTCGATGCGCTTGGTCAGCGCCGCCCGAGTCATCGTCGCCACCCGCGATCCGTCGGCGGCGATGAAAATCACGTCGTGATGGCGTTCGATGTAACGCATTTGCTGGATGGCGATGGCTTCGGACACCCAAGCCTTGCCATGCTTGTGTCCGAGATGCGGAAACAGCTCGATCGGCGCGTAGGTAATCGTATCGAAGTCGTCGGCACAGCACGCGAGCGCCGCGTCACTGTCGCCCTCGTAGTAGGCACGAATGAAATCGAGTACGCGTTGCTGATTGTTGTCGCCGTCCATGGGCATCTCCGCAGGCCAAGCCTTCTCGGTGTTGTGCCGCATCTCCTGCCGAACCGCACGCCGCAAGCACGGAATGTCGCGGAAAAGGTTGCCGGTTTGTTAGTGCAGTGAATTCAAAACGCGGCAAATGTGCGCAAGTCCTCCAGTGTTCGGCAGCGCGTGACAGACATCCGCGCATGTCGTGTAATGTATCAGTGGCGTTCGCCTAATCGCGTCGCGCGATCAGGTCTTCCGATGATGGGAGCTTTCGCCGATCGACGTCTTCAGCGAAGGAAATGGCGACGGTGTCGCGCCACCCTTTCGCAGATTTTTCGCGGCCTTCGGTTTCTTCTTCTCTTTATTGCTACGCATCTGACCCTTGGCCATGACATTCTCCTCATGTCATTTGGTGGACTGGACGCCCGCGCATGATAGCAAATGCCGAAGCGCTTGTCCGAATCCGTGGCGTCAAAAGTATCGTGCCGCTGCGACGTGTTCAGCCGGGTTGCATCGCGGCGAGCGGCATGCAGCAAACCCCTCGCATGTGCGAACATGCATCGCAGTTCGGGGCCCGCGTCGGGCGTGCGTCTGCCTCGCAATCAGGTCTTCGTCTTCTTCCCGGCCTTTGGCTTGGTCGCCGTCTTGGAAGGCTTTACCTTGATGACCGGCGTGCCTTGGGCCGCGATGGTCTCGGCCGCCCGTCGCATCGCACGCGCGTAACTGTCAGCCGCGTTGTCGGCGGACATCTGCAAACGCTTGGCGGCGGCCGTGCCTTCTTCCATCGCGTGCTTGGCCATCTGCTTCAGCCGTTGTTTGGAGGCGTTGTCCTTGGCCTTGTTCGCGAGACCGATGTAGCGGTCGCGCCGTTTCTTCACGGCAGCGATCAACGCCTTGTTCTGTTGCTTCGCGATTTGCCGGATGACCACATCCAGATCGGCGTCCGCCATTGTTCATGCCCCCGAGTATCGAAACCTTGATGGGATCACGTAGCAGGCGGCGAGGGGGAATGGCAATCAGGCCCGCTGCTTCCGATGTCAGGTCGGGTCGCCGCGACGGTGCGTTTGCGTGAGATTGGCTTCGTGTTATGAGGATGCGCGGTATTTGGCCGCGTTTTGCAAAGGAGGTGTGCCATGCGCAAGCATTGCGATCATGAAAACCTCCCCTGCTTTCGAAACGTCTCGTAAGCGGCGGAAGTCATTCCCATCTGAAACCCACGTCAAGCGTGGCGTGCGCGTCGTTCATGGCGATGTGGAGCTTAGCGAGAAACTCGGGCGCAAATGACCTGTGCCCGTGCGGCTCCATGCGCAGATTTCAAAGCCTGTTGCCTGCGATCCGGGCGCCATGACGGCGCCAACCGCAAGCATTACTTTCAGGGAGTAGGTGAGGGCCGGAGCAATCCGGCCTTCTCTCTACCGTTTCTTCCAGCCGCCGCGGCGTCCGGGGGCGCCGCCGGACGAGCGCGGCGAGACGCTGTCCTTGATCACCCCGCCGAATTCCTGGCCGCCCTCGCGCATCGATTTCGGCTGGTAGATGCGGCTTTCCGGTCCCGGTCCCATTTCGTCGAGCGTGGGTTTGCGCGGGCGGGCGACGCCCTTGCGGTCGGGCTTGACCTCGTGCCACGTCGCAATTCCCATCTCGTCGAGATCGGGCTTCTTCACCTTGGATTTCGCCGGCAGGTTCGCCGCGTCGCCGTATTTCTTATCGCCCTTGTAAGCGCCGGCCCTGGCCGCGACGCCGCGCTGCTTGATGGTCGGATCGTCGACGACTGCCATTTCCGTCGCGCGTAGACGCTTGACTTCGTCGCGCAGCCGCGCGGCTTCCTCGAAGTTCAGGTCGGCGGCGGCTTCGCGCATGCGGGTTTCGAGATCGGCCAGCACAGCCTCGAAATTATGTCCGATGGCGATCGCGTCGTCCGCCATGCCGCCGTCGCCGATTTCAACCAGCACGTGGTCGCGCTCGTAGACGCTGTTGAGGATATCGCCGATCGATTTCTTGACGCTCTCTGGCGTGATGCCGTGCTCGGTATTGTACGCCACCTGCTTTTCGCGGCGGCGATCGGTCTCGGCGATGGCGCGCTCCATCGAGCCGGTCATCTGATCGGCATAAAGGATCACCTTGCCGTCGACGTTGCGCGCGGCGCGACCGATGGTCTGGATCAGCGACGTTTCGCTGCGCAGGAAGCCTTCCTTGTCGGCATCGAGAATGGCGACCAGCGCGCATTCCGGAATGTCGAGACCCTCGCGCAGCAGGTTGATGCCGACCAGCGCATCGAACGCGCCGAGCCGTAGGTCGCGGATGATCTCGATGCGCTCGATGGTGTCGATGTCGGAGTGCATATAGCGCACGCGAATCCCCTGCTCGTGCAGATATTCGGTGAGGTCTTCGGCCATGCGCTTGGTCAGCACGGTGATGAGCGAGCGATAGCCCTTGCGGGCGGTCTCGCGCACCTCGCCGACCAGATCGTCGACCTGCGTGCGCGCGGGGCGGATATGCACCGGCGGGTCGATCAACCCGGTGGGGCGGATGACCTGCTCGACGAAGACGCCGCCGGCTTCGTTCATTTCCCAGCCGCCCGGTGTGGCCGATACCGCGACCGATTGCGGGCGCATCATGTCCCATTCCTCGAAGCGCAGCGGGCGGTTGTCCATGCACGAGGGCAGGCGGAAACCGTATTCGGCAAGCGTCGCCTTGCGGCGGAAGTCGCCGCGGAACATGCCGCCGATCTGCGGAATGGTGACGTGGCTCTCGTCGGCGAACACCAGCGCGTTGTCGGGGACGTATTCGAACAGCGTCGGCGGCGGCTCACCGGGGCGGCGGCCGGTGAGGTAGCGCGAGTAGTTTTCGATCCCGGCGCAGCTTCCGGTGGCCTCCATCATTTCGATATCGAAGGTGGTGCGTTGCTCGAGCCGCTGCGCCTCGAGCAGGCGGCCCTGCGCGTTGAGCTGGTCGAGCCGCGTCTTGAGTTCGCTCTTGATCGACTTGATGGCCTGCACCAGCGTCGGGCGCGGCGTCACATAGTGCGAGTTGGCGTAGATCTTGATGAATTCGAGCTCGTCCTGCTTGTGGCCGGTGAGCGGATCGAACTCCTCGATCGACTCCACCTCGTCGCCGAACAGGTTCACCCGCCAGGCGCGGTCCTCGTAGTGCGCCGGGAAGATGTCAATAACGTCGCCGCGCACGCGGAAGGTGCCGCGGGTGAAGTCGGCCTGCGTGCGCTTGTATTGCAGCGCGACCAGGTCGGCGATCAGTTGCCGCTGGTCGATGCGTTCGCCCTTCTTCAGCGCGAAGGTCATCGCGGTGTAGGTTTCGACCGAGCCGATACCGTAGATGCACGATACCGAGGCGACAATGATGACGTCGTCGCGTTCCAGCAGCGCGCGCGTTGCCGAGTGGCGCATGCGGTCGATCTGCTCGTTGATCGAGGAATCCTTCTCGATATAGGTGTCGGTGCGCGGGACGTAGGCTTCCGGCTGGTAGTAGTCGTAATAGGAGACGAAATATTCGACGGCGTTGTCGGGAAAGAAATTCTTGAACTCGCCGTAGAGCTGCGCCGCCAGCGTCTTGTTCGGCGCGAGGATCAGCGCCGGGCGTTGCGTCGCCTCGATCACCTTGGCCATGGTGTAGGTCTTGCCGGAGCCGGTAACACCGAGCAGTACTTGCGTGCGGTCGTTGCGCGCGATGCCTTCGACCAGTTCCTTGATGGCGGTCGGCTGGTCGCCCTTCGGTTCGTATTCGGATTTGATCTCGAAGCGTACGCCGCCTTCGGATTTCTCTGGGCGCGGCGGACGATGCGGTGTCCATACCTTCAGCGAGCCGTCGTCTTTCTTGAATTCGGGACGGCCGTCGCGGATCAGATTCTCCAGCGCTTCGGCGGTGGCCTGCACGCCGAGCCCTTCCATCTTGCTGCGCGGTGGCCGCGCCAGCGCCGCTTCGTCGTCCTCCGCGGTCGGCAGGCCGAGCTGCCGCGCCAGTTCCGGGTCGAGGGCGGGAATGGTGGCGCTGGTGCCGTAGTTCGGGGTGCTGAACTCGGCTTGCGGGGCTTCGTCGAAACCTTGCGCGCGCGCACCAAGTGGTTGCGGGTTCGGCCGCAGTGGCATGGTTGGCGGTTCAGGGGTCTGTTCGCGGAAATTCTTCGGCGTGGACTTGCGCGCACGATGCGCTGCTGCTTCCCCTCCAGCGCGCCGATCCCACGAGTTATCCGGCGGCGGCTGCAATCCGGTGCCGGAGCCCATGCCCGCATCGCCGCGATTGATCGCCGGGTTGAGCAGTTCCGCCAGGGCCGGACCGATCGGCTGCACCTCGGGACGATGCGCCTTGGATTTCGGTGTTTTGGGTCTGGCAGGTTTGCCGGGTTTTTTCGGATCGGGAGACTTCGCCATGGCCGGAATATGGGTGGATTCTCCGGCCAATAAAAGGCCGCTTGTGCTGCCTGACGGAAATACCGTCGCGGCGTCGTTAGTCGTGATGACGAAATGAAGACATTGTGTCGATCGCACCATTTCTAACTGGCGATCGGATTTGCGCAGCGCCCCCGCCATGGTGATAGTCTGGCAACCCGCGCCGTGAGGCGATCATCGGGTGGAGGGGCTGCTATGACGACGTCATCACGCTATGTAGTCGGATTGGCGCTCGCGATTACCGGCTTTGGTCTGATGTCGCTGCCGGCCATGGCGCAATCGAAGGATGCCGAGCCGGCGACACGCGCCGTCAACGACGGATTCGTCAAGGCGTTGCCCTTCAATGACCGCACCGATTTCGATGATGCCAAACGCGGCTTCATCGCCACGCTAGCGGATGGCGTGGTGGCCGGGCCCGGCGGCAAACCGGCGTGGGACGTCAAGCCGTATGATTTCCTGAAAAGCGATCAGGTGCCGCCGACGGTCAATCCCAGCCTGTGGCGGCAGGCGCAACTCAATGCCATCCATGGTTTGTTCAAGGTCACCGAGCGCGTCTATCAGGTGCGCGGTCTCGATCTCGCGAATCTCACCATCATCGAGGGCGATAGCGGATTGATCCTGATCGATCCGTTGCTGTCGAACGAAACCGCGGCTGCGGCGCTCGATCTATATGTGAAGCATCGCGCGGCCAAGCCGGTGGTCGCGGTGATCTACACCCATAGCCACGTCGATCATTTCGGCGGCGGCAGGGGCGTGATGTCGGAAGCGGACGCCGCCAGCGGTAAGGTCAAGGTGATCGCGCCGGACGGTTTCATGGATCACGCCGTGGCCGAGAACGTCATCGCCGGCAACGCAATGAGCCGCCGGGCGCAGTTCCAGTTCGGCAGCGCGCTGCCGGTTGGCGACCGCACGCAGATCGATACCGGGCTGGGCAAGGCGCTGTCGAAAGGCACCATCTCGTTGATCCCGCCGAACGATCTCATCAAGCAGCCGTATGAGACGCGCACTATCGACGGCGTCGAGATGGAATTCCATCTGGTGCCGGGGTCGGAAGCACCGGCGGAAATGCTGATCTATTTTCCGCAGTTCAAGCTGTTGAACATGGCGGAAGACGCTACACACAACATGCACAATCTCTACACGCTGCGTGGCGCCGAAATCCGCGACGGCCGGCGCTGGTCGCGTTACATCGGCGACGCCATCGATCGTTACGGCAACAGGGTCGATGTGGTGATCGCGCAGCATCACTGGCCGATGTGGGACAATGCGCGCATCGTCAGCTTTCTCAAGAAACAGCGCGATCTCTACAAATTCATCCACGACCAGACGGTACGGCTGCTGAATCATGGCCTGACGCCGACCGAAATCGCCGAACAGTTGAAGCTGCCGCCGTCATTGTCGAACGATTGGGCGTCGCGCGGCTATTATGGAACGCTGAGCCATAACGCCAAGGCGGTGTATCAATTCTATCTCGGCTGGTACGATGCCAATCCCGCCGATCTCAATCCGTTGCCGCGCGCCGAGGAAGCCAGGAAGGAGATCGAATACATGGGCGGCGCCGAGGCGGTGCTCAAGCGTGCCCGCGACGACTTCAAAACCGGGCAATATCGTTGGGTGGCGAGCGTGATGAGTAAAGTCGTGTTCGCCGATCCGGCCAATCGGGCGGCGCGCGAATTGGGTGCCGATGCACTGGAACAGCTTGGCTATCAGAGCGAGGCGGCGACCTGGCGCAATGCCTATCTGCTCGGCGCGGCGGAGTTGCGCGGCGGCGTGCAGAAAAGCAATGCGTCGACGGCGAGCGCCGATCTGCTCAAAGGCGTGTCGCTCGATCTGGCCTTTGACTTTCTCGGCGTACGTCTGAACGCGGCCAAGGCCGAAGGCAAGCACATCGTCATCAACTGGACCTTCACCGATCTGAACCAGACCTATGTGATGAATCTGGAGAACTCGGCGCTGACGCACACAGCCGGTAAGCTGTCCGACGATGCCGACACCAGCATCACGCTGACGCGCGCGGCGCTCGATGCCATCACGCTCAAGCAACGCACCTTCCTCGGCAGCGTGCTGACCGGCGACATCTGGGTCGGCGGCAATCCGTTAAAGGTGCGCGAATTGTTCGGCTTGCTCGACGATTTCTCGCCGGACTTCGAAGTCGTCGAACCGCGGAAGGCCAAGGTCGAATAGCGCAGCGGCCGCTTACTTCAGCAATCGCACCAGCGCCTTGCCCGCGCGCGAGGCCAGTTCCTTGGCATCGAGCGTGCCATCGTTATCCGGGTCGGCCGCCCGGAAGCGGCGCTCGACGAGGTTGAGGTACTCGTTCTTGTCGATAGTGCCATCGTTGTCCGGGTTCGCCGTGGCAAAGTCCTTGGCGTTCAGCCGCCCGCGCAGTTCCCTGCCGTCGAGCGTGCCGTCGTGATCGCGGTCGAGCCGGTCGAACACGGCCGACGCCGCGCGCTTGGCTTCAGCCAGATCGACGGTGCCATCCTTGTCGGGATCAAGCCTGTCGAGCAGGCGTGCCGCCCAAGCGGGCGTGGCAGCCAATGTCGAAACGGCCAGCGAGAGCATCAGAACCTGTCGGCGCGTGAACATGGCGGGCATCTCCATGAAACAGGGCAACCGCGCTGATTATGATCCTGCAGCAGTGGCGGCGGAAGAGACTTGAGCGCCACGCGTGGCAGCCCTCACGTTTTTGCGCGTCGCCGATTTGGCCATTGACTCGGACCGGGTCCGGCGAGATTAATGCATTTGCATCTAAATGGCGCGCGACGTTGCGCGATGAATGATCCAAGCAAGGACTTGCCAGATGATCGACCTGCATTACTGGACGACGCCGAACGGCCACAAGATCACGATGTTTCTCGAAGAGGCCGGGCTGCCCTACAAGGTGTTTCCGGTGAACATCGGTAAGGGCGACCAATTCAAGCCGGAGTTTCTGGCGATTGCACCGAACAATCGCATTCCCGCCATGGTCGATCATGCGCCGAAGGGCGGTGGCAAGCCGATATCGATTTTCGAATCCGGCGCCATCCTGCTGTATCTCGCCGAGAAGACCGGCAAGTTCCTCCCCAGCGATCTTTATGGCCGCTACGATGCGATCCAGTGGGTGTTCTGGCAGATGGGCGGTCTCGGCCCGATGGCCGGGCAGAACCACCATTTCCGTAACTACGCGCAAGAGAAAATCAAATACGCCATCGATCGCTATGTGAACGAGACCAACCGGCTTTATGGCGTGCTCAACAAGCGGTTGGCCGATCGTGAATTCATCGCCGGCGACTATTCGATTGCCGACATGGCGAGCTATCCGTGGATCGTGCCCTACAAGAATCAGGAACAGGACATCAACGACTTCCCGCATCTCAAGCGGTGGCTGGAGACTATCGCCGCGCGCCCGGCGACTGAGCGCGCTTACGCCAAGGCGAAGGAAGTCAATCCGAACTTCGGCCAGCCGGCCATTCGTACCGAGGAAGAACGCAAGCTGCTGTTCGGCCAGACGGCTGCGGTGGTGAAGGGCTGATGACGTCTCCTTCACCTCGCCCCGCTTGCGGGGAGAGGTCGACAACGGCAAACCTCATGGTGAGGAGCAAGGCGTAGCCTTGCGTCTCGAACCATGAGGTGATCTAGCTGCGTCGCTCCTTCAACCTTCGCGATGCGACCAAGCGGTCGCTCATCGGGATGAGGTCGCGACACGGACGCATGTGTCGATGCAAATGGTTTCAATTGAGGATCTGTCTGTTCAATGTCTCGCAAACTCTTCGAACTGGTCGGCACCGACGCCACACGGCCGTTCAGCCCGTTCTGCTGGCGCACCCGCATGGCGCTGGCTCACAAGGAGCTCGACACCGCGTCGATTCCCTGGCGCTTCACCGAGAAGGGCGCGATTGCTCCGCACAATTCGGAGAAGGTGCCGGTGCTGATCGACGGCGAAACCTCGGTGGCGGATTCCTGGGCGATTGCCAACTATCTCGAAGATACCTATCAGGATCGGCCATCGCTGTTCGGCGGTGAAGGCGGTCGTGCGCTCGGCCGCATGCTGAACTGGTGGGGCGATGTGGTGGTGATCGGTGGCATGTTTCCGCTGATCGTCGGCGATATCCCCGGGCACCTGGCGCCGGAGGATGCCGCTTACTTCCGCAAGACGCGGGAAGCGCGCTTCGGCAAATCGCTCGAAGAGGTCGTCGCCAATCGTGACAAGGATGTCGCGGGTTTCCGCAAGAGCCTCGATCCGATGCGGCTGACGTTGAAGACGCAAGCCTATCTCGGCGGCGCGGCGCCGAATTATGCGGATTACATCGTGTTCGGTCCCTTTCAGTGGGCGCGCGTCGTCAGCGAGTTCAAACTGCTGAAGGAAGACGATCTGGTCTACGCCTGGCGTGAACGCATGCTCGATGCATTCGGCGGCATGGCGCGTAACTCGCCGGGCTTCGCGGTGTAATCAGGTCGCGCTGAAAACGCCCTTATCCCGCAGCATCGTCAGCACGGCATGCAGATCGGGTAGCACCGCGGCGCATTTGGCCCGCGTATCTTCGGGCGGCTGGACGATGTCCGGCACCATGATCGGAATCGTCGCGGCGCCATGCGCGGCGGCGATGCCGGGTATCGAGTCCTCGACAGCGACGCAAGCGTTGGGATGAAAGCCCAGCCGCTCGGCGGCGAGCAAATAGAGATCCGGGCTGGGTTTGCCGTGCGTCACGTCGTCGTGCGTCAGGATCGTTTCGAAGCGCGAGCGGATGCCGGCCAGCGCCAGATGATGTTCGGCGGCGCGGCGCGTTGACGAGGTGACGATCGCCATCGGGCGATCCGCATCCCGCAACGCATCGAGCAGTTCGAGCGTTCCGGGCTTCAGCGGCAGGCCGTCGCGCAGCATGGCGTCGCGGTAATTGAAGAATGCCTTACGGACATCGTCGACCCGCAGTGCTGCGCCATAGTGATCGCGCAGCATGATCTCGCATTGCGCCGCCGGAATGCCGACCATGGCATGTGCGATGGCGGTGCCGTCGGCGTAGCCGAGGTCGGCCAGCGCGTTGATCAGGCTGCTGCGATAGACCCGTTCGGTGTCGAGCAGCGTGCCGTCCATGTCGAGCAGCACGGCGCCGATCTGCCAGCGCGCGCTGGCGCCCATCGCCACCGTCCGCAGGCAATCGCGGCACAGGCAGTCGGCGAAGCCGGTGCCGGAGGTCGGCAGTGGCAGCCGCGCGGTTTCCTGGCCGCACCAGCACTCGGTCGACAGGCCGCAATCGAACGCGGTGCCGCACCGCGCGCAGGAAAGGCGGCGCGGAAGGGGAGTTGTTGCGGGCGACGGCTGCGTCATCGATCGGGCTCAGACCTGCTGGCGATTTTCATCGCGGGTTCATATCCGGAGGCGGTATAGTTCGGTCCGCCCGCCGTCCTGCGCAAGCGCCAAGAGGGTTAGTCCGATGACTCGCGATCCGCAAGCCGCTCTCGTCGCGCTGCATCGGTTCGGCTTCGGCGCACGCGGCGGCGCCTCGGGCGATTTCACCAACGCGGCGTCGGACCCGCGTGGTTTCGTCAAGGTGGAACTCGCGCGGCCGGCTGCGGCGTTGCTGGAAGCGCCGGGGTTGCAACCCAGTCCGGCGCTGGCCGCGGTTCAGTACGCCTATCAATTCGACCTCAAGCAACAGCGCGAGGCGGCGGCGAAACCCGCGCCCGAAACCTCGGCTGCGACCATGGGGGCGTCCGCCAAACCGGAGACAATGCCGTCGGTAACCGGCGCGGACGTCATGAAACCGGACGCGCGATTGCCGCCTACCAAGCCGCCGCTCAATGTGATCCAGAAGACCTACCGCGCCGAGGCACTGGCGCGCATCCAGCGGGCGACGCTGGCCGAGTGCGGTTTCGTCGAACGGCTGGTGACGTTCTGGTCGAACCATTTCTGCATCTCCGCCAACAAGGGTCCGCTGGCACGCATCTGGGCCGGTGCCTACGAACGCGAAGCGATCCGCCCGCATGTGCTGGGCCGCTTTGCCGACATGCTGAAAGCCGTCGAACAGCATCCGGCGATGCTGTTCTTTCTCGACAACCAGCAGTCGATCGGCCCGAACTCGCAGGCCGGGCAACGGCGCAAGCGCGGGCTCAACGAAAATCTGGCGCGCGAGATCATGGAACTGCATACGCTCGGCGTCGGCAGCGGCTATACGCAGGCCGACGTCACGTCGCTGGCGCGCATCATCACCGGCTGGACCTTCGCCGGGCGGGAGGGGCGCCTTGGTGTGCCGGGAACTTTCGTATTCAACGTCAACGCGCACGAGCCGGGCACACAGGTGCTGCTTGGCAAAAATTATCCCGACACCGGCGTGACGCAGGGCGAGAAGGCCTTGGTCGATATCGCCCGGCAGCCGGCGACGGCAAAATTCATCGCCACCAAATTGGCGCGGCATTTCGTGGCCGACGATCCACCGCCACGATTGGTCGCGCGGCTGCAGGATGCTTTCAGCAAAACCGACGGCGACCTCAAGGCGCTGGCGCTGGCGCTGATCGAGTCGGACGAGGCGTGGCAGACTCCGCTGAACAAGATGCGCTCGCCGTACGAATTTCTCATCGCCACCGGGCGGCTGATGGCGCGGGTGCCGGAAGATCCCGGCCGCTATCTCAGCGGCCTCAATATTCTCGGCCAGCCGCTGTGGACACCGGCCGGGCCGAATGGCTTTGCCGACAGCAACGCGGTGTGGGCTGCGCCTGAGGAAATGAAGCTGCGGCTCGATATCGCCGCGCAGGTGTCGTCGCGCATCGGCGACAGCATGGACCCGCGCGAGATGCTGGATCTGATGGCCGCCGATGCCGCGTCGAGCGAAACGCGCCAGACCATTGCGCGCGCCGAAACGCGGCAACAGGCTTTTGCGTTGCTATTGATGTCGCCGGAATTCCAGAGGAGGTAGCGATGGAGTGCTGCGAGAGCCGGACATCGTTGTCGATTACGCGCCGCGCGCTGCTGCTCGGCGGCGCATCGTTCGCAGCCTGGGCCTATTTGCCGAAGTTCGCGCGCGCTGCCGACGGACGCGATCCGCGCTTCGTCACCATCATCTTGCGCGGCGCGCTAGATGGCCTCGCCACTGTCGCCCCGGTCGGTGACCCGGATTACGCCGACCTGCACGGATCGATCGCGTTGACGCGCGACGGTGCACGGCCCGCAATCGAACTCGACGCGTTCTTTGCGCTGCATCCGGCGATGCCGCAGTTCGCCCGGATGTACAAGGACAAGCACGCAGCCGTGGTGCATGCGGTGGCGACGCCGTATCGCGAGCGTTCGCACTTCGACGGGCAGGATGTACTCGAGAGCGGTTTCGCCGGGCCGGGGCGGGTACAATCCGGCTGGCTCAATCGCGCGCTCGGCGCGTTGCCGCGCGGCGAACGGGTGATGAGCGGTCTCGGCGTCGGCGCCACCACGCCGCTGGTGCTGCGCGGCGCCGCGCCGACGGTGAGCTGGGCGCCGGTCAATCTGCCGCAAGCGGCCGACGACACAGCGATGCGCTTGTACGAACTTTACCGGCATCGCGATCCGGCGCTGGCGACGGCACTGTCGCAAGGTTTGCAGTTGGACAAGATCGCGGCTCGTGGCGATGACATGCGCGCCAGGCCGAAAAATGGCGCTGGCGCCATGCAACTCACCGCGCGCGGCGTCGCAAAGCTGATGGCCGAGGACGATGGTCCGCGCATCGCCGCTCTGGCATTCGACGGTTGGGACACCCACGCCAATGAAGGCGGCCCGGTGGGGCGTCTGGCGCAATTGCTGTCGGGGCTCGATGCTGCGCTCGGCGAATTCGAGAGCGGACTCGGCGCCCACTGGCGCGATACCGTGATTGTCATCGCCACCGAGTTCGGCCGCACCGCGAGGATCAACGGCACGCAAGGCACCGATCACGGCACCGGCACTGTCGCGTTGCTGGCCGGCGGTGCGGTGAATGGCGGTCGCGTCATCGCCGACTGGCCCGGCTTGAAAGCGGCCAATCTCTATCAGGCGCGTGATCTGGCCCCGACCACCGATTTGCGCGCCATCCTCAAGGGCGCGCTGCACGATCACCTCGGCGTCAGCGAACGCGTGCTGGCAAGCGCTGTGTTTCCCGACAGCGCCATGGTCAAACCTGCGCAGGGCTTGGTGGTGTAGGCGGCTTTATCCCTTCGTCATTGCGAGCGCCGCGAAGCAATCCAGGATTCTCGAAGTAGGGCGCTGGATTGCTTCGTCGCTACGCTCCTCGCAATGACGGCAATTGACGAACGTTCTATCCCAGCGTGATCCGATCGATCTCCGCCAACTCTTCCGCGCTCAATGTCCAGTCGATGGCCTTGACGTTGGCTTCGACCTGCTCGACGCGGGTGGCGCCGGCGATGACGCTCGACACTTGCGGCCGCGATGCAAGCCACGAGAAGGCCAGTTCCAGCATGCTGTGGCCGCGCGCCTTGGCGAACGCAACAAGTTGCTCGACGATGTCCTCGTTGCGCGGCGTGACGTACCGGTCGCGCAAAGCGGGGGCCTTGGCAAAGCGCGTGTCGGCGGGCGCTGCAGCGCCGCGCTGATATTTGCCGGTGAGCAGGCCGCTGGCCAGCGGGAAGAACGGCAGCAGGCCGAGATTGTATTCCTGTGCGGCCGGCAGCAGGTCTTTCTCTATGTCGCGCACCAGCAGGCTATATTCATCCTGGCAGGAGACGAAGCGCGCGGTGTTGGCGGCGCGCGCGGTTAATTCCGCCTCAGCGATGCGCCATGCCGGAAAATTCGAATTGCCGATGTAGCGCACCTTGCCCTGCCGCACGAGGTCGTCGAGCGCGCGCAACGTCTCCTCGATCGGCGTCAGCGGATCGTAATCGTGCTGCTGGTAGAGATCGATGTAGTCGGTCTTCAACCGCCGCAGACTGTCTTCGACGGCGCTCATGATGTAGCGGCGCGACGCGCCCTGCTTGCTGCCGTCGTCGCTCATCGGCTTGGAGAATTTGGTGGCGAGCACGATGTCCTTGCGGCGGTCGCCGAGCACGTCGCCAAGCACAGTCTCGGAACCGCCGCGCCCGGCATAAATATCGGCGGTGTCGAACAACGTGATGCCAAGATCGACGGCCTTGTGGATCACCTTGCGCGAGGTCTCGGGATCGGTGCGCTGGCCGAAATTGTTGCAGCCGATGCCGACCGCCGAAACGCGCAGGCCGGAGCTGCCGAGATTGCGAAACTGCATGGAGTTGTCCTGTGCCGGAGAAGATCCGAAGCCGAGAGTGTGACGTGCGCTTCCCGCGGCCGCAAGCGGCGCTTCGGCATAACTCCCGCGCGGCTCGATCGATCAGCGTACCGGCTGCGCGACGTCGCTCGGCGTCGGGCGCAACGCCGCCACCGTCATGCGTCGCACCGAGGCCTCGGCACTGCGCGCGATCTCCTTGCGATCGGTGGTGATATCGAGCGCCACCGCGTCGCCCCACGTGACGGTGACGTCGATGGCGCCGGAGGCCAGCACGCCGATGAAATGCCGGATGAGGGCGGCGTCGCCGTACCACGCCACGCGCTCGCGCAGCGCCCGTCCGATCGGCAGGCCGTCGAAACGGGTATAGGCCAGCGACAAGGGTTGCACGGTGATCCGGCTGTGTTGTGTCGAGGCGCCGAGGGCGTGATGCACCGCGCCGATCAGCGCCGACTTGAACGGCAGGATGCGCGTGCCGTCGCTGGAGGTGCCTTCGGCGAACAGCACCACGGCGTCGCCGCCAAGCAGCCGTCCGGCGATTTGCTCGGTCGCCGCGCCGGTCTTCTGCCGCCGCTCGCGGTCGATGAACACGGTTCGTTGCAACCGCGCCAGCCAGCCGAACAGCGGCCAGCGCGCCACCTCATGCTTGGCGACGAACACCACCGGGGTGACGGCGGTGATGACGCAGATATCGAGCCATGACGCATGATTGGCGAGGATCAGCACCGGCGCCTCGTCGGTGACGCGCCCGACCTGATGCACGCGCACGCCAACCAGCGCACAAAGGACGCGATGATAGAAGCGCGGGATGCTGCGTTGCCAGCGCCAACCCAACGCGAGCCCGAGCAGTTGCGCGGGCAGCAACAACAGCGTCAGCAGCAGCAGCGTGACGAAGACGAGGGCGAAGCGGATCATGGGCGGCTCGTTAGCCCGATTTTGCTCGACAGGGCAATGGCCTGCCGGGATTATCGCGTTTGAGTGACGGTACGTCCAAGTCGTGGCATCTGCGCAAAAAAGCGCGGCCCCGGCCAAGTGGGCACTGACTGGGACCGCGGGCGCATATGATCCGGGACGGGGGGAAGGGACCGTGCGCAGCGTGACGCTAGCGCCGTTTTGTTGCGGGTCGATGACAATGCAACTTGTCCACAGCGGCTGCAGCCTGCGCCGCTACTCGGCGGCGCGCAGATTGGCGACGGGAAACAGGCCGCCGGTCTGGCGCAGCGAGCGATAATATTCGGCGTTGGCCGGATCATCGGTGTGGCGGATCAAATCGGTGACCGGCGTATAGGCCAGCATGCGGCCGCCGTCCGGCAGGGCCGTGCAACTGAAGCGCATGACTTCGCCGTTGGAGAGCTTGATATTGATCGGCGTGGAATCGCCAGCGCGCATCTTCTCGGTGCGCTCGGCGATGAAGTGGCTGAGTTCGTCTTCCGGCAGTTCGTAACAGCCGGCATCGCGGCCGTGATACATCAGGGCGATGAACGGCGGCTTGCTGTCGGCTTTGGCGTCCGGCAAGGCAAAAGCTTTGCGGAACGCGCGGTTGATGAACTCGGCGCGCGTATTCGAATCCAGCAACACGATGCCGATATCGACCTGGTCGAGTGCCGCGGCAAGGCGCGTCGCTGTGGCATGACGATGCCGCTGGCGCTCGATGGCGTCCATCATCTTCTTGCGCAACATGCCGGTGACGATGGCCGTGGTGGAGGCCGTTGCTGCGAGCAGGATCAGGCGGATGAGCTTGGCGCTATCAAGTCCGGTGATCGGTCCATGATGCAACAGGAATACGGCGGTGGTGGCAACTGCAATCACCGCGCTGACGAGTCCGGGCCCCACGCCGCTCAAGGCCGCGGCGATCGCGACGATGCAGACTTGCAGGGGAGCCGGATTGGGAACGGCCAACAGGCTGTGGTCAGCGACAATCGCAGCGAGCGATATCGTCGCTGTCATCACCGGACCAAATAATGCACGCCAGTCGATGCGCATGACAAACCTTTGATCTGGGGGAACTTAACCGCAGCGGCGGTTAAGTTGTTCACAGTTTCGCAGCGTGATTTGGCGTCAACGCTAACGCTTCGTAAATCATGCGCGCAGGAGTTGATGCGATTCGATTCAATTCCATCGCGATGACGCTTCTGCGCCGTCGCGACAGATGGTTACGGTCCCGCCGGCGATACCCGCAGAACGCGACCCGCGGCGTTGTCGGTCAGCAGCCAAAGCGCGCCGTCCGGCCCCTGCCGCACGTCGCGAATGCGCTCGTTGAGATTATGCAGCAAACGTTCCTCACCGGTGACGGTGTTGCCATTAAGCGAGAGCCGCACCAACGCCTTGCCGGCCAGCGCGCCGGTGAACAGGCTGCCATTCCATTTCGGAAACAGCTTGCCGGTGTAGAACGCCATGCCGGACGGCGCGATCGACGGCACCCAGTATTTGATCGGCTGCTCCATGCCTTCGTGGGCGGTGCTCTCGTGAATCTTCGCGCCGCTGTAATCGATGCCGTAACCGATCACCGGCCAGCCGTAATTCTTGCCCTTGCCGATGATGTTGACCTCATCGCCGCCGCGCGGGCCGTGCTCGATTTCCCATAACTCGCCGGAGGCCGGATTGATCGCCAATCCCTGTTCGTTGCGATGGCCGTAGCTCCAGATCTCCGGCTTGGCGTCATCGCGCCCGACAAATGGATTGTCCTTCGGCGCCGCGCCATCCGGCGCGATGCGGATCAGCTTGCCGAGATGGTTGTCGAGATTCTGCGCTTCGTTGCGATAGCTGAAATGTTCGCCGAGCGTGACGAACAGGTTGCCATCGCGAGCCTGCGCGATACGGCAGCCGTAGTGATTGCCGCTGGAGAGTGGGCCCTGCTGACGGAAGATGACTTTCACATCGTCGAGACGCGGCACGTCGCCTTCCGCAAGCCTCGCGCGCGCCACGGCGGTCCGGCCGCCGCCCGACGTGCGCTCGGCGAAGCAGAAGTAGATTGTGTTGTTCTGCTTGAAGCTGGTGTCGGTCACGACATCGAGCAGGCCGCCCTGGCCGGATGCCCACACCTCGGGGACGTTTTTGAGCGGCGGTGAAAGCTGGCCGCTGCCGGACACGATGCGCATGCGTCCGGGCCGTTCCGTCACCAGCATGCGTCCATCGGGCAGGAACGCGAGCGCCCATGGATGGACCAGTCCGCTGGCGACGGTCTGCACGTCGAGTTGCCCGGCGCTCGATGCGAACGATGTGCTGGCGCCGCGGGTTGCGGTGATGACCAGCAGCGATCCCGTCAGGGCGATCGCCGCCGTCAGCGTTCCGGTGACCCATAGAACGGGAGCCTTCATCGGCCGGTGTCCTGCCTCGGATCTCCGTCAGGGAGACCGTCGTTGAGCGGAAAATACGTTGAACGAAGTCAGTCGTGCGCCGGTTCGGTGCGGCCGAATTTTGGACCGGCAGTCGATACGCCTCAGGCCGGCAGCAGCGTGAGCGGACTGACCGCGAGCATGGCGAGCGTCACCGTCAGGCAAACCGAGAGCGCAATCGCCAGCGATGCCGCAACGGCGTGAGTCAGCCGTGAGCAGGCAACGGGAGCGGATGTCTCAGCAAACCCCGGCCGGGCGCCGCGCGACCGCATCATGGTCGTAAATCCTTCATCTCGCGGGCGAATCACCCACACGAGGGAATTTGCACAAGGTCAAGGGCGAGATTTTGGCGGCGGAGCGTCAAAATGGGCCAAATCATGGCCAGGGACCGGGTTTTGCCCGCTATTCCCCACGCTCAGGCTTCGGCCTCGTTGTCGGCCGCGGCAAGCCGCCATTCCATGCTGACGAAGCCAGGCGTCTGCTCCACCCGGCGCAGCCAGGCCCGGATGGCGGGGAAGGTGGCAAGGTCGAAGTCGCACTGCTCGGCGACATGGGTGTAGCCGTACAGCGCGATATCCGCGACGGTCAGTTGCCCGGCGGCGAAGTAGTCATGAGTCTTGAGGTGGTTCTCCATCACCTGCAGTGCCGCGTAGCCGCGTTCCATCCAGTCGTCCAGCGCATGCGTCTGCAATTCGCGGCCGCCGCGGACCAGCACCAGCCAGAAATAGGCGGCGCCGATGTTCGGCTCCAGCGCGTGCTGTTCGAAGAACATCCATTGCAGCGCCTCGGCGCGGCCGATACGGGATTCCGGCCGCAGATGCGTATCGTTGGCGAGGTACCAGAGGATGGCGTTGGACTCGGCGAGATAGCGGCCGTCCTCGACCTCCAGCAGCGGCACCTGACCGCTCGGATTCTTGGCGAGGAAATCCGGCGTCCGGCTCTCGCCGGTGAGGATATCGACCTCGACGGCACGGTACGGCGTATTGAGAAACGCCAGCGCAAGGCGAGCCTTGTAGCTGTTGCCGGAGCGTTGCATCGAATAAAGCTTGTACATCGCGTCGCTTCACCTGTCGCCGGAGCGCCCCGGCCTGTCCGCCCGCAACGCGGCTCAACAATGATGGCCGCGCCCGCCGGTCGCAACCCCCCGCAACTGGAAAAGTTGAAAGCCGCTGTTGCGGCAGGCTGTTGCGGCATATCTTGCCAGCAATGCCGCCGATGACGGGTCACGACGGCGTGCGCCCGTTCACGTGATCGGCATTCCCCAAGGCATGCTGCGACGACGGGTCAGATCACCAAGCGGTGCGCGGAAGTTTCTTGCGGTGCAGCGTAGGGCGCTTTAAGGTGCCGCGATCCCATTCAGAACAGGTCGTGGAATCGCTGGTTCACGACGCTTGCAAGGAGAAAATGATGTCGTTCCTGTCCGCCTCGCTGGCTCGTGTGAAGCCGTCCGCGACCATCGCGGTCACAGCTAAAGCACGGCAACTGAAAGCGGCCGGGCGCAACGTCATCGGCCTCGGCGCCGGCGAGCCGGATTTCGACACCCCGGCCAACATCAAACTGGCGGCGATCCACGCCATCGAGGCCGGCAAGACCAAGTACACCGACGTCGACGGCGCGCCGGAACTCAAGCAGGCCATCATCGGCAAATTTCAGCGTGAGAACGGGCTGACCTATACGCCCAAGCAGATCACGGTCGGCACCGGCGGCAAGCAGGTGCTCTACAACGCGCTGGTGGCCACCATGAACCCCGGCGACGAGGTCATCATCCCGGCGCCGTACTGGGTCAGCTATCCCGATATGGTGGCGCTGGCCGGCGGTGAATCCGTCCCGGTGGTGTGCACGGCGGAGTTTGGCTTCAAGCTGCAGCCGGACGCGCTGGAGCGTGCCATCACGCCGAAGACCAAGTGGCTCATTCTCAACTCGCCGTCGAACCCGACCGGCGCGGCCTATACGCGCGCCGAGCTGAAGGCTCTGACCGACGTGTTGCTGAAGCATCCGCATGTCTGGGTGATGACCGACGACATGTACGAACACCTCGTCTATGACGATTTCGAATTCACCACGCCGGCGCAGATCGAACCGAAACTGTTCGACCGCACGCTGACGGTGAATGGCGTCTCCAAGGCTTATTGCATGACCGGCTGGCGTATCGGTTACGCCGGCGGGCCGGAGCAGCTCATCAAGGCGATGGCGACGATTCAGTCGCAATCGACGTCGAACCCGTCGTCGATCGCACAGTGGGCCGCCGTCGAAGCGCTCAATGGACCGCAGGACTTCATCGCCGAGCACAACAAGGTGTTCAAGGAACGCCGCGATCTCGTCGTGGCGATGCTCAATCAGGCGACAGGTATCGATTGCCCGCGTCCGGAAGGTGCGTTCTACGTCTATCCGTCCTGTGCCGGCACCATCGGCAAGACGGCGCCATCGGGCAAAGTCATCGCCAACGACGAAGACTTCGTCACGGAGCTGCTGGAGACGGAAGGCGTTGCAGTGGTGCAGGGCTCGGCATTCGGGCTCGGGCCGGCGTTCCGCATCTCGTATGCGACCAAGACGTCGGACCTCGAAGAAGCTTGCAAACGCATTCAGCGTTTCTGCGGAAACCTTCGCTAACCACGTTCGCGCGATCATCAAATCGTGATGGTCAAACCTTGAGCGATTGTTAGGAATTTTAGCGTCAGTGCCATGTTTTGGACACGGCGCTTCCTTCCTGTGCGTCCGCCATCCAAAACTAAGAACGGAGACTTATCTCAATGCGGACTTTCAAACTTTTCGGTATCGGCGCGGCCATGCTGGTCGCTTCGTTCGCCACGGCAAACGCGCAGTCTCAATTGCAGGTCGGCGTGTTGACGTGCGAGGGTGGCCCAAACGTCAGCTTCGTCGTTGGATCCAGCGCTGAAATGCAGTGCGTTTTCGAAAGCGCGACGCGTCGCCCCGAACCGTACATCGCCCGGATCAATCGTATCGGTCTCGACCTTGGTTTCACCCAGCAGACCGGTCTTGCCTGGGCCGTTTACGCGCCGACCAATCAGATCGGACGCGGCGATCTCGCCGGTCATTTCGGCGGCGTTGGCGCCAACGCTTCGGTCGGCATCGGCCTCGGCGGCAACCTGCTGGTTGGCGGTTCGAACAATGCCTTCTCGTTGCAGCCGCTCAGCCTGCAGGGGCAGACCGGCCTCAACGTCACCGCAGGCATTGCCGACGTCGATCTGCGTCCGGCGCAGGTGGTGCCGCCGCGCAAGTACCGCAAGCATCGCAAACATAAAAAGCATCATCGTCACCAGAGCTGAGCGACGCTGACGCCGATTGAAAGGCCCGCGCAAGCGGGCCTTTTTTATGTGTGGGCATTCCGCGAGATGATGACATTCTGGCGGGAATGCGGTGGCTATGTCATAGTTTCAAGATACCGCGTCGTTTCACGTCATGTCCTGCCACTGGAGATCGTTATGCGCCGTGCAGTTCTGTTCGGTCTTGCTGTCGCAATGTTGAGCCCGGTCGCCGCGTCTGCCCAGCAGGCGCGCAGCGTGCAGATCGGCGTGCTGGAATGCCGCGGCGGCGCCAGCGTCGGCTTCATCGTTGGCTCGGTCACCAATCTCGGTTGTCTGCTGCATTCCGAGGGGCGTCCGGACCAGCCGTATGTCGCCACCATCCGCAAGGTCGGCATCGATCTCGGCATCACCGAACAATCGTCGCTGGCGTGGGCGGTGTTCGCGCCGGTCGAACGCGCCGGTGTCGGCGATCTGTCCGGCAACTACGCCGGTGCGCAGGGCAGTGCGAATATCGGCGTCGGTCTCGGCGCCAACGTACTGGTGGGCGGCTCCGCGAATTCGATCGCCCTGCAGCCGCTCAGCATTCAGGGATCGACCGGGATCAGCGTCGCGGTCGGACTCGCGGGTCTCGAACTGCGCCCCGGCCGCTGAGGCGACGCGCCGTCACGTTTGATTTCGGCGCGCCAGTTCCCGCTTGCCAACCGCAATATCCCCTGAGACGATCAAGGCTGCCGACCCAATCATGGGCCGAGCTCCAATCGGGAGGCGGCAATGGGACATGACGTCAGAAGTCCCCGCGGTCCACGCTGCATTGCGCTCGTGGGCCCTTTTCAAAGCGGAAAAACCACACTGCTCGAAGCGATACTCGCCCGAACCGGCGCCATTGCGCGTGCCGGTAGCGTCGATGCCGGTACGGCAACCGGCGATGCAAGTCCTGAGGCCCGTGCGCACAAGATGGGCGTCAGCCTGACTGCGGCGACCACCAACTTCATGGGTGAGACCTATACGTTTCTCGATTGTCCGGGTTCGATCGAATTCGCCAACGACATGCGCGCCGCGTTGCCGGTGATCGATGCGGCCGTCGTCGTCTGCGAAGCAGAAGAACGCAAGCTGCCGCAGTTGCAGATCATCCTGCGCGAACTTGAAGATTTGCGGATCCCGCGTTTCCTGTTTCTCAACAAGATCGACAAGGCCAGCAAGCGCATTCGCGAGACGCTGGCGACATTGCAGCCGGCATCGCGCATCCCGCTGGTGCTGCGGCAGATCCCGATCTGGAATGGCGAACTGATTGGCGGTTTCGTCGATCTCGCGCTGGAGCGCGCCTTCGTCTATCGCGAACACATGGCGTCGGAAGTCATCGCCCTCGAGGGCGGCAATCTGGATCGCGAGAAGGATGCCCGCTTCTCGATGCTGGAAAAACTCGCCGATCACGACGATGCGCTGATGGAGCAATTGCTCGACGATATTCAGCCGCCGCGCGACGCGGTGTTCGACGATCTCGCGCGCGAATTGCGCGAGGGGCAGATCTGCCCGGTGCTGCTCGGCTCGGCCTTGCGTGAAAACGGCGTGCTGCGGTTGATGAAGGCGCTGCGCCACGAAGCGCCCGGCGTTGCCGAAACAGCAGCGCGGCTTGGTGTGGCAGCGGACAAGAACGCGCTCGCCTGCGTGTTCAAGACCACGCATCTGCAGCACGGCGGCAAGCTGTCGCTGGCGCGGGTGCTGGCGGGCAAGCTCGACGACGGCGCGACGCTGCAATCGTCCGGTGGTGGCAGCGGGCGTGTGTCCGGCATCTTGGCGGCGAACGGCGCCAACGACAGCAAGCGCCCGGCTGCCGAAGCGGGTGAAGTGGTGGCGCTCGGCAAGCTCGACGGCATCAAGACCGGGGATACGTTGAGCACCGCGAAAACCGCGCCGTCGGCCCTGATCGCGCTGGCGCCGGCAGCGCCGGTGCTGGCGCTCGCATTGGCGGCGCCGGATCGCAAGGACGACGTCAAGCTCGGTCAGGCGCTGCAGCGTCTCACCGAGGAAGACCCGTCGCTGACGGTGATCCATAACGCCGACAGCCACGAAATCGTACTGTGGGGACAGGGCGAGATGCATTTGCGCGTCGCGCTCGAACGCTTGCAGGATCGCTACGGCGTCAGCGCCAATTCGCACTCGCCGGCGATCGGCTATCAGGAGACCATCCGCAAGCCGATCACCCAGCGCGGCCGTCACAAAAAGCAATCCGGCGGTCACGGCCAGTTCGGTGACGTGGTGCTGGAGATCAAGCCGTTGCCGCGCGGCAGCGGTTTCGAATTCCACGAGAAGATTGTCGGCGGCGCGGTACCGAAGAACTACATCGGCGCCGTCGAGGAAGGCGTCAAGGACGGCATGCAACGCGGGCCGCTGGGCTTTCCGGTGATCGACGTGCAGGTGACGCTGACCGACGGTTCCTATCACAGTGTCGATTCCTCCGATCAGGCATTCCGTACCGCGGCGCGCATCGGCGTCAGCGAGGCGTTGCCGCAATGCCAGCCGGTGCTGCTCGAACCGATCTACCAGGTCGAGATCGTCTGCCCGACCGATGCGACCGCCAAGATCAACGCCATCCTCTCCGGACGGCGCGGGCAGATCCTTGGCTTCGATACCCGCGATGGCTGGAACGGCTGGGATTGCGTCCGTGCCTCGATGCCGGAATCCGAGATCGGCGACCTGATCGTCGAACTGCGCTCGGCGACGGCAGGCGCAGGCGGTTTCGCACGGCAATTCGAACGCATGGCCGAAGTCACCGGCCGCGCCGCCGATCAGATTGTTGCCGCGCATCGCGCGGCGGCATGAGGCAGCGCCATGATCGAGACTCTTGGCCCAAGAGTCCTGATCATCGGCAACAGCGGATCGGGCAAGAGCACGCTCGCGCGCCAGTTAGCCATGCGCGCGAGCTTCCACACCACCGATCTCGATCGTATCCACTGGCTCGACAAGGTCGGTGCGCAGCGTGACGAGGTGCAGGCCAAGGACCTGGTCCGCGTCGCCGCGCGTAAGCCGCGCTGGATCATCGAAGGCGTCTTTGGCTGGCTGGCGGAAGTGGCGTTGCCGCGTGCGACGGCGCTGATCTGGCTCGACATGCCGTGGGAGGTGTGTTGCGCCGGGCTTGCGACGCGTGGTCCGTGGCGTGAAGCCGCGCCCGAGGCATATGCGGAATTCCTGCAATGGGCGGAGGATTACTGGCATCGCACCACGCCCAGTTCATTCGCCGGTCATCTCGCATTGTTCGAGCGCTTTGACGGTTACAAATTGCGCCTGCATGACCGGTCCGAAGCGGCCGGCCTGATCAATTAGGAGCCATCGATGATCTCGAATAAGTGATGTATTTTACATCATTGTCATTGTATTATACATCAATTATAATACTTGAAGATGGAACTCTGGCATTGATCACCTCATTCCAGATGCGGGCAGCGCGGGCGCTGCTCGGTATCGATCAGAAGACACTGGCGGATCTCGCGGGAGTTTCGCTGCCGACGATCCAGCGCATGGAAGCCAGTGAGGGCAACGTGCGCGGCGTCGTCGAGTCGCTGACCAAGGTGGTCGAGGCCTTGAATCGCGCGGGCGTGGACCTAATCGGTGAACATGCGCGGAGCGATGACGGCGGGCGCGGTGTGCGTCTGAAGCAGCCGGGACCGCCGCCGCGCGTCTGACCATTGCACCGTTGAGCCGGCTCGCGTCGTTTCGTCCGAAGGGGCGAGGAGCAACGATGGCCACGGCACGTTCGAAAATAGCGCAACCGCGCACGGCGAGTTTTGCCGAACTGTTCACGCCCAAACTGATTACGGTCTTGCGCGAAGGCTACGGCGCCGGCGACCTGCGTGCCGATGTCATCGCCGGATTGACGGTCGCCATCGTCGCGTTGCCGCTATCGATGGCGATTGCCATTGCATCCGGCGTCACGCCGGATCGCGGTCTGTACACCGCCATCGTCGGCGGCTTCTGCGTCTCGCTGTTCGGTGGCAGCCGCTTTCAAGTCGGCGGACCGGCGGGCGCCTTCATCGTGCTGGTGGCGCTGACGGTGGAGCGCCACGGCGTCGATGGCGTCATCCTCGCGACGATGATGGCCGGTGCGTTCCTGATCGCCGCCGGTTTGCTGCGGCTCGGCACCTACATCAAGTTCATTCCCTATCCGGTGACGGTGGGCTTCACCGCCGGCATCGCCGTCATCATCTTCGCCAGCCAGTTGCACGATTTGTTCGGCATCACCTTGCCTGGCAAGGAGCCGAGCGAACTGCTGCCGAAGCTCGAGGCGCTGGGCCGTGCGGTCGGCAGCATCAACATGGCGGCAACATTGCTGGCGGCGATCACCATCGCGGTGATGGTTGTGCTGAAGAAACTGCGGCCGGGCTGGCCGGGCATTTTGATCGGTGTCGCTGCCGCAACCGTTGCCGCATGGGCGCTGGCGTTGCCGGTGGAGACCATCGGCTCGCGCTTCGGCGGCATTCCCGACACGCTGCCCTTGCCGGCGCTGCCGGCATTTTCCTTCGCCAAGATGCAGGCTGTGCTGCCGGACGCGGTGGCGTTCGCGTTGCTGGCCTCGATCGAATCCCTGCTTTCGGCGGTGGTGGCCGATGGCATGACGGGGCGGCGGCATCGGTCGAACTGCGAGCTGGTGGCGCAAGGCGTTGCCAATATCGCCTCGCCATTGTTCGGCGGCATCTGCGTCACCGGGCTGATTGCCCGCACCGCGACCAACGTGCGCGCCGGTGCGCGCGGGCCGATTGCCGGCATGATGCATTCGGCGTTCCTGCTGCTGTTCATGCTGATCGCCGCGCCGCTGGCGAGCTACATCCCGCTGTCCTCGCTGGCGGCGGTGCTCGTCGTCGTGGCGTGGACGATGGCGGAGAAGCAGGAGTTCTGGACGTTGCTGCGCTCGTCGTGGGGCGACGCCACGGTGCTGCTCGCCACCTTCCTGCTCACGGTGTTTCGCGATCTTACCGAAGGCATCCTGGTCGGGTTCGCGCTGGGCGCGGTGCTGTTCATCCATCGCATGGCGGAGGCCACCGGCATCGAGGCGGGTCTGCCGATTGCCGCCGACGACCGCGCCGACGACGCCAACGGCGCGCGCGTGCCGTACGACTCTCGTCTGGCGACCGACCCCGATGTCGTCGTCTATCGCATCACAGGAGCGTTCTTCTTCGGCGCGGCATCGACCGTGGGTGCCGTGCTCGATAGCATCGCCGACCGGCACAAGGCTTTCATCATCGATTTCGCTGCGGTGCCGTTGCTGGATTCCACCGCGGCCAACGCCATGCATCGCATGGCGTTGAAGGCCAAGCGGCAGGGTGTGCGGCTGTTCATCACCGGCGCGTCGCCGGCGGTGCGACGCACACTCTTGACCTACGGCGTACGGCCGCCGCTGGCGAAATACCGCGAGAGCATTTCGCGCGCGGTCGCTGACGTCAAGTCAGCCATGGCCCCCGCACAGACATCCAACGTGACGGCCTTGCGCTGAAGCTTCGGCGCTGAATAAGCTTCCGCCACGCTGTCGAATCTCCGCGACGGCGGCACGTTCCGCGGGGGCAGTTCCGAGGATGTTGGATTCGCGCAGCAATATTGCGCTGGCGTGCACATTGAGCGCGCTGGCCGGTTATGTCGACGGCATCGGCTTTATTCATCTCGGCGGGCTGTTCGTGTCGTTCATGAGCGGCAACTCGACCCGGCTCGGCGTCAGCCTGGCCGATGGCGACTGGTTCAATTCGCTCGAGGCGCTGGGCTTGATCGCGGTGTTCGTCGTTGGCGCCGCCATCGGCAGCCTGATCGTGCGCAGCCGCAGCCCGTATTGTCAGGCCGCGATCCTTTTTGTTGAAGGGGTGCTGTTGTGCGCGGCCGTCGTCCTGAATCATATCGGCCACTCCGGCGTAGCCATCGCCGTCATCGTCGTGGCGATGGGCCTGGAAAATACCGTGTTTCAGATCGACGGCAGCTCCGGTCTCGGCCTGACCTATATGACCGGCGCGCTGGTCAAGGTCGGCCAGTTTGTCGCCGTCGCCCTGACCGGCGGCGATCGCTGGGGGTGGATGCCGAATCTGCTGCTGTGGGCCGCGCTGGTGGTCGGCGCCGTGCTCGGCGCGCTGGCCTATCATCGCAGCGGTCTGGATGCGATCTGGTTTGCCGCGGCGCTGTCCCTGGCATTGAGCGCGATCCTGACCGCAGCGACGGCGCGGGCGGTGCGCCGCGGCAATGGCGATTGACAAGCGATCCCGGTCGCGTGATGTGATCGGCAACCTTGATCGCAGCCGGATACCTGAACCCGACCATGAGCAAAACGCGCGCATCCTGTCTGATCGGCTGGCCGGCGGCGCATTCGCGCTCGCCGCTGATTCACCATTATTGGTTGCGGCAATTCGGCATCGACGGCGGTTACAGCATCGAGGCGATCCCGCCGGAAGGCTTCGCCGAATTCGTACTGCATCTGTCGGCGCATGGCTTCGTCGGCGCGAACGTCACCATTCCGCACAAGGAGCGTGCACTGGCGCTGACCGTGCCGGACGAGCGCGCCCGCGCCGTCGGCGCCGCCAATACGCTGTGGTACGACGGCGATACGTTGCGCTCGACCAATACCGACATCGAAGGCTTCATCAACAATCTCGATGCCTGCGCGCCGGGATGGGACAGCGCCGAGGATGCGCTGGTGCTCGGAGCGGGCGGTTCATCGCGCGCGGTGGTGTTCGGCTTGCTGGAGCGTGGCGTCAAGCGCGTCCATCTCGCCAATCGCACCATCGGCCGGGCGCAAGCGCTCGCCGATCAGTTCGGCGCCAGAGTGCTGCCGCTGGCGTGGGCGCAGATCGATGACGTGCTGCCGCGCGCGGGGTTGCTGGTCAACACCACCTCGCTCGGCATGAAGGGCCAGCCGCCGCTGGCCATCGATGTCGGCCGGCTGCCGCCGCAGGCGACGGTGGCCGATCTGGTGTACGTGCCGCTGGAGACCTATCTACTGCGCACCGCGCGTGCCCGCGGGCTGCGCACCGCCGACGGTCTCGGCATGCTGTTGCATCAGGCGGTGCGCGGATTCGAACTGTGGTTCGGCCGGCGGCCGCAAGTCACGCCGGAATTGCGGGCCTTGGTCGAGGCCGATCTGCAGCCGCCGCCGACGTCTGCCTGAATGCGGAGACGGGCTCGATGGCTGCCGCGTAGCCGTGGAGCATCGTGCGCCACGCACTTATAAGCATTCTAATCTGAAGGCTTCAAAGCTGTTTGTCTTGACCGCAACGGGCGTATGGTCCAGTTCAACAGGCTATCATGTCATCCGATGCCAGCTCAATGAATGGACACAAAACCTTGGCGCACGCCAACGGCGCTGCGTCGCCGCTCGGGTTAGCCCAGCGTGGCTTCGCCGGCCTTATCAAGGCAATCGCGGTCGGTCGCGGTCATCTTGGTATCTCCGCTGCCGAGATCGAGCGGCGGCTGCTCGAGCTGGGCTTCGTCGAGGGGGCCGCGGTGCAGGTCCTGCACGAGGGGCCGGTCGGACGCGATCCGATCGCGGTGCGCGTCAACGGCACGACGATCGCGCTGCGGCGGCGCGAGGCGATGGCCATTCTGGTGGAGTAGGCGTGACGTTCGCGGCGGATCCGGCGGCGAAAGCACCAAACGAATGTTACATGCAACACCTCGCCCGTAACTTGACTTTCGCATGGGGCCCACGGTCCGGCATTGGCCGGGGTCATCACAGCGGCGAGATGATTTCTCTTGAATCGAGCCACGGATCGGCTGACCGGATTGACCAATATGACGGCGACTGAAGTCAACGGCTGGCGGTTTGCTCTGGTCGGAACGCCGAACAGCGGCAAGACCGCGTTGTTCAATGCGCTGACCGGCAGCCGGCAGAAAGTGGCGAACTATGCTGGCGTCACCGTCGAGCGCAAGGCAGGTGTGCTGCAAACGCCATCCGGCCGTCGCATCGATCTGGTCGACCTGCCGGGCACCTATTCGTTGCGTGGCCGCAGCCCCGATGAGGAAATCGCGCGCGACGTTATCCTCGGGCGTCTTGCCAGCGAGGCGCCGCCGGACTTTCTGCTCTGCGTGGCCGATGCCACCAACCTGCGCGTGGCGTTGCGGCTGGTGATCGAACTGAAGCGGGTGCGGCGGCCGATGCTGCTGGTGCTCAACATGATCGATATCGCGCGGCGGCGCGGCATCGAGATCGATCTCGACAAACTGTCGGCCGAACTCGGCGTCCCGGTAGTGACGTCCACCGCGGTCCGTCGCGGCGGCATCGATGATCTGCTGCGGCGTATCGACGAGGTCGCAGCGCAACCGGTCGCGGCCATCGCCGAAAGCGACTGGACGACACCTGCGGTGTCCGATCTGCGCGCCGCGCAGCGCGAGGCCGATCGCGTCATCAAGGCTGCGGTCGGCGAACCGGCCAAGCCGGACAACTGGACGACGCGCGTCGATGCGGTGTTGCTGCATCCGGTCGCCGGCATGATCGCGCTGCTGTTGCTGCTGTTCGTGATGTTTCAGGCAGTGTTCGCCTGGGCCAAGCCTGCGATGGACCTGATCGCCGCCGGGTTCGAAATGCTCGGCGCCTTCTCAGCGACCGTGTTGCCCGAAGGATTGCTGCAGAGCTTCATCCAGAACGGCGTCATCTCCGGCGTCGGCAGTGTCGTGGTCTTCCTGCCGCAAATCCTGATCCTGTTCCTGTTCATCCTGCTGCTCGAAGATCTCGGTTACATGGCGCGCGCCGCGTTCCTGATGGATCGCATCATGGGGGGCGCCGGCCTGCATGGCCGCGCTTTCATTCCGCTGCTGTCGAGTTTCGCCTGCGCCATTCCCGGCATCATGGCGACGCGTGTGATCGACAACAAGCGCGATCGCCTGACGACGATCATGGTCGCGCCGCTGATGACCTGTTCGGCACGCATTCCGGTCTACACCATGATCATCTCGGCTTTCGTGCCGGATCGACCGGTGTGGGGCATCTTTGGCCTGCAGGGGCTGGTGATGTTCGGGCTCTACGCCACGGGCATCGTCAGCGCGCTGGCGGTGTCGTTTGTCGCCAACCATCTCTTCTGGCGCGAAAGTGCAACGCCGCCATTCATGCTCGAACTGCCGGATTACAAGCTGCCGCAACTGCGCAGCGTGCTGATGAATCTCTATCAACGCGCCATGATGTTTTTGCAGCGCGCCGGCACCACGATCTTTTCGATGATGGTGCTGATCTGGTTCCTGGCATCGTTCCCGCGTCCGCCCGCGGGTGCGACTGAGCCGGCGATCGATTTCAGTCTGGCGGCGATCATCGGTCGCTGGATCGAGCCGGTGCTGGCGCCCGTCGGGTTCAACTGGCAGATCAGCGTTGCATTGATCCCGGGTATGGCGGCGCGCGAAGTGGCGGTGGCGTCGCTCGGCACCGTCTATGCCATCGAAGGCGGCAAGGAAGCCGCCGAGCAGATCGGTCACGTGCTGGCGGGCAAATGGAGTCTGGCGACGGCGATGGCGTTCCTGGCGTGGTACGTGTTCGCGCCACAATGCGCGTCGACGCTCGCCGTCATCAAGCGCGAGACCGGCGGCTGGCGCTGGATGTTCATCACCTTCTTCTACATGCTGTCGCTGGCCTACATCGCCGCGTTCGTCACCTATCGCACGGCGCTGGCGTTGGGCTGGGGATAGGACATTTTAGGCTGTGTCGTCCCTGCGCAGGCAGGGACCCAGAATCCCTGTCGCGGTTGTTGCGGTGAGCAGACAATCACGACGGCCTTCATCGCTCATTGGCGCTACGGCGTATGGGTCCCTGCCTGCGCAGGGACGACGTCGATGATAGGACGACGCTCGCGCGTCAAATCCCCGAGTTCTGGTTGGCCCTATTCGCAGACCCGCACGCGCCGAATGCGCCAGCCATACGGCGTCCAGACACGGTGCCGGGTGATGTAGCAGCCGCCGTAGCCGTAAGCTCCGTACGGATATGCGGCATAGCCGTAATAGGGATAGCCGCCGTAACCGTAGTACGGATATGCACCCGCGAGACCCAGTCCTAAACCGAGGCCGATCGCGCCGGCGCCCCATCCCCAGCCGCCACCGCGCCAACCGCCACCGCGCCAACCGCCGCCGTGCCATCCGCCACCGTGAAAGCCGCCGCCATGGAAACCGCCGCCATGGAAACCGCCGCGCGCCGAGGCTGTGGAAGGCGCTGCGAGTGCCAGGATCGCTGCCGCGCATAATGCGAGAACCGTATGCCGTCGCATCATCTTCTCCTCATTCCTGATGAGCCGGATGACGGAGCATACGCCTGTTGCGGCATTTCGTTGCGTGTTGGCCGCACACATTCGCGTGTGGTTTCGCGTGTGGTGATGTGCGGCCCCGAGGAGAGGGGCCGCTGCTTAGACCGCGAGGATGTGGTCGTCGATTTCGGCGATGGTGTTGACGCCGCACAGGCCCATGGTCACCAGCATTTCGTTGCGGATGAGATCGATCGCCTTGCTGACGCCGGGCCCGCCCGCCGCACCCAGGCCGTAAGCATAAGCGCGGCCGATCATGCAGGACTTGGCGCCCAGCGCCACCGCCCGCACCACGTCCTGTCCCGAACGGATGCCGCCGTCGAACATCACCTCGATCTGGTCGCCGACAGCCGCGACGACTTCCGGCAGCACCTCGATCGACGATGGTGCACCGTCGAGTTGCCGGCCGCCGTGGTTCGACACCACCAGCGCCTGCGCGCCGGTCTTCACCGCCTCGCGGGCGTCCTCGACGTCGAGGATGCCCTTGATGATGATCTTGCCCGGCCAGATCGAGCGGATCCAGTCGACATCCTTCCAGTTCAGCGTGGTGTCGAATTGCGACGCGGTCCACTGGCCGAGCTGGGTGACATTCTCCATGCCCTTGATGTGACCGGCGAGGTTGCCGAAGGTGCGGCGTTTGCCGCGCAGTACGCCGGCCACCCAGGCCGGCTTGGTGGCGAAATCGATCAGCTTCGACAGGCTCCACTCCGGCGGCACCGTCATGCCGTTCTTGATGTCCTGATGCCGCTGCCCGATCACCTGCAGATCGACGGTCAGCACCAGCGCGCTGCACTTCGCGGCGATGGCGCGCTCGATCAGCGCCTTGATGAAGCCGCGGTCCTTCATGACGTAGAGCTGGAACCAGAACGGCTTGTCGACATTCGCCGCGACGTCCTCGATCGAGCAGATCGACATGGTCGAGAGCGTGTAGGGAATGCCGGCGGCCTGCGCGGCACGGCAGGCGTGGATTTCGCCGTCGCCGAATTGCATGCCGGTGAGGCCGACGGGCGCGAGAATGAGCGGCATCGCGGCCGGCTCGCCGAGGATCGTGGTCGAAGTATCACGTTTGGAGACATCGACCAGAATGCGCTGGCGGAATTTGATGGCTTCGAGGTCGGCGCGGTTGGCCCGCAGCGTGTCTTCGGTATAGGAGCCGCGATCGCAATAATCGAAGAACGCCTTGGGCACGCGGCGCATGTGCATCTGCCGCAGATCTTCGATGCAGGTAATATGTTTCAATGACACGTTGGGCCCCTTGTTCTTCTGGCTTTCGAGATGATCTAGCATGGATGGCACGCGCACAAAATTGTCTTTGCGGCGGCCGCTTTGCAATTCCTCGTTCGGTGGAGGATGCCATGGCCCATCCCGATGTCCCGGACTCCGGGGCGACCAAACAGCCCGATCCTGACGGCGAGGCTGCTCGCAAGCGGCGGCTCGATCGCGCACTGGATGAGGGATTGAAGGAGACCTTTCCCGCCTCCGACCCGGTGAACGTCGCGCAACCTGCGCCCTCCAGGCAGGATCGCCGGATCAAGCGCAAGGATTAGCCTGCGGACGGGCGCGCCGCGCATATGTCGCAGGAACCCCTCCGGGCAGGAGACGTTGACCCCGATCACAACGATCGGAGACCGCCTATGACCACGACATCCGCCCCGCCGAAAAGCGACGCCAACGAGGATGCAAAGCCTAAGACCGACAAGGAGAAGCTCGACAAGGCGCTGGACAAGGGACTCGAGGAATCGTTCCCCGGCTCCGATCCGGTCAACGTCACCCAGCCGCCGCCGTCGCGTGAGGACAAGGATATCAAGCGCAAGAGTTGAACCGGGGCCGAATTCGGGCGGCGGGGGCCGCCTGCGGTATGAATCTTCGTGATTCTGGAGTACGTTAGCCCGAACGCCGATCACGGTTCGGACATTATTTATCATATTTTTTGAAGGAAGCGCCCCAGCAAAGCCTTTATAAGCCGATTTCGGTCAAGATGGCCGCGGGTGGTATTCCTGTGGGATGGGCCGTCTATGGCGAGATTGATTGAACGGCGCTGAATTGAGCAATCTGGGGGTAAGATGAGCCGCAAGTATTTTGGGACCGATGGCATTCGTGGACGCGCCAACGGTTTGATCACACCGGAGCTGGCGCTCAAGGTGGGGCAGGCGGCTGGCCTCGTTTTCCATCGCGGCGAACATCGCCATCGCGTCGTCATCGGCAAGGATACCCGGCTGTCCGGCTACATGATCGAAAACGCGCTGGTCGCGGGCTTTACCTCGGTCGGCATGGACGTGCTGCTGGTCGGCCCGATGCCGACTCCCGCCGTGGCGATGCTGACCAAATCGATGCGTGCGGACCTCGGCGTGATGATCTCGGCCTCGCATAACCTGTTCGAGGATAACGGCATTAAGCTGTTCGGCCCGGCCGGCTTCAAGCTGTCCGACGAAGTTGAAATGCAAATCGAGCAGTTGCTCGACGAGAACCTCGACAAGAGGTTGGCGGAGAGCACGGGCCTCGGCCGCGCCAAGCGCATCGACGGCGTGCACGATCGCTATATCGAATTCGCCAAGCGCACGCTGCCGCGCGACCTCAGCCTCGACGGTTTGCGCGTGGTGGTCGATTGCGCCAACGGCGCGGCGTATCGCGTGGTGCCGGAAGCGCTGTGGGAATTGGGTGCCGACGTTATTTCCATCGGCGTCGAGCCGGACGGCTTCAACATCAATAAGGAATGCGGTTCGACGGCGCCGGAAGCGCTGAGCCGCAAGGTGCGCGAGATGCGCGCCGACATCGGCATTGCACTCGATGGCGACGCCGACCGCCTTATCATCGTCGACGAGCGCGGCCATGTCGTCGATGGCGATCAATTGCTGGCGGTGATCGCGGAAAGCTGGAAGGAAGATGGCCGGCTCGCGCGGCCGGGCCTAGTCTCGACGGTGATGTCGAATCTTGGGCTCGAGCGTTTCCTCAAAGGCCACGACATCGAACTGATCCGCACCGCGGTCGGCGACCGTTACGTGCTCGAGCAGATGCTGGCCAACGGCTACAACCTCGGCGGCGAACCGTCCGGCCACATCATCCTCTCCGACTATGCCACCACCGGCGACGGTTTCGTCTCGGCATTGCAGGTGCTGGCGGTGGTGCAGAAGCACCAGCGTCCGGTTTCGGAAGTCTGTCACCGCTTCGATCCGCTGCCGCAGATCCTCAAGAACGTGCGCTATCGCACCGGCAAGCCGCTCGATACCGCGGGCGTCAAGTCGGCGATCTCGGCCGCGGAAAAGCGGTTGAACGGCCATGGCCGGCTGCTGGTCCGCTCGTCCGGCACAGAGCCGGTGATCCGCGTGATGGGCGAGGGCGACGACCGCGAGATGGTCGAGGAAGTCGTCGACGATATCGTGACTGCGCTGGGTAACGCTGCCGCCGCCTAGCGCCGCGCTGCATCGCAGCCATGGTCAATTAGCGGTGGTCCGCGCAGGGTTGCGGGCTTAAAAGCTGCGCTCCAATTGCTGCGAATCCGGATTCCGTTGTGAACAAGCCTGTCGTCGTCACCGAAGAAACGATCGTCGCGCCGGTCATCACCCCGGCCGCGCTCTCTGATGCGCAGACGAAAGCGGCGGTGACCGGCCCGGCCTACCTGGTGCTCGGCGGCATCAGCCTGTCGCATTTCCTCAACGACACCATGCAGTCGTTGATTCCGTCGGTCTATCCGATCCTGAAGGATAACTACGCACTGAGCTTTGCGCAGATCGGCATGATCACCTTGGCGTTTCAGGTGACGGCATCGCTGCTGCAGCCGCTGATCGGACACTTCACCGACAAGAAGGCGCAACCGTTTTCGCTGGCGATCGGCATGGGCGCGACGTTCGTCGGTTTGCTGCTGCTCAGCATTGCGCACGACTACACCATGATCCTGGTCGCCGCGGCGATGGTCGGACTCGGCTCGGCGGTGTTCCATCCGGAATCGGCGCGCATCGCACGGCTGGCGTCGGGCGGACGCTTCGGCTTTGCGCAATCGGTGTTTCAGGTCGGCGGCAATCTCGGCTCGGCGATGGGACCGGTGCTGGCGGCATTGATCGTGGTGCCGTTCGGGCAGCCGAGCATTTCGTGGTTTTCCTCGATTGCCTTCGTCGCCATCGTCATCCTCTGGCAGATCGGGCGCTGGTACAAGCCGCGCATCGTTGCGCGCAAGAAGGCTGCGCTGCAGCGCCATCCCGACGCGCCGTCACCGTCGCGCACGGCGCTGGCGATCGCGGTTCTGATCGTGCTGGTGTTTTCCAAGTTCATCTATCTGTCGAGCCTGACGAGCTATTACACCTTCTACCTGATCCACAAGTTCGCGGTGTCGACGCAGAACGCGCAACTGCTGCTGTTCGTGTTTCTCGGCGCCAATGCGGTAGGCGTGTATTTCGGCGGCCCGATCGGCGATCGCGTCGGCCGCCGCTATGTCATCTGGCTGTCGATCCTCGGTGCGTTGCCATTCACGCTGGCGCTGCCTTATGCCGGGCTGACCAGCACCATCATCCTCAGCATGATCATCGGCTTTATCATCTCGTCCGCGATGCCGGCGATCATCGTCTATGCGCAGGAGCTGATGCCGCACCGCTTCGGTATGATCTCCGGGCTGTTCTTCGGCTTCGCCTTCGGTGCAGGTGGTCTCGGTGCGGCGCTGCTCGGCATCGTCGCCGATCATAAGGGCATCGATTTCGTTTACGACTTCTGCGCCTTCCTGCCGGCGATCGGTTTGCTGGCCGTGTTGCTGCCGAAGATGCCGAAAACGGCATCCTGAGCTTCAGCGTAGGCGCTTCGCTTCATCAACGTATTGTTAGGATCTGTGGCGAAGGTGCGGCTTGCCGCGCCTTCGTTGGTCCGTGCGCATCAGCGCATCGTCACCATTTATCAACCTTAAGAATTAGGGTTAAGCCACGCTTAAGCATTTGGTGCCATCGTCCGTCCGTGAGTTTCTGACGTGGGGCCTCGTCTGCCTCACTGCACAAGAGGACGAAGCCAATGCGTAGCGTAAAATATCTGCTTGCCGCGGGAGCGGCTTCCTTGTTGTCGAGCGCCGCGCTCGCCGCGGATTTGCCGCCGCCGCCTGCCTATGCGCCGCCGCCGATGGAAGAATTCGGCGGCTGGTATCTGCGCGGCGATATCGGATTCAGCAATCAGCGCGTCAAGAATATTGCGATGGCGGATGGCCGCAACGCAGCACTGCTGTCGCTGCAGGAGACCACGGCCTTCGATACCGCCGGCATCTTCGGCATCGGCATCGGCTATCAGTTCAACAACTGGCTGCGCGGTGACATCACCGGCCAGTATCGCGGCAATTCGAATTTCAAGGGCACCGATCTGCTGACCTATCCGGCTGGCGGCGGCGTCATCGGCAATGGCGTCAACAACTACAACGCCACCAAGTCCGAATGGCTGGTGATGGCCAACGGTTACGTCGATCTCGGCACCTGGTGGTGCGTGACGCCGTACATCGGCGCCGGCATCGGCATGGCGCAGGTGACCATCGCGAACTACACCGACGTCGGTTCGGTCAACAACAACGGCGGTGGCTTCGGCACCTTCCCGAGCTATGCCAGCGCGCCGGCCGCGTCGAAGTGGAACGTGGCCTGGGCGCTGCACACCGGTCTGGCGTATCGGGTCAATCCGGCCATGACCGTCGAACTCGGCTACAGCTATGTGAACCTCGGTTCTGGCACCACGGGCCCGGTATCGGACTACACCGGATTCACTCGCGGCGTTCCGATGGAATTCCACAACATCACCTCGCATGACCTGAAGCTCGGCGTGCGCTGGGATCTCAACAGCCCGCCGGTGTATGCGCCGGCCCCGCTCATCACCAAGGGCTGATCTCTCGTTTTTCTTAACGTCTCTTAACGGCGCGGACGATGTCCGCGCCGTTTCGTTTTGTGTCGAGCGGCAAATGGATTCCGCTTTTTGGACATGATCGTGCCGATTGGGCCGTCGCGACAACGATTGGTTAAGGTTAACAGGCGATGATCGACGTGGATCGAGAGTCGATTTCGCGGGGGTCATGCGATGCGTAAGTTGGTGATGGCGGCGATCATGTTCGGCGTGGTGCAGAGCGCACAAGCGGCCGATCTTCCGGACCTGCCAATCCTGCGCGGCTCGTTGCCCGATGGGCTGTCGTCCCGCACCGTCAACTGGCAGGGCTACTACATCGGCGGGCAGGCGGGCTACGGCTCGGCCGACATGGATTTCAGCAATTCGAGTTCGGATCAAATTTCGAGGCTGCTTGCGAACACCGTCATCGAAAACGGTATGGGCGTTTCGCAATGGCCGCTGGCCACGGGGAAGACGTCGCAGCGGCAGTCGGCGTTCGGCGGATTCGTCGGTTACAACGGGCAATGGGACGATGTCGTGCTCGGTGTCGAAGCCAGTTATATGCACGGGAATTTCAGCGGCAGTTCGACCGCGACCGTCGGCCGTCTCTCGAGCGCTGCATTGAGCGACGGCAATTTCCATGCGGTGCAGGCGACCTCGATTGCTTCGCAACAGATCACCGACATGGCGACTTTGCGCGGTCGAGCCGGCTACGCGGTGGGGAACTTCCTGCCTTATATGTTCGGCGGATTCGCGCTGGGCAATGCGAACATCGTTCGTTCGGTTTCGGTTACCGATTCCTGGGGTGCCACGCAGGCGATCGCAGTGTCACCGGCGGCACTGAGTGCAACGCTGTCGACAACTGCCGCTCAGCACAACCACCTGCTTGTCGGTTATTCCGCCGGCCTTGGTGTCGATGTTTGTCTGGTGGCCGGCTTGTTCCTGCGTGCCGAATGGGAGTACGCGCACTTCTCGGGCTCGGTCGACACCAGCATCAACACCGTCCGCGCTGGCCTCGGCTACAAATTCTAATCGTAGCGACGCGCGGCTGCCTGTTGCGATTGACAGAATGGCCGAAGATTGCTGCCCTGTCGTCGTCATAATGGCGGCAGGCTTGCATGAAAATCCATGGCGATCTGAATTCCGGCAACTGCCTGAAAGTGAAGTGGGTATGCGACAAGCTCGCGTTGCCCTACGACTGGGTCGCGGTCGATACGCTCAAGCGCGAAACCCACACACCGCAATTTCTCAAGCTCAACGGGGCAGGCCAGGTGCCGGTCGTCGAACTCGACGACGGCCGCGCGCTGGCGCAATCCAACGCGATCATCCGCTATCTCGCGCGCGACAGCGACCTTGTTCCGGCCGACGCGTTCGATGCCGCGAAGATGGATGAGTGGTTGTTCTGGGAGCAATACAGCCATGAGCCTTACATCGCGGTGTGCCGCTTCCTGATGGTCTATCTCGGCAAGCCGGCATCCGATCTCGATGCCGACAAGGTGAAGCGCGGTTACGCCGCGCTGGCGCGGATGGAGCAGCAGCTCGCCGCGACGCGGTTTCTTGTCGGCGATAAGATGACGCTCGCCGATGTGGCGTTGCTGGCCTATACGCGCGTGGCGCACGAAGGCGGCTTCCATCTCGATGGCTATACGTCGGTGCGGCGCTGGATTGCCGCCAGCGAACAGCAACTCGGGCTGGCCTGACTGCCGCGCATTGTGCGACTACGCAAGTCGCAACGTTGCCGCGCCCGCGACCACCAGCACGCCGGCGACGATGCGGCGCGCGCCGCCGGCCTCGTGCAGCACCAGCATCGAGATGGCGACGGCGAACAACACAGACGTTTCGCGCAACGCCGCCACGGTGGCGACCGGCACTTGCGTCATCGCCCATAGCGCGAAGCCATAGGAGCCGATCGAACAGGCGCCGCCGATCAGCGCCACGCCAGCTCGCATGCGTATCGACCGGCGGAAGTTGATGCGGTCGCGCAGCCACAGCCACGCAACCAGCGGAGGCCCGTTGAGGAGCGTCAGCCAGAATACATACGACACCGCATTGCCGGACAGCCGCGCACCGGTGCCGTCGATCAAAGTGTAGATCGCAATCACCACCGCATTGGCGAGCGCCATCGTGGTCGCGCGTCGCGACGCATGACGATGTAGCGCGAGCAGCAGGATGCCGCCGCAGATCAGCGCGACGCCGATCCATGCGTTCGCCGTCAGCGTTTCGCCGAGCAGCGGTGCGCTCGCCAGCGCAACGAACAGTGGCGCGGTACCACGCATCAAAGGATAGGTGTGGCCCATGTCGCCTGCGCGATAGGAGGCCGCGACCAGCACGTAATAGAGTTGATGGATGACGATCGAGGCGATGAGCCATGGCACACAGGCGGCCGCAGGCAACGGCAGGAACGGCACGGCAAAGGCCGACACCACGGCGGCGCCGCCGGCGATCAAGCCAGCTTCGTGCAGTTTATCGCCGCCGGATTTGACGATGGCATTCCAGCTTGCATGCAACAGCGCGCCGAACAGCACGAGCATCATGACGTGAGTTGGCATGCGTTGAATTCCATTCCGGGCGGCGAAGCGGACAGGCGGTCATCCGCAACATGATCACAAATACGTTGTTCTCTCCAACTTCAGTATCCCTTGACCGGCATAGCGGCTTGGCGTATCTCCCGCGGCGGGACACCTCCCCCCAACGGGAGGCTTACTATCTGGAAGGATAGACAATGACAGTAGCGAAGCCCGCTTCGCGGCCGACCGTGCCGCATTTCTCTTCCGGCCCTTGCGCCAAGCGCCCCGGCTGGACCCCGCAAAATCTCAAAGACGCCGCTCTTGGCCGCTCGCATCGCGCGAAAGTCGGCAAGACCAAACTCAAGCTCGCGATCGATCTGACGCGCGAGGTGCTTGGCGTGCCGGCGGATTACAAAATCGGCATCGTCCCGGCGTCGGATACCGGCGCGGTCGAAATGGCACTGTGGTCGCTGCTCGGTGCGCGCCCGGTCACCATGATCGCATGGGAGTCATTCGGCGAAGGTTGGGTCACCGACGTCGTCAAGCAGTTGAAGCTGAAGGACGTCACCACGCTGAAGGCGGGCTACGGCGAGATTCCCGATCTCGCAAAGGCCGATCCGAAATCCGATATTGTATTCACCTGGAACGGCACCACGTCCGGCGTGCGCGTGCCGAATGCCGACTGGATCAAGGCCGATCGCGAAGGCTTGACCATTTGCGACGCCACCTCGGCGGCGTTCGCGCAGCCGCTCGATTGGCCGAAGCTCGATGTCGTGACGTTCTCATGGCAGAAGGCGCTCGGCGGCGAGGGCGCGCACGGCATGTTGATCCTGTCGCCGCGTGCTGTTGCTCGCCTCGAGAGCTACGTGCCGGCCTGGCCACTGCCGAAGATCTTCCGCATGACCAAGGGCGGCAAGCTGATCGACGGCATCTTCGTCGGCGAGACCATCAACACGCCGTCGATGCTGTGCGTCGAGGATTATCTCGATGCGCTGAACTGGGCCAAGTCGATCGGCGGCCTCAAGGCGCTGATCGCGCGCGCCGACGCCAACACCAAGGTGCTGAGCGACTGGGTGGCGAAGACGCCGTGGGTGGATTTCCTCGCGGCCGATCCGGCGATCCGCTCGAATACGTCGGTGTGCCTAAAGGTGGTCGATGCCGCTGTCGCCGCGTTGCCGGCCGATGCGCAGGTCGCCTTCGCCAAGGCGCTGGTCGCCGCGGTGGAGAAGGAAGGCGCCGGCTTCGACTTCGGTCACTATCGCGATGCGCCTCCCGGCCTGCGCGTCTGGTGCGGCGCTACCGTCGAAGCCAGCGACGTCGCGGTGTTGACGCAGTGGCTCGATTGGGCCTTCGCCGAAGCCAAGGCCTCGCTCGCCAAGGCGGCTTAAAGCGTCTTCTTCCTCTCTCCCCCTGCGGGGGGGGGTACTGAGCGGCGGAGCCGCGAAGCGGATGAGGGGTTCGATCTCCCCACCGCTTCACCCCTCACCCCGCTCAATCTCGTTTCACGCGATCTCGCCAACCTCTGCCGCAAGGGAAGAGGTTGGCCCGTCATCCTGAGGTGGCCGCGCAGCGGCCCTCGAAGGATCGACGTCCCTCAATCCGGTCATCCTTCGAGGCTCGCTTCGCTCGCACCTCAGGATGACGATACAAAAGGACATGTTGTCATGACCAAGCCCAAAGTACTTATCTCAGACGCTCTGTCTCCGGCCGCCGTGCAGATCTTCAAGGATCGCGGCATCGAGGTCGATTTCCAGCCGGCACTCGGCAAGGACAAGGAGAAGCTCGCCGAGATCATCGGCAATTACGATGGTCTCGCCATCCGCTCCGCGACCAAGGCGACGGCGAAGATCCTCGCCAACGCCAAGAAGCTGAAGGTGATCGGCCGCGCCGGCATCGGCGTCGACAACGTCGAGATTCCGGCGGCGACGGCCAAGGGCATCATCGTGATGAACACGCCGTTCGGCAATTCGATCACCACCGCCGAGCACGCCATCACCCTGATGCTGGCGCTGGCGCGTGAAATTCCGCAGGCCGATGCGTCGACGCAGGCCGGCAAGTGGGAAAAGAACCGCTTCATGGGCGTCGAAATCACCGGCAAGACGCTGGGCGTCATCGGTTGCGGCAACATCGGCTCGATCGTCGCCGATCGCGCCATCGGCCTGAAGATGAAGGTGATCGCGTTCGATCCGTTCCTGTCGCCGGAGCGCGCCAAGGATATCGGCGTCGAGAAGGTCGAGCTTGACGATCTGTTGAAGCGCGCCGACTTCATCACGCTGCACACGCCGCTGACCGACAAGACCCGCAACATCATCGATGCCGCCGCCATCGCCAAGATGAAGAAAGGCGTGCGCATCATCAATTGCGCGCGCGGCGGCCTGGTCGACGAGCAGGCGCTGGTCGATGCGCTGAATGCCAAGCATGTCGCCGGTGCGGCGTTCGACGTGTTCGTCGAGGAGCCGGCCACCAAGAACGTGCTGTTCGGCCATCCGAACGTGATCTGCACGCCGCATCTCGGTGCGTCGACGACGGAAGCGCAGGAGAACGTCGCGCTGCAGGTCGCCGAGCAGATGTCGGATTACCTGCTCACCGGTGCCATCACCAACGCCATCAACTTCCCCTCGATCACCGCGGAAGAAGCGCCGAAGCTGAAGCCGTTCGTCGAACTGGCGGAGAAGCTCGGCTCGTTCGCCGGTCAGCTCACCGAGAGCGATATCGCCAAGGTGACGATCACCTATGAGGGTGCGGTGGCGCAAATGAAGATCAAGGCGCTGACCTCGGCGGCGCTGTCCGGCCTGCTGCGTCCGATGCTGGGCGACGTCAACGTGGTGTCGGCGCCGGTCGTCGCCAGGGAGCGCGGTATGGTTGTGGACGAGGTCGTCCGCGCCGCGCAGAGCGACTACGAAAGCCTGATTACCGTCACTGTCACCACCGACAAGCAGAAGCGCTCGGTGTCCGGCACGGTGTTCGCCGACGGCCAGCCGCGCCTCGTCGACGTCAAGGGTATCCGCGTTGATGCGGAGTTCGGCAAGTCGATGATCTACATTACCAACGAGGACAAGCCGGGCTTCATCGGCAAGTTCGCTTCGTTGCTCGGCGATGCCAAGGTCAACATCGCGACGTTCAATCTCGGCCGTCACAGCCAGGGCGGCGACGCCATCGCGCTGGTCGAGGTCGACGGTCCGGTGCCGGCGGACGTGCTGGCCAAGGTGCAGGCGCTGCCGCAGGTCAAGCAGGCCAAGGCGCTGACGTTCTAAAGTCTGATTTGTTTCGCGGAACGGTCGGCGAGAGCCTGATTCAGCCTGGCTGAATCAGGCTCTCGCTATTTGTACTGTTGCGATCACTTCCGCGAGGCGATCAGCACGCCGGCCAGGACCAGTGCGTAGCCGACGAGATGAAAAAGCTGAAACCGTTCGCCGAGGAACAGGATGGCCATCGCCGAGCCGAACACCGGCATCAAATGGAAAAACGGCGCGGCGCGGTTCGGCCCGATCAAGGCGATGCCCCGATTGAAGCAGAGATAGGCGAGGGCGGACGGGAAGATGACGATGTAGCCGATCGTGGCCATGGTTGTCGTGTCGAACTGCAAGGTGGCGCCGGACATCGCCTCCCAGATCGCGAACGGCAGCAGCATCAATGCGCCGCCGCTTGTCATCACAGCGATCAATGACATCGGATGCGTGCGCGGCCGTCGTGACATCAGCGTCGAGTACAGCCCGAAAGCCAGCATGGCGCCGATATACATCATGTCGCCGATGTTGAATCCGATCGTGCCGAGCATGGCGAAGTCGCCGCGCAGGATAATGGTCAGCACGCCGATCAGCGAAATCAGGATGCCGAGCATCTGCGCGCGCGTCAGCCGCATACCGAACAGCGCCAGCGACCACGCTGCGACGAACAACGGTCCAGCCGATTGAATCAGCAGGCCGTTCAGCGCCTGAGTATATTGCAGGGCCCAGTAGGACAGGGCGTTGTTGACGGCAAAGCCGGTGGCGGACAACACCAGTACCAGCGGGATGTGCGCACGGATCACCGGCCAGTCGCGGCGCAGATGCGGTTTGGCGAGCGGCAGCAGGATTGCCAGCGCGCCGACCCAGCGAATGCAGGACAGCGTGATCGGCGGGACGTGGCCGGCGACATAGCGGCCGAGCACGATGTTGCCGGCCCAGAACAGCGATGTCAGGCTGAGCAGCAGATAGGGTTGGTTGACGAGCCAGCCGAGCGCCCTGCGGTGCGGCAATGATTGGGCGTCGACGGTCATGCTTTGCAATTGTCCCGCAAAGCCTCATTTGTCCAAATGCAGCCGTGGGGACAAGCGCCAATAGCGGGATGGTCCTATGCTGCAACGGGCATGACGGCGACGCACCTCATCGCGCGCGCGGGTCGGTGGCCGTTGCAAAGGCGGCGCTGAGCTGTGCGTCAGCGTCCGTAGAAGCCGGTCAATGTCGCCTTGGCGAGCGTATGGAAGTTGAGATCGAAGCCGACCAGCGCGGCCGACACCGCGTCGCCCCGGGCATTGGGCAGCTTGTCGACGTCGACAGCGAACACCGTGATCTGATAGCGGTGCGGTTTGTCGCCCGGCGGCGGGCAGGGGCCGCCATAACCGCTACTGTCGAAATCGGTGCGGCTCTGGATCGCGCCCTGCGGCATCAAACCTTTCGATGCATTGCCGGCATCCTTCGGCAGCGACGTCGTGCCGGCCGGAATGTTGTAGACCACCCAGTGCCACCACCCGCTGCCGGTCGGCGCGTCGGGATCGTAGATCGTCACCGCGAAACTCTTGGTCGCCGCCGGTGCGCCGCTCCACGTCAGCGCCGGCGAGATGTTGCTGCCGGTGCAGCCGAAGCCCTTGAACACCTGCTCGCTGGCGATGGTGGCGCCCTCGCTGATATCCGGGCTGGTGAGCGTCATGCTCTGAGCGTGTGCGGTGGCGAGGTTCGCCATCCCGATGCCAAACGCGAAAATACCCACGGCCAATCGGATCATGAACTGTCCTCCCGGGTGACGTGCCCGGACTCTGTCGTGCAGTCCCGTTGCCGCGCGAGACTAGCAAGTTTCGCGCGGACCCGGAAGCCACGCCGCGCTGGTTCGCGTCACGCGGCGCTTGTCGTGTTGCGTGGTTTGCGCGCTGCGAAGAACACGCCGGCGATCACCAGTGCGAAGCCGATGACGTGGAAGAGGTGCATGGTTTCGCCGAGGAAGAAGATAGCCATCGCGGCGCCGAACACCGGGATCAGGTGGAAGAACGGCGCGGCGCGGTTGGCGCCGATCAGCTGCACGCCGCGATTGAAGCACAGATAGGACAGCACCGACGGAAATACGATGACGTAGCCGAGCGACAGCAGGTTCGGCACGGTGACGTGCATCACCGGACGCGCCATCAGTTCCCAGATCAATGGCGGCACCAGGAACAGCGCGCCGCAGCCGAAGGTGAAGGCGAGAAACGACCACGGATGGATCGCCGGTCGCTTCAATGTCATCACCGAATAGAAACCGATCACCACCAGCCCGACGGTGAAGATCAGATCGCCACGATTGAAGGTGATGCTGCCCAGTGCCGTCAGGTCGCCGCGCAACAGGATCACCATCACGCCGCAGATCGAGGCGGCGATACCGGCCGCCTGTGCCCAGGTCAGGCGCACGCCGAGCAGCACCAGCGACCAGACCGCCACGACGAGCGGCACCGCCGATTGCAGCAGCAGCACGTTGAGCGCCTGGGTGTATTCCAGTGCCGAGTATTGCAGGGTGTTGAAGGCGCTGATGCCGGTGATCGAAATCACCAGCATCACGCCGAGCCGCGCGCGCACCAGCGGCCAGTCGCGCTTCAGATACGGCCACGCGAACGGCAGCACCACGAGCAGCGCGCCGGTCCAGCGAATGAACGACAGCGTGACGGGAGGAATGTGACCTGCGGAGTAACGACCGACGATGGCGTTGCCGGCCCAGAACAGCGATGTCAGACTGAGCAGCAGGTAAGGCTGGTTGGCAAGCCACGCGAACGGTGCGCGGGACGGTGGAGCGGAAGCCAAATCGGTCACGATATCCTCGATTGTCGTGGCCGTGTTGTCGCATACTCAGCCACTTCAGCAAGGTGGTGTAGCGTATTGGTGCCATGCGGAACCCTTGAACGCATCGCATTGCGACCGCGATGCGAGACCTCGCGTGCGTCGCGCCAGCGATGACGGCGCTGTCGCACTGGACGGCGGCGAACGCGCCCCTATATTGAGTGGACCATGAACAACGAAAGGAGGTGATCCAGTGACTCATTCCAAACGCCGGACCCTCGCTGGGATCGCCCGTTCAAGTCGCTAACATTTGCGACCGGGCGTGATCAGCGTCCGGACCAGCGAGCAAGAGGAGCGCGGCGAGGGACATCTTCGCCGCGCTCTGCTGTTTGAGAGGCTCCAAACTCCGCGCCGTGCGCATCGCATAACGAATGTGCGTGGCAACAACGCAACGGGTGATGCACCATGAGCAATCAGTCGAGAACGTTCGAATCGTGGCCGGCATTGCCCTATGCCGCTTGGCGCGACACTTGCGAGACATTGCAATTGTGGACGCAGATCGTCGGCAAGGTGCGGCTGGCGCGCACGCCGTGGCTCAATCATTCCTGGCACGTGACGCTGTATGTCACCGCGCGCGGCCTGACGACGTCGCCGGTTCCGGATGGCGCGCGCAGTTTCCAGATCGATTTCGATTTCATCGATCATCTGCTGGTCCTGGCCACCAGCGACGGCACGCGGCGCGAGGTGCCGTTGCGGCCGCAGTCGGTAGCGGATTTTTACGCCGCGGTGATGGCGGCGCTGGCCGCGCTCGGCATCGACGTGACGATCAGCATGATGCCGAACGAGATTCCGAATGCGGTGCGCTTCGATCAGGATCGCCAGCACGCCTCGTATGATGCCGATGCCGCGCAGCGGTTCTGGCGCGTGCTGGTGGATGCAGATCGTGTCTTCAAGCGGTTCCGCACGGCGTTTCTCGGCAAAAGCAGCCCGGTGCATTTCTTCTGGGGCAGTTTCGATCTCGCCGTCACGCGATTTTCCGGCCGCCGCGCGCCGCTGCATCCGGGCGGCGTGCCCAATCTTTCCAACGAGGTGGCGCGCGAAGCCTACTCGCACGAAGTCAGCAGCGCCGGATTCTGGCCGGGCGGTGGCGCCATCGATTATCCGGCGTTCTATTCTTACGCCTATCCGGCGCCGGACGGCTTCGCGGCGGCGCGCGTGCGCCCGGATGAAGCGTTCTTCAGTTCGGATCTCGGCGAGTTCATCCTGCCCTACGACGCGGTGCGCAGCGCGCCGCAACCCGATGCGGCGTTGCTGGCGTTCCTGCAGAGCACTTACGAGGCGGCGGCCGATCTGGCGAACTGGGATCGTGCCGCGCTGGAATGCGAAGCGGGACGTCCCGGCCGTCCGCGCCAGATGTAGCGGGCGTCCTCGTTATGTCACGACGTCGGCCGCAACTGCCGTCAGTGCCTTGCAGGCGTCGTTGGGATCGATCTGGATTTGCAGGCCGCGCTGGCCGCCGTTGATGAAGACGCTGGCTTCGCGCAGCGCCGCCTGTTCGATGGCGGTCGGCACGCGCTTCTTCTGGCCGAACGGGCTGATGCCGCCGACATGGTAGCCGGTCAGCCGTTCGGCATCGGCAGGCTTCATCATCTTGGCGCTCTTGCCGCGAAACACCTGCGCCAGCTTTTTCATGCTGACTTCGCAATCTGACGGCACCACGACGCAGACCGGTTTGCTGTCCACCTCGGCCATCAGCGTTTTCAGCACACGGTGCGGTTCGGCGCCGAGCGCTTCCGCCGCCTGCAGGCCGATGCGGTCGGCATCCGGATCGTAGTCGTAGGTGTGCAATGTGAAGGTCACGCCGAGTTTGGCGAGTGCCTGCGTGGCGCGTGTGGTCCTGGACATCGGCTGTCGGCCCTGCTTGCAGCGAAACTCAGGCGGCCTTGCGCGCGCGCAACGCGGTGCCGAACGCCTCGAACAGCGCGCGGTTGACCGGGTTGCGTTGCGGATCGTATTCGGCGTGCCACTGCACACCGAGCGCGAAGCCGGGCGCATCGGCGATGCGGATCGCCTCGATGGTGCCGTCCTCGGCAATGCCTTCGACGACGACGCGCTTGCCCAATTCGAGGATGCCCTGGCCATGCAGCGAATTGACGCGAATGGTGTCGCAGCCCAGCAACCGTGCGAAGGCGCCGTCGGGTGTCAGGCGCACGTCGTGGCGGTCGGCGAACACCACGGTGTGGTCGGGGTGGATCTCGCCGCTATCGAGCCGCGGCATGCGGTGGTTGATGCGGCCGGGCAGTTCGCGGATTTCGGGATGCAGGGATCCGCCGAACGCGACGTTCATTTCCTGCAGGCCGCGGCAGACGCCGAAAATCGGGATGCCGCGCGCGACGCAGATTTCGGCCAGCGTCAGCGCCACGTCGTCGCGATTGGGGTCGTAGGGCTCGTGGCGGGGATGCGGTTCCATTTTGAACCGCGACGGGTGCACGTTGGCGCGGGCGCCGGTCAGCAGGATGCCGTCGACGACGTCGAGCAGGGCGCCGATATCGGTGATATCCGGCACCCCGGCGAACATCAGCGGCAATGCGCCTGCGACTTCCGCCACGGCGCGCAGATTGCGCTCGCCGACCGCCTGCACCATGAAGCGGTTTTCGATCAGGTGCGCGTTGCCGATGACGCCGACGATAGGCTTGCTCATCGCGGCAGCCTCGGATGGCTTGCCGCTGCAAGGGGCAGATAACGCTGCGGTTTCCGGCTGGGGCGGGGCGCGGCGGGGTGGCGCGCCGGGAGACGATTTGTTCTGTCGTTTGTCATGATTTGGGTCATTATGCCCGCAGGTCCGCGCCGCTTCAATTGTGAAGCTCCGGCTTTTGATCACCTCTGCGCGCGCGGCCCCACTTCCCCCAATGGCGGTTTGCGGCGGTCGGTCGCGGATTCCGCGATGGCCGAATTTTCAGGGGATATCAATGGTTTGGATATGTTACGATGCGGCAATGCAGAGCCGTTCTTGCTTGCGTCGATAGCCTGCTTCCTTTATCCGAAGGGACGACTCGAATCCCGAGTGGCCGGGCCGCGCAGTGCCCGATGCGAGCGTTACGGGGAATCATCTCGAAATGACCAATGTCGTCGTCGTCGGCGCCCAATGGGGCGACGAGGGAAAAGGCAAGATCGTGGACTGGCTGTCGGAGCAGGCCGACATTGTGGTGCGCTTTCAGGGCGGCCATAACGCCGGTCATACCCTGGTCATCAACGGCAAGACCTTCAAGCTGGCGTTGCTGCCTTCCGGCGTGGTGCGGTCCTCGAAGCTGTCGGTGATCGGCAACGGCGTGGTATTCGACCCGCAGGCTTTCCTCACCGAGGTCGAGCGGATCCAGACCCAGGGCGTCAACGTCTCGCCAGAAAACTTGCGCGTCGCCGAGAACGTGACGCTGATCCTGCCGCTGCATCGCGAACTCGATGCGCAGCGCGAGAACGCCAGCAAGGCCACCGCGATCGGCACCACGCAGCGCGGCATCGGCCCGGCTTATGAAGACAAGGTTGGCCGTCGCGCTATCCGCCTGATGGATCTCGCCGACATCCCGACCTTGCCGCACAAGATCGATCGGCTGCTGGCACACCACAATGCGCTACGCCGCGGCCTCGGTCTGCCGGAAGTCGATGGCAAGGCGCTGCTGGCGGAACTCGCCGAAATCGCGCCGCGCGTGCTGCCTTATGCCGACAGCGTCTGGAACCTGCTCGATCACAAGCGCCGCGAAGGCAAGCGCATCCTGTTCGAGGGCGCGCAGGGCGCGCTGCTCGATGTCGATCACGGCACCTATCCGTATGTCACCTCGTCGAACACCGTCGCGGCACAGGCGGCGACCGGCTCCGGCATGGGCCCGAGCTCGCTGGGTTATGTGCTCGGCATCTGCAAGGCCTACACCACGCGCGTCGGCATGGGTCCGTTCCCGACCGAGCTGACCAACGAGATCGGCGAGCTGATCGGCCAGCGCGGCAAGGAGTTCGGCGTCAACACCGGGCGCAAGCGGCGCTGCGGCTGGTTCGATGCCATGCTGGTGCGGCAGACGGTGCGGACCTGCGGCATCCATGGGCTGGCGCTGACCAAACTCGATATTCTCGACGGCTTCGACACCATCGACGTCTGCGTCGGCTACAAGCTCGACGGCAAGGAGATCGACCACCTGCCGGCCGGCGAGGCGGCGCAGTCGCGCATCGAGCCGATCTACGAAACCATCGAAGGCTGGAAAGAGCCGACCGCCAACGCCCGCTCGTGGGCCGACCTGCCGGCACAGGCGATCAAATATGTTCGCCGTGTCGAGGAACTGGTGGGGTGCCCGGTGGCGTTGCTCTCAACCAGCCCCGAGCGTGAGGACACCATTCTGGTGCAAAATCCGTTCGAGGCTTAATGGATTGTTACCGGAGTGCTTGCAAAGTTAAGGTCTGCAGTATTGATGCGACATGGCTGATTATTACCCGCTGATTGCGCGCGCCATTGCTGGTCTTGATCCGAGCGCCCCCGGCGAGAGCCGCCGGGCGCTCTACGAGCGCGCGCGTTCGGCCTTGATCGCCCAGTTGCGCAGCGTCGAACCGCCACTGACCGAATCCGAGATCACCCGCGAGCGCCTCGCGCTCGAAGAGGCGGTGCGCAAGGTGGAGTCCGAGGCGGCGCAGAAGGCGCGGGACCTGGCGCGCAGCACCGACTCGCAGGGACGGCCGCGTTCCGGCGATGCGTTCCGCGCCTCGATCGCCAGCCGGCACGGCGACCGCGATGCGAGCAAGGCCGCGCCGTCAGTACCGTCCCCGGCATCGCCGCCGTCGTCGTCTGCTGCGCCGGTGCCCCCGCGTGCACGTTCGCCGTTGCCGACGCGGCCTCCGCGCAGCGAACCGACGCGCGAGCCGATGTCGGAGCCGCCGCGCGACCGCGCGCCGCGCCGGAATCTCGAGCAGGATCGTCCGTCGCCGGGCGCGGCCGCGCCCGATCAGGCCGCCGCACCGGGCGTGCGCGGTTTCCGCGATGTCGTCGCCGATGCCGACGATCTCGGCCGCGCCACCGCGCAGGCCAATCGTTCGGCGCGTCGCACCTATGCCAACGTGCCGTCGCCGACGCCGGAATTCGACCGGCTCGAGCCGAGCATGGAGGATCGCGGCAGCGGCGGTGCGCCGTTGCCTTACGAATTCGACGAACCCATCGACGAGGAGAACGAGCGTCCCGCGCCGGGGCCGCGTTCGCGCGGGCCCAAAGAGCGACGGGAAAAGGCGCCGCGGCTGCGCACCGGCGGCGGTTTCCCGTTCAAGGCCGCGATCATCGTCGGCCTCGCGTTGATTTTGGCCGGCGCCGGCATCCTGTGGGGGCCGAAGGCCGTCGCCTATGTGCGCGGCCTGCTGGGTAAACCGGCGACGACGGTGCAGGCGCCGAAGAATCCGTCCACCGCTCCGCCGCCGAAGATCGCCGACCGTGTCGGTCAGCCGGGTTCGGCCGAGACGCTGGCCCCGGTGGCGCAGCGCGTCGTGCTCTATGACGAGGATCCCAACGATCCGAAGGGCAAGCAGTATGTCGGCTCGGTGGTGTGGCGCACCGAACAGGTCAAGGGATCGAACGGCCAGCCCGGCGATATCGCGGTGCGCGCCGACGTCGAGATTCCCGAACGCAAGTTCAAGATGACGATGTCATTCCGCCGCAACACCGACACTTCGCTGCCGGCCAGCCACACCGCGGAACTGACCTTCATCCTGCCGCCGGATTACGACGGCGGCACCGTCGCCAACGTGCCCGGCATCCTGATGAAATCCAACGAGCAGGCGCGCGGCACGCCGCTGGCCGGGCTTGCGGTGAAAGTCACCGACGGCTTCTTCCTGATCGGCTTGTCGAATGTCGAGAGCGACCGCTCGCGCAACCTGCAACTGCTGAAGGAGCGGTCGTGGTTCGACGTGCCGCTGGTCTATTCGAACCAGCGCCGCGCCATCATCGCCATCGAGAAGGGCGCACCGGGCGAGCGTGCCTTCAACGACGCCTTCCTTGCGTGGGGCGAATAGCGCTTCATCCCGAAAAGAGGGAACCGGTTTTCGGATCGTATGAAGCGCGTAGACGTTTGATCTCTATCTGCGGTACCCGAAATCGTCATCCTGAGGTGCGACATGCGCAGCATGGCGCCTCGAAGGGGGACCACGAGATGGTGACCCTGCATCCTCCGAGGCTTGCAACTTTCGTCGCGCGCACCTCAGGATGACGTCCGTGGTTTCAGTCGCGCGAGGTCGATGGCGCCGTGCTTAAGCCGCTTCCGCCCTGCGATCGCGTTTGCGCGCCGCGCCTTGCGAATGCCGCAACGCCGCCACTTCGGCCTCGAGCAATTCGTTGGCGATCAGCAGCGCCTTCAATGCACCGCGCATGTCGCTGTTACAGGTGGCGATAGCTTCATCGATAGCCGCCTCGTAAGTGTCGCCGTCAGCGTCCGGCATATGATGCATCGTGTCGAGCACAACTCTCTCCTGGTGCGAAGTCGCGATACCCATCAATCGCACCAACAAGGCACCGTTCCGACGGCCGCGACGTTGTGCCCGTTATTCCCGTTGTTCACAGGGGCTGGAAGGCTAAATGGGCTGTTCCATCCAGTGCAGGAACTTTTGCAGCAGGCCATGCGCCTTGTGTCCGGGTGTGAGCGGATTTTCAGTGGCGGCGACGCATCGCGCCAACAGGTAATCCATGAAGCGGGTGTCGTTCGGCTCGGTGACGGTGAAGTGCGCGCCATCGACGAACACGGTGTAGTCGTAGAAGAACGGCCCGACCGAAATCGTCGCGGATGATGCGGCGCTGTCCTTGGAGAGAATGAAAGCCGATGGATCGAGCCCGTGTTCGATCATCGCCGCTTCAAGCTGCGGCAGCCGCTTCATGAAGGCGGCGGAAAAACCGCCGACGGTGGATTGCAGCGTGACGGACACCTGACCCTCGTGCGCTCACCACCGTGCCGAGGCACGTCTGGTTCCTGCGAAATTTGGTCGGGCGGGTGTGGCAGGAGGTTCAAGTCTCAGGTGACGTGCGGCTTGGACTTGCCCTTTTCGAATGTGATTGTCTCGCCGTCCTCTTTTACGAAGACGCTGACCGGCGTGTCGAGCAGGTCCAATACGGTTTCCGATGGACGGCACAGCTTCGCTCCTTGCGGCGTTTCCACAATCGGACGGTTGATCAGAATTGGATGTGCCATCATGAAGTCGAGCAACTGCTCATCGGTCCATTTAGGATCGGCGAGCCCGAGTTGGGCATAGGGCGTTCCTTTCTCTCGCAGCAGCGCGCGTAGAGGCAGTCCCATCTTGCGCGCCAGTTCCTGCAGCCGGGCGCGGCTCGGCGGGGTCTTCAGGTACTCTATAACGGTCGGCTCTTCTCCGCTCGCCCGGATCATCGCCAGCGTATTGCGCGAGGTGCCGCAGTCTGGATTGTGATAAATCGTGACGGTCATCTGTCGGGTTTCTCAGTTGTTGGAAATTTTTTCAGAGTTCGATTGCAGCAGCCATCCCAACAGCGCGTACGCCGCGACGGCGCCGGTAAGCTCCGCCGCGATGAACCCAGGCAGGTCATGCGGACGAATGCCTGAAAACGTGTTCGTCAGCGAGCGCGCGATAGCGACCGCCGGATTGGCGAACGAAGTTGAAGCGGTGAACCAGTAGGCCGCGACGATGTAGAGGCCGACCAGCCATGGGATGGCGGTCCGATTGAAGCGCATCCCTGCAAGAATTGTCGTGACCAACCCGAATGCCGCGACACCCTCCGCGAACCATTGTGCGCCGCCGGTTCTGATTTTGAGCGAGGCATCGAGCAACGGAAGCGCGAACATCGCATGGGCAATCAAGGTTCCGCCGATGCCGCCGATGATCTGCGCGCTGACGTAGAGCAGAGCTTCGTTCCAACTCAACTCGCGTTTCAGCGCGAAGATGGCTGTAACGGCAGGATTGAAATGTGCGCCGGAGATCGGCCCCAGGCTGGCGATCAGGACGACGAGAATTGCACCGGTCGCTAGTGTATTGGCGAGGAGCGCCAGCGCGATGTCCTTGGTCAGGTTCTCGGCCATGATGCCGGACCCGACCACGGCAGCAACCAGAAGACCGGTGCCGAGCGCTTCGGCAACGAGCCGGCGCGGCAGATCAAACCCGGACATCACGTCGTCGAGGGCGCGCAGCAGGCGGACTGCTTCTCGTGTGCAATGCGCGCTTCGCGCTCGCCTGTGCCGTCGCCATAGGTGATGTTCTCGCCGGTCGTCAGGAAAGTCTCCCACGCAATGCCCGCGGGATCGTCGATCCATGATTTTTCCGACTTCGCGTAGCAACAGGCGGTTTGCCCTTGTTCGACAATGTTGCCGCCCGCCTGACGAAGGCGCGCGTAAACGTCGTTCAATTCGTCGCGGTCCTCGACCTGAATGCCGAGATGGTCGAGGCCGGGCTGCCTGCCGCGGGAGGAAATGGCGAAATTCACGCGAGGGTCGTCAAGCATCCATTTCGCGTAATCGGTTTTGACGACGCTTGGCTGCGTGGCGAACAATGCGGAGTAAAAGCCGATAGATTGCGCGATATCGTTGACGGCGACGTGAACGTGCAGACGCTTCATGACCGACTCCCTAGGCTGTGGTTTTGGCGCGCTTCGGTGCGCAGGCAGTGACCGGGACGCAGTGCGCTTCGCTGCCTCCGCAACAGTTGTCCGTCAGAAAAGAGAGCAGAGCGTTCATCTGGTCGTAGCGCGCGGCATAGATCATCGAACGCCCGGCGCGGCGCACGGTGATCAGTCCGGCTTGGCGCAGCCGATCAAAATGAAAAGTGAGCGTGTTCGGCGCCAGCTCGAGGGCTGTTGCAATGCTGCCGGCAGACAATCCATCGGGGCCTGCTTTCACAAGCAGGCGATAGATATCGAGGCGATTGTGTTGCGCCAGCGCCGCGAGCGCCGCGACCGCATCTGTCTTTTCCATAATTCAACGAATATTGAAATGATGATCCGGTGTCAATATCGGTTGACTGAAGGCATACATAAGATTATATTCCTATTCATCCCGTCCCAATCGAGGGGCGTTGCCGGGACGCTGTGAAGCGCGGGGCGGGATGCGGCGCCTGCGTGCGCGGGGAAGACGTTTCCTCGAGCGCTCGGGAGGCCTTGGGTCGCCGTCCGCCGCTACTACGAGCGGCTGCCACGCGATGGCTGGACGCGGCACAGGCGAAAGCGGGGAAATCCCGCTGGATCGGCGAGCGTGTGGCTCGCGCCTGTGCCCGGAAGCACGGTCCCGAAGCCAAAAATCGCCGCGACGGAGCGTCGCAAGACGTTTCCGCGGTCAGTGAATGTCTCCGCTGAGACAGTCACGCCGCGGCACATCCACCAAGGCGCGTCTTTCGGCGCTCCGTCTCCCTCCATTTTCCGGGAGACTCTTCGAACAACGGCAGGTCGGCCGATGTCGCTGCGGGATAGGCGCGGCGCGCGGAGTCATGCGCGTGATCGACAACTTTCATGAGGAGCGCAGATGGATATTTCCAGGGAAGATCGGCGTCAGCTCGCCGAACGCCGGCGCAATGCCGAGCAGGCCGAAGCCGATGCCGCCAGCGATGCGCTTTACGCGCAGTGCGTGGAAGAGGTGAAGCGGGAGCTTGCGAACGACGCCGGGCGATTCCGCATTTGTCCTTACAAGGCCTGCCGCCGCAGCCGGCGTTGCGCCGGCCCGCAACTGCTCTGCCACGCATTGTATCGCCGGCCGCTGATGTCGTTCGCGCTTGAGCAGATCGTCATCGACGACCTGTATTGGGAGGTGATCGAGCAGGAGCTGGAAGCGGAAGCGGAAGCGGAGGCAGAGGCCGCGGCGGAGAGCGGCGAGGGCGCGCCGTGACTCTTGGCCCGCGCCGGGATAGCTTGCGGCACCATATCATTTTGCACGCCCCCGCGCGGCACGTCATTTTTCAGTCCCGAAGCAAGGTTGTCATTGATGCGCGCTTCCTCGATTCAAAGCCTGCGCGGATACGTTCCGGCGCCCCGCATCCATCACGTGAAACTGTTCGTTCCCGTCATTGCCGCCGCGCTGCTGCTCGGCGTCACGCTTCTCGCGGCGTTGGAATCGCCCAGCCAGCCGTTTCTCGAAAAGAATGGTTTCTATCTGACGTCGGCGGGCTTCAAGGTGAAGTTCGCCAACGATGCCGCCGGCCAAAAGGCGTTGCGCGCGCTGCCGCCGCATCGCTTCGTCGTGCACACGGTCGGCGGCAGCGAACGTTATCTCTATGCCGATCCGAAAACCTGTGTGTGCGTGTTCGTCGGCACGCGCGATGCCTATCTCAATTATCGCGACATCCTCGCGCATCCGCTGCCGCAGGCCGACGACGTGGCGCCCGATTACAAGACGCAGGCCGGTGCGTTGTTGAATGCCGATCTGGTCGACGGCGGCGGCCTCGACGATCCCGGCAGCGTGGCGGATTATCTTCGCGAATTCTATTGAGGCTTAATTCCGCGCCACAGACGAGCGCGCAACAAAAAAGCCGGCGTCGCCGCCGGCTTTCGTTACTCATCTCGCTTGCGCGCCGTAAGAGGTTAGTGCGCCAGCGCTGCTTCTTCCTGCCGCGCAATCGTCGTCTTCACCGCCGACTGCACCTTCTCGAACGCGCGCACTTCGATCTGCCGCACGCGCTCGCGCGATACGCCGAACTCGGCGGCGAGATCTTCCAGCGTCATCGGCTCATCGGCGAGACGCCGCGCCTCGAAGATGCGCTTCTCGCGCGGGTTCAGCACGCCCATCGCGCCGTTCAACGCGCGCCGGCGATGATCGAACTCCTCGCTCTCGGCCATGATGGCTTCCTGGTTGGGCGAGGTATCGACCAGCCAGTCCTGCCATTCGCCGGGCTCGCCGTCGTCGCGGATCGGTGCGTTGAGCGACGCGTCGCCGCCGAGGCGGCGGTTCATGTCGACCACGTCCTGTTCCGTGACGCCGAGGCGCTTGGCGATCAGCTGCACCTGATCCGGGCGCAGATCGCCCTCGTCGAGTGCCGAGATCTTGCTCTTGGCCTTGCGCAGGTTGAAGAACAGCTTCTTCTGGTTCGCGGTGGTGCCCATCTTCACAAGCGACCACGAACGCAGGATGTACTCTTGAATAGACGCCTTGATCCACCACATTGCGTAGGTGGCGAGGCGGAAGCCCTTCTCGGGCTCGAACCGCTTCACCGCCTGCATCAGACCGACGTTGCCTTCCGAGACGACTTCGGAAATCGGCAGGCCGTAGCCGCGATAACCCATGGCGATCTTGGCGACGAGTCGCAGATGGCTGGTGACAAGGTGGTGCGCCGCATCGCGATCGTCATGCTCGCGCCAACGCTTGGCGAGCATGTATTCCTCCTGCGGTTCAAGCATGGGGAATTTGCGGATTTCGGCGAGATAATGCGACAGGCCGGATTCTCCATTGAGAACCGGCAAGGTAGCTGTACGGGCCATGTGTAGCGCCCTCCAGTGGTTCAGGCCCCCGATAGCGGCGGGCCAGGCAGACGGCCGCAGGGTTAAAGCCGGCCGGGCTGCGATGTTCCACGCTGGGACATCCAGCGCAGGTGCAATATACACGAAAGCGCCCCGGAAAAGAAAGAACAAAACGGGGTCACGATCTTGTGTAGATTATTAAATTATTGAAATGTAAGGAAATAGTCCATGCATTTGCGTCATTCTGCCGCGCTGAGCCGGTCGCGCAACTGGGCCAGATCGGGCGGCAGATCGCGTGTCCATTCAAGGATTTGGCCGGTTCCGGGGTGCTCCAGCGTCAGCAGGTAGGCATGCAGTGCCTGGCGTCCAAGCTCGGTCAAGGCGGTTCGCGCCAGCGGACCGAGCGCGTTGGCCTTGGTCTTGAAACCGGGGCCATAGACGGCGTCGCCCAGCAGGGGATGGCCGATGTGGCTGAGATGGACGCGGATCTGGTGGGTCCGCCCGGTCTCAAGCTGGCAGGCCAGCAGGCTGGCGAGCGGTTTGCCGTCGCGGCCCTTGAAGGTTTCCAGCACTTCCCAATGAGTGATCGCGGCGCGGCCGCTTTGGCGCACCGCCATCTTTTCGCGGGCGTGCGGATGCCGATCGATCGGCGCATCGACGGTACCGTGCGGACGGTTCGGCACGCCCCAGACGAAAGCCATGTAGCCGCGGCGCAACGCGCCGGTGCGGCCATGGTCGGCGAACTGCGCGGTCAGCGAGGCATGGGCGCGGTCGTTTTTCGCCGCCACCATCAGCCCGGTGGTGTCCTTGTCGAGCCGGTGCACGATGCCCGGCCGCTTGACGCCGCCGATGCCGGACAGGCTGGCGCCGCAATGGGCGATCAGCGCATTGACCAGGGTGCCGGTTTCGTGGCCGGCCGCCGGATGCACGACGAGACCCTTCGGCTTGTCGATGACGATGATGTCGTCATCCTCGTAGACGATGTCGAGCGGGATGTTCTCGGGGGCCGGCTCGGCGGCAACCGGCGGCGGCACGTCGATTGTGATCGTATCGCCGGCGGCGACATGATAAGCGGGGTCGCGAACCGGGGTGGCGCCGATCGAAACCGAGCCTGCGAGGATCAGCGTTTTCAGTCGCGACCGCGACAACTCCGGCGTTCGCACGGCCAGCACGCGGTCGAGCCGGATGGAGCCTTCATCGCCGGCAACCGTGACATTCAGCCGTTGACCTTGATCCACAGATACGTCTTGTTCCACCGAAGAGCCTTTGCCAATGACTGAAGCCGACGCGCCAGAACAGACCCCCGAACAGGCTGCATTATTCGCCCGGGTGCGCCGCATGATGCTGATCGCGGGCCTGACCACGGCGCTGGCTGTCGCCGCCGTTCTCGTCGCCATCGGCTATCGCCTTTTCCGCGCCGAGGGAAGCGTCCCGGCCGCCGCCGAGACCACGGCCATGTTGCCGAAAGGCGCTCGTATCGTCTCCACCGCCACCGCCGGGGACCGCCTCGTGGTCACCGTCGACAACGGCGGCGCCACCGAAATCCTGACTTTCGACGCCAAGACGCTGAAACCGGCGGGGCGGCTGAAATTCGCCAACGAGCCTTGAAGGCTGACTCAACTCAATCGAGCCGGGCTGGCCGTTCGCCCGTCGATCTACGCATGATCTTCTCGGAAAACCGCGTTCAGTTTCGGGATCTCGCCCTAATTTCCGGCGCGGTCTTGCGGCGCGGCCGTTTCGCGGCTATTCCCTGCGACAGTGCTCCCTTCGTCTAGCGGTTAGGACGCGGCCCTCTCAAGGCTGAAACAGGGGTTCGATTCCCCTAGGGAGCGCCAGCCACCTCCACGCCTTCTGATATCCTTACGTTTTTTCTTCGGATTGTCCCGCTCGTTGCGGCGGTGAGACAAATCATGTGCGGGTTGTGGCGGGAGCTTTGTCATAGCCGCGTCCGCCATCCTCCGCTTGCTTGCCGCCCTTGTGTATCGCTCGGCTTCCTCCAATGTGGTGTGGCCGGTGACCGCCATTATTTCGTGCGCCGTTGCTCCGTGCTCTGCGAGGGCCGTGGCGGTGGCCTTGCGGATGCCGTGAGCCGAACAATGTGGCAAGTCCGCTTGGCGGCACCAATCCTTGAACTTGTTGCCAAAGCCGTTCGGAGTGAACGCTTTGCCAAACTCGGTGAGGAGGAACGTCTTGCTGCCCGTCTTGGTCGCCGTGATGCTGGCCTCAAGGTCGGGGTGGAGGGGGATGTCCAAATCGACCGGGTTGCGGTGCTCATTCTTGGCTTGCCGGTACTGTACGCGGCCACTGTGAATGTGTTCCGGCCCGATCCTCACCACGTCCTCACGACGAAACGCGATGTAGCGCAAGAGGTCAAACGCGAGGCGTGCCTTAGTGCCGACCGGGTGCCGCTCCTGGTATTGCGCTATCTCTGCATCGGTCCAAGTGTGATGACCATCGCTGGCGTATTTGATGCGCTTAACGCCTAGGGTCGGGTTGACCGTCGTTTCATCCGCCTCATTTGCCCAGTTGAACAACGCACGGAGAGACTTAAGGCGTTGGTTGGCGGCAGCCGGGGTTTCGCGCAACTCATCGCGGAGCATGCGGACATGGCGGGCCTGCATGTGAGACACGAGGTTATCACCGTGCGTCTCGCAAATCTTTTCGAGGGCGCGCCTCTGCCACTTCTTGGTGCTGTCATCGAGGACGCTGTATTCGCCGCTCTTGAAGTATTGAACGCACAGGTGCCGGAAGGTGCCGCGCTTGATCTCGCGCGAAGGGCGAGGCTTGGCGGTGTCACCTAGCGCGATGGCTTCCTGATACTCGGTGAAGAACTCAGGGGTGCCCGGCATTGAACGTAAGCGGACTTTAGGGCGACCGGGGAGACGCAAATAGCAACGGACGTTACCGTGCCGGTCCACATCCTCGCTGATGTATTTGAGCCTCACCCTCATGTCTGAATGATCGATCCCAGCTATTGCCGTCTGCGCTGGCATCATCGTCGTGCCATGAGGAATCTGCGTCAAGTGCATTGAAGGCCTTGTCCAGTTGGTGACGATCCCAGACGACGCGACCACCAAGCCGCTTTGGCGGAGGCATCACGTGGTCCCGTATGAGTTTGTCGAAGTGCGAGGGCGAGACGTTGATATACTCAGCGGCTTGAATCCGTGAGAGGCCGCGAGGTGGCAGCGAGTCCGGCAACGCGCATGGTCGTCGTGCCCTGAGTGTGGCGGTGTCACTCATGGGCGATTCCTGATTGCTAGACGTGAAGGCAATATATGAGGATGGTTCTTGAAGACGGTGCTCTATCGACCACCATCATCGGCCTAGAGACCCAGCCTTGAGTCTCGCCATCGTGCGGCACAGATACGGCACGGCGGACGTTGAGCCGGGAGCATCGGGGAGGGTGCTTGAAGTTGGCCCGGTGTCAGTCAATCTGCTTGGTCACTTTGAGGCGACTTGCTGCTAGTCAGGCGCAGTGTCACCGAGAAGCACCGCACAGATGGGACCTCAAGGAAGACCGCTCGGCTAGTTCCTAGAACTGCTCAAGGCGTTGAGGGCGATGAGTGGAACTCATTTCAAGGATGTGTACCTTATGGGTTACCTTAAGGGCACAGCCTCATAGTAACAGGCTAGAGCATCTACTATTTTACCTCAGGAACTCGCGGCCAAAGTAAGTCCTTAGAGCCTCTACTTCAGTACCGCTAGGCGGACTCAATGCACCCGGCTTGAAGACACCCTGCACCGTGTAAAGAACTCACACGGAGAGTCACTGAGAGTCGTTCCTTTCAGAGGCATAAAGGGACTCGCCAATCCAAAAAACGCACAGGCGGAGTCCGCTGCGAGCTGGAGCGGTGTTCTCAGGCAAAGAAGTATTCACTCTCGGCCACCACGCGGATGTCCAACTCGCCCCGCTCGGGGACTGGAGGGATGGTGTCCTCAGCGATCTCCATGGCGCTGTACACATTAAGCCCCTCCCGCGTGGCAAGCAGGTGGTCGCGGTACATGAGGAGGCAGCGCCAGCGGAAGTCCTTCAAGACATCGTTGGAGTGGACCTTGATGAACGCCTCACGGACGGCATCAAAGATTTGCCACATGCTCCCTGCGACCGTGCCATAGGCATCGTGGATGGCGGTGACGGGTGGACGCCTCGGGTCAAGCGCCAACTTGATGATGGTCTCGGTGTTGGCCGCCGCGTCCATGGAGTGGGTGAAGTTCGGCGGGATGCCTTGGAGTTGTTCACGCTCGGAGAGCTTGGCGGTGCGCTCGTAGTAGGTGACGTTGATGCGTTTGCCATCGATGAGGGTAGATGTGCTGCGTTGACGACTGGCACCATAGAAGTGACGGACCACAAAGCCGGACGGTGCGCGCCATACGATGGGCTGATTGCACTGGGCCACCACCTTGGCGGCATCCTGGAGCCACTTCATGCAGACCTTTGACTGCTTCACGATGGCGTCCACCGCATCGATGAGGTGCTTCACCAGCCACGGCACCAGCATCTTCTTCCACTCGGAGTTGACCTCAGGCTTCGGGTCAAATGGCATCCTCCCTTTCTCCTCAAGCTCCTCCCGCAGCCAGTCATGGATGGACCCGAAGTGCGCCTCGCGGGTCGCGCCGTAGGGTGTCGTCATGACGGGGCGCTTGGTCAGGCTGCGTGGCACCTTGCCGTCACATGCATCAAGCCACATCTGGGCGTACTTGCCTTGCGTGCCCCCGGCTTCGCGTATTCCCTCCAAGCGGTCCTGTAGGAACGCCGCCACGTCTCCATAGATGTCGTGCGGCTCAAGGTCCGGCAGTAGGTTGACCGCAGCGCCTCCCTCCTCGTCCCGCATCATGGCTGAGAGGTGCTGAATGCCGTTGCATGTGCCATCGATGTGGATGGGCAAGCCCGAGACCATGGTTGGTCCTTCATCGAGGAAGCGGACCCACTCGAAGACCGCCGCGAGTCCCTGCCAGTGATGCTTCTTGCCGGTTTCGGGGAGCCACAGGTTGCGGTTCTTGATAGGGTCCTCAGCTATGGCCCTCCACACCTCCTCGTTGCCCTTCACCCAGTCGATGCGCCCTTGGTAGCTCATCTTGTCCGCCCCGAAGTGATTGGCCAGATGGATGGCCAGCCACTCGCCACCCTTCTCGCCTACCTCTTGTCCCTTGGCGAAGGCGAGGAGGCCCCGCGCAAAGTCGTTGCCCTGAGGCTGGAGATAGACGGGGATGGGATACATGCGGCCACGGAAGTCCAGCATGTGCGGGAAGTAGAACTCGCGGTGGGCGAACCGCTCGGCAATCTGGATGGTGGTGCGGATCGATGTGGCCTTGGAGACCCGCGTGGCGTTCTCGGTGTAGACCGCTGCGGCGGCCCGCTTCCATTGCTTCTGTGCCTCGGGGTTGGTGTCAATGTCCTCGGGCTTCGGGGGCAGTGGGAGGATGTCCTGCTTCGGGAAGCCTGCAATGCCGAGGTCCATGTCCCAGAGCTTGTGTGCCACCGCGAGGACCCTGCGGTTAACCATCCATGGCGTCTCTTGGATGTAGTGAAGGGCCGCCATGACCCGAGGCATGTCTAGGGCGTCGTACTCCTCAAGGACTGCCTCGCGATACTCCTCGCTCTCGGCGTGGAAGCGGATGAGCGTCGGCCGTCTAACGATTGGCGTGTAGTAGCCCCCACCTCGGATGCCGTCCCATCGCTTCGGGGGCATGAGGGTCGGGAGATACTGCGGGGTCCGTATCTGGTCTTTATCTACGGCTTGGAGGAGTGAGGCTTGCAGGTCTTCATCAAGCGTTATGATTCTTTGAGGACGTGACGGCTTTGCTTTCGCGCGGTGGCCACGAGATGCAATCACAAGGTCATACGTCTTTTGTGTCACATTGAAGGCTTTGGTGGCGGCGACCGCAACATCTACGAGGCGAAAGCCCACGTGTAACTTGATATCAGCGGGCCATTCCACCCAGTTGAGCTTATCGCGCATGAGAGCGTTGAAGCGGTTGATATTGACTCTACGCCTGTGACGCGAGGTAGCGGTCTTATGCAGTGATTTCTGGACCCCGTAGAAGACATCCGGTGCTTTGGCCACCCATGCCTGCATGCGGGCCTGATACTCGATCTCCATGCCGATGCGCTTGGCTACCGCGAGGAGTGGCATCTCATGGCCGATGGTGATGGTGTCAAGCAAAGTGCGGAGGGTGATGTAGCTAGCGACGCTCGCGTCCATGCCACTGAGCTTATGGAAGGCAAGAGGCGAAGGTCCGCCATGGCCGCCTAGCCGCTTGCGCCGAACATCCGTGAGCCACTGCTTGAGGTACTTGGCCATCTCAGGGACGGCATCCTCCACCCAGCGATGGAACGCCTTCACGCGGGTCATCTCGCCTTTCTCTCGGGCCACGGCCACGCGCTCGCGGTACTTGTCCACACCACGCTGGACCATCTCCACTTCTAACTCCACCTGCTCCTGCCAAAGCGGGTGCTTGGTCGGGTCGTCTCCGGGTTCCCAGGTTGGCGGTACGACTGGGGCGAGTTGCGAGAGGGGAATTGTGCCGTGCATTGCGTGATGCTCCGTGCGGTTGATAGAGGGCGTGGTGGTTCACATTGAATGAACTATCCTTGGTCAATCACTCGGCGTCTTGGCCGCATCACCTCTCACAACGTCACCGTGGCACCTGTCCGCCGCATTGAATGTCTCCCGTAGTAGCGTCTCATAGGCGTCGGCAGATAGAACATGAGACAAGCCCTCACGGTGGTTGGCCTCATACAGCGTCCGAGCAAGGATAATGGCTGCTTCGCGTCCAAGCTTTGGCTCCTCCATACCCTTGATGGGTTTTCTCAGATTGAGATTGCTGCGGCGGTAGTCGCGGAAAGCCTTCCGGGTCACAAAGCCTACCGCCATGTCTTGCGGAGCATCAAGGAGGATGCGGTTGAGACGGACGCGCTGGTCCTCTGTCTTGTCGCTCGGATGCTCATACCTGAGATACGCGTAGACCTTTCCGCCTGAGGATGTTGTTACGTTTACAAGGCGGCCACCTGCGAGGCACAGGAGCAATGTTCCCGCGAACTCTAGAAGGTCACAGGTACGGTCTTTCACCAGTGGAGCGTGGTGGCGCACCTTAAACGCGACCATCTTCTCATCGATGCACCATCTCGCGCTTGTGAACGAATCTCCGCACAGCAACACAGCAAATTCGCATAGGCGGATAGCATCGGCGTCGGTGATCCTATCGGCCTTCGCGCTGCTGAGTAGGCGCTGGATGTGGCGAATAAACTCCACGTGCTGAGTGCAATCTAGCATTCGTGCTGTTCTCCGTTCTGGAATCTTTTGGTGATGCTTGTCGTTCTGAAATTGAACGGCGCGGAACGGCGGTTAGTCAATTCTTGTGCCAACCGCTCGGTGTCGCATGATGGTCGCATGAGGCAGCGCACCGATGCTCAACATCGGAGATGACATCAAGAGGGATGCGTATCGCTAGACTATGAAGACGGTTACTGTGGAGGCGTGCTCACGGATGGCAATGTGATCCCGTAAGACCTCAACAGCCTGCCGAACGTGTTGACCTTTGCGCGGTCGGCAACCTCACGCACATCCTTCGCGCCGACTGCGATGGCCTTGCTTATATCTAGCTTACGTTGGACCACAGCTTGTCTAAGCTCGGGGCTCTCGGAGAGCAGTACCTTGAAGGCCGCCCTTCGATACTTAGACACGACATCCATTATCATCCCGGACTTGGTGCCGTCCTCTGCGGGTGCACCATGAGGAAGGGCCTTAAAGCCCTTTGACTGGACCAAGGCGGAAAGCATCTCGCGAAGTGGCGCAGCTCCAGCGCTGGGCCGCCCTGCAAGTTCTTGATAGCGGTCATAGGCTGTGCGTCCGTCCTTCAAGATGAAGTCGCGAAGGTCAACGCCTCCAGTGCTCTCGCTCCTCGGTGCAGGTGGTCTCAAATAGTGTCCGGTGATGGCGAAGCTCTCATCAAGGCTAGTAGTGAGGGCTGACGGGTGCTGCTGCCGGGAGATGAGTCCATGTTGAACTCTTACAGGATCACCGAAGACATCTCGTGCGGGAGGTAGCGAGGATGACCAGCCGGGAATCTTCGCAATGAGTGCGTCCGCCATAGAGCGAACCTCATGCATTACCGGGTCAGGGTTGATCGATGACATAAGCGAGGACCACGGAAGGAAGCCCGGAGCCATACGCCGTGCCCAGCTTTCGAGGGTGTTATCGTCCCGCATGGCGTTGATGGCATCGCCAATATTCTTCAGGTAGGTCTTGTCCTTCAGGCGATTCATGACCGCCATCATCAGCGACATGCCAACACCGTGCGCTTCATCTTCGCGGATACGTCCTGAGGTGTAGATGGCAGCCCAGTCCGCGACCAACACCAGCGGTGAGGCGATAGGGTCAAGCGGGTTGAGGTCAAAGAATTGGCGCACACCCCTGTCGTCGGTCCACGAAAGGGAGAACGGGCGGTTGCCTTCCGCACGCCACTGCTTCGCCTCCTGCGGGTCCTGAGGTCCGCTGCCGGTGAGGGTGCCTTTTGACCATAGTGAGATGGCGGTGGCCGCGAGCATGATGCCGAGTGTCATTTGACCAACGGCCCGCGCCTGTGCCTCTGCACCAACCTGACCTGAGATAGCGCGGACGTATTCCTTTTGGAGGAGGTTTGCGCCCGGTGTCAGCTTCACGCCGTACCGCATGAGGTTGGTCGGGGTCTTGATGAATGGTGTGATGAGGCGAAGCAGGGCGTGGTCTGCCGCAAGCTTGCCATAACCATTGGCCCATCCACGTCCGAACCATGTGTCGTCACCTGTGACATAGGGTTGCTGGAAGGTGGAGGTCTGCGCTTCAAGTATCGCATCCTTATCAATGCCACGCCCGGCATCGTCGAAGGCGGAATCAAGCCGGGACGATACGTAGTCGCTAAAGTCTTTGCTACCTGCGGTGAGGCCGCGTTGATCCGCTTCAAGCGATGCCTTTGCGGTGACGACGGCGCGGTATCTCATCGTCTTTACAAACTCATCGGCGGCACCAAGCATCCGCAGTGAGCCCGTGAGGGCAGCCTTGCCAAACATTGCCGCCGTCATCGCGTTGCTGACAACATCCTCCATCGTCTCATGCGGCCGCCAGCGCTGTGCCAGCTCCGTGAGGTTGTCGGCTTGCAGCCCCGAGGCATGGAAATGCTCTTGGCCGCGAGGCACCAAGATGCTGTCACCTTCAATGAAAGCACGGCGGGCAGCCTCAAAGCCGTCCGCAAGGGTGGACCCGAGGCGCGTTACCTCGCGAATTGACTGCTGACGGATGGTGCTTGCGTTGGCAATCATCTGCTCATCGCCACGGAGCTTGCCGAGGCCCTTGAGCATTGTAGCGCCGAGTCCGGTCTCCAGTGGTCGCCACACCAGCATGGCGGTTGACGTTGCGGCGTTGACCACCTGCGTCTTCCATGACCAGAGGAGGTTAGCAGCCTGCATACCTGCAATCGGGTCCACGATCTTCTGGAGGAGCGTAAGGCGTCCGGCCTTAGCGAGGAGTTGTGGACTGCCTCCCGTCTCGTTGACGATCTTGAGGAGTTGCTCGGGGTCTGCGGTGGTGATGTTCGCTAGCTGTTGATCGCTGAATCTAAATTCACCATGCATTCGCCGCATGGACCGCGCTGCATTCGATATGATGGCTTTGCCGTTGGCGTACATGGTGGTGGCCATCGCCATGCGGTGCTGCAAAGCTGCCAACGCCTCAGCCCGTGAGCCAAACCCGGTGTAATTCTCCGCGTTGATCCGCGCGGCCAATTCATAGGCGTCCTGATACGCTTTGTTGGCGATGAGGAACGAGGTCTCCATGTTCGCAGCCATGTCCGGGGCTTTGTCGCCAGCGGCTTTGAGCATGCCGATGAGGTTTGCGGGGTTCTCGTTCCACGCCTTGGCGCGGCTTGCCACCATCGCCTCCACCTGCTTATCGGTCAGGATACCCGCAGGATCGCCACCACGCCGCGCATTGATGAATGCCGCATGATCGGTGATGAAATGGTCCATCCACGCCTGCGTTTCCTCAGTGGTCCTGAGCTTCTGCCACGGGATGATGCCGGTGGAAGAGGACGACGATGGCGGAGCGAAGGTGTATCCCGCGTTGATAGCGTCCTCGCGGGAGCCGTATGTGGTCAGCGCGGCGGTGTCGTCTCGGAGTTGCTTGAGGGGGTGGTCAATGTCTTCTGCGCTTGGATGTCCTCTCTCGTTATCGACGCCAATGCTGCGTCCAGTGCCTTCGACCGTGCCGCCGCTTCCTGTTGCTCCTTCCACGCTGCGTTCTGTGCTGCCTGTCTCTCGGCTGCGATCCTGTAGGCCCTCGGCTCCATGCCCATCATTGCGGCCATGCGCGGCGGAAAGGTTGTTTCCATCAATGGGACCATCACGTAGGACCAGGTCAGGACCATCACCGCTCCCGTTAGTGGGATTGCGACCAACACTGCCAGCATCTTCTTTGCGGACTGCAACATCACTAAACCCTCCAGCCTCACCACCACCGATTCTGCTCCTCATGGAATCCGGCTGCAAGCCCGGTACGCGCTCCATCGGCCCCGTGGCTGCATCCATGACCGGCCCTGAGGGCTTCAAGTCCATCTCGCGGACCATCGCAGCGGCGTTCGCAATAGCAGGGTCAATCGCGTCCGGTGCAGGAGGTGCGCTCGCTTTGATGAAAGCCTCATCGGCCTCACCAGCGACCTTGTTTGCGGCCTCAAGGTCTCCTGCGCGGTAAAGCTTGATGCCCTTTGCGACCAACGCCAGCGCACCCGCCAACGCGGTGTCCATGACGATGCCCTCAAGCCCATTCTTCAAGCGGCCTTCGGCGGCGCTATCGTCATGCTTGGCCGCAAGGTAGCCGGTGATGGGATTGGATAGCGCGGGATACTGCTCCACCAGATTGGAGAGGCGCTCCTCATGCGGGTCCATGAAGATTGACCCGGCCACTGCGCCTCGGGCGGTTTGTGCTCCGAAGTGCGCTAACTTTCCGGCCTCTGCCGCGTACTCAATACCCTTGGCAACGTATTTGAGTTTCCCGAGGCCCATGAAGCCGACGCCAAATTGCGCGATGCTCTGAGCAACGCCATTGACCACGCTGTCTTTGCGGAGGTCCTTGCCGCGCTGCTCAATCCAATGCCGCATGGCCCATTTGTCGCCAGCGTCGGGCTCTCCGAAGATAAAGTCCTTTGCCTCCAATACCCCCTTGGCCGCGCCGATAGCCGCCGCCTCCGTTGCTGCCCCGATGGCATTGGTGCCTGGAGGTGTCACGGCTTGGCGGATGGACGCGAGGGCACCGCTTGGTTGCGGCACGAGGTCCTCGGGGGTGAGGGAGGCGAGAGCATCATCAATGGTGATGCCTTGGAGCGCTTCATCAAGTGTTGGCTGGCGCGGTGAGGGCAGCGGCGCGGACGATGGAGTTAAACCGCGGTCGGTGATGGCCGGTTGGTCAACTAGCGTGGTTGTCACGGTGGCTGCCTTTCAAAGTTCAAACTGACGATCTCCCCGTACACGGTAAGTCGCGCGGTGGCGGGTTTCGGAGAGGAAGTGGTGGCTGGAATGCGGGGGATGGAGTTCCTTTGCCGCGCTCATAGTAAGTGGCAATGCTAAGTCACTGACTTTTCGCGATGACAGCCAAAGGGAATCCGTCCGTAAGGGTATGCCTTAGCGGTCAGTCCGAGTGTCCGCATAAGGGCTGTCCGTAAGGGTTGACAACGAGTCTACGGACGGAATATATATGGACATTACTCTAACGGTCACATGGAGGATGTCCGATGGCTACGGTGCTTTATGCTCGCGTCTCCACCCGTGAGCAGACCCTTGCGCATCAGCGAAGTCAGGCTGAGGCGGCAGGCTTCAAGATCGATACGGTGGTGGCAGACCAAGGCGTGTCAGGCATCACTACCAAACTGGCGGAACGGGCTGAGGGCAAACGGCTCTATGACATGCTGCGGGCAGGCGACACGCTGGTAGTGCGCTGGGTGGACCGCCTTGGCCGCAACTATGAGGATGTGAGCGACACCATCCGCGAGTTCATGCGGCGCGGCGTCATCATCCGCACCGTCATCAACGGCATGACCTTCGACGGGGCCACCAAGGACCCGATGCAGCAAGCGGTGCGGGATGCTTTGATTGGCTTCATGGCGGCTCTTTCGCAGGCACAGGCAGAGGCCACTAAGGAAGCACAGCGAGCGGGCATTGAGTACGCGAAGGCGGCGGATGGCGTCGCGTACCTGGGCCGGAAGCCGAGCTATTCGCGCGACCAGTTAAGCCACGTGGTGGAGATGTTGGCGAGGGAGGTCAACACCAGCACCATTGCTCGCGAGGTCGGCTTGAGCAGACAGACGGTGTTGCGCATCAAGGATGACCCTGCGGCGGCAGAGGGATTGCTCGCGAAGTGGCAGGCTAAGGGGAGGGCCGCCTAGCGGCGACCTTCCTTCACGTTTGCGCCCGGTGGCCAGACCGCGAAGGGGCCACGGGGGAAATTCGCTGTGCAGCCTCCACGTCTCACCCTTCGTGTATGTGCCCCTCAAAATTGTCCGGCACAAAGAGCCTTCAGACTCCAGCCTGCGGCTGTTAAAGGTTTAAAATTCGAGTCGGAATGGGCTGGGCGGAGACAGCATATGGCTGTATTTGATCTTTTCTCAAAAAGACGGCAGCGGGAGCAAGGTAACACGCCCGACGTTTATACATACGACGAAATTCCGCGCGGTCTTAGAACGCAGATAGTTCAAATCTGGAGCGAGGTGATTGGTGGTCCGCATTTGTCTAACTATGCAGAGCAAAATCAATCCGACCAAATATATTACGCCATTGCACAGGTACTTCGACGCGAGTACAGCGTATTCCTGCTGTCACCGGACCGGCATCTAGATCCTCACGAAGAGACTCACGGATACCGAGACCTTTGCCCGTGGTTTCTGTCAGAAACAAACCCGGATCGAGTGCTTGATGCGGTAGAGCTGACGTTTCGTGCGATAGAGACCTTCTGCGCTAAGAAGTATTACCGTGGTAGGGCGAATGCCTCTAATGTGGCCGCAGAGGCGGTGAAAGAGTTAAATATTCGCTTCAACGAGCACGGTGTCGGCTATCAATTTTCTGATGGTCAGATTGTCCGCGTAGACTCGCAGTTGATCCATAAAGAGGCGGTGCTCCCCGCGTTGGCAGTCTTGCGTGCACCCGAGTTTGCAAATGCGCAAAGGGAGTTCTTCAGCGCCTTTGACCACTTCAGACACGGCAGAAAGCAAGAAGCGCTTGTCGACTGCTACAAGTGCTTTGAAAGCACCATGAAGGTAATATGTGGCAAACGCCGCTGGGAGTTCGATACCAGGGCGTCCGCATCTGACCTAGTCAGAATATGCTTCGATAATGGCCTTATTCCCTCCTATTGGCAGGCTCATTTTGCGGGATTGAGAAGCGTTCTAGAGTCGGCCATCTCGACGCCTCGAAATAGGCAGGCGGGCCATGGCGCTGGATCAGGATCGCCGCCGGAAATACCTAACGAGTTAGTCTCCTATGTTTTGCACATGACAGCGGCCACGGTGCTTTTTCTTTCGGAATCCGAGAAAAGGTTGTCCGCCTAGCGCTCCAGCCAGTAGAGCCCGATCTAACTGCGGTGAGGCACGAGTACTAAGAACGATAACGGTCGCGTGGAAGTCTTTTGCGTCTCACTCTGCGCTAACCGACTGATACAACTTAGTCATCTTGGCCCCCTAGGGAGCGCCACGCGCGTTTTTTTTGGCGTTGTATTAATTTGTCCCACTCCAGTTTTCAGTGGGACACCGTGTGTACCTCGTACGTTCCCCCGCGTGGATCGGATAGCTTCGCTAGCGCGTCAACTACGGGTCGCGCTGTCGGAGGCTCTTGGAATGTGGTCTAGCTCTGTGTGGGGCCTTCTAAGCCTCGCCGTATCTTGTGCCTTGACGATGATCAGCGTGTCGCCCGAGTCGGAATGGCAGAAGCCACTCCAGCACGGGACGGAGTTTTTTTGTTGCCACGCTCATTGTTTTTTGTTGGCCTCTCCACACCAAAACAACCCGCGCCGTCGTTCTACGTAGCCTGAGGCGCCCATTTGTGTTGGTGAAAATGTTAGAGCCCTCTCACGTAGTCGTTCTAGGTCTCGCGATCGCACTAGCCGGTGCGGTTTGGATGCATGTTCAGCGATCTCCTCAAACAAATCGAGAAGCCAAGCCAGCGACATCGAACAACTCCGTGCCATCTCTGTTACCAGATGACGGAGGTCCAATTACTTGGCTGCGAGGCCAATACATTTTCGGCGCAAGTGGCGACGAAAACGGCATGCGCATACAGACATTTCAAGCGGCAGGAGAGAACAAATCGAACGAGTTTGTTCGGCCATTGGATGGCTATGTTCGCTCCGAGATTACGGGCAAGCAGTTCCAGATCCTTGTCAATGACAATGGGACATTGGTCTCGTCTGCGGGTTACGGAATTCCGGCGGACCAACAATTCAATATTGGAGCGCGACTTGTCGAGCCGACCAGCGCCGGGATAAGTGGCCCAGAGTTCATTCGCGATTTTGGCCAAATGACTTTCGTGTTCAAATATGGAAATCACACCTACACTAAAAAGTTTTCGCCGGAAGAAATTGAGGCGGAAGTCTACCGCATGGAAAAGGACCTTCGGCCGAAACCGATGCTCGGTGCAGGCGCCCGCAAATACTAAGACCCGTCACCCTGTCAGCTTCGCCATAGCCGAGTCAGCCGTTTTTTTCCTACTCGCCGCCTTTGTGTAGCGCTCGACCTCTTCCAAGGTCTAGTGGCCAGTGATCGCCATAATCTCGTGCGTTGTCGCGCCGGCCTCGGCTAGTGCGGTCGATGTGGCTTTGCGGATACCATGTGCGGAGCCATGCGGCAGATCGGCTTGCCGACACCAATCCTTGAACTTGTTTCCGAACCCGTTTGCCGTGAACGGCTTGCCAAACTCGGTGAGCAAGAACGTCATGTTGGTGCCAACCTTCGCCGTCGCAATGTTCTCGGCGAGCGCCGGATGCAATGGAATATCGATGTCGATCGGATTGCGGTGCTCGTTCTTTGCTGAACGCGCCGGGGTATCAGACAGCAGGTCTCGAACGGCGGGCGGAGCACCTAAGCGACCTGACCTTCTTCAGAAGTCTCAGGTTGGCGCGCCGGCGCGGGCTCTCGCTGCCAGGGCCAGCGGCCCTCTATCTCCAGCGTCAAGGTCCAGCCCAGGAAGGTGCGGACCAGAACGAGACCGGCGAGAAGGCCCAGGCTCACAAAAGTCAGCTCGATCGCGATCGTTTTCACGATATCCGCGGCGACCAGAACCTCAAGACCGAGCAAGAGCGATCGCCCGATGCTGATCTTGTAGCTGTCGTAGCGAGACTTGATGCCGCGCCCAAACAAGTACCGGGCGGACCAGATGATCCCCACGACGATGATGAAGACGCCAAAAATCTCGATGCCGACGCCGATGAGATGAATCCAATAGCTGGTGGCCGTTTCGAAGGGAGGCGAACCTTCGGACGCGGAATTCATGGTCCAGATCCCCGTGCGCGATGCCGTCCCGTTACAGCGCCTTCCGACGTTCATCGGAGGTGCTGCCATCGAATCCACGGGCTGACGGGCGCACCATTGATCGAGATCAATAAATCGCAGGTAATCGCGAAGATGCTCGACCAGCCAAAGATCTGGATACTGACGACGGAAAGGAAGTGGAATGCAGCTCTGGCTGATCCCCACGCTTTACGCCGCTGCGAGCATCGCTGCCGGCTTTCTGGTGCCGCGCCTCGAGTCGAGGTTTGTGGCCGTCAGTCTCAATCTGTCGACGTCCTCCGCACAGGCGTACCTGTCCGCGGTCGCCTCGGGCATGATGGCGCTGACCGGTATTGTCTTTTCGATTGCCTTTGTGCTCGTTCAGTTCAATGCCGTGGTCTATTCGCCGCGCCTCGTCGTCTGGTTCGCACGCGATCGGCTGCTGTTTCACTCGCTCGGCATGTTTGTCGCGACCTTCATGTACAGCCTCGCCACCCTGGCCTGGGTCGATCGCCAGGGGACGCAAGGCGTGCCCTTTCTGTCAGCGGCAATCGTGGCGGCCATGCTGGTGGCCAGCGTGCTGATGCTCGCCCAACTCGTCCAACGTTTGAACAATCTTCAGATCATGCGCGTGCTGCAGTCACTCGGAGATACGGGCCGGCAAGTCATCGTCAGCACGTATCAGGCCGCCCAATGGTCGACTTCCGGAAAGACCAGTGGAATGCAGGGGAAAACTGCACGATCGGAGTTGGTCGTCAGGCACGTCGGAAATCCGCAGTCGGTGACCTCGATCGATATCGCGCGGTTGGTCGGCCATGCCCGACAGCTCGGTGGAGTCATTACGATGGAGTGCGGTGTTGGCGACACGCTGCTCGTGGATAGCGTGATCCTGCGCGCCAGCGGCGCGACGGCTGCCATTTCCGATAAGGAACTTGCCGCGTGCGTCCATCTCGACGATCAGCGAACCTTCGAGCAGGATCCGAAATATGCCATGCGCCTCTTGGTCGATGTCGCAATCAAGGCGTTGTCCCCGGCAATCAACGACCCGACGACTGCGGTGCAGGCCATCGACCAGATCGAGGATCTGCTGCGGCGGTTGGCAAAATGCGACCTGGAGGCCTGTCGCGCCTACGATCATGGCGGTATCCTCAGGGTGATCTATCGAATGCCGACCTGGGAGGATTATCTCGCGCTCGCCTTTGACGAGATCCGGCAGTTCGGGTCGACGTCCATTCAGGTGATGCGCCGCCTGCGCGCTGCGCTGACCGACCTTGTCGAATGCGTCGGCGACGAGCGCGCGACGATGGTTCGCGCTTACCTTGCTCATCTAGACTCCGGAATCGAGCGATCGACTTTCGATCCTCAGGATCGCGCCGCGGCCCGTGTTGAAGACCGCCAGGGGCTCGGATTGTCGCACCGACACGATGGTGGAGAGCAAGTTTTGGCAGGGCAGGTCGAGCAGAAGGGACAGGCGGCATCGTGATCGCGGATGCGACTGAGCTGACGCGTGCAAAACTGCGAGCCCCACGCGTCGCAGCTGCAGCCGGTATCCTTTTTTCGGTGCTGCTTCTTACAGTGTTCTGGTTGATGCGGCGCTCCGTGCCGGCCGATCCGCTCGAGCCCGGCGCTTGGCTTCATAGCGGCACCGGCAATGTCGCCTTGGCTCTCAACCTGGTGCCCTTCGCCGGCGTCGCCTTCCTGTGGTTCGTTGGCTTTCTGCGCGACCGGTTGGGAGCACGCGAAGACCAGTTCTTTGCGACGATCTTTTTGGGCAGCGCGGTACTGATGCTTGCCATGCTGTTCGCCGCTGCGGCCGTTATCGGCGCGGTCATCCTTGCCTTTCACGCTGCGCCTGGAGTCCTGATCAATTCTGCGACGTTTCATTTCGGCCGCGGATTGGCCTACGGGATGGTGAACATTTATCTTGTCAAGACCGCCTCCGTGTTCATGATCACCACCTCGACGATCGCGCTCTACACGGGCCTCACGCCCCGTTGGCTCGCCTATGGCGGCTACGCGGTCGCCGCGGTTCTTCTCATTGGCAGTTACTACATAGACTGGAGCCTCGTCGTCTTTCCGTTCTGGGTCCTCCTCGTGAGCATCGCGATTTGGCTCAAGAAGGAGGAGGGAGGAGCACGGCTGTGAAGGCGCTTCGCGAGCTTCTGTCCGGAGAGGAACTGATCCAGCTCGTAATCCGCCTTGGATTGCTTGCGCTGTTGATTGTCTGGACGCTCGTCCTGTTACGTCCGTTTGCGACAATTCTCGCCTGGGCCGTCGTGATCGCGGTCGCGTTCAACCCGATCTTCGTCATGCTCGCGCAGGCCCTGGGCGGCCGGCCAAAGCTCGCGGCAGCAATTCTCGCAGCGATCAATTTCGCGATCCTCATTGGGCCGGCGGCCTGGCTCGGCGTCGGCGCTGTGGAGGGGATCAAGGACCTTGCCGGTCAGTTGAGCATTGGCGAGGTCAAAATTCCGTCGCCGCCCGTGGCGATCAAGACTTGGCCGCTCATCGGATCGCAGCTGTACGAGTTCTGGGATCAGGCCTCTTCGAACTTCCGGTCGGTTCTGCGTCAGATAGCCCCGTATCTGAAACCTTTTGCAGGTACGCTCCTGGGATTTGCAGGCGACGCCGGCGTGGGCGCGATCAAGTTCTTGCTGTCGGTTGCAGTGGCTGGATTGATGCTCCCCTATGGGCAGCAGCTTATGGCAGCAGGCAGAGGATTTCTGTCTCGGATCGTGCCTGAGCAAAGCGAGCACTTCCTGGACCTGGCGGGTGCGACGATCCGCTCGGTATCGCAAGGGGTCATCGGTATCGCGGTGATCCAGGCTTTGCTGGCCGGCGTCGGCTTCAAGCTGGCGGAAATTCCGGTCGCCGGCCTTCTGGCATTTATCGTGATGTTGCTGTCCATCGTACAGATCGGTGCCGCGATCGTCATGCTGCCAGTGATCATCTGGATCTGGACCGCTAAGGACCCTACGACGGCAGTTCTGCTGACGCTGTTTCTGGGCGTCGTGAGCATCCTCGACAACGTCTTGAAACCGCTGGTGATGGGACGAGGACTGTCCACTCCGGCGCTGGTGATCTTGATCGGCGTGATCGGCGGCGCGCTCGCACATGGCCTTGTAGGCCTCTTCATTGGGCCAATCATCTTGTCGGTGGCGTGGGAGTTGGCGGTGGCCTGGATTCGTGGCGGCGGCGCCACCGTAGGAAGTGATGGTAGAGCGTTGACCTAGGTCAACGTCTTTCCTCGCGACGGGCTCTCTATGAAAGCGCACCAGAGAGGTCGGAACATGTCGATCGAAAATCAAAATCTGCCCGGTGGTCCCATGTCCGGGCTTGTCGCCTCGGCAATCGAATACATGGTCGATGCTGGCCAGCGCAGTGTGCTGTTCCTGGATATCATGCGCCAGCGCGGCGATCAGTATCGCGAGCACATCGCGCAGACGGCGCCGCATGTGCTGCAATATGCAGCGGAATTGATCATCGATGGCCGCAAGCTCGACGAGCCGGTCAACTATGCGCTGGTTCGCATCACTCCGCCCAAGGGCGTCGAAATCGATATGGAACGTCGCCCGTTCATCGTAGTCGATCCGCGCGCAGGCCATGGGCCAGGCATTGGCGGATTCAAGGCGGACAGTGAGATCGGCGTCGCAATGAAAGCGGGCCATCCATGCTATTTCGTGGGTTTCCTTCCCGAACCGATGCCGGGACAAACCATCGAGCGCATCGCGCGGGCGGAGGCATTGTTTATCGAGAAGGTCATCAGCCTGCACCCAAAGGCCGACGGTAAGCCCTGCGTGATCGGCAATTGCCAGGCTGGCTGGGCCGTCATGATTCTGGCTTCGCTGCGGCCGGAACTGTTCGGGCCTATCATTATTGCCGGCGCGCCGCTCGCCTATTGGGCCGGCGTGCATGGCAAGTACCCGATGCGCTATTCGGGCGGGCTGCTTGGTGGGAGTTGGTTGACCGCGCTTGCCAGTGATCTCGGCGCCGGTAAGTTCGACGGCGCCTGGCTGGTGCAGAATTTCGAGAATCAAAACCCGTCGAACACGCTGTGGACCAAACAGTACAACGTCTATTCCAAGGTCGATACCGAGGCCGACCGCTATCTCGACTTCGAGCGCTGGTGGGGCGGGCACGTCAATCTCAACGCCGAGGAGATCCAGTTCATCGTCGATGAGCTGTTCATCGGCAACAATCTCGCCGCAGGCAAGATCGAAATGTCGGATGGCCAGAAGGTGGATCTGCGCAATATTCGTTCGCCCATTCTAGTGTTCTGCTCCGAAGGGGACAATGTCACGCCGCCGCAGCAGGCACTGGATTGGATTCTCGACTGCTATGCTGATGTCGACGAGATCAGGGCTTATGGGCAAACCATCGTCTACACCGTTCATCAGAGCGTAGGCCATCTCGGCATCTTCGTTTCCGGCGGCGTCGCCAATAAGGAGCACGCGGAATTTTCTGAGAACATCGATTTGATCGATGTGCTTCCGCCCGGCCTCTACGAAGCGACGTTCGAGGCCAAGGACGAGGAGACTACGAGTTCCGATCTTGTCGTCGGCAAATGGGTCATGCGCTGCGAAGCGCGGACGCTCGACGACATCAGGGCCCTGGGTGGCAATTCGCCTGAGGACGAGCGGCGCTTCGCCGCTGCCAAGCGCGTCTCCGAGATCAATCTCGCCGCCTACCGGAAGTTCATTCAACCCTGGATCAGGAATATCGTGAGCCCGCAATTGGCGGAAACGATGCGTAATCTGCATCCGCTGCGGGTCCAGTATGAGGCGCTCAGTAGCAGCAATCCATTGATGGCGGCAGTGAAGTCGGCCGCTGACGAGATCGAGGATCATCGCAAACCGGTGTCAAAGGACAATCCGTTCCTGGCGTTCCAGGAACAGATGTCGAAGCAGATCGTTCATGCGCTCGACAGCTGGCGCGATTCGACGGAAGCCCTGAGCGAAACGATTTTCCTCAACGTGTATGGATCGCCGGCGTTGCAGGCGGCGGTCGGGATCGATCCGGCGTCGGATATCTCGCGCCGGCGCGAGATGTCCAGCGAATATCGCGCGATGCTTGAGAAGCGGATTGCCGAGCTGAAGTCGAAAATCGGCGAGGGCGGGCCGCGCGAGGCGGCCATTCGCAGCCTGCTCTACGTCGGCTCGGCGCGCGGGATGGTCGACGAGCGCAGTATCGAGGCGCTGCGAAGGGTGCGCCTGGATTACGGCGGTCCGCGTCTGGCGCTCTCCGAATTCAAGATGCTGGTGCGCGAGCAGTTCTTCATGCTGCTGCTCGATCAGGAAGGCGCTCTGGCTGCAATTCCCAAGCTGTTGCCTGAGGACAGCAGCCAGCGTCGGGCTCTGTTCGCGTCGATGCGCGAGGTGCTATCCGCCGGCGGCGAGATCGCCGGCGAGCGCGCGACCCGCCTGCAGCGGATCGCCGCGCTCATTGGGATCGATATGGGAGAGGAAGGGGTGACCAACATCGCCCCTTTCGATTCAAAGGCGAAAGCGTCCTAACAGCCATCGGGAGCAGCATCATGTCGGCCGACATCGCGCAATCGCACTCTCCCAGCAAGTATGACCGGCTGATCGCGGCGGCCAAGGCCATGCCGCCGCCCCCAACCGTCGTGGTGCATCCCTGCGACGAGACCTCGCTACGCGGGGCCGTCGACAGCGCACAAGCCGGCATCATCCGGCCGATTCTGGTGGGGCCGGAAGGCAAGATCAGGGGCGTCGCCAGCAAGTTTGGGCTCGACATCTCGGGGTACGCGCTCGTCGACGCCGCGCACAGCGAGGACGCCGCCGCCAAGAGCGTCGAACTGATCCACGCCGCCAAGGGCGAGATGCTGATGAAGGGCAGCCTGCATACCGACGAGCTGATGCGCGCCGTCACTGCGAAGGCCGGAGGTCTGCGCACCGATCGTCGCATCAGCCACGTGTTCGTGATGGATGTGCCGACCTATGCCGAGACCCTGTTCGTGACGGACGCCGCTATCAACATCTTCCCCGATCTCGATGCGAAGCGGGACATCATCCAGAACGCAATCGATCTCTATACGCAGGCCGGCTTCGGCAAGGCGCCGCGGGTTGCGATCCTCTCCGCGGTTGAGACCGTTACGTCCAAGATCCCGTCGACCATCGAGGCGGCGGCGCTCTGCAAGATGGCCGATCGCGGCCAGATCACCGGCGGTGTGCTCGACGGACCTCTGGCATTCGACAATGCGATCGACCCGGAGGCCGCACGCATCAAGGGCATCAAGTCCGAGGTCGCCGGTCGGGCGCAAATCCTGGTTGTTCCGGACCTCGAGGCCGGCAATATGCTCGCCAAGAACCTCGCCTATTTTGCGAAGGCCGATGGCGCCGGCATCGTGCTCGGCGCCCGTGTGCCCGTCGTCTTAACGTCGCGGGCCGATACGCCGCGGGCGCGGATGGCGTCCTGCGCGGTGGCCTCGCTCTACGCCAATGCGCGGCGTCAACACGCCCCAACAGTCGCCGCGTGACCGTCATGGACACGATCCTCGTCGTCAATGCGGGCTCCTCCAGCGTCAAGCTTCAGATCTTTTCGGTCGAGGGCGAGGGTCGGCTGCGGAGGCAGATCAAGGGGCAGATGGACGGGATCGGCAGCCGTCCGCGGCTGAAGGCGAGCGGGGCAGGCGGCGACCCGCTGGCCGACCGGGCCTATCCGATCGAAGCGGTGCCGGACGTCGCAACCGCGATGCGGATCGTGGGCGACTGGCTGCGGGAGGAGCTTCGCATCAATCCGATCGCGGTCGGACATCGTGTGGTGCATGGCGGCCCGGACTATGACAAGCCGGTCTTGATCGACCACGGCGTGGTGGCCAGACTGGAGCGATACGTCAATCTCGCGCCGCTGCACCAACCGCACAACCTATCGCCGATCCGTTCTATTCTCGCCAATTTTCCGTTGCTGCCGCAGGTCGCTTGCTTCGACACTGCGTTTCACCGCTCCCACGGAGCCCTTGCCGACCATTATGCGATCCCGCATCAGCTCTATGCCGAAGGAGTGCGGCGATACGGCTTTCACGGCCTGTCCTACGAATACATCGCGAGGACCCTGCCAAGCGTCGCGCCCGATATCGCGAAACGCCGCGTGATCGTCGCTCATCTCGGCAGCGGCGCCTCCATGTGCGCGCTGAAGGACGGTCGCAGCGTCGAGAGCACCATGGGCTTCACCGCGCTCGACGGTCTGCCGATGGGAACGCGGCCGGGCCAGCTCGATCCCGGAGTCGTACTCTATCTCATCTCCGAGAAGGGGATGTCGGCCTCGAACGTGCAGAATTTCCTCTATCGTGATTGCGGCTTGAAGGGACTCTCCGGCGTCAGCAACGACATGCGCGAGCTGGAGAAAAGCGAGAATCCCAAAGCGAAGCTCGCGATCGACTATTTCGTCTACCGGATCGGTCTCAGCGCTGGCATGCTCGCGGCCGCGTTGCGGGGCCTCGATGCATTCGTGTTCACGGCCGGTATCGGCGAGAATTCCGCAACCATCCGCGAACGCGTCGTCGAGCAGCTCGGCTGGCTCGGTGCCGCGCTCGATCCGATCGAGAATTCCCGCCACGCGCGCGTGATCTCGCGGGCCGGCGGTGGCATTCCGGTCTATGTCGTTCCGACCGACGAGGAACTGATGATTGCGCAGCACACCTTGTCGCTATTGGCGAGCAGCAGGTCGAGAAACCCCAAGCAAGAGAGGCTGTCATGATCCCTGTTTTTCCGGACACCAAGGTTGCGCTGAAGGGCAAGAAGGGTCTCGTCGTCGGCATCGCCAACGATCAATCCATCGCCTGGGGTTGCGCCAGGGCGTTTCGTGCGCTCGGGGCGGAGCTCGCCATCACGTATCTCAACGACCGCGCCAAGAAACACGTTGAGCCGCTCGCGCAGGCGCTGGAAGCACCGATCTTCATGCCGCTTGATGTGATGGCAGAGGGGCAGACCGAGCAGGTCTTCGAGAGGATCGCAAAGGACTGGGGGAAGCTCGATTTCCTGCTGCACTCGATCGCGTTCTCGCCGAAGGAAGCGTTGCACGGTCGCGTCATCGACGTCGGCCGCGACGGCTTCCTCAAAACCATGGAAGTCTCCTGCTGGTCCTTCCTGCGGATGGCCCATCTGGCCGAGCCGCTGATGAAAAATGGCGGCACCATGTTCACGATGACCTATTACGGCAGCCAGATGGTGGTCGAGAACTACAATATCATGGGCGTGGCGAAAGCAGCGCTGGAGTCTGCCGTCCGCTACGCTGCCGCCGAACTCGGGCCGAAGGGCATTCGCGTTCACGCGATCTCGCCGGGCCCGCTGGATACGCGGGCAGCCTCGGGCATCCCCGAGTTCGATGAACTGATGGACAAGGCACAATCCAAGGCGCCGGCGCGCAGCCTGGTCAGCATCGACGACGTCGGTAACGCTACCGCTTTCCTGGCGCTCGATGGCGCCAAGCTCATCACCGGCGGCGTGCTGTATATCGACGGCGGTTATCACATCATCGACTGAACACGCCCGTTCGGTCGATCGGGAGAGGGACGGATGCGGGTCCTTGCGAACTTACGGCGTGGGCGCAGCCCTTACTGAGACTGGCAAAATGCCCTGCCGCGCTCGCCCTGAGGTTCAGCGATAGTGCAGGGCGATCAGTTCGGCGACACAAGCCGGTTTCTTGCCGCCTTCGATCTCGATCGTGAGATGATAATTCACGCGCAGACCGTCCGGCGGAACGTCCTCCGCCTCGGCGATCGTCACGCGGCCGCGCAGCTTTGATCCGGCGGGCACGGGGGCCAGATAGCGGATGCGGTCCGCGCCATAATTGAGCGTGTTGCGTAGGCCTTTCACGCCGATGACGGACCGGATGAACAGCGGCGCGAGCGCGAGCGACAACAAGCCGTGCGCAATGGTCTTGCCGCCCGGCATTTCCCTGGCTGCGCGCTCCTGATCGACGTGGATCCACTGCTCGTCGCAAGTGGCGTCCGCGAACTTGTTGATGCGTTCCTGCGTGATCTCGATCCAGTCGCTGACCCCGATCTCGGTGCCGACGGCAGACTTGATCTCTTTGAAGTCGCTGAATATCCGCATGATGGTCCGCCTAGAGTTTCATTTCCGGAATTTTGTTATCGACCACGAGCTCAGCATCGGTCCCCGCCATGACCTCGCCGACGCTGACGCCGGGAGCAGTCTCAAGCAGGGTAGCCTTTCCGCCGGGGAAACCGATCACCGCGAGGTCAGTGACGACCAGATGGACCGGTCGTGCCGAGGTCAGCGGTAGGTTGCATTGCTTGACGATCTTCGACTTGCCCTTTGCTGCGTGTTGCATGGCCACGATGACCCGCTTGGCGCCGGTCACCAAATCCATGGCACCCCCCATGCCCGGCACCATCTTGCCGGGAATCATCCAGTTGGCGAGATGCCCGCGCGCATCGACCTGCAAGGCGCCCAGCACCGTCACGTCGACATGGCCGCCGCGGATCAATCCAAACGACATGGCGCTGTCGAACGTGCAGGCGCCCGGCAACGCGCTGATCGGACGACCTCCGGCGTCGGTGAGCAGCGGATCCTCCAGTCCTTGCTCCGGGATCGGCCCGGTGCCGATCAAACCATTCTCCGATTGGAAAAACACTTTCAGATCGGGTGGCACATAGTTGGCAACCAGGGTCGGAATGCCGATGCCGAGGTTCACCAGGTTGCCCGAGTGAAGCTCCTGCGCGACGCGCCGGGCGATGATCTCTTGAGCGTCCATGGTTCACCCGTTCGGATTGGTGATGAGATAGTCGACCAGCGGCGCTGGCGTGACGACGTGATCGGGAGCAATTACGCCCACCGGAACAATATGCTCCGCGGTCACGATGACGGTGTCGGCGGCCATCGCCATGACCGGATTGAAATTGCGTGCCGTGAGCGCGTAGGAGAGGTTGCCGAGGTAGTCGGCGAGGAAGGCGTGGACCAGCGCAAACTGCGCGCGCAACGCGGTCTCGAGCAGGTAGGGCGTCCCGTCGACCTCGATCTCGCGCTTGCCCTCGGCCACCAGGGTGCCGACGCCCGTCGGTGTGAGCACACCGCCCAAGCCACACCCGCCGGCGCGAATGCGCTCGGCAAAAGTCCCTTGCGGAATGAGGTCGATCGCAACCTGCTTGGCGAGCATCTGCTGCTGCGCCTTCGGATTGAGGCCTATGTGCGTAGCGGTCATGCGCGAGACCAGCTCCGCATCGAACAGCTTGCCGACGCCCTTTCCGGGCGTTGCGGCGTCGTTACTGATGATGGTGAGATTGCTCTTCTTCTGCCGGACAAGCTCGTCGAGCAGGCGCTCCGGCGTTCCGACTCCCATGAAGCCGCCGACCAGAATGCTGGCGCCGGCTGGTATCATCGCAACGGCTTCTTCGACAAATACGGCCCTCATATTCGGAGCTCCAGTCAGTTCGTCGGTCGGATGTTGGTGAGGTGGCAGCGCGTCCCTTTGATCTTCATCAATCCTTTCGCTCAATTCTGGTCGTCGGCCGATATGCCTACGCTTTGCAACATTTCTCGCCACACCTTGCGCAACTCGGCGTGGCGGCGTTCGAGGGCAGCGCTTACGGCATCGCGAAACGGCACCAGGGGCTCGCCCTTCAGGAACATGATCTGCGCCTGCAATAGCCGGCCGCTCTCGAACTCGACGCGTCGCAGCGCCATCACGAAGGGGTCGTTGGCATTGGCTTTTAAAGGAAGCAGGGCTGCGGGGCGGATGCCGGCATGGATGGCATGCGCCAACGTTGCAAGATCGACAGCAAGCGCCAGCGAATGATCCGCGATGCCCTCGACCGGCGCGGGGAGCCAGCAGGTTTCCCACCAAGCGGCCATGTAGGCGAGCGCGAAATCCGGTACCCAACTCGTTGAGCGCATCAGTAGGGAGACAATTTCCGCCTCGCTGTAGAGCTGGCCGTTCAATTCGGTCTGCCAGGCGGATTCCATCTTCAACGGCAGCGCGACGGCGAACCGACGCGCCAAGGCAGCGTGTGCGGAGACCAGAAACGCGGCGACACGGGTTTGCTGCTGCGGCGGTACGCGACCTTCGCTGTCGAGCGGGCCGAAGAAGGCACTCATACGGCGCCTCCCTTAACCGGGATCGCGCGCAGGTGATCGTAGCCGGCCGGAAACGGCATGAGATCGCCGCCGACCTCCTCCGGCGCGATCCAAACTGTCTTGTTGCCTTTCCAGCGTCCGGCGAGCACGTCGTCTGCGAACCGAGCCAGCAGGTCTGCGGTGAGCGCCGGCTTCTCCAAGGTGAAAGCGTGATAGGCACGCGGAATGATCACGAGCGAGCTGTTGGGAATCTGCACGCGCAGCGTCTCGTGCAGCGCGCGCGGCGTCAGGAAGTCGAACTCGCCATTCAGGATCATCGTCGGCACCCCGATCGACGGCAATTTCGGCGTCAGCGGCTGGAAGTCGAGGAAGGACTCCATCAGGTTCTGCAGCGCGTAGACGTCGTTGACGAGCCACCCCTGGTGCTTCACGCTGTCGAGCTTGTTCAGGACTGGGCGCAGCCATTCATCCGAGACGTTCATCGGCAGCAGCAAGTCTTGGAGATAGCTTGTGCCGCCGAGAATCAGGCCGGTGCGTAGCGCATTGCCAAGCAGGAACAGTTGCGGCGGCAGTTCGGCAAAGCAGCTCATCGGCACCAGTCCGGCCAGCCGCTCGCCGTGCGCAATCGCATAGCGCAGCGCGATCAGGCCGCCGAAGCTGATCCCGCTCAGGAACACCGGCCCTTCGCCGAGCTCGCCGATGAGGCAATGGAGCGCCGCTACCTGATCGTCCTGGCTGATGAACAGCGCAGGTTTGTCGGACTCGCCCTGACCGAGCAGGTCGAAGGTCGCCACCCGAAATTGCCGCGCGATCAGGGCGTCGCGGTAGGCGGCCCATAGTTCTGCATATTGCGTTAGCCCGTTCACCAGCACATAGGCCGGGGCGTCTGCTGGGCCGTCGAGCTCATAGCGGATGCGGTAGGGGCCGTGCGAGAGGAAGGACATCTCTGAGAGCCGCGGTAATTCGGTGTGCCGTTATCTTCACGCGGAATCCTTGTCTAACGTTGAGTTAAGTCAAAGGACGGACCGCAGCCGCTCCTAGCCTCCGATGAAGATAACGCTGGAGGAATTCGCCATGAAAGTCGCCATGACAAGGGGAGAGGTACGCCGCTGCTTCCTCGGCCTGCTGTTCCTTCTGATCGGAACGTCGCTCGCGCTTGCGCAGCCGTTCACGCGGCGCTCGTCGCAGATGCAGCATGATGAGCTGAAGAAAACCTACGAGATCGCCAACTTCCGTCTCGGTGGCAAATACAATCTCTCTGATCCCTCCAAATGGGAGAATGGTGGCGAAGGCGGCGTCACCCTGGAATCGCTCGGCGCGGGCAAGCTGCACACCGCCTACATCGCGGTCGGGACGCCGCGGCGCAACGCCGCCGGCGAGATCACGAATGCCGTCGTGATCAATTCCTACTATTCCGGTGATTCCACCGACATGTATGAGCAATGGGTCAAGGGCGCTGCCTTGTCGGGTGGTGTGCCTATCATCGGGCCGGGTCGCCCCATCGATACCGACCGCTACTACGTCGTCATGGTCGATCCGCTCGGCACCTGGGGCGCCAGCAAGCCGTCCGAGGGGCTCGGGATCAAGTTCCCACAGTACAGCTACTACGACATGGTACAGGCCAACTACCGCATGCTGCGCGATGGTTTGAAGATCGCGCATGCCGCGCTGGTCACGGGCGTTTCGATGGGCGGCACGCAGACCTATGTCTGGGGTGTCATGCACCCCGAATTCATGGGCGCGTTGATGCCGATCGGCGGCACAACGCAGTCCGATGCCGAGGATCCCGTCGGCAACTGGACCTTCCAGCTCATGACGGCAGCGATCGAATCCGATCCCGTCTGGCAGGCGACCAAGGGCGACTACTACAACCTGCCCAAGGAGAAGCATCCAATGCCGGGCGTGGCGTTTGGTTGGTCCGTGCTCGGCCTGACCGGCTATGACTTCGCTTTCCGGACCACTCAGAGCTTCTCCGCCGTTCAGCCGGAGGTGTTCTACTGGAATCCGCCGAACGAAAAGGCGGGCAGCAGCGTGACCAACCGCGCAAAGCTCTATGACGCCGTCGATCTCGTCTGGCGCAATCGGGTCGGCGAGAACCACAACGTCAATCCCTATCTCGGCCGCATCCAGGCCCGCACTTTGGTGATGCATATCACCAACGACCAGTGGCTGAACTACAAGCTGGCCGAACGCGCGGTCGATCGGGTCCCAGGCGCGCAGATCATCGCCGAGGAAAGCCCGGTCGCGCACTACGGCGTGTTCTCGATCATCAACCATCGAAAGAACGATCCGAAGTTCGTCGCCTTCATGGACGATGTCGCGAGCCTCGATCGTGCGCAGAGATTCGTCGACAAGAACTATCGCGTGCCCGGCGTCGCGGAGAAGATCGATCCGCGCAAGTCGTTCTGGAAGGACGCGGTGACCTATCCCTATCCGGTCAAATACGCCAACGTTAAAGATGGCACCGGCATGAGCTGGCAGATCGGCTACATGGACGAATATGCCGGTACGGACAAGGATCCGAAAGTGCTCGTTGTCATCCACGGCAAGGGCGCGTTCGCCGGCCACTACGGTAACATCATTCAATACGCACTGCGCTCGGGCCTGCGCGTCATTGCGCCCGACCTGCCGCATTATGGCATGTCGGGGCCGGGCAATCTCGACAAGAGCCCGGCGCGAACCATGCAGGACATGCGGGACTTCGTGCATGAGCTCGTCGTCAACCAGCTCGGCGTGAAGAAGGCATACTACCTCGGGCACTCCCTTGGCGGACAGGTCGTGTTGGGCTACGCCCTGACCTGGCCTGACGCGGTTCAGGGCCTTCTGCTCGAAGCGCCGGCTGGACTGGAGGAGTACTCACGCGAGGTTGAAATAGCGCCCGGCAAGACGCTGAATCTTTTCGACGCGGCCTACGCGCACGATTGGGACAAGTGGAGGCAGGCCTGGGATCAGACCGGCATCCTGCAAGCCGAAATCGCGCGTCCGGAACAGAACATTCGGGACTTCTACTACTTCAAGAAGCGCGACCCGAATACCAATGCCGTTTCGGCTGCCAAGAGCGGCTACTTCTACAATGACAGTGAGTATGCACGCTTTCATACCGAGCAGCGCGTCGGGCTCACCAAGGGTAACCCGAAGGAGCTGGAGCAGTGGGCTGATGTCTTCATCTTCGACATCTACGGGATGGTCTCGGAGTTGCAAAAGGACGATCCGAGGAACCTTTACCAGCGCCTGACGCAGATCAAGGCGCCAATTTTTCTGGCCTTCGGCGACAAGGAGCCGTTCATCCCTGGAACGGCATTCAATGGGCTCACTGATCTCGGTCGGGATATCATCACGCCCTTCATGTCGCGGATGACGAATGCGGGCAACCGGCCGCAACTGAAGATCTACCCGGACACCGGCCATTTCATTCACACCGACAACCCCGTGGAATTTGCGGTCGACGTGGTGGATTTCGTGTCCAAGGGAGTGGTCGACACCAGCTCGCCGCTCGCGACCGACCGCATGATCCATGGCGCCGTGGCATCGGCCCTGCCAGTCGCTCCCACGCCTCCGGGACCGTCGCCGACCGCCGGTCTCAACAAATAGGATCGCTCGATGGCAAGAGTGCAAGCGGGTGAGTTCCAGCTCGGCTGGCGAGAATGGGGAAAGGGCGATGTCACCGTCGTCTTTATCCACGGCAATCTCGCCAGCAAGGACTGGATCGAGCTCGCGGCGCCGCTGTTTCCCTCCGGCTTGCGCGTGATCGGAATCGATTGGCGCGGCTGCGGCGACAGCGATCGACCGATGCCGGCGGCCGACTATTCCAACTACTCCATGCAGCAGCATGCGCAGGACATGCTGGCGGCGCTCGATGCGCTGGGCATCACTTTCTGTCATCTCGCGACCCATTCGACGGGTGGCATCATTGCGGCGCGCATGCTCCTGATGCAGCCGCAACGTTTCGGTCACGTGTTCGCGCTCGATCCGATCACGCCGCTCGGCATGGCCTTCAACGCCGACCAGATCGGTGTCTTTCGCGCGATGATGGCGAGCAGGGAGATGACACGGGCGGTGTTGGCGACCGCGGCATCCTCGCTGTTTGTGCCGGAGAGTCTGGCGCCCAACGTCGTCCCGCGCTTCCGAGAGGGGCTCGGAGAAACTCGGGCCCTGTTTGAGCGGGTCCTCGAGCAGACCTTCAGCGTGTCGGAAGGCATCTGGATCGGAACGCCAGTCAATCTCAACCGCGAGTGGGAGAGCAAGGAGCTGCAGCGTCGCATGCACGAAATCCGGCATCCCCACCTCGTCCTGTGGGGTGAGAGGGACGGTTGGATTCCGTCGGCTGATCTGAGGACGATGGCGGCAGCAATGCCCGACTGCCGGCTGGTGATCGTGCCCGGTGTCGGCCATTCGATGAATCTGGAAGTGCCGGCACTCTATGCCGGCTATTTCGGCGCCTGGTTCGGCGGCCGGGCGAAGTGATCATGATCTCATAATCTCAAGGGAGTAAGCCGATGATAGACGCCAACATGACCCAGGATCAAATCCGCTCAATGATGGCTGAAGCGCTCGGCCGCCTGCGCAAGGCTAGCGCCGAGTACTTCGAGCTGCTGGAGAAGGGTCTGACTTCTTCGCCGCTGCCAATCTCGGGGCAGGCCAAACTGTTCTGCGACTACATGCAGCGCAACGTAGCGGCGACGTTCGATCTCAGCGACAAGCTCATTCAAGCCAAGGACGTGCAGGACGCACTCAAGCTCCAATCCGAGTTCTTCCAAGGGCAGATGCAGGCCTTGACGGATCAAGCCAGGAGCGTAGGTGAGTCTGCCATGAAAGCCGCGACCAGCGCTTTCACCCCGAAGCCCTGAAGGGCAGACGGGTTCGGCAACGCAGATCGACGTTTCTCCAATCGTCGCGAACCCGACTAATACGAGGACCAGCATGGCTGACACGACCAAGCTTTCGGTTGAAAAGGCGCTCGAGAAACTGCGGAGCGATGAGCGGCCGAAGTCGAGAAACGAGCAGCAGGATGAGAAAACTGAAGCGCTCAAGGAAGAGATCAAGCGCACGAAAGCGCAAAGGCATCGCCTCGATCGCAAATGAGAATCTCCGGCGTTCTTCATGCAAGTAACGCTGATTCCATTGATTTCGATCAACGGCGGAAGGAGGCGATCGACAGCGACGCCTTTGTTCGGCGGTTCGGTGCCGTGACCTATCGCTTTCCGGCAACTCCTCGAACAGCCGCCGACAAATTTCTCGAGACAATTCTGCGGGTTCCATAGGCAGACAACGCCCCGGATACGGGCCATTGCGTATGCTGGAGTGAACTTGCGTCGGATCAAGTTCGCTCGCGCGCTGGCCTCTTAATATTGGTTGGTCGTTAGTTCGGAGGGAGTGCCGCAATGCTGCTGAGAATTAACAGGGCCAGCCGTCGCCCGCTCGACGGACATTTGGCCGCTCTCGCCGGCGAGCAGGTGTTCTGCAGCGAGTTTAGTTATCGCAGAGGAACCGAGGTCTTCGGCGAGGGTGAGGAGGCGGAATACGTCTACCAAATTCTCTCCGGAGCAGTGCGTACCTACAAGTTGCTCTCGGATGGTCGCCGCCAGATCAACTCGTTCCATCTTCCGGGCGACATGTTCGGCCTTGAGAACGGGACAACTCATCGCTTCAGTGCCGAAGCGGTGGTTGAAACAAGGGTTCGCATCACCAAGCGGCGCAGTCTTCTCGAAACGATGACAAGCCGCGACGAAGGCGCATCGAGCGTCCTCAGTCTCGTCACGCGAACGCTTCAGCATGCGGAGAACCACATGCTTCTGCTCGGTCGCAAGACGGCGCTGGAGCGCGTGGCCGCATTCCTGCTCGAGATGGATGAGCGGTTGGTCCATCCGAACGTTTTGACTTTGCCCATGAGCCGTCGCGACATCGCCGACTATCTCGGCCTGACCATCGAGACGGTCTCGCGCGCATTCTCGACGTTGCGTGACGAGGAGATGCTGCGCTTCGACGGGCAGACCCAACGCGAGATCATTCTGCTCGATCGGGAAGGACTCGCGGAGTACGACGCCTAAATATGCAAATGCCCGGCGCAGAGCCGCTTAGGCTCACTCCTCGATGTCCTGCTCAAGCGTCTGCGCCGGCACTTCCTTGCGAGCGCTGGCAAACCGCGCAAGCGGTAGAGAGGTTGTCAACGACAGCAGGTTGGAATCGACGACTTCCAGCGTCAGTGCCTTTCCTCTCTCCATTTCCTTGATCAGCTTCGGGCTTGCAACGTCGCCGGCGATGCAGCCGTTGCTGAGACACCAATTGTACGGGATGGGATGAGGCGCTCGGTCGTCCACCGTCAGCTTGGCCGGAATGCGCAAATACATTCCGACCGGAACGAAGATCTGCAGCCGCGCGGTGCGGTCCCCTTCGCGCTCGATGAGGTCGAATCGGACAGCCACTTGCCCGGTGTCGTAGGTGCCGGTGATGGATGTCCTGCAAAGCGTCGGCGCGCCGGCCGCCTTGAAGCAGAGCTTTCGCCAGTCGCCATATTTGATGTCGTTCGCATTGCGTTGGCCACGGGGCGAAATCTCGGCCACCGCAGGTAAGGAGGCGATGGCGGCGACCGAAAGCAGCGCCAAGGAGATGACCTTCGCGCTTCGCCGCCGGATTTTGTGTGGATGTGAGCGTGCCATGCATGCGCTCCTTCGGCTACTTGAGACGATCGAGAAAGTTCGTCACCAGCGGCGACCAGATCGGAATGGCGTCGGGCGACCCGACGAAATAGTGCCCCTCGTTGCCGAATGGCGGCAACAAATGGTATTCGGCCTTGCCACCCGCGGCAGTGAAGGCGTCGTGCATTCGTCGTGACAGCTCGGGACCGAAGTAAGTGTCGTTCTCGATGTAGATCCACAGCATCGGAACGCGCGAGGTGCGGCCGAACTCGCCCGTAGTCTCGACCAGCCTATCCGGCGCGCAATTGTTGTTCGGCTTGCCGCCAACGCGGCCGCCGCGGCCGGCGGCAAAAGTGATGATCGCCTTGACCTGCGGCGGGTTGAGGCTCGACAGCGCAATGGAAGCCCAGCCGCCTGCGGATTGCCCCACGACGATCACGTCTTTTGGAAGGATGCGCTTCTCGGCGATCATGTAATCGATGATCCAGAGGTCGGCTTGCGCCACCGCAAGACCCGGATCGCGGAAGTTGGGATTGCTGCACTTGCCGACCTTCGAGAAGAACGGGCCGTAAAGTCCGCGCTCCGGGATGTCGATGGCGGAAGCGCCGTAGCCGGTTCCGACGGGAGCGACCACGAGGTAGCCCTGCCTGGCAAACCATTTCGCGGCGTCGCGGAACTCCACCAGCGGAAAGAAGCTGCGGTCGTTCGGATTGAGCGACACGCCGTGGTTCATGATGACCAGCGGGAAGGGACCTTCGCCGACTGGCCGTACCAGATAGGCGAACATCGGCAGCGGCAGCGGCAACGCCCAGATTTCCTCCTGGATGCGTCGCAGGGCGGATTGATCGTCGGCATGGGCCTGCGTGATCAGGCAGGCGAGGAAGAGCAGCGCCGCCTGCAACACCTGCTGGATCGCGGAATTCTCCTGCATCGTTTCCTCCTTCAGCCGGTAAATGTAGCGGCCACAATGATCGGGCCGAGCACCGTCAGGACAACGCTGCCCACCGCATAGGGTACGGCGATGCCGAGCACCGGCGTCTGGCTGCCGGCGACCTCGCAGGCTCCCGTCACGGCGGCATCGACGGTCATAGCGCCCGCGAGCGCGCCGCAGGTGACGACGGGGTTCATGCGCAGCACGTGGTAGCGAGCGCAGCCAGCCGCCGACGAGGCCTGCAATCAGCGCGCCAGCCGCCGCCGAGCGTCAGCGCGATCCCTCTGGCCTTGAAGCTGACGAGACTGGCCAGGAGGCCCGCGGCGATGCCGGCGGCGAGGAAGGCAATATCGGTACGGTCGCCTGAGCGCAGGATTTGGCCGACATGGGCGGTCGCGCGCTCGATGTTGCGGCTGGTGCCGACCAGCGTCATGACGTCGCCGACATAAATGCGCGTTTCTGGGCTCGGGGGCAGCTCGCGTCCCATTCGGGTCAGCGTGCGAAGAAACACGCCGCGCGCGGTGTTTCCCATGCGATCGGCGACCTCCTGGATCGAGCGACCATGGAGGTCGCGATTATCGACCAGCACATCGATCACGTTGCCCGGCATCGCCTTCACGCTCCGGCCGGCGGCGGTGGAGACACGATAGACGCGCGCCTGGAATTTGCGGTAGTGCAGGTTCTCCGTTTTCGGCGGCTCGCCGCTGGCAAGCTCGATCCCGAGCTTTTTTGCTTCGTCCTTCAGATTGACGCCCATCAGCTTGGGCGCGACGAACGGAACATAGATCAGCGTCAGGATGTAGCCGAGCACATAGGTGACGGCATAACCTGCCGCGAAGTTCGCTTCCTGCACGATGACAAGGCCGATTCCACCGAGCAGGAGCGCCATCGCGACCTGCGCGAGCGTGCGGATGCTCAAGGAAGCGTAGAACTCGGGTCCCGATTTGTAGCCGATCATGAACACGAACAGGCTGAACAGCACGACGCGGAGCACCGGTGGGAAGGCAAAGCTGCCGAACTGGCCGATGAGGACCGCGACGATCAGCGTACAGGCCGTCGTGCCCAGGGAAAATCCGTAAATCCTGGCGCGACCAAGAATGGTTCCGGCGGCAACAGCAAGCAGCAGGAATATTTCCGGAGCGGTGGAGATGATCCACCTGACGATGTCCATGGTCGCTATTCCCAAGCGCTTGGTTCCTGCGGATTGAATCCGCAAAGCCGGTTGGAGGCTTGATTCAAATCAACCCTTTTGCCCGTTCGCGTGCGGTTGATGGACCGATTGCCAGATCGGCCACACACGACGTATCGCATATGAGTTCACTGGGCATCAGCGCCGCACCGTCATTGCGTCGCGCCGAAACGGTTATCGTCGCACTTCTGCTGGCATTCGCCGGCGGTTGTCCCGACGCCTATACCTGGATCATCCATGGCGTCATGGCCAACGCCCAGACCGCGAATCTGGTCCTTTTCTGGGTTTATGGGATGGCGGGCGACTGGGCGAGGGCGCTGCAGTTCGTTCCTCCGCTCCTGGCCTTTGCCGCTGGCATCGTGGTTGCCGCCTGGTTGCGCCGCGCCGTAAAGGACAAAGCAAGTGCAATCAGCACGTCGATCGAGATTGTCCTCCTGATCGGGCTCGGCATCCTCGACAATCGGATGCTCGAGGTTGCTCTCCCTTGTTGCCGCTATGCAGGCGGCGGTGTTCACCACGGTCGAGGGCGCGACCAACAGCACGGTGATGGTCACCGGCAACCTGCGTCAGGCGATCGAGACCGTCTTTGTCGCAATCTCCCCAAGCGCGCCGGCAGGGATGTGGCGCCGCTCCGGCATCTCCGCCGCGGTGGGCTGTGCTTTCGGCTTTGGTGCCGCAATCGGCGCGCTCGTGACAGAGTGCGTCCCGGACTTGGCGCTCGGGCTCCCCGCGATCGCACTTCTGTTCGTGCTGCTGCGCTGCAACGGAGATCGCCATGGGGCGGGTCATGAAGCCAGCGTCTGAACATCGACCCGGCTGGACGCGGTTCATCCCGCCGTTCGGCTGGCTCCAGGAATATCGGGTCGCCTGGCTGCTGTCCGATGCCGTAGCCGGTGTCACGTTGGCGGCCTATGCGATTCCTGTGTCACTCGCCTACGCGGCCCTTGCGGGTCTGCCGCCGCAGATCGGAGTATACGGGTATCTTCTTGGCGGCATCGGCTACGCGCTGCTCGGATCGTCGCGCCAGCTGGCCATCGGCCCGACCTCCGCGATCTCGCTGATGATCGCCGGGACCGTCGGCTCGCTCGCCGGAGGCGATCCGGTTCGCTATGCGCAGATTGCGAGCCTTGTAGCCTGCGCGGTGGCGCTGCTGTGCGCGATTTTCTGGCTGTTCAAGCTCTCCAGCCTTGTCCGCCTGATCAGCGACAGCATCCTGGTCGGCTTCAAAGCGGGCGCCGGGCTGACCATCATCATGAGCCAGTTGCCGAGCCTGTTCGGCATCGTCGGAGGCGGCCGTAATTTCTTCGACCGCGCGATCCACATCGCCGGCCAGATCGGCGATACGAACCCGCTGGTGTTGACGGTCGGCGCCGTCACGCTGCTGCTCCTGCTTCTTGGCGAGCGATTGCTGCCCGGCCGGCCGGTCGGGATCACCATTGTGGGGCTGTCGATCCTGGCCGCCACTTGGCTTGGGCTGCCTTCGATGGGGGTGCCCGTCACCGGCAAAATCCCCGAAGGACTTCCGGCTCTCGCTGTTCCCACGTTTGAACTGATCGGGCCCGACGACCTGTTTCCCGTCGCGGCCGGCTGCCTGCTGCTCGCCTATATCGAAGGCGTATCCGCTGCGCGCAGCTTCGCTGCCAAGCACGGCTATGCGCTCGATGTGCGGCAGGAGTTCTTGGGGCTGGGTGCCGCCAATCTCGCGGCGGCGTTCGGCCATGGCTATCCCGTCGCCGGCGGCCTGTCGCAATCGGCGGTGAACGACAATGCCGGTGCGCGTACGCCGCTTGCGCTGGTAATCTGCTCGGTGACGCTCGCGCTGTGCCTGCTGTTCTTCACGGGACTGTTGACCAATCTGCCTAAGGCAGTCTTGGCGGCAATCGTTTTTGCGGCGGTGTACAGGCTCGTGGACATTCCCGCGCTACTGCGCATGTGGAAGGTCAGCCGGATCGACTTCTACGCCGCGGCGATTGCGTTGATCGCGGTGCTGCTCCTGGGAATCCTGCAAGGCGTGCTGCTGGCCGCGATCGCCTCGATCTTCCTGCTGCTGGCGCGGGCGTCGCAGCCGAACATCGCCTTCCTCGGGCGGCTGGCGGGAACCGGCCGCTATTCCGACAGCGCCAGGCACGAGGGCGTCGAGCCGCTGGTCGGCGTGATCGCGTTCCGCCCGGAGGCCTCGTTGCTCTACATCAATGCCGAGACGATCCTCGGGGCGGTGTTGAGCGCGCTCCGAGAGGCGACCGATATCAGGCTGGTCGTCTGCGATCTCTCGGCATCGCCCTATATCGATCTGGCCGGCGCGCGCATGTTGCACGATCTCTACGACGAACTGGCCGCTCATCACGTCGCGCTCTGCATCGTTGGCGCGCATGCGCAGTTGCGCGATCTGTTGCGGGCGGAAGGGCTGGCGGAGAAGACCGACAGCGCACAGTGGCTGCGGACGCTCGACAGCGTACTGGGCGGCAACAACGCGAAAGATGGGTGACGCTTTCTGCGCAGCGACATGCGCGGGCGCTGCCCGAGCCTTACGAGATCATTCTGACCGTTGACTTGGATCAATGGAGCGCATGGGCGCGAGGTCACGATGGCGCATCAATTGCCTCGGGATGAGAGAGACATGTCCAAGGATGTCAAGCCCGCACAGAAGCGCATCGACCAGTTCTTCTCCGGCCGCGGTGGAAAGGCGGACGACTGGTGGGATCTGGTTGAGACCGCAAAGGGCAATCGCGACAAATACGACGCCGCTCTCGCCGACCTCTCCGTGACGGAGGAGTTTCACGGCTATCCCGGCCTGCATCTGATCGGGGCGCTGAGGGAGGCGGCCTTGGCCGGAGATGCCGGAACGTCGCTCGCCTTTGCCACGCGGATCGCTCAGGCGCTGACGACCAGGTCGTTCCGCCACTATGCCGGCGACTGGAATTTGCATGCAAAAGGGTGACATCATCGCCTTGGGCGGCGCGACCGAGCACCTCACGGAGAAGATGGGTCTGATCGGGCCGGAGGTCGCTGATCCCGGAGCGCTCGGCATCCCCATGGACCAGGCCGATATTCTTCTCACCAAGAAGGACGTCGTCGGACGCACCTTCGAGTCTTTCCGCGACACCACAATCGCCGGTCAACTGCAGGTCACCAAGGTCGAGCGCGGCGGCGTCCAGATCCCGGCTGATCTGAAGACCGAGCTGCAGCGGATGGATCTGGTCTCAGTGGTCGGCCTCAAGTCGGCCGTCAACGAACTCGGCGAAATGTGGGGGCGCATCGCGCGCACCAACGCCTCGACAGACCTCTTGACGCTCGCCGCGGGCATGATCATCAGGCTTCCTGATCGGCATGATCGAATTCCCGGCCTTCGGCGCCAATGCCGGCGCAGGGTTGCTGTCGCAGCTCACCGGCGCAGTCGCGCTGACGATCTTCATCGTCGGCTTCATCGCCTGCACGATCCCCCCGTTCATCGTCTGGGCGATCGGCTTCCACATCTTCAAGATCAATCCGGCCGAGCTGATGGGCGGCGTCGCCGGTGCGCGCTCGCACTCGGGTCCTTGCCGCGAGGCCGCGGTGGAAATCCAGAGTTCCGTGCCCTGGATCGGCTTCCCGGTCGGCTACGCCGTCTCGGGAATCCTGCTCACCATGTTCGGATATTTCGCCATGCTGCTGGCGCAATAGACCCACGCCAACTGAGGAGGAAGAGGAAATGAAGAAAATTACTGCACGTCTCGCTCTCGCTGCCTTGCTGGTCGGTGTGGCCGGGCTGAGTATGCCCGCCAAGGCCGAAACCGGACAGGTCGCCGTGGTCTTTACGAAGGGTGGCTTCATTGTCGGCGTGGGCGGGGGCGAGGGAGTGCTGCACCTGCGCGGCAAGAACTATCCGTTCACGGTATCCGGCATGAGCCTTGGCTTCACCGTTGGTGCCTCGACAACCAAGCTCGTGGGGCGCGCGCTAAATCTGAGAGGCCCAGCGTCCATCGAAGGCTCGTATGTGGTGAGCGGAGCGGGCGGCGCAGTCGCTGCGGGTGCCGGAGCTGTTCAACTGCAGAACGCCAACGGCGTAATCCTCCAGCTCAGCGGACCGAAGGTCGGAGCTGAGGTGTCGGTGGCGGTCGGTGGCGTGACAATCCGGCTGAAGTAGGCAGGACGCGATCAGGCCGCGCAACCGCGTGGCCTGATCGCGTCAATATTGTTCCGCAACGAAGTTCATCCCGCGCAGGCTCGCTGAATCGTTGTAGCGTCCCTTCTCGGACCGTTTCGGCAGCGTGACCTTGCGCTTCTTGATGCGCTTGTACGGGATCGTCTTCAGGAGATGCGCGATACAGTTCAGCCGCGCCCGGCGCTTGTCGTCGGAGCGGATGATGGTCCATGGCGCATGTTTCGAGTGGGTCGCCTTGAGCATCAGGTCGCGCGCCCGGGAATAGTCGTACCAGCATCGATAGGATTCCAGATCCATTGGGCTCAACTTCCATTGCCGCAAGGGATCGTCGATGCGCGCCTTGAAGCGGCGCTCCTGCTCGTCCATGCCGACCTCGAGCCACAGCTTGATCAGGATGATGCCGCCATCGACGATGTATCTCTCGACCTCAGGGCACAGCGAGAGGAAACGCTCGTGCTCGGCCTTCGAGCAGAAACCCATCACATATTCCACGCCGGCGCGGTTGTACCAGCTCCGGTCGAAGATCACGATCTCGCCGGCCGCCGGGAAATACTGCATGTAGCGCTGCATGAACAGCTGCGATTTCTCGCGATCCGACGGCGCCGGAAGCGCAGTCACGCGGAACACGCGCGGGCTGACCTTTTCGGAGATCGCCTTGATCGTGCCGCCCTTGCCGGCCGCGTCGCGGCCTTCGAACAGAACAATGATCCTGGCCCCGCTCGCCTTGACCCAATCCTGCAGATGACAAAGCTCGACCTGGAGCTTCTCCAGCTCCTTTTCGTAAGCCTTGCGCATAATCTTTGCTCCAGCCCCATTCTTCGTCATGCTCAGCCTTTCGTTGCCTCCGATCAAATCGGGACGGCGACGCTTAGTCGCCCCAGGAGATTGTGACCCCGATGTCGCCGGGAATGCCGCCCGGGAAATCGATGATCTGGTAGCTGATGCGGTAGCCCCGCGGCTTCAGATAGTCGGTCCAGAGCTGGAAGATTTCCTTCGGGATGCCGGTGAGCGTATTCTCCCAGCCCGGCTCCTGCTGATTGATGGCGCGGCCCTTATCGGTGCACAGCGTATTCGGGAAGCGATAGACTTGGACCTCCGTCATTCCGTTGCGCACGGCGCGCTGGATGATTGTCGAGGCGAGCTGGATCTTTTCCTCCTCGCTCTTTCCGGATGGCTTGCTCAGTCGCTCGATCAAGGCGCGCTTCTCGGCCTCCGCGGCTGCGGCGAGGCGGGCATATTCATCGGCCTTCTCGGCTTCCTTGAGGGCCGCCTCCTTGCGAATCTGCAGGGCATTCGGGATCAGGTCGTCGATGCTGGGGGACATGGCTGATGGTTCCTGCGCTAGTTCGGAGTTTGAGCGAGGTTAGGTCTGCCTCACCTCATTCCGTTGATTCAAATCAATCAAATCGGGCTGGGGTATCCCACAATTATCAGACATGCCGCGCGATCGCGTTGGAGTGAAGTCGCCTAATACCGTCGAGAAAGACATGCGGTCATGACAGTCACACAGAACCCGATAGCTTCCGGGCACTTGCCGTCCTTCATCACGCCGCCTGGCCAGACAGACGTACTCTTCCACATCGTGGCCTGGTTCGTGCTGCTGTGCGTGATCGGTCTTGGCGTTCTCTTCTTCACGATCCATTCGCTTCCTGAGCGGGTGGCTCACAGAACGAAGAAGGTTCAGCTCGATATCGTGGCGGTTCTCTGCCTGCTCGCGCTCTTCACCAACGAGCACGTCTTCTGGATCGCTGCATTGTTGCTGGCCTTCATCGACCTTCCAGACTTCCTGACACCGGTCCAGCGGATCGCCAGCGCGGCTGAAAAGATCGCAGGCGGGGAGATGAAGGCTCAAAGTTCAGACGCGGTCGATGCATCAACGGCCGCCGCGGCGGCACCTGTGAGCACCGAGGCCGAACGTCCTGAAGGCGCGCCTCCGATTCAGAAAGGTGCGGCCCATGCTTGAGCTGATTTTGTGTTCGACCTTGACTCTGCTGCCGGACTATTTGATCCGGCGATACTTGCAAGGCAAGCGGCTAGGCCACGAGATCACGCTATTCTCGGTCTGGTACGAGCTCCGTTGGGGTATCACGCTGTGCCTGATCCTCACCGTCCTTCTGATCATGACGGTGCTTTACAACCATCCCTCATCGAAGAACGTCAATGCGTTGTTCCGGACCATCTCGATCTTCGCCGAGACCGGTGGCCGCGTCGAGCAGGTCTATGTGGGCTACAACGAACATGTGAAGAAGGGCCAACCGCTGTTCAAGCTGGACAGCAAGCGGCAGGAGGCCGCGCTCGAGACCGTACGTGCCAAGATAGCGGAGGTGGAGGCCGCCATGGTCGGCGCCAAGGCCGATGTCCTGACCAGCCAAGGCAAGCTAGACGAGGCGAAGGGCAACTATCAGCAGGCTGTCGACGAGTTTGAGACCAAGAAGAAATTGTATGAGCGCAATCCGGACGTGGTCGCAAAGCGCGAGCTCGAGAAGCTGCAGACGCTGGTGGCGACGCGGCAGGGCGCGGTCGACGCGGCGGACGCCTCCAAGCAATCGGCGGAGACGCGCCTGTCGAAGGCTCTGCCTGCGCAGAAGGTCAGCGCCGAGGCCGATCTTGCCGCGGCCAAGGTTGAGCTTGAGAAGATGACCATTCGCGCTGGAGTCGACGGCAGGGTCGATCAGTTCTTGCTGCGGCCGGGCGACGTCGTGCAGCCTGCGCCGGTCACGCGTGCGGCGGGCATCCTCATTCCGGACGGCGCAGGCGAAGACCGGCTGCTGGCCGGATTCAACCAGATCGAGGCCCAGGTCATCAAGGTCGGCATGATCGCCGAGGCGACCTGTGTCACAAAGCCGCTGACAATCATTCCTCTGGTGGTGAGCCGCGTGCAGGACGTCATTGCCGCCGGCCAGATCCTCCAGACCAATCAGCTGACCGAGCTCGAGAAGCTCGGTCCGCCCGGCACAGTCCTCGTTGTCCTTGAGCCACTTTATGAGGGGGTACTGGATACCGTGCCGCCCGGCAGCAACTGCATCGCCAACCTCTACTCGGATCACCACGAGCAGATCGCGTCGAAGGACACCGGTATGCTAGAGCGCATTGGCCTGCATTTCGTCGATGCGGTCGCGCTTGTGCACGCATTAATTCTGCGCCTGCAGGCAGTCGTCCTGCCGCTGAAGGCGCTCATATTCGAGGGCCATTGATTTACATCAACGAACGATCGCGCGACCGACCAATGCTGCACGCGTGGTCCGACGGAGGGTAAGATGTTCCGATATAGCAGGGCACTGATCGCAGTTGCGTTGTTGATGACGATCCCGATCGCCGCATCCGCGCAGCCGGCCGGCAATGCGGCGGCGCAAGGCTCGCAGGTTTCCGCAAGTCCGGCGACGGCGAGCGCCGAGTTGCTGAAGCCCGAGCAGCTCGAAGCCCTCGTCGCGCCGATCGCGCTCTATCCCGACGAGCTGCTAGCCAACGTTCTTGCGGCCTCGACCTATCCACTGGAAGTCGTGCAAGCCGATCGCTGGCTGAAGGAGCGCAAGAATCTGAAAGGCGACGCGCTCAAGACCGAGGTCGACAAGCAGGCCTGGGACGATAGCGTCAAGGCGCTGGCCTCGACTGCAGACGTGCTTGCGATGATGAGCGATAAGCTCGACTGGAGCAAGAGTCTCGGCGATGCCGTACTCGCGCAGCAGCCGGACGTGATGGATGCCATTCAGCGCTTGCGCACCAAGGCCTACGACAATAGGAAGCTCGTCACCACCAAGCAGCAGAAGGTCAGTGTACAGACCCAGGAAGGCAAGCAGGCCGTCGTCATTCAGCAGGCTGATCCTGATACGGTTTACGTTCCCTATTACGATCCGGCCGCGGTGTACGGATCCTGGCCCTACGCTGAATACCCGCCCTATTACTTCGGCTATCCATCCTATATCGGCGCGGGCGTGATCGCGGCCGGTCTCGCCTTCGGCACCGGCTGGGCGATCGGGCGCTGGGGCAATTACTGGGGTGGCGGCTGCAACTGGGGTAACCGCAACGTCTATGTCAACCATCGCACCACGAACATCGGAAACGGCTGGCAGCACAATCCGGCGCATCGCCAGGGCGTCCGCTACAACAATGCGAACGTTCAGCAGAAATTCGGCAACAGCAACCTGAAGGCGGGCGCAGCCGACCGGATGGATTTTCGCGGGCGCGAAGGAAATCAAGTGCTGCGTCCGGGCGAGGGCCGTCCGGGAGCCGGTGATCGGGCTGGTGTGGCGGATCGTGGGGGCGAGCGCGGCAAAGGCTCAAGCACGGCGGATCGCGCCAAGAGTGGCGTCAAGGGAGGATCCAAGGGCGGATCCAAGGGCGGCGCCGATCGCGGTAAAGGCGGCGGTGAGCGCGCGGCGTCTGCGAACCGAGCCGGAAATACGGCACGGAGCAGCGGCAACCGCAGCGCGATGGACGTCTCATCGGGCCGCGCGGCGGCTACAGCTTCGGCCCGCGGCCGGTCCAGCATGGCCAGCATGGGCCCCCGCGGCGGTGGCGCGTCAAGCTTTGCCGGCCGAGGTGGCGGTGGCGGTGGCGGACGAGGCGGCGGCGGAGGCCGGCGCTCGGATATCGCGCTGAAGCACGACATCGTCCTGCTCGGCCATCTTGCCAACGGTCTCGGCTACTATCGCTTCAGCTATCTCGGCAGCCACAAGGCCTATGTTGGCGTCATGGCTCAGGAAGTAGAAGGCGTGCTGCCCGAAGCCGTCACCCGCGGTCGCGACGGTTATTTGAGGGTCTACTACGAGAAGCTCGGTCTCAAGTTACGCACGTACCGCGACTGGCTTGCCGGCGGTGCAACAATCCCTGCGGAGGTGACGCCATGATCAGCTTGAAGTCGCTTGCGCGGGCCGCCGTACCGAGCATCCTGGTCGTTGTGCTCTTCAGTTCGGCATCTCAGGCGCAGCAATCCTTTTCCTCGCCGGAAGACGCCGCATCGGCGCTTGCTGCCGCGGCCAGGAGCGGGACCAAAGGCGCCATCCTCAAAGTGCTCGGCAATGCTGCCGAGGGTATCGTCACGTCCGGTGACGACGTCGCTGATGCCGAGACGCGGCAGCGGTTTGTCGGGGCCTATGATGCTAGGCATTCGATCAAGGCGGAAGGCAACAAGAAAGCCACGCTCATCGTCGGCAACGACGACTTCCCTTTCCCGATCCCCTTGTACAACACGAAGAGCGGTTGGGAGTTCGACACCGGCGCGGGCCGTCTCGAAATTCTCTATCGCCGCATCGGCCGCAATGAGTTCGATGCGATCCAGACCTGTCTCGCCTACGTCGATGCCCAGAGCGACTATGCCGAGAAGGATCGCGGTGACGGCGTCGGCGTCTACGCCCAGCGCTTCGTGAGCAATCCGGGCAAGAAGGACGGCCTGTTCTGGCGCGACGATCGCGATCCTAGCCCGCTCGGCGAATTTGCGGCGGCGGCATCAGGCGAAGGATACAAGCTTGGAGGCAAGGGCGCGCCCTATCATGGTTACTACTTCCGCATCCTGAAGGCGCAGGGTTCGGATGCGCCCGGCGGCGCGCTCAACTACGTGGTCAAGGGCAAGATGATAGGCGGCTTCGCGCTGATCGCCTGGCCCGCCGAATACGGTAATTCCGGCGTCATGACTTTCCTCGTCAATCATGCCGGCATCGTTTACCAGAAAGACCTCGGCAGGCGCACCGACTTCATCGCCAAGCACCTCATTCTGTTTGATCCTGATCAGACCTGGAAGAAAGTCGATGCTACAAAATATTAGGCGCGGCACGGCGGTGCGCGGGTTGCTGATGCATCTGGCCGCAGTCGTGTCGCTTGCTTTCATCGTGCCGGCAACGCCGTCCCAGGCGCAAGCTACCGGGCTCGTCCGGGTCAGGATGGTGAAGGTGGTCTGCTCGTCGGTGGCGGCGTGGGCAACGGAGTGCCGACTTGGCGTGGCCGCAGCTGTCCCTTCCGCGTGTCCGGCCTGAGCCTAGCGGGATGTCGATATCGCTGAAGTAAGCTTGTCGGTTGGCCAGGAAGGGGGGACCTGCCGGCCCACTCTGTCCGGTGCCTGCTTTGCTGGGTGACTCGGTGTTGAGCTCGGTAACTCGCTTGCTTTGGATGAGCGCGGCGGTTCTGGCGGGCTGGACGAGCCTGGGCCCGCCGACCGTCGTGCGAGACCGGATCAATTACGTCGCTGCTCTCTCCGATTCCTCGAAGCAACAGATGCTGCATGGTCCCGATTCCCCTCCAGGGGATTCTGCTCCTCATTCCGAATAGTTGCCCAGCCGACGTGGTGCTGTGATTCTCTGTCAACACCATCAATGGCTTGGAAAACGCCTGCGGCGGCCTCGGAAATCCACGCAAGGCAAGTCCGGCATTTCATCAGCTCATGCTCGCCCTGCGCCGGGCTCAGGCTCTCCAGGCGGCCGGATTCCGGATCAGGCCAATCGAAAGCACGGACGAAGTCATGGTGTTCGTCCGGCCTCTACTTTCGCCGGCATCTCTATCGAGAACCACGATGACTGGAAGGGCCGATCGCTCGCTGGAAATGTAAACCAGAAGCGTCTCAGTTACACGCGCCTCCGATGCCGCGTGCTACCGAGGCCGGCCTTGATGTACCTCAAACGATTCCAGGCGAGGCCACCGATAATGCGACCGTATTGATTGCGATTGCGGGCCACGTGACCTCTGGTTGCTGCGAACCGCGGGAGGATCTGATGAAACATCGCAAGGCCTGGAGGACTAAGGATCGTTCCGCTTGCATCGGCCTGGGCGAGCCCACTCAAACGCGAGAGGACGTCGAACATTGGCGGCTCCGCGCGAAAGATACCAGTAATCAGTCCCGCCCCGATAAGAAGATTGCTGCCGACCATGACGTTCCGCCTCGCACTGGAGAAGTGGAACTTGAGACGGATAAGGATTCCGAGATGGGGGTACGGCAAGCTGCGCTTGCCGAAGCGTCAGACAAATGTCGTTCGCGATCCGATTGTTCGCCGTCAGCACCCTTGAGACAAATTGAAGGACTTCACGAAGGGAGGATTTCTGGTTCATCGTAGCCGCAAGGAGCGAAGATGAAAC
>MKVX01000014.1 GCA_001899255.1 Rhizobiales bacterium 62-47
GAGGCAGCCGACCACGGTAGGGTCAGCGACTGGGGTGAAGTCGTAACAAGGTAGCCGTAGGGGAACCTGCGGCTGGATCACCTCCTTTCTATGGATGGTTCTTCAGTCAGTCTTGATCTTCGGATCTCGACTCTATCGAACCTCTTAGAAACATCAGTGGCCAACGGTCGTCAGGATCGTTGAGCTGCATTGGCGGGATTTCGCCGTCTTCGTTTCTCTTTCTTCGCGGACGAACACGCGCCAGAGGCTCTCTTTGTGCGATGCATCTGGTGCAAACCGATGCGCGCATGCGAGCCTCTCGTGTTAGGGGCTTGTAGCTCAGTTGGTTAGAGCGCGCGCTTGATAAGCGTGAGGTCGGAAGTTCAAGTCTTCCCAGGCCCACCATCATTATCAGCGCAGAGCATCTTTCGTCTTCTGGTACGGGGCCATAGCTCAGCTGGGAGAGCGCGTGCTTTGCAAGCATGAGGTCGTCGGTTCGATCCCGTCTGGCTCCACCAGATGGTTCGATTGAATGACTGCTCTGCTTGATTTGGTTTGTCCGCGAAACATCACTTTGCATGTGCTGTCCTACGGGATGCGCGTGCGGGATTTCTGACATCGTAAAGAGGAGATCGATCCGAGCTTTGGATCGCAAGCAAGTATCGCAAGATATTTGCAGGCGGCGTCCATTGCATTTTCTCCAGGTCATTTCGGCGCTCGTTCATTCGGCAACGCAAGTTGCAAGATGAGCGAGTTGTAAATGACCCTTGTTAGCGAAGCTTGACCGCCTCGCTATCGGACCGATCTTACGAAGCAAACTGGTCTTTCTAATCAATGTCCGGTTGCGGGTTATGCGTTCATCGAGGGCGCGCTTCGCGAGAGGCAACTGCAGCCAACATTCTGCCGAGTGTGTGGACATTGATAATGAGAGCAATCAAGTGCCTTAAGGGTGTTCGGTGGATGCCTTGGCGCTGAGAGGCGATGAAGGACGTGCTACGCTGCGATAAGCCGTGGGGAGCTGCGAAGAAGCTTTGATCCATGGATTTCCGAATGGGGAAACCCACCTTCGATAGCCGGAACTCCAAGGCCTTGTGCTTTGGTGTAATGCCAAACCGCGAGGTTTTGGATTTCCGGTTATCAAGCGAAGGTATGAAACTCCTGAATTCATAGGGGGTTTTAAGCGAACCCAGGGAACTGAAACATCTAAGTACCTGGAGGAAAGGACATCAACAGAGACTCCGTTAGTAGTGGCGAGCGAACGCGGACCAGGCCAGTGGCACATCAAAGACAACCGGAACCTGTCAGGAAAGCAGGGCCTCAGAGGGTGATAGCCCCGTACGGGTAATGCGATGATGTGTCCTTGAGTAAGGCGGAACACGTGAAATTCTGTCTGAACGTGGGGGGACCACCCTCCAAGCCTAAGTACTCCTCAGCGACCGATAGTGAACCAGTACCGTGAGGGAAAGGTGAAAAGCACCCCGACGAG
>MKVX01000015.1 GCA_001899255.1 Rhizobiales bacterium 62-47
ATGTACGGCCGCGGCAAACTCGATCTGCTTCAAGCGAGACTAATTGGCGCAGAATAATCGGAGCTGCACCAAGATTGCGTCAGAGCCAACATTGGACGCCGATCGGGGGGCAACTTTGCGGGCCGTTTGACATGCTGGGCGTCTTCGCCGAGTTCGAGCGCTCGATGATCGTGGCCAGAGTGCGAGCCGGGTTGCAGCGGACCACGAAGCGCCTGGGCCGCCCGCCCATGCCTGAGGAGAAGGTCGAGGCCATCCGCACCATGCTCGCGCAGGGGCTGGGTGTGCGCGAGACGGCCCGCCGGACCGGTGCAGGGACCGCTACGGTCCAGCGCCTGAAGCGCGCGATGACAGTCGGAGACGGCGGGGGGACCGTCGCCGCATAGGCTGCTTCTTCATGGTCTACATGGGCATCTACATCGACCAGAACATGGTCATGGAGACCATGCCCTCGTCAGTCCCCATGCACGAGAGTCAGTCAAAAACGACCCCTCTCAGGCCGCGATCCGCCGCAGGAATGGGAAGTCGATCCGGTCGATATGCTGCTTCAGCAGCGGCACGTCGTCCTTCAACATCAGGTAGTGTTCCTCGCTGATGTCGTTCGGCTTGTGCCCGGAGATCGCGTTGATCGAGGGCTTCGGTATCCCGACCGCATAGGCCGCGTGCTCGAACGTCTTCCTGAGCGAGTGCACGGTCAGCCTGCGATCCGCGCCGAGCGCCGCATCGATCTCGCGGTTGAGCCTCGTGCTGATCGCGCCGCTCCAACGCTCGGCCGAGGCTCTGTACTTCAACTCGGGGAAGAGCCGCTCGGGCGATCGACGAACATGGTCCAGAACACCGAGGTCGATCAGGTCGCGGTGGAGCGGGATGTACCGCTTGTTGTGCGCGCTCTTCACCCTGGCCTCGTGCAGGTCGATCACGTCGATGCCGTCGCGCCGGACGAACCACTCGCTGCGAAGCTGGGCCATCTCTTCGAGTCTGGCACCGGTCAGCAGCAGCAGCCGGGGCAACCACAGGACCGCCCCGTCCTCGCGCTCAGTCCGGCCGAAGAAGCGGGCAAGCTGGTCGTGGTCGAAACGGCTGTAGCTGCGCCGTGAGGCGACGATCGTGGCCCGGTCTGGACCAAGCCCGCGAAATGGATTGCCGGGGATCAGGTCGGCCGCAACGGCGGCGTTGCAGATCGACGAGAGACAGGTCGTGGTCTTCTTCATCGTGGCGGCCGAACCCACCTTCACCGAGCGCACGAACTGCTCGGCCACCTGCCGGGTGATGTTGGTGATCGGGATGTCCCCGGCTGAGGCCACGAAGCGAGTGATCGCCTTCTCCATGTCGAGCCTGGATCGCCGACGCGGTGGCGCTCCCTTCCGCTCCTGGCGGCGCGGCAGATAGACCTCCTCGTAGA
>MKVX01000016.1 GCA_001899255.1 Rhizobiales bacterium 62-47
GCCAAGGCAGATTTATAATATCATGAAATTGCGCCATTTTTTGCGATTTCATCGGCGACTGGTGCCGGGCATTGGGATATGTCCACAATGCTCAACCGTGATTGTCACGCTTGATCACCGACGTGCTCATCGAGTCGCTTTGAAGCGCGGCACTTCACTCTATTCCCTTCGTCCCACGCTTCAAGCTCGTCGATCGGATAGAGGACGGCCTTACCGATCTTCACAAACGACGGTCCAATTTTCATAGCGCGCCAGTTTCGGAGAGTTCCTACCGAGACGCCTCCACGATAGCGCTCGGTCACTTCTTCCGGAGTGAGGAATTTGGTTTCTGACATACTGCCTCCTGCGATCGGTACGCTTCGGCGCTTTGTTGCCGACCATGGGGTGGTGGTCGGACGCGAGGTTGTGCCTCTGAGTGAGACCGTCACTCAGCATCACTACCAGGCTTGCCGGTTTCCGGCGGCTCACGCTGTTGCACGGAAATGGATGCACAAGAGCACGCGAGGAGGGAAGGCCTGTCCTGCGGGCGTAGGGGAGGCGGCAAGTCTCGGCTAAAAATCGGCGGGGTGTGACACGCGTGAGGCGCGTCAATTGAGGGGCGTTGGCGCGCTCGCAGTTTAACCCGCGAGTCCAAGCATCCCGAACAGCTTTTCGAACCGGCGCGAATGCGTCCCTTCATGAGCGCTGCCCTCCGAAGGCAAACGCAAGCTCTTTCTGCTGGTCGAGGGTGTCGTAAAAAACGAGTGAAACCAAGCGATTGGCGAAACTCGAAGGAAGCATGAAAATCGCATTCGAGGTCGCGGAAGCACCACGGAAGCAAACCGAAAGGAGGTTCTGGAGTACGAATGGCGACGAGCGGCAAGGCTTCAGCCCGCGTCGTTTGAGCCATTTCGATTCTTAAATTCGCGATTGACCCAACTCGATCTCGAACACTATCTGAATATCGATGCGCCCCTAGCTCAGCTGGATAGAGCGCCACCCTCCGAAGGTGGAGGCCACACGTTCGAATCGTGTCGGGCGCGCCATCTCTCGCCCAGAGAGATTAGCGCTTTCTGCGATCTCCTTGCTTTTGGATATTTGCTCTTCAAGGATGCGATCGGTTCGCTCATGGCCACGCGAGCCGTCATCTTCTGTTTGGAAAAATTGGAAGACGCTGCAGATTCAAAATCCACCGTTGGTGACAATATGTCGGTTCGAGTCCGACCGCCCGCACCATCTCGCTCCTGTTGGGCTGCGATTTAATTTCGAATAGCTGTATCCGTTAAATTCGGTGCCATCTGTCATAGCGTGTTTCAAGTCCACGTCCGTTCGGCCGCCTCGTCGCCGAGAGCCTCTTGCACGGGCACTTCGCCCTCAAGCTTCTGCTCCGCAGGCTCCACCGCCCGCGAGTACTGGCGGTCAATGACTATTTCTTGTCCTCGGCGTAATTAACGGCTCGGTCTGCCTCTCTCGGCGAAGCGCGCAGAAGTGCGTCCACCCTCGTACCAGCCCTTCGAGCGGTTCACGATCCAGACGACAGAAAGCATGACCGGCAGTGAGGCTGAGCGCGCCCGCGCGTCGGACGCGTCATGCAATCGGGCTCGGATCCTGGATGCGAAATACGACTGAATGAAAGGACCATGCACCGCCGAATTTAACACTTGACCCCAAAACGCCCATGCGAGGTCTCATAAAGTCGGTGCGACCACAGTAACCTTTCCGAAGCTCGATCGAACTGTCCCTATAGATGCCGCATGATCCTTCGGGCCACTGCGGCGATCGAAGGTACCGTGCGACGATGAGTTACTTCCGCCACATCGCCTTCGCTGTCTCAGTGGCCAGCACAGCCGCGATGTTCTACGTCGGGCTGTACCAGAGCCGTCTGGTCGGGCGCCTCATCTGTCCGTTCCTCGGTCAGCAATGCGAAGGCGTCGCCGACGCCCCCTTCGCGCGGCCCTTCGGGATTCCGGACGGTTACATCGGGGCGGCTCTGTACGTCGTGATCCTAGGCCTGTTGCTCGCTCCGCCAGCCCGCTGGGTCTGGATCGCGCTGCTCATCCTCGCCGCCGTGGCGACGGCGGCCAACGTACTCGGCCTCCGCGACATGATAAACTTCGGCGGCTACTGCTTCTACTGTCTTACGACCGCGGTATTGTCCCCAGTGCTACTCTACTCGATCTGGAAGCTCGGGTGATGTCGGAGAAGTCGGCCATGGATGCCAAGAGCCTTGCTGCATTCGCCCGTGGTCAGGCTTCGGGCGGAGGCTCTTCCGGTCGGCGCGTGGATTCGGACTACGTCTTTCACGAACTCACCCGCAGCATCTGCCCATCCTGCAAGATGGTGATCGATGCCAAGATCCTGCTCCGCGACAACAAGGTCTACATGAGCAAGCGGTGTTCGAATTGCGGGCCGTTCATGGCGCTCGTCTACGACGACGCGCGGGCTTACGTGTCGTTTGCCCGCTTCAACAAGCCCGGCACGATCCCGCTGGCGTACGGCACGCGGCACGACGAGGGCTGCCCGCACGATTGCGGGCTCTGTCCCGACCACGAGCAGCACACCTGCCTCGGAATCATCGAGGTGAACAGCGCGTGCGACATGGACTGTCCGCTCTGCTTCGCGGACGCCGCCCCCGGCTTCAGCCTCACGATAGAGGAAGTCGAGCAGATGCTCGACGACTACGTCCGCACGGAAGGCCAGCCGGAGGTCGTCCAGTTCTCCGGTGGCGAACCAACGATGCATCCGCGGATCATCGACTTCGTCCGCGCCGCCTACGCCCGCGACATCCGCTTCGTCATGCTAAACACCAATGGCAAGCGCATCGCCCGGGACGACAGGTTTCTGACCGAACTCGAGAAGGTCCGCCCGTCGTTCTACTTTCAGTTCGACGGTTTCGAGCGCGAGACCTATCGCGCGATCCGAGGTGAACCCGATATCTTTGAGGAGAAGCTCCGTGCCCTAGACCGCCTCGCGGCAATCGGACTGGACGTGACCATCGTCCCCGCTATCGAACGCGGCGTCAATGAACATGAGATCGGACGAATCGTCGAATTCGCGATCGCGCATCCGGCGGTCCGCGGCATCACCTTCCAACCGGCGTTTCACGCCGGGCGGCACTCCGCCCACGACCCAATGCAGCGCATGACGATTCCCGAGATCGTCCGGCTGATCGAGACGCAGACCGCCGGCAAATTCGTCGCCTCCGACTTCGTGCCGGTGCCGTGCTGCTTCCCCACCTGCAATTCGGTGACCTACGCGTTCGTCGAGGATGGCAAGGTGACACCGCTCCCGCGCATCGTCGACGTCGGCGGCTATCTCGACTACATTACGAACCGCATCGTGCCGGACTTCAGCCGAGAAATCAGGACGGCGCTTGAGGGACTCTGGTCCTCGTCCTCCGTCGCCGGCTCCGATGCGTCGGAACGGCGGGTCGCGATTTCGTGTCAGACCTGCGACCTTCCGGACGGCCTGGCGATCAACAGCATCGCCAAGAACATGATCATGATCATGCTGCAGGACTTCATGGACCCTTGGACGTTCAACCAGAAGAACGCGATGAAGTGCTGCAAGGAATTCCTGCTGCCGGGCGGCAAGCAGATCCCATTCTGCACATTCAACACTGTCGGTTACCGCGAGCAGGTGCGCGCACAACTGAACGCAATGGAGCCGGAGCGCCGCCGAGCCCGGAAGGAGGGTCGGCCCTACGAACCGAAGCCCATCGTCTTCGACTTCGGCGACAAGCGCGCGCGATGACCGGCCTCCAAGTCTCGCCAGAGACGATCAAGCGCTGCTGCGCGGCGGCCTACGATCACGCCGCCGTCCGGATCCTGGTCGGCGACGCCCTTCACCCCGGCGGGGCGCAGCTCACCGAGCGGCTGGGTCGGCTCCTGAATTTGACGCAGACCTCCCGCGTGCTCGACGTCGCGTCCGGACGCGGAGACGGCGCGCTGGTGCTCGCCGCGCGTTTGGGCTGCGAAGTCGTCGGTCTCGACTTCGGACGGCGGAACGTGGAGACGGCGGCAAAGGAGGCAAGAAACCTGAAGCTCGCCGACAGGGTCGCGTTCTACTGCGGCGACGCCGAGAGATTGCCCTTCGCCGACGGGACGTTCGACGCTGTCGTCTGCGAATGTGCGCTATGCACGTTTCCGGACAAGCCGACGGCGGCGGCCGAGTTCGTGCGCGTGCTGAAATCCGGTGGAACGGTCGGCATCAGCGACCTCACGCGCAGCGGCCCCCTGCCCTGCGAACTCGAAGGGGTCGCCGCCTGGATCGCGTGTGTCGCGGACGCGCGACCGCTCGACGAGTACCGGGCGTTGCTCGCCGGCGCCGGCCTGGCTGTCGGCGTGACGGAAGCGCATGACAGCGCTCTGATCGACTTCGTGGAGGCGATCAGGTTGCGGCTTTTCACGACCGAGATCATGGTCGGGCTGAAGAAGATTGACCTGGCCGGCATTGACCTCGCCGCCGCCAAGGACATCGTCCGGCACGCGCTCGCCGCGACCAAGTCCGGCGTCCTCGGCTACTCGATCGTGACGGCCACAAAGGATGCCGACCCTCGCGCCGGGGACCTCAAAGAACGACCTTGACGCCCTTCCAGAAAGCGACCTTGCCAGCGATGTTTGTGGCCGCCGGCTTGGGATTCGGATAGTACCAAGCGGCATCAGGGTTCACGCTGCCGTCCACGTCGATCGTATAGTAGCGCGCGATGCCCTTCCAAGCGCACGTAGTGACAGTGTCGCTATTCTTGAAATATTGCTCGGACAGCGAATCCGGGGGGAAGTAGTGATTTCCCTCCACGACTTCGGTTTGCTCCGCTTCAGCGATCACTTTGTCGTTCCAGATAGCTTTCGGCACGAATCTCTCCTTACCTCCAAGCGCCCGCGCAATGCCGGCATTTCAATCCGCAGGGGCCGCTGTGCTTTCCTAGACTGTTCGCTAGTCGTGGCGGTTGGTTACGTCGATTTGCCCCGAGGCAGGCCCGCCCCGACTTCTCCGAGCATCTCGATCAGCGGGCGATTACCACGCGCTGCGAGGCGACGTCCACGTAGGCTTGATCGAGCTCAATACCGAGGCCTTCGACGTGCCGGTTCATGTAGTTGAGTTGAAGAGCGCCACGGTCGTGACGAGGTGATAGTAGGCCTCGCCGTCCTATCCCGCAGCTAAGTCCGCATCGACGTCGGACTCGGCAGGCCGTTGGTGCGCTCCGTCAGCTTCGCGGCGAGTTCCAGCACCGGCCGCATCTTCGCAGGTATGTCGGCCTTGGGATCGCCTACATGTAACGCAGCAATTTGCCCCTTGCGGAACCGCCCAAACGCTCGGCGGGCGCGGCGTGCATGCCCTCAATACCGGCAACCGTTCAGGCTCGATACGTAGGCCGCGATCATCTCGCGTTCGGCCTCGGTGAACGGCGATGGCCCGCACAGCAGCGCTTCGTCTCCGGTAACGTTTTGAAGAGGCCGATCAGCGTGGCCTTGGCGGGCAGCGACGGAAGATGAGTCATGGAGATCCTTCCGGCCTAGTCGCGGATTGACGGGCGCGGTGTGATCCATTGCAACATGCGGCGTCCGAACAGGGCCCCAAAGCCGACGAACATCATCGCTGTTCCGATGTTGAACATGATGATCATCAGCGTCGCGTCTGCCGAGTGGAAGAGCGACAGGGCCGTCGCCGTGATCGCCGCGACCGCCAGGCTGCCCATGCACGTCACCGCGGTCGGACGCAACGGCGCCGCGTAGCGCAGCATGACGAGCATCGCGAGCGATAGCGGCAGGCTGGTGAGCACCAACGTGGCCAGGCAACGTGTCGCCTCTCCGATCGAGACGCCGTCGGGCCCGATCGACACCCAATCGCCGAGGCACTGGTAGCCGATGTTCGACAACCAGAGGACGACGGCCGGCGCCGGCAGAAGGAGCCACAAGCGCGAGCGGTCCGGCAGGCTCACCAGGAAGGCAGCGACGGCCGCGAGCACGCCCGTCAGGACCGCACCGACGATGCCGGCGGCGAAAGACGGATCGTGGATCCGCGACATGATATCCGGGCGGATCCCCTGGCTAACGGCCAGAAGTCCCACGACCACCGCCGCGAGCAGAAGCCAGCACGCCGCGCGCGTCACAGGAGGATGCAGCCGGCGTACCGGCTTCATGTTCCGGGAGAGGGATTCGATGAGATCAGGCGTCGCAATCATGGCTCGCTCCGATCGCCCAGGATCTTCCGCAGGCTCTTTACCGCCCGATGCACGTTGACCTTGAGCGCTGCGATGGACATTCCGCTCGCCGTCGAGGCCTCCCTCAACGACATCTCCTTGAGCTTGAGTAGTTGTATTGCCTTGCGCTGCATGGGGGAAAGCTCGTCGATCGCCTTTTCGAGTTCGCGTCTGTCGGGTGTCTCTTCAAGGTTCGCCTGAGGTTCGGCGAAGGTTTCATGCTCGGGCGTCAGCGGGGTTTCCCGGTTGCGCCTGCGCCCCTGCCGTCGGAGCCGGTCGATGAACCGCCGGTTCGCGATCGTCACGAGCCACGGACCGAATGGCCTGGTCGGATCGAACGTATGCCGGATCGCGTGGACGGTCAGCAGGATGTCCTGCACCGCGTCCTCGATGTCGCTCGGATCGCGATGCCGGCGTGCCGCCAGCGAGCGCAGATACGGCGTGATCTCCTGCAGCAAGCGCTGGTAGGCCGACCTGTCGCCGTCCTGGGCATGGGCCATCAGGATCGCCCAGTCGGTGTCACGGGCGGTGGGCTCGGGAACGGCAGGTGCGGCGTCACCGTCGCTGCCGACGAGCCTAAGCAGCGGCGGGCGACCGTTTCGCTCGGTCATGGAGGGCCTCCGCCAGAGACTCGAAGCCGACAGAGCGAGACGGCGAGATGGTCGAGCGAAAGCTTGCCAGGACCGAGCGCCATGAGCGCAACCGCGAGCGCCGCCCACGGCAGATGGAAGTTTGCCCAACCCTCCGGCACGACCAATTGGATCACGCCCGTTATGACCAGGAGCGCAAGCGCGCTCAAGCGCGTCGCGAAACCCAAGACCAGCAATACCGGCAGTACGATCTCCGCGAGGCCGTCGACGTAGGCGAACATGACGGGAAAGGGAAAATCGTACGCGTGTCCGGAGATGTGCAGCTTAAACTCATCTTCAAAGAGAAATGACGCCGCCGGCGACAGGGACAGGAAGCTGTCCCACTTCGTCAATCCCGATTTGAAGAACGGCACGGCCAGAGCGACACGCAGCAACGGCGGCGCCACGACGCCAGCGAGCCGCGCGAGGCGCTCCACGAGGCCCCGCACGACACCTTCGATGGTCGATATGGCCGAGAAGGAACTCATGCCTTTAACGGCTCCTGTGCGAACCCAAAACCGATCACCGCGCCCGCCCGGATAAGATCCGACAAATTCGCCGAAAGATCGAAACTCGGATCAGTAGCAATGGCTTCCTCGAAGGCAGCCAGCACCGGCCTTCCGGATTTGAGCGCGTGGATGAACTCCGGACTGCCATTTGGAATCGATCGAACCTCCACCGCGGCCTCAGGCCGGACGACGAGCGCGTTTTCGCCGCCGGCCGCCAAATCGACCGGACCGGGAACGCCGCCGTCGACGTTCATCTGCCAGATCGTCAGCGCCGGAAACCGCGAACGTACGATCCGGACCGACGGATGCAGCACCAGGGTGATGGCCGGAAACCGGTCCGATGCGATCTCCGCAAACGCCGAAAGACCGATCGGCGAGGCCTCGGCCGCATGATAGGCCTCCGTCCATGCGCGCTCGATGCGCGCCACGTCGGCCAGATACGGCAACACGGAAGCGGGTTCGAACCGGTCGATGAAATCGGGGAGGCCCGCGCCGTAGTCGAACAGCATCGGCGACCGGGGCAAATCACCAACGACGTAGGCGCGGGCCAAGGCGTGGAAGAATTCCGATCCGACGATGCGGTGCACAGCGGGATAGGCGTCCTTCAATGTCTGGGTAAGGCCAACCATCACGTTATTGCGATAGACGGCGAAGCGCCGCCAGCTCGGTTTCCCGTCGGGGCCGACAAGACCCGTCGGCACCGGAAGCGCCGGATCGAGCAGCGCGGCTGCGAAGCTGCGTTGTCCTTCAGCGAGCGACGGCATGACGACGCACCTCGGGTTGGTTGGCGGACATGACCATCTCGGCCCGCTCGGCTTCCTGCGCGAGCACGGACCAGGCCGGCACTTCGGAGTCCCACTCGATCAGAGTAGGAATCGGTCCGATGAGCCGGACCGCGAGTTCGTAGAGATACCAGACGGCATCCTCGACCGGACGATCGTGAGTATCGATGAGAAGCGGCCTGCCGGTCTCGTCGGCCTGCCGGTCGTTCCCGGCGAGGTGGATCTCCTTCACGCTCGCGAGCGGATAGCCTTCGATATAGGCGACCGGATCCCACTGCTGATTGGTCGACGCGACGAAGACGTTATTGACGTCGAGCAGCAGGCCACAACCGCTGCGCCTGGCGACTTCGGCGATGAAATCGGTCTCCGCGTAGGTGCTCTCGGCGAACGCGACGTAGGTGGACGGATTCTCCAGAAGCATCTGACAGCCGAGGGCCGTCTGGACCCGGTCGATGTGCTCGACGACGCGCTGGAGGGTCTCGGACGTGTACGGCACGGGAAGCAGGTCGTTCAGGAAACCGGCATCATGCGTCGACCACGCCAGATGTTCGGAAAACAGACCAGGTCTGTAGCGCTGCCGTAACAGTCTTAGCCGCGCGATATGATCGTCGTCCAGCGGCCTGTCCGCCCCGATCGACAGTCCGACGCCGTGAAGGGACAACGGGTACCGCTCCCGAATGGCCGACAGATAGCGATGCGACGGACCTCCCGCCCCCATGTAGTTCTCCGCATGCACCTCGAAGAAACCGATGTCGGGCGCCGTCTCGATGATCATGCGGTAGTGCTCGGCCTTCAGACCGACGCCGGCGCGCGCCGGGATGCGATCTTCTGACGATGACGGAATGCACATTGGCAATCTCGAGGCTGGAGGGCGGGCCGTTGCAGCCCGCCCGGGTTTCGTCAGGCCTTCGGCGTGAGGCTTCCTGCACCCTTCGGCGTGTTCATGGTCGTGCAGGTACCCCTGGGCTCGAGCTTGAACGCGTTACCCTGGTAATCGACGGTGCTGGTGCCAGCGCAGGTCGTGCCAGCTCCGGCGTAGCAGTCGTTCTGGCCCTTGAGAGCCACGCCGAAGCACTTCTCCATCTTGCCGCCCTCCATCGCCTTCATGGTCTGGGCCTGCTTCTCCTTCATCATCTTTTCCATGTCGGCCTTGCTTTGCGCGGTGGCGGACGTGGCGGCGAGCGCCCCGACGGCGACGGCGAACGCGCCGGCGACCATTGCGTTGAGCGTGCGATTGGACATTCGAGTTCCTCCGGTGTTTGGGGCGACCTGGCGGAGTGCATGGTCGCAAGTCCGACGGGCCGTTCTTCCCGTCTGTACCGATGTTCGTCGCAGCGCGCGAAAGGTTACCCCCGCGAACACACGTGGGCGTCACGTACAGCCTTCCAATCGCGCGTCGAGCCACGCGATGTGCGCCTCGAGCGAGATATCCGTCGACGAAGTGATCTCGAGACGCCGATCCTCGAATACGTCGCAGTCGGTATGCGCCGCATGCCAACGATCGACCGCAGCGTCGCGTTCGTGGAGAAGCCGCTCGATCTGCGGTCTGAACAGGACCAGCATCGAAGTGATCCAGCGGTCGAGGGGCCCCGCTCCGCCAAGCGCGAATCCGTCGACCATCGAGATCACGTCCGGCGCGCGGTACCACGTTTCCGCCGTCACCCATCGGTTCGTCGTGAACAGCCGCTCCGGCATGCCCGTCGGCGTCATCGAGATCGCGACGAGATGGGACATCGCAGCACCATCCTTTGCGGATCGAGAGTTGTCGGACCCCACTGGAACGACGCCAGGCGGCATTCCCGCCGCACCCATGAACGTGTGGAAGTGCGCGTAGTCGGAATGATCCCGGCCGGCCGGAGCGTGGGCGTGGAAAAAAAACTGCGCGTGGGTATTTGGGTCGCGCACGTCGTCGGGAGGATAGTGCTCCCACTCGACAAACTCCTGGCTGCCGCGCAGCGCCTCAACGATCAGGTTGCTGCCACATTCGTGAAGCTCGCGCATGCAGTCGACGACAGTCTCCGCGGCGGTCGCCATGCGCGACAGCATCTCCGGCGAAAGCGCCGGCGCGTCGTCAGCAAGAGATACAATCGCAATCTGAGCGATCATATTGTCCGTTAACCTTGAACAGGGAATGGCCGGAGACGGCGTCATCTGGATGCCCGCCGTATCCTCCATTTGATCTCGCAACATCGCTGAAGGAGATGCGTCCACGAATCAGATTCGTTACTTTTTGGCGGCGCAGGGATTCGCCTTGGCCGCGCAGGGGTTCGCCTTGCACGGATTGGCGGCCTTCTTGGCCGACTTGTGCTTGGGCGCGCACGGGTTCGAGCCGGCAGCCGCCGGGACCGGGGTCGCCGCAACCATGCCGGCGACGGCGGCGATCGCGCCGAGGGTTTGCAGGCTCTTCTTCAGCGTAGGCATTTCAACAGCTCCTTGGGTTGTTAAGACAATCGACGCGCGTCACAGACGCGTCGTCACGTTCGCCAGCCATTCCGGCATGGCGTTCGTCAGCGAGGTCTCGACGATCTTGTCGAGACCGGTGAGTACGAAGAGTCCGATGCCGAAGAAGGCGGCACCCATCAGAGGTTTTCCGATGCGCGACGCTCGCGCCATCCAATCCCGCCGTGCCATGATCGCCTGCCGCGAACCGTAGGCGAGCAGAAGAATGGGCGTCGCCGCTCCGAGCGCGAAGGCGGACATCGTCGCTGCTGCCCTGCCGAGATCGTCGCCCTGGGCCGCAAGACCGATAGCCGCGCCGAGCGTCGGCCCCGAACATGGCGACCAGATCACGCCAAGCGCGGCTCCGAGCGCGAACTGGCCCCAGATACCGGTCGGCTGAAGGCGGTCGAGCAGGATCTGGCCTTTGCCGGCTACGGGAGACACCATCGCGGCCACCCCGCCCTGAAGCGCCGGCACAAGAAGGATCACCCCAGCGGCGCCCATCAGCGCGGCCACGGCAAGCCGCAACGTTTCAGGGTCTATGCCGACGCTGAAACCCACCGATGCCAGCGTGATGCCGACGCCGGCGAAGGACGCCGCCAGTCCCGCAGCGAGCGCGACCGGTCCCCAGAGATGCCGCTCGAGCGCACCGAACAGCACGATCGGTAGGATCGGGAGCACGCACGGCGAGAGCGTCGATAGGGCGCCGGCGGCGTAGCCCAGCGCGAGATTCGCGGACACTTCAGAACGCCTTCGCCACCAGCGCGCGCAGCGGCGCCGGATTGGTCTCGCCGGTGGAGCGCGCGACTTCCTTCGATCCCTTAAACACGATCAACGTGCTCTGGTACTGGACGCGAAACTGTTTCAGGACGTCCTTGGCGCTGTCGAAATCGACTTCGAATACGACCAGATCGGGACGCTCCTTTTCGATCTGCTGCACGATCGGGCGCTGCTGCTTGCAGGTCGGGCACCACGGCGCGGTGACGTCGACGAGGATCGACTTGCCGGCGGCCTGCGAGGCCTGGAAGGCCCTGGCGTCGAAAGGCTGCCCGGCGTTCGCCAGCGAAGGCATCGCGATGACTGCAGCGACAACGATGGCCTTAAGAAGGAAGCTCGAGGACATGACGGTGGCTCTCCGTGGGATGCTGAGACGTCTCGAGGTCACGGTTCGGCGATAACTAAGAAAGGTTACGCGGGCCCACGAAAAATATTGGACGTGCCTTCGGGCGCAGCGCGCTCTACATGACCGCATGCGCTTTCCGCAAAAAAGGACCCGCACAATGACGGATATTGCTCCCCTCTTTCCGAACCAAACGGTCCCGCCGCTCGGAATCGAACTCGCCGGTGGCGGCTCATTCGATCTCGCATCTGAGAAGCCGACCAACTTCACGCTCGTCGTGTTCTATCGCGGGCTTCATTGTCCTATCTGCAAGACGCAGCTCAAGGACCTTGAATCCAAGCTCGAAGATTTCGAAAAACGTGGTGTCGCCGTCGTGGCCATATCAACGGATCCTAAGGAACGTGCAGAACGAACACGGGAAACGTGGGGACTTTCGCGGCTGCGAGTCGGTTACGGTCTCGCCCTCGCGGCCGCTCGTCGCTGGGGACTGTACGTATCGTCGGGGCACGGAAAGACGTCGGCTGGCGTCGATGAGCCGGCGCTCTTTTCGGAGCCTGCCATCTACCTGGTGAGACCGGACGGCACCCTCTACTTCGGCAGCGTACAGACGATGCCGTTCGCGCGTCCGCATTTCTCCGACATCCTTGCCGCGATCAATTTCGTCGTGGAGAATAGGTATCCCGCTCGCGGCGAAGTGGTGGACCTCCGGAAGGCAGTGTAGCAGGTCGCCGTCCCTACGTTCTGCTCAGATAGGTGATGAGGTCGTCCGCCGCCGCGGACGACCAATCCGCGTCGCCCGGCATGTAGCCGACGACCGCGCCCGAGCTCGAGACGGCGTAGGTGATCGGCATGCCGTAGAGTGCGAACGGTGCCTTCTTGGCGTTGTCGGCGTTCGAGTGCGCTACATATCCGTTGGGATCGAGAAAGATTGGAAGCGCCTTCAGATCGAGCGACTTCACGAAGCGCGCGACGGCCTCGCGCGGCCCGCGATCTTCCGAAATGGCGGCGACATGTACTCTGCCGCGCCAGGCGTCCCGATACAGCCTGTCGAGAGCAGGCAACTCCATCCGGCAAGCCGCGCACCACGATGCCCAGAAGTTCACGAGGATCGGCTTGCCGAGCAGCGACGATAGGTCGGTCGTGCCGCCATCGAGACGGAATAGCCTGACCGAAGGCAACTGCTCTCGCGGGCGGAGGACGGTGAACTGGTATCGTCCGGATTCGAAGTTGGGAACGTCGTCTTCTACCGCAGTCGCTTGGTCGGCTGCGATTCCGGCCGCCAAGCCGGCCAGGCAGCGCATCAGGATTGCGCGTCGCGAGGGCATCCGCGCTGCGCCAGGATCGGCGACGATCGCTTCTTTTTTCAATTTGACTCCTGCACCAACAACGCCGGCGACGACTGAGGGACGGCCGGTCGAAACGCGGTGAAAAAGAACAGCGGATTGGGCAGCCAGTACAACCATCCAATTGACCGTTCGCGGGTCCCATCCGGAAGACGTAGGTCGAGCCACACGTATAGGAACTTGTAGACGCAGAGCCCCGGAATCCAGTTCGGCTTCAGCCGCGAAGTCTTCAGATACCTCCTCGCGATGTAGTAGTTGCCTTCGAAGGGTGTGATTCCGAAGAGGCCGACCGGTCCCTCCGCGATGAGTTCGCCACTCGCTCGATGCGTGATCCGGACATGACGCGACATGCTTCGACTTTCTGTGCGATACTTGCAGATCGGTTCGCCGCATCCAGCGAAAGGTTACCTGTCGTCGCGCGCGAAGTGTGGCGTAACCATTCCGCCTCTCCCGTCGAACGGTTCGGTGACGGTCCGTCGCCAACGGACAGATGGAGGAGATGCGATCCTTCTCCCGCGCTTTGGTGGAATCCGCGGTAAGTTTTGTAAGTTTCGGCATGTGTTGTGAGCGGCTTTTCCTTGGCGAACGCGCCAAGGAAGCACCGGGGCAAGGAGAAAACGAAAAATCGCTCCCTGATCTGATTCTTTGGCGGAATTCGTGTTTAGTATCAGCGTTTTATATGGGTTGGCGCGACAGCGCCTTCCCATGTCACTGACTACATCCCTCCGAAGGTAGAGGCCTCAGGTTCGAATCCTGATGGGTGCGCCATCTCTCTTGATGGCCATAGAACCAATCGCTCGCTTCGCTCCCACTTCACGCGTGTAAACACACGGCTGCCAAGGTTGCGGCTAGTGGCAGCAGGGGCGTCGTTGCCCTTCGGGTGCTGCTTGCCGCTTGACGATCCAGCGCACGAACCATCCCCATGTTCGAAGGAGAAGGGTTGTCGCGTGCGAACAGGAGCTCGACTCAACGAGCCCGCCCATCCCGGCGGGTTCGTAAAAACCGAGATTATCGATGCCTACGGCCTGTCCGTGAGGGATGCAGCAAAAGCATTGGGCGCCAGCCAAGGCCAATTGCCAGCGAGGCGCATGGCGCAGCTCGACAAGTTGCTTGCCAAAATTCATCATGCGGCTGTCAAGTAAATCGACCGGACCGGCACTTGGGTGGTCAGGCCGAGTGCATTAGCCGCCGCCGCCCCATTGGGCACGATCACCTCACCGCGTTGGATCGCAAGCGCCTCGACCGCCTGTTCGACGGATGGCGCATGCGTGCCGAACCGGCTGGTGACCGGACGTAGATAGAGACCGCGCCCAGCCCGGATCAGCTGGCCGCGCTCCGGAAGGCGCGACAAAGCTTGGTCCACTCCGGCACGACTGCCGAGGTGGAGACGGTCACGCGAGACGGCGTGCGATCGACGCCGATCAAGTGCTGATCACCACCGGGCGCGCACCCAACATCGAAGGCCTTGGGCTCCCCGAGCACGGCGTCTCTGTTTTGCCGAAAGGTGCGATCGTCGTCGACGACCGGATGCGAACGACCAAGGTTGGCATCTATGCCGCCGGCGATGTCACCAGCCGCGACCAGTTCGTGAACATGGCCGCCTATAGTGCGAAGCTCGCCGCGAAGAACGCCCTCAATGGCGATACCTTGCGCTACGACAACAGCGCCTTGCCCCATCGTGTTCGCCGACCCGCAAGTCGCAAGCGTCGGGTTGACCGAAGCGGCAGCCCGCGCCGCAGGGCATGTCGTGCGCGTCTCGACGATTAGCCTCGACCAGGTACCGCGCGCACTTGCCGCCCGCGACACCCGGGGCTCATCAAGCTCATTGCCGACGCCGGCAACAGTCGGTTGCTCGGCGCACATATCCTTGCACCAGAAGGAGCCGACAGCATCCAAACCGCGACGCTCGCCATCTGGTAAGGCCTCACTGTACACGATCTTACCGATACGATTTTTCCGTATCTTACCACGGTCGAGGGCCTAAATCTCGCGGCGCTGTCGTTCGGCAAAGACGTTGCCACGCTGTCCTGTTGCGCTGGGTAAACGCGGGCCGAGCTTAGCTCGACACCGATTTCGAGGCCCGGTTCCGACTTTCGTGGGCAGCGAGATGCTTGCTCGCGCGCCAAGCTGAAATTTGCGGTCTGTAAGGTAGCCTCGCCGCCCAGAGCGGCGCTCAACACACACAGACAGTCAGGCGCGCGAGGCCGCTAAAAAACTACTTGACTCTAGAGTTAACTCCAGAGGTTAGCGTCAAGCGATCCCGGCATGACGCGGCCGCGAGCCGAAGCGTTGATCGCTTAATCTTGGTCGTCACGAATGGAGCGCAGATGAAGACCGTCATTTTCAAAATCGAAGGCATGAACTGTTCGGGTTGCGCCAACACTATCAAGACCCTGGTCGAAGGTGAACCCGGCGTACAGTTAGCGAGCGTCTCGTTCGATGACGGTCAAGCACGCATTCTCTACGACCCGAACATAGTCACAGAAGATCGCCTCGTCTCCGCCGTCCAGAAGCCCGGCTTCCGGGTGGTAGAACGTCAGTGATCGATGGGCACGATGAAGAGGAGATCGCGATGAGCCTTGCGGCAACAGCCCCGTCGTCCTTCCAGCCATGGAGCGAGGAGCCCTCGACCCGATCCGATCGCCGGAAGATCCGTGCCCGGATTGGCGGTCTCCATTGCTCGCTCTGCACCGGCACGATCGAGAAGGCGCTCGGCCGAATGCCTGGTGTCGACAAGGTAGCCGTGAGTCTCACACACGAGCAGGCGCTGGTCGAGTATGATCCGGCGGTCGCGCGCCCTGAGCAATTGCTGCAGACCTTGCGCGATATCGGCTATACCATCTCCGATCCTCGCAAGCTCCGGGCCTTCGAAGAGGAAGAGCTTGATCTTGTCCGCGAGGCGCGACGCTTCGTCGTCGCTGTGGTCCTCAGCGTTGCCTCCATCCCTATCATCGCGGATCCGACGGTCGGCTGGATCGGCTTTCTGCCGGCTCTGGTTTGCTTGAGCCTCGGCGGATTTGTGTTCTTGGTCCTGCGGTCAAGCGGGCTATGGACCGCCATCGGTGCCGCTGGCGGGCTCACCGTCATGGCGCTGAGCCTGCTCTATCTCAACCTGCAAGGATATCTGACTAATGTCGCGCCATGGCTCGCCGGCGCGCTGGCTTTGGCTCTGGTCTTCGGAGTCGGCAGGCATATTCTCTACATGGCCTTCCAGGCGCTGCGGCGCGGCATCCTCAATCAGCATGTGCTTCTCGAAATCGGCGCGTTCGCGGGCATGGCCGGCGGTGTCATCGGGCTCGTGCTCGATCGGCCTGGCTATCCGACCGCGGCATTCTTCGCCGTCTCGGTGATGGTCGGCACCTACCACATCTTTTCGGAATGGCTTTCGCTCATCGTCAAGACGCGAAGTTCCCAGGCGGTCAAGCGTCTCTTGGACCTGCAACCCGAGACCGCGCGTGTCGTGCGTGGGGCCCAGGAGGTCGAGGTACCGATCGAGGACGTCAGAGCTGACGATCTCGTGCGGATCCGTCCCGGCGATCGCATCCCCGCCGATGGTACTGTAGTCGGCGGCCATTCGGGCGTCGATCAATCGCTGGTGACCGGGGAGTCCGTCCCGGTCGAAAAGTTCGAGGGCGATTCAGTCATCGGCGGCTCGATCAACGGTACGGGCACGCTCCTGGTTAAGATCACAGCGGTCGGGGAGGGCAGCTTCCTGAACCAGGTGATCCGTCATGTCGAGGATGCACGGGCGCTGAAGCCCGGTCTCCTGCATCTCGTCGATCGAGTGTTGCGGGTCTACACGCCGGCCGTCCTTCTGATCGCCGCATTCGCGGTTGTCGGCTGGCTCGTCGGGTCCTGGCTCACCACCGGGCAGGTCGATGTGGAACGCGCCGTCTTCGCTGGCTTAAGCGTCCTCGTAATGGGCTATCCCTGTGCCGTCGGGATCTCGGCGCCCCTTTCCATCGTGCGCGGCGCCGGTCAAGCCGCCGAGCGTGGCATCCTCATGCGGACAGGCGAAGCCTTCCAGGGCTTCCGGCTGGTGAAGCAGATCGTGCTCGACAAAACGGGGACACTCACCGAGGGCCGCCCTGTCGTGCGCGAGATCGAAGCCGTCGATGTGAGTGAGGCGGAGCTTCTCGCCATAGCTGCCGCCGCCGAAGCATCTTCGGAGCACCCGCTCGCGCAGGCCGTGGTGAAGGCAGCATTCGAGCGCGGCGCAACGCCTCCGGATGTTGAATCATTCGAGGCGTTCCCTGGAAGGGGTGTCATCGCGCGCATCGGGGCCGATGATGTCCTCGTCGGAAGCCCGCAGTTTCTCACGAACCGGACCATTGACCTAACGGGTTTTCACAAGAGCATCGAAGCTTCCGAAGCCGCAGGGCGCACGGTGATCACCGTCGCGCGGGACGCGCGCGCGCTGGGGGTCATCGCGTTGGGCGATGCGCTTCGACCTGACGCCATTTCGACCGTTGCGGCGTTGCGCAGTGCCGGTCTCAAAACGATTCTGGTCACAGGCGATAACGAGCGCGCGGCACAGCGGGTCGGGCGCGAGGTCGGTATCGACCAAGTGCATGCCGGCGTGCTGCCGCAGGACAAAGCCGGGATCGTGCGGGAGCTGCAGGCCAACGCCCGCGTGGCGATGGTCGGCGACGGCATCAACGATGCGCCCGCTCTGATGCAAGCCGATATCGGCATCGCCATGGGCGGCGGCACCGATATCGCGATCGAGGCGGCGGACATCATCATCCTGTCGAACCGCTTGGCTGCGCTACCCGAGGCTCGCGATATCAGCCGCCGGAGCTACGGGAAAATGGTCCAGAATGTCGCGCTGGCTTTCCTCTTCAATGGCCTAGGCATCCCGCTCGCGGCGAGCGGGATGATTCACCCGGTATGGGCGATGGTGGCAATGGCGGTGAGCGTCACTGCGATCTTCCTAAACTCGCTGTGGGGTAGCCCGCGGCTCTTTTTCGACGCGATCCGCAGCGTCGGGCGCCCGATCGTGCCCGCGTCGGTGCAGGCGGTCTGAGTAAGGAATGACATGACTGGAATTCAGCAAACGATGTCGGGGGCGATCGGCGAGCTCCAGCGCGAACGGCTCCTCAAGATGCTAGCGGCGGCGACCTTCATCATCTTCTTTCAAGCCTACATGGTGGCGCCGATCATACCAGCACTGTCGAACGCCTTCGGAACGCCGGTGGAGACGGTAGGACTCATCGTCCCGGCATATTTGATCCCGTATGGAATCGCGACCCTCGCATATGGCCTTCTGGCCGATCGGCTTGGCATCCACCGTGTCATGTTCACGTCCCTGGCGGCCTTCGTGGCGCTCACTACGCTGACCACAATGGCGCAGTCCATTGAACAGCTTGCGCTGTGGCGGATGGTGACTGGCATCGGCGCAAGCGGCGTCGTTCCGCTCGCATTGGCGCTGGTGGGCCGGCTGTATCCCTATGAGCAGCGGGGACGACCGCTTGGCTGGCTGTTCGGCGCGATGGCCGGCGGCATGGCGTTTGGTTCACCGTTGGGCGCATTGATCGTGCCCTTCGTCGGCTGGCAAGGATTGTTCGTCGTCGTCGGTGCTGCCGGCGCGGCGCTCCTCCTCGTCCTTCTGCCCTATCGAACCGTCATTGCCGCCACGGTTCAGCCGGTGACAGGCACGATCCGGGATCTCTTTCGGGGCTTCAAGGACTTGCTTGGGGCGCCGCGCGGGCAGCGCACCTACGGCTATGTCCTCGTCAATTCGATGTTCCATTCCGGCGTCTTCACCTGGCTCGGCGTGTATTTCGAGCAGCGCTATGGCATCGGGCCCGTTGGTATCGGCTTGGCACTCCTCGGTTATGGCGTGCCGGGCTTCCTGCTCGGGCCGCTGATAGGCCGAGCGGCGGATCGCTGGGGCCGCGCCAGATTGATACCCATTGGCCTCATTCTGAGCGCGGTCGCGGCGGCAGCTCTGATGCTTGGTTTCCCAGTGATCCTTGCCCCCATCATCGCGATGGTCCTGTCCTTGGGCTATGACATGACCCAGCCACTCTTCGGCGGAATCGTCACCTCGCTCGGCGGGAAGCGTGCCGGGCAAGCGATGGGCTTGAACGTTTTCACGCTCTTTGTCGGCTTCGGTTTGGGAAGCCTCATCTTTGGCGAGCTGCTGCGCTTCGGGTTTGGGATGGCGTTTGGACTGTTCGCGGCCGTTGAGCTGGCTGTCGCCTTGTTGTCCTTCGCTTTGTTCCGTTCCGAGACCACGTTCCGGCCCGTTCGATCCGCCTCTGGCGCAACACTGGACGCCGGATCCAAGCCCTAAACGCGGCGAGTGGCCTGACATCCCTCATAAAATCCTTGACTCTGGAGTATACTCAAGGGTCGAGGGTCAGGTTTGAGAGGTTAAGAATGTTGAAAATTGGGAAGCTCGCCGCGCTGGTGGACGTCAGCATTGATACTCTGCGTTATTACGAACGAGAAGGTTTGATCGAACCGGTTGACAGGAGCGAAAGCGGCTACCGAGTCTACGACAAGGAGTCCGCACGGCGCATTCACTTCATCAAGCAGGCCCAGCACTGCGGCTTCACGCTCGCGGAGATACGCGAACTCCTTGTTTTGCGTGGTCGCGAAAAGGCTTGCTGCGGCGACGTTCGCTCGCGAGCGATCGAGAAGAAGTTGCAAATCGAGCACAAGATTCGAGTGATGAGGGCGATGTCAAAGGCGCTTGATCAATTGATCGTCGAGTGCGCGGACGAGGCGCAACCGGTGAAGGAGTGCACCATCATCGCGGCATTGGAACGAGCCACAGTCTTGATGCCGGCACCCGGTCATGAAAGTTGAACTGTTTTATTCGCCAGGCTGCAGTCAATGCGCCGTTGTGCGAGAGGATCTGAAGGCGACCGCCGAACGAACCGTCGCAGGCATCGAATGGCGCGAACTAAGTGTCCTTGAAGATCTAGACTACGCGGTCGAACTGGGCGTGCTGAGTCTGCCTGCGATCGCCGTTGACGGCGAACTCCTATTCTCGTCGTTACCCACACCCCATCAACTTCGCGACGCTCTTATCCGCCGCAGCACGACGAGGAATTGAGATGGAAGCCGATGCACTCCGACAGGCGGTTGAGCATGCGGGTATAGCCGCCGTTGGCATCGGCTTCCTCACAGGCTTGGTCTTCAGTTTTAATCCCGTGGCGCTCGCCTCTATTCCCGTTTCGCTCGCCTACGTCACAAGAGCCCGCGAGAGGAAACAAGCGATCCTCTTCGGCGCGATGTTCATCCTCGGCATGCTTATCACGCATGCCGCGCTGGGCTTCACTGCTGGACTGGGTGGCCACTGGGTGGCGTCTCTCATCGGACGAGAGTGGGGACTCGTGGTCGGCCCTCTCCTGATTGTTCTCGGACTGGTATGGGCCGGATGGATTCGGCTGCCGCTGCCGGCTTTCGCGTTAAGAGCGGAACGGCCTACAGCCTCCTGGGGTGCGTTCGTTCTTGGTGCCATATTCTCGATCGCAGTTTGCCCGTTTTGCACGCCGGCACTTATCGTGCTGCTTGGGGCGACGGCAGGGCTCGGCTCCCCGTGGATTGGGGCCGTTCTGCTGCTCGCATTCGGAATAGGGCGGGCCCTGCCAGTTGCTTTTGGCGCCGTTAGCATTGGCTGGCTCGAGAATTTACACGGCTTGGCCCCATATCGCCGCATTTTCGAGATGGCAGGTGGCGTGACGCTGATTGCGTCCGGCCTCTACATGCTGAACGCGTATTTCTTTTGGGTTCCGGCATTGGCGATGTGAAGCGTGGATCGCCGGAATGTCAGTGATCGATCAATCAGCGATTACTTACTGGAACTGCGGAGGCGTGAAGGCGGAGATTATGCCGACCAACGCTGGCCACTTCGTCGACCCGTGCAACGGCTGCGGCGAGGCCATGCGGCCGAAGCCGGGGGGTGCTGCGTCTTTTGATCGTATGGCTCTGTGTCATGGCCGCCGATCCAGGTTGAGCGTGTAGCGAGAGGTGTCGCTTGGGCACGCGCGATCTCAGGGCCATTCGTGTTCCCGTTGCTACAGGCTCGCAGGTACGATGGGGGTCTGAATATGAGGCTGTTTGATACAATCCTACTCGCAACTCCCAGATCAGAGCGGCCACGATATTGGCCGACACCGTCGATCTTGTAAGCTCGTTTCACTTTCGGTCGGAAATGAACCGCGTGTACGCGAACGAGATTATGACGGAGCTGCGTCAATCGATGCCGAACTACGAAAACGCTCCGCCGTTAGTTGGACTGCACAAACATGTTCCTCAACGGGCATGTACAGCTTATTATCTCATTTCCGAGGCGGCCTCTCAGCGCGACAATGGCCGAGCGTGGGACGGCGGAGCGTCGGGCCCTCCGACCCGGTCACGATTCGGCGATAGAAACAACTGGTTCGGCCGGTGTGACAACAACCGCCGTCGCCCGCGACGCGCGCCTTGAGCCAGACCGCGTCCTGATCACAGTCGATGCGCAGTTCCTCGACCTGCTGGATCTGCCCGCTGGTCGCGCCCTTATGCCAGAGACGCTGGCGGGACCGGCTCCAGTACCAAGCCTGGCCGGTCTCGATCGTCTTGTTCAACGCCTCCGCATTCATCCACGCCAGCATCAGCACCACTCCACTCGCAGCGTCTGTCGCGACAGCAGGAATGAGCCCGTCCTCATTGAACCTTGGCAACAGGGCCGAGCATTCTTCGATCATCTCCGCAGGGTCCGCTCTTAATGGGTCAGGTCGCTGATCTTCCAGTGGCATGTGGCATTTCTTGATTGGGACGTACCAGTTCTATGGATGATCGTCCGGCCTGAGCGATCGCCACCGTGCGCTGCGAACCGCCCGAATCGTTGCGATTAACGGGTCCGCCGTTCGCTCGCAGGCTTGACGACATCAAGCTCGACGTCCTGCCGTGCCTCAGATACATCGCATGCGCAAGTCGGGCCCGCCTCCACTCGATTGGATGAAGCCCTGCGCCAACGCATCACGGCGTAGCCGATGGCCGCGGCCAAGAATGCCAGCACGGCGGTCAATGCAAGACCCTGTCCGCTAAGCCAGCCCACGACACCACCTACTGCCGAGCCGATAAAAATCGGCCCAAGGCAGCAAAGCGCGACCAATGGCGCGACGACAATCGCGGTCATAAGCCCGGCTGCTGGCTTTTCGTTCACGAAACCTCACTTTCCGCGCTGGTGGCGCCGCCAAGCCATCTGCGCGGCGCTGCTCGTTCGTTCACACTGACGATCATCACGTTAGGACTGCTACACCCTGTACTAAATACAGGGTCAATACGGAAGTTTGATCCGATTGGCTGGCCCCCGGCTTCACCATGTCTGCGCCCGCGCTCCTGGGTTGGTGCATCGCCGACGAAGCGCGTAGCTACGTCGAAGCTCCGCGCGTGCCAGTTCGGCGTCCTGTAACGCGTAATAGAGCCAGATGAATCCGGCCTCGGTGATTCCAGAAGACCCAAAGGCATTCAGAGCATGTAGCCGATATCCGAGGCGCCGGTGGGATACGCGAACATCGTCGTCTTCAGATTGTCGGCCGTTAGGTCGTGGCGGATCGCAAGGGCAAACAGATTGATCACTTCATCGGCGTGCGGTCCGACAAGATGTGCGCCTAGGATACGCCCGGTGTCGTCCTCCACCATCACCTTGAAGCCATAGGTCTTCTCTGCGGCCTGGCGGGCAGTAAACCACTCGGACGCCTTCTGGGACTTGGTTTGGAATTTCAGGCCCTGCTGACGTGCTTCGTCCTCGCTCAGTCCGACAGCAGCGATCGGCGGGATCGTGAAGGCCACGCTCGGCACACCGCGATAGTCGGGTGTATGCCGATTGCCCTCCAGAAGGTTAGCGGCGACCACCTTGGCGTCGTGGCTAGAGACAGGAGTGAGCGGCGGCCCCTTCTGTGCCGCATCGCCGGCGGCGTACACGGCTGGGTTGGAGACGCTCTGCAGCTGCTCATTCAGCTTGAGCCGGCCGTTCTCCGTGGCGATGCCGCCGACCTCAAGATCAAGCCCGTCTAGCGAGGGGGCCCGGCCGGCCGCATGAACAACGAGGTCGGCCTCAAAGATTGCGCCTCCACCTTCTGATGAGGTGTGGACGACAAAGCCCGCTCCCTTTTTCTCAATCGCCTCTACAGTGGTCCGCAGGCGCACATCGACCCCGATCTCGGCGAATTTGTCCATGAGCCAGCCGACAAGGTCAGGATCAAAGTGCGTGAGCATCCGCTCGCCACGTTGAAGAATGGTCACTTGCGCGCCTGCACGAGCGGCGATGTGGGAGAATTCCGACGCTATATAGCCGCCGCCGACCAACACGATGCGTTGGGGCAGCCGCTCCATTGCCAGAAAGTCCTCATTGGTGACGAAATACTCTTCACCGGGAATGTGCAGCTTTATCGGCTCGGCGCCCGCAGCAATCAAAACGTGACGGGCTTCAAGGCTCTCGCCACCCACTGTCAGACTGTTCTGGCCTACGAAGCGCGCATGACCGTGATAGCTATGGATGCCCTTTTCTTCGTAACGGTGTTCGTGCTTTTCGGGGACCGGGTCGGTGAAGGTGCGCTTGAAGGCGATCAATTCGGACCAGGCGATATGGACGTCGCCGGCAACGCCATTGCCGCTCATGCGCCGGACATGGTCGACAGCCGAGGCGCCGCCGACAAGCATCTTTTTCGGGTCGCAGCCCCGCAGGGCGCAGGTGCCTCCGAAAGGCCGGTGGTCGATGACGGCCACGCTCCAGCCCGCTGCGCGCACGCGCATCGCGGCGGCCATGGCTGCCGTGCCGGTTCCTATGACTACAAGGTCGAATTGGTTCGCCATTCGTCTCTCTCCTAATTATTCGTCGTGGGCGCATTACCGAGTTGACTTTCGCAGCCGCAACCAAGCTTCAACGGCGAAACGGCCGACAATTTCCGCGGCCTCAACGGTGCCCCGCATCGCCAACGTCTGGATATGACGAAAGCGCATCGAGGATCGGGCATTCCGGAATGGCGTCACCCGAACACTGTGCAGCGGTTTGGGCTAGAATTTTTTCGATCCGCCTGAGGTCTGCGATCTTTGCGCGAACATCGCTGAGGTGATGCTCAGTACGCTCTTTGACCTCCGCGCACGTCTGTTTGCCGCCGTCGACCAACTCTAAAAGGCCGCGGATTTCCTCGATGCTGAAACCGAGTTCGCGTCCACGCATGACGAAGCGGAGGCGCCGGACATGGGCTTCGCTATAAACGCGGTAGTCGTTAGCGCTGCGCGGCGGCTCGGGAAGAAGCCCAATTTTTTCGTAGTAGCGGACTGTCTCTAAATTAGAGCCCGTCTGACGCGCCAACTCACTACGTTTGAAACCCCGTCCGATAGCGCGATCCGTCATGGCCAAAAAACCTCTTGAGCCTGTAGTCACTACAGACATTATCGTGTGCCCGACTCGAATTGAAGGGCTTTTTTTCATGAGCGATATCAGTACCAAACTGGTCGACTCGCCGGATGCGGGAAAGGTTAAGACGCAGGGGTGGCTTGCAGCTGGTGGGATCATCGGCGCGATCCTTGCGTCTAGTTGCTGCGTTGTACCTTTCGCCTTGTTCACGTTGGGAATCAGCGGCGCCTGGATTAGTAATTTGACGGCCCTCGAGCCCTATCAGCCCATCTTTGCCGCCGTGACGATTGGTTTCCTAGGCTACGGATTCTATCTCGTTTACCGGAAGCCCAAAGTAGCGTGCGCCGAAGGCTCCTACTGCGCCAAACCCAGCTCGGGTCGCATCGCAAAGATCGGGCTTTGGACGGCTACTGTGCTCGTTATCGTCGCACTCGGCTTCCCGAAACTGGCGCCCTTGTTCCTCTGATCGGCCGCTTAATCTGAAGGAGAAAATCTATGTTCCGACGTATCCTCGCAGCGACTGCGCTTATTGCCATGCTTTCGCCTTTTGCGGCCCAAGCCGCCGAAAGAACCGTTGTCCTAAACGTCGATAACGCGACGTGCGAACTCTGCGCCCCGATTGTCAAGAAAACGCTCTCCCGCGTCTCGGGCGTAAAGGCAGTAGTGGTCCAGGAGGCGAACGGAACGTCGGCCGCAGTGGCAACGGTCACTTTCGACGATGCGGTCACCAATGTCGCGACCCTCATTGCGGCGTCGACCAATGCCGGATATCCGGCGCGCGCGACAAAAGGCTGATGACGTGAATAGTCGCACCCTTTTTCGAACCGGCAGCATTGGGGCGGTCGTGGCGGCGCTCTGCTGCGCGACTCCAATCCTTGGGGTTGTGCTGGGAGCGATCGGGCTCTCGGCGCTCGCGGGCAAGGCCGACTATGTCCTGATTCCGGTTCTTGTCGTCTCGCTCGGGCTGGTGGGGATCGGGCTCTATCGACGCAACACATCTGCCTCAGCTGGCACTGACTGCTGCGAGACGGATAAGAAGACAGGAAAGTTCAAGTCATGAGTGATTGCTGCGCTCCGAGCGCAAAGAACGGGAACGGCCGCTACGATCTCATCGTCGTCGGCGCCGGCTCGGCCGGGTTCTCGGCCGCGATTACGGCGGCCGAACAAGGGGCGCAAGTTGCGTTGATCGGCCACGGCACGATCGGAGGGACGTGCGTCAACGTCGGCTGCGTCCCGTCGAAGGCCCTTATCCGGGCCGCAGAAGCGGTGCACCACGCCAACGCCGCACCCAGGTTTGCCGGGATCGCCGCGCAGGCGCGGGTGGCAGACTGGGGTGCGCAGGTCGCTCAAAAGGATGAGCTGGTCGCGGGTCTGCGCCAGGCAAAGTACGGCGATCTCCTGCCATCCTACAACAGCGTGGCATATCATGAAGGCCGCGCTCGCCTCGTCGATGGCGGCGTCGAAGCCGCCGGCAAGCGTTTCTCGGCGGATCGCATCATCATCGCCACCGGGACCCGGCCGGCGTTGCCGGCGATCCCTGGCATCACGGACATCTCTCTCCTCGATAGCACCACGGCGCTGGAGCTGACCGAGCTTCCACGCTCGATGATCGTGCTTGGCGGCGGTTACATCGGCGCTGAGCTCGCGCAAACCTTCGCTCGAGTGGGAGTCGAGGTGACGCTTGTCTTCCGCAGCCGCCTCCTGCCGGAAGCAGAGCCCGAGATCGGGGCGGCGCTCGCCGGTTATCTAGTCGACGAGGGTATCAAGGTCGTCGGCGGTCTGACCTATGAGTCGATCCGTCGGACGGAGGATGGCGTCGCACTCACGGTGGTTCGGGATGGGCGTCCGGACACGCTTGCGGCCGAGCGAATTCTCGTCGCGACCGGTCGTGCCCCGAACACCGAAAGCCTTGGCCTTGCAGAAGCCGGGATCGCCCGGACGCCCGCTGGCGCCATCATGGTCGACGATCGGATGCGTACCTCCAAAGTCGGCGTCTACGCGGCCGGCGATGTGACGGGCAAGGACCAGTTTGTCTACATGGCGGCCTATGGCGCGAAGCTTGCCGCGAAGAACGCGCTTAACGGCGACAGCCTTCGCTACGACAACTCGGCGATGCCCGCAGTGGTCTTCACCGATCCGCAGGTGGGAAGCGTCGGTCTCACGGAAGCGCAGGCGCGTGCCGCCGGGCACAACGTCCGCACTTCCGTGCTTTCGCTCGACAACGTGCCCCGCGCGCTCGCGGCCCGGGATACACGCGGACTGATCAAGCTTGTGGCGGACGGCGACACCCGCAAGCTGCTTGGGGCACACATCCTTGCGCCTGAAGGCGCGGACAGTATCCAGACGGCGACGATGGCGATTCGTGGCGGTCTGACAATCGATGACCTCGCGGAGACGATCTTCCCGTATTTGACCACAGTCGAAGGGCTCAAGCTTGCGGCGCAGACATTCGACCGGGATGTCAAGAAGCTGTCCTGCTGCGCGGGCTGACGATTGGCCAAACGATCAGTCGAGGAAGTAGTAATGGCGATCGACGCGACAACATCGGAAGAGTTCAGTGTCGAGATCAGGCCGGGCGTATGCCGCCCGGACTGGTCGGCCGTTACCACGCCGGCCGCGCGGCATGCGCTTAGCGGGCGCATGGCGGCGCGGGCGGGACTTCTGGACAAGTGGTCGCAGGCGCTCGAACCGAATGAGGATCTGGTGTGGCGGATGGTCCTCGACCTCTACGCCGAAACCGGTCGGCCACCTCGCGCTAGCGAGATTGCCGCCTGCTCGGACATCCCAGAGAAGCGCATGCGCGTCATTCTGCACAAGCTGCAACTGCGCGATCTTGTGGGCCTTGAACCCGGCACGGACGCGATCCTCTATGCCTACCCTTTCACGGAGACACAGACAGGTCACCACGTCGCACTGAAGAGCCACACCTTGAACAGCCTCTGCGCCATCGACGCACTCGGGGTTGGTAGAATGTATCGCAGCGACGTCACGGTCGAGTCCCGCTGTCGGCTAACTGGTAGAAGCGTCCGGGTGACGATAGGCGATGAGGGTCGTACCTTGTGTAACGTGTCGCCGGCTGGCGCCGTAGTCTGGTACGATTTTGCCTATGAAGGAGGTGCGGCGGCAAACTCTTGTTGCCCGTCGATCGCCTTCTTTTGTTCGGAAGAGCAATTGCGGCGTTGGCTTGATCAGCAGACGCCATCCCGGCACGGCGTCATGTTGGTGATGGAAGAGGCCCTGGAAGTCGGCCGCGCAATCTTTGGTCCAGTTCTGACAGTGCCTGGCGCAGTTTCGGAGGAAGAGTCGCTAGCATCTTCCAAGTCGAGGAAGGCGCTTCGCTGACAATCGAGCTGCGCCATCTTCGCTACTTTATCGCAGCGGCAGAGCGCGGTAGCTTTCGACGCGCAGCAAAGGCGCTTAAGATTCAGGAGTCCGCCATCAGCCGGCGGATTCGGGATCTGGAAGATGAACTAGGAGCGGCTCTATTCATTCGCCACCATGGTGGTGTCGATCTCACTCAAGCCGGCGAGAGATTTCTTGTCCGCGCTCGTAAGGCCATCACCCAGATCGGCCATGCCGCCATGGACGTTGGTTCAGTTGGGCGTGGTGAAGCGGGCACCGTGCGCATCGGGATATTTTCCTCGCTTGCATCTGGCTTTCTCGCCGATCTCCTCCGCGCCTATGCTGCGGCAAACCCAGCCATCCGACCCGATCTGATTGAAGGCGGGCCCTCCGGCCACATCGCCGCGATTCAACGATATCACCTGGATGTCGCCTTCCTGACCGGTGAGCCGATCGCCGACGGATGCGATCTGGTGCATCTTTGGAATGAGCGTGTCTTCGTAGCATTGCCAGACGACGACGACCTGTCTCGAAATCGCGAGATTTCTTGGACGGACCTGCGAGACCGACGCTTTATCGTCAGTGAGACCGACCCGGGTCCGGAGATCCACGACTACCTGGTGAAGCACCTCGCTGACCTTGGGCACCACCCCAACGTCGAACGTTGCCGTGTCGGTCGAGACAATTTAATGAATCTCGTCGCCATGGCTCAGGGCCTCACGCTGACCAGCGAAGCGACTATCGCGGCGCGCTTTCCCGGCGTCGTCTACCGCCCACTCAGCCAGGAGATTCTGCCGTTCTGCGCGATTTGGTCGCCGCACAATGACAATCCGGCTTTACGGCGGTTGCTGAGCCTGGCCAGAACAATGTCGCGACGATCGAACGCCGTCACAGTGCCGGGACTGATCGCTAATTCTGCGACGACGAGCCCGAGCTAGCAGGTGGGTGCCCGTGTTCGCCGTCGCGTCGCGCCTTCAAGAATCCTCGGTCGGTCGCCATGAATCGCTCGATCATCGGCGGAATCAGCTTCACCGGATCGCCCACGGATCTTCCTGTCTCGCGGGCTAGTATTTGGGCATAGGCCACGAGATCGCGGTGAACCGTGGCCGGCAGTTCGAACGAGACCTTGACCGGCTTGTCATCGGTAATCGAGCGAAGCTTCAATTTCACCATATCAGCCTCCGTAGGGTTCGAGCACGAGATCGCGCGTGACGATGACGCGGACGGGAAAGCCCGGCCGGATGGTGAGCGTCGGGGCGATGTTGAGCTGACGCTGGACGATTTGCTGGCCGGTTTGGCTGACGCTGTTGGACGCACCCTGTCGTAGCGCCCGCACGATGTCGCTTTCCTGGCCAGACGAGCCGGCCTCCGCGCCGATGCTCAGGATCGTGGAGAGCGCAGCGGCCTTGAACAGTTCGCCCCAGTGATAGTCGACACCATCCTCGAGGCCGGCATAGCCCTCGGCGTCCGCACCAGGCTGGCGCTCCAGAACGATGGAGCGGCCATTGGGAAAGATCAGCCGATTCCAGACGAGGAGTATGCGCCGCTGACCGAAGCCGACGCCGCTGTCATACTGCCCGATGACGCGCGTGCCCTGAGGCACGAGGAGGATCTTGCCGGTCGGGCTGTCATAGATGTTCTCCGTCACCTGCGCGGTGATCTGGCCCGGCAGGTCGGAGCGGATGCCGGTGATGAGCGCGGCAGCGATGACAGCGCCGGCCTGCAGAACGTTCTTCGACGCCGGCGCCGCAACGCGATCCGGCGAGACGGTGCGCTTGTCCGGCGCCTGGTTGAGGAATGCGAGCTGGCGATCCTGCGCCGAGGGCGTCGCCGGCTGCGGCGCGAGGCCGAGGCTGGCGAGGTCGGCCGGCGGCGTGGCGATCGCGCTGGGTTGCGTCGAGGCCCCAGCACTGACGGGCCGAGTCTCGGTCGAGGCGAACAGCCGCGCGGTCCGTGCCGACTCCAGCTCCTGCGCCCGACGCTGTTCCTCCGGGCTCGGCCCCACGGGGCCTGATGCCGGCGCGCCGATCGGCGGCACCGTGCCACCGTTCTGCGCGTTCAGGATCGGGCGACCGAGATCGCCCGGGAGCGGCGGGCCGAGCTTCGGGACGCCGGAATAATCCTTCGGCAATCCAGCCAGTCCGTCCGGTGTCGAGCGGTTGTCTGTCGAGTACAGTTCCTGGCCCTGGCCACCGTGACGGGTCTGAAGCGCATAGATCAGCGCCCCGCCGACACCGAGGCTTGCGGCGAGACCCAGACCGGCCAGCACCTTGCGGGACAGGCGGGTCACGCGCGGCGGCTCGGCGCGCAGCCGCATCGTCGCGGCCGGCTCGCCGGTCAGCGGCCGAGCGTCATCGTCGATCGGCTGAGGCTGGGGCGTCGAACCTTGCGCCCGGCCTTCCTCCTTTTCGGGATCGCGTTCATCGCTCACGATGCCGGCCTCCCGTCGGTGCGGGAGATGCGGACGCGCTTCTGGTTCTTGCCCGCACCAAATCGCAACTCGGCGGCGGCGAACAGCCGATCGACAATCATGTAGTTGCCGCGCACGCGATAGTTCACCAGCTCGGATGTGTCGCCCTCCGGCCCGACCACGAACAGCGGCGGCATCTCGCCCTGACCGATGCCGCGCGGGAATTCGATGAACACCTGCTTCCCGTCGTCGAACGCCCGCAGCGGCCGCCAAGGCGCACGGTCGCCCGTCACCTCGTAGCGGAAATTGACACGGGCGAGATCGATGCCGCCCGACACCGGCTGCGCGGTCTCGGCTTGCTGGTTCTGGCGGCGCAGCGCAATGAGCTGGTCCTGCGGATATTGCCAGGACACCGACGCCATGTAGGTCGAGGGCGTCGCGCGCAGCTCCATGTGATAGGTGCGCCGGTCGGTGTTGATGACGAGATTGGTCATCAGCTCGGCGCGGGTCGGCTTGACGAGGATGTGGATCTGCTTGGCCCCGCCAACGCCGCTTTCCGTATCGCCGATGATCCAGCGCACGGTGTCGCCGGCGGCGACGGGACCTGAACCAACGAGTTGCTCACCGGGCTGGAGTGCGATGTCAGTAATCTGCCCCGGCGAGGCATAGACCTGATAGAGGGCACCATCGACGAAGGGATAGACCTGCATCGAGTTGATGAAGCCGTTGCGAACGGGCTGGACGCGCGCGGCGGCGTTGGCCTGGTTGACGCGCACAGCGGGGTCGGCCGCTTCCGGCTCCGGCTTGCCGTCCTTGCTGAGCGGCTTCAACTGACCGGGAAGCGGCAGCGGCTTCGGCAGTTCTACCACCCGGACCGGCGCTGGCGGATCGGACGTCTGCACGGCCGGGGCCGCATTGTCGTAGGAGATCTCCGGGGGCGGCGTGTGGGTGGCGCACCCTGCCAACGCCGAGCCGGCGAGCAGGATCGCTGGCAATGCGGATTTACGCAAAGCCGGCATTGCGTTGATGAGGAAAGCCGGACGCCCTGCACTCCAGGGGGCGGCTTTGCGGAGTGCGGGCGTCATTGTCCAAGCTCCTTCGACCAGTTGATGGCGTTGATGTAGATGCCGAGCGGGTTCTTCCGCAGCGTGTCGGCGTCGCGCGGCGGCTGTACAATGACGGTGAGGATGGCTGACCAGCGTTCGGTGGAGGCCAGCGAGCCGTCCTGATAGCGGCGCTCGATCCAGGCGATGCGGAAGCTGGATGGCGAGGCCCGGATGACCGACGACACCTCGATTGCGATTTGCTGCTTGCCGACCTTCGTGAAGGGGTCGTTGGCGCGGGCGTAGTCGTTCAGCGCGAGCGCGCCGCCTTGTGTGGTGAAGTCATAGGCGCGCAGCCAGTTCTGCCGCACGATGATGGCGTCGGCCGGGATCGAGCGAACCTGCTCGATGAAGCGCGCCAGGTAGAAGGCGATCTGCGGATCGTTTGGCTGGTAGTCGGCGGTCGCCGGCGCCACGGCCTGCGCCTGGCCGAGCCGGTCGACCTGCACCACCCAGGGCACGATCGAGCCGTTGGCGGACTGCCAGACAAGTGCGGCGGAGAGGCCAGCGGCAAGCCCCAATGAGCCGAACGCCATGTAGCGCCAGTTGCGGGCCTGCACGCGGGCTGATCCGATCCGATCGTCCCAGATCTGCGCCGCGCGCTGGTAGGGCGTCTCTGGTTGCGGGGATTTGCCGTAGTGGGTGGATGGTCGTTTGAACATGGTCAGTCGCTTTCGGAAAGGTTGACGGAGGAGCCGCCGCCATGGCTGTCGCCGCTACGAACGGCGTGAGCCGCGGCCTGAACGCCATGGGTGAGCTGCTGCGAGCGCTTCATGCGCTTCGCCCAGGCCGGCGGGTTTTCGGCGGCGGAAGAGGATGTAGCCTCGGCGGTGGCTTCGCCCGCCGCTGCGCCCGATGAGCCTGTGGCGATCTCCGTTGCGGCCTGTCCACCGGCCTGATAGCTCTGCTTCAGGCTGTCGGCTGCACGCCCGGCTGCGCGCTTCAACGGTGAGACGGCCGCCTTCGCGCCCGTGCTGGCTACATTGCCGAGACCGGATGCGACACCCGACGCGCCAGACTGTCCGGCCGCACCCAGGCTGTAGGCGGTGGATGCGCCGCCAGCGAGGGCGGCGCCACCGCGAGCGGCAGCGGCTGCACCGCCGGCAAGGGCAGCACCGCCGGAGGCGACCGCGCCCACAGTAGCTGCGCCCGCTGCAACCATGCCGCCTGCGGCGAGCCCCGTTCCGACCGCCGCGCCCGCGCCGAGCTGCGGGCCGCCGGAGACAAGACCGTTGGCGATGCCGGGACCGAAGATGCCGAGACCAAGCAGCGACAGCGCGGCGAGCACGATCGCCATGGCATCATCGATCGACGGCGTGTTGCCGCCAAAGCCGGACGTGAACTCGGAGAACAAGGTGGAGCCGATGCCGATGATGACGGCGAGCACCAACACCTTGATGCCGGAGGAGATGACGTTGCCAAGGACGCGCTCGGCCATGAAGGCGGATTTGCCGAACAGGCCGAAAGGAATGAGGACGAACCCCGCGAGCGTCGTCAGCTTGAACTCGATCAGGGTGACGAAAAGCTGGATCGCGAGAATGAAGAAGGCGAGCAGCACCAGCGCCCAGGCGAAAAACATGCAGGCGATCTGGATGAAGTTTTCGAAGAACGACCAGTAGCCCATCAGGCCGGAGATGGAGTCGAGCAGCGGGTGTCCCGCATCGAGTCCGGTCTGTGCCACCTTGCCGGGGCGCAAAAGGTCACTGACGGCAAAGCTCGTGCCCGAGGCTTTCAGGCCGAGACCCGCGAAGCTCTCGAAGATGATGCGAGCGAGATTGTTCCAGTTGGAGATGAGGTAGGCGAAGACGCCGACGAACAGCGTCTTCTTGACGAGGCGCGCCATGATGTCGTCGTCGGCGCCCCACGACCAGAAGAGCGCGGCAAGCGTCACGTCGATGACGATCAAGGTGGTGGCGATAAAGCCGACCTCGCCACCGAGCAGGCCAAAGCCGCCGTCGATGTAGCGCGTGAAGACCTCGAGGAAATGGTCGATGACGCCGGTGCCGCCCATCTCAGCGGATCTCCGGCTGGGCAGGATCGGCCTGCGTCGCAGGCGCTGCTAAATTCGTCGGCGCACTGTCTTTGTGGATGGGATCGGCCGACGCGGGCGCGCTTGGAAACAACATGGTCGGCGCAGACGGGGCCGACGTCACCGCAGGAGCCGGTTGACCGAGGAAACGGCGCCGGTTCTCGGCCCACGCTCTCAGGCAAGCGGGATCTCGCGGACCAGCCTCGCCGATCTCCGAACAGCGCAGCAATTCGGCCGCGAGAGGATCTTGCGATGCGACGGGACGCACCCGTGTCGCGAAGTCGATTGGCCGATCATCCTTGCGGTGCATCTCGATCGCGGTCGCCGTGATGGCGACCGCGACGAAGACGATGGCGCCGATGCGAGCGAGGGTCTTGCCGTCCATCGCGCCGCCCTCAGTGATTGCCGTAGAACATCTGCGCGTTGCCGGGCTGGTAGCCCGAACCTGGCGTCAGAAAGCGACGGCGCTGCTCGCGGCCCTGTTCGGCGGCGGTGGACTGTTCGGCCGATTGGAGCGCCTGCGCTCGGCCATTCGCCGCGACGACGGCGGTGAGGTCGGCGAGCTGCTGAGCCTGGAGCGCGAGGAGCTGGTTGCCGGCCTGCGTCGCTTGCAGCGCGCCGGTCGCGCCCTGGCTCTGGCCGACGAGCGCTGACATCTGAGCGCGGTTAGTGTCGATGTTGCCGACGACGCCGGCCTGCACGCGCATGGCGTCCTGCAGGCCGCCGACCGTGTTCTGCCAGCGCGAGCGCGCATCGGCCACGAGCTGCTGATCGGACGCCGACATCGAGACGTTCCCGTATTTGGTCTGGAACGCCTGATCGATCTGCCGGACGTCATAGGCAATGTTCTGGGCTTGCTGGAGGAGTTGCTGCGTTCGCTGAACCGATTGCTGAAGCTGTTGCAGCGACGAGTACGGCAGGCTCGCCAGATTGCGGGCCTGATTGATCAGCATCTGCGCTTCGTTCTGAAGCGAGGTGATCTGGTTGGTGATCTGCTGGAGCGATCGCGCCGCCGTCAGGACGTTCTGCGCATAGTTGGAGGGATCGAACACGATGATGGCGTGGGCCGGCGTCGCCAGCATGGGCGCGAGCGCCACGGGAGCGATCAGCAGCGCGGCAGCGAACCGCGCTGCGCGGGATTGGCGCAGTTTCATGAGGACTTCTCCTTGTTGGTGAGCGTGGGAATGAGGTCAGCCGCCCAACCGACTTCACGGTGGTGGAGCCAGGCGGCGAGGAATCCGTCGCGGCCATGCTCCGCGACGATGCGGGCGATTACGGCCTGGTCGGTTTTTGACGAGGCGGCGCAGAGCGCGAGCGCGACGTCGGACAGGCCCAGCTCGAACAGCCGATTGCCGCGACGGGACTGACAGTAGTAGTCGCGCTTGGGCATGGCCCGGGCGACGATCTCGATCTGGCGGTCGTTGAGGCCGAAGCGGCGATAGATGGCGGTGATCTGCGGCTCGATCGCGCGCTCGTTCGGCAGGAGAAGCCGGGTCTGGCAGCTCTCGATGATGGCGGGCGCGATCGCCGAGCCGTCGATGTCCGATAGGCTCTGCGTGGCAAAGATGACGCTGGCGTTCTTTTTGCGCAGCGTCTTCAGCCATTCGCGGAGCTGGCCGGCGAAGCCGTCGTCATCCAGCGCCAGCCAACCCTCGTCGATGATGAGGAGGGTCGGCGAACCGTCGAGCCGGTCTTCGATGCGATGGAACAGGTAGGAGAGAACCGCGGGCGCCGCGCCTGTCCCAATCAGTCCTTCGGTCTCGAACGCCTGAACGAAGGCCGATCCGAGATGCTCGCGCTCGGCGTCGAGCAACCGGCCGTAAGGTCCGCCCACGCAATAGGGCCGAAGCGCTTGCTTCAGGTCGTTCGACTGGAGCAGCACGACCAGGCCGGTGATCGTGCGCTCCTCGATCGGCGCGGACGCCAGCGAGGTCAGCGCCGTCCAGATATGCTCCTTCACCTCGGGCGTGATCGCCACACCCTCGCGGGTCAGGATCGACACGATCCAGTCACCCGCCCAGGCGCGCTCGGGCACGTCGTGAATCCGGGCGAGCGGTTGAAGGCTGACGCTGTCGATCTCCCCGTCGCTGAGATCGCCGCCAAGATCATGCCAGTCGCCACCCATGCCGAGCGCCGCCGCCCGAATCGAGCCGCCGAAGTCGAAGGCGAAGACCTGGGCGCGGGCATAGCGTCGGAACTGCAGCGCCATCAACGCCAGCAGCACGGACTTGCCCGCGCCGGTCGGGCCGACGATCAGCGTGTGGCCGACGTCGCCGACATGAAGCGAAAGCCGGAACGGGGTCGAGCCTTCGGTCTTGCCGAAGAGCAGTGGGGGCGCTGCAAAATGCTCGTCCCGTGCCGGCCCCGCCCACACCGCTGACAGCGGGATCATGTGGGCGAGATTGAGCGTGGAGATCGGCGGCTGGCGGACGTTCGCGTAAACGTGGCCGGGCAATGATCCGAGCCAGGCATCCACCGCGTTGATGGTCTCGGCCATGGCGGTGAAGTCGCGGCCCTGGATAACCTTCTCGACCAGCCGCAGCTTCTCATCGGCTATGCGCGGATCGTCTTCCCACACCGTCACCGTCGCGGTGACATAGGCCATGCCGGCATAGTCCGCGCCGAGTTCCTGAAGCGCCATGTCGGCATCGGCGGCCTTGTTGGAGGCGTCGGTGTCCACGAGGACTGACGCCTCGTTGGTCATCACCTCCTTCAGGATCGCGGCGATCGACTTGCGCTTGGCGAACCATTGGCGGCGGATCTTGGTCAGCAGCTTGGTCGCGTCGGTCTTGTCGAGCAGGATCGCGCGCGTCGACCAACGATAGGGAAACGCGAGACGGTTCAGTTCGTCAAGCAGGCCCGGTGTCGTCGCCGTCGGAAAGCCCGTAACGGTGAGGATGCGCAGATGCGATGCGCCAAGGCGCGGTTCGAGCCCGCCGGTCAGCGGCTGGTCGGCAAGCAGCGCGTCGAGATAGATCGGCGTTTCGGGAACGCGGACCCGATGCCGTTTGGTCGAGACGCAGCCGTGGAGATAGGTCAGGGTCTCGGCGTCATCGAGCCAGTGACATTCGGGCATGAAGGCTTCGACCAGGCGCAGGATGCGATCGGTGCGATCGGCGAAGCCGGTCATCACCTCGTTGGGGTCGAGGCCATTCTTCTCGCGGCCCTCGTAGAGCCAGCTTTCCGCCCGCGCGGCGTCTTCGGCCGGCGGCAGATAGGTGAAGGTCAGGAAGTAGCTCGACTCGAAATGCGCGCCGGCCTCCTCGAAGTCAGCCTTGCGCTCGGCATCGACCAGCGCCGAGGCGGCATCAGGAAAGCGACTGTCGGGATAGAGGTTCGAGGCATGGCGCTGTGCCTCGACGAAAATCGCCCAGCCGGAGCCGAGGCGACGGAAGGCGTTGTTGAGGCGGCCGGCGACGGCGACCAGCTCGGCCGGGACGGCGCTGTCGAGATCGGGGCCGCGAAACCGGGCGGTGCGCTGGAAGCTGCCGTCCTTGTTGAGGACGATGCCGGCGCCCACTAGCGCGACCCAGGGAAGGAAGTCGGCGAGTCGGCTGTTGCGGTTGCGATATTCGGCGAGATTCATCATCGGCGCGCTCCCTGTCAGACCGTGAGGTGCGCGGGGACGCGCAGATGGCGGCGCACCACGTCGACGAAGAGCGGATCGCGCTTCGCCGCCCAAACCGCCGCGACATGGCCGATCGCCCAGATGGCGATGCCGACCAGCCAGAGGCGCAGCCCCAGTCCGACCGCGCCAGCGAGCGTCCCGTTCATGATGGCGATGGCGCGCGGCGCGCCGCCGAGCAGGATCGGCTCGGTCAGCGCCCGGTGAACGAGGACCGTGTAACCCGGGACTTCGCCGCCCTGTTCGACAACGCCCGTCATCAGACCAGCGCCCCGCCGCCGAAGGAGAAGAACGACAGGAAGAAGCTCGATGCAGCGAAGGCGATCGAGAGACCGAACACGATCTGGATCAGCCGCCGGAAGCCGCCGGACGTGTCGCCGAAGGCGAGCGTCAGGCCGGTGACGATGATGATGATCACCGCGATGATTTTTGAGACCGGCCCTTCGATCGACTGGAGGATTTGTTGGAGAGGTTGTTCCCACGGCATCGACGAGCCGGAGGCGTGGGCGGGCGCGGCCATCACCACCGACAGGGTGGCGACGGAAACGGTCATGGCTAGACGGCGGCGCGCGAGGCGCAGGCGTTGGATCACTGGCTTTCTCCTTCAGGGCTTTGGGTGAGTAAGGTCGGACCGCCGTCGCCCTCGATGACGGCGGGCGTGACGCGATAGTCGCCGTCGGGACCGAGGCCCTCGACGCGTGCGAGTTCGCAGAGCCGGCGCGCGGCGCCGCGGCCGGAGAGGACGGCAATGAGGTCGATCGTCTCGGCGATAAGTGCGCGCGGGACCGTGACGACAGCTTCCTGGATGAGCTGTTCCATCCGGCGCAGCGCACCGATCGCGCTGCCGGCGTGGATCGTGCCGACCCCGCCGGGATGGCCGGTGCCCCATGCCTTGAGCAGCTCCAGCGCCTCGGCTCCGCGCACCTCGCCGACCGGAATGCGATCAGGGCGCAGGCGCAGCGACGAGCGGACGAGATCGGAGAGCGAGGCGACGCCGTCTTTGGTGCGCATCGCCACAAGGTTCGGCGCAGCGCATTGCAGCTCGCGCGTATCTTCGATGATGACGACGCGATCGGCGGTCTTTGCGACCTCGGCGAGGAGGGCGTTGGTGAGTGTGGTCTTGCCGGTGGATGTGCCGCCGGCGATGAGAATGTTGGCGCGAGAGGCGACGCCCTGGCGCAGCATCTCGGCTTGCGCCGCCGACATGATCCCGGCGCGGACGTAATCGTCGAGCGTGAACACCGCGACGGCAGGCTTGCGGATCGCGAAGGCCGGCGCCGCGACGACCGGCGGCAGCAGGCCTTCGAACCGCTCTCCTGTTTCAGGCAGCTCCGCCGACACGCGCGGCGCGCCCGCATGAACCTCGGCGCCGACGTGATGGGCGACCAGGCGAACGATGCGCTCGCCGTCTGCAGCCGACAGCCGCTCGCCCGTATCGGAGAGCCCTTCGGACAGGCGGTCGATCCACAGCCGCCCATCGGGGTTGAGCATCACTTCAACGATGCTGGCGTCGTCGAGATAGCGCGCGATCGCTGGGCCGAGCGCGGTACGCAGCATCCGTGCGCCTCGCGCGAGACCTTCCGCATGTTGATGTGAAGCCGCCACATGACCCCCGATTCCATCGGGGTCGAGACAGTCCTTCCCCGGACGGGGATGATTAAAAGGGCCTGATTTTGGGCCGATTCAACAAAGATTCATTGGCGTAGTAGTGTAGCGTGCAAATACAGGAGAACGGCGGTGCGGGATTCCGGGTAGCGCGAGGCGTGCGATCAATGACGGCGAATATCGGACATGGGAGAACCGACTCAGCGACCCGATTCATCGCCGCCAGCGCGGACGTGATCTATCGTGCGTTTGTTGACTCCAAGGCATGGCCGCAGTGGCTTCCGCCGGAGGGCATGACCGGCCAGATCTACGAGTTCGACGCGCGCCCCGGCGGAAACTATCGAATGGCGCTGACCTATCGCGGGGATCATCCGAGCGCAGGCAAAACCTCCAATGACACTGATGTCGTCGAAGGTCGCTTCGCAGAGCTGATCCCAAATCATCGCGTCGTTCAGATCGTAACGTTTCAGTCCGATGATCCGGCTTTCGCCGGCGAGATGCGGATGGCGTGGAGCCTTTCGCCGGCGGCCGGCGGCACTGATGTCTCGATCATCGCCGAGAATGTGCCGATCGGAATAAGCAAAGCGGACCACGATGTCGGGCTTCGTTCGACTCTCGAAAACCTCGCGCGATTTGTCGAAGGATGATCTTACGCCGCTTCGGTTAGATTGACGGCGACGCACTACGGCTCACCGTCGGCAGCGACGTCCTCGGAAATCTCCTGCCTTAGCTTCGGCCCCTTCGCGAGGCGGCGGCCGAGAGCTGTGACGAATTGATCGTAGCGCTCGCCAGCCTTCGCACGTGCAGCCTGCGCGGCAGGCTCCGGCAAGGCCGGGGTGGTCGCGACCCAAAACCGCACGAACACCGCCAGCATCTCGACGGAGATGCCGACATCGCGTTCCATCCGCGACATGCGGCGATCAAGTTGGTCGAGGCGCTTGGTAATCGCGGCCTCCTGTCGTTCAGCCGCATCCGGAGAGAGGAAGGATTCGATGGCCGCCTCCGCGACCAACGATCGCGAATGATCGCGTCGCGCGGCATGTTCGGCGAGGCGACGCATCACGGCGGGCTCGAGATAGACGGACAGGCGCTGTTTCTTCGAGGGTTTCGTCATGGCGACCTAAAGCTCCATGCCGTCACCGGGATCGAGCGACACCTGACGCGCCACACCCTGCATCAGCCGGCTCATCCGGCTGTTGCGGGCGGCGTCATCCTCGGCGTCATCGGCAAGGCCGATCTCGAATTCGTTCTCGATCGGCGCCTTCTTCTCGACAGGCTTCACGCGGCTCAATTCGGGCTGCTGGCGACGCTCGGATTCGGTCGGATCGTCGCCCGTCTCCGTCCCGGGCTTCGCCTCGGCGATCACAGGCCGAACCGGGAGCGGCAGCGCGGTCCAATCATCAGCATGACCCTGTTTCGGTTGCGCGAGCGTAGGCGGCGGCAGGATGCGCTCCTTGAAGCGGGCGTCCTCGTAGTAGCGCGCCTTCTTCGCCCGGATCGGCGGTGTGCCCGCGACCATGACGATCTCGTCGGTCGGCGGGAGCTGCATGATCTCGCCGGGGGTGAGTAACTGGCGGGCCGTCTCCGAGCGCGAGACCATCAGATGTCCGAGCCAAGGCGACAGGCGATGTCCGGCATAGTTCCGCATCGCCTTCATCTCGGTAGCGGTGCCGAGCGCGTCTGACACGCGTTTGGCGGTGCGTTCGTCGTTCGTGGCGAAGCTGACCCGTACATGGCAGTTATCGAGGATCGAATTGTTCGCGCCGTAGGCTTTTTCGATCTGGTTGAGACTCTGGGCGATCAGGAAGCTCTTGAGGCCA
>MKVX01000017.1 GCA_001899255.1 Rhizobiales bacterium 62-47
CGGTCAGCGTCGCGACACGGTTGGAAACGATGAACCAGGAGTCGTTGGGACGGGCAGCGCGAAACTCCGCGCAGAGGCTGGCGAGGTTGTCGCCGCGTCATTTGGTCACTGGACTATAGATTAGAATAATTCTAATCAATGCACCGCCTCTCATGCGCTGGTGGATTGTGCCCGCTCTCTTCTCCTTGTTTCGTCCTACACGGCGACGGTTCGATGACCTGAATGCGCAGGAGGTCCTGTCGCTCGCGATTCTCGCTGAGGAAGAGGACGGACGCATCTACGCTGCCTATGCAGCAAACCTGAGCCAAGAATACCCCGCATCGGCGGCGATGTTCGACACCATGGCTGCGGAAGAAAATGAGCATCGGAGCGCCTTGCTGGACCTTTATGTTCGCAAGTTCGGCCCCACGATCATCCCAATTCGCCGGGAACATGTTGAAGGGTTCTATGCGCGAAAGCCCCTGTGGCTGGTGAGGTCACTGCCGCTGGAGCGCGCACGCGCCGATGCTGCCGAGATGGAGCGGCAGGCGGAAGCCTTCTACCGGTTGGCGGCATCGCGCAGCACCGATGCGGAAACGCGCAAGCTACTCGGTGACCTCGCAGCCGCCGAGGCGAAGCACGAGCGCAAGGCTCTGTCTCTCGAAGGCGAATTGACGACGGGCGGCGAGGGTAAGGCCGAGCAGGATCAGGCCAAGCGCCAGTTCGTGTTGACTTGGGTCCAGCCGGGCCTCGCTGGGCTCATGGATGGCTCAGTTTCGACCTTGGCACCGATCTTTGCGACAGCGTTCGCCACGCAGAATCCGTGGACGACCTTTCTGATCGGTCTGTCTGCTTCAGTGGGCGCTGGTATCTCCATGGGCTTCACCGAGGCAGCGCACGATGACGGCAAGCTGTCGGGGCGTGGATCGCCGTGGAAGCGTGGCCTAGCATCAGGTGTCATGACGGCGATTGGTGGTTTGGGGCATGCGCTTCCTTACCTCATCCCACATTTCTGGACTGCGACGGCCATCGCGCTCTGCGTTGTCTTCGTGGAACTCTGGGTAATTGTCTGGATTCAGAACCGATACATGGAGACCCCCATCGGTCGCGCCATGTTCCAGATCATTCTGGGCGGCCTTCTCGTCCTCGCAACTGGCATCCTCATCGGCGGCGCGTGATAGAAACGAGGACGTTTATGCTGAGTAATCCCGATAGAGACCGGTACGACCGGGCCAGCATCACTTTTCACTGGCTGACTGCTGTACTTGTGCTGGTGCTCTGGCTCATGGCTCAAAGCGAGGGGCTTTTGCCGCGCGAATGGCGTCACGGGATGTGGTCCATCCACATTGCCGCTGGAGCAACCCTTGTTCTGATATACTGCGTTCGTCTGCCCTGGCGCATGACATCGGGAGCGCGGCTTGCCTCCGTCAACTCCGGTCTGCTTCGGCTGCTGGAACATGCCACCCATGGACTGCTCTACGTTCTCCTCGCGGCGACCCTCGCCCTCGGGATCGTCAACGTGGCCGCCAGAGGGTGGGACTTTTTTGGATTCGTGCAAGTACCGGCTTTTGCACCCGACAATCGTGCTCTCCGCCGCTCCATCAACGGCTGGCATGAACTTGCTGCCAATGTTCTGCTTGGCCTTGCCGCATTCCACGCTTTGGCTGCGCTATATCATCAGTTCGTGCGAAAAGATGGCGTGCTTAACCGCATGATCGCGCCGAGGCGGTGAACATCCTCAGCAGGATCGTTCGCCACACTCCAGAAGTAAGACAGCCTTCATTTGAATTTCGACTTTCCGGCCCTGCCTGCCGTAGACTGGATAAATATTGAAGCGCGCCTCGGCAGGGCGAAACAGAACATGCTCACCCAAGCGATGAAACTCCGTTGGAGGGAGAAGAAATCGCCGGAGAGAATGGCCACGATCCAGTGGCGAGAACCCTGCACGGCTGCCGAGCGTGCAGGGTTTTTCATTCCTGGATTTGAGCATGATCTATTCGAACACCGACACAAAGAACTTCAAGACGTTGTGGCACGAGTACGTCGGCCCGACGCTTGGCAAGTGGCCTCTGAAGCAATTCCTCTCGGCCACGCAGAAGCAGGAAAAGTGGTTCGCCGACCTTGTCCGGCCCAGGCTGTTCCTGCCGGACCAGTTCGGCGGCGTCTACTACCCTGTGGACGTGACGACGTTTTCGGTCGGTCGCAATCACCACGTCGCGGAAACGATCGCGTCCGAGGCCGATCCGCTGACGAAATTCGGCGCTGACCCGTGGTCGGCGCTGGCCTATTTCGCCAACCCCCTTCGTGTCTGGAACCGTAGTCCAGTCGGCGAAGACCAGTCGATCAACGAGGCGATCGCCGCCGATGCCCCGAAGGACCGCGTGGTCCTCGGCGACTACCACATCCTGACCTACGAGTTCGATCTGGACGATATCGAGTTCCTGAAGAAGCAGCTTTCGTGGCTGCGCACCTCGGGAAACAAGCTCGATTCTCCGATCGGCGGGCTGTTCAAGCACTGCTCGGGCTATGCTGACTTCTCCGGGATCACCGTCAACTACAGCGGCAGCAAGAGCCTGCACATCCACGTCGTGTTCTCGACCGCGCTCGCCCGCCAGAAGCTCGGCCTGGACGGCTGCGGGGCGACCGAACTGCGTGACGGCTTCGCGACCCATTGGGAACGGCTCCATGAGACGCTGCTGCCGATCCTGGGCGTTGAGGGTCTCCGCGCTGACTCGGCGCTTCGGTTCGCCGAAGCGTTCCGCCGCGTGCCCAACGGCTGTCGCCAGATCGACAAGACGCATTTGCTGGGCATTCCAGTCGGGACGTTGGTGCCCCAGATCACGTTGTGGGAGAAGTCGAGGGAAAGGGCATCGGGCAACGATCTGCCCCTGTTCTGGACGCCCGAGGCATTCGGCGGGACCATGCCCACCCGGAAGGGTACAACAAAATCGCAGCCCCAGCGCGCTGCGAAGCCGGTCGGCGACATGAGCCAGGAGGAGATCGCCTACTGCGGGGAACGGCTCCGCGAATGGTATCCTGGCTGGCCTCGGTTTGATCACTTCGACTTCGACGGCCGCAAGTGGAGCGCCTTGTTCAGGAACTCGGAGGCCGATCGCAACCCGGCCTCGATCATGCGCGAGGACTACTCGACCATTCATCTGGCCGGTCGTGACGCGACTGATCTCAAGCCCCGGCGGCTGCCCTACGACCTCGGCGTGATGCTCCGCCTGTGGCGCGGCCAGTTGGCTCGCAAGCAGGGTCGGGAAGACGATGTCGTCCTGCTCGACGATCTGATCGCTGCCCCGCCTACGCAACCTCTCACCGAAATCGAGCAAAAATTCCGGGACGATGTCATCGACAACGCCAGCGCCGCGACGGCGATGAACCGCTTCTTCCGCGCCACCATACCGGTGAATCCCGTCATGATGGTCGTCGGCCCGGAAGGTGTCGGCAAGACCTCTGTCGTCATGGCGCAGCATCATGAGATCGCCGCTGACCTCGAACGTCGCGGCGAGAGCACACTCGCGATGTACGCGTTTGCTGACTACAAGACGGCAGACGAGAAATGCGCCGCCTTCAACAAGTTGCAACGGACGAATGGCTTCGTCGGCGTGACGATCCCGAGCTTCTCACGCATGTATGAGGAGGAGTGCCAGCGCCTGGGCTTGAAGGTGCTCTCGACCGTAGAGGCTGCCCGGTCCGGGTTCTCTTCGCGCTTCAGCGCAATCCGGCAACGTCAGCCGCAGGTGATGGATCGGTTTCGCCAACGGCACGCGCAGGCGTGGTCGCAGGTCGGCAGCCAGCAGCCGGTCTTCTTCGCCGTCCATCAAGTCGCCCATGACTGGTGGAAGAACAGCCCGACCCGGACAATGTGGGCGCGCTCGTACTGGATGGACGATCTCGGTGACGACCGCGACGCCATTCTGCGGAAGGAGACCAACCTCGGGTTGCTCGTCCACGATGAGGTGAAATGGCAGAGCGTCGTCGATGCCCAGCCTGAAGCCGTGGTGCGCTGGGTCGAGGACATGACGAACCAGGATCGGCGGGTCTGGGGTGCCAATCGCGCCAATCTATCCGATCGTCTCCGCAGCTTCGAGAGTTTCGCCAACCAGCACGACAGGCCGTTGGTGGGAGAGAACCCCCTGACGTTCGAGGACACCCAGCGGATCGCCGATGTCGTTGGGGGCCTTGGCTCTTGGGACCATGTCGTAACGGCTGACAGTCGCGAGTACGGCATCCGGTATTCTAAGGCGAACGACAATGCCGACAGCGAGGATGAAGTTGGCTTCCGCAATATGTATGCGGAGCGGCACGGCCGGGATTGGCGCGTCGTTTCGAAGCGCTGGTGGTCAGGCGTCGCCGATCGTGTGATTCTGCTCACGACGGAGGCCGTGCCCATGGCGGTTGCCCGGACGGCTGATCCCGACATTGCGGTGTTCGAACTCGAAAGCCCCAAGTCCCGGCGTGACTATGTCGATGTCTATGCGGACCGTTCGGTGTGTGGCGACAACCTCGCCAGCCTCTGCGCGGAGTTTCGCGCTGCCCGTCCCAACGACTCCTGGTTCATCGTTTCCAACCGTGTCGCGACGCTGA
>MKVX01000018.1:0-187139 GCA_001899255.1 Rhizobiales bacterium 62-47
CAGCAGCACTGGAACCTGGACGTTCACCACCTCCAGCCTCGCCAATGGCGACCATGTCTTCACCGCCAGAGCCACCGACGCATATACCAACAGTAGTGCGTCGTCGGCCGCGGTTAGCGTCACGGTGACCGCGTCGGGTCAGACCACGACGCCGGCGCCCGCGGTGCCGACCATCGCATCGTTCTCTGACGACAGCGGTGTGGCAGGCGATCACATCACGAACGACAACACCCTGACTTTGTCCGGCGCGGCTGCAGCCAATAGCACCGTTAAGATCTATGATGGTGCAAAGCAGGTCGGCACGGCGACGGCCAACAGCAGCGGCGCTTGGTCGTTTACGACTGCGGCCCTGGCCGACGGCGCGCACAGCTTTACCACGACGGCAACGGCCGGTTCGACGACGAGTGCGGCTTCGGCTGCGTTGGCCGTGACGATCGATACTGCTGCGCCAACAGCCCCGGTGATCGCATCTTCGGCGCCGACCGGCACCAACGCCTTTTTGTTGAAAGGCACGGCTGAGGCCAACAGTGTCGTTAAGGTTTTCGACGGCACCACCCAGATCGGCACAGCTACGGCTGACAGCAAGGGTGCGTGGACCTACACAACCAGTTCGCTGTCCAGCGGGAGCCATAGCTTCACGGCCAAGGCCATGGACGTCGCTGGCAATACTGGCGTGGCGTCGACTGCCGTAGCTGCTACGGTGTCGGCCCCGGCTGCACCTAGTGCGCCTACGATCGTTTCCTTCTCGAACGATAGCGGTGTCGCCGGCGACGGCATCACCAACGACAACACGGTCACGCTGACCGGCAAGGCGGCGGCGAACAGCACCATCAAGGTCTTCGACGGTGCTAAGCAGATCGGTACGGCGACTGCCGACGCCAATGGAGCTTGGTCCTTTACCAGTGCTGCGTTGACGGATGGCAATCACAGTCTGACCGCGACTGCCACCAGTGGCAGCCTCACCAGCTCGGCTTCGACGGCACTTTCTCTCGTCATCGACACCGTCGCGCCGGTCGCGCCAACGGTAACAATGTCGACCTCGGCCTCGACTCTCGCGAGCACGAAGGTCGCGCAGCTGACTGGAACGGCGGAAGCCAACAGCACTGTCACGGTCTTCGACGGAACGACAAAGATCGGTACGGTGACGGCCAATAGCAGCGGTGCGTGGACATTCACCACTGCGACACTCGCTACCGGCAGCCATAGCTTCACCGCGAAGGCGATGGACGCGGCAGGCAATACCGGCGTGGCGTCGGCTGCGCTCGGCGTTACAGTATCGGCTTCGACCCCGAGTGCTCCCAGTGCGCCGGCGATCGTGTCCTTCTCCAACGATAGCGGTGTCGTCGGCGATGGCATTACCAACGATAATACGCTCACTCTGACCGGCACGGCCGCCGCAAACAGCACTGTCAAGGTTTACGACGGTGCAACGCAGATCGGCACGACCACGGCCAATGCCAGCGGTTCGTGGAGCTACATCACATCCGTTCTCACGGATGCGAAGCATGTGTTGACGGCGACGGCGACGAACAGCACCGGCCAGACCAGCAGTTCATCGGCGACCGTTGCGGTCACGATTGATACCAAGGCGCCGGATGCTCCGACCATTGATGGATCGACTGCTGGCGCAGTCCAAGCTCTCGCCGCGAGATCGACGTCGTCCACTAGCACCACCGCTAGATCGAACGTTGTCAATCTGACGGGCACGGCTGAGGCCAAGAGCACGATCGACATCTTCGACGGGGGCAAGAAAATCGGCTCGGTGACCGCTGCTGCAGATGGGAGTTGGAATTTCACTACTGATGCGCTCACGGTCGGGCATCATACCTTTACGGCGAAGGCAACGGACGTCGCCGGGAACGCCGGTAAAACCTCGACGGTTCTGGATATCGATATCACTGCGCCGACCCCAACTCCGTCAAAGGCTCCAAGCATTGTGTCGTTCTCGAATGACACGGGTAAGGCTGGTGACAATATCACCAGCGACAGCACACTGACCTTGAAGGGCACTGGCGACGCCAACAGCACCATCAAGGTGTTCGATGGCAGCAAGAGCCTCGGCACGGTCAAAACCGATGCGAATGGGGCCTGGACCTACACCACCGCAGTTCTAGCCGACGGCGCGCATAACCTGACGGCAAAGGCTGTCGATGCTTCCGGGAAGTTGGGTACGTCTTCTGCGGCTCTCGCCGTGACGATCGATACCCATGCGCCAAACGCACCCACGCTCGGGATCTACTCATCTGACGGCAAAGCTCTCGGCGGTAGCACGACGGTTGACGACTTCCTGTTGAAGGGTACGGCTGAAGCCAACAGCATCGTCAAGGTTTTCGATGCTGGCAAGCAGATCGGTTCCGTCACGACAAAGAGCGATGGCACCTGGAGCTACGACACCGGGCACGTCGCCGACGGCAGTCACAACTTCACTGCAACGGCGACCGACATTGCCGGAAACGCCAGTGCGACTTCTTCAGGAAAGGGCATTTCGGTTATCGATGCCCCGACCACGACGTCGTCGGCTGGTCTTACGGACGTCTTCAGTGGCTGGTTCAACTCGGTGGTTATCAAGGGGACCTCCGACGCCTATAGCCAAGTGAAGATCTACGATAGTGGCAAGTCGATAGGCACGGTGACTGCGGATAGCGATGGCGCCTGGACATTTGCGAGTTCGTCGGGGCTATCCAATGCGCTTCATACCTTTACCGCGAAGCAGGTCGACCAGGCCGGGCACGAAAGTGCGCTTTCCGGAAGCGCGATCGTCGGGACGCTCGGCAAGAATACCCTTGTCGGGACTTCCGGAGACGATATCTTTATCGGTCGGGGGCATCCGGATACGTTCGTATTCGCCCCGAATTTCGGTAACGATGTCATCAACGATTTCCGTGCGAGCGGTTGGGGCCACGACGTCGTGCAGTTCAGCAAGAGCATTTTTGACAACTTTGCTGATGTTCTCGCGCACGCGACACAAAGCGGTCAGGATGTGGTGATTTCTGCTGGACATCACGACTCGCTGACACTCAAGAACACGAAGCTCGCTGCACTCGATAAATCTGACTTCCACTTTGTGTGATCGTTACATCAATGTGATGGGCAAGATGGCGTATCCATCGAGAAATAGCCTCGATGGATACGATACGGGGGACGGCTATCATGGTTAGCTTTGGCCGGCGGGGGGCAACGCCCCCGCCAGTAAATATCGAGGTCAATCGCACGGCTGCTTTCAAAGCAGCCGTGCGAGCTTTTATTGAGCGATCGAAGTCGCAGTCGGAGGCGCAGCCGCAGGATAGCGCGCTCAAGCGCATGCTCGACGCGGCGAGGAGCAGGCTGTTTTCCAACAAGCCGCGTGAGAAGGCGGAATATGCGGCTCCGAAATCGGAGATCGCAACCTTCCTGTCTTCCTGCCGCGATATCTTCTGGGGCTTGGCCATCTTCAGCGGCGTCAGCAACATCCTGATGCTGACCGGCTCGTTTTTCATGCTGCAGGTCTACGATCGGGTACTGCCCAGCCGCAGCATTCCGACACTGCTGGCCCTATTGGGCCTGGCCATCGTCCTGTACGCGTTTCAAGGCATTCTGGATCTCATTCGTGGCCGCATCAGCGTTCGCATCGGCCGTTACCTCGACGAAACACTGGGTCTCCGCGTTTATGATGCCGTCGTTCGTCTCCCCTTGAAGACGAAGGGGGATGGCGACGGACTTCAGCCGTTGCGCGATCTCGACCAGGTCCGCAGTTTCCTCTCCAGCGGTGGACCTTCGGCGCTGTTCGATCTCCCATGGATGCCGATCTATCTTGGTATCTGTTTCCTGTTTCACTTCTGGATCGGTGTCACCGCGTTGGTTGGTGCGATGCTGCTCGTCGCGATCACCATCCTGACCGAAGTTCGGACTCAGGCGCCGACCAAGGCATATGCTCGCTTCGCAGTTTCGCGAAATGCATTGGCCGCAGAAGGCCGGCGGAATGCCGAGGTGCTGCATGCCATGGGCATGCGCCGTCAGACCGCAATGCGCTGGCGCGAAACCAATCAGAAGTATCTCGCGGCTCAGGAAGCTGCGAGCGATGTGGCGAGTGGTCTTGGCGGTACGTCCAAGGTGCTTCGCGCAATTCTGCAGTCGCTCGTCCTGGCGGTGGGCGCCTATCTGGTGATTTATCAGGAATCCACGGCAGGTATCATCATCGCCGGATCGATCCTGACCTCGCGTGCGCTGGCGCCCGTTGAAATGGCCATCGCCAACTGGAAAGGCTTCGTTAGTGCCCGGCAATCCGGCCGGAGGCTCGATCAGTTGCTCACGCTGTTGCCGCCCGAAGAGCAGCAATTGTCGCTGCCGGCACCGGAAGAAGGCATTTCGGTTGACCACGTTTACGTCAATGCACCCGGCACCGAACGGCAGATCCTGAGCGATATCTCGTTCAAGCTGAAGAAAGGCGAGGGGCTCGGGATTATCGGTCCGAGCGGATCGGGCAAGTCGTCACTCGCGCGTGCAATGGTGGGAGTCTGGCCGCAACTGCGGGGCAAGATCTCGCTCGATAATGCGTCGATCGTGCAGTGGTCATCGGACGCTCTTGGAAAGCATATCGGGTATATGCCGCAAGACGTGGAATTGTTCGATGGCAGCATCGCGATGAACATCGCGCGTTTCGATCCGAAGGCCAGTCCTGCGTCCGTTCTGGACGCTGCGCGCGCTGCGGGAGCTCACGACCTGATCCTGTCGTTCCCCGACGGCTACGGCACCAAGATCGGTGAAGGCGGCATGGCGTTGTCGGCCGGCCAGCGTCAGCGCATCGCATTGGCGCGGGCGTTCTATGGCAACCCGTTCCTGGTCGTGCTGGACGAGCCGACGTCGAACCTCGATTCCGAGGGCGAAGAGGCGCTGACGGAAGCCATTCTGAATGTCCGACGCCGCGGCGGCATCGTGGTTGTGATTGCCCACCGCCCGAAGGCTCTCGATGGCGTCGACCATGTTCTGGTCATCGCCGACGGCAAGGTGCAGTCGTTCGGCAACAAGGAGGACGTGCTTCGCAAGGTGCTTCGCACGGCGCCGCCGCTCAAGGTTGTTGGAGATAACCGATGAGCGCGCCCGCAACCCCCGCACTACACTCGATCCAGCGATACATGGTTGCTGGCATGATCGCTGCTGCATTGGTCACTTTCGGCATCGGGGGATGGGCCTCGACGACGGAGTTGTCGGGTGCGGTGATCGGTCAAGGCACGGTCATCGTCGATTCAAGCGTCAAGAAGGTGCAGCACCCCACGGGTGGCGTCGTGAGTGAGCTGCGAGTGAAGGATGGCGACCGGGTCAAGGCCGGCGACATTCTCGTGCGATTGGACGAAACGCAAACGCTGGCGAATGCGACCATCATCACAAAGAGCTATGACGAACTGCTGGCGCGGCAGGCGCGCCTTGAGGCGGAACGCGATGGCGCAGATCAGGTTGTTTTCCCATCGGCATTGGTCGATCGCGCTCGGGATGCGAGCTCGGAGGCTGCCCGTGCCATTGCGGCAGAGCGCAGCTTGTTCGACCTGCGCCGGCTGGCGCGTGGCGGACAGAAGGCGCAGCTCAAGGAGCGCAGCGCGCAGCTGAGGGATGAGATCAAGGGTTATTCCGGACAGGTCGAGGCCAAGCAGAAGGAAGTCGAATTCATCCACCAGGAGCTGGAGGGTGTTCGTCAACTCTGGCAGAAAAATCTCGTCCCGATTACCCGCCTGACCGCACTCGAGCGTGATACTGCGCGTCTCGAAGGCGAGCGAAGCCAGTTGTCCGGGATGATTGCCCAGGCCAAGGGCAAGATTTCCGAGATCGAACTTCAGGCGATTCAGATCGATCAGGATCTGCGCACTGAGGTCGGCAAGGATTTGATCGAGGCGCGTTCCAAGATCTCCGAATTGTCCGAACGCAAGATTGCTGCCGTCGATCAGCTCAATCGTATCGATATTCGCGCACCGCAAAACGGCCGCGTGCATCAATTGTCGGTTCATACGGTCGGAGGCGTGATTGCTCCGGGCGAGCCGATCATGCTGATTGTGCCTGACAACGATACGCTTGCCGTCGAGGTCAAAATTGCCCCGCGCGATATCGAACAGGTCTATGTCGGGCAGTCGGCTGTGATGCGCTTTGCCGCGCTCAATCAGCACACCACGCCCGAGATTGAAGGCGACGTCAGCGTGGTTTCGGCTGATCTGACGCAAGAGCAGCGGACCGGTACGAGCTATTACACGGCCCGCGTTGCGCTGAAGGCGGATCAACTGGCACGTCTCGGCAGCGGCACAAAGTTGGTGCCGGGTATGCCTGTCGACGTCTTCATCCAGACGCCCGGCCGCACCGCTCTCGCGTATCTCATCAAGCCGCTGCGGGATCAGGCGGAGCGAGCTTTCAAGGAGCGCTAGTCGAGCTAGCGATTGTTGCTACGTAAAAGGAGCTGACGCTCAAGTGTCAGCTCTTTTTTGATGCTTATTGGCTTTTGTGCTGGGCGACGAAGTCCGCCAAGCTGCCGAAGGTCTCAAATACGTCGCCTGTCATATCTTCATCTTGGATGGCGAAATCGAAACGCTGTTCGATAGCCAGCACGACTTCAAGGACAGCCATTGAATCCAGCTCGGGGATGCTGCCCAGAAGCGGGGTCGATGGCTCAAGCCCGGACGCGCGATCCTGGATGCCGAGAGTTGTAACGACGACGTCCTTTACCTCGTCGAAAAGTGGCGTAACTGTCATTGACGTTCCTTGTCAGTCAGCAATTCAACCGGGCTCGATCTCGTCACCCTAGACCAGAATTTCGACAGCTGGCGGGTGGCCAAGAAACGCGCTTGGGCTCGCGGTCATGCCATAAGCGCCTGCCTGGAACAATACGACCAGGTCATCGATCTCAACTTTTGGCACAGCAACGCTGTCGCCAAGCAGATCCAGCGGCGTGCACAGGCATCCAACAACGTTGGCCGCTCCGGTCGCAGCTTCGTTCATCCGATTGCCGATCGCCAGCGGGTAGTTGCGACGAATGACCTGGCCGAAATTGCCGGATGCCGCAAGTTGGTGATGTAAGCCGCCATCGACCATCACGAACTGCTTGCCGCGCGATTGTTTGCAGTCGACGACCCGGGTGACGTAAACACCGCATTCGCCGACAATGTAACGGCCAAGTTCGATGACCAGGCGCGCCTCGGGAAAGTTATTGCGGATAGGGCCGTCGACAAGCTCATGAAGATTGGCGCCAACCATGTCCAGGTCAAGCGATTCGTCCTTGTCGAAATAGGGGATGCCAAATCCGCCACCGAGATTGAGGTAACGTATCGGCGTCGGCATCGCAGCTGCTAACGTCGTCACCAATTCGACCGTTTTGCGCTGTGCCTCGCAAAGGATCTCGGCACGAAGATTCTGCGAGCCGCCGAAGACATGAAACCCAAGGACGTCAAGATCGGCCTTGGCAAGCGCGGCAAGCAGTTGAGGCACGATCTCGGAATCGACGCCGAATTGCTGCGGTCCGCCTCCCATCCGCATGCCCGAACCCTTGATGGCAAAGTCGGGGTTCACCCGGATCGCCACACGGGGGCGTACGCCGAGTTGCTCGCCGATCGCAATAACGCGGCGTGCTTCCGTTTCCGATTCGAGTTCAACCGTTATGCCCGCCGCGACAGCTTGCGTAAGTTCGGCAATCGTCTTGGCTGGACCAGCAAAGCTGACGTGATCGGCAGCAATTGGCGTATCCAGCGCAATCCGCATTTCGCCGGTTGATGCCACATCGAAGGAATCGACCAGTGAGCTCAAATGCTGCACGACAGCAGGCATCGGATTTGCCTTGATGGCGTAGCTAAGGTTGATTTTCGGCGGCAGCTTCTGGCGGAGCAACGCGATGCGTTGAGTCAGCAGGCGGCGATCATAGGCAAAGAACGGCGTGCTGCCGACCCGTGCAGCCAGACGATCAACCGGGATACCGCCGACAGCCAGTTTGCCGTCGATGACATCGAATGCTGCGATAGTGTCTTTGGCGGTCACGAGACGATCTCCGCGCGTAACAGGTTGCGATCGAATTTCCCGTTGGGTGATCGCGGAAGCTCGTCGCGGATCACGATGCGGCGGGGGATCATGTAGAGCGGCAATTGTTTACGTAGTTCAGCAAGCAGCATCGCTTCATCCAGCGCTTTGTTCTGCAAAGGACTGACTGCAATGATGATGGCTTGCCCGATCGCTTCGTCGTCGACGCCGAAGGCGACGGCATCACGCACCAGGCCGGTATCGTAGATAACCTCTTCGATCTCGGCCGGGCTGACGCGGTAGCCAGATGTCTTGATCATCTCGTCCTTGCGGCCGATGAAATATAGAAATCCTTCATCGTCCCGCATGACGGCATCGCCGGAAAACACCGCCAGCTCCTGGGTTTTGATCTCTTTAGCCCGCCCCGGCACCGGCCGGAATCGTATGGCGGTGCGTTCAGGATCGTTCCAGTAACCGAGCGAAACCAGTGCACCGCGATGCACGAGTTCGCCTTCTTCATTCGCGTCGCAGAGCGATCCGTCAGGGCGCACGACGAGGATTTCTGCATTGGGAATCGCCTTGCCGATGGAATTCGGCCTGCGGTCGACTTCGGACGGATCGAGGTAGGTCGAACGGAAAGCTTCTGTCAGGCCGTACATCAAAAAGGGCGACGCTTTCGTGAATATCCCGCGCAATTTATCAAGCGTTGCACGCGGCATCCGGCCACCGGTATTGGCGAAATAGCGCAGTCTTTGCGCAGCCTCTTCAGGCCATTTGGCTTCGACAATCTGGATCCAGAGCGGCGGAACGCAAGTCAGCCCTGTCACACCGTGCTTGGCGCACGCTTTGACGATATCCGATGGCAGCAGGTAGTTGACGAGGACCACATGCGCGCCGGAACTGAAGCCGGTCGTCAATTGACTGAATCCAGCATCGAAGCTCAGGGGCAGCGCCGCGAGAATGACATCCGACGAATTGTTCGAAAGGTAGCTCGCCACGCTTTCGGCGCCACAAATGAGATTTCGGTGGCTTATCACGACGCCCTTCGGGCTGCCCGTGCTGCCGGATGTATAGAAAATCGCCGCCATGTCGATATCGATGACGCCGCGATCCGCCGGTCCGGCGCCGCCATCGGCAGTCAAATCCGACCAGGAGTGAAACTGGTGAGCGCCGTTGGATTCGAGATTTGCGGGGCTATTGATCAGTACGACGTGCTTGAGCGCGGGTAGTTTGGCAAGATCTTCGCGAAGCAGCTCGTAACGTTCCTTGCTGGTGATCAGCACGCGGACGTCGCAATCGCCAAGGATGTAGTGAACCTGCCGGGATCTCAAAAGCGGATTGATAGGCACGAACACGCCACCCGCGGCGGATGTACCGAAGATTCCCGTAACTGTCTCTATTCGCTTGTCGAGAAACACCCCAACGCGATCGCCTCGCGATAGTCCCAGGCGCTGTAAGCCGGCGCCGACGGCCTGGACGTGCTGCCAAAGCTCCCCGTAGGTGAGTGTGGCGCTGCCAGACGTCAGTGCGGCGGCCTCATGATGGTCCCGTGCCGATTGCCGGACCAGATCGTGCAGATAGCGTCGCATATTCTTCCTATGACTCTTTCAGTCGGGGGTTACCAGGCAACGCAAACAAGTTCGCTGTAAAGATCATCGATATCTTCCGGCTTCAATCGATCGCTTTTAAACATCTTGCGTCGCGGAGATGAAAGCATGAACGATGATTTCGGACGATGAATCACGATGCGAAGTTCTGCGAGTATCGCGAGAATTCCGTCTCTGAACAGCAGATATCGCGCCAATTCAGGCGCGGCCGTAGCGAACAGATCCGGATTACTGACGTAGAGGATAGAAGCAAAGACCGGCAAGTTTTTGCGCCGGTCGCGACGATAAATGACGTAGCAAACCTCTTGTCCGCTTGTCAGAAGCACGTGGTTGGCAGCTGCTGCGCGCGCATGATCGCGATAAAGCTGCAATTGCTTACCGCTCAGGGTGCGTTCGATTTCGGTTCTGTCAGTCGAAATGCGAATGCGTGACGGCCATCTCGGCAAAGGAAGGGCCGGAATGATAGCCGTGGCAGTGTTCAGATGTTGGAATTTGAGCCTCTCGTTCAGCGGAATGACCGCTCCGCTGGGAGACAGATCGGTAAACGTGAAACCTTTTTGACCCAGCATCGCCTTCAGCAGCCGAATGCTGTGCCCGCGATGTTCGTCGCGCACGCACCAGGCCCCGAGATTGCAGATGGGTTCATCGATGCCGCCAATCGTCCGCGTCGAGTAGAAGGCCAAATAGACGCCGACAATTCCGACGTCATCGGCAAGCAGAAAGCCGTGGTTCGGCGAGGATACCTGCCATGGAACGAGAGGAGCGGAAGCCCAAGCCTGCGCGCTGATGCGCGGGTTGAGATGAACGTGGAGAAATTGGCCGACGGAAGTCAGGTCATCACTTTGAATGGCGCGAACCGAGACTGGCTTGGCTTCCCCCATTGCAATACTCTAGAACCGATGCGGGCCAAGGAAGCTATCCATAGCAGGTGCCATGCAAGTACCCTTAACCCAATGTACGAAGAAGGTCCGGGCCGGTGGTCGCACGCATCTTGCTGGGGCTGAGAAGCGCGCGGATCGCGGCACGATTGACCGGTCGTCCCAATAGCGCGCGGCTACCTTCGCGCATGACGAGAACAGTCCAGTATAGCGCACCAAGCACGACCCCGTGGCGGCGGCGATACAGGCGAACGCGATTTAGGTTAAGCAATGCCCAAAGTGCCGGCGATTGTCCGGAATCGCCCTCGAGGTGGATTGCATGCGCCGTTGGGGTGTAGCGCGTCGCGTAACCGGCATCCCGCGACCGCAACGCAAAGTCGGTCTCCTCGGAGTAGAGGAAGAAGGACTCATCCCAGGGCCCGCAGGCGTCCCAGCAGGCCTTGCTGACCAGCAGCGTCGATCCTTCGGCCCAATCCACCAAGGTCTCGCGCTGATAGCGATCTTCATCGGTGACGACCTCGCCAAGCCCGGCGATCTTGCCGGCTCTCCGTGCGCCCAGCAGCGCATCGGCCAAGGTACGTATGATCGAAGGCTCGCGACGCTGTGTATCGATGCGGACACCCTCGCGATCGATGAGGTGAGGTGCAGCGAGCCCGGTGCCCGGTTTGTCGAGTGCGGCAATCAGAGCAGGTACGCAATCCGGCAGCAGGCGAACATCAGGGTTGAGAATTAGAATATAGCTATGAGGGGGAGCCGCTGCGACGCCGGCATTGATGCCCGCAGCGTAACCGGCGTTTCGTCCTGTCTCAACAATGGTCGCGTTTGGCGCCAGATGGCGAGCCACCGCGACGCTGTCATCCGACGAGTCGTTGTCGACGACAATCAATTGCCACGCGAGATCGCCCATTCCGGCTGGGAGTGAGGCAATCAACTCCGGGAGCAGCCGGGAACTGTTGTAGGTCACGATGACCACAGCAACAGCAACTCTTGCCGCAGTTGACAGGTCGCGAGTGATCTCGTGATCTTGAAAACTCGGAGAACCTTGGTCCAGAGCTTGAAGCAACGTTGACTCCTCATGCCTGTAAAGCACGGTCTACCCTTGTTTTTGCATGCGGATGATGACGGGGATCCGCATCCCTAGCCCAATTGCGGACATCCGCCAACGGAGTGATGTGCGAACCCTCGATGGCGACGCAGGTCAGACAGCCGGTGGCGAAGGCGCCAGTATCGATGTTGGCGCGATTGGCGCGGATATCTGGCGCACGCACCGGCGTATGGCCGTGCACGATGTATTTTTCGAACGGTCGATCCCACGACAGGAATTCGTCGCGAATCCAGAGCAGGTCTTCTTCCTTCTGCTTCGCAATTGGAATGCCCGGGCGGATACCGGCGTGGACGAAGAGGAAATCACCGCTACAGAACGACAGTTCCAGAGAATCGAGAAGCGCAAGGTGGCTTTGCGGAATCGATCGGGCTAGTTCGGCCGCCAGATGATCTTGTTCATAGCGGTTGGGGGAGATGGACGGCTTCAACCCGTATGAGATCAGCGTCTCGAGGCCGCCGCAGCTTCGCCATTCATCGAGCGTTGAGGGATCGTCGAGGAAACGGCGCAGAAAAGTCTCGTGATTGCCCTTGAGCGCTATCGTCTCGCGCGCTTGCCTGCAGGCGAGCAACAGATCCAAGACTTCCCGGGAGGCTGGCCCGCGATCCAGATAGTCGCCGAGAAAAACGATGATTGAGCGGCTGCAGGGGTTCCGCAACTCGTCCGCGCCGATTTGCTGCAATTGCAACGCGAGCAGATCCGCCCTGCCGTGAATATCTCCGATCGCGTAGATCCGGAGATGTTCGGGCAGCTCAGGTTTGCGTCGGGCCTTGGCTGGGGAACGTGTATTCCAGAGCATGTCTTCTCTAAGTACCTGATATTGCGTTTAGAATTTTATATCTCGGCGAAAATTAAATACTCTGAAGGCGATTTAATTTATTTAAATTATTATATTTCGTCGCTCATTGAAAGCCTCTGATGCGGGAGTTGCCCGGATGGTGAATGGCCGGTGTTAGATGTGAATTAAGCATTAGTTGCCAATATTCCGGCTCGCCGCAGACTGCTGCCTCTCGGATCCGGTGAACGATGCCAAATTCATCTGATGCGCAAGACTACGACCTCAGCGCGATTGAAGCTGCCGTCAAGGAAACTGCTCGCGGCCGCGCCTTCCTCGCGAGCTACGCGCGCCGCGTACGTCAGTCGGACACCCTGACGATGATGGCGATGATCGCGCGTCTCGAGCGATGGTGTCAGGGGCAGGCGGCGCGCTTTGCCGAACTCGACAGGGGCGAACCGCTTTCCTCAGGGGCTCTGCAAGCTTCCCTCGCGCTCGATCATCACGGACACTCGCTGGATCATTCAGTTGGTGGAAACGAGCCATTCGAAATGGCGGGCTTCGATAACCTCGCCGAGGAAATCGGCGATCCCCGCGCGATTGTCGATCTGCACCCCTCGGATCGCTCGGACGGCAGCATGTCGACTGGCCATCCAAACCGCACGGCGATGCGGCGTCTTGAGGGGCTGGCGACGGCTCTGAGCGAACTCGATCAAAGAGCTGCCAAGCTTTCCGCGCGTCTGCATTCTGATGTTGGGTCGGATCATGCGGACGATGGCGGCGTTCGTTGGGAGCGTGCGAACTCCGACATGATAGACAACTCAGATCGTGCGCCGACGCGGACTCTCGCGCGACAGTCCGGCGATTCGGAGCAAGTCGTTCTGGACAACATCGCCAAGGCGCTGGGACCGATCGGCTAGAGCGGCTCATCTCAGCGCGATCAAATAGCGAACTGCAGCCGAGTCCAAGCCGCTTGCAGCATTCATCCGAGTTGTGATCGACCTCGCCGGGCGTGAAAAAGGCCGGCATTTTGTGATGCCGGCCTCTCGGATCTACGCAGCCAATTGCGGGCGGAATAGCACGTCAACCCCGTAGCTGGTGGAGTTGTAGGTGTTGGACGGGAACAGGCTTGTGCTGCCGTAAGCATAAACGCCGTTGCCGCCGCTGGAAGATGACGATGGCGCCGAGAGCGGTCCATTCGTCAGCGAGTTGGCGAAGAAGTTCGGATCGGCGGCGTAGTTGCCAGACGTATGATAGGACGCGATGTAAGTCGTTCCGGCGGTGATGCTGACCGGATTCGAGAAGGTGACTTGTTGCCAGCCGCTGGCCGTCTCATTTGTGAAGGTCGCGGTGGCGAGCAGGGTGCCAGTCGCCGTCCAGAGATCCGCAGTGTGAGTTCCGATATTCGCGGCACCTTTATAGAAACGGATGCCGGTGATGTCGCCGTTGGAAGACGCCTGGAATTTGACCCCAAGTTCGACCGGGTTGGGATCGTTGACCGAAACCAGGGCCGGGGTCGAGCTTGCGCTGAACAGGCTGTAAGTCGTGGTCGATGGCGGATTGACCGTCAACGCAGCTGAAGCCGACGCAGTGCCTCCACGTCCGTCCGAGATCGTGTAGTTGAAGGCTGCTGCGCCGGTGTATCCGGTATCGGGGGTGAACGTTACGGTGTTGGTCGATGCATTGAACGCCACTGTGCCGTGAGTGCCACCGCTTACGCCTGTAATCGACAGCGGATCGCCATCCGGATCGCTGTCGTTAGCCAGCAGCGAGGACGCCGAAATTGAAAGAATCGTATTCTGTGTTGTGCTGTATCCGCTGTCGTTGTTGGCGATGGGTGATTGATTTGGTGCTGCGCTTGCCGGGCTGAAGGTGACGTCGACCCAGTAATTGGTGGCTCCGTAAGTGCTGGACGGGAACAAGTTGGCGTTACCATACGCGTACACGCCATTGCCCGAAGCCGGCGCGGTCAACGGTCCGTTGGTGTAGGAGGTGGAGAAATATCCGCTCGTCGACGTGTAATGACCGTTGCTATGGAAGCTGGCGACATACGTCGTCCCCGCGGTGATGGCGATCGGCGAACTGAATGTCGCGTACTGCCAACCGGACGCCGTCTCGTTCGTGAATGTCGTTGTCGCCAGCGCGGTTCCGGTGCTGCTCCACAATGTACCGGTGTGTGTGCCGGTATCGTTGGCGCCTTTGTAGTATTTAATGCCGGTAATCGTGCCGTTACTTGAGGCAACGAATTTCACGCCGAGATTGACCTGCACCGAATCCGGATCGCTAGTCGACGACGGTGTGCTCGAGCTCGAGAACAGGCTGACCGTCGGAGTGGAGACGTTAAGAGTTACGGTCGCGCTTGCGGTCCCACCGTGTCCGTCTGACACCGCATATCCAAAACTTGCCGGACCGGTATATCCAGCGGTCGGTACGAAGGTGATGGCATTGGTTTGAGCGTTGAATGTAGCCGTGCCGTTAACGGCGCTGCCACTGACGATGCCGGTAATCGTTACCGTATCCCCGTCGGGATCAGTGTCGTTGGCCAACAGCGACGATGCCGGCAGCGAAAGCGTTGCATCCTGTGTAACCGTGAAGCCGCTGTCGTTGTTGGCCACCGGTGGCCGGTTCGGCGGTGCGTTGACGTTCAGGCTGACGACGGCGCTGGCCGTTCCGCCAGCACCATCGGAGATCGAATAATTGAATGACGCCGGCCCGGTGTAACCGGTCGTTGGGGTAAACGTGACGGTGTTGGTCTGCGCATTGAACACCGCGGTCCCGTTGATGCCGCCATTTGCACCGGTGATGACCAGCGTATTGCCGTCCTGGTCGGTATCGTTTGCCAGCAGGGCCGAGGCCGCAATTGTTACTGCGGTATTGGTCGTTGTTGTAAATCCGCTGTCGGCGACCGCAACCGGCGGATGATTGCCCGATGCCACGACTGTGAGGTTGACCGTGGCGTTGGCAGTACCGCCGTGACCATCCGAGATGGCGTAGGTGAACGATGCGGGACCCGTGTAGCCGGGCGTCGGTGTGAAGGTCACCGAATTGGTGTTCATCACATAACCGGCTGTACCATTTACGCCTACACCGGCGCCGGTGATCGTCAGCGTATCGCCGTCCGGATCGGTGTCGTTGGCAAGCAATGCCGATGCCGCGATCGTCAACGTATTGTCTTGCGGCGTTGTGAATCCGCTGTCGTTGTTGGCGACCGGAACGTGGTTGATCGTGCCGGTGTTGGAGCTGAAGACGACATCGACCCAGTAATTCGTTGCCCCATAGGTGCTCGTGGGGAACAGATTGCTGTTCCCATACGCATACACGCCGTTACTTCCTGCCGGAGCAGTCAAGACGCCGCTAACGTGATTGGTCGAGAAGTAATTGCTCGTCGACGTGTAGTGGCCGTTGCTATGGAAGCTCGCCACATACGTGGTGCCGGCCGTAATCGAGACCGGATTGCTGAACACCACGGTCTGCCAACCACTCGCGGTCTCATTGACGAATGTTGCGGTAGCCAGCAATGCGCCCGTGCTGCTCCATAGCGATCCGGTGTGGGTGCCGAGGTCGCCGGAGCCCTTGTAGAACTTGATACCCTCGATCACGCCGTTCGACGATGACGTAAAACGAACGCCAAGATTGACTTGCACGTTGTCCGGATCCGACGCGACCGCCGGCGTATCGGAACTGGAGAAAAGGGTGACTTCGGATTGGGGATTCAAAACCGCCATATTGACGATCGCGGATCCGGTGCCACCCCGCCCATCCGAAATGGAATATCCGAAGCTCGCAGGACCGACATAATTGGGGCTGGGCGTAAATGTAATGACGTTGGTTTGACTATTGAATGAGACGGTGCCACCAGAAGCTGCGCCGACGCCGCTGATTGAGAGAATGTCGCCATTGGGATCGGTATCGTTGGCGAGCAGCGTCGAAGCCGCAAAGGTTATCGGCGTGTTGCTTGTAACGGCAAAACCATCGTCATTCACGCCTACCGGCGGCTGATTGACGGTGTTCGCAGAACTGAAGATGACGTCAACCCAATAGTTCGCGCCGCTGGATGCGGTCGACGGGAACGCGTTGTCGGTGCCGTATGTATAGTAGCCATTGCCCGCCGCAGCCGTCAGTGGGCCGTTGGTATGGGCAGTCGTGAAATAATCAGGGCTGTCGGCATAGTGGCCGTTGCTGTGATAGCTCGCCACATAGGTCGTTCCGGCAGTGATCGAAATGGGGTTGGCGAACGTAACGGTTTGCCAGCCGCTGTCAGTCTCTTGTGTGAATGTTGCCGTCGCCAGCAGTGTGCCGGTGCTGCTCCATAGTGAGCCGACGTGGGTGCCACCATCGCCGATGCTCTTGTAATATTTAAGTCCAACGATAGTGCCGGATTGAGTAGAGCTAAACTTCACGCCCAAGTTGACACCGTTGATATCGGTGTCCGTTAGAATCGAGGGCGTATCGGACGGTGTAAACAAAGTTGCGGTCGGAGCCGATGCGACTGTAATGAGCGTACCAGCGCTTGGCGTCTCGAGATTGACGCTGTCGTCAACCGCGCGAGATTTGATGTTGTAAGTCCCGCCCGCCAGCGGCGTGAACGTATAAGACCAGTTCTCGTATCCAGTTGCGCGGTGCCAACTCGTTCCGCCGTCGGTCGATACTTCGACGACCGCGACGATACCGCCGCCGGTATCGGCAGCTGTGCCGGTAACGGTGATCGGGTGAGCTGCGGTGTACGATCCCGATGTCGTTGGCGATGTGATAGTCGAAACCGGAGCCGTATGATCCGTCGACTGTGTTGCCGCCGCCAGACTTTGCATGAGAGTCTGCGGCTGAATGCCCATATCCGCGAACAGGTTCACCATTGCCTGCTGCACGTTGGGATCGGTCGGCGTCGCTTCGTTATCGTGATGCGAATCCAGTCCCCAGGTCCAATAGACGGAGCCTGCGCCGAAAACCAATGCGCCGCTCGGTGCACGGTAGAGCGTCAGGCTATGCGTCGCGGTGCCGGGACCTGTGGTGCTGCCATTGTCGAGCAACAGCGTGTTGACGTCGACTGTCGTCGACGACAGCGCGATCAACCCATCGGGACGTGAACCGTTATCGAGATCGGAGTCCCACTCGTAGCCGAGCAAATTCGGCGTCAGGGAGTAGACTTGGCCCGGTTGAATGTTGGCAACCGCGGTATTGGTCCAGAAGCGGAAGTTGGAGAGATCGTAGGGAATCGTGATGGTATCGAGGCGGTAGGAGTCGACCGTGAAGATCGTGCCGGTCAGCGCGTTCTCCGGCTTGCCTGCGCCGAATTGCGGATCGCGCCACGTGCCGGTGGTGTTGCCCGGATCGCTATCGGCGTTGTCCCACGTCTCCTTGTAGGAGATCATTGTCTTGTATGGCGTACCAGTGCCGTCGATGCTCGTCGCCCAGCGTGTCTCCCAATAGACTTCGTTGCCGCTCAGGAATGCCAGGTTGACGCCGGCATCGCGCGCCGCTTCGACATTGGCGCGCTGATCCGCCGACCAGTATTCGTCATGACCGACCGACAGGAACACCTTGCTGTTGAGCAACTGTGCGCCATCGCGTGCCGTATCGATGCCGGAAATGTAGTTGACGTCGTATCCGTTCTGCTCAAGCCAACGGATCGTCGGATACTCGGCGCCAAAGATGAAATCCTGCGGACCGGCCGAAAATCCACCGTCACGCGTGATGATGGGACGATTGTAGCTGACTGCATCCGCGCGACCGACCCGGCCGCTAGCATCGATGCCGCCGTAGAGATTGTAGCCGCCCCACCAGTTATAGGCCTGCCACGTCGTGTCCGATGTCTGGAAAGTAATGTCGCTCGGAGCCTCGTCATCGCGCACGATGAATGGAATCATATTCTGCCCGCCGGTATCGAGGCGCGTCAGTTCGGCGATATAGACGCCGGACACGGCGTCCATCGGGATGTTCCAGGATGCAGATATGGACCAGTTGCCGGCATCGACAAGTTTCGTCGTCGGATCGAACAGTGGATTAGGTTGGATTTGAGCCGTCGCAAGATTCTGGTTGATCGTCGCAACCTTGCGTGCGCCATCCCCGTTGTAGTAGCCGAGCCGATAGATATCGATGCGATAGTTTTTGGCATCGGTATTGATCTTGAAGTCGACCTTCTGGCCGTGGTCGATCGTGAATTGCGCGGCGTATCCCTCGATGCTCGAGTCGGCCTGGTCAAACAGCCACTCGCTCTCCGGAGTGCCCTGTTTCATATTCTCCAACACAATGGCGTTTTGCGCGGGGGCGGCCAAAGTCGAAACGCTCGCCATCATGAGAGTGGGGGCCGCTGTGTTGGTCGACGTGTCTTGCGACGTGTCTGACCGCATCAACGCTGTCACGGAATTGTCTGCGGTCATCAACGGGCTGGGGGAGACACCGCTGGCATCCGTCGAGCCGCTCGCGTTGTAGTATTCGAGAACCTTCGGCGCGTAGCCCGATGGCTGCCCGTTAGCGCTGGACGAACCGCCAGTGCGGATCGAGCAAACTGTGCATGCTCGTCCGGTGCATGAGCCGCACGGCGTTGTCAGTGCTTGCTGCTGCCATTGACTGCTCCAGGAATCCATCGAGGAATTCACGCTACCCGACGCTTCAGTCGCGCTCATGAGGCCAGCCCTCGCATAATCATCAAAGTGAAAATTTCATTAAATGGTACTTGTGCAATTAAATATATAAACTGTTTCTAAATAATAAGTCATCCGATAAATTAAATGAAAGGTGCTTTTTCGCTCGGCAGAAAGCAGGGGTCTTATGGTTAACGGCGGCGTGGGATTTCGCGCTTCAATCCGAAGATATTCCTCAGCCGCGAAAGGAGCCGGCAAGCTACGTTGAACGAGGGCACGATCATCTGTCTGCGCCATATGAAGTTTTCGCCGCCGGTAGATCGGGCGCTGTTCGTTAACAAATCGTTGCTGGCTTCCAGGTGGGTTAAGGCTGATGGGTTGTTATCTATTTAATTACTTTGTTATTTGAGCTAATAATCCCGACATGATGTTGCAGTCGGAAGTGTGAGTACCAGTTCGATGGCTCTCGAAATTGCGAAGGTGAGTCGGCCGCGCGAGCGTCGAAATGATGAGGCCAGGGGTAAAGCGTTCGCGGGGCGGCCGTTGCCTGTTGCTAGCCCGCGGTCCACGCTTGCAATGAGTATTTCGGAAGTCGCGCTGATGTGGATCTTGCATCAGCACGCGTTATCGGTCGGAAGGCGAAGGGGGGTGCTTTACCAACAGATATCTGACTTCAGCATCACCGTTTTCAAAACAATTCTTCGGGATTCGCCTGGGACCAAGCACGAACACCTTTGGATGATCTATTTCAAGGGACTGATCGTTTCCAACACGCATCCGCGGGACGTTATGGTGGAGGCGATTCATCGTGTGCAGGCGCAGAATTTCGCGATGTGGAGAGCGTCTTTTCGCAATCATGCACCGCTCGCGGGAGATGTTCATGAGCCGCCTCAAACGGCAACAATGCCTCAATCGGCCGAACATGCCGATTCAGATGTTCTGCGACAGATCAACACCGCGCTCGGCAACGCGCCAATTGATGCTTCGACCTGATACTTGCGAACGCCAAGCTCGCAGGATTGAAGCGGCGATCGACAGGGTGTGAAGACGCGTCGGGCAGTGCGGTTGGGCTGAGGCTTTCTTGATCGGATGTTAGGTTATCGCGAGTAGTCGTAAGACATAGAGCGCGATGATTGATTGTCGGCGAATGGATTCGGACCTGTGACGATACTCAACAATGAGAAACTTCCGCCCGTCGGCAACACCGACGCCTGGTTGGCGATTATCAGAGAATTTCTGGCGGCTTTGGCGCGGCGGAAAAAGGAGCAATTCAATCGCCGTGTGTCCATTGGAGACCTTTTGACCGAACGCGGCGACAATGCAGCTGCGTATGGTTTCGGTGAAGGCACCACCATGTACGACAACGTCCTCGTGCTTGGTGACGTTAAGGTTGGCCGGCATACCTGGATCGGGCCGGGATGCATTCTGGACGGATCCGGTGGCGGTTTGGAAATCGGCGACTTTTGTTCGATATCCGCAGGGGTGCAGATTTACACGCATCATACTGTCAGGCGGTCCGTCTCGTTAGGTGTCGAACCCGTCGACTACGCGCCGACTAAGATCGGTAATGGCGTCTATATTGGTCCGAATTCAATTGTGCAGATGGGCGTGACGATTGGAGACCAGTCGGTGATTGGTTCGAATTCGTTGGTGAACAGAAATATTCCGGCTGGTGTGCGGGCCTATGGTTCGCCGGCGCGGATACGTTAACGCTCCGGCTATTGCGTTAAGCTACTCGATTAATCTCATTTAATGTTGGAACGTGACGGATTTCGGGGCCCGGAATAAATTGGCGTCACGAATGTAAGTATCGCGTATTTGCAATCTCTATTTGTATTTCCGAAGTGCGTGACCTTTTTGAATCAGGATTGTGCGTAATGTTTAAGGGCATTTCTCACGTGCGCGTTGAGGGTGGGAGATTGCTGTTGTCCAAGGACGGGCAACAGGTCGACGATGAATTGGAAGGAGGCGTCTTCCAGTTGCGGGCCACGAGTCTCGATATGATTGCAAGGACCAGCACAGAGTTCGAGAACAGCTGGCAGGTCGGGAACGAAAAGGTCAACGGCGACCTGTACGTCAGGAACGCCAACTATATCGAGATTCCCACATTTCGTCCTGTCAGCGTTGCCGAGCGCGGAGAGGCCAAATTCAATATCCACGCCACGATGGCGTTGACCGATAGCCGGATCTACGGCTTTCACGGCGAACATTTTGTCGGGCAAGCCGAGCAGATTTTCCTGCACGTTTCGTCTGCCGATCATACCAAAGCGGCTGTGGCCTTTCAGGACGGCGAGCGTAATCAATCGTGCTCGCTCAATATCTCCGTGCAGCTGAAGCATGATCTGTTTCAATCGACGTTCCGGCCGTTATGGCTCGGTAACCAGCGGGCGACGGTCGATATCCTCATTGGAATTTGTGGCTTTCAGCACAGCCATGAATCGTTGTCCGATTTCGGAGAAACCCAAAACGTTGTCATGGCAAGCGGCGTGTGGTCGGCCGAACTAAGGTCGATCATGCTTTCGACGGCGTGCTCAGCCTGATGCGTGGCACTTGCGTTGCGCATCGACTGCGTTATCGGCGATTTCAGGATGATGCGGAGTTTAGCCAGCAGGCCGGATTAATGATGTTCGCAGGTTGACGCCGCACATGGTTGAAAGTCGCGACCATCTATCTGATTTTTAATCTTCGGATTTGAGTGACGAAATGAATATTGAGTTTGTTTTTGCGCTTGTTGCGTTGTCGTGTGCTTTGGGCCTCATTGTGTTTTTCATCGAACGTAGGCGCGATGTGCTGCACGGCCGCTACATTCATCGAGGCCAGTTGTGAGTTCTCCAGCCGTCGATATCGATCAAACGGATTTCATGATCGTGTGCGCGAGCTGTGGCAGCGTATCGATCAAGTTCGCTTGCACTCGCGAAGCTCCATCGTCGATTGTCGAGTGTGGACGTTGTGGAGCGCCGAGGGGAAGCGCTGCCGCGTTCCGTAATTTGGTTCGCGACGGCAAAACGCGATTTCTCGAATGCTAGCGGGGATCGTTGTCCGGCGACGAGTGGAACGATCGATCACGCAACGTTTCTGGGGCGAGATGATATTGCGTGGCGCCACGCGGAGGCCGCTTTATCCCAGCCGCGTTGTTTGAGCGCTCAGAATCCCAGCAGTGCCAGGCTGACCCAACTGACGGCGAAGATCGAGCCGGCTGAGGTTATCACGGCGACGAGCGAGATCGAGAGGCGAAGGATTCGACGGGCCATGACGCTCCACCGAAGGTTGTGTTTCTAATGTATCGCGACGCTGGGTGGGGTCGATGCCCCGCCATTCAATCCGTATGGGTCGCGTGACGGCTCGGGAGGTTCAATCAAATCGAGACCGATCCGCCAGATGGCCCGGTCAGCCGACGTCAGTCGTTGACTGCTTTCTTGTAGATCCAGCGACGCCCGTCGTGGCGGCGCCAGACCCGTCCGTACAGCAGTCGGCCAGTGATCGACCGCCTTGGCACGATCACCGTCCAAAGATGCCAGACCTCCGCCCACGCCGGCTTCGGCTGAGGGCTAAGAATTTGAAGCGTTCGCTGACGATCTGCGATCATTTCAACCGCTCCTAGGATCTCGTATCGCTCCGTCGGCCAGTCTGCTGGTGTTTGTGGGCAAGAGCTTCCTCAGCGGCCTTAACCTGGGCGCGAAGCTTGATTAACTCACGAAGGCTTTCTTCAAGCGACCGGGCGAGTTTCAAGGATCTCGCTTGCTGATCGTTCGAGCCGAAATTGGCATTGGAGAAATTCATTTGCTTGAACCAACGATGTCGCGTGACACAAATGCCGCCAGAAATACTGCGTACCTGATGGCTTAACTGGTGAACTCCGAGCGTAAAAAATGCTCGGTGGCGTCACACTAGCCGAGCACTGCGAGGGGGCAACGAAACTCGCTTGTTAAGCTGAATAGGCGCGTTCGAGGTTAAATCTGGAACCAGCCTGTTTCCGCACACGACGTTCGTGCGTCGACTCTTCGAACGCTGGCGAAAGACAGCAACCGTCAGTGACGGACTCTTCGTCCGGCTGTCAGACCGCGAGATCGAGATGGAATGGATTGCGAAGCAGTTGGTCTACGTCGACGCTTTCGCCACGACATAGGCGCGATGGCGAAGGTTCATTGCTGGAGAAGGCACCTGAAACGAAAAAGGCCGCCAACTTGTGCGGCCTCGGAGGCTGGGTGGGCGAAACATTCAGTTATCGAACTGATGATCTCATCCACTTGAACCACACAGCGTGTCAGGCGCGCATCCGCTTGCGACGCGCCGGCCGCCGACGCCGGGCAGAAAGTTGCGCCTTCCGGAACTTATCGCGAAGCTGATTCAGCTGATACAGCTCATTGGCCAGATTGGTGGTGTGCAGAGTGATTGTGGCGAGGCGCTGCTCTGGAGACATTTGCGTCTATCCTTAAATGGCCGGGCGAAACAATCGCCCAAGTGGTATGTCGTCGAAGCGAATTGAAGGTTCAAATCTGATTTCATTTAATTGCTGCTGGCGGTGCGGGCTTAACCCCTGAATGCCGAAAAGGCCTCCTTTAGGTTTTGTTAACCATAACGTACGCAAATAAACGCATTGAGACAGCGCGCCTAGCTAAAAAAAGTGTTCCACAGCATGAATCACAAATATGTGGCGCGAGGAGTACAGCTACGTCGTTTTTTCCAATCCGTTTCATGTAAAGTTGACTTTTAAGTCGCCAAAAGCTCTCGCGAAAACTTCAAATTTTGTCCGATTTCGCGTGGTGATGACATATATGTCGACACCTCGTTTGAGAGGTCTGCGAATCTGTATCCGACGTGAGCAGGAGAGGTCTTTTACCGTTCCGAAACGCGTCGAGGGTGGATGGCCGGGCTATCAGGTGTTGCTGCCGGTTGCCGATCCCTGCCTCACCGGTCGCCTGCAGGACGGTTTTCGACGTCAGGATGCGGCTTTTATGCGAGAATGACGTGAAGGGGTGGGGAGGCTTGCTTCATGAATGCGGAACGCTGGGTCATTCTGGCAGCCCTGTTCGCAGCCCGAACTGCAATCGCATTTCAGTTTCAAACCATCGGCGGCTTGGCACCCGTTCTCGTCAGTGAACTAGCGCTCGACTATTCGAGCATCGGCACTCTCATCGGACTTTACCTGTTGCCCGGCGTTCCGTTGGCCATTCCTGGCGGGCTAATGGGCCAGCGTTACGGCGCCAAGACAGTTCTGCTTGCCGGTCTTGTCATGATGGGATTTGGCGGCTGGGCCACCGGTGCCACGCCGTCGTTCTATTTGATTGCGATCGGGCGAATTGTCAGCGGGGCAGGTGCGGTCCTCATCAATGTCATGGCGACAAAAATGGTCGCCGATTGGTTCACCGATCAAAAGCTGCCCACGGCGATGGCCATTCTGGTAGCGAGCTGGCCGTTGGGAATCGGTTTGGGCGTTGTTGTCGATCATAGCATTGCCGCGGAATCGGGATGGCCAGCGGTGATGTATCTCGCCGCGGCCATGAGCATTGCAAGTTTCCTGTTGGTGTTTGTCGTCTATCGCGATCCCCCGAAAAAGCCGGCTCTTGCAGCGCCAAATCTCAAGCCGCATCTGTCACGATACGAATTGATCAACGTCTCGTTGGCTGGTGGAGTCTGGGCGACCTATAACGTCGGCTACATCGTGCTGATCAGTTTTGCGCCAGAGTTTTTCACCAGCCGTGGCTACTCGCTTGCTTACAGCAGTTGGATTGTCAGCTCGTTAGGTTGGCTTCTCATGCCGATGATTGCCGTCGGCGGTCTTGTCAGCGAAAAAACCGGGCGGCCCATGCTGTGCATCGCGCTGGGATTGACAGCAACGATATTTGCCGCCGCAGCGCTGCCGTTTGTCAGCTCTCCTGCGGCCCACTTCGTATTGATTGCGCTGGTCGCCGGACTGCCGGCCGGTCCCATCATGGCGCTTCCTGCAACTGTTCTCCGGGTCGAGAACCGTGCTGCGGGGATGGGAATTTTCTTTGCCTGCTATTACGTCGCCATGGCGGTGCTGCCTGCGATGGCCGGCAAGCTGCGCGATCTGACTGGCAGCCCGGTCACGCCGATCTCCTTCGCGGTTGCGGCGATCATCTGTGCGGTACTGTTTCTCATCGCTTTTCAAATACTCAAGCGACCGCAGCACGTCATCGCTGAACGCCGCTTTGTCTAGAAATGCGGGCATCCCTTCGGAACTGCGGAGCGTGATCCAATGATTCAATTTTGGATGCTGTTGGCAACGACCCTGATTTTGAGCGTTGCCGGCAACCTCAACACTGCTGCCGCCTCGGATTATCCCATAACTGGCGCATGGGCTTACGTTCAGTCGAATGCTCCGCAGCTGCAGGACAAGGCATGCCAGGCGTTTCGACGGCTTGGGTTGGCGAAAGTATCCGGCGAGGCGATTGGCGGCGGCGAACTGATTGTGTTCGATGGCGCGAAACGTCACAACTTCGGCGGTTACGCCGACGATGTGACTCCAAACATATCGATCCGGAAATTATCCGATAACAGTTTCGATGTGATCGATCGTTGGATAAGCGATGGAGAAGGCGGCATTCGTCCGGGGCCGCGCAAGAAGCAATACAATCTGAAGATCGTCGATCCCAACACGATCGAAATCAGGGAAAAGCGATACCCTGCTGCGCGGTATGTGAGATGCTAGGCTCGTGCCCGTTAGACCCAGCGACTTAACGCAAGTTGAAGGCTGCGAATATCGGCATCCTTGCTGTATTCGCGTCGCGGCAACTTGCGGGTGGGAGCTTGGCCAAAAGTCCTTTTTATACTGCAGAGCACATCGCCTTTCGCGATGTCGTCCGCCGCTTTGTCGAAAATGAGATCGAGCCTTTTGCCCATGCATGGGATGAGGCCGAGACATTCCCACGTGAGCTCTACGAGAAGGCGGCCGCTATCGGGTTGCTTGGTCTTGGCTTCCCGGAAGAATACGGCGGCACGCAGGTCGATAACTTCATGTGGATCGTCGCGGTGCAAGAACTAGCGCGAGCCGGGGCAGGGGGCGTCAGCGCCAGTCTCAAGAGCAACTCGATCGGCGCGCCCCCGATCGCGCGTGCGGGCAGTCCCGAACTCAAGGCGCGGGTGCTGCCGCAAATTCTCTCCGGAAAGAAAATCTCGGCGCTCGCTATCACGGAGCCGAGCGGCGGCTCGGATGTCGCCAATCTGCGCACCACAGCGCGACGCGAGGGCGACGTCTACGTTGTAAATGGAGAGAAGACCTTCATCACCTCGGGCATCCGAGCCGACTATATTACGACGGCGGTGCGGACAGGCGGGCCGGGCCCGTCCGGCGTCAGCCTGCTGCTGATTGAGGGCGATACGCCCGGGCTGTCACGCACGCCGCTCAAGAAGATGGGGTGGTGGGCATCCGACACCGCGACTTTGCATTTCGACAACTGCCGCGTACCCGCCGGCAATCTGCTCGGCGACGAAGGCGCGGGCTTCAAGATCATCATGCATAATTTCAACAGCGAGCGACTGACCATGGCAGCCGGCTGCACCGCGGCGGCGCGGGTCTGTCTCGATGAGGCGATTGCGTATGCTAAGCAACGTCACACCTTCGGCAAGCCGCTCACCGGGCATCAGGTGATCCGGCACAAGCTGGTAGATATGGCGCAGCGTGTTGCGGCCTCGCAGGCGATGCTGGAGATGTTGGCATGGCGGCTCGATCAGGGTGAAAATCCGGTAGCCGAAATCTGCATGCTGAAAAATCAGGCGACGCAAACGATGGCATTCTGTGCCTCTGAAGCTGTGCAAATCTTTGGCGGCGCGGGCTTCATGCGCGGCGTCAAGGTCGAGCGGATCTATCGCGAGGTGAAGGTCAACGCCATCGGCGGCGGCACCGAGGAGATCATGAAGGATCTCGCCAGCCGACAGATGGGATTGTGAACTGGGCCTCATTCCGGAGCGCCTGCGAAATCAAGGCAAAGACAGGGAGACCTGTTCCGGCGCTCGCCAGAGGGCGGTATGTTCCGGAATGATGAGGAAGGACGACAATGCTCTTCACGGCCGACCACGAAGAACCCCGCCGCATCCTGCAGAAGTTCATCGCCAACGAGATCAATCCGTTCGTCGACGAGTGGGAGAAGGCGGATATTTTCCCGGCGCATCAGGTCTTCAAGAAACTCGGCGATCTGGGCTTCCTTGGCCTCAACAAGCCAGTGGAATATGGCGGTCAGGGGCTGGACTACAGCTACGCGTTGATGATGGCGGAAGAACTCGGCGCTATCCGCTGCGGCGGCATTCCTATGGCGATCGGCGTGCAAACCGATATGGCGACACCGGCGCTGGCGCGGTTCGGTTCCGACGAGGTGCGGAAAGAATTTCTGGTGCCGGCCATTGCCGGTGACGCGGTGACATCTATCGGCGTGTCGGAGCCAGGCGCGGGTTCGGATGTGGCCTCGATCAAGACCTATGCGCGTTCCGATGGCGATGACTACGTCATCAACGGCGGCAAGATGTGGATCACCAATGGCACGCAGGCCGACTGGATTTGTCTGCTCGCCAATACCAGCGACGGCCCCGTCCATCGCAATAAATCTCTGATCTGCGTGCCGATGAAAACCAAGGGCGTCAACGTCGCGCGCAAGCTTGACAAGCTTGGTATGCGCTCATCCGATACCGCGCAGATTTTCTTCGAGGACGTGCGGGTGCCCAAGCGCAACCGCATCGGTGAGGAGGGGCAGGGCTTCACCTATCAGATGGTGCAATTTCAGGAGGAGCGCCTGTGGGGTGCTGCGGCATGTCTGAAGGCGCATGAACTCACCATCGATGAGACGATCGAATACACTCGCAACCGCAAGGCATTCGGCCAAAGCATCCTCGACAATCAGGTGGTGCACTTCAAGCTTGCGGAAATGCAGACCGAGGTGGAATTGTTGCGCTCGCTGATCTATCGCGCGGCGGAAGCCTTGATAGCCGGCCAGGATGTGACCAAACTGGCGACGATGGCCAAGCTGCGGGCCGGGCGCCTCGGCCGTGAGTTGACCGATGCCTGCCTGCAATATTGGGGCGGTATGGGATTCATGAATGAGACACCGGTGAGCCGCGCCTATCGCGACAGCCGCCTGACGTCAATCGGTGGCGGCGCCGACGAGGTGATGCTCTCGATCCTTTGCAAGATGATGGGCACGCTGCCGGGCCGAGGTCAGAAATAGGGACATGCGCTGATGATGACGCTCTACCACTGCTTCGCGGCGCGTTCGTTTCGCCCGCTCTGGATGCTGGAAGAAATGGGGTTGCCCTATGACCTCAAGATGCTGCCGTTTCCGCCGCGCGTCTTCGCCAAGGAATATCTCGGCATCAATCCGCTCGGCACCATCCCGTTTCTGATCGACGGTGAGACGCGGATGACGGAGTCATCCGGAATTTGTCACTATCTCGGTACCCGTCACGGTCCGACGCCGCTGACCGTCGGCGTCGAGGAGGCCGCCTATGGCGCATTCCTTAATTGGATGTATTTCAGCGATGCGACGCTGACCTTCCCTCAGACGCTGGTGCTGCGTTACGGCCAGCTAGAGCCGGAAGAACGGCGCAATCCGCAGGTGGTAGGCGACTACGCCAAATGGTTCCTCGGCCGGCTCCGCGCCGTCGAGGCCGCGACAGGGCAGTCCGAAACGCTATGCGCCGGGCGGTTCACCGCCGCCGACATCGTCGTCGGCTATGCCTTGCGGCTCGCTGAGAACATCGGCCTCGCCAAGGATTTTGGGCCTAACGTCGCTGCTTACTGGGAGCGGTTGCAGCAGCGTGAAGGCTACCAGCGTGCGGTTGCCGCGGAAACGCTGGCGAGCGAGCAGCAGAACGTGCCGCGGCGTGCCTGACGCGGTGCTTCGTCGCACGGGCTGAATTGCGGGTCTTTTCTGGCACTTATCGGCGGTGACATCCGGTCCGAAGTCTGTATGCTTGGGGCGCTCCAGAGAGAGCGACGCGACGACGCGCACAAGCAACAGCGTTCCCGGGAGGGACGGATATGGACGACGGCATTCGCCGGGATTCCAAGCATTTGATGCTGATCAGCCCGGAGCGGGTGTTTTACGCCGGGCTGCTGGGGCGGCCGCGGCAACGCACCAGCGGCGGGTTCGCCATCTACGTCGCGCTGCAGGGCGATATTTGTGTCACGCAAGGCGGTCGCGCTCGCGCAGGCGAGATGGCGGTGGTGATGCCCTATGTCGCCCACAGCGTTGAAAGCGAACATCCCTCGGTGATATGTTTGGTGATCGAACCGGAGACTGTGACGGTCAGGGCGCTGCAGGCGTTGGCCGCGCGCCTGTCTGGAACGGCCGGCAGCGCGATCGCCTCGCGCATTCGCGGCGCTTACGAAGCGCTGCGCATTACCGGACGGCGCAATGGCTTCACCACCAGCGAGTTCGATACCATCTTCTTCGGTGAACAACTGGATACGCGGCCGATCGATGCGCGCATCGCGCGCGCCATCGTTCGCTTGGGCGATTTCTCGGGTACCGCCGTAACGGCGGCCGATTGCGCGGCGTCGGTGCATCTGTCGCAATCGCGCTTCCTGCACCTGTTCAAGGACCAGACCGGCATCTCGTTTCGCGCGTTCCGGGCCTGGAAGCGGGCGCGACATCTGTTGCATTTCGTCAACGAGGATATCAATCTCGCGCATCTGGCGCAGGATATCGGTTATCCGGATTCGACGCACTTCAGTCACTCGATCCGCCGCTTCTATGGATTGCAGCCGCGCGCGATCTTCTCCGGCTCGCGCGATCTCGCGATCTATCGCAGCGATTCATCGCGCGCGACGCTTGCCGATCTCCGGCCGGGCCGTTCCTGATACGCCGCTGACGCAGCTTTCGAAGATAGCGGCTTGACGCAAGATGGACGGTGGACCGCCCCGCATCATGCCTGCTGTTTCCGGCCGGCAGCAGAGGCATTTCCCGCATGAGCGACAAAGCCGTCATCACCTGTGCGCTGAATGGCGTGCTCACCGATCCCAAGCAGCACAACGTGCCGGTGACGCCCGAGGAAATGGCGCGCGAGGCCAGGGCGGCCTTCGATGCGGGCGCCAGCGTCATGCATATTCACTTGCGTCAGCAGGCGCCGAACAAGGGGCATCTGCCGTCATGGGACATCAATGTCTCGCGTGAAATCCAGCAGGCGATCCGTGAGGCCTGTCCCGGCGTCATCATGAATCACACCACGGGTACGTCGGGTCCCAACTACGGCGGCGCGCTCGATTGCGTGCGCGAGACCAAGCCGGAAATGGCAGCCTGCAATGCCGGCTCGTTGAACTATCTCAAGGTGAAGGCCGACAATACCTGGGCGTGGCCGCCGATGCTGTTCGATAACGCTGTCGAGAAGGTGCAGGATTATCTCGACGTGATGAAGGCAGCGAATACGCTTCCGGAGTTCGAATGCTTCGATGTCGGCATCGTGCGTTGTGTCGGCATGTATAGGCAGACCGGCATGTATTCCGGGCCGCTGGAATACAATTTCGTTATGGGCGTCGCCTCCGGCATGCCGGCCGATCCGGAGTTGCTGCCGATCCTGCTCAAGTTGAAATTGCCGGAAGCCAATTGGCAAGTCACTGCAATCGGCCGCGCTGAGATCTGGCCGCTGCATCAGCGCTGTGCCGAATTGGGCGGTCACCTGCGTACCGGCCTTGAGGACACCTTCTATCGGCCGGACGGCAGCAAGGTGACGTCGAACGGGCAGCTGATCGAGACCATGGCGAAATATGCGCGGCAGGCCGGGCGCGAGATCGCCAGCCCGGCCGAAGCCAGACAGATTTTCGGCATTCGCAGTCATTGAATGAATGCCACGCATCATTGCGAGCGCAGCGAAGCATTCCAGAAAGCAACAAAAACGAGCTGGATTGCTTCATAGCTGCGGCTTCTCGCAATGACACTTGAGGGCACTTGATTGAGGGAGGAGTGAAGATGAGCAATCTGGCCGCAACCGGTGGGGTACCGGGTCCGGGCCGTATTGGCCGCGTAGCGATCGGCGATATCCTCAAGCGCGCCGCGCGCCGATTTCCACAACGCATTGCGCTGACGGATGGGGCGCGTCGTGTGACCTATACCGAGCTGGAGCGTGACGCCAATCGCTTCGCCAACTATCTGGTGTCGCGTGGGCTTAAGCCCGGCGAGAAGATTTCCACGGTATGCAACAACTCGGTGGAATTCGTCAAAGCGCTGTTCGGCATTCACCGCGCCGGCCTGGTGTGGGTCCCGATCAACACCATGCTCGGCCCCGATGACATGGGGTTCATCCTCGATCATGCCGAAGTGCGCTTCGCATTGATTGACGATAATCTGCATGCGCAACCGGATCGTCGGGCGGCGCTGGAGAAGCGCGGCATTGATCTGATCGCCGTCGATTTGGCCGGCAACGCTGCCAAACAGGGCCTGCAAGAATTCAATGCGCTGCTCGAAGGTCAATCCGACGTCGAACCCGAAATCGCCTTCGACGACCGCGATCTGGCGATGATCATTTACACCAGCGGTACGACGTCGCGTCCGAAGGGCGCGATGCATTGCCATCTTGCGGTGGTGATGGCGGCGATGAGCAATGCCATCGAAATGCATCTCGACCGCAACTCCGGCATCACCGGCCAATTTCCGCTGTTCCATTGCGCGGCGCACGTCGTGCTGCTGAGTTTCCTTTCGGTCGGCGGCAAGATGGCGCTGATGCGCGGCTTCGATCCGGTAGCTTGCCTCGACGCCATCGACCGCGACAAGCTAAGTTTCTTCATCGGACTGCCGCTGATGTATCAGGTTATCCTCGATCATCCGCGTCGAAAGGAAGTGGACCTGTCGAGCCTCGAGACTTGCATCTACACCATGGCGCCGATGTCGAAGCCGCTGATCGAGCGTTGCATCGCCGAACTGTGCCCGAATTTCGTGCTGCCGAGCGGGCAGACCGAGATGTATCCGGCGACTACCATGTCGCAACCGGATCGGCAGTTGCAACGCTTCGGCAATTACTGGGGCGAGTCGATGATCGTCAACGAAACGGCGATCATGGATGACGATGGCCGCCTGCTGCCGCCGGGACAAGTCGGCGAGCTGGTGCATCGCGGACCCAACGTGATGCTGGGCTATTACAAGGATCCCAAGGCGACGGAGGACTCGCGCCGCTTTGGCTGGCATCATACCGGCGATCTCGCGATGATCGACGAACATGGTGAAGTACTGTTCGTCGATCGCAAGAAGGACATGATCAAGTCGGGTGGCGAGAACGTCGCGTCGATCAAGATCGAGGAGACGCTGCTGGCGCATCCCGCCGTTCTGAATGCGGCGGTAGTGGGATTGCCGCATCCGCAATGGGGCGAGGCTGTGACGGCGTTCGTCAAACTCAAGCCCGGCGCGCAGGCGGACGAGGCAGGTATTGCCGAGCATTGCCGCAAGTATCTCGGCGGCTTCCAGGTGCCGAAGTTGGTCAAGATTCTCGACGAGATGCCGATGACGGCCACCGGCAAGCTGCGTAAGGTCGAACTGCGCCAGCAGTTCAGCGAACACTTCGCTCAGGGTTGATCATGACGTGTCGTCATTCCGGGGCGCGATCACTTTGCGGCCAGCCCGGAATGACAAAGGATAGTTCTCTTGGTTTAGAAAGCTCAGTTCCAACATGGCAGTGATTGAATCGACGATTGCGCAAGGTAGCGACGCCTACAAGGCCAATCGAGCTGGGATGTTGGCGCTGATCGAGCGGATGCGCATCCTGGAAGCACGCAGCCGCGCTGCGTCGGCGGCAGCCAAGGAGCGCTTTCACAAGCGCGGCCAGTTGCTGCCACGCGAGCGTGTCGCGCTGGTGCTGGACCCCGGCACGCCGTTCATCGAACTGTCGACGCTGGCCGGCTACATGTTCGATGTTCCGGATGCGGACAAGAGCGTGCCCGGCGGCGGCGTCGTCGCCGGCATTGGATTTGTCTCCGGGATTCGCTGCATGGTCAGCGCCAACGACTCGGGCATCGATGCCGGCGCGTTGCAGCCTTACGGTCTCGACAAGACGCTGCGCGTGCAGGAATTGGCGCTGGAAAACAAGCTGCCTTACGTGCAACTCGTGGAAAGTGCCGGCGCCAATCTGCTGCGCTATCGTGTCGAAGATTTCGTGCGCGGCGGCAACATCTTCCGCAATCTGGCACGGATGTCGGCGGCCGGATTACCGGTCGTGACGGTGACGCACGGCTCGTCCACTGCCGGCGGCGCGTATCAGACCGGACTGTCGGATTACATCGTCATGGTCCGCGGCCGCACCCGTGCCTTTCTTGCTGGGCCGCCGCTGCTCAAGGCTGCGACCGGTGAGATCGCGACCGAGGAGGAGCTTGGCGGCGCCGAGATGCACACCAGTATTTCCGGGCTCGGCGATTACCTCGCCGAGGACGATCGCGATGCATTGCGCATTGCCCGCGACATCATGGCGGGTCTCGACTGGGACCGACCATCGCAGCTCGCGGATCGACTCGGCGTTCGGCCGCCGCGTTACGACGCCGAAGAACTGCTTGGCATCATGCCGATGGATCACAAGCGGCCGGTGGATATGCGGCAGGCTATCGCGAGGTTTGTCGATGACTCGGACTTCACCGAGTTCGGCGCAAACTATGGCCCGGCGACGGTCTGCGGGCAGGCGCGCATCGAAGGCTTTGCCATTGGCATCATCACTAACAATGGCCCGCTCGATCCGGCGGGCGCCAACAAGGCAACGCACTTCATTCAGGCCTGCTGCCAGTCGCGCACGCCGCTGCTCTATCTCAACAATACCACGGGTTACATGGTCGGCAAGGCCTATGAGGAGGCCGGCATGATCAAGCACGGCTCCAAGATGATTCAGGCGGTGACCAGCGCGACAGTGCCGCAGATCACCATCTATTGCGGCGCCTCGTTCGGCGCGGGCAATTACGGCATGTGCGGTCGTGGTTTCCACCCGCGCTTCTGCTTTTCGTGGCCGAATGCCAAGACCGCGGTGATGGGCGGTGAGCAGGCGGCCGAGACCATGGCGATCGTTACCGAGGCCGCCGCCGCCCGCAAGGGCAAACCGATCGAGCGCGACAAGCTCGACGCGATGAAGGCCAAGATTACCTCGGTGTTTGATGGCCAGATGGATGTGTTCTCGACTAGTGCCCGCGTGCTCGACGACGGTGTGATCGATCCGCGCGACACGCGGGACGTACTGGCAGAAGTGCTGGCGATCTGCCGCGAAGCCGATGCACGCACCCCGCAGCGGATGCAGTTCTCGGTGGCGCGGCCATGAGTTCTGCCCAGACTTTGAAGCGAACGCCATTCCGCAAGATTCTCATTGCCAATCGCGGCGAGATCGCGCTGCGAGTGATGCGCACGGCACGTCGCCTCGGCTTCGCGACGGTCGCGGTTTATTCCGATGCCGATGCCAATGCGCTGCACGTGCTTGCCGCGGATCAGGCGGTGCGCATAGGCGAGCCGCTACCGTCGCAATCCTATCTGCACATCGATGCCATCGTTGCCGCGGCGAAAGCGACCGGTGCCGACGCCGTGCATCCCGGTTATGGCTTCCTCGCCGAGAACGAGGATTTCGCCGCGGCCTGCCGCGATGCCGGACTGGTGTTCATCGGGCCTTCACCGGACGCCATCGCGGCGATGGGGAACAAGGCAGGCGCCAAGGCGATCATGCAGAATGCCGGCGTGCCTTGCGTGCCAGGCTATCAGGGCGAGGATCAATCCGACGCCACCATGCTCGCCGAAGCTGAACGCATCGGCTTTCCGGTGATGATCAAGGCGGTGGCGGGCGGCGGCGGCCGCGGCATGCGGTTGGTGTCGGATGCTGCTGTTTTCGCGTCGAGCCTGCGCAGCGCGCGTTCCGAAGCGCAAAGCGCCTTCGGCGATCCCACCGTTATCCTCGAACGTGCCATCGTCGACCCGCGCCATATCGAGATACAGGTGTTCGGCGATCGGTACGGCAACGCCATCCACCTCGGCGAGCGCGATTGCTCGGTGCAGCGGCGGCATCAGAAGCTGATCGAAGAGGCGCCGTCTCCGGCAGTGTCGCCCGAGTTGCGGGCGCGGATGGGCGAGATTGCCGTCAAGGCGGTCAAGGCCATTGGCTACGAAGGTGCCGGAACGCTGGAGTTCCTGCTCGATCCCTCCGGCGCGTTCTATTTCATGGAGATGAATACCCGGCTGCAGGTCGAGCATCCGGTTACTGAGGCTATCACCGGTCTCGATCTGGTCGAACTGCAGCTGCGCATCGCCGGTGGTGAGCCGCTGGGCATCGTGCAGGATGATGTGAAATTTTCCGGTCATGCCATCGAGGTGCGGCTTTGTTCGGAAGACGCGCGGCATGATTTCATGCCGCAGTCCGGCCGCATGCTGGATTGGCAACCGGCCGATGATCTTCGTGTCGAGCACGCCTTGCAATCCGGCATCGAGATCCCGCCGTTCTACGATTCGATGATCGCCAAGGTGATCGCGCATGGCGCGACGCGTGACGAAGCGCGGCGCAAGCTGATCCACGGCATGGAACAGACGGTCGCGTTTGGTGTCATCACCAATCAGGCGTTTCTGGCGTCATGCCTGCGTCATGATGTGTTCGCCAAGGGGGGCGCGACGACCGCGTTCATCGGCGAAAACACCGCTGCGCTGCTTATGCCGCGCGATCATGGTCAGCCGCCGGTTGCGGCGCTCGCGGCGCTGTTATTCTACGTCACCGATCGCCACGCGCCGCCGTGGCGGCCCGGGCGGTCGCTGGCGGCGACGTTTCCCATTGCGATGCGCTTGCATCTCGACGGCAAGGCGCATGACGTGGAGATCGTGCGCGAACGTGACGGTCACTACGTCGCCAATCTGGATGAGCATGCCCATCGTCTGACCGTCGAACAACTGGACGAGCGCAACATCCGCTTCAGCATTGATGGGCTGTCCGAGTCCGTGCGCTTTCGGCGCGACGGAGAACATCTTTACATGCTGCGGCAAGGTGAAACAATCACGATCCGTGATCTGACGCGCGCGGCGCCGGAGCGAGCCGCCAAGAATGGCGGCGACGGCAAGGTGCGGGCGGCGATGAATGGCCGTGTCGTCGCCGTGCTGGTGAAGCCGGGCGAGCGGGTCGAAGCCGGGCAGCCCATCGTCACGCTCGAAGCCATGAAAATGGAGCACGTGCATGTCGCGTCGGTTTCAGGCATCATCGCCGAGCTCGCCGTCGAAGAGGGCGAGCAGGTGACGACCGGCAGGATTGTCGCCGCAATTGAAACGGGTGCTCAAGCGGCATCATAAGCGGATCGAGTTATGACTGAAAATAAGAGTGTTTTGCTGGAGAAGCGCGGGCAGGCGCTGTGGATCACGATCAATCGGCCGGAAAAGCGCAATGCACTGAATGCCGAGGTGATCGCGGGTATCGTTCGAGGCTATCGCGAGGCCCATGACGATCCGAAGGTACGCGTGATCGTCCTGACCGGCGCCGGCGACAAGGCCTTCTGTGCCGGCGCGGATCTGCAGAACACCGGCGGCGCCTTCGCGATGGATTTCTCGCGTCCCAATGTCGATTATGCCGACCTGCTGAGGTTGTCGCAGAACGCCACCAAGCCGGCGATCGCGCGCGTCAACGGCGTTTGCATGGCCGGCGGCATGGGCCTGCTGTGCATGACCGATATGGCGGTGGCGGCGGATCACGTACTGTTCGGTTTGCCGGAGGTCAAGGTCGGCGTGTTCCCGATGCAGGTGATGAGTCTGCTGCAATCGATCGCGCCGCGCCGCCTGATCAACGAATGGTCGCTGACCGGTGAGCCGTTCGACGCGCGGGCCGCGATGTCCGCAGGCTTGCTCAATCATATCGCGCCTGCCGCCGAACTCGACGCCAAGCTCGATTGGCTGATCGGTCGTATCACGGACAAGTCGCCGACCGCGATTCGTCGCGGCAAATATGCCATGCGCGCTATCGCGGCGATGTCGTTCGATGAGGCGATTGCCTACACCGAAAGCCAGATCGCACTGCTGGCCATGACCGAAGATGCCAAGGAAGGCCTCAAGGCGTTCGGCGAGAAACGCAAGCCATCCTGGCCGGGGCGCTGATCGGCGTCCTGGCGTTCAACACTGCGGGGGAGGTTGCCATGCTGATGACGGAACTGGTTCGGCGGGGCGCGGTCTTCTACGGGCCGAAAACTGCCATCATGTATGGCAACGACAAGCTCACCTTCACGCAGGTCGATCAACTCTCCAACCAGATCGCTAACGCATTTATCGCGATCATGGGACTCGCGGTCGGGCGTCGCGTCGGGCTGTTGCTGAACAATTCGGTCTTCACCATCCCGGTGGATTTCGCTTTTGCCAAGGCGAGGTTGTCGCGGGTGCCGCTGAACGCGCGGCTGTCGGCGGTTGAGCAGAAGCAGATGCTCGAGGGGGCCGGCGCCGATATCCTGCTCCATGGCATGGATCTCAAGCCCCGCGCGCAAGAGCTGGCGCAATCGATGCCGGGACTGAAGACGATCTGCATCGGCGATCCAACCGACCCGAACGATCTGCTCTACGTGGCGAAAAGCCAGCCGCAAACGGCGCCGGAGCGCAGACCGGAGCCGGACGATATCGTCATCACCATCTTCACATCCGGTACCACGGGTCGGCTGAAGGCGGTCGAGCATACGCAGGCCAGCTGGGCCGCGATGACGATGAACATCTGCGCCAACCTTGAGATCAAGGAAGGCGATATCATGTTGCATGCCGCCTCGATGATCCATGCCAGCGGCTGCTTTGTCGTGCCGTATTGGATCAATGGCGGCACCGCCGCCGTATTGCCCGGATTCACGCCGGCGTCCTATCTCGATGCCATCGAGCGATGGAAACCGACGGCGCTCAATCTGGTGCCGACGATGATCGGCATGCTGCTGGACCATCCTGGTATCGAACAGGTTGACATGCGCTCGGTGAGGTCGATCGTCTACGGCGCTTCGCCGATGCCGCGGCCGACCATCGAACGTGCGTTGAAATTATGGGGGCCGCGGTTCCTGCAATATTACGGGCAATCCGAGGCGCCGGTCTTCATCACGCATTTGCGGATGGAAGATCATGTGGGCCCGCACGCCGACAAGCGGTTGGCGGCATGCGGTCGCCCCAGCATCGACTGCGAGATTCGGTTGGTCGACGAGGAAGGCAACGATGTCGCGCCGGGTGAGGCAGGCGAGATCGCGCTGCGCGCGCCGTTCGCCATGCGTGGCTACTACAACGCCGACGATCTCAATGCACAAACGTTTCTGCCCGGGGGCTGGATCCGCACTCGCGACGTCGGCCGCTTCGATGACGATGGTTATCTCTACCTCGTCGATCGCACATCGGACATGATCGTCACCGGCGGCTACAATGTGTATCCGCGTGAGGTTGAGGATGTGCTGGCGGCGCATCCGGCGGTACGTGAAGTCGTCGTTGTCGGTATTCCCGATGACAAATGGGGCGAAGCAGTTGCTGCATTCGTGGCGTTGCGTGCCGGCCAGCGGGCCGACGATGCGGCCCTGATAGGCTTCGCCAAGGATCGTCTCGCCGGGTACAAGGTGCCGAAGTCGGTGCACTTCATCGACGAGGTGCCAAAGAGTCCGGTCGGCAAGTTATTGCGCCGCGCGGTGCGCGATCCGTTCTGGAAGGGTCGCGAGCGCCGCATCGGGTAAGATGCGACATGCCGGAGCCGGAAGCTGGCATGGCCGGGACGAGCCCGGCCACGGTGCGGTTGTCGTTGCTGTCTTGCGCGATGCTAGCCGGCGTCGGCCTTGAGTCCCGCGGCGGTGATGCCGGCGACGGCGCAGATTTCGTCGTTGTCAGAGGTGTCGCCGCTGATGCCGACGGCACCGAGCAGCTTGCCGCTGGCGTCCTTGATGAGAACGCCGCCCGGCACCGGCACCAGTGCGCCTTGCGCGAGTTCGTTCACGGCACTGACGAAATAGGCCTGCTCCTGGGCGCGCTTGAAGATCGCGCGCGATCCGATCCCCAGCGCCAGCGCACCGTAGGCCTTGCCATGCGCGATTTCGCCGCGCTTCAGGCTGGTGCCATCCTGGTTCACCAGCACTTTGACGCAGCCTCGCGTGTCGAGCACGGTGATCACCAGCGGCTTCAATTTCATCTCGGCGGCCTTGGCGAGCGCGGCGTCGAGAATTTTCTGGGCTGTTGCAAGTGTTAGATCGGTCATCGAAAGTTCCTTTGGTTGATACCTGTGCTTAAGGATTGGCTTGCGTGTTGTCGAGGCTCAGTGCGAGCACGCGCGCGACATGCAACGCCGAACGATTGGCGCCATCTTTGATCTGGTGGCGGCACGAAGTGCCGTCGGCGACAATGAGGGTGCCGGCTTCCGCGCCGCGGACGGCCGGCAGCAGCGAAAGTTCGGCCATCTGCATCGAGGCGTCGTAAGTATCGGCGCCGTAGCCGAACGCACCGGCCATGCCGCAGCAACTGGATTCGATAACGCTGACGTCCAGATCGGGGATGAGACGCAGCACTTTCATCACCGGCGTGAAGGCGTCGAAAGCCTTTTGGTGGCAATGGCCGTGCACCTTGGCTTTGGCGACAAGGGGCCGCAGCGGCAGGCGCAGGCGGCCGCTCGCAGCCTCGCGCGCGAGAAACTCCTCAAACAGCAGCGCATGGGCGCTGATGGTTTTGGCGGTGTCGTCTGAGCGCAGCGACAGCAGTTCATCGCGCAGGGTCAAAAGGCAACTCGGCTCCAGCCCGAGGATCGGCACGCCGCGGGACGCGAACGGTGCATAGGTCGCCACCAGCCGATCCAGTTCAACGCGTGCTTCGGATACCAGTCCGGCGGAGAGGAAGGTGCGGCCGCAGCACATCGGCTTGCGATCGGCGGCGCGCGGAAGATGCACGCGATAGCCGCCGGCGATCAACACCTGCAATGCGGCGTCGAGGTTCTCGCGCTCGAAGTGACAGTTGAACGTGTCGGCGAACAACACCACTTCCGCGCCATCGGCCGGGCCAAACACCTCGGCGTCCGGCGCAAAGACGTCGCGACGCCATTCCGGCAAATCGCGCCGCGCGCTGATGCCGGCGATCTTTTCCAGCGCGATGCGCAGCAGGCGGCTTTTGTTCCGGATGTTCGCCAGCGGGGCAAACCGCGAGGCGAGTGCCGCATAGTGTGGCAGGTAGCCGACCATCCGGTCGCGCAGCGACAGGCCGTGTTTGGCGACGCGCGCCGCTAGCACCTCGATCTTCATCTTGGCCATGTCGACGCCGGTCGGGCATTCGCGGCGGCAGGCTTTGCAGGAAACGCAAAGCTTCAGCGTTTCTGCCATCTCGTCGGAGGCGAGAGCGTCGGGACCGAGTTGCCCGGAAATCGCCAGCCGCAGGGTATTGGCGCGGCCGCGCGTGACATCCGTCTCATTGCGGGTCGCGCGATAGGACGGGCACATCACGCCGCCTTCGAGTTTGCGGCAGGCGCCATTGTTGTTACACATCTCGACGGCGCCCTGGAAACCGCCGCCCGCGCCGGGATAGGCCGACCAGTCGAGCACTGTCTTGAACTCGGTAACCTGATAATCCGGCGGATAGCGAAACAGCGAGCGATCGTCCATTCGTGGCGGATCGACGATCTTGCCCGGGTTGAGCACGTTATCCGGATCGAAGCGCTGCTTGATCTCCTTGAAGTCCTGCACGATGCGCGCGCCGAACATCGACTCGTGAAATTCCGAACGAACGAGTCCGTCGCCGTGCTCTCCGGAATGCGAGCCCTTGTACTCGCGCACCATGGCAAAGGTTTCTTCGGCGATGGCCCGCATCGCCTTGACGTCTTTGTCGAGCTTGAGATTGAGCACCGGCCGGACGTGCAGGCAGCCTTCGGAGGCGTGGGCGTACATGGTGCCGCGCGTGCCGTGCTTGGCGAAGATGCGATTCAGCCGCTCGGTATAGTCGGCAAGATGCGGCAGCGGCACCGCGCAATCCTCGACGAAGGAGACTGGCTTGCCGGCTTCCTTCATCGACATCATGACGTTGAGGCCGGCGGCGCGGAATTCGGCAATGCCGGTTTGCAGTGCCGGCTCGGTGACGTCGACGACGCCGCCCCATTTGCGCGGCGGGTTGTTCCAGCCGAAGCCGAGATCGGCCATCGTCTCGCCAAGCTGGCGCAGACGGCGCAGGTTCTCGGCCTGATCGTCTTCGGCGAATTCGACGACGAGGATCGCATCGGGATCGCCGCGCACGGTGGCATCGATGATCGGCTGGAACATCGCGATGTCGCGGCCGAGCGCGATCATGGTGCGATCGACCAGTTCGACGGCGATGGGCTTCAGCTTGACCAGATGTTGTGCGGCATCCATCGCCTCATAGAAGCTGCCGAAATGGCAGACGCCGACCGCCTTGGTGCGGATCACCGGCCATAACTTCAATTCGACCTGGGTGGTGAAAGCCAGGGTGCCTTCGGAGCCGACCAGCAGGTGCGCCAGATTGTTCGGCAGGTTGCGCGGCGTCAGCGCATCGAGGTTGTAGCCGCCGACGCGGCGCTGCACCTTGGGAAAGCGTTCGGCGATTTCGGCGGCTTCGCGTTCGCCGAGCGCCAGCATGTCGCGAAACAGATCGGCTCCGGCATAGCTGGCGTCACGCTGCGCGGTTTCGCGATCGACCGGCCCGAAATGCAATAGCGTGCCATCGGCCAGCGCCGCCTGCATCGACAGCGTATTGTCACGCATGGTGCCATAGCGCAGCGAGCGGCCGCCGCAGGAATTGTTTCCGGCCATGCCGCCGATGGTGGCGCGCGACGCGGTCGAGACATCGACCGGAAACCACAGGCCGTGCTTCTTCAGTTGCCGGTTGAGATCGTCGAGCACGATTCCCGGCTCGACGACGCAGGTGCGGCTCGCGACATCGAGCGAGATGATCTTGTTCAGATGTTTCGAAACATCGATGACGATGCCTTCATTGATAGTCTGGCCGCATTGTGAGGTGCCGCCGCCGCGGGGCGTCACCATCCGTCCGGCGTCGCGTGCAATCGCCAGTGCACGCAAGGCATCGTCGACGGTGCGCGGCACCACGACGCCAAACGGCATGATCTGGTAGAACGAGGCATCGGTAGCGTAACGGCCGCGGCTGAAGCGGTCGAACAGCACATCGCCGCTGATTTCGCGCCTGAGTCGCGCGGCGAGGGCCCCGCCATCGTCGGCCTTGGGCCGGTTGTCTGCGGTCGATGCCAACGTCAGGTCTCGCTCGATTGCAGGCGCGGTGTTTCCGCGGGCTGCTCGGTCGCCTGCTGCTCGCGCAGATAGTCGCAGACCGCTTCGCATTTCTCGCGCATGTGCTCGAACATCAGCAGACCGAGCTCTTCACCGGCCCGCCGGCGCAACGCATCGATGATGGCCTCGTGTTCGCGCATCGCATCGCTTAAGCGTTCGGACTTGAGATTGGCAGAGTAGCGCAATCGCCGGATCACTGCGTTGGCGCTGGCGTAGTTGGCGCTCAGTATCGGATTGTCCGCAGCATCGACGATCGACTGATGAATCATCTGGTTGAGGCGGAAATAGTCGGTCAGTTCGCGCCGCAAATAGCTGGTGTACATATCGAGGTGCAGCCGCTCGATGGCGGCGATGCCGTCATCCGAGATGCGCGCGCAGGCGAGGCGGCCGGCGACAAAATCGAGCCCGGCGATGACTTCGAACAGATGGCGGATACCGGCCTCGGTAAAGGCCCGGACGCGCGCGCCACGGTTCGGCAGCAGTTCAACCAGGCCCTCTGCGGCCAATACCTTCAGTGCCTCACGGAGCGGCGTGCGTGACACGTTGAAACGCGCGCACAGCTCGCGCTCGGGGATGCGGGCGCCCGACGGCAGGTGGCCCTCGACGATGAAGTCCCGCAGCCTGACGAGGATATCGTCGTGCAGGGAGGCGGGTTGATCCTCGTCCGGCTCATAGCTTCCGATGCGCATCAGATTATTCAAAATCGATCACCTCGATGGTTGTCTCGAGGACATAAAGAACGCAAAAATGTCAATAATGCCCTCGAAATTGCGCCTCGCCGGTATGTTTAGCCGGTTTTTCAGTTGTTTCGAAGCGAAATCTGAATACACTCCTGACGGCATTCGATCATTTCAGTGAAGTTTTGAATGCAAAATGGACAGGAGAGACTGAGATGGCGTTGCATACCGGGAGGCATTTTCTCCAGATTCCGGGACCGACCAATGTGCCGGACCGCGTGCTGCGGGCCATGGACATGCCGACCATCGACCATCGCGGCCCGGAGTTCGCCGAACTCGGTTTCGAGGTCCTGAAGGCCTCCCAGAGCGTTTTCCGCACCACCCAGCCGGTGATCATCTTTCCGTCGTCGGGCACGGGAGCGTGGGAAGCCGCCATCGTCAATGCGCTGTCGCCCGGCGACAAGGTGCTGATGACCGAAACCGGGCAGTTCGCCATGCTGTGGCGGCGACTGGCAGATCGCTGCAAGCTGGACGTCGACATGGTGCCGGGCGACTGGCGCCGGGGCACCAACGTTAAGGAGATCGAGGCGCGGCTGGTCGCGGACAAGGCGCACCGGATCAAGGCGGTCATGGTGGTTCATAACGAGACCTCGACCTCCTGTATCAGCCATATTCCGGAAGTCCGGGCCGCAATGGATCGGGCCAAGCATCCGGCGCTGCTGATGGTCGATACCGTCTCTGGCCTCGGTTCGCTGGAATACGAACACGACGCCTGGGGCGTCGATGTCAGCGTCAGCGGCTCGCAGAAGGGCCTGATGCTGCCGCCGGGGCTCGGCTTCAATGCCGTCTCGGAAAAGGCGCTGGCGGCTGCCAAGGCCAACAGCTCGGTCCGCTCCTATTGGGACTGGCACGACATCGTTGCCGCCAACAAGGCCGGGTCCTGGCCCTATACGCCGGCGACCAACCTGCTTTACGGCCTCAAGGAAGCCATCGCCATGCTGCACGAGGAGGGGCTGGCCAATGTCTTCGCCCGCCACAAGCGGCACGGCGCGGCCACCCGGGCGGCGGTACGGGTCTGGGGCCTCGAGTTGGTCTGTCAGGAGCCGGCGGACTATTCACCGGCGCTGACCGCCGTGATGGTGCCGCAAGGGCACGATGCCGACGAGTTTCGCAAGATCGTGCTGGAGAAGTTCGATATGTCGCTCGGGACGGGGCTTGCCAAGTTGAAGGGCAAGGCGTTCCGCATCGGCCATATCGGCCACTTTAACGACCTGATGCTGATGGGCACCTTGGCCGGTGTCGAAATGGGATTGGATCTCGCGGGCATTCCGCACCAGAAGGGCGGCGTGCTGGCGGCGATGGATATTCTCAAGCGACAGGATACCATGCCGATGGTGCAACCGCAGAGCGCGGTCGCGTAGCATCGCCGTTGCGGCCGCTACCGGGGGACGTCTCTCGGGAACTTATTCCACGCGCGGAGCGTCCAACAGGAAAGAACACAGGCTGATGAACGTGGTGGTGCCGGCGACTGACGATCTGCTCTATTCCGTGACCGATGGCATCGCGCGGGTCACCTTCAATCGGCCGCAGGCGCGCAACGCCATGACGTTCGCGATGTACGAGCGGCTTGCGGCGATCTGCGAGCAGGCCAATGCCGATCGTTCGATCAAGGTCATCATCCTGACTGGCGCGGGCGACAAGGCATTCGCCTCCGGCACCGATATTTCGCAATTTCGTGCCTTCAAGACAGCGCAGGACGCGCTTGACTATGAGGCGCGGATCGACCGCGTGTTCGGCACGCTGGAGTCCTGCCGCGTACCGACCATCGCTGCCATTGCCGGGGCTTGCACTGGCGGCGGCGCAGGCATCGCAGCCTGTTGCGACCTGCGGATCGGCACGGCGACGACGCGGATCGGCTTTCCCATCGCGCGCACGCTCGGCAACTGCCTGTCGATGTCCAACATCAGCCGTTTGACGGCGTTGCTTGGACCGGCGCGCACCAAGGACATCATCTTCACCGCGCGACTGGTGGAAGCGCCCGAGGCGTTGACGCTCGGCCTCCTCAACGAGGTGGTGGCGGATATCGAGACGCTGCAACGGCGCGCCGATGAGACGGCGCAACTGCTCGCCGGTCACGCGCCGTTGACGCTCGAGGTGACCAAGGAGGCGGTCCGCCGCATCCGCAAGACGCTGTCGCGCGATGAGGGCGAGGATCTCATCCTTAAAGCGTATATGAGCGCGGACTTCCGCGAAGGTATGGATGCTTTCCTGACCAAACGGAAACCGGTCTGGAAAGGGGAATGATCTTTTGAACGGCGACGCATCGTAGTCGATCAATCGGCGCGATGAACAAATCCGGACATAACCGGGCAAACACAATCGACAGGGAGGAAACGGATGCGACGACTTGCGAAAATTGCGGCTGCCGGTGCAGCCATTCTGCTCAGCACTCCGGCGCTGGCGTGGGAGCCGACCAAGCCGGTGGAAATCGTCGTTGCCGCGGGAGCGGGCGGTGCGTCCGACCAGATGGCGCGCATGATTCAGGCGGCGGTGCAGAAGAACAATCTGATGAAGCAGCCGATGGTGGTCTCGCTCAAGGGCGCGGCTTCCGGTGCCGAAGCCCTGATCTATATGAAGTCGAGCGACGGCGATTCCAACAAGGTGCTGATCGCATATTCGCTGATTTACATGCTGCCGCTCTCGGCCAAGATTCCCTTCAACTGGCGCGAGCTGACACCGGTCGCGGTGATCGCGATGGACCAGTTCGTGTTGTGGGACAATGCCGGCAAGCCCTACAAGAACGTCAAGGAGTTCATCGACGCGGCGAAGGCGTCGAGTTCGCCGTTCAAGATGGGCGGGACCGGTTCGAAGCGCGAAGACCAGGTTCTGACCGTCTTCATGGAAAAGCGCACCGGCGCCAAGTTCGTTTACCTGCCCTACAAGTCGGGCGGCGAGGCGGCGACGCAGTTGGTCGGCAATCACATCGATGCCAACGTCAACAATCCGTCGGAAAATCTCGAGGTCTGGCGCGCCGGACAGGTCCGTCCGCTGTGCGTGTTCGACAAGGAGCGCATCTCCTACAAATCCAAAGTCACCGAGACGCAGTCGTGGAATGACATCCCGACCTGCAAGGAGGAAGGGCTCGACGTGCAGTATCTGATGCTGCGCGCGATGTTCCTGCCGGGCAAGGTAACGCCGGAGCAGGTCGCGTTCTACGTCGATCTGTTCAAGAAAGTGTCGGAGACGCCGGAATACAAGGATTACATGGAGAAGCAGGCGCTGAAGCCGATCTTCCTCACCGGCAAGGATATGACCAAGTTTCTCGAAGAAGACGATGCGCAGAACAAGTCGCTGATGACCGAGGCCGGCTTCGTCGCCAAGTGACAAGGTACCCTCGCTCCGTCTGCGGGGCGAGGTCTACATTCGCCAATTGCATGGATCGCTGAACGATTCCACCTCACCCCGTAAGCGGGGTGAGGCTCAATGCTTCCAACGATCGAAACAAGCCATGTCCTCAGATATCGAAATCGTCGTCGAAGACCCGACTGCGCCCGAAACCGACTCGCCGGCGGTTGCCAGTACCGGGACCGTCGATGTCGTCGTGTCGCTGCTGCTGCTCGCACTGGCCGGCGTGCTGGGATACGACAACTGGCGCACCGGCATGTCGTGGGATGAATCAGGGCCGCAGGCGGGTTATTTTCCGTTCTATCTCTGTGTCATCCTCGGTGCGGCGAGTCTCTATGGCATCTTCGCGGCGCGGCGCAATCGCGCAGCGGCGGCGGAAACGTTTGTCACCCGCGCGCAGCTTCGCCGTGTGCTGCAGGTGTTCGTGCCGACGCTGCTGTTCTGCGTCATGATGCAGTTCCTCGGCCTCTATGTCGCAAGCTTCCTGCTGACCGCCGGTTTCATGTGGCTGGTCGGGCGCATCGCACTGTGGAAGTCGCTGCTGACGGCTTTCATTTTCACTGCGGCGATGTTCGTGACCTTCGACATCGCTTTCGACGTCATCATGCCGAAGGGACCGCTGGAAGCGGCCTTCGGTTACTAACGAGAGTTCGGACGGACGAACGATGGAAGCATTCGGGTTATTGTTGCACGGCTTCACCGTGCTGCTGACGGGCAAGACGCTGCTCTTGATGATGGTCGGGCTGGTGCTCGGCATCTTCGTTGGCGTGTTGCCGGGGCTAGGCGGCCCAAACGGCGTCGCGATCCTGCTGCCGCTGACATTCACGATGGACCCGACATCGGCCATCGTCATGCTGTCCTGCATCTATTGGGGCGCGTTGTTCGGCGGCGCCATCACCTCGATCCTGTTCAACATTCCGGGCGAGGCGTGGTCCGTCGCCACCACCTTCGATGGCTATCCGATGGCGCAGCAGGGACGCGCCGCTGAAGCGCTGACGGCGGCATTCACTTCGTCGTTCATCGGCTCGCTGTGTGCCGTGCTGCTCATTACGTTCCTCGCACCGATGATCTCCTCGTTCGCTTTGCGATTTGGCCCGCCGGAATTCTTCGCGGTCTATCTGCTGACGTTCTGTTCGTTCGTCGGCCTTGGCCGCGAGGCCAAGCATAAGACCATCATTTCGATGGCGCTCGGCCTGCTGCTGACCGGCATCGGCATGGACACCATTTCCGGGCAACTGCGCATGACGTTCGGCTCGACCGATCTGCTGCGCGGCATCAACTTTCTCGTCGCGGTGATCGGACTGTTCGGCATCAGCGAAATCCTGCTGACGATGGAGGAGCGGCTTGCGCTGCGTGGTCACGCCGCCGGCATCAGCCTGCGTGTCATCCTCAAAGTCTGGATGGATCTGCCGAAATACTGGGTCACACTGTTGCGCTCCTCGTTCATCGGCTGCTGGCTCGGCATTACGCCGGGTGGCGCCATCGCCGCCTCGTTCATGGGTTACAATCTCGCCAAGCGCTTCGCCAAGGATCAGGACAGTTTCGGCAAGGGCCGCATCGAGGGCGTGTTCGCGCCGGAAACCGCGGCGCATGCCTCGGGTACGGCAGCGTTGCTTCCGATGCTGGCACTGGGCATTCCCGGCTCGGGGACGGCCGCGATCCTGCTCGGCGGGTTGATGGTGTGGGGCCTCAATCCCGGCCCGCTGCTGTTCGTCGAGCACAAGGATTTCGTCTGGGGCCTGATCGCCTCGATGTATCTCGGCAACGTCGTCGGCCTCGTGCTGGTGTTGACGACGGTGCCGATCTTTGCGTCCGTTCTGCGCGTGCCGTTCGCGGCGATCGCACCGATGATCGTGGTGTCGTGCGCCATCGGCGCCTATGCGATCCAAAACGCGATGTTCGATATTTGGCTGATGCTGCTGTTCGGTGTGGTCGGTTATGTCTTCAAGAAGATCGGCATTCCGCTGGCGCCGTTCACGCTGGCGCTGGTGCTGGGCAACCGCGCGGAGGATGCGTTCCGACAGGCCATGATCGGCTCCGGTGGCGATCTCGGCGTGTTCTGGTCGAATGGGCTGGTCGGCTTCATCACCACGCTGGCGCTGGCGCTGCTGTTCTGGCCGTTGATCGATAAGGCGTTTGGCCGCATAGGGCAGATGTTGCGCCCGGCCAAGGCGTGAGGCTCACACCACCTTGGCTTGCCGCAGCGCCGCGATCTCGTCGGCGCTGAAGCCGAACTCGCTGAGCACTTCGTCGGTCTGCTCGCCGAATTCCGGTGGTCGCGCGGCCATTCTGCTCGGTGTGCGCGACAGTTTGAACGGCTGCCCGACCAGCGTGATCTGGCGGTCGTCATCGGTCGGGACGGCCTGAGCCATGCCGAGGTGCTTGACCTGCGCGTCCTCGAACATCTGGTCGATGGTGTAGATCGGCCCGCAGGGCACACCGGCATCGTTGAGTGTCTGGACCCACTCGGCGGTGCTGCGCTGTTGGGTTCGCGCGTTGATCTCGGCGTTGAGCGCGTCACGGTTCTTCGAGCGCGCGGGCGCGGTAGCGTAATCGGGATCGTCGATCAGTTCCGGCGCGCCGATGGTCTGGGCACACCGCTCCCAGATTTTGCCGCCGGTGGTCGCGATATTGATGAAGCCGTCCGACGTCTTGAAAACTCCGGTCGGGATACTGGTCGGGTGATTGTTGCCGGCCTGGCCGGCGACGTCTCGCTCCAGCAACCAGCGCGCCGCCTGGAAATCCAGCATGAAGATCTGCGCCTGCAGCAGCGAGGTCTGTACCCACTGACCTTCGCCGGAAACGTCGCGCTCCAACAGCGCGGTAAGGATGCCCATCGCGCAAAACAGCCCGGCGGTAAGGTCGGCCACCGGAATGCCGACACGCATCGGTCCGCCACCGGGTGCGCCGGTGATCGACATCAGCCCGCCCATGCCCTGCGCGATCTGATCGAAGCCGGGCCGCTTGTGGTAGGGACCATCCTGGCCGAAGCCGGAGATGCTGCCGTAGACGATGCGCGGATTGACCTTGCGGAGGCTCTCGTAATCGATGCCGAGCCGCGCCTTGACGTCGGGCCGGAAATTCTCGACGACGACATCGGCCTGCTGCACCAGCCGCAGGAATGTCGCTAGTCCGCGCGGGTCTTTCAGATTGAGCGACATCGCGCGCTTGTTGCGATGCAAGTTCTGGAAGTCCGATCCATGGCGTGGGCCACCGGGCTGCTCGCCATCGGCGTCGGTCAGCGCATCGATCTTGATGACGTTGGCGCCCCAGTCCGCAAGCTGCCGCACGCAGGTCGGCCCCGAGCGGACCCGCGTCAGATCGAGCACGGTGAAACGGGACAGGGCCTGTGAAGCGGCAGGAGCGGGCATTCCGAGAATCTCCGGCAGAGGTGACTTAGGGATGCGACCGCGTGAAGGGCGTGGCCGTTGCCTCCCTGTTTGCCACAACAGCCGGGGCGAGGACAATCAATCGCAGGCGGAGGCCATGCAATCGCGCCTGACGGAAGATGACAACCGTGCGCAAGCCGTCATTTCCGGAGTATAGAGAGATTTCGCCATACGGGTCATGACCGGTGGCGGAGATGCAAGAAGGGGTTCGGATGCGCGTTTTGGTGACCGGAAATGCCGGCTTTATTGGGTTTCACACGGCGAGACGTTTGCTGGAACGCGGCGATTCCGTGGTCGGGATCGACGTTATCAACGATTACTACGACCCGGCGCTGAAGCGAGCGCGTCTAGCCGTCCTTGATCGGGTGGCTGCGGGCTCCGGCGGCCGCTACCGTTTCCATCATTGCAATCTGGCCGATCGTAAGACGCTGGATGCCTGCTTCGCGGATGGGCCGTTCGATCGTGTCATTCATCTCGCGGCGCAGGCCGGTGTTCGCTACAGCCTCGAAAATCCGCACGCCTATGTCGAGAGCAACCTGATCGGCTTCGCCAATATGCTCGAAGCGTGCCGGCACGCAAGTACGCCGCATCTGGTCTACGCCAGCACCAGCAGCGTCTATGGCGCAAACACGCGAATGCCGTTCAGCGAGCATCACGGTGCGGACCATCCGTTGCAATTCTACGCCGCGACCAAGCGTGCCAATGAACTGATGGCGCACAGCTATAGTCACCTGTTTCAGATGCCGACCACCGGATTGCGCTTCTTCACGGTTTATGGCCCGTGGGGCCGCCCGGACATGGCGCTGTATCAGTTCACCAGGAACATCATCGAAGGCAAGCCCATCCAGTTGTTCAACAACGGACAACACGTTCGCGATTTCACCTACATCGACGATCTGGTGGAGGGCGTCATTCGCGTCAGCGACGACATTGCGCAACCGAATCCGGCATGGGATGCGGCAAGCCCGGATCCGGCGACGAGCAACGCGCCGTTCCGTATTTTCAACATCGGCAACAACAATCCGGTGCAATTGCTCGACTACGTCGAAGCCATCGAAGACGCCGTCGGCAGGAAAGCGATACGCGAGCTGCTGCCGATGCAGCCCGGCGATCTACCCGACACTTACGCCGACGTGACGTCGCTGGTTCAGGCCGTTAATTATCAGCCGCGCACGACGGTTCGCGACGGCGTGGCGCGCTTTGTGGCCTGGTATCGTGAGTACACCGGCTCCGCCCCAGCCTGAGAGGGGCGGAGGCCGTTGGACGCAAAGCTAGCTCTGCGCGGCGGCGCGTCCGACGCTGGCATAGACAAAACCCAGCGCTTCCATGTCTTCGCGGCGATAGATATTGCGCAGATCGACGATCACCGGCTGCTTCATTTCCTGTTTGAGCCGCTGGAGATCGAGCGCGCGGAACTGCACCCACTCGGTGACGATGACCAGCGCATCGGCGCCGTGCGCGCAAGCATAGGCATCCTCGCAATAGTCGAGATCCGGCAGCTCCTGCCGTGCCTGTTCCATGCCGGCCGGGTCGAATGCCCGCACCTTGGCCCCCATATCGCACAGGCCGGTGATCAACGGAATCGATGGCGCCTCGCGCATGTCGTCGGTGTCGGGCTTGAAGGTCAGCCCCAGCACCGCAACCGTCTTGCCACGGAGCTGACCGCCCAGCGCCGCCGACACCTTGCGGGCCATCGCACGTTTGCGATTTTCGTTGACGGCCAACACGGCGTCGACGATGCGCAATGGAACGTCGTGATCCTGTGCGATCTTCAACAGTGCGCGGGTATCCTTCGGGAAACACGAGCCGCCGAATCCGGGACCGGCGTGCAGGAATTTCGATCCGATCCGATTGTCGAGGCCGATGCCGCGCGCAACTTCCTGCACGTCGACGCCAACCCGTTCGGAGAGGTCGGCGATCTCGTTGATGAAGGTGATCTTGGTCGCCAGAAAAGCGTTGGCGGCATACTTGATGAGTTCCGCGGTGCGCCTGCCGGTGTACATCAGCGGCGCCTGGTTCAGCGAGAGTGGCCGGTAAATGTCTCCGAGCACCTTGCGGGCGCGCTGATCGTCGGTACCGACCACGATGCGATCCGGGAATTTGAAGTCGCGGATTGCCGCGCCTTCACGGAGAAACTCAGGATTGGAGGCGACGACCACATCGGCGTTCGGATTGGTCTCGCGGATCAGCCGCTCCACCTCGTCGCCGGTTCCAACGGGAACGGTCGACTTGGTTACCACCACGGTAAAGCCCTTCAGCGCGGCGGCGATTTCGCGCGCTGCAGCGTAGACGTAGCTCAGGTCGGCATGACCATCGCCGCGGCGTGACGGCGTGCCGACGGCAATAAACACCGCCTCGGCATCGCCGACGGGGCCGGAGAGGTCGGTTGTAAACGCCAGCCGTCCGGCCTTGACATTGGTCGCAACCAGTTCATCGAGACCGGGCTCGTAGATCGGGATCTGACCCGCCTGCAGGGCGGCGATTTTGTCGACGGCCTTGTCGACACATGTGACGTGATGGCCAAAATCGGCAAAGCAGGCGCCCGACACCAGGCCAACGTACCCAGTGCCGATCATTGCAATACGCATCAAAAATCTCCGACAAAATTCGTGAAGCTTCGCGTGGTCTGCTTGAAACGTCGTGCCCGGAGCGAATTCCGAGCTGAAGTTTACCATCCAGCACGAAGGTTGAAGGCGATGGGTCCAGGGATGTTATTATACGTCAGTTCGCTGCTGGCAATCCTGACCGGATCATAATTGAACTTCGAGCCAGGGTGTTGATACGTATTACGCGAAGTATTGTTTAGGTTAAATCGTGACAAGGCGCCGAACCTTGCGCTGTGTTTCTAGAGACGATGGGTTGGCATGCGGCTGCCGGATTCATCGTGTTATCGTCGGCGGGTAGCGATTGGTCGCATGTTTTGTGACATTTGCAGGCATGTGCACGGCGAGTGATTTTGGGACTTGAGAATGAATATCGAACGTTTCGAGATTAAGGATATTCTGCTTTTTACCCCGACCAAGCACGGCGATGAACGCGGGTTCTTCTCCGAGACGTTTCGTGCCGACGTCGCAGCGGAACATGGCATCACAATGCCGTTCGTGCAGGACAACCACGTCTTCTCCGGCCAGAAGGGGGTTCTTCGCGGCCTGCACTTTCAAACGCCGCCGCATGCCCAAGGCAAACTCGTCCGTTGTACGCGGGGTGCGATCCTCGATGTCGGTGTCGATATCCGCAAGGGCTCGCCGACATTTGGCCGGCATGTCGCGGTCGAATTGTCGGCTGCGAACTGGCGCCAGTTATGGGTCCCACCGGGGTTTGCCCATGGCTACATTACGCTGCAGGACGACTGCGAGGTCATCTACAAGGTGACCGACTATTATGCGCCGGAATGCGACCGCGGAGTTGCATGGGATGACCCTGACATTGGGGTAGACTGGCGGTTGCCGCGGTCTGCCATTACGCTGTCGGCAAAAGATCAAAAGCAACCGCGTCTTGCGGACGTTGCTAGCGTTTTCAGTTTCGATCGTTAGGGAATTTATCGATGCGGGTGATTGTCACCGGCGGCGCGGGTTTCATCGGCTCCGCGGTCAGTCGGCACTTCATTTCGGAGTTGGGCTACGAGGTTATCGTGCTCGACAAGATGACCTATGCCGGCAATCTGGCGTCGCTGGCGCCGGTCGCGTCCGATCCGCGTTTCTTCTTCGAGAAGCATGACATTTGCGACGGCGACGCCGTCAATGCCATCTTCGCGAAATACCAGCCCGATGCTATCGTGCATTTGGCCGCGGAAAGCCATGTCGATCGCTCGATTTCAGGATCGGATGTCTTTGTGCAGACCAATGTGATCGGGACGTTCACACTGCTCGAGGCTGCGCGGCGCTATCTCGCAGGACCGGGAAAGGCCAAGGCGTCGGACTTCCGGTTCGTGCATGTTTCCACCGACGAAGTTTACGGATCGCTTGGAGCGGACGGCCTGTTTACCGAGACGACTCCGTACGATCCGAGTTCTCCGTATTCCGCGACCAAGGCGGCATCGGACCATCTCGCCAAGTCGTGGCAGCGAACCTATGGTTTGCCGACGATCGTTTCCAATTGCTCGAACAATTACGGTCCCTATCATTTTCCCGAGAAGCTCATTCCGCTGATCATCCTCAATGCGCTCGATCGCAAGCCGCTGCCGGTCTACGGCGACGGATCGAACATTCGCGATTGGCTGTATGTCGAAGATCATGCGCGTGCACTTGGCGTCATCTTGGCCAAGGGGGTGCCGGGCGAGACGTACAATATCGGCGGTCGCAACGAGCGCCAGAACATCGACATCGTGCGGCAGATCTGCGGATGGATGGATCAACTCCGTCCTGCCAATCATTCCTACCACGACTTGATCAAGTTCGTGGCCGACCGGCCGGGTCACGATCAACGCTATGCCATCGATGCGACCAAACTCGAAACGGAGTTGGGTTGGCGCGCTCGAGAGACAGTTGAGACAGGCTTGGAGAAAACCGTTCGTTGGTATCTCGATCGCGCCGATTGGTGGATGCCGCTGCGCCAGCGCGTCTATGGCGGTGAGCGCCTTGGTCTCGTGGAGAAGTGAGGCGCCGATGCGAATTTTCGTTCTGGGCGCAGAAGGTCAGGTGGCGCGATCGCTGCGGGAAGCTGCAACGGCAGAGAGCGATCTTGTCGTCGGCTGCGGTCGGCGGCCCGAGGTCGATCTGCTGAATGCGGCATCGGTCGAATCTGCGTTGGAAGCCTTTCGTCCCGATGTGGTGATCAACCCAGCCGCCTACACTGCCGTCGATCGCGCCGAGAGCGAGCCCGAGGCGGCGTTTGCCATAAATCGCGACGGTGCCCGAGCGGTGGCAACCGCTGCAGCCAACGCCGGTGCGCCGATCATTCATCTGTCGACCGATTATGTCTTCGACGGCAGGAAGGACAGCGCCTATGTCGAGACCGACGCTGTCGCGCCGCAAGGCATTTACGGGCGCTCCAAGCTGGAGGGCGAGTTGGCGGTCATGGCCGCCAATGCCGATCATATCATCGCGCGCACCTCCTGGATCTACGCACCTTTCGGCAACAATTTCGTCCGCACCATGCTGCGCCTCGCCGGCGAGCGGGATCGCGTGCGCGTGGTCAACGATCAATTGGGATGCCCGACATATGCTCCGGATATAGCGGTCGCGTTGCTTGCGATGGCCCGGCGGATCGCCAATGCGGAAGATCGTGCGCGATATAGCGGCGTCGTGCATCTCGCCGGACCGGATGCCATGACCTGGTGCGATTTCGCGCGTGCGATTTTTTCCGGTGCGGCCTCCCGCGGTGGCAAGGCGGTGCCGGTCGATCCGATTTCGACGGCCGAGTACCCGACGCCCGCGGCGCGGCCGGCCAATTCCCGGCTTTCGACGGCCAAGCTTGCAAGCGTTTTCGATATTCACTTGCCGCCGATGCAAAGGTCATTGGCCGATTGTCTGGATCGGCTGATGCAAAGCGAGAGGGGACCATCGTGAAGGGCATTATTCTTGCGGGCGGCAGCGGCACGCGGCTTTATCCGATGACAATCGTGACATCGAAGCAGCTGCTGCCGGTTTACGACAAGCCGATGATCTACTATCCGCTGACGACGCTGATGATGGCGGGCATTCGCGAGATCCTGATCATCTCCACGCCGCACGATCTGCCGCTGTTCCAAGCGCTGCTGGGGGACGGCAATCGCTGGGGGCTTTCGCTGTCCTATGCGGTGCAGCCGAAACCGGAAGGCCTGGCGCAGGCTTTCATTATCGGCGCGAAGTTCGTCGAAGGTGGACCCTCGGCTCTCATCCTCGGCGACAATATCTTCTTCGGTCATGGCATTGGCGATCTTTTGACCGCAGCGACATCGCGCACGGTCGGTGCCACCGTGTTTGCCTATCGTGTCGCCGATCCTGAACGTTACGGCGTCGTCGCCTTCGACGAGAATTTCAACGCGACCTCGATCGAGGAAAAGCCGAAACAGCCGAAATCGAATTTCGCGGTCACCGGCCTCTATTTCTATGACGAACGCGTCACCGAGTTTGCGGCCGGGATTCGGCCATCCGCGCGGGGCGAACTGGAGATCACCGACCTCAACAAGATTTATCTGGATCTTGGGCAGTTGGCGGTGGAGCGCATGGGGCGCGGTTTCGCCTGGCTGGACACCGGGACGCCGGACAGCCTGCTGGACGCCGCCGATTTCGTCGCCACGCTGCAACGCCGACAGGGTTTCCGTATTGCCTGCCCGGAGGAAGTGGCATTCCGGGCCGGATATATCGATCGCCAGCAACTCGAGCGACTCGGCGTCGCACTCGGCAAGAGCGACTACGCGCAGTACATTCGCGACGTGGCGACAAGCGAATAGGGCGCTAGCTCCCTGTAGCTAGCTATAGCTCAAGTACTTGCCAGTATCGGTCGGCTAATGTTGCTCATCGACGAGCTGGCTGCGCCTACTCGGTTGCAATTGACACAAAAAGGGCGTCCTGGCAGCGAACCGGAGGTTTTGCCTTTTTGTTGGGGGCGAGACTTCATTCACATTTCCTGGTTCGCGCTCAAACCGTTCTTTAACACGGATCGTTACTCGATCTTCAGGAGGTTGGTCAGCAAAAAATCTGACTGACGTGGCCGAACTGGATAGCGGGCCTCCCCAGCAGCTCTGGTCCACGCGCCGGACGCCCGACTTGTTCACGATCGTGCTTGGATTTGACTCGGCATAGGATGTATTTGTCTTCTGGTTATGGTGGAGCGAGAATGTCGCTTTTCACAAGCGTCATGAAGGCTAAACTGTACCAACACGTCTAGTGATATTTTCCAAGATGAAAGTTCGGCAGTTGAAATACAGAAATGCAGCGCTCTGTGTTGTCCTGAGTGTGATCATCGCAGTTGCTCTGATCAATCGAATGTACTTTCTGCTTTATCGGGGTGGTTTTGCGCTCGATCAACTGGCCTGGGCTATGGAGCATTACTTTGGCGGGATCACTGAAGGCTATTTCAGAATGGCAGACACCATCGTTGGATGGACTGCTGAACCGCGCCTTTGGTCCTACCTGCCCGGGTATCCAGCGTTTTTAGCAATCCTGCACTTACTTGGGATTGAGGATCCTTCATTGATCCGGTTCGTCCAGATCGTCATCGACTCACTTGCTATTCTGCCTTTGTACTACGTGCTTCTCCACGTCAATCGATCCTCATCTTTTTCTCTGATTGGATGTCTCATCTATGCAGCAGCTCCGTGGTGGAGCGTCGGCTCCACCTATCTGCTCGCGGAGTCACTGTTACCTGCACTCGTGATACTGCTTTTGGCGGCGATGGTGGCCGTGCGCGAACATTCATCGCGCAGTGCTGGCTGGCTTCTCCTCGGTGTGTTCTCAGCAGTACTGCCGTTTTTTCGTTCGGAGATGGTTTTGCTTGCGGTGCCGCTGATGGTGTGGGCGCTGTTGGTGAGTCCCGATCACATGCGTCTCCGTTCAGTTGTCTTTGTCGTCTCGGGTTTTCTACTTCCTTTACTTCTATGGGCTGTTCGAAATTACTATATTCACGGCCAATTTATGCTGACGCCACCGGTGAAGTGGTATGCCGCGTGGTCTGGTCTGGGACAGATTACGAACGAGTTCGGCTATCAAGCAAACGACTGGCGCGCCATTGAACTTCTCAAGTCAAGGGGCATTGAATATCACTCGGCGGCTGCGGAACGGTATTGGTTCGGTCAATATTTGAATGCGTGGATGGAGCATCCCGGATATGTCATCCGGACTATCCTCCGTCGATTCGAGATGATCTTGGGAGGGCAGGAGACTCTTGGAACATTCACGCCTCGGATGGTTTTGTCATGTTACGGCGCTATGGCTTTCATAACGCCAGTGGTGTTGATCCGATTGCTACGTACACGTCGAACTGCCGATGCCTTTTTAATCGCATTGCCGATGCTTTACGCTCTTGGGAGCCTTGGGATCTTGTATGTTGAGCGGCGATATGTCCGTTATGCTGGTCTGACCTATCTTTTGGCGCTGCCGGTTCTTTTGAAGATAATCTCGGACACGCCGCTACCGAAGTGGTTGCATCGTCAGCAATACTTTGAAACGCGTTTGTCGAAGGTAGTGGTAGGAAATTTCATCCTGACCATCCTGGTCGTCGGGATAGTGTTGCAGATATTGTCCATGAGAGATGTTGCGAAGGGGCAGGCCTTCGCAAATCGGCTCGCCGATAGTGTGTCAGTTCCAGCAACGTCAACTTTGGGCGATATTAAGTTCCGGCCCGCTCTTCCCGTCGTTGAATTTTCACATGGTGCTTCTGACCTGGAGCTTTATGCTCGTGCGCCGGCCGGAAGTTATCTGCTGATCGCGCCAATCGGCTCGTCAGTGAATGCAGCTGCCATTGTTCATTATCGCGTAAGATTCAAGAAAGTTGGGGCGATCGGGCTGGGGATTTTGTCCTCGAATGGTGCCCAGTGGCTATCTCATCGAACCGTAGAGGGTCGTGCGGACGAGATAGTGGAGGGAACTTTGGTAAGTGCTGTTGAAGTCGGCAGCAACCTAGTTGTGGATGCTCAAGATAGTTCGAGCGAAACGAGCGTTAGTTTTGAGGGGTTGGAATGGGCTATTGTCTGTCCCAAAGGTGTCAATCTTCTCCGTGTATTCTTTAGTAAAGCAAGTATTCAGCCCGGCGTATGCTCTTCTTCCAATTCTTCTCCGAGTACCGAATAGTTGTTCCCTGCTTGAATTCACTGATGCACCTCTGATACTGCTACCCGCGCCTCTCGGAACCGGGAGGAGCTAACTTTGGATCGTATGACTGCGGCAATCCCCGGATGCTGGCCGCTGGAAATTTCGGAATGAATTCCTTGACAGAAGTCCGATTAACGCCGGGGATGAAACTCTGCGATCTCTCCGTTATTGTTCCCATTTACAATGAGGAGGAGAGCATTCCTCATTTGTGCGCGAGATTGTTCGGTAGCCTCGACGTACTTGGCAAAACTTTCGAGATTATCTGTGTCGACGATGGTAGTTCGGATGGGTCACTTCGTGAGTTGAAGAAGATATCCGATCTTCGGAAAGAGTTGAGAGTGGTCGCGTTCCGTCGAAATTGCGGCCAGACGGCAGCGATGATGGCCGGGATTGATTATTCTCATGGAGACATCATCGTTACAATCGATGCGGATCTGCAGAATGATCCAGATGACATTTCTGCTCTCTTGACGAAAATTGACGAAGGTTTTGACGTCGTCTCTGGCTGGCGCAAGGATCGTCAAGATGCTGTAATCCGCCGTAATCTCGTCAGCCGTATCGCCAACCGGATCATCTCAAGAATCTCTGGCGTTGCTCTACACGATTATGGTTGCACGCTTAAGGCCTATCGGCGTGATGTGATTAAGGATGTGCGCCTCTACGGGGAAATGCACCGGTTTATTCCGATCTATGCCGCGTGGATGGGGGCTCGCGTCTACGAAATGCCGGTCCGTCACCATCCGCGCAAATTCGGCAAGTCGAAATACGGTCTTGAGCGGATTGCCAAGGTGGTTCTCGACCTCATGGTCGTAAAATTTCTCGACCGTTATTTGGTGAAGCCAATCTATGTATTTGGTGGTTTCGGATTGCTATCGCTATTGATCTCAGGGTTCACCTGCCTGCTGATGATCTGGCTCAAGTTCGTCGAAGCGGTTTCGATGGTGCAAACGCCGCTGCCGATTCTCGCTGCGATGACATTTCTTGTTGGGGTGCTCAGCCTGCTTATGGGGATTCTCGCCGAGATGATGGTCCGGACCTATTTCGAATCCAGTGGGCGGCGCTCGTACAGCGTTCGCGAGACTATCAATATCAAGGACATTTGACGCCATGTGCGGCATCGCGGGATTTGTCGGTCAGGGTGATCGGGCCGATCTGCTCGCAATGACGCTTGCGCTTGAACATCGCGGACCCGACGATGAAGGGTTTTATATCGATGAAGCGTCGCGCGTGTTCCTGGGGCATCGAAGGCTTGCCATCCGAGATATTCAGGGTGGAACTCAGCCGATGTGGAATGCAGCAAGAACGATCTGTGTTGTCTACAATGGCGAGATATACAACCATGAAGCATTGCGTGCGCAGCTAGAAGCGAAAGGGCACGTTTTCGCAACCAGCCATTCAGATACTGAGGTTCTGGTCCATGGATATGCCGAATGGGGGACAGGGCTTGCCGCGCGATTGAATGGCATGTTCGCATTTGCTGTCCTTGATGTCCGGCGCCGGCAGCTCTATCTCGCACGCGACCGCTTTGGTGAAAAGCCGCTCTATTATTCAAAAGGGAAAGGGCTGTTCGGCTTTGCAAGCGAGTTGTCGGCACTTGTCCGGCATCGCAATATCTCAGCGACGCCATCACCTCAGGCGCTGCGCAAGCTATTTGCATATGGGTACCTGCCTGCGCCGCACGCGCTCTACGAGAATACTGCGAAACTACCCGGCGGTCATTTTATGACAGTCGATCTCGATACTCTGGAACTGAAGATCGATGTCTATTGGCGGTTTGCGCTGGAGCCGGACGACGCGCTGATCGAGCATGGCGAAGATGCGCTAGCGGAGCAACTTCGTGAACTGCTTATTGCTGCGACGGACCGTCGCCTTGTGAGCGACGTTGCGATAGGTATCTTCCTGAGTGGAGGGCTTGATTCAAGTATGGTGCTCGCCGCTGCTGCCAAAAGACGCCTCGCGCAAGAGATCGAGACGTTCACCATTGGCTTTAGCGAGCCGTCGTACGATGAGTCGGAATTTGCGCGCGTCGTTGCCAATCACGTTGGTTCGAGACATCACGAACAGATTCTCGATCTCGATGTCGCACGTGATTTGATTCCATCGGTCCTGTCTCGTCTCGACGAACCGCACTCGGATGCCTCCATTCTGCCGACCTATGTGCTTAGCGCCTTTACACGCGAGCGAGTAACGGTGGCGTTATCTGGTGATGGTGGTGACGAGCTTTTCGCTGGGTATGATCCATTTGTTGCGCTGAAGCCGGCGGCGCTCTACGCCGCGCTAGTTCCTAGACCTATCCATGTGTTGCTTCGCTTTTTGGCCGAGCACATGCCGCGTTCATCCCGAAACATGAGTTTGGATTTCAAGATCCGTCGTACCTTGATGGGCTTGTCTCAGCCGGAATCCGCTTGGGCACCAGCATGGATGGCCCCAATTGATCCGGATGTGGTAGGGGAGCTATTTGAGCAGCCGGTAAGGCCGGAAGATCTTTTTAGTGAAGCGATGGAATTGTGGGAAACTGGTCCGGCTCAGGGACGGGTCGATCGCTTGCTTCAGTTCTTCACGACGTTTTACCTTCAAGACGACATTTTGGCGAAAGTTGATCGCGCGTCGATGATGAGTTCACTGGAAACTCGTGCTGTCTTTCTTGATAACGATGTCGTTGATTTCGCGCGGAGATTGCCGTCCAATTTCAAGTATCGGAATGGTCAACGGAAATATCTTCTGAAGAAGGCATTGGCGCCGCTGCTGCCACCTAGAATTATCGAACGTAGAAAGAAGGGGTTTGGCATACCTCTTGCTGACTGGATGCGCAAAGTTCCCCAAACTCCACCATTCGATCCCATTCCCGGCATCCGTCCAGCGTGGATGAAGCGAGCTTGGCAAGATCATCGCGTTGGTCGGGCCGATCATCGTCTGGCGCTTTGGACATGGTTGAGCCTACAACACACGCTCCGAGCGTCGGCGCGAACCGAGCATTGATATGGATCAATCAGTCTTTGCTACCGAGGCAAAAATCGAGGCCACACATTGGTGGTTTGTCGAGCGCCGTCGCCTGTTCGCCTCCCTGATTGGGAAAGCAGGAATCGCCACAACAGCTACAGTTGCGGATATTGGAACGGGGACCGGCGCCAACCTCCGTCTGCTCAAACAGATGGGTTTTGTCGACGTTTTGGGCATCGACCCAAGCGAACACGCTGCGCGCTGGTGCGCGGAAAAGAACTTGGGCAATATTCACACCGGCGATATTCGTGCACTTCCACTTGCCGATTCATCCGTAGATCTTCTGCTGGCGACTGACGTCATTGAGCATGTCGATGAGGATCGTCAGGCGGTTGCAGAAATTCGGAGAGTGCTACGTCCGGGTGGAACGGCGTTGATCACTGTGCCTGCGTTCTCAAGTCTGTGGGGGCTGCAGGATATTAAGTCGCATCACTATCGGCGCTATCGTATGAGGCCGTTTTTGAGCCTGCTCGAGCAGTCCGGCCTTGCGGTTGAAAAGAGTTTCTATTTTAACTATCTGCTGTTCGCTCCGATCTTCGTCGCTCGCCAGATTATTAGGGGGGCAGGAGTCGATCTTGGCAGTGAAAATGAAGTCAACAACCCGGTGCTCAATCGCATCCTCGGCTTTGTTTTTCGGTTGGACGTTATGACGGCGCCATTTTTCAAGCCGCCTTTCGGCGTATCCATCTTGGCGCTTGTTCATCGTCCCAGCGAACGTCCGACAAAAGGTCAACTATGACGCCACGTTCGACCAGCCCTACGATCGATGATTTTGGCGATCAATGGACGTGCCATACTCGAAGCAATGATTGCTATGCTTCTTGGAAATTGCAGGTCAATATATTGGCCTCAAGTAGTATGTTGCTAGTACGTCTGCCACGAGCGATCATCGTCGGCACAGCTGTTGCCAGATAGTTATGCGTCGGCGATCGAAAACGGGATTGGTGTTGATATGACTCACGAGCGTGCCCCGAATCCGCAGGCTGCGCACTACAACGCCATCCATGATGCCTATGAGGCTCACTACTACGATGACGCGTCGATGGCTTATCGGCACCGATTTCTCTACCAGCCTTTGCTCGAAGGCCTACAGCTCGAGAATGCCTCTGTTGCCGATCTCGCTTGCGGCAGTGGGCACAATTCTCTAGCCCTGCGCGGATATTTTCCAAAGATACGAACGACTGGCTACGATATTTCCGAGGCCGCATGTCGAGATTACCGAATAAATACGGGCGGCGGTGCACATCAGATCGATCTGACTCAACCCTATTCTCCGGAACAAATTCATGATGCTGCGTTGGTTATTGGTGGGCTACACCACTGTGTTATCGATCTTAAAATGACGTTGAAGAACGTGGCTCGCATCGTGCGGCCGGGCGGTCATTTCATGATGATGGAGCCGAGCGATCAGTTTATCCTCAGCAGCGTTCGCCGCATTTGGTACAAGGCCGATCATTGGTTTGAATCCGATACTGAGCACGCGCTCAAGCACGATGAACTTGTCGCGATGGCCGCTCCCTATTTTGTTCCGGAGAAGGTGCTGTACTCTGGTGGGCCTGCCTTCTACCTGATCCTGAATAGTCTCATCATGCGTGTGCCGTTGGCTGCCAAACCGATTTTAGCGCCTGTGCTTTTCCCGATCGAAAGCCTTTACAATAGGCTGCCCGGTCGCGGCCCCTTTGCGGTATTCTTGGCGCGTTGGCGGCGAACCGATGTTCCGGTCCATGCTTAAAAAGTTGCAGACAGTTCAGTTCGGGGCATTATTCCGGTTTGCGACTGTTGGGCTTCTCACGGCCGCGCTATACGCATTTATTTTGATCGTTTCTGTTGAAGCGGTGGGCTGCCCGTCATTTGTCGGAGCCGCGGCCGCGTATATTCTTGCTGTCGTCTTCAACTACTATGCTCATTATACGTGGACATACCGAGCGGACGAATCGCATCGGTTCGTCGTGCCGCGTTATCTGGTCACAATCGTCGTGTTGTTTTTCATCAATGTTATCGCGACAGCTGTTTTGCCCGAATTCCTGGGCGTGAGCTATGGTAGAGTTCAGGGGTTTTTGATGTTCTTAGCTGGTATTGCAAGCTTCGTAACGTTGAGCAAATGGGTATTTTCAACACAAAGAAGCTCTACTTGTTTATCTGAGGATGCTAATTTACCCTGAAAATGACAGTTCTATATCCTGCTACAGGTGGTCGGTTAGAACACCACGTTCTTGCCAGTACCATTTGAACGCTGCAAGCGTTTTAGGCTCCTTACTTCAAGTGCTCCGATCCTTGTAATCGAGCGCGGAGGTTGTCCTCAGCGGTCGAGGATAAAAAGATCTAATCCTTATAAGTATGCGTTAGCTAGTGTGACTTGAGGATTGGAAATTGATTGGCCGGCGACCTGACATTGACGGACTTCGCGCTATTGCGGTTCTGAGTGTCCTTCTGTTTCACGCGGGTTTAAGTACTTTCTCTGGCGGTTTCGTTGGAGTCGATGTTTTCTTTGTGATCAGCGGATATCTGATCACGGGGATAATCGTTGAGGACTGCCGAAAGTCACGCTTTTCATTCGTAACTTTTTATACCAAACGCATCAGGCGTATATTTCCTGCGCTCATTCTTGTTCTGATCGCGACTCTTGTGGCTGGGTGGTTTTTTCTACTACCATCCGATTTTGCTGCAGTCGCAAAGCAAGCTCTAGCCGGGTCATTCTTTGTTCCGAATTTCCTCTTCTGGAATGAGGCAGGATACTTTGACAAAGCCGCAGAACTTAAGCCGCTGCTGCACCTCTGGTCGCTCGGTATTGAGGAGCAGTTCTATTTTATATGGCCTGCAGCTATTTATCTCGTCGTCCGAAACCAGAGATCTTTGATCTCATTTCTCCTGGCAATCACGATCGGTTCGTTCGCATATTGTGTTTTTAAGACCATCTACGATCCTGTTTTTGCATTCTATATTCCCCTCACACGAATATGGGAACTATCGCTCGGAGCCCTGGTTGCAGTTGCAAATCGGACTCCTTCTTCTGAGCGAATGCGCTCCTTGCTATCGGCCGGTGGCCTGACTGTTATTGGTGTGGCCGTCTTGACCTTCAGTCAGAAGGCGCAGTTCCCGGGCGCACTTGCCGCAATTCCGACGCTTGGCGCTGCCGCGGTCATCTGGGCTGGGGAGGACAATAAAGTATCAAGAAATCTACTCGCTGCCAAACCCGTGTCTTACATAGGGCTAGTTAGCTATCCGCTCTATCTCTGGCATTGGCCGATTATTTCGTTTTCGCATCTGTTGGATTGGCAGTTGAGAATTAGAACGATCTTCGCGGTCAGCCTTGTTCTCGCAGTGCTCACATACGAACTGATCGAAAAGACCGCGCACCGTATCGATCCCAGACGAATTTCGCGCGTTCTTGTTCCGGGCATGATCACTGCCGCGGCGATATCGTTGCCCGTCATTATTAACGGCGGTTTCTATAATCGATATCCCGCCGACGTGGTATCGATCTTGAAAACGATGCACTATGACTACGGACCAGATGGCCGCTTGTATGAGTGCTGGTTGGTCGACGAGCGTGCGCGTCAAGATTTCCCTCCCGAGTGCACAAGCCCTAATCGATCCGGTGGAATTCTGATCGTAGGGGATTCGCACGCTGCTCGGATCTATCCGGGAATAGCTAGGATTTTGAAAGATGCACCGGTCTGGCAAATTACCCGGTCGAGCTGTTTGCCTATGGGCGGTAGACCGCTTTGTGATCAGACACGCGATTATGCACTTAAGATAGCGTCTGAACAAAAGCCGAAATACGTGATTCTGTATGCTGCTTGGTCGAACTATTCGTCAAATTGGGACAAGAACAGCAAACTTGGTAACTCGCTCGGCCTCGTTATTGATAAATTCTCTAAGGCTGGCAGCCAAGTGATAGTTCTTGGCCCCGCGCCAAAATGGGAAAAGCCATTGCCTCTCTTAGCCTTCAAAGCATGGGGAAAGACCGGCAAAGTACCCTCGCGCGCCAGAGACGTAGAAACTGTAATTCACTCTATTGATCTGCAAATAAGGGAAATAGCTGAGATCCGCGGTGCGCGGTTTATTTCCGTGAATGACCATCTTTGCAATGAACGGGGGTGCCTCGTACACGTTCCCAGCGATCCCGGTGCCCTTATCTCTTGGGATACGGGGGCATCTCACGACATCGGGTGCTGCGTACATCTCCAACATGATCGGCGCATCGATAAAGCCTAAAGACGACTAACTTGCCCCTTGTTGCTTGCCATTCTAACGAGTCAAGTTCTGATCGGAAGGCGCCAACTTCTAAGATTGCTGTATTATCTGCAGTGCTGAGGAAAGCATGAAATCTAATGTCAATTACGACATTTACGTCGCCGCGGGACTTGCGACGCTCGTTGGGTTGCTTGGCCTATTTCCGCATATCGCATTCATTAATGACGTTGGGGAGTTTCGTTATCTTCATTACGCATATGACGAAGACACTTATACTCTCGGCTGGCTAAATGGTTCACTGAGATCTACGCGGCTGCTTTCGGGTATGGCGCTGTCGGCCGTAAATCTGATTGCTGCTGGCTCGCTTAACGCGGTCATGATTTCGTCGGACTTCATCTTTCCGGCAATGGCGGTGCTCGCAGCCTATTTTGCCGCGAGCCAAGTCGCGGGCAGCAAATCTACTCGAGTTCTTATAGCCCTCGCTCTCGTTTTCGCCGGCGACCTTTTCTCCCTCGGTAGCTTAGCTGTCTGGAACTCTTCAGCGCTTAATCTCTTTCGGTTCTCGCAGATCATAGGACTGATCGGTCCAAATCTTGTTCCACCATACGAGACCAGTTTTCTTTCAATCTACCGCACACCTGAGCCGCAGGTTAGTATGACTTTGATGTTTGTACTGCTTGGACTTCTGGCAAAAATAGCAAAAGGAGAGCATTCAAACGGCGCACTAGCCTTGCTAGTATTGACGATCGCACTGCTTCCGATGGGGTATACTTTCGTCACGTTTCCTGTGGCTCTTCTTTCTGGCGGTTTTTTTGTCGTACTTTTGATATTTGGGGCAAAGAGATCTGCGGCGGCTTTGGCTATTGGTTTTTCTTCCGCAATGGTCGTTTACGCCTTGGCCTCCTATTGGGAGCACAATGGCTCTCAATCAACTGCGGTTGTTGCTGCGGTGCTGAGCTATCATACGCGATTGCCAATCGTGACCCCTGCTGTCCTGGCGAGTGGGATACTGAGTGTGACATTCGCTGCGTGGTTGGTTGCCGAGAAGCTTTGGACACCCACCACGCTGCTTGCGCTCGGAGCGCTTGCGCTACCGTTGGTTTTGAGCAATCAGCAGATTGTGACCAATATCATGATAAGTGCTCGCGATTGGGAGCGAAACTCAAGCTACCAGATTTTGCTATTTGGATCTGCTCTCGCAGCATCTATCGTTGGGCGTTCAAATAATTGGCGTCTATCTTCAGAATGGCCAAAGGCGACGGTCGTATTTGCAATATTCATTCTGTACGTTGCTGGGCGTGGCCAGTTGCTGACATACAGGATGTGGTTGACGCACAATGAAACATCCATCGCAATGGTCAAGGCACTAGGTGTCGTTGATCGGAAGGAATTGGCCGCATCAAAGCTGGTACTAGATGACGTGGGTTTGGCGCCGCTCCTCCAATTGCGCGCTGGCATGAACCTGAACATACCATTGAGCTTTTATCGAGCTGGAATTGATCTAATACCCAATATGGCTGCTGCGGACGAGATTGCTCCGCCCAGCGCACTTGAACCAAATGTTTTCGATCATTGGATGCGTGTTGGTATCGATCCGGCGCATGCCGAAAAGATATTGCGAACCGAACTCCGCCAACGTGCCGGGACCTATCTTAGTTTTCTGTTTAGTTTTCGCGATTCATGGTATCCAGCCAGCGATAATCGGGCTGTTCGATCTTTGGAGCTTGAGCGTAGCGTAAGTCCTCTTATCGAAAGGTATCGCTCATATCTGTCTCTATACAAATTCCGGGATGATCCTCACCTGCGGATTTCTACCAAATCACCTTCGGAGGTTTCCGCTTCGAACTCGTATATCGGCTCTGGCAAAGTTGGAGGTGTTACCTCTTTCGTCTATCGGCAGGATAAGCCATCCGACCGGGTTGGCCGTGTTCACACGCGAGACTGAGGAAATTTCGTAGGGTGCTCGCCTCCGTTGGGACTGACTGCCCTAAGTTGCTCAACTAAAGCAAGTGGCTTGGCCTCTGCTACTAATGCGGCGCGGCGAGCTTCCCAAAGACTCTGGCCGCTCGCCATGAAATCTGCTAGTGCGGTCTGGTGTTTCGCAAACGCGTGACAAGGCATAATCTTGTCGAAAATCGCCCCTATTGGTCTCGTCGCGAGGTTGCCAAAGTCACGTTTGGCAGCTCCGAGGCCAATGGTCCGAATTCTGTCTGTCTTGCAGAAACGTCATTTCGTTTGAGAGAGTGATGCCCGCGTCCCCATCGAACTCGCTTGTGGTGATGAGTTTTCATCCTGTCACCAGAGAGTTTTTCCAGCAGATCGAGAAGAGGTGCGGGCCGGTCGATGTCTATTTCGATGCCGCGACCCTGCGCAAACTCTCGATCGCTGCGAGCGTGAGAGAGCTTCGCAAGATCAGATGCGATCGCCTGGTCATTGCGCTCGAGGGCGATTCTGCGCGTGCGCTCGTGGCGCCGTTATCGATTGCCGGCGCGTTTGCGCGGGCCGAGTCGCTTATGGTGTTCTGGCCTGATTTGCGGGTCGAAACCGTTACGCGTTTCGCGGCCCTGAAGAATGTCTGGCAACTCATGTCCGACACCATGCAGTCGCGGCGAGCGCTTGCGCGTTCGAAGCGGGCAGGCGTCGAGATGAAGAAAGCCGAGATGCCGCGGCCAGTTCCGGCGGCGACTGGGAATCGCATTCTTTATCTCGATACGAATATTTCCCTCGGCGCTCCGGTCGGTGGCTCGATCGGACATTCGGCGGGCGTTATCGACGGATTTCTGCAGCATGGTTTCGAGGTGGACTACGCCAGCCTGAAGCCGATTCCGACTCAGAAGCAAGGCGCATGCTGGCTGCAGCTTCGGCCGGAGACGCTGCTAGCAATCCCACCCGAGTTGAATTTCTACAGCTATGCAGAAACGATCGAGGCAAAGCTCACGCCGCTGCATGGCGCCAAGCCGTGGTCGTTCATCTATCAGCGCTTCTCGCTGCACAACTTCGTCGGTCCTCATCTCGGCCGCAAATTCAACATTCCGGTTGTCGTCGAGTACAACGGGTCGGAAGCGTGGGCCGCCAAGAATTGGGGGACCAAACTTGCGCTTCACGATGCTGCGGTCGCCGCTGAGGACGTCGCCTTGGCAAGCGCAGATTTGATCGTGACGGTATCGGATCAGCTTGGGTACGAGCTGCAACGTCGTGGAATTCCGGATAGCCGCATTGTCGTTTATCCCAATTGTGTCGATCCTGATGTCTTTGATAGCGCTAGGTTCTCACTGGATGAACTGGTCGCGCTGCGCAGCCGTCACGGGATCGCGCGCGATGCGTTGGTGGCCGGATTTATTGGTACGTTCGGTCAATGGCACGGGGTCGAGTTTCTCGCGGAATGCATTCGCGATCTGGTTCGTGACGAGCCGGAGTGGATCGAACGAAACAAGCTGCATTTTCTTCTGGTCGGCGATGGTCTCAAGATGCCGCTGGTGCGACAGCTGCTCGGACCGGCCGTGGCGAGATACGTCACCTTGACCGGTCTGGTGGCCCAGTCGGAAGCGGCGAAATACCTGGCCTGCTCGGACCTGTTGATCTCTCCCCACGTCCCCAATGCGGACGGTTCCGAATTCTTCGGTTCCCCGACAAAATTGTTCGAATACATGGCCATGGGGAAGCCGATTATTGCCTCGGCGCTGGGGCAGATTGCCGACGTCGTATCCGGGAAGGGAGCCACGCGCCTCGGCACCATGCCGCCGGGTGCAGGGGACATGTGCGGCTTTCTTTTCGAGCCTGGGAATGCGCCGGAGTTCAAAAAAATGCTACATCAAGTGGTAGATGATTTGCCGGCTGCCGCCAGAACGGCGCATGCCGCGAGAATTGAGACCATGAACCGTTACACGTGGAGGCGTCATGTCGACGCGATCACGGACCGAATGATGGCAAACGGTTTGCTTACGCGCCGGCCGAAAGGCTCGGATACGTGAGGCGGATTTCGTAGCCGGAACAGGATTTCCTTCGAGATGTGTGGAATCGTCGGGATATTGACTTATAGCGGGAGGGGGACGGTCGAGCGGCCGACACTCGAACGGATGCGCGACGTCATGGTCCATCGCGGGCCGGATGGTGGCGACCTGTGGATTTCTCAGGACCGCAAGATCGGCTTCGGCCATCGCCGTCTCTCGATCGTCGATTTGAATGTTGCCGCTACCCAGCCGATGCGTAATGAGGATGGCAGCGTCGTCATCACATTCAATGGTGAGATCTACAATCATGCGCGGTTGCGGCCGGAGCTCGTCGCCCGCGGCCATCAATTCCGCACCGATCATAGCGATACCGAGGTGCTGGTTCACGGATACGAGGAGTGGGGTCTCGACGGACTGCTGGAGCGCATCGAAGGCGACTATGCGTTCGGTATCTGGGATGAGACGAAGGGTGTGCTGTCGCTCGCTCGCGACCGGATCGGCGTCAAGCCGTTGTATTTTGCCTACATCAACGGCCGGTTCGCATTCGCCTCGGAGATGAAGGCGCTGGTTCAGCATCCGGATTTCTCGCCGGAGATCGAACCTTACGCGATGTACCATTACCTGTCGTATCTGACGACGCCGGCACCCCTGACGATGATGCGGGGCATCTACAAGCTGCCCGCCGGTTGCAGCCTCACCGTGAGCCGGTCTGGCGAAGCGAAGATGTCGCGCTACTGGGACGCGACGCCGGGACGCGGCATCGACCCGCGCGAGACCAAGGGGCTGTCAGAGCGCGCGCTCGAAGATTTCTACATCAAGGGCATTCAGGATCGTCTGCGCGATAGTGTCGACAAGCGAATGATGTCCGACGTGCCGATGGGGGTGTTTCTCTCTGGTGGCGTCGATTCATCCACCAATGTCGCATTGATGAGCGAGTTTTCCAGCCGTCCGGTGGAAACCTTCACGATTGGATTCAGCGACTATCAACATTTGAACGAGTTCGACTCGGCGCATGCGATCGCAAAGAAGTTCAATACCAATCATCACGAAATATCGATTCAGAAGAAGGACATGATCGACTACCTGCCGAAGATGATTCATTCGCAGGATGAACCGATCGCCGACTGGGTCTGTATTCCGCTCTATTTTGTTTCCAAGCTTGCGCACGACGCTGGCATGAAGGTCGTGCAGGTCGGCGAGGGCTCCGACGAGCAGTTCTGCGGCTATTCCGGCTACATGGCCTATCTGAATCTTTATCACAAATATTGGTCGCCATTCCGGAAGTATCTGCCGCAGCCGGCGCAGCATCTGGCTGCCGGCACTGCAAAGCTGCTATCGGGCATGCATCCGCGGCTGCCGATCTATGCCGATATCATCGACCGGGCTGCGCGCAGCCGCGAACACTTCTGGTCGGGCGCGATGGTGTTTCCCGACCTGATGAAGAGCCAGTTGGTGAATCCTGCAGGTATCGCGGCCATGCGTGCGGATCGCGATGCCGGCGTGGCCGGCTTGCTCGATCCCGACTATCTCGAGCTCGATAGTTACAACGTCGTGCATAGTTTCCTCGGGCCGCTCGATAGCCAATTTCCGGGTTCGGATGCCCTGACGCGAATGATCCACAGCGAGTTCAGGCTGCGGCTTCCGGAATTGTTGCTGATGCGCGTCGACAAGATTGGCATGTCGGAATCGCTCGAGGCGAGGGTGCCGTTTCTCGACCACAAGCTGGTCGAGTTTTCGATGGACATCCCAGAGCAATGGAAGACCAAGGGCGGAGAACCCAAGTATCTGCTGAAGAAGGCGGTCGAAGGCCTGATCCCCGACGACATCATCTATCGCAAGAAAATGGGGTTTGGTGCGCCGATGAGCGACTGGATGCGGAGTGACTTTGGACGGGCGATCCGGACCTCGGTGCTCAGCTCCGGCTTGATGCGGCGCGGTCTGCTGAACGTCGGCTATATCGAGAAGCTGTTCGATTGGCACTTCAAGGGGCGGATGGATACCAGCCTGTATCTGTGGACGATCTACAATCTGACCGCTTGGTACGATCTTTGGGTCGACCGCAAAGAGGTCGATACCTCGCAGTTGTCCGATGCGGCTGCTTGATGCGGCGCTTCGCGCGCACCGAATCTTTCGCAAGCCGCCGAGCTATGTCGCGCAGCGGCTGATACGGGAAGCCGATTGCGAGCTGGATCGCTGGTTGGCCCCGATCCGCGAGCGGCGCATGACGTCAGCGCGGCTGCTCGCGATAAGCGGTGCAGAGTCCATCGACGCGTTGTGGCAGAAGCTTCGCAGCAGACCTTACCCTGCCGTAACGACACCAATCGACGCGGCCTTGCTTGAAAAGCTGGAGCCGGGCGAGCGCGAACGCATTCTGGCGGCTGCGCAACGGGCTTGCGAACATACCGTCGACCTGCTTGGGACTGGACCTGTCTCTCTGGGAGACGAGATCGATTGGTCGCACGATCATCGCGTTGGGCAGGGCTGGCCGTCCGGGTTTGCGCGCTCGATCGACTATGTCAATCGCGATCGCCCCAGCGATGTCAAAGTGCCCTGGGAAATTTCGCGCTTGCAGTGGCTCATTCCCGCTGGCCAGGCTTACCTGCTCACCGGCGACGATCGTTATGCGTTGTCGGCGCGTAGGATCCTGCAGGACTGGATAGCCAAGAACCCTTTAGCATACACCGTCAATTGGTCCTGCACGATGGAGGCGGCGCTCCGGATCTTTACGTGGAGCTGGCTGTTTCATGTCTTTGCCGGAAGTACGTCCTGGCGCGACGAGAAGTTCCGTAGCGATTTCCTGGCGTCGCTTTATCTGCATGGCGACTTCACCCGGCGGCATATCGAGAAGGCCGACATCAACGGCAATCACTATACGGCCGACCTCGCCGGCTTGGTCATTGCATGCCTTTTCTTCGGCGACATGGGCGATGCGCCGCGCTGGCGCGAGATCGGCTGGAATGGCCTGCAGGAGGAAATCGACCGGCAAGTCTTCGCCGATGGCGTCGATTTCGAAGCCTCTTGTCCTTACCATCGGCTGGTTCTTGAGTTGTTTCTCTGGCCAGCCCTGTATCGGCAGGCATGTGGTGAAGCGGTGCCGGCGCCATATGCGGAGCGTCTCCTCGCGATGACGCGTTTCGTTGCGGCATACGCACGCGAGGATGGCAGCAGCCCTTTATGGGGTGACGCGGACGATGCGCGCGCGCTGCCATTCGGCGGACAGAAGCTCGGCGATCATCGATATCTCATCGGTCTGACGGCCGTTGCGTTCAAGGACCCGGCGCTGGCTGCATCTTTCAGCGGTTCGCGTTCCGAGTTGATATGGGTGCTCGGGCCGGAGAGCGCAGCTTCGCTGCCCATCGCGCCGGGCGCGGTGGTTCCGTCAGCGGCATTTCCTCAGGGCGGCGTCTACATCATGCGTTACCGCGATAGCCATGTTTTCATCGATTGCGGGCCGCTCGGGCTGGCTGGACGCGGCGGGCACGGCCACAATGACGCGCTGTCATTCGAGGCCTGGCTCAACGGTGCGCCGCTGATCGTTGACCGTGGTTCCTACGTTTACACGGCGTCATTCGACGACCGCAATGCATTCCGTGCCACCGCTTCGCACAACACGCCTTGCGTCGATGGCGAGGAAATAAATCGCTTCGATCCGCAAAATCTGTGGTCGATGCAGAATGATGCGCGGGCAGAATGCAAGACGTGGCTTAGCGATGACAGTCAGGATGTTTTGATCGGCATCCACCATGGTTATGAGCGAATAGGTGTGAAGGTCGAGCGCCAGATCACGCTCCGGAAATTGTCCGGTACTCTGGAAATTGTTGATCGCCTCAGCGGTGAAGGCGACCATGATGTCGTGATCCCGATTCATCTGGCACCCGGCGTCGAATATAGGCTGCAAGAGGCGAGCGTTTGTCTCCATTCGATGGGACAAAGCTTCGATGTCAGTTGGGAGGGTGCGAACTGGCAACTTGCCGCCGAACCGAGCACGGTTTCGCCAAGCTATGGCGTGAGATTGCCGACGCATCGCCTGGCGTGGCGCCGCATTGGTTCGTTGCCTGCGGATCTCAAGGTGACCATCGTACCGGCCACTAAGGCGCAACGATCATGCGATCGCTGAAATATACTTATGCGGAGATGATCGCGGCGCGGATTCTCGCGATTGGCGGTTCGTTCGGCGTTGCCATTTTGACGGCGCGAATGCTGGGCCCGGTCGATCGCGGGCGCTACTACTACATCATTACGCTCGCAGCCGTGGGCATGCAGTTCGCCTCGCTCGGAATTCACGTCAGCAATACCTATCTCGTGGCGCGGACACCAAGCCTGCTGCCGCAGATCATGGCCAATACAGTCTGGATCGCGCTCCTCGGCGGTGCCCTTGCTGCGTCAGGTGCTCTCATTTTCGATCTGGCGACCGGAACCTCTTCGCACGATTTGACGGTCGTTTTGACGTTGATGGTGCTGACACCATCGACATTGTTATTCATGTATCTGACCAATCTGGTCGTCGCGCTCAATCGCCCATCCGCATATAACGCCCTGATCATATTCGGCAGCCTGGCGTCGATTGTTCTGGCCCTCGCAGCCGCGCTTTTGTCGCCCACACTGGCGACATTCCTCTGGGCTGCGGTTGCCGGTTCGGTTGCAGCTTCCATTGTGGCGTGGATGGTCTTGGCAAAAGGCATTCAGGTGCCGCGGCTGTTCGATTCCGAGCTTTTTTTGAGCGGGATCACTTTTGCGTTGAAAGCGCACATCGCGACCTTGCTCGGATTCCTGATGTCGCGGCTCGGCATTCTCATCATTCGCCAGTTCGGAAATTTTGGCGATGTCGGCCAATGGTCGATTGCCGTCCAGATTTCCGACGCGATCATGATTCTTCCGGCAACAATCAGTTTGCTGCTGTTTCCGTCGCTCGTCCGGGCCGATGAGGCAAATCGCAACCGGGAATTCAAGAGTACGCTGGTTCAGTTGAGCGGCATCATGGCCGCCATCTGCCTTGCTGCGACGGTGCTGGTTCAGCCTGTGTTACTCTTCTTCTTTGGTGCGGTGTATGCGCCTGCGGTTGCGATCTTTCATGCGTTACTGCCGGGTGTCTTCTTTCTGGCGGTTGCATCTGTTGCGTCGCAGTTCCTGTCCGCGCAGGGGTATCCCTGGTCCCAGGTATTGGCCTGGATTTGCGGAGCCGCCTTGCAGGCGGCCTTGTCCATCGTGTTGTTCGAGCGAATTGGAGTCGTGGGACTGGCCTGGGTTCAATCCGGATGTGCAACATTTGTCTGCATCTGGCTGCTGTTGAATTGTTTGACTTATGTTCGACAGAAGCCATCGAGACTGGCCGATCCGATCGCTCCAACGATCGACCCGTAACCTTGTTACCTGCGTTCCGCGGTTGCTCATGGCTGAAGCATGATGGTAATGTGCCGACCGACTTTCCCGGTGAGAATTGCATCTCGCCGCGGATATCCAGCAGAGTGTTGGATTGCCGTAGCTGCAAACTGTCTCTGAAATTTGGTTGCCAACGCCGCTTGCGACGATGCGAGTTCCGATATGACTGAATTGGCCACTGCGTCAAAGTCCGAGGTCGAAAATTTCTGGAATGCTGCATCGTGCGGCGAGGTGGCTTATGCTCGGGGCGCTGACTTCCAGGCGCAGATGAAATCGCAGGCCGACGCGCGGTATCAGTTGGAGCCGTACATCTATGATTTCGCCCGTTTCTCCGACGGTCGCGGCAAGAGCGTCCTTGAAATCGGCGTCGGCATGGGCAGCGATCATCAGCTATGGGCGGAGCAACAGCCTCTCCGGCTGTGCGGAGTCGATCTTACCGAGCGTGCCATCGCGTTTACATCCGACCGATTGGCGCTTTTCAGCGGGCTCAAGTCGGAGTTGCGGAGGGCCGACGCCGAGAATCTGCCATTTCCTGATGCGAGCTTCGATATCGTGTACAGCTGGGGCGTGTTGCATCACACGCCAGATACTCAAAAGGCATTTGCCGAGGCCGCACGTGTTCTCCGTCCCGGAGGCGCTGTGGCCGCGGCGACTGCTGCAAGTCTTGACCCCATCGTTGGGTTTATATCTTCTCATCGAGGCGCGTCGTTAGCCTGAACTCGCTTCCAGCCGGAAAGCGACAGTGTCAGTTTTTAAGTTGGAGAGACGGTGGAACGATCTTGCCTTGTCGTCGGCAGTTCAAGCCAGATCGGAACTTGGCTGGTGCCGGATCTCGTGGCGTACGGTTGGACCGCCCATCTGATATCGCGCGGCATAGCGCGCCGCGCTGATGACGGACCCCGGGCTATCTGGCACGAATTCGATCTGGCCAGACTGGATCGGCCGTTTCCAAGTGTAACCGCAGACGTCTTGTTTCATACGGCCGGTATCGGCGCCATTTTGCCTTGGCTGGAACGGATTCGCTCGGCAGGTGTCTCTCGGGTTATCGCTTTTAGTTCGACGAGCCTCCTCACCAAGGCGAATTCCGACAGCGCATATGACCGGGAAATGATCGCGCGGCTTGCCGGGTACGAGCAAACCTTTATCGCGACGTCGGAAAGGCTCGGATTGAACTGGACCATTCTGCGGCCAACCATGATCTATGGTGGCAAGTTTGGGGATCGTACCGTGATGGACATCGCGCGCGTGATCCGAAAGCTCGGTTTCTTCCCACTGCTCGGTCAAGCAAAAGGGTTACGACAGCCGGTGCACGCTGCCGACCTGGCCAATGCCTGCATGCAAACGGTCGATTGCACTGCCGCCTTCAATCGGACCTATAATCTCGCTGGCGCAGAACGTTTGTCTTATCGCCACATGGTGGAACGAATTTTCAAGGCAATGGATAAGACGCCTCGGTTTCTCCCGGTGCCCTTGACGGCTTTCGAGCTTGCCGTTCGCTTGGCAAACTTACATCCCCGCTATCGCCATTTGACGTCGTCAATGGCAACGCGAATGAACCAGGATATGATCTTCTCGATCGAGGAAGCCGTCGCTGATTTTGGTTTTACACCGCGAGCGTTTTTGCCGCGCTTGTGAACGCTCGCATATGCGCGGTCAGTTGCCGACCTAAGGGTAGGTTTCCCTCACTGACTGGGTTGCTGTGCGCGATCTGGCGAACAGAATTCGGATGGCTGCATAAGCCACAATCAAAAGCCCCCACCACAGGATGCCGTGATCGTAAATGATGGGTCCCTCAAACGGGAGCTGCGAGAAGAAGTAGCCTGTTAGTCCTCCCATGATTGTAACTGTCGCTGCAATATTGTTGGCCAGAGCAGGAATTGAGATGAACAATCCCAGCACAATCGACGTGAGTATCAGTTCGATCAACGCGCCGCTCCAGCCGCCCAGGGCATATCCATAGATGTGAACGGGTTGCGGCGTCGTGCCTCTGCTCGCGACATCCTCGCCAAATCGGATGTCGTCTCCGAACATCTTGTTATAGATCAGGCTCGAAGGTTGGCAGGGATTGGTTTTTCTCTCGATGCGGTCGACAATCGTTCCGCATTTTTGTCCCTCCCTGGTGAATATTTCGAAATAGAAAGGGTAGGGCTGAGCCATGCGGTTCAACAAGGTGAACCCGAGCAGTGTCGAGTTTGCGAGGGCAGCCGACGCTGCTGCTCCAAGGAACTTGAAGGGCAGTTCGATTCGTTTTCCGCCCCGCGTAGGAGTGAAATCTGGCGGAGGCGTTGGAATGATCCTAAGAAGCGCAGCTGTAATGAGCGCGTAAGTCACGAATGTAGCGACCGATACGAGGATCGTTCCGATATAGGGCCGTCTTGGCGCAAAAGAGAAGGTCGCAAGGGCCAGTGCAACATAGTAGATCAGCAATGGCCACTTCATGTTCAACAGGACGAGCAGGCATGTCATCAGCAGGAAATTGATAACTGATGCTGCAATCCAAAATCGTTCACGCCCACGAATGGCCCGGACAAAAGCGTAACACGCAAGAAAGATCAGTAGCGACTTGAGGGCCATTTGCGGCCAGTATCCGAGCCGTTCGAGAAGCTCGAAACGTGATCTCACGGCTTCATAAACGTCGGATCCGTGCTCTATCAGCCCGACGGCATCTACACGCCAAAACGAAAAAATGACGTAGCCGTATAGTGCTGTCGTAATCGCGATATAGTCGAGCCGGGTGAAATCCTTGAATACAGCCGCGACATGCCTGACGGATGTGCCCGCAAAGCGCCGCGTCAGCAATGCAACCACTGGGGCGATTATGAATGGCAGTACGAGCAGCGAGAGGTAGCCGAAGCTGCCTGCGGTTTGGAAATCCGAAAGCGCGAAGTCGTCGATCGCGATCTGGCCGATGACTTCGCCCCCTGGGATCATATAGATCAGGTTGCCAAGCACTGTCAGACAGAAGTATGCGCTCAGGAAGACAATGAGCGCCATGTTTTCGCGAACAGAATCCCGAAGACGAGTCGCGATCATGCAGCGTGCCTGGTTAGGGAGCCTATGGTCGAATGGCTCGTGCGATCAGATACCAACCTGCGTATCGTCCAATTGTGTCGTAAATGAATCGCGGGACAATTTTGTAGATTGCCCCAAACTTTGAACTCGCGGGGAGGTCTTCAGGCGTACACTTGCGGCAAACGATCGATTTGATAGCAAATTGCTCCGAGGCGAGAATGGCGGCGACCTCTTTGCTTGAATAGACATTCACAATCGGCGCCGCATTGGCCTCGGTCGTCTCGATTTTGGACCGTCGCTCCGCCATGGTCTGTTTCAAGAATGCTCCAGTTAATAAGTGAATAAGCGTAACTCCGGCGTAAAATACCGAGCGCTTGTTGTAGAGGAGAACGACGAATTCTCCGCCGGGCCGCAATACGCGGTGAACTTCCTTAAATGCCTTTTGAATATCAGGTACGTGATGCAAGACGCCGTTCGAGTAAACAATATCGAATGTATTGTCTTCAAATGGGAGGTTTTCGGCGTCGCCCTGCTGGACATCAGGCGCGTAACCGAAAAATCCAAGATGCTGCTTCGTTCTGGCGACGTTCTCGGAGGTGATGTCGATTCCAGAATAAACCGCGCCAGCTTGCATGAACTTGAGCGTGTCGTAACCAGGGCCGAAGCCGATCTCAAGCACGCGCTTGCCGCGAGATTCACTGAAGGGAACAACGTCAGGCAGCCAAGGCTGCTCAACCGTATCTCGGAACGATCGCGCTTTTTCGAAGAAATTGATTGTTCCGGGAATCTCCCCCTTCGCTGAGGTTGACCCGGTCGGAGAGGCGCCCCAAGTCTTTTGGGCTTCCAGTTTGCCGTTCATTGTAGACTCTTCTATACAGGGGTGGGCAAACTATCCAACAAGCTATGTCGGAACAAGGGTTCGGTGGGCAGGGCAATCACGGTTGCCTCGGCTCCCTCAAAGAGGGCGAAGTAGGCCAGCCGCCGGAACTTGCTTAGCTGTGAGGCCTGCGTTACGAGGCTAGTCTGGCTCCGCTCGACTCGTGTCTAATCAGCTGTTCCAAGTATGTTTCGATACGGCATGTCTCGCGCTTGGCGCGATCGTGAGTCTTGGAACCTTCATCGGAAGTGGGACGACGTGCTGACCTTGCAGGATAGCTTAGGCTTAGGGCACGTCGGCCGATTTCTGCGAACGGTCAGGCATCTGCGCGCGGGCCAGGTTGTCAATCGTGTGACTCGCCGGTTCACCCGACTACCCGCGCTGGATGGGCTGCCTCCAAAGCTGCGCCAGGCAGAGGGGACTTGGCACAATTGCGTCGGGCGGCCGGTCAGCATGCTGGCGCCGAAGCTATTCCGCTTTGTCGGGCTCGATGCGGAACTCCTCACCGGGGCGGACTGGAATCGAACGGGCCGCGCGAAGCTCTGGCTTTACAACCTGCACTACTTTGACGATCTGCGCGCGGACGGTGCGGCAGAGCGGGCGCCGTGGCATCGCGAGTTGATCGAACGCTGGCGTGCCGATAATCCACCGGCGTCGGGTAATGGATGGGAGCCGTATCCGCTTTCGCTGCGGATCGTGAACTGGATCGCGTGGGTGCTGGGCGGCAACACGCCTACGGACAGCATGCTGCAAAGTCTGGCCGTGCAAACGCGAGTCCTGCGCACCCGACTGGAATACCATCTGCTCGGCAATCATCTGTTGGCCAACGCCAAGGCGCTTGTCTTTGCGGGATGTTTTTTCTCGGGCTCCGAAGCCGATGACTGGCTGCAAATGGGGCTCGCTTTGCTCGATGCCGAACTGCGCGAGCAAATCCTTGCCGATGGTGCGCATTTCGAACTGAGTCCGATGTATCATGCCATCATCCTTGAAGATGTTCTCGACCTGATCCAGCTCAGTCAGATCTTTCCGGCCGCATTGGCCGCGAAACGACAGGCCTGGCAGGTTCTGGCGGCACGTATGCTCGGATGGCTGGCGGCGATGACGCATACGGATGGCGAGGTGGCATTCTTCAACGACGCTGCGGCCGGAATTGCCCGCGCCCACGCTGATCTTTCGACCTATGCGGCGCGCTTCGGGATATCTTCGGAGCACAAAGAAGGGCCACTACGGCAGCTTGCCGCCAGCGGCTACACGAGACTGCAAGCGGGACCATTCTGCGCAATCTTCGATGCGGCCGAGATTGGACCATCCTACCTGCCGGGCCATGGACATGCGGATGCGCTGGCTGTGGAAGTGTCGCTCGATGGGCGCCGGTTGATAACGAATGGCGGCACGTCGACATATGAGCCGGGGCAATTGCGCGATCAGGAACGCGCGACAGCGTCTCATGCCACAGTTGAAATCGATGGACACAGTTCTTCAGAGGTTTGGGCAAGTTTTCGCGTCGGGCGTCGGGCGCATCCATTTGGGGTCGCCTGTGGCGCGGCAGACGACAACGTGTGGGCCGAGGCCAGTCATGACGGTTATCGTTGGTTGCCTGGCAAGCCGGTTCATCAACGTCGCGTAAAATTATCACCGTCGACCGTGAGCATAACCGACCGTATCACCGGCGAGGGCGCGCACGCCGTGGTTGGCAGATTTCCATTGCATCCGACGGTGTCATCGGTATCGCCGGAGCCGGACGGATGGCGTCTTGAGTTGGCAAAGGGGCGCGTTGTACGGGTCCGCGTCACTGGAGCGCAGCAGCATTTTCTCGCCGATGGATACTACGCGCCGGCGTTTGGTCAGCGACTGGCAAGACCCGTCTTGCAATGGCGATGCGATGGGCCTTTACCGTTGAACGTTGAAATGCGATTTGAGCTCTGACGTGCGCATCCTGCTCCTCACGGATAACTATCCACCCGAGTCCAGCCCGCCAGCCCTGCGCTGTAGCATGCATGCGAAGCGGTGGGTGGAGCGTGGCTGTCACGTCAATATCGTTACCAGCTTTCCGAACTTCCCCGAAGGCAAGGTGTTCGGGGGATATCGGCAGTCCTTGTTCAAACGCGAGACGCTGGATACAGTCGATGTGCTGCGGGTGCCGACGCTGATCTTTGCCAACAGTGGCACGCTGCTGCGGATTGCGGACTTTCTCAGCTACATGGTCACGAGCAGCATTGCATCGCTGTTCGTCAAGCGGCCCGACGTTGTCGTCGCCACGTCGCCGCAATTTTTCACCGCCGTCGCCGGCTGGTTCGTCAGCCGGGTCTATCGGCGCCCGTTTGTGTTCGAGATACGGGATCTGTGGCCAGATTCGATTGTCGCCGTCGGTGCGATGAAGGAAGGTCTGGCGATCCGCTTGGTCCGCCGCCTCGAACAATATCTGTATCGCAAAGCCGACCTGATCATCACGGTGACGTCGGCATTCCGCGATATCCTGATCGCGCGTGGCATCGATGGCCGCAAGATCGCGGTCGTGACGAATGGCATCGATACCGCGCAACTGACACCGGGCCCGGCACCGGCTGAACTTCGGCGTAAGCTCGGGCTCGAAGGCAAGTCGGTGGTATCCTACATCGGCACGGTGGGCATGGCGCACGGTTTGCAGTTGATCCTGGATGCTGCGGAGGCGGTTCGTGAGCGGCTCCCCGAGATACAATTCGTCATCGTCGGCTCCGGCGCTGAGTTGCAGGAGTTGCGCGAGCAAGCCGATCGGCGCGGTCTTGCCAATGTCACGTTTGTCGGCCGCGTCGCTCATGCCGAGGTGCTCGAATATTGGCGCCTGAGCGACGTGACATTGGTGCTTCTGAAAGATACGCCGCTGTTCAGAACGGTGATTCCCTCGAAAGTCTTCGAGGCGATGGCGACCGGTACGCCGATCATCACCAACGTGCATGGTGAACTGCAGACCATCCTTGAGCCGCTCGATGCGGCGGAGATCATTCCGCCCGACGATCTGACGGCGCTGGTGGCGGCAATCGAGAGGCTGCTGCACGACCCCGTTCGACGTCAGCAACTGTCCGCTGCCGCAGTCAGAGGAGCCAAGCGATTTGACCGCACGGCGCTCGCTGATGACGTTTTGAAGGCTTTGCAGCGACTTGTGAGTCGGAGCCAGTCTTCGCCGGGCCCCTAAAATGGGTTTGAGCGTTCCCGTTACCAATGGAACCAATTATAAATATCTGAAAGTTCGATATAAATTCCACGATCAGGTCCAAATTTGCGTCAACTAGGACTGGATTTCCGGACAGTTCCTGAATTACGAGGTTGACCGAGCATTCCATTGAATATCTGAGCCGTAGTGGGTACACAACGCTGCGCCGCGCTGCAAAACCTTCCGCGCAGATTCATCCCTTCGCACCGATCGTGACGCCCTTTTGAGGACCCCGCGTTCTATGAAGAAAGTCATCGCAATTTTCGGAACGCGGCCAGAGGCCATCAAGATGGCCCCAGTCGTCACCGAACTGCGAAAGAGCAGCCTTGTGAATCTGCGCGTATGTGTCACCGCGCAGCACCGCGGCATCCTCGATCAGGTGCTTGCCTTGTTCGCGATCTCGCCGGACCACGACCTCGATCTGATGTTGCCGAATCAGACGCTCGATCAACTGACGGCGCGGCTGTTGACCGGCGTCGGGCAGGTGCTGGATCAGGAGCAGCCGGATCTCGTGCTGGTTCATGGCGATACGTCGACAACTTTGGCGAGTTCGCTCGCCGCGTTCTATCGAAAGCTTCCGGTTGGCCATGTCGAAGCCGGCTTGCGGTCGGGGTCGTTACTCGCGCCATGGCCCGAGGAGATGAACCGCCGTGTGACAACGCTGGCGACACGGTTTCACTTCGCGCCCACTGAACGCTCGCGACAGAACCTTCTCGATGAGGGAGTGGATGCTGCGCACATCCACTTGACCGGCAACACGGTCATCGATGCCTTGATCGAAACGGTGGCGCGGCTCAAGGCTGCCCCGGAAATCCGTGCCGGCTTCGAACGTCAGTTCGGTTATCTCGATCGCAATCTACCGCTCGTTCTGGTGACCGGACATCGGCGCGAGAACTTTGGGGCGGGATTCGAAAACATCTGCCGCGCCATGCTGGACATCGTCACACAGAACGAGGTGCAACTGGTGTATCCGGTGCACCCCAATCCCAATGTACGCGGTCCGGTCGAACATTTGCTGGGTTCGCACCCGCGGATCCATCTGATCGATCCGCTGGACTACGAGCCGTTTGTCTTTCTGATGGAGCGTTCGTATATCATCATCACCGATTCCGGCGGGGTGCAGGAAGAAGCGCCATCTCTCGGCAAACCTGTGCTGGTCATGCGCGACACCACCGAACGCCCGGAAGCGGTCGATGCCGGAACGGTCATTCTGGTTGGCACCTCGCAGCAGCGTATCGTCGATGAGGCCAACCGGTTGCTGCGCGACCCGACGCATTATGCGCGGATGGCGCAGGCAATGAACCCTTATGGAGATGGTCAGGCTGCGAAGCGGATTCGCGCAGTGATCGAGGAGCAAGCGTGAACGAGAACAAGCTGAAAACAATCTGCGTCGTCGGGCTCGGATATATCGGGCTGCCGACCGCCGTGGTGCTGGCTTCCCGGGGAACGACGGTGATCGGTGTCGACGTCAACAAGGACGTCGTTGCCAAAATCAATCGTGGCGAAATTCACATCGTCGAGCCGGATCTGGATGCAGTTACGGCGCGCGTTGTGCAGAACGGATTGTTGCGTGCGGCTACGGCCCCCGTGGCGGCGGACGCATTTGTTATCGCGGTACCGACGCCATTTCACGAGAACAAGGCCGATCTGACCTACGTTCACGCGGCGGCGGCCTCGGTCGCGCCGGTGTTGAAGAAGGGCGATCTGGTGGTGCTGGAATCGACATCGCCGCCCGGAACGACCGAAAGCATGGTGACGCAGCTTGCGGCGCTGCGGCCGGACCTGCGCTTTCCCAAGGTCGGGGAGGACGGCTGCGACGTGCATGTCGCCTATTGTCCGGAGCGGGTGTTGCCAGGTCGCGTGCTGGTCGAACTGGTCGAGAACGATCGCGTCATCGGCGGCATTACGCCGGAATGTTCGGCGCGTGCGGAAGAACTCTATCAGATTTTCTGCACCAGCAGCCTGCTCAAGACCGGCGTGCGCACCGCGGAGATGTGCAAGCTGACCGAGAATTCGTTCCGCGACGTCGGCATTGCGTTCGCCAACGAACTGTCGATCATTTGCGAGAAGCTTGGTATCAATGTCTGGGAGGTCATCCGGCTCGCCAACCATCATCCGCGCGTCAATATTCTGCAGCCGGGGCCGGGTGTTGGCGGTCACTGCATCGCGGTGGATCCATGGTTCATTGTGCAGGCCGCGCCGGAGGAGTCTCGTCTCATCCGCACCGCGCGCGAAGTGAACGACGGCAAGCCCCACTACGTTCTCGAAAAGATCAAGGCTGCTGTTGCGGGCGTGCGATCGACTGGCGCAACGCCGAAGGTCGCTTTGCTGGGATTGGCGTTCAAGCCCGACGTAGACGACTTTCGTGAAAGTCCGTCGCTCCACATCGCCGAGGCTGTGGCAGCATGGAATAACTGCGACGTCCTGGTGTCCGAGCCGCATGCCCGCGAACTGCCCGGCGCACTCGCCGGCCACAAGCATGTCCGCCTGATGCAAAACGTGCGGGACGTGGTCCGTGACGCGCATGTTGTGGTGATGCTGGTCAATCACCGCATCTATAAGGAGATCCCGCGGGCTGATCTCGATAACAAGGCAATCGTCGATACGCGAGGGGTCTGGTCGTGAAACAGCTTCTGGTCCGCTCAGGTAAGGTCTTTCTGAAGGAAGTGCCGGCGCCGGTCGTCGGCCCCAAGAATCTGCTGGTGCAAGTCGACCGCTCTTGCGTGAGCGTCGGCACCGAAATGGCCGGTATCAAGATGTCCGGGCTGCCGCTCTATCGTCGTGCGCTGAAGCAGCCGCACCACGTCAAGCGCGTCGTCCAGTTGATGCGCGATCAAGGCATCGCGCGCATCTACAAGCAGGTCAAAGGCAAGCTCGATGCCGGATTGCCGACCGGTTATTCGGCGGCTGGGACGGTGGTTGCCGTCGGTGCCGACGTCGAGGGCGTTGCGGTCGGCGATCGTGTGGCTTGTGCTGGCGCAGGCGTCGCCAACCATGCCGAAATGATCGACGTCCCGGTCAATCTGAGCGTCCCCGTGCCCGAGAATTTGTCGTTCGACCTCGCGGCGACTGTGACGCTCGGCGCCATTGCGATGCAGGGAGTGCGCCGCGCGCAGCCGACGCTGGGTGAAACGGTCGTTGTGGTCGGCCTCGGCATTCTGGGTCAGATCACCGCGCAACTCCTGAGCGCGAATGGCTGTCGCGTGATCGGCACCGATGTCGATCCGCGCCGTATTGCTGTCGCTGTCGAGAACGGACTCGATGTCGGCATCAATCCGAAGGACGGCAATCTGGTTGAGCGGGTCATCAAGCTCACCGATGGCGTCGGCGCAGATGCGGTCATCATCACCGCCGCGTCCGCGTCGAGCGAGATTCTCGCCGAGTCGTTCCAGGCCTGCCGCAAAAAGGCGCGCGTCGTCATCGTTGGCGATGTCGGGCTGAACATGGCGCGTTCGGATATTTACGCCAAGGAACTCGACGTCCTGATTTCGTGTTCCTACGGGCCGGGTCGCTACGATCCGGTCTACGAAGAGGAGGGCGCGGATTATCCGCTGCCCTACGTGCGGTGGACCGAAAACCGCAACATGCAGGAATACTTGCGGCTGTTGGCCACGCGGCGCATCCGCCTCGACAACATGCTGCAGGATGCGTTTCCGATCGATCAGGCGGAAGAAGCCTACGGCCGCCTGTCCGGCGAGGGCGAAAAGCCGCTGCTGGTGCTGTTGAAGTATCCGCCGCGCGCTGGCGCCGCCGATCGCGTGCTGCAGGTCGGCCAGCCGTCGCAGATCGATGGCCGCATCAAGCTGGCGCTGGTGGGCGCAGGCGGATTTGCCCAGGGCATGCATCTGCCCAACCTCGAGAAGCTCAAGGACAAGTTCGATCTGCGTACAGTGGTGAGCCGGACGGGCCTGTCTGCGCGAAGTGCTGCCGAGCGTTTCGGCGTGGCCACTGCGACGACCGACTACCAGACCGTGCTTGACGATCCGCAGATCGACCTGGTGCTGATCGCGACGCGCCACGATCTGCATGCGGAGATGACGCTGGCCGCGTTGAAAGCCGGCAAGAACGTCTTCGTCGAGAAACCGCTGGCGATGACCGAGGAAGAGCTCGACGCCATCGAGGCGTTCTATGCGGCCAATCCTAACGGCCCGATGCTGATGACGGGCTTCAACCGTCGTTTCTCGCCGGCCGCCGTTGCGGCGCAAGCGGCGATGAAAGATCGCACCTCGCCGATGATCGTGAATTACCGGATGAACGCCGGTTATATTCCGTCCGATCACTGGGTGCATGGACCGCACGGTGGCGGCCGCAACGTCGGCGAAGCCTGCCATATCTACGATCTGTTCAATGCGTTGACCGGCAGCCAGCCGGTCGATGTCCACGCCTGCACCATCGTCCCGACGTCCGATCACTGGCGGCGCGATGATAATTTCGTCGCGACGGTGCGCTATGCCGATGGTTCGGTCTGCACGCTGACCTATACGTCGATGGGGGCCAAGAGTTTTCCGAAAGAGCGCGCCGATATCTTTGTCGACGGCAAGGTGCTGGTGCTCGACGACTACAAGCAACTCACCGTGACCGGTGGCAAGGGTGGCTGGAAGGGATTGACGATCGAGAAAGGCCAGCTCGAGGAATTGAAGGCACTTGCCGAAGCGTTCAAGCCGAACGGCCAATGGCCGATCTCGTTGGCGGATCAGCTATCGGCGACTCGCGTGAGTTACGCGGTTCAGCGTCAACTCTCGGAATGAGTTTATGATGTGCGCGTTCGGCTTTACGGGCGGTTCAGGGCAGTCTGATGTCCGTTGCCTTTCAGCCGCGCACGTTCTGGTATTTGGTTGTTGCAGCAGGTGCCGGCATTTGTCTCCACGCCGCATTTACTGCTTCGCGGCGGAGTGGCATAGTCATCGGTGCGTTGGAGCAAAGCGTTGCTCCCGCTGACGGCTGTGGCATTTCCACAGGCGGATAGAGTTCGCAGACGTGTTTCGGAATCAGCTCACACTGCGTTTGTTGATCAACAGTTACGACCCCCGCAGGGCCGCGACCGCATCGGCGCTCTCGGCCGCCCGCTTCGTTCGGAAGTCCCGCCGAAATTCGCCACGATCAGAGTTTGTAGATGCGGACTCTCAAGCGATGGAATCAGGCTATTGAGAATGCCGGGACTCGTTGAATGACACGCTTTTCGAACCTGACCAGCCGCAATCTCCTGATTGCACTTCACGATGCCTTGGCGACGGTACTTGCCGTCCTGGCGAGCTTTGCCCTCCGCTTCAACGGCGACTTCCTCGGCGATCGCTGGCCGTTGCTGATGATCATTCTGCCGCCGTTCGTCCTGTTCAGCGTCGTCATTTGCTTCGTCTTCGGCCTCACCACCACGAAGTGGCGGTTCATTTCGCTGCCGGACGTTTTCAATATCGTTCGCGTGGCCTCGATTCTCACCGTGGCATTGCTGGCGCTGGATTACATTTTCGTCGCGCCGAACGTTCACGGCAGCTTCTTTTTCGGCAAGGTGACGATCGTCCTCTACTGGTTCCTGGAGATATTTTTTCTCAGTGCGCTGCGTTTCACGTATCGTTATTTCCGTTTTACCCGCACGCGCAACAAGGCGCGGACCGTCGATGCGGCACCGACCCTGCTGATCGGATTGGCGGCCGACGCCGAGATCCTGCTGCGGGGGTTCGAGAACGGCGCGGTCAAACACATCTGGCCGGTTGGTATCCTGTCGCCATCGAGGGCTGACCGGGGGCAGCTGATTCGCCGCACGCCGGTCCTTGGCAGCGTGGATGACCTCGAAGACGTGGTGAACGATTTCGCCCGACGCGAAAAACCGATCAAGCGCGTGATCATGACGCCATCGGCTCTGGTGCCCGAAGCTCGCCCGGATTCGGTTTTGATCGAGGCCCGACGTCTGGGTCTGAACGTCAGCCGCCTGCCTTCGCTGGAAAGCGGCGAGCAACTGCATCTGAAACCGGTGGCGGTCGAAGATCTGCTGCTACGGCCGAGCAACACAATCGACTACGCGCGGCTGAACGCGCTGATCCGCAACAAGGCGGTTATCGTGACCGGAGGCGGGGGGTCGATCGGGTCCGAGATCTGCGATCGCGTCATCACGTTCGGCGCAGCCCGATTGCTGGTCATCGAGAATTCCGAGCCGGCCTTGTATGCGGTGATGGAAAACCTGACGGCGCGAGACAGCGGGGCAGCCATCGAAGGGCGCGTCGCCGATATCCGCGACAGGGATCGTATCCAGCGGCTGATGAATGAATTCAAGCCGGATATCGTGTTCCACGCCGCCGCGCTCAAGCATGTGCCCATTCTCGAGCGGGACTGGAGCGAAGGCGTCAAGACCAACATTTTCGGATCGATCAACGTTGCCGATGCCGCGCTGGCCGCGGGCGCGGAAGCGATGGTGATGATCTCGACCGACAAGGCCATCGAACCGGTCTCGATGCTCGGTCTCACCAAGCGTTTCGCGGAAATCTACTGTCAGGCATTGGATACGGAACTGGCGGCGCGATCCGCTGGAGCCGCACCCATGCGGCTCATCTCGGTCCGCTTCGGCAACGTGCTGGCTTCGAACGGATCGGTGGTGCCGAAATTCAAGGCGCAGATCGAGGCGGGCGGGCCGGTGACGGTGACGCATCCGGATATGGTGCGCTATTTCATGACCATCCGCGAGGCGTGCGATTTGGTGATTACCGCCGCGACCCATGCCATGGCGCCGGTGCGCCCCGATGTTTCGGTCTACGTGCTCAACATGGGGCAGCCGATCCGTATCGTTGAACTGGCCGAGCGGATGATTCATCTCTCTGGCTTGCGCGTCGGCGACGACATCGAGATCGCGTTCACCGGAATGCGGCCGGGCGAACGGCTCAACGAGATTCTGTTCGCCAGTCAGGAGCCGACCATCGAAATCGGTATTGCCGGGGTGATGGCGGCCAAGCCGACCCAGCCGCCGATGCAGGCCATCCGCAAGTGGATGACGATGCTGGAGACGGCCATCGCCAATGATGACCGTGCGGCCATCAAGTCCGTGCTGGTCGACGCGGTGCCGGAGTTCGGCGGCAAGAGCAAGCCGGCCAGCGCCGCCGCACAGGGCTGAACAGGCCTGCCAACCGCAGCCCTCGCGATGGGCTTGTGTTGCTCGATACCGGCGCTATAGCCTTCCCTGAACAGGCGAGAATTCCGGCGTTACTGTGATCCCGGCGCGCCAGCCGATGAATGGAAATGCAGCAGTGCAGGCGGATAACATCGACGCGCAAGACATCGTTGCCACGCTCAAAGCCTTGATGATCCAGCAGACGCTGCCATTGTGGGCCCAGCGGGGCTGGGATGCGCAACATGGCGGCTTTGTCGATCGGCTCGGCGCGGATGGCGAGCCGGATCGCGATGCGCCGCGGCGGTTGCGAGTGCAGGCACGGCAGATTTTCTGCTTCGCCAGGGCTGCGCAACTCGGCTGGTATCCGGACGGTCGTGCGCTTGCGCTCGATGGCCTGGAATACCTGCTGGCGAAGGCCAGAAGCCCGGATGGGCGTCCCGGCTATGTGAGCCTGCTGACGCCGGACGGCGCCATGATCGATCCGGCGCGCGATACCTACGATCATGCGTTCGTGCTGCTGGCGCTGGCGACTGTCTATCAGTTCGATCGCGACGCGCAGGTGCGCGCTGAAATCGACGCGGTGCTGGCGTTCCTCGATACTCAGTTGAAGTCAGAGCATGGCGGCTATCGCGAAGGTTTGCCGGCAAGGTTGCCGCGGCGGCAGAACCCGCAGATGCATTTGTTCGAGGCGATGATTGCGTTGTTCGATGCGACCCATGACATGGCGTTTCAGAATCGGGCCGGCGATTTCTACGCGCTGCTGCTGGCGCATTTCTACGATCCGCGCACCGAAGTGTTGGGCGAGTACTTCGAAGATGACTGGTCGAAAATCTCACCGGTGATCGTGGAGCCGGGTCATCAGGCCGAGTGGGTCTGGCTGCTGAAAGGCTTCGAACGCATCACCGGATGCCCGACCGCCAAGTTTCGCGCTCCGCTGCTTCGGTCGGCACTGCGCTATCGCGATCAGGCTACGGGCTGCCTCGTCGACGAAGGCCATGCCGACGGACAGATCACGCGATCGTCGCAGCGCTGCTGGCCGCAAACCGAACTGGCCAAGGCCTTAATCGCACAGACCGAGGCGGGTGAAGCTGGCGCGGCGGAGGCGGCGCGTGAAGCACTGGCCCGGCTGGAAAAGCGCTACCTGCGTCATCCGGTCAAAGGCGGCTGGTACGAGCACTTCGATGGGGAAGGCCGCTCGATGGTCGACTGGATCCCGGCGTCGTCGCTCTATCACATCCTCGGCGCCGTGATGGAGGCGGATCGCGTACTGACCTGACGCGCTCGCGGGTCGATCAGGCGCGCGGCGGGCGGGCGCGGAACACGACGAAGTTGCTCATCGCGAAGTTGACGGCGAAGCCGGCGAGAATCGAGATCAACTTCGCCACCATCACCGGCAGCGAGTGCGACAGCACGACCAGCGTCGTCGTCGTGGCGATCACACCAAGCACGCCCGAGGCAACGAAGGTGAAATAATCCTTGCGGCGAAGCACGCGGCCGCTTTCGGCGCGGAACGTCGTCAGCGTATTCACCACGTACGAACCCGACACCGCCACCAGCCATGCCACGACGTTCGATGCAATCGGCGGCAGCTTGAAGTACTCGTAGGCCAGCATGAACACGCCGAAATCGACCACGGTATTGCCGAGCCCGACCAGCGCAAAGCTGGCCATCTTCAGCGTCGTGGCGCGGGAGCGCCAGGCTTCGGCAAGACGTCTGAAAAGCGAATTCATTGGCGTGTCGAAATTCCAGGGACCAGTTGTGATAACAAAATTGCCGGTGGGCGTCTGGTGAATAATCGCCGGCGATCCGGCCCTTTCGGTGCCGATTCGGCGCCGGATTAGCCCGTCGCGGCCGGGCAATCAATATTGGCTTCCGGAACCCGATGCGATAGAAGGGCGCAAACCTGACCTCGGGCGCCGGGTTGCCTCCACTTGCGGGAAAAGTATGTCGGATCGCATTGTTCCCCTGATCATGTGCGGTGGGGCAGGGACGCGGCTGTGGCCGCTATCGCGCGAGGGACGCCCGAAGCAGTTCATCAGCCTGTTCGGCAAGCGCTCGACGTTCCAGGACACGCTGCTGCGGGTGGCCGACGAGCGGCTGTTCGAGCGGCCGATCGTGGTTACCGGCGCAGCGTACCGCTTCATGGTGCTGGAACAACTGGCCGAACTCGGCATGCAGGCCGACATCCTGCTCGAGTCCGCGCGACGAGATTCCGGGCCGGCGATTGCGGCTGGGGCGGCCTTTGCCGCGAAGCGCGCCGGCGATGCCGTACTGCTGGCGCTGGCTGCCGATCACGTGGTCAGGGACACACCCGCGTTCATTGCGGCTTGCGAGATGTCGCTGGGCGTCGCGACTGCGGGGCGCATCGTGACCTTTGGCGTTCAGCCCGAACACCCCGCCACCAACTACGGTTACATCTCTCCGGGTGAGGTCATCGATGGCCCCGTGCGGTCGGTCGCGCGATTTGTCGAGAAGCCGGATGCGGCAACCGCGGCGCGCTACGTCGAGGACGGTTATCTCTGGAACAGCGGCAACTTCATGTTCCGCGCCGATGTGCTGCTGGCGGAATATCGCGCCGTCGATGCGGCGAGCGTCGATGCGGTGGAGCGCGCCGTCGATCTGGCGCAGCGCGATCTCGCCTTCGTCAATCTCGATCAAGCTGCCTTTGAAAGCGCGACACCGATTTCGATCGACTACGCGGTGATGGAGAAGACGACGCGGGCGGCGGTGATCCCGGTTTCGTTCGGCTGGTCGGATGTCGGCTCGTGGCACGCGGTCTGGGAGTTGTCGGAAAAGGATGCGCAGGGCAATGCCGCGCGCGGCCCGGCGGTGTTCGACAATTCGCATAATTGCAACGTCGCAAGCGACGGCGCGGTGGTTGCGCTCGAAGGCGTCGACGATCTGGTCGTGGCCTCGACGCAGGATGCGGTGCTGGTCGCGCGGCAGTCGGACCCCGATGGGTTGAAGCGTCTGGTGGCGAAGCTGAAGGTCGCCGCGCCGAAGGTGACGGCGGAGCATCTGCGTGTGCATCGGCCGTGGGGCTCGTATCAATCGCTCGACAACGGCGAGCGGCATCAGGTCAAGCGCATTGTCGTCAAGGCCGGTGGTCGTTTGTCGTTGCAGAAGCATCACCATCGCTCGGAGCACTGGGTGGTGGTGCGTGGAGCCGCCTTGGTAACGCTGAACGGCGCGGAGAAAATCGTTCACGAAAACGAGTCGATCTACATCCCGATCGGCGCTGAGCACCGGCTGGAAAATCCCGGCAAGATTCCGCTCGAACTGATCGAGGTCCAGACCGGAAGCTATCTCGGCGAGGACGACATCATTCGCATCGAGGATGACTACCGGCGGTCTTGATCAGGCGTAGGATTGCCGGTTTCCGCAGTAAAGCTGCGACGATGTGGATATCAGAATGATGATTTGGGCATCAAGTTAGCTTCACACGAACACGGTCAATCCGGGGCGCGAGCTTTTTGCGAGCGAGCCCGGAATCCATAACCACCGCAGGGCGTATGGATTCCGGGCCTGCGCGTGAAGAACGCGCATCCCGGAATGACGGCGGTATGTTGGATTGTGCGTCGGTTCAATCGGAAATGAATCTAACTGCCGCGCTCGTCGGTGATGACCTTGCCGTCGTTCGGCAACGATCCGGGAGCGACCAGTTCGACCTTCCCGCCAAGCTTGGTGACCGCGCGCAGCGTCGCGGCTGCCGCATCATTCAGAGCCGAGGTTGCATTTGCGGTTTCCGCCTTCAGTGTCATCGCGTCGGACTCGCCGTCGCGGGTGACGACCAGCCGCAAACGTCCGAGCTCCGGGTGGCGCTTGCCGACTTCCGCCACCTGTTCGGGTCGCACGAACATGCCCTTGACCTTGGTGGTCTGATCGGCGCGGCCCATCCAGCCTTTGATCCGCATGTTGGTGCGGCCGCAGGCGCTGGCGCCGGGCAGGGCAGCGCTCAGGTCGCCCAGCGCCAGCCGGATCCACGGATGATGCGGATTGAGCGAGGTGACGACGATCTCGCCGACATCGCCCTCGGGCACCGGATCGCCGGTGCCGGGCCGAACGATCTCGACAATCAGCCCCTCGTTCACGGTCATGCCTTGCCGCGCCGGGGTCTCGAACGCCAGCAGGCCGAGGTCGGCTGTGCCGAAGGCCTGATAGGCGTCGATGCCGCGCGCCTTGATTTCAGCCTGTAGTGAGGGTGGGAACGCCGCGCCAGAGACCACTGCGCGCTTGAGCGAGGAGATGTCGCGGCCGCTGCTGGCGCCGTTGTCGAGCAAAATCTTGAGGAAGTCCGGAGTCCCGGCATAGGCGGTGGGCCGATAGGCCTCGATCAGTTCGAACTGCTGTTCGGTGTTGCCCGGACCAGCGGGGATCACGGCGCAGCCCAGCGCCCGCGCGGCGGAATCGAAGATGAAGCCGCCCGGGGTGAGGTGATAGCTGAAGGTGTTGAGCAGCACGTCGCCGGGGCGCAGCCCGGCAGCGAACAGCGCCCGCGCGCTGCTCCAGGAATCCAGCTCGGCCGACTGCGGTTCGAAGATCGGTCCCGGGGAGGTGAACAGTCGCCCGAACGAGCCGATTGGCGTCGTCACCAGGCCGCCAAACGGCAGCGCGGCCTTATGCAGCGCCGGCAGTTCGGATTTGCGCAGCACCGGCAATTGCGCCAGCGCGGCGCGGCTGGTGACGCTGGCCGGATCGATGCCCTTTAGACGCTCGGCGTAGGCCGGTGCAGCCATTGCCGCGCGCAGCACGCTTGGCAGCCGACCGAACAGTTCGGCCTCGCGTTCGGCGGTTGAGCGGGTTTCAAGGGCGTCGTAGTGATCGGTCATAGGGCGGCCTGCATTATTGCGAGCCGTCACCCCGAGGAGCGCGCTTTCGCGCGCCTCGAAGGGCGGCGGCGTTGATTGAAGCGCATCCTTCGAGGCTCGCCGCAACGCGGCTCGCACCTCAGGATGACGCCATTCCTTGTCGATCCGTTCTCACAGCCAGCGCTTGCGGCGCTTGAAGCTCTTCAGGTTCTTGAAGCTCTTGCGCTGGTCGCCGGCGCCGCCAAGGTAGAATTCCTTCACGTCCTCGTTGTCGCGCAGTTCGTCGGCAGTGCCGTCGAGCACCACCTTGCCTTGCTCCATAATGTAGCCGTGGCTGGCCACCGAGAGCGCGGCGCGGGCGTTCTGTTCGACAAGGAGGATGGTGACGCCGAGGTCGCGATTGATCTGGCGGATGATGGCGAAAACTTCCTTCACTAGCAGCGGCGAGAGACCCATCGACGGCTCGTCCATCAGGATCATCTTGGGGCGCGCCATCATGGCGCGGCCGATTGCCAGCATCTGCTGTTCGCCGCCGGAGAGATAACCGGCGAGGCCGGTGCGCTCCTTCAGGCGGGGGAAATATTTGAACACCATGTCGATGTCGTCGTTCACGCCGCTGTCGCTGCGGGTGAAAGCGCCGAGCCGCAGGTTCTCCAGCGTCGTCATGTCGGCGATGATGCGGCGGCCTTCCATCACCTGGAAGATTCCGCGACGGACGATCTGGTCCGGATCGATGCCGTTGATGCGCTCACCGTCGAAGATGATTTCGCCGCGAGTCACTTCGCCTTCTTCGGTCTTGAGCAGGCCGGAGATCGCCTTCAGCGTCGTCGATTTTCCGGCGCCGTTGGCGCCGAGCAGCGCGACGATGGCGCCCTTGGGCACGTCGATCGAAAGACCGCGCAGCACCAGGATCACCTTGTCGTACACCACCTCGATGTTACGCGCCGACAGCAGCGGCGCGGTCTGTTTCGAAGTCGTCGGTTGTGCGTCGGAGTGAAGCGATGGCTGCATCATGTCGGCCCTTGCCGGTTGTCGAGGTGACCTCCCCTTGGAAAGGGGAGGTCGATTTGCGAAGCAAATCGGGTGGGGATCACGTACCCCCACCCCGACCCTCCCCCTTGCAGGGGGAGGGAGTTCAATCACCAGCCGAGCCACTCCGCCTTGCGCGGCAGGTCGACGGTCTTCACCTTGTCGAGCTTGATGGTGCCCTTGGCCATCAGGTCGTTGAGGTCGCCCTCGGTCGAACCGGAGACCTTGGAGCGATACAGGTCGACCTTCAGGGTCGGGCGGTGGTCCTTGTCGGTCCAGGTGGACGGAACGCAGACGCCTTCCATGCCGGCCGGCACCCAGTCCTTCTTCTGGTAGAAGCCCTTGGCGACGTTCTCGCCGGTCACGCCGCCATTCTTGGAGGCCCACTCGATGGCTTCCTTCATGTAAAGCGCGGTGCAGACCGCGGCGACGTAGTGCACCGGTCGATAGACCTTGCCGGTCGGGTCGGACATTTTGGAGATTTCCACGACCGTCTTCATGCCCGGTGCGTTGCCGCCCCAGCCGACTGCGGTACGCAGCGGGAAGACGACGCCGTCGGCAGCGTCACCCGCGGCCTTGGCGGCGTTCTCATCCATGCCCCAGACGTTGCTGAGGAATTGCACGTCGACGCCGGCTGTCTTGCAGGCCTTCATTACCGAGATGTTGGAGGCCGCCGTGTTGCCGAGATAGGCGTAGTTGGCGCCGGAGCTCTTCAGGCTGAGGCACTGGGCGCTGTAGTCGCCCGGCGTCAGCGCGAACACCAGCGGCGGCAGCACTTCGAAGCCCAGTTCCTTGGCCAGCGCTTCGCCAGCAGCCTTCGGCGCGTTCGGGTAGGGGTGGTTGGCGCCCATATGGACGAACTTCGGCGCGCCGGTCTTGCCCTTGGCCTTCCAGTCTTCCGCCGCCCAGGTCAGTTCGGCACGCAGCGCATCGGAGTAGCTCGGGCCATAGAAGAAGTTGTACGGCGCGGCCTTGGCCTTGCCGCCGGCACCGGTGGGATCGCTCAGCGCGGCTGCGTAGGAGCCGGAGATGTCGGGGATCTTGTCCTGCGCGACGAAGCCGGTCAGCGCTTCGGTATCCGCCGTGCCCCAGCCCATGATGGCGGAGACCTTCTCGGCGCCCGACCACTTCTTGTATTGCGCGATGGCGCGCGGCACCTGATAGCCGTAGTCGACGCTGTCGAGGTCGACCTTGACGCCGTTGATGCCGCCGTTCTTGTTGATCCAGGCGAAGGTGTCGACAATTGCGTGGCCATAGGGCGTGCCGACGTCGGATGTGCCGCCGGAGTAATCCGCGAGATGTCCGATCTTGATCGCCGACTGCGCCATCGCAGCCGTACCGCTGAGCAGCAACATCGCTGCGGCGGTCCCTAGCAGGGTCTTCATCGTCATAAGCATATCCTCCGGTTATTAGTTTTGAGGTCGTTATCGTCTGCCCGTCCTGACCTCAATGCGAGAACGGGTAGAGTTTCCAATAAGCCTTGATCTGATGCCAGCGGTGCGCGAGGCCATCCGGCTCGAACACCAGGAACACGATGATGATGACGCCGATGGCGATTTCGCGCAGGAAGGTGATGTTGGTCTTCAGCCCCAGCGCTTGATCGATAGCGCCGCCGGCCAGCAGCGAACTGATCCATTCCATGACTTCCGGCAGCAGCACCACGAAGGCGGTGCCCATCAGCGTGCCCATGATCGAGCCGGTGCCGCCGATGATGATCATGGCGAGGAACAGGATTGAGCGTTCGATGCCGAAACCTTCGTACGACACCACGAGCTGATAGTGCGCATAGAGCGCGCCGCCGACGCCGGCGAAGAACGCCGCGACGCCGAACGACAGCGTGCGGTACTTGGTCAGGTTGATGCCCATGATCTCGGCGGAGAGATAATGGTCACGCACCGCCACCAGCGCGCGGCCATCGCGCGAGCGCATCATGTTGGTGACGAGCAGGAAGCACACCACGACGTAGGCCAGCACGACGTAGAAGTATTGCCGGTCGCCCTGGAAGACGTAGCCGAACAGCGAGAACGGTTCGGCCATCGCCGGCACCGAGCCACCGGAGAACCATTCGGCGCGGGCGAAGAAGTCGAGCAGGATGTACTGCGCCGCCAGCGTCGCGATCGCGAGGTAGAGGCCCTTGAGCCGCGCTGCGGGCAGGCCGAAGACGAGGCCGACCAGCGCCGTCACCACTCCCGACAGCGGAATGGCGAAGAATGCCGGCACGCCGATCTTGGTCGAGAGATAGGCAGAGGAGAACGCGCCGAACAGGAAGAACGCGGCGTGGCCGATCGAGATCTGGCCGGTGAACCCGACCAGCACGTTGAGGCCGAGCGCGGCGATGCCGTAGATGCCGATCTGGATCAGCAGGCTGAGCCAGTATTCGCTGAACAGATACGGTGCGAAGCAGATCAGTACGACGCTTGCGATGGCGACGTTGCGGCTGGTTACGGTGGGGAAGATGGTGGTGTCGACCGCGTAGGAGGTGCGGAAGTCGCCAGCGGGGATCATGGAGTTGGCCATTGTGATTTACACCCGCTCGATGTCTTTGGTGCCGAACAAGCCGTAGGGCTTGATCATCAGGATGATGATGAGCACGTAGAACGGCGCGACCTCATAGAGGTTGCCCCAGTGCAGATACTCGCCGTCAATGAACTGCGCGAAGTTTTCCAAAAGCCCGATGATGATGCCGCCGAGCACCGCGCCGCCGATGGAGTCGAGACCGCCGAGGATGGTCGCCGGAAACACCTTGATGCCGTAGATCGACAGCCCCGACGACACGCCGTTGACCACCGCGACGACGACACCGGCCACCGCCGACACCGTGGCGGAGATCGCCCACGACATCGCGAACACGTTCTTCACTGAGATGCCGAGCGATTGCGCTACCTGCTGATCGAACGCCGTGGCGCGCATCGCGAGTCCGTGTTTCGACGCCTGGAAGAACCACGCCATCGCCGCCATCATCGCCAGCGAGACGACGAGGCTCATGACGTAGACGGTCTGGATCTGCAATCCGAAGAAATCGACCGACTGGCTGGTGAAGATCGGCGGGAACGGCTGCGGGTTGACGCCGAAGATCCACTTCATCGCCGCCTGCAGCACGGTGGACAGCGCAATCGTCACCATGATGACCGAGATGATCGGTTCGCCGATCATCGGGCGCAGGAACACCATCTGGATCAGGATGCCGAAGACGAACATGAAGATCATGGTGATCGGCATCGCGAAGTAGAACGGCACCTGATACTTCACCATCAGCGCCCAGCACACCCAGGCGCCGACCAGCAGCAATTCGCCCTGCGCGAAGTTGACGACCTGCGTGGCCTTGTAGATCAGCACGAACGACATCGCGACGACGCCGTAGAGCGTGCCGACCACGAGGCCGTTGACCAGAAGCTGGATCAGAAGATGCGCGTTCATGGGCGGAAATTCTCTCTCATTCGGCGGCTTGGGCGGTCGTGCCGCGCAGCAGGTCGATGACCTTCAGCGTGGTGCGGATGCGCTGCGTGGTGCCGTCCTGGAAACGGATCACGGTGTCGACCTTGATGTCGCTCTGGCCGCCGTAGATGCCTTCGATTATATCGGCGTACTTCTCGTTGATGACGCTGCGCCGCACCTTGCGGGTGCGCGTCAGCTCGCCGTCGTCGGCGTCGAGTTCCTTGTAGAGCAGCAGGAATTTCGAAATGCGCTGCGCCGGCGGGAGCGTGGCGTTGACCGCATCGACCTCCTTGTGCAGCAACTCATAGACTTCGGGGCGTGACGACAGGTCGGTATAGGTGGTGAACGCGATGCGGTTCTTCTCGGCCCACTTGGAAACGATGGAGAAGCGGATGCAGATCATCGCCGCCAGCTTGTCGCGGCCATCTCCGAGCACGACGGCTTCGGCGACGTAGGGCGAGAACTTCAGCTTGTTCTCGATGTATTGCGGCGAGAAACGGTCGCCGCCGGAAGTCTGCGCCAGATCCTTGATGCGGTCGATGACGACGAGCTGCTTGTTGTCGTTGAAATAGCCGGCGTCACCGGAGCGCATCCAGTCGCCGTCCATGTCGGCACGCGACGCTTCCGGATTCTTGTAGTAGCCGAGGAACATATTGGGATGACGCACGACGATCTCGCCGACGCCGTTGACGTCCGGGTTATCGACGCGGATTTCGATATCGTCGGCCATCGGCACGCCAGTGGTATCCGGATCGACGCTCTCCTCCCGATGCAGCGTGTAGGCGCCGAGCAGTTCGGTCTGGCCATAGAGCGTGCGCAGCGGCACGCCCATGGCGCGGAAGAACTTGAAGGTGTCCGGGCCGAGCGCCGCGCCGCCGGTCGCTGCCGAGCGCAGCCGGGTGAAGCCGAGGCGGTCGCGCAGCGCGCGGAACAGCAGCGCATCGGCCACGGCGGAACGCTTGCCCTGCGCCAGCGCGGCGAGGCCGGTCTTCATGCCGAGGCCGTACAGGTTTTGCTTGAGCGCCGAAGAGTCCATCACCCGCGCGCGCACTTCGGCGGCGATCGATTCCCACACGCGCGGCGCGAACAGCACGAATGTCGGCGCGATCTCGCGGAAGTCGTTCATCATCGTCTCGGGTTCTTCGACGAAGTTGATCTTCATGCGTGAGAGCAGACCCATGCCGAGCGCGTAGATCTGCTCCATGATCCACGGCAGCGGCAGTACCGAGACGTATTCGTCGTCCGGCCCCTTGGGGTCGAAGGTGAGGTAGGTGGCGCAATGGCGTAGCACCGCGCCGCCGGACAGCATCGCCAGCTTCGGGTTGGCGGTGGTGCCGGAGGTCGTGCACAGGATGGCTACGGCATCGGCGTCGGTGGCATCGACCAGTTGATCGTAGAGGTTTGGCTCGCGCGCGGCGCGCGCGCGGCCCATCTCGGCCAGCTTTTCGGCGGTCATCAGCCGTGGATCGTCGTATTTGCGCATGCCGCGCGGGTCGGAATAGACGATGTGGCGGACGTGCGGGATGCGCTCGCCAAGGCTCAACAGCTTGTCGATCTGCTCCTCGTCCTCGGCAAACACCACCTTAGCTTCGCCGTAGCTCAGCAGATAGGCGGCTTCCTCTTCGAGCACATCGCGATACAGCCCGAGGCTCATGGCGCCGATGGCGTGTGCGGCGATTTCGGCGGCGACCCAGTCGGGCCGGTTATCGCCGATGATGCTGACCACGTCACCCTTGCCAAGACCGAGTTCGATCAGCCCGAGCGCGAAGTCGCGGGTGCGCGAATGATACTGCTCCCAGGTGACCAGCTTCCACAGCCCGAAATCTTTTTCGCGTAGCGCCACTTCGCCGCCATGCTCGCGGGCGTTGAGGCGCAGCATCTTCGGGAAGGTCGCAGCCTGTGCGGTGCGGGCGTGATAGTCGAATGCCGGTGCGCGGGTCATGCGCGCGCCTCCACCTTCTGCGGCGCGTCGTCGGGATCGGCCAGCACTTCATCTTCCTCGCCGAGATAAGCGCGCTTGACGTGCGGATCGGCCAGCACCGCGGCCGGGTCGCCCTCGGCGATCTTCTTGCCGAAGTCGAGCACCACGACGCGATGCGAGATATCCATCACCACGCCCATGTCGTGCTCGATCATCACCACCGTCATGCCGAACTCTTCGTTGAGATCGACGATGTAGCGGGCCATGTCCTCCTTCTCTTCGAAGTTCATGCCGGCCATCGGCTCGTCGAGCAGGATCAGCTTCGGCTCCAGCGCCATGGCGCGCGCCAGTTCGACGCGCTTGCGCAAGCCGTAGGAGAGGGTGCCGGCGGTAGCCTTGCGCACCGATTGCAGGTCGAGGAAGTCGATGATCTCTTCGACCTTGCGGCGATGTTCGAGTTCTTCGCGCCGCGCGCCGGTCAACCAATACAGCGAGCCGGTCAGGAAATTGTTCTTCAGCAGATGGTGGCGGCCGACCATGATGTTGTCGAGCACGCTCATGTGGTGGAACAGCGCCAGGTTCTGAAAGGTGCGCCCGATGCCGAGCGCGGGTCGGGCGTTGGGATTGAGGTCGGTGATATCCCGGCCGCGATAGAACAGGCGCCCTTCGGTCGGGTGGTAACGGCCTGAAATGCAGTTGACGATCGAGGTTTTACCGGCGCCATTGGGGCCGATGATCGAGAACAGCTCGCCCTCGCGGACGCTGAAACTCACATCGGTCAACGCGCGAACGCCGCCAAAGCGCAGTGAAACCGCGCGCACCTCTAACGTATCGTCCACCAAAGTCCCTCCCTCTATGGCGTTAATACGCTCTTGTGGGCTCGTTCGCCCAATCGTGGAACTGCACCGATAGATTTGGCGAAGTTCGCTCAAGTCATGGATTTTGCCTGCAAATCACGGTGTCGCCAAGTCGACTTCAGCCGTGTGTGGGGCGATATTTTTGCCGCACCTTGCCAGCGATCTCACTTGTCATGGACCGGACGACCCGAAGCCGTGTCGAAAGTTACGACCTTAGTCGTGTATGCCATCGGGTTACCCTGCCGACCACATGGCCCATGCCGCGTGAAATTCTGGCTATGCTTATGATAAACCGATACTTTGAAATGTCTTGCGCGCGACATTTAGAGTAGCAATTTGTGGATCGCCGGAAAATGCGCTCGGCGGTGATCGGTAAATGCTACGTTCAACGGATCATGCGGGGCTCATGATTGCTGCCGACTACCTGAAACGCATTGCGGTGTGGTCATCTGAATTGACCGAGCGGGAGACCGAAGTCGCCCGGGCCGGCATCAGCGAAAAATCGTTCAAGGCCAATGAATTCATCTGCATGCGCGGCGATGATTTCGAATACTGGACCGGCGTCATCACCGGTCTGGTCAAGGTCGGCACGGTGTCGCGTGCGGGCAAGGCCATCACCTTTACCGGTCTGACCGCCGGCGCGTGGTTCGGCGAAGGCTCGGTGTTGAAGAACGAGGCGCGGCGATACGACGCGGTGGCGCTGCGCGATACGCGGCTGGCGATCATGGACCGGGCGACCTTCCACTGGTTGTTCGAGAACAGCGTCGCATTCAACCGCTTCCTCGTCGCGCAGCTCAACGAGCGGGTCGGCCAGTTCATGGGGCTGCTCGAATATGGCCGCATGCTCGATGCGACGGCGCGGCTGGCGCGCTGCATCGCCACGTTGTTCAATCCGATCCTGTATCCGGACCTGACGCCGCATCTGGAAATCACCCAGGAGGAAATCGGCGCGCTGTCCGGCATGTCGCGGCAGAATGCCAACCAGTGTCTCAAGACGCTGGAGAAGGAAGGCTTGCTGCGGCTGGAATACGGCGGCCTCACCATCGTCGATCTGGATCGGTTGCGGCATTACGGGGAATGAACGTTAAACGTGGTGGAAAATCTCAGCGTCGTCCCCGCCTGCGCGGCGACGACGCCTTTCGTATTGCGCGTTCATCCGAAAACAAATTTCGGTTAGGCTCTCACGATGATGCTCACCTCATGCCTACGCCGGCTTCGCCTTGCTTGTCTTCGACGTTGCCGTGTTGCCGATCACGCCATCAGCCTGCAGTTGTGCGATCTCGGCGGCGCTGAGGCCCAGCACCTCACCTAAGACCTCTGCGTTGTGCTGGCCGAGCGTCGGCGCCAGCCGCACGATCGGGTAGGGCAACAGCGCGTCGCCTTCGCGATAGGATACCGATGGCAGCAGGTGCGGTCCCATGAATGGCCGCGTCGCCGGTTGCCAGTGGCCGGTCTTCATCAGGTGCGGATCGGAAGCAATGTCGATCGGCAGCCGTGCCACACCGGCGGCAATACCGGCGGCTTGCAGCGTGACCATCGCAAGGTCCGGGCGCACCGTCATGGTCCAGTGCCGGATCGCGACTTCGATGCGGTCTTCATCCTTGCGGCGGCCGGCAGCGGTCGCCAGCGCCGGATCGGCGGCGAGATCCGGCCGATGCATGATGTCGCACAGCTTCAGCCATTCGTCGTCGGAGCGGATCGCCAGCGTGATCCATTGATCTTCGCCGAGGCAGGGGAAGCAGCCGTTCGGCACGAAACGCGGATGACGGTTGCCGATGCGCGGCCCCGATTTGCCGGTGGCTGCTTGCTCGATGATCGACGGCGCCACCAGTTGCATGCTGCATTCGACTTGCGACAGGTCGATGTGCTGGCCTTCGCCGGTCTTCTTCTGCTGCATGAAGCCGAGCATCAGCGCGGTGGCGGCGCTGACGCCACCGACCGGATCGCCGAGCGCGGCGTGCAGCATGGTCGGCGGATCGTCCTCGCGTCCCGTTACCGAGGGCAGGCCGGAGGCTTGCTCCAGCGTCGAGCCATAGGCGCGGCAGGAACTCCACGCGCCGCTCATGCCGAACGCCGGCATGGTGACGACGACAAGGCGCGGATTGATCTTGAGCATGTGCGCGGCATCGAGCCCAAGCCGTGGCAGCACATCGGCGGCGTAATTGTCGATCACCGCGTCGGCGGTTGTCAGCAGCCGTTTGAGCAGCGACAGGCCGCTTTTCGAGGTCAGATCAAGCGTGATGCCGCGCTTGTTGCGGTTCATCATCTGGAACCAGTATGTCTTTTCGTAAGTCCGCTCCGGGTGATACGGCCCGCGCGGATCGGTTCCGCGAAACCAGTCCGGATACTGGCAGGATTCCACCTTGATGACGTCGGCGCCGAGGTCGCCCATCTGCCGCGTCGCCGTCGGCCCGGCCCAGCCCATGGTCAGATCGATGATGCGCAGGCCGTGCAGCGGCAGTGCATCGCGCCCGGTGGCGGCGCGTGTCGCCTTGCGCTGGCGCGCGTCTAACGGTTTGCCGTTATGCTCGCCGGCGAATGGCGCGATGCCGTTCGGCTTCGGCAGCGATCGCGTCAGACGTTGCGGCAGCACTGGCGCGTCGAACGAAGCCTTGCCGATACGCACTGGCGCAAATGCGCCGCGGTCGCGATAGACCTGCTGCGTCAGCAGTTCGTCCATGTCGGGAACGATGGCGAGCGGCAAACGCAGTTCGAGGCCATGCTCGAACCATTCCTTCGCCGTCTTCTGCATCAACACCGGCTTGATGATGCCGCTCAGCTCATCGGCATGAAGGTAGCGCTCGGCCGTCGCCGAGTAACGCGGATCGGGGCCGAGTTCGGGCAGGCCGATCATCTCGCAGAACGCCACCCATTGCGCCGGGGTGACCACGGTAACGCCGAGCCAGCCGTCCTTGGTTACGAAGTTGCCGACTGGAAAGCCGCGCCCGAAACGGTTGATTGCGATGCGCGGGCGCGTGAAGCCGGACTCCAGCGCCAGTCCGGTATCGAACTCGCTGATCTGCAGCATCGCCTCGAACGCATTCACGGCGAAGCGCCGCGCGCCGTTGGCGCGGCCATAGAGTCCGGCCAGCGTGGGAATGAACGCGGTGAGTCCGGCCAGGATGGCGATCTGCCCGTCGCGCGGCAACACCGGCGGGCCTTCTGCGGGGCCGACCAGCTTCACCAGCCCGGCCAGGCTGCGGCAGACGGAATCCGTCACCGCATAATCGCGATACGGACCGTGTTCGCCGAACCACGACAGCGCGGTGATTGCCAATGCCGGATCGGTGGCGCGCAATTGCTCATGCGACAGCAGAGAGGTTTCGATGACGCCCGGCGGCCGTGCATCGAGCAGCACATCGGCGCTCGCCAACACGCTGCGGACCATGTCGACATCGGCGCGCTGGTCGAGGTCGGCGATGATGCTGTGCTTGTTGGTATTGAGCCAGGCGAAATATGCGCTCTCTTGCCGGCCATCGCCTGCGTCGACCAGCGGCGCGATGCGGCGCAGCGGATCGCCGCCCGGCGGCTCAATCTTGAGGACGTCGGCGCCAAAATCGGAAAACAGTTTGCCGCAGTAACCGAGCGCATCGCTGGAGCCGATTTCCACCACGCGCAATTCCGACAACGGCAGTTCCGGCATGGGTTTCCGCCCTGTTTTCTCGTTGCCGGTATAATGTCTGTGCGGACGACTGCGTCAAGTCGCGCGGGACTTCGCCGGGGCAATCCATCATCGTGCCAGCGCTCCGTCGCGCGATGATGTCTTGCCGAGCGCCACTGCCATCGCGCTGATCAACGGCTTCATGAAGAAAGCATCGTTGGCGGGCATGATGTCCGCGCGCAAGCCATGAGATTGCAGTTCATCTGACACCGCGGGGCCGACCGATGCAATTCGCGTGCGCGCCAGCCCGTCGCGCAGGCGGTCTTCGCAACCATGCGCACGCGCCACGTCGAACAGGCGGCGCACCTGCGCCGAAGCAGTCAGCGCGATGGCCTCGATCCGCCCATCGACCATGGCGTCGATCGCGGCGAGAATGTTGGCGTCGGCAGTGCGCGCGTCATACGCATACGGCGTCACGGCATCGATGCTGGCGCCGCGCGCGGCGACGGCGTCAAGCAGCGCGCTGTGATCCTTGTCGGGATAGAGTTGAATGCCGAGGCGACGGCCGGTGAGGTCGAACCGCGCCAGCGTCGCGGCGATGCCGTCCGAGGTCGGCTGCTCGGTGACGACGTTCGGCGCCAAACCGATCTCGCGCAAGGCGCGGCCGGGTTTCGGTCCGCGAGCGAAGGTGCGTGTCTCGCCGATGGCGGCGACGAAATCCTCTCTCACGCCGATGCGCTGCGCGGCCGTGAGCAGGCGGCGCAGTCCTTCGCCGGTCATCAGCACGAGGTCGTCGCAGGGCTGCGTCACGAACCGCCCGATCCAGGCCTCGACCGGGGCGGCGTCCGGCGCATCGACAATGCTGAACATCGGGCATGGCATGACGTCGGCGCCCTGCTCAGTGAGCAGCCGGGAGAACTGCGCCTCCTCGCGCGCCTCCAGAATCAGGATGCGGGTGCCGCTCAGCCGGTCAGCCATCGATGCAGGTTGCCTTCGTCCGGTCCATACAATCGGCCGGCCGGTTCATATTGCAGCCGCGAACAGGATTGGCGCAAGGCCGCCGCGGGTGATAGAGCAGGGCCGTCTAATCCAGTTCCCTGTCACCTGAGCCGCCATCAGATCCGCCAATGCCAGATCCCCAGTTCGTTCTGACGCTATCCTGCCCCGATCGCCCGGGAATCGTCTCCGCAGTGTCGACCTTTCTTGCCCACAACGGGCAGAACATCCTCGACGCCCAGCAGTTCGACGATCTCGAAACCGGTCATTTCTTCATGCGGGTGGTGTTCAACCCGGCCGACCTGACCGTCACTTTGCCGGCGCTGCAGACCGGTTTTGCCGCCATCGCCGACCGCTTCGCCATGAAATGGCTGATGCGCGACCGCGCCACGCTGCGCCGGGTGATGCTGCTGGTGTCGCAGTCCGACCATTGCCTGGCCGATATTCTCTATCGCTGGCGCACCGGCGAACTGCCGATGATTCCCACCGGCATCGTCTCCAACCACCCGCGCGAAACCTATAACGGGCTCGATTTCGGCGACATCCCGTTCCACTATCTCCCGGTGACCAAGGAGACCAAGCCGGCGCAGGAAGCGGCGATCTGGGACCTCGTCACCAAGACCGAGACCGATCTCGTGGTGCTGGCGCGCTATATGCAGATCCTGTCCGATGACATGTCGGCAAAGCTGTCGGGACGCTGCATCAACATCCATCATTCGTTCCTGCCCGGCTTCAAGGGCGCGCGGCCGTACCACCAGGCGCACGAACGCGGCGTCAAGCTGATCGGCGCCACCGCGCATTACGTCACCAGTGCGCTGGATGAGGGCCCGATCATCGAGCAGGATGTCGAACGCATCAGCCATCGCGATACGCCGGCGGACCTCGCGCGCAAGGGTCGCGACATCGAGCGGCGCGTGCTGGCGCGTGCCGTGCGCCACCATTTGCAGGACCGCGTCATCCTCAACGGCCGCAAGACCGTGGTATTCATGGACTAGCGCGGCGGGGCTACTTCACCGGCAGGCTCGATGCGAGGTTGCGCAGGGCGGCGCGGGGCAGTTCGAGGCCCGCCAGTTTCCAGGTGAAGCCGCTGCGATGCAGCACCACCGCTGCGTAATGTTCGGCATCGGTCCTGTCGCTGGTGCGGATCGCGAGTTGCACCGGGTTGACCGTCCGCACGCGACCGAGCAGTTCGAGAACATTGGCGTCGTGCAGTCGGGTCAGCGGCGGCATTTCCGAACCCGGCGTCGGGTGTTCCACCCCCGGAAACCGGCCGGTCCTCAAGGCCTGTGCCAACACATCCGGCGTCAGCAATTTCGTCACCAGTGCATCGGCAACGGTCGCGCCGTAGGCGGCCACCAGTGTTCGTTCCATGACGCTGGGCCGCCGCGCGGCGCCGATCTGATCGAGATAGACCGCGACGATTTGTTTGCTCAGCGAGCGGCTCAAGAGCGGAAGATCGGTTTGTGCGGAAAGCGCGATGCTGTCGCCGGTGCGCGCCGCAGCCACCAGATTGCCCACGGCGTAAAATGCCGTGCCGTAAAATGTCGCGACGAGCGCGACGACCACAAGCGCGATGCCGGTTAGCCAGCGCATGTTCGAATTACGTCTCCTGCCAGATTGCGCGAGTTGAAGGTCGGACGTTCACGTCGGCTCTCCTGCGCCATGCAGCGGGTGGGCGAAAGTTGGAATCAGCACACCTTCAGCAAATATATGCTTTTGGAGATGTTTTTGCTGCAGCACGGCTGCACCGCACGCGCCGCCGCGATGATCCGCGCCGCGCAGCCGACCAGGTCAGGTGTTTAGCATTGGCGGCCGGACGAATGGTCCGGAATTGCTCTGGATATTCGTTTAATCCCCTATTTTGCTTGGAAATTCCTGTTGATCCCCTTGGGCTTTTATGAGTTCTAGTGACACTGGGTAGCATCTGTCATCGCAATGATGCAGTGCAAATACCGTTTCACCAGATTTCCGCTATGCTGGACCTCAAGAACCGGGCGACGCGGTTCAGTAAATGTGACCGACCAGGGGAGATGAGTTCATGTCCATTCGCACCAAGACATTGTTGCAGGTTGCCGCCGGTGCCGCGCTTGCCGGAACGTTCGCGTTCACTGCGGCGCAGGCACAGGAAACCGTTAAGATCGGCCTGATCGTGCCGATGACCGGCGGTCAGGCATCGACCGGAAAGCAGATCGACAACGCCGTCAAGCTTTATATGCAGCAGCACGGCGACACCGTCGCCGGCAAGAAGATCGAAGTCATCCTCAAGGACGACGCCGCGGTGCCGGATAACACCAAGCGGCTGGCGCAGGAACTGATCGTCAACGACAAGGTCAACATCATCGCCGGCTTCGGCGTGACGCCTGCGGCCTTTGCCGCTGCGCCGCTGGCTACGCAGGCGAAGGTGCCGGAAGTCGTCATGGCGGCGGGTACGTCGGTCATCACCGAGCGTTCGCCCTATATCGTGCGCACCAGCTTCACGCTGGCGCAGTCGTCGACCATCATCGGCGATTGGGCGGTGAAGAACGGTATCAAGAAGGTGGCGACGCTGACCTCGGACTATGCGCCGGGCAATGACGCGCTGCAGTTCTTCAAGGAGCATTTCACCGCTGGCGGCGGCCAAATCGTCGAAGAGGTCAAGGTGCCTCTCTCCAATCCGGACTTCGCGCCGTTCCTGCAGCGCATGAAGGACGCCAAGCCGGACGCCATGTTCGTGTTCGTACCGGCCGGGCAGGGCGGCAACTTCATGAAGCAGTATGCCGAGCGCGGTCTCGACAAGAGCGGCATCAAGGTCATCGGACCGGGCGACGTGATGGACGACGACCTGCTCAACGGCATGGGCGACTCGGCGCTCGGCGCGGTGACGGCGCACATGTATTCGGCGGCGCATCCATCGCAGCTGAACAAGGATTTCGTCGCGGCCTACAAGAAGGCTTACAACCAGCGGCCGGGCTTCATGGCGGTCGGCGGTTATGACGGTATCCATCTCGTCTACGAAGCGCTGAAGAAGACCGGCGGCAAGGCCGATGGCGACTCGCTGATCGCAGCGATGAAGGGCATGAAGTGGGAAAGTCCGCGCGGCCCGATCTCGATCGATCCCGAGACCCGCGACATCGTGCAGAACATCTACGTCCGCAAGGTCGAGAAGAAGGACGGCGAGCTCTACAACATCGAGTTCGCAACCTTCGAGGCCGTCAAGGACCCCGGCAAGACCAAGAAGTGATCGCGTTGCGGTTTGGCCGTCATCCTGAGGTGCGAACCGCATTTGCGGTGAGCCTAGAAGGATGGCGGCGCTCACTTTCTACCGTCGCCCTTCGAGGGCCGCGAAGTTGCGGCCACCTCAGGACGACGGTGCTCTGTATGGGCCGGTTCTGATGACCACACTCTTCACCATCCTGTTCGACGGCGTGGCCTACGGCATGCTGCTGTTCGTGCTGGCGTGCGGGCTGGCAGTGACGCTGGGCTTGATGAATTTCGTCAATCTCGCGCACGGCGCCTTCGCCATGGCCGGCGGCTATATCTGCGCCATTCTCGTCAATCGTTCCGGCGTGCCGTTCTTCGTCGCGCTGCCGATTGCGTTCATGGCGAGCGCGGTGATCGGCCTCATCATGGAGCGATCGCTCTACCGGCATCTCTACCATCGCAGTCCGCTTGATCAGGTGCTGTTCACCATCGGCCTCACATTCATGTCGGTGACGGCGGTCGATTATGTGATGGGATCATCGCAGACCTTCATCCATCTCCCGGAAATGCTGCAGGGGCAATTCAATCTGTTCGGCATCGGCGTCGGCCGTTACCGTCTGATGATCATCGTGATCTGCGGCCTGCTCACACTGGGGTTGCAGTTGATTTTGGCGCGCACGCGCTTCGGCAGCCGCCTGCGCGCCGCCGTCGACGATCCGCGCGCGGCGAGCGGCCTCGGCATCAATGTGCCGCAGGTGTTCGCGCTGACCTTCGCCTTCGGCTCGGGCCTCGCCGGCCTCGGTGGCGCACTCGGTGCGGAAATCCTCGGACTCGATCCGTACTTCCCGCTGAAATTCATGATCTACTTCCTGATCGTGGTGACGGTGGGCGGCTCCTCGACCATCACCGGCCCGTTCCTCGCGTCGCTGCTGCTCGGCATTGCCGACGTCGCCGGCAAATATTACGTGCCGAAGCTCGGCGCGTTCGTCATCTATACGGTCATGATCGTGCTTCTGATCTGGAAGCCGAACGGCCTGTTCGGCCGCACCGCAGCGCGTTGAGATTGTCATGAACGCTGATCGCACTGTCGGAGAATTCGCGCTCAACCGGTCTCGCTGGGGCTGGAGCGAGATGGTGTTCTGGCTGCTGGCCGTGGCCAGCATCTTCGTGTTTTCCGATCGCTACCTGATCCTCACCGAAATCGCCTGGCTCGGCCTGTTCGCGATGTCGCTCGATTTGATCCTCGGCTATGCCGGGATCGTGTCGCTCGGCCACGCCGCGTTCTTCGGCGTCGGCGCTTATACGGCCGGGCTATTGGCGGTGCACGGCATCGTCAAGGAGCCTATATTGGCGCTGCTTGTCGCCGGCCTTGCCGCCACGGTGCTGGGTTTCGTCACCAGCTTCCTCGTCATTCGTGGCTCCGAATTGAGCCAGTTGATGGTGACGCTCGGCATCGCGCTGCTGCTGCGTGAACTCGCCAACAAGTTCTCCAACATCACCGGCGGCTTCGACGGCCTGCAGGGCATCTCGATCGATCCGATCCTCGGCCTGTTCGCGTTCGATCTGTTCGGCAAGGTGGGTTACATCTACTGCCTCGTCGTGCTGTTCGTGCTGTTCCTGCTCGCGCGTCGCATCGTCAACTCGCCGTTCGGTCTGTCGCTGCGCGCCATCCGCAACAATCCGCTGCGCGCGGCGGCGGTCGGCATCCCGGTCAACCGCCGCCTGGTCGCGGTCTATACGCTGTCGGCGTTCTATGCCGGCATCGCCGGCGCGCTGTTCACCCAGACGACGGCGCTGGCGTCGCTCGACGTGTTTTCGTTCGACCGCTCCGCCGACCTGCTGCTGGTGCTGGTGATCGGCGGCACCGGATATCTCTATGGCGGCCTGATCGGCGCCGTTGTGTTCCGCATTTTGCAGGATCTGTTCTCGTCGTGGACGCCGCAGTTCTGGCAATTCTGGATCGGCCTCGTGCTGGTGCTGATCGTGCTGATCGGCCGCGAGCGGATGTATCGCGGCGTGATGTGGCTGCCGCGCAATTTCGCCCGGCGCTTCGGCAAGACGAAGCCGGCGGCGATGTCCGATGGAGGTGCGTCGTGAGCATCGCACTGGAAACCGTGGGGCTCGAAAAGCAGTTCGGCGGCCTCAAGGTCACACGCGATCTGTCGCTCAAGGTCGCGACCGGCGCGCGCCACGCGCTGATCGGCCCCAACGGCGCGGGCAAGACCACGGTCATCAATCTTTTGACCGGCGTGCTGAAGCCGAACGGCGGCACCATCCTGCTCGAAGGCAAGGACATCACCAATCTGCCGGTGCACACCCGCGTCCTGCGCGGCCTGTCGCGCACCTTCCAGATCAACCAGCTGTACGCGGACCTGACGCCGCTCGAGACCATTGGGCTGGCGGTATCGGAGCGGCTCGGCCATGGCGGCGACTGGTGGCGACGGCTCGGCTCGCGCGCCGACGTCAACGCCGAGATCGCGGAAAACCTGGCGCGCTTCCATTTGCTCGACGTCATGAACGAGACCACAGCGACGTTGCCGTACGGCAAACAGCGTCTGCTCGAAATCGCCGTCGCCATCGCCGCCAAGCCGCGCGTGCTGCTCCTTGACGAGCCCGCCGCCGGTGTGCCGGAAAGCGAGCGGCACGATATCCTCGCCGCTGTGGCCGGCCTGCCGCGCGATGTCACGGTGCTGCTGATCGAGCATGACATGGATCTGGTGTTCAGCTTCGCCGATCGCATTTCGGTGCTGGTCAACGGCGCGATGCTGGTCGAAGGTCCGCCCGACGAGGTGGCACACGATCCGCGCGTCAAGGCGGTCTATCTCGGTGAGGGTGCCGATGCGTGAACTGCTCGCAATCGATGGGCTGCGCGCCGGTTACGGCGAGGCCGTCGTGCTGCCCAACATGTCGCTGCGGCTCGGCGATGGCGAGGTGCTGGCGCTGCTCGGCCGCAACGGCACCGGCAAGACCACGCTGATCAATTCCATCGTCGGTGCCACGCGGCGTTTTGGCGGCACCATCAAGCTCGACGGCAAGGATCTGACCGCGCTGCGCTCCGACCAGCGCGCGCGTGCCGGTATCGGTTGGGTGCCGCAGGAGCGCAACATCTTCCGCTCGCTCACAGTCGAGGAGAACATGACGGCGGTTGCGCAGCCCGGTCCGTGGGATGTCGAGAGAGTCTACGCGATGTTCCCGCGCCTGAAGGAACGGCGCAACAACTTCGGCAATCAATTGTCCGGCGGCGAACAGCAGATGCTGGCGATCGGCCGCGCGCTGACGCTCAATCCGCGGGTGCTGCTGCTCGACGAGCCGACCGAGGGCCTCGCGCCGATCATTGTCGATGAATTGCTGGCGGCGCTCGGCAAGATTACGCGGGCGGGGGGCATCTGCACGATCATCGTCGAACAGAATGCGCAAAAGATCCTCCGGCTCGCCGACCGCGTTGTGATACTGGAACGGGGCACGATCGTTCATGAGGCGACGAGTGTATCGTTGCAAGCCGACCGTGCTCCGCTCGAGCGGTTTCTCGGGGTTGGAGGACACGCGAAGTAGCACAACGCAGCGCGATTGCCGGAATCGCTGCACCCTCGGGCCGCGCGTTTCAACCGGATTGCGAATGTCGAGCCGGGTCGTTTGATCAGCGAAAGCGATATGGAGCGATAACCGAAGGGAGAAAACATGAGGCTTGCTGCACGGCTGCTGGCTTTCATTGCTGCGGCGATCGTTTCCGTTGGCGGCGCGACTGCGCAGCTCTCCCAGCCGCGCCCCGATCTGGTGGTGGCGATTTCGGTCGACCAATTCGGATCGCTTTTGTTCAACAGATGGCGAGGAGCTTATCGCGACGGGTTCAAGCGGCTGGCGGAAGAGGGGATCGTTTACGCCAACGCCTATCAGTCGCATGGAATTACGGAAACCTGCGCGGGCCATTCGACGCTGTTGACAGGCAAGCATCCGGGTCGCACCGGCATCGTTGCCAACGAGTGGTACGATCCGAAGACCGGCAAGCAGATCTATTGCGTCGCGGACGACAACTACGCCCAGGCGCATGATCCGAAGGCGCGCAGAGTCGGCCCCGCCTTGCTGGCGACCTCGACGTTGGGCGATTGGCTCAAGGAACAAAGCCCCAAGAGCCGCGTGGTTGCCGTATCGGGCAAGGATCGCGCCGCCATTACCATGGGTGGCCACCGCGCCGACGCTATCTTCTGGTACGCGGACGCTGCCGGTTTCACGACCATGGTCGGCAAGGACGATAGTGCCGCGGACAAGCTGGCGCCGGTCGCCGACGTCAATGCAAAGGCCCAAGCCTTGGCCGCCAGCCATCCGGTCTGGACGTATCAGGACGACTCCTGCCGCCGTTTCGAAGATACTTATCAAGTTGGCAAGCTGACCTGGCGGTCCACTTTGCCTCCCGAGATGCCGGTGGAAGAGGGCAAAGCCGCGTCCAGGGTGCGGCCGCTGCAAATCATGGATCCGTTGACGATCGATGCGGCGCGCGAACTTATTGGGCGCTATCAGCTCGGCAAGCGAGGCGTGACGGATCTGCTCGCCATCAGCCTGTCGGCAACCGACTTCATCGGCCACGGATATGGGACCCAAGGGCCGGAAATGTGCGATCACATCCGGCGGCTCGACGCGGGCGTCGGCGAGTTTCTTGCGTTCCTCGATGGTCTGGACCTGAAGGTTCTCGTGGTTCTGACAGGCGATCATGGCGGTTCGGATTTCTCCGAGCGGCTTGCGAAGCAGGGATTCCCCAATGCGAAACGCATCGATCCGAAAGCATTGCTCGCAGACATCAACCGTGACGTGAAACAACGGTTGTCTCTGGATTTCAACCCGGTGATCTCGCCGGACTCGGTGCAATTCTATGCCGTCGATCGGTCCGGAAAGCAGCTCGACGATGGACTGCGCGAGAAGGTGATCGAAGCCGCAATGTCCGCTTTCAGCGCTCGCCCGGAGATCGAACAGGCCTTTCGCCTCACCGATTTACTCGATCACAAGATTCCCGAAAGCGCGGTTTCGGACTATTCGCTCAAGGATCGTTTCTCGCAAAGCGCGATGGCGGGGCGTACCGGCGATATTGTGGTGGCCTACAAGTCGGGGATTTCCGTCGCGCCGGTCCGATTGACGCGATTTATCATGGGGCATCCCGGTCCATATCGCCACGACACTGCCGTTCCGATCATCTTCTGGTGGAATGGGGCATCGTCGCAGACGCGATTGCTGCCGGTGGATACCACGTTGATCGCGCCAACGCTGGCGAATATCATGGGCGTCAAGACGCCAGCCGATCTCGACGGATCCTGCCTTAATATTGGCTACCCCGATGCGCCGGTTTGTCCTCGATAGAGGATGTCGGCGCCTGGATGAATTTTTGGAACTGGATAGGCCTGGAGTGAAATCAATGCAAAGAACCAAACCGCCGTTTCGCGCCGACGAAGTGGGCAGCCTGTTGCGCCCGCCGAGCATCAAGGAGGCGCGCGCCAAGCTTGAGAAGGGTGAGATAAAGGCGGAAGAGCTGCGCCGCATCGAGGATATCGAGATCGAAAAAGTCGTTCACAAGCAGGCGCAGCTTGGTCTCAAGCTGGCGACCGACGGCGAATTCCGCCGCTCGTGGTGGCACTTCGACTTCCTCGCCAAGCTGACCGGTTGCGAGCTGTTTCATCCCGACCTCGGTATCCAGTTTGCCGGTGTGCAAACCCGCCACGATGCGGTGCGTGTCATCGGTAAAGTCGATTTCCCCGACAACCATCCGATGCTCGATCATTTCCGCTTCCTGAAGAAGCATGCCGACGCCGCTGGCGTCACTGCCAAGATGACGATCCCGTCGCCTGCGGTGCTGCACTTCCGCGGCGGCCGCAATCTGATCTCGAAGGAAGTCTATCCCGATCTCGAACCGTTCTTCGAGGATCTCGGCAAGACCTATCGTAAGGCGGTCAAGGCATTCTACGACGCGGGCTGCCGCTATTTGCAGTTCGATGACACCGTGTGGGCCTATCTCTGCTCGCAGGACGAGTTGAAGAAAGCACGCGATCGCGGCGACAACACCGATCACCTGCAGGAGATCTATGCGCGGGTCATCAACTACGCGATCGCCGAGCGGCCCGCCGACATGACCATCACCACGCATGTCTGCCGTGGCAATTTCCGCTCGACGTGGATTTCGTCCGGCGGCTACGAGCCGGTGGCGGAAACGCTGCTCGGCAAGATCAACTACGACGGCTACTTCCTGGAATATGATTCCGACCGTGCCGGTGGTTTCGAGCCGCTGCGTTTCCTGCCCAAGGGAAACAAGGTCGTCGTCGTCGGTGTCATCACCTCGAAGTTCGGCGAGCTGGAAAAGAAGGAAGACATCAAGCGCCGTCTCGAAGAGGCCGCCAAGTTTGCGCCGCTGGATCAACTCGCGGTGTCGCCGCAGTGCGGCTTCGCCTCCACTGAGGAAGGTAACGTCCTGTCCGAAGACGAGCAGTGGGCGAAGCTCAAGCTTGCCGTTGACGTCGCCAAGGAGGTCTGGGGCTAGTTCGGCTCAATACTTCCGTCATTGCGAGCGCAGCGAAGCAATCCAGAGCGACGTGTAAACACTGGATTGCTTCGTCGCTCACGCTCCTCGCAATGATGGCGATCATGTTTGGTTTGATTGTCACCCGCCCCAGGCTGCGCCGGCGACCTGCTTGATGGTGACGTTGATGCGGTTCCAGACGTTGATGGCGCCGATGTCGACGATCAGGGCTGACAGCGATTTTTCATCGTAGTGTTTCGCCGCCTCCTGCCAGACGTCGTCGGGCACCGGGTCGGCACGATCGCTGAGCCGGGTCGCCGCCTCGGTCAGCGCCAAAGCGGCGCGCTCGGCGTCGGTGAAGTAGGGCGACTCGCGCCATGCTGCGACGGCGTAGATGCGCTTGTCCGCTTCGCCCGCTTTCTTCAATTCCCGTGCATGCATGTCGACGCAGAAGCCGCAGCCGTTGATCTGGCTGGCGCGCAGTTCGACCAGTTTGCGCGTGACCAGCGGCAGGCCATCGGTTTCGGCGGCCTTGCTGAGCGCCAGCAGTGCCTGCATGGCTTCCGGCAGGATCAAAGCAGGGTGTTTCATTCGTGGTTGCATCGTCAGGTTCCTTCATCATCTATGGCAGGGGCCGGGACGAGATCCCGGTCGATGGCGTCGATTGACGTGCAGCGCATAGGCTGGCGTTGTCACATTTGCAGCCCAGCGCTCGTCATGGCTGTGACGAAACGCGATCAGGATATGTGACCGATGGACGAGAAAAACTTTCTGGCGCAGCAATTCGAGGCCCAGCGGGGCCGGCTGCGTGGCGTCGCCTACCGCATGCTGGGTTCGCTGAGCGAGGCCGACGATGCGGTGCAGGAGGCATGGCTGCGGCTGGGCCGCAACGATGCCGCCGCCATCGATAATCTCGGCGGCTGGCTGACCACGGTGGTGGCGCGCATCTGTCTCGACATGCTGCGCTCACGCAAGGCGCGGCGCGAGGATGGACTCGACAGCGCCGGCCCCGAGCCGGTGGCCAACGACAACATCGAGGCGGTGCTCGAACAGGAGGCGCAACTCGCCGAGTCGGTCGGCCTCGCGCTGCTGGTGGTGTTGCAGACGCTGGCGCCGGCCGAGCGCATCGCCTTCGTGTTGCATGACATGTTCGATCTGCCGTTCGACGATATCGCGCCGATTGTCGGCCGTTCGCCGACGGCGGCCCGACAACTGGCCAGCCGCGCGCGGCGGCGGGTGCAGGGCAAGGCTGTGCGGCCCGATGCCGACATCGCCGGCCAGCGGGGTGTCGTTGACGCTTTTCTTGCTGCGGCGCGTGGCGGCGATATGGAGGGTCTGCTTGCGGCGCTCGACCCGGATGTCGTGGTGCGCGCCGACGCGGTGGCGAGACAGGCGGGCGCGAAGGAGGAAGTCCACGGTGCGCAGCGCGTGGCGCAGTTCTATCTCGGCAAGGCGCAGCAAGCGCGTCCGGCGCTGGTCGATGGTCGCGTTGGCATCGTCGTGGCGCCGCGCGGGCGGTTGGCGCTGGTGCTGAAGCTGAGCTTCGCGAACGAGCGCATTACGGGCATCGACCTCATCGCCGATCCCGCACAGCTGCAGCGGTTCGACCTTGCGACGCTCGAGAGCTGAACACGGGATCCGGTGGCACGATGACGGTCGCCGGGGCGAGGCAGGATATGTCGTCCTCGATCAGTCGGGTACGACACAGGCACTCACGCGTCACCAGCGTCGTGCAAACACTGTCCTTGTCAACGCCGGCTTTGTGTCGCTAACTTTGCGATGGCGTATCGCATAACCATGACGGGTGTCGCGCGCGCAATGCGGAGAGACCAATCGCAACGATGAGTAACGATCCGTCGATGGAAGACCTGCAGGTCCAAGAGCTAGCTTCGTCGGGGCAGCGGATCGATCTCGACCGCTACGTGCCTGCCTTCATCACCTTCATCGCCAATGAGCTGGCACGCAGCTCCACCGCAGTCTATCAGAAGCGGTTTGGGGTGAACGTCACCGAGTGGCGCATCCTGTCGCTGTTGGTGATCGAGCCGGGCATCTCCGCCTCGCGCATCTGTTTCATTATCGGCATCGATAAAGGTCCGGTCAGCCGGACGCTGAACGCCATGCAGGCGCGCGGTCTCATCACGATCGGGGCAGACAGCAGCGATGGCCGGACGCATTCGATTGCACTGACGCCGCAAGGGCGCGCCCTCCATGACGAGATCGTCGTTGTCGCTTTGGAGCGTGAGCGGCGCTTGCTCAACTGCCTGCGCGAAGACGAGCAGGAGGTGCTGATCGGCCTGCTGCGGCGCCTCCATAGCCATATCGAAACCGCTTTCGATGTACCGGGTGAGTCGTCCGTCGACTGACGGCGCATTCGCTAGCTTCTGCAACGAATGGACCTGGCGGGTAAGTGCCCGGCTGATTGTGGCCGGCCCGGCCCGCACGGGATCGCATATTTTCTTTGTGGGAAGTTCGTGGTAGACGAATCCCTTCGATAGATTTCTGCCCACAATTTCTGCCCACTGAGGCACAGCCCACTGCCTGCCGATGAAACACGAGCAACTGCTTGGCCAGATCACCGACTTCTGCCGACAGGCGGAGATGGCGGAGTCCACCTTTGGACGCCGCGCGGTGAACGACGGCAAGCTGGTGGCCCGGCTGCGCGAGGGCAAGCGCATCACCATCGAGACGCTGGACCGTATCCAGCTCTATATCGCCACCAACACCCCGGGCGGCGTGGTGCCGCCGCGCGAACTGGACGCTCCGATCGAGCGGCGCGATCCGCGCGCTAATTTCCGTTTCTTCGAAAACCGCCAGAAATACCTGCTTTTCGTGCACACCTGCAGCGAGAAGCGGGTAATCGCCGATCGCGTGGCGCTGGAGCTGGCCAGCATTCACCCGCGCCCGCCGGCATTGCGGCTGTTCGATGCCGGCATGGGCGATGGCACGGTGCTGGCGCGCGTGTTGCGGGCGATGCACGGCCGCTTTCCGCATTTGCCGTTCTACGTCGCGGGCAAGGAGCTGAGCCTTGAGGACGTCAAACTGACGCTCGACAAGCTGCCAGACCGGATGTTCGAGCACCCGGCGACGGTGTTCGTCGTCACCAACATGCATTACGCCGAAGCGCCATGGCTGGCGCCGCGCGCGGCTGCGGCGGCCGCCGGCATGGTCTGGCGCGAGGTGGTGTTGCGCGGCAATTCCGCCGGCGAGTTCGAGGCGCAGATTGCCGAGCTGCAGCCGTTCCTGCAGGAGAACTGGCGCGCCAGCGTCAGCGAGCGCTCCGGCATGCCGATCTACGAGCGGCCGGTGGTGCTGGTGTTCTACCGCGAGGACCACCAGTTCCTGCTCGACGCGGTGATTCCCCGCGCCGGGCGCGCCGAGGCCAATTTCGATCTGGTCATCGCCTCGCAGCCTTACCGCGCCAAGTCATCCGAGGCGTTCCGGGCCAAGCGGATCATCGCACCGCTGGCGCGGGCTTTGCGACCGGGAGGGCGTTTGATAGGAATACATTCTCATGGAAACGATCCGGGAATGGAAATTATCCAGTCGGTCTGGCCCGGAGAAAATCCTTTCGCGGTCAATCGCCACGAACTGTTGCGCGCCGTTAAATATGAGCTGGGATCGGCGGCGCGCGACCTTAATTTTAATGCCTATTCTGATAGCCGTTCGATCTTTCGATATGATATGGAAGCGCTGCCGCACGAGGTCACCGGACCCATCGGAACCTCGACGGCATTTGCAGCCTGGAACGCGGCGGTTTATGTCGCTCAGGTCGAGGACGACCGTTTGACGGAAATAACCCAGAGCGGGCGCTATCTCGATGCGACCAGAGACGTTTTGCGCAAGCACAACGGCCTGTGGTTTTACGATGAGTCCTACGTCATCTCGCGCCGTCGCGACTGACACTTCAGGAAAACACACGAAAGGGCCGCCGCGAATGGCGGATGACAAGAGGTTGGTTTGATGCGCGCGTCTTATCTGTTCACCAGTGAATCAGTTTCCGAAGGTCATCCCGACAAGGTTTGCGACCGGATTTCCGACGAAATCGTCGACCTGTTTTTCCGCGAGGGACCGAAGGCGGGCATCGACCCGTGGGCGATCCGTGCGGCGTGCGAAACGCTGACCACGACCAATAAGGTGGTGGTCGCCGGTGAAACGCGCGGCCCGGCGAGCGTCACCAACGATCACATCGAGCAGGTGATCCGCAACGCCATCAAGGATATCGGCTACGAGCAGGAAGGCTTCCACTGGAAGACCGCCGATATCGAAATCCTGCTGCATCCGCAATCCGCGGACATCGCGCAGGGCGTCGATGCGCTGCAGCCCGGCACCAACAAGGAAGAGGGCGCCGGCGACCAGGGCATCATGTTCGGCTACGCCACCAACGAGACGCCGGAGCTGATGCCGGCCCCGCTGCACTACGCGCACAAGATCCTGCGGCTGATCTCGGAAGCCCGCCACTCCGGCAAGGAGAAGGTGCTAGGCCCCGACTCCAAGAGTCAGGTCACCGTGCAGTACGAGAACGGCAAACCCGTCGGCGTGCGCGAGATCGTGGTGTCGCACCAGCATCTCGTCGAGGACATGACCTCGAACCAGGTGCGCGAGCGCGTCGAGCCTTACGTCCGCGCGGCGTTGCCGGAAGGCTGGATCAACGGCAAGACGATCTGGCACATCAACCCGACCGGCAAGTTCTTCATCGGCGGACCGGACGGCGATTGCGGCCTGACCGGCCGTAAGATCATCGTCGATACCTACGGCGGTGCGGCGCCGCACGGCGGCGGCGCATTCTCCGGCAAGGACCCGACCAAGGTGGACCGCTCGGCGGCTTATGCCTCGCGCTATCTCGCCAAGAACATCGTTGCCGCCGGCTTGGCCGATCGCTGCACCCTGCAGCTCGCTTACGCCATCGGCGTGGCGCGCCCGCTGTCGATCTACATCGACACCCACGGCACCGGTAAGGTCAGCGAAGACAAGCTGGAGAAGGCGGTGGCGGAGTCGATGGACCTGACGCCGCGCGGCATCCGCAAGCATCTCGACCTCAACAAACCGATCTACGCACGCACCTCTGCTTACGGTCACTTCGGCCGTACCCCGGATGCCGATGGCGGCTTCTCGTGGGAAAAGACCGACCTCGCCGACAAGCTGAAGAAGGCGGTGTAGTTCTTTCTTCCCTCTCCCCTTGTGGGAGAGGGGGCCCGAGCAAAGCGAGGGCGGGTGAGGGGTGTCACCACTCAAAGAATCCCCTCACCTAACCGAATTGGTTGAAGCGTCGTGAAGCCCTCTCCCACGAGGGGAGAGGGCACAAAGACTGACGTTTCGAACGCAACTCCGATCCAAGGATTCGATGCAATGACCACCGCCACCGCGAAAGCGCCCGCAGGATTTACCGATTACATCGTCGCCGACATCGGTCTCGCCGATTTCGGCCGCAAGGAACTCTCGCTGGCCGAAACCGAGATGCCCGGCCTGATGGCGACCCGCGAGGAATACGGTCCGAAGCAGCCGCTCAAGGGCGCGCGCATTGCCGGCTCTCTGCACATGACGATCCAGACCGGCGTGCTGATCGAAACCCTGAAGGCGCTTGGCGCCGACATCCGCTGGGTGTCGTGCAACATCTATTCGACGCAGGATCACGCCGCGGCGGCGATCGCGGCTGCGGGCATTCCGGTGTTCGCGGTGAAGGGCGAGTCGCTGAAGGATTACTGGGACTACACCGCCAAGCTGTTCGACTGGCACGGCGGCGGCCATCCGAACATGATCCTCGATGACGGCGGCGACGCCACCATGTACGTCCACCTCGGCCTGCGCGCGGAGAAGGGCGACACCGCGTTTCTCGACAAGCCGGGCTCCGAGGAGGAGGAAGTGTTCTTCGCGCTGCTCAAGAAGCAGCTCAAGGAAAAGCCCAAGGGCTACTTCCAGGCGATCGCCGACAGCATCAAGGGCGTTTCGGAAGAGACCACTACCGGCGTGCATCGCCTGTACGAAATGCAGAAGGCCGGCACGCTGCTGTGGCCGGCGATCAACGTCAACGACAGCGTCACCAAGTCGAAGTTCGACAACCTCTATGGCTGCCGTGAATCGCTGGTCGACGGCATCCGCCGCGGCACCGACGTGATGATGTCGGGCAAGGTGGCGATGGTCGCGGGCTTCGGCGACGTCGGCAAGGGTTCGGCGGCGTCGCTGCGCCAGGCCGGCTGCCGCGTCATGGTGTCCGAGATCGATCCGATCTGCGCGCTGCAGGCGGCGATGGAAGGCTATCAGGTCGTGACGATGGAAGACGCCGCGCCGCAGGCGGATATCTTCGTCACCGCGACCGGCAACAAGGACATCATCACCATCGAGCACATGCGTGCGATGAAGGATCGCGCCATCGTCTGCAACATCGGCCACTTCGACAACGAGATCCAGATCGCCTCGCTGAAGAACCTGAAGTGGAACAACATCAAGCCGCAGGTCGACGAGATTGAATTCCCCGACGGTCACCGCATCATCATGCTGTCGGAAGGCCGACTGGTGAATCTCGGCAACGCCATGGGCCATCCGTCGTTCGTGATGTCGGCGTCGTTCACCAACCAGACGCTGGCGCAGATCGAACTGTTCGCCAACAACAAGGACGGCAAGTACAAGAAGGAAGTCTATGTGCTGCCGAAGTCGCTCGACGAGAAGGTCGCGCGGCTGCATCTCGCCAAGATCGGCGTCAAGCTCACCGAGCTGCGCAAGGATCAGGCGGACTATATCGGCGTCAAGCAGGAAGGCCCCTATAAGGCCGACCACTATCGCTATTGAGGTCGGGACCTCATCCTGCGGTGCATCGCGCGGTCTGCGCGGCGCCTCGCGGGAAGGCAACTCCCAGTCACGATACGCAAAAGCCCCGGAGCGATCCGGGGCTTTTTCGTTTGCAACGAGTCTGGTTCGGTCCGCGCCCGCCAGCCGTCGCCGGGCAGCGCGAATATTCAGGTGCAGCGTCAGGTCATCCTGCCGCTGTCTTTCTCCGACCGCATCCATTGGGAAAGCGTGGCGGCGGGCTTGGCTACTGTCTTCTTGGCTTTTGCCTTGGCTTTGGCTTTGACCGGCTGCGGTTCCGCCGCCTGTTGAGCTTCCTTGGCCAGTCGCAATGCGCGCAGCCGTTCCATGTTCTTGCGAACGGCGACATCGTTCGCTTCATAGTCGGCGCGGGCCTTGGCGCCCTCGATCGAAGCCACACGCATACGTTCGGATCGCGCCAGTTGAGATGGGCTCGGCTGTTTTTTCATGGAATCCATATATGTCGTTCCCGGCAAAAAACCAGCCCAGCGGTTCGATGGCAGCGGGCCCATTGCTATTTCCTGCAATGATGTTATATGCAGTGCATTCGATTGCTGGCATTGATTTTGTTAAAGCGCCGCCAGGCTCCTTTCCAAAGACATCGCTGAGATTGGATGTTTCGCGCAATGATGCGCGAACGCGAACGCGCATGCGTACGCTCTTGGAACTTTAAGGAACAAACCAATGACGACAGGCACAGTGAAGTGGTTCAACGGCCAAAAGGGCTTCGGCTTTATCCAGCCGAACGACGGCAGCAGCGATGTGTTCGTTCACATCAGTGCTGTTGAGCGCGCGGGCATGAGCGGCCTTGCCGAAGGCCAGAAGGTCAACTTCGAACTGAAAACCGACAAGATGCGCGGCAAGGTCAGCGCCGAGAATCTGTCGCTGGCGTAAGCCGCCAACAAATCCAGGCTATTACCGCGGATGTACCGGGATAGCTTATTCGCTCTCGCGCGCTGGTATGCGCGCTTCACGGATGTACTGAAGCGTTTGAGGAACGCGAGAGCGGATTGAGGAATCGGCCCGGCAGCAATGCCGGGCCTTTTTGTTGTGCCGTAATTGCCTGCGGCGCGATCAGGAGAGCGGTGTTGCGTCGTGCACCAGCGGCGGTGCGGCATGGACCAGGCCGGTCTGCACCAGCGGCGTCAGCACTTCGAGCTGCACCATGGGGCAGCGGATCAAGCGGCCGTCGCCCGCGAAATCGAACGTCACGTCGTCGCTGATGTTGCCGCCGTCGTCGAAGCCGTAGGCGAAGTTGAGCATCATCTGCACCATGATGACGGCGCCCGCCGGCACCGGAATCAGATTGAAGCTGAGCGGCACCGCTTCATTGGCGAACATCTTGCTGGCATAGGCCGGGTCGCCGAAGATATGGCCGCCGTGCGCGTGCAGGTGCAACACCTCCTTGAACGCATCGGTACCCATGCCCTGAATATAGGTCTGGTCGAGGCTGTGTCCGGTCGCCGGATCGTTGCCCCAGCCGCTCCAGCGCATCGGGCTGAGCGAGGCCCTGATCCACGCATCGGTGGTGTCGCCGGAGAAGATGCCGGGAGCGGCGGCGATGCCGCACGCGCCGTTGAAAATGAACTGCGAGCTGACGTTGATGACGGTGGTGTAGTCGCTCGGGTTCTGCCAGATGAAATAGAAGTTGAACCAGGTGTTGTCCGAGCCGGAATTGGTCCCGACCTTGTACTGGATCGAGCTGTTGAACGGCTCGACGTGATTGTCGATGAAGTTGCTAATCTCGAACTTCGGTTGCTGCAGGATCAGCACCGGCCGGTCGAGCGTCACGAAGCTCGATGTGAAGGGCAGGGCCAGCAGCGCCTGCGCCTGCCGCATGCGGGCGACGCCTTCCTGATATGCCGCTTCCGCCGCGGCCAAATGTTTCGCCCGCTCGCTGCGCTGTCGGTCGAACAGCGCGCGATGTTCGCTGGCATCCTGCGCCAGCATCTTGTTCAGTTTCTCGATGTCGAGCCCGGCCTTCGCCAACACGGGCTGCAGCAATTTGCCGGCGGCGCGGCGCGTCTTCGCCGCCTGCCGGTGTTGCAGCTGTTCGGCGTGTCCCGCATCGAACAGGGCGGGAGGCTTGATCGACGCAATAGTTGTCCTGAAATGATCTTCGTCGAACCGTGTCATGCGATCTCTCCATTTTTCCGTAAATCGCAACAGTGCGCATCGCCTGTTGCGCTTTGACACGCCGTTCGCGGAGAGGGTTCAAGGCGCGGCGTGCTTCATCTGCGAAGCCGCCGGAATCGGCCGCCGGTGCAACAACAAGGCCTATATTTGGTTTGCGCAGTCGTTCGCCTTTGCATCGAACTGCAGTGAATTGCGCGACGACTCGCGGGCTGTGGATCACGCGAGTCCGTGCCGCCTCAGGCGAGGCGCATCGTCGGTTCCTGCATCGAGTTCACCGGGACGTCGATATTGCAGACCAGTCCCGACGGCAGGAACTGCAAACGAGGGGTGCCGGCGAGCTGGCCGGGCAGGGCCTGATTGATGAAGCGGGTTCCGAAACTGCGCTGCATCGGCTCCGCGACGGCAGGTCCGCCGCTTTCGATCCATTGCAGCTTGAACCGTTCGGTGGTTTCGTCGACCGACCAGGTGATGGAGATGCGGCCGTTCGGCGTCGACAGGGCGCCATGCTTCAGAGCGTTGGTGCAGAGTTCATGAAGCACCATGGACAACTCGACCGTCGGTCCCGACGAAATCGCGAGATTGTCTCCGCTGATGCTGAATTGCTTCAGCCCTTCGGTCTGAAACGCGAGAATGGCATTCTCGATCAGCGTCCGGCAGCCCGCACCTGTCCAGCCTTCGCGGATGAGCAAATCATGCGAGATGCCGAGCGCGTGGAAGCGGCTGGCAATGGTGGCGGCGGCGTCCTCGAGGCTGTTCGCCTCGCGCATGCTGTGTGAGGTGATAGCCGAGGCGATCGCCAGGACGTTCTTGACCCGATGGTGGAGCTCGCCGATCAGCGCGGTCTGGAGCTTGGCCGCAACCGAATGGGCGCGCGCTTCAACGCCGGCCTGAATGAGCATCTGCCGCAGTTGGTCGTTCTCTTCCTCAATATCACGCAAAGAGGTGTAGCGCCTGTTTCTGTTGATCGACGTCTCCCTCGGTGACGGCGCTCATGCCTGGTGTTCCATGGCGAGTAATCGCGTCGATGTTGCTGAGATCGAGCAGGCATCTCGCTGCGACGATGAACAGCGCGTCAAGATCATTCGTGAAGCTCCTGGTCCGCCCAACAGGCGGGTTAAAAATCGCGGATCACTTCGCAACGATCCATTGTCGTGTCGTCAGATCTTGTCGGTAAGTCGGCTAAAATCCGACAGCACCGCCGCCACAAGGTTGCGGTGTTGCGAGTCCTGCGGATCCAGCGCCGCAGCATACAGATTCAGAACATAGCGCGCTTTGGCTGCGGCTTCTGGCCACGTCGTGGCAGGGACGGTCAGCAACTGTGCCTCGATCTCGAGTTGTCGGTCGCGCAACGTCTTGGCATTCGCCTCGGCATCCGCGACGAGGCGCCGAAGATCGGTTGCTTTCTGTGCTGCCATGCCTCGGTGGCGGTCAAGCTCGATAGGGGTGTCGCTCACGGCAATTGACTCGCGTCGTGGTGTTGCGCGTCGGCGAGATCGAGCGAGCCGATCGTCAGCATTTGCATCGACGCCTGATGCGGTGGTGCGCCGGGCACCATGATCATCGTGGCCACGCGCCGGTAGCAGGGGAAGGAGAGGCCTTCGATCAACTCCTCATCAGTCACCACTTCGTAGCTGCCGGCCGGGAGCTGCCGATCGATGCCTTTGATTTGCACCGGGTGTTTGAATGTCACTATCTCACGACGTGATCGTGTCATCATGACACGTACCTCCTCGGTAATGAGACATTTGACATTGTTTGATGGTGCGCCCTTCCGCCTACAATAGCCATTGAATTATTCGTGGTGGAACCGGGGCATGCGATTGATGGTTAGCTTTCCTCGCCTTGAAGGTGCCGGTGATTAGTCGAAGACGTTTATTCGAAACCGTTCCAAACGTGGGGTGCGTGCCACGCCTCTCGTGGGTGCGTGCCACGCCTCTCGTCTCCTCGACATAGGTCTTGGACGGACTGGAACTTGACAGATTCTGAGAATAGGATTATAAACCTATTTATCCCGCCTCACTGAGAGGGGCGGCTCGCGATCGTCACGGTCTGCGGGGCGGGATGCGGTGGACGCCGCGGCGTTCGATGCGCCTTGGCGCGGTTCGGTCGGCTGCAAGGCTGACCGGGACGCGCGAAGGAAGGCTGACGACCACGCCGTTAGTTTCGTCCGCAACGCGGCTGCCGGGTTCTCCGGTGGCTTGCCGCGCGGGCGGGGCGCAGGCGGACGGGCCAAAGCGCGATATCCCGGCGCATCGCCTTGCGCCATGGGGCAGCGCCAAAGCTTGCCTCTCGAGCAGAGAGCGAGCGGCGGCACGTAAGCCCCCTGCAGTGGTAATCACCTCAGGGTCGGTTGCCAGGGGTTTTCGCGAAGCAAGCCGTCACTCCCACTGCGTGCGGAACGCCGGACGCATCGTGCGTCCGGCGTTCCGCGCGCCCTCTCAAGTGAGAGAGCGCAGACGTGAACCACAGCTCGGGCGCGAAACGCGTCGCGAGAATGCGAAGCCGTGTGAAAACTTGTGTCTAGACGCTACGCGCCCGCGCGCGCAGCAATCGCAGCAGCACGGCGCTGGCAAATTGCGCCGGAGCATTGTTAGATGCTTGGCTTTTAATAAAAACAAAGGGAGTGAACTCGAATGATCCGCCTTCCGTCCAGACTGGCCGCGATCTCGGCTGCGGCGCTGTTGCTCTCCGCGGGCAGCGCGCTGGCCCAGAAAAAATACGACACCGGCGCCACCGACACTGAAATCAAGATCGGCAACATCGAGGCCTATAGCGGCCCCGCTTCGGCTTACGGCATCATCGGCAAGACCGAAGAAGCCTACTTCAAGATGGTCAACGACAATGGCGGCATCAAAGGCCGCAAGATCAATTTCATCAGCTATGACGATGCCTACAGCCCGCCGAAGACCGTCGAGCAAACGCGCAAGCTGGTCGAGAGCGACGAGGTGCTGTTCATCTTCAACGCGCTCGGCACGCCGACGCAGTCCGCCGTGCAGAAATATCTCAACACCAAGAAGGTGCCGCAGCTGTTCCTCGCTACCGGCGCCAGCAAGTGGGACGATCCCAAGAACTTCCCGTGGACCATGGGCTTCCAGCCGAGCTATCGCTCGGAAGCGCGCATCTTCGCCAAGTACATCATGCAGACCAAGCCCGATGCCAAGGTCGCGGTGTTCTTCCAGAACGATGACTTCGGCAAGGATTACGTCACCGGCCTGAAGGATGTGTTCGGCGCCAACAGTTCGAAGATCATCATTGCCGAGGAAAGCTATGAGACCAGCGAGCCGACCATCGACTCGCACATCATCAAGCTGAAGGGCACCGGCGCCGATGTGCTGGTCAACATTTCGACGCCGAAGTTCGCCGCGCAGGCCATCAAGAAGATGCACGAGATCGGCTGGAAGCCGATGCACTTGATGACCGACGTGTCGATCTCGATCGGCGCGGTGATGAAGCCTGCGGGCTTCGATGCGTCGGAGGGCGTGCTATCGGCGGGCTATCTCAAGGATGCGTCCGATCCGCAGTGGAAGGATGACGCAGGCATGAAGAAATTCATGGCCTTCGTCGACAAGTACATGCCTGGCGCCAACATCGCGGACGCCAACATGGTCTACGGCTACGCAGCCGCGCAGACCATGGTGCATGTGCTCGAACAGTGCGGCGACAACCTGACGCGCGAGAACATTATGAAGCAGGCGGCCAGCATCAAGGGCTTTTCGCCCGACACGCTGATCCCCGGCATTCACGTCAAGACCAGCGCCGCCGACTTCGCGCCGATCGAGCAGCTCAAGATGATGAAGTTCAAGGACGGCAAGTGGGATCTGTTCGGCGACGTGCTCAGCGCCGAGACCGAGCGCTGACGGCCTGCAATAAAAAAACGGGCGGTGCCGATGTGGCGCCGCCCGTTTCGATTCGGTTGCCTGATTGGCTTACGCCGCCGCGGCGATGGTCTTGAGGAAGCCGTCGATTTCGCTCTGCAGATTGACGGTGGACTCCGACAGCTGCTTCGCCGACGACAGCAATTGCGTCGATGCCGCGCCTGTCTGATTGGCGCCGGCGCTGACTTCGGCGATGGTGCCCGCCACTTGCGATGTGCCGGCCGCGGTGCGCTGGATGTTGCTGGAAATTTCCTGCGTCGCCGCGCCCTGCTGCTCGATCGCCGCCGAGATCGCCGTTGTGATCTCGGAGATCTGGCCGATCGTCGAACTGATTATGCGGATCGAATTGACTGCTTCTTCGGTCGCCGTCTGCATCCCGGCGATCTGGACGCCGATCTCGTCGGTCGCCTTCGCGGTCTGCGCGGCCAGCGCCTTCACCTCCTGCGCCACCACGGCGAAGCCACGGCCGGCTTCACCAGCCCGCGCCGCTTCGATGGTGGCGTTGAGCGCCAGCAGGTTGGTCTGCTCGGCCACCGAGGTAATCAGCTTGATGACGTCGCCGATGCGGCTTGCCGCCTGCGACAATGCATTGATGCGGGCATCGGTCTCGTTGGCCTGCGTCACTGCGTTGGTGGCGATGCGGTTGGATTCCTGCACCTGCTTGGAAATCTCGTGCACGGAGCTCGCCAGTTCCTCGGTCGCCGACGCCACCGACTGCACGTTGCTGGATGCGTCTTCCGACGCATCCTTGACCACGCGGGCCAGCCGCGTGGTGGTGTCGGCGTTGTCGCTCAGCGAGCGGGCGGTGCCCTCGAGTTCGCTCGAGGCACTCGACAGCGAACCGATAATATTGCGGAAGCGGTCGCCGGCATGCGCGATGGCATCCTTCCGCACCTGGCGATTGGAGCCGAAATACACCGCGACGACGGTTTCGGCATCGAGCGTCAACGCCTTGGCGAGCGCGGTCAGCATCGCCGCTTTCTTGTCGCGCGCGGCAGCGGCGGCCCTGCCGAAGCGGGGCACCACGATGCTGGCTTCGACTTCCTTGGTCAGTTGATCGGTCAGGAACATCTGGCGGCAGCCGACGTACCACTGCGGCGCCAGGCCGGCGGTGTGGTTGAACTCGCAGATGCGCTGCGCGGAGGTCCGGTAGGTCTCGCCGAAGTCGCCGGCAGCAATCAGTTCCCAATGGGTCAGCTGCATGCGGATCGCGTCGGCCACGGTTTGCGGGCTCTTGAAGATGGCCGAGGAAGGTTCGTGCTGCCGGACCTTGTCGTAGAACTTGGCCAGGATGCCGGGGAGGCTCTTGGCAAGAAACGGCTGCATCTCGCGGAGCGTGGCCCGAGTGGCGTCGTCGATCTGGATCAAGTCGAGACGAATCTGGTTCCAATCGGGGGTCATTCTGGACTCCGGGGCAGGACATTCTGTGCCCGCCATTTAACGGAACCACCGTTAATGGAGTGCGAATGTACCGGCGAAGTCCGAAGATTTAGCCAGAACCGCGGGCGGTTCTGGCTGGGCCATGGCGTGATCCTGGACGCGTTGCGGTTAGCCGGCGGGCTGGCCGATCATGATGCCGAGCTTGCCGACGCCATCGACGCCGCACTCGACCTTGTCGCCCGGCACCAGCGCCCCAACGCCGGCGGGGGTGCCGGTCATGATGATGTCGCCGGCAGCCAGCGCCACCTGCTCGGAAAGCTTGGCGATGATTTCCGGGACGTTCCAGATCAGTTCGGTGAGGTCGCCGTTCTGCTTCTCGATCCCATTGACCGAGAGCCAGATCTTGCCTTTGGTCGGATGGCCGATCCTGGTGGCCGGCTGCAAGGCGCCGCATGGCGCGGAATTGTCGAACGACTTGCCGATCTCCCACGGTCGTTCCTTCTTGCGCGACGCCTGCTGCAGGTCGCGGCGGGTGAGGTCGATGCCGACGCCATAACCGTAGACATGATCGAGCGCGCGCGCGGCCGGAATATTCAGGCTGCCGCTTTTGAGCGCGACGATCAATTCGACCTCATGATGGAGATCCTTCGTAAGCGGCGGATAAGGGATCGTTGCGCCATCGCCGACGATCATGTCGGCGTGCTTGGCGAAGAAGAACGGCGGCGCGCGTTCGTCGTTGCCCATCTCGCGGATGTGCTCGAGATAGTTGCGTCCGACGCACCAGATGCGGCGCACCGGAAAGACCTGCGTTTCCCCGGCGACCGGAATGGCGGCCTGCGGCGGCGGAGCAATGACGAACGACGATGCATTCATGGGCTTACCCGAAGTCGGCTGAAGATGCGGAGATGCGCGAAGGGAGAATTCGTGCGGCGATCAAGCCATCCTATGCGGATGCGACGATGGCCGCCAGCGGCGGCGTGTCACGATGTTGTAGACGGAAGAAGGAAGCATAGCGGCCACCACGGCGCAGCAGGTCGTCGTGGCGTCCACGTTCGACGATCTCGCCGCCCTCGACGACAAGGATGGCATCGGAATGCATGATGGTGTGCAGCCGATGCGCAATCACGATCGTGGTGCGATTCTGGCAGAGATGATTGATCGCCTCCTGCACCTGCTTCTCGGATTCGGAATCGAGTGCGGCGGTCGCTTCATCGAGCAAGATGATCGGCGCGTTCTTGATGAGCGCACGGGCGATGGCGATGCGCTGGCGCTGGCCGCCGGACAGTTGCGTGCCGTGCTCACCGACCGGCGTGTCGTAGCCGAGCGGAAAGCCCATGATGAAATCGTGCGCGCAGGCCGCTTGCGCTGCGGCGACGATCTCGTCGTCGCTGGCGCCTTCCTTGCCGAAAGCGATGTTCTCGCGAATGGTAGCGCGGAACAGATAAACATCCTGTCCGACGTAAGCAGTCTGCTGTCGCAGCGAGCGGCGCGAAACGGCCGAGATGTTCTGGCCATCGATAAGAATCTCGCCGTCGGTGACTTCATAGAGGCGCAGCAGCAGCGCCAGCACGGTGGATTTGCCGCCGCCGGAGGGGCCTACCAGTGCCGTCACCTTGCCGGGCTCGGCGACGAAACTCATGCGGTTGAGCACCGGTTCGTCGGGTCGATAGGCGAAGGTGACGTCGCGCAGTTCGACCTGCGCGGTGGTGAGTTTCAGTGCCGGTTTGTTGCTGTCGTCCGGCTCGCTGGCCGGGCTGTCGACGATCTCGAGCAGTTTGCGCGCACCGATCAGGCTGCTGTTAAGTTCGATGTTCAGCCGGGCAAGGCGCTTCGCGGGTTCGTAAGCGAGCAGGAACGCCGTGAGGAACGAAAAGAATTGGCCCGGCGTCGCGCCCATCGCGACCACGCGGTAGCCGCCATACATCAGGCCGCCCGCGATGGCGAAGCCGCCAAGCGTTTCCATCAACGGACTGGAGCGATTCGAAATCCGCGCCATCTTGTTGGAGTCGCGTTCGACTGCGCCGATGCTGGCGTCGATGCGATCGCGCATCGTCTGTTCCAGCGTGAATGCCTTGACGGTGCGGATGCCCTGCAGCGATTCCTGCATCGTCTCCATGATGTCGGCCGTGCCGCTGAACTGGCTGTGCGCGAGACCCTTGATGCGTTTCACCAGCTTGCGCAGCACCAGCATCGCCGGCGGCGCCACCAGGAAGCCGAACAGAGCCATGTAGGGATCCTGCATCACCATCACGATGATCAGGCCGATCAGCGACAGCAGATCGCGACCGACGGCATTGATCAGCAGGTTCAACACCTGAGTGACGGATGTGGCGCCGGCCGTCAGCCGCGCCAGAAATTCCGAGGAATGCCGCTGCGAGAAAAAGCCGATGCTTTCGCTCATCAGCTTGGCGAACAGCCGGCGTTGGTTGTTGGCGAGGATGGCGTTGCTGATCTGCGAGAGGATGACCGAGTGGCCGTACGTGGCCGCCCCCTTCACCGTGAAGATGACGATGGTCACCAGCGACAGCAGGAAAATGCCGCGTACGTTCTTGTCGACGTAAGCCTGATTGATGACCTCGCCGAGCAGATAGGCCGATCCTGCGGTCGTCGCGGCTGCAACGCCCATCAATCCGAAAGCCAGCAGATAGCGCCGCCAATAAGCGGCGCCCTGTTCAGCGATCAGGCGTCGAATGAGCGCGGCAGCGCCGTACGGATCGTCGGTAATCTTGCGTGGACCTTCGGTCATCCGCGTTCCATTGACGGGCGCGAACGATATTGCGCACGCGTCAGGGTTGTATGGTAAACGTTTGTTTCATTGCCTGTTATGGGTGGCTTTTTCAAGCCAAAAGCGGCACTTGTGCAATGCTCAAGCCGATACCGCGCGGCGCTCGCTGCCCGCTCGCTCGCCGATCAGCTTGCTCTCCCAGGCCAGCGCGTGCCGGGCAATGGTTTCGAGATCGTCGTATTGGGGCGTCCAGTCCAGCACCGACCGAATACGGCTGGTATCGGCAATCATCGTCATGATGTCGCCAGGGCGGCGCGGTGCGTACTGGACCGCGAATTGGCGGCCCGAGACACGGCGCACGGCTTCGATTGTTTCCAGCACCGAGTAGCCGCGTCCATAGCCACAATTCAGCGTTGTCGAATCGCCTCCCTGGCGCAAATGGGCGAGGGCGGCGCGGTGCGCCTGGGCGAGATCGCTGACATGGATGAAATCGCGGATGCAGCTGCCGTCGGGTGTCGGATAGTCGGTGCCGTAAACTTCGATCCTAGCGCGTTGTCCGGTTGCGGCTTCAACCGCGATCTTGAGCAGGTGAGTTGCGCCAACCGTGGCGAGGCCGATACGCGCGTGCGGGTCAGCGCCCGCGACGTTGAAGTAGCGCAGCACGACGAACTTCATGTCATGGGCCGACGCGGCATCGTGCAACATGATCTCGGTCATCAGTTTCGATGAGCCGTAGGGTGACAGCGGTCGCGTGGGTGCCTGTTCCGGAACCGGCACTTGTTCGGGATTGCCATACACTGCGGCGGTCGAGGAAAAGATGAAGCGCTTGACGCCGCAGTTGATCGCGACGTTGAGCAGATTACGCGTCGTCATGGTGTTGTTGCGATAATAGCCCAGCGGATCGCGCAGCGACTCCGGAACGACGACCGAACCGGCGAAGTGAATAATGGCATCTACTTCATGCGCGGCGATGACGCCTTCGACCAGATTCTCATCACCGGCGTCGCCGATAAACAGCGGAACCCCTTCGGGCAGGAAAGAGGTGAACCCGGTACTCAGGTTGTCGACGACGACGACGTTTTCCCCAGCTTCCACGAGCGCCAGAACCATATGGCTGCCGATATAGCCGGCGCCGCCGGTAACGAGGACGGTCATGTCATCTTTCCCTGTACTTCGGTGCGTTCAGCCGGTGACGGCGTGCCCCGAGACTAGGGTGTGGCGGTGCAAACAACGTATAAAGTCGGGCTTGGGACGGACCAATTTCCTATGATATTGGCCGGGAATCGTGCGTATGGTTGCCAAATTCTCACCATGGGCACCGAAATTCAGGCTTCGCCGGCGATGAATGCAGTTCTGTTGGTCAAAACGTCATCGCTCGGTGATGTCGTCCACAATATGCCGGCGGTCACCGACATCCGCCGCCAGTGGCCGCAGGCCCGCATTAGTTGGCTGGTCGAGGATGCTTTTGCGCCGCTCGCGCGGCTGCATCCCGGCGTCGATGAGGTTATCGCGGTGGCGACGCGGCGCTGGCGGTCGCAACTTCTCGCGCCTGCAACCTGGCGCGAAATCGCTGCATTCAGGCACAATCTTCGGCTGCGCGCGTTCGACAAGATCGTGGATACCCAGGGGCTGATTCGCTCGGCGTTGCTGACCGCCATGGCGCGCGGCGAGCGGCATGGTTACGACGCGCGCAGCATTCGTGAACCAATAGCGTCTTGGTTCTACGATCGGCGTCATGCGGTGCCGCGTGAATTGCATGCAGTGGTGCGCAATCGCACATTGGCGGGACTCGCGCTCGGCTACCAGCCAGGACCGGTCATCGACTATGGCCTGAAGCCAAACGCGTCCGCATCGTCGTCGCCCTATGCAGTGCTGCTGCACGGGACGTCGCGCGCGCGCAAGGAATGGCGTGAGTCGGATTGGATCGGCCTTGGGCAGGGGTTGCAGCACCAAGGTCTCCGTGTCGTCCTGCCATGGGGCAATGAGGCCGAGCGAATTCGCAGCGAGCGATTGTCCGCAGCAATCAAAGGCAGCGAGGTGCTTGCGCGGCGGCCGCTCGATGAAACCGCGCAGGTGATCGGCGGTGCATCGCTTGTCGTCGGCGTGGATACCGGATTGCTGCATCTGGCGGCAGCTTATGCCGTGCCGTTGATCGGAATTTATCTGGCGACCGATCCGAAACTGACCGGGCCTGTCGGCATGGGTCCGATTGCGGTGCTGGGTGGACCGGGACAATATCCCGCATTTCCGCAGGTGATCGACACCGCCGCTGCTTTGCTCGCCGATCAGCGGCGCTGAGACATTTCGTCCAGAATTCGATCGACAAAGCTGGCGAGATCGTCACCGGAAAACAGATAGCCCGGTAAGCCAGCAGCTTCAGCCGCAGCGATATCTGTCAATTTGTCACCAACGACGAAACTGCCAGCGCGCTGCACAGGCCATGCGCGCATCAGATCGAGCAGCATGCCAGGCTTCGGCTTGCGGCAATCGCAGTCGCGAATGTAATCGGCGACTATGCCGTCCTTGTGGTGGGGGCAATAACGAATGTCGTCGATGCGCGCACTTTGCTTTGCGAGTTCGCCACGAAGCCAGTCGTGCAACTGCCGGACGGCATTCTCGCTGAACATGCCGCGTGCGACGCCGGACTGATTGGAAAAGATGAAGACCAGATAGCCGGCTTGATTGAGACGACGGATTGCGGGCACAACACCGGGTATCCAGCGAAATCGCTCGCGCGTTCCGATGTAGCCGTCGTCGTAATTGATCACGCCATCGCGGTCGAGAAAGGCCGCCGGCTTCTCTGTGGCAGCAGAGTTCATGAGGCTGCCGCCAGATTAGCGAGCACGCGGCGCGCCGTATCGACGACGTCGGATACGGGAATGCTGCGAATGTAGGAATCATCGTCCCGCGCAGCAACTGAGTGATAAGGCATCACGGTGTCGCGCAACGATGCTGGTTGAATGGCTGCGGCAAGCGGATTGAGTGGAGCCCAGTGCCACGGACTCGTTGGGCCGAACACGCCGATCGTCGGCGTGCCGATGGCGGCGGCGACGTGCATCAAACCGGAATCATTCGAAATCGCCAGCCGGGCGGCGGCTAGCGCCAGAATGCCCTGGCGCAGGTCGGTGCCGGTGAGATCGTGGGCGCGCGGACCGGCGGCGGCGACGATGGCGGCGGCGGCTTCCTGCTCGCCGGGGCCGCCGACCACCCAGACATCGTATCCGTCGGCAACGAAGGCCTGCGCCGCTTCCGCGTAGAACGGCCAGCGTTTGTGCGCTCCGACCGAACCCGGCGCCAGCGCGATCGCCGGCGCGGTGCCGAGCCCGGTGGTCTGCCGCCAGGCGGCAATCTCTTGCGGTGGAACCACGAGTTGAGGCTGCGGCCATTGCGCGGGCAGAGCTGCCTCGTCCGGAAGGGCCAGGATGGCGTTCTTGTCGATCAGCCGGGGTAGCGCCCGCTCGCCCCAGCGCCAGCGATTGAGCAGCCCGAACCGGACTTCGCCGACGAAGCCGACGCGCTCCGGAATTCCTGCCAGCGCCGGTGCGAGGGCGGATTTCCAGGTCCGGGGCATCACCAGGGCCGTGCCGTAGCGTTCGGCGCGCAGCTGCGCCGCCAGCCTGCGCTGCCGGTCCAGCGCCAGCCGCGAGCGCGGCAGATCGTGGACGATGCCCCGGCGCACGCCGGGCATATAATCAACCAGCGGCGCGCATAATGGCGTCACCAGGATATCGACCGGGCGATTGGGCCACCGTTGCTTCGCAACCCGGACCACGGTATGACCTCGGACGAAATCACCGATCCAGTTGTATGGAACGATCAGGAGCGGCCGGGTGTCCGTTGCGTCGGCCGGGTCGGCAGATCTGGCGGGAAAATCGGTATTCATTAGCTCTGGCTTGGGCCGCAACGGAGGGATCGGACCTCTAGTCGTTAGCTTCTCACCGGGCTCAGGTAAAGATACGGGTGAGTTCGGGCTTGGTCGTCGGGGCAGCCACGCAATCGAGGAGACAGCATGCTGCTGGTGACCGGGGGAGCCGGCTTCATAGGATCGAACCTTGTCGCGGCACTGAACGCGGCTGGCCGCAGCGATGTGGCGGTCTGTGATTTTCTTGGTCACGAAGGCAAGTGGCGCAATCTGGCCAAGCGGCAACTCGCCGACATCGTGCCTCCCGCCGAATTGATGACCTGGCTACAAGGGCGAAGCCTCGACGCCGTTTTCCATCTGGGTGCGATCTCCGAGACCACGGCAACCGATGGCGACTTGGTGATCGAAACCAATTTCCGCCTGTCGTCGCGCCTGCTCGACTGGTGCACCGCCAATCCGACGCCCTTCATCTATGCGTCCTCGGCGGCGACCTATGGCGATGGCGAACAAGGTTTCCACGACGATCCGTCGTTGCCGGCGCTGCGGCAGCTGCGGCCAATGAATCTCTACGGCTGGAGCAAATATCTGTTCGATCTCGTGGTCGCTGAACGCGCGGCGCGGGGCGAACGCCTGCCACCGCAATGGGCGGGACTGAAGTTCTTCAACGTGTTCGGACCCAACGAATATCACAAGGGCACGATGATGAGCGTGCTGGCGAAGAAGTTCGATGACGTCAAAGCGGGCCGCACCGTGCAACTGTTCAAGTCGCACCGCCGGGGCATCGCCGATGGCGATCAGCGCCGCGACTTCATCTATGTCGATGACGTGGTGCGGGTGATGATCTGGCTATTGTCGACGCCAACGGTCAGCGGCATTTTCAATGTCGGTACCGGTCACGCACGCAGCTTTCGCGACTTGATACTGGCGTCCTACGCCGCGCTCGATGCGACGCCCAACATCAGCTACGTCGATATGCCGGAGCAGATTCGCAACAGCTATCAGTATTTCACGCAGAGCGATGTCACGCGCCTGTTGGGTGCCGGATACAACGGCGGCTTCACCGGGCTGGAGGAAGCCGTCAGCTTATACGTCAAGGGATTCCTCGATCGCGCCGATCGCTTCCGCTGACCTGTCGATGGACGAAGAATAGTGATGCTGGATTTTGAAGCACTGTCGAAAGCAATCGGCCGCCAGACGGTGCTCTGCGTCGGCGACCTGATGCTTGACGAATTCGTTTACGGCGAAGTGTCGCGCATTTCACCGGAGGCGCCGGCGCCGGTGATCGCGGTTCAACGCAGCGAATCCAATATCGGTGGCGCGGGCAACGTTGCGCGAAACGCTGCGGCGCTCGGTGCGAACTGCATCTTTGTCGGCCTGATTGGCGACGACGCGACCGGCGAGATTCTCAAGGCGGCCTTGACGAAAGAGGCGCGGATTGAACCGCAGCTCATTACCGACCCGGATCGTCCGACCACGCGCAAGGTGCGTTTCGTCTCCGAGCATTTCTCCACTCATATGCTGCGCGCGGACTGGGAGCAGGCGGGCCCGGCGTCGGCAGAGATCGAGCAGAAGCTGATCGACTGCATCCTGTCGCAACTTCCACGCGCCGACATCGTGTTGCTGTCGGACTACGCCAAGGGTGTGCTGACGCCGCGCGTTATCCGAACGGTTATCGACGCAGCAAAAGCGCGCGGCACGCGGATCATCGTCGATCCAAAGAACCTGAATTTCGAAACCTATCGTGGCGCAACGCTGCTGACGCCGAACCGCAAGGAGTTTGCCGAAGCGACGCGCAGTCGCGCCGGGACTGAAGCCGAAATTGCGGTGGCTGCAGACGAGGCGATGCGGCTGGTGGATTGCGAAGCGTTGCTCGTGACACAGAGCGAACACGGCATGACGCTGATACCGCGTCACGGCCACGCCATCCATGTGCCCGCGCATCAGGTGAAGGTACGCGACGTCTCGGGTGCCGGCGACACGGTCGCGGCAGTGATCGCTGTCTTGCTGGCTGCGGGGGCCGATTGGGAGGTCGCGTTGCGATCCGCCAACGCCGCCGCTGCCGTTGCAGTCAGCAAGAAAGGCACCGCAACAGTGTCGCTGGCCGAATTGCGGCGACGCCTGTTGCCGGAGGCATCGCTGGCCGCGGAAGAGAAAATCGTCGTGGCGCCGGACGATCTCGCCTCGCGTCTGATGGAGTGGCGCGAGCAGGGCTTGCGCGTCGGCTTCACCAATGGCTGCTTCGATATTTTGCATCCGGGGCACGTCAAGGTCATCACCGAGGCGCGTGCGAATTGCGATCGCCTGATCGTTGGCTTGAATAGCGATGCTTCGGTGAAGCGACTGAAAGGAGAGGATCGGCCGGTTCAGAACGAGCGCGCGCGTGCCGAAGTGCTGGCAGCACTTGAAGCCGTCGATCTGGTTGCCATCTTCGAAGAGGATACGCCGCTCAAATTGATTAGCCAGATCAAGCCGACGGTTTTGATCAAAGGCGGCGATTACACGCGCGAGCAAGTTGTCGGCCACGAGGTCGTCGAGGCAAATGGCGGGGAGGTGATCCTCGTCAACATCCTGCCCGGCTTCAGCACGACGTCGCTGGTCGCGCGGGCGCGCAACGGCAAGTAGTTCAGCGTTGCGGTGTTGAGAATCGAACCATTAGCGTCGTGACCAACGCCGTGGCGGCGACCAGAGCGATGATATCGACCAACCCCGACCGGAAATACGCCGAGACGCCTGCCAGCCCAGCCAGCACGATGTTGGTGCAAAAAACATTCGTCACGACGCGCGTGACGCTGAATCCATTATCCGTCGCGCGCTGATAGAAATGCGAACGGTGCGCTTGCCAGACAGGTTCGCGATTCATCGCGCGCCGGATCAGCGTCGTTGTCGCGTCGGCCAGATAGTAGAGCGGCAGGATCAACGCCGCAGCGAGCTGGTGCTGATAGGCGAGGTCCAGCAGCATCCAGCCGAGCAACAGGCCGATCGGCAGGCTGCCGACATCACCAAGGAAAATCTTGGCGATCGGCCGATTGAACGGTGCGAAACCGAGCATGGCGCCACACAAGGCAGCGGCAAGCAGCGTGGTTGCCGGGGGCAGCACGCCAGTCAAGCCGAAGAGAACCAGCGCGCCGGTGATAGGCACGGCCTCTGATGCCGTCATCAGATCGAGGCCGTCCATGAAGTTGACCAGATTGACGAACCAGATGCCTGCCAGCAGCAGTAAGCCTCGTTCGATCCAGACCGGAATCTCGGGAGAGATCCTCATCGATGAGGGGGCTACCAACAGCACCGCGCCGATAGCAAGCGCCTGACACAGCAATCGCGCGGCGACCGGAAGCGAACGGAAATCATCGAGTGCGCCCACGGCGGCAATGAAGACGACCGCAGCAAAGACAATTGCAAGCGACGTCCATGTCTGCGGCATGATTATCGCCGAGGCGAGTCCTCCAGCTATCAAGGTTGCTCCGACGACGGCGAAGCCGCCGCCTTGCGGCGTCGGGATGGAATGCGATGAGCGGGCGTTCGGCTTCGCGAGCAGATAGCGGATCAATACCGGGCGGATGGCCCGGGTCAGCGCAAACGAAATCAACCCAGCCAGACTTAGCGTGCCGAGAGCAGCAAGGACGTGTGAAGCAGTCATCGAGTGTGGCGTGGCCAGAAGGTTGCTGAGAGAATGCGGGGCATGAAGCCGTGCGGTTGGGCAGCCAAGGCTGTATAACCAGCAGCCATAGTGGCGTCGAGTCGGACTGATTCGTAAATGCCCGGAGCGCTTCTTTGCGACGACCGGCCGATGACGATGCCCCCGCCAACGGGCATGGGGTTATCGCCTTCTGGAGCGGCTCGTAGCCGTGGAACCGACTGTAATTGTTTGAATCAAAACGTGTTTGAGATTGCGGCCCTAGCATTCGCCTGATCCGGGCGAGCATGTTAGGAAGCGCCGGGGCGGGACGGGATTCGCGCCGAATTGGACGTATTTGGGGTCAGAAACATGAGTTTTGCGAAACCGGCATCGCGTGGAACGGGGCAGGACGGCGCGTTGCGGATCGGGGTCATTGGCGCTGGCGTCATGGGGACCAACCATGGTCGCGTGCTGGCCGGGCTACCCCATGTCGAGTTGGTCGGCATCGTCGATCCGCTGCCGGAACATCGCACCCGCGCGGTCGATTTGATCGGCTGCCCGACTTTCACCGACCTCGATGGTTTGCTCGCCGCCGGGGTGGATGCGGTGACGATCGCCGCACCGACACACCTGCACCACCAGATCGCGCTCACCTGCATCGCGCGCGGTATTCACATCCTCGTCGAGAAACCGATCGCCTCGACGGTCGAGGAGGGGCGCGAGATCGTCGCCGCGGCGCGGGCGGCCGGTGTGACGTTGATGATCGGTCACGTCGAGCGATTCAATCCAGCGGTTGCCGCGGTGAAGGAAGCGATCAAGGGCGAGGACATTCTTTCGATTGCCATTACCCGCGTCGGACCGTTTCCGCCGCGCATGTCGAATGTCGGCGTCGTGATCGATCTCGCGGTGCATGACATCGATCTGATTCGCTGGTTCACCGAATCCGATATCGTCGAAGTGCAGCCGCAGCTTTCCAGCGCGGTCGCCGAGCGTGAGGATATCGCGCTTCTGCAATTCCGCACCGCGTCGGGCGTGCTGGCCCACATCAACACCAACTGGCTGACGCCGTTCAAGGCGCGCAGCGTCACCGTTGCGACGCGGGGCAAGTATGTTTCCGGTGATTTGCTGACGCGTCAGGTGACCGAGTGTTTCGGCTTCCAGCCGGATGGCAGCTACTCGATGCGTCATTTGCCGGTGGGGCATGACGAACCGTTGCGCGCCGAACTGATCGCGTTCGTTGGCGCTGTGCGCAGCGGCGGCGTGCCGGCGGTCACTGGCGACGAGGGCGTCGCCAGTCTCGAAATCGCCACGCAATGTCTCGAACCGACCGTCCAATCGCAAGCGGCGCAAGATCGCAAAAAGCCGCGGCGGGCCGCTGGCTAGTGCTGCAGCTGGCGAAGTGATCTCGCGCAGTCGGTTCCTCGGCAAATTGCAACGTAACCAATCTCCAATCCTCAAGTCGCACCAGGCAACATGAATCAGCAACTTCGTTCGGAACCCGTGGCATTCATCGACATCGGCGCGCAACGCCGGCGGCTGGGCAAGTCGATCGATGAAGCGGTTGGCCGCGTTCTGACTCATTGCCAGTTCGTCAATGGTCCGGAAGTGACGGAGCTTGAAAATCAGCTCGCTGCGTTCTCCGGTGCGAAATACGTCGTCACGTGCGCCAGCGGCACCGATGCCTTGCTGATGGTGTTGATGGCGAAGGGGGTTGGCCCGGGCGATGCCGTGCTTTGTCCGTCGTTCACCTTTTGCGCGACGGGCGAGAGCGTTGCACTGACGGGCGCGACGCCGGTGTTCGTCGATGTCGATGCGTCGACATTCAATATCGATGTCGCATCGCTCCAACATGGTGTGGCGGCTGCCAAGCGGTTGGGGCTGAAGCCGAAGGCGGTGATCGCCGTCGACCTGTTCGGGCAAAGTGCGGATCACGATGCGGTCGAGGCGCTGGCAAAGGCAGAAGGCATGTTCGTGCTCGATGACGCCGCGCAGTCGTTCGGTGCCAGCTATAAGGGCAAACGTCTCGGCGGCTTCGGCGCCATCACGGCGACCAGCTTCTTCCCGGCCAAGCCGCTCGGCTGCTTCGGGGACGGCGGTGCCATCTTTACCGATGATGCCGACCTCGTCAGCGTCCTGCGCAGCATTCGCGTGCATGGGCAGGGTTCGGATAAATACGACAATGTCCGGTTGGGTCTGACCGGCCGGCTGGATACCATGCAGGCCGCCATCCTGCTTGAGAAGCTGAAGATCTTCGAGGATGAGATCGCTGCCCGCAATCAGGTGGCGGAGCGCTATGCGCGCGATCTCGGCAATGTCGTCACCGTGCCCCATATCGCCGCCGGCAACACCTCGGTCTGGGCGCAATACACCATCCGGCTGCCGCAGGGCGATCGCGAAGGATTTGCCGCCAGGTTGAAGGCGGAAGGCGTTCCCACCGCAATCTATTACCCGAAGCCGATGCACCAGCAGACCGCATATCGTCACTTCCCGGTAGCCGATGGCGGCCTGCCCGTCAGTGAGGCGCTGTCGAGCGACGTCATCAGCCTGCCGATGCATCCCTACCTGGACGAGGCGACGCAGGGGCGCGTCGTCAGGGCGGTTCGGAACGCCGTTTCGGGCTGATTCCTCGAGGTTGCTGGTCTGCCTTTTGCAGACGGCGCATGATGCGGTAGAAGCGGCTGATGCTCGGACGAATCTTTACCGTCGGCGGCTATACCCTGTTGTCGCGCCTCACCGGCTTCGCGCGCGACATCATGCTCGCCGCCATTCTCGGCGCGGGTCCTGTGGCCGATGCTTTCTTCGTGGCGCTGCGGCTTCCAAATCACTTCCGAGCCATATTCGCCGAGGGCGCATTCAACGCGGCCTTCGTCCCGGCTTATGCCCATGTGCAGGCGGGCGGTTCGGCCAAGCTATTTGCCGACCGCATCTTTACCCTGCTTTTCGGCGTGCAGATCGTGCTGCTCGGCGTGGCGTTGTTGTTCACGCCGCAGGTCATCGATTTGCTCGCACCGGGGTTTGGCGACGATCCGGTGCGGCACGATCTCGCAATCTCGCTCACGCGCATTACCTTTCCTTACCTGCTCCTGATCACGCTCGTGACTTTGTATGGCGGCATGCTCAATGTGATGCAGCGCTTCGCCAGTGCGGCTGCTGCGCCGATCTTCCTCAATTTGTCGATGATGGCCACGTTGGCGCTTGCCGCGTGGTTCCCGACCGCAGGTCACGCAGCGGCATGGGGCGTCCTGATCTCTGGCTTCCTGCAGTATTTTCTGTTGGCCGGCGATGCGATGCGACAAGGTATCATGCCGCGGTTCACGAAGCCGCGCCTCGATCCTGACATCCGCGCATTCTTTCGGGCGCTCGGCCCGGCCACCTTGGGATCGATGGGGACGCAGGTCGCGCTGTTTGCCGATACGATCATCGCGACGTTTCTGGCAACTGGCGCAATATCGGCGTTATATTATGCTGACCGTCTCAACCAGCTGCCGATCGGTGTGATCGGGATTGCCATTGGTACAGTGTTGCTGCCGGAGATGTCGCGGCGGCTGACGGCAGGCGACGATGCAGGCGCTGCGGTGGCGCAACGACGCGCGTTCGAGTTTACGCTGTTGTTTTCGGTGCCGTTCGTCGCTGCATTCCTGACGGTCCCCGACGTCATCATGCGCGCGATGTTCGCGCGCGGCGCATTCTCCAGGGCTGATGCCGCCGCTGCCGCGATGACCTTGGCGGCCTATGCCGTCGGCCTCATTCCATTCGTATTGATCCGCAGCGCGGTGGCGACGTTCTACGCGCGCAAGGATACGGCCACACCGGTCAAGGCAGCGCTGACAGGTGTCGCCGTCAACGTCATCTTGAAAGTTGCCTTGATGGGACCGCTGGCCCAGGTCGGACTTGCGCTCGCCACAGCAATCGGTGCCTGGGTCAATCTGCTGCTCGTCCTGGGCTTCGCGGTTCGGGTTGGCTATCTGGAGTTCGACCGCGCGTTGACGCGTTCGCTTGTCAAATTTGTAATCAGCGGCCTTGTGATCGGAGCGACATTGTGGTGCGTCGCAAGGTGGGGCGCAAGTTATGTCGCCCAACTGGCTGCGTTTCGCGATGAGGCCATGCTGGGGATCCTCTTCGTGTCCGGCACCGTGGTCTACGGTGCGACAATCCTGCTCATGTTCGGCCGTGCATGGCTGAAATCCCTGATCCGGGCCTGACGCAGATTTGAACTTGCCAGTGCGCCGCTACATTATAGATTGAATTGAAATTGTAGCGGGAGAGACAATGGCTCCGGTCAAGTTCGGTGTCGGACAAAGCGTCCGGCGAAAAGAAGACGATGCGCTGGTTCGCGGCCGGGGTCGCTATACCGACGATCATGCGCCGTCGCCGGCATTGCATGCGCTGATGCTGCGCTCGCCGCATGCCCACGCGAAATTCACAATTGATGCCTCGCGCGCGCGTGCTCTGCCCGGCGTCGAGATGATCGTCACCGCTGACGATATCAAGGATCTCGGCGGCCTGCCTTGTCTCTTCAATCTGCCCGACAATCCATTCACGGCCCCGCCGTATCCTATTCTGGCGCGTGATATCGTGCGTCACGTTGGCGACGCCGTTGCCTTCGTGGTCGCCAAGACGGTCGCGCAGGCGCGCGATGCCATCGAAGCCATCGCGATTGACTGGAAGCCGCTTCCCGCAGTTGTCGGTGCGGCCAATGCGGTGAAGGAGGGCGCTCCGCAGGTTTGGCCGCAACACCCGGGCAACGTGTTGTTCGATACGTCGCTAGGCGACAAGAAGGCCGCCGAGGCGGCCTTTGCCAAGGCGCATTCCGTTGCCGAGGTTTCTATCGTCAATCCGCGCATCGTTACCAATTACATGGAGACCCGTGCGGCGGTCTGTGAATACGACGCCAAGCGCGATCATCTGACCCTAACGATTGGCAGCCAAGGCAGTCATCGGCTGCGCGATATTCTTTGTCAGAACATCCTCAACATCCCCGTTGAGAAGATGCGGGTGATTTGTCCCGACGTCGGTGGTGGCTTCGGTACCAAGCTTTTCCCATATCGGGAATACGCGCTGATCGCATTCGCGTCGCGCAAGCTGCGCAAGACCATCAAGTGGACGGCCGAGCGCTCCGATCATTTCGTCGGTGACTCGCAAGGGCGCGACAATGTCACGACGGCCCGCATGGCGCTGGCCGAGGATGGCAAATTTCTTGGCATGGATGTCGACCTGATCGGCGACATGGGCGGTTATCTTTCGACATTCGGGCCTTACATTCCGCACGGTGGCGCAGGGATGCTGCCGGGCCTGTACGACGTGCAGGCGTTCCATTGCCGCGTTCGCACCGTCTTCACCAACACCGTCCCGGTGGATGCCTATCGCGGGGCCGGCCGTCCCGAGGCGGCTTACGTGGTCGAACGCCTGGTTGACGCGGCGGCGCGCAAGCTCGGCATGGCACCGGATGCCATACGCCGCAAGAATTTCATCGCGCCGCGCGCGATGCCTTACAAGACCGCGACCGGAAAGATCTACGACTCGGGCGACTTCGCCGCGCATCTGAAACAGGCGATGGACGTCGGCGGCTGGAAAGAATTTCCCAAGCGCGCCAAGGCGGCAAAGAAGCAGGGCTTGGTGCGCGGAATTGGCCTCGCGTCCTATGTCGAAGTCTGCGGCACCATGGGCGAGGAAACCGCTCATGTGCAGCTCGATCCGAATGGCGACGTCACCGTCCTCATCGGCTCCCAATCCAGCGGTCAGGGCCATCAGACGGCCTATGCCCAGATCGTTGCCGAGCAATTCGGCATCGCTCCCGAGCGCGTGCACGTCTTTCAGGGCGACACCGATCGGATCGCCACTGGCCTCGGTACCGGCGGCTCGAGTGCGATTCCGTCGGGCGGCGTCAGCGTGCAACGCGCGACACGCAAGCTGGGCGAGAGCCTGAAGCAACTTGCTGCGGATGCGCTTGAAGCTGGTACGGCCGATCTTGAATTCAGCGATGCGACAATACGCGTCGCAGGGACCGACCGCTTCATCTCGTTTGCGGATCTTGCGAAGAAAGGAAGTGGCGATCCAGCCAAACTCGACGCTAGCGAGAAATTCAGCAGCGCGGATGGTACGTTCCCGAACGGGACGCATCTGGTGGAGGTGGAGATCGATCCGGCTACAGGCGTCGTTCGCCTCGTCAACTATGTCATCGTCGACGACTTCGGCGTCACGTTGAACCCGCTCTTGCTCGAGGGGCAGGTGCATGGCGGAACGATGCAGGGCATCGGCCAGGCGTTGATGGAGCGTGCCGTATACGATCCCAAGGATGGCCAATTGATTACCGGCACGTTCATGGATTACGCGCTGCCTCGGGCTTCGGACGGTCCTCCGATCACCTTCCAGACTCACAATGTGCCATGCGTGACCAATCCGCTGGGCGTGAAGGGGGCGGGGGAAGCGGGCGCGATCGGTTCTTGCCCGGCGGTGGTCAACGCGATCATCGAGGGGCTGTGGCGCGAATACGGTATCGATCACATTGACATGCCGGCGACCCCCGAGCGGGTCTGGATGGCAATCCGAGAGGCCGAACGGCATCGGCAGTCGTGAATTATCTCACGTCAGTGGAATAGGCCGCGCGGGGCGGGGTTTTTGCTCCAGCGTAGGTTTCGGTCGCGCAGCCCTTTGTGCGACCGTAGCGTGCGAGTCCAGGTGAAATCGAGAGCAAAGTGAGGGCGGTAGATGAAACGAATACTACTTGTTGTCGGGATGCTGGCGATCGGGCTTGGGGCGGTATCCGCGCAGCAGGATGTGGTGGCCCAGCGTCAGAAACTGATGAAAGACAACGGCAAAAACCTTGGCGGCGTGCTCGGCGGGATGGTCAAGGGCGAAAAGCCGTATGATCAGGCCGCCGTCGATGCCGCGCTGACGCAGCTCGATCAATCGGCCAGGACCCTGACCACGCTGTTTCCCGACAGCACCAAGGGCTTGAAGACGGGAGGTGACTACGATTCGTCACCGAAAATCTGGGAAAATCGCAGCGATTTCGATGCTCATTTCGCCAGCTACAGCAAGGCTATCGGCGAAGCCAAGACTAGCGTCAAGGATCTCGCGACGTTGAAAGCGGCTGTCCCGGTTCTGGGCAAACAGTGTTCGGGATGTCACGAAACCTACCGGCTCAAAAACACCTGACCCACTTTCTAGCGCGAATTTGGTAAGAGGGAGAGGCGCGAAGCACTTCTCCCTCTGCCTCTGTTCGCCGACGGTTACTTCGTCACCTGGCCGCGGATTTCCCCGCCCGGATTATCCTTGGTGTGAATGTTGACATAGTACTTTCCGGCCATCAGGTCGGCAGCTTGGGCATCGGTTAGCGTAGCGCTGCCCTCGGCCGGGCTCGTCCCGGCGTTGGCGATCGGCACTGCGACGCCAGCATTCTTGCCGGGTTCGGCCGGCCCGTGGAAATGAGCCGCGGTGGCCGGACCGCTCAGACCCGAATAGGTGAGCTTCCAGCTCAGCTTCTTGGTCGCGGTATCGTAGTCGATATCCGCCGTTCCGGAGCCCTTGGAGGTGGTGGCCGGTACTTCCGATGCACCTGTCAGTGCTGCCTTCATCGCAACCTTCTCCGCCAGCGCTGGTCCTGCAAATGCGGTGGCGCCCAGCGCAATGCTGACCATTGTCAGTTTGATCGTATTCATTGGTTTCTCCCTGTTGGGTGAGGCATGCAAAGATCCGGAACAGCGGCTATGGTCGTTTATTCCTCGCGGAGCAACGACATCCGCGTGTCTCGATCATCTCGGAAATCTTCGAGTCGGGCGATGTTGCTGTGCGAAATGGCTGACGCAGGTTGAATGATGTTGCGCAAACTTTCGATCTTGGTTGTGACGTTGCTGGTTGCGGGTTTGGCGGCCTATTGGTGGTTGACGATGCCTGTTGCGATGTCCGCTGCGGCATTGCCAGCCTATACCGCCGATCTCGCCAATGGGAAGACAACATTCGACATTGGCGGATGTTCCTCCTGTCACGCCGTGCCGAAGCAGGAAGACCGCACGCGGCTCGGTGGCGGATTGGCGCTGGGTTCGCCGTTCGGGACATTCTATGCACCCAATATTTCGCCCGATCTGACGGACGGCATTGGCCGCTGGACAGAGGCCGAGTTCGTCACCGCGGTGATCGAAGGAACCTCGCCGACAGGCGCGCATTACTTCCCCGCTTTTCCCTATGCCGCATACCATCAGGCCAAAATCCCGGATGTGCGGGATCTGTTTGCCTATTTGAAAACCGTGCCGCCGGTTCCTGGCAAGGTGCGCGATCACGACGTGCCGTTCCCGTTCAATATCCGGCGCAACATCGGCATCTGGAAATTGCTGTTCATGCCGCATGAACCTTTCAAGCCTGACGCGGCGCGCTCGGCGCAGTGGAATCGCGGCGCCTATCTCGTGAATACCCTCGGCCACTGCGCCGAGTGTCATAGCCCGCGCAATTTTCTGGGTGGTATCGTCGCGGCACAACGGTTTGCCGGCGGCCCCGACCCCGAGGGCAAGGGCTGGGTTCCGAACATCACGCAAAAGGGTCTGGCTGACTGGAGCGAGAAGGACATTGCCTACTTTCTCGAGACCGGCACTTTGCCGGATGGCGACTCCGTAGGCGGGTCGATGGTCAACGTCGTCCGGAACACGTCGAAGCTGAGCGATGAAGATCGGGCCGCGATCGCGACCTATATAAAATCGTTGCCGGCTGTCGAAGGACCGCCCAAGCCGCCTCGCGCGAAGTCGAAATCCTGATTGTGCCGTTTCGCGGACTGCGCATCAGTCCGCAAGCCAGCGCGCCGAGCGTATCGAAATGGCAAGCGTCACCTCCGTGCCGACATCGTGGAGTCGATCGCCGGCGTGGAAAGGCGTGTCGACGATAACGTCGGACGCTCCGATCCTGACACCGTAACGGATCATGGCGCCGAGGAATTCGCGATACGCCACGGTCCCGGAGATTTGCGCGGCATCGGCTCCAGGTGGTTCGCCAGCCGCGACGAGGGCGACATCCTGAGGACGAAACACCAACCGCGCATTCGCTGGTATGTCGGCATCCTTCGCAATCTGAATGCGGAGCCCGTTTTCCGTTTCAAAGGCGCGGTCGGCGCCGCTTTGCACCAGCTGACCGGCGAGGATGTTCGCGGTGCCGAGAAAGTTGGCGACGAAAAGGTTGGCTGGCTTTTCGTAGAGCTCCTTCGGCGTGCCGATCTGCTGGATGATGCCGTCATTCATCACCGCGATGCGGTCGCAGACCGTATTGGCTTCCTCCTGATCGTGGGTGACGAAGATTGTCGTCAGTCCCAGCCGCTGCTGAAGCTCGCGCAGTTCGCGGCGGACCTGCACGCGGAGCTTCGCATCAAGGTTGGATAGCGGTTCGTCGAGCAGCAACAATTTTGGTTCGACGACGATGGTTCGCGCCAGCGCAACACGCTGTTGCTGTCCGCCGGATAATTGTGAAGGCCGCCGCGCGCCGAGCCCGCCAAGGCCGACGAGGTTCAGCGCGGCCTCGACGCGTCGGGTAATTTCCGCGCGGCCGACATGCTTTTCCTCGAGGCCGAATGCGACATTGCGCGCGACCGTCATATGCGGCCATAGCGCATATGATTGGAACACCATGCCGACGTCGCGTTTCCACGGCGGCAACGCGGAAATATCCTTGTCGTCGACCAGCACGCGGCCGCTATCGGCGCGGTTGAAGCCCGCGATCAGCCGCAGCAAAGTTGTCTTGCCGCATCCCGATGGTCCGAGAAAGGCGAAGAACTCGCCGGGGCGAATATCGAGATTGACCGATTTGAGGACGTGATGGTCGCCGTATGAGAGATTCACATTCTCGATCCGCACGCTGACCGCGCGTGCTGAAATCTCGCTGGCCGTTGTGGATGATAGCGCGAAAGGTGATGTCATGGACGATCAACCGGTCAAGAGTTCAATGGCGGGATTCCGCGGCGGCACGTCCGCGTTCGATGATGATATGCGACAGGATAGTGCAGGCGGCGACGAGCAGAACGGCGATCACGCCGAGTGCGGCACCCGGCCCGCGTCCCGCTGCGGACTGCATGAAGACATACAGGCCATAAGAGAGCGGCGCGTCGGAGTTGGATTGCACCAGCATCAGGGTTGCCGATAGCTCAACGGCAGCAGTGGCGAAGCTGGTGACGAAGCCTGCCAGAATGCCGCCCGTCATCAGCGGCACGACGATCCGGCGCACCGTGCGAGCCTTGGTCGCGCCGAGATTTTCTGCTGCTTCTTCTAGTGAGACCGAAATCTGTTGCAACGCTGCATAACAGGAGCGGAGAGCGTAGGGCAGGCGACGAATCGCGAGCGCCAGAACGATGACGATCCACAACGTTGCCAGCGGCGTGCCATCCCAAAGCTGGACGCCATAAAATGCGCGCAGATAGCCGATGCCGAGCACGATCCCCGGAATCGCCAATGCCGCCGATGCGGCCCAATCGAGCGCAGTTCGCCCGATCAATCGCGTCCTCAACACCAGATAGGCAATTGCCGTGCCGATGACGACGTCGATCAATCCGGCAAGCGAGGCGTAGACCAGCGTGTTCTTGATATAGAGCGAACTTTCGCCAAAGATTCTGGCGTAGTGCGCCACGGTGTAACTGTCGGGCAACGGCGAGAACGACCAGATCGTGGCAAACGATAGCAGCAGCAATCCGGCATGCGGCGCCAGCACCAACAGCAGGATCAGCGTGACGACCGCGTAAGCCAACACGCTTTCCCACGGCCGTAATTCGCGCCGGGCCAAGCCACCGCCGCCGCGCTGCACGGTGGCATAGTCAGTGCCGCGCGTTGCCAATGCTGACAGTGCAATGGCCGCAACCGAAGCAACGATGAGCACGACGGAAATGACGTAGCCCATCGGATCGGTGATGCCGATCGAGGTGACGCGAAGATAGGCTTGCGGCGCAAGCATATCCTTGACGTTCAAGAGAAGCGGCGTGGCTAGATCGTCGAATACCTTGACGAATACCAGCGAGGCACCGGCGACATATCCCGGCATCGCCAGAGGAAATACGATGCGCCGGAACAGCCGGAAGCCGGAAGCGCCAAGATTTTGCGCGGCTTCCTCCATGGCGCTATCGATGTTGCGCAAGCCGGCCGACAAATTGATGAGGATGAATGGAAAGTAGTGGATCGCTTGCACGAAGATGACGCCGTTGAGACCATCCATGAAAGCGATCTTGAATCCCAGCCAGTCGTCCAGCAGCAGGTTGATGCTGCCGTTGCGGCCGAAGAACAGCTGCATCGCCACCGCGCCCACGAAGGGCGGCATGATTAGCGGAAGGAAGCCGAGCGTCTGGATCAATACGGCTCCGCGAAATGTGAAGCGCGACGTGATGTAGGCAAGTGGCAGGGCCAGCACTGACGCACAAACAACCGCCATCGCCGAGACGTAAAATGAATTCCAGAACGAGCGCACGAACAGGTCGGTGCGCACGAAGTCGAGAAAATTGACCAGGGTGAAGGTGGAGCTGCCTTTTTCGGTGAACGCGACCCAGATCACTGTCGCCGTGGGCCAGATCAGGAATAGGGCGAGGAAGAGCGCGATGCCCAACGCCAGCATCACCTGGCCGGGTGTCGCCGACAGCCGGCTTTGCGAGGCGCGCCAGGTCATCGCCATGCTGGATAGCCTTGCACGGGGCTATCGGTCGGAACGCGCACTAGCGGGCAAGCTTCAGCGCTTCTTCGGCTTTGGCTTTCGCCTGCGCGCAGTGCTCCTTGGCGAATGCCGCCCATTGCTGTTCGAGTTCGGCCTGCCGCGCACCCTTCTGTTTCGAGCCGGTGAATGCGCCAGTTGTTTCCTTGGCGGAAGCGGTGGCCTCGTTGACAGGCATCGCATTGATCAGCTCGCGCGCCTGCTTCAGCAGGGCACGCGCTTGTGCGTTATCTTTCTTCGCAAGCGCGGCTTCGGTCTCGTGGATCGCCTTGGTTGACGCCTTGAGCGAGTCGAGCTGGAACGAGACGATCTGATCGAACAGGGCATCGACCACGCCGTTGCGGACTTCCGACTTCTCGACGTCGAACTTGACCATGCCATTGAGGCGCGGATCCTTGAACGGATTGGGATAGTCCGGCGGGGCCTTGGCATAGACCGCCGGATTGACCGGCAGGCGGCGGATGCCCGGAGCGAACAGCACCTCCTGACCGGTCGGCGACAGCAGGAATTCGATGAAGGATTCCGCCGCGGTCTTGTTTGGGGCATGCGCGACAATGGCGACGTTTGCCGGTACGATCGTCGTGACGGTCGGATAGACGAACTTGACCGGGAAGCCCGATGCCTGCGCCGAGAAGGCGAAGAAATCGATGACGACGCCGTAGCCGACCTCGCCCGAATTGACTGCTTCCGGCACGCCGAACGACCGCTCGGTGACGGTGCGGAAATTGCCGGCCATCGCCTTGATGGTGCCCCAGCCCTTGTCCCAACCTTCGCCTTGCAAGATGGCTTCCAGCGTCAGATGGGTCGTGCCGGAGCGCGATGGCGTCGCCATCGAGACGTGGTCGTAATAGGGCGCCGTTGCCAGATCGCCCCATTCCTTCGGCTCTGGTAGCTTCTTGGCCTTGACGTAACGCTCGTTCCACATGATGCCGTAGCCGGATGCGGCGAAGCCGAAATAATATCCCTTCGGATCGTTGATCGGGAATTGTCCGATCTTTTCCGGAATGCCGGTGGCCTTCGGCGTGTAGTGCTCCAGCAGATTCTTGGCCTTCAGCACCTCGAAAGCGTCCGGCGCCGAGGCCCAGAACAAATCCACCTGATTGTTGGCCTTGGTCTCATCGAGGTACTTGACCCCGGCATTGGTATTGCGGTTCTGAACTTCGAGCGTCACCCCCGGGGTTGCCGCTTCGAACGCCTTCTTGATGGGGTCTGTGACGTCCTTTGAATAGGACGTCACGACGGTCACTTTGCCTGTGGGCGCCTGGGCGTATGCCGGCGGAATAGCGAACAGAACCGAAAACGCCAACAGCAACCCGAATCGGCGGTGCGACATCGAATTCCTCCCTGTATTGGTTTTCTTTGCAAAGGCGGTGATGTCGCGACGCGACTTAACTGGTGCCGAACGCCTTGAAGGTGATGATGGTGTGGGTGTCCTGAATGCCCGGAATCACCTGAACCTTCTCATTGATGAAGTGGCCGATATCGGTGTCGCTATCGACGTAGAATTTCACCAGAAGGTCATAGTCTCCCGCCGTGGAATAAATCTCGGAAGCGATTTCGGCCTCCGCAAGCGCATTGGCGACCGCATAGGACTGGCCGAGCTTGCATTTAAACTGAACAAAAAAGGGAACCATCGTCATTATCTCCGGAAGAACCGGTATCCACCCTCGCGGAATACGCTCTGCGCCCAATAAAGCCGAAAATAATGCAGGGATGCAAGCGACCTTGCTGGCCCGGACCCGACACGGTAGGAGGGGCTGTTGCACTGAAATGGCGCGCAGGTTGTCATGACTATCCCCATTGCCCTCACGATCGCCGGCTCTGATTCAAGCGGAGGGGCCGGGATCCAGGCCGATCTGAAGACGTTCGCCGCCTGTGGTGTGTACGGCGCCTCGGTGATCGCCGCGCTGACCGCCCAGAACACGCAGGGCGTCAATGCCATTCACCAGGTGCCGGCGGATTTCATCACGGCGCAGATCGATGCCGTGTTCAGCGATCTCGATGTCCGGGCCGTGAAAGTCGGCATGGTGTCGCAACGGCCTGCCATCGAGGCGATCGTCGCGGGGCTCGATCGCTGGGCGAAAGGCAATGTCGTGGTCGATCCGGTCATGGTTGCGACCTCCGGAGATCGTCTGCTGGCGCCGGATGCTGTGGACGCCGTCCGCACGATGCTGATCCCGCGCGCGGTTCTCATCACGCCGAACTTGCCGGAGGCGGCTGCCCTGCTGGATGCGCCGCTCGCCACACGAGAAGGCGACCTCATTGAACAGGGCAAACGGCTGCTGGCGCTGGGTTGTGGCGCAGTGTTGCTGAAGGGCGGGCACGGCGAGGGTGTCGAGAGCAAGGATTATTTGATCCGCGAAGAGGGAGTCGTTACGCTCGCCGCGCCACGTATCGCGACCCGCAACACGCACGGCACCGGCTGCTCGTTGTCGTCGGCGATTGCCGCCGGGCTTGCCAAGGGCGAGACGCTGGAAACGGCGGTGCGCGAAGCGAAGGCTTACATCACAGCGGCTATCGCGGCTGCGGATCGGCTGAATGTCGGTCATGGTCATGGCCCTGTGCATCATTTCTATGCCTTCGATCGCACGCCGCGCTGAGTGCGCGCTGCGTCCGGCTGTCGCGTAACCGTCGTGGACGGCTGGTATCGGGGAATTGCGCAAAGGATGCATGATTCGATAGCGGCCTTTCACCATGACGACACGCGATCTCGATAGTTCGACCGTTAAAAGCGCCTACGCCCGATGGGCCCCGATTTACGATGCGGGGTGCGGCCCGGTGATGGTGAAGGGGCGCCGTGCCGCCGCCTCGGCCGCGCGTGCAGTCGGTGGCCGCATCCTCGAAGTCGGGGTCGGCACCGGTTTGTCATTCGACGATTACGATGCCTCGACTGAGATTACTGGTATCGATCTCAGTGCGCCGATGCTGGCGAAGGCGCGCGAGAAAATGGCCAGTGGCCGTTATCCCCATGTCAGGGATGTGCAACTCATGGACGCGCATAGCATGACGTTTGCGAGCGCGGCGTTCGATTGTGTCGTCGCGCAATTTGTTATCACGCTGGTTGCCGATCCCGAGCGGGTGCTGTCGGAGTGTCATCGGGTCGTGAAGCCCGGTGGACGGATCATTCTGGTCAATCATCTCTATTCCGAGGTCGGTCTGGCGGCGGCCGTGGAACGCTGGGCGGCGCAGCGCACGCGGTCGTTGGGGTTGCGTCCCGAGTTTCCGTTTGCCCGATTGCAGGCGTGGGCACATGCCAACAAAGACGCAATTCTGATTGAGCGGCGCAAGGTGGCGCCATTCGGAATCTACACACTGGTGTGTTTCGAGCGGAGCCGACAGGCGCGTGCGGCGTGATGTCATCGGCGTGTCACAGCATTCTGCTACCAGCCAGCCATGGGAAGCCATGCGATGAATGAAGGATCGGCGGAGCGCCACTTTCGCACCTTGTTCATTTCCGATGTCCATCTCGGTGCGCGCGGCTCGCAAGCCAACAAGCTTCTCGACTTCCTTCGCGTCCATGATGCCGACACCATCTATCTTGTCGGCGACATCGTCGACGGCTGGGCGCTGCAATCGAGCTGGCACTGGCCGCAATCGCACAACGACTTCGTGCAGAAGATGTTGCGCAAGGTCCGCAAGGGCACGCGGGTCGTCTACATCCCCGGCAACCACGATGAATTCCTGCGATCCTATTACGGCACGCACTTCGGTGGCATCGAAGTGATGGAGAATGCGATCCATGAGGCCGCCGACGGTCGGCGCTATCTCGTCATCCATGGCGACATCTTCGATCTGGTCGTGCAGAACGCGCGCTGGCTCGCGCACCTCGGCGACAAGGCTTACGATCTTGCGATCCAGTTGAACCGTATCGTCAATGCGTTGCGGCGCTGGTTCGGCGTGCCGTACTGGTCGCTTTCGCAATGGGCCAAGCTGAAGGTCAAGAACGCCGTCAACTACATTGGCGCATTCGAACAGACGCTGGCTGGAGAGGCAAGGCGTTATGGCGCGGATGGTGTCGTCTGCGGCCACATTCACTATGCGACAATCCGCGATGAGCATGGCATTCGCTACATGAATTGCGGCGATTGGGTCGAAAGCTGCACGGCGCTTGTCGAACATCCCGACGGCCGGTTTGAAATTATCACATGGGCCGATCCGGTTCACCGTATCGAGCCCGTCGCGCCCGTTGCGGCGCGTGCGGCCTGAATGCGCGTTCTGGTCGCAACCGACGCGTGGCATCCGCAAATCAACGGTGTGGTGCGTACGCTGGCGACGGTTGCCGAAGCGGCGAGACCGCTCGGTGTCGATATCGGTTTTCTGACGCCGCAATCGTTTCGCACGGTGGCATTGCCGAGCTATCCCGACGTACGGCTGGCGTTGGCGTGGCCGTCGAAGCTGGCTCGCTTGATAGAGCGGGCACGTCCCGACAGCATTCATATCGCGACAGAGGGACCGATCGGCATCATGACGCGGCGCTATTGTCGCCGACGAAATGTGCCGTTCACGACGAGCTTTCATACCCGGTTTCCGGAGTATGTTTCGGCGCGTCTCCCCATTCCGGAAGCGTGGATATGGGCGTTATTGCTCCGCTTTCATCGGCCGAGCCGGGCGGTGATGGCGGCGACGCCGGCGCTCGCGGATGAACTGCTTCAGCGCGAGTTCGGCAATGTGGTGCTGTGGCCGCGCGGAGTCGATACGGCCCTGTTCCGGCCGCGTGCCGTCGATTTGGGTTTGCCGCGCCCGATATTCCTTTCGGTGGGGCGGGTCGCAGTCGAAAAGAATCTCGAGGCATTTCTGTCGCTCGATCTGCCGGGCACCAAGGTTGTCGTCGGCGACGGGCCGGCGCGATCTGCTTTGCAGCGGAGTTATCCGCAAGCGGTTTTTCTCGGCACCATGGCCGGTCAACAACTGGCCGAAGCCTATGCCGCAGCCGACGTGTTCGTTTTCCCGAGCCGGACCGATACATTTGGACTTGTGCTGCTGGAAGCGCTTGCGAGCGGTGTTCCAGTCGCGGCGTTCCCGGCGCCCGGACCGCGCGACGTGATCGGCACAGCACCGGTCGGTGCATTGAACGACGACCTGCGTGCTGCGTGTCTGGCTGCGCTTCATCTTGACCCGGACGCGTGTCGCAGTTTTGCCGAACGGCAGACCTGGGAGACGTCGGCCCGCGCATTCGTCGAGAACATTAGCCGTGTCCGTCATGATGCGCACCGGAGCAACCACGATGCGCCAGCTCCGGAGCAAGCGTATTCGCTGCCTGATATGCGGCGGTAAGCCTTGCCCGCGCATTGGCGTGCGCGATACAAGACGGAATGACCGATTTGTCCTCGCCGTTGCCGATTGGCCCGGCCGATATCGACGCTGCTGCCCGAATGCTCGCGCCCTATGCGGTGCGGACGCCTTTGCTGTCGTCGCCTGCGCTGGATGAGCGCGTCGGTGCGCGTGTGCTGCTAAAGCCGGAAATATTGCAACGGACCGGGTCGTTCAAGTTTCGCGGTGCATTCAACAAGATTTCATCCATTCCCACGTCAGCGCGTGCCGGCGGCGTGGTCGCGTTTTCGTCTGGAAATCATGCGCAGGGCGTCGCCGCTGCGGCCAAATTGCTGAATATGCAGGCGACTATCGTCATGCCGGCCGATGCGCCGCTGTCGAAGCGGGAACGCACCAAAGGCTATGGTGCTGAAGTCGTGTTGTACGATCGCGATCGCGAAGATCGGGAAGCCATAGCTCGTGACATTGCCGTGAAGCGGGGGGCGACGCTGGTGCCGCCTTACGACGATCCGCAGGTCATCGCCGGGCAGGGTACGGTCGGTCTCGAAATCGCAGATGACATGGCGAAGTTGGGGATCGCGCCCGATATCGTCGTGGCACCGGCATCCGGCGGCGGCCTGATTGCCGGAATCGCGACCGCCATCAAAGCGCGGTTTCCGCAAGCGTCACTGATGTCTGCGGAGCCGGAAGGTTTTGACGACCATGCCCGCTCGCTGCGCGCCGGAAAGCGCGAGCCTCATCGTGCGGAAGGCCGCACCATTTGCGACGCGTTGATGGCCTCGATCCCGGGTGAACTGACATTTGCGATCAATCAACGACTTCTGGCGGGTGGCCTCACCGCATCCGATGAAGAGGTGGCCGCAGCAGTCGGCTTCGCGTTTCGCGAATTGAAGCTGGTCGTGGAGCCGGGTGGCGCCGTCGGATTGGCAGCATTGCTGGCGGGCCATTTCGAGGCGCGCGGCAAGACCGTTGTCATTGTGCTGTCCGGCGGCAACGTTGATGCGGATCTTTACGCGCGGCTGATCGCCTGACCGGTTGACTCGCGCCGCTTACGAAAACAGCGCGACTTTCTCGGCGCGGCTCATGCGCCGGATCGAGGCGAACCGCCCGGAAAACGACGGTCGCGGTCGCGGGATCGTGCCGCTCGCGAGCAACATGGCTCCCAGCGATGTCGGCGCTGCTGGCGTCGGTGGGGCGGGTGGCTCGGCGGCAAATCTGTCAACCGTAGATACCTCCGCCTGCATCGACGGCTCGGTTGCTTCCGGAACCTCGATGTCGAGGTCAGGGACAGCCATTTCCATGGCGATCAGATCCAGTACCGCCTCATCGTGAGCCGCTTCCGACTCCTGAACGGTGGGCGCGGATTCGGGGATTTGCACAGCTGTATCGGCAATGGCCGATCCGAAGTCCGGGGTAGTGGGCTCCAGGCCGTCGCTGGCAGCCTCCATCGTCGGCGCGGTGGCATTCTCCTCATGCGCCTCTGGCGGACTGGCCTCTTCAGTCCAGGCTTCCGCTGTCTCGACAGTTGGATGTGTGATTGTCGCGGTCGCCGTGTCTGCCACCGGCTGGGACGTCGAATCCTGGCTGGCGGATGTGTCGAGACGCTGTAGCAGCCCATCGAAGACCGCCAGGACGGCCTCGCGCGGTCCGGCACTTGTAAGCAGATCGAGGCTGCTCTCTATCGCTTTCGCCTGAGCGTCGAGCAGGTCGCATATCCGGAGGTCGGTGCCGCTTTCGCGGAGCGTCCAGACGATTTTCCGGATCGTTTGCGCGTCTTTGTAGGCGGGCGCGAGGTGACCGCTGACATCCAGTTTGGCCAGTTCCGAGGCGACGGCGGCTTTGCCTTGCTCGACAAGAGCTTTGATATCGGCGACTGCAGCAGACATGTCCTCAGTGGGGGCCTGCTTCTGCGCGGCAAGGCTGGTTTCGATGCGCGCTACCGCATCGAGCACCATGCGGGTGTCGGCATTGCGATTGCGCCGGGCATACTCGTTGAGAAACCAGCGGCCGCGCGACGTCTCCATGAAGGCGTCATTGATCGCATCGTAGTCTGCTTCGCTGGGCCGTACAGCCCGGGCAGCAATCGGCGAAAGTGCAAATGCTTCGTTGGCCATGGCAAACTCGTCGCGCAAATCAGCGTGCGCTACGATAACGATCAACATGATCCGCGGCGAATCGCAATTGAATTGATGGCACCCGAAACAGAAATCCCCATTGCGTCGAAGCCGGCGGCAAGCCGATTCGCCCGATATTTGGCCCTGTTCTATGCCGCCGTGTTCGGCTTGGCCGGCGCGCACCTGCCTTTTTTCCCGGTATGGCTGAAGGCTATCGACATCGATGCTGCATGGATCGGTGTCATTGTCGCGGTGCCGGCAGCGACCCGGTTTACCGTGCTGCCGCTGATCACAAATTACGCGGCGCGCCGCCCGTCGCTGCGCGGGGCGCTGATCGTGCTTGCATCGGCTACACTGCTCGGGCTTTTCGTGACCGGGTTGATGCATCAGGCGGTGGCGGTATTCGTGGTTTTCACGCTGACCGCTTGCGTCTGGACGCCAATTCTGCCCCTGACCGAAAGCTATGCGCTTCGCGGCGTCTCGCACTACCGCCTGCACTATGGGCCGGTGCGACTCTGGGGGTCGGTTGCGTTCGTGGTCGGCGCGGTTGGATGTGGGGTCTTCGCCGATCTGTTGGTGGCCCAACATCTGATCTGGATCATGGTGGGGCTCGCGGCGTTGGGCGCCGCCGCCAGCTTCGGGTTGCAGCCGATCTCCGCGCGGGACCAGGCTACGCCTGCCTCCGGAGGTTCACGCCATCTGTTGCGGCAGCCCGGCCTGCTCGCGGTTATTGCGGCGGCGGCGCTAATCCAGGGCAGCCACGCAGCCTATTATGGCTTTGCATCGATCACCTGGCAGGCGGCCGGCTTCGGCGGGTCGACGATTGCGGGGCTGTGGGTGCTCGGCGTGTTGGCAGAGATTTTGCTGTTCGCGCTCTCGCCCCGGTTGTCGATATCTCCCGTGGTCATGATGGCGATCGGCAGCGCTAGCGGGGTGATTCGTTGGCTGATCACGGCGCAGGAGCCGTCGCTGGCGCTGCTCGCCGCGGTGCAGCTTCTGCATAGCTTCACTTATGGCATGACCGTGCTGGGGACGATGGCGCTGCTGGTTCGCCTCGTTCCCGATCGATCCATGGCGACAGCGCAAGGCTATCTTGCGGCGCTGACAGGATTCGTCATGAGCAGCGCGTCGGTGGTGTCCGGCATCATCTATGCGCGGGACGCCGCCAGCATCTACTATCTTGCAGCGATCATGGCGCTGGCGGGCGGCGGCGTCATCTGGCAGGCGTGTCATACGCTCGCGATTCGATCAGCCCCATAGCCCAGCGTCGGGTGGATAGATGAGGCTGCCATTGTAGCGCAGGCCATTGTCGCGATCCCTTGCGAGCAACAGCGGGCCGTCGAGATCGACATAGCGCGCACGCTGCGCAACCAGCATGGCCGGGGCCATTGCCAGTGATGTCGCCACCATGCAGCCGACCATGATGTCGAAGCCGAGTGCCTGCGCGGCGTCTGCCATTGCCATCGCCTCGGTCAGGCCGCCGGTCTTGTCAAGCTTGATGTTGACGGCGTCATAGCGACCGCGAAGCGCCGTCAGCGAACTCCGGTCGTGAACGCTTTCATCGGCACAGATCGCGATGTGGCGGCGGTCAACCCCGGCCAGAGCTTCATCGCGATCAGCCGGCAACGGTTGTTCGATCAGCGTTACACCAGCCTCCGCGCAGGCCGCGAGATGCCGTTCCAGATTGTCCGGCGTCCACGCCTCATTGGCATCGACGATCAGTTCGGATTTCGGCGCGGCACGGCGAACCGCGGCAATGCGTTCGCTGTCGCCGTTGCCGCCGAGTTTGATTTTCAACAGCGGACGATGCGCGGCCTTCGCGGTGGCGGCAGCCATCGCCTCGGGCGAGCCGAGCGAGATGGTAAAGGCCGTGATGCGGGCGTCTGGCGCGGTCCCGCCAAACAGTTGCCATGCCGGTTTGCTCTGCAGCTTGGCTTCAAGATCGACGAGGGCGCAATCCAGCGCATTGCGCGCCGCTCCGGCGGGCAGGGCGGTCTGCAGCGCGTGCCGATCCAGCCCGGCAGCCAGGGCCTCCCGTAGCGACAGGATTGTCGCCAGCGTGGTTTCCGGTGTCTCGCCGTAGCGCGCATATGGCACGCACTCGCCACGTCCGACGTGTGGGCCGCAGGCGATCTCGGCAAGCACCACCGCGGCCTCGGTCTTGGCGCCGCGGCTGATGGTGAAGGCACCCGCAATCGGCCAGGCTTCGATCCGGGCAGCAAGCTGCATGGGCATTGGATTTGTCATTTGGCTATCGGAACCGACGGCGAATCAGCAGACTGTCCCGCGCAGGATTAGCAATCGTTGCAACGGTTGAAGGTCGTCTAGCACAAAACAATGAGGCGGAGACCGGAGTCTCCGCCTCATTGAAGGGTAAAAGCGGCAGGCGCGATTTATGCCAGCCGGCCGGCTGCGTGCGCCAGCATCGTGTAAACCAGCCCGGTCTCCGACGTCAGGTGATTGCGGAGCAGCGTGGCGCCATGTTCGTCGCGCGCCACTTCGTCGAGTAGGCGCTCGAATTCGGCGATGTACCGATCGACCGTTTGCTTGAAGTTGCGGTCGGCCCGGTATTTGCGCGCGACATCATCGAACGTCTTCTGACCCGCGGGGGTGTAGAGCCTCTTGCTGAACGCTTTGCGCTCACCGCGCTGATAGCGGTCCCACATCTCGGCAGCCAACGTGCGGTCCATCAGGCGGCCGATGTCGAGCGACAGCGATTCCAGCGAGTTGCCGGTGTTGACCGGGGCGGGTTGCGGCGGCCGCGGGCGAACTGGCTCGCGATTATCGGCGCTGGTATCGGCGCGATTGAGCAGATCCGAGAGCCAGCCGTCGCGACCCTGATCGGCCGCCGGGCTGACCGACGGCGCCTCCGTGCGGTTCTGGACAGGCAGGCCGAGGTCCGGCGGCGGCAACGTTGCTGCGCTGTTGCTGCTCTCGCGGCCTCGCTGAGCCGGACGCGGTGCCGGCTCAGCCAACACGTTGGTCGCAACAGCTGCTTGCGGCTCCTCGCGGCGCGGGGTGCTCGATCGCTCGGCTGCGACGACGTCGAGGCCGCGGCCGTGGCGCGCAACGATGCGGTTGAGCTCGGCTAGTGCCTCGATTTGATCGACGATCACCTTCCGCATCTGAGCGGTGCCTTCGGCTGCTTCCTGCGGCATCTCGAACACGCCGCGGCGCAATTCCTCGCGGGTCGCTTCGAGTTCCTGATGCATTTCATAGGCCATCTGCTTCATGTTCTGCACCATCGACGAGAACTTCTCGGTCGACTCATGGAACATGGCGTCAGTTTCCAGCGTGCTCTGCTGATAGAGCGCGGTCATCGCTTCCATCGTCGCACGGCGCTCTTCCTCGGCCGAGACCCGCACGGCTTCGAACTGCCGGCTGATGGCAGCCGAGCCTGCACCGGCGGTTTCCGCCACGACGCGTGCGATATCCCGGGCTCGCTCTTCGGCGGCGGCCAGCGACTCGTCGAGCAGGCTGGTGAACCGCGTCAGGCGTTGATCGAGATCCGTCGTGCGCAAATCGATGGTGGTGACCAGCGAATCCAGCGCGGCCTTGCGCTCGGCAATCGAGCTGTTGGTGCTCAGGTTGCTCTGTTCGACGGCGGCTGCAGCCTCGATCAGCGACTTGCCGTGGCTCTCGAACTGGCTCGACAGCGCCGACAAGTCTTCCAAGGCCTTGCTGGTCTTGGTGTGGAACAAGCTCAACTGATCGTCCAGCCCCTGCACAGCGGTGCCGTTGCGGGTACTGACGTCGTTGATGGCCGATACGAATTCGGCGACGCGCGTTACCAAAGCGCGTTCCAGCGAGTTGAGATTGTCGTGGGCGCCGGTCAGAACCTCCTGCAGCAGAATGTTGCCTTCGCGCAGCCGCTCGAACAGCGCCACAGTATCGGTCCGCAGAACCTTGCTCGTTTCCTGCATTTCCGCGACGGCCGCCATCGAGACTTGACGCGACTGCTCGATGGTGGTGCGCGAAGCCTGCTCGAGATCCTTGAGCGACTTGTTGACCGCACCGGTGGCGAGTTCGCCGGCAGCCGTAATTGTCCGCGCAATCGTCGAACTGCTGTTCGAGATCGACTGCGAGAAGACCTGACCGCGGCTTTCGATCGATTTCAGCGCTTCGGATGTCACGCGGTCGATATCGACGGTGAGCTGTAGGCTCTTGCTGCCGATCGAATCGACCAGCGAGCCACGCTTGCTGTCGAGCATCTGCGACAGGCGCTCGGTCTGCTGTTGCATGAAGCCGACGATCTCTTCGGTCTTGCTGGATAGCACGTTGCCCAGGCTGCCGCTGGCGGCCAGAACCGAACGTTCGATATCCGCAGCGCTCGATTTGACCTTGGTGCTGGCTTCGTTTGCACTGGTAACCAGCGCTCCTTGAGCCGCGAATGCGCTGTTCTGGATCGCTTCCGTGGTTTCCGCCGCCGTTGATGTAAGGGTCTGCTGAATGGCTTCGGACAACGACTTGATGTGGGCAGCAGCGTCCGCCGAGGAGGTGATCAGCGAATTTTGTGCCTCACGTGTGCTGTCGAGAATACGCGTCGCGGTTTGCGCGCCCGTCGTCGTCAGTGTCTGCTCGACATCGTCCGACAGCGCCTTGACGTGATCGGCGGCTTGCGAGGATGCGGCAAGCAACGTGTCCTTGACGTCCTGCACGCCTGCGACGATGGAGCCGACCGCCGAACTTGCAGCCGACGCCAAGGTGCGCTCGATATCCGCCGACAGCGACTTGACGTGCGTGGAGGCGTCTTCCGACGAGGATACGAGGGTGGTTTGAGCTTCGAGAGCGCTGCTCAGCACCGAGTTCGCGGCTGTTGCGCCGGCGGTCGTGAGGCGGCGTTCGAGGTCGCTGGAAATCGACTCGATATGGCTCGCGACCTCCGACGCGGTGGTCGACAGCGTGGACTGAGCCTCGCGAGCGCGATTCAGTAACAATTCGGTCGTTGATGTGCCCGTTTCGGACAACGTCCGTTCGACATCGGCGGTCAGCGACTTGATCTGATTGACCGTATCGGTCGAACTGCTCACCAGCAATTGCTGTGCTTCGCGCGCGCTGTTGAGCACGGAGCTCGCCGCGTTGCCGCCCACGAGGCTGATTGCGTTCTCGACTTCGTTCGAAGCCTGCCGCAACTGTTCGGTGATGTCCGACGAAACCGCGAGCAGGGATTGCTGCGTCGTGCGCGCGCCGCCCTGAATGGTTTCGCTGGTACTGAGCACAAGATTGGTGAGCGAGCGTTCGGCATCGTCGACGTGCGACTTGATGCCATGCGAGAGTTCCTCGGCGCGGGCCATCAACGTGTCGCTGGCCTGGCGTCCGCTGGTTTCGATGCGTCCGGCCACGGCTTCGACGCGCGAACCAAGCAGATCCTCGAAATGTGCGATACGGGTGTCGATATCGGCGGCAACAGCGCCGGCGCGGCTCTCGAGTCCCTGATGGATATCCTGGAAACGGGCGGTGATCGTGTCGGCAAGGTGGCTGGTACGACCGTTGATCGTTTCGGTCACGCCGGCGATACGCTTGTCGATGGCCTCGATGGCCTGAGCTGAGCCCTCGTTCAACGAGGTAGTCAGATGGCCCAGACGCGAGTCGATTGATTGAATTGCCTGCGAGGCACCTTCGCTCAACGTGGAGGTCAACAGATTGAGCTTGGCGTCGATAGCATCGACCGCCTGTGTCGCCCCAGTCGTCAGCGAGGAGGTGAGATGGCTGAGCCGCGAGTCGATGGTGTCGATCGCCTGCGAGGTGCCGTCGGACAGTGACGAGGTAAGCTTGTTGATGCGCGTGTCGATGCTCTCGACGGCTTGGGATGTGCCATCGGACAACGACGAGGTGAGCTTGTTGATGTGCGTGTCGATGCTCTCAATGGCTTGCGTTGCGCCATTGGACAGCGACGACGTCAATCGGTCGATCCGTCCGTCGATGGTCTCGGTCACCGACTTGGCGCGCGTGTCGAAATTGGTCTCCAGCGCCTTGATCCGACTATCGACGGTCTCGTCAAACGTTCGGATTTTGGCATCGAGCGAACTATCGAGATGTGTGACGCGCGAATTGAGCGTCGTTTCGAATTGCTGCAGGCGAGTGTCGAGGGTCGCGGTGATCGAGCCGCTGTTCGATGTCACGCGGTTGTCGAAAGTATCGACGTAGGACTTCAGGCTCTCGGCGATTTCACCGGTGCGCTGCCCCATGCGATCGACGATTTCGCTGCCATAGGTTTTGACGGTGTGATCGAATTCGGAAATATGGCGGGTGATGAGGGCACCCAGTGTGCCGCTGTCGCGTGCGAACCGCTCGGCGAGATTGGTGCCCTGGTTCCGCACCAGTTCATCGAAGGCATTGATCTGCAGGCTCAGTGAATCTTGCGCGGATTCGGTCTGGCTGACGACCTTGGCAACCAGCGCATTGACAGTCGCATCCAGCGCGTGGCTGGCCTTGTCCCCGCTGTTCAGGATGCGCGTCGCGAGCTTGCCGCCTGCCTCGTCGATCTTGGTGACGAGATCGCCGCTGCGCAGTTCGAGTTCGAGCAACAACGAATCGCCGGAATTGCGGAGCGACTCGTGAAGCTGTTCCGTCCGATCCGAGATGCTGTCGACGATGTTCGAGGATTTCTGCTCGAATTCCGCGGTAATGCGATCGAGCCGCTCGTTCAGCATCTCATGAACGCGGTCGGCCAGATCGACGAATTCGTTGTGAACGTGACCGGTCTTGAAGTTCAGGCTCGATGTCAGGCGTTCGCTGGCGTCCAGCACCGCGCGCGTGGTCTCGTTGCTGGCTTCTTCCAGCCGGTCGAGCAGGTCGCCGCCGCGCTCGCCAAGGGCGAGGATCATGTTGTCGCCCGCATGGCCGAGGGCGTGCGTGATGTGTTCGCCGCGCTCTTCCAGCGCGCTGGTGATGCTTTTGGCGACTTCGTCGACACGTGACGCGATCGCATCGCTGATCAGAGCGATGTCATGCCTCAAGTCGATCTGCACGCCGGAAATGGCGCTGCGGACCTGCTCGGCCTGACCCACCAAATTGTCGCGCTGATGCGCGATATCCTGCAGCAGCGCGCGTATGCGCACTTCGTTGTCGGAATAGGCGCGCTCCAGCGCGGCCACTTCGTTCGCCACCAGCGTTTCGAGTTCGCCGGCGCGCGCAATGGCACGCTCCATGCCGTCGCCCATCGCCGCCACTTCGCGACGGATGGCCTGACCGACTGTCACCATCGAGTCGCTTGCTGCATTTTCCGGTTCGGAAAAGCGGATTGCGACTTGCGCCATCGATTGCGCGATCATGCGCAGTTCCTGACCGCGCCATGCAAGGCTGGCGAGGAAATAGAACAGCAGGACGGGGGCGAGCAGAACGGCGCCAAGACCGACCACCGCCAGCACGCCGCCGCCTTGCGCAAGCGCCTGCAAAGATGGGGCGAAACTGTAGGCCAACAATCCGGCGCCAAGCAGCCAGATGCCGGTGAAAATGCTGGCGAGCGCATAGACGTTGCGGGCAGGGCGGCCCTTCTGAATCGCCTGCAGAATCTGGCCGATCGTTTCGCGGTCGTCGTTGGCGGGACGGCGCGCAAAGCGCGTGTCATCAGTTGTCAGCGGTTCGGGATGGGCGCGGGTATTGAAAGGGTCTTCGAACGCCGGTTCGTTCACTGACAGCGAAGGGGTGGCATCCTGGCGCTGGTCCGCAAGGTTGCGTTCGGGCGCCGGAGTTTCGCTAATGTTCAGCGCTTCCTGAATGGCCGAGAGCGCGACTTCTGTCGGATCCTTGGCTTTTTTTGGGTTGTTTGCCATGTCAGTCTACGCCCTTGTTTTACGCATCAGGTAGCCCTGCGCGCCCGCAAGCCGCGCGTCCGTCGACGTGCGATCCCGACAGGCGGCCGAGTGCGATTGTTGTGCCCCCCGGCTTGTGCGCTACTTCCCCAAACATCCTATTGGCTTGTCGCCTCGAATGAAATGGTCGGGATTAATACAATTTTAATCATCCCTAATCATCGTTAACGCCTGAGGCTGGATTTGCCTGCCGGCTTCGAAAAAGCGTTGTGAAACGGGCGAATTGAGGCAAAATAGTGGCGTTTTTACGGAAGAGATAAGGCAAGAGCAGCCGAACTGGCGTTAACCAGGTCTATGATTGCTGTGGGCAATTACAGCGTGGGAAAATCCGGACTGATCCTATGGTTTCACCTTCTGTTCCCCCCGAGACAGATGCGGGCGTGATTGATCTCAGTCACCTTCGCGCAATGACGATGTCCGACGACGCCCTGCAGCGGGAAGTTCTTCAGCTTTTCCTGGCCCAGAGTGACGAAATTACCGCCGCGCTTGCGGCGTGGCCGGACAATGCCGCAGCGCTGGCGCACACTCTCAAAGGGTCTGCGCGAGCGATCGGTGCCGTTCGCGTTGCCGATGCGGCTGCGGGGATCGAGGACGCTTTACGCTCAGGGAACACGCATTCGGAGGCAGCCAATGTCGACAGTCTGGCGCGGCTCAATCGCGAAGTTGCTCTCACCTGCGGCGCAATCGCCCGTATCTTGCGTGAATCATGAGGCCGGCGGTCTCGGCTGGCGGAAAGCACACGGATTTCGCGGCTTCGACTGGCGCGACGCAGCTTGAACCGTTATAGGACAGCGCAACGATCCATCCCCGCAATTCGTCAGTACGAGCGATCATGGCCAAGATAAACTTTGTCGACCACACCGGCGAAACCCGCACCGTCGAGGTCGATAACGGCGCGACCGTCATGGAGGCCGCGATCCGCAATGGAATTCCGGGTATCGAGGCGGAATGCGGCGGTGCCTGCGCCTGTGCCACCTGCCACGTTTATGTCGATGAAGCGTGGCGCGAAAAGGTTGGTCCACCGTCCCCGATGGAAGAGGACATGCTGGATTTCGGCTTCGACGTGCGACCGAATTCGCGACTGTCGTGCCAGATCAAGGTGACCGATCAACTGGACGGCCTGGTGGTCAGCACGCCGGAGCGACAGGCTTAATCGGCATCAGACCCGTTGCGCATCATCCAGCTCTGAAATCTTTCGATAACGGCGTCGGGTAGCGGCGTCGGCTTGCGCGTCGTCGCGTCGACCAGCACCGTTGTCGCCAGCGCCGACGCGATGCATTTGCCTTCCGAGAATACGACCTGATCGAATGTCACCGAGGTGCGCCCGAGCCGGAGCACGCCGGTCCCGAGTTCGATCTTGCCCGGCCAATGCAGTTCGGCGCGGAAGTGGGTGTCGAGGCGCACCATCACCCACCCCATCCCGGCAGGTGTCAGCCCCTGCGCCGTATCACGAACCAGGATGACACGCCCGGTTTCGAAATAGCTGGCATACACTGCGTTGTTGACGTGACCGTTGACGTCGAGGTCGGCGAACCGGACGTTGTCTTTCAGCCGGAGTGGATAGTTCTCCAGGCGCGGCGTGGATCGGGCGGGTGCATTCACGGGCAGGTCTCCGGGACTTCATGCAATTACATGCAAAGCTTCGGCGGCCACAAGTACCGTTGCTGCCGGCCGCCGCGGTTTACCGTCGGGCACCGTGCCTGATGATCCGGTTTCCACTGGGGGCGAAAACGCGCTAGACAATCGCATACGGCGGATGTCCATCCGCCCCCATTCCCGACAGCGAAGAACGGCGACGATGAGCGAAACGATCAAGACGGATGTGCTGATAATTGGTGCGGGCCCGTGCGGGCTGTTCGCGGTTTTCGAACTCGGTCTGCTCGATATGAAGGTGCATCTTGTCGATATTCTCGACAAGATCGGCGGGCAGTGCGCCGAGCTCTATCCCGAGAAGCCGATCTACGACATTCCCGGTATTCCGATGGTCACCGGACACGGTCTCACCGAGGCGCTGCTGGAGCAGATCAAGCCGTTCGGTCCGACTTTCCATCTCAACGAGATGGTCGAGAGCATCGAGAAGATCGGCGACCCGCTGTTTCGCGTCACCACCGATGCCGGCAAAGTGTTTGAAGCCAAGGTGGTGGTGATTTCCGCCGGTGGGGGTTCGTTCCAGCCGAAGCGTCCGCCGGTGCCGGGCATCGAGGCCTACGAGGGAACGTCGGTGTTCTATGCGGTGCGCAAGATGGAGCAGTTCCGCGACAAGAACCTGCTGATCGTCGGTGGCGGCGACAGTGCGCTGGACTGGACGCTTAACCTGCATCCGCTCGCCAAGCGCGTCACGCTGCTGCATCGGCGCGATGACTTCCGTGCCGCACCCCATAGCGTCGAGCAGATGCGGGCGCTGGTTGCCGCCGGCAAGCTGGATCTCAAGATCGGTCAGGTCACGGCGCTCGAAGGTGAGGGTGGCATGCTTGCCGGTGCACAGGTGAAGGGCAACGACAATGCGGTGACGCGCGTCGAATGCGACACCATGCTGCCGTTCTTCGGACTGACGATGAAGCTTGGCCCGGTGGCGAACTGGGGCGTCACGCTGGAGAACAACCTGATCCCGGTCGAAACCGCATCGTTCGAAACCAACGTGCCCGGCATCTTTGCCATCGGCGACATCAACACCTATCCCGGCAAGCTCAAGCTCATCCTGTCCGGCTTCCACGAGGGCGCGTTGATGGCGCAGAAGGCGCATCGCTACGTCTACCCGGACAAGCGACTGGTGTTTCAGTACACGACGTCGTCGTCGAGCTTGCAGAAGAAGCTCGGCGTCAACTGAGCCGCTTCGATTTTCAATCCAGCTTTCTTTGACGTGGCCGGGTCGATCCCGGCCACAGATGCGCTTGCCGGTCCGCTGTCTCCGCCGAACGGCGCAGTCCCAACCTATTGAGGGTAGGCCTTCAAGGCTATTTCGAGCCAGTCGGCTTGCGGGGCGGAGTCTTCATCGACAGAACCGTAAGGTGTCGATGTACTGCGCCGCCGATAAGCGGCGAAGTAAGATGCGTAGCGCTTCGGACTGATTGTCTTGCCGGCGTATTTGGACCGTTTCGAAAATCGCGTTTTGCCTGGTATCAGAACGAGGGATTTCCCGCGCTGGATGCACTCTCGTGCTTGCGGTGTCGCGATATGTTTTGACGGATGGTCTGAACAGGCGACTGAAACATTGTAAGTCGGGTCGGAAATTTCCCATGCGCCGTCGAGCCAAGCCTCCACGGTGACATGCGTTTGGTACATATCCTTGCCGGAGAGATAGTTCTCGCCAGCGAGCTGGACGAAGCGGGACGGAATGCCGATCGCGTGCAGCGCCCAGCTATAAGCAAGTCCTGCACCGCCGCACATCATTCCGTCTGAACTGTCGGAACTCAACGCAGTCCAGAGCGTCGCGGGGCTCGCCCCCGGCAAATCTTCGGGGCCACCATCATACTCGCGATAGATGTAGTCACGAACCGCAAGTGCCGCTTTGCGGGCATTCAGCGTGCCCTTCAAGGGAAGGTTCGCATCGCCGCGAACCATGTTCGCGGCAAGTTCGGCGTAATTACTCTCTGCTTGTTTCTGTGCCGTCGAGAGCGTGGCGGAAGTGCTCTCCATCAGCTCCTTGGTCGCCGACAATTCGTGGGCCGTACTTTGCGCGAGCCTCCGTGCGGTCAACAGGTCTGCGGCGGTAATGTCGGCGCGGTTTCGGGTTGCCGTGAGCTCAGCGACAATAGTGTCAGTCAAGGTTTGAGACTGAATGGCGATCGTACGATAGCGCCATGCCATGTAGGTCGGCGGCGTGCCAACTGCGATCAGCCCGGCCAGCAGCAAGCCGGCAAATTTCAACTTCATGGTGCGAGTCGTGACGTGGTGGCAAAGGACAGCGGGCAGGACCGCACCGCCCATTTGAGGATTAATTACACCATCCATAGGATGTTTTATGTGATCTCGGCAACTCTAGGTAATCAATGATCTGCCGTAAACCCTACCAAAGCATCAGTTCACGGGCTGGGCGGGTGCCTTGTTCGCCGGATGGGCTCGGGTGCAGTCCGTGTTTGGCTTAGCCCGAGCGAGCCCAATGCCTGTGCATCAGTCCAGTGACTGCAGGCGCCCGGATGGGACGATTGCTGTCGCACAGATTGTTGTGGCGCATCGGAACCGGAACCGCATAGGCTGACACGCAAGCGATGGCGGAATATCCCGCGAAATCGCCATAGTCTGCGATCACGCTCTTCGGCGGCGTGAATTGTTCGGGTGATGCCATGCGGAAGCAAAACACCGAAGGGCGTTTCGTCAAACCGATTGCAGCGGCGGTCTCCGCGTTGTGGTTTGCTGCGGGCGCTGCACATGCCGCCGATCCAAGTGCCGCCGGCCTGTGGCAGAAGATCGAAGACGGCAAGCCGGTGGTCTGGGTTCTGGTGGTCGATCACAACGGCATCTTCGAAGGCGCGATCGCCAAGACTTTTCCCGAACCCAATGAAGATCCCAACGCCATCTGCAACAAGTGTGTCGACGATCGCAAGAATGCGCCACTCCTCGGACTGTCGTTCATTCGCAATATGAAGCGGAACGGTTTGAAATACGAGGACGGCAATGTCCTCGATCCGCGCGACGGCGAAGTCTATCGCGCGAAGATGAGCGTGAGCCCCGACGGCCAGTCACTGACCTTGCGCGGCTATCTCGGCATTTCGCTGCTTGGCAAGGACGAGACCTGGCAGCGGTTGCCGGATAGCACGATCGCATCGCTCGATTCCGCCGTGCTGACCAAATATCTGCCGGCAGAGACGGCAGCGATGCGTCCGCTTTCCGGTGCGAAGCAACCGGCTGGCAACGCCAAGCCAAAGGCGCCCGTACCGCTGACGCGCTGAGCCGTCCGAGATTAGCGCCGCTGCTCCAGCGCATTGGGCGGCGTGAGCGGTTCCTGAATTACTTCGGGTATGCGCGCATCCAGCCGCAGAACGGACGCCGCTGCAGGCAACGTCGCGTCGGCCATCACCGCGTGACCTTCGGCGGTGGGATGCACCGCGCCGCCATAGACGGCCGACAGTACGCCCCAAGTTGCGTCATGAATATCGGAGGGCTGCGCTGACGCCGGCAATCCCTGAGGATAGGTCATCGCGGCGAAATAGCTGTCGTTGGCGTCGCGGATCCAGCGTGCGCGTGGCAGATAGGCGCGGAATTCGCTGGCGCCGCGGCCGCAAGTCAGCGGCTGCGAGGCTGCGGCGACGACGTCGTTGACGAAGCTGTCGCCCTTGGCCGAGAAGCAGGCTTGGTCGAATTCGGGATCGCTCTGCGAGCGTGCGCAAAAGCCATGATTGGCGAAGGCCGATTGATGGGCATCGACGAAGGTCATGCGGTCGCCTGCGGGGTCGCGGCACAGCACGCCGGATTGGCACAGCGCCAGCGCCTTGAGACGCGGCAGGAATTCGCTCTGCACATAGCGTGCGACATTGTTGAGACGCTGTGGATCGACGTTGAAAGATGGATGCACGTCGAAGCCGCCACGGCCACCGGGGCAGGGCGCGCCGTTGAGCAGTGCGGGGTTGGCGTAGGACACGAAGATCACGTGCGACATGTCGCCGACCAGCGGCTTCAATGCACCGCGCAGCTTGTTGAAGGCCTGCGGCAGATCGTTGGTCAGGGCCTCGCGGGAATCTTCGACCGATCCCAGCACGCCGCTGCGTTTGAAAATTTGCCGTTCGGTTGGGCTGTCGACGATGACGTCGGCAACGAGTCCGGAAAAATTGATGTCGTTGGCGCCGATCGACAGCAGCACGAGATCGAGCTTGCGTTCCGGCTGGCGGCGCTTTGCCGCCGTCAGCGCCTCGCGCAACTCGGCGAGCTGCGCGTTGATCTTGCCCTGACAATCCACACCGGATTTCGTCACCAGGCATTCGCGAGCGCGCTGCGTGCCGAACAAGCCGTCGGTGATGGTCGCGCCGGTGCAGGCCAGCGGCAGGTACGTTACGGCGATGTGCGAGTATTGCACGGCGAGGGCGATCGCGGTGCGGGTTTGATAGCTGTACAGCGACCGATGGCAGGCCGGATTGAACCACACCGCGCTTTCGCGCTGCCACACCTGTATCTGTCCCGGCGAACCGCAGGCGCGGCCGCCTTTGTAGCCGGCGCGGCTCGGACGGAAATACTCGCTGCCGGGACCGCCGAGATAGGACTGAAAGCAGAAGCCAACATCGGAGAGCGCGACTTGCCGATCCGGATTGCCTTCTCCTGCGGCAACGGAATCGCCAAGGCCGGCGATGAAAATGTCGCGCACCCGGATTTCGGTGGCGACATGCTGCGGTGCTTCGGCGCCGCTCGACACATCGACGGTGACGTTCGTCGCCACGCCGTACAGCACACGCAGATTGATCGGCTCGGCGCAATCCAGCGTCGATTGGCGCGGACCCTGACCGTCGTCGAAGGTCCACGCGCAGGTCGCGCCGACCGGAATGGCTCCAGCCAGCCGCACCGTCACCGGATGATCGACCGGCGTCAGATAGCTTTCCTTGGTGTTGTCGCGGGTACACGGTTCACTAACGCGCCCGGTACGATCGATGCAGAGCCGATTGACGGCATTGCGGGCCCAGCCGCGACCGTCGCTTTGCACGGCAAGTGCGTCCTCTGCGGCCAGAACGCTGCCATTGCGTAATGCCTCGACCTGAAGCTGGAAGTCGCGCTCTTCGCGAAACAGCCGGAAGCGATTGCGCACTTCCCAAGAAATCTGCAGCGAGGAATCCGTCGCGGGTTGCGCCGTTGCCGGCTGGCTCCATGGCAGGGCAAACGTCAACGCGAGCAACAGCAAGCCGACACGGAGCGAAATTGGTCTGGTCTGAATCGGGATCATGCCGTGTTTCAACGTCAAGGATGAGGCAGAAATAAGAGGCGAAAACGGTCTGGTTGCAACCGGTGGCGGCGTCGTCAGTTCCGGCTTGAGCCGGAATTGATCGATTGAGTGACCGGCGCGGCGCCGTTGTGACCATTCGATTTGCGGCGAATCTGCCATGGCCGTACGACACTGAGCCAGAGTTCGCGCGTGCCCATGATGCTGATGGCGAGCGTGAAGGGGATGACGAAGTACAGCACGCGGAAGACCAGCAGCGTCGCCAGCAGTTGCTCTTTGCCGAACTGCGGCAGGGCCACCAGCATGGCCGCGTCAAACACGCCGAGACTGCCCGGCGCGTGACTGGCGAAGCCGAGCAGGGTGGCGAGAATGAACACCACGGCTAGCGACAGGAAGTCGATCTCGGGCGTCGATGGGACCAGCAGGTACATCGCCAGCGCGCAGAAGCCGAGGTCGACGACGCCGATCAGGATCTGCAGCAGCGTCAGCCGTCCCGATGGCAGTACCACCTTCCAGCCGTTCTGGCCGAGTTCGCGCCGGTTGTCGCCCATGGCGACCCAGATCAGATAGACGGCGATTCCGGCGATGCAGCCGAGGCCGATCAGCCGGTTGATGGGGCTGGGCAGCAAATCCATCATGCCGGCAGCGTCGGGATGCACGGTCATGCCGATGCCGAGGACGAAGATGTTGCCGAGCCAGAACGTCAGGCCGGAGATAAAGCAGATCTTGGCGACATCGATGGCGGTGAGGCCGTAGTCCGAATAAATGCGGAATCGAATGGCGCCGCCGGTGAACACCGTGGCGCCGATGTTGTGGCCGATCGAATAGCTGGTGAAGCTCGACAGTGCCGCGATCCGGTACGGAACGTGCGTGACGCCAAGGGTGCGCAGCGCGAAGAAATCGTAGAACGTCAGCGTGCAGAACGCGCCGAGGACGCATAGAGCGGCCAGCGCGATCTGGCCCGGTGATTTTTCCGTCAGCGCGACCAGAATGACGCTGCTGTCGACACCCTTGAGGGTGCGGACCAGCGTCATAATCGCGAGAACGATGATGATGAGGCTCGCCGCGATGCCCAGCCGTTTCCAGCCGATCCGCTCCCGAAAGCCGCGTTGGAGCGTTGTCAGCAACTGGTGCATTCGTCCTCCCGCAGGGGTGTGCACCAGTCGGAATCCAAGCGCGTCGGCCGGACCTCAGTAAGCGCCAAATAACTCATACGTCACTCATAGCGACTCATGCGCGGATACCCATCACACGGAGACCCTTAAAACAAAAATCCGGCGTTGCAAGCTGCAACGACCGGCATCGACCGTTGCGCGCAGGACATGTAACCGGCTGTCATAAGTTCTTCATATGCGATTGAAGCAGACTGGTGTGGCGCAAATCGGTCCATACGATTGTCCGCCCCGTTCTGCACCATTTCGGCGTTGTATATAGGATGCGCCAGCGTCCTGTGCTACGGCAGGATGGTCGCATGCAGACGCCACCATGACTCCGGACGTTGGAGGGTGCCATGCATCCTAAGTCGAACAATTGCCGCTCGTGCCGTGTCAAGGCTTTCGGAGGGCGAAATGCGCGCCGCAGAATGCCATCGCCGCGCCGAGGCAGAGCGCCATCAATCCGGCGATCACGCCGGTCGCGGTGGGGACGGCGCTTGGCGCTGACGCCGCCTGACCGGCCGCGGCGAGTACCAGCACGCCGGTAACGACCAGGAATTGCCGCATCCGCCGCGGAATGCGCCCGGAAACCGCGCGGTGCATCAGCGAGGCGGTGAAATAGCCGCCGCAAAATGCCACAGAGGCAATCAGCCACCAGGCCAGTGCGGCTCCGGCCGGGACCAGATTGCGCGGGTCTTCGAATCGCCAGAGGCCGCCGAGATCGAGATTGAAGCGCTGGCCCAGCACATGGACTGCCAGCGCGAGCAGAACGCCGCACATCATGGCGCCGGCCAGAATTATACGACGCGGAAAGTAAGCGGGTGTGGCCATCAGGGGTCCGTTGCGGCGGCGAGGCACCGCGATCCCTTGCGCGGCGGCGGCTGGTTGTGGCTTGTAGGATAATCGTCGGCCGTGCTGCAAGCAAACGCCGCCAGAGGCCGGCGCGGCTTGCCGGGTCATCAGAAAGTGAGACGTTTTGCGACAACCGCCGATTCCATCGTCCGACGACGAAGCGCCGCCCGGCATCAGGTACACATACAAGGCGTCGCTGATCGGCGTCACCCAACAGTTCGAATTGACCGACGATGGCTTGTCGTGGCGCATCGGCGAGAAACAAAGCGTCTGGCCGTATACGACGATTGCTGCGATCGGCTTGTCGTATCGCCCTGTGTCGATGCAGTCGCGGCGCTTCCGTGCCGATATCGCCAATCGTTCCGGCGAGCGGCTGGCGATCATTTCGACCACCTGGCAGACCATTGCGCTGATGACGCCGCAGAACGAAAGCTATCGGTTGTTCATCGCCGCTCTCCACCGCCGGATGGCGGAGCACGGCAGCAAGGCAATCCTGAGCGGCGGCATGCGGCCCGTGGCCTATTGGTTGAGCGCCGCGCTGCTGGTGCTGGTGGTGCTGGCGATGGTCGGACTGCTGTTCCGCGCCGTTGCCGCGGGGGCGACGGGCGGTGCGCTATTCCTGCTCGCGTGCGGCGCATTGTTCGGCTGGCAGATCGGTGGCTTCATGTTGCGAAACCGGCCGCGCACTTACACGTTCGATGCGCTGCCGAAAGATCTTCTGCCGTAATGCGCAGAGTTACTTGCGCACGACCAGCACCGAGCACTTCGCATAGCGCACCACGTGTCCGGCATTGGAGCCGAGGAAGTAAGTCTTCATCGCCGGCCGATGCGACGTCATCACGATGAGATCGGCGTGGATCGCTGCCGCCTCTTCCAAGATCTCGTGATAGATGCCGCCTTGCCGCACGGCACTGGAGATCCGGGAGGGATCGATGCCGGATTCCCGGGCAACGATGGCGATGGCTTCTTCACAGGATTGCCGTTGCTGCGCATCGAAATTCGCCGGCACATATTCGGCCAGCATCACGGGCGTCATCGGCAATACGTTGAGCAGCCGCACCTTGGCCTGGAAAGTGTTGGCCATCATCGCGGCCGTTGCGATAGCGGGCTTGGCGAGTTCGGTGTCCGCGAGGTCGATCGGGACGAGAATTGATTTAAACATCTGCGCCTCCGTACTGTGAGCGTAGCACGATTGGCGAACGGATTCTAACGTTCGCAGCGTTGTTCAGCAGATGTCTTTGCGAAGATTATATCCATCGCCCGATGCCGCGACAAATGCGCCCAGCCGGGCTTGATCTGAGCCGGAATTGGCCTGGACAAATGGCTGGCTGGAAAGGGATGTCAGGTGCTGTGCGGAGATTTCGGCAGCAGCTTCGGGGTCACGAAGAACGCGAGGCGCCCGCGCTGAAAAGAGACGTCACGCCAATCGTTAATATCGAAATCGATTCCGACGAGGCCGCTGGTGGGCAGATTGCCACCCAGCGCGCGACGTGTCGCGGCATTGCCGTGGCCGCTCAGGCCCAACGCCAGTTCATGCAGGCCCGGATTGTGCCCGATCAAGAGCAGGCTCCGAGGATCATGCGCGGCTGCGCCGTGGATAATGCGCAACAGATCGGTAGGGTCGGCGATATAGAGTTCGGGCCGGTATGCCACGCTGGCGTGCCGCATGATCGGGGCGAGCAGCGGCCCGACGATATCCCAGGTTTGCCGCGCGCGGACGGCGGTGGAGACCAGCACCAGGTCGGCGGCATGATTGTGCTCGGCCATCCAGTTTCCCATCTCTGCGGCGTCCGCGTGACCACGTTGGTCAAGGCGGCGATCGATATCCTCGCCGCTCGGTGCGTCGCTTTCGGTTTTGGCATGACGCAGCAGCATCAAACGGCGCATGGGGGTCTCGATTCGGACGCTATGAGGATGGCGCGGAGCGGCACCCAACCGGGAAACTCAATGCCGATTACTGTACAAGTTTGCGCGAGACAAGGTGACAAGGGCTAGATGGCTTCGTAAGAAAACAGCGTGACGACACCTGTGACAAGCGCACCCCCTGATTCCGAGACCGCAACGGCTGTGCAAAACACCGGGGCGCGCCGCCGCCTGACGCTGGACCGCGACGTCGAGGTTTGTGTCATCGGAGCAGGACTTGCGGGCCTGACCGCGGCGCTGGAATTGAGCCGCAAGGGCATGAGTGTCGCGGTGCTGGAGGGCCGACACGTCGGCTGGGGTGCATCGGGCCGGCCGCTCGGCACGGTGATGCCGGGATATGGTTTGCCGGTGAATGACATCATCGCCCGCGTCGGTTTCGATAACGCCCGTGAAATGTGGGCGTTGTCGCGACAGGGCGCCAATTACGTTCGCCATATCGCGGACAAGATCGGCCCAGAGTTGGAACTGAGCTACGGCGCCCTTGAGGTCTCCAACGTCGATATCGGCGACCGGCTGATCGGCAGGCTTCAGATGCTCGGCGAGGATTTCGGCACCGAGGTGGAGGGGTGGCAAGTCGACCACGTGCGCGACGTATTGAGGACGCGGCGCTATTTTCATGCCGTGCATTATCCCGGCGCATTCCAGATCGACGGCAGCAAATATCTGCATGGCCTCGCGGCGCAGGCGGAAGCGGCCGGCGCGCGCATCTATGAGGAAACGCCTGCGCTCAGCATCGATGCGGCGGGTATTCGCAAGCGCATCGTCACACCGGCGGCACGAATGCGGGCGTCCCACATCGTGCTTGCCGGCAATGTTTATCTCGGCGGTCCATCGCAGCGGCTGACCGATACGCTGCTGCCGGTGTGGCGCTATGCAGCTGTGTCCGAGCCGCTCGGCGACCGGCTGGCGGAGGTGATTTCCTTCCAGGGATCGGTGATGGACACCGACGACATCGATCATTTCCGCATCGTCGATGGCGATCGCCTGATGTGGGCGGGCCCGGAGACCACTTGGTCCGCCAATCCGCAGCGCTTTGCCGCTGCGATCCGCCGCCGTATCCGAACCGTCTTCCCGGCCTTGGGGCGCGTGGAACTGGCGGACGTCTGGAGCGGCGTGGTCGGCCAGACCGTGCACGGCATGCCGCAGATCGGCCAGTTGCGCCGCGGCCTATGGGTTGCCAGTGGCTTCGGCCGCCAGGGCATGAGTGCCACCGCGCTGGCCGGGCAGTTGATCGCTAACGGTATCCTGTGGCGCGACGATCGCTGGCGGCTATTCTCGCCGTTTGAACTGGTATGGGCTGGCGGGCGCGCCGGTCGTGTTGCCGGCAAGGCGGTCGACGTCTGGACGCGGGGTGGCGCCGCCGCCGCCGGGGCGCTGGCCCGCTGGCGCGAACGCGCCGCCATACGCGAAGCCGCGCGCGAGGCCCGCTTGGCCGCAGCCAACCGGCAGGCCGGAACGGGGCATTGATCGCGGAACGATGGATGCCGCGTCCTGCGACCCTGTTGTGCTCGCAAGATTGTGAGCGCACGCGATGCCTTCGGGTGTAACGTTGCGGTGTTTATTCCGTAGCTAGTGCAATGGATTTGATACTGACCAACCGCCTTGCATGAAACGGAGACCACGATGATCGACCGCCGCATCCTGCTTACATCCGCCGCGACTTTGGTCGGATTTGCTACGCTCAAATGGTTCGATGTCGCTCCCGCGCAGGCCGCCGGAAAATTTGCGGTCGAGAAGACTGATGCCGAGTGGCGCAAGCAATTGACGCCGGAGCAATATGAAATCTTGCGCAATCACGGCACCGAGCGGCCGTGGACGAGCCCGCTGCTCAAGGAGCATCGCAAGGGCATCTTCGCCTGCGCCGGCTGCGATCAGCCGCTGTATGCTTCGGAGACCAAGTTCGAAAGCGGCACTGGCTGGCCGAGTTTCTACCAGCCGCTTGAAGGCGCGGTCGGCAAGACCGAGGATCGCAAATTCGGCATGGTGCGAACCGAGATCCATTGCAGCCGCTGCGGCGGCCATCTCGGCCACGTCTTTGACGATGGACCGAAGCCGACCGGCCTGCGCTACTGCATGGACGGGCTGGCGCTCGTGTTCCATCCGGCGACGCCGTCGGCGACCTGATACCTCAGCCCGAGTCCCGGCAATAGTTGCCGTTGTAGGCAAGAGTGCCCCGGTCGATTGGCCGGGGTATTGCGTTTAGAGCACTGATTTTCCAGCACAATCCGGTTTGGCATGGCCCTTGCGATTCGTTCTCCCGAATTGCGGCAGGCGACGACCCATCCGGCGTGCCGCCCGAAACGAAGCTGGAGACGACGTTATGGGTATCTTCGGAGCTCTCACTACTTCCGTGGCAGGTTTGCGCGCGGAATCTTATGCGCTGCAAAATGTCTCCGGCAACATCGCCAACTCGCAGACGACGGCGTTCAAGCGCATCGACACCAGCTTCCTCGATCTGATTCCGGAGACGGGGCCGACCCAGCAACTCGCCGGCAGCGTCACTTCCGCATCGCGCAGCACCAACACCGTGCAGGGCGATATTCAGGCCGCCTCGGTCTCGACCTACATGGCGATCAACGGCGCCGGATTCTTCGTCGTGCAGAAGCCCGGCAACTTCACCGACAACTCGCCGATCTTCGATGGCGTCGAGAACTACACCCGGCGCGGCGACTTCACGCTCGACAAGAGCGGTTATCTGGTCAACGGTGCGGGTTACTATCTCGAGGGCATTCCGATCGATCCGACCACCGGCAACCTCTCCGGCAGCGCGCCGCAGGTGCTGAAGTTCAAGAACGACTTCCTGCCGGCACAGGCGACGACCAAGGTCGAATATCGTGCCAACCTGTCGAGCTATCCGCTGACAACCAAGCACGACAACTCCATTCCCGGATCGGAACTGCTCAACCCCGGCGATTTCACCACCAATCCGCTGATCGTCGGCACACCGGCAACGCCTTATGCCGACGCCAGCCGCAATGGTGCGACTGTCAACAACCAGAATTCGCCAGTCGCGCAAGTCAGCGCCGCCACGGCATTGTCTGGCACCAATCCGAGCGACTCGCTGGTGGCAAGCTTCTCGGCCGGCGACACCATCACCATCAACGGCAACGTCATTACTTTCGTGGCGGCGGGCGCTGGCGCCAACCAGCTCAACGTCACCGACACCGTCGGTGACTTGCTGGCGAAGATCAACGGCATCACCGGTTCGGCGCCGCCATCTTCAATCACCAATGGCGTCATCACGCTGCATTCCGGCACGGCTTCCAACCTGACCATCACCAGCTCCAACGCGGCGGCGTTCGGCGCACTCGGCTTCAGCGGCACGGTGCAGGTCAATCGAACCGGTGGCGGCACCGCGGGCACCGGGCAGGTCACCGCCAACGACAACCAGAGCTTCCTCGATGAATCGATCGCCGGCGGCGCGGTAACCGCTTACGATGTCTCGGGTGCGCCGGTGAATCTGCAATTCCGCTGGGCCAAGACCGACAGTGCGTCTCTCGGCACTGGCCATACCGACACATGGAACATGTTCTATCAGGTCAATCCGAACGCAACGGGCACGCAGGTCGCGTGGCAAAACGTTGGTGTCAACTTTACTTTCGGTCCGAACGGGCAACCCAATCCGCCGATTGCGTCGGTGACGCTGACCAACGCGACAGTGAACGGCGTATCGCTCGGCAATCCGGTGGTCAATTTCAGCTCGGGCGGCCTGACGCAATATGCCGATGCTAACGGCAACGTGCAGGTCAATCAGATTCAGCAGGACGGTTTCCCCGCCGGTCAGTTGCAGTCGGTGTCGATCAGCAACAACGGTCGCGTCGTCGGCAACTATTCCAACGGTCGCAATCTCGACCTCGCGGAAATCACGCTCGCGACATTCAACGGTCCCGATTTCCTCAAGCGCAAGGACGGCGGCGCATTCGAAGCCACCGACGAGTCGGGACAGGCACTGTTCGGCAACGGCGGCACCATTGTCGGTTCATCGCTCGAAGGTTCCAACACCGACATCGCCGATGAGTTCACCAAGCTGATCGTCACGCAGCAGGCTTACTCGGCGAACACCAAGGTCATCACGACGTCGAACCAGATGGTGCAGGATCTGCTGAACGTGCTGCGCTAATCCGCGACTGTTGAAATCGAGACGGGTCATTTGTCATGAGTTTGGGTCAGGCCCTCGCTACTGCCATGTCCGGCTTGCGCGCCAATCAGGCCGCGTTGGCGCTGGTGTCATCGAACGTCGCCAACGCGGAGACTCCGGGTTACGTCAGGAAGTCGCTCAACCAGATCGCGACGACAACGGCGGATTACGGTTCGAGCGTACGCATCAACGGCGTCAATCGCGAACTCGACCAGTTCGTGCAAACGCAATTGCGCACCGAAATGTCCGGCGCAGCCTATGCCGATGTCCGGTCGCAGTTTTTGGCGAACCTGCAGAGCGTTTACGGTAATCCGGATTCGACCGGGACGCTTGAATCTGCTCTGAACGGATTGACGACTGCGGTGCAGGCGCTGTCCACCAGCCCGGACTCGCAATCCGCACGCATCGCCGTGGTGAATGCCGCGCAGGCGCTGGCGCAGCAGCTCAATGCCACCTCGCAGGGCATCCAGTCGTTGCGCAGCAGTGCGGAGAGCGGCATTGGCAATGCCGTTACTACAGCCAACAACGCGATGGCTCAGATCGCCTCGATCAACAATCAGCTCATCAATGGCAAGCAGACCGACGCATCGATTGCGTCGCTGCTCGACCAGCGCGATCAGTACATCACGCAACTATCGCAGCTGATGGACATTCGTGTCGTCACCAACGATAACAATCAGGCATCGGTATTCACCAATTCCGGTGTGCAACTGGTCGGTGTCGAAGCCGCGCAACTGTCGTTCAATGCGCAAGGCACGGTAACGCCGAATACGCTGTGGAATGCCGATCCGACCAAGAGTAATCTCGGATCGATTACCATCAATTTCCCGCATGGCGGCAGCATGGATCTGGTGTCGACCGGCTCGATCCGGTCCGGCACTATCGCGGCATATCTGGAGTTGCGCGACAATACGCTGGTGCAGGCGCAGGCGCAGATCGATCAGCTCGCCGCTTCGATGTCGAGCGCGCTGTCGGACAAGACGACGACCGGTACGCAACTGCCTCCCGGACCGCCAGATGGCTATGACCTCGATCTGTCTGGCTTGCAGACCGGCAATGTCGTGCATGTCACTTACAAGGACAATATCACCGGCGTCACACACAACCTGTCGATCGTTCGCGTGGATGATCCGTCGGTGCTGCCGCTGGCGAACAGCGCCACGGTCGATCCAAATGACGAGGTGCTTGGCATCGATTTTTCCGGTGGCATGGCATCGGTGGTCTCGCAACTCAATGCCGCGCTGGGCCCCAGCACTGGCCTGCAGTTCTCCAACCCGGCAGGATCGACGCTGCGCGTACTCGATGACGGTGCAGTGAACCGTGTCGATATCAACGCAGGCTCGGTCACGACGACAATGCTGCCGGCTGGCCTGACGAACGGCGCGGTCCAGCTTTCGTTGTTTACCGATGGCGGCAGCGCTTATACCGGAGCGATCACCGCTAGCGGATCGCAGCAGACCGGACTCGCCGCGCGCATTTCGGTGAACAATGCGCTGATTGCCGATCCGTCTCGGCTGACAATCTACAGCACGTCGCCCGCGACCGCCGCCGGCGATTCGACGCGCGCCAATTTCATCCTGACGCAATTGACGTCGGCTAGTCTTTATTACGGGCCGCAAACCGGAATCGGCACCTCGGCATCGCCCTACAAGGGCACGTTGTTGAACTACACGCAGCAATTCTTGAGTGCGCAAGGCAACGCAGCCGACGCGGCGAAGCAATTGGCAGACGGGCAGGATGTCGTGCTCAACACCCTGCAGAACAAGATGAACGCGACCTCCGGCGTCAATATCGACGATGAGATGGCGCATCTGTTGTCGCTGCAAAACGCCTATTCGGCAAATGCGCGCGTCATGGCCGCGGTGAAAGACATGTACACCGCGCTGTTACAATCGGTATGAGGATAACATGGCAATCGATGGCGTAAGCGGCCGCACATCCTACATCGGCTCGTCGATTCTCAATCTGAAAAGCCAGCTCGACGATTTGCAGCAGCAACTCGGCAGCGGCAAGATTTCGACGACCTATGCAGGCCAGGGAGTCAATCGCGGTCTTGCCGTTGCGTTGCGCGCACAGATCAACAACATCAACTCTTATGCCGATTCCGCGACCAACGTGAATACGCGGATCAACGTCGCCAATCTGTCGCTGCAGGGGCTCGTCGATCTCGGCACGCAAATCAAATCCGCGGCCAACGGCTCGTCGATTTCGCTCGGCAACAACGGCCAGACCAGCGGGCAGGTGACGGCGCAAGCCGCGTTCGCCAATGCCATTGAATTGCTCAACACGCAATCCGGCGATCGTTATCTGTTTTCCGGTCGCGCCACCGATACACCATCGACGGCATCTGCCAGCGACATTCTCAACGGTAGCGCCGATGGCACCAAGGCCGGTCTTTCACAACTCATTGCCGAGCGCAAGCAAGCCGATCTCGGCGCCGACGGCCGCGGCCGGCTGGTGCTGTCATCGCCGAGCGCGACAGCGGTCAGTGTCGCCGAAGATGCCGCTCCATCCGTGTTCGGTCTCAAGCTCAGTGCCGTCAGCACGACCACGGTCGGAGCCACGGCGACCGGTCCGACTGGATCGCCGCCCGCTGCGACTGTGGATTTCGGCATGAGCAATCCGAGCGAGGGCGACAAGGTTCGCTTCACCTTCAGTCTCCCTGACGGCACCAACGAAACGATCGAGCTCACCGCAACGGCATCCAGCACGCCGCTTCCCGGAACGTTTCAGATCGGCGCCACTCCCGCCGCGACGATGGCGAACCTGCAGGGCAAGCTGGACAATGCGGTGAAGACACTCGCCGGAACGTCCCTGGTTGCGGCGTCAGCCATTGCGGCGTCGGACAATTTCTTCGATCAGCCGCCACTGCGTGTCGATACGACCAGCTCGCCGTTGACATCCGCCACTGGCTTGATCGCGGGAACGCCCGCCAACACCATTTCCTGGTACACCGGCGAGCCGGCGCAAAGCCCCACCGATTCTGCGCGCAGCACGGCGGTTGCGCAGGTCGATCAATCGATCTCCACGCAATACGGTGCGCGGGCCAACGAGCCGGCGTTCCGTGCGTTGCTGCAGAACATCGCAGTCTATGCTGCGGTGACGACGTCGCAGACCGATCCCAATGCCAACGGCCAGATCACGGCGCTCAGCCAGCGGGTGACGCAGAACATGACGCCGCAGCAGGGCGTACAGATCATTCAGGACATTCAGGCGGATTTCGCCGGGGCGCAAACGGCCATCAAGGCATCGACCGATCGTCAAACGCAAGTCAAGACCATGGCGCAAACCATGCTGGATTCAATCGAAGGTGTGAGTCAGGATGAAGTTGCGACCAAGATCCTGGCACTGCAGACCAGTCTGTCGGCATCGTACCAGACTACAGCGATGCTTTATCAAATCAGCCTGACGAAATATCTGCCGATCTAGCACATTCAGGATCGAATAATGTAGGTGATGCGTCATGGCCGGGCTTGTCCCGGCCATCTACGTCTTAAGTGCATCTCAGCGATCAGGACGTGGATGGCCGGAATAAATCCGGCCATAACGAACAATGGTCGTTTGTGTCGCGGATCGAGTTAGAAGTGCGATTACGCCGACTTGCGGCCGGTTTGTTTGCCGAGGCTTTGCTTGATCCGCTGCCGACGCGCATCGTCGAGCAACTCGCCTTCATGGACGATCAATTTCTTGGCTTCTTTCAGCGCGTGGTAGAGATCGCCGTTGAGGATGTGATTGTTGATCGCTTCGATGAGCGGCCACGCGCTCGGCTCTGTTTTCAGAACATCCTTGATGAGATTGAAATAGGTCGGATGGTGCGCCATCGGGTCCGGCGACAGATACATCAGCTGCACAGCCAGATAGATCAGTTTCGCCGGTGTGTCGGCGGTCTCCGGAGTCAGGATGTCTTTCTCGCGTAGGATCGGAATGCGCTCGCCATCGATCAGCAGCTTGGCGCGCTGATCTGTATTGGTAATGACGCAGGCGCCGATGATGATGCGCTCGTGCGGCTTCAGTTCGACTTTCAACGCCATCTCGGTTCTCCGTCGATTGTGTCGCGCCGACTTGTTGACGGTGCGGCTGTCCGCAGGCAAGTCGAATTACCGGCGCACCTCCAGATCCGCTGTATTGTGCCGGGATCCTTTCCCATCATGATTAATGAATGATGAACATACCGGGTTGCCGTCGCGGGCATACAGGTGAAATCTCGCACTCCCGCAATGACATCCGCCAGATTCGGTGGCGGTCGACCTGACGCGCAATTCGTGCAGTTCGCTCGAACTGCAATAATCGAGTTCATGTTTTTTTAGAGTCTTGGTTCCAGTGTGGCGCTGTCGTCCGATGGAAAAAATCGGCGCAACGCACACGAACGTTCACACCAGAAAGGTATGACAATGTCCGATATCGTTCTCTCGGCGTCAGTTCGCCAGAACCTGCTCTCCCTCCAGTCCACAGCTGATCTGCTCTCCACCACGCAGAACCGCCTTGCCACCGGCAACAAGGTCAACTCGGCGCTCGACAATCCGACCAACTATTTCACCGCGCAGGGCCTGAACTCCCGCGCCAGCGACATCAACAACCTGCTCGATGGTATCGGCAACGGCGTGCAAGTGCTGCAGGCTGCCAACACCGGCATCACCTCGCTGCAGAAGCTGGTCGACACCGCGAAGTCGATTGCCAACCAGGCGCTGCAGACCAACTCGGGCTACACCACCAAGTCGAGCGTCGCCTACACCGGCGCCGGCGCCGGAACGGGCGCTGCGACCGCGGACGACCTGACTGGCGGCGGCGGCGCTGGCGGCAGCAAGCTGACCGGCTCGGCTTTCGTGTTCACCACCGAAGCTGGTGCAAAGACCATCACGATTGACGGCACGACCGTGAAGTCGCTCGCCGACCTCAACAAGGCCCTGAGCTCGAACGGTGTCAGCCTGACGGCTTCGCTGACCGGCGCGAACGAATTGACGTTCACGTCGACCAACGACTCCGCCGGCCAGACCATCACAACGGCGACCACCGCTGCGGCCGCTGGCACGATCACCGGCGATGCGATCGAAATCTCGATTGCAGCGGCGAGTGCGACTGCAGGCTCCGTTACCGCCGCTGTTCCGGATGCGGTTTCGCAGTCCAACCGCGCCAGCCTCGTCAGCCAGTACAATCAGATCCTCGATCAGATCAAGACGACCGCGCAGGACTCGTCGTTCAACGGTGTCAACCTGCTGAATGGCGACCAGCTCAAGCTGGTGTTCAACGAAACAGGCAAGTCCACCCTGACCATCCAGGGCGTGACGTTCGATCCGGCAGGTCTCGGCCTCAACACGCTGACTGCAGGCACCGACTTCGTCGACAATTTCATGACGAACAAGGTTCTGACGTCGCTCAACAACGCCAGCAGCACGCTGCGTTCGCAGGCTTCGACCCTGGGTTCGAACCTGTCGATCGTGCAGATCCGTCAGGACTTCTCGAAGAACCTGATCAACGTTCTGCAGACCGGTGCGTCGAACCTGACGCTGGCCGACACCAACGAGGAAGCGGCGAACAGCCAGGCGCTGTCGACCCGCCAGTCGATTGCGGTTTCGGCGCTGGCTTTGGCCAACCAGTCGAACCAGAGCGTGCTGCAGCTTCTCCGCTAATCGCGTCTCAATAGTTCAAAGCGGAAACGGCGGGGGCA
>MKVX01000018.1:187149-1378012 GCA_001899255.1 Rhizobiales bacterium 62-47
GTATTCAAACACACTTGAAAACGTCCGGTAACCATATCTAAAGAGCCGAAGCCTACAATTGGTGTGCACTGCTACCGATGCAACTCATCCCCTTTGAGGTCGTGAATGTCCAATGCCGCTTCCGCCTATTCGCGTACGTCGCAAACTACGGCGTCTCCCCGTGAGATCGAGGCACAGGCCCTGTTGAAGGCGGCACGACAGCTTCAGGAAGTGCAGACCAACTGGACCGGACCCGACAAGAGTATGCATGATGCGCTTTTGTTCAATCGTCGCCTGTGGTCGATCTTCATGGGCGCGATGGAAAGCAACGACAGCGAGCAGACGCTGGAGATCCGCCAGAACATCACCAACATCGGCATCTTTGTATTGAAGCAGACCGTCGAGATGCAGACCAATCCCGATCCGGCGAAGCTCAAGTCGCTGATCGACATCAACTGCAATATCGCTGCGGGCCTTTCAGGCCGGGCCTGAGCGCCGCGACCGCGGAGCTGACATCATGGCTGATATCTGGAACATCATCTCGTCGAATTACGTCACGGTCGGCGGCGCCGTGCCGTCGCATTCGAAATACGTCGCGGTCGATGCCGACAAATACGTGGGAAGCTGGAAGGGCAAATATGCCAACGGCAAGTCATTCGATGTGACGATTTCCAACGTCAACGGTTTCCGAGCAAAGGTGAAGTACCAGAGCGGTTCGACCGTCAAGTATCAGGACGTGTTGATCCGCGACAGTGCCTTTCGTATCGGCGATTCCAAATTTTTGCTCACCGGCAAGGATGTCAACGGTAAAGATAGCGCGCTGATCGCCACCATCGCCACCAATCCGGTGACGGGCGTGTCGACAATGGAAAAAGCCACCGCGACCCGCAACTAGATCAGAAGTGGCGGCCGAAATCGGAACGATTGGCGTTGCCGCTGCGGCGCGTCAGGCGATGCGATCGGCGGTGCGCTCGCGGAGCGGATCGCTGTTGATCAGATCGAGTGCGTGGAAATAGGCGCGCCGACGCAGCATCGCTTCATCCGGAAACTGCCGCACCACCAGGCTCGTGCGATTGTCGACGACCTGATATACAATCGAATTGGCGGCACGATCGAGAACCACCTGGTGTGACGTGCTGTCGGGCGCCGGCTGCGAATCGTTACGCACGCGCGCGACGGCATTCGTCGCAGCGACGTTTTTGCTGGCCGGCAGTTCGGTCGCGACGGCATCTTTCGGTGCCTCGCTCGCAGGCTGCGTCAACGCAACGACGGGCGCTGCGCTCACGGCCTTGATGCTGAAATCTGTACCCATGGCAGTCTCCGCGCCTGCTTGAGTCAAATCCCAACCCCTCTCCAGTGGCAAGTATGCTTGTCCGTTCTCAACGCCGCGTTAGCAAACGCCGTGAACGGCGCGCTGACGTGGAGATGAAAGTTTGATTCAAATGCGCACAAGCAACAACGCCCGTCATGGGTGATGGGCGTTGCGTCGCTTGACAGAGGTTGTCGTTACAGCGAGCGGCTGACGGCGAGCGGCGCAGTGTGGCGCGCGCCGGGATTGGCGCGCAGGCCGTTCGCCGTATACGTTTGCGGCATGTTGCGACGCTGCATTTCGACATTGACGCCGCGAATGATTCCTTCGGAAACCGCGTGCGCCGTCGCCAGTACGGTGAGGTTTATCTGCAGCATGGCGCGGAATACGTCGTGATGTCGATGCAGCGTTGCGAGCAGATCGGGCGCGGTGGCTTTGAGATGATCGCGATTGTTCTTCAACGTCGAAACGACGTTCAAGTAGTGGCGTGATAGCTCGGTCTTGGTGGTGTCGAGAGCGATTGCGTCGGCAACCCTGCCGGCGCGAACCAGCTCGGTTTCCTGCTCGATAATTTTGAGCAATGCATCCATCACCTCGAGCAGATCCGCAGCGAGCCGTCGGATATCGATCGGCGTGGCGGCTGCGGAGGGCTGGGGCTGCGAGCGTTGAAGCATTGTCATGTTCCTCGCGAGTTAGCTGGCGCGATTGGCTTGTTGCAGGATCAGCGTGCGATAGACGTCATTGGAAATGCCGACGCCGCCGGATTTGGCGAAGGACTTGGCGTATTGCTCGGTCAGCATCGAGCGCCAGACGCCGGTGCCGGTCGTGTCGCCGAATGGGCCGTCGCCTTTGACACTGCTGGTCATCTGCGAAAACATCGAGTTGAGAAACATCGCCTCGAAGTCTTCCGCGGTTTTCCGGGCCTTGGTCTGCGCTTCCGGCGAAACCTTGGCGAGCGCGTTGGTAAGCAGAGTGTCGGTCTGGCTGTTGACGTGCGGGCGGGCGGCGAGAGCGAACGAATTCATCACATCACCTCGATGTCGGCTTCGATGGCCCCGGCGGCCTTGATCGCTTGCAGGATGCCAATCAGATCGCGCGGGCCGATGCCGAGGCCGTTGAGACCGTCGACCAGTTGTTGCAACGAGACGCCGTCTTTCACTAGCGCCAGCTTCTTGCCGTCTTCCTGCACGCCGACGCGAGTGTTCGGCGTCACGACCGTGCGGCCACGCGACAGCGGATTGGGTTGACTGACTTGAGGGCTTTCGGAGATCGAAACGGTGAGGTTCCCTTGCGCGACGGCGACCGTGGCGACGCGCACGTCGCGGCCCATGACGATGATGCCGGAACGTTCGTCGATAATGATCTTGGCGGCAATATCCGGCTCGACCTGCAACTGTTCGATCTCGGTCAAGAGCGCGACGACATTGCCCTTGAATTCCTTGGGAATGGACAATTGCACCGTCGAGGGATCGATCGGCTCGGCGGTCTTGGTGCCGAGATAGTCGTTCACTGCGGCGGCGATGCGCTTGGCGGTGGTAAAGTCGGCATTGCGCAGCGCGAGCCGCACGTTCGGCAGCCGATTCAGCGCGAAGTCGATCTCGCGTTCGATGATCGCGCCGTTGGCGATGCGGCCGACCGTCGGTACGCCCTTGGTGACGCTGGCGGCGGCGCCTTCAGCCTGGAAGCCGCCGATTGCCAGTGAGCCTTGCGCGACAGCGTAGACATTGCCATCAGCGCCGAGCAGCGGCGTGACGAGCAGGGTGCCGCCCTGCAGGTTCTTCGCATCGCCGAGCGCGGAGACGGTAACGTCCATCCGCGTGCCCTGGGTGCCGAATGCCGGCAGATTGCCGGTGACCATTACGGCGGCCACGTTGCCGGTGCGGATGGTGGCGCCGCGAATGTTGACGCCCATGCGCTCAAGCATCGCTTGCAGCGACTGCTTGGTGAAGGGGATGTTGTTGAGGGTATCGCCGGTGCCATTGAGGCCCACGACGAGGCCGTAGCCGATCAACTGGTTCTGACGCACGCCTTCGATATTGGCGAGATCCTTGATGCGCGACGTGGCGAACGCCGTCGCCGAAGGCAAGATGAGGCCAAGCGCGAGCATGGCCACGCAGCCGGCGTGGACAATCGTTCGCTGCATTCCGGAAACGCGTACACCTGGCATCCTCTGCTCCCCGCTGAGGTCTGGTCGGTCCCGCCGCATGCTCCCCACGAGGCTGGTCCGCCGTTAACCATGCCAGAGCCGTGCCAAATGCGCGGCGCGGTCATAACGTTGATATGTCTGCGAAATTTGATCTGCTGCTGAGCTCGCGCAGGCGCTTGGCCTTGCCGAAACTGCCGCTGGCGGCAGATTTTGCCGGGTGTTTACGCGACGTTAACCATAAAGCGCGAGGTTCCAGCTGAGGAATTGCCGGCTCAGGGGCATCACATGCGCATTTATGGACCGAATGGCACGACGCTGGGGTCGCCAGCGGGCAATAGCAAGCGCACGGGCTCGAGCGGCTTCACGCTTCCCGACACATCGACCGCCAACGAAACACGCGCCCCGACCGCGCCACGCGCCGCCGCCGGCATCGATGCCCTATTGGCGATGCAGGGGATCGAAGATCCGGTCGAGCGGCGCAAGCGATCGGTGCAGCAGGGCAGGGGCGCACTCGATGTTCTGGACGAACTCAAGATCGGCCTGCTGGCCGGCTCGCTCGACAGCGGCACGGTGATGCGGCTGCGCGATGCCGCAGCCAACCTCAAAGCCTCCTCCGGCGATCCGGGCCTCGATGCCGTGCTGTCGGAAATAGAACTGCGCGTCGAGGTCGAACTCGCCAAGGCCGGGCAGGGCTAAAAGCTCGGCGAACGTCGGCTCCCAAGTCAATGATCGTCATGGATGGTCGCAAGCTGGATCGCAGCGGATTTGCGGGCTGTATCGTAGCGCCTTTGTGCGGCTTGCACCTCACGCAGATTTTGTTCCGTCCAGAGCCGTAGCGGATCGACCGCCTTTGCCAACGTGATGCCACGCGGAGTGATGGAAAGCTCCGCCGTGACCAGCGCCGTGGCGATCGCAGGCCAAACCGTCGCGTTCCAGATTCATGAACGTCTGCGACGACATCTTTTGCAGGATACCCCTGATTGCGCGACGCAGCTTGTTGAGGCGCATCGGCTCGTCGCGCAACAGACCGGCCGGTTCCGGCTCGGCGGCGACCAGATGCTGGTTGGCTCGCACGACAAGTGCTGGATCTCTTTCGAGGACTATGCCGTTGCGCTGGTCGGCGAGATCGTGCGCCCGGCGCGCATCCGCCGGCGGTTCAGCGTAGGTTACTGATCCGATAGCGGCTTTCGGGAGGCCGTGAGGTTCCGGCGGGATAACCCGGCGCACCGCCCCCCAGGGTTGTGATCGATATTGTTTGTCCCAAAGCTGCGATATATAAGCTCCGGCGCGTCCGGACGCCTTCCGGCGCCTTGAGAAGACAAATGGATTGGCCTTGGAAAAGTTGAAAAATTATCGACCGTCCGAAAAAGAGCCTTTCATGAACGACCGCCAGCGCGAGTATTTTCGTGCGAAGCTGCTGGCCTGGAAGGACGAAATCATCAAGGAATCGAAGGTTACACTGCAGACGCTTCAGGAAGAGAACGTCAATCATCCGGATCTGGCTGACCGCGCGTCATCGGAAACCGACCGCGCTATCGAGCTGCGCGCGCGTGACCGGCAGCGCAAGCTGATCTCCAAGATTGATGCCGCGCTGCAGCGGATCGAAGACAACACCTACGGTTATTGCGAAGAGACCGGCGAGCCGATTTCTTTGAAGCGGCTGGAAGCACGGCCGATCGCAACGCTGTCGGTCGAGGCGCAGGAGCGCCACGAGAAGCGCGAGAAAGTCTATCGCGACGAGTAAGCCGCAAATCGCGGATGACTTCGGAGCGATTCCGCTTCTTGCGAATGGCCGGATTGTTTCCGGCCATTTGTGTTCACGGTTATCGGGGCTGATTTTCCGTTTCGCGAAAGTGGGGCCGTCGTAACGCGCACACAAAGCCGACGGCCCCGTGTCGCGCATCTGAAATCGTGGCCGGTCCCTCTTGGTGCTTATGCGATCCGGCCAGCGCTGCGCAACGCGGCGACGATAGCCGCCCGCCGCCAGCGAGCAACGAAACTCGCGTCTTAACCTAACCGATCAAGGTTACTGCAGCGCGCCTCGTGGGATTGCGCCGCTAACCGCAAGGGAGCGGCTGCTTGCGAATAATCTTTTCCATGGGCCACAGCGGTTTGTTGAAAGACGCTGCTCCGCGCTTCCGGCTGGTGTCAGGTGGCAACACGCAATCTGGACCAATATTTATGAACGCTACTGCTGCCTGCCTTGCATCCAGGCGATGACAAAGTCACGCCGCGCTCTTCGATCTCCCATTGATGTACCGAGCTCCCTTTCGGTTGCAAGGTTCTGACAGGACTCTAGAAAGCGTTTTGGTGTCAATTTCTGAAGTGTAGCAGCAGCGGCAATCGTTCCAAAGCTAAAGACGACCAGGGCGGCTAATAATGCAATTATTTTCATTTTATCCTCCCGTATGAAAGCTCCATCTTAAACTTGCAGGTGTGAGCCTGCCACTTCGCTGAATGGGTACGGAACCTTCTATTATATCTTGCGCCTGAACGACGAACGGCCTCCGGCAGGGGAGCTACCGAAGGCCGCGTCGTACACCGCATCGCGCCTAGGTTCGCGACGTGGCGTGGGAGCTCTGCGAGATCGAATTCAGAAGGGCAGCAACACGTCGAGCACCTGCTGGCCGTAGCGCGGCTGCTGCACGTCGGTGATCTGGCCGCGACCGCCGTAGGCGATGCGGGCCTGCGCGATCTTGCTGGAGTCGATGGTGTTGTCGCTCTGGATATCCTCCGGCCGCACGATGCCGGCGACGATCAGTTCGCGCACTTCGAAGTTGACGCGGATTTCCTGCTTGCCTTCGACGACGAGATTGCCGTTCGGCAGCAGTTGCGTGACCACGGCGGCGACGCTGGTCTGCAGGTTTTCCTGGCGCTGCACCGACCCCTTTCCGTCGCTCGACGAGGTGGAGTCCGCGGTGAGAACGCGGCCTGGCAGCACTGCGGTGGCCGGATTGGTGATGGTCTTGGCGCCGATGAAGTCGGTAACGCCGGTATCTTCCTTGTTGGTCCGGCTACGCTGCGTCTCGTTGGCGATGTTGGCCTTGTCGGTGAAGTTCACTGTCACCGTGAGAATATCGCCGACCTGATGCGCGCGCTGGTCCTTGAAGAAGGCGCGAGAACCGTTACGCCATAGCGAGTTGGCGTTATAGGACGCCGCTTCCGGCTTTGGCATCGGCATCTGCACCGGCTTGTAGCCGGGCTGCGTCGTCGGATTCTCGATGGCGGTGAGCGCGGGCCGCTCGCCGATAGCGGCGAGCCGGTCGACCGCCGAGCAGCCGCTGGCAACGGCGCCGGTAGCGAGCAGCGCGGCGGTGAGAACGATGCGGTTCAACTTGCTGGACATGTACTTTACTCAGCTTTTCGAGAAACAGGCAGATGGTCGTTGGCGGCGACGGCGACGGGCGCTGTGGCGACAGCAGCGGTTTGTGCGGCGCGCGGCGGCGTGACGAGAACCTGACCGCGACCGACGACGACGCCGGAGAAGCTGCGCTTCGTTTGCAGGTTCATGACGCTGACGACATCGCCGTCGGTGCCGTTCTCCATCGCCTTGCCGCGAATGGTGAGGGTGATGCCGCCGGTCTGATAAACGATGGTGACCGCCTGATCGCGCTGCACCAGATCGGGTTTGGCGAGATCCGATGCGCGCAAGGCCTGGCCGGCGCGCAATTGCCGCCGGGCCTGCATACCGACGACTTGATCGCGACCGGCGGCTTCCCGGCCGAGTTCGGCGCGCGGGCGGCGTTCAATGCTTACGTCCGACGCCTTGACGATTTCGTTGCGGTCGATTCCGCGCGCCAGCACCACTGCCTCGACGGTATCGACGGCCGTGCCGGTGAAGCGTAGACGGGTCGGCGTCGAGCTGGCTTCGTTGGTGATCTCGAGCACGACGTCGAAGCGTCCGCTGCGCGGATCGAAGCGGGCGGCTGTAGCGTGTAAGGCGCCGTTGTTGCTGCTTTCGAGCTGCATCGTCTGCAGGCTGCGATCGAAAGTGAGCTGCAGATCGGCGGCGTCGCCGAGACCGTTGCGGCGCTCCAGCGCCTGCGCCACGTGCTGTTCGATGTCGGACGGCGTGACGGTACGGGCCTGCCGCGTGACAGAGATTTCGTTCATATTCTTGGTGTCGACACCGATCACCTGATGGGTTCGCAGCGTTGCGATGATTTGTGCGACCGGCAGCGTGCCGGTGGTGCCGAGGTCGGGGGCGCGGTAGATGGCGATTTGCGCGGCGCTGCCGGCGTTGTCGACGACATCGCCGATGCGCACGATATCCGACGATACCGTTACGTTGGCGCGCAGCACCGGAGCCGAGGGCGCGGCGTCGCGAGCCTGCGCCAGCGCAACAGTCGGCGCAGCGGCGAGCAGGGCAGTGGCAATGAGCAGCGAGCGGAACATCATCGTCGTGCGTCCTTTAGCGGAACATATTCGACGTGGATTGCAGCATCTGGTCGGCGGCGCTGATGACCTTGGCGTTCATTTCGTACGCGCGCTGCGCTGCGATCAGATCGGAGATTTCCGACACCACTTCGACGTTGGCCTGTTCGAGGCTCGACTGCTGCATGTCGCCGAAGCCATCGACGTTGGCGGTGCCGTCCTGAGGCGGACCTGAGGCAGGCGTTTCGGTGAAGAGGTTGTCGCCGATCGGCTGCAGGCCGGTCTTGTTGACGAAGCGGGTGAGGCCGATCTGGCCGATGGTGCTTGGCGTGGTCTGTCCCGGCAGTGTGACCGAGACCTGGCCTTGTGCGTTGATCACAATGCCGGACGAGTTCTGCGGAATGGTGATGGTCGGCTGCACCGGGTTGCCCTGCGCATTGACGATGCGGCCTTGCTGGTCGGTGGTGAATGAGCCGTCGCGCGTATAGGTGAAGGTGCCGTCCGGCATCTGAATCTTGAAGAAGCCTTCGCCGCGGATCGCGATGTCGAGATCGTTGCCGGTCGGCGACAGTGTGCCCTGGCTCATCAGGCGCGGCGTGCCGACAGTCTTGACGCCGCCGCCGATATCGATGCCGACCGGCAGGATGGTGCCCTGATCGGATGCCTGTGCGCCGACGCGACGGACGTGATCGTAGATCAGGTCCTGAAAGGCCGCACGTTGCTTCTTGTAGCCGGTGGTGCGCAGGTTGGCGATGTTGTTGGAGATCACCTGAACGTTGAGTTCCTGGGCCGCCATGCCGGTCGCTGCGGTATGAAGTGCGCGCATCGGTCAGTCTCCTTATGCCGGGACGTCGGCGAGTTTTTCGATGGCGGATTTGCGCAGGTCGCTTTCCTGCTGCAGCATCGCCGCGATCTGCGTATAGGCGCGGGTAACTTCGATCATGCGGCTCATTTCGGTGACCGCATTGACGTTCGATTTCTCGATGAAGCCTTGCTTCACCCGCGCGTTGAGGTCGGCCTGCGGCGCCATGCCCTCGGCCGAATAGAGGTTGGAACCCTGCTTGGTGAGCTTTTGCGCCTGCGCGAAATTCACCAGCCGCAGCTTGCCCCGGATCGAATCGACCGTGTTGTTGATGCCTTCGAGCACGGTGATCGTGCCGTCGGCGGAGATCGTGATGTCGTGGTCGGTCTGCTGGAAAACGATGGGACCGTTGGTGCCCATCACCTGATTGCCGGCGGCAGTGACCAGTTCGCCGCGCGAATTGATCTGCAGGCCGCCGTCGCGGGTATAGCGTTCGCCGCCCGCGGTCTGCACCACGAGGAAGGCGTCGCCGTCGATGGCGACGTCGAGCGGGTTCTTGGTCATCTCGGTCGGACCCAGCGCGAAGTCGTGATACGTCGCGCGGTCCTGCACATAGCTCAGGCGCCGGTCGCGTCCGATGAAATTGTCCTGCTGCGCAACCGGCATCAGGAATTCCTGGAACAGCGACTTGTCGGCCTTGAAGCCGTTGGTGTTGACGTTGGCCACGTTGTTGGCGACGACGTCCAACTGCCGTTCCAGCGTCACCTGTCGTGACAATCCGATGAGGAGTGCATTCTCCATCGGTCAATCTCCCCTGATTGGATCGTGATCCGCCCTCCCAAGGCCGATCCCGATCCCGCGAACCGCAAGCTCTCCCAAACCGCGGCTCGCCGGCTGATAAGCGAAGGCCGTGCCAACTAGGAAATTCGAATTAGTTCAAGGTGTTATGATTTTGCGAGGTGGTGGGGAGGGCGGCAATAACCGCTTGTTGACCATGTTGCCCCGGCAAAATTTTCCTAGCCGGCGATCGAAAGAAAGATTTCATTAACCATTGCAACCTAGCGTCGATCACGGCAGGGCGCTTGAGCGCCGGGGGCATTTGTATCGCGTTTAACAGCTTGCTCGGCAGCATCGAGCTCACCCCATAACGGGCGGGCGGGCAGACGGTGGCAGACAACGAACAGACCGACGAGGGCAGCGCGCCGGCAGGAGAAGCTGCGGCAGCAGCCCCCAAGAGCAAGCGGAAGCTCATCATCATTGCGGCAGCGTTGCTGGTGCTGATCGGAGCTGGCGCGGGCGGCTGGTTCTTCTTCTTCAACCATCACGGCGAAGCGGCCCATGCCGAAGCGCCGCCGCCGAAGCCTCCGGTTTTCGTCGACGTGCCCGATATTCTGGTGAATCTGGCCAGCGTGCCCGGCGAGCGCGTGCAGTATCTGAAGATCAAGGTCGTCCTAGAAGTGAAGGACGAGCCGCTGGTCGAGAAGATCAAGCCGACGATGCCGCGGGTGATGGATATCTTCCAGACCTATCTGCGTGAACTGCGCGCCGTCGACCTCGGCGGCTCTGCGGGTCTGTTTCGTTTGAAGGAAGAACTGACCAAGCGCGTCAACGCAGCGATTTCGCCCAGTCAGGTCAATGCCGTGTTGTTCAAGGAAGTCGTCGTGCAATGACGGGGCGGATGTGAACCATGGCTGGTAACGATCAGGTCGATCAGGACGCCATCGCGGCGCAATGGGAAGCCTCGCTGGATTCGGAAGATCCGGCCGAGGCCGCCAAGGAGGCTGCCGCCAACGAGATCTCCGGCACCATGGCCGAGCAATGGGCGGCGATGGTCGAGGATGGCGGTCGCGACTACGGCAGCGGCAAGACCAGCGGCGAGCGGGTGCTGTCGCAGGAGGAGATCGACAATCTGCTCGGTTTCAGTGTCGGTGAGGTCAATCTCGACGACAACTCCGGCATTCGCGCCATCATCGATTCGGCGATGGTTTCCTACGAGCGTCTGCCGATGCTCGAGATCATCTTCGACCGGCTGGTGCGGCTGATGACCACGAGCCTGCGCAATTTCACGTCCGATAACGTCGAAGTCTCGCTCGATCGCATCACTTCGGTTCGGTTCGGCGATTACATGAATTCGATTCCGCTGCCCGCGGTGCTTTCGGTGTTCAAGGCCGAGGAGTGGGAGAACTTCGGTCTCGCCACGGTCGATTCCAGTTTGATCTATTCAATGATCGACGTGCTGCTCGGCGGCCGTCGCGGCCCGACCTCGCTGCGCATCGAAGGGCGGCCTTACACGACGATTGAAACCAATCTGGTCAAGCGCCTCATCGAGGTCGTGCTGGCCGATGCCGAACAGGCGTTCCGGCCGCTGTCGCCGGTGACTTTCACCATCGATCGGCTGGAAACCAACCCGCGGTTTGCCGCTATCAGCCGTCCTGCCAACGCTGCCATTCTGGTGCGGCTGCGGGTAGACATGGAAGATCGCGGCGGCAACATTGAGCTGCTGCTGCCCTACGCGACCATCGAACCGATCCGCAACGTGCTGTTGCAGATGTTCATGGGCGAAAAGTTCGGCCGCGATCCGATCTGGGAAGGGCATCTCGCCACCGAGATCGCGCAGGCGCAGATCGCCGTCGATGCGGTGCTCTATGAGGCCGACATCCCGCTCAAGCAACTGATGCAGCTCAAGGTCGGCGACACGCTGCCGCTCGAGATCCGATCCGACGCGCTGGTTGCAGTCCGTTGCGGCAACGTTACGCTGACTGAGGGCCGCATGGGGCGAGTCGGCGACCGCGTTGCTATTCGCGTCACCAAACAATTGCGTAAACCTAACACCACCTTCGCGATGTTCGAGAAGGCCGATGAACAAACCAAGATGATGGAGGCACAGTGAATCACGTATTCGGACTTGTGATCGAGGGCCTCGTGGCAGTGCTTCTCGTCGTCACCATCGGTTACTGCATGCTGCTCAACAAGCGCTTGCAGCGGCTGAAAGCCGACGAGCAATCGCTGAAGGCGACCATCGCCGAGCTGATTACCGCAACCGAAATTGCCGAGCGCGCCATCGGCGGTCTCAAGCACGCCGTGCGCGACGTCAATGAGAATCTCGGCGACCAGCTCACCACCGCTTCGGAAATGTCGCGGGTGCTGACGCGCCAGCTCGCCGAAGGCGATGACGTCATTCGCCGGCTGTCGAAGATCGCAGTTGCGGCGCGTCCGGCTTCGGCTGCGGCGGCGTCGGTGGCACCGGAGCAACCGAAGATCTCCGCAGCCAAGGCGACCGTCGCGGCGGCGCAGGCATTCGCCGAGCGGCGAAGGGCGAACGGCATCGCTGCATGAAGAAGTCGCGTCCCATACGCGTGCTGCCGGTCGTCGTGGTGGCGGTATTCGGTCTCGCTGTACTGAAGCTGGCCGGCATCGTCATCGACGGTGGTTATGTGTTCGACTATCAGCCGAACACCACGAAGAAATCCTGGGCGCAGGATACCTTCAACTTCCCGTCCAACAACCGCACGCAGCCTGCCGACGACATCACCGGCTCAGTCGAGGCTAAGCCGAAAAGCGACCACGGCAAGCCCGAGAGTGCGGCCAAGCCAGCGGCGCAGGCGCCGGAAACCGTTTCTCCTTCAGGCACCGTGATCGTGCCGGACCCGACCAAGCCGGTCTCGGCGTCGGAGCGGGCCATTCTTGAGCGCCTGCAGGCCCGGCGGCAGGAGCTCGACGCGCGGGCGCGCGAGATCGACATCCGCGAAAACCTGCTCAAGTCGGCCGAACAGCGCATCGAGAGCAAGGTCAAGGAGCTGAAAGAGGTCGAGGCTCGCATCGTCGTCAAGACGCAGGAAAGGAACGAGGCGGAAGTCGTGCGCTTCAAGGGCCTCGTGACGACCTATGAGGCGATGAAACCGAAAGACGCGGCCAAGGTCTTCGACCGGCTCGAGATGCCGGTGCTCTACGAAATCGCCTCGCAGATCGCACCGCGCAAGATGTCCGACATTCTCGGTTTGATGACGCCCGAAGCGGCCGAGCGGCTGACCGTGGAAATGGCGCGGCGCTCCGGCACCGAAAAGACGGCTTCTGCTGCCGACCTGCCGAAAATCGAAGGCAAACCCACCCAGGCGAACAGCAATTAACGCGGATAATTAACAACTCCTTATCTTGCGGAATCTAGATTCGGAATTGCCGGACATCACCGATAACCGGCTTCATCTGAACCGAGAGACACCTTAAGAACATGGCGCTCACGGCTGCCGCTGCATGTTGGTCGCAATCGCGCATAAGGGCGCGGGCTGCGGCGTGCCGCGTGCTGGGGCTGTTGTTGCTGGGTCTGTTGCTGTGGCCCGCAGCCGGTCGCGCGCAGGCGGTGGGCGGCGAAGCGAGCCTGACGGCTGCCAATGGCTACGCGCGGCTGGTGGTGAAGCTCGCCGAAGACGTCGATTCCGAAGTCGCGCTGGCCGGTTCGATCCTCGTCATTCGCTTCAAGCGCCCGGTCGATGTATCTGTCGAACAGCTATCCGACGTGCTGCCTGACTATGTCGGTTCGGCGCGGCGCGATCCCGACGGTTCGGCGATTCGTCTGGCGCTGTCGCGCAAGGTGACGGTAAATTCGATGGTTGCCGGCGAACGGCTGTTCGTCGATCTGCTGCCCGATACCTGGAAGGGTTCGCCGCCCGGCCTGCCGCAGGACGTTGTACGCGAATTGTCCGAGCGGGCACGCGAAGCCGAGCGCGCCTTGCGCCAGCAGCGTGTGGCTGCCGAAGCCAAGAAGCGCCCGCCGGTTCGCGTTCGCGCCTCGGTGCAGCCGACCTTCGTCCGTTATGTCTTCGAGTTGCAGGACGGTGCCGGCGTGTCGTCATCGCTCAACGAGCGCAAATTCTCATTGATGTTCGACGCGCCGCTGACATTCGATCTCGCTGACGCCAAGCTGATCGCGCCGACCAGTGTCGGCGGCATCAACCAGAAGATCGAAGGCAACACGTCCAAGGTCGAAATCGGGTTGATCGGCGACGTCGACGTGCATTCGTTCCGCGAAGATAAGAACTATGTGGTCGATATCGGTTTCCGGCCGGCGGAACGCCCGCAGGTCCTGCCGGTCGTTACCCCAAAGCCACCGCCGCAGCCGGCGGTCACTGCGCCTGCGCAACAGCATGGCGAGGCGGATACCGCGCCGAAGAAGTCCGGAGAGACTCCGTCGCCGGCGAGTGTCGCGGAAAGCAAGGTCCCGAGCGTTGCCCCCGCCAAGCCGGTGCCGCCGCAATCTGCAGCGTCGGCGATTGCGGGTGCCTCGGCAGCCGCATCGTCCGTGCCGCCGGTGCAACCGCTCGATCTCGCCGCCAGGCCAGCCGCGGCGCTTGGGGCCAGCGACACTGCCGCCAAACCCAATGACAATGCCGGTGCGCCGGTCAGCGTCGCGCGCAGCAGCGATGGCGTGCGGCTGAATTTCACTTTCGCGATGCCGACACCTGTGGCGCTGTTCCGGCGCGCCGACTCGCTGTGGCTGGTGCTCGATTCGACGCAGCCGGTCGACCTCGAGCCGATTCGCCGCAATGCTGGTGCGGTAATCGGCGATGTCAGTGTGATGCCGCTGGCGAAAGGGCAGGCGATCCGTATGCGGCTGACGCAGCCGCAATTGGTCTCGCTGGCGGCGGGCCTGGTCAGTCAAGAGGGGGCGACCGCAAACGACACCGGCACACACTGGACGCTGACGTTTGCCGAGACGCTCAAGCAAACCTCGCAGCCGCTGGTCGCGCGGCGGAACGTCAATGACGCCAAGCGCGCCAATATCACCATTCCGATCGCGCGTCCGGGAAGCTTGCACCGCATGACCGATCCCGACGCCGGCGACACGCTGCTGGTGGTGACGGCGTTGCCGCCGGCGCAAGGGTTCATCAAGCGCCAAAGCTTCGTCGAACTGTCGGTGCTTGAATCGGTGCAGGGCGTGGTGGTCCGGCCCAATTCCGACGACGTGATCGCCGACGTCGCGGCGGATACGGTGACGTTGACGCGGCCTGGCGGGCTGACGTTGTCGGCGGCGAACATTCGCCCCGAGCGCGCGACCGCGTCGGTCGGTCCGATCTTCGACGACGGCGAGTGGCGGCAAAACAAGGCGGCCAAATTCACCGAGCGTCGCGACCAACTGATCGATGCGATGGCGGCGTCCCCGGCGGCCGAGCAGACAACGGCGCGCCTGGCCTTGGCGCGCTTCTACATGGCGTGGGCGATGTATCCGGAGGCCAAGGCGGTGCTTGACTTCGCGATGGCCGAGACCAAGCCCGGCAATGAAGATGCCATGACCTTGATCGTGCATGCCGTCGCTTCCAGTCTGATGGGGCGGCCGGAATTGAGCCTCAAGGATCTCGCCAACTCCGCGATCGGCCCGAACTACCATTCGCAATTATGGAAGGGGCTGGCCTATGCCCGCCAGCAGAAATGGCCGGCCGCACGCGAAGCGTTCAAGAACGCCGAGTTCGCGGTCACAACCTTGCCGCTCGAATTGCAGCGCCCTGTGATCATGGATGCGATGCGCGCCGCATTGGAAGTGCGCGACTATGCCGGCGCGGCCTCGCGCAGCGACGATCTCGATTCCGTCGGCGTAACCGCGGATCTGAAGCCAAGCGTCGCCGTATTGCGCGGCCGGCTTGCCGAGGGGCTCGGCCACGACAAGGATGCGCTTCGCTTGTATCGCGGGGCTGCGGCCTCAGAAGACCGGCAGGCTGCCGCGGAAGGCAAGTTGCTCGAGATCGCGCTGCGACAGCGGCGCAACGAGATCGCGCCGGACGAAGCGTTGCGTGAGCTCGAAATGCTCTCGATGCTTTGGCGCGGCGACGGCATCGAGGTGCGGACGCTTCGCATGCTGACGCAGCTTTACGGCAATGCCGACCGCTATGCCGATGCACTGGCGGCGGCGAAGGTGGCGACTCAGTTGCAGCCCAATTCCGAATCCTCGCGTCAGGCGCAGGACGAGGCGTCCGCCTTGTTCGTGCAACTCTTCCTTGGCCCCAAGGGCGACGAGATTCCGCCGATCGATGCGCTTGCGGTGTTCTACGATTACCGCGAATTGACGCCGATCGGGCGGCGCGGCGACGAGCTGATCCGGCGGCTGGCGGATCGTCTGATTGCAGTCGATTTGCTGGATCAGGCCGGCCAACTGTTGCAATACCAGATCGATCATCGGCTTGAAGGTGCGGCGCGCGCGCAGGTCGCATCGCGTCTCGCCATGGTCTATCTGATGAGCCACAAGCCCGACCGTGCCATCACGGCGTTGCGGGCGACGCGGATCGCGGATCTGGCCGGCGAACTGCGCCAGCAACGGCTGCTGCTGGAGGCGCGCGCGCAAAGCGACGTCGGCCGTCGCGATCTGGCGCTGGAAATCATTGGCAACATGACCGGTCGCGAGGCTATCCGGCTGCGCTCGGATATTTACTGGGCGGGGCGGCAATGGCGCGAATCCGCCGAGCAGATCGAGTTGTATTACGGCGAGCGCTGGCGTGACTTCAAACCGCTCAACACGGTGGAGAAGGGCGATGTCGTGCGCGCGGCGATCGGTTACGCGCTGGCCGAGGATGCGCTGGGCCTCGCCCGCTTCCGCGAGAAGTACGCGCCGCTAATGAGCAGCGAGGCCGATCGTGCGGCGTTCGATCTTGCCAGCAAGCCGGCGTCGGCGAGCAGTTCCGACTTCGCCAGGATCGCCAAGCTGGCCGGGAGCGTCGATACGCTCGATGGCTTCCTGCGCGAGATGCAGGCGCGTTTCCCCGACACCATCACCAAGGCAGCGCTGCCGCCACTGGCGCATGCCGATCCGACGCCGACCGGTTCGCTGCCGGCCATCGTCGGCTCCAAGCGCGCCGACGCATCGCGCTGAAATCAGCCGCCGCCGTAACTCTGCACTAGGCTGCCGGCGATCAGCGACCAGCCATCGACCAGCACGAAGAAGATCAGCTTGAAGGGCAGCGACACCACGACTGGCGGCAGCATCATCATGCCCATCGACATCAATACCGAGGCGACCACGAGATCGATGATGAGGAACGGCAGAAACAGCAGGAAGCCGATCTCGAAGGCACGCTTGAGTTCGGAGATCATGAAGGCGGGCACCAGGATGCGCAGCGACATTTCATCCGGCGTAGCGGGCGGTGCTTCGCCGGACAGATCCATGAACAGCTTGAGGTCTTTCTCACGCACGTTCTTCTGCATGAAGCCGCGCAGGGGCACCGATGCCCGCTGGAGCGCATCCTCGACGCTGATCTGGTTCGCCACCAGCGGCTTGATACCGTCGTCGTAGGATTTCTGCAGCACCGGTCCCATCACGAACGCGGTCAGGAACATCGCCAGCGCAATGATAACGGAGTTTGGCGGGGCGGTGGCAGTTCCGAGCGCGGTGCGAAGCAGTGACAGCACGACGACGATGCGGGTGAACGACGTCATCATGATGAGGATCGACGGCGCGATCGACAGCACGGTGAGGAGCGCGATCAACTGGATCGCGCGCTCGGTCACGCCACCGTTGCCCTGACCGAAATTGATGCTGATGTCCTGCGCCAACGCCGGATCGGCCAATGATCCGGCGGTGAGCAGTACGATGAAGAATAAAAATACTCTACGCGGGAAAGGCGCCGGTCTCACGAAGGCGTCTTTGGACGACCCAGCAGCGATGCCATTTCGTCCTCGAGATTCTCGAAGTCGCCCTTCGGGGGCGGCGGGGCGACGGGCGGAGCAGCAGAGGGCTCCGTGCTTGCCGGCGCATTCACGTTGATCCGTGGAGCGGGACGTACCGGAGCAGCGTCCGGCGCGGCAGCAGGGGCGGTGACGCGAGGCTCGGGCGCCGTGGAGCGCTCGCCGGCGGGACGCCGCAGCGCCGCTTCAAGCCGCTTGGCCATTTCGGCGAGATTTTGGTCAGCGGTGGAAGCCTGCGCGGCGGCGGGAGGCACCGGAGCCGCGGGCGGCTCGACGCTGCGCACCGGCGGCGCTTTCGTGACAGGAGGTTCGGGCGAGCGCAGCGGCGGCAGCGGCGCGCGCGGGATTTGTGGCTCGGTGCGGGTACTCGCACGCGGCACCGCAGGCTCAGCGCGCAGATCCGGGCGCGGCTCGGGGCGGGTCACCGGTTCCGGCGCAATCGTCGCCAGAGGATCGTGCCGGTGCTCCGGCGGGGGCGGAGGTGCACGACGCAGCTCGTCGGCAAACGATGGACGCGACGGCCGAACGGGAGCGGGCGGCAGTGGCGGCGGGGCGGGTTCTGGCGCCTCCAGCCGTGGGGCTTCTTCCTCGGTCCAGCCTCCGGCATCGGGCAGAGGCGCGCCGCGCGGCAACTCGGTGCCCAGGCTCGGGCGCGGCGAAATCTGATCGCGGCTCGGCGTTGCGCGGACGATGTTGGGTTCCACCACGATATCGGTCGGCCCGCCGATCATCAGCAGATGCTCGACGTTGTCGCGGCGGACCAGCACGAGGCGGCGGCGGCCATCGACGGCGGCGGCGTCAATCACCGCCAGCCGCGGCATCCGGCCCCGATTGGCGTTGCCGCCGAGGCGGTTGCCGGCGAATCGCCGCACCAGCCAGGCCACCACCCCGATCAGGACCAGGACCGCGACGAATGCGAAAAAGAATGTCAGTGCCTGCATGCCTCATCCCCGCAAATAGCGCGCATTCCGCAGCCCAGAATCGTCGAGCGCTGATCGTGAACGATACAACAAACGGCGGATGGTGCGGAAGTGATGCGATATTTGTTAACGTCCTCTGGCAGAATTTGCCGTCCGGCCCTTCTTACCCCATCGCTCCGCCGAACCAAACCCAGTTGTTTGGCACAGGATTTCAATGGTTTGACCGGTCAACGCACCAATTCGAGCGGTAAATGCGCCGCCGACGACATCGTTCCGGCCTGCCATGGCGGAAATGCCGCCCGTGGCTGATCGCTCGCCCGGTTTCTTAACTCGTTGTTAACCATACACGCGGCAAATTCTGCCTACCTTCGCCAAGCCATGCAGGCGGCGTGGGTGGAGGCAGCCAATGGCCATCACCGATCTCCCGGGTTTATCCGCGTTGCGGGCGAAGATGCAGTGGCATCAGGAGCGACAGCGCGTATTGGCAGAAAATATCGCCAATTCGGACACGCCGAACTTCCGGCCTCGCGATCTGATGGAGCCGAAGTTCGACCGCAATGGCCTGGCGGCGGGAAGCACGGCGGGGACTCTGCCGATGATGCGAACCAGCGGCACGCATCTGGCGGCCGCTGGCAGTGCACCGACGTTCCCGCTCGACCGCAAGGGTGGTTACGAGACGCGGCCCGCCGGCAACGCCGTCAATCTCGAGGACGAGATGCTGAAAGTCTCCGCCAACCAAATGGACTACGCGGCAGCGACCACACTCTACAGCCGCAGCCTCAACTTGTTGAAGACCGCGATCGGCAAACGCTGATCGGACGCGAGGAATAAGGACACCACGTCATGGCAGACGAGCAGATGGATTTCGTCCGGTCGATGAGCATCGCGACCTCCGGATTGCGGGCGCAGGCCGGGCGTATGCGGGTGATCTCCGAGAACATAGCCAATGCCGATTCCACGTCGCAGACCGCGGGCGGCGATCCCTACCGCCGCAAGGTGCCGACCTTTACGTCGGAACTGGATCGCACGCTTGACGCGCGCGTCGTGGCGCTCGGCCGCATCAAGCCGGATACGTCGAGCTTTCGCGTCAAGCACGAGCCGGGCAATCCGGCGGCGGACGCGAGTGGCAATGTCAAATATCCCAACGTCAATCCGCTGATCGAAATGACCGACATGCGCGATGCGCAACGTTCCTACGAAGCCAACCTCAACATCATCAGCGCGACGCGACGCATGATCCAGCGCACGCTCGATATCCTCAAAGCCTGATCCGGAGACTGACCCATGGCCTCGCCCACCGCAGCCGCCAACGCCTATGCCAATCTCGCGCGCATGATGGAGCGCAGCGCGGGCCTCGAAAAATCGGCCGAGGCCAACGGCCCGTCGTTCGGTGCGCTGCTCAAGGACGCCATCGGTAGCGTGATGGATGCGGGACGCAAGTCCGACGCTCAAACGGTGGCGATGGCCAACGGCAAATCCAACGTCATGGATGTGGTGACGGCGGTTGCGGAAACCGATGTCGCGGTGTCGACGCTGGTCTCGGTGCGCGATCGCGTCATCCAGTCCTACGAAGACATCATGAAGATGCCGATCTGAGGCGATGTCGCGTTCGATCATTGAACTTGTTCCCGTCATTGCGAGCGCAGTGAAACAATCCAGGGCTGCAAGTGAAGATTTGGATCGCTTCGTCGCTTCGCTCCTCGCAATGACGATACTGTAACTGAAGGCAAGACTAGGGAACGCAAATGACCGGAGCTGAAACTCTTGACGTCGCGCGCGATGCGATTTGGACGATCATTATCGTGTCGGCGCCGCTGCTGATTGTCGGCCTCGTCGTCGGCGTCGCAATCTCGCTGGTGCAGGCGCTGACCCAGATTCAGGAGCAGACGCTGGTCTTCGTGCCGAAGATCATAGCCATTTTCGTAACATTGGTGCTGGCGCTGCCCTTCATGGCTGACGCGCTGCATGCCGAAATGATGCGGATTTCGTCGCGAATCATCGGGGGTTAGCGCATGGTTCGGCCATGCGCATCGATATCTCTTTCCTGCCGGCCTACGCCGCCACCTTCATGCTTGTATTCGCCCGCATTGGGGCGATGGTGATGCTGTTGCCGGCACTTGGCGAGGTCAACATTCCGGTCCGCATCAAGCTGGCGATTGCGCTGTTGCTGACCATGATCCTGCTGCCGCTGCACCGCGCCGCCTATCAGATCGACCTGCAAACCATGATGCCGCTCGGCGTGCAGATGGTGCAGGAGATCTTCATCGGCATCGTGCTCGGCGCCACCGCGAGAGTGACGTTGTCGGCCTTACAGGTCGCGGGATCGGTGATTGCCCAGCAACTCGGACTTGGTTTCGTCACCGCGGTCGATCCGACGCAGGGCCAGCAGGGCCTGCTGATCGGCAACTTCCTGACGCTCCTCGGCGTCACGCTGCTGTTTGCGACCGACAGTCATTACCTGGTGATCGCTGCTCTCAACCAGAGTTACACCATCTTCTCGCCGGGCGAGATCATGCCGAGCGGCGATGTTGCGGATCTCGCCGTGCGCGCGTTCTCCGGCGCATTCAAGATCGGCATTCAGCTGGCGGCGCCGTTCCTGGTGTTTGGACTGGTCTTTAATATCGGGCTTGGCATCCTGGCGCGCTTGATGCCGCAGATGCAGGTCTATTTCGTCGGCGTGCCGCTGTCGATCATGGCAGGCTTTCTCATTCTCGCTGCCGTGATCGTGGTGATGATGGGCGTCTTCCTCGAATATTTCAGCGGCGTCATGCAAGAATTAACTCCGGTGCGCTGAGCGAGAGCCATGGCCGACGAGAACGAAGGCGCAGAGAAGACAGAAGACCCGACCCAAAAACGGTTGGACGATGCGCTTGAACGTGGCGACGTCGCCAAGAGCCAGGAGGTCAACACCTGGTTCGTCATCGCCGGTGGCGCGCTAGTGCTGGCAACGTTCTCCGGTTCGGTCGGCAGCAGTCTGCACAATCCGCTACGCAATCTGCTGGCCAATTCCTGGATGATCCGCACCGACGGCGCGGGCCTGCTGGCTCTGGCGCGCGACCTGGAATACATCCTCATCGTCGCGCTCGGCGTTCCGTTCCTGATGCTGGCGATCGCGGCGATTGCCGGAAACATCGTGCAGCACCGCTTCGTCTGGTCCGCCGAATCTTTGAAACCCAAGCTCAGCAAGCTGTCGCCGCTGGCGGGCGCCAAGCGGATTTTCGGCAAGCAGGCCGCGGCCAATTTCGCCAAGGGCTTGTTCAAGGTCATCGCGCTCGGCGCGGTGATGACCATGGTGCTGTGGCCGGATCGCTTTCGCCTCGATGGCATGATCCGCTCCGATCCGTCGACGCTGATCGAGTCGACGACGACGCTAACCATGCATCTGCTGACCGCGGTGGTGGCGATGCTCGCGCTGGTCGCTATCGCCGATTATCTGTTCCAATACCGGCAGTGGTTCGAGCGGCAGAAGATGTCGCTACAGGAGATGAAAGAGGAGTTCAAGCAGTCGGAAGGCGATCCGCACGTCAAGGGACGAATCCGGCAGTTGCGTCATGCCCGCATGAAGAAACGCATGATGGCGGCTGTTCCCAAGGCGTCGGTCATCATCACCAACCCGACGCACTACGCGGTCGCCTTGCAATACGAACGCGGCATGCCGGCGCCGATCTGCGTCGCCAAGGGCACCGATGCCATCGCGCTGAAGATCAGGGAAGTCGGCAAGGAACACGACATTCCGATTGTTGAGAACGTGCCGCTCGCCCGCGCGTTGTACGCCACCGTCGAGATCGACGAGGAAATTCCCGTCGAGCACTACCACGCCGTCGCCGAGATTATTGGTTACGTCATGGGCCTCAAACGCGGCCTTTCCGGCCGCCGGACCTGACCGGCATGTGGATTTCGGCGCGATGAAGCAGGAAATGCACGCAATGGCGGGGAATAACCCTATGATTGGCTTGCGCTTGCAGGTCCGAGTCGGGCACTCGGAGGGCGCAAGCGTCGGTGATTCACGTGACAGGCAGCACGCAAGGGTATGACGACCGCTTCTGACAACCACCCGCCATCCGAGCCGGCCATGCCGCAGGAATCGGTCGGGCGCAGCGGCAGCATCGTTCTGGTGCTGCTGGTTGCCGGGGCCATCGTCGCCGCGGCGGTCGGCTTCATGATGCTCGGCAAATCGCAGGCGCAGCCCTACATCGTCGGGCTGTTGGCGCTGCTGGCAATGGTCGGACTGTTCACGCTGTTCGCGTTTGCCGCCGGTATCATCCGCATCGCCGATCGCGCGAACGACAATCCGCTGATGCGTCCCATCGCCGACAATGCGTTCGATGGTCTTGCCGTGACCGACGGGCGCGGGCATGTGGTTTATGCCAACGCCGCCTATCGGGCGCTGACCGGTGCGAGTTCGGAGCAGGATGTGCGCCCGGTCGAGCGCGTGTTCATCGGCAATCCGGATGTGTCGGAGGCGGTGTTCCGCCTGCTCAAGGCCTCGCGCGAGGGGCGCCGCCTGCAGGAGGAGGTCCGTGTCGCGAGCCCGGAAGGCACGCAGGGCCGCTGGCTGCGCATGCGGGTGCGACCGCTCGACGACGGCAAGCACAAGGCGAAGTTTTCGGTGTGGTCGATTGCCGATATCACCCGCGATCGCGAGCGTCAGGAAGACGTGTTCAAGGAATTGCAGCACGCCATCGAGTATCTCGATCATGCGCCGTGCGGATTCTTCTCGGTCAATGCCAAGGGCGATCTGGTCTATGTGAATGCCACGTTGGCCAATTGGCTCGATCACGACCTCGCCGAGATCGGCTCCGGCGGCCTGCGGCTCAACGATATCTTGTCTGGCGACGGTGCGGCGCTGCTCAACTCAATTGTGCCGGCGCCGGGAGAAGTGAAGACCGAAGTCTTCGATGTCGATCTGCGCATGCGCAACGGCCGTACGATGCCGGCGCGGCTGTTTCACAAGCTGGCGTTCGGCGCTGACGGTACGCCCGGCGCGTCCCGCACGCTGGTCATCAGTCTGGCGCGCGACGAGCGCGCCGATCCTCAGCGCACCGCCGAAGTGCGCTTCATGCGTTTCTTCGATCACACGCCGATGGCGATTGCCACGGTCGATAAATCCGGCGCGGTGGTGCGCGCCAATGCACGTTTCGCAAAATTGACGCAGAGCCTGAAGCCGGGCACCGCGACCAGTGCGTCGATCCTCGACACCGTCAATGAGCGCGACCGCGCAGCGCTGGCGGCGGCGATTTCCAAAGCGGCCGAAGGTCACGGCGATATCGCGCCGGTCGAAGCGGCGCTCGACGGCGCCAAAGAACGCTGGGGCGAGTTCTTCGTCACCGGCGTCAGCGAACCGGGCGATGCCGAGGCCGCCATCGTCTACCTGCTGGAGACCACCGAGAAGCGGTCGCTGGAAAGCCAGTTCGCGCAGTCGCAGAAGATGCAGGCGGTCGGCCAACTCGCCGGCGGCATTGCGCACGATTTTAACAACGTGCTGTCGGCCATCATGATGGCCAACGATTTCCTGTTGAACGCACACAAGCCGACCGACCCGTCGTTCCAGGACATCATGCAGATCAAGCAGAACGCCACGCGTGCTGCGACATTGGTGCGGCAGTTGCTGGCGTTCTCGCGGCGGCAGACGCTGCGGCCGCAGGTGCTGCACCTCGGCGATTCATTGTCCGATCTCACCATGCTGCTGCGCCGCCTGATCGGCGAGAAGGTCAAGCTCGATCTGGTGCACGGCCGTGATCTGTGGCCGGTCAAGGTCGACGTCTCTCAATTCGAACAGGTGATCGTCAATCTCGCAGTTAACGCGCGCGATGCGATGCCGAATGGCGGGCGGCTGACGGTGCGCACGGCGAACGTTACCGCGCAGGAAGCCGAGCGGTTGTCGTATAAGGGCATGCCACCGGCTGATTATGTCCGGATCGAGGTGGCCGATACCGGCACCGGCATCCCGGCAGAGATCGTCGACAAGATCTTCGAGCCGTTCTTCTCGACCAAGGAAGTCGGCAAGGGCACCGGGCTCGGACTCTCCACGGTGTACGGCATCGTCAAGCAGACCGGCGGCTTCGTCTATGTCGAGTCGGAGCCGGACAAGGGGACATCGTTCCTGATCTTCCTGCCGCGGCATGTCGCCGAAAAGGAAACGCCTGCCGAATTGCCGGTCATCAACGGCAACGGCAAGGAAGCTGCGGCGGAGGCTAAGCCGCGCGCACCGGACATGACCGGGCAGGGCACGATCCTGCTGGTCGAGGACGAGGAAGGGCTGCGTTCGCTCAACGCGCGCGGATTGCGCTCGCGCGGCTACACGGTGATCGAAGCAGCCAACGGCGTCGAGGCGTTGGAGGAGTTGGAGGCCAACGACGGTGGTGTCGATCTGGTCGTCTCCGACGTGGTGATGCCGGAGATGGACGGACCGACCTTGCTCAAGTCGATGCGGGCGCGCAATCCGGATATCAAGGTGATCTTCGTCTCGGGCTATGCCGAGGATGCCTTCGCCAAGAGCCTGCCGGAGAACCAGCAATTCGCCTTCCTGCCGAAGCCGTTCTCGCTGAGCCAACTGGTCGCCGCGGTCAAGGAAACCATTGCGGCCGGGTAGTTGGTTAACCGCCGACGATAAGAGGGTGCGCCGCGACTGAGCGCCGCATGGCTGGCTTGCGGATTCCACTTCTCTTTTGCCGGATGTTCCCCATCTTAGGAGAGCTTTCTCCGTTCCGGAGATAGAGGGAACAACCTATGAAATCTCTTCGACGTCCACGTGGCATCGTCCAGACGCTGGCTCTCGCCTTGGCGTTGGCGTTTCCGCTCATGATGATCGCTGTTTCGGCGGCCGATGCCCGCGCCGGTCGCGGCGGCAGCTCGGGCTCGCGCGGCTCGCGGACCTATTCGGCGCCTGCGGCGACGACGACGGCACCGAACACCGCCCAGCCGTTCAACCGCACCATGACGCAGCCGGGCGCCGCGACGCGTGCGCCTGCGGCCGGTGCGGGCGGTTTCTTCAACCGTCCGGGCATGGGCATGCTCGGCGGCCTCGCGGCCGGGTTCCTCGGCGCCGGCCTGCTCGGCATGTTGTTCGGTGGCGGCCTGTTTGGCGGTCTCGGCGGCCTGTCGTCCATCTTCGGCCTGATCCTGCAGATCGGTTTGATCTATCTGATCGTGCGGTTCGCCATGTCATGGTGGCGTCGCCGCAATGCGCCGGCGCACGCCTATGCCGGCCCGGCCGCCGGACCTGACGCTGCTCCCGCTCAGCCGGGTCCGCAGGCCAGCTTCCGCAATGGCATGGGCTTCGGCGTCGGTTCCAACGCACCACCGCTGGAGATCAAGCCGGATGACTATGAGGCATTCGAACGCCTGCTCGGCGACGTTCAGGCCGCGTGGTCGGATGAGGATGTGGCCAGGCTGCATACGCTGGCGACGCCGGAAATGGTGTCGTATTTCACCCAGGATCTGGCCGCCAACAAGGAGCGCGGCGTGGTCAACAAGGTCTCCGACGTGAAACTGCTGCAGGGCGATCTGTCAGAGGCCTGGCGCGAAGGCGAGACCGACTACGCGACCGTGGCCATGCGCTTCTCGCTGGTCGACAAAACCATGGACCGTACCAGTGGTAAGGTTGTCGATGGCAGCGACCAGCCGGTCGAAGCCACCGAGGTGTGGACCTTCGTCCGTCCGCGTGGTGCGGGCTGGGAACTGTCGGCGATCCAGCAGACCTGACCGTGTCGGTCCTTATGTGAACAGTAAAGGCGCTGCGGCGAAAGTCGCAGCGCCTTTTTCTTTGGATCGAAGTTTGTTGTGTCTCGGCCCGGATACAAGCCGAGCCGAGAGGGTTACCCGACGGGAATAATTACTCCTGACAAGTGTTGATCGATCGACCTGCTAACCACAAAAACAAACCGGAGGATTCGATGCCTGCTCTTCGCAAGACTGTTTCGCGGATATGTTTTGGTATGGCCGGACTTGCGGCCGTCGCGATGACGGCGCCGGCACATGCGCAAAGTGCTAACGCCAGCTTCTTCGTGACCAGCGTCGGCGTCGGTAACGGCGGTAACCTCGGCGGGCTTGCCGGAGCCGACAACTGGTGCCAGCAACTGGCGCAGGCCGTGGGCGCGGGCGGCAAGACATGGCGGGCATATCTGTCCACACAAGCCGCCGACGGCAAGCCGGCGGTGAACGCCAGGGACCGTATCGGCAAGGGGCCATGGCAGAACGTCAAGGGCGTGGTTGTCGCCAAAGACGTTGCCGAACTGCATGGCGCCAACAACCTGAATAAGGAGAATTCCGTCAGCGAGAAGGGCGAGGTCATCAACGGCTCTGGCGACAAGCCGAACCGTCACGACATCCTCACAGGATCGCAGCCGGACGGCACCGCCTTCGCAGGCAGCGACGACCGCACCTGCAAGAACTGGACAAGCAGCACGCAGGGCGCGGCCATGGTCGGTCACCTCGATCGCAAGGGATTGCGTGACGATGAACCGTCGAAATCGTGGAATTCCTCGCATCCGTCGCGCGGGCCGGATGGCGGCTGCTCGCAGGCCGATTTGCGCAGTACCGGTGGCGACGGCCTGCTGTACTGCTTCGCAGCGAACTGAAACTTTCCACCCGCATTGTGGTGTATCCTCTGCGCGCCCATGTCTCCGCAACGGAGAGTATGGGCGTCAGGCAGGGGAGGATCGCCGATGCGTTACGAACTGTACTACTGGCCGGGTATTCAGGGGCGCGGTGAGTTCGTACGCCTCGCACTTGAAGACGCCGGCGCGGCTTATGTCGATGTCGCCCGCGAACGCGGCAACTCCGCCATGACGGCGATGATGGACGCCAAGGCATCCGCAACACCGCCGTTCGCGCCGCCATTCCTCAAAGCCGGCAAACAGGTGATCGGTCAGACGGCAAACATCCTGCTGTATCTCGGATCGCGTCACGGCCTCGCGCCGAAGGCCGAGGCGGGGCGCCTTTGGCTGCACCAGTTGCAACTCACCATCGCGGATCTCGTGCTCGAGATTCACGATACGCATCATCCACTCGGCCCATCGCTATATTACGAGGATCAGCGTGGCCCGGCTAAGAAACGCACAATCGAATTCTGGAAGGAGCGCGTACCGAAATATCTCGGCTATTTCGAAAGCCTCGTCGCGACGCGCGGCGGACCGTATGTCACCGGCCGCAAAATCACCTATGTCGATCTCTCGTTGTTCCAGATCGTTGCAGGGCTGCGCTATGCCTTTCCCAAACGCATGCAGCAATTCGAGCGCAATATCCCGGGACTGCTGGCGTTGCACGATCGGGTTGCGGCACGTCCGAATATCGAGGCTTATCTTGCCAGCGAGCGGCGCATCGCCTTCAACGAGGACGGCATCTTCCGGCATTATAAGGTTCTGGATCTCTGATCCCGGTGATCGTTACCAGATGCCGGGAACGAGACGATAGCGCACGCGCGCGATGTAGTCGGCATAGCCGGGCAAGCCCGCGATTAATGCATTCTCTTCGATGAGAGTGCGATAGCCGAACAGCACCACGAACAGCGGCGCCATGATCAGGCCGCGCCACGATCCCAACAATAATGGTGCGCCGGAGAAGAACAGGATGGTGCCGCTGTACATCGGATGCCGGACCCAGGCGTAGGGTCCGCTATCGACGACGCGGTGGCCGCGTTCGGTCTGGATTTTCACCACCGGCGCCGCGAACGAGTTCTCGCGCATCACCCACAGGATGAACGCGGTGGACGCCACCAGCAGCGCCAGCCCGAGCGCCTGTAACATCAGCGGCATGTCGGTGAGGTTGGCGCGGCGCTCCCGCCCGATCGTCACAAACCAGGTCACCGCCACGCATCCAAAGATCAGCATGAACACCTTATCGGCGGTGGGCTGATTGGCCTGCATCATCGAATTCATCCGTTCGTCCAGAAGTGCCGGATCGGATTTCGCCAGCCACAATCCGCTGATAAGGCCCAGCACGGCCATAGTGAGGAGAAATACCCACGCGGCTTGCCAATGCAGCGTACCCGCTGACAAAAACAGCAGCGCGCCCATCCCGACGATCCAGATCAAGCTTTGCAGGAACAGGCGCGCGATCATCCGATGGCCCTCAGGAGGTTGCCATCTGATCCGATGTTCTTGGCATTCGTGGGACTGGCGCCGAGTGTTCCCAGCGCAACAGCTTAGAGAAGGTCAGGCCAATACGTCGATCCGGGTGCCCTGACCGGGAGGAAGCGGAGCCCGCGGCTGCGGCTGCTCGGCGCGCGCACGGATTTCATCGGCTGGTGTGTCATTCCGCTTTGCGGCCTGAGGCTGCAGAGCGGTAGCGTCCGGCGTCATGGCAGGTGCCGAAGGGCCCACACTCGAAATACTCATATCAACTGTCCTTGCTCCCACGCCTCGGATCGATCCTGGTTGGTCGAGCAACAACAAGTCATGAACGGCGTGCGGAAGTCGCGTCCGTATTGCGGCGATGGTGAACGAAGCCAGTGCGCTTTCAATAAAATGGAAAGCGTTGGTTTAACTATCGCGCTCTCGCGAGATCGCTACCGACGTCCCGGCCTTGGTGCGGGTGCAGTGGATATCGAGGCGGCGATAGCGCGTCTTGATGTCGTAGCCGCGCAGCAAGCCGATGCGTTTGATGCAGCGCGTGGTGCCGTTGAGCGTATCCTTCTTCGGGATCGTGAAAACCAGCGCGGCGGCGCTGGCGACGACGTCGTAGAATGCCGGTGAGGGTTTCTTGCTCTCGGTGGAGGCGAATATTTCGTTGGTGACATTACGGCTGGCGCAGCCGAGTCGCATCGAGGTTGTTGCCGGATGCGTCAGCGCGATGGCGTTGGCCGCCGTCTTGCCCACCTTCAGGCTGGAGATGTTCCGGGCGAGTTGGGCGGCTAAGTCATCGCAGCGGTCGGCGCGGGCAGGCGAGACGCTCAGCATCGTGATCGTGAGCAAGGCGACGGCAATCGATGCGGGCAGGTGAGGTGGGTTCATGACTGAATCTCCGGGCCGCCCAATCAAGCGGCCTGCGGTGCTTTAGGCAAGGCCGCTCGCCTGAAATTGCCCGGTTTTATGCAGCTATTGGCCGTCTGGCGCTGTTTTGAATGCTTCAAAAAGAGATCGAAAGCGCCTAAAGAGGACGCGAATTCCTGTCCTACGAGGCTACCTCCCATGAATGCTCCGACCGCAATCCCTAACCCGAAGGCCGTTCCTCCCTATAAGCACACGCCGCTGTTCCCACTCGGCAAGGATGAGACGCCTTACAAGAAGATTTCCAGCGAAGGGGTTCGGGTCGAAAAGGTGCTCGGCAAGGACATGCTGGTGGTGTCGCGCGAGGCGCTGCGGGCGCTGAGCGAAGCCGCGTTCGGCGACATCAATCACTACCTGCGTCCCGGTCATCTCCAGCAGCTTCGCAACATCCTCGACGACAAGGAAGCCAGCGACAACGACAAGTTCGTTGCCTTCGATTTCCTGAAGAACGCCAACATCGCCGCAGGCGGCGTGCTGCCGATGTGCCAGGACACCGGCACCGCGATCATCATGGGCAAGAAGGGCTGCAACGTCATCACCGACGGCGAAGACGAAGCGGCGTTGAGCGAAGGTGCGCGTGATGCCTATCTGCGCCGCAATCTGCGCTATTCGCAGGTCGCGCCGCTGTCGATGTATGAGGAGAAGAACACCGCCAACAACATGCCCGCGCAGTGCGAGATCTACGCCGAGGGCGATGACGCCTACAAGTTTATGTTTATGGCCAAGGGCGGCGGCTCGGCCAACAAGAGTTTTCTGTTTCAGGCAACGCCGTCGGTACTCACCAAGGATCGGCTGCTGGCCTTTCTCAAGGAAAAGGTGATGACGCTCGGCACGGCGGCGTGCCCGCCATATCATCTTGCCATCGTCATCGGCGGCACCTCGGCTGAGCTGTGCATGAAGACGGTAAAGCTCGCCTCCGCGCGCTATCTCGACGCGTTGCCGACCCACGGCAGCGAGAACGGCAATGCCTTCCGCGATCTTGAGATGGAGCAGGAAGTGCTGAAGATGACGCAAAGCTCCGGCGTCGGCGCGCAGTTCGGCGGCAAATATTTCTGCCACGACGTGCGCGTCATTCGCATGCCGCGCCATGGCGCGTCGCTGCCGATCGGTCTCGGCGTGTCGTGCTCGGCGGATCGTCAGGTGCTTGGCAAGATCACCAAAGACGGCGTTTATCTGGAGGAGCTCGAGCATAACCCGGCGCAGTACCTGCCGGCGGTCGAAGGACATCTCGGTGGTGAGGTGGTGAAGATCAACCTCAATCAGCCGATGAAGGACATCCTTACGACGTTGTCGAAGCATCCGATCAAGACGCGCCTGTCGTTGACTGGCACGATGATCGTGGCGCGCGACGCCGCGCATGCCAAATTGCGCGACCGACTTGAGAAGGGCGAGCCGCTACCGGATTACTTCAAGAACCATCCAGTTTACTACGCCGGTCCCGCGAAGACGCCGGAGGGCTACGCATCCGGTGCGTTCGGGCCGACCACTGCGGGCCGCATGGATTCGTTCGTCGATCAATTCCAGGCCGCCGGTGGCTCCATGGTGATGGTCGCCAAGGGCAATCGCGCCGTCGCGGTGCGCGAGGCGTGCAAGAAGCACGGCGGCTTCTATCTCGGCTCGATCGGTGGTGCTGCGGCTAACCTTGCGGAGCACTGCATCAAGAAAGTCGAGGTCGTCGAATATCCTGAGCTGGGTATGGAAGCCATCTGGCGCATCGAAGTCGAGGATTTCCCGGCCTTCATTATCATCGACGACAAGGGCAATGATTTCTTCAAGGCCCTGAATCTGGGATAATTGTTTACCGAATCGCAACGACTCCCGGACGATTCGCAGCGCCCGGTTTGGCGAGGTCCGCGCGGACTCGATTCTGCGTGGACTCGCAAGAGTTGCCGCAAAAAAGAAAAGCGGTGACGGCTTCGATCATCCTGCTTCAATGGGGAACTGAAGCAGGACGATTCGAGAGCTGCTAGCGATGATTGATATTGTCAGACTGAACGCGGTGGTGGTCGCGCTGTTGACGACCGCAAGCGCGATCAACGGGCTTATCGTTTACGCTTACCTGTAGTTCGCCGCGCGCCGGTCCCTCGGGCGCGCGTGAACTGGTGCGCTCGGCCAGGTTTAAGCAGCCGCCTGCGTCGATCCGACATATCCCGCAACGCGAATTTGTGCTATCAATTAGCGTATTGAGCGTCCTCGGTTCGGGGCTGGCACGCAGCTATTGCGTACCTCCACGACCGGGAGGGCCACCATGTCGATCACATCTCTCAGCCGGGCCATCTTGCGAGGCGTGGTGCTTCTCGCAGGAGCGAACTGGCTTGCCAGTGTAGCGCACGCGCAATCCGAGATGACCATCGCGCGGACCGTCGTCGATCTGACGGCCTCCGACAAATCTTTGCTCCCCGGACAACAGTTGAAGCTGATCGCGTCGGTCAGCATGGAGGATGGCGGCGAGGTCCCCGGCGGCACCCTCGAATTCATCGACGAAGGCCAGAAGCGGGTCATCGGCCGTACGACCGTTGCGGTGCCGTGGATCGCGCTGCATCATTTGGCTGGCGGGCAGCACAGCTTCCGGGTGCGCTACAGCGGGGTGCAGAAGTATTTCCCCTTCGTGATCGAGCCCAGCATTTCGGCCACGGTGACCTACACCGTGCGGTCGGTCCCGGACGTTGTGATCTCATCGTCGCAAAACCCTAGTTCGCCGGGGCAGGCGGTGACCTTGACGGTGGCGGTAAAGAGCCAGGATGGTACGCCCAAGGGCGACGTCACCATTCGCGACGTGACGATCGACAGCGTGTTGGCGGAACGCGTGATGCTCGACAGTAACGGCACGGCGTCATTCACGACGTCGGCGCTGGAGCAGGGTTCGCGCACCATCGTCGCGAGCTATAGCGGCGATGGCAAGAATGCGTCGGCTGTCTCAACGAAATTGATCCAGACGATTTCCGTTGCGCCTTGGCAGAGCACGCGGTTGCGGGAAACGAAATAGCTTGCGATCCGCAGGCCGTTCGCTCGGATGCATCAAAGCCAGACCAGGATGATTGCGCGCCAACAGGCTGAGCGAGCCTGTGGGCGCACGATCCGCGTGTGACTCGTAATGGCGCTTAAGCCCGAGAGCCTGTGAACGGGAAGCTTCCCATTGGACCGATCCCCATCTCGCCGGAGATCGCATCGCCGTCGACCTTTCCGGTGAATTCGAGCGTCAGCGGCATCGGGTTGGTGATCGAAATCTTCCAGGAAACGTCGTTGCCGTTCACGGTGCCGTCGAAGATTTCGCCGGAATTGCCGTCCGCCGATTGCGTGCCGGTCAGCGTCGAACCGGAACTTTGCAGCGCCAGCGTCGCATTGCGCTCGCCCATCGGGGTGCTCATGGTGATCTTCCAGTTTCCGTCAACCGACATGCTGTTCTCCAGAGGCGTTCGCCCCGGTATGAGGCGCGGCGGGATTTATAACCTATTCTGCGCGGTGCGCGAATCCTTCCCGACCGCGACCGTAAGCCTCAATTGTGAAATTTGGGATACGCCTCCGAACGTTCAGGCAGGATAGCTCGTTGTCGTTTTGTTTCGCATGATTGTCGATGGCGGCTCAAATGGCCTTCGGCGTTGGCAGGTCGATGACAGAACCAACGAACAAGGCCGGGCACCAGGGCTCGGACTTCCAATATGATGATGACATCAAATTCGACGCTTCGTGCCGCGGCCGAACGTCTCAATCATGCCTGCGATTTGCTTGCAGGGGTTGGGATGATGGACCCGCAACTCACTTATCTATCGGGCGGCCTTGTAGACCTTGGTGTGTGTCGGTTCGCTAACAAGCGGATTGCCCGCCCGGGCTTCGGCACGCAGCTTGCGGGTGATGACGATGCGAAACACCCCATACTGAAGCGCGAAGGCGGCGACCTTGGCGCCGACGGCGACGACGGAGACATAGAACGCCCACAGCTTGATATCGCCGGTCATGGCGACGGCAATGGTTCCGAGACCCAAGGCGAACATCAGGGCTGCCCACGCATAGCCGGCAATGGTGACAAGGTGCGGAATGTTATCGCGCACGATGTCCGGGGAGTAGCGCAGCATCCAGCCCTTGCGCAGCATGATGGCGCCGATGGCGAAATGCGCGATGCTCGGCTTGACGAGCACGAAGCGCGGATCCTTGGTCAGCAGGGTCGCGCCGCCCAGTAGGATGACCAATGCTAGGCTGGCATAGGTCATGACATCAAGTTTCTGCTGCTTGATGCGCGCGTAAACAAACTGCGCAACGGCTCCGGCGATCGCGACCATCGTGGCCAGCGCCACGTTATCGCTGACGAGGTAAACCAGCAGAAAGACGATAGTCGAGAAAAAGTCGGTCGCAAGCTTGGCGAAGACGCTTTTCATGGCAGCTTCCTGATGGCTTGAGGCAAGGTCTAATGCGACTGCGCGATGAGTTTTGCCCGGCGATGGGCGGGATACCATTTGGTGAAGATCACGGCGATGTTGCGTGCGGCAAAAGCAATGCCGACACCAACCCACAGCGGCATTCCGGGGGCGTAGATCATTGCGATGTCGGCAATCAGCATCAGCACGAAAGCCGCCGACCATGCCCAGGTCAGAACATAGTTGATCGTGAGAAATGCCGGTAGTCTGCTGATTTCCGGCTCGACCGACTCCACGGCATACTGCAACGTAAAGGGCAGGCGCAGTACGATCGAGCCGAGTGCGATCACCAGCAGCCCCAAATCCACCGCGAGGCGGACGTTGTGTCCGCTCATGCTGCCATCGAACAACGCCAGATAGGCACCGACCGCGGCGAACAACACGGCGGCGCCAGCCGCCAGCATCTTGACGGATTTACCTTGCGACAGGTCATAAGCGATGGTGGCGAGCGCAACGGCGGCTGATGCGAGCAAAGCGATCAGCGGCGACGTCAGCACCATCAAAACTGCGAATGTGCCAAACGGTGCGAGGACCAGAAACAACATCATGGAACTCTCCGTACTAATCTTGACAGTGTAAAGATGTTTAGGGCCTTACCGGGACGACGTCAAGCAAAATCTTTACATTGTCAAAATTGACTGCGGCAAAACTCCTCGGTCATCGGCCAAAGCCAAGCTGTTGCAATGGCTTGGCCGAAGCGGCGGCGGGCTATGAAGACCCAACCCAATTGCCGTGGAAGCCGTCCGGCACGCGATGACCGAGCTTGACCAGCGCCACCGGGCCGCCGGCGACATCGGTAGCGTTAAAGACCGCGAGGTCGCTGCGATTTTCGCGCGCACGCCAGACAGCAGCAAGCAGCCAGCCGTCGCCTTCCGCGGCATCGTCGCTGCGTGTGACAAACACCGGCTCGGAAATGCTGTCGCCCTTCGGCAAAAGATAGTGGCCTTTGCGCGCACCGTTCCCGTCGACGTGAACGATGCCGTGCAATCCCAACGAGGACGGCAAGTCGGGATTGGCGCAGGCGTACCATCCGTGACCCGTGGCGAGGCCGGCGCGGCGATCGTCGATGCGCGGGAATTCGCCGCTGACATCATCGAGATAGCTGCGCGTGAACTGATCGGTGTTGCCGCTGAGGTCGAACGTCCAGCGGCAAAGCCGCGCACGTGATTTTGCCGGATCGGTCGGCCGGCCATCCGGATGCGGAAACAGCGGCGGCTCTTCGTATTGCATCACGTCGGCAATGATACGATTGCCATCGTCCCATGCGTTGAGAACGTGGAAGACATAGCAGGCCTCGCCGCGGAACCAGCGGGTATCGTCCGTTTTGCCGCCGCGCGGCAGGACACCCACGCAGGCGCCTTTGTCCGGCTCCCATGCATAGGCGGGGCGTCCTTGCATGGCACGATCCATGCTGCCGGTGAGGGGCAACACCGGAAACAGCACGTGGTTAGCGGTGACGATGAAGTCATGCACCATGCTGGCGTAGGGCGCTTCGAAGCGGTCGAAGCGGGTGACGACGCCAGACGCATCCACGACGCCATAGGAGAGAGCCGAACTGAACGGGCCCTTGGCGTTGTAGCCGAAGAACATCATCTCGCCGGTGAGCGGATCGACCTTGGGATGCGCGGTGAACGGCCCGCCGATGCGCTTGTCATAGTCGCAATAGCCCCGTGTATCGAGCGTGCCTGGCTCGATCTCGGTCGGCAGATGGCCTTCCTCGAGCGCGAGCAGCTTGCCGCCATGAAACACGATATTGGTATTGGCGACGCCGCTGTCGGTGCAGGTGGTTTGCGGAGCGCCCGGTAGGCGGCGTCCACCGAAGCCGGCAAAGATCGCGCGGCCGGCGTCGTGTTCGGCCAGCCATTTTGGCGTCCGCACCCAGCGATTGCGATAGCTGGCGCGGCCGTTCTCGATGTGAAAGGCATGCAGCATGCCATCGCCGACGAACCAGTGCGCGCCCGGCGCGTCGAACTGCGGATTGGGTCCGTTGCGATAGAGCGTGCCGTTGAGTTCGGGCGGCAGTTCACCCTCGATCTTGAGGAAAGGGGCGTCGCATTCCATTGGGATCGGCGCGAGGTTGTTGAGGACGGCGGGCTCGTCAGTGCGCGGCATGGTTCGCTCCCTCGATGATCGGCGGATGTTTATCTTGACATCGTAAAGATTGACCTAGGCGAAACGCCAGATGACGTCAAGGGAAATCTTTACAGTGTAAAAATGGCATCCTATAACGCTGTCATGGCACCGCGAGTCGCATCCATCAAAAAGAAGCCCGCATCGGTTCGCCGTCTGCGTGTCGGCAATGCAAGATCGGCCGGTGCCAAAAAGGCCGGGACCCGCAAGTCGACGTCGCCCGAGGCGCCATCCTATCATCATGGCGATCTGCATGATGCGTTGCTGAAGGCGGCCGAACAGATCCTCGAACGCGACGGCTTGCCCGGGCTAACTTTGCGCGCAGTGGCGCGGGAGGCCGGCGTCTCGCATGCCGCGCCGGCGCATCATTTCGGCGATCTCACAGGTCTTGTTAGCGAATTGGCGGCGATCGGATTCCGTCAATTCAATGCGGCGATGATTGCGGCCGATGCGGCGGCTGGCACCGGATTGGAAAGAGCTGTCGCGCGGGCCAAGGGATACGTCGCGTATGCGCAGGCGCATCCGGGCATGTATCTGCTGATGTTTCGCACCGAGCGGCTCGACATGATGCGGCCTGCGCTGCACGAGGCGGCGAGTGCATCGTTTGCGGGATTGGCCGGCGCCATTGGCGCCAGCCGCCAGGAACCGATTGCCGCCGAGGCGCTGACACTGGAACAGGCTGCGGACATCGTCCGCGCTTGGTCGCTTGTGCACGGCTTCACCATGCTGCTGCTCGATAATCGCTTGTCGGACGTGTTGCGCCGACTGCCGAAGGGCACCGATGCGGAAGCATTGCTTGGCGCCATGCTCAAGCGCGCCATCGCTCCGGGGCAGCCGATATCCTGAATTCGGCTCAGGCGTCAGGAGTGACGCGGCACGTCTGCTGCTCCCGGCGACGTTCTCCTTGCAGCAAGCAAGGATGCGCGCCCAGGGGGCCCGGGAACATCATGACAGTTCGAGGTCGCTAAGCTGGGGAAGGTTGAGTTCGGGACCGTGAAAATCCTGACATCGATGCAGAATTGCGATAGAAGGGCGGCTTCGCAGTCCACCCTCGAGTTCTTCAGTTTCATCGATCATGCCCGCCATTCCATCCAGCAAGCCATATCGCATCGGTAAATCCCGCACCGGACTCGGTCTTTTCGCCACCAAGCCGATCAAGAAGGGGACCAAGATCATCCGCTACATCGGGCCGATGCTCGATTGTAACAAGAAAGAGGATGATGCGATCGAGAACAAGTATCTGTTCCAGATGACCAAGCGCTGGACCATCGATGGTTCGGTGCGCAAGAACATCGCGCGATACATCAACCACGCCTGCAGGCCGAATGCGGAGTCCGACGTCAGCGCCCGCAAGCGCACCGTAGTGATCCGCGCCATCAAAAACATCGAGCCCGGCCAAGAGATCAATTACGATTACGGCACCGATTACTTCAAGGAATACCTCAAGCCGATCGGTTGCAAGTGCGATACCTGCGAGAAGAAGCGTAAGAAATTGCGTGCCGAGGCCCGTGCCGAAAAGCAGCGCGAGAAGGAACGCGCTGCAAAGAAGGCCGCAAAAGCGAGCGGCGCGTCGAACGGCAAGGCGGTCAACGGCCACGCAATCGTCGGCAAGGGCCTGCGAGGTCGGGCAGCGAAGACGACCGCAGCAAAGAGTCGTGTCGTCAAGGCAACGTCGCGTAGTAAGGCCGCCGGCAAGACGAGCCGGAAAACCAGGTCGGCCCGTGCCAGCTAGCTGCGAGCGGGCGTCGTTAAGACTACATGCGATTGCGCGCCGGCCGTTTCTGCAACTTCAGGGCGCGCCATAACCTGATCGGGCAAACTAGCGCGGCGCGCTGTTCGACCGCTGCGACATAGGCGATCGCAAATGCACCGGTATGCACCACCAGTGCCTCAGTCAGGTTCGGCGATCCCGCCACCGTGCGGGTCACAAGCCGCAGCCACCAGCGCGCGGCGGCAATCGTGGTGGGGTGAGTGCTCATCTGGCGGATACAGGCGATGACGAGATGCAACATGGAGCGTCTCCTGTTCCGATACCATGCGCCACGCGCCTCCCGAAATCGATTACCTGGTAGGTAATGGATCGCATGCGGGGTTGCATGCTAGTTTTTCGGCATGAGCACGCACCTTGCCACCGCACGCGCGGCCCCGACCCAACCCATTCACATTGGCGATCACCTGCGGGAATGGAGGCAGCGCCGTCATCTCAGCCAGCTCGATCTCGCCGGAGAGGCCGAGATTTCCGCGCGTCACCTGAGCTTTGTCGAGACCGGGCGCGCAGCACCGTCACGCGACATGGTGTTACGGCTGGCCGAACGGCTCGATGTGCCGCTGCGCGAGCGCAACGTTCTGCTGGTCGCCGCCGGCTTCGCGCCGGCTTTTCCGCAGCGCGGGCTTGATGATCCGGCATTGAAAGCGGCGAGGCAGGCGATCGACTGCGTGCTCAAGGCGCATGAGCCGAGCCCGGCGCTGGCGGTCGACCGTCATTGGAATCTGGTTGCAGCCAACGACATCGTGCTGCCGTTGCTGCAGGGCATTGCGCCGGAATTGTTGGCGCCGCCGTTGAACGTTCTGCGCTTGAGTTTCCATCCGAAGGGCCTGGCATCAAGAACCGTCAATCTCGCTGAATGGTGCGCGCATCTGCTGGAGCGGCTGCATCACCAGTGCGAGGCAAGTGCCGATCCGGAACTGCTGAAGCTGTATCGGGAGCTGAAGACTTATCCGGTGCCGGCGCGGACTGCGCCCATCACGCCAGATAGTGTCGTCGTGCCGTTCAAAATGCGGCTTGGCGGAGACGTGCTCAGCTTCATATCGACGACGATGATCTTCGGCACTCCGCTGGATATCACGCTATCCGAACTGGCGATCGAGACCTTCTTCGCCGCCGACGAGCGGACCGCTGCGCGGTTGCGTAGTATCGCGGCGCAAAAATAGGCCGTTGTTGCTGCGATGCGGCGAACTAAATTCGTTCAAGCCGCCGCCACGCAGACAAACAGGCTGTAGGCCGCGAATAGCAATGAGAGCAGAAATCCTGTCACGAACCCCGTCACACAAAAGATGAGCGTCCATGCGACGAGGCTGCGCTCGACTGCGGTGGAGTGTTGATGCAACACGGACATATCACGTTCCTTCGCGAGGCATCGCAGTTGCGATGATTCCATCAGGCAGTCGCGCTAAGGGCTGAGCCACCACGCGTGCGCGTGGCCCGAGGTTGGCGACCCGTGTCACGCTACATTCTACGCGGCAAGAGAGCAGTTCAGCAGCAGCAGGCGATACCGCGACGTTAAAGATGGCAAGGACGCAAACCACGACAATGCGTGCCAGTCGAGGGATTCCTCTTGTTATTCTGCATGTGTTCATGACGAATGCTCGATAGTCAGGATTGCAAGGGGCGGCGCTGCGCCCGGGGGCTATGCTTGATGCCGCGCCGGGCGCCTCGGCCTTCGATATGCCGGGCTCAACTTGCCGCCATGGACCTCACGGCTTCGCTCGTCAGCGGTTTCCCGCCGATCGCCCAATCGCCGCTTTCGATTTCCTGCACGCGAACCCAGGTCACACCGCGCATGGATTCGCCTTCGACTGTCACCATCGCGTCGGTGACCTTGGCGATCATGTTTTTCTTCTGCTCGGGTGTGAAAACGCCCTTGATGAGTTGGATATCAACCAGTGGCATGATGTCCTCCTGTTGCCAGCGAGCCCAATGCTTGCCGTCCCGCGCATACTGTCGGCGGCCGTTGCGCGCCGCCAGTTCAAGAACTGAATCCAGCCGATACAGAAACTGAACTGGAAGCCAGGGCGGATTGGACGTAGCTTTCGGTGGGCTGTCGAAATGGGAGCGAACCATGGCTTTAGGCAGTTACAGGCAGTTCTGCCCAGTCGCGATGGCGGCGGAAATCTTGTGCACGCGCTGGACGGTCGTGCTGTTACGCGAATTCGTTGCAGGCTCGACGCGCTTCAATGAGTTGCGCCGCGGTGTGCCGCGCATGTCCCCGGCGCTGCTGTCGCAACGTCTGAAAGAGCTCGAGGCGGCAGGCATCGTCGCGCGCACCGCCTCGCCGTCGGAGCCGGGTGTGTTTGAATATCAACTCACCGTGTCCGGGCGAGAGCTGGAGCCTATCGTCGAGGCTTTCGGCATTTGGGGGCAACGTCGGATCGAGGCCGACCTGTCGCTGCAGCATCTCGATGTGCAGTTGCTGATGTGGGACATGCGGCGCAATCTCGATCCGACTCCGATGCCACCACGCGCCAATGTCATCCAGTTCGTTTATCCCGATTTGCCGCAAACGCAGCGTTCGTGGTGGCTCATCGTCGATCCGGAAACGGGCGTCGATTTGTGTTCGATCGATCCGCGTTTCGATGTCGATCTCTACGTCTCGGTCGATCTGCGGACCATGACAGCAATCTGGATGGGGCTCGATACCGTGCGCGCCGCCGTCGCGAGCGAACGGATGCTGCTGACGGGCAGCAAGCAACTCGCGTCGGCGATGCAAACCTGGCTGGGCCTCAGCCCCTTCGCCAAGGTGAGGAAGCTGGCGAGTTAAGGAGTGGGCGGCATCCCGCGCTGCCTGCCTTGTTTGCGTGGCTGAAGCTGCGTATGTTTCGGGCGTCGTGGAGGACTGGTCATGAGCGCATTGAAGCCGCTGACGCTGGATATCGTTTCCGATGTTGTTTGCCCGTGGTGCTATATCGGAAAACGACGGCTTGAAAGCGCGCTGGCGTTGGTGCCCGACGTGCCTGTCGAAGTACGGTGGCGGCCATTTTTCCTCAATTCATGGGTGCCGCGCGAGGGCATGAGCCGCGAGCAGTATCTCATCACCAAATTCGGCTCGGTCGATGCGTATGAAGATATCGTCGAAAACGTCGTCGCCGCGGCCAGCCAAGTCGGTCTCGAATACAATCACGCCTTGGTGAAGCGCCAGCCAAACACAACGGATTGCCATCGTCTGATTTACTGGGCGGCGCGTGATCCGTCCGGCGACAAATCCGCGGCGATGAAGCAGCGGTTGATGGAGTTGTACTTCAAGGAAGGAGGCGACCTGACGAGTACGGACGTCCTCGTGCAGGCGGCGGCCGATTGCGGTCTCGATGCCGAACGCGTGCGCGCGCGCCTCGCTACTGATGAGGATCTCGACGTGGTGTCGTCGCAGGCACAGGAGGCTGCCGACAAGGGTATCTCCGGCGTGCCGACCTACGTGTTCGCCGGCAAATATGCCGTCTCCGGTGCGCAGGACCCGCAATTGCTGGCGCGCGCCATCCGCCAGGTCTCGGCCGAGGTGAACGCCGAGGCGGCGGAATAGCGATCAGCAGCGCCGTCAGGCATCCTTCATGTAGTAGTTGGCGCGCTTGCCGAGCGCGATCCGGCGCAGCACGCGTCGCATGGCGAGCGATCCCCGTAGCGGCCGGACAGCCGTCGTCACCGACCGGTAGAATGCGAGCTTGACCGTATCGAGGCTCGGCTGAGTGCCCGGAGGCTTCTGCGGAAATCCGATGCCGCGTAGCATGGAATTGAAGAAGTGGAGGTCGTTGTTGCGGCGGACCTCCTTGGTTTTCCAGGTGATCGCCATCGAGATCGAATGCGTATTGGCGGTGCGCACCCAGTGCGGCCACTGGTAGGGCACGTAGCAGCCGTCGCCACTGAACATGTGAAATTCGATGCCGTGGTCGGCGAGCGATTCATCGTATTTCAAGTTGCGATGCTTGGTCATCGAACGCTCGATCTCGTCATCGGGCACGATGGAGCGGTCGCTGTTGTCGAAGATGGTGAAATATTTCTCGCCGTGAATCTGGACGAAGAAATTATCTTCGCTGTCGAGATGGAACGGCGTCGTCGAGTTCGGCGACGAGACGAAAATGTAGCCTTCGATCTGCTCGAATCCGGCTTCGCTCGTGCTGTTGAAGCCGCGCGCACGCGCGACGGAGAGCAATGTATCGTCGAGCAGTTTGCGATAGGCCGGCGATGCTTCGACGCGCTTGAGCACCATCCAGGCCCCGGCGGTTTCGATCTGCCGCACCACATCGACCGGATCGAGCTTGACCGACGGAATGGCATCCGGATCCTGACCGATAGCGACTTTGCCGGAGTTGTATTCGATCTGGTCGCGCGGCAGCGTGGCTGCCAATTGTGCGATCTGCGGCAGCGTCAGCAACTGATGGCCGGCCAACTGGTGGCGAATGGCAAATGGGCGCAATGGAAAATCTCGGCGCAGTGCATCATGAGCGGCGGTGATGACCGGCGCGATTTCGCTGACGGTGCTCATATGAGTGACTCCTAATGTTTACGAATGAAATGAACGACGCGGCGCGCGGGCTCGCGGATGAGGCGGCGGAACACCAGCGCTGCGCGGATGATCGCGATCATCGGATCGTGACGCCGCAAGGGGATGAAGACGTCACCGATGCGCAAGCGGCCGCGCCAGATCGGATCGATCATGGAGTGTCCGGCCTTGGCCGTGGAATCCGCCATCCCGATCGCGGGATCGGCACAAAGATAGCGGGTCAATTCGAGTGTGACCTGAACGCCGGGAGAAAATCGCGCACTCGTCTCATCGACGCCGAGCTTAAAGTAGAAGGCGCGATCCTGATGCCGCAGCACCACGGCGGCAGCGACAGGCGTTTCGCCCGCGTGCAGCGAGATGACCTCGCATTGGCCGCGTGCGGCGAGCGCGACACTTGCCGTGCGGATGAAGGCCGCATCGCCCTCATGCTGAAGCAGCGCGGTGCCGCGCTCGGCCTTCCAGCCGCTGGCTTCCAGCGCGAGAAATGTTTCGAGCGCTGTCGCGACTTGCTCCGGCGTCCGGGCGACGTCGAAGCGCACTTCGCCGACATCGGCGAGGCGATTGCGCTGCCGCCGCAATTCCTTCAGCTTTTTGGACCCGAGGGAGTCTCGTAGGATTTGTTCGGCATCTTGCGTGGCGTCGAGGCAGGCCCGCGCATGAGAGGTCAGTACGCGTGGTTTCAGGCCCTCATTTGCCAGCGCGGTCTGGAAGGCCTTGAAGGCTTCGCCCTCCAGGGGCAGGTCACGCAGAATGAGTGCTCGTGCGCCGGCTCGCCGTGCTTCGTTCAACAGTGAAGCGGCGGCAATGTTGGCGGCTGTGCGATCCAGCAGCGGCGTGCCCAGTGCGCCGTAAGGATCGGCGGTCACGAGCGCGGGTAATGGGATCTTGTAAGCGTTCCACAAGGAAATCACGGGCAGAAGCCCGATCAAGCGGGTCTGGTCCGCTGCCGCGGTGCCCAGAAGGGCAAATGCGTCGGTTCGCCCGCGAGCCGACGCACTTACCATCCGTTCCCAATCTGCAAGATAGTAGCCGTTTGGCTCCGCAACGCGCGTTGCAAGGTCGTTCCACTGCGGTGCTGGAATGTCCGCGATTGATGTCAAGGCTTGTCGTGCCGACGCCGCGGCATTGGCATGTCGTTCGGTTCGGCCGGTCATGACTTGAGGATGTATCGTCGCTGACTCCGCAATGTCCGCCAATTCCCCGTCCCCCGCGCGCGGCGTAACGCGACAGGTGCGCAGGTTGCGTTGTCATGTCCGCCGTTATTGATGGGCGGAGCCTAAAAAAAATAATTCAAGATAGTGTTGGCCGATGCGCGCAAATTACGCGTGTAATTTAAGGGTTTATTGAGCATGACGCGGCGCTCGGCAGCATCCGCGATGTGCGAGCCGGCACCGTCACCAGCGCGTTGCTACAAACGGCCGCACCGCATTGAACCGCCCCACATTTCGATGCGACAAAATGTGGTTAATGGAGGAATCTCGTGGTGCATTCTGGATTACGTTTCGCCGTTACGGCAGCAGGTTTTTTGCTGAGCGCGCAAGCTGCCTTGGCCGAAAGCCGCGTCGCGTTGGTCATCGGTCAGTCGGCTTACCGCGCGGTTCCGGCGCTGACCAATCCTGCCAACGATGCCAAGGCGATGACGCAGCTGTTGACCGACGCTGGCTTCGATGTCGTAACGGCGTCCGACCTGTCGCAAAACGAAATGCGCGAGAAGGTCAGCGATTTCGCCGGCCGCATCACGATGAAGGGGCCAGACACCATCGTACTGGTGTTTTACGCCGGTCATGGTTTGCAGATCGACGGCGAGAACTTTCTGGTGCCGATCGATGTCGATCCGAAACGCGAAGCCGATGTGCCGCTGCAATCGGTGCGGCTCAACGACATCCTGAATACGCTAACATCGGTACCGAGCAAGATGCGTATCGTCATGCTCGATGCTTGCCGCAACAATCCGTTCCCCGAGATCAGCAAGAGCGCGGGCAGGGGATTGGCGATCGTCGATGCGAGGTTCGGCGCAGCCGGCACTTTCCTCTCTTTCTCGACGTCGCCGGGCGCGGAAGCCGAGGATGGCGATGGAGCTAATAGTCCTTACACCACCGCCTTGTTGTTGGCGGCACGGGAGCCCGGATTGTCGATCGAGGACGCATTCAAGCGCGTGCGTGTTTCGGTCAACAAGGCGACCAGTGGACGGCAAACGCCTTGGGAAAGTTCATCGCTCACTGGCGATTTCAAATTCTTCGGCGGGCAGGGCGCTTCTGACGCCAAGCCAGTCGCCGTGAAGCGCTCCCTTGAGCAATGGCGGCAGGAGTTGCGCGGCAAGCCGGTCGACGTCGCCAATGAAATGATTGTTGGCGATGGATCGGTCGACGCCTATCAGGCGTTTGTCGAACTGTTCGCGGAGCCGCCATTTGCACCGCAAGCGAGGCAGTGGCTCGACAGGCATCGTCGCATGCTGGCTTGGAACAAAGCTGTGATCGAGAATACGGCCGCGGGTTATCGCGCGTTCCTCGTCGCTTATCCGGACAGCGATCTGACAGCCACGGCACGCAAGCTCGAGGAACGTTTGCGTAATCGTCCGGTGATTGCCGAAGTCGCCGCTGTCGGTGTCGGCACTGCGAATGCAGCAGCCAACGCCGCAGCAGCTCCAGCAATTCCGGCAATCCCCGCCAACGCATCGCCGGCGCCGACTTGCCCGTGCAATGCGCCTGCGCCAGCTCTGAAGAAGGACGATTCCAAGAAGCGGGCCAGCACCGAGCCGCCGAAGCGTGGCGCGCCCAAGCCGCCGCCGCGCTGGCGTGGCGCACCGCCGCCGGATGTCTATTACGATGATGGCCCGGCACCAGCTCCTTATGTCGGCGGTGGGATCATCACCGTCATTCCCGGCGGAGGAATACGCGGAGGCGGTGGTTACGGCGGATACGGTGGCAGCGTCGGCGGTTCGGCCAATACGCGACGTTGAGCTCGGAAAGAAAGCGGCGCTGCCTGGTCGCGCCGCTCGATCACAACCTCATTCGAATGCGACGCCGAGTTGACTGCCGGATCGCCAGATCGGCCGACAGCGGCGCATGATGTTGTCGGCGCGGATCACCAGGGTGAACGAAGACGGCAAGCCGAGCGGATTGGCAAGATCGATGCGCGCGCCGTTCGGCGACAGGTTGCGCACCGTGCACGCCGTACCGCCGCCCGCGTAAGCGATGGCGCCGGTTTTCAAAACGCGGCGTCGCGGAATTGCCCTGCGTTCGATCATCATCATGGCCGTAATCCAACTTCCGGATAACGTTGCCACCTTAGCGAGGGCAAATTGCTGACGCGTGAACGCCGTTACCGCCACGGCAATGCGTGCATTCAGAACTGGTTTACTACGATGCCTCGTGCGCAATGCCGCCGGAGCCCGCGTTGGCGGCGCCTGTCACAGCATGGCAAAGGCGCTCGACACCATGGCCACCGGCTTGTTGTCGCCGGCGCTGGTGAGTGTGACGCGGCCAAAGCTCATGGTTCGGCCGATCCGGACCACGCGTGCATCGGCGAGCACATCTGACGACGTCACCGCTTTGAGGAAATGCGTGGTCTGATCGACCGTCGTCATGGGGCGGAAGCCGCCGCTCGCGGACAGGATCGCCAGCACCATTGACGTATCCGCCAGCGCCATCAGGGCCTGGCCGCAAACGATGCCTCCGTGCCGGCAGAGCCGGTCGGAGAAAGCCATTCGCAGCACGGCGCCGGGCTGCCAATCGGCCGCTGCGCCGGGTGGTGGCGTTGTTTCGACGCGGGCAACGCTCAACCCGAGATCCAGAACCCATGGAGCAAATACGTCGCCAAGTATGCGCTCGGCGTCGTCGAGGGTGAATTCACGAACGGCTTGCGTCTTTCCTTGCTCAGCTTGCATCAACAGTTTCCCTGCCTGCGGCGAAATCGCTATCAGGCAGCTAGCATAGCCAGAACTTCGGCCAGCCGTATAGCGCCGGTTCCCGCGATCACGCGCAGTTTGGCCAAGGTTGCTTGAAAGCGCGAGCCCAGCCGGTAGAATACTCACCGTGGCGCGTGAGGGTGTGTGCGTATGTCCAGACGGTTGGCGATGGTTTTCGGCTTGATCGTTCTCGGGCTCGTCCTCAACGGCTGCACCAAATGCGGCCCGATCTGGGACGATTGGCAGGCTCCGAAATCCTGCCGGTCATAGTCATTCCGGTCAGCGGCCTTGTCGTCCTCGCCTTCGCATGCGGAGGCGGCCGGCATCATCTAAATTGTTACGTTGGCAACGGGTCGGGTTGATCCATGCTCAACGCGATGCAGGAGTATGATCATGAAGGTTCTTCGCGCTGCGGCATTGTTGGTCCTGCTGACTGCCCCGGCCTATGCGCAGAAAATGCCGGACATCAACTTGATCCCCGAGGTCAAATCCAAGACGCCGGAGGAGATCGAACGGGATAAGCAGCTCGAAAAGGCTTACAAGGATTCATTGCGTAAAATCCCCGACGCCAAGGGATCCAACGATCCCTGGGGCGCCGTGCGGAGTTCCGAAACGCCTGCGACACACGCGCCTGCCAAGGCGAAGACCAAGACGCGCGCCAAGGCTGACTAAGCGGCTTGAATCTGCTGCGTCGCCACGACGCGAGATCGAAGCTGGTCAGCTTCTTGATGTGATGTATGCTGCCCTCACAACAACAACTCGCGTGGGGGGATCGATGAAACTATTGGTTTCAGTTCTGGTCGTCGGGGTTGCGCTGTCGCTTGCCGCGTGCGGCAAGGATCCGGGTCCGCCGGGTCCGAAAGGCGACGTTGGCGCGCAGGGTCCTGCCGGGCCGCAAGGTGCGCAGGGCGTGCAAGGTGTTGCCGGCGCACAGGGGCAGCCCGGCCCGCAGGGTCCACAAGGCCCGCAAGGCGCGCCGGGTGAGAAGGGCGCCAAGGGTGACCGAGGCGACACAGCGCTGCGCGTCGTGCAGAGCGACGCTGCGGCAAGTTGCGACGCGAGCGAGATTCTGGTCTCGGTCTTTTGTCCCAGTGGTGGTGCCGCTGACGGGGCCAAGTGCGCCACGGCGCCAACCGTCGGCCTGTGCCTGAAGAAGCCGTGATGCGACCCAATATTGGCGATTTTCCACGACCCTAGCGGTGAACGTGCCGGTCAGGCTTGACCGGCGAGGTTTTTCGCGTAGCTTGCAGCCAATGTTGATGGGGATGGGGTCCCCCGACAACCGCCGCGAGGCTGATGACTCCTACCGGGCGCTTTGGCGTCGGTAGGTGTGTGTCCTCCCGTCAGCGCCCTGAGAGTGGGTGCTTATGACTGGAATGCTGACATCGAATTTGCGGCCCCGTGCCAATCCCGTTGCCATTCAGCCGCAGGCATTCGCCATGCACGGCGTGCCGCGCGCAATCGTTGCCGGGCACGACGCGACTGTATCAGTCCGTCGGGGGCAAGCTGCGCGGCGGTGCGAGCACAAAGCGTCACTGATTTTCAGGAGGATGAAACGTTGAACTTGCAGCTTATTACCGCCGTCGCGCTCGGAGGCGCGCTTGGTTCGGTTGCCCGCTATCTGACGGGCATCGGCGCCGGCAAACTCTTCGGCAGCGACTTCCCGTGGGGGACGATGATCATCAATATCCTCGGCTCGTTCCTGATCGGAGTTCTGGTCGAACTGTTTGCGCTGCGCTGGGATTTGTCACAGGCTGCGCGCGCCTTTCTCACCATCGGGATCTGCGGCGGCTTCACGACGTTTTCAACGTTCTCGCTGGAATCCTACATGCTGATGAATCGCGGCGAACTGCTGCCCGCGGCGGCCTATATCGGCGTTTCGGTGGTGGCATCGATCATCGCGCTGGCCGCTGGCCTGCAGCTGGTTCGGGCGGTTTCGTGAGCGCGCGGCAGTAGCTGCAGTAGCTTAAACGTCGTCGTCGCGCTGCGGGAGGTCGTCGTAGCCGTGGCGGCTGCTGTAGAACACCAGCGCCATCAGGCCGACGCCGATAATTGTCGATACGGTCACACCCGCAATCAAGGCGATGTAGCCTTCGGTGGGCATCGGTTTGCTGCCGGCACTGAGGCCGGAATAGGCGAACCAGCCCACGGCGGCCAGCATGGCCAACAGGGTTGTGACGAGGGCAATCGATCCAATGCGCATGATGTCGTCCAGCCAGACAGAGTGACGGCTGGATTGGACTTGGCGCGGTGGCGGGTGTTTGGCTCGCGGCGCGCAGGGCCCAAGCCAGCGCCGATCGCTGGCGATCCTGAACCTCGAACGCCGAATTGGCAATTGTAGGTTTGTTGGATACTCAGAAACACAACGCCGCCACGCGGAGTATGTTCGCGTGGCGGCGTTGCTTTGACCCGAGCCCTGAAATTTCCCGGCTCATATCTGTCTTGAGGCGGCGGCAAAGGTTCAAAGAAACTGCAAATTTTATCCGGTGGAGATTTGGCCAAGCAAATCCGTGGCTTGCGAGGGCGGGTTCGGCTGTCGGCCAGTATTCCGCACCGGGAGGATGCGTCACACGCCGATCGAGTGCCGAATCTGCGACACCATGTGCACAAGCGCCTGGGCGTACAACCCGCCGTTGAAGTGCTCATCCGCGAAGTTCAGAGCGAGGAGAGCAACTGCCGTAGCCAGAATAACTCTCATGGCGCCAGTATGATACGGCCAGCTTAAGCCTTCCTTAGTCGAATCACAGACACGCACGGTAAGAACGCACCGGCAAGACGGTCGAATGCATCGTGCTCTCTGTTGAAGAGGTCGGAGCCGAAGTTTGCCGATAACGCAGATTTAGTCGCTGATGCCTTCGCGGCCCTCGATTGTCATCATCGTAGCCATCAGAACGGCAACCAGTTTTTCCTGGCCGGTGTTCACGGCAAATACATCCGACTGCGTCAGGGTCAGCGTGCGGCCCGCCTTGACGACCCGCCCGCGTGCGATGATGCGTTCGCCGATCGCCGGCGCGACAAGGTTGATCTTGAATTCGGTCGTCAGCACACCGACGTCCGCCGGCATGACGCTGAGGGCGGCATAACCCGCTGCCGTATCCGCGATGGCGCTGATCGCACCGGCGTGGACGAACCCATGTTGTTGCGAGATTTCAGGGCGAGGGCGCAACTCGACATCCACCCTGCCGGAAGATATCTCGCCCAAAGCCGCACCGAGGGTGGTCATCAATCCTTGCTTGGCAAAGCTCGATCGGATGCGTGCTGCGAAGTCCATAGTCTCTCACTGTCAGAATCAACTCGGAATTTTGCTTTAATGTGGGTTACTGCATTGGCTGTGGTTTACTGCCTTTGGATAATCTGAGCCTTTCGCACCTTATCTACCGAATGAAGGCCGCCCGCTAAGGGGCTTTACAGGTCAACAGATGGCGGATTGGAGAATCTATCTGGTTGAAGGGCTGCGCGGCCAGAGGCTCGTGCATTCCAAATACTCTCGCTACAGCAATGAGTGGGATCATGACCATTGTGCGGCTTGTGGAGTAACTTTTTCCGAGTTGGACCGACCTGGCTGCCAGCATGAGGGTTTCACGACTGGGCCAGAATATTCTCATGGCCGAGATTACGAGTGGGTCTGCTTCCAGTGCTTCGACGATCTCAAGGGCGAGATGGGTCGGTCGGTCGGCGCAAGCGACCAAAAACCAAACTAGGCCACTGTAATTTTCAAGTCAGGCCACTGAGGGTCGAATTCGGCAAGTACCCAAATTTCAAAAAGAACATATTGCGAACTTGGAACAAACAGGGTACATTGGTTCCAACTCAAGTTATCCCGTTATCGCCGCCGCGTTCGTTGTCGCACCCGCGAATCCCGTCCATAAGGAGCATCATCTATGGCTACATCTGCCCTGCGTATCGTTGAAGGATCCTCCATGGACAAGTCCAAAGCGCTCACCGCCGCGCTGTCCCAGATCGAACGTCAGTTCGGCAAGGGCTCGGTGATGAAACTGGGCAAGAACGACCGCTCGATGGATATCGAGGTGATTTCGTCCGGCTCGCTCGGGCTTGATATCGCGCTCGGCGTCGGCGGTCTCCCGAAGGGACGGGTGGTTGAGATTTACGGGCCGGAATCCTCCGGCAAGACGACGCTGGCGCTGCATTGTGTTGCCGAAGCCCAGAAGAAGGGCGGCATCTGCGCCTTCATCGATGCCGAGCACGCGCTCGATCCCGTTTATGCCCGCAAGCTCGGCGTCAATGTCGACGAGTTGCTGATTTCGCAGCCCGATCATGGCGAGCAGGCGCTCGAGATCGCCGACACGCTGGTGCGCTCCGGCGCCATCGACGTACTGATCGTCGATTCGGTCGCTGCGCTGGTGCCGCGCGCCGAACTCGAAGGCGAGATGGGCGATGCCTTGCCCGGCCTGCAGGCGCGGCTGATGAGCCAGGCGCTGCGCAAGCTGACTGCATCGATCAACAAGTCCAACACGATGGTGATCTTCATCAACCAGATCCGCATGAAGATCGGTGTGATGTACGGCTCACCGGAAACCACTACGGGCGGCAATGCGCTGAAATTCTATGCGTCGGTACGGCTGGATATTCGCCGCACGGGTGCCATCAAGGAGCGCGACGAGGTGATCGGCAATTCGACCCGCGTCAAGGTGGTGAAGAACAAGCTGGCGCCGCCGTTCAAGCAGGTCGAGTTTGACATCATGTACGGTGAAGGCGTCTCCAAGATGGGCGAGATTCTCGATCTCGGCGTCAAGGCCGGCATCGTCGAGAAGTCCGGCGCCTGGTTTTCCTATGACAGCCAGCGACTGGGGCAGGGACGCGAAAACGCCAAATCGTTCCTACGCGACAATCCCGAGATGACCGCCAAGATCGAAGCCGCGATCCGGCAGAACTCCGGTTTGCTGGCCGATCAGATTCTGGTCGGCAGCCCCGAGCGCGATGCCGATGGCGAGGAGCCGGCGGAAGACTGAGCTTTAGGAGTTTTAGGAGACTTGAGTTTGCGTAACTTGAGTTTCTCGACCGGCAGGCGCTGCGGACGTTGAGTTGCCGACGTCCGCAGTGCCTGTTTGGTTTTACGAGTCTCTTTTCCAACCGGCCCTTTCCAACCGCCTCTGCCCAACCGATGTGAGTTGGACAGGTGCGCGCTTGGCCGTGTGCCGAATGCTTGGCGCCGCCTGATTATTCAGCGGCCTGTGCGTAATCCTCGACCGGCGGACACGAGCAGACCAGATTGCGATCGCCATAAACGTTATCGACGCGGCCGACCGGCGACCAGTATTTGTCGGTGCGCGATGTGCCGGCCGGGAAGCAGCCATCGGCGCGCGAATAAGCCCGGTCCCATTTGTCGTCGGCGATGTCGTGCACGGTATGTGGCGCATGACGCAGCGGCGATGCTTCCACCTTCCATCGACCCGACTCGATATCGGCGATCTCGTGCCGGATCGCGATCATCGCGTCGCAGAAGCGATCGATCTCCGCTTTCGATTCGGATTCGGTCGGCTCGATCATCAGCGTGCCCGGCACCGGGAAGCTCATGGTCGGCGCATGGAAGCCGTAATCGATCAGCCGCTTGGCAATATCGTCGACAGTGACTCCGGTGGTTGTCTTCAGCGCACGCGGATCGACGATGCATTCGTGGGCGACGCGACCGCGTTCGTTGCGATAGAGCACCGGAAAGTGCGGATCGAGCCGTGCCGCGATGTAGTTGGCGTTGAGGATCGCGACTTCGGTGGCGCGGGTCAGGCCTTCGCCGCCCATCATCAGAATGTACAGATACGAGATGGTGAGGATCGAGGCCGAGCCGTAGGGCGCAGCGGAGACCGGGCCGACCGGCGCCCGGCCGCCATCGATCGCGGGATGGCCAGGCAGGAACGGAGCGAGATGCGCCTTGACGCCGATCGGTCCCATGCCGGGGCCTCCGCCGCCGTGCGGGATGCAGAACGTCTTGTGCAGATTAAGGTGGCTGACGTCGGCACCGTATTCGCCGGGGCGTGCAAGTCCGACCTGCGCATTCAGGTTGGCGCCATCGAGATAGACCTGACCGCCATGGCCGTGGACGATATCGCAAATGTCGCGGATGTGTTCCTCGAACACGCCGTGCGTCGATGGATAGGTGATCATCACCGCCGCGAGCTTGGCGGCATGCTGTGTCGCCTTGGCCCGCAGATCGGCGACATCGACATTGCCTTGCTTGTCGCATGCGACGACGACGACATCCATGCCCGCCATGCTGGCCGACGCCGGATTGGTGCCGTGCGCGGACGAAGGGATCAGGCACACTTTGCGATGCGGCTCGCCGCGCGAAGCATGATAGCCGCGGATTGCCAGCAGTCCGGCGTACTCGCCTTGCGCGCCGGAATTCGGCTGCAGCGACACGGCGTCGTAGCCGGTGATGTTCGCGAGCCAACTCTCAAGCCGTTTGAATAGCGCGTGATAGCCGTCGGCCTGTGCGCGCGGTGCGAACGGATGCAGGTTGCCGAATGCTGGCCATGTCAGCGGGACCATCTCGGTGGTGGCGTTCAGCTTCATGGTGCAGGAGCCGAGCGGGATCATGGCGCGGTCGAGCGCGAGATCGCGATCCGAAAGCTTGCGCATATAGCGCAGCAACTCGGTTTCCGAGCGATGGGCGTGGAACACCGGATGCGTGAGGTAACTGCCTTCGCGCTTCAGTTCGGCAGGCAGCGTGTCACCAACCTGCGCTTCGACGTTGGCGTACGATAGCTTGCCGCCGAACGCGCGCCACACCGCTTCGACAATCGCCGGTGTCGTGGTCTCGTCGAGCGCGATGCTGATGGCATGGTCGCCGATGCCGCGCAGGTTCAGCCTTTCATCGAGCGCGCGCGCGACGATGTCGTTGCGTTTGTCGCTGGCGTGCACCGTCACGGTATCGAAGAACGCGGCGCTTTGCGGTGCAAAGCCGAGTTGCTGCAAGCCGGCAGCCAGCACCGCGGCGCGGCGATGCACGTTGCGTGCGATCTGCGCCAGACCTTCCGGTCCGTGATAGACCGCGTACATCGAGGCGATGACCGCCAGCAGCACCTGCGCGGTACAGATGTTGGATGTCGCCTTCTCGCGGCGGATGTGCTGCTCGCGCGTTTGCAGCGCGAGGCGATAGGCCGGCTCGCCACGTGAATCGACCGAAAGTCCGACCAGACGTCCCGGCAGCGACCGCTTGAGATTGTCGCGCACCGCCATGTAAGCGGCATGCGGTCCACCGTAACCCATCGGCACGCCGAAGCGCTGTGCCGAGCCGATGGCGATGTCGGCACCGAGTTCGCCCGGCGACGCCAGCAGCGTCAATGCCAGCAGGTCGGCGGCGACGATAGCGAGGCCGCCCTGTGCGTGGACTGCAGCGATCGCTCGACGCAAGTCGCGCACGGCGCCGGACGTGCCGGGATATTGCAGCAGTGCGCCGACAACGGTGGTATTCTCCAGATCGTGCAACGGATCGCCGACGATCAAGGTCCAGCCCAACGGCTCGGCGCGCGTGCGCAACACTGCCAGCGTCTGCGGATGCACCTCGTGGTCGACGAAGAACGCGCCGACTTCGTTCTTGGCATTGCCGTGCGCGGAGCGCTCGGCCAGCGCCATCGCTTCGGCAGCGGCGGTCGCTTCATCGAGCAGCGACGCGTTGGCGACATCGAGCCCGGTCAAGTCGCAGATCATGGTCTGGAAATTGAACAGCGCTTCGAGCCGACCCTGGCTGATTTCCGGCTGGTATGGTGTGTACGCCGTGTACCACGCTGGATTTTCCAGAATGTTGCGCTGGATCACCGCGGGCAGGATGGTGCCGGAATAGCCTTGGCCGATCAGCGAGGTGAAAACCTCGTTGCGCGCAGCCAGTTCGCTCATGTGCGCCAGCGCTTCGGTCTCGCTCAGCGCAAGGCCGAGATCGAGCGGCGCCTGCTGATGGATCGACGGCGGCAGCGTTTCGCTCATCAACGCAGTGAGGCTCGATGCACCGACGCTGGTCAGCATAGCGTCGATGTCTCGCGGCGAGGGGCCAATATGGCGGCGCGCAAAGTTAGTCGCGGCTTCGTTGGCGAGCAGGCTGTGCTTGGTCATGACGACATCCTCAAGCGGTGTGGGCCTTATAAGCGGCGGCATCCATCAGGCCGTCGAGTTCGCTCTTGTTGGCGATGCGCAGCTTGAACAGCCACGCCTTGCCGTCGGCGTCGGTATTGATCAGTGCCGGTTCGCCGCTCACGGCATCGTTGACCTCGACGACTTCGCCGGTGATCGGTGCGTAGACGTCGGAGGCTGCCTTGACGGATTCGACAACCGCGGCTGCCTCTGACTTGTTCAGTTGACGTCCGACCTTCGGCAGTTCGACGAAGACGATGTCGCCAAGCTGCTCCTGCGCGTAATTGGTGATGCCAACGGTGACGACGTCGCCGTCGACGGCAAGCCATTCATGATCGGCGGTGTAGAGCGTGGTCATGGTCAATCCTCAACGCTTGTAGCTGTGGGGAAAAAAGGGGAGATCGGCAACGCGCAGCGGCAAGCGCTGTCCGCGAACTTCAGCAAAAACTGTGCCGCCAATGGCGGCCTCTGAACTCGGCAGATAGCCCATGGCGATCGGTGCGCCGACGCTTGGGCCGAAACCGCCGGAAGTCACACTGCCGATTTGCTCGCCAGAACTCGCGTCGGCAAACAAGGGCGCACCTTCGCGCACCGGTGCGCGGCCTTCAGGCCTGAGGCCGACGCGCTTGCGCGCAACGCCGGTGTCGATTTGCGTGAGAATCTTCGTGGCGCCGGGGAACCCGCCAGCGCGTGCGCCGCCGGTGCGACGGCTCTTTTGAATCGACCAGACCAGATCCCCTTCGACCGGCGTCGTCGTGGTATCGATATCGTGGCCGTACAGACACAAGCCGGCCTCGAGCCGCAGGCTGTCGCGTGCGCCGAGTCCGATCAGGGTGACGTTATCGTCGGCGAGCAGGGCGGTGGCCAGCGCTTCGGCATCGGCGGCCGGAACCGAAATCTCGAAACCGTCCTCGCCGGTATAGCCTGAGCGCGAGACGAAACAGTCGAGGCCCATCACCCGGCGCGGCCCGGCATCCATGAAGCGCATCGCGGCGGCTTCCGGACAAAGCCGCGTCAGTGCCGCAACGGCCTTCGGCCCCTGTAAAGCGATCAACGCGCGTTCGGTCAACGGCTCGATGATGCAGGTGTCGAAAAGCGCGGCACGCAGCAGGGCTTCGTCCTCGGCCTTGCAGGCGGCGTTGACGACTACGAACAGGTGGTCGCCAAAATTGGCCACCATCAGGTCGTCGAGGATGCCGCCATCCGCGTTGGTGAACTGGGCGTAACGCTGCCGGCCCTGCGCAACCGCGACGATATCCTGCGGCACCAGCCGTTCCAGCGCGAGCGCAGCATCTTCCACCTTGCCGGACTTCGGCCGCAGGGCGATCTGGCCCATATGCGACACGTCAAAAAGTCCGGCTGATGCACGCGTGTGCAGATGCTCTTTGAGCACGCCTAACGTGTACTGTACCGGCATGTCGTATCCGGCAAATGGAACCATCTTGCCGCCGCGTGCCAGATGCAGCGCGTGCAGCGGAGTTTGTTTCAAGGGGGCGAGTGCGGTGTCGTGCGCAGACATCGTGAGGCTCCAGGTGGCTATCAGGGGAAATTCCCTGAAAACCGGTCGAAGCCCCATCTGTCGCTGTGCCTGAGAGTATTATCCCGTCGGCGGACCTCCCGGACGATCGGCGCCGGTCGGTCTCTTTCCAGATGCAGTTAAATCACGCGGTCCTTTTGCCTGAGAGTTTCCGGGGCGGTTGCTCCTTCGGCGCCGGCCTAAGCCGATCTCTCCCGACGTGATTCATCGTACGGGACACCCAAAACACGGCTTCCCTTCGGCTGTCAACGCACTGTTGAGTTATCAACGGCACAAAGCGGCGGCCGCAACTCCCTGATCCGGAGCCCATTTTCTGGACAGCGGTATTCCCGCCGTCTAAAAGCGGTGGGCTGGGGCGCAAACGTGGGAGCCATGGCAGGCTTTGTATCCGGCTCAATGCTCCCATATTGCAATGCGTGCATGGAGGTTTGGCGACCGTCCATTGTACGGCGGATCATGCGCTTGAACTGTCATCGATGCGGCGGGGCCGCGACACGCTGGGTGCGATTGGACGAACATGAGTGGCGTTAACGAAATCAGGTCGGCGTTTCTGAATTACTTCGCGAAAAACGACCACGCGATCGTGCCATCCTCACCGCTGGTACCGCGCAACGATCCGACCTTGATGTTCACCAATGCTGGCATGGTGCAATTCAAGAATGTCTTCACCGGCGTCGAGAAGCGTCCGTATCACCGCGCCACCACGTCGCAGAAGTGCGTTCGCGCCGGCGGCAAGCACAACGATCTCGACAACGTCGGATACACGGCGCGGCATCACACTTTCTTCGAGATGCTCGGCAACTTCTCGTTTGGTGACTACTTCAAGGAACGCGCCATCGAACTGGCGTGGAATCTCATCACCAAGGAATACGGTCTGCCGAAAGAGCGGCTGACCGCGACCGTTTACATCGACGACGATGAGGCGTTCAGGCTGTGGAAGAAGATCGCGGGGCTACCGGAGTCGCGCATTATCCGCATCGCGGGAGCCGATAATTTCTGGCAGATGGGCGATACCGGTCCATGCGGTCCGTGCTCGGAAATCTTCTTCGATCATGGCGATCATATTCCGGGCGGCCCGCCGGGATCGCCCGATGAAGACGGCGATCGCTTCATCGAGATTTGGAATCTCGTCTTCATGCAGTTCGAGCAACTCGAGGGCGGCGTGCGTAACGCATTGCCGAAACCGTCGATCGATACCGGCATGGGGCTCGAGCGCATCGCCGCGGTGCTGCAGGGCAAGCACGATAACTACGACATCGACCTGTTTGCGTCGCTGATCCGGGCCATCGCCGAACTGACCGGGGCCGATCCGCACGGTGAGCAGAAAGCCTCGCTGCGCGTCATCGCCGACCATTTGCGCGCCTCGTCGTTCCTGATTGCCGACGGCGTGCTGCCGTCGAACGAAGGGCGCGGCTATGTGTTGCGCCGGATCATGCGTCGCGCCATGCGGCACGCGCAATTGCTCGGTGCCAAAGAGCCGCTGATGTGGCGATTGGTGTGGGCGCTGGTGCGCGAGATGGGACAGGCCTATCCCGAACTGGTACGTGCCGAAACCTTGATCGAGGAAACCTTGCGGCTGGAAGAAACCCGCTTCCGCAAGACGCTGGAACGTGGGCTGACCATCCTCGACGACAAGAGCCGTTCGCTCAAGAAGGGCGACATGTTTGATGGCGAAACCGCCTTCACGCTTTACGACACCTACGGCTTCCCGCTGGACCTGACGCAGGATGCGTTGCGCACGCGCGGCATCGGCGTGGATATCGCCTCGTTCACCGACGCCATGGATCGCCAGCGCGAGAAGGCGCGCGCCTCATGGGCCGGCTCGGGTGAGGCTGCGACGGAATCGATCTGGTATCCGCTGCGCGAGAAGCTGGGCGCCACCGAATTCCTCGGCTATGAGACCGAGACCGCCGAAGGCGTGGTTGCCGCGCTGGTCAAGGACGGCAAGGAAGTCGATCAGCTCAAGGCCGGCGACAGCGGCGCCATTATTCTCAATCAAACGCCGTTCTACGCGGAGTCCGGCGGTCAAGTCGGCGACATCGGCGCCATGGTTGGTGAGGGCGTCAAGGTGCGCATCACCGAGACGCAGAAGAAGGCCGGCGACGTGTTCGTGCATCTCGGCACCGTGGAGCAGGGCACGCTGAAGCCGGGCGCGGCGCTGCAACTCGACGTTGATCATGCGCGCCGCAGCGCCATTCGCGCCAACCACTCGGCGACGCATCTGTTGCATGAAGCGTTGCGTCAGGTGCTCGGCGATCATATCGCGCAACGCGGTTCGCTAGTGGCGCCGGAGCGGCTTCGCTTCGACTTCGTGCACAACAAGCCGATTACACCGGACGAATTGCGACGCGTCGAGGACATCGCCAACGAGGTGGTGCTCGAGAACGGCGAAGTGGTGACGCGCCTGATGGCACTCGACGAGGCCCGCGAGTCCGGAGCGCGTGCGCTGTTCGGCGAAAAGTACGGCGACGAAGTGCGTGTCGTTTCGATGGGCAACAAGGCTCCGGAGAGCAATGCGCTGGGTTGGTCGGTCGAACTGTGCGGCGGTACTCACGTGCGGCGCACCGGCGACATCGGTCTGATTTCGATCACCGGCGAAAGCGCGGTGGCCTCCGGCGTTCGACGCATCGAGGCGCTGACTGGGCATCAGGCCCGGCAGGCCGCTAATAACGTCATTCACACCGCGAAAACGGCAGCCGCTGAACTGCGCACCACGCTGGATGACATGCCGGCACGCATCGCCGCGCTTCTCGAAGAGCGCAAGAAGCTGGAGCGCGATCTGTCCGATGCCCGCAAGAAGCTGGCGATGGGCGGCGGCGGCGCCGCCGGTTCAGCGGCGGAGGCAGGCGTGCGCGAGGTCGGTAACGTCAAGCTGATGGCGCGCGCAGTCGAAGGCATCGAGATGAAGGATCTCAAGAGCCTGGCCGATGACGGCAAGAAACAGCTTGGTTCGGGCATTGTCGCCATTGTCGGCGTCACCGGCGACGGCAAGGCGGGTATCGTCGTTGGCGTCACCAACGACCTGACCTCGCGCTTCAATGCCGTCGATCTGGTCAAGAAGGGTTCCGAGGCACTCGGCGGCAAGGGCGGCGGTGGCCGCCCCGACATGGCGCAGGCCGGCGGCCCAGACGGCTCCAAGGCCAATGCGGCGCTGGCGGCGATCGAACAGGCCCTCGGCGCCTGAGAATCGCGCCGCACCACTGATTGGTGCGGCGATGGGTAGCCGATAACCTGCTGGCATCATGTTCGCTCATGCAACATTATGCCTCATGCATCATAACACTCCATTGATTTCGACTGTCGTCGTCGGCCTCGTGCTGGCGTTTGTTTTCGGAGCGCTGGTCCAGCGTGTCCGAGTTTCACCCTTGGTAGGCTACCTGTTGGCTGGCGTGGTGATGGGACCGTTTACGCCCGGTTTCGTCGCCGACCAGAATATCGCCAACGAACTGGCCGAAATCGGCATCATTCTGCTGATGTTTGGCGTCGGGCTGCATTTCTCACTGAAGGATTTGTGGTCGGTCCGCGCCATCGCGCTGCCCGGCGCCGTCGTGCAGATTTCGGCGGCCACCGTGATGGGCTGGGGATTGGGCTGGGCACTCGGCTGGAGTACCGGCAAGGGCATCATGTTCGGCCTTGCGCTGTCGACGGCATCCACCGTGGTGCTGTTGCGCGCCATGCAGGAACGGCGGCTGATCGAAACCGAGCGCGGACGTATCGCCGTCGGCTGGCTGATCGTCGAAGACATCGCCATGGTGCTGACCCTTGTGCTGCTGCCGGCGCTCGCGGGATTGCTCAACGGCGATGCGGGAGCAATGGCCGACTGGCGCGCGCTGGCCTGGCCGATTGTCATCACGCTCGGCAAGGTGGCGGCATTCGTGGTGTTCATGCTGGTGGTCGGGCGGCGGGTCATTCCGTGGATCCTGCATTACGTCGCACATACCGGTTCGCGCGAATTGTTTCGACTGGCGGTGTTCGCCATCTCACTTGGCGTTGCATTCGGCGCGGCGACCCTGTTCGATGTGTCGTTCGCGCTGGGTGCGTTCTTCGCCGGCATGATCCTGAGCGAGTCCGAGCTCAGCCAGCGAGCCGCCAACGAAACGCTGCCGTTGCGCGATGCCTTCGCAGTGCTGTTCTTCGTCTCGGTGGGAATGCTGTTCGATCCGGCGATCATCGTGAAGGAGCCGCTGCCGCTGCTGGCGACGCTGTTCATCATTCTCGTCGGCAAATCGCTGGCGGCATTCGCCATCGTGCGGCTGTTCGGCCATCCGAACTCCACGGCGCTGACCATCTCCGCGAGCCTGGCTCAAATCGGCGAATTCTCTTTCATTCTGGTGACGCTCGGCGTCAGCCTCGGGCTTATGACGGATCGCGGGCGGGACCTCGTGCTGGCCGGCGCCATAATCTCGATCATGCTCAATCCGCTATGGTTTGAGTTGCTCGGTCGCTTCCTGAAGGATAAGGAGCCGGCAGCTTCTGGTGGCATCAAGCCAGCGGGTGAGGCGCGTCCCGTGCCGCGCGAACCATTGCCGATCTCTGCGTTGAGTAATCACGTGGTGCTGGTCGGTCATGGCCGCGTCGGTAGCGTCGTCAGCCGGGCGCTACGCGATGCACAAACGCCGCTGCTGGTGATCGAGGATAATCCCGGCACCATCGAACGGCTCAAACAGGAAGGCGTCGAAGTCATCACCGGCAACGCTGCTGCGCCTGATATGTTGCAAGCGGCGAACGTCGGCGCCGCGCGCGGCCTGCTGGTCGCTATTCCCGATGCTTTCGAGGGTGGTCAGATCGTTGCCAAGGCGAGGGCGATCAGCCCCAGCCTGCCGATCATCGCGCGCGCGCATTCTGAAGAGGAGATCGCCCACCTCAAGTTTCACGGCGCAACATCGGTGATCATGGGCGAAATGGAAATCGCCCGTGCGATGCTGGCGCAAATCGCATCGGATGCTGCTGCCGATACCGCCGAACCCGTCGGCAGCAATCGGCCATCGGCGGCGTGATCAGCCCGCGAGTTCCGGCTCGCGGGCCGTGATCATCTGACGAACCTCGTCGGAAATCCGGGCGGGCCGATGTGTGCGCTGATTGGTGTTGACCCAGACGATTTCGCCGGTGGCGAACAATTTGTCTTCGCCTTTCGGAAAAATGGCGAGTTCGAAGACAAGGCTCGACGTGCCGATCCGTGCGACTCGCGCGCCGACTTCGATTTCCTGATCGAAGCGGATCGGCGCTTTGTATTCGATCACCGACTTGACGACGTGGAAGTCCATCCCGGTCTTCTGCGCATCGGCATACTGGTCGAAGCCGAGGGCGCGGAAGTATTCGGTAATGGCGGTGTCGTAGTAGGTCAGATAATGCGCGTTGAAGACGACACCCTGGCCGTCGATCTCCGAGTAACGCACCCGGAAGGGATGGAAGAAGTGGAATTGGTTCCGCGTCATTATCCGGTGAACTCCAGCATCCAATAGAATTCGAGGTCACATAATCAAAAGGGTGGCACGGGCAACCCGCACCACCCTTTTTAGAGTCGTTGATCGAGGCGTCAGGCTGCTGCCATCGCCTTGGTGAGATTGTCGGCGACCTTGTCGAGGAAGCCGGTGGTCGAGAGCCAGCGCTGATCGGCGCCGACTAGCAACGCCAGATCCTTCGTCATGTAGCCGGACTGAACGGTATCGACGCAAACCCGCTCCAGGGTCTTGGCGAACTTGGCCAAGGCTTCGTTGTTGTCGAGCTTTGCGCGATGGGCGAGACCCTGGGTCCAGGCGAAGATCGACGCGATCGAGTTGGTCGAGGTCTCCTTGCCCTTCTGGTGTTCGCGGTAGTGGCGCGTCACGGTGCCGTGGGCAGCTTCGGCTTCGACCACCTTGCCGTCCGGCGTCAGCAATACCGAAGTCATCAGGCCGAGCGAGCCGTAGCCCTGCGCCACGGTGTCCGACTGCACGTCGCCGTCGTAGTTCTTACAGGCCCAGACGTAGCCCCCGGACCACTTCAGCGCCGACGCCACCATGTCGTCGATCAAGCGGTGCTCGTAGGTCAGGCCCTTGGCTTCGAACGCGGTCTTGAATTCGGTGTCGTAGATCTCCTGGAAGATATCCTTGAAGCGACCGTCATAGACCTTGAGGATGGTGTTCTTGGTCGACAGATACACCGGATAGCCGCGCGACAGGCCGTAGTTCATCGATGCGCGAGCAAAATCGCGGATGGAATCGTCGAGATTGTACATGCTCATGGCGACTCCGCTGCCGGGGGCCTGGAACACCTCGCGCTCGATCACGGTGCCGTCCTCGCCGACGAACTTCATCGACAGCGTGCCCTTGCCGGGGAACTTGATGTCGGTCGCGCGGTACTGGTCGCCGAAGGCATGACGGCCGATGATGATCGGCTTGGTCCAGCCGGGGACCAGGCGCGGCACGTTCTTGCAGATGATCGGCTCGCGGAAGATGACGCCGCCGAGGATGTTGCGGATGGTGCCGTTCGGCGACTTCCACATCTGCTTGAGGTTGAACTCCTTCACCCGCGCTTCGTCCGGGGTGATGGTGGCGCACTTGACGCCGACGCCGACCTTCTTGATGGCGTTGGCGGCGTCGATGGTGACCTGGTCGTTGGTCTTGTCGCGATACTCGATTCCGAGGTCGTAATATTGCAGGTCGATATCAAGGAAAGGATTGATGAGCTTGTCCTTGATGTATTGCCAGATGATCCGGGTCATCTCGTCGCCATCGAGTTCGACGACGGGGTTGGTCACCTTGATTTTTGCCATGGGGAATCGGGCCTTTTCGGAGTGCGCTTTTCGCGGCTGATTTGGGCTTGGGTTGACGCGGGGGCTATAGCACCGCAGGAGAAGCTGCGAAAGCTCAACCGTTCTTTCGCAACAGGGAGATTGGAGAGATTCCGCGGCGGCCCTCGGGCGCCGATGCGGCAAGCGCCGCGCGGGTTGCCTCCAATTTCGGCTTAAGATGAAGAGAACTATCTAAACTGCGGATTTATTTGATAAATTCGCATATCAAGCCGTCTGGGATGGGCCCGGGCGGACCGTTAAACGTAGCGATACCAGGAAGTGACGTGACATGTCCGGTTCAGGCACCGACAAAACAAAGACCGGCAAAACCATCGAAGGCCCCGTGGTGGTTCTGGTCGAACCGCAGCTCGGCGAGAATATCGGCATGGCGGCGCGCGCCATGGGCAATTTCGGGCTGACGCGGCTGCGGATCGTCAACCCGCGCGACGGCTGGCCGAATCTCAGCGCGCAGCGGGCGGCGGCCGGGGCCGACCACATCCTCGATCGCGTCGAGCTGTTCGACACCGTGCAGGAGGCGGTGGCCGATTGCGCGCTGCTGTTTGCGACCACGGCGCGGGCGCACGATCAGGCCAAGCCGGTGGTGGCGCCGGAAGCCGCCGTCAAGGAGATGGGCGGGCAGATCGCCGGCGGAGGCACCGTCGGCATCCTGTTCGGCCGCGAGCGCTACGGCCTGCAGAACGAGGAGGTGGCGCTCGCCGACCGCATCATCACCTATCCGGTTAATCCCGGCTTTGCCTCGCTCAATTTGGCGCAGGCGGTGCTGCTGCTCGGCTACGAGTGGTTCAAGCTGGCGACGCAGGGCGCGCTGCCGTTCGCCATGCCGGAGCGCTCCGAGCGCGCCTCGCAGCACCAGATGCAGGCGTTCTTCGACAATCTGGTGCGCGAACTCGACAAGGTGGAGTTTCTCCGCCCGGCCGAGAAGCGCGACACCATGCTGGTGAACCTGCGCAACATCTTCACCCGGATGGAGCCGACCAAGCAGGACATGCACACGCTGCACGGCGTGGTGATGGCGATTGCCGAAGGCCGCAAGGGGCCGGCCAAGGGCGGCGTGCTCGATGGCGCGCAGGCGACGCGGCTGCGGGCGCTGCTCGCCGAGCAGGGCGCGGGCGCCGACCCCTCGCAAAGCAGCAGCGTGCGCGGGCTGGCGCGGTTGCTACGGCGCAATCCCACCGATGCCGAACGCATCCTGTGGAAGGCGCTGACCTCGGACCGGCGCTTCGCCGGGCAGTTCAAGCGGCAGACTCCGGTGGGGCGGCACATCCCGGACTTCGTGTCGTTCGTGCACCGCATCGCCATCGAGATCGTCAACGCCGACGAGAGCGAAGCCATTGCCAACGATCGCGCCGCGCGCAGCGCGTGGCTGGCGGCGCGCGACTATCGCGTCGTCGAACTCCAAGCCGCGGCGATCGAAGCCGATCTGGTGGATGTGTTGGATGGGTTGGCGGAGAGGGTGGGGTGAGGGGCTGTACGATTACTTGTGCATTTTATAGTTTGGTTGCGGCACGCGCTTTCCGGGCTCCCACTCGGGAAAAATAATCTTTTGCTCAGTTCGGAGCCGGGCCGCAATTCGATTAACATCCGGAAGCCGCACTATGTGCTTTGCGAGTACTTGCGGCCAAATGTGTGCGTACTTGGCTGATGCGGGTGCAGCAGGCGTCAATTCCAAAAGCGTTTTTTCTGCCATCCTTCTCGCAGCGGACAGTTTGGTCTCGAGAACATTCGGAGCCATCTCGTGGAGAGATTCGAAAATCTCACGTTGACCAGTAATCGCTTCGGCATGTTTAACCTTAGTTGCCGCCCGTGCTTTGGCCTGCTCGTGCAAGGCTTTCAATTGACAGTCCCTAAAAACTTCGATTCCTTTCGGGTGCCGCGTTGCGTAGCAGAGGCAGTAGAGGGCCCGGTCGCTTAGAGGTTTCAGAACGGTCGTCTCAGCGACGTAGTTGTAAGAACCTATTTTAGCCAAGCTCTCACCGAATGCATCGACGAGGATGGCCTTTCGATCTTCAGAAGTTGCTCCTCGCTCTTCGGCCTGTTCTAGCTTTTTCCGCCAACCTCCATACGGGATCAGTTCGTCAACGCCTTGCTCAATGGCTGAGTCTTTCATGCTTGCTGCGCGATTGATGAAGTCGAACATAAAATTGAAGATCACCTCAGAATGATCACGCTGCAGCATCTTTGCCAGATCGTGCAAACGAAAGCGCCATCCTTTTGGATCGATGAAGAAGAATGCAAATGCCTGAGATGGAATAATTTCAAGAATTGCAGGAAGAGCTTTCAAAAAATCGTGGTGAAAGGTTTTCACCTCGACATCCGGGTATCGCGTAGCAACTCCAGCAAGACGGTCATAGGCCGCAGAATCTTGCTCAACCAGATAGGCAGACATCTTCACCTCGCGCCCATTGGTTTTCCAGGTAGCCTTCGCCTGCCGTAGGGCGCGGAGCGCTATTCCGAATGAGGTGTCTTGAAATTGCTCATTTGCGCTTTGCCAAGGTCCTGCAAAGCCATCGACATATACGATGCGATCGTACCTGCTTGCCGTCTTATGAACGAGACGTTCGAGGTAGCGTTCTAAGAATACGTGCTTAACGTAGGCTTGTTCGCGACCCTGATAATCGTGGATCGCAACCATCTACTCGGCCGCCATAAAAAATTTTCGGCGAGTCGGAAATTGATCCCATTCGCGTCCGTCCAGTTCTCGCCCGCCCGACTTAGGACGCATCCCGCCCCACTGCTTGAAGAAAAACGCGACTCCTTTTTCAGTGCATTGGTCGCGTATATCGCGAACCCATTCGACGCGCATCTCGCGAGCGCCGGGGCCGCTTTCACCACCGACAATCACCCAATCAATTCCGTCTAGGTCGAGAATCCCCACATCATCGATAAGAGGTTCTATCGAAAGAAACCGTACCCCGGCAGGTGCTTCTTGAAGGTGTTGAATGCGAGCCCTACGCTTTCCGTCTTCAACGGAAACGCCGCACCAAATGTGTGTCGGTCCGCGATCATTTCCGTAACGGGAGCGAAGAAAGTTTCGCATAATCGACGAGCGTTTGGTCAAAATTTGAAATGTATGCCAGTCGGCCTTTTCCATGGTGTCGAAGACCTTTGAGATGAACTCCCTCGGGACTTGCTTATGAAAAAGGTCACTCATCGAGTTGACGAACACCATTTTCGGACGGCGCCACAAAAGCGGTTGCGCGATACGCTCTGGCCGCAACGTCAAGTCAAAGCCGCTTTCGAATGGATGGCCGGGTGTGCCTCGAAAACGTTCTGAAAATCTCTCAGCGTAGCAGTGGTCGCAGCCAGCGCTGATTTTTGTGCATCCCGTAACCGGGTTCCACGTTGTGTCCGTCCATTCAATTGCGGTGACATTTGCCATTGCAGAACCGAGAACAAATTGAGAACATGGCATACAACTCTAGATGGTGAAGGTAAACCTCGTCAGTAAATTTTGCTGAAACGTTTGGTCGTCCCGGAAGAATAGCGGACGGTCGCATGAACCGGTGAGCCGAGATCGAGGGCGACGCTCCCCGCTATTTTCTCTTCCCTCTTTCCCTCAGCGCCGGGTGATCGGCCTCCACCGGCAGGTTCGCATCGATCACCATGTCCAGCGCTTCCTGCGGGGCGCGGTCGATGTCCACGCCGCCGCGGCGCATTTCCTTGAGCGCGCCGCGAATGGCTTGCTCGCGCGAGGCCCATTCGAACCCGGTCATCCCGCGTCCCGGTGATCGGAATCTGCCACGCCGTCCCATCGCTTCGAGCCGCGCCATCTTCACCACCTGCAGCGCTTGCATCAGCTTGTCGAGATCGACGCCTGGCGTTTCTTCCAATTCCTGGATCATGCGCTCGGCGATCGCCCGCAGCCGTTCTGACAGTGTGCGCAGTTTCTGGCGTCGTCCGTGACGGGCGGTCGGGATCAGGTCCCATGGGCGCGGCGCATGGAGCGGTCGCTGCCAGCCGTAGTCGCGCTTCCAGTTGGTGATGTTGCTGTGGGGGATGCCCACCTTCAAACCGATCTCGCGATAGCTCAGCCCGGTGTTTTCGACGAGGTAGCGCACTTTCGCGACCGTCATATCGGTGTGGATGCGCCGCTTGCCGGGTGGCCGGGGACCGTCGATCGCGGGCGGTCCCTCCGCCGGTTCGTCGGGCTTGATGCGGAGGCGGGTGATGACGGGAGGAATATGAGGCAGGATCATGCCGCGGAATATAATCCTATTATCCGGGAGGGCAATAGGGTGAATGCGAGAGCCAGCGGATCGCGCACCGGAAGGCCGAAAACAAACCAGCCGCCGCACGGTGTCGCTCGTGCGGCGGCTGAATGTCGATGGATGCTCGCGGAGCCGATCGCGTCGGCGTTATTACCCCGCCTTCACCTGCTGAATGGCCTGGATCATCAGTTCGTCCATCTTCACGCGAACCTGCTGCGGGGTGATCGCGACGCCCTTGGCGCTGAAGTCGCCGGCGACCTTGTTCAACACGTCGTCATCGCCGGCTTCCTCGAAATCCGCCGCGACGACCTCCTTGGCGTAGTTGGCGGCGTCGTCGCCACTCTTGCCGAGCAGTTCCGCCGCCCAAAGGCCGAGCAGCCGGTTGCGGCGCGCCATGGCTTTGAACTTCTGCTCCTCGTCGAGCGCGAACTTCTTCTCGAAACCTTCTTCGCGTTTGTCGAATGTGGTCATGATTCGGGTTCCGATCCTTATCCTGATGGTTAATTCCGACATGTTGCGGCAACCTTGCCGCGTGCATAGATAGAGAGCGGGAATGGCCAAAACAACGGCCTCATGGTCGCAGGGGAGTGTGGTAAAACTGCCCTCGGATCGCTGGATCGATTGTGCTGTGGGGACTGATCGGCTACGTTGCGGTCAGGTTGGGTTCTCGTTCTGTTTCGCGTCCCTGGCCTTCACGGCAGCTCCGTCGTGGGTCGCACTGTCATCATACGGAGCCAACCAAATCCATGGATTTCAACAACACACGGTACATCCCTATGAGCCGTCGGCGTCGCATCTATGAAGGCAAGGCCAAAGTCCTCTATGAAGGGCCTGAGCCGGGCACCTTGATCCAGCATTTCAAGGACGACGCGACCGCGTTCAATGCCAAGAAACACCAGGTGATCGAGGGCAAGGGCGTCCTCAACAACCGGATCTCGGAATATATCTTCCAGCATCTCAACGACATCGGGGTGCCGACCCATTTCATCCGCCGGCTCAACATGCGCGAGCAGTTGATCCGCGAGGTGGAGATCGTGCCGCTCGAGGTGGTGGTGCGCAACGTCGCCGCCGGGTCGCTGTCGCAGCGTCTCGGCATCGAGGAAGGCACGCAGCTGCCGCGCTCGATCATCGAGTTCTACTACAAGAACGACCAGCTCAACGATCCGATGGTCTCCGAGGAGCACATCACCGCGTTCGGCTGGGCTACGCCGCAGGAAATCGACGACATCATGGCGCTGGCGATCCGCGTCAATGACTTCCTCTCCGGGCTGTTCCTCGGCATCGGCATCCGTCTGGTCGATTTCAAGATGGAATGCGGCCGGCTGTTCGAGAACGAGATGATGCGGATCATCGTCGCCGACGAGATTTCACCCGACTCGTGTCGGTTGTGGGATGTCAAATCCAACGAGAAGCTCGACAAGGATCGCTTCCGCCGCGATCTCGGCGGCCTGATCGAGGCCTATACCGACGTCGCCAAGCGGCTCGGCATCCTGATGGAGAACGAGCGGCCCGTCGGCTCCGGCCCGGTGCTGGTCAAGGGCTGAGCGGGGCGGGACAGGCAAACGCCGCCACATCGCGAACGGGAGCCGGATGGTTCCCGTTTTGCGTTTGGGGACCGATTCGCCGTGGCGGCGTTCAGGTGCGGATGGGGCGGCGCAAGCTGCCGCATTCGGGCGATCCGAGGCCCGATTTTTGGGGGTAAGGCCTGCGGCGGTTGTGATGCCGGGTGGCCGGTGCTAGGTCAGGGGACCGATCGAACCTTTGGGAATTCTGGTGCAAATGAAAGCGCGTGTGACCGTTACGTTGAAATCCGGCATTCTCGATCCGCAAGGCAAGGCGATTGAGGGCGCGCTGAAATCGCTCGGCGTCGAGGGCATAGCCAGCGTGCGCCAGGGCAAGGTGTTCGACATCGAACTCGCCGGCGCCGACAAGGCGAAGGCCGAGGCGGTGCTCAAGGATGCCGCCGATAAGCTGCTGGCGAACACCGTCATTGAAAACTATCGCGTCGAATTGCTGAGCTAGGTCTGACGCCGATGAAATCCGCCGTCCTCGTTTTTCCGGGTATCAATCGCGAGCGCGACATGGCGCGCGCGCTGCGGCTGGCGTCGGGCCGGGAGCCGGCGATGGTCTGGCACGCCGAGACGTCGTTGCCGGCGGGCACCGATCTTGTCGTGGTGCCGGGCGGCTTCTCTTACGGCGACTATCTGCGTTGCGGCGCCATCGCTGCGCGCTCGCCGGTGATGGACGCGGTGCGCAAGTTTGCCGCCGATGGCGGTCTGGTGCTCGGGGTCTGCAACGGCTTTCAGATTCTCTGCGAGTCCGGCCTGCTGCCGGGAGTGCTGATGCGCAACGCACGGCTCAAGTTCATCTGCCATGACGTGCATCTGCGCGTCGAGCGCTCCGATACGCCGTTCACGCGCGGCTACAATGCCGGGCAGGTGATCCGCGTGCCCGTCGCGCATGGCGAAGGCAACTATGCCGCCGACGAAGAGACCATCCGGCGGCTCGAAGGCGATGGCCGCGTGCTCTATCGCTATTGTTCGCCGACAGGTGAAGTCGGCGATACCCACAACATCAATGGCGCAGCGCAATCGATCGCCGGCATCGTCAACGAGCGTGGCAACGTGCTCGGCATGATGCCGCATCCGGAGAACCACGTTGAGGACATCATGGGCTGCACCGACGGTCGAGGCCTGTTCGCAGGCTTGACGGCGCATCTCGATCGCGCCGCGTGACCTGAAGGACGGCGCTCAGGCCGTCCGCAGCGCCAGCAGGAAGTTCTCGACTTCGCTTTGCAATTGATGGCTCTCGGAGCGCAGTTCGTTGGCGGATGCGTGAACGCCTGCCGCCGCGGACTCGGTGTCCTCCGAGCCTTTGCTCACGTCCACGATCGTCGTTGCCACTTCGGTCGATCCCGACGCCGCCATGTTGATATTGTGGGTGATTTCGCGGGTCGCACGCATTTGCTGATCGACCGCTACGGAAATCGCCTGCGAGTTCTGCGAAATCGATGCGATGGTTTCAGCGATCTCGGAAATGGCGGCGACCGCGGTACCGGTGACGGTCTGGATCTCCTTGATCTGGGAGGTGATCTCTTCGGTCGCTTTCGATGTTTGCGAGGCGAGCTGCTTCACTTCGTGGGCAACCACCGCAAATCCTTTGCCGGACTCGCCTGCGCGCGCGGCCTCGATCGTGGCATTGAGCGCGAGCAGGTTGGTTTGCTGCGCGATGGTGCCGATGATCTGGATGACATCGCCGATACGACTGGCGGCCTGATTGAGTTCAGCAATCTGGTTGTTGGCGATTTCGGCTTGTCTCACCGCATTGTTAGCGGTTTCGAGCGACTTCTGAACCTGCCCTGAAATTTCTCCGACTGACGCTTCGAGGCTTTCGGTCCCGACCGCCACAGATTTCACACTGGCTGAGGCTTCTTCCGAGGCGCTGGCCACGGTGGCGGACATTAGCTGGGTCGATTTGGCCGTTGTGGTCAGGTCATCAGCCGCGCCCTTCAGCGTTTCGGACATCCCGGCGACGCGGCCGGCGATCTGCCCAATCGTCCGCTCGAAGCGATCCGAAAGGTTTTGCAACGCATTCGCCTTCTCGTCCCGACCCGCATCGAGATAGACTGAGATGACGAAATCCATGTCGAGCAGCACGACGCTGACAAGCGCGTCGATCAGCGCCGCCTGTTTCTCATGGTCGGCCTTGCCGAGCCAGCGTCCGCGCGGGCGCGTTTCGAGCCGGCGCAGCAAGGTCACGAGCAGCTTGCGATACCCGCCGATGTACCATCGCGGCTCCAATCCGAGGCGGTGATGGACGTGACCGATCCGATGCGCGGATTCCACATAGGCCTGGTCGAATGTGCCGGCCATAATCTCTTCCCAATGGCGGATTTGCGCCGCTTTGGCGTGAGCCTGGATCGCGGGATCGGTAAAATGCCGCTGCAGGTCGGGATAGTGGCGGAGGAAGCCATAGAACTCTTCCAGCACCTCGGGCATCAGTGCCATCACGAAGGGACGAAGCTCGGTCAAAGCGAGGCGGGTGCCGTCGGTGATTTCGGAGAATGAAAGGCGCGTCGAGAGCGAATTGCTCAAATCCATCATGAAAAACCGGCGGGCCACACTCTGATGGTCACCGGCGCGCCAGCCCGTGGTAGCTGCCCGTGCGGGCCGGTTGAACGAGGAGGGGACCGGGCCGAATTCGCGGGAACCGTATCGGCCACGTGGTTAAGCCTTGCTAAATTTTGCCGCCGACCGAAATAGGGAGGGGGAGCGGCCGTTGGCCGCAACTCCGGCGGGATGAGGCCCGAAAAGTGCTTTCGCGCGGCCCGCAATCTTCGTAAACAGGGCCGCATTCGCGAGGAATCCCCGATCTTGACCGAGCCTAAAATCACTCCCGAACTGGTCGCCAGCCATGGTCTCAAGCCAGACGAGTATGAGCGCATCCTCAAGCTGATCGGGCGGGAGCCGACCTTCACCGAACTCGGCATCTTCTCCGCGATGTGGAACGAGCACTGTTCCTACAAGTCGTCGCGGATCCATCTGCGCGGGCTGCCCACCACGGCGCCGTGGGTTCTGGTCGGGCCGGGCGAGAATGCCGGCGTCATCGATATTGGCGACGGGCAGGCCATCGTCTTCAAGATGGAAAGCCACAACCACCCGAGCTTCATCGAGCCATATCAGGGCGCGACCACCGGCGTTGGCGGCATCCTGCGCGACGTCTTCACCATGGGCGCGCGGCCGATTGCCTGTCTCAACGCACTGAGCTTCGGCGCGCCGGAACATCCCAAGACGCGGCATCTGGTGAGCGGCGTGGTCGCCGGCGTCGGCGGTTACGGCAATTCGTTCGGCGTGCCGACGGTCGGCGGGCAGGTGCGCTTCCACACCCGTTACGACGGCAACATTCTCGTCAACGCCATGGCGGTGGGATTGGCGCGCACCGACGGCATCTTCCTGGCGGCGGCGTCCGGCGTGAACATGCCGATCGTCTATCTGGGCTCCAAGACCGGCCGCGACGGCATCCACGGCGCGACCATGGCGTCGGCGGAGTTCGACGACGACAGCGACGAGAAGCGCCCCACGGTGCAGGTCGGCGATCCGTTCGCCGAGAAGCTGCTGCTCGAAGCCTGTCTCGAAATCATGGCGAAGGATTGCGTTATCGCCATCCAGGACATGGGAGCGGCGGGGCTGACCTGTTCGGCGGTGGAGATGGGCGCCAAGGGCGATCTCGGCGTCGATCTCGATCTCGACGCGGTACCGACGCGCGAAACTGGCATGAGCGCCTATGAGATGATGCTCTCCGAAAGTCAGGAGCGCATGTTGATGGTGCTGAGGCCCGAGAAGGAAAAGGAAGCCGAGGCGATCTTCCGTAAGTGGGGCCTCGATTTCGCGGTGGTCGGCTACACCACGCCGACGAAACGTTTTGTCGTCAAGCACGGCGGCAAGGTGATGGCTGATCTGCCGATCAAGGAATTGGGCGACGAAGCGCCGCTTTACGATCGTCCGCACGTCGCGACACCGCCGCTCGCTATCATTCACGCGCGCGACGTGACGCCGCCGATGCCGGTTTCCGATGCGTTGGAAAAGCTGATCGCGACGCCGGATATGTGCTCGCGGCGCTGGGTGTGGGAGCAGTACGATCACATCATCGGCGGCAACACCGTGCAGCGCCCCGGTGGCGATGCCGCCGTCGTGCGTATCGAGGACGGCCCCAAGGGCTTGGCCATCACGGTGGATGTCACGCCGCGTTACTGCGAGGCCGATCCGTTCGAGGGCGGCAAGCAGGCGGTCGCCGAAGCCTGGCGCAATGTCACCGCCGTGGGCGGCCGTCCGTTGGCAATCACCGACAATCTCAATTTCGGCAATCCCGAGCGGCCCGAGATCATGGGGCAATTCGTCGGCTGCCTGAAGGGCATCGGGGAAGCTTGCCGCGCACTGGATTTCCCGGTCGTGTCCGGCAACGTCTCGCTCTACAACGAAACCAACGGCCGCGGCATTCTGCCGACGCCGTCGATCGGTGGCGTCGGACTGCTGGACGATTTCACCAAGTCGGCGACGCTGGCGTTCAAGGCGGAAGGTCAGGCGATCCTGTTGATCGGCGACACGCAGGGCTGGCTCGGTCAGTCGGTCTATCTGCGCGACGTCTGCGGGCGCGAAGAGGGTGCGCCGCCACCGGTCGATCTCGCCGCCGAGAAACGCAACGGCGATGTCGTGCGCGGCATGATCCATGCGGGCACCGCAACCGCTGTGCACGACCTCTCAGACGGTGGTCTGTTGATCGCGCTGGCGGAGATGGCGATGGCCAGCGGCATCGGCGCACATCTCGACGCGCCGCCGGCTGCAATCGTGCCGCATGCGTGGTGGTTCGGTGAGGACCAGGCGCGCTACGTCGTTACGGTTCGCGATTCCGATCTGCTGGGCGTGCTGAGCAAGCTGAAAGCCGTTGAAGTGCCGTGCGTTCAGATCGGCAAGACCGGCGGCGACGCCATTGCCATCGCCGGCGAGAGGCCGGTGAAAGTCGAGGCGCTGCGCAGCGGCTTCGAAAGCTGGCTGCCGGATTATATGGCCGGCAAAAACTAAAGCACGTGTTGTGAACCCGGTATCTTGCGCAGGGCGGCGGTGGCCGCCCAGCTCAGGAGCAACGTCAACACGAACGAGACCAGCGCCTTGACGATGGCCGGCCAATCGAAATCGAACATCCAGTACTGAATCCACAGCACGAACGGATAGTGCACCAGGAACATGCCGTAAGCGTCATGCTGCAGCGGATCGAGCATGCTCCGGCCGGTCTTTTTGTAGTGCAGGAAGTAAGCCAGGATCGCGAAGGTGATCGCTGCGCTGAAAACGACGAAGAAAATGCTGTAGCTGGCTTCATACCATGTTGGCAGGTCGTCCGGATTGCCGAGGATCTCGCGCTTGATGTAAATCAGGCCCCATAGCAGACAGTAGGGCACAAGAGTCAGGGCTGCCCAACCCCATCCGCTGCTTTTTGCCAACTGCCCATCGGCGCCCAAAACGCCATTGCTGAAATTCGCTACGCCGATGCCGGCGCCGATGAAGAAATAGGCGGCATAGAGCAGCACGCGGCTGGCCTGCACCGAAAACGGGCCGAACTCGAACCAGTAGCTCGGTCCGTAGTAAAGGCGCGACGGCACGTAGACGATCGCCGTCACCGCGACGAGAAACAGGAAGAACTTGACTGGTGCGTCGCAACTGCTGAGCGACAGCTTGTTGATCCGGTCGAGGCTGTGCGTATTGAGTCGGTACAGCACGCCGGCCACGATATCGAACACCAGCAGCACCCAGACGAACCAGACCGGACCGCTCGGCCACGGGCCGACGGTCACTGTCTTCCACCAGAATTCGCTGAAGCTGAGGTCGGTGTGTTCCTGCAACGCGAGGGCGTAATAGGCGATCGGTATCACGGTCAGCGCGGCGACAACGAACGGCACCCCCAACCGGATCAGCCGGTCGCGCGCAAAGGCGCCGGTGACGCGATGCGCGAGACTTGGCCAGACGAACAACCCCGACAGGAAAAAGAACATCGCCATGAAGAAGCTGTCGGTGGCTAGCACGATCATATCGAAGCCGAGCCACGACTTGGGGTCGGTATGGCCGAAGTAGGTGTAGGGGATCACCGCATGGTGGATGAGCACGATGATGGTGAGAAACGTTCGGGCGCGGTCGACGGCGTTGTTGCGCGCCGCAGCTCGCGGTGTTGCCTCATGACCAATTTCGGGAGCGGAATGGGCAATCGATTTCATGAGAACTCCTGCAATCGGCCGGCCCGGCAATCGTTCGATCGGGAACCAAGTTCCCGGCAGATTGTTATCGCATCAGGTGTCTGGAGGACAGCGGATGAGTATTCTCAAGTGGGCATTGATCTTTCTGGTGGTGTCGATTGTCGCCGGTCTTCTCGGCTTCACGGGGGTGTCGGCCGCGTCGGCGGATGTCGCCCGCGTGCTGTTTTACATCTTCGTCGTCATCTTCCTCGTGTTGCTTATACTGGGCCTGACGATCTTTCGAGCCTAGCTCAGGCCAGCCGCGCCGGCTCTTCGGCGCGGCTGGCGCGGGCGGTCGTTCAATCGCCCGGCAACTCCTCGATAGCCACCTTGTCCGGGTAGAATGCAAGGTAGCCCGCGATTTCGGCCATGGCCGGATAGGGCGTTTCATAGGTCCAGATCGAGTCGGCGATGAACTGGCCGTCGGTCTTGATGCTGTAATAATTGGCGTCGCCCTTGTAGGGACAATGGGTTACCCGGCCGGAGCGAACCAGATCGGCCATGCTGGCATCGCCGCGGGGGATATACTGCACCGCCGGATAGGTCGCTTCCTTCAACGTCAGCGCACGGGTTGTGTCCGCGATCACGGTCTGGCCGACCGAGACGCGGATACGCTTGCGATTGGGCGTGATGGTGATCGGGTGGTCGGGGCCGGGGGTTTTCATCAGCGAGCCTCGTTACGTCGCATGCGACAGTTGGGGATATCCGGACAGGCTATTGAAGACGGATGGGATATAGTATTCTTGAGTCCAACTGAGTAGACCCCGGTTCAGGCCGCGGGACGAAGCTCGAAGGTTGTTTGGAGATCAAAAATGCCGATGGATGCTCGGGATATCGAAGCCATGATCAAAGCCGCGATCCCCGACGCGCAAGTCACGATTCGCGACCTCGCCGGTGACGGGGACCATTATGCCGCGACCGTTATCTCGGAATCGTTCCGTGGCAAGTCACGCGTCCAGCAACACCAGACCGTCTACAAGTCGTTGCAAGGACAAATGGGCGGCGTGCTGCACGCGCTGGCGTTGCAGACCGGCGTGCCGGAGTAGCGGCGGCGGTGCCGGGGGCGGACCAACGGGATTAGGTGACGGATGGTGGAGATGCGGAACGGCTCCCTGCTGCGTGTCCGCAAACCGCATCAACACAACCGGGTGACTTACGTCGAACTGTTCTTCGACCTCGTTTTCGTTTTCGCAATCACCCAGATCTCGCACACGCTGCTCGCGCATTTCACGCCGCTCGGCGCGTTGCAGGTCGGCATCCTGATGTGCGCCGTTTGGTGGGTGTGGGTCTACACCTCCTGGATTACCAACTGGCTCGATCCCGAACAGACGCCGGTGCGCGTCATGATGTTCGGCCTGATGATCGTCGGGCTGCTGCTCTCGACGTCGATTCCGAAAGCCTTCGGCGATCGCGGATTGGTATTCGCGCTCGCTTACGCCGTGATGCAGGTCGGTCGCACGTTATTCTTCCTGTTCGCGATGCCGGCCTCCGATACCGGGCCGCGCCGCAACTTCCTCCGCATCCTGATCTGGCTCGTGGCTAGCGGCGTGTTCTGGATCGCCGGTGGCTTCGCCGACGGTGCTGTGCGGATCGCGCTCTGGCTGCTGGCGCTCGCGATCGAGTATAGCGGGCCGGCGATGCGGTTTCGCTTGCCCCTCCTTGGCGCCTCGACCATCCAGGACTGGACGGTCGAAGGCGGACATATGGCGGAGCGTTGCGCGCTGTTCATCATCATCGCGCTCGGAGAATCCATCGTGGTGACCGGGGCGACGTTCAGCGAAGCGGCATGGACGCTGCCGACTGTCGCGGCGTTCGTCGTGGCGCTGATCGGTAGCATTGCGATGTGGTGGGTGTATTTCCATATCGGCGCCGAAGCCGGTGCCGAACATATTTCACACGCGGAAGATTCCGGCCGGCTGGCGCGGCTGGCCTATACCTACCTGCATTTGCCGATCGTCGCCGGCATCGTGGTGTCGGCGGTGGGTGACGAGGTGGTGCTCGCACATCCGCTGGGGCATTCCGGCCCGAAGGAAATGCTGACCCTAATCGGCGGCCCGCTGCTCTATCTGGTCGGTGTGATCCTGTTCAAGCACAGCATTCGCGGCCAGTTCCAGCTGTCGCATCTGGTCGGCATTGGGCTGCTGATCGTTCTGATTCCGTTTGCGACCGCTTTGACGCCGCTGATGCTCGCGACGACGACGACGTTGATCATGTTGATCGTTGCGGTGTGGGAGACCAGGTCACTCGGTGGTTCGAACAAACCTGTCATGTCCAAACATCACTCGGACGCCACCAGCGCGTGAACCGAGAACAATCCGTCGGCGTCGGTCCACGACGCGCGCGGTTGCCAGCCGGAGCCTTTCGCCAGCGTTCTGAAGCGATCGAGGCTGTATTTGTAGCTATTTTCGGTGTGGATACTTTCGCCGGTACGAAATGTGAAATTCCTTCCGAGAATGCGAACGGTCTGTGGCTTGCGGCTGACCAGATGCATTTCGATGCGATGCCGTTCGCGATTGTAGATAGCGCGGTGGGTGAAGGCTGACAGGTCGAAGTTGCCGCCGAGCTCGCGATTGATCCGGACCAGCAGGTTGAGGTTGAAGCGCGCGGTCACGCCCGCGGCATCGTTGTAGGCGGCGTAAAGCGCGCGTTCATCCTTCTCGAGGTCCGCACCGACCAGCATCAACGCGCCCGGCCCGAGAATCTGGCGCGCACTGCGCAGGAAGCCGCAAGCTTCATGCGGCTCGAAATTGCCGATCGTCGAACCGGGAAAGAAACCGACCTTCGGCATGGCCGCCACGGCTTCGGGCAGTTCGAACGGCGACGTGAAATCCGCCGTGACCGGATGGATCAGCAGATCGGGAAAATCCTGCCGCAGGGCGCGAGCCTGTGCATTGAGAAACTCACCGGAAATATCCACTGGCACATAGGCGTCGAAGGAGCATTGCTCGAGCAACAGCCGGACCTTGGTGGTGGCGCCGGCTCCGAATTCTATCAGGGCGGCATGCGGAGGCAGGATGGCTGCGATCTCCGCGCCTCTATCGCGCAGAATGCCCAGTTCGGTGCGTGTCGGATAATACTCCGGCAGCACGGTGATCTGTTCGAACAGCTCGGAGCCGGTGACGTCGTAAAAATACTTCGGCGACAATTGCTTCGGCTGCTTTGCCAGACCGTCCAGCACGTCTGTCGCGAAGGCCGACGTTTGCGGATCGAGCTGCTGGCCTTTTGCCAATGCGGATGCATGCACGTTCATCATGATCTCCTAGGCGCTTTGTAAAGCGCGCGGATAGCTATGGATTAGTCGCCGTAATCAGCGAGACGCAGTCCGGTGAACTGCCAGCGGTGATGTGGATAGAAGAAGTTGCGATAGGTCAGGCGGCTATGGCCAGCCGGCGTTGCCAGCGACGAGCCGCGCAGCACCAGTTGATTGACCATGAACTTGCCGTTGTATTCACCGAGCGCGCCCTCGACGGCGCGATAGCCTGGGTAGGGCGCGTAAGCGCTGCGGGTCCATTGCCAGACGATACCGAACGCATCGTTGAGCTGGCCGGAGCGCGCCGCGACTTCCCATTCCATCTCGGTCGGCAGATGCTTGCCGGCCCAGCGCGCGAAGGCGTCGGCCTCATAGTAGCTGACGTGGGAGACAGGTGCATCGGGGTCGACGGGGCGCAAACCGCCGAGCGTCATCACGTGCCACGCGCCATTGACCATGTGCCAATGACCGGGCGCATTCCATATCTCTTCGGAAGCCTTGGCGAAGCCATCCATCAGCCACAGGGTCGCGGTGCGATACCCGCCGTCGGTCATGAACGCCAGCCATTCGCTGTTGGTCACGAGATTGCGGGCGATGTTGACCGGACCGACTAGGACGCGATGCACCGGCTTTTCATTGTCGAAGTGAAAAGTCTCGCCGGCATGGCCGATGCTGTGAATGCCTTCGTTGAGCTTGATCCAGTCTTCGCCGTCTCGTGTTGCGATCGGCGCTTGCCACGCCGTGTCGTAGGCCGGTGGGATCGGGTTCTGCGCAAAGGCGTGGAGGATATCGGTCAGCATCAACTCCTGATGCTGTTGTTCGTGATTGAGACCGACCTCCATCAACGGCGCAAGGTCAGCCAGCGTTGCTTTGTCGGCCTGGCGGAGAAAGGCAATCATCGCAGCGTCGACGTATTGGCGATATTGCGTCACGTCGTCGGCGCTGGGGCGCGTGAGGTGGCCGCGCTGGGCGCGTGCATGGCGCGGACCGGCGCTGACGTAATAGGAGTTAAAGAGGAAGGCGTAATCGGGATGGAAGGGCCGGTATCCGGGACAATGTGGTCCGAGCAGGAACTGCTCGAAGAACCAGGTGGTATGCGCACGGTGCCATTTGGCCGGGCTGGCGTCCGGCATCGACTGGATGAGTTGATCCTCGGGACTTAGCGGCGCGGCCCTCTGTTCCGTCTCCGCCCGGACCGCCGAAAACGCCTCGATAAGACGTTCGCGCAGCAAACCGGACTGGCGATACGGCGCAACGCCCGGAGCCGCCGTCGCCGCTGTAGCGGTTAGAGTGTTCGTCACGAGCATCTCCGGGTTTCGGGAAAAACGATGCACCGGCGCATAGGTTCCGAAGAAAACCCTGCTGCGGCGGGCGGTCTTCCAAGATAGGCGTGCCGGTGGCCGGTATAAAGGGTTGCCGGCAAGATTGACCGCAACCAGCGCCAAAGGGGCCGAAAATGTCCCGAAAAGCAGATGTTTAGGCCGTGCGGCAGTTACCTCTTTGTCATTTTACTTGGGATGAATCGCCGTTTCAGGCTACATATATGACAAGCGGGGAGCTCGCCGGAGGTGCGCGCGGGCGGTGCCGCAAAAGGACGTGGATATGAGCATTGAGCAATTCATCGAGAATGAAGTGAAGTCGAACGACGTCGTGCTGTTCATGAAAGGCACGCCGCAATTCCCGCAGTGCGGGTTCTCGGGCCAGGTGGTCCAGATCCTCGATCACGTTGGCGTCGGCTATAAGGGCCTCAACGTGCTGGACTCCACCGACCTGCGCAACGGCATCAAGACCTATTCGAACTGGCCGACCATCCCTCAGCTCTACGTCAAGGGTGAGTTCATCGGCGGCTGCGATATCGTGCGCGAGATGTTCCAGGCGGGTGAACTGCAGAAGTTGTTCGCCGAAAAGGGCATCACGCTCAGCGCCCCGGCCTCGGCCTGACGTTATTTACGCGATCGATCGGCGCGGCGACCTTCGAGGTCGTCGTCGCCGATATCACGACATTGCGCGTCGATGCTATCGTCAATGCGGCGAACACTTCGCTGTTGGGCGGTGGTGGAGTCGACGGCGCGATCCACCGCGCGGCGGGCCCCGAGCTGCTGGCTGAGTGTCGAACACTCGGCGGCTGCGCGACCGGCGATGCCAAGCTCACCGGCGGTTACGGATTGCCTGCGCGCCACGTTATTCATGCTGTCGGTCCGGTCTGGCATGGTGGCGGCCAGAATGAGGACGCCGCGCTGGCGTCCTGCTACCGCAGGGCGGTGGCGCTGGCTGCAGCGCATGATGTCACATCGCTGGCATTTCCGGCCATTTCGACCGGCGTCTATCGTTTCCCCGCCGACCGCGCCGCAACCATTGCCGTGACCACGGCAATTGACGCCGCCGCCAATGTCCCCACGCCGCGCCGGATCGTCTTTTGCTGCTTCTCAGAACCCAGCGCCGTGCTGCATCGGCAGGTGTTGGCGCTCCGCCCCACTTGATAAGCGACCCCGGCGGCATCATCTTGCCCGCAAGGAAACAACTGGAGCCGTGCCTATGAGCCGTTTGCAGAGGATTCGACTGTTGGCATTGGGAGCCTTGATGCTGGCGGCCGTGCCGCTTCCTGCATCCGCGGAAGGTACATTCGACATTCCGCCCGGCGCGAAGTTCTCGCAGGAGAAGCTTGCGCGTATCGATGATTTCTTTCGTAACGAAATCGCGCAAGGCAAAATTCCTGGCGCCATTGTGCTGATCGAACAGCACGGAAAGCCGGTCTATTCGCGCTTCTTCGGCGTTCGCGATGTTGCGACCCAGGAGCCGATGACACCGGACACGATCTTTCGCATCTTCTCGATGACAAAGCCGATCACCAGCGTCACGGCAATGATGCTGATCGACGAAGGCAAGCTCGCATTGAGCGATCCAGTGTCGAAATACATTCCATCATTTGCGGACGTGAAGGTCGGCGTCGAGAAGAAAACCGAGAATGGCGACTTGAAATTGGAGCTGGTGCCGCTGCAACGGCCGATCACCATTCTCGATCTGATGCGTCACACCTCCGGCATCACCTACGGATTTTACGGCGATAGTCTGGTCCGTAAGACCTATGCCAACGCAAACATTTTCGACGGCAATATCGACAACGCCGAGTTCGCGGAACGTATCGCGCGGCTGCCGCTGCAAGAACAGCCCGGGACGCTTTGGGATTATGGTCACTCGACCGATATTCTCGGCCGTGTCATCGAAGTGGTGTCCGGAAAATCACTCTATCAATTCGAGAAAGAACGGTTGCTGGGCCCCTTGGGGATGGTGAACACCGGTTTCTACATTACCGATCCGGCGAAGCGCGATCTCATCGCTCGACCGGTGCTGAAAGATGACAATTTCCGCGTAGGCTATACCGTCTATAGCCCCGACGTGGTGCGGAAGCGCGAGGCCGGCACCGGCGGCATGGTGTCGACGGCAGCCGATTTCTCGCAGTTCGTGCGGATGATCCTCAATAAAGGGTCACTGGACGGCAAGCAGTATCTGAGCCCGGCGGCGTTCAAGGAAATGACCACCGATCAAATCGGACCGAAATCCGGCGTCGAGCGCGACTACTTCTATTTCCCTGGCGATGGCTTTGGCTTCGGTCTCGGCTTCGGCGTCCGTACCGATCCCGGCAATGCCAAGCCGCCGCCGCCGGGCTCGCTTGGCGAGTTGAAGTGGGATGGCGCCGGAGGTTCGTACTTCGTGATCGACCCCAAGCAGGACATGTTTTTCCTGCTGATGGAGCTGACCCCGACCGAGCGACAGCGCATTCAGCGTGAGCTGAAGAAGCTGGTGTATGAGGCATTGCTGCCCTGAGGCATCGGGACGGGTGGTGGTGAATTTACGCAGTGCGCAGGATTTCGCGCACTGCGGTCATCGTCTCCTCGATCATCGCGCCCGTCACGTCGAGATGCGTGCAGGCGCGAATGCGCCCCTCCATCGTCGCCAGCAAGATACCGCGTTGTCCCAGCGCGGCAACGAGCTTGTCGCCGGTCATCCCGGCATCGGCCGGATCGAAGAACACCAGATTGGTCTCCGGCTGCTGCACCTGCATGCCGGCGATTTGCGACAGGCCGCGTGCCAGCGTTCGCGCGTTGGCGTGATCGTCGGCCAATCGCGTGACGTGATGATCCAGCGCGTGGACGCAGGCCGCCGCGCAGATGCCGGCCTGGCGCATCGCGCCGCCGAGGCGTTGTTTCCAGCGCCAGACCTGATCGATGAAGTCGCGCGATCCGGCCAGCACCGCGCCAATTGGCGTCCCCAATCCCTTGCTGAAATCGATCCACACCGAGTCCCATCCGGCCGACATGTCGCGTGCGCTGATGCCGGTGGCGACGCAGGCATTGAGCAGGCGTGCGCCGTCCATATGCGTGATCAGGCCGTGCGCCTTCGCCAATTCGGTGACACCATTCAGGACGTCTTGCTTCCAGATCGTGCCGCCGCCGATGTTGGCGGTCTGCTCGACGCTGACGAGGGTCTGCGGTGGCTGATAACGTGTCGGTGGATGCAGCGCCGCGCGAAACGTCTCGAGCGTGAACTGTCCGTCGTCGCCGGGCAGTTGCGTGATCTGGAAACCGCCAAGCGCCGCATGCGCGCCGCCTTCGCGCGCGATGATGTGCGCCGTCGTCTGCGCGAGGATTTCATCGCCGGGACGGCAATGCGCCAGCGTCGCTGCGACGTTGCACATGGTGCCCGAGGGCATGAATACCGCAGCCTCCTTGCCGAGCAGCGCGGCGACGCGTTCGCACAGCAGATTGACGGTGGGATCGTCGCCGATCTGTTCGTCGCCGACTTCGGCACGCGCCATCGCCTCGCGCATCGCGGCTGTCGGGCGCGTTTGCGTGTCGGACAGTAGATTGATGCGGATCGGCGGCAGCTTCGGGTCGCGCGGGGCAGGGGTGTAGGTCATTGCGATTGCTTTGTGAGAATTCAGCTTGCCATCTTACGCAAATAAAAAGGCCCCGGCAAAACCGGGGCCTTTCGTAATCGAACGATGAGACGCTGGATCAGCGCGAATAGAATTCGACGATCAGATGCGGCTCCATCTGTACCGCGAACGGCACGTCGGAGAGCAGCGGAATGCGGGTGAACTTGGCGGTCTGCTTGTTGTGATCGACTTCGAGGAAGTCCGGTACATCGCGTTCACCGAGCTGATTGGCTTCCAGTACGATCGCAAGCTGCTTCGAGGCTTCCTTGACCTCGACGACGTCGCCGACCTTCAGCTTGTAGCTGGCGATGTTGACGCGGCGGCCGTTCACCTTGACGTGGCCGTGGTTGATGAACTGACGCGCGGCGAACATCGTCGACACGAACTTGGCGCGGTAGACGACGGTGTCGAGACGTCGCTCGAGCAGGCCGATCAGGTTTTCGCCGGAATCGCCCTTGAGACGGGTCGCTTCGACGTAAATGGCGTAGAACTGGCGCTCGGAAATGTTGGCGTAGTAGCCCTTGAGCTTCTGCTTGGCGCGGAGCTGCGTGCCGAAGTCGGAGAGCTTGCCCTTGCGGCGCTGGCCGTGCTGGCCGGGACCGTATTCACGCTTGTTGACCGGGCTCTTCGGGCGGCCCCAGATGTTCTGGCCCATACGGCGGTCGAGTTTGTATTTGGCTTCTGCACGCTTTGTCATCGCGTCCTCTATGAGTTCAAGGTTGAGGAAACGCGCCCTCCTATGCGCCGGGAATTTCCCGGAGCCGACAGGTCCGTCCTTAAAGCTTAAGGGGAGGACCACGGGTCGCGAAACGCAAAGCGGGCCGAAACCGGCCCGCGAGCAGGCGTTTTCTAGGGAGAATGGCCTGCAATGTCAAACGAAACGGCCGCTTTTGGTGCTGAATCGCTGAATTTGGCCGATTATTGCGCGGTTTCCCTCAGCTCGCGGCCAAAACAGCCCGTTCCGGCGCGCAGGACGGCCGGTCTGCCAGCAATTCGTCCACCATCGCGGTATTGAGGACATGTTGCAGCTGGCTGAGCACGCTGGCGATCTTCGCCGCGTCCGTGATCCGGTGGTCCCAGCGGATCATCACGTCGATCGTCCGGTCCGGAGTGAGCGCGCCGTAGGTCAGGACGTAGGGGCCGGGGCTGATGGCATGCAACTCGCCGGGACCGAAGGCCGAGACCGATGTGATACCGAAGCTGCCGAAATAGTTGGCGCGCTGCCGTCCGACGTTGAGGCCAAAGCTCCAGACCAGCCGCCGCAACGGCCAGGGCAGCAGCGTGGTGCGGATCATCTTGCGGAACGGCGGAACGTCGGCAATCGGTGCGGTCTGCGCGTGGCGGATGTCCGCGTCGATGTGCGCCAGCGTCAGGCGGTCCGCGGTGCCGATCCGGTGTGGAAGAATGCAGTCCTCGCCGAAGTCACGGCGGGCGATGGCCACCATGCCGACGCTGCGAGGCAGTTCATAGAAATGAGGCCACGGCCATTTCAGATAAAGCGTACGCAGCACCGGCTCGTCCCGCGCGACAATGCAGAAGGCCTTGGTGAAGAGCGCGGCCCAGCCGATACGGACCGGCGAGATCTCGCGGGTTTCGGCCAATCGGCTGACATCGAGCGTGCGGCAGAGCGAGACGAACGGCACGCCTATCGACGCGCGCATCAGGTCGATGATGAACTGGCGCGGCGGCGAAATTCGTCGAACCGTCCCGCGCATCGTCTACCTGTTATCTCGCATGCATAGTCAACGCGAACCCGGCCATTGGGTTGCATGTCCGCTGATCTAGCACGGATCAGCGGACCATATGCTAGTTTCGGATACGGATTATTTCGCCGGAGACGCCAGCGGCTTGTCCTTCTCGACGACGTAAACCCCGAGTATTTTCAGGTGTTTGCCTTCATGCACCTTGGCGTCGTGAACCGCGCCGGCGGGGATCGAGTAGGAATCGCCGGCCTTGAGCTGCAGCGGTGGCTTGCCGTCGATCAGCAGTTCGGTCTCGCCTTCGAGTACATAGCCGGTCTCGATGCCCGGATGGGTATGGCGACCCGCCGACCCACCGCCGGGAATTTCGGCAATTCCGGTCACGGTGACGTATTTGTCCGGGAATTCGATTTTCTGCAACGGCGTGCGCTTGATGCCGCCCTGTTGCGCGATCGCCGTACTAGCCAACGCGAACGAAACCACGCCCAGCCCAAGCAAGATTTTCTTGATCATCATTTCCTCCCAATGGATGAGCGAGGCTAACAGCCCGCTCATCGCGAGGGAAGTCTGCCTCAGGCCACGGCCGTCACGGGCTGGCTGAACGAGTGCACCAGCGCTTCCGCCGCAGGATGCTGCCTGCCCGAGGTAAAAATCAGCCGCGTATCGCCGTGCGATGAACTGTCGGGGCGCTGGGGGCCAAGCAGATCGGCGACACGCCGGGCGATGGCCGGCGCCGGATCGATCCATTCGACCGGCCAGGGAGCGAGCCGAACCAGCCTGTCGAGCAACAGCGGATAGTGCGTGCAAGCCAGCACCACGGTATCGGTCCGCGACGCGCCATCGACGAAGCAGGGAGCGATCTCCGCAAGAATGTCGCCGTCGCTGATGGTCTCGCCGTTCAAGGCCGCCTCGGTCAATGCCGCAAGACGTGCCGAGCCGACCAGTTTGACCTCGCAGTCGCGGGCGAAATCCCGGATGAGCGCCTGGGTGTATTCGCGTTTGACCGTGCCGAGGGTACCGAGCACCGAGACGCGGCGGGTTTTTGACCGCGCGCATGCTGGCTTGATGGCCGGGACAGTCCCGACGAAAGGCACGTCGTAAGCCGCGCGGAGGTGGCTCAACACCAGCGTCGAGGCGGTGTTGCAGGCGATGACGGCGAGATCGGGCTTATGCGTCGCGATCAGGTCGCCGATCAGCGGGACCACGCGGGCAATGATCTCGTCTTCGCTATGCTGGCCGTAGGGGAAATAGGCGTCGTCGGCGACATAGATCTCGCGCGCATCCGGCCGCGTCCGAACGATCTCTCGCAACACGGTGAGGCCGCCGAGGCCCGAATCAAAGACAAGAATGGTGGGATTGTTCCGCACGCTACGACTGTACCCCAATCCGGTTACCAGTGGGTTGTCATTGCGGCGGCGATAAGGAAGCCGCCCGTGGCCTGGCGCTAAAATTAGTCTGGAAGGATTCCAGATGCCAATCCGGCCTTTGCGTCGCCCTATGGCTTGCCGAAAGCCTCAACTCGTGGCCTTCGTGGGGTTCGAAACGATAACGACGGTCTTCGATGATCCAAAATTCCGACCGAAGCTGGGGAAGTCTTGCCCGGCTATTTCATTGGGGTCTCGGCCTCGCCATCATCGGCATGCTGGCCTACGGCTGGTGGATGAACCACATGGCGCCCCGGCCTGATAAGTTCTTCCATCGGTCGATCCATGCCGATATCGGCTACGTCGTCCTGCTGTTGATGGTGGCGCGCCTGATCTGGCGCGGCATCAATCCAACCCCGGCGCTGCCGGTGGACACGCCCGCCTGGGAGCGAATTGCCGCTCGTATCGGCCATGCCTCGCTTTATGTCGTTACCATCCTTGTTGCCGTGCTCGGCTGGGCGCATTCCGGCGCGCACAAGCCGGATTACGCCGACTGGTTCGGGCTATTTCGCGTGCCGCAGTTCACCTCGGAAAATCGTGCCGATGCTGGCTTCTACGAGAACTGGCATATTTGGCTCGCCTATCTGTTGACCGCGCTAATCGCGGTGCACGTTCTGGCGGCGCTCTATCACCATTTCATCAAGCGTGACCGGGTCACCGCGCGGATGGTGAGCGGCGAGGCGGGGTGAGTTTAACAACGCAGCGTCGTCCCTGCGCAGGGGCGACGATAGAGTAATTAACTCACACCGGCTTCAACGGCTGGTGCGGACCGTCCGGCAATTCGATTCGGATCGGATCACCGGGGCGGACATCGCCATCGACGACAACCACGCTCATGACTCCAGCCTTGCGGATCAGGTTGCCGTTGGCATCCCTGTCTAAGGTCGCGGCCATCACGCCTTGCTTGAATCGATCGATCAGCACGCAGGGATTGCGCAGGCCAGTGACCTCGACAACAGCGCATTCGCCCAGATGCAATCGTGTGCCGACCGGCAGCCCCAACAGATCGATGCCGCGCGTCGTGATGTTCTCGCCCAGTTCGCCGGGTCTCACGACGAATTGCTTGTCGCGCAGTTCGTCCAGCAATTCCTCGTGCAGCAGGTGAACCTGTCGCAGGTTCGGCTGCGTCGGATCGCGCATCACGCGGGCGCGATGCTTCACCGTGACGCCCATATGCGCGTCGCCGGCCACGCCCAGCCCGGCCAGCAATCGGATCTCCAGCGCGTTCGGCTTGCTGAAGTGATGTCCCTTGCTCAGGCTGACCGCGGTGACGACGCTCATTGTGTCAGCTTGCTCCAAACACCCGCTTGAAGATCGTATCGACGTGCTTGAGGTGATAGCCGAGGTCGAACTTCTCCGCGATCTCGTCGTCGGTGAGATACTTCTTCACGTCGGGGTCTTTTTTCAGCAGCGTCTGGAAGTCGCCTTCGCCGCGCCACACCGGCATCGCGTTGCGCTGGACCAGCTTGTAGCTGTCCTCGCGGCTGGCGCCCTTCTGGGTCAGCGCGATCAGCACGCGCTGCGAGTGCACCAGGCCGCCGAGCCGGTCGAGATTCTTCTGCATGTTGGCCGGGTAGATCAGCAGCTTTTCGATCACGCCCGCGAGACGGTTGAGTGCGAAGTCGAGCGTCACCGTGGCGTCGGGGCCGAACATGCGTTCCGCTGACGAGTGCGAAATATCGCGCTCATGCCACAGCGCGACGTTTTCCAGCGCCGGCGTTACGTAAGCGCGCACCATGCGGGCGAGGCCGGTGATGTTTTCGGTCAGCACCGGGTTGCGCTTGTGCGGCATAGCCGACGAGCCCTTCTGGCCTTCGGAGAAAAACTCCTCGGCCTCGAGCACTTCGGTGCGCTGCAGATGGCGGATTTCGATGGCGATGCGCTCCATCGACGAGGCGACGACGCCGAGCGTGGCGAAGAACATGGCGTGACGGTCGCGCGGGATCACCTGCGTCGAGATCGGCTCCGGCACCAGACCCATCGCCTTGGCGACGTGCGCTTCGACGCGCGGATCGATCTGCGCGAAGGTGCCGACGGCGCCGGAGATGGCGCAGGTGGCGACTTCCTTGCGTGCCGCGATCAGGCGCTCCTTGGCGCGGGAGAATTCGGCGTAGGCGTAGGCCAGCTTGAGACCGAACGTCACCGGCTCGGCGTGGATGCCGTGCGAGCGGCCGATGGTCGGTGTCATCTTGTGTTCGAATGCGCGCTTTTTCAGCGCCGCGAGCAGCCGGTCGACATCCGCGATGAGAATGTCTGCGGCGCGGGTGAGCTGCACATTGAGGCAGGTGTCCAGCACGTCGGAGGAGGTCATGCCCTGATGCACGAAGCGCGCTTCGGGGCCGACGATTTCCGCGAGGTGCGTCAGGAAGGCGATGACGTCATGCTTGGTCTCGCGCTCGATTTCGTCGATGCGTTCGACATTGAACACCGCATCCTTGGCTTTGGCCCAGATCGTCTTGGCGGCGTCCTTCGGAATGACGCCAAGCTCGGCCAGCGCGTCCGCCGCATGCGCCTCGATCTCGAACCAGATCTTGAAGCGGGTCTGCGGCTCCCAGATCGAAGCCATTTCCGGGCGGGTGTAACGGGGGATCATTGCGTGCCTCTTAGTCTGTCTTCTGTACTGGCCTCATCCTGAGGAGCGCGCAGCGCGTCTCGCAGGATGGCCAAATCTTTGAAACGCATTCTCATGGTTCGAGACGCCGGGCTTCGCCCGTCTCCTCACCCTGAGGTCAAACTAAACCATCTCGCCGCGCGCCGTCGCCGCAGCGTGGCGAATGGCGTCGATGTTGCTCTTGTAACTCTGCATGGTGCCGCCCTTGAACACGGCGGAGCCTGCAACCAGTGCGTTGGCACCGGCCGCCGCGAGCCGCGCCGCGACATCCGGCACCACGCCGCCGTCCACTTCGATATCGATCGGGCGACCGGCGACCATGGCGCGCAGATCGGTCACCTTGTTGACCATCGCCGGAATGAAGGCCTGACCGCCGAAACCGGGATTGACCGACATCACCAGCACCAGATCGACCAGGTCGAGCACGTATTCGATGGCCGAGAGCGGCGTCGCCGGATTGAGCGACACGCCAGCCTTCTTGCCGAGCGCGCGAATGGCCTGCAGCGAGCGATGCAGATGCGGACCGGCCTCGGCGTGAACCGTGATGTGATCGCAGCCAGCCTTGGCGAAGGCTTCGAGATACGGATCGCACGGCGCGATCATCAGATGGGTGTCGAAGATCTTCTTCGAATGCGGCCGCATCGCCTTGATGACGTCCGGCCCGAACGAGATGTTCGGCACGAAATGGCCGTCCATGACATCGAGGTGCAGCCAGTCGGCCCCGGCCTGATCGACGGCCCGGACTTCCTCGCCGAGCCGGGCGAAATCCGACGCCAGAATCGACGGAGCGATGACCAGCGGCCGTGACGCAAATGGCTGGGACATGGTGACTTTCCGAATGTTGACGCGACCTGGAAAGGGGTCGGGTAACACGCAGGCGGGATGGGGGCAAACGGCTATTTCGAGCTGCCCACCGCCATATCGCGCGGCTGCGGGTGAGAGGCTGTTTTGGCACCGCCGGGGCGGGCAAGAAATGCCGTTCCCAAGCACCTGTTTCGGCATCATTTGCCGATATCCGGCGGATGCGGGCTCAAAGAAATCGTTGTGCTGCAGTGACTTGGGCATCGGCACGAAATTTGCTCAGACAACACCGGTCGTTGTAGCGCCGCCTCGGGCGGCAGGGGTCGGGAGTTTTCCATGTTGCTTGCTTTAGGGGCCGTATCGTCCGCGCTGGGCATGCTACAATCGCTGACAGCGAAAAAATCGGCATCGGCCACGACCGCCAACCCGACACAGGGCGGCGGGACGGCGGATTTTTTCAGCACAGCGGCGACCCAGACCAGTACGAGCCAGATCGGCGCGACCGGCAACTCGTCGCGTTCCGGCAGCCTGTCATCGGATACGCTGGGGGCATTGCTTGCCGCGCAGGGCCAGCGACCGTCATCGACGTCGTCGACGAGCAGGGATGCGGCGCTGAAGGATCTGTTCTCGCTGCTGGACGCTGACGGCAACGGCCAGATCAGCAAGTCGGAGTTCGAGAAAGCGCTCGGCGCCGGCGGCACCAATCTGGCGCAGGCCGACGATGTGTTCGGCAAAATGGACAAGAACGGCGATGGCTCCGTCAGTCTCGGCGAGATGTCGTCATCGCTGAAGGGCGGGCGTCACGGTCATCATCATCGCGCGGGCGGTGCCGGGAATGGCGGTTCGTCCGATCCACTGATGCAGGCGCTTGACGGCGCCAGCAGCACGACGACTACCAACAGCGATGGCTCGACGACGACGTCATTGACCTACGCCGACGGCTCCAAGGTGACGCTGACCACGCCAGCGGTGTCGTCCACCGCGAGCGCGGCAACGTCGTCGTACAATTTCGTCGAGCAGGCCATCAAGCGCGAGGCGCAGGCGATCGCGGCGTCCACGACGTCGACATTGTCCGTCAGCGCCTGATCGCATTCGCGTTCGCGCGAATAGCTGTCGCTTAGCGTTTGGCGAAGCGATCCCGCCACGCGGGCAGCGCGTCCGCGAACGGCAGCGCTGTCGCCTCGTAGACGCCCCGCGCGATGGCGCGCGCCACGGTGTTGGCGGCGAGCGTGCCGAGTTCGGTAAGCCCATAAAGCGGATCGATCGGTTTCACGCCGGTGGCTGCGGCGAACACCAGATCGCCGTCGAGCGGCGCATGCACCGGATAGATGGCGCGGGCGAAGCCGGTTTGCGCCAGCATCGCCAGCCGTTTGGCCTGCGCCTTGTTGAGGATGGCATCGGTGACCACCGCGACCAGCGTGGTGTTTTCGATGGCGGTAGCCGTCGCGGCGCCCTTGACGCGCATCGCCAACATCTCCGGGGTGAACTGCGCGGGCATGCCGTGGCCGCCGAATTCGTTGCCGACCTCGAATGGTCCTGACCAGAACCATGGCCCATCGCCGACGGTGACGCTGCCGACGGCATTGACCACGGCCAGCGCCGCGACTTTCACACCGCCTGCCGTCACCGCTGAAGCGGAGCCGAGTCCGCCCTTGTAGTTGACCGTCGTTGCACCGTAACCGGCGCCGACCGTGCCTAGCGCGAAGGTCGTGCTAGCCGCGGCGGCGGCGACATAGCCGAGATCGCGATAGGGCGCGAAACGGCCCCAGGCTTTGTCGCCGCCGTTCAGCAGGTCGAACACGATGGCGCCGGGAACGATGGGGATCACCGCGTCGGCGATCTTGAAGCCGCGGCCATGCTCCGCGAGCCACGCCTGCACGCCACCGGCGGCATCGAGGCCGAATGCAGAGCCGCCGGCAAGCGCAAGCGCATCGATGCCCTCGACGGTGTTGACCGGATCGAGCAGGGCGCTGTCGCGGGTGCCCGGCCCGCCGCCGCGCACGTCGAGAGAGGCGACGGCCGGCTTGTCGAACACGATGGCGGTGACGCCGGAGGCCAGCGCCGCGTCATGCGCGTGCCCGACGCGGACGCCGGCGATATCGGTAAGCAAGTTGTTCATCGTACGGATCCCCTTTTGCCGTGCAGATGACCGTACCATCGGAACGCGGTCAACCCGATCACCGCCGATCACAAACACGCAGGTCGCGCGCGTGGCTCTTGCATCCCGCCGCCGGAGCAGTGCATTTAGCCCCATGCTTCACGATGTCACCTTGCCGGCCGCATTGCTCGCCGGCCTCATCAGTTTCCTGTCGCCATGCGTTCTGCCGCTGGTGCCGCCATACCTGATCTATCTCACTGGCGCGACCATCGAGCAGGTCGCCAACACTGACGATACGACGGCGTCCAAGCGTGCCGTGATGCTGTCGGCGTTGCTGTTCGTCTGCGGCTTCTCCACGGTGTTCGTCGCGCTCGGCGCCAGCGCCAGTCTGATTGGCGGATTGATCCGTGCCTGGTCGGCGGAATTATCGATCGCCGCCGGCATCATCATTATCGTCATGGGCCTGCACTTCCTTGGTCTGACGCGTATCAGTTTCCTGATGCGGGAAGGGCGTCTGTCGATGCCCCGGCCGGTCGGCCTGTGGGGCGCCTATCTGATGGGGTTGGCGTTCGCGTTCGGCTGGACGCCTTGCATCGGGCCGATCCTCGCCGCGATCCTCTCGGTCGCCGCCGCCGAGGCCACCGTGACCAAGGGCGCCGGCCTGCTGGCGGTCTATTCCGCCGGACTTGGCATCCCGTTTCTCATCGCCGCGTTTATGATCGAGCAGTTCTCCGAATTGTTTGCGCGGATGAAGCGTCATCTCGTAACCGTCGAGAAGGTGATGGGCGTGCTGATGGTCCTCACCGGTGTCGGTTTCCTCACCGGCTCCATCACCTGGATCAGCATCTGGCTGCTGGAGACGTTCCCGGCGCTGGCGAATTTCGGGTAGCGCGGCCGAAAAGGTCGTCATGGCCAGATTTATTCCATCCACGTCTTGGTTTCCGAGCAATCTGGAAAGACGTCGATACCCGCGACAAGCGCAGGCATGACGCTGATGGTGTCGCGGCGCAGTGCATCGATGCCGTATCAGTTCCGTTTCAACCCCATAAAAACAAAACGCCCCGGCGAACCGGGGCGTCGAGATGGCTGATTGGATTAGCGGAGATCAAGTGCCCTTGCCCGGCTGGATCTCGGCGTAGTTGCCCTTGTCGTCCCACTTGTAGACGACGTAGTCGATGGCCTTGATGTCGCCCTTCTCGTCGAAGGCGAGCTTGCCCAGCACCGTATCCCAGGTGCCGGCCTTGATGACCTTCATCACCTTCTGCGGATCGGTGGTGCCGGCCTGCTTGACGGCATCGAGCCACAACTGCATCGCGGCGTAGGTGTAGAGCGTATAGCCTTCCGGATCGATGCCCTTGGCCTTGAACTTCTCGACGATGGCCTTGGCGGTCGGCTTGTTGCGCGGATCGGGACCGAAGGTGAACAGCGTGCCTTCAGCGAGCGGTCCGGTGATCGAGGCGAACTCCTTGTCGTTCATCGAGTCGCCGGACATCATCACCGTCTTCATGCCCTGCGCGCGCATCTGGCGGAGGATCGCACCGGCCTGCTGATGGTAGCCGCCGATGTAGACCAGATCGATGTTGTCGCGCTTCAGCCGGGAGGCGATGGCGTTGAAGTCCTTTTCATCCTTGTTGTAGGACTCGAACATCTTCTCCTGGAAGCCCGCCTTGTTCAGCGCCTTCTTGGTTTCGTCGGCGAGGCCTTTGCCATACGTCGTCTTGTCGTTGAGGATGGCGACGTTCTTGCCCTTGAAGTTCTTCAGAATGTAATCGGCGGCGACAATGCCCTGCTGGTCGTCACGGCCGCAGACGCGCAGCACGTTCCACAGCTTGCGCTCGGTGAACAGCGGATTGGTCGATGCAGGGGTGATCTGCAACACGTTGCCGTCGGCATAGGCTTCCGATGCTGGGATCGACGACGACGAGCAGAAATGTCCGGCGACGAACGGCATGCCGGCGCTGGCGACCTTCTCGGCAATCGAGCGGGCCTGCTTCGGATCGCATGCGTCATCGCCGACGAACAGTGCGAGCTTCTTTCCCAGCACGCCGCCGGCAGCGTTGAAATCGGCAATCGCCTGTTCGGCGCCGTTCTTCAACTGGCGTCCGAAGGCGGCTTCGCTGCCGGTCATCGGACCGGCGACCGCGATGGTGATGTCCTGCGCGAGTGCGGCGGTTGACAGCGCCAGCGATGCGCCGAACGCCAGGCCGATCAGCTTCAATGGTTTCATTCGAATGGTCCTCGCGGTGATGTGGCGGAATGCGTCCGGTTTCGGTGATCCGGTGCGGCAAATCGGCGGTATTGTCGGCTGATTTGCCGCCGGTGTCATGAGCAAATTTTACTACCGGTGGCGGTTGGTGGGCGCGTCACTTGGTCGCCGTGGTTTGGGCTTGCGCCGTAGCGATCAAACCCGCCGGCCGCCTTCGAGATAGGCCGCGCGGATTTCCGGTCGCTGCAACAGTTCCAGTCCGGCTCCGGCCATGGTGATCAGGCCGTTGACCATGACGTAACCGCGATGCGCCAGCCGCAGCGCGTGATTGGCATTCTGTTCGACGATCAAGACGGTCAGTCCGTCCTCGCGGTTCAGCGTGCGGATGGCGTTGAAGATCTGCCGCGTAATGAGCGGCGCGAGACCGAGCGACGGTTCGTCGAGCAGCAGCAGGCGCGGGCGGCTCATCAGTGCGCGGCCGATCGCCAGCATCTGCTGCTCGCCACCGGAGAGCGTGCCGCCGCGTTGCGTCAGCCGTTCCTGCAAGCGCGGGAACAGCGTCAGAACGCGCTCGAGACTGGCGGCGCGCACGGCGTCGCTGCCCGGCGTGGCGTCGGCGCCCATTTGCAGATTTTCCGCCACCGTCATGCGCGGAAAGATGCGGCGTCCTTCCGGCGATTGCGCGATGCGCAGCCGAGCGATCTCGTGCGTCGCCAATCCGGTGATATCGCGGCCGTCGAACGTGATGTGGCCGGCGCGTGCGCGCGGGCGGCCGAAGATGCTCATCATCAGCGTTGATTTTCCGGCACCGTTGGCGCCGATTAGCGCCACGATCTCGCCGGGCTGGATATCGAGATCGACACCCTTCAGCGCTTCGATCTTGCCATAGGCCGCGCGCAGACCGCGAATGGCGAGCAGGGGCGTGGTTATCGTGCTCACGAGCCGCCCTCCATGATCGCGGTGGCGGCGTCTTCGTCCGCGCCGAGGTAGGCGGCAACGACTTTCGGATCGTCGCGCACGGCGCGCGGGGCGCCGTCGGCAATCTTGACGCCATGGTCGAGCACGACGATGTGGTCGGAGATTTCCATCACCACCGACATGTCGTGTTCGATCAGCAGAATCGAGGTGCCGAAGTCCTGCCGGATCGACAGCAGCAACTCGCTGAGCGCCGCGCTTTCGTTGGCGTTGAGACCGGCGGCAGGCTCGTCGAGGCACAGCAGCGCCGGTTCGGAACACATCGCGCGGGCGATCTCGAGACGGCGCTGGTCGCCGTAAGGCAGATTGCCGGCGGCATCGTCGGCGCGCTCGACCAGGCCGATACGATCGAGCCAGTCGCGGGCGTGGGCGATGGCGCGCGCCTCGGCGTCGCGGAACGACGGCGCACCGAGCAGACCGAGAAAGGTGAAGCCGGATGCGCGCATCAGCGGGTTGTGCTGCGCCACCATCAGGTTCTCCAGCGCCGTCATGCCGGGAAACAGCCGGATATTCTGGAACGTCCGCGCCACCTTGGCGGTTTTCGAAATGCGGAAGTCGTGCAGCTTTTCGAGTTTGTATTCCGTGCCGTCATCGTGGGTGAGATGCATCGTGCCGCCGCTTGGGCGGTAGAAGCCGGTGATGCAATTGAATACCGTGGTCTTGCCGGCGCCGTTGGGGCCGATCAACGCGGTGATGTGACGGCGCTGCGCACTGAACGACAGGTCGTTGACCGCAACGATGCCGCCGAAGCGCATCGACAGATGCTCGACCTGCAGGATGTCGCGGTCGTTGCTCATCCGCGGCCTTCCTTCACCATGTCAGCGGCGATGGTCGTGCGATGATGCAGGAATACGCTGGGCGCGCGATGGCCGACGAGGCCGCGCGGCCGCCAAATCATCAGCAGCACCATCACGGCGCCGAACACCAACATCCGGTATTGGTCGAGGCCACGGAACAGTTCGAAGCCGCCGATCATGGTCAGCGCGGCGAGTGCGACGCCAAGCTGCGAGCCCATGCCGCCGAGCACGACAATCGCCAGCACCAGCGCCGATTCCTGGAAGGTGAACGACTCGGGACTGATGAAGCCTTGCCGTGTGGCGAAGAACGCGCCCGCGAAACCGCCGAACATGGCGCCGAGCGCGAAGGCCGACAGCTTCGTCGTCGTGATGTTGATGCCGAGCGCGCGGCAGGCGACTTCGTCCTCGCGCATGGCTTCCCACGCGCGGCCGATCGGCAAGCGGCGCAGGCGGATCGCGACCCAGTTGGTGAGCAGCGCCAGTGCGAGGATCAGATAGAACAGGAACACCAGCCGGTGCGTCGGCGAGAACGGCACGCCGAGCATGGCGGCGAGACCATCGGGCCCCGGCGTCAGCGGTATGCCGAATACGGTCGGTCGCGGAATGCCGCTGATGCCGTTCGGACCGCCGGTGAGGCTTTGCCAGTTGAGGATCACGAGGCGGATGATTTCGCCGAATGCCAGCGTGACGATGGCGAGATAGTCGCCGCGCAGCCGCAGCACCGGAAATCCGAGCAGCACGCCCCACAGCGCGGCGAGCAGGCCCGACACCGGCAGCAGCACCCAGAACGCCCATGGGCCGAGTTGCAGGAAATCGACCGCGACGAACGGATAACTGCCGGTGAGATACGGCAGCGGCAGGCCGCTTTGCGCCAGCAGCGCGTAGGAGTAAGCGCCGACCGCATAGAACGCGACGTAGCCGAGGTCGAGCAGGCCGGCGAGGCCTACGACGATGTTCAATCCCCAGCCGAGCATGACGTAGGTCAGCACGAGGATGCCGAGATCGAGCAGGTAGCGCTGATTGTAGAAGATCACCGGCACCAGCAGCGCGAAGATCAAGAGCGCGGGTGCCAGCAGCTTGCCGATTTTGGCCAGCGCGCTGCCGACCCATGGCGCGGGCGTGGCGGCAATGCCGATGCGCCCGGACCATTGTCGCAGCAACTCGACGACGATACTGCCGACGAATACCGCCGCGACGATAGCGGCGAGTTCGCCGAACCGCGTCCAGTAAATCAACTGCCCGGACGGTCCTGCTTCGGTGCGAATGCCGATCATCAATAAGAACAGCCCAAGCGCGACCAGTGCGCTGAGCGCGGCTTTCTTAAGGATGAAGGCAAAGGTTGAGGCGGGCTGCGTCGATGTCCGGTCTGTAGCGAGCGTTGCCATGCCGGGCCGTCAGACTTTCTCGACTTCCGGACGGCCGAGCAGGCCGGTCGGAAGGAAGATGAGCACGATGATGAGGATCGAGAACGCGGCGACGTCCTTGTATTCGACCGAGAAGTAGGCCGACCACAACGTTTCGATCAATCCGATGGCGAGGCCGCCGAGCATGGCGCCGGGCAACGAGCCGATGCCGCCGAGCACGGCTGCGGTGAACGCCTTGATGCCGGCGAGGAAGCCCATGAAGAAATCGACCAGCCCATAATAGAGCAGGTACATCACGCCGGCGACGGCAGCCAGCGCGGCGCCGATGACGAAGGTCATCGAGATGGTGCGATCCACATCGACGCCGAGCAGCGCCGCCATGGTCTGGTCCTGCTCGCACGCGCGCATGTCGCGGCCGAAACGCGTGCGCGCGACCAGCCAGGTGAAAATGGCAAGCAGCACGATGGTCGTCACGACGACGACGATTTGTACATTGGAGAGCTGCACGGCGAAGCCGGCATCCGACTCATGCAGCGTGTAGCCGCCAGTGATGATCGGCGGCACCGGCTTGACGCGCGCGCCTTGCGCCACCTGCGAGAAGTTCGACAGCACGAACGACATGCCGATCGCGGACAGCATCGGGGCAAGACGGAACGATTGCCGCAGCGGCCGATAGGCGATGCGTTCGACGCTCCAGCCATACAGCGCGGTGACCGCCATCGACACCAGCAGCACGATTAGCAAGATCACCGGAACGACGGTGAGGCCAATGGAGATCAGGATCAGGAAGGTAATCAGCGCGATGAAGCCGCCGATCATGAAGATGTCGCCATGGGCGAAGTTGATCATGCCGACGATGCCGTAGACCATCGTGTAGCCGATCGCGATCAAGCCGTAGATCGAGCCGAGGACGATGCCGTTGATCAATTGTTGGAGGAAATAATCCATTCGCCGCCGCGGTGGGATTGAAGATCGGAGGTGTGGTCGCGCCACTCGTTCAGCGCGAACCTGCCCAAGCCTGGTTATCCAGTTCGGGAACGCTCACAGATTGCACTTATGCCGCGAAACGTCGCCCCGTCTGGTTAACGCATATTGCGCCATATGCCGATTTTTAACAGTGGCCAGAGGGTGCGGCAACCGCGCACGGGCGTGCTGTACACGGAAGATTTGCCAATGGCGGTGCCATCCGGCTTGCGCTGGCCGTCTCGGCTTCGCCGTCAAATCGCCACGGAAAGATCAGGCCGGAACCGGCCTCGTGCTGAAACAACCCCCGTTCTCGCTTGTTGTTTAGGGCGTCCAACAAAAAGGAGACGTCGCATGTCGAATCAGAACCAGTCCGGCCAGCAGAATCAATCCGGCGGTCAGAAGCCCGGCCAGCAGCAGGGCGGCGGTCAGAAGCCGGGCCAGCAGCAGCAGGGCAATCCGCGTCCCGATCAGCAGAACCCGAGTCGCCAGGGCCAGCAGGATCCGGGCCATAAGTCCGGCCAGTAGCAGGGATTGAACTGACAAGCCCCGCCGCGAGGCGGGGCTTCGTCATGCCGGTTATCCACAGCAACGGGCCAAAACAGCGCCGCCGTTAAGGTAAACAAATGGTTTAGATTGCCGCTCGCAGTTGACGGAGCTTACCTCGCGTCAAACGCACCCTCTCTCTCATGCGGTGCGAACGACAGGCAGGTTCCTCATGATGTCCCATTGGCGACTCAGCACCTTCAGCGGCGTGCTGCTGGCTTGTTACTTCATCCCGGTATGGGCGATCGCAGCGTTCGGCATCGTGATGGCGCCGGTCCATGGCCTGTTCGAGCGGCCCAACGTCGCGGTGGCGATGTTCATCAGCGATTATCTGCATGCCGCGCCGCTTGTCACGATTCGTTTCGCCTGGTTGCTGGCGTTCAGCAAATTGACGGTCGTCGCCTTCTTCGCATTGTTCGCCGTGATGGTCGTGCGCGCTTCGGCGCGGAAAACCCGCAACTGCGACGAACCTCTTGCGATCGGCCTCAGCCTCGCCAGCATCGTCAGTTTCATCAGCATGGTCTGCGCGGCGCAGGTCAACGAACAGGCGGCGCTGCAATTGCACGCCACCGAATTGCTGTTGTTGCTCGGCACCTCGGTCTTGATGCTGGTCGAGCAACCGAAGCCGGAGGCGGCTCAGCCGCGCGCACCTGCTATCGTTGCAACAGCCCCAATTCTTGCACCACAGCTCCGGCTTCCTTGACCGCGTGATTTGCGGCGGGGACGCCGCAATAGATCGCCTGTTGTAGCAGTATTTCCTTGATATCGTCCGGGGTGAAACCACCTTCGGCCAGCGCCGCGCGCACATGCAGGCGGAATTCATCCCACTGGCCGAGCGCCACCATGGTGCCGATCACCAGTACGCGGCGCGTGCGCTCGTCGAAGTGTGGCCGCGTCCAGATCTCACCCCACGCATGGCGCGTGATGAGATCGATGAAGTCGGCATTGAAGGCATTCTTGTTGTTGATCGACTTGTCGACCCACGCATCGCCCAGCACCTTGCGGCGCATCGCCATACCGTTATCGCGGCGTTGTTGATCGTCCATGATGGTCTCCGGTTTTTTGTTCGAGCTTATTGAAGCTCAAATTGCAGATTGTCTTTCGCCGCAAACGAGGCGCGCTCCCTCTCCCATGGGGAGAGGTGAAGTCGTGGCGCGCGGCCTAACGTCGGTCGCGCTTTACGGCGTCGTCTCACCGTTGGGTCAAGAAGCCGATGACCGCCTCGGTGAAAGCGTGCGGCTGTTCGACATTGGAGATGTGCGCCGAGTCGAGAATGGTCATGCTGGCGCCGGGAATGTGGCTGCGAATGTATTCGCCCGCGGCAACGGTCGTCGCCGGGTCCTGCCGGCCCGCGATCACCAGCGTCGGACGCGTGATGCGCGGCAGCAGATCGCGCTGATCGAGCGTGCGCAGCGCTTCGCAGCAGGCGATGTAGCCTTGCTGCGGCGAGGCGATCAGCATCTCCTTCATGCGCGCGGTGGTTTGCGGTTCGCGTTCGCGGAAGTCCGCCGTCAGCCAGCCACCGATCACCGCATCGGCCACGGAGGCGATGCCGCCCGCCTTCACGGCTTTGATGCGATTGTCCCAGTTGGTCGGATCCGGATAGTAGCAACTGGTGTTGCACAGGATCATGCGGTCGAACCGATCAGGGGCGTTGGCGCCGAGCCATTGCCCGACCATGCCGCCCATCGACAGTCCGCACCAATGCGCCTTGGCGATGTTGAGATCGTCGAGAATCGCCAGCACGTCACGGCCGAAGCGCTCCATCGAATAGGGCCCGGGCGGGACGCCGGATTTGCCATGGCCGCGCCGGTCATAGCGGATGACGCGAAACAGCTTGGTGAGCGCCGCCATTTGCGGCTCCCACATCGCCATGGTGCAGCCGAGCGAGTTCGACAGCATCAAGGTGGGGCCATCGTCGCGGCCATCGATCGCCACGTTGAGCAGGCAGCCATCGGCATCGATCATCGGCATTCATAGGTCTCCACGTTCATTTGTCATTGCGAGATGGAAGCCGTCACCCTGAGGTGCGCGCTCTTGCGCGTCTCGAAGGGTGGCGGCGATCCTTCGAGGCTCGCGACGTTCGTCGCTCGCACCTCAGGATGACGCCGTCTCGAACCATGCCCTAGCTTTCATCCTTTAGCGACGCCAGCAGCCGGTCGATCAGCGCTTGCGAGACGCCTTGATAAGCCATCGGCTCGAACAGCGCGGCGAGTTTTTTCGCGTCGAGGTGCGCGGTGACGCGCGGATCTTCCGCCAGTACCTCGCGCAGGTGGCGTTTCGCTGCCACCGCCTTGCGTGAGGCATCCTCGATCAGGTGATGTGCGTCGCTTTTGCCGATGCTGGCCGCGAGCGCCATGCTGACGGCTTCCGCCATGATGAGTCCGTGCGTGGCGTCGAGGTTGGACCGCATACGCGCCGCATCGACTTCCAGACCTTCCGCGATATCGACGATGGCGGCCAGTGCGCCGGAGGTGACGAGCTGCAACTGCGGCAGCGTTGGCCATTCCGCATGCCATGGACCGGCACTGCGCTCATGATCTTGCACTTGCGCGGCGAAGATGGTGGCGGCGAGGTTCGGCGCCATGGTGGCGGCGGCGAGAGCCGACGCTGCGGCAACCGGATTGCGCTTGTGCGGCATGGTCGAAGAGCCGCCGCGCCCGGCGCCGGCAGGCTCGAATGCTTCGCCGACATCGGTTTGCATCATCAGCGAGACGTCGCGGGCGATCTTGCCGCATGTGCCCGTCAGGATGGCGAATACCGAAGCCGCTTCGGCGATGCGGTCGCGATGGGTGTGCCACGGCGCATCGGGCAGCGGCAGCTTGAGCTCTCGTGCGAGGTGCTCAGCAACGGCGAGGCCCTTGTCGCCAAGCGCTGCCAGCGTTCCCGCCGCGCCGCCAAATTGCAGTGCCAGCGTGTTGGTGCGCAACGCCTTCAGCCGCACGCGCGAGCGATGCAGTGCGGCGGCATATTCCGCGAGCTTGAGACCGAACGGCATCGGCAGTGCGTGTTGGAGCCATGTGCGCGCGACGACGGCGGTCTGGCGATGCGTGATCGCAAGCCTGGCGAAGCCGGCGATGGCGCGGTCGAGGTCGGCGAGCAGCGCGTCGATGGCGGCGCGCAGGCCGAGCATGGTCGCGGTATCGATGACATCCTGGCTGGTTGCGCCCCAATGCACGTAACGCGCGGCGTCGGCATCGGCTTTGGCGACGTTGGCGGTCAGCGTCTTGACCAGCGGAATCGCCAGATTGCCGGCGCGGGTGGCCGCTTCGGCCAGCGCGGCGAGATCGAAATTCCCGGCGCAGCAGACGGCACCGATGGGATCGGCTGCGGCCTGCGGAATAACGCCGGTGGCGGCCTCGGCGCGGGCCAGTGCGGCCTCGAAATCCAGCATGTGCTGGAGATAGGCGGAATCGTCGCAGATCGCGCGCATCGCGGCGCTCGACAATAGCGGTGCAAGGAGGGGGGAAAGCGAGGTGCTCATTTGGGGCGAGCCTAATCATTCTCCCGCGCTTATGCCAATACCTTGCTTGCGATTGCTCCGTCAGGACGCCGTCGCTGGCGCCTAATTCAATGGTCCCCTTTTCATTTATCCGATCTGGCGTTAGTTGAGTGCATCCAAATCAAGATCATTCGATCGCCTTGCGGCGGCATATTTCGAGGAGGTGACCCCATGGCCATGACGATGAATGGCGAAGTCCAGCTTGCCGCGCCGCGCGAAGTGGTCTGGGGCAAGCTCAACGATCCCGAAGTGCTGAAGGCCTGCATTCCCGGTTGCGAAGAACTCGAGAAGACCGAGGACAACGGTTTTCGTGCCGTTGCCAAGATGAAGGTGGGGCCGGTTTCGGCTCGCTTCAAAGGGCGTGTCACGCTGAGCGATCTCGATCCCCCGAACGGTTACAAGATCTCGGGCGAAGGTGAGGGCGGTGTTGCCGGTTTCGCCAAGGGCGGTGCCACGGTCGGGCTCACCGACAAGGATGGGGGCACGCTGCTGAGCTACAATGTCGAGGCGCAGATCGGCGGCAAACTGGCCCAGCTCGGACAGCGCCTGATCAACGGTTCGGCCAAGAAACTCGCCGATGAATTCTTCGCCAACTTCGCCAAGGCGGTGCAAGGCTAGCCGGGACCTACTGCGGTTATCGGCCTCGCGATCAATTCATTGTGTGGAAACCGGACGGGAATCGCGCCATCTGACGCAACTGCGTGAGGGCAACCCCGCGTTGTGCGAGGTTGCCCACCGCAACGATGACCCATATTATGGGCTTGGAATGATTTCAAAGAACCGCGCCGCACGTAATGCCGCGCGGGTGACAGCGAGGGCTGATGGCCAAAATCTCTCTCATCGTGAACGGCAATCCGGTCACTGCGAATATCGATCCACGCACATTGCTGGTGCAATTCTTGCGCGAGAATCTGCGGCTGACCGGCACCCATGTGGGGTGCGACACCTCGCAATGCGGCGCTTGCGTCGTGCATCTCGACGGCAAGGCGGTGAAATCCTGTACTACGCTGGCGGTGATGGCCGACGGTTCCAGCGTCACCACCATCGAGGGACTGGCCGCCGACGGCGCGCCACTGCATCCGATGCAGGAAGCCTTCCGCGAACATCACGGCCTGCAGTGCGGTTTCTGCACGCCGGGCATGATCATGACGGCCGTCGATATGGTGCACCGCAAGGGACACGATCTCGACGATCACACCATCCGCGAGGAGCTTGAGGGCAATCTCTGTCGCTGCACCGGCTATCAGAATATCGTGCAGTCGATTGCAGCGGGCGCCAAGGCAATGGCCAAATCCGATCGCGCATAACCCGCGTCGCAAGAACGCCGAGCACGACAACATTCACGACGACCCGAAGGGCTGTCCATGTACGAATTCAAATATCATCGTCCGGCGACCGTGCGGCAGGCCGCAAATCTGCTGGTCAAGAACGAAGACGCCAAGCTGATCGCCGGCGGCCATACGCTGGTGCCGGTGATGAAGCAGCGGCTCGCTAGCCCGCCGCATCTGGTCGATCTGACCCGCATCGAAGGCCTCGACGGCATCGAGATGAAAGGGCGGTCGCTGGTGATCGGCGCCACCGCCAAGCATGTCGATGTTGCGAACTCGCCGATTGTCGGCGAAGCCATCCCGGCGTTGGCGGAACTGGCCGGCGTGATCGGCGATCCGGCGGTGCGCCACAAGGGCACAATTGGCGGCTCGCTCGCCAATAACGATCCGACCGCGGATTATCCCGCTGCCTGCCTGGCGCTCGGCGCAACCATCGTCACCAACAAGCGCCGGTTGAAGGCAGAGGAGTTCTTCCAGGGCCTGTTCACCACGGCGCTGGAGAGCGATGAAATCATCACGCGGGTGATGTTCCCACTGGCCAAGAAGGCGGCATACGTCAAGTTTCGCAATCAGGCCTCGCGCTATGCGCTGGTCGGCGTGTTCGTCGCGCGCCGCCCGTCGGATGTGCGCGTCGCCGTGACCGGTGCGGGCGCGGACGGCGTGTTCCGCGTCACCTCGTTCGAGGAGGCGCTCAAGAAGCGGTTCTCGTCGAAGGTGCTGGAGGGGTTGACTGTCCCCGCCGACGGGCTCAACAGCGATTTGCACGGTAGCGCGGAATATCGGGCGCATTTGATCGGGGTATTGGCGCGCCGCGCCGTCGACGCCGCGAATAACCGGGCCTGAGGGCTCAGACTGAATGATCGATGAGTACACCTGAAAGCCTACCGCAGTCGGTCGATGCCACGCTCGAACTGTTGAACAAGCGCGGTTACTTCGCCGAGCGCTCGCTGGCAACCGTGGTTTATCTCTCGCTGCGCATGGGACGTCCGCTGTTTCTCGAAGGCGAGGCGGGGGTTGGCAAGACCGAGATTGCCAAGGTGTTGTCCGCCGCGCTCGGCCGCAACCTGATCCGCCTGCAATGCTACGAGGGACTCGACGTCGCGTCCGCCGTCTACGAGTGGAACAGCGCGGCGCAGATGATCGCCATTCGTCTCGCCGAGGCGGCCGGTGATTCCGATCGCGAGCAACTGTCGCACGACATTTTCGACGAACGCTATCTGATCAAGCGGCCGCTGCTGCGGGCGCTGGAGCCGGACGTCGCCGGCGCGCCGGTGCTGCTGATCGACGAACTCGATCGCGCCGACGAGGCGTTCGAAGCCTACCTGCTGGAAATCCTCAGCGACTTCCAGGTGACGATTCCCGAGCTTGGTACCAAGAAGGCGCCGCATCCGCCGATTGTCATCGTCACCTCCAATCGCACCCGTGAAATCCACGACGCGCTGAAGCGCCGTTGCCTCTATCATTGGGTGGACTACCCGTCCGCCGAGCGCGAGCTGGCCATCGTCAAATCGCGCGTACCGGGCATTTCCGCCAAGCTGTCGCAACAGGTGGTCCGCTTCGTTCAGGCGCTGCGGGATCAGGATTTCTACAAGAATCCCGGCGTCGCCGAGACCATCGACTGGGCCACGGCGCTGACCCAGCTCGACGCCCGGTCGCTGACGCCCGAAGTGGTCGGCGATACGCTCGGCGCGCTGCTGAAATACCAGGATGACATAGCTAGAATGCAGGGCGGAACGCTGCAAAAGGTTTTGAAGGAGGCCACCGCCGATATATAAGGTGGTATATTACGATGGTGACGATAGCCCATCATACCGATGGCGCGAGTTAGAGCCTCGGTGGATAAGCGGTCGTCGGCCTTCGAGGCTCGCCGCTGATGCGGCTCGCACCTCGGGTTAACGCTGACCCCTCCATTCCGGTGCGAGACAGGATACCGTGAATGACCACCGCTGAGCCCGTCACTGGACTGATTGCCGACAATGTCGTCGGCTTTGCTCGCGCGCTGCGGGCGGCGGGGATTCCAGTCGGACCGGGCTCGGTGATCGATGCGCTGAAGGCCCTGCAGCTGATCGATATCGGCAATCGCGGCGAGGTTTACGCCACGCTGCAATCGGTGTTCGTCACGCGCCACGAGCATATGCTGATCTTCGCGCAGGCGTTCGATCTGTTTTTCCGCCCGGCGCAGGAATGGAAGAACCTCCTCGACTCGGTGCCGCTGCCTGACAACGCCAAGCCGAAACCGGCCCCAGCCTCGCGCCGTGTGCAGGAAGCCATGACGCCGCAGCAGTCGCTGCAATCGACGCAGGCACCGGAGGAGCAGGAAATCCGACTCTCGGTGTCGGATCACGAGATCCTGCAGAAGAAAGACTTCGCGCAGATGAGCGCGGCTGAGATCGCCGACGTCACCCGCGCTATCGCCAACATGAAACTGCCGCAGGCCGAATTGCGCACCCGGCGCTTCGCTCCCGATGCACGCGGGTTGAAACTCGATCTGCGCCGCACCATCCGCGCCAGCCTGCGCACCGGCGGCGATATCGTCGATCTGCGTCACCTGGGGCGCATCGACAAGCCGGCGCCGATTGTGGCGCTGCTCGATATCTCGGGCTCGATGAGCGAATACACCCGGCTGTTTCTGCATTTCCTGCATGCCATCACCGATGCCCGCAAGCGCGTCTCGGTGTTTCTGTTCGGCACCCGGCTGACCAACGTGACGCGGGCGTTGCGGGCGCGCGACCCGGACGAGGCGCTGGCAAGCTGTTCGTCCACGGTCGAGGACTGGGCCGGAGGCACTCGCATCGCCACCTCGCTGCAGACGTTCAACAAGCTTTGGGGCCGCCGCGTGCTCGGACAGGGCGCGATCGTGTTGCTGATTTCAGATGGATTGGAGCGCGAGGCGGATTCCAAGCTGGCGTTCGAAATGGACCGGTTGCACCGTTCCTGCCGTCGCCTGATCTGGCTCAATCCGCTGCTTCGATACAGTGGTTTCGAACCTAAGGCTCAAGGAATCAAAATGATGCTGCCTTATGTTGACGAATTCCGGCCCGTGCATAACTTATCCTCTATCGAGGATCTGATCGCCGCGCTCTCCGCAGCGCCTTCGCCGCATCGGCGCGATGCGATCCGCCCAGCAGCTTGAACGAGAGGTCCGCCATGCTCGATCGCGATGAAGATATTCTGCAGGCTGCCGAGGAATGGAAAAAAGCCGGACGCGGCGTCGCGCTGGCCACGGTGGTCGAAACCTGGGGGTCGGCGCCACGGCCGGCGGGGTCGAGCCTCGTCATCAACGACGAAGGCGCCTTTCTCGGTTCGGTATCCGGTGGTTGCGTTGAAGGCGCGGTGGTGACCGAAGCGCTCGATATCATCGCCTCAGGTAAGCCCAAGCTGCTGGAATTCGGAGTCGCCGATGAGACGGCTTTCAACGTCGGGCTCTCCTGTGGCGGCACCATTCGGGTGTTTGTCGAGAAGGTGGCCTAGTCGAGCTGCAGAGCTACCGGTGTCCTTGCGTTTCCGAGGTTCGTTCATAGGGCGCCGCTATCGTTTACGAACTTCGGATGCGGGGCATTTGTCGTGAATCTGGAGACTCTGGCGCAAGTCAATATCGAACGTGCCGCACGACGGCCAGTGTTCGTCGTGACCGACGTGAGCAATGGCGATCAGCGTCTGGTGAAGGCCGCCGATCTCGCGTCGGATCCGCTGCGCAACGAACTCAGCAAGCAGTTGCGCATGGGCAAGAGCGCCGTGGTCGAGGCCGCCGACGGCAAGAAGCTGTTCATCAACGTCTATGCGCCGACGGCCAAGATGGTCATCATCGGCGCGGTGCATATCAGTCAGGCACTGGCCCCGCTGGCCCGTTCGCTGGGTTACGATGTGACGGTGGTCGATCCGCGCACGGCCTTCGCGACGCCGGAGCGCTTCCCGGATGTGAACGTCGTTGCCGAGTGGCCGGACGTGGCCTTGCCGCCGCTCAATGTCGATCACTATACCGCCTTCGTCGCGGTGACTCACGATCCCAAGATCGACGATCCGGCGCTGCTGCACGCATTCAAATCGAACTGCTTTTATATCGGCGCGTTGGGGTCGCGTAAAACACACGCCAAGCGCGTCGAGAGATTGAAGGCGCAGGGCGCGACCGATGCCGACCTCGCCAGCATTCATGCGCCGATCGGACTCCCCATCGGCGCGATATCGCCAGGCGAAGTTGCGGTTGCGATCATGGCGCAGATCACCGCCCAATTGCGGCTTCCGAAGGAAGGTGCAGCGTGAAATTCGGTCCAGCCAAACCTGATGATGCAATCGGCGGCGTGACGGTTCATACCTTGCGCCAAGGTCAACTGGTGATGAAGAAGGGCACCACGATCGGACGTGCCGAAGCGGAAGCGTTGAAGCAAGCCGGCGTCGAGCAGATCGTCGTGATCCGGCTTGAAGAGGGCGACGTTTCGGAAGATGTCGCCGCCGCCGATATCGCCAAGTCGATTGCCGGTGACGGCGTCACCGTCGAGCGTGCCTTCACGGGCCGCGCCAATCTGTTCGCATCCCGGCCAGGCATCCTGGTGGTCGACCGCGAGGCGGTGGGACGCATCAACAATATCGACGAGGCCATCACCTTCGCGACACTCTCGGCTTACAAGCCAGTGGTCGAAGGCGAGATGATCGCCACGGTGAAATTGATTCCGTTCGGTGTCGAAAGCCGCCTGCGCGATGCTGCGGTGGCCGCCGCCGGACACAATGCGTTACGCGTTGCGCCGTATGTCATCAAGCGGGTTGGTGTCGTTTCGACGATGCTGCCGGGGTTGGCGCCGAAGGTGATCGAGAAGACACTGCGCGTTACCGCCGACCGACTGGCGCCCGCGGGCGCCAAGATCGTCGTCGAGCGACGCGTGCCGCATGATGAAACGGCACTGGCTGCCGCGATCAAGGATGTGCTCGCGCTCGATGTGGAGATGGTGCTCGTGTTCGGCGCATCGGCAATTGCCGACCGGCGCGATGTGATCCCCGCCGCCATCGTCAGCAATGGCGGTACCGTCGATCATTTCGGCATGCCGGTCGATCCGGGCAATCTGCTGCTGATGGGAACGGCCGGAGGCCGGCCTGTGCTCGGTGCGCCGGGTTGCGCGCGTTCGCCGGTTGAAAACGGCTTCGACTGGGTGCTGATGCGGATGCTGGCGGGGCTGAAGGTCGAACGCTCCGACATCACCGGCTTTGGCGTCGGTGGACTGCTGATGGAGATCGTGACGCGTCCGCAACCGCGCATTCCCGAGCCGCCGGCGGTCACCAATACGGTTGCGGCGGTCGTGCTTGCCGCGGGCCGTTCGACGCGCATGGGAGGCCCAAACAAGATGCTGGCCGAAGTTGCCGGCAAGCCGTTGGTGCGCATTGCCGTCGAGCAGGCGCTGGCATCGAAAGCGTCGCCTGTGATCGTGGTGACGGGGCACCAGTCCGCCGAAATCGAGAAGGTGCTGGCCGGGCTCGACGTGACGTTCGCGCACAATCCGAATTTCGCCAGCGGTCTTGCAAGCTCGGTGCGCACCGGCATCGCCGCCGTACCGGACAATGCGAGCGGTGCGTTGATCTGCCTCGGCGATATGCCTCTGGTCGATGGCGCGCTGCTCGACAAGCTGATCGCGGTGTTCTCGCCGGAACGTGGCAGCTTGATCGCCGTTCCCGTTAGCGGTGGCCGACGCGGCAACCCGGTGCTGTGGTCGCGCCGCTTCTTCGGCGAGTTGATGGCAGTGGACGGCGATATAGGTGGACGGCACTTGATCGATCATCACAGCGAAGCGGTGGTCGAAGTGCCGGTCGATGGCAACGGCGTGTTTCTCGACATCGACACACCGCAGACGCTGCAACTGGTTCAGCAGGCTGGCGAAGTTCAGGCGCCGCCGCTCAGCCCGCGGCTGCCTTCCCGTTCACCAAGTTGAAACGCACCCCGCTTTAGGATCGCGCGTCGTTCGATCCTTTCGGGGGAAGGGGATGCTTTTGGGTGTCGTTGCCGCGCGCAGCCGCGTGGTGGCTTTGTCAGCGCTGATTTTACCACTGCTGATCCTGCACGTTTCGTCTTCGGCTGAGGCTGCTGGCGCATTCGCCATCGGTCAATGCGGTGCCTATGGTCAGGCGTTCGACTATCCCGGCGAAGCTGCGGCGATTGCCGCTGCCCGCAAGCAATGCACTGGCAAATGCGAGACAGTGACGATGAAGCGCGCCTGCGTCGCGTTGTCGATCGACATGACCAATCCCTGCGGCGCGCACGGTTATGCAGTGGCGCCGCGCATTTCGACCTCCTTGAATAGCGCGACGCGCAAGTGCTACGAATTCGGTGGCAAGGAATGCGTCATTCGCGCCTGGGCGTGTGACGCCAAAGGATAATCAGGGACAACGCCATCTCCCGCAGCATGGTGTAGCCCCCGCGAGCGATTGGAATCCATGCAATTCGATACCAAAATCGCGGTGGTCATCCGCACTGACCTTGCCGTCTGGCAAAAGTTGAACGTTGCGGCGTTTCTCACCAGCGGCATCACCGCCGCATTTCCCGTCAGCGTCGGCGAACCCTATCGGGATGGTTCGGGCACACCGTATTTGGCGCTGATCGGCCAGCCGATCCTGATCTATGGCGGCGATGCGCCGGCGCTGACGCGGGCGCTGGAGCGCGCGCTGGCGCGCAACGTGACGCCGGCGGTCTACACCGAGGACATGTTCAAGACGACGCACGATGCCGCCAACCGGGAGGCGGTGCTCGCGGTGCAGCGGCCGGATCTCAATCTGGTCGGTCTGGCGATGCGTGCCGAACGCAAGGTCATTGACAAGATCGTCGATGGATTGAAGTTTCACAGCTAGCTGCTACGCCAGACGAGGTGAATGATGACGCGTGATTTTGCCGCAGGGAATTATCGCTTCATTCCCGCCGTGTTCCAGTTTTCCAGCGGTGCGGCGGCGAACGCCGGTTACGAAATCGAGCGCGTCCGCTTCGACAAGTTGTTGCCGCTGGCTCAGGGCTTCCAGTGCGCCGCGGAATACATGCGGGCTGCGGGGCGGCCGCTGACGGCGTTCTGCGCCTGCGAATTGCGTTCGCCCGCGGCGTTCAGCGAAGCGGGCTTTCGTGCCTTCAACGAGCACTATGTCAAGACGCTGGCGGAGTGGGGCATCTTCATCGATGGCGTCAATCCGGTGGCGCGCAGCAACGTCTGTCCCGAAATCGATCCGCCAGCCGAGCCATCGTTCTACGCGTTTTCCTTCACACGCCCGAAAGCCGATGCCGGTCCGACCTTCGTAACCGCAGGCGGAGCTGAATCGCGTAGCGGCGACACCCCCTACGCGGATCGTATCATCCGTTATCGCGATCTGAGTGCCGAGGGCCTGCGCGAAAAGGTGGCGTTCGTTGTCGGTGAGATGACCGATCGCCTGCATGCGTTCGGTGCAACGTGGAAGGATACGACAGCGGCACAAGCCTATACCGTGCACGACTTCCATCCGATGGTGGCGGATACGCTGGTGCGGCAAGGCGCGGCGCGCTCCGGGATCACCTGGCATTTCGCCCGGCCGCCGGTGATCGATCTCGAATTCGAGATGGATTGCCGCCGTGTAATGCGCGAGACAGTGATTTAGGTCGCGTCCGCTCACCACGATTTGCATAACGACGCTCCAGTACTTACGTTGATGCAAGGCGCAACGACAACGCGCCTGCCATCCCGGAGCGATGAATGGTTGACCTGCGCGCGGACGTGTTGGTGCTGGGCGCTGGCATTGTCGGAGTCAGTGCGGCGCTGCATTTGCAGCAACGCGGACGCGACGTTGTGCTCGTCGACAAGCATGGCATGGCGGGCGAGGAGACAAGTTACGGCAATGCCGGGCTGATCGAGTGTTCCTCGGTGTTTCCCTACATGTTTCCGCGCGATCTGCGACAGATTTTGCGTTACGCCTCCAATTGCACCGCGGAAGCGCATTATCATGTCGATGCATTGTCTACCGTGCTGCCGTGGCTTTGGCATTATTTCCGCGCCTCGTCGCCCGAAGGCGCCATGCGCAGCGCGCGAGCGGCGCTGCCGTTGATCGCGCGCAGCCTCGTCGAGCATGAAGCCTTGATCGATGCCGCGGGCGTGCCGGATCTGCTGCGTCGGACCGGCTGGATCAAATTGTTTCGTTCGCAGGCAAGTCTCGCCAAAAGCGTCGCCGATCTCGAGCGCGCGCGGGAATTCGCTGGTGTCGAGGGGGATGTGCTCGATACTGCCGCGATTGCAATTCGCGAGCCGCATCTGTCGGGTCCATTCGCCGGCGCAATCTATTGGCCCGCACCAGGTTTCGTCCCAGACCCAGGCCGGCTCACGAAAGCCTATGCCGAACTGTTCGTTCGCAATGGCGGCCGCCTCTTTGCCGCCGATGCACGAACGCTGGAGCAGGCGCCGCACGGCTGGCGCATCAAGGATGCGAGCGGGCAGGCAGTGAAGGCGCGCGAATCCGTGGTTGCGCTCGGCCCCTGGTCCGATCTGGTGTTCGCGCCGCTCGGCTACAACATTCCGCTTGGCATCAAGCGCGGCTATCACCAGCATTTCGCCGCGCGCGGCAACGCCGTGCTCAATCATCCGATACTTGACGCCGATCGCGGATATCTGCTGGCACCAATGAATCGCGGCATCCGACTGACCACCGGCGCGGAGTTCGCCTGCAGAGATGCGCCGCCGACTCCGGTGCAGATCGCGCGGACCCTGCCGGTTGCGCGCAGTCTGTTTCCTTTGGGCGACGCCGTCGATGCAAAGCCGTGGATGGGCGCGCGGCCGTGCCTGCCGGACATGCTGCCGGTGATCGGCAGAGCGCCGCGCCACCCCGGGCTGTGGTTCGATTTCGGACATCAGCATCATGGGCTGACGCTGGGTCCGGCGACCGGACGGCTGCTCGCCGAGATGATGACCGGTGAAACGCCGTTTGCCGACCCGGCCCCGTTTGCGGTTGAGCGTTTCGGTTAACTCTGCTGCCGGAAGGCACGCCGGGCGAGGGCAAGGATGTTGTAGATCTCTTGCATCGCTCCGCCTTGACGGTAGTGTGAAGGCCGCTTCGCTACGCTTGCTTGCGTCATGCGAATGTTAAATCCAGACCTTCACTGGTAACTTGTATTTTGGTGGCATTCGACCTCATCCGCGACGCGACCGCATGAACGAATGCGGATATGATCGGCCCACTCGCTCAGGAGCTACGATATGAAAGTAACCATTGAAGTCGATTGCACCCCGCTTGAGGCGCGTGAGTTCATGGGGCTGCCCGACGTGCAGCCGATGCAGACGGCGATGATGGAAAAGCTTCAGCAGCGGATGTTGGAAAATATCGACAAATACTCGCCCGAGGCCATCATGCAGAGCTGGTTCACTTTCGATCCAAAGATCGGCGAGCGGTTTCAGGATATGTTCGCCAATCTGACCGGACTCGCGACCGGACGCTCCAGCGACAAGAAGTAACAGCGCCGAACATTGCCGGACGCTGCGTGACGGTATCCGGAGCAGCCGCCTGCCATTTGCGGGACAGGGCGGACCATAGCTGTTTCAATTATTTGCGTCGTTTGCCGTTGCAAAATGCCTCCCGGCAAATGCACAATCTGCGTCCCGATGCCGCCGGCCTGGCGGCCAAGAACGCCGCCAAGGCGTCGAGCAGTCCTGTGGATGGGAGAAGACGTATGAGTGGCGCCAGGAAGCTGTCTTCGATGGATGCATCGTTCCTGTATCTCGAAACTCCCGAGATGCCGATGCATGTGGGGAGTATCGCCATCTTCCGGCTCCCGGAAAATTACGCTGGCAATTTCTTCGAAGACTTCAAGGCGATGATCGCCTCGCGGCTGCATATCGCGCCGATCCTCAAGTCGCGGCTTGAAAAGGCGCCGCTCGATATCGACCATCCGAGTTGGGTCGAGGACGATCAGTTCGATATCGATCGCCATATCTTCCGTGGCAGCCTGCCGGCGCCTTACGATCGTGCGACGCTGGAGCGCATCGTTGGCTGGATGCATGCCAAGCTGCTCAATCGCGCGCGGCCACTGTGGGAGTTCTATGTCTTCGAAGGCATGAAGGACAACGAGATCGGCCTTTACTCGAAGATGCATCATGCCTGCATCGACGGTGGCGCTGGTGCGGCGCTCACCAACATGATCTACGATATCTCGCCGGTGCCGCGCGAAATTCCCGAGCCGGCGGCGCAGCGCAAAGGTGGCCCGGAGCCGCGCGAGATTGCCGCCAACTTCATCGATTCCTATCAGCAGCTCTGGCGGCAGCCGCTCGACGGCTCGAACATGGCCAAGGGCATCGAGTTGCCGCGCTCCGGCAAGAGCGATCTCGGTTCGGTGTTGTTCGACAACGCCATGTTCCAGATCGAGAACGTGGTGAAGTTTGCGGGCAATGTACCGGGCATGCTCAAGAGCGTGTCGGAGGTTGTCGCCAAGATCGCCGATCCGAAATCGCGGGACAGCCTTGCCAGCATGGCGTCGCCGCCGACGATCCTCAACAAGTCAATCTCATCGGAACGCAGCTTTGCTGGCGTATCGATCTCGCTGTCGCAAGCCAAGGCGCTGGCGAAGAAATCTGGCGGCAAGCTGAACGATGTGGTGCTGGCGCTCGCCAGCGGCGTGGTGCGGCGCTATCTGCTCAGTCAGGGCGCGCTGCCCAACAAGTCGCTGACCGCCGGCGTGCCGATCTCGCTGCGCGAGGAGGGCAACACCGAGGCCAACAATCAGGTTTTCGGCATGATTTGCTCGCTGGCCACCAATATCGAAGACCCGAAAGCGCGGCTGGAAGCGATTATCGCGCAGTCCAGTAAATCGAAGGAAATGTCGCATCCGCTGCGGGCGCTGATGCCGCAAATCTCCAACGTCTCGATGCTCGGTGCGCCGATCATGGTGCAGATCCTGGCGCTGCTCTACAGCCGCTCCAACCTCTCGGACGTGCTGCCACCGGCAATCAACATCACGGTGTCGAATGTGCCGGGCCCGCGCCAGACGCTCTACGCCAGCGGGGCGGAGCTGCTGCATATCTTCCCGGTGTCGATCTCGACGCATGGTGTGGCGCTCAACATCACGGTGCAGAGCTATCGCGATCAGCTCGATTTCGGCTTCATCGCGGGCGCCAACGTCATTCCGCATGTGCAAGTGCTGGCCGATATGCTGCCCGGCGAACTGGATGCGCTGGAGGCCGCCTATGCGTCGGCGTCCGGTGCACAAAGCGCGGCAAGCTGAACACGGGGACTGCAATGATCGAAATGCCGCCGCTTCAGTTCGCACAGACGAACGGCATCCGCATGGGTTTTTACGAGGCCGGGCCGGTGAGCGATAAGCCGCCGGTGGTGCTGTGCCACGGCTGGCCGGAAATCGCTTTTTCATGGCGGCATCAGATCAAGGCGCTGGCTGATGCCGGCATCCGTGTCATTGCACCGGACCAGCGCGGCTATGGTGCGACCGAGCGGCCCGATAACGTGGAAGCCTACGATCTCGAACACCTGACCGGCGATCTGGTCGGGCTGCTCGATCACCTCAAGATCGACAAGGCGATCTTCGTCGGTCACGACTGGGGTGGCTTCGTGGTCTGGCAGATGCCGTTGCGTCATTTGTCGCGCGTCGCCGGGGTGGTCGGTATCAATACGCCGCATGTCGACCGTGCGCCGGCGGATCCGATCGCGCTGTATCGCAAGCGGTTCGGTGACAGCATGTATATTGTGCAGTTTCAGGACGCGGCCCGGCAACCGGACAAGATCTTCGGCAGCAAGGTCGCCGAGACGTTCGACTTCTTCATGCGCAAGCCGATGCCGCGCAAGCCGCAACAGGCCGAGGCGCCGACGGCAGGCGTCGGCGCTTCCTCGAAACTCAACCTGGCATTCCCGCAGATGGTCGCCGGCTATGACGCCAAGCTCGATCCGCGCAAAGAGATCCTGTCACCGGAGGAAATGAAGGTGTTCGTCGAGACCTTCAGCAAGACCGGATTCACTGGCGGCATCAACTGGTATCGCAATATGAGCCGCAATTGGGAACGCGCCGCAGGACTCGACCACACCGTGCGGGTGCCGTCGTTGATGATCATGGCGGAGGACGACGCCGTGCTGCCGCCGTCGGCGACCGAAGGCATGGAGAAGATTATCCCTGACCTCGAGAAGTATCTGGTGCGCGACAGCGGCCATTGGACGCAGCAGGAGCAGCCTAACGAAGTCAGCAACAAGCTGATCGAATGGCGGCGGCGGAGATTCGGGTAAACGTCATACTGAGGTGCGAGCCGCAAGCGGCGAGCCTCGAAGGATGACGCAAGGTGATGGATGCACCCATCCTTCGAGACGCGCACAAGTGCGCGCTCCTCAGGATGACGGCATAAGGTGAGGAGAAGATTGAGCGATGACGTCGACGAACAGACTTGATCCCATTCCCCACCCGCCGACGAAGCCGGTAGTGGGCAACATGCTGTCGATCGATTCGACGTCGCCGGTTCAGCACCTGACCCGTCTCGCCAAAGAACTCGGGCCGATCTACTGGCTCGACATGATGGGCAAGCCGATGGTCGTCGTCTCAGGTCACGACCTGATCGAGGAACTGAGCGACGAGAAGCGGTTCGATAAAGTGGTACGCGGTGCCCTGCGTCGGGTGCGTGCGGTGGGTGGCGACGGTCTGTTCACCGCGGATACCAAGGAGCCGAACTGGAGCAAGGCGCACAACATTTTGCTGCAGCCGTTCGGCAATCGCGCCATGCAGGCGTACCACCCGAGCATGGTCGATATTGCCGAGCAGTTGGTGAAGAAGTGGGAGCGGCTGAATGCCGACGAGGAGATCGACGTCGTTCACGACATGACGGCATTGACACTCGACACCATCGGGCTGTGCGGGTTCGACTACCGGTTCAATTCGTTCTATCGCCGCGACTACCATCCGTTCGTCGAATCTCTGGTGCGTTCGCTCGAAACCATCATGATGACTCGCGGACTGCCGTTCGAAAAAGTCTGGATGCACGGTCGCAATCGTGATCTCGCATCGGACGTCGCCTTCATGAACAAGATGGTCGACGAGGTGATTGCGGCGCGGCGCGGCGATGTCGCCGCCGAAGGCAAGAAGGATTTGCTCGGCGCGATGATGACGGGTGTCGACAGGGCGACTGGCGAACAACTCGACGACATCAACATCCGCTACCAGATCAACACGTTCCTGATTGCCGGGCACGAAACCACCAGCGGTTTGCTGTCGTACGCCATCTATGCGCTGCTGAAGCATCCCGACGTGCTGAAGAAGGCTTATGATGAAGTCGATCGTGTGCTGGGGCCGAACCCCGACGTCCGGCCGACGTTCCAGCAGGTCACGCAACTCACCTACATCACGCAAATTTTGAAGGAAGCGCTGAGGTTGTGGCCGCCGGCGCCGGCGTACGGCATCGCGCCGTTGCAGGATGAGATGCTGGCCGGCAAGTACAAGCTGAAGAAGGGTACGTTTGTCACGGTGCTGGTCACAGCCCTGCATCGCGATCCTTCGGTGTGGGGGCCGAATCCGGATGCTTTCGATCCGGAGAATTTCAGTCGCGAGGCTGAGGCTGCACGCCCGGTTAATGCGTGGAAGCCATTCGGCAACGGGCAGCGCGCCTGCATCGGTCGCGGCTTCGCGATGCACGAGGCGGCGCTGGCGCTCGGTATGATCCTGCAGCGCTTCAGGCTGGTCGATCACAATCGCTACCAGATGCATCTGAAGGAGACGCTGACGATCAAGCCGGAAGGTTTCAAGATCAAGGTGCGTCCGCGTCAGGATAGCGAACGTGCAGCGCATGTGGGCACCCCGGCGGCGCCGGTGAAAGCCGCGACACCGGTGGCCACGGCGCGCACGCGTCCCGGCCACAACACGCCGCTGTTGGTGCTTTACGGTTCCAATCTCGGGACCGCCGAGGAACTGGCGACGCGCATCGCCGATCTTGCCGAGGTCAACGGTTTTGCCACCAAGCTGGCGCCGCTCGACGATGCGGTCGGCAAGCTGCCGGAGCAGGGCGGCGTGCTGATTTTCTGCGCGTCGTACAATGGTGCGCCGCCGGACAACGCGACGCAGTTTGTCAAATGGCTCGGCAGCGATCTTCCGAAGGATGCTTTCGCCAAGGTGAAATATGCGGTGTTCGGCTGCGGCAACAGCGACTGGACCGCGACCTACCAATCGGTGCCACGCCTGATCGACGAGAAGCTGGCGGCGCACGGTGCACAGAACGTCTACGAGCGCGGCGAGGGCAATGCGCGCGAGGATCTCGACGGCCAGTTCGAGGCGTGGTTCGCCAAGCTCGGGCCGCGCGCGGTGAAGGCGTTCGGCATCGACGCCGCCTTCACCCGCAGCGCCGACGACGCGCCACTCTACAGCATCGAGCCGGTGGCGCCGACCGTGGTCAATGCCATCGTCGGGCTCGGCGGTGCGCTGCCGATGAAGGTGCTTGCTAACAGCGAATTGCAGAACCATTCCGGCGCTAATGCGTCGGAGCGATCGACGCGGCATATCGAGGTGCAATTGCCGGCCGGCATCACCTATCGTGTCGGCGATCATCTCAGCGTCGTGCCGCGCAACGATCCGGTGCTGGTGGACGCGGTAGCGCGCCGCTTCGGCTTCCTGCCGACCGATCAGATTCGCTTGCAGGTGCCGGAAGGCCGCCGCGCGCAATTGCCGGTGGGCGAGGCGGTGTCGGTTGGGCGTTTGCTCGCCGAATTCGTCGAACTGCAGCAGGTTGCCACCCGCAAGCAGATCCAGATCATGTCGGAGCATACGCGCTGCCCGGTGACCAAGCCGAAGCTGTTGGCTTATGTCGGCGACGATGCAGCCTCCGACGAACGTTATCGCTCGGATGTAATGGGCAAGCGCAAGTCGGTATTCGACTTGATGGAAGAGCATCCGGCCTGTGAATTGCCGTTCCATGCCTATCTCGAAATGCTGTCGCTGCTGGCGCCACGTTACTATTCGATCTCGTCGTCGCCGTCGGTCGATCCGACACGTTGCAGCGTCACGGTCGGCGTTGTCGAAGGTCCGGCGGCGTCGGGTCGTGGCACCTACAAAGGCATCTGCTCGAATTATCTGGCGGGCCGCCGCGTCGGCGATACCATCCACGCCACGGTGCGCGAGACCAAGGCAGGCTTCCGCCTGCCGGAGAATGCGGCGGTGCCGATCATCATGATCGGGCCGGGCACTGGCTTGGCACCGTTCCGCGGCTTCCTGCAGGAGCGCGCGGCGCAGAAGGCCACGGGCGCGACGTTGGGCCCGTCGCTGCTGTTCTTCGGCTGCCGGCATCCCGAACAGGATTTCCTCTATGCCGATGAACTGAAGGCATTCGCCGATCAGGGCATCACCGAACTGCACGTCGCATTTTCGCGCGCCTCGCAGCCGAAGACTTACGTGCAGCATCTCATCGCACAGCAGCAGGATCGTGTCTGGAGTCTGATCGAGCAGGGCGCGGTGATCTATGTCTGCGGCGATGGCGGCAAAATGGAGCCAGACGTCAAGGCGGCGCTGATGAATATCTATCGCGCGCGAAGCAGCGGAAACGAGGAAGCGGCGGTACGCTGGATCGACGATCTCGGCACCAACAACCGCTATGTGCTCGACGTCTGGGCTGGGGGTTGATTTCTCTTCCCTCTCCCCTTGTGGGGAGGGTGCCTGAGCGATGCGAGGGCAGGCGAGGGGTTTTCGCGCGTATCGTGAGCGACATCATTTCTGTGTCGTCACGGCCGGGTTTATCCCGGCCATCTACGTCTTTCTTGTTTATCTATTCGGTCGATAAGGACGTGGATGCCCGGGACAAGCCCGGGCATCACGAGTTTGGTGTGATTTGAGAGGAGACCTTAGTGCGCCTCCGCCCCATGTGCGTGATTGTCGATAGCGTCGATGATCTGCGGCCACATCGGTATCGGCAGTGCGTGGCCCATACCCTCGATCATCAGGAGTTTGGCGCCGGGGATCGAGGCCGCGGTGTCCTTGCCGCCTTCCGGCCGCACCAGCGGATCGACTGTGCCGTGAATGACCAATGTCGGCGCCTTCACCGACGCGAGACGTTCCTTGCGGCTGCCGGAGGCAAGGATGGCGCGCAACTGCCGTCCGACACCGGCTGGGTTCAGGCCGCGCTCGAACGTGCGAATGGCGCGTTCGCGATCCATCGCCTCGTCTTCCGGAAAGCTGCCGCCGCGTAGCAGTTTCCAGGTCTGGGCAAATCGCCTGATGAATTCATCGCGCTCGGTGACAGGCGGCGCCATCAACAGTGCCGAAGCCTCGCGGGTCGGCGGCGGCACTTTCGGATTGCCGGTGGTCGACATGATCGAGGTGAGCGAACGGACGCGTTCCGGAAACGTGATGGCAATTTCCTGAGCGATCATGCCGCCCATCGAGGCGCCGACGATGTGGGCGGACTTGATGTGCAAGGCATCGAGCAGGCCGACGGTATCCTTCGCCATGTCGCGCAGCGTGTAAGTGGCACTTACCGGCACGCGGAATATTCGTAGCTTGAGCAGTTCGAGCACACCCAACCGCTTGCCGCCGGTGAGCTTGGTCGACTGGCCGATATCGCGATTGTCAAAACGGATGACGCGAAGTCCGCGCGCCGCCAGTTGCCGGCAGAAGTCGTCATCCCAGTGGATCATCTGGGCGCCGAGCCCCATGATCAGCAGCAACGGTTCGGCGTCGGGCGCGCCGAAAATCTCGTAGCAAAGCTCGATACCATTGGCGCGGGCCAGTTGCGGTGGCTGGTGCAGGGCTGCGGTCACGTCGGGATTCCTCGATGGCTGGTGGGCCGGGTTGCGGAAAGCCGGGAAAAGCGGCGGCACTCGAACAGGTATCAGGAGCAGGCTTAGCTGAATATTGACCGTGATGTCACAAGAGTATGGAATGACAGGAAAAGAACGGCGAAGCAAACCGCTGACGCCGCAACCTGGAGGGTAATCCATTGACGAGCAAAGGCAGCGATCCGGCCGAAATGTGGCGTACGATGCTGGGCGAGATGGAGAAAGGATTTAACGCCTTCGCCACGCAAACCATGACGTCGCCGGAATTCAGCCGGGCTATGAACCAGGCCGGCGGCGTTGCGGCGGGTACGCAGAAGCAATTCGCCGACATGATGGAGAAATACCTCGTCAGCATGAATCTGCCCAGCCGCGCGCAGATGATCAACATGGGTGAGCGACTGCAGGCGATCGAGGCGCAACTTCACGAGATCAAATCGCTGCTGCACCGGTTGCAGCATAACTCCGCCGCGAGCGATGACGGATATGCAGGTACGCCGAGGCCGCCGCGCACCAAACGGCCGCCGTCGAGCAGCGGAGGGCCAAAATGAACGCAACGACAGGCCTTGATTTCGCATCGATCCCGGAACGCATCCAAACCGAAGTGCAGCGCGCGATTCAGCGCAGCATCAAGGGCGTCGAATACATCGCCTCGTCGGGGCCGATGCCGGGCGCGACGCCGAAAGACACCATCCTTTCGCGCGGGACAATGCAGCTCTATCACTATCGGCCGATGGCCGACGAGATCTACCGCATCCCGATTCTGATCGTGATGGCGACGACCAATCGCGGCTATATCCTCGACCTTGCGCCGGGACAGAGCATGGTCGAGTTTCTGCTCAAGCGTGGTTACGACGTTTATATGCTCGATTGGACCGCGCCGAAGCCGGAGGAGAAGCATCTGCGGCTCGACGACTATGTTCTCGGATTCATCCCCGAATGTATTCGCGCGGTGCAGAACGACACCGGTGAAACCGACATCAACATCATTGGCTATTGCGCCGGCGGTATGTTGTCGGCGCTGTATGCATCGTTGTTTACCGATGGGCCGCTCAAGAATTTAGTCTGCTTCACCACTCCGATCGATTTCACGCAGATGAAGCTGTTCCAGAATTTCTCGGACCGGCGTTACTTCGATGTCGATCGGCTCGTCGACAGCATTGGCAACGTGCCGGCTGAGATGATCGTGACGTCGTTCGATATGCTGCGGCCTGCAGCGCGAGCGATGGGGCAGGTCCAGTTGTGGGAAAACATCTGGAATGACGAATACGTCAAATCCTATCGGATGATGGACAAGTGGGGCGCAGACACCTTACCGCTCGCGGGCGAGTACTTTCGCCAGATGACCAAGGACCTGATGTGGGACAACAAGATTTTCAATGACACGATGACCGTGGGCGGCCGTAAAGCCGTTCTTGCGAATATAGAAGTGCCGATCCTCCATGTCGTTGCCGAGCACGATCATATCGTGCCCTACGAGGCGTCGAAGCATCTGATCGCGAAAGTTGGATCAGCCGACAAGGAAGAGGTCATGCTCAAGGGTGGGCATGTCAGCCTTGCCGCCGGGGCCAATGCGGTCAAGCGGCTATGGCCGAAACTCGATTCATGGTTAGGTGAGAGATCAGTATGAACACAAGTGAAATGCGTTCCTATCCGCGTCGTGTGGCCACCGAGGCTGGCGAGATCGAATTCCGATTGATGGGGGCCGCGGACGAGGTCGCGGTGCTGGATTTCGCCCAACAACTGCCGGTACACGATCTGTTATTCCTGCCCCGCAATATTAGCGAGCCAAAGGTGTTGCAGGCATGGATCAAGGAGATCGAGCGCGGCGCCATCGTCAGCATTTTGGCGTGGAAGGGCAACAAAGTGGTCGGCTGCGGCACCTTGGTGCGTGATCCGTGGTCATGGTCGTCGCATGTTGGTGAGATCCGCATGGTGATATCGAAGAACGTTCGCGGCCTCGGAGTCGGTCGGGCGTTGACCCAGGAAACCTTCGCCCTGGCTCTTTCGATCGGCCTCGAGAAACTTGTGGCGCAGATGACGGTCGACCAGACCGGCGCCATCGCCATCTTTGAGGGGCTTGGCTTCAAGGCCGAGGCGCTGTTGCGCGATCACGTTCGTGATCTCTCCGGGCGCAAGCACGATATCGTGGTACTAGGGCATAACGTGGCGCAGGTTCGAGCCCAACTGGAAGCCTACGGCGTTCCGGGAGCGGTCCAGAACTAGGTCGTTCGTCAAATTGCCGAAGGCGGCGCGGAACTCGTTTAGGCAGTGTTGCAAGCCCAGGACGCGTTGTTTGACACCGTTCTATTCGGTCCCGCCTTGGGGATTCGAGACGCTTCTCCATTGAATTTCACGAAATCGTGATATCGCAGTGCAACAACAATGTTGCAATGCACAAGTTGTCATGGCATAAGGTTCTCACCCCGGGCCATTCAGGACGGGGCGAGCCCATAGCTCAAACCTGAGGATGGAGACAACGATGACCACCGAAACCAATTCTGTGCTGAACGGCGTGAAAGAAGCTCTTGCCCCGGTCACTGACGCGCTCAAGAACATCCAGAACCTGGAAGTTCCGGAGGCTGCTCGTGACTTCGTGAAGCGCGCTGCCGGCACCGCCAAGGACCGAGCTGCTGACTTCCACACCGGCTCCGAGAAGGTGACCAACGCGATCGAGACCGCGGTTGCCAATTCGGTTAGCGAAGCCGCCAAGATCAGCCGCAACATCCAGCAGGCGATCTATCAGGACACCGAAGCCTTCTTCAACGGCATCGACAAGCTGGCGTCGGCCAAGTCGCTCAACGAAGCGGTTCAGATCCAGTCCGATCTGGTTCGCGCCCGCGGCGAAGTGCTCGTGTCGCGTGCCAAGTCGACCGGCGAATATCTCGGCAAGCTGGTGAGCGAAGGTGCGAAGTCGGCGCAGGAGAACTTCTCCAAGGCTGCCGCTTCCTACAGCAAGTCCGCTTGATCGACTACTTTCGACTGATCGCGAACGTTCCTCCCCGTTCGTGACCATAAACTACGAAGGCCCGCGCGTTGCGGGCCTTCTTTTTTGCTGCGTGGTACGCGCTTGATAGAATTCACCAATCTTCGTCATTGCGAGCGCAGCGAAGCAATCCAGATATAATGAAGAGAACTGGATTGCTTCGTCGCTTTGCTCCTCGCAATGACGTCATTGGAGGAAGCTGGACCATTCGCCAGCGAGGCTTTGGAGTCAGGTTCAGTTGCTGCGCGCAGACTTCGTAGGGACGCCATGGCACGCAACGGCAAGTTCGCCTTTGATCTGACGGGTAGCGACGCCCTCCGCGCTGCCGAGCTGCGGCGTGTGAAGCTGCTGGCGACGCTGGTGCTGGTCGGCTGCCTTGCGGTGTTCGTCACGGCGAAGGCCATGCAGCACTTGCATCCAGCTTTCGGCTTTGTCGCTGCGTTTGCGGAGGCCGCAACCATCGGTGGTTTGGCGGACTGGTATGCAGTAGTCGCGCTGTTTCGCCGGCCGTTGGGTCTGCCGATTCCACATACTGCCATCATCCAGAACAACCAGCATCGCATCGCCGATAAACTGGGTGAATTCATCGAAGAGCATTTTCTCGATGCCGCGCCGGTCGAAGCCAAGTTGCGCGAAGTCGACTTCGCCTCGTTCATTGCCGAATGGATGAGCGACCGCAAGCGCAGCGCCGATCTGGCGCGCTTCGTGCTGCGGCTGTTGCCGGAGGCGATGAACGCCACCGAGACATCGGGCCTCAAGACGTTCGTGACGCGCCGCGTCATGACGCAATTGCAGTCCATCAATCTTGCGCCACTGGCAGCCGGAACATTGCGCACCTTCGTCAAGCAGGGGCGGCATCAGGCGCTGCTCGACGATCTGTTGACGGCGGTGCATGGCGCGCTGACCCAGCCCGAGACCATGACAGCGTTTCGCGCCAAGGTGCGCGACGAACTGCCGACGCTGCTGAAGCTTTATCGCGCGGATGCGTTTCTCGTGAAGAAAATCATGGCGTCGGCCACCGCGTTCTTCGACGAGGTGCGCAATGATCCCAAGCATCCTTTCCGCGACGAGTTCGATCGCATGATGCTATCGTTCGTCGATCGCATGGCGACCGATCCGGTCTATAGCGGCCGCCTCGATGGCTTGAAGCGCGACTTGCTGGCGCGGCCTGAACTCAGTGATCTCGCTCGCAACGTCTGGTCCAACGCCAAGGCGTTCATCGAAAAAAGTGCCTCCGGTGAATCCACCGTGCTGCAGCATCACCTTGCCAACGTCTTCGTCGAAGCGGGTGGGGCTCTCAAGTCCGATGCCGAGATGCGCGCTGAGATCAACCAGGGTCTTGTTATGGTTCTGCGCAGCTTCATCGCAGAGCAGAAGAGCGGCGTTTCCACCTTCATTGCCGATCAGGTGAAAAGCTGGGATATGGGCCAACTGATCTCGCTGATCGAGACCAATGTCGGCAAGGATCTGCAATACATCCGCTTCAACGGTACGCTGATCGGCGGACTGGCCGGGCTGGCGCTCTATACTGCCGAAGTGCTGCTGCGGTTGGTTTGACGAATCGCTCGCGGAGCGAGAGATCGGTGCGGAACCGGCCGGCTAAGCCCCTGTCAAGGCGCTTGAATTAACAGAATTCGCACCCTAGCTTGATATATGATGACTTTGTGTCGTCGGGCTTGCAGTGAGGTTTGAGTTATCTGAATTGCTCAATTCGACCGGTTGCCTGGGGGACCCGCAAGCCGGATGCGAAAGGAAATTGGATGTCCGCTACTGCTCAGACGTTGCGACCGCCGTCCAGGACCTTGATGTTTCTGGAGGGGCGGGCCCTTTCTGAATTTGGCGCTTTCCTCGGCGCGCTGCCGCTGTTGAGCCTCGCGCCGCGCGGTGACGGTCATCCGGTGCTGGTGCTGCCCGGTCTGGTGGCGAGCGATATCTCGACGCGGCCGCTACGCAGCTTCCTGCGCAATCGCGGTTACGCCGTCAGTGGTTGGCGACAGGGCCGCAACTACGGCCTGCGCGCCGGCGTACAGGACGGTATGGTCGATCTGCTCCGCGAACTGAACGAAACCCATGGCCGCAAGGTCAGCCTCGTCGGCTGGAGCCTCGGCGGACTCTACGCGCGCCAGCTCGCCAAGATGATGCCGGATCGCGTGCGCTCGGTGATTACGCTCGGCAGTCCGTTTGCAGGTAACCCTAAGTCGACCAACGCTTGGCGCGTGTACGAATTCACCAGCGGCCAGCGCGCCGATGACGCTGCCAATGAGCGCTTCGGCGGACCGCTTGCGCAAACCCCGCCGGTGCCGACCACGGCGATCTTCAGCCGCACCGATGGCATCTGCGCGTGGCAGGGCTGTATGGAAACGCCGTCGACACTGTCGGAGAACATCGAGGTCGAGAGCAGCCATTGCGGCATGGGGCATCACCCGGCGGTGGTCTACGCCGTCGCCGATCGCCTCGCACAGGCGGAAGGTGAGTGGCGCCCGTTCGATCGCACTGGCTGGCGTAGTCTGGTCTATCCGAACCCGGATCGGTAAGTGGCAGAGGTCTTGGTCCTCATCCTGAGGAGCGGCCTTTGAGCCGCGTCTCGAAGGATGACGGGCCGGAATTTCAACCAGCTGATGGTTCGAGACGCGAGGCGTGCCTCGCTCCTCACCATGAGGCGTCAGATGAGTTGCTGAAGATCAGAGGGCGCGTCCTGCAGCGGGGCGCGCCTTTTCTGCTTTCTTTTTCGGTGCCGGCCGCTTGACCGACGAAGTGTCGGCCATTGACGCGATCGACGCAATCGCATCTTCGGCTCCTGCGAGCACGAGGCCGGCGGCCATGCGCGCGTAAGCTTCGCGCGTCATGCCTTTGCCGTCGCGAAACCAGAGGTAGTGCCAGTTCAGCATGCCGAACAGCGACATCGTCAGCGGCTTGAGGACATCGTGCTTGTTGGCGACAACCGGCAGCGCCGCCGCAATCGCATCGGAAAACACCACGACGAGTTTGCGCTCGAGTTCTTTGAGAACCGATTGCTGCGCTTGCGGCAACAGCTTGAGGCTGGATATCTGAACTTGATGTTCGGCATCGGCGCCGCGATAGGCTTCGAGCAACGCGATTGAAATCGCGAACAGCCGTTCCTTGCCGTTGCTGCCCGCTGCGGCGGCGTCGACTTTGGCAATGAGATGATTGAGGTGATCGGCCAAAAGGTCGAACAGCACGTCATCTTTGGATCGGTAGTAGTGGTACATCAGCGCCTTGGAGACGCCGCAGGCTTCCGCGATCATGGTGATCGAGGTGCCGGTGAAACCGTGCTGCGCGAACAGGGCTGCCGACTGGCTGAGAATGCCCAGGCGCTTCTTGTCGTAATCGTTCGCCCGCGTGCGAGCCATGCAGTTCCCGAACCTCTGCTTCGTGACCGGCAACGCATTGCCGGTGGCCCTTGGCTGTGACACCGCGCGGCGCGAATACCTTCGCATTGACCGTCCAATTGGTCAATTATTATCCCGGTTCGAGCGCCGCGAGTTGGGGAGGGCAGGCGGCAAATCTTGGCGTCGCCACGCCAAACGCGCTATGCCGTCCGCGATGTCACACCCGCTCACCCGCATTGTCGATCAGCTCAAACGCGAACCCTCTCGCACCGGCTCCATCGCCATCACCCTGTTCGGTGACGCCATCGTGCCGCGCGGTGGAACGGTGTGGCTCGGCACCCTGCTGGCGTTTTTCGAGACGCTCCACATCGACAGCGGCGTGGTGCGAACGGCAATGTCGCGGCTGGCGGCGGATGGCTGGTTCGAGCGCAGCAAGGTCGGTCGCAACAGCTTCTACCGGCTGGCAGCCAAGGGCCGGCAGACCTTCGATGCCGCTGTTCGCCACGTCTACAATCCGCAACCGTCGAACTGGACCGGGCGTTTCGAACTTCTGCTGATCGGCAACGGCGGCGATCGCGATGCGGCGCGTGACGCCTTGCGGGCGGCGGGATTCGGCAGTCCGTTGCCCGGCGTCTGGGTGGCACCCTCGGGTGTCCCGGTGCCGGACGAGGCTGCGGCGGCGATCCGACTCGAAGTCTCCGCCGAGGATGACAGCGGCCGGCGGCTGCTCAGCGAAAGCTGGCCGCTGCAACTCACCGCCGACGGCTACATCAAGTTCATCAAGACGTTCGAACCGCTACGTGGCTGGCTCGACCGCGGCGAACGGATGTCGGACGCCGACGCCTTTACCGCGCGCATCCTGCTGATCCACCACTACCGGCGCGTGGTGCTGCGCGATCCGCTGCTGCCGCCCAGCCTGTTGCCTGCCGATTGGCCGGGCATGGCCGCACGCCGACTCTGCAGCGACATCTACCGCGGCCTGATTCCGGCATCGGAACAATGGCTTGATCGGCATGGCGCGAGCGCCAAGGGACCGCTGCCGCCGGCCAGCGCGGAACTGGGGCGGCGGTTTGAGGGCTGAATTCCATCTGTTACAAAAATCTGTTGTGTTAGAATTATTCTGATATATATTCGGTCCAAATCCTAGGGAGGCGGCCCATGTATACCCAGGCGCTTAACTCGTCCGATGGTGACGACCGTTTCATTGAGGACGCCGACCGCGCGGCCGCCTTTCAGGCGCGCATCGATGACGACGAGCGCATCGAGCCGAACGACTGGATGCCCGCCGCCTATCGCAAGACGCTGACGCGGCAGATCTCGCAACACGCTCATTCCGAAATCGTCGGTATGCTGCCGGAAGGCAACTGGATCACGCGCGCGCCATCGTTGCGGCGCAAGGCGGCGTTGCTCGCCAAGGTGCAGGACGAGTGCGGCCACGGACTTTATCTTTATGCGGCGGCGGAAACGCTCGGCAGTTCGCGCGAGGAATTGGTCGATGCGATGCTGGCCGGCAAGGCGAAGTATTCTTCGATCTTCAATTACCCGACTCTGACCTGGGCCGACATCGGCACCATTGGCTGGTTGGTCGATGGCGCGGCGATCATGAATCAGATCCCGCTGTGCCGCTGCTCTTACGGTCCTTATGCCCGCGCGATGATCCGCGTCTGCAAGGAAGAGTCGTTCCATCAGCGGCAGGGCTTCGAAATCATGCTTACGCTGTGCCGTGGCACAGACGAGCAGAAGGCGATGGCACAGAATTCGCTGGATCGTTGGTGGTGGCCCGTGCTGATGATGTTCGGCCCGCCGGATCAGGTCAGCCAGCACAGTGACACGTCGACGAAGTGGAAGATCAAGCGGTTTTCCAACGACGAGCTGCGGCAGAAATTTGTCGATGCGACGGTGCCGCAGGCGCAATTCCTCGGCCTGACGATTCCCGATCCCGGCATGAAGCAGGACGCCGAAGGACACTGGCGTTACAGCGAGATCGACTGGACCGAATTCAAGCAGGTGCTGGCCGGTAACGGTCCGTGCAATCGCGACCGTCTGGCGGCGCGGCGCAAGGCGCATGACGAGGGGGCGTGGGTGCGCGATGCCGCTGCAGCCTATGCCGAAAAGCGTGCGCGTCGCAGTATGGCGCAGGCGGCTGAATAGGAACAGGGAGACCAATATGGCCACGCCGAACACGCCGCTCTGGGAAGTTTTCATTCGCAGCCGCAACGGCCTCGCGCACAAACATGTCGGTTCGCTGCACGCAGCCGACGCAACGCTGGCGCTGCAGGCCGCGCGCGACATCTATACGCGGCGCGGCGAGGGGCTATCGATCTGGGTGGTGCCGTCGAGTGCCATCACCGCCTCCGACCCGTCGGAGAAGGGCATGATGTTCGAGCCCGCTGAATCCAAGATCTACCGGCATCCGACATTCTACGACGTGCCGGAAGAAGTCGGACATATGTAGATCGTCTCCTCATGGTGAGGGAGAGAGACCGTCATTGCGAGGAGCGATAGCGACGCAGCAATCCAGAAATTGAGAAAGTAAAACTGGATTGCTTCGCTTCGCTCGCAACGACGAAATCGAAATGGGTTGCCATAACAGGAACGCCGATGTCTGCAGCTTCGATCACCGTTTCCGAAACGCCGCTGGTGCTATACACGCTGCGCCGCGCCGATGACGCGCTGATCCTCGGCCATCGTCTGTCCGAGTGGTGCGGCCATGCGCCGATGCTGGAAGAGGACATGGCGATGGCCAATATGGGCCTCGACTTGCTTGGCCAGGCGCGCGAGCTTTACAGCTATGCCGCCAAGGTTGAAGGCAAGGGCAACGACGAGGACAAGTTCGCCTATCTGCGCGACGTGCGGCAATATCGCAATCTGCTGCTGCTCGAGCAGCCGAACGGCGATTTCGCGCGCACCATGACGCGGCAATTCTTCTACGCGGCGTTCTCCGATCTGTACTGGCGCGCCATGATGAAATCGCGTGACGCCACGCTGGCGGCGATCGCAGCGAAATCCGAGAAGGAAAGCGCCTATCATCTGCGGCACTCGTCCGAATGGATGGTGCGGCTTGGCGACGGCACCGACGAGAGCCATCGTCGTGTGCAGGCCGCCGTGGATGATCTGTGGGCGTTCACTGGCGAGATGTTTGCCGTCGACGACAGCGAGCGCGGATTGATCGACGCTGGTATTGCCATCGATCCCGCGATGTTGCGCACGCCGTGGCTGGCCACGGTGTCGCGGGTGCTCGACGAATCGACACTGACGAAGCCGCAGAACGAATGGATGCAGCAGGGTGGTCGCGATGGCCGCCACAGCGAGCATCTTGGCCATCTGCTCAGCGAGTTGCAATCGATGCAGCGCAGTTTTCCCGGAGCCACATGGTGACGATTGCCGCCAACGATAGCGATCTGCGGCAGCGCGCCTGGGACGCGGCAGCGCAGGTGGTCGATCCGGAAATTCCGGTGCTGACCATCGCCGATCTCGGCGTACTGCGCGACGTCGCGGTGCGCGACGGCCGGATCGAGGTAGCCATCACGCCGACGTATTCCGGTTGCCCGGCGATGAACATGATCGCAGTGGAGATCGAGGTTGCGCTGGAACGCGCTGGCTTCCGTAATTCGAAGGTTCGCACTGTGCTATCGCCGGCGTGGACGACCGACTGGATGAGCGAGGATGGGCGCCGCAAATTGAAAGATTACGGCATCGCGCCGCCGCAGGCGGGCGGGGGACGCCGCGCGCTGTTCGGCGAGCAGCAGGTGGCCTGTCCGCAATGCGGCTCGACCGAGACTGAAGTGCTATCGGAGTTCGGCTCGACGTCGTGCAAGGCGCTGTGGCGTTGCCGCAGTTGCCGCGAACCGTTCGACTATTTCAAGTGTCATTGACGAAGATGCATAACGTGCGCTCTGAATGCGGCGACCTTTCCCTTCTCTCCTTGCGGGAGAAGGTGCTTTCGCGCAGCGAAGGCGGATGAGGGGTGCTGCAGCAATAACCCCTCACCGGCCGCCAGCGGCGATCCACCCTTTCCCGCAAGGGGAGAGGGAAGAAAGAGCCCATCATGTCACAAACTCCTAAATTCCATCGTCTTACCGTCAACGACCTGCGCCGCGAAGCTGCGGACGCGGTGTCGCTCACCTTCACTATTCCGCCGGAACTGACCAGCGACTACGCCTTCGCGCCTGGCCAATATCTGACGCTGCGCACGACGATGGATGGCGAGGAAGTTCGCCGTTCCTATTCGATCTGCTCCGGACCCGACGATGGCGAAATCCGTATCGCGGTGAAGAAGGTCGATGGCGGTGCGTTCTCGAGCTGGGCTGCCGACGAATTGAAGATGGGCGATATGCTCGACGTCATGACGCCGACCGGGCGCTTCGGCATCGCGCACGCCCCGGATGAAGCGCGCATCCATGTCGGCTTCGCAGCGGGCTCGGGCATTACGCCGATCCTGTCGATCGTGCGCGGCGTGCTGTCGCGCGAACCGAGGAGCCAGTTCTTCCTCTTCTACGGCAATCGTTCGACCGATGGCATCATCTTCCGCGAGGCACTGGAAGAACTGAAGGACCGCTATATGCAGCGGCTGTCGGTGTTCCACGTTATCTCGCAGGAGGAGCAGGACATCCCGATTCTACATGGACGGCTCGATGGCGAAAAGGTGCGCGTGCTGTTGCGCTCGCTAGTCCCGGCCGAGAGCATCGATCATGTCTTCATCTGCGGCCCCACGGGCATGAGTGAGGAGATCGAGGCCACTTGCCGTGCGATCGGCATCGCCGACGCGCGCATTCATGTCGAGCGTTTTGTCTCTGAGCTTGGCGGCAAGCCGCGGCCGAAGAAAGCGATCGTCGAAAGCGCGCCGCCTAAAGCCATTGCCTCGTTGATCATCGACGGCAAGCGCCGCGACGTGCCGGTGGCCGAAGGCGAGGCCATTCTCGATGCAGCGTTGCGCGCGGGCATGGATCTGCCGTTCGCCTGCAAGGGTGGGATGTGCTCCACCTGCCGCGCCAAGCTTGTGGAGGGCGAGGCGCCGATGGAACTGAACTATTCGCTGGAGCCGTGGGAGTTGGAAGCGGGCTTCATCCTCACCTGCCAGGCGCATCCGTCATCGGCGAAGGTCGTCGTCGATTACGACCAGATGTAAGCTCAGTCGTGATTGAAGCGTAGAGGCGTGGCCGCTGTTTCATCTCTCTAATGGGAGAGGTCGAATTCGAGCGTTAGCGAGATATTCGGGTGAGGGGTTCAAAGCTATCGATAGGTCGTAACCTCTCACCCAAACCCTCTCCCACCGGGAGAGGGAGCGCGTTTCCCGTATCGCGCGGGTGACCTCAAACCTTCGGTGGCGGCGCGTTGCCGAACAGCTTTTCCATCGACAGCCCGAGTCCAAGCAATGTGGTATCGCTGCCGATCGGCCCATCGATCTCCAGACCCACGGGCAGGCCACTCGACGTCATGCCGGCGAACAGTGACAAGCCGGGGATGCCGGCATTGCTGCCGGGATCGGTGTTGCGGATCATGGTGTCGAATGTCGGCACCGGCTTGCCGCCGTTGATGGTCATTTCGCCCGAACCCTTGGCGGTATCAATGGTCGGTGCCGGCGCGATGGTGGTCGGAAACAGGATGGCGTCGAGATTGTTGTCGCGGAAATAACTTTCGTAGAGCTTCTGCAACTGCGGTCGCAGCACCTGAATCGCATCGGGATAGGCCTTGCCGAAAGCATCGGCGGTGATCGCGCCAAATGCACCCTTGACGTCGGGGCTGGCAATCTTCGCCGCGATGTCGGCCAGCGTGATGCCGTCGATACCGGACGCTTTCAGGTAGGCAGGAATGTCGTCGATCGGCTCGTGCAGTGCGATCGGAAATGATAGCTTGGCGTTCAACTCGAACAGGCCGTCGATATCCTTGTCGACGAGGACAACCCCTGCATCGGTCAGCTTGGCGCGTGCGGCGTTGACGGCGTCCTGCAAGCCGCTGTCGAGGCCGGCCCACATCGATGGTGGTACGCCGAGGCGCTTGCCGCGCAAGTCTTCCGCCGCGGCCATCACGGTGCCGGTGATGATCGAATCCAGCAATGCGACATCGGCGACGGAGCGGCCCATCGGACCTACGGTGTCGCGCGTGTGGCTGATTGGGACGACGGCATGATCGTCATTGTAGCGTCGCCGCGCGCCGCCATTACCGACCGAGGGACGCAGGCCGACGATCCCGGTCAGCGCAGCGGGAACGCGAGTCGAGCCGCCGGTGTCGGTGCCGAGGCCGCACGTGACGATGCCTGCCGCCACCGCTGCAGCCGTGCCGCCCGATGAACCACCGGGAATTCGCGTCGGGTCGTAGGGATTCTTCACCGGTCCGGCGAACGACGACAGGTTGGTGCTGGTGATGCCGAACGCCAGTTCATGCATGTTCGCTTTACCGATCACGATGGCGCCGGCATTGAGCAGCTTCTGCAGCGATGGCGCGTTGTTCTTCGGTCGTGCGTTCTGCAGTGCCGGCGTGCCGCCACTGGTCGGCATGTCCTTGGTGTTGATATTGTCCTTGACGACGATCGGCAGACCGGCGAGCGGCCCGTTGATCTTGCCGGCATCGACGTCGCGCGCTGCCGCCAGCGCGGCATCCTTGTTGAGGAAGATCAGCGTATTGAGGTCTTTGAGTTTCTCGGCGCGATCGATCGCGGCCTGCACGACGCTGACGGCGGTGACCTTCTTGTCGCGAATGGCCTGCACGATGTCGGCGGCGGAGGTGGGCATTACGCCCGCCTGGGCGATGGCTCGCTCCAGAGACAGGAAGGAGGGGAAGGCCGCGCCTGCGGCGAGGCCGAGCGATGTTTTCAGAATGTCGCGACGAGAGTGGTGCAGAGGCATGGCATTCGCTCCGTCTGTTGCTGCTGAAACGATTTGTGTGATTATCCCTTGGGTCGTTTATCGTAAACGCGCTTGGCCTTGCCCTGGGAGCGCGCCAGCGAATCCGGCGCGACGATGCTGACCTTGCTTGTCACGCCGATGGTGTTCTTGATGTAGGCCACAACCTTTTCGGCGTGCGTGACCAGTCCGGCGCCGTCCCAGCTTTCCGGCCGCGCCTCGGCCAGTACGATCATTTCGTCCATGCGGCCTTCGCGCGTCAATTCGATCTGGAAGTGGCCGCCGCACCATTCGGTGGCAAGCAGAACTTCCTCGATCTGTGTCGGGAACACGTTGACGCCGCGCAGGATGATCATGTCGTCGGATCGTCCGGTGACTTTCTCCATGCGCCGCATGCCGGGCCGCGCCGTGCCGGGCAGCAGCCGGGTGAGATCGCGGGTGCGGTAGCGGATGATCGGGAAGGCTTCCTTGGTCAGCGAGGTGAACACCAGTTCGCCTTTCTCGCCGTCGGGCAGCACTGCGCCGGTCTCCGGATCGATGATCTCGGGATAGAAATGATCTTCCCAGATGTGGAGGCCGTCCTTGGTCTCGACGCACTCCTGCGCGACGCCGGGCCCGATGACTTCCGACAGACCGTAGATATCGGTGGCGTCCATGTTGAAGGCATGTTCGATCTCGGTGCGCATGGCGTTGGTCCATGGCTCGGCGCCGAAGATGCCGAACTTCAGGGAGCATTGCCGCGAGTCCAGGCCCTGCCGTTTGAATTCGTCGAGGATTGCCAGCATATAGCTTGGCGTCACCATGATGATGTCCGGCTTGAAATCGTTGATGAGTTGTACCTGGCGTTCGGTCATGCCACCGGAAACCGGCACCACAGTGCAACCGAGCCGCTCACCGCCGTAATGCGCGCCGAGGCCGCCGGTGAAGAGACCGTAGCCATAAGCGTTGTGCAGCACCATGCCTTGGCGGCCGCCCGCGGCGCGGATCGAACGCGCCATCACATCCGACCAGATATCGATGTCGTTGGTGGTGTAACCGACCACAATCGGTTTGCCGGTGGTCCCGGATGAGGCGTGGACGCGCACCAGTTTCTCGCGCGGCACGGCGAACATCTTGAACGGGTAGTTGTCGCGCAGGTCGGTTTTCACCGTGAAGGGAAATTTACTCAGGTCCGAAAGTTGCTTGAAATCGGACGGATGCACGCCCTTGGCATCGAATGCCGCCCTATAGTGCGGGACGTTGTCGTATGCATGCTTGATCGACCAGGCCAGCCGCTTGGTCTGTTGCGCCATGATCTCATCGCGCGAGGCGCGTTCGGCTTGGTCCAGCACAAGGCCGTTTACGGTTTTCAAATCAGCTGTCGTTGCGGCCATCGGTATTGTCCTGTTCAAGTCCTATTCTGACGGTGAAGTCGTCAACGGCACCAGTGCGCCGCCAATGGTGCGCGAGTGGCCGCGCATTTCCGCCACCGTGACATCATTCACCGTGACGCGAATATCGTAAATGCCGGACCGGCCGGATCGTGAAATTTCCCGCCCCGTTGCCACCAGGCGATCGCCGAGTTTGCCGGGGCGGATGAACGAGATGTTGCAATGTGCGGCCACGGCGCGTTCGTTGTACGAATTGCAGGCGAAGGCGAACGTGGAATCCGCTAGCGTGAAAATGAAGCCGCCGTGGGCGATGCCGTGGCCGTTGACCATATGCGGCTTGACGGTCATCGCCAGCGTGGCATGGCCGGCGCTGATGTCGATGATCTCCATGCCGAGGCCGCTGCTGGCGTTGTCGTCCTTCCACATGGCGTCGGCGCAGGCGCGCGCGAGTTCATCCGGCGTCGGACTCTTGGCAACCTTCACTGCGGCCTCCCGGTGAATCTCGGAGCGCGCTTGGCCATGAAGGCGTTGACGCCTTCGGCGTAATCCGGCGTGCGTCCCGCCTTGCGCTGCAGATCTCGCTCGAGGTCGAGCTGCGCATCGAGCGTGTTGGTGGCGGACTGCGCCAGCGCCTGCTTAATCATGGCGAGGCCCTGCGTTGGCTGCGTCGCGAGGTGCGCAGCGAGGGCTTCGGCTTCGCTCATCAGCTTTTCGTCATCGATGGCGCGCCAGATAAGGCCCCAGTTCGCAGCGGTTTCCGCCGTGATCGGCTCCGCCAGCATCGCCAGCGCCGTGGCACGTGCGTCGCCGATCAGCCGTGGCAACAGCCAGGTGCCGCCGGAGTCCGGCACCAGGCCGATCTTGGCAAAGGACTGGATGAACTTGGCCGAGCGCGCGGCCAGCACGATGTCGCAGGCGAATGCGATGTTGGCACCGGCGCCCGCTGCGGTACCGTTCACCGCGCAGATCACCGGCTTATTCAACGCTCGGATGCGGCGCACCAGCGGATTGTAGAATTTCTCGATCGTCACACCGAGATCGGGGGCGGCACCATCGCCGGCGGCAACGTCGCTGAGATCCTGCCCAGCACAGAAGCCGCGCCCGGCGCCGGTGAGCAGTACGGCGCGGCAATCGACATCGCCAGCGGCGTCATCGAGCGCCCGCGCCAACGCGTGGTGCATGGTTTCGTTGAACGAATTCAACCGGTCCGGACGGTTCAGCGTGACGATGCGCCACGACCCCCGGTTGTCTATCAGGATGGAATCCAAGGCGTCCTCCAGACGTTCCGGGCTCTGACGAAAAGCCTCTTGAATTGAACGATCGGTCAGTTAATTATTAGCCCAAGCAGGCGTGCTGTCAACGGCTCATGCTGACGCGCGACACGACATTTTGCAGAGAAGTTGTGGCGGTCGCACGCAGGCCGAAAAGATCGGGAGGAAACGATGAGCATCATCTTGCAAAGCCTTGCGTTGGACCGATGGGTTGAACCGTCGAGCGGCTTCGTGGACATTCCGAGTGCGGTCGATGGTCATGTCGTCGCGCGGGCGTCGAGTGCCGGTCTGGATTTCGTCGCGATGGTCCGCCACGCGCGTGAGGTCGGCGGACCGGCATTGCGCAAGCTGACCTTTCATCAGCGCGCCGACCGCTTGCGTTCGCTCGCGGCTTATGTGTCCGAGCGCAAGGAGCGACTCTACAAACTGGCAGGCGACACCGGCGCGACGCGCCGCGACAATGCCATCGACATTGAAGGCGGTCTCGGTACGCTGTCGGCCTACGCCTCGCGCGGCCGCCGTGAATTGCCGGATGCGGCATTCGTCGTCGAAGGCGACGTCGAAGGCTTGTCGAAGGGCGGTACTTTCGTCGGCCAGCACATCCTGTCGCCGCTGCATGGTGTCGCCGCGCATATCAACGCCTTCAATTTTCCCTGCTGGGGCCTGCTGGAAAAATTCGCGCCGGCATTTCTCGCCGGGGTGCCGGTGATCGCCAAGCCGGCCACCGCCACGGCCTATGTCACCGAAGCGCTGGTGCGGCTGATGCACGAATCGGGCTCGCTGCCACCGGGCAGCCTGCAATTAATCTGCGGTTCGACCGGCAATCTGTTGGATCTGCTCGGCGGGCAGGATGTCATTTCGTTCACCGGCTCGATCGAAACCTCGGAGAAGCTGCGCAATCATCCGAATATCGCCAGACACTCGATCCGCTTCGTTGCCGAACGTGACTCGCTGAATGCATCGTTGCTGGGTCCGGACGTCGAGCCGTCGCAACCGGAGTTCGATCTGTTCGTGCGCGAGATCGTGCGCGAGATGATCGCGAAAACCGGACAGAAGTGCACCGCGATCCGCCGCATTCTGGTGCCGCGCGCGCAGGAAGCGGCGGCGATCGCGGCGCTGAAGACAGCGCTGAGCGCGGTCAAGCTGGGCGATCCACGCACCGAAGACAAAGTGATGGGACCGCTGGTGAGTCGCGCGCAGCGTGAATCCGTGCGCGAGCAGATCGCCAAACTGGCCGGCGAGACCGAGATCGTGTTCGGCGATCCCAATCATTGCGAAGGGGCTGGCATCGATACCAAGGCGGGCGCCTTCATCGGCCCGGTGCTATTGCGCGCCACCGATCCGATGAGCGCGCGGCGCGTACACGACACCGAAGCTTTTGGCCCCGTGGCGACGGTGCTGGCTTACGACAATCTCGATCAGGCCATCGAGTTGATCGCGCGGGGTGAGGGCAGCCTGGTGGCGTCCTTGTTTACTTACGATGCCAAGGTGGCGGCAGCAGTAGTGCTCGGCATCGCGCCGTTCCACGGCCGCGTGCTGATCGTCGATCGCGATTGCGCCAAGGAATCCACTGGACACGGCTCACCGATGCCGTCGCTGCTGCACGGCGGACCGGGTCGCGCAGGCGGCGGCGAAGAACTCGGCGGCATGCGCGCGGTGTATCATTACATGCAGCGCACGGCGGTGCAGGCATCGCCGGGGCGTCTGTCGTCGCTGACCGGAAGCTGGCTCAAGGGCGCGCCGACGCCGATTGCCGAGGTGCATCCGTTCAAGCGCAATTTCGATCAGTTGCAAGTCGGCGATACCATTGAGACCGCCAGCCGCCCGATCACGCTGGCGGATATCGAGCATTTCGCCGAATTCACTGGTGACAATTTCTATGCGCATATGGATGAGGCTGCTGCCAAGGCCAACCCGTTCTTCCCGGGGCGGGTGGCGCACGGCTACCTGATCCTCGCTTTCGCTGCCGGCCTGTTCGTCGATCCGGCGCCGGGTCCGCTGCTGGCCAATTACGGTCTCGATAACCTGCGCTTCCTCAAGCCCGTATCGCCAGACGATGTCATTCGCGTGAGGCTGACGGTGAAGCAGAAGTCACCGGCGCGGAAGCCGGAGTACGGCGAGGTGCGATGGGACGTCGAGGTCGTTAACCAGAACAACGAGCCGGTGGCCCGTTACGATCTGCTGACCATGAGCGCGCGGGCGGCGTAGCCGCCGCGATAAAAATCTGCCATGAGAACTGCGGGTCGTTTCCGGTTCGCTGAATTTCACGAGTTGCAAGAATGACAAACCCCGCCCAGCAGACCACCGCGTCGTCAGTCGAGGCACGTTGCGTGCGCCTGCTGGCCAAGGCGGCCGATGTTGCATCGGTCGCGCCGGTGCTAGAGACGCATCGCCTGTCTCGCGGAGCGGATGACGTCTTGATCGAAGTGAAGGCGGCGGCAGTCAATCCGTCCGACGTCAAGGCAGCGATCGGCATGATGCCTTACGCGATATTTCCGCGCACGCCGGGCCGAGATTTCGCCGGTAGGGTTATCGATGGCCCGGCAGCTTTGATCGGGCGGGATGTGTTTGGTTCCTCCGGCGATCTCGGCATCCGACGTGACGGCACGCATGCGACGCATCTGGTGGTCGAAGCCGACGCAGTGGTGGAAAAGCCTGCCGCGCTGACGTTTGAACAAGCTGCCGGCATCGGCGTGCCGTTCGTGACTGCGATGGAAGGCTTTCGCCGCGCCGGGTTGCCAGTGCCGGGCGAGACCGTGCTGATCATGGGCGTCAACGGCAAGGTCGGACAGGCTGCGACGCAGATCGCTACCTGGCGAGGCGCGTGCGTGATCGGCGTGGTGCGCAAGGACGAGCCTTACGAAGGCCACGCCAATGGTGCGGTCGAGGTTGTCAACGCATCAGCTGTTGACATCGCGGCGCGCGTCCGTGAATTGACCGGCGGCAAGGGCGCCAACATCGTCTTCAACACGGTGGGTGACCCGTATTATCAGGCTGCGCACAAATCGCTCGCGCTGAAGGGCCGCCAGATCCTGATCGCGGCGGTCGACAAGATCGTGCAGTTCAACATCATGGAATTCTATCGCGGCCAACACACCTATGTCGGCATAGATACGCTGGGGCTGTCGTCGGTCGCGACCGGCGCGGTGCTGAAAGAGTTGTCGCCGGGCTTTGCCAGCGGACATCTCAAGCCATTCGCCATCGTGCCAAGTTCGATCTATCCGCTTGCGGAAGCCAGGGCCGCCTATCAGGCGGTGGCCGGATCGGCGCGCAACCGGGTGATCTTGCGGCCGTAACCGAGCTCGGTGCAGCGCAGGGAGCATTTTCTTCTCTGTCTGGCTCGGGCAGGAAATTGCCCGAAATTCTCTCCATAGAGAGAATTATTCTCTCGTATTTCCCGCGCGCAGCAGCTTCCTTCTTAAATTTCTGCAGCCGTGGACGTCTGTGCGGCGCAGGCTATATAGCGTTACAGGCTTTGCCGTGCCGATTTGGCAAACGGCAGTAATATTTTCTCTTTTGTCTGGGGAAACTGCTTGTCCTTCGATCCGAATATCGTGGTTTACGCCGGGCTTGCGATCGGCCTCGTGTTCGGTGCGGTCGGCTTGCTCAGCGGCTTCTGCCTGTTGAGCAGCCTGCGCGGCTTGTGGGGCAATGGCGACGAGCGACTGGTGCGGACCTATGCGCTGGCCATTGCTGTCGCGATTGCGGCAACTCAGTTGCTCGTGCTTGGTGGATATGTCGATCTCGACAAGTCGATCTATCTTCAGCCGACTTTTTCGGCGCCGCTGATGTTCGCTGGCGGTTTGCTGTTCGGATACGGCATGGTGCTGTCGAACGGCTGTGCGTCGCGCGCGCTGGTGTTGCTCGGACGCGGCAACCTGCGCTCGTTCGTGGTGATCGTGACGCTGGGTATTGCGGCGCAGATGACGCTGAAGGGTTTGATTGCTCCGGCGCGACTCGCGGTTCTGCAGGCGACGCAAGGCGCACCGAATGTGGTTTCGCTGCCCGCTCTGTTGCAGACGATCGGCTTGAACGCCACCGGGGCGCGGATTTTGGCACTGGTCGCCATCAGCGGCGCGCTGACGGTCTTCGCTTTCTCGCATGCGGCATTCCGCAAATCCTGGGGGCAGATCGCCGCTGGTGCGATTATCGGCCTGCTGGTCGCTGGCGGCTGGTTCGCGACCGGCTTTATTGGCGCCGATGAGTTCAATCCGGCGCCGCTGACGTCGCTGACCTTCGTGGCGCCGATCGCAGACTCGGTGCAGTACGTTATGCTCTCGACCGGCTCGACGCTGAACTTCGGCATCGCCGTCGTCGCAGGCGTGCTCGCCGGAAGTTTCGTCACGGCGCTGCTGACAAATCGCCTCAAGTGGGAAGGTTACACTTCGCCGCGCCACATGCTGCGCTCGATCAGCGGTGCAGTTCTGATGGGCTCGGGCGGCGCGCTGGCGCTGGGTTGTTCGGTCGGGCAGGGGCTCACCGGCGTTTCGACGCTGGCGCTGGCCTCGTTCCTCGCCATCACCGGGATCATGCTGGGAGCGGCAGCGGGTTTGCGCGGACCGCTGCAGGTGCGAGCGCTGGCTTCGGCGTGACCCCATAGCGTTTTCAAACGAAGTTGATACCGGTTTGCTCTAGAAAGCGCGTCAATCGCAAAGCTCTAAGCTTTCGACGTCGCCAGCCGCAGCACGTCGCGATATCCATCGCTCACCGTCATGCGCCCACTCAGGCCCTTCTCACGCAATAGCCGATGCGCGAGCGGCAGCCGATAGCACGGCAGATACATGAACAAGTGATGCTCGGCGTGATAGTTTACCCAGTAGGGCGCGATGAACAGGCGCTCGATCGGGTTGGCCAGCGTCGTGCGCGCCTGACTGAACGGATCGGGTGAGGTGCTGGTGCAGGCGTGCTCCGCGATATTGCGGATGCGCGTCACCAGCGGCAACCACGTCGCCATCGCGAACACCCACACCGCCCAGTACCAGATGCCGGCACCGGCGAGCCAGAACACGCCGAACAGGGCGGCGTTGGCGGCAAGGAAGCGCATCATTTTGTCCGCACCGCTGGAGAGGAAACTCTCATGCGAGTCCTCGCTATCGGTGGTGCGCTGACGGCTGAATAGCGCGAGGAATAGCGGAAGCCTTTGCTTGACGAAAGTCTGTCCGGTGAGATCGCGGATCGCCTTGCGCTTGAAACTCTCCTTTGTCACCGGGAACGGCGCGGACAACGACAGATCCGGATCTTCCGGTTGCTGCGTGAACTTGTGATGCTGCAAATGATATGATCGATAGCTGGCCAGATCGGCGCCGACCGGCACTGCACACAGCCATTGCCCGATCCACTCGTTGATTTTCTGATTGCTGTGCAGGCCGCCATGCGCGGCCTCATGCATCAGGATGGCAAGGCCAAGCTGCCGCGCGCCGACCACCGTCACCGCGATCAGCCAAGTTAGAATGTTGGGCCACCATGTCACCAGCGCGATGGCGGCGGCGATGGTGCCCCAAGCGTGCAGCACCAGCAGACATCCGCGCAACGAACTGCGTTGCGTCAGCGCACGCCACTCCTCGGCGGAAAAGACGCTCTTGGGATCGACGCGCGTGACGGCTGGCATGGGGCGTTCCTTCGCCGCGATGATGCGGCCAGTTTCCACAAGCGTCAATCGCGCATTGGCTGTACCGCGGCGTCCCGCGGACTAATCCGCAGCGCGGGTGACGATGTGGATCTCGGAGGTGAGGGTGCGGTGCACCGGGCATTTGTCGGCGATTTCCATCAGCTTGCTGCGTTGTTCGGCGCTGAGTTCGCCTTCGATGGCAATCACGCGCTCTATCTGGTCGAGCATGCCGGTCTTGGTTTCGCAACTCGCGCAATCTTCCGCGTAAATCTTGCTGTGCTTGAGGGTGACGGTGACGCGATCGAGCGGCAGCGATTTCCGCTCCGCATAGATTCGCATGGTCATCGATGTGCAGGCGCCAAGGCCCGACAGCAGCAATTCATACGGGTTTGGTCCGCTGTCCTGCCCGCCAACCGATTGCGGCTCGTCCGCCGTTAGATGGTGCGGGCCGACGATGACATCCTGCTGGAATTTGCCCAGCCGGGTTTCCTGCACCACGACCTTGCGCGGTTCGTTGCTCGCCGTTGCCGCCAAGGACGGCGCGTCGAGATAGCGCTCGACCCACGCCGCAATGACATGGGCGACATACTCGGCGTCACGTTTTTGATTCAGCAGGTGATCGGCCCCGGCCAACGACACGAAACTCTTGGGATGCTTCGCGGCGACGAAGATATGGGTTGCATTGTCGATGCCGACCGTGTCGTCGGTCGGCGAATGCAGGATCAGCAGTGCCTTGTGCAGCTTGGCAATGTGCGCGGCCAGATTATGTTCGGCGATATCGTCAAGGAATTCGCGCTTGATGTGGAACGGCCGGCCGGCAAGCAGCACCTCCACTTTACCCTGTGCGCGAATGTCTGCGATCTTGTCCTTGAACATGCCGGTGACATGCGCGGGATCGGACGGCGCGGCGATGGTGACGACGGCTTTTGCTTCGGGAATTTGACTGGCCGCCGCGAGCACAGCCGCGCCACCCAGGCTGTGGCCGATCAGGATAGCGGGTGCCTTGCGGGTCTCGCGCAGATGGTCGGCGGCACGAACCAGATCGGCGACATTGGACGAGAACGTGGTGTTGGCGAATTCGCCTTCGCTGGCGCCGATGCCAGTGAAGTCGAAGCGCAGGACGGCGATTCCCTTGTCTGCCATCGTCGTTGCAATGCGCTTTGCCGCTAGCACATTCATGCCGCAAGTGAAGCAGTGCGCGAACAGCGCGTAGGCCACCGGGTCGCGTTCGGGCAGATCGAGCGTCGCCGCAAGTTGCTGGCCGTCGGCGCCGGTGAATTGGAAGCGTTCGTTGCGCACAGTGGTTCTCCGGATAAACCGCGATCGATTTGCAAGCTTAGCAGAGAAAGGGATGCGTCTCGACAGGTCTGGCGGATAGCGTTGCCCGCACATACTGCCTCTCGCGAGACGCTGTCATCTATTCGTGGCGATGCATCGCCGAGTCGCGCTTGGTATCGCGCATTGTTGTATAGATAATCAGTGAAATGCAGATGATGCCGGAGAGATAATAGTAGAACCAGTGTTCATGGCCGAGTGTCTTGAACCACAGCGCCACGGCCGGCGCGGTGCCGCCGAACAGCGATACCGTGACGGCGTAGGGCAGGCCGACGCCCATCGCGCGGACGTTGGTGGGAAAAAGTTCCGCCTTCACGATGGCGTTGATCGAGGTATACCCGGCGACGAACAGCCATGCGGCGCAGATCAGCAGAAACGCCACGAATGGCGACTTCGTGGTTTGCAACGTCGTCAGGATTGGGACAGTGCAAAATGTGCCGGCAAGCCCGAAGAAGATCAGCAGCGGCTTGCGACCGATCCGATCGGAAATCGCGCCATAAAGCGGTTGCAGTAGCGTCGCGAAGACCAGCGACCCGAATATCACGTAAGTGGTTTGGTCCGCGGTCAGGCCGACCGACAGCTTGACGAACGTCTGCATGTAGGTGGTGAACGTATAGAAGGCCGCGGTGCCGCCGGCGGTCAGTCCGACCACCAACAACACTTCCTTGGGATATCTGAGCAGGCCACGGATGGAGCCAGATGGCTTGTTCGCCTTTCTGGCTTCGACGAAGGCGTCAGTCTCGTTCATGCCCCGCCGCATCACGGCGGCGAAAATTGCCAACAATGCGCCGATGACGAAGGGGATACGCCAGCCCCATGCATAAAGCTCTTCCTGAGTCAGAAAGATTTTCTGGAGCAGTAACAAAACGATGATCGCAGTGAGCTGGCCGCCGATCAGCGTCACATACTGGAAGCTGGAATAGAAACCGCGATGCTTCGGATCGGCGATCTCGCTGAGATAGGTCGCGCTGGCGCCATACTCGCCTCCGAGGCTCAGTCCTTCGATGATACGGGCAATCGCGAGCAGCACCGGCGCCATGATGCCGATGGTTGCGTAGGTCGGTGTGGCAGCGATCACCAGCGAGCCGAAACACATGCAGACGACCGACAGCGTGAGCGATAGTCGCCGTCCGAAGCGGTCCGCGATGTAGCCGAACAGCCAGCCGCCGAGCGGCCGCATCAGGAAGGTGGCAGCAAACAGCACAGCTGCGTTGAGTTGCTGGACGACCGGATCGCTGTTGGGAAAGAAGGCCGGCGCGAAATACAGGGCGAAGGCGGTATACGCATAGAAGTCGTACCACTCGACGAGATTACCGATCGAGCCGATGAAGATCGATTTCAGGCGCCGCTCAACGTCGATCAGATCGAATGGGGTGTCCGTCGTCTGTATCGCGCTTTGGTCTGCCACGGCGTGCTCCTGACCTTGTCGCTATTGATACGTCAGCCGGTCTTCCCCAATAGCAGCGGAAGTTGGCGCGGCCCGCGGACGGTGCCCTCGGACCATTTGACTTCGCCACCGGGATCAAGCCGGAACTCCGGAATTCGTTTCAACCATTCCTCGATCGCGACCGTCATTTCCATGCGCGCCAAGTTCGAGCCGACGCAGCGGTGAATGCCCAGGCCGAATGCGGCATGACGGTTTTCCTTGCGGTCGATCACCACCTTGTCAGCATCGGGAAACATCGCCGGATCGCGATTGGCGGCGGGAAACGACAGCAGCACCATGTTGCCGGGCTTGACCGGGCAACCGCTGACGGTGGTTTCCTTCATTACTTCGCGCGCCATGGTGACGGGGGAATAGGCACGGAGGAATTCCTCGATCGCGGTCGGCATCAATTCCGGCTCGGCAATCAGCCGCTCGCGATCCGCTGGGGTCTTTGCCAGATGCCAGAGTGACGCGCCGATCGCACTCCATGTCGTATCGATGCCGGCGATCAGCAGCAGTCGCAGCGTGCCGAGCACGTGCATATCGGACAGCGGCTGGCCGTTCTTGTCCTTGGCATGCATCAGAGTGCTGATGAGATCGTCCGTCGGATGGTTCTTGCGTGCTTCGATGTGTCCACTGAAATAGGCGGCCATCTCGTGGATCGCCCGCATCAGCACCTCGTCATCGGTGATGCCGACTTCGAGGATTTCATGAATCCACTTGATGAACAGGTCGCCGTCCTTTTCCGGAATGCCGAGCATGTGCGCGATGGCGCGCACCGGTATATGCTTCGTATAGCGCGCCGCGGCATCGACCTTTGGTTCGTTGATGAATTCGTCGATCAACTCGTTGCAGATCTGGCGGACGCGCGGCTCCAGCTTCTTCATCGCGTCGGGCGTGAACGGCGGCAGCAGCAATTGCTTTGCCGGTTTGTGCTCCGGCGGATCGGAAGTGATCGGCGGAGCGGATTGCGTGATTTCCGGCCGGACGTTACGAACGATGATACGGCGCGACGAGAAGTGCTCGGTGTCGTAAGAGACCTGCTTCACCGCCTCGTAGGTCGTCGGCAAATAGACGCCAAGAAAGCGCTTGGTATGAACCACCGGGCATTCGGCGCGCAATTCGTCCCAGATCGGATACGGATTCTCGGTCCAGCGCGGGTCGGTATGGTCGAAATCATGCACCCAATCGGTCACAGGAGCAGGCTTGTTCATGTGGCAAGGGTCCTATGTTCATTCAAATGATTTTTGGTCTCAGCCACGCGCCAAAAGGTTGCGTGGATCGATCGGAATTTTGGTCAATCCTCGGAAATATCGATGGCGAGTTCCGGACAATTGGATTTTGCCAGATAGGCTTTGTCTTCGAGCCCCTCGGGGACGGTGCCGTCGCCGATTTCGTGGGCGTTGCCGAATTCGTCGAGATCGAACAGTTCCGGCGCCAGTGCCTTGCAGCGGCTATGCCCCTGGCACTTGTCCTGGTCGACATGAATTCTGAGCTTGCCGGACATGCAGCGTTCTTCCCATGGTTAGTTGTGCGTCCGCGTTAGAGCTGTGGACGTTTTGAATTGTTCCAAAGACTAGCCCAGCGTTGTGCATGGCGCCAGCGCCCGGTTTGGGAACGTCGGGACATTTCGCCAGAAGGAAAATCCGCTTAGCGTGGATCGATCGGCGTGGTGCCGCGCAAGCCAAGTATGTCTTCCAGCGTCCGAGCGCCTGCGAGCAGGCGGGCCTCACCGCGCGGCGGAGCGACGATCTGCAGTCCGACCGGCAAGCCGCTCGCGGTAAATCCACACGGCAGCGACAGCGCCGGGCAGCAGACCAGGGTGATCGCGTACACGATGCCGAGCCATTCGACATAGTTGTCGAATTTCTTGCCGGCGCATTCCGCAACGTAGCGATGCTCGATCGGGAAGGGCGGTACGATGGTGGCCGGCGCCAGCAGCAGATCATAGGTTTCGAAGAATTTCAGCGTTCGCTCGGTCATGGCGAGTCGTTGCGCTTCGGCGCGTTCGAGATCTTCGACGGTCAGTTGAAGGCCCTGCTCGATATTCCAGATCACTTCCGGCTTCAGCAACTCGCGCTTGTCACGCAGCAGCGCCGCCTTGCTGATGGCGAAATCGAACGCGCGCAAGACGTGGAAGCACTGATGCGCTTCGCGCAGATCCGGGTGCGCTTCTTCGACGATGGCTCCGGCCTCGGCAAAGCGCGCCGCAGCCTTGCGGGTGATGCTGATGACCTCGGGATCGACCGGGGTGATGCCGAGGTCCGGCGAATAGGCCACACGCTTCGGCTTGCTGCCGTTACGTGTAGTAGAAAGAAAGGATGTTGGCAGCGATGGCAGCGACAACGGGTCGGCCGGACTTTCGCCGCACATTGCATCGAGCAGCAACGCAAGGTCTTCGACGTTGCGCGCCATCGGTCCCTGCACGCCGAGATTGCGATCGATCTTGGCGGCGGGCGTATGCGCCACACGACCGAAGCTCGGCCGCATCCCGACGATGCCGCAGAAGCTTGCGGGGTTGCGCAGCGAGCCGCCCATGTCGGAGCCGTGCGCCAGCCATGCCGTGCCGCTGGCCAATGCCGCCGCGGCGCCACCGGATGAGCCGGCCGCGGAGCGTGTCAAATCCCACGGATTGAGCGTCGGTCCGAACACCTCGTTGAAAGTGTTGGCACCCGCGCCGAATTCCGGTGTGTTGGACTTCGCATAGATGACGCCGCCATTGGCTTCCAGCCGCTCGACGAGGATATCGGAGCGGTCCGGCACGTGATCCTTGTAGATCGGCGAGCCTTGCGTCGTCAGCACGCCGGCGACGTTGGTGAGATCCTTGATGGGGACCGGCATCCCCGCCAATAGGCCGCGCTCGCCCTTCGGCCTTTTCATCAAATCACGGGCATGGCTGCGGGCGCGGTCGAAGCATCGCGTCGGCAGCGCGTTGACCTTGCCGTCGACAGCGGCAATACGCTCTTCCAGCACGTCCAGCAGATCGAGCGGAGTGACATCCCCCGCATTGAGTTTGGCGACGATGGCGTATGCCGTTTCGCGTATCAGGGATTGGTCAGCCACCAGCGTCTCCAGTTTCTTTTGAGTTATGGCAATCGAATTCAATATACTCACCTGACGCATCATCCCGCAAAATGAATCGTTGCAGGCCGGTGAGTAATCGGGCCTCGTGTAAGGGAATGCAGGGAGAGTCGAATGTCACAGCCGTGGGGCGCGCTGGACTGGCGTCAGTTCAGCCGAGCGGACCTGGATCAAGGTCTCAACAATGGCGCAGCCGTCGCCAATAGCGGCGAGATCATCGCCGGCTGGGATCGGCGTTCAAGCGCGATGCGAGACAAGTATCCGCAGCACCTCGATCTGCGCTATGGCCCGCGCGAACGCAATCGCATCGATTTTCTGCTATCGGCCGCGGGCGGCCCGACGCTGGTATTCATTCACGGCGGCTATTGGCAGGCGCGGGCAAAGGAAAACTTCACAACGTTCGCTACCGGGCCGCTGTCACACGGCATCAACGTTGCCCTGATCGGTTACACGCTGGCGCCCGATGCTTCGATCGATGACATTGTCGGCGAAATCAGCAGCGGCATCGACTTCCTTGCCGACGGTTTGCCCGTGCTCGGCGGCGATCCCGGGCGGATCTTTGTCTCCGGCTGGTCGGCGGGCGGCCACCTCACGGCTATGGCGCTGGCGCATCCGCGCGTGCAGGCAGGGCTGGCAATCAGCGGCATCTTCGATCTGGAGCCGATCCGCCACAGCTATCTCAACGAGAAGCTTGGGCTCGACGCCGATGCAGTCGGACGCAATTCGCCGCTGCGGCAGGCTGAGGGCGTGAACAAGCCGCTGGCCCTGGTGGTCGGTAGCGCCGAATTGCCGCTCCTGCGCCAGCAGACGGCAAATTTCGCTGCCTATCGCGCCATGCACGGACTGCCAGTGATCTACGAGGAGATTGCGGGCGCCGATCATTTTTCCATTCTGGATGAATTGGCGTCGCCGAGCGGCCGCATCACCACGCTGATCCGGCAATTGGTCGAACGGACGGCGCAGCCGACGAGGCACTAGCCCCAGCCGGAGCCGATGCCGCCATCGACAGTGAAGATGACGCCGCTGGTATAGCCGGATCGATCCGATGCCAGATAAGCCATCAGGTCGGCGATCTCGCGCGGATGGGCGGGCCGGCCGAGCGGCAGTCCCTTCTGCAATTCGCGGTAGCGGCTTTCGTCGCCGAGCTGGTGGCGCGCGCGGGTCTTCATCAAGGTGATGTGGCGGTCGGTGCCGACCGGGCCGGGATTGATCCCGACGACGCGGACGTTGTCGGCGAGGCTTTTGCCGCCGAGCGCGCGGGTGAAAGCCATCAGCGCCGCATTCCCGGCGCTGCCCGTAATGTAATTGGCGTCGTATTTCTCACCGGCTGCGCCGATATCGTTGACGATGACGCCGTGGCCCTGCGCCTTCATCCGCGCGTAAACCAACCGCGTCAGATTGATGAAGCCGAACACCTTCAAATCCCAGGCGTGCCGCCAGGTCGCTTCGTCGATCTTGTCGAGCGAGCCGCCGGGAATATCGCCGGCATTGTTGACCAGCACGTCGATGTCACCGGTTTCGGCAACCAGGCGGGCGATATCGTCGCTTTTGCGAAGATCGACGACATGAGTCGCGACATTGATCTGATGGCTGTTGCGCAACTTGTCGGCAAGGGCGGCCAATAGATCGGGGCTGCGCGCCGCGAGATGCAGGTGGCAGCCTTCTTCGGCAAACGCTTCGGCTGCGGCCGCGCCAATGCCCTTGGATGCGCCAGTAATGAGGACACGCTTGCCGCGCAGGTGAAGGTCCATAGTGTTCTTCCGACCTTGTCAGGGAGCGTCATTGTGAGGAGCGTAAGCGACGAAGCAATCCAGGCTCCTGAAGAAAGACTGGATTACTTCGCTTCGCTCGCAATGACGAGGGGAATATATCTCGGCGAGTGATTTCTACAAATACCCCTCGCCAGCCTCCGCCGCGAAGCGGCCGGGGTCGCCTTCCCAGACGATCCGCGCATGTTCGAGCACATAGACGCGGTCGGCGTGCGGCAGTGCGAAGGTGACGTTTTGTTCGCCGAGCAGCACCGTGATCGGTGTGGTCTGCCGCAATTTCTCCAGCGCCTTCGACAATTGCTCGAGAATGACCGGGGCGAGGCCGAGCGTCGGCTCGTCGAGGATCAAGATCTTAGGTTTCATCATCAGCGAACGGCCGATAGCCAGCATCTGCTGCTCGCCGCCGCTCAGCGTCTGCGCCATCTGGCCTTGCCGCTGCTTGAGGATCGGGAACAGCTCGAACAGCCATTCGAGTTGCTTGGCCTGTTCGGCGGGCTCGAGATGCTGGCCACCGAGATCGAGATTCTCCCGCACCGTCATTTCGCCGAATAGCTCGCGCGTTTCGGGACATTGGACGATGCCGCTCTTGGCAATGTGCGCAGGACTGATGCCGCGCAGCTTCTCGCCGCCGCGAATGATCTCGCCGGAGTAGGGCAGGAAACCCGAGATGGTGTTGAACAGCGTGGTCTTGCCGGCGCCATTCAAGCCTACGACGGAGACGAACTCACCCTGATGCACGTGGATCGAGACGTTCTCCAGCGCTTGCGCCTTACCGTAGTGCACGCTGATGTTCTCGACCTGCAGCAACGGCACCTTGTCGGCGAAGTTGGATTCGGGGCGCGCCGAAGTTTCGATGGCGCCGCCGAGATAGACCCGGCGCACCGTTTCGTTGCGCATCACCTCGTCGGCGCGGCCGGTGACGATTTCCTCGCCGAGATACATCGCCAGCACGCGGTCGACCAGCGCCGCGACGCTCTTGACGTTGTGATCGACCAGCATCACGGCGCGGCCTTCGTCGCGGAAGCTGCGGATCAGTTCCGAGAAGGTGGCGACCTCGGCCAGCGTCAGGCCGGCAAACGGCTCGTCCACCAGTACGACTTTTGGATCGCGCGCGATCGCCTTGGCCAATTCGAGCCGCCGCAGATCGGCGAACGGCAAGGTCGGCGGACGCCGGTGCATGACCGAGCCAAGCCCGACGCGATCGGCAATCCACTTGGCGCGCTCGGTCAACGCCTTGTCGGGGAACAACATGAACAGGCTGTCCGGCAGCAGCGCGACCATGATGTTCTCCAGCACGGTCTGCCGGTTCAACGGCCGCGAATGCTGAAACACCATGCCAAAGCCTTGCCGCGCGATCTTGTGCGCGGGCTGCCCGGCCACGTCGTGGCCTTCGAATCGCACCGTGCCGGCGGTCGGCCGCTCGATGCCCATGATGGCTTTCATGGCGGTGGACTTGCCGGAGCCGTTCGGGCCGATCAGTCCGAAGATTTCGCCGCCATGAACGTCGAAAGAGAGGTTCTTGACCGCGGTGAGACCGCCGAAGCGCTTGGTCAGGCCGCGGACCTCGAGGACGGGCGTGGTGGTTGCGGTGCTGTTCATTGGCGTGCCTCACGCGACAGCACCGAGCCAAGGAAGCCGCCGGGGAAGAAGAGGATGACGACAAGCGCCACGGCGGAGACGATGAACGTTGCCAGTTCGCCGGTCGGCCGCAGGAACTCGCCGGCGACGATCAGGAAGATGGCGCCGAGCGCCGCGCCGAGCACGGTTCGGCGTCCGCCGAGCACGGCGGCGACGATGACCTGCACGCCGACGGCGATGTCAACCACCGTGCCGACCGATGCGGTGCCGAAGTAGAACACCAGTAGCGCGCCGGACAGGCCGGAGAAGAACGCGCTGACGATGAACGCCGCCAGCTTGTGCTTCACGATGTTGAAGCCGAGCGCGCCGGCCTGCACCGGATCCTGGCCGCTGGCCTGGAGCACCAGACCGACCGGCGATTGCGACAGGCCGTACAGGATCGCGGCGCTGATGGTCATGAAGCCGAGCGCGATCCAGTAGTTGACGCCGGCGTCGATCGACAGCACGTCGGGAATGGTCAGGCCGATTTCACCACCGGTGAGGTCCGCGAACACCACGATGAAGTTTTGCAGGATCAGCACGGCTACCAGCGTCGTCAGGCCGAAATAGGGACCGCGCACGCGCAATGCCGGCAGCGCCAGCACAAACCCTGCAACGACCGAGGCCAGCGCTCCGATGACGATGCACATCGACACCGAGATGCCGAACTGATTGTTGATGATGCCGGCGGTATAGGCGCCGACGCCGATCAGGAAGGTGGGGCCGAAGTTCACTTCGCCGGCGAAACCGAACAGCAGATCCCACGCCATTGCGAAGACGCCGAAGTAATAGGCGACGGTAAGCAGGCCGAGGATATAGCCGGAGACGTACCACGGCAGCGTCGAGGCGACGATGACGATCGTCAGCGAGATCCAGAACAGGCGCGACTTGAAGAATCCGATCATTTCAGCGCCTCCCCAGCAGGCCTTGCGGCCTTATGTACATTACGATCACCAATAGCAGCAGCGCGGGGATCGTCCGGTAGGCGGGCGAGATCATGTAGGCGGTGAAGGTTTCGAGGTAGCCGACGACAAAGGCGGCAATCAGCGAGCCGGACACACTCCCCAGTCCGCCCAGCACGACGATGGAGAAGGCGCTCGCGGTCAGCGGTCCGACGCTATAGGAGCTGACACCGAGAAACATGCCGAGCAGCACCCCGGCGATACCGGCCAGCACGCCGTAGATCGCCCAGACGATGATGTAGATGTTGGTCAGCTCGAAGCCGAGGATGGTGACGCCGCGCGGGTTCATCGATGCCGCCAGCACCACTTTGCCGGTGCGGGTGCGGTTGACCAGGAACCAAAGCAGGCCGATCACCAGGCAGCAGACCACGGCGGTGAAAATCTCGTTCTTCGGCGTGCGGACCCCGACGATGTTAACGACGCCTTCGACGATCGGCAGCACCGTCTTGGCGTTGTTGGTGAAGAAATAGGCGATCAGCTCCTGGATCATGATGCCCCAGAGCAGCGTCGCGGTGAGCACGAAGATTTCCTTTTCCTCATTCGGGATCTTGTTGGACCGCTGGATCGGCTGCACCACCGCGAAATAGGTTGCGATCGAACACAGCGCCGCAATGACAATGCCGACCAATGCGCCGGAATAGCTATCGAGATGGAAGACGCTCGCCGCCGCCCATGCCGCCACGGCAGCCAGCACCATGATCGCGCCATGCGACAGGTTCAAAACGCCGGATACGCCGAAGATGAGAGTGAAACCGGTTGCACCGAGCGCATAAAGCGCACTGATGGCAAAGCCATCGATCAGGATTTGTAAGCCGAGCATCTATGACAGCCGCCGCAGGTTCGCCATTCAATCCGAGGGGGTGAGATGAAAACGCTCCCGGCGATGAGGCCGGGAGCGTGTCGAGATCATCTCAGTTCGAAGTGACTTTGATGAAGGAGGGGAACTTGAGCGTGCCCTTGGCAACTTCCTTCGGCCAGACGCTGACCTGTTTGCCATCCTGCCACTGCAGCATCAGGCCGGTGATGAGGCCTTTGCCGTATTTGAGGCCGTGGGTGAACTTGTCTTCCTTGCCGTAGAACTGGACGCGACCGATGGTGCCTTCCCAGTCGGTCTTCTCCAGCGCATCGACCATCTTGTCGGCATCGGTCGAACCGGCGCGCTTTACCGCATCGGCGATCATGTAGACTTCGTCATAGGCGGTGTAACCCGCATAGGACGGATAGTTACCGAACTTCTTCTTGAAACCCTCGGCGAACGGTAGCGACTTCGGCGTCACCGGCACGTCGGGTCCGGACACGCCCTGGTAGAGCACGCCATTCGAAGCGTCATTGGTGTCCTTGCCGAATGTCGAGTTGGTGGCTTGCGAGGAAATGCCGAGCATCGGGATCGGAACCTGCTGGTTCTTCCATTGCACGGTGGGTTGCACGCCGACATGCGAAATGCCGGTGATGATGACGTCCGGCTTGGCCGCCTCGATCTTGTTGAAAATCGGCGTGAAGTCGGTGGTATCCGGCGAGAAGCGGATGTGGTCGAGCACCTTGAGGCCGATCTTCGGCAGGCATTCCTCGTAGCCGATATCGAGCGGCTTGGTCCACGCCGCGTCTTCGCTCATGATGACGGCGGACTTCATCTTCTTGCCATCGACCAGCAGTTCCTTGGCGGCATCGCAGACCGACAGCGCCAGCGCGGCCGAGGTCAGGTAGCCGTGGAAGGTGTATTTGTTCTTGTCGTAATTGTCGTGCACCGCGCGGGTGATCTCGTTGGAAGCTGCGCCGGGCGTGATCATCGGCGTCTTCAGGCGGGAGGCCCAGGGTTCGAGCGCGAGCACGACCTCGCTGATGTAGCTGGCGATGACCGCGTTGACCTTGTCCTCGTTCACCGCGCGCTGGAAGGCGCGGACGGAGTCGGCGGAGGAACTGTGATTGTCGTAAGTGACGATCTCGACCTTGCGTCCGTCGATGCCGCCCTTGGCGTTGATTTCTTCGGCGGCCATCTGCGCGGCTTGCGGGATCGAGGCGCCAGCGATGGCCTGAGCCTCGGCGATAACGCCGATCTTGATGGGGTCAGCGGCGAAAGCCGGACTCATTGCAAGGCCGAGTGCGGTTGCGCCAAGTAAGACGGAAAGCGACCACGCGGCGCGGGGGGAGGTGTTGTGAGCCATGTTGTTTCCTCTGTTGTTGCGTGAGGCTCTGTGTCGAGCCTTCGGATTATTTTAGAGGTGCGGCCGAACCCGGCGGGCGGGAGTGTTGCCGCGCGAGAGAATTCTCCATAGGCCCGTAACGACAGGGAGGTCAACATTGCAGTGCAGCGTTGCTGCGATCGCGACTTTCGTCCAATGCTGTTGTCCGATATTTGTGCAACGAGCAGATGTCGGCAGCAAAAATTGTCGGCCGCGCGTTTTGAAACTTGAAGGAAGGCAGCCCGTGAGCAAAGGAACCAAACAGTATCGGATCGCGGTTATTCCGGGAGACGGCATCGGCAAGGAGGTCATACCGGAAGGCCTTCGCGTGCTCGAAGCCGCCGCCAGCAAACACGGCGTGAAGTTGCATTTCGATCATTTCGATTTCGCCTCATGGGACTACTACGCCAAGCATCAACAGATGATGCCGGACGACTGGAAGGCGAAGATAGGGTCGCACGATGCGATTTATTTCGGTGCCGTCGGCTGGCCGGAGAAGATTCCGGATCACGTCTCGCTGTGGGGTTCGCTGATCAAGTTTCGTCGCGAATTCGACCAGTACGTCAACCTGCGCCCGGTACGGTTGATGCCCGGCGTGCCGTCGCCGCTCGCCAATCGCAAGCCCGGCGATATCGATTTCTGGGTGGTGCGCGAGAACACCGAGGGCGAATACTCGTCGGTCGGTGGCCGCATGTTCCCGGATACAGATCGCGAGTTCGTGACGCAGCAGACGGTGATGACACGCGTCGGCGTCGATCGTGTGCTGAAGTTCGCCTTCGATCTGGCGCAATCGCGACCGAAGAAGCATCTCACCTCGGCGACCAAGTCGAACGGCATCTCGATCACCATGCCGTATTGGGACGAGCGCGTCGAAGCGATGGCGAAGAACTATCCCAAGGTGAAGTGGGACAAGTTTCACATCGATATTCTGACGGCGCACTTCGTGCTGCATCCGGACTGGTTTGACGTTGTCGTCGGCTCCAATTTGTTCGGTGACATCCTGTCCGATCTCGGCCCGGCCTGCACCGGCACCATCGGCATTGCGCCGTCGGGCAACATCAATCCGAGCGGCGACTTCCCCTCGGTGTTCGAGCCGGTGCATGGTTCGGCCCCGGATATCGCCGGGCAGGGCATCGCCAATCCGATCGGCATGATTTGGTCCGGTGCGATGATGCTCGAGCATCTCGGGGAGGCAAAGGCCGCCAAAGCCATCGTCGATGCCATCGAGCGGACGCTGGGCGAACGCACCCTCCGCACGCGCGATCTCGGCGGCAACGCGGATACCACAGCATGCGGCAAGGCGGTCGCGGAGATGGTGGAGTAAGGCCTCTGTTTCCCTCTCCCTTGCGTTCTCGGAAGAGAAATTGCTGCGGATGGAAGTTTCTTCCCCAGATTGGATAAGTCGTTGATATTGCTTGCGTCAAGGACGACGGGCGGTCACGTTTGATCCCATCATTATCCGTGCGGTGCTACCTATGTTGGATTGAGGTAGCGTGGCTGGTCGGGGATTCAAATGCCACAAGTTAAGCTAACCAAGACGGCGATTGACGCCCTGCCAACACCGACCACGGACACCGTTTATTGGGATGCTGGTTGCCCGGGATTCGGCATCAAGGTCACCCCCAAAGGGCGCAAGGTGTTTATCGTGCTGTATCGAACAGCAGGCGCCGGTTCGCGTCTCCGCAAATTTGCCATCGGACCATATGGCCGGGTCACGCTTAACCAGGCGCGCGTGACTGCTCAGAAAGTGTTTGCTGCCAAGCTGGATGGACGAGATCTTGCGGCGGAGAAGAAGGAATCGCGTCGCCGGATGGTCGCGGATCGGATCGATGATCTGTTGGAAGCATACATTGCCCAGCATGTCGTCCACAATCGCTCCGGACCAGAGATTTCACGGATGCTTCGCCGCGAAATCGGATCGGAGTGGGGTGCCCGGAGCATTCATGAGATCAGCAAACGCGACGCAATCGACATCGTTACGGCTATTGAGCATCGCGGAGCACCGATCGCGGCCAACAAAGCTCTAAAGGCGATCAAAACATTCTTGCGGTGGTGTGTCGGCCGCGCGGTGCTGGATCGCTCGCCGGCGGATGACGTGCCGCTCCCGGCCAAGCAAATCACGCGGGATCGCGTCTTGAGCGACGACGAACTCGGCCGAATTATTCTCGCTGCCCGCCGGCTTGGTTGTCACTATGGCGACACCGTCGAAATGTTGGCGCTTACTGGCCAACGCCGCGAGGAGGTTGCGCGCTGCACCTGGGCGGAGATTGATCTGACCGCACAAATCTGGAGAATCCCATCCGAGCGTACCAAGAATGGCAAAGCTCACGAGGTCTACCTGTCTGATCAGGCAGTAGCGGTCCTGGCACGCGCAAAGTCTGAGGCTCAGTTTGTGTTTTCAAAAACCGGGCAATTCGCGTTTCAAGGCTTCGGCCCTTCGAAACGCAAGCTTGATGTGCTGGCTAACGTTACGGGATGGCGACTTCATGATTTGCGACGGACCTGTGTCTCCGGCATGGCCCGACTAGGCACCGCTCCTCACGTCGCCGACAAGATTCTGAATCATCAGTCGGGCACGATCTCGGGCGTTGCGGCCGTCTACCAGCGGCATGATTTCCTGGCGGAACGAAGAAAGGCGCTTGAGATCTGGGGGGCCCACGTTGCGTTCGTCGTCGACACCCTCCGCGCAGAACAGTCAGAAACCCGCAAGGCTGCGTGACCGATCGCGTGTCAGCTTTTGCCTCAAAACAGACATTCTAGTTTTCTGACCAGCGCGGGGCGCGCATGCCTTCCGCAGTCCTAGATCCTCACAGCGAGCACTTGTTCGTTGAGCGTGCGGCGCCGCTTTAGCGTGTGCATTAGATCGCGCATCGCGGCGTAGTAGTCAGCTCAGACAAATCCTATGACGCCAGAATTCTCCCAATCCTCGAAAAATTGCCACCTTCTAGCGGATTGGAATGGGCGGGGCCGCCATAGATAACGATGTCCAAGGTAATGAGTATAGGGGTGGGAGATTGCGTTTGTAATGATCGCGGCGCTCGTAGCCAGTGCCGAAATAGGGATTGGACTCCTGTTCGTTGAAGTGGTGCGCGGCAAACGGGGTACCACTTGCCTGCGTCGGGTCGCTTTGCGGGTCGACTCGCACATTGATGATGTCCCCACGTCTTCTTTGGTCGCAACAGATGCATTGTAGAAATGCCATTTTTGGCTTGTCGTGAAATCGTATTCATAATAACTTGCCGAGGTAGAAACGGATTTTTGGGAAGCGACCTAACCATTAATGAATACGAATTCATCATATTTGCCGTTGACAAGCAAAGACATAGCGAAGGCAGCGAAGGTTTCGCAGGCCACGGTCTCGCGAGTCCTATCGGGCAATACAAATGTGCAGCCCGAAACGCGCGAGCGCGTGCTCGCCGTCATCCGGGAGATGAAATACCGCCCGAACGGCATGGCGCGCGCCATGCGCACCAACCGGACCGGAAACATCGGCGTTGTCGTCTCGCGTCTCGCCAACCCGCTCTATCCCGAGATGCTGCAGATTCTCGGTCAGGAATTGACCGAGGCTGGTCTACGGATGGTGGTGTGGAATACCGACGAGACCGACGAGGGTGCTGCCGCGTCCGCGGTTCGCGAAAGCCTTGTTGATGGCGTCATCATGACGACGGCGACTTCGCTGTCTACGCCGCTCTATGAGGCGGTGATGATGAATGCGCCGGTCGTGCTCATCCATCGCGTCGTCGAGGGCTGGCCGTGCGATCAGGTTTCCAGCGACAACACGCAAGGCGCGATCAGTGTCGCCGATTATGTCGTCAAGGCGGGACGCAAGCGGATCGGACTGATCGAAGGCGCTCCGCTGGCTAGCACGATCCGTGACCGCCAGAGCGCATTTCGGTCGCGTCTCACTGAACTCGGGCGTCCGCTCGATCCGTCGCTGGTCATCCGCGTTGATTCATTTTCTCATAAGACCGGCTTCGATGCTGCGTCCTACCTGCTCGATCTCGCGCAGCCGCCGGATGTGATGTTCTGCGTTAACGACGTGATCGCGCTGGGCGCGCGTGACGCCGCACGCGCGCGTGGTGTGGATGTTCCGGGTCAGCTTTGGCTAATCGGCTATGACGATATCGAGATGGCTGCGTGGCCGGCGTTCGATCTGACAACGGTTCGCCAGCCGCTCAAGCGGATGGCGCACGAAGCCGTGGCTTTGCTGCGCGATCGCGTCAGCGGCGCGAGCCTCGATCACTCAACAGTTTGCCTGCCGACCGAACTCGTTATTCGCGGTTCGACCGCAGGACATCGCATGGATAGGTGAAGGGTTTAGTATGATGAGTACCATCACCGAAGCTGCGCGCCAGACGCCGGTGCGTAAACACGTCGATGTCCTGGTTGTTGGCGGCGGTTCGGCAGGGCTTGCGGCCGCGACATCGGCGGCGCGGCTTGGGGCCGATGTGTTGCTGGTGGAAAAGAACGGTTACCTTGGCGGCACGCTCGCCATGGTGACGCTCGGCAGCATCTGCGGCCTTTACACCGTGACCGAAGCGGATGTGATCCCGGTGGTCAAGGGTTTCGCCGGCGAACTCATCGAGCGGATGAACGGTCTCGGTGCCGTCAAGGGGCCGATGCGCTGGCTGGAAACGGCGTCGCTTCTTTATGATCCGACTGCGATCAAACTTGTCGCCGACGATATGGTCACCGAAGCCGGCGTGCAGGTTGTCTTGCACAGTCTTGCTGTCGGGGTGGTGAAGGATGGTGCACGCATCACCGGCGTCATCTTCGAGGGACGTGACGGCCGCTGGGGCTGCACCGCCACCACGGTGATCGATTGCACCGGTGACGCAAATATTGCCTCCTTGGCAGGCGCCGGCTTTGAGCACGATCCATCGGTGATCCAGGCGCCGACGACGATGTTCCGCTTCGGCGGCGTGGATACCGAACGTGCCACGGCGATGACGCGTGACGAACTCCGTAATCATCTCGAGAAGGCTGTTGCGGCTGGCCTGCCGTTGCCGCGCACTGCTGGTGGCATGTTCAGCCTGCGCGAAGGCGCGATGCATCTCAACATCACGCGCGTGCTGCGGGGGAATCGCTCGCCAGATCCGCTGGACACCGAGGAAGTCACCAGCGCCGAAATCGATGGGCGCCGTCAGCTCAAGATGTACCTCGAAGCGTTCCGCCGTTTCGTGCCGGGGTATGAGAACGCTTTCATTGCCGATATCGGATCCGAGATCGGGGTACGCGAGAGCAGGCGTATCCGTGGCGACTATTGGCTCACGCTCGATGATGTTCTCAATGAGGCACGCTTTACCGATTCGATTGCCTGCAGCGCCTGGCCGGTCGAGGAACATGGCGCCGGCCGCGCTACCAAGTGGGTGTTCCTGAAGCCGGGCACATTCTACGAACTGCCGTTCCGCATGATGCTGCCTGTCGGTATCGACGGCCTTTTGGTGGCGGGGCGTTGTTCGTCGGCATCGCATGATGCGCACGCGTCGATGCGTATCGCCGCGGTCTGCATGGCGCTGGGCGAAGCGGCTGGCGTGGCCGCCGCTCAGGCAGGCAAGGGCGATATCCGCAAGATCGATATCGGCGCTCTTCGCCGACAGCTCGAGAAGCAGGGCGCCATCGTGGGCCCGCTACCGGGCTCTTCAAGTTCAACCAAAGCCGAACAAGTGACTCCCGCATGACCAAGCGCGACTATCGATCCAATTTCGAACCGGGAACCACGCGCTGGGCGATCCGTCGCGCTCAATGGCGCGCGCTCGGTCTGACCGACGAGGATATGCAGAAGCCGAAGATCGCGGTGATCAACTCATCCTCCGAGATTTCGATCTGCTTCAGCCACCTCGACGAGGTCGCCCGGATCGTCAAGGAGGGTATTCGCGAAGCGGGTGGCCTGCCGTTCGAGATCAAGACCACGGCGCCAAGTGATTTCATCACGGGAGCGGGTCGCGGTGGGCGTTATCTGATGCCGTCTCGCGATCTGCTGGTGAACGATATCGAGGTTGCGGTCGAGGGTGCAGTGCTTGACGGCATGGTGTGTCTGTCGAGCTGCGACAAGACGGCACCCGCGCATCTGATGGCGGCAGCGCGGCTCAATATCCCGAGCATTCTGGTGATCGGCGGCTATCAGGCATGCGGACGGTTGCATAACAAACCGGTCGATATCGAAGACGTATTCGAATCTGTCGGTGAATTGGCGACCGGCCATATCACGACTAAAGATATCGAGGACATGTGCGAGGTTGCCGTCCTCAGCCCGGGTGTGTGCGCAGGCATGGGCACGGCTAACACGATGCACATTATGGCGGAAGCGCTGGGCATGACGTTGCCTGGTAGTGCGCCAGTTGCGGCGTCAGGTCAGCGCATGCGTGATTTCGCTCGCGAAGCGGGTCGTCGCGTTGTGTCGCTTGTCAACGAGAACCTGCGCCCGCGCGATATCATGACGCCAGCCGCGTTCTCAAACGCAATGGCGGTTGGTCTTGCGGTTAGCGGTTCGATCAACATGCTGCGTCATCTTCAGGCTGTCGCGTCCGAAGGCGAGATCGACGCCAATGTTTACGACCTCATCCATCAGCTCGGCCAGAAGGTGCCGTTGCTGTGCGCGATCAAACCGAACGGCAGTGGACGCATCGATGAACTTGAGGCGTCGGGCGGCGCGCGCGCCGTGATGAAACAGCTCGAGTCACTGTTGCATCGTGATGTGATGACCGTGACTGGGCGGACCGTCGGCGAGAATCTTGCCGATGTGACGGTCGGCGATGGCGTCATCGGAAGCCTCGATCAGCCGGTTCGGTCGGGTCCTTCGGTCGTCATTCTGAGGGGCTCGCTGGCGCCGCAAGGCTCGATCATGAAGCTCGGCACCGGCAAGGCTGCGGCGTTCCGTGGTCAGTGCAGGGTGTTCGAATCGCAGGAAGATGCGATGGCGGCGCTGGCGCGCCGCGAGATCAAGGGCGGCGAAGTCATCGTTCTGCGCGGCCTTGGCGCGCGTGGGGGCCCAGGCGTCGCGTCCGCGTCGTGGTTCGTTGCGGCGGTGAATGGTGCACATCTCGGCGAGGAAATCGCCGTGATTACCGACGGGCAGCTCTCGGGTCTCAATCGCGGTTTCACCATCGGACAGGTGATGCCGGAAGCCGCTGATGGCGGTCCAATCGCGCTTGTGCGCGACGGCGACACCGTCGCGATTAACGTCGAGGCGCGCACGATTGATATCGAACTAAGCGAAAGCGAGCTGGAGCACCGGCGTGCGGCGATGCCCGCGTTTGTGCCAAATGAGAAGGCGGGCTGGCTCGCGATCTATCAGGACCGCGTACAGCCGCTGACACAGGGCGGAACCTTGAAGCCCGGCGCGCGAATGGATCAATCGGCCACGGCCCAAAAGCAAAAATCGCCATAAGCGACCAACCAGTTTGTCTCGAACCAATGGAGTGAGGAAATGAATGTAACACGTGCAGAATTTCTGAAGCTTGCGCTCGGTGCTGGAGCAGGTGCGGCGCTTGGCATGCCTCTCAAGGCGTTCGCGGCCGGTCTCACCGGTACAATCAGCTATCTGACCTATGAATCGCTGCCGACCACCAAGAAGGTAACCGGCGATCTGATCGCTGCGCTCGAAGCGGCGAACCCCGGCCTGAAGATCAATCCGCTGTTCACGTCGCCGGAAGCCGTGCGCAAGCAGGTGGCCTCCATGCTACAGAGCGGCACGGCGCCCGATATCGTCAATCTCGATATTGAAGACGCCACGCTGTACGCCAACTCCAAATTGCTCGAGCCGGTGTCGGATGTCGTTAGCGGCATCAAGAATCTGCCGGATCGCTGGCGCGCGCGGATCGACGGCCAGGACTACTTCGTCCCAATGGGCGTGAAGTTCACCTACAGTTGGTATCGTTCGGACCTATTCGAAAAGGCTGGTTTGCAGCCGCCGAAGACCTGGAGCGAATTCGAAGCCGCGGCGAAGAAGCTGAGCGGCGGCGGTCAGTACGGTTACGTCGTCAGCTCGAACGAAACCGGCGATAACCCGGTATCGTCGCTATTCAGCTACGCCTTCTCCAACGGCGTGAGTTTTGTCGATGACGACGGCAACGTCGTGTTCGATCAGAAGGACAACAAGGCAGCATTGGCCGAGACGCTCGCGTTTATCGCGCGGATGTCGAAGTTCTCACCGAGCGGCACCAATTTCGGCTGGGGCGAGATCATCAACTCGTTTGCCTCGGGCAAGGTGGCCATGGCCGACTACATCGGCTCGCGTCTTTACGCGGTGACGGCCCAGAACAATCCGCAGCTTGCCGAAGTGACCAAGCCGATGTTGCAGCCCTACGGCAAGGCGGCGGCCAATCGTCTTTCGGCCGAGGGATTCATGGTGTTCCAGGGCTCGAAGAACAAGGATGTCGCGAAGCAGATCATCACCTATTTGCGCGAAGGTCAGCGCTACTTCGACTACCTGTGGTCGATCCCGCTCCACGTTCTGCCGACCACCAAGGAAGATTTCCTCGGTGGCTACCGGAAGAATGAATTCGTCCAGAAACATCAGGATATCGTCAAGGTGATCGACACCGCCTGGGATCAGGCGCGCAACCCGGTTTATGACCTGCATGGCAAGAAGCCGGTCTGGCAGCGCGCCAAGATCTACACCAGCACCGTCTACAACAAGATGCTGGCGAGCGTGGTGCAGGGTGGCACTGATCCGGCTGCAGCAATCGATCAGGCAGCGAAGGCTGCCCGGTCATTGGTCAAGAACGCCTGAGCGGACGGATGTCGACCGTGACGGGAGCGAACACACTTCGCAGGCTGGATTTTTCGGGCATCGCTTTGCTGCTCGTGGCCAGCCTGTTCATTGCGGTGATGATCGTCCCCGTCACTTGGGCGATCGTTCTTGGCTTCACCAACAGTGGGCCGTTTCAGGCCCACATGACCTTCGCCGGGCTCGACAATTATCGCGAGATATTGGGCGACCCGGCGTTCTGGCGCGCGCTGTTGATCGGAACGATCTACGCGGTGATCTCGACCGTGCTGGAAGTCGTGCTGGGTGTCGGCATTGCCATCCTGATTTTCCGGCATGGCAGCCCGTTCGTCACCAGCTTCGCGCTCATGCCTTACATGATTCCGACAGTGACGACGGCGCTGGTGTGGCGCTGGATGACAGACAGCCTGAACGGCATCTTCAATCAGCTCATGGTGCAATCCGGGCTAGTTGGCTCGGCAGTCGAATTCACCAGCACCGGCGCTCTCGCGATGTCGCTGGTTACAGCGGCGAGCGTCTGGCAGTTCACGCCATTCGTTATTCTGGTGATCCTCGCCAATCTCGGCACGATCTCGCCGAGCGTCTATGAGGCGGCCCGTGTCGATGGCGTGACCTGGTGGCAGGAATTGATCTACATCACCATTCCGATGCTGCGGGCGCCGATCCTGCTCGTGATTTTGTTGCGCGGCATCTGGATGTTCAATCGCTTCGACATCATCTGGCTGCTGACGTCCGGCGGGCCTATCGGAGGCACCACGACGCTGCCGCTCTATGCCTACGTCCAGGCGTTCGGCAACAACAACTATGGTGTTGGCGGCGCGGCCTCGACCGTAATTTTCATGATCCTTCTGGTGTTCGGCATCGTCTACATCCGTGCGTTCCATCCCGAGAAGGAGGTCGCCCGTGGCTGAACGACGCTCCGCATTGCCGAAGATCCTGATCGCGGTCTATCTGATCCCGGTTCTCTTTCCCTTCTACTGGATGCTGAAATCCGCGCTGGAAACGCCGGCGGATGTCTACAAGCCGCGCTTGTGGCTTGGCAGTTTCACGCTTGAGAATTTCGATACGCTTCTCAGGACGACGAACTTCCTTGTCACCGCATCGAACAGTCTCAAGGCGGCGCTAATCAGCAGCGTGATCGTGGTGGTGTGCAGCGGCCTTGGCGGCTACGCGCTGGCGCGCACGAACATTCCGCGCAAGGCGTTGATCGCGCAGATTGTGCTGTTCTCTTACATGTTTCCCGAAGTTCTGCTCGGAATTCCGTTCTTTGCTTTGTTCCAGAAGCTTGGCCTTCTGAACTCGATCTGGGGCCTTGCAATTGCGCATGTGACGCTGAGTCTGCCGTTCGGCCTCTGGCTGATGTGGCAGTTCTATCAGGCGTTGCCGAAATCTTATGAAGAGGCCGCTGAGATTGACGGGGCCAGCAAGTTCCAGACGTTCCTTCTGGTGATGGTGCCGCTGTCGATTCCCGCGCTCACCGCGGTTTTCATCTTCGCGTTTGCTGCGTCATGGAACGACTTCGTTCTCGGTTTGATGCTGATCCGGGATGACCAGAAGTTCACGCTGCCGATCGCGATGAGCCTGTTCGTGCAGCAGATGGAGTTGAACTGGGCGGTGATTCAGGCCGCCAACTTCCTGCTCGCGCTCCCGGGTCTCCTGCTTGTGCTGTTCGGGCGCAAATATCTGGTGCGTGGTTTCCAGACCAGCGGTCTTGCGAACTAAGAGTGAAAGAGATGCATAAGGCATACGACTATATTGTCATCGGCGCCGGATCGGCTGGCTGCGTTCTGGCCGATCGATTGTCGGCGAGCGGCGAGTATTCAGTGTTGTTGCTCGAGGCGGGGGGCAAGGATCGGAATATCTGGATCCATGTGCCGCTCGGTTACGGTCGGACTTTCTTCAATCCGACCGTGAACTGGATGTTCGAGACCGAGCCGCAGCCGGGGCTCAATGGTCGTCGCATCGCGCAGCCGCGCGGGAAGGGACTTGGCGGATCAAGTTCGATCAACGGTCTGCTCTATGTCCGCGGTCAGCGCGAGGACTATGATGGTTGGCGCGATCTCGGCAATCGCGGCTGGGGCTATGACGATGTGCTGCCGATGTTCAAGCGCAGCGAGGACCAGCAGCGCGGCGCAAATCCGTGGCACGGCACTGGCGGTCCGTTGCCTGTCACCGATCTTCCGGAAAAGCATCCGATCTCCGAGGCCTTCATCGCCGCAGGCGTAAAAGCAGGATTACCTCACAACCCTGATTTCAATGGCGAGCGTCAGGAAGGCGTCGGCCCGTTTCAGGCGACCGCCAAGCGCGGGCTGCGCTATAGCACCGCGAAGGCATTTCTTCGACGTGCGCTGAAACGTCCGAATCTCGATCTGCTGATGCGGGCGCAGGTCACAAGGATTCTGTTCGATGGTGTCCGCGCATCGGGCGTGGCTTTCGTTCAGGACGGCAAGGCGACGGAGGTCTCCGCTCGTCGCGAGATCATCCTGTCGGCCGGGGCAATCCAGTCGCCGCATATTCTGCAGTTGTCAGGGATCGGCCCCGGCGGGCTCCTTAGCCAGTATGGCATCCCTGTCGTCAAGGATTTGCCGGGCGTTGGCGAAAACCTGCAGGACCACGTGCAGGCGCGGTTCATCTTTGAAACAAAAAAGAAGATCACGCTCAACGACGATATGGCGAATCCACTACGTCAGATACGCATGGGCCTGAACTATATGCTTACCCGCAAGGGGCCGCTGGGTTGGTGGGCTGGAATTGCTGGCGCCTTCATCAAGACGCGCCCCGATCTCGACCGGCCTGACATCCAGTTCCATCTCTATCCATTCAGCACGGACCGCAAGGACAAGCCGGTGCTGCATCCGTTCTCGGCGTTCACGCTGACGGTGTGTCAGGTGCGACCATATTCGCGCGGGTACGTTCGGATAAAGAGCTCTGACCCGTTGGTGCCGCCGGCTATTTCCCCGAACTATCTCAGCGATCCGCGCGACGCGAAAGTGCTCGCCGCCGGCATGCAGATGGCGAAGAAGGTTGCCGCCGCGGAGCCGTTGGCCAGCATGATCAAATCGGAGAAAGAGCCCGGGCCGTCTGTGCGCAGCGACGAAGACTTGCTGTCGTTCCTCCGCGCTAAGGCGATGTCGGTCTATCACCCGGTCGGAACATGCCGGATGGGCCACGACGAAAACGCGGTCGTCGATGACGAGTTGAAGGTGCATGGGGTGTTCGGACTGCGTGTCGTGGATGCATCGATCATGCCGACGCTCATATCAGGCAACACCAACGCGCCCTCGATCATGATCGGGGAGAAGGGGGCGGAACTGGTGTTGCGCGATGCTTCGCTGCGAAACTCGCAGGCTGCTTGAGATTAGAGGGGGTTGATCGTGTATCCGGAGCTCGGACTTTATATCGATGGCAAGTGGCGTCGCGCCGAGGGGCGCATCTCGGAGCCAGTGATCAATCCAGCCACCGAGCAGGCGATTGCCGATCTGTGGCATGCAAGCGACGACGATCTTCAGGATGCGCTCGCAGCTGCCAAGCGTGCGTTTTCGCAGTGGCGCAAGGTCTCGCCCTACGATCGTGCAAGGCTATTGCGAAAAGCCGCCGATTTTCTGCGCGGGCGTCGCGACGAGGTGGCGCTGACGCTCACTCTGGAGCAAGGCAAGATCCTTGCGGAATCACGGGGCGAAGTCGATGCCGCGGCTGACATTATCGAATGGGCAGCGGATGAAGGCCGTCGCACTTATGGCCGGCTGATTGCGGGGCGCACATCGGATATTCGCCAACTCGTTGTGCCAGAGCCCGTTGGGCCGGCGGCGGCTTTCACGCCGTGGAATTTTCCGGCAACGACGCCGGCGCGTAAAATCTCCACCGCACTTGCGGCCGGTTGCCCGATCGTCATCAAGGCGGCGGAAGAAACACCCGGGACATGCGTCGAGATCGTGCGTGCCTTCGATGAGGCTGGCGTGCCGCCCGGTGTGATCGGTCTGGTGTTCGGAAAGCCAGCGCATGTTTCCGAGACGCTGATAGCAAGCCCGATTATTCGCAAGATCTCGTTCACCGGTTCGGTACCGGTCGGCAAGCATCTAACACGACTGGCGGCTGACGGCATGAAGCGGGTGACGATGGAGCTTGGCGGACATTCGCCGGCGATCGTGTTCAATGATGCCGACGCAGCGCAGGCGGCGAGGATTCTGGTCGGCGGGAAGTATCGCAACGCCGGGCAGGTGTGCATCGCGCCGAGTCGCTTCTACGTTCATTCAGATATCGAAGATGAGTTCGTCTCTGCCTTTGTCGCGGAAGCGAAAAAGCTGAAGCTCGGCGACGGTGCGGACGCTTCCACCACGATGGGGCCGATGGCTAATGTGCGCCGCCTCGACGCGATGGATCGCTTCATGAGTGATCCGGCGCTTGGCGGCGAAACGCTGCTCGGCGGCGCGCGCACCGGAAACCGCGGCTATTTTTATGAGCCGACCGTGGTCCACAACGCATCGGATGAGGCGAAGCTGATGCGGGAGGAGCCGTTCGGGCCGATTGCCCCGATCGCCAAGTTTGACGATTTCGACGAAGTCATCGCCAAAGCGAACGCATTGCCCTACGGGCTTGCGGCCTACGTTTTCACCGCGTCGACAAAAACGGCGCTGGCTGCCTCGGATGAAATCGAATCCGGCATGGTTGCCGTCAATAGCCTGTCGATGACCCTGACCGAAACCCCTATGGGTGGCGTCAAGGACAGCGGGCAGGGCTACGAAGGCGGCATCGAAGGCATCGAAGGTTATCTCAACCGTAAGTACGTCAGCCTGATGTAAGCGGCGCGCACTCGCTCTCACACCCATCACAGATACTGCAAAGCTGTATCGGAGAATTCAGCATGGCATCGGTTGCAATCGAGCAAGTCCGCAAGGCGTACGGATCTCTCGAAGTCATTCACGGCGCGTCGATCGAGATCAACGAGGGCGAGTTCATCGTGCTCGTTGGGCCGTCGGGTTGCGGGAAGTCGACCTTACTGCGAATGATCGCAGGGCTGGAGAACATCTCTGGCGGTACGATACGGATCGGCAGTCGTGTGGTGAACGATGTGCCGCCGAAGGACCGTGATATCGCCATGGTGTTCCAGAATTATGCGCTGTATCCGCACATGACCGTGCGCGCCAATATGGCGTTCTCGTTACGGCTTCGCAAAACTTCGCAGCAGGAGATCGATCAGCGTGTCGAACGCGCGGCGAATATTCTTGGCCTGCAGCCTTATCTCGCGCGCTATCCGCGCGAACTGTCGGGCGGCCAGCGTCAACGCGTCGCCATGGGTCGTGCCATTGTCCGTGATCCAGATGTATTTTTATTCGACGAGCCGCTGTCGAATCTTGACGCCAAGCTGCGTGTTGCGATGCGCACCGAGCTCAAGGAACTGCATCAACGACTCAAGACAACCATCATCTATGTGACGCACGACCAGATAGAGGCCATGACCATGGCCGACAAGATCGTGGTGATGCAGGGTGGTGTCGTGGAGCAGTTCGGCCGGCCGCTGGATGTCTATGATCGGCCCGCCAATCTGTTCGTTGCAGGCTTCATCGGTTCTCCTGCGATGAATCAGATCAAGGGACGTATCGAGAATGGTCTCTTCGTGGCAGACAATGGCCCTTCTTTTGATCTGAGTGCAGACTATGCGAAGTTCAACGGTTGCCGCGTTGTCTACGGTATTCGACCGGAAGATATCGTGTTCTCGGATCAGGGCGCACCGGCGCAGGTCGTGGTGATCGAGCCGACCGGTTCCGAGACCCAGATCATCGTGCGCACCGGCACGACCGATATCTCTGTCGTTTGCCGCGAGCGCATTGCGGTGCGCCCCGGTGATACGCTGCATCTCCGGCCGCTGGCGGATAAGGTCCACCTCTTTGATGAAGAGACGGAACGCAGGCTCTAGCGCAGCGTGATATGCATCTGTGGATTTGGTCCTACTTCAGAGACAGATCACTCGCCATCCCTCGATATGATCAATCAGATGTTCGAGCGAGTGCATGGCGATGCTTGGCCGTTGTCCGTTCGCACCTCGCGGATACGGAACGGGAATTTGTCGATGATTGTGTTGAGGCTCAGGTTAAAGGATGTCTCGCAAGTCCTTACATTCCGACATTTCCGGCGTAGATCATGTCACCGATCACCTGAAGCTTGGAGTCGAATTGCCGCTCTGAACTGGAAGCTAATAGGTCTTGCCTGCTCTGACGCAGCTCTTGCTCGCGTCGCCAGAGCGAAGTTGGATAATCTCGCGCTATGATCTCTGAAGTGTCATCTAGGAAGAAATCACTCAGTTGGCAGGCTCCAGTGCTCGTCGCAATCGCCTGATGATGACGCCGCGTGCACGATCGTCAGCCGCCGCCCCGATCTGCTCATTGATATCAAGGATGAGCCTAGACATATCGTTGTGCCAATCGAGCGCGACCACTGCCTCAGGCGTCAGCCGACGACGATGCGCCGCATTCAGGCTTGTCGGTATGGCTGTCGAGAGATCATAGATGTCGTCCAGCACAGGCCTGAAAACTTTCGCCGATGGGATGAGCCGATCGGCAATGCGCTCGAAAAGGCCTGTAATGGCCGACTCCTCGCCATGGACAAGGAATATGCCTTTTTGAACGGGACGGCGCGCTGCGATCCATCGAGCCAGTTCCGAGCCGTCTGCATGCCCGGAATAGTCCTCGATCCGGCGAATCCGGGCTGCCACCCTGATTTCTTCCCCCTGAATGCGGACAGCCTTGGCGCCGTCCTCAAGAAAGCGGCCGAGCGTGCCGCGCGCTTGAAAGCCAGCCAGAAGCACCGTGGCTCTGCTATTCCACAGCCAATGCTTGAGATGATGTCGGATACGACCGGCGTCGCACATGCCGCTTGCGGCAATGATGATGTGAAAGCCGTTGAGTTTGGCAATCGACTTGCTTTCGTCAACTGTCTCAGTGAATCGGAGGTGAGATGAATTGAGCAGACGAGCCACATCGATACCCGGATCGAGGCTTGCGGCATGCTTTCGGAAGACTTCGGTCGCGCGGATCGCGAGAGGAGAGTCGAGGATCAGCGGCGCGGCAGGAATGTCGCCGCGTTCCATCAGATCAACCAGATCGACGATCAGCTCCTGGGTGCGTTCGACTGCAAACGCGGGGATCAGCAGGGCACCCTTTGCCGCAGCGGCATCGCGCACCTCGGTTGCGAGACGCCTGCGACGATCTTGCAGTGACGTCTGCGGACGAATGCGGTCGCCATAAGTCGATTCCGAGATGATGTAATCGAAGCCTGCCGGCGCGACAGGGTTGGGTTGCAGCAATTTTGTATCGGGACCGATATCGCCGGAGGCGAGCAGGCGCAGGGGCTGCGTAGAGGTGTTTTGATTCTCAAACTCGAGTTCAATCGACGCTGACCCGAGCAGATGACCGGCATTCCAATAGCGGGCGCGGACGCCCGGTATAACGTCGATCCACGCTTCGTATTCGACAGGTTGGAATGCCTGCAGCGATGCAATGGCGTCGGCCTGCGTATAGATCGGGCTGACCTCAGGTTTACCGCGCGCCATGTTGCGCCGGTTCAGAGCCATCACTTCGGATTCCTGAATGCTTCCGGAATCCGGCAACATGTACGAACACAGATCGATCGTTCCGCGCGTCGCCAGTATCCGGCCACCGAAGCCTTCGCGCACCAGCTTCGGCAGCAATCCGCTGTGATCGATGTGGGCATGGGTGAGAAGGACGGTATCGATATCGGCTGCGCGAAACGGGAAGGCTGAGTAGTTCAACTCCTTGAGGGTCTTCTGTCCCTGAAAAAGTCCGCAATCGACCAGAAAAGTGCCTGCTGGAGTCTGGAAGCGATAGCAAGACCCCGTGACGGTGCGGGCCGCGCCGCAAAATTGAACGGTGATGCTCATGGAGAAATGGCCTCGGAGGGAATTGCGCGGCTGAACTCGCTGCGTAAAGCCGCATCAAAGAGGTCGTCCAATGTAAACGCGTTGGTGGGGTGCGGCACGCTGTAGGTCGAACGGATCGAATGAATGCCGGCGTTGGCGAACTCGATTGTTCGCTTCGGTGCGAACAGCGCGTGGGTGACGATGGCATCGATCGTCGTGGCGCCGGCGGCGGAAACGGCCTGCGCGCAGGCGATCAGGGTGCCGCCCGAAGATACGATGTCGTCCAATATCAGGGCAGGGCGGCCCGCAAGCAGGGGCGGGTCGGCAAAAACCAGTTCGACGGATTGGTCGCCATGACGAACTTTTTGCGCAACTGCGCAAGTCAGGCCGAGGCTCCCGGCAAGATCGCCCACCCATCGGCGGGATTCCGCATCGGGACCCACCACGACTGTCGCAGGATCGATATTTTCGGCGCGAAGCGTTCTGGCAATTGCCGGCATGGCTGACAGATTGTCGGCATCGATGCCTTGAAAGACATTGGCGATATCGGTGGTGCGGTGTAGATGGGCGTCGACCGTGATCACGCGATCGACATTATGAGCAATGAGCCGGCCGATGGCTTTCTGGCTGATCGCCTCGCCTTCGTGGAAGGCAGTGTCCTGACGCATGTAGCAGAAATAGGGGGCCAGCAGCACGAGGCGAGTCGCGCCCTGGCGACGCAACACCTCGGCGGCCAATACAATTGCGATCAGCTTATCGCTGGGATCGTCGAGTGAAGCGTAGACAATCGTTGTCGATGTGGATGGGCCAACCGTCACACGCATCTCGCCATCGGGAAAACGATGTAAGGCGATCGCATGCGCGGCGACGCCGAGCTTCGATGCTAGACGCGTCGCGTCGGCCGCCGCAGATGGCAGATACTGAATGGAGATCCCGCTCACGACGTCGCCTCACGGTTAGCAGGCTCGTTGCCGATGGTGTAGGCCGTATTCGTCCTGGTTCCGGCGGCGGCAAGATCGTGTTCCGACTGGTCGAACGCATAGATGCGGTAAAGTGGCTCGCCTTGCTCGACGCGGTCGCCAATTTTCTTGAATAGCTTGATGCCGGCGCCTTTATCGATTGGCGCTCCCGCGGTTCGCGCAAGCCGGTTCAGCTGCAGGCAATCGATGCCCGAGACAAAGCCATCGCTCGTAGCTGTGACATCGAATGTCAGGTTGCCCAAATCCGTGCAACAGGTTGGAGGCCCCTGCGCGTCGATCATCTTCTGCATTTGTCGAAGCGCCGCGCCGCTATCGAGCAGTTCGCGTGCGCGTGCATAACCGCTCCCACCGCGCAGCTTCGGGTCATATTCGAGCAAGTGCGCCGCAAGCCTCAGGGATTTTTCGCGCAGGTCGGCTGGCGCCGCAGGATCGTTGGCCAAAACCGCCATGACATCCCGGGATTCGAGCACCGGGCCGATCCCGTTACCGATGGGCTGGCTACCGTCGGTAACGACAACCTCGACCGATATGCCAAAATGGTCGCCGACGAACTCGAACAGTTTACGCAACCGCATCGCATCCATCGTGTTTGCGAGTTTGGCCGCGGGGCCAACGGGCAGATCGATCAGGAGATGGGTTGAACCTGCTGCGAGCTTCTTGGAGATGATTGACGCCACCATTTGCTCGCGGGTGTCGAGACCAAGCGGCCGTTCAACAGAAATCAGGATATCGTCGGCCGGCGACAGATTGACGTGTCCGCCCCAAACCAGACAGCCGCGACAGGCGGCTACGACCGCCTTCATCTCCTCAACGCTCACATCCACGCGCGCCAACACTTCCATCGTATCGGCGGTGCCGGCCGGTGAGGTGATGGCTCGGGATGAAGTCTTCGGGATGGTAAGCCCATGGGCCGCCACGATCGGCACCACAATCATGGATGTGCGATTTCCCGGAATGCCGCCGATGCAGTGTTTGTCGACGATAATCGGGTTGCTCCACTTGAGTTGCGTTCCGGCCCGTGCCATGGCGCCGACCAAGGCGATCAGTTCGTCATTTGTCATAAAGCTGGCAGAGCTGATGAGGAAAGCGGCGATCTCCATGTCGGAGTACCGATAATGCGTCAGGTCATCGACGATGGCGCCGATATCGACAGCGCTGAACGTCTGCCCCATTATCTTGGCGCGCACCGCATCGAGGCTCTCCGGAGAGACCGCTGGGGCGATAGTCACCACGCTGCCGACTGGCTCCGCGAAGCGCCGAAACGCCGGTTCCGAAAGTCCCAGATCGTCAGGACCCACCAACGCATCATCGTCGGTGATGATCAGGGTGGCCAACATTACCTTGCCATTCCGACGGAGTTCGACGCGACTGAATCCGCGAAAGATCTCCGGTCGCAAAGCTCGCGAGCGTCGCGATATGACAACGACATTTTCACGGCCGGTATCCAGGTTGATGCGACGGATCTTCGGCTGAGGCCGAAGGGTGTCGATACCGTTCATGTGGAAAGTCCGTAGAGCGACATGATGGCTAGTTTAGCCCGCATCCTGGAACTCTCATAGACTCAAATCATGCTACGTCCTCTCGCTCCAGGTCCTTCATCCGCTTGGCCTTGATCAAGTTCAAGCCCGCCGTGTTTCTTCCGCCAGCGGTAATAGCTCTGCTGTGAATCCCCGCTTCCCGACAGGCTAACGGTGTTGCTCTGCGCTGCTACATCAATACGTCAATCTGACGAAGCATCACTACGATTTGCTCCGCGCTGAATCTCTTCTTCGGCATAACCAACGCTCCTTTCCAAGCTCAGTTTCTCACAAAGCTTGGTCCAAAAGAGCCCGATCAGGTCAGTTTGTATCCTGAAATGCAGCAATGCGAGTTACTCGATCAGCCGCGCGCCTGATAGTGCCGGCCGGGCAGCTTTGGCCGCTCGCTGCGGCGCTACTGCTGCGGTCAGGCAGAACAGCATCGTGTCATTGTCGTCCATGCGGTACAGATCGAGTCGCGCGATGGGCTGGTGAACGACTGAATCGGGCGAGATTCAGAAGCTGGGCACGTCCGATTGATAGCGAGACGCAGAACGTCCTTTATTTATTCATCAGATGTTTGGTCGGTGTCACCGTACTGGCGGGCACCGCCTCGGAGATCGAGAATGTCAGCCAAGTATTCCAGCCGGCGGGCCGGTTATCGGCGGCAAACTCACCATATCCCTTCAGGCCGAGAAACGCCTGGTTGCTCCCGATCGGGAAGATGTAGCCGATCTGCGGGCCGAGACCGAAAACCCGCGAGCGGAAACCGCCGAGAATGGCGGGCTGGCCGGAATCATTCGTGATCTGCTGGTAGCCGTAACCGACGACGCCCACGAACACCTGCTTCGACAGGAATTGCGACGCGCCCCAGTCGAAATGGAAATCGACGCCGCTTTGGTACTGAGTGTCCGGGTTCTTGAAGTTGTAGGTGAATCCGCCGACTCCGGAGAATTCCGTACCGGTTGCGTGATTGAAATAAGTGTAGCCGCCGCCGAGGTCGATGGCGCCGTGACCGAGGCCGATATTGGAGAGTCGGCCGGGGCTGTAGTCTCCGACCGGAATGTCGCCAGTGGCATAGACCATGTAGTTGTGAACGCCGTTATTCCACTTCAGCTTTAGTGTTGGATAGAGATCGCCATAAGAGACCAGCGCGTCCTCGAGAAAACCATTACGCGTGGTCACGATCGGGCCAACAGCCGACGTCAGCGCGCCGGCGAGGCTCACGGAATTTCTTCCGTAAACACTGGCGAGCGTCGCCGACAACTGACCGCCGAGCACCGGTGTCGCGAAGGTGTATGTTGGCGCGATGAGCATCAGGTCGGCCTGGGCGCTCAAAGCCACGTTAAGGTTGACATTGACGTTCGGTGAGAGGCCTCCGACCTGGAATTCCCGCGACGCCGCGGCGGCACCCGATGCATTCACGCTTGCATGGTAGTAGATCGCACCGATTGACCAGCCCGGTGTCGTCGGAGTTGCGGCAAGACTGCCGTATAGGCCCGGCAACCAGTATGAAATGCCATTTTCGTCGGCGGAGGCCATTTGCGGAGAAAGCAAAGCAATTGCAGCGGCGGCGAAAACACCGGTCAGCCGTAGCCCGTTGGAGTACTTTTTCATTTTCCCTGCCTCCCAGGCAATCTAATTGCGTCGGTTAATCCCATTCATTCCGATTCAGTATCCGAGTGATCAATCGAACAACTTCACCACCATTTTCCGGTGCTGTACATGACGAAGAAGCTATTATTGAAGTTCAATTTCGCCGGGCCGCCAGGTCTTGTCGAACCAGGGCTTTGTCGGACCATAGAGTCGCAAGAGGGTGTTCCAGCTCGTACCAGGGACCGTCTGCACCCAGTTCTTTTCCTGCCCCGCGGGCGCCTTCGGGCCGAAGAAGACGTCAACCGAACTGTCGGCATTGACCTTGAGGCCTTCGGTTTGGCTGCCGACCGTCGGGAATTGCTGGTCAGTTTGGATCATCGAGCGGGTCTGGTTGTCGTAGAGGATGACGGACCAGAAGTTCTTGATTGGAATGTTTGGCGGCAAATGCAGCTTGTAAGACTTCCCCCCGTCAAGCGCATCGCCCTTCGAGTCGACAAAGGCGGCCATGTATTGCGAGCCTTCGCCAACGGTTTTTGAATCCATCGCCGGCGTGACACCGGTGGCATAAAAGAAAAAGCCTGCGTAACCGTTCAACTGACGGGCGCCCTTTTCCTCAAACTTATAGCCACCGATGAAACCAAGCCGCCAATTGCTCTTGCTGTCAGGATAATAATAGCCGTCGGACCCGCGCCATTTGTACATTGTGGCGCGTGCGGTGGCGTCACCGACAGCGGCAGCTTCTGTCAGTATCTTCTTCATTCTGTCGTCCGGTGCGAACGGCTTGCCCTTCGCAATTCCAATTGAGGCCCAGAATCCAAGGGTCGTAGAGTCGACGCTGTCAGTGGGTTCGTCCTGCACGACTTTGTTGAGAAGCTCCCAGAACCGATAATCCCCCGGACCGACCATGTTGAACGGCTTACCGGACATGTTCACGAAATTGAGTTTCGGTGGATTGGCCGCCTGTTTGAGCGGGTAGATCTTTGTAAATTTCTTGACGGCATCCACGCCGGGCTTCGGATCGCCATTGACCAGGAAGCTCCGCCAGGCCGTCCAGACGCTGAACGAGTTCGGACGAATGATGAAGTAGTCTCTCGGCACCTCACCCGTGTAGCCGGGCGGCAAGAAAAGATATTTCCCGCCTTTACCTCGATCCGGACCAGTGAGCCCTATGTCGCCATTCCAATTGTACCACACGTCATCAGCTAGCCCGAGAACCTTGGGAGGAGCTTCGACGACGATGGGTCCGTCATGGAGGTCCAGCCAAAACCAGGTGTAAGGTGTGTTGTTGTTGGCAGTGAGCTCCGTGGTGCGGGAGTCGACCAACGTCTCCCAGATCGGCACGGTCGTGTTGGCGGGGCCTAGTCGCAGAATGTTGTCTCGGTTAGCCACCTGATTCACCACGGGCAGAGCCAGCAGGTAGGCTTGGACCGCGCGCTGGAAGTCGAGGTTGTCATACAACTTGTCGACCGTCGCCGCGTCAGGGAAACCGCCGAAGAAACTCAGAGTCCCAAGACGCGTTTCCACCTTGTCCGGGATAGCAATGCCCGGAGGAATGGGCGTTTGCATTTTGTATTGTTGGGAATTGGCGGGAAGCGCCGAAAGCGCCAACAAAGACAGAGCAGAGGCCGCCAGTTTAATCGACGTCATCGTGTTGTCGCCTTTTTCAGGAGCGTGGTGATCTCAAAGAATCGTAGTGGCGGTAGGGTGCCCAATCCTGTTGCTGCGCGCCCCAATCTACTCAATCAGACAGTCCCTTCTTCAGCATCGCCGCCTTGCGGCCCTGTACGGCTTCTTCACTGTCGGCCTTTTTCATTTCCTTCAACTCGATCGTCACCTGGCCGATTTTGCCGGTAAATTTGAACGGCACCTTGTAGGCCTCCGTGACTGGGGTGCCCTCGTCGGCCCCGACATCGGCGCCTTCGTCGGCTGAGAAGCTGCAGCACTGGGTCTGCTCGATGCGGCCGCTGGCAACTCTTTTGCCGTTGACAAACATTGTGCCTGTACCGCCCTTGCCGATCCCGCCGCCGTCGTAGGCGAACTCGAATCGGATCGTGGCCTTTCCGGCCGGCAATGCCTGCTGGGAAGCCACCGTAAATCGCTGCAAACCAAGGAAGTTGTAGGTGTATGTCGGCTTGCCATCCTTCAGGTACAGACTCCACCCGCCGAACCTGCCAGCCTGGGCAAGGATGGCTCCGCTGTCACCCGCCTTCGGGATTGCCACATCCGCAGTAATGACATGCGAGCGGTTCTTCGTATTGATGAACACGTTCTCGGACATCCCGAGCATGCCCTCGTGCACCGTCAGGGAGGTACGTCCAGCCATCAAGTCGGGCCGTCCGACCATCGCCGCGTTCAGTCGCTCCAGAGTGCGGTCGTCGAGCGGCAACACAGAATACTTGACTGCCTCCTTGAGAAACAGCTCCTGAAGCTCCTTCAGCTTATCCGGGTTCTTTGCAGCCAGATTGTTCGCCAGGCTGAAGTCCGTCCGCGTATCGTAAAGCTCCCAGATATCCTCTTCGAGCGGACGGCGATTCTTAGTTTCCCACGCTGCCCGGTGGATCGTTCCGGCCAGCCAGCCATCATCGTACACCGCGCGGTTGCCGAAGATTTCGAAGTACTGCGTTTTATGGGTGCTGTCCGCCTTGGGATCGGCAAAGGAGTAGACCATGCTCGTTCCCTCGATCGGTGTCTGAACCGTGCCATTCACGCTCTTGGGCTCTGGCAAGCTGGCCGCCTCCAAGATCGTCGGCACGATATCGATCACGTGATGCCACTGCGAACGTACCTCACCCTTCGCCGCGATGCCCTTCGGCCAATGAATGACCATGCCATTGCGGGTGCCGCCATAGCTCGAAGCCACCTGCTTCGTCCACGTGAAGGGCGTATCGCCCGCGACCGCCCATCCGGCCGCATAATGGCTGTACGTCATCGGGCCGCCGAGATCGTCGTAATGTTTGAGGATGTCCTGAACCTTTTCCTCTACGCCGTTGAAATACGTCATCTCGTTGAACAAGCCGTTCATGCCTCCTTCGGCACTCGCGCCGTTGTCGCCGACAATGTAGAAGACCAGCGTGTTGTCGAGTTGGCCGGTCGCCTTGATGGCGTCGACCAGCCGGCCGATCTCGGTATCGGCGTATTCGCCGAAGCCGGCGAACACTTCCATCTGGCGCGCAAACAGCTTTTTCTCGTCCGCGCTCAGAGTGGCCCAGTCCTTGATGGCTTCCGGCTTGGGGGCGAGTTTCGTATTTGGCGGCACCACGCCGAGCTTGATCTGGCGGGCCAGCGTTTCCTCGCGCAGCTTGTCCCAGCCCTGATCGAACTTGCCCTTGTACTTGGCGATCCATTCCTTTGGCACATGGTGCGGGGCATGTGTCGCGCCCGGCGCAAAGTATATGAAGAACGGTTTGTCGGGCGTCAGCGACTTCTGGTACTGCATCCAATCGATCGCCTTGTTGGTCATGTCCGTCATGAAGTTGTAGTTCGGATCTTTCGACGGCTCGACCTGGGTCATCCCGTCATAGATCAGCGGAGCCCATTGGTTGGTCTCGCCGCCCATGAACCCGTAGAACTTGTCAAAGCCCTGACGGGTCGGCCAGCGATCGGTCGGGCCCGACGGGCTCACTTCCCATGCCGCGGTTTCGTGATTCTTGCCGAAATGCGCAGTGCTGTAGCCATTCAGCCTTAGCATCTCCGCCACGGTAGCTACGCTGTTAGGGCGCTGCCCGGTCTGCCCCGGGAAGGTCGTCGCAGTTTCCGCGATCGAACCGAAGTTATTCATGTGATGGTTACGCCCGCTCAGCAGCGCCGATCGAGTCGGCGAACAAAGCGCCGTCGTATGGAATTCGTTGTAGCGGAGGCCTTCGTTGGCGAGGCGATCCACGGTCGGCATACTGATCGGTCCACCGAATGCGCTGGATTGCCCGAAGCCCATATCGTCGATCAGCACGATGAGCACGTTCGGCGCTGCCGCCGGTGCTTTCACTTCGAACCGTGGCGGCGGCGTTGCATTGCGGGCGTCGAATACAGTGCTGTGTGGGTATTGCGGTTCCGGGATCGGCAAAACCGAACGGTCCGTCGGAAGCACTACCCCCGGAGAAGCCGCCTGTTGCGCGTTCGCCGGAATTGCCAGCAGCGCAATTGAGGACAGTGCGGCGAGCACCCTCATCATAGATCTCATGTCACCAACCTCCGGGAGATGAACGACAGCAAATGATGACTAATTTTATCCGCTGGGAATGCAGGATATGCACTCGCGCATCCCACAACTCGGTGCAAATGGCTGGAAAACCCGGATCAGCGTCGGCCGGCCCGATTGACAGGGCCGCCGCGGTTCATCGGCGTTCCCCGCACTCCTACGCCGGGCCTCACCACAGCACGCGCGACAGGCCGCGGCCGCAGCACGACGCCAGGTCTGACGATGCAGCCAACGGGATACTCAACATACTGGCAGTAAACCACCGCGCTTGCTGTTTCACTGCTTGCAGCAACGAAGCCGGCGACGAGCCCCGTGGTCAGTAACGCCGATAGTGCGATCGATAGCTTCATCTTGGCTTCCTCATTTTGAAGTTTGCAAAATGATTCAATCGAGGGACCTTCACCTTGATGCAGGTCAACAACGTGAACACGAACGCCGCCGGCCATATCATCAACCCGGCACGGCCCGTAGCGGGCCGCTAATACTCTGAATTTACTTCCGCTTTCAGCGGAATAACGGACATGGTTTTATCGGCTGCTAGCTCGACCCGGTCGCGAATGACCCGAAGCGAACGATAAGGCGGGAGCAACGTCCCGGTTGGTACATTCGACCAATACTAGTGACGCATTGATCTGCATCACGGCGCTCGCCGATTCCTGTGATGCAGTCATCGAAGAGGCCGAACGGTGATAGCGGTGGCCCCGGAAACAGTCGTGCCGCGTTCTTATTGAGGTAGGTGTCCGGCAATGCCACAGCCCCCCACATCAGCCGAGCACCTTCACGCCTACGACGTATGGGACGCACCGACGCGGTGGTTCCATTGGACCAACGCGCTCACCGTATTCGGTCTGATTGTCGTTGGGGTTATACTGCTTAACGACGACGCGCTGGGGCTCGCCGCCAACGGCAAGCTCCTGCTCAAAGAAATTCATGTCGTGCTCGGCTACGTCATGGGGCTGAATTTGATCTGGCGCTTTGTTTGGGCGTTTTTCGGCAACCGCTACGCCAGATGGAGCGCCATCCTTCCTTATGGCTCCGGCTTTTGGGGCAAACTGCGCGCTTACGGCAGTGCCTTTCTTAGCGGAGAGCCGCAAGAATATGTCGGGCATAATCCTGCGGCACGTCTCGCAATTGCAGTTCTCCTGCTGCTGCTCGTATTGCAAGCCGCGACCGGTACGGTTCTAGCGGGCACCGATCTATTCTGGCCACCGTTGGGAAGATGGTTCGCCAGTTGGGTTGCTGCGGCCGGGATTGATCCGTCGATGGTCTCGCCCCTCGCCGCAGAGACCTTGGATCAGACCGCTTACAAGGCCATGCGTGCGTTTCGAAGCCCGATCGTGACGATCCATCTCTATGCGTTTTATGCACTCGCGGGCGTCATTCTACTGCATCTGATAGCGGTGATCGTGACCGAAATTCACGAGGGTGGGAGCATCACGTCGGCCATGTTTACCGGCAGAAAAATTCTCGATCGCCCACCACAAGACGTTTAGCCTGGAAAAGAGCCCGGCGCCTCTCGGTATTTGAAATATGTCCGTTCGCGCCGCCAGTCTGTCCGGCAGGACGGCCGAACGCGAGTCGTCACGTCATTCTTGGGGAGTTGCTAGAGAATAACAGAGGACCAGTCGCCATGATCAGATACGCCGTCGCATTGCTATCCATCAGACGCCTTGCTGGAAGCATTTGCTTGAATGAGGGTGAGGTTCTGGACGAGCGACTGCGAATTGCCGCCGGGAGTCACGTTTGATCTCAAACCGAAACATCGGGCAATCGACGTGATAGCCACACATCAGTTGGCGGACTTGGAAGCGGCGGCTGAAAAAACTGAGTCAGAATAACTTTTGGGATGCAGCTTCAGGTGTCAAACCGCGGGTAAAAATGTTTCAACAACAAATGCCTTTTCGCTACCTATGTGCAGTCTAAACATCATCTCCCGTTTTGATCTGCGGTAAATAACTGAAATTATAAGTATAGAATGAAGGCTCGCGAAACCCTCTCTCCCCTTTCGGGAGAGGGTGGTCGCCGAAGGCGGACGGGTGAGGGGAGATAGTACGCGTGCATGCCATCATCCGGCGTCAATTCGCTTGGCTCATTGTCGCGACCCTCTCCCGCAAGGGGAGAGGGTCGAACTGCCTGCGTCCTTGAGCTACTTCCCCGCCGCAATCTCCCGGCAATGCTGGATCGCCGCAGCGATGAGGTTTTCACTGGCTTCCGGCGTACGGAACGCCGAGTGCGCCGACAGCGTGACGTTGGGAAGCGTCGTTAACGCGTGATCCTGCGGCAACGGCTCTGTGACGAACACGTCCAGCCCTGCATGGCGCAGTTGGCCGGAACGCAGCGCGTCGATCATCGCCGCTTCGTCGACCAACGCGCCGCGCGCGGTATTGATGAGGATCGCGCCACGTTTCATTGCCGCGATGCGTTGGCGCGACAGGAACCCTCGCGTCTCGTCAGTCAGCAGCAGATGCAGCGACACCACATCGCTCTGCGCCAGCAACTCGTCGAGGCCGACGAAATTGACGCCGTCATGTGTTTTCGCCGTCCGGTTCCACGCCAGCACGCGCATGCCGCTGCCCGACGCGATGCGGGCGACTTCCTCTGCGATACCGCCGAAGCCGATCAGGCCGAGCGTCTTTCCGGTGAGTTGCATGCCATCGTCGCGCAGCCAATTGCCGGCGCGGATACCGCGATCCATTTGCGCCAACCCACGGGCGGCCTCCCACATCAAGGCAATGGCGCATTCGGCGACGGCGGTGTCGCCGTAACCTTTAATGGTGCGGACTTCGATCCCGAGCGATGCCAGTTCTTCCGGGTTCATATAGCTGCGCGCGCCGGTGCCGAGGAATACCACGTGCTTCAAGTCGTTGCAGCGGCGGGCGACCTCGGTCGGCAACTCGGTATGATCGATGATGACGGTGTCCGCGCCATCGAGCAGCGTAGGGATATCGTCTGACGTGATATCCGGATTTCGGTTGATGCGCAGCGGTGGATCGCCGGGCGCATGCAGCCGCTCGACTATGACTGCAAGCGACTCGTTGGCATCGATAAACAATGCGGTCACAATCATCGCCTCCTGAATAGAGTGAGACTACTTTGCCGCGATTCCCGCCACCGCGAGCACCGCATGCAACAATACGTTGGCACCTGCGCTGCAATCGGCCTGTGTGGCGTCCTCCAGTTCGTTGTGGCTGATGCCGTCCTTGCATGGCACGAAGATCATCGCCGATGGCATCACCGCCGCGACGTTGCATGCATCGTGTCCTGCGCCGGAGGTGATACGGCGATAGCCATAACCCAATTCGGTAGCGGCTGCCTGCACCGCATCCACCAGCGTCTTGTCGAAAATCGTCGGCGGTTTGCGCCAGATCTCCTCCAGCTTGATTTCGACGCGGCGTCGCTGGGCTATTTCGCCAAGCGCGGCGCGGATATCGCGGTCGAGCGCATCCATGATCGCCGCATCGGGGCTGCGGAGGTCGAGCGTGAAGGCGATCTCGCCCGGAATGACATTGCGCGACGGGCTGGCGATGGTGGCTTCGCCGATCGTTGCCACGGCATTCGGCGCATGCGAGGTGGCGATCTTTTCGATGGCCAGCGCAACTTCACCCAGGGCCGACAATGCGTCGCGGCGCAGCGGCATCGGCGTGGTGCCGGCGTGGCTTTCAAAGCCGCTGACGTGTCCGTCATACCAGATGATCCCCTGGCCGCGATCGACCACGCCGATGGTCTTGCCTTCGGCCTCGAGGAGGGGGCCTTGCTCGATATGCAGTTCAAGAAAGGCGCCGAGCTTGCGGGCGCCGACCGCTTCGGCGCCGCGATAGCCGATGCTGTCGAGTGCATCCTTGACGGTGATGCCGGCAGCGTCTTTGCGGCTCCAGATGTCTTCCGTCGTGTAGTCGCCGGCGTAGGTCGCGGACGCCATCATCGCCGGCGCAAAGCGCGACCCCTCCTCGTTGGTCCAGTTGATGATGCACAGCGGGGTTTCGGTTTCGATGCCGGCGTCGTTGAGCGTCCGTACCACCTCGAGCGCGGCGAGCGTTCCGAGGATGCCGTCATATTTGCCGCCAGTCGGCTGCGTGTCGAGATGCGAGCCGATGCCGAGCGGCGGCTTCGACATGTCCCGACCTTTGCGCAGGCCGAACATCGAGCCCAGCGCATCGACATGCACGTCAAGCCCGGCGGCTTCGCAGGCGTCGCGGAACCAGTCCCGCACCTGCTTGTCCTCCGGCCCCAGCGTCAGTCGCCGCACGCCGCCCTTGGCGGTGGCGCCGAATTTTGCAGTTTCATGAATGGCGCCCCACAGGCGGCCGGAGTCGATCTGCAGGTTGGACGGCTTGGCGGTCATAGGGCAATTCCCGAAGGTGAGTTGGTCGCGGCGAGCGGGCCGTCGATTGTCATTGCCGCGCGGGCTCTGGTACGTCAACAACGCGGCTGCCTTGCGCCAAACGCACGGCGATGTCAGCCACCAGTTCGATGGCGACCGTATCGGGCGAGGCCAGCCAGCTCGCGGAGAATGTCAGCGGCGGCAGCAGGATGTCGGTCGTCAGCAGTTGCAGGCGGCCATCGGCGATTTCGTCCTCGACGATGGCGCGCGGAATCACCGCCACGCCGAGGCCTTCCAGCGTCATGTGGATGACGGTCGCCAGCGATGCGCTGGCGTGCAGGCGGATGGCGGGGAGGTCAGGGCGATTGAACAGCGAACGCACGACTTCGTAAGGCTGTGTGCGGCGCGGGAAGGTGATGATCGGAAATTTCGCCAGATCGTCGATGGTCAACAGTTCTGTGCCGAGACCCAGCGAAGGGCTGGCGACAAAGCCGATCGGATAGTCGCCCAGAACGCGATTGCGAATGTTGGAGATCGACAGCGGTCCCATCAGCAGCGCCAGTTCGATCTCCTGCGCCAGCAGGCGCGCGCGCAAATTCGAACTGATGTCGACTTCGATCTCCAGCGACAGATTAGGGTAAGCCTGATTGACGCTCTTGATCAGTTGCGACAGCCAGGTGTGAACGATGGTTTCGGCGACGCCGAGGCGCAACACGCCGCGCATTTCGCTGCGGTCGCCGACGGCGGCCAGCATCTCCGAACGCAGGCCGATCAGCTTTTCGGCATACAGCATCATGCGCCGGCCGGCCGGTGTCGGCAGCGCCGCGCGCCGATCACGCTGCAACAGCCGCACGCCCATTTCATGTTCGAGTTGCGCGATGCGTTGCGAGATTGCCGGTTGCGTGGTGTTGAGCTTTTGCGCTGCGCCGCGAAAACTGCCGAGCGTCACCACCCAAAGAAACGTCTCGATTGCCTTGAAGTCAGCCATGAAAGCCGATCCGTTTCTGATAAAACGAATTTATCGTTCTTGATTAGAAACTACGATTAGACATTATGTTAGACCTGTGTCCCATTTGCTGTCGAGAACAATGGGGAGATCGGGGTGGCTAACGTCGCGAGACAGATCGACGGTGCCGGCTTGATGGCAGACGTGTTGCCAAGCTTGCAGGCGCGCCTCAGATATCGCGCCGGCAGCGTCGCGCAGACGGCAGGCGTTGCACCCGGCTTCGTGCAGGGCAATCTCGCGATACTCCCCGAAAAATTCGCTTCGGCGTTTCATCGCTTCTGCCAATCCAACCCGAGACCGTGTCCGATCATCGGCATTTCGGAGGTTGGCGATCCGCGCATTCCGTCGCTCGGAATGGATCTCGATATCCGTACAGACCTGCCGCGCTATCGTGTGTGGCGCGATGGCGAACCGGTCGAGGAGCCGACCGATATTAGGGCGCACTGGCGCGACGATCTCGTGGCCTTCGTGCTCGGCTGTTCGTTTTCGTTTGAAGAAGCGTTGATGGCGGACGATATCCCGATCCGCCATATCGAGCTTGGTGTTCGTGTGCCGATGTACCGGACCAACATCGCCTGCAGCCCGGCTGGGCCGTTTGCCGGTCCGATGGTGGTGTCGATGCGACCTTTGAAGCCTGCACATGCGATCCGCGCCGTGCAAATCACGTCGCGCTTTCCAGCGGTGCATGGCGCGCCGGTGCATCTTGGTCTGCCGCAGTCGATCGGCATCGCTGACATCGACAAGCCCGACTACGGCGACGCCGTGCCGGTGCATCCTGATGAAATTCCAGTGTTCTGGGCCTGCGGAGTGACGCCGCAAGCGGTGATCGCTGCCGCCAAGGTGCCGTTCGCCATCACGCATGCGCCTGGGCTGATGCTGGTGACCGACTTAAAGAACAAGCAGCTTGCCGTGCTTTAGAGCTTTATCCTAACCTCAATCGGCGCGACAAAAGACAAGCCGAAACCAACAAGGCAATTTAACAAAGATCGACCGCAGGAGAGGACGACACCATGACCATCACTCGCCGAAACGTTTTGTTGGGAGGCGTTGCCTCCGCCGCATTGCTCACGACTGCGGCCCGCGCGCAGGCCAAGGAGGTGGTCATCGGTGTGATCTATCCGCTGTCAGGGGCGAGCGCGCAAATCGGCGTCGATGCGCAACGGGCGTTCGAAACCGCCGCAGACCTCATCAACAACAAGTACGATTTCGATCTTCCGCTGGCGCGCGACGAAGGACTGCCCGGTCTTGGCGGCGCCAAGATCCGCCTGGTGTTTGCCGATCACCAGGCTGATCCGCAGAAGGGGCGCGCGGAAGCCGAACGCCTCATCACCCAGGAGAAGGTCTGCGCTATCGTCGGCACCTACCAGAGCGCTGTGGCTGTCACCGTCAGCCAGATCTGTGAGCGCTATCAGATTCCGTTCCTCTCCGCCGACAACTCGTCGCCCAGCCTGCATCGTCGCGGCCTGAAGTACTATTTCCGCGCGGCGCCGCACGACGAGATGTTCTCGCAGGCGATGTTCGATTTCTTCGATGCGCTGAAGAAGAAGGGCCAGAAGATCGAGACGCTGTCGCTGTTCCACGAAGACACCATCTTCGGTACCGACTCAGCCAACGCGCAGCTCAAGCTCGCCAAGGAGCGCGGTTACAAAGTCGTCGCCGACATCAAGTATCGCGCCAACTCCCCGTCGCTCACCGCCGAGGTGCAGCAGCTCAAGGCGGCGGACGCCGACGTGCTGATGCCGTCGAGCTACACCACCGACGGCATTCTGCTGGTGAAGACCATGGCCGAACTCGGCTACAAGCCGAAGGCCATCGTGGCGCAGGACGCCGGCTTCTCGGAGAAGGCGCTGTACGATGCAGTCGGCGACAAGCTCGAAGGCGTCATCTCGCGCGGCAGCTTCTCGCTCGATCTCGCCGCCAAGCGGCCGATGGTCGGCAAGATCAACGAGATGTACAGCAAGCGTTCCGGCAAGGACTTCAACGACTATTCGTCGCGGCAGTTCATGGGCCTGATCGTCATGGCCGATGCGATCAATCGCGCCAAGTCGACCGAGGGCGACAAGATCCGTCAGGCGCTCGTCGCCACCAACATGCCGGGTGATCACACCATCATGCCATGGAAGGACGTCAAGTTCAGCGCCGAAGGCCAGAACGAGGACGCCGATCCGGTGCTGCTGCAATATGTCGGCAAGAAGTTCGTCACCATCTTCCCGCCGCAGGCGGCGGTGGCCGACGCCATCTGGCCGATGAAGTAGGATGTGGTGGCCGCGTCATCCTGAGGTGCGAGCCGCGTTTGCGGCGAGCCTCGAAGGATGGCGCGGGTTCTCATTGATCCTTCGAGGCGCGCGCAACCGGCTTATGCAATCGGCATGAATCGAGCCTGCGCGCGCACCTCAAGATGACGTCTTCCGTTGCGGAGCGAGACCTGTGACAGCCGAAACCATTATCCAGAGCCTGGCGAGCGGCCTCCTGATGGGCTTGCTCTATGGCCTCATCGCGGTCGGCTTGTCGCTGATCTTCGGACTGATGAACATCGTCAACTTCGCGCATGGCGAGTTTCTGATGCTCGCCATGTACGCCACGTTCTTCCTGTTCACCTTCGTGATGCTCGACCCGCTGCTGTCGATGCCGTTCGTCGCGGCGGGGATGTTCGTGTTCGGTGCGGCGATCTATCTGCTCGTGGTGCGTTTCGCCATGCGCGCCAAAACCAATGTCGGCATGGTGCAGATCTTCGCCACGTTCGGCTTGGCCATCGTGCTGCGCGGCCTCGCGCAATATTTCTTCACGCCGGATTATCGCAGTATCACGCACTCGTGGCTTGGCGGCAAAACGATGTCGATCGGCGGCATCTTTCTGCCGGTGCCACAATTGGTCGGCGCCGGGCTGTCGATCTTTGCCTTCGTCGCATTGTATTTCTTCATCAAGCGCACCGATTTCGGCCGCGCGCTGGAAGCCACGCGCGAGGATGCCGGCGCGGTGGCGCTGGTCGGAATCGATCAGAACCGGGTGTTCGCGCTCGGCTGGGGCCTCGGTTCGGCGCTGGTCGGACTTGCCGGCGCGATCATGGCGACGTTCTTCTACATCTACCCGGATGTCGGCGCCTCGTTTGCGTTGATCGCCTACGTGGTGGTGGCGCTCGGCGGCTTCGGCAGCGTGTTCGGCGCCTTCGCCGGCGGCATTCTCGTCGGCCTCGTCGAGGCGACGACGGCGCTGGTGATGCCGCCCTCGCTGAAAGCGGTCGGCATTTATGCGGTGTATCTGCTGGTGGTGTTCATTCGCCCGCGCGGCTTGTTCGGATCGATCTGATGCACGATGTCACCCACGCCGTTCGCCGCCGCCGCGACCTCATCATCGCCGCCGTGCTGATTTCCGTCGCGGCCTGCGTGCCGCTGTTCGTCAAGGACGTCTACGTTCAGAACATCATGGTGCTGACCCTGATGTACGCGGCGCTGTCGCAGAGCTGGAACATTCTCGGCGGCTATTGCGGGCAGATATCGCTCGGCCATGCGCTGTATTTCGGGCTCGGCGCCTATACGACGGCGATCCTGTTGACCAAGTTCGGTGTGCTGCCGTGGTTCGGTATGCTCGCCGGTGGCCTGATTTCCGCATTGATCGCACTGGCGCTCGGCTACCCGACGTTCCGGCTCGGTGGGCACTACTTCGCCATAGCCACCATTGTCATCGCCGAGATCGCCTATCTGTTGTTCCTCAACTGGGATTGGGCCGGCGCGGCGCTCGGGATCGATATCCCGGTCCGTGAGGATAGCTGGCTACGCTTCCAGTTCACCCGCAGCAAGTTGCCGTATTTCTATTTCGCGTTGGCCTTTGCCGCCGTCGCCTGGCTGGTGACGTGGTGGCTGGAGAATTCCAAGTGGGGCTATTGGTGGCGCGCCGTGAAGGACAATCCGGAGGCGGCCGAGAGCCTTGGCGTCGTGGTGTTCAAATCGAAGATGGGGGCGGGCGCGATCTCCGCGTTTCTCACCGCCATCGGCGGCGCGTTCTACGCCATGTTCGTGTCCTACATCGATCCCGAAAGCGTCATGAGTTTCCAGTTCTCGCTGCTGATCTCGCTACCGGCGGTGGTCGGCGGTATCGGCACGCTATGGGGGCCGGTGCTTGGAGCCGCCGTGCTGATTCCGGTGACCGAACTGACGCGGTCGTTCATCGGGGGATCGGGCCGCGGCGTTGATCTCATCGTCTATGGTGGCCTCATCATCATCATCTCATTGACACGACCGGACGGTCTGCTGGGCCTGTTCTCGCGCAAGCGCAAGAAGGAGGCGGTGCGATGACGGCGCTGCTGGAAACGCGCGGGGTGTGGCAACGCTTTGGCGGGCTGGTCGCCAACAGCGATGTGTCGATCTCGGTCGGGCGCGGTGAAATCGTCGGCCTGATCGGGCCGAACGGTGCGGGCAAATCGACGCTGTTCAATTTGATCGCGGGCGTGCGGCCGCCGACGCAGGGCACCATCTGGTTCGACGGCCACGATATCACGGCGACACCTGCGACCGAGCGCTGCCGCGTCGGCATTGCGCGGACGTTTCAGGTGGTCAAAAGCTTCGAGACCATGACGGTGATCGATAACGTCATCGTCGGCGCGCTGGTGCGTAACACGGTGATGCGCGAAGCACGGCGCAAGGCGTTCGAGGTGCTGGAATTCACCGGATTGTCGGCGCGCGCCGATGTCCCGGCCTCCGAATTGATCCCGTCCGAGAAGCGGCGGCTGGAAGTGGCGCGGGCGCTGGCGACCGAGCCGAAGCTGCTGCTGCTCGACGAGGTGCTGACCGGTCTGACGCCGCTTGAGGCGCAGACCGGCGTCGAACTGGTGCGGCGCGTGCGCGAAACCGGCGTCACCGTGCTGATGGTCGAGCACGTCATGGAAATCGTCATGCCGCTGGTCGATCGCGCCATCGTGCTCGATCTCGGCAAGGTGCTGGTGGAAGGCAAGCCCACCGACATCGTGCGCGACCCGAAAGTCATCACTGCCTATCTTGGGGATCGCCATGCTGTCGGCGCGTGATCTGACCACCGCCTATGAGGGCCTCGTCGCGATCTCGAACGTCTCCATCGAGGTCGCCAAGGGCGAGATCGTCTGCGTTGCCGGCGCCAATGGCGCAGGCAAATCGACCTTGCTGAAAACCATTGCCGGTGCTGAACGTCCGCGCACCGGCAGCGTCACCTTCGACGATCAGCGTATCGACGGCATGGCGCAACATCTCATCACCGCGCGCGGCATCGCGTATGTGCCCGAGAACCGTCGGCTGTTTCCCAGCCTCACGGTGCACGACAACCTGCGGCTCGGTAGCTATCTCTATCGCGGCCAGACCAATCGCGACGAGCCGCTGGCGCTGGTGTTTCAATTGTTTCCGCGCCTGTCGGAACGGCTCGAGCAACTCGCCGGGACGCTGTCGGGCGGCGAGCAGCAGATGCTGGCCATTGGACGCGCGCTGATGACGCGGCCGCGGCTATTGATGCTCGACGAGCCGTCGCAAGGCATCATGCCGAAATTGGTCGATGAGATTTTCCAGGCGGTGATGGAAATCCGCAAGACCGGCATGACGGTGCTGATCGTCGAGCAGCGCATGGCCGAGGTGCTGGAGATTGCCGACCGCGCCTACATCCTGCAGACCGGCCGCGTGCTAATGCAAGGCCCCGCCGCCGACATCCGCACCAACCCCGATGTGCGCAAGGCGTATCTGGGATTGTGAGGTTTGTTCCAAAGCAGAGTTTCCGTCATGCCCGGCTTTATGCCGGGCATCCACGCCTTCTTTGCTGCAAGTAAGACGTAGATGGCCGGGACAAGCCCGGCCATGACGGCATTCTTTCAGCGGTTCAATGTTCGTGCCCGTGCTCGGGCAATGTCAACCCGAACGTCTTGACCAGATCCGCCACTTGCTCGGGTGACAGGGTGCGCGGGTTCATGCCGCGCAGCAGCAGATACAATTTCGCTGTTTCCTCCAGCTCTTCGGTGGCGAATACGGCGGCTTCTAGCGTTTCGCCCGCGACCACCGGGCCGTGGTTGGCAAGCAGCACCGACGCATATTTGCCGGCCAATCCCTTGATGGCGCCGGCGACGGCGGCATCGCCGGGGCGATAATACGGCACCAGCGCGGTCGGCCCGCAGCGCATTAGATAATAAGGTGTCATCGGCGGCAGCGCCGCGCGCGGATCGATCTCCGGCAGCATCGATACCGCGACGCTGTGGGTCGAATGCAGATGCACTACCGCGCGCGCGGAGCCGCGGGTGTCATACAGCGCCGCATGCAGCGGAATTTCCTTGGTTGGCGCATCGCCGCCGATCAGGCGTTGGCTGGCATCCAGCCTTGCGATGCGCGCGGGATCGAGGAAGCCGAGCGACGCGTTGGTCGGCGTCACCAGCCAGCCGCCATCGTCGAGGCGGACGCTGATATTGCCGGACGAGCCCGGCGTCAGGCCGCGCTCGAACAGCGAGCGGCCGAACCGGCAGATATCTTCGCGAAGCTTGTTTTCGGTCATGGGCGCATCCTTCCCCGCATTTGTCCCATGCTTTGGCAACGCGGCCAAGCCGTGGTAGCCAAGAGGAAAGCAGAAACGCCAAAAGAAATAGGAAACGTCACATGGCCGGGTCTCCGCAACGTATCGCTGTCATCGGGCTCGGTTCGATGGGGTTTGGCATGGCGACCTCGCTGCAGCGTGCCGGATTTGCGGTGACGGGTTGCGACGTGTCGGCGGACAGCGTGGCCCGCTTCGTGGCTGGCGGCGGCCGTGGCGCCGCAACCCCGGCCGAAGCGGCACGGGAAGCCGATATCGTCGTCAGCGTCGTCGTCAACGCCGCGCAGACCGAAGCCATCCTTTTCGGCAAGGCCGGCGTCGCCGAAACGCTGCCCAAGGGAGCGGTGTTCATTTCGTCGGCGACGATGGACCCGGATGTGGCCCGGCGGTTGGCTGCACGCCTTACCGAGAGCGGACGGCTCTACCTCGATGCGCCGATCAGCGGTGGTGCGCAACGCGCCGCGCAGGGCGAATTGACCATTCTCGCTTCCGGCAGTCGGGACGCCTTCGCCAAGGCGCGACCGGCGCTCGATGCCATGGCCGCGAAGCTCTACGAACTCGGCGATGAGCCTGGGCAGGGTGCGGCCTTCAAGATGATCAATCAACTGCTGGCGGGCGTACATATCGCTGCGGCGTCGGAGGCCATTGCCTTCGCCGCGAAGCAAGGCCTGGACATCCATAAGGTCTACGAGGTCATCACCGCCTCGGCAGGCAATTCATGGATGTTCGAAAACCGCGTGCCGCATGTGCTGGAGGGCGATTACACGCCGCGCAGCGCCGTCGATATCTTCGTCAAGGATCTCGGTATCGTGCAGGATATGGCACGCAACGCCAAATTCCCCGTGCCGATTTCGGCGGCGGCGTTGCAGATGTTCCTGATGGCGTCGGCATCAGGCATGGGACGCGACGACGATATCGCGGTCGCGAAGATGTACGCACGGATCACCGGCGCGCCGCTGCCGGGCTTGAAGAGTTAGAAAGTACGCCATGCCTCGCTTCGCCGCCAATCTCACCATGATGTTCAACGAGCATGCGTTCCTTGATCGCTTCGCGGCGGCGGCGGACGCCGGATTCGATGCGGTCGAATTTCTGTTCCCTTACGACCATCCGGCGGATGAAGTCGGCAAGCGGCTGCAGCAGCATGGCCTGACGCAGGCACTGTTCAATCTGCCGCCGGGCAACTGGGATGCCGGTGAGAAGGGCTTCGCCGCGCTGGCGGATCGCTTCGCGGATTTGCAGAACAGTATTCGCACCGCGCTGCCTTACGCCAAGGCCACCGGCGTCAAGCGGCTGCATCTGATGGCCGGCATCGCCGACCGCCGCGACGCGAAAGCGGTGGCCGCATTTCAAAAATCGGTGGCATGGACAGCCGATGCGCTCGGGCAGCACGGCATCGATACGGTGATCGAACCGATCAATCCGCGCGACGTGCCGGGCTATTTCCTCGACGATTTCGCTTTCGCGCGCGATGTCATCCGCGATCTCGACATCCCCACGCTGAAATTGCAGTTCGATATCTATCACTGCCAGATCATTCACGGCGACGTGACGATGCGACTGCGCGAGATGATGCCGATCATCGGTCACATCCAGATCGCCAGCGTGCCGTCGCGTCACGAGCCGGGCAGCGAGGAACTGAACTATCCATTTCTGTTCGCCGAATTGGATCGGCTCGGCTACACGGGATTCGTCGGCTGCGAATATCGGCCGCGCGGCAACACGCTCGCAGGCCTCGGCTGGTTCGCGCCCTATGCCAACGCGCGTAAGGGAGCGAAGTCGTGACGCTGGCGCTCGGCTGCATCGCTGACGACTACACCGGCGCGTCGGATCTCGCCAACACGCTGACGCGTTGCGGTTTGCGCACGATGCAGACCATCGGCGTGCCGCGCGACGATCTCGCCTTGCCGGAGGTCGATGCCGTTGTTGTCTCGTTGAAGAGCCGTTCGATTGCGGCGCCGGAGGCGGTGGCGAAATCGCTGGCCGCCGAGCAGTGGCTGCGCGGCCGCGGCGCCGCTCACGTCATGTTCAAGATCTGCTCGACATTCGATTCCACCGATGCCGGCAACATCGGCCCGGTCATGGACGCGCTGCAGGCGGATTGCGGCGAGCCCATTGTGCTGGTGACGCCGGCGTTTCCGGAAACCGGCCGCACGGTCTATCAGGGCAATCTGTTCGTGGGCCGGGTGCCGCTCAACGAAAGTCCGCTGAAGGATCATCCGCTCAATCCGATGCACGACGCCAATCTGGTACGTGTGCTGGGGCGGCAAAGCCGTTCGCGCATCGGTCTGGTCGATCTGGTGACGGTGGCGCGCGGCGCCGACGCCATCCGTCAGCGGCTGGCGTTACTTGCGAACGACGGTGTGCGTGCCGCGATCGTCGATGCGGTGTTCGACCGCGATCTGGAAAGCATCGGTCTCGCGGCGCTGGCGGATCGGCTGTCGGTCGGCGCGTCCGGTCTCGGCCTCGGCCTCGCGCGCGGGTTGGTCGCGTCCGGTTACGTGCGGGCGGCCGGACAGGCGATGGCTGAGGAACAGCCGATTGGCGGCATGGCCGCGTGCCTTGCGGGGAGCTGCTCGCAAGCGACGCTGGCGCAGGTCGCCGAGGCGGAGCGGGTGATGCCGGTGCTGCGGCTCGATCCCGAGCAACTCGTCAACGGTGCGGATGAAACCCGTCGTGCGCTGCAATGGGCGGCCGAACATCTGGCAAACGGACCGGTGTTGATCGCCAGCAGTTCCACGCCGGAGCAGGTGGCGGCGCTACAGGCGCGTCATGGCCGCGATGCGGCGGGCCACGCCATCGAACAGGCGATGGCGGCGCTGGCGCAAGGTCTGGTTGCAGCAGGCGTGCGTCGCCTGGTGGTGGCGGGCGGCGAGACCTCCGGCGCGGTGGTCGATCGCCTCGGCATTCCGGGCTTCCTGGTCGGGGCGGAAATCGCCGCCGGCGTCCCGGTGCTGCGCGCGGTCGGCGCCGCGCAGGGCGCCATGCTGTTAGCCTTGAAGTCAGGAAACTTCGGCGGTCCGGCATTTTTCGATGATGCGTTGCGCCTGATGCGGTGACAGTCCGGCGGATTCAGCGTATTGAAGGCGGCCCTCTCAAAAGCCGAGGCACGCATTGCCCAATCGATTTTAATGGCGATTTTTCAACAGAACGTGATGGCGCGGACCGGCAGTTTCAGGGAGCGAGTCTCCATCAGGTCTGGTAACGCCTTAGCCGCATTGCACTGCACCGGCTCGTGGGGCCGGATCGAACTGGAACAGACCTGACGATGGTATCGCTTGTCCGGATCGCGCTGACCCGCCCGTATACGTTCGTGGTGCTCGCGCTGTTGCTGCTCATCATTGGGCCGCTCGCCGCACTGCGGACACCGACGGACATTTTCCCGGACATCCGCATCCCGGTGATCGGCGTGGTCTGGTCCTACACCGGCCTGCCACCGGACCAGATGGCGGGGCGCATCACCACGCCGTTCCAGCGCGCGCTGACCACCACCGTCAACGACATCGAGCATATCGTCGCCAATTCCTATAACGGCGTCGGCATTATCAAGATTTTCTTCCAGCCCAACGTCGATATCCGCACCGCGAATGCGCAGGTCACCGCCATCGCGCAGACCATGATCAAGCAGTTGCCGCCGGGTGCGACGCCGCCGCTGATCCTCAACTACAGCGCCTCGACGGTGCCGATCATCCAACTGGCGCTGGCCGGCGAGGGGCTGACCGAGCAGAACCTGTTCGACATCGCCACCAACCAGTTGCGCACGCCGCTGGTCACCGTACCGGGGGCGGCGATCCCGTGGCCGTTCGGCGGCAAGCAGCGCCAGATCCAGATCGATCTTGATCCGGCGGCGCTGCAGGCGCGGGGCCTTTCCGCGCAGGATGTCGCCAGTGCACTGGCGGCGCAAAATCTGATCACGCCGGTCGGCACGCAGAAGATCGGCCAGTTCGAATACAACATTCAGCTCAACAACTCGCCGTTGAAGATCGACGAGCTCGGCAATCTGCCGATCAAGGTGGCAGATGGCGCCACCGTCTACATCCGCGACGTCGCTCAGGTGCGCGACGGCAATCCGCCGCAGACCAACATTGTCCACGTCGATGGCGGTCGCTCGGTGCTCATGATGGTGCTGAAGGCCGGGTCGGTGTCGACGCTCGACATCATCGACGGCATCAAGAAGAAGATCGCTGAAGTTCGCGACACCCTGCCGGATAACCTGAAGATCGGGCTGCTCGGCGATCAATCGATCTTCGTGCGCAGCGCCATCGCCGGTGTGGCATTCGAGGGCGTGATCGCGGCGCTTTTGACCAGCGTGATGATCCTCCTGTTCCTCGGCAGCTGGCGCTCGACGCTGATCATCGCAATCTCGATCCCGCTCTCCGTGCTCGGCGCTATCATCATGCTGGCGCTGGTTGGCGAGACGTTGAACATCATGACGCTGGGCGGTCTGGCGCTGGCGGTCGGCATCCTGGTCGACGACGCGACGGTGACGATCGAAAACATCAACTGGCATCTGGAGCAGGGCAAGGAGGTCGAACCCGCCATCCTCGACGGCGCGCGGCAGATCGTGACGCCGGCCTTCGTCTCGCTGCTGTGCATCTGCATCGTGTTCGTGCCGATGTTCTTCCTGACGGGCGTCTCGCGGTTCCTGTTCGTGCCGATGGCGCTGTCGGTGATGTTCGCCATGATCTGGTCGTTCATCCTGTCGCGCACGCTGGTGCCGACGATGGCGAAGTATCTGCTGAAGCGGCACGAACATCATGACGGTCCGCCACCGCCGTCGCGCAATCCACTGGTCTGGTTCCAGCGCGGCTTCGAGGCGCGGTTCGAGCGTTTCCGCACCGGCTATCGTGGCATCCTCGCGCTGGCGCTGAGCCATCGTCCGATCTTCGTCACCGGATTCCTCGCCTGCGTTGCCTTGTCGTTCCTGCTGGTGCCGTTCCTCGGCCGCAACTTCTTTCCCGCGGTCGATACCGGCCAGATCTTGATCCATACGAGGCAGCAGATCGGTACCCGTGTCGAGGAGGCGGCGAACCATCTCGCCGACGTGCAGCGGACGATCCGCCAGATCATTCCGCCGGATGAACTCGATACGCTGGCCGACAACATCGGCATGCCGGTCAGCGGCATCAACATGACCTACAACAACACCGGCGTGATCGGTCCGCAGGACGGCGACATCCAGATCAAGCTGCGCGAAGGCCATCGCCCGACAGCGGAGTATGTGCGTGAGTTGCGCGAGAAGCTGCCGCGCGAATTCCCCGGCATCTCGTTTGCGTTCCTGCCGGCCGATATCGTCAGCCAGATTCTGAATTTCGGTGCACCGGCGCCGATCGATCTGCAGGTGCGTGGGGCCAACGGCGAAGCCAATTTCAAATATGCCAACGATCTGCTGCGGCGCATTCGTCTCATTCCCGGTGTCGCCGACGCGCGCATTCAGCAGTCGCCGAACAATCCGGGATTCAATGTCGATATCGACCGCACGCGCGCGCAGTATCTCGGCCTGACCGCGCGCGATGTCACCAACAGCATGGTCGTCAATCTGGCGGGAAGTTCGCAGGTCGCGCCGACCTACTTCCTCAGCCCCGACAATGGCGTGTCCTATTCGATCGTGATGCAAACGCCGCAATACCAGATTGACTCGCTGAACAAGCTGGAGACCTTGCCGATCTCCGCGGCGGGTACCGCGACCCCGCCGATCCTCGGCGGCATCGCCAACATTACGCGCTCGACCTCCAATGCTGTGGTCTCGCAGTATGACATCCAGTCGATGGTGCAGATCTACGCGACGCCACAGGGGCGCGATCTCGGCGCGGTGGCAGCCGACATCCAGAAGCTGATCGCCGAAACCGCCAAGGATGTGCCGCGCGGCAGTTCGGTGGTGCTGCTCGGGCAGGTCGACACCATGAACAAGGCATTCGCCGGCCTGCTGTTCGGCCTGCTCGGCGCGGTGGTGCTGATCTATCTGCTGATCGTCGTCAATTTCCAGTCGTGGTCGGACCCGTTCGTCATCGTCATGGCGCTGCCGGCGGCATTGGCAGGTATCGTCTGGATGTTGTTCGCGACCCACACCACTTTGTCGGTGCCGGCACTGACCGGCGCCATCATGTGCATGGGCGTGGCGACCGCCAACAGCGTGCTGGTCATCAGCTTCGCCCGCGAACGCTACGAGGAGACGGGCGATCCGGTGCTCGCCGCACTCGAGGCAGGGTTTGTCCGCTTCCGTCCGGTGCTGATGACGGCGCTCGCGATGATCATCGGCATGGCGCCGATGGCGCTGGGTCTCGGCGAGGGCGGCGAACAGAACGCGCCGCTTGGGCGCGCGGTGGTCGGCGGCTTGGTGTTCGCCACTTTCGCAACCCTGGTCTTCGTGCCGGTGGTATTCAGTATGGTTCACAAGAAACAGTCCGCACAGCCTGCGGAGACCACGGCGGAGTTGGCGCATGCCCATTGAAGAAAGCGCTCGGGTTTCGCGCAAGAAGCTGAGCCTCGTGGCCGTGCTCGGCATTTGCGTGGCGGCGTTTGTCGTCGTCACCGGCATTGCTTCGCGTGAAAAGAGCAACGCCGATCTGCGGACCTGGACCGATGAGCAGGCCATTCCAACGGTGGCGGTCGCGTTGCCCACGGCACGCGCTCTGGTGCCGACGCTCGAATTGCCGGGGCGGCTCGAAGCCTATTCGCGCGCGCCGATCTATGCCCGCGTCAGCGGCTATGTGAAGAACTGGAATGTCGATATCGGTGCGCAGGTCAAGGCGGGGCAACTGCTCGCGGAAATCGAAGCACCCGATCTCGACCAGCAATTGCTGCAGGCGCGCGCCGATCTCTCCAGCCAGCAGGCAAGCGCGAAGCTCTCCGAAGCGACGTTGAACCGGCGCAAAACGCTGGTGAGTTCTAATTTCGTCTCGCAACAGGAAATCGACGAGCGCACCGCCGATCTCGCCAACAAGCGCGCCGCGGTGAATTCCGGTCAGGCGAATGTCGATCGGCTGGAGGCGCTCGCGGGCTACAAGAGGATCGTTGCGCCGTTCGACGGCATCGTGACCGCGCGCAACACCGACGTCGGCGCGCTGATCAATGCCGGCGCATCGACAGGGCCGGCGATGTTCGTGGTGTCCGATATCAAGAAGCTGCGCGTGTACGTCAACGTCCCGCAGAACTACGTGCCGTCCATCCGCATCGGAGCCAAGGCGACGGTTTCGCTCCCGGAATATGCCGGACAGAATTTTCCGGCCACGGTAGAATCGTCGTCGCAGTCGGTTGACGTCGCCACCGGGACGACGCGTATGCAGCTCGAACTCGACAATCCCGGCGGCCGCCTGATGCCGGGCAGCTACGCCAACGTCACGATGAACCTGGTGCGGGAACGCGTGCCGCTACGCATTCCAGCGAGCGCGCTGATGTTCAACCGCAATGGCTTACGGGTTGCGACGGTGGATGCCGCCGACAAGATCAGGTTCAAGACGGTGACGATTGCCCGCGATCTCGGCAGGGAGATCGAACTGGCCTCAGGGCTGGAGCCAGACGATCGCGTCATCGTCGCGCCGCCTGATGGTATGGTCGATGGCGATAAGGTCCGCGTCGCTGGGCAGAACGTCGGTAAGCCGGCGACTGCGTCAGAGAAGCAGGACAAGAAGGGTTAGGCGTTGCTCCTGATGCTGGTGTCATTCCGGTGCGCGAGTTCTTGCGAGCGAGCCCGGAATGACAGCGAGTGGATTCAGTCGTCTGTTATTCCTAAGCCAGAAACATCGAGCGCTGTGCGCCGACTTCTGCGGAAATGAAATCTGACACCGCGCGCACACGGCTAAGGCGGCGCATGTCGACGTGGGTGATGATCCAGTAGCTGCGGGCGAACACGGTGTCCGGCAGCACCACCTGCAGGTTCTCGTCGTGCCGTGCGGCATAGTCGTGCAGGATGCCGATGCCCGCGCCGCCGCGCACCGCCTGAAGCTGGCCGACCGCGCCGGAGCATTCGAGGCGGCTGTAGCCGGGGCCGTAGAGCTCCGGCATGAAATAGAGCTGATCGGCGAACACCAGATCCTGCACATAGGTCACGAGGCAATGACGCTCGAGATCGGCCACGGTTTGCGGCGTGCCGAATTCGGCCAGATAACTCTTCGCCGCATAGAAGCGCAGCGAATAGTCGATCAGCTTGCGCACGGCGAGGCGGCCTTCCTCGGGGCGCGAAATGGTGATCGCGAGATCGGCTTCGCGCTTCGACAGTGAAAAGGTGCGCGACATCGGCACCATCTGGATCGTCAGCGCCGGATATTTCTGTTTCAGCTTGCCGAGCCGCGAGCACAGGAACAGCGCCGTGAAACCATCTGGCGCGGCGACGCGCACGGTGCCGGTCAGTTCGACATCCGATTGCGAGAGGTCGCCCTGTGCCCGCAGCAACTGCGCTTCGACTTCTTCCGCCGAGGCGTAGAGCCGGTCGCCGGCGGCGGTCAGAACGCAGCCGGTGGTCTGCCGGTCGAACAGCCGCACGCCCAGCGCTTTTTCAAGGGCGCCGATGCGGCGGCTGACGGTGCCGTGGTCAATCCGCAGTTGCCGTGCAGCAGCGAGGAACTGCCCGGCGCGCGCCACACTGAGGAAAACCCGAATATTGTCCCAGTCCATACTCAAATCTGCATTTTCGCACAGATGTCTGTCAATTATCCTATGGGTTGTGCCGAAATGCTAGGGCGTGTTCCTGAAATGCGCACGCCGGAGCGCTGCGGCGGTTCGGCCTCAGGGACGGCGGATCAGCAGCACGCCAGCAATCAAGAGTACGACGCCGATGACGCGCGGGCCGTCGACCGGCCGTTGCGCCAGCCCGAGCAGGCCGAAATGGTCGAAGGCAACCGAGGCCAGCATCTGGCCGGTCACCAGCAGCGCGATGAAGGTGGCCGCACCGATCTGCGGTACGAGCAGGATGCCGAGGCCGATGAAGATCGCCCCGAACATGCCGCCGGACCAAGCCCACCACGGGATACGTGCGGCCATCGTCGCCGACGGTAAGGGGTCCCGCATGACGATGATCAGCACGATCATGCAGAGCAGACCGACAAAGTAGCTGACGAAGCCGGACCACGCGGCGGAACTCAAGGTGGTTCGCAGGTCCGCATTCAAGGCCTGCTGCACGACAATGCTGACCCCAGCCGCGATGGCGAGCAGAGCGGATATCACGAACGACATAGAATTGCCCTGTCCTGCTTGGGCCGGCAGCCAGCTCACGGTCTGGCCCGCCACATGGCCGATGAATGCCTTCTCGTCATAAAGAGACCTGCCACGAGGAGGCAATCCGGCCTTTGGAATGACGGGTACGCGTGCCGGTCAGCCTGCCGTCCAGGTCAGAACCCCGTCGTGGGCCTTGCCGATGGTGCCGGTGGTGCCGACCGGGGTGCGATCCATGTCGGTCAGGCGCGCGAGCGTACGGCCATCGCTGGCCGGGACGCGGGCCAGCGCACGCGCGTTATCCGCCGTGCGCAGCATGACGACGCCATGCTCGACGTCACCCTTGCGGCCATAGAGGATGGTGAAGCTCTCGACCGTGCCGTTGCCGGTTGCGTCGGTGACGAAGGGCGGGACGGGACGACGATGGCTGTCGGCTTCCGCCTGCACGCTGGTGTCCTGCGCCAGCGCCGAACGCGGTGCGTGGGGCGAAAGGACCAGCGCGTGGTGCTTGGTGACGAAGCCGCCTTGTCCGTACAGCAGCCCGAGCTTGGCGCCGGCGCGCAGCTTGCGCACCATGGCACAGGCGGCATGCGCCATGTAATCGTTGAGCGGCGCGCCGAAGAACGTCAGCCCGCCAGTGACGGTGGGCTGCACATCCGGGCCGAGCTTGAGCGTGCGCCGCGCCATCTTCGGTACGGTGGGGAAGCAGCTATAGAGTTCGATGGCGTCGAACGCCTTGCCGTCGGTGGCATCGACCAGCGTCATCGCGGATTTGAGCACGGCGTTCTGTGCGTGGCTTTCGTAGAACTGGTCGCGCTCGAGATAATCGCGCGGCTCTTCCGCCGACGCACCGCCCCATATGTGGATCATGCGATCCTCCGGCACGCCCGCGGCGCGCGCCTTCGCCAGCGACGTCAGCAGGATCGCGGCGCTCTGGTTGACGGAGGGATTGGCCACCATCAGCTTGGTGTAAGGCCATGCGATGAGGCGATTGTCCGCCGTCGGCGTCACGATCTCCGCGGCGGAGACGTGGCGCTTCAGCCATGCATGGGGGTTCTGCGCGGCAACGCTGGAGTAGCGCGACCATAGCTCTCCGGATTCCAGCATGGCCTCGCGCGGCGTCTGCTCCCAATGCGCGGCGGAGGCCGCCTCGTAGATCGGATAGACCGTGATCGGCCTGGCGACGCCGAGCATCGTCGCCATCGGCTTCTGAAAGCTGGCGCCGCGCAGCGGCACCGGCGCGTCATGCGCGAATGGCGTCCACGGCAGCTCCACGCCGGCGCGTTCGGCCTTGGTGGCGGTACTCTGTGCTTCAGCGCCGCAGATCGCGGCGACGCTGCATTCGCCGCGTGCGATCCGCTTCGCCGCCTCGTGCAGATAGCGGATCGGGCTTTCGCCGCCGACCGGGCCATAAGCGGCGTGGGTTGGTTCGATGCCGAGCCGCTCGCACATGAGCGCCGCTGGATCGTGATAACGCCAGCTCAGAAAGTTGACGATATCGAGCGAGCCGATGTCGCGTAGCAGACTGACGCCGCTGTCGCGTTCGGCCTGCTGCAGCGCCTTGACCATCAGCGCGATCGGCTCAAGCCCTGCGGTGATGTCGGCCGGATGGTCGGAGATTTCGCCGACGCCGACGATAACCGGGATGCGATCTTCGGGAAGGGATGCGTTCGCTGTCATGCTGCTGATCTTCGTCTTGCGTTGCCGGGTGGTTCAGCTGATTGAATTGGATGCATCATATTAAAGGGGTTGCTTCGCCGTCTTGTCATCAGTGGTCGATTATTCGATAATATTCGACTGAACAGTCTCTCGGGATTTACGGGCCTGACGTGGGAAATTGGAATCTCCACCTGATCGAGCAGGCGTTCGCCAAGGCCGCAACCGATTTCAACGAATGGGGTAATGCGCTGGCGACGCTTGTCGCCGAGACCAACGGCTATGGCGCGGTTCTGCTGAATACAGGGAGCAGAGCGATTCCCGGCACTCCGATGACCGATAGTCTGCAGGCGGGTTCGGAGGTCTATTTTCGCGACGGCTGGTATCTGCGCGACGAGCGTTTTCGCGGCGTCCCGACCCTGATGCGCGACGGCGTCTGCGACGATCTCGACGTCATGGATGCCGACAGCATCAAGCGGCATCCCTATTATCAGGAGTTTCTTGCGCCGCTGGGTCTGTCGAGTTTCGCCGGGATCAGGGTGGCGGCTGGCGACGATCTCTGGTGCATCTCGCTGCAGCGGAAGGCAACCGATGAGCGGTTCTCCCCCAACGAAAAGAGCAAGCTCGCGACGCTGTCGAACAGTTTGTCGAGCTTTGCGGCGGTGTCGCGTGCGCTGGGGTTTGCCGCCTCCAATGCCGCACTCGAGGCTTTCGAGATCGGCGGCTCGGCCGTTTTGCTGATCAACGAGCGCGGCGAAGTCATTCGCGCCACCGCCGCGGCGGAGCGGCTGTTGCGTGGCGGCATTCGCATCGTGCGCAAGCGTCTGGTCTCGGTGGATATCGACAGCACTATGGCACTGGATCGCGCCCTGCACAATTTGCTCTGGACTCGCAGCGAAGCCGCATTGTCGCCGCCAGTGGCGCTGTGGCGCGAAGCCGCGATGCCGCTTCTCGCTTATCCGCTGAAACTCGCCAATTTGGCATCCAATCCATTCGCCGAGGGCAGGGCGCTGATCGTGTTGGTGGATCCAGGCCGGCGCAGCCGGCCACCCGAGGAGACCTTGCGCGGCGTCTTCAAGTTGACGACGGCCGAGGCCAGGCTCGCCGCACGCCTGGCGGCGGGCGCGGAACTGAACGATATCTCGCAGGAGCTTGGCATCGCCAAGGAGACGGGGCGTCATCATCTCAAGAGCATCTTCACCAAAACCCATGTGCGGCGGCAGGCCGAACTGGTTGCGTTGCTGGCAGGGCTGCTGGCCCGCACGGATGTCGATTGAACGGCCACAACCGGTCTAGTCCGCCACAAGCGCGTCGAGATGCTCGACGGCTTCGGCAAAATCCTGCTTGAATTCCTGCACCACTGCGCCGGCGGATTTGACGCTGTCGATCAGACCGACGCCTTGCCCGACGAAATAGCTGACAAGATCCCGCGCCTGTGCATTGCCCGCCGCCGCGGCATGATCGATCGAGTCGAAGGCGTCGCGGCTGATGATGCTTTGCAGCGGCATCGGCAGCGCGCCGGGACCATCCGTGTCCCGATCCCACGCGTCGGTCCACACCGAGCGGAGCTGGCGCGCCGGTTTGCCGGTCCGGCTCCTGGAGCGCACGGCATCGCGCGATGAGGCCGCAATCATCTTCTCGCGGAAGATTTCGGTGGTTTCGGACTCAACCGTTGCCAGCCACACCGAACCGGTCCAAGCGCCCGCGGCGCCCATCGCCATGCAGGCCGCCATCTGCCGTCCGGTCATGATGCCGCCGGCCGCCAATACCGGGACATCGCGGATCGGCTTGATGGCTTTGATGACTTCCGGCACCAGCACCATGGTCGAGACTTCGCCGCAATGGCCGCCGGCCTCGGTTCCCTGCACGACGAGGATGTCGACGCCGGCTGCGACCTGCCGCAGCGCATGTTCCTTGGCGCCGACCAGCGCAGCCACCGGAACGCCGTGAGTCCTGCCCATCTCGATCATTGCCTTCGGCGGCACCCCGAGCGCGTTGGCGATCAACCGGATCGGATGCCGGAAAGAGACCTCGAGCAACTTAAGCGCACGTTCGGCATCGAATGGCTGCGGCACATTGGCGGCGACGTCCCGCGTCTTCAGTGTGACGCCGTATTTGCCGAGCAGGTTCTTGGTGAAAGCGCGATGTTCCGGCGAAATGCGCTGCTCGAGGCTTTTCCATGTGACATCCGTCTCGCCGCTGGTCGAGATGTTTTCCGGAATCAGCACGTCGAGCCCGTAAGGCTTGCCTTCGACGTGTTCGTCGATCCAGGTCAACTCCTGTTCGATCGATTCCGGGGAATGCGTCGTGGCGCCGAGAACGCCGAAGCCGCCGGCGCGGCTGACGGCAGCCACGACATCGCGGCAATGGCTGAAAGCCAGCAGCGGAAATTCGATCCCCAGCATGTCGCAGATCGGAGATTTCATGGATGGTTTCCTGCTCCCGCGCCGCCTTGGTATGGCTTCATTGATCGTTGCCGCCGACGCTATCGCACGATGCGCTTTCGTGCCAGCAACGAATGGAAAAGTGCTGCCAAGGATTGTGAAGCTATCGCTGCGAACTTGTCGCCGCGCGGAATTTAGCTGAGCGGCGTGCGACCGGCGCCACATGTCGCAACAGTTTTGTCTGTTGTGCTTGGGGGCGAAGAGTAGAATGCTATCGGGCGACAGACCCGATGATCCGAGGGAGCGCGATTCATGGCCGCCAGTCCGTCAAACGCCGCCAAGCACCGTGCATCGACAGCCGACACCTATGATGTCGTCGTGATCGGTGCGGGGTTTGCCGGCATGTACATGCTGCATCGATTGCGCGGCCTCGGATTGTCGGTGCGCATTTACGAGCAGGGCAGCGGCGTTGGCGGCACGTGGTACTGGAACCGCTATCCGGGTGCGCGTTGTGACGTCGAGAGCATGCAGTATTCCTATTCGTTCTCGGACGAGTTGCAGCAGGAATGGGACTGGAGCGAACGCTATGCGCCGCAACCGGAGATCCTGCGCTATGCCAACCACGTGGCCGACCGATTCGATTTGCGGCCCGATATCCAGTTCGATACCCGCATCGATCAGGCCGTATTCGACGAGGCGAACAACTCTTGGTCGGTGACGACATCGGATGGCAGCACCGTCACGGCGCAGTTCGTCGTGCTCGCCACCGGGTGCCTTTCAAATGCCCGCACACCGGATTTCAAGGGGCTTTCGGATTTCAATGGTGAGGTCTATCACACCGGGCACTGGCCGCATGAGCCGGTGGATTTCACCGGCAAGCGCGTCGCCGTGATCGGCACAGGATCGTCGGCGATCCAGTCGATCCCGTTGATCGCCGAACAGGCCAGCGAGCTTTTCGTGTTTCAGCGCACCGCCAATTTCAGCGTTCCCGCGCGCAACGCGGTGCTGACCGAGCAGGAGCGCGAGTTCTTCCGCGCCAATTATCCGGAGATCCGGCGCAAGGCGCGCGAGGAGATGCGTAACGGCATTTATCAGGAGGTGCCGCAGAAGGGCGCGCTGGACGACACGCGCCAGGAACGGCAGGCGCGTTACGCTGAACGCTGGGCCAAGGGCGGGCTGACCTTCACCGCAACCTACAACAATATCGCCATCGACAAGGCAGCGAATGACACCGCCGCCGATTTCGTTCGTGCGAAGATTGCCGAGATCGTCAAGGACCCCGAGGTCGCGAGACTGTTGCAACCGGACAATCATCCCATCGGCTCCAAGCGGATTTGCGTCGATACGGACTACTACGCCACTTTCAACCGCCCGAATGTCAAACTGATCGATGTGCGGGCCAATCCGATCGAACAGATTGTGCCGCACGGCCTGCGTGCGGGCGGCAAGGATTACCAGGTCGATGCGCTGGTGCTTGCGACCGGATTCGATGCCATGACCGGATCGGTGGCCAAGATCGATATTCAGGGCAGAGCAGGGCAGACGCTCAATCAGAAATGGGCCGCCGGTCCGCGCACCTATCTTGGGCTGATGAGCGAAGGGTTTCCCAACCTGTTTATCATCACGGGGCCGGGCAGTCCGTCCGTGCTGAGCAACATGATCGTGTCGATCGAGCAGCATGTCGACTGGATCACCGACTGCATCGCCTATATGCGCGAGCGCGGTGTCGAACGCATGGAAGCGACCCGCGCGGCGGAAGACAAATGGGTCGCGCACGTCAACGAGGTTGCCTCCACCACCCTCTATCCGCAGGCCAACTCTTGGTACATGGGCGCGAATATCCCTGGCAAGCCGCAAATCTTCATGCCGTATATCGGCGGTGTCGGTGTCTACCGCCAGATTTGCAACGAAGTCGCCGCCAATGGCTATGAGGGCTTTGCCATGACTTCAGCGCCCCAGCAGCGCGCCGCGGCGTCGTCTTGAATTCTCATGCCCGGTCGTCATGGCCGGGCTTGTCCCGGCCTTCCACGCCTTGCTTACTTGCACAGCGAGGCTGTGAATACTTGCGTCGCTAAGTGCCGACGAAAGAGGTGGCGACACTTGTCGTATCTCCGGATGAAGGCGAACTTTGGTTTAGCCGGATATTCTCCACGTCATTGCGAGGAGCGCCAGCGACGAAGCAATCCAGGTCTTACTTTGTGGCTTCTGGATTGCTTCGCTGCGCTCGCAATGACGAGACGTCAGAACGCCGTATAACCGCCGTCGATCACGAAGCAGTCGGCGGTGTGATACGACGATGCCTTGCTCATCAGATAGACCGCAATACCGCCGAAGTCCGACGGTTCGCCGAAGCGGCGCATCGGAATGCGCGGCATCACGTTGCCGACGAATTTCTCGTTGGCCATGATGCCAGCGGTCATGTCGCTTTTGATCCAGCCGGGCAGGATGGCATTGGCGGTGACGCCTTGCCGCGCCAGTTCGACCGCCAGCGCACGCACTAGCGCGTTGATGGCGGCTTTGGTCGCGGCATAGTGCTCGTTGCGCGCGGTACCGAACAGCGAGGCAAGGCTCGAGGTCGCTACCAGCCGGCCGAATGCATCGCCGTTGCTGGCGCGCTCCGTCATGTGCCGCGCGGCGGCCTGAAAGACATGGAACACGCCGTCGAGATTGGTGGCGAACATGCTGCGCCACTGCTCCTCCGTGCGATCGATGAAGGCATGCCGTCCGCCGCCGCCGATACCGGCATTGGCGAAGCAGCCATCGACGCGGCCGAAGGTCTGAAGCGTCGCGTCCATTGCCGCCTTGACCGATGCCACGCTGGTGACGTCGCAGACCTGCGTATGAACTTCGCCCTTCGCGCCCGCCATGCTTACGGCTGCACTCGCATTCTTGTCGGCGTTGCGACCCCAGATCGATACGTTGCAGCCTGCCGCCGCCAACGCCTGCGCGATGCCGAGACCGATACCGCCATTGCCGCCAGTGATGATGGCGGTGCGGTTGCTGAGATCGAAAATCGAGGTATCAGAAACGGACATCGGGGAATTTCCTGCCTGTCTTGCGTTGTCATGCTGCGCTCGGCGCGATCGGTCCGCCGCGTTGATGTATCCGACCATGGACAAGTGCGGATTAAAAATCAAATATGTCGGCCATACTGCAATCGGGATATGCGCCCCGATCCGATCGGACGCATGAGGCGCAGCCAAGAGGACACCATGCAATTCAAACACGTGACGCTCGATTTCGATGGACCGGTGGCGATCCTCAAGCTGGATCATCAGGAGGTGATGAACGCGGTCTCGATCGACATGCTGGGCGGACTCGCCGAGGCGCTGGACGCCATCGAGGATCGTCGCAACGACGTGCGCTGTCTGGTCATCACCGGAGCAGGGCGCGCGTTCTGCACCGGCGCGAATTTGCAGGGGCGCAACAACACCAAGCCCGGCAGCCGCAAGAATGCCGGCGCGGCGCTGGAGATCGCCTTTCATCCATTCCTGCGTCGTCTCCGAAACATGCATTGCCCGATCGTTACCTCCGTCAACGGACCGGCGGCGGGCGCCGGCATGAGCTTCGCGCTGATGGGCGACATGATCCTGTGCGCGCGTTCGTCGTATTTCCTGCAGGCGTTCCGCCGCATCGGGCTGGTGCCGGATTGCGGTTCGACCTGGCTGCTGCCGCGCCTGATCGGCAAGGCGCGCTCGGTTGAGTTGTCGCTGATGGGGGAGAAACTGCCGGCCGAGAAAGCACTGGAGTGGGGGCTGGTCAATCGCGTCTACGACGATGCCGCCTTGGCTGACGAGACCATGAAGCTGGCGCACGAATTGGCCAACGGTCCGACCATCGCGCTGTCGCTGATCCGCAAGCTGTATTGGGAGAGCCCGGAGAATTCCTACGAAGAGCAACTCAATCTCGAATTTGAATCGCAGCGCATTGCCGGTGCGGCGGAGGACTTCAGTGAAGGCGTCACCGCGTTCCTCGAAAAGCGTCCGGCCAAATTCAAAGGCAAGTAGCATTTGAGCGTGACGACAGAAGATCTGCTCGCGCGCTCTGTCGCGACGTGGTGCCCGGGCGCGACCGGCATAGCCAACGCGGCGCGGCTTTCCGGCGGCGCCAGTCAGGAGACTTGGTCGTTCGATATCGTGCATCCCGACGGCAACATCGGTGCGATCCTGCGGCGTGCGCCCATGGGTTACGGTGCGGCCCCGGATCGCGCGGCCGGTCTGGATGCCGAGGCCGTGTTGATGCAACGCGCTTACGCGGCGGGAATTCCATCGCCGCGCGTCATGCACGTGCTGTCGCCGCTCGATGAACTCGGCACCGGCTTCATCATGGCTCGCGTCGAGGGTGAAACCATTCCGCGCAAGATTCTTCGCGATGCCAAATTCGCGGAGGCGAGGCCGAAACTGGCACGGCAACTCGGCGGCGTGCTGGCGAAAATCCATGCGCTGCCGCTGCCACAATTGCCTGAACTTCGCCGCATGACTGCCGCAAGCGAAATTGCCGAGCTGGAACGGGATTATCGCACTCTGAATTGGCCCCGCCCGGTATTCGATCTGGCGCTGCGTTGGCTGCGCGACAACGATCCCGGTCCGGCGGCTGAAGGGACGTTGGTGCACGGCGATTTTCGTCACGGCAACCTCATCATTGGGCCTGACGGCGTGCGTGCCGTGCTCGATTGGGAGCTGGCGCATTTCGGCGATCCGATGGAAGATCTCGGCTGGATCTGCGTCAACTCATGGCGCTTCGGCGAGATCGACAAGCCGGTCGGCGGCTTCGGGACACGCGACGAACTGTTCGCGGGTTATGAAGTGGAGGGACGTCGCGTCGATGCGGCGCGCGTGCATTTCTGGGAAGTCATGGGCACGTTACGCTGGGGCGTGATGTGTTGTGGCATGATGCAGCGCTTCCGCAGCGGGCCGGATCATTCGATGGAGCGCGCCATGATCGGACGGCGCTCGTCGGAAACCGAGATCGATCTGCTGCGGCTGCTTGCGCCGCGCCGCAAGCCATAGAGGGCAATATGCAGGACGAACCGACCCCGACCGAGCTGATTCAAGCTGTTGCGGCCTTTTTGCGGAACGATATTGCGCCGACCCTCAACGGACACAGCGCATTCAAGCTCCGCGTCGCGATCAATGCACTCGACCTGGTGGGGCGGCAATTGACGCTGGAGAAACGCAGCAACGCGGCCGAACGTGAGCGGCTGACGCGACTGCTCGGCCGAAACGGTACGCTCAGCGAGCTCAATTCCGCGTTGGCCGACGGCATCAGCAGCGGCTCGATAAATCTCCAAACGCCGGGAGTCGCCGAACATCTTTGGCAGACGACGATGGATAAGCTCGCTGTCGACCAGCCGAACTACGCCAGCTATCGGCGCGAACTGGAAGGCAACCGGGAGTAAATTACCAATCTACTTCCCGACCCATTTCGGCGGACGTTTCTCCGCGAAGGCTTTCGGACCTTCGATGTAATCCTGCGATGCCGCCATCGCTTTCACGGCCGGATATTCCCGCTGCTCGGCGATGGCTTGTTCCAGCGACACGGCAAGGCCGCGTTCGATGGTCTGCTTCGACGCGCGGATCGACATCGGGCTGTTCTTGCAGATCGTTTCAGCCCAACGCTCCGCCGCCGCCAATGCTTGGCCTTGCGGCACCACTTCGTTAACGAAGCCCAGCTCGTAACCTTCCTTCGCGGAAACATGCCGCGCGGTGAGGATCATGCCCATTGCGCGCTTGAGTCCGATCTGGCGCGGCAGGCGATGCAGGCCGCCGGCGAGGGCGGCGAGGCCCACATGCGGCTCCGGTAGCGCGAATTTGGCATTCTCGGATGCGATAATCAGATCGCAGGCGAGGGCGATTTCGAAGCCGCCGCCCATGGCAACGCCGTTGACCGCAGCGATGATGGGTTTGTCACAGTCGAAGCGTGATGTCAGGCCGGCGAAGCCGCCGGTGTCCCAGCCCCGCTTGCCGCCGGCGGCCTGCCACTTCAGATCGTTGCCGGCGCAGAATGCCTTGTCTCCGGCGCCGGTGACGATGGCGACCCATTGGTCCGGGTCTGCGGCGAAATCGTTGAAGACGCGGTTGAGCTCGAAATGCGCGTCGGTGTGCAGCGCGTTGTAAACCTCCGGGCGCGACAGGGTAACGATGGTGATCGGGCCTTTGCGCGTCACTTTCGAAAATTGCAGATCCATGGTCGCTCCCGTCATGTTTTTCGTCGCGAGGAATATACCGCTGTGGGCGCAGCGTTGCTGCAGCGCCTGCATTCGACAGATCGCGCATGTCACGCCTGCAACACGATCCGCATGTGCTTGCTTGACTTGGATTGCATACCTCACCTTAATTCATCAACAAAGCGATATCGTCAGATCGATCGGCGACTGGGTTGCACCCGCATATGATCGCCGCGCACCGGGAGAAGCGCCTTGGATTTTTCGTTGCCTGCTGACCTTGTCGCTTATCTCGATGAACTGGACCGGTTCATCGCGCAGAAGATCAAGCCGCTCGAGGAAATCGATGACAACGTGCGGTTCTTCGATCATCGCCGGGAATGGGCGAGAACCGACTTCGAGCAGGGTGGTCTGCCGCGCCATGAATGGGAAGCGTTGCTGCGCAAGGTGAAGGATCTCGCCGATGCGGCGGGACATCTGCGCTTCGCGATTCCGAAACGCTACGGCGGCAAGGACGGCTCCAATCTCTGGATGGCGGTAATCCGCGAGCATTTTGCAGCAAAGGGGCTTGGCCTGCACAACGATCTGCAGAACGAGCATTCCATCGTCGGCAATCTGCCGCTGGTGACGATGCTCGATCGCTATGGGCGCGACGACCAGAAGGCGATGATCGAGGGGTCGATCACCGGCAAATACCGCATCACCTTTGGTCTCACCGAACCGGAGCATGGCTCCGATGCCACGCATATGGAAACCCGCGCGGTGCAGGGGACGCGCGACGGCAAGTCCGGCTGGATCATCAACGGCGAGAAGATGTGGACGACCGGCATGCACGTCGCCACGCATTGCGCGCTGTTTGCGCGCACGTCGGGCAACGACGGCGATGCGCGCGGCATCACCTGTTTTCTGGTGCCGGCCAAGGCGAAAGGCGTGAAGGTCGAGGAGTATCTTTGGACCTTCAACATGCCGACCGATCATCCGCGCGTCAGCTTTACCGACGTGTTTGTGCCAGACGATGCACTGTTCGGCGAGGTCGGGCGCGGTCTCTCGCTGGCGCAATGCTTCGTGCATGAGAACCGCATTCGTCAGGCGGCGAGTTCGTTGGGAGCCGCGGTGTACTGCATCCAGGAAAGCGTCAATTACGCACGCGAGCGCAAGCCGTTCGGTCATGCGCTGGCAGAAAATCAGGCAATCCAGTGGCCGCTGGTCGAACTGGCGACGCAGGCGGAGATGCTGCGCCTGCTGATCCGCAAGACGGCGTGGGAGATGGATCAACTGACGCAGGCGCAGGTCGAGCATACGTTGTCCGATAAGGTCTCGATGTGTAACTACTGGGCCAACCGGTTGTGCTGCGAGGCAGCCGACCGCGCAATGCAAGTGCATGGCGGCATGGGCTATTCGCGCCACAAGCCGTTCGAGCACATTTATCGTCATCATCGTCGCTATCGCATCACCGAAGGCAGCGAGGAAATCCAGAAACGCAAGGTCGCCGGATTCCTGTTCGGCTACATGGGCGCCAACAAGCATTGAGGGTTGTTGTGTCTCCGGTTCGCTGCGCGGGGACGACGCTGCGCTTTGAGGCGAGGCCTCGCGCAATGTTCGGATTTATATGTCAAACAGCCACGACAAATTGCTCTCGCGCGTCAGCGCGAGTTGGATGTTCGGTTGGCCCCTCAAATCGTGAGGGGAAACGGAGCGCCGAAAAGCGCGCCTTGGTATTTGTGCCGCAGCCGGTTCACGAAGTGAACGGAGGCTACGGAAACGCCTTTCGACGCTCCATTCGCGGCGATTTTGGGCGCAGGGACCGTGCTTCCGGGGCAGGTCACGGGCCACACGCCCGCTTCATCCAGCGGATTTCGCCGCCTTCGACCTGTCCGCGTCCAGCCATCGCGTGGCAGAGCCTCGTAGTAGGCCCGGACGGTGACCCCGGCCTCCCGGACGTGCGGGTGCGAACCGCAACGCGCAGGCGCCGCATCTCGCTCCACCTCGCGAACGCCTCATGATGCGCCCCTCGCGAACGAGACCGGCGAACTATACGCGCGGTTCAGACAGCGGGGATAAGTTGTAATGAAGATGAACAAGCTTTCTTCGTAGCCGGTGGCTTGCCCCGGCTTGCCTCAGTTGATTTGCCTGTCTTTGCCGGCCCAATACGGATCGCGCAGGTGACGGCGCAAAATCTTGCCGGAGGGATTACGCGGCAACGCAGGAATGAAATCGACCGTTTTCGGTGTCTTGAATCCGGCGATGCGTTCGCGGGTGAAATTGATGATGTCGGTGGCGGTTGCGGTCTTGCCCGGCTTCAGCACGACGATGGCTTTGACCGCTTCGCCCCATTTGTCATCGGGGATGCCGATCACTGCGGCTTCGGCAACGTCGGGGTGATCGCAGATCGCACTTTCGACCTCGGCCGGATAGATATTCTCCGCGCCGGAGATGATCATGTCCTTGATGCGATCATGGATGTAAAGAAATCCATCCTCGTCCATGTAACCGGCATCACCGGTGCGCAACCAGTTATCCTTGTCGATGGTTTGCGCCGTGGCCTCGGGCAAGTTCCAGTAGCCGACCATGTTCGAGCCGGAGCGTGTCGCGATCTCACCGACCTGGCGCGGCGGCAACCGATTGCCCTCGGCATCGAGAATGGCAAGCTCGACACCCGGCAACGCCTTGCCCGCCGAGCGCATACGTTCGAGACCTTCGACGTGATCTTCCGGCGCGAGAGCGACGATCGTGCCGGTGGTTTCCGTCATACCGTACATCTGCACGAAGCCGCATTTGAAGACTTCGATGCATTCTTTCAGCAGCGCGGCCGGGATCGGCGACGCGCCGTAGAGCATGTAGCGCAGCCGCGAGAAGTCCATCGTGCGGGCGCGGGGCTGCCGCACGACGAATTGCATCGCCGCCGGAACCATGAACAGCTTGGTGATCTTCGCGTGTTCGAAGAAATCCAGCACCTTTGTCGGATCGAATTCGCGGGCGATGACGCCCTTCGCGCCGTGATAGATGCCGAGCGTGCCCCAGCCGGAGCCACCGATGTGGAAGATCGGCATCGCTACCAGCGACACGTCATCCTCCGACCACGTGTTCCAGTCCGGCTTGTTGTCCTGCCCGGCGCGCACCAGCGACAAAAAGTTGGCGTGCGACAGCATTGCGCCTTTCGGCCGTCCGGTGGTGCCCGATGTGTAAAGCTGAATGGCGATGTCCTGCGGCTCGATCTCTACATGGGGATCGGCGCTGCTTTGCGCGTCGCGCCATTTGATGACGTCGTTCCACTCCGGCGCGCCGCCTTCGGTGGTCATGATGGTGCGAACGCTCGGCAGCGAGCCTTTGATCCCGCGCACCTGATCGACGAATTCGGGGCCGACGAACAGGATGGCCGCTTTACAATCCTCGACGATGAAAGCGATTTCCGGACCTGCAAGACGCCAGTTCACCGGGGCCATGACGACATTGGCTTTGATCGCGCCGATCAGCAGTTCGAAAAAGATGTCGCTGTTCTTGCCGAGGTAAGCGACGCGTTCATGCGGCTTTACGCCAAGCGCGATCATGCCATTGGCAATCTGGTTGGTGTGGCGGTCGAATTCGGCGAATGTGGTCTGGCGGTCTTCGAAGTCGAACACAATGGCATCGCCACGGTTCTTGCCCTGAATGCGCACCACGTCGGCAAGGTTGGAAGCATCTTCGACAGTCGTCATGTTTCCCCTCATGTGATTATTGCTTTTGAGGGATAGTGACGCTGTTGCGATGGAAAGACAATACGATTGCGACGATGTGGGCGTTTAGTCGATCGCTTTGATTGTCGAGGCTTTCATCGTTGCGTATTCTGCATTTGCAACAACGCGCGCGGCGACCGGATCGAGCCGGCCGCGCAACGTTGTGACACATTGCTTCGCGCGAATTTAGGTGGCGCAAAGTGTGGTCGCGATAGGCGTCACGAAAAGCGCGGCCTCAGCCGCGGGCGGCTCGATCCTTTTCGTTTTGCGCCTTGATCGAGTCGCGCGCCTGCTGCCAATCGGCATCGGACCAATCGCGCAACTGATAGAAATTGCCGCCCGTCGCCAGCGCCTGGCCGCCATCCATGGCAATGGTTTCGCCGTTAATCCAGTCGCAGCCACCGGAGATCAGGAACACAGCGAGGTTCTGCAATTCCTCCATGCGGCCGACGCGGCCCATCGGATTCATCTTGATGGTGCGGGCGCCCGCTTCGTCGCCGGGCTTGATGCGCTTGCTCATGCCTTCGGTCGGGATTTCACCGGGCGCGATGGTGTTGAGGCGGATACCGTAATGTCCCCATTCGGCGGCGAGCGACATCGTCATGGCGTGGATGGCGGATTTGCTCATCGCCGACGGCACGACATAGGGACTGCCGTTGCGGACCCATGTGGTGGTGATCGACACCACGTTGCCGCGATGCTTGCCGGCGATCCAGCGGCGGCCGACGGCATGGGTGACATAGAATGTGCCGCGCATGACGATGTTCGCCACGGCATCGAACCCGCGTGGCGACAATTCCTCTGTGCGGGAAATGAAGTTGCCGGCGGCGTTGTTGATGAGATCGGTGAGCGGGCTTTCAGCAAAGATAGTCTCGATCATGTTGTCGACCGCGCCGACGTCGCGAATGTCGACGCCATGCGTCATCACCCTGCCGCCGTAAGTGTCCATCAATTCGGTCGCGGTGTCGTCGCAGACGCTCTTGCGTCGTCCGCAGATGTGAACATCGGCTCCCAGTTCGAGAAAGCGCGCGGCCATCGATTTGCCGAGGCCGGTGCCGCCGCCGGTGACCAAAATATGTCGACCTGCCAGGAGCTGCGGATTGAACATGGAATGTCCCATCTGAAATAGGAGGGTTGTTAATTAGTTGATTGACTAAAACCCTTCGACGATCTTCTGTAAAGTACGAAACGAATGAAATTGGGGAGAACAATCCATGGAAGATCGCGTCTCGGTGTCGATCGAGGAGGGCGTCGCCGATGTCCGGCTGGTGCGAGCCGACAAGATGAACGCGCTCGATATTGCGATGTTCGAGGCGCTGGTGGCGACATCCGAGCGGCTGGCGCATGAAAAGGGCGTGCGGGCCGTGGTTCTTTCCGGCGAGGGGCGGGCGTTCTGCGCGGGGCTCGACATGGGGCGCTTTGCCGCAATGAAGGAAAGCGGCGGCAACGGCATCGCGGGCGGAGAGAAACGTGACCTCAGCGTGCGCACGCATGGTCAGGCGAATTTTCCGCAACAGGCCGTGTGGGGCTGGCGTCAATTGCCGGTGCCGGTGATCGCGGCGATCCACGGCGTGGCATTCGGCGGTGGTTTCCAACTCGCGTTAGGTGCCGACATAAGGTTCCTCAGTCCGGATGCGCGGATGTCGATCATGGAGATCAAATGGGGGTTGGTGCCGGATATGGCCGGAACGCCGATCCTGGCGAGTCTGGTGCGCGACGATATCTTGCGCGAGCTGACCTACACCGGCCGCATTTTCTCCGCGCAGGAGGCGCTGAGCTACGGTCTTGCGACGCGCATCTGCGACGATCCGCGAACCGTGGCATTGGCGATGGCGCGGGAGATCGCCAACAAGAGCCCGGATGCCATTCGCGCAGCCAAGCGGCTGCTGAATAATCTCTCCGTCGATCCGGGCCCGGCGCTGCTGGCGGAATCGGTCGAACAGCAGAAGCTGATCGGCGCACCGAACCAGACCGAAGCGGTCCGGGCCAATATCGACAAACGGGCGCCGCGCTTCGTCGATGTCTGAGAGGCGAATTGCGCTGCGGCTTCCTCATCCTGAGGAGCGGGCGCCGCCCGCGTCTCGAAGAATGATGAAAGATGGTTAGCCGCCCTCGTGCTTCGAGACGGCGCAAGCGCGCCTCCTCAGCATGAGGGCTCCCTCAAATCGATGTGAGATCGGAAGAGATAGAGATCAATGTCATCATCGCTCTTCTCAGGCATCATCAGTGGCGCGCGGCGGCGTGGCCATGACGAAGTTGCGGCGCGCGCCGCGCGTATCGCCGGCGGTTTGCAGGGTCTGGGCGTCAAGCAGGGTGATTGCGTTTGCATCCTGATGCGCAATGACATCACCTTCATCGAGGCCGCTTATGCGGTCATGATGCTTGGCGCCTATGCGGTGCCGATCAACTGGCATTTCAAGCCGGATGAAATCGCCTACATTCTCAATGACACCGAAACACGGGTGTTGATCGGCCATGCGGATCTGTTGGCCCCGCTTGCCGCGCATGTACCGTCCGGCCTGACGTTGTTGAGCGTGCCGACGCCGCCGGAAATCCTTGCTGCGTACACGATTGCCGCTGCGGATGACGAGACGCTGCGTGGCGTCATCGATCTCGAGAACTGGCTGGCGGCGCAGACGCCTTATGACGGTCCCGCGCTGCCGCAGCCGCAGAACATGATCTACACGTCCGGCACGACCGGGCACCCGAAGGGCGTCAAACGTTTTGCGCCGACTCCCGAGCAGACGGCATCCGCCGAGCGGATGCGGGCCATGATCTACGGCTTGCGGCCTCAAGTGCGCTCGCTGTGTCCGGGTCCGCTGTATCACTCCGCGCCGAACAGCTTCGGATTGCGGGCCGGACGTCTCGGTGGCGTGCTGGTGCTGATGCCGCGGTTCGAGCCGGAAGATTTCCTGCGGCTGGTGCAGGATGAGAAGATCGACACCATCTTCATGGTGCCGACGATGTTCATCCGGCTGATGAAGCTGCCCGAAAGCGTTCGCCGCAAGTACGATGTCTCGACGCTGCGCCATGTCATTCACGCTGCCGCGCCGTGCCCGGCCGACGTCAAGCGCGCGATGATCGAATGGTGGGGGCCCGTGATTTATGAATTCTACGGTAGCACCGAATCCGGCGCGGTGACGTTCGCCAATTCCGAAGATGCGCTGCGCAGGCCCGGCACCGTCGGCAAGATCGCGCCGGGCGCGGAACTGCGATTTGTCGGCGACGATGGTAGAGAGTTGCTGCAAGGCGAGGTTGGCGAGATCTACTCGCGTATCGCCGGCAATCCGGATTTTACCTATCACAACAAGCCGGAGAAGCGCGCCGAGATCGATCGCGATGGCTTCATCACGTCGGGCGACGTCGGTTATATCGACGCCGATGGCTACGTCTTCATCTGCGATCGCAAGCGCGACATGGTCATTTCCGGTGGCGTCAACATCTATCCGGCGGAGATCGAGGCGGCGCTCCACGCCATTCCCGGCGTGCACGATTGCGCGGTGTTCGGCATTCCCGACGCCGAGTTTGGCGAGGCGCTGATGGCGGTCGTCGAGCTGCAGGGCGGTACGTCGCTCGATGCGGCGTCCATCCGGGCCGAACTGGCCAAGGCGCTGGCAGGTTACAAAGTCCCGAAGCATATCGAGATCGGCAGCAATCTGCCGCGCGAAGATACCGGCAAGATTTTCAAGCGCCGGTTGCGTGACCCATACTGGGACCGCGCAGGCCGCAAGATCTGAGGGGCGCCCGGCGCTGCCCGAGCCGGGGACAGGCGGCGCGGCAGGATCATCTTGAGCTTGCGCTGCGCCGCAAAAATTGCGACTGGAGGGCCGCTTCAAGCAGCCCGGGACCGCGCAGCCATGCCAGTGAATACGATCTCGTCCATCCTCGGCACTTCGGCCGATCACGGCGACGACAACGCCGCCAAGGATGCGCGGCTGCGTGACGATATCCGGCTACTGGGGCGTATCCTCGGCGATACGGTTCGCGATCAGGAAGGCGAGTCGGTGTTCGATCTGGTCGAACGGATCCGCCAGACTTCGCTGCGTTTCCATCGCGACAACGACGAACCGGCCCGCCGCGAGTTGGAGGCCATTCTCGACGGCATGTCCGACCGTGAGACGGTGTTGATCGTCCGTGCCTTCAGCTATTTCTCGCATCTCGCCAATATCGCCGAAGATCAAAATCACATCCGGCAAATGCGCGCGGAGCAGGCCAGCGATGCCAAGCCACGCGCGGGGACGTTGGCTCGCGCGGTGCTGGATGCGCGCAATGCGGGTATCACCGCCGCCGACCTGCGGCAATTTTTTGCGAAAGCTTTGGTGCGGCCCGTGTTGACCGCGCATCCGACCGAGGTTCGCCGCAAGAGCACGATGGATCGCGAACTCGAAGTGGCGGCCTTGCTGGCTCAGCGCGAGCGCGCGCAGATGACCCCGGAGGAAACCGCGGCCTGCGAGGAACAGCTTCGCCGCGCGGTGCTGACGCTTTGGCAGACCAACTTGCTGCGGCGAACCAAGCTGACCGTGCTCGACGAGGTCGCCAATGGCCTGTCGTTCTATGAGGACACCTTCCTGCGCGAGGTGCCGCGGCTGCACTGTGCGCTGGAAGATCGCCTGCAGGATGATGATGCTGCGGGTTCCGGTAATCATGAGGAGATCGCATCGTTCCTGCGCATGGGAAGCTGGATCGGCGGCGACCGTGACGGCAATCCGTTCGTCACCGCCGAGGTGATGCGCGGCACCCTGCACATGCAGAGTGCGCTGATCTTGCGGTTCTATCTGGGCGAACTGCACCTGCTGGGATCGGAACTGTCGCTTGCTGCCAACCTGGCCGATGTCCCGGCCGAATTGCGCGCGCTGGCCGAGCGTTCGCCCGATACATCGCCGCATCGGAGCGGCGAGCCCTATCGGCTCGCGGTGTCGGGCATCTACGCAAGGTTGGCCGCCACGGCGACGAAATTCAACGTCGAGACCAATCGCAGGCCGATCGGGCAGGCCGCGCCTTATGCCAGCGTCACCGAACTGTCCGACGACCTCGATGTGATCGACCGCGCCTTGCGCTCCAGCCGTCTGCACGTGCTCGCGCGTGGCCGGCTGCGAACGTTGCGCCGCGCCGTGGATTGCTTCGGCTTCCATCTTGCCAGCCTCGACATGCGGCAGAATTCCGCCGTGCATGAGCGAACCATCGCCGAGTTGTTCGAGGCAGCTGCACCCGGCACGAATTATCGTAGCCTGACGGAAGATCAGCGGATCGACCTGTTGACGCGTGAATTGCGGACCAGCCGGCCGCTAGTCTCGGAGTTCCTGGCCTATGGGGAGGAGACCGTCGGCGAACTTGCGGTGCTGCGTGCCGCCGCCGAGGCGCATGCCACGATCGGCGCCATGGTCATTCCGCAGAACATCATCTCGATGACTCGCGGTGTCTCCGACCTGCTCGAAGCGGCGTTGTTGCTCAAGGAAGTCGGGCTGGTGAGTCCGAAGGGAACCAGCGAACTCAACATCGTGCCGTTGTTCGAGACCATCGAGGATTTGCGTCAATGTGCGCCGATCATGGATCGGCTGCTATCTCTGCCGGAATATCGCCGGCTGGTGGATAGCCGCGGCGCGATTCAGGAAGTGATGCTCGGTTACTCCGACAGCAACAAGGACGGTGGCTTCGTCACGTCGGGTTGGGAGCTTTACAAGGCGGAGATTGGCCTGATCGAGGTCTTTGAGCGGCACGGTGTGCGGCTGCGATTGTTCCATGGCCGTGGCGGCTCGGTCGGGCGAGGCGGAGGTCCGAGCTACGATGCCATTCTGGCGCAGCCGGGCGGCGCGGTGAACGGGCAAATCCGCGTCACCGAGCAGGGCGAAATCATTTCGAGCAAGTATTCCAACGCTGAGGTGGGCCGCGCCAATCTGGAAATTCTCGCTTCCGCGACACTGGAGGCGAGCCTGCTGCAGCCTCGCCGCAGCGCGCCGCGCCGCGAATTTCTCGACGCCATGGAAGCGCTCTCGGGCCATGCTTATGCGGCCTATCGCGGGCTGGTCTACGATACCGAGGGCTTCGAGGATTATTTCTGGGCGTCGACCGTCATCACCGAAATTTCGACGCTGAATATCGGCAGCCGTCCGGCGTCGCGCACCAAGACGCGCAAGATCGAGGATCTCCGCGCCATCCCGTGGGTGTTCAGTTGGGCGCAGTGCCGGCTGATGTTGCCGGGCTGGTATGGTTTCGGCAGCGCTGTCGAGGCTTGGGTCGCGCAGCACCCGAACAAGGGCGTCGAGTTTCTGCGTGGGCTTTATCGCGAGTGGCCATTCTTCCGCATGCTGCTGTCGAACATGGACATGGTGCTGTCGAAGAGCAGTATCGCCATCGCGTCGCGCTACGCCGAATTGGTGCCTGACGTCCGGCTGCGCGAGACGATTTTCGGGCGCATCCGGAACGAATATCAGGCATCGATCAAGGCGCTGCTCGACATCATGGGGCACGACCGATTGTTGCAAGATAACCCGCTGCTGGAACGCTCGATCCGCAACCGCTTTCCGTATCTCGATCCGCTCAACCACGTGCAGGTCGAACTGCTGGAAGCACATCGTGCGCAATCCGGCGACGAAGATGTGTTGCGGGGCATCCAGCTCACCATCAACGGTATTTCGGCGGGACTGCGCAACAGTGGCTGAGGCGGCAGTTGGCGCTTTGCTGTGATGTAAATCCGGTTACAGTCCGGCGATGCCACGCTCCACAAACCAGGCCCATCTGCTGACCAAAGCACGAGCCAGACAGATCTGGCTGCAGGCCCAGCGGCTCGATGCCGTCGCTCCTTTCGGCGACGGGCCGCAAGCCACGGCTGCAGCGGTCGAGCATCTTGGCTACGTCCAGATCGACACCATCAACGTCATCGAGCGGTGTCATCACCATATCCTGTGGACGCGTATCCCGACCTACCAGTGCGAGCATCTGCGGCAGGCGCAGAGCATCGATAAGACGGTGTTCGAATATTGGACCCATGCGCTGTCTTATATTCCCGCGAAGGATTTCCGCTTCTTCGTTGCCGCCATGAAGCGACACAAGGAGGAAGGCCACAAGTGGTTCGCCTCCGTGAGTGCAACCGATCTGCGCAAGGTCATGAAGCTCATTCGCAACGATGGCGCGCTCACCATTCGCGACATCGAGGACGACGTGCTAGTGGAGAAGGAGCATCTCTGGGCCAGCCGCAAGCCATCAAAGCGGGCGTTGCAACTCGCTTTTTATACTGGTGCGCTGACGATCAGCGAACGCAACGGTATGCTCAAGACATACGAATTGATGGAGCGGCATTTCGGCTGGGATAAACCGCCGAAGCCGGCATCAGCAAAGGACACCGCCAACTATCTGCTCGACCGGGCGTTGCGTGCGCAAGGCATCGTCAGCCTGGATTCGATCTGTCACCTGAATGCGAGCAGCAAGCCGGCGATCCGCGAGGTCATTCGGGCCAGAGTTCGCCGCAAGCAACTGCTGCCGATTGCGCTTGAAGGGGCGGGCAAACTGGAGCACTGGGCGCAGCCCGAAGTTGTCGAGTGTGCGGGTGAAGAAGCGGCTGAGATGGTGCACATCCTGTCTCCGTTCGATCCGCTCATCATCCAGCGCAAGCGGCTGGAATTATTCTTCGATTATGCCCATCGCTTCGAAGCGTATCTGCCGAAGGAGAAGCGGAAGTTCGGTTACTTCGCGCTCCCCGTGCTGGTGGGTGATCGCATCGTGGCTGCGATCGACCTGAAGACCGATCGCAAGGCCAAAAAGTTGCTGATGCAGAAATGGAGCTGGATCGGCAAACAGCCGCGCCGGCTGCTCAAAGGCCGTATCGAGGATGAGTTGCATCGCTTCGAGCGTTTCCAGCTTGGAGATTGAAATTTGCACTGGCACAGATGGCTTGCCGAGTGCTCGCCGGGTCGTAAGGCACGTCATGCCCGGCCTTGTGCCGGGCATCCACGCCTTACTATTTCGCTCATTTTAAACGAGCAAAGACGTAGATGGCCGGGACAAGCCCGGCCATGACGTGGAGAGTTTGTAGGTTGCGGTGGACATCCGAGTCGTCAGATCGCTTCCCATGAGAAGATATCGGCCGAGCGATCGAGCTTGTAGAACGACGACTTCAGAGCCGGCATGCCGTGTTCGGCGATTGTCTGCGGGGTCCAGCCTTCGGCGCGATGGATCGAGCGCAGCGGACGCGATTGACTCATCAGGAAGATCTCGTTCATGCGAACGGCGAAGATCTGTCCGGTGACGTCCTTGGCAGCATCGCTGAGCAAGAAGACCGACAACGGCGCGATCTTCTCCGGTCCCATCTGCTGCATCCGCTTGACGCGTTCCTTCTCGGCGTCGGTTTCGGTCGGGATGGTGCCGATCAGCCGGCTCCAGGCGAACGGCGAAACGCAGTTGGAACGAACGTTGAAACGGTTCATGTCGAGCGCGATCGACTTGGAAAGGCCAACGATGCCGAGTTTGGCGGCGGCATAGTTGGCCTGGCCGAAATTGCCGATCAGGCCGGACGTCGACGTGAAGTGTACGAACGTGCCGCTTTCCTGTTCGCGAAACAGGCGCGCGGCGGCATGAGAGGTATAGAACGAGCCCATGAGATGCACCTTGATGACGGCCTCGAAGGCATCGATGCTCATGCGATGAAAGATCGCGTCGCGCAGAATGCCGGCGTTGTTCACGACGCCGTCGAGCTTGCCGTAGGTATCGACCGCCTGCTTAATGATCTTGCTGGCAGGAATGGCTTCCGCCACGGTCTCGAAATTGGCGACGGCGGTGCCGCCGCGCTTTCGGATTTCCTCAACCACTTCCTCGGCCGGCGCGGCATTGGTGCCGGAACCATCCGCGGCACCGCCGGGATCGTTGACCACGACCTTGGCGCCTTCCGCCGCCGCCAGCAGTGCGATTTCGCGCCCGATACCGCGGCCCGCGCCGGTGACAACGATGACCTTGCCTTCGAGTGATTTGGTGGTTGCCATGGTGAAATCCTTGTTGTTCGCCTGATGCTGATTTTGTTCGAGGCGTCATGCGCGGGCTTGACCCGCGCATCCATCTCTTTCGAGGGAACGATGGATCGCCGGATCAAGTCCGGCGATGACGATCTTTTCCGGGAGGTCGTGTTGCCTCACCTCTCATTGGTAAAGATGATCGTGCCTGACGCCGCGAACATGCCGCCGACACCGTGGCAGACCGAGATCTTGGCGCCTGGCACCTGCGCCGGCGCGATGCCGCGCATCTGTCGCACGCTCTCTTGCAGTGCGTACATGCCGTACATGCCGGAGTGCATGTAGCTCAGGCCGCCGCCATTGGTATTGAGCGGCAGCTTGCCACCGGGGCGGGTGTTGCCGTCGGCGATGAACTTGCCGGTCTCCTCGTGCGGCATGAAGCCGAGATCGCCAAGCCCGAACAACGGCAGATGGGCAAAGGCGTCATAGATCATCAGGTGATCGACGTCCTTATGCGTGATGCCGGCTTCCTTGAAGGCGAGGGGCCCCGCGGTGCGGAACGCGCGCGACGAGTTGAAGGTCTCCATCTGGCTGACCATCGGCGTCTCGACACTTTCACCGGTGCCGAGAATGTAGACAGGCTTCTGCGGAAAATCCTTGGCGCGATCGGCGCTGGTCAGGATCAATGCGCCGCCGCCGTCGGTGACGAGGCAGCACTGCAGCAGGCGGAACGGATAGGCGATCATCCGCGAGTTGAGCACGTCCGCGACCGTAATGGGGTCTTTCATGGTGGCGCGCGGATTCTTCGCGGCCCATTCGCGCTGTACCACCGCGACCATGGCGATCTGCTCATGGGTGATGCCATGGGTCTTCATGTAACGCAGCACCGGGATCGGGAACATGCTCGGCGGGCCATAGACTCCGAACGGCGCTTCGAACTGGCCATTCAGACTCGACGGCGGCGTATAGCGCGGCTGCTTGCCGATCATCGATTTGCCGCTCTCGGCATGCGTGATTAGCACCGTCTTGCACAGCCCGGCTTCGATGGCCGCCGCCGCGTGGCGAACATGCAGCATGAACGAGCAGCCGCCAACCGACGTGCCGTCGGCCCACGTCGGTTTGATGCCGAGGTAATGCGCGATCTGCTGCGGCGTTTCGACGGCGGTGGCGATGCCGTCGATGTCCGACAGTTTCAGCCCGGCGTCGGCAATGGCGTTCAGCGCGGCGTCGGCGTGCAACTGGATTTGCGACATGTCCGGGATCACGCCGAGTTTCGTGGTCTCCGCAGCGCCGACGACGGCGACTTGGTTCCTGCGCATTGTCTCAGCCTTTCGCCGGGCGGAATAAGGGCAGGGTGATTTCCTCGTCGAGTTTCTGGAAGGCGACTTCGAGCCTCATGTCGAGATCGAGCGCTTCCGGAGTCTGCGGGCAATCGATGATGTTCGTCATCATGCGGGGACCCTCTTCAAGTTCGACCACGGCGATGGCGTAAGGCGGCGTGAAGCCTGGCGCCGGCGGCCGATGATTGATGACGTAGCTGTAAAGGGTCGCCTTTCCGGTCGCCGGGAACACGCTGACCTTGCGCGAGGCGCAGGAGGGGCAGAATGGGCGGGGCGGAAAGTAAACGTGTTCGCAGGCGTCGCAGCGCTGCAGGCGCAACTCGCCGGCACGCGTTCCCTCCCAAAAATGTTGTGTTTCCGGTGTCGGAACGGGACGCGCGCGGGCAGCTTCGGCCATGGTTCGCTTCCTTTTCTCTCCCTTGTGCGGGACGCTAACCCGCTTGTTGAAACCTTGATGCGCTATTTGTCCGGCCAGCGTCAACGCCTCGTGGGCCGGTGATGATCTGGTATTCCGGCAAGGAAGCCCCGCCAGGCCCGCCCGCCAGCGCCCTTGTGTTCTGCAAACGCAAGAGGTTACATTGCCGCAGCGTTACCTTGTCGCAGAAGAAAAAAATCCGGAGGACTTGATGCTCAAGAGAGTGATCGCGGCTTTTGCCGTTGGATTGGCGTTAGCTTCACAAGCATTGGCGGCGGATGCTCCCTCGGAAATCAAGATCGGTACGCTTTACGCGTCGTCGGGCCGCTACGCTTCCATCTCGATGCCGGTTCATAGCGCCATCAAGCTCTGGGTCGAACAGAAGAACGCCGAGGGTGGCGTTTACGTCAAGGCATTCGACAAGAAGATCCCCATCAAGCTTGTCGCCTACGACGACCAGAGCAACACCGCCACTGCGGCCACGCTCTACAATCAGCTTGTGACGCAGGACAAGGTCGATCTGCTCGTCGCCGATTCCGGCTCGGTGCTGACCGCGCCGGCAGTGACAATTGCGCGCGACCACAAGATGTTTCTGTTCGATCAGACGGGAACCGGCGCCAGCTTCTTCTCCAAGGATAACCCCTACATCGCGCTGATGGCGGACCCGGTTTCGACGATCTGGCCCAAGCCGATTGCCGACTTCCTGACCAAGGATGGTCCGGCGCTCGGCATCAAGAAAGTTGCAATCCTTTACTCGACCAACGAGTTCACCGGCACGCAGGCCACGGCGGTACGCAAGTTCATCAAGGAGGCCAACGCGCCGATCGAGATCGTTTACGATCAGGGCGTTCCGACCGAAACTACCAACTACACGGTGATCCTCAACAACATCCGCGCTGCGCAGCCGGATGCGGTGATTCACCTCGGTTACGCGCCGAACGATATCGCTTTCCTGCGCAACGTTCAGGACGTCGGCATCAAGTTCAACATGCTGTTCTGCATCTATCCGGGCCTCGAAACCGAATTGCTGGAAAAGAACGTCGGCGCCAAGGGCCTGCAGCATGTCTTCACCTACGTCCCGCCGTCCGAGATGGATTACCCGGTCAACTTCGGCATGAAGATGGCGGATTACCGCAAGGCGTGGGACAAGAAATATCCCGACGGCAAGATCGAGTTCGGCTTCAATGCCGTCGCTGGTTACACCACGGCGCTGGTGATCGAGAAGACCTTGTCGGTGGCGACCAGCCTGGACCAGATGGAACTTCGCCGCGCGGTGTTCAGCCTGTCGGGCAACCTCAAGACGCTCGATGGCACCTTCGCGCTCGATGAGATGGGCGGCCAGGTCGGCGAATTGACGCCGCTGGGGCAACTCCAACTCAACGATCACGGCCACATCAAGTTCGTCGCCGTCTATCCGCACGACGTCGCGACGGGGAAGCCGGTTTATCCGAAGCCGTGAGCCCGAGCGAAAGCCGTCACCCTGAAGTGCGAGGCGCACAGCGCCGAGCCTCGAAGGGCGACGGCCCATCCTTCGAGGCTCGCTGCGCCCGCACCTCAGGATGATGCCGTCCCTTAGATCGCAACTCCCTCGTGCTTTGGTTGTTCGATACCGCCGCCTGACTAACGCAACGGAGACTTGATGCTCGCGTATCCGCTGATCGCCGGCCTGCTGTTCGGACTCTATTTCAGTCTGGTCGGGATTGGATTGAATCTCGTGTTCGGCGTCATGCGCATCGTCAATCTCGCGCATGGCGATTTCCTCATGCTCGGTGCGTTCGTCGGCTTCGGCGTGTTCTATCTCGCCGGGCTCGATCCGCTGCTGGCGGTGCCGCTGGCCTTCGCCATCTTCGTGCTGGTGGGCATTTTCCTGTACGGCATCCTGATCCCGCGACTGCAGCAATCGGTGAACCCCGAAATGCTGTCGATCATCCTGTTCTTCGGGCTGTCGCAGGTGATCGAAGCCGTGATGACCATCATGTTCGGCACCAGCGAACGCTCGATTCCCAGCCGCGAACTGGGGAGTCTGATCTCGAAAATCGGCAAATTGCTCGGTGCGTCGCCGGAAGGCGGTCCCGTCGTGATATTGGGGCAGTCGTTCCCGGCGGCATGGGTGATTTCAGCGATCACAAGTGTTGCCGCGATTTTTCTGGTTTACGTCTATCTCTATCGCACGCGGCTCGGTACCTTGACGCGCGCGGTGATGTCGCGCCGCGACGAAGCCTTGGCAACTGGGATCAATGTCGATCGCGTCTGCGCGGCGGCATTCGGTATCGGGTTGGCGCTCGCTGCCATTGCCGGCGTGTTCGCGCCATTCATGTTCGGGTCGGTGACGCCGGCATTTGGCGCCGATGCGACGGTGACATCGTTCGTCATCGTCGTGCTCGGCTCGCTCGGCAATCCGCTGGGCACGGCGCTTGGTGGTGTCGTCTATGGCGTCTGCTACATGCTGGTGCAGACCTATCTCAGCTCCTGGGCCGATCTGCTGCCCTATGTGCTGTTGATCTTGATTCTCCTTTTGCGGCCAAGCGGCCTGCTGGGAAGGCAGGTGCGCGTTGCCTAGTCTCGCTCGTCATACGTTGTTCATAGCGGTGCCGCTGCTCGCATTGTTTGCGATTTTACCCGGCGTCTATAACAACCATCTGCTGCTGTTCAATTTCGTCATCTTCCTGATCCTCGCTCAGGGCGTGAACATCATTTACGGCTTCACGGGCTATCTGCCGTTCGGCTACGTGGGCTTTTTCGGCGCGGGCGCGTACGGCTTCGCGATCATGGTGATGCACTTCCAGTCACCGGCGCCGCTTGCGGTGGTCGTCGCCGGGCTGGTCGGCGTTGCGCTCGGCTTGTTGCTGGCGCCGCTGCTGCGGCTCACCGGCGCATACTTCGCTATCGCGAATCTTGCCGCGGCACTGGCGGTGCTGCATTTCGTCGCCAACCCCGCGCTGGAATCCATCACCAAGGGACCGTACGGCGTTGCGCTGAACGGCACCTTCAATCCGACGATGGCCTATAACGGCGCGCTGATCATTCTGGCGCTGACGCTGGGCATCGTCGTGTTCTTGCGCAATTCGAGTTTTGGGCTCGCGCTGCAAGCCGTGCGCGAGGATGCCTTCAGCGCATCTATGGCCGGCGTCAACGTGCTGAAGATGCGGATGATCGCGTGGCTGGCATCGGCACTGGTGGCGGGCTTCGCGGGCGGCGTGTTCGCCTGGTACGTGTCGGTGTTCTATCCCGATAACGTCTTCAGCGCCGACTTCAGCATCTTTGCGATCGTGTTCGCGTTGTTCGGTGGCGTGGCGACGATCACCGGGCCGATTGTCGGCGTGGTCATCCTCTATGGCATCTACAACCTGATCGGTTTCACCACGCCGCAATATTTCCAGCTGATCTATGGCTTGCTGATTATCGGACTGGTGCTGTTCCTGCCGGCGGGTCTGGTGTCGCTGGCAACGCGAAGGGGGTGGTATGTCCCCTGACGCTGTGCCCATTCTCAAGGTCAACGACCTGCTCAAGCGGTTCGGCGGATTTCACGCGCTGGACGGTCTCACCTTCCATGTTTCGCCGGGTGAAATCCTCGGGCTGGTCGGCCCCAACGGTTCCGGCAAGACCACTGCGATCAATGTGATCTCCGGGCTCTATGCGCCCGACCGCGGCGATGTCGTCTTCGATGGCGTCAGCGTCGGCGGCATGGCGTCGCACAAGCTCGTGCATCGCGGCATCAACCGCACCTTCCAGATTCCGAAACCGTTCCTGTCGCTGACGGTGCGCGAGAATATCGCTGTGGCGCTGGCTTACGGCCGCGCTGAGGTTACACCGCCATCTACTGCTGAACTGCTCGTGGACTTTCACCTTGATGCAGTTGCCGATCGTCCGGCCAGCGAACTCAACAGCGCACAGCAGAAGATGCTCGATCTGGTGCGGGCGCTGGCGACGCGGCCGCGCCTGCTGCTGCTGGATGAATTGGCGGCCGGTCTCAACCCGACCGAACTCGATTGGATCGCCGGTCGCATCAAGACACTGGCCAAGAGCGGCATGGCGATCATCGTCGTCGAGCATCTGATGGGCTTTATCGAGCAGATCACCGACCGGGTGATCGTCATGAATGCGGGCAAGGAGATTTTCGAGGGGACGCTGGCAGTGGCGGTCAAGGTGCCGGAAGTGATCGAGGTATTTTTGGGAGGCGAGCATGCCGCCTGATACGGCGAAACTGCTCGATGCCAAAGGCGTCGATGCCGGTTACGGCACCATGCAGGTGTTATGGGGTGTCGATCTCGACGTTCGGCCGGGTGAAACGGTGCTGCTGCTCGGCGCCAACGGCGCCGGCAAGACGACGTTCCTCAAGTCGTTGGTCGGGCTGATCGACACGCGGCATGGCAGCATCGATCTTGCCGGACATGACGTGACGCGGATGCGTTCCAGCGATCGCATGCGCCTCGGCATGACCTATATGTCCGAGCTTGCGGTGTTTCCCGATCTGTCGATCGAGGAAAACCTCAAGGTGGGTGCGCAGGCGCTGGGGCACGCCGATCCTGGCAAGCGCGCTGAAGAACTCTACGGCATCTTCCCGGTGCTGCGCGAGAAGCGCCGCAATCCAGCCTCGAGCCTGTCCGGCGGGCAGCGCAAGATGCTCGGCATCGCCAAGGCGCTGGCCGCCGAGCCGAAGCTTCTGGTGATGGATGAACCGTCGGCGGGGCTGTCGCCGCTGTTCGTCAAGGAAGTCATCCGGGTGCTGAGCGGGTTGCAGGGACAGGGGCTGGCGCTATTGGTCGCCGAGCAGAACATCGGTTTCCTCGAAGTGGCCACCCGCGTCTTCGTGCTGGAAGGCGGTCGCATCCGGTTTTCCGGCACGGTTGCCGAAATGACCGACAATGAGGCCTTGCGGCGCGCCTATTTTGGGTTGAAGTAGTTCAACTCAGATTCCTGGGGCCCGTGCATTGCAAATGAGTTCTCCTGTCGATTTGACCGCCTTGACCGTGGAACAACTTTCGGCGTTGCTGGTCAACCGTCGCGTATCATCGGTCGAATTGACCGATGCGTGTCTCGACCGCATCGCGCGGCACAACGACGCGCTGCACGCATTCATCGCCATCTATGCCGACGAAGCGCGCGCTGCCGCCAAGGCCGCGGACCTTGCGCGCGGTGCGGGCTATGCGCTCGGGCCGCTGCATGGCATCCCATTCGGGCTGAAGGATCTGGTCGAGCTCGATGGCAAGGTCACAACCGGTGGTTCGAAAGTGTGGGCCGAGCGGGTGTCGCGTACGACGGGGACGCTCGCCAATCGCCTGATCGCATCCGGCATGATTGTCGTCGGCAAGACTCATACGGTGGAATTCGCCTTCGGCGCCTGGGGCACCAATCAGCATATGGGCACGCCGCGCAATCCGTGGGATGTGCGCGAACATCGCACGCCCGGAGGCTCCAGCAGCGGCTCCGGCGTTGCCGTTGCGTCGCGCATGGTGCCATGGGCTGTCGGTACCGACACCGGCGGCTCGGTTCGCATTCCGTCCGCGATGTGTGGCCTCACCGGATTGAAAACCACAGTGGGCGCGATCCCGACCGATGGCATTCTGCCGTTGAGCGAAACGCTGGATACCGTCGGCCCGCTGGCGCGTAGCGCGGTGGATGCCGGCATTCTGTTCGACGTGATGTGCGGGCGTGAGGCCGGTCCGCCGAAGGGGACTGATGCGCGCGGCATCAAGGGAATGCGTCTGGCGCGGATGCCGGACGACGAGCGGCAAGGCGTCGAAGCCGCCGTGCTTGCCGCTTACGATGAATCGCTCGGTCAACTCGCGGACCTGGGCGCGGAGATCGTCCCGTTCGCATTGCCGCACAAGTTCGCTGAGTTTGCCGACATGACGGCAGACCTGATCGCGATCGAAGGTTACGCGCATGTTGGGCCGATCATTGACGATGCCGCGTTGCCCGTCGATGAGGCGGTCCGTGCGCGCTTCAAGCCCGCCAAAACTAAACTGGCCTCGGAATATCTCGCTCTGCTTCAGAAGCGGGACCGCATGCGTGCAGCGATGGACGATGCGTTGGCTGGTGTCGATGCATTGCTGACGCCGACCATCCCAATGACGGCGGCTCCGGTGTCGGAGGTTGACCGTCCCGGCCTGGTGCCGTCGCATTTCACTCGTATGGTCAATATGACGGGCCGCTGCGCGCTGGCTTTGCCGAACGGGTTTTCGCCGCAGGGCTTGCCGACGTCGCTGCACATCGTCTGCGCGGCCAATGATGAGGCGATGTCGTTGCACATTGGCCGGGCGTTTCAACGCGTCACTGATTGGCACCGCCGAGCGCCGCCGTTTTCCTGAAAGGCTTGCATCGATGCGAACGATCAGGATCGGTTCCGGCGCGGGCTATTCGGGCGATCGCATCGAGCCGGCAATCGAACTCGCCGAGAAGGGCGACATCCAGTATCTGGTGTTCGAATGCCTTGGCGAGCGCACGGTGGCGCTGGCGCAGCAGGCGCGGTTGCGCGATCCGGACAGCGGCTTCGATCCGTTACTTGAAGCGCGGATGCGCGCCGTGCTTCCGACATGCGCTGCCAAAGGAATCAAGATCGTCACCAATATGGGAGCCGCCAATCCATGGGCGGCAGCGCGCAAGACCGCCGACATCGCCCGGTCACTGGGGCTGTCAAAGTTGAAGATTGCAGCGGTGATCGGCGACGATGTGCTCGATGCCTGCAAGGCGCGCGATCTTCCGCTGCTGGAGATCGATGGCACCATCAAGACGCTCGGCAATCGTATCGTCTCTGCCAATGCCTATCTCGGGGCTGAACCAATCGCGCAAGCGTTGCGCGGCGGCGCCGATATCGTGATTACCGGCCGCGCTTCCGATCCGGCGCTGTTTCTCGCGCCGATGATCGATGCGTTTGGCTGGGCAATGGACGACTGGGCCATGCTCGGTCGCGGCACCGTGGCGGGCCATCTGCTCGAATGCGCGGGGCAGATCACAGGAGGCTACTTCGCCGACCCCGGCTACAAGGATGTCGATGGGCTGGCGCGGCTTGGCTTTCCGATTGGCGAAGTGGGCGAGGATGGTTCGCTCGTCGTCACCAAGGTAGCGGGCTCCGGTGGTGCGGTGACGGCGCGAACCTGCAAGGAGCAATTGCTCTACGAAGTGCATGACCCGACAAAGTATCTCCAGCCCGATGTCGTTGCGGATTTCTCGCAAGTCTCGGTCGAGGAAATCGCGCCGGATCGTGTGCGCGTTTCCGGCGGTCGTGGCACGCAGCGGCCGGAAACGCTGAAGGTTTCGGTAGGCTATGTCGACAGCTACATCGGCGAGGGGCAGATGTCCTACGCCGGCCCCGGTGCGGTGGCACGCGGCAGGTTGGCGCTCGATATTGTGCGCGAGCGGCTGCAACTGATCGGCGTGCGTGCCAGCGAACTGCGCTTCGATCTGATCGGCGTGGATGCGTTGCATGGCGAGCGGTTGTCGCAAGGACACGATCCCTACGAGGTGCGCGTGCGCGTCACCGGCCGCACCGAAAACCTCGCGGAGGCCGTGCGGATCGGCAACGAGGTCGAGACGCTCTACACCAACGGCCCGGCTGGCGGCGGCGGCGCCTTCAAGTCCGCACGCGATGTCGTCGCGGTGGCTTCGGTGTTGTTGCCGCGCGAACTGGCTACGCCGTCGGTGCGTTTCGTGGAGGCATGATGGTCAAGCTGCGCGAGATCGCTCATTCCCGTACCGGCGACAAAGGCAACACCTCGAATATCTCGGTGATCGCCTACGACGCCCAACATTACTCCGTCCTGCTGGCGCAAGTCACCAGCGCGCGGGTCAAGGCGCATTTTGCGGATATCGTCGGAGGCGAGGTGGTGCGCTACGAACTGCCGAATATTGCCGCGCTGAACTTCGTGATGGAGCAGACGCTGGGCGGCGGGGTGACACGCTCTCTCGCGCTTGACGCACATGGCAAGTCGCTAAGCTCTGCGCTGCTCGATCTGGAAATCGAACTGCCGCCGGAGCATGATCGGTAACCTCAGTCACCCGGAACAACGAAAAATCTGACCCTGGAAGCGACCCCGTGATGTTGAACTCTCCCACCTTGGAATCCCTAGCTGCCGATCTGGAATCCGGCCGCACCAGCGCGCGTGCGCTCGTCGATGAATGTCTGGCGAAGATCGAAGACAAGAACGGCGAGGGTGCGCGTGTCTTCATTCACGTCGATGCCGAGGGAGCCAAAGCGGCGGCGGACGCGATGGATAAGCTACGCAAGGCAAACGCTGCACCCTCGCGGTATGCCGGCATTCCGATTTCGATCAAGGATCTGTTCGACATCAAAGGTCAGGTGACGCGCGCCGGCTCGATCGCGCTACGCGATGCGCAGCCAGCGACCGAAGACGCCCCGGTGGTGGCGCGGCTGCGCCGCGCCGGTTTTGTGCTGATTGGCCGCAGCAACATGGTCGAGTTCGCCTATTCGGGTCTCGGACTCAATCCGCACTACGGGACGCCGAAGAATCCCTGGCGGCGCGATGTCGGTCATGTGCCGGGCGGTTCGTCGTCAGGAGCGGCGATTTCCGTCACCGATGGCATGGCGCATGGAGCGCTGGGGACCGACACGGGAGGCTCGTGCCGTATCCCGGCCGCCTATAGCGGGATTGTCGGCTTCAAGCCAACCGCGCGCCGCATCCCGCTCGATGGTGGCGTGCCGTTGTCGTTTACGCTCGACAGCTACGGACCGATCGCGCGCAGCGTTGGATGTTGTGTGACGCTCGATGCGGTGCATGCCGACCAGCCCATTGCGCCGGTCGTGGCGCGGCCGATCAAGGGGATGCGGCTGGCCGTGCCGACCACGGTGGCGTTCGACGATCTCGACGACGCAGTGGCGCAGGCTTTCGAGCACGCATTGTCGAAGCTCTCGGCGAAGGGCGCGGTAATCGAACGGATTGCCGTACCGGAATTTGCCGAGGTCGCGACGCTAAATTCCAAGGGCGGATTCTCATCCGCGGAAGCCTGGGCCTGGCATCGCGCATTGATCGCCAAGCGCGGCAATGAATACGACCCGCGTGTGCTGGTCCGTATTCGTCGCGGTGAAACGCAAAGTGCTGCCGACTATGTCGATCTGCTCCGAGACCGGCGCGCGATGATCTCGCGTTTCGATGCCCGCATCGCGCCTTACGATGCTTTGGTGATGCCGACCATCGCTATTACGCCACCGCGCATTGCCGACCTGGTCGATGACGATGCCGCCTATGCCAAGGCCAACGTGCTGTCGCTGCGCAACTGTACGCTGATCAACACCATCGATGGCTGTGCGATATCGTTGCCGATCCATCGCGAGGGCGATGCGCCGGTTGGCCTGATGCTGGCGGCCTCCGGTGGCTCCGACCGGCGGATTTTCGAGCTGGCAGCCGGCATGGAAAATGTGGTGCGTGATTAACGACAACGTGGGATGGCAGCATGTCTGCGTGTGATATCGCGTTTACGCTGGATGCCGGTGGCAAGCAAACGCCGCTCACACTCACAGTTCGACAGGCAGTGATCGCCGGCTGGACCGGGCGCGATCCGGTGGCGCGCGACAAGCACATTGCCGAACTCGAAGCGCTGGGCATCGCCCGGCCGGCTTCAACGCCGATCTACTACCGTGTCGCCGCGCGCCGCTTGACGACGGCATCGGCGATCGAGGTGAGTGGGTCGAACTCCAGCGGCGAGGTGGAATTCGTCCTCATCGGAGCGCCGGGACGAATATTCGTCGGCGTCGGATCCGATCATACCGACCGCAAGGTCGAGACTTATGGCGTCACGGTATCGAAACAGATGTGCGACAAGCCGGTCGCGCCGACGCTATGGGATCTTGCCGAAGTCAAAGGCCATTGGGACCAGTTGCTGCTCCGCTCTTACGCGGTGATCGGCGGCGAGCGGGTGCTTTATCAGGAAGGCAAGCTTGATGGCATGCTCGGCGTTGACGACCTGATCGCGCGGGGCTTCGATGGCGGCAAGCTGCCGGACGGGTGTGCAGTGTTCGGTGGCACGTTCGCCGCGAAGGGCGGCATTCGCCCCGCAAGCCGTTTCGAATTCGAAATGGAAGATCCGGTTCTCAAACGCAGCATTCGCCACGGCTACGACGTGATCGAGCTTCCCGTGTTCGGCTGACGAACGATGGCGGCAGTACGCTGCCTAAGGCGTTTCGTCGATCACGCCGTTTCGCAATATGCCGAGACCGTCGGCCTCAACCTCGACGACATCGCCGGGCTTGAGGAAGCGCGGCGGATCGAACCGCGCCCCGGCTCCGGTTGGCGTGCCGGTCACGATGACATCGCCCGGCACCAACGTGGTGAAAGTCGAGATGTAGCTGATGATGTAGCGGAAGCTGAAGATCATCCGGCTGGTTCGGTCGTTTTGCCGGCTCTCGCCGTTGACGCGCGTGGTGAGGCTGATGTCCGCGATCTGCTGTTCATCGATATAGGGCACCAGCCATGGCCCCAGGCTGCCGGTGCTATCGAAGTTCTTGCCTTGCGTGACGTTGAACTTGGCGTGGCGCACCCAGTCGCGAATGGTGCCTTCATTGCATAGCGTCAGTGCGGCGATGTGTTCGAGGGCGTTTGCTTCGGAAATGTGCCGCCCGGCCTTGCCGATGACGATCACGACCTCACCTTCGTAGTCGAGCTGCGCCGACGCGCGCGGGCGCACCAGCGGTGTCTCGTGCCCGACGAATGAGCGGGGCGTGCGCATGAACATGCTGGGATAGGGCGGGGCAGCTTGACCGTCTTTATATTCCGCATTGCGGTCAGGGTAGTTGACGCCGATGCAGATGATTTTTTCCGGCGCCGGGATTGGCGGCTGCCAAGTGATTGCGTCGCTCGCAAAATCCGGCTTGAGGCGAGCGGAATCTTCGGCGACACGCAGCAGCGCGCCGTCGGCAATAACCTCACGCAACGTCGGATAGCTTTTACCGAACCGTGCCGAGAGGTCGACGATCCCATTCTCGGCGACAAGTCCGTAATGCGTTTTGCCATCGACCATGAATGTCGCAAGACGAGGGTGGTGCATGCTGTGATCCTTGCGACGATTTGCGTCGGTCTGTTCGGTATCAATCGGCGATGATGACATCGGCCTTGAATTGCGGTTCGCGAAGCTGTTGGCCGGCGAATGGCGATCCTTCCTCGAACCAGGAGCGCGGTGCAGGTGCACCCCACAGCGTCTGCCGTCGCGGATCGCGCAGCGACCAGCGCAGCGGCTCATGGTCGTGATCCATCGTGTTATAATCGCTGGTGTAGATTTCGCAGCGATGTCCGTCCGGGTCGCGGACGTAGAGGAAGAAGGCATTGGAAATGCCGTGGCGGCCGGGACCGCGCTCGAGGTTCTTCAAATAACCGCTGGTCGCCATCACGTCGCACAGATGCAATATGTTCATGGCGGTCGGCACCCAGTAAGCGAAATGATGCAGGCGGGGGCCCTTGCCATTGGTGATGGCGAAGTCGTGGACATTGCCCTTGCGGTGCATCCACGCTGCCGCGATGCGACCGTTCGGCCCATCCTCTTCGGCGTATTCGGTCAGGCGGAATCCGAGCCGGGCATAGAAGTCGACGGTGTCCTGCACTTCGGCCGCAAAGACGTTGAAGTGGTCGAGCCGTTGCGGATGGCAACCCTTGTAGAGATCATAGCGGCGCAGCAAATGCGATCGCTTGTCCATCCTGGCATAGAGTTCGATCTGATAGCCGAAGGGATCGGTAAATTGCAGCGTGCGACCCTGGAACGGCTGCTCGACAAACGCATGCTGGATCTTGTTTGCGGCAAGAAATTCTGCCGCCTTGTCGAGATCCTTTTCCGAAGCGACCTTGAAGCCGAGGCGATTGCATGCCGCGCTCTTTGCCTTCCGCAACACCAGCGAGTGATGCTGATGCTCCTCGTAGCCGCGCAGATAGACCGCGTTGCTGTCGCTGTCTTCGACATGAAGCCCGATCATGTCTTCGTAAAACTTGCGGCTCGCAGCAAGATCGACAACGTCGAGCACGGCGTGACTGCAGCGGATGATGTTGAAAGGAGGATCGAAGGTGTGCTGCGGTATCGGCATGATGAGTATCCCGGACTGCGCGTGTGTTGGCTTTGTCGTGAAGCAAGACGGTGAGGGTTTCGGCCCATCAACGGCTCAATCAGCCGTTGCCGCTTTCGAGAGGTGCTGGTGGATATTGTTCCGCTTCCAGCTCGTTTCCTTGTCGTTGATCTGCATGTCGAACGACAGCGCGAATTTGCTGTCGCGGAAGACGGGCTCGAGGTAACTCGAAAGAGCCTCGAAGATATGGTCGCCGGCTTTCTTGCGCGTCGGGAGATCGCGGCCCTCGCCGAGACGGAGCAGCATGGCGAGGAATCCCATCTCGGGATCGCCATTGGCAATCGTGTAGTGCTCGCAGCGGATAGCGCGCACCCGGATGCCGCCGAGCGGAAATATTCCGGTCTCGATGGCGGCTTTTCTTACCACCTCCAGCGCAGCGCCAATATCGACCTTGCGATCCAGGTTGGCGGAATATTCGATGGTGAAATGCGGCATGTTGCGGTCACTCGAATCTGCGCGGGGCGATGTTCAGGCGAAGTAGCAGCTGACTGAACCGTAGGGGCCGTAGTCCGCCTGGATGGTATCGCCTTTCCGCGTCTCGATCGGGCGGATGAACGATCCGGCCAGCACCACCTGGCCCGGCTCCAGCGCATGGCCTTGCGGCGCGATCTTGTTGGCGAGCCAAGCCACGCTGGTGGCAGGATGGTTCAGGACGCCGGCGGCAAGGCCGGTCTCTTCCAGTTGGCCATTGCGATAACACAGCGCACCGATCCAGCGCAGATCGACATCGAGCGGACGCATCGGACGGCCGCCAAGGACGATGCCGGCATTCGCCGCGTTATCGGCGATGGTATCGAAGATCTTGCGTGTCGCTTTGGTTTTCGGATCGACGCGTTCGATGCGGGTGTCGAGAATCTCAAGGGCGGGAATGACGAAATCGGTGGCGTTGAGCACATCGAACATGGTGCAGTCTGGGCCAGAGAGTCGATGCTTCATGACGAAGGCCAGTTCAGCCTCGACTCGTGTCCCGATAAACCGGTCCGTCGGCACCAGCCCGCCATCCTGGAAGAACATATCGTCGAACAGAATGCCGGAATCGGGTTCGTCGATGTTCAATGCGCTCTGCATCGCTTTCGAGGTGAGGCCGATCTTGTGACCGCGGATGACCCGACCTTCGCCGACCTTGATATCGATCCAGGCCTTCTGAATCGCATAGGCATCGTCGACGGTGATAGCGGGGTGATCCTGCGACAATTGACGGATCTGCACCCGAGTTTTCTCTGCCTGATGCAGCCGCTCAGCGGCGCGAGCGATGTCGAGTTTGGTCAGTGCCATGGCCAGTCGATGCCTGATAACCAATCGGTTGACGGTACGATCCGAAAAATGATTAACATGTTAAATGAAAATGATCAATCCGTGAAATAGGCGGCTTGGACCATTTTGCACTGCAAAGGGGGCTCGTGTTATCTGGAGTCGCAAAAGGGCGGATAGGCAAGCATGCCGGTAAAGAAGTCGATGGCAAAGGCAGGGCGTCGCGAGCGGTCGCAAGGCTCTCCGGCAGAGATGTCGGCAACCGTGGCGGAGCGCCAGATGCCGATCCGGGAGTTCTCGCGCTCGCTGCCGATGTCTTTGCTGCGCGCCCGCGAAGCGGTGATGCGACATTTTCGGATTTCGTTGCGTGCGCACGGTTTGACGGAGCAGCAATGGCGCATCCTGCGAGCGCTGACGTCCTTCGAAGACATCGAGGTGACCGAGCTGGCTCGCGTTGCCTATCTGCTCGGGCCGAGCCTGTCGCGGATTTTGCGCGACCTGGAAGAGCGCCGGCTGATCGAGCGGCGGACCTTGAAGGAGGATCTGCGCCGTAGCGTTGTTTCGATTACGGCGAAGGGCTTGCGGTTGATAGAATCCGTTGCGCCATCGTCCGAAGCCATCTATGCCGAAATCACCCGGCGCTACGGTGCCGATAAACTGGCGGAGCTTCATGCTTTGCTGCAGGCGCTCGAGGTCAGTCTGTGGGATATGCCGCTGCCGGGTGGCGACCACGATTCCGACGAGGGCGATGCATCCCTGTGACCGCAGATTTGCATGACGGCACAATGTCGGCATAGCCCGTAAACATCATCGCGTGATGGCCGCAGTTGACGATGGACATGCCGCGCTTTTTTTGCGCAAACTGTCACAATCAAAAAAACAGGCAGGGAGCGAACGCCGCGCCATGGTCACCGTGCAGGTCGAAAAGCTGATCGATTTCGTCGCCGATGTATTTGGCCATGCAGGCTCCTCAGCCCCAGAAGCACAGCGTATCGCCCGCTATCTCACCACCGCCAATCTAACCGGCCATGACAGCCACGGCGTTATCCGTGTGCCGGTATACGTGCGTTGGAAAAACATGGGCGCGGTTGTCCCCGACCAGACGGTTGACCTGGTGGTGGATACGCCGTCGCTGGCGGTGGTCGATGGCAAATTCGGCTACGGCCAGACGGTCGCGCCGCAAGCCGTCAAGATCGGCATCGACAAATGCAAGGCGGGTGGCCTTGCCGCCGTTGCGTTACGCAACGCAGGGCACATCGGCCGCGTCGGCGATTGGGCCGAGATGGCGGCGGAGGAAGGATTAGTCTCAATCCACTTCGTCAACGCCGCCGGATCGATCCTCGTCGCGCCCTACGGTGGCGTCGAACGGCGGCTGTCGACGGCGCCTTATTGCGTCGGCATTCCCCGGACCGGAGACAGGCCAATCGTGCTCGATTTCGCGACCTCCATCGTTGCCGAGGGCAAGGTGCTGGTGGCGAGCCGCGGCGGCAAAAAACTGCCGAAGGGCGCGCTGATCAGGCAAGACGGAGTGTTGAGCGAGGATCCGACGACGTTGTATGGGCCCTATACGCCGGAAGGAACGCGCGATCATTCGCAGGGTACCGGCGCAATCCGCGCGTTCGGTGAGCATAAGGGCTCCGGCCTGGCGCTGATCTGCGAGTTGCTCGGCGGTGCGCTGACCGGCACGGGCGCGACTGCGCCGAACCGACGTTTCGCCAACGGCATGTTCGCGATCTATGTCGATCCCAGGCGCATCGATCCGAACAATTTCTTCGACGGCGAAATCGCGCGCTATGTGTCCTACTTCAAGAACACCAAGCCGGTGGCGGGCAACGATGCTGTGCTTATCCCCGGCGATCCGGAGGCGCGCACGCGCGCTGAGCGTACCCGGAACGGCGTGCCGCTGCCGGACGAGACATGGGCGGCAATCGTCAACACCGCGCGCGAGGTCGGCGTCGGTGAAGACGCGGTGCGCCGCGCGCTGGGATAAAACGATTGCTACGCAGCCGCGTGGCTCGACGATTCATCTTCAATTGCAACGATCGATCAAAAGGAATGCGAGCAAATGGCAAATAACGTCAAGCAAATCTGGGCTTCCGGTAAAGCCGTCGTCAATGGATGGCTGGCGATCCCGTCCGGATTTTCCGCCGAGGTGATGGCGCAGTGCGGATTCGACAGCGTCACGGTGGATATGCAGCATGGTGTGCAGGACTATCAATCGATGGTGCAATGTTTCCAGGCGATGCAGGCGCATCCGGTGACGCCGATGGTGCGTGTGCCGTGGAACGAGCCCGGTATCATCGGCAAAGTACTCGACGGCGGCGCTTATGGCGTAATCTGCCCGATGATCAACACCAAGCAGGAAGCCGAGAACTTCGTTTCGTATTGCAAATATCCGCCGCGCGGCACGCGCAGCAATGGTCCGATCCGTGCCGGACTTTACGGTTCGTCGAGCGGCTATCAGTCGACCGCGAATGAAGAGACCCTGTGCCTGCCGATGATGGAAACCAGAACGGCTGTCGAGAACATGGAATCAATTCTGGACGTCGAGGGCATTGCCGGTGTCTACGTTGGGCCGTCAGATCTCGGTTTTTCCTATGGTCTCGTTCCGAAGCTCGATCGGGAAGAACCGGAGATCATGAAGATCTACGAGAAGCTGATCAAGGAATGCGGCAAGCGCGGAATCAATCCAGGCATTCACTGCAGCGGACCGGCAGGTGCCGCGAAGGCGATCAATATGGGCTTCAAGCTGGTAACGTTGCTCAACGATAGCGGCATCCTCGCAACGGGCGCGAAGTCATGGATTGCGGAGACGCGCAAGAATTCAAACGGCAAGGCGTGAGAGGTGATATCCTCGCCTTACCGGTGTAGGGCGAGGATCATTGAACCCAGGAGATATCACCATGGCCGCGGCCCCCGTCATCCGTCTGCATCCCGACGACAGTGTCTTGATCGCGCGCACGATGCTTTTGCCGGGAGTTGTCGTCGCCGACGGCGTGACGACGGTCGACCGAATTCCCGCGGGCCACAAGGTCGCGATCAAGCCTATCGCGATGGGCGATGCGATCCGCCGCTATGGCCAGATCATCGGCTTTGCCACGGCACCGATTGCACCCGGACAGCACATTCACACGCACAACTGCGGCATGGGTGATTTTGCCCGCGATTATGCCTATGGCGTCGATGCGCAGCCGACGCCGAACTTCGATCTGCCGGCCACGTTCGAAGGCATCCGCCGTGCCGATGGCCGTGTGGCGACACGCAACTACATCGGCATTCTGACCAGCGTGAACTGCAGCGCGCATGTCGCCGGGCTTGTAGCGGATGTGTTCAAGCGCAATCCGTTCAGCGGGCACGATCCGTTGGCGGATTTTCCCAACGTCGACGGCGTCGTTGCGCTGACCCACAAGACCGGCTGCGGTATGACGCAGGACGAGCCGCTGGCATTGCTTCGACGTACGCTCGGCGGTTACGCGCGTCATGCGAATTTCGCTGCCGTAGTCGTGCTGGGCCTCGGGTGCGAGATCAACCAGATTGGCGGCTTGATGCAGGAGCAGAAGCTCGCGGGCCGTTTGCGCGAACTGCAGATTCAGGAAATCGGCGGCACGCGCAAGACGACGGAGGCTGGCATCGCATTTGTCAAAGAAGCGCTGCAGGATGCCAACAAGGTCAAACGCGAAACCGTCCCGGCCAGCGAACTCACGGTGGCGCTGCAATGCGGTGGCTCGGACGGCTATTCCGGCATCTCCGCCAATCCGGCGCTCGGTGCAGCAAGCGACCTGCTGGTGCGGCACGGCGGCACCGTGATCCTTTCCGAGACGCCGGAGACCTACGGCGCCGAGCATCTGCTGACGCGGCGCGCGGTCAGTCGCGAGGTTGGAGAGAAGCTCGTTGCGCTGATGCGTTGGTGGGAAGACTACACCAAGCGTGAGGGCGCGGAGATGAATGCCAATCCGAGCCCCGGCAACAAGGCGGGCGGGTTGACGACCATTCTGGAAAAGTCGCTTGGCGCCATGGCGAAGGCGGGCAGTACCAATCTGGTCGATGTCGTCAATTACGCCGAAGCCGTCACCAAGAAGGGCTTCGTCTTCATGGACACACCTGGCTACGATCCGGTGGCTGCGACCGGACAGGTGGCCGGAGGCGCCAATCTGGTCTGCTTCACCACCGGACGCGGCAGCGTGTTCGGCTGCAAGCCCGCGCCGTCGATCAAGCTCGCTACCAATTCGCCGATGTACCGGCGCATGGAAGACGACATGGACGTCAATTGCGGCACCATCCTAGATGGGGACGAGACCGTGCAGGAATGCGGCCAGCGAATCTTCGAACTGATGCTGCGGGTGGCATCGGGTGAGCCGACCAAGAGCGAAAGCTTCGACTTCGGGGGAGCGGAGTTCGCGCCGTGGGTGCTCGGCGCGACGATGTGATCTGACCTTGCGAGCGGGGAAGCCTTCCAGGAAAGCCCCCCGGTCCGCGTTGGTATTTCCTTACAGTTCTTAACGGTCAATTTCCAAATTTGTGACATTGCTGTGGCACGCGCGGTCGTATGGCGGTCCGGGCAGTCAAAATTGGAGATTTCGACGTGAAAAGCTGGTTCTCGAAGCCGATGCTACCCCTGCTGGCGGCAACATTCGTGCTTGTCAGCCCGGCGCTGGCTGGCAATGCGACGAAAGACGAAGCCGTCGCGATGGTGAAGAGCGCGGTGACTTTCATCAAGGCCGAGGGTGCCGAGAAAGCCTATCCCGAGATCAGCAACAAGACCGGCAAATTCGTCAAGGACGATTTGTACGTCGTGGTCTATCAGCTCGATGGCAAGGTGCTGGCGCACGGCGCCAACCAAAAGTTCGTCGGCAAGGATTTGATCGATGCTCAGGATGTCGACGGCAAGCTCTACGTGAAGGAGCGCGTGGAACTGGCAGCCAAGCAGCCGTCGTTCTGGCAGGACTACAAGTTCGTCAATCCGGTGACCAAGAAGGTCGAGCCCAAGCAGATGTATTGCGAAAAGCTCGAGAACACCGCGGTCTGCGCGGGCATCTACAAGCTGTAATCTTTTGTCATTGGAAGGTGGGTGCTGCGGCGGCTGGCGGCCTAAACGCAATAGCACTGCTGTCGCCGGATGCGCTTCCTTCCTCATAAAACGCTTCACTGAATGTGCCCACGCTCAGGAAGTGCCCTTGCCTCAGGATTGACCATGCTGCGTTGGATCAGAAACATCGGAATTTCGTGGAAAGTGCAGGTCGCGCCAGCGTTCCTGGTTCTGGTCCTGATCGGCCTTGGCGTTTACGCCCTGCAGACGCTTCGCGCCAATCAGGCGAGCGTCGACGCGCTGGTCGCGGGACCAATCCGGCAATCCGAGTTAGCCGCCGAGCTCAACACGGCAGTATGGACGGCGCACGCCAAGCTTTATCAATTGGCGGCGATTGCCGCCAATGAAAAGGACGACAAGAAAATCCAGGCAATGGCCAAGGAAGCAGCAGCGGCATCGGCGCGGACGCTGGAGGCATTGAAGGCCGTGGATGCGGTGCAAGCGACGTCCGGCATGAAGGCGGAAGCCTTCGCCAAGCTCAAGGCGTCGGTCGATGGCTACGTCAAGCAATCTAAGAACGCGATCGAGATGGCCGACGGGGATGCCGGTTCGGCGCTGATGTTCATCAAAGGCGCTGAGCGACACTTTGGTGACATTGCCGATTTGACCGATGATCTGATCCTGCGCAGCAGCTCCCGTCGTGATCGTGAAATCGCGCGCGCTGGAATGCGGCTCGATCAACAGCAACTCATGCTGTCGATCATTCTGCTGGTCGCGGCGTTCGCCGGAGTCGTGGTCTCGTTCTTTATCGGGCGCAACATTTCACGCCCGGTTGTGGCGATGTCCGCAGCCATGCGTGAACTGGCGATCGGCAATTTCGCAGTGCAACTGCCGGGGTTGGATCGGGGCGACGAAGTCGGACAAATGGCGCGTGGTGTCGCCGAATTTAAGGTGCAGGCGATCGCCAAGGCCGAGCGTGAATTGGCCGAGCGTGAAAGCAAGAACGGCGAACTTGCGGCGGCGCGTCGGGCGGAACTGCATAATCTGGCCGATGGCTTCGAGGCTGCGGTCGGCATCATCATCGAGAATGTCGGTTCGGCCTCGCACGAACTGGAAAAGTCGGCGGTGACGTTGACCAAAACAAGTTCGGCAACGCAAGAACTCAGCAGCATCGTTGCGAGCGCATCGGAAGAGACGTCCGCCAATGTTCAATCGGTGGCCTCGGCGACCGAGCAAATGGCGGCATCGGTCGGTGAAATCGGCCGTCAGGTGCAGGATTCCAACAAAGTTGCTCGGGAGGCCGTCGAGCAGGCAGAGCGGACCGATGCACGAATCACCGAGCTGTCGCTGGCTGCCAATCGTATCGGCGATGTGACCAAGCTGATCACGACCATTGCCGAACAGACAAATCTGCTGGCGCTCAACGCAACGATCGAGGCCGCGCGGGCCGGCGAGGCGGGTCGCGGCTTTGCCGTCGTTGCGCAGGAGGTCAAGGCTTTGTCGGCGCAAACCGCAAAGGCTACCAGCGAGATCACCACGCAGATCGACGAGATGCAGACAGCGACGCAGGAATCGGTGATGGCGATCAAGGAGATCAGCGGCACCATCGGCCGCGTTTCGGAAATCGCATCGATCATTGCTGCCGCTATCGAAGAGCAGGGCGCAGCGACGCATGAGATCGCCCGCAATGTTCAGCAGGCCGCCGTCGGAACGACTCAGGTCGCCTCCAACATCGGCGCAGTGAGCCGCAGCGCCAGCGATACCGGCTCCGCGTCGTCGCAGGTGCTTTCATCGGCACAGTTGCTGGCCAATGAAAACAAGCGTCTCAAGGCCGAAATGGTCAAATTCCTGGCTACTGTGCGCGCTGCTTGATATCGAATCTGGTCTAGTTATCCGCTGAGCTCTCGATTTTCCGCGAGGCGCCGGCCCGCGCATTGCGGTTCGTGCGGTTTGTCCCCATGCGCAAGTCCGCCGGTATCTCGGCGTGTCATCTTGCTGACAGCTCATTGCCAAATCGCCTCTGCGACGCCAGAGCGCGACGGATAGCGTTGACTTGCCACAATGTTGAGCAATTTTAAGCCCAGCCTACTCCAAGACAATTTGCCATTTGTGCTGTGCGACATGGAACAAGTGTCGCATTTCGGAAGTTAATGACGTTCGGGGATTGGCCGGCGACTTTATCAAGACGTGAAGAGGACTCGATGAACCAAATGTCGGTTCGAGGCGGGCGTCGTATCCTGTGCGTTTTTCCGCGTTACACGTCCTCTTTCGGCACGTTCGAACACGCCTATCCGTTGACCGACGGCGTGCAGGCTTTCATGCCGCCGCAAGGCTTGTTGTTGATCGCTGCTTATCTCCCGGCGAACTGGGAGGTGCGGTTCATCGACGAAAACATCCGCGCTGTCACGACAGAAGAATTCGAATGGGCGGAAGCCGTTCTGGTGAGCGGCATGCATATTCAGCGACAGCAGATGAATGACATCTGCCATCGTGCCCACGCGTTCGATCTCGCGGTTGCTATCGGCGGTCCTTCAGTCAGTGCCTGTCCGGATTATTATCCCTCGTTTGACTATCTGCATGTCGGCGAACTCGGCGATGCCACCGACGAATTGATCGAGCGGCTGGCGCGCGATCCCTCGCGCCCGGAGCGGCAGGTCGTGCTCAAGACGGTTGACCGTCTCGATATGACCGAATTTCCGATCCCGGCTTACGAACTGGCGGACATTCCGCGCTACTTCCTTGGCAGCATCCAATATTCGAGCGGTTGCCCTTACCAATGCGAGTTTTGCGATATCCCGGGGCTCTATGGCCGCAATCCGCGGCTCAAGTCGCCGGAGCAGATCACGCGCGAGCTCGACATGCTTCTCGCCTGCGGAATTAACGGGTCGGTCTATTTCGTCGACGATAATTTCATCGGCAATCGTAAGGCGACACTCGAATTGCTGCCACATCTGATCGAATGGCAGCAAAGAACCGGCTTCGTTCTGCGCTTCTCGTGTGAAGCTACGCTCAACATCGCCAAGCGGCCGGAAATCCTGTCGCAAATGCGCGAAGCTTATTTCGCGACGATCTTCTGCGGAATCGAAACGCCGGACCCGGTGGCGCTCAAGGCGATGCACAAGGACCACAACATGATGGTCCCGATCATGGAGGCTATCCAAACTCTCAACAGTTTCGGCATGGAGGTGGTGTCGGGCATTATCCTCGGGTTGGATACCGACAAGCCGGAGACGGGCGCGCATCTGCTCGAATTCATAGACCGGTCGCAGATACCGCTTTTGACGATCAATCTGCTGCAGGCACTGCCGCGCACGCCTTTATGGGATCGCCTGCAGCGCGAGAACCGCTTGATCGAGGATGATAATAGGGATTCGAATGTCGATTTCCGGCTGCCCTATGAGCATGTCGTCACGACATGGCGCAACTGTATGGGCAGCGCCTATCTACCGGGCAAATTGCTGGAGCGGTTCGAATACCAGATCCGCAATACCTATCCGCATCGGCTTCGTCCACCGTTGTCACGCGCTCGGCTGTCCGCGAAGAACATCAAGCTCGGGCTGACGATGCTGCGTAACATCTTCTGGAAGGTCGGCGTGCTCGGGGATTACAAGCTGGACTTCTGGAAGTTCGCGCTGCGCCGCCTGGCACGGGGTGAGATCGAATATCTCATCAGTTCGATCATGGTCGCCCACCATTTGATCGTTTTCGCGCGCAGCGCATCACGAGGGCAGACCAACGCCTCGTACTACTCGCTGAAGCTGCAGGAGTCGTCGGTTCCCGCCGAATAAGCTAACCTGCGGTCATCCATCTGAGTCTAGGCCTGCAGGTGGGGCCGATACGGGATTTTCGTGACAAAGGTTGCTGGCTGACGGTGTCCATTTCGGACGGCCAGCTTGCGAGTTTGTACAGACCTGCTAAACCTCAGCGCCGAAATTATTACATAATTTCAATGACTCGTGCTGACGTGTTCGACGGATCGAGGCCGTTGGCCGTCCTAGCCTGGAACCGGATGCGGCATGCAAGATTTGCACGGAAGCGATATCAACGCGAACAGGTCCGGACAGCGTCTGCCCAGCATTGCCTTCGGTCTGGAGCGGATCGGTTTGATCGCGATCCGCGCGCCGATCCTGTCGTGCCTCATCCTGCTGGCCCTCTGCATTGGGGCCGGATTCGGTATCCAGCGCATCAAGATCGACGATTCACTGAGCCAACTGTTTCGCTCCGATACGCCGGAATACCGGCAGTACGAGGAGGTGACCAAGCGCTTCCCCTCGACCGAATTCGACGTACTGGTTGTCGTTGAAGGCAAGACGCTACTCGAGCGGCAAAATCTCGAGAAGCTGCGCGACATGGTCACGGACCTGCAGCTCGTCGATGGCACGCGCGGTTTGATTTCGCTGTTCTCCGCCCGGCAGGCGCCCGAAGCCGGCAAGCTGCCCGCGGCGCTTTTTCCGTCGGATCTGCCGAAGGGCGCGGACTACGACAAGTTCATCGAGACGGTGAAAGCCAACGAGATCATACGCGGCAAATTGCTGTCGAACGACGGTACGCTCGCGCTCATCGTGCTGGCACTTGATCCCGAGGTGGTTCGCAACAACAGCCTCAACAAGACCGTCACGGAAATCCGCAAGGTCATGAATGATGACCTTGAGGGGACAGGGTTGTCGAAAGAGCTCTCCGGCGTGCCGGTCATGCAGCTTGAAATCCGTAACGCGGTGGAGCGCGACGGGCTGATCTACAACATCGCGGGAATCCTGGCGGGCTGCCTGATCGCCATCGTGTTCTTTCGCAAGGTCTCGTTCATGGTCGTGGCGGCGTTTCCGCCGCTACTCGCCATCCTGCTGGCGTTGGGGGCCTTGGGTTGGGCCGGATTCAGCCTCAACATGTTCCTCAACGTCATGACGCCGCTGATTATGGTCATCAGCTTCTCGGATTCCATGCAGCTGACGTTCGCGGCGCGAGATCGGCTGATCGCGGGGGAGGATAAGTATTCGGCATTTCGTAATGCCGTGCTGGTGGTTGGTCCGGCCTGTGTCCTGACTCATGCGACAGCGGGTATTTCCTTCCTCGCCCTGCAATTCTCCGATTCGGACCTGATTCGAACCTTCGGTGAGGCGGGATTTGCCGCCACCGTCATCGCCTTGCTCGCGGTGCTGTCGCTGGTACCGGTGTTCGGTGTGCTGCTGGTTCGCAACGAGAAGGTCTTCGCCGCGAAATTCAAGTCCGCCGACGCCGGCGTCAATGCGCTGCGCAGTTTCTGCATGTGGATTGCCGTGCGCATGGTGAGCCGGCCGGGTTTGTTCAGCCTCCTCGCAGTGGTCGTCGTTGGCGGCTTGGCTGTGATCTACGCCAATCTCGAGCCGCGCTATCGTCTCGCCGATCAGGTTCCGGACAAGCAGCAGGCAGTAGCCGCGAGCGGTCGCCTCGATGCCAAGCTGACGGGCGCGAATCCGATCGATATCCTGATCGAATTCCCCAAGGGACAGTCGCTCTACTCACCGGAAACGCTGAGCACCATCGCCCAGGTCCACGAGCAGGTCGAGAAGCAGGCGGGTGTGGGCAACGTCTGGTCGCTGGAGACCTTGCGGCGTTGGCTGCAGGAGAAAGTGGGCAAGTCCGACGTCGCGACGCTTAAGGAGTATGTGGATTTGCTTCCGAAGCATCTGGTGCGACGTTTTATTTCGGCCGATGAAGATGCTGTCGTCGTGTCTGGGCGCGTTCCGGATAAGGATTCCAGCCAGATTCTGCCCGTGGTGCAGAAGCTCGATAGCGTGTTGAACGCGGTCCGGCAGGCGCATCCCGGATATGAAATCGCTGTAACCGGTCTATCGGCAATCGCTGCGCGCAACAGTGCCAGCATGATCGAGAAGCTCAATCACGGATTGACCATCGAGTTCGCATTGGTGGCGATCTTCATCGGTCTCGCATTCCGGTCTGTGGTGGTGATGTTCGCTTGTATCTTGCCCGGCATTTTCCCGGTGGTGCTGTCGGGCACGGTGCTATGGGCGCTCGGGGAGGGGTTGCAATTCGCCAGCGTCGTGGCGCTCACCGTCTCGTTCGGGCTGGGGTTGAGTGCGACCATTCACTTCCTCAACCGTCTGCGGCTGGAGGGCAAAGCGGGCGAGGATCCCGCCATCGCGGTCGAGCGTGCCACGGTGCTGGTCGGGCCGGCGCTGATTCTGACGACGGTGGTGCTGGCCTGCGGGCTGGTGGTGACAGTGTTCTCGGATCTGCCGTCGCTGCGCTTGTTCGGCTGGCTCAGCGCATTTGCCATGGTCGCGGCGCTGATCGCGGATCTGTTTATCCTCCGCCCAACGGCGATGTACCTGATCTACCTGTCGCAACGATTGCGTGGCGCAACGCGCGAACCAAAACCGGCCGAATAACGAAATTGGCCCGATCCGCCGGGCCAGTTTGTGTTCGATGCGTTGTTGGCAGATCAGCCTCTGACGAGCGTGATCGACACGCCCCGGATCTCGCCCTTGGAGTTGATCGATACCGACTGCCTGTTGCCACGCGTGGTCACGGTGATGTTGGCGGCGAAGCCCGAGGCTTCAACGAAGACATCGATCTGACCGTCGCTGGCGCGGCCGCGAAGATCACCGAAGATGTTGCGGCTCGCTTCACTCCAGGTTCCCGATACCGTTCCCTGAGTGCTGATGACGTCGCTGTTGAGGTCGAACTTGTAGCTATCGCTGGCGCAGCGCAGGCTCTGCTGCAGGCCCTGTCCGGTGCCGTTGACCTTGTAATTGGCTTTGCAACGGATCCGCTCTGTTGACCCGTCCGAAAGCGAGACCGTACCTGTCCCGGACCATGCGCCGTTGAAACTGGCAAACGGGCCGGTTTGCGCTTGCCCTGCCGACGCAGACAACAGCAGCGCCGCCCCGACGCCAGCAGCCTTGATCATCTGCGAGGATATCCCAAATCCAAACGACTTCATGTTCGAGCTTCCTAAATTGATCTGGAGAGGAAGATAGGTACGGTCGCACCCGGATCTTAGTGCTGCGCCTGGCGCCAGTGGTTCAATTATCACACATAGTTGCAGCTAGGCATGCCAACGGTGCCACGGTCGTAGTGTTGTTCGGCGATGTCGAATCTCGTTCCATTCCGCATTCATCATCTATCATAACAACCCAAATCACCGAGAGTTCGCAGGTTATGTTCAGGGCTGTGAGAAATGCAAACCCTCCTTGGTCCGGTTATAAGAATGGCCCCAAAATAATGCATTCGAATCAAAACGTTACGATATCTAGCTCGAATCTGGTAGGCTGACTTGGAATCAGTCCCTGATCGCCGCCGCAAAATCGACTGCATTTGCTGGCGTTGATCGAACGCGCAATCAACGGCCTTTTCGGCAATGAAGTCGGGAACCGCCGCGGAGGAACGTCTGTTGATGACGCGCGTTGGGCTGAGCAAGTTTGCTGTTCCTTTCTTCGGCAAGTAGGTCTTCGCTTGCCCTTTCCCAACGCTTACGAAGGTTAAGAGACCTTGGATCTGCTGTGTCATCCAGGATCGTCAATTTTGTTGTCAGAACGAAGGACTACCATGCCCAAATTTTTCGTATTGTTCGCCCTGTTGATGTTCGGCTCGACTGCCGCAATGGCACAGGCACAGCACAGCGGAACTGATGCAGAACAGAAGGCCTGTTCTCGCGATGTGACGCGGCATTGCCGCAAGCTGATGGACCAGGGTGATTTTGCTATTTTGGCATGCTTGCAGCAGCATCGGGCGCAGTTGTCCAAGGCTTGCGCGCAGGTGCTCAACAATCACGGCCAGTGACGGTGACCGGGTCGGTCCGGCGTCCTTCGGGCCGGGAAATCTGCTGAATTCGACAACCGTAGGCGAAACCCGATCCGCACTTTAGCCAGAGGCGCGCCTCGAGGCGCGGCCAGATGGCGCGCCCCAAGGGCAAATTCGCCAATTTGCGTTGGTTTTGCGGCCGGATTCCCCATATATGAGGTCTTGCCGAGCGCTGCCTGGTCCGTCCGGGCGGCGTATTTCTCCGTTTGCGACATTGAGACAGGTCTAGTTACTCCTGATGGTCACCGCGAGTGAGCTGCGATCGGGCAAGACCCATCGCGATGAGAATTTCCCGGTTGCATCGTGGATCATTCATCCGCGGCACCGCGAGCTGATTCTGGCTTTCTATAATTTTGTCCGTACTGCAGACGACATTGCCGACCACGCCTCACTGAGTGAACGCGAAAAGCTTGCACATCTCGATGTCCTCGAAGCCGAACTGCTGGGGCAGGGGGACAGTCAGCCGGAGGCCGTGAAGCTTCGCGCCGCATTGGCGCAACGTGGCATGCCGCCTCGTCACGCACTTGATGTGTTGACCGCATTCCGGATGGACGTCAGCAAACTTCGTTACGAGGATTGGGACGAGGTCATCCATTACTGCCGCTACTCCGCGATGCCGGTGGGTCGCTTCATGCTCGACGTCCACGGCGAGAGCACGGCGACGTGGGTTGCGTCCGATGCGCTATGCGCGGGCTTGCAGATCAACAACCATCTGCAGGATTGCGGCAAGGATTATCGCAATCTCAACAGGGTCTACCTGCCGCGCAATGCACTTGCCGCGGCCGGCGCGACGGTCGAGATGCTCGGGCAGGACAAATCGCCGCAACCCTTGTTGCGTTGTTTGCACGATCTGGCGAAGCGTACCGAAAAGCTGCTCGATCAAAGCCAGTCATTGAATGCCGGCGTGAAGGATACGCGGCTCGGCGTCGAGATTTCGGTCATTCAAACCTATGCGGACAAGATCGTGCAGCTTCTGAAAGTCCGCGATCCGCTGAGCGAGCGCGTCCATCTCAAGCCGCTTCAGTTTCTTGGCTACAGTATAAGTGGTATCGCAGCCGAACTGACGCGTCGGGTGTTGCGCCGCGGCGCCGTTGCAAATCGGGCGGCGGGCGCATGACCATCGAGGCGGCGGCCGACGCAAGCTCCGGAGCATCGGCATCCGGCAGTTCGTTTTATGCCGCCATGCGGATATTGCCGCGCGCGCAACGCGAGGCGATGTTTCAGATCTACACGTTCTGTCGTGCCGTTGACGATATCGCGGACTCCGATGGACCGCGCCCCGAGCGGAGTGCGGCGCTGGCGCAATGGCGGCGCGATATCGATGCGCTGTGCGAAGGCCATCCTCCGCCGCATCTGCAATCGTATCTGTCATCGGTGCGCGCGTTCGGATTGCAGCGTGCCGATTTCCTGGCCGTCATCGACGGCATGGAGATGGACGTGCTGGGCGACATTCGCGCGCCGGACGCCGCAACGCTCGATCTGTATTGCGACCGTGTTGCCAGCGCTGTCGGCCGTCTTTCGGTGCGCGTGTTCGGTCTTCCAGAGTCCGACGGCAAACTCCTCGCTTTCCATCTCGGCCGCGCGCTACAACTCACCAACATTCTGCGCGATATCGATGAGGACGCCAGTATCGGGCGTCTCTATTTGCCGCGCGAAGCCTTGGCTGCGGCAGGCATCGCCAGTGACGACCCGAAGATCGTGGCGACCGATCCCGCGATGCCGCAGGCCTGTGCACCGTTGTTGGTGCAGGCACGCGATCACTTCATCAAATCCGATGAGATCATGGCGCGCAACTCGCGCCGCTCGGTGCGGGCACCACGCATCATGTCGAGATACTATCATGCCATTCTCGATCGGCTGGTGGTGCGCGGGTTCGCGCCCCCGCGTGCGCCTGTGCGTCTCAGCACGGCAGCGAAGCTGATGATCTTGGCTCGGTATGCGGTGATCTGATGTCTCGAACTATACACATCCTCGGTGCCGGAATTTCCGGGCTGTCGGCAGGCGTGCGGCTGGCCGACGCCGGTTACACCGTGCGCGTGCATGAGGCTACGCAACAAGTCGGCGGCCGTTGCAGGTCGTATTTCGATGGCGCGACCAATCTGACCATCGACAACGGCAATCATCTGCTGTTGTCGGGCAATCATCACGTGCTGGCGTATGCTCGCAAGATCGGCTCGGAAGCCGGCTTGAAAGGCCCGCAGGACGCGCGTTTCTCGTTTATCGATCTGGCGGCCAACAAGCGCTGGATGCTGCGGATCAACGACAGCCGCATTCCGTTCTGGGTGTTCGATCCTGCGCGCCGCGTGCCGGATACCGGCCCGGCGGATTACTTCGGTCTTGCGCCATTGACGTGGGCGAGCACGCAGACTCGCATCGGCGATGCGATCAAGTGTAAGGGGCCGCTCTACGATCGGCTCGTTGGGCCGCTCTTGCTGGCGGCGCTGAACATCGATCCGCCGAATGGATCGGCGGGACTGGCGGGGGCCATCATCCGTGAAACGTTGCTGGCGGGCGGGCAGGCGTGCCGACCCCTGATCGCCAGCGACGGATTGAGTTCCGTGCTGATCGATCCGGCCATTCGTTTCATTCGCGAGCGTGGCGGCAGCGTCGATATCGGCCACGAGGCGCGCAGCTTCACGTTCGATGGCAATCGCGTCGCGGCGTTTTCGCTTGGCGATCAAACTGTCACGCTTGGCGCGGATGATGCAGTGGTCATGGCGGTGCCGCCGCGTTCGGCAACGTCGCTGCTACCGGGGCTGACTGCGCCGACCAAATTCTGCGCCATCGTCAATGCGCATTTCCGCTTTACGCCGCCAGCGCATCTGCCGCCGATGATGGGGGTCGTCAACGGCCTGATCGAATGGCTGTTCGCATTCCCGGATCGTCTGTCGATCACGATCAGCGGCGGCGATCATCTGGTCGATCGGCCGCGCGAGGAGTTGGCGCAGGCGATCTGGAACGATATCTGCAAAGTCGCCGGCATCGATGCGCCACTACCGGCGTGGCAAATCGTGCGAGAACGGCGTGCTACGTTCGAGGCGTCGCCCGAACAGAACGCATTGCGACCGGGTGCGACGACGCAGTTCAAGAACCTGTTTCTTGCGGGCGACTGGACCGACACGGGCCTGCCCGCGACCATCGAAGGATCGGTGCGCTCCGGCGATCGGGCCGCCGATCTCGTTCTGGCCAAGCACTAGAATTTAAGAAGGCAGGGTGATGTCGATCACGATGGATGCACGCAATCCGAACGTTGCTGGTATTGGCAGTGAATTGTTGGAGACCAGCATCGCATCTGCGACGCGAGGCTTGCTCGGTCATCAGCAGAGTGACGGGCATTGGGTCTTCGAACTTGAGGCCGATGCGACTATCCCGGCAGAATACGTGCTGTTTCGCCATTACCTCGCTGAGCCGGTCGACGCCAAACTCGAAGCAAAGATTGCTGCTTATCTGCGACGCATCCAGGGCGAACACGGCGGCTGGCCGCTAGTGCACGACGGCGCGTTCGATATGAGCGCCAGCGTCAAAGCCTATTTTGCGCTCAAGATGATCGGTGACTCCGTCGATGCGCCGCACATGGCGCGCGCGCGCGAAGCGATCCTGTCGCGTGGCGGGGCGATTCATAGCAACGTATTCACGCGCTTTCTGCTGACGATGTTTGGCGTGACCACTTGGCGCAGCGTGCCGGTGTTGCCGGTCGAGATCATGCTGCTGCCGATGTGGTCGCCGTTCCATCTCAACAAGATCTCGTATTGGGCGCGCACCACCATTGTTCCGCTGATGGTGTTGGCGGCGCTCAAGCCGCGCGCCAGAAATCCGCTCGGCGTTCGCATCGACGAATTGTTTTTGCAGGACCCGAAATCGATTGGGCTGCTGGCGAGATCGCCTCATCAAAGCGCGGGCTGGTTCAATCTCTTCCGCGGCATCGACGCAATCCTGCGCGTCGTCGAGCCGCTGTTTCCGAAGCGCCTGCGCGAACGGGCGATCAAACAAGCCGTGGATTTCGTCGAAGAACGGTTGAACGGTGAGGACGGTCTTGGCGCAATTTTCCCGCCGATGGTCAATACCGTGATGATGTATGACGTCCTCGGTTACGGGGAAGATTATCCGCCGCGTGCGATCACGCGCCGTGGCATCGACAAGCTGTTGGTGATCCACGACGACGAGGCCTACTGCCAGCCGTGCGTGTCTCCGATCTGGGATACGGCGCTGACCTGTCACGCGTTGTCCGAAGCTGGTGACGATGAATCGTTGTGCAAATTGGATCAGGGACTCGATTGGTTGCTGCCGAAGCAGGAACTGGAACTGAAAGGCGACTGGTCGGTCAAACGGCCGGAGCTGCGCCCGGGAGGGTGGGCATTCCAGTACGCCAATCCGCATTATCCGGACCTCGACGACACGGCCGTCGTGGTGATGGCAATGGATCGTGCGCGGCGCCGCGATGGGCGACGCGATTACGATGTCGCCATCGACCGGGCCAAGGAATGGATCGTCGGGATGCAGAGCAGCGACGGCGGCTGGGCCGCCTTCGACGTCGATAATCTCGAATACTATCTCAACAACATTCCCTTTTCTGACCATGGCGCGTTGCTCGATCCTCCCACCGAGGACGTCACCGCGCGATGTGTCTCGATGCTGGCGCAGCTCGGCGACACCCTGGAAGGTTCGCCAGCGATGGCGGCCGGGGTCGCTTACCTGCGCCGAACCCAGCTTGCTGACGGCTCCTGGTACGGCCGCTGGGGCCTCAACTACATCTATGGGACCTGGTCGGTGCTGTGCGCGCTGAACGCCGCTGGCCTCCGTCATGATGATCCGACTATCCGCAAGGCGGTCGACTGGCTGCTGTCGATCCAAAATCAGGACGGCGGGTGGGGGGAGGATGCCTCCAGCTACAAGCTGGACTACAAGCGATTCGACGGGGCACCGAGCACGGCGTCGCAGACTGGCTGGGCCTTATTGGCGCTCATGGCGGCGGGCGAGGTCGAAAATCCGGCTGTTGAGCGCGGAATGCGATACCTAATAACAACACAGACCGAAAAAGGGCTCTGGGACGAGCAGCGATACACAGCCACAGGCTTTCCTCGGGTATTTTACCTGCGATATCATGGCTACTCGAAGTTCTTTCCGCTCTGGGCGCTGGCGCGATATCGGAATCTGCGGAAGACCAACAGCAAGGCGGTAGGGGTCGGGATGTGATTTTGAGGTCAGGGGGCGACATCGGTCCAGCCGGGGGGCAGGATCCGCGACCGGTGTTGATCGTGACCGGTCTGGTGCAGGAAGCCCGCATCGCTGCTGGCCCTGGAATGACCGTCATCTGCAGCAGTAGCAATCCAACACAGCTCCGTTCCCTTCTGGCGGGTTTCGACCCGACAACGGTTCGCGGCGTGATCAGCTTTGGCGTTGCGGGCGGCCTTGATCCCGAACTGGAATCGGGCGACGTCGTGGTTGCGACGGAGGTTATCGCTGGCCGGACACGGTGGTTGGCAGGCTTGGCGCTCAGCGAGGAGCTTATTGACGGGGCCGGCCTTGCCGGCCAGCGTATCGTCCGGGGAAGCTTGGTCGGTGTCGAACGGGTGGTGCCAGCCCAAACGGCCAAGGCGGCTCTGCGCAGCGAGACCGGCGCCGCTGCGGTGGATATGGAGAGCCATATTGCGGCCGCCTATGCGGCCAGCGCCAGCCTGCCGTTTGCTGCGCTCCGAGTCATCAGCGATCCCGCAACGCGCGCGCTGCCGGCGCTGGCGGTCAACGCTGTGAAGCCGAACGGCAATATCGATTTGGCCATGGTGCTACGCGGAGTGGCGCGCAACCCGTTGCTCGTGCGCGCCCTGGTCTCGACGGGGCGCGACTTCAATCGCGCCCTCCGCAGCCTACGCGGCTGTCGGGGTTTTCTGCTTGGCGGCAGCAGCAGCGGCCTCATCCCGGCGGATCTCTGACAGCGACTTCTGCACCTGCTCCGAGAACACATACTGCGCCGGGCGCTGGTTCGAGAGGTTGATCTCGGGAGCCATCGGACCGGTGGTTTTGACGCCACGCAGCGCAACCCACATGGCCTTTAGCGGGTTCTTCAGCGCTGCATCGGCCGCGGTCGGCTCATAGCCGCAATGCGCCATGCAGTTGGCGCACTTTTCGTACTTGCCGGTGCCGTAGGTGTCCCAATCGGTGGTTTCCATCAACTCCTTGAAGGTCTTGGTATAGCCTTCGCCGAGCAGGTAACACGGCTTCTGCCAGCCAAAAATGTTGCGTGCGGGCATGCCCCACGGGGTGCATTCGTAGCTCTGGTTGCCGGCGAGGAAGTCGAGGAACAGGCCGGAATGCATGAAGTTCCACTTCTTGCCCTTGCCGAGCGCAAAGACGTCGCGGAACAGCTTCTTGGTCTTGGTCCGGTTCAGGAAGTGCTCCTGGTCGGGCGCGCGCTCATAGGCGTAGCCCGGGGACATCGAGACGCCGACGCCGAGCTCGGTCGTGAAATCGAGGAACTTGGCGATCTCCTCGGCCGGGTGGTTGTCGAAAATCGTCGCATTGACGTTGACGGCGAACCCGCGTGCCTTCGCTGCCTTGATCGCGGAAACGGCGCGATCGAACACACCTTGCTGCGACACTGAACGATCGTGGTGCTCGCGGAGGCCATCCAGGTGCACCGAGAAGAACAAGTATGGCGACGGCTCGAACAGGTCGAGCTTCTTCTCCAGCAGCATGGCGTTGGTGCAGAGCGAGACGAACTTCTTGCGGGCTACGAGGCCGCGGACGATTTCACCGATTTCCTTGTGGATGAGTGGCTCGCCGCCGGGAATCGCCACCATCGGCGCGCCGCATTCGTCGGCTGCATCCCAGCATTCCTGGGCGGACATGCGGCGGTTAAGAATCGCGTCTGGATAGTCGATCTTACCGCAGCCGGCGCATGCGAGGTTGCAGCGGAATAACGGCTCCAGCATCAGCACCAGAGGATAACGTTTGCGACCCAGCAATTTCTGCTTCATCAGGTAGCCGCCAATACGTATCTCTTTGAAAAAAGGTATAGCCATTACAGGGGGTTCTTTCCGGAAGTGGATCAGTCAGATTAGGATCGCGGCGTCAGCCTGAAGTGAGTGCGGCAGGTAGCCGGAATTCGATGTTCTCCTCGCGGCCCGGGAGGACTGAGACAGCCACCGGACCAATACGCCGCAAAGCCTCAATGACGTCATCGACGAGCACCTCTGGCGCCGAGGCCCCAGCGGTAATGCCTACAGCCTTCGCGTGCGTCAGCCAATCGGGATTTAGTTCACTGCCATCGGCAATGAGATAACTCGGCACACCGGCTTCGGTGCCGATTTCACGCAGCCGATTCGAGTTGGAACTGTTCGTCGCGCCGACCACAAGTATGACGTCGACGCGCTTGCTGAGGTCTCTTACAGCAGATTGGCGGTTCTGTGTTGCATAGCAGATATCCCGGGTATCGGGCCCTTGCACATCGCTAAAGCGCTCGTGAATGGCCGCAATGATGTCCTTGGTGTCGTCGACGCTGAGCGTGGTCTGGGTGATGTACGCCACGGGCGCATCGGCTGGCAAAGTCAAGGCGGCGATATCTTCGACGCTTTGCACCAACAGGACCGGTCCGGGGATCTGTCCCATGGTTCCGTCGACTTCCGGATGACCCGCGTGGCCAATGAGGAGGAGCGTGCGGCCCTTGGACATATACCGCTTGCCCTGGTTGTGAACCTTGGTAACTAGCGGACAGGTTGCATCCAGCACCGGCAACCCGCGGCTGGCGGCTTCTTCCTCGACGCTTTTGGCCACGCCATGGGCGCTGAAAATGGTCACGGCATTGGCGGGGACTTCAAACAAGTCTTCGACGAAAATAGCGCCCTTGGCCTTCAGGCTCTCCACGACGTGCTTGTTATGGACGATCTCATGCCGGACGTAGACCGGAGGGCCGTATTTTTCCAATGCCCGCTCGACGATCTCAATAGCCCTGACTACTCCAGCACAGAATCCGCGCGGCTGGGCAAGCAACACTTCCATGGGACGAACGTCAGTCAAGATACACCTTGCTCATAGAGGTTCCCCGTACGCCAAACTCAAAAAAATTGTGTTATCTGCAACTCTTAGTCACTCCCGCCATATAAGGGTTCAGAATCGGGAGGCAAACGCGCATAAGATGGCTGCTATTCAAACGGTTTTCCTGCACTGACATTCAAAATGAAGGTACTATCTTGCCAAACTGGCAAGTGGGGCATTGCGACGCGGCAAACCTCACGCGACCGTCATTTTACCGCCATCGGGTCCCGATTTATCGGTCTTTGGCACGGTTTCATGCCAGCTCGTCCAGTGAAAACGCGATATGCGTTTGCCGGTTCAAATCATGGAACTGGACCCGGCTAATTGCATTCCACACAGGCCGGTAGCGATAGAAAGATAGAATGTGCTGACACGTGTCGTCGTTTCGATTGTTAAAACTTGCACCAGATTTGCACTATTGACCGTCCTGTTGGCTGTGGGGCTGACCGCCGGTGCAGCGGTGTACGCAGCTAAGAATTTCGGAATTAATACTGATATCAATAAGTTGATCTCTCCCGACCTGGATTGGCGCCAGCGCGATATCGAGTTCGAGAAAGCCTTCGACCAGGAGCGCCTGATCATTGCGGTGGTCGAAGCGCCAACGCCGGAATTTGCCAGCGCCGCAAGTGCGGCCCTGGAGAAGAAACTCGCTGAGAATCACAAGGATTTCGAGGCGGTCAGGCGGCTGGGAGCCGGCCCGTTCTTCGAAAAGAATGGTTTGCTGTTCTTGCCGACCGAAGAGGTCGCGAAGCTTACCGGTCAATTCGAAGCGGCAGCCCCGCTCATTGAGATCATGGCCGGCGATCCAAGCCTGCGGGGGCTGACCGGCGCACTCGAGATCGGGCTGACCGGCGTCAAACGCGGCCAGTTCAAGCTCGATGCCGCGGCCGCCCCACTCACCAAGATTTCCGAGACCATCGAGAACGTCCTCAACAAGCGGGACGCCGCCTTCTCATGGCGCGAACTCGTCAGTGACAAGCCACTGACCGACGCCGATCGCCGGTCCTTCATCGAGGTTAAGCCGATCCTCAACTTCGAGGACCTCGAACCGGGGAAGGCGGCAACCGACGCCATCCGCCAGGCCGCGATGGACATCAACCTTGCCGGTGAGTTCGGTGCGCGCGTGCGGCTGACCGGGCCGGTGCCGATCGCCAACGAAGAATTCGCGACGGTGCAGGAAGGTGCCGTCGTCAACGGCATCGGCACCGTTATCGTCGTATTGTTCATTTTGTGGATGGCGTTGCATTCACCGAAAATCATCGGCGCGGTCGCGGTGACGATCACCATGGGGCTCGTGGTTACCACGGCTATCGGGCTGATGCTGGTTGGCGCACTCAATCTGATTTCAATTGCGTTCGCGGTGCTCTTCGTCGGCCTCGGAGTTGATTTCGGCATTCAATACAGCGTGAGATACCGTTCCGAACGCTTCAAGAGCGACGACTTGCAAGTCGCGCTCGAGAAGGCTGCCGAGTATTCGGCCGTGCCATTGTCGCTTGCTGCGATGGCGACGGCCGCTGGTTTCCTGTCATTCCTGCCGACCGACTACGAAGGCGTTTCGGAGCTTGGCAAGATTGCCGGCGTGGGCATGCTGGTGGCATTCTTTGCCAGTATTACAGTGCTGCCCGCATTGCTCGATCTTCTCAACCCGCCGGGCGAGAAGGAACCGGTCGGGTATGCCTTCCTGGCGCCGGTCGATCGCTTCCTCGAGGATCATCGTGTCGGCATCATCGTGGGGACGCTGCTCCTGGTGATCGCCGGGCTGCCGCTACTTTACTTCCTGCGTTTCGATTTCAACCCGATCCATCTGCGCAATCCGAAGGTCGAATCCATCGCGACCTATCTCGATCTGCGCAAGGATCCGAATACGGGCGCCAACGCCATCAACGTGCTGGCCCCGAATGAGGCGGCGGCAAAGCAGGTTGAGGCGAAGCTCGAAAAGCTTCCCGAGGTGCTGCGAACCATTTCGCTTTCCAGCTTCGTGCCCGACGACCAGCCAGCCAAGCTCAAGTTGATCGCGAATGGTGCCCGCGTGTTAGGGCCCGCACTCGCGCCTGACCAGGTCGATGCTCCGCCTTCTGACGACGAGAACGCCGCGGTGTTGAAGGACACTGCCGAGAGCCTTCGCAAAACCGCCGGTCAGCAACAGGGGCCGGGTGCCGAGGCGGCGCGGCGGCTCGCCGATGATTTCTCGAAGTTGGCCGCAGCCGACCAGGCAACGCGCGACAAGGTGCAGGGTGTCTTTGTGAAGCCATTGCTGATCGTTCTCGATCAACTTCGAAGCGCGCTGCAGGCAGGCCCCGTCAGCCTCGAGACCCTGCCGCCCGATCTGGTCAATTCGTGGAAGACCAAGGACGGCAAGGTGCGCGTCGAAGCGCAGCCGCGCGGCGATTCCAACGACAACGATACGCTGCGCAGCTTCGCCGATGCGGTGCTCGCGGCAGAGCCGACCGCGATTGGCGGCCCGGTTTCAATCCTGAAGTCGGGCGATACGATCGTCAAAGCGTTCATTCATGCCGGCTTCTGGGCGTTGCTTTCGATCGGCCTGCTGCTCTGGATTGCATTGCGACGCATCAGCGATGTGTTGATGACGCTGGTGCCGTTGCTGGTCGCCGGCGCTGTGACGCTCGAAATTTGCGTGTTGATCGGCTTGCCGCTCAACTTCGCCAACATCATAGCGCTACCGTTGCTGCTCGGCGTCGGCGTCGCGTTCAAGATTTATTATGTCGTCGCGTGGCGCGCCGGCAGGACCAACCTGCTGCAATCGAGCCTGACGCGAGCGATTTTCTTCAGCGCGCTGACCACGGCCACGGCATTCGGCAGCCTTTGGCTTTCAAGTCACCCGGGCACCGCCAGCATGGGCAAACTGCTGGCGCTATCGCTCGTGACCACGCTGGCCGCGGTGCTGCTCTTTCAGCCGGCGCTAATGGGTCGTCCCCGCGATCTCGGGGAGTAGGCAGATATCGCCGACAGGGTCGGGGGGGGCTGCCTCCGTGGCTCCCGCCGATTTCTGACCGACGGTCTTGGGTGGAGCCGACTTCGGCGCAGCCGCTTTGGGCGCAGCGGGCGGTGCTGCCGTCGTTGGGGTGTTGGTCGCGGTCTTCGCGGGCGCGGCGGCCTTGGCGCCCGGCTTCGGCGGAGTTTCGGCAACGAGGTTGGAGGGGCTGCTCGGAATTGGCCCGCTGACACGAGTCCAGGTCTCGCCGCCGCAAAGGAAGCCCAGCACGCAACCTTCGATTTCAAGCTCGTTGGGGTTCTTCAGCGTGATCGTCGAATCGTAGAGCTTGCCGTCCTTGGCGTTGTAGACCTTGCCCGCCCACTGATCGACGGTCGGCTTCTTTTTCTTCATCTCGAGCAAGATCGGCATGCCGAGCGTTGGCCGGCTTTGCTTCGCAGTATCCGGATTGTTCGTGTCGCGTCCACCGGGGAGCTTTTCCCAAGCAACCGCACCCCACATATTGCCCCGGCACTCCGCCACTCTGATGTTCGCGACACCGTCGGCAACGCGCCAGTCACCGGTAGGATCGCCGGCAAGAGCCGGACCTGTCGCCATGGCAAGAAGGAGTCCGCAATATACTAAAGTGCGCGTTGCACTTTGGGGGGGCTGCATCATGTCTGGAACCTATGCCTTGTGCACTCTGATATGGATGAAGTTAAAACGCCGCAGTTAGGTGTTTTTAAGTTGACGAGTGGGCGATAAATCGAAGTATGTAGCTGATGTTATATCCAAATCTAGACGTTTCCGAGATGTTTATGGATCGCGAATCGCAGCGCAGTTCGCTGCATACGCGCTATTTGAATGAGCAACTCGTCAAGGTCCTCAAGACCATTGGTTACGATGTTGGCTTCAAGAAAGGCAAAGGCCAATATCTGTTCGATCGTGACGGCGTACGCTATCTAGATCTACTCAGCGGATTTGGCGTTTTTGCGATTGGTCGGAACCATCCGGTATTACGTCAGGCGCTCAAGAGCGTGCTGGACGCCGATCTGCCGAACCTTGTGCAGATGGATGTGTCGACGCTGGCGGGGATACTCGCGGAACGCCTGCTCGAGCGGGTCCCTTACCTGGATAAGGCCTTCTTTGCCAATTCCGGAACCGAATGCGTCGAGGCTGCAATCAAGTTTGCCCGCGGTGCGACGGGCCGAACCGGCATCGTCTATTGCGATCATTCCTATCATGGACTGTCCTACGGATCGCTGTCGCTCACCGACGACGAAAACTTTCGCGGCGGCTTTGGGCCGTTGCTGCCGGGCTGTTCCGTTGTTCCGTTCAACGATCTTGAAGCGCTCGAGCGCGCGTTGTCATCGCGGCAGGTCGCGGCATTCATCGTCGAGCCGGTTCAAGGCAAGGGCGTCAACATCCCGAGCGATGAATTCCTGCCCGGTGCTGCCGAACTCTGCCGTCGCTACGGTACGCTATTCGTTGCCGACGAAATTCAATCCGGCATGGGACGGACCGGCAAGTTCCTCGCCGTCGAGCATTGGAACGTCGAGCCGGACATGGTGCTGCTCTCGAAATCGTTGTCGGGCGGTCACGTACCGGTCGGCGCGGTGCTGACGCGCAAGGCTATCTTCGACAAGATCTTCAGCCGTATGGATCGTGCCGTGGTGCATGGTTCGACATTTGCAAAGAACGACTTGGCGATGGCTGCGGGCATTGCCACGCTCGAAGTGATGAAGGCGGAGAAACTGATCGAAAACGCCGCCAAGCGCGGCGCCGAGTTGCGCATGGCGTTGACCCGGATGATTCCGAAATACGAGATGCTGAAAGAGGTGCGCGGCAAGGGATTAATGCTCGGCGTCGAATTCGGACCGCCGAAATCGCTTCGATTGAAGGCCGCGTGGAGTTTGCTCGAGACCGCCAACAAGGGGCTGTTCTGCCAACTCATCACGGTGCCGCTGTTCAAGGATCATAAAATCCTCACCCAGGTCGCGGGCCACGGCAGCCACACCATCAAGCTGCTGCCGTCGCTGACCATCACCGAAGACGACTGCAAGTGGATCGAAACGTCGTTCGAGTCCGTCATCGCGGCTAGCCATCAAGTGCCGGGTGCGATCTGGTCGTTGGGCAAGACGCTGGTCGATAACGCGGTGCGCAAGTCCGCTTGAGGTGCAAGTCGTTAGCGGCGCGTCAGTACGCTGATCCGTCCATACGCGCCGCTGCGATGCAAGCTGTCCTGTACGAATCCTGCCGCGAATGACCATTCGAAGGCGGCAGTCTTCAGTCCGGTTATGTGCGCGCCGATACGATACTGTCGGCTGAAGCGATCGGCCGACGTCGAGATTTCCGGGCCAATCCAGCACGCATCCAATGCGCGTAATCCGGTAGCGGTACGAGCGCTGTAGCCGTTTGCAATGGTTGTCATTGACGCCGCTGCTGACATCATTGTCGTTGGGCTCGCTTCCCACCACAGATCGAAGGCCGTGCGCGCGCCGAAATGGTTGGCGTATGAGGGGGTAGAAAATGGAATTGTCGCGAAGTCGTCCCGCTCGAAATCGAGCCCGGCAAATACTTTGACCTCGAGCTTGCCACGCGAGAAACGCCAACCTGGAAGCACGGAGGCGCGGAAAATCGTGGTGCGATATTGGGTTGTCGCAGCGTCGTAACGTTCGGTACCGTCCGACGTGAAGACGCTCAGGATGAACCCGTCACTGTAGAGGGTGTTGGGCGCCCATTGCAGCCCGGCGTAGCCGGTATAGCCAAAGCGCCAGATATCGAATCCGCCAAAGAACAGAAAGCGTTCCGGATTTGATCCACCGTTGAGATCGTCGCCAGAGGGGAGCGGGGTCGCGGTCTCCGGCGTTTGCGCCGTCACAGCCGTGCTTCCCCACGCCAACAGCAATCCGATCGCACCCAGGGTGCGCAGCGCAGCCAACCCCCGCATCGAGCCCCCAAGCCCACGCGTTGCCTACGTATTTTTGCGTAAGGGAATTAAAGCTTGCAACCTTACGTTGGTCCAGTGCGGAAAGCGGAACGATCGATGAACTCAACTAAAGACGAACCGTTGGGACAGCAGCCTAGAGCTGCGGCGCAACAAGGTTTTTGACTGCCACGCCATCGCGCTCCCGGATGATTTCGGCAATCCATTGGCGATGACATTGCCGGTGGTCGCGCTCGTAACACAAAATGCACACTGGACCGGACTTGGTGACGAGCGTTGTCAGCTCATCCAGTTGCTCCCTGGCCTCCGGCGTTTTCAGGTGAGCTGCATAGATGCGATGAAGCTCGCCGAACTTGCCGCTGCGCGCAGCATTGCGGCCCTCCTTCGGCGTCCCCAGTCCACGTAGGTGCAGATATGAAATGTCACGCTCGGCGAGTCCGGTGGCAAGCTGAGTCTTGGAAAATCCCGGGCGCCGGGAAGCGGCGACAGCGCGGACATCCACCAGCAGTTTGACTCCCGCATGCTGCAGCTCGTCGAGTACCGCCTTCGCCGGCGTCTGCTCATATCCGATGGTGAAAATGCTTTTTCTGCCGCGTGCCATAAAGATCGCCTGAGCATTTATTTGACGCGCTTGATCAGTTCCATCGCTGCTGCGGGTGCCCGCACTTTGCCTTCATGGATGACATAGGCGAAAACGTCGCGCGCGACCTTTTTTGCGGAGGCGGTACCGACCCGCGGCAGATCGGACGGCTCGCCGCCACCGGCCCACGTTTGAAAACGGTCGGCCCACGCATCAAGTGCCTTGGGTGGATAGGCGGTCTTGATGTCATCGCTGCCTTTCTGCAGCCGTGCGTAAACGAAGTCGCCGGTAACATCGGCGATCGCCGGATAGGTGAAGTGCTCCGCAAAGACGACGGGAATACCAAAGCGGCGCAGCAGGGCCGGGAAGGCGGCGACGCAGAAGCTATCATGCCGGACCTCGACGACGTGGCGCAACTTGCGCCCCTCCAGTTCGCGAGGCAGCAGTTCCAGAAACGCGCCGAAATCCGCTTCGTCGAATTTCTTGGTCGGTGCGAACTGCCACAGCACCGGGCCGAGCCGGTCGCCCAGTTCGAGCACGCCGGAATCGTAGAATCGCTTGATCGAGTCGCCGGCTTCGGCCAGCACACGCCGGTTGGTGGCGAAGCGAGGTCCCTTGACTGAGAAAATGAAGCCGTCGGGCACCTCTCGCGCCCACTTGCGGAAGCTTTCCGGCTTCTGCGAGCCGTAATAGGTGCCGTTGATTTCGATCGAGGTCAGGTGGTTTGCGGCGTATTCGAGTTCCTTCGCTTGTGGAAGCTTCTCTGGGTAAAATACGCCCCGCCAGGGAGCGAAGGTCCATCCGCCGATCCCGACGTAGATTTTTCCGGTCTTTTTTGCCATCCGGCATCCCCTTGCGGAACGTCACGATCGTTCCTATCTGGCTTTTAACGGTGATGTCGATGCTTCCCCCGCTCCATCGCCGAAACGGCCACAGGATAACATTGGTCGCGCCGGATGTACGCGCGCCGTGGTATTTGTGGCCGTTGCTGTTTTTGGGCCATTTGGGCCGATTTCCCCTATACAGCAGGCTATTTCGTCGGATCGCGGAAGCTCTCGCCTTGGCAGCGTGGAACGACGCGGATATATGCTGGCGCCATGAACGAAGCCCTTCGAACGGCACTTCCGACCCCATCGCCGGCGGCACTTGCGCCCCAGCTTTCCGTCGTCGTGCCTACCTTTAACGAGCGGGACAACGTCGTGACGTTGTTCGAACGCTTGAAGACGACGCTTGCCGGCCTGTCCTGGGAAGTGGTCTTCGTCGACGACAATTCGCCGGACGACACGTGGCAGGTGGTGCGAGATCTTGCCCAGCAAGACCCACGCATTCGTTGTTTGCGTCGCATCGGCCGACGCGGCCTGTCCGGTGCATGTATCGAAGGTATTCTGGCGTCGAGCGCTCCATATGTCGCCGTCATGGACGCCGATCTGCAGCATGACGAGACACAGCTGCCGAAGATGCTCGGTCTGTTGCGCAGCGGCGAGGCCGAGCTGGTGGTCGGCAGCCGTTACATTGAAGGCGGCAGCGCCGACAGCTTTAACCGGCAGCGCCGCGGCGTGAGTGAGTTCGCCACTCTGATCGCCAAGAGGTTACTGCGCGTTGCGATCGCTGATCCGATGAGCGGCTTCTTCATGGTGCGCCGAGATCGCTTCGAGCAGATAGCGCCGCAGCTTTCCGTCCACGGCTTCAAGATCCTGCTCGATATCGTTGCGACCGCGCGGGGCAGCCTGCGGACCGTCGAGGTGCCGTTCAAGTTCGGATCGCGGCTGGCCGGCGAGAGCAAGCTGGATTCGATGGTCGCGCTGGACTTCCTTGGGTTGATCCTCGCGAAGCTGACAGGTGATGCCGTTTCGCTGCGCTTCCTGTTGTTCGCGCTCGTCGGGTCGGTCGGATTGTTTGTGCATCTGCTGACGCTCGATGTTGCATTCAATGTGTTCGATGTGCCGTTCACCGAGGCGCACGTGCTGGGCGCGGTGGTGGCGATGACCAGCAATTTTCTGCTCAACAACTTCCTGACCTATCGCGACCAGCGGCTGAAGGGCTTTGCAATCCTGTCCGGCCTCCTGGTGTTCTATCTGGTCTGCAGCGTCGGCCTGCTGGCAAATGTCGGCGTTGCCTTCTCGGTGTATGACCAGCGCCCGATCTGGTGGCTCGCCGGTGCGGCGGGTGCGCTGATGGGCGTTGTGTGGAACTACGCCATGTCCGGCGTCTTCGTCTGGCGCAAGCGATGATGCTGCGATGACGGCCAGCGAAGCGCGTAGTCTGCGCCATACTTGGCTGATCATTGCTGCGCTTGTCCTGATCCGCTTGATTGCGGCGGCGTGGACTCCCCTGACGTTCGACGAAGCCTACTACTGGACATGGTCGAAGCATCTCGCCGGCGGTTACTACGATCACCCGCCGATGGTCGCGCTGGTGATCCGCCTCGGCACGATGCTGGCGGGCGATACCGAACTCGGGGTTCGTCTGTTTTCGATCCTGCTGGCACTGCCGATGAGTTGGGCGGTGTACGAAAGCGCCGCGATGCTGTTCGGCGGTCGCCGTGTCGCCGCAAGCGCCGCCATTCTGTTGAACGTCACGATGATGGTCGCGGTCGGCACCATGATCGTCACGCCCGACGCGCCGCTGATGGTCGCGTCGAGCTTCGTGCTCTTCGGCCTTGCCAAAGTGCTCACGACCGGGCGCGGCGTGTGGTGGCTGGGAGTAGGGGCGGCGGTCGGCACAGCGCTCTTGTCGAAATATTCGGCGCTGTTCTTCGGGCCGGCCATTCTGCTGTGGCTGGTTATGGTCCCCAAGCTGCGCCGCTGGCTGATCTCGCCATGGCCGTATCTTGGTGGCATTGTCGCATTCGCGCTGTTCGCGCCGGTGATCATGTGGAACGCCGACCACCAGTGGGTGTCGTTCATCAAGCAGTTCGGACGCGCACGCATCGAGCATCTGACGCTGAAGTACGTCATCGAGATCCTGCCGACGCAGTTCCTGTTTGCAACGCCGCTGGTTTTCATTCTCGGTGCGATGGGCCTGTACGCCTTGCTGACGCGCCGTGCCGGGGTGCTCGCGGTGCGTACGCTGATCAATGCCATGCTGTGGATCATCGTGCTGTATTTCGTCTGGCATTCGCTGCATAGCCGCGTCGAAGCCAACTGGTTCGGGCCGGTGTATCCGGCTTTTGTCATGGCCGCGGCGGTGGCGGCCAACGCCGTGACGTGGGGCGAGCGGGCGCAGCGTCTCGTTGATTTCTGCCGGCGCTGGGCAGTGGCGGGTGGGGTCGCGATGTTCGTGGCTCTCGTCGTGCAGGCCAACACTGGCGTGCTGAGCGCATACCGCAGGGATGCCAGCGTGAGGAGCGTCGGCGTCGGCTGGCGCGAACTGGCGCAAAACATCGAAACCGTGCGCGCGCGGACCGGGGCGACTTGCGTGCTGACGATGGACTACGGCACCACCGGCTGGCTCAGGTTCTACCTCCCGAAAGGCACCTGCGTCGCCGAACGCTTCGAGCGTATCCGCTGGGTCAACATGCCGGAGCCGGATGCCGCGACGCTGAACGGCAAGCTGCTGTTCATCGACGACATCGACGTGCCGCATCCCGAACTGCAGCAGACCTTCGCCAAAGTCGAGCGCGTCGCCGAATTGCAGCGCCATCGCGGGCCGCTGCTGATCGAAACCTTCGCGCTCGATCTGCTCGATGGCGCCAAGGGCGATGTGCTGGACCGCTCACCGCCGCCCGAACTCGCGAAGTGAGCGCCGCCGCGCGCGGCGTCATGCGTGAATCGTCGCGCCTCCCTTGACGTCCGGATAGAATTGCGGCGCCTCGCGGCGATCGAACATGCCGTAATCGCGGATGATGCGGACGCGCCGCACCCGCGCGCCATCCGGCAACGCCGCGCGCGCCTCGAACGCGTCGGCCGCCGCCTGGTCGCGCCACGACAGCAGCAGGATGGCATCGCCCGGCGTCAGGATGGCGTCGAACACATCCCACGCCACCAGCCCGTCGGCCTTGGTATCGAGCCCGAGCCACGCCGCGACCGCGTCGGCGCCGGCGTTCTTCATCCACACCGCGTCTCGCGATGCATCGATCAGCGTCACCGTCGTGGCCTTGCCGGCGGCGGTGGTATCGAGCCGCTGATCGCGCAGCTCGTGCCCGGCCGGCAACCGGCTGTCGCCGGTGATCTCGCCGACGCGCAGGTGATAGTCGCCGAACACCTCGAAGCGGCCTTTCTCCTGCACGCTGTGATGCAGCGCGTGGGTGCGCCAGCGGATCAGCGCCTTCTCGTCGCGCCAGCCGGACAGCGACACCAGCAGCCCCTCGCGCGTCAGGCTGCGATAGCGGACGTTGTAGACGAAACCGTCGATCTTCTCGATCTCCGGCTTCAGCGCCTTGGCGTAACCCAGATAGGCGTCCCACTTGTCGGCTTTTGGCTGCACCTCGAAGATCACTGCGAACATGGCGTTTCCTGACGATGATTGTCTTTTGGTCTTAGGCCTCGCGGTGCCGTGCTGACAATTGATCGAAGTGCTAATCGCTTCGGCGCATGCCGAATTGTTCCCGCGCGCGATGCGAACGGGTGGGGCGCTTGTCCCTTCGCCCTCGTAAGAGGGCGCGCGGAACGCCGGACGCTCCGATCGCGTCCGCAGCCCCGTGTGCAAAAGTAAAAAGCACACGAGTGTCGTCGCCACGGTCGCACCGGACACCGTCCGGCGTTCCGCACACGATGGTTGGAACGGCCTCGTTCGCGCTCTCCCCGGTGGACGGCTTTTTCGCCACCGTTCTTGATCGTGAGTGTTGTCCACCGCCACGCGGGCGACGGACCCTCCCGTATCCTTTCGACGTCAGCATCGCGACGCCGGGACCACGCGACTTCGGACGTCCGCGAACAGCGTTGTCGTCGTTCGCGCTGCTTTTCACAGCCACGAACCGAGCGCCGCCAGCGGCCACCGCATCCCGCCCCGCGAACCGTGACGATCGCGATACGCCCCTCTCATCGGGACGAGACAAGAGGAATTAAATCCTAGTTTTGCGAATTTGTCAAGGGTTTTGAGTTTGCCCTCATCCTGAGGTGCGGCACGCGAAGCGTGGGCTGCGAGGGATGCGGCCGTCGCCCTTCGAGGCTGTCGCTGCGCGACAGCGCCTCAGGGTGACGGGGTTCCGCATGCTGCGGCGTCGCGTCAGCCGCGATCCGGAAACGTCTCGCGCCGCGGCGTGTTAACCTGCGTGCCGTCACGGTGTCACCCGCTTGCAAGGAGATCGCGATGTCCTCGACCGCCAAGCCCGTTCCCGATGGATTTCACACGGTCACGCCCTATCTCGTCGCCGACGACGCCAAGGCGGTGATCGCCTTCATGCAGCAGGCGTTCGGCGCGGAGTTCGACCATCGGCCGACGCGGCGGCCGGACGGCAAGCTGATGCACGCGACGCTGCGCGTCGGCGATGCGCGGGTGATGATCGGCAATGCGTCGGAGCGCGCCAAGGCGATGCCCGCGATGCTCTATGTCTATGTGCGGAATGTCGATGAGGTCTACGCCGCCGCGATCAAGGCGGGCGGCAAGGAGATCATGCCGCCGACGGACATGTTTTACGGCGACCGTTCCGGCGGCGTCACCGATCCCGCCGGCAATCAATGGTACATCGCCACGCACATCGAGGACGTCAGCGACGCCGAGTTACAGAAACGCGCGATGGAGATGTTCAAGCAGGGGTAGGGGTGGCGACGCGGTCGGTGGAGTGATGATGCGAGGGGTGTCGCGAAGCCGCGCGCCGCATTATCCCGATGACTCGTCATGGCCGGGCTTGTCCCGCGATCCACGTCTTGCCACGTCTGGGACTACGCAACTACGGTCGTTCGAGAGTCGCGCCGTCAGCTGCGCGGACTATTTTTCACAGAAACGAATTGATCGCCCGAAGCGGCCACCGCATGTAGCCCCCGAACCGTAACGGTCGCGATAGCACTCGATCACGGCGGATGATAAGAGTGTAATCTTACGATAGAAAATGACGTAAAATCGGTTGAACCGCTTGCTATATAGATGGCTCTGGAGGCAGACTTTCCCATTCGTTTCATGAGAAAGACTAGAAGAGTGCAATGATTGATATTAGTGCTGCAGTGACTGCTCTAAAACTACCTACCAAGATAATATTCTCAGTAGGCACTGCTGCCGGAGTTCTTTTGTTCGCCAACGAACATTTTTTGCAGATACTCGGATTGACTCAACTTGTTACAGAATACCGCTTGTATATTGGTCTAAGTTTTGTTGTTGCGATTTGCATCGTTGTAACAACGATTCTGTCGTCAGTAGTTTCATTCGTTTGGCCGTGGATAAATCAAGCTCTTTGGGTGCGGCAGCATAGAAGGCATCTTCACAATTTGACACCTGAGGAAAAAGAAATTTTGGCCTTTTACGTTGATAATCGAACGCGAAGTCAGAGCCTTCCTCTACAAAGTGGAGTGGTCAATGCTTTGCAGAATGCAAAAATTATTGTTCGCGGAAGTTCGATGGGCACGATCCATGGGTTTGACTACATTATACAGCCTTGGGCTTGGGGTTATCTCAACGAGCATCCCGAACTTCTAAATTAGTGCCGCTGACTTTTCGGCAAACTGTTGGGCTCGATCTTGAAGGACGCCAAGCGATCATGAAGAGTTTTGGCCTGCGCGGTGACGCTATGAATTTGTTCAGTTAATAGTCGAGAGAGGGGTGTGTCGGTACTCGGCGAACGAGTTCCAAGATTTTCGATGACAAACTTTATCGCGGACAATGTGTCTTCAAATCTTTTGTGCAGCACTGGCTCATGATGGGCCAGTCTGTTTCGCGACTGATAAATATCTTCAAGTTTTTGAGCCACATCTGCTCGCCCAATCTTCTTGTTGGGAAAAGTGCGTTTTAAGGCGGTGCGCCAAAGTGTTTGTTCGTATTCGTGGCCGTAAAGCCGTTTCCAGAAATATAGTGTAAGCTCCGCTATAACCTTTCCTTCTGTGACTATGATGTGTTCCCGTCGTGCCCGTACTCGCCTTAGATGAGGAGTATTGGGTGGTCTTCCACTTGGGAATGCTTTTACGTCCAATTCCGCCTTTTCAGCTTGCGACAGCTTTGAATATTCGGCCCGTCTGGCGCTATCTAATGCTAGTGCGACTTTTTTCGTTTCAGATTCGCGCCATTGAAAAGGGAGCGGTGGTTGCCGGAGCCAATCGGGCTTTCGAAAGTGTTGGCTGAGAATCTCGCAGATGGAGTTTCGCAAAGCGATTTCGATCGTTGCGGTTGTATTCATTAGCGACGCACCGAGACTAAGGGTTTCTTGGTGCAATTCGACTGCTGTGTGGGCGGAACCCGTAAGCTGGGTAAGTTTACCCAGACGCTCAGGCGACAATAGAAGGGTAATTGGTGCGACATCTTCGTCTTGGAACGCCATTGACTTTTTATCCCTGACCTTTATTCTAGGAGCCGAAAAGTCGAGATCAGATTGGCAGTTACCTTCGGGTGGACGAATCCTCGACTTCCCAGAGATAAGGCACCCGTGAGGGTGCCTTTTTTGATTCGAACCATCAGATGGTTGAATATCTGACATAGAGGGGTCAATAAGCAAAAGGGCGCGGCTTGTCGTGCCGAGCCGGGCAATAACGAATGTGACTTACAACAAAAACCCCGGCATCGCTGCCGGGGTTTTGTATTTTCGATTGATGTAATCGCCTGAGCCGCTGGATCAGAAATCCATGCCGCCCATGCCGCCGCCCGGAGGCATTGCGGGGCCGCCGGCGTTCTTCTTCGGCAGCTCGGCGATCATCGCCTCGGTGGTGATCAGCAGCGCCGCGACCGAAGCCGCGTTCTGGATCGCCGCACGCACCACCTTGGTCGGGTCGATGATGCCCTTGGAGACCAGGTTGCCGTATTCGCCGCTCTGCGAGTCGAAGCCGTAGTTGTACTGCTCCTTCTCGAGGATCTTGCCGACGATGACGGAGCCGTCTTCGCCTGCGTTGATGGCGATCTGGCGAGCCGGAGCCGACAGCGCCTTGCGGACGATCTCGACGCCGGTCTTCTGGTCGTCGTTCTGCGTCCTGATGCGCTTGAGCTGCTCGGAGGCGCGCAGCAGAGCGACGCCGCCGCCCGGCACGATGCCTTCTTCCACCGCAGCGCGGGTCGCATGCATCGCGTCATCAACGCGATCCTTGCGCTCCTTCACTTCGACTTCCGTCGCGCCGCCGACGCGGATCACCGCGACGCCGCCCGCGAGCTTGGCGAGACGCTCCTGCAGCTTCTCACGGTCGTAATCCGAGGTGGTTTCCTCGATCTGCGCCTTGATCTGCGCCACGCGCGCCTCGATGTCGGCCTTCTTGCCGGCGCCGTTGACGATGGTGGTGTTCTCCTTGTCGATCATCACCTTCTTGGCGCGGCCGAGCATCTGCAGCGTGACGTTCTCGAGCTTGATGCCGAGGTCTTCGCTGATGGCCTGACCGCCGGTCAGCACCGCGATGTCCTGCAGCATAGCCTTGCGGCGATCGCCGAAGCCCGGCGCCTTGACGGCGGCAACCTTCAGGCCGCCGCGCAGACGGTTGACGACGAGGGTGGCGAGCGCTTCGCCTTCGACGTCTTCCGCGACGATGACCAGCGGCTTGCCGGTCTGCACCACGGCCTCGAGCAGCGGCAGCAGCTCGTTGAGCGACGACAGCTTCTTCTCGTTGATGAGGATGTAGGCGTCGTCCATTTCAACGCGCATCTTGTCGGCGTTGGTGACGAAGTACGGCGAGATGTAGCCGCGGTCGAACTGCATGCCTTCGACGACATCGAGTTCGGTGTCGAGCGACTTGGCTTCCTCGACGGTGATGACGCCTTCGTTGCCGACCTTCTGCATCGCCTTGGCGAGGAAGTCGCCGATTTCCTTGTCGCCGTTGGCGGAGATGGTGCCGACCTGGGCGATCTCCTCGTTCGACGTGACCTTCTTGGAATTCTTCTGCAGGTCGGCGACGACTGCCTCGACGGCGAGGTCGATGCCGCGCTTGAGGTCCATCGGGTTCATGCCGGCCGCAACCGACTTGGCGCCTTCCTTGACGATGGCTTGCGCCAGCACGGTGGCGGTGGTGGTGCCGTCGCCGGCCGCGTCAGCGGACTTCGAGGCGACTTCGCGCACCATCTGCGCGCCCATGTTCTCGAACTTGTCCTCGAGCTCGATCTCCTTGGCGACGGTGACGCCGTCCTTGGTGATGCGGGGAGCGCCGAACGACTTGTCGAGCACGACGTTGCGGCCCTTCGGACCGAGCGTGACCTTCACCGCATTGGCGAGGATGTCGACACCGCGCAGCATCTTGTCGCGCGCTTCGACGCCGAATTTGACTTCTTTGCTAGCCATGTTGGATTTCCTTGAAAGTGAACGGGACGGGGAAGGGCGCTCAGGCGGCCTTCTTCTTCGCGGCGGAGTCTTCGAGAACGCCCATGATGTCGCTCTCCTTCATGATCAGGACTTCCTGACCGTCGATCTTGACTTCGGTGCCCGACCATTTGCCGAACAGCACGCGATCGCCAACCTTGAGATCGATCGGGATCAGCTTGCCGGACTCGTCGCGGCCGCCGGGACCCACCGAAAGGATCTCGCCCTGCGAGGGCTTTTCCTTGGCGCTGTCTGGAATGATGATGCCGCCTGCGGTCTTCTCTTCGGCGTCGATGCGCTTGACCACGACGCGGTCGTGAAGCGGACGGAATTTCATGCAGTCCTCCTAACAAATTGATGACGTTAGTGTTTTGGAATTAGCAGTCGAGATAGGTGAGTGCTATCGCGACCTTCTGGAGATAGTCTGGGCGGCGCCAATGGGCAAGGGGCGGTGGCAAAAATTTTGGCGCTCTGAGGGAACGACTGCCAACTTCCGTGCGGCGTTGTTAACGCGGGGTGCCGGGGACCACTCCCTGTGCTGTTAGCAGTTGCGGTAAGTCGCTGCTAACGCTGGAATTATATACACATTATTAAACTTTTAAGCTTGTGATGAGCGGGTCACGTGCGTCACATTTTCTTCATGACTCGGCTTTGGATCTGGTGGCCAAGCGGTTCGTTGGTCCGGAGGCGGTCACGGAGGAGGTTGAAGCGCTTCCGCAAAGCCGGCCCCTGTTTGCCGCGGCGCTGCCTCCCGAGGAGGTATGGCATGGTCTCGAAGGGTGAGGTGTCCGAGGACTTTCGCAAGCAGGTCCTGGGCTACGGGCTGACAACGGCAGAAATTCTCTATCGCCGCCCGGATCGGAAGTGGCTGCTGCAATCCTACGTCTGGCAGGACTACGACCTGTTCCCGAAGTTTCCCGCGCTGCAGGATTTTCTCGCGTTCTGGGAGAAGTCGTTGGACGGTCCGCTGTTCTCGGTGACGGTGGCGCATTCGAAACTCATCAAGCCGGCCGAACTGCGCGCCGTCGACGGCGTCTTCCGGTTGCACTGAGCGCGCAACGCGGCGCACGTCATCGCCGACATTGTGATCCATGCGCGCCGCGATTGCGCATTGTCGCTCGAGGCCCGCGCGACTAACCTTCCGCGATGCGATGCTGACTCACACGACGGTGAGTCTGCATCGCCGCAATTGCCGGAAGGGAGACGATCGATGGCGAAGTCCAAGCGAAGCAAAACCCGCACCGCCGCAAAATCCACCGCGCGCAAGACATCCAAAGCGCGCAAGCCTGCAGTGAAGACAGCTGCCAAAGCCAAATCCGCGAAAGGCAAGGCCGCGAAAGCTGTCGCGGCGAAATCGCGCCGTGTCACGACAGCGCGCGCCAGCAAGGCCGCGCGCGGCAACGTGGCCGCGAATCCTACGCGCGCCGCCAGCACTCGACCGGCCAAGCCTGCACGCATGCCGCAGCGTGTCGCCGTCAGTCATTATAACAACGCCGATTTCGAATCCGGTCTGCGCGCCTATGCGCAGTATCGCGATCTCGGCATCGTCGATGCCACCGACGGCATGGTGCGCGCGCATGTGCTGCGCTTCACCGAGCCGTGCGATCCCGCGGTGGTATCGAAGCTGCATTTCCACGACACCGAATTCCAGATGGTCTACGTGCTGAAGGGTTGGGTGAAAACCGAACTCGAGGGGCAGGGCGAGATCATCATGCGGCAGGGCAGCGCGTGGACGCAGCCGCCGAAGATCAAGCACAAGATCAACGATTATTCTGAAGATGCCGAATTGCTCGAGATCATCCTGCCGGCGGATTTCGGGACCGAAGAGCTGCCGGCATAGACATCGGCCGCAACTGTAAATACGGCGTCGTCCCTTACGTCATTGCGAGGAGTACCTGGATCAGTGCTACGCACTGTCCAAGCACGGGCTTTAGCGACGAAGCAATCCAGTCCTTCCTTGTGGCTTCTGGATTGCTTCGCGGAGCCTGTGCTCGGACGGCGCAAAGCGCCGATCCGGGTGCTCGCAATGACCAAGCGCTCTGACCTCATCCAGCTTAAGGGGGAATGGGCCCCTGCTTTCGCAGCGACGACAAAAGCTACCGCGGAAGATAAGGAGTCGCGCGTTGCTGCCAACAGCACAGTCATGCGGCCTGAGAGGTCGAGCCCGCCATTTGCGGCCCTCGCTAGATGCGGGCGGCATGCTATAGCCGATGACGCCGATCCGGCGTTGCTGTCGCGAGTCTCATGCTCTTCACCCACCGGCCATTCCTGTTCTATCTCGGCACGCGCAGTTGCACGCGGTTCGCCACGCAGATCGCGGCCGTCGCGGTCGGCTGGCAGGTCTATGAACTGACCGGCTCCGCCTTCGATCTCGGCATGATCGGGCTGGTGCAGTTCGTGCCCTCGGCGCTGGTGGTGTTCGTCGCCGGGCATGCCGCGGACCATTACGATCGCCGTTGGGTCATCGCGCTCTGTCAGCTCGTCGAGGCGCTGACCGCCGCATATCTCGCACTGGGCACGTTCGGCGGCTGGATCAGCGTGCCGGGAATATTCATCGCGATGACTGTACTCGGTCTGGCGACCGGTTTCGAAAGCCCGGCCATCGCCGCGTTGCTGCCGGGCGTCGTGCCGGAAGGCGAGGTGCAGCGCGGCACGGCGATTTCGACGGGTGCGGCGCAGGTCGTCACCATCACCGGGCCTGCGGTCGGCGGCCTTGCCTATGCGGTGGCGCCGAGCCTGCCTTATGTCGTGATGCTCGTGCTGTGGCTGCTGGGCGCGTTGCTCGCGGTTGTCATCGTGCGCGAGCGCGCCGTCGTCAGCCACACTGCGACGTCGTTGAAGGCGGTGTTCGCCGGCGTGTCATTCGTGCGGCACAACCCGGCCATTCTCGGCACCATCTCGCTCGATCTCTTCGCCGTGCTGCTCGGCGGTGCGGTGGCGCTGCTGCCGATCTATGCGAGCGATATTCTCGATGCCGGGCCGTGGGGGCTTGGCCTGCTGCGGGCCGCACCCGCGGTCGGCGCTTTGCTGATGACGGCGGTGCTGACGCGCTTCACCATCGAGACCCGTGTCGGCATGCGGATGTTTCAAGCCGTCATCGTGTTCGGCGTGGCGACCATTGTGTTCGCCGTATCGACGGCGATGTGGCTATCGATTCTGGCGCTGGCGGTGATGGGCGCGGCCGATACCGTCAGCGTCGTCATCCGCTTCTCGCTGGTGCAATTGGCGACGCCTGACGACATGCGCGGCCGCGTCGGCGCAGTGAACTTCCTGTTCATCAATGCGTCGAACCAGCTTGGCCAGTTCGAAAGCGGCGTGACGGCGGCATTGCTCGGCACCGTTCCTGCAGCGGTGCTCGGCGGTGTCGGTACCATCGCGGTGGCGCTGTTGTGGATGAAACTGTTTCCCACGCTGCGCAAGGTCGAGAGGTTGGAGTAGGGGCGGCGCGTGGTCGGTATGGATCGCAGCGTTTACCCGTCACCCTGAGGTGCCGGCGCGAAGCGACGGCCTCGAAGGGCGGCGGCGATCCTTCGAGGCTCGGCGTGCAGAGCGCCTCGCACCTCAGGATGACGCCGTCTAAACTTTTTATCGGCCGAACAAGAACACAGCCACCTCAGGGGCGACAGAGTGAGGGGTCAACCTTGGGATAACGCTGTGCTTTACCCGCGGCCGACGAACGGCATCTTGGTCGCCATCACCGTCATGAAGAGCACGTTGGCATCGAGCGGCAGGCTCGCCATGTAGGCGACGGCGTTGCCGACGGCGTCGGCGTCCATGCGCGGCTCCGGCATCTTGCGGCCGTCCGGCTGCAACACGCCCTCGACCATGCGGTCCGTCATCGGTGTCGCCGCGTTGCCGATATCGATCTGGCCGACCGCGATGTCGTAAGCGCGGCCATCGAGATTGCTCGATTTGGTCAACCCGGTGATGGCGTGCTTGGTCGAGGTGTAAGCCGCCGAAAACGGCCGTGGCGCGTGCGCGGAGATCGAGCCGTTGTTGATGATGCGGCCGCCGCGCGGCGTCTGGTCCTTCATGATGCGGAAGGCATGCTGTGTGCACAGGAACGGCGCGGTGAGGTTGGTATCGACCACGGCTTTCCATTGCTCGATGCTGAGGTCTTCGAACGGCACCGGCGGCGCGCCCATGCCGGCATTGTTGAACAGCACGTCGAGCCGCCCGAAACTGTCGGTGATCTTGGCGAACAAGGCGGCAATCGAGGCGGGATCGGCCATGTCGGCGGGGACAGGCAGGCTCTTGCCGTGTGTGGCGCCGAGCTTTTGTGTTTCCTCCAGCTTGTCGCGGCGGCGGCCGGCCAGCACCACGGTGTATCCTGCCTTCATCAGCGCCAGCGATGCCGCGCGCCCGACGCCGGTGCCCGCACCCGTGACGAGCGCAATCTTGCTGGAAGTGGTCATGAATTTCCGCCCTATGTGTTGTCGCGAACGTCCCGGTCGCCGGGAGTCCGGATCGTTGTGCTGCGAATAATAGATTGCCGGATCGAGCCCGGCAATGACCGGCGCCGCATTGTGAGGCTGCCGATCTTTCAGGGCTCGCTCTTGTAGGGCGGGCGCGGAATATTCTGGTGCGCGGCGCGCAACGCCGCCGACCAGCGCGAGCGCAGGTCGTGGAAGTAGGGTTCGTTTTCCTCGATGCGATGGCTGAGTTCGGCGTCGCAGACATCGCTGCGCACCAGCAGAAGATCGATCGGCAGGCCGACGCCGAGATTTGAGCGCATCGTCGAGTCCATCGAGATCAGGCCGGTCTTCAGCGCATCGTACAGTTCGACATCGTAATGCATGGCGCGGTCGAGTACCGGCTTGCCGTATTTGTGTTCGCCGATCTGCAGATAGGGCGTATCGACGGTGCATTCGATGAAGTTGCCGGCGGGGTAGATCATATAGAGTCGCATGCGCGACCCTTTGATCTGGCCGCCGAACAGGAATGAGACGTCGAAGTTGATATCCTCGGCGTGCAGCGCGACGCCCTCGGTGGCATTGATGTGGCGGATGGCGCGGCCGATGCGTTGCGCGGCCTGAAACATCGTCGGCGCGTTCATCAGCGTTTCGGTTTCGCCCGTGATCGGATCCTGCAGACCTTCGCTCAAGGTGCTGAGCACCGATTGGCTGATGGCGAGATTGCCCGCGCTGGCAATCGCCATGATGCGCTCGCCGGGGTTCTTGAAGATATGCAGCTTGCGAAAGGTCGAAACGTTATCGAGACCCGCATTGGTGCGCGTGTCGGCGATCATGACCAGGCCATCGCGCACCAGAATTCCGCAGCAATACGTCATCGTGTCGTTCCCAAAACGCCTCCTGCGTCTTACGCAAATGAGGCGGTTTCGGCAACCATCCGGCGCGGCGGAGAACCTATTGCGACTGGCTTTGCCGCCCGGCCTGATCCACCGTCACGGCGACATGCATGGTTTCCAGCCCGCCGCCATAGCGTGCGCCGCGCACCGGCGCCGCCCCGAGATAGTCCAGCCCGATTGCAACCCTGACATGCGCATCGGTGGTGCAGATGCCATTGGCCGGATCGAAGCCGACCCAGCCGAGTTTGGGAACGAAGGCTTCGGCCCAGGCATGCCCGGCATCCTGATGCACGATGCCGTCGATGCGGCGAAAATGGCCGGTGACGAAGCGTGCGGCAATGCCGGCCTTGCGGGCACAGGCAATGAAGATATGCGCGTAATCCTGACACACGCCGCGTTTCAGCGTGAAGGCCTCGACGGCGGAGGTGCCGCTGTGCGTCGGGTCCGGATCGAACGTCATGTCGGCGTTGAGACGGACCATCAGCTTATGAAGAAATCCCAACGCGTCGGCTCGAGGATCGGCCGCGAGGTTTGCTGTCAGGGCGGACATCGCCGCATCGCTATTCGTCAAGGGCGTGGCGCGCAGGAACAGGCCGGGCGGGAAGTGTTCATCGGTCCCGCGCAGCACACCGCCGGTGTCTTGCGTTTCGACGATCCCCTCGGCGCTGATGGTCAGTTCGCTGGTCGGACCTTGAGTCAGGATGTGAGTGATGTTGCCGAAAGCATCGCGTTGCATGTCGAGCCGCGAGTCCGATGAGACATCGATCTGCCAGTCGGCGACATACTGCCCGTCGTGGTTGCGCGGCGTCATGCGCAGAATCTGGATGATGCCGCTTGCGCGCGGCGCGTAGCTGTAGGTCGTTGCATGAGACAGATGCAGGCGCATGTCGGTATCCGGATCGCGCGGCGGCGCGCAGGTTTGCTCAACTGAGATATTGCGTGGCGATGATTTCACCCAGCCGTGAATTGTCGCCAAGGAATTCCTGAATGAACTCGTGCAGGCCGTGCTGGAAGATGTCGTCCATTCTGGCGTGCTCCAGCCGGTTGCGGATGCCGCGCGCGTGGCGCTGCGACGGTCCATGCTGGCCGTAGGCAACGCCGATCTGGTCGAGGTTGCGGACCAGATTGCCATAGCAGCTTGCCAGCGAGCGCGGCAGCGAGTCATTGAGGATCAGCAGGTCGGCGATCAGCCACGGCTTGAGCGTGTCGCGGTAAACCCAATGATAGGCGGTGAGCGCCGACACCGAACGCAGGATCGAGGTCCACTGGTAGTAATCGAGCGGGCCGCCGACATGTTCTTTCTCCGGCAGCAGCATGTGATATTTGACGTCGAGGATGCGTGCGGTGTTGTCGGCGCGTTCGAGATGCAGGCCGAGCCGAGAGAACCAGTAGGCGTCGTTGCGCAGCATGGTGCGATAGGCTGAGCCATCGAAGCGCAGCGAAACCTCCTGAACAAAGCGCACGAATGTGGCGAGTTGCTCGCGCGTCCGCACGCTGTGCCACATCTGCTGCAGCTCGATCCAGCCGCTGTTCATGGTGTCCCACATTTCACCGGTCAACGCGGTGCGGACGGAGCGCGAATTGAGCCGGGCGTTATCCATGCAGTTGCGGATCGACGACGGATTGTCCAGCGAGAACGCGAGATAGTCGATGACATTGCGCTCGTCGGCCTCGTCGTAGTGGCGGTAGAATCCATCCGCGACGCCGGCGGTGAGCAGTGCGGAATCCCACTCGTTGGTCTTGCCGACGTAGGCGTTTGGCAAAGCGGTGGCGCGCAGCGTCGCCTCGATGGTGCGCGCGAGATATTCCGCGCGCTCGACGTAACGCGCCAGCCAGTACAGGTTCTCAGCGGTGCGGGATAACATGCGGTTTGCCGGTCTCCTTGCGCGTGGGTAAGAGTCACGTCTCGTCGTCGAGAATCCAGGTGTCCTTGGTGCCGCCGCCCTGACTCGAATTCACCACCAGCGATCCTTCCTGCAGCGCGACGCGGGTGAGGCCGCCCGGCACCACCGTCATGCGCTGACGTCCCGTCAGCACGAACGGGCGCAGATCGACGTGGCGCGGCGCCAGCCCGGATGCCGTGCTGGTCGGGCAGGTGGATAGCGCCAGTGTCGGCTGCGCGATGAAGCCGGACGGATCGTGGTTCAGTCTGGCTCGGAAGTCCTCGATCTCGGCGCGGGTCGCGGCGGGGCCGATCAGCATGCCGTAACCGCCGGAACCATGCACTTCCTTCACCACCAGTCGGTCGAGATGCTGCAGCACGTAAGCGAGATCGTCCGGCTCGCGACAGCGCCAGGTCGGGACGTTCTTCAGGATCGGCTCCTCGTCGAGATAGAACCGCACGATGTCCGGCATATAGCTGTAGATCGCCTTGTCGTCGGCGATGCCGGTGCCGACGGCGTTCGCCAGCGTCACGTTGCCGGCCATGTAGGCCGACATCAGGCCCGGCACGCCGAGCACGGAATCCGGACGGAAGGTGAGGGGATCGAGAAAATCGTCATCGACGCGGCGATAGATGACATCGACGCGCTTCAGCCCTTCGGTCGTGCGCATCAGCACTTCTTCGTTCTTGACGATGAGGTCGCGGCCTTCGACCAGTTCGATGCCGAGCTTGTCGGCGAGAAACGAATGCTCGTAGTAGGCCGAATTGTAGACACCCGGCGTCAGCAGCGCGACGGTCGGCTCGACCGAGGCGCTATGCGGCGCGACCGATGCCAGCGTCGCCAGCAATTCGTCGGGATAGCGCTCCACCGGGGCGACGCGATGCCGCGCGAACAGGTCCGGAAACAGACGCATCATGATTTCGCGGTTCTCCAGCATGTAGGAGACGCCGGAGGGCGTGCGCGCATTGTCTTCCAGCACGAAGAAATTGTCCGGGCTGACGCGGACGATGTCGATGCCGGCGATGTGGACGTAAACATCGTGCGGTACGTTCTGGCCGTTCATCTCCGGGCGGAACACCGGATTCTGAAATATCAGGTCGTCGGGAATGAGCTTGGCGCGGAGAATGTCGCGGCCGTGATAGATGTCGCGCAGAAACAGGTTGATGGCCTTGACGCGCTGCTTCAGGCCGCGCTCGAGCAGCGCCCACTCCTTTGCCGCAAGAATGCGCGGCACCAAATCGAACGGGATCAGCCGCTCCTGCGCCTCGGTGTCGCCGTAGACGGCGAAGGTAATGCCGATGCGGCGGAACAGCAGTTCGGCCTCCTGCCGGCGGTATTCCAGCGCATCCGGCGGCAGATCCGCAAGCCAGCGGGCTAGTTCCTGATAGGCCGGGCGGATGGTTTCGCCGGCGCCATGCATCTCGTCGAACGCTGTTGCCATCTGGTGGGAAGTCCCCCGAGACCATGCAAGCGGTGCATTACTGAAACGGATGGTAGCAAGGCTCGGGCCAGCGCGATATGCATGGAGTTGCAGCGTTTGCTACAAAGTTCGCAAACATTGCCCGAAATACGGGCGATGAAATGCTTATTTCAGCGGCAGTTGCCGGCGGCTACGATATCCGCAGCGGCAGCTTCAGCATGAGCGGGGTATTTGATGAGCGAGATTGTGACCGCGGGAATCCTCGTCATCGGCGACGAAATCCTGTCCGGGCGGACCAAGGACAAGAACATCGGCTTCATCGCCGAGTACCTGACCAATATCGCCATCGACCTGAAGGAGGTGCGCGTCGTCGCCGACGACGAGGCCGACATCATCGCGGCGCTGAACGCGCTGCGGCACCGCTACAACTACGTGTTCACCACCGGCGGGATCGGGCCGACCCATGACGACATCACCGCCGACAGCGTCGCCAAGGCTTTCGGCGTCGGCATCGATCATCACCCGGAGGTGGTGGCGCGGTTCCGCGAGCGCTTCAAGGGGCAGGATCTCAACGAGGCGCGGCTGCGCATGGCGCGCATTCCCGACGGCGCCGACCTGATCCAGAGCGCGACTATTCTCGCGCCCGGCTTCATGATCGGCAATGTCATCGTCATGGCGGGTGTGCCGTCGATCATGCAGGCGATGATGGATATCGTCGCACCGAAACTGAAATCCGGCGTCAAGATGCTGTCGGAATCGGTCCGCGCCAATGCGCGCGAAGGCGATGTCGGCGGGCCGCTGCGCGAGATCGCCAACGCGCATCCGGACACCATCATCGGCAGCTATCCGTTTCTCGACGAAAACCAGCAACCCAACACCAATCTCGTGGTGCGCTCGCGCGACCAGGCTAAGTTGACCGCGGCGATGGACGCGGTGAAAGCGATGGTGGAAGGACTGAAGGCGGCGCGCTAGCAGATCACGGGACGACGAGTGCAAGCGATGGCGGACAGGAATTCACTCTTCTGGCAAATCGTCGACGGCAAGCGGCCAGCGCCGGCTTGCGCCAAGACGCTGGGTATCGAGTTCGGCCTGATCGATCCGGATCGCGGCACGATCGAGGTTCACTTCGACGCCAAGCCCGAATTCCTCAATCCGGTCGGTAACGTGCAGGGCGGATTTCTTGCCGCCATGCTCGACGACACCATGGGACCGGCGCTGGTTGCCACGCTCGACGCCAACGAGTTTGCGCCCACGGTTAGTCTCAATGTCCAGTTTCACCGTCCCGCCAAAGCCGGCGCCCTCAAAGGCATTGGCCGCGTGGTGCTTCGCGGCAAGGAAGTTTGCCAGCTCAGCGGCGAGTTGCTTCAGGATCACAAGATCATTGCGACCGCGACCGCGACGGCGGTCATTCGCAAGGTGTAGAGGGCGTCGTGGCGCAGCAAACCGACAAGAGTATCGATCAGGCCCGCGCCGACAAGGCCTTTCCTGTGTCGTGGGACCAGTTCCACCGCGATGCGCGCGTGCTGGCGTGGCGGCTGAACGGCGCCGGGCCGTTTCAGGCGCTGGCGGCGGTGACGCGCGGCGGTCTGGTGCCTGCGGCCATCGTGGCGCGCGAACTCGGCATTCGCACCATCGATACGATTTGTCTGGCGAGCTACGACCATCAGTCGAAAGGCAACATGACCATCCTCAAGGCTGTGTCGGATAATGTCGCGCAGCTTTGCGGCGAGGGCGGGCGAGGGCTGCTGGTGATCGACGATCTGGTCGATACCGGCACCACGGCGCGCGTGGTGCGCGAGATGTTTCCGCAGGCGCATCTGGCCGCGGTCTATGCCAAGCCGATGGGCAAGCCGCTGGTCGATACCTTCATCACCGAAGTCTCGCAGGACACCTGGATCTTCTTTCCGTGGGACACCGGCCTGTCGTTCCAGCCGCCGATCCGCGACGGCGCGGCTTGACGGCCTGACGGCTCGTTCACTGATTGCTATCGTACCCGTCATGGCCGGATTTATTCCGGCCATCTACGTCTTGGCTGACTACGATAACAGAAGACGTGGATGGCCGGGACGAGCCCGGCCATGACGATGTGGGGTTGATGCGAGCAACAAAATGAACGTAAGGGAGTCTAATAATGCCCCTGCAGAACCGTGTCACGCCGCTCGGCGATATCGTCGCAACACCGCAACGTGGCGCCTTCACCGGCAATCGCGGCATCATCCACGATCCGGCGACGCGTACGCTGCTCAATCGCCGCTGGACCACCAAGGCGTGGATCACCTGCGTCTGCGAGTTTCGCGGCTGGCGGCGCAAGGTGATGGCGACACGAAGCTGGACCGAACTGTTCTTTCTCGACGAGGCGACGGCATTGGCTGCGGGGCATCGTCCGTGCTTCTTCTGCCGCCGCGCCGATGCCAATGCCTTTCGTGCGGCGTGGGCGGCAGGCAATGGCACGCCGCCGCCGCGTGCGCAGGAGATGGATGCGATCCTCGATACCGAGCGGCGCGATGGCCGCAACAAGCGGCTGCACGCGTTGCCGCTGCCGCTCGACCAACTGCCGGATGGGGCGATGGTGCAAGCGGGCGAGGGGAGCTATGTACTGCGCGGCGGGAAGGCGTTGCGGTGGTCGTTCGATGGCTATGCGGAGACCACCGATGCACCGGTCGCGCCGATGCTCATCACGCCGCCATCGACGTTGCGGGCGTTGCTGGCGGGCTATCGGCCAGTGCTGCATGCGAGTGCAGCGACGCCTGTTACGGCCTAAGCGACATCGACAAACTTTCGTTCGTCATGCCCGGCCTCGTGCCGGGCATCCACGTCTTTTGTCTTTGCCGAATTCAAGACGTGGATGGCCGGGACAAGCCCGGCCATGACGATCATCGGGATTCGACACGCAATCTTTTCACCCCAGCCGCTGCCGCGCCAGCTTGGCGCCGGCGCCGAGCGCATTGAGCTTGGCTTCGGCGATGTCGCGGCGCATCGGCGCCATGCCGCAATTGGTGGTGAGCACGATGCGCTCTTTCGGCACGAACTTCAGCACCGCCTCGACGGTTTTGACGATGCTCTCCGGCGTCTCGATGGTGTCGTTAGCGACATCGATGACGCCGGCCTGCACCACCTTGCCGTCGAGCAGCTTGAGCAGATCGAGCGGCACGCGCGAATTGACGCATTCGATGGCGACCTGCTGGATCGCGCTCTTGGCAATCGCCGGGAAGATTTGCTCGTATTGCCGCCACTCGGCGCCGAGCGCATTCTTCCAGTCGATGTTGGCCTTGATGCCGTAGCCGTAGCAGATGTGCACGGCGGTGGCGCAGGTCAGCCCTTGGGCGGCACGCTCCAGCGCCTTGATGCCCCAGTCGCTGACCTCGGCCATGTAGACGTTGAACGCGGGCTCGTCGAACTGGATGACATCGACGCCATCGGCCTGCAGCGCCTTGGCTTCCTCGTTGAGCAATTCGGCGAAGGCAAACGCCATCTTCACGCGGTCGCCATAGTGGCGATCGGCCACGGTGTCGATCAGCGTCATCGGTCCCGGCAGTGTGAACTTCAACTGGCGCGTGGTGTGGGCGCGCGCGGTGCGGGCTTCATCGGCGTGCACGCGGCCCTTGAGGCGCAGCGGCGCCACCACCTGCGGCACCATGGCTTTATAACGGTCGTTGCGGATGCCCATCTCGACCCGGTGCGCGAAGTCGATGCCCTCGACATTCTCCAGGAAGCCATGGACGAAATGCTGCCGCGCCTGCTCACCCTCGGTGAGGATATCGATGCCGGCATCTTCCTGAATCTTCACCGCGAGTAATGTGGCGTCGCGCTTGGCGCGCGCCAGTTCGGCACCGGAGGATTTCCACGGCGCCCACAGCGTATTGGGTTCAGCCAGCCATTCGGGTTTCGGCAACGAGCCGGCATTGGTGGCAGGAAACAGCATGGCGGGGCCTCCTCGGGTATTGTGCATGCGATGGAATTTACGGGCTATGTCTCGTCTGCCATGTCTGGAGCGCCACGTACATATGCCATCATACGATTTGGCCGAAGTATCGAGAGGGGGGTAGGATGGAGGAACGATCTCCCGCAGCGGAACGCCCATGATTGATCTGCACTATGCCCCGACGCCGAACGGCTGGAAGATTTCGATCGTGCTCGAGGAATTGGGGCTGCCGTATACGGTCATCCCGGTGGACATCCGTGCCGGCGATCAGTTCAAGCCGGAATTCCTCGCCATCAGCCCCAATAACCGCATCCCTGCGATTGTCGACCATGCGCCGAGCGACGGCGGCGAGCCTTTCTCGGTGTTCGAGACGGGGGCGATCCTGATCTATCTCGCCGAAAAGACCGGCCGGCTGTTGCCTTCGGACATGCGCGGGCGTAGCACCGTGCTGCAATGGGTGATGTGGCAGATGGGTGGATTGGGGCCGATGCTCGGCCAGCATGGCCATTTCCTGCTCTACGCCCCGGAGAAAATTCCCTATGCCATCGATCGCTACCGCCGCGAAGCGGCGCGGCTGTATCGCGTGCTGGATACGCAGCTTGGCAAGGCAGGGCGCTATATCGCCGGCGATTATTCGATTGCCGATATCGCCTGTTTCCCCTGGACGATGACGCACAAGGCGCAAGGCTTCACGCTGGACGATTATCCCAACGTCAAGCGCTGGTACGCGGAGGTGCGCGCGCGGCCGCAGGTGCAGGCGGGACTGGCGATCGGCAAGTTCGTCAAGGAGCCGTTCAACGATGAATCGCGACGCATCATGTTCGGCATCGGTGCGCCGCAACGGTAGGACGCAGGAGGCGGACGGCGGCACAGTCGTCATCCTGAGGAGCGAGCATTTGCGAGCCTCGACGGATGATGGGAGCAAACGGCGTTTAGCCGTCACCCTTAGAGGCCGCCGCGGTGCGACGGCGCCCCAGGGTGGCGGGAGACGATACAGAAGTCTTAGCGATGTGAATTGAGGGAAGCCCCATGATCGAATTCTTCTTCGATTGCTCCAGTCCGTGGACCTATCTGGCCTTCCACAACATCCAGCCGCTGGCGAAGGAATTCGGCGAGCCGATCTCGTGGCGGCCGATTCTGGTCGGCGGCATCTTCAACACCGTCAATCCCAGCGTCTATGCATCGCGCGACAAGCCCGTGGTGCCGAAGGCGCGCTACATGAAAAAGGATCTCGCCGATTGGGCGCGTTCGGCCGGGCTTGCCATCAAGATGCCGCCGACGGTGTTTCCGGTGAACAGCGTCAAGGCGATGCGCGGCTGCATCTGGCTCGGCAACGACGCCATGGTGCCGTTCGCCACCGCGGTTTTCGAAGCCTATTGGGGCGACGACAAGGATATCTCGCAAGACGCCGTGCTGACGGAAATCTGCAAGAAGGTTGGGATCGATCCCGCGCAATTCTTCGCGGGCATCGGCGATCAGGCGGTGAAGAACCAGCTCAAGGCCAATACCGACGAGGTGATGGCGCGCGGCGGCTTCGGTTCGCCGACGATTTTCATCAACAAGACCGACATGTATTTCGGCAACGACCGGCTGCCGTTGATCCGCGAAGTCTTGCAGCGGCAAAAGGCGGGTGCGGCCTGATGCCGAAGGCCGTCGTCTGCCGCGAACTCGGACCACCGGAAAAACTCCGCGTGGAGACGATCTGCCGGATGCCGCTGGCGCCGGGCAAGATCCGCATCGCCATTCGCGCCGCCGGGATCAATTTTCCCGACATCCTGATGGTCGCCGGCGAGTATCAGTTCAAGCCGGATCTGCCGTTCACACCGGGGATGGAAGCGGCGGGCGATGTCATCGAGGTCGGCAAGGATGCGCGCGGCTTTGCGATCGGCGACCGCGTCATCGTCAAGCTGCGCCATGGCGGCTTTGCCGATGAGGTGGCGGTGACTCCGGAGCATCTGGTGCGATTGCCATCGACATTCGATTACGCGGAAGGCGCGACGTTTCTGGCGGCGCATGGCACGGCCTATCACGCGTTGGTCGATCGCGCGCAGATCAAGCCGGGCGAGGTGCTGCTGGTGCATGGCGCCGGTGGTGGCGTCGGGCTGGCGGCGGTGGAGGTCGGCAAGCTGCTCGGCGCGACGGTGATCGTGACGGCGTCGAACAAGGAGAAGCTGGCGGCGGCCAAGGCGCGCGGTGCCGATCACGGCATCCTGCTCGGGCACAAGCCGATGCGCGAAGCGGTGAAGGACCTCACCGACGGACGCGGCGCCGATGTCGTGTTCGATCCGGTCGGCGGCGCGGTGTTCGAGGAGAGCATGCGTTGCATCGCCTGGGGCGCGCGGTTGCTGGTTGTGGGTTTCACCGGCGGCGTCGGCCTTGCGCGCACCAATCTCGTGCTGATCAAGGGCGCCAGCGTGCTCGGCGTGCGGGCCGGCGAGGCGGCGCGCAAGAATCCGGAGCTAGGCGTCGCGCGGATCAAGGCGCTGACCGAATGGGCGGAAGCCGGGCGCATCCGCCCCAACATCTCGCATCGCTTGCCGCTCGCCGATGTCGCCAAGGCGATGCGGCTATTGATCGACCGCAAGGCCATCGGCCGCGTCGCGCTGATGATGGAGTGATGCGCGTCATCCTGAGGTGCGAGCCGCTCGCGGCGAGCCTCGAAAGATGCGTCTCACTGAAAGGAGTATCAACTCGTCATTCCGGGATGCGCCTCTTGGCGCAGGCCACGAATTCATACTCCCGGTGGTGGTTATGGATTCCGGGCTCGCTCGCAAGAGCTCACGCCCCGGAAGGACGTACTCATAAATCGCGAAAGAGCGTCTACTTGTACCCCCGCTCGTCCCACCACGGGAAATACGATGGCATATCGGTCGACACCTTGTTCTTGAATTGCGCCGGGCGCTTTTCGAGGAACGACATAACGCCTTCCTTGACGTCGTCGGAACGGCCGCGCGCGTAGATGCCGCGGCTGTCGACCTTGTGCGCTTCCATCGGATCGTCGGCGCCCAGCATCCGCCACATCATCTGACGGATGAGCGCGACAGATACGGGCGCGGTTTTCTCGATGAAGCTGCGGGCGAGTTCACGCGCCGTCGGCAGCAATTGATCCGGCGGCACGACCTTGCTGACAAGGCGGCCGGCGAGCGCTTCCTGCGCCGGAAACACGCGGCCGGAATAGCACCATTCCAGCGCCTGCGAGATACCGACGAGGCGCGGCAGGAACCAGCTCGACGCCGCTTCCGGCACGATGCCACGCTGCGAGAACACGAAACCGAAGCGCGCGGTGTCCGAGGCAATGCGGATATCCATCGGCAGCTGCATGGTGACGCCGATGCCGACGGCGGGACCGTTCACCGCGGCGATCACCGGCTTCAGGCATTTGAAGATACGCAGCGTCACCTGACCGCCGCCGTCGCGGATGTTCGGATCGCTGTAATCGACATCGCCGCTGGCTGTGCGCTTGACCGGACCGCGCTTGGCATCGCGGTCGAAGGTGTCGGCGCCGGAGGAGAGATCGGCGCCGGCGCAGAAGGCGCGGCCTTCGCCGGTGACGATGATGGCGCGGACGTTATCGTCGGCATCGGCCTGATCGAACGCGGCGATCAATTCGGTCATCATCGTCGCGTTGAAGGCATTGAGCTTGTCGGGACGGTTCAGCGTGATGGTGAGGATCTGATCGGCGACGTCGTACTTGATCGTCTGATAGGCCATGCGGGATGTTCCTCCTTAAGTTCTGGCGTCATTGCGGGCTCTAAGCCGGAGGGCGTCATCCTGAGGTGCGAGCGTAGCGAGCCTCGAAGGATGACGTTGATCCGTTCGGCCGTTCATCCTTCGAGGGCGACGCTTGCGCGCCGCCACCTCAGGATGACTGCATCGGCTCAGCTCTTCGGCGGCGAAGGCCACGGCTTCTGCGGACCGCGCAGGCTCTCGAACGCCTTGGCCATGCGCAGCACGCCGAGATCGTCGAAGCGGCGGCCGATGATCTGAACGCCGATCGGGAAACCCGCAGAATCGTAGCCGCCGTTGATCGACGCCGCCGGATTCTCCGCCATGTTCCACGGCACGGTGTAGACGATGTGTTCGAACGGTTGCGCCGGATCGTTGCGCGGCGCGGCGAGTTCGGCATTGAACTTCACCACCGGCGACACCGGCGAGATGACATAATCGAGATCGGCGAACAATTGCGACGCTGCCGCACGGATCGCCATGGTGGCATTGAAGCCACGGACGACATCGACGCCGGTCAGCTTCGCGCCGCCCTCGGCCCACTGGTAGATATAGGGCAGCGCCTTGGCGCGCACGTCCGGCGGCATCTTCGACAAGTCGTCCCACGAGCGCGCGCGCCAGAACGCATCGAGCCCTTCGAGGTTCTCGCGCGTCATCACGCCGGAAACCTCTTTCACGGATGCTCCAGCGGATTCAAATGCGCGCGCCGCTGCCTGCACGGTGTTGCGCACCTCGTCCTCCAGCCTGTCGCCGAAACCGAGATCGAGCAGCAGGCCGATGCGTTTGCCCTTGACCGGCGCGTCCAGCGCAGGCCAGTCGATATCGGCGGGCGGCAGGCTCATGCTGTCGCGCCGATCCGGCAGCGACAGCACGCTCATCATCAGCGCGGCGTCATCGACGCTACGCGTCATCGGTCCGGCGACGCGGCCGACATAGGGCGGATCGATCGGAATGCGGCCGAGGCTTGGCTTGAGCGCAACGAGGCCGCACCAGCATGCGGGCAAGCGTACCGAGCCGCCGATATCGGTGCCGAGGTGCAGCGGCCCGTAGCCCGCCGCGCCCGCAGCGCCGGCACCTGCGCTGGAGCCGCCGGGGTTCTTGCTCAAATCCCACGGATTGCGGGTAAGGGGATGGAAGCTCGACAGGCCCGACGACAACATGCCGTAATCCGGCATCGTCGTTTTCGAGAAGATCACCGCACCCGCTTCACGCAACCGCGCCGATGGCGGGGCATCGGCAGCCGCGGGCACCAACGTCGTCGTCGCCGCGCCGAGCGGCACCGGCACGCCCTTGGTGGCGATGTTTTCCTTGATCGTGGTCGGCACGCCGTCGAGGGATCCGATCGGCTCGCCCTTCTGCCAGCGCGCGGTGGAGGCCTTTGCGATTTGTCTGGCGCTGTCGGGATCGAACGCATAGAGCGCCTTGATATGCGGCTCCCATCGGTCGATGTGCGTGATCACATCGTCCAGCACTTCGCTCGGCGAGAAGGCTTTGCTGTGATATCCCGACAGCAGTTCGACGGCGGAGAACTCGTGCAGCGCCGTCATGCCGACACCGGCAGCCGGGTTTCAATGATGCGGGCAAACATGCTGGCGCCGATCGGCAGAATCTTGTCGTCGAGAATGTAACCGGGATTGTGCACCGGCACCGAGCCTTCGTGGCCCAGCCAGAAATAGGCGCCGGGCACGGCGTGCAGCATATCGGCGAAATCCTCGCTGCCCATCTTCGGCCGCGACTTGGTGTAGACCTTGGCGGGATCGACCACGGTGCGAGCGACATCTGCCACCACCCTGGCATGCTCCTCGCTGTTGACCAGCACGCTGAAGATGTCGCGGATATCAACCTTGATCTCGACATGGAAGGCGTGCGCCATGCCTGCGGCGATCGTCTTCATGCGGTCGCGGATCATGTGGCGCACCTTGTCGGAGAACGCGCGCACGGTGCCGGACAGCACCGCTTCGTTCGGAATGACGTTGTAAGCCGAGCCCGCATGAATCTTGGTGATCGACAATACCGCGGACTGCAACGGATCGACGTTGCGGCTGACGATGCTTTGCAGCGCTTGGCCGAGGTTCATCGCGATCACCACCGGGTCGCGCGATTGCTCCGGCATCGCGCCATGCGCGCCGAAGCCCGTCACCGTGATGTCGAAGAAATCAGCGCCCGCCATGCCGGGGCCGGGGAAGATCGCCAGTTCGCCGTGACCGAGATCCGGCGCGTTGTGCAGCCCGTAGATTTCATCGCACGGAAATTTTTCGAACAGTCCGTCCTTGATCATGGCGCGCGCGCCGCCGAGCCCTTCTTCCGCCGGCTGGAAAATGAAATGCACGGTGCCGTCGAAGTTCTTCGTCTCGGCGAGATAGCGCGCGGTACCGAGCAGCATGGTGGTGTGGCCATCGTGGCCGCAGCCATGGAAGCGACCGGGAATGGTAGAGCGCCATTGCAGATTGGTATTCTCCTCCATCGGCAACGCATCCATATCGGCGCGAAGGCCGATGCGCTTGCCACCGTTGCCCTTGCCCTTCAACACCCCGACGACGCCGGTTCCGCCGAGGCCGCGATGCACTTCGATGCCCCATTGCGCCAGCTTGTCGGCGACGATGCCGGACGTGCGCTTCTCCTCGAAACCGATTTCCGGATGGGCATGCAGATCGCGACGGATTGCGGTCAACTCGTCGGCGAAACCTTCAATACGTTCGAGGTTGGGCATCTGGGAGCATCCAATAATCGTGGGGACGGGGCGATAATGTCCGAGGCGCGGCGGAGCGCGACGCTGGGCGTAGGCGCTGAGGCGTGAAAGCAGGTTTTGCCTGCATTTGATTGACTGCAGAAACCGCGTGCATGCGGCATTTTCGGCCGCGACTTCATCGCAAGTCAATAGACGTCGGCGCTGACCCGCCGCTGGGTTCATGCACGGGATGCGGGCGTCCGGCTGCGACTGGCGGAACCGAACGCCGGTGCAAGTCGTTATTCAGTATTCGCACAGGGAGATCGCCGATGAGCGACGCGCTAACGTCTGGGCAACCGGGTTCGGCAAGCGGCACGCCTGCGTCGCAAGATCAAGCCGTCGCGAGCCTCAACAAGGCGCGACGGGCGGTCGAGGGTGCCATCGTCGACGTAAAGGCAACTTCCCAGCGCTTTGAGAATGGCGCAAGCTGGCAAGCAAGATCGGCTGCGGTGTTTGTCGACGTGTTGCGGACCAGCGTGCGCGCGGCACCGCTGACGATGTTGTCTGTGGCGTTCGTCGCCGGTGCCATGTTGTTCTCGGGGCGGCGCGACTGACCCGCAGAAACGATATTCTGAGGCAACTGGTGCGGGCGACCGGAATCGAACCGGTACAGGCCTTGCGGCCCTACGGATTTTAAGTCCGTTGCGTCTACCAGTTTCGCCACGCCCGCATCGCCCCCTTTTCGGCGGTTCGGCCGGATTTTGCAATGGGGGCCTTGGCGGCCTCAACAATATCGAGATCGTTCAGGTTTTCGGCGCGAAAGCCGGGCCGTTCGGCTTGATGCGGACGCCGGGGCGCAGTCGCGTCCATGGCAGCGCGGCGGTATCCGCCGGCATGGCGCCGGGCGCGGCGCAGATCAAGAGCGTCTCGGCGATCGGTTCGAAGTCGGCGCGGAAGTGCACCGAGCTTTTGTTGACGAGGATGGATTGCGCGGTCGGCTCGATGCCGACATAGCGGTACATCGCCTGATCGGCGAGTTGCGCCTTGTACGATGACACCACGACGCGGACGTCGCCGATGCGCAGGCAGGCTGACGGTCCCATGTCCATGTCGCGGCCGCCGTAATACGGACCCGGCGCGACGAATTGGCCGTTGGATAACTTCTCGACGAAGAAACTTGCTTCATACGGTGCGTCGCCGGGAATGCCCGACTTGCCGCCCAGCGCCAGCGTCACCGTCGCGCCTTCGCCGGCAGCGTGCGCGGCCTTGGCCGAAGCGGGATCGTAGATGACGCCGATGGCGGCCTTGCGCGGATTGTTGCGGACGAGGGCGCGCAACATGCCGGTGGTATCGGAATCGCCGCCGGCGCCGGGATTGTCTTGGGTATCGGCAATCACGATCGGCTTGCTGGCGCGCGTCGCCAGCTCCATGGCATGGCGGATACCGTCGTCCGGCGTATAGATGCGGCCGTCGAAATCGTTTTCATGGCCGATCACCAGTTGCGCGACGCTATCCGCCGCAGCGTCGGCCTCGGCCTGCGTGCGGCCATAAGCGAACACCGTGGCGCCGCAGCCGGGAAAATCCGCCGCCGGAAAGCCCGGCGCGAACGACAGCGTCGGCACGTCGTCGTTCTCGCGCGCCGCGAGCTTGCGATAGATGCCCTTGCACGGCTCGTCGTTGGTGCATTGCCAGCTGATCGGAATCAGGAACGGCAGTTGCCGGAACGCCTTGGCATAGCGATGGCCGTCGAGCAGCAGCGCGAGATGTTTCGCGGAGGCGCGGCCGGTGTCGGCCATGTCGACATGCGGATAGGTGCGATAGGCGATCAGTGCGTCGGCATGTTGCACCATCTCCGGCGTGACGTTGGCGTGCAGGTCGAGGCTCACCACCAGCGGCAAGTCTGGGCCGATCGCCTTGCGCACGCGGGCGAGGATTTCGCCTTCGCCATCGTCAAGATGTTCCGTCACCATGGCGCCGTGCAGATCGAGATAGACCGCATCGAGCGAACCGGCGTTGGCGATGCCGTCGACGATGTCCCTGGCGATGCGCTCGTAGGCATCCTCGGTGACATGCGCGCAAGGGCTGGCGGCCGCGAACATGGTCGGGATCATCTCCCAGCCGCGCGCTTCGGCGTCGGCGATGAAGCCGGCGAGTCCGACATTGATATTGCGGATCGTCGTCAGGACATCGGCGCCGCGCACCATCGACGGCCAGCCGCCGCCGTGGACGAAATCGGCATAGGTCGCCTTGGTCGGCGCGAAGGTGTTGGTCTCGTGTAGGAAGCCGCCAATGGCGATGCGGGTCATGGAAGTATCTCGTTGTACCTTATTGAGTGCTGTCATTCCGGGATGCGCCGTCTTCCGGCGCAGGCCCGGAATCCATATCCCCTGCAGTGGTTATGGATTCCGGGCTCGCTCGCGAAGGGCTCGCGCCCCGGAATAACGGCCTTTTTTAACTACGAATCTCATGATGTTGCGGAAGCGACGGCTGTGGCATCAACCGGCCGGAAGTTGGCGAAGTCCCAGCCGCGGCCGGGGGCAGCGTCGAGCAGTTGTTTGGTGTAAGCCTGCTGCGGGCGGGTGAGGATTTCATGCGCCGGGCCCTGTTCGACGACGAGGCCATGCTGCATCACCACGACGTCGTCGCAAATCTGCGCGGCGACGCGCAGGTCATGGGTGATGAACAACAGCGCGATGCCGAGCCGTGTTTGAATCTCGTCGAGCAGTTCCAGCACCTGCGCCTGCACCGAGACGTCGAGCGCGGAGACCGCTTCATCCGCCACCAGCACATCGGGATCGAGCGCCAGCGCGCGGGCGATGGCGATACGCTGCCGCTGGCCGCCGGAGAACTGATGCGGGTAACGCGAGATGGCGTCGGCGGGCAGATCGACCAGTTCGAGCAATTCGCCGGCGCGAGCCAGCGCCTCGGCGTGCGGCACGCCATAATTGATCGGACCTTCGGCGATGGTTTCGCCGACGGTGACGCGCGGATTGAGCGAGCGATAGGGGTCCTGAAACACGATCTGGATATGCTTGCGGTGTGGCCGCAACATTGGCCGCGACAGCGACGAGATTTCGCTGCCGCGCAGCCGTACCTCGCCCGAGGTCGGATCGATCAGCCGCACGATGCAACGCGCGACGGTGGATTTGCCCGAGCCGCTTTCGCCGACGATGCCGAGCGTGCGGCCCTTGCGCAACGTCAGCGTCACATCCTGCGCGGCGGCGACCTCGCGCGCAGTGCCGAAGAAGCCGCGCTCGCGATAAACTTTGCCGAGGCCGTTGGTCTCCAGCACTACCGGCTCGGTGCTTGCGGGGCGTGGGTTGCGCGGCACCAGGCTCGGCACCGACGCCAGCAGGTTGCGGGTGTATTCCATAGTCGGCGTGCGCAGGATGGTATCGAGCGCGCCGGTTTCGACGATGCGGCCCCGCCGCATCACGACGACGCGGTTGGCGATCTCGGCAACGACGCCCATATCATGGGTGATGAACAATACGGCGGTGCCGTGATCTTTTTGCAGATCGCGGATCAACGACAGGATCTGCTTCTGCGTGGTGACGTCGAGTGCGGTGGTCGGCTCATCGGCGATCAGTAGCTTGGGTTCGAGCACCAAGGCCATGGCGATCATGATGCGCTGGCGTTGGCCGCCGGACAGTTGATGCGGATAGGATTTGAAGATGCGCGCGACATCCGGCAGCCGCACCTGTTCCATCATCGCAAGAATGCGCTGCTGCCGCGTTCGCGCATCGAGGCCCGTGTGCGCGCGCAGCACTTCGTCAATCTGCCGGCCGACCGGCACCACCGGGTTGAGCGCCGTCATCGGCTCCTGAAACACCATCGCCATCTTGGTGGCGCGCAACTGCCGCAACCGCCGGTCGCTGGCGCCGAGGATGTCCTCGCCGGCCAGCCGAATGCTGCCGCTGCTCGGCACGAGCGCGCCTTTCTGCAGCAGGCCCATCACCGTGAGCGAGGTGACCGATTTGCCCGAGCCGCTTTCGCCGACGACGCACAGCGTCTCGCCTTCGCGGACCTGCAGCGAGATGCCGTCGATGATCTTGTCGGCGTCGGGCTTCTTGCCGAGCCGAACGACGAGGTCCTTGATGTCGAGTGCGGTGGGACGCGTAGAGGAGTCGCTCATTTGCGGCCCTCGCGCTGTTTCATGCGCGGGTCGAGTGCGTCGCGCGCGGCGTCGCCGATCAGGTTGACCGAGAGAATGGCGATCGACAGCATCAGTCCGGGCCAGAAGATCAGCGACGGTTTGATCTGGAAGTAGGCACGGCCCTCGGCCATGATGTTGCCCCAGGTCGGCACTTCCGGGCTAATGCCGGCGCCGAGGAACGACAGGATCGCTTCGGTCAGGATTGCGGAGGCACAAACGTAAGTGCCTTGTACGATCAGCGGCGCGACGGTGTTCGGCATCAGATGTCGCCACATGATCTTGGGGAGGTTTGAACCGACCGAGATTGCGGCTTCGACGTAGGGCTCCTCGCGCGCCGACAGCACCACGGAGCGAACCAACCGCGCCACGCGCGGAATTTCCGGAATGGTGATGGCCACCAGCACGGTCATCAGGCTGGCGCCGGACAGCGACACCACTGCGATGGCGAGCAGGATGGCGGGGATCGCCATCAGGCCATCCATGATCCGCATCATCACCGCATCGACCCATTTGAAGAAGCCGGAGACGAGGCCGATGACAAGGCCGATGACGATGCTCACTACCGCCGCGCCCAATCCGATCAGCAGCGAGATGCGCCCGCCATAGATGATGCGCGACAGCACATCGCGGCCGTAAGCGTCGGTGCCGAGCAGGTATTGCGCGCTGGCCGGTTTCAGGCGCTGCGCCGGCGCCAGCAGCATCGGATCGTGCGGCACGATCCACGGCGCGAGGATGGCCATGACGACGATGATCGCCAGACACGCCGTCGCCACGGCGATGATCGGACTCGCAGTCAGGAAGCCGAGCCTGAACCGTGGCGGTGCGGCGAGCGGGATCGATGACGGTTCTGGCAGTGTCTCGATGGCCATCAGTACCGAATCCTGGGATCGAGCAGGGTATAGGCGACGTCGATCAGCAGATTGATCGCGACGTAGATGCCGCTGGTCAAAAGGATCATCGCCTGGATTACGGGGTAATCGCGCGCCAGCACCGCATCGACGGTGAGACGTCCGATGCCGGGCAGGTTGAAGACGCTTTCCGTAACGACCACGCCGGAGATCAGCAGCGCGAAGCCGGTGCCGATCACCGTGATGACCGGCACGGCGGCGTTGCGCAGCGCGTGGCGCAGCAGCACGCCGCTTTCGCCGATACCCTTGGCGCGCGCGGTGCGGACGTAATCTTCATCCAGCACATCGAGCATCGCCGCACGGGTCATGCGCGCAATCAGCGCGATGTAGATAAAAGAGAGTGTCAGCGTCGGCAGCACGATGCGTTCGAGGAAGGGGCCGAAGCCGCCGGAGAGCTTGCGAAAACCCTGCACTGGAAACCAGCGCAGATCGATAGCGAACACCTGGATCAGTACATAGCCGATGACGAACACCGGCACCGAGAAGCCGATCACCGACAATCCCATGACGGAACGATCAATCCATGTGCCGCGCTTCCATGCCGCGATGACGCCGAGCGGCACAGCGACGAGGATGGCGACGATGATGGTCGACAGCGCGATGCTGATGGTCGGCTCGATGCGATTGCTGATCATGTGCATCACCGGCACGTTGGAAATCAGCGACACGCCGAGATCGCCGTGCAGGAGCCGGTCGATCCATGTAAAGAACTGGATGTAGAGCGGTTCGTTGAGGCCGAGCGAGGTGCGGATGCGTTCGAGACGTTCCGGCGTCGCGTTATCGCCGGCAAGAATGGCGGCGGGATCGCCGGGCGTTAGCCGCAACAGCAGGAAAACGAAGAGGGCGACGACGCCCATGACAGGAATGGCGGCAAGGACGCGGCGGACGAGATATCCAAACATCGCTGGCCCTCCTGAGTTCACCGTGTTCCGGCGTGCGGAAATTGCCCCAAGTCGTCAAAGTCTGCCACGCCAGTCCAATTTAGCAAATCCCATGCCATCACTTTCGGGCGCAACCGGCTGCCGCATCAGTCGAGCGTCGCCAGCAAGCCTGCCATTAGCCGTCCGCGTTCGACGAGGCTGTCCACCTCGATGTATTCGTTGAGGGTATGCATGTCCGCGCCGCGCACGCCGAGTCCGTCAAGCGTCGGAATGCCCATGGCACCGGTGAAGTTGCCGTCGGAGCCGCCACCGGCGCTGCCGTGCGGCAGTTCCAGTCCCATGTCCTTGGCGATGCCGCGTGCCTTCTCATAGAGCGCCATGGTGCCGGCATCCGGCTCCCAGACCGGGCGCGTGACGCCGCGGGTCACTGTGAACATCACGTCGTCGCTGCTGCCGGAGAGTGCCAGCATGCGTTCGACACCGCGGTCGAGATCGGCTTGCCGCTTGGCCATGCTCAATGCTTCGCCGGTGCAGGTAGTCGCGACGCAGTTGACCCATTGGCCGCCGTGCACGATGCCGACGCTGAAGGTGCAATCCTCGGTGGTCATGGCATCGATGGCAAGGATCTGCCGCGCCATCTCGCGGATCGCCGAACGGCCCGAGGAGAGCGTCGCGCCGGCATGGCTCGGTTTGCCGGTGGCTTCGAGATTGAACCGCGCAATCGCATAGCGGCCGGTGACGACGCCGTTGTTGGCGCGTCCGGGCTCCGGCACGAGAACGTACTTGTTGCGCGCGGCTTCGGCTTCGACGACATCGCGCACGCTCGGCGTGCCGACTTCCTCGTCCGGCGTCAGCAATACGGTGATCGGCAGCGGCGTGGTGAAGGCGGCTTTCTGTAATTGGCGAATGGCTTCGACCGAGAGATAGTTACCGCCTTTCATGTCGCAGATGCCGGGGCCGTAACACTTGTTGCCGTCGCGCCGCCACGGCAGCTTGGCCAGCGTTCCGACCGGATGCACGGTGTCGAGATGCCCGGCGATGAGAATGCCGGGCTGGCCTTGCTTGGGATGCGGGAAGCGGGCTCGGACATAACCGCCGAAACCTTGCTGGCCGGGCATGTGCTCGATGGTCGCACCCATGATCGCCATTTCGCGCGCGGCGAGATCCAGCATGCGGTCGACGGCGGCGGCATCCCATGTCGGACTTTCGCATTCCACCCAGCGGCGCAGGCCTTGCAGCATGGTCTCGGTGTCGAACGGAAGATTGGCTGGATTCATCTTGTTCCCCGTATTTTTTATTGGGACAGCGCCGCGCTCGTTGCCAAGCATAATGAGGCCTCCAGCGGAAATTACCAGCGCTGCATTTCACGACGAGATCGATTGGCGAATTGACGTTGTGCGCGTGCGAACGAGAAGCGCATTGACGCTTCGCAAAACAGATGCAAGTCTTTGCGCAATCAAGAATGACAAGGAGCGCACGCGCCTTTGCCTGCATAACGTACTGCCTGCACAATTCATCATCGGCTGTTGATCCATTTCAAGTCAGGAGAGATCGAATGTTGCACGTCTCACGTTGGCGGCCATCCAAAATGGTCTCGAAATCGGCGCTCGCATCGGTCGCGCTACCGGCATTCGCGCTTGCCGCGCTGCTGGCATCGCCCGCCACGCTCGAAGCCAAGACCATTACCGCAGTGATGCACTCCGACTTGCGCGTGATCGATCCGGGACTGACCACCGCCTACATCACCCGCGATCATGGCTACATGGTCTACGACACGCTGCTGGCGATGGATTCCAATTTCAAGATCCAGCCGCAGATGGCGAGCTGGAAAGTCTCCGACGACAAGCTCACTTACACATTCACGCTGCGCGACGGCCTGAAGTGGCATGACGGTACGCCGGTGACAGCGGAAGACTGCGTTGCCTCGCTGAAGCGCTGGGGCAAGGCCGATGGCATGGGCCAGAAGCTGATGGACTTCACGGCGAGTCTCGAAGCAACCGACGCCAAGACCATTACACTGAAACTGAAAGAACCCTACGGTCTTGTGCTGGAGTCGATCGGCAAGCCGTCGTCGCTGGTGCCGTTCATGATGCCGAAGCGTATCGCGGAGACACCTGCGGGCAAAGCCATCCCCGAACAGATCGGTTCAGGTCCGTTCAAATTCGTGCAGGCGGATTTTCAGCCGGGCGTGAAGGCGGTCTACGAAAAGAACAAGGATTACGTGCCGCGCTCCGAGCCGCCGAGTTGGACCGCGGGCGGCAAGGTGGTGAAGGTCGATCGCGTCGAGTGGATCACCATGCCGGACGCGCAGACAGCGGCGAATGCCGTGCAGTCGGGCGATATCGATTTCATCGAGAACCCGTCGTTCGATCTGTTGCCGTTGCTGGCCGCCAACAAGGAACTGACCATCCACACGCTGAGCCCGCTCGGCTTCCAGACTTTGGGGCGGATGAATTTCCTGTATCCGCCGTTCGACAACATCAAGGTCCGGCGCGCGGCTTTCCTTGCGGCGAGCCAGAAGCCGGTGCTCGACGCGCTGGTCGGCAATCCCGAATATTACAAGGTCTGCGGCGCGATTTTCGGTTGCGGGACGCCGCTGGCGACCGACATCGGGTCGGAGACGCTGGTCAAAGGCAACGGCATGGCGGAAGCCAAGAAGCTGCTGGCCGAGTCCGGTTACGATGGTACGCCGGTCGTCATCATGGCGCCCGGCGACGTGGTGACGCTGAAAGCGCAGCCGATCGTGTTCGCGCAATTCCTGCGCGATGCCGGGTTCAAGGTCGATGTGCAGGCCACCGACTGGCAGACCGTGGTGACGCGACGTGCCAGCCAGAAGTCGCCGAAGGAAGGCGGCTGGAACATGTTCTTCACCAACTGGGCCGGGCCGGACGTGCTCAATCCGGTTGCGAGCGTGTCGATCAGCGGCAAGGGCAAGAACGGTGGCTGGTTCGGCTGGCCGGAAGACGCCAAGATGGAAGAGCTGCGCGACAAGTTCGTGCGCACGACGTCGCCGGAAGAACAGAAGAAGATCGCCGAGGAAATTCAGGCGCGCGTCTATGAACAGGTGACGTACATTCCGCTTGGGCAATACACCGCGCCGAGTGTGTGGCGGAAGTCGCTCAAGGGCGTGCTCGACGGCCCGGCGACGCCGGTGTTCTGGAATATCGACAAGACCGAGTAGGCTTCACGCTTCGGAAAGCAGCGGGGGAGGGGCGGTTCGCCGGCGCGATGGCAACATCGGCCGGCGAAGTCGTATCGTTTGAAACCCAATTCACTTTGTCGCGCGAGATGCGCTCAATGCGCGGACTTTCGATTCCGAAGCAAGCCTCTCCCCGTCATGGCCGGGCTCGTCCCGGCCATCTACGTCTTTGCTGGGGAAATCTCGTGAAGACGTGGATGGCCGGAATAAATCCGGCCATGACCAAAAGAGTTCGTACTCTCTCGCTCTTGGATGACGGTACGCATCAGAAGCCAATCGTTAGCGCGCATCGTGGAAGATGATGCCGACGGTGTGGCGATGGCCGGAGCGGATGCGGCTGACACCGTGGCGCAGGTTGACGCGATAGGTCCCCTTGGTCCCTTGCACCGGCCGATGATGCACGGCGAACGCAACGGCATCGCCCTGGCGCAGCGGCATCACTTCGATGCGGCTCTGCATCCGCGGTCGCTGCTCGGTGAGCGCGAATTCGCCGCCGGTGAAATCCTTGCCCGGTTCCGATAGCAGGATGGCGACCTGCAGCGGAAAAGCGAGATCGCCGTAGAGATCCTGATGCAGGCAATTGTAGTCGCCGGCGACATATTGCAGCAGCAGCGGCGTCGGCCGCGTCTGTCCTGCGTCATGGCACAGCTTGAGGAACTCGGCGTGCCGCGCGGGATAGCGCGTCTCGATTTTCATGCGCGCGTTCCAGCCGTTGGCGATTGGCGCGAGGTGCGGATACAGCGTGGTGCGCAAACTGCCGAGCAGGTCCGGCAGCGGATATTTGAAGTAGCGATACTCGCCCTTGCCGAAGCCGTGACGCGCCATGCGAATGTGGCTGCGGAAATGTTCCTCGTGCGGATAGAGCGCAGCAATCTCCGCACATTCCTGTGGCGTCAGCAGTTGCGGCAGCACCGCCGCCCCGCAATTGTCGAGTTCGCTCGCCAGCGCTGTCCAGTCATAGCCATCGACGCGCTGCTCGGCGTTCGGTGAGGTCTCGACGCGACTTTGGGCGGGTTTCGCGATGGAGCGCGGGCTTACGATGGCGGTCGGCATAAATCATCCTCGTGGAACAAATTTCACCGGCCAATCTAGCGGCCGGGCTTGTTGGCGCCCACCCGATTTCCGTCCACAAATTCCGTTTGCGTGAGGTCCCGGATCGAATAGGAAGGCTGGTCGAAGGAGCCTGTCGGAGCCGCATCATGCCCATGAACGATCTGTTCGGCGTAGTCGAACCGGTATTTCCGGCACGGCAGCAACTCGCGGCCGGCGCATCGTTGCTGCGCGGCTACGCGTTATCGCACGAAGATGCGTTGCTGGCGGCAGTGCACGACATTGCCGCGCAGGCGCCGTTCCGCCGCATGAATACGCCGGGCGGTTTTCAGATGTCGGTGGCGATGACCAATTGCGGCGAGGCCGGTTGGGTGACGGATCGCAGCGGCTATCGTTACGACCGCAACGATCCGCTCAGCGACAAGGCGTGGCCGCCGATGCCGGATGTGTTTACGCAGCTTGCCAGCCACGCTGCACGCGAAGCCGGCTTCGTGGACTTCAAATCCGATGCCTGTTTGATCAATCGCTATGAGCCGGGCGCGCGCATGTCATTGCATCAGGACAAGGATGAGCGCGACTTCGCCAACCCGATCGTGTCGGTGTCGCTCGGCTTGCCGGCGACGTTTCAATTCGGCGGCGCCAAGCGCAGCGATCCGGTGCAGAAGGTGACGCTGCGCCACGGCGATATCGTGGTGTGGGGCGGCCCGTCACGGCTTTACTACCACGGAATCCTGACACTCAAGGATGGCGAGCATCCGCGCACCGGCCGCGCCCGTTTCAACCTGACGTTTCGCAAGGCGCTATGAAACTGTCACGCAATGTCAATGCGTCAGCGCATCGATGGTCGGCGCGTTCGGGCAGAAATCCCGATACGTCACGCCGATGCGTCCTGCGCGAAGCTGGCTGCGGCAGTGCGATTTCAGCGAACATTCCGCGCAGATGATGCTCATGTCGCGGAAGACGTCGGGATATTTCTCCTCAAGCGATTTGGCGTCGAGCGGCAGCGCTTTCAGCATGTGCCACATCTCGTCGCTGGCGTTGGGGCCGCGCCGGGTGAGCGACACCAGCCGAGCCACCGAAATTCCAGCATCGGCCGCCAGCGCCTCGCATTGCTGGCTGTCGAGTGCATTGAGCTCGCGCATCCCGGCGAGCCGCGCATTCCAGCGTTTCAAGGTTTCGACAACTTGCATCGGATATCTCCCGCCAGTTGATTAGTTGCACATGAAACTAATAGGCGGGACGCGATCGAACGTTGCGCCGGCGCAAATTGGCGGGAGATTTTGCCGCTATACAGAGTGGGGGGTCGGGACCGGGAGCGGACTGCTTTGATGTCAGATAACGCACAGCCGATTGCACGCGACGCCGCCGCACCGCAGGCGGATGCCGAATTGTGGGCCCGTGCGGCGTATGAGAGCTGTCATCCCGAGGATACCTTTGCCGATCTCAAGCGACGGGCGCTGTTCTCGAAGGAGGCCAGGGGTCTGCTGCGCGACTGGATGGCGGCCGCGCAACGGCGGAACGCCGTGGACTAACCCGGTTCCGGCCTGTCGCGGGTTTGCGGCAATGCCGCATTGACATATCTGTGCTTTCGTTGGACTTGGACACGTCGCCGGGCAGCGGGCCCGGCAACCGGCGTCAGCAACCTGGAAAATGCAGCCCGATCAGCTACATAGATTTTCCGTCGCACCCATGATGGACTGGACTGACCGGCATTGCCGCGTCTTTCACCGGCTGCTGTCGCGGCGCGCGCGGCTCTACACCGAGATGCTGACGACCGGGGCGGTGATCCACGGCGACCGCCAGCGGCTGCTCGGGTTCCACGCCAGCGAACATCCGGTGGCGCTGCAACTCGGCGGATCGAACCCGGCGGACCTCGCGACCAGCGCGAAGATCGGTGAGGATTTCGGCTACGATGAAATCAACCTCAATGTCGGCTGCCCGTCGGACCGCGTGAAGGATGGCCGCTTCGGTGCCTGCCTGATGGCTGAGCCGGATCTGGTGGCGGAAGGTGTCGCCGCGATGAAGCGCGCGGTGCGGGTGCCGGTCACGGTCAAATGCCGCATCGGCATCGACGATCAGGACCCGGAAGTGGCGCTGGACCGGCTGGCGCGCGCCGTCGTTGCGGCTGGAGCGGACGCGCTGATCGTGCATGCGCGCAAGGCGTGGCTAAACGGGCTGTCGCCGAAGGAGAACCGGGATATCCCGCCGCTCGATTACGATCGCGTCTATCGGCTGAAAGCATCGTTGCCGCACGTCCCCGTTATCATCAATGGCGGTGTTGCGAGCATCGCGGAAGCCAAACAGCATCTCGCGCATGTCGATGGCGTCATGCTCGGGCGCGCGGCGTATCACGATCCGTGGCGGCTGCTTGGGGTGGATCCTGAATTGTTCGGCGAGGCTGCGCCGCATGCCGACATGAAGTCTGCCTTCGACGCCATGATGCCTTACATCGCCGAGCAGCTTGCGCGCGGCACGCGGCTGCATTCAATCACGCGGCATTTTGTCGGCGCGTTTCATGCGGTGCCCGGCGCGCGCGCCTTCCGCCGGCATCTGGCCGAGCAGGGCGTCAAGGCCGGTGCGGGCACCGAGGTGCTGCGCGATGCGCTAGCGCTGGTCGGCGAACGCGCTGTTTCCGTCGCGGCGTAGAAGATTACTCAGCTTATCGCGCTCTCCACCGTCATGCCCGTGCTTGTCACGGGCATCCACGTCTTCTCAGCAGTTCAAAAAGATAGACGTGGATGGCCGGGACGAAGCCCGGCCATGACGAATACGGATGGGCCGCCCCACGATGGCCTGAAGGGTTTACGGATAGCCGCGCAGCATCAGGTGATCGGGGCGGACTTCCCAGCTTTCCAGCCGGTCGAGAAAGCTCATGCCGAGCAGATTGGTTTTCATCTGTCCGCGCGGCACCACCAGCGCGGGCACGGAGCGTTCGACCAGTTTGCCGACGGCGAGGCGATCGAGCGTCAAGCGAGCGGCCTTGGTGTGGCCGCCAACGGTTTCGACCGGAATGTTGTAATCGAGCAGTTCCAGCGGCAGCCCGGCGGCCTTCGCGGTTTCGTATGTCAGCACCACGGATGTCGCGCCGGTATCGATCACCATCGGCGCGCTGACACCGTTGATCCTGGCGTGCAGTTTGAACTCGCCGCCTTGATCGCGCGCGATCTGCACATTGCGCGAATGCGCCGTGGCCCGCTGGTGCAGCATGGCCGTCATGGTATTCTTCGCATCGGATATCCGGCCCGGATCGCCATAGGCGACCACGGCGCCCGCCGTCGCGACCAGAAGGATGAGCAGGATACGGATCACGCCACACCTGCCGTCAGGTTGGGTCGGTTCCGGTGGCTTTCGCCGACGGCGCGGAGAGAGGCGCCAGCCCGGCGTCCTGCATTCGCGCCGGCAGTTCCGCCATGATCGCCAGCCGTTCCGCCGACTCGATGCGATGCCAGCGTGCGATCTCCGGCAGCGTCCGGCCGCAGCCGAAGCAGAGGCTGGTTTTCGGATCGATGATGCAGACGGCGATACACGGCGTTTCTGTGCTCATTCTCGATACAGGCGCGCATTCGCGCACGGATGCAAGAGCATGATCTAGAGCCCTGTTCCTGCGTTCATAATGGATTTCCGGCGGACGCGGCGACGGTCGTCGCGCGGCTCGTCGTAACGCTCGGGTTGCAGCGGCGGCGCTTCTTCGGTCATCGGTGCGAGTGCCGACATCACGCGCTCCGGCGGGAAGGTGATGATGACTTCGGTGCCGATCCGCAGCTTGGATTTCAACGTAAACGTGCCGCCATGCATGTCGATGAGACTCTTGGCAATCGGCAGGCCGAGACCCGCGCCTTGCTCGGCGGATTTGATCGAGTTGGAGCCTTGGCCGAACGAGGCCAGCACGATCGGAATCTCGTCCTCGGGAATGCCGGAGCCGGTGTCGCGGACGCTGAGATACTGTCCGCCGGACGCGGTCCAGCCAACTTTCAACCAGATCTCGCCGCCTTGCGGCGTGAACTTGATCGCGTTCGACAGCAGGTTGAGCACGACCTGACGGATTGCGCGCTCGTCGCCCCACAGTCGCGGCATGCCTTGTTCGAAGACTTCGTGAATCGTGATGCCGCGGCTGGTGGCGCGCAGCTTCAGCAGGTGATGGCAATCGGCAACGATATGAACCAGCGAGACGGCTTCCTCGTTCAGTTCGTAGCGGCCGGCCTCGATGCGCGACAGGTCGAGGATTTCGTTGATGAGATTCAACAGGTGCACGCCGGAATTATGAATGTCGGCGGAATAGTCCTTGTAGACCGGCACCGCATGCGCGCCGAAGATTTCGCTTTTCATCACCTCGGAAAAACCGAGGATGGCGTTGAGCGGCGTACGCAGTTCGTGACTCATCTGCGCGAGGAAGCGCGACTTGGCGACGTTGGCCGACTCGGCACGATGCCGCGCTTCGTCGGAGATCGCCTTGGCCTGTTCGAGTTCGCCGATCAGCGCGTCCTTTTCGGCGCGCGCTTCCAATGTCGCCAGCGTGGTCGAATGCAGCCGATGTGCGAGCAGGGCGAAGTAGCCGCCTGCCGCCAGCGCCAGCAACGCCAGCACGTAATTTTCCAGCGTGCCGCGCATCGCGAAGTTGACGGCGATGCCTGCGGTCACCGGTGCGGTCGCCGCGAATGCCGCAATCGGCAGGCTCGACGACAACATACTCGACACCGCCACCACCAGCAGCATCAGGAACATCATGAAGGTGTTCGAGAGCAGATCGAAGCCCGGCGGATAGACCAGGATGGCGATCCAGCACAGGCCATAAATCAGATCGAGAACAATGAAGCGCATGCGCGCGCGGCGCGTCACCGCCGGGATCGATGGTTCCTTGAGGAATTTGGTGCAAGTGCGGATGATGATCGCGTGAACGAACAGGATGCTGGTCGTCCACGTTGCGGCTGCCAGCGGACCGATCGACAGGCCGAACAGCAACCCGGTGGAGACCACCAGCAGCATGACCACGTAGGATGCCGAGATGCGCGTCTGAGCGTATTGCCGCAGAAGTTCGTGATCGAATGCCGGCCGGGTGCCGCTCGTGGAGGTGAGGCGGTCGCGTGCTTCGCGCACGCGCTGCGCAGCCTCACGGCGATGACGCGGCGACGGCACGACCTGTTCTTCAACCGGCGGCTGGACGACTTCGGGTCTGTCGACGGGACTACTCATCACGCAACACAAATTCCTGCACGACCAGCGTGCTTTTTATTCCTTGTTATCTCTGCCGCTAAATCATTAAGAGCAGACTTAAAGGGTTAGACAATCGGGTTAACGAAAACCTAATGCGCGACAGCCGGTCGGGCTGCCGCGCATCGAGAAAATCTTGGTTATTCAGTGGCTTCGAGCGCGAAGTTAGCGTTGCAGGCGCGCCAGCAGGCTGGAGGTGTCCCAGCGGCGGCCGCCCATCTTTTCGACTTCCGCGTAAAATGCATCGACCAATGCCGTCACCGGAAGGCTGGCGCCGTTGTTGCGGGCCTCTGCGAGGCAGATCGACAGATCCTTGCGCATCCACTCGACGGCGAAGCCGTGATCGTACTTGCCCTCGTTCATCGTTTTGTAACGGTTTTCCATCTGCCACGACTGGGCCGCACCCTTCGAGATGGTCTCAATCACGCTGTCGATGTCCAGACCGGCCTTCTTGGCAAAGTGAATGCCCTCGGAGAGTCCTTCGACCAATCCGGCAATGCAGATCTGGTTGACCATCTTGGTGAGCTGGCCCGAACCGGCCGGGCCAAGGCGCTTGCACATCCGCGCGTAGGCCGCGATGACCGGTTCGGCGCGCTTATAGGCATCCTCGCTGCCGCCGCACATCACGGTCAGTACGCCGTTCTCGGCGCCGGCCTGGCCACCCGAGACGGGGGCGTCGACAAATTGGAAGCCGCGCTTGGTCGCTTCGGCGTCGAGTTCGCGCGCCACGGCGGCAGAGGCGGTGGTGTGGTCTACGAAGATTGCCCCGGACTTCATGCCGGCGAACGCACCGTCGGCACCGGTCGTCACGGCGCGCAGGTCGGCGTCGTTGCCGACGCAGGCCATGACGAAATCCTGGCCTTCCGCCGCGGCGCGCGGCGTCGGTGCGGTGCGTCCGCCGAATTTGTTGGCCCAGGCCTGCGCTTTATCCGACGTGCGATTGTAGACCGTCACGTCATGGTGGCCCTTGGCCACGAGATGTCCTGCCATGGGAAAGCCCATGACGCCGAGACCGATAAAAGCGACTTTAGCCATGTCTGAAACCTTCGGTTTTCGCCGGTGTTGTTATTGAATTCGCCGGGCTGTCGGGAGGAGGCGGGCGATCCGGAACGCAACCGCGTTGCCTGGATCGGAGCGCTCAGCATAATCCGCATAGCGCCGTGGGCAAAGGCTGATCGGGAAAAAACCGGACGCCAGAGCTTCGTTGCATCGGCAATGCGATTTGCCAGCGCTACGTCATGTCGCAGGGCGAGGGGCGTGGCGGGCAAGGCTCTGTGACAACCGGATTCGCTACGATGGTTGCATTGGCAAGCGCGCAATCCGGCGCTGTTCGCCATTGATCCGGGCTGACTTCATTGATCTATATAGCCGAGGGAGATCGGCGGGGGCGGCGGTCAAGTCGACCGTTTGCGGTGGCGCAAGGACGTCCGATCTGTTCCGGTCTATGGGCAGGCGCCAGGAGAGAAAAATTGAGTGTGACTGAACGGCAGATTCGCGACGAGCTGGCCAAGGTGATGACGCCGCGCGGCGTGCCGCTGACGCAGGCCGGTGTGCTCTCGGAAATCGCGATCAAGGACGGCAAGGCTTACTTCTCGCTCAATGTCAGTTCCGGTGAAGTTCAGGCCTGGGACAAGGTCCGGGCGCAGGCGGAAACAGTCGTCCGCGCCATTCCCGGCATCTCCGTAGCGATGGTCGTGCTCACTGCGGAGCGCAGCGCTGGCGCAGCACAAACGGGCGCATCGAAGGGTGTCCCCAATGTTGCGGGGCATCGGGCACCGCATGGGCGCGGCGGCTTGCCGAAGCAATCGGAGATCCCCGGCGTGGCCGCCATCATCGCGGTCGCCTCCGGCAAAGGCGGCGTTGGCAAATCGACCACGGCGATCAATCTGGCGCTGGGGCTGCGCGACCTCGGATTGCGGGTCGGGTTGCTCGATGCCGATATCTACGGGCCATCGGTGCCGCGGCTGACCGGCATTCACGGCAAGCCCAGGCTGAACGACTCCAAGAAGATGATCCCGCTGGAGCAGTTCGGCCTCTCGATCATGTCGATCGGCTTCCTCGTCGAAGAGGAAACCCCGATGATCTGGCGCGGTCCGATGGTGATGTCGGCCGTGACCCAAATGCTGCGTGAAGTGGCGTGGGGCGAACTCGACGTTCTGGTGGTCGACATGCCGCCGGGCACTGGCGATGCGCAACTGACGCTGGCGCAGGAGGTGCCGCTGAAGGGGGCTGTCATCGTGTCGACGCCGCAGGACCTGTCGTTGATCGACGCCCGCCGTGGGTTGGCGATGTTCAAGAAGGTCAACGTGCCGGTGCTCGGCATCGTCGAAAACATGAGCTACTTCCAGTGCCCCGAATGCGGCACGCGGTCGGATATCTTCGGCCATGGCGGCGCCCGGCACGAGGCCGAACGGCTCTCCGTGCCGTTCCTTGGCGAAATCCCTCTGCACATGTCGATTCGTGCCAATTCCGACGCCGGCACGCCCGTCGTGGTCAGCGAACCGGATGGTCCGCATGCTGCGATCTACCGGGAAATCGGAGGCCGGATTCGCGATCAGCTCAAAGGCATTATCGCCGCTGCATGATGCCGCGTTGACAGGCTGCATCGCGTGAACAATGCATTCGACTTTGGTTGAATTATCCGTTCAAGGCTGTCGTCCGCGTTTTCCGCGCGCGGCGTTCCGTGTTAGACAAATTCCGTCGGAGCGCCTTCGGTCGCCTTTGTCATCCAACTGCCGCTGGACACGCTCCAGCGTAACCAAAAACGCCCACCAAGGAGAAGCTGAATGAAGCGTCGTGATTTTCTCAAAGTAACGGCCACGGGAGCGGCAGTGGCCGCGGTCGCCTCGCCGGCGATTGCGCAGTCGTCGCCCGAAATCAAATGGCGCATGACGTCGAGCTTCCCCAAGTCGCTCGACACGATCTACGGCGGCGCGGAGTACTTCGCCAAGCAAGTCGCCGAAATGACCGACAACAAATTCCAGATTCAAGTGTTCCAGGCGGGTGAAATCGTCCCGGGCCTGCAGGCGCTCGATGCGACTTCCAAGAACACGGTCGAGATGTGCCACACGGTGTCCTACTACTACGTTGGCAAGGATCCGACGTTCGCGATCTTCGCGTCGGTGCCATTCGGCCTGAACACGCGTCAGCAGAACTCCTGGTTGTATCAGGGTGGCGGCAATGAGCTGGCCAACGAGTTCTTCAAGAAGTTCGGCGTCTACGGCATGCCCTGCGGCAACACGGGCACGCAGATGGGCGGCTGGTTCCGCAAGGAGATCAAGACCGTTGCCGACCTCTCGGGCCTGAAGATGCGGATCGGCGGCATTGCCGGACAGGTGTTGCAGAAGGTTGGCGTCGTGCCGCAGCAACTGGCGGGCGGCGACATCTATCCGTCGCTGGAAAAGGGCACCATCGATGCGGCCGAGTGGGTCGGTCCGTATGACGATGAAAAACTCGGCTTCCAGAAGGTCGCCAAGTATTACTACTACCCCGGTTGGTGGGAAGGTGGCCCGACGGTGCACGCTTTCTGCAATCTGGAGAAGTGGGAGTCGCTGCCGAAGAACTATCAGGCCGTGATTCAGAACGCCGCCGCCAATGCCAACACTTGGATGACGGCGCGCTACGACCTGCAGAACCCGAAGGCGCTCAAGCAACTCGTTGCTGGCGGCACGCAACTGCGGCCGTTCACCACGGAAGTCATGGAAGCCTGCCTCAAGGCGACCAATGAGCTGTGGGGCGAAATCTCCGGCAAGAACCCTGAGTTCAAGAAGGCGATCGATGCCATGCAGGCCTATCGCTCCGACGAATATCTGTGGTGGCAGGTTGCCGAATACACCTACGACAGCTTCATGATCCGGTCGCGCACGCGCAACTGATCGTTCGGCTTCGAACAAGAGCCCGGCCTTCATCGAAGGTCGGGCTTTTTTATTGCGCGTGTCGTCAACGCGTTGGGCCGATTGAGCAACGGCACCGGTCGGTCGGGTGAGTGCTTCAACGCGAAAGAGCCAAGGGAATGTCCCTTGGCTCTTTTGTTTACGTAGATCGGTTGGTTTGCGTTGCTTACTGGATTTTCGGCGGACCGAAATCGAGCGGCGGCATTTCGATTTGCGGCACCTCGATCTTCACCTTGTTCAGATCGACGTTCGATGCCGCTCCCTTGTAGTGCATCACCATCGAGGGGAACAGAATGACCAGGCCGACCATGACCACCTGAATGATCACGAATGGCACGGCGCCCCAGTAGATCTGGCCGGTGGTCACCGGCTCCATTCGCTTGCCGGTGACGCGGTCGATGTACGAATCCTTCGGCGCGACCGAGCGCAGGTAGAACAGGGCGAAGCCGAACGGCGGATGCATGAAAGACGTCTGCATGTTGACGCCGAGGATGACGCCAAACCAGATCAGATCGATGCCGAGATGCTCCGCCGCCGGTCCGAGCAGCGGAATGATGATGAAGGCCAGCTCGAAGAAGTCGAGGAAGAAGGCCAGGAAGAACACGAAGATGTTGACGAAGATCAGGAAGCCGATCTGGCCGCCCGGCAGCGACGTCAGCAGGTGTTCCACCCAGACGTGACCGTTCACGCCATAGAAGGTCAGCGAGAATACGCGCGCGCCGACCAAAATGAACACCACGAATGCGGAGAGCTTGGCTGTCGATTCCGCGGCTTGACGGATCAGATCCCATGACAGCCGGCGCTTGGCGGCGCCGAGCAACAGCGCTCCGGTAGCACCCATCGCGCCGCCTTCGGTTGGCGTCGCAACGCCGATGAAGATGGTGCCGAGCACGAGGAAGATCAGGAACAGCGGCGGCACCATGACGAATGTCGTCTGCTGCGCGATCAGCGACAGGAAACGATATCCGGTCAGGCGATGCACGATCCAGTTGAGGACCGCCACGCCGAATGCGAACAGAATGCCGTAGAACATCGAGAAGACGACGAAATCGGCGCCGTGCGTCGCCGAGTTTCGCATCATCAGCCAAGCGAAGACGACGCTGATCGCGGTCAATACACCGAGCGATAACAGGCCGCGATTGCCGTTCGGCTCGCGAAAGCCGATGGCTTCAGTCGGCAGCCCAGGCGTGGCTTTCGGGAAGAGCAGCGAAATCAGGAGCACGTAGCCGGCATATAGCGCAGTCAGAACGAGGCCGGGAATGAACGCGCCCTCGTACATGTCGCCGACGGAGCGACCGAGCTGGTCGGCCATGACGATCAGCACCAGCGAGGGTGGAATGATCTGGGCCAGCGTGCCTGATGCGGCGATGACGCCGCTGGCGACGCGGCGGTCGTAGCCGTAGCGGAGCATGATCGGCAGCGAGATGAGGCCCATGGAGATCACCGACGCCGCGACGACGCCGGTGGTTGCCGCCAGCAGCGCGCCGACGAAGATGACAGCATAGGCGAGGCCGCCGCGGATGGTGCCGAACAATTGCCCGATGGTGTCGAGCAGATCCTCGGCCATACCCGAGCGCTCAAGTACGAGGCCCATGAATGTGAAGAACGGAATCGCTAGCAGGGTGTCATTGTTCATGACCCCGTAGACACGTTCAGGCAACGCCTGCAGAAAATTCGGTTGAAACTCGCCGAGTTCGATTCCGATAAAGGCGAAGATCAATCCCACTGCGCCGAGCGAGAATGCCACCGGATAACCGATGAGCAGGAACACCACCAGCGCCACGAACATAATCGGCGCCATGTTGGCAATCAGAAATGCTTCCATGTAAACCCCTGAGCCGGACCGGCTCTCCTCAATCTTGCTTCATCGCGTCGACGAGATGCTCAACCTCGGCCTCGAGGCCGGATTTCTGCGACTCGTAGGGGTCTGGGATCAGACCGCGCATTACGGCAATCCGCTTGATAAGTTCGGACACGCCTTGGATCAGGAGAAGCGCGAAGCCGATCATGATCAGTGATTTGGCCGGCCATTGCGGCAGCCCGCCGGCATTTCCCGACTGCTCGTTGATGTCATAGGAGCGCAGGAAGAAGGGGACGCTCGTGACGAGCATGACGATCGTAAGTGGCAGCAGGAAAAATGTGTGGCCGAGAACGTCGATGAAATCGCGCACGCGCTTCGGCCAGAAGCTGTTGATGATGTCGATGCGGATATGCTCGTTCTTGAGCAGCGTCCACGGTGCGCACAACAGGAATACGATGCTGAACAGCACCCACTGCATCTCGAGCCACGCGTTCGACGATTCGTCGAACAGCTTGCGTACCGTTGCATTGATACTGGAGATAAAAACCGCGAGCACGATAAGCCACGCAAGGTTCTTACCAATCCATGTGTTGATAGCGTCGATCCCCCGACTCAATTTCAGGAGCGATTGCACCGTAGCCCTCCTCGGTTAGCTCGCTTCCGCCGAATTCAGGCGCCTGCCGCATGGTGGCGCTTTTTTATAGCCGGACTGGCGTGAAGCGCCGGCACAATTTCAGCGCATCAAGCCTCCGTCAATTGGAAGTTTGAGCATATAGCAAAAGGGATTAGCCGAGGAGTCCCCGCGGCGGATGCCTCAAAAAGATGCATCGGCGGAGGTTTTAGTTCGGAGGGAGGCTGGCTGGTTCTCCCCACGGTCGCGTCGGGAATCTCAGCCGCCGGTGACGCTCATGTGGCGGCTGACGCTAGGGCGGTTATGCCGGCGATCGATGATGAAATCGTGCCCCTTCGGCTTGGTGCCGATGGCGCGGTCGATCGTGGCGTTGAGCAATTCGTTGTCGGTCGACGCCCGCAAGGGTTTGCGGAGGTCGGAGGCATCTTCATGGCCAAGACAGGTGTGAATCGTCCCGGTGCAGGTGATGCGGACGCGGTTGCAGGATTCACAGAAGTTATGCGTCATCGGCGTGATGAAGCCGAGCTTGCCGCCGGTCTCACCGACACTGACGTAACGGGCCGGGCCGCCGGTGCTCTCCGGCAGGTCGGCGAGGGTGTAGTTCGCGGCGAGCCGGGTACGCAGCAGCGACAGCGGCAGGTATTGGTCGATGCGGCCTTCGCCGATATCGCCCATCGGCATGACCTCGATCAGGGTCAGCGTCATGCCTTTACCGTGCGCCCATTCCATCAGCGCCGGAATCTCGTCTTCATTGACGTTCTTCAGCGCGACGGCGTTGATCTTCACGGCGATACCGGCGGCCAGCGCCGCTTCGATTCCGTCGAGCACCTTGTTGATGTCGCCCCAACGGGTGATCGTCTTGAACTTGGCCGGATCGAGCGTGTCGAGCGAGACGTTGATGCGGCGAACGCCGCAGTCATGCAGTTCGTTGGCGAAACGGGCGAGCTGCGACCCGTTGGTGGTCAGTGTCAGCTCGTCGAGGGCGCCACTGTCGAGGTGGCGAGACAATGAGCGGATCAGCGACATCACGTTGCGCCGGACCAGCGGCTCGCCGCCGGTGAGGCGCAGCTTGCGGACGCCCTTGGCGATGAAGGCCGAACACAGCCGATCCAGCTCTTCCAGCGACAGCAGATCGGCCTTGGGGAGGAATGTCATGTCCTCCGACATGCAATAGAAGCAGCGGAGATCGCAGCGATCGGTTACCGACACCCGCAGGTAGCTGATCGTCCGCCCAAACGGATCGATCATCGCTGTGGGGCGAGTTGCGAGGCCGATCGTCGTGTCTGACATATGAAGCCGCTTTGCATTCGTCGCCAGCCTGGCGAAATTCATATCCCTGTCTACAGAATGTAGATGTGGCGGCTCCCCGGCACAATCATCCGATGGAACAAATGTCGGTCAGCGGGTCGGCGCGGGTGCTGCCGGTGCGGGTGCGGCGGGCGCCGGCGCAGGGAACGCCGAACCGGCGGCGGCCGGTGCTGCAGCAGCCGGTTTCGGCGCCGGTGGCTTGCGCGGCTTGCGGCGCTGCTTCTTCGGCGGCTCCGTGGGCTGCAACTCCGCGACAACCGGGTTGGGATCGAACGTCGTTACCGCGGGCGAGGTGAAGTCGCCCGGCAGATGCGTTACCTGCACGGGGACCGTCAAAGGCTGGTGTTTTGCCAGCGTAAACGTGACATTGAAGCTCTCGGCGCTCTCCGGCACCGAGATAGAACAGGGCGTCTTGCAGCTCGTGCCAAGGGAACTTGCTGCATCGGCACCGGGCGGGACCGAGTCGACGGGCACCGAGACCATCTTCGGTGTTGGCTTGAAAGAATCCATCGAAACGGAAGAGCAGCCGGCGAGGCTCAAGCCCGCGACAGCAATCACGATGACATTACGCATGGTCCACCCGTCATTCTTGTGCGGCGATCCGCCACAGTCCCCGGCGCGACCATAAGAGGGAGCGCAGTTTCGTGCAACATCCCGGCAAGGAATAGCCACAGGGGCTCAGGAATTTTGGTAAATCGCAATTATTGGAATGCGTTAGCCCTTTTAGGCGGTGCCAGGCTGGCAACACTGTCGGGCAATTCGCGCATGTGATGGATCAGCCGGTCGGGCTTGAGTTCAGCAATTGGAACTTCGGTATAGCCGAATGTCACGCCGATGACGGGTACGCCCGCGCGCCGCGCCACGCCGACATCGGTGCCAGCATCGCCGACCATGATCGTCGACGCGATATCGCCACCGGCGCGGACAACGGTCTGTTGCAGTATGACCGGGTCGGGCTTCGATACGCCAAATGTATCTGCGCCGCAGATCGCTGCGAAACGCGAGGTCATGCCGAGTTTGTCGAGTAGCTGCCGCGAAAGCCATTCCAGCTTGTTGGTGCAGACCGCCAGCAGATATCCCTGCGCGCTGAGTTGATCGAGCGCATCGAGCAGTCCATCGAACGGGCGCGATTCGTCGGCGATGTGTTCGGCGTAATAATCGATGAAGTCGGCGACCAGCCGGTTCATGCCGGCGGTATCGACTTGGCGGCCTTCGACCTCCAATCCGCGCTCGATGAGGCGGCGCGCTCCGGCGCCGATCAGATTGCGCGCGGAGGCGAGCGGCAACGGTGGCAGCTTCTCGCGCTTCAGGATATGATTGAGCGCGCCGATTAGGTCCGGGGCGGTATCGACGAGGGTGCCGTCGAGATCGAATGCGATAACGCGGGATATGGCCATGACCGATCGCTATCCGGCCCCGGCCTGTCTGGCAAGCAATCCCGGTCCCGCAGATCGGGCAACTGAGGAAAATGTCGACGGAGCCTGTTCCAAGGCGTCGATCGGGGCTAGATATGCCGGCCCGCCGTCGTTGATGGTACGGCAAAATCGGCGATCTCGCATTTAACCGTTCGGAGCGAAATCAGGAATGAGCCTGGATGAATTGAAGCGGCAGGCGGCCGCACGCGCGCTCGAATACGTCCAGGATGGCATGAAGCTTGGGCTTGGCACCGGATCGACGGCGAAGCATTTCGTCGAGCTGCTGGGCGAGCGGGTCAGGGCTGGCCTGGATGTCATTGGGGTGCCGACATCGGAGGCGACCCGCGCCGATGCCGAGCGTTGCGGCATCCGGCTGACGACGCTGGACGACCTCAACCAACTCGACCTGACCGTCGATGGCGCCGACGAGATCGATCCGGCGCTCAACCTCATCAAGGGCGGCGGCGGCGCGCTGTTGCGCGAGAAGATCGTCGCGGCGGCCTCCGACCGCATGATCGTCATTGCCGACGAGACCAAATGGGTGCAGACGCTGGGGCGCTTCCCGTTGCCCATCGAAGTTATCCCGTTCGGATTGGCAGCGACACTGCGGGGTATCGAGCGGGCGTTCGCGGCCAGCGGCGTTTCCGGCCCGTTGACCATCCGAAAAACCAAGGATGGCCATGCTTTTGTCACCGATGGCGGCCACTGGATTGTCGATGCGGGCCTCGGTCAAATCCCCGATGCACCGCGTCTGGCAGGGCTGCTGGCGTCGATCCCCGGCGTCGTCGAACATGGCCTGTTTATCGGTCTGGCGAGCACCACAATGCTTGCAGGTTCGCAAGGAATTCGCGTTATCGAACGGCCGTAGTGCCGCAATTGAGGAGTTTTGGCATGAACTACGTTTCTCGCGTTTTGTTGGCTGGTGGTGTCGCGGCAGGGCTCGCGCTGTCGAGCGTGGCTGCGCATGCGCAGGCCAAGGCGCAGCCGCAGCCGGCTCAGGCCCAGGTCAAGCCATCGACGCCCGGCGCGATCGCCGCTGCCAAGGAACTGCTCAAGCTGAAGAACGCTCAGGGCATGTACGCCAGCGCCGTTCCGAATATCGTTCAGCGCACCAAGGATTCCCTTTTGCGCAATAACCTGAACTACCAGAAGGACCTCGACGAGGTCGCCGTCGTCGTCGCCAAGAATCTCGCGGGGCGCGACAGCGAGATCGGCGAACAGATGGCGAAGATCTACGCCAGCGATTTCACCGAGCAGGAACTGAAGGACCTCGTGACGTTCTATAAATCTCCGCTCGGGCAGAAGTTGCTTGCCGAAGAACCGAAGTCGATCGCTGCGAGCGTATCCTACATGAATCAGTGGGCGCAGGCTTTCGCGGCGCAGGCCGACGAGCAGTTCCGCGCCGAGATGAAGAAGCGCGGCAAGCCGGTGATGTAAGGCGGCGACAACGCAGCGAGGCAGGCGCAACGATGGCTGAATTCGATACGGATCTGTTTGTCATCGGTGGCGGCTCGGGTGGCGTACGCGCCGCGCGGATCGCTGCCGGACATGGCGCGCGCGTTGTCATCGCGGAAGAGTATCGCATGGGCGGCACCTGCGTGATCCGCGGTTGCGTGCCGAAAAAGCTGATGGTCTATGCCTCGCACATCCGTCACGAGATCGAGGACGCGGCCGGGTTTGGCTGGACCATTCCGTCCGCGACCTTCGATTGGCCGACGCTGATCGCCAACAAGGATAAGGAGATCGCGCGGCTCGAGGCGGCCTACACCACGAACGTCGAGAAGGCGGGCGCACGTATCGTCAAGTCGCGCGCGGTGTTCGAGGATGCGCACACGCTGCGGCTGATGAGCGGCGAAACCATGACTGCGAAATACATTCTCGTCGCCACCGGCGGTGCGCCCAATCACGGGCGAACGATTCCCGGCATCGAACATGTGATTTCGTCGAATGAAGTGTTCCACCTGCCGGCGCTGCCGAAGCGCATCCTGATTCAGGGCGGCGGTTACATCGCGCTGGAATTCGCCTGCATCTTCGCCGGGCTAGGCTCCGACGTGACGCTGGTCTATCGCGGCGACAACATCCTGCGCGGATTCGATGATGACGTGCGGACGCATGTACGCACTGAGATGGAGAAGGACGGCATCACCATTCTCACAGGCTGTACCGTCGACAGAGTGGAAAAGCATGGCGAGGAATTCACCTCGCATCTGTCGAACGGTTCGAGCGTGGCGTCCGACAAGGTGATGTTCGCGATCGGCCGTCATCCGGCCGTCGCCAATCTTGGATTGGAGAAGGCTGGCGTCGCTATCAATCCGCATAACGGCGGCATTGCCGTGGATCATTTTTCGCGGACGTCGGTGCCGCATATCTACGCCATCGGCGACGTGACGCATCGCTTCAACCTGACACCGGTGGCGATCCGCGAGGGCCATGCCTTTGCCGATACGGTTTTCGGCAAACGCGAAGTGCGTGTCGATCACGCCGACGTTCCGACGGCGGTTTTCTCGCAGCCGCAGGTAGCCACGGTCGGTTTGACCGAGGCACAGGCGCGCGAGCAATTCGCCAGCGTCGATATCTACAAGGCCAGCTTCCGGCCGATGAAGGCGACGCTGTCCGGTCGCGATACGCGGGTGCTGATGAAGCTCATCGTCGACGCCACGAGCGACCGTGTGGTCGGTTGCCACATCGTCGGACCCGATGCGGCCGAAATCATTCAAGTCGTCGGCATCGCAGTGAAGATGAAGGCGACCAAGGCTGATTTCGACGCGACCGTCGCGCTGCATCCGACCTCGGCGGAAGAACTCGTCACCATGCGCACGCCGACCGCGCGATACGTGCGGGAAGCGGCGGAGTAGAGCTAGCCATTGAGATTGGATTTGTTGCCGTCACCCTGAGGCGGACTTGCGTAGCAACGCCCTCGAAGGGGGACGGCGACCCTTCGAGGCTCGCGGCAAGCCGCTCGCACCTCAGGATGACGCCTTCGTGCGCGCTGGCCTATTCCATCACGCCGAGCCAATCCGCCGCCGCGTGCCACAGCGTGTCGCGATGCTCGCTGCGGAAGAATCCCGTATGGCCGATCTTGTTCACGCCGGCGTCGGCGGGCGCGATGGAAATGACCTCTGGCGTCGTTGCGGTGAACGCCGAACACAGCAGCTCGACCGCGGGTCGCGGCGCCCAGGTGTCGTCGGTGAAGCTCAGCGCGCGAAGCGGGGCGCGATAGTTGGCGAAGTTGGCGAGCGCCGTCAGGGTCGGATCATCGAGCAGATAGCGCTTGCTCATCACCCAGCGGGTCCATTCGAGAAACACGCCTTTCGGCAGATCCTGCCCCAGCATCAGCCGGCCTGGCAGGTAGCCGAACGCGCGCGTCAGCGGCACGCCGATGAAGTTCATGAACAGGTAGACGCGATAGCGTTCCGGCGCCGGCATCAGCTTCCAGTAAGCCGCCTGTGCCGAGACGAACAATGCGCGCGATATTTCGGCGTTGTTGGGGAGCAATCCGAGCGCCTGACCGCCGAACGAATGGCCGACGTAGAGCAACGGCACGCCGCCATAGCGCTGGCGCATCCAGGTCACCGCGCCGGTGACATCCTTTGCCGCCCAATCGGCCATCGAGGCTTCGAAGCCCCGCAGCGAAGCGGGCCGGGTAGCATCGGTGGCGGATTTCAATCGTGAGCCGCCGATGCCGCGATAATCGTAGGTCAGCACCGCGCAGCCCTGGCGGGAGAGGTAACTGGCGAAGCTTTTGTAGAATCCGCGCGGAACCGCAGTGGCCGAATTGATCAGGACGGCGTGACGCTTTTTGGCGCTACGCGGCAGAAAAAGCGTGGCTCCGAGCGCAAATCCATCGCTTGCGGGTATGGTGATGTCGTCGCAGAACACATCGTCGAATGCTTCGCTGGTCACGGTCGGTCCCGAATTCTCGCCGCGATCAGCAAAAGCGAGATTCGGGGCGCTCGCAAGGCATTGTATTGCAAGGCTGATTTCCAACTGGCGGGATGCTATCAGCCTGTGTATAACCCCGCCCACTGCGGCGTCGATCGCCGCGGCTTTGTCTCAGGAGCACAAGACCATGTCCGAGCGGTGGACACCCGATAGTTGGCGCAGCAAGCCGGTGGTGCAGATGCCGGCCTATCCCGATGCCAAGGCGTTGGCAGACGTCGAGGCGCAGCTCGCGACTTTTCCGCCGCTGGTTTTTGCCGGTGAGGCGCGCAACCTGAAAAAGGCCTTGGCCCGAGTCGCAAACGGCGAGGCATTCCTGTTGCAGGGTGGCGATTGCGCCGAGAGTTTCGCCGAGCACGGCGCCAACAACATCCGCGACTTCTTCCGCGTGCTTTTGCAGATGGCGGTGGTGCTGACCTATGCCGGCGCCGTGCCGGTGGTGAAGGTCGGCCGCATTGCCGGGCAGTTCGCCAAGCCGCGTTCGTCGCCGACCGAGAAGATCGACGGTGTCGAACTGCCGAGCTATCGCGGCGACATCATCAACGACATCGCGTTCACGCCGGAGGCGCGCGTGCCCGATCCGCGACGGCAGGTCATGGCCTATCGTCAGTCGGCGGCGACGCTCAATCTGCTGCGCGCTTTCGCGACCGGCGGTTACGCCAATCTCGGCAGCGTGCACGAGTGGATGCTGGGTTTCCTCAAGGATTCGCAGCAATCGCGCCGCTACAAGGAGTTGGCCGACCGTATTTCCGACGCGCTGAACTTCATGCGCGCTTGCGGGCTCAATCTCGAGAGCCATCCGGAACTGCGGGCGACCGATATCTACACCAGCCATGAGGCGTTGCTGCTCGGTTACGAGCAGGCGTTCACACGCGTCGATTCCACGACGGGCGACTGGTATGCGACGTCGGGCCACATGCTCTGGATCGGCGATCGTACACGGCAGCTCGATCATGCGCATGTCGAGTACTTCCGTGGCATCAAGAATCCGATTGGCTTGAAGTGCGGACCGTCGCTCAAGCCGGACGATCTGCTGCGTCTGATCGATGTGCTCAATCCCGACAACGAGCCGGGCCGCCTGACGCTCATCAGCCGCTTCGGTTCCGACAAGGTCGCCGACGGCCTGCCGGCGCTGGTGCGCGCGGTGAAGCGGGAAGGGCGCGTCGTGGTGTGGTCGTGCGATCCGATGCACGGCAACACGATCACGTCGACGACGGGCTACAAGACGCGGCCGTTCGACCGCATCCTGTCTGAGGTGAAGACGTTCTTCGACGTCCACGCGGCGGAAGGTACCCACGCCGGTGGCGTGCATCTGGAGATGACCGGGCAGGACGTTACCGAGTGCATCGGCGGCGCACGCGCCATCACCGACGAGCATCTCAACGACCGTTATCATACGGTCTGCGATCCGCGGCTCAATGCGGAGCAGTCGATCGACATGGCTTTCCTGATCGCCGAACTGCTCAAGCAGGAACGCGCGGGCAAAGCGCAACCGATGCCGGCTGCCGCGGGAATGTGATGTGTTGAGGGCGTGGCGGGCGACGGTCAATTCGTGGAACGGATTGGCCTTCGCCATCCGCTCCGAACGCGCGTTTCGCGAAGAGCTGGCCGCGCTGATCCTGGCGTTACCGCTGGCGTGGCTGATCGGGGCCACACCGGCGCGGCAGCTTACGCTGGTGGCCGTCGTGTTGCTGCTGTTGGCGGTCGAACTGCTCAATACCGCCATCGAAAAATTGGCTGACCGGCTGACCACCGATCACGATCCGCAGATCGGCCACGTCAAGGATCTGGGCTCGGCCGCCGTGGGCGTGACCCTGCTGATTGCCGGACTGACATGGCTGTTTGCCATCGCCGAACGTATAGGCTGGGTCTGAAGCGGACGAGATGAAGTGTTCGTCCTGCAGCGGAAAAGCCCCGAAACGTCATCGCCGGGCTTGACCCGGCGATCCATCCTTTTGAAAAGAGATGGATGCGCGGATCGAGTCCGCGCATGACGGCGGACAGTGTCGCCCAGAGCAGCAAGCCGCGAGACAGGTGAATTGATGACGACCGAATTCAAAATCACGCTGGCGCAACTCAATCCGACCGTTGGCGACATAGCCGGCAATGCCGCCAAGGCGCGTCATGCACGTGCGGAGGCGAGAGCTGCCGGCGCCGATCTGGTGGTGCTGCCTGAACTGTTCATCGCCGGTTATCCGCCGGAAGATCTCGTTTTGAAACCCGCGTTCCAGGCGGCTTGTCGCGCGGCGATCGAGGAACTGGCGCGCGAATGCAGCGACGGCGATCCGGCGATGCTGATCGGTACGCCATGGGTGGATGGCGGCAAGCTTTACAATGCCTGCGCGCTGCTGGTGGACGGACGCATCAGCGCGTTGCGCTACAAGGCTAACCTGCCGAACTACGGCGTGTTCGACGAGAAACGAGTGTTTGCGCGCGGGCCGGCGGCCGGTCCCGTAACGGTGCGCGGCGTGCGTGTCGGCGTGCCGATTTGCGAAGACACCTGGCTCGAGGAATCCGAGGAGTACGAGAACGTCGTTGAGTGCCTCGCCGAAACCGGCGCGGAAATTCTCGTTGTTCCGAATGGGTCGCCGTACACGCGCGAAAAGAATGACATGCGCCTGTCGGTTTCGGTGGCGCGCGTCGCCGAGAGCGGGTTGCCGCTGATCTACCTCAATCAGGTTGGTGGGCAGGACGAACTGGTGTTCGACGGCGCGTCGTTTGCGCTCAATGCGGACCGTTCGCTGGCGGCGCAGCTTCCGGCTTTCGTCGAAAACATCACGACGCTGCGCTGGACCAAGGGATCCGACGGCTGGCGTTGCAGCGGCCCGGTGGCCCCGGTGCTTGAAGGAGACGAGGGCGATTACGCTGCCTGCGTGCTCGGCCTGCGGGACTACGTCGGCAAGAACGGTTTTCCCGGCGTGCTGATGGGGGTCTCCGGTGGCATCGATTCTGCGCTGTGTGCGGCGATTGCGGTCGATGCGCTGGGTGCCGATCGGGTGCGCGGCGTCATGCTGCCGTTCAAATACACCGCGCAGGAGTCGCTCGACGATGCCGCGAAACTGGCGAAGGCGCTCTGCATCCGTTACGAGATTTTGCCGATTGCCGATGCGGTGAATGGCTTCGAGGCAATTCTCGCGGAGACGTTCAAGGGATTGCCGCGCGACATCACCGAGGAGAATCTGCAGGCGCGGACGCGCGGCACATTGCTGATGGCGATCTCCAACAAGACCGGAGCGATGGTCGTCACCACCGGCAACAAGTCGGAGATGTCGGTCGGCTACGCCACGCTGTACGGCGACATGAACGGCGGCTTCAATCCGATCAAGGACATCTACAAGACGGAAGTGTTCCGGCTCTCGCGCTTGCGCAATGTGTGGAAGCCGGAGGGGGCGCTGGGTCCGTCGGGCGAGGTGATTCCGGAAAATATCATCGTGAGGCCGCCGACCGCTGAACTGCGCGAGAACCAGACCGATCAGGATTCGCTGCCACCCTACGATATGCTCGATGGCATTCTCGAGCGTCTGGTGGAGCGCGAGGAACCGCTGGCGGATATCGTCGCGGCGGGTTTCGCGCATGACGTGGTGACGCGGATCGACCGTCTGCTCAACATCGCCGAATACAAGCGGCGGCAGGCGGCGCCTGGCGTCAAGGTGACGCGCAAGAATTTCGGGCGGGATCGTCGCTACCCGATCACCAATCGTTTCCGCGATCCGGGCAAGCCGCTGCCGAAGGCCGACGACACGCTGGTATCGCGCGCCGCCAAGGCCTCAACGGACGTGTTCGAGGGCTGAGCTGAGTTTCCTTAATCGCCGTCATTCCGGGATGCGCGTTCTATGCGCGCAGGCCCGGAATCCATACTCCCGGCGGTGGTTATGGATTCCGGCTCGCTCGCAAAGTGCTCGCGCCCCGGAATAACAACGTGTAGCGGCTTTAGCGTGCCGGCAGGAATGTCGGCCCGACCGTGCGGATCTGATTGCTGCCTGACGCGCTGCTGGTCGCCGGCGGCTGCGGCGCCGGAGCGGCATCTGCCGCCGGTGCGGTTGGGGGTGGTGCGCCCTTCTTCTGTGCCGAGGTCGGGGCCTTCGGCGCTGCCGACATTTTCTTGGCGCGGTCCTCGGTGACGATGATGTCGCCCTGTTGCAGCGACGACTTGTCGTCGAGATTCTTCAGCGCCTCGGCCCAGGTTTCGCCGGCCGGCTTGCAGGTGCACGTTGGGTTGAACTCCTGCCGATACTTGAAGGCGTTCGGCGACGAGGAGTAGCTCTGCCCGCTGATCGACACCGCCTGATTCATATCCTCGCCGGGATTGCGATAGGTATAGAGGCTCGCTTGCGCGGCCGGACACTGGTTCTTGCAGGTCCGCTCGTCGTCGGGGAAGCGGCTCGGAACCGTCGCGAACGAAATCGGGAAATAGTAGCCGTCGCAGCTGCGCACGCAGACGGTACGGTAGGTGCCCGACGGCGCACCGGTCTGCGGCATTTGCGTCATGCCGTCGTTGTTGCCGCCGCCACCGCCGACTCCGCCGCCGAACAGGTTTTCGAGGAAGCTGCCGGGGCCGCTCGAGCCGCGTGCGGCGTTGGCGTATTGCGGGCCGCAATTGTTTTGCGCCAGCGCCAGCAACACCGAGCGGCGCTGGTTGGCGCGCTCCTGGCCGCCACCGCCGCGCAGCCGTTCGAGGCTGACGGTGATCTGGTCGAGGTTGGCGCGCATCTGCTGGATCTGGTTGTTGACCGGCCCGCACTGCGCGGATTGCCCGTTGAACAGCGAGAAGAAACCGGAACTGTCGCAGCCCATCCGCTTGGCTTGCGCGGTGACGCGCTCGAGCTCGTGCTGCTGTTTGGAAGCGGCCTCCTCGTAGCGGCGGATCTGTTCTGCTTTGGCCGGGTCGGCATCCCCGCGATCAATGGTCGCGAGCTGGGCTTCCAGCCGTACGCACATCGGATTGGCGCCGCCGGGCTGCGGCGGTTGCTGAGGATAGCCCTGCGCCAGCGCTGAGACGGCCATCATCGCCGCGCCCGTCGCGACGGTCCAAGCCAGAGCCCAACGTGAAACAAGCGTCAACGGTCGCAGCATGATCCAGTCAATAAGACAGTTCTTTCGGAGGGGATACCGGCCATCGCGAAAAAACGTGCTCTCCGCAGCACGCGGCCGGATTGTTGCTCATTAGGCGCACGATTCGTGCTGGTTTTATAGCATTTTAAGGAGGAGCCGGAGTCCGCCCTGCCGCGGCAACAGGCCGGAGGCATCTTCCGGGTTAGCCGCCCCAGGCGGCGAGGTCACGTCGTTTCCGAGGCACCAGTGTGGCGGGGAGCGCGGGCCGCTTCAATTTTCCGCGTTGAGGCGCGGAGAGGTCAGCGATGGCAGGTGATCGCGACGTATTGTGCCACGCTGGAATGCGGACGAGGGCTCGTCGTCGAGGTGGGGAGGGCACCGGTCACTTCGTCGGTTTCGACCCGGCGGTATTCCGTGGCTTCGACGAAGTCCCGCGACTGGCAATAGGACCGGGCCGCATGTGCGCCGCACTTTTCGCCGTTGGCCAGGCATTCGTCGATGCCATAGCCGTCCGACTGATTGGCGACGATGAAGACCCGATTGTCGGCCTGCGCGGCTGACGCGGCGCACAATGTGGCAAAAGCAACCAAGGCGAGAATCGATTTCATGGCCCACCAGCAAAAGACGGCATTGCCGATGTGCCTACGCCCGAAATCTTAAGAATGATTAACCATGGACCGGGCGGTCGGAGCAAAATCATACCCGATCAGGCACTTGACGGAGTCCCTCCGCCTGCCGCATGGTGCGCGCCATGTACGGCCTCCTCACCAATTGTGGCATTTGCTGCGGGATTATTAGCTAGCGCATCGCTGGCTGAGGCCGTCTTTTCTCAAAATCCTGAGATCAATGGACGCCCGGCCGCCAGGGACGGGAACCTATGGAACTCCGGCTTTACGACACCTTGAGCAAAGAGAAGCGGCCGTTCGTGCCGCTCGATCCGGTAAACGTGCGCATGTACGTCTGCGGGCCGACGGTCTACGACTTCGCGCACATCGGCAATGCGCGGCCGGTGATCGTGTTCGATGTGCTGTTCCGGCTGCTGCGCCATGTCTATGGCGACAAGCATGTCACTTACGTCCGCAACATCACCGACGTCGACGACAAGATCAACGCACGGGCCGCGCGCGATTTCCCCGCGCTGCCGCTCAACGACGCGATCCGCAAGGTCACTGAGGAGACCGAACGGCAGTTCCACGCCGACGTCGATGCGCTGGGCTGCCTGCGGCCGACCGTCGAGCCGCGCGCCACCGAGCACATCGCCGAGATGCGCGCCATCATCGAGAAGCTGATCGCTGGCGGCCATGCCTATGTCGAGCAGGATCACGTGCTGTTCAGTGTGGCGTCCGATCCGCGCTACGGCACGCTGGCGCGACGTTCGCTCGATGAGATGATGGCCGGTGCGCGCATAGATGTCGCGCCCTACAAGCGCGACGGCATGGACTTCGTGTTGTGGAAGCCGTCGAAGCCGGGAGAGCCGTCCTGGCCATCGCCGGGCGGCATCAAGGTGGAGGGGCGCCCGGGCTGGCACGTCGAATGCTCGGCGATGTCATGGAAACATCTCGGCGAGCAATTCGACATTCACGGCGGCGGCATCGATCTGGTTTTTCCGCATCATGAGAACGAATTGGCGCAGACATGCTGCGCGTTCCACAGAGATCGGATGGCCAATGTGTGGATGCACAACGGCTTCCTGCAGGTCGAAGGCGAGAAGATGTCGAAGAGCCTCGGCAACTTCGTGACCATCCGCGAATTGCGCGAGGGCTGGGCGGGCTATGCCTGGCCCGGCGACGCGCTGCGTTTCGCGATGCTAGGCACGCATTATCGCCAGCCGATCGACTGGACCGCGAAAGCGCTCGATGAAGCGCACAAGACCTTGTGGCGCTGGTACGGCGATATCGAAGGCGTGCAAGCTGCGTCGAACGTAGCTGACGACGTGCTGGCGCCGCTGGCCGACGATCTCAACACGTCCGGCATGATCGCGGCGCTGCATGCCTTGCACAAGGCCGGGCGTCTGGCGGAAATGCGCGCGGCGCTGGCTTTTCTTGGCTTCAGTTGCGATTTGCCGAGCTTGCAACGCAAGCCGGTGACAGCGGAGCTTCGAACTTCAGAGGCGTCCGATCAGGTGCAGATGCAAGGGACGGCGGCTCCGTCGAAGCAGCAGATCGAACAGTTCATTTCCGAGCGCACCGCCGCACGTGCCGCGAAGAATTGGAAAGAGTCCGATCGCATTCGCGACGAACTCGCCGCGATGGGCGTTATTTTGAAAGACGGCAAGGATGCCGAGGGCAAGCCGGTGACGACATGGGAGGTCGCGCGATGAGTGCACCCGCACTGCGGCCATTTCTGCCTGCCGACACATCGGCGCTGGCTGCGATCTTCGTTGCCAGCATCACGGATTTGACGGGCGAGGATTACGGCGAAGCCCAGCAAGTCGCGTGGGCCGGCATGGCCGAGGACGAAGAGCGTTTTGCCGCACGACTGGCGGGCCAACTGACGCTGATCGCAACCGTCGATGGCGAACCGGTCGGCTTTGCGTCGTTGAAAGGCGCGGATCATGTCGACTTGCTGTACGTGCATCCCGGCTTCGTGCGGCAAGGCATCGCCACCATGCTGTGCGATGCGCTGGAGAAGCTGGCCGGCGCGCGCGGCGCGAAGATGCTGAGTGTCGACGCCAGCGATACCGCGCACGATCTGTTCGTCAAACGAGGCTACGTTCCCAAGCAGCGCAACAGCGTTACTGTCGGGGAAGAGTGGCTGGCAAACACCACGATGCAAAAGACCTTGGCTGCCGCCAGTGGGCCGGACACACAATCATGAGCACCGCGATGAGCCGTGAGCGACTCTATCTGTTCGACACTACGCTGCGCGATGGCGCGCAAACCAACGGTGTCGATTTCTCGCTGCATGACAAGCGCATGATTGCGACGCTGCTCGACGATCTCGGTATCGATTACGTCGAAGGCGGCTATCCCGGCGCCAATCCGGCGGATACCGAGTTCTTCGCCGAGAAGCCGGACTTCCAGCATGCGCGCTTTACTGCGTTCGGCATGACGCGCCGCTCGGGGCGCTCGATCTCCAACGATCCTGGCGTTGCCGCCTTGCTTGAAGCCAAGGCAGATGCGATCTGTTTTGTCGCCAAGTCGTCCGCCTATCAGGTGCGCGTGGCGCTGGAGAGCACCAAAGAGGAAAACCTCGCTTCGATCCGCGATAGTGTGACGGCGGCGAAAGCTGCTGGCCGCGAAGTCATGCTCGACTGCGAACATTTCTTCGACGGCTACAAGGAAGACCCGCAGTTTGCGCTGGCTTGCGCCAAGGCGGCTTACGATGCCGGCGCGCGCTGGGTGGTGTTGTGCGACACCAACGGCGGGTCGATGCCGAACGAAATCGAAGCCACGGTTAGGGAAGTCGTGAAACAGATCCCCGGCGATCACTTGGGGATCCACGCGCATAACGACACCGAACAGGCGGTGGCGAATTCGCTCGCGGCGGTTCGCGGCGGCGTGCGACAGATTCAGGGGACGCTGAACGGGCTTGGCGAGCGCTGCGGCAACGCCAATCTCTGCTCGATCATTCCGACGCTGAAACTGAAGAAGGAATTTGCCGATACGCTCGACATCGCGGTGTCCGACGAACAACTCGCCACTTTGGTGCGGGCCTCGCGCGCGCTGGACGATATCCTCAATCGTGCGCCGGATCGCCACGCACCGTATGTCGGCGCCAGCGCTTTCGTGACCAAGACCGGCATTCATGCTTCGGCGATCATGAAAGACCCCGCGACCTACGAACATGTCGCGCCGGAATCGGTCGGCAATCATCGGCAGGTGCTGGTGTCGGATCAGGCCGGGCGTTCCAACGTGCTGGCCGAACTGGAGCGCGCCGGAATTCCGTTCGACAAGGACGATCCGAAACTCAATCGGCTGATCGACGAGATGAAATCGCGCGAGGCCTCCGGCTATGCCTACGAGTCGGCCAACGCGTCGTTCGATCTGCTGGCGCGGCGCACGCTGGGCAGGGTGCCGGATTACTTTCACGTCGAGCAGTTCGATGTGAATGTCGAGCAGCGCTACAATGCCAATGGCCGCCGCGTCACCGTCGCCATGGCGGTGGTCAAGGTCGAGGTCGAAGGCGAGACGCTGATTTCCGCGGCGGAAGGCAACGGCCCGGTCAACGCGCTCGACGTGGCGCTGCGCAAGGATCTCGGCAAGTACCAGAAGTACATCGAGGGCCTGAAGCTCGTGGATTATCGTGTGCGTATCCTCAATGGCGGCACCGAGGCGGTGACGCGCGTGCTGATCGAGAGCGAGGACGAGGCGGGCACGCGGTGGACGACAATCGGCGTGTCGTCAAATATCATCGACGCATCGTTCCAGGCGCTGATGGATTCGGTGATCTACAAGTTGGTGAAGTCCAACGCGCCTGCATAGCGTGTGTTCCGCAAAAGCGGATTCCGGTTTTGAGATCGGAATCCACTTGGCCGGAAAATGCTCCAGGGGAGGCTGTGCTTGATCGATCACGTGTCGTTGGCTGTCAGCGATCTCGAAAGCGCCGTCGCGTTCTATGAGCGCACGCTTGCGCCGCTGGGTCTGACCCGGCTGGTGACGCGCCCGGCAATGGTCGGCTTCGGCAAGGCGTATCCGGAAATCTGGATCAATCTGCGTGCGGGGATGACACCACTGTCGCCGGACAGCGGTGCGCATATTTGTCTGCGGGCCAAGACGACCGCGGAGGTCGATGCGTTTCATGCCGCGGCGATTGCTGCCGGTGCCACTTCGGAGAGCGGGCCGTCGCTGCGGCCGCACGATCGCGTGCGTTACTACGCGGCGTTCGTAATCGATCCCGACGGTAATCGTATCGAGGCGGTGACGTTCCCGCAGGCGTGAGGCAATCCGAATTGCTCTGACTCGTCATGCCCCGCGCTTTTTGCGGGCATCCACGTCTTCTGCGAATTCTGCGCCAGGCTAGACGTGGATGACCGGAACAAGTCCGGCCATGAGGCAAAACAGGTTTGCTTTAACTCGGATCGAGTCTACAGCCGCCGCGCGACGCTGGGCGCCAGTTCCTTTTCGGCTTCCGGCACCTTGGCGGCTGCGGCGCGCAGCATCGGCAGGATGTCATCGATGCGTTCAGCTTGAAGAATTTCAACTGCCAGAGTGGGGCGAATGAACGCGGTGGCGCGCATATGCGCCAGCAGCGCCAGCAAGGGCTCCCAAAATCCGTCGATGTTCGCCAGCAAAATCGGTTTGCTGTGGCGGCCGAGCTGCTGCCAGGTCAATTGCTCGACCAATTCTTCCAAGGTGCCGACGCCACCCGGCAACGCCACGAAGGCATCGGAGCGTTCGAACATCAACCGCTTGCGCTCGTGCATGTCGTGGGTGACGATCATTTCCTGCGCGCGGGTCAGCGCATTCTCGCGCGCGGTGAGGAAGTTGGGGATGATGCCGGTGACCCTTCCGCCATGATCGAGCGCGGAGGAGGCGACCGCACCCATCAGGCCGATCGAGCCGCCGCCATAGACCAGGCCGACGCCATTTTCCGCGAGCGCCTTTCCGAATGCCTTGGCGCCTTCGACAAAGTGGGGATTGGTACCGGGGCCGGAGCCGCAATAAACACAGACGGTTTTGATATCGGTCATTGAATCGATGTGGCATCGACAGATGACACCGTCAAGCCGCTGTGGCGCGGCCCGGCTAATTCTGCCATCAAAATGGCGTCAGACCGAAAAGAGTTGCCAGCCGTAGGGTGCGCGGGCGGGCCAAACTCTCTATATGAGGCGGTGATAAGATCACCCGATTCAGAGGCATTTGCGGTGCCAGGCGTGGCGCCGTTCATTACCCAGGCACCCTTTTCATGGTTGATACCGTTACGCCGCCGAGCCCGAACCAAGCGCCGCCACCGGTGGCCGAGAAAGTCGGCGGCAAAGCGACATTGGTCGGAACGCTGGTGCATTTGTGGCCGTATATCTGGCCCGGCGACCGCGCCGACCTGAAGATGCGGGTGGTGTGGGCGCTGGTGTTGCTGGTGCTCGCCAAGCTGATCACGCTGCTGGTGCCATTCACCTTCAAGTGGGCGACCGATGCCTTGACAGGCGCCAACACCGCGCCGGTGCAGCCGTCGAACTGGACGATGTGGCTGATCGCGTCGCCGCTGATCATGACGGCAAGCTACGGTCTTGCGCGCGTGCTGATGGCGGTGCTGACGCAATGGCGTGACGGCATCTTCGCCAAGGTCGCGATGCATGCAGTACGGCGGCTAGCCTATCTCACGTTCGTGCACATGCACGAGCTTTCGTTGCGCTTTCATCTCGAACGCAAGACCGGTGGGTTGACGCGCGTGCTCGAGCGCGGGCGTCTCGGCATCGAGACCATCGTGCGCATGGTGATCCTGCAGTTGTTCCCGACCATCGTCGAAGTCGCGCTGCTGACCGGCGTGCTGCTGTGGCAATTCGACTGGCGCTACGTGGCCGCGACCGTCGTCACCGTCGTGCTCTATATGTATTACACTTACGTCGCGACCGAGTGGCGGATCGAGATCCGCCGCAAGATGAACGACTCCGATACCGAAGCCAACACGAAGGCCATCGACTCGCTGCTGAACTACGAGACGGTGAAGTATTTCGGCGCCGAGCAGCGCGAAGCCCAGCGCTACGACCGCTCGATGGAGCGCTACGAGCACGCCAGCGTCAAAACCTATACGTCGCTGGCGGTGCTCAACACCGGGCAGGCCGTCATCTTTACCGGCGGCCTGACTGCGACGATGCTGATGTGCGCCAGCGGCATTCGTAACGGCACCAACACTGTCGGCGATTTTGTCATGATCAATGCCATGATGATTCAGCTCTATCAGCCGCTGAACTTCATGGGTTTCGTTTATCGCGAAATCAAGCAGGCGGTCATCGACATCGAAAAGATGTTCGGCGTGTTGTCGCGCAATCCGGAGGTCAAGGATCGGCCGGGCGCGAAACCGCTGGTGGCGGCGGGCGGCAGCATCCGTTTCGACGATGTGCACTTCTCCTACGATCCCGAACGCCAGATTCTCAAGGGGCTGAGCTTCGAGGTGCCGGCGGGCAAGACCGTCGCCATCGTCGGTCCGTCCGGCGCGGGGAAGTCCACCATCTCGCGGTTGTTGTTCCGGCTGTACGATATTTCCGGCGGGCGCATCCTGATCGACGGCCAGGACATTCGCGACGTGACGCAGACATCGCTCCGCGCGTCGATCGGCATGGTGCCGCAGGACACCGTGCTTTTCAACGACACGATCCGCTACAACATCCGCTACGGCCGCTGGGACGCTACCGACGCCGAGGTGGAGGAGGCGGCGCGTCTGGCGCAGATCGATGGTTTCATCCGCCGCTCGCCGAAGGGCTATGAGACCGAGGTCGGCGAACGCGGCCTGAAATTATCGGGTGGCGAAAAGCAACGCGTGGCCATCGCGCGCACCATTCTCAAGGGCCCGCCGGTTCTGGTGCTCGACGAAGCGACGTCGGCGCTCGACAGTCACACCGAGCAGGAAATCCAGCAGGCGCTCGAAGGCGTATCGCGCAATCGGACCTCGCTGGTGATCGCGCACCGGTTGTCCACCATCGTCGGCGCCGACGAGATCATCGTGCTCGATCAGGGTCGGATTGCCGAGCGTGGAACCCATGCCCAGCTTCTGGCAGCCGAAGGTCTTTACGCCAGCATGTGGAACCGGCAACGCGAAGCCGAGGCGGCGCGGGAGCGCCTGGCGCAGGTCGCGGACGACAACGAGGCACCCAATCGCCAGCCGCCGCCGCTCGACGATGTCGCCGCAGCGGCGGAATAATCGCCGCTTTTTTGCTATTGATGAGAATACCCAACGGAGCCGAATCAGCCGATGTCCATCGCCAATTCCATTCGCGCGCAAATCCCTCCGATCCATCCCGAGGGCTATCCCTTCATTGGCGGGTTCGCATTGGTCAGCATGATCCTGTTCTGGATCTGGGGCCCGCTGGGCTGGATCGGTACGCTGCTCACGGTGTGGTGCGCGCTGTTCTTCCGCGATCCGGTGCGGGTGACGCCTGTCCGCGAAGGCATCGTTGTGTCGCCGGCCGACGGTCGCGTCTCGATGGTTGCGCCCGCGCTGCCGCCCGCCGAGCTGGGTCTTGGCGACAAGCCGCTGCTGCGCATCTCGATTTTCATGAGCGTGTTCAATTGCCATGTGAACCGCAGCCCGGTCGCCGGCCGCATCGATCGTATCGCCTACCGTCCGGGCAAGTTCATCAATGCCGAACTGGACAAAGCCAGCGAAGACAACGAGCGCAATTCGCTGGTGATCTCGACGCCGAACGGCCGCATCGGCGTCATCCAGATCGCCGGGCTGGTGGCGCGCCGCATCGTCTCGTTCGTGCGCGAAGGGCAGTTGATCGGAGCGGGCGAGCGGTTCGGGCTGATCCGCTTCGGCTCCCGTCTTGACGTCTACCTGCCGGAGGGCAGCACGGCGCTGGTGTCGGTGGGGCAGACGGCGGTGGCCGGAGAGACCATCCTGTCCGACCTGCGGCCCAATGACGGCGGCCCGACCTTCCGCACACATTAACCGGCTCAAAAAACGGAACAAATTCCGGGCCTGCGATGGCGGCGCAGGCGGTGGTTTGCTATATTGACGGTATGCAAACGCCTATCGATCCTCGCTATCCCGAAATGCGTCGCCGCCGGTTTCGTCCGATTCCGGTGAGGATGCTGGTCCCCAATGTCATCACACTGCTGGCGATCTGCGCCGGGCTCACGGCCATCCGGTTGTCCACCGAAGGCCGCATGGAACTGGCGGTCGCGGCCATCGTGTTGGCTGCAGTGCTCGACGGTGTCGACGGGCGCGTGGCGCGGCTGATCAAGGGACAATCGAAGTTCGGTGCCGAGTTGGATAGTCTGGCCGACTTCGTCAACTTCGGCGTGGCGCCGGGGCTGATCCTGTATTTCTGGCAGCTCCACGACCTCAACAACGTCGGCTGGATCGCGGCGATGATCTTCGCCATTAGCGGCGGGCTGCGGCTTGCGCGTTTCAACGCGACGATGGACGATCCGAACAAGCCGCCATTTGCGGCCAATTTCTTCACCGGCGTTCCGGCGCCGGCGGGGGCGATCGCCGTGCTGCTGCCGATCTATCTCGGTTTCCTGGGCCTGCCGATGCCGCCGGCCACGTTGACGGCGTCCTATACGCTCCTGATCGCGTTCCTGATGGTTTCGCGGCTGCCGGTGTTCTCCGGCAAGGCAGCGCGCTGGCGCGTCCCGCCCGAAATGGTCCTGCCGGCGTTCGTCGCGGTGGTGCTTATGGTGGCGCTGCTGATCGGTTATCCATGGCACATGCTGTCGGTCGGCTCGGTTCTGTATCTGCTGAGCCTGCCGGTGGGCTGGAAATCCTACCGCGACCAGGAGCGTGCGTTCGCCGCCCAAACTGCCGCCGTCGTCCCCAGTGCGGCTGAGGCGGCCACTCCGTTTGCGCCGCCAAGCTCAGCAGCCAGCCAAGACGAGCGGCCAACGCACCTCAACTAGTCTGGAAGATTTTACCCGTAATTATCTATTTTAGCAGGAGAAATAAGACGTGACCGATCACGCGACCGCTCCGCTCAACCCTTCCATCCTTGAAGCTCTGGGCAAGTACGATACGCCGACCATTTGCAATGCGCTCGAAGTCGTCGCGCCATATCGGCGACTGATCGGTTTCACGACGCGCCCACTGGTCTGTCCGTTTCCCGATCTGCCGCCGATGGTTGGCTACGCCCGCACCGCCACCATCCGCGCCACGGCCGCCTCTGGTCTGCCGGCGGCCGAGCAGCAGGCGCAGCGGCTGGCATACTACAACTATGTCGGCACAGGGATCGGTCCCCGGATCAGCATCATCCAGGATCTCGACGGACCGGATGCGGGCTTCGGCGCATTCTGGGGTGAGGTCAACAGCGCCGTGCACAAGGCGCTCGGCTGTCTCGGCGTCGTCACCGACGGGTCGATCCGCGATATTCCGCAATGGGCGCCTGGTTTCCAGGCGCTGGCTGGCTCGGTCGCGCCCTCGCATGCGCACGTCCATGTGACAGGCTTTGGTGAGGTCATTCGCGTCGCCGGAATGACGGTCCGTTCCGGCGATCTGATCCATGCCGATCGTCACGGTGCCGTGGTGGTGCCGCTGGATATCGCCGCCAAGGTACCGGACGCCGCCGAACTCTGCGGCCGCCGTGAAACGCCGATCCTCGATATCGCGCGCAGCAAGGATTTCTCGCTGGAGAAGCTGAAAGAGGCCTTGGCGCGCTCCGCCGAAATTCACTGACGCGCCACACCGACGCTATGGTTATTGCCGCGTTAATCGCGCAGCGGATTGTTCGGGCGCGGCTTTTGGACGCTTGCGCCGGAGGGGTGGCAAACCCGCGGCCGAATTGTGTCTTGGTCAGCTCTCCCCAGACTTAACCTTTACGCGTCTTTAATGGCACACAAGCTAGGGTCGGGTGTGGCTCAGAAGGGGTCATGCCGTCCGTTCGGCGGCCAGTTGCGTGCGCGTCGGAGCTCTCCATGGATATCACCACTGGCGTTGGTCTCATCTTCGGCACCATCGTCATCACGCTGATGATCTTCATGGGTGGCGATCTGCACATGTTCATCAGCGAACATGCGATGATCATCATCTTCGGTGGTTCGATCGCCGCGACGTTGATCCGCTTCCCGCTGATGGCGATCATCCACGGCCTTCCGCTAGGCGCCAAATTCGCTTTCACGATGAGCCGGCTGTCGGCGCGCGATCTCGTCGACGAACTGGCGCGCATTGCGGAAATCGCCCGCAAGCAGGGCCCGGTGGGACTCGAAAAGGTCGAGGCCGCCGATCCGTTCCTGGCCAAGGGCATCCGCTTCGTCGCCGACGGTTACGATCTCGAATTCATTCGCGACAATCTCGAGCGCGACCGCGACAACTTCCTCATGCATCTTGACGAAGGCGGCAAGATCTATCGCGCCATCGGCGACTGCGCCCCGGCGTTCGGCATGATCGGCACGCTGATCGGCATGGTGCAGATGTTCGCCAACATGACCGATCCGTCCAAGCTCGGTCCGTTCATGGCCACCGCGCTGCTCGCGACATTGTACGGCGCGCTGGTCGCCAACCTGTTCTGCTTGCCGATCGCGGACAAGCTGCACGGCAAGCTGCTCGACGAGGAAACCAATCGCACGTTGATCATCGATGGAATCCTGATGATCCGGGATTCCAAGAGCCCCACCTTGGTGCGCGAAATGCTGCTGGCCTACCTGCCCGAAAAGCACCGCCACGAAGAAGGTGAGCCGGTGCCGGCTTAGCGCGTAATCCAATGGCCAAGAAGAAGAGGGGCGATGCGCACGGGGGAGGTCACGGCTGGTTCGTGACCTTCGCCGATCTCATGGGCCTGATGATGAGCTTCTTCGTGATGCTCGTCGCGTTCTCCAATCAGGATCAGCAGAAGCTGAAGATCGTCGCCGGCTCGATGCGCGACGCATTCGGCGTGCAAACCGAATCCCGCTTCTCCGGCATGATCGAGTCGGATGGCTTGCCGACACGGCCCAAGCTGAAAAACGTCGACCACATTCCACCCGAGGAAGCATCCAACACGCCGACCCCGGATCAGCAGGACCGCAACAAGGTTGCGGGCGCGCGCCTCAAAACCGATCGGGAGTTCGCCCTGGCGTCGGCTTCGCTGCGGCAGGCTCTGCAGGATATGCCGGAGCTGACGGAAATCTCCAAGCACGTCATGTTCGAGGAGACCAAGGAAGGTCTCAATCTCGAGATCATCGATCAGGACGGCCGCTCGATGTTCGCGGAAGGATCGAAGGTCCCTTACGAGCGTACGCGGCGTTTGCTGCAACGGCTGGCTGCGCCGCTCAAGGCGACGCCGTTACGGGTGTCGATCGTCGGCCACACCGCGGCGGGCTTTGCCTCGACACGCAGCGACTATGATGCGTTCGATCTGTCGGCGGATCGCGCCAATGCCGTGCGCCAGATTCTCGAACGCGAAGGGTTGCCGCCGAGTCATATCTTCGCGGTTGCAGGCAAGGCCGACAGTATGCCGCTGTTTCCCGATGATCCGTCGCTCGCCGCCAACCGCCGCGTGACCATTACCTTGATGCGGGAAGATCCGCCGCTGCCGCCCAATCTAAAACCGTGACGGTGTCAACTCCTTTCATCGCACGATCCTTTGCGATAGCTTCCCGGCAAATGGCGTTGGCGTTGTGAGGGCGCGGCAGGCGGGCGCGCTTTGCCAAGCTGCTTGCGGGCCCGGATCAAAATCATCTGAAGAGCGTTCTCCCTCATCATGGCAGTGAGTGAACCATCGATCGATGCCCAAGGTGAGGCCCCGGTCACGACTGGCTTTTGGGCGCTGACGCTCGGAAGCATCGGCGTGGTGTTTGGCGACATCGGCACGTCGCCGTTGTATGCGTTTCGCGAAGCCGTGAGTCACGCGGCGAACAAAGCGCCGCCGACGCCCGCCATCGTGCTTGGCGTCTTGTCCTTGATCCTCTGGTCGCTGTTTATCGTCGTGACCGCCAAGTACGTGCTGCTATTGCTCCGCGCCGATAACAACGGTGAGGGCGGAACTCTGTCGTTGATGGCGCTTGGCCAGCGTGCCATGGGGCATCGAAGCTGGCTGTTGATGGCGCTCGGCGTCGTCGGAGCGTCGATGTTCATCGGCGATTCGATGATTACGCCGGCGATTTCGGTGCTGTCGGCGGTCGAAGGCCTGAAGCTCGCGACACCGGCGCTCGAACATTACGTCGTTCCGCTGACCGTCATTATCCTGATTGCGCTGTTCTCCGTGCAAAGCCGTGGCACGGCGCGTGTCGCCACCGCTTTCGGCCCGGTCATGGCGCTATGGTTCGTCACCATTGCGGTGTTGGGGCTGCTGCACATCAGCGACGATCCGACCGTCCTCTACGCCATTAACCCCTGGTACGCGGTTTACTTTATGCTCAACCATGGCGTCATCGGGCTGGTCACCATGGGACTGGTGTTTCTCGCCGTGACCGGCGGCGAGGCGCTGTATGCCGATCTTGGTCACTTCGGCCGCAAACCGATTCAGTCCGCATGGTTTTATCTGGTGCTGCCCGCGTTGCTCCTCAACTATTTCGGGCAGGGCGCGCTGGTGTTGGCGCACCCGGCGGCTATCGAAAATACCTTCTATCGTATGGCTCCGGAGCCGATGCTGCTGCCTTTGGTGATCCTGGCGACCGCGGCAACCGTGATCGCCAGCCAGGCGGTCATCACCGGCGCCTATTCGCTGATCCGGCAGGCGGTGCAGCTCGGCCTGCTGCCGCGCTTTGAAGTCCGCTACACCTCGGAGACGCATGCCGGTCAGATCTATCTTCCGCGCGTCAATACGCTTCTGCTGATCGGCGTTCTGCTGCTTGTCGGTATGTTTCATACGTCAAGCGGGCTCGCGTCGGCTTACGGCATCGCCGTGTCCACAACCATGGTCGCCGACGGCATCATGGGCTTCATCGTGGTATGGAAGTTGTGGAATTGGCGCGCGGCGACGGCGGCGCTGCTGGTATTCCCGCTGGTGGTGGTCGATATCGCCTTCTTCAGCGCCAACCTGCTCAAGCTGCTCGAAGGTGCGTGGGTGCCGCTGCTGTTTGGCCTGATGATGGTCGTCGTGATCTGGACGTGGCGGCGCGGCGCTGCGTTGCTGATCGAAAAGACGCGGCGGACCGAAGTGCCGTTGCTCGATCTCGTCAAGAGTCTCGAGAAGCGCCCGCCACACGTGGTCAAGGGGACCGCGGTGTTCCTGACCAGCGATCCCAATTTCGTGCCGACCGCGCTGCTGCATAATCTCAAGCACAACAAGGTGCTGCACGAGCACAACGTGATCATCACCATCGAGACCGCGCATACCCCGCGCGTCGATCCGCTGGAGCGGGTTCACATGGAAAGCATCAGCGAGAAATTCGCCACGGTGCGGCTGCGCTTCGGATTCATGGAATCGCCGAACGTCCCGCGTGCGCTCGGCATTGCGCGCAAGCTCGGCTGGCAGTTCGATATCATGTCGACGTCGTTCTTCGTGTCGCGGCGTTCGCTCAAACCCGCCGCCAAATCCGAAATGCCGAAATGGCAGGACCGGCTGTTTATCGCCTTGAGCCGTTCCGCCAACGACGCCACCGATTATTTCCAGATCCCGACCGGGCGGGTGGTGGAGGTGGGGACGCAGGTCACGATCTGACCATTCGCCGTCCCCGCAAAACTGCATATCTCAGCCTTGGAAATGCCTGTACGGCGCCTGTCGCGCCGGAGTATAACCCGCGCCGCTTGGCCCTGGTGCATTGAAGCGTTCGAGGCAAATCCGATGTCGATTGAAGTTGGTGCCCCTGCCGCGGCGGATTCGCCAGCGGTGGAGGAAGAACGCGACAGTCATTCAACCGCCGGTTTCAACACGCTGATGCTGGGGAGCATCGGTGTCGTCTACGGAGATATCGGCACCAGCCCGATCTATGCGCTGCGCGAGGCCATGACGGCGGCCGGCGGCACCGCCCATCAGATCGATCCGGTGGCTATCCTGGGTGTGCTGTCGTTGATCCTGTGGGCTTTGATCGTTGTCGTCACGCTCAAATATGTTCTCATCTTTCTGCGCGCGGACAACAGCGGAGAGGGCGGCACGCTGGCGTTGATGGCGCTGGCGCAACGCGCGGTGGGGTCGGGTACCGGTACGGTGGTTCTGCTGGGCATCATCGGCGGCGCGCTGTTTTACGGCGACGCGGTGATCACGCCGGCGGTTTCGGTACTGTCCGCGATCGAAGGCATGACGATCGTGACCTCTGCCTTCGAGCCGTATGCCGTTCCTGTGACGGCGCTCATTCTGGTCTTGCTGTTCGCCGTGCAGTCGCGCGGCACCGCGAGCGTGGCCGCCTTCTTCGGGCCGACGATGTGCGTCTGGTTCGTCGCCATCGCAATTGCCGCTGTTCCACACATTGTCGACCATCCGCAGGTGCTGCTGGCGATCAATCCGCTCAACGCCGTGACGTTCATGCTGCATCATGGCGTCATCGGCTTCGTGACGCTGGGCGCGGTTTTCCTCGCCGTGACCGGCGCCGAGGCGCTTTACGCCGACCTCGGCCATTTCGGCAAACGCCCGATCCAGACCGCATGGCTGGCGCTGGTGTTGCCGGCATTGGCATTGAATTATTTCGGGCAGGGCGCGCTGTTGTTGGCCGACCCACGGGCGATCGAAAATCCGTTCTTCCTGATGTTTCCGGCATGGGCGCTGTTGCCGATGGTCATCCTGGCGACAATGGCCACCGTGATCGCCAGCCAGGCGGTGATCACGGGGGCGTATTCGTTGACGCGACAGGCGATCCAACTCGGCCTGTTGCCGCGATTTGAGATCCGCCACACCTCGGAGGCGCATTCCGGCCAGATCTACATTCCGCGCATCAATGTTCTGCTGCTGGTGTTCGTCGTGCTGCTGGTGCTGCTGTTCCGTTCGTCGAGCGCGCTGGCGTCGGCTTACGGAATTGCGGTGACCGGCACGATGGTGGTGACGGCGTTGATGGGCTTCGTCGTGATCTGGAAGGTCTGGCGCTGGTCGATGATTGCGGCCGCGGCGCTGATCGCGCCGTTCCTGTGCCTCGATCTGACGTTTCTTGCCGCCAATCTGCTCAAGGTGTTCGATGGCGGCTGGGTGCCGCTGGTGCTCGGCGGACTCGTGATGCTGCTGATGATGACGTGGCGACGGGGCAGCCGGCTGCTGTTCGAGAAATCGCGCAAGCTGGAGTTTCCGTTGCTCGATCTCGTCGCCATGCTGGAAAAGCGGCCGCCGCAGCGGGTGCCGGGCACGGCCGTATTCCTGACCAGCGATCCGACCAGCGCGCCGACGGCGCTGATGCATAGTCTGAAGCACTACAAAGTGTTGCATGAGAAGAACGTTATTCTCACGATCCAGATCGCATCATCGCCACGCGTCGAACTGGCCGAGCGGGTGCGGCTGGAGGAGATCAGCGCGACATTCTCGAAGGTCACGCTGCGGTTCGGTTTCATGGAATCGCCCAATGTGCCGAAGGCGCTGGCCATCGCGCGCAAGCTCGGCTGGCAATTCGACATCATGTCGACGTCGTTTTTCCTGTCGCGGCGGGCGCTGAAACCGGCCGCCAATTCCGATATGCCACGCTGGCAGGATCACCTGTTCATCGCCTTGAGCCGCACCGCCAACGACGCCACGGATTACTTCCAGATTCCGACTGGACGCGCGGTCGAGGTCGGCACCCAGGTTGCGATCTGAAACCCCGGTCAAATCGTGTCAGGCGCTTGATTTTCCTCGCGTAAGGGGCGAGTTTGGCGGCCGCGCGCGGCGCGTTGTCGGGACATGCGTTGGGGAGATATTCGGTGGCCGAGCAGAATTTGAGAGTGCAGGATCTCGCGCCGGAAGATGTCGCGCGTGGCGTTCGCGAAGGACGATATCTTCTGGTGGACGTTCGCGAGCCGAACGAAGTGGCGGTGGAGGCCTATCCTGACGCCGTGGTGTTGCCGCTGTCGAGCTTCGATCCGGCGAATATTCCCGACCTGCATGGCCGGGAACTGGTGTTTGCCTGCCGCTCCGGCAATCGCTCGGCCAAGATATCGTTTGCCGTGCAGGCCGCCGGGTTTCCGTACGACAAGCATCTGGCAGGCGGCATGATCGCCTGGAAGGCTGCTGGGCTGCCGATCCGGACAGGCGGCTGACAGCATCATGAACGACGTTTTTGCGAACCTGCCCGTCACCGTGTTCGAAGCGATGTCGCAACTCGCGCGGGACAACAATGCCATCAATCTCGGACAGGGTTTTCCCGATGCGCCGGGGCCGGAAGATATCCGCCGCGCGGCGGCCGACGCCGTGATGAATGGCTACAATCAATATCCGTCGATGATGGGCATTCCGGAATTGCGTCAGGCCATCGCGACGCATTATGCGCATTGGCATCATCTTGCGCTCGATCCGATGACCGAAGTGATGGTCACGTCCGGCGGCACCGAAGCGCTCACCAGTTCGATCCTCGCGGTGGTCGAACCGGGCGACGAAGTCGTGGTGTTCCAGCCGGTGTACGATTCCTATCTGCCGATCATCCGGCAGGCTGGCGGCATTCCGCGGCTGGTGCGGCTCGAGCCGCCGCATTGGCGGCTGACCGAAGAGGCGCTGCGCAAGGTCTTCAATCGCAAGACCAGGGCGGTGCTGTTCAACAATCCGCTGAATCCGGCGGCGGTGGTATATCCGCGCGAAGATCTCGAATTGCTGGCGCGCTTCTGTCAGGAGTTCGACACCATCGCGATCTGCGATGAGGTGTGGGAGCACGTCATCTACGACGGCCGCGAGCACATTCCGCTGCTGACGATACCCGGCATGCGCGACCGCACCATCAAGGTCGGCTCGGCAGGCAAGATCTTTGGCCTGACCGGCTGGAAGATCGGCTTCGTCTGCGCGGCGCCGCCGCTGTTGCGCGTGGCCGCCAAGGTGCATCAGTTTCTCACCTTCACAACGGCGCCGAACCTTCAGGTTGCGGTCGCTTACGGTCTCGGCAAATCCGATGATTACTTCCTCGACATGCGCAAGGAATTGGCGCGCAGCCGCGACCGGTTGACCAAAGGGCTTACCAGTCTCGGCTTCCCGGTGCTGCCGTCGCAGGGCACGTATTTCCTCACCGTCGATCTGTCGCCGCTCGGCCTGAACGAGACGGACGAGGCGTTCTGCCGGCGCATCGTCACCGAGCACAAGGTCGCGGCGATTCCGGTCTCGGCGTTCTATGAAGAAGACCCGGTAACGACGGTGGTGCGGTTCTGCTTTTCCAAGAACGACGCGACGATCGATGCTGCGCTGGAGCGGCTGGCGCACGCGATCCATCGATAAGGCTTAACAGAAGGAGGTGTAATTGGCGGCACGTCACGTGGTGCGATGGTTTGCAGGATTGGCTCTGGCGATAGCGGGCGCAACGTCCGCCCACGCGCAACAGCGAACGGTCAATTTCTACAACTGGTCGAATTATGTTGCGCCCGGGGTGCTCGACGATTTCACCAAGGAAACCGGCATCAAGGTGGTCTACGACACCTTCGATGCCAACGAGACGCTCGAAACGCGGTTGCTGGCCGGCAAGTCCGGTTACGATGTCGTCGTGCCGAGCGCCTATTTTCTGCAGCGGCAGATCGGCGCCGGCATTTTCCAGAAGCTCGACAAGACGAAGCTGTCCAATCTCGTCAACGCGTGGCCGGAGGTGACGGCAAAACTCGCGATCTACGATCCGGGCAACGTCTACGCCGTCAATTACATGTGGGGCACCACCGGCATCGGCTACAACGTCAAGGCGATGCAGAAGGTGCTGGGCGCCGACGCGCAGATCACCTCATGGGCGACGGTGTTCGATCCGGCGAACCTTGCCAAGTTCAAGGATTGCGGCGTGCAGATGCTGGATTCCGCCGATGACATTTTGCCCGCGGCCCTGAACTATCTCGGCCTCGATCCCAATTCGACCAAGCAGGCCGATCTCGACAAGGCGGCCGAGGTCATCGGCAAGATCCGGCCGTTCGTCCGCAAGTTTCATTCGTCGGAGTATCTCAACGGTCTGGCGACCGGCGAGATTTGTCTGGTGGTGGGCTGGTCCGGCGATATCAAGCAGGCACAGAAGCGCGCGATGGAAGCCAACAACGGTGTCGAGATTGGCTATGCGATCCCGAAAGAGGGCGCGCAGATGTTCTTCGACAACCTGTCGATCCCGACCGATGCGAAGAACGTCGCGGAAGCCTACGCGTTGATCGACTATTTGCTGCGCCCGGAAGTGGCGGCGAAGAATTCCAGTTTCCTGTCCTATGCCAACGGCAATCTCGCCAGCCAGAAGCTGATCGATCCGAAAGTGCTGAACGACAAGACGGTCTATCCCGATCAGGATACGATGAGCCGATTGTTCGTCATCACCGCGCGCGATCAGGCGACGCAACGTATCATCAACCGCTTGTGGACGCGGGTTAAGACGGGACGGTAGTCTTCGTCATTGCGCGTGTCATTCCGGGATGCGCCACTTGGCGCAGGCCCGGAATGACGTTGCAACACCACAGACCTACCGCCAGCGGCGGTGCAGCCACAGCCATTGATCGGGGTATTCGCGAATCCAGCCCTCGATCACCGAGGTGATCGCCTGCATCGTGCCCTGCACGTCGATCTCGCCGCTGGCGTTGCGCACCGGCGGGATTTCTTCCGACAGTTCGGCGCGGAAGCGATGGTTGGGCAGGCGAATGATGCGCACGCCATGGATCGGGCATTCGATCTGTCGCAGCAGGCGCGCCAGCGTCGGATTGGCCTTGGTATTGCGGCCGAAGAACGTCACCTCGACGCCGTTGCCGAGATACTGATCGACCAGCATGGCGGCGTGCTGGCCGTTCTGCAGCGCCTGCGCCAGCTTGATTGGCGCATCGCGACCGGACGGGATCAAGGTGCCCATATTGACCGAGCGCAGTTCTTCGATGGCGCGATCGGCGGAGGCGATGTTCGGTCGCCGGAACAGTACGGCGGTGTCGAGACCATGCGCGACGGCGGCGAGGGCGGGTAGCTCCCAGTTGCCGAGATGGCTGGCGAAGATCAACGCGGGTTTGCCATCGAGCCGCAACTGGTGAAACAGCTCGTGCGTTCGCTTTGGAATTTCGATGCGGCCGCGCTCGGGATGCGCCTCGTCATGGTCCCAGACTTGATCGATGTGGGCGAACTCCGCGGCGAGGCGGCCGAGATTGTCCCACACGCCGGCGAGGATTTTTTCGATTTCTTCCGGTGACTTTTCCGGAAACGCCGCCGTAAGGTTGGCGCGGCCGATGCGCTGCTCGCGAAACAGCGGCCCGATGAGCTGCGCGATGCGGCCGAACAGATTGGCGGTCTTGATCGGATCGAAATAGCGCGTGGTGCGCAACAGGCCAACGGTCAGCGCGCCGACGGCAGCCGAAGCCAGCGGCTTGGTCGCATCGCGAAGACTGGCTTTGGCGCGTAGCAGGAAGCGGCGCATCAGGACGTCATGACAATTGGGCCAATGCCTGCCGTCTAGATCGGTTCGCCGGTCAGGATCAGCGAAGCATTCTGGCCGCCGAAGCCGAACGAATTCGACATCACCGTGGTAACGCGCGCGTCGCGGGCGGTGTTCGGCACCACGTCGAACGGAATGGCCGGATCGGGCACATCATAGTTGATGGTGGGCGGAATGCGCTGATGTTCGAGCGTCAGCAGCGAAAACACCGCTTCGACCGCACCGGCGGCGGACAGTGTGTGACCGACCATCGACTTGTTCGACGACACCGGAACCTCGCGCGCACGCTCGCCGAATACAGTCGAGATACCGAGATATTCCATCTTGTCGTTTTCCGGCGTGCCGGTGCCGTGCGCGTTGATGTAGTCGATCTGGTCGGCGACGATGCCGGCATCGGACAGCGCGTTACGGACGCAGCCGATGATCGGCTTGCCGTCCGGGCTCGAGCGCGTGCGGTGGAAGGAGTCCGCCAGTTCGCCACAACCGGCCAGCACGCCGAGAATGCGTGCGCCGCGTGCGGTGGCGGATTCGAGGCTCTCCAGCACCAAGGCGCCGGCGCCTTCCGCCATCACGAAGCCATCGCGGTTCTTGGCGAACGGCTTGACGGCGGAGTGCGGCGGATCGTTCTGCGTCGACAGCGCCGATAGCAGCGAGAAACGGATCAGGGCTTCCGGATTGACCGAGCCGTCGGTCGCGACGCACAGCGCGGCATCGGCCTCGCCACGGCGGATCGCTTCGACGCCAAGCTGAATCGCGGTTGCGCCCGAAGCGCACGCAGTCGAGAGCGAAATCGGCGAGCCCTTGGTCCCGAAGGTTTCGGCGAGATGATCCGCCACTGACCCGAACAGGAAGCGCCGATGATAGGGCGCGAACTTGCCGCCGCCGGAGACGCGCAGCATCTCGTCGTAGTTGATCTCGGTCTGGTTGCCGATGGCGCGGCCGAGTTCCTGACGCTGCGGCCATTCGACTTCGACCGGCGCGACGGCAAGAAACAGCGGGCCCGGAAAATCGCCTTTGCTGCCGATCGCGGACTGCGCGATGGCTTCTTCGGTCGCCAAGTCGGCCAGCCGCTCGGAAAGATCGGTCGAGGAGAATGGCTCAACCGGCACGAAGTCGATGGCGCCGGCCATCGTCGTTTTCAGGCCATCGGTGGGAAAGCGCTTGATGGTGCGGATGCCGGATTCTCCGGCGCAGAGTTTCGCCCAGTTGTCGGCTTTGCCTGCGCCCAGCGACGTCACCACACCCATGCCGGTGACGACGACGATCGGCCTGCCGAATTTATCGCGGGTTGCTGACATGTGTGCTCCGTCGGTCGCTCCGCGACATCACGCGGATGCCGCCCAATATATTTATCAGCGCGTTTCGTAGATGCGAACCGATATCCTGTCCGCTGCAACCGCGCCCGCCGCTCAGCGGATAGCTTCGACCAGCGCCATGCCTTCGCCGCGCCAGTGTCCGGCCCCGATCACCACTATCTGGGACGGCGGCTTGGCCATTTCAATCTCTACGCCGCTGGAATCGTTCGGTGCGAACAGCTTGCCGCGCGAGATCGACAGCGCTGCGAGCGCCAGCCCCAGCGGGAATTGCGTTTCCATGGTGTGACCGAACGTCGTGCCGGTTGCACGCACGGCAAAATCGGGATGCTTCGCGAGGAAGGCGCGTTCCTCCGAGGTGGCGGGTTCGGCACCGGTCGCGCCGGTGATGATCGCGCCGTTGGCATCGAGCTTGCCGAGTTTCGACCACAGTGTTTCCAGCGATGCGGTGACGTCGCCAGCCTGTTTGCGGCGCGCCTGGTCGGCAACGACGTTGGTCAGCCGCGCATAAGGCTTCGCGCCGCGCGCTTCGGCGTGCTTGCGCGATTCGATGACGAGGAATGCGCCGCCGGAGCCGAGCGCAAAGCCGCCGTGTTCGCCGCGCGCCCACACCGGAGCAAACTTGCCCTTGAGGTTGAAGTCGCCGAATTCGTAAAGCACCAGCAGATCCTTGCGCTCGCCGTTGTGCGCGGCGCCGATCAAGGCAATGTCGCTTTGACCGGCGGCGATGCGCGCCAGCGCGATGCGCGCGGCATCGACGCCCGCGGCTTCCTCGCCCATGAAGGTGCGCGACGATCCAGTGACGCCATGGACGATGGCAATATTGCCGGCGAGCAGGTTGGAGAGTTGGGCAAGGAACAACGTCGGCCGCAGGTCGCTCATCAGCCGTTCGTTGAGGAAGCCAGGCGCCGAGTTGCCCTGCGCTTCGGCATTCAGGATGGCCGAATCGACCGCCAGGTCGCGCTCGCCGCCGCCCGCGGCGACGATCATGTCCATCCGGGCGAGAATGTCCTTGTTGCCCTTGATGCCGGCGGAATCCAGCGCCAACCCGGCAGCATAGGTGCCGATGCGCTGCCACGCTTCCATCTGCCGTTGGTCGCCCTTTTTGGGAATCTGGGCATCGAAGCTGACCGGCGCCAACGGATGCACGATGTAGGGAGCAAAGCTCTTTTCATCGACGTTGATGCGGCGCTGCTCCAGCCCCTCCCAGTTGGCGTCGAGGTTGTCGCTGAGCGATGTCGCGAGACCGATGCCGGTGATCCAGGCTTCTGCGGCGTCGTTCGATGTCTTGGACTCGCTCATGAGGACGCCTGCTGTGGATAGCCGATGCGCTTGGCCATGGCTTCCATGTGCCCGCGCAGGTCAGGATTGGGAAAGGGGACGTGACGGAAGGTCAGCGTCGCATTGCAGGTCAATTTGCCGCCGACGCTGATTTTCGCGTCGGTCATGGCAAAGCCCGAACCCTCGTGGGCGATGGCAGCTTCGATGGTCAGCGTTTCGCCGGGCGTCACGAAGGTGCGCATCTTGGCTTCCTTGACGGCGGCCAGGAACGGCATGCGCTCGAAGTTCAACAGCGAGATCAGCAGCCAGCCCGAGGTCTGTGCCATCGCCTCGATCAGCAGCACTCCCGGCATCAGGGGATAACCCGGGAAATGCCCCTCGAAGATCGTGCTCTGCTGCGGAACACGCGCTTCGACCGTGATGCTACGGGAGCCGGGATCGAGAGCGATGATGCGGTCGATGAGTTGAAAATATTCGAGCTGCATCGGCGGCGATTACTCGCCCTTGGCGGCGACCAACTCGTCGATTCGCGCGCTCAGGTTCTTCAGCACGAAGTACTGTTCGGTGGTGGCCTTGCCGTCGTTGACTTCCTGCGTCCATTTTTCGAGCGGCAGCTTGATGCCAAAGGCTTTATCGATCGCGAAGGCAATATCCAGGAAGTCCAGGCTGTCGATGCCCAGATCGTCGATGGCATGGCTTTCGGGCGTGATCGTATCCCGCGGGATGTCGCAGGTTTCCGCAATGATGGTGGCAACCTGATCGAATGTGGATGACATCATTAAGCCCTTGATATATTGAAGATAAATGCGGAAACGGGACGAGAGGAGGAGGCCCGACTCCGGGATGCCCCGCCGCCTTGCAGAGTTGTTTGCCCGTATATCGGAGCGCCGCCCGGAGTTCAATGGTTGCGGACGACCGGTCAACGCCCGTTTTTTGCCCTGTGGTGGGCCCCTGCGGCGCGATCAGGAGTGCGGCGCGGCAATGGGCGCGCAATTGCTCCGCCCCATCAGCGCACAATCCTGTGATTTCTGAAGATCGGCAATGCTTGTCGCCAGCCATATGCCGATGGCCGTGAGCGCGACTGTAAAGGCAAATGCAGCGGCGTTGGCCAACATCCGATGCCGGAAATCGTCGGGTTCCCCCATGCCCGGTTCGTCGTGGAGATCAAATCCGGGAGGCCCGAACGATGCGTGTCCGGGGCGCGTGCTCGAAGTGCGTGGTGAAAACTTCACGACTTGCGCCGTGCCACTGGCTTGGGCTGGCAACCGGGCTTTCATGGCATCCTTGCGTTTCGTACCAGCGTGAACCGTCTGCAGCAATGTCCTTTTCTAGCACGCAGCGGTGGCCCGACCTAGCGCGGCCCGACATGACAATAATGCGACGAACCGGTCGCGTCCGAGGAATTTTCGACCCCGCGTGCATTGCGACAATGCATTGATAGGTTGTCTCGTCGTGCCATAATTCCGCGGTTCCCGGCGCTACATGGATCACGTCGAGGGAGTTGCCCATGGCCAATACGCGCGAGCCGATCTTGCATCCGATCCCGATCCTGTCGCTGCGTCCGACGCAGATGACCGTTGGCATTCGCGAGGTCAAAGAGAAGCGCCAACGCTGGCGGGAACACAAGTCCGGCAAGAAGCAGGCGGAGATGTTAGGCCGCCATTCCATCCCCGTGGTGCTTGGTCCGGATCAGCGGCACTACGTCGTCGATCATCATCATCTCGCACGGGCGCTGCATGACGAAGGCGTGAAGGACATTCTCGTTACCATCATTGCCGACCTCACCATGGTGGATCGCGATGCCTTCTGGGGCGTGCTGGACAATCGCCGCTGGGTCTATCCCTACGATGCAAAGGGGCAGCGGCGGCAATTCAAGGACATTCCGAAATCGATTGCCGATCTCAAGGACGATCCGTTTCGCAGCCTCGCCGGTGAGTTGCGCCGCGCCGGTGGCTTCGCCAAGGATACGACGCCGTTCAGCGAATTCCTGTGGGCGGATTTCCTGCGCCGCCGCCTGTCACGCAAGAGTGTCGAACAGGATTTTGAGAAGGCGATCGAGCAAGGATTGAGCCTGGCGCGGAGCAAGGACGCTGTCTATTTGCCCGGCTGGTGCGGCCCCGCATCGGATGACTGAGTCGGGATGTCATCTGTGTCGTGACGTCCGCCGAGCAGCCGATGGAAGATGCGTTCGATGGGGCGCCCCAGCGACAGCAGGACGACGGCGAAAACGCCCGAGATCGACACGAGCTGCCATTGCCCTGCGCCACAGACGATGCCGATGCAGGCCGTGAACCAGACGCACGCCGCGCTGGTGAGGCCGTGAATGCGTTTGTGCGGTTTGCCGTGAACGATGACGCCGGCACCGAGAAATCCGATGCCGGTGAGGATGCCTTGAATGACTCGGCTGGTGGCGTCGGAAATATCGGAGCGGACAATTCCCGCGTCCGCAAGCAGCACCACGACGGCGGTGGAGAGGCCGACCAGGCCGAGCGTGCGCACGCCGATCGGCTTGCCATGCAGGTCGCGATTGAGCCCGACGGCGCCGGCCGCGACGGTCGCTGCACCCAGGCGAAGCGCAATCTCGGTTAAGCCGACATCCACGATGGGGGACTCACTTTTTTGGCAAACGGCCCATCAGATAGAATTCGTCGTTGGGGCGCATATTGGTGACATTGGCCATCCGGTTGGAGAGGCCGAAGAATGCGGAGACCGCGGCAATATCCCAGATATCGTCGTCGCTGAAGCCGTGCTTGCCGAGATCGGCAAAATCCTGGTCCGATACCTTTTGCGCCTCGGTGCTGACCTTCATGGCGAAATCGAGCATCGCCTTCTGCCGTGCCGTGATGTCCGCCTTGCGGTAGTTGGCGGCGATCTGGTCTGCGATCAGCGGATTCTTGGCGCGGATGCGCAGGATGGCCCCATGCGCGACAACGCAATACTGGCATTGATTGGCGCTACTGGTGGCGACCACGATCATCTCGCGTTCGGCCTTGCTCAGCCCGCTGTCCTTCTCCATCAGCGCATCGTGATAGGCGAAGAAGGCGCGAAATTCGTCCGGGCGGTATGCCAGCGCCAGGAACACATTCGGCACGAAGCCGGACTTCTCCTGCACGCCGAGAATGCGTGTGCGGATATCTTCCGGCAAGGCGTCGAGGGAGGGGACGGGGAAACGGTTGGCTGGCTGTGGCGTCATTGCGTAATCTCGCTCGGGGAGCAGGTGGGGTCGAGCGCGATCATAGTCGACCAGCTGGCAAACCTAAAGCAACTCGCGGCGGGATCTGCGAGCTACCGCAGTGGCTTCTTCAGCACCGAGAAGCGATCCGGATCCATGCCCAGCGACGGTTGCAGCATCGGCGCATCGGAGGTTCGCAGCGCCGGACGCTCGGGATGGATATGTTCCGCGCTGGAGTCACGTTGCGAGGTGGCGCCGCGCCAGCGTTCGAGCACCGTGCTGATGAAGTGGGTATCGTGTCCGCTGACGGATGTCGGCACCGACGAAATGGTGGCTTCGCTGCGCGGTAGCTGATGCACCGGAACATCCTTGAAACGGAGGCGGGTCGGCAGGGCGACGCCTTCGCCGAATGCCAGCACCTCGCGCGTGCCAAGCGAGGGGACGAATGACAGCAGATTGGCGGCGGCGTCCGACACCGCCGAACGTAGCAGCGCCTGGTCGCGCTCGTTGGCGAGGCGCATGGTGAATAGCGTGCTGCATTGGGAGATGATCGTCGCATCGAGCTCGGCGGGACGCTGCGTTACCAGTCCAAGATAGACGCCGTATTTGCGGCCTTCCTTGGCGATGCGCGAGACGGCCTTGCGGGTGGGGCCGAAACCCGTGGTGCGGTCGGCCGAGGCATAGCGATGCGCTTCCTCGCAAATGAACAACAGCGGCGATACACCGTCGCTCCACAGCCCGAAGTCGAAGGCCATGCGGCACATCACCGACACCACGGAATCCACCACCTCGGCAGGAAACCCCGCAAGCTGCATGACAGTCATCGGGCGGCCGTTCGCCGGCAGGCGGAACAGGTGGCTGATGACTTCGGCCATGGTATCGCCGCCGACATTGGCGTTGTCGAACATGAAGGCGTAGCGCGGATCGTTGCGCACCGTTTCGATGCGCGAGATCAGCTTGTGATAGACGATGCGCGAGGAGCGGTTTTCCAGCCGTCCCATACGTTCGTCGATCAACGAGATGAGATCCACCAGCCGGTAGGGCACTGGTGTATCGGCGGTATAGATATTGGTTTTCGGTTCGAGCCGCTTCAGGCCGTGCCGATCGCTGTGCTGGTACTGCGTATAAACCGTTTTTGCCAGCGGAATGACCTCGGCGAGGATTTCGAGTTCGTCCGGCACACCCGGGCGCCCACCGAACAGCACGTCGACGATCTCTTCGAAGTTGAAGAGCCAGAACGGCAGCTTGAGGTTGCGCGGATTCAACACCAGCGCACGCTCGCCAAAGCAACGGCCGTATTCGTTATGAACATCGAGCAGGAAAATGCGCAGCTTGGGGCGCGCCTTGAGCACTTCATTGAGCAGCAGCGACACGCCGGTGGATTTGCCGACGCCGGTGCTGCCGAGCACAGCGAAGTGCTTGTTGAGCATTTCCTCGACATCGACGTAAGCGGTGACCGAAGCATCCTGCTGCAACTTGCCGACGTCGATCTGATCGGACCCGGTCGGCGCATAAATCGTGCGCAATTCCTGGTTGGTGATGAGATCGACGGAATCGTCGATGGCCGGATAACTTGTCACGCCGCGCCGGAAACGATCGCGGTCGTCAATCTTGAAGATTTCTCCGAGCAGATCGACAGACGCGCTGGCGAAATAGCTGTCGGATTGCGCGCCGTATTCGCGTGTGACTTCGGTGATGATCGCGATGATGGTCGATTGCACGCCGCGGATGCTGACAAATCGGCCGACGGTGGCCCGAACATCAGCCGTCGTCATGTCATGGGCCGTCAGCAGGCCGACCCGCGCCTGCGAACCGCGCACGGAAATGATGCGTCCAAATGAAGTCATCGCCTGCATAGTTGCATACTCAAAATACGCGCCCCGACGCCCCGTGTTTTTCCTGATTATGCAAGGTGTTATTGCAGAAACCGTTAACCGGTCGGGGTGAGAGTCGCCCGATTGCGAAAGGGTTTGAAAATGCTGGCGGCCGTGCTTGCCAAGAGCGGGACGGAGCGGGTAGAAGGGGCCGCAACGAAGCAGTCGGGGTATCCCGCGCCTGCTTCCGCTGTGACCTTCCATTCAGAAAAGCAGCTTTCGCGAATCTGAAAAGGTCATATATAGCAGAAGGATAGGGTTCAATATTCGCGTGATACATGCGAATGAAGCCCAACACTTCCCGATCCGTTGGGGGATCGTCTAATGGTAGGACTGCAGACTCTGACTCTGCCTGTCTAGGTTCGAATCCTAGTCCCCCAGCCAATCTCGCACATTCGGAATCAATCTTAATTTTTGCGCAGGCTACCGGCTCGCCATCTTCAGAAGGCGTGTTGCCGCCCGACTACGCCTGATCGCGGGCGATGGGCCGCGTGGCTTCGCATCAATTTTCAGCCGTCGGCTTTGCAAGGAATTTCCAGTCCGGGCGTCGCGGCTCCAACCGCGAAGCATGGAGCGCGCAGTCCCGCTATCCGCTGGCTCGCGACTGCGTCGCGCCAGTCCTGAAGTCGCGTAGATTTTCCTCCGCCGTCACAGCGAGGAACGTCCAGACATCCCGTATCTGACCCGCCAACTCGTTCAGATCGTTGCTCGCCTTCTGGTCGGTCATCAGTTCGATGACGCCGTCAAAGGTTCTTGCGCCGTGACGAACCATTTTACAGATCGTCTCGGCTTGAAGGAGCGAAAGGTCCGGCGCGTCGAGTGCTGCCGATACGTTGCGTGCCATGCGCAACGCGATTTCACCTTGCTCGTGGAGTTCTGTTGCCCATTCAGTCACGGTAGCGCCGTCGCTTCTCGTCGGGTCACATTGCTTCCGATTGCCAAGGGAATTCTTCCCGGCTCTAGCGGGCGGCGAAATTATCCAAAGCCGGCTGGGATCGCTATGACCGGGGAGCCACACCGCCTGAAGAAGGAAGCTCCAATATCTGAATGCGATGCGCGGTATCGTAGCGATATCCAATGCGACTCGCGCCTTGATCGATCGGCAGCCGGTCGTTGTCTACGACAAGTTGAAGCAATGCTACTTATAGCTGCACAGTGAGATATCCGATGAGGGCGGTGGGGCGCTTTCGCATGCATGCAGCACAGGCGGACAATCATCATGGGTGCTTACGCCATGGAAGCAGCTTCGCGTCGTGTGTGACGGTACCTTGGTGATGTGTGGCCGTTTGGACAAGCGCATCGTCGAGGTGATCGTCGCGCATCCTCTGATGAGCGCACTGCTGCTTCGAGAGTAGACAGCGAGCGACACTCAACTGACGTGGACGCTCGATGCTGTCGTCGGATATCGCGAGTGGCACGATCGCGCGAGTCTATTCGTTCAAGACTCTGTGCCATGCGACCGACGTCGTTCGTATGACAGATGCGCCGTCACGTTGTCGCGACGTATCGATGTCCGCAATTCGGAAATTGCAACGACGCCTCTCGCGCGATGGAATTCGCAATGGCATACGCGGTGCCAGCCGGCTCTCGGTCGTGCCGAAACTGGTCGCACCGAGTGCGTGCCTGGTCACAATCCTGATTGCAATTCGTCCATGATCGGGCTTACGCTGATTGAAAAGGATACCGAGTAAGGGAAGGAAAAGAACATCGGCCATGACCATGACCGATCGACAGTCTCACGCTAACGGTGATCCAAAACTGGGCTCGCCCAGTTTTGAGCAGCGCATTTACGCACCGCAATCGATCGCGGCCATCGTCGCGGAGCTCGCGGAACAGCAACACGATGCCGAAGAGGTGCTTGAGGGGACCCACCTCGCGCCCGCGCAACTCGAAATTCACACGACAAAAATCTCCTACAAGCAACTCGATCTGGTTATCCGTAATGCGTTGCGATTGTCGCGTGAGCCTGGATTCGCACTGCGGGCGGGACTACGCATGCATGTCACTGCCTATGGCATGTACGGCTATGGTTTGCTGAGCAGCGGATCGCATTCGGAAGCCCGCGAATTCGCGGCCAAGTACATTCGGATTGTCGGTCCCTTCTGCGATTTCACGGTCTCCAACGGCGCGACGACGATCGCCGTAACCTTCAAGCCCATGCACTGGCCGGATCCGACCAACGATATTCATCGGTTCGCGGTCGAATTCGCGCTGGCGGCGCATCTGACCGCAACACGCGATTGGGTCGGTCCGCAGTTTGCGTTCTCCCGCGTGTTGCTCGATTACGCGGAGCCGCTTCATGCCGGACTTTATCGCGAGTATTTTCAGTGTCCGGTGCTGTTTGGGCAGAGCGAATGCGGTTACGAGCACGTGCGCGACGACACCGAGATCCGGCTGGCCGATTCACGCACCCATGCCATGACTCGCGAGATCTGCGAGGAGTTGCTGGGCGAGGTGAACAAAGCCGGTGGCATCGCTGCGGATATCCGCCGAATTCTGATCGAGCAGCCGCGCCGTTATCCCAGCATCGAGTCCATCGCCGAGCGGCTGGAGATGTATCCGCGTGCTCTGCGGCGCAAACTGGAAGCGGAGGGGACGTCGTATCGCGACCTGCTGGCCGAAGTGCGGCAGAGGCTGGCCATCGAATATCTCCGCAAAACGCAAATGACCAACGAAGAAATTGCGGGCCGTCTTGGCTATAGCGACGCCGCGAATTTCCGCCATGCCTTCATGCGGTGGACCGGAAAGAACCCTTCGGATTTCCGCAATACGCCGCGCGAGTAGCGCTGTTTCGTATCGGTGGGCGCGGGGCGCTCCCCGACACTGTCCCGAATTCACCCCCCGAGCGGACCGATTGAACCTTGCCGTTTCGGCGGCCACCTTGCTACGTTTTGAGGCGACATTCACCTTGATGGGATGTCCGCCGCTTTCGTGTCTTCACCTCGCCGAAGATGAAACAAGGCCGGAACGTGTATCCACCGTCTCCCAATCTGGTGCAGCGCATTCATCCGGTGCAAAGGATTGCCGCGGTCGTCGCCGCGCTGCGGGATGAAGGAATTGCGCCGTCGTCCGCCCTGGCGGGCACCGGCCTCAAGGTCGGCGATCTGGCGTCCGGCGCCACGCGCGTTTCCTACCGGCAGGTCGAAAAGGTTTTCCGCAACGCCATCCAACTGTCGCACGGCTCGGATATTGCCTTTCGGGCTGGGCAACGGATGCACGTGAACGCTTACGGAATGTACGGCTACGCGCTGCTCAGCAGCCCGACACGCGCCGAAGGCATCGATTTTACCGCGAAGTACGGGCGGGCGCTGGGAATGGTGGCCGAGGTTGTCTTCAGTCGCGACGACGAAACGGCAACGTACACATTCAAATCCGTCCTCTCACGCGATCCTTCGGACGATCTCTACCGGTTTGCGCTCGAATTTGCGCTTGCCACGTGCCTGACCATGTGCCGGGACATTTACGGCCAGTCATTCAAGTTCACAAATTTGCATATCGTGTATCCCACACCTCGGAACGCGAAACGATACCATCGCATTTTCGAGTGTCCGTTGTCGTTCGCGCAGGATCGCAACACGGTTGAGTTCGATGCGCGCTGGATCGATCATCCACTGGTTCAGCCCGATCCCAAGACGCCGGTCATGGCGGGCGAATTGTGCGAACAGTTTCTCGAAGGGACCAGTCAGGATGGCGGCGTGACCGGCGATGTGCGGCGTATTCTGATCGAGCGCCCCGGCCGCTTTCCCAGCATCGATGCGATGGCTGCGGAACTGTCGCTGCACCCCCGCGCGCTGCGGCGCCGGCTCGATGCAGAAGGAACATCCTACCGCGACTTGCTGGCGGAAGTCAGAATGAAGCTTGCGATCGAGTATCTTCGCCATACCGAAATGACCAACGAGGAAATCGCGGCTCGGCTCGATTACAGCGACGCGTCGAATTTCCGCCACGCGTTCGCGCGTTGGACCGGCAAGAGCCCGTCGGAATACCGCTGGCGGTGAAATGAGGACAAAATGCCATGGATGCGATTTGTCCCAAACTCACCGCCTGGATGGCCCAATCGCACCTTTCCCGATTGTGACGCGCCGGATAGCGTTCTCATCAAGAGAGCTTGACGGAAAGCGCAACGCAGCTTGTGCACCGCCAGTCGTTTGATGCGGCAAAGCAGGGCGCACGCCATTCACGGCGTTTGCGTCAAGGGGGAAATGCTTATGGAATCTGTCGTCGAAGGCAGCAAGCCGCCGTCACAGTTGCTTCTCGCACTCGAAGTGCGCGGCATCCTCGAGCTTCAGGCATTCTTCGCATTCTATCCGTTGCTGCGGCGGGCCCCTCGCGGCGACGGCCATCCCGTGCTCGTCCTTCCCGGTCTTTCGGCAAGTGACGTCTCGACGCGACCGCTGCGGACCTATCTCAAGGCACAGGGATACGCGGTGCACGGCTGGAAGCTCGGCTCCAACCATGGCCCGCGCCCAGGCGTTGAAGAGGCCATGGATGCCCGCGTGCGCGAGTTGTCGCAACGCTATCAACGCAAGGTCAGCCTGATCGGATGGAGCCTGGGTGGCGTCTTCGCGCGTGAACTCGCGCGCCGGTCGCCGTCGCTGGTGCGTCAGGTCATCACGCTTGGCAGCCCGTTCGCCAGCGAGCCGAAAGCAAGCAATGCATGGAAGCTTTATGAATACCTGAGTGAGCGGAAGGTCGATGACTGGCCGGATCGCGAACTCATGAAGTCGCCACCTCCGGTTCCGAGCACGGCGATCTATTCTCGCACAGATGGCATCGTCGCCTGGCAGGGATGTCGTGAGCAGGACAGCGCCACCACGCAGAACATCGAAGTCGAAGGCAGCCACTGCGGCTTGGGTCACAATCCCGCTGTGCTTTACGTGATCGCGGATCGGCTTGCCATGCCCGAGGGTGAATGGTGGCCGTTCGACCGCAGCAGCGGCACACGCAAGTTGCTTTATCCCGATCCCAATCGCCGCGACAGCGGCCTTGTCGAGGCGTTGAGGACCAGTCCGTTCGCAGCGTAACGTAGCAAGCAATGCCGCAGAACAAGCGGCTACAGTCGAGGGAGGACACGATGGATAACGATAGCGCCAAACCGTCAGGTGGAACGTCGAGTGCAATGCCGTGGCTCGACGACCTCAAGCAGCTTGTCGAACGTTACAAGATTCCGGGAATCGATTTCACCGCCTTGGTCGACTGGCAGCGCAAGGATATCGAGGCCTGGATCGAGGCCAACCGGCAAGCCAACGAAGGACTCAAAGCGCTGATAGAGAAGCGCAACGAGATATTGCGTGAGACGTTTGCGGAGTGGCAGGCCGCGGTCAAGGACATGGCGAGCACCGATGCGCTCTCGAAGCAGGCGGAGTCCGCCAAGAACCGCGTCGAGAAGGCTGTCGCGAACTTTCGTGAATTGTCGCAGATCGAAGCGGAAGCGCGGACCAACGCCTGGAAAGCCGTTCAGGATCGCATGCAGGATAACTTGAGCAATCTGCAGAAACTGCTGCAACCGAAGTGAGCTGTACGGTGCGTGCGTCGGATGCATGCCCATTGACGATCCGATGGACAATCGCAGCCGACCGTGCGTGACGCGACGACAATTTAGGAGTGGCCTCAGATGAACGAACTGCCCTGGATCAAGTCTTACCCTTCCGGCGTCAACTGGAGAGCCGAGATTCCACTGATGCCGGTGCAGGAAATTCTCGAGACATCCGCGGCGCAATGGCCGAACCAGCCGGCAATCGATTTCATGGGGCGGCGCATCTCCTATTCCGAGCTCAATGACCTCGCCAACCGGATGGCGACCGGTCTGCAAAAACTCGGCGTGAAGCCGGGCGTTCATGTCGGTCTGTATCTTCCCAACACGCCGCACTATCTGATCGCACTGTTCGGCGTGCTGAAAGCCGGTGGAACGATCGTGAACTATTCGCCGCTCGATGCCGAGAAAGTTCTCGAACACAAGGTCGAGGATAGCGAAACGGATTTCCTCGTCACGCTCGACCTTGCATCGCTTTATCCGCAGATGGGAAATCTACTCGGCAAAACCCGGTTGAAGAAACTGATTGTCGGGACGCTCGCCGAAATGACGGCAAATCCGGACGCCGTGTCGGCGCAGATGCAGACTGCCAAGCAACTTGCCGCCGTTCCGGATGACGATCGCCATATCTCCTTCGCGAAGCTGATTGATAACGACGGCATCTACCGCAGCTATCCGGTTTCCGACCTCGCCGATACCATCGCTGTCCTGCAATACACCGGCGGTACGACGGGCTTGCCGAAGGGCGCGATGCTGACGCATGCCAATCTGTCGGCTGCGACCGAGCAATGCATCGAGACGACCCGGACATACCCGCCCGTACTCGAATTAGGCAAGGAGCGTGTCCTTGCTGTGCTGCCGCCGTTTCACATCTATGCGCTCACGGTGAATATGCTGCTCGGCATTCGGATCGGTGCTGAACTTATTCTTCATACGCGGTTCGATATCGAGGCCGTCGTTAGGGAACTGTCGGAAAAAAAGATCACCGCATTCCCCGGCGTGCCGACGATGTTCGTCGCCGTGCTCAATCATCCGGCGGCGTCGCAGGCCGATCTCAGTTCGCTGAAATGGTGCAATTCGGGCGGCGCGCCGCTTCCGCTCGAGGTGCAACGCGGTTTCGAGAAACTGACCGGATGCCGATTGGCTGAAGGGTGGGGCATGACCGAAACCTCGCCAACCGGTACGTTTACGCCGACCACGGATGCGCCTCGGCCGGGATCCTGCGGCGTGCCCAGTCCCGGCATCACGATCAAATTTCTCAGCGTCGAAGATAACCAGACCTGGGTCGGGTTGGGCGAAACGGGCGAACTGTGCATCCGCGGTCCGAACGTCATGAAGGGCTACTGGAAGAAGCCCGATGCCACGGCAGAGGTGATGACGGCCGATGGCTTCATGAGGACTGGCGACGTCGGCTACATGGATCAGGACGGTTACGTCTACATCGTCGACCGGACCAAGGACATGCTGCTATGCGGCGGGTTCAACGTTTATCCGCGCGTCCTCGAAGAGGCGATCTACAAGCATCCCGCCGTGGAAGAGGTGGCGGTCATCGGCATTCGCGATGAGTATCGCGGGCAGTCACCCAAAGCGTTCATCAAGCTCAAGTCTGGCGCTGCGCCCTTCACGCTGAAAGAACTGCAGGACTTCCTGAAGGACAAGCTCGGCAAGCACGAAATGGTGCACGCGCTCGATATTCGTTCGGAATTACCCAAGACCGCGGTCGGGAAGCTGTCGAAGAAAGACCTTTACGACGAAGAGGAACGCAAGGCCAAGGCGAACTGACCGGCCCGACCGCGCTCGTTTTCAGCAGGGTGCTTTCGGCAATGAGAGATCGGAAGCGCTTCGATGGAAGTCATGTCGATACGCCGCGTCGCTACGCGCGATGGCAATAGGGAGGACGACAGTGGACCAACTCAGCAGCATGGACGCGTCATTCCTGCACTTTGAGACGCCGGAAACGCCGATGCATGTCGGCAGCCTGATGCTCTTCGAACTGCCGGAAGGATACACCGGCGACTACTATGAAGATGTGAAAGAGATGATCGGCAAGCGTTTGCACCTCGCATCGGTGTTGACGCGAAAACTGGCGCAGATGCCGTTCGAGCTGGCGGAGCCGGTGTGGATCGACGATGACGATATCGATCTCGACTATCATATTCGATCTGTGACCCTGCGCCGCCCCGGCACGATGGCGCAATTGGAGCAACTTATCGCCCGGCTGCATTCGACATTGCTGGATCGCAGCCGCGCACTGTGGGAGATGTACGTCATCGAGGGGTTGGAAAGCGGACACGTCGCTTTCTATACCAAGGCGCATCACAGTGGCGTCGATGGCAAAGCCGGCGTCGAATTGGCGAAAGTGCTCTACGACGTTTCGCCGAAGATCCGCGAAGTGCCGCCGCCGCGCCGCAAGCGATCCAGCGGGCAATATCAGCTCGGCGTCACCGAGTTGCTGCAGGCTGCGGCCCAAAACGCCGCCCAACAGTATCGCAAGATCGCCGAGGCGCTGCCATCCGCCGCCAAGGCATTCAGCACAGCGGCGAGCGTGATCGCCAGCCAACAAGTCCCGAAGGGCGAACGTGCGCTCAATCTGGGTCTCGCGCCGAACACGATCTTCAATCAGTCGATCACCAATCAGCGATCGTACAGCACGCTGTCGGTGCCATTGGCCGATATCAAGGCGCTCGGCAAACGCGTCGGCGGCACGGTGAATACCATCGTGATGGCGACCTGCAGTATCGCGCTGGAACGGTTTCTGAAGGAGCGCGATCTGTTGCCGAAGGAAACTTTGATCGCGATGGTGCCGGTCAGCCTGCGCGCTGAAGGCGATGCCTCGATGAACAACCAGGTCTCCGCTGTGCGGGTCGATCTTGCCAGCGACATCGCGGATATCCCGGCGAGGTTCAAGGCGATCCACGCGTCGTCGGAAGCGGCGAAGGCGGTGGTCCGTGAGTTGAAACCGGTGCTCGGCATCAATGTGCCGATTACCGGTGCCCCGTGGCTGATGACCGGCCTCGCATCGCTGCTCGGGCGTTCGAACGTCGCCGGCAGATTGCCCGCGGCCGGCAACGTGCTGATCTCCAACGTGCCCGGTCCGCCGATGCCGCTGTACATGGCTGGCGCGAAGATGGTGCACTATTATCCCGTATCGATCCCTTATCACGGCAGCGCACTGAACATCACCGTGCACAGTTATGCCGGGCTGCTGGAGTTCGGGTTGACCGCCTGTCGCCGTGTGCTGTCGCAGGAAGAGTCGTGGGAGATCGTCAAGCATCTGCAGGCGGCGCTTGCCGAAATCGAAGCCTTGCCGACGGTTCCCGAGACCGCGACGGTCGTCGAGATCAACGTGCCAGCGAAAGCATCCGCGAAGAGAAAGTCCGAAATCTCAGGAGAACGGAACGCCTAGCCGGATTCGAAAACACGATCCGAGACGGCGAGCAAAGCCAGATAGCCACCGGCCGGCGGATTTGTCCGGTCTGACATGCTGATGAACCGCAGCCTGCAAGGCCGCGGCATGGATGACGTGCGGCCTGATGCGAGTTGCTTCATGTCCGGGAGAAAGCCGCTTCGAGAGTCGTGTTTCGATACTGAACAATGCAGTTCAAGGGTTGGGAGGGAACCACTATGCATCCGCCTGTTGCGAATAACGGACCGCTACGGTCGCCGATTCTGGAAAATCCGCTCTACAAGTCCGTCTTCTCGAAAATTGACTGGCGCATCATTCCGCTGCTGCTCATCGCCTATATGGTCGCCTATCTCGACCGTATCAATATTGGCTATGCGCAACTGCAGATGAAGCAGACCTTGCCGTTCGACGATGCGGTCTACGGGCTCGGCGCGGGCATCTTCTTCATCGGATATTTCCTGTTCGAAGTGCCGAGCAACCTGTTGCTGGAGAAAATCGGCGCGCGCAAGACGCTGTTGCGGATCATGGTGCTGTGGGGACTAGCAGCGACGGCGATGATGTTCGTCTCGACGCCGGCCCAATTCTACATCGTGAGATTCCTGCTGGGTGCGTTCGAAGCCGGTTTCTTCCCGGGCGTCATTCTCTATTTCACTTATTGGTATCCGTCGGTGCGGCGTGGCCAGGTGATAGCGATCTTCATGTCGGCGACGACGATCGTGTCGGTCATTGCCGGCCCGCTATGCGGCGCCATCCTGAAATACTTCGATGGCTTTTCGGGAATGCACGGCTGGCAATGGCTGTTCCTGGTGCAAGGGCTGCCGGCGGTCCTGCTCGGTTTCCTCGTTTACTTCATGCTGGAGGACAAACCGGCTCAGGCGAACTGGCTGTCGGCAGACGAGAAGATGCTGATCGATGATGCCTTCAAGAGCGATACAAGACATGAGGCGTTGCCCGACGCCGGTTCGTTCGCCCAATGCCTGCGCGACCCGAAGGTCTATGTATTATCGCTGATTTACTTCCTGCTGTTGGGGGCGACCTACACGATGGTGTTCTGGTTGCCGACACTGGTGCAAAGCTGGGGCGTCAAGGACCTGTTCCTCATCGGTATCTATACGGCCATTCCCAACGCGGTCGGCGTCATCGGCATGATCCTGATCGGCCGTCATTCGGACAAGTGGCACGAACGACGGTGGCATTATGTCGCCTGCGTCTTCATTGCCGCGGCCGGTCTCTTCATCACCACGCTGTTCCAGGGCAATCTGGTCGGATCGATCTTCGCGCTGTCTTCCGCGGTGATCGGCATCGCATCGGCGACGCCGCTGTTCTTTGCGCTGACCAGCGAATATCTGTCGGCGGGTGCTGCTGCGGGTGGGCTTGCGCTCATCAGCAGCCTCGGCAATCTTGGACCGTCGGTGAGCCCGTCGATCAACGGCTTCATCGTCAAATACACCGGGGACAATATTTACAGCATGTACTTCGTCATGTCGTTGTATTTGCTGTCGGGAGTGTTGTTGTTGCTGACGATGCGTGCGGCCGCGCCGTCGCGCGTGGCGGCGGCAGTTCCCGCGCAATAGACCCGGCGCGTTAAAAAATCTCCGGAGGCGCCGTGGCGGCTCCGGCTTGTTGCAAGATGTCGCGACGTATCACATGAAAGGACGCCATGCCGATAGTTTCCGCGAACGGTATCGAAATCGCCTACGACGAATTCGGTGGCGCCAGAGCGCCGGCCATTCTGCTCATCATGGGCCTTGGCACGCAAATGATCGCTTGGCCGGAGCCGTTCTGCGATCGGCTGGCGGCGCGCGGTTTTCGCGTCGTGCGGTTCGACAATCGCGATATCGGCCTCTCGACCAAATTCGAGTCTGCAGGGCCGGTCGATGTCGGCGCTGCTTTCATGCAGGCGATGGCACGCCGACCTGTCTCGTCGCCCTACAAGCTGGACGACATGGCGGCCGACGCGGTCGGATTGATGGATGTCCTCGGCATCCAGCGCGCGCACGTGGTCGGCGCATCGATGGGTGGAATGATTGCGCAGGTGGTTGCGGGCAGGTATCCGGACCGCACGCAAAGCCTCGTGTCCATCATGTCGTCCAGCGGCAATCCTGATTTGCCACCGGCGAAACCGGACGCGATCGGTGCTCTGCTGGCGCCACGGCCCGGCGCCGACGAGCGCGAGAAGATCATCGCGCACGGCATGAATGTCTATCGCATCATCGGCAGTCCGGGCTTCCCGACGCCGGAGGATGAATTGCGAGCCAAGATCGAACGATCCACCGACCGGTCTTATTATCCCGTTGGCGTGGGACGTCAGCTCGTAGCGGTGCTTGCTTCGGGAAGCAGGGTCGATCTGCTCAAGACGATTCAAGCGCCGACGCTGGTCCTGCACGGTGCGGATGATCCGCTGGTGCCGGTGGAGGCCGGAAAGGACACCGCGAAGCATGTTCCGGGCGCGAGGCTGCAGATCGTGCCGGGCATGGGACACGACCTTGCGCCGGGTCTGGTGCCGATCCTCGCCGATGCGATCGCGGAGCACTGTCTGGCGGCGGACACCAGCTCAAGGGCGGCCGCGATGTGAAGTGAGTATCGGCCGAACCGATTGGTGTCGCCGTGGTTTCCGCGACGGTCGTGATGAACGTGTCATCGCGCTCAAATCTGCATAGCGCCCGGATCGGGCCGGGCGATCAGGATACGATCTTCAAAGACCCGAGATGCAGCTCACTGCTGCTGTCGTTGATCGCCACGCGAATGTGGATCATTCCGGGCGATTTGATTTCGAGGGGCGAGAAAACCAGACTTGCCGCAACGACGATGTAGGGCGGGATCGGCTGATCCTTCGGCAAGTTTCTCACCAGTTCGAGCTGGTCTTCGAGCGCCGGAACATCGATTGGTTCTTCTGCGATCGGCTGGTCTTCGCCCGGTATGTAGCAACGTGCGACCACGGACGTATAGGGCTGGGTTGCCGGCGAGAAGACGTAAAAATGGACGCAGAACTTCGGCAGCGTCACCGGAAATTCCCGGCCGACGAACATCACCGCATTGTAGCAACCGATGAAGCTGAGCTTTCCCCCGGGTTCATTGCGAATGTCGTCGCAGAAAATACTGTAGCCGTATCGCTCCATTACAGGCACTCAGACATCATTGCTCGGCGCGAGGCTCCGGCTCGTTGGGCGCATGCGCCGACTGACCATTGGATCCGGTGCCGGAGCGGCCATTGATGAATCTGATCTGCCCATGGCTGATCGTTGATGTTGTGGTGCCTTCATTCTGACCGAACGTGTCCGGGCGCTCGCTCAGCTCGAACTTCAATTCCATGTCCATCGCCCAGGCGAGGTCGGCGAGGGAACGCAGCGTGAGATTGCTCTCGCCGGACAATTGCCGATTCACCAGCGAGCGATGCACGCCCAGTTTCGTCGCCAATGCCTGTTGAGTTAAACCGTCCTTGGCTTTCTTTTCCGAAAGCGCCTTGAGCAGTTCGCTTCGAACCCGGCCGATAAAACGACCGGCCTTTCGTGCTCTGCTACCAACATCAAACTGAAATGACGTCACTGGGAGAAGTTCCTTTTACGCAGAGATTATCCTCTACACCCAACTCACGACGCAAACGCCTTATCGCGATACGGTACCCGCGATACAAATCATGATCCTTAACGTGGTCGGCCCAGTCTCCAAATACGCCGACGAAACAATCGATTTTCAGAAACCATCCGAATATTCGGACGTCCGGCGTTTTCAGTTCCCAGACCGCATTCTCCTCAGCTCGAATAAACCTGAACTGGCGAAGATAGTTCAACGGTTTGCCGCTGACGAACGCATAAATGAGTTGGTCTACTTGCTCCGCTGGAGTTGTGTCGCCGAGCCGATGTTTCGGTTCAGCGCCTTGCAAAAGCGTATTCAGCCAATCGATGAAGCCGGGCGTTCCGTAAAACAGCCGGAGTGGCTGCTCGCCCACGGCCAATTCGATTTCAATCTTTGAAATTGCCCCGTCTCTGATCAAGCCATCAATTGTCGACATATAAATCTACAATCTTGGAGCCGTCAAAGAGAGAATTAACTGGAACTCTGGTGCGATATTAGGCTCCCCAACTCGCGACGGTCAACGGCAGGGGCAGTATTGTTGTGAATTATGCCCGTCGTTAGCTGCTTTCTGCAGTATTTGCGCGGTGGCGTGGAACCGGTTCCAATTCAATGCCGCAATATGTGGATGACGCAACCGATTAAGGTAAAAAGACTGTTTCCAATTGCGTATTTGATTAAAATTCAGTTAATTTGCATTTGAGGGCAGCGATAATCGCCGGCCCCGCATTGGAAAACAGGGAATTGTCATGAGGACATTGACAACGTTGGCCGTTCTATTGGCCACGACGTCGTTGGCGGCGGCTGCGGGCAACGAATCGTTTATCGCGCAAGTTGGCGCAGCGAACAACGCGTTGGTTGGACAGACCAGCGGCAATAACAAGCAAGCCACCATTCAGGCGGGCAAGAAGAATTCCGCAGTGACGTCGCAGTCCGCTGCCGGCTCGAACACCAACGAATCCGGAATCATGCAGATCGGTGCGAGCAACGGTGCGGCGGTCGGTCAGACCGGCGGCAACAACTCGCAAGGCACGATTCAGGTTGGCGCGAAGAACTTCGCGTCGACGTCGCAGACCAATGCTGCGGGCAGCAAGAAGAACAAGTCGGGCACCGCGCAGTTCGGTTATAGCAACGGTTCGGTCGTCGGCCAGACCGCCGGCAACAACACGCAGGGCACCCTGCAGGTTGGCGGCAAGAACTCGTCTACCACCGGTCAGACCACCAATGCTGATGGCGGCTTTAACTCGGCTCGCACCGGTCAGTTCGGCGTCGGCAACAACGCCGTGACGTCGCAGAACTCGACTGGTATTGCTGACAAGACCACGGGCCCTTCTTTCACCCGGCCCGGTGGCAACGGTGGTGACAACACCTCCGGCGTTCTGCAGGTCGGCTACCAGAATAACGCGCTGATCGGCCAGAACTCGGCCGGTTCCGGCAATGGTTTGTCCGCTCGCAGCGGCGTTGAGAACAACTCCGGTGCAGTTCAGATCGGTGGCAAGAACTTCGCCAGCGTCTCGCAGGACGGCACCCGTGCGGGCACGACTGCCAACGCGGCGAGCAACGACTCGTTCGTCGGTCAGTTCGGCTGGGCCAACGGTGCGCTGGTCGGCCAGAACGGTGGCAACAACTCGCAGGGCACGCTGCAGTTCGGTTCGCGTAACAGCGCAACGACCGGCCAGAATGCGACTGACCTTGGTGCAACCAACTCGGCACTGACGCTGCAGGGCGGTTCGGGCAACAACGCGCTGACCTCGCAGGTCACGACCGGTTCTTCGGGTCTTCCGTCCGGTCACGGTGGCACGAACACCGCGGCGACGATGCAGTTCGGTAAGGGCAACAACGCCGTGACCGGTCAGGATTCGACCGGTGCTGGTGGCTTCCTGATCGCCAACAACGGCGTTGCCAACAATGCCGCGACGCTTCAGGTCGGCAAGGGCAACTATGCTGCGACCTCGCAGAGTGGCAACCGTCCGCTGGTGGGCGCTGATTCCGTCTCCAACGACTCGTTCGTCGGCCAGTTCGGTTCCGGCAACGGTGCAGTGGTCGGTCAGACCAACGGCCTGAACGGTCAGGCGACGGTTCAGATCGGCAAGGGCAACAGCGCCACCACGAGCCAGGCCAACGCCAAGGATTCGTTGAACCAGAACGCCGCTGTGACGTTCCAGGCCGGCCGCCACAACAACGCGGTGACCAGCCAGATCGCCAACCCGCTGTCGGCTGGCATCAACGGCTCGCTGATCGCGCAGATCGGTAACGGCAACCAGGCTGCTGTGAGCCAGACCGGCATGCAGAACATGATCGGCGCCAATCTGCAGGGCACCGTGCAGGTCGGTAACGGCAACTACGCGACGACCGCTCAGGCGAGCGCCGCGAACGTGGCGAACACGTCGGTTACGGCGCAGTTCGGCTCGCACAACGTTGCTGTCACGTCTCAGCACTAACGACTACGGCGGCGGGATTTCGGTCCCGCCGCTTTGTCCTTTGGGGGAGAGGCCTCCATGCCGGACGTTCGTGCGACATCTCGAAAGCTTGTTTGGACCGCTGCTTGTCTGACGATGCTTCCGCTTTGCTCCGTATGGGCGCCTGTGCAGGCCGCGCCGACGACGAGTATCAATTGTCAGATACGCGTCACCGCCAACAAGGAAGCCGTTCGGCTTGAGGCAGTTGCGAGTACGCAGAAGCCGGCGTCCGGACGGTATCAGTTTCGAATTTTGAAGGAGAGCGTGAGCGGCACCAGTCAGAATGTTCAGAGCGGGTCGTTCGATTTGCAAGCTGACCGCGAGAGCGTTTTGACAACCGTCATTTTGGACGGGTCGGCCCTGGGCCATTACCAGGCAAAGCTTACTGTGGACTCTGATATCGGGAATACATCATGCGTTTCGCCGTAAATTTATGTTTGTCGTTTGTGGCGCTCTGCTGCACCGCACTTGTGATGCCGCTGCTGGCGATTGCGCTCAGCGTTCCGGCCTCTGCGGATGGCGCTTTCATTGAGCAAGCGGGGCGGGGAGCAGTGACCGGCCGGCACGTCGGCTTCAACGGTATGTCGCATTCGCAAGGCACCGTGGCGCCTCTGCAGTCGCGCGTTCCCGCATTTACTCCGCCGCCGGAGTTATCGGCACAGAGCGGCGGCAATTATGCGAGCACGCTGCAGATCGGTAATTATAATAAGGTTTTCCAGGCGCAGGCAGGTTCGAATAACCGCTCCAATGTAGGAATTATTAAGGGTGCCTATAACAATGTCGGCGTGTTGCAGGCCGGGCACAGCCTTCGTTCGAACCTTTTGCTACTTAATACAACAGGCCTTTCAGTTGGAGTTATTCAGCCAAACGGATCGGCGCCGATTAATATGCTGATCGCGCGATTGCCGAACGGAGGCCTCCTTATTAAGCGTTAATTCGCGATTTAATTTTGGTTTTGGGGCGTTTAATTGGGGGTATCGATTATGAGGTTGCTTGGCATTGTTGTCGCCGCAGCGGGGTGCGTTGCAGTCGCCAGCTCGGCATTGGCTACTGAACAGATTTATCGACCGGTGAGCCCGACATTCGGCGGCAATCCTCTCAACGGCAATTTCCTTTTGTCGACGGCGCAAGCACAAGGTAACGGCGTCAAGTCGGGCAATCAGGGACCGGATCTTTCAGGCTTGAGTTCGGCATTGAGTGGGATTGGATCCGGAGCTGCTTCTCCGCCGATCGTTGTGATCGGTGGCAACGGTCTGCCTGTCGTGCCTGCAAGTCCGTAGGCCGGCGTATCGAAGATATTCGAAGTCGTTTCTGATTGACGAATTTGGTGCTGGGGGACTGTGCGCGTGGCGTCGTTGTATTTCAGGTTGGCGTGCGTTTCGCTGCTCGCTGTTTCCGCGGGCGGTTGCGCCATCACTGGTACAACGAGGGACCCGGTGACTGAGCCGGCGCGCCTCGTGCAGCCGACCAAAACCGGTGTCGTGCTCGACAATCTGCCGCCGCCCCGGCAGAAGCTCGACGTCTCTGTCTATAATTTTCCCGATCTGACTGGTCAGAACAAATCGAACGATAACTTCGCTGAGTTCTCGCGCGCGGTGACGCAGGGCGGAAGTTCGATCCTCACTGACGTGCTGGTCAAGGCTGGCGGTGGCGCCTGGTTCGACGTTGCCGAACGTGCGGATCTGCAGCCTCTGCTCCAGGAACGCCAGATCATTCAGAACACGCGGACGGCGCTGCAAGGGAAGAACGCACAGAGCCTGCCGCCGCTGCGCTTCGCGGGCGTGTTGCTTGAAGGTGGTGTCGTCGGTTACGACACCAACGAAACCACCGGTGGCGTCGGCGCGAACTATCTCGGCATCGGCGGCAACGTGCAGTACCGTCAGGATATCATCACCGTCGCGTTGCGTGCGGTGAGCGTGCAGACCGGCCGCGTGCTGGCGTCGGTGACGACGACTAAGATCGTCTACTCGGTGAATGTGAGCGGCAGCGGCTTCCAGTTCGCCGCCATCGATCATCTGCTGCAGGCCGACGTCGGCTTCACCAAGAACTCGCCGGCGACATTGGCGGTGCGGGAAGGCATTCAGCTCGCGGTCTACTCGCTCATCTTTGAAGGTGTGAAGACCGGGCTTTGGGAATTCAAGGATCCGCGCGCCGGCGATGCCTTCATGCGTGAACTCGAATTGCATCAGAAGGCAGTCGTGCCGGCATCCGCCGCCGTGCCGGATGCCGCCAAGGCAAGCTAGGCAGCAGGCCAAGCGCAGTAAGCCAAGCTAAACAATAGCAAGACCAGCAATAGCGATTTATGCGTTACGATCGTCTCAGCGCGTGGGTGGCCGAGCCTGTTGCGTGGCGCTGTAGCAGGCGGGCGACGACGCATTTTGCTGATTGCAGGTGACGGGTGTCGTCGGACTTCCAGCGGCGGCACCCGATGGATTGGAGCCGCTTTCGGGAGCCAGCTTGGATTTCGACCGGCCGCGCGCCTGTTCGGTTACCCCCGGCGGGATATTGCCGTGCGATTGCTGGATGCGAACTTCGGATGCGTATCGTGCGCGGCGATGATGGCTCTTGCCATTCGCCACGGCCTCCTGGAGGCATACAAGCAATCCGGCCGCGCTAACCGCCGCGATGATGACCTGGCCTCGCATAGTCCCAAACCTCGACAACTTACGAACCCTTCGGCTGCCTGCAGTTATGCGAAGCAAGCACCATCGTTGTGAGCGTAGCATTTTGGACAGGCAGCAGGCAAACAATCGCTACCGCCATACCCCGTGTTGCCGGGCAGAACTCGCGTTCTTCGTGTCGATGGGTGAGGTGACGAGGCCGTGGCGCTGTCAGCGCGTGCCGCCCTGCGTGACGATCGCTCGATTGAGCGAGCCTTGCTGTGCGACCAACGAGAGATTGCCGCCGCCATTCTGTGAGACCACGGCCAGATTGGCCGACCCGCTCTGCGAGATCGAGGATACGTTGCCGTTCATGCCGGGCTTGATCTCGGTTGCGAGTTTGACGTCGCTCAGCTTGATAGGGGAGGCCAGCATCTGCTCCAGGCCGGCATGGACGAACGCCTTCTGTGGACCTGACCAGCTGGGCTGCGCGATGTAGGCCTCGCCTGCATAAGCCGCTCCGTTGGCGAGTGCCACAATGGCGGCGACGAAATACCCCTGCGCGACTGTCATGTTCGGCTCCTGCTTCGCCGGCAGGTGTACAGCTTCAAAATTAACAGCCGGTTCCATGGCAGATGCTCCGCCGTGGGGTGGCACAGCGCTTGCTAATTCAGCCTTAGAGGCCGTCGGGATCGTTCCGGCGTGCCATTGCAGGACAGCCGGAGCTTCAAAATGAAACGCCAATTTTTGATTGAGACGGATTCAGAGTACCAGACCCGCGCCGTGCAGCAGATCAAGGCAATGATCGATGACATGCGCCGGATTATCCGCCTGCTGGATGAGGACATCGCCGCCGACGAGGCCCGCGTTCGGGTGTACGATCCTACCGATATTGCCTATCCCTGGGCCGCGAAGGCGATGAGCGATCGTCGAGCCAACCTCAAGCAGACGATTGCCAGTCTTGAGCAGCGCCTGCCGGCTCAAATCGAAGCTTCGATCTGACCGACATATCGCCGGGGATAACCCGTTCCCGGCGTCACGATTGTACTGAACGCAGTGCATGCGTTTGGTATGTGGCGGGGAATAAACCGGAGTTAACCTTGTTTTCCTGAATGCGCATTCTTGTTTTGCGAGAGCAAGATGGATTGGTCGGAAACAATTCGAGCCGCGATTGCAATCGCCGGAGTGCGGTCCAGTCTGACGCTGGACCAGCTTAACTCACTGGTGCCGATGCGGACCAAGCCGGAGGACGTCGAGGCGTTGCTCACGGCCCTCTGTGATCGCGGTATCTGGCTGACGGATGAATCGGCGAGCGGTATGCCGTGACGGCGTCTGCTTCGCAGATCGGTCAGGCCGCCAGTCGTGGCCTCAGGTTTTTGCAGGCGAGGTCGGCTTGTTCGCGGGTGCTGTCCGATCGGCATCCGCATCGGCACCTTCGCCGTGTTGCCGGTTCAGATACATCAACTTGCGTTCCAGTTCGGCCTTTTCTTCCTGCATTTTCTCGATGACGATCTCGCAAAGCATTTCGTGCAGTTGCCAAAGGTCATCGGCAGACATCGACCGAAGCATCGCGCGATTTATCGGATCACCCCTATCGACATTCACCCGGTATCCCCCCAAGTCTAACCTCGGATCGACAAGTTCAACTTCAGATGTTCGCGATGCCGGCCCGCTGGTGATGCGCAAATATCGCAGCCCCGAATATTGATTCGCAGCGCAATCAACCTGTCATGACACCAGAAAAGATTTACGGCATTTTATGGACGTTCGCCCGATTCACTTGAGGACTACAATGATTCATCACGGCGAGGTTGCGGTCCGCTGGCTCAAGTTGGCAGAAGAAATCCAGCAGTTGGCTGACGAACTTCCTGTGAATGAGGGGCGCAGTGCCGTGGACAGGCTCGTGGCGCAACTCAGGATGGGTGCAAGCCGGGAAAACGCGCTGGCCTTGAATTCGATTGCGGTCGAGGCAGATTCGCGTGACGGAGCAATCGATCGTTCGCTCCGGCGCTCGGCGTGACGGTCGCTGCTGCAACGCCAAGCGTTGTAAGGGTGCGATAACCCGATTGGGTGAGGCGTCTTCCGTTATCTCCATACCGCCATTGGCCGGCGGTTTATGTCGTCGGCTGAATGTGTCGCTGGGTCAGGAGGCGGCGTCTCGCAGGTGCCGCAGTTGGCTTTGCAACTAGCCCAACTGTTCCGCGACTTTCCGAAGCCGCTCACGCAGCCATTGATGCCCTGAATCGGTCGTGTGTCGCGGGTGCCAGTACATGGCCTCGTGAATGTTCGGCACATTGAACGGCGATTCCAGCGTGCGAATGTTGGTCGCTTCGATCAATCGTCGCGCCGCGCGCTCGAGGACAAGGCTGACCAAATGGGTTCCCTGGATCAGAAAGGGAGCGAGCAGAAAGCTTTCGACGGTCACTTCGATCCGGCGGCGGATCCCGACCTGTGCCAGATGCTGATCGGCAAGGTTGAGTTGGCGGTCGAGGCCTATGCCATAGACAAGATGCGGCAGCTCCAGGAATTGCTCCTGCGTGATGGTGTCGCCCCGGATGTGCGGGTGGTCTGCGTCGACGGCGCACACCCAGCGGTCGCTTAGCAGCGAGCAGGACGGAAAGTCGGTCGCCCCGAACAACTCAACCGGCTCGATCACCAGATCCGCCTGACTCGTTTGCAGCAGACGCGCAGCATCGCGCGAGCGCGGGAGCAGGTGGATCGTGACATTCGGGGCTTCGCTTGAGATCGCGCGTATGAAGGGCGTGAGCAGTACCAGCCCGGCATAATCCGAGGCGCTGATGGAAAACGTTCTCGCGTCGGTTAGCGGATCGAAGCCGGGCCGTTGCAACAGCGTCTGCTCGATACGGTTGAGCGTGTCGCGGATCGGCACAATGAGGTCTTCGGCGTTGCGTGTCAGTGCGAGGTCGCGGCCGACCCGCACCAGCAGCGGATCGCGAAAAACTTCCCTCAACCGTGCCAGTGCTGCGCTCATCGCCGATTGGCTCAGGCCGATACGCTCTCCCGCACGACTGACGTTTCGCTCGGTCAGCAGCGCATCGAGAATGACGAGCAAATTCAAATCGACATTCCTAAGGTTCATCCTGATCTCCCCCCACGATGCGTCCTCCCAGCCCGCTGCACTGCACATCTTGCCGATGGTCTTGGTCAGCGTGTTGCGGTTTGTAGATTGAAGCAAGCCACGGGAAAAGATCAACGCCGAACAACGTGTAACTTCTCTGGGCATGAAATCGGCGGCGCAGTTCACGCGATTATTGGCTTTTGACGGACGCCGATCAGCCGATCCGCCGCATTCGGCCAGGTATCCATCAGACGAATAGCTGGAATCTTGTCCTTCGATGCGCGCTCAGCGCAACGAGATTGCTGTGGGTCGTGCAGCCAGACAGTCGCACACTTTCATGTGGCGAGTGCGTATCGGCTGGGCCGTCGCCGTAGTTCAATGAGATCGCACACTTCATCGACGACGCTGATAGCTGGAATGACAACTATCGATTAGACGCTTTGCTCCGACCACCGTAGCTTCGATCAAGCGATGACGTTAGCGGGATCGAACTGCGATGAAAAAGCGAGTGATGAAACTGTTCGCGGAGCGCCGATCGCCGCTCCATGCTGAATCGTGGGAGTTGGATAGCGGATCAGATGCTGGAGCGTTTCGCTCGGCGATGCGGCGGATCGTCGGCGGCGTAACGGTGATCACAACTCGTCACGACAATCGGCCGTGGGGAATGACGGTCAGTGCATTCACTCCGGTGTGCATGGAGCCTCCCACGCTTCTTGTTTGCTTGAATAACCGGACAGTCACCGCTTCGAACGTTTCGAGAGAGGGCCGGTTCGCCGTGAACCTGCTCAGCCAATCGCAAATGCATTTGTCTCGGCTATGTTCGCAAGCCGGTGAGGACAAATTTGTCGATGATTATGTGGTGCCGCAGGACGCACTTCCACATCGGATGTCGATGCCTGTGCTGCGCAACTCCATCGTAACGTTTGAATGCAAGGCGACCGAAGTGCGACCGGTGGGCAGCCATCTGGTCGTCATGGCCACCGTCGATGGAATCCTCGCTCCGTCGTCGCTGCCGCCGCTGCTCTATGGCGAAGGGCGGTATATGTGCGGCGTGGCTGTGGACGAGATCGCAGCCGTATCGGGGGCACAATGATGGGATCGGATCACGTTATCGAGCGTCTTTACGATGCTTACAACCGTCACGATGCGGCTGCTGCCGGTGCACTGTATCACCCGGAAGCAACCCACGAAGATATCGCGCATGGCCCGATCAAGCGCGGGTCCCAATCGATTGCTGCGGGTCTTCAAAAATTCTTTGGCTGGTTTCCCGATGCTCATTGGGATCTGCGTGCGCGGGTTGATGGTTCGTGCGGCGCGGTCGCCGCCACCTATCTGCTGACAGCGACGCTGCAATCGAACATGGGGCCGATCATTGCAAGCGGCCAGGGTATCTCGCTGCGAGGGGTGCTTGTGCTGGACATCAGCGACGGCTTGATCCGGCGCAGCGAGGATTACTGGGACGCTGCGACGTTCCAGCGGCAACTAAATCAACTTCAAAGGGAGGTAATGATATGAGATCCGGCAAGGAATATCTGGCGTCGCTGCGTGACGGGCGGCGGGTGTACGTCGGCGGTGAGTTGATCGACGATATCACCACGCATCCGGCGACGAGGGGATACGCGAACGCGATCGCGGAATACTACGACCTGCACCTCGATCCGAAAAATCAGGATATCGCCACCTTCGTTGACGCCAACGGGAAGCGTCAGTCGATGCATTGGTTTCTGCCGCGCTCCAAGGCGGACGTCGTCAAGCGGCGCGAGTATTGCGACTTTCTTTGCCGGCACTTCAAGGGTGGCATCTTCACCCGTCCACCGGCAGGCATGAATGTCGTGATGTTCACTCAGGTGGACGACCAGAAGCCGTGGTCGGAGAACTCACGCTTCAAGGGCAAGCAGCGGGACCTGTCGCAGAACATTCAGCGCCAGTGGGATGAAGTAACGTCGCAGGATCTGGCTATCTCGCCGATGTTCCTCGATGTGCAGTTCGATCGTGGCCGCGACAACGCCATGGCGGAAACGCCGATGCTCAAGATCATCGAGGAGCGCGATGACGGCATTCTTGTACGTGGCTGGAAAGCCATCGGAACGTCTGTACCGTTCGTCAATCATCTGCTGATCGGAAATCTTTGGCGTCCGGGGCAGACCGCCGAGCAGACTGTTTACGCGCTCGTACCGATTGCGACCAAAGGCATTTCGGTCGTGGCGCGCAAATCGAACGCGGCGCCGGATGCCGATCCGTACGATCGTCCGCTCGCGACCATCGGCGATGAGCTGGATGCGATGGTCTACTTCGACGACGTGTTGATTCCCTGGGATCGCGTCCAGCACATCGGCAATCCCGATCACGCGAAGTGGTATCCACAACGTCAGTTCGACTGGGTGCATCTGGAAACGCAGATCCGTCACTGCGTTCATGCCGAACTGATGGTTGGGTTGGCGTTGCTGCTCACGCAATCGCTGGGCACAAGCTCTGGCCCGGTGGTGCAGGCGCAACTCGCCGAGCTGATCCGGTTCCGCGAGACTTGCCGCGCCTTCATGATCGCGGCGGAGGAAACCGGCTTTGCGACGCCCGGTGGTCTCTATAAGCCGAACAACATCTACATTGATTTCGGGCGCGCTTATTATCTCGAGAACCAGCACCGCATGGTCAATATGCTGATCGATTTCTGCGGACGTGGCGTCGTCATTCAGCCGAGCAAACGTGAATTGGATGATCCGTACATCGGACCGAAGCTGGCGGAGGCGCTTCGCGGCGCGGAAATCAGTGCTCATGACCGCATCAAGATTTTCCGGCAGATCAGCGAGCGCTTCCTGACGGAGTGGGGCAGCCGGCACGAGATGTTCGAGAAGTTCAACGGGACGCCATTGTATCTGATCAATCTGCTGACCATGCAGAGGACGGAGTATCAGGTCGATGGCCCGCTGACAGAGCTTGCGCGTCAGGTCCTCGGCTTCGGCGATACCGCGGAGCTCGGCAAGCGTGCGCAGGAGGCCGAGAAAGCGTCCCACTATGCCAGCGTCCGGTTCCAGCCTGAATACGCCAAGGCTCAGGACGTCCAGAAGGGCTACATGGGCACCGCGGCCTCCTAGCAACCGATTGCCTCCGGCATCGTCGAAATGTCTGCGCTGCAGCAGGTCGATTGTGCCGGAGGACGTTCCCCGGTTCCGCGGGGGGCATGGGTGCGATGAGTGGGCTGCGGTGACCAGATGATTGAGTCATTTCAATTCGACGGCCTGCCGGCCAGAGTCATTTTTGGCGTAGGTGCGATCAGTCATGCGGCTGAGGAAATCGCACGCCTCGGTGCGAGGCGCGCGATGGTGTTGACGACGCCCCAGCAGAGACAAGATGGCGAAGAACTCGGAATTCGTCTCGGATCGTGTTTCGTCGGCGCCTTCCATGGCGCCACCATGCATACGCCGGAGGAGGTGACCGAACGTGCCCTGTCGGTCGTGCGCGATCGTCGCGCCGACTGCATTGTTTCGTTGGGCGGAGGCTCGACCATAGGTCTCGGCAAAGCCATAGCGCTTCGCACCGGTCTCGATCAGTTGTGCATTCCGACGACCTATGCCGGCTCGGAGATGACGGCGATCCTCGGTGAGACAAGGCGCGGTATCAAAACGACTGTAAGGGATCGAGCTGTCCTGCCTGAAACGGTGATTTACGACGTTAACCTCACGGCGTCGCTTCCTCCCGGTCTCACGGCATCGTCGGGCATGAATGCGATGGCCCATGCGGTCGAGGCGCTCTACGCCCGCGATAGAAATCCGGTGGTCTCCCTGATGGCAGCCGAAGGCATCCGTGTGCTGGTTGCTGCTCTGCCTGTTCTTGTCGCCGAACCCGACAATTTAAGCGCCCGCTCCGATGCGCTGTACGGCGCATGGCTATGCGGAAGCTGCCTTGGCGCGGTCGGCATGGCGTTGCATCACAAGATTTGCCACGTGTTGGGTGGCGCTTTCAATTTGCCGCACGCGGAAACGCACGCAATCGTGTTGCCCCACGTCATTGCCTACAATGCACCGGCAATTCCGGATGCGATCGAGCGGCTTGCGAAGGCAATCGGCGCGAGCGATCCGCCGCGACGATTCTTCGACCTGGCGCAGCAACTGGGACTAAGCGCTGCGCTGAAGGATGTTGGCATGCCGGAGGCAGGCATCGAACCTGCCGCCGATCTCGTGATGCAATCGAGCTATTGGAATCCGGCGCCCGTCGAACGCGACGCTATTCGCGATGTGTTGGCGCGAGCCTGGAATGGCGATCCGCCGCAGTAACCTCCGTCGGCTATCGGCCGTTAACGAACGACAGGTGAACACGATGCGCAATTTTGACGAAGAGACCATTACCGAAGCTGTGCTCGAACGTGTTGGGCAGGCGCGTGATCCTCGCATGAAGCAGATCAGCGAGGCGCTGGTTCGCCATCTGCATGGATTCATACGGGAGGTGCGACCCTCCCAAGCAGAGTGGGAGCAAGGCATACGTTTTCTTACCGGTACCGGCCATATGTGCGATGACAAGCGGCAGGAATTCATCCTGCTTTCTGACGTGCTGGGCGTATCAATGCTGGTCGATGCGATCAACCACGGTGCGGCTGCCGGGGCGACGGAGTCGACCGTTCTTGGCCCGTTTTACGTCGAGGCAGCGCCGGAAAAGGCTCTTGGCGCGAACATCTCGGACGGTATCGACGGGGAGCCGCTGATCGTTACGGGTTCTGTTTCATCCCTGGATGGCAAGGCTATTGCCGGAGCGACGATCGACGTATGGCATTCCGATGGTGACGGATACTACGATGTGCAGCAGCTCGAGGAGACGGGGGGACTCACGATGAGGGCGCGTTTCCGCTCCGATGCAAATGGGAAGTTTTACTTCTGGACGATACGCCCGGCAGCATATCCGATACCGCATGATGGTCCGGTCGGGAAAATGCTGGATGCGCAGGGGCGGCACCCGTGGCGGCCGGCTCATGTGCATTTCATGATTTCCGCATCGGGATATCAGCAACTGGTGACGCACATCTTCGCGGACGGCGATCAATACCTCGATTCAGATGTGGTGTTTGGCGTCAAGGACAGCTTGATACGGATGTTCGCAGCGCGTCCGGCCGGCGTCGCGCCCGACGGGCGCATATTGGATGCGCCGTTCCATCACTTGAATTATGATTTCGGGCTGACGCCTGCCTGATCTCGCTTGGTTCAGGGTTTTGTTGTGGCGCGTGCGACAACTTGACTGACGTTGCATTCGCGCTACGCCGACAGCATTGATCCTCACAGACTGAAATGGATACGGGAGCAGAGCGTTCGTCGATTTGGCTTGGGTTTGCCCATGACGATCCAGCCGTGCCCGACGAGTATGATAGCGATTGCAATCAAGTGCAGCGTAAGGGGCATTCGCGCCACCTCCGGTAGGGTTGGTGGCGTTCATAGTGAATTGCGGCTGACACAAAAAGTAAAATTCAACGAATAAATATAAGTCAAATACGATGCACTTCCGCGTAATTGCCCTCGGCAGTTCGGCTTTCTTGCCATGTTGCAGCCGATGTCGTTCGCGCCTTTCCACAGGAAACGGGTTCTTCGCCAGTCAGACAGTGAACTTAACGGGTCGCTAGCCTGCAAATCCATCGGCGAAAGGCGACTTGCGTATCACCGATTCGGTTACGTCAGGATCTCTTGGCGGCGACAGTCCGCATCTCGCAGCAGTGGATGTAACCAGTTAGTTGATTGTCGCCGACGGTGCGCCGTCATGCACGCGGTCGGATCGCGGAGATACGGACCGAACTTTGGCCAGCGCCCTGATCCTTTGAGGGATCGCCAAGTCTGTCTGGAATATGTGCAAGTCACCAATATGAACGCCAATCCGGGGAGGCTCTTTGCGGGAGCGCAATTTGCGGAGGAATTTCGGCCGACCGAACTTGCGGTTAAGCAAAGAGCGCGACGGGAGTTACGGCAGACTACGAGCACTCAAGGCGATCATCGAAAAGGAGAGGGCCATGATGACGCGTAGACATGCACTGATGGGCGCTGCGCTTTCTGCGTTGCTGGTGACGGTCCCAGCGCTTGCCGACGATATCAATCTGCCGCGCCAGAGCGTCGATCTTGTTGCGCCTCCGTTCGTCCATGCACACGAGCAGGCCACCAAGGAAGGGCCAAAGGTGATGCAGTTCCGCATGGTCATCAAGGAGCAGGAAGTCGTCATCGACGATGCCGGCACCAAGCTGCAGGCGATGACGTTTAATGGCTCGATGCCGGGACCGATGATGGTGGTACACGAAGGAGACTACGTCGAACTGACGCTGGTCAATCCTGAAACCAACACCATGCCGCACAATATCGACTTCCACTCCGCGACCGGCGGCCTCGGTGGTGGCGCCTTGACGCTGATCAACCCGGGCGAGCAGACGGTACTTCGCTGGAAGGCGACGCGGACGGGTACGTTCGTCTATCACTGCGCGCCCGAGGGCTCGATGATCCCGTGGCACGTCGTATCCGGCATGCATGGTGCGGTGATGGTCTTGCCGCGGGCCGGCCTGAAGGATCGTGACGGGAAGCCGCTGCACTACGACAAGATCTACTACATCGGTGAAAACGACCTCTACATTCCGCGCGATGAAAACGGAAAGTACAAGTCCTACGATTCACCAGGCGAAGCTTATGCCGACACGATGGAGGTGATGCGCAAATTGATCCCGACCCACGTCGTCTTCAACGGCAAGGTGGGTGCGCTGACCGGGAAGAACGCGATGACCGCCAAGGTCGGAGAAACGGTGTTGGTGGTTCATTCCCAGGCCAATCGTGACAGCCGCCCGCATCTGATCGGTGGCCACGGCGACTACGTCTGGGAAACGGGGAAGTTCAGCAATCCGCCGGAGAAGGATCTGGAGACCTGGTTCATTCGTGGCGGTTCGGCGGGAGCTGCGCTCTACACCTTCCGTCAGCCGGGCATCTACGCCTACGTCAATCACAACTTGATCGAGGCGGTCGAACTGGGAGCCACCGCGCACTTCAAGGTCGAGGGCGATTGGAATAACGACCTGATGAAGCAGGTAACTCCGCCGGAGCCGATCCCGCCGGCCAAGCTGGGCGCGGCGGAGACTGCAGCCAAGTCTCTGGTGCGTTGAGACCAGTGCGGCCCGCCGCTCAGGCGGCGGGTCGTTGTCCCGAAAGGGGTTCATCATGCTGCTTGCGATGAAATTCAAGGTTGCCGCGACATTGGCGGCTTTCGCCAGCCCGCTTGCCGCGAGCGTTGTCACGCCGGTTTCGCTGGCGCCGGCAGCCACGACAAACGTGGCTGAGACGGTGCAAATTGCGCCGGCAAATTTCGCTTACAGGCTCGCCGGCGATTTCTCCAAGGATACAACGCCCGCAACGGCGCCGCTTCGCAACCTGCGGCTCGATGGTGGTCTGTCGATCATGAAGCGTCAGGTCACCGCCGCGGAATATGCGATCTGCGTCAACGAAGGTGAATGTCCGGCGCTGGCATCGTCAGCGATGGCCGCTGATCGGCCCGTCGTGGGTGTGAGCTGGCGCGATGCCACGGCCTATGCCAAGTGGCTTTCGCGCAAGACCGGTTTGTCCTATCGGCTGCCCACCGATGAAGAGTGGGTATTCGCCGCAGCGACACGTGCGAATGACGATGCCGTGCCGCTGCCCGAGGCGAGCGACGATCCGTCGAAGGTCTGGCTGGCCCGTTATGAGTCCGAGTCCAGCAAGGTCCGGCCGGTGGCGACCGCGCCGCAGCCGACTGGATCGTTCGGCGCCAATGAAAACGGCCTGCTGGACGTTGGGGGAAACGTCTGGGAATGGACCGATAGCTGCTTCATTCGCGCGAAGATCGAAGCGAACGGTACGACGCGAACGACGGCGACGAATTGCGGCGTCCGTGTCGTGCAGGGGGCGCACCGCGCCTATATGACGGACTTCGTCCGCGACCCGCGCACCGGTGGCTGCGCGGCGGGCGTTCCACCCGCAAACCTGGGTTTTCGGCTGGTGTTGGAGCGAGCACCGGGAATCGGGCTCATGGTAGCGAGAGGTGCGGCGCGCCTGCTGGCGGGGGCTGGGATCAGCTAAGCGGCGGCTTGGTAGTTCGAGCGCCGGGGGCGGGACATATCAATCGTCCGTGGCAGACTGATCTTCGCCCTGGAGGTCAGAAAGGACGCGTACCGGCTCTGCTACATCCGTGGACCCGAAGGACTTCTGATCGGACTCGCCCAAGAGCTCAGCTGAGCATCCTCGATGCTGCCAGCTTGCCCTTTGTCGCTGATTTCATCAGTCTGACAGACCGGCTATGTTGATCCAACGACAACCCGGAGCCAGCGGCCGATTGCGCCGCGCCAGCCGTGAGGGAGCGAAGATGTCCGCCCAGAAGGACGCAGAAGCAAAGGTCGTCGCGGCCAACGCCACCGTTCTCGGAAAACTTCCCTTCGCCAACCGGCAGGACTTTATCGATGTCGAGCGAGGGTTCATTGCCAGCCTGCCGGACGCGACTATCCAGAATGTGGCTGGCCGCCGGGTCTGGAGCATGGCCGACTATGCATTCTTGCAGCAGGACACCGCGCCGGCCAGCGTCAATCCCAGCCTGTGGCGTCAATCGCAGTTGAATTGCCGGCACGGCCTGTTCGAGGTCGTCCCCGGCATTTATCAGATCCGCGGCTTCGACATTTCCAACATGACGCTAATCGAAACCGACAACGGCGTCATCGTGATCGATCCGCTGGTATCGGCAGAGACCGCGCGGGCAGGACTCGATCTCTATCGCGAGCATCGCGGCAAACGGCCGGTGTCGGCCGTCATCTATACTCACTCCCACACCGATCACTGGGGCGGCGTCAAGGGCGTCATGACACAGGACGATGCCGACAGCGGGCGCGTGCCGGTGATCGCGCCGGAAGGATTTGTCGAGGCCATCGCGCAAGAGAACGTGCTGGCCGGAACGGCGATGGTGCGCCGCGCGCAATATCAATTTGGTCCGCTGTTGCCAAAGGGTGTGAAGGGGCAAGTCGATGCCGGTCTCGGCAAGACGTTGTCGAGCGGTTCGGTGACGTTGATCGCGCCGACCGATCTCATCCGCCGCGATCTCGAAACGCGCACCATCGACGGTGTCGAGATCGTGTTTCTGATGGCGCCCGACAGCGAGGCGCCTGCCGAAATGCACATGTTCTATCCGGCGTTCAAGTGCCTGAACATGGCGGAGAATTCCGTGCATAATTTCCACAATCTGCTGCCGTTCCGCGGTGCGGAGGTGCGCGATTCACGGGCCTGGTCGCGCTATATCGACATTGCGCTGGCAACCTTCGGCGATAAATCCGAGGTGTTAATCGGCCAGCATCACTGGCCGGTCTGGGGCAATGCGGCGCTCAAGTCCTATCTCGCGAAGCAGCGGGATCTCTACAAATTCGTTCACGATCAGACGCTGCGCCTGATCAATCATGGCCATACCCCGAATGAGATTGCCGAGATGCTCGTGCTGCCGGACAGCCTGGCGCAGGAATGGTACGCGCGGGATTACTACGGAACGGTTCGGCACAATGCCAAAGCCATCTATCAAAAATATCTGGGTTGGTATGACGGCAACCCGGCGCATCTCGACCCGCTGCCGCCCTCGGATGCCGCGAAGAAATATGTCGAATACATCGGTGGTTTCGACATCGCGCTGAGCAAGGCGAGGGCGGATTTTGCCAAAGGGGATTACCGCTGGGTTGCGGAGATCGCCAATCATCTCGTCTTCGCCGATCCCGCCAACAACGAAGCGCGGCAACTGGCGGCGGATGCCTATGAGCAGCTTGGCTATCTGTCCGAGGCTGCGACGTGGCGCAATTCGTATCTGTTCGCGGCGCACGAGCTTCGCAACGGTGTGCCGCAGATCACTGCGCGCAGCGGCGTGGCGCCAGATGCATTGGCGGCATTGCCGCTGGACACCTTCTTCGATCTCCTGGCGGTACGTCTGAACGGCCTCAAGGCAGTCGGCAAATCGGCTGTGTTGAATTGGGTCTTCACCGATACCGCCCAGACCTACGTCTTCAATCTGGAAAACTGTGCGCTGACACATCGTTCGGGGCTACGTGTCACGCACGCCGACGCAACCTTGACCCTGACCCGTCAGACGTTGAATGCGATCATGCTGATGCAGACGACATTTCCGGAAGCGGTGGGGGCGGGGAAAATCGCCATCGAAGGTAGTCCAGCCAAGCTGCTCGAGTTGCTATCTTTGTTCGACACCTTCAGCCCGACATTTGCCATCGTCGAACCGAAGGCATCCCGTTCCTGAGACCTTCGCAGAGCGCGCGCCATAATCCCAATATGGCACATCGGCCGTTGTCTCGCCGGGCGGTCTCGGTCATATCACTGCGCGAGCAATTGATTGGATGTGAGATGCCCGGAGCATTTCAACCTTGGAGCGTGAAATGGATGAACTGAATGGACGCATGCTTGCGTGCCAGATTCTTGTCACAGGATTGATCGCACGCGTGGCCAATAGTTCGCCCGACCCGCTGCGATTTCTCTCGGACTTTCGCGATGAAATCAAAGCTGTTGTGCGGCAGGTCAATATCGCAGGGGCGAGTGACACCGATGGCGTCCGTCGCGTCGCACAACAAACCGTGGATGAACTATTCTCTCTGATGAAGCCCCCGAGCGACGATCGTTAGGCGATACAAAGGCGCTGACGATGATGTTTCGGCGGCGTCCGATATGGCATTCGTCATAGATTTAGAACGATTCAATATTGCCACGAATGTAGTCAGCATCGTTAGTTTAGAACGATTTTGATTTGGACAGATTCAAGACTGATAAGGTCGCAATTAGGCCCGATTAGATTGACCCTCCGACCACGCGCCGATACCACACCAGCGGCGAATTACAGCCGGTTCGGCATGTGAAGGATTCGACGGGGGACATGGTGGGGATCAAGGCGCCAAGGTCGTTGCGCGGGAGCGCGATGGGAGTTTCTGCGAACGAGCACGTTCAAGTCGGCCCAGTATTGGAATGCGGCGGAGCCTATAAGGTTTCTGCTGTGGCCGGGCTGATTGCCGTTGCTTCCATTTCCGGTGCGGAAGCGCAACAAACGTCGCTGCCTGCGGTCACGGTCGATGCCCCGGTCGTGCGCCCACGTCCTGCAGCGAGCAAGCCTTCGCCGGATCAAGTGCGCGCCCGAAATGCGCTCCGACGTGCCCAGCAGAGAACGCAGCCGGTGCAGGCTGCTCCGATCGCATTTCCCAATGCCGGCGGACTTGCAGCCGATCGAGACCCCTACGCAGACCCGGATGCTCCGTACAAGGCGGACCGGCTTGCCTCGCCGAAGTTCTCCGAGCCGTTGGTGAACACGCCTCGCAGCGTCACGGTGCTGACAAAGGAACTGCTGGAAGACAAGAACGCGACGACTCTGAAAGAGGTGGCGCGTACGACCGCCGGCGTCACGCTCGGAACGGGAGAGGGCGGCAACGCCTTCGGTGACCGCTTCTTCATTCGTGGCTTCGATGCGCGCAACGACGTGTTCGTCGATGGAATTCGCGATCCGGCGATCAGCATTCGTGAAAACTTCTTTACCGAGCAGGTCGAGATCCTGCGCGGTCCGGCTTCGTCATACGCAGGCCGGGGCACTGCCGGCGGTGCCGTCAACATCGTTACCAAGCAGGCGGGCGATGGCAACTTCTATAAAGCGGATACTACGCTCGGTACCGATGCGACGCGGCGTATTACGTTCGACGTCAATCAGGTCATCAATCCAACGCTGGCCATGCGCGTCGGCGGCTTATTTCAAGAGGCCGGTGTTGCCGGTCGTAACCTGACTACCGATGATCGCTGGGGCACATTTGCAGCCGTCAAATGGACGCCGAACGAAAACCTCAAGGTGACCGCCAACTATATTCACACCGATCTTAATTCGCTGCCGGATTTTGGCGTGCCTTACTACAAGCAAGGCAACGTTCCGGTCACAGAAGTCGGCGTTCCGCGCAATACCTATTACGGATTCGTCTATCGTGATTTCCAGAAGGTGACGCAGGACATCGGCACCGTGTCTGCCGAAGTTCACGTCAACGACAATGTAACACTCAACAACAGATTCAGGCTTGAACGGTCGGTCCTCGATTACGTTGCAACTCTGCCCGAAGCGCCTGTCACCACCAACGCCAACCCGCTGCTCTGGACGTTCAATGCAAATCCCAAGAGCCGCTACCAGGTCACCAACGTTATTGCCAATCAGACCGATGCCACGTTCAAGTACGACACTGGGCCGGTGAAGCACACGTCCATTGTCGGCGTGGAAGTTTCTCGCGAGCGAGTGTCGATCGACAGCTATACGGGCCTCTCATCGGAAACGGTAGGGGCCGGGGCGTTCAGCGGGAACGGTAGCCTTGCCGGGCAGTCGATCTTCAATCCCGCTTATAACTTTACTCCGTTCGGTGCAGCCCCGTCTCTTGTCGGAAATCCGACTGTCGTTCCGGTTGATACCAAGAGCGTGTATTTGATCGAGACGGCAAACTATAAGGATTTCGTCATCCTGAACGGTGGTGTGCGTTACGATGATTATGGCATCAGCGCTTCCAACAATCAGAAGTCGGTGTCGGCGGATTCCGGCATGTTCAACTACAATGTGGGTGCGGTGGTAAAGCCTCTGCCTTACGCAAGCGTCTATGCCGCCTATGCCACGTCGTCGAACCCGGTTGGGGCAGAGCTTGACGCGATATCGTCGTCCTACGGTGGACTCAGCCCGGCATCGCTGGTCAACCAGGTGTTTGGACCCGAGCAGAACAAGGCTGCAGAAGTCGGAACGAAGTGGGAGTTGTTCGATCGACATCTGTTGGTGACCGCCGCTCTGTTCCAGACCACGAAAGACAATGCGCGCGAGACGATACCGCGCGGCTTGCCCAACGCTGGCGATATCGTTGCCGGGGCGTCGTATCGCGTCCGCGGCATCGATCTCGGTGCGGGAGGCAAGGTGACCGATCGTTGGAGCGTCTTTGGCGGTCTGGTGTTGATGCAAAGCGAAGTGACCAAGTCCGTCGTGCCGACGAATGTCGGTCTGCAGCTTGCCAACATCGCGCATCAATCCTTCAACGTGATGACCAAGTACAAGTTTGACGATGGCTGGGAGTTGGGCGGTCAGGCGACGTATCGTTCGAAGATCTACGGTGGGACATTGCTCGCTGCAAATCAGGGCACGGAGCTTCCAAGCTACTGGCGCTTCGATCTCTTCGCTGAAAAGAAGATCAACAAGAACCTCACCGCCAAGGTATTCGTGAATAACATCTTCAATAAGCTTTACTACGACGCTCTCTATCAAAGTGCGGCACCGTTCGTTTTTGTCGCCCCTGGTCGATCGGCGGCGTTCATGCTGTCCGCCAAATTCTGACCGAAGCAAAAGGTCGGGTTGATATGCTCATCTGCGTGCCGGATGTTCTGAGCAAAGATGATGTGGCCGATTTTCGCCGCATCATGGATGCATCCGGCTGGGAGGATGGACGATCGACTGCCGGGGCCCAGTCGGCCCTGGTGAAAAGGAACGAGCAGCTGCCGCCGAACAGCGATGTGTCGCGGCAGCTCGGAAAGCGTGTTGTCTCGGCGATCACATCGAACCCGAAGTTCATCTCGGCGGCGATCCCGTTGCATATCTTTCCGCCGTTGTTCAATCGGTATGCGGCGGCCGACGGGCATCATTTCGGAATACACGTCGATAACGCTGTTCGCGGCGACCATTTGACGGGGGCCCGGATTAGAACCGATCTATCTGTGACCCTGTTTTTATCGGAGCCCGACGATTATGACGGCGGCGAACTGGTCGTCGAGGACAATTACGGTTCGCACGAGGTCAAGCTGCCTGCTGGAAGTCTGGTGCTCTATCCGGCGTCCAGCCTGCATATGGTCACTCCGGTGACACGAGGCGTCCGGGTTGGCTCTTTTTTCTGGATACAGAGCATGGTACGTGACCAGCATGCGCGCACGCTGATCTATGATCTCGATACCGCCATTCAGGGGCTGGTTGCGAGGTTGGGGCGTGACGATCCTGAGACGGTCAAATTGACCGGCGTTTATCACAATCTCATTCGTTATTGGGCCGAGGTATGAACATCTCAATCTCCCAACGGGCACGGGCTTTGGTTGCGGTCGCCGCGATGCTCATAGCCATGGCTCCTGCTACCGCGCAGCAGGCCGCCGGAACGAGCGCGCCGGCTCCAGCGTCGGCTCAGGCGTCAAAAATGGCGCCGGCTCCAGTTGCGGCGCAGCCATCGCCCGCCACGTCATCGCCCATAACGCCTTCGGTCGCCACGCCTTCGGTCGCTACGCCGACGCCTGCAACGACGTCCGCCACCGTTGCGCCTTCGACGCCTGCGGCTTCGGCCGAGGCGACCCCGGGCGGCAACGCACCAGTCGCGCTCAAGCCTGCGGCGGCCGTTCCACACGAGTTGTCGCCGTGGTCGATGTTCATGTCGGCGGACATCATCGTTAAAATCGTGATGGTCGGACTGGCCTTCGCATCGTTGGTCACGTGGACCATCTTCTTTGCCAAGATGGTCGAGTTTGCTCTCGTGCGACGTCGGCTGACCGGTGCGCTGCGCCAGATTTCCGATACGCGGTCACTGGCTGAGGCGCAGCTTGCGGTCGGCAAGAAGGATAGCCTGTTGTCTGCGCTGCTGGCTGCCGCGATGCGCGAGGCGCGGCTATCGGCCGGGATCTCCAGCGATACCGGCATCAAGGAACGTGCGGCATCGCGGTTCAACGAAATCGTGCGTGCGGAATCCCGCCGCATCCGCTTTGGCATGGGGCTGTTGGCTTCGATCGGTGCAACGTCGCCGTTCGTCGGTTTGTTCGGCACCGTCTGGGGCATCATGAATAGCTTCATCGGCATTTCTAAATCGCAGACCACCAATCTCGCGGTGGTTGCTCCGGGTATTGCCGAGGCATTGCTGGCGACGGCGCTCGGCCTGATCGCGGCTATTCCAGCGGTGATCATCTACAATCACTTTGCACGCGAGGCGAAAGGCTACCTCGAGTTGGTGGGCCGCGCGTCGGGTGCCGCGGCGCGTTTGCTGTCGCGCGATCTGGATCGCGCGCATGGTGCGCCGCATTCTCGAGCGGCGGAATAAGCCATGGGAGCGTCGCTCGCCGACTCTGACGGACACGACGACGATGATTTCGATGAGACCCACGAAATCAACGTAACGCCGTTCATCGACGTCATTCTGGTGTTGTTGATCATCTTCATGGTCGCTGCGCCACTATCGACCGTGGATTTGCCCGTCAGCTTGCCGTCGTCGACTGCGACACCGCAAAAGAAGCCGGATAAGCCGACTTATGTCAGCATCAAGTCCGATCTCGCTGTGGCCATTGGTGAAAACATGGTGAAGCGCGTCGATCTGGTGCGCTCGCTCGATGCGATGCCCGATTCAAGCAAGGACCGGTTCATATTCCTGCGGGCCGATCGCGCGGTGCCTTACGGCGAAATGATGGACGTGCTGGAGATATTGCGCGCCGGCGGTTACGCGAAAATCAAGCTCGTCGCGCTGGAAGGCGTGCCGGAGGGGGCTCCAGCCGCATCGTCTGCGACCGGACCATCGAAGCCCTGAGTGGCGAGATATGTCGGATCCTGAATTCACGCATAGGCCGTCTCGGCGGCTCTGGATTCTCTCCGCGATTGGCGCGGTCGCCATTCACGGGTGTTGCGTGGCGTTTGCGATCGCGAACATGCAAACGGACGAATCCGAGCAGGATCTCGGCGCACCTGCGATCGAGATCGGTCTGGAGATGGCGTCGCCGCGGACCGAGGTCAGCGATCTGCCGCCCGGACCGGATACGGAAGCCTCGGCAGCGTCTCCCGCCGTCATGGAGCAAAAGGCCGTCGTCAAGGAAACCGAGCTTCCGACGGCGGTGCCGACCGAATCCGAAGAGCCGGATCAGGTCGTTTCGCCTGACGAGTCACACAAGCCGAAGGATGACGATCCCGAAGTCGCAGCCAAGCAAGCCAATGCGTCGACGGAATCCGTAGCCTCGGAAGCGACGGCCATGCCGACTGTCCAGGCGGCGCAAGAGTCGCCGCGTTCGGTTGCTCCAGCGATCGGCACCGGCGAAAGCGCCCGGCGCATTCGCGCGACGTGGCAAAAAGAGCTGGTTTCCCATCTCGACAAGCATAAACGCTATCCCGCACATGGCTCGCGTAAGACTGTCGAAATCACGGTCAACTTCGTGCTCGATCGCGTCGGACATGTGGTCTCGACCAGCATCGTCAAGGGGTCGGGTGACCCGGCATTCGACGAGGCTGCGGTGGCGATGATAAGGCGGTCAGATCCGGTGCCGGCGCCTCCGCCGCTGATTGCCGACGAGGGACTGAGCTTCACGCTGCCCGTGATCTTCCGCGTCAAGGGTGGCTGACGGTCGTGGGAAGCGGCCGTCACTAGCCAATGGCACGGCGGCCTATGCCGGAACAGTTCAGCCGTTCGGTCGCGCATCGATCAGTAGGTCGCGCGACCACCGGAAATATCGAACACGGCGCCGGTTGAGAACGCGCATTCTTCCGACGCCAGCCATGTCACCATGGCCGCCAGTTCCTCCACCAGGACGAAGCGGCCTTTTGGAATTTTCGACAGCATGAAATCGATATGTTGCTGAGTCATTTGCTCGAAGATCGCGGTCCTTGCCGCCGCAGGCGTCACCGCGTTGACAGCAATTTCGTGGCCCGCCAGTTCCTTGCCAAGCGACTTTGTCAGCGCAATCAGCCCGGCCTTCGATGCTGAATAATGCGCCGCGTTCGGATTGCCTTCCTTGCCTGCAATCGAGGCAATGTTGACGATGCGCCCGTAGTTTTGCTTGATCATCGAAGGGACGATGGCCTTGCAGCAGATGAACGGGCCGTCGAGGTTGATGCGCATCACCTTGCGCCACTCGTCGAGGTCGGTTTCCCAAACCGTCTTGTTGATGCCAGCGATGCCGGCATTGTTCACCAGAATATCGATCCGGCCGAGTGCGGCGAGAGTGGCATCGCGTGCCTTTTCGACGGCTGTAAGATCCGAGACATCGACTTTGAATGCCGTCACCGCCGAGCCGATCTGTTTGGCTGTTTTTTCCGCGAGCGCCTGATCGTGATCCCAGATCGCGACCTTGGCTCCCGATGCAACGAAACGTTCGGTGATCGCGCGACCGAAGCCTTGCGCACCGCCGGTGACAACGGCGCAACGGCCGTTCAGATCGATTTTGTTCACGTCACAGTTCCTTCAATTAGAGAGTCCACCCGCCGTCGATGATATGCGCCACGCCGGTGGTGAATGCGCTCTCGTCGCTGGCCAGATAGACGGCAAGCGAGGCGATTTCATCCGCGGTGCCGAGCCGCCCCATCGGCTGACGGCTGACGAACATCTCGCGGCCACCTTCGCCGAGTGCGGCAGCGCGACCGAGCATCGACGGCGTCTCGATGGTGCCAGGACAAATGCAATTGCAGCGTATGCCTTTGGTGATGTAATCGGCGGCTACGGCGCGTGTGAGGCCTGCGACGGCCGCCTTGGTTGCGCCGTAGACGTAGCGATTGGGCGCTGCCTTGAAGACGCCGGCGGCGGACGCAATGTTGATGATCGAGCCTTGGCCGGCGTCGAGCATGCCGGGAAGGAACGCGCGCAAGGTGCGGTGCATCGACTTCACATTGAGGTCGAACGAGAAATCCCAGTCGGCGTCCGAGCAATCCAGTACCGTGCCATGATGCACGAAGCCTGCGGCATTGAGCAGGATATCGACCTTGCCAACATGCTTGGCCATAGCTTCGACAGCAGCTGTATCGCGCACGTCGAGGCGCGCGACGTCGGACACGCCGTCTTTGCTCAGGAGCGCGAGATTTTTCTCGTCGATGTCAGTTGCAATAACGGTTGCACCTTCGCGTGCAAATGCCACCGCGCAAGCGCGGCCAATTCCCACGGCAGCCGCGGTTACGAACGCGCGCTTGCCTTTCAGCCGATCAGGCATTCATTCCTCCCCAAATTTTGTTAGTGATTATGGCGCGCCGTGCCAACGCGACCCGCGATGTCCTGATAGCGCGTCGCGAACTCCATGCACGCGCCGGTGGCGTGTTGTCCGACGGTGTTGCGATAGAGCTCCTGCCACGGCGTCTGATGCTCGGGGAAGGGAAAGCCGCCCTTGGCTTTCAGTTCGGCACGTCGCTGTTTGAGTTGCGCTTCGGTGATCAGGATATTGGCTTCACCTGTGTTGAGATCGATGCGCACACGGTCGCCGGTCTGCAGGATGGCGAGGCCGCCATCCGCGGCCGCTTCGGGTGTTGCGTTGAGGATCGATGGTGAGCCCGACGTGCCGGATTGGCGTCCGTCTCCGATACAGGGCAGCGACAGGACGCCGCGCTTAATCAATGCGGCCGGGGGCTGCATGTTGACAACCTCCGCGCCGCCCGGATAGCCGATCGGTCCGGCGCCACGTACGAACAGGATGCAATACTCGTCGATATTGAGCGCGGGGTCGTCGATGCGGTCGTGATAATCCTCTGGTCCCTCGAACACGATGGCGCGGCCTTCGAACGCGTTGGGATCCTTGGCGTTCGACAGATAGCGGTCGCGAAACTCCTTCGAGATCACGCTGGTCTTCATGATCGCGGAATCGAACAGGTTGCCGCGTAGCACGATGAAGCCGGCGTCGGGCACCAATGGCTTGTCGTAGGTGCGGATGACGTCGCCATCCGGCTTCGGCGCGTGACGGCAGTTTTCGCCCATCGTGCGGCCGTTGACCGTCATGACACCTTCGTGGATGCGCTTGTGCCGCATCAACTCGCCGACCACGGCGGGAACGCCACCGGCACGATGATATTCTTCGCCGAGGTAGTAACCGGCGGGCTGCATGTTCACCAGCAGCGGAATGTGATGACCGACGCTCTGCCAATCGTCGATAGACAGTTCAACACCGATATGGCGGGCGAGGGCGTTGATGTGGATCGGCGCGTTGGTCGAGCCGCCGATCGCCGAGTTGACCACGATACAGTTTTCGAACGCTTCACGGGTCAGAATATCGGAAGGCTTAAGGTCTTCCCAAACCATGTCGACGATACGTGCGCCGGTCTCGTAAGCGATCTGACCGCGCTCACGATACGGCGCCGGGATCGCGGCGCAGCCTGGCAGCGACATGCCGAGCGCTTCAGCGAGCGAATTCATCGTCGAAGCGGTCCCCATCGTGTTGCAATGGCCGACCGACGGCGCCGACGAAGCGACGATGTTCATGAATTCCTCGTAGTCGATCTCTCCGGCGGCCAGCCGTTCGCGCGACTTCCAAACCACGGTGCCGGAACCGCTGCGCTCGCCGTTGAACCAGCCGTTCAACATCGGTCCGCCGGACAAGACGATGGCGGGCAGGTTGACCGTTGCGGCCGCCATCAGGCAGGCGGGGGTAGTCTTGTCGCAGCCCGTGGTGAGAACGACGCCATCCAGCGGATAGCTGAACAGAACCTCCACGAGCCCGAGATAGGCCAGGTTACGATCGAGCGCCGCGGTCGGCCGCTTGCCGGTCTCCTGGATGGGATGCATCGGGAATTCCATGGCGATACCGCCCGCGGCCCGGATGCCCTCGCGCACCCGATGTGCCAGTTCGAGGTGGTGCCGATTGCAGGGCGACAGGTCGCTGCCGGTCTGCGCGATACCGATGATCGGCTTACCGGACTGCAACTCCTCGCGGGTGAGGCCGTAATTCAGATAGCGTTCGAGATAGAGCGCGGTCATCGCCGGGTTGTGTGGATCGTTGAACCATTTCTGCGAGCGCAGCGCGCGGCGTTGACTGATGTTACCGATGTTGTGGCCATTGCTTTTCTTCATGATGTCCTCCCGATCTATCTACGCGCGTCGCGCCCGATATGACGGCAGCGATGTCCGCGTGGTCTTCGATATAAATGCCCGGATGCCGTGGCTCAGTTGGGTGCTGCTGTTGAAATTACCTACTCAAGGCGGTCAAAAGATAGCGCTACCATCAACCCGTGTCGGGACAAAAGCAATGCTGATGGCATCGTTTCGTCATTGGCGGCGCGCGAGGGAGCTGCGTCGGATCATCAGCTCGAAGCCAAGATCGACGACGGGAGAGGAAGGGCGCTTGCCTTCGATGGCTGACATCACCATGCTAATGGCGGTGCTGCCCATTTCATAACGATTGGTGCGAACGCTGGTCAGGGCAGGGACGGCGGAGGCCATGAATTCCAGATCGTTGAAGCCGACGATGGCCATGTCCTCCGGGACGCTGATCTGCCGGCGCTGGCACTCGAACAGAACGCCCAGTGCGATGTCGTCGTTGACGCAGAACACAGCGTCGATATCCGGCGCCTGGATCAGCATGTCAGCGAAAAGCGTGCCGCCCATCGAGACGGAGGTCGGCACCGGCGTCGTGAGGATGAGGCGCGGATCGAGTAATCCGGCGGCCGCCATTGCGTCGCGATAGCCCTCGAGCCGCCGCTGCACGCGCGGATCCATCCTTGCACCGAGAAAGCCGATGCGGCGATAGTTCTGTGCGATGAGGTGCGAAACTGCTTCAAATGCAGCCTCATTGTGCGAAAAGCCGACCATCATGTCGACCGGATCGGGGCCGATCTCCATGATCTGCACGATCGGGCAATTCATGGCCTCCATCACTGCGCGTGATTGCGGGGTCTGATTGATACCGGTGACCACCAATCCAGCCGGTCGCTGCGCCTGGAACAAACGAAGCAGCTTCTCTTCCTGAAGGATGCTGTAACGGGTGTTGACCAGCTGGATGCTGTAGCGGCTGCTCTGCGACGCATCGTAGATGCCACGCAAGACGTCCGAGAACACGTTGTTGGTCAGCGAAGGGATCAACACGCCGATCACTTCGGTGCGTTGCGACGCCAGCGCGCGCGCAGCGAGATCCGGCACATAGCCGAGTTCGCGCGCTGCACTTTCCACGCGCTCGCGCTTGCTGATGGAGAGCGCTTCTGGATTACGGAAAAAACGCGATGCAGTGATCGGACTCACGCCCGCGAGCTTGGCGACCTCCGTGAGCCTGATCTTGCCGGACTTTGCCCGTGTTCTTCCCATGACGCGCTCTTAGCACAGGCGTTCCGTCAATTAAACGTTTATTGACAGCGCTACCAATGGATTGCTAAGAGCGATCGGAATGGGGACAATACCCGTCAAATTCGGTTTCCAACGATTGAAGCCGAAAACAGAGCTGCGACGGCCTACGCCGTACGACGCCGGCAATACAGGGAGAACGCGTTATGGCGTCGGTGCAGATAAACGACGTGCGCAAGTCGTTCGGCGGGTTCGAGGTCCTGCACGGCGTGACTGTTCCGATCGAGGATGGCGCTTTTGTCGTGTTGGTCGGGCCCTCGGGCTGCGGCAAGTCGACGCTCCTGCGCATGTTGGCCGGCCTGGAAAACATCACTTCGGGAACGATTGCGATCGGCGACCGCGTTGTAAACAACGTGCAGCCGAAAGAGCGCGACATTGCCATGGTGTTCCAGAACTACGCGCTCTATCCGCACATGACGGTCGCGCAGAACATGGGGTTCTCGCTGAAATTGCGGAACGCGGAACAAGCGGACATCACCACGCGCGTCAAGAAGGCGGCCGATATCCTTGATCTGACGCCGCTATTGGATCGCTACCCGCGGCAACTCTCGGGCGGTCAACGGCAGCGCGTCGCCATGGGACGCGCGATCGTGCGCGATCCGCAGGTGTTCCTGTTCGACGAGCCGCTCTCCAATCTCGACGCCAAGTTGCGCGTGGCGATGCGGACTGAAATCAAGGAACTACATCAACGGTTGAAAACCACCACGGTCTACGTCACGCACGATCAGATCGAAGCCATGACCATGGCCGACAAGATCGTTGTCATGCATGACGGCATCGTTGAGCAGATGGGATCGCCGCTGGAACTTTACGATCGCCCCGACAATCAATTCGTCGCCGGCTTCATCGGTTCGCCGGCGATGAATTTTCTTAACGGGCACTTGCGCTCGAATGGCCAGCTTTACGTCGAAACCGAAAACGGTAGCAAGTTGCCGATCGCATCTGCTCCTCCCGGATCCGATGGTCGCGCCGTGGTCTATGGCGTGCGTCCGGAACATCTCGATCTTGCTAGCGATGGTATTGAAGCCGAAGTTGCGGTGGTGGAACCGACCGGCTCCGAGACGCAGATCGTGTCGCGGATCGGCACCCAGGAAATCATTGCGGTGTTTCGCGATCGACATCAGGTGCAGCCAGGCGACAAGATCCACTTACGTCCACGCGCGGACGTCGCGCATCTGTTCGACAAGGATACCGGTCGGCGCTTATGATCTGATCTGTATAACCAGCTAAGAAAATCAGAAGGCAGGGAGAGGACGAACGATGATTGATTTCAAGACTGACCGACGTTCGCTGCTGAAGGGCGGCGCAACTTTGATGGCTGCCGCAGCAACAATGTCGAGCGATCAATTGCTGGGTTACGCCAAGGCCTGGGCGCAGACGGCGCAATGGAAGCCGGAGGCGGGTGCAAAGATCAATCTGCTCCGCTGGAAGCGCTTCGTCGAAGCCGAAGATGTTGCCTTCATGAAAGTCGTCGATGCCTTCCAGAAGGCCACTGGTGTTACGATCAACGTCTCCAATGAAGCTTATGACGACATCCAGCCGAAGGCATCGGTCGCCGCCAATACCGGGCAGGGGCTCGATATGGTTTGGGGTCTGTATTCGCTGCCATTCCTGTTCCCGAACAAGTGCACCGACATGACCGATGTCGCCGACTATCTCGCCAAGAAGTGTGGCGGCTGGGCGGAATCCGGCAAGGCTTACGGCATGCTCGGCAATAAATGGATCGGCATTCCGGTCGCTGCCACCGGAGGTCTCGTGAATTACCGTGTCGCAGCCGCGGAAAAGGCCGGTCACAAGACCTTCCCGAAGGATCTCGGCGGCTTCCTCGATCTCGTCAAGGGCATGAACAAGAACGGCACGCCGGCCGGCATGGCGCTGGGCCACGCATCAGGCGACGCCAACGGCTGGCTGCACTGGGCGTTGTGGGCGCACGGCGGCAACCTGATCGACAAGGACAACAAGGTCGTCATCAACTCGCCCGAGACGGCGAAAGCGCTCGAATACGTCAAGCAGCTCTATGAGAACTTCGTGCCAGGCACGGCGTCGTGGAACGACAGCAACAACAACAAGGCATTCCTTGCCGGACAGCTGCATCTGACCGTCAACGGCATTTCGATCTACGTTGCGGCGAAGAAAGAAAACCCCGCAATCGCGGAAGACATGAACCACGCGCATCTGCCGCCGGGAGTCGACGGCAAGACCCGCGAGTTGCACCTCGGATTCCCGATCCTGGTCTACAACTTCACCAAGTATCCGCAGGCCTGCAAGGCATTCACCGCCTTCCTGCTCGATCCGGCACAATTCAACCCGTGGGTCGAGGCCGCGCAAGGCTATCTCTCACCGTTCCTGCTGGATTACGAAAAGAATCCGATCTGGACGGCCGACCCGAAGAACACTCCATACCGTGACGTGGCGCAGACGGCGAATACGCCGGCCGGCGTTGGCAAGATGGGTGAGAATGCCGCTGCTGCCATTGCGGACTTTGTCGTTGTCGACATGTTCGCCAACTACGCGACCGGACGTGAAGATGTGAAGACCGCCATGGCTTCGGCGGAACGCAACGCAAAGCGCATCTTCCGCTGATTACGATCACGCCGGCGCGGACCGTTTCCGCGCCGGCGTGTTTCCGTTGGAAATCGGAGCAATGCATCGGCACCGCAGACGCGCGTTGTTCGGTCATCGTTCTTCGATTGGAGCTGTACTGAATGACCACAATTCAGACATCGATGCCGGCGCGCGCGGTGCATGCCGATACCCGGCCGCTGTGGGACCGCTTGCGAACCAATCGGAACTGGCTGGCGTTGTGGTTCATGCTGCCCGCTGCAGCATTCCTGATCCTGTTCCTGGCCTATCCACTCGGCCTCGGCATCTGGATGAGCTTTACCGACGAACGTATCGGACGAACGGGCGTCTTTGTCGGACTCGAGAACTACGAATGGCTGTGGAGCGACAGCATCTTCTGGCTCTCGGTCTTCAACACGCTGCTCTATACGATCATTGCCAGCGCCATCAAATTCGCTATCGGCCTCTATCTCGCGTTGCTGCTGAACCGGCATATGCCGTTCAAGGCGATGATCCGCGCGATCGTTCTGATTCCATTCATCGTTCCGACTGTGTTATCAGCGATTGCATTCTGGTGGATCTACGACGCACAATTTTCGATCATCTCCTGGTCGCTCATCAAACTTGGCCTCATTACTCAGAACATCAATTTCCTCGGCGATACCGATTGGGCACGCGCCAGCGTGATCTTTGCGAATATCTGGCGCGGCGTGCCGTTCGTCGCAATCACACTGCTTGCGGGGCTGCAGACGGTTTCACCCTCGCTCTATGAGGCGGCGACTTTGGATGGCGCGACTGATTGGCAGCGTTTCCGCTACATCACCTATCCGTTGTTGACGCCGATCATTGCCGTGGTGATGACGTTTTCGGTGCTCTTCACCTTCACCGACTTCCAGCTGGTGTGGGCGCTGACCCGTGGCGGCCCGGTAAACGCAACTCATCTGATGGCAACGTTGAGCTATCAGCGCGGCATTCTGAGCGGTCGACTGGGTGAGGGCGCTGCCATTGCAACCGCGATGATCCCGTTCCTGCTCGCGGCGATCGCCATTTCGTGGTTCGGAATGCAGCGTCGCAAATGGCAGCAAGGAAGCGACAATGATTGATACCGCGCTGCAAGCCAAAACCGTCGTGAAGGCAGCTGCTTCCGTCGCGAAGAGCGACGAAAGCGAAGGCATGAGCTATCTTGAAAGTCTGCCTCGCCGTCTGGTGACGCTCTATCTGCCGCTGTTCATCATACTCGTCGTCTTGCTGTTCCCGTTCTACTGGATGGGGCTGACAGCGATCAAACCCGACGAGCAACTGATCGATATGGAGACCTATAACCCGTTCTGGGTGATCCATCCGACCTTCAAACACATCAGCAAGCTGTTGTTCGAGACGCAATATCCGCAGTGGCTCTGGAATACGATGTATGTCGCGGCGTGCGCGACGACGCTGTCGATCATTGCCAGCGTGCTTGCGGCCTATGCCATCGTTCGCCTTCGTTTCCGGGGCGGCGAGGCGGTGGGCGTGCTGATCTTCTTTGCCTATCTGGTGCCACCGTCGATCCTGTTTATCCCGCTGGCATCGGTGATTCAGGCTTACGGCCTGTTCGACTCGCCGCTGTCGCTCATTCTGGTTTATCCGACGCTACTGATCCCATTCTCGACGTGGCTGCTGATGGGATACTTCAAGACTATTCCTTTCGAGCTCGAGGAGTGCGCGCTGATCGATGGCGCGTCGCGATGGCAGATATTGACGCGTATCGTCGTTCCGCTCGCGGTACCTGGCTTGATTTCCGCTTTCATCTTTTCGTTCACGCTGTGCTGGAATGAATTCATCTATGCGCTGACGTTTCTGCAGTCGACGCCGAACAAGACTGTGCCCGTCGCTATCGTCAATGAATTCGTTGACGGCGACATTTATAAGTGGGGCTCGTTGATGGCGGGCGCGCTGGTCGGCTCGCTGCCGCTGGTTATTCTTTACGCCTTCTTTGTCGAGCACTACGTCTCGGCGATGACGGGCGCGGTGAAGGAGTGATATTGCAGACCCGCTAAACATCGCAATATCAAGAATAAGAAGGAGTTGGGTCTTGCATATTCTCGTTCTGGGCGCCGCCGGCATGGTCGGCCGCAAACTGGTCGAGCGGCTCGCGCGCGACGGCAGACTTGGCAAGCGCGACATTACGCGCATGACGTTGCAGGATGTCGTTGCGCCGCAGGCGCCTGCCAACACGTCGATTCCGGTCAAGATCGTCACCAGCGATTTCGCCAATGCCGGTACGGCTGCGCCGCTCGTTGCCGAGCGTCCGGATGTGATCTTTCATCTCGCCGCGATTGTTTCCGGTGAAGCGGAAGCCGAGTTCGACAAAGGGTACCGGATCAATCTCGACGGCACCCGCTATCTCATCGATGCGATCCGTGTCGTTGGTGGTGGCTACAAGCCGCGGCTGGTGTTTACGTCGTCGATCGCGGTGTTCGGCGCACCGTTCCCGGACAAGATCGGCGACGAATTCTTCCACACGCCGCTGACCAGTTACGGCACGCAGAAGGCGATTTGCGAACTGTTGATCGCGGACTACACCCGCAAGGGGCTGTTGGATGGCATCGGCATTCGACTGCCGACCATTTGCGTGCGTCCGGGCAAGCCCAACAAGGCAGCGTCGGGCTTTTTCTCGAACATCATTCGCGAACCGCTCGCTGGGGAGAGTGCAGTCTTGCCGGTGTCCGAGGATGTGAAGCACTGGCATGCGTCGCCGCGTTCGGCGGTCGGTTTTCTGATTCATGCCGCGACGATGGATACCGAAGCGATGGGGCCTCGGCGCAATTTGAGCATGCCGGGGCTCGCGGCGACAGTCGGTGAGCAGATCGCGGCGCTGGAGCGCGTTGCGGGCAAGAACGTCGTCGCGCGCATTCGGCGCGAACCGGACCCGGTGATCGTAGGCATTGTCAGCGGATGGCCGCGCGATTTCGTCACCGACCGCGCGCTGAAGCTGGGATTCACCACCGTCGAAAAGACCTTCGACGATATCATCCGCATCCACATCGAGGATGAACTCGGCGGTAAATTCGTCACCTGAACGGCAGGCGGCGCCCCGGCAAAACGCTTGCGATTGGCTTGCGTCAAACCCGTGGCCAAATCGCGGCAGGCGATTTGGCCCATCCGCGGTCGATCGAGCCGTGAGTCCGGCCAGTCGATCCCCCGGCAGACGGCAACCGATGCGATGGCGAGAGCGTGAGTCCTCCGCAGGTCGGAGGCCGATGCAATTTCGCAGACCCGCTGTGGCCGGATCGATCGCGAAAAAGTCCGATCCGACGTGATCTCCGCAAACCGATCGGCTATAGTCGGTGGAGAATTCCGTTGTGACCGCCGCAAAGCCATTTGCCGACAAGGTCTCGCGGGTGAATTTGGATAGACAGGAAAACAGTCATGACAGCCAGTATCGTTGGATGGGCCCACACGCCGTTTGGCAAGTTCGATGCCGAGACCGTCGAGAGTCTGGTGGTTCGTGCGGCGACCGAGGCGCTGGCCGATGCTGGCATCTCCGCGGCCGATGTCGATGAAATTGTGCTGGGGCACTTCAACGCCGGTTTCTCCCCGCAGGATTTCACCGCGGCGCTGGTGCTGCAGGCCGATCCGAAACTGCGCTTCAAGCCGGCGACCCGTGTCGAGAACGCCTGCGCCACCGGAACGGCGGCAGTGCATCAGGCGGTGAAGTCGATCAACGCCGGCGCTTCGCGCATCGTGCTGGTGGTCGGCGTCGAGCAGATGACGCGGACGCCCGGTCCGGAGATCGGCAAGAACCTGCTGCGGGCCTCGTACCTGGTCGAGGACGGCGATACGCCCGCTGGCTTCGCCGGTGTGTTCGGCAAGATCGCGCAAGCCTACTTCCAGAAGTACGGCGACCAGTCGGATGCGCTGGCGATGATCGCCGCGAAGAACCACAAGAACGGCGTCTCCAATCCTTACGCGCAGATGCGCAAGGATTTCGGCTATGAGTTCTGCCGCTCCGAAAGCGAGAAGAATCCGTTCGTAGCCGGACCGCTGAAGCGCACCGATTGCTCGCTGGTGTCGGATGGCGCTGCGGCGCTGGTGCTGACCGATTCCGAAACCGCGAAGGCGATGGGCAAGGCGGTCAACATCCGCGCCACCGCGCATGCGCAGGATTTCCTGCCGATGTCGAAGCGCAACATCCTCGATTTCGAAGGCTGCTCTGTGGCGTGGCAGCGCGCGCTGCAATCCGCCGGCGTCACGCTCGCCGATCTGTCGTTCGTCGAAACCCACGACTGCTTCACCATCGCCGAGCTGATCGAATACGAAGCCATGGGCCTCACGCCGAAGGGGCAGGGCGCGCGCGCCATCAAGGAAGGTTGGACCCAGAAGGACGGCAAGCTGCCGATCAATCCGTCCGGCGGCCTCAAGGCGAAAGGCCACCCGATCGGCGCGACCGGCGTCTCGATGCATGTGCTGAGCGCCATGCAGTTGCTCGGCCAGGCGCCGGAAGGCATGCAGATCCGCGACGCCAAGCTGGCGGGTATCTTCAACATGGGCGGCGCGGCCGTGGCCAATTACGTCACGCTGCTCGAGCCGGCGAAGTAAGACGCCGCTCGCGGAGAAGATGGGACGATGAATATTGCGGATTGGCTGGCGGCGAGTGCGCATCTGCGCCCGCGCGCGCCGGCGCTGTTGACCGGCACCCATGTCGATGCCGACTACGCTACCTTCGCGCAACGTGCCGCTGCCGTGGGGGCGCATCTGTCGCGACATTATAATGTGCAGCCGGGCGACCGCGTCGGTCTGTTCATGACCAACTGCACGCAATACCTCGAATGCCTTTACGGCATCTGGTGGATCGGTGCGGTGGCGGTGCCGATTAATGCCAAGCTGCATGGACGCGAGGCGGCGTGGATCTGTGAGGATTCCGGCGCGAAGCTGATCGTGCTGTCCGACGACATCATGGATGTCTGGTCGGAGGCCGTCGCGCCGGGCGCGCTACCGACGCTCTCGGTCGATAGCGATGCCTATCTGCGTCTGCGCGCAGGCGAAGGTGCTGCGGCGCCGCTGGCGCGCGAGACCGACGATCTGGCATGGCTGTTCTACACGTCGGGAACCACGGGCCGGCCGAAGGGCGTCATGCTCAGCCACGGTAACCTGATGGCGATGTCGCTGTGCTACTTCGCCGATGTCGATCAGGTGACGCCGCAGGATGCGATCCTTTACGCCGCGCCGATTTCGCACGGAGCAGGGCTCTATAATTTCCCGCACGTCCGCATGGGCGCGCGGCATGTCGTGCCGGAGTCCGGCGGCTTCGATGCGGATGAGGTGCTGGCGCTCGGCAAGCAATTGCAGAATGTCGCGATGTTCGCCGCGCCCACCATGGTGCGGCGCCTGGTCGATGCCGCCAAGAAGCACGGCGAGAATGGCGACGGCCTGCGCACCATCGTCTACGGCGGCGGGCCCATGTATCTGGCGGATATCCGCGATGCCATCGCCACGATGGGGCAACGCTTCGTGCAGATCTACGGGCAGGGTGAATCGCCGATGACCATCACGGCGCTGAGCCGCGAATGGCATAGCCGCACCGACGATCCGCGTTATCTCGAACGGCTGGCGTCGGTCGGTCCCGCGCAAAGCGTCATCTCGGTTCGCATCACCGATGCCGACGGCAATCCGCTGCCTGCGGGCGAGACCGGCGAAGTCGAGGCCAAGGGCGCGGCCGTGATGCTCGGCTACTGGAACAATCCGAAGGCGACGGCCGACACGCTCAAGAACGGCTGGCTGCGCACCGGCGATGTCGGTCGGCTCGATGCCGATGGCTTCCTCACGCTGTCGGATCGCTCCAAGGACGTCATCATTTCCGGCGGCACCAACATCTATCCGCGCGAGGTGGAGGAGGCGCTGCTGACGCACGCGGACGTGCGCGAGGTGTCGGCCATTGGCGTACCTCATCCGGAGTGGGGCGAGATCGTCGTCGCCTGCGTCGTGCTGGAAGATGGCGCGACTGCGAACGACCAGGTGCTGGATGCGCACTGCCTGGCGTCGATCGCGCGGTTCAAGCGGCCCAAGCGTTACGTCTATCTGCCGTCGCTGCCGAAGAACAACTATGGCAAGGTGCTGAAGACGTCGCTGCGCGAGATGATGGCCAAGCAGGCGTCCTAGCCGATTGCGGTGACCCGATGCCTTGACGCGATGACCTCGCGTTAAGCTGCGTCCGCCTGACGGAATATCGAACACGCTATTGCGTGCGGAACGCTGGCGTTTGACGCGAGTGAGCGCCGACGCATACGCCCATACGGTGAGCGCCCTTGATCTTGCCGTTTCCATGCCGTTACTACCGGAAGGCGCGATGCCGGCCGCTGAAGAGCCGGAGTGGGAGTGAACGGGACCATGGGGCCGTTGCAAGGTGTCAAGGTTGTCGACATGACGACGGTGCTGATGGGTCCATATGCGACCCAGATGCTGGGCGACTATGGCGCTGACGTCATCAAGATCGAGTCGCTCGATGGCGACGTGACTCGACAGATCGGTCCGACGCGCCATTCCGGCATGGGGCCGGTGTTCCTCAACGCCAACCGCAGCAAGCGCAGCATCTGCCTCGATCTAAAAAAGGATGCCGGTCGCGAAGCCGTGCTGCGGCTGATCGCCAATGCCGATGTGCTCGTCTACAACGTGCGGCCGCAGGCGATGCAACGGCTGCGGCTCGGTTACGACGATGTCGCCGCGATCAATCCGCGATTGATCTATGCGGGCGTCTTCGGCTTCGGACAGGACGGCCCGTACGCTGCGAAGGCGGCTTACGATGACCTGATTCAGGGCGGATCGGCGCTGGCGGCGCTGATGGCGCGCGGCGGCGACGGCACGCCGCGTTATGTTCCCAACGCGCTGGTGGATCGCATCGTCGGCCTCGCTGCGGTCGGCGCCATTCTCGCCAGTCTGGTTCATCGCGACCGCACCGGCGTCGGCCAGCGCGTCGATATCCCGATGTTCGAGACCATGGCCGGTTTCGTTCTCGGCGACCATCTCGGCGGGCTGACCTACGAGCCGCCGCTGGACAAGGGCGGCTATGCGCGGCATCTGGCGCGCGACCGCCGCCCATACAAGACCTCGGACGGCTATATCTGCGTCATCGTTTACAACGACAAGCAGTGGGACAATTTCCTCACCGCCATTGCGCGCGACGATCTGCGCAGCGATCCACGCTTCGCCACCTTTGCCGGGCGCATGGCGAACATCGACGACGTTTACGCCGAACTGGCGCGCATCATTGCCGAGCGTTCCACGGCAGACTGGATCAAGTTGCTCGACGACGCCGATGTCCCGGCGTTGCCGATGCACGATCTCGTCAGCATTCTCGGCGACCCGCATCTCAGCGCGACCAATTTCTTTCCGGTGGTCGATCACCCGAGCGAAGGCAAAATTCGCAGCATGCGTGCCGCCGCAACGTGGTCCACGACGCCGGTTGAGACGACGCGGCTGGCGCCGCAACTTGGCGAGCAGAGCGAAGAGATTTTGCGCGAGGCGGGTTTCTCGCGTGAAGAGATCGCCGCGCTGGTGCGGGATGGCGTCACCAATGCGACCACGCCGGAAAAGGAGTGACGCTGATGGATTTCGCGTTCTCGGCCGATCAGGACTCCATTCGCGAGGCGATTCAAAAGATTTGCGCTGGATTCGACGATGCGTATTGGCTGAAGAAGGATCGCGAAGGCGGCTTCCCGGTTGAGTTTCACAAGGCTGTCGCGGATGCCGGTTGGCTCGGCATCTGTATTCCCGAGCAGTATGGCGGCTCCGGTCTTGGCATCACCGATGCCGCGATCATGATGCGGACGATTTCGGAATCAGGCGCCGGCATGTCCGGCGCGTCGGCCGTTCACATGAATGTGTTCGGGCTCAATCCAGTGGTGGTGTTCGGCACGGAAGAACAGTGCCGGCGGATGCTGCCGCCGATCGTCTCCGGTGCGGAGCGCGCCTGTTTCGCGGTGACCGAGCCGAACACTGGCCTCAACACCACGCAGCTCAAGACGCGCGCCGTGCGCCAGGGCGACAAGTATGTCGTCAACGGCCAGAAGGTGTGGATTTCAACGGCACAGGTCGCCGAAAAAATTCTGCTGCTGGCGCGCACCACGCCGCTGGAAGACGTGAAGACGCCCACGCGCGGCCTCAGCCTCTTTTACACCGACTTCGACCGCACGCGGATCGCCGTGCACGAGATCGAGAAGATGGGCCGCAAGGCGGTCGACTCCAACGAACTGTTCTTCGAGAATTTCGAGATTCCGGTGCAGGATCGCATCGGCGAGGAGGGGCGCGGCTTTGAATACATCCTGCACGGGATGAATCCGGAGCGCATCCTGATTGCTGCCGAAGCCGTCGGCCTCGGCAAGCTGGCGCTGTCACGTGCCGCCGAATACGCCAAGAGCCGCATCGTGTTCAATCGGCCGATCGGGCAAAATCAGGCGATCCAGCATCCGCTGGCGAAGAACTGGATGGAGCTGGAGGCCGCGTGGCTGATGGTGATGTCGGCAGCCTGGCAATACGATCAGGGCATGGCCTGCGGCCCCGCTGCTAATGCCGCGAAGTATCTCGCCGCCGAGGCCGGTTTCCACGCCTGCGAGCAGGCGGTGATGACGCATGGCGGCTTCGGTTACGCCAAGGAATTCCACGTCGAGCGCTACATGCGCGAAATGATGATCCCGCGCATCGCGCCGATCAGTCCGCAGCTTATTCTCAGCTTCATTGCCGAGAAGGTGCTCGGCCTGCCGAAGTCGTATTGAGATGAGTTTCATCACCGGCGTCGGACTGACGGCATTCGGCAGGCATGAGGGTGCGTCGACCCTCGACCTGATGAGCCGCGCCGCCGAGCTGGCGATTGAGGATGCTGGGCTGAAGCGCGGCGAGATCGACGGTTTGCTGTGCGGCTATTCGACAACGATGCCGCACATCATGCTGGCGACGGTGTTCGCCGAGCATTTCGGTTTGCAGCCGGCCTATTGCCATGCGGTGCAGGTCGGCGGTGCGACCGGCATGGCGATGGCAATGCTGGCGCATCACGTGGTCGAGGCCGGGCTGGCGCGGCATGTGCTGGTGGTGGGCGGCGAAAACCGGCTCACAGGGCAGAGCCGCGATGCTTCGATCCAGGCGTTGGCGCAAGTTGGGCATCCGGTCTACGAGGTGCCGCTGGGACCGACCATCCCGGCGTATTACGGGCTGGTGGCGTCGCGCTACATGCATGAATACCGCGTCACTGAACAAGACCTCGCCGAGCTCGCGGTGCTGATGCGCGGGCACGCGGCGACGCATCCCGGCGCGCAGTTCCGTGATCCGATCACCGTTGCCGACGTGATGGCGTCGAAGCCGGTGGCGTCGCCGCTGAAACTGCTCGATTGCTGCCCGGTGTCGGATGGCGGTGCGGCGTTCGTCATCAGCCGCGAGCGGACCGGCGATGTCGGCGTGCGCGTGCGTGGCTGCGCGCAGGCGCATACGCATCAGCATGTCACGGCCGCGCCGGCGTTGAATAAGCTTGGTGCGGAGATCGCGATTGCGCGCGCCAAGGCGGCGTCCGGCGTTGCGATATCCGATGTGCGCTATGCGGCGGTGTATGACAGCTTCACCATCACGCTGTTGATGCTGCTGGAAGACCTCGGCCTTGCGGGACGCGGCGAGGCGGCGGCGCGGGCGCGCAGCGGTCATTTCGGGCGCGACGGCGAGATGCCGCTCAACACCCACGGCGGCTTGCTGAGTTACGGTCATTGCGGCGTCGGCGGCGCCATGGCGCATCTGGTCGAAACGCAGTTGCAGATGACGGGACGCGCGGGCAATCGGCAGGTTAAGGATGCTTCGGTCGCGCTGCTGCACGGCGACGGCGGCGTGCTGTCCTCGCACGTCAGCATGTTTCTGGAGCGCGTGCGATGAGCGACGGCAATCCGGCGGACTGGACCGAGGGGGCCGAGGCCATCGTCTATCAGGCCTGCGCGGCGTGCGGATCGCTGCAATATTTCCGGCGCCGGTTCTGTTGCGCCTGCGGTGCGCCCGATCCGGAAACGAAGCGCGCCAGCGGCAGCGGCGTGGTCTACGCCACCTCACTGGTAACGCGGGCGGCGACAGCCGAAGCCCGCGCGCATGTGCCTTACAACATCGTGCTGGTCGACATGGCGGAAGGCTTCCGCATGATGGCGCACGGAGCAAACGATCTTGCCATCGGCGACAAGGTCGTCGCAAGATTCACCCGCTTTACCGGCCGTCTCGTGCCGTACTTCGAAAGGATAAAGTCATGAGCCGCCTCAGGGCCGCCCTCGATCCGCGTTCCATCGCCATCATCGGCGCATCTGAAAATCCGAACAAGGTCGGCGGTCGGCCGGTGCATTACCTCGACAAGTTCGGCTTCAAGGGCAAGATCTTTCCGATCAATCCGTCGCGGCCGGAAGTGCAGGGCCACAAGTGCTACGCGAGCCTTGCCGATCTGCCGGAAGCGCCGGAGATGACCATCGTCGCGGTCGCGGGCGATAACGCTATCGGCGCGGTGGAGGATTGCGCGGCGCGCGGCGTCAAGGTCGCTGTGGTGATGGCGTCGGGCTTCGGCGAAGTCGATGCGGTCGCCGGCAAGGCCAAGGAACGCCACATGGTCGAGGTCGCGCACAAGGCGGGGATGCGTATCGTCGGGCCGAACTCGCAAGGGTTGGCCAATTTCGGTACCGGCGCCATCGCCAGCTTCTCGACGATGTTCATGGATATGGATCGCGCCGAGGGCCATGTCGCGATGCTGAGCCAGAGCGGCGCGCTCTCGACGGTGCCGGTCGGGTTCCTGCGTCAGAAGGGCATCGGCGTGCGGCATACCCACGCGACGGGCAACGACGCCGATATCACCGTCGGCGAACTGGCGATCGCGGTGGCGGAAGACCCCGAGGTCAAGCTGCTGCTGCTGTATCTCGAGAGCATTCCCGAGAAGAAGTATCTCGAAGAACTCGCAGCGATTGCGCTCGACCGCGATCTGCCAATCATCGCGCTGAAGTCCGGCCGCTCGGAAGCGGGACGGCAGGCCGCGCAGTCGCACACCGGCGCGCTGGCCAACGAGGACCGCGTCGTCGATGCGTTCTTCGAACATCACGGCATCTGGCGCGCGCCCGATATGCGCGGCCTTGTGGAGGCGACCGAGCTTTATCTGAAAGGCTGGAAGCCGAAGGGCCGGCGACTGGTGGCGATCAGCAATTCGGGTGCGGTTTGCGTCATGACTGCCGACGCCGCGACAGCTGTCGGCATGCCGATGGCGAAGCTGGCGCCGGAGACCGACAGGAAGCTCAAGGGCATTCTGCCGAGCTTCGCTACCACGACCAATCCGATCGATCTCACTGCCGCGCTGCTGTCGAACAGCCGGTTGTTCGGCGATATCCTGCCGGTGATCGCGCAGGACCCGGCGGCGGACGCCTTCATTATCGGCGTGCCGGTGGCGGGCCCCGGCTACGATGTCGAAGCCTTTGCGCGGGACGCTGCGGCGTTCGGCAAGCAGACCGGCAAGCCGCTGGTCGTCGCCGCCACGCAGAAGAGCGTGGCCGACCAGTTCGCGGCGGAGGGGACCACGGTGTTTCCGACTGAGGTGGAAGCGGTCAGCGCGCTGCATCAGTTTCTCGCTCATCGCGAACTGATGACGCGGACTCGCGAGCGGCGCGCGGCACGCGGCAAGGCTGGCGCGCTGCTGGATTTGTCCGGCGCCACCACGATGCTGAACGAGGCGGATAGTCTGGCGCTGCTGGCGGCGCGCGGCATCAACGTGGTGCCGCATCGGCTGTGCCATTCGCGTGCCGAAGCGGTGGCGGCGTTCGAGGCCATCGGCGGGCCGGTGGTCGTCAAGGGATGCTCGGCCGATATCGCGCACAAGTCGGAGCTGGGGCTCGTCAAGCTCGGCGTCAAGACGCGCGAGGAGGCCGGCGATATCTACACCCAGATGGAAGATATCATTCGCAAGCACGGCTCGCGCTTCGATGGCGTCATCGTGGCGGCGATGGTAGGCGGGCGGCGCGAGATCATGATCGGCGCGCATCGCGATCCGGTATTCGGCCCCGTCGTCGCGGTCGGCGACGGCGGCAAGTACGTCGAAGTCTTCCGCGATACGGCGCTGCTGTTGCCACCATTTACCGCCACCGACGTCAGGGAAGCGCTCAACCGGTTGCGCATCGCGCCGCTGTTTGCTGGCGTTCGCGGCGAACCGCCGATGGATGTCGATGCGTTGATCGATAGCATCGTCAGGATTGGCGATCTGATGCGCGATCCGGAGGCCAAGGTGATGAGCCTCGACCTCAATCCGGTGATGCTCGACAGCGCCGGCAAGGGATGCGTCGTCGTCGATGCGGTGGTGTTCAGATCGGCGTAGCGCTGCGCATCGACCGCGATTGCGTCGGGATGACAACGGTGCTGCGGCTGGAGAGCAACCGCGCCACGAACACCGTCGGCACCAGAATGGCGAAGCCGAGCGCCGTCACCTGAAACTGCGATAGCGGCACGATTCCGCCGCCCGGCGTCGCAACGACGATACCGCCGACGATGAGCAGCACGCGCACCGGCCATTCCAGCGGGCCGGTGTGGCGCAAATCGCCGACGCCGATCTGATAACCCTGAATGCCGCCGCAGATGAAGACGGTGCCGAATGCGATCAGCGCCATCAGCCCCAGACCCTCGAAATAGTTTCCCTGCATCACGAGAGCTGGATTGAGCACGAAGAAGAACGGAATGAAGTAGATGATGGAGCCGACCCACATCGATTCCCATCCGGTCTTCATCGCTGGCGATCCGGCGATGCCGGCGGCTGCGAACGAGGCAATCGCCACCGGCGGCGTGATCGACGACAACATGCCCCAATAGAAAATGAACATGTGCACGGCCATCCGGTTGAGGCCGACCTTTTCCAGCGCCGGAGCGACGAGAATGGCGAGGAAGATGTAGCAGGCGGTGGTCGTCAGGCCGAGGCCAAGGATCAGGCTGGTCACCGCGCACATCACCAGCAGCAAGAGTGCGTTATCGCCCGCGATGCGGAGCAGATCGTTGGCAAGGCTGGAGATCACGCCGGTCATCGAGAATGCGCCGATCAGCAGTCCGCAGCCGGCAAGGATCGCGGCGAGTTCGACGAAGGTGCGGCCGTTGACCTCGAAGAATTTGCCGATGGTGGCAAACGTCCAGCGTGTATCCTTGGAGAACAGCTGGTTCAGCACGAGCAGCAGCGCCGTTGCATAGAACGGCGCATGGCTCTCGCGCTTGAAATACAGCAGCATGACGATCAGGAGTGCGATGACGAAGATGTAATACCAGCCTTCCTTCACGGCATCCCATGCGCGCGGCAATTCGGAGCGCGGAATGCCGGCGAGGCCGTGCCGCGCGGCATAGGCGTCCACTTGCAGAAACAGGCCGGTATAATAAAGAGCGGCGGGAATGATCGCCGCCACGGCGACCTCGGCATAACTGACGTTGAGGAACTGGGCGATGATGAAGGCGGTCGCGCCCATCACCGGCGGCGCCAGCACGGCGCCGGTCGAGGCGCAGGCTTCGATGGCCGCGGCATAGGAGGCGCGGAACCCGCTTTTCTTCATCACCGGGATGGTCATGGTGCCGGCGGTCAGCACGTTGGAGATGATCGAGCCCGACATCATGCCGAGCAGACCGCTGGCGAAGATGCAGACCTTCGCCGCGCCGCCGCGAAACGTGCCGCACAACGCGAACGCGATGTTGATGAAGAACTTGCCGGCGCCGGTCATCATTAGCGCGACGCCGAACACCAGAAAGCCGATCACGGTATCGGCGAACGCCTGAATCGGAATGCCGAGCAGACTTTCGCCGGAGAGCATGTGATAGGCGGTAGCTTGTTCGAGCGTCGATTGCGTCCCGCGTAACGGGCCGAGCCACGCGCTGTCGGCGAACAGCGGATAGAGGGTGAACGGCAGGATACAGAGCAACAGGCTCCAGCCGCCGGTGCGGCGTAGTGCTTCCATCAGCATGGCCCACATGATGAGGCCCGCGATATAGGCGGGGGTCGGCGCGCCGCCGAATTCCCAGCCGGCTTCCGCTGCCTTACGGATATAGGACATCAGCACCAGCGACACGGCGAAGGTGATGAGCGCCAGCGCGACGTCGTACCACGGGATGCGATCAAGGCTTGCGGTTTCCGTTCCGGGGAAGATCACGAACGTGAAAGGCAGCATCAGCGCGATCAGCAGATAGAAGTATTCCGTGTTGAGCTGGGTGTAGCCGACGAAGAAACGGAGCGCGAACTGCTGGTTGATACACAGGAAGATCGTTGCCGCCGTGGCGACGATCAGCGCGATGCGCCACACTCCGCGCAACGACCTGACGCGGGTGACCTCGGCTTCCTGCATTCCGCCGATGCTGGCATGAGGATCTTCAAACACCACCTTGTCGGGAACAGGCCGTTCGTCTGCTCCCGCGCGGAGCTCTGAGGCAATCACCGGCGGATGGTCAGGGGCGTTGGGTTGGGACATCGATGCTCCCCCCGCTGCAAGTCACGGACAGTGCCGATCCGGCACTGTCGTCACGGCAAACGTGCAAAGGCGTTGATCAGTCGAAGGCGTCGGGCAGCTTGGCGGCGGCAAGCGCGGTCTTTCGGGCCGCCATCCACCCGTCGGCGAACTTGTCGTCGGGTGGGCTGGTCTTGGTGTAAGCCGCCCACGCCGCGGCGAGCACGCCCTGCCGCTTGATCAGCGCATCGTTGTAGCTTTGATCGGCATCGGTCCAGTGACCGGCCTCCTTGAAGGCCTTGACCGTGCCGGGATGGAACGGGATCACCCACTTCATCGCCTGGCGCTTGAGTTCGAGGCCTACAGCGCCGGGTGCGCCGTCCTTGTACTGGTCGTAGCCCTGGATCATGGCCTTGGTGATGGCGTAGATGTCCTCGGTGGGTTCGGTGCCGTAAGCGACAAAGACCGGATAGGGATAGGTGCCCATCTCGATCGGCTTGTCTTTCTCGATGCCGGCCCCGCAGGTGACGGTATGCGGCGTGAAGAACGGGCCGACCTTCTGCACGCGTTCCCAGCCGGCCTTGTCGTCCTTGGCCATGGTTGGCCACATCACGCCGCGCGGAGAGGTTTCGGCTTCCTTGGCCTGTCCTGAAATGGTCGATGCGAATGCGCCGTCGACGTCGTTGTTGATCACGCCCTTCCACATCGCGCCGTAGCTAGCGAACTCGACGATCTTGACGTCGTTCTTGGTCAGCCCGGCGAAAGCGATGATGGCGAGCGCATTCTGATTAAGCGCCGGCGAGCCGACGACGAAACCGAGACGTTTGCCCTTGAAGTCTTTCAGGTCTTTCACGCCCGTATCGCGGGCGATACCGACCGACAGGCCATTGCAGTCCAGCGTCGACAAGATGAGCTGGATCGGTTGCGGGCCCCATTCCTTGGCGCCGAACTCGAACACGCCTTCCTGCGCGAAGTAGCTGCCGGTTCCCATTGCCGAGACCACGGCACGTTTGGCGCGCAACGGCGCGAGGCGGGCGACGTCATTGCCCGCAGGCAGAACGCGAACGCTGGACTTGTATTTTTCCTGCATCATCTTGCCGACGGCGACGGCAATATTGAAGCCCGACGAGCCGGTGTCGTAAGCGGTGAAGGCCATGGACGAGGGGAGTTTGATATCGTCTGCGCGCGCGGCTGGTGAAAAGATGAAAGCCGCGCCGGCAATAGCCATGGTCGCGCCTGCGACAATGCGATGAAGCATGCGTTTCTCTCCCAAGTTGGATCCGCTTGGCGGATTTGTTCTTGTTCTGGGATCATGTCATCGCGAAAGTGCATTGGCAACGGCTGCGCGCAATTGCGTTTGTCGCGTTGAGGTTTTGGGACAGAATGTCGCGGATGTCGCAATGCTCGACGAATACTTGCGTTAAGGCGTCAACCTTCGAGGATGGCGATGATCTGTCCTTCAGCGACGACATCGTCGATCTTGACCATGATGGCCTTGAGCTTGCCCGTTGAGGGGGCTGCTACGGGAATCTCCATTTTCATCGCTTCGACGAACGCGACCTCGTCGCCCTCGCTGACGCTTCCGCCGACTTCGGTGGCGATGGCGCAGATGCGCCCGGCGACATCAGCGACGATCTTAATTTCAGACATTTCACACTCCGGATCTGAGACATGGCCGCAGGATCGTGCATTCGATCAGGCGATCGGACGGGCGCATCGTACGTCGTGGGATGCATTGTTCCACATCGCGGGGCCAGTGTGCAGCACATGGCCCCATGAGCGGCTTGCGGTTGTGGGGAGAGATTGCCTAATGTAGTTTATCCCGCAAGCGGAATTTCATTTCGCTCTGCGGAATAAACAAAATCAAGATGCCGGCGCCCCGCCGGCGAGGAACGTTTCTTAGCAACGCCATTTTCGAGCGTGTGAGGTCCAATGGGCAGAAGATCAGAGCGATTGAGCAAAGCGGGCATGCTGGCGAGGGATGCATCGGGCGAAGGCGATGTCATCCAGGTGGTGTCGCGCGCATTCGATGTGCTGCGTTGCTTCGAAGGGCATGAAGCGCGATTGGGCAATCTGGAAATTTCCAACCGCTGCGGTTTGCCGCGCTCGACCGTGTCGCGCCTGACGCACACGCTGACGCGGATGGGGCAACTGGTCTATCTGCCGCGCGATCAGAAATATCGCATCGGCCCCAGCGCCGTGGCGATGAGCACGTCGATGATGCGCGGTTTGCAATTGCGCAAATTGATCCGGTCGCGGCTCGAGGAAGTCGCCGAGGACATTCCCGGCACCATCGGCTTCGTCATTCCGGATCGCTTCTATCTGGTCTATCTCGAATTCGCGCGCGCGGCGAATGCACTGGGTCTGCATTCCGGCACCGGCACGCGCATCGCGATGGCGCGCACCGCCGCCGGCCATGCTTACGTTGCCGCGCTCGACGAGGATGTCGGCAATGCCGTGCTGGCCGAGATGGAGCGCGAGTGCCCCGAGGATGCCAGAATCTTGCGTCCGCGCCTCGAAGACAATCGGCGCGCGCTGCGCGAGGACGGCTACGTGACGGCGTGCGGCTCCTGGAGTCCGCATATCAACGGCATCGCCGCGCCGTTGTGGTCGCCGCAGTACCAGACCTTCGTCGTCGTCACCATCGGGCTGCTGTCGACCATGTATAGCGAGCAGCGGTTGCGCGAGGAGGTTGCGCCGCGGCTGCTCGATCTGTCGCACGCCATCGGCGGCATTCTCGAAAGCAACGACGGCCATATCCTCAATCACATCGAGCGCAAGTCGTTCAAGCCGGCGCTCAACATGAACGTCATCAAGGCGGAGACCAGGAATGAATTGGAAGCCGGAGCTCGACGACCTCGCCCGGCGCGAAGCGTTCGCGCGGGAGATGGGCGGCGCTGACAAGGTCAAACGTCAGCGCGATCAGGGCCGGTTGAATGTTCGTGAACGTATCGACAAGCTTCTCGATCAAAATTCCTTCCACGAAGTCGGCGCTGTGTCCGGCGTCGCCGAATACGGTGCCGACGGTGCCCTCAGCAATCTGACACCTGCGAATTGCGTGTTCGGACGCGGCAAGGTGAATGGCCGCCCGGTGGTGATCGTCGGCGACGATTTCACCGTACGCGGCGGTTCCGCCGATGCGTCGATCTCCGCCAAGCCGCTGATGGCGGAGGAAATGGCGCATGACTTTCGGTTGCCGATCATTCGGGTGATCGAAGGCTCCGGCGGTGGCGGTTCGGTGAAGACCATCGAAACCACCGGCGCCGCCAATCTGCCGGGTGGGGTCGGCAGTACGCGGTGGTACGCCTTCACGACCGCCAACATGGCGCGTGTGCCGGTGGTGGGCCTTGGGCTTGGCTCGGTGGCCGGGCTCGGCGCCGCGCGGCTCGCCGCCAGTCATTATTCGATCATGACGAAATCCTCAGCGATGTTCGTCGCGGGGCCACCGGTGGTGGCGCGGCTCGGGCAGAAGCTCGAGAAGCAGGAACTCGGCGGCTGGGAGATCCAGACGCGATCGGGGGCGATCGATCATGCGGTCGATACGGAAGAGGAAGCCTTCGCCTGTGCGCGGCGTTTTCTGTCGTACTTGCCGCAGTCGGTATTCGATCTGCCGCCAACCATTCCGTGCGATGACGATCCGGAGCGCGCGGAGGAAAGCCTGATGAAGGCCGTGCCGCGTAATCGGCGTCAGGTCTACAAGATGCGGCCGATCATCGAAGCGGTGGTCGACAAGGGTTCGTTCTTCGAGATGGGACAGAACTTCGGTCGTCCGATCATCACCGGCCTTGCGCGGTTCCAGGGCCGCGCGGTGCTGCTGCTGGCCGGAGATCCGTATCACTACGGCGGCTCATGGACCGCCGAGGCGTGCCAGAAGGTGGTCCGTTTCGTCGATTTCGCCGAGACGTTCCATCTGCCGGTGGTTTACCTGATGGATTGCCCGGGCTTCATGATCGGGCTGGAAGCGGAGAAGTCGGCGACAATTCGCCATGGCGTGCGCGCGATGGCGGCGGTCAACCAGACCACTGTGCCGTGGTGCACCATCATCATCCGTAATGCGTTCGGCGTCGCCGGCGTGGTGCATCAGCCCGCCAATCGCTTGTCGATGCGCTATGCGTGGCCGTCGGCCTATTGGGGATCGCTGCCGCTGGAAGGCGGCATCGAAGCCGCCTATCGCGCGGACATCGACGCCGCGCCGGATCCCAAGGCCAAGATGCAGGAGATCGAGGAGCGCCTCAATCGCCTGCGGTCGCCGTTGCGTTCGGCCGAGAAGTTCTGGGTCGAGGAGATCATCGATCCGCGCAAGACGCGCTCGCTGATCTGCGAGTTCGTCCGGCTCGCCGAACCGGTCCGCACGCCGGGGCCGGTCAGCATGTCGATCAGGCCGTAGCGGCGGCGGGCGCTGCGGCCTTCTTGTCGCTGGACATCGTCAGCACGAAGACTGCGGCGACGAGGCACAGCGCACCGGCGACGAAGAACGCGGGCAGGTAGCTCAGCAGCACTGTCCGCGACAGTCCCGCGCCGAACGCCGCGACCGCCGCGCCGATCTGGTGTCCGGCGAAGATCCAGCCGAACACTAATCCGGCGCGCTCCGCACCGAACCGCGATGCGGTGAGCCGCACGGTCGGCGGCACCGTCGCGATCCAGTCGAGACCGTAGAACATCGCGAACAGCGACAGTCCGTAAAAGGTGAAATCGGTGAGCGGCAGAAACAGCAGCGACAGTCCGCGCAGGCCGTAATACCAGAACAGCAGATAGCGATTGTCGTAGCGGTCCGACAGCCAGCCTGAGATGATGGTGCCGAAGAAATCGAAGATGCCCATCGCCGCCAACAGGCCCGCGGCCTGCACCTGCGGAATGCCGTAGTCGGCGCACATCGGGATCAGGTGAACCTGAATCAATCCGTTGGTGCTGGCGCCGCAAATGAAGAAGGTGCCGAACAGAATCCAGAAGACACGGGTCTTCGCGGCATCGCGCAGCGCGCCGAGCGCTGCGGCGAAAATCGAGCCGGTCGGCGGCGGCGGTGCAGGCAAAGGTTGCGTGCCCTCATCGCCGTAAGGACGCAAGCCGACATCGCTCGGCCGATCGCGCATCAGCAGCAGGACGACGAGCGCGACGACAGCCAAAGCCGCGCACATCAATCCGATGGCGGTGCGCCAGCCGAAATAATCGGTGAGCGCGGCGAGCAACGGCAGGAACACCAGTTGGCCGGTTGCCGAACTCGCGGTGAGGATGCCGACCACGAGCCCGCGCCGTTGGGTGAACCAGCGTGCCGCAACTGTCGCGCCGAGCACCAGCGCGGTGAGTCCGGTGCCGAATCCGACGACGAAACCCCACAGCAGCATGAGCTGCCAGACTTTCGTCATCGCAAGCGAGATGGTCATGCCGGTCGCAACGATGATCAGCGATACGACGGTGACGTTGCGCAGACCGTAGCGGTTGAGAAGCGCCGCCGCGAACGGGGCCATCAGTCCGAACAGCAGCAGGCGGATCGAGAGTGCCGAGGAAATCTCCGCGGTGCTCCAGCCGAATTCCTGCTGCAGCGGCACAATGAAAACGCCGGGCGCGCCAACCGCGCCCGCGACCACCAGCGCGGTGAGGAAGGTGACGCTGACCATGGCCCAGCCGTAATGGATATCGCGGCGGGCAAGGGTGGCGCTGAGCCGATCCGAAATCATGGTCTGTCCTGTTGTCGTGGTGTGTCGCGTTTAGGAGCAGGGCGTGATCTGCGAAGTTTATTTCGTAGAACGCTCCACCGCGATGGCGGTCGCTTCGCCGCCGCCGATGCACAATGAGGCAATGCCACGGCGAAGATTGCGCGCTTCCAGCGCATGCAGCAACGTGACGATGAGACGGGCGCCCGTCGCGCCGATCGGATGGCCGAGGGCACAGGCGCCGCCGTTGACGTTGAGCTTGTCGCGCGGAATGCCGAGATCGCGTGCCGCCGCCATCGGCACCACGGCGAAGGCTTCGTTGATCTCGAACAGATCGACGTCGCCGACGCTCCAGCCGGTCTTGTCGAGCAACTTGCGGATCGCCGGGATCGGCGCGGTGGTGAACCAGTGCGGTTCCTGGCTGTGCGTGGAGTGGCCCTTGATCTCCGCGATGATCGGAAGGCCTGCTTTCTCCGCCTGCGAGCGGCGCGCTAGCACGAGCGCCGCGGCCCCATCGGCATTGGCAGACGATGCGGCCGGCGTGATCGTGCCATTGGCGCGGAATGCAGGCTTGAGATTGGGGATCTTCGCCGGATCGACCTTCAGCGGGTGTTCGTCATTTGCGACGATGCGCGGGCCGGATTTCTCCGCCACCGTCAACGCGACGATCTCGTTGCGAAACGCGCCGCTTTCGACGGCCTTGCGGGCGCGCGTCAACGTTTCGATGGCGTAGTCGTCCTGATCCTTGCGGGTGAACTGATAGGTTTCGGCGGCGGCTTCGCCGAAATCGCCCATCGAGCGGCCGACCTCGTAGGCGTCCTCCAATCCGTCCATCAGCATGTGATCGATGATGCGGTCGTGGCCGATGCGATAGCCCGCGCGTGCCTTGGCGAGCAGGTAGGGGGCGTTGCTCATGCTCTCCATGCCGCCCGCGACAACGAGGTCCGCCGAACCGGCACGAATGATATCGTGCGCCAGCATCGTCGCCTTCATGCCGGAGCCGCACACCTTGTTGACGGTCGTCGCGCCGGTGGCATCGGGCAGCTTTGCGCCGCGCGCGGCTTGGCGGGCGGGCGCTTGCCCCTGGCCGGCCGGCAGCACGCAACCCATGAATACTTCATCGATGCGGTCCGGCTGCAGGCCCGAACGTTCGACAGCCGCGCCGATGACGTGGGAGCCAAGCTTATGTGCGCTGAAGGAAGCGAGGTCGCCCTGAAAGCGGCCGAGCGGTGTGCGTGCGGCGGAGAGGATGACGACAGGATCTGAATTGGACATGGCCGTGCTCCAAGGGTGCAGCGGATCTGATTAAATGATAGTCATCATATGATGCAGTGCGGAAATTGCAACTGCGTTTCGGGCAACATCTGGTGAGCGGCGCTTGAACGAAGGCTAAGGCCGAAACGGAGAATGGCGAAACGGCAAATTTGCAATATCGCTTTGCAGCGATCGCTAGGCCTTGGTTTTGCGGGCGGCGAAGGCCTGCATCAGGCGCTGCGGTTCCCCGGTGAGATAGGACTGTCCGAAGACGCCGATGGAGAGATCGACGGATTCTTTTAGGGGAAGCTCTTCCCACTGCCGCAGCAGCGCTTTCTGGGCGCGGAGCGCCTGCGGGGCGCATTCCAGCAGCATGCCCACGACACCCTCGACGGCGGGATCGAGGCCAGCCTCGCCGGCAACGACATCGACCAGCCCCCATGCCAGCGCCGTCGGCGCGTCGATGGTCGCGGCGGTCATCACCAGCCAGCGCGCGCGGCCCCAGCCGATCAAGCGCGGCAACAGTGCGGCGTGGATGACCGAGGGAATGCCGACCTTGACTTCCGGCATGGCGAATTTGGCATCGGCCGCCGCGACGCGAAAATCGCAGGCTGCCGCGAATTCAAGACCGCCGCCGAGACACCAGCCCGGCATCCGGGCGATGGTGGGATTGGGGAAGGCGCGCACCGCCTCGCAGAGATCGCGCAAGCCGGTGATGAAACGCTCTGCCGATTTTTGGTCCAGCGTCGCCATTTCCTTGATGTCGGCTCCGCCGATCATGCTCTTGTCGCCTTGTCCGGTGATGACGAGGGCGCGGATGTCCAGTTCTTTTGCCAGTGTCTCGAGGCCGCTCCGGACGCCTGCGATGACCGTCGAATTGAAGATGTTCAGCGAGCCTGCGTTGCAGATGGTCAGCCGCGCGACGCCGCGCGCGTCGCGTTCGACGCCGCAATAGGGATTGAGCATGTCCATGGTCGAGGCCCCACCTTGCTTGTTCTTGTCGTCCAGGCGTTCGCGCGCCCAGCAATAGCAACCTCTGGTTGCGGTTCGCAAGGCGTAAGGATAACTTGGGACGGACTTCAAGTCTTCAGCCTGCTGGCGTTATATGATCGGCGCCATATAATCGCGCGGTCGATGGTCATGACCGGCCCAGAGGGTGGTGGGAGTTCCGATGCGCTATTCCAAGGAACACAAACAGGAGACGCATGCGCGGATTGTGAAGCGGGCTTCGGTGAAGCTGCGCGAGCATGGTGCGCATGGCATCGGCGTCGCCGACCTGATGAAGGAAGCCGGTCTCACCCATGGCGGCTTCTATGCGCATTTCGCCTCGCGCGAGGCGCTGGTGATCGAAGCGTTCGCCTATGCGATGGATCGTTCCACCGCGCGCTGGCGCCGCAAGGCTGAAGAAACGCCGGCCGACCAGCGGTTTGCAACGATCATCGACAGCTATCTCACGCCGCTGCATCGCGACGATCCGGGCAATGGCTGCGCCGTGCCGGCGCTCGCGGCCGAGATCGCGCGGGAGAGCGCCAAGACCCGAAAGGCGTTCGCCGCCAAGCTCGCGGATATGATCGAGATGCTGGCGGAACAGATTCCGGGACGTTCGCGCAAAGCGGCGCGTGAGCAGGCGATGGCGGCGCTGGCGACCATGGTGGGGACGCTGATTCTCGCCCGCGCGGGCGGTGGCGGCGAGCTGTCCGACGACATTCTGGCGGCGGGTCGCGCCGCGCTGCTCGCCGGGGATGGTCCAGCCAGGCCGGGTGCACGCAAGCGGGTGGCCAAGGCGGTCAAGCCAGCGCCGTCGCGCGCCCGGCACTGACACGTTTTCAGTTGCATTCCCGGGGATCGGCGCGAGGAGGCCGCGGGCGGTCCGCATTTTCGCAAACGGGTTGCGCGTAGAATCCCTTTTCAAAAGCGCCTAATAAGAGCGAAAATACGCTCAGAACAGCTCTTTGGAGGAATTTATGCGGACAGTTGGACATTTCATCGGCGGCAAGCACGTCAAGGGTTCTTCGGGTCGGTTTGCTGACGTCTATCAGCCGATGACCGGCGACGTGCAGGCGCAGGTTGCGCTTGGCACCAAGGCCGAGCTTCGCGCTGCCGTGGAAAATGCCAAGGCCGCTCAGCCGGCATGGGCTGCGACCAATCCGCAGCGTCGCGCGCGCGTCTTCATGAAGTTCCTCGAACTCGTCGCGCGCGATAACGACGAGATGGCGGAATTGCTCGCCCGCGAGCATGGCAAGACCTTCCCGGACGCCAAGGGCGACATCCTGCGTGGTGTCGAGGTGGTGGAATTCGCGCTCGGCGTGCCGCACCTGATGAAGGGCGAATACACCGAAGGCGCAGGCCCGGGCATCGATCTGTATTCGATCCGCCAGCCGCTGGGTGTCGTTGCCGGCATCACGCCGTTCAACTTCCCGGCCATGATCCCGATGTGGCAGTTCGCTCCGGCGATCGCCTGCGGCAATGCCTTCATCCTCAAGCCGTCGGAGCGCGATCCGGGTGTGCCGATGAAGCTCGCCGAGCTGATGCTTGAAGCCGGCCTGCCGCCGGGCATCCTCAACGTCGTCAACGGCGACAAGGAAGTGGTGGACGCCATCCTCGACGATCAGGACATCTCCGCGGTCGGATTCGTCGGCTCGTCCTCGATTGCGCAATACATCTACGAGCGCGCCGCGGCGACCGGCAAGCGCGCGCAGTGCTTCGGCGGCGCCAAGAACCACATGATCGTCATGCCCGATGCCGATATGGATCAGGCCGTCGATGCGCTGGTCGGTGCCGGTTATGGTGCAGCCGGTGAGCGCTGCATGGCGGTTTCGGTGGCGGTGCCGGTCGGCAAGACCACTGCCGATCGCCTGATGGAAAAGCTGGTGCCGCGCGTCGAGAATCTCAAGATCGGTCCGTCGATGGATCCGAGCGCCGACTTCGGTCCGCTCGTGACCAAGGCGGCGCTGGAGCGCGTCAAGAACTACGTCGAGATCGGCGTCAAGGAAGGCGCGACGCTGGCGGTCGATGGTCGTGGCTTCAAGATGCAGGGCTACGAGAACGGCTTCTACATGGGCGGCTGTCTGTTCGACAACGTCACCAAGGACATGCGCATCTACAAGGAAGAGATCTTCGGTCCGGTGCTGTCGGTGGTTCGCGCGCACGACTTCGACGAGGCGCTGCGCCTGCCGTCCGAGCATGAATACGGCAACGGCGTTGCCATCTTCACCCGCGATGGCGACTCCGCGCGTGAGTTTGCCGCCAAGGTGAACGTCGGCATGGTCGGCATCAACGTGCCGATCCCGGTGCCGGTGGCTTACTTCTCGTTCGGTGGCTGGAAGCGTTCGGGCTTCGGCGACCTCAACCAGTACGGCACCGACTCCGTTCGCTTCTACACCAAGACCAAGACGGTGACCGCGCGTTGGCCGTCCGGTGTCAAGGAAGGCGCAGACTTCGCCATGCCGACGAGCTGAGGCCTGTTGCCGAAAATTGTGAAGCAGTTTTCGGCCAACATGTGCTTTAACTCGGACAAATCGATCACGTGATGCTGGATCGAGAAGATCCTGCATCACGTGGATCTAGCGGCTGAACGAAGCGGGGTGGCATGCAGTTCGCTCTCAACGAAGATCAGATCGCCGTGCGCGACATGGCCCGCGACTTTGCCGCGGAAAAGATCGCGCCGTTCGCCCTGAAATGGGATGAGGACAAGCACTTCCCCGTCGATGTGATGCGCGAGGCGGCGAGCCTCGGAATCGGCGGTATCTACATCAAGGACGACGTCGGCGGTTCGGCGCTGACGCGGTTCGACGCGGCGCTGATCTTCGAGGCGCTGGCGCAGGGATGTCCGACGGTTTCGGCATTCATATCGATTCACAACATGGCGTCGTGGATGATCGACGCTTATGGCTCCGATGCACAGCGGCAGAAGTGGCTGCCGAAGCTGTGCACCATGGAGTTGCTCGCGAGCTATTGCCTGACCGAGCCCGGCTCCGGATCGGATGCGGCGGCGCTTCGGACGCGTGCGGTGCGCGACGGCGATCACTACATCCTCAACGGTCAGAAACAGTTCATCTCAGGCGCCGGGCAGGGCGACCTCTACGTCGTAATGGTTCGCACCGGCAACGATGGCCCCGGCGGCATTTCGACGTTAGTGGTCGGAGGCGATACGCCCGGCCTGTCGTTCGGCGCCAACGAACGCAAGATGGGCTGGAATGCGCAGCCGACGCGCGCGGTGATTTTCGAGAACGCGCGCGTGCCGGTGGCCAATCGTCTCGGTGACGAAGGCATCGGCTTCAAGATCGCGATGGCAGGACTCGACGGCGGCCGCCTGAACATCGCGGCGTGCTCGCTGGGCGGCGCGCAGGCCGCGCTCGACAAGACGCTGGCCTACATGAAAGAGCGCAAGGCGTTCGGCAAGCGGCTCGACGAATTCCAGGCGTTGCAGTTCCGGCTGGCCGACATGGCGACGGAACTGGAAGCGGCGCGCACCTTCCTGTGGCGTGCGGCGTCGGCGCTGGATCGCAAGGACGCCGATGCAACGATGCTGTGCGCGATGGCCAAGCGCTTCGGCACCGACGTCGGCTTCGCGGTTGCCAATCAGGCGCTGCAATTGCACGGCGGTTATGGCTATCTCGCCGAGTATGGTATCGAGAAGATCGTGCGCGACCTGCGTGTGCATCAAATTCTCGAAGGGACCAATGAGATCATGCGGTTGATTGTATCGCGCAAGATGATCGAGGGTGCGCGATGAATGCCGGCGCAGCCGAGCCGGACCTGATCGTTCGGCGCGAGGGTGCGGCGGGCGTGCTTCGGCTCAATCGTCCCAAAGCGCTGAATGCGCTGACGCTGGAGATGACGCGCGAGATCGTCGTCGCGCTCGATGCCTTCGAGGCCGATCCGGCCGTGGCGCTGGTGCTGCTCGAAGGGGCGGGGGAACGCGGCCTGTGCGCCGGCGGCGATATTCGCGGGCTTTACGAAAGCGCGCGCGCTCACGGCGATCTCGGCAAGGTGTTCTGGCGCGAGGAGTACATCCTCAACGCGCGCATCGCCTCGTATCCGAAGCCATATATCGCTTATATGGACGGTCTGGTGATGGGCGGCGGCATCGGCCTTGCCGGTCATGCCAGCCATCGCATCGTGACCGAGAAGACCAAGGTCGCGATGCCGGAGGTCGGTCTCGGCTTCTTCCCCGATGTCGGTGGCACTTGGCTGTTGTCGCGCGCGCCGGGCGAGATCGGCACCTATCTCGGATTGACCGGGCAGATCGCCAACGGCCCCGACACCGTGCATGTCGGGCTCGCCGATGTGTTGATCGCGACGAGCGAATGGCCGGCGCTGCGTCAGGCGCTGACGGAGCTCTCGCCGGGCGTGGATGCGGCTGCAACGCTGGCTGTCATCAAGCGATTCCAGTCGGCGCCGCAAAACGGACCTGCCGAGGCGCATCAAGATTTGATCGACAAGGCTTTCGCGCACGACACTGTCGAGGAGATCGTCGCGGCATTGGAGCGCGACGGTTCGGAGTTCGCGCGCACGACGCTGATAGCCTTGCAGGAGAAATCGCCGCGCGGCCTCAAGGTGGCTTTGAAGCTGTTACGGCTGGCGCGACCCGCGAAGTCGCTCGAGGAATGCCTGGTGCGCGAATATCGTGCCGCGCTCGAAGTCTTCGCCAGCGCCGATTTCGTCGAAGGTATTCGCGCGGCAATCATCGACAAGGACCGCAATCCGAAATGGTCGCCGTCGCGTATTGAAGACGTGACACCGGAGATCGTTGCGCGGTACCTTGCGCCGCTCGGCGATCAGGATCTTGTCTTTCCGAGTTGAACCAACGCAGTAAGTAGAGGAAGCGCTATGGCGAACGTCGCATTCATCGGCCTCGGCAACATGGGTGGCCCGATGGCCGCAAATCTTATCAAGGCCGGGCACAAGGTGTCGGGCTTCGATCTGGCGGCGGCGTCGCGGGACGCCGCGAAGGCCGACGGCGCGACCATTGCCGCGACGGCCGTCGATGCCGTCAAGGATGCGCAGGTCGTTGTGACCATGCTGCCGGCCGGCAAGCATGTGCTCGGCGTCTGGTCCGAAATCCTGCCGTCGATCGCGAAGGGCGCGCTGATCATCGATTGCTCGACCATCGACGTGGAAAGTTCGGTGAAGGCGCATGAGCTGGCCGCCAAACATGGCGTTGCGTCGGTCGATGCGCCGGTGTCGGGCGGCGTCGGCGGCGCCAAGGGCGCGACGTTGACCTTCATGTGCGGCGGCGATGACAAGGCATTCGCGACGGCCAAGCCGATCCTCGAAGCGATGGGCAAGAAAATCGTTCATTGCGGCAAGGCGGGTGCCGGTCAGGCCGCGAAGATCTGCAACAACATGATCCTCGGCATCTCGATGATCGGCGTCAGCGAAGCCTTCGCGCTGGCCGAAAAGCTCGGTCTCTCGCATCAGGCGCTGTTCGATGTCGCCTCCACATCGTCGGGCCAGTGCTGGTCGCTGACGAGCTATTGCCCGGTGCCGGGCCCGGTGCCGACGTCGCCGGCCAACAACGACTACAAGCCGGGCTTTGCGGCCGCGCTGATGTTGAAGGACTTGCGCCTGTCGCAGGAGGCATCGAAGGCCGCCGGCGCCGCGACGCCACTGGGCGCGCATGCCGAAGAAATCTATGCGGCCTTCGACAAGGCTGGCCATGGCGGCACCGACTTCTCCGGAATCATTCACCACCTGCGAGAACTGGCCAGCAAACGCTAGGAGCGTTGCCATGACGACATTCCAGGAAGCCCGCGCGTTCCTTCTGCAAAACCGTACCGATTACGACAAGGCGGTGGCAGGATTTAAGTGGCCGGATCAGGCTACGTTCAACTGGGCCCTGGACTGGTTCGATGCCGAACTGGCGCGCGACCCCGCCAGCAAGGATCGCCCGGCGCTGTGGATCGTCGAGGCTGCGAGCAACACCGAGACCAAATTGTCGTTTGCGGCCTTGTCCGCTCGCTCCAATCAGGTCGCGAACTTCCTGCGTGCGCAGGGACTGAAGCGCGGCGATCATCTGCTGCTGTTGCTCGGCAATGTGGTGCCGCTGTGGGAGACGATGCTGGCCTGCATCAAGCTGGGCGTCGTCATCATTCCTGCCACCACTTTGCTGACGCCGGACGAACTGCGCGACCGGCTGGACCGCGGGCGCGCCAAGGTCGTCGTCGCCGCGCAGGATCAAGTCGCGAAATTTGCGGAGCTGGGCGATGCTGGGCTGACGCGCATCGTCGTCGGCGCGACCGCCGCGAACGATGGCTGGCTGGCGTTCGAGCGGACCGCCGATTATCCCGACGCATTCACGCCGGATGGCCCGACCAGTGCCGACGATCCGATGCTGCTGTATTTTACATCCGGCACAACGGCCAAGCCGAAGCTGGTGCGGCACAGCCAGCGCAGTTATCCGGTCGGCCATCTTTCGACGATGTACTGGATCGGCCTGCAGCCGGGCGACGTCCACCTCAACATTTCCTCGCCGGGCTGGGCGAAGCACGCGTGGAGTTGCTTCTTCGCGCCGTGGAATGCCGGTGCGACGGTGTTCGTCGTCAATCAGCCGCGCTTCGACGCCAAGGGACTGCTCACCACCATCGGGCGCTGCGGTGTGACGACGCTATGCGCGCCGCCGACGGTGTGGCGATTGTTCATTCAGGAGAAGTTGTCCGATTTCAAAGTCTCGCTGCGTGAAGTCTGCGGCGCTGGCGAACCGCTCAATCCGGAAGTGATCGATCAGGTCAAATCGGCGTGGGGACTGACCATTCGCGACGGCTACGGCCAGACCGAGACGACCGCGGTGGCCGGCAATTCTCCGGCGCAACGCCTCAAGGCAGGGTCGATGGGACGGCCGATGCCGGGCTATCACATCCGTGTCGTCGATGCCGATGGCAATCCCGCGAAGGAAGGCGAGGTAGCGCTCGTGCTCGGCGCGGAGCGGCCGGCCGGTCTCATGCAGGGTTATCAAGTCGAGGGCGGCAAGGTCAGCGGTGCCGATGGCGAGGTGTATCGCAGCGGCGATGTCGTCTTCGTCGATGACGATGGCTACCTGACCTTCGTCGGGCGCGCCGACGACGTCTTCAAGTCGTCCGACTATCGCATCAGCCCGTTCGAACTGGAAAGCGTGTTGCTCGAACACGATCTGGTGGCAGAGGCCGCAGTTGTGCCGACGCCGGATCCGATCCGGCTGGCGTTGCCCAAGGCCTATGTGCTGCTGACCGCAGGGACTGAGCCGAGCCCGGAAACGGCGTTGTCGATTTTCCGCTATGTGCATACGCGGCTGGCGCCATTCAAACGAATCCGTCGAATCGAACTCGTGACCGAGCTGCCAAAGACGATTTCGGGCAAGATCCGACGTGTGCAACTGCGCCGCCTCGAGCACGACAACGATCGCACCGATAAACTTCGCGGCAAGGAATTTCGTGAAGAGGAATTCCCGGAGTTGCAAGCTTTGCGAGCCGCAGGCGCCGCGTCCTGAATTAACGAAATTAAATGTTGTCTTGCCGAGACACAGTCTCGGGCAAGATTTCACTTGGCCATTCGAACATTGTGTGGAAACTGCTGCCCGGCTCGAACGGATAGCGGGGTTTGAATGAGTCTGGTTACGCGTGACGCCTATCTCGGCATGGTCGGCAAGGAACTTGGCGTCTCGGCCTGGCATTCGGTGGATCAGCAACGGATCAACGTTTTTGCTGACGCGACCGAGGATCATCAGTTCATTCATATCGATCCGGAACGGGCCGCGCGCGAAACGCCATTCGGCGCGACCGTCGCGCACGGTTTCCTCACCGCCTCGCTGCTTAGCGTGTTTTCCTATGAAGCCCTGCCCAAGATCGAAGGCGCGACGATGGGCGTCAATTACGGCTTCGACAGGCTGCGTTTCGTCTCCCCCGTGAAAGCGGGCTCGCGGTTGCGCGGACGCTTCACGCTGACCGAAGCGAAGATGCGCTCGCCGACCGAGCTGCTGTCGCGCACCAGCGTCAGTGTCGAAATCGATGGCGAATCCAAGCCGGCGCTGGTCGCCGACTGGCTCGGCCTCTTGTATTTTGCCTAACCTCAGGATCCCAAATCATGACAATCAGATTTGACGGACGCGTCGCCATCGTCACCGGCGCGGGAAATGGCCTCGGACGCGCGCACGCGATCGGGTTGGCGGCGCGCGGGGCGAAGGTGGTCGTGAATGATTTCGGCGGCGCGCGCGATGGCACCGGCGGCTCGATGACGGCGGCGGAAGCGGTGGTCGAGGAAATCCGCAAGGCCGGCGGCGAAGCGATGGCCGATGGCGCCGACGTGTCGAACTTCGAGCAGGTCACGGCGATGGTCGCCAAGGCGACGGAGACATGGGGCAGCGTCGATCTGCTCTGTGCCAATGCGGGCATCCTGCGCGACAAGTCGTTCGGCAAGATGGAAGTGGCGGATTTCGCCAAGGTGCTCGACGTGCATCTCACCGGCACGTTTTATTGCTGCAAGGCGGTGTGGGACGGCATGCGCGCCCGAAACTACGGCCGCATCGTCGTCACGACGTCGTCGTCGGGCCTCTACGGCAATTTCGGGCAGGCCAACTATGGCGCGGCCAAGACCGGTATGGTCGGCCTGATGAATGTGCTGGCCGAGGAAGGCCGCAAGACCAACATCCGCGTCAACACCATCTCGCCGACGGCCGCGACGCGCATGACCGAGGAATTGCTGCCGGCGCAAGCGCTGGCGCTGATGAAGCCGGAAGCCATCACGCCCGCAGTGCTGTTCCTGCTCGGCGAGGATGCACCGACCCGCACCATCATGGGCGCGGGCGCCGGATCGTTTGCGGTCATCAAGATCATTGAGAGCGAAGGCATCAATCTGCCGCAGGCGGAGTGGACGCCGGATGCGATTGCCGCGCATTTCAACGAGATCGCCGATATGTCCAAGGCGAAGCCGCTGGAAGGCGCATTCCAGCAGACGCAGAAATACGTCGAACAGGCGGCTGCGGCAGCGGGCATCAAGTTGGGCAAATAGCTGGCGGATTGGCGCTGGCCGCGCGACCATCGCCATCATGGCAGTCTCATCCAAACGTGACGTTGTTGTTATCGGCGCCGGGCCTGCCGGGCTGATGGCGGCCGAGGTGGCGGCGCGCGGCGGTGCGCTCGTCACGGTCTACGACGCCATGCCGTCAGCCGGGCGCAAACTGTTGATGGCCGGGCGCGGCGGGCTCAACCTGACGCATAGCGAGCCGTTGCCGCAATTCCTGTCGCGCTATGGCGCGGCTGTATCGCATCTGACGCCAGCCATCGATGCCTTTTCTCCTTCGGAGTTGCGTGCCTGGAGCGAAGCGCTCGGGCAGCCGACATTCGTCGGCTCCAGCGGGCGGGTGTTTCCGCAAAGCTTCAAGGCCTCGCCGCTGTTGCGAGCATGGTTGCGGCGGCTGGATGCGAGGGGCGTCAAGCTGGTGTTGCGCCATCGCTGGACCGGCTGGGACAGCGAAGGGCGGCTACTGTTCGATACGCCAAGCGGACGGGTAGTTGTCGAAGCCGCAGCGGTAGTGCTGGCGCTCGGCGGCGCAAGCTGGCCGCGTCTCGGTTCGGACGGTGGCTGGGTGCAACTGCTCGAACAGCGCGGTGTCACGATCATGCCGCTGAAGCCTGCCAATTGCGGGTTCGCTGTTGCATGGTCCGAGGTGTTCAAGGATCGTTTCGCGGGACAGCCGCTGAAGACCGTCGAACTGTCGGGCGGCGGTCATACCGTGCGCGGCGAAGCCGTCATCACCCGCGACGGCATCGAAGGCGGTGCGATCTATGCCCTGTCGGCGGTTCTGCGCGAGGAGATCGTCGCATCGGGACAGAGCGTGTTGCGGATCGCATTGCGTCCCGATCTCGACGCGGATCGGCTGACGGCGCGCCTGGCGATGCCGCGCGGCAAGCAATCGTTCTCGACATTCTTGCGCAAGGCGGCCGGGCTGAGCCCGGTGGCGATTGGCTTGCTGCAGGAATCTGCAAAATCATCAGGCGTCTCCTTGCCGTCGCTCGCGCCCGAAGCCCTCGCGGCGCGGATCAATGGTGTCGCGATTGTCCTCACAGGGACATCTCCGCTCGCTGAAGCGATATCGAGTGCGGGCGGTATCGCGCTGGCGCAGCTCGACGATCACTACATGTTGCGCCGGTTGCCGGGGGTGTTCGCTGCGGGTGAAATGCTGGACTGGGAAGCGCCGACCGGCGGCTACCTGTTGCAGGCGTCGTTCGCCACGGGTGCGGCAGCGGGCCGTGGCGTGCTGGAATGGCTGGGGCAACAGAGCGGTTGAAGTTCACTCTTCGAGGTCTCCGCTGCGCTTCGGCACCTCAGGGTGACGGCTACGAAGATCGCGTCGTCATCCTGAGGTGCTGGCCGTCTTCGGCGAGCCTTGAAGGATTGCGCGGGATTATCGCAGCTTGCCGCGCGCCGCGACGGGCAGCACACCGACGATCTCGTCGCCGCGCACCATCACCACTTCGTCGAGCATGTTGACGACGACGCAGACGTGGTTCGGCACGATGCGGACCACGTCACCGATGTTCGGCCGGGTGTTGCTGCGGGAGAGATCGAGGAACCCGTGCTCCTCCGCGAAGCGCGCAATCTTCGCTTCGGGATGTTCGAGGATCAGGCCGTAGCCATCGAGTCCGCCGGTATCGGCGGTCAGTGTCTTCGAGCCGGCGTCGAGGATGCCGCGATCCGGCCCTGCGCGGCTGACGACGGTCGCGTAGATTTGCAGCGCGCAGTCATCCCACGTCGCGACGCCGGCCGCGACCTGCATGCGATCGTTATAGATGTAAGTGCCAGGCCGATGCTCGGTCGCACCGCGCAACTGGCCGAGGTTCTTGAGATTTGGCGTACCACCAGTGGAAACGATGGTTGCTTCTAATCCATCGGTGCGAATGCCGGCCATCGCGTCGTCGAGAAAAGCCTGTGCCTCTGCCCAGCCGGACTCGGTCGGGTACATCATGAAGCCTGCGAAGGTCAGGCCCGGTGACGCCGCGATCTGCCGCGCCAGCGCTACGGCCTCGGCGGACGTTTCGACGCCCGCGCGCTTGCGGCCCGTATCGCATTCGACGACGACGGGCAGCAACCGACCGGCTATGGTCGCGGCCTTGGTCAGATCGGCAACCACGACCGGATTGTCGGCGGCGACCGTGACATCGATACGGCGACGCAGTGCGCCGAGCCGCGCCATCTTTTCATCGCCGAGCAGATTGTAGCTGATGAGGATGTTGTCGATGCCGGCATCGGCCATCACTTCGGCTTCGCCGAGCTTCTGGCAGGTGATGCCGCGCGCGCCCGCCGCGATCTGCAGCTTCGCAAGTTCGGGACTCTTGTGCGTCTTGATGTGCGGCCGGTTGGTGACGCCGGCGGCGTCGCACGCAGCCTGAATGCGCGCGATGTTGCGCTCGACGCGATCCATATCGATGACTGCGGCAGGCGTTCCGTAGTCGCGGGCAATTTTGGCGGCGAGAGCAGTCGTCATCGCGCGTTCCCCTAGGCCTGCTCGATTTCCTCGCGCAGCATTTCAAGTTCGAGCCATCGATCCTCAGCCTCGCGCAGCTTGTCCTGCGCCGCGGCGATGGCTTGCGACGCCTGATCGAAAGCCTTGCGATCCTTGCTGTAGAGATCGGGATCGTCGAGCTTCGCTTGATGCCCGGCGATTTCGGCGTGTAGCGTCTCAATCGTCTTGGGCAGCGTTTCGAGCGCGTGCTTCTCATTGAAGTTGAGGCGGCGCTTGCCGGGGGTCGCGGGCTTCGCAGCTTTGACCGGTGGCGGTTCGTTGTTGGTCGCGGGTTTCGGCGCCGCGCGCCGCAGATCCGCGCCGCGTTGCGCCAGCATGTCGGTATAGCCGCCGGCATATTCGATCCAGCGGCCGTTGCCTTCCGGCACGATCACCGAGGTGACGACGCGGTCGAGAAAATCGCGGTCGTGGCTGATGAGAATGACGGTGCCTTGATAGTCGCCAAGCATCTCTTCGAGCACGTCGAGTGTTTCGAGGTCGAGGTCGTTGGTCGGCTCGTCGAGCACCAGCAGGTTGGAGGGCTTGGCCAGCGCCCGCGCCAGCATCAGCCGGCCGCGCTCACCGCCGGATAGCACTTCGAGCGGCGTGCGGATCTGCTCCTGCGAAAACAGAAAGTCCTTCATGTAGCTGACGACGTGTTTCGGCGTGCCGCCGACCATGACGTGATCGCCGCGGCCGCCGGTAAGCGCTTCGGCCAGCGTCGATTTCGGATCGAGACTTTCGCGATGCTGGTCCAGCGTCGCCATCTCGATATTGGCGCCGAAACGCACGCTCCCGCTAACCGGTGCGTCGGCGCCGGTCAACAGATTGATCAGCGTCGTCTTGCCTGCGCCGTTGGGGCCGACGATGCCGACACGGTCGCCGCGCTGGATGCGGATGGAGAAATTATCGACGATCTTCCGATCGCCGTATGACTTTCCGATGCCTTTGGCTTCGATAATCAGCTTGCCGGATTTATCTGCTTCCGCAGCGGCGAGGTTGGCGCTTCCAGCGGAGCCGCGGTAGTTGCGCCGTTCGGCGCGGAGCGCATGCAGATTGCCGAGCCGCTTGACGTTGCGCTTGCGCCGTCCGGAGACACCGTAACGTAGCCAATGTTCTTCGGCGACGATCTTGCGGTCGAGCTTGTGTTGCTCGCGCTCTTCTTCCGCCAGCACATCGTCGCGCCAGGCTTCGAAAGCGCTGAACCCGCGATCGATCCTCTTGATCGTGCCGCGATCGAGCCACGCCGTGCTGCGCGAGAGGTTCGACAGGAAACGGCGGTCGTGGCTGATGAGCACCAGCGCACTGCGCCGTGCGCCAAGTTCGGATTCGAGCCACTCGATGGTGGTGAGATCGAGGTGGTTGGTCGGCTCATCCAGCAGCAGAATATCCGGCGAAGGGGCCAGCACGCGCGCCAGTGCCGCGCGGCGGGCTTCGCCACCGGAGAGATGTTCGGGGTTCTCGTCACCGGAGAGGCCGAGTTGCTCGAGCAGGAAGCGAGCGGGGTAGGGATCGTCGCCGGGGCCGAGCCCGGCTTCGACGTAAGCCAGCGTCGTCTTCGCGTCACCGAAGTCCGGCTCCTGCGGCAGGTAGCGCACCGTCGCGCCGGGTTGCACGAAGCGCGTGCCGCTGTCCGGCTCGACCAGCCCGGCTGCGATCTTCAGCAGCGTGGATTTGCCGGAGCCGTTGCGGCCGATCAGGCACACGCGTTCCTCCGCCGACACCGAAAGTTCGACACCGGACAATAGCGGTGTGCCGCCAAATGTCAGCGCAATGTCTTTCAACTGGATCAGAGGAGGCGCCATGGTTGCTCGTTCGGTCTAGCTTTGTGTCGCGCGGCTGCGCTGAATGCGGCGGATGGCCTGATCGAGCGTCGACAGAAATGCCGAACGGTCGCGCGGATTGAAGGCCGACGGTCCTCCGGTGACTTCGCCGCTCGACCGCAGGTCGGTCATCAGGTTGCGCACCGCAAGAGTCATGCCGATGGAGTCTTCGGTAAACGGCTTGCCGTTCGGCGCGATCACCACCGCGCCGGCCTTCACGCATCGGCTGGCCAGCGGGATATCGGACGTAATCACGATATCGCCTTTGGTCGCACGCTCGGCAATCCAGTCGTCAGCGGCGTCCATGCCGCTGCCGGCGGCGATGCGCTCGATCATCGGATCTTGCGGCACGCGAATGAAATTGCCCGCGACCACGCTCACCGGCAATCCGTGACGTGCAGCGACGCGGTAGACCTCGTCCTTCACCGGGCAGGCATCGGCGTCGATATAGATGCGGGTGGTACTCAAAGGCGGTCATTCCGTGCGGTGGAGAATAGAGCGCAGTGTGTAGGCGATTGTTGGCGGGAATGCGAGGAAAACCATGCCCAAACCGGCTTGCGTGGCCCGTTCGTTGACGTACGATTGTCGCAGGTAAATCGGCCAACAAAGGCAAACAGCAGCATGCCCGGTTCCCCAGCGACCTACCGCGTTTCTGCCTACAACACCGCCAAAAGATCCGAAAACAAGATGCATGACGACACCGTGGCGCGCCGCTTCGGGTTCAGCGGCGGGCTGGTGCCGGGCGTTGAGGTGTTGGCCTACATGATGCACCTGCCAGTCGCTAAATGGGGACGCGATTTTCTCGCGCGTGGACGGATCGAAGGGCGTTTCGTCAAGCCGGTTTACGACGGCGAAATGACCGACGTGATTGGTGAGCTTCAAGGCGAGCAACTGACGATCCGCGTCGAAAGCCGGGGCCAGCTTTGCGCCACCGGCAGCGCATCGTTGACCGAGAAGGTCGAGCCGGTGGCGCTTGCGGCGTTTCCGGAGACGCCGGTGGTTGCCACGCGAGGGCCGGTCAATGCGGAGTCGTTCGCGCTGGGACAATGGCTCGGCACCGCGCCGCGCGCATGGAATGAAGCTGGCCTTGCGGATTATCTCGACGAGGTTCGCGAGACGGATGACATCTACAATGCGAATGGCCTCGTTCATCCCGGCATGTTGCAGCGGATCATGAATCAAGTGCTGGTGCAGAATGTCGTTCTGGGACCGTGGATTCATGTCGGCAGCAACATGCAGTTGCTGGCGGCGGCAAAACTGGGCGACGAATTGGCGGCGCGCGCCAAGGTGACCGCCAATTATGAGAAGAAGGGTCATCGCTTCGTCGAGCTGGACGCGCTCGTTGTCGCAAACGGCACGACTCCCGTCGCGCACTGCCAGCACATCGCGATTTATCAGCCGCGCGAACAGGCCGCTGCGTAAGGCTCAGGTCGCGCGTGCGTCTTGAATGGCGCGCCACACGCGCTCCGGCGTCAGCGGCATATCGATGTGATTGATGCCATAGTCGGACAACGCATTGACGACGGCATTGACGACGGTGGACAGGCTGCCGGCGCAACCGGCTTCGCCGCAGCCTTTGGTTCCGAGCGGATTGGATGTGGCCGGTGAGGGATGGTCGCCGATGGCCATGGTCGGAATGTCGCTGGCGCGCGGCAAGGCATAGTCCATGAACGAGCCGGTGATCGGCTGGCCGCTCTCGTCGTAGCTCACCGATTCCATCAACGCCTGACCGATGCCCTGGGCCACGCCGCCGTGCAACTGGCCCGCCACGATCATCGGATTGACGATGGTGCCGAAGTCGTTGACGCCGGTGTAGCGGACGATGCGGACGACGCCAGTGTCGGGATCGATCTCCACCTCCGCGATGTGACACCCGTTCGGAAATGTCGAGGGGACTTTGTCCACCGTGTGATCGACGTCGAGGGACGGCGGGACATCGTCCGGCAGCTTTCGATCGCGCAATTGTTTTGCCAAATCGATGATGCCGATGCCGCGATCGGTTCCTGCAATGGTGAAGCGGCCATTGGCGAACTCGATATCGGCCTCCGAAGCCTCCAGCAGATGTGCGGCTGCGATTTTGCCTTTTTCGATGACCTTGGCTGACGCTTCGACGATCGCCATGCCGCTGGCGGTGATCGAACGCGAACCGCCCGTGCCGCTTCCGGTGTGAACGAGGTCGCTGTCATCCTGCTGCAGACGAATGCTATCGAAAGGGACGCCGAGTTGCGCGGCCAGCACTTGAGCGAAAGGCGTCGCATGACCCTGGCCGTAATCGAGCGTGCCGGTGATGAGCCGCACGCCGCCGTCATCCTCGAAGACGATCTTGCCGAGTTCGGGGCTGGGCGGCGCTGTCACTTCAAGATACGAGCCGACGGCGATGCCGCGCAGCAGGCCGCGCTTGCGGCTCTCGCGTTTGCGTTTTGGGAAATTGGCGTGGTCGGCCAGTTCTAGCGCCTTGGCGAAAACGCCGTGAAAATCACCGCTGTCGTAGGTGACGCCGGATGAGGCCTTGAACGGCAATTGCGCGGGCTTGATGAAATTGCGTTTGCGCAGCGCCAGCCGGTCGATCTTCATCTCGTCCGCGGCGTGATCGATCAGCCGCTCCATGAAGTAGTTGGCTTCCGGGCGTCCGGCACCGCGGTAGGCACCCATCAGCGTGGTGTTGGTCAATACGCACTTGATGTCCACGCCAAGGAGCGGCGTGCGATAGACGCTGGCGAGATTTTTCCCGGTGTTGATCGAAAGCGGCAGAGGCCCAACGCCGGTGATGTAGGCTCCGAGATTGCCGAAGCCGCTCAATCTCACAGCGAGAAAATGCCCGTCCTTGTCGAGCGCAAGCTCGGCGTGAATATGCTGCGCGCGTCCATGGCTGTCGGAGAGGAAGCTGGTCGAACGCTCGTCGGTCCACTTCACCGGGCGTCCGAGCAGCCTCGCCGCGTGCAGGATGCAGGTATATTCCGGATAGTTCACGTTCTTCATGCCGAACGAGCCGCCGACATTGGCAGTCAACACCCGGACCTTCTCTTTCGGCTGCCGGAGATTCTTTGCGAGGTTGGTGTGGCTGCCAGCGACGCCTTGCGTCGGCAACTGGATCGTGAAGCGGCCCGTTGCCTTGTCGAAGCTCGCCAGCGCCGAACGGGGTTCCATCGGTACGACGGCCACGCGGGTATTTACGATATCGAGCTTGGTGACATGAGCCGCGCCGGCAAAGGCGGCGTCGATCGCCTCCGTGTCGCCGAAGTGATAGTCGAGCGCCACGTTGTTGGGGATGTGGTCGTAGAGTTGCGGCGCGCCGGGCTTCGCGGCTTCCTCGGCGCTGGTTACGGACGGCAACGGATCGATATCGACCGCGACGGCTTCGGCGGCGTCGCGCGCTTGCGCCAGCGTTTCGGCGACGACGAAGGCGACCGGATCGCCGACGAAACGCACCTTGTCGGTCACGAGCGGCATCCGATTGGTTTGCAGCAGGGGGGAACCATCGCGGTTCTTGAGCGGCAATCCGCAGGTATAGGGCTCGTAGTCGGTGAGGTCGGCGCCGGTCCAGACGCCGAGCACACCGGGCATGGTCCGCGCGGCCGACGTATCGATGTTGCGGATCAGGCCGTGGGCGTGGGTGCTGCGAACGATCCAGGCATAGACCTGGTTCGGGAGACGGAAATCGTCGGTGTATCTGCCTTTGCCGCGGACAAGGGTGTCGTCTTCCTTGCGGCGAACCGGCTGCCCAACTCCGAATTTTTGCAGCGCAATAGCGTTGTCGAGAAACTGATTGGAGCTGCGATCCTGCATGCAGATGCCCACAAAGTGCCGTTTTGGCCGATTTTGGCTGACAGTCGAAACGTCAATTAAAGCAGCGATCCGGTCCGGACAATGGCTGTTTGGGTATACAACCTGCGTGCGAAGGTTGCGTCATCTCGCCACGCTGCTAAACTTTCTGTGAGCAGAAATTCCAGGTCGGCCGTCGCTGGTCGCGGAGAGACAGGTTTGTATGATTGACGACGCCCGGCAAATGGCCAGCCCGGAGCCGCGCGCGCGACTGGAAGGATCGTCCTTTCCGGTTGCGGCAGAATCCGAACAAAGGGGCGGGCGTTCGTCGGCCAATGGCGCGGACGTCTATGCCGCGCTGGATCTCGGTACCAACAATTGCCGCCTGCTGATCGCTTGCCCGGAGGGCGGCGGGTTCCGGGTCATCGATTCGTTTTCGCGGATCATCCGGTTGGGCGAAGGCATTTCGGTGACCGGCCGCATCAGCGATGCCGCCATCGGACGGGCGATTTCCGCGTTGAGCATCTGCCGCGACAAGATGAAATTGCGCAATGCGCAGCGGCTGCGCTTGATCGCCACCGAAGCCTGTCGCGCCGCCTCCAATGCCGACGTGTTCTGCAATCAGGTTGAGAGCAAGACCGGCATCGTGCTCGAGGTAATCGACCGCGAAACCGAGGCGACGCTGGCGGTGATCGGTTGCTCGCCGCTGGTCGATGCCGATGGCCGTGGCGCAATCCTGTTCGATATCGGCGGCGGATCGACCGAATTGGTCAGGCTGGTGCGCGATGGCGGCAATGGAGTGCCGCGCGCCAAGGCCTGGATGTCGATCCCGCTCGGGGTTGTGACATTGGCCGAACGCTACGGCGGCCGCGACGTAACCAGTGACATCTACGATCGCATGGTCCGGGACGTTGCCGAACATGTTGCGCCATTCGCGGCCCAGCACGGACGCGAGCTGGATACGATGCACCTGCTCGGCACATCGGGAACCGTGACGACGCTCGCCGGAATCCATCTCAAATTGCCTCGCTACGATCGCCGTCGCGTCGATGGCATCTGGATGAACGACGGCGAAATTACTTCGGCGATCACCCGCCTGCTCGGCATGAACTACCGGGAACGCGCCGATAACAATTGCATCGGCGTCGAGCGGGCGGATCTCGTGCTGGCGGGCTGTGCCATCCTCGATGCCATCCGTCAGGCCTTCCCGCTGCCGCGCCTGCGCGTCGCGGATCGCGGTTTGCGCGAAGGCATGCTGGTCGAGATGATGCGCGACGACGGCGCCATTTGCGCAACGTGATGTGCGTTCGCGCGGCGATATGCTAGGCGTTGGCCGTTCCTCGAAAGTAAGCACGACAAATGGCCAAAGACAGCACAGGGCGGTTGCATGTCACCGTCAAGACCGGCGGCAAGCGCAAACTCTCCTCCAAATTGTGGCTGGAGCGGCAGCTCAACGATCCTTACGTAGCGCAAGCCAAGCGTGAGGGGTTGCGTTCGCGCGCGGCCTACAAGCTGATCGAAATGGACGACAAGTTCCGCTTCCTCAAGCCGGGCGCGGCGGTGGTCGATCTCGGCGCGGCGCCGGGCGGCTGGAGCCAGATCGCCGCCAAGCGGGTCGGTGCGGCGACGGGCAAGGGCAAGGTCGTCGCCATCGATCTGCTGGAGATGCCGGAGATTGTCGGGGTGACATTCGCGCGGCTCGATTTCCTGGATGCCAGCGCACCCGACAAGCTGCGCGAGATGATGGGTGGCGGCGCGGACGTCGTCCTGTCGGACATGGCGGCGAATACGACGGGGCATCGCAAGACCGACCAACTTCGCATCATCGGACTGGTGGAAACCGCGGCAGCCTTCGCGGCCGAAGTCCTCAACCCCGGCGGGACATTTGTCGCGAAGGTGTTCCAGAGCGGTGCGGATGCCGAACTGGTGGCACAGCTCAAGCGCGACTATGCCAGCGTCAAGCATGTCAAACCGGCCGCGAGCCGGCAGGATTCCTCCGAACGCTACGTGCTGGCGATGGGTTTCCGCGGCGGCGAAAGATCGTCTGACGCAGAGATGAGATGACGCAACGGCGTCATCCTGAGCGCCTGACCGGAAATGCAATCGATGTTTCCGGGCAATAGACTATTCGTCTCTTCCGTCATGGCCGGAATAAATCCGGCCATGACGAACTAACTGCTTCCGATTCAGCGAATGTTTTTTAAGTCAGGCTTCGAGGCGTGGGTGTCGAGGGATGAGGGCTTTCGCTTCAAATTGCGCCTCTAAACCCCACTCAGCACGATCACCGTGGGCGTCTTGGGCAGCGTGCCGACTGAAATGCGGAATGAGGTTTCCAGGCGTTGGTCGATGGCAAACTGTCCGCGCAGGCGGCCGAGCAGGTCGGACAGCGGTGTGCCGAAGCGATGCATCGGCAGCACGATCGACGATCGCAGCCGTCGCACGATGGTCGAGATGCCATCGAGCGACATGGTGTAGGTGCCGTCGATCGGCGCCATCAGGATATCGAGCCGGCCGATCGCTGCAATATGGCTCTCGTCGAGCGGATGATGCAGGTGGCCGAGATGGCCGATACAAAGCCCCGCCACCTCGAAAATGAAAATCGAATTGCCGTTGGGGATCATCTCGGTATCGGCGCCGTAGCTGTAGAGCGAGCGGCGGATATCGGTGGGGACGTTGCGAATGTAGACATCGCCAACCGTCAGCGAATGTTTGGCCGGTTCGCCATTGTCGCCCCAGCCATGCAGCACATGCTTGATGCGCGGATCGGGATTGAGCGTGTAGTGCGTCGAATGCGCGCGGTTCATGGTGACGACGTCGGGCAGGCCGCCGGTGTCGTAGATGCCGTTGTAATCGGTAGCGATGCGAACGCCGTCCGGCGTTTCGATGACGTAGGTGGAATGCCCGGCATAGCGGATGGTGACATCCTCAGAGGTCGCGGCTGTGCGGATGCTGGCGAAAACGACATTCGGCAGCAGGTTGGCCATGGCCTGGCATTGGCTCGCACGGGGATTGGTGTCGGCGGCAAACGCGAGCGCGGGGCAGAGCGCCAACAAGGCTCCCGCAATGATCCGCATGCGTCGCAGCATAGCTGGTCTCCGCCAGGTCCACTCCCTGCGCGCAGCAAATCATGCGTCGCGACAGGCTGCAACATGGGCGGCGCAATCTGTGCGTCAGCCGAGTTTCTGGTCGCGGGCCGACGCGGTTTCTCTGGCGGCCGCTTCTTCGGCGTCAGGGTCGCTCGCCGGTTCGGCAATCACCACCATGCGGCCGGAGATCTGGTGTCCGGCATCGGGCGGCAGCTTGTAGAAGAAAATGCCCGAGAACGCCGCGAAGATGCCGACGATCACGAAAGCCGGGCCGAACTGATCGGCGTTGATTTCCGAGACGTGCCGCAAAGCCATCGTGGCTTCGACCGAGAACGCACCGATCGCGACGCCGGCCGATATCGCGAGCTGCTGGGCGACGCTGACCAGTGTGGTCGCGCGGCTCATCTTGGCCGGCTCGATATCCGCATAGGCCAGGGTGTTGAGCGCGGTGAACTGCAGGGAGCGGAAGAAGCCGCCGACGATCAGGATAATCACGATCAGCAGGAGCGGCGTGGAAATCGTGAACAGCGCGCAGGCCGCGAGGAAGACGGCACTCACCACGGCATCGACCATCATGATATTGCGGAAGCCGAAACTACGGATGATGCGCGCCGCCAGCGTCTTCATGAAGATCGAGCCGACAGCCGAGGTGAAGGTGACGAGGCCCGACTGAAATGGCGACAGGCCGAAACCGAGTTGCATCAGCAGCGGCAGCAGGAACGGCAATGCGCCGATACCGAGCCGGAACAGGAATCCGCCGAGGATGCTGGCGCGCATCGTCGCCAATCGCATCAGCGAGAAATCCAGCACCGGGCTATCGGTACGTCGTGCATGACGAACGTAGAGCGTGGTGAAAATGGCGCCGCCGCCGATCAGGCCGGCGACGATGGGCCATGGCACGAGGCCGAGTCCAGCCACCGATAGTCCGAAGGCGAGCCCGCCGAGACCCAGTCCGGACAACACCATGCCGATGAGATCGAAGCGATCCGGCTTGTCGCTGCGGATCGGGTCGATGAAGCGCTGCGCCATGAAGATGCCGAGCACGCCGATCGGGATGTTGATCAGGAAGATCCAGTGCCATGAGAAATAGGTGGTGATGAAACCGCCGAGCGGCGGCCCGATCACCGGCCCGATCAGCGCCGGCACCGTTACCCAGGCCATGGCGTTGACGAGCGCGCTCTTGTCGATGGAACGCAGCAGCACCAGACGGCCGACCGGCGTCATCATCGCGCCGCCGAGCCCTTGCACCACGCGGGCGATGACGAAGTCGTTGATCGACGAGGATATCGCGCAGCCGATCGATCCCAGCATAAAGACGCCGATGGCGGCGCTGAACACGGTGCGGGCGCCGAAGCGGTCAGCGGTCCAGCCGCTCGCGGGAATGAATACGGCCAGCGAGAGCAGGTAAGAGGTGATGGCGAGCTTCAGCGTCAGCGGGCTGGTGCCGATATCCGCGGCGATGGCCGGCAAGGATGTCGCGATCACCGTCGAATCCATGTTTTCCATGAACAACGCGGCGGCGACGATCAGCGGTATCACTCGTTCTTTGTTCATTGCTCGCTTGGGGCGTGGCTTGGAGGACGGGCTCTACCACTGCCGCGTGGCTGGGACCATTGTGGAAACCGGAATACCACCTAAGTTCTGGCGGAGTGGTCCAGACCGACCAGTCCCGGAGATCCGACGATGATTTATGTCCTCGCCGCCTTGCTTCCGCCGCTTGGTTTGCTGCTGAACGGCCAGCCGTTTTCGGCGATCTTTAACGTGATCCTGATCGTCTTTTGCGCGATTTTCGGGCTGATTTTCCATGTTCTGCTGCTGGTGCCCTCCGCGCACGCGTTGATTGCCGTGCATATGAAGCGGGAGGATCGCAAGCACCGGGAGGTCGTCGAGGCCATCCGTCAGCACGGGCCGCCGCCGGGCTATTCGCGCTGAATTCGGGTTCAGCGGATGGCCGATAATATCGGTGAATCGCGGTCAAATGCTTTGATTCAGCGGGCGGCCATGCTATCGACCACCGCCAACCCCTCAGATGGGCTCCGATTCGACGGCGATGCCTGTGGCGTCACCGAATGGATATCCCATTCCGAGGATGATGTGCGGCACCGGGCCGCGGAATGGAGTTGGCGATGACGCGTTTGCATGGATTTGACGGGGTTCGTGAGGCCTATACCTTCGACGATGTGCTTCTGAAACCTGGCCTTTCTGACATCCTGCCATCCGAAGCCGACATCCGCTCCCGTGTTACCCGCGCCATTCCGCTGAATATCCCGATCGTCGCGTCCGCCATGGACACCGTGACCGAAGCCCGCATGGCCATCGCCATGGCGCAGGCCGGCGGCATCGGCGTCATCCACCGCAATTTCGATATCGATGGTCAGGCCGCGCAGGTCCGGCAGGTCAAAAAGTATGAATCCGGTATGGTGGTCAATCCGCTGACTATCACCCCGGACGCCATGCTGGCGGATGCGCTGCTGCTGATGAAGGACCACGGCTTCTCTGGAATTCCGGTGGTCACCGGTGGTAGCGGCGGAGTTCCCGGCAAGCTGGTCGGGATCCTCACCAATCGCGACGTTCGTTTCGCCACAGACCCGCATCAGAAGGTGTCCGAACTGATGACGCACGAGAACCTCGTGACGGTTCGCGAAGGCGTCAGCCAGGAGGAAGCCAAGCGGATGCTGCACAAGCACCGCATCGAGAAGCTGCTGGTGGTGGACGATCAGTATCGCTGCGTCGGCCTCATCACTGTCAAGGATATGGAAAAGGCGGTCGCGCATCCGCTGGCTTGCAAGGACGCGCAAGGCCGTCTGCGTGTCGCGGCGGCGACCACCGTGGGCGAGGGTGGCTTCGAGCGAACCGAAAAGCTGATCGATGCCGGAGTCGATCTCATCGTCGTCGATACCGCGCACGGTCATTCCTCCCGCGTGCTCGATGCGGTCAATCGCATCAAGCGTCGCTCCAACGCGGTGCAGGTGATCGCCGGCAACATCGCGACGACTGAAGGTGCGCAAGCGCTGATCGATGCGGGCGCGGATGCGATCAAGGTCGGCATCGGGCCGGGCTCGATTTGCACCACGCGTATCGTTGCCGGTGTCGGCGTGCCGCAGCTGACCGCCATCATGGATGCGGTCGAGGCCGCCAAGAAGGCGGATATTCCGGTGATCGCCGATGGCGGCATCAAGTTCTCGGGCGATCTCGCCAAGGCGCTTGCGGCCGGTGCGGACATCGCCATGGTCGGTTCGCTGCTGGCCGGCACCGATGAAACGCCGGGCGAAGTGTTCCTCTGGCAGGGCCGTTCCTACAAGGCCTATCGTGGCATGGGTTCGGTGGGGGCGATGTCGCGCGGCTCCGCCGACCGCTACTTCCAGCAGGATATCAAGGATACGCTCAAACTCGTGCCGGAAGGCATCGAAGGCCAGGTACCTTACAAGGGCCCGGTCGGCAATGTGGTGCATCAGCTCGCCGGTGGTCTGCGCGCCGCAATGGGCTACGTTGGCGCCCGGACGATTGCCGAATTCCACGATAAGGCGCAATTTGTACGTATTACCGGGGCAGGGTTGCGTGAAAGCCACGTCCACGACGTCACGATCACGCGCGAAAGCCCGAACTATCCCGGCGCGTCCTGATCGCGGCGATTGCGAGGGCCGCGCTCAAGAACTTGAGAGCGGCCGCGCTGTTGTCGTCCGGGTCTGGTCTGTCGTCCTGCAATTAAGAAGAAATGTGAGCGGATATGTACGAATGGACCGATGAAAAGCTTCAGGCGCTGTCCGATAGCGAACTGAAGAACCTTCTGGCGAATGCGGAACGCAAGGCTGCCGAGGACCTGGCTGCCAAATGCAGGGCGGCTCTCGAGGCGAGGAATGCCTTGAAGCCGCGCCGTGAGGCCAAGCCGCGCACCGAACTCAAGGAGTTCGAGCATCAGGTTTCCGAGCAGCTGGCCGAAGTGGGCCGCGCGATGGCCGGGAAATACGATCTCTCGGAAGAAACCGCGAAGGCCAAATCCGCCGACGTCAAGGGATTCCGCGCGCACAAGCTGCTGGACTCCAAGGGCTACGCGAAGCTCGGCGGCATGCAGCGCGATGGATCGGTCGCGATCGAGCGTTACATCTCTTATCGCCGTGGCGATCAGACGGTGTATCTGGGCGTGTTCCTGCCGAAGGATGCCGCGCTGGATGCCCACGAGTTTCACGTGATCGCGCCCACGGCCTTGCTGGAGGGAGGCAAGCCGATCTCCGAGGTTCGTCCGTCGGCGACGGAAAAACAAAAGCAGCCTGCCGAAAGCGGTCTGGCCTTCAAGAATTTGCAGGACGCTGCCGTGGCTTTCGATCGCGCTCTGGCCAAGATCACGGCTTGATCGATCGCGGCGCGGCGTTTGGCCGGTGCAGAATTCAAACGGACGGGAGAAATTCGATCATGTCGCAATCAGGAAGACGCGTTGTTCTTGCTTCTCGGCCGGTTGGTGAACCGAATGCCAGCGATTTTCGCATCGAGGATTATCCGATCCCGACGCCGGGCGATGGCGAGGTGCTGCTGCGAACGATCTGGCTGTCGCTCGATCCTTATATGCGCGGCCGCATGAGTGAGGGGCCGTCCTATGCCGCGCCGGTGCCGATCAACGGCGTGATGGAAGGTGAGGGCATCAGCGAAGTGATGGCCTCGAACAATCCGAAATTCGCCAAGGGCGACATCGTCGCAATCCGCAGCGGTTGGCAATCGCACGCGCTGTCCGATGGCAAGGGACTGCGCAAGGTCGATCCGAATTTGGGGCCGATTTCCACAGCCGTCGGCGTGTTGGGAATGCCCGGCATGACGGCCTATACCGGCCTGCTCGAAATCGGGAAACCGAAGGCCGGCGAAACCGTGGTGGTAGCGGCGGCGTCTGGCGCTGTTGGTTCGGCGGTGGGACAGATCGCCAGGATCAAGGGTGCCCGCGCCGTCGGCATCGCCGGTGGCAAGGACAAGTGCGATTACGTCAAGAACGAGCTGGGCTTCGACGATTGCATCGATCATCGCGATCCGAACCTTGCCGCGAAACTGAAAGCGGCGTGCCCGAACGGCATCGATGTCTATTTCGAGAACGTCGGCGGGGCGGTGTTCGAGGCGGTGTTCCCGCTGCTCAATCCGTTCGCGCGTATGCCGGTCTGCGGTCTGATCGCGCAATACAACGACACGCAGGCCGTCGTGCCGAATTGGGCGCCAGCGCTGATGCGCAATGTTCTGACCAAGCGCCTCAATATTCGCGGCTTCATCGTCAGCGATTTCGCCGCCATGTACGGCGATTTCCTGCGCGACATGTCGCAATGGGTGCGCGAAGGCAAGGTCAAGTATCGGGAGTTCGTCACAGAAGGACTCGATAACGCACCAAGTGCGTTCATGGGGCTGCTGAAAGGCGCCAATTTCGGCAAGCAGCTTGTCCGGGTCGGACCCGACAAGGTTTGATCCGCAGTTTCGGCCGCGTCGATTGCGAGCAGGGAGATTGGAATGACCGCGCCAATGGTGTTGCTGCCTGTCTTCGTGCTGGTGGGGCTGACATTCTTCCTGCTCTTTATGACGGCGAGTGCGCGGACTCGTTCGTTGACGTCGGGCGAGGTGAAATTCAAGGATATCGCGCTGGGCAAGAACTGGCCGGATCGCGCGGCGCAGATCGGGAATAGCTTCAACAACCAGTTTCAATTGCCGGTGCTGTTCTATGTGCTGGTGGCGATCGCGCTGCCGCTGCGTCACGCCGACCTGGTTTTCGTTCTGCTGTCATGGGTGTTCGTGGTGACGCGGTTCGCCCATGCCGGCGTGTTTATCACCAGCAACAATGTGAAGCGCCGCTTCTACGCGTGGTTCGCCGGTGTGCTCGTGTTGCTGGCGATGTGGCTGTACTTCGCCATACGCATTCTGTTCTGATCTCGTCGCGCTTCGATGCGTGCAAAAGGATTTCTATGACACCCGCCGCAAGGCTTTCTGCCGCTATCGAAGTTATCGCTGCGATTGACGATCAACGCATCCCTGCTGCCAAAGCGTTGAAGGAATGGGGCACCGCGCATCGCTTCGCCGGTTCCGGCGATCGTGCGGCGATTTCCGGTTTGATCTACGACGTGCTGCGCCGTCAGGCGTCGAGCGCGTGGATCATGGATGACGATACGCCGCGCGCGCGCGTGCTCGGCATGTTGACGACCGAGCGCGGTCTGGGCGTCGAGGCCATCGCCGCGTTTTGCGACGGCTCGCGTTTTGCACCGGAGGCATTGTCGGATAGCGAACGCAGCGCGCTGGCGTCGCGGTCGCTGCGCGATGCTCCGGCGCATATCGCCGGGGATTATCCCGAATGGCTCGATGGTCATCTCGCAGAGGTGTTCGGCGACGAGCGCGTGGCGGAGGCCACTGCGATGGCCAGCCGCGCGCCGCTCGATCTGCGCGTCAACACGCTGAAGGCCAAACGAGAGAAGGTGCTCGGTTCGCTCGCGCATCTCGGTGCGGTCGCGACGCCGTGGTCGCCGATCGGGCTACGCATCGTGCTCGGTGCCGACGCGCGTAACCCCGGGGTGCACGCCGAGGAGGATTTCATCAAAGGTGCGGTCGAGGTCCAGGACGAGGGATCGCAGATCGCCGCGCTGATGTCGGGCGCCAAGCCGGGTGAGCAGGTGATCGACCTGTGCGCCGGAGCTGGCGGCAAGACGCTGGCGCTGGCTGCCATGATGCAGGGGAAGGGCCGGCTGATCGCGACGGACGACGACAAGCGGCAGCTTGCGCCGATCCATGAACGTCTCTCGCGTGCCGGCGTCCATAATGCCGACGTTCGGACGCCGAAGGGGGCCGCGGATACTTTGGCGGATATCAAGGCGTCCGCCGATCTTGTGTTCGTCGATGCGCCATGCACCGGAACAGGAACCTGGCGGCGCAACCCGGATGCCAAGTGGCGCATGCGCCCGGGCGCGCTCGAGGTGCGGGTCAGGGAGCAGGCCGAGGTGCTGGACCGTGCGGCTTCGCTGGTGAAGCCGGGCGGGCGCATCGCCTATGTCACCTGTTCGGTACTGGCGCCGGAAAACAGCGGTCAGGTTGCCGCCTTCACGGCGCGCCATCCGGAATTCGCAGTTGTCCCGCCGCAGCAGACTGCAGCCGTGCTGTGGGACAAGGCTGAGGCTTTCGTGGAGGCGGCGCGACTGACCGACCAGGGACTTCTGATGACACCGCACCGGACCGGGACCGACGGGTTTTTCGTGTCCCTTTTGACCCGAAAGAAGGCGTGAATTGACCGCGGCCAGATCGATTTCGACCATTGCGGCGCCGCAGCCTCTCGCGTAATTGCTAGCCATGACAGCAGCGCAGCCCAAAACGTCGACGCCGTCGCCAAGCTCGGCGCACGACAAAATTCTCATCATCGATTTCGGTTCGCAGGTGACGCAACTGATCGCGCGGCGCGTGCGCGAGGAGGGCGTCTATTCCGAGATCGTGCCGTTCCAGAAAGCGGAAGCGGCATTCCGCGAGATGAAGCCCAAGGCGGTCATTCTCTCCGGTGGCCCGGCGTCGGTGCTCGATCAGGATGCGCCGTCCGCACCGTTGTCGGTGCTCAATGCGGGCGTACCCGTGCTCGGCATTTGCTACGGTGAGCAGACCATGGCGCAGCAACTCGGCGGCACCGTCGAGGCTGGGCATCATCGCGAGTTCGGCCGTGCGCTGATCGAGGTGACGGACACGTGCGCGCTGTTCGAGGACGTCTGGAAGGTTGGCGAGAAGCATTACGTCTGGATGAGTCACGGCGACCGCGTGACCAAGCTGCCGGAAGGTTTCCGCGCCGTGGCGCAGGCGCCGGGTTCGCCGATCTCGGTGATCGCCGACGACAATCGCAAATTCTATGCGATGCAGTTCCACCCCGAGGTGGTGCACACGCCGGATGGCGCCAAGCTGATCCGCAATTTCGTGCGCAAGGTCGCAGGCCTGACAGGCGACTGGACGATGCGCGCGTTCCGCGAGGAAGCCATCGAGAAAATTCGCGCGCAGGTCGGCAAGGGGCGTGTGATCTGTGGATTGTCCGGCGGCGTCGACTCCGCCGTTGCTGCGGTGTTGATCCACGAAGCCATCGGCGATCAGTTGACGTGCGTGTTCGTCGATCACGGCATGCTGCGCAAGGATGAAGCCAAAACCGTCGTCGATCTGTTCCGGCATCACTACAACATTCCGTTGGTGCATGTTGATGCGTCGAAGATTTTCCTCGGCGAACTGGACGGCGTCACGGACCCGGAAGTGAAGCGCAAGACGATCGGCCGGCTGTTCATCGATGTGTTCGATGCCGAAGCCAAGAAGATCGGCGGCGCGGATTTCCTGGCGCAAGGCACGCTGTATCCGGACGTGATCGAGAGCGTCTCGTTCACCGGCGGGCCGTCGGTCACCATCAAGTCACACCACAATGTCGGCGGGTTGCCGGCGCGCATGAACATGAAGCTGGTCGAGCCGCTGCGCGAGTTGTTCAAGGACGAGGTCCGCGCGCTTGGCCGCGAACTCGGGCTGCCGGATATCTTTGTCGGACGGCATCCGTTTCCCGGTCCCGGTCTCGCGATCCGCTGCCCGGGCGAGATCACCGAGGAGAAGCTGGAGATTCTGCGCAACGCAGATGCGGTTTACATCGACCAGATCCGCAAGGCTGGTCTTTATGACAGCATCTGGCAGGCGTTCGCCGTGCTGTTGCCGGTCAAGACGGTCGGCGTCATGGGTGACGGACGGACTTACGAATACGTCGTTGGCCTGCGCGCGGTGACCTCGACCGACGGCATGACCGCAGATTTCTATCCCTTCGATATGAAATTTCTCGGCGAGACCGCGACGCGCATCATCAACGAGGTCAAGGGCGTAAATCGCGTCGTCTACGACGTCACGTCGAAGCCGCCCGGCACGATCGAGTGGGAATAAGGACGCGTACAAACGGATAGTCTGGAGTAGTGCAGCGTACAATCGGCGACTGACACGTATTGTTAGATGTCGATTGTAGCCAGCCGCTCCCATATTCATGCGACCTTATCGCTTACGATCTTCTTTCGCTTACCTCCGTCAGTGGCCCGGCGATGAACAACGCGCCGACGAAAGTGGTTTTCCATCCCATCGTGTCGCCGATTTCTTGGCCGACGAAAGGCAACCAGGAGCCCGCGACAATCACCACAATAGCTGCGGTGGCATACCGCAGCGCGGCGACGCGCAACGAGATGCCGCCCTCAACTTCGGCGAACTCCGGTGGCGGCCGCACGCGCCGCTCGTAGGTGAAGGCGGCGCGCATCGCGGTGAACAGCTCGGGCAGCGAGGTTGCAGTCGCAAGGAGGACAAGGCCGACCCAGGACCGCGACAGGCCAGTCAGGCGCGCGATAACGTCGCCATAGCGCGTCAAGGCGGGTCCGGCGAGGCCGATCAAGGCGGTGCATGCGGCGAATTTCAGCCAAGCTAACAGTATCGCCGTCATCGCGTCGTCACATTCCGCCAACCGACGATAGCCATGATCGCCTGCGTTGCGACGAGAGGTGCCAGGCTGCAACCCAGGACGGCGGCCCACATTGCAGTAGTGAGCGGCGCTAGATGCAAGAGGTGCGCGGCTGGCGGCAGGTAAGGCGGTGCAGCAAGCAGTACGGCGCAAAGCCCGACGGCGGCCCACAGCCATACATTCCGCGTCGCCTCGTTGAGGAGGAGTCCGGCGCGCGCGCTTCGCATGTTGAAGGCATGCCAGAGCTGCGCGAAGGCGAGAGTGAGGAAGGTGACGGTCACCGATTGCCGCGCGTCGAGATTGAGCCAGCGGGCTGCCACCAGTGCTGCGACGGTGCCGGCGGTGAGCGCGCAGCCATGCAGGACAATCAAAAGCCACTGCCTGCGTCCAAGGATGGGTTCCTTGGGATCCCGCGGTGGCCGGTCGAGGATGCCAGCCTCGCCTTCGCCCATTGCCAACGCGAATGCAGGAAATACGTCCGTGACGAGATTCAGATAGAGGATCTGCAGGGGCAGCAGCGGCAGCGGCAGGGCTGATACCACCGCGATCCCGACTACCATCACTTCACTCAGGTTGCACGACAAGAGATAAGCGACGAAGCGGCGGATATTGCCGAAGATGATGCGGCCCTGGCGGATCGCGTTAACGATGGTTGGGAACGCGTCGTCGAGCAAGATCATGGCGGCCGCCTCGCGCGCCACGTCCGTACCGCGCAGCCCCATCGCGACGCCAATATCTGCCTGACGCAGTGCAGGCGCGTCGTTGACACCGTCGCCGGTCATGGCGACGATATCGCCCGCTGCCTGATAGGCCTTTACGAGAGCGAGCTTCTCGGCCGGGGTCACTCGGGCGAAGATGCTGATTTTGCGAAGTGCGGTCGGGCCCGCCTCGATAACCTTGTCGATCGCCTTGCCGTCGACGACATTGGCTGCCTGATCGGCGAGCCCAACGGCACGGCCGATGCTGCGCGCCGTCACGGCGTGATCGCCGGTCACCATCACGACGCGGACGCCGGCGCGACGACAGTCATGGATAGCATTGGGCACGTCGGCACGCGCCGGGTCCTCCAAACCGATCAGACCAATGAGCACGAGATCTTCATAAGGCGCACAATCGGTCTGCGTTTCCATCTTCATCGCACAGGCGAGCACGCGGAGGCCGTGATGGCCGAGCTGATCGGCGCGGCCGAGCCATTCGGCGCGTATGTCGTCGTTCAACGCGATCTCACCGTGGTCGGCAATCGCGCGCGTCGCGGCGACAATCACTGCTTCTGGCGCACCTTTGACCGCGACGAGGAAGCCATCGCCACTTTCATGTACCGTCGCCATCATCTTGGTGCCAGGATCGAAGGCATGCTTTCGGACAACGCGGTGTTGGTGCAGTAGCGGCGCCAGCTTCAAGCCTGCTTGCAGTCCGGCACGCAGAAGCGCGATTTCCATGGGATCGCCGCTGCCGTTCTCGTCGGCGTGCTCGAGTTGAGCGTCATTACATAGGGCAGCGATACGCAGCAGTGCATTCACTTGCCGGTCTTCGGCAAAGCGGGCAGCCGAGGCGATCTTATGTGCAGTTGCTTCGACCTCGATCTCACCTGACGGCACGTAGAGTCGGCGCACCGTCATCCGGTTCTCGGTCAGGGTGCCGGTCTTGTCGCTCAAAATGACGGTCGTGGCGCCGAGCGTTTCGACCGCCGACAGGCGCTCGATCAACGCATTCTGGCGTGCCATCCGCCACATTCCCCGCGCGAGCGCCAGCGTCGCCACGATCGGGAGGCCTTCGGGAATTGCTGCAACGGCGAGGGCGATCGCCGCTTCGATCATCAGGAAAGCATCTTCATGGACGATCAGGCCGATGATGGCGATTGCGGCCGCTATGACCACCGTCGCCCAGACGAGCTGTGTCGATAGTCGAGCGAGCTTACGCTCGAGCGGTGAACTGCCCGCATGAGCCTCGAGGACGAGCTGTGTGACCCGGCCGAGCTCTGTCGCAAGCCCGGTCGCTACCACGACGCCGGAACCACTGCCGCGCGTCACGGCCGTGCCCTTGAACAGCATCGAGACGCGGTCGCCGAGACGACCGTTGCGCGCGACCGGCGATGTTTCCTTGTCTACCGGGACAGACTCGCCCGTCAATGTGGACTCGTCCGCCGACAGCCGCGACGACTCAACAAGCCGTAGATCAGCGGAAACTGCGTCGCCGGCGTCCAGTAGTACGATGTCGCCCGGCACCAGTTCATCTGCAGGAATAAGGCGCACACGGCCCTCGCGGCGTACCCGAGCCGTACGGCCACCAAGCGCGCGCAGCGCTTCGATGGAGCGCGAGGCCTTCAACTCCGTCACGAAGCCAATTAGCGCGTTGATCGCGAGGACGGCGACAATGGCGGTGCCTTCCTCCAACTCGCCGAAATAGAACGCCAATGCCGCAGCCATGCCCAGGAGGTAGACGACTGGGCTCATGAATTGATGTCGCAGCAAGCGCAGCACGCTGGCGGCGCGCCGGGAGGTGATTGTATTCGGCCCGAAACGCTGATGTCGCGCCCTGACTGCTTGGTCGGACAACCCATCAGCGCTCGTTACCTGTAGTTGTGCCATCACGTCGGCGGCGGTGAGAGCGTGCGGGTTCCCAGGCAGTCGCGCGGGCACCAGTATGTCGGGGGTGGTCTGCTCGTCGATGGCACATCTCCTCAAAAACCAGCATATCATTCTCGGTCTGAAATAGACTTGATCCAACTCAATCGATTGCCGAGCGCCTTCCTGTGGAGGCAACGGCCAAGGACATCGTTGTCCCGCGTCGGTTGGTGCTTGAATTGAGAAGTGCACGACACTCAGCGGTCTTCCTTAGGACTGACGGTCTTTTTCGCTGGTGCGTCACCGCCGCTTACGCGATGGAGATTCAATAAATTCGACCGATTGATACCGATAGTCGCTGAAACCGAGTAGATTCCAAATCGGCGGAATTCGGATTTGAATTCAAGAGCGCAAATTTTTGACGGATCGGGGAGATGGTTCTCTCTCGTGCACAGAAAAAATTTGCACTGAAAAATCAGTGCTTTGCCATAGCCCGGCACCATCGAGTGGGAGTGAACCGATAGCCACAGGCGGGCTTGCGCGCCTCGTCTTGCCGAAGCCTGAAACTTCTGCGAAAGGTCTCCACCTCATTTGCCTGGGTATTGAGTGATCGTCGATTGGACGCGGCGTGAACGAGCGAGATCGCTCTTGTCCTGCAATCCAAGATCGAACCGCTCGCGTCACGAGGTTGCGAATGTCTGATTTGTCTGCGTTTCCGATTGCCAAGCGTTGGCCCGCCAAGCACCCCGACCGTCTGCAGCTTTATTCGTTTCCGACGCCCAATGGCGTCAAGGTTTCGATCATGCTGGAAGAGATCGGATTGCCTTACGAGGCGCACGCCATCGCGATCGGCAAGAACGAGACGTGGACACCCGAATTTCTGTCGTTAAACCCGAACGGGAAGATCCCCGCGATCATCGATCCCGATGGTCCGGGCGGCAAGCCGCTGGGCCTGTTCGAGTCCGGCGCGATCCTGCAATACCTTGCGGAGAAGACTGGCAAGCTGTTGCCGGCCGATCCGGCGCGGCGGATCGAGACGATCCAATGGGTCTACTTCCAGATGGCGGCGATGGGACCGATCTTCGGTCAGGTCGGCTTCTTTCACAAGTTCGCGGGCCGTGAGTACGAAGACAAGCGGCCTTTGCAACGTTATGCCGATGAGTCCAAGCGGCTGCTCGGCGTCATCGAGGGGCGCCTCGACGGTCGAAAATGGATCATGGGCGACGACTATACGATCGCGGATATTTCCATGCTCGGTTGGGTGCGAAACCTGATCGGGTTCTATGGCGCCGCTGAACTGGTGGACTTCGCCAGCCTGAAGCGTGTTCCGGCCTGGCTGGAGCGCGGTCTCGCACGCCCGGCGGTCGAGCGCGGGCTGAATATTCCGCCGCGGCCCTGAGATCGCAGCACGGAGCGCCGGATGGCCATCACGATGTACGGCATCAAGAATTGCGACACCATCAAGAAGGCGCGAACCTGGCTGGACAAGCAGGGTGTGAAATACAACTTCCACGACTATAAGGTCGCCGGAATCGAGAAGGCGCAACTCGAACGCTGGTGCAAGGATGTAGGCTGGGAAACCCTGCTCAATCGCGCGGGGACCACCTTTCGCAAGTTGCCCGAATCCGACAAGTCGGACCTCAATGAGCGTAAGGCCATCGCTTTGATGGTCGCGCAACCCTCGATGATCAAGCGACCAGTGCTCGATCTCGGGAATAGGCTGCTGGTCGGCTTCAAGCCAGAGACTTACGCCAAGGATGTGCGAGGCGGCCGATAGCCATTCATGCTCCCGAGAAGGCCTCCGGAACGCGATTCGGCCTAAAAGGTCTATATTCGGGGGAAGTTCAACTAAGGACGAATATGCGCCGATTTGTGCCTTGCGTAACGGTGGGCGTTAGCGGCATATTTCGGCTAGACCTAAGCCGGCCGTTGGTGTTCCAAGACATCACGTAACAGGCACAATGATACAAATCAGTCGCGTGCGGGGCACAACGCGCGATGACTGCTGGGGGAAGTTAATTGGCGGATGAGTTCATTCTCGAAACCCACGGACTAACCAAAGAGTTCGCTGGGTTCGTCGCTGTCAGTGAGGTTAACCTGCGTATCCGTCGGGGCAGTATCCATGCCTTGATCGGTCCGAATGGTGCCGGCAAAACGACCTGCTTCAACCTGCTGACCAAGTTCCTGCAGCCATCTGCGGGACAAATCCTCTACAAGGGCCAGGACATCACGTCGATGGCGCCGGCCGATGTCGCCCGGCTCGGCCTGGTTCGTTCGTTCCAGATTTCAGCGGTGTTTCCGCATTTGACCGCGCTCGAGAACGTACGCGTCGCGCTGCAGCGGCAGCACGGAACTTCGTTCGACTTCTGGCGCTCCAAGAGCGTGCTCGATCGCTTCAATCCTCGCGCGCATGAATTGCTCGACGACGTCGGCTTGAGCGAGTTCGCCAATACACCGGCTGTCGAAATGCCTTACGGGCGCAAGCGTGCGCTCGAGATCGCGACAACGCTGGCGCTCGATCCGGAAATGATGCTGCTCGACGAGCCGATGGCTGGCATGGGGCACGAGGACATCGACAAGATCGCCGCGCTGATCAAGCGGATCTCGGCGAAGTATACTATCCTGATGGTCGAACATAATCTCAACGTCGTCGCCAATCTGTCGGACATCATCACCGTGCTGACGCGCGGGAAGGTCCTTGCCGAAGGCAACTATGCCGATCTGACGAAGGACGAGCGCGTCAAGGAAGCCTATTTGGGGGCCGGTCATGGTTGATTTGAAGGTGGCCGATCCGGCAGCCAAGGGTGGCAATGCGCAGGCGGGATCGCCGGTGCTCGAAGTGCGTAACCTCGAAGCGTGGTACGGCGAGTCGCACATTCTCCATGGAATCAATTTCGATGTGAGAAGCGGTGAAGTCGTGACGCTGCTTGGGCGCAACGGCGCCGGCAAGACGTCGACGCTCAAGTCGGTGATGGGGATCATCGGCAAGCGGACGGGATCGATCAAATACGAGGGCAATGAAATTATTCGCATGTCGTCGGACAAGATCGCGCGCCTTGGCGTCGCGTTCTGCCCGGAGGAGCGCGGCATCTTCGCCAGCCTCGACGTGCGCGAGAACCTCATGCTGCCGCCGACCATTCGCAGTGGTGGCCTCTCGCTGGAGCAGATTTTCGATCTGTTTCCCAATCTGAAAGAGCGTCTCAACAGTCAGGGCACCAAGCTGTCCGGCGGCGAGCAGCAGATGCTGGCGATCGCCCGTATCCTGCGCACCGGCGCACGCTTCCTGATGCTGGACGAGCCGACCGAAGGATTGGCCCCGGTCATCATCCAGCAGATCGGGCATACCATTTCGCGCCTCAAATCCGAGGGCTTCACGATCCTGCTCGTCGAGCAGAATTTCCGGTTCGCTTCGACGGTTGCTGACCGTTTCTACATCGTCGAGCACGGCAAGATTATTGACGGCTTCGCCAATTCGGAGCTGCAAGCCAATATGGACAAGCTGCATACCTATCTCGGGGTGTAGACAAATTTTGTCCGTAGACGTGGGGAGAAAATGAACAAGAAAATCGCTGCATTTTTGTTGGGAACGACAGTCGCGTTTGGCGCCATCAGCGGCGCGATGGCGGGAGACAAGGTCGTCAAGATCGGTGTGCTCAACGATCAATCCGGTCTGTATGCCGATCTCGCGGGCCCCGGCTCGGTCATCGCCGCGCAGATGGCGATCGAGGACTCCGGCCTGACCAAGAAGGGCTGGAAGATCGACGTTATCTCCGGCGACCATCAGAACAAGCCGGATATCGGCGTTAACCTCGCGCGCCAATGGATCGACGTGGACAAGGTCGATGTGATCGCGGACGTGCCGACGTCGTCGGTGGCCCTGGCGGTCAACAATCTGGTCAAGGAGAAGAACTCGATCCTTCTGGATTCGGGTGCCGGCACATCGGACCTGACAAATAGCCAGTGCACCCCGAACACCATTCACTGGACCTATGACACCTACACGCTCGCGCATGGCACGGGTTCGGCGCTGACCAAGAGCGGCGGTAACACCTGGTTTTTCCTCACGGCCGACTATGCCTTTGGGACGGCGCTCGAGCGAGATACCACCGCGGCCGTGAATGCGCTTGGCGGCAAGGTCGTCGGTAGCGTCAAGCATCCGCTGAACACCGCCGACTTCTCGTCCTTCCTGCTGCAGGCGCAGGCCTCGAAGGCCAAGGTAATCGGTCTGGCCAATGCCGGCGGCGATACGGTCAACAGCATCAAGCAGGCATCCGAATTTGGGATCGTCAAGGGCGGCCAGAAGCTTGCTGCGTTGCTGATGTTCATCTCCGACGTGCATGCCCTCGGTTTGAATGTCGCCAATGGCCTCAACATGACCGAGACGTTCTACTGGGATCTAAACGACGGAACGCGAGCTTTCTCGAAACGCTTCCAGGAGCGGATGAAGAACAAGGCGATGCCGACGATGGTTCAGGCTGGCGTTTATTCGTCGCTGATCCATTACTTCAAGACGCTCGACAAGCTCGGCGAGAATCCGCATGACGGCGCCAAGGTTGTTGCCGCGATGAAGGAGATTCCTTCCGACGATCCGCTGTTCGGCAAGGGCAAGATCGAGCCGAACGGGCGCAATATCCACGACGCCTATTTGTTCGAAGTGAAGAGCACATCGGAGTCGAAGGGGCCGTGGGACTACTACAAGCTGGTCGCGACCATTCCGGCGAGCGAAGCCTTCACGCCGCTCGACAAGAGCACCTGTCCGCTGCTGAAGAAATAAAACGGAGCGCCCGGCGGGCTGTGTTCGCCGGGCGCTTTAACCTCATCGATTGAAGTTGAGAGCAACATGTCGATCAATCTACAGGCGCTTTCCGCGCAACTCCTGGTCGGGCTGATCAACGGCTCATTCTATGCGCTGTTGAGTCTCGGACTGGCCGTCATCTTCGGTATGCTCAACATCATCAACTTCGCTCACGGCGCGCTCTACATGATGGGCGCATTCTGCGCCTATTTTCTCCTCAACGGGCTTGGCCTGAGCTATTGGCCGGCGTTGATCATCGCGCCGATCGCGGTCGGTATCTTCGGCATGATCCTCGAAAGAACGATGCTGAAATGGCTGACAGGCCTCGATCATCTTTACGGACTGCTGCTGACGTTCGGCCTGGCGCTCATCATCCAGGGTATCTTCCAGAACTATTTCGGTTCGTCCGGCCTGCCGTACGCCATTCCCGATCAGTTGAAGGGCGGCATGAATCTCGGATTCATGTTCCTGCCGATCTATCGCGGCTGGGTCGTCATCTTCTCGCTCGTGGTCTGCCTGCTCACCTGGTATCTGATCGAGCGGACGCAGCTCGGCGCATACTTGCGCGCGGCAACTGAGAATCCGACGCTGGTTCGTGCCTTCGGCATCAACGTACCGCGCATGATCACGCTGACTTACGGTCTCGGCGTCGGCCTGGCTGCGCTGGCTGGCGTGCTGTCGGCGCCGATCAATCAGGTGCGACCGCTGATGGGGTCGGACTTGATCATTGTGGTCTTTGCCGTGGTGGTGATCGGTGGCATGGGCTCGATCATGGGCTCGATCATCACTGGGTTCTCTCTCGGCATCATCGAGGGTTTGACCAAATATTTTTATCCCGAGGCTTCCAACACCGTCGTCTTCGTCTTGATGGTGCTGGTGTTGCTGGTGAAGCCGGCGGGACTGACGGGACGGGCAACATAACATGTCAGCATTGACCGACGATTCCATTCCAACGGCACGCCGCAGCTACAGCGATGAAATGGTGGCGTTCGTCCTGATGACGGCGCTGCTGGTGGTGGTGCCTTTCACCGGCGTCTATCCGTTCTTCGTCATGCAGGGACTCTGCTTCGCGCTGCTGGCCTGCGCCTTCAACCTTTTGGTGGGCTACGGCGGGTTGCTGTCCTTCGGACACGCCATGTTTCTGGGGACGGCAGGCTATTTCACCGCGCACGCCTTGAAGGTGTGGGGCGTTTCCCCCGAGCTCGGCATTATTGTCGGCATTCTCGGTGCGGCCGGTCTTGCCGTGATCACGGGTCTCATCGCTATTCGGCGCCTCGGCATCTACTTCGCGATGATCACCCTGGCGCTGTCGCAGTTGGTCTACTTCATCTACCTTCAGACGCCGTTCACCCATGGTGAAGACGGCATTCAGGGCATTCCGCAGGGCAAGATGTTTGGCATCTTCGACCTGTCGCAACCGACGACGCTCTATTACGTCATCCTGATCGGCTTCCTGCTGGGCTTCCTGCTTATCTATCGCGCCATCAACTCGCCGTTCGGCGAGGTGCTGAAGTCGATCCGCGAAAACGAGCAGCGCGCGATCTCGCTTGGCTACAAGACCGATCAATACAAGCTGCTGGCGTACATCCTGTCAGGGACGCTGGCGGGCTTTGCCGGGTCGCTCAAGGTGTTTGTCGCCCAGAATGCGTCGCTGACCGACGTGCACTGGACGATGTCGGGCGAAATCGTGCTGATGACACTGGTCGGCGGCCTCGGGACTGTGTTCGGACCGGTTGTCGGCGCTTTCGTCATCATCGCCATGCAGCAATACCTTGCCGGGTTTGGCCAGTGGGTGACGGTCATCCAGGGGCTGGTGTTCGTCGTCTGCGTGCTGACATTCCGCCGAGGCATCATCGGCGAACTGGCCCACTATTTCCGCCGCTCGCTTTAATCCGTGAACGGCCTCCAGCGGATCTCGCGGGCAAAGCGAGGTCCCGGGGGTCCGCAGCCACATTCCGAAATCGGCGAGGTCGCCTTGTGACGGGCGGGCGCGGCTGCCTTCTTGCCGGCCGGCCGGGCTGAGAAGCGCATAAATCGGTGGATGAATATTGTTGTCGTCCGGGTCATTGCGCGCGCCTGCCGGAAATGGTTTATGACAACGGAGTGACGTTGCGCTGCACATAAGGCCTCCTGCTTTGTGGATCTGCCGGCGCGGGAGCACCGTTCTGGCCGGAAGCGTCGACATCCGGCATGCGCCGATGTTGCGGCTATGGCAATCGCCAGGAAATAACGATGTTACGCTGGTTTCGAGCTTTACTGCCGCGAGAGGAACGGTTCTTCGAGCTTTTCGCGCGCCATGCCAAGACGGGCGTGCAGGGCGCCATGGCCCTGGAAGCGATGTTGCGCGGCGGCGATGAAACGCCGGTGTTTTGCCAGCGCGTCAACCAGTTCGAAAACGATGCTGACGGCATCACCCGCGAGGTGCTAACCGCGGTGCGGCGTACCTTCATCACCCCATTCGACCGCGTCGACATCAAAAATCTGATTACCTCGATGGATGACGCCATCGACCAGATGCAGCAGACCGCCAAGGCGGTGGTGCTGTTCGAGGTGCGGGCATTCGAGCCGCCGATGCGCGAAATCGGTGCCTTGCTCGTCGAGTGCGCCAACCTTGTCGCGCGCGCAGTGCCGTTGATGCAGTCGATCGGGGATAACGTCGCGATGCTGACGGCGATGACCGAGGAATTGACCAAGCTGGAAGGCCGTGTCGACGATCTGCACGACATCGGCCTGAAGGAGTTGTTCCTTAAGCACCGCACGGCCAACACGATGGATTACATCGTCGGCGCGGAAATTTACGACCATCTTGAAAAGGTCGCGGACCGTTTTGACGACGTTGCCAATGAGATCAACAGCATCGTCATCGAACACGTATAAGGGCAGGGCCGCGTAGTGGACGCCACGCTTGGTTTTCCGATTGTGGCAGGCCTGATTGCGGTCGCGCTGCTATTCGATTTTCTCAATGGACTGCATGACGCCGCCAATTCGATCGCGACGATCGTCTCGACGCGCGTGTTGCGGCCGCAATATGCCGTGCTGTGGGCGGCGTTTTTCAATTTCGTCGCGTTTCTGGTGTTCGGTCTGCACGTCGCCAATACCATCGGCACCGGCATCATCGAGCCGGAATTCATCAATGCGCAGGTGATCTTCGCGGCATTGATCGGCGCCATTGTCTGGAATCTCGTGACATGGGCGCTGGGTATCCCGTCGAGCAGTTCGCATGCGTTGATAGGCGGATTGCTTGGCGGCGGCATCGCCAAGGCGGGCATTTCCGCCGTGGTGTGGAGCGGCCTGTCGAAGACATTGCTGGCCATCGTGCTGTCGCCGCTGGTCGGCTTCCTGCTGGCTCTGGTGTTGGTGGCGATCGTGTCGTGGGCGTCGGTGCGCTCGACGCCCTTCGCGGTCGATCGTGCGTTTCGCATTCTGCAGTTCTTTTCCGCGTCGCTCTATTCGCTCGGCCACGGCGGCAACGACGCCCAGAAGACAATGGGCATCATTGCCGTGCTGCTGTTTTCGCAAGGGTATCTCGGTAGCGAATTCAGCGTGCCGTTCTGGGTGGTGCTGGCCTGCCAGGCGGCGATGGCGATGGGCACGTTGATGGGTGGCTGGCGGATCGTCCGAACCATGGGGCTGCGCATCACCCGCCTGACGCCGATGCAGGGCTTCTGCGCCGAGACAGGAGGCGCCGCGACCCTGTTCGCCGCGACGTTCCTCGGGGTGCCGGTGTCGACGACGCACACTATTACCGGCGCCATCGTTGGCGTCGGCGCGGCACGGCGCGCCTCGGCGGTGCGCTGGAACGTCGCCAGCTCCATCGTCTACGCCTGGGTCATTACCGTGCCGGCCTCGGCGCTGGTCGCCGCGCTGACCTATTGGGCGGTCGCGTTCATCCGCTGATCAGGTGACCAGCTTGAGCCCGACGATCCCGGCGACGATCAGGCCGATCGAGGCCAGCCGCGCGGCGGTGGCCGGGTCGCCAAGCAGCACGATGCCGAGGATCGCGGTTCCCACAGCGCCGATCCCGGTCCAGACCGCATAGGCGGTGCCGACCGGCAGCGTCTTCAAGGCCAATCCCAGCAGGACGACGCTGATGACCATGGCCGCCGCCGTCAGTACGGAAGGGACCATGCGGGTAAATCCATCGGTATATTTGAGGCCGATTGCCCAGCCGATTTCCATCAATCCAGCGACAAAGAGCATGAACCACGCCATGACGGGCTCTCCCAACATGTTGGCAGGGCCGTCCCCGCGGGTGATGAATTGAGGTGGAAGGTCGTCCTTCCGGTTCCGGATATGGGACCTGCCGATCCCGCGCGCAACTGTCTTGGCGGCGTAGGGTGCTTGCGTTCCGGGCATGCCATCCCATTTCGGGTCGAGAGGCGAAACGAGGGCGGTATGAGCGTAGCCAATTCGGCTGCATACCCCCTTGATCCTGCCCGCTTTCCCTGCCACAGCCACGCCTATGTCCGAACTCGCTACTGCCATTGAAACCGCGCCGCACTCGCCGCTGGCGTCTGAAGTCGCTCGCCGCCGCACCTTCGCGATCATTTCGCACCCGGACGCCGGCAAGACCACGTTGACCGAAAAGCTGCTGCTGTTCGGCGGCGCCATCAATCTCGCCGGTCAGGTCAAGGCCAAGGGCGAACGGCGCAACACGCGCTCGGACTGGATGAAGATCGAACGCGACCGTGGTATCTCGGTGGTCACTTCTGTGATGACCTTCGAATTCGAAGGTCTCGTCTTCAACCTGCTGGATACGCCAGGCCACGAAGACTTCTCCGAAGACACCTATCGCACGCTTACTGCCGTCGACTCCGCGGTGATGGTGATCGACGCCGCCAAGGGCATCGAGGCACGCACCCGCAAGCTGTTCGAGGTCTGTCGCCTGCGCGACATCCCGATCATTACCTTCATCAACAAGATGGATCGCGAAAGCCGCGATACCTTCGAGTTGCTGGATGAGATCGAAAAGACGTTGGCGCTCGACACCACGCCGATGACCTGGCCGGTCGGCCGCGGGCGCGATTTTCTCGGCACCTACGACATCGCCACCGGCGGCGTACGGCTGCTCGAAGGCGGCGGCGCCAAGACCGGCGCGGCGGAGCAGATCGATATCGCCGATCTGGCGTCGCGTAACGCCAACCTCAACGTCGCCGAGGTCAAGGACGAACTGGAGCTGGTGTCGGAAGCCTGCAAGCCGTTCGAGCTCGAGGCGTTTCGCGAAGGCCATCTGACGCCTGTATATTTCGGCTCGGCACTGCGCAACTTCGGCGTCGGCGACCTGCTCGAAGGCCTGGGCAAATTCGCGCCGCCGCCGCGCGCGCAGGACAGCAACCTGCGCAAGGTCGAGGCCGACGAGCCGCGCATGACCGCCTTCGTGTTCAAGATCCAGGCCAACATGGATCCGAACCATCGCGACCGGATCGCGTTCGCGCGGCTTTGCTCCGGTAAGCTGACGCGCGGCATGAAAGCCAAGCTGACGCGTACCGGCAAGAACATGAGTCTGTCGTCGCCGCAATTCTTCTTCGCGCAGGATCGCGCCTTGGCTGATGAGGCTTTCGCCGGCGACGTCGTCGGCATTCCTAATCACGGCACCTTGCGCATCGGCGATACGCTGACTGAGGGCGAGGATCTGACCTTCGTCGGCGTGCCGAGCTTCGCCCCGGAAATCGTCCGCCGCGTGCGGCTGACCGATGCGATGAAGGCGAAGAAGCTCAAGGAAGCCTTACAACAGATGTCGGAAGAAGGCGTCGTGCAGGTGTTCCGGCCGCGCGACGGCGCACCGGCGCTGGTCGGCGTCGTCGGCATGTTGCAGCTCGACGTGCTCAAGGCGCGGCTCGATGCCGAGTATTCGCTGCCGGTCGATTTCGAAGTCAGTGAGTTTCAATTGGCGCGCTGGATTTCATCCGACGATCGCAAGAAACTCGACGCGTTCATCGCGGCGAACGGCTCCGGTGTCGCCGACGACGTCGATGGCGATCCGGTCTTCCTCGCGCGCAACCAGTTCTATCTCGACTACACGCGCGAGCGCAGCGAAGGCATCGTCTTCTCCAACATCAAGGACGTGAAGAAGACGGCATAGCAGAACGGCCGGCGCGAGGGCCGACCGTTCCGGATGCGTCTTTCGTGGAGGCTTAGTCCGGGTTAGCGCATCGATCCGCTCGTGCTTCCCGCGCCGCTGGCGCCCGCGCCCTGCGTATCAACCGAACCATTGGTTCCAGCCTTGGCGCCGGTGTGTCCGCGCGTTGCGGATGACCCGACGGTACCGGATGCGGAGCCCTTCTCCTGAACCCGTTGTCCGCCTGCGCTGCTGCTGGCCGATCCCTTCTGTTGCACACCCATGCCATGGCTCGGTGCGGCGGTTTGCGCCTGCGCGCCGGTGGCGGCAAGAGCGGCGATGGCAGCAGCGGCGGCGAGGAGTTTCACGTTCATCAATTCAGCTCCGTGTTGTTGCTGGAGCGATCAATGTGGTTGAGCCGCGCGGTCGTTCCGCGAAAATTTCGAGGTCATTGCATGATGATGTTGCGGCACGATCGTGAAGCCGCATTACAACAAACTTCGCCGTCGTCCCCGCGCAGGCGGGGACCCATACGCCGTGACGTCAATGGTACAGACGGCGATCATGATCTTTGAATGGATCACTCATCCTCAATCGCGACCGCCAAGGGTTATGGATTCCCGCCTGCGCGGGGACGACGCTGAGGATGACGGCGACTTCGCTCCGGCCTCTCCGGGTGAGGGCACCTTCGCTCACTAGAAATGCGTACGCGCACAGCGCGCTTCGACGTTGCGCTTGATATTGCCGAGCCCTAGTTTCGCTTCGGCATCCATGCGCGCGATCATGTCGTCGGTCGGCAATTTCGGACGCGCCGGATTGCGCAGCGTGCGGACGAAACTGGTGCCGCCATCCACCGCCTCGCAATTGTACTGCACGACGATGGGTCCCATGAACGAGGTTTGCGTCAGGCCGATCCACAGATTCGGGCGCTCGCAGGCGATGACCAGCCAGTCGAGTTCGACCTTTGCCGTCCGCGTGCTCCAGTGCTCGTGGAAGGTGTCGCCGAACCGCATTGGCCGGTCATCGCAATCGATCTGGTGCGACGAGGGCAGCCATTCCGGCCACGATTTCGGATTGGTGACATAATCGAAAACCGCCTCGGGCTTTGCCGCAATGACGATGGAGTGGCTGCGCTCGAAAGGGTGGGGCATCGAAGTTTCCTCTGGGCCGTTTTGCTGAAGAGACATCGCGATGCGGTTTCCGCCTTGTTGTTCTGCGCGATCGGCTCGCATCATGCGGGACACGAGGCGCGGGTCAAGCCCGCCCCCTCTTGATCGGCGGACCGTGACATATCATCTCAACGGACGGTGTAGTGGCGGAGAGCCTGCGATGCGTTGGCGTATCGCCCTCGGCGTGATCTTCCTTGCAGCTTGCGGGTTGGCCGGGCCCGCGGACGCGCGCCGGCAACGCCATCAGATCGACGCGACGCCATTTTCGCACGCGCCATGCAGCGTGCTGAGCGGCGAACCGTGCGCGCCTTACACCTGCAGCGTATTCAACCATGGTCCGTGCATTCCCGAGATCGATTATCCTTACGGGCAGAACCTGCAACTCACCATCGAGAGCGTGCCGCCGGAACAGGATGCCGCGAAGTACGTGAAGCCGGATCACGACCTGAACACCATTGCGGACCTGTTCTCCGCGCTGCGCGCCTGCTGGACGCCGCCTCCGGCAGAGAAGGCGCAACAGGACATGCAGATGTCGGTGCGGTTCAGTTTCAAGCGCTCCGGTGCCATCTTCGGTGCGCCGCAAGTGACCTACAGCAAACGCGACGTAACGCCGGAGACCCGCGAGATTTATCGCAAGGCGATTGCCGCATCCCTCGATGCATGTGCGCCGCTGGCCTTCAGCAAAGGGCTCGGCGGTGCGCTTGCCGGCCGCCCCATCCTGGTGCGCTATGTCGATAATCGCAAAATCGGCGGTGGCCCAGCCCATCCCTGACACGGCAAGCGGCAATTCGTCTGCATTGCGCGAGACCCTGCAAAGATGTTAGGCGGGTTCTGGTTGGAACTTGGCCGCTGAGGAGGGCGCAATGGGACTTGGCGTGATGATCGTCGGCCTCGTGCTGTTCTTCGGAACGCATCTGGTCACGACTCGCCGCGAGCTGCGCGCGCGGTTGATCGCGGCACGCGGCGCGGCGGGATACAAGATCGGTTATTCGCTGCTCTCGGCGCTGGGCCTGGTGTTGATCGTGTGGGGCTTCGCGCACTATCGCGCCACCGGCTGGATCGACGTCTGGTATCCGCCCGTGGCGATGCGTCACATCGCGTTGGCAGTGATGCCGTTCGCGGTCATTCTGGTGGTCGCGTCCTATGTCCGCGGCCGCATCTACGCCAAACTGAAACATCCGATGCTGGCTGGCATCAAGCTGTGGGCATTGGCGCACCTGCTGGCCAACGGCGATCTCGGCTCCATCGTTCTGTTCGGCTCGTTCCTCGCCTGGGCAGTGTTCGATCGCATCTCGCTGAAGCGCCGCAGCGACCCGGGCGCGCCGCCGATCCCGGTCGGCGGCGTCGGCAACGATGTCATCGCCGTCGTGCTTGGCCTCGTGATCTATCTGGCGCTGGCGCTAGTGTTTCATCCCTTCGTCATCGGCGTGCCGGTCATGGGGGCTTAGACCCCCAATGCCCGCGGTATGATCCGTCATGCCGGGTTGAATTTGGTCCCTCACGCCGCCGGCATCTGGTAGCCAGGCGTCGATCGCGACAGCTCCAGCTCCGCTTCGTCCATCTCCGCCGGAATGGCGTCGAATAACGGTGTTGAGAGATAGCGTTCGCCGGTGTCGGGCAGCATGCAGAGAATGACGGAGCCGGCAGGAGCTTTCTCGGCAACCTGCCGCGCCACGCCGAAAGTTGCCCCGCCGGAAATGCCGGTGAAGATGCCTTCGCGCTGCGCCAGAGCCTTGGCCCATTCGATGGCCTTCGGCCCCGCAATGGGGATCAGTTCATCGTAATATCGTTTGTCGATCGCCTCTTGCAGAACTTTCGGAATGAAGTCGGGCGTCCAGCCTTGAATTGGGTGCGGCTCGAATGCCGGGTGGCCGGCTGCTGGTTCGCCGTCCGCCGTGCGCTGCTGAGCTTTGCCGCTGCCAATCAATTGCGCGTTGGCCGGCTCGCTGAGAATAATCTTCGTCTCAGGCCGTTCCTTGCGCAGCACGCGCGAGACGCCGACCATGGTGCCGCCGGTACCGTAACCAGTGACGAAGTAGTCGAGCCGCTGACTGGCGAAATCGTTTATGATCTCCCGTCCGGTCGTGGCTTCATGGATCGCCGCATTGGCGGCGGCCTCGAATTGATGCGCGAGAAACCAGCCGTGCTTTTCCGCCAGCTCGACAGCCTTCCGGTACATACCGAAGCCTTTTTCGGCGCGCGGCGTCAGCACGACCCTGGCGCCCAGCATCCGCATCAGCCGCCGCCGCTCTATGGAGAAACTGTCCGCCATGGTAACCACGAGCGGATAGCCCTTCTGCGCGCAAACCATCGCAAGACCAATGCCGGTATTGCCGCTGGTCGCTTCCACCACGGTCTGCCCAGGCTTCAGAACGCCGCTGCGTTCGGCTTCCTCGATGATACCGACGGCTAGTCGATCTTTCACGGAAGATGCGGGGTTGAAGAACTCCGCCTTGACGTACATCGTCACTTTGTCGACGCCGATATGGTTGATGCGGATCGCGGGCGTATCGCCGATGGTATCGAGCACGCTGTCGAAGAGGCGTCCGCGGCCGTTAGTGGTTCGTACTGCTGGCGTTTCCGTCATGATCGTGTCTCCCGGGTTTAGTCGGTGGGGGTTGCGCGAGGCGTATCGCTCGATCTTGTGATGCTCCGGTATACGCTAAATACAGCTTGGATGGGATGGCCCGGAGTGGTGCGGGGCGCGGAGCCGGTCCATGGGCACTACGGCTCTTTGCAAGTATCGAAGTCCCGCCGTCAGCATGGCATGTATCGCGGCATGGCGTTCCTCTCTCGCCCTCCGGGCATAGAATGGAATGTCGAGGGATCCATCCGGCCTGCGACGAATGGTCGTGTGTGGGCGTGCGGTCATGGCTTGCCTCCATCGGTGAATGTGTCTTGTCTAACCCGACGGTGGCCGTAACCGCTTGATGAAGACCTTGCGGTTTCCTTGCCTTTTCCTTGTTTGTGAGCCGGACGCCGTCGCCTGTTCTGATCGGGAGTGTTCGAAACGGCAGAGACCGGAATGGCTTACAGATTTGGCCCTTTCATTATCGCCCCGGAATCCCGCGAGCTGTTTGGGCACGGCTCCGCGCGCGCCATCGAACCTCAGGTTTTCGACCTTCTCCATTATCTTGTGAAGGAGCGGCAGCGCGTGGTTGGTTCTGACGAACTGATCGCCGCGATCTGGAATGGACGTATCGTTTCGGACTCTGCCATCGCAGCGCGCATCAGTGCTGCACGTGCGGCTATCGATGACGACGGCAAACAACAGCAGTGGATCAAAACTCTGCCGCGACGCGGTTTTCGCTTCGTCGGAACTGTCGAGGAAATCCTTGAATCCAATCCGGCTCCGTTGCGTGAGTCAGCTATTCAGGACACACGCCAGCGCGTTGCATTTTGTCGCTCTGCAGACGGGACAAGAATTGCATACGCATCGAGTGGCAATGGATACCCGCTAATTAAGGCCGGTCACTGGCTCACTCATCTCGAGCACGATTGGACGAGTCCAATCTGGCGACCGCTCCTCGATCAACTGAATCACCAGTTTCAAATCGTGCGGTATGACCAGCGGGGAAATGGGCTATCGGAATGGAGTACGACCGACTTCTCGCTTGAGCGTTTCGTCGAGGATCTGGAGGCCGTCGTCGATGCATCGGGCTTCGAACTTTTCGCCCTTTACGGCACATCCCAAGGTGCTCCAATCGCAACCGCTTATGCAAGCCGTCATCCCGAGAAGGTCAGTCATCTGATCTTGCATGGCGGTTACGAGAAGGGGCGGCTGGTACGCACCCCTCAGAGTGATCGCGAACAGGGTGCGGCAATCCTCACCCTGATGCGCCATGGTTGGGGCAAGGCTAACAGCACATTCCTCGATGCTTTTGCAACAATGTTTATTCCCGGAGGCAGCAGGCAGCAGATTGACTCGCTCGTCGAACTGCAGAGGCGAACGACATCGCCCGAAAACGCTGTGGCGATCCGCATGGCGGTCGACGGATTTGATGTCGGTGACTGCCTTGAAAGGATCGAGGTGCCGACCCTGGTGGTCCATGCGCGCGACGACGGTGTGCAGCCGCTCGAACAGGGCTATCGCCTCGCGGCCGGAATACCGGGCGCCGAATTTCTCATGCTGGAGAGTCGAAACCACGTCATCTTGCGAGATGAGCCCGCCTGGGACGTGCTTTTCGCGGCATTAAATCATTTCGTGCTCGGACCTCCACCCTCGCGATGATTCAGGATTGCATGAGTTCTGCCTGTCGCTTCGTGGTGAGTGTGAGGGGGCGGTGTGTCCCTTGCCCGTTCCCGGCAACAAATGATACCTCTGCACATCGCGGTGCAGCAGTAAGATGCAGCTCCACGCTATCCTAGAACGAGGAGCAGGAATGCCGATTTTCGCATGTCGGGAAAAAGTGAGCGGAAGATGAGCGTCGATCTCAGAACTATTTTCGCTTGTCTCGCGTCGATCTTTGGCGGGCCCGCGGTCGCGGCCGCGGCCGCTGCTCGTTCATTCATCGTCGGTGGTTCCGTTTTCGGAGTTTAACTATGTCTGTTCAATCGACCATCCGGCGCAAGACGTCGGCCGATATCCGCGCGCGCAAGAACGGTGAGCCGATCGTCATGCTGACGTCGTATCATGCGCACACGGCGGCGCTGGTGGATCGCTATTGCGATGTCATTCTGGTCGGGGACTCGCTCGGCAATGTCATGCACGGATTCGAGACCACGATTCCGGTGACGATGGAGATGATGATCCTGCAGGGCCATGCGGTGATGCGCGGTTCGCAGCATTCGCTGGTCGTGGTGGACATGCCTTTCGGCTCCTACGAGGCGTCGAAGGAGCAGGCTTTTCACTCTGCGGCGCGCGTTCTCAAGGAGACCCACTGCGGCGCGGTGAAGCTCGAGGGCGGTGAACGCATGGCGGAGACCATCGAGTTTCTGGTCCAGCGCGGCATTCCGGTCATGGCGCATATCGGCCTGACGCCGCAATCGATCAATGCCCTCGGCTCGTTCCGCTCGCAGGGACGCGAGGAGGCGCAGCGGCTGGTGGACGGCATCAATGGCCCGGGCCCGATCCAGAACGACGCGGTCGCGGTGGCGCAGGCCGGGGCCTTTTCGGTGGTGGTCGAGGCGGTGGCCGAACCGTTGGCGCGCAAGATCACCGAGACGATCGCGATCCCCACCATCGGCATCGGCGCCAGCCCGGCCTGCGACGGCCAGGTGCTGGTACTGGAGGACATGCTGGGCCTGTCGCCGCGGGTGCCGAAATTCGTGCGGCGCTACGGCGAACTGGGGCCGATGATCGAGGCCGCCATTCAGGGCTATGCCAATGACGTCCGCTCCCGGGCGTTTCCGGGACCTGAGCATGTCTATGCGCTGAAGCCAAAGGGCTGAGGCGTTGCCTGCCGCCGTTCCTGTCGGCAGCCGGCGTGGAGGCTTTGGCTTCCGCACCTGGGTCTGGTAAGACGTTGAGGCGGCTTGCTTTGCCTTGCCACCGCCATATCGCTACGGTATCGCCGCCGCTTCGGCGGCTTGAATCTTGGCTGGATGCCCTGACGGCGCCGCCAATCGGGGACGGGATTTCCATAAGTGTCTGAATTATTTGATGAAGTCGACGAAGAGCTCCGTCGCGAACAGCTCAAGAAGATTTGGGAAAAATACTCCCTGCTGATCATCGGCGCGGCCGTGCTGATCGTCGCCGGAGTCGGCGGGTGGCGCGGTTATGAATATATCCAGACGCAGAAAGCGGTGAAGGCCAGCGTGGCGTTCGACGCCGCGGTGTCGCTGGCGGACCAGAACAAGCATGCCGAAGCCGAGGCGGCCTTCGCCAAGCTGGCGACCGAGGCGCCGTCGGGTTACCGGTCTCTGGCGCGGTTGCGGGCCGCTGCCGAGGTGGTGTCGCGCGATCCGAAGGCGGCCGCCAAGATGTATGACGACATCGCTGCCGATCCCAGCGTGGGGACCCATGAGCGGGATCTTGCGCGCGTGCGCGCGGCAGGCCTGCTGCTGGATTCGGAGAGTTATGACGCCACGGCGAAGCGGCTCGATGCCGCGGCGCAGGCCGGCGCCATCTATCGGCATTCCGCCCGCGAGTTGCTGGCGCTGTCGGCGTGGCGTGCGAACAACGTGGCGGAGACGCGCAAGTGGCTCGACCAGATCATCGAGGATGGCGAGACGCCGGGCAGCCTGCGCAGCCGCGCCGAAGCCTTGCAGGCGCTGCTGCCGCCGGCAGCAAAAAGCTGAGATGGATTGCGCCGCGACCACCTGAGAGTTCGACACGTTCGACGATATCTGCCGCTCGGCTGGCCCGATCGCCGACCGGATGCAAGCTAAGAGAGATTTGTGACCATGCGCCGTCCGCAACGTTTGATTGCCGCCGCCGTGCTTCTGTCTTTGGCAGGAGCGTTGGCGGGTTGTAGCGGCAGCATGAGCAACTTCGACCCGACCGATATGTTCGACTTCCTCGATACCAAGAAGAAGCTTCCGGGGGAGCGCAAGCCGGTGTTCCCGGAAGGCGTCCCCGGGCTCGAGCAGGGTGTGCCGAAAGAACTGTACAAGGACAACGTCGATCGCTCCCAGCTCCAGGATCCGGCCTCGGTCCCTGCCGTAGCCGCGGCACCTGCACCAGCGCCGGAGCCGAAGGCCAAGTCGTCCAGCAAATCGCGGACACGTTCGCGGACCGCGCCTGCCGCCGCTCCCGCCGAGCCGGACGCATCGTCGGCGGCCGAGGAGGGCAGCACCGTGGCCGCGCCGCCTGCGCCCAAGCCGGCCAAGAGCACCGCACGCCGCCGCAGCACCACGGCGCCGCCACCGGATGCCGAACCGGCCCAGCCGCCGGCCTCCGCGCCGCAGGCACAACCGGCGGCTCCTGGCGCGACGTCGCCTTCGCCATTCCCGGCGCCGTTGCCGAGCGGCAGCTTCCAGCGCTGACCCAGTTATCGCGTCCGGCACTTGCCGCACGCGCATTGACATAACATCGCCGGTGGGCGAACGGATCGTCGATGCCTTTCACGATTGCCATCATCGGCCGGCCCAACGTCGGCAAATCGACCCTGTTCAACCGTCTGGTTGGGCAGAAGCTGGCGCTGGTCGATGACCAGCCCGGCGTGACGCGCGACCGTCGCGAAGGCGATGCGCGGCTCGGCGATCTTTCCTTCACGATCATCGATACGGCGGGGCTCGACGAAGGGGCACGCGGCTCGCTGACCGCGCGGATGCAGGCGCAGACCGAAACGGCGATTGCGAGCGCCGACGCGCTGATGTTCGTCATCGACGCGCGCGCCGGGCTGACGCCGAACGACCGTTCGTTCGCCGACTTCGCGCGCCGCGCCAACAAGCCGGTGGTGCTGGTCGCCAACAAAAGCGAAGGCAGGCACGGCGAATTGGGTGCGATGGAATCCTACGCGCTCGGCCTCGGCGATCCGATCCAGATCTCCGCCGAACATGGCGAGGGCATGAGCGATCTTTACGATGCGCTGCGCGTATTGATGCCCGAGCCGGAAGACGACGAGGAGGATATCGAGGGTCTCAGCGAAGAAGATTTCGCGACGCGGCCGATCCGTGTCGCCATCGTCGGCCGTCCCAACGCCGGAAAATCGACGCTGATCAATCACCTGCTCGGCGAAGAGCGGATGTTGACCAGCCCGGAGGCGGGCACCACGCGCGACTCCATTGCCGTCGAGATCAAATGGCAGGGCCGCGATTTCCGCGTCTTCGACACCGCCGGTTTGCGCCGGCGCTCGCGCATCGATGAGAAGCTGGAGAAGCTCTCGGTGGCCGACGCGCTGCGCGCGGTTCGCTTCGCCGAAGTCGTGGTGTTGATGATGGATGCGCAGAACCGTTTCGAGGAGCAGGATCTGCGCATTGCCGATCTGGTCGAGCGCGAAGGCCGCGCGCTGGTGATCGCCGTCAACAAATGGGATTTGATGGAGCGGCAACCGAGCCAGATCGCCAAGCTACGCAAAGACGTCGATCACTGGCTGCCGCAGGTCAAGGGCGCGCCGGTTGTCGCGGTCTCCGGTTTGCGTGGCGAAGGGATCGACCGGCTGATGCAAGGCATCGTCGATGCTTATGCGATCTGGAATCGTCGCGTCTCGACCAGCGCGCTCAATCGCTGGTTCGAGCAGGCCGTCGATGCCAATCCGCCGCCTGCAGTGTCCGGGCGGCGGCTGAAGCTCAACTACATCACGCAGACCAAGGCGCGGCCGCCGAGTTTCGTGGTGTTCTGTTCGCGTGCCGATGCGGTTCCGGAATCCTACCTGCGCTATCTCGTCAACAGCCTGCGCGAGTATTTCGAACTGCCCGGCACGCCGGTGCGCATCACGCTGCGCGAAAAAGCCAATCCTTTCGCCCACAAGCGTAAGCGTCCCTCATGAGCGATCAGTCGCCGGAGGCCAGCGTGACGCCAAGCCAGCCGGTCGGCGCATCGCGCAATGCGGCGGTGGCTTTCATCTTCGTCACTATCCTGCTCGATATGCTGGCGCTCGGCATGATTATGCCGATCCTGCCCAAGCTGGTGGAAAGCTTCGTCGACAACGACACCGCAACGGCGGCGCGTATCTTCGGCGTGTTCGGCACTGCGTGGGCGCTGATGCAGTTCATCTTCTCGCCGGTGCTTGGCAGCCTGTCGGATCGCTTCGGCCGCCGCCCGGTGGTGCTGCTGTCGAATTTCGGTCTTGCGCTCGATTACGTTCTGATGGCACTCGCGCCCTCGCTGTGGTGGCTGTTCGTCGGTCGCGTGATTTCCGGCATCACGGCGGCGAGCGTGTCGACCGCGTTCGCCTACATCTCCGATATCACCGCGCCGGATAAACGTGCCGCGGTGTTCGGCAAGGTCGGCGCCGCATTCGGCGCGGGCTTCATTCTCGGGCCGGCGCTCGGCGGGTTGCTTGGCGAGGTCGATCCGCGCTTGCCGTTCTGGGTGGCGGCTGGTTTGAGTTTTGCCAATACGCTTTATGGCTTACTGATCCTGCCGGAGTCGCTGCCTCGCAACCGACGCGCGCCGTTTCACTGGCGCAGCGCCAATCCGCTCGGCGCGTGGCGGCTGTTGCGGTCCGATGCGACGCTGACGGGATTATCGGTGGTGAACTTCATCGCGCAAGTGGCGCATGTCGTATTGCCCAGCACCTACGTGCTGTATGCAACATACCGTTACGGCTGGGACGAGAAGACGGTCGGGCTGACGCTGGCGATGGTCGGCGTCTGCGCCATGGTGGTGCAGGGCGGTGCGGTGGGGCCGATCGTCAATCGCCTCGGTGAACGTAACGCGCTGGCGCTTGGCCTGGGGTTCGGCGCGCTTGGCTTCCTCATCTTCGGCCTTGCGCCGACGGGTCCGATCTCGTGGCTCGGCATTCCGGTGATGGCACTGTGGGGAATTGCCGGACCGGCGACATTGGGATTAATGACGCGACGCGTGGCGCCGGATCAACAGGGTCAATTGCAAGGCGCATCCGGCAGCGTGCAGAGCATGGCGCAACTGGTCGGACCTTTTCTGTTCACGCTGACGTTTGCTTATTTCATCGCGCCGACGTCGCCGCTCAAATTTCCGGGTGCGCCGTTTGTGCTGGCGGCAGCGTTGCTGCTGATCGCTTTGCTCATCGCGCGCCGTGTGACGGCGGCGATGGAGCCGGCGCAATAGAAACGCGTTTACTGTCATCCTTCGAGGCTCCACGCTTCGCGTGTCGTACCTCAGGATGATGGTCGTATAATGACTCCCCGATCAGCGCTCAGGGCGTTCGCCGAGCTTGTGTTTCCATAGCTCCCAGGCGCGTGTGTGAATCTGATCGATGACCTTGACCGCTTCAGCGGCTTCGTCGGGATCGAGGAAATGGATAGGGCCGCCGAGAGACGCCGCCTGTATCTGCATCCGCGCGTTCACGTCGGTATAGACGGCGCGAAACACCAGCAGCGGCAACGTCGGTGCGACGATAACGTCGCCGTGTCCGCGCATCAGGGCGACGCTGTTGGTGCCCAATTTGCTGGCGAGCGCTTTGCCGAGCCGGGAATTTCCGATCAGCATGTTGGTGGCGCGGCCGGCGGTGGTGCGGATGTCGAACACCGGCACTTCCGGATAGAGGAATGCCGCGATGTGATACATCGGCCGCAGCTTCACCTGCGAATCCGCGAACGGAATCACGGCCGCTGAGTGAGTATGCACCACAGCGTTGACGTCGGGGCGCGCGCGATAGATTTCGGCGTGAATATAGCGTTCGAGAAAATGCGTGAACCCGGGTGTCGGCCGGATCGGGTTGCCGTCGAGATCGTATTCGACGATGTCATCGGCCGTGACCATTGCCGGCGCGAGGTTGCGCCCCATCAGGAAGTGCTGCGGATTGGTCGGGCTGCGGATGCTGACGTGGCCGTAAGCATCGAGCACTTGCTGGTCGGCGAGAATGCGATTGGCGGCGACCAGATCGGCGAGCACCGATTTGTCGATCACGGCCGGTGCTGGTTCGGGAGATTGCGCGCGAGCTGCTCCTGCGAACAGGAGCAAGAGCAGGAGGGCGCCGCGTACGGCAGAACCTCTCATGGCTTTTCCTCACCGGTTGCATTCAACCGCGCCACGGGCCGTCGAGCGGCCCGCCGACTCCGGCGTTATGTCCCCGATTGTGGCAGCCGCCGGCCGGACGTCAATCCGGCCGGCGGGTCGTGGTTATTTCTTCAGCAGCGGGCAGGGATTCTGTGCCAGCGGCACTGCCACGTCTTCAGGGTCGATCTTCGAGACCAGCTTGTAATAGTCCCACGGATATTTCGACTCTTCCGGCTTCTTGACCTCAAACAGATAGGCCGGGACCATGCGGCGGCCATCGGCACGCAACTGGTTCTTGCCGAACAATGGATCGTCGACGACAATTTCCTTCATCTTGGCGACGACCTTGGCGCCGTCATGCGGATTGCCGCCAAGTGCATCGAGGGCCTTCAGATAGTGCAGCACTGCGGCGTAATTGCCGGCCTGCGTCATCGACGGGTAGGAGCCCTTGCTGGCTTGCGCCGCGAAGCGCTTGGACCAGGCGCGGGTGGCGTCGTTCATGTCCCAGTAAAACGACTCGGTGAACGACAGGCCCTGCGCGGTCTTGAGGCCGAGCGAGTGCACGTCATTGATGAACAGCAGCAGCGCGGCGAGCTTCTGTCCCTGGGTGTTGAGACCGAACTCCGATGCCTGCTTGATCGAGTTGGTGGTGTCGCCGCCCGCATTGGCGAGGCCAATGATCTTGGCCTTGGACGCCTGCGCCTGCAGCAGGAACGAGGAGAAGTCAGCCGTGTTGATCGGATGCTTGACGCCGCCCAGCACCTTGCCGCCGTTGGCCGTCACCACCGCTGACGTATCGCGTTCGAGCGCATGGCCGAAGGCATAGTCGGATGTAAGGAAGAACCAGGTATCGCCGCCGGCCTTGGTCAGCGCCTTGCCGGTGCCGTTGGCCAGCATGTAGGTGTCGTAGGTGAAAGACACCGTGTTCGGCGTACACGCCTTGCCGGTCAGGTCGGCAGTCGCGGCGCCCGAATTGAGCAGGACCTTGTTGCGTTCCTTGACCAGATTGCTGACCGCGAGTGCGACGCCGGAATTCGGCGTATCGGTAATGACATCCACCTTGTCGACATCGAACCACTGCCGCGCGACGTTAACGCCGACGTCCGGCTTGTTCTGGTGATCGCCGCCGATCACGTCGATTTTCCAGCCCTTCTTGAGCAGGCCGGAATCCTCGACGGCCATCTTCACCGCGACGACCGAGTTCGGGCCGCCGATGTCCGCGTAGAGACTCGACATGTCATTGAGCACGCCGATTTTGACGGTCTTGTCCTGCGCCAGCGCAGGTGACGCCAATCCCAGGCCGGCAAGCATAATAGCCGCGGTCCCGTAGCGCTTAACGGATATTCGCATAGTTTCTCCCTCTGTGTTTTTGATCCGGACTGCCGTCTTCCGCAGCTAGCCCGGTGAATGGTCGACCGTGTCGCCGTCAGCGTCCCGGCAGCTTTCGTGCCGGAGGCGACATGATCGGTATCATCATAACATCACAAAGGAGAGGCGACGTCCATGCGCGGAAACCGCTCAGTTCGGCTAGGTTAATGTGCGGGGGATTTAATTCGACCGCGTCCATGTGGTCGATTTGCAAATAACACTCATGACGCAGCCCGATGGCGTCAGCGTATTGCCATTCAGTGTCATCTTGCCGGTGTAGGTCTTGCCGTCCTCCGGATTGAACGCGCTGCCGGCCCACGAATTAGCGCCGCTCGGCTTCATGTCGAAGAACACCCGCTGGCCGACCTTGGCCTTGGGATCGGCGCCCTGATTGAGCCAGACGATGTGGCCGCAGAGCGCGGCGCCGCACGGCGCGAACTTGACCTTCGAGGCGCCGGTGTCGCGTAGCCACGTCCCGGTGACGTCGGCCGACAGCGCCGGTGCGGCGCCGATGGTCGCGGCGGCGAAGATGAAGGCGAGGGCAAGCGAACGTCTCATCGAAAAAATCCTTTGGCTGATGAGAAGCGCCGCCGGCGCGGCAAATGCGAGTCCGTCCGGCGGGACATAGTGCGCCATGATCTACTTGAGCGCATCGGATGTCAGCTTGAATTTCTGGATGCGTTTGCCGGTGTCGACTTCGGCGGTGTAGACGTTGCCCTTCTGGTCGACGGCCATAGCGTGAATCCAGTGGAATTGTCCGGCGTTGCGACCGTTGCGGCCGAAGCTGCCGACCACGCTGCCGTCGTCGCGCTTGAGAATGCGGATCTCGTTGTTCTCGCCGTCGGCGCTCAACAAATAGGTCTGCTTCGGATCAGGCCAGATCGCGATGTCCCACACCGCGCCGTTGCCGAGCGTGTTCTTCTCGAAGAACCATTCCTTGACGAAGGTGCCGTCCTTCTTGAACACCTGAATGCGATTGTTGATGCGGTCGCAGACGTACACCAGTCCGTCGTTGCTCAGCTTGACGCAATGCACCGGATTGCCGAACTGCTGCGCCACCGGCGCCTTGGGATCGTAGGCACCCTGCTTCTCGTCGTTCGGCTTGTTACCGTAGGCGCCCCAGTGGCGCTTGTAGGCCAGCGTATCGGCATCGAACACGATGACGCGGCGATTGCCGTAGCCGTCGGCGACATAGAGTTCGCGCCCGGCTTCGTCGATGGCGGTTTCGGCCGGCTTGCCGAGTTGAGTGGTGTCGTTGCTGCCTTTGCTTGGCGCGATCTTGCCGATCTGCGCGACGAACTTGCCATCGGCGGTGAATTTCAGGATGGCGTTGTCGTTATCGGCGTTGCCGCCGATCCAGACGAAGCCCTTGTCGTCGACCTCGATGCCGTGTTCGCGGCCGACCCATTCGTAGCCCGGACCCGGGCCGCCCCATGCGCGCAGCATATTGCCATCGGCGTCGAACTCCATCACCGGCGGGGCTGCGATGCAGCACTTCGAACGTGGCGGCGTCAGCGCCGCGCCTTTCTCGTCGTCGGTCAACGAACGCGGCCGCTGGATGATCCAGATATGGCCCTGCGAGTCCACGGTGATGCCGCCGACCTGTCCGATGATCCAGTTGTTCGGAAGCGGCTTCGGCCATGTGGCATCGACCTCAAGGCGCGGAACGTCTCCGGCGCGCGCGGCGTGCGGCGCGGCGATGCCGACAAACAATGCGGCGGCGAGCAGGGCGTTGAGGAGAGGCCGACGGCGTTCGGTCCGAGGGCGTGCAGCGCGATGGCGAAACGGCATCGGGTTCATGTCTGCCTCCGACTTTATTTGCTGCGGGTTATCCCGCTTGGGAGTCAGTTGAACGCCACCCTTCGCTGAAGTCAATCAGGGCGCAAATGAAGGCCGGCCAGTCACGCGCGTCATTACGCAGGCGGACGGAAGTCCATCAGCGAACGTGTCTTGTAATCGTACAGCCTGCCGCTCTCGGTCCACGACGGCGCGCACATCGGCAAGATGAATTCGGCGACCTGCTCCGGCGTGTCGAGCGTCATCGGGTCTTCGCCGGGAAACACCTGCGCGCGCATCCGGGTACGGATCGGGCCGGGGCTGAACAGGTTGACGCGGATCGGCGTGATCGCGGTCTCGGCGGCCCACACGCGCACCAGCGTATCCAGCGCCGCCTTCGATGCCGCATAGGGGCCGAGGTAAGCGGTTGCCTTGCTGGCGACGCCCGATGTGATGAACACCGCACGGCCGGCATCGGATTGCCGCAGCAGCGGCTCCATGCAGCGGATCAACTGGAAATTGGCGGTGACGTTGACCGCGATGACGTCGTTCCAGGGCTTGAGCTCGATATGCCCGAGCGGCGATGACGGCCCGGCGATACCGGCATTGCCGACCAGAATGTCGAGCTTGCCGTGCCGCTCATGCAGGGCCGCGCCGAGCCGGGCAATCCCCTCGGAATCGGTCATGTTGAGCGGCACCAGCGTCGCCGTGCCGCCTGCCGCGACGATGGCATCATCGAGTTCCTCAAGGCCGCCTTGGGTGCGGGCCACGGCGATCACATGCGCACCAGCCTTTGCCAGCGCCAGCGCGGTGGCATAGCCGATCCCCCGCGACGCGCCGGTGACGAGGGCAATGCGGGAGGCGAGGGGTTTTGTCATGGGCGGGGCGCTTTATGCTAGGGAACGGTCAGACAGGTGAAGGTTTCGGCGGCGGTTATGCCTGAATTATCCGATGATGCCAAAGGGCAATGGCGGCAAATGCGCGATACCGATCTGCCGCATGTGCTGGCGGTCGCGGATGAGGTGCATCCGGCATTTCCGGAGGACGCCGAGGTGTTCGCGGAGCGCATGCGGCTTTATCCCGAAGGCTGCCTCGTGTTTGCCACCGATGACGGGATTGCCGCCTATGTCGTCAGCCACCCATGGCAAGCGAACGATCCACCGGCACTGAATACCCGGCTCGGCGCGCTGCCGGCGCAACCGGGGACGTATTACATCCATGACATCGCGCTGCTGCCGGAATTGCGTGGTACGGGTGCGGCGGCGTTGGCCGTGGCGCTGCTGCTGGCGCGTGCGGCCAAGCAGAAGCTGCGCACTGTGTCGCTAGTAGCGGTCAACGATTCCGCCGGGTTCTGGGCGCGGCACGGCTTCCGTAACGTCACCGACGTTGCGCTTGCCCGCAAGCTTCGGGGCTACGGCACCGCCGCGATGTTCATGGTGCGTGAACTCTAGGCTGGAGGTGTACCGGTGGACCCATCCGCGACATCCATCGTCGATCTCTACGAGCGGCATGCGCGGACTTTCGACCGCGAGCGCGGCAAGAATTTGTTTGAGCGCGGTTGGCTCGACCGCTTTCGCAGGCTCGCGGGCGCCGGTGCGGCTGTGCTGGATATCGGATGTGGATCGGGAGAGCCGATTGCGCGCTATCTCATGGCGGCCGGGAACGACGTCACCGGTGTCGATTCGTCCGACACGATGATCGAACTGTGCCGGCAACGCTTTCCAGCGCAATCGTGGATCGTTGCCGATATGCGCGACCTGAATCTCGGCCGACGGTTCGGCGCCATTCTTGCCTGGGACAGCTTTTTCCATCTGTCACCGGACGATCAGCGCGCGATGTTTGCGGTCTTTGCCGACCATGCGGACGAAGGGACTGCGTTGATGTTCACCAGCGGTCCGGGCGTGGGGGAAGCAGTTGGTTCGTATCAAGGCGAGCCGCTTTACCATGCGAGCCTCGATCCGGCGGAGTATACGGGGTTGTTGCAGGCTCACGGATTCAACGTCGTCGACCACGTTGCCGAAGATGCAGCGTGTGGTGGCCATACCGTGTGGCTCGCGCGATCCACGCGACGTGGCAACACGACAGCGAGAAATGTCCGCTAGCTTTGTCGGCTCAGCTCGCTTCGGCCAATAGCGACAACTGACGAGGCTGCGCCTCGGTCTGGTTGAGGTCGGTCAGCGGCGTCGGATATTCACCGGTGAAGCAATGGTCGGTGAACTTCGGATGCGCCGGATCGCGGCCCGGTTCGCCCATGGCGCGATAGATGCCATCCACCGACAGGAACGCCAGCGAATCCGCGCCGATAATGTCGCGCATTTCTTCCAGCGTATGCGTGGCTGCGAGCAGGCCGGTGCGGTCCGGCGTATCGATGCCGTAGTAATCCGGGTGAGTGATCGGCGGCGAAGCTATGCGGAAGTGGACTTCGCGCGCGCCGGCGTCGCGCATCATCTTGACGATTTTCTTCGACGTGGTGCCGCGCACCAAACTGTCGTCGATCAGCACGATGCGCTTGCCTTCGATGGCGGCGCGGTTAGCTGAATGCTTCATGCGCACGCCGAGTTCGCGCACGCTCTGCGTCGGCTGGATGAAGGTGCGGCCGACATAGTGATTGCGGATGATGCCGAGCTCGTAGGGGATACCGGCGGTGCGGCTGTAGCCGAGCGCGGCGGGCACGCCGGAATCCGGCACCGGCACCACGACATCGGCTTCGACATTGCTCTCGCGGGCGAGCTGTGCGCCCATTGCCTTGCGGACTTCGTAGACCGGTCGGCCACCGACCACGGAATCCGGCCGGGCGAAATAGATGTACTCGAAGATGCAGGGGCGCGGCGCCATCGGCGGGAACGGCTTGTGGCTTTGCGTGCCGCGCTCATCGAACACGATGACTTCGCCGGGCTCGATATCGCGGACGTATTTGGCGCCGATGATGTCGAGCGCGCACGTTTCCGAGGCGAGGATCGGGCAGCCGTCGAGCTCGCCGAGCACGAGGGGACGGATCCCGAGCGGGTCGCGGGCGCCGATAAGCTTCTTGTTGGTCAGCGCTACCAGAGAATAGGCGCCCTCGATGCTGCGCAGCGCTTCGATGTAACGATCGATGAAACGATTGCGCTGCGAGTGGGCGACGAGATGCAGAATGACTTCTGTGTCGGTCGTCGACTGCATCATGGCGCCCTTGCGCACCAGTTCGCGGCGCAGCGTGAGTCCATTGGTCAGGTTGCCGTTATGGGCGACGGCGAAGCCGCCGGCATTGAGTTCGGCGAACAGCGGCTGGACATTGCGCAGAATTGTACCGCCGGTGGTCGAATAGCGGGTGTGGCCGACGGCGGAGGTGCCGGGCAGCCGCTCGATTACGTCGCGCCGGGAGAAGGTATCGCCGACCAGGCCGAGGCGGCGTTCGGAATGAAAACGCTGGCCATCGAACGAGACGATGCCGGCGGCTTCCTGACCACGATGCTGCAGGGCGTGAAGGCCGAGCGCGGTGATGGCGGCGGCATCCGGGTGGCCGAAAATGCCAAACACGCCGCACTTTTCGCGCAGCGTGTCATCATGCTGGTCAATGTCGGACGGAGGTGTGGCGGCGTCTTTGGGAGGGGTTTGCATCTCGTCCATAGCGCCTCACTTTCAAGCGAACTTTGCGTCCCGCCGTCGCGGACTAGCGTCCCGCCGGCTTGCCGTCGATCAATTGCTTCAGGCTGTCGCGCGCGGGCTTGGAATAGCCGCCAGCGGCGCCAGGTGCAGCCGGTTCAGCGTCGGTCTGCTCGTCCTCGGGTTTGTTCTTCTTGAATCTCTTCAAGATGGTGTTTTCCGGGTCATCCGGCAAGAGCGACATCAGCCAATCGCCGGTCGATTGCAGCATGGTTAGCGACTTCGCACCGGAAACCCAGTCCGGCCGCTGCTTGACCGGCACCAGCCAGGCGAAGAACAGGAACGCGACCACCACGATCAGCAGGCCGCGAGCCAGTCCGAACAGGAAACCCAGCGTGCGATCCAGCGCGCCGATGCGCGAGTCCAGGATCATGTCGGAGATGCGCACGGTGATGATCGACACCACGATCAGGGTGCCGATGAAGACGCCGGCAATGACCGCGACACTCGCGATCGTATCGTTGTTGAAATAGGTTTTCGCTGTCGGCAGCAGCTTTTGATAAGAATACAGAGTGACGAGGGCCGCTGCGCCCCAGGCCGCGATCGACAGGATCTCGCGCATGAAGCCACGAACCATGGCAAGCAGGCCCGAGACTAACATCACCGCGAGCAGGACAAGATCAAGGATCGTTATCGGCATGGGCTGGTCAGGTCCGCTCGTAAGTCTCGATACCGCGAATCGGCGTGGCGCATTTCAATCCAAGTGAAGGGGATACGGCCGATCCCGCAAGGCCGGAGTCGGCCGTCGCGCCGGTTGTATAACGGCGGCTGTGGGCAACGTCACGTCTGCATTATCGCTGTTGACGGCGGAATCGCGGCGGTGCGGCATTTTTGCCGTGGGCTGTGTCTTCGGAGCCGTCCTCACCCTCGTCGGCACCCTGACGCGGGCCCTTCCTTGGCGTGCCCCGTGCGGCAATATCGGCGACCAGCGAACTCAAGCCGCCGACGGTATTCAGCGACAATCCGGCATCACCCGCCACGTCGCCGCGTGCCGATTCCGGCAGCACGGCGCGGCCGAAACCGAGCTTGGCTGCTTCCTTGAGGCGGGCCGAGGTCTGCGCCACTGGCCGCACCGCGCCAGACAGCGAGATTTCGCCGAAGTACACCGCATCGGTCGGCAGCGGCGCATTGGCCAGCGACGATACCAGCGCGGCGGCAGCCGCGAGGTCGGCGGCGGGTTCCTGAATGCGCAAGCCGCCCGCGACGTTGAAATAGACGTCGTAGCCGGACAGTTTCACCCCGCAATGCGCTTCCAGCACCGCCAGCACCATCGACAGGCGGCTGGAATCCCAACCGACGACGGCGCGGCGCGGGGTGCCGAGCGAGGTGGGGGCGACCAGCGCCTGCAGTTCCACCAGCACCGGGCGGGTGCCCTCGATGCCGGCAAACACCGCGGTTCCCGGCGAGCCGAGATCGCGCTCCGACAGGAACAGTTCCGAAGGATTGGTGACCTCGCGCAGGCCGAGCCCGGTCATCTCGAACACGCCGATCTCATCGGTCGGGCCGAAACGGTTCTTCACCGAGCGCAGGATGCGGAACTGCTGCGAGCCTTCGCCCTCGAACGACAGCACTGCATCGACCATGTGCTCGACGACGCGGGGGCCGGCGATCTGGCCGTCCTTGGTGACGTGGCCCACGAGGATCACCGCCGCGCCAGACCTCTTGGCGAAGCGGATCAGCGCCTGCGCCGAGGCGCGTACCTGGGTCACCGTGCCGGGCGCGGATTCCACCGTATCGGTCCACATGGTCTGGATCGAGTCGATCACGACGAGGCGAGGAACTGTTCCTTCAGAGAGGGTTGCAATGATATCCTCAACCGAAGTCTCGGCGGCGAGCTGCACCGGAGCATTGGCCAGACCAAGGCGTTCGGCGCGTAGCCGCACCTGTGCGATGGCCTCTTCGCCGGAGATGTAGACGGCGCGATGGCCGTTGCGCGCCAGCACGCTGGTGGCCTGGGTCAGCAACGTGGATTTGCCGATGCCGGGGTCGCCGCCCACCAGCAGCACCGAGCCGCGCACGAACCCGCCGCCGGTGACGCGGTCAAGTTCCGCCATGCCGGTGGGCAGGCGCGGGGCATCGACGCTCTTGCCGGTCAGGCTTTCCAGCGCGAACACCCGGCTCTTGCGCTTGGAGCGGATCGAGGCCGGCATCGAGGTCGCGCCGGTGGTGTCTTCCTCGGCGAGCGTGTTCCACTCGCCGCAGGCGTCGCATTTACCCTGCCAGCGGTTATAGGCCGCGCCGCAGTTCTGGCAGACGAAGGACAGGGAGGATTTGGCCATGAGGGGTGCGCCGCCGGGGTCAGGTCGCGTGAGTCGCGTTCCAGAGCATTGATAGGCCGGCCAGCAGCATGATGCCATCCATCACCAGCCGGAACACGTTGGGATCGAGTTTGAGCACGAAGCGCTTGGCGATGAAGGCGCCGAACATCAGTGACGATCCAGCGATCAGGCCCTTTAGGGCCACCTCCGGGGTCAACGCGCCGAAGCGCTCGAAGGTCACCGACTTGCTGAGGTAAAGGCCAAGCGAACTGGCAGCCTCGGTGGCGAGGAACGCGCCCTTGGTCAGGCCGTAGAACAGGAACAGCGGCACGCTGAGCGGCCCGGTCGAGACGACGATGCCTGTGAGGTAACCGATGATCGCGCCGCCGATTGCGAGATGCCAGAGCTTGATCTTGATGTCGTGCTTGTTGAGCCAGTGGCGCACCGGCACCATCGCGATCAGAAACAGGCCGATGGCGATATCGACCGCGCGCGACGGCAGGACCAGCAGCGTACGGGCTCCGAGCGCCGCCGCCGGAATGCCGGTGACCGAATAGGCCGCGCAGGCGCGCCAGTCGACTTCGCGCCACCACGCCATGATGCGCGACAGGTTGGCCATGACGGCGGCCACCGCCATGATCGGCACCGCTTCCTTCGGCCCGAACTCGTAGACCAGTACCGGCACCAGCATGATCGACGAGCCAGTGCCGACGATGCCGCTGATGGTTCCGGCGACCAGCCCGACCGCAAGGACGAAGATGTAGGTCAGCACGAGGTTTCGACTTCGGTGAAGACGTGACGCGCAAAGCGCCGCAATGCCTGCTCTCTCCCCCGCGCGCGGGGGAGAGATGGAGAGGGGGCCAAATTTGATCTGCCGACGCTCATCTCGGAATTATTCCCCCTCCCTAACCCTCCCCCGCAAGCGGGAGAGGGAACGCGCCGCTGTCGCGGCCGGGCAATCATATCCTCAATCGTCAAAAGCTGTTCGCGGTCAGGACGCAGCCCCACCCTTATAGAAACGGGCGTAGCGCCTGCCGAGGCTGGTGAGTACCTCGTAGCCGATGGTGCCGTAGTGATGGGCCAATTCGTCGACGGTGATGCCGTCGCCGATCAGCGTCACGAAGTGGCCACGCCGCGCCGCCTTGTCGGGCAGGTCGGTGATATCCACCGCCATCAGATCCATCGAGATGCGCCCGGCGACCGGGCAGCGCTTGCCGGCAACGATGATGTCGGCGCTGCGCACGCCATCGACGCCGCCGGCCGCCCGGAAATAGCCGTCGGCATAACCGGCGCTGACTATGGCAAGCCTGGTCGGACGGCGCGCGGTCCAGGTCGCGCCATAGCCGACGCTGTCGCCGCGTTCGACGTTGCGGATTTGCACGATGCGCGCCTTCAATCCGACCACCGGCTGCATCGGATTATCGGCTTCCGGAGTAGGATTGACGCCATAGAGCGCCGCGCCGGGCCGCACCAGATCGAACTGGAATTGTGGGCCGAGGAAGATGCCGGAGGAATTGGCGAGCGAGGCGGGGACGCCGGTGAAGAGTTGGGCGATCTCGCGGAAATTCGCGACCTGCCTGGCATTGAGCGGGTGCTGTAGATTCTCGGCGCAGGCGAGGTGGCTCATCACCAGCGTGATGCCGTGATTGCCGGCATTGACGCGCGGCACGATGCCCTGCGCATCCTCAATGCTGAGGCCCAGCCGATTCATGCCGGTGTCGATATGAATCGCTGCGCCGCCCGCCCAACCGGTGCGGCGGCAGAACATGTCCCATTCGGCGAGTTCGTTGAGATCGCCGATCACCGGCTTGCAATCGATCTCGGCGAAACTGTCGCCGCTGTTCTGGAAACAGCCGTCCAGCACGTAGATGGTCGGCAACGGACTGGCCGCGCGCGCGGCGCGGGCTTCATCCAGTGTGGCAACGAAGAGAGTCTTGCAGCCTGCGGCAACGAGCGCGCGCACTACCGGGTCGATGCCGCAACCGTACGCATTCGCCTTCACCACCGCAGCGCATTCCGCCGGCACGCTGCGGCTTTCCAGCTTGCGCCAGTTGGCGACCAGCGCGTCGAGATCGATTGTCAGCGCGCCCGTGGCGGCGGCAGGAACCGCTGGCTGACCGGCTTCGTGTGCCGGCGCGCTACCTTGCGTCACTGATTTCGGATCGGAAACAACATTCATGGCGTTGTGACTATCGCTTTTCGTACACGGAATCCGCGCGCGACGACTCTGACGTCGCCCGCACCGAGCTTACGCGCGGCGCAGCGGTGGTTCAACCGAACGCAACGCTTACAGGCGATCCGGCAATTGATGATCGGGAGCGAGATCGCTGAACCGTGTGAACTGGCCTTCGAAGTGCAATTCGACTGTACCGGTCGGGCCGTGACGCTGCTTGCCGATGATGACTTCCGCCTTGCCGTGCGCGATGTCCATCTCGGTCTGCCATTTCTCATGCTCCGGCGTGCCGGGGCGCGGCTCTTTGTTGGCGAGATAGTATTCCTCGCGATAGACGAAGACGACGACGTCGGCGTCCTGCTCGATCGAGCCGGATTCACGCAGGTCGGACAGTTGCGGGCGCTTGTCGTCGCGGTTTTCGACCTGACGCGAGAGCTGCGACAGCGCGACGATCGGTACGTTCAGTTCCTTCGCCAGCGCCTTTAGGCTGGTGGTGATCTCGGTGACTTCCTGCACACGGTTGTCAGAGCGTTTGCTCGAGCCTTGTAGCAGTTGAATATAGTCCACCATCAGCACGTCGAGGCCCTTCTGGCGCTTCAGCCGGCGGGCGCGGGCGGTGAGTTGCGAGATAGAGAGGCCACCGGTTTCGTCGACGTAGAGGGGCAGGTGCTCGAGTTCGATGGTGTGGTCGCGGATCTTGTCGAATTCGGCCTGCGTGATACCGCCGCGACGAATGGTACTGGAAGCGATGCCTGTCTGCTCGGCGAGAATACGTGTGGCGAGCTGTTCGGCCGACATTTCGCAGGAGAAGAAGCCGACGATGCCGCCGTTGACGGTCTTTTGCGTACCGTCCGGTTGCAACTCGCCGCGATAGGCGCGCGCGATGTTGTAGGCGATGTTGGTTGCGAGCGCAGTCTTGCCCATGCCGGGACGGCCGGCGAGCACCAGCAAGTCGGAGCGTTGCAATCCGCCCATCTTGACGTCGAGGTCGCGTAGCCCCGTGGCGATACCCGAGAGTTTACCGTCGCGCTGATAGGCGTTCGCGGCCATCTCGAGCGCGATCTTCATCGCCTGAGAAAATTTTTGGAAGCCGCCGTCGTAGCGCCCCGCTTCGGCCAGTTCGTACAGCCGCCGCTCGGCATCTTCGATCTGCGCACGCGGAGCGAAGTCGACCGGCGCGTCGTAGGCGACGTTGACCATATCCTCGCCGATATGGATCAGGTCGCGGCGCAGCGACAGCTCGTAAATCGTGCGGCCGTAGTCATGGGCGTTGATGACGGTGGTCGCCTCGGCAGCGAGACGGGCGAGATACTGCGCGACGGTCATGCCGCCGATATCGGTGTCCGCCGGAACGAAGGTTTTCAGCGTGATCGGCGTGGCGACCTTGCCAGCGCGGATCAGGCTGGCGGCGGTTTCGAAAATAGTCTGATGGATCGGCTCGAAGAAATGCTTTGGCTCGAGAAAGTCCGACACCCGGTAGAACGCGTCATTGTTGACGAGAATGGCGCCAAGAACGCTCTGCTCCGCCTCGATATTGTGAGGCGCGGTCCGATAGGTCGGGTTGGCCGCGTCGGGGGCGAGCTTGAGAACGTTCGAATCAAATGACGGCATGGTGGCGATTAGGTCTCTCAAATTTGTCGGATTTGAAGTCAGGCATAGAAGCACTGCTCGCGAGAGTCGAGAAAGCAGTCCACCGCCTTATTCCCGCAACACACAGCGGTGGCCCCGGGATGATTCCGTCGGCTTATATCACTTGACCATGACTTTGGCGCATCGCCGGCTCGGGTTACCGCGGGCCGCGTGAAAAATTTTGCCGCACGGCGAACCATTTGCGGGGCTTCGCGCACATATCTTGACTGCGGCACTCGGTTCGCCGCGGTGGCGATCAGCCGATCACAAGAAAAAGCAGGGCGATCAGACTCATGGCGGCGCTGACCGCTGCCAAGGCAAGGTCGGTCCGGATTTCTTGCGGAAGATCGTCGGGCGCTAGGGGCGGCTGCTTGATCATGTCAAGGCGTGTACGACCGCCAGGCATGGGGTTCTGTGATCTAGATCACATCGGTGGACGCCAGACTGGCCATACCGGATGCAACTTTACGCCGGGGAGCAGCGTTGACGGGGAGGGTCCGGAACCTTCCGGAAGGAGCAGACGATGATGCGGCACGATCAGGCGCAAACGACACCACAGGAAATGGATACGTGGTTGTCCTCGCTCGTGGACGCGTTCGAGCAGGTGTCTCCGACCGATATTGGCGTCGTCCCGTGCCATCCGCTTTCCGGCGAGGCTCTTCCGGATGGCGTGCTGAAGCAGTTGGCGCGATCGGTCGACGCGCATCCCGTGCCACATCCCGCACTGTCCGACCGGTAGGCTTATTCGCCGGCGATCTGCAGTCTGGGCTGGCTGCCACGTTCAAGTCCGCGCAGCTTGGCTTCCTGATGAGCGATGTAATCTCGGGTCATCGGCACGATGCCCTGCCGCAGCGTCATCTGGATCTGGAAATTCATCATCGCCTGTTTGCGGAACGACATTTCCGACGAGGCCAGATAGAACTCCCACATCCGGACAAAGCGCTCGTCATAGAGCGCGGCGGCTTCTTCGCGTCGCGCCAGAAAGCGCTCGCGCCAGGCTTTCAATGTCTCCGCATAGTGCAGACGCAGAATTTCGATGTCGCATACCAGGAGTCCGGCGCGCTCGATGCTGGGCAGCACTTCCGATAGCGCCGGGATATAGCCGCCCGGGAAGATGTATTTGGCGATCCAGGGATTGGTGATGCCGGGGCCTTCGGAGCGGCCGATCGAATGCAGCACCATGACGCCGTTTTCGTCGAGGAGTTCGGCGCAACGCTTGAAGAATGTATCGTAGTGATCGACGCCGACATGTTCGAACATGCCCACCGAGGCGATACGGTCAAAGCGACCGGGAATGTCGCGATAGTCCTCAAGCAGGAACGTCGGCGCGGTCTTGCGATTGTTTTCGCTGGCGCGCGCCTTTGAGACATCGAATTGCTCCTGCGATAATGTGATGCCCGTGACATTGGCCCCGGTCACGTCGGCCAGATAGAGGGCCAGCCCGCCCCAGCCTGAACCGATATCGAGCACACGGTGATTGCGTTCGATCAGCAGCTTGGCGGCGATGTGCCGCTTCTTGGCAAGTTGAGCGTCGTCCAGCGACGCATCGAGGCTCTCGTAATAGGCGCAGCTATATTGCTTGTCGGCATCGAGAAACAGCGAATAGAGCCGGCCATCGAGGTCGTAGTGGCGTTCGACATTGCTCTTCGCACGCCGTCGCGGGTTGAACTGGTGCACATGCCTGATCAGGTAGCGCAGCCACCATTGCAGCCTGGCCCAGCGTGGCGCCATGTCGGGCTGGTCGAGGACGACAGCGAGCACCTCGGCGATCGATCCCTGTTCGACGATCAGCAAGCCATCGGCGTAAATCTCGCCGAAGGCCATCTCGGGATCGAGCAGGAGATGGCGCTCCGCGGCCCGGGTCGTGAAGCGTAGGGCAACGGGCTGGCCGGTGCCGTCGCCGCAGGTAAAGCGAAACCCGCTGGCAGTGGTGACGGTCAATGTTCCTCGCCGGATGAAACGGCGCAGGAAGAACTGCAATAAACGGTCCATCGCAAGTACCCAACGGCCGATTAGTCGAATGCCGATGCGATACTGTGGCTCAACCGAAGTCGACTACAGGGGTGCGTTCGACATCCGTCAAAAAAGGTAATCCCGGGCGCGCGGAAGTTCCAGTGCGCAGGTTGCAACACCGATATCTAAAATCGTCGCAATTGGCGCCGTGCGCTCACTGCATACTTCCATTCGCAGCGCAATAAGTTTACGGATGTCCCGTTGGCCGGCCGCTCCGATGATCCGTCCCCCGGATCGTACTTCACGAGAAGTTTGGTCGGAAATCACGTTGGAAACATGGTCTCCTGATCTCCCTTCACGCGGGATTCGCTTCGAATCGTGCAAAGAGATGGGCGGACGAGGCCGACGGTGTGTTGGCAATTCGATTTCTGGAGGTTGGGTATGTTAGGCCGGGCGCTCAGTTTAGCGGCGGTGGGTTTTTTGGCTGGCTGTTTGACCGCGCTTCCGGTGCGGGCGCAGAACCTTGAAGCCGGGAAAAGCCCGTCGCAAATTTTCTCCGGTGCATGCGCGGCTTGTCACAAGAGCCCGCGCGGCTTGATCAAGACGGTTGCTCCCGGCTCGCTGCCCGGCTTTCTGCGCCAGCACTACACCACGAGCGGCGACATGGCTTCGTCGCTGAGCGCCTATCTGATTTCCAACGGTGGAATCGACAAGCGCTATGGCGCGGCCCCACCTCCGGCGCGCGAGGCCAAGCCGGCGCCGCAGCCAGCCGCCACGGCGCCGTCATGGTGGCGCCGCTCCGCCGAACCGCCGCCGGCCGAGGCTGCCCGCGAGGAGCAGCCGGCGCGGCAGGGTCGCAACGCCAGGCGGCGCGCAAAGCAGGAGCAGGCGCAGTCGCCCGAAAACGCCAATCCAGCCGCCGATGTCTCGCAGCAGGAGCAACAGGGGCGCAAATCCAGCCGCAAGTCGCGGCACAGCAAGAAGGGCAAGCCCGAAGCCGCAAAGGACGAGTCGCGCCAGAACGAAGCACCCAAGGCGGGTAGCGAAGGCGTGAAATCGGACAGCGTCAACTCGGACAGCAAGACCGATTCCGCGAAGCCGGAGGCTGCAAAGCCCGAGTCCAAGCCGGAAGCTCCGAAGGCGGACGCATCGAAGTCCGAAGCTGTGAAGGACGATGCCGCCAAGGTCGCCGTGCCGCCAAAGGCCGATCCGGAGCCCGCTGCCGCAGCGGCGCCAAAGGCCAGCGACTCCACTTCGTCCGAGCCCAAGGCGTCCGAGTCCAAGGCGTCCGAACCGAAGCCGGCGGAGACCAAGCCTGCGGAGACCAATCCTGCGGACACACCGGCTGCCGCTGCTCCGGCAACGGACGGCGACAAGAAATAGCGTCTGCTATCAACGTGCCGACCAAACAAAAAGCCCGGCTGATCCAGCCGGGCTTTTCGCATTTGGAAGAGGCTGCGAGGCTTACTTCTCGGTCGCGGCTTCGCTCTGAGCGGGCTCGACCTCGTCGTGCTGCGCTTCCGGATCGAAGAACTCGCCGGCGGCGGCAATCGCCTCGGCGGCAGCATCGATGTCGTCCTGACGGGTGCTGATGTCTTCGCCGCGATTGATGCGCTCGGCTTCATCGGCGCTGCGGGCCACGGTGACGGTCACGCCAACCTCGACCTCCGGATGAACGGCGATCGACACGCCATGCTGACCGATGGTCTTGATCGGATGGTCGAGCAGCACCTGGCTGCGGCTGATGGTGACGCCATCGCTTTCGAACGATGCGATGATGTCGCGCACCGACACCGAGCCGAACAGCTGACCGGTTTCCGACGCCTGACGCAGGATGACGACGTTGCGGCCGTCGATCTTCTCGGCAACCTTGGTGGCTTCGCCCTTGGCCTTGAGGTTGCGGGCTTCGAGGTCGGCCTTCATGCCTTCGTATTTGGCGCGGTTATCCGAAGTCGCGCGCAACGCCTTGTTACGCGGCAGCAGGAAGTTGCGGGCAAATCCGTCCTTGACGCGGACGACGTCGCCCATCTGGCCAAGCTTGGCAACGCGTTCGAGCAAAATGACTTCCATGTTCGATCTCCTTGATGTGTTGAGTGAAATGCAGAGTGGGTGAGTTGAAGAAACGATAGTCAGGACACGGGGGCAGGCGGCGGCCTCCGTTGCTGATAGCGTTGACGAATGTTGAGAAAGGCATCGGCGAGGCCAAGGCTGACCATGGCCAGGATCGGCCAGCCGAACACCATCACCGCGGCGTATGCCGTGCAGAGCAGCAGCATGCGGCCCCTCATGGCCTGCGTGATTGTATGCAGCACGGCGAAGCCGGTCAGGGCGTAAGCCAGCAGTAATGCGGCACTAACGATCTGTGCGACGATGGCCAGCAGGCCACTCGTAAAGCACAGGCCCAGCGCGACGCACAGCGCCACCAGCGTCATCGGCGGCAACGTCACGCTACGCAGCAGGGGCCATGGGCGATGCAGCCGTCCGGAGGTCGATGCGACATACGCCGCCAGCCATAGATTGAGCGTCAGCGTCACCGTCGCAATCAGCGCTGCGGCGGCGGGTGCGGCAATCGCCAGCGCGGCAACGAGCTGCGTCGCTTCCGGGCTCGGCGTGCTGCCGCTCGGTGCGAGCATGATGCGCGTCAGGCCATGACGCAGCGCTTCGGTAATGGCGGGGCCGTCGGTGCCGAGCGTCAGCAGCGCACCGGTCGTAGTGAGCGTCGCAAACCCGACGATCCACAGCAACAGGCGGCCGAGCGGATACCATTCCATCGCGGTCGCTGGCGCACCGGACGCGAGCGGAGGCGAAGCTTCATTGGTTGCGACTCGACGTCCGAGCAGCACGAGACGGCCGAGCCAAAAGGCAGGCAACGCGACGGTCAGAACATAGGCGCCGAGATAGGGCAGGCCGAAGATCGCCCCGAGGCCAAGCGCGGCAGCAAGACCGCCGACGGCTGCGCTGGTCGCGCCCCAGCCGATCGCGGCGAGCATCAACGGAAGTGGTGCGAGATAAAACAGCAGCAGTGACATCAGCGCGCCCGAACTGATCGAGGCGAACATCAGCGCCGACGCGCAGCCGGCAGCACCTGCTATGAGCAACATTGCGATCATCAGCTGTCCCGCCCCTTTCGAGCGGTTAGAGGTTTGCGAAACCCCAACCATCGGCGTCCGGACGACCCGGAAGCCTTATGAAGTGGACGGCCGCGGCGCGTACGCCCCGGCCGTCGAACGCATTAGCGGATTACGTAAGGCAGCAGACCGAGGAAACGCGCGCGCTTGACGGCACGAGCGAGTTCACGTTGCTTCTTGGCGGAAACGGCAGTGATGCGGCTCGGCACGATCTTGCCGCGCTCGGAGACGTAACGCATCAACAGCTTGGAATCCTTGTAGTCGATCTTCGGCGCATTCGCACCCGTGAACGGGCAGGATTTGCGACGGCGGAAAAACGGACGGCGGGCGCCTGCGTCAGCCATGTTGATTACTCCTCGGTCGCTGCGGTTGCTTCGGCGTCTTCACGCGGGCGGCGCGGGCCACGATCGCGGTCGCCACGGAAGCCACCGCCTTCGCGGTCGCCACGGAATCCGCCGCCACGGTCGTCGCGATCACGATCGCGATCGGCCTTGCGCATCATCGCCGACGGGCCTTCCTCGTGCTCTTCGACGCGGACGGTGAGATAACGGATGACGTCTTCGTTGATGCGCTCCTGACGCTCGATCTCGGCAACCACTGCCGACGGACCGTCGATGTTGAGCAGCACGAAGTGCGCCTTGCGATTCTTGTTCATGCGGTAGGTGAGTGAGCGCACGCCCCAGTTCTCAGTCTTGGTCACTTTGCCGCCGAGACCGGAGATGACACCGGTGATCTGCGTGGTCAGTTCCTCGACCTGCTGGGCGCTCGCGTCCTGACGCGCGAGAAAAACATGCTCATAAAGAGGCATGGAAGTCCTTTCCTAGTGTTGGCGCGGTTCCCGGCGGCAAGCCCCTCGAACCCTCCGGAAAGGACTCGAACGCTCAGAAGGCGGAAGCACGGGACGACGGACCGATTGGTCCTGCCGCATCAAATTCGCCAGAAAGGAGAAATTGCTGAGACCGTCCGTTCAGCTCCCGGCCGGGATCCACGGATGGCGCGGGTTATACGGCTTTTTCCCGTATTGGCAAGCAAAAGTGGTGCGGAACAGGGGTGTTCGGGCCGATTCCGGAGGTTGGCGGAAGTCGCCTGCTTGACACAATGGCTGCCTGCGGTGTCTTACGGCGCAACTTCAGGATTTTCAGGGGCGCAAATGACCGCAGCATTTACCTTTCCGGGGCAGGGTTCCCAGACGGTCGGCATGGGCAAGGCGCTGGCGGATGCCTTTCCGGTAGCTCGCGCGGTATTCGACGAAGTCGACTCAGCCCTCGGCGAGAAGCTCAGTGCCACTATCTGGGAAGGTCCGGCGGAGACCCTGCAACTGACGGAAAACGCCCAGCCGGCGCTGATGGCGGTCTCTCTGGCGACGCTGCGGGTGCTGGAAGCGGAAGCCGGGGTTTCGGTGGCCCGGGACGCGGCCTTCGTCGCCGGTCATTCGCTCGGCGAATACTCGGCGCTGGCGGCAGCCGGCAGCTTCACCGTCAGCGATACCGCCCGGTTGCTGCGGACCCGCGGCCTTGCCATGCAAAAGGCCGTGCCGGTGGGCGCCGGGGCCATGGCGGCGCTGCTCGGTCTGGATTACGAGGCGGCAGTCGCAGTTGCCCAGGAAGCCGCCCAGAACGAGGTCTGCCAGGCCGCCAACGACAATGGCGGTGGCCAGGTGGTGGTTTCCGGCGACAAGGCGGCGGTCGAGCGGGCCATCGAGATTGCCAAGAGTAAGGGCGCCAAGCGAGCCATGCTGCTGCCGGTCTCCGCACCATTCCATTGCCGGCTGATGCAGCCTGCCGCCGATGCCATGGCCAAGGCGCTCGCCGAGGTAACGATCAAGGCCCCGGCCGCACCACTGGTCTCCAATGTGCTGGCGGCACCGATTACCGATCCGGACGAGATTCGCCGCCGGCTGGTGGAGCAGGTTACCGGCACCGTGCGCTGGCGCGAGTCGGTGGCCTACATGGCCGGCCAAGGGGTCACGCGTTTCCTCGAAATCGGCGCCGGCAAGGTGCTCAGCGGTCTGGTCAAGCGTATCGCCGAAGGCGCCGTTGGCGTTTCGGTCGGTGGCCCGAACGACATCACCGCCGCCAAGGATGCGATTGCGGCGGCACATTCGACATAATCGCTTATCCCCCTGTAACCGGGACCCGCATCGCGGGCTGGATATGCGCCAACTATCGGGAGTTTTCGATGTTTGATCTGACAGGACGAACCGCGCTTGTGACCGGCGCAACGGGCGGCATCGGCGGTGCGATCGCTAAAGCGCTTCACGCCCAGGGCGCGACGGTGGCGATTTCGGGCACGCGGCGCGACGCGCTCGAGAAGCTGGCCGCCGAGCTTGGCGACCGCGTTCACGTTCTGCCGTGCAATCTTTCGGATTCCGCCGAAGTGGAGGCGCTGGTACCGGCTGCCGAAAAGGCAATGGGCCAGGTGGATATTCTGGTCGCCAATGCGGGCATCACGCGGGACAATCTGTTCGTGCAGCTACGCGACGAGGATTGGGACGACGTCATCAAGATCAATCTGACTGCGACCTTTCGTCTGGCGCGCGCCGCCACCAAGCTGATGATGCGAAAGCGGTTCGGTCGCATCATCGCCATCACCTCGGTGGTCGGTGTGACCGGTAATCCCGGGCAGGGCAATTACACGGCGTCGAAGGCCGGACTGATCGGCATGATCAAGACGCTCGGCGCGGAATATGCCAAGCGCGGCGTGACCGCCAACTGCATCGCACCGGGTTTTATCGCCACGCCGATGACCGATGTCCTCAATGAAAAACAACGCGAAACAGTGCTGTCTAAGGTTCCCGCGGCACGGCTGGGTACGCCCGAGGATATCGCCGCGGCTGCAGTTTATCTGAGCTCGAACGAGGCGGGCTACGTCACCGGGCAAACGATTCACGTCAATGGCGGAATGGCTATGATTTGAAGCATCTGCGGCGCGGGCGGCGCAAAACGGGGCCGGGACTTGGCCGGCCTTGGCTTATAGTCAAGGCTGGGGAAGTATGGTAACCGAACCTCCGCCCGGTAGGCAAAGAACGCCATTGCAGGATTTTGAATCCCTGTATATTGGCGTTGCCAAGCCTGCCGCAGTTGTGCGGTATCTTCGCCAATCGGGGCGGAGGCTATCGACACAGCTCGCAGCTGCGGCAGGATACAACATAGACGCATCACGACGGCTCGTATCATCTTGCGGTCGGGTCAAAATTGAACAAGCACGAGGTTGAATGATGAGCGAGATTGGCGAGCGAGTTAAGAAGATCGTGGTGGAACACCTGGGTGTCGAGCCAGAGAAGGTGGTCGACAATGCCAGCTTCATCGACGATCTCGGCGCTGACAGCCTTGATACTGTCGAACTCGTGATGGCGTTCGAAGAAGAATTCGGTTGTGAGATTCCGGACGATGCCGCGGAAACCATTCTGACCGTCGGCGATGCCACCAAGTTTCTTGAAAAGAACGCGAAAAGCTGACGCCTGAGTGGTCCAAATTCTCCAATATTCGTGCTTGTCTTCAGCAAGCTAAGCGAATGTTTGAAACGAAAGGCCACGAACGGACTTAGGTTGTTTGTGGACTCTCTTGGATTTGGACCGCGCTTGGTAGATTCGTAGCCAAGGGGTTACGAATGTCAGATCCGTTCCACTAGACGACTACGTATAAGCCGGTGGAGCCGCCGCTCAGCGTTCCTCCGGCTTCTTGTTGTGAAATGCAAAACAAAAGGCCGGAGGGCTGAATATGAGACGTGTTGTCGTCACAGGCCTTGGCATGGTTACGCCGCTCGGCTGTGGCGTCGAGCCCGGCTGGAAACGCATTCTCAATAGCGAGAGCGGTGCCAAGCGGATAGACACGTTCGATGTGTCGGACCTTTCCAGCCAGATCGCCTGCGTCATTCCGCGGGGCGATGGCAGCGACGGGACCTTCAATGCCGATCAATGGATGGAGCCGAAGGACCAGCGCAAGGTCGACGACTTCATCGTCTTTGCGATGTGCGCTGCACGCCAGGCGCTCGATGACGCCAACTGGCATCCGTCCACCGAGGAAGAGCGCTGCGCGACGGGAACCATGATCGGTTCGGGCATCGGCGGCCTGTCGGGAATCGCCGATGCCGCGGTGCTGGTGAAGGAACGCGGGCCGCGCAAGCTGTCGCCGTTCTTCATTCCCGGGCGCTTGATCAATCTCGCCTCCGGCTACGTCTCGATCGAGCACGGTCTCAAGGGACCGAACCATTCCGTTGTCACGGCCTGCTCGACCGGCGCCCATGCGATCGGCGATGCGAGCCGTTTGATCGCGCTGGGCGACGCCGACGTCATGGTCGCCGGCGGCACCGAGTCGCCGATCAATCGCCTCGCGATGGCCGGGTTCTGCGCACTGCGCGCCCTGTCGACCGGATTCAACGATGCGCCCGAGAAGGCCTCGCGTCCGTACGACAAGGATCGCGACGGTTTTGTGATGGGCGAGGGCGCCGGCATCGTGGTGCTGGAGGAATACGAGCACGCGAAGAAGCGGGGCGCGAAGATTTATGCCGAAGTGGTGGGTTACGGCCTGTCCGGCGATGCCAACCACATCACGGCGCCGTCACCCGACGGCGATGGCGCCTATCGTTGCATGAGTGCGGCGATGAAGCGTGCCGGTATTAGCGCGGCGGATATCGACTATATCAACGCGCACGGCACTTCGACCCCGCTCGGCGACGAGATCGAACTGGGTGCAGCGCAGCGTCTGCTGGGTAATGCGGCGTCGAAGGTATCGATGTCGTCCACCAAGTCCTCTACCGGGCATCTGCTCGGCGCGGCCGGTGCAATCGAAACCATCTTTTGCATCCTCGCGATTCGCGACAATGTCGCGCCGCCGACGATCAATCTCGATACGCCATCGGTGGACACCGCAATCGATCTCGTGCCGTGGAAAGCGCGCTCGCGCCAGATCGACGTCGCGCTGTCTAATTCGTTTGGATTTGGCGGCACCAATGCGTCAGTGATCGTGCGCCGCGTCACGAATTAGTGTCAGGCGGCGTGTTCCACCGTTTCGCCGCATTCGCTGTCGAAATCTGTTAATGCGATGGTTGTGAAGACAAATTTGTTTTGGTCGCAAGAACGCCGTAAGCCAAAGTGATTGTCGCACCGGAAGCAAGGGTGGGCGAACCCAGTGTTGAATGCTGGCCGCATTCGACGATGACCGAACCGACAGGATCTCAGGTTGCATGAGCGAGAGACCGCCCATTTCTCCCCGTAGCCCTCGCGCGGCGCTTGAGCCGGAGCAGGTTCCGCCGCCGCCGAAGCGGTCCGATCGCGCGCGCAATCCGTTCGTGATTGTCGGGAATGCGATCATTACGCTGTTGCTGGTCGCAATGATCGGCGCTGGCGTCATCTATGTTTACGGCAAACAGAAGCTGGAAGCGCCGGGGCCGCTGCAGGAAGACAAGATCGTCAACATCCCGTCCCGCTCGGGCATGACGGACATCGCCGATATTCTGCAGCGTGAAGGCGTCATCGACAGCAATCGCTGGGCATTCATCGGCAGCGTGTTCGCGCTCAAGGCGCGATCGGACATGAAGCCCGGCGAATATGCTTTCAGCAAGAATGCCAGCTTGCGCGATGTCATCGGCACCATCGTCGAAGGCAAGGTGGTGCAGCATTCGGTGACGATCCCCGAAGGCCTGACGTCCGAACAGATCGTCGGACGGTTGCTCGACAACGAGATCTTCTCCGGAACCATCCGCGAAATTCCCAGCGAGGGATCGCTGCTACCGGAAACCTACAAATTCCCGCGCGGCACGCCGCGCGATCAGGTTATCGCGCGCATGCATCAGGCGCAGCGTCGTGCGCTGGCCGAAATCTGGGAGCGTCGCAGCCCCGATCTGCCATTGAAATCGGCGGAGCAACTGGTGACGCTGGCTTCGATCGTCGAGAAGGAAACCAGCAAACCCAACGAGCGCAGCCGGGTCGCGGCGGTGTTCATCAACCGTCTGCAGAAAAAAATGAAGCTGCAGTCTGATCCGACCATCATCTACGGACTGGTCGGCGGCAAGGGAACGCTCGGCCGTCCGATCAAGCGCAGCGAGATCCAGCAGCCGTCGCCGTACAATACCTATGTGGTGGATGGCCTACCGCCGGGGCCGATCGCCAATCCGGGCCGTGCATCGCTGGAAGCGACTGCAAGTCCGGCGCGTACCCGCGACCTGTTCTTTGTGGCCGATGGCACTGGCGGCCATACGTTTACCGAGACGTATGACCAGCACCAGAAGAACGTCGCCAAGCTGCGGACGCTGGAAAAGCAGATCCAGAACGATACGGTCGAGCCGCCGGACGATCCGCCCGCGAATGCCGCGGCACCCGCGGCCAATGCGCCCGAGGAGAATGCCGACGCGCCGAAATCCGCGACGCCGTCGCAGCCGCAGAAGCGTGGCCGCAAGGCCGGAAATCCGCGCCAAGGCGCCGCGGAATCGACGGCGACTCCGCCGGTCGCGCAACGATAGCAACTGGCCGTAATATCTACGGCCAATGCATTTCATGCGCGCATAATTCGGGCTACACCATAGCTCTGCCGTTGAGTAGCCTCGCCGGCATGCGCTTTTGGGCGATCCGCGCTAAAGTTGCGGTGAGTCCAGAGTATTTCCCACCCCTCGATCAGGAGATGATGACGCGATGGCGCTGTCGAGCATGACCGGCTTTGCGAGAAGCCACGGCACCAGCGGACCTTATGCGTTCGAGTGGGAACTGAAATCGGTCAACGCCAAGGGCTTCGACTTCCGGATGCGGCTGCCGCCGGGCTGGGATGATGTCGAACTCGTCGCACGCAAACGCGCCACCGAATTGCTGGCGCGCGGCACGGTCTATGCCAATCTGACCGTCAAGCGCAGTAGCGCGGCTTCGACGGTGCGGGTCAATCCGGATGTGCTCAACGCCGTGGTGAAGATTGCCACCGAATTGGCGGGCAGGATCGACGCCGTTGCGCCAAGCATCGATGGATTGATGGGAATCAAGGGCGTCATCGAGGTCGCCGAACCGGAAGTCGACGAGGCTGAAGATCAGGCGGCTCGCTCGGCGGTCGCGGTGGCATTCGAGCAGGCGCTGACGAGCCTCGTCGATATGCGCAAGCGCGAAGGCGCGACGCTCGGTACGGTGCTGGGACAGCGGCTGATCGAGATCGAAACGCTTGCTGCCAGGGCCGAGGCCGCACCCGGCCGCAAGCCTGAGGCTATCCGTGCTCGGCTGAGCGAACAGATCGCGACGCTGCTCGCGGCATCGGACCGCTTCGATTCCGACCGGCTGACGCAGGAGGCGCTAATGATCGCCACGCGCGCCGACATTCGCGAAGAACTTGACCGCATCGCCTCGCACGTATCGCAGGCCCGCGACCTGCTCGGCAAGGGCGGCCCGGTTGGGCGCCGTCTGGATTTCCTGGCGCAGGAATTCAATCGCGAAGTCAACACCTGCTGCTCTAAATCCAACGATCTCGAATTGACCAACACCGGGCTGGAGCTGAAGAACGTTGTGGAGCAGTTCCGCGAACAGGTGCAGAACCTGGAGTGATCGATGATGGGGGAGAGTGGTCACAAGGCTGATGGGGTCGAACGGCGCGGATTGATGTTCGTGCTGTCGTCGCCGTCCGGCGCGGGCAAGACGACGCTGTCGCGGCTCTTGATCGAGCGCATGGCGGGTTTGCGCATGTCGGTGTCGGTGACGACGCGGCCGATGCGTCCCGGCGAAGTCGACGGACGTGATTATTTCTTCGTCGATCATGCGCGATTTCAGGCCATGGCCGATAACGGCGATCTGCTCGAATGGGCGACGGTGTTCGACAATGGCTACGGAACGCCGCGCGCCCCCGTTGAAGCGGCGCTGACTGCAGGCGAGGACGTGCTGTTCGATATCGACTGGCAAGGCACGCAGCAATTGCGTGAGAAGGCCGGCAAGGATGTAGTCAGCGTTTTCATCCTGCCGCCATCGGCCGGCGATCTCGAGAAGCGGTTGCACACGCGCGCGCAGGATTCCGACGATGTCATTCGCGGGCGCATGAGCCGCGCCAGCCATGAATTGAGTCACTGGGCTGAATACGACTACATCGTTGTCAATCACACCATCGAGGATGCGTTTGCCGAGGTGCAATCGATCCTCAAGGCCGAGCGTCTCAAGCGCGAGCGCCGCACCGGGTTGACCGAGTTCGTGCGCAGCCTGCAGAAGCAGCTCGGGCAATAGCCGCGGTCGGATCTATCAGGCGGCTCTGCGGCGCGAAACCTTGCTGAGCAGTTGCTCGATGTCCTGATCGGAATTTTCGAGGTCATGGGGCGCGGGAGTGATCTCGTCGAGGTTCGTCGGGGGCGACATCGCGCGATAGGATTTCGGCATCTCATCGGTCGCGATGTTGCTCCAGATTTCACGCCGACGAGGACGGATATCTGCGCGGGGTTCGCTTGTGCCCGGCCGTTCGCTGAATTTCATCACAACGCCGCCGATGATCGCGGCGAGTCCAAGTGCGCAGGCCAGCGCTGCCAGCAATGTCGGCATCGAACTTGTGCCGGACGTCGATGCAGGTTCGCTTGCTGTTGCGAGCGCTTGTGCCGGGGGCACCGCAGCTTGAGCGGTTTGCACGACCGCGTTGTTGGTTTCGGGAATGGGCTTGAGGTAGGGGGCAGCGGTTGGCGTTGGCTGCGCGAGCAGGCCGATATCGGGAGCAGGTGCACTGATTGCGGCGTCCGGAGTCGACCGTGCAGCGCCAGCCGTTGAAGCCGGATTGTCAGACGCGTCAGCCTGCGCGGTGTTGGCTGCGGCGGTGTCCGGCAGCGGTGGCCAGATGGATTCTTGCAGCGTTTCGTCTTCCGACGTGGCGTTCGGAGTTTGCATCTCGGCGCGCGCGTTGCTGACGGATGGCGGAACCTCCTTTGCCATGGCCTCCGACGTGGCGGGCGGCGCCGGTTTCTTCGTCGCGACTTCGGCGGATTTCGTCGACGCGTCGCCGACGAACCAGCACTTGCGCTTGGTGGCGCGATCCGTGCGGTAGTACCAATGTCCGCCGGGCGGTGTCGCGTCCTTCGGCTTGGCGAGACATTCGGTTGTCGTTGCTGTGGGCGCTGCGGCTTCGGGTGCCGCGAAGGCCGTACCACTTGCGACGAGGCCGGCGAGCATGGCTCCGGCCCAGAAACTGTGATGATGTCGCATATCCCCTCCGGCGTCGTCCGACTGCACTCAACTGTGACCGTTAGGTTTTCGGTGACAAGTTGGGTCTCAATGGGCCGTAAATCCGGAAAGTGTGAGGTTTAATTCGGGCCGCCACGCGTGCCCGAGTGATCCGATGCGCGATTGTCAGCGCTGTTCGCGCGCGGACGTTGAAAGGGAACTGCCTATTGTTTCGATGCCGTCCAGCGACCGTGACAGCCGTCCGAGCGCTGGAACGTTCCCGAACCGCTGCGGCCGGAGAATCGGCCCTGACTGGTCACGCCAACGCCGTTGTAGTTGCCGCTTCCACTAACTGATCCGCTAGCGCTCACCGAGCCGCCGCCGTAGTTGCCGGTCATCCGGGTGCCTCGCACAACCACCGTTTCCCTGAACGTATCTGAGCAAGTGATGCCTGCACTCGATATCGACCACGCGCCGTCATAGTTGCCACCACCTCCACCACCGCTTGCTGCCGCGGGCTTCCGGTTTTCCTTGGGCGCACTGCGTTGCGCTGGGCGTGCCGGTTCCGCGTCGCGCGATCCCGATAGGGATTTTTCCTGATTTCCGATGGTGCCGCCCATGCTGCCGGATTGCGCCAGCATGATACGCACGGGTGCGGCCGACGTTGAATTCGACAACCGATCAGTGGTGGCCGCTTGAACGCTGCAGGTCATGGCCAACAACAGCGATGCGCTGAACAGGGAGATCAACGGCTGGCAATGAATCGAACTGTGCATCGGCAATCTGCTTTCAATAGATGGCGTGTGAGGATCGATTGGTGTCTTTCGGAATTACATCACGGCTGCTTTGCGGGAAGGCCGGAGCCGTCAGCGCAAACCGCGCCGACGATGTCGCATGATTTGCCGGGCTTGCTGCAAGCGTCAAGCGCGACCCGCTTGGCTTTATCGATGCTGCTGCGCTCCATCATCGACCATTGTTTGCCGGAGGCAGCGAAGGCGCCGCAACTCTTGCCGTAGAAGCTGAGTTCAATAGTGCACTTCGATGCGCCGCATTTGCCGCGTGCGTCGGCGACGGCTTCCTTGCGTGAATTGTGTCCCCATGACAGCCCCCACTTGCCGGACTCGACGCCGTAGACAATGGAGCCCCACGGTCCGACTTGCTGTGCGTCACGCAACCGTCGCAACAGTCCTTCGGTCGCTTCGCCGGTCTGCGGCAGGTTGTTGACCGACTGAAAGCTGCGGATGGCGACCTTCAGTCCGTCCTTGCCGACATCCAGTTCCGGATCGAAATTGAGTTCGTAGAGGCGCTGGCCGACTTCCTGCAAACGCGCCGCGTTGGAGATCGGCGTCGCATCGTCGTCGAGCCGAGGCGCAACGCTGAGCCGGGCTTCCTGTTGCTCGGCCGCGGACGATGGCGCGGGCGCAGGCGGCACGAAATAGAACGTGCCGTCGATCGGCGAGGACGATACCCACGGTTGCTGCGCGCCGCCGGTCGAACGCTTCACCGCGAGGCCGACCTGATTGAAGGTCTGGAAGATGTCGAGCCCGGCGCGGCGAACCGTGGTGGCAAGCGCACGGGTGTAGGGGCTATGGCCGTCGGTGCCGTCCTGCGCCACGCTGCCCGGTTGTGTCGCATATGAAATCAAGGTGCCTTCCGGCGCGCGCATCTGTGCGAGGCCGCCGTCGGATGACCGCAGGCCGCGACCGCCGAACGGATTGTTGCGGCAGGCGTCGAGGATCACCAGGTTGAGGCGGGTGCCGGAGCCTTGCATCTGGCGCAGCACCAGATTGACGTCGACCATCTGGAAATCGACATCGGCTTCGCGCGTCGGATTGGCATTGACGGGGACGAGGTAGTTGGAGCCCGAAACCTGTACGCCGTGACCGGCATAATAGAACAGCGCAACATCGGCGCCGTGAATTTGCTGACCGAAGGATTGCACCGCGCGTTCGAGCGCGGGCTTCTCGAGATCGAGCTGGGCGCCGCCGCCGACCAGCGTAAAGCCCAGCGCACCCAGCGTTTCGGCCATCAACGCCGCGTCGTTCTTCGGATTATCGAGCCGTGCGATGTTTTGATATGACGAATTGCCGACCACTAGCGCGACGCGTTTTTCGGCTGATGCAGGTGCGCCGCCGACCAGAAACAGACACGCAGCTGCCAATGCCGCGGCAATCATGCGGCGTTCGAAAAAGTGTTTGATGCCCCGACCCATTCCAATTCATCCGGTGATGACGAATGATACGGCGCTGACTATAGCGGCGGCGGGGGCAATGCAGAAGTGCGGTGGATCACAGAGCCGGGGGACAGGCCGCCCGGCTCTGTGCCGTTGGAATTAATTCCGCAGCATGATGCGGCCGACCACCCGGCCGGCGCGCAGTTCATCGATCCACTTCTGCACGTCGGCCATCGGCTCCTCGCGGATCGGCGTCGGCTTGACCTTGCCTGCACGCGCCAGCGCCATCAATTCCTTGCCTTCTTCCAAGGTGCCGACCATGAAGCCTTCGACGGTCAGTCGCTTGTAAATCCACTGCACCATCGGCAGGCTGAAATTGCCGCCCATCAGTCCGGAGACCACCACCTTGCCGCCGCGCGCCGCGACCGCAACGGCGAAGGCCATCGACTTCTCGTTGCCGGCGAAATCGACGACGCCATCGAAGCCGCCGCCGGTTTCCTTGAGGATGCGCTTGACGACATCAGGTTCGGTCGGATCGTAAGCGACGGACGCGCCGTTCTTCAGCGCCGTCTCGCGCGCGGCCGGGCTCAGGTCGGCCACTGAAATCTTCTGCTTGAACATGGCTTGCGCGAACGCCAGCCCCATCATGCCGACGCCGCCTAGGCCGATCAGCAGCAGGTTGCGTTGGCGCGGACGATCGACGAGACGCTTGAGTGCACCATAGGCAGTAACGCCCGAGCACATCAGCGTGGCTGCCATATTGACCGGCAACGGATCGTAGTCGAGCAGATACTTTGCATCAGGAACGAGGACGTGCGTCGCGAATCCGCCGTCAATCGACACACCAAGGAAGCGTTGTTTGGCACAAAGGTTTTCATCGCCGTTGAGGCAATCGGGACACTGGCCACAGCCGATCCACGGAAACACCGCCTTCTTCTTGCCGATGAGATCCTTCGAGACTTCAGAGCCGACTTCGTCGACAACGCCGGCGATCTCGTGGCCGAGCGTGAAGGGCAGGTTCATGCCACGCGTGGTATCGAGGCGTTTGCCGCCGCCGAGATCGGCGTAGCCGTCCTGAATGTGCAGATCGGAATGGCACAGGCCGCAGCGTTCGATCCGCACCAGCACTTCCTTGCCCTGCGCCTTCGGGGTCTCGACGATGGTCTCGCACAGCGGCGCGTCGAATTTAACCAGCGATTGTCGACGCATCTGCGCCATGGCGATATCTCCCTGTGATCGTTCAACTCTTCTCGGAACGAATATTGGCCAATTCGCGCGCCATGGCAACAAAGCCGGCGACGGGAATGGTTTCGGCGCGGCGCGTCGGGTCGATGCCGGCGGCAGCGGCCAGCCGGGCGGGATCCGCGCCAAGCGATTTGAGGCTCTGCCGCAGCATCTTTCGGCGTTGGCCGAAAGCGGCAGCCGCGACTTGTTCGAGCGACTTGCGGTCGCAGGGCAACGGCTGCGCGCGCGGGATCAGTCGCACGACGGAGGATGTCACCTTGGGTGGAGGGACAAACGCGGCGGGCGAGATATCGAATAGAATTTTGGTTTCGGCGCGCCAGTTGGCAAGGATGGCCAGCCGCCCGTAAGCCTCTTCGTCATCGTGCGCAACGATGCGCTCCGCGACTTCGCGCTGGAACATCAGCACCATCATGTCGAACCACGGCGGCCATGGTTCAGTCGACAGCCAGCCGATCAGCAGCGTGGTGGCAATGTTGTAGGGCAGGTTGGCGACGATCTTGGCGCGGTCGTTGCCGAGCAAGGGGCGGGGATCGAACTGCATGGCGTCGTCGTTGACGATATGCAGCCGTCCCGGATAGCGCGCGGAAATTTCCTCCAGCGCCGCCACCGCGCGCTCGTCGCGCTCGATGGCGATGACGCGTTTGGCGCCCAGCGCCAGCAGTGCGCGCGTCAACCCGCCGGGTCCGGGGCCGATCTCAATCACCGTCGCATCGTCGAGCGGACCGGCGGCGCGCGCAATGCGTGCCGTGAGGTTGAGGTCGAGAAGGAAGTTCTGGCCCAGCGATTTGCGTGCAGAGAGCTGATGCCGCTTGATGACTTCGCGTAGCGGCGGCAGGTCGTCGATGCCGCTCATGCGTGAGGTGCCGCCATGCGAGCAGCGAGTTTCAACGCGGCGATGAGGCTGGACGGATTCGCCGCGCCGGTGCCGGCGATGTTGAAGGCCGTGCCATGGTCGGGCGAGGTGCGGATGAACGGCAGGCCAAGCGTGACATTGACGCCATCGTCGAACGCGAGCGTCTTGATCGGGATCAGCGCCTGATCGTGATACATGCAAACCGCGCAATCGTATTTCTTGCGCGCAGCCGCATGGAACATGGTGTCGGCAGGCAGCGGTCCCGTCGCATCGATGCCGTCCGCGCGCAGTGTCGCGACTGCGGGGGCAACAATGGCCTGATCTTCGCTGCCAAGCGCGCCGTCCTCGCCCGCATGCGGATTCAATCCAGCGATGGCGAGCCGCGGTCGGGCAATGTCAAGGCGAGCGATCATATCTTTGACGAGGATCCGGGCCGTGCTGACGATCAACTCGCTGCTCAGCTGCGCGATGGCGTCGCGCAAAGAAACATGAATCGTGACCGGCACCACAGCGAGCGTCGGCGACCACAACATCATCACAGGGAGCGGCACTCTGCCGTCGGTGGCGGCAAGCTCGGCAAGATATTCGGTATGGCCGGGGTGGCTGAAGCCCGCACGATACAGCACGCTTTTGGCGATGGGATTTGTAACGACCGCGGCGGCGTGGCCGGCGTTGACATCGTCGACGGCCTGGCGGATCGATGCAATGGCGACCTTGGCGCTGCTGTCGTCGGGCAGGCCGGGTTTCGCGGTTGGAATATGGCCGATCGGCACGACGGGCAACGCTTCGGCAAAGGCCTCGCATGCATCCGCGGGCGTGACTTTCGCAAGCGTCACCTCGACTCCAAGCCGTTCCGCGCGTTTACCGAGAAAGCCCGGATCGCCGAGCAGATAGAAGGGCGGTACATTGAGGTCGGCACGGCGGCGCCACGCCTCGATCGTAATATCCGGCCCGATGCCGGCAGGTTCACCGATCGTCAGCGCGAGAGGTTTCAACATGTCCCTGCCTTGGAGTGATCCGGCACCAAACCATCGTCGTTAGGGAGCGCGGCGCGCCGAATGACGCTGGCGTCGGCCACGATACGCTAACGGGTCTGCCGATACTCGATCATGGCAGCCTTGCGAAGATCCTCAAGGTACGACTTCGACCGGGCATCGAATTTCTGCGAATAAAGTTTCTCGCGAATTTCGCGTTCGCGCGGCGTATCTGCCGTCGTCGTCTTGCGATCGCAGAGCGCCACCATTTCGACGCCCTGTCGGGTCACCTCCGGCGGCGTCAAATGTCCGATTTCGGTCTTGTCGAGAAGTTCGCGGAGCGCTGCGGGCAAATCCGCCGACGTCTTGATGACGATCTCGCGGATCGTTGTGTTCTGCATGGTGCTGAAAAGCTGCTTGGCATCGTCACAACTCTGCACCCGGCTGCGCATCGCTTCGGCCTCGCGCCGCCGCGAATCCACCACCGATGACGGCGAGCCACGAGGGACGATCAGCACGATCGGGCGCATGCGATATTCGTAACTGGTGCCTTCTCGCGCATTGCCTGTTTCGCCGGCGGCGGCGCGAACGGCTTTTTCGCCGACCAACAGGCTGTCCTTGAAGCGGCCACGCACGAGACTGCCCCAAACGATTTCCGCCTTGATGCGCCCTTTCAGCGTCGCCGGTCGAATGCCCTTGCTTTCGAGCATCTTGGTCAGTTGTTCCGGCGTCAGCCGCATTCGCTGACCCATCGCATTGTAAGACGAGTCGATATCGACGCCCGAGGGATCGACGCCGTACTTCTTGCCTTCCTTGATCTTGAGCTTCTCGTTGATGAGCTCGTCGAGTACTTCCTGGCGGCTGGCCTTCTTTCCCGAAAGCCCCATCAAACGGGCCCGCTGATCGATATCGAAGTTGGTGATCGGTTCGCCATTGACCATGACGGCGACACCCTGGGCGTGGATCGGCGATGTCGCGACCGTCATCGCGAGGCCGGCCACGCTAGCGAGAATAAGTGACAGAGATCGGAGGAATGATGTGGTCGTCATCGTCAAATGTATCGCACTACCTTGTTGGAAAGCGTTCTCACTTGGCCGATCCTGTCGTCCCCAGTCCGAGATAATTGAGGGCTACTGGATGATCCCGCCGCCGGTCGAACCTGCGGTCGTATTGCCAAGCGTGCGCAACCCGAGTTGCAGCATGACAGCATGGCTAAGCTGTGGCGGCGTCGCTCCGGCAAGATAGGTGTAAGAAGTCACGTAGTTGACAGCGAGCACGAAGCAATCGTCGACGTACCCGGCACCGACTGTGTACTGGTTGATCTTCTGGGCTTCGAGATCCCAACGCGCGCCACCGCTGACCACCCAGTTCGAAGCGAGCTTGACGGAGCCGGAGCCAAGGATGCCGGAGCGCCGGGTGAGGTAGCCGAGGTCGGGCTGCGGCGCATAGTCGCCGTACAGCATGCTGACCGACCAGCGATTGAAGTTGGCGCGGCCTTCGGCTTCGAAGCGCTGAAGGCTGCCCGTCGCTTCGTCGAAGCGCGCGCGGGTGCTGAAGTTGTAGGTGCTGTTCGGCGAATAAGCGAGGCTGGTGACGTAGTCCGAGGCCGTCCGCTGCAATCCGGAATCGACGCCGGTATTGGTGACGTCGGCCACCGCGAACGAGTTCAGGCCGAACAATTGGTACGATTGTCCGAACATGAATTTGATCGCGCCGCCTTGGTTGAACTGCGTCGTGGCCTGAACGCCGACGTTCGCGCGGCCGCCGCCCTCGATGCGATCGTAGCCGGAGAATTTGTTGACGCTGAAAAGATTGCTCGTATCGAACGCCATGCTCTGCGAATCTTCATTCGGGAGATTGCCGGCGTAGGGTTCGTTGGGACGGACGATGACTTGCGCGATCGGCTCCAGCGTCGTGGTTCCCCACGGCTGCACGTTGATGAACGGATAGCGGTATTCGAAGCCGACCGTTGGCATCGCACGGATCACCTGCGTGTCGCCGACAGGCAGATAGTTGGAAACGCCCGGCTGGTTCGAGATCGAGGCATTGATGGCGTCGGCTCGGAGCGACGCGAACGGCGTCCAGATCTGGCCGGCACTGTCGGTGAACGATCGGCGCCATTGGGCTTCGGCCGACAGCCGCGTGTAGGTGCCGGGCATGCCGCGCAGCAAGCAGTTGGCCGGTGTGCGCGCGAGCGGATCGGCCGAGGTGAGGCTGCATAACCCGTTAACACTGGCGTTCGTCGTGATCGGATCGAACACCGCCTGATCGCGCGTCAGGTTGAGGAAGTTTGTCCTGTAGCTGACCTCGCCGCCGAGGATTGGGTAGTTGAACACGTTTGAATAGTCGACCACCGGCGCGATGATCGGTACCTGCGACTGGTTGCCCGAGAAGCTGAGGTAATAGATCGTGCGCGCGTCGAAGTAGCTGCGGTTGCCGACGCCGGTCAGATAAAGCTGCGATATCGCCTCGGTCGGCAGGCTGAGGAAGGCGTTCAACGGATCGCGGTATTGCGACAGCCGATAGTCCGACAGGAAGGTGTAGTCGGACAGCGCGACACCATCCCAGCCCCAAACCCACTTGTCGTTGATCGCGAACTGACCCTTGGTCTCGACGCCGCCGCGCAAATCGCGATCGCCGGGCTGGCCGGTGAAGGCACTGCGATCCTGCTGGTCGATACCGTAGGCGCGGATTTGATACGAGCCGTTGATCAGCCGCTGACGGAATTCGCCCTGCATCAACACGCCCTGACGCGTAGTGATGCGTGGCGTAATGGTCGCGTCATAATCCGGGGCCAGCGCCCAGTAGAATGGGACGTCCACACCGAAGCCGATGCCGGTTCCGGAGGTCATGCCGGGCATCAGGAAGCCGGTCTTGCGCTTGACCGTCGGATCTGGCGTCGAGAAATATGGCAGATACGCCATCGGCACGCCGAAGAACTCGAGACGCGCATCTTCGAAGTAGAGCATCTTCTCGGTCTGGTCGTGAATAATGCGTGCGCCCTTGACCTGCCACAGTGGCGGCTTCTTCGGATTGTCGCGGCACGGTGCGCAGGCGGTGTAGACGCCATTCTGGAACACCGTGTAGTTGCCCTCAGCGCGATCGGCGCGCGACGCCGCCATGCGGGTCTGGTCGGCGGTGTCCACGCGCAGCGAATCGACGAAGCCGTCGCGGTAGTCGTCGCTCAGATCGAGGATGTTGGCGTAGGTGATTTTGCCGTCGGCATCCTCGAGGCGGATGTTGCCTTCGGCATGGAGCCGCTTGGTCTTCTGGTCGTAGATGACCTTGTCAGCCTGCAGCGACGTTCCGTTGTAGAACATCTGGACGTTGCCGACCGCCGAAACGCGCGAGTTATTGTAGTCGTAATCGACCTCGGTTGCCTGCACGAGCATCTGGCCGGTGCTGCTGGCGGGCGGCGGAGGCGGCTTCGGACGCGTATGCGGGCGATTGTAGGTGTAGCCCTGCGCCAGAGCCGGGGCGGCAGGCAGCATCAGGCACGCGGCCGCGGCGCCGAGGTACAGCGCCCGGATGAACGCAGACAAACTCCCTCGATCGCGGCGCAGGTCAGTGCGTCGCATCAAGTCAGCCGTCAGCCTTTGGCGGGTGGCGACAACGGCCACTACCCGTCCTCCTGATACAGCAGGGCCAAAAATCCGGTGAGGCCACCTACACATACAGGTAGCCACGCCGCAGCGATTGGATGCATCAATTCGGCCTTGCTCAAATCCTCGGTCACTTTGGAGAGAACATAGAGCAGAAAGCCCGCACCCACGCCACTCAAAACCATCTTTTGAACTCCGCCGAAACGGAAGAAGCGCAGGCTCACGGCGGCAGCCAACATCACCATCGCAATCAGCAGAAACGGCTGTGCGACAAGCTTGTGATACTGCAGCCGGTAGCCGGCGCTGGCGAAGCCCGAACTTTCGGACGATCTGATGTAAGTCGGAAGTTGCCAAAATGACACAGTCTCTGGGGTGGAGAAGCTATTGCGGACCTGCGCCGGGGTCAGGCTGGTGGCCAAACGGACGCTGTCCTGATTCACGGGTGGGCTATCGAGGGAGTATCTTTGTACCGTTTTAAACAGCCAGAAGCCGTTCTCGAGCGTTGCCTCGCGCGCCTCGATTCGCTCCTGGAACTGGTTGTTCGGGTCGAAGCGGAACACAGTGAGCCCGGTCAGGCGCTGGCCCTGCTGCTCGCTGCGGGCAGCGTTGATGATGGCCTGGCCTTCGGTGTTGATCTGGTTGATCCAGAAACCGGAGGCCTCCTGCAATCCGCCGCCTGGCGCGCTGCCGAACAGGATGGCTTCGAGCTGCTTAGAACGTTCGCGCAGATCGGCGGACACCGGATTGTAGACTGTCGTGGCGAATATCCCGAGCAGCAGGGCGCTGGCGAGCGCCGGCGACACGAATTGCCATGCCGAGACGCCGGCGGCGCGTGCCACCACCAGTTCGAGCCGCCGCGACAGCGCCAGATAGCAGGTCATGGCGCCGATCAGAACGCAGAACGGGGTCAATTTCTCCAGGAGTTGCGGCACGCGAAACAGCGATGTTTCCGCGACCATGACCGCCGAGACCGAGGCAAGGCTGGATGTCCGGCGCACCATTTCGATGTAGTCGACCAGCACCAGCAGCACGAAGATGCTGGCGAACACCCCGAGCGCCGAGATCAGGAAGCGCCCGGCGAAATAGCGCCCCAGTGTGTTGATCAGCATGCTCATGAGGCCACCGGGCGTCCGAACAGGCGCAGCAGGCGCGCGTTCGACCTGTTGATGGCCTCGACGAGGCGCGCCGGTGGCTCGATGACTGCGCCGGTCAGGATGATCCAGACGCTGACGCCAAGGGCCAGCAACAGCATCAAATATTGCACCAGTACGGCGAGCGGCGACTTCACCGCCATCACCGAGCAGGCGAAGCCGATCATGCGCAGACCGAACACAGCGAGAATGGCGTTGCCGATGGAGAAATTGCGGCTCTGTCGTGTGGTGCGCGGCGTGCCGAGAAACGCGAAGGTCAGAGCTGCGAACGCGAACGGGTAGATGGGCGCCATCAGCCGGTCGTGCAAGTCGGCTCGGAATTGCCCCGGCAGCTGCTTGTACATGGTGTCGTCTTCGGGGGGCGAAATCAGTTCCCACAGATAACGCTCGCGGATGCCGTAAATGACGTCCGAACTGCGATTGGAGAATTTCGACATGTCGAAGGCATATCGGTCGAACGACACCAGCGCCGGGTCTTGCTTGCCGGTTTCGAACCGCTCGAGATGGCCGTCCTGCAGCACGAGGAACGAGCCGCGCTCATTGTTCAGCACCGTGCCACGGTCGGCGATGATGCTGATGCGTTCCTTCGGATCGCGCCGGTCGTCGACGAAGATGCCGGCCAGCACGCCGCCGGGCTGACGTTCGCGAATGCGGATCGTCAAATTCTGGTCGAGTTGTGAAAAGCGTCCGGGCTGCAGAATGTTGGCGAGCACGTCGGCGGTGATCTCGGCATCCCATTGCTTGATCCGGCGCATGCCGTCGGGCGCGAGGTAGGCGGCGATGAAGGCGACGACAACGGCCACGACCATCGTCGCATAGAGGAAGGGGACGAACAGCCGGATCGGCGACAGGCCGGCGGCGTTCATGACGATGATTTCGGAGTCGTTGGCGAGCTTGTTGAGCGTATGGGTGATCGCGATCATCAGCGCGATGGGCGCAATAACGAGGATCAGCGCCGGAATCACCAGACTCGTCACGCCGAGGAAAGTCAGGATGGTTTGGCCCTGACTGGTCATCAGATCAATGCCGCGCAGCGCTTGCGTAATCCAGATCACGCCGGTGAGGCTGATCAGGACCAGTGCAAACGATGCCAGCGTCGTCCGAAAAATATACCTGTCGATAGAGCCCATCGGGCGCAACGATCCCCATCCTTTGACCTGGAAACGCCGGACATTGCCCAGATTCGCAATGAATCCCCCACGGGCGATTGCCGGAACTCCCAATCCAGTTCTCTAAAGCATACCATCTCTTTGATTGGTCAACAAAATGGCTGTCCCGTGGCCCATGTGAAGTATCGTTAATGAGTTATGTCGGATTTGCGTCCGTCATTCAGGATTGTGTCTTGACGAAACGGCTGCGGCCACGAAAGAAAAGACGAACCGCGATACCCGCCGGACTTGCCACGCGTGCATGTGCGATTGCCGCGCTCATTGGAGGATTTAGCTCATGCCAGACGCCGTGAAGCTCGGCTTCGTTCCGTTTTCGATTGCCGTGCGTGGCACTCTGGTCGCATTTTGTGATGACACCTTGAAATTCGGCCCGGCTACGCGCAAGGCGCTGGGTGCGGCGGCTAATGTCGTCAGGCGTGCGGCAATTGCAAATCGGTTCAAAGGCAAATTGGCGGCGACGCTCGATATTCTCGCGCCGGACGGCGTCAAGGCGGACCGCTTGCTTATCGTCGGTGTTGGCAAGGCATCGACGCTGACGGAGAAAGATTTGCTCCGACTTGGCGGCGTTGCTGCGGGCAAAGTGCTTGCAGGCGGCGGTGCGGTGACGATGTTTGCCGAATTGCCTGCCGCGGCGATGACTGCGGCGCAGGCGTCAAATGTTGCCGCGGGCGTACGGCTGCGGGCCTACAAATTCGATCGCTACAAAACCAAAAAGAAGGATGACGACAACGGTGCGACACGCACCGATGTTTCGGTTGCCGTCGGCGATGTAGCGGCCGCGCGCAAGGCGTTCAGTCCGCAAAGCCATATTGTGGATGGGGTCGTGCTGGCGCGGGAACTCGTGAATGAACCGCCGAATGTGCTGTATCCGGTCGAATTCGCGCGGCGCGCCACACATTTGCGCAAGCTTGGCGTCAATGTCGAGGTGCTCGACGTCAAGGCGATGACCAGGCTTGGCATGGGCGCGCTGCTCGGAGTCGGGCAGGGCTCAACTCAGCCGAGCCGCACCGTCATCATGCGCTGGAACGGCGGTAAGCGTGGCGAGCAGCCGGTGGCTTTTGTCGGCAAGGGCGTCTGCTTCGATACCGGCGGCATTTCTATCAAACCTGCTGGCGGCATGGAGGAGATGAAAGGCGATATGGGCGGTGCCGCCTGCGTGGTCGGCCTGATGCACGCGCTCGCGGCGCGCAAAGCCAAGGTCAACGCCATCGGAGCCATCGGCATCGTCGAGAATATGCCGGACGGCAATGCGCAGCGTCCGGGCGATATCGTCACCTCGATGTCGGGCCAGACCATCGAGATCATCAATACCGATGCGGAAGGCCGCCTCGTGCTGGCTGATGTGCTGTGGTACGTGGCACAGAAATTCAAGCCGAAGTTTATGGTCGATCTGGCCACGCTGACCGGTGCGATCATGGTGGCGCTCGGCACTGAGTATGCCGGCATGTTCTCCAACAACGATCAATTGGCGGAACGGCTGTCGGCGGCCGGGCAGGCGACCGGCGAGCGTGTCTGGCGCATGCCGCTCGGCCCGGAATACGACAAGCTCATCGACTCCCAGTCCGCTGACATGAAGAATACCGGCGGCCGTCACGGCGGCTCGATCACCGCCGCGCAATTCCTGCAGCGCTTCGTCGACAACACGCCGTGGGCGCATCTCGATGTCGCCGGCACCGCGATGGGCGCGCCGAAAACCGACATCAACCAGAGCTGGGGGTCGGGTTACGGCGTGCGCTTGCTGGATCGTCTGGTCGCGGAGCACTATGAAGCCCGGCGATGACCGAAGTGCTATTCTACCATATGCAAAACATGAAACTTGAGAACGTTTTGCCTCCGCTTCTTGAGAAGTCACTCGAGCGCGGTTGGCGCGTCGTCGTGCAAGCCGGCTCGGTCGAGCGGGTCGAGGCGCTCGACTCGCATTTGTGGACTTATAAGGAAGATTCATTCCTTCCCCATGCGACCTGGCAGACCAGCGACGCCGCGGAGCAACCCATCGTGCTGGCAGTGGAGCAGGGTAATCCGAACGCCGCGCAGGTCCGGTTCCTCGTCGACAATGCGGCCTTGCCCGCGGACGCCGAGAGCTATGAGCGTGTCGTGTTGATGTTCGATGGTGACGACGCCGATGCGGTGGATAACGCCCGCGCCGCCTGGCGCGACGGCAAGGCGCGGGGCTTTGCAGTCACTTATTGGCAGGCCGACGACCGCGGCCGCTGGCAGCGCCGTGAATAGTTTTATTAGAATTTTAGTGATATTTGCGGACGGTAGTGACCGGTCACGGTGACGCCGCAAAGAGATGATGGACCAAGGCTTCCACGACGGGATTGAAGTTCAACGTGCAAAGACCCTCGACGCGTAACGTGACATTAATGGCTCTGACGGTTCTCGCTCCGCTACTCGGCGGCTGCGCAGGCGCCAGTATGTCCGATGTGTTCTCATCGGACCTGATGTCGAAGGATGCGGCTTGGTTTTCGCGTCCCGGTCGGACATTCATAAAAAACGTCTCGATCGAGACGCCGCCGCTGACGCCCGACAAGCCGGTTACGCCCGACGATCTCATCAGTGCGGACGGGCAATGCGCTGGCGCAGCGCCTCCTGCGGACGCTAATGCATTATCGAATGGGCCAGCGGCTGCGCCGACCACAACCGCTTCGGCAACAAGCGGGCATGTCGCGCTGGGTCACACGGAATGCGACGTCGTGCGCGGAGCCGGTACTCCCGATAACGTCAATCTGTCGAACAGCGCCGGTGAGCGGGTTGTTGTGCTGACCTACGCGCGAGGACCGCGTGCCGGGATATACACGTTCCGGGCAGGACGTTTGAGCTCAATCGAAAAGGCGCCTGAAGCTGCGCCGGCGAAGCCCACCCGCGCAAAGTCGAAGAAGCAGCAGACCGGTTAGGTCTTCCAGCCTCATTCGTTGATCTCAGGCGAGGCGCTGACGATGTCAGTTGACGCGCTCGTCGGCGTCGGCGCTGGCTGTCAGCCAGGCATCTTCGGCGCGTTGCAACGCATCCGCAGCCGCGGCACGGGCCTTGCCGAGTTGCGCAGCCTGCTTGGGATCACGCTGGAACAAATCCGGCAGCGCCAGCGCGGCATCGATCTTGGCGATGATCGCGGTAATGCGTTCGATTTCGGCTTCGGCCTCGGCGATCCGCTGCTTGGGCGAAACACGTTTCTCGCTCTTCTGGCGCGGCGGTTTGTCGCTATTGCGCTCGGACCGATCCCGTGTGCTGGTGCGCGCGCCGCGCGCCGACAACACCGCGCCGCGATAGTCGTTGAGGTCGCCATCGTAGGGTGTGACGGTGTGATCGGCGACGACCCACAACTGATCGGCGCAGGCCTCGATCAGATAGCGGTCGTGCGACACCATGATGATGGCGCCGGGGAACTCGTTGATCGCCTCGGCCAGCGCGGCGCGACTGTCGATATCGAGGTGGTTGGTCGGCTCGTCGAGGATGATCATGTTCGGGGCATGGAAGGTGGCGAGGCCGAGCAGCAGTCGGGCTTTTTCGCCGCCGGACAGGCTGCTGACCTTGGTATCCCCGGCCTTGCCCGAGAAGCCGATCGCGCCGACTCGCGCGCGCACCTTGCTCTCAGGCGCATCCGGCATCAGCCGGCGCAGATGATCGTAGGGCGAACCATCGAGATCGAGTTCGTCGGTCTGGTGCTGGGCGAAGTAGCCGACCGACAGCTTGTCGGCGCGGACGATCTTGCCGGAAAACGGCGCCAGTTTACCGGCGAGTAATTTCACCAGCGTCGATTTGCCGTTGCCGTTGGAACCGAGCAGCGCGATGCGGTCGTCGGTGTCGATGCGCAGCGTGACGCGATTGAGGACCGGTTTGGCTTGATCGTAACCAACCGAAACGCCATCCACTGCAATGATCGGCGGCGACAGCAATTTCTCCGGCGTCGGAAAGGTGATTTCGCGGACATCCTGCGTCACAAGCGCCGTGACCGGCTTCATGCGCTCCAGCATCTTGACGCGGGATTGTGCCTGCCGCGCCTTCGACGCCTTTGCCTTGAAGCGGTCGACAAAGGCCTGCAACCGCTTGCGTTCGTCGGCCTGCCGTTTGGCCTGCTTGGCGTCGAGCATTTCGCGGGTGGCGCGCTGCTCCTCGAACGAGGAGTAGGTTCCCTTGTAAAGCGACAGCTTGCCGCGATCGAGGTGCAGGATGTGGTCGACCGAGGTGTCGAGCAGGTCGCGGTCGTGGCTGATGACGATCACGGTGCGCGGATAGTTGGCGAGGTGATCCTCCAGCCACAGCGTGCCTTCGAGATCGAGATAGTTGGTCGGCTCGTCGAGCAGCAGCAGGTCGGGCGCGGCGAACAGCGTCGCCGCCAGCGCCACGCGCATGCGCCAGCCACCGGAAAACTCCTGGCAGGATCGCGCTTGATCGGCGTTGGAAAAGCCGAGACCGCTGAGGATTGCCGCAGCGCGTGCAGGCGCGGAATGCGCGTCGATATCCACCAGCCGGGTCTGGATTTCGGCGATACGATGAGGGTCACGCGCTGTGTCGGCCTCGCGCAGCAGGGCGTCACGCTCGACATCGGCTTGGAGCACGACATTGATCAGGCTTTCCGGCCCGTCCGGTGCCTCCTGCGCCAGGCTCCCGACGCGCCAGCGCGGCGGGATACCGATAGTCCCCGATTCCGTTGGGTGTTCGCCCCGGATGACCTTGAACAGCGTCGATTTTCCAGTGCCGTTGCGGCCGACAAAACCGACGCGGGCGCCGGGCACGATTTGCGCCGAGCTATGGTCGATCAGAAGTCGCCCGGCGATGCGGACGGATATATCGGTCAGGGAAAGCATGCGGGGTTTTCACCGGAGCAGCCTGTAAAGGCAACCCGGTGGCCGGAAAATAAATGGAGGGCGGATTTCGACCGGCGGGAGGACCGACGGTGCCCGACGGTTATCTCGCGGTCTCGCGGCGGCGCATTTCGGCCAGCAGGGCCTCGATGCGGTCGGGCAGGCGGGAGGTTTCGGGCGGAAGCGATTGCTGCAGCTTGTCGCCAATAGCCTTGCGGATCGACGCACTGGCGTGCTGGTCGATAGGTTCGCTGGCTTTATCGGTCCGATCCGTCATCGCAGGTTCCGGGGCGCGATTCTCAAGGGATCAATCGCAACCTACCGGAATTGTTTCTCGAATTCAGCAGGCTCCCGTTGTTTTAGTAAAAATCGAATGAATCGCAAGTCATGCGTGTATCAATAAGGAGGCCCGGTTGTCCTGACGACCAACCGGGCCCTCATCCCGCAGCGCCTTTTGCTCAATAGCAGCGGTTCACGAGCCGCCAGCGCGGACCCCAAGGGGTCGCAACCAGTCTCCGCACGGTGCAGCCGCCATAGGCGTAATAGGCCGGACCGCCGACAACGAAGCGCGGACCGCCCCAGCCGCGGTGCCAACCGCCGTGCCAGCCGCCTCCGCCATGCCAACCGTGGCCGCCGTGCCAGCCATGGGCTGAGGCGGCGTTGGGGGTCAATGCGACGGCACCGAGTGACGCCGCGGCGACGAAGGCCAGTGCGAGTTTGCGTAACATCATCATCTCCACAGGTTGGGCGCATCGCGCCGCGAAGGGCGTTGGATCGCGTCCTGGTTTGTGGCATCGAGTCCGGACGCGGTTCATAGCCGGCAGGGTAAGCCTGCAAAGCTGAACAGCGGCGCGACCTGCCTTGCAGGAATCGTTCACCTGCATGAATTCCATGTCATTTTCGCAAGCTGAAGATCGCAACGATCGTGGAACGGCTTCTGGGGCGTTGCACCTTGCCGATCCGGCATGGCGCCGATATAAGCGCCGCATCTCCCATCACCGTTGTTGCAAGGACAAGATCATGGCGATTGAACGCACCTTTTCGATCATCAAGCCCGACGCTACCGCACGCAATCTGACTGGCGCCGTCAATGCGATCATCGAGAAGGCTGGCCTGCGCATCGTCGCACAGAAGCGGATTCGCATGACGCGCGATCAGGCCGAAACCTTCTACGCGGTGCACAAGGCGCGTCCGTTCTTCGGCGAACTGGTCGATTTCATGATTTCAGCTCCGGTGGTCGTTCAGGTTCTCGAAGGCGAGGGAGCAATCGCCAAGTATCGCGATGTCATGGGTGCCACCGATCCTTCGAAGGCTGCCGACGGCACGATCCGCAAGCTGCACGCCAAGTCGATCGGCGAGAATTCGGTACATGGTTCGGACGCTTCGGAAACAGCCGCGATCGAGATCGCGCAGTTCTTCTCCGGAAACGAAATCGTTGGCTAATAAATAAATTGGGCCCGCGTCGCGGGCCCAATCGCTTCGGCCTCACGGCGCCGGACAAGATTTCAGCCGAAAGGACTAGGCTGTGGACTGGCTTTTGCATGTTTTCGATCCGGCGACCATCTGGGGGATGGCCGCCGAGTTCGAGCGGGAAGCCGCCCGGCCCGAGTACTGGCTTGCCGTCCTCAAGATCATCTGGATCGACATTCTGCTCTCCGGTGACAATGCGCTGGTGATAGCGCTGGCTTGTCGCAGCCTGCCGGATCGGCAGCGCAAATGGGGTATGATCCTCGGCGCAGGCGCGGCGGTCACGCTGCGGATACTGTTCGCATCGGTCGTCCTCACAGTGATGACCATTCCCTACCTGAAGTTGGCCGGCGGACTGGCCCTGCTGTTCATCGCCGCCAAGCTGCTGCTGCCCGACGGCAAAAGCGACGACGAAATCGACGCCGCTGACAATTTGGTACAGGCAGTGCGGCTCGTTGTGGTCGCCGATGTGGTGATGAGCCTCGACAACGTTATCGCGATTGCTGCCGCTGCCGATGGCAGCATCTCGCTGCTGGTGTTCGGGTTGATTGTCAGCATCCCTCTCATCATCGCCGGTGCCGCACTGATCATGGCGGCGCTCGACCGCATGCCGATCCTTGTCTGGGCCGGCTCGGCATTGCTCGGTTGGATTGCCGGCCACGTCATCGCGACGGACGTTGCTATCGCACCGTATTTGCATCAGATCGTCAGTGGACAGGTCGCCGTTACGATGGATGCGGCCTCGTCGCTGTTCGGGCTCGCGGGCAGGGCTGCGACTGCAACCGACCTGGCCGAATTGGTAATGTCAGCGCTCGGTGTCGCAGTTGTTCTGACCGTCGGTGGTATCTGGCGTCGTCGGGAGGCTGAGCGGCTCGACAAATTGGCCATTGCCAGCCGCGAAAAGGCAAGTGCGTGATTGGTGAACCCGCGTCAGGCGGTGTTTCCGTTCGGGCCGATCACCATTTGAATTCGACACCAAGCGTACCCTGATGTGACTGCGCGGCGGCGCGCAGCCTGCCATCGTAGTTGACGTAAACCCGCGCAGCGTTGCTCAGGAACAGCGATGCCGAAGCTCCGACGTCGGCGCCGTAGCGGCTTTCGCCGATTCCCTGCACGGTAATGCTTTGCAGCCCGAGGCTGACCGTAATGGGATCGAATGTCTGCGAGACGTTGTCGACGAACTTGCCGTAAGCCGATAGATCGAGAACCTTGCCGTGGAAAATCCAGTAGTGCCCGACCTCCGCGCCAACCAGAAAGCGTGCGCGCTCGGCGGTCGCGCCGCTGGCTACGATCGGATCGAGCCCGCCGAATTCCTGCAACGACCCGGTTGTTGTGCGAACGTATTCGAAAGCGGCCTTCGGAACGATACGGCTTTGATCGAGACCCCAAAAGTAGCTGATTTCGCTCAACAGGCCGTCGACCCGTCCATTATAGCCGGCCTTGGCGAGTCCAAATCCGGTATCGCGCGACGAGTTGATATTGCCGAAGCCGTGCACGGCGGCGGTGGCCCAGGTCCACGGTCCCTTGTCGAGCGTGGCCGTGATACCGATCTGCGTGAGGTCGAGCGTCGCCGATTGCAACGCCAACGGAACGTCGATGCCAGTGTGGCTCTGGTCGATTGAGACGCCGACATTGAAGCCCGGGGTAACGCGCACGCCGAATCCGGCGACACCGCCGAATGTCCGGCGACGATCACCGACGAAGTCGGCTTGCGCATTGGTGCGTGCGGACAAGCCGTAGAGTTCGCCCCATGTGCGATACCTCTCCAGCTCGGTGCTTGCGGAAGCACCTCCGCCCCCGGGATTGTTGCGATACGCCGCGTTGAATCCATAGGTGGCCTGATTACCAAGCCGCTGCAGGAAGCTGCTGCCGAGACCGGTCAAAGCCATGCCGGCGGACATGGTGGCGTTGACATCGGTAACCGTGGGGAGCGGCGGCGGTAGCGGGGCTTCCGATGGCGGCGTTCCGCCACCGTTCGGTGGATTGGTAGATTGCGCAGCAGCGGGGTTCGATGCGACGGCAAGCGCGGCTGCCACCGCAAGCATAGCGCCAAACGGCAGCACCTTGCAAAAGCCTCTTTTGAACAGGCGTGCGCCGTCACGCATCAAAGCATGTCCTGAAAAGGAATGTCGCTAAAATCGTCAGCAATCGCGGGCAGGGGACCCGAGTTCTGCCTGAGCGTCAACCGGCGATCGCAGCGCTCTCTGGGCGATTGCAGGCCGATGTGGTTCTGTTGCCACAGACGTCGCGGCGTCAGGATACCACTGCGCGGTGTGAGTGATGAGTGACGGTTAGATGTAGCCGCGCTCGCGTGCCTTCACGATACCGACCACTGTCTCATTAACTGGTGTCGGAACTCCGAACTGCTTGCCCAGTCGGGGGATCGATCCATTGATCGCGTCGATTTCGCCACGGCGTTTGGCGAGATAGTCCAGCAGCATTGACGGTCTGGCGTTGGGGATCTTGCCGCCGAGCTTGCGGATATGTTCGATCGGATCGCCGACGTCGAGTTTGATGCCGGCGGCGTAGGCGACGGCAATGGCTTCTTCGGCGCAGCCGCGCGCGACCTTCCACGCATCGGGATCCTGCATGATTTCGCCGATGGTCAGTTCGGTAGTACAGGAGGTGCCGGAGAACGTGACGTTCATGATCAGCTTTTCCCAGACCATCTGCTTGATGTCGTCGAACAGTGCGACCTTGAAGCCCGCCGACTCCCAAATCTTGGCGGAGGCTTGCAGCAGTTGCTTCGGGAGTCCGGCGTGGACACCGAAACGGATCATCTCCATGCCGTTGTGATGCACGTGGCCCGGCCCGCGCATCGATGCACCGAACCCGCCGACAACACCGACCGCCAGCCGATCTGCGCCGACAATCAGTGCGGCGATCTCCGGCGAGCCGAGACCGTTCTGAATCGATTGCACCACGGTTTCCGGACCCAGCAGCGGGACGCTGGCTTGCGCGGCGGATTCGACGTCAAATGCCTTCGTAGCGATGATGACGAGATCGCATATGCCGATGCCGTCCGTCGTCGTGGACGCATGCACGCGAACGGTGCGGTCGCCGCTGATGCCTTCGCAGCGCAGACCGTTGGCGGCCATCGCCTGTGCATGATCCGGCCAGAGCGTGACGGCGTAAACATCATGACCGGCATCCGCCATCAGCGCGGCGTAAACCGAACCCATCGCGCCGCAGCCGACGATCGCAACTTTCGACATTCAAAATCCTCCCGTTCTTGCTGGCGGGCTTGATCTGCGTCGCCTAAACCGTGGTCGGTGCCGTAAGCGTTCCGTTCGAGCAATCGGTCGCCGCTATTTTGCAGATGTCGCCATCGATGCGAGTGCTGCCGCTGGCGACCAACCGTAGCGCGGCGGGATAGATCCGATGCTCGATTTCGAGAACGCGCGCGGCCAGCGTCTCCGCCGTGTCATCGTCGCGCACGGTCACGGCGCCCTGCATGACGATGGGTCCGGCGTCCATTTCCGGCGTTACGAAATGCACGGTGGCACCGGAGAGTTTGACGCCGGCGCGCAGGGCTTGCCCATGTGGATCGAGTCCGCGGAACGACGGCAGCAGCGAAGGATGAATGTTGAGCATCCTGCCGGTCCAGCGATTGACGAAGTCGTCGGTCAGCAGCCGCATGAAACCGCCCAGGCAGATCAGATCGATCCGATGTTCGTCGAGTGCGTTCTGCATAACCGCTTCGAATGCAGCGCGGTCCTTGCCGAACGGTTTGCTGTCGATCACGATTGTCTTGATGCCGCTTTCCTGAGCGCGCGCGAGGCCTGCGGCGTCTGGCTTATTGGAAATGACCAGTGCGATGTCGGCGGGGTAATCGGCGGCCCGCGCGCCCTCGATCAGCGCGACCATGTTGGAGCCGCGACCGGAGATCAGGATAGCGACCCGACGTTTCATCGCATCACCAAGTCAGATCGAGATGACCGTCATAAATGACGCGCTCGTCATCGCCCGTTGCGACGACCTCTCCGAGATGCGCGACGGTTTCACCGCTTTCGCGCAATACGTCCATAACCTGCAGAATCGCATCGGATTTGACGATGGCGATCATGCCGACGCCGCAATTGAAGGTGCGCAGCAGTTCCAACTCGGCGATGTTGCCCTGCTGCGCCAGCCATTTGAACACTGGCAGCACCTGCAGCTTCGTGAGATCGATACGCACGCCGAGATCTTTTGGCAACACGCGCGGAATGTTGTCGGTAAAGCCGCCGCCGGTGATATGGGCCAGTCCCTTCACCGCACCGGTTTCGCGGATCGCCCGCAGGCAGGATTTGACGTAGAGCCGGGTCGGCGTGAGCAGGGCGCCGCCAAGCGTCATCACTGGCGCGAACGGGGCCTGCGCGTCGAAAGCGAGGCCGGACCGCTCGACGATCTTGCGGACCAGCGAAAAGCCATTGGAGTGGACGCCCGACGAGGCCAGTCCGATCACCGCGTCGCCGGCGGCAATGTCGCGGCCGGGCAACAGCGTGCCGCGCTCGGCTGCGCCGACTGCAAACCCGGCGAGGTCGTAGTCGCCGTCCTTGTAGAGGCCCGGCATTTCGGCCGTCTCGCCGCCGATCAGCGCGCAGCCGGACTCGCGGCAACCTTCGGCGATGCCCGCTACAATTGCCGCGGTCGCTTCGGGATCGAGCTTGCCGCACGCGAAGTAGTCGAGGAAGAACAATGGTTCGGCGCCCTGGACAACGAGATCGTTGACCGACATGGCGACCAGGTCGATGCCGATCCCGTTGTGGATTCCGGTCTCGATGGCGATCTTCACTTTGGTGCCGACGCCGTCGGTGGCGGCAACCAGCACCGGATCCTTGAACCCGGCCGCCTTCAGGTCGAACAGGCCACCGAATCCGCCGATTTCAGCATCCGCGCCGGCGCGGGCCGTGGCGCGCACCATCGGCTTGATAAGGTCAACCAGCCGATTTCCGGCATCGATATCGACGCCGGCGTCGGCATAGGTCAGTCCGTTTTTTCGATCCGTCATGGCTGCAATTCGTCCTGGCCGGCTTTCCGGTCGTTTCGATATCGTCGGCAATGGCGTTCGCCAACGGGAAAACGTGGATTTCAAGGGTGGTTACGTCGAATTCCTTCAGTGTGCAATGGTTCGGAAAGCAGGCACTCCCTATACTGTGAATAGGCAGGTTATTGGGGCATCGAGGGCCCGTGGCTTGCTGAGTCAGGCGGACAGCCAGGAACGTCGGGTGAGCATTCCTAATATCATTACGCTGGCGCGCATTTTGCTGGTTCCCATCATCGTCTGGGCGATCGCGTCGGGACAGATGGAGATCGCATTCGGCCTCTTCGTTGTGGCCGGCGTCAGCGATGCCGTCGATGGTTTCCTGGCCAAACGTTTCAACATGAGCAGCGAATTGGGTGCGTTGCTCGACCCGCTGGCTGACAAGGCGCTGCTGGTGTCGATCTACGTAGCGCTCGGCATCTGGGGGGCTTTTCCCCGGTGGCTCGTCATTCTGGTGGTGTCGCGTGACATCATGATTGTCGGCGCCGTGATTGTGTCATGGTTGTTCGGCAAGCCAATTCCCATGAAGCCCTTGATGGTTTCGAAGCTCAACACGGTGGCGCAGGTCGGGCTGGCGGCGCTGGTGCTGGCGGCGCTGGGCTTCGGCTTCAGGCCGACGCCGTATGAGACGATCCTGATGGGCTGCGTGACGGTGCTGACGTTGCTTTCTGTTGCCTTCTATCTTGTGGAGTGGGTTCGGCATATGAGCACCATTGAGCCATCCGCCGGGGCCAAATGAATGCCGGTCGACCCGGATCGGAGTAAACGCGTGTCAACCGGTCGCCAACCCCGTCAGCTTGCATTCGAGCTGGCGCACACGGAAAGCCTGACTCGGGACGATTTTCTCGAAGGCCCGTCCAATGCGGCTGGCCTGGCCCTGGTCGACGGCTGGCCGGACTGGCCGAACCGCGTCATGATGCTCGTGGGGCCTCAGGGATCGGGCAAAAGCCATCTTGCCGCCATTTGGGCGGATATGGCTGGGGCCCGTTTGACCGTGGCCCACGCGCTGACCGCCGCCGCCGTTCCGGGTGCGTTGGCGACGGGGGCGCTGGTCGTGCAGGACCTCGATCCCGCCAATATCGACGAGCGGGCGCTGTTCCATCTGCTGAACCTGGCGCGTGAGGATGAGGCCTATGTCCTCATCACTGGGAGGCAGCCGCCCTCCGGATTCGAACATGGCTTGCGCGATCTGCGGTCGCGGCTACGGGCGATTCCGGTCGTGAACCTGCTTCCGCCGGACGATCAGTTGTTTCGTGCGCTTCTCGTCAAATTCTGCGCTGACCGGCAAATGAGCGTCGATGAGACGGTGATTGGTTACCTCGCGAGCCGGATCGAGCGGTCCTTCGTTGCAGCGCGCGACGCAGTCGAAAGGCTCGACGCGGAAGCACTGCGGCTTCGCCGCCCGGTGACCCGGGCGCTGGCGGTCGAAGTTCTGCGGGATGGCGACGGCGCGACGGCGGGTCGCTGAGGCCCTTTGTCCTGTGGGCGGAACCGGGCTTGCTGACGGCACTTAATTCTACGCATCGTCAATGTCATCGAAACGTCATGTCGATAGAACATGATTTGTGACGGCCGCCGTGGCCGATGCCGTGTTTGCGTCGGGATGGACTAATTTCTCATGGAATCCGCACAAGTAATTGCAATTGAAGAAAAAATATCGGACCAGAGTTCCGGTTCGGCTGTCGCGTCTAGCCCCGACAGGTTCATCAATCGTGAGCTTTCGTGGCTGCATTTCAATCGGCGCGTGCTCGAGGAATCCGTCAATCCTGGCCACCCAGTGCTGGAACGGGTGCGGTTCCTATCGATTTCCGCCAATAACCTTGATGAATTCTTCATGGTCCGCGTCGCGGGCATCAAGGCGCAAGTCCGCGAGGGAATCCTTGAACGCAGCCCTGACGGACTGACGCCGGCCGAGCAACTGGTCGTTATTAACGAGACCGTTTCGCGGCTGGCGACCGACCAGCAGGCGATCTGGCGCGACCTTCGCGTAGACCTCGCCGAAGCGGGCATCGTTCTGGTCGATGGCCGCAACGTCTCGAAGTCGGAGCGCGCCTGGATCGAGGATCACTTCCTCCACAACATCTTTCCGCTGCTGACACCGCTGGCGATCGATCCGGCGCATCCGTTCCCGTTCATCCCAAGCCTTGGATTCACCATCGCCCTGCATCTGGTGCGGGTCGCGGATGGCAAGCCCATGAACGCGCTCATCCGCATGCCCGGCAAGATCGACCGCTTCATCCGGCTGCCTTCGACTGGCAAGGACGGTTCCGTTCGCTTGATGCCGCTCGAGCAGGCCACCGGCCTTTTCATCGGCCGATTGTTTCCGGGCTACGTGGTCAAGGGACAGGGCGCCTTCCGCGTCATTCGCGACAGCGAACTGGAAATCGAGGAAGAGGCCGAGGATCTCGTTCGTCTTTTCGAGAGCGCGCTGAAGCGCCGCCGCCGTGGATCGGTGATCCGGCTTGAAGTCGAGGCCACCATGCCGGAGGAACTGCGCGCCTTTGTGCAGCGGGCCTTGTCGACGGCGGACGACGAGGTGCTGCAGGTCGATGGCGTGCTGGCAATGAACGAACTGTCGCAACTCACGCGGCTGGATCGGCCCGATCTCGAATTCGTGCCGTATGTGCCGCGCCATCCCGAACGTGTGCGTGACCATGGCGGCGATATCTTCGCTGCCATTCGACAGAAGGATCTTGTCGTTCATCATCCTTATGAATCGTTCGACGTCGTCGTGCAGTTCCTGCAACAGGCGGCGCGCGATCCGGATGTCGTCGCCATCAAACAGACGCTGTATCGGACATCGAACAACTCGCCGATCGTGCGGGCGCTGGCCGAGGCCGCCGAGGCAGGCAAATCGGTCACGGCTCTAGTCGAATTGAAGGCACGTTTCGACGAAGAGGCGAACATCCGCTGGGCGCGCGATCTCGAACGCGCGGGTGTGCAAGTCGTGTACGGCTTCATTGAACTCAAGACGCACGCCAAGCTGTCGCTCGTCGTGCGGCGCGAGGGCGGCAGCCTGACGACTTATGTGCATACCGGCACCGGGAACTATCATCCGGTCACTGCGCGTATCTATACCGACCTTTCGTACTTCACGTCCGATCCGATTATCGGGCGCGATGCGGCGCGGGTATTCAATTACATCACCGGTTACGCCGAACCGAGTGACATCGAGAAGATGGCGGTGTCGCCGCTGACGCTACGCAAGCGCATCCTTTCGCATATCCACGGCGAGACCGCCTTCGCGCGCCAGGGCAAGCCTGCGGCGATCTGGATGAAGATGAATGCGCTGGTCGATCCCGAGATCATCGATGCGCTGTATGAGGCGTCGCAGGCGGGCGTGGCAATTGAATTGGTGGTACGCGGCATTTGTTGTTTGCGGCCGGGAGTTCCGCAACTGTCGGAGAACATCCGCGTCAAATCGATCATCGGCAGGTTCCTCGAACACGGTCGCATCTATTGTTTCGGCATGGGCCAAAGCATGCCGGGGCCGAAAGCGGCTGTGTATATCTCGTCCGCCGATATGATGCCGCGCAACCTCGATCGTCGTGTTGAAGTGTTGTGCCCGCTGCAAAATCCGACGGTGCATCAGCAGGTTCTCGAGCAGATTATGGTGGCGAACCTGAAGGACACCGAGCAAAGCTGGCAGTTATTGCCGGATGGATCGTCAACGCGTATGAAGGCGGCGAAAGGCGAGGAGCCTTTCAACCTGCACAATTACTTCATGACGAACCCGAGTTTGTCCGGTCGTGGAAAGTCGCTTAAGGAATCTTCGCCGCGGCGTCTTACGCGCCGGTCCGAGCGCCAGCAATCGCCATAAGGATCGTGCCTAGTGCCGGCGCGAAGACGTAAACGCGCGCTGAGCGTCGCGGTTATCGACATCGGATCGAACTCGGTCCGTCTTGTCGTCTACGAGTCGATGGCGCGCAGCCTGGTCTCGATCTTCAACGAGAAGACGTTGTGCGGACTTGGTCGCGAGGTACAGACGACTGGCCTATTGGCGCCCGATGCGATCTCCAAGGCACTGACGTCGCTGCGTCGTTTCCGTGCGTTGTGTCGCGTGATGAAGGTAGGTCGTGTCTACGCCATCGCCACGGCGGCCTGCCGCGATGCCACCAACGGTCCCGAATTCATTGCGCGGGCTCAACGCATCTGCGGCGTCAAGATCGAGGTGCTGCCGGGAAAACGCGAGGCGCGGCTGTCGGCGCTCGGCGTTGCATCGGGCGTGTATCAGCCGGACGGCATCGTCGGCGATCTCGGCGGCGGTTCGCTGGAATTGATCGATGTTCGTGGCAATCGTCTGACTCATGGGGTAACGCTGCCGCTCGGCAGCCTGGCACTCCAGGACGCGTCGCAACGTTCACCGAAGAAAGCCGAGCGGATCGTCAAGACAGCATTGGCGTCGGTTGCTGAGTTGAAGGCTGGCGAGGACCGCAACTTCTATGCAGTCGGCGGGACATGGCGCGCTTTGGCCCGCATCCACATCATCCAGAGCGGGTATCCGCTGCACGTCATGCACGGATACGCGATCCCTGCTGCCGATGCGCTGGCGTTTGTGCGCCGTCTGCGTCGCCTCGCAACGGCGAATATCCTCGCCAACATCGACGCGGTTGCCGATGCCCGCCAGCCGCTGCTGGTATACGCGGCGCTGGTGCTGGAACACATCATCAGGATTGCAAAGCCAAAAGCGATTGTCTTCTCGACCTACGGCGTCCGTGAGGGCCTGCTGCACGAGATGTTGCCGGAGAAGGAACGCACGAAGGACGGCTTGATCTGCGCTGCGCAAACACTGAACGAGTTGTTGTCGCGCTCGTCGCATCACGCCGAGGAGCTGATCGGCTGGACCGATCGCTTTGTGCGGATCGCCAAACTAAAAGAGACGCCTGACGAACGCCGGTTGCGTCATGCCGCATGTCTGTTGTCCGATATCGGCTGGCGGGTGCATCCCGACTATCGCGGCGAGCAGACGCTCAATCTGATCTGCAACGGCAATTTCGGCGCGATCACGCATCCAGGGCGCGCCTTCGTGGCGCTGTCGGTATTCTATCGCTATGCCGGTGTTCGCGAAGAGAACGGGTCTCCACCGTTGATAAGAGCGCTGGTGACTCCCGCTATGATCGAGCGGGCGCGTATTCTCGGCGCGGCGTTCCGGGTTGCGCACCTCATTTCAGCAGCACGGCCCGGCGTCTTGCCGGCGACGCATTTCCGCACCAACGGGCGCAAGCTGACCCTGGTGTTCGAACACCGGATGGTGGATCTGGTGGCAGACCGGGTTGGCAGCCGCTTTAAGCAATTGGCCCGGCTGGTTGGCCGGTCCGGGACAATCGTTCGCCGATAATTCAGTTGCGATCTGCGCGGTCGACGTGCACCACGCGACCCTTTTCGATCGCCAGCGATAGCCGGCCATGCTTGAGCGCCAGCGCAGCATCGCCGAACAGCTCACGGCGCCAGCCGCGAAGCGCGCCCACGTCCGCGTTGTCGTCCGCCGCGATCTTGTCGAGTTCGTCCACGGTAGCGATAATCTTGCTCGCCACGGCGTGACGCTCGGAAGTCATGCGAAGCAGAACCTTCAGCAATTCGACGACGGCCGACCCGTTCGAGTTGCCGCGCGGTTTCTCGATCTTGGGCAGTGTACGCGGGTCGCGGGCGATGCCGCGCTGAACCGCCGCCACGATATCCGCGCCCCATTTCGAGCGATCGAAGCCTTTCGGTAGCGAGCGGAGGTGAGCAAGTTTCTCCAGGCTTGTCGGCGCATGGGTGGCGATGTCGCCGACGGCGTCATCTTTCAACACGCGGGAGCGCGGAACGTCCCGGGTCTGGGCTTCCTGCTCGCGCCACGCCGCGACTTCCATCAGAACCGCCAGTTCCTTCGGCTTGCGGACGCGTGACTTCAGTCGCTCCCAGGCGTGCTCCGGATCGGCATTATAGGTTTTCGGCGAGGTGAGAATTTCCATCTCCTCGCTGACCCAGTCGCTTCGTTTGCGCTTCTTGAGGTCCGCATCGAGGGCGGCGAACACGTCGCGCAGATGAGTGACGTCGGACACCGCGTAGTGCATCTGCTCTTCGGTCAGCGGCCGGCGCGACCAGTCGGTAAAGCGATGGGTCTTGTCGGGGCGATGGCCGGTCACGCGCTCGACAAGCTGGTCGTAAGCAATCGAATCGCCGAACCCGAGCACCATGGCGGCGACCTGGGTGTCGAAGACCGGATGCGGCACGATGCCGGCGCGATGCCAGATGATTTCGATGTCCTGCCGGGCAGCGTGAAAGACCTTGAGCACGGCCTCGTTGGCCATCAGGTCGAAGAACGGCTTGAGATCAATGCCTTCGGCAAGCGCATCGACGACCACGGCCTCATCGGCGCTGGCCATCTGGACGACGCAGAGCAGGGGGTAATAAGTCGTCTCCCGCAAAAATTCCGTATCCACAGTGATGACGGGGTGGCGGGCAAGGCGGTCGCAGACGGCAGCGAGTTGGTCAGTTGTCGTAATCAGGTCCATGACCGCTGCATAATCCTTCTTTTTCGGCTTGTCGCCCCGCATTTTTTACCAAAGAACGTTGTTTTTGATCCCCTTTTCACCTGTCCACCGTGTGCGCTGCAACCTTGAAATCAGTGGCATTCGGTTGCCGCGACCGGTTCGCTCGGCTAAACCCTCACCTCCCGTAGGGTTTGTGTCAGCAATCCCGCGATTCCGCTCCCTCTGACGCCATTTTAGAGATTTCCATGCATCGTTACCGGTCCCACACCTGCGGCGCGTTGCGCGAAGCCAATATCGACCAGACCGTCCGCCTGTCGGGCTGGTGTCATCGCATCCGCGACCATGGCGGCCTGTTGTTCATCGATTTGCGTGACCACTACGGCCTGACGCAGTGCGTCGCCGATCCGGACTCGCCAGCGTTCCGGCAGGCGGAGAAGCTGCGCGCCGAGTGGGTGGTAAAGATCGATGGCAAGGTTCGGCGACGGCCGGAGGGTACCGACAACCCCGATCTGCCGACCGGGGCGGTGGAGCTTTTCATTTCCGATATCGAGGTGCTGGGCGAGGCCGGCGAGCTCCCGCTGCCGGTGTTTGGCGAGCAGGAATATCCTGAAGATATAAGGCTTAAGTACCGTTTCCTCGACCTTCGTCGTGAGAAACTGCACCAAAATATCATGACCCGTGGCGCCATCGTCGATTCGATGCGCAGGCGCATGAAGGATCAGGGATTCTTCGAATTCCAGACGCCAATTTTGACGGCGTCGTCGCCGGAAGGCGCACGCGACTTTCTGGTGCCGAGCCGCATCCATCCCGGCAAGTTCTACGCGCTGCCGCAGGCGCCCCAGCAGTACAAACAGCTGCTGATGATGTCCGGCTTCGATCGCTACTTCCAGATCGCGCCGTGTTTCCGCGACGAGGATCCCCGCGCCGACCGGTTGCCCGGCGAGTTCTACCAACTCGATGTCGAGATGAGCTTCATTACGCAGGAAGACGTCTTCGCAGCGATGGAGCCGGTGATTACCGGTGTGTTCGAGGACTTCGCCAAGGGCAAGCCGGTGGCGAAAAACTGGCCGCGCATCCCGTTCGCCGAAAGCCTGCGCAAATATGGCACGGACAAGCCGGATCTGCGGAATCCGCTGGAGATGCAGGACGTGTCCGAGCACTTCCGCGGCTCTGGTTTCAAGGTCTTCGCCCGCATGCTCGAAGACAGCAAGAATCAGGTCTGGGCGATCCCGGGGCCGGGCGGCGGCTCGCGCGCGTTCTGCGACCGCATGAACAGCTGGGCGCAGGGGGAAGGCCAGCCGGGGCTTGGCTACATCATGTGGCGCGAGGGCGGCGAGGGTGCCGGCCCGCTCGCCAACAATATCGGTGCGGAGCGCACCGAGGCTGTCCGCCAGCAGCTGGGCCTGAAGGCAGGCGATGCGGCGTTCTTTGTCGCGGGCGATCCGGCGAAGTTCTGGAAATTTGCCGGCCTTGCACGCACCAAGGTTGGCGAGGAGCTGAACCTGATCGACAAGGATCGCTTTGCGCTTGCATGGATCGTCGACTTCCCGATGTACGAATACAATGAGGAAGACAAGAAGGTCGACTTCTCACACAACCCGTTTTCGATGCCGCAGGGCGGACTGGACGCGCTCAAGACCCAAGACCCGCTCACCATCAAGGCATTTCAATACGATATTACCTGCAATGGCTACGAGATCGCCTCGGGCGGCATTCGTAACCACAAGCCGGAAGCGATGGTGAAGGCGTTCGAGATCGCGGGATACGGCGAGAAGGATGTCGTCGAGCGTTTCGGCGGCATGTATCGCGCCTTCCAGTACGGCGCGCCTCCGCATGGCGGCATGGCAGCGGGTGTCGATCGCATCGTCATGCTGTTGTGCGGCACGACGAATTTGCGCGAGATTTCGCTCTTCCCGATGAATCAACGCGCCGAGGATTTGTTGATGGGCGCGCCGTCGGACGTCACGCCCAAGCAGTTGCGTGAGCTCCACATTCGGCTCAATCTTCCGCAAGATTGAGGGCCGGTGGGGCGGTCGTTACGTCAGGCTGAGTTTGCTAGGGGAACGCTAAGTGGCATCGAATTCCGAAGATCTTAAATCCGCGGCACTGTCATTTCATCGGCTCCCGCGTCCCGGCAAACTCGAAATCCAATCGACCAAGCCTCTCGCCAACCAGCGCGATTTGGCTCTGGCCTATACACCCGGCGTTGCTGCTGCTTGCGAAGCGATTGCGGCCGATCCGGCGCAAGCCGCTGAGCTGACCATCCGCAGCAATCTGGTGGCGGTCGTGACCAACGGCACCGCCGTTCTTGGGCTCGGCAATATTGGGCCGCTGGCATCCAAGCCGGTGATGGAAGGCAAGGCCGTCCTGTTCAAGAAGTTCGCCGGCATCGACGTGTTCGATATCGAGATCGCCGCCGACACAGTGCAGCGCGTTGTAGATACTGTGGCTGCACTCGAGCCGACTTTCGGCGGCATCAACCTTGAAGACATTCGTGGTCCCGAATGTTTCGAGATCGAGGCGCAGCTCAAGGAACGCATGAAGATCCCGGTGTTCCATGACGATCAGCATGGCACCGCGATTATCGTTGCTGCCGCGATCACCAATGCGCTGCGGCTCAGCGGCAAGAACATCGCCGACGTCAAGATCGTCACCGCTGGCGCTGGCGCAGCCGCGCTGGCCTGTCTCAACTTGCTGGTGTCGATGGGCGCGCAGCGCAAGAACATCTGGGTTTGCGATCTCGACGGCGTGGTGCACGAGGGACGCAACGTCGCAATGGACCGCTGGAAAGCGGTTTATGCGCAAAAGACCGATAAGCGCACGTTGAGCGAAGTGATCGGCGGAGCCGACATTTTCCTCGGCCTCTCCGGGCCCAGAGTGCTGACGCCGGAAATGGTGTCGCAGATGGGCGAGAAGCCGCTGGTGATGGCGCTCGCCAATCCGACGCCAGAAATCATGCCGGATGAAGTGCGCAAGGTGCGCCCCGACGCCATGATGTGCACGGGCCGTTCGGACTTCCCGAACCAGGTCAACAACGTCCTGTGTTTCCCCTTCATTTTCCGCGGTGCGCTCGATGTCGGTGCGACCGCGATCAACGAACAAATGAAGCGCGCGGCGGTCGAAGCCATCGCGCAATTGGCGCGGGAAGCACCGTCGGATGCAGCCGCGTTGGGGGCCGACGGGGCGGACGTGCAGGGCTTCGGACCCGGCTCACTGATCCCGCCGGCGTTCGATCCGCGGCTCATCCTGCGCATTGCGCCAGCGGTCGCGCGAGCGGCGATGGAATCTGGCGTGGCGACCCGGCCGATCACCAATTTCGACCAGTATCTTGAAAAGCTCGAGAGCTTTGCCTTCCGCTCCGGCCTGGTGATGAAGCCGGTCTTCCTTAAAGCCAAGACGCAGCCGGTGCGCGTCATTTATGCCGAAGGCGAGGATCAGCGCGTGCTGCGCGCGACGCAAGCCGTGCTGGAAGAAAGGCTCGCCCGCCCGATCCTGGTGGGTCGCCCGTCGGTGGTGGAGACGCGCATCAAGCGGCTTGGCCTGATGATCCGCCCCGGACACGATTTCGATCTGATCAATCCGGAAGACGATCCGCGCTATCGTTCATACGTTCAGAGCTATATCGATGCCGCCGGCCGCTACGGCGTCACGCCCGAGGCTGCACGCACCGTCGTGCGCACCAATGCAACTGTGATTGCAGCACTGGCCGTGGTGCGGGGCGAGGCCGATGCCATGCTGTGCGGGGTCGAGGGACGCTTCATGAGCCATCTGCGCCACGTGCGCGAGGTGATAGGCTTGCAGCCGGGTGCAGTCGATTACGCGGCATTGGTCCTCATGGTCACCAGCAAGGGTGCGTTCTTCCTTGCCGATACGCAGGTCCGAGCCAACCCCAGCGCAGAAGAATTGGCCGATCTCGCGGCTTGCGCTGCATTGCATGTCCAGCGCTTCGGCCTGAAGCCGAAGATCGCTTTCGTCTCGCACTCCGATTTCGGCAGCTACGATACGGAGTCCTCGCGCAAGATGCGTCGCGCCACCGCGATTCTGACCGAGAAGCGCCCGGATCTTGAGGCGGATGGCGAAATGCAGGGCGGCACCGCGCTGTCGCAAATCAAGCGCGACTACGTGTTGCCGCAGTCCCGTCTCGAGGGCGTCGCAAACGTCCTGATCCTGCCCAATCTCGATGCTGCCCATGTTGCTTATCAAATGGTCAAGGAACTTGCCGACGGTTTGCCCGTTGGACCAATCCTGATCGGTCCCGCGCGCCCGGCGCATATCCTGACGCGCTCGGTCACCTCGCGCGGCATTCTCAATATGACTGCGGTCGCGGCGGTCGAGGCACAGGAGCGGGCAGGCCGCCAGCAGCCGACGCTGTTCGGATAGAGACATTTCGCGATTTGAAAATTGGATTTGAAGTGACCATAATTGGCTGAATGATGCGGATGCATCAGCCCAGAGCAGTGAGGCGAAAATGCCAGCTTTCGTCGCTATCGGACGTTTCCTGTTCTCGGTGATCTTTATTTTTTCTGGTGCATCCAAGCTGCTGGATCTGACGGCAACAGCGCAGAGCATCACCGATAAGGTGGTCCTTCCGGCGGTATTGGCCGGCTATACATCGCAGATCGAAGGCGCGACCGGCATGCCGATGGCGCAATTGCTGGCGATTGCCGCAGGTGCTCTCGAATTGATTGGCGGCTTGCTGATCGCGATCAACTTCGGGGCACGATTTTTCGCAATCCTGCTGATCTTCTTCGTCGTCGCCGCGACGGTATATTTCCACGATTTCTGGAATCAGACTGGCGCCGAGGCCAAAGGCAACATGATCCAGGCGCTGAAGAACCTCTCAATTATCGGCGGGCTGTTTATTATTGCAGGGATCGGCCGATCGCCCCGTTTGCCGGAGCCGGTCTATACCGAGCCGGCGTCACATACGTTCTGAGTTGCCGTAACGTTGGCCTGGGGTGATGGCCCGGTTTGCTCTGGCGAATCTCGCAAGATCCCGTCGCCTTGGCTTGAACTGCCTTGTTTAGCGGCGCCGCCATGCCGTGACGCGAACGTCGTGAGCGGCATCGAGGATCTTGACGTCGGTGGCATACAGGCCATGGGCCGTCAGCAAAGCCTGGGGCGTTTGCTGCGGGACACCGGGAAAGCAGGGTTCGCCATCGGGCAGATGGACGTGCGGCGCGACGGACAGCCAAAAAGTATCGTACCGGTCTAAGAAAAGGCCAAACACCACCGGCCCGCCGATTATCGCTGCGGTTCCGCTTTGAACGCCCGCATGTGCGCTAGCTTCTTCGAACGTGGCGCCTGCCGGATTCCACAGTGTGGCTTTGGCGTTGGTGGGGTCGCTCGCGATCGCCTTGACGCTTCGAGTCAGGATGATGCGCTTACGTTGCGGCGAATTCGGCTGGTCCTCGTATGAGTTGCGGCCGTGCACGATAACGGCGGCGCGATCCAGGGCCGATGCGAAAAATTCCTGATCGCCCTTAAATTTCAACTCCGGCGGCATGGTGTTGGCTGCATCGGCAAGCATGCCTTCTGCCGACACGATAACATAGCCGACGATACTCAACGCTGACATGGATGACTCGTTACGCGGGTGGCCGAATCCGGCTCAACTCATTCGGATATGGTTTGGACGACGCTTGAGATCGGGCGGCTGCTCACGGTTGGCAGCTTGACGCTCTTGAGCAGTTCTTCGTCATATTGCGCCAGAGTCTGGACTGGCGCCTTGGCCCGCATCTTCACCACCTTGTAGCCGCCGGCCTTGAGCCTGCGCAGCAGTTCGGGCAGAGCCTCGGCGGTATGCTTCTGGAAGTCGTGCATCAGGATGATGCCCTTGCCGAGCTTGTCGAGCTTTTTCATCACGGTATCGATGACCTGCTGCGAGTTCTTCGATTTGAAATCGAACGAGTCGACATCGCAGGAAAACATCGCAATGTTTCGGGTGCCGAGATAAGTGACCATGGCCGGCGGGTGTTGCAACGCCGGGAAGCGGAAGAATGGTGCTGGCGAGGCACCGAGCGCCCACTTGACCGCGCTGAAGCCCTTTTCGATCTCGTCCTTGGCTTGCTCCTCGGTCATCTTCTTGCCGTTGAGGTTGGCGTGCGACCAGGTATGGGCGCCAACGGTGTGACCGGCCGCTGCCACTTGCTTCAGAATCTCAGGATGGTAGGTGGCATGCTTGCCGATCGCGAAGAAAATGCCGGTCGTGCAGTGGTCGGCGAGCGCCTTGAGCACGGCGGGCGTGTTGCCCGGCCATGGACCGTCGTCGAACGTCAGGACGACTTCCTTGTCGCGGAGGAAGTCGAGTTGCTTGAAATGTTCGAAGCCGAATCCCGGGCCGCCAGTGGTGTCGATCTCGACGACACGGCTGATGCCGAGTGCGTCCGGATTAGCGCATGCGACCTTGGCCGGAGCAGGCGGAAGAGCCGGAGCGGCGGCAGGAGCCGGGGCTGCTGGCCGCTGTGGAGCCGCCGCTTGCGACCATGCCGCGCCGGTTGGGCTGATGGCGAATGCGCCCGCTACGATCAGAGCTGCCGCAATACGCATTGTCGCTCCCTTCGATGTGTAGACGGCATCTGCGATCCGGCTCGTGGCCGATTGACGCCGCACAAGCAATTTGCACATCAGAGTCAGATTCGTGCCGATACGGCAATGGGCTTTCGCCCATCGGCCTGCCTAATCGCCAATAGATGCAACTTAAGGAAATTGGTTTCAGCGCAGCGGAACGATGAAATCCGTACCCTCGCCGGTTTCGCCGCTGGCCACACCTTGATCCGACACGATGAGCGAACTGCCGGTTGTGAGAAGCTCGGCGATACGCGTCATGGCGTCGGCTGGAATCGTAACCCGATCCAATGCTTCCGAGGCGATATCAGGAGCGGGTGCCGAGGTCGTTGCCACGGCCCCAGCCACGCGCTGTTTACGCGAGCTCGATTCCTCCGCGTTGGCGCGCGCGACGGCCGGAAGCGTCATGACCGACCAGCGGAAGGTCGCGTTGCTTTTGTCTTCCTGCGCGGTGAAGACGTGGGTGCCGAGCGGACGATCCGATGGCGCGATCGTGATGGCGACGTCGAACAGCGGCTCGAAATTTTGCCGGACGTAAAGCTTGCCGTCCTTGCGGCTGGCGAACATCGCGATCGGGCCCGTGCGGCGGACTGCAGGCACGGGCGTGGTTGCCGATGGCGTGGTTTCGCTGGCCGGGGCGGCGATGGCTTTGTCGATGACCGAGCCATCCGTCAGCGTTATCGATGCTGTGCGCGAAAGCGTGCTGCTGGCATCTGCAACGAGTGTCGGCTTGTCGCTCTTGCTGTCGGCTTTCGCGAGACCGGTCGTTTCACTCGAGGCTGATGTCGGTTCGGCGGATATCGAGGGACGCAGTTCGGAGCCAACCGGCGCTGTCGCTGGACTCATGCCAGTTGTGGAGACCGGTGACGCATTGGCGTCTGCCGACGCTGCTTGTTGTTTTGGCGGCTCGTTGGTTGCAACCGGTGCTGGCTTCTGCGTGATCAGCAACGGATGTGAAAACGATGTCGGTGCGATTTCGCCGGGCGAAATGACGACGCGAGCGCCCATCCGCGTCCAGCCCCACATCTGTGTCGCGAATGCTGTCGGCATGCGGATACAACCGTGTGAAGCGGGATAGCCCGGAACAACACCGGCATGGAGTGCGATGCCGGACCAGGTGAGGCGCTGCATGTAAGGCATCGGCGCGCTGCTATAAATATTCGAGCGATGCCATTTGTGTTTCTGAATGACGCTGAAGACGCCCATCGGCGTCGTGTGACCGCGCATGCCGGTGGAGACTGGCGACTCGGCAAAAAAGCCGTTGGCATCGTAGACCTTCAACGACTGGTTCTCGATCGAGATGGCTACGATGAGCGGGCCTTGAGGCTTGCGGATTTCCCGAACGGGCTTTGTCACTCGCGCAGCGCGATGCTTCGGGGTACTGGTTCGACGCGGCAGGACGACGCGCGGTGCCGGGGCATCTTCGAAGAAATAATCGCTAGGTGCAAAATCCTGCGACCAGAAATCCTGCGGCAGGGCATGGGCGCTGGACATCGGAACGAGCGCGCATGCGGTTGTCAGCAGCGCCGCGCGCCAGAGCCAACCGCGCAGCAGGCTTGTCGGGGGAAGCCCAGCCTGACTTTGTTTCGCTGAATGTTCTGGCTGAGTGCGTATCACGCCGAGATCCCAATAACGCCGGGTTACAATCGTTAGTGTCACAATGGCCCGAAAAAGTTCGCGGCGGTTCCACCGTCGGCTGGAATATCCGCTAAAACCCCTCACACGTCCTTAACGGCGGCGCGGCCTACCGCCGCGGTCAACTCGATCCTACATAGGCAGCGTTGCGCTAACGGAGCAGCTTTATGACATTTGCATTACGACGCCTCGCTGCGGGTCAACGCGGCATCATTACCTTGGCGGCTTTTGCGCTGGCAATCATGGCCGGATCGGTCGTGCATGCCGCCGACGAGCCGGATCTGATCTTCCGGCGCTCGACGGTATTCAAATGGGTCAGCCCCAACGACAAGCTCGCGACCTATGCGGTGGACGATCCTGAAGTCGAGGGAGTTGCCTGCCACTTCACGGTGCCGGAGAAGGGTGGCTTCAAAGGCTGGCTTGGACTTGCCGAACAGGTGTCGGACATCTCGCTGGCCTGCCGCCAGATCGGCCCGATTCACTTCAAGGACAAGATGGAGCAGGGCGCCGATATGTTCAGTCAGCGCCGCTCGCTGTTTTTCAAGAAGATGCAGATCGTGCGTGGCTGCGATGCCAAGCGCAATGTGCTCGTGTACATGGTCTACTCTGACAAGTTGATCGACGGCTCGCCAAAGAATTCCACGTCGTCGGTGCCGATCATGCCATGGGGCGCTGCCGATCCTAACGTGCAGAAGTGTGGTGAGTTCTTCAAATAGCGCGAGCCTGCCGGCCTGAAAGCCATATGGTTAATGTGCGACCGCCGCACCGGCGCGGGCGATCGCTCTTGAGTGATGTCCAAATGTGTCGTGCGTCTGCGTGCGACGAAACAATTCTCCTGGCGACGAAACCATTTTCCGCTTGCAACGCAGATGCCCCGAAATGATCGACGGGTATGTGTCGGTCTGTATTGTTGCGCGACCTGCTGTGGCTCGATACGTCGGAGAGATTCATATGCGAGGTTTCAGTATCGTTCTGACACTGGCATTCGTTCTTGCCACCCCGTCATTGGCCGGATCGTCCGAGCAGGGCGCGCCTGGTGTCGGTACCTTTGCCTATGGCGGTTCGCCGCTGGTCGCATCGCTGACACCCTTAACCGTCGCGGCCCGCTGATCGGTTCGTGCATCCGCTAGATCCTGTCGCTGGAGACCCATGGTGAAACTCCTTGGCGGACTGATGGTGGGATTCCTTTTCACGCTCGCGACATTCGCGGATGCGGCGCAGGCGCAAGTCTGGCCTCCCGCCAGGAACTCCGATTCCCGCACCGAATTCATGCGCCAGTGCCTGCCGCACATGATCGGACGCTGGGCGCATCCAGAAGCCGTATGTGGCTGTCTGCACGATCATGCTGCCGCTTCCATCGAAGATCGCGACCTGCGCCGTGCATTGCTGCGTGGGATCACAGAGACCGGTGTACCGGCGATCGAGAACGACTGGGTGCCGGTATCCAAGCAAGCTGACATTAGCGCCACGTTCACAGCCATCGCCAAGCCGACGTTGCAATGCCTGTTCGAGCCGGCGACCTAGCTGCAGATCAAATCAAGCGCATACAAATCAGCGGCGGGCGCCCGGCCGAGGCACGCAGACAATTCTGCGCACCACACCCGATGCACTCAGCTTGGCACCGGTGACTTCCTTGATCTGCCCTTGAGGGCACGAACCATCATCGACAAGGATGCGCTGGCCAAGCCGCAAGTCAGTAATATCGCGCTCGCGCGCGACCTGCTCGGCCGGTGCCGCTGTCGTGAGTGCAATGACCAGGCTGCATCCGAACAGACAGGACGTGAGTAGGGGCAATGGTCTCATCGGCTTCACTTGTTCTGAATCTTCAAGCCGTCGGGGCCGATGTTGATCTGCACGCCTTCGGGCTGCTTTTTTTCCTGGAACAGGCTGTATCCCAGCACGGCGGCAACAACCACCAGTGCGCCGATGATGAGGTACAGGATGTTGCGGTTGCCGGGCATCCGGGCTCTCCGTTCTGGGGGATGAGCTGCGGAGTGTAGGGGCGCCCTCGCGATTCTAGAAGAGCCTCAAATCTCGCGACAAGCGCCGGTAAAATATGATTTGATGTGGCAACCCGCGATCAAACAAGGGGCAAGGGAGAAAGCATGGACGCCAACGATAACAACAAGCGCATTCTCGATGCCGTCGATGCTGGATTTGACGCGCAGCTCGCGACTACCAAGGATTTCGTCGCGATACCGAGCACCCGCGGAGCCGAGGGGCCATGCCAGGACATGATCAGCGACCTGCTGCGGGAGCGCGGCTATGAGGTGGACGACTGGCATATCGATGTTGACGATCTGAAAGACCTGCGCGGATTTGGCCCGATCGAGCACGACTTCTCGCGGGCCCGAACGGTTGTCGGCACTTACCGGCCCAGCAACAGCGCCGGCAAGTCGCTGATCCTGCAAGGGCACTGCGATGTGGTGCCGACAGGTCCACTCGACATGTGGGACACGCCGCCATTTTCGCCGACGATCAAGGACGGCAAGATGTACGGTCGCGGCGCTTGCGATATGAAGTCCGGTACCATCGGCGCATTGTACGCGCTCGATGCCATTCGCGACGCTGGCCTCAAGCCGACCGCGCGGATTCATTTCCAATCGGTGATCGAAGAGGAAAGCACCGGCGTCGGCGCGCTCTCGACCTTGCAGCGCGGCTATCGCGCTGATTGCTGTTTGATTCCGGAGCCGACCGACGGGCACATGATCCGCTCGCAGGTCGGTGTCATCTGGTTTCGCATTCGCGTTCGCGGATTCCCGGTCCACGTTTTCGAAGCCGGCGCCGGATCGAACGCGATCACCGCCGCGTATCATCTGATTCAGGCGGTCGAGAAACTCGAAGTTGAGTGGAACAAGCGCGCCGCGAGCGACAAGCATTTCGGTGCGGTGAATCACCCGCTCAATTTCAATCCCGGCATCATCAAGGGCGGTGACTGGGCGTCGAGCGTGCCGGCTTGGTGCGATGTCGATTGCCGTATTGCCATTCTGCCGGGCTGGTCGGTCAAGGATTGTCAGGCCGAAATTCTGGCCTGCATCGCAGGCGCCGCGCGCGACCATCGTTTTCTGTCCAACAATCCACCGCAGGTGGAGTGGTCCGGATTCCTTTCAGAAGGTTATGAGCTAACCGATTCAGCCGCGCCGGAATCTGCGTTTGGAAAAGCCTATAACGCTGTCTATGGCGGAGCGACGCCGGAGAAAGCGTTCACCGCGCTGACCGATACGCGCTTCTACGGCTTGAATTACAACATTCCGAGTTTGTGTTTCGGTGCCAGCGGCGTGGCGATGCACGGATTCAACGAGCATGTCGATCTGGAGTCGCTGCGCAAGTCGACCAAAGCGACAGCGTTGTTCATTGCCGAATGGTGCGGTGTGGAGCCGCTCTAGCGACGTTAGGCTTCCGGCCACAACGCCGCGACGATGGCATCGAGTCCATCGGTCAGTGCTGCGGGGCCTGGCTGCAGGATCAGCGGCGATTTGATCTCGACGATGCGGTTGTGGCGTATGGCTGGAATTTCGTTCCAGCCGGGCCGTTGTCTGATCTTCTCCGGCACGACCTTCTTGCCGCACCATGAGGCGAGGATGACGTCCGGCGCCGCGATGCGCACGGCATCCGCGGTGACGATACGGTCCTTGGCGGCTTTGCGGTATCGGAGATCGGGCAGGGCATCTTCGCCACCGGCGATCTCGATCAGTTCGGCAACCCAGCCGATGCCGCTGATGATGGGATCGTCCCACTCCTCGAAATAGACGCGTGGCCGCTGTTTTCCGGTGTGACTAGCCGCGATGGTTGCCAATCGCCGTTCGAATTCGCTGGCGAGTCCATTCGCGCGCTCGGCGGCGCCAACCAGCGCGCCCAGCGTGCGGATCATCGCCAGAATTCCGGCAACGTCGCGCTGGTTGAAAGCGTGGACGGCGATGCCGACACGGATCAATTGGGCGACGATGTCGGCCTGCAGGTCAGAGAACGCCAGCACCAAATCGGGTTGGAGTGCGAGGATCTTGGGAACGTCAGCGGAGATGAACGCCGAGACGCGTGGCTTCTCGCGACGAACCCGCGGCGGCCGCACAGCGTAGCCGGAGACGCCGACGATGCGATCCTGTTCGCCGAGCAAATACAGCGTCTCCACCGTTTCCTCGGTCAGGCAGACAATTCGGCGGGGCGGAAAATCGCGCATGCGCTGCTATGCCGGGAAACATTCCGCTTGTCACCGTGAGATCGGTTGATCAAACTTTTCGACAATCATCGAGGACACGTCGGGACCCGCGCAAATGACTCCACTTGAGAAAATCAACAGCCTGAAGATGCCGTTTGCGGAATTGAAAGGCGTCACCTTCACCGAGGCGGGGGAGGATCGCGTGGTCGCACGAATGCTGGTGCGTCCGGATCTCTGTACCCTGAACAACACGATCCACGGCGGTGCGGTGATGGCATTGGCGGATTCGGTTGGGGCCGCGGCCACCGTCGTCAATCTGCCCGAGGGCGCCAAGGGAACCACGACCGTCGAGAGCAAAACCAACTTCGTTGGCGGCGCCAGGGAGGGCACGACGGTTATCGCCACGGCCACACCGGTCCACCGTGGGCGCCGTACCCAGGTATGGCAAACGCGACTTGAAACTGAGGACGGCAAGCTGGTCGCCCTGGTGACCCAGACGCAACTCGTGTTGTGACCCCGTTGGAACCAACTTCCTGTTAATACAGATTAATTTCCGGCCCGGACGCGACGTTCTGCCGCTATTTGAGGCACGTGAATGCCTTGAAAAGATGGTGCGGTGCACAATATTACAGATCTAGGGAAAGACGCCTCCTCGAGGGCCATCCAAGAGGAGTTTTGACGATGCGCGACGAACAGATCACCACTGGCCTGCCCGGTAACGGCGTAGTCAGGAAATTGAGCCGGCAGGAGATGCCGCTACTTCGCGAGCATCTGTTGCGGCTCGATCCCGAAAGCCGGCGCGATCGCTTCAACGGTTTCGCCGATGAGAGTTTCATCGAACGCTACGCGGAACGGTGCTGTGCCGACGGCACAGTAATTGTTGCATATATCGAGGATGGCCTCGTGACCGCTGCGGCGGAACTGCACCCTCCGGGTGTAGAAGATGATGCAATGCCAGAGATCGCGTTCAGCGTGGAGCGCCATGTCCGTCGCAAGGGGCTTGGCAGTATTCTCTTCAAGCGACTGATTGCCGAGGCGCGACAGAAGGGCTACGCAAGCCTGCGCATCACCACGGGTGCGCAGAACGACGCGATGCGTGCGCTTGCCAACAAGTTTGGTGCGCACCTGACATTCCGGCATGGCGAATCGACAGGCAGCATCAACCTGCGCAAACGGCCGGTCATCGCGACGTTGCCGATGTTCGCCAACAGCGCCGACGTGGCGCGCGCAATGATCGGATTCAATCGCGAATACTGGAAGCTCGTGCTTCGAATGTACGGATTGGGGCGGGCGGCCTAACCTTGGGCTGCCTGCAATGAAAGGCATCGCGCACAGCGCGATGCCTTATCGAACTCAGATTCCAGTCCGCTTGTCGTTGCCGAAGCGGCGAACGACGCGGCGCTCAACGACCACGGAGCGCTGTGCGCCTGGTTCGCCGGCGATGACGCGTGTCGAGCGAACGGCGGCGCGTGCAGCCTTCTTGACCTCGACTTGTACGGCCTCGAGCGGAAGCCCCATCAGGGAAGCCGCTATCTCAGCCTGCGCGTCGAGATCCTCGGTAATTCCCGTTGCGGCGAAAATGGCTTCGTCCAGCGTGGGAGGATCACGCTTCACACGGCGTGAGCCATATTTCGTCATCCAGTCTTCGCTCATCACAGCCTCATGAATCAAAGCGCTTACCTAATCGAGAAAATATTGCATTGCAATGAGGCCAAAGCTGTATGCAACACTGCCATGCGAAGAAAAGTTCAAAACTTCTCGAGACGTGTAGCGTCATAAATTTCGAGAGTTGCTGCTTCAGCCACCAAAGATTGCAAAGCCTTCACAAAGTCGCGCGATGCGGCGACGGCGAAGTGGTTGAGCAATGCATCGCGATCGGTCCAGCGTTCGACAAAAATCAGTCGCAATGGATTCTCGCAATCGACGTGGACGCCGTGCGAAAGGCATCCTGGCTCGCCGCGCGAGCGGCGCACATGTTCAAGACTGAGCCGAAGCACCTCGGCGAAGCTTTCCTGGCGCGCGATCACGCTGCCGGTCACGACAATCATGCAGATTTCCATCCCCGTCGCCGGACAGATTGTCGCGCTGTCCGAATGAAATAGCCGCGCCCGCCCGACCGGCAGTCTAGCCGTGCCATTTGCGCCGGTCGACGGCGGAATGGATCCCGGCTAGATTTTGATGAGTATCGCGGCGCGATCTGATGCGCCTGAATTTCACGGCTAGACCGACCATGAAAAACGGCCTCTATTCGCTTCGCATCGAAATGCTCGACGGTGTTCAGGGCGTGAACACTGGTGTCATCATGCTGCGCGACGGCAGCATTCGCGGCGGCGATTCAATTTTCTATTACGTTGGTTCGTACAGCTTTGCCGACGGTAAGTGGAAAGGCGAATTGCTGAATCGCGAGCACGTTCCCAGCTATGGCACCCGCCCGGTCTTCGGCCGTCACGATGTCGGGATCGGCTTTAGTGGGACTTATGGTGAGGATGGCGCCGAGGCTGAGGCGACTGCGCTTGCCGGCAAGCAGAGCATCAGGTTCAAAGCCGCGTTGCGTCTGCTGGTGGTCGACTGACGCCACGCCAGTGGCGCTGGCGTATCGGAATCATCTAACCAACCGGTTGGTTAAGTGTCGTACGGATAGTCATATCCGTCCGGCCACCGGAAGCAGCGCGCCGGTAATGCCGCTCGCGGCATCACTGGCCAGAAACAGGATGGCATCGGCGAGTTCGGTTGGCGTGACCCACCGGCTGAAGTCGGCATCGGGCATGCTGGCGCGATTGGCAGGCGTATCGATCGTCGACGGCAACACCGCATTAACCGTGATCTTACCCTTGAGCTCGGCCGCAAGTGCTTCGGTCAGGCGATGGACTGCCGCTTTCGATGCCGCGTAGGGGCCCATGCCGGAGGTTGCCTGTAATGCGCCCATCGCGCCGATATTCACAATCCGTCCGGCGGACGATTGGCTCAGGTGCGGGATGCAGGCGCGCGATGCGTTCAGTGCAGTCAGCAGATTGATGCCGTACAATCGCTGCCAGGTAGCGGTGTCGCCGTCGGCGACGGTTTCGAATGCGAAGGCACCGGCGATGTTCACAAGGACATCGATGCGTCCAAGCCGCGCGGCGATAGCGTCGATTGTCGCGGTCGCCTGTTTCGCATCGGCCAGATCGACACCCCCGAAAGCAATTTGGGATGGGGTGTCCGGGCTCTGGGGAGCCGAGTGATCCACGGCCGCCACCCGGGCGCCGCGTGCAATGGCGGCACCAACAACGACCCTGCCGAGGGCACCGGATGCACCGGTCACGACGACCACTTTCTCCTTCATCGTAAGGCTCCGCTCGATCGATAAAATTTGCCGGATATTTATAATCGGATTGCAGACAAGTGCTGCTACGTTTTCCCGCTATACGCGGGAGATTAGGGAATTCCAATGATGAGATCGCTTCCTGACCATGGTTTACCACTGGTTCAGTTGAAAGAGATGCGTCGCGATATGGTTGTTGCCCTGCAAAGGCAGAGCCCCGTTGCTTTCGAGGATCTCATGCGGATTGCTGCGGTTCAGGCGGCAATTTCAGCATTCGAGGACGTCATTTCCGACCTGGACGCCGAAGTCGAAGCTGCGGCCTGACCCTTCGCGCCTTTCAATTGATCTATTGATATTGCCGGAATTTTCCCGGTGCCGTGCCGATTTCACGGCGGAACATGCGATTGAAATAGCCTGCGTCGGCATAGCCGAGCAGCGCGGCGATCTCCTTGACGCTGAGTGATGAAAACGTCAGGTAGCGTTTGGCTTCGAGCAGGACGCGCCGCTCGATAACCTTCAAAGCAGATGCTCCCAAGACGGACTGACAGATGCGGTTCAAATGCGGTGGGGTGATGCCCAGCGCCGTGGCGTAGAAATCGATCGGTTGATGATTGCGATACTCCCGTTCGACCAGCCGATGAAACGCCTGCGCGTGGCGCAAGGCGCGGCTGCCGGTTTCCTGCGGGCGCTCCACTGTCGCCAGTATCGCGCGATAGATTTCGACCAGCGCTGAAGCGATGCGGGCGCGCATTGCGATCGATCGCCCCGGAGCGCGCACGTCGGCTTCAGCGATAAGGGCCGAGACTTCCTGTCCGACTTGTTTCAAGTCCTCGCCTTGGCCGCTGAGAATATGCGGGACTCGCAGGCGGGCATCAATCTCCGGCGCATGTGTCAGCGCTTCACGTACGTCGCGCTCGAACAGGGTCACCACGATGCCCTCAACGTTCTCTGAGAATACAAAGCCGTGCACCGGCAGCGCCGGAATGACGATCACTGCCGGCGGGAGTACGCGCCGAATAACGTCGTCGATGGTGACCTCTGCGGTGCCGCGCGTGAGGTGGAGGATCTGAAAAAATTGCTCGTGCCGGTGTGGCGCGATGCGAAAGCCATGCAGCTGGGAGCGCGACAGCACGGTTTCCCAATGCAGCCAGTCCGGGTCGGTATGGTGGCCTTGTTCGCCGTAGAGCGCGTAAGTCGGGATCGTGTTCATCAATACCTCGATGTTCGGATTGTCCCCTTCTTTGCCGCTTCTGTCCATTGGCTTTCGCGGCTCAGCGGATCAACATTCGGCTGAAATTGCGGGTCTGCCGTTTTGAGGCGCCGCGCCGGGAGGAAACGATGCGAACACAAGTTGCGATCATTGGCGCTGGGCCTGCGGGATTGATGCTCGGGCGCCTGTTGCAACTGGCCGGCATCGAGGCGGTTATTCTGGAACGCAAGAGCGGGGAATACGTCCTGTCCCGCATCCGTGCGGGGGTATTGGAGCAGGGCACCGCGGATTTGCTGCGGAAGGTCAATATCGGTGCACGGGTGGAGGCCGAGGGCCTGCCTCACGATGGCATCGAGATGTGTTTCGACGGCGATCTGCAGCGGATCGATTTCATGGCGCGCGTGGGCCGCCGCGTCACGGTCTATGGCCAGACAGAAATGACGCACGATTTGATGGAGGCGCGTAAAGCCTCTGGCGCGACGACAATTTACGAAGCCGCCGATGTCGCGCTTCACGATATCGACAGTGATCGCCCGCGCGTGACCTGGCGCAAGGATGGCGTGACACACACGCTCGAGTGCGACTTCATCGCCGGTTGCGATGGCTTCCACGGCGTATCGCGCGCCAGCGTGCCGGAACGATCGCTAACGTTGTTCGATCGGCATTATCCGTTCGGTTGGCTCGGCATTCTGGTCGATCAGCCGCCGGTCTCCGAGGAATTGATCTACGCCCATCACGAACGCGGCTTCGCGCTCTGTTCGATGCGCTCGATGACGCGCAGCCGCTACTATGTGCAAGTCGCCGAGGGCGAGAAGATCGAAAACTGGTCGGATCAGCGTTTCTGGGACGAACTACGCCGCCGCATCAATCCGGATGCGGCCGAGCGAATGAAGATCGGTCCCTCTATTGAAAAATCCATCGCGCCGCTGCGCAGTTTCGTCGCCGAACCGCTGCGCTTCGGGTCGCTGTTTCTTGCGGGAGACGCTGCGCATATCGTCCCGCCGACGGGCGCCAAGGGCCTCAACCTGGCGATCAGCGACGTCGTGATGCTGGGCGACGCCTTGACCGAGTTCTACGGGGAGCGCTCGAAGGCCGGGCTCGATGCCTATTCGGGCAAGGCGCTCTTACGAATCTGGAAGGCCGAGCGTTTCTCCTGGTGGATGACATCGCTGCTGCATACGTTTCCGGAGACGGGAGCGTTCGGCCGCCGCATTCAACGGGCCGACTTCGACTATCTCTGCGGCTCGGTGGCCGCGCAGACCAGCCTGGCGGAAAATTACACCGGCCTAAGTCTCGGCTGATAGGTAGCGGCCGGGTGAAATCCGGCTAGAGTGGCCGCATCGCAGGTAGGTGCGTTCATGTCTGTTGAAATGTCCAATGTGCTAGCGCCGCTTTTGCAGTCACTGACGGCGCTTGAATTCTTGGCACGCCACCTGGATCCGCTGGTGATCGAGAGCGTCATTGAAGGGATCGGGACGCCGGACTATGGCTTGCGCGTGGCTCGCCGCGAAGTCGAGAATGATCCGTTCATTCTCCAGACTTCGGCGCGGCAGTTGCTCGTTGCAAGCGACGAGGCGCTTGCCGCATTCGATGGCATACGGAGTGCGATTGCACAGGGTGACGATCTCTACGCTCTGTTTAGGGCGTTGCGTCATTTGCCGCGTGCGCAGGAAGCCCTTTATCCATTGGCTGCCGAACTGGCGGCAGCGAACAGCTACTTTCTCGATCGATCATTGCGCAAGAATGTTGGGGTGCTGGCGCGCACCGCGCAATCGGCGCGCGACGGCGAAACCGGCGTCATGCATTTTGACAATGAACCGGGCAGCCGTGGCGGCTATTCACTATATGTACCCGAGAGCTATACGCCGGAACATGCTTGGCCGTTGGTGATCGCACTGCATGGCGGTAGCGGCAACGGGCGTGGCTTCTTGTGGAGTTGGTTGCGTGACGCGCGCAGCTTCGGTGCGGTCCTTGTCGCACCGACCGCGATTGGCCGGACTTGGGCATTGATGGGCGACGATGCCGATACGCCAAATCTCAATCGCATTCTGGATCACGTAAGTGAGCACTGGCGTATCGATCAGCAGCAGCTGCTGCTCACCGGCATGAGCGACGGCGGTACCTTTTGTTATGTGAGCGGGCTTGAGGCGGGATCGCGCTTCACGCATCTGGCCCCCGCCTGCGCGACGTTTCATCCCCTAATGGCGGCGATGGCCGATCCCGAACGGGCGCGTGGGTTGCCGATCTACATGGTACACGGTGAGCGCGATTGGATGTTTCCGGTTGAAGTGGCGCGCCACGCGCGGCAGGCGTTGGCCAATGCCGGGGCGAACGTCCGCTATCAGGAGATCGAGGATCTCAGCCATTGCTATCCGCGCGAAATCAACAAAGAGTTTCTGGCTTGGATGCGGGCAGACCACGGTTGACACAATGTCGTGGTTCCGATGGCTGATTTGTTACATTTGTGACAGTAAACGGCATTTAGCTCCCGTCGGAGACGCGTTAGATTAGCCGTCGGTGGACAGGGGCGTCGGCGGGTGTTTCAGGGATTCTATAAAGTCCGATTCCAACTGAACGATGTGGTGGGCCGCAGCGTAATGTATGCGCATGCAGGCAAGCTACTGGGCGGCAACTCGGCATTCGCTCATATCGGGACTTACCAGGAGGAGGACGGTACGGTCACGGTTGAAGTCAACACCGTGCGTCATAACCATGATCCCAACTACAAGGCAATGGCCGGTACCGACGATGCCACGCTGATCGCGCGGGGCCGGCTGGACGGTGGCCTCTACCGTTTCGAAGGTGCTTTGAACGAAGTACCCGGCGCTGTGTTCAAGTCGGTGATGACGCCCATCAACGACGCGATCGTCCCAGTCTTCGGAGCAGTCGGTGAGGGCGGTATTGTCAATGGTCTCTACTCTATTCACATCCGTTTGCTGGACGGTGTGGATGGTGGCCTCACCGGAGTCATGCTGCTCAATGATGGGCGCATTCTAGGTGGCGACGCGTCGTTCTATTATCTCGGCACGTACGTATCGTCGAAGGGGCGCTGGAAAGGTGAGATCCTCAACCAGGAGCACACCCAGGCCACAGGCGAGAATTCCATTTTCGGCGGTCATGAAGTGGGAATTGGCTTCTCCGGTACCTGCAGCTCGGATGGAGCCGAGATGGAAGCGACCGCGCTGGCGGGCAAGCGGAGCCTTCGATTGCAGGCAGTGCTAAAGCTGATGCGAAAGGCTTGAGTTTCAGCCGCGGGCTAACTTGTCTGGGCTGGCAGGAGCGAGTGGTTATCGTCGAGCTTGGCCGCTATTCGATTGATGGCGGCGCGGCCGAGCGTCGCAACGCTAAAGCCACACCCGCCAGCGTCAAAACCAGAGCTGCGATCTCGCGCAGGCCGAACGGATCGCCAAGGAAAAGGGCGCCTGCGCATACGCCCACGATCGGCACGCCAAGCGATCCCGTGGTGGCCGCCGCCGGACGCAAGCGGCTGAGCGCGGCGAACCAGGTCAGATACGCAATCGCCATCGGTCCTAGCGTCATGTAAGCCATCAGGGCCCATCCGCGTGGCGACAGCGCGTCGAGGTCGGGGTGTTCGATCATCAACCCGAGGACGATCATCGGCAGACAACCCAGCCCAACCTGCCATGCCACCAGTGCGATGGGCTTCAGCGGGATCGGCGTTCGCGCCGTGACACTGCCAAACGCGAACAGAACTGCGGCGCCAAGCGCCATCGCCACGCCCATGAGCTTGCTTTGGTCGAACGAGAAGCCCTGTCCACTGAACAGCACCGCAAGACCGGAGAACGCCAGCACCAGCGCCACCAAGCTGCGCAACGTCGGACGCTCGCCAAGCACCGGCCACGCGAACAGCATGGTCCAGATCGGCATCGTATAAGCGAGCAGCGCAGCCTCGCTGATCGGCAGATACTTCATGGCGACGGTGCCGAAGCCCATCCAGGCGAAGACGTTTGTGAAGGCCGCAAATGCTAGGCGCAGCCAATGCTTGCGCGGTACGCGCAAGCTCTCGCCGCGCGACAGTGCAATTGCAGCCAGGAGAACCGCTGCGGCAACGCCGGCTACGCCGCGTGAAAACAGCGGCGGCCATTCAAGCAGGAGTAACTTGACGGCAGGCCAGTTCAAACCCCAGCCAATGATGGTGACGGCGAGCAGAAGGAAACCGGCGAAGCGTGAGTCCGATGAATGGGGCGACATGTATGGTCATTTACGGTCATTCGGCTTACAAGTAAAATGGTGCATTGGGCGGTGTTTCACTCGCTTAAAGTGAGAGCAGTCCTGATATGCATTGATGTACCGCTGGTACTCTCCGGTCGATCTTGTATCGGACCTCCGCGATCGGTTTGTCGGATGGATGAGGGGAGTTCGCAGTCTTTGCACGACCTCGCTGAGCTGAGCGCGCGAAATCGACTGCTGCTGTTTGACGCCAACCGAATGTGCGTGCCGATTACGAAGGTGCCGAGCCCACATGGATTTGAATGGCTCGCGAGCCGGCACGCGCCTATGGTTCGGCCATGTCGCGATTCATACGTCTATCGATTGTCATTGTCCTGTCGCTGGCCGCCACAGCCGCGATGGCGGCGCCACGTCACAAGAAGCAGATGCTTCGTCCGCACAATTACGGCTTCCTGCCGGGCTATCAGCAGCCGCTGAATAATTCGGCCCCGCTATTCAAACAGGAAGCGTCGGTGCTGCGCAACGCGCGCCGCCAGCCCCGCCGCTGGTACATCGGCCCGACGCCGCAATATTACAATTGGTGGCAGGGTGAGTGGCGCTATCCCGGCCGTCCCGGCTTCTACCGCGGCCGCTACAATGGCGGCAGCGTCGGCCCATGCTGGACGCAAACGCCGATCGGTCCGGTGTGGACGTGCGGGTGACAAGCTGACGTATAGAAGCATCGCCGCTGCGGGCTTCTTACACCGATCCGCCGTGCGTTTGCTCATTGTCGAAACCGACGAACACCGTCGCGTCTTCGACTGACTTGCGTTCGGACACGACGGCGTTAGCGGGAAAGCCGTCATCCGGCCATCCCAGCGCGATGCTTTTCATGATGACCTGATCGTCGGCAATTCCGGCATGTTCGCGAACCACCGGTGATTGCATGATGCCTTGGCTGTTGATGACGGCACCGAGGCCGCGCGACCACGCGGCATTGACGAGGGCCGTCGCCACGGCACCGCAATCGAAGGGTGTATCGTCGCTGCCGTCCAGAACCCGATCATAAGTTACGATGATGCAGACAGGCGCATCGAACTGGCGGAAACCGCGCAGCACCCAGTCCTGCCGCATCTCCTTGTCGTCGCGCGCAATCCCCATGGCGGAGAACAACTGCTTGGCGACGCCGACCTGCCTGTCGCGGTGCTGACCCGTGAAAGGCTGCCCGGTGCGAAATTCGCGTGACTGGGGGACACCGGCGATCATCCGCTCGGTATTCCCGGCGCGAATCCGGTTGAGCGGTTCGCCGGTCACGACATAGAAATTCCACGGCTGTGTGTTCATCGACGACGGCGCGCGCATTGCCAGACCGATGATTTCCTCGATCAGTTTTCGAGGGACCGGATCTGGCTTATAGCCGCGAATGCTGCGGCGGCCGAGAATGACGTCATCGAACTCCATCGATCTGAAACCTTTCGGGTCGCAATAGAGCTTGCTGGAGAAAAGGCCGCTCTTTCGAGCGGCCTTTCGAGTTGTGGTGGTCGAAGTCCGGCGATGATGCCGCGGAAAGGGTGTCAGCTACACCCCGTCGTGCTGCCGCATGTGTCGCACTTCATGCAGGTGCCGTTGCGCACCAAAGTGAAGTTGCCGCACTCGGAGCACATCTCGCCTTCGTAGCCTTTGGCCTTGGCCTCTGCGCGACGTTCGGCTTTCGTCGGCGCAGTCGTTGCTGCCGCGGCGCTTCCAGCCTTGCTCCACTGTTGCGCTTCGATCTTCTCGGTCGGCGACAACTCGGTCTTGAGTTCGGCCTTGAGGGCAGTCGCTCCCTCGACAGCATCGCCGCTCCGCGCGGTCGCACCGTGCGACGCGAGCGCGGTGACATTGCCGGCGGCGCGCGCCTCGGTTTCGATCGGCGTTGCGCTCCGCATCACAACGAGATTATCCGTCCGCGAGCGGGTGAGGCCCTTCGACAGATACTTCATGGCCGGCGGCGGTGCACCGTCCGGCGTCTTGCCTTCGGCAACACCCTTGCCGATGGCATCGAATCCGGACTCGCTTGGATCGACGTGGGCCAGGTCGTAGCGGCTCATATAGCTGACCGCCAGTTCGCGGAACACGTAGTCGAGGATCGAGGTCGCATACTTGATCGAGTCGTTGCCCTGCACCGGACCAGCGGGTTCGAAGCGCGTGAACGTGAAGGCGTCGACATACTCTTCCAGCGGCACGCCGTACTGCAGGCCGAGCGACACTGCGATGGCAAAGTTGTTGATGAAGGAGCGCAGTGCCGCGCCTTCCTTGTGCATGTCGATGAAGATTTCACCGAGACGCCCGTCGTCGTATTCGCCAGTGCGCAGGTAGACCTTGTGACCGCCGACGACGGCCTTCTGGGTGTAACCCTTGCGGCGATCCGGCATCTTCTCGCGCTCGCGCATTACCACGATACGTTCGACCAGCCGCTCGACGACTTTCTCGGAGATCTGCGTGGCGCGCGCGGCCATCGGCTTCTCGAGCAGGGACTCGAGCGCATCATCCTCCTCATCGTCGTCGCTGATGAGTTGCGAATTTAGGGGCTGCGACAACTTCGAGCCATCGCGATAGAGCGCGTTGGCCTTCAGCGCCAGCTTCCACGACAGCAGGTAGGCGGATTTGCAATCCTCCACCGTGGCGTCGTTCGGCATGTTGATGGTCTTGGAGATGGCACCCGAGATGAACGGCTGCGATGCCGCCATCATTCGGATGTGGCTCTCGACCGACAGGTAGCGCTTGCCGATCTTGCCGCATGGGTTGGCGCAATCGAACACCGCATAGTGCTCGGCCTTGAGGTGCGGTGCGCCTTCCACCGTCATCGCGCCGCAGATGTGCACGTTGGCGGCTTCGATCTCGCGCTTGTTGAAGCCGATCGCAGTCAACAGGTCGAAGCCCGGCGCAGCGATGGCTTCCGCATCGACGCCGAGCGTGTCGCGGATGAACTCTTCGCCGAACGTCCACTTGTTGAACGCAAACTTGATATCGAACGCGGTCGGCAGTGCCTTCTCGGCCTTGGCGATGGCCTCGTCGGTAAAGCCCTTGGCTTTGAGCGTCGACGCATTGATTGCTGGGGCGTTGGAGAGCGAACCATGTCCAACCGCATAGGCTTCGATCTCGGCGATCTCGCTCTCGCGATAGCCTAGCGCCCGCAACGCTTCCGGCACCGCGCGGTTGATGATCTTGAAGTAGCCGCCACCGGCGAGCTTCTTGAACTTCACCAGCGCGAAGTCGGGTTCGATGCCGGTCGTGTCGCAATCCATCACCAGGCCGATGGTGCCGGTCGGCGCCACCACCGTCGTCTGCGCGTTGCGGAAACCGTGCTGCTCGCCGAGCTCGAGTGCCTTGTCCCACGCTGCCTGCGCATGCGTGATGATGTCCGCTTGCGGGCAGGAGGCGTGATCGAGCGGCACCGGATTGACTGCAAGCTTCTCATAGCCTGCCGACTGGCCGTGCGCGGCGCGCCGATGATTGCGGATCACGCGCAGCATGTGCTGGACGTTCTTCTTGTATCCGGGGAAGGGGCCGAGCTCCTTGGCCATTTCGGCCGAAGTCGCGTAAGCCACGCCGGTCATGATCGCGGTCAGCCCGCCGCACAGCGCACGGCCTTCCTTGGAGTCGTAGGAAAGGCCCATGGTCATCAACAGGCCGCCGATGTTAGCGAAGCCGAGACCGAGCGTGCGGAATTCGTAGGACAGTTCGGCGATCTGCTTCGACGGAAACTGCGCCATCATCACCGAAATTTCGAGCACCAAAGTCCAGAGCCGGCAGAGGTGTTCGTAGGCATCTACATCGAACTGGCGGGTGGTGGTGTTGTAGAACGTCAGCAGGTTTGCGGACGCCAGATTGCAGGCGGTGTCGTCGAGGAACATGTATTCCGAGCAAGGATTGGAGGCGCGGATATCGCCGGAGACCTTGCAGGTGTGCCAGTCGTTCATCGTGGTGTTGAAGTGCAGTCCGGGGTCCGCCGACGCCCAGGCGGCGTGGCCGATCTTCTCCCACAGGTCGCGGGCCTTTAGCGTCTTCACCACTTTCTTGTTGGTGCGCCCGATCAGATTCCAGTCGCCGTCGGTTTCCACCGCGCGCAGAAAGTCGTCCTTCAGCGAGACCGAGTTGTTGGAGTTCTGGCCGGAGACTGTGAGATAGGCCTCGGAATCCCAGTCGGTGTCGTAGATCGGGAAATCGATATCCTTGTAGCCCTGCTTGGCAAACTGGATGACACGCTTGATGTAGTTGTCCGGCACCAGCGCGCGGCGGGCGAGCTTGATTTCGCGGCGCAGGGCAGGGTTCTTCTCCGGATCGAAGCAATCGTCACCGGAGCCTTCGCAGTTGACGCAGGCCTTGAGCACGGCCTTGAGGTGCTTCTGATTGATCTTGGAGCCGGTGACCAGAGCCGCGACCTTCTGCTCCTCTTTCACCTTCCAGTCGATGTACTGTTCGATATCCGGATGGTCGACGTCCACAACCACCATCTTGGCGGCACGACGCGTGGTGCCGCCGGACTTGATCGCACCCGCGGCGCGGTCGCCGATCTTGAGGAAGCTCATCAGGCCGCTCGAGCGGCCGCCGCCAGAGAGGCGTTCGCCTTCGCCCCGCAGGCGAGAGAAGTTCGAGCCGGTGCCGGAGCCATACTTGAACAGCCGCGCCTCGCGCACCCACAGGTCCATGATGCCGCCCTCATTGACGAGGTCGTCCTCGATGCCCTGAATGAAGCAGGCGTGCGGCTGCGGATGCTCGTAAGCCGATTTCGACTTGGTCAGCTTGCCGGTTTTCCAATCGACGTAGTAGTGGCCTTGGCCGGGGCCGTCGACGCCATAGGCCCAGTGCAGGCCGGTGTTGAACCACTGCGGCGAGTTCGGCGCGACCATCTGCTTGGCGAGCATGTACCGCAGCTCGTCGAAGAAGGCGCTGGCGTCCGCTTCGCTATCGAAGTAGCCGCCCTTCCAGCCCCAATAGGTCCAGCAACCGGCGAGACGATCGAACACCTGCTTTGCGGACAGTTCGCTGATGTAGCGCTCCGCTTCGGGCAGAGTATCCAGCGCATCGGTATCCGGTACCGAACGCCATAGCCACGAAGGAACGGTCTCTTCCTCGACCTTCTTCAGGCGAGCGGCAACTCCGGCCTTGCGGAAATACTTCTGGGCCAGCACGTCGGAGGCGACCTGCGACCAGAACTCGGGCACTTCGACGTTGTCGAGGCGGAACACAACGGAGCCATCGGGGTTCCGGATCTCACTTGTGGTCGATCGGAACGCGATATCCGCGTAGGGAGACTGGCCGTCTTTGGTGTAGCGCCGTTCGATCTGCATCTTGTTTCTTGCCCCGTCTTGCAGCCAGCACCGCGTCGAGGCGGTCCTGGCGATTTCCATTCGCGAACCTTGATGGTCCGCTATTCAGCCGGTGAACCCGGCTCCTCAATCTCTGGAGCATGAGCGAGTGGGGATAGCTCCCCAGGATCGGTCATACTCTAACGCCCCACACAGCATTTTGGGCCATTTCAGCCCGTTTTTTTGGTCCCGACAGAGGGCCTATTTCAGAGCAGACAACGCCTCGCCCCGTCACCTCGACCGGCGAGCGGAGTGCCTATTCTGGAACCCTTCAGGGATTGTCAGGCGTGACCCAAAACATTCGCGCCGGACGGTCTCAAAGCTAGGACAACTGGCTCTCGCACGTCAAGGATTAGTACGAGTTTCTGAATTAAATACTAAATATGGTGGAAAGAGGGGATAACCAAGGGCCAGCGCCGCGCTTGATCGAGCTCAAGTATCAGTGAGTCCTACGGGATTCGAAAGAACAAAAATCGCCCCACAGGGCTGACTGTTTCACCTTCACCCACTGTTCACAGGGTGACAATTTTTTTGCGAACGGGGGTTGCCGGGACGCGACTCGGCTTCACCCGTCCGGACATCTGCCCGGCATGCGTCTTTGACCGTGGTCCATGCCGCCAATAACGGGCAATGTGGCGCCGATTCCCGGGGCGCAACCTTCATGAACACTCAGAATCCACAGGCTACGACCGCACGAATCGCGCCTGCGGGTCTCGTTCTTCTGGCCATCACCTCCATCAGCTGGGGTTTGAATTGGCCGGTGACAAAATACCTTCTGAGCGAATTGCCGCCGCTCACGATGCGGGGCCTGACCGGTATCGTCGGTTCCCTACTCCTGATGATTGTCGTCGTCGGCAGCGGGCAAAGTCTCCGGGTCGGGCGTGCCTGGTGGCCGCGGCTCTGCCTCTATGCCTTTCTCAATGTGGCGTGCTGGATGGCCCTCATGGGAATCGCACTGCTGTGGCTGCCGGCGGGGGAAGCCTCGATGGTCGCCTACACGATGCCGGTGTGGGCATCGCTGCTGGCGTGGCCCATCCTCGGCGAGCGACCGACGCTATTGCGGATCATCGCATTTGGTTTGGCCTTCGGAGGACTGACGGTCATTTTGGGTGGGCACGGCTTTTCGATCACGCAGGAGAAACTGCTCGGCTTCGTTATGGTGCTGGTGGGATCGTTTGCCTTTGCGCTCGGAGCGGTGCTCTCCAAGCGTTATCCTTTGCCCTTGCCACCGATGACATCGGCGGCCTGGCAGGTCGGGCTTGGTTGCCTGCCGGTGGGCCTTGTGGGAATTCTGATCGAGACGTCAGATCTGGGTGCGGTCACGACGCTCGGCTGGTGGCTGCTCGCATATGGCACCGTCGTGCAGTTCTGCGTGGCTTACGTTACCTGGTTTGCAGCACTGACTCGGTTACCGGCATCAGTCGCAGCCATAGGCACCACAGCGGTACCTGTGTTCGGCGTCGTCGCGTCTGCGATTGCGCTGCACGAGTCGTTGGGACTTGTTCAAATATCGGCGCTGATACTGACCTTGGCAGGGGTTGTGCTGGCGACCAGGACTTAGGCGAGATCCGTGGCTATCTACGTCACTCGCAAAGCCGTTAGGATGCTTGTACAAAAAGCGTGAACCTCGCTCCGCTTGGCAGGAGTGGTTCTCGCCTCCTTGGATTGCCCAGTCATGTCGAAGTCAGAACAGGCCGGCGCGAGCGCCCGCATCGCGACGACAGGAGTTGCTTTTCTGGTCGCGGCGTCGATTGGCTGGGGGATCAATTTCCCCATCATGAAGAACCTGTTGACCGAATGGCCGCCTCTATCCTCGCGCGGCCTGGCGGGCGTTGCCGGTGCCTTGGCGCTCGCTGCCTTCGCACTGTACCGGAAGCAGTCCCTCGGCGTGCCTCGCGCCATGTGGCTGCGCTTGTTACTGGTATCGCTGTTGACCATGGCCGCATGGACCGCGTTCATGGGACTCGCGCTGGTCTGGCTGAGTGGCAGCGAAGCCGCGGTGATGTCGACCTCGCTGCCGGTATGGGCGGCCTTTCTGGCGTGGCCGATTCTTGGTGAGCGAATTTCGATTGTAAGAGCGCTCGCGCTCGCCGTGGCTCTCGTCGGCATCACGGTGATGATTGGCGGTGATGGTTTTGCGTCCAGCTTTGCCAAATGGCCGGGCATTGCCTTTGCCCTTGTCGGGACGGTGGCGGTTGCGCTCGGCACGATTTTGACGAAGCATTTTCCGCTCGCCATGCCGCCGTTGGCGCTGGCGTCGTGGCAACTCTGGCTCGGCTGTCTGCCGGTCGCGATCGTGGGGTTGATCATCGAACGACCCGACGTTGCCACACTGTCGTCGATCGGATGGGCCTCGATGGCCTATCTGACCTTGATCCAATTCGGCTTGTCTTATGTGTGTTGGTTCGCTGCTTTGGAGCGACTGCCGGCAGCGACAGCGTCAATCGGAACGCTCCTTGTCCCAGTGATTGGTGTTTTGGCTTCGGCGGCGATGCTGCACGAGCCTCTCGGTCTCCGACAGATCAGTGCGCTGGTCATTACGCTCGGCGGAGTCGCGGTGGCATTGCGATCCTGATCGGAATGACGAAGGCGGCCCAGTTGGGCCGCCTTCAATCTCTTCCTCTGACTGCGGCTGCAATCTTACGGGCAGGGATGTCGCTGTCCATCGTAGCCCAGATAAGTGCCGCTTCTGACGTCGTACGATTTGAAGCGCTGGCGACAGTAGGCAACTGAATCCCCGCCACCCGGGACCACTTGAACGGCAGGTCCCTCGTCATAGTAGTCGTCATCGTAATAATACGGGTAGCCATAATAATACGGCGACGCGAAAGCGCTGCCGATCGCCGCACCGGCTACAAAGCCAGGATAGAAACCGCCATGGCGGTGGCGATGATATCCACCACCTTGCCAATTGCCGCCGCCGGAGTAACGGCCACCGCGATAGCCGCCCCCGACACCTGCACCGCCGCCTCGGAAGCCGCCGCCACTGCCAAGCACCGCGCCTCCACCTCTCATACCGCCGCCGCCGCCAAGCGCTGCGCCACCCCCGCCGCCCCCGCCCCCTCCAGCCGAAGCGCCGCCGCCACTTCCGAGCGGGGCTTGAGCGAGACTGGGTGAGGAGACGGCTAGCGGAAGTGAAAGTGCCACTGCTGCAGCCATCAGTACCGGTTTCAACTTGATCATAGGCAACTCCATGGGCCAAAATTTCGTTCTTTTTCAACGTGGCGACGGATGGGAAGTTCCGCAACGATCCCGCGAGATGAAAGTTCGGTCATCTTGCCGCGGCTTGGGCGTCTAAGCGCCTGGAGATCTGAATCGGTATGCGTGGCAATGCGGCTGGACAACGCCGCGGCGGAATGCCATCAACTCCCCAAATTTCATGATGGATTCCTGCCATGAAGCAGTTTTTGCTCAAGTTCTTCACCTGGTGGAACGGTCAGACCTTCGGAACCCAGCTCTGGACCTGGCGCTTCGGCGAATTGGTCGGGCAGGATGCCGAAGGCAATCGCTATTTCCGCACGCGAGGGGGCAAGATCGACCCAACGCTGGGATTCGAGCGGCGCTGGGTGGTTTATAACGGCTATGCCGAGGCGAGCCGCGTGCCGCCGGGCTGGCACGGCTGGCTGCATCACACGGTCGACACGCCGCCGACCGAGACAACTTATCAGCCGCGCGAGTGGCAGAAGCCGCATCAGCCGAACCTCACCGGGACGGCTGCGGCGTATCGCCCGTCAGGCTCGACGCTGGCGAGCGGCCGGCGCCCCAAAGCCACCGGTGATTATCAGGCCTGGACGCCGGGCCAGTAGGTTCTCAACCCGCTGCAGCAGTATTCATTTGCGCGGCAAGCCGATTGGCGGCGCGCTGAACAGCTTCCGCGCGGTTCTGCTGCATGCCTGCACTTTTTTCTCTGATTGCCGTTACGACCTCGGGCGGAGCCGTTTCCGGAGAACCGGAGTTGAACGGCGGTGCCGGATTGTATTCCAGGAACAACTGAATTGTTTCCGCCGTCGCGCGATCGGTCAGGATCGAGGCGAGTGTCAATCCAAAGTCGATCCCAGCTGTAACGCCGCCGCCGGTCAGACGATTGCGATCAATACACACCCGCGTCTTGGTAGGGATCGCACCGAAGGCGGGCAGGAAATCCAATGCGGTCCAATGCGTGGTTGCGCGATAGCCGTCCAAAAGGCCCGCGGCACCCAGCACAAGTGCGCCGGTGCACACTGATGTGACGTATTGCGCACCTGATGCCTGCTTGCGGACGAATTCGAGCGTTTCCTCATCGTTGATGATGTCGTTGGTGCCGTAACCTCCGGGCACACAAATCACATCGAGCTGCGGACAATCGTCGAAGGTGATGGTCGGCGACAGCGCCAGTGCCGTGTCGCTCGCTACCGGCTCGATCCGCTTCCAGATCAGATGCACCTGCGCGCCGGGAAGCCGCGCGAACACCTGCAATGGTCCGGTGAGATCCAGTTGCGTCAGATTTGGAAACAGCAGCAGGCCGATCTGCAGTGGCTTTGACATTTGTAGTCCCTCAAGGCTTGACGGATACAGAATGGCATGATGCCATCATGTCTGAAATGACATAAATCCCTCATTTTCAGACATCGCTCAAGGAGCCGTTCGCCGTGATAGCAATCTTGGTATTCCCCGATTTTCAGTTGCTCGATGCGGCTGGGCCGATTTCGGTATTCGAGGTCGCGGGGCGTTTCGCGCGAACGTCTGCGCCAATCAAGGTCGTCAGCGCAACACCTGGCGAGGTGCGCAGCTCGTCTGGCGTTGCCCTGGTGGCGCGCGGGCTGAAGTCGGCGGCGGGAGCGACAACTCTGATCGTTGCCGGAGGCGAGGGCGTGAAGACTGCGGCGAACTGCAGGCATACGAAGGCCCTGTTACGCGCGGCGGCGAAGCGCGGCTGCCGTGTCGCGAGCGTGTGCTCCGGGGCTTACGTTCTTGCCGAAGCCGGTCTGCTTGAGGGTCGCCGCGCGACGACGCATTGGGGACGGACACGCGATTTCCTTGCGACGTATCCAGGCGTGAAGCTCGAGGCCGATCGGATTTTCGTGAGAGACGATAACATCTGGACCTCGGCCGGAATCTCCGCGGGTATCGATCTTGCTCTGGCGATGGTGGCAGCCGACTACGGCGACGATGTCGCCCGCGCCACGGCGCGGCAGCTTGTCGTTCACGATCGACGCTCGGGAGGCCAGTCGCAATTTTCGTCGCTGCTCGAATTGAAAGTACCGGAGGGGCGGTTTGCGCCACTGCTGGCGTGGGCGCGCGAACATCTCGACCAGCCTTTGACAGTTGAGCGCATGGCCGAGCAGGCCGGCATGAGCGCACGGCATTTTGCGCGGGCGTTTCAGGGTGAAACCGGTGTCACGCCGTCGAAGGCAATTGAGCGCTTGCGTATCGATGTCGCCCGACACCGGGTTCAGTCGGGCAACGAAGCACTCGAAGTCGTCGCACGCGCGATCGGTTTCGGCGATCCCGAGCGGATGCGGCGTGCGTTCATCCGCTCTTTCGGTCAACCGCCGCAAGCGCTGCGGCGTGCCGCACGCGCGGCATGACCGGCTAGCTCAACGTCTTCAGCCATGCGCCGATGTCGGCGAGCGCGACATTGGCTTTTGGCAGTAGTCTGCCCATGGTGATGAAGCCGTGGAATTGGCCGGGGTAGGTAGTGTGAGCGACCGGCACGCCAGCTTCGTTGAGGCGTCGCGCAAATTCGTCGCCTTCGTCACGCAATGGATCGGCACCCGCGGTCAATACATAGGCCGGCGGTAATTCAGATAAATTCTCTACGCGCGCGGGGGAGGCGCGCCAGTCGTCGCCATCCGTCAGGTCGTTCAAATAGTGATCGCGGAACCAACGGATGACCGAATGGGTCAGCAGGCAACTGGTTTCGGGCTCGCTATGCGACGGATGCGTCATTCGGAAATCCGTTGCTGGGTAGATCAACACTTGAGCCACGAGTTTCGGTGCGCCGGTGTCCCGCGCATGGATTGCAACGATCGCCGCGAGATTACCGCCGGCGCTGTCGCCGCCAACCATCAGTTGCGAAGCATCGATGCCGAGCGACTGGGCGTTGGCCGCGATCCACTCGGTTGCGGCGATGGAGTCCTCCACCGCTGCCGGAAATTTGTGTTCGGGTGCGAGACGATAGTCGACCGAAATAACGACAAGCTGACCTTCGTTCGCCAGCGTGCGGCAGACAACATCATGGGAATCGATATTTCCAATCACCCATCCGCCGCCGTGGAAAAATACCAGGCACGGTGCAAGCCCATCCGCTTTTCTCACCGCGTGCGGCTGGTAGACCCGGAGCGGGATCGGGCCGTGCGGTCCTGGTGCGGACAATGATCGGATCGCGGCCACTTCCGGTGGCTCGGGGCGCGCAACCACACCGCCCAACAGATACAGCTGGCGCGCTTCCGACGGCGACAGCGTCTCGTAAGGCGGGCGGCCGGCATCGCGAAAAGCTTTCAATACGGCCGCGGCATCGTCATCGAGAGTTACCGGCATCGAATGATATCCTTCCCTTGTCCGGTCGGACCGGCGTTCCTTTGTTCATGCTGATGTCGGTCAAGAAGCCGTACGTCCACCATCGACGGTATAGGCCGACCCGCTGACGTAGCTCGCGGCATCGCAGGCGAGGAATGCCACCACAGACGCCACTTCAGCGGCAGCGCCGAGACGGCGCGCTGGAATCCGCTGCAGGATACTATCAGCGTCGGCGCGCGCGCCGGGTGTGCGGCCCTCGATGATCGACGACAGCATCCGGCTTTGAATGAGACCGGGGCAAACGCAGTTGACGCGCACGCCGGTGCCGGAGCACTCTATTGCGACGCTCTTGGTCAAGCCGATCACGGCATGCTTGCTGGCGCTGTAAACTGCAATGTGCGGAGACCCGATCAGCCCGGCGATCGATGCGGTATTGATGATGCTGCCTGCGCCGTTTTTCAGCATCACCGGCAGCACGTGTTTCATGCCGAGAAAAACGCCGACGACATTGACGTCCAGCACGCGACGGAATGCTTCAAGCGAATAATCCTGGATCGGGGCGACGTCGCCCTCGATTCCGGCATTGTTGAAAAAAACGTCGACGCCGCCAGCGGCTGCTACGGCACGGCTGACATAGCCGGCCACGTCCTCTTCGCGGCTGACGTCGGCCGTGAGGGCTATGGGATGCGCTTCGACCGGCAGCTTGGCTACGGCGTTCTGCAACTGGATTTCGTCGCGATCGACAGCAACGATCCGTGCGCCCCGCGCCGCAAGAAGCTGCATGGTTGCCGATCCGATCTCGCCCGCCGCGCCGGTAATCAGGGCGACTTTGCCATCCAAACGTGTGTCGTCGGCCATGCGCGGCATTTCCTTCCCGTTGAACCTGCATACCGGCGTCAATTGTCTTGTGCCGGCGCCTTTTCGGTACCTTTCGAGGACTATTTCATTTTTGTCGCAAGGCTGCCAGCAGGCCGGACGCACGGAACTGGGGGCACCTTCGCATGGTTCCTCGCCGCCCTTTCCCCGCCGTATTCCACGTGTTAACCGATCCTCCTGCGAGCGGCGGATAGTCATTTAGAATGTCGCGAGCCCGATTCGCCCACTGAAGCCGCACACGATGTTTCGAAACACGAGCATAGTCAGTCTTGCGGCCCTCGCCGCCGCGCTGTTGATCGCCCCGTCACAACCGGCGAGGGCGCAGCTTGGCAACATTTTCTCCGATCCCGCGCCGCGCCCGCCGGGTAACATTCCGCGCGGCAATATACAGCCGCCGGACGACGAGGAAGAGGTCCCGGACCTGCCGCAGGGGCGACTGCTGCCGGCCCCCAATCGCATCCTGCCGGGGCAGGGCGCACCGCTGCCTGGTCCGGTTCAATCGCAGCCGCTGGCGCCGCCGCCGGGCACTTCGGTTGCCCCTCAGTCGCAGCCGGGCGTCGCCGTGGCGCCGCCCTCGGCCAACCCTTTGCCAGGACTGCCTCCGGGACAACGGCAGCCGCGGTCCGCAACGGCCCCGCCAACTCCCGCACCGCTACAGCCCGGTGACGAGGTGGTTGCCGAACCGCCCGCGCAGAAGATCATCAACAAGAAGGCGACGTTCTCCGGTCTCGACAAGATCACGGGCCGCATCATCAACTTCGATGCCGATATCGGGGAGACCGTCCAGTTTGGCGCGCTTCGGGTCAAGACCGATGCCTGCTACACGCGGCCGGCAACCGAGGCGGCGAACACCGACGCTTTTGTCGAGGTCGATGAGATTACCTTGCAGGGCGAGGTCAAACGAATCTTCTCCGGCTGGATGTTCGCGGCCAGCCCTGGTCTGCATGGTGTCGAGCACCCGATTTACGACATCTGGCTGACCGACTGCAAAGGTCCGGAAACGACCGTCGTTGCCGCCCAGCCGGAGCCGCCAAAGCCTGCGCCGACGGCGCAGAAGCGGCAGCCGCCCGCACAACCGCAGCAACAGAAACGACGCACGCCACCACCGCCGGCGCCCTTACCGCCGTTCCAGCAATAGCCTGCTTTGCCTCGGTGAGGCGGGTCAGTGGCTGTGGCTTGCGATAATAGCCAGCGCCTCAGCGCCGCTGATCGGCCGCTCTGTTGGCAATCGCGAAAAATCCGCCAGACCCGACAGCGCATCGTCGAGCAACATACGGTAGCGACGTCGCGGGACTTCGATCGCACCGAACGTGCGCAAGTGTTCGGTCACGAACTGCGTATCGAGCAGAACGAAGCCTCCCGTCAAAAGTCGCGCGACGAGATGGACGAGCGCAACCTTCGAGGCATCGCGGCTGCGATGAAACATGCTTTCGCCGAAAAACGCGCGTCCAAGGCTCACGCCATAGAGCCCGCCTGCAAGCTCCTGGCCACTCCAGACTTCAACGCTATGGCAATGTCCGAGTTCATGCAGGGAAGTGTAGAGCGTGCGAATGCGGCTATTGATCCAAGTGTTGTCACGTTGCGCTTGCGGCTCTGCGCAACCGGCGATCACCGCCTTGAATGCGGTATCGACCGTGACAGTGAATACGTCGGAACGAACGGTGCGAGCCAATCGGGACGAGATATGAAAGTTGCGGAGAGGAATGATGCCGCGCTGTTCAGGCTCGACCCAGAACAATGACGGGTCGTCGACGCTCTCAGCCATCGGGAAGATGCCGCAGGCATATGCCCGGAGCAGAACCTCCGGTGTAATCTCGGACGATGCGGAATCTCGCGAATTCATGGCCCGGACAATAGCAGCCCGAGAGCTAGCTGGCGACGGGTGCCGGCGGAGCGACGGGCTTCTCGGTGACGCGGTGAAAACGCAGCACAATGCGGGTGCCGGTGTGGTTTGGGTCACGTTCTGCCTGCGCGTTCAACTTGGTGGCCATCGCGCTGACGATCCGCTGACCCATTCCGGTCGACCGTGGATCAGCCTTCACGCCAAGCCCGACACCATGATCGGTGACCGACAATTCAAGGTCGTTGCCGGATGATATCAGTTCGACATGGATGGGGCCCGGCCCATCGGGATAGGCGTACTTCACGGCATTCAGGATGAGTTCGTTGACGATGATCCCGATCGCAACGGCGCGGTCCGGGTCGATCTCGACCGGTGCGGCATTCACCGTCAGCCGCGACATGCGATTGCCTTCGGCGGATCGTCGCAAATCTTCAAGAAGCGCTTCAAGATATTGATTGAGCATCACGCTATTCACGTCATGGGACGTATACAGACGGCGATGAACCTGCGCGACCGCAGCTACTCGACCCATAGCGTTGCTCAAGGCGGCCTTGACGTCTTCTTGCGTGCTTGAATTGGCTTGCAGGTGCAGCAGCGAGGCAATGATCTGCAAGCTGTTGCCGACGCGATGATTAACTTCGCGAAGCAGGACCTCGCGCTCCGCTGCGAGTGCAGCGTATCGATCGCGCGAAGCGTGCACTTCCGCTTCGGCATCGTCGCGGGCCTTGCGGACGCGCGCCTGCTGGAGAGCTCCTTCAACTGCGACTTGCAGCAACGGAATGAAATCGCCCTGCGTATCCTTGACCAGATAATCGTCCGCGCCAGCTTTCAGAGCAGTCACCGCGATTTGGCTGTCCTGGGATGCGGTGACGAACACCACGGGTGGCGAATGAGGGATTTCGCGAATGCGCTCCAATGTCTCCAGGCCATCAAGACCGGGCATATACTGATCGAGTGCAACCACGTCGATATCGCCTTCCGCAAGGCGTGCTAGGCCGGCCTCGCCATTTTTGGCGTGGACGACATCAAACCCCTGACGCGCCAGTCCGCGCGAAACCAGGCGCGCAAGTGCCTCGTCGTCGTCTACATATAGCAGGCGGGGATTGTCGAAGCTCATGTCGGCGCTTGCGGGACCTGAATGACAGAGAAAAACAAACCAAGCTGGCGAATGGCGTTGGCAAAACTTTCGTAATTCACCGGCTTCGTGATGTAGACGTTGCAGCCTAGTTCATAGCATCGCTTGATTTCATGTTCATCGTCGGTTGTCGTCAGAACGACGACGGGAGCATACTTCAGGAAACGGTTCTCCTTCACCCGACGCAGGATATCAATCCCCGACATGTCGGGTAAATTAAGATCCAGCAGGATCAGCAGGGCTTCGTTTTTATGCGCCGATCCTGTTCCATCCGAACCGAACAGATAATTAATCGCCTCTGTACCGTTCGTGAATGGCTTGATCTCATTATTGACACCCGAGCGCCGTATATTGCGCTCAATTAAGCGCGCATGGCCCTCGTCGTCTTCGATCATGATGATTGTGACAGGTTTGCTCATGCTGCTTTGCCTTGTTTGCTCAAATTCCAGTTGGTCGGCAGCGTAATGACAAATGTGCTGCCGACGTGAAGTTGTGAGGTTACCGACATGGTGCCACCCAGTCGCCGGACAAGGGCGCGCACATGTGCGAGGCCGATGCCTTGTCCCGGGCGATCTTGCGTTCCGGCGCGCCGAAAGAGATCGAAGATGCGCTGATGATCTTTGGGGTCGATGCCGCGGCCGTTATCGGCGATCTCATAGATGGCGAAACCGAGTTTTGTGCGGCCGGTGATCGATATATCTCCCGGAACGCCGTCCTTGAGATACTTCAACGCATTATCGATGAGGTTGGAGAATATCTGCTCCAAGGCCAGCCGATCGCTGACGATATCAGGCAGGGGCTGAATGCGGATTTGAGCCTCAGCCTCGGCCGCTTGATGGGCCACTGTCGAAGCGATACCCTCAATCAATTCGCGAACATCGATCTTCTCCGGTTGAAATTCGCGTCGACCTTCCCGCGTCAAATTCAAGATTGCGGAAATGAGGCGATCCATCTTCGCAATCGACGATTTGATGAAGTTAAGTGCCTCGTTGAATTCGTCGGAGAGTTTTGAGTCTGGTCCTTCGAGAATTGGCTCTGCGGAATCGGTGACATTCTCGGATAGTGAAGCATCCGGCAACGCAGCTCGGCTCAGCGTGGAGATGCGGCGGAAGATATCGCCGCGTAATTCCTCCAACTCGCTGGTGAAACCCATGATGTTGACCAGCGGTGACCGGAGATCGTGACTGACGATGTAGGCAAAACGCTGAATTTCCTCATTGGCTTCGCGCAGGTCTGCGGTTCGTTCATTCACCGTTGCCTCGAGGTTGAGGTTGGTATCACGAAGGAGTTCTTCCGCTTCATCCCGGGCGCGAGTCGATCGACGCACCAGAAAGATAGAAAGGCCGGCCAAAGCTACCACGAGGCCTGAACCTGTTATCGTGATAAAGGAAGCAAGTGACTGGCTTCGGTCCGCCGAAATGGTGCGCTCGGCAAACAGGCGATCCTCTTCGCGACGCATTGCGGTGGAGATATCCGCTATCCGCTGCGTCGTAGCGGCCGCTCCTGCGGCGCGGAGCAAATCGATGCTCCCCTGCCGGTCACCACGTTTGAGGCGCTCAATTTCTCCGTCGAATTCACCAAGGCGTTTATCGACCGCAGCCTTTAGCTCGTTGCCATTCGCAATCTGTACCGGGTTATCGGATATCAGGGCCAGGAGGCGGTTGACTGCGATGCGACTGGCAATGACCGCTGTTTCGTGTTGAGTGAGGAGTGACGGCTCAGAAATAAGTATGTAACCGCGGATCGCACTCTCCGCACGGCGAATCTCGAGCAGCACGGTTGAAAGCTGGTTCTCGACCTCGACGGTGTGAACCACGAGCGAGCTGTCTTCGCGAGCACGATCAACGACCATGATCGACGCCACGCTGATCGCAACCAGCACGACAAGTCCCGCTGCAAGCAGCAGGATCTGCAAAAAACCGCTCCGGCGCCCAGCGTCAGCGGCCACAAAAATCTCGCATGTGCCGAGAGAAAAATTCGATCAATGAAATCAACGTCAAACCCGACCCGAAACATGGCGGACCGGTATTAACGCACTGCTATGAGAAAAGTTCCGTAGCGGCCGGGTCTATTTTGCCTCTGATTTTGCGGTAGCAAGATACTGCTCCAACCAGTGGATATGGTAATCGCCGTCGATAATGTCGTGGTTACGGACCAACGCGCGAAAGAGCGGCAACGTCGTTTCGATGCCATCCACGACCATCTCATCGAGCGCGCGTCGTAGCCGCATCAGGCACTCGGCGCGGGTCTTGCCATGCACGATCAACTTTCCAACCAGGGAGTCGTAGTAGGGCGGGATGACATAACCCTGATAAACGGCGGAATCGATGCGAACGCCGAGGCCACCGGGCGGATGATATTGCCGAATCTTGCCGGGCGAGGGCCGGAATGTTTCGGGGTTCTCCGCGTTGATGCGGCATTCGATGGCGTGGCCGTTGATACTGATTTGATCCTGCGTCACCGGCAAATCGCCGCCTGCGGCAATCCTGATCTGTTCCAGCACGAGGTCGATGCCGGTGATCATCTCTGTGACGGGATGCTCCACCTGAATGCGGGTGTTCATCTCGATGAAATAGAACTCGCCATCTTCATAAAGGAATTCGACGGTGCCGACGCCGAGGTACTGCATCTCGCGCATCGCCTTGGCGACCGTCTCGCCAATCTTTGCACGTGCACGCGCATCGAGTGCAGGAGAGGGGCCTTCTTCCCAGATCTTCTGATGGCGCCGCTGCAAAGAACAGTCGCGCTCGCCGAGATGGATGGCGCCGCCACGGCCATCTCCCAGCACCTGGATTTCGATGTGGCGTGGCTTCTGCAGATATTTTTCGAGATAAACCGACGCATCGCCGAAGGCAGCCTTCGCTTCGGCGCCGGCGGTTGAAAGCGCCAATAACAGGTCATCAGCGGTGTTGGCCACTTTCATTCCGCGGCCGCCGCCGCCAGAGGCAGCCTTCACCAGAACCGGAAAACCGATCGACTGTGCGATCGCCATCGCATCGTCGTCGGGGCCGACCGCGCCGTCCGAGCCCGGTACGACCGGAATACCGAGACGCTTGGCGGTCTTCTTGGCTTCGATCTTGTCGCCCATCAAACGGATATGCTCGGCCTTGGGGCCGATGAATCCGAGATTGTGCTCGGCGAGGATCTCGGCGAAACGTGCATTCTCCGAGAGAAAGCCATAGCCGGGATGCACCGCATCCGCGCCGGTGATTTCGCAGGCGGCAAGCAGGGCCGGAATGTTGAGATAGCTGTCCTTCGAGGCCGGCGGACCGATACAAACGCTCTCATCGGCAAGGCGCACATGCATCGCATCGGCATCCGCAGTCGAATGCACGGCAACCGTCGCAATGCCGAGCTCCTTGCAAGCGCGCAGCACGCGCAAGGCGATTTCGCCGCGATTGGCAATCAGGATTTTATCGAACATCGCGGCGCCTGGACTTGATTGTTGTCATTCAATGATGATGAGCGGCTCACCGAACTCAACCGGCTGGCCGTCTTCGACGAGAATCTGCGTAACCGTGCCGGCACGCGGCGACGGAATCTGGTTCATCGTCTTCATGGCTTCGATGATGAGCAGCGTATCGCCAATTTTGACCTTACTGCCAACGTCGATGAACGGCTTCGCACCAGGTTCGGAGGCGAGGTAGGCCGTTCCGACCATGGGTGACGGCACATTGCCGGGATGCTTGGCAACATCGACGGTGGCGGTCGCCGGCGCCGCTGCTGCCGGTGCAATCGCATGCGACACGGGCGCGGGAATTGCGGCAGCAATGCTAACATTGCGGGCGACACGGACGCGCAAACCGGCACGCTCGATTTCAATCTCGGTGAGATTGGTTTCATCGAGCAATGTCGCGAGCTCGCGAATGAGCGCGCTGTCGCTGCCTTTCTCGGGTTTGGCTGGTGAGGAGTTGTCAGGCTGACGCGCCATGCTGATGTTCCGAAACTTTCTGTTTAGGGTAGGACGAGGCGTCACGCTTTCGCGACGGCGCCGATTTTGGCCGCGAGGCCACTGATTGCAAGCCGGTAGCCATCGATGCCGAAACCGCACAGCGACGCAAACGCGGCTTTTGCGGTGAATGAATGATGACGGAAGCTTTCGCGAGCATGAATGTTGCTGATGTGGACTTCAACGGTTGGAATCTTCACGGCGACCAATGCGTCGTGCAGAGCGATCGACGTGTGGGAATAGCCGCCGGCATTGATAACGATTCCAACGGCCTTCTTCGCATACGCATCGTGGATGAAGTCAATCAATTCGCCCTCGCGATTTGATTGGCGGCAATCGGCGCTGAGGCCGTAGCGCGCGGCTGTCTCGCTGCAAAGCCTCTCGACGTCCGCGAGCCTGTCGTGACCATAGGTCTCCGGCTCACGGGTTCCGAGCAAATTGAGGTTCGGGCCGTTCAGCACATATACGGTTTTCGCCATCCGGATTCCGAAATATCTGATAGTGGCGCCCCCTGCGCCGGTTCCCGTGGTTATAGGTAACCTTGCTCCTCAGGGGAAGCCTGAACCACCCCGGCAAGCCTGCACAAATAGCTCAATGCACTGCTGAAAAGCCGCGTGGATAGCTCAGAGTTTCTTCGTTAACCATTGTTAACAAATAGATCAAGGGCCCCGCGAACGGGGCCCTTTCGGGTGGAGGATTGCCCGTCCGCCCGGTCTTGGAGTTCGTATTTCGTCGCAACTTAGGCTTCGAGGACGGCAACGATCTCCAGCGTCCGCGGGTTCACGACGATGATCTCATCGCGGACCAGGAAGAATTCATACCCGCGCCAGGCCGGATATACGGTGATGATTTCCGCCGGCAGTGGATGAAAATGAACTGACTTTGGAACGCGTGCGCCAACTGAAATCGCGAAGTTGATATTCGTTACAGGCTGAACCTTCTGCTCCCTGATCACGGTCGTGATCTTGGTGCGTTGTTCTGTCGAGAGTTTCGCGCCGGCGCCCGCCTGACCAGTTGTCTGCGCCTTGCCGTCAGGGGTTTTGGAGTCGGCGTTCATGGTGCCACTGCGGCCCTCGGCCTTCGTCCGACTGCTGTCCTTACCGCTCTCGGTTTCGGAACTCATGCTCTTCGACTTGTCGCCCTTCACGCTATCCTGCGCTGACTTGTTGTTGGGCCGCATCTTGTTGTCTTGCGCACGCTGATCGCTTTCGCCGGCGCGGGGCGCGCGGTTGGCGTCATCCGACTTCATCGTTGCGCCACCGCTTCGATCCATTTGAGTCGCACCCGGTGCACCGCGCTCTGCCGAAGGACTGGTCTGCGCGGCCGACGGCGTATCGCGGTTCATGGTTCCCTGCGCGCTGGCCAAACCGGTTCCTGCCATCAAGGCGGCGATGGCTGCCGACATCAACATTCGATTGTTCATCAACATCTCCTCTGATTTGCACTGCCCGGCTGACAACGGCACACGTTGGATGATGTTCCTGAGAGGCGAAGTCCTCCTGCAAAGAAAAACCCGGCTGCATCTACAGCCGGGTTGTAATTGATGAATGCCGGATGAACGATCGAGGACGTGTTAGCAGGTTGCCTTGCCACAACGTGCAACGCCGACTTTCTCCTTCAACGCGTCGATACCGACGGCGCCGATCACAACCTGCTTGCCGATCACATAGCTCGGCGTGCCGTTCATGCCCATCGATTCCGCCAGCTTGAAATTTTCCTCGATGGTAGCTCGCACCTCGGGGCTGCTCATGTCCTTCTCGATGCGTGCAACGTCGAGTCCGACCTCCTTGGCGACGGCGAGTGCGCGAGCCTTATCGGCCTGACCACGGCCGCCCAGCAGCTTCTGATGGAAGTCGAGATACTTCTTGCCGCTCGGGTCTTGTATGCGCACAGCTACTGCAACTTGTGCGGCTTCGACCGACCCCTGGCCGAGGACAGGGAATTCCTTCAGCACGACACGCAATTTCGGATCGGCCTTCATGAGCGTGAGCATGTCGTTCATCGCATGCTTGCAGTAGCCGCAATTGTAGTCGAAGAACTCGACGAAATTCACGTCGCCATCGCGATTGCCCAGCGTCACACCGCGCGGCGAATTGAAAATCGTTTGCGCGTTTGCCGTGACAGCATTGGCATGCTTCTCGGCTTCAGCTGCGGCCTGCCGTTTGGTAAGCTCGGCCGAAACTTCTTCGAGCACTTCCGGATGACTCAGAAGATAGCTCTTGATGATGCTTTCGATCTCGCCCCGCTGCGTATCGGAAAAGCTTTGCGCGGAGGCGGCGAGCGGTGCGCCGCAGATCGCTAACGCGAGCAGGGCAGGAGCGATGGTTCGACTAAAGCGCATGGATTGTCCTTATGAAACGGTGTGTCGCACGTTGGTCGTCAATTCTTATCGCCCGGCAGGTTCTTGGTGCTGACAATGTCGTCAGCCCTGACCCAGCCCGGTGAGCCTACGGAAAAGCGCGTCTTGGCCCGGGCTGCCAGCGCCCGTGCAGTCTTGGTGTCGCCACGCAGGTAGGCTGCCTGCGCTGATGCCAGATCGGCTTCCGCATAATCCCCTTTGCGGCCGTAAGCCATTGCCAACTGGGCGTAGCCTAGCGGCGCTTCGGCCTCCCGGGCCAGTGCAGCCTTCAGAATCGTGATCGCTTCAGCCGCATAGGCCGGATTATCGGTGGCAACGAGAGCTTGCCCAAGTAACATCTCGATGAGCGGGGCACGGTTGGAGAGCTGAACGGCCTTGCGCAATGGCGCGATGGCATCGTTCGGCTTGCCACCTTCAAGCAGGGCCTGCCCCTTCAGTTCGTAGAAATAAGGATTGCCAGGCTGTGTCAGGATCAGGGTTTCGATCTGAGCCAATGCCGAGCGTAAATCGCCGTGGAGATAGGCTGATATGGCGCGGGCATAGCGTCCCGGCAGGCTGGTATCCGACAGCGGATAGCGCCGCGCCACGGTATCAGGTCGCTCCATGAAGCCCGAGGTCTTAGCGCGCATCATGTCGTGGCGCATCTGCAGCGCCGGCTCGTCCTTCTTGTCCCAATAGGGACTGCTCTTGGCGAGGGATTCGAGTGCCGCGACACGATCGGCCGGCATCGGATGCGATTGCATGTAGGGGTCGGCGCCCCGCGACGAGAACAGGCTTTCGTCGGTGAAGCGTCGGAACGTCTCGTACATGCCCTTGGCGGATTGGCCGGTAGCGCTGAGAAAACGAATGCCGGCTCGGTCGGCGTTCTCTTCCTGCTGCCGCTGATAGGACAGCAGATTGCGCCGGATCATTTCCTGTGGCGCGCTGATAGCCGCCATGCCGGCGTTACCCGCGCCGCTATTAGGACCGCTGCGCGAGCCAGCGACCATGGCGCCGACGCCGAGCAACATCGCGACGATCATTTGGGTCTGCGCTTGCGCCAATTGTTGGCGAAGCTTGGAAAGGTGACCGCCGGCGAGATGCCCGGTTTCGTGAGCAAGCACGCCGATGAGTTGATTGGGCGTCTTGGATTGCATCAACGCACCGTAATTGACGAAGATGCGGCGACCGTCCGCGACGAAAGCGTTGAAGGTCGGGTCGTTGATGATCGAAACCTGGATGTTCTGCTTTTCCAGCCCTGCGACGCGCAAGATCGGGCGCGTGTAATCGCGCAGCAACTGCTCGATCTCGGTGTCGCGCAGAAGGCGAGGGCCTTTGTTCTGTGCACTCTCCTGAGCCTGGGCGGCAGCCGGTGTCACCGCAAGCGCTACCGCCAGGGCAAAGGTCGTCAGGCGGGCCAAAAGCCCGTTACGTGCTCGATGGTGGGCAGGTCTTTCGTGGGTCGCCATTGGCCGGGGCTCAAATACCATATATGCCCTAACAAACCTTGGAATACGGCGAGAGAGCGGCGCGGCATCTCGTCTATTCCCATCGCCAGGCGCCGGGTCACGTAACAGATTTCCATGCTCAATGCGACATTGACCGATAGGGCAAAACGCCTCCTTTCACCGGCCGGCCGCAGCGCGGTTCCGCCGTTCATGGTTATGGACGTGATGGCTGCAGCGGCGCGAATCGAGGCTGCTGGCGGTCACGTTATTCACATGGAGGTGGGGCAGCCGTCGGCCTCTGCGCCGAAGGCGGCAATCGCCGCAGCCAAGGCGGCGCTCGACGTTGGACGGATCGATTATACCTCGGCGCTCGGCATACCCTCGCTGCGGGCGCGGATCGCACGTCATTATCGGGAAACCTATAACGCCACGGTCGATCTGGAGCAGATCATCGTTACGACCGGATCGTCCGGCGCGTTCATTCTGGCCTTCCTTGCCATGTTCGAGCCGGGCGATCGTGTCGCGGTGACCGTGCCTGGCTATCCGCCATATCGGCATATTCTCACTGCGCTCGGCTGCGAGCCTGTGCTGATAGAGACGACCAACGCCACCCGTCATGCGTTGACAGGGGAGGCGCTGCTTGCCGCGCATCGCAAGACGCCTTTGAAAGGCGTGCTGGTCGGCAGTCCTGCCAATCCGACGGGCACGATGATGTCCCGGGAAGCCCTGACCGGATTGATTGCGGCCGCGGAGAGCGAAGGCATCCGCTTCATTTCCGATGAGATCTATCACGGTCTGGACTATGCCTTTCCGGCGGTAACGGCGGCGGAATTGTCGCCGCATGCGCTCGTCATCAATTCATTCTCGAAGTACTTCTGCATGACCGGCTGGCGAGTCGGCTGGATGGTGGTGCCCGAGCCGCTGGTACGGCCCATGGAACGACTCCAGCAAAATCTCTCGATTTCGGTGCCGACGCTGTCGCAGATCGCCGCCGAGGCGGCGTTCGACGGCCGCGTCGAGATGGAAGCGATCAAGCATGGCTACGAGGAAAATCGCCGCATTCTCACCGAGGGATTGCCGAAGGCGGGGCTGACGGAATTCCTGCCCGTCGATGGCGCGTTCTATCTTTACGCCGACGTCTCGAAATTCACCGACGACAGCTTCGAGTTTGCCAAACGTATGCTCGAACAGGCCCACGTTGCCGCGACGCCCGGCGTCGACTTCGACCCCATCCATGGGCGCTCTTTTGTGCGGTTCTGCTACTCCCGCTCAAGCGACGAGATGCATGAAGCCGTGGCGCGGATGACGCGCTGGCTGGCCTGAGTGGCAAGAAGCGCAATATCGGGCAAGCCGCGATTACTCGACGTGATTTTCAAGGAGCAGGCTTTTTCTTCAATCCGAGGTCAGCTGGGCTTCGATGTCATCCAAAACAAAACCGCCCGGCATGCGCCGGGCGTTTTTTTGATGTTCGTCCTATCAGGAACCGCTGCCGAAACGGCGTGACCACCAGCCGCGGCGTGGTTGTGCTTCCGCTGCCGGCTCCGGCTCGCTCGGCGCTGATGCCGGCTCCGCGGCGGCAACCGGTTCTTCGGGGGCCGAAACGACGGGAGGTAACGACTGCGGCTCGGCGGCGAAGCTGACTTTCTCGCGAACCGTCGAACGTCGGCGCGCCGCCTTTTCCGAGTCTTGCGAAGCTACATCCGGTTCAATCGCTGGCGTCACCGCAGCTTCAGCTTGGTGACTGATGTTTGGAATCGGCTCCGGCTGAGGGGCGATTTCGCTGCTTGCCGCCATATACGGATCCGTCGTCGGCGTAATGCCGTCGAAATCTGCAACGGCCTCCGCAGCCTCTGACATGGAAACCGGCGCGAGTTCGTCGGCGATCGATCCCGCCAATCCATCTTCGGAGCCGCCACGACGGCGGCGGCCACCACGGCGGCCACGACGGCGAGGGCGCCGTTCTCCGCTCTCGCCATTGTCGCCGCGTGCTTCGACGTCGCCGCGTGCTTCGGTCGTGCCTTCCTCCGGAACGTCCGAGACTGCATCGCCATCAACTTGCGCGTTGTCACCGGAGACGGAGTCTGCGGCAACGGCGCTGCCATCGTCGTGCAAATCACTGCCTTCGCGGCTTTCGCCGGAGCGACCGCGCCGCCGTCGGCGCCGTCGCCGCTTGCGGCCATCATCCGCATTGCCGTCATCGCCGGACGATTGCTCGTGAGAAGATGCCTCGGTTTCGTCCGCTTCGATTTCGAGGTCCGCCTCGAATACGTCTTCGTCATCGAAGCCATCTTCAACGAGCGGCGCCTGCGCAGCCGTGTGCGATGCCAGCAAGGCCTTAGCAGCTTCGAGCGTATGGACCTGCTCGCCACGCTCGATCACGAACGACTGCGGTGCGGCGACCGTGGGATCGGCCAGCACGGACAGCGTGACCTTGAAGCTGGTTTCGAGATCGCGCAGATGGCCGCGCTTGTGATTGAGTACGTACAGGGCAACATCGGTCCGGGTGCGGACGATCAGATTGTGCGTTGCGCCCTTCATGAGCGTTTCTTCAAGGTTGCGCAGCAGTTGCAGTGCGACCGAGGAGACCGAGCGGACATGGCCGCTGCCACCGCAATGGGCGCAGGGTTCGGTCGAGCTTTCGAGCACGCTGGCGCGGATACGCTGACGCGACATTTCCAGCAAACCAAAGTGCGAGATGCGTCCGACCTGGATGCGGGCGCGATCCTGACGCAGGCAATCGCTCAGTTTGCGTTCGACCGCGCGATTGTTGCGCTTCTCGTCCATGTCGATGAAATCGATCACGATCAGGCCGGCGAGATCGCGAAGGCGCAGCTGGCGAGCGACTTCTTCAGCCGCCTCGAGATTGGTCTTGAGCGCAGTGTCCTCGATATGATGCTCGCGCGTCGAGCGACCCGAGTTGACGTCGATCGAAACCAGCGCCTCGGTCTGATTGAGGACGATGTAGCCGCCCGACCGCAACTGCACGATGGGGGAGAACATCGCGTCGAGTTGGCTCTCCACACCCATGCGCGAGAACAGTGGCTGCCCATCGCGATAGAGCTTTACCGCCCGAACGTTCGACGGCATTAGCATCTTCATGAAATCGCGCGCTTCCTGATAGCCGGCTTCTCCAGCAACCTGAATCTCGTCGATCTCCTTGTTATAGAGATCGCGCAGCGAGCGCTTGATAAGCGAACCTTCTTCGTAGACGAGCGTCGGCGCCTGCGACTTCAACGTCAGATCGCGGACGGTTTCCCACATCCGGATCAGGTATTCGAAATCGCGCTTGATTTCCGGCTTGGTGCGGGATGCACCGGCGGTGCGCAGAATGATCCCCATGCCTTCCGGCACGTCGAGATCCTGGACGACTTCCTTAAGCCGCGAACGATCCTGCGCCGACGTGATCTTTCGGCTGATGCCACCACCCCGCGCGGTGTTGGGCATCAACACCGCATAGCGTCCGGCCAGCGACAGATAGGTCGTCAGCGCTGCCCCCTTGTTGCCGCGCTCTTCCTTGACGACCTGCACCAGCATGACCTGCCGGCGCTTGATCACTTCCTGAATCTTGTACTGGCGGCGCGGGCGGAATGCGCGCTCCGGCATTTCCTCAAGCGCATCGTCGCCACCGACGGATTCGACTTCCTCCTCGACGTCATCGCCGTTGTCGTCGTCATCGTCGCCATCAAGATGGTGATCGTCGTGCCGAGCCTCATCCCCGGAAACATCTACCGACGCCGCCACCTCATACTGAGAGGCGTCGTCAGCTTGGAATGTTTCGGTGTGCTCCTCGGCAACGTCGTTCGCGCCAACTTCGCTTGTTTCGTCCGCATTTGGCGCATCGACCACCGCAGACGCCGTGAACTCAGCTGATGCTTCGACCGGAGCGGTATCCTCTACGTCACGGGCGTGCGCGACATCGTGGTGATGCTCATCGTCGGCATGATCGGTGTGGTCGGTGTGGTCGTGCCCGTGATCGTCGTCATGATCGCGATGTTCATGACCCTCATCGCCATGGGCATGATCGCCGGCATCGTCCTGCTGCGAGAAGCCGTACGATTCGCCGTGCTGCTCGGCGTATTCCGGACTGTCCGGCAATGCCGCCTGCGGCGGCTGCCCGTCCTCGGTGATTTCGATGACTTCGCTCTGGATGCGCTCGCCATTGTTGCGGCGGCGAGAATTGCGATGCCGGGAACGTCGGCGGTTCGGGCGTTCGGATTCTTCCTCGGCCTCGCGATGGGCACGCTCTTCCGCTTCGATCAGAGCCTGCCGATCGGCGACGGGGATCTGATAGTAATCAGGATGAATTTCGCTGAAAGCCAGGAAGCCATGCCGGTTACCACCATATTCGATAAAGGCAGCCTGCAGCGACGGCTCCACGCGGGTGACTTTGGCGAGATAGATGTTGCCGCGAAGTTGCTTGCGTTGCGCGGATTCGAAATCGAACTCCTCAACGCGATGGCCGCGGACCACGACGACCCGGGTCTCTTCCGGGTGGGTAGCATCGATCAACATTTTGTTCGGCATTGGGAAACTCTTGACGGCGGAAGGCGCGTCGGAGGGCAGGCGCTCGAGGCGCAGCCGGTTGGCGCGAAGGTCCACCTGATTCGGGGGTGAGGGGAAGGCCGAAACGCAATCCGCGGCGCTGGGACGACCGAGGCGTGGACGCCACGCGCCGCGCAACGCTGATGCGTCGCGTTGGCGAGGTCGCCGCTGTGGTCCTGGTCGCTGTTACAGTCTCGCGCATCAAGCGTCGGCCCGTCTAAACAGATTGGCGGCGTACTGGCCGCTTATTCGTTGCTGACGGCCGGCACAACGCTAAAGCGTTCGCCAGCTTGGAGAATTGCGGATCCTCATCCGCGATAGTCGGTTGTGCAGGTGTCGACCAATCCCTGGGAAAACAGTACCTGGGGATCGGACACCGCTCGGGCAAGGACCGCCATTCGGAACGGACGCGCACTGCGCTGGCCGTGGAATGATCGAACGAAACACTGGAGACCTGAAATCAGGCATCCGGCGCCGCACCGGGAGGCTGAACGCGACACAACCAAGAGTTTAAACCGTCAGCACTCGATACATACGTTGATTGGCCGCCGCTGGCAAGGGAAGCGTCACGGCGCTGCAACACCCCGCGTTAATCAGTGGAGGCTGATTAAGCTTTGATTAACGGTGCGATCCTATTGCGGTAAGACGGCAGCTCGGAGGCATTGGATTCGTTGGCGGGCAGCAGAAATTCCATCGTTGTGCGAGTGACTGCGCTAACATGCGGCATAGCGGCGTTGTGCTCGTTTCCCGGCGCAATTGCAGCGGGGGAGAGCACACAAAAGCAACCTTCGGTTGAAGTTCGGGCCGAATCGTTTCCGGTGGTTTCGGATTTTCGCGTCGCCGGCGACGCCAAACAAACCCGTTTCATTCTCGATCTGGATAGGAAGATCGACCTGCGTGCTTTCACGCTGGCGAACCCTTATCGGGTTGTCGTCGATATTCCCCAGGTCACGTTTCAGCTTCCCGCCGGCGCAGGAAGCACTGCACGTGGTCTGATCAAGGCGTTCAGATACGGTCTGGTGATGCCGGGCGGGTCGCGGCTGGTGTTCGATCTGACGGGGCCGGCCAAGATCGAGAAGGCTTACGTGCTCGATCCAGCTAACGATCAGCCATCGCGCCTGGTGCTGGAATTGGCATCCGTCGAACGCGCTGCTTTCGTGCCGTCGGCCACAGGCGACAGGACCGCAGCCAGCCTTCGTCCCGCCGCTGACCCCGCGCCCGAAACGTCTGAAGCGAAAGCCGTAGCCCAGCCCGCCGATCCGCCGGATCCACGCCCGGTCGTTGTCATCGATCCGGGGCACGGCGGCATCGACAATGGAACCCAGGCCCACAGCGGCGAGACCGAGAAAGCCATCGTCCTGGAGTTTGCTTTGGCGCTGCGAGATCGCATCGCGCAGAGCGGCAAATATCGCGTGGTGCTGACGCGATCCGACGACACCTTCATTCCGCTTGGGGATCGCGTGAAGATCGCGCGCAGCCAGAACGCTGCGCTGTTCATCTCGATCCACGCCGATGCGCTGCCGCGTCGCGAGGGCGATGCGCAGGGTGCCACGATCTACACATTGTCGGATCGTGCGTCGGACGCGGAAGCGGAACGGCTGGCCGAGTCAGAGAACAAGGCGGATGCCATCGGCGGCGTCAATCTGACCGAGGAGCCGACCGAGGTCGCCGACATCCTGATCGACCTGGCCCAGCGCGAAACGCGGACGTTTTCGAACCGCTTCGCCCGGACGCTGATGGGCGAGATGAAAAGCACGGTCCGCATGCACAAGAATCCGCTGAAATCGGCCGGCTTCAAAGTGCTCAAGGCCCCCGATGTGCCTTCCGCCCTGATCGAACTTGGCTATGTGTCGAACAAGGAAGACCTCAAGCATCTGGTATCTGACAGCTGGCGTTCGAGGACGATTGGATCGGTAGCTCAGGCCATCGATACTTTCCTGGCCAAGCGGATTGTTTCGGCCGAGCCGGCAGGAGAGGCTCGGAACTGAAAAAAGAGTGTCCGGGACAGCGACTAGCCCTAGTTTGGACACAGCCGGAGCCCTATAGAAACGCCGTGGAGTGGCGGCAGAATCGGGAAACCGGTTGCACAATGTTCGCTGCCCGTGCCGGACGGCATGTTGGTACATGAGTGAATGGCTGACAATCGCCGCGCCATTAAGGGCGCGGTATCAAAACGGATAATTGAGAATGCGTTTGCTGTTCCGGTTCATGGGCTTTCTGTTCGCGGCCGGAACCATTGTGTTTCTGGTGGGCGTTGCTGCCGCGGCGGGGCTGATCTGGCATTTCTCAAAGGATTTGCCGGAGTATTCGCAACTCCAGAACTATGAACCGCCGGTAATGACGCGCGTCCACGCGTCCGATGGTTCGCTGCTGGCGGAGTATTCCAAGGAGCGCCGGCTCTATCTTCCGATCCAGGCCGTGCCGAAACTCGTCATCAACGCGTTCCTCGCGGCCGAAGACAAGAATTTCTACGAGCACGGCGGCATCGATTATTCCGGCATGGTTCGCGCGGGACTGCTGTACGCGCAGAATTTCGGCTCCAACCGACGACCGCAGGGGGCATCCACCATCACCCAGCAGGTCGCGAAAAACTTTCTGCTGACCAACGAAGTTTCATTCACTCGTAAGATCAAGGAAGCCTTGCTGGCGATGCGCATCGAGCGTGCGTACTCGAAGGACAAGATCCTCGAGCTCTATCTCAATGAGATTTATCTCGGGCTTGGCGCCTACGGTATCGCCGCTGCATCGCTTGTGTATTTCGACAAATCGGTCAACGAACTGACCATCTCCGAAGCGGCATATCTGGCCGCGCTGCCGAAGGCGCCGTCGACCCTGCATCCGGTCAAGAACCGCGATCGCGCGATCGAGCGCCGCAATTACGTCATCGATCGTTTGCTCGAGAACGGCTGGATCAAGCAGGCTGACGCCGAGAAGGCCCGTAAGGAACCGCTGCAGGTCACCAGCCGCGCCAACGGTGCCCACACCTTCGCAGGTGAGTATTTCGCCGAGGAGGTTCGCCGCGATCTGTTCGAGCGCTACGGAGAGAAGAAGCTTTACGAAGGCGGTCTCTCGGTCCGTACCTCGCTCGATCCGAAGCTGCAGGTTGAAGCGCGCAAGACCATGACCGCTGGCCTCGTCAAGTTCGACGAAGCGCAGGGCTGGCGCGGTCCGGTCAACAAGCTCGACGTCGGCGGTGATTGGGGCGTGAAACTGGCCGACGTGAAGTCGCTGTCGGACATTTTGCCTTGGCGCTTAGCGGTCGTGCTGGAAACAAGCGAACAGTCGGCACGGATCGGGTTTCAGCCGGGTCGTGAGCTCGGCGGTGCCGTCAGCAAGGCGCGCGAGACAGGCCTCATCACACTTGAAGGCGTGAAATGGGCCAAGGCCGCAGCGGGGCCAACGCGGTTCAAAACGCCGACCACCGTCTCGCAGGTACTTTCGCCGGGCGACGTGATTTATGCTGATCCGTTGATCGGCAAGGACGGAAATGTCGTCGAAGGGCAATTCCGGCTGCGTCAGTTGCCGGAAGTCTCCGGCGCCATGGTCGCGATGGATCCTTGGACGGGGCGTGTGCTGGCGATGGTCGGAGGCTTCTCGTTCGATCAAAGCCAGTTCAACCGTGCGACGCAGGCGTATCGGCAGCCGGGTTCGTCGTTCAAGCCGCTTGTCTATTCCTCGGCGCTGGACAACGGCTACACACCGTCGACTGTTGTCGTCGACGCACCGATCGAGATCGATCAGGGGCAGGGCGCTGGCGTATGGCGCCCGGAGAACTACTCGACCGGGAAATATTACGGGCCGACGACGCTGCGCAACGCCTTGCAGCGCTCGCTCAATACAGTGACCGTTCGGTTGGCGCAGGACATCGGCATGCCGCTGATCGGCGAATATGCCAAGCGCTTTGGCGTCTACGACGAACTGCCCAACTATCTGTCCTACGCGCTCGGGGCGGGTGAGACGACGGTGATGCGTATGGTCACCGCCTATTCGATGTTCGCCAATGGCGGCAAGCGCATCAAGGCCACGCTGATCGATCGCATCCAGGATCGTTACGGTCACACGATCTTCAAGCACGATCAGCGCGAATGCCGCGGCTGCGATGCGCCTGGCGGATGGAAAAACCAGACAGAGCCGCAATTGATCGATCGGCGCGAACAGGTGCTCGATCCGATGACGGCGTATCAGATCACGTCGATGATGGAGGGTGTCGTCCTTCACGGCACTGCAGCCCCGGCCTTCTCCGGATTTGGCAAGCCCGTCGCGGGCAAGACCGGTACAACCAACGATGAAAAGGACGCGTGGTTTGTTGGGTTCTCGCCTGACCTCGTGGTCGGCATCTACATCGGCTACGACAAGCCGCGCAATCTCGGCCGCGGCGCCACCGGTGGCCATCTCGCCGCGCCGATCGCCAAGGATTTCCTGAAGCTCGCACTGGCCGACAAGCCGGCCGTTCCGTTCAAGGTTCCGGCTGGCATCAAGCTGATCCGGGTGGATTCGAAATCTGGTATGCGAGCCGGTCCCGGCGATAGCGGCAGGACCATCCTCGAAGCCTTCAAGCCGGGTACGGCGCCGCCGGATAATTACTCTGTCATCGGCGTTGCCGATGCGGACGGCCACTCTTTGACCGTCTCTCCTGACGCTGACCGCGCCATCATTCGATCCGGCACCGGCGGCCTTTACTGATTGCGCTTTGCCGTTTTCGCCGCTACATCCCGCATGACTCACATGCGGGACCTCGCTGTCAAACGGACTCACCATGCGCGCTGAAATTGAGAGGCTGGTCGAAGAGATCAAGCAGTCGGTCGGGCTGCTGAGGAGGCATCTTTGACGTCGATGCATCGACTGCACGACTGGCGGAGCTGAACAAGCTCGCGGAAGACCCCGACCTCTGGAACGATCCACAGAAAGCTCAGAAGCTGATGCAGGAACGCACCTCGCTTGAGGATGCGCTGACTGGCATTGGGAAGGTCGAACGCGAGCTCGACGACAACGTCGAGATGATCGCGCTTGGCGAAGCCGAGAACGACGAGAGCGTGGTGCGCGAAGCCGAAGCCGCGCTGACACAGCTGAAGAAGGAAGTGGCACGCCGCGAGCTCGAGGCGCTGCTGTCCGGCGAAGCCGACCGGTTCAACACCTATCTCGAAATTCACGCCGGGGCCGGCGGCACCGAGAGTCAAGACTGGGCCTCGATGTTGCTGCGCATGTATACGCGCTGGGCTGAAAAGCATGGCTTCAAGATCGAGTATCTCGAAGAGACGCAGGGCGAAGAGGCCGGCATTAAGTCCGCCACCATTCAGATCAGCGGACATAACGCCTACGGCTGGCTGAAAACCGAAGCGGGCGTGCATCGGCTGGTGCGTATTTCACCGTTCGATTCCAATGCGCGACGCCATACCTCGTTTTCGAGTGTGGCGATCTTCCCGGTCGTCGATGACAGCATCAAGATCGACATCAAGGAATCCGATGTTCGAACCGATACGATGCGCTCCGGCGGCGCCGGCGGTCAGCACGTCAACAAGACGGAATCCGCTGTGCGGCTCACGCACATTCCGACCGGCGTCGCCGTGGTGTGCCAGGCCGGTCGTTCGCAACACAAGAACCGCGCGCAGGCGTGGGACATGTTGCGTGCGCGGCTCTACGAAATCGAACTGAAGAAGCGAGAGGAACAGGCCGCAGCCGATCAAGCGGCCAAGACCGATATCGGCTGGGGGCATCAGATACGCTCCTATGTTTTGCAGCCGTATCAGATGGTGAAGGATCTGCGCACCGGCGTGCAGACATCAGACACGTCGGGTGTGCTCGACGGCGACCTTGATGAATTCATGGCGGCGACTTTGGCGCAGAAGGCATTCGGCACGTCGCCCGGTGCGGTCGAGGATGTCGACTAACAAACTGGGATGACATCATGCCCCACGTCGCTTTCATCGGTCTTGGACGTATGGGGCACGGCATGGCGGGACGCTATCTCGATAGCGGCTTTTCCGTTGCTCTTTGGAACCGAAGCCGAACCAAAGCCGATGACCTGATCGCGCGCGGCGCTCGCTGGGCGCAATCGCCCGCTGACGCGGCGCGTGATGCCGATGCCATCGTCACGATGGTCGCCGACGACGATGCGTCACGTTCGGTTTGGCTCGGCAAGGATGGCGCGGCTTTCGCTGCAAAGCTCGATGTCTTAGCCATCGAGTGTTCGACCGTCTCTTTTCAGCACGCATGTCAGCTTGCGAATGACCTGACCGAGCGGGGATTGCATTACATCGACTGTCCGGTGACCGGACTGCCTGAAGCCGCGGCGTCCGGAAAGTTGACGCTACTAGTGGGCGCGGACGCTGCCGATCTGGAACGTGCGCGTCCTTACCTCGCACCGATCGGCGCGGCGATCCGCCATTTCGGACCCGTCGGTGCCGGGACAGTTTTCAAGCTGATCAACAATCTGATGGGTGCGGTACAAATCGCCGGGCTTGCGGAAGGTTTGCGCCTCGCTGAAGCCGCGGGACTCGAACTGGCGATGGTGCAGGACGCGTTGTCGACTGGCGCGGTCGCCAGTCCGCAAGTCGTGCGGCATTCGAAGCGCATGGTTGCACGCGATTTCGCCGGAGCTACGTTCACTGCAGCGCTACGGCACAAGGATGCAAGGTATGCGGTTGAACTGGCGCGCAGCCTGCAACTCAACCTCGCGGTCGGCGAGGCGACGCTGGATGTCTACACCCAGGCCAAAGCGCATGCGCCGGATGATGATGAAGGGCGCCTGATCGAAGTCATCGGACGTTCGAAGCGACCGTAGGGCGACTTAGCTCGCCGCGACGCAGCGCCGTCATGGGCATTGGATGACCGATCGTATGGCTGTGCTGCCGGAAAGCGGGTGGCTGCAAGCGCGCCTTCGCGCTAAGCCAAGGATGCGGGGCGTGATCCGCTTCAGAGACGCACAACAAGAGCACGAGACATATGCCATCCGCAGATCTTCGCATCGCGTCCGCCGATTGGCTGAGATTGCTCTTCCTGTCGGTGCTATGGGGCGGATCGTTTCTGTTTGTCGGCGTCGCGGTTCTGGAATTGCCGCCGTTCACAATTGTATTCGTGCGTGTCGGACTAGCAGCATTGCTCCTATTGCCATTGCTCTGGATTTATCGGTTGCAAGTGCCCAGAACGGTGGCCGGCTGGCGGCCATTTGTCGTGATGGCACTCTTGAACAATGTCATCCCGTTCTCGCTGCTGGTGACAGGCCAGACGATGATCTCCGGCGGCCTTGCATCGGTGATCAATGCCATGACGCCGGTGTTCACGGTTCTGATCCTGGCGGCCTTTGGTGAAGAGCGACTGGTGCCGCGGCGCGTCGTCGGCGTTCTGCTGGGGTTGGCGGGCGTCATCATTCTTCGCGGACTCGACCTCGAATTTGGCTCAAAGCAAAGCCTCGGAATATTGTCGTGCTTGGGAGCGACTGTCTTTTTCGGACTGTCAGCACTGTGGGCCAAGCGTCAACTGACGGACGTTGAACCGATCACGGCCGCGACCCTGCAGTTGCTGTCATCAGGCGTGATGATGTTTGTCATTGCCATGGTCATCGATCGACCATGGCAATTGCCAATGCCGGGTGCAGCCACCTGGATTTCGTTGCTCGGACTTGCCGCACTATCGACGTCGCTGGCTTTCATCCTGTTCTTCCAGATCATCCGCGGATCCGGCGCGGGCAACGTCATGCTGGTGACGTTGTTGGTGCCGGTGACGGCGATCATGCTCGGCTATTTCATCTTGGATGAAATCGTCACCACGCGCGAAATGGTTGGTGCGCTCGTCATCGCCAGCGCGTTGCTGATTATGGACGGCCGCTTGCTTGAGAGGCTTTCCATTCAGAAAGCCAATGCCTGAAGCGGCCACTGTCGCGCTCGCCGCCGTGCCACGCCGCATGCACCGTGCCGTCGTCAGCGACCATGAAAACCGCGTCGAGTCCTTTCGAGCGGCGCAACGTTTCGACGGCCTGCTCGGCAGTTTGCGCGATCGGACCCGCGACGTTGAATGATGTATTCACCGAGACTTCGACGCCGATGCGCCGGCCCAATGCTTTGAGATAGGCATAGGTGAGGGGGTCATCATCCGCGCGGACGATCTGGATGCGACCGGTGCCGTCGGCGTGGATCACCGATGGAATCTGTGCCCGCGCTGATGGCTTCGAACGCGCGGTCAGCACCATGTAGTTGTAGGCATTGTAGTCGGCGTCGGATGCGCCGTCCTGCAGTTCGAAGAATTGTATCGCCGCCTCGCGGGTCAGCATCGGCGCCAGCGGACGAATGGACTCGCGAAATTTCACCCGCTCATTGAGGCGCTCGCGGGTTTGCGGATCGCATGGATTGGCGAAGATCGAACGATGGCCAAGAGCACGCGGTCCGGTCTCGGCTGCGCCCTGCGACAGGGCGACGATGCCGCCCGCCGCGACGCAATAGGCGATCAGATCGGCGATGCCTTCGAGCCCATCGCGTGAAGCAACGCTGCCAACCTGCTGCGAGGCAATGTCGGCCGCATTGAGTGCTGTCACGATCTCGCTGTTGGTTGCCGGCGTGCCACACCAGAATGCGTGCGTGAACGGAGCGCCACGTGGCGCACCCGCCAAGTGCGCGAACAGCCATGCCGCACCGATGGGAACGCCGGGGTCACTCGGTGTTGGTGGCACCCAAAGATGCAAGCGCGTGGATGGCCGACCTAGCTTGGCAAACCAGGTTTCGTCGAAGTGCTCGAGCAAGCGCATGCTGGCGAGCGCGTTCAAGGCGACGCCACCGGAAAATACCAGTTTGTTTGCTCCGGAGGTTCGCAGCAGATGATCGACGATGTGGATCAGCGCGTCTTCAAGCACCATCTGCGTCGCGGCAGCCTTGTCGAGGCGGTCCTGCGTATCCGGCCGGTGCTGAATATCCTCGACGCGCAGCACGGCATCGGGATTCCACAATTGCTCGGGTTTCAGCGGCGTACCGAGGATTTCGGTCAGCGGTTGCTTGTAAGGATTGTCGAATGGATCGCGATACCAGTTGGCGAGCGAGCGATTGAGTTTCACCTCGCCATTGGCGGCGAGAATGAGGACATCCTTCATCCGCGCAAAGTAGGGATTGGTTGCGCGATCCATGTTGCCCCACGCAGCGGCGCCCATGTAGCGGCCTTCGCTCGACAACCAGGTCCAGCCACCCTGTGTCGATGAGATGACGCTGTAGAACGCACCCAGCGAGTCGAACACGCTGTTGTTGCAATAGAGCGGCCGCATCTTCCCTGACTTGACGACATAGAGCGACACCGATCCCTTGTCGCCGGTACCGTCCACGACGCAGATCGCGATTGGTTCTTCACTCTCGGGAAACGGTGATGCCGCGTAAGGAAACCAGGCATGGTTGTCGTGATGCGGCAAGCAGATCAGCGGCACACGCTCTTTCAGACCGAACTGCTTCGCCAAGATGCGCGGCGTCCGCCGCATCTGGTCGAGGCGGCGGCGGTCGATGCCGATTGCGTTCGACAGACGCAGCAATCGAAAACTGCCAGGCGCTTCCTCGACAACAGTCCTTAGCAGTGTGCCGAACATAGCCGGATAGTCCCACGTCGTCACAAACGCGGCGATATCGCCAATGTCGCGGCCCATACCGCGCAGTGTTGCACGCATGGCATCCAGAGAGCGATGCGGAAATTCAGTTGTATGCTTGTTACCGGAGAAGCGCTCTTCCTCGTTGTTGAGGATCAGGCGCGGTCCACGCGCCTGCGTGATTTCAACAAGCGCGACTCCCGTATTGTGCGTTCCGGATGAGGCCAGCCCGGCGATGTAGACAGTTTCGCCTTGCTGTAGCCGTTGCTTGATGGCTTCGATGCGTTGATCAGCATATGCGCTGCCAAGCCGATAAAACCCGGCATATTCCATCAGTCGCGCACTGAGCCACTGCACGGAACGAAAAACTGACTTTGCCAGCCGTGGATAGGTCGGCCCAATTCGGCTTTTCGTGACGTTCAATATCGGTTCTCCGACGCTGCAACAGAACCGACATCAAGCATGATCGCAGCGGACGGATCAACCCGGCAATGCAAGATCGCGCAGCGAATGCGAGCTTGAACAGGCGATCAGTTGGCGGCGAAACGGGTGCCCGCGCGCAAGAATTTCTGCGGGTCCACGGCGTCGCCATCGATGCGGGTCTCGTAATGCAGGTGGGGCCCGGTCGAGCGTCCGGTTGAGCCGACCGCGCCGACGACTTGGCCAATGTGAATTTGCTCGCCGACCTTGACGTGAATTTCGGAGAGGTGGCCATATCGCGTCGAGAGACCGTTGCCATGGTCGATCTCGACCATACGGCCATAACCGCCCGCCCAGCCCGCTGTTACGACCTTGCCGTTTGCAGTCGCGCGGACCGGATCGCCCGTCGATGCGCGAAAATCCAGACCGGTATGCATCGCGGGCCGGCCGAGGAATGGGTCCATTCGGACGCCAAAGCCAGAACTGTATTCGGCCTCACCAAGTGTCGGCTTACGGTAGGGGATCATGGCCAAGGTTCGGTTCAAACGCTCAGCCTGCGCACGTGAGATGTTGACTCGCTGGAGTTGGCGATCGAAGGGGCTGGCGTCGGCTGAAAGCTTCACCGGCACATAAGGTCCGCCAACTCCGGCACGAGGTGCCGCAGCCTCCATTTGCGCGACATTCAGGCCGAGGTCCGCAAACAGGCTGCGCATCTTCTGAATGCGTTTTTCAAATGTCCCTTCAGCAGAGTTCAAAATCGCGCTTTGCCGGTTTTCGACGTGATCGAGCGACGTCTGCAACCGGGCGATCGTCACGTCGAGGCTCTGGTCCTTGCCATCCAGGTGCGATTGCCGCTCGGGCTGAGTGACTTTCGTTCCGGTATCGTTGATCGGCGATGGCTTGGCCCGGCCGAACAGCTTGTCGGTCAACGAGCGCGTAGCCGGCTTGATCGAGCCGGTAGCAGCCGTATCGGGGAGGCCGCTCAGCGCCGCGGTACGGGAATCAAGTGCCGCCTGACGCCGAATGATCTGGTCGAGTTTCTGCTCGAACTGCTCTTGGTCGAGCAATTGCCGGCTCGTCGTCCGGTCGATCCTCGCGCGCAATTCAGCGATGCGATCCTCGTAAGAATATTGCATCTCCGCCTGGCGCGCGATGAGCCGCGTCAGCACGTCGTCACGGAAAGCGAAATAGGTAGCGGTAGCCGCCGACCAGGCCCCCAGCAAGGTGACAGTACCGACGACGATCCAGAAGACCACGGGCCCGAAGCGGACCTGTTTCCCGGCATGGGCCAACGTATATCCGCTGTTCCTCTGCGACTGGGCTGGCGCGGCTTTGCCGGATGCTCCGTGCGGACGTCGGGCAGGGGCCCGATTGTGGTGTTGAGAGTGATGCTGGGCGTGTTCTGAAAATCGACTCGGCGAATATGACATCAGCACTCCTGGCCGCCGGGAACAGGTCCGGTTTCGGCTCAAAACTGCTGATGATTTGACCTTGTCATGGTTAATTTTCGGAGAACGACTTACCGCAATTTGACGTATTCGAGCACCTCTTCGGCGTGCCCATCGACCTTTACGTTGTGCCAGATTTTGCGGATTTTTCGGTCCGGGCCAACAACAACCGTGGTGCGAAGAACTCCAAAGAAAGTCCTGCCATACATGGATTTTTCGCCCCAAACGCCGAACCCTTCGAGAATTTCGTGCGGTTCGTCGGATAGCAATGGAACCTTCAACTCGTGCTTGCTCCGAAAGGCTTCCTGGGCCTTGAGCGGGTCTGCGGAAATGCCAACGACGTCGGTTTGGGCAGAATCGAACGCGTCAGACAGACGGGAGAAATCCATCGCCTCCTTCGTGCAGCCCGGTGTGTCGGCTCGTGGATAGAAGAAAATCACCAGCGAACGGCCGGTTCTGGGTGTCAGTGAAACGATGTCACCGCCGTCACGCGGCAACTTGAAGTTCGGGATCGTCATGCCCTCGGCGAGCGGTCCGCTATGACGGACCGATTCGGCAGCGATGGCGGGGGGCGGTGACGCCAAGGGCTGATGATCCGGCTTGGAGACCGTTTTCGCCGCATTTTTTTTGCTTGCTTTGGTCGCGGTCGGCTTGGTTTTCGACGGCATCGCAGGCCGAGCAGGGGCTGGAGTGGGGCGTGCCGTCTTGGCCGTCGTCTTCGCCTTGGCCTTAACGGCTTTGGCCTTCGCAGCCTTGGCTTTTGCAACCTTGGGGGCGGCCTGCTTTCGGGTGGCGGGTGCTTTGCCGGCAGAGCTCTTCGCCGTGGCCGACTTCCGGGACTTGGCGCGCGCAGGTGTACTGACCAGTGTTTTAGATGATTTCTTGCGCGTTTTCTTGGACATACGCCTTCCTTTCGTCGCTTTCCACGGGCCATCTTGGCGAGTGGCTGCCCGCCACATGGCTCGCAAGATCAGACCCTTCGCCGCTGGGCAAATTGGCTACCCGCGCGCTATGGTTACAGGGGATTCGACGTAACGTCCCTTGCTTCTTGCGAACCCCGCCTAGCGGTGGACGAAACGTAACAGTTTGAAACCAGGGATTGGCAGCGATGCCGCCACAACAGCGTTCGTCACGCCTTTCCGCGCGGACGCCAGTTGGCGACCAGTCCCACCTGCAGCGCCAACACCGAGAGGCAATGGCAAGAAAAAAGTCGCCCCCGGCGCTGAATTCGCGTGCCGACGACCAGCTTTCGCAATGGGACGATCTCGAATGGGATCAGCACCATGACGAAGCTGCGCTGAGGCGTGCCCGGCGTTTGCTGTCACGGTCAGGATCGCGGCTGCATCGCTTCGGTGACCGGCTCGATTCGATCCGGCAGTGGTTTTCGGGTGAGCGCTGGCTGCGGCGTTTTGTGGTGGTCGCCGCCATTTTGATCGTCATTTTCGCCGCTGGCTTCGGCGGGCTGTGGCTACGTCTGGGTGCAGGCCCCATCAACCTCGACATGGCGACCCCATGGCTGGCGGCGGCCATCGAAGACAACATCGGTCCCGGCAACACGGTCGAAATCGGCGGCACCCAAATCGAGCGGGCCGGGCGGATCCGGGTGGCGGTGCGAATTCGCGACATCGTGGTGCGCGATCAGGACCACGTGGTGATCGCCAGCGCACCAAAAGCCGAGGTGCGCCTGTCCGGTACAGCATTACTGATGGGGCGGCTGCGGGCGGAAAGTCTCAATCTCGTCGATGCGACGCTCGCCGTGCGGATCACGCCCGATGGTCGCGTTACGGTGTCGACCGGCGACAATGCGCGACCCATCGCCACCGGCGTGGCAACGGCCCGCCAGCCAACCGCGCCATCCGCGCTGCCTGCAACGGAGCCGACCGCACCGCCGTCAGCTAACACCAATTCGACCGCCGCCTCAGCGAATGCAACCAGCGGCCTATTAGCCGGGCTCGACTGGCTCGACAGTCTGAGCCTGAGCGGTCTCGATGGACAGAACCTCAATGAGATCGGTTTGAAGAACGGCAGTCTGGTGGTTGATGACGAGCAACGGGGCAATCGCTCGACGTTCGAAAACATCAGCCTCAGCCTTCGCCGGCCGAGCAGTGGCGGCGTGGTATTCAGTTTGGGCGAAGAAGGCGAGAACGCGTGGTCGCTGCGTGTCCAGGTTGGTTCGCCGCAGAATGGCGTGCGCAGTGTCGATGTTCGCGCCAATAAAGTTTCGACGCGCAATATCCTGCTCGCGCTGCGACCTAAAGACCTGACCTACAGCGCCGACCTTCCGTTGACCGGCGAGCTGAAGGGCGAGTTGGGCCGCGATGGCCTGCCGACCTATTTGCGCGGCAAGATTGATGTCGGTCGGGGGACCATCACTGACAACGATACGCCGGACTACCCGATGGGCATCGATCAGGCCGAGATCAACGTCGAATGGGATGCCGGGCGGCGCGTGTTGCTCGCCCCCTTCAAGGTTGTGTCAGGTCCCAATCGCGTCACGTTGCTGGCGCATCTGGAGCCGCCGAACGGCGTCGTGCCGGATTGGCAGCTGGGATTTAGCGGCGGCACTATTGTGCTGGCCGGCGTCAATGACGAGCCGCCACTGATCTTCAACCAGATATCGATTGGCATTCGTTTCGATACCGAGCATCGCAAGGTGCTGTTGACGCAAGCCAACATCAGCAACGGCGAGATCGGCGTTGCTGGCACCGGTAGCATCGACTATGCGAACGAGCCGCGTCTTACATTGGGATTTGCCGGAACGCCGATGTCGGCGACGGCGCTGAAGCGCATGTGGCCTGTGCTGATCGTCCCCGAGGTTCGCGAGTGGGTCACCGAACGGATCGATCGCGGCGCGCTGCAACGCATCGATATCGGCGTCAATTCGCCGATCCACAATCTGTCGCGACGTGGGCCGCCAATTCCCGACGACGGTCTTTCGGTCAACATCGTTGCGAGCAAGGTCACGTTGCGTCCGGTCGATGCTATGCCGTCGATCCGAGATGCCGATTTGCGGGCGCGCGTGACCGGGCGTACCGCGACTGTGACCATCGGTCAGGCTGCAGCCGATACACAAGGTGGTCGCAAGCTGAACCTCTCCGACATCGTTTTCGAAGTTCCCGACATGGCACCGAAACCTGCTCCGGCGCGGGTCAAATTCAAAATCGATGGTCCGGTCCCGGCCGCGGCCGAACTGCTGGCGTCGGATCGGCTGAGCGACTTCAACAATACGCCGATCGATCCGAATACCAGTAAGGGTAACTTCACCGCGCAAGTCGCGCTCGGGCTTCCGATCAAACGCGAACTGACCAAATCCGACACGACGTACGCGGTAAGCGCCGATATCTCCGGGTTCTCGGCCGAGCGACTGGTGATGAATCAGAAACTCGAAGCGACCTCGATGAAGATTGCCGCCAACAATCAGGGCTATCAGGTCAAGGGCGACGTACGCATCAACGGCCAGCAGGCGTCGCTCGACTATCGCAAGCCGACGACGGGCGATGCGGATGTCAAATTGCAGGCGACGCTGGACGATGCGAGCAGGGCACGCCTCGGCTTCGACCTCGGGTCGGCGGTTTCCGGCGCTATTCCCGTCAAGGTGAGCGGCAAGATAAGCCCATCGGATCAGGATATCCGCCTGGGTGTCGATGCCGATCTGACCGGGGCCAAGCTCGACAATCTGCTGCCGGGATGGACCAAGCCGCCGGGCAAGGCCGGTCATGTTGCCTTCAACATGACGCAGAAGCCGCAGTCGACGCGTCTTGACGATATCGTCGTCGATGGAAGCGGCACGCAGATCAAGGGATCGCTGGAAGTCGACCAGAACGGCGACTTGATGAATGCCAACTTCCCGGTTTTTGCGCCGTCGGAAGGCGACAAAGCCTCGTTGAAAGCCGAACGCGGCAACGACGGCGTCGTGAAGGTCGTCATGCGTGGCGACGTATTCGACGGCCGGGGCTTCATCAAATCGGCGATGTCCGGCAAGGAAACCGATGCCAAGGGCAAAACCAAGAGCATGGATTTCGATGTCGATCTCAAGCTCGGCGCGGTGGCGGGTTACTATGGCGAGGCGGTGCGTAGCGTCGATCTCAAATTGTCGCGACGCAACGGCACCATTCGCACCTTCACGCTCAGCAGCAAGCTGGGGCGCGATACGCCGCTGACAGGTGACTTGCGCGGCCGCAACCAGGGTCGCGAGGTTGTTTATCTCGAGACCAACGATGCCGGCGCATTCTTTCGCTTCACCGACACCTACGCGAAAATGACCGGCGGTCAGTTGGCACTGGCGATGGATCCGCCGACCGCCGAGCCGCGCGCTAAAGAAGGATTGGTCAACGTCAGGGACTTCGTCATCAAGGGCGAGAGTGCGCTGGATCGGGTCGCTGGAGGCGGTCCGGCTTCGAAGTCCGGAATCTCATTCTCGCGTCTGCGCGCCGAATTTACCCGCGCCAACGGCAAATTGACGATCCGCGAAGGCGTCGTCAAAGGTCCGATCATCGGCGCGACGATCGAGGGTGACATCGATTATCCCGCCAATCAGGTCCGCATGAGCGGCACCTTCGTGCCGATGTACGGACTCAACAATATGTTCGGTCAGATTCCCATCGTCGGCCTGTTCCTCGGCGGCGGCAGCAACGAGGGGCTTATCGGCGTCACATATGAAGTGGTGGGGTCGCCCGGTCAGCCTGTGCTTCGCGTCAATCCGATCTCGGCGATGGCGCCCGGCGTTTTGCGGAAGATCTTCGAATTCAATACCGGCAAGCAGAACAACTCGGTCGAATTTCCCTCGACGCCGAATAACTGAGACAGTTCGCGCGACAGCGCGAATGCGATCCGGCTATTCGCGCAATGCTCGCACGGTGAGGAATGGGATCATCCCAATCAGGACATTGATGAGTGCGAACAGGATGACCAGATCGTAACTCTGGCTCCAGTCGTGAATGATACCGCCGGTCAGCGAACCCAACGCCGAACCAAGACCGCTGCCGATAGAAATGGTGCCGAATATGGTACCGACGCGTTTGCCGCGAAAGATATTGATTGCCGCTGCTGTGATGAGTGGACCGCGTGATCCAATCGTGCTGCCGAAGCACAAGAGGAATCCGCCGAGCAGCCACAGGTTTGGATAGCGGTGCAGCAACCACAGGAAGCCAATGCCGATCGTCGTCAAGCCGTAGCTGAAAAGGATTGCCTGCCGTCGGCCGATCAGCGAATCCAGCCAACTCACCGTCAGCATACCGACCACCAGCACGACGCCACTGAGGCCCCAGGCCGTCGCGGCTTGCAGCGGAGGAAATCCGACTTCGATCAGATAAGCCACGACCTGTACGGCAATCGCGTACATGCCGATCGCCGTAAAAAAGAATGTACTGAACAGGGCCCAAAATGCGTGGTGACGCAACGCGCGAAGCAGTGTCAGTCCTTCGTCTGCCAAATTCGGTGATGGTGATCCAACCGCAGGCGTATTGCCGCTCGCAATGCGCCGCCACGGCAACAGGATCAGCGGCACGATCAAGATCAGCAGAATAGCGCCGATCCAATGATACGCTCCACGCCAGCCGACGTGATCGATCATCAATTGCGACGCCGGCAGCAGCGTCAACACACCTGCGCCAGTCGCCGAATAGACGACGGCCATCGCGGTCGGCAGGCGATTGCCAAACCATCGCCCGAGCAACAGTGAACTGGTGACGTTGCCCAGACAGGACATGCCGAGGCCGGCAGCAAAGCCGACGCATAGTTGCAATTGCCAGAGCTTGTCGGCGAAAGCGGCAAGCGAAAGCCCGGCACCGATCAGCGTCAGGCCCAATCCGTAAACGACGCGTGGTCCGGATAGATCGAACAGGCGGCCGACAAACGGGGAAGCCAGTCCCATCGACAGCGACGCCAGCGAATAGATCGACACGACGTCGGCGCGCGCCCAGCCGAAGGTCTCGGAGATGGGCAACAAGAAGACGGTGAAGGACTCGCCGAGGCCGCGCGCAATCAGCGCAAGCGTAAAACACAACGCGAGCACCAATAACGCTGTCCGCCCCGGCCTGAAAGCTCCGGAGCGCGACGCCAAAATTGTCGATTCAACCGCCATCGAAAACCATGGAGCGCGTTTTCGGCGGTCGGCGCAATTGCGTTATCAGAATAGGCCTATGCAGACTTCAGCAACACATGTCGCTTCTTGCCGAGCGACAGCTTGATGACGTTGTCTGCGGTCAGATTTGCGCCGGTCAGCATCAGTTTGTCATCTGTCACAGCGATGTCGTTGACGCGCAGACCACCGCCCTTGATCTGACGTCGCGCTTCGCCATTGGACGCCACAAGCCCGGCCCGGACAAATGCCGCCAAAACGCTGACGCCGCCGGATAGTTCGGTCTGCGGAATTTCGACGGTGGGAAGATCGTTGGCGATAGCACCTTCCTCGAAGGTGCGCCGCGCCGTTTCAGATGCGGCAAGCGCATTGTCCCGGCCGTGGATCAGCGCGGTCGCTTCGGTTGCCAGAACCTTCTTCGCTTCGTTGATGTCCTGGCCCTGCAACGCGGCAAGCTTGGCGACCTCGTTCAATGGCAGCAGCGTGAACAACTTGAGAAAGCGTTCAACGTCGGCGTCCTCGGTGTTCCGCCAATATTGCCAGTAGTCGTACGGGCTCAGCAGGTCGGCGTTGAGCCAGACGGCACCGGCCGCGGTCTTGCCCATCTTGGCGCCTGATGCGGTAGTCAACAGCGGGCAGGTGAGTGCATAGAGCTGATGCGTCCCCATACGCCGTCCAAGGTCGATGCCGTTGACGATGTTGCCCCACTGGTCAGAGCCGCCCATCTGCAAATTGCAACCGTAGCGCTTGGCCAGTTCCACGAAATCGTAAGACTGCAAAATCATGTAGTTGAATTCGATGAACGAGAGTTCCTGCTCGCGCTCGAGGCGCATGCGCACGGAATCCATCGTCAGCATGCGATTGATCGAGAAATGACGGCCAACTTCACGCAGCATTTCGATGTAGTTCAGCTTGGCCAGCCATTCCGCGTTATCGGCCATCACCGCATCGGTCTTGCCGTCGCCGAACTTGATGAATTTGGAGAAGGTGCCCTTGATGGATTCCTTGTTGGCATCGATCTGCTCGTAGGTCAGCAGCTTGCGGGTTTCGTCGCGCCCGGACGGGTCGCCGACGCGCGTGGTGCCGCCGCCCATCAGTGCAATCGGCTTGTTGCCGGTCTGCTGGAGCCAGTGCAGCATCATGATCGAGAGAAGATGGCCAATGTGCAGCGAAGCCGCGGTGCAGTCGTAGCCAACGTATGCGATGGCCTCGCCCTTGGCGGCGAGCGCGTCCAGCCCTCCGGCGTCGGACACCTGATGAATAAAGCCGCGCTCCTGCAAGACACGCAGAAAATCAGACTTAAATACCGTCATGGCTATGGGACTCTGATCATTCTTATTTGACTCTAACGCCAATTTAGCCGGGCAATAGGAGTTTCCCGGACTGCCATGGCCGGTGGCCCTGTGGCATTATAAGATGCGGCTGCCCGGCACAAGTTGGACATCCGGCCCGGCGTCTCCGAAAGTGTCATTGCGATGATGTTGAAGGCGATCGGCATGATGAGCGGCACCTCGCTTGACGGGGTCGATGTCGCTTTGATCGAAACCGACGGCAAGCGAATCGCTTCGATCGGTCCCTCCGGCTATCGGCCTTACAGCGACAAGGAGCGGGGGATCCTGCGGCAAGCGCTGTCCGAGGCTGTCGGGCTGTCGCAGCGCGATGCCCGGCCCGGCATCCTCGGCGAGGCCGAACGCACCGTCACGCTCGCGCATGCCGAAGCCGTTGCAACCTTCACGGCACAACAAAACATCGCCCGCGAGGATATCGATATTGTCGGGTTCCATGGCCAGACCGTCCTGCATCGTCCAGCGCAGCGGTTAACCGTCCAGATCGGCGATGCCGCCGCTCTGGCCAAGGCGATCCACATTCCGGTGATGCACGACTTCCGCGCCGCCGACGTGGCGGCGGGCGGGCAGGGGGCGCCGTTCGTGCCGGTCTACCATCGTGCGCTGGCACAATCGCTGGAGCGCGAGGGGCCGATTGCCCTGGTCAATATCGGCGGCGTTTCCAACATTACCTATATCGACGGCACCGAGGCTCTGATTGCCTGCGATACCGGCCCCGGGAATGCCCTGCTCGATGACTTCATGTTCCGGGTCATGGATCAGCGGTTTGACTGCGAGGGGCGCGTAGCCGCTCAAGGCATTGTCGATGAAGCGTGGGTGCAGCGGAGCTTGCAGCACCCGTTCTTTGCGCTGCCGCCGCCGAAATCGCTCGATCGCAACGATTTTGCGTCGCTCAAACTGCCGGAGATCGTTCCAGCCGACGGCGCCGCGACGCTGACAGCGTTCACGGCAGCGAGCATTGCACGCATCGTGCCGCTGCTGCCGAAGCCACCCCGCAGCTGGATTGTCGTGGGCGGCGGCGCTCGCAATTTGACGATGCTTCGGATGCTGCGCGACCGACTGGCGCCAGCGACTGTCGAGAGCGGCGATGCGCTTGGCTGGCCGGCCGACGCCATCGAGGCGCAGGCGTTCGGCTTTCTGGCTGCACGCGGGCTCAAGGGACTGCCGCTGAGCTATCCGACCACCACAGGCGTGCCGATCCCGATGACGGGCGGGATCATGGTGCTGCCCTGACAGGCCATCACGAGATCATAGCCGCCGCGGGGGAGTCGTTGTCGCCTTAACGAATGTTGGCGAGCCGCATATCCAGATAGCCGGTAACCGATTCCATCAGCGGCTCAAGTTTGCCGTCGAAGAAATGGTTGGCCCCCGGAATGATCTGCTGATCGATGACGATGCCTTTTTGCGTCTTTAGCTTCTCGACCAGCGTATTGACGTCCTTGGGCGGCACCACGGCATCCTTCTCACCATGCACGATCAAACCCGACGACGGGCAGGGTGCCAGGAACGAGAAATCATAGAGATTGGCGGGCGGCGCGATCGAGATGAAGCCTTCCACTTCCGGACGGCGCATCAGGAGCTGCATGCCGATCCACGCGCCGAACGAGAAGCCAGCGACCCAACAGGCCCGCGCTTCCGGGTTGATGCTCTGCGCCCAATCGAGCGCCGATGCGGCATCCGACAATTCGCCGGTGCCGTGATCGAACGAGCCCTGGCTGCGTCCGACGCCGCGGAAATTGAAGCGCAGCACCGAGAAGCCGCGGTGTACGAAAGCGTAATAGCACTGATAGATGATCTGGTGATTCATCGTGCCGTGAAACTGCGGGTGCGGATGCAACACCATCGCGATCGGCGCGTTCTTCTGCTTCGCCGGATGGTAGCGGCCTTCGAGGCGGCCTGCGGGACCGGTGAAAATGACTTCAGGCATCCGAATTCCTTGGATATGCGGCCGCTACCCTGCACAGTTCATCGCGCCAGGCGCGGACGACATTCTGCAAACAGAGGCGCGGCATGGGCGACGTTGGGCGATGCGCGAACGTTGCCCGGTGAACAGGAGTGGGCGTTCTAGCATATGCCATGGGGCAAAAAGCAAGCATCTTGAACATGTCCGCGCAGTCAACGCCGGCCATTGCAGGCGATTCTGGCGCGCAATTGGGTTAAGTTGACAAAGGCTTTGGCTAGGCGCACGTGGGCCAAACATAAGGTAATATAATACAAAATGGCTACTCGGACCTACCTCGACTGGAACGCCACGACTCCGTTGCGGCCAGAAGCTCGCGACGCAATGATTGCCGCGCTGGAAATCTGCGGAAATCCCTCCTCGGTACATGCCGAAGGTCGTCGCAGCCGGATGCTGGTCGAGCATGCAAGACTGGCGGTTGCCAATGCGGTCGGGGCGACGCCGCAGCAGGTGATCTTCACCTCCGGTGGAACCGAGGCCAATGTGCTGGCGCTGCAGCCCGAGCTGCGGGGCTCAGTCAGCCCCCCGCATCGGCGATTGCTGGTTTCTGCCATCGAACACGCCTCGGTGCTGACAGGGGGGCACTTCTCCGAAAAACAAGTTGATATCATTCCGGTCACGCGCTCCGGCCTGGTCGATCTCGATGACTTGCGCTCGCGCCTCGACGGTCAGCCTCCGACGCTGGTGTCTGTAATGCTGGCGAATAACGAAACGGGAGCTATCCAGCCGATTGCTGCGATTGCTGACATCGTCCATCAGGCGGAAGGCCTTCTGCACGTCGACGCAGTCCAGGCGTTTGGAAAAATCGCAACTAATATCAAGGAATTAAAAGGCGATCTTCTCACTATTTCTGCACATAAGGTCGGGGGCCCGAAGGGTGTCGGCGCCCTGATCCTCGGTGAGAATTTGGCGGGATTTACGGCTTTGCTGCGTGGCGGCGGACAGGAAAAGGGACGTCGCGCCGGAACCGAGAACGTGCCCGGAATTGCCGGCTTCGGCTCAGCCGTCACCGCGACCATGGCGAATCTGTCCCGTGATCGGGAACACATGAGTCGCTTGCGGCAACGTCTGGAGGCCGGAATCAAGGAAGTGCCGGACGCCATCATCTTCTGCGCCGATCTGCCGCGTCTCCCCAATACGACGCTGTTTACGGTGCCTGGGCTGCGTGCCGAGACGGCCATCATCGGCTTCGATCTGGAGGGAATTGCGCTGTCATCGGGATCGGCCTGCTCGTCGGGAAAAGTAACGCCGTCTCATGTGCTTACGGCCATGGGGCTAAGCGCTGAAGTGGCCAGGGGTGGAATTCGCGTCAGTCTTGGCTGGTCGACGAGCGACGGCGACGTGGACCGGTTCATTCAGGCTTGGCGAAAGCTCGCGGGCACACTACTTAAGAACGACGACGAAACAGTGCTTGAACGGTTCTAAAGCACGTGATTTCCTCAGCGAAACGGCGTAAAGCACGTTTTGTAGATTGATCCACCGCGGTCCTTGAAACCGCGAGCGGAGGTAAGAATGCCGGCTGAACTAGAGACCGTCGAACGGGTCCGCCGTATCGACGTCGATCAATATCGCTATGGTTTTGAGACGATCATCGAATCCGATAAGGCCCCAAAGGGCCTCTCGGAGGACACGGTTCGCTTCATTTCCGCTAAAAAGAATGAGCCAGCCTGGATGCTGGAATGGCGGCTGGAAGCTTTCCGCCGCTGGCAGACGATGCAGGAACCCGAATGGGCGCGCGTCTCCTATCCCAAGATCGACTATCAGGATGTCTATTATTACTCGGCTCCGAAAAAGAAGCCGGAGCTCGCTTCGCTCGATGAAGTCGATCCCGAGATTCTGAAGACCTACGAGAAGCTGGGCATTCCTCTGCGTGAGCAGGAAGTGCTGGCGGGTGTCGTACGGCCGGAAGGCGAGCGCCGAGTCGCGGTCGATGCGGTATTCGATTCCGTCTCGGTCGCCACCACGTTCCAGAAGGAGCTCAAAGAGGCTGGCGTGATCTTCATGCCGATCTCGCAAGCTATTCGCGAGCACCCCGAACTGGTGCAGAAGTATCTCGGCACTGTCGTGCCGACCTCGGACAACTTCTTCGCGACTCTGAACTCCGCAGTGTTCTCCGACGGATCGTTCGTCTATCTGCCGCCGGGCGTGCGCTGTCCGATGGAGCTGTCGACCTATTTCCGCATCAATGAGCGCAATACCGGTCAATTCGAACGCACGCTGATCATTGCCGACAAGGGGGCTTACGTCAGCTACCTTGAAGGCTGCACGGCGCCGCAACGCGATGAAAACCAGTTGCACGCCGCTGTCGTCGAACTGGTCGCACACGACGATGCCGAGATCAAATATTCGACTGTGCAGAACTGGTATCCAGGCAATTCCGAAGGCAAGGGTGGCGTCTATAATTTCGTCACCAAGCGTGGCGACTGCCGCGGCAAGAATTCGAAAATTTCGTGGACGCAGGTTGAGACCGGATCCGCGATCACCTGGAAATATCCGAGCTGCATTCTTCGCGGCGACAATTCGCGCGGCGAATTCTACTCGATCGCCATTTCGAACGGATTCCAGCAGGTCGATTCCGGCACCAAGATGATCCATCTTGGCAAGAACACCACCAGCCGGATCATCTCCAAGGGCATCGCAGCCGGCAAGTCGCAGAACACCTATCGCGGATTGGTTTCGGCCCATCGCAAGGCGACGGGCGCTCGCAACTTCACGGCGTGCGACTCGCTGCTGATCGGCGACAAATGCGGCGCTCATACCGTGCCGTATGTCGAAGCGAAGAATTCCTCGGCGCTGTTCGAACATGAGGCGACGACGTCGAAGATTTCCGAGGACGTGCTGTTCTACTGCGTGCAGCGCGGTCTGTCGCAGGAGGAGGCCGTCGGCCTCGTCGTCAATGGCTTCGTCAAGGACGTCCTGCAGCAACTGCCGATGGAATTCGCGGTCGAGGCACAGAAGCTGATCTCGATCTCGCTCGAAGGGTCGGTCGGATAAGACCCTTTATCCCGAAGCGGCCGCGTAGCGGTCGCTTCAAGACCACTTGGAATTGAAACCGTTCGCTGCGATGCGCCTGCGGCGCTCCTGTGGACGAGGATGAAGAACGGAAAACCGTAATGCCATTGCTCGAAGTCAAAAATCTCCAGGTTCGTGTTGAAGAGCGCGAGATTCTGCACGGCCTGTCGCTCACCGTAAATGAGGGCGAAGTTCACGCCATCATGGGGCCGAACGGCTCTGGTAAATCGACACTGTCGCACGTCATCGCCGGGAAGCCCGGTTACGAAGTGACCGGCGGCGAAATCCTGTTCAAGGGCGAAGACCTGCTGGCGATGTCGCCGGACGAACGCGCCGCCAAGGGCGTGTTTCTGGCATTCCAATATCCGGTCGAAATTCCCGGTGTGGCGACGATGACCTTCCTGCGCACGGCGCTGAACGCACAGCGCAAGGCGCGCGGCGAGCCGGAGCTCTCAACACCTGACTTCCTTAAGAAGGTGCGTTCCGTTGCCGCTTCGCTGAACATTCCGCAGGAGATGCTCCGACGCGGCGTCAACGTCGGTTTCTCCGGCGGTGAAAAGAAGCGCAACGAAGTGCTGCAGATGGCGCTGTTCGAGCCCAGCATTTGCATTCTCGATGAAATGGACTCCGGTCTCGATATCGATGCGCTGCGCATTGCGGCTGATGGTGTGAATGCCCTGCGCTCCCAGGGCCGGGCCATGGTGGTTATCACCCACTATCAGCGCCTGCTGAATTACATCGTTCCCGACTACGTCCACGTGATGTCGAAGGGACGTGTTGTGAAGAGCGGCGGCAAAGACCTTGCGCTTGAACTCGAAGAGTCGGGTTACGCGCAGTTCGAAGATCAAGCCGCCTGAGCCCGGTCATGAACGTTGCATTAGTCAAGCCTACTTCGGACCGTGCATCCGGCGAGTCGTTCGCCGCAGCACGTAGCCGTTTGCCGGGTTCAGGTGTCGTCTCCGAGGTTCGCGAGGCGGCATTCGCTGAGTTTTCCAAGCGTGGCCTGCCGCATCGCCGGGTCGAGGAGTGGAAATACACCGACCTCCGCGTGATGCTGCGTGAAGTTGCGCCGCTCGCCGTCAATCCTGACGAGGCAGCACTGAACCGCGCTGCCGCAGCCGTGGCGTCGCTCGATGTTACCGATACATGCAAGCTGGTGTTGGTCGACGGCAGCTTCGCACCTCATCTATCCGATGTTGCGTCGCTGGAGGCGGGCGTCCGCCTGCACACGCTGCGGGAAATCTTGGAAACCGCCGACAACAGCACCCGCGCGGATTTGTTGCGTACCAATGCGACCTCGGACGTGATGGTCGCACTCAACGCAGCAATGGCAACCGACGGCGTGGTGTTGGGCGTCGACAACGGCGTCGCGTTGAAAAGACCGATCCATATCGTGCACATCGCGACGCAATCGAACGCCGCATCCTTTACGCGTTCGTTGATCAAGATCGGTGAGGGCGCGCAGGTCACGCTGGTTGAAAGTTTCGTCGCAGCGCCGGATGCGAAATCCTATCAGGTGCATGACGCGCTGGTGTCGTGGGCCGGAGATGGCGCGAACGTCCACCACGTTCGTCTTGTCGAAGACGCGCGCGACGCCTCGAATATTTCGACGGCGATTGTCACGCTCGGCGCCAAAACGCAGTTCAATTCATTCAGCCTCACGAGTGGCTCGGCGCTCAGCCGCTATCAGGCCTTCGTTCGATTTGGCGGCGAGGAAGCCGTTGCAAATATCAATGGCGTCAACCTGCTCAAGGACCGGCAGCATGGCGACACCACGCTGGTGCTCGATCACATGGTGCCGCATTGCGACAGCCGCGAAGTGTTCCGCGCTGTGGTAGATGATCGAGCGCATTCGGTATTCCAGGGACGCATCAACGTGCATCCCGACGCGCAAAAGACCGACGCGAAGATGATGACACGCGCGTTGCTCCTCTCGGATGAGGCTGAAGCAGACAACAAGCCGGAACTGGAAATCTTCGCTGACGATGTGCAATGCGGTCACGGTGCAACGACCGGCGCGCTGGACGACAGCCTGCTTTTCTATCTGCGTGCACGCGGGTTGCCCGAGAAGGAGGCGCAAGCGCTCTTGATTCAGGCTTTCGTCGGCGAGGCGATGGAATCCATTGCCGACGAGCAACTGCGTGAGACGGCGGTCGCAACGGCTGCGCGTTGGCTGGCGACGCGAGGCTGACGATGCATCCGGCAGTCGCCAACGGTTCGTACGATGTCGCCCGCGTCCGGGAGGATTTCCCGGCGCTCGCCATGCAAGTCTACGGCAAGCCGCTGGTGTATCTCGACAACGCCGCGTCGGCGCAGAAGCCGAATGCCGTGCTGGATCGGATGACCACGGCGTATCGTTCTGAGTATGCCAACGTCCATCGTGGCCTGCACTACCTCGCGAACGCCGCAACGGAGGCGTATGAAGGTGGACGCAACAAGACGGCGGCTTTCATCAATGCCAAGCGCAGTGAAGAAATCATCTTCACGCGTAATGCTACCGAGGCGATCAATCTGGTTGCTTCGTCGTGGGGCGAGCCGAATATCAAGGCCGGCGACGAGATCGTGCTCTCGATCATGGAGCATCACTCCAATATCGTGCCGTGGCATTTTCTGCGCGAGCGTAATGGCGCAGTCATCAAGTGGGCGCCGGTCGACGACGAAGGCAACTTCCTGATCGACGAGTTCGAAAAGCTTCTAACCTCGAAGACCAAACTTGTCGCCATCACGCAAATGTCGAATGCGCTCGGCACCATCGTGCCGGTGAAGGACGTCACGCGCATGGCGCACGCGCGCGGCATTCCGGTGCTGGTCGACGGCAGCCAGGGCGCGGTGCATCTGAATATCGATGTCCAGGACATCGATTGCGACTTCTATGTCTTCACGGGGCACAAGGTTTATGGGCCGACCGGCATTGGCGTGCTCTATGCCAAGCACGAACATCTCGTTGCCATGCGTCCCTATAACGGCGGCGGCGAGATGATCCGGGAAGTCGCTCAGGATTGGGTGACCTACGGCGATCCTCCGCACAAGTTCGAAGCCGGCACGCCGGCCATCGTCGAAGCCATCGGCCTGGGCGCTGCGATCGATTACGTCAATTCGATCGGCAAGGAGCGCATCGCAGCGCATGAGCACGACCTGCTGAATTATGCGCAGGAACGGCTGCGCGAAATCAATTCGCTGCGCATCATCGGAACGGCTCGCAACAAGGGGCCGGTGATCTCGTTCGAACTGAAGGGCGCGCACCCGCACGATGTGGCGACAGTGATCGATCGGGCAGGGATCGCGGTTCGCGCCGGCACCCATTGCGTGATGCCGCTTTTGGAGCGGTTCCAGGTCACCGCGACGTGCCGGGCCTCTTTTGGTATGTATAATACGCGCGCGGAAGTGGACCATCTTGCAGAGGCGCTGATCAAGGCGCGGGATTTGTTCTCATGACAGATACGATCGAAGCCAAGACGAGCAACATGCAGACCACGTCGGCATTGCCGCCGGAGGAAACCGAGCGTCTCGGCACTGAAATCGTCGCGGCATTGAAAACCGTGTTCGATCCGGAAATTCCAGCCGACATCTATGAGCTTGGCTTGATCTACAAAGTCGATCTCAAGGACGATCGCTCCGTCGATGTGGAAATGACGCTGACCACGCCGAATTGTCCGGCCGCCGCCGAGTTGCCCACCATGGTCGAAAACGCTGTGGCCAGCGTGGCAGGCATCGGCGTCGTCAACGTCAATATCGTCTGGGAGCCGGCATGGACGCCGGAGCGCATGACCGACGAAGCCCGACTCGTTCTCAACATGTGGTGACAAACGGGGAGCGGCGATGCCGAAGCTGAACGGCGTCATCGAGACCGCGCTCTACGTCGACGATCTCCCGCGTGCGCGGGAATTTTATCAAGACATCCTCGGTCTGCGCGCCATGAACAGCGACGCCCGGTTTGCCGCGTTCGATGTCGGCGGCCGCAGCGTGCTGTTGCTATTTCTTCGCGGTGCGACGTTGGAGACGGTGCACCTGCCGGGCGGCACCATCCCGCCGCACGACGGACATGGTCCACTGCATGTCGCCTTTGCGATCGGCGCCGAAGAGCTCGCGGAATGGGAGAGGCGACTGACCGAGCAGGGCGTGACTATCGAGGCGCGCACTGCCTGGCCGCGCGGCGGTCACAGCATCTACTTCCGCGATCCCGACAATCATCTGGTCGAACTGGTGACGCCCGGCGTCTGGGCGATTTACTAGAACTCACCTTCCATCAGGTTCGCACTGCGCCGGCTTCGATCAGCGCGTCAATCGCGTCGTCACTGTATCCGCTATCCCGCAGAACGTCGCGGCTGTGCTGGCCGATATCGGGCGAGGGTGGCAACGTATCTTCGAGATCGCCGACAGCGCCGGGCGTGCGTGCGGCATAGACGAGACCTACTCCCGGCGTGTCCTTGCAAACGACGCCCCGGGTTTCGCTCACATGCGAATTGGCAAGCCATTCGCCGGGATCGAGAATGCGCTCGGCGATGATGTCGGCGGAATGCAGTTCCGCGAGCCAGGTCTCGGTCGTCTTGGTGGCAAAGGCGGCGCTCACTTCGGCAATAAGGGCTGCTGAGGCGTCTGATCGTTTGGCGAAGTCGGCAAACCTTGGATCGATTGCCAGGTCGTCACGCCCAAGAACCGCGCACAGCCGCCGATAGTGCGCTTCCGTCACCAGCGTCACCATCAGCCAACCGTCGCGCGTTCGATACGAACCGGCCGGCACATTGAGCGCGCGCGGCGCGCCGCCTTCGAGCATATACTCGGCGAACTTGTGGCCGAGCAGAGCCGCGGTCGATTGCGTCAGGCTGACGTCGATCCAGCGCCCTTTGCCGACCGTCGCTCGCGCATAGAGCGCGGCTGAAATCGCCTGGAATGCGTAGGCGCCGGTCGCCACATCCGAGATCGGCGTCCCGACACGGTGTGGCAGGGCATCGTTGCCGGGATTGACCGAGACCAGCCCGGAGAACGCTTGTGCGACGGAGTCCGTACAGGGGCGATCGGAGTAGGGTCCCACCTGCCCGAAACCGCTGATCGACAGATAGATCAAGCGCGGATTTTCCCGGCTGAGCGCGTCGTAGCCAAGGCCGAGGCGCGCCGCGACACCGGGCCGAAATCCCTCGATAAAAATATCGCTGCCGATGGCCAGCTGCCGCGCAATCTCACGCGCGTCGGCCTGCTTCATATCCAGGCACAGGCTGCGCTTGCCGCGATTGAATACCGCCGAGATCGCCGTTTGGCGCCCGTACGTCGTGCCGAGCCGCCGCGACCAGTCGCCATCGGGCGGCTCAATTTTGATGACGTCTGCGCCGTAGGTGGCCAGCAGCGCGCCACAGTAAGGTGAGGCGATGCCTTGCCCGAAATCGAGCACGCGCAATCCGCGATATGGCGCTTCGTGCGTCGCCGCCAGACCGTTGCTTTCGGTCATTCTGTTCCTCCCAAGCATCGACTTCGTGACGCGCCCCGCGATCAAGGCAGTTCGCTGGCCACATCGTTAGACTGCCATCTTGGCTTGGCCGGACTAATGACGCCAGCGTGCCGAGCCGACCGCCTCGTATGCTTCGGCGAACGCCGGCATTATCGCGAAGGGCGACATGGGAGGTTTGGCCAAGGCGTCTGGCTGCGGCCATATCTGTAATTCGCATAAGGTATATTATGGAATATAATTAGACTAGTTGGTGCAGTGACTTATCTCAAATTGCTCGGATTTCGCGGTCTGGCAATTCAGTTTGCTACTCGGGTGTCCGTCCCGAATGGTGCCTTTAGATGTTCGGCCGTCAGTGTGGCCGCACCGGAAACTGCCAGGAAATACGCATCGAGTTCAACCACGGCCCGATGGCTGTTGAGGCACTCAGCAGCCATACCGAAACTGGATTCCACGTGACGGACGACCTGACACCAAACCGATGGTCGGCACCCCAAAATATCTTGACCGGGCCGCTGGAGAATGCTGCCAGTGGTAGACGTTCCGGATGACCGGCACTCAAGAACCAGTCTTGCAAGAAAAACATCAGGGAGACGATCAGATGCGATTTTCACGTCGTACGTTGTTGAAGGCTTCGGCGGCCGCCACGGTGATGGGTGGCATCGGCGCGCCTCTGGTGGCGCGGGCCCAGCAAGCCGAATTCACCTACAAGTACGCCAATAATCTTCCTGACTCGCATCCGTTGAACATTCGCGCCAAGGAAATGTCGGCGGCGATCAAGACTGAAACTAATGGTCGCGTCGATCTGCAGATTTTCCCGAACAATCAACTCGGTTCCGACACCGACATGCTCAGCCAGATCCGGTCCGGCGGCGTCGAGTTTTTCACCTTGTCGGGCTTGATCCTCTCGACGCTGGTGCCGGCCGCGTCGATCAACGGCATCGGCTTTGCATTCCCGGACTATGCGACGGTCTGGAAGGCCATGGACGGCGACCTTGGCGCCTACGTGCGTGGCGAAATCAAGAAAGCCAACCTCGAGGTCATGGACAAGATCTGGGACAATGGCTTCCGTCAGACGACGTCGTCGACCAAGCCGATCAACGGCCCGGACGACTTCAAAGGGTTCAAGATTCGGGTTCCGGTATCGCCGTTGTGGACCTCGATGTTCAAGGCATTCGATGCTGCGCCGGCTTCGATCAATTTCAACGAGGTGTATTCCGCGCTGCAGACCAAGATCGTGGAGGGGCAGGAGAACCCCCTCGCCCTCATCTCCACGGCAAAACTCTACGAGGTGCAGAAGTATTGTTCGCTGACCAATCACATGTGGGACGGCTTCTGGTTCCTGGCCAATCGCCGCGCCTGGGAGCGCCTGCCCGCCGACATCCGTGACATCGTCGCCAAGAACATCAACGCGGCCGCAGTCAAGGAACGCGGCGATACCGAGAAGCTGAACGCCACCGTGATGGAAGAACTGAAGGGCAAGGGCCTGACGTTCAATCAGCCCGAAGTCGCGCCTTTCCGTCAGAAATTGCGCGATGCCAAGTTCTATGCGGAATGGAAAGGCAAGTACGGCGACAAGGCCTGGGATATCCTGGAACAGGCGGTCGGCAAGCTGGCGTAATACATCGCCATGGCCCACGCCGGGATCACGGATACGGCAATCGGCGCGGCGACCCCAAGGTCGGCCCGCCGATCGCTGCTCGCTACGCTGGAGCACCGGTTAGGCCTGCTTGTCGAGATTCCGACAGCCCTGCTGGTCGTCGTCGAAATCATCATTCTGTTTGCGGGCGTGGTGTCGCGCTACGTCCTGCATAGTCCGCTGATCTGGTCGGACGAACTGGCATCCATCCTGTTCCTGTGGCTTGCCATGCTCGGGGCCGTCGTCGCATTACGGCGCTCCGAGCACATGCGGATGACCGCGCTGGTCGCCAGCGCCCGCCCTGCGCTCCGCGCCTTCCTCGAGGTTGTTGCGATCTGTGGCGGGCTGGCATTCCTGTTGCTGGTGGCGTGGCCGGCTTACGAATACGCTTATGAGGAAAGCTACATCACCACCCCCGCGCTGCAGATTTCCAATGTCTGGCGCGCCGCCGCACTCCCTGTCGGCATCGGCTTGATGGCTCTGTTCGCGCTGCTGCGGCTCGCGCAGACGCGCAACGTGCGGGCATTACTCGCGGCGATCGCCTGTGTCGCCGTGCTGATCGGTGCGCTCTGGATCGTGCAGCCGTGGTTGCGCCCGCTCGGCAATCTCAATCTGGTGATCTTTTTCGTCCTCATTGCCGGTTCCTGCGTGTTCGCCGGCGTGCCGATTGCGTTTGCGTTCGGCCTGTCGATCCTCGGTTATCTGGCGCTGACGACCCATACGCCGCTGATGGTGTTGATCGGGCGGATGGACGAGGGCATGAGCCACCTCATCCTGCTCTCGGTGCCGCTGTTCGTTTTTCTCGGGCTGCTGATCGAGATGACCGGTATGGCGCGGGCCATGGTCGGCTTTCTCGCCAACCTGCTCGGCCATGTGCGCGGCGGCCTGCATTACGTGCTGGTCGGTGCGATGTATTTGGTCTCGGGGATTTCAGGATCGAAGGCGGCCGATATGGCGGCCGTGGCGCCGGTGCTGTTCCCGGAAATGAAGGCGCGCGGCGCAAAGCCCGGCGATCTCGTCGCCCTGCTCTCGGCGACCGGCGCGCAGACCGAAACCATCCCTCCCAGCCTGGTACTGATCACCATCGGCTCGGTAACGGGCGTATCGATTGCCGCATTGTTCACTGGCGGTCTCCTGCCCGGATTGGTGCTGGCCATCACGCTGTCGACGCTGGTGTGGTGGCGCTATCGCCACGAAGACTTGAGCCACGTGAAGAAGGTGCGTGCGGGAGAAATCCTGCGCAGCTTCTTCATTGCCCTGCCCGCGATTGCCCTACCGTTTGTGATCCGGGCTGCCGTGGTCGAGGGCGTCGCCACGGCGACCGAGGTTTCGACCATCGGCATCGTCTATGCGCTGGTCATTGGCCTCGTGGTGTATCGGCAATTCGATTGGAAGCGGCTGCGGCCGATGTTGGTCGAGACCGCGAGCCTGTCCGGTGCTATCCTGCTTATCATCGGGACGGCGACCGGCATGGCTTGGGGGCTCACACAATCCGGCTTCTCGCGTTCGCTGGCGGCGGCGATGACCGGCCTCCCCGGCGGCTCGGTGACATTCATCGCGGTATCGATCGTCGCCTTCATGATCCTCGGCAGCGTGCTGGAAGGCATTCCAGCCATCGTGCTCTTCGGGCCGCTGCTGTTTCCAATCGCACAGGCGGTCGGCGTGCATGAGGTGCACTATGCGATGATCGTCATTCTTGCCATGGGCATCGGCCTGTTCGCGCCACCGTTCGGGGTTGGCTATTACGCCGCATGCGCCGTTGGTCGCGTTGACCCGGCCGAAGGAATACGCCCCATATGGGGTTACATGCTCGCGCTTTTGATTGGGCTGATTATCGTGGCTGCATTCCCCTGGATATCGATTGGATTCCTGAAAACTTAATATACTCAGATCGATGTTGGAAATTTCGAATCCAAAACATTCGAGATAGGCCACAACAAATAAACTGGTCGAGAAATTCACGACAAGATACTGTTATATCGAGGTTATGATGAGTAAAGCGCACGGCAATCAATACAGCGAAGGACTCGACAAGAATGCGGCCAATTTCGTCCAGCTGTCCCCGCTGAGCTTCCTGGATCGTACCGCCGGGGTCTACCCAAACCTCATCAGCACCATCTACGAAGATCGTGTGTTCACCTGGGCGCAAACCCGCGAGCGCGCGGCCCGCTTCGCCTCGTTCCTGTCGCGACGTGGAATCGGCCGCGGCGACACCGTAGCGGCGATGCTGCCGAACATCCCGGCCATGAACGAAATCCATTTCGCGGTGCCGATGACGGGTGCAGTCCTCAACACCCTCAACATCCGGCTCGATGCCAGCGCCATCGCCTTCCAGCTCGATCATGGTGGCGCCAAGGTGATCCTGGTCGACCCGGAATTCTCGGAGGTCATCGCCAGCGCCCTCACCCAGATCAAGGGCCCGAAGCCGCTGGTGATCGATGTGGACGATGCCCACTATGACGGCGGCCGTCGCATCGGCGAGATCGAATATGAGGCCGCAGTCGCGAGTGGCGATCCGGGGTTTGCCACGGTCCTGCCGCAAGACGAATGGGACGCCATCGCGCTTAGCTATACGTCGGGCACCACGGGCAATCCCAAGGGGGTCGTGACGCACCATCGCGGCGCGTACCTCAACGCCGTCAGCAACATTCTCGCCGCCAACCTCGGCCAGCACCCGGTCTATCTCTGGACGCTGCCGATGTTCCACTGCAACGGCTGGTGCTTCCCGTGGACCGTCGCAGCTGCGGCAGGCGTCAACGTCTGCCTGCGCAAGGTGGATCCCGCCAAGATCTTCGAGCTGATCCCGAAGCATGGCGTCACCCACATGGCCGGTGCGCCGATCGTCTACAACACGCTGATCAACGCGCCGGGCGCGCCGAAGTCAGGCGCTCGGCCCGTGGTCGGACTGATCGCCGGCGCTGCGCCGCCGATGGCCGTGCTCGCCGGTGCCGAGAGCATCGGCATCCGGCTCACGCACGTCTATGGCCTGACGGAGGTCTACGGCCCGGCGTCGGTGTGCGCCGAGCAGCCAGGCTGGGATCAGCTCCCCGCCGATGCCCGCGCTCAGCTCAAGCGGCGCCAGGGCGTCGCCTATCCGCTGCAGGAAGCTATTACCGTGCTCGATCCGGAGACCATGCAGCCGGTGCCGCGCGACGGCGAGACCATCGGCGAGGTGATGTTCCGCGGCAACGTGGTGATGAAAGGCTATCTCAAGAACGAGGCCGCGACTCGCGAGGCCTTCGCCGGCGGTTGGTTCCATACCGGCGATCTCGGTGTGTTGGACAAGGACGGCTACGTCATCATCAAGGATCGCTCGAAGGACATCATTATTTCCGGCGGCGAGAACGTCTCCTCTGTCGAAGTCGAGGACGTGCTCTACAAGCACCCGGCAGTGCTGTTCGCGGCCGTCGTGGCCAAGCCGGATGCAAAGTGGGGCGAAGTGCCCTGCGCCTTCGTCGAATTGAAGGACGGCGCAACCGCGACTGAAGCGGACGTCATCGCGTTCTGCAAAAAGCAGCTGCCGGGATTCAAGGCGCCCAAGGCCGTCATCTTCGGCCTCATCCCGAAGACCTCGACCGGCAAGATCCAGAAATTCATGCTGCGCGATCAGGTCAAGTCGGCCGATGCCATCCTGAGCTGATCCGCGACGCTAACGCGCATCGAGCGTCAGCCGCATGCCATCATAGGCCGGAATGACGTTGGCTGGCAGGCTCTGGCGCAGCGCCTCATAATCAAGATCGGCGTGCATGTTGGTAATGACGGCACGCCGCGGCTTGAAGCGCTCGATCCACGACAGCGCATCGCGAATGCTGAAGTGACTCGGATGCTGCGCGTAACGCAATCCATCGATGATCCAGAGATCTATGTTCTCGAGCGCTACCCAGCTCTCTTGCGGAATGTCGTGCAGGTCCGGCGTATAGACTGCATCGCCGATACGATAGCCCAACGCCGGGATGCTGCCGTGCTGGACCAGAAAAGCCGATAGCGTCAATGACCCGCCCTTGCCGCTGATGTCGCGGCTCTCTCCTGCCTCGATATCGCATCGATCGAGGATCGGCGGATAGTCACTGCCCGGCGGCGACGTAAAGCAATACGAGAAGCGCGAGAGAATATCCCTGGCGGTCGACCGGTTCAGATAAACCGGAATGCGTTTCCGCTGGTGCATCACGACGGATCGTAGATCGTCGATGCCGTGTGTCTGGTCCGCATGTTCGTGCGTCAGGAATACCGCGTCGATATGCTCGACGTCGGCGTCGATCAGTTGCTCGCGAAGGTCAGGCGACGTGTCGATCACCACGCGGGTAACCCCGTGAGTCGAGTGGCGCTCGACCATCATCGAACAGCGGCGGCGACGGTTTTTCGGATTGGCCGGATCGCACGCACCCCAGCCGAGTGCGGGGCGCGGCACCCCGGCGGACGATCCGCAGCCGAGAATAGTCAGCGTGATTGTCATGCCGCGGGTGCCGGAACTTTGCTGAACAGTCGAAAGAAATTCTCCGTGGTCTGCCGGGCGATTTCATCGACGCTGACGCCGCGGGTTTCCGCCAATACCTTGGCGGTCTCGACTACATACGACGGCTCGTTGCGCTTACCGCGAAATTTTCCCGGCGCGAGGTACGGCGCATCGGTTTCGACCATGATGCGATCGGCTGGCAGTTCGGCGGCCAGATCGCGCAGCGCCTGCGACTTCTTGAACGTCAGAATGCCCGTGAACGAGATCGACAGTCCAAGCCCGATGGCCTTCATCGCCAGTTCGCGTCCGCCGGTATAGCAATGCAGCACGGCGCGAAATGGGCCTTTGGCCATTTCGTCATCGAGAATGCGGCCGCAGTCGTCGTCGGCTTCGCGCGTATGAATGACAAGCGGCAGTCCCGTCGCCCGTGCTGCAGCGATGTGCGCACGAAAGCCGCGTTCCTGCGCTTCGGGAGAACCATTGTCGTAGAAATAATCCAGCCCCGCCTCACCGAGCGCAACTACCTTTGGATGTTGCGTCAACGCGATCAGTTCATCGGTGGCGATGCCATCCTCTTCATCGGCATGATGCGGATGCGTCCCGACCGAGCAATAGACATCCGGAAAACGCTGCGTGATCGCCAGCAACGTGTCGAGCTGTCGCACGCGTGTGGAGATCGTCACGATCCGCCCGACGCCTGCGGCTTCGGCGCGCGCGACGATGCCGTCGAGATCGTCGGCGAAGTCGGGAAAATCGAGATGGCAGTGGCTGTCGACAAGCATCGGGGGCAACTGCCTATTCGGCCTTGGGTTCGACATAGCGTGGGAAAATCGGCGCCGGTGCCGGCAGCATCGTTCCCGCTGCGATCCGTACGGAACCGCCCAGCTGCGCGAAGTCACGTGTATCTTCGGGAACGCCGAGAATATCGAGCAACTTGGCGGCGGAGGCCGGCATCACCGGCTGCGCCAGGATCGCGACCTGCCGCAGAACTTCCGCAGTGACGTAGAGTACGGTGCGCTGACGCGCCGGATCAGTCTTTGCGAGCGCCCATGGCGCTTCGCCCGCGAAATAGCGATTGGCTTCTGCGACCACCGCCCACACCGCATTGAGCGCGTGATGAATCTGCTGCGTATCCATCGCAGTGCGCACCAGCGCGACCATGCCATCGGCCTGCGCAAGAATGGCCTTGTCGTTATCGCTGAAGGCGCCCGGCTCCGGCAGAACACCGGCGCACTGCTTGGCGATCATCGTCAGTGAACGCTGCGCCAGGTTGCCGAGATCGTTGGCGAGATCCGCATTGATGCGCGCGACGATGGCTTCGTGATTGTAACTGCCGTCCTGTCCGAACGAGACTTCGCGCAGGAAGAAATAGCGAACCTGATCGACGCCATACTGATTGACGAAGTCGAACGGACTGACAACGTTGCCGACGGACTTCGACATCTTCTCGCCGCGGTTCAGCAGAAACCCGTGGCTGAAGACGCGATGCGGCACCTCGACACCAGCCGCCATCAGGAATGCCGGCCAGTACACTGCGTGGAAGCGCACGATATCCTTGCCGATGACGTGCAAGTTGGCAGGCCAGTAGCGCTTGAACAGATCGCTATCGACGTCAGGATAGCCGACGCCGGTGATGTAGTTCGTCAGCGCATCGATCCAGACATACATCACATGCTTGGGTGCGCCCGGTACGCGAATGCCCCAGTCGAACGTTGTGCGCGAAATCGACAGGTCCTGCAAACCGCCTTTGACGAAGCTCGCGACCTCGTTCAGCCGTTCGCGCGGCAGCACAAAATCCGGCACGCGTTGATAGAGATCGAGCAGCTTGTCCTGATAGGCCGACAGCCGGAAGAAGTAAGTCTCCTCCTCGGTCCATTCGACCGGCGAGCCGAGCGGCTCACGCCGCACGCCATCCGGCCCAACGGCCGTTTCGTCCTCGGCGAAATAGGCTTCCTGACGCACCGAGTACCATCCGGCGTATTTGTCGAGATAGATGTCGCCGGACTTCTCGATCGCCTGCCAGAGCGCCTGACACGACCGCTCGTGCCGCGCTTCCGTGGTGCGGATGTAATCGTCGTAGGAGATGTTCAGCGCTGCCATCATCTCGCGGAAGCGCGCGGAATTACGATCCGCCAGCTCGAGCGGCGTCATTCCCTCGGCGATTGCCGTCTGCTGCATCTTCAGCCCGTGCTCGTCAGTGCCGGTCATAAAGCGGACGTCGAAGCCATCGAGACGGCGAAACCGGGCAATCGCATCCGACGCCATCGCTGTATAGGCGTGGCCGATATGCGGCTCGCCGTTCGGGTAAAAGATCGGCGTCGTCAGAAAGTATGGCGGACGTTGTGACTCGGACTTGGACGTCATTGCTTCGATCGGACCGGTGTGAGGGCGGGATTCGCCGTGCGTGACAAGATCAACGCGTTGCCTCCGACAGCAGATCGAACACTGAAAAAACCAGTGGTTTTCGATCAAGATTGAAGGATTCGACGTCGCGTGCGGCGCGATTGATCTTTTCCCATACCTCGGCAAGGCGCGCAAGCTGCGCCAGACTGACCTCCGGCGGCCCAATCCGCAATCGTTCGCTCATCCAGCGATCGACGCTATCGAGGAACGCCGCCAACGGCGCGCGATCGCTGCCGCCGAGCGCATCGCCCAGCGCATGAAGCTGCCTCGGATCGACGTGCGGCAAGGTATTCAGCAGGTCGGCGGTCCGTTGATGCAACTTGAGCGCCTCGCCATCGAGCAAGCCCAATGCCCGGCCGACACTACCCTCCGCGACCTCCGAAGCGGCAACCAGGGCCGGGTCGTCGCTGGCGAGATTTATCGCGGCAGCGGCCGCGGCGGCAACGTCCGCAACAGACAACGGACGCAATGCCAGTTTCCGACAGCGCGACTGAATGGTCGGTAGCACCTTGCCCGGCGCATGGGTTATCAGCAGAAGAATCGAGCGTTGCGGCGGCTCTTCCAGAATTTTCAGAAGCGCATTGGCTGCATTGGCGTTGAGCTCGTCGACCGTATCGACGACACACACGCGCCAACCATCGATGGCGGCGGTCGATCCGAAGAAGGCAATCGTTTCGCGCGTCTCGTCAACGGTGATGACGTTGCGCATGATGCCCTTGTCGTTGACGCTACGCTCCAGCGTCAGCAACCCGCCATGCGCGCCTGTTGAAATCTGACGCGCAACAGGATGCGTGGGCTCGACCTGCAGCGATGCCGCGCTCTGTACATCCGACGACAATGGATCGCGATGCGCCAGAACGAAGCGCGCCAATCGATAAGCCAGCGTTGCTTTGCCGACGCCTTTTGGTCCGGATATCAACCATGCGTGCGGAATGCGCCCGCTCCGGTAAGCCGCAAGTAGTGTCGCCTCGGCCTCGCGATGGCCGGACAACGAGGTTGTGTCCTTAGGATGGGCAGCGTTCACGGCCGCTTCAGGCGCACGAGCCATTATGCCCGCCTCGCCTTCACGCGCCGTGACGGCGTCAGGAGATGATTGCGAACCGCATTCCACACGTTGGCGGATACCTGCTCGGGTGCTCCCGTGGCGTCGATCAATTCGCAGCGCTCCGGATCGTCCGCGGCGATCTGAAGATAGGCCTCGCGCAGCTTCTGATGGAAGCCGATGTCCTCGGCCTCGAAGCGATCCGGTGCTTCGTTGCCACGGCGTGCCGCTGCGCGCTTCATGCCGATTTCGACGGGAAGGTCGAGGATAACGGTCAGATCGGGTTTGAGTGCGCCGATTGTCACGCGCTCCAACGCATCCAGGAGCTTCGGATCGACATGTCCTACCTTGCCTTGATAAGCGCGCGTGGAGTCCGCGAAGCGGTCGCAAAGCACCCAGACACCTTGCGCAAGCGCCGGTGCGATAACGCTGTGAACATGATCGTCGCGTGCTGCCGCGAACAGCATGGTTTCGGCTTCCGCGCCCAACAATTTGCCCATGCCCGACAGTATGAGGTGGCGAATAATTTCCGCTCCGGGCGATCCTCCGGGTTCACGTGTTACGATGGCTCGCAGATTCTTCAGCGCGAGACGCTCGGCAAGCAGCTTGATCTGGGTCGATTTTCCCGACCCCTCGCCGCCTTCGAAGGTAATGAAACGTCCGCGGTTCGAAACGTCGACAGGAACAGATTCCACCATCGTCAGAACTTCTCGACGCCGGCGCGGAACATCCCGATCACCAGTTCGCTCGCCCCATCGAAGGCCCTTTGCATGGTGGTCCCTTTGGCAACCGCATCGTTGGCATAGAGCGGTTCCTCGACTGCGACATTGCCGCCGCGCCACACCTTGATGCTGCCGATCTTCTGGCCGGGCTCGATCGGCGCATGGACCGGACCCGAGTAAACGATGCGTGCGATCAGCTTGTCGTTGCCGTTCTTCTGCACCATGACACGCACCGGCGCTGCCGTCGCGAGCCGCACCCAGCGTTGCTCGCCGCCAAAGACCTTGGCCGAGCCAACCGGCTCGCGCGCTGCAAACAGCGTCCGGGTTTCGAAATTGCGGAAGCCCCATTCGAGCAGCTTCTTCGCTTCGGCCGCGCGATCATCCTTATCTTCGAGGCCATTGATGGCAACGATCAATCGCGTGCCGTTCTGCACAGCGGAGCCGACCATGCCGTAGCCGCCCTCCTTGGTGTAGCCGGTCTTGAGGCCGTCCGCGCCATCGAGCGTCGTCAGCAAAGGATTGCGGTTCTGCTGCCGGATCTTGTTCCAGGTAAATTCCCGCTGCCCGAACAGTTTGTAGAAGTCGGGATAGGTCTGGATGATGTGGCGCGCGAGCATTGCCAGTTCGCGCACAGTCATCTTGTTGTTGGGATCGGGCAGCCCGTTCGAATTGCCGAACGTCGAGCGCGTCATACCGAGTTCGCGCGCGCGCTTGGTCATCATCTCGGCGAAATTGGCCTCATTGCCCGCAATACCTTCCGCCAGGATCATGCAGGAATCGTTTCCACTCTGAATAATCGCGCCATGCAGCAGATCGTCGACCGGCACGCTGCTGTGGATGGCGGCAAACATGGTCGAGCCACCCGCGGGTGCCCCGCCCTTGCGCCAAGCATTCTCGCTGACCTTGAACTCGTCGGTGAGTTTGAGTTCGCCCTGCTTGATGGCGTGAAAGACCACCTCGGCGGTCATCAGCTTCATCATGCTGGAGGGGGCACGCAATTCGTCGGCGTTCTTCTCGAACAGCACGCTGCCGCTTGAAGCCTCGATCAGGATCGCGGTCGGCGCATCGGTGTTGTAGCCGCCGTCATCCTTCTTGGCGCCCTGCACGCTGTTGTTGGCGGCATAGGCGACACTTCCCACGGTCAGCCCAACAGCGACAAGCCCGGCGATAGCGCCGCGCCAGCCGTGCAGCGCCGAAGCCGCTAGGGACATCAATCGATCGAGCGTCATAAGGGCAAGTTCCTGAATATCTTAGCTTAACAGTCTGGCGCGAGCCGAACAACATCACGAGCCTGCGCACCTTGTAGCAGTTGTCTCGCGCGGTTGCGGCATGTTTCCATCGCCCCTATCGTACCCCTCCCCGCCGACTACGCCCGTGACGGAGCCGAATCGCGATGCACGCTTCCCGTAGCCTCACCGCCAACGGAATCGAGATGTTTATCCGCGAAGCCGGCCAAGGGCCGCTTGTGCTGCTGTGCCACGGCTGGCCGGAACTATCCTATTCATGGCGGCATCAGATTGAACCCATCGCGGCCTCGGGCTTTCACGTCGTCGCGCCCGACATGCGTGGTTTTGGCCAGACCAGCGCCCCGGCCGAGGTCGCCGCCTACAGCATTTTCGATATGGTCGGCGACATGGTGGCGCTGGTATCGGCGCTCGGTGAAAAGCGGGCCGTTATTGTCGGTCACGACTGGGGCGCGCCGGTGGCGTGGCACGCAGCGCTGTTTCGGCCGGATATCTTCACGGCGGTTGCCGGTCTCAGCGTCCCGCCGCCGTTCCGTGGTCGTGGCCGGCCGCTGGAGACCTTGCACAAGGACGGCATCGACAATTTCTATTGGCAGTACTTCCAGACACCCCGCGTCGCCGAGGCTGAATTCGAGCGAGATGTCGCCTTTACCATGCGGGCAGTCGTGGCGCGCGGATTTTCGGACCCGGAGGCGTCGCTGTTCGTCCAACCCGGTAAAGGCTTTCTGGGCGATCCGGCGAGCGACCGGGCGCTGCCGGACTGGATCACAGAGGACGAACTCTCGGTGTTCACGGAGGCCTACCGCAAGTCGGGTTTCCGTGGTGGCTTGAACTGGTATCGTAACATCGACCGCAATTGGGATCTGACGGCGCCGTGGCAAGGCGCGAAGATCCATCAGCCGTCGCTCTTCATCGCGGGCGCGAACGATTCCGTCATCAAGGGCCTGATCGGCGCCAAACGCGTGCTCGACATGGAGCGCGTGCTTCCGAACCTGACGCGAAAGCTGATTGTCGAGGGCGCCGGGCACTGGATTCAGCAGGAGCGTCCCGCGGAAGTAAATGCGGCTTTGCTTGAATTTCTGAAGACGGTCAGCGCCGCGCGAACGTAACGCCGAACGATCAATAGAGGCCGCGGCCTGCGAGCAATTCGCTCGGCCCACGACGATCGACCGGTGCGTAGGCATCGATCTGCCGAACCGGTTCGGCATAGCTACCGTCAGCCTCGTAACTGACGGCGCGCGGGTTTTCGAGCACGCGCCCATCCGAGCGGCGGCTGCGGGCGGATGACATCTCCGAAGTCGCACCGATCGAAGCGACATCTGCTGCCGTATTGCCGAGCGTATAAGGTCGCTCCTGCGGCATCGGAACGTCAGCCCGCACGGCATGAGCCGAGGCGGTCAGTTCCGGTACAAACGGCCGCGCCGATGCAATTCGCACCGTTGACGGCGACGGCGCAGGTTCGCCGGTCCGCAACGTGGCCATCAATTGGCGGTCGTCCGATCCTTCCAACGGCGCGCGGCCAACGTACTCGACCCGAACGCGTGCGACACCGTTGCCATGGAAATCGAGCAGCTGCGCCGCACGATGAGACACGTCGATCACGCGGTTGCCATGGTAGGGCCCGCGATCGTTGACCCGCACCACGAGCGACTTGCCATTGCTGAGATTCGTCACCCGCGCATAGGACGGCATCGGCAAGGTCGGATGCGCCGCGGTGAGCGACGTCATGTCGAACACCTCGCCATTCGCGGTGCGCCGGCCATGGAAGTCGTCGCCGTACCACGACGCCAGACCATCCTGCCGATAGTGTGGATTTTCCTCGGGCACATAAACGCGCCCGGCGACTGTGTAGGGCTTGCCGACACGGTAGGTTCCGCCGCCCTTTGGCACCGCCTCACCGAAACCGACGACACGCGGGCTGCTGGAGACGCCGTACTTGGGGTCCACTTTGCTTGCGAACTTGCCGGACGACGCGCAATTCGCCAGCAGCAGGCAAGCGCCCAAAGCCGTGGCGGTCCGTGCCGCATAAACGAAAGTGGCTGACCTGCGAATCCCCATATGCCCCAAATACCATTGCTGCGGTCGCCTGCCCAATGATGGCCACCGCTCGCCCGATTCCCCTACCTGGCAGCATAGTTGCTCAGGTGTGAACATATCGAAATCCAAACACGGCGGAATTGGGGACGGCTATCGACGTGGTAAATCATTGGTTGCTTTTGCCTGGCCCTCCCGGCGGCGAGCCGCCCGCGTGGTGCGTGGTAGCAACCGCCTTTGCGTGGCTCAATTGCGCTTGACGACCCGGCCACCCACTGCCGATTGTATGTCTTTCCTGCTAACCACGGCTCGCTACAGCAATTTTGGGAGAGAAAGCGCGATGTTCTCGCACGTTATGGTAGGCACAAACGATTTGGATCGGGCAAAGGCGTTTTACGATAAGCTGCTTGGAACGCTCGGCATTCCCCCGGCTATCGTCGACCGTCACCGCATTTTCTACCGCACCAAGACAGGCACGTTCTCGGTATCCAAGCCGATCGACGGCAAGCCCGCGACCTTCGCCAACGGCGGGACCATCGGCTTTTTGGCCAAATCGCAGGAAGATGTCGACCAATGGCATGCCACGGGTGTCGCCAATGGCGGCACCACATGCGAGGAGCCCCCGGGCATTCGCGACCCCAGCGGGATGAACCTCTATCTGGCCTATCTGCGCGATCCGGACGGCAACAAGCTCTGCGTGCTGCATCGCGTCGGGTAAGGCCACGCGAATTCCAGCTGAAAAGGACAGCCTCATTATGGCCCCCGGCAGACCCGACCGGGGGCCTGATTCTGCCATGCCTGACGATTGGAAACCGTTAGCCGATTGCTCCGCTCATCACGCAGCGGCGCATCGCTCGGCTGATTCCAATCGCATCGGTTTACCGCCGGGTGGATTCCGGGGACCACTTCCATCCCTTGCATCCAACGCGCAGAGCGCTTCGAGAATGTCGTCGATGAGGACCGGCGCCTTAGCCCCTGTTGGGGCGCGCAATGCGGGGCAAGATGCGATCGCTGACGCATCCGATGCCCAAGACGCCAGGATTGCGCGCTTTTCCGAAAGGCTGAGACGAGTGTCGGCGATGACATCGCGCGGATGATCGAAGACCGTTCCGGGATGAAGAAGGGCGTTGAAATCGAAAACATTGTCATAAGCGGGCGTCGTCCGCATCGGAGCCTCCGTTCTATGACGCTGGGTGCTGCCGCGCGGGCTTGCCGCGCGGCGATTGAATTAAAGCGTTCCCGGCTTAAGCAGCCTTCGCGTCGATCTGAGCGACCTTGCCGGGCGTAGACCCATTGATCGCGATGCGCTTTGGCTTCATCGCTTCCGGTATCTCGCGCTGTAATTCGATAAGCAGAAGTCCGTTCTCGAATCGGGCGTTCTTGACCTCCACGTGATCGGCCAGCGTGAACTGACGCTTGAAGTTTCGCGTCGAGATACCGCGATGGAGGAAGGTTTTTTCCTCCCTCTCTGCCTTTTTCCCCTCGAGGGTCAGGACGTTTTGCTCCGCGGTCAACGCCACCTCGTCCGGCGTAAATCCAGCCAGCGCCACCGAGATCTGGAAGCGGTTTTCGTCGAGCCGTTCGATGTTGTAGGGGGGAAAACTCTCTTCCGCGGTCCGTTGGACCTCGTCGAGAACGTTGAACAGGTGGTCGAATCCGATCGTCGACCTCCACAGGGGCGTCCAATCATACCTCATAGCCAAATCCTCCTAAGAGCAAGATGGGTACGAGCCGGCGCCGGACACCTGCCGGCGCCCGCCTCAAACGACGGAGCCCAAAGGCGCTCCGTACCGCAACGTGTGCGGCGAGCATTAGAATTATGACCCCGCAAAAAAGTTCAAGAGGGGTATGACGATTTTTTTGCACGGGCACGCAGACGTTCGATGAAGGATTGAACAGCCGCAAAAGTCAGCCGGAGAAGAAATTGGCCTCCGCAATTACGCCGACGGAACACGCACACATCGAGCAAAAACTGCGGCAGCTCGACACAGCCCGCAGCATCAACGACTGGCTTACCTCACCTGGATTGAAGTCGCCGGAGCAGGCGTTCGGGCGACGACACTAATTCGGCCCGAGCACGTCTGCATTTTGCGGAGGATGCCAGGGGACTGCTTCGGGGCCACGGAACAAAACTGATCGCGCGGCGGTTGAACCGGCGCCTCGTTCGGGGCAACGGATGGCGTGGACACCTCTCCCCACCCTCCGCCAACCGCACTTTTCGCAACCGCAAAGTGAGTCGACCATGAGCGACGACAAGACAAAAGTGGGTCAGCAGGACCGCAGCCGGATCAACATGAATGAAGATTACGAGGTTCGATACTGGACCAAACATCTCGGCGTGACCCGCGACGAACTTGAACGGGCTGTCGGCAAGGTCGGCAACGCCGCCGCTGCGGTTCGAAAAGAACTCGGAAAATAGCGCCGGGTTTAAGCCGCTTTGAAAATCACTTCCGGGCCGATGAGCCTATAAAATCCTCGTCCACTGGAACGCCTTCTCGATCGCAGCAACGCGTCCAACGAAGACTTTGCTTCCTTCGGTTCGGGTCATGTCGGGGACCAAACGAACTCGGCGCTTCTTGCCGCTTGCTGCCCTACTGCACACGAGCCGATTGCTCGCGTTCGGCGTGGATATAGTCCCGTTTCGGAAGGGCTCGCGCACGCCAGAGCCAGATATCACGTTGCGTATCCATGCTCACCTCTTTAGGAAGGACGGCAGCAAGGCTGCGGCGGCGATCAATGCAGCTTTCAACGGTTAGGGTGCCGATCCGGTGCCAACTTTGCAGTTTGTTCTTTTGGAACAGCACCTAAACCATTGATTTTGCTGAACGGAAGGGTGGCCGAGTGGTTTAAGGCACCGGTCTTGAAAACCGGCGTGCCTGCAAGGGTACCGTGGGTTCGAATCCCACCCCTTCCGCCATGACCATCAACTATCTATGTGATTTTACTAATAAATATGAGTTTTAGGAGATTGATCCTAGTCTCATTCCTCGCCGATGCACCAATGCTGAGCCCTACCACCTCGCGATGGCCGGCCCTCGATGCGAGTCAGAATAATGGGTTGAGACGATCCACTGGCGCATCGAAAGGCGACTACAAAGGCGCCGCTCCGTCCACCGCGGCAGGATGCTCCGGCGAGTGCGAAAAATTGACCTATGTATCATTGTTATTGCAATACCAGTGAAGCGCGTATTCGACGAAATTACTGGCCAAAACTTGGCCAGTAATAAGAAAGACAGCGGTTATCGTTCAGGCATTCTCGGCGCTGGGGTGATAGCGCTTGACGCGATGTAGAGTGTTCTTGTCGGTGTGATGCATTTCCCCGCGGGTCGCGGCGAGTTTCAAGAGCAGATCAGACACGTAGCTAAAAGTGCCGTCGTCGTTAATCGTGAAGGTGCTCTGGAAGTCGCGGATTTCAGCGCGCTCCAAGAGGTACTTATTTTGCAGCACGCCGTAGTGCGCCTCACCGGGTCTAGCGTTGAAGGTTAAGACCTTGTCGTGCGGTTTAGCGCTGCTGCCTGCGAGTATCGCGATGCCGCGACCGAAGACGACGGTGCGCATGATTTCGCCGTGCGCCTTGTCCCATAGAAGAAATCCAAGTTCATCGTGAAAGGGATCCATCGCTTCCTCGCCATGGCGCCACGCGGTCATGCCATAGTTGAGGCCCCACAATTCCTGGCGCCCATTCTCCTGGATCGGAATCGGCTTGAACCAGGCTTTCTCGAAGTATGTGGTTTCGCTCGTCTCGTCATCCTTGTTGTGGTACGACAGATCAACCCCTCCGTCGCCTTCCCATTCGCCCACCAATGGCGTAAGCGGCCCCAACTTCTGGGGCCCCGACAATCTCGCCAACTTCGTCTCCTTCACATTTGATGAAACTGAGGGCCGCCTGATTCCTCGGGCATCCCCAGGTCCCGTTATCAAACCATTTTGGGCACGAAGGCGAGCCGACATAACGGAGGATCGACCTCACTCCTTCTTGGTGCTAACCAGTAGACTTGCTTGATATGACTAGCGCCTAGACGACTGGCTTCGTCTTTAGGACGATTTGCCTGCCGGCCGGAGGCAATTCGTAGGCTTGTGGAATTTTCCTTAAGGACTAACAGTTGGACAACAACTTTTAGATCGAAGAACATTTCTCGGATCAATGCAGGACATCAAGCTGTACATCGATAAACTTCACGCGGATGCAGAATCCTGCGCGATGATCGGCCAAACCGCCTCTAACGAAGCAAAGCGCAAAGTGTTCGCGGCTCTGGCCGATACGTATCGAAAGCTTGCGACCGAGATGGAGCGGATTGCCGCGGCGTACGCCACCCTCGATGAAGAACGCGAAAAGACATTGCTCCGCTTGCTCGGTGGCGCGGCTGATCCGATGGAAAGCTTAGCTGAGATAGCCAAAGCGCTTAGCTTGGCCACATCGAAAACGTAGCTGCGTTATCTGCGAGCGGGGTGAGACTGCCGAATAACCTCTGAATCCCACGTCGCCCCCTCCGCGACCTGATGGACCGGCAAATGCGGCAGCGGTTTTTACCGTTGGCTTATTTGATGCCTGCGGGTAGCGGCGGCGGTGGCGCGGATACCGCGAACGTCAACCAAGTGTTCCAGCCCTTGGCGCGGTTCTGCGCATCGAATTCCCAATAGCCTTTCAGATTGAGCACGCCCTGCATCTCGCCGACCGGAAAGATGTAACCGAGTTGCGGACCGATGGCTTCGACACGCGACTTGAAGGGACCAAGCTTGGCGCCCGATCCGCTATCGCCGGTCAGTTGATTATAGGCGTAACCCACCGCTCCGACGCCAATCGCCTTCTGCCGCTCCTTGGCAGGTTCGCAAAATCGAGAGTTACATTGAAGCGAATTGGGATCAACCGATGACCATCGAAGCATTGGCATTGGTTGCGGGCGGCAGTGCGCGCGCATTGTTTCACGCATTCCATACGAGCCGTGGATACTCGCCGATGGATTTTGCCAAGCGCATCCGACTGCAGAAAGCAAAAGAAATGCTGAGCCGTCCGAATGCCTCGACGTCAGTGACATCTGTCGCATTCACTTGCGGCTTCAGCAATCTGGGGCATTTTGCTGTTTACTATCACAAGGCGTTTGGCGAGCCACCGTCCGCGACCCTACGAAGGGCCAGACGAAGAGATTGAGACGCAATCGGTGTACGCATCCCTCGATCGATGTTGACGTGTCTTATCATCGGAAGCGCATCTTTGCTTTGTGCGCCTGTTTGTGGTTTTGTGGCTTGCGGATACCCTTCCGCCATCATGCGTCGGCGTCGTTTTGAAATCCAACAGCATTTGGTCGATCATTGGCGATCACGCGACTTTCATACATGCCACGCCGAAAGGCCTTCCTCATCGTGCTCTTGGCACTGACGGCAGCGGTCGGTTTGGCGCTGTTCGCGACATCGAAGGCGGCGATCCCGGCCGTCACACGGGCTCCGGGCGTCGGCGACAGCGCAACCTATCTTCGCATCGTCGAGCGCATGCGTGGCGGCGCCGGTTACTACAGCGCGGCTCATCAAACACTGTTGGCCGACGATTACGGCACTGCGTCGGTGTTCAATTGGCGGACGCCGACATGGGCTGAATTGCTCGCGCATTTGCCGTCCATTCGTTGGGCTCAGGGGTTGCTCGCAGGTCTGGCGATGATCTCGGTGCTGTTGGCCTATCGCATGCTTCGCAACGATGGCGGACCGCTGATCGCTATCGGGACCGTCTTCGCACTCGCGATCAATTTCGTTGGTCTCGGCGTCGAGGAAAGCATCGTCTTTACCGAAGTCGCGGCCGGCACCCTGATCCTTTTCTCGGTCTGCGCTTACGGTAATGGCTGGCGGAACCTCGGCGCCATCGCAGCGATCGTGGCACTATTCATCCGCGAACTGGTTGGCCCTTATGTTTTGATCTGCATGTGGCTGGCGCTGCGCGAGAAGCAATGGAAAGAACTCAAGCTGCTCGGTGTCGGACTCGCTGCCTATTTTGCTTACTTCACCTGGCACTGGGTCATGGTGATGCATCAAATCGGCGAAGCGGATCGCGCGTACAGTTCAGGCTGGCTTCAATTCGGAGGCCTGGGATTTGTTCTGGAAACAGCGCAGTTCAATGGGCTGCTTAGCATCGTCTCGCTTGGCTGGACGGCACTCATGCTGCCGATCGCATTGCTCGGTTTTGTCGCGTGGCCCAAGGGTCTGCGATCCGGGCTCTTTGTGGTCACCTATCTCGGGCTGTTCGCAATCATCGGGAAACCGTTCAACACCTATTGGGGCGCGCTCTACACGCCGGTGCTGATGCTGGGGCCGGCCTGGGGCCTATACGCAATCTACGAGGGCCTATTTTCCCATGATCACAACGCCGGGGTGACTTAAGTCACAGATCGATCCGGCGGACTCGCGTTGAATGGGCCATCAACCACGCAACGGGAGGCTCCCATGAAGAAGCTCGCTCTGATCGTCACGTTCATCGTTCTCGCTAGCGGCGCTCAGGCCGCGACTTACATCGACGGCAAGAATCGCGTTGTCATTCCCGATGGCTGCGTTTCTTGGTCCTGTATGTCGGTGTCGATCCCCGGCCACTTCTCGCACAACGTCAAGCCGCAACAGCGCGCCCAGCAACAGCAGCGCAAGGGCTGATCGTCACATCGGTCATCGCCGATCGTGCGATCCGCACGATCGGTTGTTGCCCTCGCCGCGCGTGGGGCTACTTGCGGAACGTCTTGATTTCCGAAACGCTACCATCCCGATAGGTCAATTCGACCGAAACCGATTTGGTGGCGCCCGGCAGCTTGAGATATGGCTGCGCATCGTGCGGAATGGCCGAAGGATCCCTCGGATTGCACGACGGCATCTTCAGCGTTTTGTCCGGCACCGCCGTGTCGATTCCAATGCGCACCTCGCGGATCGCGCAGCGATACGACATCAGGTGCGTGTAATAAACCAGCAGCCCATTGAATTCGCGGAACGACAGCCAGCTCGTTGCCGTCATGTCGAGGATCTTGCGTTGGTCCTTCACCAGCGCTGCCTCGGGATCGAACCTGATCGGAAACGGTCCCTGCAACTCTCCGCTGGCATCGACATAGCGCAGCATGATGGTTGCAGCGGGCGCGTCGGCGGCAAGCTCGATCGACGGGTTGGGCATCCGCTTGCGGGTTCGCGGATCGAGCGTGTCGAGAAAGCCAGTCTCGCGGAATTCGCCCTGCTCGCCCATGCGCCAGGAAATACCCAGGGTCGGATCGGCAATCGAGAACACCACGGTCCAACCGCCGTTGTGTCGCGAGAACATCGCGATCGGCGCATTGACGCTGTCCTGTGTTGGCGCTTGCGGCTTCGATACCGGCGGAAGTGCTGCGACTTGCGTCGCGGCCTCCTTTGCCGGTTTGGTTTCGCTTGATGGCGTGCCGCGCGAGGTGCCGTTGAGGAAAACGTCATCGACCATCTGATCGAAGTAAACCGGCACCTGCCTATGCTTCACGGTGTCGGCCATCTCGCTGACAATGCGGCGGGTCCGCTGTGCGATCTGCACCAGATTGTCGCCGGGCAGCAACAACTGCTTGGCAAACGTCCGCGTGAAAACCGAGTTAAGGTTGTCGTCATCGTTGGATAGACGGTCGAGCGCGGTCTGCCGCGGCCCTGCCGAGAAAATCGAGAACACGCCTTCAGGCAGCGTCGTCATCGGTGCAAGCCCGCCGCGCCCGGCAACGGCGCGCGTGCCGCTGCGTTCGAACGGATTGTTACGGCAGGCGTCGAGCACGAGAATCGAGCTGCGCGCACCGCGGTTTTGCAAGCGCTCGATGATGCGGTCCGTGAGAATCGAGGCGTCGCGAACCAGTTCTTCCTGCCCCTCAGTCGCCGCGGGAACGTCGGTCGGCAGCAGGTAGTTCTGGCCTGCGATTTCGAAGCCGTGCCCGGCATAGAAGAAGAACGCCGTATCGCCAGGTTCGATCGCGTTATCGAAGGCCAGCAGCGTCTGGCTGAAGGCCTGCCGCGTCTGGTTTTCGGCGATCATGACGCTGAAGCCAAGCTGCTTGAGCGTATCGCTCATGGTGCGGGCATCGTTGACCGCCTTTTGCAGCTTTGGGACATTGCGATAGTCGTTGTTGCCGATCACCAGCGCGACACGCTTGGCAGCATTGGCGGGCGCGGAGATCGATACAGCCAGACCCGCGACGAGCGCGGCCAGCATGGCAACGTGGAAAAGCACGCGTCGTCTCATTCAGGTCCCCAGCCGAAGGCAGCGCCGTAACTCTTGCAAAGTGCACTATGCCATAGTCTCCCAAACGGCGATGCTGGTTCATTGCGCCGCAGCAGGAAGCAGCGCCGAGCCAACAAAAAGGCCGCCCGGAGGCGGCCTCGCAGTCAGCATTGGTGTGTTGTCGTTCACTCTCGCGGTGAACTTGACCCATTTTTTAGCAGTCAGATGCTTCTGTGGGCCTCAGATCCCTTTCAGATATTCGACCAGATCGGTCTTGTTCTGCGGCGTGAGTTGCAGCTTGAACTGCTGGTCGTAGTGGTTGACGACATCCGGCAAGGTCGCGAAGCGGCCGTCGTGGAAGAAGCCGCCCTTCTGATGCGTCCATAACCCCGCCAACGGCGCCGTCCGATACATCCTAGTCGGCGAGCGATCCGCCTGGAAGGAATCGAGGCCGAGCTCGCCGGGCGAATGCAGGTTGTGGCCCGGCTCCGTGAACAGCGGCGGCACGTGACAGGTGGCGCACTTGCCGGCGCCGTTGAACACGGCCTTGCCGCGCTCAAAAGCTGCCTTGTCGTACGATCCTGCCGGTGCCTTGGGCGCAGGCATCGACAGTTGATAGTAGTGCAATGCCGCGAGTTTGGCCGTCACTCTGTCCGGCTTCTCGCGCGTATTCCACGCGCCGCTCTTCGACGAGACCGGATACTGCTCCTTGTCGGCAAAGCGGGCGTCGAAGTACGTGCCCATGCCGTGCATCTGGGTGACGCCGACATAGGCATTCCAGTAGGTCACCGACCCAGCGCCGGTCGAGGTCGCCAGATCGACACCGGCCAAACCGAACGCCGGCGGGATCAACGTGCCGGCCTGTTTACCGTCCGGGGTTAGCGCCTTGCCGTCCTTGTTGAGATAGGCGTCGTAACGGCCCGGCCCCCAACTTGCGAGCACCTTCTTCACCGTGGCCTCATCGACACCGAGCAGATCGGTGAACGGCTTGAGGTTCGGCGCGAGCGATACGATAGCGCCGACATTCAGATCGCGATTGGCCCAGCCATCAAGACGCTTGCCGATGCCGGGTGCGAACGAATTGTCGACCGTCGAGTGGCACAGCGCGCACTGGATGCCCATCGACTTGACGCTGCCGTCTGCATTCGCAAAAGCCGTCACACCGACGACAGCATTGAGCTTGAGCAGTGCAACCGTCGTCGCCGGATCGTCGAGATTGACTTTGCCGGCAGCGATTTGCTTTTTCAGGGCTGCCGGCAAAGCATCGACGTCGACCTTGAGGCCGACCGCGAGCGCGGTCTTGGGTGAGACGCCGGGACCGACGCCACCGTTTTTGGCTCCGGCAACCGCTTTGTGCAATTGCAGTGCATCGCCCCAGAACGCTTCGCTGCCGAACGTGTCGTAGCGAAACGTCTTCTTGCCCTCATCGATCATCTTTTGCGCGTTATGCGCGATCGCGGCATCGAACCCTTTCTCCTTGGGTGCCGTGGCAGATGCGATGACAGTGGCGGCGAGTACGCCACTGCCCAGCGCTGCAACGAACAAAGAAGTCTTCTTCATTCATTTCTCCTGCAGTCGAAAGTCGCTAACGGCCGCGGCTGATCGGGCCGACGCCCCGGCCGTGCATGACCGGGCAACAGGCTCGTTGCGCAGTGACACTGATGGTGGCGGAATGTGCGGGTTCCCAAACGATTTCGTGAACGTCAAAACCGCAGCGACACGCTTGCGCGCCGGGCCGGGCGGCCTGCTGAATTGGTCCAAACCGCCCGCCTGCCGAGCCGTGCGGATACATCGGTTTTGGCGTCAAACATTAAGGTTTTTGGGCGTTTTCGCCGTTTGATGCATTGACTTTGGCCATTTCGGCCCTATCTTCCGCCTCGACGCGGCCCGGTATCGAAGCGCGATGCCTTGGTAAGCCGCCTGATCGCGTACAGTTATTCCCCGTGCAAGTTTGCGTGCCGTTCCGGGGTTGAGCGCGATAGTCTTTTCCGGGAATCACGACGGCGGATTCGACCAGAGGCTCAATGTCCTTTTCTCATCTCGGTTTGTCCGACAAGGTGCTCGCCGCCGTTTCGGCTGCTGGTTATACCGAACCCACCCCCATTCAAGATCAAGCCATCCCTCATGTTCTGGCGCGCCGCGACGTTCTCGGCATCGCCCAAACCGGCACCGGCAAGACTGCGGCTTTCGTGCTGCCGATGCTGACGATGCTGGAAAAGGGCCGCGCCCGGGCCCGTATGCCGCGGACTCTTATCCTCGAGCCGACGCGCGAACTCGCCGCGCAGGTGAAGGAGAATTTCGACAAATACGGCGTCGGCCAAAAGCTCAACGTCGCGCTGCTGATCGGCGGTGTGTCGTTCGGCGACCAAGACCTCAAGCTGACCCGTGGCGTCGACGTGCTGATCGCGACGCCGGGCCGGCTGCTCGACCACACCGAGCGCGGAGGACTGCTCCTCACCGGTGTCGAACTGCTGGTCATCGACGAAGCCGACCGCATGCTGGATATGGGCTTCATCCCCGACATCGAGCGCGTCTGCAAGCTTGTCCCCTTCACCCGGCAAACGCTGTTCTTCACGGCAACCATGCCGACCGAAATTCGCCGCATCACCGAAACGTTCTTGCATAACCCCGAGAAGGTCGAGGTCTCCAAGCCGGCATCGACGGCGGTGACTGTCACACAATCTCAGGTCAGCACCGGGCGCGAGCCGCACGAGAAGCGCGAGACCCTGCGCCGCCTGCTTCGCGATGCCAAAGACCTCAAGAACGCGATCATCTTCTGCAACCGCAAGCGCGAAGTCGCGTTGTTGCATCGCTCCCTGCAAAAGCATGGTTTCAGTGTCGCCGCCCTGCATGGCGATATGGACCAGACTGCCCGCATGGCCGCGCTGGACCAATTCCGCAAGGGTGAACTGCCATTGCTGGTTGCCTCCGACGTCGCGGCACGCGGCCTCGATATTCCGGAAGTCAGCCACGTCTTCAACTTCGACGTTCCCCATCATCCCGATGACTACGTGCATCGCATCGGCCGGACCGGTCGTGCTGGCCGTAGCGGAACGGCGATCTCCATCGTCAATTCGGCAGACCATAAATCGATGGCCGCGATCGAGCGGCTGATCGGCCAGACCATTCCCCGCGCCGAACTGGCCGCCGATGCGCTGAGCGGCGATACCGAAGCGCCCGCCCCGCGCGCGACGGAAGGCGTCGCTGCCGAACCCCGCGATCGTGAAGCCCGCAAGCCTCGGCGCCGATCGCGCCGAACCGGCGAAGGCCGCACAGGCGAAGGCCGTTCAGGCGAGAGCCGCTCCAGTGAAGCCCGTCCGGTGGCCGCTCGCCCAAAGACCGCTCCGGTGGCAGCCGAGCCACCGTCGATCGGCCGCACCATGGCCCCCTCGCAGAAGCGCGAATCAACATCAGAACCCGCCGATCATTCCCATTTGCCGGCATTTCTGCTGCGTCCCATCCGCGCCCGAGGCTAACGATCCGATTCTGACAGTCGCGCGCCCGCTCACCGCGGGCGCCACTCGCGTAAAGTCAGAGCGCAGGGATCGTATGCCGATATGAATTGCCAGCACCAATATGGGTTTGAGGCCCGCTTCTCGCGTTCGCTGTGAACGGAGGCGCACATTTCAAATCCACGCTGCGCCCGTCGCAAACGGCATTTCGTTTACGGGTCGTTCATCGTCATACTTTAACTTTGCCACATATTTTTTACTTTTCCGCGGCTGAGGAACAGGCAGAACGGCCTGTCATCGGAGATCTCGTTAGTGGCTGGGTACGTCGACGAGCATGAACGCACCATGGCGTTCGCGGAAATTGCGCTTGGCCAGATCAAATCGCTGCGCCTGACTGCGGTGCCAAGAAATTACGAGATTTGGTACGTCTATGCGACCGGCACCAAGCCCGAACTGAACAAGATCATCAACGAGACTCTCGCCCGCCAAGGCAAACTTACGGAAGCCGACCTCGAACAGATTTACGAAACCTACTTGTCGCCGACGCGCGCGGCGGATCGAGTCGATAAGGTCGGCACACGCGTCATCCATGAAATCGATGACGTCATGTCTGTCATCAGCGACGCTCTGGGGCTCACATCCAATTTCAATGTCAGCCTGGTAGATGCCAGTCAGCGCCTGAATCACGCCGCGACCCGCGATCACATCAAGGCGATCATCGAGACGCTGGTGCGATCCACCCATGAAATGCAGGAAACCAACAAGGCGCTTGAAGCACGCTTGACCGCATCGAAGCGCGAAATTCATAGCCTGCAACAAAACCTCGAAGCCATCCGCGCCGAGACGATGACTGACCCGCTCACCGGTCTGGGCAATCGCAAATACTTCGACCGCGCGGTCATCGATGCAGTCCGCATCGCAAGGCAGGTGAACGAGCCGCTCACGTTGCTGATGTTCGATATCGACCATTTCAAGTCGTTCAACGACAATTACGGCCACCTCACCGGCGACCAGGTATTGCGACTGGTGGCAATGTCGCTCAAGCAGACCATCAAAGGCCGGGACATCATTGCGCGCTATGGCGGCGAGGAGTTTGCTGTCGTATTGCCGAACACAGCGCTCCGGCAGGCGTTGTCAGTGGCCGACAATATCCGCCGTGCGGTGATGTCGAAGGAACTGAAAAAGAAATCGACCGGGGAAATCCTTGGCCGCGTCACCATCTCGGTCGGCGTTTCGATACTGCAGCCGACTGACACGATGGACACCCTGATCGAACGCGCCGACGCCTGCCTGTATGCGGCAAAGCGCACCGGCCGCAATCGCGTGATTTGTGAGACCGACCCCGAATTCTCTGCCGAAAGCCGCAACCGCGTCGCCTGAACAGGCGATCCGCCTAGGTTCGTCGACGCTTCCTTCCGCCGGCTTTCTTCCCCTTGGGAATGGCTTTCTTCTTTGCCGATGCCCGACGCGGACGCTTCTTGTCGGCGGCCCGCCGGGCTGCGGCTAACGCCTCGCGCGCCCAGCCACTCAGTTCTTCGGGATCGTCGTAAAGCCGCTCCGGCAATTGCCAATACGATGCAACAGTGACGGTCTTCCCGCGTGCGGCATACTGAAACGGCGTCGAACCTTCAGCTTCGAACGCGGGAATGTTGGCTTCATCCGCCCGCAGATAAAGACCGCTACGCAGTGCCAGCGCGAAGTTAACGCCCTCGGCGGATATGCCGTAACCGCTGAACATTCGCCGCAAAGTGACCGCACCGAAAGCCGCGAATAAATCCAGCAGGAAATCGCGGTCCATGGGCGAATACGGATTGGTTTAGCTATCGACCTTGGCCGGCGTGAGTTGCACGGACTCGCCGCAACCACACGCTCCCGTCTGGTTCGGATTATTGAAAACGAACTGCGCTGACATCTTGTCGGTCTTGTAGTCCATCTCCGTTCCAAGCAGGAACATCACCGCCTTGGGATCGACGAGGATCTTCACGCCCTTGTCCTGAACCACTTCATCGGTCGGGAGAATGTCGTGGGCGTACTCGACTGTATAGGACTGACCGGCGCAGCCACCGTTCTTGATCCCGACCCGCAGGCCGACGATCTCCGAGTCGGCGCGTTTGGTGAGTTCATCGATCCGTGCCGCCGCAGCATCGGTCAGGCGCATCACCTGCGGGCGCGGGCGCGGCTTGGGGCGAGTTGTTCCGTCGGATAAGTTCATCAGCTTGGTCTCCTCGCGGCGTCTGCTCTTCGGCACCGCGATAACTATGCGCCTAAAATAACAACGAAATCCCTGCTGTGAAGGCCCCGAACCTTGAATTCGAACAGAACATGGAGCCCCACGGGCGCACGGATAGCACTAATTCGACTAATGCATGAATTAGAGATGCCAAAATATTGAAAGATCACTATCTTTAGTCGAATAGCCCAAGGGTTCCCTGGCATCTCAGGCGACGCAGGGCTGCTGCCGTAAATGCCGTTCCGTGGATGCTGGATACTTCACGAGCATGGCGGCTGGACGAATCGGCCGCGCGACCAGACTGCCTTTGCAATTGGGGCAGACACCCCTGAGGACCGTTTCGGCGCACTCCGAGCAGAACGTACATTCGAAGCTGCAGATGCGGGCATCGGCGCTTTCCGGCGGCAGATCGCGATCGCAACATTCACAGTTCGGCTTGAGCTTCAGCATGGGTGGTCCTCCGATCTCGGTGCCCCTCGCTTGTGGGCTCTTCTCTGTTTCCGACTAGCGTCCCTTGAACCGCGGCGGCCTCCTGCCCAGGAACGCCGCCACGCCTTCCTTGTGGTCCTCGGTCAGGCTGGCCAGAGCAAACTGATCGACGTCCATATGGCTGGCAAGGTCATCCAGCGCGTGGGCAAGGCGGTTAACGGTCAGTTTGGTCATGGCGACCGAAATCGGCGGCTGCCGCGCGACCTTTTCGGCCAGCGCCATCGCCGCGTCGAATGCCTTGCCGCTATCGGCCAGTTCTTCGACCAGACCCCACTCGTAGGCGTCCGCCGCAGAAATGCGCTGATCCGCCAGGATGACCGCCTGCTTGGTCCGCGCCGGTCCCATCAGGTGCAGCATGCGCGGCACGCTTTGCCAGCTCATGTTCATGCCGAGGCCGATCTCCGGCACGCGGATGTGGGCATCCCGCGCCATCACCCTGAAATCGAGCGCAACCGCCAGCGCCACGCCGCCGCCGATGCAGAACCCCTCGATGGCGCCGATAGTGACCTGCTCCATGTCCTGCCAGGCGCGCGACAGCCGCGGCCCCAGCTTGAGATGCCGTCGCAACGCACCGATGTCCATGTCGGCCCGCGCCCGACCCTCGGCATCCTTCAAATCGAAGCCGGCGCTGAAGGCCTTGCTGCCACCGGTCAGCACGACAACCGACGTCCCGGCGTCGTCCTCGAAATTGCGCGCCGCATCGGTGAGTTGCCGCAGGGCTTCCGGGGACAGGGCGTTGACGCCGTCGCGGCGGTCGAAGCGCACGACGGCGATCCGTCCCTCAGGCCCCAGACCTTTTTCAATTTGGACAAAACTGGCCAATGGCTTCAATTCCCGTTCGATAGGCAGAGCTGGACCTTCGTGCCAACTTTGTCCCGCCACGATTTTCGCTGGATGTTACGGGCATCCCAACCATCGCGCGAGGAATTTTCGTTGGCGCAATGGCGGCACCCTGCGATCCACAAATCGCGTTCACGGCGGCCGCCAACGGTGCCCGCTACTCGACATATCCGCGGTCTTGGGCCTATCCTGACCGCATGACGGGACATCACGACGACCACGATCATCATCACGATCACGACCATTCGGACTTGTCGGAAACCGAGCTTCGCGTTCGCGCGCTCGAGACGGTCTTGACCGAAAAAGGCTATATTGATCCAGCAGCGCTCGACGCCATCATTCAGGCCTACGAGACCAAGATCGGCCCACATAACGGCGCACGGGTTGTCGCCAAGGCCTGGACCGACCCGGCCTTCAAACAGGCATTGCTGGAAGACGGGTCCAAGGCTGTCGGCACGCTGGGCCATGTCAGTCGCGTCGGCGATCATCTTGTGGTGATCGAGAACACGCCGCAACGCCACAACATGGTCGTCTGTACGTTGTGCTCGTGCTATCCGTGGGAAATGCTGGGCCTGCCGCCGGTGTGGTACAAGGCCGCGCCCTATCGCTCACGCGCCGTCAAGGATCCGCGCGGCGTGTTGGCCGACTTCGGCGTCAGCGTTCCCACAGACGTCGAAATCCGCGTCTGGGACTCGACCGCCGAGACCCGCTTCCTGGTGCTGCCGATGCGTCCGGCCGGCACCGAGGGTTGGAGCGAACAGCAACTTGCCGAACTCGTTACCCGCGACTCGATGATCGGGACTGGATTTCCCAAGACGCCGGGCGCGCCATCGTGAACGGCGTTCACGACATGGGCGGCATGGACGGTTTCGGCAAGGTCGAGCCGGAACTGAACGAGCCGATGTTTCATACCGAATGGGAAGCGCGTGTGTTGGCCATGGTGCGCGCGTTAGGCGCTGCCGGCGCCTTCAACATCGACACGTCGCGTTTCTATCGCGAAGCCCTGCCGCCGCACGTTTATCTCGCCAGCTCTTATTACAAGAAATGGCTGCTCGGCCTTGAGGATATGCTGATCGATAAGGGGTTCATCGGGGCCGATGAAGTGAAGGCCGGCCACGCCTCGACACCGCCGAAGGCGCTCAAGCGCGGAGGCTTCAAGGTCGGCGATCTCGAACGCGTCATGACTCGCGGCAAATTCGGCCGCACACCGCAAGCGCCAGCGAAATTCAAGGCGGGCGATCGCGTTCGCGCCAGGAACATTCATCCCCTCACGCACACGCGCTTGCCACGCTATGTCCGCGGACACATGGGCGTCGTCGAACGCGACCACGGTTGCCATGTCTACCCGGACACCGCAGCGACGGAATCGGGAGAAAATCCGCAATGGCTCTACACCGTCGTGTTCGACGGGCAGGAGTTGTGGGGCGCCGAGTCCGATCCAACCGTGAAGGTATCGGTCGACGCGTTTGAGCCGTATCTGGAGTTAGCATGACGGACCTTGCCGCGGCGAAAGTAGCCGCCGATGCCCTGCCCGACCTTCCGCGCGACGACGATGGGCCGGTATTCCGCGAGCCCTGGGAAGCCCACGCCTTCGCCATGGCGCTGACGCTGCACGACCGCGGGTTATTCACCTGGCCCGAATGGGCGGCAACGCTCGCCGAGGAGATCAAACGCGCGCAGGCCGCCGGCGATGCCGACCTTGGCGACACCTATTACCGGCATTGGCTTGCCACATTGGAGACACTGGTTGACCGCAAGGGTGCCGCATCGACTTTAATGCTCGATCGCTACCGTCATGCCTGGGATCACGCGGCCAACCGGACGCCGCATGGTACGCCGATCGTGCTCCAGCCGCAGGACTTTCACGACTGATCGCGACGGGTGGCTTCGTATTCGTACCACCCCTTGGCCCGCAATCGACACGCCGGGCATTCGCCGCAACCATAGCCCCATGCGTGCTTCGATCCGCGCTCACCGAGATAACAGGTGTGCGACTGCTCGCGGATCAGATTGACCAATGCGTCGCCACCCAATTCGTGAGCCAGCGCCCACGTCGCCGCCTTGTCGCGCCACATCAGCGGCGTGTGCAATTCGAACTGCCGATCCATGCCAAGGTTGAGCGCAACCTCCAGCGCCTTGATCGTGTCGTTGCGACAATCGGGATAACCCGAGTAATCCGTCTCGCACATCCCGCCAACGATATGACGAATGCCGCGCCGATAAGCCAACGCCGCCGCGAATGTCAGAAACACCAGGTTACGTCCCGGCACGAACGTATTCGGCAACCCGCCTTCGACCATCTCGATCGCAACATCGCGCGTCAACGCCGTCTCGGAAATGGTGCCGAGTGTCGGAATATCCAGCGTATGATTTTCGCCGAGCTTCTCACGCCAATCGGTGCGGATGGTTCCGACGCCGGCAAGCAAAGCCGCACGACAATCGAGTTCGATTGCGTGTCGTTGTCCGTAGTGAAAACCCAGCGTCTCCACGCGGCGAAATCGCGACAATGCCCAGGCGAGACAGGTTGCTGAATCCTGGCCACCCGAGAACAGCACAAGTGCAGTATCCTGTTCCGAAACGTTGCTCATGAGTTGCCCATAGCACTCCCTGCAAGCAACGCCAAATATGTCGCCACCCGGCCAATCGGTTTTTGCTGGGCGAACCGTGCCTCTTGCGGCATAGGTTAGCCATTCAATTCAGCCCTTGGTGCGCAATGACCCCTTCCCGCGACATATCCCGCCTGCTCGAAATCATGGCGCAACTCCGCACACCGGTAACCGGTTGTCCTTGGGATCTTGAGCAAAACTTCGCGACCATCGCACCCTACACCATCGAGGAAGCCTACGAAGTCGCCGATGCGATCGCGCGAAACGACATGTACGATCTCTGCGACGAACTCGGCGATTTGCTGTTGCAGGTCGTTTATCACGCTCGCATGGCCGAAGAGCAAGGTGCGTTCGCTTTTGGCGATGTCGTCGAAGCTATCACCCGCAAGATGATCCGTCGGCATCCACATGTCTTTGCCGATGCTGACGGACGACTGACACCGGCAAACGTGAAGGGTGCGTGGGATCGGATCAAAGCGGAAGAAAGGGCCGAGCGCGTGGCTCGCAATCCTGCCGCAACGAATTCCGATGTATCGCTGCTCGCCGGCGTGAAGGCGGGTCAACCGGCATTGACGCGCGCCATGCAACTGCAACGCAAAGCGTCGAGCGTCGGGTTCGACTGGAACGATCCACGTGCGGTGCTCGATAAAATTCGCGAAGAAGCGGATGAGATCGAAGCGGCGCTCGATCGCGGCGATCCAACGCAAATTGCAGACGAGACCGGCGACCTGATGTTCGCGCTGGTCAACCTCGCGCGTCACGTCGATGCCGACCCGGAGCAAGCATTGCGTAGGACCAACGCCAAATTCGAACGGCGCTTCGCCTATATCGAGCAATCGCTACAGGCGAGCGGCCGTACTTTGACGGACGCCTCGCTGGCCGAAATGGACGCCCTTTGGAATGAGGCCAAAACGAAAGAAGCGGCGGGCTGATCGATCCGCCGCTTCACTTGGGGTTCTTTTTTCCGGGTTTCTTTAAACGCCAGTCTGCGAAATAAACTTGGTATTGAGATAGGCTTCCATGGCTTCGGTTCCTCCTTCGGAGCCGTAGCCGGAATCCTTGACGCCGCCGAACGGATTCTCCGGCATTCCGAGTCCAACATTGTTGATGGCAACCATGCCGCTCTCGATCGCCGAGCCGATAGCTGTTGCCGTCTTCGTCGAACTGGTGAAAGCATATGACGCAAGGCCGTAGGGCAAACGGTTGGCCTCCTCCGCAACTTCATCGAAGGTCGTGAACGGCGAAATCAGCGCCAGCGGGCCGAACGGTTCTTCATTCATTGCCCGTGCATCCTTCGGCACATCGCTCACCACTGTCGGCTCGAAGAAATAACCCTTGTTGCCGATACGATGGCCGCCGGCTTCGAGCTTGCCGCCTTTGGCAACGGCATCCTGTACAAAGCTTTCAATCGCCGGAACGCGACGCGTATTGGCGAGCGAACCCATCTTCGATTCCGGATCGAGTCCATTGCCGACCTTGATAGCTTTGGCACCCTCCGCGAACTTGCTGACGAATTCCTTGTAGACTTTGTCCTGCACCAGCAGCCGTGTCGGCGCGATGCAAACCTGTCCGGCATTGCGATACTTCGCGCCGAGGATGATCTTCGCCGCGCTCGACACATCCGCGTCGTTGAACACGATGGCTGGCGCGTGCCCGCCCAGTTCCATCGTCGCACGCTTCATGTGCAGACCGGCGAGCGCCGAGAGTTGCTTGCCGATGGCGGTCGAGCCGGTGAACGAAATCTTGCGAATGACCGGATGCGGAATAAGGTATTCCGAAATCTCAGCAGGGACGCCAAACACCAGGTTGATGACTCCCGCAGGCACGCCCGCATCGACAAATGCCCGCAACAACTCGGCTGGCGATGCTGGCGTTTCCTCTGGCGCTTTGACGATGATCGAGCAACCTGCAGCGAGCGCCGCCGATAGTTTGCGGCAGACCTGATTGATCGGGAAATTCCACGGCGTAAACGCTGCAACCGGACCGACCGGCTCCTTCACTGCCAACTGATAGATGCCGGGTCCTCGCGCCGGAATCACACGACCGTAAGCCCGGCGCGCTTCTTCTGCGAACCAGTCGATAACGTCGGCAGCTGCCAGCGTTTCAATCTTGGCCTCGGCGAGGACCTTGCCCTGCTCCATCGTCATCAGCGTGGCGATATTGTCGGCCCGCTCCCGCATCAGCTCAGCGGCCTTGCGCATGATCCTGGAGCGATCCAGCGCTGACATGGCGCGCCAGACCTTGAAACCATTTGCCGCAGCGGCAAGCGCCTCGTCGAGGTCGGCACGGTCGGCATGGGCGACGTTGCCGATCGTTTCTTCCGTCGCCGGATTGACAATCGGGATCGTGCGCCCGGAGCCAGCCGCGCGCCACTTACCATTGATCAGCAACAGTGTATTTGAATAAGCCACGTCATTCTCCCACTTGTTCTTACCGTTCTTAGGCATGGAATAGCTGCCAGCCCGGACGGGTCAAGGGCCATGCGCGAAGACCTGCCGTGCGGTTCGTTACCGATGGTGCCGCCAATGTAGCTGCAGCTACATTGTGCCCGGCGAATTTGACGATGGCTTGGTTTCGACCGCGGAAAACCTGCTGATCACGATGTCCCGCTTGGTCTCATCGACCCGAACCGTCATATCGAATTTGGCACCGCGGAGCGTTTTGGTCAGAACCTCGGTATTGCGGTGCAGCCAGCTGATGCCCGCGCCATCTGAGGCATCGATCGTCAGCGTCAAGGTCGCACGGGTCGCGGCCAACAGATCCTCGATCGCCGCCAGCAGCGCATCGATGCCCTCGCCGGTCTCTGCAGAGACCAGATAGCAGCGCCGTTCCGGTGGCCGTCGCGCCGCGATATTCGCCAGCTCTTCGCGTTCCTCGGCGGAGAAACGGTCGATCTTGTTCCAGACCTCGATGACATTGGCGCCGGCATCCGGATCGATTCCCAGTTGCCGCAGCACGATGTCCACATCGCGCTGCTGGGCTTCGGCATCATCGTGCGAGATGTCGCGAACGTGGAGGATGATGTCGGCCTCCATGACCTCTTCGAGCGTTGCCCGAAACGCCGTAACCAGCTGCGTTGGCAGATTTGAAATGAAGCCGACCGTGTCCGACAACATGGCCTTACCGCCGTGTGGCAGGTTGAGTGCACGCAGCGTCGGATCCAGCGTCGCAAACAGCATGTCGGCGGCCTGCACGCTCGCGCGCGTCAGGCGATTGAACAACGTTGACTTCCCGGCATTGGTATAGCCGACGAGCGCAACCACCCGATAAGGCACCCTCTGGCGACCGGCGCGATGCAGACGCCGCGTCGCTTGAACCTTGGTGATCTCGTTCTCGATGCGCGTGATGCGCTCGCCGATCAACCTCCGATCGGCCTCAATTTGCGTTTCACCGGGGCCGCCCAGAAAACCGAATCCGCCACGCTGCCGCTCGAGGTGGGTCCATGAGCGAACCAGGCGGCTGCGTTGATAGTTCAGGTGAGCAAGCTCGACCTGAAGCGCACCTTCCTTGGTCTTCGCACGGCGGCCAAATATTTCGAGGATAAGGCCGGTCCGATCGAGCACCTTGATGCCCCAGACCTTCTCGAGATTGCGTTGCTGAATCGGCGATAGCGCGCAGTCCATGATCGCGAGGTCGACGCCATGGCTGGCAATCAATCCGGCAATCTCTTCTGCCTTGCCCTTGCCGAGATAGGTCGCAGGCCTGATCTGGGTGACTGGGGCAATCACCGCATCGGCAACGGTCAGGTCGATCGCACGCGCGAGGCCGACGATCTCCTCAAGCTTCGCCTCGGCATTGCGGACGACGCGACTTGCGGTCGCGACATCCGCGTCGCCACCCCGAGACCGAAGATACGGGCCAACAACGATCGCACGCCCAGTCGACGCATCACGCGTCGACTGAGGTCGGTCACTGCCCCCGTCACGTTCTCGCGGTTCCAATCAGGCCGCTTTCACGCTGGGGAATCCTCGCCACCTTCGAACAATTGAATCGGTGCGCCCGGCATGATCGTCGAAATCGCGTGCTTGTAGACAAGCTGCGAATGACCATCGCGCCGGAGCAAGAGACAAAAATTATCGAACCAGGTAACGATCCCCTGCAGCTTGACGCCATTCACCAGAAAGATTGTCAGAGGCGTCTTGGTTTTACGTACGTGATTAAGGAAGGTGTCTTGTAAGTTTTGTGCGCGGTCTGCCGCCATTGTTTTTTTCTCGCGATCTCGTTTGCTTCTTTTTTTGATCCCGGACGCGACCTTATTACTTGGTCCCTATTCCAGGTTGCCCTCACCCTCTGAGATCCCCCTCCGAGGCTGTTGCAGCCCGATTAGAGGGCAGCTACCGGTTTTAGGCAAGATGGATAAGTAACCGACCGGAGCCAACACACCAAAAGATCATGAAATTGCAGAAAACCGATGAAATTCCTCGCGCAGGCGTTGCGAGATCGGCCCCGGGACACCATCCCCGATAGGACGACTGTCGATGGCTACCACGGGCATGACAATCTGCGAGGCCGACGTGACAAACGCCTCGGCCGCCTGTGCGGCCTCGGCCGCGGTAAATGGTCGCTCCTCCAGCTTGATCTGCAGTGCCGCCAGAATTTCCATCAAGACCGCCCGCGTAATGCCGGACAGGATACCGCTCTCTGCCGAGCGGGTCACGACGCTGCCTTGAGCCGTCACAATCCAGGCATTGCTGGACGAACCCTCGGTCACATAGCCCTGCGGATCGACGTACCATGCCTCGTACGCTCCCCGATCGCGTGCGGCCTGCTTGGCCAGCACATTCGGCAGCAGTGACACCGATTTGATGTCGACGCGGGGCCAGCGATTCTCCGCGACTGTGATCACAGCGATCCCCTTCGCTGCCGTTGCCTGATTTTTTGCGAAGCTGAGCGAACGTGCCGTCACCACCACGCTAGGCCGTACCGTTGCCGCCGGAAAACCGTGATCACGCCGCGCGACGCCACGGGTAATCTGCAGGTAGACAATACCGTAGCGAACACGATTGCGGCGCACGACCTCACGCATCACCACCTCAAGCGCCGCGAGCGGCATCGGCATCGATATCCGCAATTCGCTAAGCGACCGCTGCAATCGCGCCAGATGGCGTGGCATATCGACCAGCCGTCCACCCCGGATCTCGCAGACTTCGTAGACGCCGTCGGAGAATTGATAGCCCCGGTCTTCGATATTAACGCAGGCCTCGCGCATGTTCTGGTAAAGGCCGTTAACGTAAGCTATGCGCGACATGAATTTTCCAATTGATTGATCGATGGCATTCAGCCGACGCCGAGAGCTTTTAATTTACGATGCAGCGCCGACCGCTCCATGCCAACGAATTCGGCGGTGCGCGAAATATTGCCGGAAAACCGGCTGATCTGCGCTATCAGGTAATCGCGCTCGAAGACTTCACGCGCTTCGCGCAGCGGCAGGCCCATGATGTGCTCGCCGTTGTTGCCGGTCGGCATCGCCGGTACCATCGAGCCAACATCCTGCGGCAGCATATCCGCGGTGATAACCGCCTCCGGATCGCCTCCAGCCAGGATCATCACGCGCTCGACGTTGTTGCGCAGCTGTCGAACGTTCCCTGGCCAAACATGCGATTGGAGCACAGCCATCGCGTCATCGCCGATCTTGCGTTTCGGCAACCCGGTGGTGGCGGAAATCTGATCCATGAAATAGTCGATCAATTCCGGGATATCTTCGCGTCGTTCGGAGAGTGGCGGAACACGGATCGGCACGACCGATAAGCGGTGATAGAGATCTTCGCGGAATCGTCCGGCGGCGATCTCCTCTTCGAGATTGCGCGCCGTCGATGACACGATGCGGACATCGACATGTACCTTGGCCGTGCCGCCGGTCCGCTGAAACGTCTGATCGACCAATACGCGCAGAATCTTGTTCTGCGTCTCGCGCGGCATGTCGGCAATTTCATCGATGAACAGCGTGCCGCCGTGCGCCTCCTCCAGCGCGCCCGCCTTGCGCGGTTGCTCGCTGTTGGACTGCTCGACGCCAAACAGTTCTTCTTCCATCCGCTCCGGCGTGATGGCGGCCGCGTTGATGACGACAAAAGGCCCCTCCGCACGTGCCGAAGCATTGTGCAGCGTGCGTGCGGTCAACTCCTTGCCGGATCCCGACGGGCCGACAATCATGATACGGCTGTTAGCCTTGGCCGCGCGTTCGATCGTCTGACGCAACTGATTCATGCATGCGGAGCGCCCCGCCAGCGTCGTTGACGTCGGCGCCAGCTGCTTGAGCTCGCGTACCTCGCGCTTCAATCGCGACGTTTCAAGGGCGCGTGTCGCCACCAAAATCAGGCGGTCCGACTTGAACGGCTTTTCGATAAAATCGTAAGCGCCACGCTTGATCGCCGCGACTGCCGTTTCAATGTTGCCATGGCCGGAAATCATGACCACCGGCACCTCGGCATGGTCGCGCTTGATATGTTCAAGCAACTGCAGACCATCGAGCCGACTACCTTGCAGCCAGATATCAAGAAAGACCAAGTTGGGACGACGATTGGAGATCTCCGAAAGCGCCTGATCGCTGTCGCGTGCGGTGCGCGTCGTGAATCCTTCGTCTTCGAGGATGCCCGCGACGAGATCGCGGATATCGGCCTCATCGTCGACAATCAGAATGTCATTTGCCATGCATCACGCCCGTTTTGTTATCGGTGTCTGAGACGTCACCTTTGGTTTCTTGCTCGATTTTGCGGCCATCGGCGGCTTCGGCATCTTTCGGCTGACCTGAGATCGCGAAGCGCAAGCGCATCCAAGCGCCACGGGCGCCAGGATGGATCGCCGCGGCATCGTTCAGTTCGATACCGCCGCCATGATCTTCCAGCACGCGTCCGACGATCGCCAAGCCAAGACCGGTGCCCTTCTCGCGCGTCGTGACGTATGGCTCAAGCAACCGCGAGCGGCTGACATTGGGCAAGCCGATGCCGTTATCGACAACGTCGATGACAACATCGTCATTGTCGCGCGCAACGGTCACTTCAATGCGTCCCTTGGTCAGAAATTCTTCAGGAACAGCCTCAATTGCCTCGGTCGCATTCTTGATGATGTTGGTGAGCGCCTGCGAAATGAGTCGGCGGTCGAAACGGGCGCGAAGCGGTTCGTCCTTGATATCGGCTTCGATATCGATATCGGGATGGCCGACGCGCATCAAGAACACCACTTGCCGCACGGTGTCTGCGACATCTTCACCCTCGATCACAGGTTTAGGCATGCGTGCGAAGCGCGAGAACTCGTCGACCATGCGACGGATGTCGTCAACCTGCCGCACGATGGTATCCGTGCACTGCTCGAAGATGGTCTTGTCTTCGACAATGACCTTGCCGAATTTGCGACGGATACGTTCCGCGGAAAGCTGGATCGGTGTCAGCGGATTCTTGATTTCGTGAGCAATGCGGCGCGCGACGTCGGCCCACGCCGAGGTCCGCTGCGCAGCCACGAGATCCGTGATGTCGTCCAGGGTGATAATATAGCTGTCGCGTGATTGGCTGGTGTGTTCGGCGCTGACGCGGACTGACAGATTTCGCTCGCGCCCTTCCCTGGTGATGGTAACTTGCCCTTGGACCAGACGCTGCGTTCCCTCGCGCGCCTTTTTCATCATGTCATCCAGTTCAGGAACAACATCCGAAAGTGCATGTCCGAGAGTCTCTGACTCCGAATGCCCGATCAGCTTTTCGGCGGATCGATTCAGCACCGCGATGTTGCCGAAACCGTCGACGCCGATAATGCCTGCGCTCGCCGATGACAGAACCGCCTCGATGAAACGCCGGCGGCTGTCGATCACGTCGCTAGCGCTGACGAGTTCGTCCCGCTGCGTACGCAATTCATGCGTCATCTTGTTGAAGGTTGCGCCAAGTTGGGCGAGATCGCCTTCCGAGCGAAGCACCGGCACCTGAACGTTGAGATCGCCGGTCGAAACCATATTCGCTGCACCCATCAGCCGGCGAATAGGAGCCACGAGCCAATTGGCAAAATTCAATCCGATCAGCACCGCCGACATCAACACGGACAGCGCGATCACCGTAAACATCAAGGCGAAAGCGACCTGGATACCGAGGCGGCGCGACTCGATGTTGGCGTATTCCGCGACGCTGGCCTGCGTCTGCCGGAGCTGTGCGACGACCCGCGGATCCAGCAACCGTGCGACGTACAGAAAGGTATCGTCGAAGGCGCGCAGGCGGATAACCGCAGCCACATAGTTGGCTTCCGTGAAGACGGCAATTTGCGGCTCGGCTTCATTGACGTCCTTGAGGAAGTCCGGCGCTGGCGTGGTAAAATCCTGCCGAATTCCAGTTTGTGCCGACTCGAGGATATTGCGATCCTTGTCGATCAGCATCGCTCCAGGAAGATTGCGTCGTGCCGCACTTTCGGTCAGCAACCGGCGGAATGTCTGCCGATCCTGATCGTAGAGCGGCCGCGCATGAGCGATGTCGTTGGCCATGCCGATGATGTCGCCGCGAATGAGCTGCGCATGCTCTTGCATGTACGCGTTCGCGACATTCAGCGAGTTTTGCACGACAGCGCGCGTCGGCCCCGAAAACAGCCTATCGAGCCCACGGTCGATGGTGACGTTGGCGACGATCGACACCAACACCGCCGGCAGCACGGCAATGATGGAAAACAGGCTGACGATCTGAACGTGTAGCCGCGCGGCCGCCCTGCCGCGCCGCCGAGCCTGAACAACTTGCCAGACCTCTCGCCCGATAATGACAACCAGAACGAGAATCGTAGCAATGTTGATCAGCAGGAAGGTGACGACGACATCACTCGTCGGAGCGATCGGCGTCAGACCCGTTAGCACCACGAAGGTAAGGAAGGCCGAAAGCAGCGCCAGCCCGATCGCGAACGGCGCCAACAACCTGCGCAGTTGTCGGCCGCGAAGTTCGTCAATCGATGGGTCGAACGAAGGGGCCGGCGAATCTGCGCTGGTCATCGCACATATGTCTGAAATGGGCAGACGAGCACTTTAGGATCGTCAAACTGATGCATTCATACAACAATGTTGCTGGAAAGCGACATTTTTGTGATCCGATACATCATGATTCCCGTTTACTGGCGCTCGCCTCATGCCATTCGCGCTATCAGCGAGTGCCCGGGATGCGCCAGGCCGCCAGCTGACGGTGCTACGCGGGACAAGGCGCTTTCACATCCACCATCGGACTGACCACAACACCACCAGATAGAGTGAGCTAATACCCGCAGCAAAGATCAACGTCAGCGGCCAAAGGTTCGAACCGTCAAACAATGCGTACAGGCTGAAGAGCAGCGCAGGCACCGTCAAAACCAGAGGCAGCATGGCCGCTCGACGCCAGCCACCGGACCATCGCATGAGCAACGCTGGTTGGATCACGAAATAGGCTGGCACACTTGCCATGAGCAACATGCCCGCTAATGCATTCATAGTGGCCCTGTCCGTCGGCTTCACGACATCAGGATACCGAGAACCCGGCGGCCACGATATCTCCTTCTAGCCATTGCGGGATGTGGCTATCCACCGCTCCGATAGACCTGAATATCCAGATCTCGGATTTTCTTACGTAGGGTGTTGCGGTTGAGCCCGAGCAGGTCGGCCGCGCGGATCTGGTTGCCACGCGTGGCCGCCAGGGCCGCTGTCAGCAGCGGCAACTCGATCTCCCGCAGAATCCGATGATAGAGACCCGGCGGCGGCACCCCGTTTGGAAAGCTGGAGAAGTGCGCGGCAAGGTATCCCTCGACGGCTCCTCCGAGGTTATCGACACCTTGCGTCCCCGCGCTTCCGGGGATCACGGCAGGAATTGCGAGTTCGCCGTCGATGACCGACCCGGTGATGACGTCCTGTGGATAAAGCGCGGCCAACCGACGGGCGAGGTTCTCCAACTCCCGGACGTTTCCCGGCCAGCGATGCTGCTTCAATCGCTCGATAGCTAGCGCGTCGAGCTTTTTCGGCGGCAACCCATCCTTCTCGGCCAATGCGAAGAAATGCCGGATGAGATCCGGCAAATCCTCGATCCGCTCGCGCAGCGGCGGCAATCGTAACGGCACCACGTTCAGACGGAAGAACAAATCCTCACGGAACAAGCCCTGCTGGATGAGTATCCGCAGATCCTTGTTACTCGCGGCAACGATCCGCACATCGGTCTTGATCGGTGTGCGGCCCCCAACCGTAGTGTATTCGCCCTGCTGCAGCACGCGAAGCAGTCGCGTCTGCGCCTCCATGGGCATATCGCCGATTTCATCAAGGAATAGCGTGCCGCCTTCAGCCTGCTCGAAGCGGCCGGATGCGCGAGCGTTGGCCCCGGTAAATGCTCCGCGCTCATGTCCAAACAACTCGGATTCGATGAGATCGCGCGGAATCGCCGCCATGTTTACCGCGACGAACGGACCGTTGCGGCGCTTGCCGTAGTCGTGCAGCGCGCGCGCTACCAACTCTTTGCCTGTGCCGGATTCACCGGAAATCATTACCGTCAGATCGGTCTGCATCAGTCGCGCGAGAACGCGGTAGATTTCCTGCATCGCAGCGGAGCGGCCGACTAGCGGAATGGCATCGAATTCAGATTCTTCGTGGCGGCTCGCGACCCGCTCCTTCGGCTCAGCCAGTGCGCGGCCCACGATCGCGATCAACTCTTTCAGATCGAACGGCTTGGGCAGATACTCGTACGCGCCGCGCTCCGACGCCCGGATCGCGGTCATGAATGTGTTCTGCGCACTCATCACGACGACCGGCAAGTTCGGGCGTAGCTTCTTGATACGCGGCAGCAGATCGAACGCATTTTCGTCTGGCATGACGACATCGGTGATGACAAGATCCCCTTCGCCCTGGCTGACCCAGCGCCAAAGCGTTGCTGCCGTACCGGTCAAACGCACTTCATAACCCGCTCGCGATAGCGCCTGATTCAGGACTGTTCGGATCGCAGTATCGTCATCTGCAACAAGGATGCTGCTCGTTGGCATCGCCATTCCTCAGCTGAGGTTGTGAGAGAAAGGGGCCGGCGTCTCCGGTCGATCGTCAGTGGTATCGCTGGTCGTGTTCGCCGTGCTGAACATCGGCAGCAGCACGCGGAACGTGGTTTTACGCGGTTGCGACTCGCACTCGATGATACCGCCGTGATCGCCGACGATCTTGGCGACCAGCGCCAACCCGAGTCCGCTTCCGGTCTGTTTGGTCGTGACAAATGGATCGAAGAGATTTGGCAACAGGTCTTCCGGGACACCCGAACCGTTGTCCTTGACGCAGAATTCTAGGGGCAATGATACGCGTGATTTCTTGCCGGGGATCGACAGACGCACGCCCGGACGAAACGCGGTGGTGAGCTGGATTTCGGCGTCGCGCCCTAAATCGCTTGTGGCTTCAGCGGCGTTCTTCACCAGATTGAGGAAGACCTGAATCAACTGATCCTGGTTGGCGAGGACAGGCGGAAGCGAGGGGTCGTAATCCTCTATGAACTTCGCATTGCGCGCAAAGCCGGACTGAGCCAATCGCTTGACGTGATCGAGAACGGAATGAATGTTGACCGCGCCGCGTGCCACCGGCCGCTCGTCGCCGAATACTTCCATGCGATCGACCAGCGTGACGATGCGATCCGCTTCATTGCAGATCAGCTGCGTTAATACGCGATCATCGACGGAGGCGGCCTGCTCCAGCAACTGCGCAGCGCCGCGAATGCCCGATAGCGGATTCTTGATTTCATGCGCCAGCATGGCGGCGAGCGCGATCACCGAACGCGCCGCGCTGCGATGCGTGAGTTGCCTGTCCATCTTGTCCGCAATGCTGCGTGCCTGCAGCATCACCACGATGTAACCGGGACGTTCGGTCAGCGGCGCGACATGCAAATCCACCTGCCGGTCACCACCGATCCGTGGCGTGCCAAGATCGACGCGGTATTCGTTCACTGGCGATCCGGTGTTGCGCACCTGTTCGATCAGCGCGAGCAGCGGACTGCCAAACGGCACCAGTTCTTTCAACGACTGGCGCTTGAGAAACTGCGTCGATATCTCAAAGAACGATTCAGCCGCGATATTGGCATCGACAATCTTGCCGTCCGGTGCGACCAGCAGGACCGGGTTCGGAAGCGCGTTGAGGATGGCTTCGCTTTCCGACGGTGTCGTCTGGCGCTGTTCAGCGGCAAGCGTCATGCGGCAGCACTCCAGGAAAATTCATCGAAGGCATCCTTCAAAAAGCGATGCACTTCGGGCGGATTTTCATTGGTCAGAATTTTCTGCCGCCAGTCCTTGAGAGCGGCGGGCGGCGCGCCACTTTGTTCTGCGGCGACATCCAGTGACCAACCAAGATGTTTGCGTGCGTGCCGCGAGCCGATGCGCACGCCGTAATGACTGACGATCTCGTCGTAGAGAGCGCACACATATTCGAATTGCTGCGGCAAGGCGGGTGGCTGTTCGGCAATACCCGTCGCCAGTTGCCGGCCAATCTGCCCGGGCAGCCAAGGCTGTCCCTGTGCGCCCCGCCCGATCATCACCGCATCAGCGCCCGACGCGGCGAGCGCATCGCGAGCATCTTCATGGGTCATGATGTCCCCGTTGACGACCAGCGGAACATCGATCGCATCCCGCACGGCGCGAACCGCCTCCCAGTCTGCTTCGCCCTTGTAGAACTGGCAGCGCGTACGGCCATGCACCGCGATCAACTGCACACCGGCATCTTGTGCGCGACGCGCCAATTCTGGCGCGTTGATCGAGCCATGATCCCAGCCAAGACGCATTTTCAGAGTTACCGGTACGCGCACGGCGCCAATCGTCGCCTCGATCAGCGTCAACGCATGATCGAGATCGCGCATCAACGCCGAACCGGACTGGCCTCCAGTCACATGGCGTGCCGGACAGCCCATGTTAATGTCGATAATGTCCGCGCCTGCGGCTTCCGCGATCCGCGCGCCTTCGGCCATCCAGCGCGTCTCGCAGCCTGCCAACTGCACGACGTGCGGTCCGATGCCCGTCGCCTCCGCACGCAGCAGCGTCATCGGCCGGCCGCGCGCAAGGTCGTCACTGGCGGTCATTTCTGAAACGACTAGCCCCGCTCCGAGGGCTGCCACCTGTCGCCGGAACGGCACGTCAGTGATGCCGGACATCGGCGCCAGCAACACGCGGTTGGCGATTTCGACGCCTCCGATGGTCAGGCTGTCTGCGGTGGTCGGCACCAATTCGCTCAAGAGGCTCTCGCTGGAATTATGAGGTCGCCACTACCGTTCGGGATGCGCTCATTAATTGAGCATAATCCGAATATGCCTACAGTTTAACCAAACGGCATCATCTTGCAAGTGCAATGCACAATTTTCATTGGATCTATCGGCGACGGCGATATGTGCATGAAAAGCTTCTGATCTTTCGGGGTGGCGTGGTAAGGGCTCTCCCATCGAGCCGGGACGGCTCAACCACCAAGCGGACTGACTCCCTCAATCATGACGAATCACCATCGGACGGCCGCGATCATTGTTGCAGCGGGGCGTGGGCTCCGCGCCGGCGCTGGCGGCCCCAAGCAATATCGTTCGATCGCTGGCCGCACCGTCATCGCACGCGCCATGCAGCCGTTTTGCAGCCATCCCGGGCTCATCGCGGTCCAACCGGTGGTCAATCCGGATGACATCGCCATCTTCAACGAAGCCGTCGGCGGACTGCGATACCAGTCACCGGTCAACGGCGGCGCGACGCGTCAGGCGTCAGTTCATGCCGGTCTCGAAGCCCTCGCCGAGCTCGCCCCCGACATCGTGCTGATCCATGACGCCGCGCGGCCCTTCGCGAACGAGGCGTTGATCTCCCGGGCCATTGATGCGGCCTCGGCGACTGGCGCTGCCGTGCCGGTCATCCCCGTGACCGACACGATCAAACAGGTCGGCGCAGGGGGCCACGTCGAGGCAACACCGGATCGTTCACAGCTGCGAATTGCGCAAACGCCACAGGCGTTCCGGTTCGATGTCATTCTCGATGCTCATCGCCGCGCCGCGCGTGACAAGCGCGACGATTTCACCGATGACGCGGCTCTCGCCGAATGGGCGGGATTGACGGTGGCGACGTTTGAAGGCGATCCTGTGAATATGAAACTGACGACCCCTGCAGATTTTGACCGCGAAGAAGCTCGCCTCGGCGCAGCACTCGGCGATGTGCGAACCGGCATCGGTTACGACGTCCACGCCTTCGGCGAAGGCGATCACGTCATGATCTGCGGCATACGCGTCCCGCACAGCCGCGGCTTTCTCGCGCACTCCGACGGCGACGTGGGACTGCATGCGCTGGTCGATGCTATCCTCGGCGCCCTCGCCGATGGCGATATCGGCTCGCACTTTCCGCCGAGCGATCCGCAGTGGAAGGGCGCGGCTTCCGACCGGTTCCTGACCTACGCCGTCGATCGCGTCACCGCCCGTGGCGGGCAGATTGCGCATTTGGACCTGACGCTGATCTGCGAGCGCCCCAAAATTGGACCGCTGCGCGAAACGATGCGCGCGCGCGTGGCGGAGATCACGGGTCTACCGTTAGGGCGCGTCGCTGTTAAGGCGACCACCAGCGAACGCCTCGGCTTCACTGGACGCGAAGAAGGCATCGCGGCAATGGCAACCGCGACAATCCGCCTGCCATGGGGCGATCAAACCAGCGAGCGGAGCAACTGACATGGGCGGCAGCGACGCGAAGGCCCTCGCCCGTTCGCTGCTCGATATTTGCCGAATGCGAAAGCTGACCATCGCGACTGCCGAATCTTGCACCGGTGGTCTGGTCGCAGGTGCGTTGACCGATATTCCCGGTTCGTCGGACGTTATCGACCGCGGTTTCGTGACCTACTCCAACGATGCCAAGCGCGTCATGCTTGGGGTGAAGGCCACGACGCTCGCGACGTTCGGTGCCGTGAGCAAGGAAACCGCACAGGCGATGGCAGTCGGCGCACTGGAACGGGCTGGCGTCGATCTTGCCGTGTCGATCACCGGCATCGCGGGACCGGGCGGTGCAACGCCCGGCAAGCCCGTCGGCCTCGTGCATTTTGCGGTAGCCGCGCGCGACGGTCGACTGGTCCACCGCGAGTGCCGCTTTGGCGCACTCGGTCGCAGCACGGTACGTCAGCGCTCAGTTCTCGAAGCGCTCCGTATGCTGATCGAACTTGCGCGCGGGCCGCAACCACCCGTCAAAGTACGGCGACAGCCTCCGACACGCGCGCGGACCAACACAGCACGAACGCCTCGCGGCCTTGCGGCAAAACGGCGAAGGCCCCGCGGTACGAGCAGCCCCCTGTCCTGAAAGCGTTACGATGCGATGCTAGCGCGCGGTTTGGCGTAAATGGTATCGGCACGCTTTTCGAAAGCCGCGGCAAACCGCTGAAACGCCGTGTCGAACATGCTGCCCATCAGCATTGCCAGCATGCGGCTCTTGAATTCATAGGCGATGAAAAATCCGACGTCGCAGGCATCGTCCGACTTCGGCTCGAAGGTCCAGCGGTTCTGCAGATGGCTGAAGGGACCCTGCAGGTATTCGACTAAAATCTTCAGATTGGGCCGATCGAGCGTCACCTTGCTGGTGAAGGTCTCGCGCACCAGCTTGAACGAAACCGTCATGTCCGCGACGATGACTTCGATACCGTCCGGTTTTTGCATCCGCTGGCGTACTTTCAGCGCACTGCAGAGCGGCACAAACTCCGGATAGCGCTCGACGTTGGCAACGAGATCGAACATCTCGGCGGCGCTATGATGAACCCGGCGCTTGTTGGCGAATTGCGGCATCGTAGAGAACTCAGCGGAACATCGCGTCGCGTGCGGCCTGCAACTTGGCAAAATCTTCGCCGGCGTGATGCGACGAGCGCGTCAGCGGGCTGGCGGACACCATCAGAAACCCCTTGGTGTAAGCGATCTTCTCGTAACCCTTGAATTCGTCCGGCGTCACGTAACGCATGACAGCGTGATGCTTGCGGGTTGGCTGCAAATATTGGCCGATCGTCAGAAAGTCGACGTTGGCCGAACGCAGATCGTCCATCACCTGCAGCACTTCATGCCGCTCCTCGCCGAGCCCGACCATGATGCCGGATTTGGTGAAGATCGTCGGATCAATTTCCTTGACTCGCTGCAACAAGCGGATCGAATGGAAATAGCGCGCGCCCGGACGCACCGATAGATAGCGCGACGGCACGGTTTCCAGATTGTGGTTGAAGACATCGGGCTTGGCCGCAACGACCACCTCGAGCGCGCCGTCCTTGCGCAGGAAATCCGGCGTCAAAATCTCGATCGTGGTAGACGGACAACGTGCGCGGATAGCGCGAATGGTCCGGGCAAAATGTTCGGCACCCCCATCGGCAAGATCATCGCGATCGACCGACGTAACGACGATATGCGCAAGACCCAGCTTGAATGTCGCCTCTGCGACGTGCTCGGGCTCGGACGCATCAAGCGCTCCCGGCATACCAGTCTTGACATTACAGAACGCGCAAGCGCGCGTGCAGGTATCGCCCATGATCATGAACGTGGCGTGCTTCTTGTCCCAGCACTCGCCAATGTTCGGGCAGCCCGCTTCCTCGCAGACGGTAACCAGGCCGTTTTCCTTGACGATCTTGCGGGTGTCCGCATAGCCGCGCGTATTCGGCGCCCGCACCCGGATCCAGTCCGGTTTTGGCGGCGAAACTGAGTCCGGCCGGTTCACCTTTTCCGGGTGACGAGGACGAACCTGGGTGGTTGAAACGGTATCGACGAGGACGACCATGAGATGCCCGATTTGCTGCCCCTTACCTAATCGGTCGGAGGCAGGGCCGCAACCCGGAGGATTTGCCCTGAACGCAGCAATAGCATATCGCTGGATGCGCCGATTTAGAACCGGTCGTTTTTGTCCCCTGCAATGCCCAAACAGCCAGCTCCCCCGTCCAGCAATGCCGCGGTCACCTTCCCGCCACTTAGGAAACCGCTCGGCCGGAATTTCTTCGAACGTAGCGTTCACGACGTCGCACCCGAACTGATCGGCGCGACGTTACTTGTCGGTGGCGTGGGCGGCGTGATCGTCGAGGTCGAAGCCTATCATCAGAGCGAACCGGCGGCGCACTCGTATCGCGGGCCGACGCCACGAACCATGGTGATGTTTGGACCAGCCGGATTTGCCTACGTTTATCGGTCCTATGGCATGCACTGGTGCATCAATTTTGTCTGCGAGCCCGAAGGTTCGGCGGCAGCGGTGTTGATCCGTGCCCTGCAGCCTACTCACGGCATCGCCATGATGCGCCGACGCAGAAGACTGGAGGATGAGAAGGCGCTGTGTTCGGGACCGGGTAAATTGACTAGCGCGCTGGGTATTACCAATAAGCACAACGGCCTGCCGCTCACCGCGCCGCCGATCTCGGTTCACGCTCGCAAACTCGAGCCCGAAATTGCCATGGGCCCGCGGATCGGCATCACCAAGGCCGTCGAACTGCCGTGGCGCTATGGCCTTAAGGGCTCACGCTTCCTCAGCAAGGCATTTCCCGCCTGATCGGCGAGAAGGCATCATAGAAGCGCTTGGCCGCATCGATCTCCGAGACGGTGTTGGCAATGTGATCCGGAACGCGACCACCTCACGCCGCGCGACGCAACCGTTCGAGCGCTTCAAGGATCTTCGCCTTGCGAGCGACCGCCTCTTCGCGCTTTTCCTTTTCCTCTTCGACAATCTCCTCTGGTGCGTTGGCGACAAATTTCTCATTGCTGAGCTTGGCGTCTACGCGCTTGATGTCTGCTTCGACTTTGGCCATCTCTTTATCGAGGCGCGCTTTCTCGGCCGACAGATCGATGACGCCCTTGAGGGGCAAGGCCGCGATCTCACCACGCACCAATAGCTGCATGGCGCCATCCGGCGCACGATCGACGAAGGAAATGTCTGCAAGTCGCGCCAGACGCTTGATCACATCGCTCCAGCGCCGCGCCCTCTGTATCGTCTCCGGTGCCGCACCAGCCAACATCAAAGGCATCAACGTCGCGGGAGGAATGTTCATCTCGGCGCGCACCGAGCGGATGGCGGTAACGAGATCGACAACCCAGCCGATTTCCGCCTCTGCCTCGGGATCGCTAAAGCTTTCGACTGGCCCGACCGGAATAACAAGGGCCGCACTCGCCACGTCGCCCGGCACTGCCGACCCCGGAATTACGACCATCGGAACCTCGGCCTTGATCGGCCATTCGGTGACCACCAGCATCTTTTCGCGCGCAGCCGTTACCGCCCAGAGTTCTTCCGTAATAAACGGCATGAACGGGTGCAGCAGCTTGAGAATTTCATCGCGCGCCCAAGCCACCATCGCCTGTGTCTCGGCCTTTGCTGGGCTATCCGGTCCCAGCATGACGGGCTTGGCGAGTTCGAGATACCAATCGCAATAGACGTTCCAGACGAACCGATAGATCGCTCCCGCCGCATCGTTGAAACGGTAAGCTTCGATCGCCGAACTGACCTCGCGCGCCGCATGCATCGTCTCGTGCGCAATCCAGCGATTGAGCGTTTCCTTCGCCTGAGTCGGATCAAATCCCGGCGGCAACACGCAGCCATTCATTTCGGCGAAGCGGCAGGCATTCCACAGCTTGGTTGCGAAGTTGCGATATCCCTCGACGCGCTGCGGTGCGAGCTTGATGTCGCGCCCCTGCGCAGCCATCGCCGCCAACGTGAAACGCAAGGCATCGGCGCCATACTCGTCGATCAGATGCAGGGGGTCGATGACGTTGCCTTTCGACTTCGACATCTTGGCGCCCTTCTCGTCACGGACAAGAGCGTGGATGTAGACCGTCGGGAACGGCACATCTTTCATGAAGTGCAGACCCATCATCATCATTCGGGCAACCCAGAAGAAGATGATGTCGAAGCCGGTAACCAGCACATTGGTCGGGTAATAGCGTTCGACGTCCTTCATCTCATCGGGCCAACCGAGTGTCGAGAACGGCCACAGCGCGGATGAAAACCAGGTATCGAGCACATCCTCGTCGCGCGTGATGAAGCCTTCGCGCAGCGCCGGATCGAGCGCCATGTCATGGCCCTGCTCGGCTGTGATGACTTCCTTCTCGACGTAATAGCCGAGCGCATTGCCGATCGCTTCCTCTTCGGTCTCCGCCACGAACACCCTGCCGTCCGGGCCGTACCAGGCCGGAATTTGGTGCCCCCACCAGAGTTGCCGTGAAATGCACCACGGCTGGATGTTCTCCATCCACTCGAAGTAGGTCTTTTCCCAGTTCTTCGGCACGAACGTCGTCGCACCGCTGCGCACCGCCGCAATCGCCGGCTGCGCAAGTGTCTTGGCGTCGACGTACCACTGATCGGTCAGATACGGTTCGATCACTACGCCGGACCGGTCGCCATGCGGCACCATATGCGTGTTGGGCTCGATCTTTTCGAGGATGCCGCTTTCGTTGAGCCAAGCCACGATCTGCTTGCGCGCCGCAAAACGGTCAACGCCGTGCAGCGTTGCAGCTTGCATCGAGGCGCTCTCCGGCAGACCAAGCCAATAGGCTTCGTTGTCCGCGAGAGAGATACGACCTTCAACGTCGAGCACGTTGATCTGTGGCAAGTTGTGTCGTTTACCGACCTCGAAGTCGTTGAAATCGTGCGCCGGCGTGATCTTGACGGCGCCCGACCCCTTCTCCGGGTCAGAGTATTCGTCGGCGACGATGGGAATTCGCCGTCCTACCAGCGGCAGGATGACGTGTTGGCCGACAAGGTGCCGATAGCGCTCATCGTCCGGATGCACGGCGACGGCCGTATCGCCCAGCATAGTCTCCGGCCTTGTCGTGGCGACAACAATGAAGGTCGATGCATCGTCCGGATTGAAAGTCTTGCCTTCCAGTGGATAGCGCAGATGCCAGAGGCTCCCCTTGACTTCGATCTGCTGAACTTCGAGATCCGAAATTGCGGTCAGCAGTTTCGGGTCCCAATTGACCAGACGCTTGTCCTTGTAGATCAGGCCTTCGCGATGCAACTCGACGAACACCTTGGCAACGGCGCGTGACAATCCCTCGTCCATGGTGAAGCGCTCGCGCGACCAGTCGCACGACGCACCGAGGCGCTTCAATTGATTGACGATGACGCCGCCGCTTTCGGCTTTCCACTTCCAGACGCGCTCAAGGAATTTCGCGCGGCCGAGATCGCGCCGGCCCGGTTCCTGACGCTCCATCAACTGGCGCTCGACCACCATCTGGGTCGCGATACCTGCGTGGTCAGTGCCCGGCTGCCACAGCACATCACGGCCGCGCATACGCTCGAAACGACACAGCACGTCCTGCAAGGTATTGTTGAGCGCGTGCCCCATATGCAACGAGCCGGTGACGTTCGGCGGCGGAATGACAATGGTGAACGGTTGCGCGTCCTGCCGGTTCGGTTGACCGGCCTTGAAGGCACCGGTTGCTTCCCACGCCTGCGAAATGCGGTTCTCGATGTCGGAAGGTTGATAAGTCTTTTCAATCATGGGGGTACAATCACAAGCACTCGGCGATGGGACGGGCGAACGATAGTCTATGCAACTCGTGCATTTTGGGCAGCATCTGCGGCAATCGCGGCAGGATATGCGTAAACCAGCGTGCTAGAAAGCTTCCAGCACGCCGCAAGTCAACCTAAGGGAGCTTAAAAGGGCGCCGAAGCAGGAAACAGGGCTAACTCAGGCTCAGCGGCCCCGCGAAACGCGCTCGATCTCGGCCTTGACGATCCGCTCTACGAGGCTGGGAAGATTGTCGTCGAGCCAAGATTTGAGCATCGGCCGCAGCATCTCACGCACCAGGTCTTCCAGAGTCCGCGCGTTGTTGCTCAAGACCGTGTGCGCGAGCGTGTTGAACGCCGATTCCACAGCCGAGACGGTCGAGTGCGACAGTATCTGCGGCGATGCTGAAGCCACCGCTTCGGCAAACGGCACCTGCTCTGCGACCACGCGCCGCTCCGGCGCAGGAGGAGGATCCACGCGATCGGTATGCGATGCGGTTTCGGTGAACTCCAGATCGCTCTCCGGTTCGACCTTCCGGAATCCGGGTTGCGACATGTCCGGCAACGCCATGTCGTCGGTCAGATCGAGCACATCCTCGACTGGAGCCGGTGCACGGACTTCGGCATCCGTCGTCGAGGCATCGAGACCGGCGAGCAGCGCGTCGATATCGTCCTGGCTATTGGATTCCGCCGCAGCCGGTTTGGGGGGCGGTGCCTGCACCGTTGCCGGCGTGGTCTTGACCGGCGCGACGGCGATGGTCGGCGCGGGCTTTACGGCCGCGGGTTCGCTTTTAGGTGTCGGCGCAGCAATTCCTTCGGACGTCGCCGGCTTGGTCTCGTCATCAGCGATAATGCGGCGGATCGATGCCAGAATCTCCTCCATCGAGGGCTCCTGAACCTTTGCAGGCTGGCTCATATCGGACTCCACATCGTCAGTACTTTCGCAGCAATCGCGTCCGCGTACGCTTGATTTGCATGCAGCTTACTCTCTTGTCAGAGGCATCACCTGGCAAGCTTGAGTTGTCCCCAGATCAAGCGTTCTGGAACTTGCGTCGGTCCAAGAATACTGCCCGGGATTGGCGTAAACGCCCATCAACGCCCACACGAATCGCGCCGCTATCCGTTCAAGGGTATGCCATCGCGTGAAATGAATGCAAGCAAAGTGCCGCTAACGCAGCACTTCCAAGGGCCAAGCTTGGGAGGCTGGCTCCGTGTGATTAGTGCCCGTCAGGTGTACGGACACCGACCCAGCTATCGCGGACCTGATGGTAGTGGACGCTCGGGTCATAGATATTCGTCTTGAGCTTCAGCACTTGGGGCGACAATCGTCCGATCGCGCTCAGGCTCGAATACGATGCGACCACACGATCGTGCTGCGCCGTCACCAACGCCACACGTGCGTTGACCAGTGCCTGCTGCGCGTTAAGGACGTCGAGGGTCGTGCGCTGGCCCGCCTTGGCCTCTTCGCGGACACCATTCAGCGCGATTTCAGACGCCTGCACCTGAGCTTGGGCCGATGAGACCTGCGCCTTGCTGGCCAGCAATTGTCCCCACGCCTGCACCACCGTGGCGCGGGTCTGATCGCGGACCTGCTCGAGGTTCAGACGCTGCTGCGCGAGTGTTTCCTTGGACTGACGGATCAGCGAATACTCGGCACCACCCTGGAAGATCGGTACCGACACCTGCGCAATTGCCGATGCGACGAACTGCTTCGGAATCGAGATTTGCTGCTCGTAGCTCTGCTGCGCGCCAACCTGCAGCGTCACCGTCGGAAACAATGCGCCCTCGGCGACCTTGACCTGCAGAAAGCTGACATCGATGCCGTACATCGAGGCCGTGACGTTGGGATTTTCAACCAAACTCAGGTTGACGGCGCTCGCCAGCGTGTTGGGCAGAAAGCGATCCACGGGCGAACCCGGCGCAAGCTGGCTCGGCTCATTGCCGATGATGCGCCGGAAATTCGAACGCGTGGTGTTCAGATTGGATTCCGCCGTCAGTTCCTGCGTCTTGCCGGCCGCAAGTTGCGCTTCCGATTGCGCAACGTCGGTCCGCGTCACTTCGCCAACATTGAAGCGATCCCGCGTCTGCTTCAATGTCTGTTCGAGAACTCGTGTGTTGCTCTTCTGGACTTCGACGATTGCCGAGTCCCGCAGATAGTCCATGTAGACGGTGGCAGCCGAGAGCAACAAGGTCTGCTCAAGCACTCGCAATCCTTCACGCGCCGCCGAAACCTGCCCTTCTGCGGCACGCGTACGATTGGCGGTCTGCTGGCCGTTGTACAAAGTCTGTGTCACCGTAGCGCCGACAGCGCGGGGAATCTGGCTCCCCGTCAGCCTGGAGGAGAAGCCGCCGGACGCGGACGATACGTCGGAATATTGATAGCCACCACTGGCCGTGATCGCCACCTTTGGGCGATAGCCCGACAGGGCCTGCGGCACGTTCTCGTCAGTGGAACGGACCGCTGCCCGCTGTGCATTGAGCTGGGGATTATTCTGATAGGCGCGAACGAGCGCAGCCTCGATCGTATCCGCAAGAACGGGCGTTGTACCCACCAAGGCCAACATCAACACTGCGGCCGCTGTTCCGGTAACTGCTTTCACGCCACCCATCCCGGCAATCCATTGTCCCCGTTGCCGACTCCGCGTTTCTGCCGAATCGGGCATGTCTCGCGAAGCCCCGACGTCGCTTATCATATTCGTCGCTGGAAAGTTACGGAACCCCATCCGCGCGGCTGTTCACCGAAACTCTCGAATTGGGACATCCTAGCCACAGTGTCCAGCGAATCGCCGAAAACTGGGGCAAACATGAGGCTAGAAGGCGAATTCCGGAACGCGTCCGAGACCCGGAAGCACTGGTTCGGATGCATCGAAAAGCACCCGAGTTCCAAAATCATCCCGCGTGCGCGTCACGATGACGGCGCGCTGCAATTGGCCAACCGGCATGATTCCCACCAGCCGTCCGCCATCCTTCAACTGCCGATAGAGGCCTTCCGGCACCATCTCCGAGGCGCCTTCGAGCACAATCACGTCGTAAGGGGCATTTGCGCTGTCACCATCGGTGGTTTTTGCCAGCTTGGCAGTTGCTGTCGTGATTCCGAGTTGCGCGAAAGCTTCATTCGCGCGCTTTACAAGCCCCGCATCCGGGTCGGTCGCTGTTACACGCATCCCGAGTCTCGCGGCCACGGCGGCGGTATAGCCGGACGCACAGCCGACGACGAGAATGCTATCGGCCGCGCCGATTTCCGCGGCTTGCAGCAATTTCGCGAGAACCGCAGGCTTCACGAGGACCCGTTTGGCCGATCCGACCTCGCTGACAGGCAAATTCATGTCCAGATAAGCGAGCGGTCGGAGGTTATCCGGAACAAAAATCTCGCGGGGAACGGCCAGCATCGCGTCGATAATTCGTGCATCCGTGACATCGCTGGGACGAATTTGACAATCGACCATGTTCTGGCGGGCGGCCGAAAAGTCCGACATTGGCTATCCTCACGAATTATAGTTGTTCCTTGCGAGCAACTAGGGCAGCGCTGCGGACGATGCAAGCCATTTAGGCCGCATTCGCGAACTGCCGACAGGTTAGCGCAACTTCAATATCCAGAGAGATTATAGCCCGTTCCGCTGAAAAAGCTGATAGATTGCCTGAAGCCTTGGCGATGAGAAAAATTTGCAGCTTTTCCGGCTATGCAAGCTCGGGAGGCTTTGTTATACGCACCGGGCTGAACGCACTGCTTCGGCTCTGTTCCCTGGTAGCTCAGTGGTAGAGCAACCGGCTGTTAACCGGTTGGTCGCTGGTTCGAATCCGGCCCGGGGAGCCATTCCATTCAATCCACAGACTTGCAGAATCCGGCACCGCAGCCGCGTCCGATTCTTGCCCCTTGTGGCTGCAATTAGCTCCATCACACGACCTTCGCGGTCACCATCCAGACAGCCGCGGGGAGCCAAACGCCGCTCTCGGTGGCAAAGGGCACAAGCGCCTCGCGGATCGACTCGATGGCGGCCGCCCTCACAGATTCGGGCTGCCCCTCCATTGCAAGGTTGGCCGGACCAATCTCGGCCGCTGACCTGACCGCGGCATCGAGCCCCTCACCTGCCGATATATCCAGCTTCATATCATAAGGCTGCAACTCCGCTTGCGCGAACCCGGCTTCCGAAAGGATGCGGTTGACGCGTTGCGGCACGGCGAACGAAAACGGCCCCGGATCCTCCGGGCCAAGCGGCGGCAACTTTGGAACATGCCGGTAGACCGCTTTCATTGGCTCGAGCAGCCACGGATTTTCCCGTGGCTCGCGCCAGCAGACAAATGCCAGCCGGCCTTCCTTGCACAGCGCCTTCCGCAGATTGGCGAACGACCTGGCTGGATCGGCAAAAAACATCACGCCGAACCGCGAAATCAACAGATCCGTCACGCCAGGCTCGAAGGGATAGATTGTCGCATCCGCTAGCGTGAAATCGATGGAAGCGCCCCTTGGTGCGAGTTGTCTGGCACGAGCCAGCATTGGCCGGGAAATATCGATGCCACGCACATGCCCCGATGGACCCACGATCGTACTCAGGTCGATCGTCAGGGCGCCGCAGCCGCATCCAACATCAATAATCCGTTCACCCTGCTGCGGCCGGGCGCAATCGATCAGAAGCTTGGAGATCGGCGCGAATACCACCTCCTGCCTGAGCTGCTGATTGGACCAACGCTCCCCAGCGGCACCGTTCCAGTAAGCGATCTGATCGGCGTTCTTGGCATCGCTGGCGGACGTATCCATCTGGCTTTCACCGTCAAAAACTCACGCGCGACATTCTGCCATCAAAGCCGCCGATCATCGCGATGAAAGGCTGAGCGGTCAGAATACCGATCGTAACCTCGGAATTTCGCGCAATTCGATACAATTTTAGGGGTTTCCGCAATCGGGAAACAAAAGCTCTTTGCCATGCTGCCTTCAACAACGGGGAAGGCCATGACCGAGATCGAATTTAACCGACTGCTGGACAATGTCAGAGCGACGATGGAGCTCGACATCGAGGAGCAGCCCGCGCTTCATTCAATGGAATTTGGCGCGCTGCCGACTGCAGCCAACGACAACGGCATCGAATGGCCCTTCATCCCATTTCCTGAAGGATGGTCTGCGTCCTGCTGAATGTCAGCAGCATCGTTCGGCGCGACCCGAAAATGACGCAATCCACCAGCGGGGACGTCTTGATTTGGACCCCCCGCTCGGTTGCCTATTCTGCCGATGGCGTATATGAGATCGCGCAAGGGGCCACGTGGCGGAGTGGTTACGCAGCGGTCTGCAAAACCGTTTACTCCGGTTCAATTCCGGACGTGGCCTCCAATTCAGCTCAGCCCTCAATAATCTCCTAAGCCCGCTTGCGCCGCCGATAATCGCGGCGCGGCTTTGGGCGATCGCGTAGCTCAGGAAATTCGGCTTGAGCTTGCCGGTATTTGGCAAGCATTCGCTCGAAACTGCCATACAACGCCGCCTCGATGTCCGGACGTTGCTCGAGACTGCCGATCAGCATCGCAGCGGCCTCGATTGTCGAAAGCCCGTCGCGACGAGGTTCCCGCCGCAATTTGCCGTAACGCGACGGTCTTGTCGGTCCGAGGATGACACGCTGGCACTTCAACATCCAGGCATTGCGCCACCACAAAGCCTTGGCCTGGCTCCAGGTCCCATCCAGTAGAATAACCCCCTCGAGATCCCGCAGGATGGCCCGCTGGCCCTCCTCCATCTCGCCCTTTCGATTGAGTGCCACAACCGTCCGATCCGTGTCGAAATCCGCGACCTTGGCCGAGCCAAGATAGAGCACGGCCCAGCGCGACGGATCGTGGACGGTGCGACCGAGCGCCTTGGACAGGCTGGGCCACGACAGGCCGATTTTGAACGTTGCATCCTTGAAGTGGAGGGCGGTCAGTCGCGCGGTGCCAAGCGCCCGGTCCTGCTCTTGCGGATGTTGCAGGATCAGCAGCGACAGCCGGTTTTCAACCGGCGCAATGCTGTCGCAAACGCAGAGCGGCTCCGGCTTGTGACAGCGGCCGCATTCAGGGATTGGGGCTGGTGTCAGGACGGCTTCAGGGTGAGGATGCTCGGTCATGTCCCGCTATACGCTGCACTTGATGAGCCAGCAACAGACAGTCGCGATGGCGGCCGGCTATTCTGCCGGGGCCGCCGACGGTACCGCCTCGCGCCGGCGGCGCAGACGATCGATCAGCAGATAAATCACCGGCGTCGTGTAAAGCGTCAGGATCTGGGACACGAACAAGCCGCCAATGATGGTAATGCCCAACGGCCGCCGCAGTTCGGTACCCGGACCCATCGCGAGGATCAGCGGCAAGCCGGCGAACAAGGCCGCGAGGGTCGTCATCAGGATTGGGCGGAAACGCGCGATGCAGGCTTCGAAGATCGCATCTTCAGATGAAAGCCCGCGATGACGCTCGGCCTCCAGCGCGAAGTCGACGATCATGATGCCGTTCTTCTTGACGATGCCGATTAACAGAATGATGCCGACAAAGGCGATGATCGTCAGCGGCGAGTTTGTCACTTGCAGCGCCAGCAAAGCCCCCAGCCCCGCCGATGGCAGTGTCGAGATGATGGTCAGCGGATGCAGCAGGCTCTCGTAGAGCACGCCTAGCACGATATACATCGCGATCAGCGCTGCGAGGATCAATAGCGGCTGCCGACCGGTGGTCTTGCGGAAATCCCCGGCATTGCCTTCGAAGCTCGCGCGGATTCCCTCCGGCATATGCAATTCGTCGACCGCGCGCTGAATATTTGCCGTCGCGACCTCGAGCGGCACATTCGGCAGCAGACCGAACGAGACCGTCGTCGATGGGAACGATCCCGAATGATAAACGGCCAGCGGCGACAGCCCACGCGTATAATGCACCACGGCAGACAACGGAACCTGCACACCATTGGCGCCCGCGACAAATACGTGATCCAGGTCTGAAGGATCGTTCTGATAGTGCGGCAGCGTTTCCAGCACCACCTGATACTGATTACGCTGGGTGTAGATCGTTGAGATCTGCCGCTGCGAAAAAGCATTGTTAAGTGCGTTATCGATATCCTGCACACGCACGCCGAGGCTCGATGCGGCCTTGCGGTCGATGGTGAGATTGAGTTGTAGTCCACCCGGATCACGATCGCTGGAGACGTCGGTGATACCTTCGACCGTCTCCATCCGCTTGCCGACGATGGGCGCCCACTTCTGCAAGAGATCGAGATCGGTGCTGGTGAGCGTGTACTGGTAGTCGGAATCGCTCTGCCGTCCCCCAGCACGAATATCCTGTGCGGCAAAAACGAACAGGCGAATACCCGGTATTGCGCTAAGCCTGGGGCGGATGCGGTCGATGACATTCTGTGTCGTCGACCCGAGACGCTGCTCGGGTGGCTTCAGGCTGATGAACATCTGGCCGCGGTTCTGGCCTCCCGATCCGCTGGTCCCCCCCACAATCGAGCCAATACCCTCCACAGCGCTATCGGCCATGACGATATCCGCAACGCGTTGTTGCAGGTCGCGCATCGACTGAAACGAAATATCAGGCGATGCCCGCGTCGATCCGATGATCAATCCGCTATCGTCGGACGGGAAGTACCCCTTGGGCGTCTTGACATAGAGCGTCACGGTCAAGCCGATGGTGGCGAGAAACACGATCATCGTCAGGAACGGAAAGCCGAGCACGACCCGGAGCGTCCGCTCGTAGAATCCGACGATTGCGCCCAGCGTCCGTTCGGCTACGCGATCGAACCAGGTCTCATTATGCGATACCGCCCCCTTGATGTAGTGAGCGCAGATCATCGGCGTGACGGTAAGAGATACGATGGTCGAAACCATGATCGCAAATGTCAGCGTCAGCGAAAATTCGCGCAGCAGCCGTCCGACGATACCATCCATGAAAATCAGTGGCGTGAAAGCCGCCACCAACGACAGGCTGATGGACAGCACAGTGAACCCGATCTGCCTGGCGCCATCGAGCGCAGCCTGATACGGCGCCATGCCCCGCTCGAGATTGCGATACATATTCTCGATCATGACGATCGCGTCGTCGACCACGAAACCGACCGAGATCGCGAGCGCCATGAGAGACAGGTTGTCGATCGAAAAGCCCGCCAGCCACATGCCGGCGCAGGTGCCCGCCAACGCCAGGGGGACCGAAACGCCGGCGGCAACGGTCGGAGTCAATCGGCGCAGGAAGACAAACACCACGAACATGACCAACAGCACCGTCGCGCCCAGGGTCCATTCCATGTCCTCGACGCTCGCGCGGATCGTGCCGGTGCGGTCGGTTAGTGTCGAAATCTCAATTGCGGCAGGAATCCATTGCTTGAGTTCCGGCAACAAGGCCTTCACCCGATCGACCGTATCGATCACATTGGCGTCGCCCTGCTTGGTAATGAGCAACAGCACCGCTGGCTGTTTGTTGAACCATGCAATCGAACGGCTGTTGCGGGTCGCATCGCGCACCGTCGCGACATCCGACAATCGCAGAAAGCTGCCGTTACTGCTCTTGATGAGGATTTCGCGAAATTGGGCCGCAGACCGCATTTGCGGGTTGATCGATAAGGTTTCGCTCTGCCGCCCGCCGTTGAAGATACCAACCGGCCCCAACGGATTGGCGTTGACGATTGCAGTTCTGACGTCGTCAGTTGCAATCCCGGCGTTCGAAAGCGCAACCGGATTGAGTTCGATGCGCACAGCCGGTTGATCGGCGCCGCTTACGATCACTTCGCCCACGCCGGGCACCTGGGAGATGCGCTGCGCGATTACCGTGTCGGCGACATCGTAGATGGCACTCGGTGAAATCGTTTTCGAGGTCAAGGCCAGAATGAACACTGGCGCCGCCGCCGAGTTGGCCTTGCGGAAGCGGGGCAACGTCGGCAAGTCGGTCGGCAAGTCCGCGAGCGATGCATTGATCGCAGCCTGCACGTCCCGCGCCGCGCGATCGATGTCGCGACCAATCGCGAATTGCAACTGAATGCTGGTCGACCCCAGCGAACTGGTCGAAGTGATCTGCTCGATTCCAGAGATTTCACCGAGCCGCCGCTCCAGGGGCGCGGCCACCGTCGCCGCCATCACCGAGGGGTCGGCACCCGGTCGCGATGCCGATACCCGGATCATCGGAAAATCGACATTGGGAACGGAGGCGACAGGCAGGAAGTGATAAGCGACCATTCCAAGCAACAACAGGCCGATTGCCAGCAACGTGGTGCCGACCGGTCGCCTGATGAATGGCTCGGACAATGACGCCATCGCCTACATTCCCTCCGTCGCACCCGCGACCGGCGGCAAATCCGGACCAACTGGCGGAACGGCCTTCTCGATCTTTCGGTTCAACCGATCGAGAGCGAGGTAGATCACCGGTGTCGTATAGAGCGTCAGGAGTTGGCTTAGCAGCAAACCGCCGATGATCGAAACGCCAAGCGGAAATCTCAACTCTGCACCCGTCCCGCTCTCCAATGCCAGAGGCAACGCACCAAACAATGCGGCGAGCGTCGTCATCATGATCGGACGGAACCGCAACAGGCAAGCCTGAACGATGGCATCGTAGGATGACATGCCCTGATGCCGTTCCGCTTCCAGAGCGAAGTCGATCATCATAATCGCGTTTTTCTTGACGATGCCCATCAACAGGATGATGCCGATCAAGCCAATCACCGACAAATCCTGACCGCACAGCATCAGCGCCAGAATGGCCCCAACACCCGCCGACGGCAGCGTCGACAGGATCGTGATGGGGTGGATATAACTTTCATAGAGCACGCCCAGCACGATGTAGATCGTGATCAATGCCGCCAGGATCAGCCATGGCTGCCCCGCCAGCGAGCGTGAGAATTCGGCGGCATCGCCCGAATACAGGCCGACGATATTGCTGGGCATGCCAATCCGCGCTTCGATCGCCTTGACTGCATTCACCGCATCGCCCAGCGCTTCACCCGGTGCCAGATTGAAGCTGAGCGACACCGCTGGAAACTGCGCCTGGTGCGAGATCGCCAATGGCGCGGTCGTGCGCTTCAACGTAGCCACGGCAGAGATCGGCACCTGCGCGCCGGCGGCTCCCGGCAAATAAAGCTTGGACAGGACGGACGGATCGCTCTGAAATTCCGGCATCGCTTCCAGCACAACGCGGTACTGGTTCGCTTGTCCGTAGATTGTCGAAATCTGCCGCTGCGCAAATGCATCGTTAAGCGTGTCGGTAACTCCCTGCAGCGACACGCCAAGCTGCCCTGCTCTTTGCCGGTCGATGTCGAGCGATGCCCGCAGGCCGCCCTCCTGCGCTTCGGACGATACGTCCTGGAAAATGGGATCGCGCCGCATCTCCGTGACCAGCCGATTAGCCCAAAGCGTCACTTCGGCGGCGTCGGTTGCGGTCAGCGTGTATTGATACTGCGAGCGGCTCGATCGGGTGCTGATCTGAATATCCTGCACCGGCTGGAAATAGACCGTCATCCCGGGGATCGACGCCACACGCTGCTTCAACCGATCGATCACCTGTGAGATATCGGAGCGCCGCTCGCCGCGCGGCTTCAGCGTCATCACCAGTCTGCCTACATTGGTGGTCGGATTTACCGATCCGGCTCCGATCACGGAAACCACGCCGATGATGTCCGGATCAGCGCCGATTGCGCTGGCGGCCTCGGCCTGACGGCTCTGCATTTCGGCGAACGAGACGTCTGGACCGGCCTCCGTCACCGCCGTGATCGATGACGTGTCCTGCAACGGCAGGAACCCCTTCGGGGCCACCACATACAGCACCAGAGTTGCGATGATGGTTGCGAAGGTCACGACCAGCGTGGCGCGCTGGTGTCGCAACACCCGTAAGAGCGTCGAATGGTAGAGTTCGACCATGCGGTCAATGACGCGGCTGACGGCGGCAAGCCCGGGGAGCGATCGTTCCTCCCCCGCATGCCGAAGCAACCGGGAACACATCATCGGAGTCAGCGTCAGCGACACGATGGCGGACGTCACCACTGCAATTGTCAACGTCAACGCAAATTCACGGAACATTCGACCAATGAGGCCGGACATGAAGAGCAGCGGGATGAACACCGCAATCAGCGAGACGGTCAATGAAATGACGGTAAAGCCGATTTCGCGTGCGCCCGTCAGCGCCGCCTCCATCGCGCTTTCACCATTCTCCATATGGCGGACGATGTTTTCGATCATGACGATGGCATCGTCGACCACGAAACCGGTGCCGATGGTGAGGGCCATCAGCGAAAGATTGTCGAGACTGAACCCGGCAAAATACATCACGCCGAAACTGGTGATCAGCGATAGCGGCAACGCCACACCGGCAATCAGAGTGGCTCGCATCGAGCGGAGGAACAGCAGCACCACCAGCGTCACCAGCACAACGCTCAGGATCAGCGTGAACTGTACGTCGCGGACCGACGCGCGGATGGTGACCGTCCGGTCGCTGACGATGGTCAGCTTGACGCCGGCGGGTATCGCTTGTTGCAGTTTCGGGATCTGTGCCTGAATCTGCTTGACGACATCGATCACGTTAGCACCGGGCTGGCGCTGGATGTCGATGATGACGGCGGGCGTGCCTTGATACCAGCCACCCGTCCGGTCGTTCTCAAGGCCGTCAACGATCTGGGCAACATCGCCAATCGTCACCGGCGATCCGTTACGGTAGGCGATGATGATCGGCTTGTACGCGTCCGCAACCGCGATCTGGTCGTTGGCGGCAATCGTGTAGGCCTGCTGTGCGCCATCCAGCGATCCCTTGGGACCTGACACGTTGGCGCCCGCGATCGCGTTGCGCAAATCTTCCATGGCAATGCCATAGGCAGCAAGCCGTGCCAGATCTGCCTGGATACGCACGGCGGGCTTCAGGCCGCCGAGAATAGCGACACGCCCCACTCCCGAGATCTGGCTCAAACGCTGCGCCAACAGCGTGTCGGCCAGGTCGCTCATGGCACGAAGCGATATCGTGTCCGACGTCAGCGCCAGTGTCATGACCGGCGCGTCGGCGGGGTTCACCTTGGCGTACACCGGCGGGTAAGGCAGGTTTTTGGGCAGGACTCCTGCTGCGGCATTGATGGCTGCCTGCACATCCTGCGTAGCGCCATCGATGTCGCGGTTGAGGTCGAATTGAAGCGAAATCTGGCTGACGCCGAATGAACTGGTCGACGTCATCGACGTCAGTGATGGAATTTGCCCGAGCTGCCGCTCCAACGGTGCGGTCAGAAGGGAGGCAACGACATCGGGGCTTGCACCCGGCAATTGCGTCGTGACCTGCACTGTCGGGAAATCGACCTGCGGCAGCGCGGAGACCGGCAAGCCCCAGTAACCCAACGCGCCGCCGATCAACAGCGCAATCCCAAGCAGGGAGGTTGCGATGGGGCGGCGGATGAACGGTTCCGAAACGCTCATGGCGACGCACTCAATACCGCCGATCCAACTTCAAGGCACTCGATCCGCATCACGGCTGTGCTTTGGCGGCGCCGGACTGCGGATTGCCCTGCGCCGGTTCGGCCTGGCCCTTCTGCTGCTTTTGGCCAGTTTGGTCTTTTGCGCGATCACGCTGTCCGCCGTTGTCGCCCGGCCCACCCTTACGCTCGCGCTTTCGCGGTGCCAGATCGGGTGTAATGGACTGATCGCTGCGTCCAATGCGGACCTTTGCGCCATCGGACAGATTCGCAAATCCGCTCGTCACAACACGATCTGAAGTGGACAGTCCGCTTGCAATGACGGCATCCGTTTCGTTCTGCTGTGTTACGACGATAGGCTTGGCCGTCACCACATCGCCTTCGCCGATCACGTAGCTGAACGTCCCAGCCGGACCGCGCTGGACGGCAGACGTCGGAACAACGACAGCCTGCGAAAGTGTCTCGACTTTCAGCCGAACGCTGACGAATTGGCCCGGCCACAATTGATAGGAGGCGTTGGGAAACTCGGCTTTCAGTTTCACGGTGCCAGTGGTCGGATCGACCTGGTTATCGACCCCCTTGAGCGCCCCGCTCTCGATCACGGTCTTGCCGTCATTGCCGAAAACATCGACCGTCAAAGGCCCTTTAGCCATGGCCGCGTTGACCCGGACGATCTGCTGTTGCGGCAGGCTGAACTGCACTGCAATCGGCTGAAGCTGGGTAATGACGACCAAACCGGTCGCATCCGAAGCATGAATGATGTTGCCTTTATCGATTTGCCGCAGTCCGGCGCGACCGGAAATCGGCGCAACTATTTTGGTATAGCCGAGCGTTGCCTGTGCATTGTCGATCGCGGCCTGATCGGATTTCACCTGCGCTTCGAGCTGAGCAACCGTCGCGCGCTGGGTGTCGGCCTGTTGCTTCGATCCCGCATTGGATGCAGCAAGCTGTTGGTAGCGCGCGAGATCGGTGCGGGCATTGGCCAGCAGCGCCTCGTCCTGGGCTTTCTTGGCTACCGTCTGATCGTATTGGGCCTGATAGATCACCGGATCGATCTCGGCCAAAACGTCACCCTGCTTGACGTCCTGCCCCTCGGTGAAATTCACCGTGGCGAGTTTGCCATCGACCTGCGCACGCACCGTCACCGTATTCAATGCACGGACGGTTCCCACACCATCGAGATAGACCGGAACATCGGCAATGTGCGGCGTTGCCGCCAACACCGGCACAGTCGAATCCGGGCGGACCTGATTGCGCGTCTGCTTTTGCTGAAGTGCGGTCCAGCCGATATAGCCAAGGCCGCCGACAATCAGCAGCACGATGACAATCGAAACGATCCGCCGCCGTGCACCCGACGCGACGCTGGCAACCCTGTCGCCCACGGGCTTCGCCGATTGATTGTTGTCCGGCTTAAAGAGCATTGACCGGCCCTTCTGCTTTCGGTTCCCAGCCACCACCCAACGCCTGATACAGGCTGACGATTGCCTGCAGGCGGGCTAGCTGAGCCTGCGAGAGTGAATCCTCGGCCTGAAATAACGTCAATTGCGTGTTCAACACAGTCACGATATCTGCGGTCCCCGCTCGGAGCTGCTGTTCGGAAAGTTGAAAGGCACGTCGGGAGGCGCTCACGACCTCGCGCTGCAACCGCAGCCGCTCGGTGGTCTGCTTGATTGCGACCAGGGCGTTGTCGACATCGGCAAAAGCCGAGACAACGGTCTTCCGATAGGTCTGCAGCAATTCATCCTGTTTGGCTTTGACATTGTCGAAATTGCCCTGGATGGCGCCACCGTCGAAGATGGGCTGCGTCAGTCCGGCGGCAAGGCTGAAGAAAGCCGCTTGAGGCGTAAACAGCGAAACGAGTGCCGCGCTCTGATACCCGCCCTGCCCGGTCAACTGAATCGTCGGGAAAAATTGCGCGCGCGCGCTCCCGACATTCGCCGTAGCCGACGCGAGCGCGGCCTCCTGGCGTCGGATATCCGGCCGCTGGGTAAGCAGATCCGACGGTAGGCCGGGCGTCACCCGCGGCGATCCAATGCGATTGAGCGAACCACCCGTTACATTGAGGCTTTCGGGAGGTCGCGCCACCAAAGTCGCGAGCACATTCATGTTTTGCGCCAGCGTTTGTCGCAACGGCGGAACAGCCGCACGCTGATTGGCGAGCACGCTTTCCTGTTGCGCAACGTCGAGGTCCGTTCCGGTGCCCGCGCGTAGCCGCTCCTTGATCGCCTCCAAGATGTTGCGGGCGCTGGCGATATTGCGCTCCGCCGTGCGGATCCGATCCTGTGCCGTGAGAACCTGGAAATAGGCATTGGCGACGCTGGTGAGTGTGGTCAGCGCAACCACGTCGCGATCAAATCTATTTGCAGTGGCCGTCTCCTCGGCCGCCAGCGCAGCATCGCGATTTTTGCCCCAGAAGTCGATTTGGTAGCTTGCACTCAACGACGACGAGTAGTTCGTCACCTCACGACCGCCATTGGTCAAACCATTCGAGCTCGATCCGGAATTCCGCGACCGCGTCGCCTGATCGCCAGCACTCAATGAGGGCAGCAGCGCGGCACCGGCAATACGTGCTTGCGCGTCCGCCTGAAGGATTCGCGCGCTCGCCGCCGCAATGTCCAGATTGACGGTCTGGGCTTCCTCCATCAACGCGGTGAGTTCACGCGACCGAAAACCGCGCCACCAATCCAGCTTCGGAAGCTCCCGCTCCGCAGATGAGGATGCGGCACGGTATTTCGCCGGAACATCCAGCGCAGGATCCGGAATATCCTTGGTCAGCATGCAACCTGACACAGTGATGGCGAGCGCTCCCAATGCCAGCCACTTTGTCGGATGAAACCACGACGAAAAAGCCCGGGACCATAATCGCAGAGTTGCCGGCAACTCACCGTTCACGCACACCCCCACATCGCGCCCCGGCGGTAAAGCCGGACCGCCAGATCGCGGAATGTTGGTTCACGGGGGACGTTCCCAACGCTTTCACAGCCACGGCCTCTAAGGACTCAATTTTGCCATTCTAGCTGGCGTACCGAACCGGCAACAGTCCTCTAAGCCTTTTCCAGGGCCTGCGACCGTCCTCCACGGCTTCCGCCAAACGTGCAGTTCTCCGCTATTTTAGCGGACAAGTTCAATCGGCGCCGGAACAGACAGGACACACTTACCAAGAATTCATGTTACCGGATCGCCGGTTGGGCGTCCCGACTGCCCGTCCCCAATCTCCCCAACTCCCGATTTGAAACTCGCCGGCCACCTCCACCGTAGCTCGGCGGGACATCTTGAGAGGGGCTCTGGAATGCGGGTTGCGGTGGTGGGAACGGGGATCGCGGGGAATGCCGCAGCGTGGGCGCTGTCCAGACAATATCAAGTCACCATTTACGAGCGCGAGTTAAGGCCGGGAGGCCACAGTCACACCGTCACGATCGACTACGACGGCGCCCCGCTCAGTGTGGACGTCGGCTTTATCGTCTATAATGAGTTGAATTACCCGGATCTGAGCGCACTCTTCGCGCATCTCGGGATCGAGACGCTCGAGAGCTGCATGAGTTTTTCCGTCAGCGCCGACGCCGGTCGCTTCGAATGGAAAGGCGGCGGCAACAACTGGGGCGAGACGGCGATGGGCCTCTTTGCGCAACCGCAAAACCTCTGCTCGCCATCATACCTCCGGATGCTAAAAGATATCCTGAGATTCAATCGGCAAAGCGTCGAAGACTACGCAAAGGGACGATTGGCCGGCTTCACACTCGGGGAGTACTTTGCCCAGAATCGTTTCGCACCGCGACTCCTGACCGACTATCTGGCTCCAATGGGGGCCGCGATCTGGTCAGCGCCGGCGAACGAGATGTTGAATTTTCCGGCCGAAAACTTCGTGGCGTTTTTCGATAATCATCGGCTACTGCAATATGATCGTCCGATCTGGCGGACTGTCGCAGGCGGCAGCCGACGTTATGTCGAAAAGCTCACAGCGACCTTCGGAAAACAATTAAGGCTGGGATGCGGCGTCACGTCGATCGAGCGCAAATCGAATGGCGTGATCGTGAACGACAGCCTGGGCCACTCCCAACTTTACGACCATGTGGTGATTGCCGCGCATAGCGACCAAGCCCTCGCCATGCTTGGCGATGCGAGCAACGACGAGCGAGCAATCCTCGGCAACATCGGCTACGCGCCCAATGAGATTTACTTGCATCGCGATGTTCGGCTCATGCCGAAACGACGGAAGGCATGGGCGTCGTGGAATTTCCTGCGCTGGCCTCGTGAGGGTACACCTATCAATGATGTCGCCGTCACATACTGGATGAATCAGTTGCAGGGGATCGACGCCACGCGGCCATTGTTTGTCAGCCTAAATCCGCCGGTTGCGCCGGACCCTGCTCTGACATTCGGCAGATACACGTGCGATCATCCGGTTTTCAATGCAGCCGCTTTCGCAGCGCAGAAGCGCCTGCATGAGATCCAAGGCCAGCGCCGGACGTGGTTCTGCGGGGCATGGACCGGATACGGGTTCCATGAGGATGGATTAAAATCCGGCCTTGGCGTGGCCGAAGCCCTCGGCGCGCCCGTGCCGTGGCGTCCTTCAGTCTCACAATTCAAGGAGGCGGCCGAATAAGATGCACGGCGCGATTGCACCCAGCAACGCAACTATGCGCACTCCGACAAGAGCGGCGGCACTGTACTTTGGCAGCGTCATGCATGCCCGCCTGCGCCCGCGTGCCCATCGTTTCAGCTATCGCGTGATGAGCCTTGCCATCGATATCGATCGGCTCACGGAAGCTGATCGTCTCTCGCCGTTATTCGGTGTCAATCGCGCAGCGCTTTACAGCTTTCACGAGTCCGATCATGGCAGGCGGGATGGAAGTAAGTTGCGCGGCTACGTCGATAGCTGCGCCGCCGCTCACGGGATCGACCTGACGGGTGGCAGGATCGTGCTGCTCTGCTATCCACGCCTGCTGGGATACGTATTCAATCCTTTGTCGGTCTATTTTTGTCATGGCGCGAACGGCAACCTCGTTATGATGATTTATGAGGTGCGCAACACCTTCGGCGACATCCATTCGTATGTGCTACCGGTACGGCCGGGTCAGGCTAGCGCCGCCGGCTTGCGGCAACAGCATGACAAACAATTCTACGTCTCACCGTTCATTACGATGACTGCCCGCTATTACTTTCGCATCTCGCCCCCAGGCGACACAGTGAAACTCCGTATTCTGGAGACCGACACCGGCGGCCCACTGCTCGCGGCGACTTTTAACGGCCGCCGCCGTGAGTTGACGACAAGAGCGCTGCTGCGATCCTTTGCCGCTCTTCCCCTCGTTACCCTCAAGATCCTTGCGGCGATTCATTGGGAAGCTTTGCGGCTTTGGCTGAAGGGGACCAATCTCGTGCCCCGACATGACGCAAGCTGCACCACAAAGCAGCTTGGCGACCCGACAAAGCTTGGCATATAGTGACGTCGAATACCTGGGGGCGAAAACGAAATCCAGGCCACAAGAGGAAGCTCGCTGGTCCCGTCGATTGCGACCGCAACCGATGCCGACTTGAAGGAGATCGCCCGGACGCCGAGCAGCCTCTCGCTGATGGGTCTGCCAATGCCTGATTTGATCCGGGTTACGCCGGAAAGCGTGGCAACGTCGCTGCCGGATTTGCCGCGCACTGTGCAGCTCGCCATCCGGTACGGGTCAAAGCTTCGTCGGGGCACACTCGACGTGACGCTGCCCGACGGACGACGCCTTCGCCTTGGTGGCGTGGAGCCCGGTCCTTCCGCGGCAATGACACTCTACAATTACAGCTTTGCGACGCGGCTGCTGAACGGTGGCGATATCGGAATCGCGGAAGCCTATCTTCGCGGCGAATGGGACACGCCGGACCTCACGCAGTTCCTGTATCTCTTCTGCGTCAATCAGGAAATGATTCAGGCCATGCTGGGCGAAAATCCGGTCATGCGTCTCGTTCAACTGGTCCGGCACTGGTTCAATCGAAATACGCCGCGGCAGGCCCGACGCAACATCTATGCTCACTACGACATCGGCAATGCGTTCTATTCGGCATGGCTCGATCCGAGCATGACCTATTCATCGGCCCTGTTTGAGAACGGCACTCACGATCTGACCGCAGCTCAACACAACAAGTTTCGCCGCCTCGCCGAAGCAATCGACCTACGACCCGGGCAAAACCTGCTCGAAATCGGTTGCGGTTGGGGCGGATTCGCCGAATTCGCGGCGAAGAACTATGACGTTCACGTCGTTGGACTGACGATCAGTGAACAGCAGCGGGACTTCGCGCGACAACGCATTCAGGATGCTGGCCTCAACGACAAAGTGGAGATCAGATTTCAGGATTATCGCGATGAGCGCGGCCAATACGATCGCATCGCATCCATCGAGATGATCGAAGCCGTCGGAGAGCAATTCTGGCCGCAATATTTTTCACAAATACGCGACCGCCTGCGCCCCGGCGGCCTTGCCGGCATCCAGGCGATCACCATTCAGGATCGCTTTTTCCAAACCTATCGACGCGAGGTCGATTTCATACAACGTTATATCTTTCCAGGCGGCATGCTGCCTTCCCCCGGCGTGCTGAAATCGATGGGAGATCGCTTCGGGGTTCCTGTCATTCGCGAACGCATTTTCGGACAAGATTATGCCAAGACGCTCGCGACATGGAGAAACAATTTTCGCACAGCGTGGCCCAATATCAAATCGCTGGGTTTCGACGATCGCTTCAAGCGGCTTTGGGAGTACTACCTGGCTTATTGCGAGGCCGGCTTCCTGTCCGGAAACATCGATGTCAGGCAAGTGATCCTCGCGAAATCTCCCTAGGCACGGCGCGCCACCGGCCCAATCCTGTGGCCGGATAGCTCACTTGTGCCCCTTTACCACGTGGACTAGGTTGCAAGCGACAATCCGCAACCTGCTGACAAGAACCATCCTCTCATGAAAATTAATCAAGATGTGGTCGAAGCCATCGGCCATACGCCACTCATCAAACTCAATCGTGCCTCGGAATTGACCGGCTGCATCATTCTCGGAAAGGCCGAGTTCATGAATCCCGGTCAGTCGGTCAAGGATCGCGCCGGCAAGCAGATGATCCTCGAGGCTGAAAAGCGAGGCGACCTCAAGCCGGGCGGCCTGGTGGTCGAGGGTACTGCTGGCAACACCGGCATTGGGTTAGCGGTGGTGGCGAGCGCGCGCGGCTATCGCACGCTAATCGTGATCCCGGAAACGCAGAGCCAGGAAAAGAAAGACATGCTGCGGCTGTGCGGAGCCGAACTCGTCGAAGTGCCGGCCCTGCCCTACAGCAATCCTAACAACTACCAGCATGTCGCCAAACGCCTTGCCGACCAGCTGCGCAAGACCGAGCCCAACGGCGTGCTGTTCGCCGATCAATGGAACAACCTCGACAACCCCAAGGCTCACTACGTTTCGACGGGGCCGGAGATCTGGGAGCAGACCGACGGCAAGGTCGATGGTTTTATCTGCTCGATCGGCACCGGCGGAACGCTCGCCGGCACCAGCGCTTTCCTTCAGTCAAAGAAGAAAGACATCGTGATCGGCGTCGCCGATCCACGCGGCGCCGCGATGTACGAGTTGTTCAAGAATGGCCAAGCCAAGGCAACGCCCGGCGGATCGATCACAGAAGGCATCGGCCTTGGCCGGGTAACGCCCGTCATCGCCAATGCCAAGGTTGACGAAGCCTATCTCATCCCCGACGAGGAAGCCGTGCCGATCATTTACGATCTGCTCGAACACGAGGGGCTTTGCCTCGGCGGCTCGACCGGCGTCAATATCGCGGGCGCTATTCGCCTCGGAAAACAGATCGGTCCGGGCAAGACGATCGTCACGATCCTCTGCGACTCCGGAAATCGCTATCAGTCGAAGCTGTTCAATCCGGCCTTCATGCGGTCGAAGAACCTTCCCGTTCCGGAATGGCTCGAACGCCGCAGCAACATCAGTATTCCTTTCGAAAAGACCTGATAGCTGCCGGGCAACTCAGCGCAGGATCTGGCTTAGAAAAAGCTGGGTCCGCGCGTGTTGCGGACTGGTAAAGAAATTCGCCGGCGTGTTCGCCTCGATGATCTGGCCGGCGTCCATGAAGACAACGCGATCGGCGACTTCCTTGGCGAATCCCATTTCATGGGTCACCACCAGCATGGTCATGCCTTCCTCGGCCAGGTCGACCATGGTGTCGAGCACCTCCTTGACCATTTCCGGATCGAGGGCCGACGTCGGCTCGTCGAACAGCATGACTTTCGGATTCATCGTAAGCGCGCGGGCAATTGCGACGCGCTGCTGCTGACCGCCGGAAATCTGTCCCGGATATTTATCAGCCTTGTCGGGAATACGGACGCGCTCGAGATACTTCATCGCCGCTGCCTCGGCGTCCTTCTTCGGCATATGCCGAACCCAAATCGGCGCCAATGTACAGTTTTCCAAGACCGTCAGGTGCGGGAACAGATTGAAACTCTGAAACACCATCCCGACTTCCCGCCGCACTTCATCGACACGACGCAGGCGGGGGCCAAGTTCGATGCCATCGACGACGATGCGCCCTTCCTGAAACTCCTCCAGTGCATTCATGCAACGGATCAACGTCGACTTGCCCGAGCCTGACGGTCCGCAGATGACGATGCGTTCGCCGCGCCCGACATCGAGATTGATGTCGCGCAGGACATGGAATTCGCCGTACCATTTATTTAGGCCGGAAACGCTGACGATTGAGTTCTCTGCCATGATCAACACTCAACTCCGCCGATGCACATTCAAGCGGCGTTCGACAAACAGGGAGTAACGCGACATCGCAAAGCAGAACACGAAATAGATGATGCCCGTGAAGGCAAATCCGGTGAAGAGCGTCGTCGGCGTTGCCCATACCGGATCGGCAAACGAAGCGCGCAGACTGCCGAGCAAGTCAAACAGCGCCACGATCGATACCAGGGATGTATCCTTGAAGAGCGCAATGAAGCTGTTGACGAGACCTGGAATGACATGTCGCAGCGCCTGCGGCATCACGATCAAGCCCGTCGTCTTCGCATGAGAAAGCCCGAGTGCTTGAGCGGCTTCGGACTGTCCTCTCGGTACAGCCTGCAAGCCGCCGCGGATCACTTCGGCATTGTACGCCCCGGCAAACAGCGCAATACCGATCAAAACTCTGAGCAGGCCATCGACGGTGAAATTCCCGGGTAAGAACAAGGGAAGCATGTAGGTGGCAAAGAACAGTACGGTGATCAGCGGAACGCCACGCCAGAACTCGATGAATGCGACCGAGAATATTCGTACCAGCGGAATCGATGACCGCCGCCCCAACGCGAGTGCGACGCCCACCGGCATCGATGCAACTATCCCCGTGACCGATACGACGAGCGTGACCAGAAGACCGCCCCAAAGTCGGCTATCGACAACAGGTAGCCCGCCGCGATCGAGACCCATCACGGCAATGATAATGCCAATGCCTGCAAATATTGCGAGGCTCGTGAACAGAGGTCGCCACCCATTGCGGAATCCGCCGCTCAGAAAGAATACAGCGAGTGAAACCAAAAGTGCCGTCACCGCCAAGTCGGCCCATACGGGCTGACCAGACGCCAGACTCTGGCGCTGCAACCACGCAAGCGGAAAGACAAGGTAGAGCGCAACCGTACTCGCGATTACGATGCCGTCGCCCAGCCATTTGAGCAGCAACGCGGCAACAGGAAGCTGCTGTCCCAACCCAAGGCTGGTCAACTTTGCGCCGGCATCGCCGATACTGCCGATCAGGTTTGACAGCACATCGGCACTCCATCCGACGGCGAAACCGCGCAGCCCGCCGCCATAAAGCAGAAAGAAGGCAACGAACGGAAACGCGACAAACAGCAGCGCCGCATTCGTAACCTTGGCCGGTGCTCTGGGGATCAACAGCGGCAACAGCAGGATCGCGGCAAGCGCAAACGTTAGGTTGACCCGCCATCGCTCAGGCTCCGGATAAAATCCGTAGATGAACTGGCTAAGCTTGGCTTGCACGAAAGGCCAACAGGCTCCAACCGGATGTCCGGCGTTCTGTGCCAGACATGCATTCCTGTCGCTGCCCTGCCAGACGGCGTCAAACAGCAGGAAATGCAGCATGGGGACAATTATCCACCACAGCAACAAAACTCCCACGATCGTCAAGAGTGCGTTGCCCGGCGAATTGAACAGCCGGGTACGGGCGAAGCCGATAATTCCGGTGGTTGACGCAGGTGCGCGCCGCTCCGGAGCCAATTCCTGCCGTACAAACGGTTCGGAGCTAGAGGTCATGTTCCCAGGCTCCGGTTGATGCGCCAGCCGTAGAAGCTCATGATCGCGCTCGTCACCAGCGAAATCAGCAAATACACGCCCATGGTGATGGCAATGATTTCGATCGCTTGTCCGGTTTGACTGAGCGTCGTACCGGCAAAGACCGAGAACAGATCGGGATAGCCGATGGCAACCGCAAGCGACGAATTCTTTGTCAGATTGAGATACTGGTTGGTCAGCGGCGGCAGGATCACTCGCATCGCCTGAGGCACGACGATCAACCGCAACGTCGCACCGTGCGAGAGACCAAGCGACGCTCCCGCCTCCATCTGGCCCTTCTGCACGGACATGATGCCAGCCCGCACGTTCTCTGCGATGAAAGCAGCCGTATACGTCGACAAGGCCACCACCAACGCTACGAACTCAGGGACAATTCGCAACCCGCCGGAAAAATTGAAACCCTTGAGCTGTGGAATCTCAAATGTCACCGGCGCACCGGCGCTGAGCACCGCCAAGGCTGGTAGGCCGACAATCAGCGCGATGACATAGGGCCAGATGACAATGATCCGGCCGCGCTTGAACAGTTGGCGGCGCGCATAGATCCGCAACGCGATCGAGGCGATGACCGCCACGGCAACTGCTGCCAGGAAGACTTGCAATCCGCCTTCGCCCAACGGCTTGGGAATTACCAGCCCGCGATTGCTCAGAAAGAATTTGTCGAACAGCGAGATGCTTTGGCGCGGTCCGGGCAACGCGCCGAGCACCGCCAGATACCAAAACAGGATCTGGAACAATAACGGCAGATTACGCACCGATTCGACATAACCACCCGCAATCCGGGCGACCAGCCAATTCGGTGACAGCCTGCCTATCCCAACGATGAAACCAATGATCGTCGCGAAAATAATGCCGACGACGGCGACCAGCAGCGTGTTTAGCAAACCAACCAGGAAGACGCGGCTATAGGTGTCGGTTTCCGAATACGGAATCAGCGATTGGCTGACGCCGAACCCCGCGGTCTGCGACAGAAAGCCGAATCCTGAGGCGATCCGCTGCGCCTGCAAATTGGCGCGCGCATTGGCGAAGATCTCATAGCCGACCCACGCCAGAGCCGCGACGAAAAGAATTTGAAACGCAAAGCCTCCCCACCCGGCATGACCACCGAGGATTCCGCGAAGCCTGGCCCAGAATTGGGACGGTGGCTTGCGCGCCTCGGTCGCCATCGGCGTGCCACGCAAGGTCAACGGATCGGCGGCGCGTACTGGATTCCACCCTTATTCCAAAGCTGATTAAGGCCGCGAGCGATACCCAGCTTGGAGCCGGCGCCGACATTGCGGTCAAACGACTCGCCATAATTGCCAACAGCACGGACAATACGGCTCACCCAATCCTTGGTCAGCCCGAGTTGCTCGCCGAGATTTCCATCCGTACCGAACACGCGCTTCAACTCTGGTTTGGTTGACTTGGCCATCTCGTCAACATTCTTCTGCGTTACGCCAAGTTCCTCGGCGTTGATCATGGCGAACAGGGTCCATTTGACGATATCGAACCATTGATCGTCGCCGTGCCGGACCAGCGGTCCGAGCGGTTCCTTGGAAATCACTTCTGGGAGCACCGCATGATCTGCCGGATTGGCGAGTTTCAGCCGTTCAGCATAAAGCTGGGAAATGTCCGACGTAAAGACGTCGCAGCGTCCGGATTCATAAGCCTTCACGGTTTCGTCGGCAGTCCCGAATGCGATGACCTCATACTTCATATTGTTGCCTTTGAAGTAATCGGCAACGTTCTGTTCATTCGTCGTGCCGGTCTGCACGCAGATCGACGCGCTGTTCAACTCCAGTGCGGAATTGACCTTGAGCGCCTTCTTCACGAGAAATCCCTGACCGTCGTAATAGGTAACGCCGGTAAAATTCACTCCCAAGGAGGTATCGCGCGACACCGTCCAGGTCGTGTTCCGCGACAACACATCGATCTCGCCAGACTGCAGGGCCGTGAAGCGGTCTTTTGCCGAGAGCGGAACGAACTTTACTTTGGCGGGATCGTTCAACACCGCAGCCGCAATGGCACGACAAACGTCGACATCAAGCCCGGTCCAGTTGCCCTTGTCGTCCGGCGAAGAAAAGCCGGGCAAACCCTGACTGACGCCGCAGGACAGAACGCCCCGGTCCCTAACGGTTTTTAACGTCTGGGCAAACCCAGCCTGACAGGAAAGGCCGACCGCGAGAGCAGCAATGAGACCAACAGAAATACGTTTCATGGTATGGCCTTTCCAACAACACCAAGTGAGCTTGCCGCAGGTCGGTTCAATCAATCGCCCCTGCCCTGCCATCACGACCATTCTCGAAATTAGCCGGCGAGTCTATCCGTCTGCGAACCAATCGCCACGCTGTCCATAAGTTCATTGCAAGGTATCACAGAACGACTATGAAGCTGGGTCAAGGGGTTGACGTCCATCCCGACTGTCCTCTTATTAGCCCGAGCCTTACCCGAAGGTGCCAGATCGGCAGGATTTGGGCATTTGGCAACCAGCCGCGGCAAAACGTCATCAGGTCCACATCACGCGCATGAAACCTTCCAATCAATCGGCCCCCTTCGGCACCGAAACCTCTTTGGTCACTTCAGGGCGCGACACCGCGGCGCAGAAGGGCTTCGTCAACCCTCCGGTTGTCCGTGGCTCGACCGTGCTGTACCCGACCGCCGAAGATTTGCACGAGCATCGCGGCGAGTATCAATACGGCCGTCACGGTACGCCGACGACGAAGGCCCTGCAGCAGGCTCTGCAGGCGCTGGAAGGCCCAAAGTGCGCGGGCGTCGGGCTTGCTCCTTCTGGCCTTGCTGCCATCACCACGGCTCTGCTGGCGGTTCTCAAATCCGGCGATCATCTGCTGGTTTGCGACAATGCCTACCGGCCGACGCGTAATTTCTGCAATGGCCTGCTGGCGCGATACGGCGTCGAGACGACCTATTTCGATCCGCTGATCGGCGCGGGGATTGCGGCACACTTCAAGCCCAATACCAGAGCAATATTGGTCGAGGCGCCGGGGTCGCAGTCTTTCGAATTGCCGGACATCCCCGCGATTGCCAAAGTCGCGCACGAACGCGGAGCGATCGTTCTGGACGACAACACCTGGGCAACGCCACTCTATCATCGCTCGCTTGAGCAAGGCGTCGATATCAGCATCCAGGCGGCAACCAAGTATATCGGCGGCCATTCGGACATCATGTTCGGAACCATTTCTGCAAACGCGGAGGCATGGCCACTGCTGACGGAAGGCATTCGGCTGCTAGGAGTCTGCGCCGGTCCGGACGACGTATTCCTTGCCCTTCGTGGTGTTCGCACGCTGGCGGTGCGCCTGGCGCATCACCAGCGTTCGGCGCTCGAAATGGCGCGCTGGCTGGCGACGCGGCCGGAGGTCGTTAACGTCTTGCATCCGGGACTGGAGAGCCATCCCGGTCATGCGATCTGGAAACGCGACTTCACCGGTGCGTCAGGTCTGTTCAGCATCGTCTTGAAGCCCGCACCACAGAAAGCCGTCGACGCACTGCTCAACACGGTTCGGCTCTTCGGCATGGGCTATTCCTGGGGCGGCTTTGAAAGCCTCGTGATTCCGTTCGATTGCAGTTCATACCGAACGGCGACGGCCTGGTCGCCCGGTGGTCCGACGTTGCGCCTGCATATCGGTCTGGAAAATGTTGAAGACCTGAAAGCGGATTTGTCGCGCGGCTTCGATGCGTTCAATGCAGCATAGCGATCACCACCGCGGAGACCCCTCCGCGGTATTTCATTTGGCGATGCACAAGCAGCAACCGCTGATCGGGCCGGCGCCTTCGGTTCAGCGGCGCTCTGCGCTCCATCGGTAACAGTTCCCAAAATATAACGGTTGATCCCCGATCATTTGACGATAGCCTGATCGTTCGACTCGAACAGACGAACGAGCACGCATGGGATCGATCGTTCTTCTCGACCTGATGGGTGGTGTCGCACTTCTGCTCTGGGGCCTGCACATGGTCCAGAGCGGCATTCTCCGTGCCTTCGGCCCTAACCTGCGCCTGCTGATGGCCAGAGCGCTCGGTAATCGTCTGGCGGCGTTCGGTGCCGGTCTCGGACTGACAGCCCTGCTCCAGAGCAGTACGGCAACGGCACTAATTACCAGTTCGTTTGCCGCCGAGGGGCTGGTCGGCCTGGTGCCTGCGCTCGCGATCATGCTCGGCGCGAACGTCGGCACCACGCTCATCGTCCAGGTCCTTTCATTCAACATTGCGGCCGCAGCACCAGCACTGTTTATCGTTGGATTGGTGGCGTTCCGTACCGGCGCGCGAACGCGCATCAAGGACATCGGGCGCATCGCCATCGGCCTCGGCTTGATGCTGCTGGCGCTTCACATCCTGCTTGGGACATTGGCGCCGGCCGAGAATGCTCCCGGCATGCGGGTGTTTATGGGCGCGATCACTGGCGATCCCGTGCTGTGTATCATCATCGGCGCGGTTGTGACCTGGGCGGTGCATTCCAGCGTTGCAACAGTGCTGCTGATCATGTCGCTGGCCTACGCACACTTCGTGACGCCATTCGCGGCACTGGCATTGGTCCTCGGGGCCAATCTCGGCAGCGCCATCAATCCGGTACTCGAAGGCGCCAAGCGGGATAATCCGGCGAGCTATCGCCTGCCCGCGGGCAACCTGCTGAATCGTGCGATCGGCGTGCTCCTCGTCGCTCCGTTTCTTACGCCAATCGCTGACGGGCTGCAGGGCTGGCAGCCTGACCTAGCCAAGATGACGGCGGCATTCCATATCGCCTTCAATGTTGCCACTGCCGTCGTTTCCATCGGATTGCTCAATGGCATCGCCGCGATACTCATCCATCTGCTTCCAGAGCGACAGCAAACGGTCGACCCGGCGCGTCCCCGCTATCTCGATGAGAGCGCTCTGGAGACGCCGTCACTGGCGCTCGCGGATGCCGCGCGGGAGACCTTACGCACTGGCGACATGGTGGAATCCATGTTGCGGGACGTCATGACGGCCATCATGACCAACGACCGCGTCCTCGTCGATCAGGTCACCCGGATGGACAACAACGTCGACCGCCTCGACGAGGCCATCAAACTATATGTGACGAAATTGACGCGCGGCAGCCTCGACGAACGCGAGGGTCAGCGCGCGATGGAGATCATTTCATTCGCCATCAACCTTGAGCACATCGGCGATATCATCGACAAGAATTTATGCGAGCTCGCGACCAAGAAGATCAAGCGGCGGTTCCAGTTCTCGGCGGAAGGCGCCCTGGAATTGCAGGAATTCCACCGGCGCACTCTTGAATCGCTCCGCATTGCTTTTGGCGTCTTCATGTCCGGCGATGTCAACGAAGCGCAGAGGCTTCTCGCCGAAAAGGCCATCTTGCGGAACGCCGAACTCGCAGCAACCGAGCGGCACCTCGATCGCCTGCGCGAAGGGCGCCCGGAAAGCATCGAGACCACGTCGCTGCATCTCGATGTGATTCGCGACCTCAAGCGAATCCACTCGCATATCTGCTCGGTCGCCTATCCCGTGCTCGACGCAGCAGGCCAACTCGAAAAACTTCCTGCGCCTGCACCTCTCTCGGCAATCGATGCGCCGCCGAATGCGCAGCCTTCGCCGCGCTAGGACTTAGCCTTAGCTGCCTTGGCCGGTGGTCGATGCCTGTCGTCCGTTGACGATGATGAAGTACAGATTGCGGACATAGACAACCAACCCAAAGGCCTGGCCGGCAATGAAAACCGGGTCGCGCCGATACAGTGCGTAGGCTAGCAACAAGACGCCGCCGCCAATCGAGAAAAACCAGAATGCAACCGGGACAACGCTCTGGCGCGCGCGCTCCGAGGCAATCCACTGCACGGCAAAGCGCATGGTGAAAAATGCCTGAGCTACAAAGCCGAGGATCACCCAGCCATCGAACTTGATGATGAAGACATCATGCAGATAGGCGTTGATGGAATGGAATAGATCAACCATCGAGCGTGACCTCGGTTACGACTGGCGACGGCTTCTTGCGGCGGATCAGCCACCACACCCCGGCAAGATCCATGATGCCGATCCACAGACGGTCGAAGAATCCGTAATTTGAAACACCTGAGCGCCGGGGGCGATCAATGACGTCGATATAGGCAATGTCATGGCCTTCCCGCCGAACCAATGCCGGCAGGAAACGGTGCAAGCCATCGAAGTAAGGCAACGAGAGGAACACGTCGCGCCTGAAAGCCTTCAGACCGCAACCGGTATCGCGCGTACCGTCATGCAGGATGGATTTGCGCACACCATTGGCAATGCGCGATTGGAGGCGCTTGAATCCGGTGTCCTTGCGCCCCACACGCTGACCTGCGGCCAGAGCCACCTGCGCGCCGCCGTTCTCGATCGCCAGGATGAGGTCGGGCAGAAACGCCGGATTGTTTTGTCCATCGCCATCGAGCGTTGCAACGATGGCTCCACGCGCAGCGCGAACGCCGCTCCGAACCGCCGCCGATTGTCCGCGCGATTCCGCATGTCGAAGGTGGCGCAGATTCGCGCGTTGCCGCATCAAGGCCGCCAATTGCGCATCCGTGGCGTCAGTCGACCCGTCATTGACGTAGATGATTTCATAGCGCCAGCGATCGCCGAGCGCTGCAGCGATTTCCGCAATCAGCGGCGCAATGTTGTCCGCTTCGTTGCGAACTGGCACAACGATCGAAATCTCGATGGGGTTGGTTTCACTTGACGGCAAGGAACCGCTCATTGTTCCGGTTGGTCGATCAGGCACAGTCCTGCTGGAGGACGGCTCCGGTTGACCGCTTCATATGGGGCCTAGACGCTCGCGGCAACCCTTTTGAGCTCCATGGCGGCTACCCCGCCCAATGGCACGATCTGACCGCTCGGCCAGATCGTGAACCCAAGCCGTCGCGCGGCAAACCAGTAGCGAACCGACATTGCACCGACAAGGCCAACCATGGCTCCCCCGACCACATCACTGGGATGGTGTGCCAGAAGAACCAGCCGGCTCAGGATGATGATGACCGCATAGCTGAACATCACCAAACGCAGGCGGGGCCAGATCGCCGAAACCGCGAAGGCCAGCGCGAAACTGGTCATGGCATGACCGGATGGGAAACTGGCGTAAGCCTCGGTCCAGTCGAAATGCGAGAAGTTGAAGGGATTGGCTTCGCCTCCGACGAACGGCCGGCCACGCCCGACGATGCCCTTGAGAGCATCGCCCACGAGCACCGACACGGCAACGGAAAGGAATATGTACTGAACGTGCGTACCGAATCCGATCAGCACGCTGCGCGACCTGCCTCTCAACCCCGGAATCACAATCGCAATGGCGATTAAGGCAGCCAACAGCAGCCACAGCACATAAGCCGACTTGCCGAAATCGGTGACAATTCTGACAAACCACAAGCTCGCACTGCCGCGTGGCGGCATGAGTCTGATCGCCGGCGCATCGACGGCATACATCAGAATGCAAATGAGGACTGCGACGGACACAGTCAGCCAGAGCGTGTGCCTCGCCAGTCGCCGCGCTGCCATGGCGCGCCGTGAATGCGATGGCGTCCGCATCAAGCGCGCGACAGACAACCAGATCACGAGCGCGAGCTGGACGAAATAGTTCGATGTCCCGTCGATACGCGACCGGCTGGGCATCTTATTCCGTGCCTTCGGATCGGAAGATCGCGACCGATATCGCCTTGCCCTGAGAGAAGTTGTAACCCTCAATTCGCCGGAACGCGTTATAGCGCAGCCCTATCGCTTCGGCGCGTTGCGCGAAGGCCCGCTCGGACCGCGATTCCACCAGCGCGAAGCGGCAACTTCCATGACTTAGAAAATCCGCCGCTCCGGATCCGTCGGTCAACAGTGTCGACGTCCCCGTCATAAAGACGAGGCTGGGTTCGTGATAGCCCGCCGCAGCAGCTTTCGGTCCCACGCAGACCACATTGCGGAGCGCCCGCGCGATCTCGGTGCTTGGAAAGAGCGGCGTCAGTGCCGGCAGAACGACGCCGTAGATCGCCGCTCCGAGAAAGAGCGATGCGGCTACCGCATTCAGCAGCGATCTCTCCGCGCGGTGATCGTCATATAGCCACCAGGCAAACAATCCGAAGATCAGTGCGATGGCGACGAATGGCCATGCCAGAAACACCGGCTGGCGTGTCAACGCGATAGCGCCGACCACTGCGATGACAGAGGCGATCGCCGGAATCGCAAACCACCACGCCGCGCCCTTCACGAGCCACGATTGCGACAGCATGCGACGCTCGAGCGTGCCGGCAATCAGGATTGCAATCGCGGGATAAAGCGGCAGCACGTAGTGTGGCAGCTTGGTGATAATCAACTCGAAGACGATCCACGACGGGATCAGCCATGCCAGGAGATACTGCGCGCCCGGCTCCCGTCGCGCCCGCCAGATTGCAGGCGCGGCCATGCCCGCAAGCGGCGCGCCGGGCCAGAACGTGATCCAGAACAGCAGGAAATAGGTGCCGGGAATCGCGCCGTGCGACTCCTGGCCGCTTGTGAGCTTGCTCAGCATATCGCCGCCGACGGAGTCGGCAAAGAAGGTGTCGCCGGCGCGCCAGAAAATCGCCACGAACCACGGCAGCACCAGCACCAGCAGCCAGATCAGCCCCCATACCGGCCGCAAGCGCCAAAGCCAGGCTGCGGACCGATCAAGAATGGCGAGCGTTCCGACCGTCAGCAGCACGAACATGAAGATCAGCGGACCCTTGAGCAGGACGCCGCCTGCCATTGCGGTCCAGAAAATGATCGGCCAAGTCCACGGTGGTCGCGCCGGGTCTTCGCCGCGCTGCCAGGACAGGTAGACCCGCGCCAACGCCCCCATTGCCGCAACGACAGTGAACAGCAACATCGCATCGGTCTTTGCCAGTCGCGCCTCGGTCCCCAGCAAAACCGAACCGCATAACAACAGGCCTGCGAGGATTGCACCGCGCCGCGTCACAAAGGCCAACGCCGTCCAATAGGTCGCCAGCACCGCGCCAATGGCCCCGAGCAGCGACGGCACCCGATAGAGCCAGATACGCACCTGCGCGCGGGGCAGTCCCAGCGACGATGCGGTTTCCACGGTCACGGCCTGGAGCCAGTAAATCCCGACCGGCTTCTTGTAGCGGACTTCGTTCTGGAAACGGATGTCGACGAAATCTCCCGTTTCGACCATCTGTTTGGTAGCCTGGGCGAAACGCGCTTCGTCGCGATCGATTGGCGGAATATTGAAAAAGCCCGGCAAAAACATCAGCAGCGCGGTCAGCACCAAAAAGGCGATGGCGCGCGCGTGACTGACCGTCACGAAATCGATGACAGTGACGAGACCGCGCCCGGGATTAACCCGGTTCTTAGGTTCTCTGGGGGCACCAAAACGGGGCTGGTAGCTGCTTTCGACCATAGGTTCCGCATACGATGAAACCAACGGTGCGACAACCAGTTAGCGCGGACCTATTGAATTCGGACGACAACTGTGTCCGCCGCGCCATTGGCATCCATGACGGTAAGGCGGACAAACCCCGGTCCCGGGGGGTCAATCAGGCGCTGGCGGCGACTGTCGAACTCGCCAACCGACATGCCATTGACCAGCATGGTCAGGGGCATCACTCCACCCGCCACTTTGACCGGAACCGCGGAAAGCCCGTCGCGGCTGGCCATGGTCGCGTCAATCCGCGAACCGTTCAGTGGAAACTGAATATGAACCGGCCGGTCCCGCCCCGTCTGGACCAGCTCACCCGCCTGCCGGAACCGCTTGAGTGGTAGCGGCAGTTTGGCATTGCCGGCGACCAGTGTCCCCGCGGGCGGCTTCGGCAACGGGGCTTGCAGCTTCCCGGAGCGGGCGAAGGCATCGAACAGAATGGGAGCCGCAGCCGTACGGCCGACCACTCCCGGAACCGGGGCTCCGTCAGGACGCCCCACCCACACGCCGACAGTCATCCGGCCGTCGAAACCGATCGACCAGGCGTCGCGGTAGCCGTAGCTTGTTCCGGTCTTGAACGCGACCCGGTTACGCACCGCATTTTCCGGCGGAGGCGTTCCCATCAAGACGTTGCCAACCTGCCAGGCCGCAACCCGATCCATGAGCCGCAACGGCTCCCGTTGCCCGGCGTCCGCCTCGTCGATCTCGCGTAACGGGAGAGTACTGCCGAGCCTCGGGAACGCCGAATAAAGCTGGACCAGATCCTGCAAGGTGACGCCGACACCGCCCAAGCCCATGGCAAGGCCGGGCACTTCGTTCGAGGGCAAGACCAGATTGGCACCGGCCTGCCGCAGCCGCGACGTCATGCGACTGGCGCCAACGCGATCCAGCAACGCCACAGCGGGAACGTTTAAGGACATCTGCAACGCGTGGCGCACCGATACCGTGCCCTGGAATGTCATGTCGAAATTCTCGGGCGCGTAGCTGCCGAAGCGGATCGGGCGATCGTCGATCAGGCTCTCCGGGTGGACAAAGCCATCCTCGAACGCCAGCCCATAGATGAACGGTTTCAGCGTGGAGCCAGGCGAACGCACCGCGCGGCTCATATCCACCTGTCCTGCCCTGGCATTGTCGAAATAGTCCGGCGAGCCGACCCGCGCCAGCACCTCGCCACTTTGATTGTCGACGGCAACGATAGCGACGGAAATGTCTGGCCCCAGAGCATTCGCCCGATCCTTCGCCAATGCCTCCAGCGTCTTTTGCAATCCACTGTCGAGCGTGAGCCTGATCGTCGTCGTATGGCGAACCGTGGCTGTCGCGCGATCTGTCGAATGCGGCGCAAGGATCGGCATCGGTTTACGCAAGCGCGGCACCACTATGGCTTTTGCCTGCGCGGCGTCGTCCGCCGAGACCTTGCCTTCCTCGACCATGCGATCCAGCACACGATCGCGTGCGGCTTGTGCCACCGCAGGGTGCCGATCCAGACGCCGCGTTTCCGGCGACTGCGGCAGCGCCACAAGCAGAGCTTCTTCCGCCAGCGACAGGCGCTTCGGCTCCTTGCCAAAATAGGCCAGCGATGCGGCGCGAATGCCTTCGAGGTTGCCGCCATAGGGCGCCAAGGTCAGATACAGGTCGAGAATCTGCGCCTTGCTGAATTGATGCTCGATTTGCAGCGCGCGAACGATCTGATGCAGCTTGGCATAGAACGAGCGGCGCTGCCGCGGTTCGATCAGCCGCGCCAATTGCATCGTGATGGTGGAGCCGCCGGAAACGATGTGGCCCCGCGTCATCAACTGCATTGCCGCGCGACCGAGCGCCCACGGATCGACGCCGTTGTGGGAATAAAACCGTTGGTCTTCATAAGCGAGCAATAGCGCGAGATATCCGGGATCGACGTCGGTCTTCGCATCGACCGGCAAGCGCCAGCGACCGTCATTCATCGCAAATGCGCGCAACAACTTTCCATGACGATCGACAACTGTGGTCGATACCTGCCGGACTTCCTGCAGCGGCAACGGCCCGAGCGACCACGCCCAGACCGCCAAGCCGCCGACTGCCAGTGCGCTGACCGTCAGCAGCAACGCAAACACCTGTGTGATCCGGCGCCAATACCGTCCGGATGCAGCCTGAGGCGTTATGGCGTCGGACGAGCTCATTTCGCGGGTCGCACCTCAATCGCGCCTGTCCCGGTGCGGCCATAACGCGAAGGATTGTACATATCCTCGACATAGGCCTGCGGCAGCACATACTTGCCCGGCGACACGGCTCGCACGACATAGGCGACGGTGAACACCGACTTGTCGTTGCTGGCGCGATCTATTGCGGCGCTGAACCGGTCATCCCGAAACTCGGTGTGCTCGGGCTCTTCTCCATCCTCGATCCAGTCCAGCGTGCCGGTGTCACCCGACGACACCAGATGCGGATTGTCGATCTCAAAGCCGGCGGGAAGAAAATCGACCACCATGATGTGACCGTATTCCGGCTTGGCTTCGGTTACCTTCAACACCACGGCAAAGCGTTCGTTCTGCTTTGCCTTCGCCGGATCGGCCGGCGTGCCATCCAGCGCGAAATAGTTGCGCTCGATTTTGAAGCCATTCGACGCTGCCGGTTCCGGCGTCACCGGCGCGCCGGAGATGGATACCACCGCCTGCACCGGGGCCTCACCCGCATTGGTGATCTTGACCGGCTTGCCATCGAGATCCGCAGCCTTGTAGCTGCGATACAGCGCGGTCTTGATCGGACTTCCATCGACATCCAGCGAAACGGAATTGGCTTCCCGAGCCAATGCGCGCGATGCCAGCACCAGCCATGCATTTTCCTGCGTCGACGTGAAAGGCGTGAGCCCACGCGCGGATTCAACGCGCTGCACCGCTTGCGTCAACGTCGCACGTGGCGCGTTGCCCTCGCTGGCAAGCGAGACCAACGCAGCCGCATCGCGCAGCGCCGATCCATAATCAGTCCGCCCGAATTCCAAGACCGGTTTCGGATTGAGACTTTCCACCGCCGCGGCATAGACGCGTTCGGCACGTGCGCGGTCGCCAACCAACGCCAGCGCCGCCGCCAATTGCGCCTTGGCAATCGGTGTTGCGAGGTTGTTCAGTTTGGTGTCGGCAAGGTACCGCAAGTCGCCGATGGGCGCCGTGCCGTTCTTGGCAAGGACGTAAAGTCCATAGGCGAGATTTCGGCCGCCATCCTTTTCCGGCTCATCCGCGTTGACGACGGAATTGCGAACGCGATCCAGCGCACTGCGGAACGCAACGTCAGGAATTGCGAATCCTTTTTCTCGTGCGCGGGAGAAGAAATCGGTCACATACGCATCGAGCCACGCGTCATCGCCGCCCGACGACCATAGCCCGAAAGAGCCGTTCGTTCCCTGCCGCGACAGCAACCGGTCGATGGCATCCTTGATGCGCTGGTCGACCGCGGTGTCCATCGCAAGGTGCGCGCCGGCGGCCAGATCGTTGACGTAGAGCAACGGCATCGCACGACTGGTGATCTGCTCGGAACAGCCAAACGGATAACGGTCCAGCGCTTTCAGGATCGTCGCCGCATCAAGCGCAGTCGACATGCTGACGGAAACCGAAACGGCACCCGTACCGGCAACAAGATCGGCGAACATGTCCGGCGTCAGCGTCAGGCTCTGACCCTTTGCCAACGTCCGTACCGAGCGTCGAGCCAGGATTTGCGTCGCGGCCTTCACGTCCAGCGGGTAGTGCCGCGCCAAGCTCAACCCGTTGGGGCCCTTGATGGCGACATCGATCTGCGCGGTGCCGGTGCCCGCGGCGTCAAGCGCCAGCGACATCGATGACCGCTGCTTGGCCTTGAGGTTCACCGTCGTGACGGGATTGCCGGGGACCTTGATCGGACCGGAAGGGCTGACTGTAATCGTATAGTCACCCGCCTCGCCTTCGACGTTGTCGAGATCGAAACTCATGGTGCCGCGGTCGCCATTGAGCAGGAAGCGCGGCAACGTCGACGTCAGCACGACAGGATCGCGCACTGTGACATCGGTCGTCGCGCGGCCGAGTTTGGTCGCGGTCCAGGCCACCGCCATGATCCGCGCGGTTCCGGCAAACTCCGGAATATCGAAGTTGATCTCGGCAGAGCCGTCGGATGCGACTGTGACAATGCCGGAGTACAGCGCCAACGGCTTCTGCGTCGGCGGGCTGCCTTGCAATTCGGCCGCTGCAGCATCGCCGCCGCTGCGGATTTGACCGCGCGTACCCTGCATACCGTCGATCAGTTGGCCATAGAGATCGCGGATTTCCGCCGAAAGACGGCGCTGGCCGAGATAGTAGTCATCCGGTGTCGGAGGCTTGTAGTTGGTCAGATTCAGGATGCCGACATCGACAGCCGCGACGACGACCTTGGCGTCCTCGCCGGGATTAAGCCCACTCAACTTGACCGGAAGCCGGAGGGTCGTGCTGGGCCGTATCAGTGCCGGTGGCGACAGGCTGACCGCAAGCGTACGCTCCTTCTTGTCGATCCCGAACCATTTCAGCCCGATGGCGCGACCGGGCATGCGCTGCGCGGCGGTGTCCAGCGGGCGGCGGAGCGTCGCGACGACATAGGCGCCGGTGCCCCAATCCTTGCCGATCGGGATTTTCACCTGCGACGTGCCTTCCTTGACGTCGACGGTCTGCGTCGTCAGCAGGCGATCACCCAGCACATTGACCGTGAGTTTGCCCGCAGTCCGCGCGTTGACCGACACCACCATGGTCTCGTCGGACTGATATTCAGGTTTGTCGATCGACGTTTCGAGCAGATCCGGCGTATCGGCGCTGCCGTCGGAATACCAACCGACATCGAATGTCACCGAGGTCAATGGACCATCGATCTCGGTGGATTTGACATCCAGACGGTAACGTCCGGGTTGCGGTGCAAGCTGGATGCGTGACGGCTTATCGGCGGCTATGCTCAGGTCGCCGTCGGCCACCCGCTTGGTCGACTTGACCGGCTCGTACTCCCAGGACGAATTCTGCCGATACCACTGATAGCGGGACTCCAGTTTCAGCAACTCGTAGCGCAAGCCGCTGCGCGCCAGCGATTTGCCGTCCGGGGCAACAAATACGATGTCGAATGCGGCAGGGTCGCCCTCGGCGACGCTTCTATCCTGGAACTGCGGCTTGACGCCGATCATCGCCGTCGTTGGCGCAACCGGTAGCACCAGCTTGCGTTCAACCGATCGACCTCCGGCCTCCGCCATGCGGATGAAGATTTGCGCTTCCTGCGGGCGGCTGGATGCCGGCGGCTTGCCGAGGCCGACGGGGAATGTCGCCGCGCCATTGGCGTCGGTTTCCGGCAAGTCCTCGATCGGTGTCCGTTCACTGCTGGCAGTTTCCTCCTCGTCGGCCACACCGAACTGGTAGCCGGGATATCCCGGCCGGCTCGCTGCCTTGGCGACCAGCATATCGCCTTCGAGCTGCAGACCTGAAGCGGGCGCACCGTAGAGGAACCGCCCATCGACCTTGAGTTCGATGGGAGCATCTGCCGTGATCTGCTTGGCTGCACTCGATAAATCGAACTCGATGCGATCCGGAACGTAGTCTTCGACCATGAAGGTCGTCTCGCCCACCGAAGCGCCCTTGGGATCGGTGAACGCGCGCGCACGCCAGGTTCCGGTCGGCACCGCCGAGTTGAGCGGAACAACGAGGCTGTGGCCCCCTGCGCCCTGATCGGCAACGAGGGCACGACGGTATTCGACGCCATCCGGGCGCTCGACAACAAAGGTCAATGGTGCACCGGTTAAGGCCTTGCCTTGGCCGTCGCGCAACAAGCCGGTGAGATAAACGGTCTCGCCAGAGCGATAGACACCACGCTCCGCATAGACGAATGCATCCGCCCCCGCAGGAGTGGCGCGGCCGGAGACGCCCCGGTCTGTCAGATCGAACGCGGTCGATTTCAGGCTGAGGAAAGCATAGTCGCTGCCGTGGCCGCTGACGGTCAGCATCGCCGGCGACAAGCCGCCCTCGCCTCGCGACAGCCCGGCCTCGAACAGCACATGCCCGGCCGCATCGGTTTTGCGGGTGGCCAGGATTTCGTTGTTGCGCGCCACCAGCCGGACGTCCGAGCCAGCTTTGGCCTCGGTCGTAGCGAGAGAATTGACGAAGACGTGAATGCCGTCGTTGCCGGAAAACGCCGTCAGCCCGAGGTCGGAAACGATGAACCATTGCGTCGCCAGCGAACCAGAATCGTCGTCGTTGGCGGCCTGCGGTCCCTTCGGCGCAGCCGTCATGACATAGACTCCCGGCTGCAGATCGCCGAGCGCCTGATCCACCGGGAATGCCGTGGTCACGTCTGCGTTCAAGGTCAAAGCCGTCTCCAGTTCACCCGACCAGACCTTGACGCCGCGCTCGCCGCCAAGACTCGACAACTCGTACCCACTCAGCGAGCGCTGGAAATCGCTTCCCAGCACAGTGTTGATAAGGTTGCGATCGCCGATCCGGAACACCTGTACCGACACCGCCTGCGTATTGACGCTGACCACGGGAATGCCGCGCTGGCCGGAGCGTGGCAGGACGTAGGCCCTGCCGGTGAATCGCACGAACGGCTTGCGGTCGCGCACGTAAATGTTGAACTCGGCGGATTTCGGCAGTGTTTCCTTGACCGTCGATGGCAGACCCGCGCGCAGGTTGATGTTGTAACGCTCACCATGCTTCAGGCCTTCAACGCACAATTGCCGCCCTTCGGCGGAAAGCGCCGGTTTGTCGGTATCGGCAAGGGCCAGAAACGGTGAGAAATCGGCTCGCTTGGCAAGGTCCTCGGAAAACTGGAAGCAAGCGCGCGGCGATGCAGAATCCGAATCGACCGAGTAATCCAGCAGCCGGAAACCATGATCGTCGCGCAGCTTCTCATAGGCACCGCGGACGTCTGCCACCTCCCGCATATCCAGCGACATGCGCATGGTGTCTAGCGCCGGTCGCCACAACTTGCGTTCGGCAAAGGCGCGGCCAAGCACCGCAAGGGCGTCCGCCTCCTCCGTCGGACTGCCCGCACGTTGGTATGCAATGTAAGCAGCCGTCGACGCGCGCTCGCGCAAGAAGGTCTGCTCGGTATTGTTCGCCGGCCGGATCTGGAAAATGGTCTTGGCAAGCCGCAACCAGTTGCCGCTGTCGTCGGGGGCAACGACTGTAATCTGTCCGATGATCTGCAGCCCCTCACGGAAATTGCCGCGTTTGAAGGCCGCATCGGCGTCTGCGCGAAGTGCCGGGGCGGTTTTTGTGACGGTCCCGGCTTCGCTCTTGATTTGCGCCTCGAGCTTGATGGCAGAATCTGCCAGGTCGTCGCGCTTGAAAGCCTTGTCGGCGGCCTGTGCCGAGACCGCACTCAACGCCAGCACGACACAAACTCCGATGGCGCGAACCAATCCGATCATGCCAAACTCCCTTACCGAGAACCGCCCGGCGGTCATTGAGAATGCGTCAAATCGTGACCGGCTGATGGCTTCAGGGCCCTCAGCTTCGGATCGTAGGCGATTGATCATGGAATAGGCCTCGTGCCTGACGCACCTCTCTCGGCGCGAAAGGATATTTGAACCAAAGTGCGGGCGCACCTCTTCGCTTTGTCGCAATAGACCGCTAAATGGTTCGGATCGCAGGTTTGGCCTTGCAAGCCCTTACAAGCCCCCCGGGGCCTGGCGCTTGGATGCGGGCCAAATCCGCTGGTCCCGATATCGGGTGCCTGCGACACTCCCCGCAGCCTCTTAGAGCGGAAGCTTTTTCCGATTCGGGGTGCTAAATAGGGATTCGACGGTCCCATAGCTCAACTGGATAGAGTAACGGATTTCTACTCCGTGGGTTGCAGGTTCGAATCCTGCTGGGATCGCCACCCCCGAATGGCGGCAAAGATGCGAAATGGATTGTACTCAATTCACATCAAAATGCTCGATGGGGTTCGGGGGCGGGCGACCGGCATCATCATCATTCGCGACGGCCTCATACTTGGCGGCGACCCCTACTTTTATTACACGGGATCTTATTCGTTCGGCGGCGGAACGTGGCGAGGCGAACTCGTAACCAATCAGCACACACCCTCGCGCGACAGCCGACCGCTATTCGGTGGCATGGAGGTTGGCGTTGGCTTCTCCGGAACGTATAAGGACGACAGCGCCGAGGTTTTCGGCACATCGCTAGTCGGCACGCGAAGCATAAGTTTTCGCGCGACATTACGGAAGCAAGCGGATATCTGACGGTAACAAACTGGCATACGAGCAGGCTCACCGAGGAGCCTGTTATCTTCTATCGAAAGTCACTCATGAGCGGATTCAAGGTACCAAATTTCGCCGACCGGCAACAGGCAGCCCGTGCAGCCAAGAAAAGCATTCTCGAGAAGTTCCGTGCCCAGCCTGCCGCCGACGATCCCGCCGTTCTAAAGCGGCGCGCGGAGCGAGAGGCGCTCGCCGCCGCACGCGCGGAAGCCAAAGCCAAACGTGACGCGGCCAAAGCCGAGCAGAAAGCGCGCGAAGCGGAGCGGACAAGATTGGCCGCGGAACAGCTTGAGCAGGAGAAGGCCGAGCAAGCAGCGCGCGAGCTGGCCCTCGAGGCCGAGCGCAAGGCCGCCCGTGACGCTCGCTATGCTGCACGAAAAGCACGACAAAAAAGATAACTTACGCTGAGACCCCTTCGGCGACCTGCCTGTTGACCCTACAATTCTAGCATCCGCAACGATCCTGCCGATCGAGAGCGAATGCTAGAGTTGTCGCACGAGGGTGAGTTGCGGCGAGCTAGTTGCCGCCGCACTATTTCTTCATATCGTCTTTCTTCATCCCGTCATGCTTCTTCATGCCATCCTTCGACATGGAGTCCTTGGACATATTGTCTTTCGCCATCGTGCTGCTCTTTGTCATTCCTGTGTCCTTGCTCATTTTGTCCTGAGCGAAAGCTGCCGGAGCAAAGGTCAGGCCGAGTGTGATGGCGGCGGCGGAGAATCCGAGAACGAGACGGTTGCAGACTGTCATGAGCCAATCATCCTATTTGGAGGGGCGACGGTTGTCGCTGTTCATGCTCTACGTTCGAGATTCGAGTTTGTTACAGTCGCGCGTTCCCCGATCGTCGCATTTGATTTCGCTGCGATCGCGAATAGCATTCACAGGCGACGCGCTGGAGGGTGCACTGCACCATTGCCGGCATGTTCGATCCGACTATCTTGTCCGGAGCAGTTGTGCGCTGAGGCTGCTACCTTTATGACTTCCGGACTTGGGGCGCTGCGGACAAAAAAATCATCAGGGAGACATTCATGATCACTCGTCGTCACGTTTTAGCGTCGGCGCTCGCCGCACCTGCTCTGCTGCGTTTTGGACCAGCGCAGGCCGCGACGACGCTCAAGATCTCACACCAGTTTCCAGGCGGCACGATTGACAAGGGCGACTTCCGTGATCGGCTCACCCGTGTCTTCGCTGCAGAAATCGCCAAGCGCAGCGGTGGCGAACTGACCGCCGACGTCTATCCGAATTCGTCGCTGATGAAGACCACGGCGCAATTCTCGGCCATGCGCAAAGGTGCTCTCGACCTCAGCCTGTATCCGATGCCGTACGCCGGCGGCGAAGTACCGGAAACCAATATCGGCTTGATGCCGGGTCTGGTCTCCACATACGAGCAAGGCCTGAGCTGGAAGACCAAACCGGTCGGCAAGGCGTTGACCGACTTCCTCGCCGACAAGGGCATCATCATCGTGACCTGGGTCTGGCAGGCCGGCGGTGTCGCCAGCCGTTCCCGGCCAATCGTCGCACCGGAAGACGCAAAGGGTCTCAAGGTCCGTGGCGGTTCGCGCGAAATGGACATGGTGCTGCAGAAAGCCGGCGCTGCCGTGCTGTCGGTGCCGTCCAATGAGATTTATGCCGCGATGCAGACCGGCGCATGCGACGCTGGCATCACATCGTCCACCAGCCTGATCTCGTTCCGGCTTGAGGAAGTTGCCAAGAGTCTGACCTCCGGTGCGGGCCATTCCTATTGGTTTATGTGCGAGCCGCTGATGATGTCGAAAGCGATCTTCGACAAGCTGCCGCAGAAGCATCAGGACATCATCCTCGCCGTCGGAACCGAAATGGAAGCGTTCGGCAAGAAGGGTGCACAGGACGACGATATCGAGGTCACCAAGGTCTACGAGAAGGCCGGTGCCAAGGTCAGCGCTCTCGACGCGGCGACTGTCGGCAAATGGCGTGACATCGCACGCGATACCGCGTGGGTCGACTACGGCAAGAAATCCGCCGTGGCCGCCAATCTGCTGAAGCTCGCGAGCGACGTTCCAGCCTGATGCACGTCCCTCTCGAGGACCAAAACGACCTCCCCAGTGCCGCGGCAAGCAACTCGCTTGTCGCGGCACTGAGTCGTGGCCTTCGCATTTGCAATGATTTCATTGTGGTGCTCGCCTCCATCGCACTGGTCGCGGCCTGCGCGATCCTGAGCTACAGCGTCATCACGCGCAGCCTGTTCCACAGCGCAACTTACTGGCAGGACGAGGCGGCCGTATTCCTGCTGGTTGGCGTCACCTTCATGACATCGGCCTTCGTGCAGAGTCAGCGCGGCCATATCGGCATCGAAGCTTTCGTCGGCTTGTTATCGCCTGCGATGAACTGGCTGCGAAGCTTGCTGGTGGATATCGCAACTTTGGTATTCTGCGTGTTCTTCTCCTGGAAATCGTGGACGCTCGCACATGAGGCCTGGGTCGATGGTCAGGTCTCCAACTCGATGTGGTCGCCGCCGTTGGCGATTCCCTATGCCCTGATGGCGATGGGCATGACCCTGCTCTGCTTTCAAATCGTGATGCAGATCGTGATCCACCTTATGCAGCGGACCCGTTCATGACCGTTTTCGGTATTGGCATCAGCTACGGTATCGCAACGCTGGTGGTGATGTTTTCTGGAATGCCGATCGCGTTTGCGCTCGGCGCGGTCGCCGTCGTGTTTATGGCGATCTTCATGCCCACGGCGTCGCTCGATACTGTCACGCAGAACGTTTACGAGGAAATCGCCTCGATCACCCTGCTCTCGATTCCGTTGTTCATCCTCAAGGGCGCCGCGATTGGGCGATCCCGCGCCGGGCAGGATCTTTACTCCGCATTGCATGCCTGGCTGCATCGTGTACCGGGCGGACTGGGCATCGCCAACGTGTTCGCTTGCGCGTTGTTCGCCGCCATGGCGGGATCGTCGCCAGCAACCTGCTCGGCAATCGGCTCGGCCGGCATTCCCGAGATGCGCAAGCGCGGCTATTCCGGCGGCTTCGCGGCAGGCATCATCGCCGCTGGCGGCACGCTCGGCATCCTGCTCCCACCGTCGATTACAATGATCCTGTTCGCGGTTGCCGCCGAACAATCGCTCGGACGGCTGTTCCTTGCCGGCATAGGACCCGGCTTACTGCTGGTGACGTTATTCGGCATCTACGCCGTGTTCCGCTTCCGCAAGGAATACGCAGCAGCGAGTGCCGCTTACGAGGCTGGTGGCGAAACCTCAGCGATCCTCAAGCACGATGACTTCACCATGGCCGAACGCTTCAGCGCGCTGCCGCGTGTCTTGCCGTTCGTCCTGCTGCTCACCGGCGTCATGGTCGCCCTCTACGGTGGCTATGCGACACCATCCGAAACCGCCGGCCTTGGCGGCCTGCTGGCGCTGTTCCTGATCGCCAGCATCTACAGCGTCTGGAAGCCCAGCGATCTCGCGCCGATCCTCAAAGCAACGGTGCGCGAGTCAACGATGCTGATGATGATCATCGGCATGTCGCTGCTTTATTCCTACGTGATGAGTTATCTGCACATTTCGCAATCGGCTGCGGAGGCCATCGTTGCGATGCATCTGCCGCGATGGGAATTGCTTGCGGCAATTCTGCTGATGGTCGTCGTGCTTGGCTTTTTCCTGCCGCCGGTCTCGATCATCCTGATGACGGCGCCGATCATTCTGCCGCCGCTACGCGCTGCCGGTTTTGATATCATCTGGTTCGGCATCGTCATGACTATCGTCATGGAGATGGGCCTGATTCATCCACCTGTTGGATTGAATATTTTTGTCATCAGGAACGTCGCGCCGGATATCCCGCTGAGCGAGGTGATCTGGGGGACGTTGCCGTTCGTCCTGCTGATGATGGTGGCCGTTTTGATCCTCTGCTTCGTGCCGCAGATCGCCACAGGAATCCCGGACATTCTGATGGGCGCCGAACCGGGTCGATAGCCTTAAGTCCGCGCTGCTTTTCCCTGCTTGGCATTCAGCGCCGTGGCGACACGGCTCACCGGCGGGCGGCCGAGCAAGCGACTGACCTGATTGGTGGCCGCCAACAAGCGCTGCATATCGACACCCGTCGCAATGCCCATACCCTCCAGCATGTAGACGACGTCCTCGGTGGCGACGTTGCCAGTGGCTCCGGGCGCATAGGGACAGCCGCCCAGCCCCCCGGCGGCGGAGTCGATCACGCGCACACCCTCTTCGAGCCCGGCATAGAGATTGGCCAGCGCCTGCCCGTAGGTGTCGTGGAAGTGCATGGCGAGATTGGCCAACGGCACTTCTTTGCCAACGGTGCGCAGCAATTGGCGCGCTTTTGTCGGCGTGCCGACGCCGATGGTATCCCCCAGCGAAATCTCGTAGCAGCCAAGGTCCCAAAGCTGCCTTGCTACGCGGGCCACCGCCTCCGGCTTCACCTCGCCGTCGAACGGACAGCCAAGCACGCACGATACGTAACCGCGAACTTTGACGCCGTCGGCTTTGGCGCGAGCAACAACCGGCTTGAAGCGTTCAATCGACTCGGCAACCGAGCAATTGATGTTTGCCCGCGAAAATCCCTCCGATGCCGATGCGAATACCGAGACAACCTTCGCGCCAGCAGCGATAGCGGCGTCGTACCCCTTTTCATTCGGAACGAGTACGTGGAACTCACCCGGCAAGTGACTGACGGTCCGCAAGACCTGGTCCGACCCGACCATCTGTGGAATGGCCTTTGGTGACACAAACGCGCCGACTTCGCAGGTGTGCAGGCCGGCGGCGACCAGAGCCTCGACAAACGCAACGCGGTCTTCGACGCTTATCGCCACCTTCTCATTCTGGAGACCATCGCGCGGCCCCATCTCGACGATATGCACACCATCGCTCATGCCGGCCTCACGCCTCCGCTGGCTCGACTTCGGCGAGTTCAGCACCTTCCTGCACAATGTCGCCGACTTTGCACTTCACGCGCTTGAGCACACCGGCGAAAGGCGCGCGCAGTGTCTGCTCCATTTTCATCACTTCAAGAGTCAGGATCGCCGCGCCCTTCTCCAGATTGGCGCCCTCCTCGGCCAGCAACGCCACCACGGTGCCTGGGAGCGGCGCAACGATGCGGTCCTCGCCGACCTGCTCTTCGTCGTCGCCGCCGAACGGATCAACCCAATGCAATTCAAAGCGGCCATTACGCGTCCGCAGATAGACTTCGCGACCGTCGACAACGAATGCACAATGACTGCGCAGGTCGCCAAGCGTCAGATCGATCGCACCTGTGCCAACCGGCTTGTAGTCGAATGCAATCTCATGATCGCCTATGGTGAGTGTGGAAGCACCGCCGCCATAATGTCGTTCCACCTTATGCTCGGCCGCTCCCTGGCGGAACACGAAGACGCGCTTGCGCCGCCCCACCGGCATCCAGCCCGCGGTCCGCCACGGCGAATGCGCATCCGCAGAAACGGCCTTCGCTTCCTGATCGAGGATAGCCGCTACCGCTGCAGCGAGTTCGACGTTGGAAGGCGCCGATGCGACCGATGTCAACTTTTCCAGATGACGTTCAATGAATCCGGTGTCGATCTTGTTCTTGCGGACGTCGGGGTGCGTCACCAGCGCCGAAAGGAACGGAATGTTGGTAACGACGCCACGTACATCGGTTTCCTCGAGGCCTCGATTCAGGCGGCTGATTGCGCCTTCGCGCGTCGGCGCCCAGGCGATCACCTTCGCCAGCATCGCGTCATAATGCGGCGATACCTCGCTGCCCTGTCGATAGCCAGCATCGATGCGCAGGCCATCGGTTTCCTCGGGCGTTCGCCAGGTCTTGATGCGGCCGACCGATGGCATGAAGTTCTTGGCCGGATTTTCCGCGTAGACCCGCGCTTCGATGGCGTGGCCATTCAACTTGATCTGGTCCTGTTTCAGCGGCAGTTCCTCGCCAAAGGCCACGCGAAGCTGCCATTCCACGAGATCGACCCCAGCGATCAATTCGCTCACCGGATGCTCGACCTGAAGTCGCGTGTTCATCTCGATGAAGAACACGTCCTTGCCATCGGAGACGAACTCGATGGTTCCTGCACCGACATAATTGACGGCACCGGCTGCCTTGCGCGCGGCCTCACAAACCGTTTCGCGCTGCTTTGCGTTGAGCGTCGGTGATGGTGCCTCTTCGATCACCTTCTGATGGCGTCGCTGCAAGGTGCATTCCCGCTCGAACAACGAAACGAGATTGCCATGGCTGTCGCCGATCACCTGTACTTCGATGTGACGCGGATTGAGGACGTACTTCTCGATCAGCATCCGATCGTCGCCGAACGCAGCCTTGGCTTCGCGCCGTGCGCTTTCTAGCGCCGCCGTCAGTTCGGACGCCGCGCGCACAACGCGCATGCCGCGACCGCCGCCACCAGCGGACGCCTTGACCAGCACCGGATAACCGGCCTTTTCGGCCGCCGCCGCCAGCGTTGCGTCGTCCTGCGCCTCGCCGTGATAACCCGGGACCAGCGGCACCCCGGCCTTTTCCATCAGCAGCTTGGAGCCTGACTTCGAGCCCATCGCCGTCATCATCGCGGCTGTCGGGCCGACGAACACCAAACCGGCATCGGCGCAGGCCTGGGCGAATTCGGCATTCTCCGACAGGAAACCGTAGCCCGGATGAATCGCCTCCGCGCCAGTCTTGCGCGCCGCCTCAAGCACGCGCTCTACGTTGAGGTAGCTGTCGCGCGCCCGCGCCGGGCCGAGCAACACAGCCTCATCGGCCATGCTGACATGCACCGCATCGCGATCGGCTTCGGAATAGACCGCAACCGTGCGCAATCCCATGGCGCGCGCGGTGCGAATGACACGGCAGGCGATCTCGCCGCGATTGGCGATCAACAAAGTGCGGAATCGCCGATATTGTACTGAGCCAGCCATCATTACATCCTGAAAATACCAAAACGGGTCGGCTCAATCGGCGCGTTGGCCGCCGCGGACAGTCCTAAACCCAACATCAGTCGCGTATCGGCGGGATCGATCACACCATCGTCCCACAGTCGCGCGGTGGCGTAATACGGGCTTCCCTGATGCTCGAATTGCGTGCGCGTCGGGGCGCGGAACGCCTCCTCCTCCTCTACCGACCAGGTGCCACCCTTGGCTTCGATGTTGTCGCGGCGCAACTGGCTAAGCACCATGGCCGCCTGCTCACCGCCCATCACCGAGATGCGCGCGTTCGGCCACATCCAAAGGAAGCGCGGACTATAGGCACGGCCGCACATGCCGTAGTTGCCGGCGCCATAGGAGCCCCCGATCACCACGGTAAACTTCGGTACACCGGCGGTTGCGACGGCTGTCACCAGCTTGGCGCCGTCGCGTGCGATGCCGCCAGCCTCGTACTTCTTGCCGACCATGAAGCCGGTGATGTTCTGCAGAAACAGCAGCGGAATATTGCGCTGGCAGCACAACTCGATGAAGTGCGCTCCCTTCAGCGAGCTCTCGCTGAACAGAATGCCGTTATTGGCAATGATGCCGACCGGATAGCCCCAGATGTGCGCGAAGCCGCAGATCAGCGTCTGGCCGTAAAGCTTCTTGAACTCGTCGAATTCCGAGCCATCGACAATGCGCGCGATGATGTCGTGCACATCGAACGGCTTGCGGTTGTCGGCTGGAACGACGCCGTAAATTTCCTCCCGCGCGTACAGCGGTTCACGCGGCTCGCGCCAGCCAGATACGTTGCGCTGCGGTTGTTTCAGCGTGCTGACGATGCGCCGCGCAATGCCGATGGCGTGGCTGTCATTCTGCGCATAATGATCGGTCACGCCGGACTGGCGCGAATGAACGTCGGCGCCGCCGAGTTCTTCGGCACTCACCACCTCACCGGTCGCGGCCTTCACCAATGGCGGCCCGCCGAGGAAGATGGTGCCCTGATTGCGCACGATGATGCTTTCGTCGGACATCGCCGGGACGTAGGCGCCGCCGGCGGTACAGGATCCCATCACGATGGCGATCTGTGGAATGCCCTGCGCGGAGAGGTTCGCCTGATTGTAGAAGATACGGCCGAAGTGCCGCTCGTCCGGAAAGATCTCGTCCTGCTGCGGCAGGAAGGCGCCGCCGGAATCCACCATGTAGATGCAGGGCAGATTATTCTGCCGAGCGATATCCTGCGCGCGCAGATGCTTTTTCACGGTCATCGGATAGTAGGTGCCGCCCTTGATGGTCGCATCATTGGCGACAATCATGCACTCCCGTCCCGAGATTCTCCCGACACCGGTGATGATGCTCGCCGAGTGCACGTCGCCGCCATAAAGGCCGTTCGCCGCCAACGGCGACAGCTCAAGAAAGGCCGTCCCCGGATCGATCAGCAGATCGACTCTGTCTCGGGCCAGCATCTTGCCGCGCGACAGATGTTTGGTGCGCGAGGCCTTGCCGCCACCGCCCGCGACCGCGCCGAGCTTCTCCTTCAACTCGGCGACGAGCGCACGCATCGCCGAAACATTCTGCTGAAAATCTTGTGAGGTGGGATCGATGTTGGAATGAAGCGCCATGACCTGCCGGGTGATTACGTTTAAGCGACCCTCGTCGAGATGACGTCATGTTGTCATCGGGACAGTGCCAGACGCAACACCGACTTTGGAGGACGCTACCGGGCCACCTGCGCCTCTCACCGCCTTTACAAAGGCAACCTAGCCGTGAAAAGCCGGCCAGGCGACAATTCTAATGCGTCCAGCGATCGGTCCGCCGGAAAGCAAAGTTGTCGGCATAGGCGACCTGCCGCCGGACCTGCTCCTTGGGCTCGATCACTTCATAGGGGATGCCCTCGCGCTCGCAATAGGCAACGGCATCATCCTTGGTATCGAAGCGAATCGTCAGCTGCTGTTTCATGTCGCCCGAGCTGGTCCACCCCATCAGCGGCTCGATGGTGCGCGGCTGCTCCGGCTCATAATCGAGCTGCCACTGCCGGGTCTTGGCAGTCCCCGATTGCATCGCAGTCTTGGCGGGTCTAAAAATGCGTGCGGTCATTGCGTGATGCAGCCCCTTGAGAGTATGTGGCTTTCTAACGATCGCGCCGATTTGTGCAAACGACGCCCTCACGATAAATTCGCCGGTCACGGATTCGATTGAAAACGTGGAATTGGACGGTTTATCCTTGGGCTGACGTATATTCGCTCTGCAGCCTTGTGACAATTGCGACAAGAGGCGAGTTGCCTCCGGTTTCCTGGCGTTTTCAAACTAAAACTGCGCGAACGGGTCATTATGGACATCCACGCAACACTCCCGCCCAAGGGCCGTGACCTCCGGCTGGATTTCTTCCGCGGCATCGCCAACTGGGCGATTTTCCTGGACCATATCCCCGACAACGCCGTCAACTGGATCACGACCCGTAACTACGGTTTCAGCGATGCCGCCGACCTGTTCGTCTTCATTTCGGGCTACACGGCATCGTTCGTTTACGCCAAGATGATGCTGGAGCGCGGATTCATCGTCGGCGCGACGCGGCTGTTCAAGCGCGTCTGGCAGCTCTATGTCGCTCACGTCATCCTGTTCGTAATCTATATCGCCGCGATCGGCTACGTCGCGCAACGCTACAACGACGTCGAGATCATCAACGAGTTCAACGTCGCAGGATTGGTCGAAAATCCGATTCAAACGCTGACGCAAGGGCTGCTGCTGCGGTTCAAGCCGCTCAATCTGGACGTGCTGCCGCTCTATATCGTGCTGATGGGTTTCTTCCCGCCGGTGCTGTGGATGATGCTGCGCCGGCCGGATCTGACCATGATCGGATCCTTGCTGCTGTATTTCGCAGCGCGCCAGTTCGGCTGGAATTTCCAGGCCTATCCCGACGGGACGTGGTACTTCAACCCGTTCTGCTGGCAGCTGCTGTTCATGTTCGGCGCGTGGTTCGCACTCGGCGGAGCTACGGAATCTCGCTCCATCATCAAGTCGCCGGTCCTGCTTTATTTCGGTGTGGCATATCTGGTTTTTGCGCTGGTCATGACCATGGCCGCCCGTTTTCCGGACTTCGCCGCCCTGCTGCCGCAGTGGCTTGACGATGCCTTCATCCCCAACGACAAGACCAACCTCGCGCCCTATCGCGTGCTGCACTTCGTCATCATCGCCTTCCTGGTGACACGCTTCGTCTCGAAGGATTGGCGCGGCCTGGAATGGCGCATCTTCCAGCCGCTCATCAAGTGCGGCCAGCAATCGCTCGCAGTGTTCTGCGTGGGCGTGTTCCTGTCATTCGTCGGGCACTTCGCCCTGACCATGAGCTACGGCTCTCTGTGGGCGCAAATCGGCGTCAGCGTCGCCGGTATCTTCGCAATGACGGTCGTCGCCTACTACATTTCATGGTCGAAGAAGCAGGATAAGCCGCTGCCGAAACCGGCAGCGGCAGCGGCACCGGGAGCTGTTCGGCCGCCGGAAGCAACGAAGGCCATCCCGGAGCGTGTCGACTCCTGACTGGGCGGCAGCAGCGTAAGAGCGGCCAAACATCTCCGCCGGGGGCGATTGAAAATGGTCGGAGCAATTTGAGTGGACATGCGCCGACCAAAAAAAGCAATAAAATCAACGGCGAGCTATTCCGTCGGCAAGAACCGGGGGCGATTGTGGACCCGCCCATTCCTCATTCGAGCCGCTCAGGCGATGCCCGTCGCCCAAACAAAGGCGCATAGCTTCCTCAGCTTTTGCCGAAAGACCAAAAGGACTAATACGACTGACGGAGTTCGTATTCGCTAATGGTCAATCATTTCCTCTTGGCAATCGCGGTTGGGCTGTCGGGACCGCTTCTAACGATTCTGCCGGTGAACTGGGGAACTGCAGCAGGGACAGCATTCCCGCCCTTAGTCTGGCTCATAGTTTTTTCATTCGCCCATGAGGCTCACGGTCGCAAGAGTGCGTGGCTGTTGATTACATCACCGCTTCTGTTCGTCGCGCCAATCAAGCTTCTTGCCGCTTTCGGTCAGCTCTGAATAAGAAGATCGAACCGTGACGCAATCCTGAAGCGGAAATTTGGCGACTTGCTGGGCCGCGATCGGACAAGCTGGGCGACGGCAGGTGCAGCATGTTTTCACGCGGGACCGTGCGTCGCTTACCGGCTTGCTGGATTCGTAAGTTGGCGCATCGTAAGGAACGAACTTGACGGTGACCGGATATTCGTAGCGGCGCAGTCGGTGCGCCCACACTGTTGCGGGCGACGAATGCCTAAGCCGCCATTGTGCAGCAGCGCGTCAGCAGTAAGCAATTCGCAAAAGCGGGATGCCGACATGACGTCGCTCGCTCGGGGCGTGAAGCTGTTTAAAATTGCAGGATCGGGAGCGCACTCTTTGCCTGGATTGGTCCGCCGAGGGACATAAAGGGGCACTGTCCCTAGCGGGCCACTAATGGCAGCGACGGCGGCGCGGACCAGTGACGCCTTAAGTGCAACGCATGGGGTGACGACAACACCGACAGCATACGGGTCACGCCGAATGCTTCGCTCAGCCAAGCGTCAGAGCGCAAGGTTGCTCTTAGTCTCAAGACTAATGAGCTTTTGGAATCGGGATGTCATGGAGCGGACAAGATAAGAGATAAGGGTGTCTTTTCAGTAAGGGGTGCTGACGTGACACAGCCTCTCGATCTGTCTGGGTAACAGCTTCGCTTAGCTCTGAAAATGGTCGGGGCAGCTGGATTCGAACCAACGACCTGCAGTACCCAAAACTGCCGCGCTACCAGGCTGCGCTATACCCCGATTTCCCTGGAAAGACGTCTCGATACACGCTCGCGGCGGCGCCAGCAAGGCACCACAGCGGCCCTAGCGCGCATTGAACAGCGGAAAGGCCACGCGGTCGCCGGGGGCGATGCCATATTTCCTGGCGGTTCCGGCAACGACCTCCAGAACGCCCCGCGCCAGCCCCCGCGATGGGATGATCTTCGTCGATTGCGGCTCGGTATTCTCAGCGATCCGCAAAATCCGCCCATCGGCCCGGATGAAGATCATGTCGAGCGAGACGAAGGTATTCTTCATCCACATCGACACCTCCTGTTCCGGCGAGAAGTCGAAAAGCATGCCCCGCCCCTCCGGCAATTCCTTGCGGTACATCAGGCCGGTGCGCTTCTCCTCCTCGGTGGTCGCCACCTCGACGGAAAAGACCTGGACGCCGGATTTAGTGGCGATTTCCAGCGTCTTGAATTCGGCGGCTTGGGCCAAGTCGACGGACAACCAGCCAACCGTCAAGAGCGCCGCAAAAACCAGCCATAACCGCGCAAGCGAACGGCCCCGACGAGGCCTTGATTGAAAGTGCATGAATGCAGTCCCGTCGCCGAACTTCTCGTTGTTGTTGTTTAGCGAAGCAAGTGCAGCCAACCTTCTCCGAGGCGCAGCCCTCGCGCCGGCCGTGCCGCCGTTCGCCGTCGGCGAACTTATCGCAAAGATCGTGGCAAATCGCGGACCGAGGCAGCAAAAAGGCGTCCCGACCGATACTTGAGGTCCGGAAGAGGTCGCTTCGCTAGTGCGACGACAACCCGGGCGCGCCGTTTTCGGGCTGAATTTCAGCCGCCATCATTCCCTTCGAGCCCGGCCCAAAGCGAACGAGCACATATTGACCCGGACGAAGCTCGGTCATGCCGAAGCGACGCAACGTTTCCATATGCACGAAAATATCCGGGGTGCCCTCGCCGCAGGTCAGGAAGCCAAAGCCGCGCAGCCGGTTGAACCACTTGACCTGAGCTCGGACCAGTCCGCTGGTCGGCGTCACACTCACGTGAGTACGCGGCGGCAACATCTGGGCCGGGTGGATCGCCGTGGACTCATCCATCGAAACGATTCGGAACGCCTGATAGCCCTTCGCCCTTTGGGTGCACTCGCAAACAACGCGCGCGCCCTCATAGGCGGTCTGGTAGCCATCACGGCGCAAGACGGTCACGTGCAGCAGCACATCGGCCGCGCCGTTATCCGGAACGATGAAGCCGTAGCCCTTGGAAGCATCGAACCATTTGATGACGCCGCTGATTTCGACAAGGTCTGCGCTATCGCCGAGACCGAATGGATCGATCGCGGAACTGCGATCGGCATTCGAGAATGCCTCGGAGCGCCCCCTACCCGGAATGCTCACCTGCCCGGCCAGCCGCTTTGTCTCAAATCCGTCCGACCCCATGACTCCGGACCCCGCACATCGTTAAATACAGACGATCACACGCGTGACGTCACCTCAAAACGGATCCATCAACATGAATGACGATGAAGCCCCCGCGAATCTTACGATTCGAAGATAACACTCCCGCATCGGTCGCAAACACAAAAAACAAACACCCGTCGATCTATAAACAGGCTTGCGCGAATACGAATCATTCTGAAATGACACGGCGCGCGGCTTCCATGGCTCAACGCGGAGCCAAGCCCCGCTTGCATCAACAACTTGTCGGCACAGCGCGACCGTAGCCGTCATGGCGCGGTATTCGTTCGCGCCCCCGCAGCGACGATCGATCCAACACCGTTGCGACGGATATCGCCCCCGATCATCTAATTTCCAACGAACGGTCCGAGCGTTTCGCCGATGTCGCAGCGGATCACCAGATCGGCAACATCGTCCTGCTCCGTCGGCTCGTTGTTGACGATCACAAGCCGCGCACCACAGTTCTTCGCCAGCAGCGGCATGCCTGCCGCCGGCCACACGACGAGTGACGATCCGACGACCAAGAACAGATCGCAGCTTTGCGCCAATTCGGTCGCACGGCGCATGGCGTCTTCCGGCATTGGCTGGCCAAAAGAAATCGTCGCGGTCTTCACCGGCTCGCCGCAGTCATCGCAATTCGGGGCAATTCCGGTGCTCTCGAAGCGTTGCCTGGCCCATACCAAGTTGTAACGCTTCTCGCAGCCAAGGCAGCGGGCATAGGTCGTATTGCCATGGAGTTCGACGACGTGATCGGCGGCAAATCCAGACGTTTGATGCAGGTTGTCGATATTTTGGGTAATGACCGCCGGAATTTTTCCCGCTCTATACAGCGATGCAAGCGCTCGATGGCCTCGCCCCGGACGTGCTGCGGCAAATGTCGGTTCCATGTTGAAGCGGCGGCGCCACGATTCATCGCGGGCATCCTGGCTAGCCACAAACTCATCGAACGGGATCGGCCGGTTGAGGCTCCACAATCCGCCTGGCGAACGAAAGTCGGGAATACCGCTTTCGGTGGAAATTCCCGCGCCGGTAAACGGCACGATGACATTTGCGGCCGCTATCATCTCGCCGAGTTGATCGACGCCGCTACGAAGATCTGCTGCGATCATCCAAATTACCTTGGCCTGAGCTAATGCTGCCGCATAACAGCAGCATTGTGCCCCAGGTCAAATGGATTGGGTATCGCCGATCAGGTTCCGGATCCGAGAAACGGCGGCGGCCATGGCCGCTGCGCTACTTGCCCAGATGCCGTCGAACTGCGGCCACCGAAGGACCGACCTTACCGATGGCGTCGAACAATTCGTCGCGCGAGACTGTCAGTCGATAGGCCCAGTATTCCGTTTGCTTATCGTCAGCGGCGTCGATCGTGGCCGGCGGCTGCACACCGGTGTTCGAAGCCATCACGACCGCAACTGGTGCCAATTGTGTCATGCCGCGAAATTAGCACGGCGGGCTTGTCGCCCAAGCGCTCACCGGAGCCAACATTAACAAAGCATTGATATTTATCCTGCGAACGTAGACAATTTCGCCTCTGAAATCGCCCAAGCGAGATGCAACGATAGCAGCCGCTCCGCTGTTGGTCATGGCATTGCCTCCTCAAGCGATTGGCCAAAGAGATCCGGGAGAAAACGACCATGCGTTATCTGCACACGATGTTGCGCGTTCGTAATCTCGACGCTGCACTGAAGTTTTTCAGCGATGCGTTGGGCTTGAAGGAGGTTCGCCGCATCGACAACGACAAGGCGAAATTCACGTTGGTCTTCCTCTGTGCTGCGGAGGACGAGGGCTTGCTCAAACAATCAAAGGGCCGCGGCGCACCACTCGTCGAACTAACTTACAATTGGGACGAGGAAACCTATGGCGAGGATCGCTATTTCGGTCACCTCGCGTATGAGGTCGACGATATCTATGCCACTTGCGATCGCCTGATGAAGCTGGGCATCACCATCAATCGCCCGCCGCGCGATGGACAGATGGCCTTCATCCGTTCGCCCGACAAACACTCGATCGAACTCCTGCAAAAAGGCGATGCGTTACCACCGGCCGAACCGTGGAAATCGATGCCGAATACAGGCCATTGGTAATCCACCCGCGGAACCTTTGACTTGGGCCCGCGTTTTCCTCTCGACATTCAAACGATGGAGGCGAGGATGGGACGCGGACTATTGTTATGGCTCTTGGGAGTTCCGATTCCGGTGATCATTTTGCTGTGGTTGTTCTTCCGCTAATCAACGAAAAGCCCTGTCCTACAGGGCTTTTTCGACATCTGTCACCATTTTGCAGAAAGTCATGTTCCTGCGCGGAGCCATCTTTCCAGAAGCAGGACGCCAACGATTACGGCCAGGGTCATTGCCGTAACCACTGCACGTGTCGTCCAACTCATTCCTCGCCCGAACCACCACAGCAGTGCGCAGCACATCAAAACCGGAACGATGATTTCAAGATTCATTGCGCCGCCTCTGGGGTGAATTGGCGAGAAGCAATCAGCGCCCGCGGCCAGCCCCGCTGGTCCCCGCACCGATGCTGACCGCACCTCCGATCCGCATGCATGACGTCGAGCCCTCGACGCGGATAAAGCCGGGCCCATATTCCGCGCATGATTTCGACGGCGCGTTCTTCTGGAGTGCCGTACCGTTCGAAACCGTCGGCTTGCTTTTGCTGTCAGCGAGATTGCTGGTCGGTTGAGCCGCTGCGGCAGAAATCGAAAGTGCGCCAACCGCAATCAACATCGCTACGCGACGCATCGGGAATTTCCTTTTCAGACCTAGCCTTCCAAAGTTCGGCCTTCGATCGATTTGATGGGTCCTCGCATAGCATGCCGTACAATAACTGGCCACGGCCGTTCCCAACTTATCGCGCCGTATGGAAGCATCTTGTATTGCCCGATGTCGCGAAGCCTTTGCAGAATTTTCAAACAATTTGCAAGACGTGCCACTGCTGGAGAACCGCAAGCAGTCCTCTAGCAGCCTGAGAGATAGTCCCGCACCGCCTTCAAGGCATCGAGTTGCGGCATGCCGACAAGAACGCTCTTCGGAGTGCACCACGGGTAGTCAATCGCGGCAAGCCACGTCATGACGGCCGATCGCGTGTCCGGCGCGAGCGCTTCCATTTTCTCAATCTGGATGGCGAGTTCGTCGACCCTTCCCGACGTATCGAAGCGCCAATCGTAAGTGCCGCAGCCGACGCGCACCGAATTGTCCGCCTTGGTCGACATTCCAACCAACCAGGGACAAGTAAAACGTTGGCGGTCGTCCGGCGCCGGCTTTGCGAGACAGAATGTGTAAACGTTCTCGTATTTCGTGGCGAAGTCGCGAACCAGAACGTGGCTCACTGCCGCAAGACCGCTCGCGGAGCTCGGGAAAGAAACGGCATCCGACTTCACCTTCATATGCAATTGCACATCGGGCGAAAACGCCTGCTCCAGAAGAACGGGACGGTTACCATCCTTGGCCGCGATGTAAGTGGCGATGGCAGCAACGGGCGTCATGACGTTCCCCTAAGACAAATCATCTGCTCGGCTCGACGCCGCGGCGGGCCTGCCAAACTGATGCCCCAGCAACGCTAACCCGTCTCACTCATACTATTTATCTATAAATAGTATGATTGCCAACGGGGATATTTCGGAACGCCGTAACGCCAGTCTGCCGAGGTAGGCCAGTCCCTGGAATTCCAGGCCATGGCAATCACAGCGTCGCGTAAAGCGACACCATCAACACTCCGGCAACCAGGCGGGTCTTGTTTCCGGCGGGGCACGGCACAACTTGTCTTCTCGCCGGCGCGAGCGGACCTATTCGGGAATTTCAATGGCTGAACCGAAGAATGGCGCTCCCTAGCGGAATCGAACCGCTCTCTCCACCGTGAAAGGGTGGCGTCCTGACCGATAGACGAAGGGAGCAAAACCGGGCGAATCTCTCACGCGAGATCATCGCCACCGTTTCGCACTATCCCAAATAACCACATGAAAGCAATGACTTAAATAAGACATCCGCATCATGCGGGATCGACCCCGGAGGCGCGATCCAAAGACAGCGGCGAACGTATAGTGGCGTTTGCACGGAGGGGCAAGCAGCTTCGATCCCGCTGTGGAGCAAATGTCACGGCGGCACGGATCTTGGCAGCAGTCCGGCTCGTCGTCCGCTATGATGTGGCCCCGATTATTTGCCGCCGCTAACCAGACGCTCGACACGGATCAACGCAGCCTGAAGGAGCATCCTGCGATGCATCTGCTTGAATCGGCCTCCACCATCGTCGGTACCGCCGCTGTAGCGCCGGCGTTGCTGGTGCTCTGGCTGGTGATCGCGACCGACGAACGGCCGGCGCCCCCGCACATGGTCTGGGCTGCGTTTCTGCTCGGAGCGGCAAGCATCTCCGTGTTGAGTGTAGCGCGTGCGCCGTTCCGGCTGTTCACCGCCGGCTCCGGCGATTCATGGCCGACGATGGCGCTGCATTCGTTGTTTGCCGTCGCGATTCCGGAGGAGATCGTCAAGATTGGCGTCATCGTCCTGGTTGCGGCATGGCGCAAACGGATGGCCGATCCGATGGACGCGGTGATTTATGGTGCAGCCGCGGGCCTCGGCTTCGCAGCCTATGAAAACCTGGTCTACCTCTCCCGCTATCCGGAGATGTGGCAATCCTTGGCGCTGGTTCGCAGCATCCTTACGGTGCCGTTCCACGGCGCGCTTGGCATCATCGCCGGTGCCTACCTCGCTATCGCGCGTGCCGGGCTGGCGCTGGGCGCGCATCGCCGTGATCGCGATTGGGCGCGCATGCGCCTCAGGCTTTCTGTTGTGCTTGTCCCTATCCTGCTCCACGCCAGTTTCGATCTGCCGCTGTTCGCACTGCAGATGCATCCGGAGATCGAGGGACCGCGCGCCATCGCCCTCGAGATGATGGGCATGCTGATCGGGTTCGGAACGATCGCGTTCGCCGCACGTCTCGTATGGCGCGTCGGCGCCCATCACGCACCGCGGACCGAATTGGCCCGCGAACGGCTCCGCAATCTGCGCGGCATGTGGGCGCTGCTCGTTGCCGGTGGCGCCGCGGGCTTCGCCGGTGCGGCCTTCACCTTGGCCTGGATTCGGCGCTGGTGGATTGCTACCGACCCGCATCTCACTGCATTGTTGGCACCTGCGGGGATCGCGTCGATTGCCTTCGGTGTGCTGCTACTGATCATGACGACTGTCGTCTATGTCCAGGGCCGCAATCGGCTTTGGGCCTCATAGACGGCAGAGTTTCGTCGTCCGATTTTGGACCGTGCATCGTTTCTTTCCGGGTAAGGACCTCATCATGGCGCGCCGGCTGATCGATATTTCCGTTCCGTTGCAAAACGACGTGCCTGCCGATCCCCCCGGTAACCATCCGAGCATTCAGTACATCGATCATCAACAAGGCCTGCCGCGAATGCTGCAGTTCTTCGACGGCCTCAAGGCGGAAGACTTGCCGGATGGCCAGGGCTGGGCTGTAGAGACGGTCAATCTATCGACGCACAATGGCACCCACCTCGATGCGCCGTGGCATTTTCATCCGACCATGAACCGCGGCGAGCGATCATGGACGATCGACGAGGTGCCGCTCGAATGGTGCCTGCAGCCCGGCGTCAAGCTGGATTTCCGCCATCTGCCGGACGGCTATGTCGCAACCGCCGCCGATGTCGAGAAAGAACTCAAGCGCATCGGACACACCTTGGCGCCATTGGACATCGTCGTCGTCAACACCAGCGCCGGCGCCAAATACGGGCAGCGCGATTACGTCACGTCCGGTTGCGGCATGGGATACGACGCGACGATGTATCTGCTCGAGCGCGGGGTACGGCTCACCGGGACCGATGGCTGGAGCTGGGACGCCCCCTTTGTCTACACCGCGCAAAAGTATGCCCAGACCAAGGACGCCAGCCTGATCTGGGAAGGACATAAGGCAGGCCGGCATATTGGCTACTGTCACATCGAGAAGCTACACAATCTCGAGCAATTGCCCTCGACCGGATTCACTGTGTCGTGCTTCCCGGTCAAGATCGAACGGGCCTCCGCCGGCTGGACCCGGGCCGTGGCGATCATCGAAGACTAGAACCGCAAAGGTTCAGTCAAATCGCTTGGCAGGTCACCTTAATTTGCGGGCTGACATCGGAACCAGTTGGGCTATCATTCCGTCGGTAACGCTACCACGCGAGGGAGTCGATCAATGACGCTTCCGCACGACATCAGTGGACTTGAGGCCAAGGTGAGCGCCGCCGTGCGCGAACATTGGAAAGCGTTTCTGTTCGAGGGAATTCTGTTCGTCATTCTGGGTCTGGCGGCCATAATTGTCCCGCCTCTGGCCAGTCTGGCCGTGACCATTTTCCTCGGCTGGCTTTTCTTGATCAGTGGCGTCGCCGGATTGGCCCTCACGTTCTGGGCGCGAAAAATGCCGGGCTTCTGGTGGTCGCTGGTTTCGGCAGCGCTGGCGATCGCGGTTGGCGTCGTCCTGCTCGCCCGGCCGATTCAGGGCACCCTGACGCTGACCATCGTGGTCGGGGCCTATTTCCTCGCGGAGGGCGTAACCAGCATCATGTATGCGCTAGAGCATCGCCGGGAACTATCGCGCCGCTGGGGCTGGATGCTGACCGCCGGGCTGATGGACATCATTGTTGCGGGCATCATCGTCGCCGGACTTCCCGGTTCGGCGCTTTGGGCTATCGGCCTGCTGGTCGGCATCAACATGTTGTTCGGCGGCGCATCGCTGATCGCCATGGCGCTGGCCGCCCGAGACGGTTGATCGCCAAATTCAGCAGCCGCGGCAAATGCTCTTGATCTTGCGATCGAGCGCAGCGTCCTCGCGATTAAGCGGGTCGTTCGGATTGCTCAAATCCTTCTCCGAACCGACGTCAGACCTACGCGGCTGACGATGACCGACTGGCGCGTTGCCAATCATGTTGCCCGGTTGCACCGACGGCGAGCTGGAGCGCGACTGTCCGGTCTGCGCAATCGCCATTGAACCCGACGCCAGAAGCAGCAAAGCTGCGACCGTGACCAACTTATTCATATGAACCTCCTGCACTAAACCAGGTTGTCTACCGCGCGCGATCCGGAACTTCGATCGTTGCGCAATTGCGCCTGCCCTGCGCGGAACAATCAAGTCCTTTCCGCACATCCGCCATTGTCAGTAACAGCCAAATTCCCGCTGCCACCAGCACGACGAAGAACCCCAGCAGAACCGCATTTTCGAGGCCACGATGACCGTCGTCATCCGGCGGCTCTTGCTGCGACATCAGCGCCTCACCTCACGGCTCCGGCGGATATAAATGAACGTCGCCGCAGTAGTCCACGACACGATAGCGCAAATCCGCGTGCCGATCATCTGCCTGCGACAGATAGCCCGGGCCGATCGGCGACTTGCCGAAACCGCCGGGAATATCGAGCACATACTCCGGCTGACATAGCCCAGACAGCCGTCCCCGGATGGCGCGCATAAGTTGCTGGCCTTCCGCGATGGTGGTGCGCAGATGCTCGGTGCCGGGCGCCAGATCGCCTTGATGCAGATAGTACGGCTTGATCCGGCATTCAACGAACGCACGCATCAGCGCTTCGAGCGCTGCCGGGTTATCGTTGACGCCGCGCAACAGCACCGACTGGCTGACCATCGGAATCCCGGCATCGATCAGCCGCGCACAGGCTGCGCGGGCCTCTTCGGTGAGTTCGCGCGCGTGATTAGCGTGAACGGCAATCCACGTCGTGGCTCCCTTCACTCGGAAGGCTTCGACCATGTCTTCACTGATACGTGAGGGATCGACGACCGGCACCCGCGTATGGATGCGGATGATCTTCACATGAGGGATCGCAGCGAGATCGCGCATCACCTCAGCCATACGTCGCGGCGACAACATCAGCGGGTCGCCACCGGTCAGAATGACTTCCCAAATCTCGGTATGCTCATGGATATAGTCAAGCGCCCGCGCATAAACATCGGCCGTCAGCGCATTCTCCTTGCCGGGCCCCACCATCTCGCGCCGGAAACAGAAGCGGCAATAGACGGCGCAGACGTGCACGAGCTTGAACAGAACACGGTCAGGGTAACGGTGCACGATGCCTTCGACCGGCGAGCGCGCCGCATCGCCAATCGGGTCTGCACGGTCGACAGGCTCGCTGTCGAGTTCCTTCGCGCTTGGCACATACTGCAGAGCGATGGGATCGTTCGGGTCGGACCGATCGATCAGCGCTACGACATCGGGAGTCAACGCGACCGCATAGCGTGCAGCCACTTTTTCCAGCTCTGGGAGTGCTGCTGCGGGCGCCAACCCTTCACTGACCAGTTGCACAGGCTGGCGTATCGTTAGCTTGGGTATATTCATTGCGTGAAGTCCATTGGCGGCGTCCAGACCACCTGATCGATCCTCTGCGCACCGCTCGCCAGCATCACCAGACGATCGAAGCCCAGCGCGACACCGCTTGCCGCAGGCATCATGCCCAGCGCCGCGAGAAAATCCTCGTCGAGCGGATAGCGCTCGCCATAGCGCCGTTCCTTTTCATCCATGGCTTGTTCGAACCGGCGCCGTTGCTCCGACGCATCGGTCAGCTCGCCAAATCCATTGGCGAGTTCGACACCGCAAGCATAGATCTCAAAGCGCTCCGCGACCCTTCGATCCGCAGCCTTGGCGCGGGCAAGGGCTGATTCCGGCGCGGGGTACTCGAACAGCACAGTCAGCCTGCCCTGCCCGAGCTGCGGCTCGACGTATTCGACCAGCACCTTGCTGAAGATATCCGACCAGGTGTCGTCGGCGGCAATACGAACCCGACCATCGGCAGCCGCCGCAAGCGCAGCGCGGTCGCCGTAATCGCCGCTGACCGTCGCCAGCAGGTCGATCCCAGCATAACGTTCGAACGCCGCCGCCACAGTCAGCAGCTCGGGTTCGGCAAACGGATCGGCGGTCCGGCCACGGAACGAGAAGACGCTGGTTCCGGCGGCCTTCGCCGCTTGAGCGATGACGACGATACAATCCGCCATCACGGTTTCGTAGGCCTCGTCCGCGCGATACCATTCGAGCATGGTGAATTCGGGCAGATGCAGATCGCCCCGCTCACGGTCGCGAAAGACCCGAGCAAACTCGACAATTCGCGTCTCGCCAGCCGCCAGCAGCTTCTTGCAGGCAAATTCCGGCGAGGTGCGCAGGTACCGGTGCAACCGATCGCCAATCGCGTTGGATACCTCCGCCCGAGGCGCATGGAGGTGGGTCTCGTTACCGGGCGAAACCTGCAAAATGCCGGTCTCGACCTCGGTGAAGCCTCGGCTGGCGAACCAGCCGCGGATCGCCGCTGTAATCGCGCCCCGCATGGCCAGAAAGGCCCGCCGATCGGCGTGGCGGCCATGGTCCCACCACGGGGAAAGCTGATCAACTGAACTCATGAATGTTCCGGGTGGACTGGCCGCAAAGTGCTGGCATCTATAGCTCAAATCAGTATGTTGCAGCCCGAAACCGCTTCCCCGCCCCGGGACATCCGTGTCCGGATCGGTCCCGCACCCGAACACTAGGAAAATTATCTGTGAGAGTCATCGCCAGTTCCATCCGCAAGGGCAACGTCATCGAACAGGACGGCAAACTCTATGTGGTCCTCACCGCCGAGAATATCCATCCCGGCAAGGGAACCCCGGTCAGCCAGATCGAAATGCGCCGAATCAGCGACGGCGTAAAGATATCCGAACGTTACAAGACGACTGACCAGGTCGAGCGCGCCACGATCGAAGACCACAACTTCAACTACCTCTACGAGGACGCCGACGGCTTTCATTTCATGAACACCGAAACCTACGATCAGGTCCAGGTGCCGAAGGACATCATCGGCAATGCCGCGCCGTATCTGCAGGAGAACATGACCGTCAAGCTGTCGCTGCACGATATGGTTCCTGTCGCCATCACCATGCCGCAGCGCGCGACGCTCGAAGTCGTGGAGACCGAGCCGGTCACCAAGGGCCAGACGGCATCGTCCTCCTACAAGCCCGCAGTGCTTTCCAATGGTGTACGCACGGCGGTTCCGCCGCACATCTCTGCAGGAACGCGCATCGTGGTCATGACTGAGGACGGATCCTACGTCGAACGCGCCAAGGATTGATCCGAAGATATCTTGAGGATCTCACCACGGCCCCGGGGGAGCCGACCGATTGAGACGACCGACGTCCAGGTACGCCGCGATCACATCGAACTTGCGTTGGTTCGCGGCGACGGTCGTTTTTCTTTCCCTGCACACCGCCACATGCGCTGACGAATTCAAGACGCCTTCGATCTCGACGGTCCACGTCGAGTGGCGTGCTGCGCTCGATCAATTGAAGATCGAATTATCGGCCCAGCCTTCGATTGCCGAGCGCTTCACATTCGCCAGCCGGCGTAGGCTGCCGGCTTCCGATCCCCGCGTCATGCCGGCATTTCAGCAGTTGAATGCGGTCACGTCCCGAATCTATCCGGGCATTGGCCGCAGCCCCGTGCCGGTGTTGTTGCCGTTCGATCCCGCACTCTTTCTGAACGATCGCGCCAACGGCGCGCCGGAAAGCATTACGGTCGCGCACTATCAATCTGGGTTTCGCCAAGCCGACATGTTCGATGCAGGGGCGGCCGGGTATGATGCGGTATTCGCGCTGCCGGCCGACTACGACAAGGGTTCACTCGATCGCACCTACGCCAAGCCCGTCGAGGTGCATATCACGGGATCGCTACTGGTCTACGACATCAACGATCCATTCGCCGGCAAGGGCGATCCCGTTCGCGCGCTGGCGTCGCAGTTTCCGGACTTGCGCCGGGTGATCCGCGAAGGCTTCGTCCGCTATCGCTTCTCGCGGTTCGGCGTACCGTACGTGGTGTCGATTCAATGCCTCGACAGCGTGCCGCGCAGCCGTCGTCTCGCCTGCCGTGAAGCTTCAGCGGTAGCCGAACATTTCCTCAAAGCTTTGCGCATCGCCGGAGGAACGCCCGGCCGCAAGCGCGCAAGCCAATCGCCAGTTGCATTCGAACGTCCGTCCAGGCCATCGCCCAACTTCACCTATCGCCCGCCGGGCGAGATCATCGCCAACAGCGGTTATCGCGAGCAAAGCGGTTACCCCGATCACACGGTCTATTCGCAGATCCGCTTTCCGCTCGAACGCGCACCCGCATTTGCCAACTCACAATCATTCTTGAATTGGGGCGACTGCTTTCTCCGCGGCCGTGTGCCGCCTCCCAGGCGCAAAGGCGCAAGCTATCGTTGCCGATCCAACGACAAGCAACTCGTCTTCGATGAATCTGCCGACGAGAACTACGCTTATCCCTGGCAGGATAATTTCTGCGAAGCCCGCGACTTCGAGGTCGGGCAATGTGCCAGCGGCTTCGGACATCAGGGACAGGATATCCGGCCGTCTTCCTGCATTCTGCGCAACGACGGCGCAGATCGTTGCGAACCGAACAAGTTTGCCATCGTTGCCGCACGCGATGGCGTCGTCATCCGCTCATCGAAGCAACAGGCGGCAACGCTGCTGGTCAACACGACGACCGAGCATGTCCGCTTCCGCTATATGCACATGAATCCCGACCAGATGGATACGGATCAGTTGCTGAGTGGCCGGCGTGTCGAAGAAGGTGAGGAAATCGGCCTGGTCGCTAACTATCAGGACTATCCCGGAGGCACGACAAATCATCTGCATTTCGACGTCCAGGTTTTCACGCGCGAAGGCTGGCTTTGGGTGAATCCGTACGCCACGCTGGTTTCGGCCTATGAGCGCCTGATCGGCGGACGCGGACGCGAGATCAACAAAGAGGCGCTGCCGGAACCAAGTGCCAAGGCTCCCGATGGCACAAATCCGCGTTCCGCATCCGCAACCTCGGACTAAACCCTGAGATGTCAATCCCGGAACCTCTGGTGCGCGGCGAAAAGCCTTTTTACGGCAGGCACACCGCGCCGTAAGCTAACGTCATGAACAGGACCGATTCCCCAACCGGCATCAGCCGACGCCAACTGCTGCGATCGTCGCTGACGATCGGCGCCGTGCTCGCAGGAGGTCGAACCGCATCCGCTGCACCGGCGCAATTCGATGCCTGGCGCGATGCGTTCCGTGCGCGGGCAGAAGCGCGCGGCATTTCGGCCGCGACCTACACGCGCGTGATGGGCCGGATCGAACCGGACATGAGCGTCTTCAAGCAGATGCGCAACCAGCCGGAGTTTCGCGAGCAGATCTGGCAGTACATCAATCGGCGCGTCTCGGATTGGCGGCTCATTGCCGGCAAGGAGGCGTTGCGCAAACAGCAAGCACTGTTCGCACGCATCGAGAAAGATTTCGGCGTCGAACGCGGCACCCTGCTCGCGCTATGGGGCGTCGAATCCGCCTACGGCGATCCGCTGGTTCAGCAGAACCATATGCGGCCCGTGTTTCCCTCTCTCGCAGCGTTGGCATGGAACGAGCCGCGCCGTCGCAGCTATTGGGAAGCCGAATTGATCAATGCCCTGCGCATCGTCGAGCGTGGCTGGAGCACGCCGGAGGAAATGCGAGGCTCCTGGGCGGGTGCGATGGGCCATACGCAGTGGATGCCCGAAGTCTGGCTCAATGTCGGAATCGATTACGATCACGACGGCCGCGTCTCGCCGTTCGGCAAACCGGACGATGCCTTGGGATCGACCGCGCGATATCTAGTCAACCGCGGCAAATATCATCGCAACGAACATTGGGGCTACGAGGTGCGCGCATCGGGCGCTTCGTCGGAAGCGAGCCGCACCTATGCGGCATGGGCGGCCGCCGGTGTCACGCGCGCTGATGGCCAAGCATTTCCGCAACCCAACACATCGGCGAAATTGTGGATACCGGTCGCAGGCGGACCGGCGTTTCTGCTCGGCCCGAATTTCTATGCGGTGCGCAGCTACAATCCATCGATGAATTATGCATTGGCGATCTGCCACCTCGGCGATCGTATCCTTGGCGCAGGCCCATTCATTCAGCCCTTCCCAGGCTCCGAGCGCGCCCTCACCCTCGCCGAAGTGCAGGAAGTGCAGACGCGCCTGACCAAAGCGGGATTCGATACTGGCGGCACCGACGGCCGCGTCGGCAACGACACCATGAAGGCTGTGAAGGATTTCCAGACCAAGGCAGGATTGCTGCCGGCCGACGGTTATGCCGGGCTGAAGGTTCTCGCACGTCTGCGGCAAGGCAACTAACCGCCACGGCGTTCGACTCCCGCAGCATACCGAGGCATATCGGCTATTGCGTCCGTAAATGCGGTTGGTATTTTCGTCTGACTAAATTCCATCTCCCAAAGTTCAGTCATCAAATCATTGATGATCCTCTCGAGCGGACGTTCAGAATAGGGATTCTCAGCGTAGAGCTGGGCACAGCGTTTGGCGAAGACGTGCGCTTCCTCAATACATTTTCCTTCCCACGGAATCTGTATTTCGTCGGGCATAGAAAAATCTCCTACCTGATCACCGCCGGCCCTGCGCTTGGCACCGCGACATCGATTACACGCAGCTGCACGCGCTCGGACCCCTGCCATCGATCGACGGCCAGCGAGCCGGCGACATGCAGCAGTTGACCGCGATTTTCCTTCAAGGCTTGGCCCAATTTTTGGCCGACGGCACGAAACGCGATTCCGTTGACGATGGCTCCATCGCCGGATTTGAAGCGCACGCGCAAATGCGCATTAGCGACTTCATCGGCATAGACCAGTTGATGCGACGGCAACGCTATCACCGGTTCAGGGTTGGCGCTGCCGAACGGTCCGGCGCGGTTCAATGTCGCAACCAGTTCAGGCGTCACCGCCCGCGCACTGACGGCTCCGTCGACGAACAATTCGTGCGCGTGGCGCGATTGCGCGACATCGTTGGCCAGCGCCGCCTCCACGTAAGCGCGAAACTCCGCCAGACGTTCCTTGCGCAAGGTAATTCCCGCCGCCATGGCGTGCCCACCACCCTTGATCAAAATGCCATCGGCCACAGCCTGCCGTACCGCCTTGCCGAGATCGACGCCGGAAATCGAACGGCCCGAGCCCGTACCGATACCGCCCGGCTCCAGCGCAATGGCAAAGGCAGGGCGGGAGAATTTCTCTTTCAGGCGCGATGCGACCAAACCAACGACGCCCGGATGCCAGCCTTCCGATGCCGTGACGATCACCGCGCCTTTGTCTTCGAGACCGAGCGACGCCAGCGCTTCAGCCTCGGCCTGCGCTTCAGCCACTTGCTCGATGGCCCGACGTTCGGTGTTGAGGCGATCCAGTTCAGCGGCGATCCGCGCCGCTTCCGAAACGTCGCCCTCCAATAACAAGCGCACGCCAAGGTCGGCGCGGCCGATGCGGCCTCCGGCATTGATGCGCGGCCCCAGCATGAAGCCGAGATGCCATGCTTCCGGCGGACCGTTCAATCGCGCCACATCCATCAACGCCGTATGTCCGACATGATCTCGGCGCCGTAGCGCGATCAGGCCCTTAGCCACGAAAGCCCGATTGAGTCCCGTCAGCGGCGCGACATCGGCCACCGTCCCCAACGCAACATGATGCAGCATGCCGAGCAGATCCGGCTCGGGCATTTCGCTGCTCCAGAATCCGCGTCTGCGCAATTCGCGATTCACCGCGACCAGTGTCACGAAAACAAGGCCGACCGCCGCAAGATGACCGAGCCCGGACAGATCGTCCGGACGATTGGGATTCACTAGCGCATCGACTATCGGCAATTCATCGCCGCATTGATGATGATCGATGACGACAACCGACATGCCGAGTCGCTTCGCTTCGGCCAGCGCTTCGAGGCTGGTGGTGCCGCAATCGACGGTGACCAACAGCGTGGCGCCCTTGGAAGCCAGCGCCCGCACGGCATCGACGTTCGGCCCATAGCCTTCGAAGATGCGATCCGGAATATGAATCAGCGGATCGAGTCCGCAGTGCCGCAGATGCCAGGCGAGCAGCGCGGCGGACGTTGCACCGTCGACATCGTAGTCGCCGAAGATTGCCACTTTCTCGCGCCGCGTGGCCGCATCGGCAATTCGCGTTGCGGCGACTTCCATCTGCGTGACGGTGTACGGGTCCGGCATCAGCTTGCGGATCGTTGGATCGAGGAAATCCTCCACCGCGTCGTTATCGACCCCGCGCCCGGCCAGTACACGTGCCAGCATTTCGGGCAACTGATGGCGTTGCGCAATGGCAAGCGCTTGCGCCGAGCCACGCGGGTCCAGACGGTCGAGCCAGATGCGCCCTGTCGCCGATTGCGTCACGCCAAGAAACGCGGTGGGTGCTTCCACAGGCAACGCTGATACGGGAGGCGTCATAATATTGGGGCCCATCGGTGGCAACTGCGCAGCGTCAATGCCGCACGTCCCAGACTGAGGTTAAGAGCCGAGCCGCGCCGCGAGATCGTTGAAGTCGGTCGCGACAACGTCCCAATTGCCGTCGGCCTTGAAGTCCTTCTTCTGCAACGGGCCATACTCGGTAGGCCGTGGCACGAATGCCGTCTTCAATCCCAAATCCTGCGCGGCCTTGAGATCGTTATTGTGCGCGGCAACCATCATCACCTGCTCAGGCGCCAGACCAAGCAGGCGTGCCGCACCGAGATAGACTTCGCGATCAGGCTTGTAATGCGCGAACAATTCCGCGCTCAAGACCAGATCCCAAGGCAACCCGGCCTGCTTAGCCATGTTGGTGAGCAGCGCGACGTTGCCATTCGACAACGTACCGATCACGAATTTTGTTTTCAGCCGCGTGAGACCGCTGACGCTGTCGGCCCATGGCTTGAGCCGATGCCACCCCAGCGTCATGTAAGCGAGATCGTCGTCATTCAGGCCGGTGATGGCGAACTGCGTAACGAGCCTCTCCAGCGATTGACGGTGCAGGGTATCGAGCGCGAGATATCCACGCTCCGGATGCTTTCTCACCTCGTCCATCGACGGCATGTAAGCCGCGCGCCAGGCATCGACCAAGCCGGCCCAATCCGCCTCGATACCGCGCCCAGCACCCCATTGCGTAAAATCGGCAATCAGGCTGCTGCGCCAATCGACCACCGTGCCGAAGACATCGAACACCAGGGCCTTGACGACGGGACTATCGGACGACGCGCTCATACTTGCCTCACACACGATGACACCGGCCGGCAGAGTTGGCGCCCGATGGGTTCAGAAAATCTTGCGATATTGGATGAAGCCAGGATGGTCTGCGACTTGATCGTACAGGATGCGGGCTTGGGCGTTGGTCTCGTGCGTCAGCCAATGCACGCGGCTGGCGCCGGCGGCCTTGGCGCGTTCATACACGGCTTCAATCAAGGCGCGCCCGAGACCCAGCCCGCGCGCGCTGTCGGCCACGAACAGGTCTTGCAGATAGCAATAGTTGCCGGGCGTCCACGTCGACCGATGGAACAGGTAGTGGACAATGCCCGTCAGCTTGCCATCAACATAGGCGCCGAGCACGAACATCGGCTCGGCGGAGTCGTGGAAGCGCGCCCAAGTAATGTCGCTCGTCTCGGCCGGAACGCTGGTTTTGTAGAACGTCAGGTAACCGGCCCAGAGCGGCGCCCAGGCGTCACGCTCATCTTTTCCAACGGGCTTGATGACGACCTTGGCGTTCGCGACCATTTTCCTCACTCAGTCGAGGTGGAATTTTTCCAGCTGGCGATGCTCGCCCTTGATGATGCGGACCGTGCCGGTCACCGAGCGCATCACCACGGTTTCAGTCTCGATCACGCCATCCTTGCGGAACTTGACGCCGGACAGCAACGAACCGTCGGTGACACCGGTGGCGGCAAACAGGCAGTCGCCCTTGGCCATGTCTTCGATACCGTAAATCATCTTCGGATCGGTGACGCCCATCTTGGCCGCACGCTCGCGCTTCTCTTCGGTATCGAGAATGAGCCGGCACTGCATCTGGCCGCCGATGCAACGCAGCGCTGCGGCTGCCAGCACGCCCTCCGGCGCACCACCGGTACCCATGTAAATATCAACACCGGTGTTTTCCGGATCGGCGGTGTGGATGACACCCGCGACGTCGCCGTCGGTAATCAGCCGCACGGCCGCGCCGGTGCTGCGAATGCCGGCAATGATGTCGGCGTGGCGCGGACGGTCGAGCACCAGCGCGGTGATTGCGGAAGCCGGCACACCCTTGGCCTTGGCGAGACGGCGGATGTTTTCCGCCGGCGATGCGTCGAGCTCGATGACGTTCTTCGCATAGCCCGGTCCGATGGCGATCTTCTGCATGTAGACGTCCGGCGCATGCAGCAGCGTACCGCCGTCAGCCATCGCCATGGTGGCAATTGCGCCCGGCATGCTCTTCGCACACAGCGTGGTGCCTTCCAGCGGATCGACGGCGATATCGACCTTCGGGCCGGCGTTGATGCCGACCTTTTCGCCAATGAACAGCATCGGCGCTTCGTCGCGCTCGCCCTCGCCGATGACGATAGTGCCCTCGATCGGCATCTTGTTGAGTTCGCGGCGCATGGCGTCGACCGCCGCCTGATCCGCGGCCTTCTCGTTACCGTGCCCGCGCAGCCGCGCGGCCGACACCGCCGCACGTTCCGTCACGCGCACGATTTCGAGCGTCAGAATGCGCTCCAGCAACTGTTGCGGCGGAACGGAAATATGTGACGACATCGGTACTACTCCTTGATGGGTATCACGAACCTAACGGTTCGCATTCAATTGACGAGACGCACAATTCGCAACGGACTTCGACCCAGCCTGCCCGCGCAACTGCGCATTAGTTCTTTTCGATCCGGATCAACTGCGGACGTCCGGTAATCACTTTGTCGCGCTGCACAGCTTGCAGCGCACCACGTACCGCATCTTCGCTGGTCGCGTAGGTAATCAGAATTACCGGCACCGGTGAAGACTTCCCGTTCGCGCGAACGGTATCAGACGATCCATCCGGATGACGCTGCACAATAGATTCGATCGAAATCTTGCGTTCAGCCAGGCGGGTGGCAATCGTGGCCGCCGTACCGGTCAAATCGCGGGCCATCAGGCGGATGTAGTAGCCGCCCTCGTGCCGCTCCATCGGGGCCTTGCGCGTCACCCGCAACTTCGCCACCGGCCGTCCGAAAGGCTTGACGTGAATGCCTCGCGCCACATCGGCGATATCAGCAAGCACGGCCGACGCCGTCGCGGTGCCACCGGCGCCCGGTCCAACAAGCGTGATCGGCGAGAGGCCGACGCCATCGATGGTCACGGCATTGGTAACGCCCATCACCTGCGCGATGGATGACGAGCGCGGCACCATGGTCGGGTGCACGCGTTGTTCAATGCCCGTCTTGGTCCGGACCGCAACACCTAGCAGCTTGACACGGTAGCCGAGCTCGGCGGCTGCACGCAGATCTTCCGGCGCAATCGAGGAAATGCCTTCGACATAGACGGCGCTTTGCGCCACCTTGGTGCCGAACGCGAGGCTGGCGAGGATCGCGAGCTTCTGAGCCGTATCATGCCCATCGACGTCGAATGACGGATTGGACTCAGCGTAACCCAGGCGCTGCGCATCCTTCAGGCATTCGGCGAACGACAAGCCTTCCTGCTCCATCCGCGTCAAAATGTAATTGCAGGTGCCATTCAGGATGCCGTAAACGCGATCGATATCAGTACCGGCAAGGCCCTCGCGCAATGTCTTGACGATCGGGATTGCTGCCCCAACCGCCGCCTCGTAGTTCAACGCGCCGCCGTGCTTTTCCGCGATCTTCGCCAGTCGCAGCCCATGCCGTGCTATCAAAGCCTTGTTGGCCGTAACGACCGACTTGCCTGATTTCAGCGCCGCTTCAATGGCTGAGAGCGCGGGATCGCCCGCTCCTCCCATCAGTTCGACAAAACAATCGACGCCGGGATCGCTGGCGATGGCGAGTGGGTTTCGCGCCCAATCGATACCGCGCAGATCGATGCCACGCTTCTTGGTTCTGGATCGTGCTGTCACCGCAACGACGCGCACGCCGCGACCGCAACGGACGGACCACGTACGGCTCTGCTGTTCGATGATGCGGACGACCTCGGCGCCAACGGTACCGAGGCCCGCGATCCCCACTCTGAGTGGTGCGACCATCTTGAATAAGACCTGTCGGAGAAAATTATCGCCGGGTGGCGAGTGGAACGACGTTGTGCAATGTTTCGACGCCGCTTTCAAGGAAGCGCCGGATATTGCGGGCGGCTTGACGAATGCGCTGCTCGTTTTCGACCATGGCGATGCGAACGTAGCCTTCGCCATGCTCACCGAAACCAACGCCCGGCGAAACGACGACACCCGACTTCTCGACCATCAAGGTGGCAAACTGCATGCTGCCTATATCGCGGAACGCGGCGGGCAGCGGCGCCCAGGCGAACATCGACGCGCTCGGCGGCGGCACATCCCAGCCCGCGCGGCCAAACGACTCGACAAGGATATCGCGCCGCTTTCGATAGGTTTCGCGCATCTCGCGGATGCAATCGTCCGGGCCATTCAGCGCCGCAGTCGCCGCCACCTGGATCGGGGTGAAGGCACCGTAGTCGAGATAGGATTTGACCCGCGCCAGCGCAGCGATGATCCGCTCGTTGCCGACCGCAAAACCCATGCGCCAGCCGGCCATCGAGAACGTCTTCGACATTGACGTGAATTCGACGGTAACGTCGATCGCGCCCGGCACCTGCAGGACCGACGGCGGAGGATTGTCGTCGAAATACACTTCCGAATAGGCCAGATCGGAAAGGATGAAGATCTCGTGCCGCTTCGCGAACGCCACCAGATCCTTGTAGAAATCGAGGCTGGCCACGCAGGCCGTCGGGTTCGACGGATAGCAAACGATCAGCGCAATCGGCTTCGGGATCGAATGAACGATCGCCCGTTCGACGGCTTCGAAGAATTGCGGCGTCGGCTCCGACGGCACCGAGCGGATGACGCCGCCCGCCATCAGAAAACCGAATGCATGGATCGGGTAGCTGGGGTTCGGGCACAGCACCACGTCACCTGGCGCGGTGATCGCCTGGGCGACGTTGGCGAAGCCTTCCTTCGACCCCAGCGTGGCGACGATCTGGGTCTCGGGGTTGAGCTTGACGCCAAAGCGGCGTGCATAATAGCCCGCCTGAGCGCGGCGCAGCCCGTTGATGCCCTTTGATGCCGAATAGCGATCTGTCCGCGGCTTGCCGAGCGTCTCCTTGAGTTTCTCAATCACGTGCGGCGGCGTCGGCAGATCGGGATTTCCCATGCCCAGGTCGATGATGTCGGCTCCGGCGTTCCGCGCGGCAGCCTTGGCTCGATTGATCTGCTCGAACACATAGGGCGGCAAACGGCGGATACGATAAAACTCTTCCATGAGTTCAGACTCCGGGACGACAACGATGGGCGAACCAACCTCCTACACGCCCGACGATGGTCGAAACGTGAGAAAATTGTTGTTTTTCAACATCTTACATAGGATTCAACAACCGGCCGATGCAGCCTTTGGCAGCTTTTGTCTGGTCTGCAATTGAATCGCCTTCCTTCTAACACGGCGAACCCATTCTGCCAGCAAAAGACCAAGGCTTTTCTCAGTTTCTGGCCTGCCCCTGCTTGGGAGCGTCGGCAGCATTGGCATCCGCGGCGGCTTTCGACTGACGATCGCGCGCGGCGGCCAACTCGCTCTCGATCTTGGCCTGCTCGGCGGGGGCCAGCGCCGGCTGTTCGCGCGCGGCCGGCATGTCGTGAACCGCCGGAAATGCGCCGGGATCCTTGGGCCGCGCCGGTGCGCCTTCCGGGACACCGACCACCGGCAGGTCGGCAATCGGGACCGAACAGGACGCTAAGCCAAGCGACGCTGTAGCCAGTATGATCGCCAGCAAAATCGTACCGCCGTAACGCACAGACCCCAACAACTCAGCAATCCTTTGCAGGAAATAGGTGGCCGCGGCAGGACGCCCCGCAACGCGTCTGCCGCATACGAGCAACAATATGCCGCCTAACAATTAAGCTCCCGAAAACAAGTGGGGCTTAAGACCTCAATATGACGGAACGAAGGTGCGTTCTCGCATTGCAATATACTGAAATCACCCGATGCAATCGAACTGTGCCATCATCCAGTTGCCCGATCACTAAGCTACCAGTTATCCGAAACGAGGGTTGAAGCGTCACCATGAGCAACGAAGTCAAGGAAACGTCCGCTCCAAAGAAATTCGACCCCGAAGCCTTTTCGCTGAACCTCGCGCGGGCCATGGAAAACGGCGGCCGCGCTCTCGCCGCTTATCTGAAGCCTCGTCAAAACCTTGAGTTGCCAGATCGGCCACCGAGCGAAATGGCCGAAATCATCAAGACCTTCGGCATCGTCGCGGAATACTGGTTATCCGATCAAACTCGCTCGGCCGAGTTGCAGATGAAACTCGGCAAAGCCTATCTCGAGTTATGGGGCTCAGCCATGCGCCGCATGGCGGGGGAAAACGATGCGGCGACGATCTCGCCGGCACCGCGCGACAAGCGTTTCAGCGATCCGGAATGGAAAGCGAACCAGTTCTTCGACTTCGTCATGCAAGCTTATTTGCTGACGACGAAGTGGGCTTACGATCTCGTACGTGAAGCGGAAAGCCTCGATCCGCACGTTCGCAAGAAGGCGGAGTTCTACGTCCAGCAAATCACCAACGCGCTGGCGCCGTCGAATTTTGTCCTCACCAATCCGGAAGTATTGCGTCAAACCGTCTCGTCGAATGCCGACAATCTCGCCATCGGCATGAAGATGCTCGCGGAAGATATCGAAGCCGGCAACGGACAACTTCGCATTCGCCAGTCGGACTCCTCAAATCTGCGTGTCGGCGAGGAACTGGCGGTGACGCCTGGCAAGGTCATCTTCCAGAACGACATCATGCAGCTTATTCAGTATAATCCGGCGACACCAAACGTGCTGCGTACGCCGTTGTTGATCGTACCGCCGTGGATCAACAAGTTTTACATTCTCGATCTTCGCCCGGAAAAATCCTTCATCAAGTGGTGTGTCGATCACGGCGTCACGGTTTTCGTGATTTCGTGGGTGAATCCCGACAAGCGGCTGAGTCAAAAATCCTTCGAAGATTACATGAAGGAAGGTCCGCTCACGGCAATGGACGTCATCGAGCAGGCAACCGGCGAGATGAAGGTCCATACCATGGGCTATTGCGTCGGCGGCACCCTTCTCGCCACGACGTTGGCATGGCTCGCCGAAAAGCGCCGAGTCCGTGTGACCTCGGCAACGTTCCTCGCCGCGCAGGTGGATTTCACCCATGCGGGCGATCTCATGGTGTTCGTCGACGAAGATCAGATTTCCGCACTCGAGCGAACCATGAACAACGAGGGTGTGCTCGAAGGCGGCAAGATGGCGATGGCTTTCAATATGCTGCGGTCGAACGATCTGATCTGGCCATACGTCGTCAACAACTATCTCAAAGGAAAGCCGCCCGCCGCGTTTGACTTGCTGCACTGGAATTCCGACGCCACCCGCATGCCGGCGGCGAACCATTCCTACTATTTGCGCAACTGCTATCTCGACAACAAACTGTCGAGCGGCACCATGGTGATCGACAACACGCGGCTCGATCTCGCCAAGGTCAAGGTGCCGATCTACAATCTTGCGACGCGCGAAGATCATATCGCCCCGGCGGAGTCGGTCCTGTATGGCTCGCAGTTCTTCGGCGGCCCGGTCAAATACGTTCTATCCGGCTCGGGTCATATCGCCGGCGTGGTTAACCCGCCTGCTTCCGGCAAATACCAGTATTGGACCAATGGTACACCGGGCGCGACCAGCGTTGCGGATTGGCTGAAAGGTGCCGAGGAGCATAAGGGGTCGTGGTGGCCGGATTGGCATGACTGGCTGAGAAGCATCGACGCGGAGGAAGTACCCGCTCGCCATCCCGGCACCGGCGCGCTGCCCGCAATCGAGGATGCACCCGGAAGCTACGTCCGGGTCCGCGCCTAGTCCGAGTCGCGCTGCCGAGCCGCCGTCAATCGCGCCCCTCACCGACCCGACAATATCAGGGCGGTGGCGCACGGCCGTGCATGACCTTCCTGGCGACGTTGGCGAGACCACAACAACCGTCTATGATTTCCGCGATTGGTGCTCCGAACATCGCCGTCAGGCGCGATAGTGAAAGGAATTCATCGATGACACGGGAATTGTTCTGGCTCACGCTCACGGTAATTCTGACCGGCCTGATGTGGGTGCCCTATATCCTGAACCGTTGTCAGGTCCGCGGTCTAGGCGGCGCGATGGCCAATCCGTCGCGCAACGACAAGCCGCAAGCCGAATGGGCCAACCGCCTGATGTTCGCGCATGACAACGCGGTCGAAAACCTCGTCGTGTTCGCACCGCTGGTTTTGATCCTCAACGCGATCGACTACTCAAGCAAATGGACCGTTCTGGCCTGCGTCGTCTATTTCTGGGCCCGTGTCGCACACCTGATCGTTTACACGCTCGGCGTGCCGGTACTCCGCACCCTCGCCTTCACCGTCGGCTTCCTGGCGCAGGCCGTGCTGGCGCTGGCGGTCTTCAAGGTCTTCTGAATGAAGACACGGCATATCGCCGTTCCCGATGCGATGGGAGCGGCGATATGGATCTGCAGCTACGGAAATAGCGCCGGTTGATCGATGCCGGTCGTTTCAGGAAAACCAAGCACCAGATTCATGTTCTGCACCGCTTGCCCCGATGCGCCCTTGGTGAGGTTATCCAGCGTCGAAACGATGATCGCGCGGCCGGGGATCCGATCGTTGGCAACGCCGATGAAGGTCATGTTCGAGCCACGAACGTGCCGCGACTGCGGCGTCTTGCCGAATGGCAGCACGTAGACGAACGGCTCCTTCTCGTACTGCTTGACCAGGATATCGTGCAGGTCCTGCGCCGTCTTGCCTCGCCGCCCCCGGACATAGATCGTGGAAAAGATGCCGCGATTCATCGGCAGGAGGTGCGGCGTGAAACTGACGAGAACTTCCTTGCCTGCAGCCTTGGAGAACTCTTGATCGAGTTCGGCCATATGGCGATGATGTCCGACGCCATAGGCGTGGAAGCCTTCAGAGACTTCGGAAAACAGCATCTCTTCCTTGGCCGAGCGGCCGGCACCTGTCATGCCGGATTTGGCATCGATCACGATCTCATCCGGCTCGATCGCCTTCGCCTTCAGGAGCGGCACGAGCGGAAGCTGGGCGCAGGTCGTGTAGCAGCCGGGATTGGCGACCAGCCGCGCTTTCTTGATCTCGCGCCGGTAGACTTCGACAAGGCCGTACACCGCTTCTTTCTGCAGTTCCAGCGCGTGGTGCTCGTGGCCGTACCATTTGGCATAAGCGGCAGGATCGTCGAGACGAAAATCCGCCGAGAGATCGACCACCTTGGTGGTCGGGCTCTTCGCCAACAGATCCTTGAGCACCTTTTGCGTCGTCGCATGCGGCAACGCGCAGAACACCAGATCGAGCGACGCTTTGGCCCAGTCGACGCTGTCGATCGAGACCAGCTTCGGCAGATCGTAGGGCGCGAACTGCGGGAACACGTCGCCCATCGCCTGTCCGGCGCGCCGGTCGGCGGTCAGCAGCGCAAGCTCGACCCGTGGATGGCGCAGCAGCAGCCGCACCAGTTCAGCCCCGGTGTAGCCGGACGCTCCAAGGATGCCGACAGTCTTCTTTGCGCTCATCTCTCAATTCCTTCCAGTCCTGCAATATCCGACATCTGCGACGTCTCTGTCACAAAGGCTTGCGGTCGCATCTCGCGCATCCTTTGGGCGATGTACTGCGCGCCGTAGGCTGGCTGTAGAGCCATTGCGGTGCTCACCGCAACATGATCGACATCCGATTTGTGCTGATTGAGCTTGAAGCTGCCCTCGACCTGCTCAACTGTCATGACCAATCCTATGACGCCCTTCTTCATCGCATCCAGCCTGCCGGCTGTCATTTTTGCCGAAGTCCAGGGCCGCTTCGGCGCCAGCCGGCCTTCCAATTCCGCGCTCAGCGCATCCACATGCTCCGCCAGCGCCCGTTCGGACATCCTGTTCACCGGCCCGGTCAAATGAACCACCTCGTATAGCCAGGTCGGCACCTGATCCGGAGAGGCATACCAATCGGCGGACGCATAAGCGTCGGCCCCCGCCACGGCCAACAGCCAAGGCGTTGATCTATCGGCACATGCGGCGATCGCATTGAATCTCGCAACATGAAACGACACGCGCGGCGTGCCGTCGCTCGCATAGTCGAGACTGAACGGCAGCGGTGACGCAATGGGCTTGCGCCCGTCATAGGCACAGACCACGCCGAAGCCACGCGCGGCGGCGAACGCCAGGCTGGCGGCTCGGTCGGGCTGAAATCGCGGTGGCGCATACATGGGCTGGCTCCTGCTCGATGAGGAAACCGCCGGAAGGATCGCGCTGTCTTGCTGAGAGTGCCGCGGGACCGTATCCGGCGGCAGGGGTGAACGATCTTAAACGCGAGCGTCCGCCCATACCGCGAAGGTACGGCGACGGCGGGCGGCAATGATGGTCGCGGCTTTGATCATGGGCGCGGCTATACGGCCGCACCCACCCGACGTCAAGGACGTTGTTCGATGACCTAGGGCGCGGACTCATTAGCGCGCAGCCAAATTCGGATTGATGCGAGTTCGACGAACGCCAGATAGTTAGCCGCAAATTTGTCGTATCGAGTCGCGACACGCCGACACTGCTTGATCTTGTTGAAGAAGCGCTCGACCAGATTGCGCGCGCGATACAGATACGGGCTGAAGCAGATCGGGTCTCTGCGATTTCGTTTCGGCGGAATGTTCGCCTATGCTCCCTGCTGGCGAGCAAGCTCCCTGATCCAGTCGGCGTCATAACCGCGATCCGCCAGCAACATCGTTTGGGGAAGCAAGGCGCTGAGGAGGACCGAACATAGCCGGTTGTCATGAGCCTCGCCGGGCGTAAGAGCGAGTTGGACCGGCAGTCCGTGGGTATCCGCCACCGCGTGAATCTTGCTGGTCAGGCCGCCTCGCGAGCGGCCCATGTCTTGATGGTTGTTGTCCGCGATACAGGCGCCGTGCTGGTGCACGCGCACGACAGATGTATCGATCATCTGCACTGCCGCGTCGTGACCGGTAGCCAGCGCTTCCATGATCTGGCCCCAGATACCAGCCCGCCGCCAGCGGACGAAGCGGTTGTAGCAAGTGGTGTATGGGCCAAACGCCGTCGGCAGATCGCGCCAGGGTGCTCCTGATCGGAGGACCCAGAAGATGCCATTCAGGACCCGTCTGTCGTTCACTCGAGGAACGCCACGCGGTTTGTTCGGCAGCATCGGCTTGATGGCGGTCCATTCATGGTCGGCGAGTTCGTAGCCCATGACTCGCCCCCCAGTTCGGGAGTTTGAATCACGGCAGTCCGGCCAAACGCAACAGTTCTGGCCCGAGCCTTTTACGGCGCTTACGGACAGGAGCGGACATCACTAGCCCTCAATCTCTGCCAAAGCCGTCGAAAATGACCCAAAGCGGGCATCTGGGCTGGTAGGGCAAATAGTAGCCGATAGCCGCCCCAGATTGATCTGTATCAAGAAGCGGTCCACTTAATCCGACCATTTTGACCGTTTTCTTGCCAAGACCAGCAGCTGCACTAAACGGGAGTGCCGCCATGAAAATGGTCTACAGCGTGATCGCGGGCGCAGGTCTTATCGTTCTTGGTTGTATCTCGGCATTGGCTCAGCAGGTCACAGGTGTCCCGGGTTCGCCCGCCGCCACGACCACCATCACGGGAGCGCAAATTCCGCCGCCTGATCCCAAGTTCGGTGGAGTAATCCAGGAGAAAGCCTCGGACTCGACAGCCTGGTGGGCGCCGCGGGTCGTACCGCCAAAGGGCGCCCCCAACGTGCTGCTCATCATGACGGATGACCAGGGCTTCGGTGCACCAAGCACCTTCGGTGGCGTCATCCCTACGCCTGCAATGGATCGCATTGCGGCGCAGGGGCTGCGTTACACCAATTTCCATTCTACCTCGCTGTGCTCACCGACGCGGGCGGCACTCATCACCGGCCGCAATCATCATTCGGTGGGTTTCGGAGTGGTCGGCGAAATATCGACGGGATTCCCAGGTTACGATTCGATCATTCCCATCGAGAAGGGCACCATCGGCACGATCCTGAAGGGGAATGGGTACGCTACCTCGTGGTTCGGCAAGGACCACAACACACCCTCGTTCCAATCGAGCCAGGCAGGGCCATTCAATCAATGGCCCAACGGCATGGGCTTCGAGTACTTCTATGGCTTTGTTGGCGGCGACGCGAGCCAGTGGCAGCCGAACCTGTTCCGCAACACCACAGCCATCTATCCCTTCCAGGGCAATCCGAGCTGGAATCTGGAGACGGCGATGGCCGACGAAGCCATCCAGTACATGAAGCAGCTCAAGGAGATTGCGCCCGAAAAACCGTTCTTCATCTACTACGTGCCCGGCGCCACCCACGCGCCGCATCATCCGACCCCAGAGTGGATCAAGAAGATCGGCGACATGCACCTGTTTGATGACGGATGGAACAAGGTGCGCGAGAAGATTTTCGCCAACCAGAAGCGCCTGGGCATCATGCCCGAAAACGCCAAGCTGACGCCCTGGCCGAAAGAACTGCCGCAGTGGGATTCGCTCGGGGCGTTGGAGAAGAAGCTGTTCATCAGGCAAGCCGACGTCTATGGCGCTTACCTTGCTTACGCTGACAACGAGATCGGTCGAGTCATCCAGGCGGTCGAAGACCTCGGCGAGCTCAACAACACCCTGATCATCTATATCGGCGGCGACAACGGTGCGAGCGCCGAAGGCATGATCAACGGTACACCCAACGAGTTCACCACCTTCAACGGCGTCCCGGTTCCGGTGAAGGCCCAGTACCTCTGGTACCCGTTTTGGGGTTCGGACAAGACATTCCCACACTATGCGGCAGAATGGGCGTGGGCGATGGACACCCCGTTCAAATGGGTGAAGCAGGTGCCGTCGCATTTCGGCGGGACCGCCCAGGGCATGGTCATGTCGTGGCCGGGCCATATCAACGACATGGGCAGTATCCGCCGGCAGTTCCATCACGTCATCGACATCGCTCCGACCATCCTGGAGGCGACGGGCATTTCGCAACCCGATGCGATCGACGGCATCAAGCAGAGTCCCATGGAAGGCGTGGGCATGGCCTACACATGGGACAAGGCGAATGCCAATGCCCCGACGAAACACACGACCCAATATTTCGAGATGCTCGGCAATCGCGCGATTTATCAGGACGGATGGGTGGCTGCCACGACGCCAGCGACGCTTCCCTGGGAGTTGAGCAGCGCTCCGCCGCCGGACGTGATCACCGGTTACAAATGGGAGCTTTATAACGTTGACCAGGATCCAACCCAGTTCGACGATCTGGCCGCCAAGATGCCGGACAAGCTCAAGCAGCTGCAGGATGTCTTCTATTCGGAGGCCGCCAAATACAACGTGCTGCCGCTCGACAACTCGTCGCTCGCGCGCTGGAATACGCCGCGCCCGAGCCTGACTGCCGGGCAAACGGTGTTTACCTATTCGGGCGAGCTGTCCGGAGTGCCGGCCAGCGCTGCGCCGAGTATCCTCAACAAGTCCTACACCATCACGGCCGAAGTCGAGATTCCCAAGGGTGGTGCGGAAGGCATGATCGTCACCGAAGGTGGGCGCTTCGGCGGCTATGGCCTGTTTCTGAGCAAGGGCGTGGCGGGCATTCGCGGGGGCAAACCCGTGTTCCTCTATAACCTGCTCAACCTCAAGCGCACGATCTGGTCGGGGCCGGAGTTGGGCGCCGGCAAGCACACCGTCGCCTTCGACTTCAAGTCCGACGGACCGGAATTGGGCAAGGGGGGCACGGGCGTGCTCTCGGTCGATGGCAAGGAAGTGGCCCGGAAATCCATCGAACACGGCACGCCGATCACGTTCCCGGAGGACGAGACCTTCGACGTTGGCCTGGACACCCGTAGCGGGGTGGCGATGCTGGAGTATCGCTACGATCCTCCGTTCAAGTTCACCGGCAAGATCAACAAGCTGACGTTCAAGCTCGGGCCGGAGTCCAAGCCAGCACCCGAGGCCAAGGCAGAACTCGGACCTATGCCAGCGCCGGAGCCGGACCCCATCGAGGCGCCGAAGCGGTAAAGGGATCACCATGATGTACAAAACGCCTGGAGCAATTTTGCTGGCTGCCCTTGCCGCTGCTTTCGGCACATCAGGGCGGGCGCAACCGTCAATGGCAACGCTGGTTGCCGCCGAAACGACGTCGGAGATGCTGGCGGTGCAGATTCGCTTGCAGGGTTTCACCTGCGACAAGCCGCATGGTGTGGTGAGGGACGCCAAACGCTCGCGGCCGGACCTTGGCGTCTGGGTCCTCAAATGCGGCAACGCGACGTACCGGATCAGGCGTGCTCCCGATATGGCGGCGAAGGTCGAGCCGCTGCCGTGAGCCATCGCCGGTCCGGGCAATTGCATCGGAAGCGAACGGTAGAACGATGAAGAATGCGCTGACTTTTGCCGCTGTCGCCGAAGCCGCTACGGGATTGGGGTTACTGATCGTTCCGTCGCTGGTTGTGCAGTTGCTGCTGGGCGAGCAGCTTACTGGCGTCGGAATACCGGTCGCCCGTGTTACCGGCATTGCCCTGATTGGGTTAGGGATCGCCTGCTGGCCAGGTCCGGCGCTAGTTGGGATGTTGACTTACAGCGGAGCAGCCACACTGTATTTGGCTTACCTCGGCTTTGCGGGAGGTTTGGCCGGTGTCTTACTGTGGCCAGCGGTCGCCCTCCACTTTTTCCTCACTGCTCTTTTGATCGGCGGCATCCCGCGAACCCTACGCGAATAGTGTCTGCTTGTGGCCCATCGCGTCATTTCGCGGCGACGCAGCAAGTCGGCCGCTTTCGGGGCGGAGCGGACATTCAACGAGCCGCGTTTACAGAACCAAATTGATGAATTCACTCCCTAGATCGAGGGATTCCACGCCACCGGCACGACGCGGTAGCCGGAGCCATCCTTTTCGATGTTTCCGACACCCGGGAACGGATAGTGATAGCCCTGCACTTTCAGCCGTTCCGCGACCAGCATGTCGTAGACCTTCCGGCGCGTCGCCTCTGCAACGTCCGGAATTTGATCGTAACTGACATGCCAACCCGGATTGCGCACAAACAGGTCCGGCGTATTGGTAACGTCCGACTGTATAAAGACCTTGTCGTTGCCGGATGACAGCACGAACGACGTATGTCCTGGGGTATGGCCGATCGTTTCCACCGCCAGCAGGCCGGGAGCAACGTCCTTACCCCACTGATACGGAGTCACCTTGCGGCCGAGCGCATCGAAGACGCGGCGATTCTCCTTGAAGACCGCCTGCATGCGGCCAGCGGGCGCGCGGCTCATCTCGCCGTCATCCATGAAGAACTTCCATTCGACTTCCGGCACCAGAATCTCGGCATTCGGGAAAGCCGGCTTGTTGTCGGCGGTGAGAAGTCCACCAACATGGTCGCCGTGGAAGTGCGAGATCACCACCATATCGATCTTGCTGAGATCTACACCGGCGGCAGCACTGTTCGCACCAAACTGACCCACGGCTCCCTTGGATTTGGTGAAGGCAGCCGCGCCACTCCCTGTATCGATCAGAACGGTCTTCCCGCCAGTGTTCAGAACCAGCGGACCGAAGGGGATCGTCAATTGGTCCTTGGGGCGAAAGGCTTTATCGAGCGCCGCATTAACCTGATCCCTGTTGGCGTTCAGCACGAAATTATCGGCGAGCGGGAACGTCGCCGCACCGTCGGAGACCACCGTGACCAGAATGTCCCCGACCTTGTAGCGATAATAGCTGGCGACTTGATGCTGCGGTGCTACCGCGTCCGCACTTGCATGATTGGATTGAAAGAGCGGTAACGCAGCCGTCATGGCGGCGCCAGCAAGCGCCTGTCGTCGTGACAATTCCATTGATACTTTCTCCCGGTGAGGCAACGGATAACGCGGACTCCTCTGGCGAGGTCCCGTCTATTTGCTCCGATGCTAATGAACGGAGCTTTGCAGACGTAGTCACAACATCGCGACCAAACACAGAATTCCGGGATCAACTCCGCCTATAGATGCTGCGCGGAATGTCTCGGGCTGCGGCCTGCGGCACGGGCTAAAGCAGGCGCCATAGCCACTCGATCACCAGAGAAATCACGTCGCCGAACAACAGCAGCACCGCCGACCAGACCAGCGCGGACGAGAAGTTCGCTAACTGGAACTGCCAGTAGGGCATTTCAAAAATGCCGGCAGCGAGGGGCACCGATGCCCGCAACGGCCCGAAAAAGCGCCCGATGAAGATGCCCGGGACACCCCATTTTCGAACGAATGCATCGCCACGGGGTATCAGGTCGGGGTGACTGGACAGCGGCCAGATCGCCGCCACCCGATCCTTGAACTTGAAGCCGAACCAGTACGAGAGCCAGTCTCCCAGCGCGGCCCCGAGGGCGCCGGCCAGCCACACGGGCCAGAAACTGATATTGCTCGGCCCCATCAGCGCGCCGATGCCGACCAGAACGCCCCATGCCGGGATGAGCAGGGAGAGGAACGCGAGCGATTCGCCAAACGCAAGAACCATGACGATCGGCGCCGCCCACACCTGATGATCGCGCACGAAATTGATCAGGTCGTGCACATAGCCGTCCATGTAGACGCCTTTCCCTCATCGCAAAGCATAATGGCGATTGAACCTTTTTGCGGCTTTATGACCTAAGCAAGCGCATACCTGCATGACTAACGATTCCAGTTTAGTCTTCTAACATGAGCCCGCACGTTCGGTCTGCCGGGCCTAACCTCACTTTGAAAAACGGGAGAACAAATGATTGCATCGTTCATGATGTGCCTGAGCGTCGTATTGCTGCTGGTCGGAACGTTGGGCGGCATCATCATGGGTGTTCAAGAGAACTTCACGCTCGCACCAGCACATGCCCACCTCAATCTCGTCGGCGGCGTGTTGCTGTTCTTGTTCGGGCTCTACTACCGGCTGGTCCCGGCGGCGGCCCAATCGAAGCTGGCCCCAATCCAGGGTTGGCTGCACATGATCGGCGCCATCATATTTCCGCTCGGTATTGCGACCGTGTTGCTCAAAGGCCATGCGTTCATATTCGCCCCCATCCTGGGCTCGCTGATCGTCGTAGCCGCCATCGCGCTGTTTGCCGTCATTGTATTCCGGACATCGGGCGCCTAGTTGTTCCCTGCAGAGCCGGTCCGTCCTTAAGGCTCCGGCGGCCGGCTGCCTCTCGCCACATTTTTGGTCCCAACCATGGCATAGTCAGGCGAACCGATTCGCGCCTCACATCGCGAATCCAATACATCATGATTTGCGAATAAGCCATTGAACAAGAATACGAAAGCAAAACCGATCGATCTCTTCGGCACCGGCACTCCGAAGCCGTCAGCGAAGCCTGCGCCGCGCGCGGCAAGCTCTGACGGCGGGTACACCGCCGCCGATATCGAGGTTCTGGAAGGCCTGGAACCAGTCCGGCGCCGGCCCGGCATGTACATCGGCGGCACCGACGAGAAGGCACTGCACCACCTGTTCGCCGAAGTCATCGACAACTCGATGGACGAGGCCCTGGCCGGTCACGCATCCTTCATCGAGGTCGAACTCGGCGCCGACGGTTTCCTGACCGTGACGGACAATGGCCGCGGCATCCCGGTCGACGCCCATCCGAAATTTCCGAAGAAGTCCGCGCTCGAAGTCATCATGTGCACGCTGCATTCGGGCGGCAAATTCGACTCCAAGGTCTACGAGACGTCAGGCGGCCTGCACGGCGTCGGCGTGTCGGTGGTGAACGCCCTCTCCTCGCGGCTCGAAGTCGAGGTAGCGCGATCACAGAACCTCTATCGCATGGTGTTCGAACGCGGCGAACCCAAGGGCAAGCTCGAAAACCTCGGCAAGGTCAACAATCGTCGCGGCACACGCATCCGCTTCAAACCCGACACCGAGATTTTCGGCGCCAAGGCAGCCTTCAAGCCGCAACGCCTCTACAAGATGGCCCGCGCCAAGGCCTACCTGTTCGGCGGCGTCGAAATTCGCTGGCGCTGCGATCCCGAGTTACTCCGTGGCCTGGACGAGGTCAAAGCCGAGGACACCTTCCATTTCCCCGGCGGCCTAAAGGACTACCTCGAAGCCGCCGTGCATTCCGACACGCTGGTGCATCCCGATATCTTTTCGGGCAAGACAGGCCGCAACGGCGCTCATGGCGCCTGTGAATGGGCGGTGGCGTGGACAGCGGATGCCGATGGCTTCCTGTCCTCGTACTGCAACACCGTGCCAACGCCGGACGGCGGCACCCACGAATCCGGCCTGCGCAGCGCTCTGCTGCGCGGCTTGAAGGATCACGCCGAACGCGCCGGACAAGGAAAGCGCGCCTCTTCGATTACGTCGGAAGACGTCATGGTCGGCGCGGCCATCATGTTGTCGGTGTTCGTCCGCGAACCGGAGTTTCAGGGCCAGACCAAGGATCGACTGGCGACCGCCGAAGCGCAGCGCATCGTCGAGCAGTCCATCAAGGACCCGTTCGACCACTGGCTCTCGGGCAATCCGGTGCAGGCCAACAAGCTGCTCGAATTCGTGATCGAGCGCGCCGATGAACGGCTGCGGCGCAAGCACGAAAAAGAAGTCTCCCGCAAGACGGCCGTGAAGAAGCTGCGCCTCCCCGGCAAGCTGGCCGATTGCACCAACACGGCCGCGGAAGGCTCCGAACTGTTCATCGTCGAAGGCGATAGCGCGGGCGGCAGCGCCAAGCAGGCACGCGACCGCAAGACGCAGGCCGTCCTCCCGTTGCGCGGCAAGATCCTCAACGTCGCCTCCGCGACCAAAGATAAGATGACCGCCAACGCCCAGCTCTCCGACCTGATGCAGGCCATCGGCAGCGGCACCGGCGCGCATTACCGCGAAGAAGATTTGCGTTACTCCCGCATCATCATCATGACCGATGCCGATGTCGACGGCGCGCATATCGCATCGCTGCTGATCACCTTCTTCTATCGGCAGACGCCGCGACTGATCGACGAGGGCCACCTCTATCTTGCCGTGCCTCCGCTTTATCGGCTGACACACGGCAGCAAGACGGTTTACGCACGCGACGAGGCCCACCGCGACGCGCTGCTCAAGAGCGAATTCAACGCCAACGCCAAGGTCGAGATCGGCCGCTTCAAAGGCCTTGGCGAAATGATGCCGGCGCAGCTCAAGGAAACCACCATGGACCCTGCGCGCCGGACCTTGCTGCGCGTCGTGCTGCTGCCGGACGACCGCGAAGGCACCGCCGACTCGGTGGAGCGGCTGATGGGCACCAAGGCCGAGGCGCGCTTCGCTTTCATCTCCGACAAGGCCGAATTCGCCAGCGAGGAACTGCTGGACGTCTAAACGATAGCGCAGGGAGGTGCCGATATGCGAACGATCATCGTTGCGATTGGCATCCTCGCGCTGGCGATTGGCCTGCTCTGGATCAGCCAAGGCACCGGTTACGTGAACTGGCCGCAGTCCAGCTTCATGATCCGCCAGATGCAGTGGGCCTATTATGGTGCGTGTGTCGCTGTTGTAGGGCTTCTGCTGATCTGGCGCGGCTTGCGCTAGGTCATCGGCCTCGACGCGCTAAGCTCCATTTCCCATCAATGGCAAATTCTCCATTGCCGGAGCGGCGACTGGCGATCGAACATGTTCCGGCCGCACACCGACGGCGAGGAAGCGCGCGGTCCAGCCCTGCAGCCATGGCACCGCATTGATGATCCGCGCGAACAGCGGCGGCTTGATCGGCCCGCCGCCCTGCCTCAGCGCCATCGTCACGACATTGTTCTGCACCGCGACCTGCATCGCCTGCGTGACGCGCATCGGGAACTCGCGACGCCGGCGCACCGCGTCGAGTTCGGATTCGCTGGGTGTTCCATCGCGCAATTTCTCCGCCAGCAGGTTGGCTGCGGCGACTGCGTCCTGAACCGCCAGGTTGATGCCGACACCGCCGACCGGCGACATGGCGTGCGCCGCATCGCCGATACACAGCAGGCCCGGCCGCGTCCATCGCTTCAGGCGATTGATGGCGACCGTCAGAAGTTTGACGTCGTCCCAACTCTTGATGTCCCCGATGGTCGATTGCAGGATCGGCGCGAGATGGCAGATGTTGGCGCGGAAACTCTCCAGCCCGGCCGCCTTCACCGCATCGAACTGCCCCTTGGCGATGACGTAGGCGCATTGCCAGTAATCGCCGCGATCGAGCGTTATCATCATCTGGCCGGATTCGATCCGCGCCAGCACGCTCTCCGTCTCGGCGCCCTTGCTGACCCGGAACCACAAGACATCCATCGGCGCGCCGATCTCCTCGACGGGTAATCCCGCGCAGGCACGGATGGTCGAGTGGCGGCCGTCGCACGCCACGACCAGATTCGCATTGATAGCAAACGACCCCTCGGCATCGCGCGCCTCGACCCCGCACACCGCCCGGTTCGCCCAGATCAATTCCGTCGCCTCGGTGCTCATCAGCACCTTGAGTTTCGGAAAGCACTGGCCCTTCTCGCGGAGGAAATTGAGAAAGTCCCACTGCGGCATGAACACTATGAACGGATGCTTCGCACCAGTACGGCCGATATCTGCAAGCCTGACCTTCGTTTGCCCGAAATAGCCCTCAAGCTTTTGCAGCTTGTCGTGCCGGACCTCGAGGAAGTCGTCGATCAGGCCGAGTTCGTCCATCACCTGCAAGGTCGAGGGATGCACGGTGTCGCCGCGAAAGTCGCGGAAGAAGTCCGCGTGCTTCTCCAGAACCACCGTCTCCACGCCGGCCCGTCCAAGCAGATAGCCGAGCATCATTCCTGCAGGGCCACCGCCAACGACGCAACATTGAACATTGAGGTCGGTACGCAAGGTCTCTCCCTTCTCGAGGTCAGGCTTCCCGTCAGGAGGTTCCGGCCAGCAAATGACCGCCTAAGAAAGAAGCACTCACGTTGTCACCGAAGCGCTTGCGTGCAGCGCGGCAAGATCTAACGCCGCCAATTGGCGTGGATCAAGTCTGGACCAGGCGACAACAGTTTCATGCTGCGCTGCATCCTCCCTGCATCAAATTTTGCCGCACAATAACGCCTGCGCTTTCTCGACAGACGGCAGCATTTCTGCTCAGATTGAGAAAATAATAAAACTCCGCTGCACCCTGCGACTTCGTTAGCGCCTCTGGCAGACGGAGATAAGCAATAAATAATAGTGGTTCACAAGGGAGAGAACACGATGTCGAAGACACTGTCTCGCCGACAATTTGTAGCCGCGACCGCCGCGGGGTCGGCAGTTCTGATCAGCTCACCTTACATCCGCACCGCTTACGCCGCAGGCAAATTGACGATGGGTTTCTGGGACCACTGGGTACCCGGAGCGAACAACACCTGTACCGCCCTCGTCAACGAATGGGCCGAGAAGGAAAAAGTCGAAGTATCGATCGACTACATCACCAGCCAGGGCAACAAGAACCTGCTCACCATCGCCGCCGAAGCGCAGGCGAAGTCAGGTCACGACATTCTCGCCATGCCGACATGGTGGCCGCACGCATATGCGGACAACATCGAGCCCGTGAACGACATCATGGAGCCGCTGATTAAGCTGAATGGCGACGTCAACAACACCGTGAAGTATCTCGGCAAGCAGGGCGACAAGTGGCTCGCCGTTCCGGCGACCGTCGGCAGCCAGATCAAGGGCCCCTGCTCGCGCATCGATCTGATGAAGAAGCTGGCCAATATCGACGTGCAAGCCATGTACCCGGCCGGCTCGGAACCGAAGGCGGATGAATGGACCAACGAGAATTTTCTGAAGGCAGCGGAAGCCTGCCATAAGGGCGGCTTCCCGTTCGGCATCGGCCTCGGTGAGACGACGGATTCCGTCGACACCGCCGGCGCCTTCTTCCAGTCCTTCGGCGCCGATCTGGTCGACGCCAAAGGCAACGTCACAGTGAAGACCGACGCTGTCCGTCAGGCGCTGGATTTCTACAAGCGGCTGATGGCCTTCCTGCCACCTGACGTTACCGCCTGGGATGACGCCTCGAACAACAAGTGGCTCGTGTCGGGGCGCGGTGCGCTCATCATGAATCCGCCAAGCGCATGGGCCGTCGCCAAGCGCGATGCACCGCAGATCGCCGAGCAATGCTGGACGCACGGCATGCCCAAGGGTCCGAAGGGACGCTTTGCACCGTTCCTGCCGTTCCTCTGGACCATCTGGAGTTTCTCGAAGAACAAGGCTGCGGCGAAGAGTCTTCTTGTCCATCTCTCGCAACCGGACTCCGTGGCGAAGCTGGTGCAGGCCAGCGGCGGCTACGACCTGCCGTCATTCGCCAACCTGACCAAGCTGAAGACCTGGGCCGAGGAAGGCCCGCCCAAGGGCACGCTGTTCAGCTATCCCGACCCGTACCATCTGCAAACGCTATCGATTGCGGCGTCACCGGCGCCGCCGAAGATTGCCCAGCAGATCTATGCGCAGGCAACGATCACCAAGATGTGCGTCCGCCACTTCCAGGGCGAACCGATGGAGAAAACGTTGTCATGGGCCGAGAGCGAGTGCGAAGGCTTCATGCGTAGCTGATGCGGCGCACGGGCACGCTAACGGCGTTCGCTGCCAACGTCAGCGAGCGTCGACCGCGTGACCCACGCAATGCACAGACGTGACATGATGAGCGACCGGGTCATGCCCGGCCGCCCCATCTTTGACCTTAGGCATCTCGCTGAATTTCCGCCCTCGATTGAGGCGCGAGGAGATCTCATCATGGTTGACGTTGCCATTCAGCCAAATCGGGCAACCCGTACCGGAACGCGCAGACGCACCAGTCTCCGCAACGCGCTCAAGCGCAAATCGACGGCAGCGTTCCTTATGACCCTGCCGCTGATTATTCTGGTCGCCGTGCTGGTGATCTATCCGGCGTTCTATTCGCTGCATCTCGCTATGCTCAACAAATCGATGCAGCGCTATGTCGGATTGAGCAACTTCACGTTCCTGTTCACGCGGGAAACGTTCTGGCTGGTGGTCAAGCAGTCCTGCATTTTCGCCATCACCGCCGTCATTTTCAAAGCGCTGATCGGCTTCATCGTCGCGCATTTCGTGCACAACATTCCAGCGAAGGGCCAGCGCAAGTGGCGCGGCATGCTGCTGGTGCCATGGGTCATTCCTCCCGCGATGAGCACGCTCGGCTGGCTGTGGCTGTTCGACCCCTCCTACAGTGCCTTCAATTATACGCTGTCGTTCTTCGGCATCGGCCCCATTCCGTGGACCGGCGACGCCAACTGGGCACGCTTCTCCGTAATCCTGGTCAATGTCTGGTACGGCATGCCGTTCTTCATGATCATGTATCTGGCATCGCTGAAATCGGTACCGGATCAGCTCTACGAAGCAGCCGCGATAGATGGCGCGAACTGGTGGCAACGTATCTGGTATGTGACGCTGCCGATGATGCGCAACATCATTGCGATCACGACGCTGTTCTCGCTGATCGTCACATTCGCCAATTTCGATATCGTTCGCATCCTGACCGCCGGCGGCCCCATCGACAAGACGCACATCTTCGCGACCTGGGCCTTCAAGCTCGGCATCGAAAGCAGCGATATTCCGCTCGGCGCAAGCGTCTCGCTGTTCATGGTGCCCATCCTTGCCGTCGCCGCGATCTTCATCCTGCGTGACGTCAACAAGCGCGGGAATGAATCCTGATGAGCAGCATGGCAATCATAGACAAGGGCGCTCCAACGCGCAAAGTCAAATACGGCAGCATCAGCCGCGATCGAGCCTGGGCGCTGCGGTGGTCTTACTTCTTTCTGGTGATCTTTGCCTTCGCTTCGCTGGTGCCGCCGATCTACATGCTCATCACTTCCCTGAAGAGCAGCACCGAAATATCGGCCGCGACCAATCCGTGGTGGGTGTTCCATCCGACGATCGAGAATTACGTCGCGCTGTTGACCTCGAGCCAGTTCCTGATCTTTTTCCGCAACTCGGCGATGGTCTCTGTCCTCGTTGTCATCATCACCATGCTGATCAGCGTGCCTGCTGCCTTCGCGCTGGCGCGGATGCGCTTCTGGGGATCGGCCACCATCGCGACCGGCATTTTCCTGACCTACCTCATTCCCGACACGCTGCTGTTCCTGCCGCTCTTCAAGATGTTTGCGGTGTTCAGCAACTGGACCGGAATCGAACTCATCAACCGCTGGTACGTGCTGGTGATCGTCTATCCTACGCTCACCGTGCCGTTCTGCACCTGGATCATGATCGGCTACTTCGCATCGATCCCGAAAGAACTCGACGAAGCCGCCATCATCGATGGCGCATCGTGGTTCCAGACGCTGACGCGCATCTTCATCCCGGTCGCCCTTCCCGGCCTGATTGCCGCGACGATCTTCGCCTTCACCGTCTCATGGGCCCAGTTCCTCTACCCCATGGTGTTCACGACCTCGACCGACCAACTGGTGATGCCGGCCGGCATCATCACCACGCTGATCAAGGGCGACGTCTTCAACTGGGGGCAGATCATGACCGGAGCGCTGCTCGGGGCTGCACCGCCGCTGATCATCTACGCTTTCCTGATGGACTACTACATTGCCGGCCTGACCGCCGGCGCCACAAAGGGTTGATCTCATGGCCGACGTGACTTTGCGCAAGGTCGTCAAGCGTTACGATGATGTCGAAGCGGTGCGCGGCATCGATCTCGACATTCCGGACCATGAGTTCGTCGTTCTGGTCGGCCCGTCCGGTTGTGGCAAGTCGACGACCTTACGGATGATCGCCGGTCTCGAAGACATCAGCGATGGCGACATCATGATCGGCGGCGACATCGTCAACGACGTGCCGCCGAAGGATCGCGACATCGCGATGGTGTTCCAGAATTACGCGCTGTATCCGCATATGACGGTAGCAGAGAATATGTCGTTCGGTCTGCGCCTCAAGCACTATCCCAAAGCCGAGATCAAGCAGCGCGTCACCGAAGCGGCGCGCATGCTCGACATCACCGAACTGATCGATCGCAAGCCCAAGCAACTTTCCGGCGGACAACGCCAGCGCGTTGCGATGGGCCGTGCCATCGTCCGCAACCCGAAAGTGTTCCTGTTCGATGAGCCGCTGTCGAATCTCGACGCCAAATTGCGCGTGCAGATGCGCATCGAGATCAAGAAGGTGCATCAGAAAGTCCGCACCACGACGGTGTACGTAACGCACGATCAGGTCGAGGCCATGACATTGGCCGATCGCGTCGTCGTGATGAATCACGGCCGTATTGAACAGGTTGGTCCGCCCAGTGAATTGTACCATCGGCCCGCGACCCGTTTCGTTGCCAGCTTCATCGGATCGCCCGCGATGAATTTTGTGCCATGCCGGATCGAAGACATCGGCGGTACCTTGCACGTCCGGGTCAGCGATACTCTGGCGTTCCCCCTGCCTGCGTCACGCGCCGCACGTTACAATTCCGTGTCGCGGGACACAAAGCTGCTGCTCGGGCTGCGGCCAGAGCATGTCGCCGACGCCCGTTCGAATTCGGGGCCGGGCTTCGAAACGTTCGAAGCCACGCCTGATGTCATCGAGCCGATGGGCATGGAGACATTCGTTTATTTCCCATTGGCCGGAGGTCAGATCTGCGGTCGCGTCAACCCGGCGGTTGATGCGCGCGCGGGTGCCCCGCTGCGGCTTGCAGTAGACCTCAATCACATGCACCTGTTAAATGAGGAGACAGGCACCGTCATTTGACGGTGGACAGAAGAGGACCACGGGCAGGACATGGCGACCAACAAGAAGAAACTCCTCATCACAGAATCAATGTCGCAACAGGGATGGAATCTATTTCGCGAACGGGACGACATCGAAGCCATCGAATTTCCAAACATGATCTCCGCCACGGATTTCGACGCCATGCTACGGCAACATGCGCCGGTACATGGTGTGGCGTTGGGCGCAACGGCTTTCGGCGAGAACGAACTGGACGCCTCGCAGGATATGAAAGTGGTCGCGCGCATCGGCGTTGGCTTCGACGCTATCGATGTTCCCGCATTGAGCAAGCGCCATGTTCCGCTGATGGTGGCCGGCACAGCCAATTCTCCATCGGTAGCTGAGCAAGCCATCTTCATGATGATGACGCTCGCCAAGCGCGGCACCGAGCTTCACGCTCTGGTGAAAGATGGAAAATGGAGCACGCGGCTCGGCCTTCTGCCGTTCGATCTCTATGGCAAGACGCTGCTGATCGTTGGCTTCGGCCGGATCGGCACGCGCACCGCCAAGCGCTGCCTGGCCATGGAAATGAATGTGCTGGTCTACGATCCGTATAAATCCGCCGCCGAGATCAAGGCCGCCGGATGCGACCCGGTGACCAATCTCGATGCAGCGCTGCCGCGCGCGGACTTCGTCAGTCTGCATTGCCCGAAAACGCCAGAGACAGTCGGCCTGATCAATGCTGCGCGTCTCAAATTGATGAAGCCGACCGCGTATCTCGTCAACACCGCGCGCGGCGGTATCGTTGTTGAATCCGCGCTGTACGATGCCTTGGTCTCAGGGCGGCTCGCGGGTGCCGGCCTCGACGTCTTCGAGCAGGAGCCGCCGCCGGTCGGCCATTCCCTTTTCGAACTGCCCAATGTCATCATCGCGCCGCATGTCGCCGGCGTCACCCGCGAGGCGCTGGATCGCATGGGTGAACAGACCGCGCGCAACATCCTTAGCGCACTGGACGGCGAGCACATCCGCCAGAACGTCATCAATCAGGATGCGCTGGGCTGACATCAGCCTGCTCGCTATCCATGTACCGTAAGTCATTTCCGGATCGAGGCTTTCGATGACATTCAAGGAATACGGAAACTACGACGGGCTCGGCCTTGCCGATCTCGTGCGCAGCAAACAGGTCAGCGCAACCGAGTTACTCGATGAAGCGCTGGCGCGCATGGACAGGATCGATCCGCAGATCAATGCTATCGTCGTCAAGCACGAGGACTACGCGCGCAAGCAGATCGAGATTGGATTGCCGCATGGCCCCTTTACCGGCGTGCCCTTTCTGCTGAAGGACCTTGAAATCCTGGCCGGTACGCGCACCACGTCGGGCGCGAGCGTGCTCAAAAACTTTGTCGCCGACCACGATGGCACCGCCGCGTCGCGATTTCTTGCCGCAGGATTGACGATCTTCGGCAAGACGTCGAGTCCTGAATTCGGCCTGATGCCCACGACCGAGTCACGCCTCTTCGGCCCCACCCGCAACCCATGGAATCTCGATCACTCCTCCGGCGGCTCGTCGGGTGGCGCTGCCGCTGCCGTAGCCGCGCGGATTCTGCCCGTCGCTCACGCCAGCGATGGTGGCGGCTCGATCCGCATTCCAGCCTCTGCATCCGGCGTATTCGGCTTGAAGCCGACCCGCGCCCGCACGCCACTCGGCCCGGATCGCGGTGAAGGCTGGGGCGGCTTCTCCTGCAATCATGTCGTCAGCATCAGCGTGCGGGACAGCGCCGCGATGCTCGACGCCATCCAGGGCCCGGAACCATCCAGCCCCTATGTCGCCCCGCCGCCGGAACGCCCCTACATGCAGGAAATCACGCGCGATCCCGGCAAGCTGCGCATCTTCTTTACTGATAGGTCGGCCTATGGCGATGACATCGACCCGGAGATTGCAAGCGCCGTGCGCGATGTTGCGAAAATGCTGGCCGGACTCGGTCACCATATCGAGGAGCGCGCACCTTCTCTCCCGGCGGATCCCGCCGCCGTGATGTCAACCATCGTGGCAGCGAATACCGCACTCACGGTGCGCCTGATCGCGCAACGGCTGGGGCGGCCGGTGACCGATAACGATTTCGAGAAGCTGACGCTCGCCAGCGCCCGCAACGCCGAGAAAACCAATTCCGCGGACTACGTCGCCGCGCAACTGGCCGCCTATCAGATTTCCCGCAGCCTTGCGACGTTCTTCAGTGAATGCGACGTGTTCCTATCGCCGACGCTCTGCACACCACCGATACGGATCGGCGAACTGAACACCATGGCCGACGATCTGTCGCACATCTCGGTTGTCCTGCGGCGCTATATGCCCGGCACGGCAATGTTCAATATGTCAGGGCAACCGGCCATGTCGGTCCCGCTGGCATGGAATACCGCCGGCCTGCCGCTCGGCATGATGTTTGCCGCCCGGTTCGGCGATGAGGCAACGCTGTTCCGCCTCGCCGCGCAGCTCGAAAAGGTCCGGCCCTGGAAGGACAAAAAGCCGCCCATCTGTGCATGACCGGCCGATTGCAACAAAATCATCACAATCGTATTGCTTGCTGAATTGACGTTTCAGCTTGATCGGAGACATGGCTTTGGCACCAGTCGATCCTCACGACTATGCGTTTGCGGCAATCTCACAGATTCTGGATCAGCCGGAAGCGCCGCGACCGGGCCTCACGGGCGTGGCAATCACACCGGTCGAGGACGACGTATATTCGCGCTCGAGCCCCGGCCCCTTCGACGCCATTCGCGTCAAATGGACAACGCGCGCGGCAAGCAACGACGACTATGTCGTCGACGAGACCGTCGGCGGCAATTCGATTGCGGTGACCAGCAGGCGAATGACGCGGGAGGCAGCGATCCGCTTTGTCGACGATCGCGCCAATGAAGCGCAACAGCGCTTCGATCAGTTGCGAAATGAAATGATCGCCAATCTCGCTGCCCGGACTGGCACACCCAGCCTTCTTTGAAGCCGCCTGTCTTTCAGCCACACGCGGCAAGGAATTGATCCGATGATGACGGCATTGCTGCGCGCTGGGACGACGGCGCTTGTGTTGATGACTTCTGGAGTCCTCGCGCAGCAGGCAACGCCCGCGTCACGGCTCGATGACATCCTGCAACGTGGGACACTCCGCGTCGGCATGACGGGCGACTATCTACCGTTTACGCATTTCGACAAAGCGACTTCGCAATTCACCGGATTCGACGTCGATATGGCCGAATCGCTCGGCAAGGCTCTCGGCGTTAAGGTCGCTTACGTCAAAACCAGTTGGCCGACGCTGGCCAAGGATTTTGAGGCTAACAACTTCGACATCGCGATGGGTGGCGTATCGATCACCCTGGAGCGCCAGAAAATCGGGTTGTTTTCTTCCCCGGTGTTGCGGGAAGGCAAGACGCCCATCGCGCGTTGTGCCGACAAGGACAAGTTTCAGACCATCTCCGATATCGACAAAGCGGGCACGCGCGTCATCGTCAATCCCGGCGGCACCAACGAACGATTTGCCCGCGCACATATCAAGAGCGCCGGCATTCAGGTCTATGACGACAACGTCACCATCTTCGACGAGATCGCCAAGGGCAACGCCGACCTGATGATGACGGATGCTTCCGAGACACGCTATCAGCAGAAGCGCCACCCCGGCGTGCTCTGCGCGATCCATCCCGACAAGCCATTCGACTTTGCCGAAAAGGCGTACTGGCTCCAACGCGACGTCGCGCTCAAAGCGTTCGTCGACCAATGGCTGCATATTGCCATCGCCAATGGCGGTTTCCGGAAAATATACGAAACCTGGTTCGACTGAACGCAGCGACCGAAGAGCCACGGACGCTTGCGCCGGGTTATCCCGAGGTTCTGCGTGTCCCCCTCCGCCATCGGCACCTTGCGCCCTGTTCCGGGCGCATTCTTGCAATGTGACCCGCATCACTTACCCGGACCTGCCGGCCACGTAGGGTTGGATATGAAATTCTACCCACCGAGGAGGTCGTCATGAAACTCATCGTAGCCTGCGCCGCATTACTGCTGGCCGGCACCGCAGCCCAGGCAGGTGATACGTATTCGTTCGAGATCGGCGGCCGCTCGGTCTATATCGACGCGCCGAATGGCTGCGATTCCGTCTCGTGCATCTCGGTCTCGATCCCCGGTGTCTTTGAGTATGGGCCAAAGCGGGGCAAGCGCGTGCGCAATAACGCGCGGATCGACCGGGAGGACGTCGAAGCATCCGCGCCGACCAAGCCGGCGAACGCCACCCCGGTGCCGCCTTTGCAACCGGCAACCGCACCGCAACCCGCTACGCCGGCGGTCTCCGCCCAGACCGAGCCGCAGGCGGCGCAACCTGCCCCCGCACCGACCTTTGATCAGCCTGCACCCTCCGCCTCCGAGACAGCGCCCGCACCAGCACCGTCATCGGCTGCGCCGACGGTGGTCGCGACCGCACCTGCGGCAGCGCCGCTGCCGCCGCAGGAGGCGCCGCGCACCACCACGCAGCGGGCCGCAAACAGCCCGATCGGCGTTTGGCTCACCGAAGAAAACGAAGGCAAGGTTCGCATCGAGCAGTGCGGCACCAATCTGTGCGGGTACTCGGTGAATGCCCGGACCAACGAGAATGCGGAAAAGGTTCTCATCAATATGAAGCCGACCGGCGACAAATGGAGCGGCCGCATCCACGATCCCAAGGGCGGCAGCACCTATGACTCCACCATTGCCTTGAAGGGACCGGATCGGCTGCGCGTCCAGGGTTGCGCCTTCGGCGGCATGTTCTGCGGCGGCCAGACCTGGACCCGGGTCAACTAACTTACGGCTTCAAGCAAAAAGGCCCTGCTCCCGCGCAGGGCCTTTCGTGTTACAGGTTTGCGCTCGTCAACGGCGAGCGCTCAGCCCTCAACCGGACGCGCGTAGTCTGCGTCCGAAACCGGCTCCAGCCACGTCGCGGCACTGCCGTCGACTGCCTCCTGCATGGCGATGTGCACCATGCCGTTGGTCGGCGACCCGCCGTGCCAATGTTTTTCGCCCGGTGGAATCCATACCGTGTCACCGGGCCGGATCTCGCGCACCGGTCCACCTTCGGTCTGTATGCGGCCGACGCCCGAGACCACATACAAGGTCTGCCCGAGCGGATGCGTGTGCCACGCCGTCCGCGCGCCCGGCTCGAACGTCACCCGGGTTGCCATCAGTCGCGCCGGAGCGGCAGCCGTAACGATCGGATCCTGCCAAACGGTGCCGGTGAAATACTCTTTTGGGCCGCGTCGCGTGGGACGCGAGCCGTTTGCATGAATGTCCATCGTTCCTCCACTATCGCTTGGTCGCCATGCGGTGCGCCGAGCACCCGCCCAACGTCTAGCGCTTACGATTTGGCCTTCGACGCGGCGTAGCGCGCTTTGGTGTCGGCGTTCATCGGGTAGAGGCCCGGCAGCGACGCACCGCCGTTCACTTCGTTGACGATCCACGCCTCCATCCGCTCTTGTTCGGGGCCTTCGGTCAGCACGTGATCGAGCAGCGCTTGCGGGATAACAACCGCGCCATCCTGATCGGCGACGATGACGTCATTGGGGAATACCGCGACGCCTCCGCAGCCGATCGCTTCGCCCCAACCGACGAATGTCAGGCCCGCCACGGACGGCGGCGCGGCAGCGCCGGTGCACCACACGGGCAGACCAGTGCCGAGGACACCTTCAAGATCGCGAACGACACCATCGGTAATCAGCGCTGCGACCTTTCGCTTGACCATGCGCGCGCAAAGAATGTCGCCGAAGATACCTGCATCGGTAATGCCCATGGCATCCACCACGGCAATGCAGCCTTCCGGCATGGCTTCGATCGCCGTGCGCGTCGAGATCGGCGACGACCACGATTCCGGGGTGGCCAAATCCTCACGCGCGGGAACGAAGCGCAATGTGAAGGCAGACCCCACCAGCCTTTTCTGTCCCGGCAATAGCGGACGCGTGCCCCGCAGCCAGACGTTTCGCAACCCCTTCTTCAATAGCACCGTGGTGATCGTGGCAGTGGACACGTGCGACAACGTCGCAATGGCTTGAGGGGTCAGGGACATCGAACAACAGCTCCAGTAGGACGAATAAGTGGCGGTGCATCTTGCGATTGATGGCGATGGCGTCAAGAGCGGCAAGCAAGCTTCCTGTATTGCGCCACACGCATCACCGCCGATCACCCCAGCTTATCACGATGATGCAGATTAATTTATTGAAGTCGCACGCTTTTCTTTCTCAAAGCAGATTCCAACCGACCACAAAACGCGCTATGGCTTGAAGCTTCGCAGTAGAGCTTTTTGACTGGTATGGCCGCCAAGCTTTCTCCGCCTCGCATTCTGCCAAGTGGTGACGCCGCCATCACGGTGGAGTTCAGCCGCCAGATCGACGACGAAGCCAATCGGCGCGTGCTGGCGCTGGACCGCCTGCTTGCCAAGACGCCGATCGATGGCATCTCCGAAACGGTGCCGACCTATCGCTCGCTGCTGGTGCATTATGATCCGGTGCGGATCGATTTCGATACGCTTGGCGGCAAGCTGGCCGCGCTTGCCCAACAGGCATCGACACAAGACGTCGTCGCTCGCCGCTGGCGCGTGCCAGTAACCTATGGCGGTGAGCACGGCATCGATCTCGAAGGCACCGCGAAGGCGCTCAACTTATCAACCGAAGCGTTGATTAGCCGGCATGCCGCTCCCACCTATCGCGTCGCCATGATCGGCTTCACGCCGGGCTGGTCTTATCTCAGTGGCCTCGACCCATCGCTCGAGCTGACGCGGCGTCAAACTCCGCGTTTGCTGACTCCACCCGGCACCATTTCGATCGGCGGCGTGCAGACCGGCATTCAGTGCATCGCCGGGCCGAGCGGCTGGCATCTCCTGGGCCGAACGCCTGTGCGCACCTACCAGCTTGGGCGCGATCCGATCTTCCTGCTGGAACCGGGCGACGAGGTGAAGCTTTACGCTATCGACGCCAGGCAGTTCGCCGAATGCGAGCGTGCGGCGGAACATGGCGAGATCGTTGCCGAACTGGTGGCACGATGAGCACGCTCGTTATCGCCATGGTCGGACCCGCGACCTCGGTTCAGGATGCCGGTAGATATGGCGCGCAACGCTACGGCATGACACCGAGCGGCGCGATGGATCCTTTAGCGCTTGCTGTCGCTAACTGCCTGGTTGGCAATCCCTTGTTCAGTGCCGCAATCGAGATTGGCCCGCTGGGTGCCACTTTCTCAGCGCGCGATGGGGCTGTTCGGATTGCGCTGGCAGGTGCACAACGCAGCGCGAAGGTCGGCCAAGATTCTATTGCTCTGCATGAATCCTTCATCTTGGCTGAGGGCGACAGCCTGACGCTGGGGGCGACGCGCGATGGCGTGTTCAGCTATCTCGCCATCGAAGGCGGTGGCGTAAAAGGCGAACCGACGTTCGGAAGCCTCTCAGTCAACGCCCGCGCAGGCCTTGGCAGTCCCTACCCGCGACCTCTGCAAGTTGGCGACGAATTGCAGGTCCCAACTGCATCCCTTGCCAACGAACACGCGATCATCGTGCCGGCTCGCCCCGAAGGGCCGATCCGCGTTGTGCTTGGTCCGCAAGACGACGAGTTCGACGACGACATCGTGCAACTTTTTCTCCGCAGCGAGTGGAAGATTTCCGGGACCAGCGATCGCATGGGCTATCGGCTCGAAGGACCGGCGAAAATCCTGCATCGATATGGTCACAACGTCGTGTCCGACGGCACCGTCAACGGCAGTATTCAGGTTCCGGGCAGCGGACAACCGATCGTGCTGATGCCGGACCGCGGCACCAGCGGCGGCTATCCCAAGATCGCGACCGTGATCTCCGCCGATCTCGGCCGCTTCGCGCAGATTCCCGCGGGTCGAGGTCTGCGCTTTAAGGCCGTCAGCATGCAAGAGGCACAAGCGGCAGCGCGCGCGATGGCCGCGCTGCTGCGCGATTTGCCAAATCGTTTGCGAGAGCCTAGCGGCCTGGCTCTCGATATCGAAGCATTGCAAAATGCCAATGTTGCCGGTGTTGCCGTCAATGCCATCGATGCCGGCACCTGGCAATCCGAGCCGTCGCCGGACCACCAACCATAGTATCCTGCTAGCGGAGCAGCATTATGTCGATCGATCTGAATTGCGACCTCGGCGAGGGTTTTGGCGCATGGCAGATGGGCAATGACGCCGCCATGATCGACCTCGCCAGCAGCGTCAATATCGCCTGCGGATTTCACGCAGGCGATGCCGATACCATGCGCAAGACCGTGCAACTGGCCAAGGCGCGCGGCGTTCGCATCGGCGCGCACCCCGGCTATCGCGATTTGCACGGCTTTGGCCGTCGCCCGGTGGCAGGATTGAGCGCCGCCGAAATCGAGAATCTCGTCGCCTATCAAATCGGCGCGTTGCAGGCTATCGCGACGATGGAGGGCTACAAGGTCACTCACGTGAAGGCGCACGGCGCGCTCTCCAATGTCGCCTGCGAAGACGACATGACGGCACGCGCCATCGCGTCAGCCATCAAGGCAGTCGATCGCAATCTGAAATTCGTCGTGTTGGCCAACTCGAAACTGGTCACCGCGGGCGAAGCCGCAGGGCTGCCGCTCGTGCATGAGGTGTTCGCCGACCGCGCTTACGAGGATGATGCGACGTTGGTTTCACGCCGCAAGCCGGGCGCTGTGCTGCACGATACGGCGCAAATCGCCGAACGTGTCGTGCGAATGGTGCAGGATCGCGCCGTGGTGTCTGTCTCAGGCAAGACGATCAAGGTTCAACTCGATACCGTCTGCATCCATGGCGACACGCCCGGCGCCGTCGAAATCGCGCGGGCCGTCAAGGCAGCGCTCAAGGACAATGGCATCGATGTGCGACCGTTCTGATTTTCCTCAGATGAGCTATCAGAACGGACGAAACGACAGCGTGCCGAACAGCACCGCCGCGATCAACAGGAACGCCCCGCACAACGCAATCGCGTGAAGACGGTCTTCCTTGCCGCCGGAAAGGGCGCGGGCATAGGCAAACAGAGGGGCTTCCGGATCTGGCATGGACGGTCTCCAACGCGTTGATAGGCAACATTGAATTGCTGCCCTCCCCGATCGCAAGACCGTCTCGCAAATAACAATATTGGCTGCGCGCCACCGCCGAAGACCAGACGAAATTTCTCTCCGCAGGCGTTCCGGCAAACAACTTATTCGCCACGGGCGCGCGGCTCGCGCCGGGCTCAGTAAACGTCCTGCTGATACCGTCCTTTCTTCTTCAGTTCCGCCACGAAGCTGACCGCCTCGTCTGTCGTTCGCGCTCCAAACTGCGCCACGATATCGACGAGCGCACGCTCGACATCCTTGGCCATGCGCTTGGCATCGCCACAGACATACACGTGCGCGCCATCGGCGAGCCAGTTCCACAGGTCGCGACCGACCTCGCGCATACGGTCCTGCACGTAGAATTTCTTGTCGCCGTCGCGTGACCACGCCAGCGACAATCGGGTCAGATGCCCCGATACTTTCATTGCGTTGAATTCTTCGGCGTAGAAAAAATCGCAATCGCTGCGCTGATGGCCGAAGAACAGCCAGTTGCGGCCAGTCGCCCTGGTCGCCGCCCGGTCGTGGAGAAAGGCCCGGAACGGCGCGACGCCGGTCCCCGGCCCGATCATGATGATCGGCACGTCCGGATTCGGCGGCAACGCAAAGCCGTGGGCCTTCTGGACGTACGCGTGAAACTCTTCGCCAGGATTGATGCGCTCAGCGAGGAATGTCGAGGCCAAGCCCAGTCGCTGCCGCTTGCCGATTGTGTAGCGCACGGTATCAACCGTGAGCGACAAGCGGCCCGGCGTCGCATTGTGCGATGACGAGATCGAATAGAGCCTTGGCTGCAATGGCTCCAGCGCCTCGACGAAAGCTTCGGGATGCGGCCGCACGCCGATGAATTTCTGCAAGGCCGCGAGCACATCGAGATTGGCGGCGTCGCCATCGGGGTCTTCGCCCTGCGCCAACGACCGCGCCTTTTCGCGCAACGCGCCACCACTGACGAACGACAGCAGTTCGAACAACGCGTCCGGAGCCGGTGATAACGACACGTCATCGCGGAGGACCTCGCGTAACGACTTGCCGTCCACCTGCGTCGTAGGCGAAGCCCCGAGAACAGCGATGATCTGGTCGGCCAGCCCAAGATCATTCCGTGCCACGACTCCGAATGAATCGCCGACGACGTAATCGATACCGCTGCCATCCAGATCGATCTCGATATGCCAGGTTTCCTTCTCCGATCCGGGCTTGTTGAGCAATCGGCGCGACAGAAACTTAGCCATCGTCGGGTTGTCACGCGAGCGGCCTAACTCCGACACCATAGCTGGCGCTGCTGACGCCGCTACTGGTGCGGTCGACTTGGAAGCCGGAGCCCGCTCGAGTTCTTCATGGAGAGTCTTCAGCATCCGGGCGGTCTCCTTGCCGCCCGGCACGCACAGATTGATCCGCGCTTCTGACTTGTAGGCGATCGCATCGGCGTAGTCGTTGCAATTGTAGCCGCACTGGCCGCAATCCTGCTGCGCCATCGCCGCCATCATCCGCCGGCGCAACGGACGGCCTTCAGCGAGTTTCATACGTTCGGCGATCGGCATGGTCTGATCGTGCCATGGCGCCTCGCCGTCGTCGCCATCACCGACTGCCCCCTGTACAAGCGCGGCGTTCTGCTCGGGCGAGAGCGGCACCGCGCCGTCCAATTCAAGCAATCCGACGAGAAAGCCGTTCAACCAGGCGCGCTGACCTTCGGAGAACGGCGCCGATTCCGGTATCACTTCGAGCCGTGCCGGTGGCGTGATCTGATTCATGCCACGGCCTCCGCGTCAGCCATGCTGCGCAGAGCCTCAGCATTGTGACGTCGCGCGAACGCCACAAAATTCTCCTCCGGCGAGACGCGATGGCTCAAATAGGCGCGTAGCAGCCGCTCGACGGTCCTTGGCGCGTCCTCGGCTCTGATGTCGCGATAAATCTCCTGCGCGATGCCCGCCGCGGTTCCGAAACCGCCCCCGGCATAGAGATGATAGCCTTCGGCGGTATCGCCCTCTTCGCTGGTCGTAACCTTCGCCGCGAGCAGCCCGATGTCACCGATATAGTGCTGGGCGCAGGAGTGATGGCAGCCGGTGAGATGGATGTTGAGCGGGCTATCGATCTGCAAGCGCTGCTCACACCATGACGCAATCGCATCGCCGTGACGTTTGGTGTCAGACGCCGCGAATTTGCAACCGGCATTGCCTGTGCACGCCACCAGCCCGGCGCGAACCGGCGACGCCTTCACGGCCAGCCCGAGCGCTTCAATCGCTGCACACACCAGCGCCACGCTGGCGTCCGAGACTCCGGAGATCAGCAGGTTCTGCCAGACCGTCAGACGAATGTCGCCATCGCCGAGATCGCCAGCAATTTTGGCAAGTCCGCGCATCTGGTCGCAGGTCAGCTTGCCGACCGGCAGCACGACGCCGATCCAGTTCAAGCCCGGCTGCTTCTGCGCGCGAACGCCGATATGCGCCGAGCGATCCTGGGTTGGTCGAGGAACGATGGCATCCGCGCCAACGCGCGTCAGCTTGCTGCCATATCGCTCCTCGACCAAGGCGAGAAACTTGTCGAACCCCATCGTGTCGAGCACGTACTTCAATCGCGCCTTCAACCGATTGGTGCGGTCGCCATGCTCGATGAACACGCGCACGATGGCGTCCGCTATCATCGTTGCATCGGAAGGCTTGACGATGACCCCGGTGTCGCGGGCGAAATCCTTATGGCCGGTGATGCCGCCGATCCCGAGCCGGAACCAGATGCCAGGCTCCACGCCGAAACCGTCCTTCACCTCGACGGCAGTGAAAGCGATGTCGTTGGTGTCTTCGAGCACCGGGATCGTCCCCGCACCATCGAATGCGACGTTGAATTTGCGCGGCAGTCCGATCAGCGAGCGATCGTTGAGAATGTGAAAATGCCAGTCGCGCGCGTAAGGGCGAGTGTCCAGCAATTCCTGCGGATCGATGCCCGCGCTCGGTGTGCCGGTAACATTGCGAATGTTGTCTGCCCCCGACCCGCGCGAACACAGTCCGAGATCCTGGATTGCTTCGATCATCGATACCGTGTTCTTCGGTTCGATCTCGCGGATCTGGATATTGGCGCGCGTCGTGATGTGCGCGTATCCGCCGCCATAGCTCTCCGCGAGATCGGCAAGACCCGCAAACTGCGTGTATTTGAGAATGCCGTTCGGAATGCGCAATCGACACATGAACGAATTCTGCGCCGGCGCGACGTAGAACAATCCATAGTAGCGCCAACGGAAATTGTCCGCCGGCGGTGGCGGCAGGTTGTCGCGCGCCTGCTGCTTCAGCCTCTGATAAGCATCGAACGGATGCTGCTCGCGCTTGAATTTCTCCGGGTCGGACAACTTCTTGCCCTCCCGGAGAAAACGGTTCTGGGCTTTGAGGTTTGCAGCATCCGGCCCTGTCGGCTCCGGATCGGCCTTATCGCTCTTGGATTCTGCCTCGACTCTGGCACCGCCGAGCCCAGCGTTGCGTCCGACGCGTCCAACCTGAAGGCCCGACATAAACCCTTCGAGGTAACGCTTCTGCTCATCACTGAAATCGGCGGTTGTCGTTTCAAGCTTCATGTTCATTCCAACATCAACTTGCTGCTATTCCGCGGGGACCTGTGGCGTCATCGATGGCGACATCGGAGTCATTTGTTTCGCGGGCTTGTAGGTGGCGTAAAGCGCAAGTCCGGTGAATACGAAGCCGCCGACGATATTGCCCAGCGTCACCGGAATTTGATTCCACACCCACCATTCGTAAACGCTGACCTTGGCGCCCATCATCATGCCGGTGGGAATGACGAACATGTTGACGACGGCGTGTTCGAAGCCCTGCGCGAAGAACGTCACAATCGGCAGCCATGCTGCGGCAATCTTTCCGACGGTGGAGGTCGAGGTCATCGCCATGACGACACCGAGACAGACCAGCCAGTTGCACAAGATCGCCTTGACGAAGACGCTGATTATCCCGGCCGCGCCGAGCGCTTCGTTGGCAATCGTCTTGGCTTCGGCGATAGCGACAATCCGCGCCGCAACGCCGGCGGGCGCCGACGTTCCCATGTTGGTCAGCGCGATGGCCAGCAGCGCGCCATAGGCGATGCTCCCGAGCAGGTTGCCGAGAAACACCCAGGACCAGTTCGACGCGACCGTGCTCCAATTCGCCTTGCCGGCGAGCGGCCCGAGCGGCAGCAGCGCGAAGCTTCCGGTCACCAGTTCCAGCCCGAGCAGAACAATCATCACGAAGCCGACCGGGAAGATCAGCGCCCCGACGATGGGCTGCCCGGTCGTCACTGCGGCACCGAACGCAAGACTTGTCGCCGCACCCAGCAACGCGCCTGATAGCGCGCCGCGGATGAGCAGGTCGCGCGGTTCGAGCGCCAGTTTCTTCTGGGCGGTGTCGACCATAGTGGCGACGACATCTGCAGCCTTGGTGTAATCCATCGGGAGCCTCCTGCTGGCGCGGCGCGCGCACCGGATTGAGAACCGCTTTGGCGGACCGCCCGGATCCAGGCTTCCTCGCGGGCCGCTTCCAATTGCGCTGCAACCGGACGCAATCAGCAATTCAAGTCACGTGCCAACCGCAAACGACGTCGTCTTTTTAATTATTTTCAATAAGTTATGATGATTTAGGTGAGCGCACCCCGAATCGGACATGCCGCCTACCTGCTTATTTCGCAGGTGCACACAGATGAAATTTTAAGCTAACTCACCTATCGCCTAAAATGTAGCCACAGCCGGCGGCGCCGGATTTCGCCCGAGCTGGCCGAGCCGGTGCGCTTTGACGAAATGGGATCTAGCGCCAGCAGATTTTCGCCGCTGATCGAGCGCTGATGAGGTCTAAAGCCTTGTCAGGCCTCGCTATCAAGGCTAGCTCCTGCGCAGCAAATTCACGGAAAACGAATGCAGAACACCACCGCTCCCAAAATCAGCTTTGTCTCGCTGGGCTGCCCCAAGGCGCTGGTGGATTCCGAGCGCATCATCACCCGGCTGCGAGCGGAGGGCTACGAGCTGGCGCGCAAGCACGACGGCGCCGACGTCGTCATCGTCAATACCTGCGGCTTCCTCGATAGCGCCAAACAGGAATCGCTCGGCGCCATCGGCGAAGCCATGGCCGAGAACGGCAAGGTTATCGTCACCGGCTGCATGGGCGCCGAGCCGGAGCAGATCGAGCAGGCGTATCCGAACGTGCTCTCGATCACCGGTCCGCAGCAATATGAGAGCGTGCTGGATGCGGTGCATCGGGCGGTCCCGCCGCTGCATAATCCGCATCTCGATCTGATACCGCCGCAAGGCGTGCGGTTGACGCCGCGGCACTACGCCTATTTGAAGATTTCCGAAGGCTGCAACAATCGCTGCACGTTCTGCATCATTCCGAAACTACGCGGCGACCTCGTCTCGCGTCCGGCCGCCGACGTGCTCCGCGAAGCGGAAAAGCTGGTCGAAGCCGGCGTCAAGGAATTACTGGTCATCTCGCAGGACACGTCCGCCTACGGCATCGATCTGAAATATGCCGCGAGCCAGTGGAAGGACCGCGAGGTGCGCGCGAAATTCTTCGATCTGTCGCGCGAACTCGGCGAACTCGGCGTCTGGGTGCGGCTGCAATACGTCTATCCGTATCCGCACGTCGACGAGGTGATCGGACTGATGACCGAGGGCAAGATCCTGCCCTACCTCGATATCCCGTTTCAGCACGCAAGCCCCGCGGTGCTCAAGCAGATGCGCCGTCCGGCCGCGCAGGACAAGACGTTGGCACGGATCAAGACTTGGCGCGAGCAATGTCCGGACCTGGCGCTGCGCTCGACGTTTATCGTCGGCTTTCCCGGCGAGACCGAAAGCGATTTCGCTTACCTGCTCGATTGGCTTGACGAAGCCGAGATCGACCGCGTCGGTTGCTTCAAATACGAACCCGTCGCTGGTGCGACGTCGAATGCGATCGACAATCCGGTTCCCGAAGAGGTCAAGACCGAACGCTGGAATGCGCTGATGGCCCGCCAGCAGAAAATTTCAGCACGCCGGCTCAAACGCAAGGTCGGCACACGCCAGCAAGTTATCATCGATGAAGTGGGGCCGACCGTTTCGAAGGGCCGCTCGAAGGCCGATGCGCCGCAAATCGATGGCGCCGTCTACGTCTCGAGCCGACGTCCGCTCAAGGTCGGCGAGATCGTCACCGCGAAAATCGAACGCGCCGATCAATACGATCTGCACGGCACCGTCGCGGGATTCTAAGCGAAATCACGCGCTGAATGAACTTCGTCATTGCGAGCGAAGCGATGCAATCCAGGGGCCACAGATCAAAAACTGGATTGCTTCATCGCTAACGCTGCTCGCAACGACAATTCAAGTAACACGACACCGCTACGGCTTGAGAATAGCCGCTCCAGTCGTTGCGCGCCCCTCGAGATCGGTATGGGCCTTGGCGGCATCCTTGAGCGCATAAGCGTGATTGATCGGCACGTGCAGCTTGCCGTTGATCACCGCCGAGAACAGCGTGTCGGCGCCCTCAATCAGATCGGACCGTTTGGCAACGTAATCATTCAGCTTGGGACGCGTCGCGAATAGCGAGCCATGGTTGTTCAGTTCCGCCAATGCGAATGGCGGCACCGGTCCGGATGCATTGCCGAAACTGACGAACAACCCGCGCGGCTTCAGGCACGACAGCGAACCGGGGAACGTGGTCTTGCCGACGCCGTCATAAACGACATCGCAAAGCTCATTGCGGCTGATCTGTTTGACACGTGCGACGAAATCCTCCTCGTTGTAGAGGATCACCTGATCGCAACCGTTGGCGAGCGCGAGATCGGCCTTAGCCTTAGAGCCGACCGTACCGATGACATGCGCGCCCATCGCTTTGGCCCATTGGCAGGCGATCAAACCAATGCCGCCGGCTGCTGCATGAATGAGGACCCGATGCCCCTGCTCCACCTTGAAGGTCTTGTGCAGCAGGTACCACACCGTGAGCCCCTTGAGCATCAACACGGCGCCCTGCTCGTAGGTGATATGATCCGGCAGCTTGACCAGTTTCTCGGCCGGGATGTTACGTTCGGTCGCGTATCCGCCAAGATTGGCATAGTAGGCCACGCGGTCGCCGGGATGAAAATCCGTGACGCCGGAGCCGACGGCGACAACCTCGCCTGCAGCTTCGTTGCCGGCGATGAATGGCAGCGACGGCGCCTTGTAGAGTCCGGTACGATAGTAGACGTCGATAAAATTCAGGCCGACCGCATGTTGCCGGATGTGCACTTCGCCTGCGCCGGGGGATGGCACATCGACGGCCTCATAAACCAGCGCCTCCGGGCCACCGACCTTATGCACACGAACGGCCTTGATCATCTCACGCCTCCCGAAACCTGGTTGGTATGATCGATAACCAACACAAGCCCCTTGTCAACCGAACCGCTGACAATGGCCGCCGCGGCGCAGCATCAGGAGGCACGCTTCCGATTGCGCTTGGCAAGGATATTGAATGCCTCCACCGCCAGCGAGAACGAGATCGCGAAGTAAATGTAGCCGCGCGGGATGTGGAATTGGAAACCATCGGCGACCAACGCCACACCGATCAGCACAAGGAACGCCAGTGCCAGCATCTTGGTGGTGGGATGCTCGGCCACGAAGCGCGCCACCGGCCCCGACGACACATACATGACGATGCAGGCAATGATCACCGCAGCGATCATCACTTCGAGGTCCTGCGCCATGCCGATCGCGGTGATGATCGAGTCGAGCGAGAACACCAGATCGATGATGATGATCTGGATGATGATCCAGAAGAACGCGCTGGATTTGGGCTTTGTCTCTGTCTCCGACTCTTCGTGCGCTTCGACCTCACCATGAATTTCATGCGTTGCCTTGGCTATCAGGAATGCACCGCCGCCGATCAGAATGATGTCGCGCCATGAGAAGCCGAATTCTTTGATGGTAATGACCGGCTGCGTCAGTCCGATCAACCAGACCAGCAGGCTGAGCAGGATGATGCGGAAGATCAACGCCAGTGCCAGACCGATCTGACGAGCGCGCTTGGCCTGCTGTGGCGGAATGCGAGAGACGATTACCGACAGGAAGATGACGTTGTCGATACCGAGCACAATCTCCAGTGCCGTCAAAGTCAACAACGCGGCCCAGGCTTCGGGACTTGTCAAAAGTTCAATCATGCTCTTGTCGGCCTCATCAAGCGGATCACCGCATCACCAAACACTACATAGGCGCCGATTGCACATAATGTGGCGCTTACTGGAACGGCTACATTGAAATCGTCGATCACTGTCACGATCGCCAGAACCGCCCACACACCGATCAACGCGAGATTGAGGCGGCGCAGCCGTGTCACGCGCACCGGGTGCATGACATGAATCGGCACGAACGTCAGAGCGATCAACACTGCAATGGCAAGCGTCGCCAGAACCGCCGATGGCTGCAGCAGGAAGAGGTAAAACGCCGCCGCATTCCACAACGCCGGGAACCCGCGAAAGTGGTTGTCCGCGGTCTTCATCCGGCGATCGGCGAAATACAGCGCCCCGGTCATGACAATGCCGACACCCAGCAGAGGCCCTGCGATCGGCAACAGCAATCCGCTGGCGGCAATCGCATAGGCAGGAACGAACACGTATGTAACGAAATCGACGACGAGGTCGAGCACCTCGCCGGACCATTCGGGCTGGAGCTGGATCACGTTGAAACGGCGTGCCAGCGGCCCGTCGATCCCGTCGACGATCAACGCCAGGCCAAGCCATGCAAACATCGCCGCCCAGTGTTCCCGCACCGCTTCAAGCAGCGCAACAAGGGCAATGCCGGCACCGAACGCAGTGAAGATGTGAACGCCGAAAGCCGCGGCGCGCGCCGACCGTGAGGGGGAGGACAGCTCTGGCTGGTTCGATGATGTCATATGGCCCATGCGTTTTAGCAGGAATCGCGCGGCTTTGCATACCGCCGGTCCGATTCTAAAGTCGCGCCCTCCATGACCGCCGATTGTGGAATATCAAATTCAAATCGATGACAGCCGATATAAGTTACTCGAAGCGTTTGGGATTTGACCCTCACGTCACATCGTTCAACAAACGGCCAATGACACATCGCCCCGACCTGCCCTTGCGGCGTTCCGCCGCGCAATCAATTTTCCGGCGATGCGCTCGGCCAGACTTGCAATTGCCCTTGCGAATACCGATTGTCCGACCATGAACGATACCTCCGCGGATCTGACCTTATATGACGTTGCCGTCGTCGGTGGCGGCCCCGTTGGACTGGCAACCGCTGTCGCGTTGGCGCAAGCCGAAATTCGTGTTGCGCTGATTGCCAGCCGCAAGCCCTACCCCGATAACCGCACCACGGCGCTGTTAAGCGGGTCGGTGGATTTCCTCCAACGCATCGGCGTCTGGGAACGATGCGAAGATAAAGCCACCGCCCTGCGAACCATGCGCCTGGTGGACGACACGCGGCGGCTGATCCGCGCGCCGGAAGTCAGATTCAATTCGGAAGAAATCGGACTCGATACCTTCGGCTATAATATCGAAAATCGCGAATTACTGATCGCATTGGAAGCGCGGGCCGCCGAATGCCCAACGCTGACACGCATCGACGATGATGCCGAGGCCATCGACGTCACGGAACTGAACGTCACGATCCGCACCAGACAGGGCGGGGTTGTCGCGGCAAGACTTGTCGTCGGCGCTGACGGGCGGCAATCGATCTGCCGCGACGCAGCCGGCATCGAGGTGAAGCGCCGCGAACTCGATCAGGCGGCAATGACTTTCAACGTCACGCACGCGCGGCCGCACCACAACGTCTCCACCGAGTTTCACACGCCAAATGGACCGTGCGTATTCGTGCCGCTTCCCGGTAACCGTTCGAGCGTGGTGTGGGTCGCATCACCCGCCGAAGCCAAGCGCCTGATGGCATTGAGCGACGAACAGCTCTCCGATGCCGCTGAACGCGCGATGCATTCGATCCTCGGTCGTGTCAGCGTCGGACCGGGACGTCATGTGTTCCCACTGGCCATCGAACAGCCGAGGCAGTTTGCCAAGAATCGCATCGTGCTGGCCGGCGAAGCCGCGCACGTGCTGCCGCCAATCGGTGCACAGGGGCTTAATTTGGGACTTCGTGATGCATCCGATATCGCCGATCTTGTGATCGATACGATGACGCGCGGCGAGGATCCGGGCAATCCGCTTGCCTTGGCTCAGTTCGATTCCCGGCGTCGCAACGACATCGCCAGCCGAACCATGGCCATCGATCTGGCCAACCGTTCGCTGCTCAGCGATTTCCTGCCGATGCAGGCGGCGCGCGCGACCGGGCTCCATCTGTTGAACGCTATCCGCCCGCTCCGCCGCATCGCCATGCGCGAAGGCCTCGCGCCGACGTGGCGTCGGTTGTCCTGAACGCGCCCCTGCAGAACCGCTAGAAGGCGATCTGGCCGGTCTTGATCAGGTACATCACGCTGGTCAACGTCACCACCGACACGAACGTCCCGATCAGAACCGCAACCGACGCAGGTTCGGTCCAGGTGTCATACTGCCGGGCGATGACGAACACGTTCAACGCTGGCGGCAGCGACGCCATCAACACGGCCGTGGCCGACCATTCCGGCGTGAACGGTCCGAGCCACCACACCAGCGCGAACACCAGTATCGGATGGATCACAAGCTTGATCAGCACGAGACCGGGAATTTCCCACGGCACGCGCCCCAACGGCCGCAGCGCGACGGTAACGCCGAGTACGAACAGTGCGACCGGCGCCGCCGAGCTTTGCAGGAACTGCAACATGCTGTCGAGCGCCACCGGCAGCTGCAGGTGAAACGCAGCCGCCAACGCTCCGCAATAAACGGCGACGATCAGCGGATGCAGCACGATCTCCTTGACGACGAACCACAGCGTCGGCAGTAGCGGCCGGCGTGTTCCATCGGTCAGCGCCATCCACAATGGAATCACCGAAAACAGGAAGATACTGTCGAAGCAGAAAATCAGCGCGGTCGGCACCGCCGATGGCAGACCGAACAGGGCCAAGGCCAGCGCCGGCCCCATGTAGCCGATGTTGCCGTAACCGCCGGCCAGCCCGGCCATCGCCGCTTCGCGAAGCGGTAGCCGCCCGATCAATTTGCCGACGATGGCAGACAGGAAGAAAGCCGCAGCCGTTGCCGCGGTGGTGGCGATCACGAACGGCGGATTGGCGAGTTCCTCGAACGGGGTCCGCGACATAATGCGGAAAAATAGCGCCGGAAGAGAGACGTAAAGCACGAAGAAATTCATCCAGGCGAGCCCGGATTCCGGCAGGTTCCGCCATTTTCCACAAACGTATCCGACGAAGATCAAGCCGAAATACGGCATCGCAAGGTTGAGAACATCGATCATGAAAGCGTGATTTTCTTCATTTTTGGCCCCGAACCGTGGTTGGGTCGGTCGCAAGGCGACCCAACGGAGGAAAGTTTGCCTCTAGCATCGGCCACAATCCTGGTCTATTCGACGAGTCATGCTGAAGATGCGAACCGCCAAGTTTCAGATCGGCCAGATCGTCCGGCACCGGATATTCTCGTTCCGGGGTGTCGTGTTCGATATCGACCCGGAATTCGCCAACACCGAGGAATGGTGGCTGTCTATCCCGGAGGAAGTGCGTCCACATAAGGATCAGCCGTTCTATCATCTACTCGCAGAGAATTCCGAGTCGGAATACGTCGCCTACGTCTCCGAACAGAACCTGCTACCGGATGAGTCCGGCGAGCCGGTCCGCCATTCGCAGGTCGCCGAGATATTCGTACGCGATAAGTCGGGCGGCTATCGTCCGCGCAATTCGTCGCTCAACTAGATCCGCGGTGAGTTTCGCTACCGGGCCCTGCCCTGGCATTTAAATCGAGATCGAAAGAAAAAAAGCGCCCCGATCGGGGCGCTTTTCGTTTTGCTGTGACGCTTCGCAACTTACTTCGGCGCCGGATTGGCTGGCGGAGTGGCTCCAGCCGCAGGCTGTTGCGCTTCGAGCTTGGCGCGGGCTTCGGCGGCGCGCTTCTGCAGCTCTTCCTGAAGCTTCTTCTGGGTTTCCTCGAAGACCTTCGGATCGGTCGGCGGACCATCGTAAGCCTTGGCGAATTCGGCCAGCGGCAGCGGCAGCGTCAGCGGCGCGCCGTTGGAGTTGATCGCCTGCACGATCAGGTTCTGCCCCTTCTTCAGGTTGGCGATCATGTCTGGGGTAACTTCATAGTCCGACATGCAGCCGTTGGCGAAACAGATCACGTATGGGCTCTGCTGCGGCGGATTGTTGTCGATGATGATGCGCGTGCCATGAACGAGTTGCATGCCAAGCGGAAGCGTGACGCGCAGGATCTTCTTCGGCTCGCCTTCCGGCTCGATGATCACGGCGGCGATCACCGGCTGGCCCGACTCGATGCGGCCGTCCTTGCCGGTGAAGCAGACCTGCTTGGCGTTGGCGTCCTGCCCCTTCAGGCAGAACTTCGTCCACGGCGCATAGATCAATTGCACCTGCTGATCGGCCGGCTGGGCAGCAGCCGCCGGTGGCTGCGCGGGTGCCTGCTGCGCAGCGGGAGCCTTTTGCCCATTTTTCGCCGGGGCCGTCTTGGCCTTGGGTGCGGGTTGCTGGGCGGGAGCCTGGGCATACGAAACGGTGGATGTCGCGGCCAATGCCGCAGCCGTCACCACGGCGAAGACCTGCGCGCGCGGCCACGCCAGCGCGGCCATCTTAGGGAAACTCATTGCGGAAAGCCCTTTCTGAATGGGAGCGCCCAAAGCCGCAAAACAGGGCACCTTCACCTGGCCATTCGGCCGCTGTCTCCCTGCCAAATACGGCAGTTAAGTGACAGACCCGACAGCCCACCTCAATTGTATGCCTTCAATACAACGGCAAACGAAAAGATCAATGCCGACAATCATCTTTGCCGCCGGACCGGGGCCGAAGCATGACCGCTGTGGTAAATTTTCCCGGTGAACCGCAGCGAATCAAATCGGCGTGTCGCGCCCCATGTTCCCGCCACCGTGCCCCGCGCCGGGGGCTTGCTGGCGGCCCTGATGTTGGTCGTTGGCCTGCTTGGCGGAAGCGCTGCCGCGGCGAGCGGGGCCACCCACGGCATCGCCATGCACGGCGACCCAGCCCTGCCCGCGGACTTCACCCACATGCCCTATGCCAACTCGGACGCGCCAAAAGGCGGCCGGCTCGTCCAGGGCATCCTCGGGACCTTCGACAGCCTCAACCCGCTGATCGTTAAGGGCCTTGCGGTGCAGCAGGTCCGCGGCTTCGTCATCGAAAGCCTGCTGACCCGCGGCAACAACGAGCCCTTCACGCTTTACGGATTGATCGCCAAAAGCGTGGAGACCGACGAGGCGCGCAGCGAAGTCATCTTTCACCTCAACCCCTTAGCTCGTTTCTCGGACGGGCACCCGATCCTCGCCGAGGATGTGCTATTCTCCTGGCAGTTGCTGCGCGACAAGGGCCGCCCCAACCATCGCCTGTATTACGCGAAGGTGGCCCAGGCCGAGGCTCTCGACCGGCACACCGTTCGCTTCCGGTTCGAGGAGGCCAACGATCGCGAGTTGCCCCTGATCCTCGGCCTGATGCCCGTGCTGCCGAAGCACGCCATCGATGCCGCGACTTTCGAAAACACCTCGATGGAGCCGCCGCTCGGCTCCGGTCCCTACCGCGTGACGGCGGTGAAGCCGGGTGCCAGCGTCACCCTGACCCGCGATCCGAACTACTGGGGCCGCGATCTGCCGGTCAATCGCGGGCTTTGGAACTTCGACGAAATCCGGCTCGACTTTTACCGTGAGGCCAACGGTCAGTTCGAAGCGTTCAAGCGTGGCCTCTATGATTTTCGTCTCGAGACCGAACCGCTGCGCTGGCATGAGGGCTACAATTTTCCGGCGGCAAAATCCGGCGCGCTGGTGCGCGACATCATCAAACCTGGCGTTCCCAACCCATCCGAGTTTCTCGTTTTCAATACGCGGCGGCCGATCTTCGCCGACATCCGCGTCCGCGAAGCGCTCACGCTGTTATTCGATTTCGAATGGATCAACCGCAACTACTTCTTCGGCCTCTATGCGCGGTCGGCCGGCTTTTTCGCGGGCTCCGAATTGTCGGCCTACACCCGCCCCGCAGACGCGCGTGAGCGCGCGCTACTGGCGCCCTTCCCAGGGCACGTGCGTAGCGATGTGCTCGACGGCAGCTACCGGCTGCCGGTCAGCGACGGCTCCGGCCGCGACCGAACGACACTGCGCCGCGCGCTGACACTGCTTTCTCAGGCGGGCTACGAACTGAAGGACGCCGTGTTGCAACAACGTCAGACCGGAGCGCCCTTCGCCTTCGAAATTCTGGTGACAACGCGGGATCAGGAACGCATCGCGCTGGCGTTTGCCGGCAGCCTCAAGCGCGCCGGGATCAAGGCGTCGGTGCGCGCCGTCGACGCCGTGCAGTTCGACCAGCGCCGTCTCAGCTTCGATTTCGACATGATCCAGAACCGTTGGGACCAATCGCTGTCGCCTGGAAACGAACAGGCGTTCTACTGGGGCAGCGAAGCGGCCGACAATCAGGGCACCCGCAATTATATGGGCGCCAAGGATCCTGCCATCGACAGCCTGATCGGAGCACTGCTGGCTGCGCGCGAACGCCCGGCCTTCGTGTCGGCGGTGCGGGCGCTCGACCGCGTACTGATCTCGGGATTCTATGGGATTCCCCTGTACAACGTCCGCGAACAATGGATCGCGCGGTGGAATCGGATAGAAAGACCCAAGGCCACCGCGTTGACCGGCTATCTTCCCGAAACGTGGTGGCATAAACCGCCCTGAAGGTGATTGAGTGTTTCAGCCCACGGCGTCGCCCACGTTCGATGGATTGTTCCGGCGAGTGCTGGCACGTCAACCCGACGCGCTCGCGCTGGTCGATCCCATCGACAAGCAACGGGTGACCGGTCAAGCGCCACGGCGATTGACTTACGCGCAGGCCGACCGGGCTATCGCCGCAATGGCCGCGCATTTCATCGATGCCGGGCTGCCGCCAAATTCGATCATCGCGCTGCAACTGGCCAATACCATCGAATTTCCGCTGACGGTCCTCGCGGCACACCGCGCCGGGCTGGTGGTCGCGTTGCTTCCCCAACTCTGGCGCCACGCCGAACTGACTGTGGCGCTCAACCGTATCGGCGCGCGTGCCATCGTCAGCAGCGCGCTCATCGATGGTGTCAGCCACGCTGATCTGGCCATGAACGCCGCCGCCGAGGTGTTCTCGATCCGCCATGTCTGCGGATTCGGCAGCAACCTGCCGGAAGGCATGGTGCCGCTCGATGACGTCATCGCCCATGGCGACACCCTGCCCCCGACGATGCCGCACGATGCGCGGCAGGCGGCGATCATCTCGTTCGATACGACGGCACAGGGGCTGCTCGCCGTCCCTCGCACGCATCTGAACATGATCGCGGGCGGGCTGGCCGTGTTCCTCGAAAGCGCCATGCCCCAAGGCGCAACGATCCTCGCGGCGCAGACGATGTCCTCGTTCGCCGGCATCGCAGCGACCACGCTGAGCTGGCTGCTCAGTGGCGGCACGCTGGTGCTGCATCATCCTTTCGACGAGCAACTGCTGCAGGAGCAGGCGACGCAATTGCGCTGCGACACGCTGGTCGTGCCCGCCGGGGTGGCGATGCGGCTGGCGGAAGATGGCGGTTTCGCCAATCTGCCAGCGCTGCGTCACGTCGTCGGCCTCTGGCGCACCCCGGAACAGGTCGCATCCAGCCCGGCATGGCCGGTGCAGGACGTCCAATTCACCGACGTCTATCTGTTCGGCGAGGTTGGCTTGTTCGGCGCACGGCGGCTCGATGACGATGGATTTCCGACGCTCATTCAGCCGGGACCGTACGGCGCCCCGCGCAACGACGCGCAGTCGCCGATCGCCGGCGAAATCGTGCTGACACCCGAGGGCACGCTGGCATTGCGTGGATCGATGGTCCCGGTTGCCGCCTACACCGCCGCCGCATCCGAAAACGATATCCGGATCGCTGCCCCGCAAACAAATCACGTCGATACCGGCTACGCTGCCCGCATCGATCGCACGACCAAGGCGATCTGCATCACCGCGCCGCCGCCGGGGATCGTCGCAGTGGGTGGCTATCGCTTCCTCGCCGACGATCTGCAAGCCTGGGCGAAGCGCCTGGGCGACGGCGCGATGCTGACCGCACTTCCCGACAGGCTGAGCGGATATCGCCTCGCCGGGCGCGCCAGCGAAAACAGCCGCGCACGTGGCGCACTGACGGAACTTGGGCTTAACCCGTTGATGGTGGAAGCCTTTCGCGACCGCACCGGGCACGATTAGGCAAAGGCGACGCGTGGCGTTGACGCGACATTAAGGCCATCCGCTTAGCGTGCGACCGTTTCAATTTCGGTTCGCAGGCGAGATGTCCCAGCACGGCCCCATCATCGTTATCTCGGCTGCCAGGAACGCCGCGCTGAGCGATGCCCTGACCGGAACCGAACTGTTTCCGGTCGTCGATATAACATGGTCCGATGCATCGGACGCCATCGAACGGCTGATGCCTGCAGCGATCATCGTCGCCGCGCCCCCACCAGACGAAACCACGCTGTCTCGACTGGCAGCGCAATCGGCGGCCTTGCAGCCATACGTCCCGATGATCGTCATCGATCCGGCGATGCAGCTCCCGATCAATGCTATCCCGATGTCGTCGCTCGAAACCGGCCCGGCCCGCCTCGGCGCGCGGCTGCGTGCAGCGCTGCGCGTGCGGGCGCTGCACGTCACCCTGCTGCGCCGCCTGAGCGAGAATGCAGTCTCGCGACCGCGGATTCCCGAGTCCGACCCGATCATGGATGCAACAGTGCTGCTGATCGGTCGCGGCGCATCCTATCCGGCGCTGTCGGTCGCACTCGGCGAACGCGTCGGTATCGTCGGGGCGCTGAGTATCGAAGCCGCCGCCAGACATCTGAATGCCCGTGACGTCGATGGCATCGTCATCGGCGACGGTTTTACTCCGCGTGTCATCGATGCCTTTCTGACTGTCCTCGCGGAGGACACCCGCTTCCGCAATCTTCCGGTGATCGTACAATCCCCACCCACCCGCGACTACGATCTGCCGAATCTCGAAGCGATTGTGGGCTCTGCCGGAGATGTCGCGGTCAACGCCTTGCCGCTGATCCGGCAACGCGCTTTCGAGCAACGCCTGGCCCGCATGCTGCGATCGATTGACGCCGGCGGCTTGCTCGATCCGCGCAGCGGCCTGCTGACGTCGGGCGCGTTCGAGCGTGATCTCTCGGCGGCCGTCGAACAGGCACTCGCTCGCGGCGCCGGACTCGCCGTGGCTCGCCTGACATTCGGCGAGCAGCCGCCACGCGTGCGTTACGACACCGCGCGTATCGTCGGCCGGCTGATGCGACGCGCCGATTTCGCTACCTTGCGCGACGACGGCACAATCATCGCGGTCTTTCCCGATGCGGGCTCGCGGACAGCCGGTGCCGTTGCGCGCCGCCTCGCCAGCGTCATCAAGCACACTATGCATGGCTCACGACGCGAATCGCGCATCGATCCGCATGTCACGGTGGAAGCACTATTGCCGAACGACACTGCGGCGACGCTGATGTCACGTCTCGACAACGACGCGCATCGCGCGGCCTGCTGAACTTATTTGCCTGGATTTGGAACGAAGCCCTCTGTCTCGCATTGTAGACGCATCACGTCTGCAACGAGAGAGGGACACCAATGAAGAAACTCGCACTCCTCACCGCTTCGCTCGCCGTTATTGCGACATCGGCGATGGCGCAAACCACCACGGCACCTGCAACGCGCGCGCAATCGACCACCACCGTCGGGACCGCGCCGGCGGAAGCGAAGTTTTCGACGGTCGCGCCGGGCGAGATGTTCAGTTCAAAGCTGAAAGGGCTGAATGTCTACAATCAGCAGGATGAATCGGTCGGAGAGATTTCCGATCTTGCCATCAAGAACAACCAAATCGATGCATTGATCTTGTCTGTCGGCGGATTCCTCGGCATGGGCGAACACTACGTCGCCGTCTCGCCAGCTTCGGTATCGATTGCTTACGACAGCAAGAACAACAAGTGGCGCGCGACCATGAACACCACGAAGGAAGCCCTCAAGGCTGCGCCCGAGTTCAAGTATCCGAAGTAAAATCTTCGTACGAAGCGAAGATCGTATCAGTGGGCGGCCGATGGCAACATTGGCCGCCCTGCGCGTGTTACGCAGCCTTGCGCCCCTCGGCGAGATTGGCCAGTTGACGCAGAATTTCTGTAGCGCCCGCGAGACGATCTTCTGGCGTATCCCAATCCTGCAGGAACACCACCTTCATGTCGGGGCGTACTTTCGCCGCCTGACCATGCTGCCGAATGAAGAACACGAGCTTCTCGGGATGCGCGAAACTGTTGTCACGGAACGTAATCACCGCACCCTTCGGCCCGGCATCAAGCTTCTCGACATTGGCGCGGCGGCAGTAGGCCTTGATCGCTGCGATCTTGAACAGATAGCGCACCTCGTCCGGTAACGGACCGAAACGGTCGCGCAGCTCGGCGCCGAAATTCTCGATTTCTTCCTCGGTCTCGAGATCGGCCAGCCTTCGATACAGCGACAGCCGCACCGACAGATCGGTGACGAAATCTTCCGGGATCAACACCGGCATCCCGACGGTGATTTGCGGCGACCAGCGATCGGCCACCGGCTCGGCGATGCCCGCCTTGAGATTGAGGATCGCCTCCTCCAGCATCGATTGATAGAGCTCGAAGCCGACTTCCTTGATATGGCCAGACTGCTCCTCGCCGAGCAGGTTGCCCGCGCCGCGAATGTCGAGATCGTGCGACGCAAGCTGGAAGCCGGCACCGAGCGTTTCCAGCGACTGCAGAACCTTCAAGCGGCGCTCCGCCTGCGCCGTGATCTTCTGCTGCGCCGGCAGCGTAAACAACGCATAAGCACGCAGCTTCGAACGCCCGACCCGGCCGCGCAGTTGATAGAGCTGCGCCAGACCGAACATATCGGCGCGATGCACGATCAGCGTATTGGCGGACGGGATGTCGAGCCCGGATTCCACAATCGTCGTCGACAACAGGATGTCGTACTTGCCGTCATAGAATGCCGACATGATGTCCTCGATCACCGTCGGCGGCATCTGGCCGTGCGCGACAGCGACCTTCATTTCCGGCACGTTCTTGTCGAGGAAGTCTTTCACCTCGGCGAGATCGTCGATCCGTGGGCAGACGTAGAACGTCTGTCCGCCACGATAGCGTTCGCGCAGCAGCGCTTCGCGGATCATCAGCGGATCGTGCGGCGCGACGAAGGTTCGCACCGCGAGGCGATCGACCGGAGGCGATGCAATGATCGACAAATCGCGAACACCGGTCAGCGCCAGCTGCAGCGTGCGCGGGATCGGCGTCGCGCTCAGGGTGAGCACATGCACCTCGGCACGCAACTGCTTCAGCCGCTCCTTGTGGGTGACACCGAAATGCTGCTCCTCGTCGACGACGATCAGCCCAAGATCCTTGAATTTGATCGACTTGCCGAGCAGCGCATGGGTGCCTACGACGATATCGACCGAACCATCGGCAATGCCCTTCTTGGTCTGGCTCAACTCCTTCGCGGAGACCAGCCGGGACGCCTGCGCAACATTGACAGGGAGACCGCGGAAACGCTCGGTAAAGGTCCGCGCATGTTGCCGCGCCAGCAGCGTGGTCGGAACGACGACGGCGACCTGCTTGCCGTCCAGCGCCACCGCGAATGTCGCGCGCAACGCGACCTCGGTCTTGCCGAATCCGACGTCGCCGCAGACCAGACGATCCATCGGCTTGCCGCTTTCGAGATCATGCAGAGTCGCATTGATCGCCGCGAGTTGATCCTCGGTTTCCTCGTACGGGAAGCGCGCGCAGAACTCATCGTAGAGTCCGGGCTGCACCGGCATCTTCGGCGCCTCATGCAGATGCCGTTCCGCAGCGATCTTGATGAGTTCACCGGCGATTTCGCGGATGCGGTTCTTCAGCTTGGCCTTGCGCGCCTGCCAGCCTCCGCCGCCAAGCTTGTCGAGTTCGACGCCGGTTTGGTCGGAACCATAGCGCGATAGCAGTTCGATGTTTTCGACCGGCAGGAACAGCTTGGTCTCGTTGGCGTAGCGCAGTTCGAGACAGTCGTGCGGCGCGCCGGCAACATCGAGCGTCTGCAGGCCGACAAAGCGGCCAATGCCGTGCTCGACATGCACCACGATGTCGCCGGTCGCCAGGCTGGTGACCTCGGAGATGAAATTCTCCAGCTTGCGGCTAGCCTTGCGAGGCCGCACAAGACGATCGCCGAGGATATCCTGCTCTGTGATGAAGACGACGTTGTCGGTCTCAAAGCCCGACTCCATGCCGACCACCGCAAGCATGGTCTCGTTGCGTGGCGTCGCCTGCACCGTACGCCAGGTATTGACGCTGGTGAGATTGAGCAGCTTGTGGTCCTTGAGCATGCTCGCCATGCGGTCGCGCGAGCCTTCGCTCCACAGCGCAACCACGACTTTCTTGCGCGCTGCCTGCATGCTCTGCACATGCGCCACGACGGATTCGAAGACGTTGACCGAACTGTCCGCGCGCTCCGGCGCGAAGTTGCGGCCCTGCCGCGCACCCGCATCGACGACGTTGTCGCTGCCTTCCGGCACCGCGAACGGCGTCAGCCGCCCCAGCGCGGCATCGGCCAGCCGCGAGTCCCACTCCTTCTCGGTCAGATAGAGACGGTCCGGCGGCAACGGCTTGTAGATCACCCCACCGCCGGGATGTTCAAGTGCCTCGCGCCGCGCATCGTAATAGTCGTTGATCTGCTTGAAGCGTTCGCGCGCGGCGTCCTCGCTCTGCGGCTCAATGACCACTGGTGCATTGCCGAGGTAGTCGAACAGCGTATCCATTCGTTCCTGAAACAATGGAAGCCAGTGCTCCATGCCCGGATGGCGGCGGCCCTCGCTGACGGCCTCGTAAAGCGGATCGTCACGCGTCGAGGCACCGAACGTTGCGACGTAGCCCATGCGAAAACGACGAATGGTTTCGGTAACAAGCTGGAATTCCGCGACCGGAACCAGGTCGAGCCCGCGCATCGTCATCAACGTGCGTTGCGTTTCCGCATCGAATGTGCGGATCGATTCCAGCGCATCGCCGAAGAAATCGAAGCGCACCGGCTGTTCGAGTCCCGCGGGAAAAAGATCGAGGATACCGCCGCGCACGGCATACTCGCCGGATTCCCGCACCGTCGACGAGCGGTTGTAACCGTTGTGTTCCAGCCACGCGACGATGGAGTCCATCGGCACGACGTTGCCCGGCGCCACCGACAAGGCCTGCGCCGCGACCACCTCACGCGCCGGAACGCGCTGCGTCACCGCATTGACCGTGGTCAATACGATCAGCGGCTTGTCACTGCCTGCCAGTCGCGACAGCCGCGCCAGCGTCGTCACGCGTTGCGCCACGATGCCACCATGCGGCGACACCCGGTCATAGGGCTGACAATCCCATGCCGGGAATTGCATCACTGCCAGATCCGGCGCGAAGAATTCGAGCGCCCGTGCCATCTGCGACATGCGCGGTCCGTCGCGACAAATCACCGCGAGGCTGACGGCAGGCGCCTTCGGCCGTGCGGCAACCGCGCGCGCGAGATCGGAGACAATCAGCCCTTCGGCACCTTCGGCGACATTGGCGAGCGTCAGCGCACGACCCGGCGAAAGCAATTCAGCGGGAGACCGCGTCGGCGCTTTCATGCGCGCGAGTCCGCGATACGAAAGGCTTTGATGCGTTCGAACAGCACACCGGCAAATTCGGCGGCAGGCTCGGTGTTGCCGGTCAGCGCTGCATAGAGATCGGGGTCGTTCGCCTCGATCACGCGCTCGAGCCCGGCAAGTTCCTCGTCATCGAACTCGGCGATATGAGCGTCCGCGAAGCGGCCGAGGATCAGATCCATTTCGCGTGTGCCGCGGTGCCAGCAGCGATACAGCAGCCGCTTGCGGCGATCGTCGAGCCCGTGGCTCGACCGTGTCGTTCCCGTCATCTTCCAACCTTGCCTAACGCCAAAAGCCCGGACGTGCCGGGCGCGGTTGATATAGACCTCATGGCCGGGGATGTCAGCCCTTGAGTTCGGCAAATTATCCCCGCCGCCGTCATGACCGGGCTTGACCCGGCAATGCATCGTCTCTTCAAGTTGCATCGCGTCAAGATCGATGGATGCGCGGATCGCCTGCGCGCATAATGCATTTTGCGCGAACTGCGAGATCGACGAGAGAACTGATGCGCCCTACTGTCCTCAATCCGTTATTTGCTCTGGCGACCAGCCTGTCCGGCGTCGGCCCGAAGCAGGACAAGCTGCTGCGCTATCTGCTCGACAAAGGCGATACGCCGCGGCTGGTCGATCTGCTGCTGCATCTGCCGAGCAACGTCATCGACCGCCGGGCACGACCGAAAATCCGCGATGCAGTGCCCGGTACCGTCGCGACGCTGGAAGTGACAGTGGACCGTCATCGCCCCTCGCCGCCCGGCCGCGCGCGCGTGCCTTATGTCGTCTATGCCAGCGACGACACCGGCGACGTGATGCTGACCTACTTCCGCGCCAAAGCCGATTATATCGACAAGATCTTGCCAGTAGGCGCCAAGCGCTATGTCTCCGGCACGGTCCAGATGTTCGACGGTACGCTGCAGATGGTCCATCCCGACCGCGTCGTCGATGAAGCCGGATTGGCCAATCTTCCCGGCATCGAACCGGTGTATCCGCTCACCGAGGGATTGGCGCTCGGCTCGCTGCGACGCGCGGTAGCGCAGGCGCTGCAGAAACTGCCGGCACTCCCGGAATGGATCAGCCCCGAGGTAATGCGCCGCTGCCAGTTTCCGCCGCTCGGTGAGGCGCTGCATCGCCTGCACGCGCCGCTGGAACTCACCGACATTCTTCCCAACGGGCCATATTGGTCCCGCCTCGCCTATGACGAACTGCTTGCGGGACAATTGGCGCTGGCACTGGTCCGCGCGCAATTGCGCCGCCCCGCGGGCGTGCGCCACGCCGGCGACGGCCATCTGCGCAACAAGGTGATCGATGCGCTGCCCTATGCGCTGACATCCTCGCAACGCGAAGCAGCCGCGGCCATCGCCAATGACCTGCAACAGCCGGTGCGCATGTTGCGGCTGCTGCAAGGCGATGTCGGTTCCGGCAAAACCGTGGTCGCGCTGCTGGCCGCAGCTGCGGTCGCCGAGGCTGGAAAGCAGGCCGCGCTGATGGCGCCGACCGAAATCCTCGCGCGCCAGCATATCAAGACCATCGCGCCGCTGGCCGAACGGGCCGGCCTGCGCGTCGCCATCCTCACCGGCCGCGAGAAAGGCAAGGAGCGCCGCGATATCCTCGCCCGCCTCGCTGCCGGCGAACTCGATCTGCTGGTCGGCACTCACGCCCTGATACAGGACGACGTTGCGTTCAAGGCGTTGGCGCTGGCCATCGTCGACGAACAACATCGCTTCGGCGTGCGCGAGCGACTGGCGCTGACGTCCAAAGGCGACGCGGTCGATGTGCTGGTGCTGAGCGCCACGCCGATTCCGCGCACGCTGGTGCTGACCTACTTCGGCGACATGGATATCTCCGAACTGCGCGAAAAGCCCGCCGGGCGGCAGCCGATCGATACCCGCACCGTTCCCGATAGCCGGATCGGCGAGGTCATCGATGCGGTCGGACGCGCGGTGAACGCCGGCAAGCTGGTCTACTGGATCTGTCCGCTGGTGGAGGAGTCCGAAGCCATCGATCATCTCACCGACGCCACCAAGCGCTTCGAAAGCCTGCGCGAGCGGTTCGGCGACAAGGTCGGTCTCGTTCACGGTCAGATGAAGGGCGCCGAGAAAGACCGCGCCATGGCGCAATTCGCCGCCGGTGAGGTCAGCGTGCTGGTGGCAACCACCGTTGTCGAAGTCGGCGTCGACGTGCCGGCGGCGACCATCATGGTGATCGAAAACGCCGAACGCTTCGGCCTGGCGCAGTTGCACCAGTTGCGCGGCCGGATCGGGCGCGGTTCGGAATCCTCCACCTGCCTGCTGCTTTACCGTGAGCCGCTCGGCGAAATGTCGGCGGCGCGGTTGCGCGTCATCCGCGAAACCACCGATGGCTTCCGCATTGCCGAGGAAGACTTGAAGCTGCGGGGCGAAGGCGACGTCCTCGGCACACGACAGAGCGGCATGCCGGGCTATCGCATTGCGCGCTCGGAAGTCCACGCACAGCTCATCGCGCAAGCGCGCGATGAGGCCCTGAAAATCATGCGCGACAATCCAAAGCTGACTGGCGCGCAAGGCGATGCGCTGCGCTGCCTGCTCTATCTATACGAGCGCGATGAAGCGATCCCGCTGATCGGCGCCGGGTGAGCGTCAGTCCGCCTTGGCTGGCTCAGGCTTCAGCGCAGCGGTGTTGGCGACACGCGCAGCGTTGGCGGTTTCCGCCAGCGCCGCGATCTTGCGTTGCGGATCCGAACCCGGCTGCACGACACCGGCCGACATGATCAGCGTCGCGGCATCCTCGGCGCTCATATCGATTTCGATGATCTTGCTTTTCGGCACATAGAAGAAAAATCCGGTCGTCGGGTTCGGCGCGCACGGCAGAAATACCGAGATATGCTCCTCCTCACCCGGCAGCTTGGCAGCAACTTCAACGCTCGGCATCTGCGAGATCAGCACGATCGACCACATGCCTGGCGAGGGAAACTCGACCAGGCCGACCTTGCGGAAGCTCGAACCGTTGCCGGAGAACAGCGTCTCGAATACCTGCTTGAGGCCGCGATAGATTGCGCGCACCACCGGCATGCGGCCAAGCAGCCTCTCGCCGAGATCGACCAGCGTACGGCCAATCAAATTCGCCGTCAGGAAACCGAGCAGCGTCAGCGCAATCACCGCGACGACAAGGCCGGCACCCGGGATGCCAAATGGCAGGTAGGTCTCAGGTCGATAATCAACCGGCACGAACGGCCGCACTAGCCCATCGACCCAGGTGATGAACCACCAGGTCAGATAGAAGGTGATGGCAACCGGTCCGGCAACCATCAAACCGGTCAGAAAATAATTGCGAATGCGGGCCATGAAGCCGCGCGGCGCATCGGGAGGCAGCGTGCCGGGCGCGGGCTTGGGTGGCAGATCGTCGCGAGACATCAGGGTTCCAAATTCAAACGAATGCGGCTTTGCAGCTCGCTATATTGGCATTCTAACAGAGTTTTGCATCAGGGCGATGATTCCGTCGGAACCTGCGGCGGCTGGCGCAAAAGGTCGCAGTCACTCGACCGTCACCGATTTCGCCAGATTGCGCGGCTGATCGACATCCGTGCCCATGACAACCGCCGTGTGATAGGCCAGCAATTGCACCGGGACGGCATAGACCAGCGGCGTGAAGCTCGACGCCATGTCCGGCAATATGATGGTCACCAGCGATTCGATCGTGGCCTCCGCCGCGCCCTTGGCATCGGTCATCAGGATGATGTTGCCGCCGCGCGCCGCAACTTCCTGCATGTTGGAGACGGTCTTCTCGAACACACGATCATGCGGTGCGATGACGACCACCGGCATGTTCTCGTCGATCAGCGCGATCGGGCCGTGCTTTAGCTCACCGGCGGCATAGCCCTCGGCGTGAATGTAGGAAATTTCCTTGAGCTTGAGCGCACCTTCAAGCGCCAGCGGATAGCTGGTGCCGCGGCCAAGATAAAGCACGTCGCGCGATTTGGCGATCTCGCGCGCCAGCTTCTCGATCTGTGGTTCGCAAACCAGCGCCGCCGCCATCAGGCGCGGCACTTCGGCGAGCCCGCGCACCAGGTTCGCTTCATCTTCGTCCGACAACTCGCCGCGCGCCTTGCCTGCCGCAATCGCCAGCGTCGCCAGCACCATCAATTGACAGGTGAAGGCCTTTGTCGATGCGACGCCGATTTCCGGTCCGGCCAGCGTCTGCAACACTGCCTCGCTCTCGCGCGCAATGGTCGAGGTGGTGACGTTGACGACGGAAACCGTATGCGCGCCCTGCGCCTTGGCATAGCGCAACGCCGCCAGCGTATCGGCGGTCTCGCCGGACTGCGAAATGAAGATCGCGAGATCGCCCTTGCGCAATGGCGCTTCGCGGTAACGAAACTCCGATGCGACATCGATTTCAACGGGCAGTCTGGCGAAACGCTCGAGCCAATACTTTGCGACGTATCCGGCGTAGCTCGCGGTACCGCATGCGGTGATCGAGATGCGCTGGATATCGCGGAAGTCGAAGGGTAGCGGCACCGGCAATGTCACGCGCTCGGTCGCCATATCGACATAGCGCGCCAGCGTATGGCCGACGACCTCCGGCTGCTCGTGGATTTCCTTGGCCATGAAGTGGCGATAATTCGCCTTATCGACCAGGAACGACGAAGCGCCGGACTTGATGACCTCGCGCTGCACGACATTATTGTTGACGTCATGGACGACGCTTCCGGCGCGAGTCAACACGACCCAGTCGCCATCTTCGAGATAGCTGATGGTGTCGGTCAGCGGCGCCAGCGCGATGGCATCGGAGCCGAGATACATTTCGCCGTCGCCGTAGCCGATGGCCAACGGCGATCCCTTGCGCGCCCCGATCAGCAAATCGTCGTAACCTTTGAAAACGAACGCCAGCGCGAAGGCGCCGCGCAATTGCGGCAGCGCCGCCTTCACCGCGTCGGCGGGAGGCGCCCCCTTGGCGAGGTAGGAATCGACGAGATGCGCGACAACCTCTGTGTCCGTCTCGCTGCTGAACTGCGTCCCGTTGCCTTCGAGCTGCTGGCGCAGTTCGCGAAAGTTCTCGATGATGCCGTTATGTACCACCGCGACATTGTCGCCGGTGTGCGGATGCGCGTTGTTCTCGGTCGGCTTGCCATGCGTCGCCCAGCGCGTATGCCCGATACCGAGATGGCCGATCAGCGGCGACGACCGCAGGCGGGCTTCGAGATTCTTCAACTTGCCTTCGGCGCGGCGGCGATCGAGATGACCACCTTCCAGCGTCGCTACGCCCGCGGAATCGTAGCCGCGATATTCCAGGCGCTTGAGCGAATCGACCAGATCATCGGCAACCGGGCCGCGGCCCAGAATCCCCACAATGCCGCACATGCGGTTCCATATCTCCCAATCGCCTGCGCGCCGGGAACCGGCGCGAGCGTGTCTTAGCGAAAATGTCCAATACCGCGAAACTCAAAATCTATTGCGAATTGACACAGGGTTAAGTCGTTAACCTAACTGCAACCTTGTCTAGCCGGATTTGCCCTTCGCGGCGGCCTTCATGTCGCGGTAACGCTTGGCCCAGCCTTCGTTGGTCGCCTGCTGGCTGCGCTCCAGCGCCAGCGCGTCTTCGGCCACATCCTTGGTGATCACCGAACCCGAGCCGATGTAAGCACCCTTGCCGATTTTCACCGGCGCGACCAGCGACGAATTCGAGCCGATGAAGGCCCCCTCGCCGATTTGCGTCTTGTGCTTGTTGAAACCGTCGTAATTGCAGGTGATGGTGCCGGCTCCGATATTGGCGTTGGCGCCGACATGCGCGTCGCCGACATAGGTCAAGTGATTGACCTTGACGCCGGCTTCCAGAATTGCCGCCTTGGTTTCAACGAAGTTTCCGATCCGCGCGCCGTCGCCGAGCGACGTGCCCGGCCGCAGCCGCGCGTAGGGACCGACCGACGTGTTCTTGCCGATCGTGGCTTGCACGATGTGCGAGAACGCATGGATCACCGCACCGTCGCCCACGCTAACGCCTGGACCGAAGACGACATACGGCTCGACCGTAACGTCCTTGCCGAACGCGGTGTCCGGCGCGAGGAAAACGGTTTCCGGCGCGATCATGGTGACACCGGCGTCGAGCGCCGCCTGGCGCAGCCGCGATTGCATCACCTGTTCTGCCTCGGCGAGTTGAGCCTTGGTGTTGATGCCGCGCACTTCGTCTTCTCCCGTTTCGATGACCACAGCATCGCGTCCAAGCTCGCGCACAATCGTCACTGCGTCGGTCAGATAATATTCGCCTTTGCGGTTAGCGTTGCCGATGCGCTCCAGCACTTGCAACGCGAGGCGACCGTCGAATGCCATGACACCGGCATTGCACAACGTGATCTTGCGTTCGTCGTCGCTCGCGTCGGCTTGTTCGCGGATCGCGGCGAGACGATTATTGTCGACCACCAGCCGTCCGTAGCCCGTTGGATCCGCGGCGCGGAAGCCGAGCACCGCCAGCGCAGCCCCCGCGCGCAACGGCGCGCGCAGCCGCTCGAACGTCTCCGGGGAAATCAGCGGCGTATCGCCGAACGCGATCAGCAGATCGTCGAACCCTTGAGCGATAGCGGCTTTCGCGGCAAGCACCGCATGCGCGGTGCCCAATCGTTCGGATTGCGTGAAGATCGCGGCGTCGGAACGCACGCGCAGCGCCTCGTCGGCAACCGCCTGATGGTTGGGTCCGACCACCACCGCGAGCGACGTCCCCGCGCCTTGTGGGGCCGCTCCCAGCACATGAGCGAGGAGCGAACGGCCAGCCACCGCGTGCAAGACCTTGGGCAGCGTTGCGCGCATCCGCGTGCCCTCGCCCGCCGCGAGCACAATGGTGAGGATCGTTCTGCTGGTCATCGCAACATCTGCCTGGGAATTTCGATGGGAATGCCCGTCAATAAGCGTTTTCCGGCAAAGATCAAACAAAACCACCGGACCACGAGACCGGTAACGGGGAACCATAGCCCGAATCCTGATAGGGTTGTTCTCGTGATTCGCCCGGCGGTGGGGGCCCGATAGAGTCTGATGGCAGAGGACAAAAAAATTTCGGCTGCCGATTTCGCGGCGGACGACACTGGTGGTTGGGTGACACGTTTTCTCGCGGACGAAGACAATCTCGACCGGCGCATGATGTGGCGACTCGGATCGTGGGCGACGGCTGCGGTCGGCGCTGTAACGATTGCGATCCTGGCCAATCAATCCTTCGTGCACGTTCCACGCGATCTGATCGCCAACGACATCGCTTCGCACTCTCGACAGATCCAGCGCATCGCCGGCGAGGTTCAGGTTGAATCGAAGCGCCTCACATCGGCACTCGAGACGCTCGGTACCGATCATGACCGGCTCTATTCGCGGATCACAAAGGTCGAAGAAGGTCTCGACTCCATCACCGGCTCGATCGCGCGACAAGCGGCGAACACTGGGAGCGCGACGCCAACCCCATCAGTACCGAAGGAGAAATCTTCTCAGCATCACGCCATGGAGTCGCGCGCGGCCACCGCGACGCCGGCAGATACGGAACCTATCCCGAGCAAGGTCCAAGTTGCGGCTGCGAGCAAACCGGAGCCAGCGAAGTCAGAGAAAATTGCAGCGCCCGTCCCGGCACCCGCGCCGTCGACTGTTGTTGCCGAACCTCCCAAGCCCGAGCCTGCGCCTGCCGTCACGGCAGTGCCGGCGCCGACGATTGAGGCACCGCCGGCGTCCGGAGCGCCGGATAAATCCGCTTCAAAATCGTCCGCCACCAATTTAGCCACACAATCCCAACCGACCACAGACGTGAAGCCCGATACACGGCAAGCGCTCGCAGCAGTCGACAACAGCGCGGTTCCGGAAGTTCCGGTGCGGCGAACCGAGTTCGGCGTCGATCTCGGAAGCGCCAATTCCATCGAAGGCCTGCGCGCACTTTGGCAGCGCATCGGCTCAACCCATAAAGAACTGAACGGACTGTCGCCGGTCATCGCGGTGCAGGAGCGCCACGACGGCGGCAGGCTGCATCTGCGTCTAGTCGCCGGACCGCTCGACGACGCCGCAACGGCGGCGAAGATTTGCGCCACTTTGGCAACACGGCGGCAGGCCTGCGAAACATCGGTGTTCGACGGCCAGCGGCTGGCGCTCAATGCCGAGCCATCGGCTGCTCCGGCGCCGCGCGCACCACGTCGCCGCAGTGCCTCGCATACGGTGAAGCGGGAACCGCTCAAGCCGGTGCAACCGGCGCCAGCTCCCGCCACGCCACCAGCGCCGGCCCGCTAAGCGTCGCCGACGTTATGATTCTCCGGCGTCATGCACAGGCCGCCAACCGTCCTGAGCGGCGCGACTTGCCCGTCCGCACGATCCGAACCATAGTCCCGGCATGAAAAAAGACCCGTTCCGTCTCACGCCCTATCAAGTGCAATGGCTGCTGATCGTCGGTTTCGTCACCTTGGGCTATGCGCTGTACCTGCGATATCTCGCCATCGAACTATCGACGGTCACGCTGGCCTGCGACGCCGGCCTGCAGACCTATCTTTGCAAGGCCCGGCTGCTTGCCACGTATCTGTTCCGCAATTCGGTGTTCGGCATCGTCGCGCTGATCATCGCGGTGCTGCACGTGATCCGGCCTTCGATCGTCCTGCTGACGGCCGGGCTGGTCGCCGCCGGATTGGGCATCGTGCTTTACAATGTCGGCCTCTCCGGTCTGGCGATCGGACTGCTTATCCTGGGATTTGCGCGGCCCGCGCCCGCCACAGTGTAACGGCCAACATCAAATAGATGAGGCAGGTCCAGAGCGACTGCCAGTTCGCCGGTCCCTCGTTGAAGCCCATGTAGAGCGCCGACACGGTCAGCAGACCCGCGAACGACGCTTCGGCGACCGGCCGCACGCCGGATCGCGGCCGGTTGAACGCCATCAACAGCCAGAACGGAATGACCGCCATCGTCAGCGAGGCAAACGGGAAGTCGCGGTAACGGGGATCGAACACGAAGCCGAGCGCCGTTTCGGCGGCGATCAACGTCGTGACCAGCAGCGTCAGCCCGAGAAGCACAGCGCGTAGCGACTTGGTGCGCCCGATGCGCGGTCCCAGAAAATCCAGGAATGTCGGCAAGGATTGACCCGACATCAGCGCGCCCGCAGACAGCACCGGCGCGACGATGCCCGCCGCCAGCAGAAAGCCCCAACGCGTCCAGCCCCCGGCGCCGAGGCTCTCGTAAAGCATCTTGTCGACCGCGACGCCGAGCAGGCTGCCAGCCGCCGTCGCCGATACGAAGACGCCGAACCACGAGACGAATCGCGGCGCCCACGGACGCCGCCTGGCGGTCCACATGGCCATCGCAAAGATCAGCGCGCTCAGCATCATACCGGCGGCCATTTCCTGTTTCCAGAACGGGAAATTGTTGATTGGCACACCGGCCGGATATTTCAACGCGCGGGCCTGGGCATCGATCAGTCCCCAGTAGCCGCCGACGGTGCCTTCGAGCTCACGCTTCCACGGCTGGTCGAAGGCCTCGATCAGATTGACCCGGAAATTTTCCTGCTTGGCGAGCTGCAGGATTTCCGACACGACGCGGGCCTGATTGGCGCGCGACGGCAGCGCACCCTCGCGCATCCGCCCCGCGCTCGGCCATCCGGTCTCGCCGATCAGGATTTCCTTGCCGGGGAAGGCCACCGCGACCCGCTTGCGAATGGTGTCGACATGCGACGCCGCGTAGCGGGCACGGATCGGGAAATCCTCCCAGTACGGCAGGATGTGGATGGTTACGAAATCGACCGCGTCATAGACCTCGCGATTGCGCAGCCAGTATTCCCAGACATCGGCGTAGGTGACCGGCACCTTCACCTGCCCCTTCACGGACCGGATGTTGGCGGCCAGGTCGGCAGCGGTCATTTCGCCGCGCAACAGCACCTCGTTGCCGACCACCACCGCATCGATGACGTCCGGGTATTCCTTGGTCAGGCGGACCGCGGTGGCGATCTCGATCAGATTGTTGACGCGGTTACTACCGAGCCAGATGCCGAGGATCAGTTTCAGTCCGGCCTTGCGCGCCAGTTCGGGCGCCTTGTCGAGGCCGTTCTCGATCGAATAGGTCCGGACGCATTTGGAAATCTTGGCAAGCTGGGTGAAGTCCTGCTCGATCTGCTCCGGCGGGATTTCCGTTCCCTTGACCAGCGGGCTCTGCCCGTCGCGGAACGGCGCGTAGGAAACGCATTCCAGCTTGTTGCCGGTTTCGATTGGCGCATGCGCAAGATTGATCGGCACGGCCAGCCACCACCAGATGGCCGCGATCGCGCAAAGTGACAGCAACAGGAGAGCTAGCGGCGTTCGAACAGAAATCGGCCCGGTCCTCCTGGAACGTGCGGTGGCCCGAAAGCCGGCGGCACATCCCCATCGAATAAGTGCGTGGCCGATCGCAGAGCTGCTATTCAGATTTGCGGAACACACGCTGGGATTCGTCGATTAACCGGTCAGTGCCGATCTGCCAAGTGCAGCGAGGCATCAATCCACGCTTCTCGCGTCCCCGCGTCACAATCGCCCATGGTGACAAGACTGAAAGTTTTAGCCTTTACTGGACAACAAGCATTTTGTGCTACATCAGATTCCAGACTGTCCGCCGCCGCAATGGGGACCAATTTGCGCGGCATCAGGACAGTGGGTTTGCCACGGGCGGGCATCAATATCGGGGACGGTATGCGTCAAAGACTGGTTGAGTTCCGAAATACGGCGCTGCGGACATTGGCGGTGCCGGGACTGGCGCTGTTGCTTGGCGTCGGCGGCGCGATTGCGCAAAGCGGCGACCTCCGGGCGCAGGACCAATCGGCCAAGCCGGCGCAGCAAAACGCCAATCCGGCCAGCGCCGCCGAAGCTGCCGCCCGGGACAGCCAGCGCAAGAGCGACGAATTCGCCGAAGCCGCAAAGGCCATCAATGGTCCGGCGGGCAATCCCGAATGCGTCTGGCTCGGCCGCCGCGTTGTGGCGTTGATGTGGCGCGACGATCTCGACACCGCGTTCCGTCACCTCGATCTCTATGATCGGTTCGGCTGCCCCGGCGGCCACGTTCAGGCCACCTTCCGTTGTCTGGTGCGTTTCGGCGCGATCGATCCCAAGGTGCCGGACAGCCTGAACAGCCGCGTTCATGCTTGCTGGATCAATCCGGGCGCCCAGCCGCCGACGGCGGCCGCCGCGGCACCCGCTCCTGCTACACCGGCAGCATCGGCCCCACCCGCTGCAGCCGCCCAGCCGGCCGCGCCAGCCGCAGCAACTCCGGCGCCAGCCAAATAATTGCTGGCCGATCCGGGAACGATCCGCAATATTTCAAGTTTCAATTGCGGATCGCCCTGAAAACGCCACTGCGTCATACGAGTGGATAAATCCCGTGGCAAAGCTATGCTCGATTTGCCGCAACCTCGGACGGGTCTAGGGGACCGACCCGCTTTGCTGGCAAACTGGCCCCGTATGGTTTAGTCGCGATGCGCGCTGTCGTCGCTGTTCTGTTGTTGGTTGCGGCTGCACACGCGGCTCTCTGGGGTGTCCTGCGCGAGAAGCAGCCAGCGCCGGATTTCCGCGGCATATTGCCTAGCGTCTCGTATGCGCCGTTCGATGGCACCGGCCATCCCGATATCGACAACATCCCGACCGTCGAGAAAATCCGCGCCGACATGAAGGTGCTGGCGCCGCTGACTCGTGCGGTTCGTCTCTATTCATCGACCGGCGGCGTCGAACTGGTGCCGCCTATCGCCAACGAGGCCGGCATCAAGGTCACCGTCGGCGCCTGGATCGACAAGCATTCCGACCGTAACGAACGCGAAATGCAGGCGGCGGTCGAACTCGCCAAGCGCAACAGCAACGTCAACGGCATCGTCGTCGGCAACGAAACTATCTACCGCGCCGACCAGAAGGTCGAAGACCTCATCAAGCTGATCCAGCGCGTCAAGAGCCAGGTCAATGTCCCTGTAACGACAGGCGAAATCTGGAATATCTGGCTCGAGCATCCGGAACTGGCGTCGTCGGTCGACTTTATCGCCGCGCACATCCTGCCGTACTGGGAAGGCTTCTCCGACAAGCAGGCCGTCGATCAGGCGCTGATCATATATCAGAAGCTGCGCGACGCCTTCCCGGGCAAGCGGATCGTGATTGCGGAATTCGGCTGGCCGAGCGGCGGCTACAATCTCAAGAATGCCGTGCCCGGACCGTTCGAGCAGGCGGTGACGCTGCGCAACTTCGTCACCCGCGCCGAGTCGATCGGCATGGAATACAACATCGTCGAAGCCATCGATCAGCCGTGGAAGTACTTCGAGGGCGGCGTCGGTCCGTATTGGGGCATTCTCAATGCCGCTCGCGAGCCGAAGTTCAACTGGACCGGCCCGGTGGTCGATCAGGCCTACTGGAAACTCGCCGGCATCGCGCTGCTGATTGGCGTATTGCTCTCGCTTCCGATCCTGCGGCTGTACCGCCCAACCATGATGCAGGCCGCCGTCCTGTCAGCCGCAGCCAATGGCGTCGGCGCCTGGGTGGCGACAGTGTTCGCCTATTGGAACGGCCATTACTTCGTGTGGGGTTCGGCCTTCGCCATGACCCTCGGCCTGGTGCTGCTGGTGCCATTGATCCTGATCGCGATGGCGCGCATCGAGGAGATCGCCACGGTTGCCTTCGGTCATCGGCCAAGCCGCCTGCTCTCGCCGGAGAAAACCGCGGCCGCCCTGGCCGATCCGAACCGCGCATATCCGAAGGTGTCGATCCACGTTCCGGCCTATTTCGAGCCGCCGGAGATGCTGAAGCAGACGCTGGATGCCGTCGCGCGGCTGGACTACCCGAACTTCGAATGCGTGGTGATCATCAACAACACGCCTGATCCGGCTTTCTGGCAACCGATCCAGGATCACTGCCGGACGCTGGGCGAACGCTTCAAGTTCATCAATGCCGAGAAGGTGAAGGGCTTCAAGGCCGGCGCGCTGCGAATTGCCATGGAACGAACCGACGCCGATGCGGAAATCATCGGCATCATCGACGCCGACTACGTCGTGGAGCCGGACTGGCTCAAGGACCTCGTGCCCGCCTTCGACGACCCGCGCGTCGGACTGGTGCAGGCGCCGCAGGATCACCGCGACGAAGATCTGTCGCTGATGCACTACGTCATGAATGGCGAATATGCCGGCTTCTTCGATATCGGCATGGTCCAGCGCAACGAATTCAATTCGATCATCGTGCACGGCACCATGTGCCTGATCCGCCGCGCGGCGATGGACAAGGCCGGCGGCTGGGCGGGCGACACGATCTGCGAGGACACCGACCTCGGCCTCGCCATTATCGAACAGGGCTGGCTCACCCATTACACCAACAAGCGCTATGGCTACGGCCTGCTTCCCGACACCTACGAGGCCTTCAAGAAGCAGCGTCACCGCTGGGCCTATGGCGGCTTCCAGATTGTGAAGAAGCACTGGCGGCGCTTCCTGCCGGGTGCCAGCCGGCTGTCGCCGGACCAGAAGCGCGAATTCGCCCTCGGCTGGCTCAACTGGCTCGGCGCCGAAAGTCTCGGCGTGCTGGTCGCCCTCCTCAATCTGGTGTGGGTCCCGATCGTCGCGTTCGCCGACATCGCCATTCCCGACAAGATCCTGACGCTGCCGATCATCGCGGCATTTATTGTGTCGCTGACCCACTTCCTCGTGCTCTACCGGCTGCGCGTTTCGATCAAGACGCCGCAGATGCTGGGAGCCATGATCGCCGCCATGTCGGTGCAGTGGACGGTGTCGCGGGCGGTCGCCAACGGCCTGATCACCGAACACCTGCCATTCGCCCGCACTTCAAAGGGCGGCTTGTCGCGCATGTCGATCGAGTTTCAGGCATTCTGGGAAGCCGTCATCGGCGCCTTGCTGCTGATCGGCGCGGCGGTTCTCGTCGCCTCGAACAGCTTCCGACAGATCACCGAGATCTATATCTTCGCCGGCGTGCTGGTGCTGCAGAGCCTGCCGTTCCTGTCCGCCGTGGCGCTGGCTACGCTTGAGCTGTCACGCATCAATTCCTTCGCGTTCTGGCGCAACACCCGGATTCGCACCGCCGAGCTGATCGGGTTGCGGCCGGTTCCGATGCCGACGCCGGCCGGCGCGCAACACAAGGTTACGGCCGACCTGCACCGCGAGGCGAACTAATCCGGGCAAAAGAGTGCCGCAGGCGGCGACAAACCACTTGAGCATTCACCAGCAACGATTTGCAGTCTCGATTTATTTTGCTTTCGCCGAACGATGATTGGGAGTTCTCAGCGAGGCTATTGACCCGCGCGGGTCCGCCCCCTACACAGCCCGACAAGTGAGCGCGTAGCTCAGGTGGTAGAGCACGTGACTTTTAATCATGGGGTCGAGGGTTCGAGTCCCTCCGCGCTCACCATGCGTCCGATGTTGCCGACGTGGCGCTACTGCACGTTAAAGCGTCGAGAGCGAAATCGGATGTTTCCGATCCCCAACGCCGTTGTTGATTGGATAGAGCTTGGCGGATGTCGCGCAAGTCTGCTTGTCGGACTTTGCAGGGACGAACCACCTTTCGCCGAAGCACCGAGCGCCGTCAGCGTTTTCCGGAATTTTCGAATGCGTTTCCGTGAGTTGACGCTGGGGTCTGCGCTTCCGTAGCCATCCCAGCCGCGCGAAGCAAAAACTCCTTTCGCCAATCAACCGTTTGGTTGAACGGTAACGCTTGGACACAACGTGACGAGGCGGCAGCGCCCTGTCTCTTATTTGATCGGGAAAATCGAAATCCTAATCGGGAGACTCTTGACTTTATATGAACAAAACAAGAACATTCCCGCTATCATCAAACCGAGAGTTCCACCGATGTCCGCGCTGCCCGAGCCAGGTCCTCGATCTGAATGCGAACGTCTCGATGCCGCCGCCGACGCAGCGATTGCAGCCTGCGGTGGCGACCTGCGCAGCACCATCCGCTCCCTGATTCTGGCCAATGAATTCTTGGAGTACGAATTGGAGACCAAAGTCTCCGCCGGTTACATGCGTGGCGTAAAGCACGGCCGGTTCAGTACACATAACGGCTGACCGAAAATTCCTCCGCGCCGCAGCCAGACTAGAGTCATTTTCAAGCGATATGTCTGACCTTCTGTTAGGGTTATCTGCGTGTCTAATGACCGTTATATTCAGCGCAATTGTTCGCCGCCTAAAAAATTTCCATCGATAAACGATTGTCGAAAAGGACTTGCTGATGAAAAAGTTTATCTTTGCCGCCTTCGCTTTTGCCACCCTCACTGCATTTGCACCCGCACACGCTGCTCCCATTGCTCCAGCCTTGAGCGCTGCCTCCGATATCGTTCTGGTCGCGGGAGGATGCGGCCCCAATGCGTGGCGCGGCCCGTGGGGACACTGCCGGCGCACCCCGTACTACGGGCCGCTTCCGGGCGGATACTATCAACCGGAAGTGCATCCCGTTTTCGGATGTCCTCCGGGCTATTGGCACGGCCCATGGGGCCACTGCCGGAACACGCCCTATCACGGTCGCCTGCCCGGCGGCGGCTGGAAATAAGCTAGTTCAAGGCACAAAGCCCGCCACACCAAGGGGCTTTTCGTTTGCGCGGCCGCAAACGTGCGCGGCTGCGACGTCAGCTCGACTTCTGCAGCCGAAGGTCCCGTCCCTGGCTGTCTGACGCACCTAGCGGCGGCGCACCTGTGCTGCGCAGCCGCCCCTGCTCGCGTGTCGTCAGATCCGGACGATCGCGTCGCTCCGCACCACGGGCTCCTGCGGGATCGGAGCTTCAGCCGGATTGACCGGCAGTTGCAGCACCGTCGCGCGCTGCCCCGGCATCAGGTCCGTCACCATGACCACCGTTCCATTGGCGAATTCGAGTGCGTCATGATGTTTGTTGGGATCGTCACTGTTGACCTCGCGAAAACGGGCCATCCGGTCACCGATCTTGCGGTGGAAGACCAATCCATCGCGCAACACTTCGCTTTCGAATGCGAGTTCGGTGCCGGGACGCAGGCAAACCGCCACGTTCGGCTCGGTCTCGGACGCAAAACCGCGTGTCGTCGTGTGAGGAAAGGTCGTGGAGATCAGCGTTTCGCCGACATCGGCGGGCCGCGTCGCCACGGCATGCAGGCTATATTCACACATGGTGGGCTCCTGCCAATAGCCACCCAGCAAACGCTGCAACGTCGAACGGCGTCTTTGGTTGCAGTGCTGAACTAAAAAAATGCCGCGTTTCAAGTAGGGGCGGAGCAGCTGGCCGCTCTCGCCTTCCACGGCCGTCAAAATCGCCTGTCACAAGGCTTACGCGCGACTAGTTGGGGAGGACTGCCGCTGGATCGCCAGACTGCTGCGAACGCCCTTGCCGTCCCGCAGCGGTTGCGATTGGATAACAGCCGTCCGGATGGAATCGGAGCATCTCAGACTCGTCCGGGCACCGTGACGAACCTCCACCCCGGCGGCCTGACCTCTTCGAAAAACGAGAAAACTGATCATGCGGATTACGCTTGTCGGCTCGCGCCATTTCGGCGTGACGACGCTGGAAATGCTGCGCAAGCAAGGTGTCGATATTGCGCGTGTCGTGGTCGCCCAGGCCGACGACCGGCTGGCGACTGCCGCGCACGTAGCAGGAATCGAAGTCACGGTGCAGGCAGATCCAAAACGCGTGGGCTCCGCCGAAATCGCGCCAGGAACCGACCTAATCATCACCGCCCATAGCCACGCCCGTATCAGCAAAGGCGCCCTGGCGGCGGCCCGGCTGGGCGGCATCGGCTACCATCCGTCGCTGTTGCCGCGCCATCGCGGCATCGCGGCGGTCGAATGGACGATTCGCGAGGGCGATCCGATTGCAGGCGGCACGGTCTATCACCTCGCCGACCGCATGGATGCCGGCGCCATCGCCGCGCAGGATTGGTGTTTCGTGAAGAAGGGCGAGACCGCCCGCGAACTGTGGGAACGTGCGCTGGCGCCGCTCGGCCTCAAACTGCTGGCGAAGGTGATCGACGACGCCAAGGCTACTGGCAAGCTTCGCGCGGACCCGCAGGACGAGCAATTCGCCACCAATGCGCCGAAGCTGCATTGATTGTTCCTCGGCCTGGAACCGGGCCAGAAAACGTGGTTCACCATTTGGAACAATTGCTCTCACAAATTGTTCACAATGGGATTGATGAATGATAGCGAATTGCGGCGATGCAGCAAATTTTGGTCACATTGACCAGAAATAAGCGCGCCATCATGACATCGGATTAAAATTCATGCGTTTCGATCGCATATCTTCATTGATTTGTACGCTCGCCGCGTTGGGAGCTGTCAGCTTTGCCGCCTCACCGGCCGCTGCGGAATCGCCCTATGACGGCCTTTGGAATGTGACGATTGTCACAAATACCGGAAGCTGCGAGCCCCGCGCCCAGTATCCGCTGACCGTGACCGACGGGAAGATTACCGCTCCTGGCGCGGATATTTCCGGCCGTGTCGGTCGCGAAGGCGTCGTCAAGGTCTCGATCCAGGGCGCTTATGCCAACGGCCAGCTCAACGGCAATGCCGGCTCCGGCAAGTGGAACGGCGCGTCCGGCGGCATTCCGTGCAGCGGCCGCTGGGAAGCTTCGCGCCAGTAGGCAAGTCTCGCCGCCAGCGCGCGCAGGCCGCTGGCCGACGTGACGCAGACACATCGAATACAACACCCCGTTCCGATCGAGAGCGGGGTGTTTTTGTTGAATCGCTCATCGTCTCGAGGGGCCGGCTCGCATCACGCCGAGGGCACGAATGCCGTCACCTCGATTTCCACCTTGGCGCGGGGATCGACGAGTCCCGAGATATAGAGCAGCGTCGAGGGTGGGAAATTGCGTCCCAGGGTTTCGCGCCACGCCGCGCCGATACTGGCACCCGAGGCTTCATAGTCGCTGCGGCTGGTGAGATACCACGTCAGCCGCACGATATGCTCGGGGCCAGCGCCCGCTTCGGCGAGCAATCTGATGATGCGATGCAGCGCCGCTCCGACCTGCTGACCCATGTCGTCGGATGTGTACGCCCCCTGCTCGTCGCTGCCGGTCTGGCCCGCCAGAACGATCCAGCGTCCCGGCCCATCGACCGTCACGCCGTGTGAGAATCCGCGCGGCTGACGCCAGTCCGAAGGCTGCAGTGTCGGCATGATCGCTTCCCCCTTTCATTGTTGGATCGGCTCGGTTGGCCGCAGCGCAGCTTGGCACGATTGACGCCGCGAGCGCGAGCCTCGCATCTGCACGACATCGTCTGCCACTTCTCGAGCGCGTCCAAACGTCGCGCAGGTACGGACGCATGCGACCCCAGCGATTTTGAACATTGTCATGCGACAGACGCGCAGCTACCAGCGTCAGTTCACTCTCGCCTTTCATCTCCCTGCAAGCGAGCGCCCGCACCAGATGGATCGAACACCCTCCAAACCCAAAGCAGCACTGTGGATGGCGGGGTGGTTGCTTCAGCTTCTGGTCCTTGCCATCGCCGGACGCGAGGCGATGCGCGAAGTCAACGTCTTTCAGCTCATGGAAGTACGGTCTGCGCTCGGCTTCGTCATGCTGATTCCATTCATCCTGCAGCAGGGAGGATTTGCCAGCATGGGGACGACGCGCATGCGCCTCCAGGTTGGCCGTAACGCGGCGCAATTCATTGCGCAATTGGCCTGGTTCCTGGCGCTGACGTTGATCCCGATCGGCGAAGTGGTCGCCATCGAATTCACCATGCCGATCTGGACTGCGATCCTCGCGGCCGGATTTCTTGGCGAACGTATGAACACCGGCAAGGTACTGGCCATCGTGCTCGGCCTGGTCGGGGTCATCATCATCGTGCGGCCCGGCGTATCGACGGTCAATCATGGCCAGTTGATCGCACTGGGGGCGGCTATTCTGTTCGGCGCGTCAATCGCCATGGTCAAATCGCTGACGCAGACCGACAGTTCGCTGAAGATCACCTTCTGGATGAGCATCATCCAATCGGTGTTCGGTCTGCTGCCGGCAATCTATTTTTGGGTCTGGCCGTCGTTCCACGGCTGGTTCTGGCTGATCGTCATCGCCTTCTGCGGCACGTTCTCGCACTACTGCATGGCGCGCGCGATGCTCTACGCCGATGCAACCATTGTGGTGCCGATGGATTTTCTGCGCGTGCCGCTGACCGCAATCGCCGGCTGGTTGATTTACAACGAGCAGATCGACCTGCTGACCGCGCTTGGCGCGGCCCTTATCCTGTTCGGCAACCTGCTCAACTTGCGCAGCCCATCAGTGTCGTCGCCGCGCTCCACCCAGTAGAAAGGCTGCGGCTATTTCCCCGCCGCCTTGCGCAACGCCGCGTTCACGCGATCCTGCCAGCCCGGGCCATCGGCCTGAAAGTATTCCAGCACGTCCTGATCGATCCGCAAGGTCACCTGTTCCTTGACGCCGGGCACCGCCGCCTGCCGCTGCGGGACCGGCGGCGCGACCTTCGCCGTGACCTTCTTAAAAGCGGCCTCGGCTTCGGTGCGGGCATCGTTCAGGGTTCGCGGACGGCGCGGCGGCTGCGACATGATGGTGGCTCATTCCCCGGTTGGCGGCGGTCAAATACCTTCGAACAGGACGGTCGACAGATAGCGTTCCGAGAATGACGGAACAATGGCCAGGATGACCTTTCCCCCGCTGTCCGGCCGCTTGCCGATCTGCAGCGCCGCGGCAATCGCCGCGCCGGAAGAGATGCCACCGGGAATGCCTTCAGAGCGAGCCAGCGCCCGCGACGTCGCCAGCGCCGTGGCGCTATCGACTTTGACGATCTCGTCGATCACGCTGCGATCCAGGACGTCGGGGATAAAACCTGCGCCGATCCCCTGTATCTTGTGCGGCGTATGTTGACCGCCGGACAGCACCGGGCTTTCCTCGGGTTCGACCGCGACCATGCGCAACGACGGCTTGCGCGGTTTCAGCGCCTGACCAATGCCGGAAATGGTGCCGCCGGTGCCGACGCCGGAGACGACGATATCGACGTTGCCCTGCGTGTCGTTCCAGATCTCCTCGGCGGTGGTGCGGCGATGCACTTCGGGATTGGCGAGATTCTTGAACTGCTGCGGCATCACCGAGTTCGGCGTGGTGCGCAATAACTCCTCAGCGGTTGCAATTGCGCCCTTCATGCCTTGCGCCGCGGGTGTCAGCACGATCTCGGCGCCGAGGAAGGCCAGCATCTTGCGCCGTTCGATCGACATCGATTCAGGCATCACCAGTTTGAGCCGGTAGCCGCGCGACGCTGCGACGAAGGCAAGCGCGATACCGGTGTTGCCTGAGGTCGGCTCAATGAGCACCGTATCGGCGTTGATGACGCCGGCCTTCTCCATCGCCGTGACCATCGCCGCGCCGATGCGGTCCTTCACGCTGGCAGCGGGATTGAAATACTCCAGCTTGGCGAGAACGGTCGCCGCGACACCGTGCTGTTGCGGCAATCTGACCAGCTTCACGATGGGCGTATCGCCGATTGCGTCGACAATGCTGTCGAACACCCGCCCGCGCCCGGGACGATGAGATTGCGTTGCAGTCGTTGATGTCGGCTTGTCCATCTTTCACCCTCATTGCAGCAAAGCGGGACGACAGCATCGAACATAAAGACACAAATGCGGCCAATGCTTACGCTCGCGCAAGTTACGACCATGAAGCGATCATATTCGCTGCATCGCAAACCTGTGAAAGGGAAATCGTAAAACCAACGCATTTGTGTTGCGACATCGTCAAATATTGCGGTGTATTATTTGCGTGTCGATCAGATGCCGAGGAGGTCACGATGCCAGCAATCGCTGAAATCCTGCCGACCAGATCGCCGCATCCCGCGCCGCGCGGGAGCGACTTGCCGACCTGTCCGGTGTGCGCGGACTCGATGATTGCCGCCGAAGCATCTGCGCTGTTGTCCGACAATCAGCTCAGTTACTTATGGACATGCGACACGTGCGGCTACGGCTTCGTCACCAAGCATTCGTTCGTAGCGCTCGTTTGCAATTGAATTGCATTGGAGCGATCGTACGCCCGTTCACGACACGAAACTTGCATTCTGATATAGGCGCCGAGCAATCGCTCGCCGAGGCGTTCGCAATGCAGCAAATCAAAATCGGTCAACGCGGCGCGACGTCGCCGCGTTGCCAGCGTTCCTTCACGCTCGCGCGGAAGGCCGCGAAAGTGCCGCCCGCAATCGCGGCGCGCATACCGGCCATTAACTCCTGATAATAGGCGACGTTGATTTCCGACAGCAGCATCGCGCCCAGCGTCTCGCCCGATTTGACGAGGTGATGCAGGTAAGCGCGCGAATAAGTGCGCGCCGCCGGCCATGAACTTTCCTCGTCGAGCGGACGCGGATCGTCGGCGTGACGCGCGTTGCGCAAATTGACCGGCCCTCGCCGCGTGAATGCCAGGCCGTGGCGACCGTTGCGCGTCGGCATGACGCAATCGAACATATCGATGCCGCGCGCCACCGCCTCGAGGATATCGTCCGGCGTGCCCACACCCATCAGATAGCGTGGCCGATCCTGCGGCAGCGTTGGCGCAGCCACTTCGATCATCGCCAGCATGACCTCCTGCGGTTCGCCAACCGCGAGACCGCCGATGGCGTAACCATGGAAACCGATATCGATCAGCCGCAACGCACTGAGGCGGCGCAGCGCCGGAACATCGCCACCCTGCACGATGCCGAACAGCATGTAGCCCGGCGGCGCCGTCTCGAACGCGCGCTTGCTGCGCTCGGCCCAGCGCAACGACAGTTGCATGGCGCGTTCGATATCGTCGTGCGTTGCCGGCAAGCGCACGCACTCGTCGAGTTGCATCGCGATATCCGAACCGAGCAATCGCTGCACTTCGATCGAGCGCTCCGGCGATAGCTCAACGCTCGCGCCGTCGATATGCGAACGGAACGTCACCGCATGCTCGCTGAGCTTGCGCAATTGCGCCAGCGACATCACCTGAAAGCCGCCGGAGTCGGTGAGCATCGGTCCGTTCCAGGTGGTGAACCTCTGCAAGCCGCCAAGCGCCGCGATGCGCTCGGCACCGGGACGCAACATCAGATGATAGGTGTTGCCGAGCACGATGTCGGCGCCCGCTTCGCGGATCTCGCGCCAATGAATACCCTTCATGGCGCCCGCGGTGCCGACCGGCATGAAGGCCGGTGTCCGCACCGTGCCGTTAGGCGTCGTCAGTTCGCCGGTGCGTGCCTCGCCGTCACGCCCTTTCAGCACGAAATGGTTGGCCAGCGTCATCGGCTGCCTTTGTCGGGAAACAACAAGGAAGCGTCGCCGTAGGAATAGAAGCGATAGCCGTTGGCGATGGCATGAGCATACGCCTGCTGCATCGTTTCGAGTCCGCTGAATGCCGATACCAGCATGAACAGCGTCGAGCGCGGCAGATGAAAATTAGTCATCAACGCATCGACGGCGCGAAAACGATAGCCCGGCGTGATGAAAATATCGGTCTCGCCAGAAAATGGCTGGATCACGCCTTCCTCGGTCGCAGCGCTTTCGAGCAGGCGCAGCGACGTGGTGCCGACCGCGACGATATGGCCGCCCGCCGCGCGCGCGGCGTTAAGCGCCGTCGCCGTCGCCTCGGAAATTGTGCCCCACTCCGCGTGCATGCGATGCCCGCTGGTGTCGTCGGACTTTACCGGCAGAAAGGTGCCCGCGCCGACATGCAGCGTCAGGCGATGGATGGCGATGCCCTTCGCCCCCAGCGCCTGTTCCAGTGCTGGGGTGAAATGCAGCCCCGCCGTCGGCGCGGCGACCGCGCCTTCGTTGACCGCGAACATGGTTTGATAGTCGATGGCGTCGCGTTCATCCGGCGTGCGCTTGCCCGCGATGTAGGGCGGCAGCGGCGGCGCACCGATATCGGCGATGGCCTGGTCCAGCGTCGGCCCGTGAAACGAGAACGCCAGCGTCACTTCACCGGCGTCGCCCTTGGACTCCACTTCCGCATCGAGATGACCGAGCAGGCACACCCTGCCCTCGTTGCCGAAGCGGACGGTGTCGCCTTCGATCAGCTTCTTCGCCGGCTTGACCAGCGCCTGCCACCGCGACCCGTCAACGCGCTTGATCAGCGTCGCCTCGATCTTCGGTTCGGCGTCGCGGCCGATCCGCCGGCCCGTCAGTTGCGCCGGGATGACCTTGGTGTCGTTGACGACGAGTTGATCGCCGGGCCGCAGCATCGAAGGCAAATCGCTGACCGATTTGTCCTGCAATGCCGCATCCGGCGCGACCACCAGCATCCGCGCGCTATCGCGCGGACTGGCGGGCCTCAAAGCAATGCTTTCGGGCGGAAGTTCAAAGTCGAATAGATCGGTGCGCATAGCCTTGTCCGTCATTGCCGGACTTGATCCGGCAATCCATCCTTGTTGTTGGCGGGATGGATGCCCGGGTCAAGCCCGGGCATGACAAATCGTATCAGTTCGCGTCGGCCGCCATGCGCGCCTTGACGATCTTGTCCGGGTTTTGCACCGGCTCGCCGCGCTTGATCTTGTCGACGTTCTCCATGCCGTCAGTGACCTTGCCCCAGACGGTGTACTGCTTGTCGAGGAAGCGGGCATCGTCGAAGCAGATGAAGAACTGGCTGTCGCCGGAGTCCGGGTTGGCCGCACGCGCCATCGACGCGGTGCCACGCACGTGCGGTTCGGCGTTGAACTCGGCCTTGAGCTTCTTGCCGGAGCCGCCGGTGCCGGTGCCCTGCGGACAGCCGGTCTGCGCCATGAAGCCTTCGATGACGCGGTGGAAGACGATGCCGTCATAGAAGCCTTCGCGCACCAGTTCCTTGATCCGGGCGACGTGGTTGGGCGCGAGGTCGGGACGCATCTCGATGGTCACCGGGCCCTGCGTGGTTTCAAGGATCAAAGTATTTTCGTTGTCAGCCATGCTCTCTTCTCTTGTGGTTTGGGTAAGTTTCGGCGGTCGTCGAATTTCAATCTGAGCGGGCGTCCCGCAATGGCCGCGCCCATGCTTTCGGTAAATGGCAATGGAGTGCAGCGCTGCAACGTCTCCATCACTGCCGTTCGATAGATAATGCGCTCGCGATCCGTGGCATTGGGAGACTCAAATGTGATGCGAGGATGTCCCAGGATTTCACCGTCACGTTTGAAACTGACCAGCACGGTGATTTCCATGCCGGGATTGCCGTTCGGTAATGGCGGCGACTTCCAGCACTTTTTCAGTCTCGCAAACATCTCCTTCAGGTTGTCGACATCCGGCTCCTGTGCGCCGGCGCCGCCGTGCCATAAGGCATTGGCGACGACCAGCATGGCTCCGCAGATGACCGCGCGTCGGGATCGCGAGACGCGCGTCGTCACTTGATGTCGGACGCGACCTGCACCTTCACCATCTTGTCGGGATCGGTGACGGTGCCGCTGCGCGAGCCTTCCGGCGCCTTCTTGATCTTGTCGACGACATCCATGCCCGAAACGACCTCGCCGATCACGGTATACTGACCGTTGAGTCCGGTGTTCTCCGCCAGCATGATGAAGAATTGCGAGTTGGCAGTATCGACGCTATCGCCTCGCCGCGCCATGCCAACGATGCCGCGCTTGAACGGGACGTTGGAGAACTCCGCCTTGAGGTTCGGATATTTCGAACCGCCGGTGCCGTTGAAATTCTGGCCATCGCCGGTCTGCGCCATGAAGCCTGCCATGACGCGATGGAACGGCACGTTGTTGTAGAAGCCCTCGCGCGCCAGCTGCTTGATGCGTTCGGCATGCTGCGGCGCCAGGTCCGTGCGCAGCTTGAAGACGATACGGCCCTGCGTGGTGTCGATGACAATGGCGTTGGCCTTGTCGAGATTGGCGGGCAGCGGCTGCGCTACGGCGGGAGCCACGCAAAACAGCGCAGCGATGACGGCAAGAATTCGGATCATGACAACTCCGGATCAGTGGATAAGGGTTAACCGGCGAACTTGGTCTTGAGGCTGGCCGCAACCGATGGCGGCACAAAGGCCGAAACGTCGCCGCCCATGGCGGCAATCTGCCGGACCAGCGTGGCGGTGATCGGGCGAACGCCGACGGACGCCGGCAGGAACACGGTATGGACCTCCGGCGCCATGGTCTCGTTCATGCCGGCGATCTGCATTTCGTAGTCGAGGTCGGTACCGTCGCGCAGACCCCGGATCATAATGGTGGCGCCGTGCTTGCGGGCTGCCGTTACCGTCAGGTCGTCGTAGGTGGTGGCATCGAAGGCGCAGCCGGCCTTGGCAGCCAGCGGCCCGAACACCTCGCGCACCATGGCGAGGCGCTCCTCGGTGGGAAACAGCGGCTTTTTGCCGGGATGGACGCCGATGGCGACAATCAGCTTGTCGCACAGGCCAACGGCGTTACGGACCACATCGAGATGGCCATTGGTGACGGGATCGAACGAACCGGGATAAAGCGCGATACGAGGCATGGTCCCGTCTACCGCGCCGGGACCGGCCCTGCAAGCCGGACGGGTTCCGCGTCATTCGGGCAAAACCCGGATTTTTATTTGCGCGCAGGCATCGAACCGGATGCGGGCTTCGCGCGTCTCCCTTGCAGAGTGTGAGTTGGATCACTGTTTCGTCGGGTATTTGCGACGAAACAATTCGGCGGCGGGATGAAGCCATTTCCTGCCCCCGGCGAAGACAGCGTGAAACCAGCGCCGGGTATCACGTCACCAACCAAACGACCAAACGGGCCACAAAGGCTCGAATCGACAGGGGACCGTCATGATCAAGGCTCTTTCCGCGATGGCTATTGCGGCTTTTATCGCAGCCGCCCTGACCGTGTTGCCCGGCTTCGCACCCGAAGTCGAGGCAGGCGTCAGCAGCGCTCCGCTTGCCAAGAGCGACCGGCTCGATGTCCGGCCGATCGGCCGCGACTGCTCGCAGCAGGCCTGGCCGAATTTCGAAGCCTCTTGCCTGCGCAAGGCCGACTCCAAGGCCACGATCCGCGAAGCCCGCGTCGTCTCCGCGATCCGCTAAAATTTTCGGTTTCCAGCCTCGCCCGACGCGAGGCATCGTTTCAGCTAGAACGGCGGCAATGGGACACCTCCCTTGCCGCCGTCGGTTTAATAACCAGTTCGCGCTCCGACTAAATTCCACTGGGACGGTAGCCACTTCCGCATCCCCTCAAGCTCCACGACAAACCCGTAGCAATTTGCGGCGCCGCGTCGCAGACTGCGAATGGGTCGCATCCCGACCGGAGATATCCGGCAAGCGATCCGGAGGGAGCGCCCGTGACTGCCATTCCAGCAGCAGCGTCAGGTGACTCGAACGGCTTGCCCACCGCGGCAACCATTGGCGCGCTGGGCGTTGTCTATGGCGACATTGGCACCAGCCCGCTTTATGCACTGAAGGAAGCTGCGAAGGCCGCAACGCACGGTGGAGCGCTCACGCACGATGCCGTGCTCGGCGTCGTCTCGCTGATCCTCTGGGCGCTGATCCTCATCATCTCGGTGAAGTACGCGTTGCTGATTCTGCGCGCCGACAATCGCGGCGAAGGCGGAATCGTCGCTTTGCTCGCTCTGTTGTCCGCACGCAATGCCAAGCCGGGCACATGGCGCGCGCAATTGCTTCTCGTTGGTTTGATCGGCGCGGCCCTGCTCTACGGCGATGGCGCCATCACGCCCGCCATATCGGTGCTCAGCGCCGTCGAAGGTTTGAAGGTCGATGCGCCCTCGCTGGAACACCTCGTGGTGCCGCTGACCATCGCCATCCTGGTCGGGTTGTTTTTCGTCCAAAGCAAAGGCACCGCATTCATCGGCGGCATCTTCGGTCCGGTGATGCTGGCGTGGTTTATCGTGCTCGCGCTGCTCGGAATCCACGGCATCGTCCGCGCACCGCAGGTGCTCGCTGCATTGAGCCCGCTCTATGCGTTCGAATTCCTCATTCACCAGAATTTCCACGTCAGCTTCGGCATCCTCGGCGCCGCCTTTCTCGCGGTGACCGGCGGCGAAGCCATGTATGCCGACATGGGCCACTTCGGCCGTATTCCGATCCGGCTGGCGTGGTTCGGCGTGGCCTTGCCGGCGCTGGTGCTCAACTACTTCGGTCAGGCCGCATTGCTGATCACGAATCCGGGCGCCATCGACAATCCATTCTATCAACTGGCGCCGGACCTATTGCACTATCCGCTCGTCGCCTTCGCCACCGTCGCCACCGTGATCGCATCGCAAGCGATCATCTCCGGCGTGTTCTCGTTGACGCAGCAATCGATCCAGCTCGGCTTCCTGCCGCGCATGCAGATCAATCACACCACCAGCCATGCCATAGGCCAGATCTACGTGCCGTTGGTGAACTGGCTGCTGGCCGCCGGCACGCTCGGCGCGGTGTTCGCATTCGGCACGTCGGACGCACTGGCAGGCGCCTACGGCATCGCGGTTTCGCTGCTGATGGCGATCACGACCCTGCTCGCCGCGCTGGTCGCGCTGCAATGGGGCTATTCGCCGTTCATCGTCGTCGCCGTCAACGGCTCCTTCTTCGTGATCGACTGCATCTTCTTTGCCGCCAATTCGATCAAGCTGTTCGAGGGCGGCTGGTTTCCGCTGTTGCTCGCCGCCGTCGTCGCATTCCTGATGCTGACATGGCGCAGCGGCGTGCGACTGGTCGAGAGCGCGCGCGCCAGATTGCGTCAACCGGAAGAAGACCTGATCGAAACCGCCGTGAACAAATGCCACACACGATTACCGGGCACAGCGGTCTTTCTTGCGTCGGCTCCCCACGGCGTCCCCCTCGCGCTCACGCAATTCGTCAAGCACAATCACGTGCTGCATGAGCGCGTGCTGCTGGTCACGGTCATCATCGAGGAATCGCCGCGCATCGCCGACGAAGACAGGGCCGAAGTGATCGAGATCATCGAAGGCATCACGCGGGTGATCCTGCATTACGGATTCATGCAGTACCCGACCATCTATGACGGCCTGCGGCTGGCCTGCAAACAGGAGAAGCTGCCCGGCATCGATCTCGACAACGTCACCTATTACATCGGCCGCGAAACCATCATCCCCACCGATGAGGTAGCCGGCATGGCCGTGTGGCGCGAGACCGTGTTCGCCTTCCTGCAACGCAACGCCGAGCGTTCGGCGGCGTTCTTCGGCGTCCCGACCAAACAGGTGGTTGAATTCGGCACCGAGATCGAAATCTAGAGCGCAGCCTGCGCGCAATCGCAACGATAAAACGCCGATGCCCGGCACGAGGCCGGGCATGACGTAACTATTCGCGATAGGGGCAACCACCTCGCTGTCAGCGAAGCCTCACGACGCTAGTGGTCGTGACCGTTGCCGTTGCCGTTGCCATTTCCATTGCCGTTCTCGGTTTCCTCGCCGATATGCTCCACTGAGACGACATGCTCGTCGTCGGCGGTGTTGAACACGATGACGCCCTGCGTCGAACGTCCAGCAACACGGATGCCCTCGACCGGGCAACGGATCAATTGGCCCTTGTCGGTGACCAGCATGATCTGATCGGAATCCTCGACCGGGAACGACGCGACCAGCTTGCCATTGCGGCTATTCACCGACATGGCGACGATGCCCTTGCCGCCGCGTCCCGTGGTTCGATACTCGAACGACGACGAACGCTTGCCGTAACCATTCTCGGACACCGTCAGCACCACCTGCTCGGCCGCCGACATCTCGACGTAACGCTCCGAGCTGAGCTGGATCGCGTTGGTGGTCTCTTCGCTATCGGCTTCGACAGCTTCGTCCGTCACCCCGTCGCCCGACACGGCGCGGCGCATCTTCAGATAGGCCGAACGTTCGTCCGAGGTCGCATCGACGTGACGCAGGATCGACAGCGAAATCACCTTGTCGCCATCCGACAGCGCGATGCCGCGCACACCCATCGAGGTGCGCCCCGTGAAAACGCGCACGTCGGGCACGGGGAAGCGGATGCACTGTCCACCGGCGGCGGTCAGCAGCACGTCGTCGCGCTCGGTGCATATCTGCACGTCGACGATGGCCTCGCCGTCGTCGAGCTTCATGGCGATGATGCCGGAGCGGCGCACATCGACGAAGTCCGACAGCTTGTTGCGGCGAACCGTGCCGCCCGTTGTCGCGAACATCACGTCGAGATCGGCCCACGACGATTCATCCTCGGGCAACGGCATGATGGTGGTGATGCGCTCGCCCTGCTCCAGCGGAAGGATGTTGATCAGCGCCTTGCCGCGACCGTTCGGCGGCGCCAGCGGCAGCCGCCAGACCTTTTCCTTGTAGACCTGACCGCGGGAGGAGAAGAACAGCACCGGCGTATGCGTCGAAGCGACGAACAACCGGCTGACGAAATCCTCGTCGCGGGTCTGCATACCGGAGCGGCCCTTACCGCCGCGCTTCTGCGCGCGATAGGTTGAGAGCGGCACGCGTTTGACGTAACCCAGATGCGACACGGTCACCACCATGTCCTCGCGCTGGATGAGGTCTTCGTCCTCGACCTCGCCTTCCTGCTCCATGATGACGGTGCGGCGCGGCGTGGAGAATTCCGCCTTCACGGCGTGCAACTCGTCCTTGACGATCTGCTGAACGCGCGCACGGGAGCGCAGAATATCCAGATAGTCGGCGATCTCGACTGCCAGCTTGTCGAGTTCATCGGAGATTTCCTCGCGGCCCAGCGCGGTCAGGCGCTGCAGTCGCAGATCGAGGATGGCCTTGGCCTGCTCCATCGACAGCCGCGCCGTGCCATCCTCATTGAGGCGATGGCGCGGATCGTCGATCAGCGTAATCATCGCCGCCACGTCCCTCGCCGGCCAGTCGCGCGACATCAACGTCTCGCGCGCCGTATTCGGATCGGGCGACTCGCGGATGACGCGAATGATCTCGTCGATATTGGCGACCGCGATGGCAAGACCGACCAAAATATGCGCGCGGTCGCGCGCCTTGTTGAGCAGGAACTTGGTGCGGCGCGTGACGACCTGTTCGCGGAAAGCAATGAACAGCGTCAGCAGGTCCTTGAGGTTCATCACCCGCGGACGGCCGGCGTCGAGCGCCACCATGTTGGCGCCGAAATTGGTCTGCAGCGGCGTGAACTTGTAGAGCTGATTGAGCACCACCTCCGGCACCGCGTCACGCTTAAGTTCGACAACGACGCGGAAGCCATCGCGGTCGGACTCGTCGCGCAGATCGGAGATGCCTTCGATCTTCTTCTCGCGGACCAGCTCGGCGATACGCTCGACCATGCTGGCCTTGTTTACCTGATAGGGAATTTCCGAGACGATGATGGCTTCGCGATCCTTGCGGGCCGGTTCGATCGAAACCTTGCCACGCATCACGATGGAGCCGCGGCCGAGATGATAGGCCGAGCGGATCCCCTGGCGGCCGAGGATGATGCCGCCGGTCGGGAAATCCGGACCCGGCACGATGTTGATGAGATCGTCGATGCTCAACGCCGGGTCTTCGATCAGCGCCACGCAGGCATCGATCACTTCGCCCAGATTGTGCGGCGGGATGTTGGTGGCCATGCCGACGGCGATGCCACCCGCGCCATTGACCAGCAGATTGGGAAACTTCGCCGGCAGCACCGACGGTTCGCGTTCGGAATTGTCGTAGTTCGGCTGGAAGTCGACGGTGTCCTTGTCGATATCGTCGAGCAGCGACTGCGCGATCTTGGTCAGGCGCGATTCCGTGTAACGCATCGCGGCGGCCATATCGCCGTCGACCGAACCGAAGTTGCCCTGCCCGTCGATCAGCGGCACGCGCATGGAGAAGTCCTGCGCCATGCGGACCATCGCGTCGTAGACCGACTGGTCGCCGTGCGGATGATATTTACCGATGACGTCGCCGACGGTGCGCGCCGACTTGCGGTACGGCTTGTTCCACTCGAAGCCGTTCTCGTACATGCCGTAAAGGATGCGGCGATGCACCGGCTTGAGGCCGTCGCGCGCATCCGGCAGCGCACGCGCCACGATCACGCTCATGGCGTAATCGAGGTAGGAACGTTTCATTTCGTCGAGGATCGAAACAGGACGAATGTCCGAGGGGGCCTGCGGCTCCTCCGGAGTGTTATCTTCGCTATCGGACAAGGGTAAAATCCGCTCAGTTCTTGCTCAGAATCATATAGCGCATCCGCCCGCCCGAAACTACCCCTTGACGACCATGAACGACAATTTTCTAGCTTATTTTCCAGTGACTTAACCGAAAGATGGCGACTGCATTACACGGCATGGGAAATTGCCGCGAAATTCTTCAAACCACCGGGCGCCTTGACCAAACAGTAGGTCTGCCGCCACGCAACCAAAATACTCCCGTCCGCACGCCGCAAACGCCAGTTCACCGCCGCTGCTACGCTTACCGCCCCCATCGGCATGGTTTGAAGATCGCTCCATTCGCAGTATGTACAGCCACCACTCCGATAACCGTCCAGCGCAGCCTTGTAGTACGCCGCAACGTCCTCCGCTGTCGTCAGCGCCACGAGCGAACCATCCTTGCGGCACGCTACTGCAGGTGTCGCAAATAATTCGGCCACCTGCCATTCGTCAAAGCTCGCAAACGCGACGACAAATCGATCGAAGAACGCGCGGATGTCCTCCGGAGTAATTTCGATTTCGGACATGCTCCACCCCTCTCCCGCCGCAAGCGAATAGCGCCGCAGACATCATCCATCGCCCAAGGCACGGCGACGATACCTGCAAACACAAAAGGCGGAACGGAATGCGAGATCAGAACGGGATATCGTCGTCCATGTCGTTGTTGCGGCCGCCACCTGCGGCCACGGCACGACGCGGCGCGCTGCTCGACGGACCGCCCGATCCGAAGTCGCCGCCATCGTCCGACCCGAAGCTGCCGCCACCGCCACCGCCGCCCCGGCCGTCAAGCATGGTCAGGGTCGAATTGAAGCCCTGCAGCACGACTTCGGTGGAATACTTCTCGACGCCGCTCTGGTCGGTCCATTTGCGGGTCTGCAACTGACCCTCGATGTAAACCTTGGCGCCCTTCTTCAGGTACTGCTCGGCGACCCGGCACAACCCTTCATTGAAGATCACGACACGATGCCACTCGGTCTTTTCCTTGCGCTCGCCGGTGTTCTTGTCGCGCCAGCTTTCCGACGTGGCGATGCGCAGATTGGCAATCGGCCGCCCGTCCTGGGTCCGCTTGATTTCCGGATCAGCCCCAAGATTGCCAATCAGAATTACCTTATTCACGCTTCCAGCCATCGACGCTCTCCAATCACAAAACCCGGTCCTGACCCCGGCAGTTACACCCACCCGGTCGAACCATGGCCACCCTGTTCGCGTGGCTGCCGGTGAACCCTATACTCTTTCCGAAGCTGGGCGAGACATCCGACAGGATGTTATCCACGACAGCATTATGTACTCTCTTTGTTCTAGTTCAAGCCTGTCATCCGACAAATATGCAGACTGGCGGCGTCGATCCGAAAAGCCATCGTGCTATGCAATATTGTTCTTCCAGCCATGCTCGCAATCGCCCCTAACCCTTTTCCCTGCACGTGATTTGCGGCCCGAGTGTTGCAAACGGGAGACGGCATTTTCGGCGGAAGGGCCTATATTGGGGACATCGAATTGAGACCGACTCGATGGTGTGGCGCTCTCGCGGCGGTCTGCTGAATAGGCTGGGACGGAGAAGAAAAATGAAGAAGATTTTGTTGGGCACTGTGGCGCTTGTTGCGCTCGGCTTGGCGGGAACCGCCAACGCGGCCGACCTCGGCGCTCGGTACACCAAAGCTCCGGTTGCCATTCCGGCGCCGATCTACAACTGGACCGGTTTCTACATCGGCGGTCACATCGGCGGCTCGTTCCGTGGCGATGACAACAACCTGCTCGGCGGCAGCAGCGACGGCACCTTCCTCGGCGGTGTGCAGGCTGGTTACGACTACCAGTTCGCTCCGAACTGGGTGATGGGCCTCGAAGCCAACTACAGCTTCAAGGACACCAACAGCAACTTCGCCAACCGCGGCCTCGGCTCGGTCACCGGCCGCCTCGGCTACACCTGGGGTCCGGCCCTGCTCTACGTGAAGGGCGGTTACGGCTGGGCTGACTCGCGCTTCAGCAACGGCTTCGGCGGCAACGGCGGCCGCGACGGCTACACCGTTGGTGGCGGCCTCGAGTACCTGTTCACGCAGAACTGGTCGGGCAAGATCGAATACCAGTATTTTGATTTCGGCACGGTGAACTTCGTCACCCCGGCAGCTGTCGCTGGCAGCTTCCGCAACGACGAGCACACCATCAAGGCCGGAATCAACTATCGCTTCGGCTGGGGTGGACCTGTCGTCGCCAAGTACTGAGCATCTGCTGATTTCTCCCTGACTCCGACTTCGGAAAGGCCGGCCTTCGCGCCGGCCTTTTTGTTGCGCGGACGCCACCGAACGGAACACTGCCGCCTCCCCGCAACAAACCGTTGATGGCTTGCACGGCGCACTGGAAATCGGGACCCGTTCTTCCTATGTTCCGAACGCAATCAATCGGCGTCTGATCCCGGCACCCCGGCGATGCGCGCCCCAACGTGGCGCGGCGTTACGCGTCCTGGAATGCCGACATATGGATGAAGTCCTCAAGGCCAAACAGCGCCAGCAAGTCACTGCAGCCAATCAGCGCGCCATCACCATCCGCGGCGCGCGCGAGCACAACCTCAAGAACATCGACGTCGAGATTCCCCGCGACAAGCTGGTGGTGCTGACCGGCCTGTCCGGCTCCGGCAAATCCTCGCTGGCGTTCGACACCATCTATGCCGAAGGCCAGCGCCGCTACGTCGAGTCGCTCTCGGCCTATGCGCGGCAATTCCTCGAGATGATGCAGAAGCCGGACGTCGACCAGATCGACGGCCTGTCGCCCGCCATCTCGATCGAGCAGAAGACCACCTCGAAGAATCCGCGTTCGACCGTCGGCACGGTCACCGAAATCTACGACTACATGCGCCTGCTGTGGGCGCGCGTCGGCGTGCCCTACTCGCCTGCGACCGGACTGCCGATCGAAAGCCAGACCGTTTCGCAAATGGTCGATCGCGTGCTGGCGCTGCCGGAAGGCACGCGGCTCTATCTACTCGCGCCGGTGGTGCGCGGCCGCAAGGGCGAGTATCGCAAGGAGCTGGCGGACTACCTCAAGAAGGGCTTCCAGCGCGTCAAGATCGACGGCACTTTCCATGAACTCGCCGACGCGCCGGCGCTCGACAAGAAATTCCCGCACGACATCGACGTCGTCGTCGACCGCATCGTGGTGCGTCCCGATCTCGGTCAGCGCCTCGCCGAAAGTTTCGAGACCGCGCTGAAACTCGCCGAAGGGCTGGCGGTGATCGAATATGCCGATGCGCCGGCTGCGACCGCCGACGACAAGAAGGCAGACAAGAAAGTCGCCAAGATCCACGACAAGAGCGGCCCCGAACGCCTGCTGTTCTCGGAGAAGTTCGCCTGTCCGGTGTCCGGCTTCACCATTCCGGAAATCGAGCCGCGGCTGTTTTCGTTCAACAACCCGTATGGCGCCTGCCCAGCCTGCGGCGGGCTCGGCGTCGAACAGCACATCGACGCCGACCTGGTGATCCCCGACAAAGAACTGACCTTGCGCAAGGGCGCCATCGCGCCGTGGGCCAAGTCGTCGTCGCCGTATTACATCCAGACGTTGACCGCGCTCGGCAAGTTCTACAAGTTCACGCTCGACACCAAGTGGAAGGATCTGCCGAAGAAAACGCAGAATGCCATCCTGCATGGCTCCGGCGATGACGAGATCAAGTTCTCTTACGAAGACGGCGTGCGCTCCTATGACACCAAGAAGCCGTTCGAAGGCGTCGTTACCAATATCGAGCGCCGTTTCCGCGAGACCGAAAGCGAGTGGGCGCGCGAAGAACTCGGCAAATATTTCTCCGACGTACCGTGCGCCGCGTGCGGCGGCCATCGCCTCAAGCCGGAAGCCTTGTGCGTCAAGATCGGCGGCAAGCATATCGGCGAGATCGCGGAGCTATCGGTGAAGCGTGCCGGCGAATGGTTCGCCACGGTGCCGTATGCGCTGAACAAGCAGCAGAACGAGATCGCCGTTCGAATCCTGAAAGAAATTCGCGAACGACTGTCGTTCCTGCTCGATGTCGGCCTCAACTATCTCACGCTGGCGCGCGCATCCGGCACGCTGTCCGGCGGCGAGAGCCAGCGCATCCGCCTCGCCTCGCAGATCGGCTCAGGCCTCACCGGCGTGCTCTATGTGCTCGACGAACCGTCGATCGGTTTGCACCAGCGCGACAACGCGCGCCTGCTCGAAACGCTGAAGCGGCTGCGCGATCTCGGCAACACCGTGATCGTCGTGGAGCATGACGAGGACGCCATCCGCCTTGCCGATCACGTCGTCGACGTCGGCCCCGGCGCGGGAATGCATGGCGGCCACATCGTCGCCAAGGGCACGCCCGAAGAGATCATGGCCAATCCGAAGTCGCTCACCGGGCAATATCTCACCGGCGAACGTTTCGTCGCGATTCCGGAGCGTCGCCCGCCGAACCATCGGCGCACGCTGAAGGTCGTCAATGCGCGCGGCAACAACCTGAAGAATGTCAGCGCCGAAATTCCGCTTGGCCTGTTCACCTGTGTCACCGGCGTCTCCGGCGGCGGCAAGTCGACCTTGCTGATCGACACGCTGTATCGCGCCATTGCGCGCAAGCTCAACAACGCCAGCGAAGGCGCCGCGCCGCACGATCGCATCGAGGGTCTCGAGCACATCGACAAGATCATCGACATCGACCAGTCGCCGATCGGCCGCACGCCGCGTTCGAATCCGGCGACCTACACCGGCGCGTTCACGCCGATCCGCGAATGGTTCGCCGGACTGCCGGAAGCCAAGGCGCGCGGCTACGAGCCGGGGCGCTTCTCGTTCAACGTCAAGGGCGGCCGCTGCGAGGCCTGCCAGGGCGACGGTGTCATCAAGATCGAGATGCACTTTCTGCCCGATGTTTACGTCACCTGCGATGTCTGCAAGGGCAAGCGTTACAATCGCGAAACGCTGGAAGTGCTGTTCAAGGGCAAGTCGATTGCCGACGTGCTCGACATGACGGTGGAAGAAGCCGCCGAGTTCTTCAAGGCGGTGCCGCGCGTGCGCGAAACCTTCAAGACGTTGCATCGCGTCGGGCTGGATTACATCCATGTCGGTCAACAGGCGACGACGCTCTCCGGCGGCGAAGCGCAGCGCGTCAAGCTCGCCAAGGAATTGTCGAAGCGCGCCACCGGTCGCACGCTCTACATTCTCGACGAACCGACCACCGGCCTGCACTTCCACGACGTCGCGAAATTGCTCGAGGTGCTGCACGAGCTGGTCGCGCAGGGCAACACCGTGGTGGTGATCGAGCACAATCTCGAAGTCATCAAGACCGCCGACTGGGTGATCGACCTCGGCCCCGAAGGCGGCGACGGCGGCGGCGAAATCGTCGCCTGGGGTCCGCCGGAAGACATCGTCAAAGCGCCGCGCAGCTACACCGGACAATTCTTGAAGCCGGTGCTGGAAAAGGCGAACGGCTCGAAGCGCAAGACGAGGACTGAGGCGGCGGAGTGAGGAGCCCCCTTACGATTACGTCATTGCGAGCGAAGCGAAGCAATCCAGTGGCAGCGCCAAGATCTGGATTGCGTCGTCGCTAACGCTCCTCGCAGTGACGGCATAGTCGCATGGCATCACCACTGGAAGCGCACGCCCTCGCATCACTATTCAAACAATCCGCCGCGCTTGAGCATATCCTTGTCGCTGCGGTCCCAATCCTGCCACAGCTCGAGCGCCGCGAGCAGGATCAGCAGGCCGCCGAGCGTCGAGTGCCAGAACCGTAACTCGCCGGCGTTGAAGTAGCCGAACACGTAGGGCGACGCGATCAGCCAAAGACCCAGCACGAGTTGTCCGGTTTCCTCCCAGCGCTGCAACACGACGTATTCGAGTTCGGCGATGAAGAACACCAGCACGCCGATCAGCACCGCATTCCATGCGGCGGCGCGGCTGACATGATCGCCGGCAACCCAAGGTGATACCGCGATCAACAGGCCGAGCAGCATGCCGAACCAGTCTTCCCAATTTCGGTGAGCCGCGAAAAATCGATTGATGAACATTGAAGCCTCCATCGATAAGAGGCATACGTCGGCGGCGAGACGCCTTCGCCCTTGGATCATTCCACGACCGGTCCAGCCGCATCGGGGCGTATGTCAACGATTCACGTAAGCGACGTGCGAACCGGCGCAAGGCCTGAGCGCGGCATTTTTACGGCCGGACCAAGGCGCTTATCCAACAGAGCCGATCACCGAACGCCGGTGCCTTTGCAGCGCTGGCACTTCATCACCCGGTCGCCCTTCTTCACCAGGCCCTTGCCTTCGCAATTCTTGCAGATCTGCTTTTTCTTGATGTTAGGGCCTTTATCGTTGGCCATGTCGGTCTCCGGGTCTCATCCAGCCAGCAGCGCTTGCTCTGGCGCCGCGATACACGGCGTCATAGCATCCGCAGCCGCCGATGTCCCGCCGCCTACCCAGGATTGCAGCGCGCGGGCTTATAGCTACGATGCGCAAGAAATCAGGATTTGCTGGCCAGGTCCTTGAAAAACGAACGCACTGCAAAGGAAAACGATGACCGACGCCGTCCGCAACAATCCCGCCGAACAACGCTACGAACTAACCGTCGAGGGGCACCTCGCCGCGACCTACTATAGAATCGCCAACGGCATCATCACATTCGTCCACACCGAGGTGCCGGATGCACTGGCCGGGCGCGGCGTCGGCTCGAAGCTGGTCAAGGGGGCGCTGGATCAGGTCCGCGCCGACGGCCTCAAGGTTGTGGCGCAGTGTCCATTCGTCAAAGCCTATATCGGCAAGCACGCCGAATATGCCGACCTGCTTGCTCCTTGAAACACGGACCCCGCCCATGACCTCGCCGACCAATTCCGTGCGCGACAATGCCGCCCTCAATCGCTTCGAGCTCGAGATCGATGGCGGCGTCGCCTTCGCCAACTATCGCCGCACCGCGACCGCCGACATCATCACTCATACCGAGACGCCGCGCTCGCTGCGTGGACGAGGCATCGCCTCGCAACTGGTCAAAGGCGCGCTCGATCTGATCCGCGCCGATGGCCGCAAGGTGGTCGCCGGTTGCAGTTTCGTCGTCGACTATCTGCAGAAGCATCCGGAACAAGCCGACCTCGAAGCCTGACCCTGCGAAGGGCGCGCGCCCGACCACAGGATTCGCCAAGCGCGCCGCGCGTTGTTGTTTAGCCCTGCTCGCAACGGGCGATGCATCGGCCTTTGGCGACCTTGGGCGATCACGAAAATCAGCTCTCGATTGCCGGTCAGCCGCAAAATGTGATCCGACGTTGCACGGAACCGGCGATATCCTGTCAGAACTGAAAACCGGATTCGAGACGGCGAGGACATCACCTCTCGGAGCTGAGTTGGCTCTGCGCAAGCAAATTGCCTCGCGCAATATGCACCGTCAGGACTTGAGCTAAATCAGGACGCGAGCCAGGCATATCGGGCAAAGTATCAAAACAAGGTACGTCGCTCCAATTCTGAACCAAGAAGACTGAAGCGAACACAACGCCTCAACAAGAGTCGAGCAGCCGCCAACGCCGGGACAACAGCGAGGTCCACGATGGTGCAATATTCGACGTTCGGTATCGCGGCCGTGGTCGTTGGAATGACCGCCGCTTCACCTGCCCTCTCTCACGATAGCTGGATTTCCCGCGGCGGCTTTCGCAACACCGTCGGCGAATGGTGCTGCGGCGAAGGCGATTGCGAGGCCTTGCCGCCGAACAGCGTCAGGATGAGCACCGCAGGCTACCATCTCATCAACGGCGAATTCGTGCCGATGAACGAGACGCAGCCGTCGCCGGATGGCTCCTATTGGCGTTGCAAGCGGCCCGATGGATCGCGCCGCTGCTTCTTCGCGCCGCCACCCGGCACTTGAATGCGCCGTCATTCCGGGGCGCGAGCTCTTCGCGAGCGAGCCCGGAATCCATAACCACGACCGGGCGTATGGATTCCGGGCCTGCGCGCAAAGAACGCGCATCCCGGAATGACGCTGATGTCTGACGCAATGCGTCGTTTCAATCAGCAGACTCTCAAGTGATCTTGATCGACATGTCCGGCAAGCCATCGAGCTTGCAGAGCAGCACGTCGCCCTTGACCACCGGGCCGACATTCTCGGGCGTGCCCGAATAGATGATGTCGCCGGCCTTCAGTTCGAATGCCTCCGACAGCTTCGAGATCTGTTCGGCGACACTCCAGATCATCTTGCTGAGATCGGAGTCCTGCCGCACCTTGCCGTTGACCGCCAGCGAGATGGCACCCTTGGTGAAATGCCCGGTCTTGCTCGCCGGATGGATCGGCCCGATCACCGCGGCGTGGTCGAAGCTCTTGCCGATCTCCCACGGCTTCTTCAGCGCCGCCATTTCGTTCTGAAGATCGCGCCGGGTCATGTCGAGGCCGAGCGCATAGCCGTAGACGTGCTCGAGCGCCTTCTCCGGAGGAATGTGCGTGCCGCCAGATTTCAGCGCTGCGACCAGTTCGACCTCATGATGATAGTTCTTGGTCAGAAGCGGATAGACATGATCGCCAACGGTGCCGACAGCCACGTATTGAATGGCGTCGGTCGGCTTCTGGAAAAAGAACGGCGGCTCGCGGTTGGGATCGGAGCCACGCTCGATCGCATGCGCCGCGTAGTTGCGCCCGATGCAATAGATACGGCGCACCGGAAACACTTCCGCCTCACCGGCGATCGGAATGGTGACGGGCGCGACGGAGAACAGCGGCTTCGGCGCGGCCTGCGCTTCCGCGACGCTGCTACGCGAGGCTGCTCCGGCCAGCGCCACGGCGCCGGTCGCCAGGATGGTCCGGCGGTTGAGATCCTTCATGAGGGCATTTCCCTTTCGCTCTTCTTGTTTGATTGTTGATGCACGACGCCCGGACCGCAGCAGCCCAAAACGGTGCTTAGGCACCATCGCGCCGAAATGCCGCTGGCTCAAGCGTAAAATTACCAACGACCTGGTTCCTCAAGGCGCCGTGACATACAGCACCGCGCCGGCCACCGTATGCCGCATAGCAAAAGGCCCGCATCGCTGCGGGCCTTTGTCTTGACGCGATCCGGACTGGCGATCAGGTCTTGAGATCGTCAGGCAGCTTGCCGCCGTTCGCCGCCAACTTGATCATCACCTGCTTGTGCAGCCAGATGTTCATCGACGCCGAGTCGTTGGTGTCGCCGGTGTAACCCAATTCCTTGGCGAGCTCCTTGCGCGCCGACAGGCTGGAATCGATATCGAGCGCCTTCATCAAATCGACGATCGATGTGCGCCATGCCAACTTTTCGCCCTTGGCCGCAACGGCCTTGTCGAGAATGGGAGCAACGTCGACGGTCTGCGCTGGCGCAGCACCCGGCGCGGCAGGCGCGGCACCGGACGAACCGCCCGCAGGCGCGGCCCCTGGCGTCGCGGCATCGGCTTTGGTGCCGAAAATCGCGCCCATGATTTTTCCGAAAATGCTCATAACAGTTACTCCCAATATCGTTTCAACACAGCGTGAACAGAAAAGGCGGCAAAATCAGCAGCACCGGACAGAACACCCGGATCGCCGCGCCGCGAGCTTAGCCGCTCGATCCACGATTGCCAATGCAGGCACATCGTACCGCACGCGTCGCGTACCGCACGCTGTGTTGAGATGACATACCAGTGTCACACCACCCTGCCCTGACACTCTTTTGAAGCCAACACAATTGGCGGCTCCGACCCAGCGAAGCGAACCGACATAACGCAACGCCGGCTCGGATGTTCCCGCCGCTTTTCGACAAACAGTTCGCGACAATTTTCATGTTCAGCGGTATAATTTCCTTACAGGTCGCGGCAAGCCAAACTGTTGCTCTCGCGTCTGGCTTGATCGTGATCGTGTCCATTCGCGGCAACACATGCCGTTTGAGACGGTCGGTGTTGTCCTTGCGGCAAGGGAGACAGCGACCATGGCTAGTTCATATACCGGCAATGTCTCACCGCTGGCGCACGCCGACACACCCGTGTCGCCGGGGCCGGCAGTGCAACGCATTGGCATTTCCGATCTGCATGATGCTCTTCGAATGGGATGGGAAGATTTCAAGGCCGTACCGAGTCACGCCATCGTCCTTTGCGTGATCTATCCGGTGCTCGGCCTCGTGCTCGCGCGCGCCGTGCTGGGCTATTCGGTGCTGCCGCTGTTGTTTCCGCTAGCCGCCGGCTTCGCCTTGCTTGGGCCATTCGCCGCGCTTGGTCTCTATGAACTCAGCCGTCGCCGCGAACTTGGCGAACAGCCGTCGGCGTGGCAGGCAACTTCGGTGCTGCGTTCGCCGTCGTTCGGTTCGATGCTCGGATTGGGCACGATGCTGCTGGCCCTGTTCGTGGTGTGGGTTGCGACCGCGCAAGCCATCTACGTCTCGACGTTCGGCTACGAACCGGCCGCCGAGATGCGCGGCTTCCTGACTCGCGTGCTGACAACGCGCGAAGGCTGGACCCTGATCGTGCTTGGCTGCGGCATCGGCTTCCTATTCGCCCTTGTCGCGCTGTGCGTGAGCGTGGTCTCTTTCCCGATGATGCTCGACCGGCACGCCAGCATTGCCGACGCCATGCTGACGTCGATGCGAGTGGTGGCGAAAAATCCGCTGACGATGGCGGTCTGGGGTCTGATCGTCACAGCGCTATTGCTGCTGGGTTCGCTTCCATTCTTCCTCGGCCTTGCTATCGTCATGCCGTTGCTCGGTCACGCGACATGGCATCTCTATCGCAAGGCACTCGAGCCCAATCCCAATCCCCAATCCGAAGTTCTGCCGCCGCAGCGGGAGCGACGGCCAGCTGCGGATTTCCCTGCGGCACTGTTTCCCTGGCGGCAGAAGAAGCCGCAATGATCCGATCCGGCAACGCGAGATGACGACATCCGCCGTCATCTCGCACATCCTTGCGAGCCATCGCGGCACCGTCGCGATCTCGCGCGAAAAACCCGTCGCGCTTAATGTCGCCGCAAATGCGGTATCCAGTTCGATTGAAATTGCTCGCCGCATGGCCCGGTCCAGAATGGGCACATCTCGTCCAGAGAACCGCGCATGACAATCCGCCGTCGCCTTTCCAGTTTCGCTTTGCCCGCCCTCGCCCTAGCCTGTCTGCTCGCAGCGCCCGCGACCGGGGCACGCGCTGCAGTGGCCTGCGGCAGCGGCAACTTCGACGCATGGCTGACCGATTTCAAAACCGAGGCCGCCGGCAAAGGCATTGCGCAAAGCGCGATCGACGCCGGACTCGCCGGCGTCACGCTCGACCAGAGCGTGCTGGCGCACGATCGCGAACAACACGTGTTCAAGCAAAGCTTCGAACAGTTTTCCGGCCGCATGGTGCCGCCGCGCCTTGGCCGTGGTCGCAACATGATGCTGCAATACGGATCGGCCTTGTCGCGGATCGAAAAGAGCTACGGCGTGCCGGGCGCGGTACTGGTGGCGATTTGGGGCCTCGAGACAGATTTCGGCGTCAACATCGGCAAATTCCCGACCATCCGCTCGCTGGCGACGCTGGCTTACGATTGCCGCCGCGCCGAGATGTTTCGCGGCGAGCTGATGGACGCGCTGCGTATCGTTGCGCACGGCGACCTCAAGCCGGGTGAAATGCGCGGCGCCTGGGCGGGGGAGATCGGCCAGACCCAGTTCATGCCGTCGTCCTACGTCAAGTTCGCGGTCGACTTCGACGGCAACGGCCGCGCTGACCTGTTGCGCAGCGCGCCCGACGTGCTGGCCTCGACGGCGAACTACCTCGCCAGCTACGGCTGGCAACGCGGCAAGGACTGGGAGCCGGGCTCGGCCAATTTCGCGGTGATCCAGCAATGGAACAAGAGCGAGGTCTACGCCAAGACCATCGCCTATTTCGCCGACCAGCTGGCGCGCGGACCGTAGCGGTCCTTAAGAACCCAACGCAGGATGGAATTCCACGGGCCGAAACCCGGCCCTATGGGCAGCTACGGCCTATATAATGAATTTATATTCATTTATATGTCGGCACATGCGACATTTGCATGACGAGGGAGCAGCTGCGGCAAGATGTCCGGCCGCCCTGCTACGCCAGGATGCGCTGCGACCCAACGTCGCCAAGCGCTGAAACCACCCCGGCGCGATTCGCGAATAATTTCACGTTTTCGGACTAAGAATAGGAATAATAAGACATATATCGTCAGCCGACGATCCTTTTGCTGCTGCTGCCAGTGTCTGTGGCGGGCTGAGCCGCCCTAATTTGCAAGGGTTAATCATTTCTTGCTTAGGTATGCATTATTCGATTAGCTGCATCGCAACAATTGAACTGTTGCAACGCGATATAGGTTCTATATTGGCCTCAACGACGCAGCGCTTCTTGAAGAGCTGAATCGTGAAGACAAGGAGATTACCATGTTCCTCTCGCTCATCCGCATGATCCAGGCGTTCCGGGATTACCAGCGCAACGTGAACGAGTTGTCCCAGCTCAGCGATCGCGAGCTCGCCGATATCGGCATCGATCGCTCGGACATTCAGCGTATCGCTGCCGGTTCCCAGAACTAACTGCTCGATTTCAGTTTGACTTCGGCCAACGCCCGCTTCGCGCGGGCGTTGTCGTGTCCGGCCCTCGGCAGCGTGCTGGCGAAGCGCACAGGCTGTTGATACCTCGCGGCAAATCGGATTCCACTCCGGCGCAAAACGCGCTACCTGTGCGCCATGATGGATCACCCGAACTCTGCCGCGCCCGTCCATGTCGTTGGCGGCGGCCTCGCCGGCTCCGAAGCTGCCTGGCAGATCGCCGAATCCGGCGTCCGCGTCGTACTGCACGAGATGCGGCCGGTGCGGCCAACCGAGGCCCACCACACCGATGGGCTTGCCGAGCTCGTCTGTTCCAATTCGTTCCGCTCCGATGACGCGGCTAATAATGCCGTTGGCCTGTTGCACGCCGAGATGCGCCGACTGGGTTCGCTGATCATGCGCGCCGCCGACGCGCATCAGGTGCCGGCCGGTGGCGCGCTGGCGGTGGACCGCGACGGCTTCTCCGCCGCCGTCACCAGGGCGCTGGCCGAACATCCGCTGATCGAGATCCAGCGCGAGGAAGTCGCCGTCATCCCGCCGGCCGAATGGGGCAACGTCATCGTCGCCACCGGACCGCTGACGTCGGCGCCGCTGGCGGAAGCGATCCGCGCTTTGACCGGCATGGATGCCCTCGCCTTCTTCGACGCCATCGCGCCGATCGTGCATCGCGATTCCATCGACATGTCGGTGGCGTGGTTCCAGTCGCGCTACGACAAGGTCGGCCCCGGCGGCAACGGCGCCGATTATCTCAATTGCCCGATGACGCGCGAGCAATACGACGCTTTCGTCGATGCGCTGATCGAGGGCGAAAAGGTCGACTTCAAGGACTGGGAAATCAACACGCCCTATTTCGACGGCTGCCTGCCGATCGAGGTGATGGCGGAGCGCGGCCGCGAGACCTTGCGTCACGGCCCGATGAAGCCGGTCGGCCTGACCAATCCGCGCGATCCCACGGTGAAGCCCTACGCCATCGTGCAACTGCGCCAGGACAACAAGCTCGGCACGCTCTATAACCTCGTCGGCTTCCAGACCAAGCTGAAGCACGGCGCGCAGATGCGCGTGTTCCGCACCATTCCCGGCCTCGAGAATGCCGAGTTCGCGCGGCTCGGCGGCCTGCATCGCAACACCTTCCTCAATTCGCCGAAGCTGCTCGATGCTCAATTGCGGTTGCGCGCCGCGCCGCATCTGCGCTTCGCCGGCCAGATCACCGGCTGCGAAGGCTATGTCGAATCCGCCAGCGTCGGTTTGATCGCGGGGCTCTGCGCCGCCGCCAATGCGCAAGGCCGCGAATTGCCGCCGCCGCCGCCGACCACGGCGTTCGGCGCGCTGCTCGGCCACATCACCGGCGGCCATATCGAAACCATCGATGCCGGACCGCGCTCGTTCCAGCCGATGAACATCAACTTCGGGCTGTTTCCGCCGCTCGCCAATCCGCCGACGCGCAAGGCCGATGGCACGCGGCTGCGCGGCAACGAAAAAACCGTGGCGAAGAAGCAGGCCATCAGCGCCCGCGCATTGTCGGATCTCGATCGCTGGATCGCCGACAGTCTGCGCATCGCGCGCGCCGCCTGATCCCGGACATCACCTATGGGCTTGCCGAAACAGGACGCCGCCGCGCTGTCCGAAAAATGGACCGAAGGCGTGCTGCTCAAGCGCGACGTGTTCTCCACCGTCGAACGCGGACGTTTTCGCACCGAAAGCGGCGATGTCGATGCGGTGCTGCGCCGCCTCGATCAGGTGCCGTGGTGGTCGTATGGCCTCGCCTATCATCTGTTCAGCCGCGAACGCCGCGCGCTGAAACTGGCGCATGACCTGCACGTCGGACCCGCACTGTTGTGGGCCGGGCAAAAGGCGCTGGTGCGCGGCTTCATCGACGGCGTCGCGTTGCATCTCGCCAAGCCGGTCAACGACGCGGCCTATTTCCGTTCGGCGCGCGAGGCGCTGCGCAAGCTGCATCGCCGCGGAATCTGTCACAACGATCTCGCCAAGGAACAGAACTGGCTGCGCGGCAGCGACGGACAAGCTTATCTCACCGACTTCCAGCTCGCGGTGTGCTTCCGCAAGCGCAGCAAGCTGTTTCGTATCGCCGCCTACGAAGACCTGCGGCACATGCTCAAGCACAAGCGCACCTACGCGCCGGACGCGTTGACGCCGAAGGAACGCAAGATCCTCGCGCGCAAGTCGGCGGTGGCGCGCATCTGGCTGATGACCGGCAAGAAAGTCTACAAGGCGATCACGCGCGGCATCTTCAACTTCACCGACCGCGAAGGCGGCGGCCGCCGTCTCGTCAACGATGCGCCGGTCCTGCGCGATGCGATGCTGGGCCACGCCGACGTGCGTGACGTCGCCATCGTCGCATTCGCCGACCGCCGCAGCGGCGTCGGGCTTTACGCGTTCGCCGAATCCGATCGTCCGGATATCGAGAACCAGTTGCAGGCGCAGCTTGCCGCCATCAAGGAGCCGAAGCCGCCGGAACACATTCAGGTGGTGCCTGCGCTGCCGCGCGATGCCATCGGCAAGGTGCGCACCGAAATCCTGCAACTTGTGGCGATGAATCAGGTCGATCTGATCGATCCGCTGTTGCGCAACGATGCCGACCGCGCGCTGATGCGCCCCATCCTCGACGCGCGCAAGAACCTGCGCGACCGCTTCAATTTCGAAACCGCGGATCACAACGTCGCGCCGTCATCCTGACCGGAAAATATACGTCATCGTCCGCGAAGGTGGACGATCCAGTACGCCGCGAGCTTCAGAAAATCCGAGATGATAGAGGATACTGGATACTCCGCTTTCGCGGAGTAGACGGCTTGAGTATCGTCGCACTACTCAGCCGCGAAGGATGACGCGGCACAGTTCGCTATCCTTCGAGGTTCACCGCAACAGCGGCTCGCACCTCAGGATGACGAACGCTCCTCGCAATGACGCTAACCGCGATAGATCCTCGATCGCGAGGCGCGCCACAGCGTCCACAGCAACCGCAACCGCGATGCCTGCTGCACGGCGAACATGTCGTAGCCCGGCCGCCGCGCGACATCGAGCCTGCGGCCCGCCCAGGCCAGCGGCAGAAATGCCGGACGCACCGCGCCCGGCAGGCCCGACAATTCTTTCAGCGTGGCATTGTAATGCGCCGTCGCCTCATCGATCAGCTGATCGAGCACCGCACGCAACTTGGGCGTCGCGACGCCGGCGAAGACTTCCTCGCTGTTGGCGCCATGCGCCGCGAGCAATTCGACCGGTAGGAACAATTGCCGCCGAGCAGCGTCCATCGGCAACGTGGCGATAACATCCGCCGCACCGGCGACCTGCCCGGCATGGCGTGCGACGTGCTCAATTTCGGGCGACAGGCTGCCGAGGATTTTCGCCGCTAGCGCGAACAGGACCGCGACCGATCCGTCGAGATACGACGCCAGCGCCTCGCGCGTCGGCATCGGATCGTTGTAGAGATCGAACTGATGCTCCTCGATCAGGCACAACAGCCGCGCCACCGGCAGGTCGTAGGCCTTGATCGCCGCGAGCAATTCGGCGGCAACCGGGCTGCCCTCGACATAGCCGTGGCCGCCGCCTTCCAGCATGTCGCTCCACCATTGCAGACGGATTTCGCCCGCCAGCGGCTGGCGAATGTGTTCGCGCACGCGCGCGACTTCGACATTGAAAGCATACAGCGCCAGCAGCGCGCGGCGCTGCGGCGGCGTCACGAACAGTGTCGAGGCGTAACGCGGGAAATCGTGCAACCGCACCTCGGCGGCACAAAACGCCGCGGCATCGCCGCCTGTCGCCTCGCCGCTCATGACACCGCGATGAGCGCCGCCGCGACGCGACGCCGCTCGCCGACCATGATGTTGTAGGTGCGGATCGCCGGTCCGGTCTGCATCGCATCGATGCCGACATGCAGTCGGCGCAGCGCCTCGCGCAACTCCTGCGGCGGCAGCCACACGTCATTGCCGGTGCCGATGATCAGCGTATCGATGCCGCTGGCCTGCTCGAATACCCGCGCCAGCGAAGTGCGGTCGATCTCCTGCGGGCGCGTCACCGGCCACGCCCACATCGAGTCCGGCAGGCACAGCAGCGAGCCGCGATGCGACATCTCCGCAAAACGGAAGCCGCCGGCGCCATAAGCATCGATCGGCGCCGAGCGCGGCAGATGCGGAGAGTCCGCGTCCGGCGGCACGATCAAGCCTTGACGGGCTTGTCTGCCTTGACCGGCTTGGCAGCCTTTTCCGGCGCGGCGTCTTCGCGATGAATGCCGACGTTGAGGTAGATCAGGATCGGCGCGGCGATGAAGATCGAGGTGTAGGTGCCGACCAGCACGACGCCGAACATCATCACCGCAGTGAAGCTGTGGATGGCGTTGCCGCCGAATATCAGCAGCGCGAACAGGGCCAGCGTGACCGTGACGTGGGTGATGATCGAGCGCGACAGCGTCGAATTGATCGACTCGTTGAGCAACTCGGGCATCGGCATCTTCTTGTAGCGCCGTAGCATCTCGCGAATACGGTCGTAGATCACGACGGTATCGTTGAGCGAATAACCGAGAATGGTCAGCAGCGCCGCGATACTCGTCAGGTCGAAATCGACCTGTGAAATCGACATGAATCCGATCGTCAGCACGATGTCGTGGACGTTGGCGACCATGGCGCCGAGCGCGAACTGCCACTCGAAGCGGAACCACAGGTAAATCAGGATGCCGACGATTGCCAGAATAAGGCCGAGCATGCCGTAGGCCAGCAACTCGCCGGAGACGCGCGGGCCAACCACTTCGACGCGGCGATACTCGACGTTGTTGCCCAGCGCGCCGCGCACCTTCTGCACTGCGGCTTGCTGCGCCTCATCGCCGCCCGGCTGTTCGGCGACACGAATGAGCACGTTGGACGCGCTGCCGAACTGCTGCAGTTGCACTTCGCCGAGACCGAGCCCGCTCAGTGTCGTGCGCATCGCCGCGAGATCGGCGTCGCCGGACTTGGTCTGCACCTCGAGCAGCGTGCCGCCCTTGAAGTCGATGCCGAAGTTCAACCCATGGGTGAAGAACAGCGTGATAGCGCAGATCGACAGCACCGCCGAGATCGGGAAGCTGATGCGCCGGAACTGCGTGAAGTCGAACTTGGTGTCGTCCGGCACGATGCGCAGAGACGGCAGCACGTTGAAGATGCTGAGCAGCGTCAGCACCACGATCAGGACCGCAAGGCCAATTAGTACCATGTGTGTCGTCACAGCCGACTCCGTCTCAAATCGGCACGTTTTGCGGCCGCTTCCACCACACCCACCCCGCAACGATCAGCCGCGTCACTTCGAACGCGGTGAACACCGTGGTGATGATGCCGATGCCGAGCGTCACGGCGAAGCCGCGCACCGGGCCGGTACCGATGTAGAACAGCACCGCAGCGGCGATGAAGGTGGTGATGTTGGAATCCAGAATGGTGGCCAGCGCGCGCTTGAACCCGGCGTCGATGGCGGTGATCGCCGTGCGGCCGCCGCGCAGTTCCTCACGGATGCGCTCGTAAATCAGCACGTTGGAGTCCACAGCGATGCCCACCGTCAGCACGATGCCGGCGATGCCGGGCAGCGTCAGCGTGGCATTCAACAGCGACAGCACACCGAAGATCATCGCCACGTTGATCGCCACCGCGATGTTGGCGAACACGCCGAACAGCCGGTAAGTCAACAGCATGAAGACGATGACGAGGATCGAGCCGACATAGGCGGCAAGCTCGCCCTTCTCGATCGAGTCCTGACCGAGGCCGGGGCCCACGGTGCGTTCTTCGATGATGGTCAGCGGCGCAGGCAGCGCACCGGCGCGCAACAGGATGGCGAGGTCGTTGGCCTGCTGCACGGTGAAGCTGCCGGAAATCTGCCCAGAGCCGCCGGTGATCGGCTCGCGGATGACCGGGGCCGAGATCACCTCGTTATCGAGCACGATGGCGAATGGCTGGCCGACGTTCTTGATCGTCGCATCGGCGAACTTGCGCGAGCCCGACGAGTTGAAGCGGAACGTCACAATCGGTTCGCTGGTGCGCTGGTCGAAGCCCGGCTGCGCGTCGGTCAGGTCGGCGCCGGAAACCAGCACTTCCTTCTTGATGACGTACGGAACCTTGGGCTCCTGCGCGCTCATCAGCACTTCGGAATCCGGCGGCGCCTTGCCCTGCATCGCCTGGTCGGCCGACACCGAGCTGTCGACCATGCGGAAATCGAGTTTCGCGGTCTTGCCGAGCAGTTCCTTCAGGCGGGTCGGATCCTGCAAGCCGGGCACCTGCACCAGAATGCGGTCCAGCCCTTGCCGCTGGATCAGCGGCTCGACGGTGCCAAGCTCGTTGACGCGGCGCTCGACGATCTGGATCGACTGATCGACCGACTGCCGGATGCGATCGTTGATCGCGGCAAGCGGCACCGTCATCCGGATCAGGCCGCCACCAGCATCGCTGACTTCGAGGCTGCGCTGCCCGCTGGATCCGAGGATGCCGCCGAGCGGCTGGGACAGCTCGCGCAGCTTGGCCAGCGCCTTTTCGAGATCCGGCTCCTTGACGCGGACTTCGACCGCATCCGCTTTCACGGCGAGACCGGTGTAGCCGATGCGCGCTTCACGCAGCACGCGGCGGGTATCGTCGCGCACCTGATCGAGCTTGTCCTTCTTGACCGACTTGGCATCCACCTCGAGCAGGATGTGCGAACCGCCCTGCAAATCGAGGCCCAGCACCAGATGCCGCTGCGCCCATTTCGGCCAGGTCTTCACGGTGGCTTCGGGGAAGAAATTCGGAACGGCGCAAAGGCACACCAGCAGCGCCGTTGCGATAATCGCCAGCGCCTTCCACCGCGTAAAATACAACATCGAGTTGACCCGTCAGACTTTCCGGAATTGCAGCGAGGACTATAGCGTTTTCGTGCGACGTGGATACCGGTTCGCTTGAAGAAAACGCGTCAAATCAAAATCATAGGAGCTGCGGTTCGAACGTGGTCCGAACCGCGATGGCTCCGGAACGTTAGCTCGCCGACGCTCCGTCCTTGGCTTCGCCCTTGTCCTTGGCCGGCTCGCCCTTGGTGCGAACGCCGGAGATCATCTGCCGCATCTGCCGCACCCGGACGCCATCCGAAATTTCGAATTCGATCTGCTCGTCATCCACCACCTTGGTGACCTTGCCGACAAGTCCCCCGCTGGTCACAACCGTGTCACCACGGCGGATGTTCTTCACCAGATCGTTGTGCTCCTTCACCTTGCGCTGCTGCGGCCGCAGAATCAGGAAGTACATGATGACGAAGATCAGCGCGAACGGCAGCAGCGACATCAACATGCTGTTGGTATCGCCAGCCGCGCCGGCGGCCTGAGCAAAGGCGGGGGTAATCAGCATCAGAGATTCCTTGTGAAATGGAGGTCAACCGGCGCGACGCGGTGGCATCCGGGCCGGTTTTAGGCAAATTCGCGCGGACTATAACGGCCACGGTCCCAATTGCAACGCCGCATCCCGGCCTCTTCAGCCACACCATTTGCCCGGCTTGCGGCATCGTGCAAGGGCCGATAAGGGTGCTGCGTCAGGAACCCAAAAGATGTCAAAAAACACCCGTAAAACCGCTGTTCGTGCCACGTCCCGCCCCGCCGCCGCGCGCGCCGGCCGCCGTGCGGCCAAGCCGCAAGCCGTCGCGACAAAACGTCCTCCCGCCGGTTCTGGCATTGGCGCCGACGAGCGCATCGCCCAGGCCCTGGAAGCCATCGCGGCCCATCTGGCCGCCAGCACCCCCGCCCGCCCGGCAGCAGATTCGCTGGCGGATGCCGCCGCCTTCATCTGGCATCCGAACGGCCGGCTGGCCCCGGTGCCGAAGGTCAATCGCGTCGATCTCGGGCTGCTCAAGGGCATCGACCGGATGCGGGACATCCTGATCGAGAACACCGAGCGTTTCGCCACCGGCCTGCCCGCCAACAACGCGCTGCTCTGGGGCGCGCGCGGCATGGGCAAGTCGTCGCTGGTCAAGGCGGCGCATGCCAGCGTCAACGCCCGGCCCGACGTCAACGGCCGGCTCAAGCTGATCGAAATCCATCGCGAGGACATCGAGAGCCTGCCCGCGCTGATGACGCTGCTACGCGCCTCGGATTACATGTTCATCGTTTTCTGCGACGACCTGTCGTTCGACGGCAACGATGCGTCGTACAAGTCGCTGAAGGCCGTGCTCGAAGGCGGCATCGAGGGCCGCCCCGACAACGTCATCCTGTACGCGACGTCGAACCGCCGTCACCTGCTGGCGCGCGAGATGGTCGAGAACGAACGCTCCACCGCGATCAATCCCGGCGAAGCCGTCGAGGAAAAGGTGTCGCTGTCGGATCGCTTCGGACTGTGGCTCGGCTTCCACAAGTGCAGCCAGGACGAATACCTCGCCATGGTGCAAGGCTATTGCCGTCACTTCGGTATCAAGGTCGATCCCGATGACCTGGAGCGCGAGGCGCTGGAGTGGTCGACGACGCGCGGCTCGCGTTCGGGCCGCGTCGCCTGGCAGTTCACGCAGGAGCTGGCGGGCCGCATGGGCGTGCGTTTGGCGGTGAAGTGAATGGCAAACCGCGAAGCGTCATCCTGAGGTGCGACACGCATAGCGTGGAGCCTCGAAGGATAGCAGCACTAAACTCGTCCTGCCCGAGCTTGTCCCGGGCATCCACGTCTTCATCACACCACGACCTAGACGTAAATGGCCGGGACAAGCCCGGCCATGACGTGGATAAATCTGTTATTTTCCGCAAGATTGTGGAGACGCTCACGCCCCGTTGAGGAACTGCAGCGGATCGACCGGCGACGAGCCCTTGCGGATTTCAAAGTGCAGCTGCGGTGAACCGGCTTCGCCGGTCTGACCCGACTTGGCGATGATCTGGCCGCGCTTGATGGTGTCTCCGCGCTTCACCAGCAATTCGCTGGCATGGGCGTAAGCGGTGACATAGCCGTTCGAATGCCGCACCAGGATCAGGTTGCCGTAGCCCTTCAACTCGTTGCCGGAATAAGCCACGACGCCGTCTTCGGCCGCCTTGACCGGCGTACCTTCCGGTACCGCGACGTTGATGCCGTCATTGGCCTTGCCGTTGGTCTTGGCGCCGTAAGCGGTGATGACGCGGCCGCGCACCGGCCAGCGGAAGGTCGGCAGCGCGCCGGTGGCTTCGGCCGACTTCACCGGAGACGGTGCGGCAGCCGCCGCAGCGGCAGGTGTTTCGGTGGCGCTGGCGAGCCGCGCCTTCTGCACCGGCTCGACCGGCGTGGCTTCGGCAACCTTGACCGGCGCGGGCTGGGCCGGAGCCGCAACCGCCTGCGGCGCAGCCATGGGCGCAGCTTCGGCGACTTTCTTGCCGGGCACCACGATCTTGCTGCCCATCTTGAGTTGCGCCGTCGGCGACATGTTGTTGGCGCGCGCCAGTTCAGCGACCGAGATGTGGTTGCGCCGCGCGATGCTCATCAGCGTGTCACCGCTGTTCACGTAATGCGTTCCCGCAGCCGCCACGGCTGCCGGAGCAGCCGCGACCGGAGCCGGCGCGGCCGGTTGCGCCGCCGCCGTCACCTGGCGCGGAATGATCAGCTGCTGACCAGGCTGCAAGGCGCGCGGCCCCTTGTAACCGTTGGCTTGTAGAATGGCCGCGCTCGAAACGTTGTAGCGCCGCGCCAGACCTTCGAGCGTATCGCTGGTGCCGACGATGATGGTGGTGCCGCGCGAAGCCGCAGGCGCTGCCGCCACCGAACGCGGTGCGGTGGAACCGGTGGACTCGATCGGTCCCCGTGCCGGTGGCGTATACGACGCGACGCCCCGGCTGCCGCCGGACACGCCCGACGACACCGGATAGCTCTGCGGTGCGGAGACCGGTGGCGGCAACGCCGACGACGAGTAATCCTGATGCTGCGGACGATTGTACTGCGGCAGTTCCCGCCGCTCGACCTGCGGCGCGGGAGCGGCTGACGCATACGGCGCGTTGCGCACGGCGCCGGTCGCTTCCGAACGCGACGAAAATGGGTTGGAGAGCGGATCTTGCGCAAACCGCGTCGACATATCGGCGCTGCAACCGCTGAAACCGATCGACATGAGCGCCAGCACCGCAACTCGCGGGGCATGGCGCGAGCAAAGCAACTCGACTACGCGCGACATGGTTACTCACTCTTACGCAATACAACTATGAATTTGAGTAAACACAGGGGCAGTAAATAAGGTTTTAAGACTCCTAAAATTGATTCACCATTCGCGTTATCAGGCAGCGCGCGCCGGCTACATCTCCCGCGCGAGTCCGGGCAGCGCCGGAACAAACCGCACCTCAACCAGCTCGCGCCGCGACAGCCCCTCGCCGGTCATCTGCACCCGCACCAGCGTCTGCCGACCATTGGGCGGCCCGACCGGCGCCACCAGAATGCCGTCCGGCTGCAGCCGCTCGGTCAGCGAGGCTGGAATTTCGGTCATCGCCGCGGTGACGATGATCCGATCGAACGGCCCGATGTTGCCGGCGAGGTTGAGGCCATCGGCCAGCATCACCTCGACATTGTGGCAGCCGACCTGTTCGAGCCGCTTACGCGCGCTATCGGCGAGCGTACGGAAACGCTCCACCGTCAGCACGCTATGGCACAGCCGCGACAGGATCGCTGCCTGATAGCCCGAGCCGGTACCGACCTCGAGCACGCGATGCTCGGGGCGCAACTGCAATTGCTCGGTCATGTAAGCGACGACGAACGGCTGACTGATGGTCTGGCCGCAGGCGATACCGAGCGCGGTGTCGCGCCAGGCGGCGGCGCGATCCTCCGCGGCGACGAACACGTCACGCGGCACGTCTTCCATCGCACGCAGCACCGCCTGATCGCTGATGCCGCGACGGCGCAGGCTCAATTGAAACATCAACTTCTCGGAGGGCATTTGGTCGGCAGTTGCCATGACGGTCTCTTGATCACCCTGACGTCCGGATTGGGCGGCGCAACAAGCATCCGCGAAAGCCCGCCGCCGCACCGTCAGCAGTCATATCGCGGAGAAGTTTACATAATTTCGCCGGCCTGCGGCATCCGGCACTCTTCCGGGCGGCCGGCCTTGCCGCTACGCAACAGCCTGCAAGACAGGCATTCGGCACATCGCAAATCATTGCTTTCGGTAGCAATATTTGCGAATCTGGTTCCGGGATATGGGCAAGGACTTCACCATGACTGCATCGAAGCCGCAAGGCGGCTCAGTGCTCCTCGTCGAAGACGAGGTCATGATCCGTATGATGGTCGCGGAAATGCTGGAGGACCTCGGATACTCGGTGGTCGCCGAAGCCGGCGAGATCGACGAGGCCATGCATCTTGCCCAGACCGCCCGCTTCGACATCGCGATCCTCGACGTCAACGTCAACGGCAAGGTCATCACGCCGGTGGCGCACACCATCGAAGCGCGCAAGCTGCCTTACATCTTCACCACCGGTTATGGCCTGCAAGGAATCCCGGAAGAATTTCGCGGCCGCCCGTCGCTGCAGAAGCCATTTCAGATGGAAGCGCTGGAGCAGATGATCGAGACGGCGCTGAGCGGCAACGCCGCGGCGTAACGATTTATCCTCCACGCATCTCTGGCAACGCTGCCGACGTCCTCATTGCAGCGCAATCGATTGCGCACGACTCTTGTTTCGCTCACCGCCATGAAGACACCGCCGTAAAGACGTAGATCACCGGGACAAGCCCGGTGATGACGGTGTTGCTATAATGCTGGCTCAGCGCACGCCATCACGATCAGCCGTCGTCCCCGCCTTCGCGGGGACAACGCCGAAGTCGTTTGATCCGACGCATTACATTTCGAGTCAGACACTCAGGATGACGCGCGGAGCCGCACCACTGTCGCGATGGCGACCAACGCGCTTGCCCCGCTACTTCAGCGTCGCCGTCAGCTTTTCCGAGAACGCATCGTCGGTGCGGTCGAGCCGCAGCGGCGTCACCGAAATATAGTTGGCGGCGAGCGCCGCAAGGTCGGTGCCTTCCGCCGGCGTATCGACCATCGCCAGCTTCTCGAAGCCGATCCAGAAGTACGGATTGCCGCGACCGTCGTGGCGGCGATCGACTTTGAGAAAACCGAGATTGCGCTTGCCCTGCCGCGTCACTTTCACGCCGGCGACCTGATCGGGCGCACACGACGGGAAGTTGACGTTGATGACTGTGTTCTTCGGCACGCCCGCCTTCATCACATCGCGGATGACCTGCGGCCCGAACTGCAATGCGGTTTCCCAATTTGGATTGCTGCGCGTTTCGAACGAGAATTCCAGCGACAGCGCGAACGACGGCAGGCCAAGAATGGTGCCTTCCAGCGCCCCGGCAATGGTGCCGGAATAGACCACGTCCTCGGCAACGTTGCGGCCCTTGTTGACGCCGGACAGCACCAGTTCCGGCAATTTCTCGCCGAGGATGTGCCGCGCACCCATGATAACGCAATCGGTCGGTGTGCCGCGCACTGCGAAGTGCCGCTCGCTGACTTCACGCAGCCGCAGCGGATCGTTCAGCGACAGCGAATGCGACACGCCGGACTGATCGAGCTCCGGCGCGACCACCCAGACGTCGTCGGACAACGCGTTGGCGATCTGTTCGACGATCTGCAGGCCCGGCGCGTGAATGCCGTCGTCGTTGGTGCAAAGAATGCGCATTCGCTCAACCTTATGTTTTTCTGTCATGACCGGATTTGTCCCGGCCAATCACGTATTCATTCGCGTCACGTCCAAGCAAAACGTCGATGGACCGCGCGACCTTACCTCGTTCACATCCGTCATGCGCGGACTTGATCCGCGCATCCATCATCTGAAAACGATGGATCGCCGGGTCAAGCCCGGCGATGACGCAGTCATCTCGTTCGGCGTCGTGCGGACGATCTCACCCCGCCCGCTCGATCACCTTCAACCCGCCCATATAAGGCAACAACACATCCGGCACCGCGATGGAGCCGTCCGCCTGCTGATAGTTTTCAATGACCGCGATCAGCGCGCGGCCGACCGCCGTGCCCGAACCGTTCAGCGTGTGCACGAAACGCGGCTTGTTATCGCTGCCGCGATAGCGCGCATCCATGCGCCGCGCCTGGAAGTCGCCGCACACCGAACACGACGAGATTTCGCGATAGGCACCGCCCTCGCCTTGTCCCGGCATCCACACTTCGATGTCGTAGGTCTTCTGCGAGGCGAAGCCCATGTCGCCCGTGCAAAGCGTCATGACGCGATAATGCAGCCCGAGCCGGCGCAGCACTTCCTCGGCGCACGACAACATCCGCTCGTGTTCGTTCTTCGATTCCTCCGGCGTGGTGATCGACACCAGTTCGACCTTGGTGAACTGATGCTGCCGGATCATGCCGCGCGTGTCGCGTCCCGCCGCACCGGCTTCGGCGCGGAAGCATGGCGTCAGCGCGGTTAATCGCATCGGCAGTTCTTTTTCGTCGAGAATGGATTCGCGAACGAGATTGGTCAGCGGCACTTCTGCGGTGGGGATAAGCCAATGACCTTCCTGCGAGGGAACTGCTTTTAGTGATCTTGAATAGTAGGCACGAAATTCATCAGGTTTTTCGATTGCATCTATTCCGTCAGATCGCGCTTCCTCGATTGCCGTATTCAAAGCTTCGAGCATTATCTCAGTGTTGTCCCGATAGCTCGTTGCAGAAAACTGATCCTCACGAAACTTTGGCAACTGCGCAGTGCCGAACATCGCATCGTCGCGCACCAAGAGCGGCGGATTGACTTCGGTGTAGCCGTGTTCGCCGGTATGCACGTCGAGAAAAAACTGGCCGATGGCGCGCTCCAGCCGCGCCAGACCTTTCTTCAAAACGACGAAGCGCGCGCCGGACAGTTTCGCAGCGGCGTTGAAATCCATCTGGCCGAGCGCTTCGCCGAGATCGAAGTGCGGCTTCGGTGCGAACGCGTAGTTGCGCTTGGCGCCGTAATGATGATGCTCGACGTTGCCGTGCTCGTCGGCGCCGTCCGGCACTTCGTCGAGCGGCAGGTTCGGAATTTGCTCCAGCTCTTTCTTCAGTTCTTCGTCGGCAGCCTTGGCCTCCGCTTCGAGTTGCGGCATTCGCGTCTTGAGTTCGGCGACTTCCGTCATCAACGCAGTGGCACGCGCGTCGTCCCTGGCCTTCTTCGCCTCGCCGATTTCCTTCGACGCCGAATTGCGCCGCGCCTGCGCCTGCTCCGACGCCAGGATCGCCGCGCGCCGCCGCTCGTCGATCGCCTGCAACGTAGCCGACAGCGGCTGCAGCCCGCGCCGCTTCAGCGCGGCATCGAAGGCATCGGGGTTATCGCGGATCGATTTAATGTCGTGCATGGTGATTTCCCGTCATGGCCGGATTCATTCCGGCCATCCACGTCTTGCTGGCAACGTCTGTATAAAGGCGTGGATGCCCGGGACAAGCCCGGGCATGACCAATCTGGGGTAAATCCGGGCACAGAGTCGTCATCCCGAGAGCCTGCTCTCGGACTTGATCCGAGGGTGCGAGCCCACTTGGGCGAGCCTCGAAGGATGGCGTTGACAGGGTGCAAGCGGCCCATCCTTCGAGGCGCGAAGACGCGCACCCCAGGATGACGACCACCTGTGCAGGAGCCCTACTCCGCCGGAGTGCCCTCGGGAGGCGATGGCGGCGTTGCCGCCGGAGGCGTCGCGGTCGCGGCCTTTTGCTTGGCGGCTTTCTTCTCGACCAGACTGACGGCGATGATCGAGCCTTCGTAGAGGATCAACAGCGGCCCGGCCAGCGAGGCCTGGCTGATGACATCCGGCGGCGTCAGCACCGCCGCGATGACGAAGGCGATGACGATGAAATAGCGCCGCTTCTCACGCAGTTGCTTGGAGGTGATGACGCCGATGCGGCCGAGCAGCGTCAGGATCACCGGCAACTGGAAGGCGATGCCGAACGCGAAGATCAGCGACATCATCAGCGACAGGTATTCGCCGACCTTCGGCAGCAGCGCGATCTGCGCCGTCTCGTCGCCCGCCACCTGCTGCATCCCGAGCGAAAAGCGGATCAGCATCGGCAGCACGAGGAAATACACCACCAGCGAACCGAGCGCGAAGAAGAACGGCGTCGCCACCAGGTACGGCAGGAACGCCTGACGCTCGTTGCGATACAGACCCGGCGCGACGAACTTGTAGATCTGCGCGGCGACGATCGGGAACGAGATGAAGCCGGCGCCGAACATCGCCAGCTTCAACTGCGTGATGAAGTATTCCAGCAGCGCGGTGTAGATGAACTTGGAGTTCTCCGGCCCCGCCACCCAGACGAACGGCCACACCAGCACATTGTAGATCTGCTTGGCGAAGAAGAAGCAGAAGATGAACGCAATGCCGAACGCCAGCAGCGCCTTGATCAGCCGCGACCGCAGCTCGATCAGGTGATCCATCAACGGCGCTTTGCTGGCCTCGATATCTTCGGCGCTCATGACGCTTTGACATCCTTCTGGATATCGGGCTTCGGCAATTCGGCCGAGGCAGGCTCCGCCGGCGGCAGTTCGGCGCTGACGACTTGCGCCTCGCGCGTGATCGCCAGCGGCTCCGAGGTCGCTCCATGGGTTTCGGCTTCGGCGAAGGTCGCGGGCGTTGGCGGCTCCGGCGTGGTCGGCGTCATCACCGGCGTATCGATGTTGTCGACCTTCAGCGCATCGCCGACATCCTTCGATAGCGTGGTCAGGATATTGTTGCTGGTTAAGCCGGTCGCGGTTTCCTTGATCTCATCGAACGACTTCTTGAGATCGGCCATTTCGGCCTCGCGCATCGCCTCGTTGAACTGGCCCTGGAACTCGGCGGCCATGCGGCGCACCTTGCTCATCCACTGCCCGACCGTGCGCAGCACGCCGGGCAGCTCCTTCGGGCCGATGGCAATCAGCGCGACGACCGCGATGACGACCAGTTCACTCCACCCGATGTCAAACATGGGAAACGCCAAACATCCGAAAATCCGCTCACGCGACGCGACTGGCGCCCGGCGTACCCGTCAATCGGCCCTGCCGCAAGCCGCGCCGAAATCGCCACGGGTTTGCCGCAACGCTGCCGCAAGCGATTTCGGCCGCAGCCAACCGGTCAGACGACCTTGCTGCCGACGTCCGACCGCGCCGCGCTGGGCGTCTGCGCGTTGTGATCAATGGTCTTGACCGGCTCGGGCTTCTCCGCAGTCTTGTCATCGTCCTGCATGCCCTTCTTGAAGGCCTTGATGCCTTGCGCCACGTCGCCCATCAGATCGGAAATCTTGCCACGGCCAAATAGCAGCAGGACCACCGCGATCACCACGATCCAGTGCCAAATGCTGAGTGAACCCATCCTGCATTCCTCCAAACACGCGGCCGGATACCGGCCTGTTCTTGCCTGAACCTAGGCTGCGAGCACGGCAAAAACAAGAACTTAGGCCACATCAAAAAGTAGGCGCGACATCGTTGCAGTCGCTACCGTTAACGGGCCCGCATGACGACGACGTGTCAGCCGTTGCCGTCCTGTTCCGGCTTTTCCTCGGCGGTTTCCGGCTCTTCCACCGGGTCTGCAACCTCGATCTCGGCTTCGACCACCGTGATTTCCAGCTCTGCAACCGCCACTTCCGGCTCAGCCACGGCCACTTCCGGCTCTGCTATAGCGGCTTCCGGCTCCGCGGTTTCGGTTTCCGGCTCCACCGCCGGTACCAGCGCAAGTTCCAGGTTGTCGCCGGCCTCGAGCGGATCCTCGTCCTCGCGCAGCGTCGGATCGTCCGACGGCACCGGAACACTGAAGCCGGACGGCAGGCGGGAATCCAGCAGCCCGGTGCCCTTCAACTCTTCGAGACCCGGGAGGTCGCTCAGCGCCTCGAGGCTGAACTGCGACAGGAACGCCTCGGTGGTGCCGAACGTGAGCGGACGGCCCGGCGTCTTGCGGCGGCCGCGCGGACGAATCCAGCCGGTCTCCAGCAGCACATCGAGAGTCCCCTTGGAGGTGACGACACCGCGGATTTCCTCGATCTCCGCGCGCGTCACCGGCTGATGATAGGCAATGATCGCCAGCACTTCGATCGCTGCGCGCGACAGCTTCCGCGTTTCCGTGCTTTCCCGCGTCATCAGCCAAGCGAGATCGCCTGCGGTGCGGAACGTCCACTTGTTGGCGACGCGAACGAGGTTGACGCCGCGCATGGCATAGTCCGCCTGCAACTGCGCCAGTGCTTTCTTGATGTCGACGCCATCGGGCATGCGCTTGGCCAGCGCCGCCTGGTCGAGCGGCTCGGTGGATGCAAACAGCAGCGCTTCCAGCAGCCGCAGCTCTTCGGGTCGCGCGTCTTGCCGCTCCGATTGAAGCTCGACGTCCTCGATCTGCTCGACGCGCTTTTCCGCCAGGCTTGCCATGGCTAGCTCTCCTTCTTCCACTTACTGCGCCGGAGATTCTGGAGCAGTCACTGCATCGGATGCCTGCGGCATCCGCTTACGAAAATACAACGGCGCGAAGGCTTCCTTCTGATTCACTTCCATCGTGCCTTCGCGAATGAGCTCCAGCGCGGCAGCAAAACTCGACGCCAAGACGGTGGCGCGCTGCGACGGATCGAGCACATAACTCATCAGGTATTCGTCGAGCCGGCTCCAATCCTCGGCCAAGCCGACCAGCCGCTCGAGCGAGGCGCGCGCCTCAGCGAGCGACCACACCGTGCGCTTGGCAAGATGAACTGTCGTGAGCACGCGCTGCTGACGCTGCGTCGCATAGGCGCTCAGCAGATCGAACAATGTCGCGGTGAAATTCGGATGCTTGATTTCGGCAATCGACTCCGGTTGCCCGCGCGGGAAGATATCGCGCTGCAATTGCGGCCGCGTCATCAGCCGGTTCGAGGCCTCCCGAATGGCCTCCAGCCGCCGCAACCGATTGGCCAGTGCCGTCGCCATTTCCTCGGCACTGGGGCCATCCTCCGTCGCCGGTTCGGGCAACAGCAAACGTGACTTCAGGAACGCCAGCCAGGCCGCCATCACCAGATAATCGGCGGCGAGTTCCAGCCGGATCTTGCGCGCGGCCTCGATGAACACGAGGTATTGGTCAGCGAGCGCCAGAATGGAAATCTTGGCGAGATCCACCTTCTGTTGCCGGGCAAGCGCCAGCAACAGATCCAGCGGACCTTCGTAACCCTCGACGTCGACGACCAGCGAGGCCTCGCTGTCCATAGCGACAGGCTCGGTCGGCCGCCCGGTTTCAAACGACAAAATCTCAGCGCTCATGCGCTCATCTCCCCGGCGCGGCGAACCAGATCGTCCAACCGGACGCGCGCCGCCTTACGATCGAATCCGACATCCGGACTGCGGCGCGCGGCAAGCGCCGCTTCCGCGCGTTGCAGAGCCCGGCCCGCAAGCATAGGCGTCTCCACGGCCACCTCATGCATCTCGTCCAGTTTGCCGTTGCAGTGCAGCACGACATCGCAACCAGCGGTGAAAATGGCCCGGGTCCGCTCCGCGATGGATCCGGCCAACGCATTCATCGACACGTCATCACTCATCAACAAACCCTGAAACCCGATCGCGTCGCGAATCACCCGCTCAATCATTGTCGCAGAAGTCGTCGCAGGTTGGGCGGGATCAATCGCGCTAAACACAACATGTGCGGTCATCGCCATGGGCAAATCCGCAAGCGGTCGGAAAGCCGCGAAGTCGGTGCGATCCAGCTCGGCCGCGGAGGTATCGACTGTCGGAAGCCGCAAATGGCTGTCGGCGGTCGCCCGGCCATGGCCGGGAATGTGCTTGAGTACCGGCAGCACGCCCCCTTGCGCCAACCCCTCCGTCACCGCACGGGCGATGGCTGCGACCTTGCCAGGCTCGGTTCCGTAGGCGCGATTGCCAATGACCGCATCAGCCCCCGCGACCGGAACGTCAGCCAGCGGCAGGCAATCGACGGTAATGCCGAGATCGGTCAAATCGAAGGCAATCAGCGCCGAAGCGAGCCGAGCCGCGGTCAGACCGAGTTCCGGATCGGCGTCGTACAGCCTGCCAAATACCGCCCCCGGCGGATAGATAGGCCAATGCGGCGGGCTGAGCCGTTGCACGCGGCCGCCTTCCTGGTCGATCAGCACCGGCGCATCGGGGCGCCCCACGCAATCCCGTAATTCTTTCACAAGCTGAGAGACTTGCGACGGGCTGTCAACATTCCGCTTGAATAGGATAAAGCCCCACGGACCTTGGGCGCGCAGAAACGCGCTCTCGTCTGGCGTGAGGGTCAGGCCGGAAACACCAGTGATGAACGCACGCGTATCCATAGGGCCGATTAGCCCGCGCGGATACCGAGGGTCAAGGAAACGGCCGTTAATTCCTTTGGACGACGCACTGTCCGCCGGCGGATTTCAGGCCGCCACAGAACTGCGACGCCTCATCAGAGGAGGCAAACGGTCCGACCATGGCCCGGTAGTAGACGCCCTTTGCGCCAAGATCGGCCCGCTTAATCAGCGGCGACCGGGACGCGAGGGACGATGGGAATTTGGCCTGCAGTGCCTTGAAGGAAGCGCGAGCGTCCGCCTCGTTCCGCTGCGAGGAGACCTGCACGACATAGCCGCCAGTGGTGGCAGCCGGCGCCGCCTGCGTCGGATTGGTGGAAGCGACCTGCGTGTGCGCGGCGTTGCTGTTTTGCGGCGCAAGCGCGATCGGGACAGCCACGGTGGGCGCCGGTGCAGCGCGTGTCGTGGCGGGAGCAGCCGGCGACGGGGCGGCATTAGGCGCAGGCGCGCGCGAAGCCACGGTCGGCCTCGCCGCCGGATCGGGCTGATCGGAGCGAACGCTGAAGGTCTTGATCTTGCGCGGCTCATTGCCGGCGATGGTGCCGTTTGCGGTATTTGGCGGCATGCGACCGTTGGGCGCCACGCTCGCCGTCGACGGCGGATTGGCGTTCTGGTTCAGCGGCGGAAATACGACGCGCGGACCACCCTTCGCGATGTCCTTCACATCGACGGGCTGTTCTTCGCGTGAAACGATCTGCTCGGCGGCATTGCCAGCCGCGGCGACACGATCCTGAATCTGCTTGCCGCTGCTGTCGGTTGCCGGAGCCGGAACGACTTTGTTTGGACCAGCATCGGCCTTGATGATCGGCGGCTCGCCGCTGCGCGGCGACCCGACATAGGTGCGATAACCGAACGCGGCTCCAGTGCCGACCACCGCCAGCGCCAGCACGGCAATGACTGTTTTCAGTCCACCGCGACGAGGCTTTGCAGCCTCCTCTTCTTCCGCTTCAAAATCATCATATCCGTCGCGATAAGCGTAAGACTCGTCGGCATAATCGTCCTGCGGCTGTCCGCTTCGTGTCGAACCGCCAAGCGCATGATCCACCGACCCATAAAGCGCATCGTCATAACGCGCGGGATCTGCATATTCCTGCTGCTGCTCGGGGTACACCGGCTCGGGTTCATGGTAGCTCGGCGCCGGCGCGGAATGGCTGGTCGCATAGCGACGCACGGGGTGCAGGTCGTCTTGAACTGGCTGCTGCGCCGTCGCGCGTTGCGGCGTCGCCCGAGTCAACATCCACGGCGGCGGACCGGCCGGATTGGATTCGGGCAACTCCGGCTCATCGACGATGTCCTCAGGCGGTGGCGCCGAGGGACGGAAATGCACGCGCTCGCGCTTCGGTTCAGCCGGCGGCTGCGGGGCACGATCGTAATCGGCGAGCGGATCGGTTTGTCCAATCAACCGCGCCAGTTCGGCCAACGGATCGCCCTCGCTCTGCGGTGCCATCGTATGATTGCGATCCGCGTGATTGGCTGCGGAATAAGCCCTGGATTGATATCGATCAGCCATGTGGTGTTGCATCCCCTTCGGGAAAGCGCCGACCCGTCATTCTAACGAAACAGTCGCTACCTAACGCCGTCACAAGCCCCCATGCGATCGGCTATCCCCCTTTTGCTCAACGCATTTCGGCTGGAGCATGGACGCCGAGCACGGCAAGTCCGGACGCCAGAACCGAAACAACCCCCTGAACGAGCGCCAGTCGGGCTAAGGTAATCTCTGCATCATTATTGATAATGAAGCGTAAATGAGGCGCATCGCGCCCCTTGGTCCAATGGGCGTGGAACTCGCTGGCAAGGTCATAAAGATAAAACGCGACCCGATGCGGCTCGTGCGCAAGCGCTGCGGATTCGACGATGCGCGGATACAACGCCAGCCGGCGGATGAGATCGAGTTCGGCGGGATCGGTCAGCCGCTCCAACTGCGCTTTCAACAAAGACGCAACGCGCAAACCATCGTCCTCGGGAAGATCGGGTAGCACCTCACGCGCGTTGCGGAAAATCGAATGGCCGCGGGCATGGCCGTACTGCACGTAGAAGACGGGATTGTCCTTGGACTGCTCGATCACCTTGGCGAGGTCGAAATCGAGCACCGCATCGTTCTTGCGGAACAGCATCATGAAGCGCACCGCGTCGCTGCCGACCTCGTCGACGACCTCGCGCAGCGTGACGAAATCGCCGGAGCGCTTCGACATCTTCACCGGCTCGCCGTTGCGCAACAGCTTGACCAGTTGAACGATCTTCACATCCAGCTCGGCCTTGCCGTCGGTGACCGCTTTGATCGCCGCCTGCACGCGCTTGATGTAGCCGCCGTGATCGGCGCCCCAGACATCGACGAGATTGCGGAAACCCCTGTCGTACTTGGTCTTGTGATAGGCGATGTCGGACGCGAAATACGTGTAGCTGCCATCCGACTTCAGCAGCGGACGATCGACATCGTCGCCGTAAGCGGTGGCGCGAAACAGCGTCTGCTCGCGATCTTCCCAGTCCTCGACCGGTGCGCCCTTCGGCGGCGGCAGACGGCCTTCGTAGACATCGCCCTTGGCGCGAAGAAAATCGATCGTCGCCGCAACGCGGTCGCTGTCGCCTTCGATCAGCGAGCGTTCGGAAAAGAACACGTCGTGTTTGATATTGAGCGCGGCAAGATCGCCCCGGATCGCCTCCATCATCGCTGCGATGGCCTTGCGGCGAACCCGTGGCAACACTGTGGCCGCGGGCTCCTGCAGCAACCGGTCGCCGTACTCGTCGGCGAGCGCCTGCCCGACCGGCTTGAGGTAGTCGCCGGGGTAAAGTCCCTCCGGAATTTCGCCGATGGTCTCGCCCAGCGCCTCGCGGTAACGCAGAAGGGCGGAGCGCGCCAGCACGTCGACCTGGGCGCCGGCATCGTTGATGTAATATTCGCGGGCGACGTCGTACCCGGCGAAGGCCAACAGGCTGGCCAGCGCGTCACCGAACACCGCGCCGCGGCAATGCCCGACATGCATCGGCCCCGTCGGGTTGGCTGACACGTATTCGACATTGACCTTTTCGCCGGCGCCGATGTCGCCATGCCCGTAGTCCGCTCCCGCGTCCAGCAGCGCGCGCAAGGCGTCGGCCCAGACCCCGGTCTTCAGCGTCATGTTGATGAAGCCAGGCCCCGCCACCTCGACCTTGGCAACCAGCGGATCGGCCCGAAGCCCTGCGGCGATCCTCTCGGCCAGGTCGCGCGGCTTGGTTTTGGCCTCCTTGGCCAGGACCATCGCTGCATTGGTGGCCATATCGCCGTGACTGGCATCGCGCGGCGGCTCGACGACGACGCGAGACAGGTCCATGCCGTTCGGCAGAACTCCCTCGCCGGCGAGGCCGCGGCAAACGCCCTGCACCCGCGCGAGGACATCGGCAAAAAGGTGCGGCGAAGTAAGGGGATCGGCCATGTATCTGCTCTGGTTTATGAATTGCTGGGGGATGCGGTCGCGGAGATCGGCGGCACCAGCCCCGCGCGCCGCCTAACGCAAATCCGGGGTCGAGTCAAAAAGCCGCGCATGCTCGATCAGGGCGTACCGGTCGGTCATGCCGGCAATGAAATTGCCGATACGCCGGACGAACTCGGCCTCGGTTTCCTCGTCCGCAGCCGCCAGCCATTCGCGGGGCAGATCGGCGGGCGAGGCCCGGTAGCGCTCGAACAGGTCGCGGACCACTCGCTCCGCATCACGCATCACCACCATCACGCGCGGATGACGATACATCCGTTCGCGCAGAAAGATCTTGATCATGGCTTCGGTCTCGGCGGCCTCCGGCGTGAAGGCCGCGAGCGCCTCGTGTTGATGCCGCACGGCGTCCGGCGAGTCGGGTCGCAACGCGGCCAGCCGCGCCGACATCTCGGCCACGACGCCATGGATCAGATAGGAAATCAGTTCGCGGACCAACTCCGCGCCGCGCCGCGCCTCGTCGAGGCCCGGATAGTTGCGGTCGATCTCCCCGATCATCTCCGCCAGCAGCGGCACGACGCGAAGGTCGTCGACCACGAACAGGCCGGCGCGCAGGCCATCGTCGATGTCGTGCGCGTCATAGGCGATATCGTCAGCAATCGCTGCTACCTGCGCTTCGAGCGACGCGTAGCTCCACAGCTCCAGATCGTAATCCCGGTTGAAATCGGCGATGCCGACCGGGAGCCCATGTTCGCGATAGCGCCCGATGGCCTTGCCCGCCCTGTCGGTCAGCGGACCGTTATGTTTCACCACGCCTTCGAGCGTTTCCCAGGTCAGGTTGAGGCCGTCGAAGTTGGGGTAGCGGTGTTCCAGCGAGGTGACGACGCGCAGCGTCTGCGCGTTGTGGTCGAAGCCGCCCTGCTCTTTCAGGCAGTCGTCCAGCGCCCGTTCGCCCGCATGGCCGAATGGCGGGTGGCCGAGATCGTGGGCCAGCGCCAGGGCCTCGGTCAGGTCCTCGTCGAGGCCGGTCTGGCGCGCCAGCGCGCGGGCGATCTGGGCGACCTCGAGCGAGTGGGTCAGCCGGGTCCGGTAGTGGTCGCCCTCATGGAAGACGAAGACCTGGGTCTTGTGCTTCAGCCTCCGGAAACCGGTCGAATGGATCACCCGGTCGCAATCGCGGCGGAACGCGCTGCGGTTCTGGCTGGGCGGCTCGTCGAATTGCCGCCCCCGGCTGCGCGCGGGGTCGCAGGCATAGGGCATCAGGGGAGCAGCCATTCCGACCGGCACGATAATTTTATCTTTCAACCGTTTGATTCTACGACCAGACGCACTTAACTACGGCTTGCGGACAAAGCAAAACCGCACCGCACGGCGATTTTAGTTATAGTCGCGCGGAAGCTACGGAGTCGCACTATGACGGATACCAATGTCACCATTTCCGAGCGGGCTGCCCGCAGGATCGGCGAAATCCTCAAGACCGAGGGTGATGGCGCCATGTTGCGTATCAGCGTCGAGGGTGGTGGCTGTTCCGGCTTCCAGTACAAGTTCGATGTGGAACGGGCGCAAGCCGACGACGATCTGGTCATCGCGCGCGACAGCGCCGTGGTGCTGGTCGATCCCTCCTCGGCACCGTTCCTCGCCGGCTCGGAAGTGGACTTCGTCGACGACCTGATCGGTGCCTCGTTCCGCGTGGTCAATCCGAATGCCACCGCGTCCTGCGGCTGCGGCACCAGCTTCTCGATCTAGCTTCCCAACACTTTTACTTCGCTGCGAACATCGCCCGCGCGTTGCCGTGGGCGATGTGCGTTGCTATCGCGGGCGGCAGTTGCGCCAGCCAACCGCGATACTCGGCCATGATCTCGCCGTAGCGCGTCCAGCGTTCCGGCACCCAGGTGTCCGAACCCAGCAGGAAGCGATCCGGGTAGCGTTCGAACAACGCCCGCCACTCCTGCGTCAGCTTGCCGGACGCATCGACGATGCCGCTGCGATAAGATAACTCGCCCCACACCGCCGGGTATTTCGCCAGCAGCGCCGACACGCGCTCCGTCGGCAGGCCGAAGCCGGTATGCGCCCAGATGATGCGCGCTTTGGCGTTGTGCTTCAGCAGAATTTCGAGCGCTTCGGCATCGACGTGCGCGTGCAAATAGAGGTCGTTGGCGACGGCGAAGTCCACCGTCTTCTTGACCATCTCGGTATCGGCGGCCTTGCCGGAGAGATGAAATTCGCCGACGCCGCGATAATAGCCGCGTTTGAATTCATCCTGCACCAGATCGAAGATTACCGGATCGTTGAACCACGTGCCGATGTCGGCGCGCACGCGATAGGGCCGGATGAACGGCACGACTTGCAATCCGGCGGCCTTGGAATCCATCAGCGCGTGGGTGCCGGTATTGGGCCGGCTGGTAGCGAGGATGCCGGTGACGCGGTGCTTCTTGAACAGCGCCAGCACCTCGTCGACCTTGTAGGTCGGCGTCGGCTCCCAATTGTAGTGCAGATGCGCGTCGAAAATTTCAATCGGCTCATCGGCGCGGGCGGCCGCAGGGACCGACAGCACCACCGCCGCAATCAGCAGCGCCAGCCACGTCCGCCCGAATGTGGGTTGCCGCCCCGTCATTCGGCCGCAGCCACATGCCGCCGTTCGCCGGGCTCGACCTCTTCGAGTTGCGGCTCCAGCTTGCGCTTCAGGCGACGATCGATGCGGTCGAGGTAGATGTAGATCACCGGCGTGATGAACAGCGTCAGCAGTTGCGACACCATCAGGCCGCCGACCACCGCGACACCGAGCGGCTGACGCAACTCGGCGCCAGCGCCGGTGCCGAGCGCAATCGGCAGCGTTCCGAAGATCGCGGCGAAGGTGGTCATCATGATCGGGCGGAAGCGCAGCAGCGCCGCTTCGCGGATGGCGTGTTCGGCGGAAAGACCGACACGCCGCCGCTCGATGGCGAAGTCCACCATCATGATGGCGTTCTTCTTGACGATGCCGACCAGCATGACGATGCCGATCATGGCGATCACCGACAAATCCATCTTGAAGAGCATCAGCGTCAGGATCGCGCCGATACCCGCGGATGGCAGGCCGGAGATAATTGTGATCGGGTGGATGAAGCTCTCGTACAGAATGCCGAGAATGACGAAGGCCGCGAAGATCGCCGCGAGGATCAAGATGCCCTGCCCGCGCAGCGAATCCTGGAACACCTGTGCCGTGCCGGAGAAGCCGGTGACGATGGTGACCGGCAGCCGCGCTTCGCGTTCGATCTCGGTGATCTTGTCCACCGCGTAGCCCAGCGAGACGCCCGGCGCGAGATTGAACGAGATCGTCACCGCAGGCTGTTGGCCCTGGTGATTGATCTGCAGCGGTCCGACCGAGGGCACCATGCGCGCCACGGCGTCGAGCGGAATGGTGCGGCCATTGGAGGTCTTCACATAAAGTTTCGAGAGATCGGCCGGGTCGATGCGAAACTCCGGCTTGGCCTCCATGATGATCTTGTAGTCGTTGGACGGCATGTAGATGGTGCCGACCTGCCGCGTGCCGTAGGCGTTGAACAGTTCGTTGCGGATCTGGCCGACGCTGATGCCGAATACCGCCGCCTTCTCGCGATCCACCTCGACGGTAAGCTGCGGGTTCTTGATATAGAGGTCGGTGGTGACGTCGAGCAGCCCCGGCACCTGCGCCATCTTCTCGCGGATCTGCGGCGCGAGCCGATACAACGTCTCGTCGTCGCCGCTCTGCAGCACATACTGATACTGGCTTTTCGAGATGCGGCCGCCGATGTTGAGATTCTGGATACTCTGGAAGAACGCCTGCAGGCCGGGGACCTGCAATGCGGTCCGGCGCATGCGGCCGATCACCGTCAGCACATCGTCGCGCTCGTGCTTCGGCTTCAGCGAAATGAAGAAGCGGCCGTAGTTGGTGGTGGCATTCGGACCGCCGGATCCGACCGTGCTGTTGATGTATTCCACCGCCGGATCGGCCTGCAGCAGCGCCGCCAATGCCTGCTGTCGTTGCGCCATCGCCTCGTAGGAGGTGTCAGTCGCGGCCTCGGTCACGCCGATCAGGAAGCCGGTGTCTTCCTGCGGGAAGAACCCCTTGGGAACGACATAGTAGAGCGCGATGGTGCCGACGAGCGTCAGCAGCGTCACCACCAGCATCACCGACTTGAACGCCAGCACGCGGTCCAGCGCCCACTCATAGGCGCGAAGCCAGCTGGCGAACATCGCCTCGAACCCGCGCAGGATGAAGTTCGGCCGCTTCTCGTGATCGTGCGCGCGCAGCACGCGGGCGCACAGCATCGGCGTCAAGGTCAGCGACACAAAACCTGACACCAGAATCGCCACCGCCACCGTCACCGCGAATTCGCGGAACACCCGGCCGACGATGCCGCCCATCAGCAGCACCGGGATGAACACCGCAATCAGCGAGAAGGTGATCGAGATGATGGTGAAGCCGATCTCGCGCGCGCCCTTCAGCGCCGCCTCGAACGGCCGCATCCCCTCCTCGATGTGACGCATGATGTTTTCGAGCATGACGATGGCGTCGTCGACGACGAAGCCCACCGACAGCGTCAATGCCAGCAGCGTCATGTTGTTGATCGAGAAATCGAACAGGTACATCACCGCGCAGGTACCGACCAGCGAGATCGGCACCGCCAGCGCCGGAATGAACGTCGCCGAAGCCGAGCGCAGGAACAGGAAGATCACCAGGATGACCAGCGCCACGGCGATCAACAGCGTCTCTTCGACGTCCGCGACCGCCTGACGGATCGAGATCGAGCGATCCATCATCACATCGACCGAGACCGAGGGCGGAATTTGCGCGCGCAACGCCGGCAGCTTGGCGCGCACGCCGTCCACCACTTCGACCAGATTGGCGTCGGGCTGCTTCTGGATCGCCAGCACGATGGACCGTTTGCCGTTGAGCCAGGTCGCGATCTTGTCGTTCTCGACGCTGTCGTAGATCGCGGCGACCTCGTTGAGCTTGACCGGCGCTCCGTTGCGCCACGCGACGATGACCTTGCTGTATTCGGCCGCCCTCGGCATCTGGCCGGACGCCACCAAGGCGACGTCCTGCTTGGGACCGTTCAGGGTTCCGACCGGCGTGCTGGAATTGGCGTTGCTGACCGCCATGCGCACGTCATCCAGCGTCAAGCCGCGCGCCGCCGCGGCCTGCGGATCGACCTGGACGCGGACGGCAAACTTCTGGCTGCCGTAGATCAACACCTGCGCCACGCCCGGAATTTGCGACAGCGTCTGGCCGACGGTGATTTCGCCGTACTCGTTGACGGCCGAGAGCGGCAGCGTATCCGACGACAGCGACAGATAGATCACCGGATAGTCCGCCGGATTGACCTTGCGGAAGCTCGGCGGAATCGTCATTTCGATCGGCAACCGCCGCTGCGCAATGGTCAGCGCCGTCTGCACGTCGAGCGAGGCCGCGTCGATGTTGCGGTTGAGGTCGAACTGGATCGTGATCGTCGATTGCCCCTGCGACGATTGCGACGACATCGACGAGATGCCGGCAATGGTCGACAGTTGCCGCTCGATAATGCCGGCCACCGAAGCCGCCATGGTTTCAGCGCTGGCGCCCGGCAGAGTTGCCGTCACAGCGATGGTCGGGAAGTCCACTTTCGGCAGCGCCGAGACCGGCAGCAGGCGGAAACCGAAGATACCGAACGCGATGATCGACGCCGTCAGCAGCGTCGTTAGAACCGGGCGGCGGATACAGAGCTCGGAGAGCGTCATCCGTCAGGCTCCCGCCTTGCGTTCGCGCGGCCGCACCAGCGTGCCGTCCGACAGCAACAACTGCCCCTCGGTTACGACATTCTCGTCGCCATTGAGTCCGGATTCCAGCACCGAACTGCCTTCGGAGGTCCGTGCCACCTTCACCGGCTGCACTTTAGCCTTGCCGCCGTCGACGACGAAGACGAAGTCGCCGTTCTGGCTGCGCTGCACTGCTGCCGACGGCACGACAACCGCATCCTCGGTGCGGACGATAAGCCGCGTATTGACCAGCGTGCCCGGCCACAACACCTCGCTGGCATTGTCCATGATGGCGCGCACGATCACCATTCCGGTGGTCGCATCCACGGTGTTCTCAACGAAGGCCACCTTGCCGGTCTCGCTGGCCTCGCTGCCGGGAACCTTCGCAATCACCTTGGTCGTACCGTTTGCCATCGACACGCGCAGATCGTTGAGAACCCCCTGCGGAACGGCAAACGCGACGTAGGTCGGCGCCATCTGGTTGATGGTGGCCAGCGGTGCGATATCGGCCGGGCGCACAAAATTGCCGATCTTGACGTTGGCGGCGCTGATGCGTCCGTCGAACGGGGCGCGAACGAGCGTATAGCTCTTCTGGACCTTGAGATTGTCGAGCGCGGCCTGATCGGCCTTGATCGTTCCGATCAGGATATCGGCCTGCGTTCGCGCGTTATCGAGGCTGACCTGCGTGGTCGCGCCCTTGCCGATCAATTCGCTGAAACGGTTGACGTCACGCTGCGCGCCCGCGAGCTGGGCCTGATCCCGCGCCAGCGCGCCCTCGGCCTGCTCGATCTGGGCATCGATCTGGCGTGCATCCAGCGTGAACAGCAGATCACCTTCCTTGACCCGCGCGCCGTCGTCGAAATGCACGCCGATAATCGTGGTCTCGATGCGCGATTTGAGCGCCACGCTGGAAATCGGCGTCACGGCGCCGATGGCGGAAACATCGACCGGAACCCGCTGGCGCACGGCCTTGGCCACTTCGACCGAAACCGTCCGCGGCGGTGGCGCCGCCTTGGCTCCGGTGTTGCGGCCCAGCCAAGTGTCCTTGGTCTGGTAGCCCACCACTCCGACGACACCCAGCACGAGCGCCGCGACAAATAGTTTGCGCATGTTCATAAACAGCTCACGTCAACAGGTCCGCGAGGATCGTGACGGCACGGTGTTTCCAACCGGGACAGCGACTTTTCTCGCCTTATTGGAATGGCTTACCACAGCCGGCCGGTTCATGGTATGCGGCAGGATCGATTTTAACTCGTTCGTGACCGGAAAACCTCGCCATGCGCATCGCCACCTGGAACGTCAATTCGGTGCGGCAGCGGCTCGACCACCTGCTGACCTGGCTGCGCGACACCTCGCCGGACATCGCCTGCCTGCAGGAGATCAAATGCGTCGACGAAGCCTTCCCGCGCGAGGCCATCGAGGCGCTCGGCTACAATGTCGTCACCCACGGGCAGAAGACATTCAACGGTGTGGCGTTGCTGTCGCGGCTGCCGCTCGACGAGGCTACGCCGCGACTGGCCGGCGACCCCGAGGATACCCATGCCCGCTTCATCGAGGGCGTCGTCTCGCTGAAGCGTGGGGTGCTGCGTGTGGCCTGCCTCTATCTGCCTAACGGCAACCCGCCCAACACGGAGAAATATCCATACAAACTCAATTGGATGTCACGACTTTTTGACTATTCGAAAGAACGGCTTCAGGCCGAAGAGCCGCTCATCCTGGCGGGCGATTTCAACGTCATCCCGGCGGCTCGCGATGTCCATAATCCCGAGGCTTGGGTGGATGATGCGTTGTTCCGTGCGGAGACGCGCGAGCGATTTCAGGCTTTGCTCGACCTCGGCCTGACCGACGCTTTGCGCGCCACCACCGATGCACCCGGCCAATATACGTTCTGGGACTATCAGGCCGGCGCCTGGCAGAAGAACCACGGGCTGCGCATCGACCACCTGCTGCTATCCCCGCAGGCCAGCGATCGCCTCCGAAGCGTGGGAATCGATAAGCACGTCCGCGCGTGGGAGAAGCCATCCGACCACGTTCCGATCTGGGTCGATCTGGATCTCGAGGCGGCCTGAACGCTCGTCATTGCGAGGAGCGAAAGCGACGTCTGCCAGCAGGAATACTGGCGATATTGAAACATCCGCGACACTGCGTATGGGTCCCTGCCTGCGCAGGGACGACTCGTGGCGGGTTAACGGGACGTCATAACGGCTTCAGCGAGTCGGGGGCCGTCATCCCGAGGTGCGAGCCGCTTGCGGCGAGCCTCGAAGGATGACCTGCTTGTCAAGAGGATAAAAGGGTCGTCGCCCTTCGAGGGCGTCGCGACGCTCCGCCACCTCAGGGTGACGGCACGCTATACTCGCCTCAGTCCTTGCGGCCTTGCACCCAGTGCTCGAGCATCTGCAGCGCCATGGCGCGGTCGTCCTCGGACGCCTTGGCAATGGCCTTATTGTAACTGTCCTTGATCCAGGTTTCGTCCGGACCGGCGCTGTCCCGCGCCAGAGTCAGCCACATCAGCCCGCGCGCGGCCTGGCGCGGAAGGTGTTCGCCGTTGAACAGCATCTGGCCGAGCAGCGCCTGTGCTTCGTGCTGACCCTTCTGGGCAGCAAGCCCAAGCCAGCGCGTGCCGTAGCGCGGATCGCGCGGCGTCCCGATGCCATCGAGGTAGAGCCGCGCCAGATCGTATTGAGCATCGGCATTTCCGAAATACGAGGCGGCGTACGAGAACATCTCCCGCGCCCGCTCCGCATCGATCTTGACCTTGGAGTTCGGAATGCCGGCCAGGTAGTAGCGACCAAGCGCGACGAAGGCGTTGGCCACCACCGCCGCTTGCGGCGCCGACGGGCTATCCTCGGCGTGGGCATTGGCGATGCGGCTGAAATATTCGAACGCGCGCAGATCGTTCTGGGCCACGCCGTCGCCCTGGGCGTACATGCGGCCGAGCTTCCACTGCGCGATCGGATGGCCATCCTCGGCGGCATACTGCAAGGCGCTCAGCGACGTGGTCGACGGCACAGCCTTGCGCAGCGCGCCTGCCGCCGCTCCCGCAGCCGCCGGTGCGGCCGCCACCGGCAACGCCGGTTCCTTGCCCACAGTGGTGCCCTCGAAGGCGAACGCCGGGGCGCTCGCCAACGCGAAGCCAACACTCAATGCAACAACGATATGCTCAAATGTCCGCATAACACTGTTTCTCATGCGCGCCACCCGGATGGGTCACTGCGCCACCAATCGCCGGCCCAACCTGCTGGGCGTATTTCCACAGCGCGCCCGAGCGGTAATCGCTCTCGCGCGGCTTCCAATCCTTCTTGCGCGCGGCCAACTCGGCGTCCGACAATTTGACGTTGAGCGTGCCAATGTTCGCATCGATTTCGATGAGGTCGCCGTCGCGCAGCAGCGCGATGGGTCCGCCGATCGCCGCCTCCGGCCCGACGTGGCCGATGCAGAAACCGCGCGTCGCACCCGAAAAGCGTCCATCGGTGATGAGGGCCACCTTGCCGCCCATGCCCTGGCCGTAAAGCGCCGCCGTGGTTGCCAGCATCTCGCGCATGCCGGGACCACCGCGCGGACCCTCGTAGCGGATGACCAGAACCTCGCCTTCCTTGTAGGTCCGCTTTTGCACGGCCTCGAAAGCGTCCTCCTCGCGATCGAAACATCGCGCGGGGCCGGAAAACTTCAACTCGGACATACCTGCGACCTTCACGATCGCACCCTCCGGCGCCAGGTTACCCTTCAAGCCCACAACACCGCCGGTGACGGTGATCGGCTTGTCGGCAGAACGAACCACATCCTGATTGGCGTTCCATTTTACGCTCTTCAGGTTTTCCGCGATGGTCCGCCCAGTCACCGTGAGGCAGTCGCCGTGGAGGTAGCCGTGATCGAGCAAAGTCTTCATCAGCAGTGGTATGCCGCCAACTTCAAACATGTCTTTGGCGACATAACGGCCACCCGGCTTCAAATCCGCGACATAAGGTGTCTTTTTGAAGATTTCGGCCACGTCGAATAAGTCGAACTTGATGCCGCACTCGTGAGCGATCGCCGGCAGATGCAGGGCGGCATTGGTCGATCCGCCGGACGCCGCTACCACCGCCGCCGCATTTTCCAGCGCCTTGCGGGTCACGATGTCGCGCGGCCGGATATTGGCGGCGATCAGGTCCATCACCTTCTCGCCGGCGGCCATGCAGAACGAATCCCGGATCTCGTAGGGAGCCGGAGCGCCGGCCGAGTACGGCAGCGCCAGCCCGATGGCCTCGGAGACCGTCGCCATGGTGTTGGCGGTGAACTGGGCGCCGCAAGCGCCGGCCGACGGACAGGCCACCCGCTCGATCTCGTCAAGGTCGGCGTCGGAAAACTCGCCGGTGGAATGCTTGCCGACCGCTTCGAACATGTCCTGCACGGTGACCGGCTGGCCGCGGAAATTACCCGGCAGGATCGACCCGCCGTAAATGAAGATCGACGGCACGTTGAGCCGGACCATGGCCATCATCATGCCCGGCAGCGACTTGTCGCACCCCGCCAGCCCGACCAGCGCATCGTAGGAGTGGCCGCGAATGGTCAGTTCGACCGAATCGGCGATGGCCTCGCGCGACGGAAGCGACGAACGCATGCCGTCGTGGCCCATGGCGATGCCGTCGGTGACGGTGATGGTGCAGAATTCGCGCGGCGTGCCGCCTGCCGAGGCGACGCCCTTCTTCACCGCCTGCGCCTGGCGCATCAGCGAGATATTGCAGGGGGCGGCCTCATTCCAGCAGGACGCAACGCCGACAAACGGTTGGTGGATCTGGGCTGTCGTCAGGCCCATGGCATAGAGGTAGGAACGATGCGGCGCGCGCTCCGGGCCTTCCGTCACATGGCGGCTCGGCAGTCTCGATTTGATATTTGTCTTGTTGGTCTTGGCGTCCATCGCGAACCTGCGTCCCGGCTCCCTCCCGACATCGTCGGTCCTGCGACGGACCGGGATGTGGATCATTCCTGCAAGCCTTGGCCCAGACGTGGCTTCCGGCGTGCGTAGAATGATTACAGAGAGGCGTGTGGCCAAATAGCGGCGCGCGCAAGTGCTGCCTGTGCGGAAGGTTAAATGTTCAAGCACTGTTGCGGCCAGGCAACATTCGTTGCACGCCGGCAACCATCGCGGAGGGGCTGAGGAAGGTTGGCGCGAAGGCGGTTCTCCGCCAAACAGGCTGGCGTCATTCCGGGACGCGAGCCCTCTGCGAGCGGGCCCGGAATCCATAACCACCGCCGGGCGTATGGATTCCGGGCCTGCGCCTGAAGACGGCGCATCCCGGAACGACGGCTCCCGTTAGAGCAGAAGCCGAAGGCCTAGACGTTCAGCACCCGCCCGTAGGCGTCCAGCACCGCTTCCTTCATCATTTCCGACAGCGTCGGATGCGGGAAGACAGTGTGCATCAGCTCTTCCTCGGTGGTCTCGAGGTTCATCGCCACCACGTAGCCCTGAATCAGTTCGGTGACTTCCGCGCCGATCATGTGGGCGCCGAGCAGTTGCCCGGTCTTCTTGTCGAAGATCACCTTGATCAGGCCCTGATCCTCGCCAAGCGCAATGGCCTTGCCATTGCCGACGAAGGGGAAGCGCCCGACGCGGACATCGCGGCCCTGCTCCTTGGCCTTGGCTTCGGTCAGGCCGACCGATGCGATCTGCGGCTGGCAATAGGTGCAGCCCGGAATCAGGTTCTTGTCCATGGCATGCGGATGCAGGCCCTTGATCGCCTCGACGCAGATCACGCCTTCATGCTCGGCCTTGTGCGCCAGCATCGGCGGACCGGCGACGTCGCCTATGGCATAGATGCCCGGCACGTTGGTCTTGCCGTAGCCGTCGATCACCACGCAGCCGCGGTCGGTCTTGACGCCGAACTTCTCCAGCCCGAGCCCTTCGATGTTGCCGACGACGCCGACGGCCGAAATGACGCGATCGAACTCCGCCGTGAACGGCTTTTTGCCGTCGTCGATGGTGGCGACGACGCTGTCGGCCTTCTTGTCCAGCTTGGTGACCTTGGTCGAGGTCATGATCTTGAGGCCGAGCTTCTCGAACCGCTTGCGGGCGAGACCGGCAATTTCGGCGTCCTCGACCGGCAGGATTTGCGGCAGCACCTCGACCACGGTGACGTCGGCGCCCATAGCGTGGAAGAACGACGCGAACTCGATGCCGATGGCGCCGGAGCCGACCACCAGCAACGACTTCGGCATCTTGTCCGGCACCATCGCCTCGAAGTAGGTCCACACCAGCTTCCTGTCCGGCTCCAGTCCCGGCAGCACGCGCGGCCGCGCGCCGGTGGCAAGGATGATGTGCTTGGCCTGATAGGTCCCCTCGCCTTGCGTACCCTTCGGCGCTTCGACGGCGGACTTCTTCACCGTGATCTTGCCGGGCGCGTCGATCGACGCTTCGCCCCAGATCACCGTGACCTTGTTCTTCTTCATCAGGAAGCCGACGCCGTCGTTGAGGCGCTTGGAGACGCCGCGCGAACGCTGCACCACCGCCTTCGGATCGAAGCTCACCTTCTCCGCAGACAAGCCGTAATCCTTGGCGTGCTGCATGTAGTGATAGATTTCCGCCGAGCGCAGCAGCGCCTTGGTCGGAATGCAGCCCCAGTTCAGACAGATGCCGCCGAGATACTGCTTCTCGACAATCGCAACCTTGAAGCCGAGCTGCGCCGCGCGGATCGCGGTGACGTAACCGCCCGGACCGGAGCCGATGATGATGACGTCGAAGGAAGTATCAGCCACTTACACCACCATCATCACGGGGTTTTCGATCAGCTTCTTGAACGCCGTGATCAGTTGCGCACCGAGCGCACCGTCGATGGCGCGATGATCGCAGGACAGCGTCACGCTCATCATCGACGCCACCACGATCTGACCGTTGCGCACGATGGCGCGGTCTTCACCGGTGCCGACCGCCAGGATCGACGATTGCGGCGGATTGATCACCGCGGTGAAATCCTTGATGCCGTACATGCCGAGGTTCGACACCGAGGACGTGCCGCCCTGATACTCATTCGGTTTGAGCTTCTTGGCCTTGGCGCGCGCCGCAAGGTCTTTCATCTCGTTGGAAATCGCCGACAGCGACTTCCGTTCGGCCTGCCGGATGATCGGCGTGATGAGACCGAACGGCAACGCGACCGCGACGCCGATGTCCGAATGCTTGTGGCGAAGCATGGCAGCCTCGGTCCACGACACGTTGGCATCGGGCACCTTCTGCAGCGCCAGCGCCATCGCCTTGATGACGAAGTCGTTGACGGAAAGCTTGTAGAGCGGCTTGCCGTCCTTATCCTTGCCCGCAGCCGCGTTGATCTCCTCGCGCGCGGCATTCAGCTTGCCGAGGTCGCAATCCACCGTGAGGTAGAACGTCGGCATCGAATTCGTCGCTGCCGTCAGGCGCTGCGCGATGGTCCGGCGCATGGAGTCGTGCGAAATGCTCTCGTAAGCGCCCTCTTCGTAAAGCGCGAGGATCTGCTGATCGGACATCGCCGGCGCACCGGCACCCGCAACGGCTCCGCCTGCAGCGGCCGCAGCCGGTGCCTTCAATCCCTTGCCGGACTTGGCGTCCTCCACGTCGCGCGCAACGATGCGGCCGTGCGGACCCGAACCGGTGATGCGCGACAGTTCGATGCCGGCATCTTTCGCCAGGCGACGCGCCAGAGGCGACGAGAACACGCGCGCGTGTCCGTTGGCTTGCGCTGTCGCGGCTTGCGGCGCCCCGGTCTTGGCCGGAGCTGCTGCCGGTGCAGGTACCGGAGCTTTCGGCGCTTCGGTTTTGGCTTCGGCCTTCGGCTCTGGCTTTGCCTCAGCCTTCGCCGCACCACCACTGCTCGCCGCCGCCTTGACGTCCTCGCCGTCACCGGCGAGCACCGCGATCACGTCGTTGACCGGAACGTCGGCTGTGCCTTCCGGCACCAAGATCTTGGCGATGACACCTTCATCGACCGCTTCGACTTCCATCGTCGCCTTGTCGGTCTCGATCTCGGCGATGACGTCGCCGGACTTGACCTTGTCGCCCTCTTTCTTGAGCCACTTGGCGAGATTGCCCTTCTCCATGGTCGGAGACAACGCGGGCATCAGAATGTTGATCGGCATGTGTTAGCCCCTGCGCGCATGATCCCGAAAAGTGGATACCGGTTTTCGGACCGGATCATGCGCCAATAGAGAGTTTAGCGATAACAGACGGCCTTCGCCGCCTCGACGACTTCGGCCACCGACGGCAGCGCCAGCTTTTCGAGATTGGCGGCGTAAGGCATCGGAACGTCCTTGCCCGAGACGCGCGCCACCGGCGCATCGAGATAATCGAAGGCGTGCTCCATCAGCCGCGCCGCGACTTCGGCGCCGACGCCGGACTGCTGCCAGCCCTCTTCGACGACGACAGCGCGGCCGGTCTTCTGCACCGAGGCGACGAAGGTCTCCGTATCCATCGGCCGCAGCGTGCGCAGATCGATCACTTCCGCTTCGATACCGTCCTTGGCCAATTCCTCGGCGGCCTTGAGCGCGTAGGTCATGCCGTTCGACCAGGCGATCAACGTGACATGCTGACCGACGCGCGCGATGCGCGCCTTGCCGATCGGCACCACGTAGTCGGCGAGCTTCGGCACTTCGCCGGTGTGGCCGTAGAGGATTTCGTTTTCGAGGAAGATGACCGGATTGGGATCGCGGATCGCAGCCTTGAGCAGTCCCTTGTAATCCGCCGCGGAGTACGGCGCGATCACCTTGAGGCCCGGAATCTGCGAGTACCACGCCGAGTAATCCTGGCTGTGTTGCGCGGCGACGCGCGCTGCCGCGCCGTTCGGTCCGCGGAACACGATGGAGCAGCCCATCTGGCCGCCTGACATGTAGAGCGTCTTGGCCGCCGAGTTGATGATCTGGTCGATCGCCTGCATGGCGAAGTTGAAGGTCATGAACTCGACGATCGGCTTCAGACCGGCCATTGCCGCGCCGACACCGACGCCGGCGAAACCGTGCTCGGTGATCGGCGTATCGATCACGCGACGCGCACCGAACTCCTGCAACAGGCCTTGCGTGACTTTGTACGCGCCCTGATATTCCGCGACCTCTTCACCCATGATGAAGACGTCCTCATCGCGCCGCATCTCTTCGGCCATCGCATCGCGCAAGGCATCGCGAATGGTGATCGTCACCATTTCGGTGCCTTCCGGAATATCGGGATCGGCGGCGACGCTGACCTTCGGAGCTTCCGGCGCGGCAGCGGATTTCGCTTCGGCTGGTGCGGCCTCCGCTTTTGCTTCCGGCTTGGCGGGTGCAGGCGCCGCGGCCTTGCCGAGATCGGCAGCGCTTTCACCATCGGCAAGGATAGTGGCGATCGGCGTATTCACCGCAACGTCGGCTGTGCCTTCGGGAATGAGAATCTTGCCGAGCGTTCCTTCGTCGGTCGCCTCGACTTCCATCGTGGCTTTATCGGTCTCGATCTCGGCGATGATATCGCCGGACTTGATCGACTCGCCTTCCTTCTTCAGCCATTTGGCGAGGTTGCCCTTCTCCATCGTCGGGGACAGCGCGGGCATCAGAACTTGAATTGGCATATTCGCTCCAGGAAACTAAAGACTGCTGCGCGCTTAGCGATAAACGTCCGTGTAAAGTTCGGAGACATCCGGCTCCGGATCGTGCTGGGCAAAATCCGCAGACGCATTGACGATCTGACGGACTTCGGCGTCGATCGCCTTCAAATCCTGCTCGCTCACCTTGGCCGCCAGCAAGCGATTGCGAACCTGCTCGATCGGGTCCTGATCGTTGCGGACCTTTTCGACTTCCTCGCGCGTGCGATACTTCGCCGGGTCGGACATCGAGTGGCCGCGATAACGATAGGTTTGCATTTCGAGAATGAATGGCCCGTTGCCTTCACGGCACCACTTCACGGCCTTATCGCCCGCCGCCTTCACCTTGCGGACATCCATGCCGTCGACCTGTTCGCCGGGAATGTTGAACGACGCGCCGCGTTTGGAGAAATCCTGCTGCGCCGACGAGCGGCTGACCGAGGTGCCCATCGCATAGCGGTTGTTTTCGATGACATAGATCACCGGCAGCTTCCACAGCTCCGCCATGTTGAAGCTTTCGTAGACCTGTCCCTGGTTCGCCGCACCGTCCCCGAAGTAAGCCACCGCAACGTTATCGTTGCCACGATAGCGATTGGCGAAAGCCAGACCGGTGCCAAGCGAGACTTGCGCGCCGACGATGCCGTGACCGCCGAAGAAATTCTTCTCCATGCTGAACATGTGCATGGAACCGCCCTTGCCCTTGGAATAGCCGCCGCGCCGTCCGGTCAATTCAGCCATCACGCCGTTGGCGTCCATGCCGGTCGCCAGCATGTGACCGTGATCGCGATAACCGGTGATGACCTGATCGCCCTGCTTAAGCGCCATCTGCATACCGACGACGATGGCTTCCTGACCGATATAGAGATGGCAGAAACCGCCGATCGCTCCCATGCCGTACAACTGGCCGGCCTTCTCTTCGAAGCGCCGGATCAACAGCATCTCGCGCAGTGCGCGCAACTCCTGATCCTTGGTGAATTCGATGGAAGGGGGCGCGCCATTGCCGGCTTCCTGCCCTTTTCCCTGCGCGACGCTCTTTTTGACTGCGGCCATAATGTATCCGGATGAGAGAGGCGATGACCCTCTCTACTCCAACTCATACAGGCTTGAAAGCAGCGCGTTACAATCTCGCTCAGCGCGTTATGTCGCAATGCAGCGAGACGAAACTTTCGAGATTGATTTACGCGCTTTTTGAAATTTCAGCACGACGCGTAACATCTTGCCGCGCCATCCAGCGCCCAACGTGACCGAACGAGTCAGTTTGACTTGACCACCCGCACCAGATCGCGCGGATTCGCGAAGTCGAGTTGATAGCGCACGCGCTCATCGAGCATGTCCGGGTCCACCCGGTCCGCGCGCAGCAACGACACACGCTTCTCGCCTTCGATGCGTTCCTGCTTCAGCCGCGCCAGTTCGGAGGTCAGCGCGATGATTTCCTGATCGAGCTCCTGGCGAGCGTTCAAACCGTACTTGCCGGTGTAGGCATTGACGCCAAAATAGCCGACCATCGCGGCCGCTATCGAATAGAGGGCCACGCCGGTCAGGAATGCTTTCAATCGTGCGCGAGAAACCATGCTGCGACGATGCGACGACCCGGTTAATGGACCGCTAACAACCGGGTCGCCCTCCGCAAAACACCTTACGATGCCGTTTTGGCGTGCTGGCCGACCCAGGCCTCGAACGCTGTCAGATAGAGCTTGAGGAAGTCGCGCAGCGACTCTTTGGTCAATTCGCCCTTGTCGTCGAAGGCGTCGCCCAGCGCGCCAAGGTACATTTCCGGCTGCTGCAGGATCGGCCCGCTGATGCCCGGAAGGATCTGTTGCAGATGCTTGACCGCGCTGACGCCGCCATGCGCGCCCGGCGAGGTCCCGATAATTCCGATCGGCCTGCCGTTGAGCGAACTCTTGCCGGACGGCCGCGACGCGACGTCGATGGCATTCTTGAGCACGCCTGGAACCGAGCGATTGTATTCCGGCGTGACGAACAGCACCGCAGCCGACGCCTTGATCCTGTCACGGAAGGCGACCCAGTCGGCCGGCGGTGTGCCTTCGAGATCCTGATTGAAGAACGAAATATCCTGCAGCGTGACGACCTCGAGTTGCAGCGAGGGTGGGGCCAGTTTGACGAGTGCGTTGGCAACTCTGAGCGAGAATGCCTGCTTCCGCAGGCTGCCGACGATGACTGCGACACGGTGGGAGGTGGCCATGACAACTATCCTTGTTTCGCGACGACTGATGACGTCTCGCCTCACCTAGCGACACCTCAAAGAAGATGCAAGTGCATGGACATGCATTGGCGGCAACAGACCGCCTTTGAAGAAGTGCCGTGGCGATGAAACCCCACGCGGATACCATCGCGATGCTGCGTCACCCGGCCTTGTTCGGATTGATGAGGAATTTCTCCCCGGTGGCACGCTTGGCGTAGGCCGCAATGTTGGGCAGTTGCAACGTCTCCTGCAGCGAAATCACCCGGGTGTAGTGGCTCGCAAATGTCGTCTTGAGTTCGGCGACCACCCGCGCCCGCAGCCGGGCCGCGCCTTCCGGACCGATCTTCTGAAGGAAGGGAAACAGCAACCAGCCGCCGATGCCCCACGCCATGCCGAACGACCGGTTCAGTTCGGTCGGTCCCGGATCGAGCATGCCGTACATGTAGACCTGCTTGTGCACGCTCGAGCCGTAGCGGCTGTAGACCTTGGCATTCTTGTTCGCTGCGATTTCCATGCAGGTCAGAATTTGACCGGCGAGCTTGCCGCCCCCGATGGCATCGAACGCCAGCGTTGCGCCGGTCTCGACCAGCGCGTTGGTGAGATCGTCCATGAACGTCGGCGACGTTGAATCGCAGACATACTTGGCCCCGATGTCGCGCAGCAGCTTGGCTTGCTCGGCATTACGCACGATGTTGACGAGGCCAATGCCATCCTTGATGCAGATCTTGTTGAGCATCTGACCGAGGTTCGATGCCGCCGCCGTGTGCACCAGTGCCGTATGGCCCTCGCGACGCATCGTCTCGACCATGCCGAGCGATGTCAGCGGATTGACGAAACACGACGCGCCGTCGGCCGGCGTTGCGCCGGGCGGCAACACCAGACAGTCCGACGCCTTCATGGTCCGAAACTGCGAGTACATCGCGCCGCCGATCATCGCGACGGTCTTGCCGAGCAGCGCCTGCGCAGCCTCGGAAGAACCTGCCTTGACGACAACGCCCGCGCCTTCGTTGCCGACCGGCATCGATTCATCGAGGCGCGGCGCCATGGCTCTCATCGCGCCCGGCGGAACGCTCGCGGTGATCACAGGATTGGTCGCGGTACCGGACGCCTTCGCCGTTCGCATATCGGCCGGTCCCAGCAAAAGGCCGAGATCGGATGGATTGATCGGTGTCGCTTCGACGCGAACCACCACTTCGTCTGCACCCGGTTCGCCAACCGGAACCGGCACCAGCGACAACTCCAGTTCACCGCTTTTCTTGATCAGGGAGCGAAGCTGAAGTCCTGTTTGCGGATTCTCTGACATGGGCTGTTTCCTCACTCCGGCTGCATCGTTTTTCGCAGTGTCATCATCTTGGCCGCCAAACACAAGCCTCATCGGTAAGCACCGATGCCGTTGGCAGGCGGGTACAGCCTGCCGTAAGCTCCGATGCGACGAACAGGCCAGCAGACCATGGAAGGCGCGCCGATGGGCCAACGCGAAATTGACGCGATCCGCACATTGCTGACGTCCAAGCCCCGCCCGGTCGGTTGGGATGAGCGCCGCCAGCGCATCGAAGAGGTCGGTGCGACCTGGCCGATCGCCGACGACATCGCGACCACCGCCGTCGATGTCGCGGGGATGCGCGGAGAATGGTCGATCGCTCCCGGCAGCGACGAAACGCGCGCGCTGCTGTTCTTTCATGGCGGCGGTTATTGCTCGGGTTCGATCCGCAGCCATCGCAGTTTGGTCACGGAAGCGGGCCGCGCCGCCAGCGTTCGGACGCTCGCGGTCGAATATCGGCTCGCGCCTGAACATCCGTTTCCGGCAGCGCTCGATGACGCGCTCGCCGCATGGCGCTTCCTTCGCGGACAGAATATCGCCGCGCATCGCATCGTGGTGGGCGGCGATAGCGCCGGTGGCGGCCTGACGATTGCGCTGATCAACCGGCTGCGTGCGGACGGCGAACAACTCCCCGGCTGTGCGTGGCTGCTGTCACCGTGGACCGATCTCACATTGTCGGGTGCGACGCTCGCCAGCAAGGACGCCGTCGATCCGCTCATTCACAAAGCTTACCTGGCCGAACTGGCCGACGCATACGTCCCGCGCGAGATGGATCGCAGGGATCCGCGCGTATCGCCGCTGTTTGCTGAGCTTGCCGGTTTTCCGCCGACGCTGATTCAGGTCGGCGCGTGCGAAACGCTGCTTGCCGACGCAACGCGCTTCGCCGCATCGGCCGGCGCCGCCAATGTCGCGGTGACCTTAGAGGTCTGGCCCGACATGATCCATGCGTGGCCGCTGTGGAACAAGCATCTCGAGCCGGGCCGCCGCTCGCTCGCGAATGCCGGACGTTTCATCCGCGAGCGATTGTGACGATGAAAGTTACGCCAGAGACTTGATCGCCGCCCTGCCCGCATACTTGGCCTGCGTGCCGAGCTGCTGTTCGATGCGCAGGAGCTGATTGTACTTGGCGGTGCGGTCGGCGCGAGCCAGCGAACCGGTCTTGATCTGGCCGCAGTTGGTCGCAACCGCGAGATCGGCGATCGTCGAGTCTTCGGTCTCGCCGGAGCGATGCGACATCACGGCGGTGTAGCCGGCCTTGAACGCCATCTCGACGGCAGCCAGCGTTTCGGTCAGCGAACCGATCTGGTTGACCTTGACGAGGATCGAGTTGGCACGGCCGTTCTTGATGCCATCGGCCAGCCGGGTGACGTTGGTCACGAACAGGTCGTCGCCGACGAGCTGGCACTTCTTGCCGATCAGGTCGGTGAGCTCCTTCCAGCCCTCCATGTCGTCTTCGCTCATGCCGTCTTCGATGGTGACGATCGGATAACGCGCGACGAGGTCCGCGAGATACCTGGCCTGCTCCGAACCGCTGCGCGTCTTGTTCTCGCCGCCGTAAACGTACTTGCCGTCCTTGAAGAACTCGGTCGAAGCGCAGTCGAGGCCGAGCATGACATCGCTGCCCGGCTTGTAGCCGGCCTGCGTGATGGCGTTCATGACGAAGTCGAGCGCGGCATCGGCAGACGGCAGGTTCGGCGCGAAGCCGCCTTCGTCGCCGACGTTGGTATTGTGGCCCGCTTTCTTCAGCCCGGCTTTCAGCGTGTGAAACACTTCCGCGCCACAGCGCAGCGCTTCGGCGAATGACGACGCGCCGACCGGCAGGATCATGAATTCCTGGAAGTCGATCGGGTTGTCGGCGTGCACACCGCCGTTGATGATGTTCATCATCGGCACCGGCAGCACCCGCGCCGACGTGCCGCCGACGTAACGATACAGCGGCATGTCGAACGACTCCGCTGCTGCCTTGGCGACCGCCAGCGACACGCCGAGGATGGCGTTGGCGCCGAGGCGGCTCTTGTTCGGCGTGCCGTCGAGGCCGATCATCGTCTCGTCGATCTGCACCTGCTCCTCGGCATCCATGCCGCCGATGGCGTCGAAGATCTCGCCGTTGACGGCATCGACGGCCTGCTGCACGCCCTTGCCGCCATAGCGGCCCTTGTCGCCGTCGCGCAGCTCGACCGCCTCATGGGCGCCGGTCGAAGCCCCGGACGGAACGGCGGCACGGCCCATCGAACCGTCTTCCAGCACCACGTCGACCTCGATGGTCGGATTGCCGCGGCTATCGAGAATTTCGCGGCCAATGATGTCGACGATGGCGGTCATGAGAGCCTCATATGTGTCAGGGATTGTAGTTTGGCGGTGCTTCTACAGCATGGGGCCCAGCGAGAAAAGACCGCCGCCGGTCCGGTGGCCACCTTGCCCGATGCGCTGGCACGGGATACGGAGACGATCATGTCGAAAAAGCCCCGCCCCGCACCGAAAACCCCCGCCCTGCAGCTCGGCCGCGCCGTCGAATGGCCGCGCTCGCCCGAGGAGGCCAAGCTCGACCGGGTCCCCAACCCGCAGAAGGATACCAACTACGTGGTGCGCTTCACCGCGCCCGAGTTCACCTCGCTGTGCCCGATCACCGGCCAACCCGACTTCGCACATCTTGTGATCGACTATGTGCCGGGCCAGTGGCTGCTGGAATCCAAATCGCTGAAGCTCTACGTCGCCAGCTTCCGCAACCACGGCGCATTCCACGAGGACTGCACGGTAGCGATCGGCAAGCGCATCGTCGCCGAGATCAAGCCGCGCTTCCTGCGCATCGGCGGGTACTGGTATCCACGCGGCGGCATCCCGATCGATGTGTTCTGGCAGACCGGCAAACTGCCGAAAGACGTCTGGATGCCGGATCAGGGCGTGGCGCCCTATCGTGGCCGCGGCTGATCCTTCACTAGGCAGCACTCGCTCGGAACTTTTCGGCAACGTGGCGCTTCTCCACGCTGGTTTGGCGGTCCGCTTGACGACGCGGCTTGTCGCCATGCGCGTTGCCGGAGCCATTCGTGTCCACACCAGAACAACGTTCGCCGGGAATTCGCGCGCTCGTCGCGCTAAACTTCTTCATGGCCGACATGCAGGCCGGCATAGGGCCCTTTCTCGGGGTATTCCTGCTCGCGCACGGTTGGCAGAGCGGATTTATCGGCACCGTCATGACGGTTGGCGGAATCGCCGGCATGATCATGACGACGCCCGCCGGGGCTCTGATCGATGCCACGCGACACAAGCGGGCCTTTGTCATCATTCCCGGTATTTGCACGGTGCTTGCGTCCGGCATCGTGCTGTTGTCGCAGCAATTCTGGGTCGTCACCGCATCGCAGATCGCGACCGCCGTGGCCGGCGCGATGATCGTTCCCGCCGTCACCGGCATCACGCTCGGCATGGTCGGGCAACGCGGGTTCAACCGGCAGAACGGCCGTAACCAAGCCTCCAACCATGCCGGTAACATGGTGGGCGCCGGTCTCTCCGGGTTGTTGGGATGGCAGTTCGGATTCGTCGCCGTCTTCCTGCTCGCGGCTGTTTTCGGTGTCATCTCCATCGCTTGCGTGATGCTGATCCCGCGCGAGGCCATCGACGACGATGTCGCGCGCGGACTGCACAAGGACGGCAGTTGCGATGAGCGCATCAGCGGGCTGATGGTCTTGCTGGAATGCAAACCGCTGCTGGTGCTTGCCGCTTCGCTCGCCCTGTTTCATCTCGGCAACGCTGCGATGTTGCCGTTCTATGGTCTCGCCGTGGTCGATTTGCAGCGCGCGGATCCTGCGAGCTTCGTCGCAACGACCATCGTCATCGCGCAAGGCGTCATGATCGCGATGTCGCTGGTGGCGATGCGCCTCGCCGAGAAGACCAGCTTCTGGCTGGTGCTGCTGATTTCGTTTGTCGCCCTGCCGGTGCGCGGCCTGATCGCGGCCTACACGATCAGTGAATGGGGCGTCATACCGGTGCAGATGCTGGATGGCGTCGGCGCGGGACTGCAAAGCGTCGCGGTGCCCGGCCTCGTCGCACACATTCTCAATGGCAGCGGGCGCGTCAATCTCGGTCAGGGGGCGGTGATGACGGTGCAAGGCGTCGGAGCGGCGCTCAGCCCGGTGGTCGGCGGCTGGATCGCCCAGAGCCTCGGTTATTCGGCCGCCTTCCTCGTGCTCGGATCGCTGGCAATCGGCTCCGTCATCATCTGGCTGATGTCTGCCTCGCTCGTGAAACGCGCCTCATCGCAACCGCACATGCTGGCGCCCGCGGGGGCACTCTAATCGAGCAACGACGCTCAGCCGGCGCGGGTAGCCGGTCGCGGTTGAACCAGCAGTCGCGCCCCGACAACCCCGACCAGAAACACGATGACGGCGCAGATCGCCAGCGTCGGCATCTTGCCGATATGGGCAATACCGAAACCGTAGGAAATCGGCCCCGCGGTCTGCCCGAGGAAGAAGAAGCAGGAGTGCAGCGACAACGATGTCGCCCGCGCTTCGACCGATAGTTCGCTGGCGAACACCTGCATGCAACCATGCAGCATGTAGAAGCCGAGCCCCATCACCACGAAACTCGCCAGTTGCGCCTGCCACGGCAAACCGAGGCCGAGTACCACAAGCTGCGCCGCGAGCAGCGCGCCGCCGACAATCATCAGCCCGCGCACGCCGAGCGCCGGCAGCATACGAGAAATACTCAACGTGTAGAACAGACCGCCCACCGCAAAACCAGCGATGACGATGCCGGCGATCGACAGCCGCGTCTCGCCGAGCTCGAACAGGAACGCCGCCACGAACGGGAATACGCCGAGCACGCAGCAGCCTTCGAGAAACACGATGCTGTAGCAAACCCGTGTGCGCGGATTGGCGAACAGCACCTGATATCCGTGCCACAACGACGACAGGCTGCCGCCACCGGACGACATCGTTTCGGACTTGCGGCGCAAGCCGAAACCAATCGTAACAGATGCCACGACGGTGAGCACGCCAAGAACGCCAAGCACGCCCCGCCAGCCGAACAGGTCGCCGACGACACCGCCGAGTGTCGAACCGAGAATGTTGCCGATCATGGCGCCGGCCAGCACCCGGCTGATCGCCACCTGGCGTCCGCTCACCGCCACCAGATCGCTGGTCAGGCTGAGCGTCACCGGAAACACGCCGCCGGCACCGATGCCGCAGACGATGCGCGTGGCGAGCAACATTGGAAACGAGGTCGCGAAGGCGCCGACAATGCTGCCGATACCAAGCAGCGCCAGGCAGACGATCATCACCCTCGCCTTGCCGATCAGGTCGGCAACGGCGCCGATGATCGGCTGCACGATCGCGAAGGTGAAGGCTAACGCCGCCGACAGGCCCGCGGCATGCGCGATAGAAACCGACAGATCGTCCGCCACATGCGGCAGCACCGGATCGATCGCGCGCACCGACAGATTGGCGGCGAACGAGGCCATGGCGATGAGATAGAGGATAGGCGGCATCAAATCGACCGTTGCCGGAATTCCGTTGCGACACTGCCGATCTCAATGCTTCCGGCACGCAACGGACCATCCAGCATTAAAGTTGCCCGTTCTTGGCGACAGCATCGAACGCCATCAGCGTTCGCACCAAGGCTTCGAATTGATTGAGCGGCACCATGTTGGGGCCGTCCGACGGGGCATGATCGGGATCGGGATGCGTCTCGATGAAAACACCTGCGACGCCGACGGCGACGGCGGCACGCGCCAGCACCGGCACGAATTCACGCTCGCCCCCGGACGACGTACCCTTGCCGCCCGGCTGCTGCACCGAATGCGTCGCGTCGAAAATCACCGGCACGCCGGTGGTGCGCGCGAGGATCGGCAGCGCCCGCATGTCCGACACCAGCGTGTTGTAGCCGAACGATGCGCCGCGCTCGGTCACCAGCACATTGGGATTGCCGCCGCCGGTGATCTTGGTCACGACGTTGGCCATGTCCCACGGCGCGAGGAATTGGCCCTTCTTGACGTTGACGATCTTGCCGGTGGCCGCTGCCGCCAGCAGCAGGTCGGTCTGCCGGCACAGGAAGGCCGGGATCTGCAGCACGTCCACCGCCTGCGCGACCTCCGCGCATTGCGATGCTTCGTGCACGTCGGTCAGCACCGGCAATCCCAACGACGTGCGGATTTCGGCGAAGATCGGCAGAGCCTGCGTCAGGCCAATGCCGCGCGCAGCGGTGGCGCTGGTGCGGTTGGCCTTGTCGAACGAGGTTTTGTAAACGAGACCGATGCCGAGTCGCGCCGCAATTTCCTTCAACGCGCTCGCCGTCTCGAGTGCGTGCGCGCGGCTCTCGAGCTGGCACGGACCGGCGATGATCGCGATCGGCAACGCGTTACCGAACCGCACCGATCCGGCAGTCACCACGGGCGCGGCGGCGTGTGTTGCGGCGGAAGATGTCAAACGCGCGATCCTTTCTTATCAACCATGCAGGCTGGCGCGTGCTGGATCAAGCCGCCGCGACGCTGCGTATACGTGGGTTGCGCCCAAGGCGCGGCACTCGCGCCGCCACGCCGGAGCGCCCCATGCTCCAGCTATTTCACCGAGGAGAATGTCGTCGGCTGCAAGAACTGGTTGACGATATTCTCGACGATCTGGCCGTCCTTCTCGGTCTCGGCCCGTGCCGACAACCAGGCGGGATCGGTCTGAAAAGCGGTCCATTTCTTTTCGCGGTCGGCCATCGAGTCCCAGGCCAGAAAATAGGTCAATTCCTGATTGGAGAGGCCAACGAGCGTCGTGAAGAAACCCGCCTGCTTGATGCCGTGCTTCTCCCACAGCTTCAGGGTGATGCTATCGAAACGCTTCAACAGCGCCGGCAGCCGCCCCGGCACACAGCGATAGACGCGCATTTCATAAATCATGAGGCCATTTCCGGTTCTTGTTCTTGCCAATCGGACCCGATCTTGTCGCAACAATCGGCGACAACGTCAAAGGCCAAACAAAACACGACGTGACTAGACCAGCCGGCTCTGCACCACCGCCGCCTCGATGAACGAGGCGAACAGCGGATGCGGCTCGAATGGCCGCGACTTCAGTTCGGGATGGAATTGCACGCCGATGAACCAGGGATGGTCCTCGTATTCGACGATCTCCGGCAAGACACCATCCGGCGACAGGCCGGAAAAGCGCAATCCATGCTGCTCCAGCCGATCCTTGTAGGCGGTGTTGACCTCGTAGCGATGCCGGTGCCGCTCGGAGATTTCCAGCGCTCCGCCGTAGATCTTCGACACCCGGCTGCCCTTCTTCAGCGCCGCCGGATAGGCACCAAGACGCATGGTGCCGCCGAGATCGCCGGCTTTCGAGCGCTTCTCCAACTCGTTGCCACGGAGCCACTCGGTCATCAGGCCGACCACGGGCTGATCGGTCGGTCCGAATTCGGTCGAATTCGCGTCGGCGATTCCGCCGAGATTGCGTGCGGCCTCGATCACCGCCATCTGCATGCCGAAGCAGATGCCGAAATACGGCACGTGCCGCTCGCGGGCGAATTGCGCTGCCTTGATCTTGCCTTCGGCGCCGCGCTGGCCGAAGCCGCCCGGGACCAGAATGCCGTCGACATGTTCGAGGAACGGCGCCGGGTCTTCGTTCTCGAACACCTCGCTCTCGATCCAGTCGAGGTTGACCTTGACCTTGTTGGCGATGCCGCCATGCGACAGCGCCTCGGTCAGCGATTTGTAGGCGTCCTTCATGCCGGTGTACTTGCCGACGATGGCGATGGTCACCGCGCCTTCCGGATTGCGCACCCGCTCGTTGATGACATGCCAGCTTTCCAGCTTCGGCGGCGTCTTGGCGTCGATGCCGAATGCCGCCAGCACTTCATCGTCGAGGCCGGCGTCGTGATAGGCCTCCGGCACCGCGTAGATGTTATCGACGTCGCGCGCCTCGATCACGGCGCTCTCGCGCACATTGCAGAACAGCCCGAGCTTGCGGCGCTCTTCCTTTGGAATGGTGCGGTCGGTGCGGCATAGCAGGATGTCCGGCTGGATGCCGATCGACCGCAATTCCTTGACCGAATGCTGCGTCGGCTTGGTCTTCAACTCACCGGCGCTCGGAATATAGGGCAGCAGCGTGAGATGGACGTAGATGCACTGGCCACGCGGCAGGTCGTTCTTGATCTGGCGGATCGCCTCGAAGAACGGCAGGCCTTCGATGTCGCCGACCGTGCCGCCGATCTCGACCAGCACGAAATCGAAACCGTCATTGCCGTTGAGGATGAATTCCTTGATGGCGTTGGTGACGTGCGGCACCACCTGGATCGTCGCGCCGAGATAATCGCCGCGCCGCTCCTTGGTCAGGATATCCTGATAGATGCGACCGGTAGTGATGTTGTCGGCCTTGGTCGCCGGGCGCCCGGTGAAGCGCTCGTAATGGCCGAGATCGAGGTCAGTCTCAGCGCCGTCGTCGGTCACGAAAACTTCGCCGTGCTGGTACGGCGACATCGTACCCGGATCGAGGTTGAGATAGGGGTCGAGCTTGCGAAGGCGGACCTTGTAGCCTCGTGCCTGCAGCAGAGCGCCAAGCGCTGCCGATGCCAGACCTTTGCCGAGCGAGGAGACCACGCCGCCGGTGATGAAGATGTACCGCGCCATGGGACTTAACCTTTAAGCTGACCTGAGCGATTCGCCAAAACGAATCGCATCCGCGGCCCAGCCTTGGGCCGCGCTGTGGGTGACTTTGAAATCAAAACGAAAACAGCTTCTTGTGGGTGGTCTTTAACAATTCACGCAAGCCGAACCAAGACAAATGCAACCGCTTAACGCGATTGCGGAGCCTGCGGTCCGGCCGGAGCCTGCTGTTCCTGCTGCTTCAGGGCGTCGAGGACGCCACCGCTCGACGGCGCGACCGGGGTAGCCGGCTGCGACACCGGCGCTGAGCCGCTGTTGATGAGTGAACTCGGCGTACGGTCGAGGCCTGCCAGCCACGACAGTAACAGGCTGGTGGCGAAGAACCCGGCCGCAAGGAATGCGGTGGTGCGCGTCAGCAGGTTGGCCGTGCCGCGGCTCGACATGAAACCGCCGCCGCCTCCAATGCCCAGGCCGCCGCCTTCGGATTTCTGCAACAGCACCACGCCCGTCAAAGCGACGACGAGCATCAGATGAATGACGATTATGACGGTATGCATAAGTACCTTCCATCGCACGCGGCCAGAACCGGACCGGGTCCGCCTGACGGCCTGCGGGAGTTGAAGTCGCCGGGTGTCTACACGACCGGATGGGTGATTGTCACCCCCGCGCAGCGCCGGAAAGCATCCACTAGTTAGGCAACCGCGGCGGCAATCGCAAGGAAATCGGCGGCCTTGAGGCTGGCCCCACCGATCAGCGCCCCGTTGACGTTCTCCACCGCCAGCAACTCCTTGGCATTAGAGGGTTTCACCGAGCCGCCGTAGAGCAGGCGGATGCCGGCCCCCTCGCCCTTGAACCGGGCCATGAGTTCCTTGCGCATGAAGCCATGCATCTCGGCGACATCCGCGGCGGTCGGGGTGCGGCCGGTACCGATGGCCCAGACCGGCTCATAGGCCACGACGAGGTTGGCGGCCGTCGCACCGTCCGGCACGGAACCGGCGAGCTGGCGCCCGACCACATCGAGCGCCTGCCCGGCGTCGCGCTGGCCTTGCGTCTCGCCGACGCAGACGATGGCCAGCAGACCCTGCTGCCAGATCGCCTCCGCCTTCTGCCGCACCAGGGCATCGGTCTCGCCGTGGTCGGCGCGTCGCTCGGAATGCCCGACGATGACCGCGCTGGCACCCGCATCGGCGATCATTTCCGCCGAAATATCTCCGGTATGGGCGCCCGAAACCGCGACATGGCAGTCCTGCGCCCCGATCTTGATCCGCGAACCAATGGCGGCAGCAGCCGACGTAAACAGCAAGGTGGCGGGCGGGCAGATCAGCAGATCGGCCTTGCGCCAGATCTCCGACGCCCCCTTGGCCATCAGCCCCAGTTCGCTGAGCGAGGCCTTGAGGCCGTTCATCTTCCAGTTCCCCGCAATCAGCGGGCGAATCGTTTCGGTCATCGGTCAAATCTCGCGGCCAGATCCATGGTGTTGCGCTAGCAGAGCCCGCCGCCGGGCTCAAGAACGTTGACCGCGACACTTCGAACCGCCGAATTGCGCGTTTGCGTCACGGTTGCGACAGCGCGTCGGCCACTTTATGATGGCTTATCAATTCGGTGACGCCCTGCGGACGCCTTCAGGCGACGTGGAATGGCGGTTCATGTCAGGACAAGCTTTTGGCCGCCGCGCCGGGCAATGGACCTGGCGTTGGGCTCCTGTCCACGACGCGGAAACCAGCCTGCGGGGCTCTCGCCGATTCCCTCCTGCAAATAAGATGGTCCTATGCTTCGAGGAATACGCAACGCCTCATCGAACTGGCTCGGCAAAGCCATCATGACGCTGGTCATGGGCGTTCTGATTATCAGCTTCGGTGTGTGGGGCATCGGCGACATCTTCAAAGGCTTCGGCAAATCGACGGTGGCGTCGATCGGCCACACCGAGATTTCGACCGAGCAGTTCCGCCAGATCTATACTGATCGGCTGCAGCAGATCAGCCGCCAGGTCGGCCGACCGCTGACGCCGGATCAGGCCCGCGCATTCGGGCTGGATCGCCAGGTGCTGCAGCAGGTGGTCGCGGAGACCACGCTGGACGAAGCCGCGTATCGCCTCGGCTTGCAGCAGTCCACCGACGACATCATGAAGCAGATCTACAACGATCCGAACTTCAAGGGACCGAATGGCGCGTTCGATCCGAACCGTTTCGCGCAACTGATCCGGCAGGCCGGGTTCAGCGAGCAGCGCTATATCGCCGAACAGCGCAAGGTATCGCTGCGCCGCCAGATCGCCGGCACCATTTCCGCCGGAGTCGCTCCTTCGACCACCCTGCTGGACGCGCTGAGCCGCTTCCAGAACGAGCAGCGCTCGATCGAATACGTCAAGCTTGGCGCCGCGCAGGCCGGCACCATCGAGACGCCGACGCCCGAAGCGCTGAACACCTATTACGACGAACACAAGGTGCAGTTCCGGGCGCCCGAATATCGCAAGATTTCGTTCCTGGTCATGACACCGGACGAACTGGCGAAGTGGGCGACGGTCTCCGACGACGACGCCAGAAAGGTGTTCGAGGAACGCAAGGACAAGTACGCCACGCCGGAGAAGCGCGAAGTCTCGCAGATCGTATTTCCGAATGCGGAAGATGCCAAGGCCGCGCGCGACCGCCTCAGCGGCGGATTGTCGTTCGACGATCTGGCCAAGGATCGCGGCCTGAAGCCGGCCGACGTCGATCTGGGTCTGGTCACCAAATCAGCGATCATCGACGCCAAGGTCGCCGATGCCGCCTTCACACTTGCGGCCAATGAAATCAGCCAGCCGATCCAGGGCACGTTCGGGTTTGTGCTGGTGAAGGTCGGCAAGATCGAGCCCGGCACGCAGGCCAGTTACGACAGCGTCGCAGCCGAACTGAAGCGAGAGATCGCGCTCGACCGCGCCAAGAAATCGGTGCAGGAACTGCACAACAAGATGGAAGACGAGCGCGGCGGCGGCGCCAGCGTCATCGAGGCAGCGCAAAAGCTTCACCTCAATGCAGTGACGGTCGAAGCCGTCGACCGCTCCGGTCGCGGCCCGGACGGCCAGCCCATCACCTCGATCCCGCAGGGGCTCGATCTGGTCGCGCAGGCGTTCGGCAGCGACGTCGGCGTCGATAACGAAACTATCTCTTTCAACGGCGGCTACGTCTGGTTCGACGTGCTCGGTGTGACGCCATCGCGCGAGCGCAAGCTCGACGAGGTCAAGGATCAACTCGAAACCCGCTGGCGCGCCGATCAGATCACCACCCGACTGCGCGCCAAGGCCACCGACATGGTGCAGAAACTGTCCAGCGGCACCAAGCTCGCGGACGAAGCAGCCAGCGCCGGCCTCAAGGTGGAGACGGCAGCCTCGTTCAAGCGCGGGGCGACGGTCGCCGGCCTGCCGGGAAGCATCGTCGAAGCCGCCTTCCGCACCGCCAAGGACGGTGCTGGCCAGGGCGAAGGCGCCAACAATGCGGAATGGGTCGTATTTCGTGTCACCGACATCATCGATCCGCCGGTCGATCTCGCATCGGACGACACCAAGAAGCTCAAGGCCAACCTTGATCGCGCGCTGGCGGACGAATTGGTCGGCCAGTATGTCGTGAAGATGGAGTCAGATGTCGGCGTCACCATCAATCAGGCTGCCGTGGCGCAAATCACCGGTGCGGCGAACAATTAAAGTGGGATGATATGAGTTCGATCCATCGTTTGTCTTCGTCACTGCTCGCAATGACGCCGGGCGAACGTTGATCTATAAATTCATCGGAATCCGAGCCCGCCAAACTGAAAGCATTCGATGGACGACCTGAAATCTATCATCGCCAAAGTCGCCACCGGCGCCAGCCTGACCCGTGACGAAGCCGCCAACGCGTTCGACCGCATGATGTCCGGCGAGGCAACCCCGTCGCAGCTCGGCGGCATCCTGATGGCGCTGCGGGTGCGCGGCGAAACCGTCGACGAGATTACCGGTGCGGTCACGGCGATGCGCGCCAAGATGCTGCGCGTCAAGGCACCGGACGATGCCGTCGATATCGTCGGCACCGGCGGCGACGGCTCCGGTTCGGTGAACGTTTCGACCTGCGCTTCCTTCATCGTCGCCGGCGCGGGCGTGCCGGTGGCCAAGCACGGCAATCGCGCACTGTCGTCGAAATCCGGCGCCGCCGACGTGCTGGCCGCGCTCGGCGTCAAGCTCGACCTGACACCGGATCAGGTGTCGCGCTGCGTGCAGCAAGCCGGCATCGGCTTCATGTTCGCCCCCGCGCATCACCCGGCGATGAAGAACGTCGGCCCGACGCGGGTCGAGCTGGCCACGCGCACCATCTTCAATCTGCTCGGTCCGCTGTCCAATCCGGCCGGCGTCAAACGGCAGATGGTCGGCGTGTTCTCGCGCCAATGGGTGCAGCCGCTGGCGCAGGTGCTGAAGAACCTCGGCGCGGAATCGATCTGGGTGGTGCACGGCTCCGACGGACTCGACGAGATCACCCTCACCGGTCCGACATTCGTCACAGCACTTGAAGGTGGCAATATCCGCTCGTTCGAGATCACGCCGGACGACGCCGGCCTGCCCCGCGCCAGCGGCGAATCGCTCAAGGGTGGCGACGCCGCCGCCAATGCGGTGTCGCTGAGCGGCGTGCTCGAGGGCAAGCCCGGTGCGTTCCGCGATGTCGCGCTGCTCAATGCGGCGGCGGCGCTGATCGTCGCCGGACGCGCCAAGGACCTTAAGGAAGGCGTTGCCATCGGCACCAAGTCGCTCGACAGCGGCGCTGCAGCCGAGCGGCTGGCGCGCTTGATCACTGTATCCAATTCGTGAGGCCTAAGGCATCGATCATGTCCGACATCCTGACCAAGATCGAAGCCTACAAGCGCGAGGAGATTGCCGCCGCCAAGCGTGCGCGGCCGGTCGCTGAAGTCGAACAGGCGGCCAAGGCCGCAAGCGCGCCGCGCGGCTTTCTGAAGGCGCTGCGGACTAAGCTTGCGCAGGGTCAGTACGCCTTGATTGCCGAGATCAAGAAGGCCTCGCCGTCGAAGGGCCTGATCCGGGCCGACTTCGATCCGCCTGCGCTGGCGCGCGCCTATGAGGCCGGCGGCGCGGCCTGCCTGTCGGTGCTGACCGACACTCCGTCGTTTCAGGGCCATCTCGATTTCATGGTTGCCGCTCGTGCCGCGACGTCGTTGCCGGTGCTGCGCAAGGACTTCATGTTCGATCCCTATCAGGTGATCGAAGCCCGCGCCCATGGCGCCGATTGCATCCTCATCATCATGGCGGCGCTGAACGATGCCGATGCGCGCACGATCGAAGATACCGCGCTTGCGCTTGGCATGGACGTGCTGCTGGAAGTGCACGACGCCGCCGAACTCGAGCGCGCGCTGCGGCTGCGTTCGCCGATGATCGGCATTAACAACCGCAATCTGCGCACCTTCGAAACGACGCTGGCGACCAGCGAACAACTTGCCAGGAATATTCCAGCCGACCGCCTGATCGTCGGCGAGAGCGGCATCTTCACGCCGGACGATCTGCAGACCCTTGCGCGCGTCGGCATCGAAACCTTCCTGGTCGGCGAAAGCCTGATGCGGCAGGCGGACGTGACCGCTGCGACGCGCACGCTGCTGGCACGCCATGGCGCGCCACGCGCCGCCGGAGCGCGCTGACATCATGGCGCGAAAGCAATCGAAGGCAGGCACCAAGCTCACCCACATCGACAGCAAGGGCGAAGCCCGCATGGTCGATGTCTCGGCCAAGCCCGCAACGGAACGCGTCGCCGTAGCCGAAGGCTGCGTCGTGATGAGCAAGGCGACGCTCGACCTCATCGTCAAGGGGGACGCCGCCAAGGGCGACGTACTCGGCACCGCGCGCATCGCCGGCATCATGGCCGCCAAGCGCACATCCGAACTGATTCCGCTGTGCCATCCGCTGGCGCTGTCCAAGGTGACGCTGGACATCACCCCGGACGCCAGCCTGCCCGGCTGCCGTTTGCGCGCGACGGTCAAGGTCACCGGCCCCACCGGCGTCGAGATGGAAGCGCTGACCGCAGTCTCGGTCGGCTGCCTCACGGTCTACGACATGATCAAGGCGGTCGAGCGCGGCGTGCGTATCGAAGGCATCCATCTGGTGGAAAAGCTCGGCGGCAAGTCCGGCCACTATCGCGCGCCGAAAAGCAGGAGCGGCAAATGAGTCTCGTGCGCCATGTCTGCCGGAGCGCATCATGGCGCTGATGCCCGCCGCCGAAGCGCTGGCCGCGATCCTCTCCGGCGTTACCGCACTGCCCGAGGAAACGGTAGCACTGCCCGCCGCACATCATCGCGTGCTGGCGCGCGATCTTGCGGCACGGCGGACGCAGCCGCCCGAAGATATGTCGGCGATGGATGGCTACGCCGTGCGCGCCGCCGACGTCGCGACGATTCCGGCGCGACTGACCGTTGTCGGCGAAGCCGCCGCCGGACGGCCCTGGGATCAAACACTGCAAGCGGGACAAGCGGTGCGGATCTTCACCGGCGGCGTCATACCCACCGGCGCCGACGCCGTGGTGATTCAGGAAAACACCGCACGCGACGGCGACATCGTCATTGTCAACGAAGCGTCGAAAGTCGGCCGCAACATCCGTTTCGCCGGCATCGACTTCCGCGAAGGCGACGTGCTGCTTCCCGCCGGCCGCCGTCTCTCGGACCGCAATCTCTCGCTTGCCGCCAGCATGAACTATCCGGAGATTCCGGTGCGGCGCCGTCCGCGCGTCGCGGTGCTGGCAACCGGCGACGAACTGGTGCCGCCGGGTTCGACGCCCGGACCGGGGCAGATCATCCTTTCCAACGGCTTCGCGCTGCGCGCGCTGGCAGAAAACGAAGGCGCCGAGACGATCGATCTCGGCATCGCGGCCGATACCATCGAGTCCACCACCGCGGCGATCCGTGCCGCCCGCGACAGTGCTGCCGACATTCTCATCAGCACCGGAGGCGCATCGGTCGGCGATCACGACCTGATGAACGTCGCGCTGACGGCCGAAGGCGTCGAGATGGCGTTCTGGAAGATCGCGCTGCGCCCCGGCAAGCCGATGATGCATGGCCGCCTCGGACCAATGCGCGTGATCGGCCTGCCCGGCAACCCGGTGTCGTCCTACGTCTGCGCCTTCCTGTTCATGGTGCCGTTGATTCGTGCCCTTTCCGGCCGGACCGATGTCCATCACACCATCGAACACGCCGTTGTCGGCAAGGATCTCGCCGCCAACGATCAACGGCAGGACTATCTTCGCGCGCGCCTCGACGTGCGCGACGACGGCGTCACCGTCGCGACGCCCGTGAACCATCAGGACAGTTCGCTGCTGGCCAATCTCTCTGTGGCGCAGGGACTTCTCATCCGTGCGCCGCATGCCGCAGCCGCCGCTGCCGGCTCGACATGCCCGTTCATACGGTTGCCCGGCTAATCGATTTCGAATTCCATCGTTGACCGAAAATTAAGGTATTGCGGAACACATATGGAACATATAGTGTCCGTTCATGATTTGTTTCGAATGCTTGTGTCTCAAATGGGATCGCCGGGCCAGCGGACAGGCTGGCTCCAGGCGGCAGGCAATTGATACGGGGGATTAGACTGCGATGCTGACACGCAAACAATTCGAGCTGTTGCGATTCATCAATGAGCGCCTGAAAGACACCGGCGTCCCCCCGTCCTTCGACGAAATGAAGGATGCGCTCGACCTGCGCTCCAAATCCGGCATCCATCGGCTGATTACCGCGCTGGAAGAACGCGGCTTCATTCGCCGCCTGCCCAACCGCGCCCGCGCCATCGAGGTCATCAAGCTGCCGGAGACGGCGGCCAGCGGCAATGCCCGCCGCGGTTTCACGCCCAGCGTCATCGAAGGCAATCTCGGCAAGATCCGCCCCTCCAGCGGTATGGAGAGCGATGGAGAAACCCCGGTCGCCGTCCCGGTGATGGGACGCATCGCGGCCGGTACGCCGATCGAGGCGCTGCAAACGCGCAGCCACACCATCAGCGTGCCGCCCGACATGCTCGGCTCCGGTGAACATTACGCACTCGAGGTGCGCGGCGATTCGATGGTCGATGCCGGCATTCTCGATGGCGACATGGCGCTGATCCAACGCAACGACAGCGCGGACACTGGCGACATCGTCGTCGCCCTGATCGACGAGGAAGAGGCTACGCTGAAGCGCTTTCGCCGCCGCGGCGCGTCGATCGCGCTGGAACCCGCGAACACCGCTTACGAGGTCCGCATCCTGCCGCCGAACCGCGTACGCATTCAGGGCAAGCTGATCGGGCTGTACCGGCGTTATTGAGCGAACCAAGCTCAAGAACGTGGATGGCCAGGACGAGCCCGGCCATGACGGAGAATTAGCCAGCTCGCCTCCGGATATTCACCTTAATCCTCTGCCTGCCGGTCGGCCTCCGAAGGTGTGGCATCGACCGAAGGCGTCCGTGGCGCGCGGACGGCAGCCGTACTGGATGCCACGCCGACTGCTGGCGACCACGGCCGGTTGACGCCCTCGGGCCGGATCGCGGTGATCTCGAAAGCCCGCCCCGTCCGATAGAGCGCCAGCGTGCCCTGCCGCCGCAATCGCTCCTGATCGATCACCAGCGCGGCGCAATCCGCCGGAGCCTGCCGCGAGGTGACGAGAACCGCTGTCCGCGCACAATCGTCCGCCAATGCCTCCGGCTGCAGGACCAGCGCCGCCAGCCTGCCGTCGGCCATTTCGACCACGCAGCCATCGGCATCGCACGACACCCCCTCGGAGAGCGCCGGATGCGCCGCGTCGCGGCTGTCGGCATCGCCCGCGAGCCATTCGCGGACGAGGAAGCTGTCCTTGCTCGCCCGCATCAGATGCAGGCGGCCTTCCCTGCCCCGCACGGCGACGTTGTGGCCGTCGCCGGACACCAACAGGTCCGGCTGCGGCACCAGCAACGCCCAGACCGTGGCGGCCGTCAGCGCCCCCGCGCCAGCCCAGCGCAGCGGCGTCCGCAATAGCCCGAGCAGCACGATGCCAGCCGTCGCCAGCAGCAGCGGGCCGGTTCCGAACGCCGCCATCCGCCCGATGGCGCCGGGCAGCGCGGCGACCCAGACCGTCACCACGATCATCCAGTCGATGCCGAGCCCCATCAGGTTCCAGAACACGCCGTCGAGCCCGAACGGCATCGCCGCCAGCCCCAGCAGACCTGCGGGCATGACAATGCCGGACACCACCGGCATCGCCGCCAGATTGGCGAGCACGCCATAGGGCGTAATGCGATGGAAATGAAACGCCGCGTACGGCGTCGTCGCCAACCCGGCGACGAACGACGCCAGCGCCAGCATCATGATCTCGCGACCGCCCCACAACGCAGCGCGGGCCACCTGCGAATTGTCGGGTGACGCGAACATCTGCGGCATGCCGATCTGGATCAGCGCCACCAGCCCGAGCGTTGCAGCGAACGACATCTGGAAACTGGGATGCACCAGCGCTTCCGGCGCTATCGCCAGTACGATCATCGCTGCAACGGCCAGCGTGCGAAATGTCACCGCGCGACGATCGACCATGATGGCGATCAGCACTACCGCGGTCATGAAGAACGAACGCTGCGTCGCCACTTCGGCACCCGACAGCAGCAGATAGAACGTCGCCGCGGCGAGCGCGGCCGCCGCCGACCACTTCTTGATCGGGAAGGTCACGGTCAGTCCGGGGATCAGCGCCAGCAGCGCACGCACGGCGAAGAACACCACGCCGGCAACCACCGCCATGTGATAGCCGGAGATCGACAGCACGTGCCCGAGGCCGGAAATGAACATCGCGTCGTTGACCGGCGCCGTGATGGCATCGCGCCGCCCGGTGAGGAGTGCCGTGGCAATGGCGCGATTGTCGCCACTCAGCACGGTGCGGATGCGGGCATCGATAGCATCACGCATGCCCTGCATCGCTGCGACGTAACGCAGCCGCCAGCCGCCGCTCTCCGGCGGATCGAGCGTCTTGATCGCGCCCATCGCAAATCCGGACGCGCCGATGCCCTGAAAATACATGTCGCGCGCGAAGTCGTAGCTTCCGGGCCGTAGCGGCGACAACGGCGGCAACAGCCGCGCCTTCAACGCGACGAAGCTGCCGACCGCAGGCGCGGTGCCCTTGCGTACCGAGAGCCGCACCCGTTCAAGCTTCGTCGTCCCACGCGCGATATCCATTTGCGTCACGCGCAGCACGAAGCGATCGGTGCGCTCGCGCTCCTCATGAGTTTCGACAAAGCCTTTGAGCTCGGCTGAATAGATCGGTTGGGCCAGCACGACATGCGAGACGCGCGCCGTCTTCACCGACGCAACCGCGAAGCCTGCGACCGTCGCTGCCAGCATCGCCATCGCGGCGAAGGCCTGCCGGCGCCGCAGCAGAAACGCCGCAACGCCGAGCCCGACGGCGATGATGGAGACCAGCCATGCGACGGGCTCGCGAGCGGCGGCGAAGTAGATTGCGATGCCGCCTCCGAAAGCGATGGGCAGCCACGGCAGCAGGCGGCCGTCGCCAGCCTCCCGTCGCACCCATTCATGCAGCTTGCCGGTCGCCGACGGCCACGCACTCATGGCCCCGGCACTGTCGCCAAGGGGCCGTGCGCCGTCCTGTGTCGGCCAGGTTTGTGCCCTGGCTCTCCCTTTGCCCCGCTCCGCCACCGCGCGCGATCCTCAAACGCCCGGTCTCAGATTGGAGCAATTGGCGCGCGTCAGCAATAAGCGCGTAAAGCTATAGGGAACGACGCCCGAAACTTACCCCTTGCCGCCGACTTCCTTGGCGAAGGTATCGCGCAAGCCGATGGTGCGGTTGAACACCGGATGCTCCGTTGTCGAATCCGCGTCGCGCGTGAAATAGCCCTGCCGCTCGAACTGCATCACCTCGCCCGGGCTGGATGCGATGACGGCGGGCTCGACGCGCGCGTCGCGCAACACCTCGAGTGAGTCCGGATTGATATCGGCCGCAAAGTTCGCGGCATCCGGTGCCGGCTTCAGAAACAATGGATTGTAGACGCGGATTTCCGCAGGCACCGACGTCGCCGCCGAGAGCCAGTGCATCGTCGCCTTGACCTTGCGGCCGTCGGGCGCATTGCCGCCCTTCGTCGCAGGATCGTAAGTGCAGCGAAGCTCGATCACCTCACCGGCAGCGTTCTTCACCACCTCGCGGCAGGTGATGAAATAAGCGTAGCGCAGCCGCACCTCATTGCCCGGCGACAGGCGGAAGAACTTCTTCGGCGGGTTCTCCATGAAGTCGTCGCATTCGATGTAAAGCTCGCGGCTGAAGGTGATCGGCCGCGTGCCCGCGGCCGGATCGTCCGGATGATTGATCGCCTCAAGCTGTTCGGTCTGTCCCTCGGGATAATTCTCGATGACGACTTTCAGCGGCCGTAACACCGCCATGCGGCGCACCGACGTCTTGTTGAGAATCTCGCGGATGCAGAATTCCAGCATGCCGACATCGACCACGCTGTTGGCCTTGGCGACGCCGATGCGTTTGATGAATTCGCGGATCGCCGCCGGCGGCACACCCCGCCGCTTCAGGCCGGCAATCGTCGGCATGCGCGGATCGTCCCAGCCATTGACATGACCACCGCGCACCAGCTCGGTCAGCACGCGCTTCGACAGCAACGTGTAGGTGAGATTGAGCCGGGCGAATTCGTACTGGCGCGGCTTGGACGGCACCGGCAGCTTGTCCAGCAGCCACTCATAAAGCGGCCGATGATCCTCGAATTCGAGCGTGCAGATCGAGTGCGTGATGCCTTCGATGGCGTCGGACTGGCCATGCGCGTAATCGTAGCTCGGATAGATCGACCACGCCTTGCCGGTGCGCGGGTGCTCGGCGTGAATGATGCGGTACAGCACCGGGTCGCGCAGATTGATGTTGCCGGCGGCCATGTCGATCTTGGCGCGCAACACGCGCGCGCCATTGGGAAACTCGCCGGCCTTCATGCGGCGGAACAGGTCGAGATTCTCCTCGACGCTGCGGTCGCGGAACGGACTGTTCTTGCCGGGCTCGGTCAGCGTGCCGCGCGCGAGGCGGATTTCCTCCTGCGACTGATCGTCGACATAGGCCAGACCCGAGCGGATCAGGCTTTCGGCCCACTGATACAGCTGCTCGAAATAGTCCGATGCATGGAACAGGTTGTCGCCCCAATCGAAGCCGAGCCAATGCACGTCGCGCTTGATGGCGTCGATATATTCCTGCTCTTCCTTGGCGGGATTGGTGTCGTCGAAGCGCAAATGGCAACGGCCGCCGAATTCCTGCGCGATGCCGAAATTGAGCGCGATGGATTTGGCGTGGCCGATATGCAGGTAGCCGTTCGGTTCCGGCGGGAAACGCGTCACGATCTGCGGGTACTTTTTCGCGTCGAGATCAGCCTGCACGATATCGCGAATGAAATCGCGCCCTGCGTCTGCCTGCTCCAATTCTACCGTCATTCTGATGTCCTGCTGCCGATCCGGCGCACTATCGCTTGAGCACAATCTTGCGGAAAACCGGTGTCCACGTTTCCGGATCGTGCTCTATCTGCCAAATTCGACGGTCCCAGCCAACCCCACAAGGGAGGCTTTAGTTATGCGCCGTTCCTGCTATACACCGTTCGCGCTGCCCCGGCCCGCTCCCGTTCCTCTATTCCCGGCATCATGACCAAACCTGTCGTTACGCGTTTCGCTCCCTCGCCCACCGGTTTCCTCCATATTGGCGGCGCACGCACCGCGCTGTTCAACTGGCTTTATGCGCGCGGCCACGGCGGCAAGATGCTGCTGCGAATCGAGGACACCGACCGCGAGCGCTCGACCAAGGCGGCGATCGACGCCATTCTCGACGGCCTGCAGTGGCTGGGCCTCGAATGGGACGGCGACGTCGTTTACCAATACAGCCGCGCCGCGCGCCATCGCGAGGTGGTCGAGCAGATGCTCGCCGAGGGCAAGGCCTATCGCTGCTACGCCACGCAGGACGAACTGACCGCGATGCGCGAGAAGGCCCGCGCCGAAGGCAAGACGCGCCTTTACAACGGCCTGTGGCGCGACCGCGATCCATCCGAAACGCCGGACGGTGTCGCGCCGGTCATCCGCCTGCGGGCGCCGCTGACCGGCGAGACGGTGATCGAGGATCAGGTGCAAGGTCGGGTCGTCTGGCAGAACGAGAATCTCGACGATCTCGTGCTGCTGCGCTCCGACGGCAATCCGACTTACATGCTGGCCGTGGTGGTCGACGATCACGACATGGGCGTCACTCACGTCATCCGTGGTGACGATCATTTAACCAACGCGGCACGGCAAAAGCAGATTTACGACGCGCTCGGCTGGGAGCTTCCCAGCATGTCGCATATCCCGCTGATTCACGGCCCCGACGGCTCCAAACTGTCGAAGCGGCACGGCGCGCTCGGCGTCGATGCCTATCGCGCGATGGGGTATCTGCCGGAGGCGCTGCGCAATTATCTGGTGCGGCTGGGCTGGAGCCATGGCGACCAGGAGATTTTCTCGACGCAGGAAATGATCGAGGCATTCGATCTTCCGGCTATCGGCCGATCGGCAGCCCGCTTCGATTTCGCCAAGCTGGAAAACCTCAACGGCCATTATATCCGCAACAGCGACGATCAATCTCTCGTGAATCAATTCGAGAACATGATCCGCTATCTGCCGGAGAAGGCGGAACTCGCGGCCAAGCTCAACGATACCACCCGGGCGCAACTGCTGCGCGCAATGCCGGGGCTGAAGGAGCGCGCCAAGACGCTGGTCGATCTGGTCGACAGCGCAGCCTTCATTTTTGCCAACCGGCCGCTGGCCATGGAAGCCAAGGCCGCCGCCCTGCTCACACCGGAGACGCGCGGCCTGATCGCCCAGCTTCGGCTGGCGCTGGCACAGGTCAAGGAGTGGAGCGCCGCAACAACTGAAGCAGCGATGCGTGCTTTTGCGGAACAAAATAACCTGAAACTGGGCTCCGTCGCCCAGCCGCTCCGCGTCGCGCTGACCGGGAAAACCACCTCGCCCGGGATCTTCGACGTGCTCGCCGTTCTCGGCCGGGACGAGTGTCTCGCACGGTTGCAGGATCAGTCGCCATCCTGACCTACGAAAGGGGAATAGACGCATCTTGCAGTGCATACTGCAATGCGATACCCCTTTCCGCGGCGCTTTCCAGAACGTCCGGCCGGGTACGCGATCTTGCGGTCGCGTCAAGCCATGCCGGGTACTTACAACGATCGCATCGGGGATTTCACGATGGACGCAAAAACCAACTCAAAATCGGCCACTCTCACCGTCGGTGGCAAATCGTACGACTTCCCCGTCAAGAGCGGATCAGTTGGGCCGGATGTCGTCGATATCAGCAAGCTCTACGCTCAGGCCGGCATGTTCACGTACGATCCCGGCTTCACCTCGACGGGAAGCTGCGAATCAAAGATCACCTATATCGACGGCGACGCCGGCGTGCTGCTGTATCGCGGCTACCCGATCGAGCAGCTTGCTGAAAAAGGCGACTTCCTCGAGACCTGCTATCTGCTGCTTTACGGCGAGTTGCCGAACAAGGCGCAAAAGGCTGACTTCGACCAGCGCGTCACTCGCCACACCATGGTGCACGAGCAGATGGCGCGGTTCTTCCAGGCCTTCCGTCGCGACGCTCACCCGATGGCAGTGATGGTAGCCTCGGTCGGTGCCCTGGCCGCGTTCTATCACGACTCTACCGACATCAACGACCCGCAGCAGCGCATGATCGCCTCGATGCGGATGATCGCCAAGGTGCCGACACTGGCGGCGATGGCCTACAAGTATTCGGTCGGCCAGCCGTTCGTTTATCCGCAGAACAATCTCGACTACGCGTCGAACTTCCTGCGCATGTGCTTCGCGGTGCCGTGCGAGGAATACAAGATCAACCCGGTGCTGGCTGACGCGCTGGACAAGATCTTCATCCTCCACGCCGACCACGAACAGAACGCTTCGACATCGACGGTGCGCATCGCCGGTTCGTCCGGCGCCAACCCGTTCGCCTGCATCGCGGCCGGCATCGCCTGCCTGTGGGGCCCGGCGCATGGCGGCGCCAACGAAGCAGCGCTGCAGATGCTCGCCGATATCGGTTCGGTCGAGAAGATTCCGGAATTCATCGCCAAGGTGAAGGACAAGAATTCGTCGGTGCGCCTGATGGGCTTCGGCCATCGCGTCTACAAGAACTACGATCCGCGCGCCAAGATCATGCAGAAGATGTGTCACGCCGTGCTCAAGGAGACCGGGCACGCCAACGATCCGCTGCTGCCGATCGCACTGGAACTCGAGCGCATCGCGCTGAGCGACCAGTACTTCATCGAACGCAAGCTCTACCCCAATGTCGACTTCTATTCGGGCATCACGCTGAAGGCGATGGGCTTCCCCACCTCGATGTTCACCGTGCTGTTCGCCGTCGCCCGCACAGTCGGCTGGATCAGCCAGTGGAGCGAGATGATCGAGGATCCGGCACAGAAGATCGGCCGCCCGCGCCAGCTCTACACCGGTGCGACCAAGCGCGATTATGTTGACCTGGGCAAGCGCAAGTAAGCGCCCCCGTTCAATACCTTGAACATTCGGGCCCGATCCAACAACTGGATCGGGCCCGTTGCTTTTAAGCAGGACTTGCGGCGCTACACCTGAAGACATTCGTTGGAGGTGTCATGACCACGACCATGGACACGCTGTTCAGCAATGCCCGCCTTCCCGACGGAACGCCGGCCACGATTGCAGTCGCCCAAGGCAAGGTAGCTCACATCGGGCCAGACGCAGGGCAAAACGCGATGGCGGCAAGCACCGTCGATCTCGGTGGGCAGCTGGTCTTGCCCGGATTTGTCGAAGGTCACATCCATCTCGACACCAGCTTTTATGGTGACGTGTGGCGACCGCACCGGCCCTACACAGCCGGCTTCGACGTGCGCGAGCGTGTCGAATTCCAGCGTCAGAACATGGCGGCCGCCGCACCGATGGAACAGCGCGCGCGAAACCAGCTCGAACTGTGCATCACCAACGGCACGACGCAGATGCGCAGCCATGTCATGGTCGATGCCAGCGTCGGCCTCAAGTCGCTGCAGACCATCGCCGCGGTACGCGAAAAGTACAAACACCTGATCGATATTCAGCTCGTCGCCTTCCCGCAGAGCGGCATCCTCACCTGCCCGGGCACAGCCGAACTACTCGATGCGGCGTTCGATCATGGCGCCGACGTGATCGGCGGTCTCGACCCCGCGTCGCTCGACCGCGACGTCAAAGGGCACCTCGATGTCGTATTCGGCATTGCCGAGAAACGCGGCGTCGGCGTCGATATCCATCTGCACGAACCGGACATGATGGGCGTGTTCTCGATCGAGGAAATCGCCGCGCGTACGCGCGCACTCGGCATGCAGGGCAAGGTCGCGATCAGCCACGCGTACGGACTCGGCGATGTACCGCACGATACCGTGCAGCATACCGCCGATCTTCTCGCTAAAGCCGGCGTCGCCATCATGACCAACGCTCCCGGCGCCCGCGCCTTCCCGCCGGTGCTGACGCTGCGCAACACCGGCGTCACCGTGTTCAGTGGCAGCGACAACATTCGCGATAGCTGGTGGCCTTATGGCGACGGCGACATGCTCGGCCGCGCCATGATGCTGGGCTATCGCTCCGGTTTCCTCACCGATGAACATCTCGGCGTCGCCTTCGACATCGTGACGGCGGCCGGCGCCAAAGCACTCGGCATTGCGAATTATGGTCTCACGGTCGGCGCGCCGGCGGATTTCGTCACCCTACACGCCGCGCACGTGCCGGAAGCGGTGGTGGGAGTTCCGAAGCCGCGCTCGGTCTACAAGGCCGGCAAATGCATCGCCCGCGACGGCGCGCTGCTCAGCTGACGCAAATCGCGCGCCGTATCACCGTCGCATCATATCGAGCACAACATCGGCGGCACGCTCGCTCGGCGTACGCTCGCCGGTGGACATGATCGAGTCGAGGCGCGCGAATGCCGCCGCCTGCCGCTCTCGCAGCGGCGTGTCGGCAAGCACCTCCCGCAGCGCCGGCATCAGCTTCTCGGCAGTGCAGTCCTCCTGAATGAATTCCGGGATGACATTCTCGCCGATCACCAGATTGGCGAGGATCACCGAGCTGGAGCGAATGGCACGGCGCGCAATCCACGCCTCGACCGCACCAGCCTTGTAGGCCGTCACCATCGGCACCTGCGCCAACGCCAGCTCCAGCGTCACCGTGCCGGATTTGGCGAACGCCGCGCGTGCCTGGCGGAACGCCGCGCGCTTCGCTTCCTCGCCAACAACGACGCGCGGCTGCACCGGCCAGTCCTGCAGCATCGCAACGATCATCTCCTGCAGATGCGGCATGGTCGGCAGCACCGCTTCGAAAGCAACGTTCTGCTGTCGCAACAAATCGAGCGTCGCGCCGAACACCGCCATGTGATGCCGAATCTCGCTGCGACGACTCCCCGGCAGCACTAATAACAATGGAGGCTCGGCGTCGCGGCGCTGCTGCTCCGACTCGTCGGGCCGCAGATTGGCGATCTGCTCGGTCAGCGGGTGTCCGACATAGGTGCAAGGCGGACCGCCGAGTTGCTGGAGCGATTCCGGCTCGAACGGCAAAATCGCCAGCACGTGATCGACATAAGGCCGCATCGCACGGGCACGTCCCGGCCGCCATGCCCACACCGTCGGCGCAACGTAATCGACAATGCGGATATCAGGATTGCGCGCGCGTACGCGCTTGGCGACGCGATGGGTGAAATCCGGGCTGTCGACAATCACCAGCACATCGGGTGCCGCCTCAAGCACTGCATCCGCCGTCTCGCGAATGCGCCGCAAGATCATCGGCAGCTGCTTAAGGACGGCGGAAAATCCCATGATCGACAATTCTTCGATGGGAAATAGCGAGGCAATGCCTTCGCCGATCATGGCGCGGCCGCCGATACCTTCGAACTGAACGCTACCGCCGAGCCGCTGCCGCAGTTCGCGCATCAATGCGGCGCCGAGCCGATCGCCGGATTCCTCCGTCGCGACGAGGAAAATCTTTCGTATGTTCGAAGACGTCGCCGCGCCGGCCATCACAGCGGCAACCCGGTAACGAAAACGCCGGCCCGATCCGCTGCGTCGATCATCGCCTGCGCATCGGCGGCGATGGTGTGTCCAGCAATCGTTGCGATGCCGCCGAGCTTGGCCGCCACGATGCCTTCGACCGTTCGCACGCCGGTCGTCGGCAGATCGAAGCGCAGATCCTGATTGCTCTTCGGCGCCTTGATCAATACGCCACGGCCTTCACGCGAACGAAGACGGCCTTCGCCGCGCAACCGCGCAACACGTGCCAGCAACGCATCGGTGCCTTCGATGTCTTCGACGGCGACGACATGACCGTCAATCACCACCACGCCCTGCCCGATATCAAATGGGCTGAGCGCGCGCAGCAACTCGCGCCCCTTTGCAATATCGGCAAGTGCGGCGGCATCGGGTGCGGAGCGGGTCAGGCAGCCCACCGGCATCAGCAACTCCGGCGCCAGCTCCTTGATACCGACCAGCCGAAAACCTTCACGCTCAAGCACGCCACCGATGCTCGACAGCAGATGATCGTCACCGCCGCGAAACGCCGCGAGCACGTTGTGCAGCACGCGCAGCGTTCCCCAGTCGAGCCGAATCTCGGACAGCGACGGACGCACCAGTGTGCCGATGAATGTCAGGTCGCGGCATCGCTCGGCGCGCGCCAGACGCGCCAGCCTACCGAGTTGGCCAAGCGCAATCCAGTGGTGACGAAAGCGCGCGACCTGCACCGGGTCGCAAAAGCCCTTCAATGCAAACAGCACCGGGGTAACGCCACGCGCGGCCAAACTGTCCGCCACGGCAAACGGCAGCGCCCCGCCTCCCGCGACCAATCCGACCGGCGATGACATCTGCAACGTCTGGCTCGTCATGGGGCTGCAAGACCTGTCGTCACGATTTGTCGCTGTGATCTCCCGGCAGACACAGCGCACGATGACTGCCGCTGCCAATGAAAGTCAGGATTTCAGCGATGGCCGGATCGTCAGCGGCCAGTGGCTGCACCGCTGCCAGCCTCTCGGCAAACACGCCGGGGCCATGAAACAGCTTCTGATAAAAGGCCCGCACCGCCGCAAGCCGTTCGCGCGTAAATTTGCGGCGGCGCATGCCGATGACGTTGAGACCTTCGAGGCGCGCATACTGGCCATTGACCAGACCATAGGGAATGATGTCACCGCGCACGCCGCAGACGCCACCAATCATCACCTGCGGTCCCACGCGCGTGAATTGATGGACGGCGGACAAACCGCCGATGAAAACAAAATCGCCAATCTCGCAATGACCGCCGAGCGTCGCGGAGGTCGCGAAGATCGTATCGTTGCCGACCTGGCAATCATGACCGACATGCGCATTGTTCATGAAATAGCCGCGCGCGCCGACGCGCGTGACGCCGCCGCCGCCGACGGTGCCGACATTCATGGTGACGCCTTCACGGATGCGGCACGCCTCGCCAATCTCAAGCCGCGTCGGCTCGCCACGATAGGCCAGCGACTGCGGCGCAGTCCCAAGTGAGGTAAAGGGCGACACTTCGCAGCGCGGCCCCAGCGACGTGTGACCGGTAATGTTCACATGCGCGTCGATGCGGCACTCTTCGCCGATGACGACATTACGGCCGATGACACAGTAAGGCCCAATCGATGATCCCTCGCCGATCACCGCACCGTCCTCAATCCGCGCGGTGGGATCGATCTTGCTCATCCTGGGCTCACTTCACTCAATCGGTCAGCATGGCGCCGACGTCGGCTTCGGCAACAACGACGCCATTGACCTTGGCATCGCTGTGAAACCACCACATCGTCTTGCGACGGCCAATGCTGCGCATGTGATATTCAATCGTATCGCCCGGCATCACCGGCTTGCGAAACTTGCACTTGTCGATGGTGAGAAAATAAACCGCCGGCGGCTGCACGCCCTCGCCCGCGGACAGGATACCGATCACGCCTGCCGTTTGCGCCATGCCTTCGATGACAAGCACGCCCGGAAACACCGGACGCTCCGGAAAGTGCCCCTGAAACACCGGCTCGTTCATCGTCACGTTCTTGATGCCGATGCCGCTGAAGTCTTCACGGATGTTGATGACCTTGTCGATCAACAGGAACGGATAACGGTGCGGCAACGTCTTGAGGATGGTGTTGATATCCACGGTCGCGATGCGGATCGGCGATTCCATCAGTCGTGTTCCCCAGCCTTGGAATTCTTGTCGACGCCCTGCGCCTTGACCTTCTGCGTCGTACTTTCCTGCGTCAAACGCTCCACCGCAAGAATTTCACGGAACCATTGCTTGGTCGGCTTTGCGAAGTACCCGCCCCACCGCTCGCCGGCGGGAACGCTGTCCTTGACGCCGCTCATTGCCGTGATCTGCGCACCGTTGCCGATGTGAATATGATTATTGACGCCGACCTTGGCGCCCATCGCCACGTTGTCGCCAATCGTCAGGCTGCCGGCAAGGCCGCACTGTGCGGCGATCAGCGAATGCCGCCCGATCGTCACGTTATGTCCGACCTGTACCTGATTGTCGATTTTGGTGCCCTCGCCGATCACCGTATCGCGCAAGCTGCCGCGATCGATCGTCGTGCCAGCGCCGATCTCGACATGATTCTGGATCAGCACCCGGCCAGTCTGCGGCACCTTGAGGTGGCCGTTCGCGCCGAATACGAAGCCATAGCCGTCCTGGCCGATATGGCAGCCGGGATGGATCAGGACGTTGTTGCCGATCAGAGCATAGTGAATCGTGGATCCCGCACCGACGTTACAGTCGCGACCGATCTTCACGCTGGGGCCGATCACCGCACCGGCACCGATCACCGTGCCGCTACCGATCTCGACATCCGGACCGATCACCGCCAGCGGGTCGACGATGACGTCATCCTCGAGACGTGCCGCCGGATCGATGATCGCAGATGGCGCGATACCGGCATTGCCGCAGGAAGATCCCGGCCGCAGCGCATCGGCGTGAAGCTCCCGCGCCAGATCGACAAAGGCCCGAAATGGATTGGCGACCCGCAAAACCGCAACGTGAGACGGTACGCTGGCTGCAAAGCGCTCGCTGACGAGGCAGGCGCCCGCATAGGTTTGCGCGAGCTGGCCGGCATATTTGACGTTATCGAAGAAGGTCAGATGCATCGGGCCGGCCTCATCGAGCGCGGCCAACCCAGTGATGACCTGCTGTCCGCGCGAGGCGTCGGCCAGATGCGCCTTCGTCCGCGCGGCGATATCAGCCAACGTCGACGAAGGCGGTTGTTTGTAAAACGACGGCTGCGACATACCACCCGCTACGATTCGGCTGGCGGACTATTGGTCCGATTCCAGTGGAGCTCGGATTTGGCGTTCGCTTCCCGCATCTGCGGCCAAGTGACTGCGAACGTTGAATCCACTCCCCTAGCTCAGAACGTGGTGCCGCCGCCAAACCTGAATTCCTGCACCCGGTCATACTTACCCTTTGTAATGGGCACAGCATAGTCGAAGCGCAGCGGTCCGAACGGAGACTGCCAGATCAAGCCGACACCGACCGAGGTGCGGACAATGTTGCCATCGTCGTACTGCAGTCCGGCGCACGTACCGACCGAGCTTCCGGTGGCAGGAATACAGCCCGGTGCGTTGACCTCACCCGTCTGGATCCATGAGGTCGGACCCTTATAGCCGGAAAGCTGACCGGCGTCGGCGTAGACCGCACCCTTCAGGCCCACTTCCTTCGGCAGGAACCAGAACGGCATCTGCAGTTCAGCGGACGCCCCCCAATACTGCGTGCCACCCAGCGCGTCGCCCGTGCCACCAAGATAGATGTTGGTGATATCACGTGGACCGATACCGTTCGGCTGGAAGCCGCGGACCAGGTTCGGACCCATTTGGAACTGGTCGAGCATGCGCAAATCCTTGCTGCCGACCTTGTTCATGATGCCGCCCTGCAGGTGGATGATGCCAACGATGTCGGACACCAGCGGCGCGTAGTACTTGGCGTCGAATGTCGACTTCAGATAGCTGACGTCGCCACCGACACCGGCGAAATCCTGCTTCCAGTCGATGAGCAGACCGTCGGTCGGGTTCTTGTTGTTGTCGAGCGTGTTGTAGGTGAGCGTATAGCCAACCATCGAGGTCCAGGTCGGACCGCCAGCCAGCTCCTTGCGGATGGGCAAGGATGCTTCACCATCCGAGTAGCAGCCCAGGCTGCCATATTGCGCTACGAGAGCAGCCTGATTGCCCGAACCTGCCATGAAGGCCGGCGACGGGTAGAAGCTGGGACCAGCAATATTGTTACAGTTCTGCAGATTCGACGGCAGCGAGATTTCCTGCCGATAGGCCGAATAGCGGAGCTGTAGCGACAGGTCTTCGCGCAACTGGAAGCCGAGACGCGGGCTGAAACCGAACGTCTTAGTGTTATACGAGATGTAGCTGTTGGCCAGTTGCTCGCGGCTGAAGAAGTCGAGCCCCAACGCGACACGGTAGTCGAGCAGATACGGCTCCACGAACGACAGCGAGTAGCCGCGTGCATATTGGCCATACTGCACAGCGGCTCGCGCATAGAGGCCGCGGCCGAGGAAGTTACGCTCCGAGACGCTGACTTCGGCAAGCGCGCCATCGGTGGTCGAATAGCCGCCCGAGATCGAGAAATCACCCGTCGACTTCTCTTCCAGAGCCACCACGACGATCACGCGATCACTCGATGAGCCCGGTTCGGTGGTGATCTTGACCGACTTGAAGAAGTCGAGGTTCTTCAGCCGCCGTTCGGCACGGTCGACCAGCGCACGGTTGTAGGCGTCGCCCTCGGAAATATCGAACTCGCGGCGGATGACGTAGTCACGCGTCCGGGTGTTACCCCGCACGTCGATGCGCTCGATGTAAGTGCGTGGACCCTCGTCGATCGCATAGGTGATCGAGACGGTGTGCTGCTCGAAATTGCGCTCGCCACGCGGCCGCACCACAGCGAAGGCATAACCGCGCCGCGACGTTTCGACCTGCATTTCCTCGACGGACTTCTCCAGCGCTTCGGCATTGTAGAGCGAACCGACGCTTAGGCGCGAGAAACTGCGCAGCGAGTTGCCGTCCAGTGTACCGATGGTCGAGCGGAAATCGATCGAACCCACGCGATACTGCTGGCCTTCCTCGATCTTGAAGGTGACGAGGAAGCCCTTCTTCGCGGGATCGTACTCGGTCAGCGCGGCCACCACCTGCACGTCGGCATAGCCATGCTTGAGGTAATAGCGACGGATCAGGTCACGGTCGGCCTCGACGCGGTCCGGATCGTAAAGATCGCCCGACGACAGGAAGCTCAACAGATTGGATTCGTGGGTCTTGATGACGTCCTTCAGCCGATACGACGAAAACGCCTGATTGCCGATGAACTCAACCGACTTCACGCCGGTCTTCTCGCCCTCGGTGATCACGAAGACCAGATCGACCCGGCCGTTGGGCTGGTCGATCATCTGAGGATCGACGCGGACGTCGTAGCGTCCGGCACGACGGTAGATTTCGGTAATCCGCAGCGCATCCGCCTGCACCATCGGGCGCGACAGGGTCCCACGCGGCTTGCTCTGGACTTCAGCCGTGAGCTGCTCGTCCTTGATCTTCTTGTTACCTTCGAAGGCGACGCGGTTGATGACCGGGTTCTCGACCACCGAAACGACGAGCCGGCCGCCGGCTTGGTTGACCCGCACGTCCTGGAACAGGCCGGTTTCGATCAACGCCTTGAGGCCGTCGTCCACGCGGCCCTGATCCAGCCGCCCGTCCGGACCGGCCTTGAAGTAGGAACGGATGGTATCCGCTTCGACGCGACGATTACCCTCAACGACGATCGACGACTGGGCAGCGGCGGGCGACGACAGCAGCACGGACCCCAAGGTGACCGCACCAGGCATGGCAATCATGAACAGGGCGGCGACGAGACCGCTCCTTAGAACTCGAATTCCAGCATTCATGCGCCACGCGCCCTTATTCATTCCAGTGTCAGACGGCACCCCAGCCAGCTGACAGATTCCCTAACGATTGCCCTGCTTGTAGCCAATTTTACCAGACTGGCAAACGCTCTTTAGCCGCGCAATTTCAATTTCATTCCAAGACGTTGCCTATCGGCCACGCCACCGAATGCGCATCAGGACGAGGCCAGATGCAAGATGTCGTTATAGGTGGCGAACACCATCAACATCAGCACCAGACCGAGCCCGATACGGAACCCCATCTCCTGCGCCCGTTCCGACAGCGGCTTGCCGCGTACGGCCTCGATTGCGTAGAACAAAAGGTGTCCACCATCGAGCAGCGGTACCGGAAACAGGTTCAGCAGCCCGATCGAGACCGACAATACAGCCGCGAGGTGAATCAAAGCTGACAGCCCGATGGTCGCGACCTGTCCGGATATCTGCGCGATTCGCAGGGGCCCGCCAACCTGGTCGGCGGCCTCTCGTCCGGCAAAGACCCCGCCGATATAGGCCAGCGTCCGGTCGATAACGAACCAGGTCTCCTTGGCGCCGAGCCAGACCGCCGTGGCCGGATCGACCCTCTCGATCAGCACATCGCCCGGCTCGTTCGACCGGGTGATTCCGAGCACCCCGAGCTTGTGGACGTTGCCGAAGCTGTCCTTCACCTCTTTCAGTTCCGGCGTCGCCCTTAACGACACCGTGCTGTCGCCGCGCTTGACGCTGAAGGTCAGCGTATGGCCCGCATCGATGCTCACGATGCGCTGCATATCGGAGAAGTTACTGATTTTGTTGCCATCGATGGCCAGCACGACATCCCCGGACTTGAAGCCGGCGGCTTCGGCCGCGCTGCCGGCCATCACCTTGTCGACGCGTGCGGTGGCATTGGGACGTCCGAAAAACGTGAACAGTCCGGCAAAAATGGCAATCGCGAGGATAAAGTTGGCGATCGGTCCGGCCGCAACGATGGCGGCACGTGGACCGACCTTCTTGTGATGGAAGCTGCCCTTGCGCTCGTCCGCGGTCATGGCATCGAGCGTGGCGCTCGACGGCGTGCTGGCTTCACTCTCGTCGCCGAAGAATTTGACGTAGCCGCCCAGCGGGATGGCGGAGATCTTCCAGCGCGTGCCGTGACGATCGTTGAACCCGGCGAGTTCCGGGCCGAAACCGAGCGAAAAGGTCAGAACTTTTACACCCGCCCAGCGCGCGACCAGAAAGTGGCCGAGCTCATGGAAGAACACCACAATGGTCAAAACAAACAGGAACGGGATGATATAGCCGATGACGCCATGGCTTAAAATATTGAAATTATGCAGGAAAAACTCAGACATCCCATTCCCCTAACCGCGAGACCGAAGCCTCGCCCCCCAACCCTCTAGGATGCCTTTAAGGCAATTTCAGGCAAGAGGGCGGCAGCGAGATTTCTCGCTTTATGATCAACAGCGATCGCCTCATCGGCTGACGTGAGCGGCGCCAGATTGCCTGCGCGGACCCATTTTTCCAGCGTCGCCTCGACCAGCCTGGCGATCGCCCCGAACCGGATTTTCTGCGCGATGAAGGCTGCGACCGCGACCTCGTTGGCCGCATTGAAGACCGTCGTCGCGCCACGTCCAGTACGTAACGCTTCGAACGCCAGCCGCAAGCCGGGGAACCGCGCGAAATCCGGCGCCTCGAACGTCAGCTGGCCGATCTTGGCAAGATCGAGCGGCGCCGCCGGCCCGGCGATGCGATCCGGCCAACCCAGGCAATGCGCAATCGGCGTACGCATGTCCGGCGCGCCAAGCTGCGCCACCACCGAGCGATCGGAGAATTCGACGAGACCGTGCACGATCGATTGCGGATGCACCAGCACGTCGATCTGGTCCGGCTCCAGCGCAAAGAGATAGGCGGCCTCGATCACCTCCAGGCCCTTGTTCATCATTGATGCCGAGTCGATGGTGATCTTCTGCCCCATGCTCCAGTTCGGATGCTTCAGCGCCTGCGCCAGCGTCGCCTGCTCGATATCGGCCGCGCTCCAGGTGCGGAACGGACCACCCGACGCAGTGATGATGACGCGCGTGAGTTCGTCGCGGTTACCCGAACTCAAGGCCTGAAACAGCGCGTTGTGTTCGGAGTCCGCCGGCAGGATGCGGGCGCCGGCCTGTACCGCGCGCTGCATGAACATATCGCCGGCACAGACCAGACATTCCTTGTTGGCCAATGCGATGGTTGCGCCGCGATCGACCGCCGCCAGCGCGGGCTTCAACCCGGCAGCGCCGCTCACCGCGGCCATTAGCCAGTCCGCCGGACGTGCCGCAGCCTCGATGATCGCGCTCTCGCCTGCACCGCAGGCGATGCCGGTACCGGCCAGCGCGTCCTTCAACTCATCGTAGCGCTGTGGGTCGGCAATCGCCGCGAACCCGGCATTGAATTCGCGCGCCAGCTTGGCGAGCCCCTGCACGTTGCTGTGAGCCGTCAGCGCCTCGACGCGGTAGCGCTCGCCGCCGCTGCGCAACAGATCCATCGTGCTGTCGCCGATCGATCCTGTCGCTCCCAGCACGGTCACGCTGCGCGGATGCCGCGCGGCCGGCTTATCGTTCTTCAACGGAACTGCACTCATCGTATCACCAAACCATAAGACCTCGGGCGACGCCATCGACACCGCCGCGAATCGTCCCGATCAACGCCGCAAACGCGATCGCCGCGACGAATCCATCGAGCCGATCCAATACGCCGCCGTGACCCGGAATGATATTGCTGGAATCCTTGACCCCGAACCGGCGCTTGACGGCCGACTCGAACAGGTCGCCGAACTGCGATACCACCGAAAGCGCGACTCCGAGCAGCAGCAGCGCAATCGTCTTGCCAAGGCCAGACATCGCAAAACCGGCAGCAACGATCAGGCTGCCAAGCAATCCTCCCACGGCACCGGCCCACGTCTTCTTCGGACTGACCCGCACCCACAGCTTCGGCCCGCCAATGCCACGCCCCGCGAAATAGCCGCCGATATCGGTCGCCCATACCACCAGCAGCACGAACATCAGCGCGGTGAATCCCCACGCCGCGTCGTGCCGCAAAAGGATCGAGGCAATGAGCGCAACCGCCGCATAGAGCAGACCGCCGGCAATCCAACGCCAGAGCTGGCGCGAAAACCACGCCACCCCAAGCAGACCGACGATCACCAGTGCCAGCCCGGCGGCGTGCTGTCCGAGCGCCAGACAAATGCCGACAGCGAGCAAAACGCCGACGCCGAAGACCGCGACGAAACGCGGCGTGTCGCCGACGATCAGCAGCCATTCGACATACATGGCGATGGCTGCCGCGACGACGAGCACAGCCCAGAGCCACCCACCGGCCCAGACAATTGCGACGGCCAGCGGCGCCATCACCGCAGCCGTCAGTACGCGAAGCAACAGATTGCGTGAATCCTGTTTGGCGCTCGCTGTTGTCGGCGCCTCGTTGCCGCTCACGCGCGACCCGATCCGGCTTTGGCCGCCAGGCCGCCGAAGCGCCGTTCGCGGCGAGCGTATTCGGCAATCGCCTCTTCGAGAGCGGCTTTGTCGAATTCCGGCCAATGAATCGGTACGAACACCAGTTCGCTATACGCCGCCTGCCACATCAGGAAGTTGGACAGACGCTGCTCGCCGCTGGTGCGGATGATAAGATCGGGATCGGGAATATCCGGCGCGTCGAGATACTTGCTGACAGTTTCGACATCGATCGACGACGGATCGCGTTTGCCTTCGGCCACCTCGCGCGCCAGCTTCTGCGCGGCGTTGGCGATTTCCTGCCGTGAACCGTAATTGAACGCCACGATCAGATTGAGCTTGGTGTTGGCGCGCGTCAGTTCCTCGGCTTCGTTCAACAGCGCGCAAATATCGGGCTCCAGCCCTTCGCGCTCGCCGATCACCCGCACCCGCACGCCATCGCGATGCAGCGTTGCGAGGTCGTTGCGGATGAAGCGCCGCAGCAGGCCGAACAGATCGCCGATCTCGCTCGCCGGCCGCGACCAGTTTTCCGAACTGAACGAAAAAATCGTCAGGTAGCGGATGCCGAGTTCGCTGGAGGCCCGCACCACGCGGCGCAATGCCTCGACTCCGCGCCGATGACCTTCGGCGCGCGGCAATCCCCGTGCCGCCGCCCAACGTCCGTTGCCGTCCATGATGATCGCGACGTGCGCAGGCGCTCCGGTTTGATCCGGCGTATCGGCTGCGGGCATTGCGATATTCGACATGGTCCGGTCCTGCACTGGGGAAAGCCAGATCCCCGATCGAGGCAATTGAACAGGCTAGACGGTGAGGATTTCTTTTTCCTTGCTGGCGAGCATCTGGTCGATTTCGGCGATCACGCCATCCGTCGCCTTCTGCACGTCGCCAGCAAAACGCTTCTCGTCGTCCTCGGAAATCTCGTGAGCCTTCTCGAGCTTCTTCAGCGTATCGAGTCCGTCGCGGCGCACATGGCGCACCGCAACCTTCGCGGCCTCGGCATACTTATGCGCGACCTTGACCAACTCCTTGCGGCGCTCTTCGTTGAGTTCCGGAATGCGCAACCGCAGCACCTGTCCTTCGGTCGCCGGGCTCAGGCCGAGATTGGAGTCGACGATCGCCTTCTCCACTGCCTTGACCATCGACTTGTCCCAGACCTGCACCGACAGCAGCCGCGGCTCCGGCACGCTGACCGTCGCCACCTGGTTGAGCGGCATGTGGCTGCCATAGGCTTCGACCTGAACGGGTTCCAGCATCGAGGCTGCCGCTCGTCCGGTCCGCAAGCCGCCGAGCTCGTGCTTGAGCGACTGCGTGGCGCCCTGCATGCGCCGCTTCAATTCACCGATGTCGAAACTGCCGGACGGCATGCCGTACTCCTCTCGATATCCAAACCTGAAATCATCTGTCTCGGCCGACGAGATCGAACCTGTCGTCAACCCGCGACGATTGTTCCGTATCCACGGCCGCTGAGAATCGCACCGATCGTCCCTGCCTCGACGATCGAGAACACAATGATAGGCAGCGACGTCTCGCGGGCAAGTGCGAAAGCCGTCGCATCCATCACCTTATAGCCGCCTTCCAGCGCTTGCGAATGGGTCAATCGTTCAAACCGCGTGGCCGACGGGTCGCGCTTCGGATCGGCGCTGTAGACGCCATCGACGTTGGTGGCCTTGAGCACGGCCTGCGCCCCGATCTCGCCGGCGCGCAGCACTGCCGTGGTGTCGGTGGTGAAAAAAGGATTGCCGGTTCCACCTGCCAGCAGCACGATGCGGCCTTCGGCAAGATAGCGATGTGCGGCATTGCGAGTGAACAACTCGCAGACCTGCGGCATCACCAGTGCGGACAGCGTGCGCGCCGACTGCCCGGCCCGCTCCAGCGCCGCCTCGAGCGCGAGGCAGTTCATCACCGTCGCCAGCATGCCCATGGTATCGCCGGTCGGCCGCGACACGCCGCGCGACGAAACCTCGACGCCGCGAAAAATGTTGCCACCACCGACGACGACGGCAATCTCGATACCGAGCTGCCGCGCGTCGATCAGATCCTTGGCGATGCGGTCAATGGTGCCCTGGTGAATCCCGAAGGGATCGCCGCCGGCGAAATACTCACCTGAAAGCTTGACGACAACCCGGCGATAGATTGGCTCACCCATGATGCGGTCGATCCTTTCGATGAGCCCGGACTTCAGTGGTCCGATTCTAACGCTCGCATTCCGTAGCGCCTCCGAAGGCGGTCAGCCGGCGATCAGGCCTTCTGGCCGCTGGCAGCCGCCACTTCGGCAGCGAAATCGGATTCGGCTTTTTCGATTCCCTCGCCGAGAGCATAGCGCACAAATCCGGTGATTTTCACCGGCGAACCGACCTTGCCTTCGGCTTCCTTCACTGCCTGCGCCACCGACTTGCCGGTATCGTGGATGAAGGCCTGCTCGAGCAGGCAGACTTCCTTGTAGTAGGTCTTCAGACCCGACTCGACGATCTTCTCGATGACGTTCTCGGGCTTGCCCTGCTGACGATACTTGTCGGACAGCACGTCCTTCTCGCGCTTGACCACCTCCGGATCGAGGCCGCTCGCATCCAGCGCTTGCGGATTGGCAGCGGCGACATGCATGGCGATCTGGCGGCCGAGCGCAGCCAGTTCGTCGGCCTTGCCGGCCGATTCCAGCGCGACGATGACGCCCATCTTGCCGGCACCATCGATCACGGCGTTATGCACGTAGCTGGCCACGACGCCCTTGCTGACTTCGAGTCCAGCAGCGCGGCGTAGCGACATGTTCTCGCCAATGGTGGCGATGGCATCGGAGATCGCCGCCTCGACGGTGGCCGAGCCGACCTTGGTCGCCTTGATCTTCTCGACATCGGAGCCGGCATGCAGCGCGACCTGCGCGATCATCTTGACCAGTCCCTGGAACTGATCGTTGCGCGCCACGAAATCGGTCTCGGAATTGACTTCGACGACGACGCCCTTGGTGCCGGAGGTCATGGCGCCGATCAGTCCCTCGGCAGCAACGCGGCCAGCCTTCTTCGCAGCCTTCGACAAGCCCTTCTTGCGCAGCCAGTCGATCGACGCCTGCATGTCACCACCGTTTTCGGTAAGCGCCTGCTTGCAATCCATCATGCCGGCGCCAGTGGTGTCGCGCAGCTCCTTGACCATCGCTGCTGAAATCGTTGCCATGTCTGCTTGTCCTTTGCCTGTTCAGGCGAACACGGACCTGCTGCCGCCGCCGCGCCGCCCGCCGTCAGGGTGTCTATCGGGAATTCGGGCCGAAAGGTGCGCGGCCGGAGCGATCCGGCCGCGACCAGAGTGTTATTCCGCCTCGGCGGTCAAAGTCTTGGCCTGCGCCACCCAGCCGTCGGCGCGGCTCGGCAAGCCAACCTGCTCGCCGATGTGGTGTGCCGTATCGTGGTCCAGCTCGGCGAGCTGCCAGTAGTGGAAGATGCCGAGGTCGTTGAACTTCTTCTCGATCGCGCCGGAAACGCCGGTCAGCTTCTTGAGATCGTCGGCAACGCCGCGCGGTCCCGGCAGGCCCTGGAAGCCAGTCGCAGCAGCTTCCGGCAACTCTTCGCGAGCCGGCGCAATCGAAGCACCGACGTCGATGCCGGACTCACCCTGCGCACGCGAAATGCCGTCGATCGCCGCGCGGGCGATCAGGTCGCAATACAGGCTGATGGCGCGGCCGGCGTCGTCGTTGCCGGGAACGAGATAGGTGATGCCCTTCGGATCGCAGTTGGTATCGACGATCGCCGCCACCGGGATGTTCAGCCGCTGGGCTTCCTGGATCGCGATGTCTTCCTTGTTGGTGTCGATCACGAAGATCAGGTCGGGCAAGCCGCCCATGTCCTTGATGCCGCCGAGCGAGCGGTCGAGCTTGTCGCGCTCACGCTGTAGCGTCAGACGCTCTTTCTTGGTGTAGGCGCTGGCATCGCCCGACGACAGCACTTCGTCGAGATGACGCAGCCGCTTGATCGAACCCGAAATCGTCTTCCAGTTGGTCAGCGTGCCGCCGAGCCAACGCGAATTGACGAAGTACTGCGCCGAACGCTTCGCAGCCTCAGCAACGCCATCCTGCGCCTGGCGCTTGGTGCCGACGAACAGGATACGGCCGCCCTTGGCGACGGTGTCGCTGACCGCCTGTAGCGCACGATGCAACAGCGGCACGGTCTGCGCGAGGTCGATGATGTGGATGTTGTTGCGGGCACCGAAAATGTAGTCAGCCATCTTCGGATTCCAGCGGTGCGACTGGTGACCGAAGTGGACGCCAGCTTCAAGGAGCTGACGCATCGTGAATTCAGGAATCGCCATAGGTTTCTTCTCCGGTTGGTTCCTCCGGAAACGTGTGAGCAATACGAGCTTCAAAGCGACATGCTTTGCGGCCCGGATAGCCACCGGACGGCCAAATCAGCCATGTTTCCGTGTGAGATGGCGCGGCTTATAACCGCCGCACCGGCTTAACGCAAGGATTTCCGCCCCATTATGGTGCGGCGGAACCGGCCAGACGGCTGGCATCTGGCCGGGTTCTCAATTCAGCATCGCGGCACGTTCGGCGGGCACTTCTTGGCTGCCGGCGCAGGCGCGGCCGGGCGTGGCGGCGGGGCCGGACGCGCCATCGGCGGGGGAGCCGGCCGGGCCATGGGAGGCGGAGCGGCCCGCGGCGGCGGTGGCGCCATGCGAGGCGGAGGTGGCGGTGCTGCCCGCGGTGGCGGAGGCGGTGCCATGCGGGGCGGTGGCGCAGCGCGCGGTGGCGGCGGGGCCATCCGGGGCGGCGGTGCGGCGCGTGGCGGCGGAGCGGCGCGCGGCGGGGCGGCTTGCGGCGGTGGGGCCGGCCGTGCGGCCGGTGCCGTTCGTGCGGACGGCGGAGCGGCCATCCGAGGCGGCTGGGCTTGCGGCGGCGCAGTCCGCGCAGCCGGGCCACCCGGACGCTGGGCCTGAGGATTGACCGGAGCCGGAGCGGCACCCGGCCTTGCGCCCGGCCCTTGTCTTGCTCCCGGAGCAGGCGTCCCCACAGGCGCAGCGGTTGCCGGGGCTGTCGCCGAAGGCGGCGAGGCTCCGCCTGGAAGTATTCGACCCGGAGGTATTGCACCCGGCGCACCCGGCCCTGCCCGATTCGGACCACGACCCGCCTGAGGTGAACCAGCCGGCGCGCCGTTGGCGCCGGGAACGGGCAACGCATTCCCTCTCTGCAATTGATTGGGCGCACCCGCACCTCCAGGTGTTGGCTGACCGGGGCGTGCCCCAGGCGCGAGCCGCTGTCCTGTCGCAGGCGCAGCCCCCGGAGCCGCCGTTGGCGGTTGCGGCGCGCCGCCACCCTGCACCGGCGTGGTAACGGCAGGAGCCGCTCCGCGCGGTCCACGTGGGCCGGCTCCCGGAGTAAGCGCCGTATTTCGGGCAGCCGGATTGATCGTCGCACTTGCCGGGACCGGCGCTTTGCCCTGCTGGATCAGGCTCGCCCTTTGTGCCACTGCCGCCGGCAATGCCGCTGTCGCGTTCTGCGTGCCGATTTGGCCGCCGGGTGCCCTCGCGCCAGCCGCAGCGTTGGACGCAGCCGGATTCACCAGCGGCGCCGCCGGATTCAGCGTGCCCGCGGGAGCCGGACGATTGATGACGTTATTAATCACCGTCGTGTTGTGGATGTTGTTGTAGATAATGTTGTTCGGCGGCGGCCGGACATAGACCGGTGGACGCACATAGATCGGAATCGGGACGAAGAACGGACGCGGCAAAAAGAACAATCCGATCGGCGGCGGCGGCGGCTCCAGCACGATAAAATCCGGCGGCGGCGGCGGCAGGAAAAAGACCGGAGGCGGTGGCGGCGGTGCAAAGCCGAATTCCGGATCGCTGAACATCAGCACCGGCCGATCGACATAGACGATCTCGTCCGGAGGCGGTGGCGGCACATCGTAATCCAGCATCGCGAACGATGACGGCGGCTCAAGCGGCGCCGTCAAAATCGTCAACCGGCGACGTGCATCGGCAGCGTGCGGGCCGCGCGGATAACGCCGCAGATACGACCAATAGGCGTCCGGCGTGTCGGCGCGGTAAGTGCGCCGCCAGGTGATGGCTTCGCGCCGCGCGGCGACGATCGCCCGCACCCGCTTTGCCATCGGGTCCTGCGGGTAAGCCGCGAGGAAATCCTCGTAACCTTGCAGTGTGTCGCGTTCGACCGCGACGACGTAAGCATCCGCCGCGCCGAGATCGCGCATCGGCTTGTCGCGCAGCGCCGCGGTCTGATCCGGCGTGGCCGTTTGCGGCGCATCCGGTGCGCGGTCGAAGAACATGAACTGCGCATCGACCTTCTGCGTATCCCACGGCACCTGAGCGCCCTTGGTGTTTTCGTTGACGCGCAGCCGCACGCGATTGAACAGCTCGGGCAGCGGCAAGCCGCCAGCGCGGATCATTTCGGCCAGCGCCTGAGCATAGGCGCCGTAAGGCCCCTGCTCTTCCGGTGCCACCGTACCCGGCGCGGCGTTGAAGGCGACCAGCATGCGCGGATTGGGCTCGACAAGCGCAAGGCCGCTGGCGATCGATTGGCCGCCTTCGATGAACGGCTGCTCGCGGGCCAGATCCAGCACGACAATGCTGAGCTTCAGCGGCAGCGCGGTGAGCTGGCGCATGTAATCGCTGATGCGGAGCCCTTCGATCGGAATGTCGGTATCGCGCGCAATCGTGGAATCGACCGGAATGAAATAGTTCTCGCCGGCAAGCTGGATGCCGTACCCCGCGAGATACACCACCGCAACGGTATCCGGGCCGGATGCTTCCGCCTTCTTGACGAAATCGCGGAACGCTCCGCGCAACGTATCGCCGTCGAGGTCGCGGGCGCCCGCGACATCGAAACCTGCCGCCTGCAGTGTCTGGGCGATCAGGCCACCGTCGTTCGCGGCAGTCGCGAGCGGTACCTTGGTATAAGCGCCGTTGCCGATCACCAGCGCGATGCGCTTTTCCTGCTGCTGCGCAGAAGCGCTATCGGGACTGACGGCAAACGCGACCAAAAGCAGCAGGCAGGTCGCGACGATCGAGAGGCTTCGGTGCAGGCGCATATTCTCTCCGCCTTCATCAACATCGAAATTAAAGAGCCTCGCGCATTCAGCGCGCTGCTGGCTGAACAGAATTTGAACGAAAGTCGTTCCGAGTAAGGCAGTTCCACAACAAACGAACCGGCCGGCTTGCGCCGCCACGGCGAGATAGCTCAAATCAAACAGCGAGGAGCTTTGCCTCAGATTGTCTGGACGTCAACAACGCCCGACACCGCCTTGATGGCTCCGGCGATCTGCGGCGAGACCTTGTAGCGGCCGGGCAGCTTCATTTCGACTTCGGTTTCGAGGTCGAGCATCAGCACCAGCGACACGTCGCCTTCGCCGGCGGTGCGCCCCTGCGGAGCCGCAGCACCGGTGCCGCCTGCCGGGCCTTGCAGCCGCTTGGCGATCGACTCCAGCGACTTGGTGTTACGCAGGAATATCCGCAGCCCTTTTTGCGTCTTGGCGGCAGCATCGTCGAGCGGCTCGGCGTGCAGCACGCGCGCGCGCACCTCCTCGCCCTGCAGTTCCGCGCCCAACTGCAACAGCACGGCCGCGCCCGGCTCCAGCACCTCGCGGAACTGCGCCAGGCCTTCGGAGAACAGCACGGCCTCGAAATGCCCGGTGGGATCGGACAGCCCGATGATGCCCATCTTGTTGCCGGTTTTGGTGCGCCGCTCCATGCGCGACACCACGGTCGCCGCGACCTTGCCGGCCGTCGCGCCGGTCTTCACCGCGCGCGAGAATTCGGCCCAGGACTGCACCCGCAGCCGCTTCAACACTGTCGCGTAGTCATCCAGCGGATGGCCGGACAGGAAGAAGCCGATGGCGTCGTATTCGCGGCGCAGGCGCTCCGCAGGCAGCCACGCATCGATGGCCGGCAACATGACGCTCGGTGCATCCGCCATGCCGCCGAACATGTCGTTCTGGCCGGACGTCGCAGCCTCGTGGCCGCGCTGGCTGGCCGCGAGAATAGCTTCGGCGCCCGCGAACGCGCGCGCCCGATTGCTTTCGATGGTGTCGAACGCGCCGGCCGCAGCGAGACTTTCGATGACCCGCTTGTTAATGGCGCGCGGATTCACCCGTCCGGCGAAGTCGGCCAGCGAGGTAAACGCGGCGTTCTGCCGTGCCTCGACGATCTGCTCCACGGCATGCGCACCGACGCCCTTCAACCCTGCCAGCGCGTAGTAGATCGTGTTCTCGCCAACCTCGAATGTCGCGCCGGAGCGATTGACCGACGGCGCCTCGACCTTGATGCCGAGCCGTTGCGCCTCGGCACGAAATTCCGACAGCTTGTCGGTGTTGCTCATGTCGAGCGTCATCGACGCGGCGATGAATTCGACCGGATAGTGCGCCTTCATGTACGCGGTCTGGTAAGAGACCAGCGCATAGGCCGCCGCGTGGCTCTTGTTGAAGCCGTAGTCGGCGAACTTCGCCAGCAATTCGAAAATGGTATCGGCCTGCGCTTGCTGCACGCCGTTCTTGACCGCGCCGGCGACGAAGATCGCGCGCTGCTTTTCCATTTCGGCGCGGATCTTCTTGCCCATCGCGCGGCGCAGCAGGTCGGCGTCGCCGAGCGAATAACCCGCCATCACCTGCGCGATCTGCATCACCTGTTCCTGATAGATGATGACGCCGAACGTCTCCTTGAGAATCGGCTCCAGCATCGGGTGCAGATATTCCGGCTCCTCTTCTCCATGCTTGCGCGCGCAATAGGTCGGGATGTTCGCCATCGGACCCGGCCGATACAGCGCCACCAACGCGATGATGTCCTCGAAGCGGTCCGGCCGCATGTCGACCAGTGCGCGCCGCATGCCCTGACTTTCAACCTGGAACACGCCGACCACATCGCCGCGCGTCAACATCTGATAGGTCGGCGCGTCATCGAGCGGCAGCGTTGAGAGGTCGATGTGAATGTTGCGCTGCTTGAGCAACTTCACCGCGACGTCGAGCACTGTCAGCGTCTTGAGGCCGAGGAAGTCGAACTTCACCAGCCCCGCCGGCTCGACCCATTTCATGTTGAACTGCGTCACCGGCATATCGGATTTGGGATCGCGATAGAGCGGCACGAGATCGCTCAGGGGCCGATCGCCGATCACGATGCCGGCGGCGTGGGTCGAGGCGTGACGATTGAGCCCTTCGAGCTTCTGCGCGATGGCGAACGCGCGCGCCACCACCGGATCTTCGTCGCGGAAGGCCTGCAGCTTCGGCTCGCTCTCGATCGCCGCCGACAACGTCACCGGTGCCGCGGGATTCTGCGGCACCAGTTTGGTCAGCTTGTCGACCTGCCCGTAAGGCATCTGCAATACGCGGCCAACGTCGCGCAGCACGCCGCGCGCCTGCAACGTACCGAACGTGATGATCTGCGCGACATGATCGCGGCCGTAACGCTGCTGTACGTAGTCGATGACTTCGCCGCGCCGGTCCTGGCAGAAATCGATGTCGAAGTCCGGCATCGACACGCGTTCGGGATTGAGGAAGCGCTCGAACAGCAGGCCGAAGCGGATCGGATCGAGGTCGGTGATGGTCAGCGCATACGCCACCAAAGAACCGGCGCCGGAGCCTCGCCCCGGCCCGACCGGAATGCCCTTCGACTTCGCGTGCTTGATGAAATCGGACACGATGAGGAAGTAGCCCGAATATTTCATGCGGGTGATGACATCGAGTTCGAAGTTCAGCCGCGCATTGTAGTCTTCCTCGCTGGCGCCCTGCGACAGGCCATGCAGCTTCAGCCGGCGCGCAAGACCCTCCTCGGCCTGCCGGCGCAATTCGGCCGCCTCCTCGCGCTCGGCATCGGCGCCGCTGGTGTTGGCGTCGACAGTAAAGTGCGGCAGGATCGGCTTGCGCGTGCGCGGACGGAACGCGCAGCGCGACGCGATCTCGACCGTGGAGGCCAGCGCTTCCGGCAGATCGGCGAACAGTACCGCCATCTCGGCGCGCGTCTTGAACCGATGATCCGGAGTCAACTGGTCGCGATCGGCTTCGGCGAGCAGCCGGCCGCCGGCGATGCACAGCAAGGCGTCGTGCGCTTCATAATCGTCGGCACTGGCGAAGTACGGCTCATTGGTCGCCACCAACGGCAGACCCTTAGCGTAGGCCAGATCGATCAGGCCGGGCTCGGCGCGGCGTTCGCGCTCGACGCCGTGGCGCTGAAGCTCGATGTACAGCCGGTCGCCGAACAGCCCCGCCAGTTGGTCACACCGTTGTGCCGCCAGCGCCGCATGATCGGCAGTGAGCGCCACGGCCAGCGGTCCCTCCGGGCCGCCGGTCAGCGCGATCAATCCTTCGGTTTCGTTTTCGAGCCACGCCAGCTTGATATGCGGCGTCTGGTTCACCGGCGTTTCAAGGAACGCACGCGAGTTGAGACGCATCAGGCTGCGATAGCCCTGCTCGCGCGACGCAAGCAGCACGATCCGCGACGGGGCGGTTACAGCGCTGGCGCGGGCATTGGGATCCTGATCGCCGAAATCGATGCCCAGTTCGCAGCCGACGATCGGCTGGATGCCGTAACCGACAAGCTTCTCGGAGAATTCCAGCGCGCCGAACAGATTGTCGGTATCGGTCAACGCCAGGGCCGGCTGCCGGTCCGCCTTGGCGAGTTCGGCGAGCTTCTGCACCTTCATCGCGCCACGCAGCAGCGAATACGCCGAGTGGACGTGCAGGTGAATAAATCCGGGGCCTGCGGTCACAGGCGTCGACGTATCGGTCTTGGGCATCCGCTACTGGCTTTTGTAAACAAGGGGAATGAGACGGCAGAGCGCGACTCGCCGATCATCGTGCGGCGATGCTCCGCCCCTGTCCACTTGCAATAGCCTGCTCCCGGTCGCTGTCCCGGCTTTCCTCAGGCCGGGACCGAACTGACCTCACCGCGTCACGCCCGGTCATCAGAGCTGCGGGATCACCTGTGCCCAAACCGCAACCATCCCCACGAACAAGGTAATCGACGTCAGCGCGGCAGCCTCTTCAACGAACACTTTCAACATATTCGCCTCCATGAGAACATAAGACGAACATTGTTCTAGTTTTGTTCTGAGAGTCAAGCATCCAATTGAGCTGGAATAAACGACCCTAACAAATGGTTGATACCGTTGCCCCTGCATTGCGACGACAGCATCGGCGCTGCTCCGGAACGTGAGTTGACCTTAAGCGGCAATACCGGCTTGAGTTTGCATGAAGAATCACAGGACCGGCTGCGGCCGGCAGCGGAGGTTTAAGATGCGTGCGGCAATTTTGGCGGTATTGGCCCTGGGCGTGACTGCGGCCATCGACGTGGCCCACGCGCAATCGCGGGAGCTCCCTTTTTGCATGAAGGGCCAAGGCATCGCCGACGCCCACGGCGATTGCAGCTTCGCCACTTACGAGCAGTGTGCGGCCAGCGCCTCGGGGCGCTACAATTATTGTGACGTGAATCCGTTCTATCGCGGAAATGCGGCACCTGCGCCGGCCCCTCAGCGACGCACACCCAATCGCGGGTACTGACGCCGAGCCTGCGACGGGGGTTGACGGCGACGCAGTCGCCAATCGGCACGCATAAGGACGCGAACCATGAGGATCCCCGCCGGTTTGCTGACGTTATGGGCAACTGGAATGGCGTTCACCGCAGTTACGCCGACGAGCGTTCGTGCTGACACCGACTATCCCGTTTGTCTGCACGTGTACGGTCCCGTGACCTACGATGAATGCCGCTACACGTCGATCGCTCAATGCACTCCGGCGGCCGTTGGCCGCCCGGCGTCGTGCATGATCAATCCATTCTACGCGGGGCCGAACGTTCCGCCTCGACGCAAGCCGCGCTACAACGGCTAACCGGCGGCATTTCAGCCACCGGTAACCGCTTCCCTGCCGTTTGCGGCGATCAGTCCAGTTCGATGACCTGACCGTTCTCGAGCGAGACGCGGCGATCCATTCGCGCCGCAAGGTCCATGTTGTGGGTCGCAATCAACATCGCGACACGCGTGGCGCTGACAAGTTGCATCAGCGCGTGGAAAACATGGTCTGCGGTATGCGGATCGAGATTTCCAGTCGGCTCGTCCGCCAGCAACACCCGAGGCGCATTGGCGACCGCACGCGCAATCGCGACGCGCTGCTGCTCGCCGCCCGACAATTCCGACGGCCGATGCGTGACGCGCGCGTCGAGGCCGAGATAGGCAAGGATTTCGCGCGCGCGATCGGCGGCTTCACTGCGCTTCAGGCCACGGATCATCTGCGGCATCATGACGTTTTCCAGCGCTGAGAATTCCGGCAGCAGCCGATGCGACTGATAGACGAACCCGATTTCGGTGCGGCGAATTCTGGTGCGCTCGGCATCGGACAGGCCTGACGTGGCGTCGCCGCCGACATAGACCTCGCCTTCGTCGGGCTGCTCAAGCAGCCCGGCGATGTGCAGCAAGGTCGATTTGCCCGATCCGGATGGCGCCACCAGCGCGACCGACTGCCCTGCCCACAGCGCCAGCTTGGCGCCGTCCAAAATCGTCAGCGTCGTCTCGCCCTGCTGATACTGGCGCCGGATGTCATGCAAATAGACAACCGGAATTTCCTCGGCCTCCTCCGCCATCTCAGCCCTCACTCGTACCGCAATGCTTCGACGGGATCGAGGCGTGCGGCACGCCACGAGGGATACAGCGTCGCCAGGAACGACAAGGTCAGCGCCATGATGACCACGGCGGTCGTTTCACCGACATCGATGACCGCCGGCAGCTTCGACAGGAAATACAGTTCCGGCGAGAACAGCTCGGTATTGGTCATCCACGACAGGAATTGCCGGATCGATTCAATGTTCAGACACACCAGCAACCCGACGATAAATCCGGTCAGCGTGCCGACCACGCCGATGGCAGCGCCGGTGATGAGGAATATCCGCATGATGGAACCTTGCGAGGCCCCCATGGTGCGCAGGATGGCGATATCGCTGCCCTTGTCCTTCACCAGCATGATGAGGCCGGAGATGATGTTGAGCGCGGCCACCAGCACGATCAGCGTCAGGATCAGGAACATGACGTTGCGCTCGACCTGCAGCGCGTTGAAGAAGGTCGAATTGCGTTGCCGCCAATCGACCATGAAAATTGGCCGCCCCGCGGCCTCGGCAATCGATTTGCGGAATTGGTCGATCTTGTCGGGATTGGTGGTGTAGACCTCGATCGACGTCACATCGTTTGCGCGATTGAAATAGGCCTGCGCCTCGGCGAGCGGCATGAACACCATTGTCGAGTCATATTCCGACATGCCGATTTCGAAGACCGCGGCGACCTTGTAAGGCTTGATGCGCGGCGTCGTGCCCATCGGCGTCACCGCGCCCCTCGGCGCGACCAGCGTGATGTTGTCGCCGGCATGAATCGAAAGCTGATCGGCGAGCCGGCGGCCGATCGCTACGCCCTGCGCATCGTCGAAGCCTTCCAGCGTGCCCTGCTTGATGTTCTTGGCGATCGACGTGATGTTATCGAGATCGCCGGCGCGGATGCCGCGCACCAGTACGCCCGAGGCATTGAAGGGAGAAGACGCCAGCGCCTGCCCGTCCACCACCGGCGCAGCCAGTCGAATGCCCGCCACCTGATTGATGCGATCGGCGACATCCTTCCAGTCGGTCAGCGGGCTCTCCAGCGGCTGCACCAGCAGGTGCCCGTTCAGCCCGAGGATCTTGTCGAGCAGTTCCTTGCGGAAGCCGTTCATCACCGCCATCACGATGATCAACGTCGCGACGCCGAGCATGATGCCGAGAAACGAGAACCCGGCGATGACCGAGATGAATCCTTCCTTGCGCCGCGCCCGCAGATAACGCTTCGACAGCAGCCATTCGAAGGCCGCGAAAGGTGGGGTTCGAACTGGCTCGCTCATGGCATCATCCATCGTTCGAATTTCACACGATTCGGGCTAATTCTAGCCGCGCCAACTGGCAATGTCCGCGAGCGGACGGTGGATAAATCATCACAACTTCAATGCGGCGCCGTCAGCCGCACCACCACATCCGCAAGACTCAGCATCTCGCGCGAACCATCGCCGCGCTGCTTGAGCTCGACCTTGCCTTCCGCCAAACCGCGCGGGCCGATCATGACCTGCCACGGAATGCCGATCAGGTCAGCGGTCGCGAACTTGCCGCCGGGCCGCTGATCGGTGTCGTCGTACAGCACATCGGCGCCCTTAGCGGTCAACTCGCGATAGAGCTGCTCGCACGCGGCGTCGGTCTCGCTCGCGCCCTGCTTCAGGTTGAGGATGGCGACGCGGAACGGCGCCACCGCTTCCGGCCACTTGATGCCGGCATCGTCGTGGCACGCTTCGATGATGGCGCCAACGAGGCGCGACACGCCGACGCCGTAGGAACCGCCGTGGATGGGCACTTCGACGCCGTCCGGGCCGGCAACCAGCGCCTTCATCGAGTCGGAATACTTGGTGCCGAAGTAGAAGATCTGGCCGACTTCGATACCGCGCGTATTGACGCGGCGATCTTCCGGCACCTCGCGCTCGAAACGCGCGGCATCGTGCACGTCTTCGGTGGCTGCGTAGACGCTGGTCCATTGCTTGATAATCGGCGTCAGGTCGCCGTCGTAATCGGTATCGGCGCCGGGCACCGGCAGGTTCAGCACTTCGCGATCGCAGAACACGCCGGACTCGCCGGTCTCCGCCAGCACGATGAATTCGTGGCTGAGATCACCGCCGATCGGGCCGGTCTCCGCGCGCATCGGAATCGCCTTCAGCCCCATCCGCGCGAACGTCCGCAGATACGCCACGAACATCTTGTTGTAGGAGCGCCGTGCGCCGGCCTCGTCGAGATCGAACGAATAGGCATCCTTCATGAGGAATTCACGGCCGCGCATCACGCCGAAGCGCGGGCGCTGCTCATCGCGGAACTTCCACTGGATATGGTAGAGATTGAGCGGCAGGCCCTTGTACGATTTCACGTAGCTGCGGAAGATCTCGGTGATCATTTCCTCGTTGGTCGGCCCGTAGAGCAATTCGCGCTTGTGGCGGTCGGCGATGCGCAGCATCTCCGGGCCATAAGCATCGTAGCGGCCGCTCTCGCGCCACAAGTCGGCCAATTGCAAGGTCGGCATCAGCAGTTCGATGGCGCCGGCGCGATCCTGCTCCTCGCGGACGATCTGCTCGATCTTCTTCAGCACGCGAAAGCCCAGCGGCAGCCAGGCATAAATGCCGGCGGCCTCCTGCCGCATCATGCCCGCGCGCAGCATCAGCCGATGCGAGACAATTTCGGCCTCCTTGGGATTTTCCTTCAGGATGGGCAACAAGAACCGCGACAATCGCATGGGGACGCTCAAGAATCGGTTGGCATTGGGGATTGCCGCAGTGAAAGCGGATCGGCGGGCAAAACACAAGGGTTGCCACGACGCAGCCCTGCGAAAACGGCGGAATTCCGGCCACTTTTACGCGAGAGGCGACAGAAGTTGCGGTTTGGCGGCGTTATTTGATCAGGATCGGCGCGTCGACATCGACGACATCGAAATCCGAGACACGCACCGCGAGCCCAAGCGACCAGCGGCCCGCCGCCGGCGCGGTCATCGTCGCCTGCCATTGACCTGCCGGAGTCATCCGCGCCTCCGTCGCGATGCGCTCGATGCCAAGCTCGGCATTCTCCAGCGTCACGGTGACAGCCTGCGCTGTCAGCAGACGTTCGTCCGGTGTTTGCAAATTGATCGAAATATCCTGAGGTCCGGCTCGCCCTGGCGCGATCGTGACGTCGGCCATCAGTTTGTCGGTATGCAGATGCGTGAAGAACGGTTCGGCTGGCGGTGGCAACGCCCTCGGCGGTGGCGTGAAACGCCATAGCCCGACAACGCCGAGGATGGCGGCGGCCACCACCAGTTCGGCGACGATCGAACGCCGCATCGCATGATGCGCCGGCGCTTCTCCACGTGCGACGCGCGGCGTCAATGCGGCGCGATTCCACAACGCCAGCGAAAACAGCACGACGAGCAGGGCCAGCTTGATGCTCAGCACGCGCCCGTAATCTGTCTTCCACATCGCTTCGACGTGCGCCACCTGCACGACGGCGAGCAGCACGCCACTGACGACCAGCGCGCCTACAGCATAAGGAATGACACGCGAGAAGCGTTGGAGTGTTGTCGTCGCGTCGACTCCGGGCTTGCGCATCGCGGCCAAGAGCGGCGGCAACGCGCCGATCCAGAACGCCAGGCTGACGCCGTGCAGAAACACCGCGCTGCCCATCAGCCAGCGCGGATTAGTCGTCGCGGCATGGCCGCTCGATGCCAGCGCCAGTCCGACACCGACGAGGGCGACAAGCGAAAGCGCTCGAGCCATTGTGGCGCGGCAGTTGATGGCAACGAGACCTAGCGCCAGGGCAATAGCGGCAATGGCCATCGCGCGCCCGAACGATCCGCCCGCGCCCGCGCGCCAGACGTCCAGCGATGCAATTCCGGACAGCGGCACGGCAAGAGCGTCTAGCCCCTGCAAGCCCACCGCAGCGACTAACGCCGCCAGCGCCGGCAACATCGACACACACGCGACACGTCGCGGCCAATCTGCGGACGATATCGGTTGCAACCACGTTGCGAAGAACGCGCCGCCAACGCCGACGAACAATCCGACATAGACCAGCAGCCGCGCCAGCCAGATCGCAACGCGCACCGGCGCGCCTTCCGCATCGGCAATCTGAGGCGTGGCCACCTGACGACTGCCGACATAGAACGTCAACGCACCGCCGATCGGATGCCCATCCGCGGAGATCACGCGCCAGCTCAGGACGTAGGCGCCCTCACTCAGCGACGAAGGCATGTTGACGACGAGCCGCGCGCCGTCGCGCACGATTTCGCTGATCGGCGAGACGACGCTGTTACCCACGAGGCGAACGGTCAGAGGCTCGACCGGTTCGTTGAACGTCAGCGTCACCTTGGCAGGTGAATGCGCCAGCACGGCGGTGTTGGCGGGATCGCTGCCGGTCAGGCTGGCATGGGCCAACGCCACCGTAGGCATCAGCAGCCACAGCAACATCCATGCGATCCGCGCCAGAGCTTTCACCGCCGCGCCGCCATGCCTATTGGCCCTTGGCCTTCAACCGGATGAACGGCGCCGGCTCGCGCAATTTGTCGGCATCTTGTCCGCTGGCCGGAATCTCGATCCAGCGATGCACGCCCTTTTCGCATTCCTGCACGATGGGGAAGTACAGGTTTTGCCCCGCTTTGTCTGGCAGCCGCACGATCATGCCGAACGTGTCGTAGAGATTGTCTGGCAGTGGGCCGCCGCGCCACGCCACTTCATCGACGACTTCGCTGACGGTCCCGCCGTGCGGACCCGCCTTGGGCGTGTCGAGTTTCTTCATCTTGATGTCGACGTTCCAGCCCGGCTTCATCTGCGGCTTGGCCGAGATGATACCGTCCGGCAGTTTGACACGCACCGCAACGGTGGCACTGCCGTCGCAGCCATGCGGTACGCTAAAGGCGAGCTGGAAATAGCTGTCGGCTGTCGCCTCGCGCGGCTGCACCGTCACATGCGCCGCCGCGGGCACCCCAAGCATCGAGGCCGCCAGCACGCTGGCGACACCCGCGACCCGTTGTATCGATATACGCATTACATTTTGCCTCCCGAATGTCCGGTCATTGCCTTGTCGTCCATATGCCCGCCCCCGCTGGCTCCTTGCGGACCTTGTGCGCCGATACCGCCGACGTCGAGCGTCACATCGACCTTGCCGGCTTTCTCGAACTGCAGCGTCACCGGCACCTTGTCGCCCTGCTTGAGCGGATGCTTCAAATCCATCAGCATCAGGTGGTAGCCGCCCGGCGCCAGCTTCACCGACTTGCCCGGAGCAATGGCCAGTCCGCCGTCAACCGGATGCATCTTCATCACGCCGTTCTCGACGCTCATCTGGTGGACTTCCAGCCTTCCAGCCGCGTCGGTCGAGCCGCCCACCAGTTTGTCCGGTGCGCTGCCCTTGTTTTCCACAATGAGATAACCGCCGCCGACCTTGGCTCCGCCGGGTGTCGCGCGCGTCCAGGCCTGCGATATCACCAGATCGCCGGCCTTGACCTCCTGCGCGTAAGAGACGGAGGTCAGTCCGAGCGAAACGAACAACAGCGTCCCGAGCAGAACGTGTTTGGATGGAGAGCGATGCATGATTTTCTCCTTCATTGGTTCGATGTTTCGATTGTCGCGGATCGTTCGGTGCCCCAACACCGCGCGATCCGTGGTTTGAGAGATGGTCACCACCTGACCTTGAACCCAGCATAGACGGCGCGGCCGGTGCCAGGTTCAAACAACGGTGAAGTCGGCGTCGCCCGATCGATGATCGATGCCGATGCGATGTACGCCTTGTTGGCGATGTTGCGCGCTTCGATGTAGCCGGAATAGGTGCCGCCGTTGTCGAAGCCCGCCTTCAGGCCGTAGATGGCGTAAGGCTCGGTCGCCAGCGTGTTGGCGCTGTCGACGTAATAGGCCTGCGGCACCCATTCGAGATTCGGCCCAACATAGAACCCGCTCGGATGCTTGTAGAGAAGTTCGGCACGAAGCAGGTGACGCGGTGCGCCCGGCAGCAGATTGTTGCCGAACACGGGATCGTTGTCGAAGCGGAAATCGCTGAAGGTGTATGCAAAATTCAGCCAGATCTTGTCGGGTTGATCGCCGCGGGTGAAGACGTTCTTGAACAGCGCAACGCCCGCCCCCGCTTCGATGCCCTGATGCATGGTGCGATCGGCATTGGTCACGTTGCAATTGCCGAACGCACTGTAGAGACACAACAGCTCATTCCGGATCTGTGCGTGATAGGCCGTCAGTTCCCATTTGAAATCCGGACGCTGGCCACGCGTACCGATCTCATAGGTCGTGGCGGTTTGTGCCAGGATGCTGGTGAACGGAATGGTCGGGATGCCTGGCCCCGATGCACTCTCGCCGAAACTCGGCACTTCGGCGCTGCGCGATACGTTGGCATACACCTGCCACGTCGGATCGACGTTCCACAGCAATCCGCCTTTCGGGCTCCAGATGTTGAATTCGGTCGAGCCGGATTGACTTTGGAACCGCGCCAACCGGTCACGCGTCGCATACAGGAACTGCGTCCCCGTCACCGCCGCGACGTTTGGCAGGAAGTAGAACGAATCCTCGACATAGGCCGCAGTGTTCTTCGAACTGTCGATCGATGACGACAGCAGCGCACCCTTCTGTCCGCCGATATTGGCGAACTGCTGATTGTCGATACTTCCATTGATGACGTTGACGCCCGCGATCAGCCGATTGCGGTAGCCACCGATCATGCGGTCGTCCGTCGCCCGCACATAGCCGCCGTAATCCTGATAGCGATAATCCAGCCACTGGAAGATCGGATGCATCAGATGGCGATCGATCCCGAACAGACCGAAATCCACCGTAGTGTTATCGAAACGTATGGTCGTCTTGTTTGCGAGGCGAACCGTGTCGATGTTGCGCTGCTGGTCACCCGAGATATTTCCCGGCGCCGCAGCCTCCGGCGTTGTCAGGGCTGACATCTTGGTGACGGTGCCGGGAATCCGCTGCCGCACGTCGTTGGCATTGAGATAGAACCGCGTTTCGAAATCCGGCGAGAATTGATAACCGACGTTGCCACTCATCCGCGTCGCCTGGCCGAAGCTGTGATCGCGGAAACCTTCGGCGGCTTGCGTCGAAGCCGTGACGAAGCCGTCCCATGGGCCGTTTGTGCCGCCAGCGTTCGCCTGCAATCGGCGGAATCCGAACGCGCCGAAATCAACGCTCGCGCCGTTGACGAACGGATCACGCCCCGTCGGCGTCACGAAGTTGATGGCGCCGCCCAGCGAATTCGCGCCGAAGCGTAGCGCGTTGCCGCCCTTGAACACCTCGACATATTTGTAGGCCGTGGGATCGATTTCCTGGAAATCGCCGTAGCCGTCGGCGGTGTTGATCGGGATGCCGTCCATGTAAAGCTGCACGCCGCGCAGATGGAAGTTGCGCGACAGGCTGGAACCTCGGATCGACAGGCGGGTGTCGTCGCCCCACTTCGGCTGGACGAACACGCCCGGCACATAGTCCAGCACGTCCTTGATCGTATTGGCCACGGTCGAGGTCTTATAGTCATCCGCGGTCACCAGCGTCACCGCTCCGGGATATTGCTGGAGTTCGCGCAGCGCCTGCTGGGCCGTCGCCACGGTGAGCGATCCGGGCATGGCCGGGACGACAACGTGGGACGTCGGCGTCGCCGCGACGACGCGGCGCGTTGCCTGCGCGGATTGCCGGGCCGCACGCAACGCGCGCGCAGGTTGCTGGCGTTTTTGCTGTGGCGCGTCGATTGTCACCGGCGGTAGCGAACTGGCGGAGTTTGACTGCGCAATCGATGGCGGCGCCGCGACGGCAGTTGCACATGCGGCGAGCACGACGCTTAACGCGCCGCGCCCTCTCGAAATTGAGCGGCAAGACATTGGAAATTCCTGATTGCCGACCTAGCGTCGGCGGATTCGATTGCTCAAATTGCAGCGGATGAGCCGCTGCAACCGTGAAACGTGGATCGATCAGGAAAGTACGGGAGGGCCACGCGCCTGCGCATTGGAGGCCGTGCGCAACAACGGCAATGCCGGTGCTGCATCGAACCAGACGACGGTTGCCGTCGGGCGTTCGAGTTTGCTGAACGAGGATTGGGGATCGTCGGTTGGTGTGACGGTCTGCGCGACACAACACAGACTGCAGCAACCGCCCTGTGCCTGCTGTTGATCCGACCGGCCATCTTGCGATGTCGCGCCAGCATCGTGCGAGCAGATCAGCGCCCCGGCAAGCGGATCGGAAGCGACTTGCGCTGCAGCCCAGCAGGCCGCAACCGGCGCAAAGAATTGCACCAGCAACGCAAGCATGACGATTGGAAGAAACCGTCCCAGCCGCCGTCGCATAATGAGCCCACCCTTCAGGTATTCGAACTACCACTCACAGAGTCGGGAGTCGAGGCGAGGTTCCCGACAAAGTGTCGCTGGCGTTCGATGGTTGCATCATTATCACGCAACCCCTGCTCCCAGATTGTCGCTGCACAAAGAAGCGGCCGAGCTCAGCGACCGACGCCAACATTCTATCCGCGGCAGGTCGTCAGCGGCACTCACTTCACCCTCAAAGATCCATTATTCTGCGTTTGATTTCCAATTTGAACTTTTGTTCCGGAAGGTCGTGACAAAGCAAAAAAGATGGGCTACGACTCAAAGCTCAGGCAGCCCTCTGGGCGATAGTCTGGTGGTCCGAGTCTCGGGAGGAACCCTGGCGCGCATAAGCGGCGTCGCCCCGTACAATAGCAAAAAATCCAATCATTCGGGGAAATAGGGTCGACACAATTTTCCGAGCAGGGCTTTGGCCCTGCTCTCTTTTTTGAGCTTCAGCCAAGTCGCTGGCCAACCCACCACCGGTCACCACAAGCGGGGTTCAGCCCCGCTTTTTGGTTTGAAGGTGCCGTGAGACGCCTGCCAATTCGGCGATCAAATGCTCTGCGGCGTCAGGCAGCAAACCGCACAAGGAATACTCGGGTGCGGACGCGCGCGGCGTCAAATTCCACAATGCGGAAATGGCAGCGTTTAATATTTGCGCGTGTTCAGCGGCGAAAAACCCATCAGTTCGCTCAGCCGCCCAACATTCAGATAGCCCAGCCGATAGAACACCATGGCGACGGCGAAAATCACCGCCGAGATCACCGTGGTCCACAGCAGTTTGCGCGCCATCATCGTCTTGATCGGCGCACCGGGATCGCTGCCCGCAACGGTCTCGTCGCTTTCCGCCTGGCTGCGCACGCCGAACGGCAGCGTGAGAAACAGCACGATCCACCACAGCACGAAGTAAATCGCGAGAACCGACGAGATGGTATAGGCCATGGCGTTATGCCTGCTCGATTTCGACCAGCGCTCCGGAAAAATCCTTCGGGTGCAGGAAGAGCACCGGCTTGCCATGCGCACCGATCTTCGGCTCGCCGTCGCCGAGCACCCGGGCGCCCTCCTTCACCAGCGTCTCACGCGCCGCGATGATATCCGGCACCTCGTAGCAGATATGATGAATGCCGCCGTCGGCATTGCGTTCGACGAACTTGGCGATCGGCGAATTCTCGCCGAGCGGCTGGATGAATTCGATCTTGGTGTTGGGCAGCGTCGCGAACACGGTGATGACCCCGTGCTCCGGTAGCGGCACCGCCGCCGAAATCTCTGCACCGAACGCGGTGCCATAAATTTTCGCCGCCTTCTCCGCATCCTTGACGGCGATGGCAACGTGATTGAGCCGGCCCAACATCATGCTTCTCCTACTAGACCACCAGCACGTGAACAAAGCACAGCGGTTTCTTGCCCCAATGTTCCGCCAACGTCGAGCGGACCGCGCGTCGCACCGATTCCGCTACCGCATCCGGATCCCGCCGCCGCGCCCGCGGCAACGTTTCGATCGTCGACATCACGGCATCGAATACCACGTCGTCGAGCAGTTCACCTGCGGCATTCTTCTCCGGGATGCCGGCCAGATCGAGATCGGGGTCGTCGGCAAGCTCGCCCTTGTCGGTCAGCGCGATGGCCACCACCGCACAACCGGAAAACGCCATCTTGCGTCGCTCCACGACCGCACGCGACTTCGATTCCTCGAGCAGGTTGCCATCCTTGTAGATGCGCCCGGCCGGAACTTGATCGACGATGGCGGCATCGCCCGGCCCCAGCCGCACCATGTCGCCGTTCTTGCACGTCAGCACCTTAGGCACACCGGCGGCTCGCGCCAGCTTGGCGTGCTCTGACAGATGCAGCGCCTCGCCGTGCGCCGGGATCAGCACCTGCGGACGCACCCACGAGATTAGATCGCGCAATTCGTCGCGGCGCGGATGGCCCGAGACGTGCACCAGATGCGTGCGATCGGTGATGACCTCGATGCCTTGTGACACCAGGCCGTTGATGATTGCACCGACCGGCTTTTCGTTGCCGGGAATGGTGCGCGACGAGAAGATCACCGTGTCGCCCTTGTTGAGCGTGACCTGCGGATGATCGTCGTTGGCGATGCGCGCCAGCGCCGCGCGCGGCTCACCTTGGCTGCCGGTGCACAGCGCCAGCACCTTGTCCGGCGGAAAGTGACCGTAGTAATCGGCGCCACGAAAATTCTGTACGCCGTCGAGATGCCCGGTCTCGCGCGCCACCTGCACCACGCGCTCCATGGCGCGGCCGACGATGACCACCTCGCGGCCTGCAGCCCGCGCAGCGTCGGCGACGGCGCGGATGCGCGCGACGTTCGACGCGAACGTGGTGACGGCGACGCGGCCGCGCGCGCTCTGTACCAGCTTGGCCAAGGTCGCGGCGACTTCAATCTCCGATGGCGAACGCCCTTCGCGCACAGCATTGGTGGAATCGCCGACCAGCGCCAGCACGCCCTCCTCGCCCAATTCGCGCAGTCGGCGTTCGTCGGTCGGCACGCCGATGATGGGCGTCGGATCGATCTTCCAGTCGCCGGTATGCAGCACGATGCCTGCGGCGGTGTGGATCGCCAGCGCATGCGATTCCGGAATCGAATGCGCCACCGGAATGAATTCCACCGCGAACGGCCCAAGATCGATCCGACTGCCGGACGGCACCACGGTCACCGGAATCTTCGGTGCGTTGCGCTCGGCGGCACACTTGGCCTCGAACAGCGCGGCGCTGAATGCGGTCGCGTAGATCGGGCACCGCAGGCGCGGCCACAAATCGATGATGGCACCGAAATGATCCTCGTGCGCGTGCGTCAGCACCAGCCCGACCAGGTTGCCGAGTTCCTTCTCGAGGAAACTGACGTCGGGCATTACCAGATCGATGCCCGGCAGATGGTCTTCGTCGCCGAACGACACGCCGAGATCGACCGCGAGCAGGCTGCGCTGATGCCGGTTGCCGAGGCCATAGACCGACAGGTTCATGCCGATCTCGCCGACGCCGCCAAGTGGCGTGAAAGTCAATTCGTCCGGGCGCGCCACTAGGTCGACCTCACTGAAGCAACAGAACCAAAATAAACGTCGCCGGCGGCGATCGTCTCGCGTTTTCCGGCCGATGTCACGATCACCATGCAGCCGGTCTCGTCGATACTCTCGAACGTCCCGGTCACGGTGGACGATCCGGTCTGGATCGAAACCGGCTCGCCCAGCGCGGCGGCCCGCGCCAGCCACAACTTGCGGATCTCCGCGAAATCACGACCGTTATTCCAGATGCCGGAGAGTTCGGCCCAACTATCCGACAACGCGCTGAACAAATCTTCCGCGCTGACATCGACGCCCAGTGCCCGCAACGAGGTGGCCGGATATGGCGTGCCTTCCGGCGCAGCAATCACGTTGGTGCCGATGCCGACCACCACGGCGAGCCGACCGTCCTTGATCGCCTCGGCCTCGAGTAGGATACCGGCAAGCTTCTGCTTATTGGCCAGCACGTCGTTAGGCCATTTCAGCGTGTAATCGACGGCCTTGCCCGAGCGCACCGAAGCCTCGAGGCTGACGGTGCGCAACGCCTGCTCCAGCGCAAGCCCGGCGGCAAACCCCAACGTCGCCGCGACGCTTGGTGCGACCTCGAGCACTTCGAGAATGCTGCTTGCGAGGTTGCCGCGTGGCGCCACCCAGGCCCGCTGCCGGCGCCCGCGGCCCGCGGTTTGCTCGGTGGTGACGAACCAGCGCGGTCCACGCTCCCCGGCCCGCGCGGCGGTTAGCGCCTCGGCATTGGTGGAGCCGATCCGATCGAACGCAGTCAACCCATACCCTGCCGCGCGCGCCCGTGGGCCGAGCGTCAACGCCATTAGAAGAGCGACTTCGCAGCAGCGGTTGCCGCGCTGACCAGCGGCCCCGGATAGACGAAGAACAGCAGGTTGAAGATACCGGCAATCGCCAACACGGTGCGCAGTTCGATCCGCATCGGATCGACCGCACCCGCCGGCTCGTCGAAGTACATCACCTTGATGATGTTGAGATAGTAGAACGCGCCTACCACGCTGCACAGCACGCCGACCACAGAGAGCGTAAACAGGCCGGCCTTGATCGCGGCGATGAAGACATAGAACTTGGCGAAGAAGCCCGCCAGCGGCGGCACGCCGGCCAGCGAGAACAACAGCATCGCGAAGAAGAACGCCAGCACCGGATTGGTGCGCGACAGGCCAGCGAAATCGCTGATCTGCTCCACCGCCTGGCCGTTGCGCTTCATGGTGATGATGACGGCGAACGAGCCGAGCGTCATCGCCACGTAGATCGCGAGGTAAAGCACCACGCCCTGGGCGCCTTCCGCCGTGCCTGCCGCGAGGCCGACCAATGCGAATCCCATGTGGCCGATCGACGAATAGGCCATCAGGCGCTTGATGTTGCGCTGGCCGATCGCGGCGAACGAGCCGAGCGCCATCGAGGCGATCGCGACGAACACCACGATTTGCTGCCACTCGTGCATGACGTTCGGAAATGCCGAGAGCACGACGCGCACGAACACCGCCATCGCCGCCACCTTCGGCGCTGAAGCGAAGAACGCCGTGACAGGCGTCGGCGCGCCCTCGTAGACGTCCGGCGTCCACATGTGGAACGGCACGGCGGAGACCTTGAAGCACAAGCCCGCGAGCAAGAACACGATACCGAAGGCAACGCCGATGCTGCCGGCTTTGGCGGCAGCGGCGACGCCGGCGAAGCTGACGGTGCCGGTGAAGCCATAAATCAACGACATGCCGTACAGCAGCATGCCGGACGACAGCGCGCCGAGCACGAAATACTTCAGGCCCGCTTCAGTCGACTTGACGTTATCGCGGTTGCTCGCCGCCACGACGTAGAGCGCGAGGCTCATCAGTTCGAGGCCGAGATAAAGCATGATCAGGTCGCCAGCCGAGATCAGCACCATCATGCCGGCGGTCGAGATCAGAATCAGGATGGCGTACTCGAAAATGCGCCGCGACTCGTGGCCGAGAAACTCCAGCGACAGCAGCAGCGTCGCCGCGGAACCGATCAGCGCCAGCACCTTCAGGAACCGCGCGTAGTTATCGACGATGAAGCTGCCGCCGAAAGTGACATGCTTGCCGGCCGGCAGGCAGATTTCCAATACACCAGTGAGCGCCAGCAGCACGACTGCCAGAGCGACAACCAGCGGCGTCGCGCGCTGGCCGCGATAAGCGCCCAGCATCAGCAGAGCCATGGCGCCCACGGCCAGCACGATTTCCGGCAGCACGGGGAGCAGCGAATATCCGGCGGGAGTGAAGTTCATGGGGTGTGGTCCTGACCTGCCGTATTCATTGCAGCGCCGCTGCCTTCACGGCAGTGATCGCGTGGCTGTAGTTGTTGACGAGTTGCTGCACCGAGGCCGCCGACATATCCAGCACCGGCTTCGGATAGACGCCGAACAGGATGGTCAGGATCACCAGCGGGCCGAGCGTCAGCATCTCCCGAAAGGTGAGATCCTTGATCGTCGCCAGCGACGGCTTCACCAGCGCACCGAATACGATCTTGCGGTACAACCAGAGTGCATAGGCTGCCGACAGGATGACGCCGAACGTTGCCGCCACCGCCGTCGGGATCGAGACCTTGAAGGTGCCGATCAGCGTTAGGAACTCGCCGACGAAGCCCGACGTCCCCGGCAGGCCGACATTGGCCATGGTGAACACCATGAACACCAAAGCATAGAGCGGCATGCGATTGACGACGCCGCCATAGGCCGCGATCTCGCGGGTATGCATGCGGTCGTAGACCACGCCGACGCACAGGAACAGCGCGCCCGAAACGATGCCGTGCGACACCATCTGGAATACACCGCCCGCAACGCCCTGCGTGGTGCCGGCAAAGATGCCCATGGTGACGAAGCCCATGTGCGCCACCGACGAATAGGCGATCAGCTTCTTCATGTCCTCCTGCATCAGCGCCACCAGCGAGGTGTAAATGATGGCGATGGCCGAGAGCGTAAACACCAGCGGCGCGAAGTCATGGGACGCCAGCGGGAACATCGGCAGCGAGAAGCGCAGGAAGCCGTAGCCGCCCATCTTCAGGAGGATCGCGGCAAGAACCACCGAGCCTGCAGTCGGCGCTTCGACGTGCGCGTCCGGCAGCCAGGTGTGCACCGGCCACATCGGCATCTTCACCGCGAACGACGCGAAGAACGCCAGCCATGCCCAGGTTTGCAGGCTGCGCGGCACGGCGGTGGTCATCAGCGTCGGGATGTCGGTGGTTCCGGCATTCCAATACAGCGCCATGATCGCCAGCAGCATCAGCACCGAGCCGAGCAGCGTATAGAGGAAGAACTTGAAGCTGGCATAGACCCTGCGCGGGCCGCCCCACACGCCGATGATGAGGAACATCGGGATCAGGCCGCCTTCGAAGAACAGATAGAACAGCACCAGATCGAGCGCCGAGAAGGTGCCGATCATCAGCGATTCCAGCACCAGGAACGCCATCATGTAGGCCGGCACGCGATTGGTGACCGACTTCCAGCTCGCAATGATGCAGAACGGCATCAGCGCGGTGGTGAGGATGACGAACGGCAGCGAAATGCCATCGACGCCCATCTTGTAACCGATGGTCGATGCCAGCCAACTGCCCTCTTCGACGAACTGGAAACCCGCCTGCGACGGATCGAACCGCGCCACCAGAAGCAGCGAGATCGCGAAGTTGATGACGGTCGCCCACAACGCGATCCAGCGTGCGTTGCGTGCGCCGGCTTCATCGCCGCCGCGCGCCAGCAGGAAAATCAGCAGCGCACCCAGCGTCGGCAGAGCGGTGATAACGGAGAGAATGGGCCAGGTCATCGTTATTGGCCCCCAAGACCGAACATGAACCAGGTGATGAGACCCGCGACGCCAATCAGCATCACGAACGCGTAGTGGTAGAGATAGCCGGTCTGCAGCCGCACGACGTTGCGCGTGACATCCAGCACCCGAGCCGAGACGCCATCCGGCCCGAAGCCGTCGATGACGAAGCCGTCACCTTTCTTCCACAGGAAGCGGCCGAGCCACTTCGCCGGACGGACGAAGATAACGTCGTACAGCTCATCGAAATACCACTTGTTGAGCAGGAACTTGTAGAGCAGCGGATGCTGGCTCGCGAGTTCGACGGGCAGATACGGCCGCTGGATGTAAAACAGCCAGGCCACGACAAAGCCCACCACCATCATCACCGTCGGCAGATAGGCGATCGTCGCCGGGATGTGGTGCATCTCCTCGATGATGTGCGGATGCATCTTCACCGACTCGCGGAAGAACTCCTCGATACCGTGACCGGCGAACAGTTCCTTGAACGGAAAACCGGCGAGGATCGAACCGGCCGCCAGCACGCCGAGCGGCACCAGCATCCACAGCGGCGCTTCATGCGCGGCCTCGTAGTGGTGCTGGTCGTGCGGCCTGCCGTGGAAGGTCTTGAAGATCAGACGCCACGAATAGAACGAGGTCAGGCAGGCGGCGATCACCGTCATCAGGAAGCCGTAGAACGCGAACGGGTTCTGCGCCACGAACGCCGATTCGATGATGGCGTCCTTGGAGAAGTAACCGGCGGTCAACGGGAAACCGGTCAGCGCCAGGGTACCGATCACCATGGCGACGTAGGTGAACGGGATCTTGTCCTTGAGGCCACCCATGTTGCGAATGTCTTGCTCGTGGTGCATCGCGTAGATCACCGAGCCGGAGCCTAGGAACAACAGCGCCTTGAAGAAAGCGTGGGTGAAGAGGTGGAACATGCCCACCGAATAGGCCCCTGCCCCCATCGCCACGAACATGTAGCCGAGCTGCGAACAGGTCGAATAAGCGACGATGCGCTTGATGTCGTTCTGCACCAGACCGATGGTCGCGGCGAAGAACGCCGTGGTGCCGCCGATCAGCATCACGAAAGCCTGCGCGTTCGGCGCCAGTTCGAACAGCGGCGACAGCCGCGCCACCATGAACACGCCGGCGGTGACCATGGTCGCAGCGTGGATCAGCGCCGACACCGGGGTCGGGCCTTCCATCGCATCCGGCAACCAGGTGTGCAGCAGGAACTGCGCCGATTTGCCCATCGCGCCCATGAACAGCAGCAGGCAGGTGAGCGTCAGCGCGTCGGCATGCCAGCCGAGGAAGTTGATGGTCTTGCCGGTCAGTCCGGGCGCGGCGTGGAAGATGGTCTCGAAATCGGTCGAGCCGATCAGCATGAACACCGCGAAGATGCCGAGCGAGAAGCCGAAGTCGCCGACGCGGTTGACGACGAACGCCTTGATCGCCGCGGCATTGGCGGACGGCTTCTGATACCAGAAGCCGATCAGCAGATAGCTCGCCAGACCGACGCCTTCCCAGCCGAAGAACAGTTGCACCAGATTGTCGGACGTCACCAGCATCAGCATGGCGAAGGTGAACAGCGACAGGTAGGCGAAGAAACGCGGACGATGCGGATCCTCGTCCATGTAGCCGACCGAATACAGGTGAACCAACGACGACACCGTGGTGACGACGACCAGCATCACCGCGGTCAGCGTATCGACGCGTAACGACCAGGCGATCTGCAGGTCGCCGGAGCTGATCCACGGCAGCACATGCACCAGCAAGTCCTGCTTGAGGAAGCCGACATTGACGAAGGTAATCCACGACAGCGCCGCCGAGACGAACAGCAGCGCCGTGGTAATCAGCTCGGCAGCGCCGGTTCCCGCCGCCGGCGGCTCGGCCGGTGCGTGATGGTCGTCGTGACCATGATCGTCATGGGCGTGCGACGCGTGCGCGTGATCGTCATGACCATGTCCGTGGGCATGCTCGACGGTATCGCCGCTCGGGTTGCGCGCATGCGCGCCGGCGATCGCGATCAGACCCGCGAGAATAGCGCCGAGCAGCGGTAGAAAGACAATCGCCTGGATCATGCCGATGCCCCCGGCTTGCGCATGATCTCGCCGGACAACCGGCCCGCAGTATTCCGGATCATGCGTTAGCCCTTCATCAGATTGATGTCTTCAACCGCGATCGAACCACGGTTGCGGAAATAAACGACCAGCACCGCGAGGCCGATCGCCGCTTCGGCGGCAGCCACGGTGAGCACCAGCAGCGCGAAAATCTGGCCGACGATGTCGTTCAGGAACGCCGAGAACGCCACCAGGTTGATGTTGACCGCGAGCAGGATCAGCTCGATCGACATCAGGATGATGATGACGTTCTTGCGGTTCAGGAAGATGCCGAGGATGCCGAGCGTGAACAGCGTCGCGCCGACCGCGAGATAGTGACCGAGACCGATCGTCATTGCACCCACTCCGCTGCGTCGGAATCCCGCAGGCCCTGCCCCGAGGCGACCTTGCGCACATCCATCGCCGTCGCCTTCTTGCGCGCGTTCTGCGCGGCGATGTTCTGCCGCTTGACGTTGACCTTGTGGCGCAGCGTCAGGACGATGGCGCCGATCATTGCCACCAGCAGCACCATGCCGGCAATCTGGAAGTAATGGATGTACTTCGTATAGAGCACCAGCCCGATGGCTTCGGTGTTGCTAACGTTGGCCGGGATCGGCGAACCCACGGCGCTCGAGATGTTCGGGCTGATCGCCCAGCCGAGCGCCACCGCGATCAGCTCGGCCAGGAAGATGCCGCCAATCAACAGGCCGAACGGCAGATATTCGAGGAATCCTTCGCGCAGTTCGGCGAAATCGACATCGAGCATCATGATGACGAACAGGAACAGCACCGCTACCGCGCCGACATAGACAACGATGAGGATCATGGCGAGGAATTCGGCGCCGAGCAGCACGAACAGCCCCGATGCGTTGACGAACGCCAGTATAAGGAACAGCACCGAGTGGACGGGATTGCGCGAAGCAATCACCATCACGCCGGAGCCGATCAGCACGGCGGCGAACAGATAAAAGAACAGCGCGGGAAAGATCATGCGCTCACCTCACCGGTACGGCGCATCGAGCGCGATGCTTTTCGCAATCTCGCGCTCCCAGCGGTCGCCGTTGGCCAGCAGTTTCGCCTTGTCATAATAAAGTTCCTCGCGCGTCTCGGCGGCGAATTCGAAATTCGGTCCCTCGACGATGGCGTCGACCGGGCAAGCCTCCTGGCACATGCCGCAATAGATGCACTTCACCATGTCGATGTCGTAGCGCACGGTGCGGCGCGTACCGTCGTTGCGGCGCGGACCGGCCTCGATGGTGATGGCCTGCGCCGGGCAGATCGCCTCGCATAGCTTGCAGGCGATGCAGCGTTCCTCGCCGTTCGGATAGCGGCGCAGCGCATGCTCGCCACGGAAGCGCGGCGAGATCGGCCCCTTCTCGAACGGATAGTTCAAGGTGGGCTTCGGCTTGAAGAAATACCGCATGGCGAGGACGAACGCTTCAGCGAACTCGGCCAGCAGCAGCGAACGCGCGGTTGATGTGACACTCATGAGAACCTCATGCGGGAGCGAGCCCCGTGAATTGCAGCACCGCCGCGACGATCACCACCATCGCGATCGAGATCGGCAGGAACACCTTCCAGCCGAGCCGCATCAGTTGGTCGTAGCGGTAGCGCGGCACGATGGCCTTCGCCATCGCGAACAGGAAGAACAGGAAGAACAGCTTCAGCACGAACCAGATCACGCCGGGGATCCAGGTGAACGGCGCGAACGGGATCGGCGACAGCCAGCCGCCCAGGAACAAAATGGTACCCAGCGCGCACATGGTGCAGATCGCGACGTATTCGCCGAGCATGAACAGCAGGTACGGCGTCGATCCATATTCGACCATGAATCCGGCAACCAGTTCGGATTCGGCTTCGACCAGATCGAACGGCGGACGATTGGTTTCCGCGAGCGCCGAGACGTAGAAGATGATGAACATCGGGAACAGCGGCAGCCAGTACCAGCCGAGGATGCCGAGCTTGGTGTCCTGCGCCGCCACGATCGCCGACAGGTTGAGCGAGCCGACGCACAATAGCACGGTGACCAGCACGAAACCGATCGAGACTTCGTACGACACCATCTGCGCCGCCGAGCGCAGCGCCGACAGGAACGGATACTTCGAGTTCGACGACCAGCCGGCCATGATGATGCCGTAGATCGACAGCGACGAGATCGCGAAGATGTACAGGATGCCGACGTTGATGTTGGCGATCACCCAGTTGAGATTGACCGGGATCACCGCCCACGCCGACAGCGCCAGCACGCACGATACCAGCGGCGCCAGCAGGAAGATGCCCTTGTTGGCGCCGGACGGAATGATCGGCTCTTTCAGCACGAACTTCAGAAGGTCGGCGAAGGATTGCAGCAGGCCCCACGGTCCCACCACGTTGGGACCGCGACGGATCTGCACCGCCGCCCAGATCTTGCGGTCGGCGAGCAGGATGTAGGCAATCGCGATCAGCAGCACGACGAGCAGAAGCAGGCTCTGCGCGACCATGATGATCAGCGGCCACAGATATGCGGTCCAGATTTCAGCCATCGATCAAGCTCACTCCGCTGCCGTCAACATTTGCCCGGAGGCCAGACGCGAACATTCGGCCATCACCGCGGACGCCCGCGCGATGGGGTTGGTCAGATAGTAACTGTCGATCGCCGCCTTGAACGGCGTCTTGTCGACGTTGCCGCCGCGCGCCGCCAGCGTGCGCACTGCCGATGCATCCGTCGGCGCGATCTGGTCGAGCCGCATCAGGTGCGGCACGGCCTTGAACATCGCCTGCCGCAACGCGCTCAGCGAATCGAACGGCAGCTTCTTGCCCAGCACATCCGACAGCGCCCGCAGGATCGCCCAGTCCTCGCGCGCTTCGCCCGGCGGGAACGACGCACGATTGGCCATTTGCGCGCGGCCTTCGGTGTTGACGTAGATGCCGGACTTCTCGGTATAGGCCGCACCCGGCAGGATGACGTCGGCGCGATGCGCGCCACGATCGCCATGCGTACCGATGTAAATGACGAACGCGCCGCTCGCGACATCGACCTCGTCAGCACCCAGCGAGAATAGCACGTCGAGCCCACCCGGCGCGATCATTTGCGCCGCGCTCAAGCCGCCCTCGCCCGGCGCGAAGCCGAGATCGAGCGCGCCGACCACCGACGCCGTGGCTTGCACCACGCCAAAGCCATTCCAGCCGTCCTTGATCGCGCCGATATCGGCGGCGAGCTTGGCCGCCTGGGACAGGATCGCCGCGCCATCCGGCCGCGACGTCGCCGCCGCACCGATCAGCACGATCGGGTTCTGCGCCTTCTTCAGGACGTCCGCGAACGAATGCTTGCCGCTCGCGATCTCGTTCAGCGTCTCGATGCCCGCGCCGAGATATTCGGTAGTGTAGGTCAGGTCGGCCTGCTCGCCGATAACGCCGACCTTGAGCTTGCCGCTGCGCCAGCGCTTGCGGATGCGCGCGTTCAGCAGCGTCGCTTCCTTGCGCGGGTTGCTGCCGACGATCAGCAGCGCGTCGGCCTGTTCGATGCCGGCAATGGTCGGATTGAAAATATAGCTCGCGCGTCCCGCCTTGGCATCGAACGCCGCGCCGCCCTGCACCGCCAGATTGGCCGAGCCGAGACTCGCCAGCAATTGCTTGAGTGCGAACATTTCCTCGACGGCAGCGAGATCGCCGGCGATGGCGCCGATACGCTTGCCGTTGGCGCCGCGCAGCTTGGCCGCAATTGCCGCGAAAGCTTCCGGCCAAGTCGCCGCGCGCAGCTTGCCATTCTCACGGACGAATGGCCGGTCGAGCCTCTGCGTGCGCAGACCATCGACGATGTGGCGCGTCTTGTCGGAAATCCATTCCTCGTTGATCGCCTCGTTGATGCGCGGCAGGATGCGCATCACCTCGCGACCACGGGTATCGACGCGGATCGCCGAACCAAGGCCGTCCATGACGTCGATCGACTGCGTCTTGCCCAGCTCCCACGGCCGCGCCGCGAAAGCATAAGGCTTCGAGGTCAACGCACCCACCGGGCAGATGTCGACCAGATTGCCCTGCAATTCGGAAGTCAGCGCGGTCTCGAGATAGGTGGTGATCTCCATATCCTCGCCGCGGCCGATGGCGCCCATCTCCGGCGCACCGGCAACTTCGGCGGCGAAGCGCACGCAGCGCGTGCACTGGATGCAACGGGTCATCGAGGTCTTGACCAGCGCCCCGAGATACTTGTCCTCGACGGCACGCTTGTTCTCGGCGAAGCGGCTGGTGTCGACGCCGTAGCCCATCGCCTGGTCCTGCAGATCGCACTCGCCACCCTGGTCGCAGATCGGGCAATCCAACGGATGGTTGATAAGCAGGAACTCCATCACGCCTTCGCGTGCCTTCTTCACCATCGGCGAGCGCGTCGAAATTTCCGGCGGCTCACCCTTGGGGCCGGGACGGCAATCGCGCACGCCCCAGGCGCAGCTCGCGACCGGCTTCGGGCCGCCCTTCACTTCGACGAGGCACATCCGGCAGTTGCCGGCAATCGACAGCCGCTCGTGATAGCAGAAGCGCGGAATTTCGGCGCCCGCGGCTTCGCACGCCTGCAACAGCGTGTATTCCGGCGGGACATCGATCTCTTTGCCATCGATGATGAGTTTGGTCATTGCCTCAAGTCTTTCTCAACTTGCGTTCACTGCAACGTGCGAAGGTGACATCGCCCTACTCCGCCGCAATCATGTGAGCCGGATCGAGCACGCCCTGATCGTCCAGCGCCGCCTTGCGGGTGAACTCGTCGATGCGCCGCTCGATCTCGGGACGGAAGGCGCGGATCAGGCCCTGCACCGGCCACGCCGCCGCATCGCCCAGCGCGCAGATGGTGTGGCCTTCGACCTGCTTGGTGACTTCGAGCAGCATGTCGATTTCGCGCTTGTGGGCGCGGCCTTCGACCATGCGGGTCAACACACGCCACATCCACCCGGTGCCCTCGCGGCACGGCGTGCACTGGCCGCAGCTCTCATGCTTGAAGAAGTAACTGATGCGGGCAATCGCCGCGACGACGTCGGTGGACTTGTCCATGACGATGACGCCGGCGGTGCCGAAGCTCGACTTCACCGCGCGGGTGCCGTCGAAATCCATGATGAGTTCTTCGCAATCGTGCGCCGGGATCAGCGGACATGACGCGCCGCCCGGAATGATCGCCAGCAGATTGTCCCAACCGCCGCGAATGCCGCCGCCGTGCTTCTCGATCAGTTCCTTGAACGGAATGCTCATGGCTTCTTCCACGACGCACGGCGTGTTGACGTGGCCGGAGATGCCGTAAAGCTTGGTGCCGACGTTGTTGGCGCGGCCGATCGAGGCAAACCACGCCGCTCCACGGCGCAGGATGTCCGGCGCCACCGCAATCGACTCGACGTTGTTCACCGTGGTCGGGCAGCCGAACAGCCCGACGTTGGCGGGGAACGGCGGCTTCAGCCGCGGCATGCCCTTCTTGCCTTCGAGGCTTTCCAGCAGAGCGGTTTCCTCGCCGCAGATATAGGCGCCGGCGCCGTGCGCGACGTAAAGATCGAACGGCCAGCCGTGGACATTGTCCTTGCCGATCAGCTTGGCCTCATAGGCCTGATCGACCGCCGCCTGCAGATGTTCGCGCTCGCGGATGAATTCGCCGCGCACGTAGATGTAGCAGGCATGCGCGCCCATCGCGAAGCTCGCCAGCAGGCAGCCTTCGACCAGCAGATGCGGATCGTGCCGCATGATCTCGCGGTCCTTGCAGGTGCCGGGCTCGGACTCGTCGGCGTTGACGACCAGATAGCTCGGCCGCCCGTCGGTGGACTCCTTCGGCATGAACGACCATTTCATGCCGGTCGGAAAGCCCGCGCCGCCGCGCCCGCGCAGACCGGACGCCTTCATCTCGTTAACGATCCAGTCGCGCCCCTTGTCGATGATGGCCTTGGTACCATCCCAGGCGCCACGCCGGCGCGCGCCTTCGAGACCCCAGTCGTCGAGGCCATAGAGGTTGCGGAAGATGCGGTCCTTGTCGTCGAGCATGAGTTGCGACTTTCCCGATCAGCGATTGGTGTGGGTGTAGGCCAGCGTGGCGGCGCATGCGCCGAATACCACGGTCCACATCAGGCTGGCCTCCAGCGTCGCGCCCAATCCGTAACGCTGCAGTAAGAAAATGAATGCACTCGCCGCAGCGGTGTGCATCAGGATGTAACGCCAGTTTTTCATCGCCTCGATCCTTTCGGGTTTCGAGATTGCGATAGCGCGAGCCTTCATGATTGCGGCTCCTTCAACACGCGCGGGCCGCCCGCGGGCGCCGAGAATTGCCGGTCGATCTGCGGGCCGGGTTTCGGCGGATTGTCCTTGGCGAAGCCGTCGAGCACCTTGCCGAACGACTCCTTGGTGAGATCCTCGTAAGTATCCTTCCAGATCATCACCATCGGGGCATTGACGCAGGCGCCGAGGCACTCGACCTCTTCCCACGAGAAGTTGCCGTCTTCCGAGACATGGAACGGATCGTGGTGGATGCGATGCTTGCAGACGTCGATCAGGTCGCCCGCGCCGCGCAGCATGCACGGCGTCGTGCCGCAGACCTGCACATGCGCTTTCTTGCCGACCGGGGAGAGCTGGAACATCGTGTAGAACGTCGCGATTTCCAGCACGCGGATGTAGGCCATGTCGAGCATGTCGGCGACGACGCGAATGGCCGCTTCCGACACCCAGCCGGCGTTCTGTTCCTGCGCCCGCCACAGGATGGCGATACACGCGGATGCCTGGCGGCCTTCGGGATACTTGGTGATCTGCTGCTTGGCCCAGGCGAGATTCTCTTCGGTGAACGCGAAGCTCGCGGGCTGCAATTCCTTGGGTGCCAGACGACGAACGGACATTGTGCGGTCTCTCAGTGAACGCGGCGCGAAGCGTTCGCGTTCATGCGGTGAAAGCGGTCTTCCCAGAACGCACTGGCGGTGCCGAACACGTTGTAGCCAACGTTCGACGCCACCTTGATGCGATCAAGGAGCGAAAGCTCGGTGAGAATTTCAAAACGATCGCTGACCGGATCGTGGGCGATCAGCTTCAGCGGCGTCTGTTCGAGGATGTAGCGCGAGACGGTATGGTGCGGGTCGTTGCCGTGCTCCTCGCACATGATGACGGCGTCGCCCTGCAACAGCCGTGCGCCGCCCTTGATCGCCTCGATCTCGACGCCCTCGACGTCGAGCTTGATGAGATACTTGCCGTTCGCGGCGATGACGCCATCGTCGAGCAGATCGTCCAGCGCCAGGACCGGCACCACCTCGCCGTGGGCCGCCGTGCCGCCCGCGATGCTGAACGCTTCGTGCTTGGTGCCGGACAGCCGCGCCATGCCGCGCGTCGCGCCGATGGCGCAATGCATCACGTCGAAACGACCGGCGTTAATGTTGGCATTGTTCGACAGCTTGGCGAAATTGAGCGACGACGGCTCGATGGCGATGGCCTTGCGCGACCCGAACGGGCGGCTCGACACAAGCACCGACCAGTAGCCGTAGTTGGCGCCACAATCGAGCAGTGTGTAGTCGATGTCCGCCGAGTCGCGGAACAGCAGTTCGAGTTCGTCTTCGTACTTGAAGCTGCGGTTGAGCAGCTTGCTCCAGTAGCCGTCGCCGTAGGGGAACGCGAACACCGCGTCGTCGTTCAGCTTGATGGCGATGTCGCGCTCCGGCAGCGTCTTGCGCAGCAGGTTGGCGCACATGTTGTAGCCACGATGCGCGAACAGCGACGACACCTTCGAGCCCGCCAGCAGCGCGACCGCCGCCAAACGTTCCCAAGGGTTGGCCCCCTCGAGCACGCCGGTGGTCCGGTCAAACTGGATGGGCGCTTGTGCGTTCACCGATCGACCTCTCCGAACACGATATCGAGCGATCCGAGGATCGCGGAGACGTCGGCCAGCAAATGACCCTTGCAGATAAAGTCCATCGCCTGCAGATGCGCGAAGCCCGGCGCGCGGATCTTGCACTTGTACGGCTTGTTGGTGCCGTCGGCGACGAGGAACACGCCGAACTCGCCCTTCGGCGCCTCGACCGCGGCGTAGACTTCGCCGGCCGGCACGTGGAAGCCTTCGGTGTAGAGCTTGAAGTGATGGATCAGCGCTTCCATCGAGCGCTTCATCTCGCCACGTCGCGGCGGGAAAATCTTGTTGTCTTCGATGGCAACCGCGCCCTGCCCGTCCGGTGCGCGCAGCTTGGCGATGCACTGCTTCATGATGCGCACCGACTGCCGCATCTCTTCCATACGGATGCAATAGCGGTCGTAGCAATCGCCGTTCTTGCCGATCGGAATGTCGAAATCCATCTCGGCGTAGCATTCGTAAGGCTGCGACTTGCGCAGATCCCACATCGCGCCGGAGCCGCGCACCATGACGCCGGAGAAGCCCCACTCCCACGCCTGCTGCAGCGTTACCACGCCGATATCGACGTTGCGCTGCTTGAAGATGCGGTTGTCGGTCAGCAGCGTTTCGAGATCGTCGCAGACCTGCAGGAACGGATCGCACCACGCCTCGATATCGTCGATCAGCTGCGGCGGCAGATCCTGATGCACGCCACCGACGCGGAAGAACGCCGCGTGCATGCGCGAGCCGGAAGCGCGCTCGTAGAACACCATCAGTTTTTCGCGCTCTTCGAAGCCCCACAGCGGCGGCGTCAGCGCGCCGACGTCCATCGCCTGCGTGGTGACGTTGAGCAGATGCGACAGAATGCGACCGATCTCGCAATACAACACGCGGATCAGTTGACCGCGGCGCGGCACCGCAATGCCGAGCAGCTTCTCCGCCGCGAGACAGAACGCATGCTCCTGATTCATCGGCGCGACATAATCGAGCCGGTCGAAATAGGGAATCGCCTGCAGATAAGTCTTCTGCTCGATCAGTTTCTCGGTGCCACGATGCAGCAGGCCGATATGCGGATCGACGCGCTCGACGACTTCGCCGTCCAGTTCCAGCACCAGGCGCAACACGCCGTGCGCAGCCGGATGCTGCGGCCCGAAGTTGATGGTGAAGTTGCGCATACCCGGGGTTTCAGTTTCGCTCACGCGGCTACCCCCGCTTTCGCCGCCTTACTGGCGACCCGTGCATTGAATTTATCCCACGCCACAACGTGGCGCTGATGCGTGCCTTCGCCGATCATGTCGACGCCGTCATGCGCCTTGACGTTGAAATTCAGACGCTTGCCATCCACCTCGGCGCATTCGACCTCGACGGTGACGGTCAGTCCCGGCGGCGTCGCGGCGGCGTGGCTGACATTGATGTGCGTGCCGAGGCTGCCCTCGCCCGCGTCGAGATGATGCTTCATCAGATCGATGCAGGCCCACTCCATCAGACCGACCATATAACCGGTCGCGAATACGTCCGGCATGGCCTGGAAATCCGGCGCTTCCGGATAGAGGTGCGGCACCGTCTTGTTGTCGGGCACCCGGTAGGTGAACCGGTGCGTCAGCCCTGCTTTGAGCGTCGGCTTCATGACGGTTTGGCTCCGTCAGTGCTTTTCTTCTCGTCGCCTGGCAGCGGATAGTCCGCGCCTTCCCATGGCGACAGAAAATCGAAGCGGCGGAATTCCTGATTGAGTTTCACCGGCTCGTAGACCACTCGCTTCTCGGCGTCGTCGTAGCGCACCTCGACGAAACCGGTGGTCGGAAAATCCTTGCGCAGCGGATGGCCGTCGAACCCATAGTCGGTCAGCAGCCGCCGCATGTCGGGATGGCCGACGAAGATCACGCCGTAGAGATCATAAGTCTCGCGCTCGAACCAGTCGGCACCGGGAAACACGCCGATCAGCGACGGCACCTGCGTCATCTCGCCGGCGATCGCCTTGATGCGAATCCGCTCGTTCAGCGTCGGCGACAGGAAGTGGTAGACCAGATCGAAGCGCTGTTCGCGCGTCGGATAGTCCACCGCCGTGACGTCGGTGATGTTGACGAAGCGGCAGCGCGGATCGTCACGCAGGAAGCGCGCTGCTTCCACGATCTTGCCGACCTCCACCGTCACCGTGAGTTGATTGAAGGCAACGGTGTAGCCGGTCGCGACGCCCGGCAGTGCGTCAACGATCATCTGACCCAGGGAGTCGAGCTTCGCGTCGTCCATGCTTCAGCCTTAGCGTTCGATAGTGCCGGTACGCCGGATCTTCTTCTGCAGCAGCAACACGCCGTACAGCAGCGCTTCCGCCGTCGGCGGACAGCCCGGAACGTAGATATCGATGGGAACGATGCGATCGCAGCCGCGCACCACCGAGTAGGAGTAGTGATAGTACCCGCCGCCGTTGGCGCACGATCCCATCGAGATGACGTAGCGCGGCTCCGGCATCTGGTCGTAGACCTTGCGCAGCGCGGGCGCCATCTTGTTGGTCAGCGTGCCGGCGACGATCATGACGTCGGACTGGCGCGGCGACGCTCGCGGCGCGAAACCGAAGCGTTCGACGTCGTAGCGCGGCATCGAAACCTGCATCATCTCAACGGCGCAGCATGCAAGACCGAACGTCATCCACATCAGCGAGCCGGTCCGTGCCCAGGTGATGAGATCGTCGGCAGCGGCGACAAAGAAGCCTTTATCGGAAAGCTCGTTGTTGACCTCGACGAAGAACTTGTCGTCGGCACCGACCGGCTTGCCGGTGCGCGGATCGAGAATTCCACTCGCCGCCGGCGCCACTGCCGGCGCAGAATCCTGCTTGTCTGTGGCGGGGCTCAATCCCATTCGAGCGCGCCTTTCTTCCATTCGTATGCGAAACCAATGGTGAGGACGGCGAGGAACACCATCATCGACCAGAATCCCACGGCGCCAAGTTTTCCGAATGCCACTGCCCAGGGAAATAGGAATGCGACTTCCAGATCGAAGATGATGAACAGGATAGCCACGAGATAGAAGCGGACGTCGAACTTCATGCGCGCGTCATCGAACGCATTGAAACCGCACTCGTAAGCCGACAACTTCTCTGCATCAGGTTGCTGAAACGCAACGATAAAAGGCGCGATCAACAACGCGAGACCGATGACGGCTGCGATGCCGATAAACACCACCAGTGGCAGGTAGTCTTGCAAGATGCCGTTCATCGGCGATCCTTATTTTGGGAGCAACATGGCCGTCAGATTCGGTCACATTGGAATTGTTCTGAGCCTTTAGCGCAGTGCAACTAGAGTGGCAAGACAAGCTATGTTGACAGTTCCCTGCTCCGGCAAATTCCGCGGGCCACTGGATATTTCCAGCAAGCACGATCGGGCGACATTCGCGACTTTCGTTGCAGCGTGACGCGTGCCGGTCACGCGCTTACGCGTGACGTGTTCATCGTATCGCGGTTGGGCGGCCCATTCTGTAACATGAAAAATGGTACCCCTGTCGATGCGCTGGCGCATCAAGCCGCGCACCTGCGTCTCGCTCCGCCGGCAGCCAACCACGCGGTTGGCAACTTGGGACGCAAGCATCGCCGCGGGTGCCCGCGCGACTCGAAACGCCTCCCGATCTCCCCGCAGCCAGAGGATAGAAATCGCACAAAATTTAAGCACGCGCCGAGCCTTAACGTTGGATTCAAATATGATTATATCCCTATATACCCCACCTCACTGAGAGGGGTGGCTCGCGATCGTCACGGTCTGCGGGGCGGGATGGCGGTGGGCGCGCGCGGCATTCGATGTCTCGGATCGCGCGAGGGTAACCTCGCGAATGAGACGAGACTGACGACCACGCCGCGACGCGAACGGTCCCAGCGCGCGATATCCCGGCGCATCGCCTTGCGCCATGGGGCAGCCTCGGCGTCTCTCCTAATGGGAGCGGCGGCGGGGCAGAAGTCCCCTGGAGCGACCGTCACCTCAGGCTCGGCGGCGACGCGAATAGGCTGTAGCCGTATTCGCGCATTTTAAGGATGGCGATCTTGGGCAAGCCCAAGATCGCGTGGTTTTCGTGCAGCAAGCCGTTAACACCATCGCGCGCGGAACGTCGGATGATTCCGGTGTGACCGTGGCGACGACACTCGTGTGCTTTTCACTTGCACACGGGGCCATGGGTGCATCGGGCACCCGGCGTTCCGCGCGCCCTCTCTTCCAAGAGGGCGAGGACGTCCCGCACAACTCGGACGCAATGCCCCGCGAGATCGCGAACCCGTACTCAACACCGCTGTTTGACATCGAAATCCATCGCGTTGCCCGCCCCGCCGCTTGACAGGCCGCTCGTCACGGCACGAGCATTGAGGCGTTTTGCAACAACGGTCATTTCATCGCAAAGCATTCGGAGGCGCGCCATGGCGAGAATCGCTCTCCTTCAATCTTTTCACCCTCTCCTGCTTTTGCTCGGCTGCGTTGTCTCGAGTTCAGGCTTCTCGGCAGGCGGCGATGTCGCTTATGCGCAGCCCAGTCAATCTGCCATCGCACATTGTCGCGCGACGGCCGGAAGAGCATCCGTCATGGCCTGCATGGGCGGCGGCGGCGATGCCGCAACCTGTCGGACGCAAGCGATTCCTGCCGTCAGGAAATGTGTCAGGTCGGCCATGATGCGCTCGGGAGGCGGCATGGCCGGAGGCCGGGCCGGACGATTCCCCGGCGGATCGCAAGGCCGGGACTGCGCCGCCCTGTCGCTGGAACGTGGCTTCAATCAGGGCATCAAGGACCGGCAAGCGCGCCATGAGTTCATGATGGCGTGCCAGCAGGGACGGCAGAATTGAGCGCGTTCGCGGTCGATGTTAGGAACTCAGTGAAAATCGGGCCAAATCAGGCAAAACCACTATGAAAGTGGCGCGAGAGACGGGGCTCGAACCCGCGACCTCCGGCGTGACAGGCCGGCGCTCTAACCAACTGAGCTACTCCCGCGTGGATCGTTAGCGACCACCGAGGTGGTGGGACTTAAAGGGGCTGTGGCGTCAAGTCAAGGTGGTTGCGAATCCCCTTTGCTATCGGCACTTTTCACATGGCCGATGCAAATAACCGGCTGTTTACGGGCAAAACAGCGTAGTCAGCGCCTCCCCGAATCAACTAATGCCTGATACGTCTAACGTTCTTGAGCCATCAACAACGAGGAGGGCCAAATATGGCGAAGAAAGCAGCAACCCCGGCGACCGTGACTCTCAAACATCTCGCGGCTGCGCTGGCCGAAGAACATGAATTGTCGAAGAAGCAGACCGAAGCGATTCTCGGCGACATGGTGACCCGCATCACCAAGCACCTGAAGAAGGGCGACCGCATCCGCATCGTCGGCCTCGGCATCCTCCAGGTTCGCAAGCGCGCCGCCCGCATGGGCCGCAATCCGGCGACCGGCGAAGCGATCCACATCAAAGCCAGCAAGAAGGTGGCTTTCCGCGCTGCCAAGGAATTGAAGGAAGCCGTCTGATCCGATCAGACGCGATTTGTGATACGTCACCCCGGACCGTCGCCTGCGGCGGCCCGGGGTGACGTTTCCATTTGGGCGACCCGTTTTTGAACAGGGAGTTTTCCCGATGCCATCCCCCCTCCAGTTCACATACGGCGTGACCGAGCGCTTCCTGCGCTATGTGGTCATCGACACACAATCCGACCCGGCTTCCCTGACCTGCCCTTCGACCGCCAAGCAGAAGGACCTCGGTGCGCTACTGGCTCGCGAACTGCGCGATATCGGTCTTGCCGACGCGCATCTCGACGAGCATGGCTACGTCTATGCGACGATCCCCGCCAATACCGAGAAGTCGGTTCCGGTGATCTGCTTCTGCTCGCACATGGACACCTCGCCGGATTGTTCCGGCGCCAACGTCAAGCCGCAGATTATCCACAACTATCAGGGTGGCGACATCGTGCTGCCGGGCGATCCGGCTCAGGTGATCCGCGTCGCCGACAATCCGGCGCTGACAACGCAAATCGGCAACGACATCGTTACGTCCGACGGCACCACCCTGCTCGGCGCCGATAACAAGGCGGGCGTCGCCGAGATCATGGACGCAGCGCAGTTCCTGCTCGCCAATCCGCAGCTCAAGCACGGTCCCATCAAGATCCTGTTCACGCCGGACGAGGAGATCGGCCGCGGCGTCGACAAGGTCGACATGCAGAAGCTCGGCGCCGAGTTCGGTTACACCATCGACGGCGAATCCGCCGGCCACCTGGAAGACGAGACGTTTTCCGCCGATGCCGCCACAGTGACCATCACCGGCGTCAGCGCGCATCCCGGCTTCGCCAAGGGCAAGATGGAACATGCGATCAAGATCGCAGCGCGCATCGTCGAACGTCTGCCACGCGACACCTGCTCGCCGGAGACGACCGAAGGCAAGGAAGGTTTTCTGCATCCGGTCGGCATCAGCGGTTCGCTGGAAAGCGCCACGATCGATTTCATCGTGCGTGACTTCGCCGATCAGGGCCTGCGCGGCAAGGAGCAGCTGCTCGAGACCATCGTCATGGACGTGATGCGCGACTTTCCGCGCTCGACCTATCGCTTCGAAGTCAAGCCGCAATATCGCAACATGAAGCAGGTGATCGATCGTCATCCCGCTGTCGTCGACAATGCTATCGAAGCAATCCGCCGCGCCGGCCTGCAGCCGCAGCGGACCAGCATTCGCGGCGGCACCGACGGCTCGCGGCTATCGTTCATGGGGTTGCCCTGCCCCAACATCTTCGCCGGCGAACATGCGTTCCATTCCCGCACCGAATGGGTCAGCGTGCAGGACATGCAGGCGGCCGTGCGGACGATCGTGCATCTGGCGACGATATGGGAGGAACGCGCATAAGCGCGACGCCGTCGGAATTTACGGACGCGCGCCCTGATGCGCCAGGTCGGAGCCCGTTTTCCTGTCGCTCCATTTCCAGCTCCGGCCATAGGAGGTCAATGGCGATTCAATGAGCGTCGTCATCGCCCAGCCCAGCGCCACCGCGACCGGCAACGCGGCGACCGTCACCAGCCATTGATCGATGCCGCCGAGCGACGGCTTCGCATGCAGGATCAGGCCGTGCATCAGCCCGAGCACCATCAGATGCGTCAGATAAACACAGTATGAAATATCGCCCATGAAGCGGAGGAATCGGCCTTCGAACCGCTTCGCCTCCGGCGCGCCGCGGACCACGGCTAGCAGGAAACAGGCAAAGCCGAACGCGATCAGGAACGGTCCGACAATATTGAAAAGCCGTTGCGAGGGGTCGATCAGCGCGATCACGATACAGGTACACATCATGACCAGCGGCGCCAGCCGCAGCAGGAGGTCGTAGCGCGCCAGATCGACAAGCCGTTCCTTGTAGACGACGGCGGCGATCACTCCGGCAACCAGCACGTCTCCCCGCGCCGGCAACATCACCAGCCCCCAGGTTTCACCGACGATGCCGGTGGTGAAGATGAGCGTGCGCAACACCAATGCCACAAGGGCAATCGCAATGAAAATCCGCAACCACGATCGGCGCGGAGCGAGAAAGAACACCAGCGGTAGCACGATGTAGAGTTGTTCTTCGAGCGCCAATGTCCAGCTCGGCGCAGCCCAATACGCGCCGACATCTCCGGTCATTGCCATGAAGATGTTCTGCGTGAACGTCAGGTACGACCACAGCGGAAACTCCGCGGTGAAATGCGTCCACGTCTCGTTGCGGAAAATCCACAGCACACCAAAGATCAGCACGATGCTGATCATGTAGGAGGGAAACGTTCTGCAGACGCGGCGCATGACAAAGACCGAGAAGAAGTTGACGTGATCCTTCCGCTCGATGATCAGCCGGCCGATCAGAAAGCCGCTGAGAATGAAGAACATCTGGACGGCATACCAGCCGAAACCAAGAAAATGCAGGCCGTTGGCGATCTCTGCGAAGTAATGCGAAATCAGCACGAGGATCATCATCATGCCGCGCACGCCATCGAGAGCGGCGATGCGGGCACCGGCGGCACCTGTCGTGTTCTGCCCCAATCCAACCGGCGACATCTGGACCTCGCTCCAAGGACGCCCAGACCTATCACACAGCCCTCTAACCGCTGTTTGCAGCAGTCGCCTGAAGCCGGCAAATGTCGCTGATGGGTTAATGAATAATGATCGCCAAGGACGCGCGAGCCGGGTTCCGAGGCGCCCAACATGCTCTGCCTGTGCAACGCACGCGCGAACCGCGCCATCGGCCGCTCCCGAGCGGAGGACGGACAGTCTAACGGCCCTTGCAACCAGGCTGACCGCCCAGCGCGTTTCCTGCTACGCTGACTTGCCCGGATGCCGAGATATTACCTGTTCGAATAATTTGTCAGATTGATCGTGAGCGGAAAGGATTTCAGATGCGGACGTATTTGCTCGGAGCAGCCTTCATCGTTTCCTTGATAACCTTCGCGACACCGTCGATGGCGATGACCTGTACGGCACGCCACAAGGAATGCATCGAGTTTTGTCAGAAGGGACGCCCCGGGAGCTGCACCAACTACTGTGCCACTGCACTTCCAACCTGCATGCAAACAGGTTGCTGGAAAACACCGCAATCCAACAAGTGCGGCTACTCCAAAGGCTGATGCACCACTGCCAGTAGCAACGCGGTCTTGATCGGTGGCGGAACTTGACAACGGCTGCGGCAAAAACGACCCGCTGGGAATGGTAGGCGGTGAGAGATTCGAACTCCCGACCCTCTCGGTGTAAACGAGATGCTCTAACCAGCTGAGCTAACCGCCCTCGCCTTCTCTTTAGCCTCGACGGTAGCGACAAGGCAACCCTGCCGCCAGCCGCCCGGTGCAACGCAAAAGCGGCGGCATCCTCACGGACGCCGCCGCTTGTTTGACGTGAAGACGATCAGTGCGCGGTCAGGCCGCCCGCTGCCTCGTCTCCCGCCTCCGGCTTAGCCGGAAGCGAGGTATCTTCTTCCCAGACGATCGGCTTGGGCTGGCGAACCAGCGCCTTGGCGATCACCTCATCCATGCGCGAGACCGGAATGATTTCCAACCCGCCCTTGATCGCGTCGGAGATTTCCGTGAGATCCTTGGCGTTGTCCTCGGGGATCAGCACCGTCTTGATGCCGCCGCGGGCCGCAGCCAACAACTTCTCCTTCAATCCGCCGATCGGCAGCACGCGGCCGCGCAGCGTCACCTCGCCGGTCATCGCGATGTCGTGCCGGATCGGAATGCCGGTCAACACCGAAACGATCGTCGTGGCCATCGCCACACCTGCCGAAGGACCGTCCTTCGGCGTTGCGCCTTCCGGCACGTGGACGTGGATGTCGCGCCGCTCGAACAGTGGCGGCTCGATCCCGAAGGTGATCGCGCGCGAGCGGACGTAGGACGCCGCCGCCGAGATCGATTCCTTCATCACGTCGCGCAGGTTGCCGGTCACCGTCATCCTGCCCTTGCCGGGCATCATGACGCTTTCGATGGTCAGCAACTCGCCGCCAACGTCAGTCCACGCCAGACCGGTGACGACACCGACCTGATCGTCGCTCTCGATCTCACCGAAGCGGAACTTCGGAACGCCCAAGAAATCCTCGAGGGACTTCTCAGTGACCTTCACCGACTTCTTCTTCGAGAGCATCAGCTCCTTCACCGCCTTGCGGGCCAGCGTCGACAGCTCACGCTCAAGATTACGCACGCCCGCTTCACGGGTGTAGCGGCGGATCATCAGTAACAACGCATCGTCGTCGATCGACCACTCTTTCGAGTCCAGACCGTGCTTGGAGAGCGCGTTCGGGATGAGATGCTTGCGGGCAATCTCGACCTTCTCGTTTTCGGTGTAGCCGGCGATCCGGATGATCTCCATACGGTCCATCAACGGTCCGGGAATATTCAGCGTATTCGCGGTGGTGATGAACATCACGTTGGAGAGATCGTAATCGACCTCGAGATAGTGATCGTTGAACGTCGAGTTCTGCTCGGGGTCCAGGACCTCAAGCAGCGCCGACGACGGATCGCCGCGGAAGTCGGCGCCCATCTTGTCGATCTCGTCGAGCAGGAACAGCGGGTTCGAGGTCTTGGCCTTGCGCATCGACTGGATGATCTTGCCCGGCATCGACCCGATGTAGGTCCGCCGATGACCACGGATCTCCGCTTCGTCGCGCACGCCGCCGAGCGACACACGCACGAACTCGCGGCCGGTCGCCTTGGCGATCGACTTGCCGAGCGAGGTCTTGCCGACGCCCGGAGGGCCGACGAGACACAGGATCGGACCGGTCAACTTGTTGGCACGCGACTGCACGGCCAGGTACTCGACGATGCGATCCTTGACCTTCTCGAGTCCGTAGTGATCTTCGTCCAGCGTCGCCTGCGCGGCACCGAGGTCCTTCTTGACCTTCGACTTTTTGTTCCACGGAATCGACAGTAGCCAGTCGAGATAGTTGCGCACGACAGTTGCTTCCGCGGACATCGGCGACATCTGGCGCAGCTTCTTGAGTTCGTGCTGTGCCTTCTCCCGCGCTTCCTTCGAAAGCTTGGTCTTGGCAATCTTCTCTTCCAGATCGGCCAGCTCGTCGCGACCTTCGTCGTCGCCAAGCTCCTTCTGGATCGCCTTCATCTGCTCGTTGAGGTAGTACTCGCGCTGCGTCTTCTCCATCTGGCGCTTGACGCGCGAGCGGATGCGCTTCTCCACCTGCAGCACGGAGATCTCGCTCTCCATCAACCCGAGCACCTTTTCAAGGCGCGCGGTGACCGACAGCGTCTCCAGGATGCCCTGGCGATCGGCGATCTTGACCGCGAGATGCGACGCAACGGTATCGCCGAGCTTGGCGAAATCGGTGATCGCCTGAACGACTCCCACCACTTCGGCGGAAATCTTCTTGTTGAGCTTCACATAGCTTTCGAAGTCGGACACGACCGAACGCGCCAAGGCTTCCGCCTCGACACTGGTGGCGTCCGTGTCCGCCAGCGCAACAGCGGTGGCTTCGTAAAAATCCGCACGCTCCGAGTACTTCTCGACGCGCGCGCGCTCAAGCCCCTCGACGAGGACCTTGACGGTACCGTCGGGCAGCTTCAGCAACTGCAACACGCTGGCAAGTGTGCCAATTTCATAGATCGTGTCCGGGCTCGGATCATCGTCGGACGCATTCTTCTGCGTCGCGAGCATGATCAGCGCATCATTCTTCATGACCTCTTCGAGCGCCTTGATCGACTTCTCGCGGCCAACGAACAGCGGCACGATCATGTGCGGAAACACAACGATGTCGCGCAGCGGCAGCACGGGATATGTATGGCTTTCGCCGTGAACGATAGATGGCCGAGGTTTTGTGCTCGTCATGGCCGATTCCTTATGTTGCACCCCCCTGCACACGGCCCGCATTAGGCGCAACCATCACAGGGTGTCGTAATGTCCCGAGCATGGCCGCGGCGCGGTCATCCGATCGGGAACGGAATTGCGGCGAATCTTGCGAAATACCCGCCGCCAGAAGCATTAGGTGGCTATCGCCCTGCATAGTGTCAAGTCGCGGGAAAAGCCCCGTGCACAAAGGGTTACCGCAACGCAGGCGGGCAAAATATAAAAGGCCGCCAGCGCTTTACGCCGACGGCCTGAGTTCGTTCGTATTCGCCGGCCAAAGCGCCTTCGTCAGGCGCTCGCGCTTGTCTCCGTCGCACGGTCGGAGCGGTCCGCATAAATGTAAAGCGGACGCGCGGTTCCCTCGACGACTTCACGTGAGATGACCACTTCTTCCACACCTTCGAGGCCCGGAAGATCGAACATGGTTTCGAGCAGAATGCTCTCCAGGATCGACCGCAGACCACGCGCGCCGGTCTTGCGTTCGATCGCCCTGCGAGCAACCGCACCGAGCGCCTCGTCGGCGAAGGTGAGCTCGATGTTCTCCATTTCGAACAGACGCTGGTACTGCTTCACCAATGCGTTCTTCGGATCGGTCAGAATCTTCTTCAGCGAAGCTTCGTCGAGATCCTCGAGCGTGGCGACTACAGGCAACCGCCCGACGAATTCGGGAATCAAACCATACTTCAGCAGATCTTCCGGTTCGACGTGACGGAAGATTTCGCCGGTGCGGCGATCTTCCGGCGCCAGCACCTGCGCGGAGAAGCCGATCGACGTCGTCCGTCCGCGGGACGAAATGATCTTTTCGAGACCCGAGAATGCACCACCGCAGATGAACAGGATGTTGGTGGTGTCGACCTGCAGGAACTCCTGCTGCGGATGCTTGCGGCCACCCTGCGGCGGGACCGAGGCAACCGTGCCTTCCATGATCTTCAGCAACGCCTGCTGCACGCCCTCGCCCGAAACATCGCGGGTGATCGACGGATTGTCCGACTTGCGCGAGATCTTGTCGATTTCGTCGATGTAGACAATGCCGCGCTGAGCCCGCTCGACGTTGTAGTCGGCAGCCTGCAGCAGCTTCAGGATGATGTTCTCGACATCCTCGCCGACGTAGCCGGCTTCGGTCAACGTCGTCGCATCCGCCATGGTGAACGGCACATCGAGAATGCGCGCCAGCGTCTGCGCCAGCAGCGTCTTGCCCGAGCCGGTCGGACCGATCAGCAGGATGTTCGACTTGGCGAGCTCGACGTCGTTGTGCTTGGTCTGGTGATTGAGCCGCTTGTAGTGGTTGTGCACGGCGACCGACAGCACCTTCTTCGCATGGCCCTGACCGATGACGTAGTCATCCAGCACCTTGCAGATTTCCTTCGGTGTCGGAATGCCGTCGCGCGACTTCACCAGCGAGGACTTGTTCTCCTCGCGGATGATATCCATGCAGAGCTCGACGCACTCGTCGCAAATGAACACGGTTGGACCCGCGATCAGTTTGCGAACTTCGTGCTGGCTCTTGCCGCAGAACGAGCAATAGAGAGTGTTCTTGGAGTCGCTCGTACCGACCTTGCTCATTCCTATCTCCGTCCGCCGTTCGATCTCATCGATAGAGACCGCTCCATATCGGCACAGTTACCGATCAAGTTAGATAGGAGCAAAATCCGTACCAACAAAGACCCTGTCTTGTATCTGCCGTCCGAATCGAGAGGCAGGTTCAATACTTCAGCACATTAACGCGCTATTGCCAGCCAACCATGGTGACAGCCGACTATCAAGAATTCGCTAATCGGCAAATCGTCCAATGGCGTGACAATAGCGTGATTTGGGGCCGCCATGCGACCCCCGATTAATCATTTCGACGCGGCGTGACGCGATTGTCACGTCCAGCCGGGAGGGCTGTCACGGAACCTTTGCAGAATTCATCCAACATTGCCGCCCAAAAGGATTAAACTGCTGCAAACGCAACTGATTTGCAGCAGTTTACCTTTGTCACATGCGACATTAAGGCGCCTTGGGTGTCGCCGGTTCGTCGGCCCGTTTGTCGATCACCTTGTCGACGATCCCAAACTCCTTGGCCATATCGGCAGTGAGGAACTTGTCACGCTCGAGCGCGTCCTCGATCGCCTTGTAGGTCTGGCCGGTGTGCTTGACGTAGATCTCGTTGAGCCGCTTCTTGAGATTCAGAATCTCCTGCGCGTGCAGCATGATGTCGGTCGCCTGCCCCTGGAAGCCGCCGGAAGGCTGATGCACCATGATGCGCGAGTTCGGCAGCGAGAAGCGGTTGTCCTTCTCACCGGCGGCCAGCAATAGCGATCCCATTGAGGCGGCCTGCCCGGTACATAGCGTATGCACCGGCGGGCGAATGAATTGCATGGTGTCGTAGATCGCCAGACCCGACGTCACCACGCCGCCCGGCGAGTTGATATACATCGAGATTTCCTTCTTCGGATTCTCGGCCTCCAGGAAGAGCAGCTGGGCGACGATCAACGTCGACATGCCGTCCTCGACCGGTCCGGTCACGAAGATGATGCGCTCTTTCAGGAGGCGCGAGAAAATATCGTAGGCCCGCTCGCCGCGATTGGTCTGTTCGACCACCATCGGCACGAGGTTCATGTAGGTTTCCACCGGATCGCGCATTTATCACCTGAAGGTTGTCTGGAGCGTTCGCCGCTCCGGCCTCTGGCAAAGCCCAGAACGGCCGGCACCTGCGATCGCCCCGTGAGGCGGGGCTTGAGAAAGCGTCTTAAACTTGCGGTCTACAGATATGAGCCGATCGACCGGCGACAAGGCCAGCGCGCACGGGCGCCGGTTCGTGCCGATCGACAACCGGCTCACACTGCCAAGCTGCGCCAAGTTGAAGCTGATTCCGGTCCCGCTGGCAAAGCGACGGAGCCACCGCATGCCGCCTTTTGGCGGGTATCCTTAACAAACGAAGGCCCCGGCGATGCCGGGGCCGTCGTCATCCCGCCTGCCCTCAGGCGGCGGATTTTTCGGCGTCATCGTCCTTATAAAGGTCTTCGCGCGACACCTTCTTCTCGGTGACGTTGGCGAGCTCCAGGATGAAATCGACCACCTTATCCTCGAAGATCGGGGCGCGGAGCTGAGCCAGCGCCTGGGCGTTGCTGCGATAGAAATCCCAGACTTCCTTCTCGCGGCCCGGCATCTGGCGTGCCCGCTCGATCACGGCACGGCTGACCTCGTCATCAGTCACGGTGATCTTGTTCTTCTCGCCGATTTCGGACAGCACGAGGCCGAGCCGCACCCGGCGGTCGGCGATCTTGCGATACTCTTCCTTGGCAGCGTCTTCGGTGGTGTCCTCGTCGGCGAAGGTCTTGCCGGCCGATTCCATCTCCGCCTTGATCGAGTTCCACATCAGGTTGAACTCTTCATCGACCAGCGACTGCGGCGCATCGAAGCGATGCGTCTCGTCGAGGCGATCGAGCAGCAGCCGCTTGACGCGCTGACGGGTCGCGCCGGCGAATTCCGCGGTCAGCCGCTCGCGCGCGGCTTCCTTGAGCTTGTCGAGCGACTCCAGCCCAAGCATCTTGGCGAACTCGTCATCGATCGGCTTGTCTTTCGGAGACTCGATCAGGGTCGCGGTGGTCTCGAACTCGGCGGGCTTCCCGGCCAGTTCGGCGTTGGCATAGTTCTTCGGGAACGGCACCTTGAGCGTGCGGGTCTCATCCTTGCCGATGCCGACCAGCTGATCTTCAAAGCCCGGGATGAACGTGTTGGAGCCGATCAGGACCTGAATGCCCTCGCCGGTGCCGCCGTCAAACGGCGTACCGTCGATCGTGCCCTTGAACGAGATGGTGACGCGATCGCCGGTTTCGGCCTTGGCGCCTTCACCCTTGTCGGCGTAATCGCGATTCTGATCGGCGATACGCTTGATCGCATCGTCGACGTCGGCGTCGGTGACGTCGGCCACCGGCTTCTCGACACTGAAGGTCTTGAAGTCGGCGAGTGCAATCGCCGGCACGACTTCGATCGCGACGGTGTAAGTCAGATCGGCTTTGCCATTGAGGATGTCCTCGACCGCCTTCTCCTCGGTCGGCATCGTCACCTTGGGCTCGGTGGCCAGGCGGAAGCCGCGCTCGTTGAAAATCTGGTTGTTGGTATCGCGGATCGTCTGTTCGACGGTCTCGGCCATCACCGAGCGGCCATAAAGCTTCTTCAGATGCGCCGGGGGCACCTTGCCGGGACGGAAGCCGTTCAGCCGCACCTTGTCCTTGAGATCGGCGAGACGGGCATCCGCCTTGGCATCGAGGTCCGCTGCCGGAATGCTAATCTGGAATTCGTGCTTCAGTCCGTCCGCGACGGTTTCATTCACCTGCATGGCGTCAATCTTCTTCCCGCTTGCTCCGGCCAACGGCCGATCGTTGTCAATCTTGAACGACCAATGACTTGCGCCACGGGTCGGTGAATTGGGTGGACGTGATCCTTTCGGAAGCCTGTCCTCCGGAAAATCGTTCGGTGCAAACGCACGAAGCGTTTGGTGCGGGCGGAGGGACTCGAACCCCCACATCTTGCGACACTGGAACCTAAATCCAGCGCGTCTACCAATTCCGCCACGCCCGCCTTGAACACCTCTTCCGGCCGCGATGCCGAAGCATGACGCCGAAAGATGCGAAGCGGTTTTCGGTAGACGTCAGCTCCAACTTATTGAGATCAATCGCGATGACGTTGGACCAAGCCACCCAAAATCACCGTGATCGTTGCGGCGGGCTTATAACATGCACACACCCGTTCGCAGCAAAAAAATGGCCGTTCCAGCGGTTTTCGGACAACCCTCGCCGGCTGGACTACCAGACTGGAAAATGCTCCGCATTCGGGATGATGAAGCATTCTTTCCTGCTTAACCGTCGCGCCCTGCTCGCAGGTCTGGGGACGACACTGCTTGGTCCATCGGTTGCGGCCGCCCAGCCAACCGCAACGCAGCGCAGGTCCCTGGTGCTGCGCGCCAGGCCGAGGTCTCTTGCCCCGCGGCAGGGACAGGCGGAAACCGGCATTTGGGGCCTGGAACCGGACGGCCCCGGCTCGGGGTTAAGCTTCGCGCGCGGCGAGGAAATTGCCGTCACGTTCCATAACGAGCTGCCCGCGTCGGTCATTCTGCGCTGGCGCGGCATCGATGGCAGCCCGGCCTCGGAACCGCTAACCGCGCGGCCCCCCGTGGCGCCGGGCGGCAGCGACACCTTCAGCATCTTGTTCAAGCACGCCGGCACGTCCTCCTGCGATATCCGCCTGCTCGGCGACCGCCAAGCGCGGCCGTCGGCCGCAACCGCCCTCGTCGTTCGGGAGGCCGAACCGGTCGCAGTCGATCGCGATCAGGTTGTCCTGATCGAGGATTGGCAACTCGACGGCGAAGGCAATGCCATCGCCCCAGGAACCAACGCCGGGACCGCGAGACCGATCTATACGGTCAACGGCCAAACTGCACCGGACATCGCGATCCGTCAGCGCGAGCGGATCAGATTTCGCTTCATCAATGGCTGCCAATGCAATGTTATTGCTATTAAAATAGATTCCACCGCAACCTGGATCATGGCTATCGACGGGCAGCCGGCGGAGCCGTTCCTGCCGCGCAACGGCCGGCTCGTGCTGGCGCCCGGCAGCCGCATCGACGTCTTCGTCGACGCCACCGAGGCCGCCGGATCAGCATTCCCGATTATCTTGCATGACGGTACAAACCCCCAGCCGATCGCCCGGTTCGTGACGTCGGATGAGCCGCCGGTACGTAGTGCGCCCCTCGCTCCGCCCGATCCGCTGCCGTCGAATGGATTGCCGGATCAACTCGATCTCAAGAATGCCTTGCGGACTGAACTCGTCTTCGACCGAGTGCCGAGTACGCCACCCGGCTGGATTGTTCCCAGTGCTTATGCGCCGAACCTCGAGCCCGCATTCAGGGTGCAGCGCAACCGGACCGTGGTCGCCGCACTGGTCAATCGCGCGACGGTGCCCGTCACCTTTCATCTCCACGGCCACCATTTCCGGCTGCTCGACCGACTCGACGACGGCTGGAAGCCGTTCTGGCTCGATACGCTGGTGGTCGATGCCCAGCAGACCCAGCGCATCGCGTTCCTCGCCGAAACCCCGGGCAGCTGGCTGATGCAGGCCAAGGCGATGGATTGGGCCGCGCCGACCCTCATCCAAATCTATGAAATAACCTAAGGTTTCCGATATAAACTACTGTCAATAATCGATATTCATATCATCAAAGAGGCGACGAAAGACTGCTGGCAGCACCTCCGGCAGGTCCTCCGCGATCAGTCCCGGCCCCGCTTCGCTGCCGGCCTCGCCGTGCATCCAGACTCCGATGCAAGCCGCCTCGAATGCCGGAACGCCCTGCGCCAGCAGGCCGCCCACGATGCCTGCGAGCACATCGCCGGAACCTGCCGTCGCCAGCCACGGCGGCGCGTTGGCAGCGATCGCGGCGCGGCCATCGGGCGACGCCACCACCGTGTCCGGTCCCTTCAGCAGGACGATGGCGCCGGATCGCACCGCCGCCGCGCGCACCCGTTCGAGTTTGGATTTAAATGGATGTTTGTTATCCAACTCACCGAAAATACGGCAAAATTCTCCTTGATGCGGTGTCAGCACCACGTTCGGCTGTTCGATCGTCTTGATCGCGCCGAAGAGGTGATCGGGCGCTTCGGCAAAGCTCGTCAGGGCATCGGCATCGAGCACCGCCGCCCGTTTGGCAGCCAGGGCCGCGAGAACAATGTCGCGCGTATGCTGGCCCAGCCCCGCACCCGGCCCGATCACGCAGGCGTTGAGGCGGCGGTCAGTCAGCAGTTCGGAAAATTCGGCGGCCGTATCGATCTGCCGCACCATCACCGCCGTCAGGGCCGCCGCATTGACAGCCAGCGCATCGCGTGGAGACAGCACCGTCACCAGCCCGGCCCCTGCCCGCAAAGCACCGCGCGCCGCCAGCCGCGCCGCGCCAGTGGCACTGACGCCACCGGACATGACCAGGGCGTGACCACGGGCATATTTGTGCGCGTCGATCCGTGGCACCGGAAACTGTTCACCCCAGAGCGCCGGATCGTTTTCGAACCCCGTCGGCCGGATGTCCACAAGCACGCTGGCATCGATGCCAATATCAGCGACCCGGACCCGGCCGCAGTGTAACCGGCCAGGTAGCAGCAGATGTGCCGGCTTGCGGCGAAAGAATGTGACGGTCTCGGTGGCGCGGACAGCGATCCCCATCACCGCGCCGCTACTGCCGTTGATCCCGCTCGGTAGATCGACGCTCAGCACCGGCGCACCGCTGGCGTTGATGGCTTCAATGATGTCGTGGGCCGCGTCCTTGACCGGCCTGTTGAGGCCGGCACCGAACAGTGCGTCGATAATCAGGGCCGGGGTGCCGATCGCCCGGGCTTCGCAGGGCAGCACCCGCCCGGTCCAGTTCCGCGCCGCCAGCGCCGCGTCGCCTTTGAGGGCATCGCGCTCGCCGAGCAGCATGACCGCGACGTCACGCCCTCGCGCCACCAGTTCGGCGGCAGCCACGAAGCCGTCACCGCCGTTATTGCCGCCGCCCGCCACCACCAGGATCGGACCGCGTTCGACCAGATCGACCGCCGCTTCGGCCACTGCCCGGCCGGCGCTCAACATCAATGCAAAGCCGCTGGTGCCGCCGGCTATGGCGAGCTGATCGGCCTTCTGCATCTCGGGAACGGTGAGCACTTCCATATCGATTCCTGCCGATAATCGCCTTAAACTCAGGCAGCTTCCTGCAATTCCTTGGCCGGTGAAACACACCCATCTGCACGAAAATTATGCAAACAGCTCAATAATTCACCAGAGACTGCTTGCGAATCCGCCAGGGCACTCATGGAACTGACCGAAATACCCTGCTAATTCACGTGCATCAGACAGCTCTGAACTTGGCACAGACTCTGCTTACCGGAGAGCAAACATCAAGCCCGCCTGTTTGCTCATGACCGAGCACATCCGACCAACCGATACGGTCGCCCATGTGGACGAGCGATGCCAAGAGCAGGCCTCGATCCGGTTTGGTCCGTGCATGGGTCAGGCCGCAACTACGTTCAGACCTCTTGCTTGAAGGATTTGAAGTGCCGGGAGACGTTCAGTGAAAAAGATCGAAGCCATCATCAAGCCCTTCAAGCTCGACGAGGTGAAGGAAGCCCTTCAAGAGGTCGGCCTGCAAGGTATCACTGTCACCGAGGCGAAGGGCTTTGGCCGGCAGAAGGGCCACGCCGAGCTGTATCGCGGCGCCGAATACATCGTGGACTTTCTCCCCAAGGTGAAAATCGAGATCGTGACCTCGGACGACCTGGTCGAGAAGGCGATCGAAGCCATCCGCCGCGCCGCGCAGACCGGACGCATCGGCGATGGCAAGATCTTCGTTTCCAATATCGAGGAAGCCATCCGTATCCGCACAGGAGAATCCGGCCTCGACGCCATCTGACGCCCCCCGCCTTCCCCCCATCGGCTGCTCTTGCCGCCACATCACGACGACCTGTTGAACATAAGAGGTATCCATGACGACCGCTAAAGAAGTCCTCAAGTCCATCAAGGACAACGACGTCAAGTACGTCGACCTGCGCTTCACCGACCCGCGCGGCAAGTGGCAGCACGTCACGTTCGACATCTCGATGATCGATGAGGAAATCTTCGCCGAAGGCACCATGTTCGACGGCTCGTCGATCGCCGGCTGGAAGGCGATCAATGAATCCGACATGACGCTGATGCCCGATCCGTCGACCGCGACGATCGACCCGTTCTTCGCCGAGACCACCATGGTCATCACCTGCGACGTGCTCGAGCCGACCACCGGCGAGCCCTACAACCGCGATCCGCGCGGTATCGCCAAGAAGGCCGAGGCGATGGTCAAGTCGATGGGCGTGGGCGACACCGTGTTCGTCGGTCCGGAAGCCGAGTTCTTCGTGTTCGACGACGTGCGGTTCTCCGCGACGCCCTACAACACCGGCTTCCGCCTCGACGCCGCCGAACTGCCGATCAACGGCGACACACAGTATGAAGGCGGCAACCTCGGCCACCGCATCGCGACCAAGGGCGGCTACTTCCCGGTGCCACCGCAGGACTCGCTGCAGGACATGCGCTCCGAAATGCTCGGCGCAATGGCCCGCATGGGCGTCAAGGTCGAAAAGCACCACCACGAAGTGGCGTCGGCCCAGCACGAACTCGGCATGAAGTTCGATACGCTGACCCACATGGCCGACCAGATGCAGATCTACAAGTACTGCATCCATCAGGTCGCGCACATCTACGGCAAGACCGCCACCTTCATGCCGAAGCCGGTCTATGGCGACAACGGTTCGGGCATGCACGTCCACCAGTCGATCTGGAAGGATGGCAAGCCGACGTTCGCCGGCAACAAGTATGCCGACCTGTCGGAAACCTGCCTGCATTACATCGGCGGCATCATCAAGCACGCCAAGGCGATCAACGCTTTCACCAACCCGTCGACCAACTCCTATAAGCGCCTGGTCCCGGGTTATGAAGCGCCGGTGCTGCTCGCCTACTCGGCGCGCAACCGTTCGGCCTCCTGCCGTATCCCTTACACCACCTCGCCGAAGGCCAAGCGCGTCGAAGTGCGCTTCCCCGATCCGATGGCCAATCCGTATCTCGCCTTCGCGGCGATGCTGATGGCCGGTCTCGACGGCATCAAGAACAAGATCGATCCGGGTCCGGCGATGGACAAGGACCTGTACGATCTGCCGCGCGAGGAGCTGAAGCAGATCCCGACGGTGTGCGGCTCGCTGCGTGAAGCGCTGGAAAACCTCGACAAGGACCGCGCCTTCCTCAAGGCTGGCGGCGTGTTCGACGACGACTTCATCGATGCCTTTATCGAACTGAAGATGACCGAGGTCGAGCGTTTCGAAATGACGCCGCACCCGATCGAGTTCGAATTGTACTACTCGCTGTAATGCCTCACCGGGACACCCCGGTCACAACAAACATCGACCAAAGGCGCCCGATCCCGGGCGCCTTTTCTTTGCGTCGAATATACCGACGCACGTCCCCTATTCTGCGGAACGTGGCAAGAGGCCTTCGGATAACGGAGCCTGCCGCGACGTCCCACCTTGATCCCGGCGTCGTTTGACGGAAGAGTACGCCAAACCGCAACCGGAGGCGTCGCACTTGGAAGGCTCGGCTCAGGATGGAATTCGCGCGCGTGGCAGTCTCGCTCGCGACATCGCGATCGGCGGCTGCGGCATCGTTGCGTTTGCGGCGTTGCTGGCGATCACCTGGTATTCTGCCGCGACGCTCTTCCTGCTGTTTGCAGGCATCCTGTTCGGCGTGTTCCTCAACGCCATGACCGATCTGCTGCGCCGGGTCACCGGCGGCAATCACACTTTCAGGCTCATCATCGTCTGCCTGTTGTTCACCGGCATCCTGTCCGGGGTGGTGGTACTCGGCGGCAGCACGATCGCCCAACAAGGCAAGGCACTGAATTCGACGATCCGTTCGCAACTCGGCAACGCCAAGGACTTCCTCGAAAAGCACGGCGTCGACACTAGTTTCGTCAACCTCAGTAGCTTTGCCGCGCAAGGGGATGCATCCACCGGCGGCGATGCAGCGCAGTCCCGTGCACCCAAGCTGCCGGATGCAAGCGCCATCGCCTCCGGCACCGGCGCCATCGTCGGTCAGACCGTGCGCATCATCGCCGGCCTGTTCGAAGGCGTTGGCAACTTCTTCGTCGTGATCTTCCTCGGGCTGCTGCTTGCGGCACAGCCCAAACTTTATCGCGAAGGGATCCTGCGATTTGTGCCGCGACAACGCTTGCACAGTGCTGCCCGCCTGATCGACGATATCAGCGAGACACTGCGCCGCTGGCTGCTTGGTCAGATCGCGACGATGACGAGCCTGTTCGTGCTGACCTGGGCGGGCCTCACCGTGATCGGCGTGCCGGGTGCGCTAGTGTTGGGCTTCATCACCGGCCTGCTGACGTTCATCCCTAATGTCGGCGCGATCCTCGCCGGCTTCCTGATCGTGCTCGCCAGCCTCGGTTCGGGCCTCACCGCGATCATCAGTGCGTTCGGGCTTTATCTTGCAGTGCAATTCCTCGAAGGCAACGTCCTGACGCCGCTGATCCAGCGTCACGCCATCAGCATCCCGCCGGCCACACTGTTCGCGGCGCAGATCTTCCTGGGCGTGCTGTTCGGTCTATGGGGGCTGGCGCTGGCGCTGCCGCTGATCGCAATCATCAAGGTGGTGTTGAACCACCTGTGGCCGGATCAAACGACAGCAGCGAGCGCCGCCTGATCAGCTTGTGACGACCGTATTGGTGTGCTCGACATCCGGCGGCGACGCAAAGAACTGGCCGACCAGCCCACGCCACTCGGTAAAGTTGGCCGAGCCGCGAAAATCGACCGTGTGATTTTCCAGCGTTTCCCATTTGACCAGCAGGCGATAGCGCTGCGGCTTTTCGATCGAGCGATGCAGCTCGAAGCCATGAAACCCCTTGGCGCTCTTGAAGGCGGCGCGCGCTTTGCCGACGGCTGCTTCAAAATCCGCTTCGGAGCCGGGCTTGATTTCGACCTGGGCAATTTCCGTAATCATGATGGCTTGGCCTCTTCTGGCGCGTATTCCGCAAAAGTCGATACCGGTTTTGCGATCAGCATACGCGCAAATGATCGAGAGCACCTGCTTGCGGCCAGCCGAATTCCGCCTAGCCGGAAAATGCTCTCATGAGACCAATGGCTCTATCGCATATCTGAGGCGGATAGAAGATAGCAGCGAAGCATGGCCGCCGCGTGCCAGCAAGCACGGCTCAGGCGAACAGGATCACCGTGCCGGCAACCATCAGCGCGACGCTGATAAATGCGATCATCCGCCAATTGTGCCGCGGCCGGTCGTAACGGCCCTGCGCGCGCCGCTCGGTGATCAGTGCCGTCTCATATTCGTCCGAGGTGGAAAACATGCAGGCAAAGTCGCTACGGGCGCTTGCGGCGGCAGCTTCGAGCGCCAGCAAGGCAGAATGGCGAGCATCGTTACGGATCGTAGACATGCCCGGATAATATCGAACCGGGGTAAACAGACGGTTAGATTTATACGGGCGCCATGCCTCTCACCGCGGATATCCGGCGATCAGGCGCCAGCTTCACTGACCGTCGCGACTCCCGAGCGGCGCACCACGCCCGAGCCACTGTGACCGGCCTTGGCAATTGCCCTGCGGCCCTGCTCCAGCGACAGCGGTTCCTCGGCCGCCGATACAACGCGGTTACGGCCTGAGCGTTTGGCCTGATACAGCGCCGTATCCGCAGCGGCGAGCAGCACGTCCAGCTCGGTGCCCACGGGCCCACCGGCCACTCCGATGCTGACCGTCGTCTCAACGGGCGCACCGTCCACCGCAAGGCTGCTCGCCTCGAAGGCGCAGCGGACGCGTTCCGCGGCGATCAATGCCTCATCGATCGAGCACGGCAGCAGTGCCGCAAATTCCTCGCCTCCAATCCGACCGCAGAGGTCGGTGATGCGCAGTGTATTGCTGACGATCTGCGCAAATTCCTTGAGGATGTAGTCGCCAGCGGCATGACCGAAGCGGTCGTTGATCGATTTAAAATGGTCGATATCGAAGATCATCACGGTCACCGCGCGTTCGGCGGCGGCCTCATGCTCGATGATGCGCGTCGTGGCTTCGGCAAATCCGCGGCGGTTGAAAATACCGGTGAGCGGATCCATCGACGCAGCGACTTTGTGCGCCCTGACCGCACGTTCCGAGACCAGCATGAAGATGATGAACACCGTGCCGACCGCATACAGCACCAGTTCGATGGCGAAGACCGACACCCAGATGCTGTCGGCGAATGATCCGTCGTCATCGCGCAGCAGGTCGCCGACCAGAATCGGCAGCATCAAGACGAAACCATGCATCACCGGAATGACGATTGTCGGCCATCGGCGCTTGAACGACTTGCGCCGTTCGGACCACAGTTCGTTCGCCGTCAACGCGGCATATACCGCCACGATACCCGCGCCGACGGTTACCCGCAGCGCATAAGCATCGGCCTTGATGATCGCGAGCGTCGCCATCCAGACCAGCGCGCCGAAGACGATGCCGGGCCAGCTTGTCCGGCGGCCGTGAAACACCCTCGCCGCATTCCACACCATGCCGCACGCCACGAAGCCGATGGCGTTAAGCGATAACCCCGATCCGAGTTTCGAGCTGGCCAGCGTCCATCCGGTGACGGACGCCGCGCCCAGGATGTAAGCAGCGCCCCACCATTTGAGGGCTGCGATATTTTCCTGCCGTCCGAAGACGAGCAGCATGACCCCCAGCAACGCAGCCACCAGCGTCGCCACGAGGTAAAGCGTGGAGGTATCGAGCGACATCGTCGTGTCACCGGCAATCATGTCAGGTTGTGCAGATCATTTAAAAGTCATCTCAGCCGATGACCAAACTAGACAGCGCGTGTTTGAAATCCGTTTGCACGCATACGCAAGTTTTCCGCGAAAACCACTTCAAATGTTAAATAACCGTTCTGACGTTGTCGGCTGATCCGGTCGAACGGCGAAATCGCTGGTTAAACACGATTCAACAGCAATAACGCGGCATGGTGCGGCCTCGAACCGGCAATGAAAAAGGCGCCCGAAGGCGCCTCTTTGCAGTGGATAACCGTATTGCGGCTAGTTCGTCGGATGCGATTAACGCTTCGAGAACTGGAACGAACGACGGGCTTTCGCCTTGCCGTACTTCTTACGTTCAACGACACGCGAGTCGCGGGTGAGGAAGCCACCCTTCTTGAGCACGCCACGCAACTCCGGTTCGAAGTTGGTCAGCGCCTTGGAAAGACCGTGACGCACAGCGCCGGCCTGGCCCGACAGACCACCGCCGGTGACGGTGCAGGTCACGTCGTACTGGCCCTGACGGGCGGCCGCGACCAGCGGCTGCTGGATCAGCATGCGCAGCACCGGACGTGCGAAGTAGATTTCGACTTCACGGGTGTTGACGACGATCTTGCCCGAGCCCGGCTTGACCCAGACGCGCGCCACGGCGTCCTTGCGCTTGCCGGTGGCATAGGCGCGACCCTGCTTGTCGACCTTCTTGGTGTACTTCGGCGCTTGGGGCGCAGCCGTCTTCAGCGCCGCGAGTTGATCGAGAGACTGCATGGTATCGGACATCTTATGCGGCCCTCTTGTTCTTGCGATTCAACGCGCCAATATCGATCGTCTCCGGCTGCTGCGCCTCGTGCGGATGCTCGGCACCCGCATAGACCCGCAGATTGCCGAGTTGAACGCGGCCGAGCGGCCCGCGCGGAATCATGCGTTCGATGGCCTTTTCCACCACGCGCTCCGGGAAGCGACCTTCGAGGATGGACTTCGCGGTCCGCTCCTTGATGCCGCCGATGAAGCCGGTGTGATTGTAATAGACCTTTTGGTCACGCTTGCGCCCGGTGAGCACCACCTTGGACGCGTTGATGATAATGACGTTGTCACCGCAATCGACGTGAGGCGTGTAGGTCGGAAGATGCTTGCCGCGCAGCCGCATCGCCACCAAAGTCGCAAGGCGACCGACAACCAGACCGGTTGCGTCGATCAGCACCCACTTCTTCGTGACTTCGGCCGGCTTTGCCGAAAATGTCGCCATGTGAGGATTTCCATGAAAAGAGTCGATCCGCGCGACGGCGCGGAATTGGCGTGCTTGTAAATAACGCCGGCGCTGCCGTCAACGTCAGATCGACGCAAAATCGTTCATCAAATCAAACGGTTATAAATATGGTATTATTATACCACGAAAATCAGCTTTGATTTGGAATGGAATAGGTTGCGGTAACGTGGGCAATCGGGTCCGCAGAAGTTCCCGACAGCAGTGCGACCTCACCGACTGCGAGCCGCTTGCCGAGCTTCATTAGCTTGGCGGCGGCCATCACATCCTGTCCGGGCTGGCCCTTGCGCAGGAAGTTGATATTGAGATTGGTGGTGACGGCCAGTCCGACCGGTCCGATCGCGGAAAGAAGCACCACGTACATGGCGAAGTCGGCGAGTGCCATCAGCGTCGGCCCCGACACGGTGCCGCCGGGACGCAGCATCCGTTCGCTGTATTGCTGGCGTAGCAGACAAGTGGCACCGTCAGCACTCTCGATAGTGATATCGCCGCTGCTGAAAGCCTGCGGAAACTCCCGGTGAAGAAAGGCTTCCAGTTCAGTCACGCTCATTTTAGCCGCGGCCATATCGCTCTTTCCTGCTTTCGCTTGCCGCACTCTGTTACAATACGATGACGCCAATGCCCAGCCGATGGATAATAGGAAGATGACTGCCGAACCTCTCCGTGCGCTCCCCCCACAGTTCCCCGTGCTTCTCCGCGAAACCGTCGACGGTATTGCCGTGCTGACGCTGAACCGGCCCGAGGCACGCAACTGTTTATCGGAGGCGCTGATCGCCGAGCTGCAAGCAGCCATCGACGACATCCGCGACGATACATCGGTGCGCGCTGTAGTGATCGCGGCGAGCGGCAAGGCGTTCTCGTCCGGCCACGATCTGAAAGAACTCACCGCGCGCCGCGCCGACGCCGATGGCGGCCGCGCCTTCTTCGCGCAGATGATGACCGCGTGCAGCGCCATGATGCAGAGCATCGTAAAGCTGCCGAAGCCGGTAGTGGCTGCCGTGCAAGGCATCGCCACCGCGGCAGGATGCCAACTCGTCGCGACCTGCGATCTCGCCGTGGCCTCGGAGAAAGCCGGCTTTGCCACGCCGGGCGTCGATATCGGCCTGTTCTGCTCGACGCCGATGGTGGCGCTGACGCGCAACATCGGCCGCAAGCAGGCGATGGAAATGCTGCTCACCGGCGAGAGCGTGTCCGCACAGGACGCGAAGCAAATGGGTCTCATCAACCATGTGGTTGCGGCCGGGACGGAACGCGACGCCGCCATCGCGCTGGCGCGCAAAGTCGCGCTTAAATCCGCACACACCGTGAGGATCGGTAAGGAAGCTTTCTATCGCCAGGCCGAAATGAGCCTTGCGGACGCCTATCGCTTCGCGTCAGAAGTGATGACCGAGAACATGATGGCGCGCGACGCCGAGGAAGGCATCTGCGCCTTCATCGAAAAGCGCCAACCGACCTGGCAGGATCGGTAGGACCGCGCCGTTGTCACGCCACTAGCAGCGAATCCAGCACCTCTCCGCGTCATTGCGAGCGAAGCGAAGCAATCCAGCGAATTAACAGGAAAGACTGGATTGCTTCGTCGCTGCGCTCCTCGCAATGACGATTTCATAGAACGGCTGCGTTACGACATGAATCACGACACCTACGACGACAACTACATTCGTGGCATTCTCAACGGGGTCAAGACCATCGCCATGGTCGGCGCCTCGCCAGTGAATGTCCGGCCGAGCTACTTCGCCTTCAAATATCTGGCGCAACGCGGCTACGACATGATTCCGGTCAATCCCGGACAGGTCGGCAAGAGTCTAGTCGGCAAACCGTTCGTCGCCTCGCTACGCGACATCGGCCGCCCGATCGACATGGTCGACATCTTCCGCAACTCCAGTGTCGCTTTGTCGCTGGTCGAAGAAGCATTGACGCTGGATCCGCTGCCCAAAGTGATCTGGATGCAGCTCGGCGTCCGCAACGACGAAGCCGCCGCCAAGGCCGAAGCCGCCGGTCTCAAGGTGGTGATGAACCGCTGTCCGAAGATCGAATACGGCCGCCTGTCGTCGGAAATTTCCTGGATGGGCGTCAACTCACGCACGCTCAGTTCCAAGCGCGCGCCGATCCCGACGCAGGGTATGCGCCTCTCGCTCAATCGCGTCAGTTTCGGTGGCGGCGATACCAGCGCAGCGGATCGCGCTGCGCAAGGCAAGAAGGATCCCACCTGACGCCAGCAATTGACGGAATTTCGTTTCACCGCTGCGTCAGCACAGGATACAGATTTTTCGAACCGGCCCACGGCCCGCGACATGACTTGACGCCACGCGTCGGGATCAGCAGCATGCCGCGCCGCTAACCTCAAACCGAGCAGACAGGACTTTTCGCATGACCGAACGCCTCCCCGGATTTGCCACGCTTGCGATCCATGCTGGCGCACAGCCTGATCCTACCACCGGTGCGCGCAACACACCGATCTATCAAACCACCTCGTTCGTTTTCAACGATGCCGACCATGCGGCGTCGCTGTTCGGGTTGCAGGCCTTCGGCAACATCTACACCCGGATCGGCAACCCGACGACCGCCGTGCTCGAAGAGCGCGTCGCCGCGCTCGAAGGCGGCACCGCCGCGCTGGCCGTGGCGTCCGGTCATGCCGCCCAGGTCACGGCCCTGCAGCAGCTGCTGCGCCCCGGCGACGAGTTCATCGCGGCGCGCAAGCTCTACGGCGGCTCGATCAATCAGTTCACGCACGCCTTCAAGAGCTTCGGCTGGAACGTAGTGTGGGCCGATCCGGATGATATTTCCACCTTCGAAAGCGCGGTTACGCCGCGCACCAAGGCGATCTTCATCGAGTCCATCGCCAACCCCAGCGGGTCTGTCACCGATATCGAGGCGATCTCGGCGGTCGCCCGCAAGGCGGGAGTGCCGCTGATCGTCGACAACACGTTGGCGAGCCCCTACCTGATCCGCCCGATCGATCATGGAGCGGACATCGTGCTGCATTCGATGACCAAGTTTCTCGGCGGTCACGGCAACTCGATCGGCGGCATTATCGTCGACGCCGGCACCTTCGACTGGTCGCGCGACAACAAGTATCCGGTACTGAGCGAGCCGCGCCCGGAATATCACGGCATCAAGCTGCAGGAGACGTTTGGCAACTTCGCCTTCGCCATCGCCTGCCGCGTGCTCGGTCTGCGCGACCTCGGCGCGGCAATTTCGCCGTTCAATTCATTCCTGATCCTGACCGGCATCGAGACCTTGCCGCTGCGCATGCAGAAGCACTGCGAGAATGCCAAGGCGGTCGCCGAATGGCTGTCGGCGCATCCGGCCGTTGCCTCGGTGAACTACGCCGGGCTGGCCGGCAATCGCTACAACAACCTCGCCCGCAAATATGCGCCGAAGGGTGCCGGTGCACTGTTCACCTTCACGCTCAAGGGCGGATACGACGCCGGCGTCAACCTGGTGTCGAACCTGCGATTGTTCTCGCATCTTGCCAACATCGGCGACACTCGTTCGCTGGTGATCCATCCGGCATCGACGACGCACAGCCAGCTCGACGATGCGCAGAAGATCCAGGCCGGCGCCGGTCCCGATCTCGTCCGGCTGTCGATCGGCCTCGAGGACAAGGAAGACATCATCGCCGATCTCGATCAGGCGCTGCGGCAGTAATGCAACCGCGGATGCAGGGTGAACACGCATCCGTCATCGCATAAGCTGATGATTACGAAGATTGCCGGATCACGATCCGGCAATCTTTTTTCCGACTACTACCGATTTTTTTTGCAGACTGCTACCGATTGAGCTTTAGCGCGCCTGCTGCGGCGCCAGCTGTAGGTCCTGCGACCTCGCCTGTGCATGCCGCGCCGTCAGCCGCTCATTGTGGACAATGGCCAACGTCAGAACGACGATTGCCATGCCCTGATGCGTCAGCGCCAAATCGATCGGTACCTGATGCAGCAGCGTAAGAATGCCAAGCGTCGCTTGTGCTGTCATCGCGATGGACAGCCATAGCGCACCGTTGACGGTTGCCTGCCCTGCCCGCGCCCGGAGCGCATCGACCAGATGCAAGATCGCAATCACCCACAGCGCATAGGCCACCATGCGATGATTGAACTGCACGGTTAAGGTGTTGTCGAACAGGTTGCGCCACCATGGCTGCTCGAAGAACAGCCGCGCACCACTCGGAATGAACCCGCCGTCGATGTCGGGCCAGGTGTTGTAGACCTTGCCGGCCCGCAGGCCCGCCACCAGCGCGCCGAGATAGAGCTGCAGAAACACCATCACCAGCAGCACCGTGCTGGTGATCTTCAAGCGCAGCGGCGCAACAATCGCGGGCCGCACCGACAGCCGCCGCAACGTCCAGACGATGGCGGCGAAGATCAACAGCGCCAGAACGAGATGCGTCGCCAGGCGGTATTGCGAGACTTCGACGCGATGCGTCAGCCCCGAAGCCACCATCCACCAGCCTACCGCGCCCTGCAGCGCGCCAAGCCCGAAGATCATCCATAACCGCCGCTTCAAATCGCCCGGCAGCATTCCGCGCCAGATGAACCAGAGAAACGGCAACAGATAGGCAATGCCGATCACCCGGCCGAGCAGCCGGTGACTCCATTCCCACCAGAAGATCGTCTTGAACTCATGCAGCGTCATGCCCGCATTGAGTTCGCGATACTGCGGGATGGCCTTGTAACCTTCGAAAGCCTCGTTCCATTGCTTTTCGCTGAGCGGCGGAATGCTGCCGGTAACGGGTTTCCACTCGACAATCGACAGGCCGGACTCGGTTAGGCGGGTCGCGCCGCCGACCAGCACCATCAGCGCGATCAAGGCCGCGACGGCGATTAGCCACCAGCGCACGGCGCGCATGCTGGGTTGCTTTACGGTCAGGATGTCCCCCATCGGAACTATGGCTTGAACGAATTTTCGTTCTCCTTATAGTCCGGCCGTCCCCGCATGCAAGGCGTGCGACTCCGGCGAATTGGATCGACGACCCGGGGTGTTACAAAGCCACCATGCGCCAGTAGCAACTCGGGCTTCGACGGCGCCCTTCATCTCGTTTTGACCGGTTTACTCAACGTCTCCAGCCATGACCATCCGCACCCGAAAGTTCATTGGAACCATCATCCTGCTCGTCCTGGTCGTGGTTTGGTCGTTGCTCGGCATGGCCATCGCGCAGACCCCGTGGCTCGCCGCCTCCGGGCTGTATCAGGCGATTTTCTACGTAGTTGCCGGTATCGGCTGGGTCCTGCCGGCCATGCCGGTGATCAGCTGGATGTCGCGTCCCGACGCATGAATTCCGCCGCAGGACACTGTGACGCGAGACGAACGGTCGCGTTCATTTGCGCGCTCGCGATCGCCATTACCCTTTGTTGACACTTATTTGCAAAGGTCCCCGGATACCCAAAGTACGCATTTGGCTGCCAAGCCTCTATTTTCAATCGGGTTTTAAATATGGCCATGGCCGCGACAATCGATGGACGGATGGCACAGATTGAAGCGCGACCGCGCGCATCGCGTATCGCGAGCGTGCAGATTTACGACGACATGCAGGCGGTAGAATCGATCTGGCGCCGCTTCGAAACGGCGGAACAGCTTTTCACCCCGTATCAACGCTTCGACTTTCTCGCGACGTGGCAGGAGCATGTCGGCACAAGCTGCAACCTCACACCGTTTATTGTCGTTGCATATGACGCCGATCATCAGCCACTGCTGCTGCTGCCGCTGGCTGTGAAGCAGGAAAGCGGCGTCCTTGTCGCGAGATTTCTTGGCGGCAAACACGCAACCTTCAACATGCCGATATGGCGGCGGGATTTCATCACCTCCGCAGCCGAGCCGGATCTCGCGGCGGTGTGGGACGCCATCCGCCAACATCGTCATCCCGCTGATATTCTTGCGCTGACCCAACAGCCGGCTCACTGGCAAGGCATCGCCAATCCGCTGGCGTCTTTGCCCCAGCAGGCATCGATCAATGCCTGCCCTCTCATGCCGATCGCACCGAACGCGCCCGCGAGCGAACGCATCAGCAATTCATTTCGGCGGCGACTGAAAAGCAAAGAGCGCAAACTGCAATCGCTGCCCGGCTATCGCTATACCCGCGCCGCCTCGGAAACCGACATCAAGCGATTGCTCGACGCCTTCTTTGTCATCAAACCTGCGCGCATGGCAGCACAGAAGCTGCCAAACGTGTTCGCCGATCCCGGCGTCGAGGATTTTGTTCGCGCCGCATGCATGGCCGAGCGGGCCGATGGCGGCCACGTCATCGACATTCACGCGCTCGAATGCGACCAGGAGGTCATCGCGATCTTCGCAGGTGTGGCCGACGGTCATCGCTTCTCGATGATGTTCAACACCTACACCATGTCGGAAAATGCCCGATACAGCCCGGGCCTGATCCTGATCCGGAACATCGTCGATCACTATGCTTCGCGCGGCTATACCTCGCTCGATCTCGGCATCGGATCCGATGATTACAAGCAGCTTTTCTGCAAGAGTGACGAGCCGATCTTCGACAGCTTCCTGCCGCTAAGCGCGCGCGGAAGACTTGGCGCCGCGGCAATGTCCGCACTATCGAGCGCCAAGCGGCTGGTGAAGCAAACCCCTGCGCTCATGAAGGCTGCGCAGATGTTGCGCGGCGCGATGCATCGCTAGGCGACAGGCTGCGCGCGACCTATGCCGCGACGATCCGCGCGACCTCATCGGGCACGCTCACCGCTCTTCCCGTATCGCCCAGCATCGTTACGTCGACGAAGCCAACGGCCTTGAGCTGCTCGCTCATCAGTTGACGCGCGCTCACGCTCATCGACGCGTCGGGCACCACAATGGCGCGCGCGTCGGCCGTCAGCAAGGCCGCCGGCAAATCGTCAGCCGTTCCGGCATCGAGCAGCACGTGATCGTAGGTCCGCATCAAGGCATCGAGCGCCATCATCAGCCGCGGCGATTGCAACAGCACGCGATCCTGTTGCTTGCGGCAACCGATCACCAGATGAACGGATGAGGCATGATCCCTTGTAATGATCTGCCCGAACGACGCCTCCCCGCGCATCAAATCGGCCAGGCTGGGCGCCGCCGCATCCGCCGACGCTGCAGCGAGCGTTGCCGACGACGACAGGCTGATCACGACAATCTTGGCATTGCGGGCGAGCAAACGCGCCAAAGCCAGTGCAATCGTTGATGTATTCTCGTTATCGCTGGTGCCGAGAATGGAAATCTTGCGCGCCTGCGCACCCAGCCCGCCCAGTTCGTCTGCAAGCAGGACAAGCTCGTTGGCATGCGTCGCAGCCACCCCTTCCGTCTCTGCGTTCAGGACGGGCTCGGGCGTCATCACCGGCTCGGGCATCATCACCGGAACCGTCTGCAATGCCGGCTCTTGCATTACTGGCTCGAGCCGTTCCGCGATAACCGGCTCAGTCTGACCTATCGCGGGCGAAGCGAAGCTGCGCGGCGCCGTCATGCGCAGCAATTCGCCGCTCGCAACATATCCGGTCGTCAGCATCAGGGTCGCCAACGTCGCGATCAGAATGATCGGCAGCTTTTTCGGATAGGCAGGCGTATTGGACACGATGGCGCGGGAAATGATCCGGCCGTCGGACGGCGCGGCGTCGATGCTCTCGCGCGCGGTCGCTTCGCGATATTTGGCGAGATAGGATTCCAACAGGTCGCGTTCTGCCTTGGCCTCACGCTCCAGCGCACGCAACTGCACGTCCTGCCCGTTGGTCGATGTGGCCTGACGCTTGAGCTGATCGAGGTTGGCGCTCAGGCTTTCGACCCGCGCGTCGGCGATACGCGCATCGTTCTCCAGCGAGCGCGACACCTTGCCGGCCTCTTCGCGGATCTGCTTGTCGAGATCGGCAATCTGCGCCTTCAATTCCTTGATGCGCGGATGGCCGTCGAGCAGCGTCGACGATTGCTCGGCAAGCTGCGCCCGCAGCGTCACGCGCTGTTCCGACAGGCGACGGATCAACTCGGTGTTGAGCACCTCGGACGCCTCGGTCAACCGCCCGGATTTCAGCATCTCGCGGATCAGGCGCGCCTTGGATTCCGCATCGGACTTCTGCGCCCGCGCATTGTTGAGCTGAGTATTCAACTCGCCAAGCTGCTGATTGGACAATGTCGTATTGTTGGTGCCGACGAACAGGCTCGATTTGGCACGGAACGCCTCGGCACGCGATTCTGCATCCGCCACCTTCTGGCGCAGACTGTCGATTTCGCCGGACAGCCACTGCCCCGCCGACTTCGCCTGCTGCTGCCGGGCGTCCTGCTGCAGCACGAGATAGCCATCCGCAATCGAATTGGCGACACGTGCGGCAAGATCCGGATCCTGCGACTGGAATTCGACGACGATAACGCGAGATTTATCCACGGCGTACGCCGCGAGACGGCTGTAATAAGAATCCAGCACGCGCTCTTCCGGTGTCATGCGGAACGGATCGCGGCCGATGCCGAACAGTCCGAGCAGCGTGCGGACCGGCGACATGCCGCGCAGCACCGGATCGAACTCCGGCAACTCCGCCAGCTTGTTCTTCTTGATGACCTGCCGGGCCAGATCGCGCGACAGCAGCAACTGCACCTGGCTGGCGATCGCTTCCGGATCGACCGCACTACGTTCCTCGCTGCGCTCGCCGTTCGGCCGCAGAAACACGTTCTCGCGCCCGTCGATCAGGATGCGCGCCTCGGATTTGTAGCGCGGCGTAATCATGCTCACCGCAACGGTCGAGAGCACGGCAACCAGCAGCGTCGGAATGAGAATGAAAAGCTTGCGGGCCACGATGGCCTGCCAGATCGCGCGCAGATCGATGTCGCCCGCCTCGGTCGCGGGACGCGATGCCGGGATCGAGCCAAAGCCGCGTTCGGGCCGCGGCGCGTCTGCGGCCTCCGATTTACGGCTCGGCAGCCGACCCTTGACCTTCCCCAACACATCGAAGCGCATGGCAAACTCCCACCGGCGGCCGCGCGACGCCGCCTCCTCGCGGCCGATTAGAGGTCATTATGGTTTCCGGTTCGTTAAACCGAGCCTATTCCAGGCCGCATCGCGGAACCAGACTTATGCTTTGTTAATCATGGAGATTTAATCAAATCAGCAGCTCTTTCGGATACCTCAATGCAAGGCGCCGGACCTACCCTCGGCCCCGTCGGTACAGCCCCGCGAACAGGATACATGCACCAGTCGGTTTCAGTCGTGATGGCGTCGCAAAGCACGGCCGCCGCCATGCCCGGTGACCTCGTCACCGGCCGCAAACGCCGGTTCTAGACCATGGCTGCATCGACCGAGGAACCGCTCCGCATCCTGCATGCCGTCCGTGCGCCGGTCGGCGGCATCATCCGCCATATCCTCGATGTCGCCAACGAGCAGGCCGATCGCGGTCATCATGTCGGCATCGTCGCCGACAGCCTGACCGGCGGCGCACGCGCGGACGCGGCCCTCGCCGAAATCGCCCCCAAGCTCCGCCTCGGCGTGCATCGTCTCCCCGTGCATCGCGAGCCGCATCCCGCCGATGCCGTGTTCTGGTTGCGCTTCAGCCGACTCGTCAGCCGCCTGAAGCCACGGGTTCTGCACGGCCATGGCGCCAAGGCCGGCGTGTTCGTCCGCCTCTCCAACCGCTCCGACACCATCCGCGTCTACACCCCGCACGGCGGCTCCCTGCACTATTCTCCGGATACGCTCGCCGGCGCCTTCTACAGCCGCCTTGAGCGCGCGCTGATGAACCGTACCGACCTGTTCCTGTTCGAAAGCGCGTTCGCACGCGATACCTTCCAGCGCGTGATCGGCAAGCCATCGGGAATCGTCCGCTGCGTGTTCAACGGCGTGACCGCGAATGAATTCGATCCGGTAACTCTGGCGGACGACGCCACCGATATCGTATTCGTCGGAGAATTTCGCCACATCAAGGGCGCCGACTTGCTCATCGAGGCGGTGGCGCGGCTGCGCGCGAGCGGCAGACCGGTGACGCTGACACTGGCCGGCGATGGCGAAGAGACGGCAACCCTCAAGGCGCTGGTCGAGAACTTGAAGCTCGGAGATGCCGCGCGCTTTATCGGCCATGTCAAGGCGCGCTACGGCTTTTCCAAGGGCCGCCTGCTGGTGGTGCCGTCGCGCGGCGATTCCATGCCCTATGTGGTCATCGAAGCGGGTGCAGCCGGTATCCCGATGATCGGAGCCAATGTCGGCGGCATCCCGGAGATTTTCGGCGAGTTCACCGACGCCCTGTTTGCGCGCAACGATCCCGATGCCATCGCTTCTGCGATAGCCAACGCCATCGATCATCACGACGCAACGCTGGCTCGCGCTCGATCGCTGCGCGAGCGGATCTTCCAGCACTTCTCACAGAGCAGCATGGTGGATGGCATCCTTGCCGGTTATCGCGACGCGTTTGCCAAGCGTTAACCCTCCTTAATCGCGATAACCAAATCTTGCAATTTGTCGCCTAATTCGGGAGTGCGCTCCTTAATCTTCGCGCGCACGTGCTTACGTGTTTGCGCACGAACAGGCATTCAACGTGGAACCCATCAACGCACGCTCCATGATCGATGCGGCCACGACCGCGCCCGGCGCACCACGGGTGGAACGGCGGCAGCGCCTGTCTGCTGCCGCACTTGCCGTTGCCAATCAGAAAGTGCGCGCCGCCTACTCTCCCATCGTGATTGCAGGTGTCGTCCGCATCGTCGACCTTGTGCTGATCGCAACGATCGGCACCGCGCTCTATCTCGCTTATGTCGCACGGATCGATGGCTTCTCCTGGTCCTATGTCGCAGCGATCCTCGGCATGACCGTCACGACCGTGATGTGCTTCCAGGCCGCCGATATCTACCAGGTGCAAGTGTTCCGCGGCCAGCTTCGGCAGATGACGCGGATGATCTCGTCCTGGGCGTTCGTGTTCCTGCTGTTCATCGGCGCATCATTCTTCCTCAAGCTCGGCGGTGAGATTTCCCGCCTGTGGCTGTCGTCCTTTTTCTTCGTCGGACTCGCCGGACTCATCGCGTTTCGGCTGGCGCTGCGGACGCTGGTGCGGCGCTGGGCGCGCGACGGCCGGCTCGATCGCCGTACCATTATCGTCGGATCGGACGAGAACGGCGAGAAGCTGATCCACTTGCTCAACGCCGAGCCGGATTCGGATCTCGATATTCTCGGCGTGTTCGACGACCGCAACGATTCACGCGCGCTCGACACCTGCGCCGGTCGCCCGAAACTGGGCAAGATCGACGACATCGTCGAATTCGCCCGTCGCACCCGCATCGATCTGGTGCTGTTCGCCATGCCGATCTCGGCGGAGATGCGCATTCTCGAAATGCTGAAGAAGTTGTGGGTGCTGCCGGTCGATATCCGGTTGTCGGCCCACACCAACAAGCTGCGCTTCCGCCCGCGCTCCTATTCCTATGTCGGCAAGGTGCCGACGCTCGACGTGTTCGAAGCGCCGATCACCGACTGGGATCAGGTGATGAAATCGCTATTCGATCACGTCGCCGGCGCGATCATCCTGTTGCTGCTGTCGCCGGTGATGGCTTTGGTCGCGCTGGCGATCAAACTCGACAGCCCCGGCCCTGTGCTGTTCCGGCAGAAGCGTTTCGGCTTCAACAACGAGCGGATCGATGTCTTCAAATTCCGCTCGCTGTATCATCATCAGGCCGATCCGACCGCCGCCAAGGTCGTCACCAAGAACGATCCGCGCGTCACCCGCGTCGGAAAATTCATCCGCAAGACTAGCCTCGACGAGTTGCCTCAACTTTTCAACGTCGTGTTCAAGAGCAACCTGTCGCTGGTCGGCCCGCGCCCACACGCGGTTCAGGGCAAGCTCAATGCGCGGTTGTTCGACGAAGCGGTCGACGGCTATTTCGCTCGCCATCGTGTCAAGCCCGGCATCACCGGCTGGGCGCAGATCAATGGCTGGCGCGGTGAAATCGACAACGAGGAAAAAATCCAGAAGCGCGTCGAGTTCGATCTTTATTACATCGAGAACTGGTCGGTGCTGTTCGATCTCTACATTCTGTTCAAGACGCCGCTGGCGCTGTTGAAAACGGACAATGCGTACTGAAACGGAGATCGGCCTCCCTCCGCTGAATATGAACAGATCAGAATCGATTGCAGTTTGCGTGCGTAGAGTTGCGGGAGTGTAATGGCGTATATCGCGACCAGCGACTATTCCCCGGCTCCGGCGTTGGTCGCGCCGCGCGTGGCCGCTTTGCAACGGCTGCTGATGTGGCTGGTGGGATTTTCCGGCGCCATCGTTTTCATCGAGCCGAGCCCCTACGAGATCGCAACGCTGCTGGCCATCGTCGTGATGGTGTCGACCGGCCTGCGTCTGCGGCTCGCCTTGCTGCCGCTGCTGATCCTCCTGTTCGTCATCAACATCGGCTACACCATTTGCGCCGCGCACCTGATGGACCAGACCAAGATCGTCAACTGGATTCTAACGTCATGGTACATGGCGATCACCGTGATTTTCTTTGCCATGGTCGTCGCGGATGACACCGGCGCACGGCTCGATTTCCTGCGGCGGGGGCTGATCGCCGGCGCTGTTCTGGCCTCGGCCGCGGGCGTCATCGGCTACTTCAACCTGCTGCCGGGCAGCCATAACCTGTTCACGCTCTACAATCGCGCCAGCGGACCGTTCAAGGATCCCAACGTGTTCGCTGCCTTCCTGATCCTGCCGGCGCTGTTCGTTTTGCAAAGCGTCGTCACCGACCGCTTCGGCAAGGCGCTGCGTAGCACCCTGATCCTCGGCCTGATCGCACTGGCGCTGCTGCTGGCCTTTTCGCGCGCCGCCTGGGGCCAGCTCGTTTTGACCTCGGCGTTCATGCTGGTGCTGATGTTCATCACCAGCCGCTCCAACACCCAACGCTCGCGCATCGTCCTCATCACGGTGGCCGCGGTCGTCATCGGCGCGCTGCTGCTGACGGCGCTGCTATCGTTCAGTTCGGTCGGATCGCTGTTCAAGGAACGCGCCAGTTTCGACCAAAGCTATGACGAAGGCCGCTTCGGCCGCTTCGGGCGTTACGTGCTGGGTTCGCAGATGGCGCTCGAACTGCCGCTCGGCATCGGCCCGCTGCAATTCACCAAATTCTTCCCCGAGGACACGCACAATTCCTATCTGAACGCATTCATGTCCGGTGGCTGGATCAGCGGCGTGTTCTATCCGGCGCTGATCTTCACCACCGTCTGCCTCGGCTTCCGCTACGTCTTCGTGCGCGTGCCGTGGCAGCGCGCCTATCTGGCGATTTTCGCGGCGTTTCTCGGGACCGTCGGCGAAAGCTTCATCATCGATACCGACCACTGGCGGCACTTCTGGCTGATGATGGGCCTGATGTGGGGCATGTTCATTGCCGCGCAGCGCCACTTGGCCACTGCGAGACCCGAGACCGCATCGTCATTATGAGCTGCCGGGAAGCAATCCAGACATCTCACTAACTGGATTGCTTCGTCGCTGATGCTTCCATCGCAATGAGGAGTGCAGGAGGACGTCTGGTTCAAGCTGTCTCGACGTCGAAGCTCATTCCGGCATTGTCCGCCAGACGCTTGATCAAGCGATGCCCGAACGCCGCACCCGGCGTCCAGATGCCACCGGCGACATCGGTCGCATCGCGGACCAGACAGATGGCGCTTTCCGCAATCATCTTCGCGGTGCAGCCATAGCCCGGATCCCGATCGCCCTTCACCGCGACGCGGACTTGCCGGCCATCCGGCGCGATGCCGAGGAAGAGAAGATCGAAGTATCCAGCCTCGCGTTCTTCCTTCGATGGGCCCTCGCCCGGCTTCGGCCCGCCCTGCGCGCCCATCTTGTTGTTCGCCGCGACAATTGCCTTTGCTGTCGCCTCGCCGGTGTCCTTCGGACCCGCGACCACCATTTCGTCGTAGACGAAGTCACGACCGTACGGGAAGCCCAGCAGGAAATTCGAGCGATGAACATTGCGCGTGTTGATGTTCGCCATCACGAACGGCGCAACCCACATATTGAGATCGTCGTCGAATAGCGACTTGTTGCCCGGCGGCTGCTTCGGTCCTTCAAATCCCGGCGTCAGCACAAACGGATCGCGGAGCATCGGGAGCAAACTCGGATCGTTGGCGGCGGCGGCGAAGATCGCCTTCATGCTGGCTGCCGTGCCGCCGGAGAACGTGCCTTTCATCTTGCGCACGCGACCCTTGACGCGCGCAACCGGCGCACCCAGCGTCTTGCGTGCGTGATCCTGCAGGAAGAACACACCGAGTTCGAACGGAATTGAATCGTAGCCGCATGAAAACACGATGCGCGCCCCCGATGCCTGCGCCGCCGCGTGATGCGCGTCGATCATCTGCCGCATCCACACCGGCTCGCCGCAGAGATCGAGATAATCGGTGCCGCTCTTGGCGCAGGCCGCCACCAGATCGGAGCCGTAAAGCTGATACGGACCCACCGTGGTCAGCACGGCCTTGGTCCTCTGCAACATCGCATTGAGCGATGCCGGGTCGGCGGCATCCGCGGTGATCAATGGCGTGTCCTTCGGCGCGCCGATCTCGTCGCGCACCGCCGCCAGCTTGTCGAGGTTGCGCCCGGCCATGGCCCATTTGACGTCATGCGGCGCGCCGGTCCGCGAGGCGAGATATTCCGCCACCAACCGGCCCGTGAAGCCGCTGGCGCCGTACACCACGATATCGAATTCCGCCGAGGACTTCATGCTCACTCCAGAAAGCGCGATTCAAACCTCTGCCGTTCTGTCACTACATGCGCGCGGAGGCAATGCAGAAAGCGCCAAGCCATGGCAACGGGAGGCTGCCATGGCTACCGGTTTTAGCGAAGATTATGTCTTGGCGTAGGACACGCCCATGCCGGCGCGGACATCGCTCTGGATGCCGTAAGGCGCGATCGGATAGCGCAGGCCGTTCTTGGCCAACGCCTTCATGCCGACGATGGCTTTGGCAAGATGCGCCGGCGACAGCGCCATCAGCATCTCCTCGTCCGGCACGCCGCCGTAACGCCGCTCGGCGAAACACGGCAGCGACAGGCTCGGCTCGCCGGTCGCCAGCGCCCTGCCCCACGAGTCCGCGCAGGCGGTTTCGCCGACGACGCCCCATTCGAATTTCTTGTAGCCGGTATATTGCAGGCCGTTGATGAGGATAATCATCTGGCCGGGCGTCGCGTAGACCAGACAGATATCCGGTGGATTGAGCCGCCCGCTCACCAGCGGACTCACCGCCATCGCCTCATAGCGGCCATAGGGCACCACGCACAGCGCCTCCTGTCGCGCCCGCGCATCTTCCGCGGTGCCGTGCCACACGCCGACATAGGCTTCACCAGCAAGCCATTTCTCATCTTGCGGCGTCAACCCGATCACAGCACGACACTGCGCACCCACCAAGTCGGCTGAGGTGATGCCGACGGTCCAGCCCAGCCGCGAGGCCATGCTGACGATCTGATCGGTGGTGTGAATGGCGGTGGGGCGGCGGATTTTCGGAATCGCCTGCATCTCGGCAACGGTGGCAAACATTTTCATGCCGATCACCGTCGTCTTCAGCCGCAGCAGGCTGTTAAGATCGGCGACCATGCCCGGTAGATCAAACGACTCCTGCGCCGCCGGATCGCGTTGTTTGACATCCTGCTGCATGACTGGACTCCCTGGCTGCCGGCGCTTGCAAACTATCCCGGCTTTCCCTGCCATCCTAGAAGAAGAATGCGCCAAGGGAACATCTCATTCGCGCGACGCCGGATGCCGCTGCGGGAATATTCGACATCGCCACCTCGTCAGGGCACAGTCGGCAATCCGTCCGCATCCGCGAGTTCATTCATGACGCACCACCATTTGCATGCCAGCCCCGCAACCTGCCACTGGGGCTTTTTCGAAGCCAAACTGAAACCGGTGCTCGCCATCGATAGCGGCGACGAAGTCACCATCGATACCATCACCGGTGGGCCCGACGTGCTGCCGGATCGCAGCCGTTTCCACATTCCGCCCGAACTCGACGCCGTCCACGCCAACAACGAGCGCATGGTGCCCGGCCACATCCTCACCGGGCCGATTGCGATCGCCGGCGCCGAGCCCGGCGATGTGCTCGAGGTCGACATCCTCGACATCAAGCTGCGGCAGGACTGGGGTTTCAATCTGTTCCGGCCGTTGATGGGAACGCTCCCTGACGATTTTCCGGAGTATCGCCAGATCAATATTCCGCTCGACGCAAAACGCATGGTCGGCCACATGCCTTGGGGACTCGAGCTACCGTTAAAGCCGTTCTTCGGCGTTATGGGCGTGGCGCCGCCGCCGTCATGGGGCCGCATCACCTCGCTGGTCCCGCGCGCCATGGGCGGCAACATTGACAACAAGGAGCTGACGCCCGGCGCGAAACTTTATCTGCCGGTGTTCGTGCCGGGCGCACTGTTTTCCTGCGGCGACGGTCACGGCGCGCAGGGCGACGGCGAAGTCTGCGTCACCGCCATCGAAACCGCGCTGCAGGGCCGGTTCCGGTTTACGCTGCGCAAGGATCTGCGCTTCACCTATCCGCGCGCGGAAACGCCGACGCATTACATCACCATGGCGATGGACCCCGATCTCGACCAATGCGTGGTGCGCGCGCTGCGCGATATGATCGTGCTGCTCGGCGAAAAGCGCGGCCTGTCGCGCGAGGATGCTTACACGCTGTGCAGCCTCGCTGCCGACCTGCGCGTGACGCAGACGGTCAACGGCTCCAAGGGTATCCATTGCATGATCGAGAAGGCGATCGCGCATGGGTGAAACTGAGCGCGGCTAAACGAATTCAGATTGAGCCTAATGCCGTCATACTGAGGTGATCGTGCCCTCGCACGACCCTCGAAGGGCGACGGCCGCCATCCTTCGAGGCCCGCTTCGCGCACGCCTCAGGATGACGTCGTCGCGTAAATCCAATGACGTTCTACCCCAGCTTCCAGCCGGCTTCGATGGCGAAGCGCGTATGGAATTCCGGCTCATAAGCCTGCTCCGGTGCACCGCGGACCCACTCGTCAAGAAGGTGCGCGTCGTGCCCCACCAGAATGCGCCACCGCTCGGCCTTGACCCCGTCGAGGATCACCTTGGCCGCCGCCGCCGCGGTCATCGGCGCTTCCTCGAGGAATGTGCGCGCCCGTTCGGCCGCGATCTTCTGAATGTCATCATCGGAAATCTGCGAGACATCGACGCCGCTCGCAATCAGCCGCATCCGCGCCTGCTCGATCTCAATCGGATCCAGCGTCTCACGCTCCGAATTGTTCTGCACCTTGCGTGAATTGGACACGATCGAGGTGCCGATATGTCCGGGCATCACCACCGAACATTTGATATGCGGCGCGTTAAGCCGCAAATCGGTTATCAGCGCTTCGGTGAAGCCCTTCACGGCAAACTTGGCGGCGCTGTAAGCGGTATGCGACGTGGTGGGACCGAGCGAAGCCCAGAAACCATTAACGCTGCTGGTGTTGACGATGTGGGCTTCGCTGGCCTTTTGCAACATCGGCAGAAAGGTGCGTGTGCCGAGATAAACGCCACCCCAACAGATGTTGAACGTCCGTTCCCACTGCGCGCGCGTATTGGTGAACAGGCTACCGCCACCACCGATACCGGCATTGTTGAACAGCAGGTGGATCAGATCCGTGTGCTGCTGGGCCGCGACCTCATCGCGAAATCGCAGTATCTGCTCTTCGTCGGACACATCGGCGAGATGCGTCGTGACGCGCAATCCTTGCGGCAGACGCGCGGCCTCGCACAGCCGCTTGGTTTCAGCCATGTTGGCTGCGGAGATGTCGCACATCGCGACATTGCAACCCTCGGCGACCAATTGGCGAGCCAATTCGCGGCCCATGCCGGTGCCACCTCCGGTGATCACCGCAATCTTTCCAGCAAAATCTTTCATGAAGCCGCACCGCTTTCCGGATCGAACCGCGTGAGGTGAAAGATGGTCGGCACGGCAAGACGCCCGCCGCCCGGTGCCATTTGGTAGCCTTCGACCTCACCCGCCGTCAACAGGTCACTACGACCCGTTTCACGTCCCGACTGTAAAAGGAGGATGACGACGCACGCCCGCGCTTCAGCGCAGCTCGAACTGGAATTGCTGTTCGAGTAGCGTTTGCTCGTCATGACTGACGACATAGGTTGCCGTGTAAGTCCCTGACTCCCAATTCGGCCGAGTCCGCTTCTTGCCCGTGAACAAGATGACTTGCGCCTTGTTCTTGTCGAGCGCAGCACCGTGATGCTCTGCCAGGGTGTGCCCGGCCGGATCGCGCAGCGTGAGCGATTGCACGTCGCCTTGCTTCAGGCCAATGGCGCGGACAAACGCAACGATAGCCGGCGAATTGGCAGCCGGTTGCTGCTGCGCCATCTCGCCATTCTCGATGGCCTCTCGCGTCACCGTATCGGTGGCGAACCCGGTATTCAACACGGTTCGGGGCCGATAAGCCAATTGCTTGCGAACGGATTCATCCCATAGATTTTCGGCGTCGCCGCTGCAGGCACCTCCTGCGCGACCGTAGGCGAATGGATCGGCGATCTTGCCGTCGTGCCGCAACGTGAAGTGCAAATGCGGATATTCAGTCAGACCGGACAATCCGATCTGCCCCAGCGGATCGCCCGCCACCACGGAATCCCCCGGTTTGACGCGGATAGTGCCCTTGGCCATGTGGCAATACTGCGTTTCCCAATTCTCGGCGTGGCCGACGATCACGCCGTTACCGCATTCCCGGCCATCTACCTTGCCATGAGCGCCACCCGTGACAGCGACATCGTCGACGCCGTCACGGATGCGCAACACGCGGCCATCCGCGGCAGCGAGGACATTCACCTTCGCGCGCTGCGCAGCCAGCGACGGCAAGCGGAAGTCGGTGCCATTGTGGCCGTCATAGGTCAATGTGCCGCAGGTATAATCGGTCGCTGCCGCCGATGGATCGACATCGACATAATTCTGGATGATGCAGGTGCGGCCGACCTCGCAGTCGACCGGCATGCGCAGCCGCAAATCGTTCGCCAACGCACTGCCGACCATCGCGCCGGAATGGACCATCGATAGAAGCACCAGCACGACGGGATCGGTGAATGGCAGGCGCGAACGCATCGCCAGCACTCGCCACTAGCTCGCTTTGCTTCGCGTATCCCGCGTGCGCACCTGGATCCGATCTGGAATCCTCGCGGCGGACTGGTTCTTCTGGCCCATCTTGAATGGCGCGAACGTCAGGCTATGCAGGACGAAGAATTCCGACTGCCGGTTGATTCCGACTTTCAGCATGATGCGCTTGGTATAGGTTCGCACCGTCTCCTCGGTGAAACCGAGTTCCGCGCCGATCAGACGTGGGCAAAGCCCACGCAGGATGCGTGAGACAATCCGCTCCTCGACCCAACTCAGCTCGAACGCGGCCGCAATGCGCCGTGCGCCCGCGCGTTCATCGAACTGCGGAACGTAGATAAATGCCATCCCCGCATGATCGCGCGTCGGCATCTTGCCGACGATGGCGAACGCGAATTTTTGGTAGTTTCCGGACAGCGCCACCGTGGCGCGGACGAACCGCTGGGCCGGATCCGCGGCAATAGTTCGCTGCACGGCCTCCTTGAGGCGCGCGGTCACGGCCGAATTCGATCCGGCGAGCACGCCATGCGCCAGCAGCAGCAAGCGATCGTCATTCAGGAACTGCTGGCAGCTGCTGTTCATTCCAAGCACGCTCAAGTTCTCGTCCACGAGCAACGCCGGCGGAATGATCTCTTCCAGCCACGCCTTGTTTTCCTGCATGTTCATCTGCGCCCAATCGTCCGTCGCGTCCCACAACAGTTCGATGGCGCGAACGACACTGGCGAACTCCGCCAGCGAGAACAGCGCACGACGCCAGCCGGCGACGAACAGCGCGATCGTGCCGCTACGCGATTGCAGCCGGCCGATCACGCAGTGGCGCGAGAATGTACTTTCCCAGCCGATCAGCTTGCGGGCGAAACCGTTCGCGGCTGCGACGGACTGGAAGATGCAATTGTCCTGCGAGCCGAGATGCGACGCAATCTGCACCACGCTGGCCGGCGGAATGGCTTCCGCAACCGTGCAGCCGATACGCACTTCGTCCATCGCCGCCTCATCCCCGGGCGACAGCACGGCGAGGTAGCATCTGCCGCATTCGAGCAGTTGCGCCACCGCGCGGCCAAACCAGAGGTTCGACGGCGAGACGGCGACGGATGCGGTGGAGTTCGAGGGGGTGACGATATCGTCGAGGTAGGGAATGAATGACGATCGTATCAGGTTCCCGGGACTGCGTATCGGCAGCGTCTTGCCATTCTCCTGCATCAATACCTCCCGTCGAAAGATTCACGGCGCTCGCAATTCTAGCTCTTCAACTTTCCCTAAATGCCCGATGCACCCGCAAGGTGATGGGCTGCATCAGATACTCGGCAAATGTTCTTACGCCTGTCTCGACAAAAACCTCGACCGGAAGTCCGGGTTTCAAGCTTGAAAGGTACTGGTCCGTATCCGGAGAACGAACGAGATCGATCTCCGCCTTGTATGACGCCACGCCAGTCCTGGCGTCCGTCAATGCATCGCCTGCAACCGTCGTAACTTGCCCATCGAGCATCGGCCTGCGGCGAATGTTCATTGCGAGAACGCGAACCCGCGCCGCCTGCCCGGCGATCACTTCCTCGCGATCCTGCGGCCGGAGCGCCGCTTCGATAACGAGATGATCCTGCATCGGCACGATCTCCATCAGTGTTTCCCGCGGCGCCAGCACGGCATTCAACTCCCTGCTGTTGAGGCCGACGACTTTGCCGGACTCCGGCGCTCGCAACTCAGTTCGAACAAGCTGATCGCGCAATCCGCTGATGCGGTGTCTTAAGTCGCCGATCTCTTCGCGGTTGGCGTGACTGAGCTTGGCGTTATCCTGGTTCTGATTGAGGGTTAGTTGTTTGCGACGGTCTTTTAGTTCAGAAATTTTTCCGGCGGTCTCCGCCAACTGCGACGAGTTCCGCGCAACTTGCGACTGCATGTCCGCCTCGGCTCGCCTGAGAGCCAGAACGCGCGGCTTGCGCGCAAGCCCTTTGTCGAGCAGGAACGTGGTATCACGAATTTCTTCCTGAAGTAGCAGCAACTGCTGCGCCAGGCTTTCGGTATTGCTTTCAAGACCTCGTATGGAGTCGGTGTATTGCGATATCTGTTGATCGATAAGCTGACGTTCACCGGAGATAGCCGTCGATCGCGCGGCAAATTCGGTCAACTGCGATTGAATGGCCGCTTTCGCTTCGGAGCGTGTCGAACTGGTCAATTCTTCGGGAAACGAAATGGCCGATGCACCGTTTTGTTCCGCGATAAGACGTGCATCCAATGCGAGATCTGCAAATAATTTCGTTTCGAGAACGCCGAGATTAGCTTCGATCTGCGTCGTATCGAGCTTCGCCACGAGTTGCCCGGCTTCGACATGCTCGTTTTCGCGCACCAGAATGGCCTTCAGAATACCGCCATCGAGATGCTGCACGGCCTTGCGTTTTGAATCGACCTTGATGAATCCCTGGGCAATCACCGCGCTGCGCAGTGGAACCAGCGTGGCCCACAGCCCGAAGCCGCCGAACGTAACCGCCAGAAGGATGCAGCCCCACTTGATCAATCGCCGGGTGTCAGACCTCGGCTTCTCAGCGGGTTCCGATATGATGGGTTCAGCGAGGGTCAGATCGCGAATGTGGGCCGTCATGGCTTGCTCCTCATCGGGATAGCTTCTGACGCTCGGGTTGCACCGGCCACCCGGCGCAGTGGCGTCACCTCCGCCACATGCGTCGGCAAGACGTCGGCCAACGCGCCGAATGCGACCTGCACACCATCCCGCAACAGCAAAACCTTGTCGGCAATGGTCAGCAGCCGCGGGCGGTGCGTGACGATGACGAACGTCGTGCCACGTTGCCGCGCGCTCAAGATCGCGTTGCAAAGCGCCTGCTCGCCATCAGGATCGAGATTGGCATTCGGCTCATCGAGCAGGATCAGCTTGCGATTGCCGAAGAACGCCCGCGCCAGACCGATACGTTGCCGCTGACCGCCGGAGAGCCTGTTGCCGTCGCGTCCGATCTGCGTCTGATAGCCATCGGGCAACGCCTGGATCATCTCGTGTGCACCTGCCAGCACCGCGGCCGCCACGATGTCCTCGTCACGCACGTTCTCCTCGAATCCGGAAATGGCTTCCGCCACCGTCCCGGCGAGCAACTCCACATCCTGCGGCAAATAGCCGATGTAGCGCCCGAGCTGATCGGGCTCCCAGTTCTCCAGCAGCGCGCGATCGAGCCGGATCTCCCCGGCGCTGGGACGCTCCAGCGCCGATGCCAGGCGCAGCAAGGTGGATTTGCCGGCACCGGTCGGACCGATGATGACGACGATTTCCGCGGGCCGGCAACGGAACCCGATACCCGCCAAAATCGGACGCCGCGCGTGCGGCACGCCGTAGACGACGCGACTGACTTCCAGCAGTCCGGTCGGCGGCGGCAACAACGTGCGACGCGGTTGCGTCAATGTCCACGACACTGCGGCGCTGACCTTCTTCCACGACTCCTGCGCCCCGATCACGCCGCGCCAGGCCGAGATCAGACTTTCCATCGGCTGCAAGGTGCGGCTGACCATGATCGAACTTGCGATCAGGCTGCCGGCCAGCACCTCGTTCTGCAGCACCAGCCAAGCGCCGGTCCCGATAGAAACGATCTGCAGAATGGAACGCACCATGCGCGCCGCGGACGCAATCGCGGCCACGCGTTCGCTGGCGCGCACCACCGGCGATAACGCTTCGTCGTTTACGCGCATGAAGGCGCGGATCGCACCGGTGGTCCACCCCATCGCGCGGATGAAATTGGCGTGCCGCACGACGCCATCCATCATCGCCTGGCTGCGTACGGTCGCGCCGCTGACCTGCGCAATCTCGGCGCGAGCGATCCTGCTGCTGACGAACCCCATGGTGGACAGCACGATAGCGCCGGTCAGCACGATGATGCCGTAGTACGGATGAATGAAGAACAGGATGAAAATGAAGACCGGCAGGAATGGCGCATCGACCAGGGTGATAACCGCGCCGCTCGACAGGAACGTCCGCAATTCGCGCACCTTGACGAGATCGTGGGTGTTGCCATCGCGCCGCCGCGCCGGGTCCGCGATCGTCGCCTTCAACACCAGCGGCGCAATGCTTTGCTCGAACGTCACCGCAAATCGGCTGAGCAAGCGAAAGCGGAACGCATCGAAAAATGCACTGAGAACGAGTGCGCAAACCCCGATCAGCGTCAGGCCGACCAGCGTTTCCACACTGCCGCTGCTCAACACGCGGTCGAACACTTCAATGGAATAGAACGGCAGAACCAGCAGCAGCACATTCGCCGACATGCTGAAAACCACGACCCAGGCAAGCGTCGGCCGTCCCGGAATGACATTGATCGGCGACTTGGCGCGGGCCGAATAGCTCTGATGACTCATAACGCGCAGCCTGAATTGCGGCATACCGAAAAGGCGTAGGGCGGCACGAATGCCGCCCTACGCGAGAGTCATGGTCAGACAACCTCGATGGCTGTGTAGCCCGCGGCGTTGTTGATGTCGTCGATCGACGCAAACGGGGTGCCGCCTCCGGTCACGCCGTCGAGCGTGATCGTGCCGAACCCGAAGTCGAGCGTCGTGTTGGTCCCGTCGTCATCGACAACGACAGTCGACGGATCGAACCCCACAGGCGCATCGACGTGTGCCACGTCGCCATCGGCGAAGCTCATATCGGTCACTTCGTCATTGCCGAAGCTGGCACCGGTGCCGTCACCGAAATTGAAGGTGTCGGTGCCTGCGCCACCGGTCAGCACGTCGTCACCGGCTCCGCCGCTCAGAATATCGGCACCGTTGCCGCCATTCAGTTCGTCATCGCCCGCGCCGCCGTCCAGGGTGTCGTTGCCGGCACCACCCGTCAGCGTATCGGCTCCGTCGCTGCCAGTCAGGACATCGACGCCGTTGCCGCCGTCGAGGGTATCGTCGCCTGCGCCGCCATCGAGCGTGTCATTGCCGTCGCCGCCGGACATTTCGTCGGCGCCGTCGCCACCGCTCATGGTGTCATTGCCCGCACCGCCCGTCATGGAGTCGTCACCGGCATCGCCATTCATCGTATCGTTGCCGTCGCCGCCGTCCATGACGTCATCGCCGGCTCCGCCGTTCAACGTATCGTCACCGGCATCGCCGCTCATGGTATCGTTGCCGTCGCCGCCATTGAGCGTATCGATGCCATCGCCGCCGCTCATGGTGTCGTTGCCCGCGCCGCCATTGAGCAGATCATCGCCAGCACCGCCGTTCATGATGTCGTCACCGAGCCCGCCATTCAGCGTGTCGTTGCCGTCGCCGCCATCCATGGTGTCGTTGCCGAGGCCGCCGGTGAGCGTATCGTCGCCGGCATCGCCGTTGATGGTGTCGTCGCCAACGCCGCCCGAAAGCGAGTCGTTGCCGTCGCCGCCATTGAGCGTATCGTCACCGGCCGCGCCAGTGATCGTGTCGTCGCCCGCGCCACCGGAGAGGATATCGTTGCCGGCGCCGCCGTCGATCACATCGTTGCCGTCGCCGCCATTGATGGTGTCGATCCCGGCATCACCGAACAGATGATCGTTGCCCAATCCGCCGTCGATGATGTCGTCGCCGGCATTGCCGTGAACGGTGTCATCGCCTGCTCCACCGTCTACGGTATCGTTCCCGGCGCCGCCGCTGATTTGATCGTTGCCGTCTCCACCCAGGATCGAGTCATCTCCCTGGTTGCCGTTCAGAATGTCGTCGCCCACCCCGCCATCTATCGAGTCATTACCCGCACCGCCGTTGATGGTGTCGTCGCCATCGAGACCGGTCAGCGTATCGTTCCCCGCAAAGCCATTGATGGTGTCAGCCAGTAATGTGCCGACCAGGTTGTCGTCGCCAGGTGTGCCATTGATGAGTGCCATGATCGTCGCTCCCTGATGATCCGCATTTGCAAAACGAAGCGGTAGGCTTTTCACATGAGTTGCATTCTGTTCCCGGCGGGATTCATCGGTACGCGCGATCGAAAGCCGCCACGCTGAACCGTGGACGATGTGCCGGATAGCCCGCAATCCCCAGTTGGGGACAAATCCGACTCGCCAATCGTATGGGGAACTCTGAGCGCAATCCGTAACGATCGCGATGCACACCGGCACAGCACAGCAACATGCGCGCCGCAAAAAGCTCATCGCAGCACTTCTGGCTGCGCCTGCGCATGAGCGTTGCGATCAGGGGATCGATCAAGTGCCGACAGCAGCGCCGACGATGCGCATCGTTGGAGCGACGCGTCGTCAATCATACGAACGGCGACCGATCGGATAACCGTCGCGATAACTGCGACGCTTCGCATCGCGGTTTCCGCATAAACAAAAAGCCCCGGCGAACCGGGGCTTTTCAATTCACATGCGGCGCGGAATATCAGTAGCCGCGCAGGCTGGTCCAGTTGAAGTGATAGTTCACGCCGGCCTTGATGGTGTGAACCGTCGCGCCGACATCGATGCCGCCGACAATGTTGTTCGAGAGATAGTTCTGGTTGCCGTAGTCGGCATACATGTATTCGATCTTGCCCGACCATGCGGGGGCGAACATGTATTCGAGACCGCCACCGACGGTCCATCCAGAACTCACCCGGCTCTCCGAGAATGAGGCAGCGACGTTGGAGACGGTGAACCGGTTGTCGGCCCACGCGTAACCACCCTTGACGTAGAACAGTGCGGAGTTCGCTGCGATGCCGAGCCGGCCTGTCACGCTTCCGAACGAGCGGATCTTGTCTTCGACCGTCACGCCAAGCTGTGTCTCGGAGTAGCCGATGCCGGAACCCGCCGCATCCACTTCGAAGCCCCAGACGAACTGGCTTCCCGGCGCTTGCCAGCTGTAGCCGATGGTGCCACCGCCGAAGCCGCCCTGCAGATCGCTGGTCGTCACCGCGATCCCGCCACCCAGGCTGCTCAGCCGGATCTGGTCGGACCAGCCATAGCCGCCCATGACGCCGACATAGAAGCCGGACCAGTTGGTGACCGGGCTCGGAACCGGAGACTTGGTGTAAGTATATGGCCGGGAGCCAAGATCAGCCGCCGAAGCCGAAGCAACAAAACCGAATAGGACCGCGCTCGCAAGAAACAGCTTTTTCATCGAATCCCCCGCGTGAAATATGCGCAAGTGTAACACACGGTTGTAGCTGGGCTTGCGGTATCATCGGCGGGATTTGGCTTTTTCCGCCTGCTTGCGATATTTCGGACACGCTGTCTCGTTTCCTGACAGTTCGCCGAGCCCCTCCCGAAACACCGCCTCCGGCGTTAACAAAATATTCACCAGCGAAACCCGCGAGCCTCTGAGGCCCGGCGCACCTATGTAACGGAAAACGTTCCATCGTTTCAGTCGTCAGAGTGCAGCGGCCAAAGCCGGTTCATCACGAAGTACGTAAACGAAGTCGACCACGCGATCAGAAACAGGCCGTTGATACTTTCGATGCCGGAAATCAGGCGAAACACCCCGGTCGGGTACACGTCGCCGATTCCCAGGGTGGAATACGACGTCGCCGAAAAGTAGAGGAAGTCGGCGAAGTGCTCCTCGATATGGCCCTTGAGCGAACCCAGGCCGAAATGATCAAGCAGCAAATACGCGAAGGCATAAAGCCAAACCTCGATCGTGTGGGCGATGAAACACCCCAAAACGACGAGCAGGACTTTCAGGCGAACCGCGACTTTGAGTGCGGGAATGAGAACCGACATGTATCGCAGCATTTCATAGTGAATAACGATGCATGCGGCGACCATGAACGTGGAGAGGGCGAGGGCTTGGAACATGGTGGGCCTTCGTTGGTCGAAGCCGCCTCAACAAGCTGAACCTCAGTTGCCGAAACAATGCCGACAACCCAATGTAGCGCTTTGGCACCGAATGGGAACCGGTCAGGTCAGAAAACGCGAGGAATCGTGGTCGGAAGCGAAAGGGCTTCCCTGCCCCGAAACCCGCTTTTGCGCTTTTCGTTCGGGTTCGGGTGCCGTCCAAGGAAGGTCGATCAAATGAAAAAAGCCCTTACGGGCTTTTAGATGGTCGGAGCGGCGGGATTCGAACCCACGACCCCTAGTCCCCCAGAGTCGTAGGTTTATGCGGATTTCTCATTGCCAACCAAAAGCTTGTCGGCGTCTGTGACAGCACTATGGGTACTTGTATGGGGACGGCCTTCGACCCCGGTAGTCAAATCCGCCTTTCTGACACGCCCCTTGGCGCGCATTTGCAGCGCGGCAGCGACCTCATCGTCGATCACATGCGCATACTTCGCGGTCGTGGTCAGATTGGAGTGATTGAGCATCTTCTGGACCAACTTCATGTTGCCGGTTTCGCGCAACGTCTTGGTCGCCAGATCGTGCCGGAAATCGTGAAATCGGAAACCGCCTTCCCCATCCACTCCCGCCGTCTTGCGAAGCCGCCGCCATGCGGTTTTCAGACCTTCCTTGGTGACCGGATAGCGCTGCCCCCTGATGAGCTCTTTGCCTCGTCGTCGCTGACAGACGTAGGTGAATACATACCGTTCATGGTGCCCTTGCAGCGGGAAGAGCAATTCGCGCACTTCATCGGTAATCGGCGTGACGACCCGCTTGCGGCCCTTGCCGAGCCGAATGATTTGCTTGGTGCCCCAATTGACGTGAGACCATTCCAGCGTCCGAACCTCATTGCTGCGCAGCCCGGTCATGCGGGCGAACTCGATCAGTGGAGCATAGTCATTCCGCGCGGCACCGATGATGCGCTCCTCTTCACCCTCGTGCAGTTCACGGACCCGCTCGATCGGCTCGGTTAAAAAATGCTCCCGCCAGTTCGGCCACCGTGAAAATTGAACGCCCCATACGTTACGGGCGCGCATGCACAACTTCTTAAGGACACCCGTGGTGGACCGGTTGACCGTGGCCGGGGCCACCAAGGGCGCGTCGTCATCCCGCACCATGCGGCCCCGGACCTTGCGGTAGCGCGCAACACGCTGACCGCGCCGCCAAGCTACAAGTCGCGCGATGTCATCGTTATCGATGTCGGTGAGCAACTTATCGGGACCGAAGTAATCGACAAGGCGTCCCAAATCGCGGAAACAATTGTCAGCCCCCTCGCCTGCAAGATGCTGGCCGACCTCTTGCCAGTAGCGGCCGACAACATCATCAAATCGCAGCGAGACATTCGGCGATGCTTTGGCGGCTGCAAGCTGTCGCTTGGCGTCCTCGCGCCGCCGACGTTCTACGTTTTCCGCTTCGCGGCGGTTCGCAGTTTCCGTAGTTCCGCGAAACCGATGACCTTCGAGCCGGAATTCGTAGTGATAGACCGGTGAGTTTTTGATTCTGAAAACTGACATGGTTGAGCCTCTCTGATCGTGCGCCGCTCAACGAATTCAGCAAGATCACTTTCGGCGAAGCGATAACGAGGCCGCTTCTTGCCCCGCCCGATGTTGACGAACTTAAGAGAGCCGTCCTTGACCAATGCCTTGACGTGATCGGGCGAACTGTTGAGCCGCTGCGCTATCTGCTCAATCGTCATTAGGTTATTCATTGCGACGCACCATCAAAGGCTACCGTCGCTTGGCAAAGCCTCGCAACAGGCAGTGCATTGGTCGAACGACCAATTGCAATTGATGTCCGATCGCCGTGGCCAACCCGGAATACGAAGTTGGATAGGGAATTTTTGCTCCGGCACCCCAAGGGACAGTGCGATCAAATTCGCGATCGCTTCGGCCAATGTCAAGTCGCGCGTGAATTTCTTTGCACGCTGATGCACAGAAAACGCCTGCGCCGCAGTGACTTCCTGTATAAATTTATACACGTCATCACAAGCGAGTCGAATTCATTCCGCTTCCCAAGGTAGAAAGCGTCAAGCTCAACTTGACGGAAGTGACTGCGGCACAGTGGTTTCTAGTATTTGTTCAAAACAATACACTTGCGTCGAGACTCACGCGCGATCATCTTGAAGCGAGTGCGAACGCTCATTGCTATGGAGATCACTCAATGTCCGAACAACTCGTTGACGCTGAATTGCGCGCGTTGGCATTCCCCAGCAGCACGAAGCGATGGGGCTCGCGGCGTAAGGCTTGCGAGGAAGGCAATTTCGGCATGACGAAGTTGCATTCACTGATCAATCGCGGGTTGATCGAGGCGCGAAAGCTCGATGGCAAAACCCAAGTGAATTTGACTTCTATCCACCAGCTTTATGAGACGCTGCCACGACTGGGCGGCACGGCGTAGCTTCACCACCAAAAAAGAATGCCCCGGCATCGTCGCCAAACGATCCGGGGCGCTAACTCAAACGAAGTGTGTGTGTGACCAAATGTATAGTCAGACCGACTCTCCCGCGCAAGCTCATCTTCACAAAAAAGACTATCCCGCCAACACGGACGCCAAGGGCAAGCATCACGAAATCGCTTGTCGCCACGCATGGAACGCTCGCCAGCATTCCCCAAAACAAAATTCACGCATCCCATTCCCAGTTCTGCGATCGAGCGAACTTGAGCGCCTCTTCAAGCATCGATATGGCGACATGTTGCCGGATGACGATGCCGGTCGCGACGATCTTTTTGTGATGCTGTGCCATCTGGCTCGTTGTCACGACGCGAAGCGGAAGATGACCGGATGGGCACGACGCTGGGCACCGTGGTTTGGCGATGAGGAACGCAATCTTCTCGTCGCTCGTATCTTAGGCAGTCCGCATACATGGAAGCCTGATACCCTCGCGCACAAGCTTGGCTTGACGATGGCTGATCGCATGCAGCTTCGCATCAAAACGATCGGAGCTGTCGATCTTGATCAGCAGGGTCGCAAAGCCCGGCGCGCACTTAACGATAAGAAGCACAAGGAAGCCAAGCGGCGAGCTGCAGGCGCAATCCCCCGCGCCGAGTACGAAGCCAATTCCTTCTCCCGAACTAAGCCATGGGAAGCGGTCGGTATGAGCGAACGCACGTGGCGGCGCAAGGGCAAGCCAACCCTTGCCTCACAAACAACACTTAGCGGACTGTCCGAAGTGCTTCGGCAATGTTCTTTGACTGGTACTAAGTCACTGCCGAACTACTTCGGACAGCGAAGCGGCTCAGCAAGTACTAAGTTCCGCGCGCCGCGCCCAAGCGCGCGCGCTGCCAAGACGCCCTCACCTTCGATCGCGCCGACTCCGATCGGAGCGGACGTTACCATGAGTTACAAGCGTGCGGCGGTCACGCCAGCACGCGTAATCGTGGAATCGCTCATGTCGCGGGCGTTGTCACTCACACGAACGACGTTACCAGCTCAACGTTACAACCTGTCACACATGAAGGATGCTCCCATGACTGACCCTATCAAGACCATGCTCGACGAAGCACTCGACGCTGCCGCTCAGCGGCGGCGCGATAGCGTCATGCGCAGTCAATACCTTCGCGCGCTGATGCTGCACCCGAGCTGGCGTCGCACCGAACGAGGCTACGGCGTTGATGATGACGCTTCACCACTCTCGCCGGAAGGCATGGTCGAATGGCTGCAACGCGAGCACCCGGCCGAAGCCCGACGGATCGAGCGCGAGCACGCTGCATAGGAACGACGGCCCTCGCCAAGATCGGCTGCCGGGAGAGCCTCCTATTACGCAAAAGGTTCTTCCGGAGGGTGGCAGGGGGTCGGGTCACGCGCGAGCCCGATCCAATTCTACACCCAGTTGCATTTGAGGGGCTTCCGCATGTTGCCGAATTTCTCGCATGATCTCGGTTGAAAGCGCACCCCGATGAATGAAACCGCTGAATATCAGGTTGAAGCCGATAACGCCGATACGGTGGCGTGGTCGTGGAGTCCGCCCGAAACGTTGCCGGACCATCGCGAGCTAGCGGACAAAGCGTCGATCGCCGCACTCGACCCGAAACAATGGCAACCAGCGAAACAGCTAGCGTTTGAACTTGGGGTTGCGGTCCAGACCTTGCGCGATCGTGCTCGGTTTGGGCATATCGAAAAAACGCGGGTCGGCGGTCGCGTTCTGATCCATGCACCTTCGGCCCGGCGTCACCACGCGCTCCTGCACGGTCACCGTGAGCCGTCCCGATGAAGTGCCGCCGCACGTCGCGCACCTCAGCGGTGCGCATATCGTAAACCTTGCGCAGATACGCAACGGCACCAACGATAGCCGGGAGCCCATAGAGCAGCGCTGTGACGTTCGCGGTGGTCTTGCCCCGGTTGAACGAGGTCGGCAACGGACTTTCCCAAATCAGCACGTCCGGCTCGTGAATGCGGATGGCTTCCGAGAACCACGTCACCGCACCGGCAAACGCCGCTTCACGCGACGCACCGGCCGATGCAAACCGGATCGAGCCGCTATTCGGCTGATGCTTCTGCCCAACCTCGCCAATCGCAAAGCCGGTCCGCGACGCCAAATCGAGTGCCATGATGATCGGGCGTCGCGGCATTGGTCAGCCCGTGAAGCGGTAGCGTTCGCACTCTTCGGCGTAGGCGACCTCAAGCGTCCGGTCTCCGATCGCTGCGGCCCCGTCGGTCAACAACTGGACAGCTTCGGATGAGCGATGCGCCGCACTGACGCTACGACCGCGCACAAGGCCGAGGAAGCATCCGATCTCGATGCCCGTCGCGCTGTCAGACGGATGATAGATGTTGAGCCCGGTCTTGGTTCGGCCAGTGATCACCAGATCGCCAACGGCGTTCCAGAGACGCTCAACGTCGTTGCCACCCGTCGCGGACCACTTGAGTGAAGCCATCTGCGAAAGGCGCTGTGAGACCCATGCTCGCCGACCTTTCTCGAAATACAGATGGGCAATCGGTTTTTCGAGTTTGCCGTTGCGCTTGTCGAAATCATCGAGCATCGCGGTGACGATCTCGACGCCAACATCAAGGGTGAGTTGCTTGCGGACCGTGCCGAGGATGGACTGCTTTTGTCGGCCGATCGAGCGGCGCATGTCACCAACGATCAGCGCGTGCTCTTTGAAGGCTCGCTTCAAATCCTTCTCCGCAACAACGAATGGTGCGGACGGCGGCTTAAAGATCAAACTCATAGTGGCATTTCCTTTTCGAGCTGGGTCAGAAGGGGGATGGCCTTGCGAAGCCATTGGGCGGCCGACGCTTTGCTGGCAGGCGTGCCGAAAATCGTCCAAAACACCGCTGGCGTGGTCGTTGATTGATCGATGTTGGAAAGCGCATCGTGAATGACGCGAGCACCGACCGCAGGATCACTCGCATCAACATCAGGGGCATTGCCGCCGAGTGCATCGGTCTCGGTGACAGTCTCATTGCCGGACGGCTGATCACCGGCACTGGTAGTTTCACGTGGAACGAGGCTGACGACGTTGCTGGTCGCAGCGGCGGGAGCATCAGCGGCGACGTTCTCCGCTGGGGCTTGCTTCTTGAGCGCAGCATCAAGCTCGAAAATTTTCGCCTTGAGGTCTTTGATCAGCGCGCGATACTTTCGGTCGGCCTTGGCTTCGGCCTGATCGAGCGCGTGATCCTTAAGGCTTTGGTTTTCTTCCTCGATCTTTTCAACCTTGAGCGTCAGCTCTTCCGCTTCCTTTTCGGCGTTGCTAACCGCTTGCTCAAGCTCTGCCGCTTCGGCCTTCGCCGCTTCGGCCTCTTCCTTCATGCGCCGGATATCGGCGGCGGTGGGGATTTCACCGGCAGCGATGCGACGTTCAACTTCGGCAACAACTTCCGGTCCGTCGATCGACGCTAACTCGTTGAGCGCCCGCACCCCCAAATGCGCAACCGTTGCGTATTTGTCTCCGAGTTTCTCGGCAATCCGCATGTACATTTGAGCAGACCGCGTGCTCATGGAAAATTCCGCTTCGATCCACGGAATAAACGACCCGCGAGGCAGTGCCTCTTTCTGCTCGTGGAGCTGTTTACCGATTTCGATGATATCGCCAGCGGCGCGCTGCATGAGCGCTTTGATCAAGGAAGCCGCTGCGCGGGCTGCGACTTCCTTTTCACGGTCAAGCGCCGCGTAGTTGAACGTGACCGTATCGGGCACGAGGGCCAACGTGGTTTGCTGGTTCATACGCGTTACGCCCCGATCGAGGCGAGGACGGCACCGCCGTCGGTCGCGTTGAGAGCAGCCTGACCGAGCGGCGTGTCGGCAAACTCGCCCAGCTTATCGAGCAGCATCTCGCGCTCGCTGCGCTCATCCGACTCAAGTTGCTCCGTGAGGCTGGCGATCTTGCGCAGGAGGCCGCGCTCTTTGACGATGGACTTGAGCAGTTTCTTGCTGATGCCGCGATCGGATGCCCGGTCATAGTCGTCGGCGATCACCTCGCGGATGCGCTTGCACGCGGCCATGTACTTGCCGCGTTCGCTGAGCAGATCGGCAAGGCCCTGCTCGATATTAGCAACTGCAGCATGGGATTTGAGTTTCGTTCTGGCGCAAGTTGAACTTGCTTTCCCGATCTTGGTTTTTCTGGTTTTGCGGCGTTGCTTTGTCGCGGCGCTGAATCATGATGCGATTAACGTCACCTTCGCATCAGGACACCACGTCATGCGTCTGCCATTCAGCAAACGACTTTCATCGAAAAACGCCGCCGACATCGATATCGCACGCGCGGCACGCGACAAGATTGCTGCGCGCCTAGCTGCGGCGGAACGTGCGGTGGCTGAGCATCACGCCAACGTTCGACAGCTTGCGCTCACCGACGCTGATGATGCCGCGCTCGAAGCTGCTGAAAGTGCCATGCGGATGGCACAAGATCGGGTTCGAACGCTCAGCGATGGACTCCACGAAGCCGACGAGAGCATCCGGCAGGCCGAACAACGCCGGGATGCGGCAGACGATCTGAAGCGCCGCGCCGAGACGGCGGCTGTGATTGATGACGTCGCTGAACGCCTTGGCGAAGTCGGTAGTGAGTTTGCTGGGCTGATGCAGAAGATGGCCGCTCTCACCGAGCGCGCGGTGGCTCTCACGCCTGACGCGAGCGGTTTACATGGCTTCTGTGGTCGCGCCCTGATCGAAATCCCGGAGTCGGCCGAATTGTTGTCGCAAGTGCTTCGCGACATCGCCAATGCGACGCGCAACGGTAGCGCTCCGGCCTCCCTGCCCCGGCCTGAGCGGGAAGCCCAGCCGACGCGCCACGTGCCGCCCGCGACGACGCGGGTGTTCACGACGCGGCCCATCAAATGGCTCGATGCGAACGGCGACCTGCGCATCCAGCCGGAATTTTTCGACATTGACCTTCCGCCCGATATCGCCGCGCGCGCGATCGAACTCGACGCTGCTGTTCCGATCGATCACCCGCGCCGCCGCCAGATGCTGGGTCATGGCCGGGTCTATCGACCTGACCCGGCCCGGTGCGTCAGCCTCATCGAAGGCGACACGACGCAACCTCAGCCTCGACCGGAGCTGGTGCCGGGCGTCGCATTTGAGCCGATGCCGGTGGAAACCGGCGCGCGGTATCACGTCAACACTTTCGGAGTTTGACCCATGAGCATCGCAACGAACCCTGTTTTCTGCCTGCGCGATATCAAATGGCGCGATGAGCATGGCGAAATGCAAATGGCCGCGCGGCATTCGCTGGTCACGCTCCCTGCCGCCCTGCTCGATCGCGCACTGGCGCTTGAAGCGGTCGTTCCGTCCGATCACCTCCATGCGTTCAATCATCGCGATGCGGAGCCGATCAACCCCCCAGACCAAGCCGCGTGCTTCGATATCGGTCTGCCGGAGTTTGCCCGATGAACGCCTCACGTAAGCACACTGCGCCGCGTCCCGGTGAGATCGCCAAGCGGTCCGGCGACGTTGCACCAGCGAGCTATGATGCGAACGCCCATGCTGTCGATTGCGTGCTTTCGCAAGGCTCGCCGGTCCGGCGATTTTACGGCACTGAGGTTCTGCGCATTTCGAATGCCGCCGTGGATACCACGCGCCTCAATAGCGGCGGCATTCCGCTGCTCGACAGCCATCAGCAAACCGGCATCGGCAATGCGCTGGGCCGGGTCGTCACGACGTGGATTAAGGGAGGCGAGCTTTGGGGTAAGCTGGTCTTTAACGCGACACCGGCTGGGCAGTTGGCGGAAGCGATGGTCGCCCGTGGCGAGCTTCGCGCGGTCTCGGTTGGCTACACTGTTGAGGCGTGGAAGGTCACCGACGCGGATGGCCGTGAGGTTGATGCAGCCTATGCCAGCTTCGAAGAAAACCTCAATTTCGAGGCCACGAAATGGACGCTGCTTGAGGTGTCGATGGTGACCGTTCCGGCCGACGCATCGGCTGGCGTGCGCAGCCTCGGCGGCACCATCAAGAGCGCTCCGGGTTATATCCGCGCTGCGCTTGCTCGCATGGGAGCACGGCAGCGCATGATTGAGCGTATGACCATTGCCGGAGCGAAACTTCGCATGCTGCGGCGACAGCTTAAGGCATTGCCATGAACTTCCGATCGCGCGGGGATTGTGATCCTTTGACCCGAGCGAGCGAAGCGGCGGCGTCCGGCAGCAACGTGGTGGATGCTGCCGGACGTTCTGCTTTCGATCAATCGCTGCTCATCGGCGGCCGTTCGCCGACCGATAGCTGGCGCGTCGCGCTGCATGAAGCCGGTCACGTTGTGGTCGGGCGAGCTCTTGGCAGCGAGGTCGGTGGCGTCACCATCGTGCCCGGTGATGGCTTTGCGGGGCTGACGTGGGGTCCGGCAAATCCTGGCACCAAGCTGAGCAATGCCGACGGCGATGCTGCCGCGCCGAAGCTAGTCGAGACGATCGGCCCGATGATGCCCGGCCCCGGCGAAGCGCGCGATGCCGTCGCGGACGTTTTTGCCAATGTCCATATTTCGGCGATCGAGTTGATGGCAGGCACCGCCGCCGAGACGATCCTGCACACCGACAACCCGCCTTGGGATGCGGTCAGCGACGTGGTGAAGTGCAAGACGTTGGCGACCCTGATCTGCAGCTCGGAACGCTCTATCGAGCAGTTTATGATTTTCGCCTTCGAGGAAGCGGTTGCGCTCATCAACCGACACCGGGCCGTCGTGTTGGCGATTGCGCAAGCGCTGATCGATCATCCGGCGCATACGCTCAACGCCGCTGAAATCGACGCGGCAATCGCCTCGGCAGTTTCACGTGAAAACCAGCAAGCCGAATTTGCACGACGCGAGCAGATGACGCGTGCGGCGCAAAGCGCTGCGCGGTTTCCGACCTTGATTGGATATGACCATGCCGAAGCCCAATGAGCTGTGCGTCGTCACCGCACTCGGTCAGAAATACGATATCTGGCAATCAGTCGAAGTGACCCATAGCACCGATGACGTGATTGACCATGCGATGTTGACAGTTTCCGAGCCCAGCTCCGGAGCGAAGTCGCTCGCCGCACTCAAGTTGAAACCGGGCGACGCTGCGCAGGTGCATTTGGCCGGTCAGCTTGTGCTCGACGGCCGGGTCTATCTGCGCCAGACGGCCTATGACAATAACAGCCACGGCGTGCAGATCGGCATCGCCAGCAAGGCGCAAGCGCTCAATCCGTCCACGGTGGACGCCTCGCCCGGTCAATACACCAACGCCACGCTGCAGCAGATCGCCAGCGCGTGCTTCGGCAAGGCCGGGGTCAAATTCAGTATCGACGGCAACCCGGCTGGCGCGAACATCCCGTTCGCCCGCGTTTCCGAACATGTTGGCGAGACCCGCTTCAACTTTATCGAGCGGCTGTGCCGCATGCGTAACCTGCACATGGTTGATGACGGCCAAGGCGGCATCGTCGCCTTCCGTGGCCCGCGACGCGGCACCAACGCGCTGCGCGAGGGCTTCAACATCCTGCGGGGCCAACTGCTCTTGAAAAATAATGAGCATCTCGACGATCTAAAGGTCGTCGGCCAAGACGCCAACCGCGATAGCGCCTACGACAATGCGCAGGTTTCGGCATCGGCCAAGGTCGATCCCCCGGTCAGTCGCTCGATGACGCTGATCGCCGAAGAGCTGGGCGATCAGCGCGCCATGCAGATGCGCGCCGATCATGAGGCCGATTTCGTCAAATACAATCTGGTTGACGGCGTGGTGACGACGCAGGGCTGGCTATGTCCGGACGGTTCGCTCTGGTTCGCGCACTTGCGCGAGCTGATCACGGTAGAGTCGCCGATGTTGGTGCCGGATCAATCGATGATCTTCATGATCAAGGGTATCGCGCACCGGCAGAGCTCGCAGGAAGGCACCATCACCAACATCATGCTGTGTCGCGCCGATGGTCTCGGTGCCGGTGCCGAGCCGCTGCGCGAAAAGTGAGGGTTGAGCCATGAGCGAACAAGACACGATGCGCCTCGTCGCTGAGGTCGTGGACAAATTCAGCGGCCCGCTGAAAGACCTGACGGGCGCGCTCAAGGAAATCAACAAGACGGCAAAAACCTCGCACGGTGAAGCTGCCAAGGCGGCGCGCGAGCATGCCCGCCACCTCAAAGAGCTCGGCGAGCGGATGAACAAAGCCCGCGAGATCGTCGTTGCCGGTTTGACGCCGACGATGGCGGCGCTCGGTGTGACCACCTTCGGCGCGAGCGAGGCCATGGGCAAGTTTACCGAGAGCCTTAAGCGCGCGGGTGAGCAATACAATATCTTTTCTGATGCGGCGAAGCGCGGCGGCGTCAGTGCCGGTCACGTCGATGCCATTAGCATGGCCTTCCAGCGGCTTGGCGTGACGCAGGATAAGGCCATCAGCTCGGTGGCCGAACTTGGTGGCCATCTCGATCGGCTCTCCCGTGGCTCACCGGAAGAGCTTAACGCCATGACCAGCACGTTCGGCAACATGGGCGCGGCGCTGGCGTCGGCCTTGAACGGCGTCAAGGGTCGCGAAAGCCAGATGCAGGCATTGTTCAACTTCTTTGCCAAGCACCCCGACGTGCCGGTCGATCAGAAGCGCAAGTTTTTCGAGGCGCTGAGCATCCCGCCCGAGCTGGCGACCAAGAACGGCAAGGAATTGCGCGAAGCCTTCGATGCCGGGTTTGCATGGGAGAAAGCGCACCCGCTCAACATGAAGCTGTTTCAGGAGCTCAATGAGGCGTTCGATCATCTGCGCGAGTCGCAGCAAGGCTTCGAGCGCGACATGATCAACACCTTCGGCGGCGCTGGGCCGAAGCTGGTGACGCAATTCGCGCACACTGTCGAAGCCGTGTCGCATGAGTTTCGCTGGTGGATCGAGACGATCGCAATGCTCTCGAACAAGTCGGGTCTCACTGAGTGGCTATCGCGGCCGTCGTTCGACAAGACCGACCCTAAGCACCAATGGAAGAACAACGATCACTGGTTCGGCGGCAAGGCCGTCGGCCCCGACCCGGAGAAGCCGATCGCTGAGGGCACCAAGAAAGGTGTCATCGAAGCGCTGCGGGAATGGACGTTTGAGAACAAGGTGACCGAGGCCGAAAAGTTTGCCGGGGGCTATCAGCCGATGGCCTACCATCCGGACGGCGACACGGGCGGATCGGCATCGCCCTTCCCCCGCGTCAAGCGGTCCATCGAGGGTTTTCATAGCGGCGGCGGCTTCAAGGTGCTGCCGAACGGAAGCCGCGACGATGACGGCCCGGCCGCACGTCCGGGCGACGGCGGCGGGCGGCGTGATGCTGGATTGAGCGGCCGGACGCATGATCGCATCGCCACGGCCAAGACCGCGATGATGGATCAGCTCCGGCGCGAGGGTGTGCCGGAAGCGAACCTCGACACTGCGGCATCGATGCTGGCCGGTCAGGCGATCGCTGAGAGCAATCTCAACCCTAACCTGCCCCATGACGGCGGCACCGGCTATGGCATCTATGGGGCTCGCCTAGACCGACGTAGCCGCATGCTGAAATGGTTGCGCAAGAACGGCTACGCCGACAACAGCCTTGAGGGTCAATCCCGCTACATGGCGCACGAGGCGATGAGCGACCGATATCGCCGATCGCGTCGCGCCCTCATGAACGCCTCGCCCGAAACAATGCGCTCCGGCAATGCGGCGCTCACCGAAGAGTTCGAAAACCCAGCGGTGAAGAACTACGGCGCGCGGCTTCGCGCCACCATGGGCGCGAAGAGCGTTCGGCCGAAAGAGATCGACGGCACGCTGCTCAAGAACGGAGCGCAATCCGGCCTGATGGGGCCGATCGGCGGCAAGCTGACCGGCGACGCTTCGCTGCGCATCGATCTCAACGGCTTCCCCAAGGGCACCCGGACATCCGCCACGGCCGACGGCATCTTCAAGGCGGTGCGGTTGAACCGCAGCATGCCTATGCCGCTGGCGAGCGACGAGTCGTAAAGAGGTGGCTTGATCAAGGGTCAGCTCAAGCGCTTTCACCGTCCTGAATTCGTCCATGTGACACACATTTGCAGCAAAGGCAGCCGCTTCCTTCGCGAGCAGATAGCCCCGCGCCGCAGTGCGACACTTGTCACCGATGCCCCTCGTGTTGCGCATTATTATCTGGCGGTAGACCGGACTCGCCGAGACGCGAATTCCCAGCCAAACCGACTATCTACCAAAAACGGTATTGTCACACTGCACGCGTCAAAGTTTATAGTGGAGCTCAAGTGCAATCGGATTCGCCGAGTTTCCGAAGATGCGCCCAAGATAACCATAATTTAATCAATAGTATCATTGCCCTACAGCAACGCTTGACTTATATGGCAACAGTCGATGAAATAGTCAGGGCCGGTATTTTGGAAGTATATGAGCTTCCAGATTGGGAACCTCGGCAGCCGATCAATAGGCTTTGGGTCGCTGAGAGTTTTTGGGCAGAATTCGATGCGATGGACAGTCTTCACGTCGAGCATAGTGCCATCGGCGGTCGAACCATCGGAGAGCACATCGAGATTATCTTCAATGACTTTCGTTGCGCCGAGCGACCTCACGCTGGTGATCTTAAGCGCATGACACCGAGCCGACATGGAGTTCGAAAACTTCACCCTCCCAGGGCACGGGTTTATGGATGGTGTCCTTTTCAGCGGTCATTTGTCGCGGTTACGCTGGCCACGGAAATCAGCACCAAAACTGACCGCAAGTTGAACGATGCAAAACGTGATGAAGTCCGTGCTTTCATCAAGAAACACAAATTAGAAGACTCTATGGTCTATGGAGATATCCTTGCCGTCTTCCCGCCGTCAAACTAGCGCCCGCCGCAAGATGTTTCTTAAGCTATCCAGCCGAATTGAGGGACAGCTGCGGGAGATTTATGCTCAGAAGCACGCCCTCGGCAAAGTTAATCAAACCAACCTTGCTGCGAAGCTCGGCGTAGATCGTTCGGCGGTGAACCGTAGGCTCTCTGGGCGTTCCAACATGACCATCGAGACGATTGCGGACATGATCTGGGGGCTCGACGCAGATTTCGATCTGACGATATTCGATGCATCGAGTTCGACGAAAAATGCCGTATTGCTGACCAATGCGCGGACCGATCTACTGAGCTCGAATGTGAATGTGAACACCAACACCGGCTCTGTTTTATCAACGGGCCCCCTCTCTGGCGCTTCATCTGCAAAAGTTGCATTTACATGATGAATGAACGTAAAGCATCAGTGATCGTTTGCGATGAATTCACTTGGTCGCTGACCGGAAAGGCCAATTTTTTCGGCGTTTACGTGCAGGATATCGTTATCCCCATTCCGGAAGTGACCATTAATCAGATGGTCTTCTTCTTCTCAGTCGAAACCGACGCAAATGATCCCTTCAAACAGGTAGAGCTGAAAGTAGAATTCCCCGGCTCGCCTCCGTTTACTCAACCTATTGCGATGGACGCATTGCCGATGCCTCCGCCCGCTGGACGAACAAAAATTACGTATCGATTCCCGATAATGCTTCAACAGAGAGTTCTCCGTCCGGGGCGGATTGCTACATCAGTCATTCATGAACGCGGGGAATTAAGCGCAGGCGGTGTTTGGATCGTCCAACAGCCGACCTAGAACACATTTGCTTATTGCAAATGCTTAGGCCCCAGATTGCTCTGGGGCCTTTTCGTTTCTCGGGGTACATCCGCCCGTATCAACGATTGAGTTGATAATGGGCATCGGCGTGGCGAATACAAGCAGTGTCGTGGGTATCAATCGAGCGGCCGGTCATCATCAGTTGATGGCTGCTCCTGCAGCGACGCGATATCACCACCGCCGTAATCCTCTTCCGGTGGCGGCTGATCATCGCTATCTTTCTTCTCGGTGCCGCGCGCCACGATCATCAGCTCATCATCCGGCCACGGCCGCTGCAGCTTCAACGCGGTTGGCACATCAGCCGTGAGCCATGTTTCCCAATCCTCTTCCATCAGGATCACAGGCATCGCCTTGGGATGGACCGGCTTGACAACGGCGTTCGGCTCGGTCGTGAGGAACGAATAGAGCAGATGATCGCCTTCGATCGGCTTCGACTTGGTGCCGCGCGCGCCGGTCCACGGCCGCCACAACCCTGCGAAAGCGAACAGCGGGCGGGATCGATCGAGCGCGAACCAGACGATATCTTTCTTGCCGGTGGCCGGATTGGGTTCGGGCGCATATTCCGAGAAACTGGTCGCAGGTACCAAGCATCGATACTGCGGTTTCATCCATGAGCGCCAGAATGGGCTCGACACGTTCCGGATATTGGTCACCGGGAGATAGCCCTTCGGTGGCGGCGGGAAGCCCCAGCGCATCATCGTCAGTTCGCGCTCGCCACCCGCCGCGTGGATCACTGGCGCTTCATTGTCCGGAAAGATCGCCGGGAACGACGGCATGTTGCCCGAGCTGTCGCGCGTCACTTGGAATAGACGGCGGATGGCGTCCTGATTTTTGGTCATCGAGTAAAGGTTGCACATCGCACGCCCGCCTTCGTGTTATCCTTGGAAGCGCTTAACCCTCGTATGCCAATGCGGCTCGATGTTGACTGATCCGATCTCACCGCATGCACTGCATAGAAGCTGCCTACCGATCTGAGCCCACGTTTGATCCTGCGGCAGATCGACAAGCCGAACTTGCGCATAGTGACCGCAGTCGCCTGCGATGCAATGCAAGCCCACCGTGATGAAGCCCCACTCCAACCAAACGGCCGGGCCGCCGGGTTGATAGCGCTGGCCCCATTTACCGGGCTGCTTGCGCGTCCGTAGGGTGCCCCGCGAGGTCAGGATCGCTGCCGGGATCGGGCGAAAGGAATATCGACCTAAAAAATAGACTGCAGGCTTGTGTAGCGACATCAGATCATTAGAGCGCGAGTCGATCGAAACAGGCAATCGCGACCCCGAGCGCACATAAACCTGCCCTTCGGCGGACGAGCGTTCGGTCAGCACATGGAACTGAGAAGGGTTTCACTCATCGGTTGACCTGCATCAATACCCGCGCCGATGGATGATCTAGCAAGGCGCATGATCCGAGTTCTCGTCGAGTGCCCGTACACGCATAGACAAATTCCCTATCTTCGGGATGAAGCGTGTTGTGACCCGCACGCCTATGATCTGGTGAACTGCCCCGAATGCGGCACGGTGCACCTCATCAACAAGCTGACTGGCAAAAGGTTGTCGCAGCCGAGTAGTTGGACTTCGTGACATCGAATATTGTTCTGCTGCGCTTCACTGGATTGGTCGCCAACCGCCCGGCTCATCGCATTCCTGAGCGTCAGTGAGCAGCTTTTACAGCGGTAGCCGGATGTCCTTCATGGCTTCTTGACCTCGCCATCGAGCCAATCCTGCTCTTCGGCGAGAGCAAGCCACGCCTCCTGCATACGTCGATAGCGGTTCTTGGCGGGCGCATCCTCGGCTTGGGCGGCAAGCTCGGCGCAGTTGCGGGCGTTCTCGCGGTAGGTTTCTGATTTGGTCATCATGGCGGTCACACTAACGCTTTTTTGCTTATACCCAAATCGGCGCGGCAGCGGAACTAGTCTAAAGCCATTCAGAAGGCGGTGACCGCGCCGGAATTCTTCCGTTCTTCACTTGCGTTCGGCGTCAATCCTCCCTCCCGCTTCTGCCAGTCGCCGACACACGACCGAAGGTGCCAGTATGTTCAAGAATACGCCAAAGGGAATTCATCCGGTCGATCGGCACGTCGGCATGCGCATTCGGCAGCGGCGGCTGCAGCTAGATATGAGCCAAGAGGCGCTCGCTAAAGAATTGGGGCTGACGTTCCAGCAGGTGCAGAAGTACGAGAAAGGTACCAACCGGGTCAGCGCCAGCCGCTTGATGGATTTGGCCAATGTTCTTGGCACCGACGTGGCCTATTTCTTCGATGATGCGCCGGGCACCGCGCAATCCCGGCAGCAGGCCGATCGCAACGATGCGTCGGTTATCTTTGCCGATCGCATCGGCGTCCGGCTCTGTGCCGCCTTCCTCAAGATCGAGCGGCCTGACCTTCGCGCCGCTATCGTCAACATGATCGAGGACCTCTCGTCAAATTCAAACTGACCGATCGGATGGATCGCCATGTCACAGCTCTCGCATCACAGAGGACGCCGTTCTAGCGCTTCGCCGCATTCACGATGAACAGGGCATCGAGGCGTTCGACGCCGCCGCCCGCAACCTCTTCATGTCGGTCGGGAGTTTGATTGGCGATGTGGCCGGACCAGAGCGACTTATGGACCTTATGTGCCTGATTGCGCCGGAGCCGGTAGATTGAGCCGTCACACCTGCTCTCGATGGCCGGTCACAACACCGCGCGGTCTATGATCTTGCTCGACGCCAGCCCGCGCTGCGTGCCTCGTCCTCAGAGCAGAACCATCGCTCTCCCTTCGACGGCGTAATGATAGTTTCCGCGTAGCGGTTCTGACCGGGCATGTGATAGATGCGCGCGCCACTGTTGATGCTGATATTGCCCTTGATGTTACAACCTTGGATCATTGCGCCAACGGTTGAGCGCCCATGCTGCCCATCTTCCGACGTGACACCATGGCCAACGCCCACCGCTGCAATCCCGGCTAGAGCTAATATCGCATATCGCGCCATGCGGTCATTTGAGCACCGCACGCCTTAAGGCCGCGCAATCGAAGTCTCGCGAAGTTTAGTGATCAACCCAACCTTTCTGAAACCAGTGGCCTCCAGCACTCCAGCCCCTCCACCACGCCAATGCACCGCTAAAGTCTAATTTTCTGCAACTCTTGAGAATGGTTGTTTGCCATTGGCTACTCAAGGGCGAGGAGAATCAAGAATGAAGAAATGGCTCTTAGTGATTGGGGCAACAATTTTGATGACTGCGGCAGCGCAAGCGCAGTATCGCGGCTATGGCAGCTACGGCACCGGCTCAAATTCACAGAGCCATTCAGTGGACGGTTACACCACTAGCCGGGGCACTTACATCCAGCCTCATACGTCAACAAATCCCAACAGCACACAGATGGATAACTACAGCACTCGGGGCAACTACAATCCGCACAACGGAATGTACGGCACTCGGACACCGAAATACTGAACACCGGTTAGCTGATCATTGAACACGCTGTGTGAGCGGACAGACGTTCGCTCACACAGCGACTTGTCATCTAGCGCCAAAGGGTCTTGAGGATGCGTTCGTTCGCAATTTCGATAGCCATCGTCTGTGCTGTTTCCACGACTGCGCAGGCTCAGTGGATTTCCAACAAGCAAGGTGGCGATTTTGACGATGATGCCACTTTCATCGCGCTCACTACTCAAGGCGACTACGCTTTTGGTCTGCGATGTACGCCCGGCAAGCCGGAGGTCGTTTACCTAACTCCCGACACCTCTGTCACCAATGACATGTACAAAGTCGTAAACGCCACTGAGCCGAAACTGCGCCTCAAGATCGACGGCGGTGACGTTATCAACTTGACCGCAACCATGGACAACACGGATAAGGGGACCATGCGCGCGGCGGCTGATGGAACGACCTCGCTCTATGAGCAAATCAGAGACGCCAAATCATCCGTAGCCGTGGTGCTCACCATGATGGGAAAGAATTTCCACGAAAAGAAGTTCAACACGCGCGGATCACGTGAGGCCGTTTCAAAACTAGTGAAGGGCTGCAAGTTGGCTTCCGGTAAAGGTAGCTAGCGCAGCCACCGCCCGTGCCCCAAAACCTCAAAGGACCGGGTTTATCCCCTGCCCCCTAATCCCCGCCCTAGGCGGCCCTACGGGACTCAGGGAGACGTTCCGCCAAGCTGGCGATGGTCTTGGTCAGATTGTCCCGGCGCTCGCCCATGGCCCTCGCATCCAACGGGTAAACCACGTCGGCCTTGGCATAGACACTGAACCGAAGAGCACCCGCAGCGATATCTCTTCCAGTAGCCGGATCGGTGGCAGCACCACGTCACGAACATGCGGTGAACGGCCAAAACGACTATGGGGACTTTTATGGGGACTCTCTGTCCCCAAACCCGCGTTTTTGCCCGTTTTCGTTCGGGTTTCGTGCTGATGTATCGAGGACGTGAAAATGAAAAAAGCCCCGATTTACGGGGCTTTTAGATGGTCGGAGCGGCGGGATTCGAACCCACGACCCCTAGTCCCCCAGACTAGTGCGCTAACCGGGCTGCGCCACGCTCCGAGCCCCGTTCCTGTAGCTGCGTTCCGGCCCATGCGCAAGCAGCCTGCGGCTATTCTTCGGAATTGCCGTTTGGCCGTGGACAGAGGCGCGCCGGAACGCGTCAGCCGCCCTTCAGGGCTTCGTCGAGCAACTGCCGACACGCGACCAGATCGTTCAGCACGGCCCTGAGCCGATCCGTATCGAGATCACGGCGCGGTTGCCGCGCCACCACCGGGGCCATGTTCTCGGCGGACGAGCGCATGGCCCGGTCCGGCTCTATCCGCAGCGAGGGTTCGATACGCGCCTGCGGCGGCTGCAAAGTCGGCTCGCGCCGGGTCTCGATGACTGCTTCGTCGAGCTCGCTCTCGTCCTCGGCATCGACGCCAAGCGCCTCGTCGTATTCGGCCTCGAGCAAATCCGTGCGCTCGTCGCTGGCGGGGACATGGGACGGCGGCGCCAACGACGGCGCATCGCTGAAACCCTGCACCGCCTTGATACCCTGTTCCTTGAGGATGCGCTGTACGCCGCGGATGGTATAGCCCTCGCCGTACAACAACCGGCGGATGCCACGCAGCAGATCGACATCGTCGGGGCGATAATAGCGGCGACCGCCGCTGCGCTTCATCGGCTTGATTTGCGTGAAGCGGGTTTCCCAAAAGCGCAGCACATGCTGCGGAATGTCGAGATCGTCGGCGACCTCGCTGATGGTCCGAAATGCATCCGGCGCCTTGTCCAAATGCACGCTCCTTGCTGGGTGTGCAGTCGTCGTGGCGAATCCACGTCACACACTGCAGTTTACGTCAGTCATGCCGGGAAACAAAGTCGCACTCAGCGCTCCATGGCCATATGGCTCGGCGCTTCACGACGGCCGACAAAACCGGCGCTTTGTGTCAGCTGCTGCTCTTGGCTGCGCCGTTGGCGTTGATCCGCTGCTTGAGGATCGCCGACGGTTTGAACACCATCACGCGGCGCGGCGAGATCGGTACTTCGGTGCCGGTCTTCGGGTTGCGCCCGATCCGCTGGCCCTTCTTGCGCACCATGAACGAGCCGAACGACGATAGCTTGACCGTCTCACCCTTCTCGAGACAGTCCGTGATCTCTTTCAAGACCAACTCCACGAACGCGGAAGACTCTGTGCGCGACAGGCCTACCTTTTGATAGACCGCCTCGCACAAATCGACGCGTGTTACAGTCTTGCCGGTTCCAGTCATCGCCTGCCCCAACTCACGGCGAACAATTTCGCAGCGGAAATTATGAGCTTAGCGGCCTTGGGTCAACACCGCACATCAATGCAGACGCATCAAGATCGCCGCACGGTCGCCGACAATTTTAGTGAGTTCGCTACCAGCGGACCAGCGCCGAGCCCCAGGTGAAGCCACCACCCATGGCTTCGAACAGCACAAGGTCGCCCTTCTTCACGCGACCGTCGGCAACCGCAGTGCACAGCGCCAGCGGAATCGAAGCCGCCGACGTATTGCCATGCTGATCGACGGTCAGCACAACTTTCTGCGGCGCAATATGCAGCTTGTGCGCTGAAGCATCGATGATGCGCTTGTTGGCCTGATGCGGAATGAACCAGTCGATGTCGTCCGCACTGGTCCCGGTCGCCTTGAACGCGTCGACGATGACGTCGGTGATCATGCCAACGGCGTGCTTGAACACCTCGCGGCCTTCCATGCGCAGATGGCCGACGGTCTGTGTCGAGGACGGCCCGCCATCGACGAACAGCTTGGACTTGTGCCGGCCATCGGAGCGCAGATGCGTCGTCAGCACGCCGCGATCCGACGTCGTGCCCGGTTGCTGCTGGGCATCCAGCACGATGGCCCCTGCCCCGTCGCCGAACAGCACACAGGTGCCGCGATCGGACCAGTCGAGGATGCGCGAGAAGGTCTCGGCGCCGATCACAAGCGCCCGCTTGAAAGCGCCGCTGCGCAGGAAATTGTCCGCCGTCGCGAGCGCGAAGACGAAGCCGGAGCAGACCGCCTGAAGGTCGAACGCCGCGCCGTGATTGATGCCAAGGCCGCTCTGCACCGCAACCGCTGTGGCCGGAAAGGTGTTGTCCGGCGTCGAGGTCGCCAGCACGATGAGGTCGATCGATTGCGCATCGACCCCGGCATTGGCCAGCGCTGCTTGCGCGGCCTGGATCGCCAGGTGCGAGGTGAACTCACCCTCGGCGGCGATATGCCGCTGCCGGATGCCGGTGCGCTGCACGATCCACTCGTCCGACGTATCGACCTTTGCGGCCAACTCGGCATTGGTCAGGATCCGCTTTGGCAGATAGGAGCCGCAGCCGAGAACGACCGAACGTATCGCAGTCACGAAACAGCCTCCTGCGCGGCAGGGACCCTGGCCAGGGTGGCGCCGTCACGGTTGAGCGTTTGATTGATCTTGGTGAGGAGATCGTAGCGGACCATCTCATAGCCAACATCGACGGCGTAGGCAAAGCCTTCCGCGTCGGTGCCGCCGTGGCTTTTCACCACCACGCCGTTCAGACCGAGGAAGACGCCACCGTTGGATTTGCTTGGATCGAGCTTGTCGCGCAGTGCCTTGAACGCTTGCCGCGCGAACAGATAGCCGATCCGCGCCCGCCACGTGCGAGCCATCGCACCGCGCAGGAATTCGCCGATCTGCCGCGCCGTTCCTTCGGCCGCCTTCAGCGCGATATTGCCGCTGAAGCCTTCGGTGACGATGACATCGGCATCGCCGCGGCCGATGCCGTCGCCTTCGACGAAGCCGATGAATTCCAGTTGCGGCGGGTTCAGCGTGCGTAGCAATTCCGCAGCCTCGCGAATTTCCTCGCCGCCCTTGACCTCCTCGACGCCGATGTTGAGCAGGCCGACGGTCGGCCGCTCGATATCGAACAACACCTGCGCCATGGCGCTGCCCATCACCGCCAGCGCCACCAGATGATGCGCGTCTCCGCCGATGGTTGCGCCGAGATCGAGCACCACGGAATCGCCGCGCGCCGTGGGCCACACCGCGGCGATCGCCGGGCGGTCGATACCCGGCAGCGTGCGCAGGTTGAAGCGCGCCATCGCCATCAGCGCCCCGGTATTGCCCGCCGACACCGCGACATCGGCCTCGCCCTTCTTGACCGCGTCGATTGCCAGCCACATCGACGAATTCTTCCGTCCACGCCGGAGCGCCTGGCTGGGCTTGTCCTTCATGCTGATGGTGACGTCGGTATGCACGACCTGCGAGGCGGCCTTCAGCGCCGGATGCGCGGCCAACTCCCGCTCGATCTGCACGCGATCGCCGAACAGCAGAAATTCGCTGTCCGGATGCCGGGTCAGGGAGATTGCCGCACCGGGAATGACCACCGATGGGCCTACGTCGCCGCCCATGGCGTCAAGCGCGATTCGAACCTTTTTCGCCATCTACGTCCCGGAAAACAATCTGTTACGGCCTTGAAGCGCTCGGCCGCAGCTTGAGGAACCGCCGCTGGGCGGCATCCGGCGGGGTGCAGCGCCGCACCCGGCCGGCAACGACAATAGCGCGTCCGAGCGCTGATACAACATCTTGACCCCGCGTTTACAGCGCTATCGTCGTATAGTGAGAATCAGCCTTCCGGGCCACCCGCACCCGTTGCAAACAGGTCATTTGCCCTTCGGTTTCTTCCGGGTTGCATCCGCCGGTTGCTCGGCTTTCAGCGCCTTGAGCGCGGCGAACGGGTGGTCTTCGGGATCGACGATGACCGGCGGCGGCTCGAACGCCACGCCCGGCTTACGTGGGTAGGGATCGATTCCCAGGAACAGCGCGTCGGTCGCAACCCGCCCGAGGTCGATGCTGCCATTGACGATCGGCTCGGGAGGGTCCGGCACATCGTCGGTGTCCTCGGCCTCTTCGTCCACGAGGCTCGACAGGCGCTTGATCTCCGCTTCGGGCACGAACATCAGATCGATATCTTCGCGAATGTCGCTGTCGACCGGGTCGAGCGTCACCACGCAGGTCTGCCCGATCCGGGCCTCGACCTGTCCGACGACGTGCACGCGCCCGCCGCCGGCGTGCGACAGGTCGAAGGTTGCCCGTGCCGACGTCACATCGCGCAGGCCGGCGACCGCTGCGAGCGCGGCGCGCTGCGCTTCGCTGGCCTCGAAAACGCTATGCAGGCCAGTTTCAGGAATCTGGAGCACGGCCAGCGGGGCGCTCCAGGGATTTTCCGCAGTTGGTTTGTGGGACTCAGGCATCTCGTTCAAACCTCATTGCAACGGCGCAAACTGCCATTCTCCGCGCGCGAACGCTGACGCGTCGTAAGCTGACAGGCGTTGGAGCGACGCCTCGACATAACTGGCGAGCCGCCTCGCCTGCTCGAGCTGTGCCCCGTTGAACACGTTTTTGCAAAGCGCTTGCGCCAGCGCCTCGTGCCCCGCCGTCAGCGCCGAATTGTAGGCATTCGAGCGGCCATAAAATGCCTCGCCGAACTTCTGCATGCGCTTCGGCACGGTTAGATCGCCGACGCCCATTTCGCGCAGATTGGCATCCATATCGCTGCAGAAATGATCGAACAGTCCCTGCGACAGCCGGGTCTGGCTGCCCGCCGGGGCGAGCTGGCGCAGCACCATCCAGAGGTGCAGGAGCAGCAGGTCAAACCGGCCATCGACGGTGTCCGGGATGCCGAAACCTTCGTAGAAACCGGGCTCTCGTGCACGCGCCACGATCATGCCATAGATGCTGCCAATGGTGCGGTCCGCATCGGATCTGGATCTACTGAAGTGATTGAACGGCCAAAACATCATGGGTTCCACAGGCTGCCGCTCCGGCTGGCCTGCCTTGCTTTCGTCGGTCCAGCCCGGTACGTCAACGCCTTGCGTGATGCAAGGGGATGGGACTGATTCCGGAATGACAATTTCAATCCGATCGGGCGCGGCGCATGGCCGCTCCACGTCTTGGCGTGGCCTCAAGCGAGCGATTGCGACCGCCATGGTCTGCGCTGCACTGGCCGGCTGCGCCGGTGAGCAATTCCAGAAGGGCTATATCCTGCCAGCCGGCGCGCTGGAACAGATCCCCATCGGATCCAGCCAGGATCAGGTGCTGATCGTGATGGGCACCCCCTCCACCGTCGCAACCCTCAACGGCGAAGTGTTCTACTACATTTCGCAGCGCGCCGAGCGCAAGGTCGCGTTCATGCCGCAACAGATCACCGACCAGCGCGTCATCGCCATCTATTTCGACAAGAACCGGCAGGTCGTGCGTCTCGCCAATTACGGCATGAAGGACGGCAAGATTTTCGACTTCATCAGCCGCACCACGGCGAGCGGTGGTCAGGAAATCAGCTACCTCGCGCCGCTGTTCCGCTTGATCGGCGGCGGCAGCAACTAGCAACGGCTTTCCTGCGCCGGGCGCCGCTGCTGGCACAGTTTCGCCAGCCCCTATGACTTTGGATCAATGCGATCCAATGGGCGGTCCGGAAGCCATGGCCTTTTGCCGTCCTTTGGCGTAAAGCGCGTCCATCTCAATTAGATCCCCACACATGCGGCGGTGCATCTGCCAGCACGCAGCTTTATGCAATTCGATTCAGTGCGATGGGGCCTGAACGCCAAACAAGGTTCGTCGCCCCGTGCCATTTCCGACCACACCTCCACCGCTCGCCCGAGCTTTAGCCGAGCGCAGCTACGATCAACCGACCCCCGTTCAGATCGCCGTGCTCGCGGACGAAGCTGTCGATCACGACCTGCTCGTTTCGGCGCAGACCGGATCCGGCAAAACGGTTGCTTACGGGCTCGCCATTGCAAAAACCCTTCTCGATGACGCCGACCGGTTCGATCGGGCCGCCACGCCGCTTGCTCTGATCGTCGCGCCGACGCGCGAACTCGCTCTGCAGGTCCATCGCGAACTCGCTTGGCTCTATCAACACGCGAACGCACGCGTCGTCTCCTGCGTCGGCGGCATGGATCCGCGTCGCGAACAGCGCGAGCTTGCCGAGGGTGCCCACATCGTAGTCGGCACACCGGGCCGCTTGTGCGATCACTTGCGGCGCGGGCGTCTCGACGTCTCGGACGTGAAGGCGGTCGTGCTCGACGAAGCCGACGAAATGCTCGACCTCGGCTTTCGCGAGGATATGGAATTCATCCTCAAGACCACGCCGGAGACGCGCCGCACGTTGTTATTCTCGGCAACTTTGCCGCGCGGCATCGTCGCGCTGGCAAAGCAATTTCAGCAGAAGGCGTTTCGGGTCGAGGTCGCCGGCGACGAAGGCGGTCATGCCGATATCGAATATCGCGCCATCAGAATCGCCGCGAGCGATGTCGACCACGCGGTGGTCAACGTCTTGCGATTCTTTGAAGCCCCGAGTGCGCTGGTGTTTTGCAACACCAGAAATGCCGTCCGGCATTTGCAGGCGACACTTCTCGAGCGCGGGTTCTCGGTGGTCGCGCTCTCCGGAGAACTGACGCAGAACGAGCGAACGCTGGCCTTGCAAGCCTTGCGGGACGCACGTGCGCGAGTCTGCGTGGCGACCGACGTTGCGGCGCGCGGCATCGATCTGCCGAACCTCGAGCTCGTGATCCACGCGGATATTCCCAACGATCCCGAGGTCATGCAGCATCGCTCCGGCCGCACCGGCCGGGCCGGTCGCAAGGGTGTCAGCGTATTGCTGGTGCCACCGGCACGACGGCGGCGCGCTGAGCTGCTGCTGAATTTGGCTGGCATCGATGCCGTCTGGGGCACCGCTCCACAGCCCGAAGAAATTCGCCACCTCGATCAGGAGCGCATGCTGCGCGATCCCCTGTTGAAAGAGGAGACGACGAGCGACGATCTGGTACTGGCGCAGGCCTTGCTCGCCCAGCGCTCGCCGGAGCAAATCGCCGCCGCGCTCGCGCGGCTGTACCGCGCGCGGCTTCCCTCACCGGAAGACATTCTCGATCCCGGCCAGAGCAGCGGCCGGTCTCGTGACGATCGCAGTCGCGACAAGAGCCTCCGATCGCCGCGCAACGACGATCGCCCGGTCGAGCCACGATCGAACAAACGAAAACCATCTGCGCGTCACGAGATGACCGAAGGCGGGGTCTGGTTCCGGGCCGCCATCGGACGCAGGAAGAACGCGGAAGCACGCTGGCTGCTGCCGATGATTTGCCGCCGTGGCGGCATCGAAAAGCAGGACGTCGGCACCATCCGCGTTCTCGACACGACGACCGAGTTCGAGGTCTCCCAGCAGGTCGCAGCATCCTTCGCCGCCAAGGTCCGCCGCCCGGACAAGGAAGACAATATCCGCATCGAGCCGCTGGCGGACGCCGCCCGGGATCATGCACCTTCGGAGCGGCGCTCGCATCGGCCTCGGCACGAAGCCGAAGATTTCGATCGCAGCGCACATCGCAATGACTATTCCGATGGCGCGACCGAGCAGGAGCACTACGGCAAGCGCCGTGAGGACAGCGGCGCCCGATCTGGCAAGGCAGCGGCCTTCGAGAAGAAGGACAAGCATCGGAACAAAGCTGCCCGCGCTGAAGAACCACGATGGGCGCCGGCCTCGCACGCGAAGAAACGCAAGCCCAAGGACAAGAAGAAGAACAAGGACAAGCGACGCGGCTGATCTGCTGCGATGCCTGTGCGGGGCAATCGCTGGTTTGATGAGTGCCCGCTAGCGAAACGAAAAACCCCGCGGCTCGCACCGCGGGGTTTTTGTTTGAACGAAGATCGTTCGCTTAGTGCGCGAGGATCGCCAGCAGCAGCAACGCCACGATGTTGGTGATCTTGATCATCGGGTTGACGGCCGGACCAGCCGTGTCCTTGTAGGGGTCGCCGACGGTGTCGCCGGTCACGGCTGCCTTGTGAGCATCCGAACCCTTGCCGCCGTGGTGGCCGTCCTCGATGTACTTCTTGGCGTTGTCCCATGCGCCGCCGCCCGAGGTCATCGAGATCGCGACGAACAGGCCGGTGACGATGACGCCGAGCAGCATCGCTCCGACCGCCGAGAACGCCGCCGACTTGCCCGCCGCGCCACCGCCAGCAATGGCGTAGATGACGAAGTAGACGAAGATCGGCGACAGCACCGGCAGCAACGACGGAATGATCATTTCCTTGATCGCCGCCTTGGTCAGCAGGTCGACCGCCTTGCCGTAGTCCGGCTTGTCGGTGCCCTGCATGATGCCCGGCTTGGCGCGGAACTGACGACGCACTTCCTCGACGATCGCACCGGCGGCGCGACCGACAGCGGTCATGCCCATGGCGCCGAACAGGTACGGCAGCAGGCCGCCGAACAGCAGGCCGACCACGACGTAGGGGTTGTTCAGCGAGAAGTCCGGATTGACGCCGGCGAAGTACTTGTTCTGCGCCGAGTTGGCGATGAAGAACTTGAGGTCTTCATTGTAAGCCGCGAACAGCACCAGCGCGCCGAGACCGGCGGAGCCGATCGCGTAGCCCTTGGTGACCGCCTTGGTGGTGTTGCCGACGGCGTCGAGCGCGTCCGTCGACTTGCGGACTTCCTTCGGCAGACCGGCCATTTCGGCGATGCCACCGGCGTTGTCGGTGACCGGGCCGAAGGCGTCGAGCGCCACGATCATGCCGGCCAGCGCCAGCATCGTCGTGGTGGCGATGGCGATGCCGAACAGACCGGCAAGGCTGTAGGTGACGAGAATGCCGGCGATGATGACGATCGCGGGCATTGCCGTGGCTTCCATCGAGATGGCGAGACCCTGGATGACGTTGGTGCCGTGACCGGTGACCGACGCCTGGGCGATCGACTTCACCGGGCGATAGTCGGTGCCGGTGTAGTACTCGGTGATCCAGATGATCAGGCCGGTAACGACCAGACCGACGACGCCGCACTCGAACAGCGCCATGCCGGTGTACTTCACGCCGGCCAGCGGGCCGAAACCAACCAGCCAGTTGATCACCAGCGCCACACCGATCAGCGACAGGACGCCGGTCGCGATCAGACCCTTGTACAGCGCACCCATGATGGACTGGCTGGCGCCGAGCTTGACGAAGAAGGTGCCGACGATCGAGGTGATGATGCAGACGCCGCCGATGGCGAGCGGCAGGGTCATCATGTTCACCAGGAGCGGCGACGTGGCGAAGAAGATCGCCGCGAGCACCATGGTGGCGACCGCGGTCACCGCATAGGTCTCGAACAGATCGGCGGCCATGCCGGCGCAGTCGCCGACGTTGTCGCCGACGTTGTCCGCGATGGTGGCCGGGTTGCGTGGATCGTCTTCCGGAATGCCGGCTTCGACCTTGCCGACGAGATCGCCGCCGACGTCCGCACCCTTGGTGAAGATGCCGCCGCCGAGACGGGCGAAGATCGAGATCAGCGAGGCGCCGAAGCCGAGCGCCACCATGGCATCAACCACGGTGCGGCTGTTGGCGGCATAACCCGCGCCATGTGTGAGATAGGCGAAGTACAGCGTGACGCCGAGCAGCGCCAGACCGGCCACCAGAAGGCCGGTGATCGCACCCGCCTTGAACGCCAGTTCGAGACCGCCCGCCAGCGACTTGGTCGCGGCCTGCGCGGTGCGCACGTTGGCGCGAACCGAGACGTTCATGCCGATGAAGCCGGCGGCGCCGGACAGGATCGCGCCGATGGCAAACCCGATCGCAACCAGCACGCCGAGGAAATACGCCAGCAGCGCGAAGATCACGATGCCGACCAGACCGATGGTCATGTACTGGCGCCGGAGATAGGCCTGCGCGCCTTCACGCACCGCCGCAGCGATTTCCTGCATCCGCGCGTTGCCGGCGTCGGCGGCCAATACCGACGACGTCGCCCATGCGGCGTAAACAATCGAAAGCGCCCCGCAGAGCACAATCACCCATAATGCTGTCATTGAATTTGCCTCAGATCCTGATTTTGCCGACTGCCCCGAATAGCGTCATCGGCCGTGGCAAGCGGCCGAACGCGCAAAAGGAGGCGTGCTTTGTCGAAACGCCAAGGCAGCCTCAAATCGGCGGGACCATGCCAAAATCGTGACTGCCACGCAACGCCGCCAGCGGCTTAGGCAACCGTTTTTTAAAGGATTTCTGAAACGTGCTCTATCGGGCACAATCGCGCGGTGGCTCAGAAATGGCTGTAGGACAGCCGCGAAAGCGCGATTTCCCGCATCCCGTCAAACAATCGCGCACCGGTGGAACCCTCCACCACCGCCCCGATCACCATCACCGGCACATCCACGCTTGCGGCCGCGGCCTGGAAGGATTCGAGGCGATTCTCCGGCACGGTGCACAAAATCTCGTAGTCATCGCCGCCCGATACGAGGGCCTCGATGCCGATCCGACGCTGGTCCAGCATCCAGCGGACCGGGGCGGACAGCGGCACGGACTCCGCCTCGATCGAGGCGGAAACGGCCGACGCCGCGCAGAGCTTGGCGAGATCGCCCATCAGGCCATCGGAAACATCCATCGCCGCGCTGGCGTGATCGCGCACCGCCCGCGCCAGCGCCACACGCGGCTGCGGCACACGATACCGGTGCACCAGCGCGTCGCGCGCGGCGGCATCCGCGACGAGCGCTGCGCCCACGACCCCGCCTTTGAGCAAATCGAGCCCCATCGCCGCATCGCCGATGGTGCCGGTCACGACCACGCGGTCGCCCGGGCGCGCCGTGCTGCGCCGGATCATCTGCTGTGCAGGCACGCGGCCGAAAGCGGTGATCGAGATCATCAGCGGCCCCGGCGTCGAAACCGTATCGCCTCCGAGCAGCGGACAGCCGAACAGTACCGCATCCTCTCCCAGCGCCTGCGCGAACGGCGCCAGCCACGCTTCGTTGACGTCGCGCAGCGCCAGCGTCAGAACGAAACCTGCGGGCGTCGCGCCCTTCGCGGCAAGGTCGGACAAATTCACCCGCAGCGCCTTGCACGCCACCGTCTGCGGCGGATCGTCAGCAAGAAAATGCACGCCTTCGACGATGGCATCGGTGGTGACGACGATATCGTCGGCGCCGGCTGACAACGTCGCGGCGTCGTCGATCAGCCCCAGCGCGCCGGGCGCCGTGGCAATCGGCCGGAAATATCGCGCGATCAGATCGTCTTCACCAGATGACATGATCTTCCTTCGCTGCAGTCAGCGTATAGTTTATCGACATCCTGAGGTGCCGTCGCCCTTGCGACGGCCTCGAAGGATGGCCGCACATCCTGGTCACCCTTCGAGGCTCGCCGCATGGCGGCTTCGCACCTCAGGGCGACGCTCAGCGCGTAAACTCGCCACCTCGAAATTGCCGCGCGATCTGATCGAGCACGGCATTTACCATGCCGGTCTCGTCACCCTCGACGAAAGCATGCGCGACATCGACATATTCGGAGACGACGACGCGCGCCGGCACGTCCTTGCGATGCTCGAGTTCGTAGGAGCCAGCGCGCAGCACCGCACGCAGGATGGCATCGATACGCTTCAGCGGCCAGCCGCGCGACAACGCATCGTCGATCATCGGATCGAGCCTGGCCTGATCGCGCACCACGCCGGACACGACATCGCGGAAGAATGCCGCTTCGGCCGGGAGATACTGATCGCCCTCCACCTCGTTGCCGATCCAATGGCTCTCGAACTCGGCGAAGACGTCGTTGATGCCCGCGCCCGCCATATCCATCTGGTAGAGTGCCTGCACCGCGGCGAGACGCGCTGCGCCGCGCCGGTTGGCTTTCTTCTCGGGCGATTTCTTCGGGTCTGCCATCGTCAGCTCTTCGCCAGACGGCGCTTCAGGCGCAGCACGGCCAGCGCCGCGCGCGCGGCGTCGCCGCCCTTGTTCAACTCGCCGGGCCGCGCTCGCTCCCACGCCTGCGCGTCGGTGTTGACGGTGAGAATGCCGTTGCCGAGCGCAAGACGCCGCGCCACCGCCATATCCATCAGCGCGCGCGAGGATTCCACCGACACGATCTCGAAATGAAAGGTGTCGCCGCGCACGATGCAGCCCAGCGCAATCGCCATATCATACGGCTTGCCGGCCTGCTCCGCGGCGTCGAGCGCGATGGCAATTGCCGCCGGAACCTCCAGCGCACCGGCCACGGTGACGACGTCATGCGTCATCCCTGCCCGTTGCAACTCGGCAACCGCGCCTTCGAGCAGCGCATCCTGAATATCGTCGTAGAACCGCGCCTCGACGATCAGCGCGCGGGCGCCGCTCACGTCGGTCTGGTCTTTCAGCGGTGCGCGTCGCGCGTCGGCCATGGTCAGTCAATTCCGTCAATGCGTGTAATTTTGCCACGCAACCGTAGTTTGTTAGCGTGGGCGCGTTTGTAGTCGCTGGGCCGCGTGAAGCCAAGGGCGAATAGAACAGCGCAAGTGAAAGAAACAGCGTCATTCCGGGGGCGCAGGCCCGGAATCCATACGCCCGGTGGTGGTTATGGATTCCGGGCTCGCTCGCAAAGCGCTCGCGCCCCGGAATGACAGCTTGTGATTACTTCATCTCCGTCAGCCGCGCGGCGTAGCGCGCCATCAAATCCACTTCGAGATTGACCGCAGCGCCCGCGCGCCAGGCGCCGAGCGTCGTCACCGTCAAGGTGTGCGGGATGATCAGGACGGAGAAGGTTGTATCCGCGACCGTGTTCACCGTCAGCGAGACGCCGTCGAGCGTCACCGAACCCTTCGCCGCGATGAAACGCGCCAATTCCCGCGAGGTCCGCAACTCGAACCGCGCCATATCCGTCAGGTCGTCGCGCGTGACGATTTCCGCGACCCCATCGACATGCCCGGCGACGATGTGGCCGCCGAGTTCATCGCCGATCTTCAACGCGCGCTCGAGATTGAGCTTTGTTCCAACCGCCCAGTTTTTCGCCGTCGTCAGGCGCAGTGTCTCGGCCGCGGCATCGACATCGAACCATGTCCGCCCCGCCTCGACACCTGAAGCCACCACGGTCAGGCAGACGCCGTTGCAGGCAATCGACGCGCCATCGTCGATGGTGCTCTGGTCGAAGCGGCAGAGAATGCGCAGCCGGTGCAACTGGCCCTGCGCAACCGGCTTCAAACTGGCGATCTCGCCGACGTCGGTGATAATTCCGGTGAACATCACAACCTTTCGCAAGTTTATCTGTCACTCGTCATGGCCGGGCTCGTCCCGGCCATGACGTCTTGTCTTTTGCGTCCACTTGAAGACGTGGATGCCTGGCACAAGGCCGGGCATGACGCCTGCTATGCCGCGCTCAAACACCCTCGCGATAGATCGAGACTCCCCACCCGGATCGCAATCGCGATCCGACCTCTCCCCATGGGAGAGGTGAAGCTGCGTCCGTCGACAGCGCGGGCTCCAAATCCATCGATCATCGTCTAGACACGCTCGTAGATCGTCAGACTATCGCGCTCCAGCATGTCGCTAACACGAACGCGAAATGGCGGCGATTGGGTGATTGCGGTCAGCGGCATTGCGCCCAACGCAGGCACGCCATCGGCACCCACCGCATCCGGGCCGCGCAGCAGCCAGACCTCGTCGACCACCCCCGCGGCCACGAACGACGCCGCGACCTGCGATCCGCCCTCGACCATCAGCCGCGTAATGTCGCGCTGCGCAAGTTCATGCAGCAGCGGCGGCAGATCGAGCTTGCCGGCTGTCGTCTTGAGCCGGAGCACCTGTGCACCGGCCCCGCCGAGCTTCGCAGCGGCGGCAGCCTCGGCCTGATCGGACGTCAACACCCAGAGCGGAGTCTCGCGCGCGGAGTGCACCAGCTTGCTGTCGCCGGGAAGGCGCAAGGCCGCATCCAGCACGACGCGCACCGGCGACTGCTTCGACATTCCCGGCAAACGGCAGGTCAGCGCCGGATCGTCGGCCAGCACGGTGCCGATACCGACCAGAACGGCGTCGCACTGCGCGCGAAGCAGATGCACGCGCGCCCGCGCGGCTTCGCCGGTGATCGCCACCGGCTTGCCTCCGGCAGCGCCGATCTTGTCGTCGGACGACACCGCGAGCTTGAGGATGACATGCGGGCGGCCGCTGCGCACCCGGCGGAAATGACCGGCGTGATCGCGCGCCGCATCGGCGTGGCACAGCCCGACCTCGACGGTGATGCCTGCCGCGCGTAACCTGGCATGGCCCTGCCCTGCGACCTCTGGATTGGGATCCTCGATCGCCGACACCACCCGCGCGATGCCCGCAGCAATGATCGCGTCCGCGCAGGGCGGCGATTTGCCGACATGCGAACACGGCTCCAGGGTGACGTAGAGCGTTGCGCCGCGTGCGGCCTCGCCTGCCCGCCGCAACGCTTCAGGCTCGCCATGCGGCCGCCCGCCGGGTTGCGTCCAACCGCGTCCGACGATCACACCATCCTTGACGACGACAGCTCCCACCGCTGGGTTCGGCCACGTCCGTCCCAGCCCGCGCCGCCCGAGCGTCAATGCCAACTGCATGAAGCGCCGGTCGGCCGCCTTCGCTTGTTGAATCTTCTCGGCGTACTGATCCTCCAGAATACGGAAGATCATTTGCGTAAAATCGCCGCCGCCGGTGCGTCGTCGTCGCCGGACAGTTCACCAAGTACGGTCTTGAAGTCCTGCGCTTCGCGGAAATTGCGATACACCGACGCAAAGCGCACATAGGCGACGTCGTCGAGCTGGCGCAGATGCTCCATCACGATTTCGCCGATGGTCTCCGACGAAATCTCGGATTCACCGCCGCTCTCGAGTTCACGAACGATGGCCGAGACCATCTTCTCGACGCGCTCGGCTTCCACCGGCCGCTTGCGCAAGCTGATCTGCAACGAGCGCACCAGCTTGTCGCGGTCGAAGGGCACGCGCCGTCCGTTGCGCTTGATGACGGTGAGTTCACGCAGCTGCACCCGCTCGAACGTCGTGAAGCGGAAGTTGCACGCCATGCAGACGCGCCGCCGCCGGATCACCGACGAGTCTTCCGTCGGCCGGGAATCCTTCACCTGCGTATCGAGACTGTTGCAGCTTGGGCAGCGCATCTTATGTCGACTCCCTGTCGCCGTCGCCCTTCGAGGCCTCCGCTTCGCTGCGGCACCTCAGGGTGACGGCGTCATCCTGAGGTGCGAGCCACTTGTGACGAGCCTCGAAGGATGGCCACAAATCAGGCTTACGAGGACACAAACCGATCATGCATAGATCGGGAAGCGGCTGGTCAAAGCCTTGACCTTTTCCTTCACCGCCGCCTCGACGCCCGGCGCGCTGCCATCCGGCGATTGCGCCACGGCGTTGAGCACTTCGGCGATCAATCCGCCGACCTGCTTGAATTCGGCAACGCCGAAACCGCGCGTGGTGGTGGCCGGGGTGCCGAGCCGCAGGCCGGAGGTGATGAACGGCTTCTCGGGGTCGAACGGAATGCCGTTCTTGTTGCAGGTCAGGCCGGCGCGCACCAGCGCCTTCTCCGAGATGTTGCCCTTGAGGCCCTTGGGCCGCAGATCGACCAGCATCAGGTGGTTGTCGGTGCCGCCGGAGACGATCTCGAAGCCGTTGGCGCGGAGCGTTTCGGCCAGCGCCTTGGCGTTCTCGACGACGTTCTTGGCGTAGATCTTGAAGTCCGGCTGCAGCGCTTCCTTGAACGCCACCGCCTTGGCGGCGATGACATGCATCAGCGGTCCGCCCTGCAGGCCGGGGAAGATAGCGGAGTTCAGCTTCTTGGCGATCTCTTCGTCGTTGCACAGGATCAGGCCACCGCGCGGACCGCGCAGCGACTTGTGCGTCGTCGTGGTGGAGACGTGCGCATACGGCACCGGGCTGGCATGTACGCCACCGGCAACGAGGCCGGCGAAGTGCGCCATGTCGACCAGGAAATAGGCGCCGACGCTGTCGGCGATCTCGCGGAAGCGCTTGAAATCCCACGCGCGCGAATAGGCCGAACCGCCGGCGATGATCAGCTTCGGCTTCACCTGCTCGGCCTGCTTGGCCACCGCATCCATGTCGATGATCTGATCTTCACGGCGCACGGTGTAGTGCGAGGCCTTGAACCACTTACCGGACATGTTGACCGGCGAGCCGTGGGTGAGATGGCCGCCGGCCGCGAGATCGAGACCCATGAAGGTATCGCCCGGCTGCAGCAGCGCGAGGAACACCGCCTGATTCATCTGGCTACCGGAGTTCGGCTGTACGTTGGCGAAGTTCGCACCGAACAGTTTCTTGGCGCGCTCGATGGCGAGGTTTTCTGCGACGTCGACCCACTCGCAGCCGCCGTAGTAGCGCTTGCCCGGATAACCCTCGGCATACTTGTTGGTCATCACCGAGCCCTGCGCTTCGAGCACGGCGCGGCTGACGATGTTTTCCGATGCGATCAACTCGATCTCATGGCGCTGGCGACCGAGCTCGCCCTTGATCGCCGCGGCGATTTCCGGATCGGCTTGCTCGAGCGAGGCCGAGAAGAAGGTGTCGGGAGCTGAAGCTGCTTTGGCAGTCGAGGTCATCAGGAAAATCTCCACCGCCGCGGCCTTTCAAGGGGAGGCGCGGTCGGCAACATGTGGTGATCGGATAGTGGCCAGCGAGATACCATATCCCCACCGGAATCGCCAAGGTTTTGCGCCTTTCCCCCCGCTATTGCTCCAGATGTGGTGGTACGGCGGGATTTTGCCGGGGATTTGGGCCGATCCCGTGCGTTGGCGCCGGGGACAACCTGCAAAGGCTTCACGACGCAGGGAAAATCTGGCACTGTTGCGCCACGTATCGCCGTGGGGGTAGAGCGCCTCGCTTTCGAGGCAGGACGACGACCCGGATCGGAAAGCATGGACAATGGCCATGCGCGGTGAGATTCGTGACATCAGCTCCGGCAAGCCCGCCGGTCCATCGGACGGCAGCGTGCCGCGCCGGCTCGCGGCCATCGTCGCGGGCGATATCGCCGGCTACAGCCGCCTCATGCAACTCGACGAGGAAGGCACACACACCCGTGTCCGCCGCATCGAGCGCGACCTCATCGAGCCGACCATCCGCGAGCATCACGGGCGGCTGGTGAAAACCACCGGCGACGGCTTCATCGCCATCTTCGACAGTCCGGTGGAAGCGGTCCGCTGCGGCATCGTCATCCAACAGAACATGGTCGGTCGCAACACCTCGCAGCCGAAGCCGCAATGGATCGAGTATCGCATCGGCATCAACCTCGGCGATGTCATCATCGACACCGAGGATGTGTTCGGCGACGGGGTCAACATCGCATCGCGGCTGGAAGGCCTTGCCGAGCCCGGCGAGGTCTACATCTCCGGCGGCATCTACGAGCAGATCAAGCACAAGATCGTTTGCGGCTACGAATCGCTCGGCGACCGCAAGGTCAAGAACATCACCGATCCGATCCGCGTCTACCGCGTGCTGCCCGATCCGTCGGCGTTCAAGCGGACGCGAACGCGGCGGCAGAACATGCTGGTCACGCTGTCCAGCCTGGCGATCCTCGCGGTGGCTGGCGCCGTGCTTTGGTACATGGTCGCCAACACCCGCAACAACATCCGCTATCAAACCGCCGCCGTCGAAAACGCACCGGCGATCAAGCCGCCGCCCGCTGCGACGCCGTCTGCGCCTGCGCCCGCGCCACAAGCCGCGCTGCCGGCCGCGCCGCCCCAGCCGGCACCTGCCGCCGTGCCGGACACGCAACCTGCCGCGCCGCCCCCAACGCCACGGCCCAGCGAGCCGGAGATGATTACGCTTCCCGGCGGCAGCTTCGCCATGGGCAGCAATGAGGACATCACCGAAAAGCCGGTGCATCAGGTGACGGTGAAGCGCTTCGCTATCGGCAAATATCCGGTGACGGTGCGCGAGTGGAACGCCTGCGCGGCCGCCAAGGCCTGCGGCTTCACCGCGACCGGACCTGACGATGCGCCGGTGGGAAACACAAGTTGGAGCGATGCCGCGCAATTCGCCACGTGGCTGGCGGAGACCACCGGCAAGCCCTATCGTCTGCCGACCGAGGCCGAGTGGGAATACGCCGCGCGCGGCGGCACGCAGACGCGCTTCTGGTGGGGCGAGCAATTCCAGCCCGGCATGGCCTATTGCAAGAACTGCACGCAGCTCGCCAGCAACGAACCGCCAAGCAAGGTCGGCAGCCTCAAGGCCAATCCCTTCGGCCTCTACGACATGGGCGGCAGCGTCGATCAGTGGGTCGAGGATTGCTACCACAAGAACTATCAGGGCGCGCCGACGGACGGTTCGGCCTGGCGCGACGACGGCTGCACCTCGCACGTGCTGCGCTCCGGCTCATGGCGCAACGACCAGCGCTACGTGCGGCCTTCGAACCGCGACGGCTACGACACCAACGTCCGCTACCCGACCCACGGCTTCCGTATTGCACTGACTCTTTGATCACCAAAACGATTTGACGAGGACGTGTCATGAGCATCACCCGGCGCACCCTGCTTCTCGCCACCATGACAGCCATCCCCGGCGCGGCGTTTGCCAAGGGCAAGCCGGCGGCGAAGGATGCGTTGCTGTATTTCGTATGGCCGCAGGACGGCGCGGTAATCAAAGGCGCGTTCTGGTGCCGCTTCGGGTTGCGCGGCATGGGCGTCACCCATGCCGGCGACAATTTCCAGAACAGCGGCCATCATCATCTACTGATCGACGTCGACGAACCGCTGAATCCGGACGAGCCGATCCCGCAGGATAAAGCTCACATGCATTTCGGCGCCGGACAGACCGAAGCCCGCATCGAACTGCCGCCCGGGAAGCACACCTTGCAACTGGTGCTGGGCGACGCCGATCACTACCCTTTCGTGCCGCCGGTAGTGTCGAAGAAGATCACCATCCGCATCAAGTAACCTCGGGCACCACGCGCGCGCCTCACGCGGTGCGCGGCCGGCCGTATTTGTCGATACGGCAACCGCAATGCTTGCAGTGATAGCCGCCGAACAACAGCTCGTGCATCGAGCCGGGCTTGCGGAACATCGATTGCGGCGTCTTGCAGGCCGGGCAACGCACCCGGAAAATGCCGACGCCCATCGGACTGCGGATCTTGGTTTGATAGACCAGGAACCAGCCGGTCACGGCCGGAAACAACAGCACGACTGACAGGGCCAGGGTGAACACCATGATTGCCTCCTCTGCAGCCCCCTCGCTGCCAGAAAGCTATCGCCCCGCCCCACTCTGAAAATGTGATCTAGATCACAGTACCCGCTTGGCTGATCTTACGTCGCGAAGCGATAGGCCCCGCCCTTGGCGACGCTGCGCTGAAACGCCGGGCGCGCATGCATCCGATCGAGCCACGCCGCGAGATTGGCATGGGGCGCGAGCCTGCCGAACGCCTTGGCCATCTCCGGCACGAAGCTCATCTGGATATCAGCGCCGGTTAACGCATCGCCGACGAAGAACTGCCGTCCCTGCAAAGCACGATCGGCGTAACCGAGATGATTGGCGAGTTCGCTGTCGATGCGCGGATGCAGCGGCGCACCCGCCTCTTTCAGCCGCGAGACATAGAGATTGAGCATCAAGGGCAGCATCGCCGAGCCTTCGGCGTAATGCAGCCATTCATTGTAAGCCTCGAAGTCGGCGCTGTCGCGCGCCGGCATCATCGCGCCCTTCCCGTAACGCCGGATGATGTAATCGACGATGGCGCCGGACTCCGCGATCCTGACATCGCCATCGACGATCACCGGCGACTTGCCGAGCGGATGGATCGCTTCAAGCTCCGGCGGCGCCAGCCGCGTCTTCGCATCGCGCTGATAGGTCTTCAGTTCATACGGCGCGCCGAGTTCTTCCAGCAGCCACAAAATCCGCTGCGAGCGCGAGTCGTTGAGGTGGTGAAGCGTGAGCATGGGGATTTCCCTCTTCGCGGCCGATTGAAACTATGTTCAGAATATCTCTCAAGGTGATTCAATCGATGTTGCGCAAACTTAGCCACCCCTGATGGATTGTTGAGCAAAACCAATCCGAACTTCAAAAAGAAAAACCATGCGACGGAAGCTCATATTTCAACATCACGGCCGAAAACATAGCATTGGTTGGATATCGTTGCAGCCAGATGGATCAATCTCATGTGGCTTAAGTGATCGCGCATATGTATCGCCTCGCTTCAAGTCCAGGATCGGCATCTGGAACGCTTACAATCGCTACGCCATACGATACGAATTACCACACAATCCTAATGCGCTCGTTCCGGTATCAAACCCCCACTTCACATTTCACCCTGCAATAAGCTTCCATCTGAAAGGCCAGCTAGATCGTTCACAGCATGATGAAGATCTATTTAGTGCAATAGCTGATGTGAGTATTGCACTCCAACAGCAACATGAAATGCCGTGGCTCCGCCTAACATCGAGACCTCTCGGCGAACTGCCCGAAGCTGGAGTAGGACGTGACGACGGCATCGAAAACATCGATATGATCTATTCTGTGCCTACAGTGGTCACGACCGCCTCAGCTAGCATCGAAGTTGATTTCATTCGGGCCGAGGCAGTTGTCGATCAAACTATCCAAAGCCAGTGGCAGTGTATCTGGCATGGCAGAGGTATCAGAGTGAAACTCGGCACAATCCCCCCGCAAATTGCTACGCTTTCTTGGTTTCACGAGTGTTGACATAGTCAAGAGACGTGGATGCCCGGGACGAGCCCGGGCATGACGACATCTTACTATGTCCTTCGATGATCGCGCTGCGCTACTCGCATCGCGCCTGCCTAACGCTTCACATCGCCATCTGCTCGACGCCGCATTCCTTGCACGCGTAGGTCACCCGGCTGACGCCCTTCGGTGCCGAGACCTTGTTCTGCGCGCCGCATTTGCCGCACACTGCCATGATGCGGGTGTCGCCCTGCTTCACCGTCACGCCCTTGGCCGCTATCGCCTCGCGCATCAGCCGCAAAGGATCATCCTTTCATTTTATCCGATAGCTCGCGTGACAGCCCACGCATTGCGCTGTTACTTCGGCAAGCCCTGCAAAGACAGGCTTCAGGTCGCCTGTCACGCCGGCATCCTGGGCGGTTACCGCAAACCGACTTGCCGCACGGTGCATCGCCGTTCCGGCATCTTGCATTCCCTGAGGCATATATTTGGCAACGTCCGCAGCGCCGTGTAAGCCGAGCGACGACATGCCGAGCCGCGTTTCAGCAAGCTTGGCTGCCTGCTCGGGATGTCCCATGCCAAGTTGCGACTGGATTTCCTGCAACGTCAGAAGATGGTCACGCATATTGGCAAGCGTGTGCTCGACGAGCGCCGGCGGAAATTTTACAAATTGCCGCGTATCCGAATGCTCGGGCGCCGACATATCATGACGATGTTGATGCTGAGCGATCGCGAGGCTCGTACCGCCAGCAAGAACCGCTGCGGCCAGGGTCACTAGATTGCGCATAGCGCTCCTCGAAATGCCGCGCCGTAAGCTTGGTGGTGGGAAACTCCCACGCAATAAGTCTCGGGTCCAATCACTTCCTCACATCGCCATCTGCTCGACGCCGCATTCCTTGCACGCGTAGGTCACCCGGCTGGTGCCCTTCGGCGCTGACACCTTGTTCTGCGCGCCGCATCGGCCGCACGTCGCCATGATGCGCGTGTCGCCCTGCTTCACCGTCACGCCCTTGGCCGCCATCGCTTCGCGCATCAGCCGCTCGGCTTCTTCGCGCATCGCCTTCTTGTCCATATCGTCACCCGTAGTCTGAGCTCTCGAGCGGCTTGTACGCCCGAAATTCGCGCTTGCGGAAAAAAAATATCGTTTGCTTATCCCCGGTCTGAAAAGTGCGCGTATCATGCTGCCGTCCTGCTCACGAGGGGCGCTTTCTAGAGGCGTCTTGAGGCGAAGCAGCAGCGGTGCCGGAACGGGCCAACGCCCCGCCCGGCCGGCTGACCGGCGTGGGTCGCCCCAAGCCGGTTGATGCGGCGCCTGCGCGTTGTGCCTCGCAAGCACACGTCCGGGAGGCTGGGGTCACCGTCCGGGCCTACAATGAGGCTCTGCCACGCGATGGCTGGACGCGGACAGGCCGAAGGCGGCGAAATCCGCCGGATGACGCGGGCGTGTGGCCCGTGGCCTGCCCCGGAAGCACGGTCCCCTCGCCCAAAATCGCCGCCAGTGGCGCGCCGCAAGGCGACGCGGTTCGTTTTCACCCGCCAGGTGAAAGCGGAACGCGACACTGACTACGGATGCGCCTTGCGGCGCGCCGCTCCCCTCATCGCTTGAGGGGAATCCTTGCGCAACTCGCGGCTTCAGCCGGCGAGAACGCGCGTGCATGGCTGTTTGAAAATCGAATCCGAAAAGACAATGCCGCCAGCATGGCCGCCTGCCATTGCTCGGCTTGCGCTTGCAGTCGGCAGTCCTATCCTGCGGCGAGAGAACGCACACAGGCAGAGGCGAGCGAGGATCACGATGGACGAGACTTTCGACCCGGCGCTGCACCGGCGCTACGAGACCCGCTGGTTAGAGGACTTCGCCATCGGCGAGAAGTTCATCCTGCCGAGCCGCACCATGACCGACGCCATCTTCCTCGCCTTCCAGGCCGCGAGCGGCGACAATCACCCGATCCATTACGATGTCGAGTTCTGCCGCAGCCGCGGCATGCCGCACATGCTGGCGCATGGTTATCAGGTGCTGATCCAGACCGCGGCCGGCGCTGGGACGTTTCCATTCATGACCGAGGACAGCCTGATCGGCTTTCTCGATCAGTCGTCGAAGTTTCTCGCGCCGGTCTATGTCGGCGACACGCTGTACGGCACGCTGACCATCGACGAGGTGACGCCCGGCCGCAGCACCGGCGTCATCGGAATGCGCAGCACGGTGCACAATCAGAACCGCGTGCTGGTGATGGAAGGCCGACAGCGCTACCTGCTGCGGAAGAAGACGGTCACGTCCTGACAAAAAAATGCACCGGCTCCGGGGGCAACTCCGGGCCAGTGCAATAGTTGAGGCAGTGTTCTTGATTATCGATTGAGTGGGAGCCGCCGGTCTTGCAGCCGGCGTGCTCCGGTTTTCCCTTGGAGGAGAAAGCGGAAATCAGAGGCGATAGAGGATCTGGTCGGTCCAGAAACGCTCCAGCCGATGCAGCGACTTGTTGAGCGTGGCGAACTCCTCGTTGGAGATGCCGCCCACCTGCTCCACCGTCTTGACGTGCTTCTGATACAGCGCGTCGACGATGCGGCGAATTTCCTGGCCCTGCGGCGTCAGACGAATGCGCACCGAGCGACGATCGACACGCGAACGCTGATGATCGAGGAAGCCGAGTTCGACCAGCTTCTTCAGGTTGTAGGAAACGTTGGAGCCGAGATAGTAACCGCGCGTGCGCAACTCACCGGCGGTCAACTCCTTGTCGCCGATATTGTAGAGCAACAGCGCCTGCACCGAGTTGATATCGGCGCGACCACGGCGATCGAATTCATCCTTGATGACATCGAGCAGGCGGCGATGCAGCCGCTCTACCAAAGTCAGTGCTTCAAGATAGAGCGGCTGCACCGGTGCTTGACCGTGTGCGCGATCGGCGGTTTCGACGGCCGTTGCGGCGGCTTTCATCATGACACTACCCCTGTTGTCGTTTTTATCGACTTATTCGACGAAACTTTTGTCTCGCCTGATAGCCAAACCATAGGGGTGCCGTTTGAAGATCAGCTTAAATAAGACAATAAAGAGATCATGAATTTAAGACAGTGAATCGCACATTAAGCCCGTGAACAAAGGGCTTTTCGTAACAGTCTGTTGACTCCGGAACCGCGATGTTCACGCTTCGTCTGCGCCCGCTGTCGCATTTGCGAACACACCCGGTCGAATTGGAAACATTCGCGTAAGATTGGTGACCGCCGCGTTAGGGTGACTGAATTCTTAGCGCGAAAAAATTGCGGAAAATTCGTCGAAAACTTTCCGCCGCGTCGTCATTTTCAGGCAACGCCGCGCGTTCGGCCTTCCCAATATGGCGCACGCAAAGCCTTGCGGTCGATTTTGCCCAAACCGGTCACCGGAATCTCGCTGACGAAATCGATGCTCTTCGGCGACCATGGCGCGCCGCGCTTGGCTTTGACATGCGCCTGCAATTCCGCCGCATCGTTATTGGCGCCGGCCTTCAACACGACGAAGGCTTTCACCGCCTCGCCCCATTTGTCATCGGGAATGCCGATCACCGCAGCTGACGCGACAGCATGATGCGCCATCAATGCATCCTCGACTTCGCGAGGATAGATATTGAAGCCGCCGGAGATGATCATATCTTTGGTGCGGTCGACGATGTAGAAATAGCCTTCTGCATCCTTCACCGCGACATCGCCGGTGTGCAGCCAGCCGCCGCGAAATGCTTCCTCGGTCGCCTCGGGCCGTTTCCAGTAACCGTCCATCACCAGCGTGCCGCGCACGCAGATCTCACCGGCCTCCCCCACGCCCACCTCGCGCATGTCGAAATCGAACAGCTTGACATCAACCAGCGGATTGGGTCGACCGCAAGAACCGAGCCGGCCTGGTTTCGTTACGTCGTGATCGATCTTGCGCATCGTGGTGATGCATTGCGGCGCTTCGGTCTGGCCGTAAAGCTGCACAAAGATCGAACCGAAGATGTCGATGCCCTCGCGCAGGCGATCCGGCGACATCGGCGCGGCGCCATACACGATCATGTCGAGCGACGACAGATCGTAACGCGCACGCAATTGCGGCGCATCGATCAACGCGTAGATAAGCGTCGGCACCAGAAATGCCGCGGTGATCTTTTCCTCGGCGACGACACGGCAGTAGGATTCAGTTTCGAAACCCTGCACCAGCCGCGTGAAGCCGCCGCGCAGCATCACCGGGTACAACGTTACGCCGGCAGCGTGGCTGATGGGCGTCGCGGCAAGAAAACGGATCTCGGCCGGCCAGTCCCAATCGGCGTAAAGACACGTCGCCATCGTCGCGACGACACGATGCGGCAGCATCACCCCCTTGGAACGCCCTGTCGTTCCACCAGTGTAAGCCAACCACGCAATCGCATTGACATCGCTCTCATCGACCAGCGGCTCCGGACGCGCGCTTGGCAATTCTGCAAGCAGATCGCGCGCACCTTCGACAGGGCCGAACGACAGCAGATGCTTCAGGCCTGACACGCGCGACTTGATGGCGAGACCGCGCGGAGCGAATTTGCCGGCCTCGACGATCAGGGCATCGATCTCGGCATCCTCGATGATGAAGGCATGATCGTCTTCCGCAGCCATCGGATGCAGCGGCGTGTAGCGCAATCCCATCACCATCGCAGCACTGATTGCCGCCCAGGACTCGGCACGGTTGCCCGACAGGATCGACACGGCGTCGCCGCGCCTCAGGCCGACCGCACGAAACAGCGCGATGAACCGGGCAATGGCATCGCCAAGCTCACGGTAACTCCACCGGATCTGCCCGTCGGCAAGCGCCGGACGATCCCCGAACCGCGCGACCGCATTCACGATGAGGCTGCCAGCCGTTCCGCCGGTGTGAAGCTGTTGCAATCCATCCTCCCGTTGAATTTCTTATCGTCCGGTGCGGTCGAAACCTATGGCGGCCGTTCGCGCGCAGCGAGCCAGGCCAACGCCAGGTACAGCGCGAGAAAAAGCACTTCGATGCCGACGACGACAAGGCTGCCGCCGTAGATGGTCGGGAACATCAGTTCGATGACCGCCATCGAGACGACGGTGGTCAACCAAACGACGGCGCCCCACGGCGTTGCAAGCCAGAGTCCGACCGCAGCGACCAACTCAATGACCGCGAAATAGATGGTGGCGGCCTGCCAGGCCATCGACTGGCTTTCGAAGGCCGTATCGTCGGTTCCGACAAAGCCGGTGATCTGCGCCCAGTGGTAAAGGCCTTTGGCTATCGAAAGCACGGCCATCACGCGCAGGAACAACACGAGACGGCGAGTCCAGACGCTTTCGTCGGAGTCGGACCTGTTCAAGCCGATGCCGAGCACCGGCAGGGGCTTGTGCCGCTTCGCAGCATCGCGCGACGATGTCTGGACCATTCTCGTTGTTACTCTTGCCGACGCGGCCTGTTCAACCCGATTCATGGCCCCTCGTGCCCGCAAAATCAATCGTCCCCTGCGTTCCGGCGCGGTGACGCGCTATTCGCAAGGTGCTACACTGGAACTGGATTAAATCCACCTCGAAATTGCAGAGAGACACGACTATGGCGATCAAGTTCGGACGTCCGATCGAAATGCGCGATGGGCCGCGCCGCGAAGCTGGCATCGGCGCCGCCGCCCCGCTCGATCTGCCGGTTCGTCCGCGCCGCAATCGCAAGTCCGAATGGGCCCGCCGGCTGGTGCGGGAGAATGTGCTGACAACCGACGACCTGATCTGGCCGCTATTCATCATCGACGGTCACAACCAGCGCGCGGCCGTGGCGTCGATGCCTGGCGTCGAGCGGCTCAGCGTCGATCAGGCGGTTCGCGACGCCGAACGCGCCGTGAAGCTGAACATCCCATGTATCGCACTGTTTCCCTATACCGATCCCTCGTTGCGCGACGAGAATGGATCCGAGGCATTGAATCCCGACAATCTGGTGTGCCAATCGGTTCGCGCCATCAAGAAGGAATTCCCCGGTCTTGGCGTGCTGTGCGACGTGGCGCTCGATCCGTTTACCAGCCACGGCCACGATGGCTTGATCCGCGACGGCAAGATTCTCAACGACGAGACCGTGGCGGTGCTGGTACAGCAATCGCTGGTGCAGGCTGAAGCCGGTTGCGACATCATTGCGCCCTCCGACATGATGGACGGCCGCGTCGGCGCCATCCGTGAAGCACTCGACCGCGCCGGATTCCTCGACGTGCAGATCATGGCCTATGCGGCGAAATACGCCTCCGCTTTCTACGGCCCGTTCCGCGATGCCATCGGTTCGGCGAAGGCGCTGACCGGCGACAAGCGCACCTATCAGATGGACAGTGCCAACTCCGACGAAGCTCTGCGCGAGGTCGAACTCGATATCGCCGAGGGTGCCGACATGGTGATGGTGAAGCCGGGCATGCCGTACCTCGACGTTCTGCGGCGGGTGAAGGATACGTTCGCGATGCCGACCTTCGCCTATCAGGTGTCCGGCGAATACGCGATGATCGCCGCGGCGGCAGGTAACGGCTGGATCGATGGCGAGCGTGCCATGATGGAAAGCCTGTTGGCCTTCAAGCGTGCCGGTGCCGATGGCGTACTGAGCTATTTCGCTCCGAAGGCAGCCGAAAAGCTCAAGGCCGAAAGCTGATTCCGTCGGTTAGCCAGCGGCGCCTCGCCGCGTCCATTGCTGGCACGCAACTTTGCAAGTCAGTCACTCCCAAGGCCTTGCAAGGGGGCTGAGCTATCTCCATGTCACCGGACGTTAAGGCGCTTCGGTCGAGGAGGACCGCTCATGTCGGAGTACAATGCAAGCGACAGCGGCAATGTCCCACGCATGGACGTGCGGCCGCACGCCTACGATCCCTACACCCATCCGGAGCTGTTTCGCGGCGTTTTGACGCGGCGATCGTTTGCGTTTCTGATCGACCTGCTGGTGCTGTCGGTCCCGATCATTCTGGCGGTGATATTCATCGCGGTGTTCGGCGTGCTGACGCTTGGGCTGGGCTGGGCGTTGTTCTGGCTGGTTTCGCCGGCGTCGGTGATCTGGGCCATCGTCTACTATGGCGCCTCGCTCGGTGGCCCTCACTCGGCGACCGTGGGCATGCGGACGATGGGTCTCGAGATGCGGACCTGGTACGGTGCGCCCAGTTACTTCGTTCTCGGAGCCACCCATGCCGTGGTGTTCTGGATTTCGATTTCCGTGCTAACCCCGCTGGTATTGCTGGTGGGCCTGTTCAACGCCCGCGGGCGACTACTGCACGACGTCATCCTCGGAACCGTCGTTGTCAACAGTCCGGTTGGCTCCCCCGTCACCGAGGGCGCCCGGGGCTGGTAACTGTAACTGCGGCAAAGGCGTTGACCAAAGCCGGCCGTCAGGGCGATGCTAGGGGCCGTTTAGGAGGCTGACGAGATTCGGTGACGCAACACTCCCGCGACACTCCGCAGTTCTATCTGACGGCGCCTTCGCCCTGCCCGTATCTGGCTGGCCGGCAAGAACGCAAGGTATTTACGCATCTTGTCGGCGACAAAGCCGGTGAGCTGAACGACCTGCTGACCCACGGCGGCTTCCGCCGCAGCCAGTCCATTGCCTATCGCCCGGCCTGCGATCAATGCCACGCCTGCGTCTCGGTGCGGATCATCGCCAACGAGTTCCGGCCGTCGCGCAACTTTCGCAAGGTGCAGGCCCGCAATGCCGACGTCGTCGGCGAGCTGCGCAGCGCCGTCCCGACCTCCGAGCAATATTCGGTCTTCCGTGCCTATCTAGATCGCAGGCATCGCAGCGGCGGCATGGCCGACATGACGGTGCTCGACTATGCGATGATGGTCGAGGACAGCCACGTCGAAACCCGCATCGTCGAATATCGCCGGCGTAACGTGGACAGCGGCATCACTCACCGCGGCGGCGATCTGATCGCCGTGGCCCTCACCGACGTGCTCAGCGACGGCCTCTCGATGGTCTATTCGTTCTTCGAACCGGGTGAGGCAAACCGTTCGCTCGGCACCTTTATGATCCTCGATCACATCGCGCGAGCCCGCAGGCTCGGGCTGCCCTACGTCTATCTCGGCTACTGGATCGAAGGCTCGCGCAAGATGGACTACAAGGGACGCTTTCTGCCGCAGCAGCGCCTCGCGCCGAGCGGCTGGCTCCGCGTCGATGCCACCGGGGCCGCATCGGAGCCGCAGGACTGAGCTGCCCATTGCATCGGCGTTTTCCAGCTAGCCGAAGGCGGTGTCGAACAGCAGTTTGACATTGAGGATGACGATGACACCGGCGATCAACCACGCCAGCGCCGCCGTCCCACGCGAGATGACGAGGTCGCCCATCTTGCTGCGATCTGACACGAACCGCACCAGCGGAATCACCGCGAACGGCAACTGCATCGACAGGATCACCTGACTGAGAACGAGAAGCTGGCCGGTGCCGCGCTCGCCGTAAAGCCAGGTCACGACCACAACGGGAACGATGGCAATGCCGCGCGTCACCAGCCTGCGTGCCCACGTCGGCAGGCGCAGATCGAGGAAGCCTTCCATCACGATCTGACCGGCGAGCGTTGCCGTGACGGTTGAGTTCAAACCCGACGCCAGCAGTGCGACGGCGAACAAAGTGGATGCGATGCCGAGCCCCAGCAGCGGCGACAGGAGCCGATGCGCATCACTGATTTCGGCGACTTCGGTATGTCCGCTCTGGTGGAACGTCGCGGCCGCGACGATCAGGATCGAAGCATTGACGAACAGCGCCAGCATAAGCGCGATGGTGCTATCGGTGACGGCCCACTTGATAGCCTCACGCCGTCCCTTGGTCGTCCGCTCGTAGGCACGCGTCTGCACGATTGACGAATGCAGGTACAGATTGTGCGGCATCACCGTCGCGCCGATGATGCCAATGGCGATGTAGAGCATCTCCGGACGGGTCACAATCTCCTTCGACGGCAGAAAGCCCTGCAAAATCGCTGCAACCGGCGGCGCTGCAGCGGCAATCTGCACCGCGAAGCAGACCGCGATGACGATCAGCAGCGCAATGACAAATGCCTCGAGAAAACGGAAGCCTTTGTTCATCAGCAACAGCAGAAGGAAGGCGTCGAGCGCCGTGATCAAGGCGCCGCCAATCAGTGGAATACCGAACAGCAGTTGCAGGGCAATCGCAGTGCCGATCACCTCCGCGAGGTCGCAGGCGATAATGGCGGCCTCACAGGCCAGCCAAAGCATGATGCCGACCGGTTTCGAGAAGCTGTCGCGGCAGGCCTGGGCAAGATCGCGATCGGTTGCGATGCCGAGCCGCGCCGCCAAAGCCTGCAACAGGATCGCCATCACATTGGACAGCAGGATCACCGAAAGTAGCGTGTAGCCAAACTGCGCACCGCCCGCGAGATCGGTCGCCCAGTTGCCGGGATCCATATAGCCGACCGAGACCATATAGCCCGGCCCCAAGAAGGCCAGCAGGCGCCGGAACCAGTGCACGCCTGCGGGAACCGCAATGGTCGCATTGACCTCGGAGAGGCTTCGGCGACGCTCGGGATCGCCCTCGTTGCGCCAGCCGGACGGGGTTGGCGAGCCTGTCTCCGATGCTGTCCCCACGGCGGTTGGGGCAGATTTTCCCGTGAAAGCATCCATTTGGCTAAGATGACCGAAAGCGCCCTTTATTGCAACTGATTTGCATCTGCAAAAAACTTGAGATCGACTTGCGATGGTGCTCGCTTGCTTAGCGGCCCACAGCCATCACCTCACCGGCGATACTTTCGGATGGCTGCGAGTGACTGCCGACAGTTCAACGCAACACCGAGCGAGGCCCGTGATGAGGCCGTGCGGCAGAGTGACCGGTGATGACGGATACCTCCGAGACGTACCGGCAGTGTTGCGCCGGGTTCAGGTCTTGGTGGTCTGAAGCTTATACGCGGCCAATAGCTCGGTGACCTCGATGCCATCGATCGTCATGCCGTCGTAGCGGCTCTCGCTGATCGAGGCGCCGGCGAGGTTCGCCTTGGTCAAACGCAAGCCGGCAAGATTGACGTAATCGACGTGCCAGCCAGACATGTTGACATTGTGCAGCGTCGCGCCGGAGGCGTTGACGTCGTCGAACAGCGAACCGGAAATATCCGACCCCTTGATGCTCAAGCGCTGCTTCTGGTCATGAATCTTCATGCTAGCCCCATCGCATACGGGTCCGGATGCAATCCACCGATCATGCGACGATAGAGGCTGCTCGTAGACGAGCCAAGCGAAACAGCCTCCGACGCCTGCTATTCGATACCGCGTCCGAACTTGTTGGACTTCGGGAACCCCTTCGGCGGCAGACGACCGGCATCGGCACGGTTGCCGCGCCAGTCCGACAATTCTTTCATCGTCGCGCTGAACTCGCGGCCAGCGGAATCGCGCCACATCAGGCCTTCCTTGGCGACGAAGGTGGTGACGTCGGACAGGCCGCCGTCCTTGTACTTCTGCAATCGCACGCCGCGTCCGCGCGCCATTTCCGGAACTTGATCGATCGGGAAGATCAGCATCTTTCTGTTCTCGCCGATCACCGCAACGGTATCGCCGGTCACGGTCGCCAACGCCCTTGCCTCGTTGGGCATTTCGACGTTCAAGACCTGCTTGCCTTTGCGCGTTGTGCCAACGCAATCGTCTTCGTTGACGATGAAGCCCTGCCCTTCATGGCTGGCAATCAGGAATTTGCGGCCGCCGGTGTTGACGAACAGCGAGACGATTGCAGCGTCCTGCTCCATGTCAATGAACATGCGGATCGGCTCGCCGTGCCCGCGTCCGCCGGGAAGCTTGGCGACGTCGAGCGAATAGAACCGGCCATTGGTGGCAAGCAGCAACAGCTTCGACGTCGTCTCCGCGAAAAATGCCGAACCGAGTTTGTCATCGGTCTTGAACGACAGGTTGGACAAATCGGCGACGTGCCCCTTCAGCGTCCGCACCCAGCCCTTGTCGGAGATCACAACCGTAACCGGCTCGCGCTCGACGAAAGCTTCCTCGATCGCGGCGAGATCGTGCTCCGGCGCATCGGCGAAAATGGTCCGGCGCTTGCCGAGCGGCGTCTTCGGCCCGAACATCTCGCGCACCTTGCGCACCTGCTCGCCGACCTTGGCCCACTGCTCGGTCTCCGACTTGAGGATGGCGTTGATCCCCTTCAACTCGGAACGTAGCGCCTTGTCTTCGGAACGGATCTCCATTTCCTCGAGCTTGCGCAAACTGCGCAGCCGCATGTTGAGGATGGCATCGGCCTGAATTTCGGTCAGGCTGAACGCCTTCATCAACGCCGGCTTCGGCTCGTCCTCGTTGCGGATGATCTTGATGACCTTATCGATGTTCAGATAGGCGATCAGATACCCGCCGAGCACTTCCAGTCGATGCTCGATCTGGCCCTTGCGATAGTTCGAGCGGCGCAACAGCACATCGCGCAGATGGTCGAGCCATTCGCGCAGACACTCAGCCAGTCCCAGCACCTTGGGAATGCGGCCTTTGACCAGCACGTTGAGATTCAGGGAAATGCGGCTTTCAAGCTCGGTCAGCTTGAAGAGCGACTCCATCATCAGTTCCGGATCGACCGTGCGCGATTTCGGCTCGATCACCAGCCGAATATCCTCGGCGGATTCGTCGCGCACGTCGCCGACCAACGGCAGCTTCTTCTCGTTAAGAAGCTCCGCGATCTTCTCGATCAACCGCGACTTCTGAACCAGCCACGGAATCTCAGTGACGACGACCACCCAGGTGCCGCGCGCGCCGTCTTCCTGATGCCACTTCGCTCGGGTGCGAAATGCGCCGCGCCCGGTGGTGTAAGCCTCCGCGATGCTTTCCTTGGAATCGATGATGATGCCGCCGGTCGGGAAGTCCGGCCCCTTGACCCACTTCAGCAGGCTGCGCGATTTGGCGTCGGGCTTCTCGATCAGATGCAACGCCGCATCGCATAGCTCCGCAGCGTTGTGGGGCGGGATTGCGGTCGCCATACCGACGGCAATGCCCTGCGCGCCATTGGCCAGCAGGTTGGGAAACCCGCCGGGCAGCACCGCCGGCTCTTTCGACTGGCCGTCGTAGTTGGCGCGGAATTCGACCCCATCCTCGTCGATGCCCTCGAGCAGCAACCGCGCGACGTCGGTCATCCGCGCTTCGGTGTAGCGATAGGCTGCCGGATTATCGCCGTCGATGTTTCCGAAGTTGCCCTGGCCGTCGACCAGCGGATAACGCGACGAGAAATCCTGCGCCAGACGCACCATGGCGTCGTAGATCGCCTGGTCGCCGTGCGGATGGAAACTGCCCATCACGTCGCCGACAATCTTGGCGGACTTCTTGAACGGCGTGCCTGGATCGAGCCGCAACAGCCGCATGCCGTAAAGAATGCGGCGATGCACCGGCTTCAGTCCGTCGCGCGCGTCCGGTAGCGCACGGTGCATGATGGTCGAGAGGGCATAAGCGAGATAGCGCTCTTCCAGCGCCTCGCGAAGTGCCACTTCCTGAATTTCGGCCGGTTCCGGCGGAATCAATCGTTTTCCCATAGGGAGGGGTTACCCCCTGCAGACGCCTTGGACAAGGCGCGAATCAGGCCTGCGCCCCGGAGAAGCCCTACGGCTGCGGCCTTAAGATGTGAGAGCGTTCGACCTCGTCATGTATTTGGCCACCGCCGCGATAAAGCCGGCCCGCGCATCGGAGTGCCCCTGCCCGCGCGGCTCCAGCACATTGCGGAGCAGGAACCAGCCGGTGAGTTCGAAACCGTCCCGCAAGTCGCCGTCGGCCCAGCCGCTACGGCCATTCTCTTCCGTGCTCAGGAACGGCGGCAGCCGCAACAATCGGTCGCGCCAAGGCTCGCCTGCCTGCCGGGATACAGCACCGCCGGATTTCGGCGACACGTAAATCAGGTCGGCAGTGACGCCGGTGGCCGCACAACTGGACAGGTCGAGCCCAAAACCGAGTTCGGCGAGCATTGCCAGTTCGAACCGCACCAGATGCACCGCCGCCACGCCGACATCGTCGAAATCGTCGAGCGTGCGATCGAGCAGATCATAGATCTCCTGATGCGGATCGCGCTCCGGCAGCAGCCGGGCCAGCGAGGCCAGATGCGTCACGCCATAAACGGCATGTGACGCATCCAGCATGGTCGCCGCACGCATCCGCAGTCCTTCGAGCTGGTACATGCCGAGATGCTCATCGAGCCGTGCGCGCCACACCGCGCGCACCGTATTGCCCGGCTGCAGCATTGGCCGCATCCGCGAGCTTGCCCCGCCACGAACCAGACCAAGATGCCGACCATGATCGCGCGTCAGCAACTCGGCGATGGCGCTGGATTCGCCATGTCGCCGCACGCCAAGCACGATGCCGTCGTCGATCCATTCCATGATTGGCTAGCTTATTGGATTCCCGCTCCCCGCGCAGCAACCCTTCACCAAGGTCAAACCCGAGGTGGATCGAACCAGCCGCGCGCATCGCCAGTAAAGGAAAAATACAACCCGGCTGCCGTCAGCGCCGACGACAACAGTTCGATTCCCGAGGCGAGCACGCCGCCGTTCGTTGCCATCTCACCTGCAAGCGACACAACCGAAAGGGCCAACGCCCCCAGCAACACCATCCGGGCCCATCCCTGACGCCGGCGTGCCGCCAAGTTCACGAGAAAGACGAAGCCAAGAATGAGCAGCGCGTTGACAAGGCTGGCAATGGACGCCGATGTTTCGCTCAGATCGTCCGGCAGCGTCTGAAACGCGCCCGACAGCGCATCGAGCAATAACGACGTATAGAGCAGCGCCTCAAAGCGCCAAATGTTGCGCGGGACCGTGGTCGCTTCGCCGTTCATTCTTTTGGAAATTCCAATCCCATTTCGCGGTAGCGTTCAGGGTCGTCGCCCCAACCGTCGCGAACTTTCACGAACAAAAACAGGTGCACGGGATGCCCAACAATTTCGGTCAGTTCCTTGCGGGAGTCCGCACCGATCGATTTAATCGTCGCGCCACCCTTGCCCAATACAATTTTTCGTTGGCTGTCTCGCTCAACGAAGATCGTTTGCTCGATCCGCACCGATTTGTCTTTGCGCTCGGTCCAACTGTCGGTTTCAACCGTGGACTGATACGGTAGTTCCTGATGCAAATGCCGGTAGATCTTTTCGCGCGTGATTTCCGCCGCAAGAGACCGCATCGGCGCATCCGACATCTGGTCTTCCGGATAGTGGAAAGGCCCTTCGGGCACGCGCTCGGCGAGAGAGCGCCGGAGGTCGTCGACGCCGTCCCCAGACAGCGCCGAGACCATGAAGGTTTCCACGAAATCCAGCCGCTGATTTGCAGCCTGCGCCAAAGCCAGCAGCTTCTCGCGGGGCACCAGATCGATCTTGTTCAGCACCAGGATCTTCGGGTGACCGACGTTGGCAAGCTTTTCGAGAATGGCATCAGCCTCCTCATCGATACCGGCACGTGCATCGAGCAGCACGCAAACCAGGTCGGCGTCATGCGCGCCGCTCCATGCCGTCGACACCATGGCGCGATCAAGCCGCCGCTTCGGCGCGAAAATGCCAGGCGTATCGACCAGTACGATCTGCGCGTTATTTTCGATCACGATGCCACGGATCAGCGCCCGCGTGGTCTGCACCTTGCGCGACACGATCGTCACCTTCGATCCGACCAGCGCATTGACCAGCGTCGACTTGCCGACATTCGGCGCGCCGATCAGCGCGACGAATCCGCAGCGCGTCGGCAGCGAGGAAGTCGCGTCATCACCCGCCATGTGTTCCACCTTTGACATCCTCGCTTGCCAGCATCGCCGACGCCGCGGCCTTTTCCGCCATTCGCTTGCTGCCGCCGATCCCCTCCGCGGAGCGCAATCCAGGCAGATCGACAGCAACCCGGAACTGCGGGTCGTGATGCGGTCCGGTACGCTCGATCTCGCGATAGACCGGCACCGGCAATCCCTTGCCCTGCGCCCATTCCTGCAAAACCGTCTTGGGATCGCGCAGCGGCCGCTGTGGCTTGCGCATGCGCTCCGTCCAGTTGGCTTCAACGAACCGTGCCGCGGCAGCGTAGCCGCCATCAAGGAACACCGCGCCGATCACCGCTTCGCAGATGTCGCCCAGGACCGATTTACGTAGTCGCGCACCGGCGCCAGCACCAACCGAGCCCAGCTTGATCGACTCGAGGAAGCCAAGCGATTTTGCAACGTCGAAGCAGGTTTCCTTACGAACCAGATCGGCAAGGCGCTTCGACAATTCGCCTTCATCCGCCTTCGGGAATGCGCGGTAAAGCATGTCCGAGACGACGAGCCCAAGTACATGATCACCAAGGAACTCCAGGCGTTGGTAGCTGTCGGCCCGATTGCGGGCGGCCTTGAGCGCCGACACATGGGTGAAGGCCGTCGCCAGCAGGGCCGGATTGGAGAATGTATGACCGATCCGCTGCTCGATGACCGCGGCAGCCGCCTTGGCGGCAGCTTTGCCACGCGGCTTCCTGACCGCAACCGGCTCTGCAGCCGCGTCAGGCGTCGGGCTAGCGTCGCTGTTTTTCGAGGCCGCTGCTATGTCCGCGGTATCGTCGATCATCGCACGATAGTGAATAGGCGATTCCACCGCACCGCGACCGGCCATCGCCAGATTTGCCACGCATGTTCGCCCTCGGCGATCGAGAAGAAGATCATCTGCGCACGGCCAACGATGTTCTCAAACGGCACGTACCCGACTTGCGACTGGACGCGGCTATCGGTCGAGTTGTCGCGATTGTCACCCATCATGAAGAAGTGACCCGCTGGCACCGTGTAAACATTGGTGTTGTCGTAGAAACCATTGTCGACACAATCGAGCGTCTTGTAGGTGACGCCGTTCGGCAGTGTCTCACTCCACTGCTTGACTCGTGCCGTGGCATCGGAGCCACACGGATCTTCACCGACGAAATCCGGCAGGCGCTCGCGCTTGACGGCGACGTCGTTGATATAGAGCAGACCATCCCTCATCTGGATGCGGTCGCCCGGCAGGCCGATCACCCGCTTGATGTAATCGACGGAATCATCCTTGGGCAAACGGAACACCACGATATCGCCGCGCGACGGCTCCGAGCCGAAAATGCGACCCGAGAACAGTGGCGGCGATAACGGGATCGAATAGTGGCTATAGCCATAGGAATATTTCGAGACGAACAAATAGTCGCCGACGAGCAGCGTCGCCTTCATCGACCCCGATGGGATGTTGAAAGGCTGGAACAGGAAGGTCCGGATCACCAGCGCAATAATCAGCGCGTGGATGATCACGCGGATCGTTTCACCGACGCTGCTTTCCTTCTTGGTGCTCGAAGTCACGCTCATCGCTTTCCCAATTCCCGTCGCGCCCGCCGCGCGATAGCAGAACGCCTTTCAGTCGAGACTACATTGCATCGCGCCAAAGTCGCTCTCAGTTCTGATTATCGAGCCAATCCAACCCGATCGGCCCCGATAGGTCGTGGATTCGAGCACTCCGCGCGGGTTTTAGACGGTTGTTGAGAAGGGCGCAATGAAGCACGCCATCAAAACATGATAAGTTATTGTTCTGTAATGCATTTTAAAATTATCACCGCAACCGGACCTGATTTGCCGGATCAGCAGGAATCGACGCCTGCGGCACCGCCGAAATGACGACGAAGGCCTGCGCCAGCGGCCAATCGTCGGTGATGCTGAGATCGATCCGCGCTTCGCAACCCGGTGGCAGCAGCAACTCCAGCCGCACGCGCGCGCCCCCGGTCAGCGTCATGGTCGGCCGGCCCCCCGGAAGATTGACGACGCCCATATCGCGCCACCAGACACCCCGGCGAATACCGGTGCCGAGCGCCTTCGAACAGGCCTCCTTGGCGGCAAACCGTTTGGCGTAGGTCGCCACCACCATTTTCTCGTTCTGGGCGCGCCGCTCGGCCTTGGCTCGCTCCGCCTCGGTGAATATCCGATCGAGAAAGCGCTCGCCGTGGCGCTCAATCACTTTGGCGACACGGCGGATATCGATCAGGTCCGAACCGATGCCAATAATCATGCAGGGCTCGCCGCTGTCTTGCGGCCACGGTCCATCGCCGCCCGCATGGTTCGGACCGTTTCCGCCAAACCGACGAATAGTGCCTCGCCGACCATGAAGTAGCCGATATTGAGTTCGGCAATCTGCGGCAGGCCGGCGATCTTTTCCGCGGTCGCGTAGTCAAGGCCGTGGCCGCCATGGACTTCAAGGCCGGCCGATTGCGCCAGACGCGCCCCGGCCACGATCCGTTGCCACTCGGTCTCGGCGCGCGACGTTTCGCCTGCGGTCACCGCATCACACCAGGCCCCGGTGTGGATCTCAATGACGGGCGCATGCAGTTTCGCCGCCATTTCGATCTGCGCAGGGTCGGCAGCGATGAACAGCGACACACGTATCCCGGCATCGTTGAGACAGCCGATGAACGGCCCCAGTGCCTTTTGCTGGCCGACGACATCGAGGCCACCCTCGGTGGTGACCTCAAGTCGTCGCTCAGGCACCAAGCATACCGCATGCGGCCGGGTCGCCAAAGCAATTCGCAACATTTCCTCGGTCGCCGCCATTTCGAAATTGAGGGGCTTGGAAATCTCGGCCTTCAGACGCGCCATATCGTCATCGCGGATATGCCGGCGATCTTCTCGGAGATGCGCGGTGATGCCGTCGGCACCAGCTTCGATGACGGCCAGCGCGGCGCGAACGGGATCCGGATGATGACCGCCGCGCGCATTGCGCAAGGTTGCGATGTGATCGACGTTAACTCCAAGTCGGAGCGTTTGAGCATTCGACATCATGAACTCGAAGGGCTGAGATTCTGGACGCTATCCGTTGACGCGCTCCACTCTTGCAACGACGGCCTTGGCGCGCAGTTGAGCGATAATAGCGCTGAGATGTTTCAGGTCATAGACCTCGAGATCGATTGTCAGCTCGGTGAAGTCTGGCGAGCGCCGACTCATGCTGATGTTGTCGATATTGCCGTCATGTTCGGCGATCACTGTCGCAACCTGCGCCAGGCTGCCCGGCTCGTTGACGTTCTCGACCAGCAGACGGGCCGGAAATCGCTGCGGCGTCACATCGTCGACGTCCCAGCGCACGTCAAGCCAACGCTCAGGTTCTTCCTCGAAGTCCTTCAATGCGGGGGACTGGATCGGATAGATCGTGATGCCCTCGCCCGGCGAAACGATACCGACGATACGGTCTCCGGGCACTGCCCCACCGTTCGGCGCGAACTTGATCGGCAAATCCGAATTCAACCCGCGGATCGGGATCGCCACTGGATGACGCGGCGGCTCATTCGGCGCCTTTAGCCGAAGCTTGACCGCGAGACTCTTTTTGTCGCCAAATCGATTGACGCGCTCTTCCTTGTAGTCGGGATACATTGCCCGCGCGACGTCGGACGCCTTGAGCTCGCCACGGCCAACCGAGGCCATGACTTCCTCGATCGTCGATCGCGCCAGTCGCGGCAGCGCACCCGTCAGCTTGTCGTCGGCATACTCGATCTTGGCGCGCGAGAATAACCGTTCGACGATGCGTCGGCCGAGCGCTGCGTATTGTCCGCGCACCGCCGTTCGCGTCGCCCGCCTGATGGCGGCACGCGCCTTGCCCGTCCGGGCCAAAGTTTCCCATGCCGACGGCGGCGCCAATTGCACGCCCGACGTCAAGACCTCGACCTCGTCGCCGTTCTGCAATTCGGACGACAGCGCAGCGAACTTGCCATTGATCTTGCAGCCAACCGCACTGTTGCCCACGTCGGTATGCACCGCGTAGGCAAAGTCGATCACGTTGGCATTCCGCGGCAACGCGATCAGCTTGCCTTTCGGCGTGAAGCAGAACACCTGGTCGTGAAACAATTCGAGCTTGGTGTGCTCGAGGAATTCTTCCGGATTGGCGCTCTCCGAAAGAATTTCGATGGTATGCCGCAGCCACGCAAAGGCATTGGACTCACGCTTGACGAACTCGGTCGGCGATCCAACGCCATCCTTGTAGAACGCATGAGCGGCAATGCCGTACTCGGCAATCTGGTCCATGTCTTCGGTACGGATCTGCAGCTCGACGCGTTGATTGCCGGGACCGATCACCGTGGTGTGAATCGACCGATAGTCGTTCTGCTTCGGCGTCGAAATGTAATCCTTGAAACGCCCCGGGACGACCGGCCATGTCGTGTGAACGATGCCGAGCGCGCGATAACAGGCTTCCACACTGTTCATCACGATGCGAAAGCCGAAAATATCCGATAGCTGTTCGAAGCCGACCGATTTGCGTTCCATCTTCGTCCAGATCGAGAACGGGCGCTTACGGCGACCGACGACACGTGCGTGCATTCCCTCGCTGGCCAGCCTCGCCGACAACTCGCTTTCGATTTCCTCGATCAGGTTATGGTTGCGATCAGCCAGCGAATTCAGCCGCTGCATCACGACCGCGTGGGCTTCCGGATCGAGCGTCTGAAACGCAAGATCCTCCAGCTCCTCGCGCATCTCCTGCATACCCATACGGCCGGCGAGCGGCGCATAGATATCGAGCGTTTCCTCGGCAATCCGTCGTCGCGATGCAGGTGGCACGAACTCAAGCGTTCGCATATTGTGCAGCCGATCCGCGAGTTTAATCAGCAGCACGCGAACGTCATCGGCGATGGCTAGCAGCAGTTTCCGGAGATTTTCGGCCTGCTTGGCCTCGCGCGAAACCAGCTCCAGCCGTTTCAGTTTGGTCAGGCCCTCGACGAGTGCACCGATCTCGGGGCCGAACAGACTATCGATCTCGGTTCGAGTCGCCTCGGTATCCTCGATCGTGTCGTGCAGCAACGCCGCGACGATGGTGGCGTCGTCAAGTTTGAGGTCGGTGAGGATCGCCGCCACTTCGAGCGGATGCGAGAAATATGGGTCGCCGGAAGCCCGCTTCTGCTCGCCATGTGCCTTCATGGCGTAGACGTAAGCCTGATTGAGCAGATCCTCGTCGGTGTCGGGATTGTAGGATCGCACCCGGTCGACGAGATCGTACTGCCGCATCATGCGCGTACGCGGCGTCTTTGGGACGGGTCTGACGGCTTCGGGCACCGGCGCAGGCGGCGGGGTTACGGCAACCGGCTCAGTTGCTGCCTCCGCTTGCGGTGAATTTCGGCGCCAATACGCCATCGTACGACCATAACCTCAATATGCCGGCTTCGACCGAATCCGCGCATAGGTGCCGATCCGCCGACATTTTGCCAACTGTCTACGCACTATAACGACAAAAATTGTCAACAAATACAAAAGCCCGGACCGACCGTCCGGGCTTTTGTAAATTCCGTAGCAAGTCGCGGGCGGACTACTCGTCCTCCTCCGGCTGCTCCTCTGGAGGAGCCAGGCCTTCGAGGCCCTTGAGCAGTTCTTCCTCGGTCATCCGTTCGACCGCGACCTCGGTATCATCGGCATCGACGCTGGCACCGGCCGAGCCAATCAGCGGAACCGTATCCGGCTCCGGCTCATCGACTTCGACAAATTTCTGCAGCGAATGCACCAGTTCTTCGTGCAAATCCTCAGGCGAGATCGTCTGATCTGCAATCTCGCGGAGCGATACAACAGGATTCTTGTCGTTGTCTCGGTCGATTGTCAGCTGCGAGCCTGACGAGATCATCCGCGCACGATGCGCGGCCAACAGAACCAGATCGAACCGGTTGTCGACCTTATCAATGCAATCTTCCACGGTGACGCGCGCCATTGACCGTCGCTCCGTTATCAGGGGCTGAATGTGGTGAATACCGGCACTAGGTATAGTGAGCCGACAGATTCCGCAAGAACCAATTTACAATTTGCGTTATCGATCTACTCTGATACCCATGCTTGAGGGGAATACCGGGCGAGTCCAAAAAAGGCAGAATGCCCCCGGACAACAAAACGCTTTATTGATCCGACAGAAATCAAAAAATTCGCGCTAATCGAAAACTGACTGCGAGGGCTTTTTCGGTTCGCGAACCACAATCACAACCGCCAGCTTTGGCTTGCGCGTCGGTCTCCTGCCGCGCCAGCACGCGCTAACAAGTACGCGAGATACTCGATGTCATCTAACACCAACAAGATCGCGCTGTTCATCGATGGCGCAAATCTCTATGCGACCGCCAAAACGCTTGGCTTCGACATCGATTACAAACGGCTCCTGAAGGAATTCCAGAGCAGAGGTACACTTGTACGTGCATTTTATTACACTGCAATCATTGAGGATCAAGAGTATTCTTCAATCCGGCCTCTGATCGATTGGCTCGACTACAACGGCTACACCGTGGTCACCAAGGCGACCAAGGAATTCATCGACGCCAGCGGGCGCCGCAAGGTCAAAGGCAACATGGACATCGAACTGGCGGTCGATGCGATGGAACTGGCCGAACATGTCGACCAGATCGTGCTGTTTTCCGGTGACGGGGACTTCAGATCGCTGGTCGAGGCAGTTCAGCGTCGAGGCGTGCGCGTCACCGTCGTCTCCACCATTTCCAGCCAGCCGCCGATGATCGCAGATGAATTGCGCCGGCAGGCCGACGTTTTCACCGATCTGATGGAGTTGCAGTCCAAACTGGGCCGCGACCCGGCGGAGCGGCCGGCACCTCGCGAGCCCCGCCATCACGCGCCGCAGTTCCTGCAGCGCAGCACCACGGTGCCGCGAAACGATGACGAATTCGACGACTAAGCGACGCGCTCCGGCGCGTCGCGTCACCGCGGCGCCGGAGACCGGCGATCGTCATACCGATCCGGATCGTAACTGTCCGCTATGTCCACGGCTGGTGGATTTCCGCCAGTCTATTCGTGCGCGCGAGCCCAACTGGTTCAATGCACCAGTGCCGTCGTTCGGCGACAACGACGCGGCGCTGTTGGTCGTGGGCCTCGCCCCCGGTCTGCAAGGCGCCAATCGCACCGGACGCCCCTTCACCGGCGATTACGCGGGAGACCTGCTCTACGCAACGCTACTGGATTTCGGTTTCGCCCGCGGCAACTACGAAGCTCGTCCTGACGATGGGCTGACACTGATCGATTGCCGCATAAGTAATGCGGTGCGCTGCGTGCCACCGCAGAACAAACCCCTGCCCGCCGAAATTCATCTCTGCCGGCAATTCCTCATCGCAACGCTGACGACGATGCCGCGATTGCGCGCGATTGTCGCACTGGGCCGCGTCGCCCACGATTCGACAGTGAAAGCGCTGGGTCTGCGCGCCGCCGCCGCGCCGTTCTCACACGGCGCGATCCATCAGGCTGGCAACATTCGCCTGTACGACAGCTATCATTGCTCGCGTTACAATACGAATACGCGCGTGCTGACACCTGCGATGTTTCAAAGCGTGTTCGCGCGCGTTCGTGCTGATCTCGGCTAACGCGCGACCCGGCCGGATTTCGTCAGACCGGATGATCCTTCAGCCAAGCGAGGACATCGGACGCGTTCCGATCTGGCGGAAAGACAGGATAAAACACGTGAGTGATACGTCCGTCATCGACGATCAAAGCCAGGCGCTTGATCAGCGTCAGGCCGGCAACGTCCATCGTCGGCAATTTCAACGCGCGCGTGAGCTCAAGTTTCTCATCGGACAGAACTGGAAACGGCAAATGCAGCCGGCCAGCCATTTCGCTCTGGTAGGCGTTGCTTTGCGTCGACAGGCCAAATACGCGCTGCGCGCCCGCAGCCTTCAATTCGGCAAACAAATCGCGAAACGAACAGGTCTGCGGCGTACATCCTCGCGCTCCTGGAATCATGTCCCAATCATCGACCAGCGCAATCTTGCCAGGCTCACCAGTGCGCGGATAACCGAAGATCACCGTGCGACCCGGAAGCCGCGACAACGTCACGGTCGTATCGTCAGTTGCAAGCAGGCTAAGCGGTGGCAATGACATTCCAACGAGATGTCGCGCGCCACCATCATCGAGCGGTGCCGGAATCTTGCTCCAATCGACACCGAGCAACTCTTTCTGATTCATCGGGCACCCCTGCTTCGATCGACTTGAGAATCAATGTTGCGCTTCGCAGAGGCCTGCGCAAGCCTCAATGACAAGATAGCGCCGCGCTACCCTCTCGCCCGCATCAGGCGGCCTTTTTCGCGACTCCAGTCGCGCTTCTTTTCGGTTTCGCGCTTGTCGTGCAGCTTCTTGCCTTTGGCCAGAGCCAGGAGCAATTTGGCACGGCCACGTTCGTTAAAATAGAGTTTGAGCGGGATCAACGTCATGCCGTTGCGCTCGACAGCACCGATCAGCTTGTTGATCTCCTTCTTGTGCAACAGCAATTTGCGCGGCCGCTTCGGCTCGTGGTTGAAGCGATTGGCCTGCAAATATTCCGGAATGTTGGCATTGATGAGCCAGATCTCGCCGCCCTTCGTGTCGGCATAAGATTCGGCAATGGTCGTCTTCCCGTTGCGGATCGACTTGACCTCGGTTCCGGTGAGCGCGATGCCCGCCTCGACGGTATCCTCGATCGCGTAGTTGAAACGCGCCTTGCGATTTTCGGCAACGATCTTGATAGCGCGCTCGTTCTTCTCGGCCATAACGGAAAGCCTCTGGGCGTTGCCTTAAGATAAAATCGACAACGCCCTTGTCAATGTCGTGGCGTCTCAGCTCTTTTTGAGCAGATCGCGAATTTCAGTCAGTAGTTCGACTTCACGGCTGGGCGGCGGCGGGGCTGCGGGAGCATCATCCTTTTTCTTCAGCGAGTTCATGAGACGAACAACGATAAATAGTACGAAAGCGACGATCAGGAAATTAAGCGTCAGCGTCAGGAAATTACCCCACGCCAATACGGCGCCCTGCTTTTTGGCATCGGCGAGATTATTAGCGGTCACATTCTTCGAAAGAGACGTAAAATAATTCGAGAAATCGAGGCCGCCGGTAACAGCGCCAATAATCGGCATAATGACGTCGGCAACCATCGAACTGACAATAGCGCCGAACGCCGCGCCGATAATAACGGCGACAGCCAGATCGACGACGTTGCCCTTCATGGCAAACTCGCGAAACTCCTTCAGCATCGCAACCTCTCGCTTATTGTTGGAAATGGCCGCTCACGCATACGCAACGAACAAAGACATCAATTGATCAGACCGGCATGCACCATGGCATTGCGCACGGCGATCCGCGTCGGCTCAGAAACCGGGACCATCGGCAAACGCAAAGTCTCATCCATTTTACCGAGCAGCGACAGTGCATACTTGATCGGTGCCGGATTGGATTCGATGAACAGATTGGTGTGCAGCGGCATCAGCTTGTCATGCACGGCGAGCGCCGCAGCCGTATCGCCACGCTGCCACGCGAGGTGAAACTCCGAACACAGCCGCGGCGCGACGTTCGACGTCACTGAAATACACCCATGACCGCCATGCGCCATGTACCCCAATACGGTCGCATCCTCGCCCGAAAGCTGATTGAAGTCGGTGCCCAGTGCCGCGCGCTGTTGGGAAACGCGCACCATGCTGGCGGTCGCGTCCTTTACACCGGCAATATTCCTCAGTTCATAGAGCCGCACCATCGTATCGACCGACATATCGATCACCGAACGACCGGGAATATTGTAGATGAAGATCGGAATTCCGATCGCGTCATTGATCGCCTTGAAGTGCTGGTAAAGTCCTTCCTGGGTCGGCTTATTGTAATACGGCGTCACCACCAACACGGCATCAGCACCGGCCTGTTCAGCATGCTCGGCAAGCTCGATGGCCTCACGGGTCGAGTTCGATCCGGCGCCGGCGATGACCGGAACGCGACCCTTGGCCTCCTCGATGCACCATTCGACGATGCGCTTGTGCTCGTCGTGGGTCACCGTCGGGCTCTCGCCGGTGGTGCCAACCGGCACGAGACCATGAGTTCCCTCGGAAATCTGCCAATTGACCAGATCGCGAAATGCAACCTCGTCGAGAGAACCGTTTTTGAATGGCGTGACCAAGGCAGTAAAAGATCCCCGGAAGTTCGTCTTGGCGGCCATTCTCGTTCTCCAACAAACGCTGCGGCATCGCCGCCAGTGCAATTCCTGATCGTGCCGGGTACATACCGGGTCCGGGGCGGCAGGAAAAGAGCGCACCAATCCCCCAGCAGCCGCGATTTCGCCGCGGTGTTGCTGCAGACATCAAAAGCTTAACACATTTGATGTTTTGTCGACATCATCAATGAAAGTTAGCCTTGGATTGCCGCGATTGCTCAATTCGCCGCGAAGGAGCGCCGTGATGCCGCTTGCCCCCGCATCAGCGTTACGCTGGACAGCCCTCTTGGCGGTCGCGGGCCTGCTCACCTTTCCTATCGAACAGACCGCTGTCGCCAAAGTTCCTGCATCGACCGAATCTTCGGCGAAGGACGCCCACTCGAAGGATGCCAAGCCGCCTGCCGGCAAGCCCGCTGCTGCGAAAACCACCACCTCCAAGTCGTCGGCGAAGAGCTCAGGCAGCAAGGATGCGGCGAAGTCGCATAACGACAAGTCCAAGGCCAAGGACGCACCGAAGAGCAAGTCATCGCACCCGACGCCGGAGAAGACCGGCCACGGCAAGGCGGCTTCCAAGCCCGACGCAACGAAGGCACACGCGTCCAAGCCGAAAGCCGCCGCCGCACCGGCAGCCAAGCCGGGCAAGAATGCCGCCCGCTCCAAACCGGCCAGCGGCAAGACCGCGCACGATGCAGCGAAGCCGACCGCTCCAGCGGCGATGTCGCTGCAGCCGCCGGTCCGGACACCGTCTCAGCCAAGCGCCGCGGCCGAGCGCAAGTCGCAGGTGCCTTCGGCTGTCGCTGCCACGGTGTCGACGCCGCAGGCCGACCTCGATGCGCTGGAAAATGTCATCGATCTCGTGCGTCGGCGCAAACCCGCCGATGCATCGCAAGCGCAAGCCGCGATCGGCGATCCGCTGGCGCGCAAGCTCGCGGAGTGGATCATCCTGCGCAGTGTCGACAACGGTGCGACCGTCGAGCGCTATCGCGCTTTCATCACGGCCAATCCGAGTTGGCCGTCGCAAAACTTCATGCGCCGCCGCGCCGAGGCCGCGCTGTGGGACGATCGCCGCGACGACGCGACGGTGTCGGCATGGTTCCAGAACGAAACGCCGCTGTCGGCCAAAGGCCGACTGGTGCTGGCGCGAGCGCTGCTTGCACGCGGCGATCGGGCCAATGCGGAGCGCTACGTGCGCGAGGCTTGGCGCGACGATGCAATCAGCGGCGACCTCGAGGCCATCATCCTCGATCAGTTCGGCTCGCTGTTGCGGCCCGCCGACCACAAAGCGCGCATGGATGCACTGCTTTACGGCAGTTCGCACGAGGCCGCGATGCGAGCCGCGCGACGGCTGGGCAGCGACCAGGTCGCATTGGCGAAGGCGCGGATCGCGGTGTCGCGCCGGGCTTCCAATGCCAAGGCGCTGCTCGATGACGTGCCGCGCGAGTTGCACGGCGATGCCGGTTACATCTTCAGCAAGATCCAGTGGCTGCGTCGCCAGGAACGGGTGGAGGAAGCCGGCCGCCTGATGTTGAGCGCGCCGCGCGATCCGGCTCGCCTGCACGATCTCGACGAGTGGTGGATCGAACGGCGCGTGCTGGCCCGCGAACTGCTCGACGCCGGCGACAACCGCGCGGCCTATCAGATCGCGCGCGACGCGGCACTGCCGGCGAAGGATGTCTACAAGACGCAGCAGGAATTCACCGCCGGATGGATCGCGCTGCGCTTCCTGAAGGATCCTGCAACCGCCTCGCAGCACTTCGCGCGTATCGCCAACCGCAGCGACAATCCGACCGCGTTGGCACGTGCGGGTTACTGGCTTGGCCGCGCCGCGGAAGCGTCCGGTCGCTCGCAAGATGCCCGCGCGGCCTACCAATCCGCCGCCGCCCATTCGACCAGCTACTATGGCCAGTTGTCGCGCGCCAAGCTTGGTTTGCCGCAGATCGAACTCAATCATGCGCCGGGCAGCCGTCTGCGCGGTATCGAGCGGCTCGAAGTCGTTCGCGCGGTGCAACTGCTCTACGCCTTGAACGAACGCGAAATGGCCATCCCGATTCTCGCCGACATGGGCGAGAACGCCGACGTCGATGTGCTGACCGGTCTCGGCGAATTGGCTTCGCGCAACAACGATGCGCGCGGCATGCTGCAGCTCGGCAAGGCCGCGCTCAACCGGGGTCTGCCGTTCGACTTCTACGCTTATCCGGTGTCCGGCATCCCGCACTATCGTTCGATCGGCCCGGATGTCGACCAGAGCATCGTCTTCGCGATCGCGCGGCAGGAAAGCGGCTTTAATCAGAAGGTCGTCTCCCCGGCTCAGGCTTATGGGCTGATGCAGGTGACGCCCGATGCCGGGCGGTACGTGACCAAGAAGTACGGCGCCAGCTTCGATATCAACCGGCTTAAATCGGATCCGGTTTACAACACCACGCTGGGCGCGGCCGAGCTTGGCGGGCTGATCGAAGATTATCGCGGCTCCTACATCCTGACCTTCGCAGGCTACAATGCGGGACGCGGAAGCGTCAGAAAATGGATCGCGCGCTATGGCGATCCGCGCGATCCCAATGTCGATGCGGTGGATTGGGTCGAGCGCATTCCATTCTCGGAAACGCGCAACTACGTGCAGCGCGTGATGGAAAACCTGCAAGTCTATCGCGCACGCTTCGGCGGCGGCTCCAAGCTGCAAATCGAGGCCGACCTGCATCGCGGCGCAGGCGTTCAGTAAGGTTGAAAACACCGGATAGCGTGCATGGGGCGTGCGCGGAATGCGCTGTTGTCATAGACAATCTATCGCTGGCGTTCGTGCGGCTGGCGCACCTCCTTCGACCGTCGTCCTCAGGTGCGACACGCGTAGCGTAGCGTGACGCCGCGCAGGAGGACGGCGGCGACATCTGCACCTGCCTGGCCCGGCGCATCCTTCGAGGCCCGCTGCGCTCGCGCATCAGGATGACGCGCTCCTGTGTGAATCGGATTCGCAATTCAGATTCGATTGTCAAACAGCGGCGATGAATCAGGGTGTGTGCTCGCATTCTCGCGACGCGTTTCGCGCCCGAGCTGTGGTTCACGACTGCGCTCTCTCACTTGAGAGGGCGCGCGGAACGCCGGACGCACGATGCGTCCGCAGCCCCGTGTGCAAATGTAAAAAGCACACGAGTGTCGTCGCCACGGTCACACCGGACACGTCCGGCGTTCCGCACGCAGTGGGAGTGACGGCTTGCTTCGCGAAAACCCCTGGCAACCGACCCTGAGGTGATTACCACTGCAGGGGGCTTACGTGCCGCGGCCTGCTCTCTGGTCGAGAAGCAAGCTTTGGCGCTGCCCCATGGCGCAAGGCGATGCGCCGGGATATCGCGCTTTGGCCCGTCCGCCTGCGCCCCGCCCGCGCGGCAAGCCCCGGACAATCCGGTGCCGCGTTGCGGACGAAACTAACGGCGTGGTCGTCAGCCTTCCTCCGCGCGTCCCGGTCAGCCTTGCAACCAACCGAACCGCGCCAAAGCGCATCGAACGCCGCGGCGTCCACCGCATCCCGCCTCGCAGACCGTGACGATCGCGAGCCGCCCCTCTCAGTGAGGCGGGACAGCGGAATTAAATCCTATTTTAGCACATTTGTCAAGTCGCGGGATCGCTCTTCACCGTGTCGGATCAGCATCGGCATCCTAGCAAGCCCGGAATCTCGAACGATGCGCCAGGGATTCGCCCGCGCCGCCCTAGTGGCTCCTCCCGGAACGGAAGGCGGCATAGCAAAGCATCGTTGCGGCACGCCCCCCTTCCACGCCGGGGACGTCGTGAACCGCCAGATCGAGCGTTAGGCGATCGAGAGCGCAGCTCTCGGTGGAGTTGAGCCATTCCAAGGCACGACAAAGCAAAACCCCCGGCAGTTTCCTGCCGGGGGTTCTGTTTTCAGATCGTAGTCGCCGTCAGGCGATCACGATTAGAAGGTGCGCTGAGCGCGGAGTCCAACGGTCCAGGTGCCCTGGTCCTTCAGCTCGTACGTGCCAGCCGGCTTGGTAACATTCGCCGGAAGAGCAAGCGCGCCGGTGTTCTTCTGGTCGAGGTAGGTGTACAGCACTTCGCCCGAGAACGTCAGGTTCTTGACCGGGGTCCAGCGAAGGACGGTACCGATCTGAGCGATGTTGAAGTCCGGGTTACAGACGAACCCAACAGCAGTACCGCAGATCAGAGTCTTACCGTTCGAACCCCAGCTAACCGAGGTGTAGCTGCCGTACAGCGAGGACGACCAGTAGGGATCCCAGTTGTGGTTGAATGCACCACGAACGCCCCAGAGGGACGACTTCTCGATGCTGGTGCCATTGGCGCCGTTGGTGCCGTTGAACACACCGTCAGCCGACGAACCGAAGCCGATGCTCTGATAGGCACCTGGAAGGCTGGTGCTGCCATACATCGAGAAGCTGTTCGGGCTCACGCCACCGAGGACGTAACGGCTTGCGCCGTTGGCATAACCAGCGGTGAAGTTGATGCTGTCGCCAGCGCCGGTCGGCAGGTTCTTGAACGAGATAGCACCCTGAACCGCATAGCCCCAGACGTCGCCCGGATGACCGGTAATTTCGGAGCCAGCACCACCGCCCACTGCGGTACCATAGTAGCTGGCGCGAACCTGGTGCGCAGCCGCCGACAACTGGAACAGACCCCAGGCCTGGTCAACACGGAGCTGACCGACGATATCCGGGACGCTGACGCCAGCGTAAGAGTTGGTGCCGAGCACGCCGCCCGCATAACCAGCTGTCGTGATCGAGACGGTGTTGTATAGCGCCGACTGACGATAAGCCGAGGCGTCTTCCAAGCTGATCGATGCCGACACGCCGTTGCCGAACTGTGCGGTATAGGCCAACTGCTGGATGCCGGTCACGTCGTCTTCACCGCCGAGCAGGAAGGAGGTGTTGTTGCCCGGATAGCCAGTCCACGGTGACGAGAACTGGGAGACGGCCTTACCCATGGTGAAGCCAGCGAACTGGATGAACGCATAGTACACGCCGAGGTTACCGGCGGCGATAGCGTCCGTACCAGTGGTCCAGTTGAACGTCGCATCGAAGTAGGTGCGGACAACGCCGTATTCAGTGGCAGTACGCGTATCGATGTTGATGTCCTGACGAGCACGACCGATGTAGTCGTTCTTCAGACGGTTGCCCTGACCGGCAGCGCCAGCCCAGGCCGGCGAGTCGTAAGCGCCCGAACCGTTGAACGTGGTGTCGACACGCAGATAGCCACCCAGCTTGATGCAGGTGTCGGTGCCCGGGATGTAGTAGAAACCCGCACCGTAGAGCGAGCAAACCTTCACGTATTCGACCGCCTTGGCCTTCAACGGAAGATCAGCCGCCTGTGCCCCGCTCAATGCGACGATACCTGCCGCTGAGCCGAGGATAAGGCTCTTAATCATGTTCATGTAAACCTCCAAGTTGCTCTTTAGGGAAGGTTCCGGATCCGCTGGGTGAAGACACCCGAAGATAAGTTCCCTTAGTCCCTGACTAAACCGCTTGAGCCGTTCGCGCTTTCGGACACTCCCGCATAACGCGAGGGACTTAAGCGAACCACCTAACGGGACGACCTCGGGATGCCCCCCTCCGTCGCTGCTTGGACAATTACCCAACACCTATGAACACGCAACAAAGGAACGCCTCAGAACGGTACCTGTATCGCCGTTTTTGGATCGGTGTTGCACAAATAACACGCAACCGTGATCGCGACATGGTCGTAAGGCATTGTTTTAGATCAGCTAATTCTAGTTCCGCCAGTTCCGCACGTGTTCCCAATCTGTCCTGTGTAAGATGCTCATAAGCCTCCCGAAGGTGTGAATCAGGACGAATCGAACCCGTTTCTCCCCCTCTTTATGACGTCCCATAGCCGCAGGAATCGCGCCGGATTGGGCCCGCAGGAATCGCGATCTGGACGGATTCTCGTGGGAATCGATCACGCCCCCGTGAGCGGAATCAGCCATCACAGGTTCGAAATTGAAGGATGAACGGCGACGCGGCCGTCCGACCACCGAACCGGGCACCCCGCACATCTCTTATGCATATGATCGGGCGATCCGATCTCCGTCACCCACGACCTTTCGCCAGATTCCGATGGAATAAAGCAAGGAACACGATTTCAAACGCATCTGCCGCTTGCGGCTGGGCACCGCGTGAGGCATATCGAGCGCGACGGAGATATGGCCGAGTGGCTGAAGGCGGCGGTTTGCTAAACCGTTATAGGGTTGTAAAGCCCTATCGAGGGTTCGAATCCCTCTGTCTCCGCCAGTTCCCCCGCCAAGCATCGCTTTAGTATCGATCTGAAGTGACGATAGTCGCGATGACGCGCCGAGAGCGCGTTCGTGCGGGACGCCATGCGCTCACAACCGATTCGACCTTGCATGGGGCGAAGCGACGGCTGGCTTTGCACCGTCATAATGATTGCCGACGACTGGGAGGCGCGTTGCAGGCGGTCGCGCGATGCGCGTGCCTGATCGTTCCCCGCTACGCGAGCTCGCGCGATATCCGCTCGCGCGGCTCTTCTATATGGGAGCGTCGCTCAATGCGCGGAGATCCAGGCCCTCGCCTCGCGCTGGGCCATGGCAATCTCGACATCCGACATCATCTCGGCCACCTCGCGGCGGAGCGAAATGGCGTCGACACGGCCCTTCAGCGCCGCCAGGTTGAACCACTTGTGCGCCGAGACCAGGTCGATCACGCCGGCACGGCCGCTGGAATAGAGGATCCCCAGTTCAAACAACGCATCCGGGCTTTCGCCGGCTTCGACCGGCACCGCGGCGTTGAAATCGATCTCACACTGAAACATCGTCGTCTCCGTCCTGTTGTCCTGACCGAGCGCGGCTCCTGTCCGAATGCTGCGCCTTGCATTGCCCCCGACCGGTCTTGTTTGGTGCCGGCCTGTTGCAGTCATCATGACCGTTCAAATTTGAAGGGCAGTTTAAATATCGCGATGAATCGAATCTGAACGGCGCGAAGGCGGTCATCCGCAGCGAATGCGAAAAACCCGCATTTCATAAGGGTTTTCTGAATTCGTGAAGCGCCGGTTTACCCTGCCGCTTGGCAAAGCGATAACCATCGGTGACGGCAGCGTGCAGCCAGTGCTTCGCCACGTGCGCGCGCGTGCGTCGCCTTGCGGTCAGAACCCGCGGTCGACGACGACATCGCGACATATGCCTTCGGCCCATCAACGCCGATGGCAACCGCAGACGATCGAATCTGAAAGATGGAGGTGGGGAGAAAGGGCGCGCCTGAGCGGCGGCAAAAAAACGAGGGCGTCGGCGAACACGTCAGGTGCAAAACTTACCGCAGCGGAGACCGCCCGTAAGTGTGTGGACCCGTTGTCCACACCGAACGAAGAACCTGTCCTTTGGAGAACCGTTCTTCTGCCGGGCTTCCCTTCGAGAGCAATGCTCTGAACGGCGCTCCGGCCGGTTGACCTGATGTCTCGCCGACACCCTCTTCGTCGACTTGAGCCTTCGGTTTGGATTTGCCTTGAAAGGCAATCGACCTGTCGGCTCTTGTGACGTCGCCGGCATCAAGTGACCGGCAATTCCGAATGGCGAGCTTACTTCTTCTTCTTCGCGACCTTGCGGGTCTTCTTCGCAGTCTTCTTCACTGCGCTCTTCGCCTTCTTCGCCTTCGCCTTCTTTGCCTTCTTAGCTTTCTTGGCCATGTTGCCCTCCTAAATAAAGTGAGATGGCTTAATCGCTGCGTGCACTCGGGAATCGATATGCACTATCTCCCGAATACACCAACACATTGGAAAAAACAGCGTCTGGCTTAAGGAAGTGTTGATGAAGCAATGGCAGCGCGAAGCCAACCCGCACAACGACAACTTCGCAAAGCATGCAACGCGCGATGCAAAAAGTGCGTGCGGATTCGACATCGGCAATTGTCAAGATTGCAGAAAGCGCCTGTGCCGCAGATATATCTACAATTCACACATCGACGCGCATCATCGCGCGCGAACATAACGCGACTCAGGTTTAACGCATAAAACCGATGCGCTCGGACTCTGAGTCGCGATTTTTGGCAAACAAAAAATTTTCGCTGTTGTGGACGAGTTGGCACATTCGTCGGCGTCCAAACCGGCTTTTTTGCCGAATCGCCAAACCTGATTCGCTGCCGGTTTTTCTGTCGTGCGACCGATCGTCGGCGATCGACGCGACGGATTTTCGATGCTTCAACCTGAACAGAAATTCAAAAACGGCGAGCGGCGCGCGATGCGTCGTGTCGCTCGCCGCGTTTTCAGAGTCCGAGTTTGCTCTTGAGCAACTCGTTGACCGCTTGCGGGTTGGCTTTGCCGCCGGACGACTTCATCACCTGTCCGACGAACCAGCCGATCAACGCCGGCTTGGCGCGTGCTTGCGTCACCTTGTCGGGATTAGCGGCGATGATGTCGTCGACGACTTTTTCGATCGCGCCCATGTCGGTGACTTGCTTCATGCCGCGCGCTTCGACCAGTTCGCGCGGATCGCCACCCTCCTGCCAGACGATTTCGAACAGATCCTTGGCGATTTTTCCGGAGATGGTGCCTTCGCCGATCAGGTTGATGATGGTGGCGAGCTGCGCCGCCGACACCGGCGATGCGGAAATATCCTGGCCTTCCTTGTTGAGGCGGCCGAACAGTTCGTTGATGACCCAATTGGCGGCAAGCTTGCCGTCGCGCGCCTTGTCCTCGAGCGCGGCGAGCACGCTCTCGTAAAAATCCGCGCTTTCACGTTCGCCGACCAGCACGCTGGCGTCGTACGGCGTCAAACCGAACTCGCTGATGAAGCGGCGCTTCTTCTGATCCGGTAGTTCCGGCAGTTCGGCCTTCAATGCATCGACATAGGCCTGGCTGAATTCCAGCGGCAGCAGATCCGGATCGGGGAAGTAGCGATAGTCGTGCGCTTCTTCCTTGGAGCGCATCGAACGGGTCTCACCCTTGCCGGGATCGTACAGCCGGGTTTCCTGCTCGATGCTGCCGCCATCCTCGAGGATACCGATCTGGCGGCGGGCTTCGTATTCGATGGCCTGGCCGATGAAGCGGATCGAGTTGACGTTCTTGATCTCGCAGCGCGTGCCGAACGGCTCGCCCGGCTTGCGCACCGAGACGTTGACGTCGGCGCGCAGGTTGCCCTTCTCCATGTCGCCGTCGCAGGTGCCGAGGTAACGCAGGATGGTGCGCAGCTTGCTGACATAGGCCTTGGCCTGCTCGGACGAGCGGATGTCGGGCTTGGAGACGATCTCCATCAACGCCACGCCGGAGCGGTTGAGGTCGACGAACGACATCGTCGGGCTCTGGTCGTGCAGCGACTTGCCGGCGTCCTGTTCGAGATGCAGCCGCTCGATACCGACGACGATGCTCTCGCCGTCGTCGAGATCGACCGTCACCTCACCCTCGCCGACGATCGGCGACTTGTACTGGCTGATCTGATAGCCCTGCGGCAGATCGGGATAGAAGTAGTTCTTGCGATCGAACACCGAGCGCAGGTTGATCTGCGCGTTGAGGCCGAGCCCGGTGCGCACCGCCTGCTTGACGCACGCCTCGTTGATGACCGGCAGCATGCCCGGCATTGCCGCATCGACCAGCGAGACATGGGAATTCGGCTCGCCGCCAAATTGCGTCGAGGCGCCGGAGAACAGCTTGGCGTTCGAGGTGACCTGGGCGTGGATTTCCAGGCCGATCACCATTTCCCAATCGCTGGTGGCGCCCTTGATGAGTTTCGCGGTTTTGACAGGTGCGTTCATGGCCGCGTTTTACAATGAACGGCGGCGCGCGCAAACCCCGGCTGTCAGGCGCGATGAAGTCTCCATATGGCTGTGGCATCATCCCGAGGAAGCCCGGAAGGCCAAGGGCTATTTAGCCGCCCCCTCCCAATCCCGTCATTGCGAGCGAAGCGAAGCAATCCAGTCTTATTCCAATAATCCTGGATTGCTTCGTCGCTGCGCTCCTCGCAATGACGGTGTCTACAGGCTCTTGAGGAAATCCCGCATCGTCGGGCTGGCGCGCAGCACATCGCGCCCGGCGGCGATGACGCTGTCCACCTGCTGCGGCGGCAAGTGGAAACGGGTCGGTACATTGCCGAGTTCGGCGGCGCGCGCCGGGTCGAGCTGATCGAAGCCGACCCGTCCGACAAAGAACTTGAGGTCGCGGCAATTCCAGCCCGGAGGCGCGCCGAACCGCGCGCGATCCGCCGCTGACAGCCCGCAGCGCCACTTCACCAGCGACGACTGCCAGTCGTCCATCGTCCGCTCGAACGCGGTGTAACTGGCGCCGACGCTGGAATCGATGGTGGTATCGATCGCCGCCTTGACCAGATCGACGCCGCTCGGCCCGTCCACCGTACGCACCCAGTCGCCGGACAGTCCGGCTTTGGCATCGACGACGAGGAACATCGAGCGGCGCAGTTTCACCGCCTGATGCGGCGTCAGCGGCCCGTACGGCGTATCCGAGGACTCACGCGAGATGGTGAAGCCGGACAGACCATAGTTGTCGACCAGACCGCCATCGAGCAGCTTGATGAACGGCACCTTGCCCTCGCGATAGCGCAAGATCGCGCCCGCGAACGAGCGCAGCATCGGTGAAGCGTTACGGTCGTGCGCCGAACGCGTGATCCATTGCGGCAGCGGATCGGTGCAGGTGTCGGGATAGGCCTTGACCACGATCGGCGCGAAAGCCACCGGCACTGCCGCCGACGCCGCCACGGCATTCGACAGCGGAAACTTGGTCAGATCGCTGCAGATCGCGGTGAAGGCGGTCGCGCCGAACACGAACGGTACGCGGTTGTAGATGTCGGAGGCATTGATCCAGACGCGCGGCGGCCCGACGGCGCGGAAGTCGCCATAGGTCGCACCATGGAACAGATTGGTATCCAGCCAGCGGGTGAAGCCTTGCGAGTCGTTGATGCCGCCGCCGAGCGCGCGCCCCATGGTGGCAAGCGACAGCGTGGTCTGCAGCCCCTCTTCGGCATTCTGCAGCAGGAAGCGCTCCCGGAAATCCGTCAGCGCCGCCTTTTTCTTCAAACCGTAATAGGCCGCGGTAACCGAGCCGCCGGACACGCCGGAGATGAAATCCAGCCGATCGATCAGCTTGTCATGGGCCCTCGGTACGGGGATGGCGTCGAATTCGGACAGCACGCCGAACGAAAACGCGGCGGCGCGGGTGCCGCCGCCCGAAAACGCCAGGCCGATCAAAAGATCGTCTTCGTCGGCGACGTCCTTGAAGCCGAGATGCAGTTGATCGACCACGCTGCCATGCGCGGGTTCGTTCACCGGCGTGTTGTGCACCGACGCGCACCCCGCCAGCCACACGCTCACCGCCATCGCACCGAGATATTTCGACCACCGCATGATCGACCGCCCCTCCATTGCGGCGGTTATCGCCCGAAGGCGGTTAACCGGCGAACAAAATGGCAGCACCGTGGCAAGCACAAGGCGATGATGGTTAATCCTGTGCCGACGATGAACTGCCCAAACCTCCTGACAGCCTGACCGGAAACACGTTCGATGAGGTCAAAACTCCAATCCTCGTCATTGCGAGGAGCGATAGCGACGAAGCAATCCAGTTCGTCCCTCGGAGCTTTCTGGATTGCTTCGCTTCGCTCGCAATGACGATCTTATCTAGCTTCGCCTCAGCCGTTATTCCCACCATTTCGCCGGCGTGAAGCGGCCTGCGGCCTGCTCGATCACTTCGCCAGCAGAAAACAGCGTTTCTTCATCGAACGGACGACCGATCAGTTGCAGCCCGAGCGGCAGGCCCTGCGCATCCTTGCCTGCAGGCACCGCGATGCCCGGCAGACCGGCCATGTTCACCGTCACCGTGAAGATGTCGTTGAGATACATTTCGACCGGATCGGCGCCGGCCTTCTCGCCGATGCCGAACGCCGCCGACGGCGTCGCCGGCGTCAGGATGGCGTGGACGCCGTTGGCGAAGCAGTCCTCGAAGTCTTTCTTGATCAGCGTGCGGACTTTCTGCGCGCGCAGATAATATGCGTCGTAGTATCCCGCCGAGAGCACATAGGTACCGATCATGACGCGGCGGCGCACCTCGGCGCCGAAACCGGCGGCGCGGGTGTTCTCATACATTTCGACGATGTTGTTGCCCGGCACGCGCGCGCCATAGCGCACACCGTCGTAGCGCGCGAGGTTCGACGAGGCTTCGGCGGGTGCGACAATATAATAAGCCGGTAGCGCATACTTCGTGTGCGGCAACGACACCTCGACCAGCTCGGCGCCCGCCGCCTTCAGCCACTCGGCGCCTTGCGTCCAAAGCTTCTCGATCTCGGCCGGCATGCCGTCGAGGCGATACTCTTTCGGAATGCCGATCTTCAGGCCCTTGATCGACCTGCCGACTGCTGCTTCGTAGTCCGGCACCTCGCGATTGACCGACGTGGTGTCCTTCGGATCGTGTCCGGCCATCGAGCGCAGCAGGATGGCGCTGTCGCGCACCGTGCGCGCGAACGGACCGGCCTGATCGAGCGACGACGCGAATGCGACGACGCCCCAGCGCGAACAGCGGCCGTAGGTCGGCTTGATGCCGACGATGCCGGCGAATGCCGCCGGCTGGCGGATCGAACCACCGGTGTCGGTGCCGGTCGCGCCGAGGCACAGGCCCGCCGCCACCGCCGACGCCGAACCGCCTGACGAGCCGCCCGGCACCAGCTTGGTGTCGGAGCCATTGCGCCGCCACGGATTGACCACCGGGCCGAAGCACGAGGTCTCATTCGACGAGCCCATGGCGAATTCGTCGTTGTTGAGTTTGCCGAGCAGCACCGCGCCATCGCGCCACAGTTGCGACGTGACCGTCGACTCGTAGGTCGGCTTGAAATCGTCGAGGATCTTCGAGCATGCCGTGGTGCGCACGCCCTTGGTCGCGAACAGATCCTTGATGCCGAGCGGAATGCCGCCGAGCGGACCGCCCTCGCCCTTGGCGATTTTATCGTCGGCGGCGCGCGCCATCGCCCGCGCCTGCTCCGGCGTTTCCAGCACATAGGCATTGAGCACGCGCGCACGCTCCATCGCTTGAAGATGCGCGTCGGTCAATTCCACGGACGTGAAGGATTTGGTCGCGAGGCCGTCACGCGCCTCGGCGAGCGTCAACGAAGTGAGGTCAGTCATTTATCAACCGGGCTGCAAAAGAATGGCGAGAGCGTCTTGTCGTTGGCGGGATCGTCGCGCTTCGCCTTGTCGGCGGCTTCCAGCGCGTCGAGCGCGGCATCCATCGCCTTGTCGGGATCGGCCATCTTGCCCTGACGCTCCATGGCGTCGAGATACGCCATGTAAGCCTGATAGGCCTTTTCGTCATCGCACAGCAGGCACATCGCTCGTTCCGTCTCGCAAGAGGAGTTTTACTCGACGACCTTCGGCACCAGGAAGAAGTGATCTTCCGTCGCCGGCGCATTGGCGACCACATCGTCGGCGATGTTGCCGTCGTCGACGATGTCGGCGCGCTTCTTCATCTCCATCGGCGTCACCGAGGTCATCGGCTCGACGCCATCGACATTGACTTCCGACAACTGCTCGACGAACGCCAGCATGGCGTTCAACTCACCCTGCAGATGTGGAACCTCGGCATCAGTGACCGCAATCCGCGCAAGATGCGCGATGCGGCGAACGGTGGCGGCGTCGACAGACATATAATAAGGCCTCACGGAGACGCATGTAAGGCGCACAACCTTACAAAAGCTACCGCCCTATAGCAGACGGAGCTTTCGCACCGCAACCGCGCCCGCCGCTCGGCCTTACGTGCGCAACTGGCTCAGCCGATGCAACGCCGCGCCCGCCAGCGCCCGGGTCAAGTCCGCCGCAGGCATCTCGTGGGTCAACGCAACCGCCTGCCCGGCCCACAGATTGGTGAAATCGGCACTGCCGGTCTTTTCCGCCGCCGCTTTCAACGGCCCGAACGCCGCCGCCGCATGGGGGAATCCCGGACCTTCCGAGGTCACCGGTCCCAATTCGCGCATCGCGCGGTTGACGATGCCGCGCGCCGCACGCCCGGTCATGACGTTGGTGATGGCGGTCGAACCATCCTGCGCCAGCGCCAGATTCTTGCGGATGATGGCGCTGACCTTGGATTCCGGGCAGCGCAGGTAGGCTGTGCCGATCTGCACGCCGGCCGCGCCCAGCGCAAATGCGGCAGCGATGCCACGACCGTCGGCAATGCCGCCAGCCGCGATCACCGGCACCCGCACCGCATCGGCCATCTGCGGGATCAGCGCGAATGTGCCCGGCTGCGTTGCGATGTCATCGGTCAGGAACATGCTGCGATGGCCACCGGCTTCGGCGCCCTGCGCGATGATCGCATCGACGCCACGCTCCTCCAGCCACACCGCTTCCTTGACGATGGTGGCCGAGGCGATGATGACGCAGCCGGCGTCCCGCACCCGCTTGAGCAGGCTTTCCTCCGGCAGGCCGAAATGGAAGCTGACGATCTCCGGCTTGAGCGTCTCGACCATCTCGCACATCGCGGCGTCGAACGGCGCACGCGCGGCAGCCGGGATCGGCATCGCCGGATCGAGCTGCAACTCTTTATAATAAGGTGCGAGTTTGCTACGCCATGCCGCCTCGCGCGCCGGATCCGGCACGGTCGGCGTGTGGGCGAAGAAATTCATCGATACCGGCGCGCTGACCTGCTGGCGGAAAATGTTGACCTGATCGCGCGCCTTCTCCGGCGACAACATCGCGCACGGTAGCGAGCCCAATGCACCGGCCTGCGCGGCGGCGATCGCCAGCTCGGTATCCATCGCACCCGCCATCGGCGCTTGCACGATCGGAAGGTCAGTCTTGAACAGGTCGAGAAGTCGGCGGTCGGGCCACATGGCGAATGTCCTCAGGTGAAGTCTTCGTCTCGCAAATCGCACAGCCAGCGACAATGCGACATTGGCAGGGAGCAATCAGCCCGCCTGTCGCTTGACCGTCCAGCGCCGGAGCGCCACGCCGCTCCAGATCGCCTCGACCAGTCCGAACGGCCACGCGCCCTGCAGGAAGCCATAAACCGATCCCGCCGCGCAAGCCATGGCAAAGCCGAGGATGTACCAGGCGCTGCGATCTTCCAGCGCATAGGTGACCAGCATCATAGACACCGCGAACAGCCCGAACAGGCTCAGCGCATCCATGCGAATCCCTCGAAATTGCAGCCCAGCCGAGGCCACGCTGCCCGGCGCAACATCGACGTAGCGCATCGTGGCGCGCGACGCGACCGTCATGAGCAGGTGTTTTGCGGCGTGGGGCATGATATGCGAGGCGATGACCGCTCCTGTCCTGCCCCTGATCGAAGCTGTTGCACTCTGGCCCGCGCGCGGCGCGCTGATCGGGCTCGACCTCGGCACCAAGACCATCGGTGTCGCGGTATCCGATCCGGATCGCAAGCTCGCGACCGGCGTCGCGACCGTGCAGCGCACCGCCTTCACCAAGGACGCGGCCAAGTTGCTGGCCATCGCGCAGGAGCGCAACGCCAGCGGCTTCGTGCTGGGCCTCCCCATTAATATGGACGGCAGCGAAGGACCGCGCGCGCAATCGACCCGCGCTTTCGCCCGCAACTTCGCCCGCCTCACGGAATTGCCGATCGGCCTGTGGGACGAGCGGCTGTCCACCGCCGCCGTCGAGCGCGAACTGATCGCCAACGACGTCAGCCGCGCCAAGCGCGCCAAGGTGATCGACGAACACGCTGCGATCTTCATCCTGCAAGGCGCGCTCGACCGGCTCACCGCATTGCACCGCTGACCAAAGGATCGCGACCGCATGCTGACGGTGTTCGCTTCGCTGGTGCCGGTGTTCCTGCTGATCGTGCTCGGCTATGTGTTGCGCCGGATGCTCATGCGCGAGGACGCGCACTGGATCGGGCTCGAACAGCTGGTCTATTACATCCTGTTCCCGGCCCTGCTGATCGATACGCTCGGCCGCGCGAATCTCGCATCGGTGCCGGTCGCCGGGGTCGGCGGCGCGGTGTTGCTCTCGGTGCTGGCGATGGCCGCACTCTGCCTGGCATTGCGGCCGCTGCTGCACAGAACCCTCGCGATCGATGGCCCGTCTTTCACATCCGTGTTTCAGGGCGCGGTGCGCTGGCAGACCTTCGTCGCGCTGTCGGTGGCGGGCAACCTGTTCGGCGACCGCGGGCTGGCGCTCGCATCGGTGGCGATGGTGGCGATGATCCCGGTCATCAACGTGCTCAGCGTCTCGGTGCTGGCGCACTTCGCCTCGCCGCAGAAGATGCCGTGGCACTACACGCTGCTGGCGATCGCCCGCAATCCGATCATCTGGGGCTGCGTCATCGGCATCGCGCTCAACCTGTCGCATCTGCCGGTGCCGCGACCGCTCTACGAATTCGCCGGTTCGCTCGGACGTTGCTCTTTGGCCATCGGTCTGTTGGTGGTCGGCGCCGGGCTGCATCTCGAGGGCCTGATGCGGCCGCGCCCGGCAGCAATGGTGACGGTTTTCCTCAAGCTGATCGTCATGCCGGTGATGGCGATCTCGCTCGGTATGCTGTTCGGGCTGTCGGGATCGAACCTCGCGGTGGTCGCCTGCTGCGCTTCGGTGCCGAGCGCATCGAATGCTTACGTGCTGGCGCGGCAGATGGGCGGCGACGCGCCGCTGCTGGCGCAGATCCTCACTTTGCAGACGGCGATTGCCGTGCTCACCATGCCGGTGTTCATCACTCTCGCCGGGGGGTGATGCGGCTGGCTAATGCGTCGCGAGCCACATGGTCTGGATCGTCGCCGCCAGATTGTTGATGGCGTGCAGCACCACCGTCAGCCAGGTCGAGCCAGTGCGGTAACGCAAGTAGCCGAACAGCACGCCGATGCTCATGATCTCGGCAAAAAAGAACCAGTCGTATTGCAGGTGCATCGCAGTCCACACCAGCGACGACAGGATAATGGCACCTACCGGCCGCAGCCATGACTCCGCCCAGCCACGAAACAGGAATCCGCGCACGAACAGCTCTTCGGTAACCGGCGCCGCGACGCAGAACGCAATCACCAGCAGCCACACCGCATTGTCGGCCTGCGCCGATTTCAGCACGTTGACCATGAAGGCCGCCGTGACTTCGCGCCCCAGCGCGCGCGACAGCAAATCCCAGGCCGTCACCAGCACGATCAACGCGATCAGACCGAACGCAAAGTTACGCCACGAGGTCCAGCGCAGCGCCAGATAATCCACGAATGGCGTGTGCGCCGTGCGTGTCGCGATCCAGATCGCCAACAGCACCGCAGGTAAACCGGTGATGACCGACAGCGAGATGGTGACGCCGCCAGCCAGCACGTCTTTCAAGGAGTCGAAATCGATTGCGCCCTGCTGACGCAGCAGCAGGTAGCCGACGACAGCGAGTTGCCCGACAAACATCGCGGCGAAGATAACCAGCCCCCACAGGCTGGTGCCGACAAATTTCCAGACGCGAGGTTGACGCGGCGCCGGTTGCACCGGCGCGGCGGGGTTTTCGGATGTTTCGAAAGCGCTCATCGGGTCACTGTCGGGTGGAAATCTTACCAAACTATCCACGCGTCATGGCCGGGTCTTGTCCCGGCCATCCACGTCTTCGCCGCTAAATCACCTTGAAGACCTGGATGCCCGCGACAAGCGTGGGCATGACGGACAGAGGACGACGCCCTACTCAGGCAGAGTCCGTTCCAGCAAGCCGCGCGCCTCGGTGGCGGCAAAATCCACCGCGCCATAGAGACTACCGTGCGGCTGCTTCAGCCGCGTCGCCGCAAACAATTCGGCATGTTTCGGATAGATCTCCTGCAACGCGGCCGCTGCGGCCAACAACGCGAGTAGCTCGACCGCCAAGCGGGCGACGCGTTCCGCGTCCGGTTGTCGCAACGTTTTGATAATGAACGAAACTGCCTCCTGCGCGCCCGGCAAGCCCTGCGTTTGCGCGACAAGGTGCCTGAGCACATCGCTGGCGCCCTCCGGTTCGCGCGCCAAGGCACGCAACACGTCAAGGCACATGACGTTGCCCGAGCCTTCCCAGATGGCATTAACCGGGGATTCACGATAATGCCGAGCCAGGATGCCTTCCTCGACATAACCATTGCCACCAAGGCACTCCATCGCCTCGTAGACGAAGCCCGGCGCGCTCTTGCAGGTCCAGTATTTCACCACCGGTGTCAGCAGGCGCATGTACGCCGCTTCGAGCTTGTCCGCCGGTGCGCGATCGAAGGCGCGGCACAGCCGCATCGCCAGCGCCGTCGACGCCTCGACATGCAGCGCCATGTCGGCGAGCACGCTCTTCATGAGCGGCTGATCGGACAAATGTTTCTGGAATACGCTGCGGTGCCGCGCGTGATGCAGTGCATGTGCCAGCCCCGAACGCATCAGTCCGACCGATGCCGTCGCGCAATCCTGCCGCGTCAGTGATACCATCTGAATAATGGTCGGGATGCCGCGCCCCTCCTCGCCGAGCCGCAACGCATAAGCGTCATTGAATTCGACTTCCGACGACGCATTGGAACGATTGCCGAGCTTGTCCTTCAAGCGCTGGAAATGGATGCCGTTGACCGAGCCATCCGGTGCGAAGCGCGGCATGAAGAAACAGGTCAGGCCGCCTTCAGCCTGCGCCAGCACCAGAAAGGCATCGCACATCGGCGCCGACATAAACCACTTGTGGCCGGTGATGCGATAGGCATCGCCGTCGCGCACCGCGCGGGTGATGTTGGCGCGGACATCGGTGCCGCCCTGCTTCTCGGTCATGCCCATGCCCATGGTCATGCCGCGCTTGCTCCACCACGGCGCGAAGCTAGGATCGTAGCTGCGGTTGCCGAGCACCGGCATCACCTTGGCGCGCAGCGCCGGATCGCTCGACAGCGCACCAACGGCGGCGCGCGTCATGGTGATCGGGCACAGATGTCCGGTTTCGACCTGCGAGGCGATGAAGAAACGCGCTGCGCGCAACACTTCGGATGCGCCGCCGGCCGTCTCGCCGTTGGCATTCCACGTCGAGTTGTGGATGCCGGCATGCGCGCTATGCGCCATCAACTCGTGATAGGCCGGATGAAACTCGACTTCATCGCGGCGGAAACCGCGCGCGTCGAATGTCTTCAGCTTCGGCGTGTTCTCGTTGGCGAGCCGCCCGCGCTGCGCCATCGCCGCCGAGCCCCAGTGCTTGCCGAATTCCGTCAGGTCCGCCGTGGCCGACGCGCCGCCGTTGGCGGCGACCGCATCCATCAACGGACGGTCGAGCGTGAACAGATTCACGTCCTCGAACGGCGGCGACTGATTGAAGACGTCATGCGTTGCCAACGATGTCTGCGCCATGAGAACGATCCTTGCTGCCATCTCGTCCGGTTCAGTTTATGCCAGAACGGCGACGTGGGGCGGATCAATTTTTGCTTTTCGCGACAATGGGAAAATCATAAGACGCGCGCGCAATCCCGGGCAGCGAAAAGTGCCACCACTCCAGCCGGTAGTTTTTGAATCCGGCGCTGCTCATTGCCGCCAGTAACGTCTCGCGCCAGCGTCGTTGCTGCGGCGTGATCGCACGCGACGCGGCGTGCGCCTTGGCATCGGAGCAATCGTAGCCGGTGCCCATATCGACACTGGCCTCGGGCGCGCGCAGCGGTTCGGCGGCGGTGCAATCGGCATACGCGCGGCGCGAATCGAACGACGGCCCCTTGGTCGCGCGCAAGTCCACCAAGGTCAGATCGACCGCCGCGCCGCTGGAATGGCCGGAGCGGGTTGCGACATAGCCGAGCCGAAACAGTTCGGTCTTGCTGAAAGAGGGATTGTAGCGTCGTTGCGCAGGAGTTTCGTTGCCGTCCTGCGCCCAGGCATAGATGTCGTCGACCGCGCGTTGCGGCCGGTAGCAATCCAGCATCTTCAGCGAAAGTTGCCGCTGCGCCAGTTCGCGCTGGGCCTGACGCAGCGCCAGCCCGACGGCGCGCCGCACGATGCATTCAGCCGCCTCGTAACCGGCCAACCGGCGGCCGACGAAATTGTTGGCGCCGGCATAGCGAATATCCTGCTGGATGCTCGGATCGATATCGCGCAGATAGACGAAATCGGCCGGCAGCGGGTCGGCTTGCGCGCGGCCAGCCGTGAGCGCCGTCATCGCCGCGATTGCAGCCACAATGAGGTTCGCGGCCACTCGATTGAAACAAGGCATGGTCAGGGTACCCATAACGGTCGACCGGGGGCTTGAGGGCGACCATAACTCGGCCCTCCCCGACATCTTTACCCTCACCGCCGACAGAGCGGGGGATAAGTCCGATGCCGGCAGATCGCCCTTGCCCCGATTTCCAACTCTGCCTATAGCTCTTGCTTTAATGACCCTCGCAACCAAATCGACTTTCGCCCTCGCCCACCGGCATCTGCTGGGGATTGAGGGACTATCCGCGTCCGACATCACCGGCCTGCTCGATCTCGCCGAAGAATATGTCGAACTCAACCGTCAGGTTGACAAGAAGCACACCAGCCTGCGCGGCCGCACGCAGGTCAATCTGTTCTTCGAAGCCTCGACGCGCACGCAATCCTCGTTCGAACTGGCCGGCAAACGGCTCGGCGCCGACGTCATGAATATGTCGGTCTCCTCGTCATCGATCCGCAAGGGCGAGACGCTGATCGATACTGCGGCCACGCTCAACGCCATGCACCCGGACATCCTCGTCGTGCGCCATCACGCCTCGGGCGCGGTAGAACTGCTGGCGCGCAAGGTCGACGGTTCTGTGGTCAACGCCGGGGACGGCTCTCACGAACATCCAACGCAAGCCCTGCTCGATGCGCTGACCATCCGCCGCAACAAGGGACGGCTCGAAGGATTGCTGGTCGCGATCTGCGGCGACGTGCTGCATTCGCGCGTGGCGCGCTCCAACATCATCCTGCTCAACGCCATGGGCGCACGCGTGCGTGTCGTCGGCCCCTCGACGTTGCTGCCGAGCGGCATTGAACGCATGGGCGTCGAAGTGGCGCGCAACATGCGCGACGGTCTCAACGGCGCGGATATCGTGATGATGCTGCGCCTGCAGCGCGAACGCATGAACGGATCTTTCGTGCCGTCGAGCCAGGAGTACTTCCAGTACTTCGGCCTCGATCAACAGAAGCTCGCTTACGCCAAGCCCGATGCGTTGGTGATGCATCCGGGACCGATGAATCGCGGCGTCGAGATCGACTCGATCGTTGCCGATGGCGCACGTTCGCTGATCCGCGAACAGGTCGAGATGGGCGTCGCGGTGCGCATGGCCGTGCTCGAGGCGCTGGCGCGCAACCTGCCGAACGCATGAACCGGGATACGAGATGCTGACCGACCGCCACCCGATCCTGCTCGCCAACGCCCGCCTGATCGATCCGTCACGCGATATCGATGCGCCGGGCGACGTGCTGATCGCCGACGGCGTGATCCGCGATGCGCGGCGCGGCATCGCCGCATCCGGCGTGCCGGAAGGCACCAAGGTGATCGACTGCGGCGGCAAGATCGTGGCACCTGGCCTGATCGATATGCGCGCTTTCGTCGGCGAACCCGGCGCCAGCCACCGCGAGACCTTCGCCTCGGCCAGCCAGGCGGCTGCGGCCGGCGGCATCACCACCATCATCTGTCAACCGGACACGTCGCCGGTGATCGATAACTCGGCCACGGTGGATTTCGTCCTTCGCCGCGCGCGCGACACCGCCATCGTCAACATCCACCCCATGGCGGCGCTGACCAAGGGCATGGCCGGCACCGAGATGACCGAATTCGGCCTGTTGAAGGCGGCCGGTGCTGTGGCCTTTACCGACGGCAACACCAGCGTGATGAATGCACAGGTGATGCGCCGCGCCCTCACCTACGCGCGCGATTTCGACGTGCTGATCGTGCATCACACCGAAGATCCGCATCTGGTCGGCGAAGGCGTCATGAACGAGGGTGAGTTCGCCACTCGGCTCGGCCTGATGGGCGTGCCAGCCGCCGCCGAGGCGATGATGCTTGAGCGCGACATCCGCCTCGTGACATTGACCGGTGGCCGCTATCACGCGGCATCTGTTACCTGCCGCGAGTCGCTCGAAGTTCTGAAACGTGCGCGCGATGCCGGACTGGCAGTCAGCGCCTCGGCGTCGATCAATCACCTGACGCTGAATGAAAACGATATCGGCCCCTATCGCACCTTCCTCAAGCTGGTGCCGCCTTTGCGCACCGAAGCGGATCGCACTGCGCTGGTCGAAGCGCTGGCGTCGGGACTGATCGATGTCGCAATGTCGGATCACAACCCACAGGACGTCGAGACCAAGCGGCTGCCGTTTGCCGAAGCCGCGGCCGGTGCGATCGGACTCGAGACGATGCTGTCGGCGGCGCTGCGCCTGGTGCACAGCGGCGACCTGAATTTCAAGACGCTGATCCGCGCCATGTCGACCCGTCCCGCTGCATTGCTCGGCCTGCCCGGCGGCACGCTCCGCCCCGGCGCCGTGGCGGATGTCATCGTGATCGACCCGGACATGCCGTGGATACTCGATCCCGCCGAACTCAAATCGCAATGCAAGAACACGCCGTTCGACGACGCGCGGTTCAGCGGCCGCGTCACCCACACCATCGTCAGCGGACGGACGGTCTATCAGCTTGCGTGATGGCGACAGGCCGCCGCGCGTGGTTTATGTTGCAGCGGCCACTTCGCATTCGGGCCGATCGCATCCGCGGAACGGGATATCATGCTGACATCATCATATAGTGTCGCCGCTCTCGCCCTCGTCTTCGGCTATCTGCTCGGCTCGATTCCGTTCGGCATGATCCTGACGCGGCTGGCCGGAACACAAGATCTGCGGTCAGTCGGCTCCGGCAACATCGGCGCCACCAATGTGCTGCGCACCGGCCGCAAGGGACTGGCGGCGGCGACGCTGCTCGGCGACATGTTGAAGGGCACGGTGGCGGTAATTCTCGCCGGCAAGTTCGGTGGTCCCAACGCGGCGATGCTTGCGGCGCTCGGCGCGTTCCTTGGTCACCTGTTTCCGGTGTGGCTCGGCTTCAAGGGTGGCAAAGGCGTCGCGACCTATATCGGCGTGCTGCTTGGCCTGTTCTGGCCGGGCGCGCTGGCATTCTGCGCCGTGTGGCTGACGGTGGCGTGGTGGTCGCGCTACTCGTCGGCGGCGGCGCTCACTGCCTCAATCATCGTGCCGCCAATGCTCTGGCTCGACGGTCACCGCGATCTCGGCATGCTGTTCGCCATCCTCAGCGTGCTGCTGTGGTTCATGCATCGCGGCAACATCGCCCGGCTCCGCGCCGGCACCGAAGGCAAGATCGGCGCGAAATCCTGAAAGCTACTCATCTTATAGTTGTATCGTCTCTTAACATGCGCGATGCTGAGCCCGGACTTGGGGCGCAGCTTGAACACCGCATCGACCGGCATCGTAAACCTGACCGACAGCCAACGTATCGACTGGCTGCGACTGATCCGCAGTGAAAACGTCGGACCACGGACCTTCCGCTCGCTGATCAACCATTTCGGCAGCGCCAAAGCCGCGCTCGAGCGGTTGCCCGAGCTGGCGCGCCGCGGCGGCGCGACGCGCGTGGGCCGCATCTGCTCGGTGGACAGCGCCGAACGCGAACTGATGCTCGGACGCAAGCTCGGCATCGAATTGCTGGCGCCGGGAGAACATGGCTATCCGCCTCGCCTCGTCTCGATCGATGACGCACCACCGCTGCTCGGCGTGCGCGGCGTCTTCGACATCATGATCCGACCGATGATCGGCATCGTCGGCTCGCGCAACGCATCCGGCGCCGGACTCAAATTTGCGCAGACGCTGGCGCGCGATCTCGGCGACGCCGGCTTCGTCATCGCATCGGGACTGGCGCGTGGCATCGATCAGGCGGCGCATCGTTGCAGCATCGACACCGGCACCGTCGCGGTTCTCGCAGGCGGTCACGATCGCATCTATCCGCCCGAGCATGAGAGCCTGCTGGCCGAACTGCTGCAATCGGGCACAGCCATTTCGGAAATGCCGCTCGGTCACGCGCCGCGCGCCCGCGACTTCCCCCGGCGCAATCGCCTGATTTCCGGCGTGGCGCTCGGCGTCGTCATCGTCGAAGCGGCTTTTCGTTCCGGCTCGCTCATCACTGCCCGTGTCGCCGCCGAACAGGGCCGCGAGGTGTTCGCGGTCCCGGGTTCGCCGCTCGATCCGCGTGCGGCCGGAACCAACGCGCTCATCAAACAAGGTGCCACGCTGGTCACAGAAGCGGCAGACATTATCAACGTCGTGCAGCCGATCATGGGCCGTCCGATCGAACTGCCCATCGCCGAGACCACCGAGGAATTGCCGATGGATCGCGAACCCGACGCCAGCGAACGCACGCGGATCGTCAATCTGCTTGGGCCCAGCCCCATCGGTCTCGACGACTTGATCCGCCTCGCCGGCACTTCGCCTGCCATCGTCCGAACGGTGTTGCTCGAGCTTGAACTCGCCGGCCGCCTCGAACGCCACGGCGGCGGGCTGGTGTCGCTGGCCTGACCCGTACGAGACCGCACACGAGTCAGATCAGCCAGCCGGTCATGTATTACCGAGCGTAGATCGGCGCACCGGCGGGCGATGCGGTCGCTCCGCCATCCACAAATATCTCGGCGCCCTGAATATGTGCCGAGTCATCCGACGCCAGGAACAGCACCGTCTTGGCGATATGATCGGCCTCGCCCATGCGACCCAGCGGCGTACTGCGCGCCATCCGCTCTTCCAGCGCGGCAAAAGCCTCCGGCGAAGGCGCAGCACCGTTCCAGATCGGCGTCCGCGTGGCGCCCGGCGAAACCAGATTGACGCGGATGCCACGCGGCGAAAGCTCGCTCGCCATCACCCGGGCCATCCCCCGGACACCGGCCTTGCTTGCCGCATAAGCCGAGAAACCCGGATTGCCCAATACGCCGATGACGGATCCATTGAGGATGATCGACGCGTTATCGTTGAGATGCGGAAGCGCCGCCTGAACGGCGAAGAAAACCGCGGTGAGATTGGTTCTAATAATCGTCTCGAAAGCGGCCAATGTCGTGCCGCCAAGCGGCGTATTGCCGGGAATACCTGCGTTCGCAAACAGCACATCCAGTTTGCCGAACTTTGCCGCCGCCTGCGCGAGTGCCTGCTCGGTCGCGGAGACATCGGTGGCGTCCGCCGTCACCGCGAATGCATTGGAGCCCAATTCGGCAACAGCCGCGTCGAGGGTTTGCCGATTGCGTGCGGTGATGGTGACCCGCGCGCCCTCGGCAATCAAAAGCCGTGCCGTAGCAAGGCCAATGCCGCTGCTGCCACCGGTAACGAAAGCCGTCTTACCCGCCAATCGCATTGTCGCTCTCCAATCTGGTTTCATAATTAAACTATTTGCGATCTAGCGCGTTTGGTTTCATAATGCAACTAGAAAGTTGGAGCATGAATATCGGCGCTATGCGCCTGCGGAGAGCTAGATGGTGAAACGAACCAGCCTGGAGAACGCGGACTGTCCGGTTGCGCGGTCACTTGATGCGATCGGCGACTGGTGGTCCTTGATGATTATTCGCGACGCCTTCCTGGGCATGCGGCGCTTCGGCGAATTCCAGAAAAGCCTCGGTCTGGCGAAGAACATCCTGACGACGCGCCTTCGAACGCTGGTCGGCTGCGGAATTCTTGAATTGGTTCCGGCATCCGATGGCAGCGCCTATCGGGAGTACGCGCTGACGCAGAAAGGGCGCGACCTCTTTCCCATTCTGGTGGCGCTGCGCCAGTGGGGTGAGACGTATGCTTTCGCTCCGGGCGAGGTGCCAAACTTCCTGGTCGACCGCAAGTCAGGTCAGCCGGTGCAAAAGCTGGAGGTTCGCGCGACGTCGGGCCGGCGTTTAAACAGTTTCGACACGGAGGTGCGGCCACGCCAATAACGACCCTACCCCCGCTGCGCGACAGCTTACTGGCGACCGCCTACCGTGCCGGCACGGACCAGTTCCTCGGCCTCCAGCCGTGCCATATCCAGCAGAAAGCCCAGCGTCTCCAGCCGATGACGGCGAGCCACCGCGGCCAGTTCGAGCACACTCTCCGCAATGAAGCTGGCGGCTTCGTGCGGTCCGCCATCACTAGCAGGCTCAGGTTGCTGCGTCCCCTGCGCAGGCGCACGACGTTGCGTCTTTGATGCCATTCCTCTCCCCCAGAGCGCGGCCTTCATATATACACTCATTAGTTGTATATATGCAATTATTGGTTGCATTTCTCGCCGAACACGACTCGGTTCCACCATACAATTTTGCGGCATCTGCCATCGACGATTTGACAGGCGGGGCCTGTAGACCCATGTTCCGGCCGAAACGGGCCGGCGCGACTCTCGCGGAACCCGCCCGAAAATCTTCCCAAGCTATTGGAATCACATGAATATCGTCATTGTCGAGTCGCCTGCAAAGGCCAAGACGATCAACAAGTATCTGGGCGGCTCCTACGAGGTCGTCGCGTCCTTTGGCCATATCCGCGACCTTCCGGCCAAGAATGGCTCGGTCGATCCCGACGCTAATTTCAAGATGATCTGGGAAATCGATCCCAAGGCCTCCGCGCGGCTCAACGACATCGCTCGCTCGGTCAAGGGCGCCGACAAACTGATCCTGGCGACCGACCCTGATCGCGAAGGCGAAGCCATTTCCTGGCACGTGCTCGAGGTTCTCAAAGAGAAGCGCGCCATCAAGGACCAGACCATCGAACGCGTGGTGTTCAATGCGATCACCAAGCAGGCGGTCACCGAGGCGATGAAGCATCCGCGCCAGATCGATGGCGCGCTGGTCGATGCCTATATGGCGCGCCGCGCCCTCGACTATCTGGTCGGCTTCACGCTGTCGCCGGTGCTATGGCGCAAGCTGCCGGGCGCACGCTCGGCCGGACGCGTGCAGTCGGTCGCGTTGCGTCTGGTCTGCGATCGCGAACAGGAGATCGAGCAATTCGTCCCGCGCGAATATTGGTCGCTGGTGGCAACGCTGGCGACGCCACGCGGCGACACCTTCGAGGCACGATTGGTCAGCGCCGACGGCAAGAAGATCCAGCGTCTCGATATCGGCAGCGGTGCCGAGGCCGAGGATTTCAAGAAGGCCATCGAAGCCGCCAACTTCACCGTCAGCAACGTCGAAGCCAAGCCGGCGCGGCGCAATCCACACGCGCCCTTCACCACCTCGACGCTGCAGCAGGAAGCCAGCCGCAAGCTCGGCTTCGCGCCCGCGCACACCATGCGCATCGCGCAGCGGCTTTACGAGGGCATCAATATCGGCGGCGAGACCACCGGCCTCATCACCTATATGCGTACCGACGGCGTGCAGATCGACGGCTCGGCGATCACACAAGCGCGCAAGGTGATCGGCGAGGACTACGGCAGCAATTACGTCCCCGGCGCACCGCGCCACTACCAGACCAAGGCCAAGAACGCGCAGGAAGCGCACGAAGCCATCCGCCCGACCGATCTCTCGCGGCGTCCTGCCGACCTGCGCCGCAGCCTCGATAACGATCAGGCGCGACTTTACGAATTGATCTGGACGCGCACCATCGCCAGCCAGATGGAATCCGCCGAACTGGAACGCACCACCGTCGATATCGCCGCGAAGGCTGGTTCGCGTCTGCTCGAATTGCGCGCCACCGGTCAGGTGATCAAATTCGACGGCTTCCTCAGGCTGTATCAGGAAGGCATCGACGATGCCGCCGATGACGACGAAGGCCGCCTGCCCGCGATGAGCCAGGGCGAAGCGCTCGCGCGCAAGGACCTCAGCGTCACGCAGCATTTCACCGAGCCGCCGCCGCGCTTCTCCGAGGCCTCGCTGGTCAAGCGCATGGAAGAACTCGGCATCGGCCGTCCTTCGACCTATGCATCGATCCTGCAGGTGCTGAAGGATCGCGGCTACGTCCGCCTCGACAAGAAGCGGTTGCATGGCGAAGACAAGGGCCGCGTTGTCGTCGCCTTCCTCGAAAGTTTCTTCACACGCTACGTCGAATACGATTTCACCGCCTCGCTCGAAGAACAGCTCGACCGCATCTCCAACAACGAGATTTCCTGGCAGCAGGTGCTGAAGGATTTCTGGACCGACTTCATCGGCGCCGTTGACGAGATCAAGGATCTGCGCGTCGCGCAGGTGCTGGACGTGCTCGACACGCTGCTCGGGCCGCACATCTACGCGCCGCGCGAAGATGGCGGCGATCCGCGGCAGTGCCCGAGTTGCGGCACCGGAAGACTGAATCTCAAAGCCGGCAAGTTCGGCGCATTTGTCGGCTGCTCCAATTATCCGGAATGCCGCTATACCCGCCCGCTCGCCGCCGATGGCGAAGCCACCGGCGACCGCATTCTCGGCAAGGATCCAGAGTCCGGCCTGGATGTCGCAGTGAAGGCCGGCCGTTTCGGACCCTACATCCAGTTGGGCGAAGCCAAGGATTACGAAGAAGGCGAGAAGCCGAAGCGCGCCGGCATCCCGAAAGGCATGTCGCCCGGCGACATGGAGTTCGATCTCGCGGTGAAGCTGTTGTCGCTGCCGCGCGAAGTCGGCAAGCATCCCGAAGACGGCGAGCCGATCAAAGCCGGCATCGGGCGCTTCGGGCCTTACGTTCAGCACCTCAAGACCTATGCCAGCCTCGAAGCCGGCGACGATGTTTTCAACATCGGCCTCAATCGCGCCGTGACGCTGATCGCTGAACGCATTGCCAAGGGTCCGAGCAAGCGCCGCTTCGGCGCCGATCCCGGCAAGCCGCTGGGCGACCATCCCACGTTAGGCGCCGTTGCAGTGAAGAGCGGCCGCTATGGCGCTTACGTCACCGCAGGGGGTGTGAACGCCACCATTCCGAGCGACAAGACGCAGGACACGATTACGCTTCCGGAAGCCATCATGCTTCTCGACGAACGCGCGGCGAAGGGTGGCGGCAAGAGCAAGCGCGCCGCGCCGAAGAAGGCCAAAGCCGCGAAGGCGACTTCCGCAGACAAGGCGCCGAAGAAAGCCGCCGCCAAGAAGACGGTCGCGAAAAAGGCAGCTGCCAAGCCGAAGTCCGATGCCGCGAGCAAAGCGCGCGCGCCGGTGAAGGCTACCAAGACAACTTCAAAGAAGGCGCCAAAGACCGCCGCGAAGAAAAACGCGAGCAAGGCAAGCGGGTAAACTTGAGCAAAGCGCGCGACAGCGGATTTCCCAACCGTGATGCCATCGTCGCGTTCATTCGCGCGCATCCCGGCGAAATCGGCACGCGCGACATCGCGCGCGAGTTCGGCCTGAAGAATGCCGACCGCGCCGAACTGAAACGCCTTCTGCGCACGTTGGCCGACGAAGGCATCATCGAGAAACGCGGCAAGACGATCCATCAGGCTGCCGCGCTTCCGCCGACGGTGATGGCCGACGTCACGCGCCGCGATCGCGACGGTGAGTTACTGGCGACGCCGACCGAATGGGATGAGGAACAGGGCGACGCGCCGAGCATCCGCATCCGCCTGCCGCGCTATCCCAAGCCGGGAACGGCGGCTGGCGTTGGCGATCGCGCACTGCTGCGCATCGAGCAAATCGATGGTGACGACGGCACAACCTATATCGGCCGCGTCATCAAGATCATCGACCACACCCGCTCGCGTGTGCTCGGCATCTTCCGCGCCCTGCCCACTGGCGGCGGACGCTTGGTGCCCGTCGACAAGAAGCAGGCCGGACGCGAACTGAATATCGCAAAGCCCGACACCGCCGGTGCCGAGGATGGCGATCTGGTCAGCGTCGAACTGATACGGTCGCGCGGTTTCGGCCTCGCCTCCGGCAAAGTGAAAGAGCGCCTTGGCTCGCTGGCGACGGAAAAGGCCATCAGCCTGATCGCCATTCACGCCCACGATATTCCGCAGGCGTTTTCATCGACGGCGATCAAGGAGGCCGAGGCCGCCAGGCCCGCGACCTTGCAGGGCCGCGAGGATTGGCGCGATGTGCCGCTCGTCACCATCGATCCGCCGGATGCGAAGGATCACGACGACGCGGTGCATGCCGAGCCCGACGCCAATCCCGATAACATGGGCGGCTACATTCTCCATGTCGCGATCGCCGATGTCGCGTTCTACGTGCGGCCGGGTTCGGGACTCGACCGCGATGCGCTGCTGCGCGGCAATTCGGTGTACTTCCCCGATCGCGTCGTGCCGATGCTGCCGGAGCGCATCTCCAACGATCTGTGCTCGCTGAAGCCCGGCGAACCGCGCGGCGCGCTGGCCGTGCGCATGGTGATCGGACCGGATGGGCGCAAGCGCTCGCACACATTCCATCGCGTGCTGATGCGATCTGCCGCCAAGCTGAACTATGCGCAGGTGCAGGCGGCCATCGATGGCCGCCCCGACGACACCACCGGTCCACTGCTCAAACCGATCCTGCAACCGCTATACGGCGCCTATGCGCTGGTGAAGCGCGCACGCGACGAGCGCGATCCGCTCGATCTCGATTTGCCGGAACGCAAGATCGTCCTCAAAGCCGACGGCACCGTGGATCGCGTCACCACGCCGGAACGGCTCGATGCACATCGGCTGATCGAGGAATTCATGATCCTCGCCAACGTCGCCGCAGCGGAGATGCTGGAGAAGAAGTCGCTGCCGCTGATCTATCGCGTGCACGACGAGCCGACGGTCGAGAAGGTCCACAACCTGCAGGAATTTCTCCGGACGCTCGATATGTCGTTCGCCAAGAGCGGCGCATTGCGTCCGACGGAATTCAATCGCGTGCTGGCGCAGGTCAAGGGCCACGACTCCGAACCGCTGGTAAACGAAGTCATTCTCCGCTCGCAGGCGCAGGCCGAATACGCCTCGGAGAATTACGGCCACTTCGGCCTCAACCTGCGGCGCTACGCGCACTTCACCTCGCCGATCCGCCGCTACGCCGACCTCATCGTGCATCGCGCGCTGATCCGGGCGCTGGGCCTCGGCGAAGGCGCCCTGCCTGATACCGAGACGGTCGAAACGCTCGGCGAAGTCGCCGCGCAGATCTCGGCCACCGAGCGGCGCGCCATGAAGGCGGAGCGCGAGACCGTCGATCGCCTGATCGCGCATCATCTCGTCGACCGCATCGGCGCGACGTTTCAGGGACGGATTTCCGGCGTCACCCGCGCCGGTCTGTTCGTGAAACTGACTGAAACCGGTGCCGACGGCCTCATCCCGATCCGCACCCTTGGCACCGAATACTTCGACTACGACGAGGCGCGCCACGCGCTGGTCGGCACACGCAGCGGTGCCATGCACAGGCTGGGTGACGTCGTCGAGGTTCGTCTGGTAGAAGCTGCCCCAGTGGCAGGTGCGCTGCGCTTCGAACTACTGTCCGAAGGCCAGACGCAGCCACGCGGCCGCAAGCGCGGACCGATCCGCGACAGGTCGAAGCCGAAAGGCAAACACAAGGCGAAGGCAACGTCCGAAGCCGGACGCCATCGCCCGAAAAAAGTTCGCAAGCCGGGCAAAGGTAAGCCGGGCAAACCGAAAAGAAAGAAGTGATGGAGTCTAAAGCCTTGAGAACATGGACCCAGAACTCTGCGTCACCTGCACGCCGCGATGCGTGGCTGGCGATCAAGCGCGGCCTGCGTTGCCGCTGCCCGAACTGCGGCGAAGGCAAACTGTTCCGCGCCTTTCTTAAGGTGACCGAGGCCTGCCCGGCCTGCGGGGAGGATTTGCACCATCACCGCGCCGACGATCTGCCGGCCTATCTGGTCATCGTCATCGTCGGTCATATCGTGGTGCCGATTGCGCTGTCGATCGAGACCAACTTCGCGCCACCGGTCGCGCTGCAGCTCGCGATCTATCTGCCCCTCACTTTCGCGGCTTCGCTGTTGTTGCTGCAACCCGTCAAGGGCGCCGTCGTCGGCCTGCAATGGGCGTTTCGCATGCACGGCTTCGACGAGAATTCAACTGATGACATGCCGGTACGCGATCTCGCCGGCGGGAAGATTGCACCGGAAGTACGATGAACGACGCCGCAAAGCCTGAAAAAGAAGAATCTCACCATCCCTATCGCCGCCCGCGCGATGCCGCGACGCTGATCCTGATCGACCGCAGCTACGCCAAGCCGCGCGTGCTGGTCGGCCGGCGCCACGACAAGGTGGTGTTCATGCCGGGCAAATACGTTTTCCCTGGCGGCAGCGTCGACAAGACGGACAACCAGATCCCCGTCGCTGCACCGATCTCCAGGGAATTGGAAACCAACCTGCTGAAGGGCAGCCCGAAGACCGAACTGTCGCGGGCGCGTTCGCTGGCGGTCGCCGCGATCCGCGAAGCCTGCGAGGAAACAGGGCTGTGCCTCGGCCGCAAAGGCGATACCGGTTCGAAGAAACTTAACGGCGTGTGGCAACCGTTCGCCGATGCCGGACTGCTGCCTGATCCGTCCGGCCTGTTCCTGATCGCGCGCGCCATCACGCCGCCGGGACGGGTCCGGCGTTTCGACACACGCTTTTTCACCGCCGATGCGTCGGCCATTGCCCATCGCGTCGAAGGCGTTGTTCACGCCGATGCTGAACTTGTCGAACTGGTGTGGGTCGAGATCGGCTCCGAGCCGTTGGCCGATGCACACATGATGACCAAGAACGTGTTGCGCGAACTCGACAACCGCCTCGCGACCGGCCCGCTGCGGCACGACGCGCCAATCCCGTTCTTCCACTTCTACGGCGGCAAGATGCAGATGGATATTCTGCCGGGCTGACGTTGCGCCCAACCCGCCATGCAAAAAGCGGCCAAGCGGCAGGCATAAATTGCAATATTCTTCTGCCGCTCGCCTGATGCCTTCGGCGCCCAACAGTCTTATGTCTTGTTAGGCGAAGATATGACGGGGCGGAATCATGGCGACACGGCAATTGAAGCTTGGCGCATTCATGCGGCCGGTGAGCATCCACACCGGCGCGTGGCGTTACCCCGGCGCATGGCCTGACGCCAATTTCAATTTCGCGCATCTCAAGCGGCTGATTCAAAAACTCGAACACGGCAAATTCGACGCATTCTTCATGGCCGATCATCTTGCCGTGCTGAACATGCCGATCGACGCGCTGAAGCGCAGCCACACGGTGACGTCATTCGAACCGTTCACGCTGTTGTCGGCGCTGGCTGGCGCCACCGAACACATCGGATTGATCGCCACCGGCTCGACGACGTTCGATGAGCCCTATCACGTCGCCCGCCGCTTCGCCTCGCTCGATCACATCAGCGGCGGCCGCGCCGGATGGAATATCGTCACCACATCCAATCCGGATGCCGCGCTGAACTTTGGCCTCGAGGACCACATGGAGCACGACGAACGTTATCGCCGCGCACGCGAGTTCTATGATGTCGTCACCGGCTTGTGGGACTCGTTCGCCGACGACGCCTTCGTGCGCGATGTCGAGCAAGGTCTGTTCTTCGATCCGGCCAAGATGCACGTCCTCAACCACAAGGGCAAATATCTCTCGGTGCGCGGACCGCTCAACATCGCCCGCCCGGTGCAAGGCTGGCCGGTGATCGTGCAGGCCGGCGCGTCGGAAGCCGGCAAGCAACTCGCCGCGGAAACCGCTGAGGCCGTGTTCACCGGCGGCGGCAGCCTCGCCGACGGGCAGAAACTATACGCCGACATCAAAGGACGGATGGACAAGCTCGGGCGAGACCGCGACCATCTCAAGATTCTACCCGGCGCGTTCGTTGTGGTGGGTGATACCGTCGACGAAGCCAAGGCCAAGCGCGCCAAGCTCGACAGCCTGGTGCACTACGACAGCGCCATTGCGTCACTCTCGGTGATCCTCGGCACCGACGCTTCCGGCTTCGATCCGGACGGCCCGTTGCCCGAAATCCCACAGACCAACGCCAGCCAGAGCGGCCGGCAGCGGCTTGTCGACGTGGCGGCCGAACGCAAGCTGACGGTGCGGCAGTTGGCCGAGCGCGTCGGCGGTTATGGCGGACTGTCGTTCGTCGGCACGCCCGCGACCATCGCGGACCAGATGCAGGAATGGCTGGAAACCAGAGGCTGCGACGGCTTCAACATCATGTTCCCGTTCCTGCCGCAGGGCCTCGACGACTTTGTCGACCGGGTCGTCCCTGAACTGCAGAATCGGGGCATTTTCCGTCGCGAGTACGAAGGCCGAACCCTGCGTGAGAATCTCGGTCTGCCGCGGCCGAAAAACCGCTTCTTCGAAACAGTTTAGGGCAGGTTCCAGCGGTCATTTAACGGTCCTAATCCCCTGAATTGGCGCGTTTTCTTCAGGCGAAACGCAACCCGTTTCGCCCCAAAACGCTATATCCTTGACTTTGGGCCATTCGAAGCTAGGTTGCGCCCCAAACGCGGGTCGGCACGAGGCTGGCCAGTTGCCGATTCCTGACATTCGAGGTTTTCCCCTATGGCCAAAGCGGTCACCATCAAGGTCAAGCTGGTTTCGACGGCTGACACTGGCTTCTATTACGTCGCCAAGAAGAATTCGCGCACGATGACCGACAAGCTGGTCAAGAAGAAGTACGACCCGGTCGCGCGCAAGCACGTCGAGTTCAAGGAATCCAAGATCAAGTAAGTCTTTCAAGGATTTACGACGGATTTGAACGGGGCCTCTGGCCCCGTTTTGCTGTTCATAGCGTTTTCAAGCGAAGTGGATACCGGTTCGCGTCAAGAAAACGCGTAGGTATAGCTAAGCGGCCGCCGCGACAACGCGATTGCGGCCGTCGTGCTTGGCGCGATAGAGCGCCAGATCGGCGCGCTTGAGCACGTCGGCGACCGGTTCGCCCTTCTGCTCCAGGGTCGAGATGCCGATCGAGATCGTCACATCGATCCGCCTGTTCCCCTTCTCGATCGCGAACGGCTCACCGGCGATAGCCCGCCGGACCCGCTCGGCGACACGGCTCGCAACATTCAGATCGGTCTCCGGCATGACGATGACGAATTCCTCGCCGCCGTAGCGGCAGGCGAGATCGATGCCGCGGATCGACTTGCGGATGCGCACCGCGAATTCGCGCAACACGTCGTCGCCCGCATCGTGGCCGTAGGTATCGTTGATGGCCTTGAAGAAATCGATGTCGAGCATCATCACGGCCAGCGGCTTGCCGCGCATGGCGGTCTGCTCGGCCAGCGTCGCCAGATGGCTTTCCATGTAACGGCGATTGTGCAGCCCGGTCAGCGCATCGGTAATCGCCATCTCGATGGAGTTCTGCACATTGTCGCGCAGATGATCGGCATAGCGGCGCTTGCGGATCTGCGTGCGTGCCCGCGCCAGCAATTCGTTCTTGTCGACCGGGCGCATCAGGTAGTCGTTGACGCCGATCTCCAGCCCGCGAAGCATGCGCGTGTTGTTATCGGCATCGGCCAGCGCGAGGATCGGCACCTGTCGTGTCCGCTCCAGCGACCGCGCCTGACTGCACAGCCGCAGGCCGTCGAAATTTTCCAGGCTCAACGAGACAATCAAGAGATCGTAGTTGCCTTCGGCCGCATGAAACAACGCATCGGCAGGATTGGGCTCGACATCCACGGTGTGTTCACTGCTCAACACCGGCGCCAGCCGCTCATAGGACGATGGACGATCATCGACCAGCAGGATGCGCCCGCCCTTGCCGGCATCGGCAATCGCGCTGCGCTCCGGCGCCTGCACGCCGATCTCAAGCGACGTCAACGCCCGCATGCGCAGCTCGTCGGTCATCATCTTGAGGCGTGTCAGCGAGCGCACGCGCGCGATCAGCACGACATCGGCCACCGGCTTGGTGAGGAAATCGTCGGCACCGGCTTCCAGGCCGCGCACGCGATCCGCGGGACTGTCGAGCGCCGTGATCATCACCACCGGGATGAAATGCGTCGCTGGGTTCGATTTGAGGCGACGGCAAACCTCAAAGCCGTCCATGTCCGGCATCATGACGTCGAGCAGGATGATGTCGCATTCGGCGCGCGAACAGACTTCCAGCGCCTGCGCACCGTTGCTGGCGGTGAGTACGTCGAAATATTCGGCAGAAAGCCGCGCTTCGAGCAGCTTGACGTTGGCAGGTACGTCATCGACGACCAAAACGCGCGCGGACATCGCAGTCTCCCTAGCCGATAAACCGTCGGACGGTTTCGATGAACTTTCCGACGGAGATCGGCTTCGACAAATACGCTTCGCACCCGCCTTCGCGGATACGCTCCTCGTCCCCCTTCATCGCGAAGGCCGTCACCGCCACGACGGGAATGGTGCGCAACTCGGGATCGTCCTTGATCCAGCGCGTCACCTCGAGGCCGGATACCTGCGGAAGCTGAATGTCCATCAGAATGAGATCAGGCCGAAGTTTTCTGACCAGATCGAGCGCCTCATAGCCATTGCTGGTGCCTGAGGTCTGATAGCCATGAGCTTCAAGCAGATCGCGGAAGAGCTTCATATTGAGCTCATTGTCTTCGACGATCAGGACGGTTTTTGCCATCCCGCCCCTCCCATCAACGCAATTGCTTCAATCAAAACACAAACCGCTTGCCGTCCCGCGCCGGGCCGCACGACATCCGCATCCCGATATGACGCCGAATTTCGCTTAAGCCCGATAAGACAGAACATTCTCTTCACGCGAACCGGTTTCCACTTCTTGAAAACACTCTAGGGTGGCGGCTCTGGCGTTCCTTTCATCCGGACGGCACGTTCGCCATTGGAACGTCGCAGCCAAAGCCACACTCGAAGTCTATATTTGCCAATGTTCCCTTGATTCGAACATTTGCAGGTGGGCTTGGTAGAACGGCATGCAAATGTTGGGATAGGACCATTGGTAACTCGGGCATGATGGCTGAAAATAGAGACCATAGGTTACGGAAAGGCAAACACCATCGATGACAAAGCGCGTTCACAACCCGCGTGAAGTGGCTGAAATCGTGGCAATTCAAGCCCTTTCCTTCGTTGCCGGCGACGCCGAGCGGCTGGGACAATTTCTGGCTGAAACCGGGCTCGGTCCGGAGACGCTGCGGTCGGCGGCCGCCGATCCGCAATTCCTCGCCGGGGTGCTCGATTTCGTGCTGCGCGACGATTCGACCGTCAAGGCATTCTCCAGCGCGTCGCAACTCGACCCCACGACGATCATGGCGGCCCGCCAGGCGCTCGGCGACAAGCAATGGGAACGCGATGTTCCGTGAGCACGACCGCACCAGACACGCGTGATCCGCGGTGTTTCTGTCGCGATTGCCTGCACGACCTCGACATGGCCGCGCGACGCTGCAGCGCCTGCGGCTCCCCCCGTCTGGTCCGGCACCACGCCCTTCCCGCACTGACCATCGCCCACATCGATTGCGACGCATTTTACGCGACCGTCGAGAAGCGGGACAATCCCGACATAGCCGATAGGCCGGTGATCATCGGCGGCGGCAAGCGCGGCGTGGTCTCCGCCGCCTGCTATATCGCCCGGACCTTTGGCGTGCGCTCGGCCATGCCGATGTTCAAGGCGCTGGAGCTCTGCCCTCAGGCAACCGTCATCCGGCCGGATATGGCCAAGTACGTCCGGGTTGGGCGCGAAGTGCGGCAGGCCATGCAGGCGCTGACGCCGCTGGTCGAGCCACTCTCCATCGACGAAGCATTTCTCGATCTCGGCGGCACGCAACGCGTTCACGGCATGATCCCGGCGAAGGTGCTGGCGCGGTTCGCGGCAGCCGTCGAACGCGACATCGGCATCACCGTGTCGGTGGGGCTATCCTGCAACAAATTCCTCGCCAAGATCGCCTCCGATCTCGACAAACCGCGCGGCTTCGCCACGCTGGATCAGGACGACGCCTGCACCATGCTGGCTGACAAGCCGGTCGGGTTCATCTTCGGCGTCGGACCGGCGACGCAGGAACGACTATCGCAGCGCGGCTTCCGCACCATTCGCGACCTGCAGCGCGCCGATGAGATCGAATTGATGCGACAATTTCCGACCGAAGGCCGCCGATTATGGCGGCTGGCGCGCGGCATCGACGATCGCCGCGTGGTGGCAGACCGTGGCGCCAAGACGATCTCCAGCGAGACCACATTCGAAACCGATATTCGCGACTTCGCGACGCTCGAAAAGATTCTCTGGCGGCTGGCGGAAAAAACCTCGGCGCGACTCAAGAGCAGCGCGCTTGCCGGGACCACGATTACCCTGAAATTGAAGACGGCCGACTTCCGCCAGCGTACCCGCTCGCAATCTCTGCATGCGCCGACGCAACTCGCCAACAAGATTTTCGCCACGGCGCGCGAAATGCTGGCCAAGGAAATCGACGGCACCGCCTTTCGGCTGATGGGCGCCGGCGTCAGTTCGCTGCGAGCCGGTTCGCAGGCCGACGATACCGATATGCTGGATCAGCGGTCGGCCCATGCCGAACGCGCGATGGACGACCTGCGCAAGAAGTTCGGCAACGCCGCCGTCATCCGCGGCATTGCCTACGATGGTCCGGAGAAGCCGCGCTAAACGGGTTCGCCTCTGCGCATCACTTGCAGGGCTTGGTGCTCTTGACCTCCAGCTTCTCCATCGCACCGGCAATGACGAAGTCATTGTAGTCGAGCACGAGCTTGCGCGACACGCCGTTCTCGAAGAGCTCGAACGACATCGCATACACCGGAGTCTGTTCGCCGCTATTGGCTTTGGCATCGCGATCAAAATAGCTGACGGTGACCGGCCACCGCGTCAGCGACTTCATCTTGTCGCTGCTCGTCGCGGGATCGGGGGATCCGCTCGCCTGCCCGCCATCGATCGCCTTACCGATCACGGTCAGCGTGTTGTAAACTTTCTCCCCCGTGTCGGATCCATCATAGACCGACAATTCGAGCAGCGATTTGCCCTCGCGCGCCGCAGCTATGATGCGGCGGATCTGTTCGGTCGGAAACACCGTGCTGCCGTCGAGCGTCAACGTTTTGACGGTGGGACGTTTCAGCTTGACGGTCACATGATCGCCGACGCGTTCCGCTACGCCGTCGACGTCTGTTGGTTCGCCGCTATTCATCCGCGTGTCGATCTTGAAACGATAGCTCTTGCCGTCGGCGTCTTCCCAGCTCGTCGAACGCAAATCGCTGAGGATCGTTTTCCCCTCGCCATTGTCGAGCTCGGAGACCTGGCGAAATTCCGATGTATAGCCTTCGCAGGCACTGCCACTGAAATTGTACAGGATACGTCCGCGCGCACGGTCGATTGCCGAACTGCCGCGCGACTTGAGGAGGCTCAAATCGTACACCGCCTGATGTGCGAGGAACGGCACATTCGCGGCCGCGTCCGCAGCTCCGCCGCCGAGCGACAGCGCGGAGATCATCACAGCCAGGACGGGACCACCGGATTTCAGACGCAGATCATGATAAAAGCGACGCATGCCATCTCCTCGTAGCGCGGATCGGAACCATATTAAGTCCATTATTGCGCCGCAACTGAGGCGTTGGCGGAAAGTGCCTGCCAACAGCCACATTCTTCGGCATTCTGATCACAGCCGCGCGATCGGAATCCACAACGTAACATAGTAACATAAGCCCGTCGGATCGTTCGTAACAGGATAGCCCATGCATTCGCACTCGCTCGAAAACTGGACGCATAACCACGTCTTTCTCGGTCGCAGACATGGGCGCAACGAACGCCGGACATGGCTCGTGGTTTGGCTCACGCTGGCCATGATGGTTGCGGAGATCGCCGGTGGCACGATCTTCGGATCGATGGCGCTGCTTGCCGACGGCTGGCATATGTCGACCCATGCGGTTGCCGTCGGCATCGCCGCATTGGCCTATCGCTACGCCCGTCACTACCAGCGCGATCCCCGCCTCAGCTTCGGCAGTGGGAAATTCGGTGACCTCGCTGCATTTGGCAGTGCGGTGGCGCTCGCGATGATCGCCATCATGGTGGCTTACGAGAGCCTGCTGCGCATCGCCAACCCGCAGCCTATCGCTTATGGCGAAGCCATCGCCATTGCTGTACTCGGTCTGCTGGTGAACCTCGTTTCGGCCTGGCTGCTGCACGAAGGTCATGATCACGACCATCATCACAGTCACGCCGATGACGATCATCATTCGCCTCACGCTGGCCACGAGCACGCTCACACGCGTGCGCATCGCGACAACAACCTGCGCGCGGCCTATGTGCATGTGCTCGCGGACGCCGCAACGTCGGTGTTGGCAATCGCCGGACTTATACTGGCGCGATCATTCGACCTGCCATGGACGGACGCCGCCGTCGGTCTGGTCGGTAGCGTCGTCATCGGCAGTTGGGCGATTGGATTGATGCGCAACACCGGCGCGATTCTCATCGACGCGGTGCCGGATCCGAAGCTTGCCCATGCCATTCGCGAGCGACTGGAGACCGACGGCGATCGCATCTCCGATCTGCATCTGTGGCAAGTCGGTCCGGGGCACTATGCAGCCATCGTGACAATCGTCACGGATCGGCCACAGGCGCCGCAGTCCTACAAATCTCGTCTCGCCAAGCTGCAACATCTCAGTCACGTCACCGTCGAAGTGGATCAATGCGTGCATAGCGATGGTGCGTGCGCTCGTGTCGCATAAGCGCCATGCAGGGATACCTCCGCACGCGATCACTTGCATGTCATTCCGCAATCAGCGAAATAGAGAGTGCATGATCGGGGCACTTGATCATGAATGTCATTCCACACAGCAGATTTGAGGGCAGATATGGCAGGAGCTATTGAACAGAAACTCGCGGCGCAGGGCATCGTCTTGCATGAACCCGCAAGCCCGATCGCGAATTATGTCGGCTTCGTCCGCACCGGGAATTTGTTGTTTGTCTCGGGGCAAGTCTGCGTCAACGCCGAAGGCAAGCTGATCGCGAAAGGCAAGCTCGGCGCCGGTGTCACCATCGAACAAGGTAACGCTGCGGCGCGTGGCTGCGCAATCAATCTGCTGGCGCAGGTCAAAGCCGCGCTCGGCGACCTCGACAAGGTCACGCGCGTGGTTCGCCTTGGCGGCTTCGTCAATTCGGCGCCCGATTTCTTCGATGGACCGAAGGTGCTCAACGGCGCATCCGACCTGATGGTCGCGGTGTTCGGCGACAAGGGACGTCACGCGCGCTCCACCGTCGGCGTCGCTTCGCTGCCCGCCGACGCGGCGGTCGAAGTCGAAGGCATCTTCGAAGTCGCCTGACGGATCACTGCAATGCGCGCACCCGACTGGCTTACCGCACGTCCGGTCGCGCATCGCGGCCTGCATGGCCGCAACCGTGGCATCATCGAAAATATGCCGGGCGCGATGATCGCGGCGGTGGCAAGCAACTTCGCCATCGAGCTCGATGTGCAACTGACCGCGGACGGCGAAGCCATGGTGCATCACGACGATGCGCTGGGCCGCCTGACCGAAGGCAGCGGCACCCTGCTCGGAATGACAGCGGCGCAACTCAAGCGGGTCACATTCAAGGATACCGCCGAGCGAATGATGACGCTCGGCGAGCTCTGCACGCTCGTTGCAGGCCGGGTGCCGCTGGTAATCGAAGTGAAGAGCCACTTCGACGGCGACCGCCGACTGGTCACGCGCATCGCAGAGGTGATGGCATCGTATCGCGGCCCCGCCGCCGTGATGTCGTTCGATCCCGATCAGGTGATAGCTATCCGCGAGTTCATACCGGAATTACCGCGGGGCATCGTGGCCCAGCGCAGCTATGACGACAGCTACTGGACAAAACTGACAACGGCGCAACGTAATGGCATGCTGTACTTGCGCCACGCGATGCAAACCCAACCTCATTTCGTGAACTATTGGGTCAATCAGCTTCCGGCCCCGGCGCCGTGGATCGCACGCAATATTTTCGGCTGCCCGCTGCTCGCCTGGACCGTCCGCACCCTGGAACAGCGCCAACGCGCAGCGCGCTACGCCGATCAGATGGTGTTTGAAGGATTTCTACCGGATTAGCGAGGAACACGGCGGCACTTGAAGTGGCGCAGCGGAGCTACAATCTGTAGACTACCTTACCCGCCGCATGGGCGCTTCGCGCATGTGACCTTTTCAGATCTTTGATGGCGTCACCGGAAATCACTCTTGAAGCCGTATCCTCCGCCAGCCTGATTGCGGCAGCGGACTGGGATGCGTGTGCCAATTCGCGCGGGCCCGACAACGGAATTAGCGTCGTAGCCAACTACAATCCCTTCATCAGCCACGCCTTCTTCAATGCCGTCGAGCAATCCAATTCGGCATGCGCCCGCACGGGTTGGGCGCCCCGCCATTTGGTCGCGAAGGTCGACGGCAAGGTCGCGGGACTGGTGCCCTGCTATTTGAAATCGCATTCGCAGGGCGAATACGTCTTCGATCGCGGCTGGGCCGATGCCTATGAACGTGCAGGCGGCCGTTATTACCCGAAGCTGCAGGCATCGGTGCCGTTCACGCCGGCCGCGGGCCCTCGTCTGCTGGTCCGCGACGGTGAGGATGCTGCTCTCATCCGAGAAGCGCTAGCCAATGGTCTCAAGGCGCTTTGCAACGCCACGCAGACCTCCTCCGTTCACGTCACCTTCGCACGCGAGGAGGAATGGAGCTTTCTCGCGCAGCAAGGATTCCTGCAACGCACCGATCAGCAATTTCACTGGCGAAACGCGGGCTATGCCAGTTTCGACGATTTTCTCGCCACGCTGAATTCGCGGCATCGCAAGGCTATCCGCCGCGAGCGCCGCGATGCGGTGGCCAATGGCATCACCATTCACGCTTTGACGGGAAGCGAACTGACCGAAGAGGTCTGGGATGCATTCTTCGAATTTTATATGGAGACCGGCTCACGCAAATGGGGCCGCCCTTATCTGACGCGCGCGTTCTATTCGCAGATCGGCGAGACCATGGCTGACCGCATCGTGCTGATCATGGCGAAGCGCGACGGCCAGTGGATTGCCGGCGCCATCAATTTCATCGGCTCGGATACGCTGTTCGGACGCCACTGGGGCGCCATCGAGCACCATCCGTTTCTGCACTTCGAGGTGTGCTACTATCAGGCGATCGACTTCGCCATCCGGCATGGCCTCAAGACCGTCGAAGCAGGCGCGCAGGGCGAACACAAGATCGCGCGCGGCTACCTGCCTCAGACCACCTATTCGGCGCACTACATCGCCGATCCGGCCTTGCGCCGCGCCGTGCGCGACTATCTCGAACATGAACGCAGCTACGTCGCCCGTGCCGCCCGTGAACTCACCGAGGCCGGACCGTTCCGCAAGGCCAGCGACGACGATCCGTCTTGACCGCTCGGCGGCGGATGGTGAAAGTGGCCCCGAATTTCAGGAGCGACCATGACCGCCTACGACACCAACAATATCTTCGCCAAGATCCTCCGAGGCGAACTGCCCTGCTTCAAGGTCTACGAGAACGAGCACGTCTTCGCTTTCCTCGACATCATGCCGCGCTCGCCCGGCCATACCCTGGTGATCCCGAAAGCCCCTGCTCGCGGCATCCTCGATATCAAGGCCGATGATTTCGCCCATGTCGCGCGCGGTGCGCACCGCATCGCCGCCGCCGCCATGAAGGCATTCGACGCGCAGGGCATGACAATCCAGCAGTTCAGCGAGCCGGCCAGCGGACAGGTGGTATTTCATCTGCACATGCATGTCATGCCGCGTTTCGACGGCGTCGCGCTGCATCCGCCGCAGACCCGCAAGGAAGACATGAAGGTGCTGGAAGGTCACGCCGCCAAGCTGATCGCCGCGCTGAACGCCTGATCGTGGCTGCGCGTAGCCGTAAGGATCAGTCGCCGACCTGATAATCGCCCTTCTGCGGCGGCGCCAGCGGCGTGAACTTGCAGCGATCCGGCTTGAGGTCGACGAGTGGCGTGCCGTCGAGGCAATCGAGGCCGCGCACCAGCACGGTCGCCCCCTCGACACCGACCAGATTGACCATCGACGTGCCGAGAGGATTGGGCCGCACCGGGGTGCGGAGCGAGAACGTGCCGCGCACCGCGCCGTCGTTCTTCGGACTCTGCAGCACCAGATCGCGCCGCGACATATGTAGCCAGTAGATCACCTCGAGGCTGGGATAAAGCTCGATGCCTTGAAGCGCCGCCACCCAGGGCTCGAAGATTTCCAGCCGGCAGACCGGCCCATCGAGGCGGCCCTGACGCGGCGTTTCGAGGCGCGATGTCCATGGCGTGCGGATACGACCGATGAAAACCAGCCCCGCATCGGTCGCCGCGGGCGCTTCGACTGCGACTTCACCCGCCCGGATTTCGCTTTCCCGTACCATCGTGACGTCCCTACCCTTGAGCTAGCCTATCCACCACTTGCCGGCGATCATGATCGCTTCGCCGCACACAACCCCGGCCAAAATCGACTGTCGCGCGGCCAGAAAAGCCCCGAATCCCGCTGCCGTCGCGCCGTAACGCAAGGCATCGGGAATACTGGCCAGCACGCCCGGATGACACCCGCCAGAATCGCGGTGGCGCTTGCACGTACCCAGACCAGCAATTCCGAGCCTTCGTCGATGCCGCGGCCGAACAGCAGACCAAATACGCGCCAGATCTCATTGGGCAGAATACCCGCGAGCAGCAGGATCAGCAACACATGCCAATCGCCGATGAAACCGCTCATCGCTGCTCCCGCCACCAGTGCACGCCGTAGGCCAACGTGCCGGCCGTGAGGCCGCTGAGCAGGATATCGACACCGGTATGCAGCATGCTCATGATCGGGAACAGCGCCAGCCCGAGCAATAGCGCCAGCCTATCGACCAACTGACGGCTATTGCGCGCTGTCGAGAACAGGAACGCCAGCGGCGTCAGCAACAGGATTCCTGCGGCCAGAAGTTCGGGCAGGTTAGCCGACAACACATAGCCCGCGGCTGTCGCAACCAGGCAGACGGATACCAGGCCCACGCCGAGACCATTGGCAAACGCAAGCCGCTGTTCGCGCGGCACCGCAGGCAACATGCGCGAGCATTCGATCCACATCGTGACGGCGATGAAATGCGCGGGGAGCACCAGCTTGCGCAACGGCGTTTGCGGGGTGCGGATCATCGGCAGCACGGCGACGACCATCGGAAACAGCCGGATTGCGCTCAGCGTGACGGCAATCGCCGCCTGTACGGCCGTGCCTCCGGTCCCCAATGTCGAGATCAGAATGATCTGCGCCGGCCCGGCCCAGACGAACAGCGTGCCCGCCAGCGCCCAGCCCATGCTGAAGTTGGAATCATGCGCCAGCGCGCCGATGCCAAGATAGGTCGCGAACAATACGAGCGTCAGGATCGTCGAGCCGACCGCCCGCACCCCAAGCAGGAACGTCGTGGTCGTATGTCGCCATCCAGGAGAATCGAGAGCCGGGAGCACCATCTCGCCCGTGTAAAAGAGTCGCCGCTGCGAATACGCCGGTCAAAGCCTGCGCCGTCAAGCGCCGCAGGCAAGAAAGTGCCGGTCAGCCACGACTTTGCGTATTTCGCAGCACGAGACAAGCTTCGCCGGCGCGACGAATGCGTTCACAGAGGTCATTCGCGGCCGCGCGAGTCTCTTCCCCGATCCGCACCTGATAGAATATGCGCGTGCCGCGGCTGCGCCATATCGAACCCAGCAGACTTGGATCGCGATCGCCGATCAACGACGCCAACCTCCTCATCGCACGTGCATACGACGCCAATGCCCGATCGCGTGAGAATCCGGCAGCGAGTTGCACACCCCAGGGCCGATCGGCGCCGAGTTTGACGCGCTGCTCCAGTTCTTCGACGAACGGGTTTGGCGCACGGCGCAGCAATGCCATCAACTCGCGACAGCTGGAGACGGACGGTCGTTGTGCGGCACCATCCCTGTCGCTGGCGTTCCTCCAATCATCGACTGGTACGCCGGTGATGGCGAGGACATAGTGACGCGTCTCCGGGGGCATCGGCCCGCTGCCCTCGATCCACTCCCGGATACGCCTTGGGCCGGCATTGTAGGCCGCGGCCGCCAGCCCAAGATTACCGAACTGGTGGCGCAACTCGCTGAGAAACTCCGCGGACTTCGGCAGCGCCTGCACCGGATCGAAGGGATCCAGCAATCGCCGCTCGGCTGCCGTCCCCGGCATGAATTGCGCGATGCCTTGAGCGCGCGCACCGCTGCGCGTGACGGGACCGACAGCGTCGGGTTGAAACCGGCTTTCCTGCCAGATCACGCGCGAGAAGAATTCGAGCGGCAGGCCTGCCTCTTTCGCTGCCGACTCGATCATCAGGCACATCGCGTCGCGGGTGTCGGCTTCTTTTGAGGTTTCAGCCGCGCTGGCGGCACCCTGCGCCGCAGCGGGCAAAGCGCGCGCGAACAGCACGACGCCCATCACGATGCAGATCGCGCTGATCTTCCATAGCGGCATTGCTGCTTTCCGTCGCTTGCATGACGCAGCTTGACAGCCAAGATCCAACCGCTAGCTATTCAAGCAATATGGCCCGGAATTTAGGTGCAAGATTGGGACCGCGACATGGCCGAACCAGAAGACCGCAGCGGATTTGCGCCGGATGACGACCAGCCGATTCCCTACATGGCGCGAACCCGCGCCTACTATGAAGCCATCGGCTACACCACGCACTATCGTTGGGCGCATTACACCGGCGCGCCGTTCCAGCCGCTGCGCAAACCGCTCGCGCAATCGCGCATCACCATCATCACCACCGCCGCGCCGTTCGATCCTGCCAAGGGCGATCAGGGTCCGGGCGCGACATACAATGGCGGCGCCAAATTCTATCAGGTCTACGATGGCGATACGTCGCGCGAACATGACCTGCGTATTTCACACATCGCTTATGACCGGGTTCACACGACCGCCGAAGATAGCGGGACATGGTTTCCGCTCCCGCGATTGATCCGGGCCTCAGCAACCGGGCGCATCGGTGAGGTCGCGCCGCGTTTTTTCGGTGCCCCGACCAATCGCAGCCATCGCGTCACCATCGATATCGATGCACCGGACATTCTTGCCCGCTGTCAGGCTGACGAGATCGATGCAGCCATACTCGTTCCCAATTGCCCGGTCTGCCATCAGACGGTGAGTCTGGTGGCGCGCCATCTCGAAGCCAACGGCATTTCTACCGTCGTGACGGGTTGCGCCAAGGATATCGTCGAGCACGCTGCCGTGCCGCGCTTCCTGTTCAGCGATTTCCCGCTCGGCAATTCCGCCGGCAAGCCGCACGACACGGCTTCGCAAGCGCAGACGCTGGAATTGGCGCTGCGCCTGCTCGAATCCGCCCCCGGCCCGCAAACGACGATGCAATCGCCCCTACGCTGGAGCGACGATCCGTCGTGGAAGCGCGACTACAACAATGTCGAGATGATGAGCGCTGAAGAACTCGCCCGCCGTCGCCGCGACTTCGATGCGCAGAAGGAAGCAGCCCGCAACGTGCGCGAGAACGCAAGGTAGAACTGGCTCGATTTGCTCAAGCCGTCCTCCTGAGGAGGCCGCTTCTTCAGCGGCCCTCGAAGGGTGATGGCGCCATCCTTCGAGGCTCCGCACTTCGCGCGTCGCACCTCAGGATAACGCACAACATCTTCGACGAATCCAACTAGATCGAGAATCCAAAACTGCGGCGGAAGCCTTCCTGCCCTTTCGGCGTGATCTGCAACGCGCGCGGATTCCGCTCGCGGCGCACCCAGCCGAGATCGAAACAACGCGCGGTGATGGCCGCACCGACGACGCCCGACAGGTGAAATCGGCGTTCGGTCCAGTCAAGGCAATGACGACAGAACGGACGGCGCGTCTGGGCCGGGAATGACGCCCCCAACTCTTTCAGGAACGCCAGCCCCGATTCCGTCACCTCACCGCCATCGTCGGAGAGGATGACATGTTTGAGATCGCAGAGTGCATCGGCAATCGACACGCCGAGCTTGCCGGCGAAATGATCGTAGCAGGTGCGCGCGACGCGCAGCCTGACTTCCTGCGCGGTGCGCGGGCGATAGCGTGGCGGCGCGGCGGCGGCCACCGCAATGATACTTTCCAGCATCTGCGCCACCATCGGCGATGCCAGCCGATAGTAGCGGTGCCGCCCTTGCTTGAGCACGGTCAGCAAGCCGGCTTGCGTCATCTTCGCGAGATGGCCGCTGGCGGTCTGGGGCGTCACACGCGCGGCGAAGCTCAACTCGGTCGCGGTCAGCGCGCGCCCGTCGAACAAAGTACTGAGGATGTTGGCGCGTGCGGGATCGCCCACCAGCGCGGCGATCTCGGCCATTTGTAGTGCTGTCATGCGCGGCAGTTTAGGCGGAAACCGATCTGGCGCAATCGGCAACGCTTCGGTGGCGCGCGAAGCATCCCAGCGTCTTGCACAGCGAGAACGGGGCCACAAAGCAAACGGGCGGCGAAAGTGTTCGCCGCCCGCTTCGCAAATCAAATGACGATCAGACCTTGACCAGCGGTCCTTTCGACGACGAACCTTTCGGGCCACCGGAACCACCGGAGCGCGGCTTGCGCTGAGGCGCACGCTTGCGCGCCCCCGGCAGCTTCTCCGGCTTCGGCGTGATCGGACCATCGAGGTACTCGAAGCCGATCTTGTCGGCGCCCGCCTCGTCCTTCTCGAGCACAACGCGAACGTGACCGCCGCCCTTGAGCGCACCGAACAGCACCTGATCCGCGAGCGGCTTCTTGATGTGCTCCTGGATCATCCGCCCCATCGGACGGGCGCCCATCTGCTCATCGTAGCCATGCTCGACCAGCCACGCCTTCGCCGGCTCGGACAGTTCGATCGTGACGTCGCGATCGGCCAACTGCGCCTCGAGCTGCAGCACGAACTTCTCGACCACCATGCCGATGACATCGGCATTGAGGTGCGCGAACGAGACAATCGCATCGAGGCGGTTGCGGAATTCCGGCGCGAACTGCCGATTAATCGCCTCGTGATCGTCACCTTCGCGCTTGCTGCGCGTGAAGCCGAACGCCTGCCGCGCCAGATCGGCCGCGCCGGCGTTGGTCGTCATGATCAGAATGACGTTCCGGAAGTTGACCTGCTTGCCGTTATGATCGGTCAGCTTGCCGTGATCCATGATCTGCAACAGCACGTTGTAGAGATCCGGATGCGCCTTCTCGATCTCGTCGAGCAACACCACGCAATGCGGATGCTGGTCGACGCCGTCGGTCAGCAAACCACCCTGATCGAAACCGACGTAGCCCGGAGGCGCGCCGATCAGCCGCGACACGGTATGCCGCTCCATGTACTCCGACATGTCGAAGCGCAGTAGTTCAACACCGAGCGACGCCGCGAGCTGCTTCGCCACTTCGGTCTTGCCGACCCCGGTCGGACCCGAGAACAGATACGAACCGATCGGCTTCTCCGGTTCGCGCAAGCCAGCACGGGCCAGCTTGATCGATGCAGAGAGCGCTTCGATCGCCTTGTCCTGGCCGAATACCACGCGCTTCAAGGTCTGTTCGAGATGCTTGAGCACCTCGGCGTCGTCCTTCGACACGCTCTTCGGCGGAATCCGCGCCATCGTCGCGATGGTCGTTTCGATTTCCTTGATGCCGATTGTCTTCTTGCGCTTGTTCTCCGACACCAGCATCTGCGCTGCACCGGATTCATCGATGACGTCAATCGCCTTGTCCGGCAACTTGCGGTCATGAATGTAGCGCGACGACAGCTGCACTGCCGCCTCGATAGCATCGTTGGTGTACTTCAGCTTGTGGTAGTCCTCGAAGTACGGCTTGAGGCCCTTGAGGATGGCGATGGCGTCTTCGACCGTCGGCTCGTTGACGTCGATCTTCTGGAACCGCCGCACCAGCGCGCGATCCTTCTCGAAGTGCTGACGATATTCCTTGTAGGTCGTCGAGCCCATGCAACGGATCGTTCCCGAGGCGAGCGCCGGCTTGAGCAGGTTGGACGCATCCATGGCGCCACCCGACGTCGCGCCCGCACCGATCACAGTGTGGATCTCGTCGATGAACAGGATCGCGTTCGGGTGCGCCTCGAGCTCCTTCAACACCTGCTTGAGCCGTTCCTCGAAATCGCCGCGGTAGCGCGTACCGGCCAGCAACGTACCCATGTCGAGCGAGAACACCGTCGCGGCGCTCAGCACTTCAGGCACTTCGCTATCGACGATGCGCTTGGCCAACCCTTCGGCAATCGCCGTCTTGCCGACGCCTGCCTCACCGACGAACAACGGATTGTTCTTCTGGCGGCGGCACAGCACCTGGATGGCGCGATTGATTTCGGCATTGCGACCGATCACCGGATCGATCTTGCCGTCACGCGCCTTCTTGTTGAGGTTGACGCAATAGGTCTCCAGCGCCTCGCCCTTCTTCTTGGCGTCGTCGCTGCTCTTGGACTCGGCTTCTTCATCGACGCCACGAACCGGCCGCGCTTCGGAAACGCCGGGACGCTTTGCAATGCCGTGACTGATGTAGTTCACTGCGTCATAGCGCGTCATGTCCTGCTCCTGCAGGAAATACGCGGCGTGACTTTCACGTTCGGCAAAGATCGCGATCAGCACGTTGGCGCCGGTCACTTCTTCCCGACCTGACGACTGCACGTGAATGACCGCGCGCTGAATCACGCGCTGGAAACCGGCTGTCGGCTTGGCGTCGTCCGAACCATCGGTGACGAGGTTCTCAAACTCGGTTTCGAGATAATTGACGAGGCTGGTGCGCAGCTTGTCGAGATCGACGCTGCACGCACGCATCACCGCTGCTGCATCGGAGTCGTCAACCAGCGACAACAACAGATGTTCGAGCGTGGCGTATTGGTGATGACGCTCGTTCGCAATCGCGAGTGCACGATGCAGCGACTGTTCAAGGCTCTGAGAAAAAGTTGGCATTCGCGTCCTCTATTGCCCCCAGCCATCATGATGGTCGTTGACCGATCAGGCAACAACAACCTTTTCATATATAATTACCGTGGGGAATGGCGGAAGGGCGGTTCCGGCCGGGAATTCGCGGAGCACCTATTCAGAAAAGCTCCAGACGCGACGCTGGGCTACGCGAATCAGAGCGCCTGCGACAACGCGTCCAGCGATGAGCCGGACTGCGATTATTTCTTTTCCATCACGCACTGAAGCGGATGCTGATGCTTGCGCGCGAAGTCCATCACCTGGGTGACTTTGGTCTCGGCGATCTCGTAGGTAAATACGCCGCACTCACCGATACCGTGGTGATGCACGTGCAGCATGATTTCCGTCGCGGATTCGGCGTCCTTCTGGAAAAACTTTTCCAAAACGTGGACGACGAATTCCATCGGCGTGTAGTCGTCGTTCAGGATCAGCACACGGTAAAGGCTCGGCCGCTTGGTTTTCGGCTTGACCTTGGTGATAACGGAGATCGTCGGCCCGGTCGGGCGACCCGGCTCGTTGGCCATAAGGACGGGCGGCAACGCGGCCTCCGCAAGGACCTTGGACGTGCCGGACCGATGAGTATTCAAAGACAATTGCGACATGGCTCAGTTATGCGAAATCCAAACGAAGCTGAACACCGAATACTCGTTCAGCACGGCGACCGCAACGACGGCCCCGGCGTTCCCACCTGGCCCCGTTCCGACATATCTCCAACTGCCAGCCGCGATCGGGCGGCCGGTTCGCCGATTGCAACCAATATGGGTCGGTCCCGGGCCGGCCGCAAGCAGGCTGTTTCTCCTGCCCCCACCCTTTGCAGGGGTACCCCAGCGGTCGCACACGCGACGGAAGGTTAACCGATCCTGTCCCGATTGGGCTGAAAACACCGCCAAGCCATTTAAAATCTATTGACTGTGAAACCAGCCGAACCGGCTTCCCTCGCAATTTGTGCGGCTATTTACCTGTTTTCTCAGGACGACTTTACCACCTGTTTAGTCGTGACGCAGGAAATGGCCGGGAACCTCATAACCGGGTGACCGCCATGTTCGGTAAATCGTTCCTCGTTTCATTGCGTAGAACTGCACTGCAGTTCGCCGGCGACAAGCAAGGCAATATCGCGATGTTGTTTGCGATCGCTCTTGTCCCCATGCTGGCCATGGTCGGCGCCGCCGTCGACTACTCCCGAGCCAATGCCGCACGCACATCGATCCAGAGCGCACTCGATACGACGGCCTTGATGATCTCCAAGGACGCCGCCGCAAACCCGAACCTGTCGCCGGACGACATCCAGGGCCTGGCGAAGAAATACTTCGCCGCACTCTACCACAACAAAGACGCCCCCAATGTCACTGTGGCCGCCACGTTCGCAGCCAACAGCGGCAGCGTCGGCTCGACGGTCAGCGTCACCGGCTACGGAACCATGCGGACCGACTTCATGAAGGTCGTCAACATTCCGGAAATCGAGATCAACACGTCCTCGAAGACCGCCTGGGGTAACGCCCGCATGCGCGTCGCCATGGTGCTGGACAACACCGGTTCGATGGCCGACGACGGCAAGATGCCGGCGATGCAGACGGCTGCCAAGAACCTGATCGATCAGCTCAGCAAGCTGTCGAAGACGCCGGGCGACATGTACATCTCGATCATTCCGTTCGCCAAAGACGTCAACGTCGATCCCGCGAATTATAACGCACCGTGGATTCGGTGGACGGAATGGGAGGCGGAGCCGTCGATCCTCGATACGACAAAGGTCATCCCCGGCACCTCCAGCACAAAGGGCACCAAGCCCAGTAACTGGATGACGATTACCGGCGGAAGCACCTGCCCGTTCACCAACAGCAGCCATGGTTTCGTCTGCATGGATCGGCCCGCCACCATCAGTGGCGCGACCAAGACGAGCACGATACCCTCAAGCGGCACATACGCAGGCTATATCTGTCCGGGCCTCGACAGCGGCAACAAGGTGTCACTGAAGGCGAGCATCTATTACAATGGATGCTATACGACCAAGGCGCCCGTCACCGTTGCCAGCGGATCGGGTGCGAGCTGCGGCTCGACCGCCAATTGCACGTGCTCCGGCTCCGGCAAGAGCAAGGTTTGTACTCAGACATTTGCTCCGATCTGGCGCGAAGCCAACACGCCGGCAGCGACCGCTCGTACGACCTGGAAAGGCTGTGTCACCGATCGCGATCAGAACTACGATACTTTGAACACGACACCGATCGTCAACGACACCGCAACACCGTCGACGCTGTTCTATGCTGAGCAATGGGCTTCCTGCTCAACTTCCCTGGTGCCGATGAGTTACGACTGGACTGCACTGAAGTCCAAGATCGACGCCATGACCCCGAACGGCAACACCAACCAGTCGATCGGCCTGGCGTGGGGTTGGGAGTCGCTCACCAGTGGCATTCCGCTCAGCACGCCCGCCAAGGACTCGAACTACACGTACCGGGATGCCATCATCCTGCTGTCGGACGGTTTGAACACGCAGAACCGTACCTCGCTCACGGCATCGGTGATCGACGCTCGCCAGAAGATCATGTGCGATAATCTCAAGGCGATCATCGATCCCAAGACCAAGGATCCGCAGTACACGATCTATACGATCCAGGTGAACACCGGAAAGCCGGCCGACGCGACGTCCACCGTGCTGAAGAACTGCGCCAGCAGCAGCGACAAGTTCTACATGCTGACCTCGGCGAGCCAGGTGGTTTCGGCCTTCGACTCGATCGGTACGTCGCTCTCCAAGCTGCGTCTCGCTCAGTAATCGGGCGAACCGCAAAAAGAAAAAGCCCGGTCCTCAAGACCGGGCTTTTTGTTTGACGATGCCAGCCCGATGGGCTGACATCTATCGTCTCAGCGCGCCGGGTTCAACTTGGCGACGAAGCCTTCGAACGGCTTGTAAGCCTGCTTGGCGATATCGGCGTACAGACCACCGATCTTCTGCGACTCGGCGACGAAAGATTCAAACGAGCTCTTGGCGTAATCGGCCTGCACCTCGAGCGCCTTGTCCCACGACTTCGAACCGGCCAGCTTCTCGACGAAAGCATTGCCATCCTCGAACGACTTCTTGGCGTAATCGCCGAAGGCGGTTGCAATCGCCTGGAAATTCTTTTGGCAGGTGTTGGCGGTCGCGACCGCGGTGTCGAACTGCTCTTTGCCGAACTGCTGAAAATCCTCAACCTTGACCATCTGAATAGCCCTTTTCCCAATACATCGGATAACCAACAGCCGGTGGATCCAGCTCGTTGACATCTAATTGAGCATTATCGCATTGCACAATGACCGTCAATGATTTTGGTGCGCCGCACAAATATCGCATTGGCGCGTAATGCTACGGATCGAAGCAAGGGTTATTTAACCGTTTCGAAACTCCACCCCCCTAACCTGTTTTTCTGCAATCGTTGCAATGTGCTGGACCGATTAAAATCCTAGCGGGCACAGCCTCTTGGCCAGAATGGCGCCCTTGACAGCCATACCGCCCCGGGGACCGTGCCACGCGGGTTGCGTCGATCCAGCTTGACAGCCGGCCGATGAGCATAATTTGGCCTCACGAACCGGTGATTAAGGTCGAAATTGGACGGGGACGTTTATGCTTCTCAAAAACTCAGCCTCCTCACGCGTCCTCCGGGTTTGCGTCCTCGGGCTAGCCACCATCACCGCCGCCGTCGTTTTCACCAGTGATACCGCCGACGCTCGCCGCTCGCATCGCAAGCACTCTCGCCATCACGTCGCCCGCCAGAGTTACAATCCAGCCTTCTCGTCGATCATCGTTGACGCCAACTCCGGCGCCACGCTGCAAGCCAACAGCCCGGACGGCCTGCGTCATCCTGCGTCGCTGACCAAGGTGATGACGCTGTACCTGCTGTTCGAACAGCTCGAGTCCGGCAAGATGAGCGTCGACAGCGAAATGAACGTTTCGGTGCACGCCTCGCAGCAGGCGCCCACCAAGCTCGGTCTGCGTCCCGGACAAACCATCCGCGTCGAGGACGCCATCAAGGGACTGGTGACTCGCTCGGCGAATGATGCCGCCGTCGTTATCGCCGAAGCTCTCGGCGGCGATGAAGACGACTTCGCCAAGATGATGACCCGCAAGGCGCGCGCGCTGGGCATGACGCGGACGGTCTATCGCAACGCCTCCGGCCTTCCCGATGACGATCAGGTGACCACCGCGCGCGATCAGGCCATCCTGGGCCGCGCCATCCAGGATCGCTTTCCGCGCTACTACCGCTATTTCGCGACGGCCTCGTTCAATTATAAGGGCCGCAACATCCGCAATCACAATCACCTGCTCGGCAGTGTCGACGGTGTTGACGGCATCAAGACCGGCTATACCCGCGCGTCGGGCTTCAACCTCATCACCAACCTGAAGCGCGGCAACCGGCATCTGGTCGGCGTCGTCATGGGTGGACGCAGCGGCCGTTCGCGCGACGGCATCATGCGAAACCTGCTGGCCGAGAACCTCGACAAGGCCTCTGGCCGCCGCACGGTCGCCGCCATCACCGAAAAGAGCCCCGCTGAAGCCAACGCCGCTGTTGCCGAGGCCGAAGCGGCGTCGCGGCCCGCGCAGCCGGTTCAGGTGCAAGGCGCCCTGCAGGTCGCCTCCGCGGCTGCGGAAACCGCCGACGTCCCGGCGCCGCGCCCGGCCCCCACGACACGTTCGCTGGTCGCCGCCGCGACAGCCGCAGTGCCGTCGCCCGCCGCCCGGCCGGAGCCGGCACCGCTGACCAGCGGCGTCATTGAAACCCAGTCGATGGCCGCAATCCCGGGTTCGACGGAGCCGATGAAGCCGGTTCGCGTCAAGACGCTGCAGGTCAAATCGGGCCAGATGAAACTCGCATCGGCCGGCCCCAGCCAGGTGGTAGCCACCGTCTCCGAAGCGCCGGAAACCTCAGGCTCCGTCCCGGCGCGCGCCGACATGCCGCCACAGCCGCTCAATCACGGAACGGGTCAAGGCGTGCTCGGTGTCCTCCCGGCCTCGAGCATGACAACCTCGAACGCGGCAAAGGTCGCCACCGCCGATACGACTCCACGCCCCGAGCCGCAGCAGATTCAGCGCAACGGCGCGATCAAGCCTGCGGCACATTCCGGATGGATCATTCAGGTCGGTGCGCTTGAGACCGAGAGCGAAGCCAAGCAACGTCTCAACGCCGCGCGCGATCACGCCAAGGGTATGCTCGGCAAGGCCGACCCGTTTACCGAGACTGTCGTTACTCGCGGCGACAAGAAGCTCTATCGCGCGCGTTTCGCAGGTCTTGATCGTGAGGAGGCCGAGGCAGTCTGCAAGCGCCTGAAGCGCTCGGACATGTCCTGCATCACGATCCGTAACTAAGCATCAGCCGGCAACGGCCTCCCATCCAACAAAAAGCCGGCGGCTGAACTATCAGCCGCCGGCTTTTTGTTGTCCCCCGGCTTCACCGGTGCACCGTTAGGCTTTGTGCCCGATTGCCACACCCGCCGCGGATTTCGTCGCCCACCGGCATTGAAAACCTCTCAGCAAGGTTTGCCGGATACAAGTGTACCTCATGGTCGACCATGCCGAGAAACGGCAGGCGCCCACGGGGCATCTCACAGAGACGGCAGCAGCAGCTCGCAGTTTATAGCGTTTGGTAGCGTGCTGGAGTTAGCTGCGATGAGTGCGAAGCAGAGTATCCTTGGCCTCGTTTACACGGGCCGCGAGGTACGTCGACCCCCCTTGGTCGGGATGCAGTTTCTTCATGAGGGATCGGTGCGCCCTGCCGATGTCGTCCCGTCCCGCACCCGGCTTCAAGCCAAGGATCTGGTAAGCCTCCTCGTCGGTCATTTTGCCGCTCGGCGCCGCGCGGCTCTGCCGCCCTGTCGCGTTCGCCTCCGCGTCCTGACGCCAGGCGGGAAACCGGCGGTCCAGATAGCTTTCAAGTAACGCCGAACTTTCGGCGTCGAACTGCGTCATCAATGCCGCCAGTTGCGGCAAGTCGAATTCGTCCAGCGAGTGACCCGCGCCCTGCCCGGCAATGATTTGCCCGGTCAGCGCACCGCTATCGTGGTCGAGCGTCATATCGAGGTAGCGCGACCGCACATGGGATGTCTGACCGGACGAGCGCCGGCTGGATGAGCCAAACAGCCCGCCGATATTGCTGAAACCGCTGGTCCCGAATGGCGACCAGCCGAGCAGGCCCGCACCGAAAATACCAAGCGGGATCGCCACCGCCAGTTCGCCTTTGATGCCGACGAATACCGCCACCGCGAGCGCCACGAGACCGCCCGCGATCTTGATGCCGCGCGCCATCACCGCGGGATTGGCGGAGCGGAACATCTGCAGCAGGGTGTAGAGCACGAAGACGGCAACGGCGCCGGCGATAAGGGTAGCCATACGATTTCTTTCCAACGACACGTCACTTGTCGCAAAAAACGATGCGGACTTACAGCACCCGTGTCAGTTCACCGCGCGCCACAGGACGGTCGTTGCTGCGGCATTCCGGATCGCGAACAGGTCCGAGCCCGCACCGCTATTTCATCTGCCCCAGCAGATGCGCGGCACCGGCCGTCCGACGCGACAATTGCAGCAGCGCCTCCCGTCCACCGGCCGCATAAGCTGCCGCCGCGCGAAGCAGATCGCGCAGTTGCGCTGCCGCGCCAGGATCGAAGCGACACCACGCGCCACCGGTGAGCCGTGCGATCTCGCGGAAGGCATGTTCGGCGATCGGATTGTCGCCCTCCTGAAACATGAACACAGGCACCTTCAGCAATCCCAGTTCACCCGCTCTGCTGCAGAGGTCATCGACGGATTCCTCCATCGCATCGCCGACGAACACCATCGCCCGCACGCCCGTCGCGACGGCTTCGCGCCGGACTTCACCTAGCACTTTCCCGATCTGGGTATGGCCGCCTTGACACTGAATACCGCGCATCAATCGGGCGAGTTGCGCTGAATCGGAAACCCAACGGCTGGCGCGACACTCCGCCAGCCCGCGGTAATACACCAGCCGGATATCGAGATTGCCGACTGAAGCCGCCTCGCTGAACATGTCGGCCTGTAACGCGCAGGCCATGTCCCAGGTGGGTTGCCGGCTCATGGTGGCATCGAGCGCAAATACCAGGCGGCCTCGTGCATGAGCTGAATGCGGTGACATCGCCTGCGCGCGTGCCACGAAGGCTGCAATATCGGCGGACGTTGACTGCGCACTGGGCGCGTTCGTCGTCGCCTTTGCTGCGGTCAACTTGCTGTCCGCGTTTCCCGGTTTAGATGGATCAGACGTCATGGCATCCTGCACGTGATCGGCAGGAACATGTGGCGCGTGCTCACAGATAAATCAATTCGTCGGAGGCGTCCGTGCACCACCGGCACGCGGCGGCGCATACTGCGCCACCGGGCCCGGTTCCGCGATCTTCGGCTTCGACGTATCGACCGGCGCCAGTACGCTGTTATCGTCGAGGAACTTGTCGAGCATGCTCTCGATCTTGGCCTTCGCCGCCTGAGGTCCACGATCGCTCATCTCGGTGTGCTGGATGTCCGTCTTGACCACCGTGATGCCAGCCTGCTCGCACTGCTCGTCATCCGGAACGACGCCGGGATCGGCCTTGAACACCGGATCATGAGACCGGAACGACAGGATCTTGATCTTGCCATCGGTCATGAACGGCACACGCAAGTTATCAAGCGTGACAAGCTTCTTCACCTCGTCCGGATAAACCTTGGCGAAATAAGTCGCGATGTCGCCACCGTTGGAATGACCAACCATGGTGAGGCGATCATAGTCGGCGTTCGGCATGACCTTCTTCAGGTTTTCAATCGCGAACTGAATGTTGGCTACACCGCGCTCGTAAACCGGAAGGCGGCCGACATAGAGCTCGCCGACCTTGGTCACCAGCGGCGGATCGCTGGCAAGGTCATGCTGGATGCTGACCGACAGATAGCCACGAGCGGCGAAGAGGTTCGCGAGGAACGAGTACTCGGTGAATTTGACGGTGTTGCCGTGATTGAGGATCGCGACCGGCAACTTGATCATGCCAGCGAGCGCCTGCATTTCCTTGTCCCGGCGCACCGCAATATCAACGGCGACTGGCCGATCGCGAGACTTATCGAAGAAAGTCATCGTCTCATGCCGAATGAGCCACTTGCTGCCACTGAAATAGGCTGCCGCGACGATGGCACAGAGCGAAAGTACGATGACGATTCCGCGCTTCATGTTGTTTCCTAAGAACGCCTCACCCGTTTCATTGAACTCCGGCATTCTCTCTCGCGCCGGTTATCAAGAATATATGTCACACTGCTGTGACTGAAAGATCAAAATAGGGCAATTAAGCAAAGGATTTTAGCAGGCCTAAGCCTACCTGGATACCGGATCAAAATCCGGTTCCGGCGCCACCCCGTTATCGGGCAGGACGCGGTCGCTGCAAAAACTCAGCAAACCTCTGAATTTACTACTAATTCTAGAAATATAACGTCTGCCCCCAATAAAGGTTCCGCGACGCCGCCCAATCGCCGGCGCGACTTCCAGAATTTGCCTCGGGAGTCTCGCTCGAAAGTATCTGTGAACTGCGGGCGCGCACGTCAAGACGCGCCGCTGCGCATCGCGGCTGCCGCAGCCCGGACAACTCTGTCACCGACAGCAGTCCTGGATCGCAGCCAATGGCGCTGTGGACATGCATGGCGCGCCATCTGCGCAGGATGGACGGATGCTGTGTTTCAGCTCATAAGGCGCGCGCGTCGGCCCAGCTAACCGAGACCTCACTCGCTTGGCGCGCGATTGCAGCGTTTGCTAGAGTCGTTATCGCAAGCCGAGGCAACATACCGTTGCTCCTATCTCAATCACCGAGTCCCAATGCCCCACACGCCCGCTGTCGCCCGTACTCTCCCCTCGCTGCACCGTGCGATCGACAAGCTCCGCGCGCGGAAAGCCCGCGTCGCACTCGTCCCGACCATGGGAGCCCTGCACGAAGGTCACCTGACATTGGTGCGCCAGGCGAAGCGCCGTTGCGACAAGGTGATCGTTTCAATCTTCGTCAACCCCACCCAGTTCGCGCCGCATGAGGATTTCTCGACCTATCCGCGCACCTGGAAGGCAGATATAGCCAAGCTCGCTGCGGAGCGGGTTGATCTGGTGTGGAATCCGGACGTGAAGACCATGTATCCCGACGGGTTTGCCTCGCGCATCTCTTGCGAAGGACCGGCCGTCGCCGATCTCGAAGATCGCTTTCGACCGCACTTCTTCAGCGGCGTCGCTACCGTCGTCGGCAAACTGTTCGTGCAATGCCGCCCTGACATCGCAGTTTTCGGCCAGAAAGATTACCAGCAGCTGCGGGTGGTGACGCGCATGGCGCGTGACCTCGACCTCGGCGTCAAAGTGATCGGTATCACCACGGTGCGCGAAACCGACGGGCTCGCGATGTCATCGCGCAACGTCTATCTCTCTCCTGACGAACGCCGCGTCGCGCCGACGCTGTATCGCACCATGAAGGCCTGCGCCAAAAAAATCCGCGCCGGCGATGATCTCGTCACGGCGATGACCGAGGGCGCGGCGCTTATCAGTGGCGCCGGCTTCGCGCTCGACTATTTCGAGGCACGCCATGCCGAAACGCTGGCGCCGGTAGCCTCGCTTGCGGACGGACCGATCCGCCTGCTTGTCGCAGCCAAGATCGGCACCACACGACTGATCGATAACATCGGTGTATGACGGCGGGGCTCAGAGCAAACCCAACTCGCGCAGTTCTCGTCGCAAGTGCTCCGGCATCGCCGCAACGCCCGCCCCGGCATCCGTAAGGTCGAGCGGTGCATCGGTGGCGGTCAAATAGCGCCAACCCTGGAATGCACGCATCGGTCGCGGCACGACGCCGATGACTTTCGGCTGCATGACGAGGCGGCAGCGGCCGATGCCGTCCCTGTCGCGAAACGGCTCGATCGCGATCAGCTTTTCACGCGCCGCGATTTCACCCCGAATGACCCAGTACAACGAGCCACCGTCGAGCAGTTCCTCGTCGCGCTTCGGCACCATGCGCGTGATGTGAACGTGACGGCGTGGCAAACCTTTGCGTTTGGCTTCCTGCACGCGTTCGGCAACACGCGCCTTGAGGTCCTTGACGGACTCGCAACCGACGGCAAGTTTGATGAGATGAAGTGGCATGGCACCCGGTGAGATGAGAGAGACGTTCTTTTCCCTTCCGGTGCATTTCGTCAAGTCGCCTTCGCGCCATGCCGCGATGCGTTTTTTAGCCAGGGAACCGTGCCGCTGATAATCAGGTCTCGCCGTTCTCGGCAATCTGCTCGATTTCATCCGGCCTGCAAAGCGTCAGACGCTGATCCCGCGTCACCAGCCAGCCGGCTTTCTCCCATGGTGTCAGGATTCGGCTCGCCGAATGCAACGTGGTTCCGCAAATGTCGGCGATGTCTTTCCGCCGCAATGGAAATTCGATCGTGATGCCTTCGCTGTTGCGATGCCCGCTACGCCGTGCCAGTCGCAGCAACGCATGCGCGATCCTGCGCTCCACCCGTTGCGTTGCCAGTTCGCGGACGCGGTTCTGCGCATCCTGCAGACGCTTGCCGATGATCCGGATGAAGTTGAGCGCAATACGATGATGACGGTCCATGAGTTGGGCGAGATCGGCCTCGCTCCAACTCACCTCGGTGCACTCCGTCAGCGTTTCGGCGTCAGCCGGATAACGCCCATCGGTGAACAGCGCGACGGTGCCGAACATCTCGCCGCGCGTGATAAATCGCACCACGACTTGTGCACCATCGCTTCCGGATTGCGAAATCCGCACGCAGCCTTCGATCAGCGCGTGGGCACGCACGCTGCCGTCACCCTGATTGAAGATACGGGTGTTGCGAGTCAGGTGCTTGAAGCGTGCGAGGGCCCGCACCTCGTCCAGCGCCGCCGGCGAAAGAGCGTCAAACAGTTCGAGGGAGGCAAGATTTCTGCCGAGACTGACGTCAACGATGCTCATGCGCTCGACCTTAGACATTTCCTGCAATTTAGGGGAACAATTTGCGCTGGCGCAAACGCTCCACGCGGCTGCAGACGTAGATTTTCTCCATCATTGAGGGCCTACGCGGCCCTGCCCTGCCGAAAGTCCGTCGATCGCCGTCAATCGCGATCACGAAATCGCCGACCGGTACCGTTATGACCGACCTCATATTCGCGCGCGCTCTTCATGTCCTCGGCGTTGTCATCTGGATTGGCGGCGTCGGCATGGCAACCATGGTGGTGCTGCCGGCGGTGCGGCGTGGCGACCTTGGCACCAATCGCCTGCAGGCCTTTCAGGCCATCGAACATCGCTTCATCTGGATTGCGCGGACCGCCGTCATCATCGTGGGACTGACCGGGCTGTATATGATCATCGGCCTCGATCTCTGGGACCGGTTTCACACGATGGCGTTCTGGTGGATGCATGCGATGGTCTGCGTGTGGCTGATCTTCGCCTTCGTCCTGTTCATCGGCGAGCCATTCATCCTGCACCGTTTCTTTCCCGGTTGGGTCAAGACCAAACCCGAACAGGCTTTCGCCTTCATCCATCGGGTGCACTGGGTCTTGCTGACCGTGAGTGTCGTCACCGTCCTCGGCGCGGTGGCGGGTGCTCACGGCTGGTCACCGTTCTAGCAATCCTCCCTCGTAGCAAAGGTCCCTCGCCGCAGGCGAAGCCTAGCGCGCACCTGCAGGCGCCAGTTGAACCGGCGGCGGCGGGACGGGCGGCTGTGGGGACGACTGTACAGGCGCCGCCTTGGGTGCCGCGGAGGTTTTCTTCTTGGCCGCGGCCGGCGGTTGTGCGGCCGTCTGTGACTTGGCTGCGGCGGCGGGCCGCGCAGCAGGTACCGTTGCAGACGATGGCGGCGTGCTTGCCGTGTTAGGCGGCGGCTCAGGCGTCATGATATTGACCGGCGGAATCGATGCCGAAGAAGGAAACTCGGCATTGGTTGGCTTTCCGGTCGGCAGAGAGGGTGGAATGCCGGCCAGCGGCGGCGCAGCCAATGCGGCACCGGTCTCGGCCTTGCTCTCCCAAGACGCAGCGTAGCGCGTCACGCGGCCGTTGTAGGCCTGCTCTTCCATATTGGCGACGATCCGGCTGTGGTCGGTCATCGACTGGAACGCGGCGCACATCACAACGCTGCAACGATCCCGCGTCGTCAGCACGTGCGCGATCAATCCATAGCGATCGCGTTCTACGGCGCCGCGCAGCGCCTGCAATTCCGGCGTCATCACCCGGTTGGCAGCACTCACATCGCCGAACGCAGTGAGGTGACTGATTTGGGCCGCAGCATAGGAGACGGCCGCGGCGACGGTATCGGGCGATCCGAACAGGATGCGTTCACAAGCTGTCTCAACGCTGTCGCCGGCAAGATCGTCCATGCACGAGAGAGCCGGTAGCGAGGCCATCGTCGGCATCGGTGCGTTCGCGTTGCCATTGGCGGCGCCCCCCGAACCGAAGCCGCGAGTCGTCGCGGCGGCGGCCACTGCCACAGCCAACAGCGTGATTACTGTCAACGCACCGTTGGCAACGGTGCGTTCGGCGCGCAGCAGCGTCACGAAGAGAACGAGCGCAAGGAATGCTGCAGCGATCAGCGTCAGCCACATCGGAAATGACGGAGCGCGCCACAATTGATCGAGCGAAATCGAGGTCAAATCCATGCGCACGGCCCTCGGAACGTAGTGCCGGCGCGCTTCCTGCGCCTGCCGGCGATTCCCGCCCTCAAATTATCAAATCTGAAGCCGATATGCCCAACCTCCGGCCCTCCGGCCGGATCGGTCACTTCGCAATACGCCCGATATTCGGCTCGGCCAGCCAACCCCGGCAGATGACAGGCGGTACGGTTGAACTGGGCGAGCTATCCGTGAAGTGAGCCGCTGAACAGGGACCGTCAGGCGACGGCAAGCTGGCTTTCCTTGGCGACACGCTCGAACGCCTCGGTGGAACTCTTGATGCGGTACTGACAGTCGTCGCCTTCGGTCGGCAGCAGACGGATGACTTCGTAAGTTCCGGAGGCTGCCGGCCGCGCCACGTTGCTGGCGGTAAAATAGACAGTCTCTCCAACGATATACTTGTGCTTCAACGCCGTCTCCATCACACAATGAGAAATGCCCGGTCCGCTTAGCGTCCCCGCGGCCATGGCCAACTGAAGTTCGGGCACTCTATAGCATGCGACAGTCGCATTTGGCCAGCCGGTACTGAGCCCGGCAAAGGTCTATTTTTCGCAAGCTTTTCAGGATGATAAGCCTAGTTTTCCGCACCCCGACAAACGTCTATGCCGCCCCTGGCAAAAGAGGCCCTGCGGAACCGGAAGGGAACTCACTCGGCCTCAAATCTGGCAATGACGACGGTCTCCGCCAAACCTGCCGCTGTCCATTCAGCGAAGGCCGGTAACGCCTGCATGGTGTCCATGTAGGCGCGCACCGGTGGCGACACCTCGATTGCGTAGGTCCGGAAGCGATGCACGACCGGTGCGTACATCGCATCCGCACCACTGAACTGACCAAACAGGAATGGACCCGATCGACCGTAGCGCGCGCGGCACTCGGTCCAGATCTGCTGCACGCGCGCGATGTCGGCGCGGGCGCTGTCCGACAGAACCTTGGCAGCAACAGCACGGTGCAGGTTCATGCCGCACTCATTGCGCAAGGCTGCGAAACCGGAATGCATTTCCGCCGATATCGACCGGGCGTGGGCGCGCGCGGCCCGCTCCTCCGGCCACAATCGCGCCGTAGGAAACTTCTCCGCAACGTATTCGATGATCGCCAGCGAATCCCAGACCGTGACGTCGTCATCGATCAGGGCCGGCACCTTGCCGGATCCCGTCACGTCGAGAATGCGCTGCTTGTCGGCCGCGCCGGTGTACAGCGGGATGAAAATCTCATCGAACGCGATATTGGCTGCGCGCAACGCCACCCATGGCCGCATCGACCACGACGAATAGTTCTTGTTACCGATCACCAGCTTCATCGCCATGTCGCCTCTAACCCATGAATGACAGACGTGGACGTTGCCATGGCGCACGCCGACCGATCAACCCACGGTCAAGCGCTGGCTTGCGTGGCGCCAGCGGATGCGCCAATGCAACACCCATGTCCACGCTCGATTCGTCTTCTTCCGAATTGCCTCTCGAAGAGGCCATTCTCAACGTCCTGTCACGTGCCAGCGGCAAGACCCTGAGTGCCCCGGAGATCGCACATGCGATCGTGCCCGATGGCGACTGGCATGGCCTGCTGATGCCGATCCGCCGCGCCGCGGTAGCGCTCGCGCAAGTGGGCCGCCTGATCATCTATCGCAAAGGCAAGATCGCCGATCCGGACGACTTTCGCGGCGTCTACCGGCTCGGCCTGCCGCGTCAGGACTGAACGCCCGCATTGGATGGCGGTGCCGGCAACAGCACGGCACTGCGGCCTGCCAGCCAGTAGATCACCAATCCAATCCATTCGTGCATGGCGACATCGCTGCGCGCCAGCCCGGAACTGAGCCTGCTGAACGGTTTTGCCACGTCGACCCAGCCTCTGGTGCGCCAGTCGACCGGATAGGCTTCGACATCGAATCCGGCGGCGCGAAACACCCCCACCGATCGCGGCATGTGAAAGGCCGACGTCACCAGCAACCAGCGGCCACCCGCGTTTGACCCGACCAGATGACGCACGAACGCGGCGTTCTCCGATGTCGTACGGGAATCAGAGTCGAGAACGACGCGGCCCCCATCGAGATCGAACTCCCGCAAAAGGCGCGCGGCGAACGGCGCTTCGGCAACCGGCGTTTCGATCAGCTTGCCGCTGCCACCGCTGAACACAATGCGCGCATGCGGAAATTGCCGGGCCAGTTGCAACATGGCCAGAATACGTTCGGCCGATGAATCCAGCTCAATAGCTCCGCGCGCTGCTGAAACTTCGGAATCGATTGCGCCGCCCAGCACGATGATTCCATCCGGTTCGTGCCCGTCCGACTGCCACTTGGGAAAACGCTCGGACAAACTCAGCAGCAGTACGTTGCTTACCGGCGAATAACCGAACACCAGGAGCAGCGCGACGCCGAGCAGGAGGACTCGGATTCCGGCGCGGCGGCGCTGCAGCAGCCAGAGCGCCGCGCCGAGGATGCACAGCAATGCGATCACATTCGACGGCTGAGCGACGAATCCCAAGACTTTCGACACGACGAAAAACATGACAACGGCAGCCCCGTTCAAGAATAATCCCGCGCCAATCTTCTGATCTGCAGGATTTCCGCTGCGGCATGACTATCTGCAGCGCCTCGGCGCAACAATGGCTCAATCCCACTTCGGCGCGAAACCGAAATCGGTCAGGCGCCCCTTGGCGCTGCCCATCGCGAAAATCTGGCGCATATCGTCGCTGGACAACGCAAAGTCGAAGATCGCGATATTCTCCGAAAGCCGCTCGATGCGTGACGTGCGAGGAATGGCGGCAACATTCTGTTGCACCAGCCAACGCAGGCAAACCTGCGCAGCGGTCTTGCCGTAGCGCGCGCCGATCTGCTCCAGCGCGCGATCGTTTTTCACCCGCCCCTTGGCAACCGGACTATAGGCCACCACCGCCATTCCATTGCGGTCGCACGCCTCCAGCACTTTGGCCTGATTGAGATAAGGATGGTATTCGACCTGGTCGCAGGCCAGCGGCTCCGGACACGCGGCCACCGCTTCCTCGATCAATGCGACGGTGAAATTGGACACGCCGATATGCCGCGCCATGCCGAGCTGCTTGACGCGAGCCAGCGCGCCAAGCGTTTCGACCAGCGGCACTTGCGGATTGGGCCAGTGCAACAACAAGAGATCGACCTCGCCGAGCCGAAGCTTCGCCAAACTCTCCTTGGTGGAGCGCTCGAGATCGTGGGGCGCGAAATGCGTCGTCCAGACCTTCGTGGTGACGAACACCTCGTCGCGCCGCACTCCGGATGCTCGCAGCGCCTCGCCGACCTCGCGCTCGTTGTCGTAGGCCTGCGCTGTATCGATGTGACGATAACCGAGCCGAAGCGCCTGCTCGACCAGCCTGGCACAGGCCCGTCCGCGCAACTCCCAGGTGCCAAGCCCGATGGCAGGGATTTTGACGCCATTCGCCGCCTCAACGACTTGCATCACAACCTCCTGCGAATCTGCGGCTGTAGCCGCCGGACGGCGTGCGGAGACCAATCAGGCAAAGACATTGTGGCCTTTCGGGGCCACATCGAATGACGAGGTTGCGCCGTCCCCAGTTACGGCGTGTGGCCCTTGAGCGCGGCGAACGCCGCCTCGGGCGCATGCGCGATGACGGTGAGCAATGCCCGCGCCGGCCCACGCGGCAAACGCTTGCCCTGCTCCCAGTTGCGGATGGTTTCCACCGGCACGCCCAGCCGTGCAGCGAATTCGATCTGCGTCAGCTGTACCCGTCGCCGCAAGTCGCGCACGGCTGGAGGTCCGGCCGGCTGGGGAGTTGGCTCATCAGTCGAGCCGAGAGGAGCCAGCGGGAACTCCTGACCGTCACGCAGTTCGACGATCCGCCCGTCCGCCTTCAAACGCAATCGCTGCATCCCCGACCCCATTCATGCAAGCCAGCCATGGTCGATCATCGGCGTTAAGGTCTGATGAATAGGGTTGGAGTCAGCGCTGTTTCACAGTAGAGGGATCGGAAGACGCCCGCGCCGATACTGGGTATCCACGCCGGGTTCAACGAAACCAACCCCGCCCGATTGGCACCGCCATGGGCCGCAGAGCCGCCAGACGGATTGCCATGCACGCGCTTGCCGGAAAGATTGTCATGCGGACGCTGCTAGCGACGTTCGCGGTTGCGATGGCGGCCACGACAACTGCCAGCGCAGCCGACTGTCCGCACGAGGGCGCGCTTGGCACCTCGCGGGTCATGCAAGTCGACGTTGCCCACTTCCCGCGCGTTGGCATCAAGAGCTTTCCGCAAACCTTGCCGCTGCAGGACAAGGAGGTCGTCCTGACCTTCGACGACGGCCCCGCCGCCCAGACGTCGCAGATACTGGCGGCGCTGCGTAGCGAATGCGTTCGTGCGACCTTCTTCATGGTGGGCAAGGGTGCGCAGGAGATGCCGGCGATGGTCAAACGCATCGCCGCCGCCGGCCATACTGTCGGCCATCACACATGGTCGCATCGGCATCTGAACAAGCTCAGTCACGCTGCCGCCGTGGAGGAGATCAATCGCGGGATTGCCGCTGACGAGACCGCCCTGAACGGCGTCAGCACGACATCGCCAAGCACGCCGTTCTTCCGTTTTCCCTATTTCGAATCCACGCCGGCACTGCTCGACGAGTTGCAGTCGCGCGGCATTATGGTATTCGGCGCCGACCTGTGGGCGAGCGATTGGGAACGGATGACACCCGACCAGCAGCTCAAGCTTCTGGTCGGGCGGCTCGAGGTCGCACGCAAGGGCATCATCCTGCTCCACGATCCCCGCGCCCAAACTGCCGCAATGCTGCCCGCGTTTCTCCGCTATTTGCGTGAACATGGCTACCGGGTGGTCCATATCGTTCCGGCCGCAGCAGGCAAACATTCCTAGTCGCCACTTCGGTGCCGGTTGGTTAAGGCCTCGTTCATTGGCCGACATTAGTTTGTGCGCAAACACAGTTTCGAGGATGCCGTTGCCAACTGCTAGTGCTGGAATGCAGCCGGTCCGCATGGGCCGCTCCCTGCCCTCTTGGTTGGGCGGTTGCCTGGCTATCGCGATCTGCATGTCGCAGCCTTCGCTGGCCGCCGATTGCCCGGGCAATCCCGATGCTCTCGGTACTTCGCGGACACTGGTTGTCGACCCGATGGAGCATCCGCGCATCGGCACCATGCAATATCCCGAGACGTTGCCCCTGCGCGACCACGAGGTGGTGCTGACCTTCGACGACGGGCCGCTGCCGCCGCATAGCAATCAGGTGCTGCAAATCCTCGCTTCGGAATGCGTCAAGGCAACGTTCTTCATCATCGGCCGGATGGCACACCAGTTTCCGGAGGGCGTCCGGCGCGTTCGCGACGCCGGCCACAGCGTCGGCACGCACAGCGAAAACCATCCGCTGAATTTCAACAAGATGTCGCCGGAACGTATCAAGCAGGAGATCGATGACGGCATTGCCCACACCGCGGCAGCGCTCGGCGACGGCTCATCGCTGGCGCCGTTCTTCCGCGTGCCGGGGCTACGCCGCGGCGAAGTGATGGAAGACTATCTCGTGTCGAAGGGCCTGCAATCGTGGAGCGCCGACTTCCCGGCTGACGACTGGCGGCATATCTCTGCCGATCAGGTCTACAACTACGCCATTTCGCGGATCGAGGCGAAAGGCCGCGGCATCCTGTTGCTGCACGATATTCAGGCCAGAACCGTTGCGGCGCTGCCGCGTATTCTGCGCACCCTGAAGGCGCGCGGCTACCGCATCGTCCATGTCGTGCCCGCCACGCCGTCGCGACCGAAGACCCCGACGCAACCCTGGCAATGGCAGATGCATCCGGCGGCCGAGAGCGTGGCGATTTCGCATTGGCCACGCGTGCCGCGTTTTCTCTTCGTGAGCACCGCCACGTTGCCGGCTCCGGCGCTGAACGAGTCGGATCGGCTGGATAGTAGGCTGCTCGAAGTGCCAGCTTCGCTGCGGCAGACCCGGACATCGCGCGGACATGCCCCGCTGCCGCTCGATACGCCCTGGCCGCAGCAGGTGACACTGCAAGCGACGCGGACAGTGACTCTCCCCGTTCCGGAGCAGGCCATCTTCGCGCTACCCGAACGCAAGCTCGCGAGCAACTATGGCGTCAACCTTTTGCCGCGTAGTGTGCGGCCGCAGCCCGCCAACGGCAGCGGCAGCGGCAGGAACGTTGGGCGCGAAAGCTCCGCTCCCCTGCGGATCATTCCGGGGAGCGTCCCGATCGCCGAGCCCGGCTTGCGGCCGACATCAGCGGCGGCGCGCTGATCGTATCACCGATCGACTTCCACGCTCCATTGGCCTGACCGCTTCCGCGAAGTTGACAGCAGAGCCGTCGATTCTCATCCGGACCAGCAGATCCCGATGACAAGATCGGAACGAGAGGTCGCGCTGTGTGGAAGTCGATGTCGATGCCGCAACGTGTCCCGCGCTGAACATAGCTGGCTGATGAGCCCGACAAGACGCAGGCGCGGCACGGATCAACGGATCGATCTAGCGTGAACTGAAGATCGACCCCTATCCGCGATCCCATGCCAAAGTTGTACTTTGTTTAGGTATCAACCAGTATTTACACGGCAGAGTTGCGGGAATAGGTTCCCTTGAGGTTCCTCAAGGCAAGAACAAAAGATGTTCGCTAAGTTGGCGCTCGGCTGGCGAGCGCTCGTGTGGCGCAAGACGCAAGACGAAAGCGCTGTCGAGAAAAACGTTAAACCGCAGCCGGAGGAATCAATCTTCAAGACGCTGTGGCGATGCTGGGATCTTTGAGGCTAAGCCGAACGTGAATGGCTGTCCTCTCACACGTCGGTGCTCTGCCATTTGATCCAAAGTTGCTGCCAAACACGTTTTGAGTTTGCCGTCTGTCGGCCGACGTTAAACCGTCACAGCCCAGAGAACTTGGACTCTGAGAGCTTGGCAACGACTGCGAATATGAGTCATTGAGGCTTTGGTGCGCTCGGAGGGACTCGAACCCCCACGATTTTACTCACTGCCACCTCAAGGCAGCGCGTCTACCAATTCCGCCACGAGCGCTGGGATGCGGTGCACGGCTTGCGCCTGACCGGATCAACGGCGCTCCTGTAACAAATCAATCATGGTGCGACAAGGGCCGCGCGCAACTACCTTTGATCGGGCGTTTTCGGCAACATTTTCTTGACTTCGACGGCAATCCGGTTGCGGTCGACGGTCACCACGCCGCTGGCGATCGGGAGATTGTTGGCGAGGACTTTCACCTCGTCCTGCTCGGTGGCATCAAGCTCGATGATGGCGCCGCGACTCAGCCGCATCACCTGATGAATCGGCATGGTTGTCGTGCCAAGAACGACCATGAGATCGACGCTGACTTTATCGAGGGTTGCCACTACGAAACGAACTCACAATATGCAGGAACTGCCGTGACCCCAGCACACCACGTTATGGTTAGCTAATGGTTAACAACCGCGACAGCCTCGATCTGGCGCCTTTTTCCTCTCCCGACGCGCAGGCGGTGGAGTGGCTGATTTCCGATGCCCCGGTGCCATACCCCGAAGCGGTTGCCGCCATGGAGGCTCGGGCGGCGGCAATTGCCGGCGGCGAGGCTTCGGAACTGGTCTGGCTGCTGGAACACCCCGCGCTTTACACGTCCGGCACCAGTGGCAAGCCGGGCGACATGCTGCAAGCCAGGTTCCCGGTGTTCGAAACCGGCCGCGGCGGCCAGGTCACCTATCACGGCCCCGGCCAGCGGGTGGTCTACCTGATGCTGGATCTCAAGCGTCGCAGGCCGGACGTGCGGGCCTATGTGGCCAGCCTCGAAGCCCTCATCATCCGCACCCTCGCCGCATTCAACATCACGGGGGAACGGCGTGAAGACCGTGTCGGCGTTTGGGTGGCCCGGCCGGACAAGGGCGCGGCCTGCGAGGACAAGATCGCCGCCATCGGCGTGCGACTGAAGCGCTGGGTGTCGCTGCACGGCATCTCGATCAACGTCGAGCCGGACCTCGACCATTTCGCTGCCATCGTACCGTGCGGCATCGTCGATCCCCGCTACGGCGTCACCAGCCTGGTGGATCTTGGCCACCCGGCAGCCATGACCGACGTGGACGTGGCGCTGCGGCAGGCCTTCGAGGAAATTTTCGGACCCTCGAAGCTGCTCCTGCCGGAAAAAACCACCTGACGGCTTACGCGGCTGCGCAATCAGCTAGACGGTCGGCAGCAGCGAAAAGCGGTCGCCCGACCGGCGCAATCCCAGCAAATCGGTATTGGCCGGCTGAACGTTCACCGTTTCGACGCGCGCCAGCGCAGGCCCGCGGCGGCAAGCTTCGATCATCGCCGCCACGACCTCCTCGGGAGCGGAGAACACCGCCTCCACGCTGCCGTCACGGCGATTGCGAACCCATCCCTCGAGCTTGCGGCGGGTCGCTTCGTCGGCCACCCACGCCCGATAGCCGACGCCCTGCACGCGGCCCTGGATGGCCACATGGAGGGCAACCGTGATCATTTCGACTTCGCTTGAAGGAAATCGGACTGACGCAGACGCACCGTCTCGGCCCGAGTCACTCGCGCCATCAGTTCATGGGACGCAAGGTTTTTCAGGCTCTTCGGGTCGGCACCCTCGAAGATCGCTTTAAGCGTCGCATGGACAGCCTGCGTCGCGGCCGCTATTGGCGCATGGCCCTGCACGGCGATGCGCACGCGCTGGCCGCTCAGGAAATCCCAATCGGCCATCTCCTCGGATAGTCCACCCAGCACGATGGGCAAGCTGGTTGCGGCTGCGACTGCTTCGAGATCGGCGCGTGATTTGATGCCAGTGAAAAACAAGGCATCGACGCCGGTGGCTTCGTAGGCCCTCGCGCGCGCGATGGCGTCGTCGATGCCGCTTACGCCGGCGGCGCCAGTCCGCCCGATGATGACCAGCGATGGGTCGCTGCGCGCATCGAGCGCAGCGCGGACCTTACCGACGCCCTCGTCGAGCGAAAGCAACTGAGTGCCCGTCTCGCCAAAGGCTTGCGGCAACAAGGTGTCTTCGATGGTGAGCCCTGCCGCGCCCGCCACTTCCAGTTCCTCGACGGTGCGGCGAACGTTCATGGCGTTGCCATAGCCGTGGTCGGCATCCACCAGCACCGGCAGCGTTCCCGCCCGCGACATGCGGCGCATCTGCTCCGCCAGTTCGCTCAGCGTAATGAGGGCAATATCCGGATCCCCAAGGACGGCCAGCGACGCAACCGAGCCACCGACCATCCCGACAGTAAAGCCAAGGTCTTCGGCGATCCGCAGCGAAATCGCATCATAGACCGATCCCGGCCGAACGCAGCGCGCTCCGGCGAGGATGACCCGCAACGCTTCGCGACGTGGACGCCAGGACATCGCTGTTTCAGGCAAATTCGAGGATCAGGGCATCCACAGCCAACGTTGCGCCGGCCGCGGCATGGATCTTCTTGACCGTGCCGTCGCGTTCCGCGCGTAGCACGTTCTGCATCTTCATCGCCTCGACCACGGCGAGGGTCTCGCCAGCCTTGACCTCCTGGCCTTCGGTCACCGCGATGGAAACCACCAGCCCCGGCATCGGGCACAGCAACTTCTTGCCAGTGTCGACCTTGGCGCCGACCGGCATCAGCCGGGCCGCGGCAGCTTCGACATCCGTATAGACGTTGGCGATAACCTCATGACCCTGATGGGCTATCCTGATGCCGTTGGCGGTCGGCCGGATCAAAGCAGCGACTGCAACGCCATCGATGCTGCCATGCCAGACCGGCTGTCCGGGCACCCACGACGAAACCAGATGATGCGGATTGCCGACCGTGCCATCGGTACCCACGAAGCGAACAACGATGGCCCCCTCGTCGTTGCGGGCGATTTCCAGCCCGATCTCGTCGCGATCGAGCCACACCGCCCGCCGCTGCTGCCGTTTCACCGGCCGGCCAATCATCTGCCCGGAAATCTGCCGCTTGCGCTCGCCGAACACGTGATCGACGGCGGCGGCGATGGCCGCGAGACGGCGCGCCACCTCCCCTTCCGGCGGCTTCTCGGCAAAGCCGTTGGGAAACTCCTCGGCGATAAAGCCGGTCGAGAGCTTGCCTTCGCGCCAGCGCGGATGATGCATCAGCGCCGACAGGAACGGGATGTTGTGGCGGATGCCATCGATATAGAACGCATCGAGCGCTTGGCCCTGCGCCTCGATTGCGGCCGCGCGCGACGATGCATGCGTAACCAGCTTGGCGATCATCGGATCGTAATAGATCGAAATCTCGCCGCCTTCCTGTACGCCAGTGTCGTTGCGCACCGTCACGCCGTTCACTTTGCTTTCCGCCGGCGGGCGATACTTCACCAAACGGCCTATCGACGGCAGGAAGTTGCGGAACGGATCTTCGGCGTAAACGCGCGACTCCACCGCCCAACCGGTCAGCGTGACATCCTTCTGGGTCAGCGACAGCTTTTCACCGGCCGCGACGCGGATCATCTGCTCGACCAGATCGATGCCGGTAATCAATTCGGTCACCGGATGCTCGACCTGCAGGCGGGTATTCATTTCGAGGAAGTAAAAGCTCTTGTCCTGTCCGGCGACGAATTCGACGGTGCCCGCGGAGTCGTAGTTCACGGCCTTGGCTAGCGCGACGGCCTGCTCGCCCATGGCGCGCCGGGTCGACTCATCGAGCAGCGGTGACGGCGCTTCCTCGATGACCTTCTGGTTGCGGCGCTGGATCGAACATTCGCGTTCGCCGAGATAGATCACGTTGCCATGCTTGTCGCCCAGCACCTGAATTTCGATATGGCGCGGATCGACAATGAATTTCTCGATGAACACCCGGTCGTCGCCGAACGACGCCTTGGCTTCGGCCTTGGCAAGGTTGAAGCCTTCGGCGACCTCGGCACGGGAATGCGCGATACGCATGCCCTTGCCGCCACCGCCCGCCGACGCCTTGATCATCACCGGATAGCCGATCTCATCGGCGATCTTCACGGCGTGCTTGTCGTCCTCGATCACGCCGAGGTGTCCGGGCACCGTCGAGACCTTGGCCTTGGCCGCCGCCTTTTTGGATTCGATCTTGTCGCCCATCGCGGCGATGGCGCCCGGATTAGGCCCGATGAAGACGATGCCGGCTTCCGCCAGCGCCTTCGGAAAAGCCTCGCGCTCCGACAGGAAGCCATAACCCGGATGCACCGCCTGAGCGCCAGTCTTGCGGCAGGCCTCGACGATCTTGTCGATCAGCAGGTAGCTCTCAGCGGCAGCGGGTGGCCCGATCAGCACGGCCTCGTCGGCCATTTCGACGTGCAGTGCGTCACGATCCGCCTCCGAATAGACGGCAACCGTCTCGATGCCCATGCGGCGGGCGGTCTTGATGATCCGGCAAGCGATCTCGCCGCGATTGGCGATCAGGATACGTTTGAACATGCGCTGTTATTGCAACCTAGAGAGTGAATTTTCAACCGTTAGGACAGGTTGGCTCCGGCAGGAAGCTCAATTTGGCATGGCGGAGCCACTGTAACAATTCTGTTGCAGCAGGAATCCAGACAGTGGACGTCACCAGCCTCCCCGAACGTGCCTGCTTCATGAGGGATTTCGATGCGCCCTGCAACCCCACTGCTGGCAGGCAGCCTGACCGCTCTCTCCATTGCCGGCACCACGCGCGAAGCTGCCTCTCCACGCCGCACCGGCCGCATCATGACCGACGCAATGTCGAACGGCGCAACGCCGCGCGCCTGTAGCGGCCAGATTGGTCAAGGCGGCCGGCTTCGCTAGCTGCACCGTCGGGCTGGAGGCCGGACAAACAAAAACGGCGGAGCGCTAACCCCGCCGTCCAAATCTGACGCACCGAAATCTCACATGCCGAGATCGAGTACGCGCGGCAACTGCACCATCGGCAACGTCGCGGCACCGACCAGCATCGCGGCCAAAGTCATCAGCGCGCGATTGTAACGGCGCTTGCCGCGCATCTGGTTGGCGATCCATTCCAGCACTTCGATGTTGACGCCGATGGCTTGCGTCGGCGCCCAGCTTTCAATCGCGGTATCGGGCGACAGTGCAATGGCGCGTGGCGGAACCGGAAGGCCGGACGCAGACGCAGCATGATGCACCACGGCCTTGGCCAGCAGATCGTCGAACAATCCGTCGTCACTGCGCTCGGCAGCAGCATCATTGATCTCGAACAGCGCTTCCGCCTCGGCGCGGCTGACGGGCTGATCGATGACGGCATCGGCCGTGAGGATGCGGGCGCACCAATTTACGTCTTCAGCATCGAGCGAACGTGAGAAATGGATGCGGCCCCTTGTCGTCGGTCCATCGCCGGTAATGACGCCGTCACGCACGACGGTCAACGCCCAGGCGGCGGTCTCGCGGTCTGAAATATTGGCGGTTTCGATGGCGCCGACCTGGTCGGCAATGGCTGCAATGGCGGGGGACATGGGCACTTACTCGTTCTCTCATTTGAGCCCAGCAATTCCATGCGGGCGTAAACCGATAGTTAAGAAATCGACAATCGACACATGAGTTTTGGGGCTATGTTTCATTTGTCGCTGTGACCTGCATCACGGTTCAATGTCATCGCAGATGGTCCCGGCGGCGTTGCGGCGCAGCAACGGCAAGATCGCGGCAACATTATTGACGCTGCCGTAGGTGTTAATTCGCGTTCCGCACGAAGCATCGAAAGAAAGTTGCTGCATGCATTTGCTGCCGGAGAAGGATATTGTCCTTTTTTGGGACTGGTTCCGTTCGCATTCGCGCAAGCCTATAGTTTGCTCATCAATTCAATTTTGAACTGAGTGAAATGAGGTTAAGGACATGACACTTTCCATCGGCTCCACCGCTCCGGATTTCGAAGCCGAGAGCACCGAAGGCCACATCAGCTTTCACAAATGGCTCGGCGACAGCTGGGGCTTGTTCTTCTCCCATCCGAAGGATTTCACGCCGGTCTGCACCACCGAACTCGGGGCCGTGGCACGCTTGAAACCGGAATTCGACAAGCGCGGCGTCAAGCTGATCGGCATCAGCGTCGACCCCACCGACAAGCACCACCTCTGGTCCAAGGACATCGAGGAGACGCAGGGCGTCGCGCCGAACTATCCGCTGATCGCCGATGTCGATTTCAAGGTGGCCAAGCTTTACGGCATGCTGCCGGCCAGCACCTCGGGCGACGTCAGCAAGCGGACGCCGGTCGATAACCAGACGGTGCGCAACATCTTCGTGATCGGTCCGGACAAGCAGATCAAGCTGGTCTTCATCTATCCGATGAGCACCGGCCGCAACTGGCAGGAAGTGCTGCGCGCCATCGACTCGCTGCAGCTCACCGCCAAGCACGGCGTCTCGACGCCGTCGGACTGGAAGCAGGGCGACGACGTGTTCTTCTCGGCCGCTGTTCCGGAGGAAGAAGCCCGCAAGAAATTCCCCAAGGGCTGGAAGTCGCCGAAGCCGTATTTCCGCATCGTCGAACAGCCGAAGTAATCGCGGCTTGCGACTAGACAATCGGACAAAGGGGACGCCTGGTGCGTCCCCTTTGTTTTGGGACCTCATGCAGCGTTAGACTTTCTGTTCGATCCAGTTGGCGACGATGAGCCCCAGGGTCGATCCGACGGCCGTGACGAACATACCCCACGCGATATCGACGATCACCACCTGCCAGGTCCAATGCTTGAGCAGCGACATCGAGGTCAACTCAAAGGTCGCGTAGCAGAACAGCCCGAACAGCGCACCGTAGAGCAGCGTCGATTGCCATCTGGCACCGGATGCACCATTGACGAAAATCAGGATGCCGGCGACGTAGAGCAAATAGAACAGGACTGCCGGAGCGAGACGGACTTGCCCCAGCATGTCGCCGACCTGAGACGTGAAAAAACTCTTGGCGACTGTTCCCAGGAAGAGGAAGTCGATCGGTACCATCACGATCAGGGTGGTCAGATAGATCAAGGCGTAGCGTTTCACGTCATCCTCCTGCGACCGCGTCGTCCAAGTACGTACCCGATCGCGGAAAGTTGCAAACGTTCGCCTTGCCAGAACGATCCACAGCCATGCGCCGCACGGGTTGAACCCGATGGCGTCTTCGGGATTAGTATCCCTCGATGACAGTCAAAGCCGCCCGCCCCTGCATCGTCTGGTTTCGCGATGACCTCCGCCTCTCCGATCATCCGGCGCTGCACTTTGCGGCGTCGCGCGGCGTCCCGGTCATTGGTGTCTACATCCTCGACGAGGAGAGCCGCTCGTTGCGTCCGCCGCAGTGGCGGCCGCTTGGCGGCGCCGCATGCTGGTGGCTGGCGCAATCGCTGCGATCGTTGCAGGCAGACCTCACGGCGCGCGGATCATGCCTCGTTTTACGTAAAGGCGCTGCGGCTCAAGTTCTAGCCGGGTTGGCACACGACATCGGCGCCGAAACCGTGGCGTGGAACGATATCGCGATGACACCGCATCGCACCGTCGCCAACGATGTCGTTCGCGCACTCGATGATATCGGCATCCCGTCAAGGATATTCGCAGGCGATCTGCTGGTCGATCCCGCTAAGTTGCGGAACAAGGACGGACGGGGGCTGCGCGTCTTCACGCCGTTCTGGAAGCGCGTGCTTTCCATCGGGGAGCTGCCAGAACCGCTGGCCGCGCCGACAAAACTTCCAAGCGCTCCGGCTGTGGCGAGCGACGATCTCGCAAGCTGGCAACTCGAACCGCGGCATCCCGATTGGGCCGGCGGGTTGCGCGAAACGTGGTTTCCGGGCGAAGCATCGGCAAAAACGCTGCTCTCGGATTTCCTCGACGGCCGTGTCGCCGGTTATGCAAATGGCCGTGACCGCCCCGACCGCGATGCCACTTCGAGACTCTCACCGCATTTGCGGTTCGGAGAAATCAGCCCGCGTCAGGTCTGGCATGCGGCGCGCTTTGCTGCCGCCGAGCAACCTGGCGCCGCTGGCGACATCGAGAAATTCCTGAGCGAACTCGGCTGGCGCGAGTTTTGCCGGCACCTGCTGTACGATGTACCGGACCTTGCCGTCCGCAATCTGCAATCCTCGTTCGATGCGTTTCCGTGGCGGCGCGACCGCAAAGCCCTCGAAGCCTGGCAACGCGGCCTCACCGGCTATCCCATCGTCGACGCCGGTATGCGCGAGCTGTGGCATACGGGTGCGATGCACAATCGCGTGCGTATGGTCGTGGCATCGTTCCTGGTCAAACATCTCTTGCTCGACTGGCGCGACGGCGAGGCGTGGTTCTGGGACACGCTGGTCGACGCCGACGCCGGCAGCAACCCCGCCAACTGGCAATGGGTCGCCGGCTCGGGCGCCGATGCCGCACCCTACTTCCGGGTGTTCAATCCGATCCTGCAGGGTGAGAAGTTCGATCCCAACGGCGATTATGTGCGACGCTGGGTACCCGAACTGACACATCTCGACGGTGCGCTGATCCATCAGCCATGGACAGCCACGCCGCTCGAACTGGCTGGCGCCGGCATCATCCTGGGTGCGACGTACCCTCACCCAATCGTCGCGCACAAAGCGGGCCGCGAACGCGCGTTGGCCGCTTACGCGAAAATCCGAACGGGCTAATCGCCGAACTATTTGCGCGAGACGACCACCACCGCGATGGCGCAGATGGCCATGCCTAGCAGCGAGAGCGCGTCCAACCGTTCGCCGAACAATACGTAGGCCATCAGCGCCGTCACCGCCGGCACCAGGTAGAACAGGCTTGCCACTTGCGTTGCGCCACGGCGACGGATCAGCCAGTACAGCACGCTGATCGATCCAATCGACAGTACCACCGCCAGCCAGAACAGCGAGAGCACGAACTGTATGCTCCAGCGAACTTCGCCGCTTTCGAAAATCCACGCGACGATGGCGAACAGAATGCCGACTGCGACATACTGTATCAAATTGCCGGAACGCCAATCGATATCGCCACAAAAGCGTTTCTGATAGAGCGCACCGAGCGTGATACTCACAAGCGCGACGCCCGACGCGAGCCAACCCCAGCCGACCTCGCCGCTCATCGGGCGGCCATGCAAGATCAACCCGACTCCGGCAAGCCCGAGCACCAATCCGACCCACTGCAACATCGTGACCCGCTCGCCGAGCCAGCGATTGGCGATGGTCGAGGTCAGGATCGGCTGCAATCCGGGAATGAGCGCTGACAATCCGACCGGCACCGCATGCTCGATGGCAACAGCGGTGCCACCGAGATAAAACCCATGCACCAGAATTCCGGCCATGATGCTATGGCCGACACCGCTCCAGCTGGGCCACTGCGGCCGCCAGACCGCGACGACGATGGCCATGAGGATGATGACCAACCCCATGCGAATGGCCAGATAGGTCACCGGCTCGGCGCCGATAAGCACATATTTGGTCGCGACGAATCCTGTGCTCCATAGCACAACGAAGATAACCGGGGCCGCTCGCGCCGCTAGATTTTCTAAATCACGATTCATTTGCCGCCCTGAGTGCCCGATCATATGGTAAGCGGCAACGCGTGTTTGCGCGGGTTGGACCGCGAATTTTCACATAACGCCAATCAGGACACAGGAATTCAACATGGATGTTCGTGCCGCTGTCGCCATTGCCGCTGGAAAACCGCTGGAAATCACAACGGTCCAGCTAGACGGGCCGCGCGAGGGTGAAGTTCTGGTCGAGATCAAGGCCACCGGCGTCTGCCATACCGACGAATTCACCCTCTCCGGCGCCGACCCTGAGGGCCTGTTCCCGGCGATTCTGGGCCATGAAGGTGCAGGCGTCGTGGTCGATGTCGGCCGCGGCGTCACCAGCGTCAAGAAAGGCGACCACGTCATTCCGCTCTACACCCCGGAATGCCGGCAGTGTCCGTCCTGCCTGTCGCGCAAGACCAATCTCTGTACCGCCATCCGCGCCACGCAGGGTCAGGGCCTGATGCCCGACGGCACCTCGCGCTTCTCCATGGGCGGTAAACCGGTGCACCACTACATGGGCACCTCGACGTTCGCCAACTACACCGTGCTGCCGGAAATCGCGGTCGCGAAAATCCGTGAGGACGCGCCGTTCGACAAGGTCTGTTACATCGGCTGTGGCGTCACCACCGGTATCGGCGCCGTCATCAACACCGCCAAGGTCGAGCAAGGCGCCAAGGCCATCGTCTTCGGTCTCGGCGGCATCGGCCTCAACGTGTTGCAGGGCTTGCGGCTCGCAGGCGCCGACATGATCATCGGGGTCGATATCAACAATGACCGCAAGGCCTGGGGCGAACGCTTCGGCATGACTCACTTCGTCAATCCGAAGGAAGTCGGCAAAGACATCGTCGCGCACCTCGTCAATATGACGAAAAGCGGGGCCGATCAGATCGGCGGCGCCGACTACACCTTCGATTGCACCGGCAATGTCACGGTGATGAGGCAGGCTCTGGAATCCTGCCATCGCGGTTGGGGGCAATCGATCGTCATCGGCGTCGCACCGGCCGGCGCCGAAATAGCAACTCGTCCGTTCCAGCTCGTCACCGGACGCGTCTGGAAGGGAACTGCTTTTGGCGGCGCGCGCGGCCGCACCGATGTGCCGAAGATCGTCGACTGGTACATGCAGGGCAAGATCCAGATCGATCCGATGATCACCCACGTGATGCCGCTCAACGACATCAACAAGGCCTTCGACCTGATGAAGCGCGGCGAATCCATCCGCGGCGTCGTCACCTTCTAGGTCTGCCGCGATCCTTTCGGCGCTCCACGTCAAGCCGCTGAATCATTACCGGTTCAGCGGCTTCTTAGCGCGAGACTGCTCGGCAAGCAGGCGCCACTTAGCTTGCGTATAGCGACGGTTGTACTGTGCGACGTGCCAGCCGGTGACTCCATCGAGAAATCCGGCACGAATAACGAACGTCTTCAGGAACGCACCCCAGCTGTGCAACAGCGTCTGCGCAGCGGATCCGCGACGTCCCCGCGCAGCCATTTGTTCGGCACCCGCCTGAGCATAACGCTCGATCTTGTCCTCGGCGTCGGCCCAGGACTCGATGGCATCATGATCGATCGGCGTTCCGAGCGTTCCGATGCTGCCTCGCACATCGAGCCGCTCGTGCACCAGATCGTCGGTGAAGCGTCCGCTGCCACGCCGGAACAACCGCACGACGTAATCCGGCGACCAGCCGCAATGCCGGACCACACGTTCGCAGAATCGCGACCGGCGCGGCAATTTATAGGCCTCATAGGCCGGTGCGGTTATCGCCGCCTTGATCTGATTGGCCGTATCCACACCGAGCCATTCGTCGGCATCGAGCGCCAGCACCCAATCGCCGCGCGCCAATTCCAGCGCGCGATTTTTCTGCGGGCCGAACCCCGGCCAATCCGTAGTTTGCAACACGCGCGCGCCACATGACTCGGCAAGCTCTACGGTGCGGTCGGTGCTGCCGCTATCGACGACGACGATATCGTCGGCGAACCCGACCGAACGCAAACAGCGTTCGATGCAGCGCTCTTCATTCTTTGTAATGACGATCAGCGACAGGGCTGGCACAACGGCTTCCGGAAGGTTGGCTATTCACACCGGCTTGGATCGGTGAAGCGACATACCTGGATGGCTGCAAACCAAGATCAATATTCCTCAGGGCACGGATCAACGATCTTCCACAGCTCAGGTCCGTTCTTGATCTTCTTCATCTCGGTGGTCAGCCCACCGTTGCGGCGGATCCAGTCCTTCACGGAGTTCGGGTAATAGGCCATCAGATCCGACGTGCCTTCGAGACTGGTGATCTTGATGCCGAACGTGAACGCCTTGTCGTAATAGGCTTGATGAAAACCAAGGCTGGCGCGCGGCGTGACGCAAACCTTGTTCATCGGCACAATGCCGAACACCAGCGTGCAGGCCGAATTGCAAATACCGTCGATGATGACCCGCTCGCGACGATCGCGAATGCGCTCATACTTCGCCTTGTATTCGGAGACATAGCCGCCATGGTCGCGCGTGATGTGCAGGTCCGCACGCGCAGGCGTCACCACAACCAACAGCATCAGCGAGAGCAATAATCGGGTCATGCGCATCAAGAGCTAAGCCAACCGGGTCTATCAGAGCGCTGATGGTTGTCATCCGCAGCCACCAAGCGCCGGAATTCTGGCCTTACTGTGTTTGGATTTCGTTAAGCATCCCCATCATACGAAACCCGTCTAAATATCCAACCTATTGTAATTGCTTCATAATATATCATTTCAGGGATTTAGCGTTTGCCCCCTGCCATTCAGGTAAGTCCGCGCCGGCAAGTTTCCTGTCGTCCTTTCCCGCGATGAACCGTCATTCATCAGCATTAAATCGGCTCGCCCCCTCGTCCGATCCGCAACCTATTATGTGATCTGGCGTTCCTTCCTTCACATAGGAGGATCAAATGAAACTCAAGTCAGTAATGCTTGGATTGGCCGCTGCGGGAGGCCTTGCGCTGAGTGCGGGCACGGCCTCCGCTGCCATGCCAAATGGGCTCCCATCATCCAATCAGATCAACAACACCGAACAGGTCCGCTACGTCTGTAATGCATGGGGCCGCTGCTGGTGGCGCCCTAACTACTATCGCGGTTACGGCTACTACGGCGGCCCGCGGCGCTACTATGGACCGCGCTACTACGGCGGAGGTCGATACTACGGCCGACGTCATCGGTGGTGAGCTACCGACATCTGGACAGCGACGCGAACGAGGGCCTCCGGGCCCTCTTTTCGTTGCGCGGCCGTGCTTCCACTTCTGTAAGAAGTCGATTGAGGAACCGATGGCCCTTGCCTTGCAGGATAAGTCTGCTAAGCGGGAGGCAGTTACCTGCGCTCGTAGCTCAGCTGGATAGAGCATCGGATTTCGATTCCGAGGGTCGGGAGTTCGAATCTCTCCGAGCGCGCCATTGCTATTCCGGGCCCTATTTGCACTGACCGGGAACCTGACGGCCTGTTCGGCGTTTTCGTCATTCTGGGTGCAGGTGCCAGGATGGTCGATCAGCCGCCGTCGCTCTCACGCCATCTCGGCTTGGGTGAACGCATAGAGTCGGCGGCAGCAAACGCCAGTCCCGTCGATCCGGTACGGGTTGCAGCAATCCTGGTGTCCGCCGCAATCATTCTCGCGGCGTTGTATTATGGGCGCGACATCCTCGTTCCGCTGGCATTGGCCTTCCTGCTTAGCTTTGCCCTCAATCCGGCTGTGACACGTCTAAGGCGTCTGGGTCTGCCACAGATCGTGGCGGTGATCACCGTTATGACGGTGGTGTTTTGCGTCCTCGCTGGATTCGCACTCATTCTCGGATCGCAGGTGCGCACTCTCAGCGTGGAGTTGCCGAACTACCAATCTACCATGCGGACCAAGCTCGCTTCTTTGCGCGAGAGCTTGAATGCGCCCGGCATGTTCGACGGTGCGTTGAAAACGATCGATACCCTGCAAAAGGAAGTCGAGGAAAAGAAAGAGCCGCCGCAAGCCAATGGCGCGAAAGCCCAACCTGTCGAGATCGTTCCGACTCAAGAAAGCGCCTTTCACCAAGCTCTCACATGGCTTGGTCGCGCCGCGGAGCCACTGGCGACAGCGGGCATTGTGGTGGTCTTCGTTTTCCTCGCGTTGCTGGACCGGTTGGACCTGCGCGATCGCTTCGTGCGTATGCTGGGGGCGAATATTCACCGCTCTACCGATGCGATGGACGAGGCCGGAGCGCGCATCAGTAAATATCTTTTGATGCAACTCATCGTCAACACGACATATGGAGCGCCGATCGCGCTCGGGCTATGGCTAATAGGCGTCCCCGGAGCCATCCTGTGGGGGACTGTCGCTGCGACGATGCGCTTCGTTCCCTACGTTGGCCCTGCTATCTCCGCGATCTTTCCGATCGCCCTTGCGTTCGCAATCGATCCGGGATGGCACATGGTGCTATGGACCGTTGCGCTGATTGTCACGCTGGAGCTTGTCAGCAACAACATCGTTGAGCCCTTGCTTTACGGATCGAGTACCGGCCTGTCGGCGATGTCGCTGATCGCAGCTGCGATCTTCTGGACTGCTCTATGGGGCCCGATCGGACTTGTTCTATCGACCCCGCTCACCGTCTGTGTGCTCGTAATAGGTCGGCATCTTCCGCAACTACAGTTTCTTGACGTTCTATTGGGGTCTGCTCCAGCGCTTGACCTTCCGACTCGCGTCTATCAGAGACTGATCGCAAATGATCCCGATGAGGCAATAGACATAGCAAATACGGCGATTGAGAGTAGCTCGGTCACAGAGTTCTATAACGACGTGGGCATAGAAGTTCTGCGCCAAGCCAGTGAGGATCACGGCGGTGTGGCGACCGCCGAACATCGACTTCGAATCTCCAATGGCATGGATGCCCTTCTGGAGGATATCGGCGAACAGTATCCACCCAAGATCGATCCCTTGCAGAGACCGTCCGTCGTCTGCATTGGCGGAAAATGGGAGATCGATACTATCGCGGCCATGATGCTAACGCAGGCTCTGCTGCTGAAAGAGATTGCGGCTCATGCGCGTCCGGCGGCGTCAATCAACGCAGATTATATCGCGAAGCTCGATCTGGAAGGCGCAAAAACTGTTTGCCTGAGTTATTTCTCCAGCGAGCCGGCTATCCCAGCCCGCCATTTCTGTCGACGCCTGCGTCGCCGTTGGCCAGACCTGAAGATCGTTCTGGCTCTTTGGAATTCCCGTGCCGAGCTACTCACCGACGAGAAGATAAAAAGCATAGGAGCCGATGAGGTCGTAACATCGATCGATGAGGCCGTGCAGAGGATCCATCAGATGTTGTCACCAGGGCCGGAGCAGGATTTTCTGCAGCCCGAGATCCCCGACAATGACGCCGAACGCGTGAACGCGCTGCATGCGACGGGGATTCTCGATGGCCATGCTCAGGAAGATCTTGATGCCCTCGCCAAGCGCGCCGCCGATGTATTCAATACGGATTTCGCGATGATATCGCTTATCGACGAGACTCGCGAGATCGTAGCCGGGAAGAGCGGTACGCTTCCGCGAAATTTGACGGACGACTTTGGAAAGATGGTTTCCATGCCGCGCGATCATTCGATTTGCGGTCATGTCATCGCGGACGGTGAGACGCTCGTCATTCCCGACATTGAGCGTGACCCGCGCTTTGCTGATAATCCCGCGCTCGATATTCGCGGTGTCCGGTTTTACGCCGGTGCCCCTCTTCGAACCAAAGAGGGATATGTTCTTGGAACGCTATGCGTTCTTGATCCAGAACCGCGCACGCCCGATGAGAGCGAGGTCAAACTGCTCGAGTCTATGGCAGCAGATGCGATGCAGATCATTACGCCCGACAAGATTGGGGAAGAAATCCCCACAAAACAAAAGAAGCAAGCATCAACCGCCACTCTGGGACAGGCCATACCGAAATGAGATGGCGACAAGCACGAAATAGGCGCAACGCGAAGCCTTGACCGCCGCGCCACTCCACTTGGAATGCTGCTCTCGATGGAAATTGGTACATGGTCGAACTACGCGCCGGGGCCGGCCATGCCACGCGAACTTTAACTTAATTCGCTCGCCGGAACTTCCCTCGCCTCTGCATCGGGACGAGCCCGGCTCGCGCTCAGAATCGCTGCGCCGACGGCAGAAAGATTCCGAAGATCATCGCCCACAGTGAGAGCGTCAGTCCGAAACCGCTCCATATGAAGATGGTCAGCAATGCCTGCCCCTCTTCTGCGGAATGAGCCATCCGCCGCAACTTGCTATTGATAAACCTGCGCATCCACACTTTCCTCCTGCCGGGTCGTGCAATGATGCGTCGATGGGTACCGCCGCAGGTTCAGCCCCAGGGCCCAATACTCACACCATCGTGAGCGCCGTTGCCATGTTTTGCTTCCGGTGCGGACCTAAGAATGCCCTTACGGGTTGCCATCGATGGACGAACGTCGCAGGATTCATCGCCAGCGTGTATTCAAGGCCGGAGCGATTTCGTTCGGCGGCGCATCCATCGATTGTACCGTTCGAAATCTGACATCGCTGGGCGCATCGCTGCAGGTCGCAAGCCCGCTCGGCATTCCCGACCGTTTCACGCTCTTGCTGCGAGCTGACGACACGACGCGCGAATGCGTGGTCGTATGGCGAAAATTGAAACAAATCGGCGTGTCATTCTGCTGAATTGATTCACCAAGGCGACTTCGAGAGGCTGCGTTGCCTCACCGCTCGCCGGTACTGGTGGGCTGAAAGACCACAGGGCGCTCTTTGGCCCGCTTGCGTGCTGCCGCAACTGCGTTGGCAAAATCTGCGGCATCGAACCAGTCCAGCGACTCCATCGGTGCCGCCAGGTCATCTTCCCAGATCCGCGATACGCCGATGTCGAACTGGCCGTCGAGTTTCTTGTCGACAGCCTGAATACCAAGGCCAGTCACCGCCCATTGTCGCCCGAGCCAATAGATATCGCGGTGGAGCGTCATTTTCCTCAGTACGAATGATTCGCCTGCGCCACAGGCCAATCTACAAATTGCTGCGTATCGCGCCCGGCTTCAATTCACCACGGAAACAGACCGCGCGGCTAACCGCTGTTTTCAACACCTTAAAGCGCGACCAATGCGCGCGGGCAGCTTGGAATATCTAGCCGGGACGAGTTCCCGCTCCGATTGCCCGGGAACGCCGGGCCGTGGTATTGCCTAATCTGCCGGTAAGTCGTTCGCGGTTGCCATGACTTGGGCCCAGCACTACTCGAATTGACGGCATTGCAGTGCCAGCCCCACGTTCCGTCGTCTGCGGGCGACAAATGCCGCGTTGACGTGCCCGGACCGGCTTTGGCATAAACGAGACCGGATGGTGCGTTTGTAGCGTTACGACGACTGGGGCAAGATGAAGAACGGGCTGTATTCGATCCACGTCGATTTGCTCGACGGACGGACCGGCAAGGGCAGCGGCGTAATCGTATTCCGCGACGGCAAGCTCCTTGGCGGAGATGCCTACCTGTTCTACGTCGGCAGCTACAGCGTCAGCGGCTCGACCTTCAAGGGCGAAGTGCAGGTCAACCAGCACACGCCGAGCAGCACCGAAAGCCCGTTGTTCGGTGGTCAGAATCAGCCCGTCGGCATCGGCGTGACCGGAACGTTCACCGATACCACCGGAACGATGAATGGTACCGCCCTGGTTGGCAAGGCCAGCCAGATCTTCAAGGCCACCTTGCGCCGCCTCGCCGACGCCGACTAACTCACCGCGCGGCATTTCCGAGGCCGGCGACACCTGCGCTGCGTGATGACGTCAAACGCGATCGGAGCCAACCTCTGGAGGCGCGACGCGCGGCAGAACCATCCGAACACGCGTTCCTTCGTTGGGTGCTGACTGCAACTGGATGCGTCCACCCAGCCTGCTCGTCACGATGCTGTAGACGATGTGCAGGCCGAGCCCCGTTCCGCCCTCATTACGCCGCGTGGTGAAGAACGGATCGAATGCCCTGCGCCGAATCTCCGGGCTCATGCCGCAACCGTTGTCGGAGAACAGCACTTCCACGTGGTCGTCGCCGGACTCCTGAACCTTGATCTGAACTTCGCCTCCGCCCCCATCGGGGAACGCGTGCGCCACCGCGTTCAGGAACAGGTTGGTCAGCACCTGCCCGTAAGGACCAGGATAGCTGTTCATGATGAGGTTCGGCTTGCAGTCCACTGTCAGGGTCAGGTTCTGCTTGCGGACCCCGGGGCGCAGGCTCATCACCACCTGCTCGGTCAGGTCGGCAAGATCGAATGTGCGCTGGTCGGAATAGCTGCGATCTGCGGCCACCTGCTTGAACGATTGAATGAGCTCGGCGGCGCGATTCAGGTTCGCGACAAGTTGCGAAGCTGCGCTGCGGCTGGCCTCGATGAATTCGTTGAGACTTGAACGACGTAATTCACCGCGCGCGGCCTGCTCTGCGAATGCCGCCACCTTGCGCTCCAGCGACGAGGCCACGGTGAGGCTGATGCCAACCGGATTGTTGACCTCGTGCGCAACACCTGCCACCAGACGGCCAAGAGCGGCGAGCTTTTCCGCCTCGATCAGCGAGTTCTGCGTTTCCGTGAGATTGCGCAATGCCGCTTCGGCGGCATCTTTTGCTTTGCGCATCTCGAACTCGACGCGCTTGCGTTCGCCGATATCCAGCGCAACGGTCACGATATTTTCGATCTCGCCATCCGAATTGCGCAGCGGCAATTTGTTGACGAGCCACTGGCGCATCGCACCCGCGGAGTCGACATACTCCTCCTCGTAGAAGCCGAGTTCCTTGCCTGTCTCGATCACCTGCCGATCGTTGTCGTCGGTTTTCTGCGCGCCGTAGCGCGACATCAAATCGCTCGTTGTCCGGCCGATTGCATCCTCTGGTTCGATGTTGAAGATACGCGCCATGTAGCGGTTCATCAGCACGTAGCGAAGCTTCGTGTCCTTGACATTGATGACCGCAGGAACGGTGTCGATCACCTGCTGCAAGCGGCGGCGGCTTTCCGCGAGCGCCTGCTCCGCCCGTTTCTGATTGGTGATGTCCCGAACCGTGCCCTCGTAACGGATCACCGTACCGGATTCATCGCGGATCGTCGTCGCGCTGTCAGACAGCCACAACATGGTGCCGTCGAGCTGTCTTACCTGATATTCAAATTCGCGAACCATGCCGTCGCGCGCCATACGCAACTGATACTCGGCCCGAACATCGGGGTCGACGTAAACGGTGTGGGCAATATCGACCACGCCTTCGATAAGTTCTTCCGGCGATTCGTAACCCATCATGCGCGCGAGCGCCGGATTGGCATTGAGCAGCAAACCGCCCGGCGTCGTCACATAGATTCCGTCGAGCGAACTGTCGAACAGTTTGCGATAGCTTTCTTCAGCCTCGGCATAACGTCGCTCGGCAAGCGAGCGTCGCGCCGCTTCCTGTTTCTTCGCGGCCGGAGTGGCAGGCCCGAGCCAGAAACGCAGGCCGATGGCCATAGCGACAATGCCGAGGGCCAATCCGCCAAGGCCGACGGCGATGGAAAATGCGTGCAGGTAAATAAAATCTGCCACGGATTGAGAAAAAATGGCGGCAAGCTGCCACGACATGAATGCGTTCGACCATGAATCTGACATCGCCCGCAATTGAGCAGATGTGCTGTCAGTCTAACATAATTGGAGATTTCCCGCAGACGAACGAAATGCCGCCACGGCGTTCAGACTCCCCCGGATACGTCGAACAACTCGCCGTCATAGCCGGCTTCGGCGGGAATCCGCAGCAGGCGCCTATCCCCGTCCCGGCTGACGACCGGCATGACTGTCACCACCGCAGACCGCCCGGCGTCCGCCAGCGCGGCCTCGACGGTCGGCTGCTTCCCGAGCCGGATCAGGTTGCGGGTCGTCGGAAACGGCAGTTTGAACCGGCCGCTCGCTCCGCCCTCGACGGCCTCGCGCGGCGAAACCCAGATCGAATCGGTGGCTTCCTTGCCGTCGTGGACGCCGACCTGTTCCGGCGGCGCCTTGGCGATGAAGAAATGCGTATCGAACCGCTTCGGCATGCCGACCGGGGTGATCCAGTGCGCGTAATGCGCGAGTTGATCGAGCGCCAAAACCAGACCGTTATCCGCGACGATGCGGGCGAAACTCTCCTTGCCCTCGCACAGCGCGGTGCGGTGCGTCTGACCGATCTCGCCGGCCCGACCCGCGGTCACCAATTGGGCCGATCCTCGCGGACGTGCCAGCAGGATACCGCTTTCCTCGAAAGTCTCGCGAATCGCGGCAATCCGGAATTTCAGCGACGCCGCGTCAAAACCCTGACGGTTGTCGTAGAGCTCCGGTGCATCGACGATGTCCTGATCTCCCGCATCGACGCTGCCGCCGGGAAACACCAGCGCGCCGGAGGCAAACTCGATCTGATAGTGTCGCACCATCATGAACACTTCGATGCCACCGCGATTACGCAGCAGCAAAATGGTGGACGCGGGGCGCGCGGGGGCCGGTTCTGCGGACATCGTTGGTTTCCTCCGGATCAGCCGGCAGCGCTTGCCTGCGGCGACATATTCGCACGCTTGTCGACCCGGGCGACACGCGACAGCAAGTAGTCAACCTCGGCCTTAGCCTGCGCGCTCAATGTCGAGCCGGGCTTGCGCTGAGCAGGTGACGCCAGCACGCCACGCTTGTGCAAGACGTATTTGCGGACCGCCAGACCAACGCCCGCTTGCTGCTCGTAACGGATCAGCGGCAGATGCGCGTCGAACAGATCGTGGGCGGCATCGCGCTTGCCCTGCTTGGACAGGCGCACCACGTCGATCAACATTTCGGGGAAAGCGTAGCCCGTCATCGCGCCGTCAGCGCCGCGCTCCATCTCGAAATCGAGGAACATGGCGCCGTTGCCGGTTAGAATCGACAGCGGCCGCAACGACCCATCCTTCTGGAAATTGCGCAGCGTCGTGATCTTCTCGAGCCCCGGCCAATCCTCGTGCTTGAGCATGACGCAGGACGGATTGTCCATGACGATCCTGCGGATCACGGCTGGCGTCATCACGACGCTGAGCGTCAACGGATAGTCCTGCAACACCCACGGGATATCGCTGCCGATCGCATCCACCGCCTGCTTGAAATAGGTCGTGATCTGATCGTCGGTGCGCAGGTTCGGCGTCGGCGCGATCATCACCGCTGCCGCGCCGGCCTCCATCGAGGCGTGGGCCAGCGTTCGCATCGCAGCGAAGCCGGGAGCCGAGACGCCAACGACGATTTGCAGCTTGTCAGCCCGGCGAATGAAGCGCTTGACGATGGCCTCCGCCTCGGCGCCGTCCAGCTTCGGCGCTTCGCCCATGATGCCCAACACGGTTACGCCGTTGCAGCCCACCTCGGTGTAGAAATCGGCCAACCGGTCGATCGACGCCTCGTCAATCCGTCCGTCGTCGTGAAACGGTGTCGGTGCAATCGCGAACGTGCCTGCGGCCTGGTGTGTCAGCTTCATATTCTGTCTCTCAAAATCGTCGAGCGGCCATCTTATTCTCCTCGGAGAAAAAAATCTCGCTCGCGTGGGTCACGATATCTTCGGCTTTCCAGCCGCTGTGCGGCGGCTTCCAGCCTTCCATTTCCAGCATCTTCATTTCGCGCACGCCGCGCGGCCCCGAGACGCCGAGCACCTTGCCGGTTTGGTCACCGGACAGGTCACTCGCCATGTATAGCACGGCAGGCGCAATGCCATCCGGGCCAAGCGCGGCACCTGGATTGTCGATATAGCGCTGCAAGTCCGCGGTCATCCGTGTTAGCGCACCCGGCGCAAGCGTCCAGACCCGAATGTTGTACCTGCGGCCTTCGATGGCGAGCACGTTGCTCAGGCCCCAGATGCCACCCTTCGCTGCGCCGTAATTGCTCTGGCCGAAATTGCCGATCAATCCCGACGTCGACGACGTGTTGACGATGACGCCGCCGCCATTGTCCTTCATCCAGCGGAACACCGGCGAGGTGACGCAGAACGTCCCCTTGAGGTGGACCTTGAGGCATTTGTCCCAATTCGCTTCGCTCATCTTGGCGAAGCTGCCGTCCAGCAGGATGCCGGCATTGTTGACCAGGATATCGGCGCGCCCGAAGTGCCTGATAGCGTCGTCGAACACCGACTGGCCGCCGGCCATGGTGGAGATGTCAGCACCGTTGGCGACGGCGCGGCCGCCCTCGGCCTTGATCGCATCGACGACTTTTTGCGCCATCGATGTATCGGCGCCACTGCCGTCGCGCGGTCCGCCAAGATCGTTGACGACTACCGCAGCGCCCTCGCGCGCGAAGAGTTTGGCATAGGCCTCGCCGAGCCCACCGCCCGCACCGGTGATAAGCGCCACCTTGCCGTCAAGCAATCCCATGAGTTTCTCCTCTCACTGTTCACCTCGCCCCGCTTGCGGGGAGAGGTCGGATCGCGCAAGCGATCCGGGTGAGGGGGACGTCGATGCGAGCCGCTATCCTGCCCCTCACCCCAACCCTCTCCCCGCAAGCGGGGCGAGGGAGAATCTGTGCACCAGGGCGCCCCCCTACCCCAACTCCGTCCGGCCGTTCTTGATGACGGTGACGCCGCGCGCCTTCACCTTGGCTTCGAACGAAATCACGTTGCCGTCTTTCCACAGGTCCATCGACACTGTTTCGCCGGGATAGACCGGAGACGAGAAACGCACCGCATGTCGCTTGAAAGCTGAGGCATCGTAATCGGCGTAGGTCTGCAGCACGCCGCGACAGGTGATGCCGTAGGTGCACATGCCATGGAGGATCGGGCGCGGAAAACCGGCGCGCTTGGCAAACTCAGGATCGCTGTGCAGCGGATTGCGATCGCCGCACAATCGATAGACCAGCGCCTGATCCGGCCGCGTCGTGATATCGATGCTCTTGTCCGGAGCACGGCTCGGCACCTGATGCGGCTCGGGCTGGCCTTCGGACGGGCCGCCGATGCCGCCATCGCCGCGCGCGAAGCGCGACGCCACGAGGGTCGCCAACTGTGCACCCTTCTCGTCCTTGAGGACGGTCTGATGGCGGATCACCAGTCCCTTGTCCTTGCCTTTGTCGAACACGCCGAGCACGCTGGAATCCGCGGTGATATTGGCGGCAACCGGCATCGGTGTGTGAAAGGTGATGTCGCGTTCGCCATCAACCACCATCACCTTGTTGAGATGCATCTCGCCCGGACCGGAGCCCCACGCCGCGACCGACGCGAAGGTCGGAACCACCTTGAGCGGCCGATCGGTGAAGTAGGCTTCGTTGACGAACGCCAGTTCCTTCTCGTCCATCGGATCGCCGCCAAGACCGATACCGTAGGCGTACAGCATCACCTCGCGATCGGAATAGCTGTATTTCTGGCCAAGGTTCTTCAGCGCCGAGAGCTGATCGTAACTGAGCGCCATTTGCGTTTCCTCTCAAATTGGTGAGTGCTTCTTGATCCTCATGATGAGGAGGCGCTTGCGCCGTCTCGAACCATGAGAATATGCAGCTCTCATATTTTCATTTCATCCTTCGAGACGCGCGCCAGAGCGCGCTCCTCAGGATGAGGCTCGCATCCGCGTTATCCTACCGGCGTGAAGAACGGTAGCGGCGCGCCGTCTGTCGGCTTGAACACCACCCTGACCTTCTGCCCGATCTTCAACGCGCTGAGATCGCAATCGACGAAATTGGTCTGCACCGCCGGACCTTCCTTCAACTTGACGTAGCCGATGGCGTAAGGCCCCGTCGCGGATTTCCGCATCAGGCTGAAGGTGTAGATTTCGCCCTCGCCTGCGCTTTCCTCCCACACCGTCTTGTCGGAAAAACAGAACGGGCAGATCGAGCGCGGGAAGTAGTGCGCCTCGCCGCACGCCGTGCAGCGCTTGATGAGGAATTTGCCCTGCTTCGCTGCGTCCCAGAACGCTTGCGTTTCCGGGTTGCCCTGCGGCGCGGGATACTTCTTTTCCTGGGTCTTGGCTTCAGTCATCACACGCGCTCCAGAACAGCGGTCGAGGCCGCGTGGCGAACACCCAGCAGGCCGCCGGTACCATGCACCAGCGCCAGATCGCAGTTCGGTACCTGCACCTTCGGGTGCGCCTCGCCGCGCAACTGACGTACCGCCTCGATGATCTTGGTCATGCCACCGCGATTGACCGGATGATTGCTGCACAAGCCACCGCCGTCGGTGTTGAATGGCAACTTGCCCACACCGGATATCAGGTTGCCGTCCGAGACGAACTTGCCGCCCTCGCCCTTCTTGCAGAAACCGAGGTCTTCGAGCTGCATCAGCACGGTGATGGTGAAGCTGTCGTAGATCGATGCGTATTTGATATCCTTCGGTGTCACGCCGGCTTCCTCGAACGCGCGCGGACCCGACCATACGCCCGCCGAATAGGTCAGGTCGAGATCCTTGCCGCCACGCGGCCCCTTCATCGCCTCGCCATGCCCGATCAGTCGAACCAACGGCTTCTTGAGGCTCTTGGCGATCTCCGGCGTGGTGACGATCAACGCGCCGCCGCCGTCGGTAACGACGCAGCAATCCATGCGATGCAACGGATCGGAAATCATCGGCGAGTTGACGACATCCTCGACAGTCACGACCTCCTTGAGCATCGCATGAGGATTGTACTGTGCGTGATGCGAAGCCGCGACTTTGATCCAGGCGAGCTGCTCGCTGGTCGTGCCGTAGTCGTGCATGTGGCGCATCGCGCACATGCCGTAGGCATTGTGCGTCGTGGCGCCATACGCCGCCTCGAAATCGGCTTCCGCACCGGCCGCACGCGGCGGCATGACGCTGGTACGCGGCTTGCCGGCTAACGTCACCAGCGCAATCGAGCATTTGCCGGCGGCGATCGCTTCGGCCGCGTGACCGATATGGATAATGTAGGAGCTGCCGCCCGTTTCGGTGGAATCGATGTGGCGCACTTTCAAGCCGAGATAATCGACCATCGGCCAAGCGCCGCCAGGTGCATCGCCCGCGCAAAAATAGCCGTCGATATCGGCGCTGGTCAGGCCCGCATCCTCGATCGCACCCTTGGCGACTTCGGCATGCAACTGTGCGGTGGACTTGTCGGGTGCGTGCCGGGTCGGATGCTCGTAAATTCCGGCGATGTAGGCCTTGCCCTTAATGCTCAAAAAAGCTCTCCGCTGGCGTGACGTCCCCGGCGGATTTTGTGAACTCTCACGACAGCATTGGCAAGCGGCTTCGCGGCAAGCAATTCCCGCGTCGCGGAATGACCGTCAGGATCACTGCCGTGCGGCAGAGGATCGCGCCTGTCCGAAATTCTGCGCCGCTGCATGTCGCGCAACGACGCAGAACGATGCGATCACTATTCCGCCGCGATCTGCGGCGTCACGAGCGGCGGCGGATTGGCAAGATCCTTCGCCAGTTGCGCGTAGCGCACCTTGGCCTCGGCAATCGACTTTTCCTTGACCGGTCCATAACCGCGAATGCTATCCGGTAGCGACAGGAACTCGATGGCAATAGCGATCGTCATCGGCGACAGCAGACGAAGTACGGTCTGCACGTCCTTTTCATATCCGGCGATCAATTCGCGCTCGATGCGGCGATCCTTGTTGTAACCGAAGATATCGAACGGTGTGCCGCGCAGCCAGCGCAGCTTCGCCAGCATTCGGAACACCGGCATCATCCATGGTCCGAATTGCCGCTTCTTCGGTCGTCCGTCTGCATCGAGACCCGATGGCAGGATCGGCGGCGCGAGATTGAAGTTGATCTTGAAATCGCCCTCGAACTGATCGCGCAAGCGCTTTTCGAAGCTGCCGTCGGTGTAAAGCCGCGCGACCTCGTACTCATCCTTGTAGGCCAGCAGCTTGGCGTAGTTGATGGCCACCGCACGCGTCAACGCCTCGTCGAAACCTCCCTGCGTAGCGGCGTCGCGCACCTGATCGACCAGCTTGCGATAACGCTGCGCCAAGCCGGCATTCTGGTATTCGGTCAGCAACTGGCTGCGGTGCGCGATGATCTCATCGAGCGACATCGATTCCAGCGGCTTCGGCGCCATGGCCTCTTCATGCCCCTTGATCATCGCGTTCAGACGCGCCGGGTCGGCTGCCGCCAGGCGGCCGAACTGAAACGCCTGCGTGTTCATCTTGATCGACACGCCATTCAGCTCGATCGCTTTCAGGATCGAAGCAGCCGACAACGGCAGCAGCCCCCGCTGATAAGCATAGCCCATCATCATCATGTTGGTGGCGATGGCGTCGCCGAGTAGCGCCTCTGCGAGCTTGGTGAAATCGAGGAATGCCGAGTCCTTGGTCAACGCGCCCTGCAGCACTGTATTGACCTTGCGGTTCTGGAAATCGAAATCGCGATTGCGGATGAAGTCGGCAATCGGGATCAAATGCGTATTGACCACGCCATGCGTGCGCGCAGGTTCGCAGAGCGAGATGGTCTCCTTGGAAATCGCCATCACTTCATCGGCCGCAATAAGCAGATCGGCAGTGCCGGTGACGATGCGCGAACAAGTGACGTCATCGGTATTTTCCGAGAGACGCACGTGGCTGAGCACGGCGCCGCCCTTCTGCGCCAACCCCGACATATCGAGGATCATGCTGGCCTTGCCTTCGATATGCGCCGCCATACCGAGCAAAGCACCGATCGTCAGCACGCCGGTGCCACCGACGCCGCCAACCGCGATATTGTAGGGCTTGTCGAGCGCCGGGCGTGAAGTCGGCTCGGGCAAGTCACCGACAATCCCGGCATCGACCGGAGCGCGCTTGCGCAACTGGCCGCCGTCGACGGTGACGAAGGATGGGCAGAAACCTTTGACGCAGGAATAATCCTTGTTGCAGCTCGACTGATTGATCGCTCGCTTGCGACCGAGTTCGGTCTCGAGCGGTTCCACCGAAATGCAGTTCGACTGCACCGAGCAATCGCCGCATCCCTCGCACACGGCGGGGTTGATCATGACACGACGCGGCGGATCTTCCAGGATGCCGCGCTTGCGGCGCCGACGCTTCTCGGCAGCACAGGTCTGCACGAACACAATGGCCGAGCAGCCGGGCGTTTCGCGCAACGTCTTCATAACGGGGCCAAGATCGTCACGATGTGCGGTCTTGGTGTCCGGTGCAATTGTCGATGCCGGATAGGCATCCGGATTTTCGGACACGAGATAGATGTTACGCACGCCTTCGCTGTGAAGCTGAAAGGTGATTTGCTGCGGCGACAGATCGCCGTCATGCTTCTGCCCGCCGGTCATGGCGACGGCGTCGTTATAAAGGATCTTGTAGGTGATGTTGGCTTTCGAGGCGACCGCCTGCCGGATCGCCAGACTGCCCGAATGGAAATAAGTACCGTCGCCGAGGTTGGCGAAGATGTGTTTCTCATCGGTGAACGGCGCGATGCCGACCCATGGCACACCCTCGCCGCCCATATGCGTGAAGGTCTCGGTGTTGCGATCCATCCACAACGACATGAAGTGACAGCCGATGCCGGCCAGCGCACGGCTGCCTGCCGGCACCTTGGTCGAAGTGTTATGCGGACAGCCCGAGCAGAAATACGGCGTGCGCGCAATCGGCACCACCGGCTGCATCTGCGAAGCTTCGCGTCCATGGAACCAATCTGCGCGTGCGCGGATCAGTGCCGCGATCTCCGGGTCGATCTCCATCGCCAGCAGGCGATCGGCCAGCGAGGTCGCCACCGATGCGACGCTCAGTTCCTGTGCAAACGGCAGGAAGCGCTTGTCGTGATCGTCCATCTTGCCGACGATGCGCGGACGCACATCGTCACGCCAGTTGAACAGCTCTTGCTTGACCTGGTTCTCGACGATCTCGCGGCGCTCTTCGACAACGAAGATTTCTTCGAGTCCAACGGCGAACTGCCGGACACCTTCCGGCTCCAGCGGCCACGGCATGCCGATCTTGTAAAGCCGCAGGCCAATCCGCGCGGCGACCTGCGGCGTGATGCCGAGTTCGCGCATCGCCTGACGGACGTCCTCATAACTCTTGCCGGAAGCCATGATGCCGAAGCGTGCGTTCGGCGAATCCATGGTGATGCGATTGATCTTGTTTGCGCGCGCAAAGGCGATAGCCGCAAAGCCTTTGTAATCCTGCAGGCGGCGGTCCTGCTCATAGCGATCATCCGGCCAGCGCAGATTGAGGCCACCGGGTGGCATCTCGAAGTCGGTCGGGATGATGAACGGAGTCATCTCGTCGGCGAGGTCGATCTCCGCCGTGGTCTCCACCGTTTCGGTGATGACCTTCATGCCGACCCAGCAGCCCGAGTAGCGCGACATAGCGATGCCGAGCATTCCCATCTGGATCATCTCGTGGATGCTCGACGGATAGAGATACGGCATCAGCGCCGAGATGAAGGCGTGGTCCGACTGATGCGGCACGGTCGACGATTTGGCGCCGTGATCGTCGCCCGCCAGACACAATACGCCGCCGTTCTTCGCAGAACCCGCGGCATTGCCGTGACGGAAGACGTCGCCGCAACGATCGACGCCCGGGCCCTTGCCGTACCAGATACCGACCACGCCATCGTGCCGCGCACCGGGTGAGAGATTGAGCTGCTGCGATCCCCAGATCGCCGTTGCCGCGAGGTCTTCGTTGACACCCGGCTGAAACTTGACGCCGTACTGATCGAGATGCTTGCGCGCCGCCATCAATTGCTGATCGTAGCCGCCCAGTGGCGAACCGCGATATCCGGTGACGAAGCCTGCGGTGTTCAGCCCTGCCGCGCGGTCGCGGCGGATCTGCGCCATCGGCAGGCGCACCAGAGCCTGAATGCCCGTCAGAAAGATATGACCGGATTCCTGAGTATATTTCTGATCGAGACTGATCGGACCTTGGTTGATTCCCATTCCGCCCTCTTTTCGCTCTGGCAGCGGTTTAAAGCTAAGCACGCGCAACACTTAGAACCAGTCTATGTCGCTTTCCGTGCTCTGTGCACGACAAATTTCAACCTTGAAACGGTTGCCGCGCACTTCACAATTTCGTTCCGAAACATCGGACTTTTCAGACGAATTATGTCGTTCCGGCTCCGCCAATTTGACAGAGATTTCGACGCCGAGTTCTACTGCAGTGCAAGATAATCGGCATTCCGCGACGACGCTGGTCGGCACGCATGGATGGTGGCCTATAGTTGCCGAACCCGATTCGCAGCGCCGTTCCGGAACGGTCGACGCACGCGTCGGGGAGGATGCCCCCCGCATGCGCTCGCTGTTGTCCTGCTATTGTATCGTCGTATCGATGCTGTCGATCGGGACAGCGGTTGCGCGCGACGATGCGCCTGCGATCGTCGCGCAAGGCAAGGTGCTGACCGATGCCGGCAATTGCGCGAGTTGCCACACCGCCGATGCGTCGAAGCCATTTGCCGGTGGGCGCAAGATCGAGACGCCGTTCGGCGCGATCTATTCGCCCAACCTGACGCCAGATCGCGACACCGGCATCGGCGCATGGAGCGACGACGATTTCTATCGCGCCATGCACGACGGCATCGCGCCTGACGGCTCGCGCTACTATCCTGCGTTTCCCTATCCCTATTTCACGCGAATGACCCGCGCGGACGTGCTGGCGATCAAAGCCTATCTCGCGACACTGCCGGCAATCCGCAACACCCGCCCCGCGATGACGCTGCGATGGCCACTCAATCATCGGATCGTCATGCGCGGCTGGAATGCGCTGTTCTTCAAGCCGGGCACATTCGCTCTCGACCCGACACAAAGCGCGGAATGGAATCGCGGCGCATATTTGGTCAATGGCCCCGGCCACTGCGGCGCATGTCATACGCCGAAGAATGCCTTCGGTGCCGATCGCGCCAATCGCCCGCTCGAAGGCGGCGCGGTGGATGGCTGGTACGCGCCACGGCTCGATGCAGCCGCGCGCAGCGGGTTGAAAACGTGGCGCATCGCCGACATCGTCGACTATCTCAAGAGCGGCCGTAGCGCGAAAAGCCATGCCGCGGGTCCGATGGCTGAAGTGGTCAGCAACTCGACATCCAAATTATCGGACGCCGATATCCAGGCCATCGCCACCTACCTTAAGAGCCTGCCCGCCAGATCGCCGGAGCCGGAGGTCATCGCTCCGACACCAGCACAGATGGCGGTTGGAGAGAAAGCTTATCGCGAGACCTGTTCGGCCTGCCACGAGCTCGACGGCGAGGGATCGCCCGGCGTCTTTCCGCCGTTGCCGCGCAATTCCAACCTCATGGCACCCGATCCGTCCAGCATCATCCGCATCGTATTGGATGGCGCGGATTCGGTGGTGACGGCGCAGTTTCCCAATCCGGCAAATATGCCGGCCTACAGCGCCAAAATGTCGGATGATGAGATTGCTGCGGCCATCACCTACATGCGCAACGCCTGGGGAAGTGCGGCCTCTGCGGTCAGCCCGGAACGGGTGCGCGCCGCACGGCGGCCTCCCCGCGGCCGCCAGCCTTAGGTGCCATGGGGGTATGTTCGGATGGATATTTCGCTTCCGGGATGATTTGCAACAAAGACGGGCCATTCTCATTGGTCTAGGCTAATCTCCATCCAAGAAGAACTCCGGGAGGAGAAGATGCCGCAACAGGCCCAGACCAATCCGGTCGATCATGCCAGCGAACCCGTCGCCGGCAAGTCTGCCAACGCCGCAGCGGGTCCGGCTTTCGGCAAACGCAATACGCAGAAGCCGATCAAGGCCATCATCGGTATCGTCATCCTGCTGGTGCTGAGCTTTGTCTTTTACGAGTTCAGGGATAAATCCCGAGATCACCAGACCGCACCGGCGAACACGCAATCGACCAACGCGCCCAGGCATTGAGCCTCCGCAGTTGCATGCCGGACTCTCCTCGCTCATCCCGTGCGGGTAGCTGCGCGACGCATGGTCAACCGCTGTCCTGCACATTCAGATTGGCATGAATCGCCAGTTCCATGAGGAACCTCGCTTCGCTCCGATGATTGGTATGCAGGACAGAGGAGTAGTTTTATGGCTTACCTGCATAATCCCAACGATCCTTATCGCCCCGAGCAAGCCAGCGAGGAATTGCGCCGGGCGGCTCCGCTCGACAATGAATTGCAGGCCGATCCCGAACTCGCGGAAGGCAGGGCGAGTGGCGGGCGCATCGCGGCGTTTGCCATTGCGATCGCCTTGGTGCTCGGCGTGGTGTTCTACGGCCTGAACAATTCGTCGATGAATCCGACGACAACGACCGCGACGACATCCGGTACACCAGCCACGACGGCCAACCCGAAAGCAGGACCGTCCGATCGGAATCTGGCTGAACAGACCCGGCCGCCGGTGGCTCCGGGCGTGCGCGACGTGACGCCGTATAATACACAGCCGGGAACGACCACCGGCGCGGCTCCGGCACGCCCGCAGCCTTCAGCGGCTGACACAAATCAGAAGGCTCCCCCGCCGGCGAACGACCCGAACAAGACCAAGTAGTTTCGAGTCGTATCTCCGGGCGATGAGCGGTGGCGCATCGACGATGCGCCGCCGCTTCTCTGCATCAAGAATCTTGTGAGAACATCTTGTTCAGTTCGGCCGCGGGGTAGCCTTCGGCGAAGGCGGCAAACGAGCCCTGTTCGGCAATTTCCTTGGCTGCCCGTATGGCGCCGGCCCATGCCACACGCGCCAGCGCTCCGCCGATGCTGATGCGCCGCGCGCCGAGGTCCGCAGCTTCAGCCACTGTCATTCCGCCCGCCCAGCCGATCAGAAGGTTGACCGGCTTCGGATGCACGGCCTTCACCACCGCCGTCACTTGCTCCCGGGTACGAATGCCCGGCGCATAGAGGCAATCCGCGCCCGCGTCGGCGTAAGCCACAAGACGATCCAGCACCAGATTGAGATCGGGTTGTCCGACGAAAAAACTTTCGCAGCGCCCGACCAGCATGACATCTGCACCGCTGGCATCGATGGCCGCACGCGACGCGCGGATGCGCTCCACCGCAAGCCTGGCTTCATAAAGTGGCTGTGCCTTGTCGCCGGTGGAGTCCTCAATCGAGACTCCCGCGATGCCGGTGGCAACAGCTCGCGTCACGTTTGCCGCGACTTGGGTTGGCTCGTCGGCAAACCCTCCTTCGAAATCGGCATTCACCGGAAGATCGACGGCTGCGCACAACTCCGTCAGATGGGCAATGACATCGTCGCAGGTCACCTTGTTGTCGGCATGTCCGGTCGTCCACGCGAACCCGGCGCTGGACGAGGCCAATGCCTTGAAGCCCAGATGCTGCAGCATACGCGCGCTGCCCGCATCCCACGGGTTAGGGATGACAAAACATCCGCTCTGATGCAGACGGTGAAACGTCGCGCGCTTTTCTGCGACTGATACTGGCATCGCTTTCCTATCCATGTGCTGTCGTGGTGGCGTTGATGGCGTGGCCGATTATCGATGGCAATCCGCTGGGGCGCAAACCCTCATCGCGTCACCTGTTCCAGAAAGCTGCGCTCTTCGGCGAGGATGAGCTGCTGTTGCTCGGCGAATTCGACGTTCGCCCGCCCCGCGTCATCGGCTCGCAGCCGCGCCCGATAATCTTCGTAGGCCCCGAGGCTCGCGAACGAAATCAATGCGAACGCGATGTTGTTAGTGCCTTCGTATGGCATCCAATAGCCGTGAAGTTCACCGCCATGATGCGGGATGATATCGAGCCAGCGGCGGGCATAAACCTCGAACTTGTCGCGCTTGAAGGGGTCGATCTCATAGCGGATGAAAACTGTGACCGGCATTGTCTCGCCTCGCTGTGACGAGGGCAGCGTAGCCACAGGAGCTCCAGTAATGCTTCGGCATGCATCGAAGCATGCCGCGATTCGAATATCCCCGCCGTTCGCGGAAATGCGGCAAGAGCACGGCACCAGCCAAGAATGATTCCAACGCCTCTCTGGGAGCCGCGCCCTGTCGCGCAAATTTGTTCATCGTTCAGTCAGGAACCCTGCGCTAAGTAAAGCGTTATTGGCTTACGACGACCCAGAGGGAGACTAGACGGATGAAGACTCTTTTCGCAGCCGCACTCGTGGCAGGCACCATCGCGGGTTTTGGTATCGCCAGTGCGGCGCCGATGGCTCCCGCGCCGTTGACGGCGCATGCTGACGTTATTCAGGTGGCCGGCGGCTGCGGTCCGGGTATGCACCGGGGTCCGTATGGTGGTTGCCGCGTCAATCGCGGTTATGTCGCTCCGCGACGCTATTACGCGCCCCCGCCACGGTACTATGCCCCCCGCCCAGTGGTGCGCCGTTGCGGCCCCGGCATGTACTGGCGCGGCGGCCGCTGCTGGCGCTAACGGATTTCCGCTGGCTTCAAAGCAAAAGCCCCGCTCACGCGGGGCTTTCGTTTTTCGAACGCTCCAAGACGACTAAAGCGGCAAATTGTCGTGCTTCTTGGCCGGAATCTCGACCTTCTTGTCGCGCAGCATGGCAAGCGCACGCGCGATGCGGCGGCGCGTCGAATGGGGCATGATGACGTCGTCGATGTAACCACGTTCGGCCGCAACGAACGGCGACAGGAAGCGATCCTCGTATTCCTTGGTACGCGCGGCGATCTTTTCTTCATCGCCGATGTCCTGCCGGAAGATGATCTCCACCGCCCCCTTGGCGCCCATCACCGCGATCTGTGCCGTCGGCCAGGCGTAGTTCATATCGGCGCCGATTTCCTTCGAGGCCATGACGTCGAACGCGCCACCGTAAGCCTTGCGCGTGATGACGGTGACGAGCGGCACCGTGCATTGCGAATAGGCGAACAGCAATTTCGCGCCGTGCTTGATGAGCCCGCCGTATTCCTGTGCGGTTCCTGGCAGGAATCCCGGCACGTCGACGAAAGTGACGATCGGGATATTGAAGGCATCGCAGAAACGCACGAAGCGTGCCGCCTTGCGTGAGGCATCGCTGTCGAGCACGCCGGCGAGCACCATCGGCTGGTTGGCGACGAAGCCGACGGTCCGCCCGGCGATGCGGCCAAAACCGGTGACGATGTTACGTGCGAAGGTTTCCGCCAGTTCGAAGAAATCGCCCTCGTCCACCACCTTCAGGATCAATTCCTTGATGTCGTAGGGCTTGTTCGGATTATCCGGAATCAGCGTATCGAGCGAATTGTCGACGCGCTCGATATCGTCGAAGCTCGGCCATTCCGGCACGCCGTCGCTATTGTTCGACGGCAGGAAGTTCAGCAGCCTGCGCATCTGCAGCAGCGTCTCGACGTCGTTCTCGAAAGCGCCGTCGGCAATCGACGAGCGCGTCGCGTGCACCGATGCGCCGCCGAGTTCTTCCGCCGTGACGACTTCGTTGGTCACCGTCTTCACCACGTCCGGACCGGTGACGAACATGTAGCTGGTGCCCTTCACCATGAAGATGAAGTCGGTCATCGCCGGCGAGTAAACGTCGCCACCGGCGCACGGACCCATGATGACGCTGATCTGCGGGATGACACCGGACGCCTGCACGTTGCGGCGGAACACGTAGGAATAACCGGCGAGCGCGGCGACGCCTTCCTGAATGCGTGCGCCACCGGCATCGTACAGGCCGATGATCGGCGCCCGCGCCTTCATCGCCATGTCCTGCAGCTTGGTGATCTTCAGCGCATGGGTTTCCGACAGCGAGCCGCCGAATACAGTGAAGTCCTTGGCAAACACGAAGACCTTGCGGCCATTGACCGTGCCCCAGCCGGTGACGACGCCATCGCCCGGAACTTTCGACTTCTCCATCCCGAATTCGACCGAACGGTGCTCGACGAACATATCGAACTCCTCGAACGAGCCGCGATCGAGCAGCAGTTCGATGCGCTCGCGCGCCGTCAGCTTGCCGCGCTTGTGCTGCGCTTCGATTCGCTTTTCTCCGCCGCCAAGCCTGGCTCCAGCGCGCCGTTCGTCGAGGGTTTCGAGAATGTCTTTCATGAGGTCCCAGCCAAAAAATGCAGGGCAGCAATCACCGCCCCGCCGTTGTCGGAGGCTTTCTAACACGCAGATTTCCGGTATGGAAACAGGCGAAAATCCGGCCTCCGGCAGGAACGGGCAGCGTTCCCGGCTGGGGGTCGCATCGCGCAGGAGACGAGAATGTCCACAGCAGCAGATCAGGAGCTCACAGGCGCCGTCACCGACGGCATTCGCACCCTGTTGCGGATCGAGGGATTGACCCTTTTTATCGGCATGACGGCACTCTATGGCATCTGGGGCGGCTCGTGGTGGGTCTACGTCGTGCTCTTCCTGGTGCCGGACCTGAGCTTGCTCGGCTATCTGGCGGGCCCGAGGGCCGGCGCATTCGCCTACAACGCCATGCACACCTACATGCTGCCGTTGACGCTGTCGTTTATCGGCTTTGGGCTGGCGTTGCCGCTGACGCTGTCGATCTCAATGATCTGGATGGCCCATATCGGCATCGACCGCGCGCTGGGCTTTGGTCTGAAGTATGATGCCGGCTTCGGCTTCACCCATCTGGGCCGCATTGGCAAGGCGGCACAGGAGACTACCTGAGCACCGTTCAGATCGCGCCGATATCGCCGAGCAGTTGCTGTGCAAGGCTCATGCGGGCCGCCGTGTGGCGCGGCTCGCGGATGTCGAGATTGAGTGCGAACACCGTCTGCGCGCTGCCCTTCTCCGCCCAGCCGACAAGCCAGCCGACTGACGGGCGCACACCACCGGCGGCAGTGCGGTCGTCGACGCCGATCAGGCCGGTCTTGGAGCGGATGATGACGTCACCGAGCTTCTCCACCGGGAGGATATCGCGGGTCAATTGCTGGCTCCGCTGCGAGACAGGTAGAACGCCACGCCGCAATCGATCGAGGAAATCGATCTGCTGTATCGGATCGATGCGCAGATCGCCGTTCAGCCAGAAACGATCGATACCGCCGCCGATATTCTTGTTGCCGTAATCGAGGTCTTTCACATACTGCTGCATGCGCACCTCGCCGATGCGCCGCGCGATCTCCTGATAGACCGGCACGGCCGACGCCGCGATGGCCGAGCGCAAGGTGTGATCCTTGTTCCAGGCGGGAAATGCGCGCGTCACGCCATCCCACTTGAACACATCCCGATCGGGGTCACTGACCACGCCGGTTTCGAGCGCGATCAGCGAGTTCGGAATCTTGAAGGTCGATGCCGGGAGCAGCGCTTCGCCGGAACGCGTGGCATCGCTGGCTATGACGAGATAATCCTCGATCTTATAGCCGACGAATGTCCCCACTGTTCCGATATCGGTGAAGCGCTTGGCGAGACTGTCGCGAATTTCGCTACGTTGTGGCGCGACATCGGCCAGCGCCTGTCGCGGCAAGAGAGCGGCCGTGGCGAACAGCCCGAGAGCGTGACGGCGACTAATCAACGGCATATCCAGCGCAGAAAACGATGCCGCTACATGCGAGGCGCTTCGTGGTGAAACGATGGCGCACGGCGCATTTCAGCGCACGTGTCCCGACAGGCGCAGCACGAACACCAGCACTTCCGCCACGGCCTTGTAGAGTTCAGCAGGAATTTCGTCGCCGAGTTCGACATTCGACAGCGCGCCGGCCAGCACCGGGTTTTCCTCGATCGGAATATCGTTGGCCTTGGCGACCTCGATGATCTTGGCGCCCAGCGCGCCGCGCCCCTTGGCGACCACCGTCGGCGCGCCGGAGCGGTCGTAATGCAGCGCGACGGCAAGCTGGTCCTTGAGCTCCATCATCATGATGCCCGATCGAGAAAATGTCCGGCCGTCGGCTTGGCCGTCTGCGGCGGCGCACCGTCGCGCACGACAATGTCGCCGGGCTTGAGTTCGGCATGGCTGAGTGCCTGACTGAGTTGCGCCGTGCCCGCGCGCAGCCGGTTCGCAGTCGCCGGTCGCTCCGCCCACATCCGCACCGACGTCGTATCGCCGGTCAGCGACACCAGCGCATGCACCGGGCCGGCTGGTTCGACATCCAGCGAGAAGCGCGCGCGCCAGACGCGTTTCGCTGCTTCCGCTTCATTGCCGCCGCCATCGCGCGCGATCTCGAACTGCGCCATGGCGGTGCCGAGCGGCGTCGCGAACGGAATTTCGAAATGCCACCGTGGCCCAACGCCATCGTTGCGAAGAAGCGAAACATCAGCACGATCCGGCAACGATGCGACTTGCAGCAAGGTCTGTCGCGCGATCGCCGCATCGGTGTCCTGCAACAGGTGATGCGCGGTTTCCGATGCCGAACCATTTGCCGCAAGCGTCGGCATCGCTACGGACTGTGCCGATGGCAGTGCATCACGCATCGGCGGAGGTGGCGTATTCGTGTGCGCGAACGGCGCATCGTCGATCGCGGCCGCGCGTGACGCCATCGCCGACGGTTGTGAAGCTTGCGCAGCGCCAAGCGTCTCCTGCAGCAGGTTCAGCGCAATCCCGGTGGCAGCCGCGGAAGCGCGCGGACTACCCGTGGCGATGCCGGGCATCGCGGCTCGGAATATGTCGCCGGCCTCGGCAAAATCGTCGGCCACCGGCACACGCGCCTGCGGCAGCAGGATTTCCTGCACATCGACCTCGGGCACGAGAGTCGCGCCGATTTGCGGTGATGCGAAACTGCCGACATGCGGCGGTGCATCCGGATGCGGGATTTGCTGTGCTGCGGATTGAGCATTCGGCACGACCGATTGTGTCGGCGCGCCTTGCGCCGACGATACAGTTGGATTGGCAGCTTCGGGAAATTGGGCGGACAACAACTGCCGCAGCACGATCAGCGCCGCTTTCATATCCGGCATCGCGCCGCCGGTAGTCGCGGCTACCGATCCCGACGCCAGCGACTTTTCGAGAAACAAACCGGATGCTTCGAACGCGGCCTTGATATCGTTGCCGGACAATGTCGTATCGATCGACGACCGGCGCGCCAGTAATTGCACCGCGACTTGCTGCAACATCGGCGGCAGCGTTCCGGACTCGGCTGCACCGCCGAGGTTCGCGAACAACTGCGACAGGCCGGCCTGTTTGGTGGCGGCGGCCTGTGCCGCGGCTGAAACTGCCAGCGCCTCCAGCGCCGTCAACTGACCGGTTGACGTTGGCGAGGGTGCAGCCGATTTGCTGACGGCGTTAACGGTCGCTTCTGGCGCCAGCGTCACCCGATCCACCAGCGGCACATCGGCATCCTCAGGGAGCGCCGCGCTGCCCTGCCCGACCACCGCCAGCTTGATGCCTTCCGGCATCTGCGACACCGCGAGCTGCAACGTCTGCCCCGGTTGCAGCGGAATCTCCGACATCACCTCGATCGACAGATTGGCGATGGCAATGCGCACCATGTCGTTCGCCAGCACCTTGAGCACCTGCGCATCGATCACGGTGCCCGGTTGCAGCACGACATCCGCCGCCGCGCCTTGCGCGGCAATCACCGGGAAGATCGGATTGATCGAAATCACCATGCGTGCCGACGTCCTGCGTTCGGCGGCAAGCTAGCGCAGGCGTCGTAAAGGTCTCGTTAACCGATTTGCAACGGTTTAGCGTTGCGGCGGCGCCAGTGCAGCCAGAACTTGCGCGGCCGCACGCAGATCCTGCAACCGTGCTGCCAGGCGCGCGGTGACTTCCGCATCCTCGCCCCACTGTTCGGCATTCCAGTTGTTATCGACGTTGGCGGCGGCCCAGACCTGATCGACGTCGCGCGCACCTTGCATCAGCGCCAGCGCCAGCAATGCCGAACCCGTGACGCTGGTCGCCACATGCAGCGCCGCCACGCGCCACGGATCGGACGGCAATGCCGTACGCGCCGCAGCCACGGCCTGCTCTGGTTGTCTCACATGCATGATGCCTTCGGCGAGAATGAAATGCGCACCGAAGGTGTCTGCCGCCCAGAACAACACCGGGTCCCAATGCTCGGCTTCGCGCGCCACCAGCGCCGCCGGGTGCGCGGCGCGATAGCACAACAGATCGGACTCGAAATACTTGGCGACGTCGTCGGCCACCGCCTCGACCCGATTGACCACCGCGGAAATCACGCTGTTGGCCAGCCGCGTCAGCGGCATGGTGCCCGGATCGATCACATCGATCTGCGCCTCCCATTCCGCCGCGATGGCTTCGGCCAGCTGCCGCGATGGCACGACGAGCGGTTCACGTGTCGGCGTACGCACCGGCTTGTCGTCCAGTGTGATCGCGAAGCCATCCGCCGTCTCGGTGAAAGCCGCCGTCTTGTAGAATCGCTTGCGCTGCGGTGCGCGTGCCGATTGCCGCGCGGATTCATGCGGATCGAGCGGCGAGTGCCCGGCAATATCTTCAAACAATTCGCGCATCGGTTTGGCTCGTCATTGTTGGTTGGCACATGCGCGCGAATACGCCGCGCGGTCGTTGGCATTGAGGCCGGCTGCGGCGCCCTCCTCCAGACATTTCGTGACGCGGTCGCCGAACGACCTGCGGCGTGGCGCTGCCAGATTGTTTCGCGGCGGCGCGTCGAACTGCGGAATCTTCGGCACCTCGATTTTTGGCGGCGGCGGCGGCGCGGGCGGCGGCGGATTCGAGGGCGCGATATTGGGGCCGATCAGTTGCGCGGAGGCGAGCGGCGCCACCATCAGGCCCGGTAACGCCAGCACCAGATAAAGAGCTGCAACGAATGCGCGTTTCATCGTCCATATGTCGTGATCGGTCCAGCGTGCCGCAAGTGCGCTATTCCTCCGGCGCATTCTCGATCGGATCGAACCGGTCGGCTTCGAGACCGAGCAGGTTCCACGATTGCAGCATGTGCGGCGGCAGCGGCGCGGTGGCGTCGATGAAGCCGCCGCGCGGATGGGGAATGACGATACGCCGTGCCAGCAGATGCAGGCGGTTCTGCAAACCACCCGGCAGCTGCCAGTTCTCTTTGTTGAAGTATTTCGGATCGCCGACGATGGCGTGATCGATATGCGCCATGTGCGCGCGCAGTTGGTGCGTGCGGCCGGTCACCGGCTTCAGCGACACCCACGCCAGTTTCTGCGCCGAGGTTTCGACCACGGCATAGTAGGTCACCGCGTGGCTCGCGCCCTCATCGCCATGCGCCGCGATACGCATGATCGATTCCTCTTCGTTCTCTTCCTTGGCGAGATAGGTAGAGATGCGGCCCTGCTTCGGCTTCGGCACGCCGGCGACCAGCGCCCAATAGATCTTGCGTGCCGAGCGATGGCGGAACGATCCGGTCAGTGCCGACGCCGCGAACCGCGTCTTGGCAATCAGCAGGCAACCCGAGGTTTCGCGATCGAGCCGATGGACGAGGCGCGGCTTCTGGCCCTTGCTGTCGCGCAGCACCTCGAGCATCTGGTCGATATGCTTGGTCATGCCGGAACCGCCCTGCACCGCGAGACCCGCAGGCTTGTTCAGCACCATGACGTCGGCGTCTTCGTATAACGTCATGGCCTTGAGCGCATCTAGCGTCTTCTGCTGCGCTTCCGACAGTTGCGTTGCCACGCGCGGCGCATCGAGCTTCAGCGGCGGAATGCGGACGCTCTGGCCTTCCTCGAGCCGATCCTTGCTGTCGGCGCGCTTGCCGTTGACGCGCAGCTCGCCCTTACGAACGATGCGTTGGATGTGCGAGAACGACAGGCCGGGAAAGCGCGCTTCGAGAAAGCGATCGACGCGCATGTTGTTTTCGTCGGCGGTGACGACAACGGTCTGCACCTTGGTCGGCAGCGGCGCAGTCGGCTTGGCGGCCACGTCATCGTGAGTTGCGCGCTCGTTCGTGCGCATCTCCGGGGACGCAGCCGTTGAGCGGCGAGGCTTTGCGAACGAACCGCCGCGCGCTTCGGGGTGACGCTGCGATCCGAATTTGCTCTCCTCGCGCGGCTTGACTCCGCTTCGCGACGCGCGAGGCCCGGACTTGTGCCCGTCCCGCTTGCCGCGCGTGCGCTCGGACTTCTTGGCAAGAGGTTTTCTGACGCGGCGGCTCATGGTGTGACTTTCCTGGTCGGATCAACTGGCCAACGCCAGTGCGAGCCGGAACAAAGTAATTGCGAAACTCTCAGTGACATTGCGCGTCTCGCCTGATGAACACCAGATCCCGGCTTGTATCGAGCGACAGCTTGCGATGGGCGGCTTCATCGGCCGCGGCGCAGGCAGCGGCATTGTTTCCGTTCTTCATGCGCGCAAAGGCCAGCGTGGCCCAGGCATCGCCATTGTCCGGTGAATCGACAACGGCCTGTTCGAGCACCGGCTGCGCCTCCTTGAAGCGCTGCGCCATCAACAGCACACGGCCATAATCGGCGTTGAGCGCCTTCAGCGGCGAGGGCTGCTTGAGCGCCAGCTTGAATAGCTCCTCCGCATAATCCAGATCGTTGAAGCGCGCCTGCGCCACCATGGCAAACCCGTGATAGACGCTGCTCTGCTCCGGCGACAGCAGATAGGCCTGATTGAAACGTCTGGCGGCATCGCGCGGCCGATTGACGGTCATGGCTTTCCAGCCCCGCAGCATGATGGCCTCGAACGCTTTCTCTTTCGAGCCCGCAGCCACCGTCACTTCGGCAATGAACTTGGCATCGGCGTCGCGTTGCTCCGCCGTCTTCTCCGCAAAGCCGAAGAACGGCTGCTCGGCGACGGGAGCTTTCGCATAGGTCTTTTTGGTCACCTGCACGCCCGGCGCGACTTCGACCATCTCCGCCGCTGCGATGCCAGTCGCCAACAGCAACGCCGCCAATGCCAGCGCCAGCCGTCCGGCGTTGCGTATCAAACCCTGCACGCAAGCTGCGATACATCCTCGATTGATCATGCGTCGCGCGCCTTGTCTCTTCGCAGTTTAGCCCAATAGTCCAGCCGCTTCCGGATCTCGCGCTCGAAGCCGCGATCCGGCGGATTGTAAAACGTCTGGCGTCCCAAGGCTTCCGGAAAGTAGTCCTGTCCAGAAAATCCTTCGGCTGTGTCGTGATCGTATTGATAGCCGGCGCCGTAGCCTTCGGCCTGCATCAGCTTGGTTGGCGAATTGAGAATGTGCTTTGGCGGCAGCAGCGAGCCGCCCTCCTTTGCCGCGCGCGTCGCCGCACCGAACGCCTTGTAGGCGGCATTCGATTTCGGTGCCGTGGCGAGATAGATCACAGCCTGCGCGATCGCAAGTTCGCCCTCCGGCGAGCCGAGAAAATCATAGGCATCCTTCGCCGCGTTGCAGATCACCAGCGCCTGCGGATCGGCCAGCCCGATATCCTCCACCGCCATGCGCACCACGCGCCGCGCCAGGAACAGCGGGTCTTCACCGGCGTCGAACATGCGCGCCAGATAATACAGCGCGGCGTCGGGATCGGAGCCGCGCACGGATTTATGCAGCGCCGAGATCAGGTTGTAATGGCCGTCCGCCGACTTGTCGTAGATCGGCGCGCGACGTTGCAGGATATCCTGCAGTTGCGCCGCGTTGAAGATCTCATCGGGCCGCGCCGATCGCCAGACTTCCTCCGCCAGCGTCAGCGCCGCGCGGCCATCGCCATCGGCCATCCGCACCAGCGCGGCGCGCGCTTCTTCATCGAGCGGCAGCTTCTTGCCTTCGATACGCTCGGCTTGCGCGAACAGCTTTTCCACCGCCGCCGCGTCGAGCGAATGAAACACCAGCACGCGTGCGCGCGACAGCAACGCCGCATTGAGCTCGAACGATGGATTTTCGGTGGTGGCACCGATCAGCACCACGGTGCCGTCTTCCATCACCGGCAGGAAGGAATCCTGCTGCGCGCGATTGAAGCGATGCACCTCGTCGACGAACAGCAAGGTGCCCTTGCCGGTTTCGCGCCGTGCGCGCGCGGCATCGAATGCCTTCTTCAGATCGGCGACGCCGGAAAACACCGCCGAGATCTGCTCGAAATGCAGTTCAGTCGCGTCCGCCAATAGCCGCGCCACCGTCGTCTTGCCGGTGCCGGGCGGCCCCCAGAACACCAGCGAGCCCAGCGTGCGCGTCTCCAGCATGCGCGTCAGCGCGCCATCCGGCCCGAGGATGTGCTCCTGCCCAACGACGTCCGACAACGCGCGCGGCCGCAACCGGTCCGGCAGCGGACGCGGCGCATCCTGCTCCATGCCCGCCGCAGCGAACAGGTTTGCAGACGGGGCTGGACGTTTCGCGCTCATCCGCCCAGCGTCACCTGAATTTGCTGGCCGCCGCGCAGGATGGTGATGCGCCACAGCCGGCTGCGTTCGCGCGTGATGCGTGCGAGATCGGTGGTCTTCTCGATCTTCTTGCCGTTCACCGCGACGATGACGTCGCCTTTGCGGAAACCGACGTTCGCCGCCGCACCATCCTCCGACAGTTCGGTGATGACGACACCTTCGACGCTGCTGTCGAGGCGCAGTTCATCGGCCACCGCCGGCGAAATGTTGACCACGGTGGCTCCCTGGAATGGCGAGTTGCCGGTGATGAGGATTTCATCGCGCCCGGTATCCGGCGCTGTTTCCAACGCGATATTGAGCTTGATCGATTTACCGCCGCGCTGCACCTCGACCTGCGCGGTGCCGCCGAGCGGCCGGGTCGCGAAGCGATAATCGAACGCATTCGGATCGTCGACAGCCTGCCCGTCGATCGCGACGATCAGGTCGGACAGTTTGAGCCCCGCTCGCGCCGCCGGGCTACCCGGCGCGACGTTGGCGACCAGCGCGCCGCTGGGACGCTTCAGGCCAAGCGTCTCGGCGATCTCCGGCGTCACCGCCTGCAGACGCGCACCGAGCCACGGCCGCTTTACTGCCTTGCCGCCGCGTTCAGCCGAAGCCACGACGACGCGCACCATGTTGGCGGGAATGGCGAAGCCGATACCCTGCGAACCGCCCGAGCGCGAGAAGATAGCGGTGTTGATGCCGACCAGCTTGCCGGCCATATCCACCAGCGCGCCACCGGAATTGCCGGGGTTGATCGCCGCATCGGTCTGAATGAAGAACTGATAGTCGGTGATACCGACCTGGGTGCGCGCCAGCGCCGAGACGATGCCGTGCGTCACCGTCTGACCGACGCCGAACGGATTGCCGACCGCCAGCACCACGTCGCCGACCTGCAAATCATCAGAATTGGAAAAATCCAGCGTCGCGAATTTCTCCTTGGCGTTCTTCACGCGCAGCACCGCAAGGTCGGTGCGAGTATCCTTCAGCACGATCTCGGCTTCGAACTCGCGCTTGTCGGCCAGCGATATCTTGACCTGATCGGCCCCCTCGATGACGTGATTGTTGGTAACCACCAGACCGGACGGATCGACCATCACGCCGGAGCCGAGCGAGCGCTGCATCTTTTCCGGCTGCTGGCCCGGCACGCCGAAGAAGCGGCGGAAGACCGGATCGTCGAGCAGCGGGTTGCGGTTCTGCACCACCTTGGCGGCATAGACATTGACGACGGCGGGCGTCACGCGCTGCACGATCGGCGCATAGGACAGCCGCAATTCGTTCTGCGACGCCGGCACGCGGCGATCCTGCGCATGGGCCGGAGCCGCAACGATCAAGGTCAGCAAGGCAGTTACCAACAAGCGAAGTGATGTCATGAATGGTTTCCCGAATGCGAGGCCGTCATATAGTCGTCCCGACCTTCCAAGAGAAGCAAAACGCGGCTTTTTCACGCCTCACAAGGCCACTACGCCGCGCGGTTGGCGGCGGACTTCGACGGCCGCGATGCCGCCTGCCGCGCCCGATGATCCTCGCCCCAGGCCTTCAGCGCATCGATCACCGGCTTCAGCCGCTCGCCGGTCGGCGACAGGGTGTATTCCACCCGCGGCGGAACTTCCGGATAGACCTTGCGGGTGACCAGATCGTCGGCTTCCAGCGCACGCAACTGCTTGGTCAGCATCCGCTGGGTAATGCCGGGCATTCGCCGCCGCAAATCGCCGAACCGCAACGTGCCGCCCTGAAGATGGTAAAGGATGACGCCCTTCCACTTGCCGTCGATCAGATCGAGCGTCACCTCGACCGGACAACCCGGCCCGTGGCCGAAGTTCTTACGTTTCACGCACGATCTCCTGCGGGCAATGACGAGGCGGAGCGAATACCAAGCCGCGCTGCGTTGCGATGAGTCAGGCGCGCAGCACCGAGGCCGCAATAGTATCCAGATGGGCACTATCTACCATTTCTTACCGTACTTGCAATCGAGGCCGTAGTGCGGGATTTAGCCACGAGCGGCTGCGCGCCGCGTGCAGAGGAATTCACGATGAAAGCAGTCGGCTATACCACCTCACTCCCGATCGATGCGGCCGAGGCCCTGATCGATTTCGAGACCGCCAAGCCCGAACCGGGACCGCGCGACATCCGCGTCGCGGTGAAAGCGGTGTCGGTCAATCCGGTCGACACCAAGGTGCGCAAGCGCGCCGCCCCTCCCGCCGGCGAAACCAAGATCCTCGGTTATGACGCCGCCGGCGTTGTCGATGCGGTCGGCAAGGACGTCACGTTGTTCAAGCCGGGCGACGAGGTGTTTTACGCCGGTTCGATCCTGCGTCAGGGCACTAACGCCGAGTTTCATCTGGTCGACGAGCGCATCGTCGGGCGCAAGCCGAAGTCGCTGTCGTTCACGCAGGCCGCGGCGCTCCCGCTGACGTCGATTACCGCCTGGGAATTGCTGTTCGACCGTCTCGGCGCGGTGCCGGGCAAGAGCATCGATCCGCGCACGCTGCTGATTGTCGGCGGCGCCGGTGGCGTCGGCTCGATCCTGATCCAGCTCGCTCGCCGTCTCACCGGACTGACGGTCGTCGCGACCGCGTCACGCGCCGAAACGCAATCCTGGTGCCGCGATCTCGGCGCGCATGCCGTCGTCGATCACACCAAGCCGATGAAGCCGCAAATCGATGCGCTCAAACTGCCGCCGGTTGCCTTGATCGCCAGCCTGACCATGACCGACCAGCATTACAAAGCGCTGGCGGAGATCATCGCGCCGCAGGGGCGCTTCGGCCTGATCGACGACCCGGCGGAATTCAGCGTCGGCGCTTTCAAGGGCAAAGCGGTGTCGATCCACTGGGAATCGATGTTCACGCGCAGCTCGTTCCAGACCGACGACATGATCGCGCAGCATCACCTGCTCAACGATGTCGCCGACATGATCGACAAGGGCGTGCTGCGCACCACGCTCGACCAGACCTTCGGCAGCATCAACGCCGCCAACCTCAAGCGCGCGCATGCGCAGATCGAGTCCGGCACCTCGCGCGGCAAGATCGTACTCGAGGGGTGGTAAGTTCACCGTCTGCGATGTTTTTGATTCGGGTTTAGTCGCTCCAACGCTGTCATTCCGGGGCGCGAGCTCTTTGCGAGCGAGCCCGGAATCCAGAACCAACACCGGGAGTATGGATTCCGGGCCTGCGCCTGAAGAAGGCGCATCCCGGAATGACAATGGCGTTTTGGGCCCATGCGTCGTTTCAACCTGAAAAGAGTCTAGATAATTCCGTCATAGTGGGCCAACCGGCCCGGCTTCGCCGGTCCGATAGCAAGTTCTCGAAGCAATCCAGGGTCACAAGCGAGAACTGGATTGCTTCGTCGCTAACGCTCGTCGCAATGACGGCTGCGAGCGACACAATTCGGCTGCGCTGAAAACCCAACTGCATTGAAAAACGTGTGCCGACAATCAGCACGCTTCGCCAGCCATCGGCGCAACCGCCAACCATCATGCAAACAAAAAGCGGCGCTCGAAGCGCCGCTTTTCAAATTCACTCGCGAAGAAAGGCTTACGCCGCTTCGGACTCGGTTTCCTGCACCGGACCGGAGTCCTTGCCCTTGGCATCGACGTCGCGATCGACGAACTCGATGACGGCCATCGGCGCGTTATCGCCATAACGGAAGCCGGCCTTGATGATGCGGGTGTAGCCACCCTGACGATCCTTGTAGCGGGCCGCCAGCACGTCGAACAACTTCTTGACCTGATCCTGGTCGCGCAGCTCGCTGATGGCCTGACGGCGCAGCGCGAGACCGCCCTTCTTGCCCAGCGTCACCAGCTTCTCAACGATCGGGCGAAGCTCTTTCGCCTTCGGCAGCGTGGTGACGATCTGCTCGTGCTTGATCAGCGAAGCCGCCATGTTGGCGAACATCGCCTTGCGGTGTTCGGCGGTGCGGTTGAGTTTGCGATGAACCTTACCGTGACGCATGTTGGTATCCTCAATGTGTTCTGTCGCGACCGCTCGTCGGACATGCTGTTCAGGTGGGCTTCCTGCGTTCGCCCGTTAGTAGGACGGCCGGGCTTTCACCCGGCCATTCGTGCGATCTTAGTAGTGATCCTCGAAACGCTTGGCCAGCTCGTCGATATTCTCCGGCGGCCAACCGGGCACTTCCATGCCGAGGTGAAGACCCATCTGGGCCATCACTTCCTTGATCTCGTTCAGCGACTTGCGGCCGAAGTTCGGGGTGCGGAGCATTTCCGCTTCCGACTTCTGCACCAGATCGCCGATGTAGACGATGTTGTCGTTCTTCAGGCAGTTCGCCGAACGCACCGACAACTCCAGCTCGTCGACCTTCTTGAGGAACGCCGGGTTGAACGCCAGATCCGGAATGACCTCGGCGGCAACTTCCTTGCGCGGCTCTTCGAAGTTGACGAAGACGTTGAGCTGATCCTGCAGGATGCGCGCCGCAAACGCGACCGCATCTTCCGGCGTCAGCGCGCCGTTGGTCTCGATGGTCATCGTCAGCTTGTCGTAGTCGAGGATCTGACCTTCGCGGGTGTTCTCGACCTTGTACGACACCTTGCGCACCGGCGAGAACAGGCTGTCGACCGGGATCAGGCCGATCGGCGCATCCTCGGGACGGTTACGCTCGGCGGCGACGTAGCCCTTGCCGGCATTGACGGTGAATTCCATGCGGATTTCGGCGCCGTCGTCCAGCGTGCAGAGCTGCAGCTCCGGATTGAGCACGGTGATATCACCGACGGTCTGGATGTCGCCGGCGGTGACAGTGCCCGGACCCTGCTTCTTCACGACCATGCGCTTCGGGCCTTCGCCCTGCATCTTGATCGAGATGTCCTTGATGTTGAGCACGATGTCGGTGACGTCCTCACGCACGCCGGCGATCGAGGAGAACTCGTGCAGCACACCATCGATGTGCACCGACTGCACCGCCGCGCCCTGCAGCGAGGACAGCAGGATGCGCCGCAGCGCGTTGCCGAGGGTCTGGCCGAAACCGCGCTCGAGCGGCTCCGCAACCACGGTTGCGAAACGCGTCGGGTCGGAGCCCGGCGTCACCTGGAGCTTGTTGGGCCGAATAAGTTCTTGCCAATTTTTCTGGATCGTCACTGTTTCACCCATACAGGCCAGTCTCCTGCGATCAGATGACTGGCGTTGGAGTTCGCGGGGATCGGCCCGCGTGCTGATCGTCAAAGTGCCGCGGGCGATCGCATCGCACGCGGCAGAACAAAACTCAGACGCGCCGACGCTTGCGCGGCCGGCAGCCGTTGTGCGGGATCGTCGTCACGTCGCGGATCGAGGTGACGGTGAAGCCCGCCGCCTGCAGCGCGCGCAGCGCCGACTCACGACCGGAACCGGGGCCAGCGACCTCGACTTCCAGCGTGCGCATGCCGTGCTCTTGCGCCTTCTTGGACACGTCTTCCGCGGCAACCTGCGCCGCATACGGCGTCGACTTGCGCGAGCCCTTGAAGCCCATCGTGCCGGCCGACGACCATGCAATGGTGTTGCCCTGCGCGTCGGTGATGGTGATGGTCGTGTTGTTGAACGACGAATTGACGTGCGCGATACCGGACGCGATGTTCTTGCGTTCGCGGCGGCGTACGCGGGTGGCTTCCTTGCCCATTCTTCAACCTTCCTGAGATCTCAACGCCGCCGTAGTGCCAGCGGCTCCACCAAAAATACGAACAGCGAGTGGCGAGTTCAGTTCGCCACTCACCCCTCGCGATTCGTCTAATTACTTCTTCTTGCCGGCGATCGACTTGGCCGGGCCCTTGCGGGTGCGCGCATTGGTATGCGTGCGCTGGCCACGAACCGGCAGGCCGCGGCGATGACGCAGGCCGCGATAGCAGCCGAGGTCCATCAACCGCTTGATGTTGATTCCGGTCTCACGGCGAAGGTCGCCTTCGACCAGATAGTCGCGATCGATCACTTCGCGGATCTGCAGCACTTCCTGGTCGCTGAGCTGGTTGACCCGGCGATCAACCGGAATCTTCACCTTCTCGAGGATGTCAGCGGCGTTCTTCTGGCCGATGCCATGGATGTACTGCAGCGCAATGAGCACGCGCTTGTTGGTCGGGATATTCACACCTGCGATACGGGCCACAGATCACACTCCTGTCGCCGGATTTCTTGACCGGCATGTTTCGAAAATCTCGGGCAGGTGTCCGCAAACGCGAACACGACGCCCTCCCCTGTCTCTATTTTGGGGCCCGGCATCGTCTGAAACTATCCGACTGGATACCGGGCTTATTAAAGGATTCAACCTCGTTTCGTCAACCGCTTCGGGCTTTTGCCTCGCCGTTTCGTGACCTTTTTGGCCGAAGCCGCCACCCGGCCGCTGGCCGCAGCGGAACGCCCCCGGGAACCCTTCCGGGCCGCCGATTTAGCCTTCTTTGCAGTCGATTTCGTCGTTTTTCGCGCCTTCTTGGCCGGAACTGCCTTGCCGCGCGAAACCTTCTTACTGGCCTTTTTAGCAGCCTTGGCCTTCACAGCCTTGCGTGCCGTCTTGCCCTTGGCGGTTTTGGCGGCTTTTTTGCCGGCCTTCTTGGCGACTCGGCCCTTGGCCTTGCTGCCAGTCTTGCCGCTCTTGGCTTTGGCCTTGGCCCGAACCTTAGCGACCGGCTTGCTCGCCGCGGCGCCCTTGCGGCGCGGCTTCGCGGCCTTGGCACCATCCTTCAGCGCATCGAGCACACGCTTGATGTCCTGCGTTACTTCGTCGATCGACTTCATGCCGTCGATGGTGGCGAGCTTGCGCCGCTCACCATAGTAGTCGACCAGCGGCTCGGTCTGCGCGCGATAGCTTTCCAGCCGCTTCGACAGCACTTCCGGCGTATCGTCGGCGCGGACAGGCTCGCCGCGCGCCTTCATTTCGGCGATGCGGGTTTCGACCCGGCGGAGCAGCGCGCCTTCGTTGACCCGGAGTTCGACCACGGCATCGAGTGCCAGGCCCTTGGATTTCAGCAGGCGATCCAGCGCTTCGGCCTGCGGCACGGTGCGCGGAAACCCATCGAGAATGAAACCGTTGGCAGCATCGGGCTGCTCGATGCGATCGGAGATGATGCCGATGACGACCTCATCCGGGACCAGACCGCCGGCGGCCATGATGTCCTTGGCCTTGAGGCCGACAGGCGTTTCGGCTTTGACCGCAGCGCGCAGCATGTCGCCCGTGGAGAGCTGTACGATGCCGTGACGTTGAACCAGTTGTTGCGCCTGTGTTCCCTTGCCCGCCCCCGGCGGCCCGAGAAGAATCAGTCTCATTTACGGCGGCCCCTTAACTTCGATTTCCTGATCAGCCCTTCATACTGGTGCGCCAGCAGGTAGCCCTGAACCTGCGCCACGGTATCCATCGTCACGCTGACAACGATGAGCAACGACGTACCGCCAAAGTAAAACGGAACCGACGCGTAAGAAATCAGTATTTCGGGTATGAGGCAGACAATCGCGAGGTAGACCGCGCCCGGCACGGTGATGCGCGACAGCACATAGTCGATGTATTCCGCTGTCCGCTCACCCGGCCGGATCCCGGGGATGAAGCCGCCGTGCTTTTTCAGGTTGTCGGCGGTCTCGGTCGGGTTGAAGACGATGGCCGTGTAGAAGAATGTGAAGAACACGATCAGCGCCAGATAGAGAATCAGGAACAGCGGGCGGCCGTGGCCGAGCTGCGTCGTGATCCATTGCATCCATTCCGGACCGCTTCCGACGTTGAAGTTGGCGACGGTGGTCGGCAGCAGCAGCAGCGAGGATGCGAAGATCGGCGGAATCACGCCGGACGTGTTGAGCTTGAGCGGCAGATGCGAGGACTGGCCTTCGAACATCTTGTTGCCGACCTGGCGCTTCGGATACTGGATCAGCAACCGGCGCTGCGCCCGCTCGACGAAGACGATGAAGGCGATCACCGCAACCACCATGATCAGCACGATCAGGATGATGCCGGTCGACAGCGCGCCCTGACGGCCGAGTTCGAGCATGCTGGCCAATGCCGACGGGAGTTCGGCGACGATGCCGGCCATGATGATCAGCGAAATGCCGTTACCGATGCCGCGCGAGGTGACCTGTTCGCCAAGCCACATCAGGAACATGGTGCCGCCAGTCAAGGTCAGCGCGGTTGAAATCAGAAAGAACGGACCCGGCGTGCTCACCACGTTGCCTGCGCCCTGCAAACCGACGGCAATGCCATAGGCCTGCGCCAGCGCCAGGAACAGCGTCAGATAGCGGGTGTACTGGTTGATGATCTTGCGGCCGGCTTCACCCTCTTTCTTGAGGGCCTCGAGCGACGGCGACACAGTCGTCAACAATTGCAGAATGATCGATGCCGAGATGTACGGCATGATGTTGAGCGCGAAGATCGCCATGCGGTCGATGCCGCCACCCGCGAACATATTGAACATGCCGAGGATGCCGCCGGCCTGGCTGCGGAACACCTGCGTCCACACCGACGGATCGATGCCGGGCAGCGGAATGTAGGTGCCGAGCCGGTACACCAGCAGCGCGCCCAGCGTAAACCAGATGCGCTTCTTCAGCTCATCGGCCTTCGCCAGTGCGGAGAAATTCAGATTGGCTGCGAGTTGTTCAGCGGCTGAAACCATAGTGATGACGTCCTTCGCGCGCCCCTCGTGCCGTCATGCCCCGCGACGGCGGAACATCCAGTGGCGCCGGTCCAGATATGGGGCCGGCATCCGTTTCGTCGAGCCCCCAGCGACGTCCGGATCGCCCGAATGCAACGGGCGACAACGCTCGCGGCTTACGACGCCTTCTTGTCGGCGTCTTCTTCCGGCTGCGGGGCCAGAATCTTCACCGAACCGCCGGCCTTCTCGACCGCGGCAATGGCCGACTTCGACGCGCCATGCACTTCGACGGTCAGCTTGGCCTTGAGTTCGCCGCGACCGAGCAAGCGGACGCCGTCCTTGGCACGGCGCAGCACGCGCGCCTTCACCAGCGACTCGGCGTTGATCGTATCCTTGGCGTCGAGCACCTTGGCATCGATCGCCGCCTGGATGCGGTCGAGGTTCACCTCGGCGAAATCCAGCCGGAAGATATTGTGGAAGCCACGCTTCGGCAGGCGGCGATGCAGCGGCATCTGGCCGCCTTCGAAGCCCTTGATGCGCACGCCCGAACGCGCGGTCTGGCCCTTGCCGCCGCGGCCCGAGGTCTTGCCCTTGCCGGAGCCGATACCACGGCCGACGCGCATACGCTTCTTGCGCGAGCCGGCATTGTCGGCGATATCGCTGAGTTTCATCTGTCTGTCCTCACTTCTCGTTCGTCATATCCGGCCTTCGCCGGTATCCATGTCGCTTGAGCGTCCCGACGCCACGACATGGATGGCCGGGAGCGTCCCGGCCATGACTGAATACGTTAGCCTTCCACCACGCGAACGAGGTGCTGAACCTTCTCGATCATGCCGCGAACCGCAGGCGTGTCCTGCAACTCGGCAACGCGGCCGATCTTGTTGAGCTTGAGACCGATCAGCGTCGCACGCTGCGAGTGGTGGCGGCGGATCGCGCTGCCGGTCTGCTCGACCTTGATCGTCTTTGCGGCCTTCGCCATCGTCATAACTCCAGAGCGATATTAATTACTCGGCGGTCGCTTCGGCGTCGCCACCCACGCGGCGCGACTGCAACGTCGACACCTTGAGGTTGCGGCGAGCAGCAACCGACCGCGGCGAATCCTGATGCTTCAGGGCATCGAACGTTGCCCGGATCATGTTGTACGGATTCGACGAACCGATCGACTTGGCGACCACGTCCTGAATGCCGAGCGTCTCGAACACCGCGCGCATCGGGCCGCCGGCGATGATGCCGGTACCGGCCGGAGCCGCGCGCAAATAGACGCGGCCGGCGCCGTGACGGCCAGCGATGTCGTGATGCAACGTACGACCTTCACGCAATGCAACGCGGGTCAGATTGCGCTTCGCCGACTCGGTGGCCTTGCGGATCGCTTCCGGAACTTCGCGCGCCTTGCCGTGGCCGAACCCGACCCGGCCCTTCTGATCGCCGATGACGACCAGAGCCGCAAAGCCGAAGCGCTTGCCGCCCTTGACGACCTTGGCCACACGGTTGATGTGGACGAGCTTGTCGACGAATTCACTGTCGCGCTCTTCCCGGCCACCCCGGTCGCGTCCACCGCGTTCGCGTTCACCTGCCATGGTGTTTTCCAATCCTTGCGGGGCTCAGGCCCCAATCCATTTGTCCGTTCAACAGAACCTTAGAAACTCAAACCGCTCTCGCGTGCCGCATCGGCAAGTGCCTTGACGCGGCCGTGATACAGATAGCTGCCGCGATCGAAGACCACTTCCTTGACGCCATTCTTGACGGCGCGTTCGGCCAGCAGCTTGCCGACTTCCTTCGCCGCGTCGATGTTGGCTCCGGTGCTGCCCTTCTCGCGCAATGCCTTCTCCAGCGACGAGGCCGAGGCCAGCGTCTCGCCCTTCAGGTCGTCAATGACCTGGGCGTAGATATGCTTCGACGAGCGGAACACGGACAACCGCGGGCGACCGTTGGCGCTGCGGCGCAAGGCAAGCCTTACGCGCTTCTGACGCCGGGCATTCGTAACTTTCATCTTCGACATGACCGGCTCCGTTACTTCTTCTTGCCTTCCTTGCGGAAGATGAATTCGTCCGAATAACGCACGCCCTTGCCCTTATAGGGCTCCGGCGAACGATAGCTGCGGATCTCGGCAGCAACCTGGCCGACGCGCTGAACGTCGTTGCCGGTGATGACGATTTCCGTCGGCTTCGGAACCGCGATCGCGATGCCTTCCGGGATCGCATAGTTGACGTCGTGGCTGTAACCGAGCGCGAGCTGCAAGGTCTTGCCCTGCAGCGCGGCGCGATAACCGACGCCTGTGATCTCGAGCTTCTTCTCGAAGCCCTTGGTGACACCCTCGACGAGGTTGGCGACCTGCGCGCGCGCGGTGCCGTACAGCGCCCGGGCGCGATTGGTTTCGAAACGCGGAGCAACCTTGACCGCGCCGTTCTCGAACTTCACCTCGACGTCGTCGTGCACGACAAACTGAAGCTGACCCTTCGGCCCCTTCATCTTGACGGTCTGCCCTTCGACGGTCGCGGTCACACCCGACGGCACCGTGACTGGTCGTTTGCCAATACGTGACATGGCTAATCCTTCCTCAGAACACCGTGAAGAGAACTTCGCCGCCCACGTTCGCTTCGCGCGCTTCGTGGTCAGCCATGATTCCCTTCGGCGTCGACAGCACCGAAATGCCGAGACCGTTGTTGACGCGCGGCAGGTTCTTCACCGACGCGTAGACCCGGCGGCCCGGCTTCGACACCCGCTCGATCTCGCGGATGACGGGCTCGCCGTCGAAATACTTCAGCTCGATCTCAAGCTCGTTGCGGCCCGAGGCGTGTTCGACGCTGGCGTAGCCACGGATGTAGCCTTCACTCTTCAGCACTTCGAGCACGTTGGCGCGCATCTTGGAGCCCGGGGTCGAAACCTTGGACTTGCTGCGCATCTGCGCGTTGCGGATGCGGGTGATGAGATCGCTGATCGGATCGTGCGTTGACATGTCCGCGCCCTCCTTACCAGCTCGACTTCACGAGACCGGGCACCATTCCCTTGGAACCCAGGTCACGCAGCGCGATGCGGCTCAGCTTGTTCTTGCGATAGACCGAACGCGGCCGGCCGCTCAGTTCGCAACGGTTGCGAATGCGGGTGGCCGACGAGTTACGCGGCATTTCGGCGAGCTTCAAGGTCGCCGCAAAACGCTCTTCCATCGGCTTGGTCTTGTCGGCGATGATCGCCTTCAGCCGAGCGCGCTTGGCGGCCGCGTTCTTGGTCATGCGCTGCCGCCGGTTATTCTTTTCGATCGAACTCTTCTTCGCCATGCGTGGCTCCTTACGTATCCGCGTCTGAGATGCCTGTCAGCGTCTCACTGCCGGAACGGGAAATTGAATGCGGTCAACAAGGCACGCGCCTCGTCGTCGGTCCGCGCCGTGGTGCAAACCGTAATGTCCATGCCCCAGGTTTCGCTCAACTTGTCGAAATCGATTTCGGGGAAAATGATGTGTTCCTTGATGCCGAGCGAGTAATTGCCGCGGCCATCGAAGCTCTTCGGGTTGAGGCCGCGGAAGTCGCGCACGCGCGGCAGGGCGACGTTCACCAGACGATCGATGAACTCGTACATCTTGGCCTTGCGCAGCGTCACCTTGGCGCCGATCGGCTGGTTTTCACGCAGCTTGAAGGTCGCGATAGCAACGCGCGAGTAGGTCACGACCGGCTTCTGGCCGGCGATCAGCGCCAGGTCGGCGGCAGCGGTTTCGGCCTTCTTGCGGTCGTTGACGGCTTCGCCGACGCCCATGTTGAGCACTACCTTGTCGAGGCGTGGCACCTGCATGACGTTGGCATAGCCGAACTGCTCGGTCAGCTTGGCCCGAATGCTCTTGTCGTATTCCGCGCGAAGCCGCGGAACATAAGCGGTCTCAGCCATCGATCTCTGCTCCCGAACGCTTGGCGACACGCACCTTGGTGCCGTCTGCCTGAATCTTGAATCCGACGCGGGTCGGTTTGCCGTCCTTGCCGACAATGGCAATGTTCGACAGATGGATCGGCGCTTCCTTGGAAATGATGCCGCCTTCCTGGTTCTGCGTCTGCTTCTGGTGGCGCTTCACCAGATTGACGCCGCGGACCAGAGCCCTGCTCTCCGACGGATGCACCTCGAACACCTCACCGGTGCGACCCTTGTCGCGGCCGTTGAGCACGATCACCTTGTCGCCTTTACGAATCTTGGCAGCCATCACAGCACCTCCGGCGCCAACGAAATGATCTTCATGTGGTTCTTCGCGCGCAGCTCGCGCGGCACCGGCCCGAAAATACGGGTGCCGACCGGCTCGGACTGATTGTTGATCAGCACGGCGGCGTTACGGTCGAAGCGGATGACGGAGCCATCGGCGCGGCGGATGTCTTTCGCCACGCGCACGACGACCGCCTTCATGACGTCGCCCTTCTTCACCTTGCCACGCGGAATGGCTTCCTTGATCGACACCACAATGACGTCGCCAACGGTGGCATAACGGCGCTTGGACCCGCCAAGAACCTTGATGCACATGACACGGCGTGCGCCTGAATTATCGGCCACGTCGAGGTTGGTCTGCATCTGAATCATTGATGCACCTCGTCCTCTTTCTGTGCGCTCTCGCGCTCTGGAGCATGAACCCGAACCGCGGACTGCGGCGTTCGGAAAATCCTGCCCGACTAATCGGCTGCCTTATACCCTTGACGGGATCAGGCGGTTTTCTTCTTCTCGCCCTGAACCACGGTCCAGCGCTTGAGCTTGGAAATCGGCTTGCTCTCTTCGATCCACACCGTATCGCCCGGCTTGAACTCGTTGTTCTCGTCGTGGGCGTGGTAGTTCTTCGAACGGCGGATCGTCTTCTTGTAGATCGGATGCGTGAAGCGGCGATCGACGCGCACCACGACGGTCTTGGCCTGCTTGTCGCTGACGACCACGCCTTGAAGCGTACGTTTCGGCATATCGAGCCCCTTACTTCGTCTTCGCGGCGCGCTTCTGCGCGGCGACAGTCTTGACACGAGCGATATCGCGACGCGCTTCGCGCAGCCGCGAGGTATTTTCCAGCTGCCCGGTGGCGCGCTGGAAGCGCAGGTTGAACCGCTCTTTCTTCAGGCCGACGATAGCGTCGGACATCTGGTCCTCGCTCATCGCGCGAATATCTTCGACTTTAAGTTTCGCCATGACGATGCGTCCTACTCTGCGATGCGCGCAACGAAGCGCGTCTTGATCGGCAGCTTGGCGGCAGCCAGCGTCAACGCCTCTCGCGCGGTCTGCTGGTTGACACCGTCGATCTCGAACATGATGCGGCCCGGCTTGACGCGAGCGACCCACAATTCCGGGGCGCCCTTGCCAGAGCCCATGCGGACTTCGGCCGGCTTCTTCGAAACCGGCAGATCCGGGAATACGCGGATCCAGACACGGCCGGCACGCTTCATGTGACGGGTCAGCGCACGACGCGCCGCTTCGATCTGGCGTGCGGTGATACGTTCCGGCGCCATTGCCTTCAGGCCGAACTGACCGAATGCCAACGTCGCACCCGAAGACGCGACGCCGTGGATTCGGCCCTTATGCGCCTTCCGGAACTTGGTTTTCTTTGGTTGCATCATGGCTTACGCCCTCAAACCTTCCAGTTCAAATCGCTCAGGCGGCGTCGCGGCGCGGGCGTGAGCTTTCGCCCTCGGCCATCCGCTTGTCCTGCGCCATCGGATCGTGCTCAAGGATTTCGCCCTTAAAGATCCAGACCTTGACACCGCAGGTGCCGAACGTGGTGAACGCCGTCGCGACGCCGTAATCGACATCGGCGCGCAGCGTGTGCAGCGGCACGCGGCCCTCGCGGTACCATTCCATGCGCGCGATTTCCGCGCCGCCCAGACGACCCGAGCAGTTGATACGAATGCCTTCGGCGCCCAGACGCATCGCCGACTGCACCGCACGCTTCATGGCGCGGCGGAACGCAACGCGGCGCTCAAGCTGCTGCGCGATCGACTCGGCGACCAGCGTGGCATCCAGTTCCGGCTTGCGGATCTCGACGATGTTGATGACGACGTCCGACGAGGTGATGTCGGCGACACGCTTGCGCAGCTTGTCGATGTCAGCGCCCTTCTTGCCGATGACCACACCCGGACGCGCCGAGTGAATGGTGACGCGGCACTTCTTGTGCGGGCGCTCGATCACGATGCGCGCAACCGCGGCCTGCTTCAGCTCCTTGTGCAGGAGTTCGCGAATCTTCACGTCCTCATGCAGCAGCTTGCCGTATTCGTTCTTGCCTGCGTACCAACGCGAATCCCAGGTCCGGTTGATGCCGAGACGCAGGCCGATTGGATTGATCTTCTGACCCATCGTTGTCTCCCGGCCTTAAGCCGCTGCTTCCGCTTCAACCTGACGAACGACGATCGTCAGTTGCGCGAATGGTTTGAAAACACGGCCCGAACGGCCACGGCCGCGCGGAGCGAAACGCTTCATGACGATGCCCTTGCCGACATGTGCCTCGGAGACGATCAGCGCGTCGACATCGAGGTCATGGTTGTTCTCGGCGTTGGCGATTGCCGACTCCAGGCACTTCTTGACGTCGACCGCGATCCGCTTGCGCGAGAACTGCAGATCGGCGAGCGCGGCCGAAGCCTTCCTGCCGCGGATCAACTGCGCGACAAGGTTGAGCTTCTGCGGGCTGACGCGCAGCATCCGGGCAACTGCCTTGGCCTCGTTATCCGGGAGGCTCCGTTCGCGCTTTGGCTTGCTCATAACTTGGTCCTCAAACCTGAATCTTTAAGCCTTCTTGGCTTTCTTGTCGCCAGAGTGGCCGTGGAAGGTCCGGGTCGGCGAAAACTCGCCGAACTTGTGCCCGACCATTTCTTCGTTGACCGACACCGGCACATGCTTCTGGCCGTTGTAGACGCCGAACGTCAAACCGACGAACTGCGGCAGGATGGTCGAACGACGGCTCCAGATCTTGATGACGTCGTGACGGCCTGACGCGCGCGCGGCATCTGCCTTCTTGAGCAGAGAGCCCTCGACGAACGGGCCTTTCCAGACTGAACGAACCATGCCCGGCGATCCTTACTTCTTCCGCTTGTGGCGGCTGATGAGAATGAACTTGTTGGTCGACTTGTTCGACCGCGTCTTCTTGCCCTTGGTCGGCTTGCCCCACGGCGTCACCGGATGCCGGCCGCCCGAGGTACGTCCTTCACCACCACCGTGCGGGTGATCGATCGGGTTCATGACGACGCCGCGGTTATGCGGGCGACGGCCCAGCCAACGCTTACGACCGGCCTTGCCGATCGAGGTGTTCATGTGATCCGGGTTCGACACCGCACCGATCGCGCCGCGGCAACGGCCATGCACCAGGCGTTGCTCGCCCGAGTTCAGGCGCAGGATGACATAGTCATGATCGCGGCCGACGATCTGAGCGTAGGTGCCGGCGGAACGCGCCAACTGACCGCCCTTGCCGATCTTCAGCTCGATGTTGTGCACGATGGTGCCGACCGGCATGTTGCCAAGCGGCATGACGTTGCCCGGTTTCACGTCGACGTAGTTGCCGGCAATGACCTGATCGCCGACCGCCAGACGCTGCGGCGCCAGGATATAGGCCTGCTCGCCATCGGCATACTTCACCAGCGCGATGAACGCAGTGCGGTTCGGATCGTATTCCAGCCGCTCGACGGTGCCGGCGACATCGACCTTGTTGCGCTTGAAATCGACCAGGCGATAGGACTGCTTGTGTCCGCCGCCACGGAAACGCACGGTGATGCGGCCGGTAGCGTTGCGGCCACCCGACGAGTTCTTGCCTTCGGTCAGCGCCTTGACGGGCTTGCCCTTGTAGAGCGCCGAACGATCGACCATCACCAGCTGGCGCTGGCCCGGTGTCGTGGGGTTGAATTTTTTCAATGCCATCGTCGTATCCGCCTTATAGCCCGGTGGTGACGTCGATGCGGTGGCCCTCTTCGAGGGTCACGATCGCGCGCTTCGTGTCCGACTGAGACCCGAACTGCCCGCGGAAGACCTTCGTCTTGCCCTTGCGCACCAGCGTATTCACGCTCTTGACCTTGACGTCGAACAGCTTCTCGACGGCTTCCTTGATCTGCGGCTTGCTGGCCTTGCCGGCGACCTTGAACACAACCTTGTTGTGCTCGGACGCGGTGGTGGCCTTTTCCGTGATCACCGGAGCGACGATGACGTCGTAATGCTTCGCATCGATTGTCATTTGAAGCGCGCCTCCAGCGCATCGACCGCCGCCTTCGTCAGCACGAGCTTCTGACGACGCAGGATGTCATAGACGTTGATGCCCTGAATCGGCAGCACGTCGATATTCGGAATGTTGCGCGCCGCAGCGGCGAACCCGTCGTGAACCTGCGCGCCATCGATGATCAGCGCGCTGGTCAGGCCGAGCCCGGAGAAGTGACCGACCAGCGTCTTAGTCTTGGCCGCTTCGAGGTTGGCATTGTCGATCACGACCAAACCGCCGTCCTTGGCCTTCGCCGACAACGCATGACGCAGCGCCAGCGCACGCACCTTCTTCGGCAGATCGAACGCATGCGAGCGCACGACCGGACCGAAGGCGCGACCGCCGCCACGGAATTGCGGCACGCGAGCCGAACCGTGACGAGCACCACCGGTGCCCTTCTGCTTGTACATCTTCTTGCCGGTGCGCCAGACTTCCGCACGGCCCTTGGCCTTGTGCGTGCCGGCCTGCCGCTTGGCAAGCTGCCAGTTGACGCAACGCTGAATGATATCGACGCGCGGATCGAGACCGAAGATGGCGTCGGAGAGCTGAACCGAGCCGGCTTCCTTGCCCTCAAGCGTGGTGACTTTCAATTCCATCTCACACGCCCTCCTGCTCGGCGGCAGGTGCGGCCTTGTCGCCACCCTCAGCCAGCTTGAACTTGCCGGGCTTCGGCGCGTCCTTCGGCAGCGCCTTCTTGACGGCGTCGCGAACAGCGATCCAGCCGCCCTTGGAGCCAGGCACCGCGCCCTCGACCAGGATCAGGCCGCGCTCGACATCGGTCTGCACGACGCGAAGGTTGAGCGTGGTGATGCGATCGACGCCCATGTGGCCAGGCATCTTCTTGTTCTTGAAGGTCTTGCCGGGATCCTGACGGCCACCGGTCGAACCGATCGAACGGTGCGAGACCGAGACGCCGTGGGTGGCGCGCAGACCGCCGAAATTCCAGCGCTTCATGCCGCCGGCGAAGCCTTTACCGACCGAAGTGCCGGTGACGTCGACGAACTGGCCGACGACGAAGTGGTCCGCCTGGATTTCCGCGCCGACCGGGATCAGCGCATCTTCCGAAACGCGGAACTCTGCGACCTTGCGCTTCGGCTCGACCTTGGCGACGGCGAACTGGCCGCGCTCCGCCTTCGGCATGTAAACCGACTTGCGCGCGCCCGATCCGAGCTGCAACGCGACGTAACCATTCTTGTCGCTGGTACGATGACCCAAAACCTGGCAGTTGCCCAGCTTCAGCACGGTCACAGGGATATGTTCACCGGTCTCCGTGAAGACCCGTGTCATCCCGACCTTTTGTGCGATCACTCCGGAGCGCATCGGCGTGCTTCCTGTTCTTTCTGTCCCGAAGGACAATGACTAAACTTGTTCCTGCATGACCCGATCCGGAAACCGGATCGTGGTGGCCATACCCTCAGAGCTTGATCTCGACGTCGACACCCGCAGCCAGATCGAGCTTCATCAAAGCATCGACCGTTTGCGGCGTCGGATCGACGATATCGAGCAGACGCTTGTGCGTACGCATTTCGAACTGCTCGCGGCTCTTCTTGTCGACGTGCGGCGAACGGTTCACGGTGAACTTCTCGATACGCGTCGGCAGCGGAATCGGTCCGCGGACCTGCGCACCGGTGCGCTTCGCCGTGTTCACGATCTCACGCGTCGACGTATCGAGGATGCGATGGTCGAACGCCTTGAGACGGATGCGAATATTCTGGCCGTTCATTGCCGTTGTCTCTCTCTAAGAGCGAATGGTGAGTAGCGAGTAGCGAGGGCGAACAGATCGATCGGTTCGCTACTCGCTGCTTCCTGTTCGCGTCCCTTACTCGATGATGGCTGCGACGACGCCGGCGCCGACGGTGCGGCCGCCTTCACGGATGGCGAAGCGCAGCTTC
>MKVX01000019.1 GCA_001899255.1 Rhizobiales bacterium 62-47
TGGAAGACGACCACGTTGATAGGCCGGATGTGGAAGCACAGCAATGTGTGTAGCTTACCGGTACTAATCGTTCGATTGGCTTGATTGCTCTCATTTTCAATGTCCATGCGCCTTCGCGCGCGTGATGAGAAAGTCCAACAGTTTGCTTCGTGCCTTTGTCCTTCGCCGGCCTGGTGGTTCTAGCGAGGAGCCTCAACCCGATCCCATTCCGAACTCGGCCGTTAAACTCCTCAGCGCCAATGGTACTATGGCTCAAGCCCTGGGAGAGTAGGTCGCTGCCAGGCCTGCAAAGGACAAAGTTTCCTCTCATCGATGCACGATCAAAAAAACGCCGCTTCCTTCGGGAGGCGGCGTTTTTTGTTGTTCGGGGCGATCGTCACGAAGTGGGTGGCGCCAGCTGCGGCGATACCGAAATGATTCCGCCACGATTCTCCGGCACGTTGGGCGACAACGGCGGCGAGCTGCTATGTTCACTGCGGTATCGTGCTTTTGAGTCGGATAAGCCAAGGACAATTTGATGCATCGGATCTTTAGCGGTTCCGTTCGCGCGCTAGTGACGGGCTGCGTGGTTTTATTCGGCGCATCGGATCGCCTTCACGCTCAAACCAGTCCGCCTGTGGCGGCGCAGCCGTTGCCTGAGTCGCAGGGGGATCAGGCACGGCAGGTGACGCTGACCGACAAGATGATCGAGGGTGTGCTGGCGTCGCAGAAGGAATTCGATACGTTGGCCGAGAAGGCCGCGCCGGACAGTACGTCGGATAAGTCCGACGCGAAGGTTGCCGAGCAATTCAACGCGGTGGCGAAGAAATACGGGTTCGCCAGCTACGACGAATACAGCGATGCGCTCGATACCATCAGCCTGGTGCTAAGCGGTTTCGATCCGAAGACGAAAAAGTATGTTGGCGTGCAGGCGGTCATCAAGCAGCAGATTGCGGCTATTCAGGCCGACAAAACGATTCCGGCCGAAGACAAGAAGCAGGCACTCGATCAATTGAACGACGCGTTGAAGAGTCCCGCCCCGGCGATCGAGAACAAGGCCAATATCGATCTTGTCGAAAAATATTACGACAAGATCAGCGCCGCGATGCAGGAAGACGAGTAGCTAGACCGCGGCCGTCAGAACGCGACGCCGATGCGGCGACCGCTCGTCCAGACGACGCGGCATTTCTTGCGCGTCGGTCCGTAAAGCAGTTCGAATCGCTTCGGCAACGTGACTTGGCCGCCAACCTCGAGGCAGGCGCCGCCCGCCGAATAGTCAATGACGGTGCAATCGATCAGCGTGGCCTTCGGATCGGTCAAGATCCTGGCGGTCTTCGCCATCAATCCCGTCGGACGCACGCGGGCAAACCGGCGTGGCTGGGTCATAACGACACCTCAGGGAGTGAGTAGAACCTGCAGAGTGTCGCGTGCCGCGCCTAATTCTGGATTAACGCCCGCCGGGTGCTGTCCCGGATCAAGCCTGAGCGAGACCGCAGGCGATCGCGGACCCTCCATGCAGGCCGCGATGGGCAGAATTAATCCATTGTAAATTGCTCTGCTGCACATTTGTACCATTGACGTATGTAAATGGTTGTAGTGCCGCCGCCGGCGTCGCTGCAATCGAATCAAATTTATGCGGGATCGAGGGTGTGAGCCCGTTTGGCCGGTGGATCGCTTCGTCGGTCGTATCGAGCTGCGCTGCCGCTTCCGTTTTTGACCAAGCTATTTTTCACAGGAGTTCCTGCAATGGGGTGGGAAAACCGCAAGAATCCGCGAGTGAATTTCGAGCGCGGTGTCAGTGTGCAGATGATGGCGATCGATGGCACGTGGCGCCGGGACTGCATCATGCGCGATGCCTCGGACGGCGGCGCACGGCTGACCGTCAGTGGGCCCCTTGAAGGTCTCGAGCTGAAAGAATTCTTCCTGTTGTTGTCGTCGACGGGGCTGGTCTACCGTCGCTGTCGACTCATCCGTTTGCAAGGCGATGAGATCGGCATCGAATTCATCAAGCACGTCGGGAAAAAGCCCAAGACCCGTGCGTCCGACAAGGCGATGGCCAATATCTGACAGCGCGGCCGCGGCGAGACAGGCCGAGGACAGGGATCGCGAAAGCGCGCGTGCCCGAGCGGCGCGTTCGCCTTACGATGCTGCGTCCCCTTGCGTCTGGCAGACATCGACCCATTCCGCCGCGACAATGTCAGCCATGCGGTGCGGTGAAATCCTCACGGCGCTGTTGATTGATCCGGCCGCCGGAACCACCTCGTCGAATGCTTGCAGCGAGATGTCGCAATAGATCGGCATCGGCGTTTTCAGTCCGAACGGACAGACGCCGCCGACAGGGTGACCGGTGACGTCGACGACTTCCTCCGCGCTTAGCATACGCGGCTTGCCACCGAATGCTGCCTTGGCTTTCTTGTTGTCGAGCCGCGCCGTGCCCTTGGTGACGACTAGAAACGAGCGTTCTCCGACGCGCAGCGATAACGTCTTGGCGATTTCCTCCGGCTTCACGCCGAAAGCTTCGGCGGCGAGCAGCACGGTCGCCGAACTCTTGTCGGATTCAAGCACGGTGATTTCGGGGGCCTTGGAGCGAAAGAACGCGCGTACCGATTCAACACTCATGTGCGGATTCCATGGAGCGGAGAAGGAAAAGTCTTGTCACGAAGCTGCAACCAGCTTCGGCAAATCCGACAGGGCGCGAATGCGATGATCCGGCACGAGTCCCAGTTCGTCCATTTGCATGCGGAGCGCCTTGAACATGGTCAGAGGGGTGACGACGTCGCTCTTGACGCATTCCAGCGCCATTGCTTCCGGCGTCACGCGCTCGATCCAGGCGACGGTCAATCCATAGGCCTTGGCGCCGCAGGCATCCCAGGGATTCGACGACACGAAAAGAACATCGGCGGGAGGAGTGCCGAGCCGTTCTTCGATCAGGCTGTATGCATCGGGATGCGGTTTGAACATGCGCTTCGCATCGATGCTGATGGTCGCGTCGAGGACACGATCGAGTCCGCTATTTCGGACCAATGCGTTGAGCATGTCGCTGCTGCCATTGGAGAGGATCGCCAGCTTGCGGTCCTTCAACGCTGTCAGCGTCGCGTTGGCATCCGGATAAAGATCGAGATGCAGATACTTCGCCATGATGCGATCGAATGTTGCGACATCGTGCGTCAGGCCGAGGCAGCGCAACGCATAGGCAAGCGATTCCCGGGTGATTGTCGAGAAGTCGGCATAGCGGCCCATCAGCGAGCGAAGCCAGCTATATTCCAGCTGCTTGATCCGCCAGATTTGGGTGATGATGTCGCCGTAACCGGGAAAGGTTTCCTCGGTAATCGCAGCCACGGACTGAACGTCGAAAAGCGTTCCATAGGCATCGAATACGATGGCTTTGATCGTCACGGGTGATCTCCGTCATTTTTAGGGGGCAACCGCCTGCATTCCGGTCTGCCGCGCCCGACGGCTTCGTTGTTGCCTGCTCTCGCAGGATTATTCAAGGCTCGCCATGGTATGGTTTTCGTGATGAGCGGGCGGGAGCGGTGGCTTGTAGTCTGTCGCGGCTTGTCTAGGCTGCTGCCCTGAATGAATGGGGGGAGCGGTGATCGATGAGCGGCGTGGCGTTCGACCTGACAGAAGATGTCGTTGCCGTGCGCGATGGCGTGCTGCGCTTCGTGGAGGCCCAGGTTGCGCCCCGCATCGAGCGCCATCGCGCGGTGCTCGAAGATCAGCGGCGGCTTTACGGGGACGATGGCCGCTATGCGCCGGAGATTCGTGCCCTGATCAGGGATATCCGCATGCTTTCGGCGGAAGCCGGCTTTTATGCCATGTGTGCGCCGACGGAGCTTGGCGGCGGTGGGTTGGGTCACCTGGTCTACTATGTTGCCTGGGAAGCCATTTATCGGCGGCTCGGCAGCCAAGGCGTGGTCATCCCATGGGTTATCGCGCACTGGGCCTTTGGTCCCAGCCGATTGTTGACGCAAGTCACCGATGAGGCGCGGCGGCGCTGTCTCGCCGGGATGATGAGCGGAGAGACCTCGATGTGCTTCGGGCTGTCGGAGCCGGGTGCCGGTTCCGACGCCAGCATGATCCAGACCCGTGCCGTCAAGTCGGGCCGTGGCTGGCGGATCGCCGGCCGCAAACTGTGGACCAGCAATGCACCGACGGCGGAGTGGTGCATCGTCTTTGCCATCACCGACGCCGGGAAAGCCGCCCGCAAAGCCGGAGGCATCAGTGCCTTTCTGGTGCCGACCGATGCATCGGGATTTTCCGTTGAAAGCGTGGTGCGTCTGTTCGGCCATGCCGGCGGCCACGAAGGCGCGCTCGTTCTCGATGACGTCGAGGTGCAGCCGTGGCAACTCGTCGGACAACTCGACGAAGGATTCAAGATCGCTCTGTACGGCGTATCGTTGGGCCGGGTGTATAATTCCGCGCGCGCCGTCGGCCAGGGGCGTTGGGCGCTGGAGATGGCGCTCGACTATGCCAAGCAGCGTCAGGCTTTCGGCGCTCCGATTGCGGATTATCAGGGCGTGTCATTTCCGTTGGCGCAGTGTGCCACCGAACTTCATGCGGCACATCTCATGGGGTTGAATGCTGCGATGCTGCTCGACCGCGGCGACAAGGCGGTCAAGGAACTGTCGATGGCCAAGGCCTATGCCGTGCAGGCGGGATTCCGTGCGGTCGACCGTGCGATGCAGACTCATGGTGGCATGGGCCTGACCAACGAGGTCGGACTCGTGCACGCCTGGCACGATCTGCGCATCGTCAATATCGCCGATGGCACCAACGAAATTCTGACACGAACGATCGCGCAGCGGCTGCTGACAGGCGATGTTGAGCTTTAGCGTCTTGCTGCAGCTTCAGTGATCCGACGGTGTGGCGCGCGCTTTTGCGGTCATGACGATCGCGCCGAGCAGCCCGACGGCCAGACAGTACAACATGCCTTGAGTCACCTGTGACAGATGGCTGTTGAATAGCGAGCCAACGAAGTTCTGCAGCACAACGGCCAGTCCGAGCGCGCTGGCAAAATCGCGCCCGAGGAACATCCAGGCATGCGAGGCCCACATTGCCAGCAATAGAAGGCCACCGACCAGACCTACCTGAAGCACGATATGCAGGAACTGATTATGCGGATCCGCTACAGCCTCGCCGTAGGGCGAGGGTCGGGTTGCTTCCATGGACTGATAGAGCGGCCTGATGCTGCCGGTGCCATGACCGAACAGCGGCGCCTGTTTCACGAAAATCGCGGCCTTGCTCCAGAAGTCCAATCGCGACGAGGTTGAAATCGTTTCCGCTGGGCTTTTCGGCGCGCTGATCGGCTGGCCAGCGGTTGCATCCTTTTGTTCGCGAGGCGATGCATTTTGCTGGGCATCGGGCGTGGGTTGCTGCTGTCGACTAAGCGCTGCCAGGTCGGTAAGAACCTGATCGCGCCGCAACTGCGCAGGTGCGGACACAAGCTGCGACAGCGCGATGATGAAGAGTGCTGGTAGCACGACCAGTGCCATGCGTTGCCAGCTCCAGTTTTGAATGAGCAGCAAGGCGAGCAGGCTCAGTGCGATCAGGATTCCCGTCTTGGAGAACAGGATCAGGAATATGTTGGCAAAGAACAGGATGGCGAGAACGGTCATCACCATCGCGCGGGTCTGATCGTCCCGCCGCCAGACTTTGAATGCACCCGACGCCAGAGCGAAGGCGCAAAGCGCAAAGCACTCGCTTTGGACGGCGTTGTCCTTGACCGGAACGCCCGGATCCCGAAACCAGCCCCAGGGTCCACTCGGCCACAACAGGTAAGTCCACGACAGTGCCAACAGGATCAGGCAGGCAGCGAGAAATCCGTAGCCGATCTGAAGCGCCTCTCGCCGTGTAAACCCGGTCGCCATCACAAGGGGAATGAGCAGGAGCTTGGTATAGGGTCCAACCCATTTGATGGCGGCGCCAAGCGGCTGCATTGACCAGAGCACGCCAACGAGCAGCAACGCGAACAGCAGGATCGGCAGATAGCCTTGCGGGCTGCGCAACGTCGAGAGCAGACGCTCGCGATCCAGCGTCAGCAGTGCCAGTACCGCAAAGACCGACACCGCGATGGCTTGGCCGCTGGTCGACACCGGCAACATGAAGGCTGTGGTTATGGCAGCGATTTGCCGGCCGATCTTCAATCTATCCGACAAATCACCCGTGATCATAACCCCAGAAGTCTCCGCGCATTCGCCTTCAGTACCTTCGGACGTACTTCATCGCGAATGTCAAGTTTGGCGAAGTCGGCCATCCATCGGTCCGGGGTGATGACCGGCCAATCCGAGCCGAACAGCATCTTGTCCTGCAGAATGGTGTTGACGTAACGCACCAGGATCGGCGGAAAATATTTCGGCGACCAGCCGGAGAGGTCGATGTAGACGTTGGGTTTGTGGGTCGCCACCGACAGCGCCTCTTCCTGCCAAGGAAAGGAAGGATGCGCGAGGATGATCTTCATATCCGGGAAGTCGACCGCGACATCGTCGATATACATCGGGTTGGAATATTTCAGCCGCATGCCGTTGCCGCCCGGCATACCCGAGCCGACGCCGGTCTGTCCGGTATGGAATAGGGCGATCGATCCAGCCTCGGCGATCGCTTCATAGAGCGGATAGGCCATCCGGTCGTTGGGGTAGAAGCCCTGCATGGTGGGATGGAATTTGAAACCCTTGATGCCGTAGTCGGCGATCAATTTGCGCGCCTCCCGGGCGCCGGCCTTGCCCTTGGCGGGATCGATACTCGCGAAGGGGATCAGCACGTCGGAATTCTGCGCCGCCAGTTCGGCCATCTCGTAGTTGTTGTAGCGGCGGAAGCCGGTCTCACGCTCGGCATCGACCGGGAAGATCACAGCGGCGATCTTCTTGGCACGGTAATAGGCGGCGGTCTCCGGCACGGTCGGCGGATGCTTGTGCGGCGACTTGAAATACTCCGCCATCGCCGCCTGGAAATCGTCGTAGCCGTCGTCTCCATGCGTGCCGCACGGCTCCTCGGCGTGGGTGTGGATATCGATTGCGATGACGTCGTCGAGGTTTGGCATGAGCGGGCAGCCTCGCTGGAGGAAGCGGACATATGCCCGCGGGAAATTGATTATAGGATATAATCAATTTCCCGGTGAGCGTAAAGCTAGATCGCCGGCGGGAAGTGTTCGACGTGACAATCGCCGCTTCGCCCGTAATAGACGGCACGGCGGCCCGCGAGCGATACGAAATAGCCGACACATCCGGCAGCGGCGATACGGTTGCAGAATTCGTTGTAGCCGACGGTCTGACTTTGGCTGGCCCGGATTGCTGCCTCGACCTCGGAAGCGGAAAACTGCGGGGCGGGGATCGTGCCGATGCGCGCGGCTTTCACGATCTCGGATTCACCGTCGGGCAAGTAATAGGTCTTTTCGGCGCGCAGCAGATCGGCGTGGTAGCGTTCGACGCCAGCCTGCATCAGCATGCCGACCACCGCGGGAAAAGCGATGCGCTCCTCGTCCGAGGCGGCCGTGCAGTCCTGCACGAGGTTCTTGATTTGCATATCCATGTGTCTCTCCAAATGCACGATGGTGTTGCGTTATGCAGTGGGCACGGGCCGCATGCCGCGCCGCTCAACGATGTCCCTCATGACGAACTCGATCGTGTTGCGTTGATCGGGCGTGAGATGCGCGAAGAACTCGGCATCGTTATCGTCGGCGATGCGTGCCAGCTCCGGCACCAGCGCCTTGCCCGCGCTTGAGAGTGCGAGCGCCTGGTAGCGGCGATCGTCGCCATTTGGCCGGCGTGCGATCAGTGCCTTGGCTGTGAGCCGGTCGGCCAGTTTCGAGATGCCGCCGCGCGTCATGCCCAGCCGCTCCGCCAAAGCGCTCGGGATCATATCCCCGTCGAACAACTCGCGGAGCACCACCCATTCGGCAACAGTGATGCCGCGCTGCTCGAGCCTTTGAGCGAAGGCATGGGACACCTGATTGGAGACGTAGCGCAGCCAGAAGCCAAGATGGGTTTCGAGCGGGCTGACCGGCGGATCGGGAGTCATGGAGGCTTCCTATAGTTTCCATGGAAACTATAGGAAATAGTTTCCTTGTCAACTACTGTAGGAGGCGGCCTCAAAACATTGACAGATGAGGTCGCTGTAGCTTAGAACGCGCGGGTCCCGGGCAGCTTGCTGCTGGCGGGAAAAATCCCGTTTTTGCCACGTACGGCCTGTCGCGCACGGCCTTTCAAAACAATCAGGATTGACCGATGAAAGTCCGTAACTCGTTGAAATCGCTCCGTGGCCGTCATCGCGCCAACCGTCTGGTCCGCCGCAAGGGGCGGGTCTACGTGATCAACAAGGTGCAGCGCCGCTTCAAGGCGCGCCAGGGCTGATACGGCCGCTTCCGGATCGGAGTCGCCGACGGTCGGGTTGATCCAAGCCAGCTCGACCGCCGCCCGAGCTAAATCGTGTTTCGTTCGATTGCAGCACCGTCAACGCGTGTCACGCGGGTTTGACGGTGTTTTCCTTTTCTGCGCCACATGACGCGCTTAGACTGCGCTAATGGCTGCCGGATTCGCCACGTCACATTTATCTCGATGGATCATCGCAACTGCCGCATGGCTGGCTGCGACGTCGCTGGGTTTTGCGCAGGCGCCGGGGCCTGACAGTGCGCCGCCGGCGACACCACCCAAGCGGCTGGACCGACAGCTCGAGAAGCCGCCCGAACCGCCCGCCAAATTGCCGAAGGTCAACGCCGACCGCACACGCGGGCTGGATTTCCTGTTCGGAGCGCTGCAGGCTGCGCCAGATGAGGCCAGCGCCAAGCATGTTGAGGCGCGGATCTGGGCGCTGTGGATGGCGACGCCGAGCGATACCGCCGCACTGTTGATGACGCGCGCCAAAGCCGCCGTCGACGCCAAGCAACTCGATGTCGCGCTGAAATTGCTCGATGCGGTGGTGAAATTGCGCCCGGATTATATCGAGGCATGGAATCGCCGGGCGACGATCTATTACCTCCAGGATGATTACACCCGCGCGATGCAGGACATCGAGCAGGTGCTGTCGCGCGAGCCTCGGCATTTCGGCGCGTTGGCCGGGCTCGGCATGATCATGCGTGATCTCGGTGACGACAAGCGCGCGCTTGAAGCCTTCCGCAAGGCGCTTGCCATCAATCCGCACCTCGACAAGGTGCCGGAATTGGTCAAGACCCTTGGCGTAAAGGTCGAGGGTCGCGACATTTAACGTCTTCAGTTTCCGCGTATCGCCAATCCGGTAAGGGTGCTGTGAGCGGTCGCGTCTGGCTTGAAATTGACCATGGGCAAATGCCAACACATCGCCGCTTGATCGGCAAAATTCCGACACATGAAAGCTGCGAAACAGCATTTCCGACGACACTGAGAGGGACATTCGTGCTGAATCGACTGCTATCTCTGCTCGCGCTCGCTCTCGTGCTGCTGGCTCATCCTGCGTTGGCGCAATCCGCCGGCCAGGGCAAGGTTGCGCCGGCTGCGAAGGCGGCTCCCGCCCCGGCGGCGAACGCAGTGACGGCGGATCAGGCGCGCCGCGCACTCGAGACGCTGCAGGACGACTCCAAGCGCGCGCAACTGCTCGATACGCTGCGGACGATCGCCAACGCGCCGCAACCGCAACAGGCTGTTCCGCAACCCGCGGAGGCGCCCGCTGCGGAGACGCCGAAACTTCCGACGCTCAGCGCCGACAGTCTCGGTGCGCAACTTCTGTTGAAAGTGTCGGAGTGGGTGAGCGACGCGTCGCGCGAAGTCACTTGGGCCGCGAACAGCGTGACGCATTTTCCGGCGTTGTGGCATTGGCTGGTCCGGACCACGACCGACCCGGTGTACTCCAATTTGCTGCTCGATATAGCCTGGAAGTTCGTGCTGGTGTTCGGCTGCGCTTTTGCAGTCGAATGGCTGGTCTGGCGGGCCTTGCGCCGGCCTTTGCAAGCACTGGAAGCGCGTATTCCGCGCGTGGCCCGCGCCCCGGCGCGCGTCGTGACCGTGTCCGATCCGCCATCGTCGGCGGATGATCTCGCTATCGAACCCGAATTGCAGAAGCGGCGGTTGAATCTGACGCGCGCCTGGCAGGCATTGCTACGTTTGCCGTTTGTGCTGGGGCGTTTGGTGCTCGAGTTGTTGCCGGTGCTGGCTTTCGCCGCTGTCGGCACGCTGATCCTCGGGACCCAGATCGGCGATGTCACCACCGTGCGGCTGGTTATCCTCACCATTATGAATGCCTACGCGCTGAGTCGTGCGTTGATCTGCGCGGTGCGCGCGCTGGTAGGTCCGCTCGGGCTGGTTTCCACCAGCGATGAGACCGCCGCCTATATCGAGATATGGGCGCGGCGTATCGTGACGGTCGGCGTGGCCGGCTTCGCGTTCGCCAATGTTGCGTTAATGTTGGGCCTGCATCGCGCAGGACATGCGGCGCTGTTACGGCTCGTCATGTTGACCGTGCATTTGTTCGTGGTGGTGATCATCCTGCAATGCCGCCGGCAGGTCGCGCGCCTCATCCGCGCGCCGCATGGCCGTAGCGGAACGTTGGCGGCGACGCGCAACCGGATCGCCGGCTTGTGGCACTATCCGGCCATCGTCGTCGTGATGGCGCTTTGGCTGGTGTGGGCACTGAACATCCGCAACGGTTACTCGTTGCTGCTGCAATATTTCGTCGGCACCGTCGCGGTGCTGCTGATCGCCCGCGTTGCGTCCATCGTCGTGTTGAGCGTGATCGACCGCGGCTTCCGCATCAATGCCGATATCCTCAAGCGCTTCCCGGGCCTTGAAACGCGGGCCAATCGATATCTGCCGCTGCTGAGACAGGTCGCCTCCGGCGTTATCGCGGTGCTTGCCGCCGTGGCGTTGCTGCAGGTCTGGGGCGTCGATGCCGTCGTCTGGTTCTATGGCGGCCAGATCGGCAGCCGCCTGATCTCCGCGGCCGTGACCATCGGCATTGCGGCGCTCATCGCAGTTGTGGTTTGGGAAGCCAGCAATGCGCTGATGGATCACAAGCTCGCGCTGCTGACGCGGGAAGGGCATACGGCGCGTGCCGCGCGGCTGCGCACATTCCAACCGATGCTGCGCACGGCACTACTTTGCGTGATCATCGCGGTCGTCGTGCTCACCGCGCTGAGCGAAATCGGTGTCAACGTTGCGCCGTTGCTGGCCGGCGCCGGCATCGTCGGCATCGCCATCGGTTTCGGCTCGCAGAAGCTGGTGCAGGATCTCATCACCGGGTTGTTCCTGCTGTTGGAGAACGTCGTGCAGGTCGGTGACACCGTGACCGTATCCGGCCTCACCGGGACGGTGGAGAACGTGTCGATCCGCACCATCCGGCTGCGTGCCGGCGACGGCGCGGTGCATATTGTGCCGTTCAGCTCGGTCACCAGCGTCACCAATGCGAGTCGCGGCGCGGGCAATGCGGCGGTCAACGTCAGCGTCGCCTACAAGGAAGACACCGATCGCGCGGGCGAAATCCTCAAGGACATCGTCGCCGAGATGCGGCAGGAGGCCGAATATCGGCCGCTGATCCGCAGCGATCTCGAATTGTGGGGGGTCGATAAAGTCGATGGATCGATGGCGACCATCGTCGGGCAGATCCGGTGTACCCACGGTGGCCGCTGGCCGGTGCAGCGTGAGTTCAACCGGCGCATGAAGCTGCGCTTCCAGCAGGAAGGTATCGAGATTGCCAGTAGCAATCAGACCATCGTGCTGCAGGCGCCGGTGGTCCCCGACATCGAGGTCCAGCCCGTTCCGTCGCGTCGGACAGCCGGACTCAAGGGAGCATGACAAGCCCGCGTGATCTGCGGCCGAAACCGTTTTCAGTCCGAGTCGTAGCTCACGCGTGGCAAAGGCATTGCGAATTCAGCTAATGATCGTGGTCGGAATCGGTGCAGCGCTGATCGTTCTGGCGGTGATCACGCAGGTGGGTGTCGCCATGCTCGAACGGCTGTATCCGCGTCAGGGCCAGTGGGTTGACGTCGCCGGAGCGCGGCTTAACGTGGTCGACGCAGGGCCGCGAAGCGATGATCTGCCGATTGTGCTGATCCACGGAGCGAGCTCCAATCTCGAAACGATGCAGCAGCCTTTGGGCGAACTGCTGGCGCGCGACCATCGCGTGATTTCCATTGACCGTCCGGGTCATGGTTGGAGTTCGCGCGCGAGTTTCGCGGATTCGACGCCGGCGATTCAGGGGCGGATGATCGACGAAGCGCTGCAGACGCTCGGCATTCCGCGCGCCATCGTCGTGGTGCATTCATGGGCGGGTGCGCTCGGATTGCGCATGGCGCTGGATCATCCGCGGCGTGTCGCCGGATTGGTGATGCTGGCGCCGGTAGCCTATCCGTGGCGTGGCGGCGTCGGACGCTATAACGAGATCGTGACGACGCCGGTGGTCGGTACGTTGCTGGCGCACACCATCACCCTGCCGCTCGGGCTGCTGCTGGCCGAGCCGGGCACGCGCGGGGTATTTCTGCCGCAGACGATGCCCGACGGTTATGTCGGCAAAGCGGCGATCCGGCTTCTGCTGCGTCCGCGTGAATTCCTCGCCAATGCCTGGGATCTGGTGGCCCTGAAACCGGCGGTCATCGAACAGGCCTCACGTTACGCGGAGATAATGGCGCCTGCGGTCATTGTGGCGGGCGATGCCGATGCCACGGTCTCGACCCGGATCCATGCGCGTCCGCTCGCCGATGTGATGCTGCATGCCAAGTTGATCGTGCTGCCCGGCGTTGGGCACATGGTACAGAACGCGGCGGCCGATGTTGTGCTGCGTGAAGTTCAAGCGATGCAGCTGCAGTTGGCGGAAACACCGAAGGCGGTGATGAACCGGTAGTGTTGCCGGCCTATCACTGACTCTCGATGAACGCTCACAATATATCCGTCGCTATTGTGATGAGTGATAGCGACGAAGCAATCCAGTCTTGGGAAGAATCTGGATTGCTTCGTCTCGCTGGCAATGACGAGGGGATAGACGCTGACGTCTAATCAATAGTTCTCCGTCAGGTACTCGACGATCTTGCCGACGTCGGCGTCGTCGATCGGCGCGCCATAGACCTTGATCATCTTGGTCACTTCGGCCTGCCAGAAATCCTTCTTGAACTTCGGCCCGCGCGGCTGCGTCTGCACGTAGTCCGAGGAGTGGCAGGCGGTGCAGTTGTTCATGACGACGTCGCGGTTGGTTCCCGGTTTGAACGTCGCGGTTTCTTGCGGCAACGTGATTTTCACAGGCTTGCCTTGCGCGGCGACGAGATCGGTACCGGCAAGCGCAACGAGCACGGATGCGGCGAGCAGCAAGGATCGGTTCATGGCGGTTCTCCTCAAGCTGCCGTGACGTGAACGGTTTCGACGACGTTGCGCAGATATCCGGCGGGATTCCATTTGGCTTCCATCGGCTGCGTCTTGCCGTCGTTGCTGGTTGCACGCACCTTGATGTCGTGAGTGCCGGCGGGCAGCTTCACCGCAGTATGCCATTCGCGGAACGAATAGTTGCCGAGGTCCTTGCCGAGCTTTGTCGGCAGCCAGCTCTTGCCGCCATCGATCGAGACCGCAACCTCCTTGATGCCTTTACCGCCGTCGAAGGCGATGCCCTTCAGGCGCGTTTCGGCGCCGGCTTTCACTTTCGCGCCGTCGCGCAGATTGGTGACGAAGGAGCGCACGGTGAAGCGGTTGATCGGAATCGTCGCCTTCGGCGCGGTGCCCGGTTCGACGCAATTGCAGTCGTTGTCCGGAATCCGATAAGCGGTCTTCATCCAGAAATTGTCATAGACATTGTCGATGACAGTGATCTCGTTGAGATGCTTGACCCAATAGGTGCCGTAATAACCCGGCACGACGAGGCGCAGCGGGAAACCGTTGAGCATCGGCAGATTCTCGCCATTCATGGTGTAGGCCAGCATCACCTCACCGTCGCGGGCATGATCGAGATCGAGCGCCTTGGCGAAGTCGGGCGTCTTGTCGCTGACCGGACCATCGAGGCCGCCGAAGACCACTTGCCTGGCGCCGGCCTGAACCCCGGCCTTGTCGAGCACGGCCTTGAGCGGCACGCCCTTCCAGCGCGCGTTGCCCATCGCTCCGTTGCCGGACTGACCGCCGGCGACGCGGGGCGTGGAAAACCCGCGGCTGTTACCGGAGCACTGGGTGACGGCGACGATCTCCCGTGCAGGCATTTTCTTGAGGTCTGCGAGCGACAGCTTCAACGGTTTGTCGACCTTGCCCTTGATCTCGACCGTGAACGTCGCGGGATCGATCTCGAGCGGAATGTCGGCGAGATGATAACGCACGAAGAATGCGTCGTTCGGCGTGATGACGCTTTCGTTGTAAACCGAGAATGGCGTTTCGAGCTGCGGTGGGCGGCTGGTTTGTCCGATCATCAGCCGCTTCTGCGGGTATTTCACCAGCGGCCGTTCACCGTTGTCGAATGGCAACGTGACGGTTTCGGCAAGTGCAGCTATCGAACTGAAAATTGATCCGGAGCCGAGCGTTGCAATGGTCGCGGTTGAGCCCGCGAGCAGACGGCGTCTGTCGATCATGGCGTTTCTCCTGGTTGGACGCGCAGTCCATTTTTGGCGATCCGAATCTTGCTGGCTCGGCTTCGCTTTCAAACCCCGCGCTGACATCCGGGCAGGATGTCAGCTGACGAGGCCGCTGAGAGAAACATTAGAATGTACGAATATATCTTCGTCGGCAAGCGCGAGATCGGCTTGATCGAACGCTCTCGTGGCGCTCACATATCCGCGTCGCCGTTCGGCCCGACATAGGCAATTCGCACCATGTTGGTGGCGCCCGGTGTGCCGAGCGGCACGCCCGCAACGATAATGACGCGCTGGCCGGCTTTGGCGAAGCCGTCGCGGAAAGCGATGCTGCCGGCGCGATCGACCATGTCGTCCTGGTCGTGCGCATCTTCCGCGACAACGCAGTGCACGCCCCAGACCAGCGACAGCTTGCGTCCTGTTGCGACGTTCGGCGTGATCGCCACGACAGGCGGTCTCGGCCGCTCGCGGGCCACGCGCAGCGCCGTCGATCCGGAACTGGTCCAGCAGATGATCGCCGAGAGGTCGAGTGTTTCGGCGATCTGCCGCGCGGCGTCGGCGATGGCGTCGCCGGCGGTCGCTTCCGGTTCGGGACGTTGCGCGGTCAGCACGCCACGATAAGTCGGATCGCGCTCCACTTCTTCGCCGATGCGGTTCATCGTTGCGACGGCTTCCACCGGGAATTTTCCGGCGGCGGATTCCGCGGAGAGCATGATGGCGTCGGCGCCCTCATAGACCGCGGTGGCGACGTCGGACACTTCGGCGCGGGTCGGCACCGGACTCTGGATCATCGACTCCAGCATCTGGGTGGCGATCACCACCGGCTTGCCGGCGCGCCGAGCCATGCGCGTCATCTGTTTCTGCAGACTGGGAACGCGCTCGACCGGCAGTTCGACGCCGAGATCGCCGCGCGCCACCATCAGGGCATCGGATGCGTCCATGATTTCGGCGAGACGATCGATGGCCTGCGGCTTCTCGATCTTGGCCATCACCGCGGCGCGGCCGCGAATCATCTTCTTCGCCTCGACCACATCGTCGGCACGCTGCACGAATGACAATGCGACCCAGTCGACGCCGGTGACCAGCGCGGCCTCGAGGTCGGCGCGATCTTTCGGAGTCATCGCCGACATCGGCAGATCGGTGTCGGGGAGACTGACGCCCTTGCGGTCCGACATCTTGCCGCCGATCACCACGCGCGTCACGGCGCGTTGCGGCGAGGTTTCCTCGGCGATCAGGCGCACCTTGCCGTCGTCGAGCAGCAGCGCGTGGCCCGGCTTGAGTGCCGCGAGGATTTCCGGATGCGGCAGGCAGACGCGCGTGGCGTCGCCCGGTTCCGGACTGGAATCGAGAATGAAACGTGCGCCGTTGTTGAGTTGGATCGATCCGCCGGCGAACGAGCCCAGCCGCAGCTTTGGTCCCTGCAGATCGACCAGAATGCCGATCGGCCGGCCATAGCTGCCCTCGACGTTGCGGATCGTCGTCACCAACTCGCGCATCTTGTCGTGAGGCGTGTGGCTCATGTTGATCCGGAACACGTCGGCGCCGGCTTCAAACAAGCGCCGGATCATGGCGCTGTCGGACGACGCCGGGCCGAGCGTGGCCAGGATCTTGATACGGCGCAGACGTCTCATGGCTTGTTTCCGGGCGGCGGCGAGGCTGGCGGCGTTCCGGAGACGCCCGGTGCGTTTGGCAGGCCCGGCAGGCTGCCCGGCGCGGGCAGTCCTGGCAGGCGCTTTGGGTTCTGCTGGCTGGTCTCGGTCAATTGTACGGTCCATGAGCGTTGCTCGCCGGTATCGACCTCGAAGAAGCCGGTGCGATCGAATCCGCGCGCCAGACAATTCTCGGTGCCGCGGATGGTGAATTCCTTGTCGCGCGAGCACATGAAGGCCTGGCCGGACCATTCGCCGCCGCGATCGTAGTCGAGCGCATAGATGTAATAATAACGGGCCACCAGCGTGCCGCGCAGCAGGGTTTCGCAACTCCGTGAGGAGACGTTCCACCAGCCCTCGGTAGTCCAGCCTTCAGCGTCTTTATAGCCAAGTGCGATGCCGACGCGGCTCGAGGTGTTGTTGCAGAGGCGAAAATCCGCGGCCGCGGGCGCGGTCCAGCCACACATCATCGTCAGGGCCAGCACGCAGGTCGCGGTGGTGGCGAAGGTGAGGCGGGCGAACCTGCTGCGGGTGCGAGAATCGGCGGTGATCATGCAGCGAAGCTATATCAATCCATTGAACATTTCGCGTCAGCCTAGAGCATGAATGCGCAAAGTGCGAAGCGGTTTGTTTTGCCGGACCGATGTGCAAAAATCCGTGCCAGCCCCTATTTAAGGCTGACCTGATCCACCGAGCCGCGCGGTGCCGCGCGCAACAGCAAGAGACCTGCCATGACGATCGACGACAAAACCAGAACAGAGTTGGAAGCTGCGGTGTTTCGTCGCCTCGTCGCGCACCTGCAGGAGCGAACCGACGTTCAGAATATCGATTTGATGAATCTTGCCGGTTTCTGCCGCAACTGCCTCTCCAACTGGATGAAGGATGCCGCCGACGCCAAGGGCGTTGCAATGAGCAAGGACGACAGCCGCGAGGCGGTCTACGGCATGCCCTACGAGACCTGGAAGGCCAAATATCAGGGAACGGCGAGCCCGGAGCAACTTGCGGCGATGGCCAAGAACTCTACGGGCCATTGATTCTTCTGCGAGACTGCGGGCAGGGCGCAAGCGCGATCTGCCCGAGCCGATTTCTTCTGTGGGGCCGCTGTGGATGAGCCGGATGTCGGCTTGACGAAACTGGCTTCACTCTTGAGTGTCGGGCGCGATACGGCCTGCCGACCAGCGGGTCATTTCCATCAATTCGAGTACACCAGGAGTACAGGATGGCCACCGCTGCCGCCGTCAAGGAAGAGCCTGCGACCAGATTCGCCAAGGACCAGCTCAAGGCCATCATCGAACGTATCGAGCGGCTTGAAGAAGAAAAGAAAGCCATCTCCGACGATATCCGCGACGTTTACGCCGAGGCCAAGGGTAACGGTTACGACGTCAAGGCGCTGCGAACCATCGTGCGGATGCGCAAGCAGGACGCCAACGAGCGCGCCGAGCAGGAGACGATCCTGGAGACGTATCTGCAAGCTCTCGGGATGCTGTAAGGCCCACGCGTCCGGCTTGACGTGGGACTGCACGCTTAGCGATCGATACACCTAGGCTGATGGAACGCGGGTCGCCGGTGGCCCCGCGTTTTGTCGTGACGGCTGCGTCGCAACGGTAATAGCCTTGGCGCTGGATGTTCGTAGAGGCGAGACGCGGTGCGCTCAGCGCAGCGATGCGGTCTGGAATGCCGTGGTCGGCACATTCGAGACGGCCGAGCCGGTGAAGCGGTCGCAGATCATGCCGGGCTGCGGATCGCCGGAGAATGTCATCGCCACGGTAGCGGCTGGCTTGACGAAATGCACGCGCATCGCCGCCATATCGGGCTCGCCGAACACTGACGATGACATCGCGGTGGTGGCGCTTGGCGCCAGGATCATGGCGCGCGTCCAGACATCGTTATCCTTGCTCGCTGCGGCAATGCGTGTCGACAGCGCGACCTGACCGGCGCGGCCCTGGCGATTCTTGGCGACCACGGTGGTCACCTCATTGACGTTCATGGGGTTATGCGCGGCTGAAGCCGGTCGCATGCTACGCGGGATCGGCGCGCTGGCAGCGACGATGTGGGCGCGATCCATCGGCGATGCGACGGGGGCGTATGCGAGCGCATTGAAGGCGCGGGAATCGAAATCCTGCGCGATGCTGGCGGTGGGCTGCGGATCGGCGGCGGCGGTCGCTGCCGCCAGCGCCTTGCGCGCATTCAACAAGGCAACCTGCGCCGGCGTAGGCTGTTTCGGCTTGGCCGGCGCATCATCCCAGAAGCCGCGGGCATTGATGATATCGGCCGGCGTCTGCGGGCGCGGTTCGGCAGCGGCGGTGTCCTGCTTGGCCGGTTGCGGCGGCGGAGCGATACGGGAATCCGCCGACGCGACTTGATAGGTTGCCGCGGTGGCGGGCTTGGCGCGCGGGAGCGGAACCGGTTCAGAGCTGGGTGCAGGAGCGGTGGATGCCACCACTGCCGCAGCGGCCTGCTTGGTGTCGGGTGCCGCGTTCTTCGCCGGCGCTTCGTCCTCGTCCTCACCCGATTTGCCGCGGAACAGCGCCGCAAACAGATTCTTCGACTTGCCGGCGGGGGAGCTGTCGTCGCCGTTGCCGCGTTTCTCGATATCGGCCAGCGCCAGTTGATAGCCGGCCAGCGGTTTGCCATCCGATGGGATGTGAACGGTGCGGCCGTTCGGGAATACACGGGCCAGCTGGTCGTGGGTCATCCGCGGCCAGTGCCTTATGCTGCCGGTGTCGAGATGCACAAACGGCGACCCGGAGGTCGGATAGAAACCGACGCCGCCCCTTTGCAAACGCAGCCCGGCGAAACGGATCTTTTCGAGCGCCACGCCGGGGATGAAGAAGTCCATCGCATGGCCGAGCATGTGCTGGCTGAAGCGGGCCACGCCGGTATGGGCAGAGCGGCGGCGGAGCATGGCGTTGGTGGCAGGCGAACGGTAGGACGAGATGATCTGGATCGGCTGTTTGCCGTCGACGTCGCGATAGACTTCCCAGAGTACGTCGAACAGGTAACGATCCATCGTGGTCTGCTGCTGGCTGCGCCAGTCGCGCAGGAAGTAGTTCAGGTTCTTCAGCGCAGCCTCGTCATAGCGCCCGTTGCGCTTGAAAGTAACGGTGAGGTCTTCGCCGGAGTGGGTGTGATGGAACGACAGCGTGCGGGTCTCGCCCAGCGCAGTGGCGTCATGCACCGATCCGGCGCCCGCCAGCAACAGCAGTGACGTCAGGCCAACCCGGTATCCGGCCCGTGGCATAGACAATGATTTCAAAAGACGTGCGAAACCAACAAGCACGAATGAGCCCACCCAGAGGACGCGTCGTCGAGGACTCTTTCGCAACCCCATTGCAGCGAAAGAGGATAACAAGTCTTAAAACAGGAGGGTTAATCGAGATTTACCCTCATTCCGGATTGAGACCGGGAAATTAGCCTGTCGAGTATGGCGAAAAATTGCCCGCCGATGAAACGCTGGTGGACAATGGTTAATAAAAAGGGCTTCGTCAATCCGACGAAGCCCTTTGATATTATTGATAAATTTCTGAAATACCCTGGGTGAAGGGTTCAGCGGTAAATTCTCCGGCCCCGCCCGTTTTCCGCCGCCGGGGGTGCCGGAGGCGGTCCAAACAGCCGCTCGAAGAATGACGGGCCGCTGCTGAAGCCGCCGCCGAATCCGCCGCCGCGATCGTCGTTATAGGCGACACCCTGCGGGATATCCGCGCGCGGGCGGGAATAGTTCGGCTGGGCGTGGGCGACGACAGCCTCGAGGTTCTTGCCCTTTTCGTTGCGGAGCAGGGCGAGCATGGTCGCGTCGCGGCCGTAGACGTCCTTGCGGATTTGCAGCTTGCCGCCTTCGACAAAGGCGGTCTGGTAGGTGATGTTGACCGGAAGCGGCGTCGCGAACTTGATGTCCCGCTCGCTGTTGCCGTACATCGCGCGCACCTTCTCGGGCGTGTAATGCTCGTTCGGCATCACGATGTTGAGCACCGTCGCGGCGTATTGATCCGGATTCTGCACGCGCATGCAGCCATGGCTGAAAGCCCGCTCTTCCTTGGCGAACAGGTTCTTGTCCGGCGTGTCGTGCTGATAGACCAGGAACTTGTTCGGGAAATTGAAGCGGATGCGGCCCAGCGCGTTGCGCTCGCCGGGTGGCTGCGAGATGTGAATGCTGCCGTCGCGGTTACGCTCCAACTTGAGACCCATGCGATCGAGCACGGTGGGGTCCTGCTGCAGGGCCGGCAGGTATTCGTTGTAGATGATCGAGGGCGGCACGTTCCAGGTCGGATTGACCGTGATGTATTTCATCGTCTCGGTCAGAAGCGGCGTGGCGTGTTTGCCCGGCTTGCCGACCACGACGCGGGTCTTCCAGACCTCGGCGCCATGCTGCATCACCTTGAGCGTATAATCCGGGATGTTGAGGATGGCGTATGCATTGCCGAGCGACGGCGCACCGAGCTGGCGCGGCAGCCAGCGCCAGCGCTCCATATTGACGATGATGGTGTCGATCTGGCGGTCGCGCTTTGGGCTGTTGATGGCCTTCACAGTGCGCTCGTCGAGCACGCCATCGGCTTTCAACCCGGCATGAGCCTGGAATTTACGCACCGCCGTGGCGACGTCCGCGTCGTAACGGTTGTCCTGCGGATTTTCGGTCACGCCCAGCTTGGCGCGCAATTGCGGAACGCGGGTATCCTCCATCGCGACCGGGTTGGGGTTCTTCTTGGTCTTGACGAACTTCAGTTCCGGTCCGTTAGCGATCTGAGTGACCGGTCCCTCCGACTGGCCGCGCAGCTCGGCCAGCTTCGCCTTCAGCTCCTTGTAGAGCTTGTGCGGAGGGTTATAGGCCTCCAGCGCGGCTGACGCGTCCTTGGCGGTAGTGACGTTCGCCAGCACCTCGTTGGGGTCGACCGGGTGCTCCGGATACTGAATATCAGCGCTGACCTGCGACCAGTGCATCTGGCCGCTCTGGGCCTGACGCGCATAGTCGAGCATGCTGGCGGTCAGCTTGAGATCCGCTTCGGCGAGCGCATCGGGACCGGTCGCGGCGGCGAAGTTCGGCGCCGGATATTCCGCAGGGTTGAGACCGTCGGCGGCGGCATCGTTGAGCCGCGCGATGACACCCTTGGCGGATGCGTTCAACGCACCCGCAGCCGTCCACAACGGCGCATAGTCCCGGGCGGCATAGAATTTCTCGATTGCTGCGCGTTCGTTCTTGCGATCGAAATAGCGCGACGCCTTGGTCTCGATCAGCTCGCGCAGTCTATCGGCGACCGGCTGATCGGCAGGTGCGACCTTGCTCGCCGTCTGGACCGGGGCTTTGGCGGGCTCGGTGGCGGGCGCCGTCGCCTGTTCGGTTGCGGGCGTTGAAGTCGGCGCGGTCACCGCCGTCGCCGGAGCAGCAGGCGTCGTGCTGGCCGTCGTCTCGGTCTTGGTCTCGCTGGCGGGCTTGGTCTCGACGGTTTTGGTGTCTGTTGTCCCGGCGGCCGGGGTGCTGTCCATCTGGATGTCGGCGGCCGTCGGCGGCGGGACGTTGGCGGGTTCCGGGAACGGGATGGCGGCATCGATCGCCAGTTCGGCGGCGCTCTTGGTAGAGGATTGGGCGAGCGCTGCACCAGCAGAAACTGTCAGGAATGTCGCCGCGACGGCCATCAGCACGCGGTCAAATCCAGTCCGGCCAGTCGAATAGTTCCGCATTCTCATTCCCCTCAGTGACCGTGTTCCAGTCTTGGAACAGATTCGTCTATCCTTACCAGTTTGCCACGATGACTTTGCCAAACTGTCAACTTGCCTCGGCCCGCGGGCGGAACCGCGCCAGATATAACTGCTGGTGCCGCGTTTCGCTCCAGGCCCATCGTCATATAGTTAGTCTGTCAGCTTAGATTGCTGTCGGATCAAGGCGCACTAAACGATTTCACCCCGACGATACACGCGTCACGGGTGTGCTACTAGCGCGACACCGGACGCTTCACGACAAACTGACTTCAAACCCTGCGATTTGCAACGCGCTGGACGATTTCGCCGCATGCTTTTCCCTTGGTCTGTCACCGCACCGCAACGGTTCAATCCGGCCGCATCGCGCCGGGGTACGATGCTCCCGCGTGCCGGCCGCGGTGCTGCCGTAATCGGCGTCAGTCAACGCGGCCTTCCGCGTCATTCGGACTTCTGATCGGCGGCGGCTTCGTCGAGTTTTCGATAAAGCGTCGACCGGCCTATTTTCAGCCGCCGCGCCACTTCCGACATCTGCCCGCGATAGTGGGCAACGGCGAAGCGGATGATCTCCGCTTCCATGTCGCCGAGCGGGCGCATCTCGCCGTCCTCGGCAAGCATATTGAGCGTGCCGGTCGGTAGTGGCGTAGGGAAATCGCCGGGGATAATATCCGGCGCCATCGAGTGCGCCGAGGATTCGATCAGCAGCGGCTCTTCGGCGTAGTCCGCCTGGTCCAGTTGCTGTGTCGCCGGATGCGGGAAATCGGCGACGCCGAGTTGATCCCCTTCGCTCATCACCACCGCGCGATAAACGGCGTTCTCCAGTTGTCGGATGTTGCCGGGCCAATCGAATTGTCCGAGCCTTGCCATGGCCTCGCCGCTGACGCCTGAGATACTGCGATTTTCCTCGGCGCAGAACCGGGCGAGGAAGTGCCGCACCAGATGCGGAATGTCCTCGCGACGCGCGCGCAGCGGTGGAATGGTGATCGGCAGGACGTGCAGCCGATAGAACAGGTCTTCGCGGAACAGACCGCTTTTGACGCGCTCGATCAGGTTGCGGTTGCTGGCGGATATGATCCGCACGTCGACCTTCACCGGCCTGCGGCCGCCGACGGCTTCCACGGTGCCTTCCTGCAGCGCGCGCAGCAGTTTCACCTGGGCGTTCAGCGGCAGTTCGCTGACTTCATCGAGGAACAGCGTGCCGCCCGAGGCTTCGACGAATTTGCCCGTGTGCCGCTCGGTTGCGCCGGTAAAGGCGCCTTTCTCGTGACCGAACAGAATCGACTCCACCAGATTGTCGGGAATCGCGCCGCAGTTGACCGCGACGAAAGCCTTGGCCCGGCGCTCGCCGGTGCCGTGGATCGCGCGGGCGATCAGTTCCTTGCCGACGCCGGATTCGCCTTCGATCAGCACGGGAATGCTGGAGGCTGCGGCCTTTTGCGCGGTGCGCAGCACATTGCCCATGGCATCGCTGCGAGTGATGATATCTGCGAAGGTCAATCGCCCTTCACGGCTGTGACGGATGCGTTGCAGCTCGCCCTTGAGGGCGCTGGCATTGAGTGCGTTGCGGAGCGAAACTTGCAGACGTTCGACGCCGACCGGCTTGACGACGAAATCATGGGCGCCGGCGCGCATCGCCGAGACCACGTTGTCGATGCCGCCATGCGCCGTTTGCACGATGACCGGCACATTGATACCGGCCTCACGCATCTTGCTCAGTACGCCGAGGCCGTCGAGACCGGGCATCACCAGATCGAGAACCATCGCATCGATCTGCGCCGCGTCCGGTCCTGTGAGCAGCGCGATGGCGGCATCGCCGCTGTCGACCACCCACGCTTCGTAACCGGACCGCTGCACCATGTTTTCCACGAGACGGCGCTGTACAGCGTCGTCGTCAGCGATCAAAATCGTGGCAACCATGGCACTCTCCGCACAAGACACCTATCTGTCTCGAATCGGGGCACTCTCGCCGATGGCGATTAACGTGGTCTTAAGAGTTGTCACCGCGGCGTCACGTCGCTGTCGCAGGTTGTCGTGGTTCGACGGGTTTGAACAAAAGCAGGTTTGATAAATATGGCTTCGCGTTCCGCATCTCCTCTCCGCAAGTCGGCCCCCAAACGCAAATCCGGCAAAGCAAAAGCCTCGGTGGCCAAACGCGCCGCGGTGGCGAAGCCGCGCAACGCTGCCGCCAAGGCCGGCAAGTTGCCGGAATGGAATTTGACCGATCTGTATTCCGGCATCGATGCACCGGAAATTGTCCGCGATCTCGACCGGATGGATGCGGACTGCGCCGCCTTCGAAGCGGACTACAAAGGCAAGCTGGCAGAGGAAACTGCCAAGCCGGAGGGCGGGGCGTGGCTGGCGCAGGCGGTGAAGCGCTACGAGGCGATCGACGATCTGGCCGGGCGGCTCGGCTCGTTTGCCGGACTGATTCACGCCGGCGACAGTGTCGATCCGGCGATCTCGAAATTTTACGGCGACGTGTCCGAGCGGCTCACCGCCGCCTCGCTGCATTTGCTGTTCTTCGCGCTCGAACTCAATCGCATCGACGATGCGGTGATCGAGCGCGCCATGCAGACGCCGGAGCTTGGTTATTACCGGCCGTGGATCGAGGATAGCCGCAAGGACAAGCCGTATCAGCTCGAGGATCGCGTCGAACAGCTATTCCACGAAAAGTCGGTGAGCGGTTACTCAGCATGGAATCGTTTGTTCGATCAGACCATCTCCGGCCTGCGCTTCAGGGTCGGGGCCAAGGACTTGGCGATCGAGCCGACGCTGAATTTGCTGCAGGACCGCGCGCCTGCGAAACGCAAGGCCGCAGCGCAAGCCTTGGCGAAGACCTTCAAGGCTAACGAGCGCACCTTCGCGTTGATCACCAATACGCTGGCCAAGGACAAGGAAATTTCCGATCGCTGGCGTGGCTTTCAGGATGTCGCGGACTCGCGCCATCTTGCCAATCGCGTCGAACGCGAGGTTGTGGATGCGCTGGTCACGTCGGTGCGCGCCGCCTATCCTCGGCTGTCGCACCGCTATTATGCGTTGAAGGCTGGCTGGCTGAAAAAGAAGAAGTTGGCGCACTGGGACCGTAACGCACCGCTGCCATTTGCCGCGAGCGGCAGCATCCCGTGGCACGATGCGCGCAAGATGGTCCTGACCGCCTATGGCGCGTTTTCTCCGGAGATGGCGCGGATCGCCGAGCGTTTCTTCACCGAGCACTGGATTGACGCGCCGGTACGTCCGGGCAAAGCGCCCGGTGCCTTCTCGCATCCGACGACGCCATCGGCCCATCCCTATGTGCTGATGAACTATCAAGGCAAGCCGCGCGATGTCATGACGTTGGCGCATGAACTCGGTCACGGCGTGCATCAGGTGCTGGCGGCGAAGAACGGCGCGCTGATGGCGCCGACGCCGCTGACGCTGGCGGAGACCGCCAGCGTATTCGGCGAAATGCTGACCTTCCGGCGGCTGCTCGGCGAGACCAGGAATGCCAAACAGCGGCAGGCGCTGCTGGCGGGCAAGGTCGAGGACATGATCAACACCGTGGTGCGCCAGGTGGCGTTCTACTCGTTCGAGCGCGCGATCCATACCGAGCGGCGCAACGGCGAACTGACCGCGCAACGCATCGGCGAAATCTGGCTCAGCGTGCAAAGCGAAAGTCTGGGACCTGCAATCGAGATCAAGCCGGGCTACGAGACCTATTGGATGTATATCCCGCACTTCATCCATTCGCCGTTCTATGTCTATGCTTATGCTTTCGGCGATTGCCTGGTGAATTCGCTCTATGCGGTCTACGAGAATGCGGCTGCCGGCTTTGCCGAGCGCTATCTGGCCATGCTGTCGGCGGGAGGCACCAAGCACTATTCCGAACTGCTCAAGCCGTTCGGGCTGGATGCCAAGGATCCCAAATTCTGGGACGGCGGGCTGTCGGTGATCGCCGGTATGATCGATGAGTTGGAGTCGATGGGCTAGCGAGAGCAGGGCCACCCCCTCGACGACAGGTCGGTGGCCCTCCGTACATATCCAGAACGCCAGCGCAGGCGCTGGTCCAAAAAGTCTTGAATTGAGGTCGCCAAACCGCGTCGCCCGGTTGGTCGCCGTTGCTCTCCCGGTAGGATTGCGGTAAGGCCACGACAATCCTTGGAATTGGACTGGAGGGACTTATGGCTGACCATAGCGAAGTGGCTTACACGACAGCGGACGGCAACGATTACATCGCCCACGAGGCCACCTATGAGGGCTTCATCAAGCTGGTAAAATACGGCACCGGCACGGTGATCTTCGTCGTTGCCATGATGGCGATTTTCCTGACCTGATGCCTTGTTGATCGCGCTGCCGTTCGGCGGTGCGCAACGATTTCGTGCACGCATGCGTCCTGCGCCGCCGGAGGATTTATGAAGATCGGGATATCGCGAGAGATCGACGGACT
>MKVX01000020.1 GCA_001899255.1 Rhizobiales bacterium 62-47
GTCCTTGCACGAGAAGTGATCCGCCAGCGGAACCGACTCCAACGCCGCACTCGTCACCTGAACCGTCATCGCCCGCTCCCTCTTGCGGCAGAACCATCAACATCAAATGTATCATGTTACATTTCATGGAAAGAAGCAAGTGTTTCTAGCCAGATATCGGGAAAGCCGCTCAGTTTCGGAGAGATTTTTGATATATCAGTGGGTTGCGCTATACCGGCTTATCCAAAAATACTAGGGAGCCCTCTTAATTCTTCATTTCAAGTATGCATTATGTGGACTAAGAAGCTCTCAGTTAATCGTCTTGGTGATTCGAATGCCCAAAAAACTCGTCCGCTCGAACCTAAGCGAAGACGCCTATACGTTTCTCCGCGATCTCTTCATCAACGGCAGCCGCTACAACCCGGGCGAAAAGATCAGCGTCGAGGAACTCAGCCGCGAACTCGGCGTCAGTCGCACGCCACTCTGGAGCGCCATCAACCGGCTCGAGGCTGAAGGCATCGTCGAAATTGCCCCGCGGCTCGGCGTCTATCTGATCGAGTACGATCCGGAGCGCGTGCTCGACATCTATCTCGCCCGCGAAGCGCTCGAGGGCATGGCCGCGCGACTGGCCGCAGAAAAAATCACCGATCGCCAGCTTGCATTGCTGCGCGCCAACGTCGCCCAGCAACACACCTTCCTCGAACAGGAAGAGGTCGAGGGCTACTACACTATCGCCGTCGATTTTCACGAACAGCTGGTGCGCGCGGCCCAGAGCGTGACGCTCGAACGTCTGCTGGCGTCGATCTTCGCGCAGATCCGCGCCATGCGCGTCCAGCGCAAGAGCTCGCCCCCGATGCATCTGCCGCAATCCTGCGACGACCACGACAAATTGCTGGCCGCGCTGGAAAAGAAAGATCCCGATCTCGCCGAGCAGGTGATGCGCGCGCACATTCGTGACCTTACCGCGCAGATTCGCCAGGAGGTCGTTCGCTCTCCGCAGCCGAGGAACAAGCGGATCGCCATGCTCTAGCGCGAGGTCGCTGCGCCGCGCTCGATCGTCTTCGATTTTGCGACAAGGCCGGACGCTCGCGGAACACGCAGATGCACCGGACGGGTTCCTCTTGCGCGTTTGCTTTTAACAATTCGGCTTAACGGTATCTTGACCGCGATCTGGTCAACTCGCCGAATGTTCGGATCAAAGCAAAAACGCGAACGGCGCTTTCAGCGCAACCAGCACGCCTGGATCATGCTCGACGGCGGATTCGCCAAACGCGAATGCCAGCTGGCTGACATATCCAGCTCGGGCGCAAAGCTCGTCGTTTCGCCCGGCGAGCGATTGCCTAGCCAGTTCACAATGAGCACCACGCCGAACGGTCCCGGCAAGCCCTGCAAGATCGTCTGGCGCAACGGCCGAATGGCGGGCGTCAAATTCTGCTAGCCCTCTTCTCGCGCGGTGAATATCGGCTTCGCTGCCTCCAACCGGCGGACAAGCCGGTACCTTTCCGAGCTATGCAGGCCAATAGTAGTTGTCGGGAGTCGGCCGCTTGCCGAAAATGGCTTGTCCCACGCGCACAACGGTCGCACCTTCCTCAATCGCCACCTCGAAATCACCCGTCATCCCCATCGACAACTCGGTCAGCCCGGCATTGTGTTCGACGGCTTTGTCCCGCAGTTCGCGTAGCAGCACAAAGCAACGGCGAACCTCGGTCATGTCCAATGAAAACAGCGCCAGCGTCATCAACCCGCGCGGCCTTAGGCGCTGAAATTGCGCAAGCGTGTCAACGAACGGCAGCAGCGCATCGGGGTGCAGGCCGTACTTGCTCTCCTCGCCGGAGGTGTTGACCTGCACATACACGTCGAGGAAACCGTCCTCGCGCTCGAGGCGCTTATTGAGCCGATCGGCAAGCCGCAGACTGTCGAGTGCATGGAATTCGCGGGCGAAGCGAGTCAGATATTTGACCTTGTTGGTCTGCAGGTGTCCGACGATGCTCCAATCGATATCGAGATCGCCAAGGGACTCACGCTTCGTCATGGCCTCCTGGATCTTGTTCTCACCGAACGCGCTGATCCCCGCCGCATGGGCAAAGCGGAGGACATTGGCTGGCACCGTCTTTGTAATGGGCAGGAGCCGCACGGACGAACGCGCTCGACCAGCGCGCGCGCAGGCCCGCGCGATACGGTCCTCGACCGACGCCAGATTGGCGCGGAATGTCGCGCGTGGATCGGCGCCGAACCTCTCGACGTCCTCGGGAGCAAGCATCGTATCGTGATCAGTCATCGCATCTCCGGCGCCTCGGCGCAGGGACGCGAACAAGGCACAACGCTAGTGAACGCCAAAATAGGCCTTCTTCATTTCTTCGTCGTTTAGAAGTTCTGCGGACGTCCCCTGCGCTACGACAGTTCCCTGACTGATAACATAGCCGTAATCGGCAATGGCAAGAGTTTGTCTCACGTTTTGCTCGACGAGCAATACGGAAATGCCGGACGTGTTGATCTCGCGGATGATGGCGAAGGAGTCACGCACCAGCGCCGGGGAAAGACCGAGCGACGGCTCATCGATCAGAAGAATTCGCGGCTCGCTCATCAACGCCCGGCCGATCGAAACCATCGCCTGCTCACCGCCCGACATCGTGCCGGTGAACTGCTGCTTTCGTTCCGCCAACCGCGGAAAGGTCGCATAGACTTTGTCCAGCCTTTTGACGACGATGGAATTGTCCTTCACGAGATAGGCTCCGACGCGCAGGTTCTCCTCGACCGTCATCTTCGGGAACAGCTTGCGACCTTCCGGCACGCAACCGACACCACGTGCAATACGCGCGTGCGGATAGAGACCACCCAGCGCCTCGCCATCCAGCGAGACCTCTCCTTCGATCACCGGAAGAAGACCGAGGATCGCGCGAATGAGCGAGGTCTTCCCGGAACCGTTGGCACCGAGAATGCAGGTAATCGCTCCGGCCTTGGCCGCAATGGATACGCCGGAGAGCACGCGCGCGCTGCCGTAAGCAGCGGTAATGTTTTTCGTAATCAGAGTCCCGCTCATGATGTCCCCAGGTAGGCCTCCTGCACCCAAGGGTCAGCGACGACAGTCTCGAATGTCCCGTCGGCGACCATGCGGCCGTAGTTGAGAACCACGCAGCGCTCTGCAACACGCTGCATCAGGTCCATTTCGTGTTCGATGATGACGATGCTCATGCGCGGATTGTTTTTGCGCACGTTGAGAATGTCGTCCATGAACTCGCGCGTTTCGTCGGGCGTCATGCCCGCGGACGGTTCATCGAGCAGCAGCAGCCGCGGCTCGGCGATGAGTGCACGGCAAACCTCGATCCGCCGCCTGTCGATCATGCTCAGGCTGTGCAGAGGATCGAAGATCCGCCGCGCCAGCGGTTCGCTGAAGGCCATCAGCAAGGCATGCACGCGCTCATGGTTTTCGCGGACGGCTTCGTTGAACCGCCGGCGGCGCAGCAGATTTCCAATCAGCCCCAAATCGAGCGCATTCTGCCGGCCAATCACGATGTTATCGAAAACGGAAAGCGACAAGCAGAGACGCGAGCGTTGAAACGTCCGTGTGACGCCGAAGCCGTAGATCTCGCGAGGCTGCAGCCCGCCGATCTCCTGACCATCGATTGCAATGCGCCCCCCGGCCAATTTGCAAAGGCCCGTGATGGCATTGAAGAAGGTCGTTTTTCCCGAACCGTTGGGGCCAATGAGGCCGGTGATGGATCCCTCGACGATATCGAGCGAGAGATTGTCGACCGCGTGAACGCCGCCGAACCTGACGGACACATCTCGCGCCGAGAACAGCTGGTTCATTGGCCGACCTCCCTTCTGAACTGGCGCATCGATCGAGGAAACAGTCCCGCCGGCCGGAAACGCAGGACGAGAACCACAAGAATGGCAAAGACAAAGATGCGGTATTCGCCGATCCCCTGCAGCTTCTCCGGAAGCACAACCACGAGGATGGCCGCCGGGAGCACCGCCCACAGATTGCCGATGCCGCCGAGAACGATGATCGACAGCATCAGCAGCGAGTCAGAGAAGGTGAAGTTGCTGGGCGCGATGAAATTCTGCATCATCGCAAACAGCGCGCCGGCAACGCCGATCAGGAAATTTCCAGCGACAAAGGCGAAGATGCGCCATGCGGCGACATTGATGCCGAAGACCGATGCGCCGATGGTATCCTCGCGCACGGCATCGAGATTGAGGCCGATCCAGCTTTTTTCAAGATTGCGCGCCAGCAGGAAGAACAGCGTGAACGCGGCAAGAGCCAGCAGCACGTAGTTGAAATAGAACGACGGCTCCAGGGTGCCAAGCTGTATGCCGTTGAGCAGAGACCTTCCCGCGATGCTGGCACCCTCGACCTTGAGGCCCTGCGGCCCGCCCAATGTATGGTTCACTTCGAGAAAGCTTCGGAACAGCAATCCGAACGCAATGGTGATCAACGCGGCATAGTGGCCTTTGGTCCTGAGCACCGGCAGAATGATGATGCAGCCGATCATCGCGGCCGTGAGGCCGCCGGCAAGCAGAGTGAGAAGGGAGGGCACACCGGTGCTTCCCAGCACGGCGGCCGTGTAACCGCCAATTCCGAAGAACGCCGCTCCGGCGAAATTGATGACACCGGCATAACCGAACTGGACGGTCAGCCCGACGCAGGCGATTCCGTAGATCAGCACCGACGCTAGCATCATCAACTGGAAATGGTCCTGATGGATCGCGAACGCCACGACCAGCACGGCAAGCGGAATGATGGCGATGATCGACGGCCCCGAGTCGTTCAATGTGAACGCGAGATCGCGCCCCGCCCGCATCCGCGAGAAAGCGAAGATCGCGACAGCCGCAACGACCAGTGCAGCAAGAACCTGCCACTGGCTCTCGGCCGCAAGCACAATGACTGTCCAGATAACGGCGAGCGCAATGATGGCGACCGATGATCCGACGCGCAGCAGACTCACGATCACACCCTCTCGCTGTAGCGCTCGGCGATAATTCCGGTCGGAAAGATCGTCATGGCGACAATGATCGCGGCGAACGCGAAGACGTCGCGGTAACCGCTGGCGTCGGGAAACAGAACGACCCAAATCGTCTGGAGCGCCGCGAAGGCAAAGCCGCCGATGATCGCACCCCAGATGCTTCCGAGGCCGCCGAGCACCGCCGCCGAGAAGCCGATGATGCCAAGCAGAAGTCCAACGCCGAAATTGATTTCGCTGTAGTAGATGCCGTGCATCACACCGGCGATCCCGGCCAGCATGGAACCGAGCGCGAATGTCGCCAGCACCGTCTGCTTGAAGGGAATACCCATCACCTGTGCGGTGTCGCCATCCTGAGCTACCGCCCGGATGGCCAGCCCGAGCTTGGTATGCCTGATCAACCAGTGCGTCAGAAAGACGATGGCAAAACCCAACGCGAGCAGGATGAGACTGTCGAGTCGCAGAAAGACGCCGCCGATCTCAACGGGTGAATTAGGCAGCAGCGCCGGAAAAGCCTTGGGATTGGCACCGGTCGGATAGAAAAGACGGATCGCTTCCCGGATCGCCGTGCCGATCATCAACGTCATCAGCAGAATGTTGAAGGCGGACGAGTTGCGCATGGGGATGACGAAGAACTGCCCGATCGCTGCGCCGACAAGACCGGTGACGATGCACGCCGCCACGAGGACGATGACGAGGCCGATGACAGGCAGATCGAGGCCGGTCAGTTGCAGCGCGAGAAACGCAACCAGACCGGAAAAGGCGCCCAGAGTGAGGACGTCACCATGCGAGAACTTGATGACGTCCAGCACCCCGAAGAACAGAGTGAATCCAACGGCGACCAGTGCGTACATGATACCGAGCACGGCGCCGTTGAAAAAGTATTCGAACAGGATCGCCATTTTGCAGCGCCTCAGTCCTTCGCGATCTTGATCTGGCGTTTGCCGCTGGCGTATTCGCTATCCTCCCACCGGACCCAGCGACCGTCCTGAGCCACGTATTTGGTGGACGCAACGCTGTTGTTGCGGTGGTCGTCGAAGGTGATCGGTCCGGCGATGCTCGGATATCCCTTCGTCGCGTTCAGAACGTCGAGAACTTTCTTGCGATCCGGGCCGACCTTTTCGATGGCGGACATGATCAGGTCGGCGGCGACATACGCGTAGGGACCGTAAGGCTCCGCCGGATCCTTGAAGGCGGCCTTCTGATAATCGTCCACGAATTTCTTGCCGCCCGGAAGGGTTTCCGCCGGCGCGCCATTGTGGAAGGCGATCGTGGCTTCGGCGGTCGGGCCCAATGCCTCGAGATAGGACGTGGACATGATGCCGGAGACGCCGGCGAACTGAATGTTGACGCCGAGGCGCTCCATCTGCGAGCGCACCCGCACGCCAAGCGGCGTCAAACCTGCGAAGACGACGATTTGCGGCTTGGCTTCCTTGATCTTCAGGAGTTCGGCAGAGAAATCCTGCTGATCGGCGCCGACGCCAAACGTGCCGATGATTTGTCCATCGGTCTTGGCAATCTTCTCCTGGAAGAACTTGAGCAGGCCGTTGCCGTAGTCAGTCGTGTCATGAACGATGACCCACTTCTTGTAGCCTTGCTTGGTCAGGAAGTCTGTCGCGACCGCGGTCTCGTCGAGCATCGATCCGTTGACGCGATGGATCTCCTTGTAGTCGTTGCCATAGGTGATGGCCGGAAGGATCGCACCCCATACGACGGCCGGCATGCCGAAACGGTGATAGACATCGACCGCGGCGATGGCTACGGCCGAACAATAGTGCGTCACGCCGGCGACGATATGCCGATCGGTCGCAGCACGCGTCGCCACTTGAATGCCGACGTTCGGTTTGCACTCGTCATCGAGCGCGACGAGTTCGTATTTGTACTTCGAAGAAGGATTGTCGTTTCTCAGGTTCACTGCAAGCGCGGCGGAATTTCTGCCGCCAACGCCCGCCGCCGAGTTGCCGCCGGACAATGGGCCGATAAAGGCGATCTTGACCGTTTCCTTGGACTGCGCCTGGGCACCGACGGCGGATGCGATCAATGCGACGCCGACAACTGCTGCTTTCAACAACATTGCATCTTCCCCTTGTTATTTCGAAGGTGCACAGCACCCTCCGATTGCGTGAACGTCCTTCCCTTAACGACCGTTTTCGTCCGCGACCCGGGCGCACGTCGAAGCGCAACCCTTTGGTGGCGGCCTACCTGATATTCGCTGATCGATGCTTGCCATGCGTCACAGCACCCCGGATGCGGCCACGCGCAACATCCGCAAATCCGCGACGGACATTGCATTCGGATCCCGCAACGGCTCGCGTCGTGCGGCAGCGCGTGTCGACGGCTGCTGGCGAAACTTGAACGTTCGTCCTCACAGGGGGCCACCTCCGCAGATTGGACGACATCGAAAGTCGCATTATTTTTAGTTCGACATATTGAACCAAGTTCGATACATTGAATTTTGACATCAAATTTGGGATTGTCAATGGACTCACCGCCGCAGCAAAATTTCTGCAGCGCGACAAGTTTGGAATGCGTAACGCAACGGAATGTTTGAATGGCACTTTCGAAAAAACCGCCGATCAAGAAAGATCTCGCTCCCGCTTTGACGCGCGGCTTGAGCATCTTGACCTTCATCGCGCGCGCCGGACGATCGGTGAACATGACCGAGATTGCCGAAGAGCTCGGCATTGCAAAGAGCTCGGCACACGGGCTGCTCGTCACGCTCGTGGACGCCGGTTTCCTGGAACGGCTATCGAACAGCAGTTATCGGCTGGGTCTTCGCGTCGTCGAATTGGCGAACGCACGCATCGAAAGTTCGGAGCTCCCCGCGGAGTTCTACGCGACATGGAATCGCTACCCGCAGTTCCATCGAGAAGCCGCGATTCTTGCCGTGCTCGATGGTCCCGACGTGATCTACATCGCGTGCCGCAACAGCCCGCTCGCGCTCGGCATCACCTTCAGGCCAGGCATGAAGCTGCCCGCGTGCTGCACGGCAACCGGAAAGGCTCTGCTCAGCACGCTCTCCAACAAGGAGGTGCGGGAGTTCTACAAACGACATGACCTCGTCAAGCTGACGCAGAACAGCGTGCCGAACGTCAATCAGCTCGTGAAGCAACTCGAGGAGATCCGCGAGCGCGGCTTCTCGATCGACGACGGTGAAACGCGCGATCACATGTGGTCGATCGGCGCACCCATCCACGGCTGGGAAGGCCAGGGTTCGGAAGCGGCCGTCGCCATCAGCTATTTGCGATCGGAGATAACGCCCGAGAAAATCGCCCTCGCCAGCGATTACATCAAGAACTTCGCCAAGGCGCTGTCGCAGACGGGTAGCGCATTCAAATCCTGATGGCGCGCTTGACAGGAGCGAGCACTGCATGGGGACGAAATATCTAACGCTCACGCAACTCGGCTGGGATCATTTCCGCGTGGTGCTGGAAGTGGCCCGAACCGGAACGCTGATAGCCGCAGCGCGACGGCTTGGCGTCGATCAATCGACCGTCAGCAGGCGCCTCGCACAGGTGGAGTTCAGCACCGGAGGCACAATCTTCAAACGCAACCGGCAAGGATTGTCGCTGACGCGCCTGGGCAACGAGGTATTTTCGCGTATCGAGAAGATGGAGGCTGCCCTTCTCGAAATCCAAGGCTTCGCGAGCCAGGGAACAGATGTCACCGGGTGCGTGACCATCGCGTCCATGGAGGGTGTCGGTTCATTGCTGATTGCCCGCTCTCTCAAGGCGATATCGGTTGGCTATCCGGGGATCGAGGTTCATCTGATCACCACGTCGAACCATGTCGATATTTCGAGACGTGAGGCCGATATCTTCGTCAGCTTTTTTGAACCGCCGTCCGCTTCACTGACGACGCAGAAAATTGCCGACGTCCGGTTTCATCTTTATGCGAGCGACGAATATATCAATGGGCGAGCGATCATGCAGCCGGCGGACCTGCGCGACGAAACATTCATTGGCTATATCGACGATCCGACCTACATCCCTTCGGCGCGATGGCTTGAGGATATTGTCGAGCACCCGAAGATTGGCTTCCGCGCGACAAGCATGTTCTCCCAGATGAATGCCGCGCAGCAGGGCCTCGGCATCGTCATGCTGCCGTCCTATGCGCAAGCCGAATCCTCCGGCTTGCGCAAGATCGTTCCGGAGAGCTTCACGACCTTGCCTCTCTTCATCAGCGTGCAGCAGGACTTGCCGTTCCTGCCGCACAAACGCGCCGTCTACGATTCCCTGCTCGGCTATCTCGGCGAGATCGCGAACTGACATCGCCGTCGGAGACGTTCACGACAAGCGAACCCTATCTCTCCCTCCAATTTCGCGGCAGGCGACCCTGCCGCGGCAACGGAAGGAGGATGGATCGTCGGTTTACTTGCGCGCGGCCTTGATGTCGGCAACCAGTTTGGCGACCGTATCCGCGCTGGCCCCGGCGATGCGCGCGTTGACCCGCGCGGTGCCGTAGCCCACGAAAAGCGCGATTTCGTTGGCTGCCGGAGCTCCGGGGATTGAAACCGTCGTCGCATCCATCGCATCGTAATCCCAGGCATCGTCGGCGCCGCCGAAGATGATGTCGATCGATGTCCCGGGACCGGCCACCTTGGCGTTTCCGGGAATCAGCGCGGGACCGGCACCGAGCGCCTTGCGCATGGCAAGGCCGATGCGCGGATGAATGAGGGCACCGCCCTGCTCGATGTCACCGTCGCTTCCGACGATAACACCCTTGCCGTAGGCGCGCGGCCGCTCGAGATCCGTAAAACGCGCCAGCGCGCGCTGCGCCAGCACTGTCCCGACCTCGACCGAGATTTCAGCAAGACGCGCGATGGTCTCCTGCGTCGCGGCGCCCGTGCCCGCGAAGGGATTCTCAAACACGGCTCCGGCAACGACGTGGCGCACCGGCCGATCGGACGGCTTGCCGGCTTCGCTCAGCGTCTCCCTCTCAAAGAGGTGAAACTGCCGGACTTTCACCGATTTGATTTCATCAGCCATGCTTTCTCTCCCAGGGAATTATCCAAATGTTGCAGACGATATCGCTTCCATGACGAACGTATTGACCCGTTGCCACTCTGTCAGGCGGCAAGAATGCATGGTTGCATGCGGATTTCCCGACATGAGAGGTGGAGTTCGATCCGTATGGTGATGGCGCTTGGGACTTTCTCGAAACAACGCGATGGCCGCGGCCGATGGGTCTGGGCGGCTGTCGCGTAAAGGAGGCAGCATGAACGCCGTTGCAGAGCTAAGAGTGAACAGTATCTCACATTGGATCGATGGCAAATTGGTCGACGGGACATCCGGACGGACGTCCGACGTTTACAATCCGGCGATCGGCGCCGTGAGCGCGCGCGTCGGGCTCGCCAGCACGGCTGATGTGGATGCCGCCGTCGCGGCGGCCAAGGCCGCCTTTCCGGCCTGGTCGGAAACCCCGCCACTTCGGCGCGCGCGCATCCTGTTCAAGTTCAAGGAACTGCTCGATCAGAACCATGACAAGCTCGCCGAGATGATCACGCGCGAGCATGGCAAGGTGTTTTCGGATGCCAGAGGCGAAGTGACGCGCGGCGTCGAAGTTGTCGAGTTTGCATGCGGCATTCCCAATCTCCTCAAATCCGAATTCACCGACAATATCGGCGGCGGTATCGACAACTGGAATTTGCGGCAGCCGCTCGGCGTGGTCGCCGGCGTGACACCGTTCAATTTTCCGGTCATGGTTCCGATGTGGATGTTTCCAGTTGCCATCGCCTGCGGCAACACCTTTGTGCTCAAGCCTTCCGAGCGCGATCCATCGCCGAGCCTGCTGCTGGCGGAACTACTCAAGCAAGCGGGCTTGCCGGACGGCGTATTCAACGTCGTCAATGGGGACAAGTTCGCGGTGGACGCCCTGCTCGCCCACCCGGATGTCGAAGCCTTGTCCTTTGTCGGATCGACGCCGATCGCGGAGTATTTCTACAAGGAAGGGACAAGCCACGGTAAGCGGGTTCAGGCGCTTGGTGGCGCCAAGAATCATCTCCTCGTCATGCCGGACGCCAATCTCGATCAGGTTGTCGATGCATTGATCGGCGCGGCTTACGGCTCGGCGGGCGAGCGCTGCATGGCGATCTCCGTCGCGGTGACTGTCGGAGACATCGCCGACAAGCTCGTTCCACGACTGGCCGAACGCGCCAGCGCCCTGAAAATCCGCAATGGCATGGATGCCGAAGCGGAAATGGGACCGTTGGTCACAGGTGCCCACCGGGCCAAGGTCGAAGGCTACATCGCGAGGGGACAAGGCGAAGGCGCCACGCTCGTCGTGGACGGGAGAGGCCACGACGTCGACGGACACGAGAACGGGTTCTACGTCGGCGGCACGCTGTTCGACCACGTCACACCCGACATGACCATCTACAAGGATGAAATCTTCGGGCCGGTTCTCTCGGTCGTGCGTGTGAAGGATCTTGCGGAAGCATTAGCGCTCATCAACGCCCATGAGTTCGGCAATGGCGTTTCCTGCTACACCAGCGACGGCGGCGTCGCACGGGTCTTCTCGCGCCAGATCAAGGCCGGCATGGTCGGCATCAATGTGCCGATTCCCGTGCCGATGGCCTGGCATTCGTTCGGTGGATGGAAGCGATCGCTGTTCGGCGATCATCATGCCTATGGCGAGGAAGGCATTCGGTTCTACACGCGCTACAAGAGCATCATGCAGCGCTGGCCGGACAGCATCGACAAAGGCGCCGAGTTCACCATGCCGGTCGCAAAGTGACTGGCGGAGCGGGATGACAACCGTCGACCGTCCCGCTCCACCCCAAAACGCGCCGTCGCTCGCCTTCGTCGCCAGCGACGGACCAAGCCGCCGATATGATCGCCTAGGCCGGAACAGGCCGCATGGAGAAACCCAACGATCCCGCGTCGCACGGGACATTGGCACAACGACGGGTGATGTCAGGTTTTGCGGGGACAAGATGGTGGGCGCGACAGGGATCGAACCTGTGACCCCTACGATGTCAACGTAGTGCTCTCCCGCTGAGCTACGCGCCCGGATACCTTGAAAAGGGTCGCCGTCCCTATATCGGCTCTCTGCCGGACAGGCAAGGACACCTTGCGGAGAATTACGCCGCCAGCAACTTATTCACTTCGCTGACCAATTCGCGCAGGTGCACCGGTTTAGCCAGCACCTTGGCGTTTTTTGGCGCCTCGGAATCGGCATTCAGCGCCACCGCCGCAAATCCGGTGATGAACATAATCTTGATATCCGGGTCCAGTTCGGAGGCCCGGCGCGCCAATTCGATCCCGTCCATCTCCGGCATCACGATGTCGGTTAGAAGCATTTCAAACGGTTCCTCGCGCAACCTCTGATAGGCTGAAAGGCCGTTGTCGTAGGACGAAACCTGATAACCGGCGTTTTCCAACGCCTTGACCAGGAAACGGCGCATGTCGTTGTCGTCTTCGGCGAGGAGGATTTTGTGCATGGCGTTTGACGGGCGAATCCAAATGAGGAACCAATGCATCCACTAAGCCCGAGAGTTGGTAAATTTCGGGTGAAAGCCGGCCGCCTCACGATGGCAAACGCCAAACATCGCCAGACTGTTGCCCTTGGCCGCGCCCCGGTGAATTCGCCGGGGCGTTGCGCACGACGGATGGACAAGCCTGCTTTTTCGCTTGGCAGGCCGAGCGGGAATCCCGACAATGGGGCTTCGATCAATCGTGCCTTCCGGCCACCTCTCCCCGCCGGAAGTCTGCTTGCAAGGACGGCTGTGTGGCGATGACGCAGTTTGACGACGAGTTTTCGCCGCCGTTCACCATCGTGGAACCGCCGGCATGGCGGGCGCCGATCATCTTCAACTCACCGCATTCCGGCTCGATCTACCCGCGGCAATTCCTGGCGGCATCGCGCATCGATGTCGCGGCGCTGCGCCGTTCGGAAGATTCGTTCATGGACGAATTGATCGGCCACCTCAGCAGCCGCGGCTTCCCGGTGGTCAGCGTCAAATTCCCCCGCTCCTATGTGGACGTCAACCGCGAGCCATACGAGCTCGACCCCCGCATGTTCACCGGCCGGCTGCCGAGTTTCGCCAACACCCGCTCGATTCGCGTCGCCGGCGGGCTTGGTACCATTCCGCGCGTGGTCGGCGACGGGCAGGAGATCTATCGCGAACGGCTCGATGTCGACGATGCGCTGAACCGCATCGAGATGCTGTACAAGCCCTATCATCGCGCGTTGCGCCATCTCATCAACAAGGCGCACAGCACGTTCGGCACGGCGATTCTGATCGATTGCCATTCGATGCCGTCGGTCGGCGTCTCGCGCGACGAGCCGCCGCGGCCCGATGTGGTGATCGGCGACCGTTACGGCACCAGCTGCACGCCGGTGTTGCGCGACTGCGTCGAGGAAACGCTCGGCCAGCTCGGCTATTCGCTCGGCCGCAACAAGCCCTATGCCGGCGGATTCATCACCGAGCACTATGGCAACCCGGCCAGCGGCCTGCACACCATTCAGATCGAACTCAACCGTGCCATCTACATGGACGAGCGGCGTCGCGAGCGGGGCCCGCGCTTCGCTTCCATCGCTGCCGATTTTACCGTTTTGGCCGAGGCGCTGGCCATGCTGCCGCTAAGCGACTTCGGCCCATTCCAGGCGGCGGCCGAATAGATCCCCTTCGGGCAAGGCAGCGACCGCGTCGACGCCCCGTTGCCTGGGCAAGAAAAAAGGGCCGCTTGAAACAAGCGGCCCAAGTCTAGGGAGGAAACGCCCAAGGAGGGCAGCGATAACGCGAGGCGTTACCGCACTGCATCAATATGCCTTCGCGCCGCACAAAACGCAAGAACTTTCGCAATTTTTCTCATGCAAAACACGCATGGCTGTTCCTGTGAACCATGCAACCCACTATTGATTTTAGCCAGTATTATCAGAAACATATCCCGGATAGGACATTTCGACGCGGGCTGAATAAGTGAATATACATTCATTATTATCCGAAACCCGCTCGCTTTGGTGAATGTTTTCGCCCGCGAGGCGGACCCCAACCCGAGCGCCGATTCGACCGCCATTCATCCTGACGCTAACGGCAGAAATCGGCGGCGGGCGGGATGCGCGTCGGCAGCCTGCGCGCTATAGAGCATGTCCGGCGCTGCTGGGAGGCCGGCCGCCGGGCGAACAGCTCGCGCCACCACTCCCGCGTCAAAAACAAATGCCAAAGCCTTGGTTGGGGCTGGGCCGGCGCAAGTCGTTCGAGCCCAACCATCCCAGCCGAGTCATCAGAGAGGTTTTCGTGACGGTCATCGATTTTACCGCTTTCATCGATCGTCTCGCCACCGCCTCAGGCGAAACCATCCTTCCCTTCTTCCGCACCTCGCTTGGCGTCGACAACAAGGGCTCCAGCAAGCATCCGGGACAAAGCTTCGACCCGGTCACGGAAGCCGACCGCGCGGCCGAAGCGGTGATGCGCCGGATGATCACCGCCAGTTTTCCCCAGCACGGCATCGTCGGCGAAGAGTTCGGCAACGAACGCGAGGACGCCGATTACGTCTGGGTGCTGGACCCGATCGACGGCACCAAATCATTCATTTCCGGCTTTCCGATCTGGGGCACGCTGATCGCGCTGATGCATCGCGGCGCGCCGGTCTATGGCATGATGCACCAGCCCTACATCGGCGAACGCTTCACCGGCGACAACGGCTCGGCCAGTTATCGCGGCGCGACCGGCAAGCGCAAACTGACGACACGGCGCTGCACCTCGCTCGGCGAAGCCACGCTGTTCACCACCAGCCCGCTGCTGATGGACACCGTCGATCGCGCGACCTTCCATCGCGTCGAGGACGAGGTGCGGCTCGCCCGTTATGGCGGCGATTGCTATTCCTATTGCATGCTGGCTGCCGGCCACATCGACCTGGTGATCGAGACCGAGCTCAAGCCCTACGATATCGCCGCGCTGATTCCCATCATCGCCGGCGCAGGCGGCATCATCACTACTTGGGACGGCAAACCGGCGCAGCAAGGCGGACGGATCGTCGCCGCCGGTGACCCGCGCGTCCACGCCGAGGCGCTCGCTCTGCTCAACGCGTGATCCAAAGCGAGATCGTCGTCATCCTGATGTGCGACACGCGCAGCGTGGAGCCTCGAAGGATGAGTTAGGCTTTGCTGCGTCCAAGTCAGTCCAGCCATAACCAATCTTGCTTTATCCGCTACGCCTTGGCGGGCGCGGCACTGCGCAGATGCGCCACCAGTTGCTGCGCCGGGCGCGGCAGCGCCTGCAGGCTGCGCACGCAGATCACCAGCCGCCGCGCCGCCCAGGCATCGCGGATACGCACGCGCTTGATCGCCATGCTGCGGCTGCAGCGCCGCGCGGCGGCTTCCGGCACCACCGCGACACCGACATCGGCGGCCACCATCTGGCAGATGGCATCGAAGTCCTTCAGCCGCGCACGAAAGCGCAACCGCGCGCCGAACCGCGCGGTCTGTGTCGCGAGATGGGTCTGCAATGCGGTATTGATCGCCAGCCCAATGAAATCGCGCGCGAGCACGTCGCGGAAGTCGATGGCGCGACGATGCGCCAGCGCATCTTGAGCCGGCACCACCAGCACCAGCGGGTCGTCGCGAAAGGCAAAGCGCTCAATTCCCTTGGGCAATGCCGCGTCGACGGCAATGCCGATATCGGCGCTGCCCGCCGCGATGGCCTCGGCGATGCCGATGCTTTCCCGCTCCTCGATATCGACATTCACCTGGGGATGTTCGCGCAGAAAACTCGCTAGTGCGCGTGGCAGATGTTCCGACAGGCCCGACGTGTTCGCCAGCAGATGAATGCTGCTCTTGAGGCCGCCAGCATAGGCGGCGAGATCCCCCCGCAGCGCCTCGACATCGGCCAGCACGACCCGGGCATGATCGAGCAGGCTTTCGCCCGCCTCCGTCAGCGAGACGCCGTGGCGGCCGCGCACCAGCAGCGTGACGTCGAGCGCCTGTTCGAGAGTCTTGAGGCGTTCGCTGGCGGAAGCGACGGCGAGGTGCACGCGCGGCGCCCCATGGGTAATGCTGCGCGCCTCCGCCACGGCGACGAACAACTGCAGATCGACCAGATCGAAACGCATCGCCGCTCCACCAGCTTTCGGAATTTCCGAATGATAAATCCGGAACCTCCAGATTGCGCCGATGCCGCCGATCGGTCAATGTGCCGCGATGTCTGAGCCCGGTCTCATCCTCGTCGTCGCCGTCTTCATGCTCGCCGGATTCGTCAAGGGCGTCATCGGGCTCGGTCTGCCGACGGTGGCAATGGGCCTGCTGGCGACGCGCATGGCACCCTCACATGCGCTGGCCATCGTCATCGTGCCGGCGATCCTCACCAACATCTGGCAGACCTTCGGCGGGCCGTATCTGCGCGATATCGTGCGGCGGTTATGGCCGATGCTGATCGGCCTCACCGCAGGCATCTGGCTCGGCTCAGGCCTGATGACCGGGCCCTATGCGCGCTACGGCACGCTGATCCTTGGCATCCTGCTGGTAATCTACGGCATCATCGGCCTCGGCAAGATCCGCTTTTACGTGCCGCGTCCGCACGAGAAATGGATCGGCGGCGTCGTCGGGCTGACCACCGGCGTGGTGTCGGCAGCCACCGGCGTGCAGGTGATTCCGTCGATGCCGTTCATGCAGGCCATCGGACTCGAAAAGGACGAGTTGGTGCAGGCGCTCGGCGTGTTCTTCACCACCGCGACGGTGGCGCTCGCCTTCGGCCTCGCCGATGCCGGGCTGCTGAATGTGTCCGTTGCGATCCCCGGACTGGTAGCGCTTGCGTCCGGCTTCGCGGGCATGTTCATTGGCCAGAACGTTCGCACCCGCATGCAGCCGGAGACGTTCCGCCGCTGGTTTCTGATCGCGATGATCGGGCTCGGCATCTATCTTGCCGCCGAAGCGATCCACAAAATCTCCGCGTAGGATCAGCGCGCGTCGAGCAACGCGACGCGCACGCCGAGATAGACGAACAGCGCGCCGATGCCGCGATTGATCCACTGCATGACGACACTGGACTTCCGCATGCGCTGCGCCGCCTTGGCCGCGAACGCGGCCATCGCCAGACACCACAGCGTGCCGTTGAACACGAAGATGATGCCGAGCAGCGCGAAGGCATAGGATTTATGCGCGGCGTCGGCATCGACGAACTGCGGCAGGAAGGCGAGAAAGAACAGCGCGATCTTCGGATTCAGCACGTTTGTCAGCGCGCCCTGCCAGAACACCTGCCGCAGCGTCGTCGGCTTCGCGCCATTGCCCGCGCTTGCCGCTCCATCGCCGCGCGCCAGCAAGATCCGCACGCCCATGTAGCAGAGATAAGCGCCGCCGATCAGTTTCACGGCGGTGAATGCGGTGGATGACGCCGCCAGCAGCGCCGACAGTCCGACCGATGTGGCGAACACATGCACCAAGCAACCGCAGCCGACGCCGAGCGCGGCCACCGCGCCGCCACGCCAGCCCAATTGCAGGCTGCGGCCGGTGATGTAGGCGTTGTCCGGTCCCGGCGTGATGTTGAGAAGCAGCCCGGAGACGATGAACAGCCAGAGATCGTGAATGCCCAGCATGGCTGCTCCGTCAAAAAGCCGCCGAGCCCGGCACGAAGGCATCGAACGCCGCCCAGAACTGCGCGCGATAACGATCCTGCTCCTGCAGGATCTCATGCCGCGATCCGGGGATCACCAGATGCGATCCGCAATGCAGGTGGTAGGCGAACTCCTCGATCGCCGGCGTCGAGACGATGCTGTCGCTGCCCGCCGCCATCATCAGGATCGGCTGACGAATCTTCGATGGATAGCTGGTCTCGCGAAAACCGTGCATGGCGCGGAACGCGGTGTCGGCCCACGCCACCGTCGGTGCGGCGATGCCGAGACTCGGATCCTCATCGAGGATGGCGGCGTTGCGCGCGTAGCGCACCGGATCGCTGGTCAGCGGATTGTCGGCGAACGGCGGCGTGCCGACCAGCGCATCGTCGCCGCCGGGCACGTAGCGGCCGCCGAGGCCCGCCAGCCGCATCGTCAGCACCAGCGCGCGCACCGGCCACGACGTGGTGCGCCCGGGCAGGTCGATCATCGGCGCCGACAGCACATAGCGTTCGAACCAGTTCTTGCCGGCATGCGCGATGCGCAGCATCACCGCGCCGCCCATCGAATGCGCCAGCGCGAAATACGGCGGCGGACAATCCGGCAGCACCACCTGGCGATAGAACGCCTCGACGTCGCGTTCGAAATCCGCGAAGTGACGAACGTAACCCTTGCGCGGATCGCTCAACGCGCGATCCGAACCACCCTGCCCGCGCCAGTCGATCATCGCCACGGCAAAGCCACGGTCGTGCAGGTCGCGCACTGTCTCGAAATATTTCTCGATGTATTCGCCGCGCCCGGTGAACACGCACACCGTGCCCTTGCGGCCGGGCGGCGGCGCCCATCGCGCGAAACGCAGCGTGACGCCATCGGATGTCTGGATGGTGCCGCTGACGACGTTGTCCGGAACCGGATTGGCGGGAATCGAAACAAGCGTCATGAACCGGTCCGGTTGGCGGAAAGCATTGAAATTCAAGGCTGTAACGTCACAACGACAAACGCGTCCCAGCCCCCTTGAACGTGGCGAGGCCTCTCCCATATCACCTTCGCGCAGGCCACTCTACAGGCTGCGCGTGGACGAAAGCCCGGCCCGATGGCGGGCGGGTTAACCGGTAGCGAAGCGGGTATGCCGACCCCGGCATGGCTGTTCGCGTAAATCCAGATGTCGCTCAATGGAGGACTGACAATGCGTAGTTTCGATCTCACCCCGTTTTATCGTTCCACCGTAGGTTTCGACCGCCTGTTTTCGCTGCTGGACCAAACCGCCAGCGACAATGCGCCGGGCTATCCGCCCTACAATATCGAGCGCACCGGTGAGAACGCCTTCCGCATCAGCGTCGCAGTCTCCGGCTTTTCGCAGCCCGAATTGTCGATCGTTGCCAAGGAAAACACCCTGACCATCAAGGGCGAGAAGATCGCCAACGAAAACAGCGAGAGCAAATCCGAGGTGCTGTATCGCGGCATCGCGGCGCGCGCCTTCGAGCGCGTCTTCCAGCTCGCCGATTTCGTCGTGGTGAAAAATGCCTCGCTCGAGAACGGCCTGTTGCACGTCGATCTCGTCCGCGAGATTCCCGAAGCCAAGAAGCCGCGCAGCATTCCGATCGCCACCTCGGTGAGCGGCGGATCGCCGACGCCGGTGGTCGACAATGCCGGCGAGAAGGCCGCCGCCTGATCCAGGCTGCGGACTGACTCCCGATCTGAACAAGGCGACAACGCCCCGGTGATGCCGGGGCGTTTTGTTGTTTCATCCGCCGTCATTCCGGGATGCGCGTTCTTTACGCGCAGGCCCGGAATCCATACTCCCGGCGGTGGTTATGGATTCCGGGCTCGCTCGCTAAGAAGCTCGCGCCCCGGAATGACAACCTCGGGTAACCTGCCCCTCAATCCAGCCCCTGCACTGCCGGCATCTCCTGCGTCGGCAGAATCTGCGGTGCGGGTTTCATCTCGACGGGGACCGCCGTCTTCGCTTCAACCGGCTTGGCGTCGGCGGCTTTCGCCACGCCGACCGTCGAGGCCTGCGTCGCGACGGGCTGCGGCGCCGGTTTGGCGGCAACCGGATTCGCTGGTGCTGCGGCGACGCGATGCGGCGCGGCTTTCGGCAACGGCACCGCCTGCGGCGCGTTGGCGACATGCGGAATCCGTCCCGGCGGCCGCGGCGCACCGCGCTGGCCCGGCAACGCGTATTCGCCGTAAGCCCCGCCGAAATCGTCGGCATAGTGCGAGCCGCCCCGATACATCGGCGTGAAGCGCCGGACCCGCCCGTTACGGCCATCGACGATCAGGCGGCCGTCGTCACCGGCCATGTTCATCACCGCGATGCTGTAGACCACGCCATGGGGACGCGGAGTGCCTATCGGCTCATAGCCGTTCTCGCGCGCGATCGCGTAGATCTCGCGCGGCGGCAGCAGCGGCGGCGCGTAGGCTGGCGGCACCGGCCGAACCGTCACCTCCGGCGGCAGCGGCACCACCTCGGCGCGGGGCGCCACCACGATCACCTCGGGTTCCGATATCTGCGCCTGAGCTGTGGCCACCCCAAGCACCAGCAATCCGGCGGCAATCGCCGATCCTGCAAACCGTTTCATGACCCGCTGCTCCTGTTTGACGCCCTTACGCCGGTTTCCGGCTTGTTGGCCGGTAACCTCAGAGGGGATTCCGGCAGAGCTTGGGCCGAATCGCGGCTTGTTTGTCCCAAAACGACGACACAAAGGGTTGTTGGCAATCGCCCGACCACCCCACGAAGGGCCTACATTTCGAGCGCGAATTCGATTGTCGCGGCCGGGACTCACTTGCGCTTGTGTGATAGAAAAAAATTTGGCAATGTCTGGGTTAGGACAGCATAGCTGTCTTAATTTGGGCCGTATCCGGCCCCGGAACTGCCCCTCGGGAAATAGCTGCCTCCGACACCGAAGCGTGCGGGCGGGCTCTCGCCGGGGATGATGATGCCGGAGCGTGAATTCTTAAATCGCGGCTCGCTAACGCGAGCGGTGACCCGGAGGGTGCCGCGAACGTTCAAGGTGCGCCGAACTGAATGGCAAAGCCCTTAACGGGGTGAGAGGACAGACATGAGCGGGTCGGAGTTCGAACGCGGAACGATCGTAACGGAAACGCTTTCAGCGAATTCGGCGACCGAGCCCGTTAAAGCCGCCGACCCGATCCGCGGACATACACAACACGAACATACACAACACGAACATACCTGGCGTCCGCCGGCCGAGGGCATGTACGACCTCTCGCAGGAAAAGGATTCCTGCGGCGTCAGCTTCATCGCCAACATCAAGGGCGTGAAGTCGCATCAGATTGTCTCCGATGCGCTCTCCATCCTGTGCAATCTCGAACATCGCGGCGCCGTCGGCGCCGATCCGCGCGCCGGTGACGGCGCCGGCATCCTGGTGCAGATCCCGCACGCTTTCTTCGCGCGCAAGACCAAGGAGCTCGGCTTCAAGCTGCCGAAGCCCGGCCAATATGCCGTCGGCGCCCTGTTCATGCCGCGCGAGGATGCGTGGCGCGGCGTCATTCAGGGCATCATTGCCGATCAGATCAAGGCCGAAGGGTTGACACTGCTCGGCTGGCGCGAAGTGCCGACCGACAACTCCTCGCTCGGCGTCACCGTCAAGCCGACCGAACCGCATCACATGCAGGTGTTCATCGGTCGCGGCAATCAAGCCACCGACGACGATTTCGAACGCGCCCTCTACATCCTGCGCAAGTCGATCTCGCAGGCGATCTATCAACGCCGCGAGCGCGGCCTCGCCGGCTATTACCCGGTGTCGATCTCGTGCCGCACCGTGATCTACAAGGGGATGTTCCTCGCCGACCAGCTCGGCAGCTACTATCCCGACCTGCACGAAGCCGATTTCGAAAGCGCGCTGGCGCTGGTGCATCAGCGCTTCTCCACCAACACCTTCCCGACCTGGTCGCTGGCGCACCCCTATCGGATGATCGCGCACAACGGCGAGATCAACACGCTACGCGGCAACGTCAACTGGATGGCGGCGCGGCAGGCCTCGGTATCCTCCGACAAGTTCGGCAAGGACATCAGCCGGCTGTGGCCGATCTCCTACGAAGGCCAGTCGGATACGGCGTGCTTCGACAACGCGCTCGAGTTCCTCGTGCAGGGCGGCTACTCGCTGCCGCACGCGGTGATGATGATGATTCCGGAAGCATGGACCGGCAATCCGCTGATGGATGACAGCCGCCGCGCCTTCTACGAATATCACAGCGCGCTGATGGAGCCGTGGGACGGCCCGGCCGCCATCGCCTTCACCGACGGCCGCCAGATCGGCGCCACGCTGGACCGCAACGGCCTGCGCCCCGCGCGCTACTTCGTCACCAAGGACGACCGCATCGTCATGGCGTCGGAAATGGGCGTCATCACCGTTCCCGAGGACCAGATCGTCACCAAGTGGCGGCTGCAGCCGGGCAAGATGCTGCTGGTCGATCTCGAGCAGGGCCGTTTGATTCCCGACGAGGAAATCAAGGCGCAACTCGCCGACAGCCATCCCTATCGCGAGTGGCTCAACCGCACCCAGATCGTTCTGGAAGAATTGCCGGAAGCTCCGGTCGGCGGTCCGCGCTCCAACCTGTCGCTGCTCGATCGCCAGCAGGCGTTCGGCTACACGCAGGAAGACGTCTCGATGCTGATGGCGCCGATGGCGACCGTCGGCGAGGAAGCGGCGGGCTCGATGGGCACCGATACGCCGATCTCGGCGCTGTCGGATCAGTCCAAGCTGCTGTTCACCTACTTCAAGCAGAACTTCGCGCAGGTCACCAACCCGCCGATCGATCCGATCCGCGAAGAACTGGTGATGAGCCTGCTGTCGATCATCGGACCGCGGCCGAACCTGTTCGACCTCGAAGGCCTGTCGCGCACCAAGCGCCTCGAAGTGCGCCAGCCCATCCTGACCGATGGCGACCTCGAAAAGATTCGCGCCATCTCTGATATTGCCGAGTCGCATTTCAAATCGCGCACGCTCGACACCACCTTCCACTGCGGCTTCGGCGCCGCCGGCATGGAGCAGGTGCTCGACGAACTCTGCGCGCGGGCCGAAGGCGCGGTGCGCGAGGGCGTCAACATCATCATCCTGTCGGACCGCATGACCGGCACCGACCGTATCGCCATTCCGTCGCTGCTGGCCTGTGCCGCCGTGCATCATCACCTGATCCGCGTCGGTCTGCGTACCTCGGTCGGCCTCGTCGTCGAATCCGGCGAACCGCGCGAAGTGCACCACTTCGCCTGTCTCGCCGGTTACGGCGCGGAGGCGATCAATCCCTATCTGGCGTTCGAAACCATCATCGCCATGAAGGACCGCCTGCCGGTCAAGCTCGACGACAAGGCGCTGGTCAAGCACTACATCAAGGCGATCGGCAAGGGCATGCTGAAGGTGATGTCCAAGATGGGCATCTCCACCTACGAGTCCTATTGCGGCGCGCAGATTTTCGACGCCATCGGCCTCAAGGCCGACTTCGTCGCCAAGTACTTCACCGGCACGCATACGCGCATCGAAGGCGTCGGCCTCGAGGAGATCGCCGAGGAGGCCGTACGGCGCCATGCCGATGCGTTCGGCGACAAGCCGGCGCTCAAGACGGCGCTGGAAGTCGGCGGCGAATACGCCTTCCGCACCCGCGGCGAAGATCACGCCTGGACCGCGGAATCGGTGGCGGCGCTGCAGCACGCCGTGCGCGGTAACTCGCAGGACCGCTATCGCGCCTTCGCCAAGATGCTCAACGAGCAATCCGAGCGGCTGCTGACGCTGCGCGGCCTGTTCCGCATCCGCAGCGCCGAGGACGAAAAGCGCAAGCCGGTCCCGCTCGATGAAGTCGAGCCGGCGAAGGAGATCGTCAAGCGCTTCGCCACTGGCGCGATGTCGTTCGGTTCGATCTCGCGCGAGGCGCATACCACGCTGGCGATCGCCATGAACCGCATCGGCGGCAAGTCGAACACCGGCGAAGGCGGCGAGGAAGCCGACCGCTTCAAGCCGCTGCCGAACGGCGATTCGATGCGCTCGGCGATCAAGCAGGTGGCCTCCGGCCGCTTCGGCGTCACCACGGAGTATCTCGTCAACTCCGACATGATGCAGATCAAGATGGCGCAGGGCGCCAAGCCCGGCGAAGGCGGACAACTGCCCGGCTTCAAGGTCGATGCGACGATTGCCAAGGTGCGGCACTCGACGCCCGGCGTCGGCCTGATCTCGCCGCCGCCGCATCACGACATCTATTCGATCGAAGATCTCGCGCAGCTCATCTACGACCTCAAGAACGTCAATCCGGACGGCCAGGTCTCGGTCAAGCTGGTGTCGGAAATCGGTGTTGGCACCGTCGCCGCGGGCGTCGCCAAGGCGCGTGCCGACCACGTCACCATCTCCGGCTTCGAAGGCGGCACCGGCGCTTCGCCGCTGACCTCGATCAAGCATGCCGGCTCGCCGTGGGAAGTCGGCCTCGCCGAAACCCATCAGACGCTGGTACGCGAACGGCTGCGCTCGCGCATCGTCGTGCAGGTCGACGGCGGCTTCCGTACCGGACGCGATGTCGTCATCGGCGCGCTGCTCGGTGCCGACGAATTCGGCTTCGCCACCGCGCCCTTGATCGCCGCCGGCTGCATCATGATGCGCAAGTGCCACCTCAACACCTGCCCGGTCGGCGTCGCGACGCAGGACCCGGTGCTGCGCAAGCGCTTCACCGGCCAGCCCGAGCATGTCATCAACTTCTTCTTCTTCGTCGCCGAGGAAGTCCGCGAGATCATGGCCGCGCTCGGCTATCGCAGCTTCAACGAGATGGTCGGCCAGACCCAGATGCTGGACCAGACCCGCCTCGTCGCACACTGGAAGGCCAAGGGCCTCGACTTCTCCAAGCTGTTCGTCAAGCAGAAGGAAGAGCCGGGCCAGAAGGTCTATCAGTGCGAGACGCAGAACCATCACCTCGACAACGTGCTCGACCGCAAGCTGATCGCGCAGGCGCAGCCGGCGATCGATCGCGGCGCGCCGGTGCGCTTCAGCGTCGACATCCACAATACCGACCGTTCCGCCGGCGCCATGCTGTCAGGGGCCGTCGCCAAGCATTACGGCCACGCCGGCCTGCCCGACGACACCATCCATGTCGACATCAAGGGCACCGCCGGGCAAGCGTTCGGTGCGTGGCTGGCGCGCGGCATCACCTTCGAACTCGAAGGCGAAGGCAACGACTATGTCGGCAAGGGCCTGTCCGGCGGCCGCATCATCGTCAAGCCGCCGGCCAATTCCGGCATCGTGCCCGAAGAGTCGATCATCGTCGGCAACACCGTGATGTATGGCGCTATCGAGGGCGAAGCCTATCTGCGCGGCGTCGCGGGCGAGCGCTTCGCGGTGCGTAACTCCGGCGCCATCGCGGTGATCGAAGGCGCAGGCGACCACTGCTGCGAATACATGACCGGCGGCATCGTCGTCGTGCTCGGCAAGACCGGGCGCAACTTCGCGGCCGGCATGTCGGGCGGCGTCGCCTACGTGCTGGACGAAGACGGCGAATTCCCCAAGCTCTGCAATCTGGCGATGGTCGAACTCGAGCCGGTGCTCTCGGAAGAGATGGCCAACGAGAATATCTATCATCACACCGGCGATCTCGAGGCGCATGGCAAGGTCGACGTGTTCGCCAACCTGCTCGGCTCCGACATCGAGCGGCTGCATGTGCTGATTTCACGCCATGCCAAGTTCACCGGCTCGGCGCGCGCCGCGGAAATTCTCGCCAACTGGAAGACCTGGCTTCCGAAGTTCCGCAAGGTGATGCCGGTCGAGTATCGCCGCGCACTGAAGGAACTGAAGGTCGCGGAGAACGTCGAACCGCCGATCGCGATCGGGGCGTAAGCTGATTGGCCTCATGGTGAGGGGCGCTTGCGCCGTCTCGCACCATGAGGTGGCATAAACCTCTCATCCTTCGAGACGCGGCAAAGCCGCCGCTCCTCAGGATGAGGCTGACGATAGATGAGTTGCAGGGGCTTCAAGTCTGATGGGCAAGATTACAGGTTTTCTGGAAATCGATCGGCACGACCGCAAGTATGAGCCGGTCGCGGAGCGACTGAAGAACTACAACGAGTTCGTCGTGCCGCTGGAGGAGAAAGACCTCCGCGATCAGGCCGCGCGCTGCATGAATTGCGGCGTGCCCTATTGTCACGGCACCGGCTCGGTCGCGCCGGGTACGCCGGGCTGCCCGGTCAACAACCAGATCCCCGACTGGAACGATCTCGTCTATCAGGGCAACTGGGAAGAAGCGTCGCGCAACCTGCACTCGACCAACAACTTCCCGGACTTCACCGGCCGCATCTGCCCGGCGCCGTGCGAAGCGTCGTGCACCCTGAACCTCATCGAGTCCCCGGTCACCATCAAGACCATCGAACACGCCATCGTCGAGCGCGCCTGGGAACACGGCTGGCTCAAGCCGGAGATCGCCGCGCACAAGACCGGCAAGAAAGTTGCCGTGGTCGGCTCGGGTCCGGCCGGCATGGCCTGTGCGCAGCAGCTCGCTCGCGCCGGCCATGACGTGCATCTGTACGAGCGCCATGCCAAGGCCGGTGGCTTGCTGCGCTACGGCATTCCCGATTTCAAGATGGAGAAGAACGTCATCGACCGTCGCGTCAAGCAGATGGAAGCCGAGGGCGTCACGTTCCACTATGGCGCTCCGGTCGGCGGCAAGGACAAGGGTGCCATCGATCCGCAGCAGTTGCTCAAGAGCTATGACGCCGTCGCACTGACCGGCGGCGCCGAAGCGCCGCGCGATCTGCCGATTCCGGGCCGCGAACTCGACGGCATCCACTTCGCGATGGATTTCCTGCCGCAGCAGAACCGCCGCGTCGGCAACGAACCGCTCGGCGACACCAAGGACATTCTCGCCGGCGGCAAGCATGTCGTGGTGATCGGCGGCGGCGACACCGGCTCCGACTGCATCGGCACCTCGCTGCGCCAGGGCGCGAAGTCGGTGACGCAACTCGAGATCATGCCGGCGCCGCCGGAGCATGAGGACAAGCTGCTGACCTGGCCGAACTGGCCGCTGAAGATGCGCACCTCATCGAGCCAGGCCGAAGGCGCCGAGCGCGAATTCGCCGTGCTGACGCAAAAATTCTCCGGCGAGAACGGCAAGGTGACCAAGCTGCATTGCGTCCGCGTCGATGCCAAATTCCAGCCGATTCCCGGTAGCGAATTTACCCTCGACGCCGACCTCGTGCTGCTGGCGATGGGCTTCGTGCACCCGGTCCACGAGGGGCTGCTGAAGACGCTGGGCGTCGAACTCGACCAGCGCGGCAACGTCCGCGCCAACACCAGCGATTACCAGACCTCGCTGCCGAAAGTGTTCACCGCGGGCGACATGCGCCGTGGCCAGTCGTTGGTGGTGTGGGCGATCCGCGAAGGCCGCCTCTGCGCGCGCTCGGTCGACACCTTCCTGATGGGCTCGACCAACCTGCCGCGCTAGCGCGGCAGTGTTTCAAGATCGATTGTTAAAGCGTCATTGCCGGGCTTGACCCGGCAATCGATCCATTTCCGAAAGATGGATGCCCGGATCAAGTCCGGGCATGACGGTGGGAGTTGCGTCAGGGCTGCGCAAACATCACCAGCCGTGACTATGGATTCCGGACTCGCGCGCGAAGAGTTCGCGTCCCGCAATGACGACATGAGGCAAAGCGCGCGAAGCCGAAGCTACCGGAACAGTCGCGTCAACCAATCCGCCGGGCCCGGCGGTGGCGGCAGCATCTGCGGCCGCTGCACATAAATGCGCCGCTGCGCGCCTTCGCCCAGCACCACCGCGCGCTGCTCCGGCGACGGCCGGATGACATGGCGCTTCTTCGCCTTGTCGGCGGCGGCCTGCGGCGATGCGCTGGCGGTCGGCGCGACCGCCGCGACGACCGGATCGCCTGCCTTGGCAAGGGCAACCTCGCGGCGCGGCCAGGCGAAATCGTCCGCGCGTCCCGCTGGGGCCGCCAGCGCATCGCCCTTGGTCAGCGTGCGCACCACCAGCGGATCCACCGTCACCCCGCGCGAACCGGCGCCCCCGAGCAGTTCATCGGTGCCGACCGACGACGCCACCAGCGGCATGATCGGCCCGGCGATCGGGCGCGGCGCCGGACCTTCCGGCTTGGCGCTGGCATCGGGCGTCGTGGTTTCGGCTGGAATTTCGATGACGCTGGAGCGATTGGCGAGCAGGCGAGTGATTTCGCGCTCGACGTAATGCGCCAGCTTGCGCGCGCCGGCCTTGGTGAAGAATACGCCGTCGTTGGAACGCAGGCGGCGGATCTGGCCTTCGAAGTCCGGGCCCTGCTGCATGTAGCGGCCGGCCTCGTCGACGAAGCCGTCCCAGACATCGACGTACGTGATCCCGCCGCGACCGGCAGCGTCGCGATACAGCGAATCGAGATAGAGCGCATCGGCGGTCGACTTGGTGCCGCGGATCGCCGGCAGGCCGACCCACAACACCGGCACGCCCTTGGACTTCAGCACGGCGATCATCGCGTCGATCTTCTTGCTGTAGAGTTCGCCCCAGCGCTCGTCGCGGAATTGATAGATGCCCTGCGGCGAACGCGTCGTCCGCTCCGGCGTCAGGATTTGCGGCGTGTCGCCATCGTCATCGGCATCGCCCGGCTTGTTGTCGGCGTCGGCGGGAGCTTCCGGCGTCGCGGCGGTTTTGTTATCCGCCTTGTTGTCGACCTTGCCGTCCGTCTTGCTGCCGGCGTCCTTCTTGTCGGTCTTCTTCTCGGTTACCGGCTCGCGGATCGCGGTGCGATCGTGCAGGCCGAGCATCACGACGATGGCCTCCGGCTTTTCGTTGGCCAGAATCTCCTTGGCCGCAGCGACCCAGTCCGACGGCTCGCCCTTCGGCTGATAGCGCAACAAGCCCGACACCGTCTTGTGCTTGCGGGTGACGCCAAGCTCCGGCGTTTCGCTCAAGGCATCCTCGAGACCGTAAGCCAGCCAGTCCGCCATCGCGTCGCCGAGCACCAGCACGTTCCGCTCGGTCTGCGTGTCGCGTTTCTCCGGCGGCGGCGCGCGGGAAAAATCCTGCCGTTCCGCCGGGCGCTGTTGCTGCATCGGCGGCTGTTGCTGGAACGGCGCGAAAAACGGACCGCTATTGCCGCCGAACCAGCCGCCACCGCGCTGCTGCCGCTGCGGCTGATTGTTGAAGAACGGGAACAGTTGCGCCGACGCCGGTGCGATGATGCCGAACAACATGGCGCCGACGACCGCGAGCACCGGCAGCGGGCCGCGCTCGGTCAACAGGCGCTTCAATGGCTTCAATTTCGGCATCGGGTTCGATCGCAACACAAGGTTCAGCGATACACATAATAGCAAATTCGGGCTGGAACCGGGCAATCGCCCCGGTTCCGAACCAGACCTATAAATGGCCGCGGACGCATGCCGTCAAGCGCGCCGCCAAAATCTCTCCCGGGACGGTGAACCGGACCGCTTCAAGCCACCCGGCCGAGCCGGCTCACCGCCAGCCGGCGGTCGATCCGGCTCGCCAGATCGTCGCTGACCGGCGTGATCGGCAGGCGAACCTCCGGGCTGTCGATCAGGCCTTCACGCCACAGCCAATGCTTGATCGGTGCCGGGCTGGGTTCCGCGAACAGCAGGCGCGGCAAATCCGCCACCATGCTCCACGCGGCCAGCGCGGCGGGCTGATTGCCGGCCCGCACATGCGCTGCGATTTGCACAAAGACCGTGGTCTCGACATGGGCGGAGGCGAGAATACCGCCGTCCGCGCCCTGCACCAGTGCGCTGTAGAACAACGCATCCTCGCCGGTCAGCACCGCGAAACCGCGCGGACGCTGCCACAGCAGATCGACCGATTGCAGCGTGTCGGCGCAGCAATCCTTGAGACCGACGATGTTGGCGCGCTCCGCCAACCGCAGCAGCGCATCGTTGCCGAGATTGACGCCGGTGCGATACGGAATGTTGTAGATCATCAGCGGGCGCGCGGTGGCGTCGGCGAGCGCCGCGAAATGCAATTCCATGCCTAGCTGCGATGGCCTCGTGTAATACGGACACGCGATCAGATAACCATCGATCGGCCAGTCGCGCGTGCGCTCGAGCACGGCCAGCACCTTGCGCGTATCGCTGCCAGAAAGTCCCAGATACACGGGAATGCGTCGCCCCGCCGCCTGCAGTTCGGCCGCGCACACGGCCGCGAGTTGCGCGGCTTCCGCCTCGTCGAGCGTCAGGCCCTCGCCTGTCGTCGCGGCGAGAATCAAACCGTCGATCGGCTGCTCGGCATAATGATGCACCAGCCGGCGCAGCGAAACGACGTCGAGCGCGCCGTCGCGAAATGGCGTGACGAGCGGCAGCCACAAGCCGGATGGTGTTGCATAAGGAAGCGACATTGCGGTGTCTCCTGTTCGAGCCGGGAACGGAGACACACGATGAAGCCCCGTCGAAACCGGCGGGGTTAAGGTCTTGTCGGAAGCGGATGGATTTATCGCGCGCGCGGACGACCTGCCCCAATGCGGGCAGCGCGTTTGAAACCGATGTGGTTGGCGCGGGTCATGTCCCGCTCATGCGCTCCATCGTGCACGGAGTCAAGCGAGGGCGTCATTCCGAAAGTTCGATTTGTGCGGCGCTCGCAACACGAAAATCGTCGTCCCTGCGCAGGCAGGGACCCAGAACCCCTGGCGGTCGACGTCAGGGTGATGGGCCGTCCAAGATCACCAGCGCAGTCTGCCTTATGAGCGACACGGCGTATGGGTCCCCGCCTTCGCGGGGACGACCCGATAGCCTCAGCGCCCGCGCAGCCGGTCCAGCATGTCGGACGACGCGAAGCCGTCGGCAGCGGTGCCGATCGATGCTTGGAAGCTGCGCAGCGCCTCGCGGGTCTGGCCGCCGATCTGGCCATCCGGCGTGCCGCGATAGAAGCCGCGCTGCGCCAGCAACTGCTGCAATTCCAGCCGCTCGGCGCGCGACAGCACGCGTTCCTGCCGCGGCCACGGCTGCACGAATGGCGCACCACCGCGCAGCCGATCTGCGAAATGGCCGATCGCCAAGGCATAAGCTTCAGCCGGATTGTATTTCATGATGACGCGAAAATTCTGCAGCATCAGGAAGCCCGGCCCCTCGGCACCGGCCGGCGCCAGCAGGTAAGCCTTCTCGTTCGGATGCGGGAACGGCTTGCCGCCGGGACGCACGACACCGAGATGCTGCCACTGCGCCAGCGTCATCGCCTTGGCGCGATCCGCCAGCAGGTAATTGAAGCCGCGCGGCACCGCGACCTCGTAGCCCCAGGTCTTGCCGGTCTGCCAGCCGTCCTTCTTGAGGTTGTTGGCGGTGGACGCGATCAGGTCGGTCGGATTGTCGACGACATCGCGGCGGCCGTCGCCGTCGAAATCGACCGCGAAGCGCTTGAACGAGGTCGGCATGAATTGCGTGCCGCCGAACGCGCCGGCCCACGAGCCGCGCAGGTGCTCCGGCGTCACGTCGCCACGATGCAGGATTTCCAGCGCCGACAGGAATTCATCCTTGAAGTAGGCCTGCCGCCGCCCGACGCAGGCCAGCGTCGCGGTGGAGTTCACCACGCTGCGGTCGCCACCCTGCGTGCCGTAATTGGACTCGATGCCCCAGATCGAGGCGACGATGTAGCGATCGACGCCGTAGGCGCGTTCCATGGCATCGAACTGCGGCTTGTACTGCGCGAGGATTTCGCGGCCGCGGGCGATGCGCGTATCGCTGACCAGAATGTCGAGATAATCCCAGATCGCCTTGGTGAATTCCGGCTGCGAATCCATCAGGTCCATCAGCCGCAGATCGGGCGAAAGGCCAGCGGTATAACGCTCGAAGCTGTCGCGCGAGATGCCGCGCCGCGCCGCGTCCGGCCACATCGCCGCGACGCAGGTGGGGAAATTCGCCGCCGCCTGCCGGATCGCCGCCGCCGTCATCAGCGGATGACCGGAACCGCCGTCCTCGCCGCTCCACGGCTGCGCCGCCGAACTCGACGCCGGGGCCGGCGCGGGTGCGCGCTGCACCGGTGTGCCGTGCGTGATCGAGCCGGTGAAGATGTTGTCGAACAGACTCAGCGGCCCGCCGCCGCTCGACGACTGCGCCAGCGCCGCGCCCGGCAACGCGGCCACCGCCAGCGCCGCGACCCACCGCGCCGCCACGCCTGCCCATCCGCCGTTCGCCTGCCGATTCCGCATCGCTCGTTCCGTCACTCGCATCACCTGTCCTGCCGCAACATTCCGTCGTTTTCAGGAGGCCCGCTCAGGGTTTCCATCAGCTTAACAGACGGAAGGTTTTCCGCGACCCGGTGACGGCGATTGGCCGCAGGGCTTTCACCCTCCCTTCGAGGGGAGGGTGAAGACCACACATCCGCCTTTGTTGTTGGCTGCAAACGGGTTACCACTGCGCCATTAGGTTCCGCAGTGTTATCGCCTTCCGCATTTCAGCAAAGAGTCCCCATGAAAATCCGCAAAGCTGTGTTTCCGGTCGCCGGCCTCGGCACCCGCGTCCTGCCCGCCACCAAGGCCATGCCGAAGGAAATGCTGACCATCGTCGATCGCCCGCTGATCCAGTACGTCGTCGATGAGGCGCGCGAAGCCGGCATCGAACATTTCGTCTTCGTCACCGGGCGCAACAAGGGCGTCATCGAGGACCACTTCGACCACATGTTCGAAATGGACAGCACGCTGGCCGCGCGCGGCAAGAAAGCCGAGCAGGCGGTGCTGGAGCAGTTTCAACTCGACGCCGGCGCCACCAGCTTCACCCGGCAGCAGGCGCCGCTCGGCCTCGGCCATGCGGTGTGGTGCGCGCGCGACATCGTCGGCAACGAGCCGTTCGCCGTCGTGTTGCCGGACGAACTGGTGCTCAACACGCCGGGCGTGCTGAAGCAGATGATCGCCGCAGCCGAAGCGCTCGGCGACAAGGCCAACCTGATCGCGGTGGAAGCCGTGCCGGAAAACATGACGCACATGTACGGCGTGGTCAGCGTCGGCGAACGCAACGGCAAGGTGTTCGCCATCGACGGCATGGTGGAGAAGCCGCCGCAGGGCACCGCGCCGTCGAACCTGTCGATTACCGGGCGTTACATCCTGCAGCCGGAAATCTTCAAGATTCTCGAAACGCAGGAGAAGGGCGCCGGCGGCGAAATCCAGCTCACCGACGCGATGAAGACGCTGGCGCAGCAGCAGAAATTCTACGGCCTCGAATTCGAGGGCGAGCGCCACGACTGCGGCTCAAAGGCCGGCTTCCTGCGCGCCAACATCGCCTATGCCATGGCGCGGCCCGACCTGCGCGACGGCCTCCTCGCCGAGATGAAGAAGTATTTTTGACGGAAGCGACGGCGTCATGCTGAGGTGGCGATGCGTTAGCATCGCCCCTCGAAGGATCGCCGTCGCCCGTCGAGGCTCGCGACAAAAGTCGCTCGCACCTCAGGGTGACGGCGCATCGACATTTCGGATAGATGCGCGGGCCGCGCTCGCGTAAGAAGATGACATGCCCAACAACTACGACGCCTTGCGCGATTACCTGAAAGCGCAGACCAAGACCGAACTGGTGCTGACCTTCGACGAAATCGAAGAGCTGATCGACGACGCGCTGCCGCGCGCCGCGCAACGCGCCTCGTGGTGGGATACCGCGCGCGCGCCGGAGGAGAAGATGCCGCAGCGCGAGGCCTGCCTCGATGCAGGCTTCACCGCGACGCGGATGATGGACGGCAAGAGCGTCCGCTTTACGAAAATCAAGCCGAGGCGCTGACGCAATTCGTGCAGCAGCGCGCGCCGCTCAGGCGACGGCGTTGAAGCGACTGGCGGCGTCGAGGCCCTCGCCGAGCAGACGGCTGCGGATGGCTTCCTCGACTTCCGCCAGCACGCGCTTGGCTTCCTGCGCCTGCGCTTCCGCCACCAATGCGCGGGTTTCGGCGGCAGCGGCCTGCCGTTCCGCGGCTTCGACGCGGGTCTGCGCCTGCTTCAGCGCGCGCGAGGCATCCTGCAGCTTGACGCCGGCATCGTGGATGATGTCGCGCCGCGCGCGTTCGGCAGCTTCGATGCGTTGTTCGGCCTGATGCAGCCGATCCACCGCGCTCTGGCACAGCGCGCGGGCGCGCGCCTCGGTGTCGCGGGCGCGATCTTCCATGCCGGTGAAGACTTCGGCGGCCTGATAGACCAGCTCCAGCGCCGTGGCGCCGCCGCTGTCGCGTTCGAATGACAAGGGGAATGTGAGGACGTTATCGGCGCTATCGCGCGGAGGCCGCGCGTCGGGCGCCGGGCCAGGATTTACACTGGAAGCGAAAGCCTGATCGAGAACGGAACTGTGCTGGGCCATCTGCGTCGCACCTCTCGGGTCGTCGTCAATGACTTTCGCACGGTATGGTAAAGGGGAGGTTAATGAGGGGATTTACGGAGGGTCGTGTTGGTAACTTCTGCCATGTCTAGGCTTTATCGAGTCCCAGCCTTGCTCTTATATCACCTGCAAGTCCCTTCAGCAGTTCCTGCTTAGCGGTGTACGAAAATGTATCCCAAAACAACTTCCCAACCGTACAGAGAAACAAGCGATGCAAAACCTCTTCACCCTCTTCAAAGGAGTTAAAAACTATGTCCTGCGTTGATTTGATCGGGGAAACAGTCGCAAGTGATTTGTGCTCTACCCAAGCACCTGGAATTTGACCATGGACAACAGCCGATACATCTGAATACCAGCGCTCCAATCGCGTCACCAATCCCAAGGCTGCCTGCATCTGTCCGAAATTCGGGGAATGCTCCTTGTGATAATCTAGAATTTGACGCTTACCCACGTAGTAGTCAGAGCTTCTAACCAATGTAGCCAACTCCATCGGATGCGTGCGAAAGAAAGTATAATAGAGGCCAGCTTCAAGCATTGTTCGCATCGACGCCGCCGCGGGCTTGTATAGTGAAAGAGCTATTAGTGCAGCAACATGCTGCCCCGAAATTTGCATCTCCCTTACAAAACAGAGCGCCGCATTTCCTTTGTCTACGACTTCCAACTGCTTGGCCCAGATTGCTACTCGTAGATTTCTCTTGGCTATAGCCTTTGTTGTCGTCACATCAGTTAGAAAACTGGCAACGTTGTCGTTCCAGTTCACAGCCGTCAAAGCTGCGCCGAGTTTTGCATGGGGCATTGATCACCTAACTGCGACGAACGATTCCCTTAAGATAAGGGTCTTGCGCTTCACCGCTCAGCAAACTTAGTAATCGCGCCTCTTGATTTGGAGTTGCAACCGCAAAGAACCACTCAATGATCTGACGGACGGAGCCGCTCGGCACTTCATCTTTCATCAATCGCGGAGCGACTGTCGTCATAAGCTGCGCCAACGCTCTTTTTGTCATTCGTTTTCGCTGCACAATCTCACTGGCAATTCTAACTGGGTCATTGGATGGAGTTAGTTCAAGGGCATACCTTTCACTCGGTAATTCCCTAACCAACATTGAAGCGTCGCGTAACATCTCCCCTAACTCTCTGCCGAGGTCGCCATACACAATCCCCTCAGCGATTTCGTAGATCTCCGACTTGGTTAAATTTGACATAAGAATTGAAGCGACAAAATTCCGCAAGGCACGACGCCGGGCGCGTTCATTCATTTCCTAAGCTCCGCTTCGGTCCATTAGCTCACTGCCCACATTGATAAGGTTCGCCAAGGCCTCCGTGCTGTACGCTCTCGTACTACTCCAAGTGAAACCCTTTCCACCTTCCGGCTCAGAGAATGCTTTGTATTTCTTCAAAGTGTTTTGCATGCAGAATCCGGAGAAATCTTTATTGCCGCGTATTTCGACTTCTTGGGGAGATACGTTCACACGCGACGTTGCATTGAAGAGGATATGAGGGACCGGATTTTTCGTACCTGGGCTCTTCGATTTGATAAAATTCATCATAAGCCCTATGCCGCGCACCGCATATCGTTGCGGAACCACTGGAATTACAACATGATCCGAATTCCTCAGAGACGTTTTGGTAAACAAAGAGCCTGCTGGATGGCAATCAATGTAAATGACATCATAGAGTGCCTTGCATTCGTCAATGAACTTCTCAAATCGCTCCTCCATTGGAGCTGTGTTTCCGTTTGCTTGGCCCAGAGCGACGTACATTAAGTTTAGGGTGGAAGGGAGAAGATCGAGATGCGCCCCGGAATACGTGTAAATGCGATTGACGACGTCTCCCACCTTTGGGGGAGAATGGTTGCCGGGCACCTGCAGGTGATAAGGATTGAGATTGACATCGTCATCAAGCAATACTGATAGGATTGTCTTTCGAGCTTTCTCTAGTTCGAAATAGGCCTTCGGCTGCAAAAAGGCCTGAGAAAGGTTGAACTGGGGATCGTAGTCAATCACCAGTACTTTTCTAGGCTTGCCTCCTAGTGCATAGCGACAACTGATCCCGGCTAGATGGGCCGCTACCGTAGTTTTCCCTACGCCGCCCTTCATGTTCATGATGGTGATAACGGTGCCCATTTTGCGCCCCCTAAACTATTGGTTGCAAATTCGACCAGCGCCATTTGGTTTGCAATAGGGCGAACTTCCTATATGAGGCAACAAAGATTATAATTTCCTGTTGAGTTACTTTCGATATAGGATTATATTCCTATCACCTCGTTCGTGAGGGGCGCTTCTCGAGGGCGTCTTGAAGCGGAGCGAGCGGCGGCGCCTGCGCGTTGTGCCTCGCAAGCACACGTCCGGGAGGCCGGGGTCACCGTCCGCCGCTACTACGAGCGGCTGCCACAGGATGGCTGGACGTGGATGCGACGAAGGCGGCGAAATCCGCCGGATCCGCGAGCGTGTGGCTCGTGTCGCATCCCGGAAGCACGGTCCCCGCGCCCCAAATCGCCGCGAGTGGTGCGCCGCAAGGCGACGCGCCGTTGGCCTTCACCAGCCGGCGGCGAACCAACCACCCGATGCGCCTTGCGGCGCACCGCGCCCCTCATCGTTCGAGGGGTGAAGCGACCGGCACACCTCGGGGCGCTTTCGCCCGCGAGAGCACATGCGTTCGTCTATCGCACGCTGTTTGACAATCGAATTTGGATGCAGGCGATGAGGGCACGGACTCGCGCTTTTGCGCAGCCGTCGTCCCCGCGACGGCGGAAGATGAGGAGGCACGCGGGGACGACGGCGCATGATGAGGGCGCGCGCCATCCACATCCCCGCAACAAACCGTCATCACTCCCCGCATCAGCCGGGTTGACACATTTTGTCGCAGGGGGCCTGATGGCGGCAATCGCGCGGCGCACCGGCACTCCCCTTTCCGGCGATGCCGCAACACGCTGTCAGCACTCGAGGAAATGCCCATGCGCCTGTCTCTCGCCACCCTGCTTGCCGCGTTGCCGGCCGCGCCGCTGGCGCTCGCGCTCGTCGCCGCGCCCGCCGCATTGACGCTTTCGGCCACCGCCGCGCAGGCGCAGACGAAGGTGAAGATCATGGTCGGCGGCGTCGACAAGCAGATCTATTTGCCCGCCAAGCTTGCCGAACAGCTCGGCTACTACAAGGAACAGGGCCTCGACGTCGAACTGTTCAACACCACCTCGGGCCAGGCCGCGGCGACCGCGCTGCTGGCGCGCGAAGTGGCCGGCGTGGTCGGCTTCTACGATCACACCATCGACCTGCAGGCCAAGGGCAAGTTCATCACCAGCGTGGTGCAGTTCGCCGTCGCGCCCGGCGAGACCGTGCTGGTGAAGGCCGACGAGGCGGAGAAATACAGCAACCCCGCCAACTGGAAGGGCCAGGCGCTCGGCGTCACCGGGCTCGGCTCGGCGACGGATTTCCTCACCCGCTATCTCGCGTCGCGCGCCGGCCTGCAGAATCAGGATTACACGCTGGTGCCGGTCGGCGCCGGCGATACGTTCCTCGCCGCCATCCAGCAGGGCAAGATCGTCTCCGGCATGACCACCGAGCCGACGGTGCAGCGCGCGCTGGCCAAGAACGCCGCCAAGGTGGCGATCGATCTGCGCACGCCGGAGAAGACCCGCGCCGCGCTCGGCGGCGATTATCCCGCCGCCTGCCTCTACATGGATCGCAGCTTCATGGAGGCGAACAAGGACACCGCGCAGAAGATGGTCAACGCGCTGGTGAAGACCTTGAAGTGGATGCACAGCCACTCGGCGGAAGAGATCGCCGACAAGATGCCGAAGGATTATTACGCCGGCGACAAGGCGCTGTATGTGAAGGGCCTCGAGGACGGCCGCGCGCAATATTCGCCGGACGGGCTGATGCCGGCCGGCGCGCCGGACTCGGTGCTCAAGGTGCTGGCGACGTTCTCGCCCAACGTGAAGGGCAAGACCATCGACCTGTCCAAGACCTTCACCACCGAATTCGTCGCCAAGGCCAACGCGACGAATTGAGATGAGTGCCAACTCGCCTTCCGCCGTCGAACTGAAGAACGTCGCGCGCCGCTTCGTCACGCCGAGCGGCGATGTGCTCTCCGCGCTGGAGGATTTCGACCTCAGCATCGCTCCGGGCGAATTCTGCGCCGTGGTCGGGCCGACCGGCTGCGGCAAGTCGACGACGCTGGGACTGATCGCCGGCCTCGCCCAGCCGCAGGGCGGCAGCGTCACGCTGTTCGATGCGCCGGTGACCGGGGTGGATCGCCGCGTCGGCTTCGTGTTCCAGCAGGACGCGGTATTTCCGTGGCGCGACGTGCTCGGCAACGTCATGGCCGGGCCGCTGTTTCGCGGTGTGCCGCGCGCCAAAGCCGAGGCCGAGGCGCGCGACTGGATCGCCCGCGTCGGGCTGAAGGGCTTCGAAGCGCACCATCCGCACCAGCTCTCCGGCGGCATGCGCAAGCGCGTGGCGCTGGCGCAGACCTTCATCAACAAGCCGCAGGTACTGCTGATGGACGAGCCGTTCTCGGCGCTCGACGTGCAGACCCGTGAGCTGATGCAGGAAGAGCTGCTGCAATTGTGGGCGCAGGCCGGCTCGGCGGTGCTGTTCGTCACCCACGATCTCGACGAGGCGATCCTGCTCGCCGACCGCGTCGCCGTGCTGACGACGCGCCCGGCGCGGGTCAAGTCGGTGCACACCATCGACCTGCCCCGCCCCCGCAACGTCGCCACCTTGCGCTACGACGAGCGCTTCATCGCCATCGCCCGGCGCATCTCCGACGATCTGCGCGAGGAAGTATTGCGCGCGCGGGCGGAGCACTGACATGGCCGAGACCGCAACCGCCGCCCCCGCCCTCGCGGCCGGCACCCGGCAGGAATCGCTGGCCTCGCGTCAGCGCCGCCGCTGGCGCCTGATCATCGCACTGCGGCTTGCGGTGCTGATCGTCACCATCGGCGGCTGGGAGCTTGGCGTGCGCGCCGGCTGGCTCGATCCGTTCTTCTTCGGGCAACCGAGCGGCATCGTCGACAAGCTGATCGACTGGATTCAGAACGGCACCGCGATCGGCCCGCTGTGGAAGCAGGTGTGGGTCACGATCTACGAAGCCGGCGCCGGATTCCTGATCGGCGCGGTGATGGGCGTGCTGTGCGGCATCGTGCTCGGCCGTAATCAACTGCTCGCCGACGTGTTTTCGATCTACATCAAGATCGCCAACTCGATTCCGCGCGTGGTGCTCGGCTCGATCTTCATCGTCGCGCTGGGGCTGGGCTCGCCGTCGAAGATCGCGCTCGCCGTGGTGATGGTGTTCTTCGTGGTGTTCGCCAACGCTTTTCAGGGCGTGCGCGAAGCCGACAAGAACCTGATCGCCAATGCGCGCATCCTCGGCGCCAGCAACTGGCAGGTGACGCGTGCGGTAGTACTGCCGTCGGCGCTGTCGTGGATTCTCGCCAGCCTGCATGTCTCGTTCGGCTTCGCGCTGATCGGCGCCATCGTCGGCGAATTTTTGGGCGCGCGGGAAGGCATGGGCCTGCTGATTGCCACCGCGCAGGGCTCGTTCGATTCCAACGGCGTATTCGCGGCGATGATCGTCATCGCCGTCGTGGCGCTGATTGCCGAATGGATCCTGATGCTGATCGAGGATCGCCTGCTGACGTGGCGGCCGGAAGCCTCACACAACGACTAACGCGCAGCACGGCGTCAGTTCTGCACGCGCACGCCAAGCATCACCACCGTTGAGGCGGTATTGCTGTTGGGCTGGTTGGATTCGAGCCAGTCGCGCCGCACTTGGCCTTTGATCCAGAACGTGCGGTTCAGCTTGTAGATCAGATCGGCCGATAGCGAATAGGTCTGATCGCGGCGTGAATCGCCCTGATAGTCCAGCGTGCCGTAGGTGAACCGGCCGATCGCTGTCAGCCAGCGGCGAAAATCGTGATCGACTTCCGCGGTGTAGGTACGCGTCAACACGCCCGATGTGCCGGGCAGCGTGGTCTCGTCGATCGATGTGGTGGACAGGAACTTCACTGTCGTCAGCGGCGTCATCGTCCACACCAGCGATCCGCTGGTGAGCAGGCCGGCAAGCGACTCCAGGCGCGGGTCCTGGTAATTGCGCATCGCGTAGCCGACCGATAGTTCGCCGATCAGCAGGCGGGAGAATTCGAACGTGGTGCCGGCTTTGGCATAGCCACCGCTGGAATTGCGTTGATAGCCGTTGCGATCCACCGGCGTCTGATGCACGCGGGTGTCGCCCTCGATCTCGCCGAATGGCTTGACGCCCGGCAGCAGATCGTAGCTGACGCGGCCGATGCCGCCGAACTGGTTGAAGTTGCGGTCGTCATTGGTGGTCGAGGTGCCATCGGTGAGCTGCGAATTCTGATAGGCGGTGTGATCGGCGGTGCCGCTAACGGTGAATTGCAGGCGATTGAAATTCTGCTCGACGCCGAGCAATGTGCCCGTCGTCGCATAGAGCGGGTACTTGATAAGGCCAGCCTGAATGTTCGGGCTGCCGGGATTGTCGGTGCCGACGCGCAGGCGCAGTTCCGACAACAGATGCGTGTCGCGCGACACGTCGAAACGCCCGGCGACCTTGCCGGTGAAGTCGGGACGATCGACATTGACGGGCACTGGCGAGACGCTGCCGTCCAGCGACGGAAACTCGTTGCCATAACCGGTGAACGAACCGCGCAGGTCGGCAATCAGCGAATGGCGCGACCATTGGGAGGCGACCAGCAGTTCCGGCGCGATCATGTAGAACGCTGAGCCGCGTGGCGTGGTGAAGCGGCCCGGATTGGTATCGTAGCCGCCGTTCAGTTCGACGGCCGACTTGACCAGGAAGCTTCCGACGTAATCGCCAACCGCGCCGAACGGATCATCGTCCGGCTTCAATCGGCGGCGTGGCGGTTGACCCGGCACTGTTCCTGCAAGCGCGGGTGCCAGCGGCGTCTTGTTGGCAGTCGCAGATGGTGGCAGCGGTCGGGGCGGTGGCGGCACACTGGTGGCGCTGTTGCCCGGGCCGATGCTGCCCTTCAGCTTCGGGGCGCCGGGGTAAGGCTTCGGCTTCTTGCGCTTGCGATTGAGCGAGTCGTAACCGTCATCGGACGCGCCGGAGGCCGCAGGCGTTCCATAGGTCGGAATCTTGCCGATCCGCGACGGTGCCAGGTCGGTGCCGCTCGACCCATCGGCCTGACTCGTGAGCTGCAGCGGCAAATCCTGCGGCGCTGCAAATCCACCCGGCGTCGGATTCAACAGATTGCCGCCCGGCGCCTGCGCATGCGCTCCAACGCCATCCACAGCAATGAGGATCGCGCCCGCAAGTGCGACATGGAGAAGACGCGCACCAAGGCCGCCGCCCGTCGCTGGACTGATCCTCACAACCCTGAAACCCCAACAAATTCATTCGTTTAACGACGATCTCCCAGCTTTCCGGGCGTTGCGGAAATCATCGTTAATGGAGTTAAAACAATTATGGTTAATGAGCCGTTGAGGACCGCACACAGTCGCTTTCATGCGGGCAATCATGATATGAACGGCGGTCGGTTAAGCCGGCACCATCCCCATTGGAACCACGCATGGCCAAACCGAAATCAAGGGAGGCGACGATTTCCCTGACCGACGCCACGAGCCCGGCCGTCACGTCGGCACTGCGGACGCTGAGTACCGAAGCCAGCGGCGTCGAAGCACTCGCGGCCGCGCTGCAGTCGGATCTCGGACCCGCCTTCACCCGCGCGATCGACACGATCCGCGAGGCCAAGGGCCGCGTGATCGTCACCGGTCTCGGCAAATCCGGCCATATCGGCCGAAAGATTGCCGCAACCTTCGCATCGACCGGTACGCCATCGTTCTTCGTACACGCAGCGGAAGCGAGCCACGGCGATCTCGGCATGATCACCGCCGACGACGTCATTCTCGCCATCTCCTGGTCTGGCGAACAGCCGGAGATGAAGAACCTTATCACCTACGCCAAGCGCTTTCGCATCGCGCTGATCGCCATGACCGCCGACGGCGAGTCCACGCTCGGCACCGCCGCGGATATCGCGCTGACGCTGCCAAGGGCGCGCGAAGCCTGTCCGCACAATCTCGCACCGACCACCTCTTCGCTGATGCAGCTTGCGCTTGGCGATGCACTGGCTATCGCCCTGCTCGAAGGGCGCGGCTTCACCTCGGTCGATTTCAGCGTGCTGCATCCGGGCGGCAAGCTCGGCGCCATGCTGAAATATGTGCGTGACCTGATGCACGCCGGGCCGGCGATCCCGCTCAAGCCGCTCGGCACGAGAATGTCCGATGCGCTGGTCGAGATGTCGTCGAAAGGCTTCGGCTGCGTCGGCATCGTCGATGCGGAGGGCCGCATCGCCGGCATCGTCACCGACGGCGACCTGCGCCGTCACATGCGGCCAGACCTGATGACGGCGCTTGTCGATGAGGTGATGACGAAAAGCCCGAAAACAATCGGGCCCAATCTGCTGGCAAGCGAGGCGCTGGAAATCCTCAACTCGTCGAAGATCACCGCGCTGATCGTCGCCGACGCCAGGAAGCCGATCGGCATCGTGCATCTGCACGACCTGTTGCGCGCCGGCGTAGCGTGAGCCTAAGTCGTATTACTGCCCGTTGAGCATACGCTCGGCCATGTTGCGATGCTGCCGCTCCATGCGGTCGCCGGCCAGACTGCGCTGGTTATCGCGATCCTTGCGACAGGCCACATAGGCGTCGGAGCCTTGCGGGCCGCTTTGCCGGCAATAGGCATCATCGTCGTTCTGCGTCGCCTCGACCGGCACGGAATGACGATTGAGATTGGCGCAACCGGCCAGCGCCAGCGCGGCCATCGCCACCGCCAAACCACGTGACAACATCATCATTCTTGCAGCAGTCGGTCGAGCCATGCGCGATCCATCGCAGTAAGGGCAAATAGCCCCGGAGTGCCGGGTGTGGCCCGGCAATCCGTCACAAAAAAGGCGGCGCACCTCTTTTCAGGCCAATCAGTTGCGGCCTTTCAAGGCATCGCTGATCTCATCGAGTGCCTTCGGATCTTCGATGGTAGCCGGCGTAGTCCATGGATCGCCGTCGGCGATCTTCTTGATGGTGCCGCGCAGGATCTTGCCGGAACGCGTCTTCGGCAGCCGCGCCACGGTGATGGCAAGCTTGAACGCGGCCACAGGACCGAGTTTCTCGCGCACCAGTGCCACGATTTCCTTTTCGATCTCCGCTGGCGCCTTGGTGACGCCGGCCTTGAGCACGAGGAATCCGCACGGCACCTCGCCTTTCAACTGATCCTTGATGCCGAGCACGGCGCATTCGGCAACATCCGGATGCGACGCGAGAATCTCTTCCATGCCGCCGGTGGACAGCCGATGGCCCGCCACGTTGATGATGTCGTCGGTGCGACCCATGACGAAGACGTAGCCGTCTTCATCGATGTAACCGGCGTCAGCGGTTTTGTAGTAACCGGGGAATTCGTTGAAGTAGGCCTCCTTGCAACGCTCGTCCTGCTGCCACAGCGTCGGCAGGCAGCCGGGTGGCAACGGCAGCTTGATGACGATCGAGCCCATGGTGCCGGCGGGCAACGGCTTCGATGCCTCGTCGACCACTTCGATCTTGTAGCCCGGCATCGCCACCGTCGGCGACCCGTGCTTGACCGGCAGTTGGCCAAGCCCGACCGGATTTCCGGCGATGCACCAGCCGGTTTCGGTCTGCCACCAGTGATCGATCACCGGCACCTTCAACTGCTTCTCGGCCCACTCGATGGTCGGCGGATCGCCACGCTCGCCAGCAAGGAACAGCGTGCGGAAATGCGACAGATCGTATTTGCGGATGAACTCCCCGTTCGGGTCTTCCTTCTTGATGGCGCGGAACGCCGTCGGCGCCGTGAAGAAAGCCGCCGCCTTGTGTTGCGAAATGACGCGCCAGAACGCACCGGCATCCGGCGTGCCGATCGGCTTGCCCTCGTACATGATCGAGGTGTTGCCGTGGAACAGCGGCCCATAAATGATGTAGCTGTGACCGACCACCCAGCCGATGTCAGAGCCGCACCACCACACCTCGCCCGGCTTGACCCCGTAGAGATTAAACATCGACCAGTTGATGGCGACGAGGTGACCGCCGTTGTCGCGGACCACGCCCTTGGGAATGCCCGTGGTGCCTGAGGTGTAGAGAATGTAGAGCGGATCGGTCGCCAGCACCGGCACGCAATCCGCCGACTTCTTCGCGGCAATCGCCTTGGCCCGCAGATCGGCCCAATCGTGATCGCGGCCGGCGATCAGATCGCAGGTCTGCTGCGGCCGCTGCAGGATGATACAGGCCGGCGGCTTGTGTGCGGCGAGCTTGATGGCATCGTCGAGCAAGGGCTTGTAGGACACGATGCGGCCGGGCTCGATGCCACAACTCGCCGACAGCACCAGCTTCGGCTTGGCGTCATCGATACGCGTCGCAAGCTCCTTGGCCGCGAAGCCGCCGAACACCACCGAATGCACCGCGCCGATACGTGCGCAGGCCAGCATCGCCACCATGGCTTCCGGCACCAGTGGCATGTAAATGACGACGCGGTCGCCCTTGCTGACACCGAAATCCTGCAGGATGGCGGCAAACGTTTTCACCTCGTGCAGCATCTGCGCGTAAGTGAAAGTGGTGACGCTGTTGGTCAGCGGCGAGTCATGGATCAGCGCCAGTTGATCGGCGCGGCCACGGGCGACATGCCGATCCAGCGCGTTGTAGCAGGTATTGACGACAGCACCGGCGAACCAGCGGCCGTACAGTCCTTGCGACGCATCAAACACCTTTTTCGCCGGCTCGATCCAGTCGATCTCGCGCGCGGCATCGCCCCAGAACCCTTCGGGATCGCGCATCGAGCGCGCATAGAGATCGTGATACTGGCTCTTGTCGTGTACATTCATGGCGTCAGCTCCGCTCGCGTTTCTGCCGGACAGGCGCCCCAAATCCGGCCGCAGAATGCCCTCGAACAATGCCCGGCGCGGGATGTCGCGCACGGCCGTATCGGGGCTATTCTGCATAGACTTGATGGGCCGGCAAAACCAGTGCGGTTCAGCGTCACGCGCACCTGCCAATTGCGGCCTTTTGGGGTGTTATTGTCATGGCATGTTGCAGCATTTCAAGGCGAAATCACTGCGACATTCGGCTAACCTGCGGCCTGTCCTTCACTTTGGCAAAGCCCGGTGAGCCGGGCCCGGCGCCGGCACCGGACCATGCCGGGTCAGTTTACCTTCAGCGTGATGCCGCCATCGACCACCAGTTCGATGCCGGTGACATAGCGCGATTCATCCGAGGCGAGGAACAGCGCGGCATTGGCGACGTCCCATGCTTCGCCCATATGCCCCATCGGCACCTGCGCGTCGCGGCGCCTCCACATCGCCTCGATGTCGCCCTTGGCATAGCTCGCCGCCAACCCTGCCGAATGTTCGACCATCGGCGTCTTCATCAGCCCGGGCAGGATGGCGTTGACGCGGACGCGCTGCGGGGCGAATTCGACGGCCGTTGTCCGCGTCATCTGATTCATGGCGGCCTTGGTCGTCGCATAGGTGACGTACGACACGCCAAGATGCCGGATCGACGCGATCGACGAGATGTTGATGATCGAGCCGCCACCCTGCTGCACCATCACCGGGATGACATGCTTCATGGCGAGATAGGCGCTCTTGAGGTTGATAGCGAAGACCCGATCCCAATCCGCTTCAGCTACTTCGACGACGCTGCCGACTTCGGCGATGCCGACATTGTTGTCGAGCACATCGATGCGACCGAACGCCTTGAGACACGCGGCGACCATCGCTTCGATATCACTGCTGCGCACCGCATCGGCAGCGAACGCCACAGCCTTGCCGCCTTCACCCGTGATGATATTGGCTGTCTCTTCGGCCGCCTTGGCATTGCGATCGACGCAGAATACTTGCGCACCTTCACGTGCGAAGGTTACGGCAGTGGCCTTGCCGTTGCCCCAGCCCGGCCCGATCGATCCGGCGCCGACGACGATTGCAGTTTTTCCCTGGAGCCGATTCACCGACTTCTCCCTTTTGTTCCCGGTTACGCTCCATTCTCACCGGTCCAATGAGCGGCGAGTGCCACGAGGCCAACCATCAAAACGTTGCAGTTGTTGCACTATTCTCGCAATCGCGCGGCCGCGTCAATTTCTCATGACGCCAAACACCGCGCGATCTGATAGGGACTATCGGTATTATGCTTGCCATTGAGCTCGGGATCGTCACGGTCCTGATAGTCATCAACGGTCTGCTCGCAATGTCCGAGCTGGCTATCGTCTCCTCGCGCCCCTCGCGTCTCGCCGCACTGGTCGAGAAAGGCGTGACCGGCTCACGCCGCGCGCTGACGCTGGCCTCCGATCCCGGCAAATTTCTCTCCACAGTGCAGATCGGAATCACGCTGGTCGGCGTGCTCTCAGGCGCATTCTCCGGCGCGACGCTGGGTCAGCGTCTGTCGGCCTGGCTGATCGAGCTCGGCATCACCAAAGGGTTGGCTGAGGGTATCGGCGTCGGCGCCGTCGTCGGCGGCATCACCTACGCATCGCTGATCGTCGGGGAGTTGGTGCCCAAGCAGATCGCCTTGCGAAATCCTGAAGCGGTCGCGGTCAAAGTCGCGCCCGCCATGACGCTGCTGGCGCGAATATCCTCGCCGCTGGTCTGGCTACTGAACATTTCCGGCAGGGCCCTGCTGCGAATGCTCGGTCAGAGCGGCGCATCCGAAGAGACCGTCACCGAGGATGAGATTCGCACGCTGGTGCGCGACGCCGAGAATGCCGGCGTGCTGGAGCCCGGCGAAAAGGAAATGATTGCCGGCGTCATGCGTCTCGGCGATCAGCCGGTCGGCGCGGTGATGACGCCACGCCGCGACGTCGATTTTATCGATCTCGCCGACACACCGGACGTGATCCGCGAGGCGATCGTGACCAGCACGCATTCGCTACTGCCGGTGTTCGATGGCGACCACGATGCCGCGCTCGGCGTCGTGCAGGCCAAGGACCTGCTCGACAGTTACATATCGGGCGTGACGCCGGATATCCGCGCGCTGGTCCGCGAGGTGCAGGTAATTCCGGAAATCGCCGACGCGCGCGACGTACTGGCTATTCTGCGCGGCTCGCCGGTGCATATGGGACTGGTGCATGACGAATACGGCAGCTTTCAAGGCGTCGTCACCAGCGCCGACATTCTCGAAGCCATCGTCGGCAGTTTCCACACCGAACAAGGTCCGGCAGAAAAGCCGGCGATCAAGCGCCCCGACGGCTCTTACCTGATCGAAGGCTGGATGCCGGCGGACGAATTCGCCGATCTGCTGAACATCCCGCTGCCGCTGTCGCGCCCTTACAATACCGCGGCCGGCTTCATGTTGCAGAATTTCGGCGCAATCCCGGAGGTCGGCGAAACCTGCGACGTACATGGCTGGCGTTTCGAGATTATCGATCTCGATGGCCGGCGCATCGACAAGATCCTTGCGTCGAAAATCGCACAGGCTCGCCGGGCACTGTAGAATCTTGCTTCGTTATTCTGAGAGTCAGACTGCGAAATGCAGTTCGTCGCAAAGGCACTCAACATCCTCAGCGTCGTCCCTGCGAAGGCGGGGACGACAACTTTTGTGTTGCCCGTCTAGTGCAAATGGACGAATCCAGCTCGTTACTCGCACACGCGCATCGTCGTGGTGTGCGGCCCGACATCGTGCCCCAAGATCGCCGACAACGTCCGGCAGTTTCCGTTGCGGCAAAGCCGCCATTCACCCGCCATGCCGGAATTGCCCAACACCACCTCGGGCATCGGCGCACGTTTCGGTTGCCAGACGAACCAGCCATCGATGAGCCGCGCTTCCGGTGGCGGCTCCATTCCCGCGCCCGAGCCTTTGACCCGCGCCTGCACGAGTTCAAGCCCCGCCGGGGTAACACGCCAGTCTTCCTGCCAATCGATCTTCTCGATCGAATGCGTCCACACCAACGTAAACGCCGCGACCGCGAGCGTCTTGCTGACACCGCCCGAGATCAGGCAGAGGCTCACACCGCGACCGCGCTGGTTTGTGGCCGGCGTCGCCAATCCCACAGCACAACAGCGACGGTGAGCGCGAAACCAACCCAATCGCTATACTGGAACTCACCAAGCAGACACAATGCCGCGATGAACGTGACGAAGCGTTCGAAGATCGTCATGCGCGTGAACAGGAAACCGATGGCCACCATGCCGAACAGTCCGATCGCCACCAGCGCCTTGACCGTGGCGTAGGCGACCGCGCCGTAGAAGCCGAGATAGGCTTCCATCGGATCGCCGGACTGCAGCATCAAGGCCGGCGCATACACCGCGATGAACGGGATGACGTAGCCGGCGAGTGCGATACGCATCGCCTCCCAGCCGATCTTGTCCGGGTTTTCCTTGGCGATCGGAGCCGCCGCGAAAGCCGCCAGCGCCACCGGCGGCGATAAGTCGGCCATGATGCCGTAATAGAACGCGAACATGTGGCTGACGATCAGCGGCACGCCGAGCTTGGCCAGCGCGGGCGCCGCCAGAGCCGCCGTGATGATGTAGGTCGGAATCGTCGGGATTCCGGTGCCGAGCAGAATCGACAGCAGCATGGTCATGATCAGCGCCAGGAATAGGCTGTGTTCGCCCAACCCGATCACCCAGGTGCCGAAGATGTTGCCGACGCCGGTCTGCGTCATCATGCCGATGATGGTGCCGACGATGGCGCAGGCCATGCCGACAGTCAGCGACGATTTCGCGCTCTCGGCCAGCGAATCGCGACAGGCCACCAGCGTCGCGCGGCCGCCGCGCGTCAGCGCCGCCAGCAGCACCAGACCGCCGACGACGGCGCCGACCATCATGATGTCGATGCCACGCTGGAACATCGCGCCGACGACGAGCGCCAACAGGATCCAGAACACATAACGGATGGTCTGGTTGGGCAGCCCAAGCGCGATGCTGGCGCCGAGGATCAGGGTCGCGGTCAGCGCCAGACCCATGATGCCGGCATAGAGTGGCGTGAAGCCCTCGAACAGCATGAAGACCAGCACCGCAAGCGGCAGCACGAGATACCAGCGCGCCACCAGCGCATTCCATGCATTCGGCATCTCATCGCGGCTCATGCCCTTGAGGCCGTACTTTCCGGCTTCGAGATGCACCATCCAGAACGCCGATGCGAAGTAGAGCAACGCGGGAATGACCGCGGCGCGCACGACCACCATATAATCGACACCGAGCGTCTCAGCCATGATGAAGGCGACCGCGCCCATCACCGGCGGCATGATCTGGCCGCCCATCGACGCCGTGGCCTCGACACCGGCGGCGAACGCGCGGCGATAGCCGAAGCGGATCATCAGCGGAATAGTGAACTGGCCGACGGTGACGACGTTGGCGACACCGGAGCCGGAGATGGTGCCCATCATGCCGGAGGCCACCACCGCCACCTTGGCGGGGCCGCCACGAGTGCCACCGAAGATACCGAGCGAAACGTCGGTGAAGAGCTGGATCATGCCGGCGCGCTCGAGGAACGACCCGAACATGATGAAGAGGAAGATGTACGTCGCCGAGACGTAGATCGGCACACCATAAAAGCCTTCGGTGCCGTACGACAGATGCGTGACGATTTGATCGAAGCCGTAACCGCGATGGTTGAGCGGCGACGGCAGATACTGTCCGAACGCCCAGTAGACGATGCAGGCGCCGCACATCCACGGCAGCGCCGCACCCATCAGCCGCCGCGTCCCCTCGAAGATCAGCACGATCAGCAGCGTGCCGACGACGAGATCCATCGTGGTGGGATCGCCGTCGCGCGCGATCAGATCGGCATAGAAGATCCACTGATAGAGGCCGCAGAGAAATCCGGCGCTGCCGATCAGCCAGGCCAGCGCGCGTGCCCTGTCGGTCTTGGCGGTGAAGTTGCCGATCAGGCCGAACGTCATCAGGATGATGAAGCCGACATGGACGCCGCGCACCACCTGACTCGGCAGGATGTTCCACGCGGCAATGGCGATCTGGAACACAGCGAACGCAATGCCGATGACGTAGGCCAGGAGACCCCAGCGACCGGGACCGAAGCCGTCCGGAAAACCGTGCTCGAAATTCCCCAGATCGACCTTGACGGGTTCGGCCGCGATCGCGTCGTCCTGCGTCGGCACTGTTGCTGCTTGCGACATCGTCCTCCACCCTCGCCTTCACAGCGCGTCTTGCGCAAAAATTCTCGTCTGCTTCGCCAGTTGCGTCCGGCTGAGACGTGGATGGCCGGGACAAGCCCGGCCATGACGCAGAAGATCGCCTCGATCAGGCCATTACTTGATGATGCCTTTTTCCTTGAAGTAGCGGATTGCGCCAGGATGCAACGGCACCGGGCTTCCGGTCGCCGCGGCGTCCAGCTTGATGTCCTTGGCGGCGGCATGCGCGGACTGCAGTTCCGGCAATGACTCGAACACCAGCTTTGTCATCTGGTAAGCGACGTCGTCCGAAACATCCGAATTGGTGACGAGGAAGTTGATCACTGCTGCGGTCGGCACATCCTTGTCCTGACCTTTATATGTATTGGCCGGAATGGTCGCCGAAACGAACGGCGGACCGATCTTGTCGACGATCTCCTTCGGCACTGAAACCACACTGATTTCGTTGGAGTTGCTGAGATCCTTCAACGAAGCGACGCCGAGCCCGGCCGACTGCAGAGTGGCCGTGAGCTGACGGTTCTTCATCAGGTCGACGGATTCTGCGAACGGCAGATATTCGACCTTGCCGATGTCCTTGTACGTCATGCCCGCCGCCTTGAGGATGGCGCGCGAATTGAGTTCGGTACCGGATTTCGGCGCGCCGACCGACAGGCTCTTGCCCCTAAGGTCTGCCAGCGTCTTGATGCCGCTTTCCGCGGTCGCCACGATCTGGATGTAATTGGGATAGATAGCGCCGATGGTACGCAGCTTGGTCAGCTTCTTCTTGAAGCCAGCTTCCTCGTCGCCTTCCCATGCCGCCTTCAGCGAGTCACCGAGGGTGAATGCGATTTCGCCACGGCCCTGCTCCAGCAGGTTGAGGTTTTCGACCGACGCCTTGGTGGCCTGCACCTGGGTCTTGGCGTTGGGAATCTTGTCGCTGAAGATTTTGCCGATGGCGACGCCGAGCGGGTAATACACGCCTGACGTGCCGCCAGTGAGAACGTTGATGAATTGGTCCGCATGCGCGGCGGGTGCCGTGACAAGGGCCGCGGATACTGCAACAGCGGCAAGCAACTTCACCTTCATGAGACAGTCTCTCCCCTCAAATTTCAATTAAGTCCAAAATTGGACGGATACCGCGTGATGGTCAACCCCGTCAGGCAGCGAACCTTCGACCAACACCGCGGCACCCTTCAAGCTGCCGCGACGGCGGGAACCTGCCGCACCACGGGAACCGGCGGTCGTCGTTCCGTTCATTCCCGACATCCGCGGCAATGGAGTGTGATTCGCACGCATATCGTCACGATTGGTATCGCCGAAGCCATATCGCGACAGCGAAACGCGGCGCGCCTTGTGGACAAATCCGACGATCGCTGCGCGCGCTCCGGCATCACGATCTTGGCCATCGCCTTGATGTCTTTACGCTTCCAATGGAGCGCATTTTAACTTGTTTCGATTGTTTAACCTTACGCAAATGCTCGACTTACTGCTGCGATGAATTCCTCAATTGCAACGTCGCGGTAACATTAAGCTCCCCGGCAACAGATTCGGGGACCATCAGACATGCAAAGCCTTGGGGATGTAGCGCGCCCGGCCACCTTCGGCCGGCGGCGACTGACACCACGCGCCTGTGTCGCAGAGCGCAAGCGCCATATTCGAACGTTCCTGGCGGACTCGCTGGAGGAACTTGGCTTCGTGACTTTCGAATGCGCCGATGTCGCGGATCTCAAATCGGCCTTGCCGGCGCAGACACCCGATCTCATTGTCTTAGGCTTGGCCAACGACGGCAGTGACGCTGCCGCGATCCTCGAAATGCTCGCCGCCGAACAGTTCGACGGCAGCATCCTGCCGATCGGCCGGCGCGATTCCCTGCTGGCGACTGCGGTCAGCCAGCTTGCGGCGGAGTTGGGATTATCATTGCTGCCAGTGCTACCGACGCCGTTCGGCGCGGAAAGTCTCCGCAACAGCGTTGCCTTGCTGCTGCCCAGCGAAGCGCCGCCGAGCCCGCCGGTGGACGTTGCCGAGGCCCTGAAAGCCGGCTGGCTCGAGCTCTGGTACCAGCGCAAGATCGATGTCCGAACCTTGATGCCGCGTGGCGCAGAAGCCCTGATCCGCATGCGCCATCCCGCATGGGGCGTCGTGCCACCCGCGTCCTTCATTCCCGACGCCAACGACCGCGGTTTTCGCGGCCTGTCCGACTTCGTCATCGGCCGCGCGCTCGACGACTGGCGTTATTTCGTCGAACAGAATGGCCCGGTCGATATCTCGATCAATTTGCCGATTGCGCTGCTGGAGGATCGGCAGATCGTCCGCGACCTTTGCGCTCAGATGCCGGCACATCCGGCGTTTGGCGGGCTGCTGATCGAATTGAAAAGCACCGAGGTGATCGACAATCTCGATCTGGCGATCGACGTCGCCAAGCAAATCCGCTTTCACAACATTGCCATTTCAATCGACGATCTCGGACCGGAATGGCCGTCATTGATGGGCCGGCGGACGTTCCCGTTCGTCGAATTGAAGGTGGATCGGCAATTCGTCAGCGGTTGCGCCGACGACCGGCTCAAGCAAACCATTTGTCGTGGCATCATCGACCTTGCCGATGGCTACGGTGCGCGCACCGTCGCCGAAGGTATCGAGACCCGCGCGGATTTTCTCGCCGTGCATGAGATGGGGTTCGATTCCGCGCAAGGCTTCCTGTTCGGCAGGGCGATGGCAGCGCGGAAATTCGCCCGCTCTACCCTGACGCGGCCGATCCTCGTGCCCGGCTAGATCATGAAGTCTAGCCGGTGACACCGCCAGCCGTACTTACTCGAACGTCATATCAAGGCACTTGGTGATGTCCGGCCCGAGGCCAGGGCTGATGGTAATGCAGCCGCGAATGCGCTGCGCGGTGTTATCGCTGGCCCAGATCGCGTAGCCACCCTGACCGAAGAACGAATTGGTGTTCGGCGGTTCGGTTTCGGTCGCCTCGAACGAATAGCTGCCATCGTTCTCGAAAATGCGTGGTTTCTTGATGCAACCGCCGTCGGTCTGCACGTTGAGAATTTCCTTGTTGTTGCGGGTAATCGCCAGATTGACCGTGCAACGGAAATACTCCGACGTCCGGCTATTGAAGACATAGGCGTAGGATCGGCAGGTCGCCGTATTGAGCTTGCCGGCGCTTAGCCCGCGCCCGCAGGCAATACGCTGGTTGTTGCCAAGCTTGAAGTCATCGGCGGCCTGTGCCGACACCGTGATCGCTGACGCCAGCAATCCGGCAACAGCAGCAGCCTTGGGCAGGGAATGCATGCGGGTCGTCTCCGTACTGCGTATGCCATTCGCATCGCGGCAAACCGATGCGCAAGATAGCCGCGATGATCGACATGCGAAATGGCAAACTCGACGTGGGCCGCAAGCGTCAATGCATCCGCCGAGCATCGCTATGACCGGTTTGTCGTTCGCGATCTGTTCGTAAGGCGACGCCTTCTCCGCAATGCACCAAGCGGCAATTTGGCTGGATGACAGCAACCCTCGCATGGCTTTTGCTTGCGATTATCGCCGACCTGCCGGATGCTTGGTGTCGTCGCCTCCTTGCTGCGTCAGAAGCGCGGCGACGGACCCGATGACCAAGCCTTTTGCATCACCTGTTCTTTCACATGATCTGCTCGGAGGATTCAGTATGACCGGGTCATTCGTCAAACTGCTGTTTGCCGCCGCCCTCAGTCTTGCCCCCATGACGGCCATGGCGCAAAGCCCGGCGCCGACGGCATGGGTGCTGGCACCCGATGCCGGCTACGGTTACGACGCCCACTTCAAAATGATGCAGTACAAGATGGGCACCAACAACGCCGGCCTGCTGCTCAAGGGTGCCAAGAAAGTGCCGAAAAACACTCTGTTCTTTCTGGGTGCCAACGGCCAGCTCTATATGCGGACCGGTCCGTTCCTCAACAGCGACGGCAGTTTCATGTTTGGACCGGGCTGAAGTGGCCGACGCCAATGGCGGCGGCGATCAGAAGGCCGCGGCCAGTTCTTTCGCACCCGGCAAGGCGCTGTTGCTGTCCATGCGGGCATCGGTGACTGCAAGCAGCTTCGCCACCGTATCGTGCCGGATCGCCACCGGGTTGCGCTCGTAACCATTGCGCTGGAAGAAGTTCGACGTCGGAACGCGTTCGCGCAGGGCCTGCGGCATCGTCACCATGTCGAACCCGGTGCCGTCGCCCGTCAGATTCATCATCTCGAGTTCCGCGGCGGTCAGCGGCCGATCGTAACCTTTTTGCCGCGCGAAAATCACCGAGGTCAGCAGCTTGTGGGTTTGCAGCAGAGGTCCGACGTCGATGTCGAGGACCAGGGCATGCACGGCCCAGCCTTGTGGCGTATCCGCCAGGCGCGCGTGATCGCTCCAGGTATCCGGGACCGACCGGGCGAACGCCACCATGCGCTTCAACACCGCGATCTTGTGCTCCATCGCCTTGCGCGCCGCGCCCGACAGCGATGCCACCTTGTCGTGCAGCGCCTTGAGCAACTGATGCCCCTGCTCGGCCACGAGCTCGACGCTGTTGGTGGTGAGCAACTGATTATAGCCGATGGCCGTCGAGATGGCGCGCGCCCCCGGCCGAGAAGCGCTGAGGCCGGACTGCATGTCGTGCTGGCCATTGCCGCCGGTCTCGAACGCATAAACCCGCACCGCCTGCTCGCGGGTCAGCCCCGCAGCCCGCGCAGCGCGCGCATAGGCGCGCTTGAACTCGAACTCGGTTGTGGGGCGCTGCGGCACGAACTGGAATTCCTGCGCGGCAGCCTTGAGGAAGTCAGCCACGACGGGAATGTATTTGCGTGGCCGCTCCGGCTCTTTCTCGACGGGTTCGGGGTTCACCGGCCGCTTCGGCCCTGCGTAAACCGGCGGTTGCGCCAGAACGTAATCCTCCAGCGTCACCGGCTGGCGGTCGCGTCGCCTGGCATTGCGGGTCCGGCGCTTCTCGGCAATTGCATTCCAGTAGGCACCGGCCTCTTCTTCAAAGGCGGCGCGCGCCTCCTGATAGATCGCCAGCTTGCGCTTGTAGTCAGCGATCGCGGCGGGACTCGCAGCCTGCGCGTGGGCATTGGCGACGGCATCGGGAAGCGGCGCGTTCTGCGCGGCAACGTTGCGCGGCGCTATGGCAAGCAGCGCGAGCAGGGAAAATTGCGCAAGATGGCGAATCGCATGATGGTGCATGCGAGCCTTGTAGCCGATGATCGCAAAAAGCGGAATCCACCCCGCGATCAACGCCAGGCGAACACCGGCTGCTCCAGTTCGGCGACGCGCGTCTGGCGGCCGGCCAGGATCTCGCGGAACTGATAGATCAACGCCGCCGTCGGAGCATGAATGAAGTCGCCCTCGTAGCCGAAGCGGATGACGCTTCGCTCGCTTTCCGGGATCGAAACGAAATTGAACGCGTCGGCGTGCTCGATATCGGTAAGCGCGATGCGATGAACGGAAGCGACTTCATCGGGGTTCGGCGCGATCCGCGAACTATCCGCAGCCCACACCACCACCGGCGTGATGAGATAGCCGGAACGCGTCGGGTAATCGTCGAGCATGCCCAACACGCTCTCGACACCAGGCGTCAGGCCAATTTCCTCCTGCAGTTCGCGGAGCGCGGCATCAACCGGCGTTTCGCCCTGATCGCAGCGGCCGCCCGGTGGGGCCCATTGATTGCTGTGCGCACGCAGCCCGGCGGCACGCAACGTCAACAACAGCGCGGTGCCGTTTCCGTCATCGGCGTCGACCAGCGTGATGGCCACGGCCGCGCGCTTCAATGACGTTAGCGCTCCGTCCGAAGGCGCGCGGACAAACGCCGCGCAACATCCGGCGATCTGCTGCCTGGTAGCCTGGGTGAACGGGCGGATCATCCAATGTGAGTACAACACCGATACGATAAGGCAAGTGGCCACATCCGTTCCGCCATGCAGCCGTAACGCAGCCCATCCGCGTATTCCACGTTGCGTTTGCGGCCATTATGGTGAAACTGTTCCGACCCGCCCCCGGAAGGATCCTGGATGATCGAAGCTGCCGACCGCAGCGTAGCAGACCATGGCTGGACGATCCTCGATAGCAGCGGCTTGATCGGCGGTCCGGCGCCACGCCTGGTTCGCAGTATCGTTGTAAGAGGATGACGCCATGAACTATCATCAGCTCGGCCGCAGCGGCCTGAAGATTTCGCCCTTGTGTCTCGGCACAATGATGTTCGGCGGCCCGACCGACGAACCGACATCGGCGCGGATTATCGACAAGGCGCGCGATGCCGGCGTCAACTTCATCGACACGGCGGATGCCTATTCGAACGGCCAGTCGGAGGAAGTGGTCGGGCGGGCCATCGCCGCTCATCGTTCGCACTGGGTGCTGTCGACCAAGCTGGCCAATCAGATGGGCGACGGCCCCAACCGCGTCGGGCTGTCGCGACGGTGGATGCTGCAAGCCTGCGAGGACAGTCTGCGGCGGCTCGGGACCGATACCATCGATATCTATTACCTGCACAAGGAAGATCACACGACGCCGCTCGACGAAACCGTGCGTGCGATGGGCGAGCTGATCCGTCAGGGCAAGGTGCGTTACTTCGGCGTCTCCAACTATCGCGCCTGGCGTGTCGCCGAGATCTGCAACATTTGCGACCGCCTCGGCATCGACCGTCCGGTAGTCAGCCAGCCCTACTACAACGCGATGAATCGCATGCCCGAGGTCGAGCATTTTCCGGCGTGCAGTTTCTACGGCCTCGGCATCGTGCCTTACAGTCCGCTGGCGCGCGGCGTACTGACCGGCAAATATCAGCCGGATAGCACGCCCGAGAAGGGCACCCGCGCCGGCCGCAACGATACGCGCATGATGCAGACGGAATGGCGACCAGAATCGCTGAAGCTGGCGCAGGACATCCGTCGCCATGCCGAAGCCAAGGGCATTACAGCCGGAGAATTCGCGGTGGCATGGGTGCTCAACAGCAGCTTTGTCAGTAGCATCATCGCCGGTCCGCGCACCGAGGAGCAGTGGGGTGGCTACCTGCGCGCGCTCGACTATCGCTTCACTGCGGACGACGAAGCGCTCATCGACCGTCTCGTCGTCACCGGCCACCCCTCGACGCCGGGCTACAACGATCCGGCCTATCCGATCGAGGGCCGTCGCGCCCGCACTGCCCAGATCAAATAGCGCCAATTGCACGCGTGAGTCATCGAAACGGCCGCCATCGACAATACCGATACGATCCATCGGTATTTTTACTTAAGAACAATTTTAATCTCTGTGCTGCATCAAGTTCCCGACAATCGGAACCCCTGTATGCACATAGATTTGACTACGCTTGTTGGTGTTGAACCGGCTGATGCTGCCTGCCTGCACGCTATGAAGCCGGACATGGAGCGGAAACAGAGCGGCATCATCAATGCCTTTTACGAACGCATTCTCACATTTCCCGCGTTCAAGAAGATGCTCGAGGACACCTGCACCGATAAATCCATCAGCCTCGATCAGCTCGTTGGCCACATCAGCTCCGTTCAATTCGCGCATTGGGGGCGCTTCTTCGACGGAACGCCCGACGAGGAATTTCAAAAGGGTGCCCGCCAGATCGGCATCGTGCACGAGAAATGCCTGCTCACCAACGATCTCTACGTTGCCAGCTCGGCCGTGCTGCTTGAAAAATTTCTGGCGCTCGCCACCGAACACCATTTGGGCGAAGACCCGAGAGCAACGGCACTGAAAACGTCGCTTGGCGCCCTGGTCCGCTTGTTTTTTCTGGATCTGTCGCTCGCAATATCGGCTTACGATCATGCCGCGGCCCGCACATCTTTCAGACAGGCTTCCGAACCATTGCTGAAAGCGTTCGAAGGCGAAATGACACAAGACCTCGAGTCCATGTCGAGCGCAGCCAAGGAGCTCGACGGAACGATCAGAAGCGTCGTCGATCTCAATCGCGGCAACATGCAGCGCTGTCAGGAGACGGTCTTGAGCATCGAAACGCTCGCCGGAAATCTCGACGAACTGGGACGGATCACCGAGCATATCGAGAATTTCGTCAAGGTCATCACCGACGTCTCACGAAAAACCAAGCTGCTTGCGCTCAACGCGGCCATCGAGGCCGCCCGTAGCGGCGAGTTCGGACGCGGCTTCAATGTCGTCGCCAGCGAGGTCAAGGCATTGGCCAATGAGGCCGAGGAAGCCACCCGCCGAGTGACCATCCAGGCCGGCGAGATTCACGCCGCGATCAGGGCGGCGCTGACGCAGATCGAAGGGTCGCAGAAACTGGTCCAGGCGATCGATCAGGGCGTCGCAACCGAAAGCCGGGCAATTGCGCAGCAAAGTGCGGCCGTGGACGAAATTTCGAGCAATCTCGCCGCCGTGCTCTCCGCCGTTTCCGAAAGCACACGCAGCCTTCGTGAACGATTCAAGACGTTGAGCGTCGCATAGTGCATAGTGCTGAAGCAACGAGAGCCGGAGCGCAACGGAGTCGGTGACGACGTCCCGCCGCATTCATGCTCCAGCATAAAGGGCATCAGCGCGGAGACCGAGGTGGCGGAAACCAGCATTATCCTGCATCACTATCCCCGCTCGCCCTTTGCCGAAAAAATTCGCATCGCTTTCGGCATCAAGGGGGCCCATTGGGGTGCGGTGGAACAGCCTCGCATGGCTCCGAAACCGGACCTAACGGCGCTGACCGGCGGCTATCGCCGCATTCCGGTGCTGCAAATCGGCGCTGATATCTACTGTGACACGCGCTGCATTCTGCGCGAGCTTGAACGGCGCATCCCTGCTCCGTCATTACATCCAGCCGCTGCTCGCGGCATTGCCGAAATCATCGCCGCCTGGGCCGACCGCCACCTGTTCGCCTGCGCGCTGGGGCTGGTATTCGGCCTGCACGGTGATCGCTTCCCGCCAGAACTCCATGCCGACCGCGCACGTTTCACCGCCGGAAAGTTCGACGGCTGGGACAGCGCCAAGATGAAGCCGCGGATTCCAGAATTGCGAATCCAGCTCCGCCAATATCTGACATGGCTGGAACAGGGGCTGCACGATGGTCGCGTGTTCCTGCTTGGCGACGCCGCGTCGCTTGCCGATCTCGCGGTCTATCATCCGCTCTGGTACGCGCGAAACAATCTCGGCGACGACGCCGGCCTGCAGGATTTCCGGCGGCTGACCGCCTGGCTGAGACGGATCGAGGCCATCGGTCATGGCACCATGGAGAGCCGCTCCCCGGCGCAAGCGCACGCGATTGCACGCGAAGCCACGCCCGCGCCGGCGCGATATTGTCCGGACGCGAACGATACCTATGAACAAGGCGCTCGCCTGCGCATCATTCCGACCGATTGGGGATTCGATGCGGTCGAAGGCGAGCTTGCCGGCATTGACCGCGACACCATCGCGCTACGGCGGGACGACGCTGCGCTTGGCAGCATCGTCGTCCACTTCCCGCGCGACGGCTTTTCCGTCACGCGAGCGGAATGACGGCCACGCCTGAGCGTCCTTGGAAGATCGCGATCAGGCGACCTTCTGTCCGGCCTCGATGGCGCCGTCGAGAAATCCGGTGAGCCGCTTGCGGATAATCCGTTCGGCGTCCGCCATGATGCGGTCGATCAATTCCTTCACCGTCGGAATATCGTGGATCAGGCCCGCGACCATGCCGCAGCTCCACGCTCCGGCATCCATGTCACCCTCAATCATGACCTTGGGATAGATGCCCGCGACCTGATCGTGGATATCGGCGATCTTGAGGTCCTTGCCCTTTACGCGCTCGATCTCCAGCAGCCGCTCGACAGCCGGATTGTCGAGCACACGTTCGGTATTGCGCAAGGCGCGCATGATCAAACGGGTGTCGAGTTCGGACGCCGCGACGAGCGCCTTCTTGACGTTGTCGTGGATCGGCGCCTCTTTCGTCGCCATGAAGCGCGTGCCCATGTTCATGCCGGAGGCACCCATCGCCAGCGCTGCCACCAGGCTCCGCGCATCTGCCATACCGCCGGAGGCGACGAAGGGGATCTTCAATTCTTCCGCCGCACGCGGCAGCAGGATCATGTTCGGCACATCGTCTTCGCCGGGATGGCCACCGCATTCGAACCCATCAACGCTGACCGCATCGCAGCCGATCCGCTCGGCTTTCAGCGAATGCCGCACCGAGGTGCACTTGTGGATCACCTTGATGCCGGCGGCTTTCAGCGCCGGCATATATTGCTCGGGGCTGCGCCCGGCGGTCTCCACCGCCTTGACACCGCCTTCGACGATGGCAGCAATGTATTCCGGATAGGGCGGCGCAGCGAAGGTCGGCAGAAACGTCAGGTTGACGCCAAACGGCTGGTCGGTCATGTCGCGGCAGCGGGCGATTTCCTTGGCCAGCAGTTCCGGTGTCCGCTGCGTCAACCCAGTGATGATGCCGAGGCCACCGGCATTGGAGACTGCCGACGCCAGTTCGGCAAAGCCGACGTAATGCATGCCGCCCTGAATGATGGGGTGACGAATGCCGAACAATTCAGTGATCGCTGTCTTCACGCAAACCTCCCGGATACCGTCGCTGGACGAGTTGTTCGCTGCCAACTTGGCATGCCGACCGGGGCGCGGACAACTGTTCGCCTGCCTTCGCAAGTTACGCTTCGCCTAAACAATAAGCGATCGAGCCCGAATATAGACAATCAAGCTGCTCATGAAATGAGCGGCGGAAAATGGACGTGCGCCACCCCGCCACTGATTTTTTGAATGAGATGAGAAGTTTAGCCGGATTTTCGGGAGTGGCATAGTTCTTGCGATCTCTTTGAGGCAGCCGCGCAGCCAGCCGGCTTACCGCGTTTTCCGCCTGCGTCAGGGAGATAATGTCAATGATCCGCTCTTCAGGAACGATATCGGCCGCACCACTCAGTCGCCGCAAGTGGCTCGCCGCCGCGACAGGTCTGCTACTAGGTCTCTCCGCTTTCGGTTCTGCCAAGGCAGCCGATGACACCATCAAGGTCGGCATTCTGCATTCGCTCTCCGGCACGATGGCCATCAGCGAAACGACGCTGAAGGACGTCATGCTGATGCTGATCGACGAGCAGAACAAGAATGGCGGCGTGCTCGGCAAGAAACTCGAGGCCGTCGTTGTCGATCCGGCCTCCAACTGGCCGCTGTTTGCTGAAAAAGCTCGCGAACTCATCACCAAGGACAAGGTCAGCGTCGTGTTCGGTTGCTGGACATCCGTCTCACGAAAATCCGTGCTACCAGTATTCAAGGAACTGAATTCGATCCTGTTCTATCCGGTGCAGTACGAAGGTGAAGAGAGCGAGCGCAACGTCTTCTACACCGGCGCCGCACCGAACCAGCAGGCCATTCCTGCGGTCGACTATCTCATGAAGGAAGAGAAGGTCAAACGCTGGGTGTTGGCGGGCACCGACTACGTCTATCCGCGCACCACCAACAAGATTCTCGAAGCCTATCTGAAGTCCAAAGGCGTATCCGCGGACGACATCATGATCAACTACACGCCATTCGGTCATAGCGACTGGCAGACCATCGTCTCGGACATCAAGAAGTTCGGCTCAGCCGGCAAGAAGACCGCGGTGGTTTCGACGATCAATGGCGACGCCAACGTGCCGTTCTACAAGGAGTTGGGCAATCAGGGATTGAAAGCGACCGATATTCCGGTGGTGGCGTTCTCGGTCGGCGAAGAAGAGCTTGCCGGCATCGATACCAAGCCACTGGTCGGCCACCTCGCTGCGTGGAACTACTTCGAGTCGGTCAAGACGCCGGCGAACACCGCGTTCATCAACGAATGGCACAGCTTCACCAAGAATCCCAAGCGCACCACCAACGACCCGATGGAAGCGCACTACATCGGCTTCAAGATGTGGGTGAAGGCTGTCGAGAAGGCCAAGTCGTTCGATCCCGACAAGGTCATCGACGCGCTGCCCGGCATCAAGCAGGCCAACTTGACCGGTGGCATGTCCGAGATGCTGCCCAATCATCACATCACCAAGCCGGTGCTAATCGGTGAAATCCAGAGCGATGGCCAGTTCAACGTGGTGTCTCCTGACGACCCGACCAAGGCAAAGCTGGTGCCGGGTGACGCCTGGTCCGACTATCTCGAGGGCTCCAAGGATCTCGAAGCGGATTGGGTCGGCCTGAAGTGCGGCAACTACAACAAGGTAACCAAGAAGTGCGGCGGTCAGGCCTCCTGATGCCCGTGACATGACATGGAAGGCGGCGGCGAACGCCGCCTTCCGCTTCTTCCGCCGAGGTATCGCCGTGCCGTTCAATTCCACGATCCGTCGTTGTATCGCCCGTTTGCTGAAGCAAGCATCTGCCATCGCTGCGCTTGCCATCGTCGCGTGCACGACAATTCACGCACAGGCGACGTCCTTCGACGATGCCGTGGCGCTGTTCGCGGCGCGCTCCTTCGCCGATTCCGAACAAGCCGTTGGCCAGCTTCAGATCAGCGGCAATCCGCAGGCCTATTCCATCATCAGCGCTCTGCGCGATGGCCGACTCTATGCCGATGACGATACCAAGAAGGTTTTCATCAAGGCCGCCGACGGCAAGATCACCGATGCCGCGACAGGTCAGCCCGTTGCGACTATGCCTGATGTGGCCGGTGTCGTGCGGCTGAACAATCGGCTGCGCCGGACTGTCGAAGCTGCGCTGGGTAACCTGACCTTGCTGTCGCCAGATGTGACGACACGCCTGCAGGCCGCGCAGTCGGTGTTCAAGAACCATGACTCCGCCGCGCTGCCGTTGGTCGATGCCGCGCTCAAGACAGAAACCAACGAGACGGTGAAACGCGCGCTGGCCGTCGCCCGTGCAGCAATCGTGCTGTTCAAGTCGGACGCCAGCGAAGCGGAAAAGCTCGATGCTGTCGCCGCCGTCAAGGCACGCGGCGATCAGGAGGCGCTGGCGCTGCTGTCGAGCCTGCCCGGCGATCTGTCGCCCGCAGTGGCGCGCGGCGCGACGAGCGCCATGGCTTCGATCAAGAGCAATCTCGCGCTGTGGTCGACGGTGCAGGACGCCTGGTACGGCATCTCGCTCGGCTCGGTGCTGCTGCTGGCTGCCATCGGCCTCGCCATCACCTTCGGCGTAATGGGCGTCATCAATATGGCGCACGGCGAAATGGTGATGCTGGGTGCTTACACCACCTTCGTCGTTCAGGATGCCATCCGCACCTACCAGCCGGCGATGTTCAACTACTCGCTGCTGATCGCGGTGCCGCTGGCGTTCCTCGTCGCCGGCATCATTGGCGTTCTGGTCGAACGTACTATCATTCGCTTCCTTTACGGTCGGCCGCTGGAAACCCTGCTGGCGACGTGGGGGCTTTCGCTGGTGTTGCAGCAAGCAGTGCGAACGATTTTCGGCCCGAACAACCGCGAAGTCGGCAACCCCTCCTGGATGAGCGGTGCATTCGAATTGGGCCAGATCACCATCACTTACAACCGTCTGTGGATCCTGTGCTTCTCGCTCGCCGCATTCACCATCCTGCTCGCCATGCTGCGCTATACCCGCCTTGGCCTCGAAATGCGCGCCGTGACGCAGAACCGCCGCATGGCCGCGTCGATGGGCATTGCGACCTCGCGCGTCGATGCGCTGACGTTCGGATTGGGTTCGGGGATTGCCGGGATCGCCGGCGTGGCACTATCTCAGATCGATAACGTCAGCCCCAACCTCGGGCAGAGCTACATCATCGATTCATTCATGGTTGTAGTGTTCGGCGGCGTCGGAAATCTGTGGGGCACGCTGGTCGGCGCCTTCACACTCGGCATTGCCAACAAATTCCTCGAACCCGTCGCGGGCGCCGTGCTCGGCAAGATCGCCATTCTGGTCCTCATCATCCTGTTTATTCAGAAGCGCCCGCGCGGCCTGTTCGCGCTCAAGGGGCGCGCGGTGGATGCATGATGCGGCACACTTTGACTCGCTCGCTCGACCGCAGCGCGACAACCTTCCTGCTCATTGTCGCCGGTGCCGGCATCCTGTTGCCGCTCTCGAATCTGCTGTTGCCGGCGTCCTCGCCCCTGCACGTTCCCACCTACGTCATGACGCTGTTCGGCAAATACGTTTGCTACGCGGTGCTGGCGCTGTCGATCGATCTCATCTGGGGCTATTGCGGCATCCTTTCGCTGGGCCACGGCGCATTCTTCGCGCTCGGCGGCTACGCCATGGGCATGTACCTGATGCGGCAGATCGGGCCACGCGGTGTCTACGCCGATCCGGTCCTGCCGGATTTCATGGTGTTTCTGAATTGGAAGACACTGCCGTGGTACTGGTACGGCTTCGATATGTTCTGGTTCGCCATCTTGATGGTGGTGCTTGTGCCAAGCCTACTGGCCTTCTGCTTTGGCTGGCTGGCGTTCCGCTCGCGTGTCACCGGCGTCTACTTCTCGATCATCACGCAGGCCATGACCTATGCGCTGCTACTGGCTTTCTTCCGTAACGACTTCGGCTTCGGCGGCAACAACGGCCTGACGGATTTCAAGGATCTGCTCGGCTTCAACGTGCAGGCATCAGGTACGCGCGCCGCGCTGTTCGCGACGAGTTGCCTGCTGCTGGCCCTCAGCTTCCTGATGTGTCGTGCGGTGGTTCGCTCGAAGCTCGGCAAAATATTGATCGCCATTCGCGACGCAGAATCCCGCACCCGATTTCTCGGCTACCGTGTCGAATCCTACAAGCTGTTCGTATTCACGCTGTCCGCCTGCATCGCGGGTCTCGCCGGCGCGCTGTATGTGCCGCAGGTCGGCATCATCAATCCGAGTGAATTCGCGCCGGGCAACTCAATCGAAGCCGTGATCTGGGTCGCCGTGGGCGGCCGCGGCACGCTGGTGGGCGCCGCACTCGGTGCCGTCGTCGTCAACTACGCCAAGACGCTGTTCACATCGGGCGCGCTCGCACCCTACTGGCTATTCATGCTCGGCGCCCTGTTCATTTTGGTGACGCTGCTGTTGCCGAAAGGCCTTGTCGGCACCTGGTACGCCTGGCGCGAGGGAAGACAGCGAGCGGCGCTATCGCTCGACGCTGACAGCGCGGCTTTCGAAGATAGCGGCGTCAAGCCACACATGGCGGAGTGACTCCATGAGCAGCGCGATCGATCCCCGTGCGACATCGGCCATGCTCTATCTCGACGGTGTGCACGTCACGTTCGACGGCTTTCACGCCATCAACAACCTGTCGCTGACTATCGCGCCCGGCGAGATGCGCGCCATCATCGGTCCCAACGGTGCCGGCAAGACCACCATGATGGACATCATCACCGGCAAGACCAAGCCGGATGAGGGCGACGTGCTGTTCGACGGCATTACCGATTTGACTCGTCTGGACGAAACGCAAATCGCCGAACTGGGCATCGGCCGCAAATTCCAGAAGCCCACCGTATTCGAAAGCCAGACCGTCGAGGACAATCTGTTGCTGGCCTTGAATGCCGATCATCGCGTCCGGTCGACCTTGTTCTGGCAGCGATCGAAAGCCGACGACGCTGCGATCGATTGCGTACTCGACACCATTCGTCTCGACAATGCGCGCCGCCAACTGGCCGGCAGCCTGTCGCACGGTCAGAAGCAATGGCTCGAAATCGGTATGCTGCTAGCGCAAGATCCCAAATTGCTGCTGGTCGACGAACCCGTCGCCGGCATGACCGATATCGAAACACACCAGACCGCCGAACTGCTTAAGGAAATCAACCGCGACAAAACCGTCGTCGTGGTCGAGCACGACATGACGTTCGTGCGTGAACTCGGCGTCAAGGTCACCTGTCTGCACGAGGGATCGGTTTTGGCCGAAGGCAGCATCGATCAAGTTTCTGCCAACGACCGGGTCATCGAAGTCTATCTGGGTCGCTGAACCATGCTTGAGGTCAAGGATATCAACCTCTATTACGGCGCCGCGCAGGCGCTCCGCACTGTTTCGCTTGCGGCGACCGCCGGTAAGGTCACTTGCGTACTGGGCCGCAATGGGGTCGGCAAAACCAGCCTGCTGCGTGCATTGGTCGGTCAGCAGCAAATCGCCAGCGGTGCCATCCAGTTCGACGGTGCCGATATCACATCGTTCAAGCCATATGAGCGGGCGCGACGCGGCATTTCGCTGGTGCCGCAGGGTCGCGAGATTTTCCCGTTGCTGACAGTCGGCGAAAATCTCAAGACCGGATATGCACCGCTGAAACGGCGCGACCGCAGTATTCCCGACGATGTCTTCTCACTGTTTCCGGTGCTGCAATCGATGCTGGATCGGCGCGGCGGCGATCTCTCCGGCGGCCAGCAGCAGCAACTCGCCATTGGCCGCGCGCTGGTGATGCGGCCGAAACTCTTGCTACTGGACGAACCCACCGAAGGCATCCAACCATCGATCATCAAGGATATCGGCCGCGCCATCAGCTATCTGCGTAGTCTTGGCAACATCGCTATCGTTCTTGTCGAGCAGTATCTCGATTTCGCCTGCGAACTCGGCGACGACTTCATCGTGATGGATCGTGGTGCAGTGAAGTATCGCTGCAACCGGGCAACGCTCGATCCTGCCGAGATTGGGCGACAAATGGCGCTTTGACTGTGCGGCAACAAGCGCGGCACCTCCCGTGCGTGCATAGAGAATTCGCAAATCGCCTAATTCATATGCAGAACATGCCAGCCGCGCATTTCGCACGCTGCGCAAGGGTTGAGCAGCGGTTGGCAATGGCCTCCTATTCCCCTGATTCATCGGGAGAACACTGCGCGCATCCATAGAAGAGCGATTGGTACGAACTTTGCTGAAGGGATCTGGTCATGATCGCAATCGTTCAGACGATTCGCGTCATGGCCCGCCGATTCATCGCAGAGGTCGTGCCCGATGCCTAAGTTCAAGACTGTTCTGGTTGCCAATCGCGGAGAAATCGCCGCTCGCATCATCCGCACCCTCCGATCGATGGGCATCCGCAGCATTGCCATCCATTCCGATCCTGATCGCGGCAGCCCCCATGTGACGCTTGCCGATGCAGCGATCCATCTGCCGGGCAATAGCGCAGCCGAAACCTATTTGCGTGGCGATATCATCATCGCCGCAGCCAGGCAGCACGGTGTCGACGCCATCATTCCAGGCTACGGATTTCTGGCCGAGAACGCCGACTTTGCCGAACAGTGCGAAGCCTCCGGTATCAACTTCATCGGTCCGACACCCGATCAGATTCGCCGGTTTGGATTGAAGCATGCGTCGCGCGAGATCGCCGCGCGTGTCGGCGTGCCGCTCGTTCCGGGAACAGGATTGCTTGCGAGCCTGGACGAAGCGCTGACGGCCGCCAACCGGCTCGGCTATCCGGTGATGCTGAAATCGACGGCGGGCGGCGGCGGCATTGGCCTGACTCGTTGCGCCGATGCGACGACGCTTACCGCCGCCTTTGATTCAGTGCAGCGCCTGGCACTGAATTTCTTCAACGAACCCGGGGTCTTTCTCGAACGCTGCATCGACGACGCGCGTCACATCGAGGTGCAGATTTTCGGCGATGGCCGCGGCAAGGTGGTGGCCCTCGGCGAGCGCGACTGCTCGCTGCAGCGACGCAACCAGAAAGTCGTCGAGGAAACACCAGCGCCCAATTTTCCCGCGGCCACGCGGGCGCGCATGCTGGCCGCAGCGGAAGCGCTCGGCACCGCCGTTGACTACCGCTCGGCAGGCACGGTCGAATTCATCTATGACCACGCCCGCGACGAATTCTATTTCCTCGAGGTCAATACGCGCTTGCAGGTCGAACATCCGGTAACCGAAAGCGTGCTCGGCATCGATCTCGTCGCGTGGATGGTGCAGACCGCGGCCGGCAATCCGCCCAATCTGACCGAACTGCCGCCCCCCAGCGGCGCGTCGATCGAAGTGCGGCTCTATGCCGAAGACCCCATCCACGATTTCCAGCCGTCGCCCGGTGTCCTGACCGATGTCGCCTTCCCCGACAACGTTCGCATCGATGGCTGGGTTGCCACCGGCACGGACGTTTCGGCCTACTACGATCCAATGCTGGCCAAGCTGATCGTCCACGGCGCCGATCGTGCTGACGCCATAAACAGGATGAAACGCGCACTTTCAGAAACGCGATTGGCCGGCATCGCAACCAATCTCGACTATCTCCGGCAAATCATCGATTCACCGATGTTTGCAGCAGGCGACGTCTCGACCCGCGCATTGTCACGGCTGTCGTATCGTCCGCGGGCCATCGAAGTGCTGGCACCCGGCGCGTTCACTACGGTACAGGATTATCCAGGGCGTGTGGGCCACTGGGATGTCGGCGTGCCACCGTCTGGTCCGATGGACGATTACGCCTTCCGTCTCGGCAATCGCATTGTCGGCAATGATGCTTCAGCCGCGGCACTCGAATGCACGCTTGCCGGGCCGACGCTGAAATTCCACTGCGATTCGGTGATCGCGTTGACGGGAGCCCGCGCTGAAGCCACACTGGACGGCATAGAAGTGAAGTGGTGGGAGCCGGTTTCGGTGCTCGCCGGCCAGACACTGAGCATCGGCCGCGCCACATCGGGTTGCCGGACCTATCTCGCCGTGCAAGGCGGCATCGACGTACCGCTTTACCTCGGCAGCCGGGCGACATTCGTACTCGGCCAGTTCGGCGGGCACGCCGGGCGCACGTTACGCGTCAACGATATGCTTCCCCTCGCCTCATCTACGACCACCAGCGCCAACGCTGGCGCCGCACCGGCATCGCTTATCCCTGCCTACACCTCTGACTGGGAAGTCGGCGTGCTTTACGGACCGCACGGTGCGCCGGATTTCTTCACGGGGGACGCCATCGAGACCTTCTTCAGTACCGCATGGGAGGTGCACTACAATTCCAATCGCCTCGGCATTCGTCTAATCGGGCCCAAGCCGACCTGGACCCGAAGCGACGGCGGCGAGGCCGGATTGCATCCATCGAACATTCATGACTGCGAATACGCCATCGGCTCGATCAACTTCACCGGTGACATGCCGGTGATCCTGACCCGCGACGGACCAAGCCTCGGCGGCTTCGTCTGTCCGGTCACCATCGCGAAAGCGGAACTGTGGAAAGTCGGCCAGGCCAAACCCGGTGACCGCATTCGCTTCAGGCTGATGTCCTTCGACGAAGCGCTGACACTGGAGAAAGCGCAGGATCGCGCCGTCGCCGCGCTGAGGCCGATCGAACCGCCACCCGTTGAAGCACCGCTGCTTGGGCTCGCCGCTGCAGCCTCGGCGGTACTCGCGACGCTGCCGGCCAAGGGCGACCGCCCGACGGTAACGTATCGGCAGGCCGGCGACCATTACATCCTGCTTGAATACGGCCCCAACGAGCTCGATCTTCGCTACCGTTTCCGCGTCCACGCCTTGATGGAGGAACTCAAGGCCAGCCGGATCGATGGCATCCTCGAACTGTCGCCGGGTGTCCGCTCATTGCAGATCAACTACGATGGTCGCGTGTTGCATCAGAAGGAGCTGCTCCAAATCCTGCTTGCAGCCGAAGACCGCCTGCCGCCGGTCGAGACCATGAAACTGACGACGCGCGTCGTACACCTCCCGATGACGTTCGAGGATTCCGCTACCCTCGATGCAGTCAAACGTTATCGCGAAACCGTCCGCGACGAAGCCCCGTGGCTGCCGAACAACGTCGACTTCATCCAGCGCATCAACGGGCTCGCCAGCCGCGACGAAGTGCGCGACATCATCTTCAAGACCAGTTACATGGTGCTTGGACTCGGCGACGTTTATCTCGGCGCACCGTGCGCCGTGCCGGTCGATCCGCGGCACCGTTTGCTGACATCGAAATACAATCCGGCGCGCACCTTCACCGCCGAAGGTACCGTCGGCATCGGCGGCGTCTACATGTGCATCTATGGCATGGACAGCCCCGGTGGCTACCAGCTCGTCGGACGCACGCTGCCGATCTGGAACAAGTTTGTGCAGAATCCCGTCTTCGCACCGGGCGAACCGTGGCTATTGCGCTTTTTCGATCAGGTCCGTTTCTATCCGGTCGACGAAGATGAACTCGCTCGCCTGCGGGAGGATTTCCGCCAGGGTCATGCCAGCATCCGCATCGAGGAAGAAGTCTTCGACCTCGGCGCTTACCACGCATTCCTCGAGCGTGAGGCCGATTCTATCGCTGCATTCAAAGAGCGCCAGCAGGTGGCATTCCGCGACGAGGTGTCGCGATGGCAGATCGACGGCCCGACAACCTCCGACACCGAAGTGGACGTTATCATCGAAGACGACGGTGTCGACGGGCACCTGGTATCGTCGGACATCCATGGCAATGTCTGGAAGATTCTCGTTGAAGAAGGCCAAGCCATTGAAGCCGGTATGCCGATCGTCATCCTCGAAGCCATGAAAACCGAACTGAGCATCATCGCACCACTATCCGGCGTCGTGCGAACGCTCTATTGCCGCCCGGGCCGCCAGGTCACGACCGGCGATCGGCTATTGCTCATCGAACCCGCTTGATACGATTTCCAGGACTGCCAATGCTGCAGGACTTTCCAACGATTGGCGATCTGCATGCCGCATACGCCGCAGGCCAACAGCCCGCCGAGGTGATCAGCGACATCTATCGGCGCGTGGCTGCCGTCAACGATCCCGGCATTTTCATCACATTGCTTCCGGAAACCACCGCGCTCGCTGCAGCGGCACAACTTCCAGCGTTCGACCCGGGCACGAAGCCGCTGTGGGGCATTCCCTTCGCGGTCAAGGACAACATCGACGTTGCCGGTGTTCTAACAACCGCCGCTTGCCCGGCCTTCGCCTATACGCCCGGCGAAACTGCGTTCGCGGTCCAGCGGCTTCTCGATGCCGGCGCCATCCTGATCGGCAAGACCAACCTCGATCAATTCGCGACCGGTCTGGTCGGCGTGCGCACGCCCTATCCGGTGCCACGCAACGCTATCGATCCGGCATATGTTCCCGGCGGCTCGAGCAGCGGCTCCGCCATCGCCGTCGCTCATGGTCTGGTGACGTTTGCGCTCGGCACCGACACCGCCGGATCCGGGCGCGTGCCGGCGGCCCTCAACAATATCGTCGGGTTGAAGCCATCGCTCGGCAGTGTGTCGGCGCGCGGGGTCGTTCCGGCGTGTCGAACGCTCGATACCATCTCGGTATTTGCCGGCAGCGTTGCCGACGCCGATGCGGTCTACCGCGTCATGCAGGTCCACGATCCCGACGATAGCTGGTCGCGGCAATTGCCGGTCGCGAAGCCCGCCGCCGTGCCGCCCCATATTCGCCTCGGCGTGCCAGACTGCAAAGGCCGCCGTTTCACCGGCGATGCCCGTTCCGAACAGGCGTTCGATGCAGCGATTGCAGACCTGACCCGTATCCTCGACGACCGTCGCTTCGCCGCCATCGATATGGCCCCATTGTTCGAAGTCGCCGGCCTGCTCTACAGCGGGCCATGGGTCGCCGAGCGCTATCATGCCGTTCGCGAGTTGATCGAGCGCAATCCCGATGCACTGCATCCGACGACACGGCGCATCATCGCCAAGGCAACCTCCTACAGCGCCGTCGATGCGTTCGAGGGACTTTACAGGCTGGCCGATCTTCGCCGCCTGACCCAACCGATCTGGAAGCAAATCGACGTTCTGGTGGTACCGACGTTTCCGCGGCCGCGCACGCTCGCCGACCTCGCGGCCGACCCTATCGGTCCTAACAGTGAACTCGGGACCTACACCAATTTCGTCAATTTACTCGACCTCTGCGCGCTCGCCATCCCAGGCCGCCGCCGTAGCGATGGCCTGCCGTCCGGTCTAACGCTCATCGCGCCGCGCGGGCAGGATGGCCTTCTCGCGGCCATCGGCGCCCGGCTGCATGCGGCTTCCGACGTAACGATCGGTGCGACGTCTATGCCGCTACCGCGCCTGAAAGAAGCAACGATAACGGCGGCTCCGGACGAGATCGAACTGGTCGTCGTCGGAGCCCATTTGTCCGGGATGCCGTTGAACCACGAACTGACTGGACGCGGTGCACGCTTCCTGCGCATCGGCGCCACAACGCCTGACTACAAGCTCTTCGCCCTGGCAGGCGGGCCGCCGTTACGCCCGGGGTTGATGCGCGTCACGCCCGGCGGCGGCAGATCGATTGCAACCGAGGTCTGGGCACTTACACCAGCGGCACTCGGCAGCTTCATGGCGGGGATTCCGGCACCCCTCGGAATCGGCACCACGACACTGACCGACGGCAGTGCCCCAAAAGGCTTCATCGTCGAAGCGGAGGGCGTCGTCGGTGCTCGGGATGTGTCCGAGTATGGCGGCTGGAGGGCCTACATGGCGGGCCTCGGCTAGCATCAGGCCCTCCGCAGGACAGTGACGCACAGAATCTATTGTAAGTCTTGTCGACAGGTGTTCCATTCGATGCCGAGGAGATACTCGGTTGAACGGAATCCGTGCCAGACATCCGATGCCGATCCGGAAAGGCCTGCCAGACAGGCTGGGCGGGGCATGCTTATGCGTAGCTCTCGGCATGCTCGCGCTGCTTGTGGTGCCGCAACTTGCGTTTGCGCAAGACGATGATGCCGACGACACCACGACCAAGGCCAAATCGACTTTGCCAACGACCTATCTGGATTTGCGGACGATCTATACGACCTTGCCTGCCAACACGCTTGCGATCGGCTTCAGCAACCCCGCAATTGCCGCCAACCTCGGAACGCTGTCATCTCCCTCCAGCCGGAGTCTCGCGGTCGATGTCCCTTTTACGGTGGATGTCACCGACGGGGTTTCGTTGTATGGCGGATTCAGCGCCAGCACCGTGAGCACCGACGTCTCCTCATGGACGTCGGTCGCCGTGAGCAGCTGGAATCTCGGATTTCAGGCCGATGTCTATAATCAGAATGGCGGGAGCATTCCCACGATCACGATCCAATCGACGATGACGCGCTCGGTCCCGGAGTTCCCGCTGACAACGACATCGTTCAACACGATCGTCGAAGCGAACTACGCGTTGAACAAAGACGAGACCAAGGGCTTCCTGGCCGGCATCCAATACACCAAGGTTTTGGTCGATAGTCCGCTTGCCACCGTCAATCCCGATATCGTCGGCTATGTCGGCGCCTACTATCAGTGGGACAACAACTGGAAACTCACCGGCCGCGCTGGAATTCAATCGTTCAATGGCGCACGGGTCCTCAATCTGCCACCATTTGAAGCTTTCACGCAGCCTATCCTGCGATTTGACCTCGATCAAATGGACGATAACGACAATCGTCTGTTCGGCGTCACGGCTCAGATCGCGTGGACGCCCAAACCGTCGTATCAGTTGATCCTCAGAACGCCGCTGTATTTCATTCGCCCATGAGCGGACGTCATCCGTAGCGACACCAGCACAACCTTATCGGTCTCGCATGGCGTCTGTCCGCTCCCGAAGCGACCGCTCGACTTTTCCCGCACCATTCAGTCCGATCTCGGCCAATCCGTCCTTGCGCTTCGCCAGCCACCAGCCCGCGGACACATCCCACGATTCGAAATTGGGATCGATGCCAAATTCTTGCGCCGCATGATGCGCCCAGAACGGGTCATAAAGCGCCTGCCGGCCAATCGCGACGAAATCCGCGTGCTGCTCGTTGAGCACCTGTTCCGCTTGACGCCCGTCGAGGATCAATCCAACCGCGACCGTCGCGATACCGGCCTCCCGTTTGATCTGCGATGCGTAGGTCACCTGATAGCCAGGATACCGCTTGGCGTTTTCGAGCGCCGTCGACTGGCGAAGGCCACCTGATGAGCAATCGATGATGTCGACACCGCAGCGCTTGAGTTCGCGCGCGAGATTGACCGAATCCTCGATCTTCCAGCCTTCAGGGTGGCCATCGACGCTCGATAATCGGAAGATCAACGGCTTGTGTTGCGGCCAGTGCGAGCGGACCGCCTCCGCAACCTTCAACGCAAACCGAATCCTGCCGGCAAAATCGCCGCCATATTCGTCGTTGCGTGTATTGATCACCGGCGAGAGAAAACTGGCGATCAGATAGCCATGACCGGCGTGCACTTCGATGATGTCAAAGCCGGCGGCGTCGGCGCGTGCTGCGGCGTTGGCATAGCTGCGCAATACGTCGTCGATGCCATCCAGCGACAACTGCTCCGGGACGACATGACCCGGCCCCAGAGCCTCGCGCGTCGGACTGACCAGCGGCCACGGCGGCTCGCCGCGCTTGGCATCGGTCTCGTTCAACGGACCAAAACCTTGCCACGGCCGCTGCGACGCACCCTTGCGCCCGGAATGCGCCAGTTGAACTCCCGGCGTAGCGCCCATATTGCGGAGATAATTGCAAACCCGCCGCAGCCCCGGGATATGCTCGTCCGCCCAGATGCCGAGATCGCCATGCGCCACACGGCCGTTGCGTTCGATCGCCGTCGCCTCGGTCATGATGATGCCGAAGCCGCCCAGCGCAAACTTGCCGAGATGAACCAGCAACGAGTCGTCCGCAAAGCCGTCATGCGCGCGATGCTGGTTCATCGGCGACAGCATGATACGATTGCGGATCGTCACGCCTCTGATGGTGATCGGCGTAAACAGCATGGGCCTCACGTTTTGTTCTTTCATTGGTTTTCACCCAGCAAGAGGTGGCGGCAGATCATCACGAGGACTTGCCCTCAAGCCGTTGCTCGCGCCAAGCCAGCGCCTTGGCCATACCCTCTTCGCGGACGACCTTCAGAAATCCGCGTTTCAGATCCGTCCCCTCGCCTTCGATCATGATGTCGATATCGAGCGCGGAACGCAGCGCATCTTTCATGCCCATGATTTCATAGGTGCGGTTGACCGCCATCTTGGTGCGCCGAAGCACCATCGGATCCATGCGCGCCAGCTTGCGGGCGACCGCCATCGCCTCCGGCATCAGTTGCTCCGGCTCGACGATCTTGTTGATGAGACCCCATTCCAGCGCCTGCTTGGCGGAGATGGCATCGTCCCCAGTATAGATGACGCCCTTGGCGATCTTCGGCGTGACGTACCACGGCAATAGCATGGCGACGATGCCGGCACCGAACTTCAGCTCTGGTTCACCGAACACCGCTGATTCCACCGCAACCGCCAGGTCGCACCCCATCATCAATTCAAAGCCGCCAGCCAAAGCCGGACCATTGACCGCCGCGACCGACGGCTTCGACAGATTCCAGAACGACATGATGCCCTTGAAATCGATTTCCAGTAGCGGCACCCAATCCTTCACACCGCTGGGCATGGCGTCCGCCTGATCCTTGAGATCGAACCCGGAACTGAACGCCGAACCTGCCCCCGTCACGACGACACAGCGAACTTCATCGTCATCGGTCAGAACGCGGCAAATATCCTCCAGTTCATGGAGCATCTGCTGGCTGATGGCATTGGCCCGTCGCGGCCGGTTGAACGTGACAACCGCGATGCCCGGCTCCGGCTTCTCGTAACCCAGTGTTTCCCAATTCATTGCAGGCATCCTCTGTTGTTCGAACTAATGAATTAACGGCGTCCGCCGGCAAGGCGGAGTGATTCCGGCTGCTTCCTGAGTCGCAGCATCGCGAGCACACCGAATGCAGGACCCATGGCCAGCACAATAAAAGCATAACGCCAACCGAGCATCTGGATCACAACCGGCATCGCTTGAATGGTGAGAAACGTCAGCAGAAATCCGGCGCAGGTTTGCAACGTCAGCATCGTTCCGATCAGATGCGGCTCGGCGAGTTCTGCCACGGTCGCCGAGAATTGCGCGGAATCCGCGACGATGCTGATGCCCCAGACAATCGCGATGGCCATGACGACGACACTACCGGCGCTCGGCGAGAAGCCAATGACGGTGGCACAACTGCCGCTGATCACCATGGCGGCCGTCGTCACCACGGTCCGGCCGATACGATCCGCCAACAGGCCGGCGATGACGCAGCCGACCGCGCCGCTGGCGATGACGATGAAAGTCAGGATATCGGTGTGGCGCGCCATGGCAGCATCGGTTTGCCCGATCGACCATTTCAAAAACACGCCGATCCAGGCCCACATCGCGTAAAGCTCCCACATGTGACCGAGATAACCGGCATTCGCCAGCAGCATCGGACGACGGCGAAGGGCGCCGAGCGCCTCAGCCGCGCGAAAGCGAGGTGCGATCTGCAGCCGCGGTCCGATCTCGGTCGAGAGGATGGCCAGAGCGCCGACCACAGCGCAGCTCGACGATGCGATGATCGTCGTGTGCCATTCCAGACCTGAAATCGAATTGAACAAATAAGGGAGCGACGAGCCGAGCGTCAAAGCGCCGACGACGGTGCCGATCATCAGGCCGACGCTGCATTCGGTCCATGCAGCCGCCATCTTCATGCCCACCGGATAAACGCCAGCCAAGGCGGCTCCGGTGATGAAACGCAACACAACTGTCGTCGCGCTATCGAAACCGACCAACAACAGCAGCAAATTGGCGATCGCTCCAATCAGCGTCGAAATCGCAAATAGCCGTCGCGGATCCAGACGATCCGCCAGCCCCAGCAACGCACTGCCCAGCGTCCCCGCAACGAAACCCAGTTGAACCGCACCGGTCAACAGCGCGGCCTGCTGACCGGAGAGGTCCCCGGCGGCGACCATTGCCGAAGCAGCGGCCGTCGCCGAGAACCACAGTGTCATTCCGGAGACCTGACAGAAGACGATCAAAGCGATCGACCCGGCTTTGGTCACCATCATGCGATCTCCGGATTGTCGCGCTGCGCGATCAGAGCCCCTTGCAGCCGGTGTTGGCGAGTTCGATCTTGGTCTGCTCCCAGGTCAGCGGCGTCAGCGTTTTCCATGCGACGGTGGCGCCGAACTTCTCCTTGGGAAGCGCCTGCGCTTCGGAAATGTAGGCGCCGAGCATGCCCTGATGGTCCTCCTTACGAATCTTGATCGTGCCGACCACGGTATCGGCCGACGTCGTTTCCAGGGACTTGATGATCGTATCGGTGTTCAACTCGCTGGCCGCATTGAGTGCGGCAAGGGTGAACTGCAGACCCGCATAGGCCTGAATGGCCTGATAGCCCGGCACGATGCCAAACTTGGCATGATAGGCTTTGACCATTTCGGCAATCTTCGGATTGCTGTCTTCCTGTGTCCATGACGTCGTCAGCGCCGCCGCGACCATGCCGACGCCATTCTTGCCAAGCGCCTGCAACATCGAGTCCGGAATGCCGACCGGCGTCATCATCGGGAAATTGATGCCGAAGCCGCGTGCCTGATTGACGAAGGCGGTCAGATCGTCGCCGACCGCCAGTGCAAGATAGACTCCGTCGGCCTTGCTGGCCTGAATTTGCGCAATGGCGCTCGACCAATCCGCAGTGCCGACCGGACGGCCAGCCTCGCCGGCGATCTTGATGCCGGGAATCTTCGCGAACTCAGCCTTATTGCTGATGCCATAGGCGAAGTCGTGATAGATCACGAACCAGTTCTTGTTCAGCAGATCCTTGCGTTCCTGCATCATGATCGCGCTGGCCTTGGCTGACATCGCATCGTTAGGAACCGTTCTGAACAGGAAGCGGCTGCATTGCTCGCCGGTAATGCCGACCGCTTGTGCATTGGTCGTAATGATCGGCACGTTGAGCCGCGCGGATTGCGCGTTGATACCGAGCGTGACCGAGCTCGCGGCACCGCCGATCAGCAACGTAGCTTTGTCTTCTAGGACCAGCTTCTGCGCCTTGCGCAAACCGTTGGCTGGATTGGCCGCCGTATCTTCGATGACCAGACGCACCGGGCGCCCCTTGACGGTGGCACCTTGTGCCGCCAATTCGAAGCCGTTCTTCATGTCGTTCCCCAGCGGCGCGAGCACGCCGGTGGTGGGCACGAAGACGCCGAGCACAACTTCCTGCGCCGCTGCGTATCCGATGCTGAGAGTGCTGACTGCCGCCAGCGCGAGCGTCGAGATCGATAACTTCCGTACAATTCCCATAAGCCTGTTTCCTCCTGTGTGAATGTTATGGACCTTGGGTAGATCGACTCTGCGTTCGCCGCGCACCGCTATTTCAGCGTTCTGCGCTCGACCGCTGGTTTCCGGACGCTGACTTTTGCCGCTTCTGTCACCGCGGCCTGTTGCTCTTCACGCTCCAGCTCGATCAACGCGGACATTGCTGCCGCCTTGATGTCGCTGAGCAGATCGTGCGCGGCTTGCCTCGCCTGTTTGACACTGCCGGCGCGAATACCTTCGACGATGTTGCGCCAATTGTTCGACCATGTGTCGCGATGCGCACGATTTTCGAATACACGCCGGGTCAACGACAGCGTCTGACGTCCAAGCGAAAACAGGATGGTTCGCGCGATGTCGTTGCCGGAGGCCTCGGCCAGATACATGCTGAGCTGATAGACGACGACGATATATTCGCCGACGTCGCCGCTCGCGCTGGCCTTGAACAGCTTGGCCGTCCCCTCGTCGAGGTTGGCCTGAATTTTTATTGAGCCGCGTTCGGCGAGTTCCTCGGCGCAGATCGCCATCAACGCCGAACGTACGGAGAAAATGTCTCTGAGATGCTTCTCGGTGAGCTTGGCGACCGATGCGCCGCGATGCGACAGCATGACGACGAGGCCTTCACGCTCAAGCAATCGCAGCGCCTCGCGCACCGGACCTCGACTGACGCCGAACAGTTCGGCCAGCTTCATCTCATGCAGCCGCTGCCCCGGCGCATAGACGCCGCGGATGATCTGCTCGACCAGCTTTTCCGCGAGTTGCTCCGGCAATGTCTTGATGGCGCTGGTGCGAGCTCCAAACGAGTTGAAGAACGCTCCGGCGAGGTCGGTTCGCGATCCGAACCGCTCGCTTTCCGTCTCGAGTCTTTCTGTCTTATCGTGTTCCACGGGCTTCAGCCTTTCACCAGTCGTGCTTGTGCGCGAACCGCACGCGACGTCGTGGGATAGACGGAAATGCCCTGCTTCATCAACTTGATGCGTTGCGCGCGGACGAAATCGTCCTGATATTTGTCACCTGAGCTGCGTAGCGCCAGCGACATCGGCGCACCGTCCGGCCGGGCGCGCGCAATCGAGGCGCAGATGGCATCCAGCGCCTTCAGGCCCTCGATATCGTTCTCTATGAAATCCAGCACCCAGCCCATCTCGACGAAAACGACGATGCGGTCGATGTTGCCGTCGACCTTGAGCAAGTTGATGATCTCCTCGAAAATGTAGCGCTCGCCATCGCGCAGGCCCCAGACCGGGATATCGATTGGATTGGCGACGCTGGTTCCGGGGATGCCAAAGCGCCGCAAGCCATCGCCCGTGGCCTGCTGCAGTTGCGGGATCTTGAGGCCCACCTGCGCCGCCACGTCCGACGAGGTGACGCTGACGCCGCCACCTGAACCGAACAGTGCAAGCCTGTTGCCCTCACTTCGCCCATGCACCGACAGCGCCAGCAGGGTATCCATCAAGTCGTCCATGCTGCCGACCTGGATGACGCCGGATTGCGCGATACCGGCGTCCCACAGCACGCGATCAGTCGCCAGCGCCGCGGTGTGGCTCGATGCCGCCACCTGACCCTGCTCGGTCATTCCGCCGCGCAGAATGACGACCGGTTTGCGCATCGCTCGCGCGGCGCGGAAGAACAACCCCGGATCGCGCAACGACTCGATATAGAACGCAACGATCTTTGTGTTGGGATCGGCATCTGCATAGAGCAAGAGATCGAGCATATCGAGATCGGCGCAATTGCCACACGACAACGCCCGCGCGACCGGCAGACCCCAGACTTGCGCTCGGCGGACCACATCACCCGCGTAAGTGCCGCTCTGCGAATAGAACGTGATGCCGCCCGGCTCGGTCGGGTTGTAGCGCGGCGCGCCGATGGCCATGCGTGTGCTCGACGAGAACGTGCCGATGCAATTCGGGCCGATCATGCGCATCGAGCCAATGGCCAGTTGTTCCCGCATGGCCTGCTCGAGCCCGGCGCTGTCGCTGGAATACTCGGAGAAGCCGGCGGTCAACACCTGCGCCACCTTCACGCCCTTGTCGCGGCATTGCGCCAGCACATCGGGCACCAGCTTGTTGCCGACGGCGATATAGGCACGGTCAACTTCCGCCGGAATCGATGCCACGGACGGATACGCCTTGAGGCCGCAGATTTCGGTCGCAGTCGGATGTACCGGATAGATTTTGCCGGTGAAACCAAACTCGACAAGGCTTTGAATTAACTGATAGCCGAGCTTGTCTTTCGAGGTGGACGCACCGACGAAGGCAATCGCCTTGGGATCGAAGATGGCATCGAGTCCTGCCAGCCGCGCCTTGCGCCGCGCAATGGCTTGCTGCATGTCCTCGTCGGACCGCAACTCGTTCGATGTCAATTGAGCGGGCTCGCCGGCGACCGCATCGACAGCGACGGCCGTCGCGCCATTGACGATCACCGGATTGATATCGATTTCATCGACCGTCTCACGCATCATCAGCCCGTCGCGACCGCCGACAGCCAAAAGATAGCGCGCCAGCACCTGACGGCCTTCCGCGCCGCCATTGGCGAAGCGGCCGGGGAAAGCTGCATCGATCAGGGCGAACGCCTTACTTTCATCGATCGGTGCCAGCGCCGCTTTCGGCTTGGCGCGCTGCTCGACGCCGGAACCGCCCTGCCCCACCAGCAGGACCGGGCCGTAGTCACGGTCGAGGCGCGCGCCGATGAACACTTCGAGACCGCGGGGCACCATCTCCTCGACGAGTACGCCTTCAATCGCCGCATCGGGATGAGATTTTCGGCAAGCGTCGATGATCGACTGGTAGGCTTCGGCAGCCTGCGCCGCATTGACGGACAGACGAACGCCGCCGGCATCTACCTTGTGCACGATATCCGGCGAAACCACCTTGAGCGCGCAAGGATGACCGAGACGTTGCACGACGTCGGCCGCCATCGCCGCGGATGTCGCCAGCGTCGGATTGGTAGTGGCGATACCATAGCGCGCCAGCAACTTCTTGGATTCGATTTCAGTCTTCATTCCGAGAAACCTTTCATTCTTCTTATTGGAAGCGTGGCGGCCGCTTCTCGAGAAACGCATTCATTCCTTCATCGGCGTCGGCGCTGCTCTGCAGCAGACGCCCCTCGCTCGACTCGAAGCGCCGCGCGGCGTCTTCGCCGTCGCGCATGAAAATGCCGAGACCGGTTTTGATACCGGCCAGGACTGCCGACGAATTGGCAGCCAACGCCCTGGCGACTTCCAGTCCCAATTCCATTGCGCAGCCAGGCTCGGCGATACGATTGACGAAGCCGAATTGCGCAGCTTCGCTGGCAGGCACGCGGCGCGCAGTCGCGAGAATGTCGTAGGCGACACCCAACGGCACCAGCGACGGAAGCCGGCTGATCTGCCCGCCGATCGGCAACAGACCGATCTTTGCTCCCGGCGCGGCGAAATCCGCATGCGGTTCGCAAATCCGCATGTCGCAAGATAGTGCGAGGATGAAGCCGCCGGCATGCGCAGCACCGTTGACCACTGCAATCGTCGGCGTCGTCATTCGCTGCGGCTTGAAGAACGGTTCGTTGAGCTTTTCGTCGGCGGCGTGATCGCGATGCGTCAACAATTCATTGAGATCGTGACCGCTGGAGAAGGCCCGGTCTCCCGCGCCCGTCACTACGACACAACGCACCGAGCGATCGGCTTCCGCCACATCCAGCAACTCACCGAGGCGCGCGGTCATGCCATGGGTGAAGGCATTGCGCTTCGCTTCGTTGTCGATGGTCAGGATCAGGATGCTGCCGTCCCGACGGCTGTGAATGGCGGGCACGGCCTACTCCACTGTCAACATGTTGGCGAGCCGATCCGGCGCGGCGAGCACCTCGTCACGAACGAACGATTGCACGATCTGGCCATTCTCCATGACGTAGAAACGATCGCCGACCGCGAGCGCCAATGGTAGACTTTGCTCGACGAGGACGATACCGATGCCGCGATTGCGCGCGGCGTCGATCGACTGCTTGATGGCGTCGACGTAACTGGGCGCCAGACCTTCGGTCGGCTCGTCGAGCATCATGTAATGCGGATTGGCCAGCATGGCGCGCGCGACGACGAGCATCTGCTGTTCGCCGCCGCTCAGAGTTCCGGCCTTCTGGCTCATGCGTTCACCGAGTCGCGGGAAGATCTCCAGTGCCTCGGCGATGGTGAAGTCCTGGCCGCGCGCGGCCTTGCGTTTGGCGACACGGAGATTCTCGTCCACCGTCAGATTCGGAAATACCTTGCGATCTTCCGGCACCAGCGTGATGCCCATCTGCGAACGGCGATAAGTCGGCCCGCGCAGCTCTTCGCCATTCAGCACGACCTTGCCTTCGAGCCGGTCCACCAGCCCCATGGTGGCGCGAAGCGTCGTCGTCTTGCCCATGCCGTTCAAACCCAGCAGGCAGGCCACCGTGCCCTGACCGACCTCGAAGCTGACGCCGTGAAGGATCTGGCTGGAGCCATAAAAGGCGCAGAGATTGTCGTAAACCAGCGCGCCGCTCATGCCGCAAAACTCCCGTGCAGATAAGCCTTGCGAACAGCTTCGTTGTCGCGAATTTCGGCCGGCGGCGCATCGGCGATCACCTCGCCGTGCTGCATGACGGTGATGCGGTCGGACAGTCGCATCACCATGGCGACGTCGTGCTCAACCACGACGATGGTGACACCGAGCGACGCGCGAAGTTCCGTGATGAGCGCGGCAATGGTCTCGCGGTCGCCCCGCGACATGCCGGCCAGCGGTTCGTCCATGAGGATCAGCTTCGGCTTGAGCGCGAGGCCGATGGCTATATCGAGCGCGCGCTGATAACCGTGCGCGAGCGCTCCGGCCTTGTCCTTGTCGCGTCCGCGCAGCCCGACCTTGCCGAGAACATCCATCGCCTCGGAGACAATCGCCTGCTCGCTCGCAGTGGATTGCCAGATCGACCGGCTGACACCCTCTCGCGAGCGGATGGCAAGGGCGACGTTCTCGACGACAGACAGATTTTTGAAGATGCTGGTGCGCTGGAAGGTACGCGCCAGCCCGACCTTCGCCAGCCGCTCGGGCGACCAGCCAGTGACATCGTTGCCATCGAATACCACGTGGCCTGCCGCCGGTGGAATCGCCCCGGTAATCAAGTTGAATAGCGTCGTCTTGCCGGCGCCGTTGGGGCCGATGATGGAATGAATCGCGCCCGGTGCGATCTTCAGATTGACGCCACTGACGGCTTTAAGTCCGCCGAAGTGCTTCGTGATGTTTGATGTTTCGAGGATCATGACGCCGCTCCCCGCCGCGACGCTCCAAAGCGCGACCAGAGGCTCGACAGCGCACCGAACAAGCCGCCCGGCGCGACGATGACGATGAGCACGAAGAAGCCACCGAAGTAGATCAGCCAGGAATTTGTGATGCTGCTGACGTAGTGCTCAGTGATCGTGAACACCGCCGCGCCAATGACCGGGCCGATAATGGTGCCGACGCCGCCGAGCACCACATACATCAGCACCTTGCCGGACTCGAACCAGTTGAGCAGGTCGGATGAGGCTGCACCATTGAACAAGGCAAACAAACCGCCTGCAAGCGCCGCCAGTGTCGCCGACACCACATAGGAGAGCAGCTTGAGCGACCCGGTATCCAATCCGATGAACCGCGCACGTTCCGTATTTTCGCGGATCGCAAGCCATGCCTTGCCAAGCGGCGAACGGCGAATATGAAACGACGCGAGGATGGCGGCGAGCAGCACGCCATATAGAATCCAGTACCAGACGTCCGGGCGAACCACCGGAATGCCGAATGCCTTCGGCACCGGGATGCCTTGCAGCCCGTCTTCCCCGCCGGTCACACCGGACATCACGAACACCAGCGCAAACATGATCTGGCCCAACGCGAGCGTCAGGATCGCGAAGGTCTTTCCAATCTGCCGGACCAGCACGAAGCCGATGATCGTCGCCAGTACGATGGTCGCAACCAGCGTGAGCGGCAACACGATCAGCATTTCCGGTGTCAGTAATTTGGCGGCGAGGCCTGTGAGATAAGCGCCAAAGCCATACCACGCAGCATGGCCGAACGAGAGCAAGCCGGTGCTGCCCATCAGCAGATCGAGGCTGAGCGCCACGATGGCCGCAATCACTGCCTGCGATGCGAGGATGAGAAGGAACGGCATGCTGCCGGTCCACAGCGGCACACTTGCGCCGAGCGCCGCCACCACCACCAGAGCGTAGGTCGTGGTGCGCACCATATCGCGCGACAAGGTCGCGCTTGCAGCGAGACTGTCGCTCATTCCGTCCTGCCTTCCCCGAAGAATCCTCGCGGCCAATTGATCAGCATGGCCATGACGAGGACGAACAGCAGCATCAGTGCGAGTTGGCCACCGAAGTAACCTTCACCGAAGACCGTGATCAGGCCGACGACATAGGCTGCGACGATGGCACCGCGCAGACTCCCAAGGCCGCCGAGAATGACGGTCATGAATGCGAGGATGAGAATCTTGTCGCCGACCGCCGCATAGGCTGTGAAGATTGGTGCGCCGACGACGCCGGAGACTGCAGCCAACGCGGCACTGACTCCAACCACCGAGTGCATCAGATTTTCACGATCGATGCCGAGGCAGGCGCCCATCTCCGGATCGTCATTGGCGGCGCGAACACGCAGGCCCCAATCCGAATTCTTCAGGAACAACAGCAGCGCGATTGTCAGCAGGATCGCCAGTAGCGACAGAAACACGCGGTACATCGGCAGCTTGATCGCGCCGATATCGACAACGCCTTGCAGCGCTGAAGGTATCGCCAGAATCTGGACGTTGCGGCCGCCGAGTTCGTAGAGCACGCCGGTGATCAGCAACGCGAGGCCGAAGGTGAGGAGAAGGCTGTCGACCATCGGCCGATCGCGGATGCGCGCGAAAACCGCCCAGTCGAGCAAAACGCCAAGCAATCCGACGCCGATCGGAGCGATCAGCAGTGCAGCCCAGAACGGCAGACCAGAATTGGCCAGCCAAATGCCAGCCATCGCGCCGAGACTGAAGAAAGCGCCGTGCGCAAAATTGACGATGCGCCCAACACCGTAGATCAGAGTCAGGCCCAGGCTGAACAACAGCAGCACTGACCCCATCACCAAGCCGTTTAGTGCCAACGACGCCGCAAGCATGCGGTCCCCCCAGCCTTGTTGTGCTTCTTCCCTGGGAACTGAGCTTACGGTCAACTTTCAGATTGTCAACAATCTTACATTCCGGACGTCAATTAGGGTACTCGCGCTGCCAGTTTCGAGGCCCGAGGCCACCCCCGGCAACGAGGGGTGAAGCCGGCCTAAGCAATTCAATTCATTTTCGTTTCGCGAAATCGTCTTGTGTCTCCTGCGATGAGACGACCGCAATGCAAGCTTGTGGGTTGCTTCTCGAGAGGCAGGCCGCAGCCATCGCCATTCAATTGCGATGGCGGGGGACCAGATGAACGATTGCGAACTGACCCCCGCCATCGGAACCAACTTCCTTGCATCGCTTCTCGACGCGGCAGCATTGAATCCGCAAACGCAAGATTCGCATCACAAACTGCCGCATGGTGCGGGAGTCTCGGCTCCTCTCGGATATCGTCGATGCGATCGGCCAATCGCGCACGAAGGGAATAGAATCGACCTAAGAGATAGTCTGCGCGGACGAGATTGCTTCGGTTGCGCCTCAATAGCTTTGCTATTCTGACCACACGATATCGAAGCGATTGAGGCCAATCGACTTGGTCACGAACTTGAGGGATTTACCTGACAAGCTCGTCAACGAACCGGTGGCAAACTTGACCAGTGCTTTGCCCGAACCGGTCAACCCGGCCGGTTTGCCATCCTTCATATCGATCGATGCAGTGCCCTCCTGCATTTGGGTTACAGCAAAACCACCGGCTATCCTGTGAACGCCACCCACCAGGAGAAGTTTGCCTTTTGATCCATCCCATTCACTTACGTTCATTGCGGAGTATACGGCGCCCTTCAGCAGGCCGTCGACACCGACGCAGGAAAATTGATACGACGCCAATCCGTGGCTGGCGCGATCACCTATCGGCTCGGGAGTGGAAGCACCGAGAATGTTGCACTCATAACGTCCGATTACATCTGAATGCGCGACATTTATCGACCCGACAATGCCAAGCATGGCGCAAGCAATCATTAAAATTGCGCGCATGATCATGACCTCACTGCGCTGACACAATGTGGTGCCAAATTAGAATGTGCAGGGAGATGCGGCTTGATCGAATTCAAGACGTGAAATGGTCGATCTCTTCTCCGAAAGCAATCTTCCAGCGAGATAGTGCCGACTGCCACCGCACTAGAACAATTTTGGCTGCCGCTGCCGCTGAATTCGCACATACGTCAACAAATTTGCGAATCCTATCAAGAGCAAAACTCCCCCGACGCTCATCGCGATCCGCATCGCCAAGCCGCCGTCAATTCGCTCCAGCAAGACTTGGCAACCAAACGCCAGAAGCACTCCACCGCAGTACACTTCCAAAGAATTCTCACCGCAAAGGATTGCACCGCGGAGTAAGGTCGACGCACTGCGAATACGAGCCATCGCAATCCGCGACACAATCACCGCCAAGGCGATGAAGTGAAGCAACCGCAGCACATCGAGGTTGGGCTTATCGATCGGATAAATCCATTGCATGGCCGAGTTGGGCAAGAATCTATCTAGCGCCGGAATGTGCCAACTAACTGTAATGATAGTGCTTAGCAACAGATAGATCGCTGCAATAACAGTCACCTCGCGCTTCATTAGTATTCGCGACAGGCGATGCCGTCCCTCTATGACCCACCAGGCTCCAAAAACGACCAGAACCTGCCACGCAAAAGGATTGAAATACCATTGACCACTTGGCCACTGAGGAAGATTCCAACCAAAGATTTGGACCGAAAAGTAGATCGCGAACGAGCCTGCCAGCGTCAAATTAGGCGCCTTCAATAGCGACCACAGCAGCCCAGCAAACAGCGCGTGGTATACGACAAAATTTGGAAGCACGTCCGTGTTCACGGAACGGTACTGCAAGATCAGTGCCTGACTAAGTGCCGCTCCGGGATCATTCATGAAAATCTGGATATTCATCTGATCGGCAAACCGATCGGCCCCCGCGAGATGGACCGAGACTATGCAAGCCAGAATAAGAAGCAGAAATGCGCAGTAGATTTCCCAACTTCGGCCGACGGCGTGGCTGACGACGGCGCACCACCCCTCGCGCTTCTGAATCTTATGATAGGCCACTGCGCATGTCATGCCGGAGACGAACATGAACACTTCTGTTGCGTCACTAAAGCCGTAATAGCGAAGAGTGAGCCAACTCGCCGGATTGTTCGGAATGTGATCGACGAACACAAACCACAGCGCTATCCCTCGATAAACGTCGAGCTGCGTTTCTCTTGCGACGAAATTAGACATGAGTATCAAACGCTCACAGAGCCCCCAATCATCAATCGCCTTTGAAACGATCTTGCCTACAATAAACGATATCAAGAACGGCATCTTTCCAGACGGACCTGCGACAACAAACTGCGAATAGCGCTCGCAGACACGGCAAGACCATATCCGCTGCTGCGGCCTATGTGCGCAACATTGATCCCGACGAGCCCGCCACGCATGTTGACCAATGCGCTGCCCGAACTGCCTTGATCGATCAAGGCGTCGGTCACGATCAGATCGCGACTCTCCAGAGGGGCGTATGATTGATGCACAGCGCCGATCATGCCAAACGTGGCGATCGGACCAATTCCGAGGGGGTAACCGATGGAGACGACAAACTCGCCAACCTTCGGCTCGTAGCGATCATCGATCGTCGCCTCGACCAAGCCGTCGGCGGGTACGAGGATAATTGCGAGATCATCGTTCTGAGAGGTGGCGATCCGCTTAGCCTCAACGCGATGTCCATCTTTGAGTTCGACAGAGATGGAACTTGCGTTCTCGATCAAGTGATTCGCTGTCACCACAATGCAGCGATCGGCATCAACGATCACGCCCGAGCCGCTTATCTGGCGTCGGACAGGTGGATCGGGAAATCCCCCATCTGGAACGATAGGCTGCGTATGAAATGCGCGATCGATCGTTCCGGTCAACGCAACAACGGAAGGCGAGACACGTTCGATGATCTGATCGAGGGTTGCGAGCTGAGAAGTGACATCATCGCTTGCCTTGCCATCCCGAATGGCAACGCTCGAAATTGCGGAGAACAGTAATCCGAATCCCAATATTGTTTGCGCCTTCGTCAGACCGAGAATTCTTCGCATGATTCAATTTTCCCTCGGACGACTTTGTGCCCGTCGGATGAACTCAGACCGACCACGTTTCTTTGAGTAAATTCTTCATCTCGGTCTGCACTACATCCGCACGACGCGCCAGTCGCTCGTAATCCGTCGCAACTTTCAAAAGACGCGCCTTTAACGCCTCGTCATTCAGCGACTCCGCTTTCGCTCGCGTCAGCTCTGCGCGCAGCCTCCAGAAATTTCCATTATAGGCTTGCTGAGGTGTAATGGGCTTACTGTCGTTAAGATACATAAGCGGATCTCCTGAAGCATGCTCGCATTCGACGCAGGAAGGCGACCGATGACTCTAGGCTCGATCGAATAGACACCATCTCATGATAATGAGAAGTTTAAAGATGCGCTGTACCATATGGTGCAAATCTGATCTGGATCAAACTTCCTTGTTCCGATCATCCTATTTTTAGGTTGTAGAGTTGGACGGATCAGCCGTTTCGATTGGATTTGCGAACAGATCGCATCAAGTCTCATGACACCGAAGGTTCAGGGACTTTGCAAGAATTTTCCGTCTCGCCCTAGCTGATCAAAGTCGCTTGCCGTTGGCATTGTCGCTCTTCATCTGGCCGCGATTGCGAGGAGGTTGTGATGAATAGTTATCGGGTCTCCTTCTACAAGGATCGGTTTAATTCAGAAGGTCATAGCTTCAAATGCCTGCAGCATCAGATCGTGGTCCAGTCGGATGGGCCGTCCCAGGCATTGGTCCTCGCCGAGCAGCTAATCGGACATGCACCTCTCGACATCGATCGCGTTGAAGTGATGCATTTGACGCGCGGGCATCGCGAGCTCAGGCATCCGGAGATTGAGCCGCTCACTCTTTGTACGTAGCGCTCATACCCTAACGAGCACACTCGGCATAAAGTGCCGCCTCGGGTTTTGCACTACGCGGAAAAGACCGTCGTTCGCTGCAAGACCATCGTTGACACAACGAGTTCAGCCTCGCTGCGCAAATCCAAAGCGAATTCACGTCATCGATGGGCGAATTGCAAATGACGAGGCGGCCTCCCGACAGCAACTACTCGGTGATGGCAACGGAAGGGACCGCGGAAAAACTGCACATCATTTCCCGCGGGATCGGAGGAGCATCAGATTGACGCGTCCTTGACAAGATGCATTTCGATTTCGCTGACCGGGTGCTTGGTCAAATCCTTGCCTATCTCGGCAAGGACGCAGGCCTTCACATCCGGATGAAAGGCATTCCGCAAATCTGCCAATGTCCTCGGCGGAGCGACCACAATGAGAGCCTTTGCTTTGCTCGTCCGGACCAGCTGCTCCATCGCAGCCGCGACCGTACGCGCAAACCTGTGTTCTTCGATATCGTGCCAGTTGGTCGGCTCAACGGCACTCTTTCGACCGGGTAGCGCGGCCTCGCTTATCCGCCCTGGACGATCACCCCCTTGCTCGTGAGTCAGCGGGTTGACGTCTTCGAAAACTTTCTCGGTCTTCAAATTTGGCGACATGGCGTCGCCGGCATTTCGCAGAAACAACGCCTTTCGGCCGTCGCCGACGAATACCAGCGCATTGTGAGGAATCTTGAACATATTGAGTTGCTCCTCGGAATAATTGAATTCTCTTCAGCATGCCGGGGCACCGGCTCACACACCAAACGGATAGGTATCCGGAAGACCCTTGATGATTGTCGTCTCCAGCGGAGTGACCGCTCGAGTATTATCGAACCAGATATATTCATCGAACTGTTGCGGAAGACTCGCCTGGAAGTAGTGACTGGCGCGTTCGGTTTCCGGCCGATAAATGACACCGATCGCCCGTTCAAGGCGCTCCTTGCCCAAGCCGGCAGGCCCGCACAGATCGTCACGGCCGCGCATGCCGAGCAGGAAGCGCGCCAGACCGGTTGTGTGACAGATGTGTTCGTAACTGTTCACAAGGGCTGGACGAACTGTTTTCACCTCCATTGGTCCATCCCAATCAGAGGCCGCAGCGACTGTTCCGCTGTGGGTTCCGAATCCGACCAGGTAGGCTTGCGCACCGAGTTCGTTGCGGCAAAGCTGACCAAGATTGTATTCACCCCGCGCGGCCATCTCGGTCGCCCCGGCGTTGCCAACGTGCGAGTTGTGCGCCCATACGATAGCCTTGCTATCCGGGCCGTGAAACGCGAGAAGGTTCTTCAGCGTTTCGAACATATGCTGGTCCCGCAGATTCCACGATGCACGCGAGCCGTAGTACATGATGCGATAGTAGCGTTCGGCATTTGCGATCAGGCGCGCATTCTGTTCGGCATCGAGGAACCGTTCGCCATCGTGCTCCGCGTACGCCCGGCGCTTTGCCAGCAAATCTGTGAGCGCACGAACCACGTCGGCTTCGCACTTCGGATAGGATCCGGTCAGGGCCGCGTGCCCGTAGGTTGCCGGATCTTTCTGCCACGGGGTCAAACAGCCATAACGCTCTCGCGCAACCCGTGCCGATTCCGGATCGACCTCGTCAAGATAGTTCAAGACCGATCGAATCGAATCATAGAGGCTGTAGATATCCAGGCCGTGGAATGCCACACGATCATGGCGTTCGACCGTACCGTTATGCTTGCGAAGCCAACTCACGAAATCACGCACCTCGGCGTTTCGCCACATCCAGGTCGGAAACCGGGCGAACGCGGTCCACTCGGACGGCGGATACTGGAAGTGTCGCACATAGTGATCGACCCGCGCGGCGTCCGGCCAGTCGGCCTCGATGGCCACGAAGCGAAAACCCTTCGCGATGATAAGATCGCGAGTGATGCGCGCGCGCATTTTGTAGAATTCAGAAGTGCCGTGAGTTGCCTCCCCTAACAGGACGATCCGTGCTGAACCGATGCGCTCGATCAGCGGGGCAATATCCGCGTCCTCAATCGAGAGAAACGATTCCGCTGCATCCGCCAGATTACGAACCAGAATTTCCTCATTCGAATAGACAGGATGCTGCACGCCGCGGACTCGCGTCCGGCTACCTCCAGCAGATGTCGCCCATCCCTCTTCTCCGATCAACGGAACGAAGCGAACGTCGGCGATATCTTCGCTGCGATACTCGTTTGCCGAAACCCGCGTGACACGCACCAATTCCTGACTGCGCTGATCCGCCCCGACCGGGATCACCAGCCGGCCCCCAATCTTCAATTGCTGCTTGAGGGCTTCCGGAACCTGCGGTCCACCGGCTGCAACAACGATCGCGTCATAGGGAGCGTACTCCGGCCACCCCTTCGTGCCGTCACCGTGCAGCACGTGAACGTTATCGTAGCCGAGTTCGGTAAGAAGGACTGCAGCCTTCTCCGCGAGCGGACCGAGCCGTTCGACCGTGTAGACATCACCCGCGATTTTCGCCAGCACTGCGGCCGCGTAGCCGGACCCGGCTCCGATCTCCAGAACTCTCTCACCACCCTTGAGCATCAGGGCTTCCGCCATGAAAGCAACGATATAGGGCTGCGAGATGGTTTGCTCACCGGCAATCGGCAGCGGCGCGTCCTCGTAAGCAAACTCACGAAGATTGTCGGGCAAAAACAGCTCACGCGGCACCTCGCGCATGGCGTCAAGGACAAGCTCATCGCGGACACCACGTGCCGCAATATGACGCTCGACCATCTGCTTGCGAAGCGACTTGCAATCCATCGTCAGTCCTTTAGAGCCAAAATACTCAGCTCATCGCACCCGCAACTTGATCGATATCAAGGGCCGACCAGCCCTCTGGGGTTTGAATGCAACACGCCTTTGCAAATCGATCAGGAAGAGACAATGGACGTCAGAGAAGCCATCTTCGGTCGACGCGCCGTCCGCGAGTTCACGACGGCGCCAGTCGACGAGTCGGCATTACGCGAACTCGTTGATGCCGCAATTCAAGCCCCCAGTGCGGTCAATCAGCAACCTTGGCTATTCACAATCGTTAGGAACAAAGAACTATTGGCCCGCATATCGTCCGAAGCAAAATCTCATATGCTGAAAACGTCGCCGGCGGCACTGGCGTCCCACCATTTTCATTTCCTGCCGATTCTGAACGATCCGAAATTTGACATCTTCTATGGTGCCCCAGTCCTGATCGTCATCTCCGCGCCCGCAGGTCCATGGGCAATCGAGGACTGCTCGCTCGCGGCGGAAAACTTGATGCTCGCCGCACATGCTCGAGGACTAGGGACCTGTTGGATCGGATTTGCACAGGGCTGGCTCGGAACGCCAGAAGGCAGGACTGCTCTCAAGATTTCTCACTCCGATATGCCGGTGGCCCCCGTCGTCGTCGGACATCCGAAATCGGCTTCTCCTGCCGTCGCGCGAAAGCCTCCGAGGATCGAGTGGATTTCGTAATCGCTGTTGTTGAGGTTTGGAATGACGCCGGTTGCGCTTCGGCATTCACGCAAGCATCGGCCACCAAACGATGTCATGAGATTGGCGCAGGACCCACAGATGACACTGGCCAATCGGACCGCATTGCTTGGATCAATTCGGACGTGTCGTGGAATCCGATAGCCCCAAAATTGTTGTGAGGATCAGCGCTTGCCCTATGCATCAGTCGACGATCTCCCATCATCCGTGCGGTCGCATCTGCCACCGCACGCCCGGGAAATCTATCTTGCTGCTTTCAACAATGCCTGGACAGAATATGACGGCGACAGCCCCGCACGGCGCGAACAGACGGCCCACCGTGTGGCCTGGGCAGCGGTGAAACGCAAATACCTGAAATTCGGCGACTCCTGGATTCCTCGCCCATCGCATTGAACATCGCGTCAGACATTTGACGTGTATCAAGCACAGCTTCGCCGCACCGGGATAGTCGTTCAACAATCGAGGTCGGAGAATGCATGTTGCCTGAGCCGCCTTTATCGCCCGGTCCGCAACAAAACATACCGGGCCGCCTCTGCGAAAGACTAGGCTACGATAATCTGGATCTACGCATGGCAAGCACGAGTGCTGGAATTCTGATGTATCACGGCAACGACGACGGCATCGACGTTGTCCTGGTCCACCCGGGCGGACCATATTGGTCCAAACGCGACTTGGGCGCTTGGTCGATTCCGAAAGGAGAACTAAGCGACGGAGAGGATCCGGAGAACGCCGCTCGGCGCGAATTTGCGGAAGAACTCGGCGTTCCGGCGCAAGGTCGACTTTATTCGCTCGGCTGCGTGCGTCAGCGGGCAGGAAAGGTCGTTCATAGCTACGCATTAGCGGGCGACATCGATGTCCGCACCATCCGCAGCAATGATGTCACTGTCGAATGGCCGCTACGCAGCGGCCGAGTCATCTCCTTTCCCGAAATCGATCGCGCTGCGTGGTTTTCCATTCCCTGCGCCCGTGAGAAAATTCTCGCCAGTCAACGACCACTACTCGATCGTCTCGAGACCTTCTGCAAGAAGGCATCTCGCCTGTATCAGCAGGAGGCCGCGAGATGACGTCAAATCGCGCCTTGGCGAAGTTGTCCGATACCGCAACGAGTCTCGCCAAGTATCCTAACGACATCATGCGTGAATTCGATCGACGTCGTCGCGGTCGCCTTGGATTGCTTCTCGGCGGACAATCGCCTTGGGCCGCCTTCCAGGCTTGGGAGGATTGGGCGTTCCACCTGATGCTCTCTAGTGGCAAGCAACTGGAGCTCTACGAATTGGCCACTGAAACGGCTTTCTCCCTCAGCAACGCGGCGTTGACCCGAACCCCCAGCGACATCGGATCGGGGTGCAATGATCGCCGCTTCCGCGATCCGAGCTGGAAGATTCCACCCTTCAATTTGCTCGCCCAAGCTCAACTTGCCGCGGAAGCATATTGGCATGCCGCCACGCGCGACATTCCCGGTATGGGGCGCCACCACGCAAAGCGCGTGGATTTCCTCGGCAGCCTCATGTTGAACGCGTTCGCTCCAGTTAACTTTGCCTGGAGCAACCCGTTAGTTCTGCAAGCCGCAAGTCGAACAGGCGGCGCAAACTTCGCCGCCGGGCTGTCGCTGCTCGCGGAGGATCTTGTCCGTCTCGCGAGTGGTGCGAAATTGAAAGGGCTGGACGAGTTCAAAATCGGCCAGAACATCGCCCTGACCCCGGGCAAAGTCGTATTTCGCAACGAGCTGATGGAGTTGATCCAGTATGCACCAACGACCTCGCAGGTCCACGAGGAGCCGCTGCTGATCGTCCCGGCATGGATCATGAAATACTATATTCTCGATCTCAGCCCGGAGAACTCCCTGGTTCGCTATCTCGTCAGCCAGGGCTTTACCGTATTCATGGTATCCTGGAAGAATCCCGGCGTTGAGTTGAAAGACATCTCCTTCGATGACTATCGCAGCGAAGGTGTGATGACAGCGATCGACACCATCAACCAGATCGTTCCCGGAAAAAAGCTGCACGCTGTAGGATATTGTCTGGGCGGCACGATTCTGGCGATCGCCGCGGCGGCGATGGATCGCGATCATGACGACAGACTCGCCAGTCTCAGCCTGCTCGCCGCTCAGACCGATTTTACCGAAGCCGGCGAATTAATGCTGTTCATCGACGAAAGCCAGCTCGCACTCCTCGACGACATCATGCATGTTCAGGGCTTTCTCGATACCAAACAAATGGCGGGTGCTTTCTACATTCTGCGCGCCAATGAGATGATCTTTTCCCAGTTCGTCGACCGATACCTTCTGGGCACCCCTCGTGTTCCAACCGACCTCGATGCTTGGCTTGCCGACCCCACTCGCATGCCGGCGCGAATGCACAGCGAGTATCTCCGCCAGCTTTTCCTGAACAACAGTTTTATCCACGGCAACTATCTCGTCGACGGACGCGCCGTTGCAATGAAGGATATCAAGACATCCATTTTCGCACTGGGCGCCGAGCGGGATCACATCGCACCGTGGCGCTCGGTCTATAACCTCGAACTCTACAGTTCTGCAGATACTGAATTTGTGCTGACCGGCGGCGGACATAATAGCTCCGTGGTCAGCCCGCCCGCGAAGCCGGGGACTTACTATCGCGTGAACACTTGCGGGCCCAACGGAAAATATGTCGACCCCGATACGTGGCTGGCCTCGGCTATCCAGAGAGAGGGATCGTGGTGGCCAGAATGGGTGCGCTGGCTTGATACGCAATCTTCGCCTGCAAGAGTAACACCGCCACTTTCGACCCGCGAGACGACATATGGTCCAGCGCCGGGATCGTATGTCTTCGAGACCTGAGCCGCACACGCGTCACATTGGGTGCACCTGCCTGCGCCGTGACCTTCCGGACTTACGCGCCTGGCTAGACGGCCGCACTATGGATCCGCATCGATTGATCCAGATAAGCATCGAATGCGGCCGCGACGCTGCGGACCAGGAAGCGCGACGTTTCCGGCACCGTGAGCAACGCTCCCTCAAGTCTCGCGATCCCGTTGGCTATCAGGTCATCGAGGCGGTGCGTCGCTTTCAAGACATCATCAGAGAGAACGCCATGCCAGGCGCATATCTGCGCGAGATCGACACTGAAATCACACATGATGCGCTCGATAATATCGGCACGTAGCTTGTCGTCGCTGGACAGCGTAAATCCTCTCGCCGTTGCCAGATTACCGGAGGATATTCTCTCTAGATACGCGTGAATTCCGGTTTCGTTCTGCACATAGCCGTGCTCCAGGTATCCGATGGCACTCGCACCAAAGCCGAGCAAAACATGTCCGGTATCGGTCGTGTAGCCCTGGAAATTTCGACGCAGCTTGCCGCTCATCATGGAGGTCACCATCGAATCTTCGGGCAGCGCAAAATGATCGAGTCCGACCTGAATGTAACCTGCTTTCTTCAAAGCATCGCCAATCGCAACAGATTGACGGTGCCGTTCGAGGCTATCAGGGAGCCAAGCTTGTTCGATTTTTCTCTGATGTTTCTTGAATGTTGGAACATGTGCATAGCCAAAGACGGAGAGACGATTCGGCCGTAGTTCGATGCTTCGCCTGACTGTATCCAGGCACGATGCCATGGTCTGATGAGGTAGCCCATAGATCAAATCGAAGTTGATATTCGAAACGCCGGCACGCCGAAGTCCCTCGGTCACGGTGGCGGTGTCCTCAAAGCTCTGCAACCTATTGATTGCCTGCTGTACGGCAGGATCGAAACTCTGAACGCCAAGGCTCACCCGATTGACCCCGGCCGATGCCAGCGCGCCGATCATTTCCTCTGTCAGCGTCCGCGGATCGATTTCGACGGCGATCTCTGCCTGAGATGAAACAATGAACGATTGCCTCAAAGCCTGGACAAGACCCATGAAGAGTTCAGGCGCCATGATGGTTGGCGTGCCACCGCCGAAATGAATATGGTTGACCACGACTGGTTGGCTGGTTTGTTCGGATATCAACCTGATTTCTCGGTGCAACGCAGCCACATAGGTCGCAATCGGCTGGTCGCGGCGGCTGATGGTCGTGTGGCAGCCGCAGTACCAGCACATGGAACGGCAGAACGGCACATGCAAATACAGTGAGGCGCTGCTGTTCGGTGCGATCGATCGTAACCATTCAGCATAGGTTCTGGGATCGACCGCATTGGAGAAATGTGGAGCTGTCGGATAGCTTGTATACCTGGGCAACCGCTCCTGTCCGTAACGGGCAACGAGACCAGCGTTCATCATGTAATCCTTTGCCGAATCGATCACAGGCCAAATTGCGCGGCAGTGAAATTGCCAATCGGATGATTACCCAATGTGACGCAACTGCCTCATCGTTCTTTGCAGTTACGCAAAGTGCGTAACGATTGGCCATTCTCACGTCAGCAATCGCTTGACTGGCGAGGCATATGCCGGGACAGCAATCTGTCCCTAAACGGATATCTGGCGCGCACCTCGATCCCGGTGCATGACGCTCCGCTTCAGAATCTCCGCCGTGACGAGATAAACGCCGGTCACGCCAACAAGGGCGGCCAGGACATGTGGCGGCAGTGCGACAAATCCCACGAAGTAGCCAAGCGGCGTCAGCGCCAGAAGCAGGGCGCAAGCCAGGGCGCCCAGCGACGTCGCCACGAGCACAGGATGGGCACGACTTGCCCAAAACGGCTTGGCGGTACGGATCACGAAAATGACGAGAATCTGAGTAGCGATGGATTCAACGAACCAAGCCGTACGAAATACTGCCTCATCGGCGGCGAATCCAAGACGGAGCAGCGCAAACGTCGCTGCGTCGAATAACGAAGACAAAGGGCCCATCACCAGCGTGAATTGCAGCACGGCCTTCATGTCCCATGCCTGGGGGCGGACCAGTTCATCTTCGTCGGCCGTATCGAACGGAATTCCGATCTCGGAAATATCGTAGAGAAGATTATTGAGAAGAATCTGTAGCGACGTCAGGGGAAGGAATGGCAGCACCAGGGATGCAAGCGCCATCGACAGCATGTTACCGAAGTTCGAGCTGGTTCCCATGCGAACATACTTCATGATGTTGGCGTAGGTGCGTCGCCCTTCCGCGACGCCGTCGGCCAATACGCCGAGATCGGGCGCGAGAAGAATGATGTCGGCCGCCGCCCGCGCCACATCCGTACCGCCGTCAACGGAGATGCCGACGTCGGCCACATGAATCGCTGGCGCGTCATTGATCCCATCGCCCAAGAAGCCGACAGTATGTCCGCTCCGGCGCAGCACACGCCCTATCCTCATCTTTTGATCCGGCGAAATGCGGACGAAGATATCCGTCTCCTCCAGCCGCGCCGCCAGCGCCGCGTCGGTCATCGCAGCCATCTCTTCACCAGACAGCAGCCCACGTGCCGGAAGTGCGAGCGTCTGGACGAGGTGCAGAACGACAGGCGCAGCATCTCCCGAAATGATCTTGACGCGTATGCCCGCCTTAATCAGGTCATTGACAGCTTTGGTCGCAGACGCCTTCGGTGGATCGACAAAGGCGGCGCACCCGGCAAAAACAAGATCAGATTCGTCCCGAACGTCGATCCTGCTGCGGTCAGCGGCGATCTCTCGCCAGGCGACACCGAGCAGGCGAATTCCCTGTCGGCCGTTCTCATCAAACAATGCAATAATTCTCGCGCGCATCTCCGCGTTAAGGGGTACGATCGAACCATCTGCGGCTTCAACCCGCGTGCAGAAGGGCAGTAACCCTTCCGGCGATCCCTTGGTTATCATCATGAGCGCGCTAGATTGCTGTACGAGGACCGATGATCGCCGCCGTTCGAAATCGAACGGCAAGTCATGAAGACACTTCACCCCATCGCTGGCGGGCGGAACGTTGAACATGATGGCATCGTCAAGACTGCTACGCATGCCGCTAGCGAATCGGCTGTTGAGACGAACCAGATCCGTGACACGCGCGCTTGTCGCCCCATCGCAGCCGAAACTACCGACATGGAAGATCTTGGCTTCAGTCAGCGTACCTGTCTTGTCGGTGCACAGAATATCCATGGCGCCAAGGTCATGAATGGCCGAAAGCCGCTTGACCACGACCTTGCGCGCGGCCATTCGCACCGCGCCGCGCGACAACGTTACAGTCATGACCATCGGCAGGAGTTCCGGCGTGAGGCCGACGGCCAGAGCCACAGCGAACAGAAAACTCTCAAGGGAAAGCTGTTGCTTGATGAGCTGGGTCAGCAGCACGAACAGCACCAGAAATCCGGTCAAGCGGAGAATCAGCATGCCAAGTGCATGGACGCCGCGCTCAAACGCCGTCGGAGCAACCCTGTCCTGAAGCGAGGCGGCGATGGCACCGAAACGGGTCGCCCCAGCCGTAGCGACGACCAGCATTGTCGCCTCCCCGCCTACCAAGCTGGTCCCGCTGAAGAGCGCGTTGAAGGCATCGACCGGCAATGTGGCATCGCATGGACCGCAACGCTTCTCCACCGGGTATGGTTCGCCCGTCAGAATTGCTTCGTTGGCCAGCGCGCCGCGGCTCCGGAGCACGATGCCGTCCGCCGGCACGAGATCGCCTGCGCGAAGCTGGACGAGGTCTCCGGGGACGAGATCCCGCACCGGAATTTCACAGAATTGCCCGTCACGCAGCACGGAAGCCTTGACTGCAACAGAGCGTCTCAGAGCCTCGACAGTCGTCTCCGCCCTTTGTTCCTGAAAAACATCGAGCGCGATCGAGAACAGGACGATGAGGACGATCACAACGAAGCTTTGCCAGTCACCCACCGCACCGGAAATCAACGCGGCAATGAGAAGAATGGCAATTAACGGCTCCGCAAGTCGCCTGCCGAACTTGATGATGAGGCTGCGCCGAAGATTCACCACAGCGAGGTTGGGACCGTAGACGGACAACCGCTCGCTTGCTTCCGCTCCCGTCAACCCCTCCTCACGACTCGCGAGAGCGAGCAGAAGGCTGTCGTTGCTGTCCGTCCAAAATATCTCGCTTGTTGCAGGGATCCCGACGTGACGACCGCCGAAGCCACCCGAATGCTTCGTCTGGGCCATCGTCATCTCTCGATCTCCGTGAACTCGATTGGATCGGTACCGCCCGAGCGCCTTCCCAGTCCGTTTCATTGGCTCTCACACGGACCCGGAACATCACCGCCGAAACCGGACCATCCTCAAAATACGACCTTTAGGTGTGAGCCTCTCTTCGGCCGCCTCCTCTACCCTAATGCGATAAGAACACGGGAACCGTCATCGTCGACAGTATTCCAAGCGTTGCTCCACCCAACACGAATTCACGCAGGCGAGAATGGCCATAGCCTCCCATGACAAGCATACTGGCCGAACAGTCTGCCGCATGAGACAGGATGGCGTCTGCCACATCAATATCCGGGGCCGGGGTGGTTTCCACCTCCACCTTGACATCGTGTCGCGCGAGATGCCGACCAATCTCGGCACCGCTGAGCACCTGTTCGTTCGCGGTCTTCTCATTTTCGATGATGAACAGTTCGACGGCATTGGCCTTCTTCAAAAATGGCATCGCATCATTGATCGCACGTGCGGCAGCGCGGCTTCCGTTCCAGCAGCACACCACGCGGTCGAGCTTGAGCAGAGTCCGTTGGGTGTAAGGAATCACCATCAGCGGCCGGCCGGAATCAAACAGTGCCGCTTCGATGAGGAGGTCGTTATTGATGCCGACATCATCGTCCGACTGCATGATGATGCTGAGGTCGAAATTCCGTGCCATCTCCGCAAATGTCCTCGTCGGACCAAATTCGCTCTGCAAGATAAGCCGAGGCTCCGCCGAAAGATCTTCTCGCTTCACCGCCGATTCAAATCGGCTGATCGCTCCGCGTGCGGCCGCTTCACTCTCGGAAAGCATGTTGGCGAGAACATCCGCGGGGAAATCCGGCATGATGTAATTGGGAATATTCGCCGCGAAGGCAAAGGAAACTCCCGTCAGATGCGCCCCGAATGTCTCAGCCGTCGAAACGGCAAAATCGCGAACGGCATCGCGGGACGAGTCACGTTCCAGATGAAGGATAATGTCTTTCATGATCCAATTTACTCCCAATCGATGCATGTGTGTATGCGCATCGACATTCCATCGCATTGACGCATATCAAAACAACCACTAGCTTCTGAGGTTGAGACTTTGATCTGAATCAACAAGGGTGATCCAAGCCCTCTTAAGAATACAAAAAGTCCAATTTCTCGCAGAACAGCAATGCGCCCAGCCATCTCATCCTTGCTTCTGTCGTTGTCCATCATTTTTATCCCGGGAGTGGTTCAACGCGTTGAAGCTGCCAACGTCGCGCAGGGTCGACACCTGGCGCAGCTTTATTGCGCAAGGTGTCACGCAATCGACAAGGTGAGTCCCAGCCCGCTTCGGATTGCGCCGCCGTTCCGCGATTTGCACAATCGCTATCCGGTCGAAACATTGGAGGAGGCTCTCGCTGAAGGAATCGTGACCGGGCACCCCACCATGCCCCAGTTCCGGTTCGAACCTGATCAGATCAGCGATTTCATCCTGTTTCTCAAATCTCTCGAATGAGCCTTTCTGACAGAGTCCCAAGGAATTGGACGAGCGTCAGGCCGCGAACCACCACAAACCCAATTGAGCTACGTCAATATATCGCAGCCGGTCTTGCAGAATGCTTGCGCCACGGTTCATCGTCCCGCGTCGCTGGAGATAGGCATGCTCAAGAATCTTCTCGTTCATATCCCTTCGGAACGGCCGCTGCGACCGGTGATCGATGGCGCGGTCTCATTGGCGATGATCTGGACCGCGCAGCTCGATGCCATTTCCGTCGGCTACGAAACCACCAGCGCCGGCGTCACCTCGATCGGCAACATGGAACTCACTACGATAATAGAGGATCAACGTAAGAAAGCGCTTGAGCGATCCGATGCTGCTCTCGCGGTGTTCGACGCGGAGGCACGAAATGCCGGCATTGCGTACAACTGTCGCTCGATCAGCGCCTTGCCGGACGAAGCCGCCGACATCGTCAGCGGCGCCGCACGTCTTTACGACTTGACGATCGTATTGCAACCGGACTCCAACGACAGGACATTCGATAATTCGATCCCGCAAGAAGTGCTGTTTCAATCGGGCGGCCCGGTTCTTTTCATTCCCCACGTACACAAGGGGCCGGTGGCGCCTCAGCATATTGGCATAGCCTGGGATGGAAGCCGACTTGCGGCGCGCGCGTTGCGCGACGCGCTGCCTTTCCTGAAGCGAGCTCAAACCATACTGGTGATAGCCGTGAATGAGAGCCGGTTAGCGCCATCGGATTTGTCCTGCGCGGCGGTTGTCAAACGTCTCGAACAGCGTGGGCTCAAGGCTAGCGTGCTCCGTCTGACTGCTGACGACGCTGAAGTGGACCAAACCATCCTCTCGGCCGCCGCGGACGAATGCCTCGATTTGATGATTATGGGAGGCTACGGCCACTCGCGTCTTCAGGAACGTTTTCTGGGTGGCGTCACGCGCGGCATGCTGCAATCGATGACGCTCCCGACCCTGATGTCCCATTGATCCCACTATCCGACGGTTGGTGAGACAGCCAAAACAGGTTTGTCTCATCATGAGTGGGCAACCAAGCAGCTAGCGATGCCTTTAAGGCTTGGCCGCAGGCTCGAATATCTGATTGCTGAATGGAGACGACGTCGGGACCTGGATCAAGATGAAACCACGGCCGATCGCTTGATGGCAACCATTGCATGCGACCGTCAGCTCATTGAAAGCCGCGGAGAATTTTTGAGAATCCTTCTTCTCGATTGCTTCCCTGAGCCGCCGAACGGGATCCGCCACAATCGTCATGTCCGTAACCGGTATACCCGGATAAAGCGTGGCGGCGTCCTGAAAACTTTCCACGATTTGTTCCAGCTCGTACGCGGCAAGATCCCAGTTACGCAACTTACCCGCGAATGACAGTTTGAAATGGCGAAGCTGCGTCGCCCCCATGATGTCGCCGAGATGCGGAATGTAGTTTGGGCTTGAGGATCCGCCCGGAGCTTGAGCTGCCGCGAAGGAGATCAGCATCGCTGCGGCACACGCCATAGCAGCCAACATACGAGGGCGCATGTCGTACTTCCTTTTGATAGAATGCCGGTTTGTTAAACTGCCTATTCGACGACCAGATTCGTAAAAAATGGCGTGACGATCTCGGCATCCGTTACGCTCTCCTCGTCAGCGTCCAGCGTTGTGAACTCATTGTTGCAGTCGATACACTTCCAAAGCTTGCGCAGCTGGTGTGGGTCGAGACGCTCCTCCCACTCCAGACGGGTCAGATGTGAGCCACATTGCGTGCAGATCCGTTCGGGTGCATTTGTGGTCGATGCCATCGTCAAATTCCTTCGTTGCACATTCTTTTATAGATCGCATATCTGGCTCGCCACGATTCTGATCTAGGTCAAAGCGCGCCCTGACTGATCCGCGCGAGGATTTTTCGTGAACGCGTCTCACGCGTCGCACACCGCGCTACAGGACATCCACGGTCCATGCGATGATGCCCTTGGCGATCCGCGCGAAAGCGTCGTTGAACGCGATGACGGCGGCGGCGGGTTCCAACTTGTCCAGCGTCTGGGTTTCCTGAAACAAGCGCGAAGCGACAATCTTGCCGTTCTTGTCGAGGATCCGTACCGATAATCCAATATCTGCGACCGGATCGGCATCTGTCGTAATCTGGAAACGCCGGATATCGATCAAGAGCTGATAGTCAGCCTGCCCTTCATCCACCGATCGTAACGGGGCATGCGCGATGTCATAATTCTCGAAGCTTTCAAGCAGCTTGGCTTGCAACAGCTTCGGAATGCTGTCAGCCCACATCGCATTTGCAAAGGCCGGAACATCGTTGGCAGGCGAGAACAGAAATCGCTGTGTCTCCAGCATGGCCACCGCTGTCGGTTCCGGAACAACCAGGCCACTCTTCAGGGCCTTGCGGGATGCATCGGAAAATGTACGCGCAGCACGCAGATCATATGTCACTTTCGAAGTCGATGAGCCGCCAGCCGTCATTCGCTCGAGGCCGCTGATGATGCCATCCAGCTTACTGGTATTGCGCGCCAAACCGTCGGAAAAAATCTGCAGATTGGCGATCGTCGTCTTGAGCGGCTCCGCATTTTCCGCCAGCACCGTATCGACGCGACGAAGCGCATCGCGGGCTGCCTGGGTCATGCTCTGTCCTGCACCTGCTTCCGCGATCAAAGTCGGGACCGTTCCGGAGGCGCTGAATTGCTGGCCGCCTTCCAACGCAACGACCGGCACCCCTGTCAAACCCTGAAATTCGAGACCGACCTTGGTATCCGCTCGTACCGGTGTAGGCGATGCCACGGCGATCGTGGCATCGACGCGGCGCGGCTGATCCGGCACCAGGCTCAGTTCTGTCACCTCACCGACACGAATGCCGTTGAAGAGAACCGCCGCGCCAACGAGCAGGCCTGGTACCGAGCCTTCGAACTGAATGTGATAGCTGGTTCTCGGGCCGATGCCTCCGGTATTGTGCAGCCAATAGACGAAGCCGAATACTGCGGCGATGGCCGCCAGCACGAAGGCACCGATCATGACAAAGGGAGCGCGGGTTTCCATTTCTCAACTCGCCTGTGGATGCAGCATCAAAGAACGCTTGCCATGGAAGTATGCCCGAACCCAGGGGTGTTCGGAGCGCAACAACTCCGGCATCGGCCCAATAGCAACAATCTTGCCGTCCGCCAGTGCAGCGACGCGATCGCAGACGGTATTCAGGCTGGCGAGATCGTGTGTGACCATGAACACCGTCAAACCCAGCGTTCGCTGAAGAGTTTTGATCAGCGTATCGAAATCGCCGGCCGCGATCGGATCGAGTCCCGAGGTTGGCTCGTCGAGGAATACAATCGGCGGGTCCAGCGCCAGCGCGCGTGCCAGCGCCACGCGTTTGGTCATTCCACCCGATAACTCGGACGGAAACTTGTCGCCGTCCTCGGCATTCAGGCCGACCATTTCCAGTTTGGCCGTGGCGATTTCGTCCATGAGCGGCTCCGACAACTCAAGACTTTCGCGCAGCGGGAACTGGATATTCTGCCGCGCGGTAAGCGAAGAGAACAACGCCCCCTGCTGAAATAGCACACCCCACCTGCCCGCAGCCGCCTGCGTTCCACGATCGTTTGCCGTCCCGATCCTGACGCCCATCACTTCGATCTCACCGCTTTGCCGCGGGATCAGGCCGATGATAGTCCGCATCAGCACTGATTTGCCGCCTCCGGATGCTCCGACCAACCCGAGGATTTCGCCGCGACGGACATCGAGCGAAAGATGGTCGATGACGACCCGGCGCCCGAAGCCGACGACGAGATCGCTGACGTGGATTGCGACCTGTTTCACCGGAGCATCCATTGCTACATTCCAATCGATGCGAAAAACACGGCGAACAACCCATCGAGCACGATCACCAGGAAGATCGACTTCACCACCGAGGTGGTGGTCTGCCTGCCAAGCGACTCGGCGCTGCCCTTGACGCGCAGCCCCTCGCTGCACGCCACAATGCCTATCACCAGCGCCATGAACGGCGCCTTGATCATGCCAACCTCGAAATGCTCCACTGAAACTGCATCGTGCAACCGCTCAATGAACACTGACGGATCCATGCCGCCATAGAACCACGCGACCAAGCCACCGCCATAAAGTGCGGCCATCGATCCAATGAAAGTCAAAATCGGCAGCGCCGCAATCAGCGCCAGGATCCGTGGCAGGATCAAGACGACGACGGGATCGAGCCCCATGGTCAACAAGGCGTCGATCTCTTCGCGCATCTTCATGGAGCCAAGTTCGGCCGTATACGCGCTGCCCGACCGGCCAGCGACCATGATCGCGACGATCAGCACGCCAAGCTCGCGCAGCACGAGAATTCCGACCATATCGACGACGTAGGATTCGGCGCCGAACTTGCGAAAGTGAAAGATGCCCTGTTGCGCGATGATCGCACCAATCAGAAACGTAATTAACAAGATAATGGGAATCGCCTGCCAGCCGACCCGGTAAAGTTGATAGACCAGCGAAGTCACCCGCAATGAACGGGGCCGGCGAACGATGCCGAACAACGCGACGCAAAGTGATCCGAGCATCTGCAGGAACACCGTGGCTTCTTCGCCAAAACCCCATACGAAACGACCGACCTCCTCGACCCTTGCGATCACGGGATTGCGTGCAGCGGGAGGCGGCGGATTGTGGCGATTGACATGCCGAACCTCATCGATAAGACCGGCATAATTCTCGGATACCCCGAAAACCTCGGCCTGATAACCGCCTGCCGTTCCACGTCGCGACAGCCTTTCGAGCAGCCAGGCTCCCAACGTATCGAGTTCGCTCACACCCCCCATATCCAGCCGGAGGGATTTGGCCTGCTCAACGCGCGAAGCCACCGAGGTCGCGAGCCTTTCCAGGACGCCGACATTTGCCGCGATCCAGGAACCACTCGGCCGAATTTCAACTCCGTCGCCGGTCGAGGTGACTATCAATTGAGGTTCCGTCGCCAAATCCAAACTCCTATCGTGCTTTCCATAGGCCGTCGGTCGGGCGCCGACGTTGACCTACCTCAAGCTGTACGGACGCAACGGTTCGTCGAACCTGATCTTGATGCAAATCAACCGGCTGACACGTCCCGGATGTAACTTTAGTAAGTCGCCAATTAGCAGCGCCGGGACAAAACTGGGCCCATCAGAGGCCGTCGAGCAGATACAGGAACGACCATCATGAATCTCAAGCCCATCCTGAACGCGTCCCTGCCGCTGCAATTCCGGCAAATTCGCCTTGAACTCGCGCGTGAGCCGGACCACCCCGAAGGGGACAGCGACGTCGGCTATATCGTTATCGCTCCACTGGCAGCCGACAACCGCATCGATCCCGAGTCATGGAAAGAGCATCGTGAGGCCTGTCGCGTGACACGCATACGCCCGGACGGAGATAACGATGTGGGTCATCTTGTCCACCGCCCCGGCGGTACTTGGGTATTCCATTACGATGGCGTCGCCAACCTGCCCGACGAAGCCGGCTATCATTTCGCGGACGAGCGTTTCGTGCCGGGAGAGTACGTTTCGATCAACGAACGAGGCACCATGCACACCTACCGCGTCAAATCGGTGGCTCATCTGTGATGCGATCATCAATAGGGCGTGCTTGGATTAAAGCGCAAGCTTGACGTGACAAATGTCACGTTCGACGGGATCAGCCGAGATCTCGAAGCCGAGATTCCGACACATCGTCAGCATCACCGTATTCTCCACCAACACGTCACCGGCAATATGCTTCAAGCCCTCGGATTTGGCATAGTCGATGATCAGCTGCATCAATAGCCACCCCAACCCCCGCCCCTTCAAATCCGAGCGCAGCAATATCGCATACTCACCGGTTTCATAGATTGAATCCGAATGGATGCGAACGACGCCGAGCATCTCACCGGTGGCCTCGTCGAAAGCCACGAAAGCCATCGCGCGCGCGTAGTCAAGCTGCGTCAATCGCGCAATGAATTCGTGACTAAATTGTTTCATCGCCGCGAAGAACCGGAGCCTCAGGTCTTCCTTGGTAACGCGACGCAGAAACTCGTGGATCCGTGGCTCGTCGTCAGGCCGGATCGGACGAACTACGATTCGCCAATTGTCCTTAAGCTCGTAGTGCCGCACCCATTGCGACGGATACGGCCGAACCGCGAAATTGGCATTGCCCGGCCCGGCAAATTTCCGCACCGGAGGCCCTACGGCGATACGGGCATCGACCGAAAGAACGCCGGACTCATCGGCAAGTAGCGGATTGATGTCGAGTTCGCCGATCTCGGGCACGTCTGCCGCAAGTTGTGCCAGCTTCACCAGCGTCAAGGGTATTTCATCCTGCTTGACGGCCGGCACATCGCGATAGGCGCACAGCAGGCGAGATACGCGGGTACGATCCACAATCTCACGTGCAAGCTTGAGGTCGAGCGGCGGCAGGACAAGCGCCTTGTCATTGATGACTTCCACCGCCGTGCCGCCATGACCGAACACAATAACGGAACCGAATGTCGGATCGTTGGCGATTCCCAGAATGAGCTCTCGTGCCTTCGGCCGCAGCACCATCGGTTGCACCATAAAGCCATCGATCTTCGCATCTGGACGCTTCGCTTTCGCGCTCGCGAGAATACTGGCGGCAGCTGCGCGCACGGAGTCGGCATTCGTCAGATTCAGGACAACGCCCCCAACGTCGGATTTATGCGAAATGTCACGCGACAACACCTTGAGCACGACGGTCGCTCCCTGTGCGATCCACGGCATCGCATGAGCTGCGGCTTCTTCGGCGTTGGCGGCCACCCGAGTCGGAACACTGGGAATCCCGTAGGCATTGAGCACGCCCATGGCTTCGATCGGATCGAGCCACTGCCGCCCCTCCGCCACCGCAGGACCGACGATGCGGCGCGCCGCTTCTACATCCGGCACGAATTCTTGTGGCAAGCTTGGAGGAACGGCCGCTAGCGATTCGATTGCCTCGCGATGATGAACGAGATGCATGAAGCCAAGCACGGCGTCGTCTTCGGTCGGAAAATTGGGAATCCCCGCATTGATGAATGCTTCCGAAATCCTCTCATCGGCGCCTACCCATACCGACAACACCGGCTTTGCAGAAGCTGCGCGCTCATGTCGATCTGCATCGATGCGCCGAATAACCGCCGAGGCGATCTCCGCCGAATCGGCAATGGCCGTTTGGACATTCATGACGAGTACGGCGTCGCTGTCGTTATCCTCCAGGAGGATCTGAAGCGCGGCAACGTAACGGGCCGCGTCGGCATCGCCAATGATATCGACCGGATTGGAACCGGACCAGGTTGGCGGCAAGACGGCATCGAGACGCTGTTTGACGGCAGGACTGAGTGCCGCGGCAATCCCTCCCAATTCGACAAGCCGATCGACTGCGAGAACACCGATACCGCCGCCATTGGTGAGCATCGCCAATCGCTTGCCAGACGGGAATTTCGCCCGGCTCAGGGTTTCCGCGCAATCAAACAATTCGCGCAGGTCGAATACCCGCAGCATGCCGGCGCGGCGGAATGCTGCGTCGTACACGGCATCGGAGCCGGCGAGCGCACCTGTGTGGGTCGCTGCAGCCTTGGCTCCCTGCGCCATGCGTCCGGATTTGACGACGACAACCGGCTTGACGCGCGCTGCGGCCCGCGCTGCTGACATGAATTTCCGCGCGTCCTTGATCGCTTCAATGTACATCAGGATCGCCTTGGTGTCGGCGTCCAGCGCAAAGAAGTCCAGCAGATCGGCAATATCGACATCCAGCTGGTCGCCGACCGAGACAATTCCCGAAAATCCGACCTTACGGTGCGCCGCCCAATCCACCATCCCGGTCGCTATCGCTCCCGATTGGGAGATTAAAGCCAGATTGCCCGCGCGAGGCATATGAGCCGAGAAACTCGCATTCAGATTTATCCCGGGCATCAAGATGCCGAGGCAATTGGGGCCGATCAATCTCATGCGGTACGTGCGCGCTGCCCGGTCGACGGCCTCCGCCAATGAGCCCGCGCCGTGACCGAGACCGGCGCTGACAACGATGGCTCCAGCAACGCCAAGGCGGCCCGCCTCACCAACGATCTCCGGGATCGTTGGTGCCGGCGTCGTGACGATAATCACCTCGGGAACAAACGGCAGTTCAGCCAATCGACTGACTGTTGGCATGCCGGCAATTTCCGAATAGTGAGAATTGACGACACCGAACGCTCCTTCGAAACGCGCGGCACGGATATTCCTCAGGATTGCCTGTCCGACCGAACCTCGCCGCCTGCTCGCGCCGACAAGTGCCACCGACTTCGGCTCGAGCAAACTATTCAAACGATAAATCGACATGGAGCCTTCGCAGACTTCCGTATTGCCTTTAAGCCATTGCAATACGTGAGGACACGCATTGAAATGATAGCATTGAAATCACGCCGGTCGAGTTGAATCGTGTTGATTGCGCACCGAGCGCATGCGCAATGGCAGGCAGAACGCCCGTTGATCATGATCGACTGGCGGCGTTCAGATAGCTGTCAAGAGGTAGACGGCTTGCAAGCGGTGCAGTCCCGTAACGCGCGCATGATGTCTTCACGCGAGATGATACCGATCAGGCGCTGGCCCGAACCGAGAACCGGAATGCTGCGAAGTCGATGCTCGACCATCAATTGCAACACTCGCACCAGCTTCGTCGTCGCGCCTACATAGATAAATTCGTTGATCATCACGTCGGAAACGGTTCGCTTCATGAGATCGTCATATCGCGGAACCATCGAGTTCAGCGTGAGAGCAAAGCATTTCAGAAAATCGAACTTTGTCACCATACCAACGATTTGCGTATCTTCGATGACTGGATAGGCATTGAAGTCATCTCCAGCGAACAGGCTGTTGAGCTTGTCCATCGTGACGTCACGCGACACGGTTTTCACATCTCGCGTCATGTAGTGGTCGACGGTCTTCTCGATAAATTGATACAAGGCACCACCCACTCGGCCGAATGCGATCCCATCCCAGCCATCAATCCGGCCGGCACGCGCGTATAACTTCGCGCGCGCGCCGAAGTTCACCAGATCAGGCCGCCGTTTTGACTTCGATCTTCTTGGCTTGCGCCGGTGCCGGCTTCGGTATCGTGACCTTGAGGACACCCTTCGACATCTCAGCCTTAATGGAATCAAGGTTGACGCCGGGCGGCAGTTCGACAGTTCGGACAAACGAACCGTAGCTCCGTTCGACAAGGTCGATAGTCCTTTTCCTTCTCCTCGCGCCGATTCTTTTTCTCGCCGCGGATCGTCAGTTGATTGTCAACGACGTTCAGCTGCACATCTTTCTCTTCCATGCCCGGCAGTTCCGCCGTCAACTCGATCTCCTTGTCCGTTTCGGCAAGATCCATGCTCGGCATCAGCACTCGCGACGACAGACCGGTAAAGCTCCTGCTGAAACCATCGAACAACCGATCCATTTCTTGCTGCAACATCGCGAATGGATTGGCTTCGGAGCGCGCCAGGGAGCTGTCCCGCCCTATCGGAATGAGCGACTTCATCGTCATGATTGTTCCTCCAAAAATGGGCCTCCAATTGGCCTATGATAATTACATCATGCATTGGCGGACCGTTTTTGATCGAAGTCAAAACAAGGATCGCCGTTGCACGGCAATGAATGTCCGCGATATTGATCAAGGTGGCCGGATTTTCGCCGGTCGCGTTGAGAGGCATGTTCCATGCGCGCGATGGTGCTCTCGGCTCCAGCTACACCGCTGCGGATGGAGCAGCGCGCGGATCCGATCCCGGACGATGGCGAGATTCGCGTCAGGATCAGCGCATGCGGCGTTTGCCGTACCGACCTTCATGTCATCGATTCGGAACTTCCCGGTATTCGCTATCCGATCATTCCCGGGCACGAAATCGTTGGCCGGATCGACCTGATGGGCCGCAACGTCACAGGCCATCGGATCGGCGAGCGCGTCGGTATCCCCTGGCTCGGATACACATGCGGTAAATGCCGCTATTGCTGCCTCGGCATGGAAAACCTGTGCGACCACCCGTTGTTCACCGGTTACACCCGCGATGGCGGGTTCGCGACCCACGCCATCGCCGATGCGCGATACGCCTTCGCCCTCGGCGAGACCGGCAACGATGCGTCGACCGCGCCGCTGCTCTGCGCCGGCTTGATCGGCTGGCGATCGCTGGTCATGACCGGACGCGCCGAGCGGCTTGGCATCTACGGGTTTGGTGCGGCAGGCCATATCGTCGCTCAAATCGCAGCCTGGCAGGGGCGTTCGGTATTCGCTTTCACGCGCTCCGGAGATGTCGCAGCGCAAGGCTTCGCCCTGCAACTCGGGGCTTCCTGGGCCGGTCCATCGGATCAGCGACCACCGGAAGCACTGGATGCCGCCATCATCTATGCTCCAGCAGGAGATCTGGTACCGCTAGCACTGCGTGCCGTTCGCAAGGGCGGACAGGTTGTATGTGCTGGTATCCACATGAGCGACATTCCGACATTTCCGTATAATCTCCTTTGGGAGGAGCGGAAACTAATGTCCGTCGCCAATCTGACACGACAAGACGGTATCGACTTCTTCAAGATCGTTCCGCAGGCCGGGATTCAGATTCGGACCACCACCTTTCCCCTCGATCAGGCGAACGAGGCGATTGCGATGCTGCGTACAGGACAATTGCTCGGAGCGGCTGTTCTCCAGCCCTGACATGCGACAGCCATGACCAGCCCGATCGAACAAGACGAGGTCGTTCAGCAGCAGGTGTTTGCCTTCCTGGCCGCCCCCGCGACGCATGGCGTCATCGACGTTCGTCGTATCGAGACCCATGCTGCCGTCGTCTTTCTCGCAGGCAACCGGGCGCTGAAGGTCAAGCGCGCCATTCGGTTTCCATTCCTTGACTATTCGACATTGGCGAAACGAAAGATGGCCTGCGACGAGGAGATCAGGATCAATCGTCCGGTCGCGCCGCAAATCTACCGCCGTGTTGTGGCCATTACCCGAGACCGCGAGGGCTCATTCGGCATCGATGGTTCCGGACCTCCCGTCGAATACGCCATCGAGATGTTCCGTTTCGACGAACGATCGACGCTGGATCACCTCGCACAGGCTGGCGCTCTGGATCCTGCGTTCGTCGAGAATCTGGCCGATGTCATCGCGGCGTCGCACAAAGCCGCACCCGTTATCAAGATCGATGGCTGGATTCATTCCATTCCATCGATCATCGCTGCCAATACAACCTCCTTCAGGGCGTCCGGTCGCTTCCCGGAAGGCGACATCGAAACACTCGACGCGGCGAGTCTGGCGGCGTTCGCGCGCATTCAGGCCTGCCTGGAGCGACGCTACCACCGTGGATTGGTTCGACGCTGCCATGGGGATCTTCATCTCGGCAATATCGTGAGGATCGCGGACAAACCTGTCCCGTTCGATGCAATTGAGTTCGATCCTGCACTCGCCTCGATCGATATCCTTTACGATCTATCGTTCACGCTGATGGACCTGCTTCACTACGGACGCCGGAGCGAGGCCAATCTCCTTCTCAACAGATACCTGACGACAACCTTCGACGACAATGTCGACGGACTGGCGACACTACCACTGTTCATGTCGGTGCGTGCTGCAGTTCGCGCCAATGTTCTGCTCGCTCGCCTTAACGAGGCTGACGGCGATGGAACAACGACACTATCCGCGGCTCGCCGTTACTTCGCACTGGCATGCCAACTGGTTTCCCCGTCTCCACCAACGCTTGTTGCCATTGGTGGCCTGTCCGGAACCGGAAAAACCGTGTTGGCTCGCGCGCTCGCCGGTGTCATCGATCCTGCACCCGGGGCCGTCATCCTGCGATCCGATATCGCACGCAAGCAATATTTTCATGTTCGCGACACTGAAAAATTGCCTGCAAGCGCCTACCAGCCGGAGATGAGCGAGGTCATCTACAAAATCCTGACAGATCGAGCCGAACAGATTTTGTCGCAGGGTCACTCAGTCATTCTCGATGCGGTCTTTGCCAAACCTTCGGAGCGACTTGCAGCCGCGGCTATCGCTCGAAAATTCGACCTGCCATTCGCTGGCCTCTTCCTCGTCAGCGATCTTGCGACCCGTACCAGGCGCGTCGGACAACGCTCCGGCGATGCATCAGATGCCACGGTCGATCTCGTCAAACATCAGGAGGAATATGATATCGGCTCGCTCGACTGGCACACGATCGATGCCTCCGGGACGCCTGAGCAAACATTGCAGCGCAGCCGAGTAGCACTTGGAAAGCCGGAAACTCATGCAGCGCCGATAGCGCTGGAGCCGCAATGACCTCCCGGGCATCCCAACAGCACCGTCGCGACGCGCCGACGCGGCCGGCTCGAACGATGACGTGCCAGACAGCATTCTCAACGATTGCTCACGGATGCCTGCATGACCTGGCCGCGAATCAAGGCGCAGCTTGCGACGGCGATCGCGAAGCCGTGCACAGGATGCGTATTGCCCTCACCCGATTGCGAACCGCTCGATCCTTCTTCTTGCCGTTTACGGCGACTACGCGATGGGCATATTTGAGGGCAGAACTGAAGTGGTTGAACAGACATCTGAGCAAGGTACGCGATCTTGATGTCGCAGCGGAAAGGCTTCCACCGCTCGATAGGCAGGCCCTCGAAGCGCAATCGCTTCGCGAAACATGGCAGAGAGCGTGCAACGCTAGCCATAGGCAGCTCAAACGCGCACTCCGCTCAAATCGTTATCGAACGCTGATTCACGAGACCTCGAACTGGATCAAGCGCGCGGACAGTTCAAACAGCCCGGAACAATCCCGCCAGGGAAAGCCCCGCTCTCTCATGACGTATTCGACACGCCAGCTTGGTCGATGGCACCGCAAGCTGTTCAAACAGGGACGTTCTGTTGAAAACATGAGCGTGCGCCGGCGCCATCAACTCCGGAAGAAGAGCAAGCGGCTCCGCTACGCGGTCGAATTTTTCGAGCCGTTAGTTCCAAAGTCCGAAAGCAAGGCTCTGCTGCGATCGCTCCGCAAGATTCAAAAATGCCTGGGACAACTGAACGATGCCGAGCAAGGCCGAACTATCGCGCTTGCATTGGAGAAGAAAGCGCGGGACGACACAACGAGATGGCATCTGCTCTTCCGGACGGACCAGAAGACCGAAAGACGGATGCTCAAAACCGCCTTTCGGACGTTTCGGCAGATGGAAGAGTTAAAGCCATTCTGACAGAACGATCTGCTCGCAGTGAACCTTGCGTCTGATTATAACAGAGCCCTCGGCAACAGGCGCGCGGGTAACGGACCTGCGTCAACGCAGACCAGAGCTAACAACCGGTCTTTTTCAATCCAACAGAGACATGATCCATATCAAAATCGAGTGCCGGCGGCGCGGCTAGGCTAACGGGCAGATACCTCAAAGGCCGAGGGCCGCCACATGCTCAAGGATTTTCTCGTTCATATTCCAGTTGACGATCGAACCAACGCGATCATCGATTGCTCGATATCGTTGGCGCAGCACTTCGGCGCGCATCTGGATGGCGTCGTGCGGGTTTATGAAACCTTTAATTCTGCGGTCGCTATCGCCGTGCCGAGCACGGCAATGGAATTGACGACAGTGTTCGAACCCAATCTCGAAATAGCTGCGGGGATCCTCGAGCAATTCGAGACCGCTGCAAAGGCAGCCGGGATACCGCATGGTTTTAGAACCATCTGCGAAGAGGCTTCCTCGGTCTGGCAAAGTGCGACTGACCTCTCTCGACTTTACGACCTCATCGTCGTCGCCCAGCCGGATTTGGGAAAACCAACCAACGACGATCCATTGGTGGAGACACTTCTGCTTCGTGGCGGGCGCCCATTGCTAGTGGTCCCCTATATTCACCGCGGGCCGCTGCAAGCCAATCACATCATGATCTGCTGGGATGGCGGATCGTCGGCAGCCAGAGCTGTTCACGACGCGATGCCGTTTCTTCGCAAGGCGACCACGGTTGACGTAGTTGCGGTCAACGGCAGCGAAGCCGCAGCCAGGAATGCACCCGAAGCGCTGAAAGATCACTTGGCGCGACATGGAGTAGCTGCCCATGTTCACCGGCTATTCTCGGATGAAACCGAGGTTCATGATGTGCTGCTTTCATTCGCAGCGGATGTCGATGCTGGCCTGATCGTCATGGGCGGCTACGGCCATTCCAAGCTGCGCGAATATGTTCTCGGTGGCGTGACGCGTGGAATTTTGGAGACAATGACCGTTCCGGTCCTGATGTCGCATTGATCCGTGCGTTGACGAGAGTGTGACACCTCGCCAATAGCGGATTCGCCTCCGATACGAGACCAGCACCGGTCTCGCTTGATTTGGGTCAAGCCGCGGCAATCGCAACTGCGGTATTCAGCTACTCGCTAAAATTCAGACTTCTGGAGCCATGTCATGCGCGCCCATCAGATCATGACCAGACGGGTCATCACCGTCAGTCCCGAAACGACCATCTTCGACGCAGCGAACACTATGCTCAGCCAGCATATCAGCGGCCTTCCCGTGATCAATGCGGCTGGAAAATTGGTCGGAATCGTTTCGGAAGGCGACTTCATTCGTCGCTCCGAAATCGGCACGCAGCGCAGAAGAGCCAGGTGGCTGAAATTCCTGCTCGGTGCTGGCCGCGGTGCATCAGACTTCGTGCATGAGCAGGGCCGGAAGGTTGGTGAGATTATGACGCCGAATCCAACCACCATTCCGGAGGATGCGCGGCTGGAAGACATCGTAGCGGCAATGGAGAAGCACAGGGTCAAGCGGTTGCCGGTGATGCGACAGGATACGATCGTTGGCATTGTTACTCGCGCCAACCTGCTTCAGGCGGTGGCTGAACTGTCACGCGAAGTTCCAGATCCTACTGCGGATGACGATCACATTCGCGACCGCATCACGACAGTTTTGGAAAAGAGCGAATGGTGCCCCTTCGGATTAAGCGTCATCGTGCGCGGCGGCGTCGTCCATCTGAGCGGAGTAATTACCGACGATCGAGTACGCCAAGCCAGCATCGTCGCCGCGGAGAATGTTCCAGGCGTCAAGAAAGTTCACGATCATCTTTGCTGGATCGATCCTACATCCGGAATGTATCTGAACTCTCCCGAAGATGACAAACTTGCCATCGCGAGTTGATGCCAGACGGCCGGCACGCTCGAACGGGAAACACCACGGTCGATCGGATGCGTCGAAACGATGCCCCTCCTGTCGTCCGTTATTCATGAACTTCCCGCATGAATGCGGTTACGTACCCTCTTAACGAGCAAGGGAATTATTTCTGCGATGCATACCATCGCTTGATTCTGATCAATATGACGCATCGTGGATGAGCCAAGTTGCCGACTTAATCTCATCTCTGGAGCAAGATCATGACGGACGCTCAGCTTCGACAAGATATCATTGATGAATTCGAGTTCGATCCGACGTTCGATGGCGAACATATCGGCGTCGCCGTCGACAAGAATGTCGTCAGCCTGACCGGGCACGTTACGAGCTACGCGCAGAAGGTGGCTGCGATCGCTGCCGCGCGCCGCGTCAAGGGCGTGCACGCCATCGCGGAGAATATTGAAGTCCGCTATCCGTTCCAAGCCAAGCTTGCGGACGACCAGATCGCCAAACGCGCGATGGACATTCTCAAATGGGACGTTCTCATTCCCGGGACGATCGACGTGCTTGTACAGGATGGTTGGGTCACCCTGAGCGGAACCGTCAATTGGTACTACGAAAAGACGGCCGCGGAAGACGACGTCCGCAAACTCTCCGGGGTGCAGGGCGTCACCAACAACATCAATATCAAGCCCCGCGTTGAAGCGTCGAACATCAAGGCCAAGATCGAACAGGCACTCAAACGCCACGCTGAAGTGGAAGCCAACGCGATCCGCATCTCAGTTCAGAATGGCAACAAGGTCATCCTCGATGGCAAAGTCGACAATTGGGATGAGCGGCGGGCTGTCGAAAACGCGGCATGGTCTGCGCCGGGCGTGGCTTTCGTCGAAGATCATCTGACGATTCGTTGATCGTCGCCACGCAGCATTCGCTGCCGATGGCTGGGCATACTAACGCCAACGCTATTTTTTCTTCTCTGCGGGGGAAGGCGGCAGCTGACTTGCCTCCTCCTCCGCCAGCAGTTTCAGGATGATCTTGCGCTTCGTTTCATCCGTCGTTTCTGCGAGCAGCCTGCGGTAGAGAAGAAGATTTTCTTCATGAACATAGCGATGCATGGGCGATTCCCTTCCTGGGGAGGCGAAAAGTCAAAGCTTTGCCCAAGAACCACGTTGGCCCCAACGCTAATAAAAGTATAAGTTACCTTACGGAGTTTTCTTGACCGGGCAAAGCCCTAGGCTTTGTATCAATGGCCTGTCCGCCCACTACCAATAGCGGTCTGGATCCGGAGTAACGGGATTATCATACCGGGACATGAACCGTGACCAGTAACAATATGTTGTCCGTGACAAGTCTACTCCGAGACGACGATCTGCAGCGGGGACTAGACGACTCCGGGATTGGCATGTGGGATCTCGATCTCGAGACCCGGGCACTGTTCTGGTCAAAAGCGACGCGCAAACTTTTTGGCGTGTCAGAACATGACGCCGTCAGTTACGAGCTTTTCCTGTCGCTGCTCCTGCCGGAAGATCGCGCCCGAACGGAATCGGCGATCCAGCGCTCGATCGCGACCGGACAGAAGATCGATATTCAGTGCCGGATCCGACAGCGATCGGAAGGGAGCCACTGGGTTAGAGCGCGCGGGGGCCTCGTAACGGACAAGGACGGAGTGCCGCGCCGCCTGATCGGCGTAGTGCTCGACATCCATGATCAGAAGCGTCTCGAAGAGGCGCTACGCGCGCGTGAAGAGCACCTTCGATTGATCCTCGAGACGATCCCCGATGCCATGATCGTCATTGATGATCGCGGCATCGTGGAGCACTTCAGTTCGGCGGCCGAGCGCCTGTTCGGTTATTCTGAACCCGAAGCCATCGGACAGAACGTCAGCATCTTGATGCCTGAACCGGATCGCAGCCGGCATGACGGCTATCTGGCCCGTTATCAATCCACCGGCGAACGCCATGTCATCGGCATTGGCCGTATCGTGACCGGGAAACGCCGGGACGGGGCGACTTTTCCGATGCATCTCTCCGTCGGAGAAACGCTTTCCGGCGGAAAGCGTCATTTCACCGGCTTTGTACGTGACCTCACTGAGCATCAGGAAACACAGGCAAAGCTTCACGAATTGCAGTCCGAACTGATTCACATATCGCGCTTGAGCGCGATGGGCGAAATGGCTTCGGCTCTGGCACATGAATTGAACCAGCCGCTTGCGGCTATCAGCAACTACATGAAAGGGTCGCGTCGCCTTCTCGCGGCAAGCGCCAACCCGGACATGTCGAAAATCGAAACGGCACTGGACCGTGCGGCCGATCAAGCCATCCGAGCCGGTCAGATCATTCGGCGGTTGCGCGATTTTGTCACGCGGCGGGAATCCGAAAAGCGTATCGAAAGCCTGGCGAAGCTGATGGAAGAAGCCGGCGCACTGGGTCTCACCGGCGCACGCGAACAGAACGTCGTTCTGCGGCTGGAGCTGGATCCCGAATGCGACCGCATCCTCGTCGATCGCGTGCAAATTCAGCAAGTGCTGGTCAATCTGTTTCGAAACGCCTTGGAAGCAATGGCAACCTCAACTAAACGAGAGCTAACAGTTTCGAGCACAAATGCTGCAGACGATATGGTCGAGGTATCGATCTCGGATACCGGCCACGGCTTCAGCGAGGCGACGCTCGCAAATCTGTTCGAGACTTTCTTCACGACCAAAGAAACCGGCATGGGTGTCGGACTTCCGATCAGTCGATCGATCGTGGAAGCCCACGGCGGCCGGATGTGGGCTGAAAAAAACACGTCCGGCGGCGCCACTTTCCGAATGACCCTGCCTGCCGCGCCGCCCGAGGATTTATCCGATGTCGCTTAAGAGATACGTCTACGTCATCGATGATGATACCGCGATGCGGGACTCCCTCGCATTTCTGCTCAGCTCGGCAGGCTTTGACGTTGTCGTTTTCAAATCGGCTGCGGAGTTTCTCCTTGCCGGGACCGACCTCGACTTCGGATGCGTGCTATCCGATGTGCGCATGCCCGGCATTGACGGAATGGATTTGCTTCGACGCCTCAAAGCCGATGCCTCGCCCTTGCCCGTCATCATCATGACTGGACACGGGGACATCCCCCTTGCGGTCGAGGCGATAAAGCTGGGCGCACTCGATTTTATCGAAAAGCCGTTTGAAGATGAGCGGTTGATCGAGACCATCGAAGCCGCATTCCGCCAGTGCCAAGATCCCTTGAAGAACGACGCGACTGCAATCGACATTGCATCCAGGGTGGCAAGCCTCAGTCAACGCGAACGCCAAGTCCTGGACGGTCTCGTCGCCGGGCTATCCAACAAACAGATCGCTCGCGAGTACAATATCAGCCCCCGGACCATCGAGGTCTACCGGGCGAACGTCATGACTAAAATGCAAGCGCATAATCTGTCAGAATTGATTCGGATGGCGCTGCGTGCCGGCATTTTGAACGATTGAGTCAGATCAAATCGTCATCTTTGCGTTCTGGTATCGTTTTATTGGCGTTACGACTCCTGGAACCAGATGACTGACCCGAGAATTCCAAAGCAAACCGTCTGCGTCCTCGACGACAACTTGGACGTGCTCCAATCTTTGCAATTTCTTCTAGAATGCCACGGCTTTCTGGTTCGCGCATTCAGTGCCGCGGTCGCGCTGCTAGTTTCCATCAATCCGGACGACGTCGATTGCCTGGTGATCGACTACAAGATGCCCCATATGGACGGTCTCGACGTCGCCATTCGTTTGCGTCAACGCAACGTCTCGGCGCCAATCATTCTCGTGACTGGCTATGATGACGAGCAAATGACGGAAAAGGCTACCGCTGCGGGCATAAATCATGTTTTATTCAAGCCGCATCTGGAAGATAGCCTCGTGAGGCGCATTCGAGATGTGATCGCCCGATAAGAATGATCAAGGCAGCCAAGGCCAAGGTAATTGCTCAGTATCCGCCAGTTGGTTCATCCCGTCACCTCCGGGACTCTACCTAGGGCACGCCCCCTAAGATAATCGACGCAATATCTACAGTTAACAAAGCGCCTTACAAAGCCGTCACCCCCACCACGGAGACGGCGCATGTTCACGCAGTCAGTCGGCACCTACAAAACTCCTCAAAACCGTAAACCTCCGATTGAAACCGGAGACAAATTTGGGCTCATTGTCGGTCGTGCCAATCTCGTTGCGACCGAATTCACCTACAATCGCGAGGAGGAAATCTACGGCGAAGACGAACCTGCGGAATACGTCTACCAGGTTCTGAGCGGCGCCGTTCGCACCTACAAGTTGCTATCGGATGGCCGGCGCCAGATCGGCGCATTCCACTTGCCGGGAGACGTCTTCGGCCTCGAAATTGGCCCGAACCACCGGTTGACCGCAGAAGCCATTCTCGACACGAGTGTCCGTCTTATAAAGCGCCACAGCCTGGAGCAGGCCGCGACAACCGATGTCGATGTCGCCCGCAAGCTGTGGAGCATGACGGCTAGCGATCTTCAGCATGCCGAAAATCACATGCTGTTGCTTGGCCGCAAGACCGCCATGGAGCGAGTCGCGGCCTTCCTGCTGGAAATGGACCGGCGCCTCTCCGCAGCAGCCATGATGGCGTTGCCCATGTGTCGGCGCGATATCGGAGACTATCTCGGGCTGACGCTGGAAACGGTCTCGCGGGCGCTCTCCGAGCTTCATGATCGCGGCATCCTCGAACTGTCGGGAGCCCGTCAGATCATCCTTCGCAACCGCCAGCATTTACGCAGCATGAATGCCTGACAAGCCGTCGGCCGGATTCGGTCCATACCCGAACAGCAGGATGGATCGATCCGGCCAAATCCATGCCAAGCAGAGCGGCAGCCGGCAGACCTGAGGCGGAGCACAGCGAGCTCGTCGTTGAGCTCCACGCTCAGTGCGGCAACTCGTCCCGCACTTTCAAATGATCCGAAATACGCTCAATTCCCGTAACGTTCTCGATCAAGGCTTTCAGCGCGTTACGCTGATTCCGATCGACAATCACGCCCCACATCTGAACTTCATCGTTGGTCACGAGAACGTCGACGATGGCACCTGCCGTCCAGCTTTGCTTGCGGATTGCAGCAAGAATGTCGTCGCGAACACCTCGTCCGGACCCTGTGCTCTGATCGAATCGGCGCTCAACGGCTGAAAGCAGTTCGGCCTTCGAGATCATGCCGACAACTGCTCCGTTCGACACCACCGGAATTTGCGCAACGTGGCGACCTTCCATCAAGGCGATCGCCTCGGTTAGATCCGCATCGTGCGCCACGCAGACCGGATCCCGTGTCATAATCTCGTCGACGCGGCGGCCATAAGCACGCGCAAAGGCCATCGCGCTCTCGCCGGCTCCGAAAATAGCGTCGAACCATGGGCGATCTCTTGGCGCTGTCTCGAGCTCGATGCGGCGCAGGAAATCGCCTTCCGACACGATCCCGACGAGCACACCGGAATGATCCACGACAGGCAGCCCCCGACGACCAGTTTCCATCAAAAGCCGAACCGCATCAATCACACGGCAATCCGGCGCGACACTCACCGCCGGAGACCTCATCACATCTGAAACCTTCATCGCAGCACCGATCTTTGTTTCTCGCGTTTATCCGGCACGTTGGCGCCGACGCCTTGATCCACATCAACAACAACCGACAACACCGTAGGCCCTCGCGCCATTTGAGATGGCTCAATGCTGCATCGCCAGTCCGTGCTGTATTGCTCACCATGACATGGTCAGGATGATCGCTCATGAACTCCGAGCCCACCCCGGCGGAGCCACCGCTGTCCTCGCCGCCGCCCACGATCCCCAAGCAGCCGATCCGCCAAAACGTCGATCAGCCCGTTCCCTGGTATGGACGGATTTTACTCGCAGGCGTGGTGATCGGTGCGACGTTCGAATTTTTCCGGCTTCTGTTTTTACTCATTATGTCGAACTAGATGGCCAGCATCTGATCCCTGATCAATTCTCCAGTTCAAAATGGAAACGGCGGCCCAAGGAGCCGCCGCTTTCATAATTTCGGAATGGCGATTCATTGGCAACGATGCATCAGGCCGTCGTCGAGTTTCACCAAAGTGCCAGGCCGACAGACAAAGCCGTTTGCCGCCGCGTAGTCTTGCACGGGATAACCATACGATGCGTACGGACCTCCATAGTAATAACCTGCCCTGCCATAATAGGGCGCCCCAGCGACTACACCGGCCGTCGCGATCGCTGCAGCCGTACCAACCGCCGCAGCTCCAGCAACGCCAGTACCGTACACAGCTCGCCGCGTTTGCCGGCGTGCAACACCCGCAACACTCACGGGTGTCAGCGGCCGCCCGACCCTTGCCTGCGCGCCTTCAACTGACATCGATAGGCCGCCTTGCGGAGACCAACTGAACGTGAGCAGGGTCATACAAGTGAAAGCAGAAGCTGCAATCGCAATCTTCTTAATATTCTTCATGGACCTTCTCCGTTGTGCATTGAACATCCACGTCACACTTTACCTGCACTCCCAAGTTATCGCGCTTGACCTAAATCAAGGCGACCGATGTTCCGCCGAACATGCATCATGATCGTTTGAATATCGCGCTATCCCGCACTCAAGCGTTTGGCGATCCGCAATTGAATTTGAGTAGCTGTGTCCCCGGCAGAGAGGCGCGGTGGAACTCACTGCAGCAGAATTCTGATCCTACTGAGATTTGCAGCGAACTCCATCCCCGCTCTTGGCCCGCGCAGTTTGATCACGACGCCGTTTTCGTTTCTCAAGTGGGTGGTCCCCGCGCCACCCACCAAGGCACCACCACCGCCGATTGAGCGATATGTTCCGGCGAAATCGCTCAACTTGTGAATTCCAGTGACCCAGCCTTCGAGACGACCGACCGATGCGCCAGCGGTCAATCCGACACTGACACCGACAACTCGGAATGGATAGTCGCGACCGCGATAGCTGAGGACGCCATGTCCCACGCCGCCACCCGCCACCAAGCCCGCCTTCACGATTTTGATCTGGAGATGACCCGGCACTTGGGCAAGTGACGGCGCCGTCGGAACGGCAAACACGAACAGCATCACCATGACCCAACGAGCCGCACAAGATTGCATCGCTCTGCCTTCCGCATTCGGGGATCTGCGTTGCAACCGGTGCCGGCCCGCAATCAGACCGATATCCATCGGCCCTCGCACTCGAATGATGGATCGTGACCGGTGGATCGCGCCTCCGGCAGCTCGACTCGATACGAGAGCAACGATGCGCAAAACGTTCGCAGGCCCTTCGCCCGTCAGCCTTGATACAGATCAAGCGCCACCGAGACGTCACATGGCTTCGATTGATATCGATTCCCGGTGAGAGCACGCCACATGTCAGACCTGGCCAATTACTCCGCGCACGAAGTCCTCAAGAATGGCTGTTCAATAGAAATTCGCGCATTGCAGCCGGAAGATGAACCCGACATGCTTACGGCGGTCGGAAAGACCAGTCCCCAGTCGTTACGGCGCCGATTTTTCGCGCCCAAGAATAGCTTTTCGCAGAAGGAGCGCTCCTTCTTCATGAAAATCGACTTCAGCAATCACATTGCGCTCGTCGCGCTTCATGAGGAGGGTAGCGAGCATCTGATCGTGTGCGGTGGACGGTATATCGTCACCTCGCCCGGAACAGCCGAATTGGCATTAATTGTCATCGATCAATGGCAGGGACGTGGTATCGGTTCGCTTTTGCTGCGCCACCTCATTGGGATCGCGCAAAATCGCGGCGTAACGAAACTGATCGCTGAGGTCTTACCGGAAAACGCCGCAATGCTCACAGTGTTTCGGAAATTTGGCTTTCGAACCGTACCCGGCTCGGATCCGCAAACGATCCATCTGTCTCTCAAGTTCACGTGAGCGACGCTCCCTGGCGCGTCACCCATTCGCTTGTCGGTCACCGGCGCACGACTACAGCGTGCAGCGAGTGTAATTCATCGACATTCCCGGCACCTCAGGAATTATTCGGGAAATATTATTGTCATCGATAACCGTCAGATTGAATACAACACTCGATGTCATGATGCCGGTCGCGCAAGATGACGCGAGTCGAATGTTATTGCCGTCCTGCGTTCTCGATTCAATCGTGCACTGGGCAGCCTTCGCCTTGATTTGCTTGCCATTGATGATGAAGCCCGAGCCGTAGAAATCGGAAAGGTCAGTGAACGCGATTTGATCGCCTTTCTTCGTGAACAAAAGTTTGCAAAGGTCAGACTGCGTCGTCCAGGCGCCTGTTAGCTCGATCGCCTGACTCGGAACCGAAAGCAAAATGGCCGAGCCGAAAAGGACGACTCCAAAAGCTGACAATCGGCCGACATTAGACATGCTCATCTCCTCAAATTGAACCGGAAGTCATACTGGCTCTGATCGACGCATACCGGTTGGCCCCGGCGATGAAGTATCGGATCAATGCCCCGCCTCCAGTTGATCCATGGCGACATGAAAAAACTCATTCATTTTTTGACCGACCTGCTCGGCTGAAATACCTTTTTGGAAAAGATCGTCTGCAACTTTGCGCAACGTGTCGTCATCGCTTTGATTTCCGATATCTGCCGTAACAAGTTCGTTTGCGTAGGAAATGGCTGCCTGGCCTCTCAGGTCTAACAGGTCGGCAGCCCAACTACCCAACAGTTTGTTGCGTCTCGCGATGGCTTTGAACTTCAATTCTTCGTCGTGGATGAATTTCGCTTCGAAGCCCTTCTCACGCTTGTCGAACGTTGTCATGATCCCGATCCCACATCCAGCTTTGCACGTCTCTTGAAATCCGACCCTGACATCCGCAGCGCTTCAGAAAGCGGTCGTGGGGGCCAAGGTCGTGTGAATCGATTTGTAGTGATCGAGCTGCGCAATCGCGCGATCAAGTCCATCACCCTTCTGCTCCGCCAATCCTTCCTTGATTTCGTCGATCTGAGTCTTGAGGCCGGCGAGATCAAAGTCTTCGGCCGAGATAGCGGAATCTGCCAATATCGTAAGGTCGTCCAGCGAGAACTCAGCCACGCCACCGAGCACGACAAACTTTTCGCGGCCGCTCCCCGCGATGACGGTCACGATACCCGGGCGAAGCATCGCAACGATCGGTGCATGGCCGGCAAGTACGCCAAGATCGCCCTCGGCACTCGGCGGCGCTCCACTCCGGCACAAGAACATTCTGCTCCATGAACCGGATTCAGTGTCTACAGGCTTGCTCACAGCCGTACCCAATCTGATTACTTTCGACGACGTCCTTCCGTCGGCACTCCGAGGTCACGTTGCCAGATCGTGCCGTTGTCGAATTGAATCAACATGCCATCTGGAGAAAACACGGCGCCTTCGTTCCAGCTATCGATCCAGATCCTGGTTCTCGGCGAAAACCAATCCGGCCAAGCCCGCGCTGATTCACCTGCCTCGTTCAGAAGATTCAGGTCGGCGCCGTTCTGCGTGATATAGGCAGAGTTTCCGACCAATCCCAAACGACACGTTTGGATACACCTGTATGCGCCGGTGAGATTGACTGACTGCGCCGAGGCTTGGGTTACAGCAAGGATTGCAAAGGCTCCGATAATCGACAGTAGTCTTCTCATTGGAGATCGCTCCGCTGTTCAGGTGAACCAACCGTGGCGCGAGACGGCTGCCACAATCCGACGCGGAAGAAATATTCTATCAGCGGCGCAATCTCTTGATCTGGGTCAAGCCAAGAGCCGCAAATCCACGCTCCGTCGCCTTTCGCGGTCGCGGGATTATCATGGCCATCGGCTCGGAGTCGGACGATGGGCGGCAGTATCCCATTCGGGTTCTGACGTCTGAAAGCTTGTTTGCCGCATCATCACATGACAAAGGCGGCGCACTCGCATCAGATCGTATTCGGTATCTTTGCTGATCGATCGCGGACGAATTGAATGATGCGGTTTTTGTTCTTGTCGATCTCTTCATCCCGCGCAATCACCGCCAGCACCGCTGTCAGCTGATCTTTCCGGCCAAAAAACGGAATCGCGATGGCGCAGACCTGAGGCGTTAGATGCCCACGGTTGATGGCGAAATGCGCGCGCCTGATCTCGTCCAGCGCCTCCTTGAGGGCCTTTCGGCTACGAACGATCGAGTCGGTGCGGTCGCGAGCGGCAAACGCTTCATCGACAAGCGGCCGGGTGATCACCGCCGGCAGCAGCGCACAGAACACCAATCCCGTGGCCGTCGCGAGCGTTGGAAGCACCGCACCGACTTTCATGGTCATGATGACCGGCTGGCTGCTGTCTTCGACATGGACGATGGTCGGGCCTTTGTTACCCCAGACCGAAAGCGCCACCGATTGGTCGATCTCGTCGCGCAGCTCGCGCTGCACCCGGATCGCGGCCCGCAACGGATCTTGGGCTGCGATGGCGCGCAGGCCGATTTCAAATGCAACACGGCCAAGCGTGTAGTGTCTGGTGACGGGATCCTGCTCGATCAAGCCGCCGCGAACCATGCTATCCAGGTAGCGATGGACCTTGCTCGGCGGCATCCTCACCACCTTCGCCAAATCCTTGAGCGCGAGGCGAGGACCCTCGTTGGAGAATGCCTCGACGATGCGACAGGCGACGTCGACGGACTTTACCCCGGAATAGCGGTCGGACATTGGGCGGGTTCGGGTTGCTTTCCTCACGCGATGCAGTCCCGTCACCTTAGCGTAAACTTTGGCGCAACCCAATGTCGACGAACGTCAAGGACCGGCGCCGAAGCGCCGGTCCTTGTTCGCGATGCGCCGTTAGTAAGGTTTCCGCATCAATCCGACGGAAATCGCGCTCAATACACCCGCGGCCAGCATATACGACGCGATCAACCAGGGCGTGTTCCCGCCGTACGAGAACAATGCGGTCGCCACCAGCGGAGTGATGGAGACCGACAGGATCGCGCCGATCTGGTAGACGATCGAAATGCCGGTAAAGCGAACCGGTGTATCGAACATCTCGCAGAAGATGGCGGCCTGCGGCCCATAGACCGGGGCGTAGATGATACCGAGCGCAAAGACGATCGCGGCAGACGCCCAGAAACTGCTGCCCGAATACTGCATCAGCCAGAGCATCGGGAAACCAGCAATTCCGCAAATCAGCGAGAACCAGATGTAAAGCTTGCGCTTGCCGACGCGGTCGGCCCAGATCGAGGCGAATGGAATAGTGACCGCAAGCGCGAGCGCCGCCAGCGTGATGGCAGAGAGAACCGTCGTACGCGGCATCTTCGCAGCACTTACCAGGAAACCAACGCTGTAGATCGCATAGATTGCAAACACAATGCCGTCGATCAGGCGGGCACCCCAGCCGAGCAGGATGTCGCTCTTGTAGTCGCGCAAGACCTCCAGGATCGGCGCTTTGGCGATCTTCATGCTCTCCTTCGCCCGCAGGAATTCCGGCGTTTCAAGAATCTTGAGCCGAATGAACATGCCGACCGCCAGCAGAACAACGCTCAGGAGAAACGCAATGCGCCAGCCCCACGCCAGGAATGCGGCGTCGTCCATCGACACCGACAGCAAGGTGATGATGCCGGACGCGAGACACAAGCCGATCGCCAATCCGATCTGCGGATAGCAGGCGTATTGTGCGCGCGTATCACGATCCGAATATTCGAACGCCATCAGGACGGCACCACCCCACTCGCCGCCCATCGCCAGACCTTGGACGACCCGCAGTCCCAGCAGCATCATCGGCGCCGCAATACCGATTTGCGCGTAGGTTGGCAGCAGACCGATCAGGAAGGTCGCCACGCCCATCAATGACAGCGTGAGAACCAACAGCGGCTTGCGGCCGATACGATCGCCGAAGTGCCCGATGACAATGCCCCCAATCGGCCGTACGACGAAGCCGACGGCAAACGTCGCATACGCCAGCATGACCGAGACCACCGGATCGTTGGCCGGGAAGAACAGCTTGTTGAACACGATTGCGCTCAACGTGCCGTAGATGAAGAAATCATACCATTCGATCGCCGTCCCAATCAGACTTGCGAAGGCAACCGTCTTGACCGACTGGATTCTCGTATTGTCTTGCGTCGCAGCATAAGTCGACATGTCTTCCCCCTCGATGACCCCTCGCTTTGTTATTTTCGCCTGTCCCCACCGTGGACCTTCTGCTCAGCCACGTTGGCGTGCGCTCCGAAACTGAGATTCTCGCTTCGAGGGTTTGGCGTTTCGCCCCCGGTATCAACCTCGGCCGCATCGCCATACAGCCGAACAGCAGATTGTGGGGTACGATTGACGCTCAGCCCGAAGATGTCGAAGCGATTATAATGGCCGATGATGTCGTGATACTGCTTGGGCTCTATACAGCGCTTGAGATCAAGCTCGGCGTAGACGATTCCCTCATCGTCGATCAGAGGCTCGGTCATCAGCCGGCCATCCGGACCGTAAATGCCAGAGAACGCAGCGGGCGTTCCTGACAACATCGCGCGCATCGGTTCATCGAGCGCCAGCATGTCGACGATCTCCTGAGACATCGCCGAACACGATACGATGGTGAAAAGTTTTCCCTCAAAGGAATGCGCGCCGGCGCGGATCTGAATGGCCGTCGGCATATCGTAGTCCGTTACAAACGGGAATCCGATGTAGTTGGCGATGTGAACCATCTCGCCCTGCGCCAACAGCGCGAAGCGCGCGAGCGTGTTGGTGTTCTCGCCACACGCGAGCATACCCACCCGGCCGAGCTCAGTATCGTAGACGCGAATGCTGCTGCCATCGCCGCTGGCCCAGGTCAGCTTTTCGGCGAACGTCGGCACAAGCTTGCGATGCTTGCCGATCACGTTGCCCTGCGGCGAGATCATGATGTTGGTGTTGTAAAGCGTCGCTGTGCTGATCGGGCTTCGCTCGTTGATGCCGATGACGACATAGGCGCCGGCCGTACGCGCCGCGCCGCACAAGGCATCGATCTCCGGACCATCCATCTCGACCGAACTCAAGCAAAGTTTCTTGAACCACTCGCTGCCCTGCAGCGGCGTCATGCACCAGTTCCAGTACGGATAGCCGGGGATGAAGACTTCCGGGAAAACGATCAGGTTGGCGCCATTGCTCGCCGCTTCCGCGATGAGGCGACAGGCTTTCGCCACGCTTGCGGCACGATCCAGAAAGCATGGAGCCGCCTGAACGGAGGCGGCCTTGAATTTTGGTAGCGTATCCATTGAAGTCCTAATCCTCACAGTCGGGATGACGCCAGGAGCCTCCACTAAGCCGGTCGATAAGTCATTCGCAATTGCCGAAACGAATTACGCATTGCGTAATTCGCTACCCCGCGGACTGGTGGGTCGCCACATGTGGCGCGACGACCTTACTTTCGCACGAGGTTGGTTCGGCGCTCCTCTCCTGAGCGATATAGGCCTACGCAACCTCGAGCCGCTCAAGGCGACCTCTCAGTCCACGCGCCTTTTCGGCTACAGCCGTAAGATTCGTCGAAATTTCTCCGACGGCTACGCTTTGATGCCTGATAGCCTCATTTTCGGTCGCCACGCCATTGTCGATGGCCTGCACCAGCTTTTGCGAGTCGTTGACTTGTTTGACCGCTTTGCTGATGGCGGCTTGAATATCGTTGGCCTGCCTTGTGATCTCACGAGTTGCGTCTTCGGCTTCATTGGCCAGCAACTTGACCTCACTGGCAACAACGTTGAAACCGCGGCCATACTCTCCGCTGCGCGCAGCTTCGATCGCCGCATTCAATGCCAGCAGTTTCGTCTTGTGCGACACCTCTCTGATGACGCGAACAAAATTTTCAACATGACGCGTAATCGAGCTGAGATCTGCAAGAGCCTTCGCGAGATCCTCGATATTGGAAACGGTGTCGTGACAACGCAGAGTGTTGTCTTTGTTCAACTCAACATTCTTCTTGATTGTCGCATCGAGTTCCTCAGCGGCCGTCGACATGGCTTGCAGATCGCTCGCCACTTCTTGTTCAAACGTATTCAGCAAACGCTCCGACAACTGCCGGAAGATATCTCCTGCCGCGGCCGTGTCATAAGCCGATATTGCATAAGACAGGTCTAGAAAGAACAGCCGGATCATCGCGCTGGCGGAGGACTTGATACTTTCAAGTCGCGCGTCATCGTCAAGATGATATTCGAGTATCAGTTCGATGAAATTCTCGAGGAGAACAGCCGAACTTGCCACATGAAGATCGCTGGTTAGCGCACATCGGGCATGGGCAACACCAATCTTGCGAGCGGATTCCTCGAATGCCTTATCGGCGATGCCGCCAAAGAATTTTTCCCAATGTTGGAATTGCGTTGTGCTGATATGGTCGATGAGCTGCGTAACACTGATTTTATCGCGTGCGCAGGATGTCTCGAGCATGTCCACGAAGAACGGGAAAGACAGAACCCGCTCGTGGAACGAACTCATGATATTCTGCTGATGCGACGTCAGAAACAATTTGAGCTCACGAAGGCGCTTGGCGTCGGACATACCGAACCCCGCGAGTTTGGCCAAATCGAGCTCGGAAGACGTCGCAAGCTCGCTGTTTCTATTCATTTGACGCTGTGGAATGCCCACTTCTGCCTCGTATTGCTCGTGCATGCAGACATTCGTCTCTTGTACCTGCATGGACCACTCAAAAGATGTATTTTGAATACATCTTTCACGGAGCAATGAAGAAATATTTAACATTGGCGTGGCGAGCCAAACGCGTTTCGGCGGTAGAGGCGGCTTGGCTCATTCGCGGTCACGGCTGGCATCGATCCACGATCCTAACGCACCGACTGGTGATTGCCATCGCTCCCAAAACTAAGTTTGCCTTGGTCAAGATTTGATCGAAGCAAAGTCGAACGACGCGGTCAGCGGTGACGGTTCGCATCAGGAGTTGTCTGGCTCGCTCGAGAAAGATCTTTCATTTATCGAACTGCTCTCGAAGAGCGAAACACCGCTCGGCGTGACGCAAATCGCCAACCAGCTTGCAGCCGGGAAGAGCGGTATTCACCGCATCCTGCAGATGATGAAAGCGACTGGCTGGATTCGGCAAACGCCGCCCGCACGAGCACTATGGCGGACAATCCCATCGCCAGGTTTGAGAACGTCTTGGAAACAGATTTTGCAAAACGCTCTGCAAAGAAAGGGGGCTGGAAATCGTGTTAAGTAATGGCGCGCCCGAAAGGATTCGAACCTCTGACCCCCAGATTCGTAGTTCAAAAAGTCCCTTACGAGGCATTATCCGGCAGCACTTCTAACTTTCCGAATAAACATATTTTTATTTGTAATTCAATGGATTATCGCATATTCTCTTGTGGTGGCGTAGGGAGCCCGTTAGACACCCCATTCCGCCAAAACCGTTTCAAAAACCGTTTCAGAATCTCGGGAGCTCGCAAATGGCCGACATGCGTATCCCCTTGAACGATAAGACAGTCGAGCGTTTGCCACTGCCCGAAAAGGGACGCTACATTGTCCGAGATACCGACCAAAAGGGCTTCTTCCTGATGGTCGGAGCCCGAAAGAAGACCTTTATGGTCCAGGGCGACCTTCGCCAACAGGGCAAACGTGCCTCCACCATCCGCATCGCGATTGGCGATTCTAAGCAGCTCTCGACCCGTGCGGCGCGTGCAGCGGCCAAGGAATATCTGATCCAAATTAGTCGCGGCATACACCCCAAGAGCGACGAGAAAGCCACGAAGGCATCGACGATTGCTGACCTCGCAAACGAGCAAAAGCCCGGCCCGGTCGGGATCACCCTCAAAGAGGCGTGGGCCCGATACAAAATCGCAATGGAGCGCAAGAACCGGAGCGCGCGGACGATCGAGAGCTACCGCGATCACGTCGAGCGCATTTTCAAGGACTGGCTGGATACGCCTCTGAAACAACTTGGTGACGATCCGGGCCAGGTCTCCGCAAAGCACGACGCCATCAGTGAAAAGCATGGACCCTACATCGCGAATGGCAGCATGCGCACCTTCCGCGCCATCTACAATCACGCCCGCAAGACCAATCGCGAACTGCCGCCCGACAATCCCGTCGATAGCGTCGATTGGAATCACGAGAAGCGACGGGATACAGGGATGGGCGTCGCCGACTTGAAAGGCTGGTTCGTCGAGGCTGCGACACTTGACAATCCGATACGGCGCGAATTTCATCTGTTCACCCTCCTCTCGGCATCGCGTCCAACGGCCTTGAAAGAAGCTCGGCTCGAACATCTCGATCTGCGTCGTCGGGTTCTTCACATCCCGCGCCCGAAGGGAGGCGCCGATCGTGCCTTCGACATCCCGCTGTCCCGGCAGGCGATCAATTGCCTCATGCGCTCCATTCGGTTCGGCCGGCAGATGCACCCCTATGAGGCGAAAGACTGGCTGTTTCCTGCCGATGGTGCCGATGGTCATCTGGTCGAGCAGAAGGAAGATCGAGCGGTGCTGTCGAAGTGGGGCAACGAGCTACGCCAAACGTATCGCACTGTCGCAACCCCTGCCGGCGTCTCGGAACTCGACGCCCGCATGCTGATGAATCATTCGGTCCCCGGCGTGAATTCAGGGTACATCACGCGACACAAGCTGCTGGAGGATCATCTGCGCGCCCAACAGCAGGCGATCAGCAACACCATCTTTTCAGCACTCGGAAATACGTTGACGGCGCAACCAGAACTTCGCGACTGGCTAGGTCGCGGGGCCGCGCGACGGCAGGTTGCACGTGCGCGAGAGGCCTTCGAACAGCGGGAGGTAAAGGTTCCGCGAGTCAGGAAGGCGGCATAGGAGTGACCCGCCCGATCGCTTCCGGCCCGCTCCCGTCCACGTGACCTCGGGGATAAACACGGAACTGCCTCACGCTCAACCTGACCCATCCCGTGTCGCATTACGAGAATCGCCGCACGTTTAACTTGCAATGTTCGTCAATTAGACGTACATTTAAGCTATAAAGCTGTTATCAGGTGAATTCTTATGTCAAGCAATCAGGCCCGATCCCCCCGAAACGTACCCGGCCGTGTCGAGCGGCTCGGGTTCCGGATTGATGAAGAGACCAAGGATCTCATCGAGCGCGCGGCTCATCTGTCGCAGCGCAAGGTGAGCGACTTCTGTGTCACTGCGCTCGCCGATACCGCACGCCGGACGATCGCCGAACATGAGACGCTCGTGCTCTCGAACCGTGATCGCGAGGCTTTCTTCAACGCGCTGATGAACCCGCCCGAACCGAGCGAAAGACTCACGCGCGCGATCGCCGAGCACAGGCGTCGCATTGCTTCCTGAACATGACGGACTCTCGATCGGACTTGAGAATCGAGCCGTTCTCCGCGGATCATGATCGCGATGGCTTTTCATGCGGCGTCGACAGCCTCGACCGGTATCTGCGGACGCAGGCGAGTCAGGACGTGCGGCGCAAGGCGAATGGTGTCTTCATCCTTGTGGAGTCCGAGGCGAACCGGACGGTGCTTGGTTATTACACGCTCTGCGCAACGGGCTTGCAACAGGGCGCCGTACCGGCCGCTGCCCGCAAATATGTGCCACGCTATCCGTTAGTGAGCGCCACGTTGATCGGGCGTCTTGCGGTTTCGGCCGCAAGGCAAGGAGAGCGTCTAGGAGGAATCCTTCTCGCCGACGCAGTGCAGCGAGCGTATGCGTCAGCCTCGACTGTTGGTTCGTCGATGCTCGTCGTTGACGCGATCAATGAGCGCGCCGCTGCCTTCTATGAGGGCAACGGCTTCGTGCGCCTGCCTGATTCCATGCGCCTGGTGCTACCCATGCACGTTATTGAGAAAATGCTGAAGGCTTGAGAGCCGGGTTCGAAGCAACCACGTAGACGGTGTTTCGCCTTCTGAAATCCTGACTTCCGCATTTGTGGTTTTGCGGGGGAAAGCCTTCCCCCTGGTCGGCACTGCGTTGCCGACACGCCCCCTTCTGCGGGGAGACCCTCGCAACGCCCCCCCTAAGAGTGAGAGTGCAGGCCGGGTGTGCCGTGACGGGTTGACGTGGATATTGACGCGGACCCGGCAATGCAAGCTGTGGAAGCCGGCACCACCTTCCTCGCCGAACTCAGGGCTCTAACCGCTAATGATTGAGACGCTCAACGAGAGAAACCACACCGACGGCTCTACCTCAGTCACTGAGCGAGTACTTTACTCACACCGAGGGACTTAGGTTGCTAGGCTGCTTTCTGAACCACAAATTCGATTCGTCAATCGTTAGAGCTAGGCGGACTCTTCCAGCCCAACTGTCAATGCAAGGCAACGGAACACAATGGCAGAACCGACGGCTAAGACCATAAAGCGATTATTCGCTCTTTCCGGAAACACCTGCGCATTCCCAAGATGCACGCTGCCAATCATCGAAACCGCGGGTAACGTCACTGGCGAAATTTGTCATATCGCTGCTCGCAGCCCCGGAGGCCCTCGCTACGATCCTTCACAATCTGACAAAGGCCGGAACGATTTTGGCAACCTCCTCCTCTTGTGCAGACATCATCACAAAGTTGTCGACGGGGAGCCGCAGATCTATACGGTTGATGTTCTGCAAGACATGAAGACCATTCACGAAAGCGCCGCCGGCCGAGCCGAGCAACCGGCAGATCTCATATTCGCAAAGCTTCTCTTGAACGACCTCGACCGGATCACGATCGGCCAGAACAGCGGCAATATCGCGATCAACAGTCCCGGCGCCATTCAAGCGCACCAAGTCCATGTGCGCACCACCCGTCGCTCTATCAGCATTAATGCACCACCCGGAACGATCGGTTCTGATCAGGAAACCACGCGCTATGTGCAATATCTAATCGACCGATACAATAAATTTGCCGGTGCAGACCGGATGCGCGCGTCGAAATTCAGCTATGGCGCGATATCCAAGAACATTGAGAGCAATTTCGGTGCCCCTTGGCGGCTACTACCAATTGAGAAGTTCAATGCAGTTTGCGAGTATCTGCAACAGCGGATTAATCGAACGGTCGTAGCCAAATCGAATGCCGCTAAGGGAATGCGCGCCTATTCCACCTATATGGAGTTCAACACGAGATAGGCTCTCAAACATGATCTCCGGACACAAGAATCTACGGCTCAAGCTGCTGTTAACGGACCAGATTCGACAATGCTCGAGATCGATGACCATCGCGCGCCGGCGTGTCATCGACGCGGAGCTGTAATGCCTCTGCGCGCCTGTTACCCGCTGCCGAGATGGACATGAAGGTCGTGGAGGCCATCGTCGACGAGGAAATGCGCGGATACCGGCGTTCCTGACGAGTGTGGGAGGGGAAAAGTCTTCCCCCTGGTCGGCACTCTCGTTGCCGACACACCCCCTTCTGCGGGGACCCCCGCAACGTCCCCGAAGGGCAAGAGCGTCGGCAGAAACCAACTGACGGATCGAGCAGTGATACAGTGATACGCCTGCACGGTAAGCTTCAGTGGAGTGGAGCAATCTCACGGATGAGATCGATGAGCAGGCGCAATGCAGTGGGGACTTGGCGGCGACCGGAATAATAGGCGTGAAACCCGCTGCCCATCGACGCCCAGTCGCTTAGCACGACCTTCAAGCTGCCACGATCCAAATACGGCCGGAGCACCGGTTCCGCGCCGTAGATCATGCCGACGCCGCTGAGGCCAAAGCCGATCGCCGCATGGCTTTCATCCACCGTTAGCGGGCCAGGTGTGGCGACCGCGACGGCCTCTTGTCCGCGCTCAAATTCCCACTGATAGATCTGGTCATTACCCAAGCGGATGCGGACACAGCGATGCTTGTGCAGATCGTGTGGCGTAGTAGGCGTACCGAAGCGTTCGAGATAGACGGGCGACGCGGCGGCAACCCAACGGATGTCCGGCGACAGCCGCTGCGCGATCATGTCTTCCGGCACGGTGCCGCCATAGCGGATACCGGCGTCGAAACCGCTCGCGATGACATCGATCAGGCGGTTGCTCACACTGATGTCGACCTCGACCTCTGGATAGCGGTCGACAAAGATCGGCATGACAGGGTCGAGCAGAAGCGGGACCGCATCCTCCAGAATGTTGATCCTGACGCGGCCCATCGGCGCATCCCGGAACCTGTTGAGGTTCTCCGCCGCGTCGCCAACGATCTGCAATGGACCTTCGATTGACGCCCGAAGCTCCGCCCCGGCGGCAGTGAGCGTCACGTTCCTCGTGGTTCTGTTCAACAATCGAACACCGCGCCGCGCTTCGAGTGCGGTGATGGCATGGCTCAGTGCCGAGGTCGTGACCCCCATTTCCAAGGCCGCGCGACGGAAATTGGAATGTCTGACGATAGCCAGGAAGTAGAGGAAATCGGCAAGATCGGTCCGGCTTAGCTGCATTGCATCACACTAACACGCTGTTGATCTGTGTTCATCAGTTCATTGCTTGCGAGGGCGCTAATCCGGATCGGCCCGACCGACTAAATGATGGCCATGCTCAATGCCTAGGGCGAGCGACTCGATTTGGAGCCCGGCCATCATGATCAAGCTCGCAATTGTCCTTGCCGCTGTCGTGTCGGCCACAGGTGCCGCCGCGGCACAGGAAGGAATCACGACCATGGACATCACCCGTAAAGCCGACCTCAAGACGGTCGACGGCCCGCCCGAATATTTCACCGGCAAGGTCACTGTCACCGGCGCATTCCAGCGCCCCGATCCATCGCGCGTGAGTGGCGGGATCGTCCACTTCGAACCCGGCGCTCGCACTGCCTGGCACACGCATCCCGCTGGCCAGACGCTGATCGTGACCGAAGGGGTCGGCTGGACCCAGGTCGAGGGTGGACCGAAGCTGGAGTTCCACGCCGGCGACATCCTGTGGTGTCCCGCCGAGCACAAGCATTGGCATGGCGCCGCCCCACACGAGGGCATGACCCACATCGCCATACAGGACACGATCGACGGCAAGAACGTCGTCTGGATGGAGAAGGTGACGGACGAGGAATATCTCGCGCCGCTGGGAAGCGAGTAGTCCGTGCCCCACGTCATCGTGAAGCTCTGGCCCGGCAAATCCGACGCGCAGAAGCGCGATTTGTCCGCGGCCATCGTCCGGGATGTCACCCGTATCCTGAATTACGGCGATGAAGCGGTGTCGGTCGGCTTCGAGGAGGTCCAGCCCGATGCGTGGACCGCCCAGGTCTACGAGACTGACATTCGGGGTCGATGGAGCACGCTCACCAAGAAGCCGGGGTACGGCCCCGGCCCGAAGGGTACAGATTGAAGGTAAGCAGCATGATACTGGAAGAGACATATACTCTCGCAAACGGGGTGAAGATCCCGAAACTGGGGCTAGGCACCTGGTGCATTCCCGACGCCGATACCGGACGTGTCGTACGCGAAGCCATCGAGATCGGCTATCGCCACATTGATACCGCCCAGGCGTATGAGAACGAGCACGGCGTGGGCGCGGGGCTTCGCGCGAGCGGCGTATCCCGCGACCAGATTTTCGTGACCACGAAGCTGGCAGCCGAGTGCAAGACCTTCGCTGCGGCAAGCGCCCGCATCGACAAGTCGCTCCGGGCGCTCGGGCTAGATCATATCGACCTGTTGCTGATTCACAGCCCGCAGCCCTGGGCAGAGTTTCGGGAAGGCGAGCATTTCTTCGAAGGCAATCTCGAAGCATGGCGCGCGCTCGAAGAAGCCTACGCCGCCGGCAAGGTCCGCGCGATCGGCGTCTCGAATTTCGAGGCCGCGGACCTCGACAATTTGCTCGACAACGGCAACGTCGCGCCGATGGTCAATCAGGTCCTGGCCCATGTCGGCAACACCCCGTTCGACCTGATCGACTATTCGCGATCGAAGGGGCTGTTGGTCGAAGCCTACTCCCCTGTCGCCCATGGCGCCGCGCTCAGGAACGCCCAGCTCGGCGCGCTGGCGCAGCGCTATGGGGTCAGCATCGCGCAGTTCTGCATCCGCTATTGCCTCCAGCTCGGCCTGCTCCCGCTACCCAAGACGGCCAATGCGGCGCACATGCGCGACAATGCCGCCATCGGCTTCGTCATCTCCGATGCCGATATGGACACCCTCAAGGGTTGGGAGAACAGCACCGACTACGGAGAGGCCGGTGCCTTCCCGGTGTTCGGCAAGAAGCGGCAGATCGCCGCCGCCGGTCGGGAGGGCTGACCTCATGAACCCGGTCTATGTTTTCAAGGATCAGGTCGCGCTGGTCACCGGCGCGGCCAAGGGCATGGGGCTCGCGACCGCGCGCGCCTTCGCCGAGAATGGCGCATCCGTGGTGCTGGCCGACATCGATGGCGATCTCGCCGCGCAGGAAGCGAAGCGGATCGCCGCCGCGGGCGGCGCCGCGATCGGCACGGCCTGCGACGTCGCCGATGAAACGCAGGTGGCGGCTATGATCGACCTGGCGGTCGCCGAATATGGCCGGCTCGACATGGCGTTCAACAATGCCGGCATCCAGGTGCCCCCGTCCGACGCGGCGGACGAGCCGCTGGCGAATTTCGAGCGCGTCACCGCCGTCAACCAGCGCGGCGTGTGGGCCTGTATGAAGCATGAACTCAGAGTGATGCGATCGCAGGGCTCGGGGGCGATCGTCAATTGCTCGTCGCTCGGGGGCTTGGTCGGATTGCCCGGACGCGCCGCCTATCACGGGACCAAACATGCCGTGATCGGGATGACCAAAAGCGCGGGCGTCGAATATGCGCCGCGCGGCATCCGCATCAATGCGATCTGTCCCGGCACGATCGACACGCCGATGGTGCAGGCGATGCTGGAGGGTCAATCGGATGCGATGGCCGAGATCATGAAGCAGCAGCCGATCGGTCGCCTCGGACGTTCCGAGGAAATCGCCGCGGCCGTGCTCTGGCTGTGCAGCCCGGCGGCCAGTTTCGTGATCGGCGCCGCGCTGCCGGTCGATGGCGGTTTCACAGCGCACTGATGACGTTTGCGCCACTCTTCACGCGCCGATCCGCGATCTCGATGACCGTGGCGGCCGTCATGCCATGGCCCCTAACCGCAGGAGTAAAGACGATGCCTACTGAACCGACCAACGCGCGCAAGTCCTTTGGCGACATCGCGCCACACCTTGCCGAGATCACCGACAAGGTGCTGTTTGGCGACGTCTGGGAAAACCCCTCGCTGAAGCCGCGTGACCGCAGCCTCGTGACGATCACCTGCCTGATCGCGATGTACCGGATCAACGAGATGCCGTTTCACATCAAGAAGGCGCTCGAGAATGGCGTGACCAAGGAAGAGATTATCGAGGCTGTCACGCAGATCGCATTCTACGCCGGATGGCCACCCGCGATGACGGCGCTGCCTATCCTCAAGAAGGTGTTTGAGGAAGCTGGCCTCTGAATACCGACCACATCGTCCCGGTTAGAGTGAGAGTGCAGGCCGGGTTTGCCGTGACGGGTTGAGGGCTGGAGAACAGGTCTCCGGCGCCTGTCGCGGAGAACCGCGATGTCCAGACATGATCGCACCCCACGCGCCGGCGCGAACCGGGCGAACCTTTACGACGAAATCACCGCCAAGGTCATCGCCGAGCTGGAGGCCGGCCGCTTCCCCTGGGTTCAGCCATGGGGCTCGTCCACGGCAAAAGCCCCGCTCGGCCTCCCGAAGAATGCCGCGACTTGTCGCACCTACAGCGGTATCAACATTCTGATCCTCTGGGGCGCCGTCATCGAGCACGGCTTTCCCGGCCAGGGCTGGCTCACCTTCCGCCAAGCCCTTTCTCTTGGCGGCAATGTCCGCAAGGGCGAGCGCGGCACCACTGTCGTCTATGCCGATCGCTTCGTGCCCGAGGGCGAGAAGCAGCGCGCTCGCGAAACCGGCGAGGAAGCGCAATCGATCCCCTTCCTGAAGCGCTTCACCGTCTTCAACGCGGCGCAATGCGAGGGCCTGCCCGACGAAATCGCCGTCGCTGCGCCGCCGACGCCGCAAGGCTTGATCGAGCCGAAGGTCGAAGCGCTCATCAAAGCAACGGGCATCGACTTCCGCATCGGCGGCAACCGCGCCTTCTATATCCCGGCGCACGACTATGTGCAGGTTCCTCCGCCGCAAGCCTATTTCGAACCGATCAACTGGCATCGCACGGCACTGCATGAGATCGGGCACGCCAGCGGCCATCACAGCCGGCTGAATCGCGATCTCTCCGGCTCCTTCGGCACGAGGAAATATGCCTTCGAGGAATTGGTTGCCGAGATGTCGAGCGCTTTCGCCTGCGCCTCGCTCGGCACCGTGCCGACGGTGCGCCACGCGGATTACATTGGCTCCTGGCTCGAAACCCTGCGCGAGGATTCCCGCGCCGTCGTCCGCACCGCCAGCCAGGCCAGCAAGGCGGCCGACTGGATCTTGTCCTTCCTGCCGGAAGACAATTCCGTTGCGGTCGCTGCCGAATCCTCGATGGACAGGAACGCGGCATGATCCTCCTCTCCACCGATACGCAATGATCGCACGGCGCCAACCTAACGCGCGCGTTCCGCGGCTTAGAGGAAGAGAGGGGATGGGTTTTCGCTGACGGGTTGATAGGTCGAGAGAGAGGCTCCCGGCTGCCCGTCACGGAGTAACCCACCATGGCAAAAGCTGCCAAGAAAAAACGCGCACCCGCAATCATCGTCTTCTCGCGAGCACGCGACATTCCGTTCAACCGCATCAGGTTGTCGGAGGCCAACGTTCGCCAAACCGGCGTCGAGGCCGGCGTGGACCACCTCGCCCGTGACATCGACCGCCGCGAGGATCTCATACAGGGCCTCAATGTTCGCGTGGTTCTTGATGCCGACGGCAATGAGACTGGCGATTTCGAGACTCCGGCTGGCGGACGCCGCTACAGGTCGATCGCACGCCTGGTCGAAGCCGGTCGCTTCCCCGCCGATGGCCTTGTCCCCTGCATCGTCAAGAAGGCCGACGCCAAGACCTCGGCGACCGACGACTCGCTGGCAGAAAACACATTCCGGCTCGCGCTGCATCCGCTCGATCAGTTCAAGGCGTTCCAGCGCATGGTCGACGGCGGGATGAGCACCGAGGAAGTCGCCAGCGCCTACTTCACCAGCCAGCGTTATGTCGATCAGCGCCTCGCGCTCGCCAAGGTCTCGCCAAAGCTGCACGACGTGTATGCCCAGGATGCCATGACCTTGGCGATGCTGGAGGCGTTCACCGCGCATCCGGATCATGCCCGTCAGGAGCAAGTATGGGAGGCTGTCAAGCAGTCTTACTATCGCGAGCCCTCGCGTATCCGGAGCATGCTGACCGAAACCACCGTTGCCGCATCCGACAAACGCGCGCTGTTCGTCGGTATCGATGCCTATATGGCGGCAGGTGGCCAGGTGCTTCCGCCCTACCTCTTCGATGATGACGAGAACGGCTGGCTGGAAGATGTGGCGCTTCTCGATCGCCTTGTCGCCGAGAAACTGAAGGTCACCGCCGACGAGGTCGCGGCCGAAGGCTGGAAGTGGGTCAACGCCGACCTCGAACTTCCCTATGGCCATGATCACGGGTTGCGCGCAATCACCGGCACCTTCGCGCCACTGACCAAGAAGGAGCAGCGGCAGCGCGAGAAGTTGCGCGAGGAGCAGGAGCGTCTCGAGACTGAATATGCCGAGTACGACGAGTTGCCGGACGACATCGACCACCGGCTCGGCGAGATCGAGAAGCAGCTCGACGTCTTCGAACGCCGTCCTGCTATCTATAACTCCGCCGAGATCGCCATCGCCGGTGCCTTCGTCACTGTCGACGAGGACGGCGCCCTTGTCGTCGATCGCGGCTGGGTCCGTCCCGAGGACGAACAGCCCGAGACCGTCGACGGCAATGCCCCACAGGATGACGACGTCGCCGACGACACGCTCGCGCCGGATGGCAAGCGCACCGTCGTCACCATCGGCGGACAGCCGGCCGAGCCCGAAGAGGAAGAAGAGATCATCAAGCCTCTTCCCGAGCGGTTGGTTGCCGAACTGACGGCGCATCGCACCGTCGCGCTGAGCGATGCTGTCGGCTCTCATCCGCACATCGCCATGACGGCGCTGCTGCACCGGCTGGTCCGTGACACCTTCAAGCGCTCCACGAGCGGTTCGGCTGTCCAGGTGTCGATGCGTGAGGTGTATTTCCGTGAGCAGGGAATTGACCTCAAGGACAGCGCCTACGCGAAATCGGTCAGCGAACGGCATGCGGGCTGGAAAGCCGATCTGCCGGCCGACGATGACGCGCTGTGGGACTGGCTCGATGTGCTCGACGATGCCAGCCGCATGGCGCTTCTCGCCCATTGCGTTTCCTTCGGGATCAACGCGCTCTATGAGCGTCCAAATCCGATGAGCGCGACCGGGATTTCCGAGCACGGCCTGCGGACCCGCATGGCGGAAGCCGACCGCCTTGCTCGCGTCACCGGCCTCGACATGTCGGATGCCGGTTTCCGGCCGACCGTCGCGAACTACCTCGGCCGCGTCACCAAGCCCCGCATCCTCGAAGCGGTCCATGAGGCGCTTGGTGAGGAGAAGGTGCGCCTGATCGACCACCTGAAGAAGGACGATATGGCGCGTGAGGCCGAACGTCTCTTGGCCGACACCGGCTGGCTGCCGGAGCCGTTGCGCCTCATCGCCGAGGCGCCGGCTGTTGAAACCTCGGCGGGGCAAGATGGCGGCGACGTCGCACTGCCGGAGTTCCTCGCCGGCGGCGACGAGGAAGCTGCAACCGACGCTATCGACGATCCGACGGTTCTCGCCGCCGCCGAGTGACGCGCACCAGCGGGGCGGCTCCCGGTCGCCCCGCTTTTCTTCCCTTCCATCCCAAGGCCCGGCATCCCGCCGGGCCATTTTCATTTCAGGAGGCTGACGTCATGTCCGCACACAATATCTACGATATCGCGCCCATCGGCGCCCTGATCCGCTACACGGATCACAAGCCGAAGCCGCCAGCGCGTTTCACCAAGAAGCTCGCGGCCTGGCAAAGCGGCAACGGTGTCGGTCGGCTCGTGCGCAAACAGCCGCCGCGCGATCGCGCCACCTATATCGCGCCGGCCTCGATCACCCTGCACGAGGGCAATTTCGAATCCGGCTCGGTGATCCTCGTCACCGTCATGCGCACCCATTCGGTCGACAGCGATCTCAGGTTCGAGATAGCCGAACGTCCGAAGATCGGCATGGTCCGTGTGTTGAACCGGATCGGCGACGATGAAGAGTTGCTGTATCTCGCCGACAACCGCGAAGCTGCCGAACTGTGGCTGGCCAAGGCCGGTTATCACCATGCTCGCCTTAAGGAGATCACGGCCGACGAGGTCGGCGCCGATGTCGTCGAGGGCCGCGCCGCCGCCTGACCACCGCATTTCCCCACCCACCTGGCCCGCTGTCCCTTCGACAGCGGGCCATTTTGTTTCAGGAGAACCCATGGCTATTCCCGATCCCGTTCGCACGAATTTCAACACCATGCTGCGCGCTGCTGATGACGGCAACCTAGCACTCCTGGAGTGCCTCGACGTCGTGACGCGCGAGCCGCGCTACGTCCTGTGCGCTGTCGAACGCGACGGAGACGATTACGTGTTCGCGCCGTTCGGCCATCTCGTTGCGGATTGCAATCCCTACGACGCTTACCTGCCGCCAGATCCCGACAATCCGGCCAGCTTCATCGAGAAGTCCGAAGACAGCGGTGCAGCATGATGACCATCGATGAAATTTTCGCTGATGATCGCCGCAATCCTCCCTCGGAGCGCTCGCTTCCGTGGGAAGAGATGCGCGGCGGCGGCGGCGGCGTCGTCGAGCCGAAACCGCATTGGGCGTCCGACATGGCCGTCTTCCGGCTGACCGACCGGAGCTGGTGTTCCTACGCCGACTGGATCGAGAACGGCCCTGCCGCGCGGTTCATCGATCATCCTGAAACGCGCGGTGACCACCTGATGATGAAGGCGCGGGCCATGATCGCACGCGAGATCGCAAACGAGCTTTGGTCGAACTGAGAGGGAGAGGGTTGTCGGGTCGGGATGGGCCCGAACAGAAGAAGAGAGAGCGCTATCCAGACTCGTCCTCTTCCGCTCTCGGGAGATCAGCCCCATGACGACGCAAGACGCCAGTACCCATGTCGCGACGCTTGTTCCGGACAACCGCCGCGAGATGTTCTTGCCGACGATATTCGGCCTTCGCCATCTGATCGTCGCTGAAAATACCGTCCATACATTCATGGATCGTCTTAGCCCCCGAGACTATGGCGGCGGCTTCTGGAATTTCTACGAATGCGATGGCCAGCCATTGTTTCTGGCGCCGAAATCAACCTCGCGTTTCCGGATCGAAAGCGACATCACCGAATTTCGCGGCGAGGTCTCGGCGGAGGCCGCAGGCATCATCGCCACGCTCTTCACCTTCTCACATCTCTCCTTCCAATTTGAGTCCGACCATCTGGTGGAAGGCTACCATCGCTTGCATGCCTGGTGCGACGGACATCCCGAGGCATCGGAGATCTTCCAGGCCATCGATTGAATTTCACGAGCGCTCCGCCTTTCGGTGGGGCGCTTTTTTCATGTTGGCGACCGCCATGATCTGAGAGCGAGAGCGTGGCGGGGACAGATGTGAGCCAGTGCGGTCGAGAGAGAGCGCTGCGCGGCTCACTCCCGTCCCGCTCTCCCGAGGTTCGCATCATGACCATGACTTCCGCATCGGTGGCATTGCCCGCTGCCGCACAGCTTCCGCTCGTCAGCGATTCCGACAGCGCGCCTTTGATCTTCGCCGCGGCGCAGCTCCTCCTTCCACATCTCGAACGCGGTCAGCGCATCGACGCCGCCACCCTGCGCGGCAAGATGGAAGCTGCCTTCGGCGCTTCCGACTCCGCCGGCGCATGGGACTGGAAGACGGCCTATGACGCCTGCGAAGCCGCGACCGTCCTCTTTCTGCGCAAATACGGAAAGCCGCTTTTCCGTAAAGTCGGCAACCCGACGGCGATCCTGCCGCAGTTCGTCAAGATCGCCGGCCTGATGCCGACGCACACGCGCCGCTCGCAGGAAGCGCAGACCTTCCAGCAGTTCTCGACGCCGATTCCGCTGGGTCTTGCAGCGATGACGGCCGCCGCGATCACGCCGGCCGACCGCGTGCTGGAGCCCTCGGCCGGCACCGGACTCCTCGCCATCCTGGCCGAGATCGCCGGCAGCTCGCTCGTGCTCAACGAGCTGGCCGAGACGCGCGCCTCGCTTCTCTCTTCCCTCTTTCCGGCCCTATCCGTCACGCGCTTCGACGCGGCTCAGATCGACGACCATCTCGATCCGGCCGTGGTCCCGACCGTGGTGCTGATGAACCCGCCGTTCTCGGTCATGGCGAATGTCGAAGGCCGCATGGCCGACGCCGCCTTTCGCCATGTTGCCTCGGCGCTGGCGCGTCTCGCTCCCGGCGGCCGTCTCGTCGCCATCACCGGCGCGAACTTCGCGCCCGATGCGTCGGCCTGGTCCTCGGCCTATGCCCGGCTGCAGGAACGCGGCCGCGTCGTGTTCTCAGCCGCCATCGACGGCTCGGTCTATGCCAAGCACGGCACGACCATCGCCACGCGGCTGACCGTCATCGACAAGATGCCCGCCGACGATCCGACCGCGTTTCCGGCCGCGCCGGGCATCGCGCCGGACGTCGCCACGCTGCTCGGCTGGCTGGCCTCGCATCTGCCCGGCCGGCTGCACGTCGATCCGTCCGTCGCCGTGCCGGTCGCGGCGCCAGCCGTCGCCCACACCGTGCGCGGCTATCTGAACCGGGCGGCGAAGGCTGCTCCAGCCGCCGCGCTGGCTGAGCCGGACGGCACTCCGCTCGAATACGAAACCGTCGATTGGCAGGCAGCCGAGGGCGGCCACATCTCCGATTCCATCTATGAGGAATACGGACTTCAGGCAATCCACATTGCCGGATCTCAGGCGCATCCGACCCAGCTCGTCCAGTCGGCCGCCATGGCGAGCATAGCGCCGCCGAAGCCGAGCTACCGGCCGCGCTTGCCGGAGAAGATCCGCGAGCTACTTTCCGACGCTCAGTTAGAGACCGTCATCTATGCCGGCGAAGCGCATTCCAACTATCTCGCCGGCGCGTGGACGGTTGACGCCACGTTCGACGTCCTGACCGCCGCGTCCGATGACGCCAAGAGCGGCGTCCTCTTCCGTCAGGGCTTCATGATCGGCGATGGCACCGGCGTCGGCAAGGGTCGCGAGTCCGCCGCGATCATTCTCGACAACTGGATGCAAGGTCGCCGCAAGGCGGTCTGGATTTCGAAGTCCGACAAGCTGCTGGAGGACGCGCAGCGCGATTGGAGCGCACTCGGCATGGAGCGTTTGCTGGTCACGCCGCTGTCGCGATTCCCGCAAGGCAAGCCGATCACGCTCAGCGAAGGCATCCTATTTCTAACCTACGCTACGCTCAGGTCCGACGATCGCGGAGAGAGGGTTTCCAGGGTCAAGCAGATCGTCGAATGGTTGGGCTCCGATTTCGACGGAGTGATCATTTTCGACGAGGCGCACGCCATGCAGAACGCCGCCGGAGGCAAGGGCGAGCGCAGCGACGTCGCCGCCTCGCAGCAGGGCCGTGCTGGCCTGCGCCTCCAGCACGCGCTTCCGAACGCGCGCGTTGTCTATGTCTCGGCAACCGGCGCCACCACCGTCCACAATCTTGCCTACGCCCAGCGACTCGGCCTGTGGGGTGGCGAGGATTTTCCGTTCGTCACGCGCGCCGAGTTCGTCGAGGCGATTGAGGCGGGCGGCGTCGCGGCGATGGAGGTGCTGGCCCGCGACCTGCGCGCGCTCGGCCTTTATACCGCCCGCTCGCTCTCGTTCGCCGGCGTCGAATACGAGCTTGTCGAGCACGAACTGACGCCCGAACAAATCCGCATCTACGATGCCTATGCGGGCGCGTTCGCCATCATCCACAACAATCTGGACGCCGCAATGCAGGCCGCCAACATCACCGGCGCCGGCGAAGGCGGATCGAGCACGCTGAACCGGCAGGCGAAGTCCGCCGCCCGTTCGGCTTTCGAGTCGGCCAAGCAGCGCTTCTTCGGCCATCTGCTCACCAGCATGAAAACGCCGACCCTGATCCGTTCGATCACGCGCGATCTCGAAGAGCGTCATTCGGCCGTGATCCAGATCGTCTCGACCGGCGAGGCACTCATGGAACGGCGGCTGGCCGAACTGCCGACCGAGGAATGGAATGACGTGCGCGTGGACATTACGCCTCGCGAATACGTCCTCGACTACCTTGCCCATTCCTTCCCGGTGCAGCTCTACGAACGCTTCACCGACAGTTCGGGAAATCTGTCGTCGCGGCCGGTCTATCGTGACGGCCATCCGGTCGAGAGCCGCGAAGCTGTCGCGCGCCGCGATGAATTGATCGCCAAGCTCGCCAGCCTGCCGCCGGTGCCCGGCGCGCTCGACCAGATCATCCAGCACTTCGGCGCCGATGTTGTCGCCGAGGTGACGGGCCGTTCGCGCCGCATCGTGCGCAAGCGCAGCGCCACCGTCGACCGGCTCGTGGTCGAGAATCGCGCGGCGTCCGCCAATCTCGCGGAGACGCAAGCCTTCATGGACGATCTGAAGCGCGGGCTCATCTTCTCGGATGCCGGCGGCACCGGCCGCAGCTATCACGCGGAAAAGTCCGCGAAGAACACGCGGCTGCGCGTCCATTATCTTCTCGAGGCCGGCTGGAAGGCGGATACCGCCATCCAGGGTCTCGGCCGCACCCACCGCACCAATCAAGCGCAGCCGCCGCTATTCCGCCCGATCTCGACCAATGTGAAGGCCGAGAAGCGGTTCTTATCGACCATCGCGCGTCGCCTCGACACGCTGGGGGCCATCACGCGCGGCCAGCGCCAGACGGGCGGACAGGGGTTGTTCCGGCCCGAGGACAATCTGGAATCGCATTATGCGCGCGACGCGCTGCGCCAGCTTTATTTCCTGTTGGTCCGCGGCAAGGTCGAGGGATGCTCGCTCCAGCACTTCGAGGCCGCCACCGGCTTGAAGCTGATGGACTCGAACGGCATCAAGGACGAGCTGCCGCCGATCACGACATTTTTGAACCGGCTGCTCGCGCTCACCATCGAGCTTCAGGGCGTGCTGTTCACGGCCTTCGAGCAGCTTCTTGCCGCCAGGATCGAGGGTGCGATCGCGTCGGGCACCTATGATGCCGGGCTGGAGACGCTGCGCGCCGAGAGCTTCGTCATCACCGATCGACAGACGATCTACACGCATCCGCGTACAGGCGCGGAAACAAGCCTGCTGACGATCAATGAGCGCAAGCGCAATCGGCCGCTGACGCTCGATGACGCCCTTGCCGAACTCCGCGACCCGCGTGCGGCCCTGCTGATCAACGAGCGCTCCGGCCGCGCCGCGGTGCAGATCCCTGCGAGCAGCGTCATGCTCGATGACGGCGAGATCGAGCGCCGCGTCCGGCTGATCCGGCCGATGGAAGCCCACAATCTGCCGATCCGGCAGATGCGCGAGACGCATTGGATCGAGACCGACCGCGATGCGTTCGCCGCCGCGTGGATCGCTGAAATCTCCGAGGTGCCACCGTTCTCCGAGACCAAGCTGCACATGGTCACGGGGCTTCTCCTTCCCATCTGGAAACGGCTGCCGCACGAGTCGACCCGCGTCTATCGCCTCCAGACCGATGCGGGCGAGCGCATCATCGGCCGCAAGGTCTCGCCGGCCTGGGCCGCCACCGCGACGACAACCGGCTCGACCTCACTCACGCCGGACGACGCCTTCACGGCTCTGATGGACGGCCGGACGATCCTCGATCTTGCCGAGGGCCTCCAGCTTCGACGCGCCCGCGTCATGGGCGCGAACCGCATCGAGTTGTCGGGCTTTGACGACACGATGCGCGAACGCCTCACCGCCTACGGCCTCTACCATGAGATCATCTCGTGGAAGCTGCGCATGTTCGTGCCGACCGACGCCAACGCTCCGACGGTGCTCGGCAAGCTGCTTGATCGCTGGCCGGTCGCGCGCATCGGCGAGCAGGAGACAGCGTGATGGCGCGTCACGATGCCTCCGAACTGGCGTCTCGTCTCGGCCGACATGCCGAGGCCGTCTGCAAACAATATTTATCGTCCGGCCATCGCGCCGGACGATATTGGATCGTCGGCGATGCGAAGAACACGCCCGGCCGCTCGATGTTCGTGCGCCTTGCAGGGCCGGAATCCGGCAAGGGCGCCGCGGGCAAATGGACCGACGGAGCAACCGGCGAGCATGGCGATCTTCTCGACGTCATCCGCGAAACGCTCGGCCTCGTCGACTTCAAGGATGTGGCCGAGGAAGCGCGCCGTTTCCTCGCGCTCCCGCATCCCGAGCCGCAGAGCGCGCCGACGAACCGGACCGCAAGTCCGGCGCTGTCGGGTTCACCTGAAGCGTCGCGGCGTCTCTTCGCCATGGCGCAGCCGATCGGCGGCACGCTGGCGGCGACCTACCTCAACGGGCGGGCGATCACGTCGCTCGTCGGCGTTACCGCGCTGCGCTACCATCCGAGGTGCTACTACAAGCCCGACAAGCATTCGTCCACCGAGATCTGGCCGGCGATGGTCGCCGCCGTCACCGATCTCGAGGGCCGGCAGACCGGCGCGCACCGCACCTGGCTCGCCCCGGACGGTTCGGGCAAGGCGCCTGTCGATACACCGCGCCGGGCGATGGGCGACCTTCTCGGGCGCGGCGTCCGCTTCGGCGTCGCCGGTGACGTGCTCGCGGCCGGCGAAGGCATCGAGACCGTGCTATCACCCCGCATGGTTCTGCCCCACATGCCGATGTTGGCGGCGCTCTCGGCCGCTCACCTCGCCGCCATCCTGTTCCCGCTGACGGTGCGCAGGCTCTATGTCTTCAGAGATCGCGACCCGGCCGGAGACGGCGCGCGAGACAGCCTGGTCGCCAGAGCAATGAACGTCGGCATCGAGGCGATTTCGGTGTCGCCGGTGTGCGAGGACTTCAACGAGGATCTGCGCTGGCGCGGCGTCGACGCCCTTCGGGCGGCCTTGAAGGAGCAGCTTCGTCCCGAAGACGTCAGCCGGTTCATGGAGGGGTGAGGGATCGGCGGGAGACAAGGCGCGGCTGGGCGTCTTCTCGACCTGCCGTCTCCCTTCATCACCGCGAGCAGCCTTCTCTTGTCGGAGAGAGCAGCGCCCACCGCCTTCTGAGAGGGCGATCGGCCCACAAACGGGCCGGCCGGGCAATGGCGGCGCTCCGGCTATTTTCCGCCGGCGGGGAATCCACCCCACGCGACAGGTCGCGCGGGGACCCCGGACCGCCCCGCCTTTGCAGCGCGAAACAAAATAGCCGGGCTTGGCCATCAAGGCCCTCGCGAGATGGCGAGGGCTGCCAGGCCGTCCCGCCCGTGGGCTTTCGACGCCTGCGAAGGCCGCGATGGGCGCGGTCTCCAGACAAAGGACGCTCCCGATGACGAACGAAGACGATAATGCAGGTTTTGAGCCGGTCCACGCCTCGTCTCCCACCGATCATGTTCTCACCGAACTCCAGCTCTACGGCTGGCGCCCGTTTCAGGACGAACCCGATCCGAGGCCGCTGCCCGAGGGCAATGCCGTCGCCGCCGCTGTCGCAGATATCTTCGACGCCCTCATCGCGACGCTCGGCGATACCCGCCTTGAACCCGACCTCGAAGAATTGCTCTGGGGGACCGTCAATCTCTTCCACCGCGCCACGGGCCGGGTGGAGCGCGAACTAGACGACAACGAACAGGGGCAGCGCCGCCTCCAGAACGAACAGGATGGCAGCGAGGTGAAGTCGGTCGAACTGGAGCGCCTCACGGCAGAAGGTCAGAGCCTTATCGAACGGCGCAACAGCATGGAACTATTCCGCGACGTCGCCACTGAGGCCTTCGAGCACCATACCGGCGCCGCGTGGCGGCCGCGCACCGGCTCGATCGTCAACCATCGCAATCTCACCGCCGCGATGATCGACAGCCGCGACTTTCTTGCGGCGAAGCGCCGGATCGAGACCGAGGTGTTGCTGCCTGCTGGCCCGAAGGTTGCCGTGACCGGCGGCGCCGACTTCAACGACCACCGCCTGATCTGGGCGAAGCTCGATCAGGTCCATGCCAAGCACCTCGACATGGTGCTGATGCACGGCGGCACGCCGAAAGGAGCCGAACTGATCGCCTCCCGTTGGGCACACAGGCGCAAGGTGCCGCAGGTCGCCTTCCGGCCTGACTGGACGAAACACGGCAAGGCGGCGCCCTTCAAGCGTAACGATGCCATGCTGGACGTCCTGCCCGTCGGCGTCCTCGTCTTCCCCGGCACCGGGATTCAGGAGAACCTTGCGGACAAGGCCCGCAAGCTCGGCATTCCGGTCATGAAGTTCAACGGCGGCGCATAAGCGCCGCCTCAACCCAGCATCTCGGGCCTGAACAGCGAGCGCCGGCTGATGATCTTGCCGGATACCATGAACACACCATCGCCGGTGTAGTGCAGCGTCTCGGGATGCTTCGGTGAAGCCGCCACATGCGCCTTCACCACTTCGAAGATGAAAAAATTATAGCGATCGACCAACACGTCGTCGTGCAAGCGGCACTCGAAGTTCGCATGGCACTCATCGATCAGCGGCGCCTCGACATCGTGGGCCTGCCGTCAAACCGAACTCCGCAAACTTGTTGATCTCTGCTCCAGACGTATTGCCGATCCCGACCACTGTGTCGGTCAACGCCGTTGTCGGCAGGTTGATCACGCATTCGCCGCTGCTTTTGATCATATCGAAGCTGTGATTGCCGCCCGAAATCATCAGGCCGACGAGCGACGGCGAGAACTCCAGAATCGTATGCCAGCCGAGCGTCATGATATTCGTCCTGCCTTGCCATTGCGATGACACAAGGACGATCGGGCCGGGTTCGAGATAGCGGCGCACCTGGCTGACCGGGAAATCATCCTTGCGGACTTTCCGCGTCATGACGTCGCCTCCTATTGCGCAACATATCAATGCTCGTTTGCTGGTTGATGATCGAAGTACGATAGCGGCAAATGAACCACCACGATGCAGACGATCGACCTCCGAACGTTACTTGACGACATCGGTATGTCCGAGGAAAAATGCACGACCCACGCAGAACCGGCAAAGCAGTATAGTCGCAGGCGGAGCGCATCCTCAGGCAGCCTGTCGTGAACTCTCAACCGTTCATGTGGAGGCTTCCATGACGCTGATCCTGCTCGCCGTTTTTTTGACGATCGCATTCTGCGTCGTCGCCTATAATCTCGCGATCTACGCGCTTCCTTTCGGGGCCGGACTGACGGCGGCTCAATACACCTGGGACGCTGGAGCCGGCGTGATGATGTCGGGCTTCGCCGCCATTGCCGCTGCGTTGCTGTCCGTCGCGCTCGTCATCGCCGTTCTCGGCTTCGCGAAGAATCCGCTTCTGCGCCTGGTCGCTCTCGCCGTCTTCGCCGTGCCCGCCGCGATCGCCGGCTATGCGCTCGTGCATGGTGTCGCGAAGCACGCCATCGACTCGGCCATCGCGCTCAACCTCCTTTGTGGAGCCGCCGGTCTGTTCATCGGCGGCGCCGCAATCGTCAGTCTCAACGCACTTGGTGAAAGCGTCTTGTCGCGCTGAAGCACTCGCGATCTTCCGCTTTCGGGAAACCCCGCAGCTTTTACCGCCGAACTCTGGGCGTCCCGCTCAGAATATGAATGTCAGGTCGAGACAGTCCTCACCGCCGCAATTTCGATCAGCTGCGCCCGGCTCCGGAAATCGGTCATGGGGCATGGATCTTTCACGGCCGTAACGGTCGTTGCCCTGCTGCATTCATTCTCGTGAACGCAGGCCGCATCAACTTCATTTGCACTTGCGGCAATGCCGGCGGATCACGCCGCCTCCCAGTGAACCGCAATCGCGACCATTCACCTGGAGTCCGATAGCGTTTTTGCCTTTTCCCGAATGGCCTTCCGTCTGGCGACGTGAGCGGTGGCCGTGAATGGGGTGACGAGCGAGCCGGCAAGGCGACGCGGTGTTGATTCTGAGGCGATGCTGCTGTCGGCTCGAACGATGATTCCGCCGGGCGTCTCCGTGGTCATGCTCTCAGAGGCGCCAATCCCTCCGACTGACTGATCCCCTAAGTCCGTTCGGTTTCCACCCGCAACCCCGGCGGCTCCGGACCGTGTTGGCGCTAAAGCGCCTGCCCGCGCCACTCCGGGCCTTAGGGGCGAGCTGCCGACGAGCCGGCAGTTGCAGGAGCCTCCCGACGGCCTTGGCCGGGTCTCGTCGGAGGGATGGTCCCTCCGAGGAGCAACGGAGACTTAAAATGCAGAACATCGTCATTCTCGCTGGCAACATCGGCCAGGACCCCGAATCCCGCACCACCCAGAGCGGCACCCGTATCACCCACTTCACGCTGGCCACCTCGCGGCCTCGCTACTCGGAAGGCAAGGTTGTTCGGGATAAGGACGGCTATCGGGTCCAGGACACCGAATGGCACCGGATCACTTGCTTCAACGGCCTCGGCACGACGGTCCAGGAGCATTGCCAGAAGGGCATGAAGGTTCTGGTGCGCGGCCGCATCCACTACACGAAGTGGACCGACCAGCAGGGCGTTGAGCGCTACGGCTGCGAGATCATCGCCGAAACGGTCGACTTCCTGAGCCGGGCGAAGCAGACCGAAAGCGAGGGCGACAGGCAGTCCGATCAGGACGACGACATCCCGTTCTAGGGCGGGCGAAAGAAGGCCCGGCGGCACAAGCCGCCGGGTCTTCTCCTGTTCGCAACGGATCGCGGCCGCAACCCAACTCGACGTTCGCGCTGCGACGACGGTGCCCGCGCACAGTTTCCGTGACGAGTACAAATCGCGCCGCCTGATTGCATCAGGTCTGGCGGTCGACAGCACGCCAGATCTCCAATGCAGATGATCGAGGCCACCAGAATAAAAGCAGCGTCAGATTTCAGCATGACGACATGGCAAGGGTTTTCGGCTGCGGTCAGCGCGCACCACTCGCTCTTTGAGACGCAACCTTGGTTTCAATCCCGGCCTTCCAAGGTCAACCCGCTTGGGGTCCGCTACGCGAGCGTGCGGTCGCTTCAGCTTTGCCTCCGCGATGACCCCGGCCGAGACCAAAACACTTCAGGCGCCTGTCGAGCGGGGAATGGTCCCCGCCTCCAAACAGGAGCCGGAAAATGTCCCTTGCAGATGCCCACGCCTTCGCCTTCAGCCTCGCTTCCACGCTTATGGTCTCCATCGTCATCTTCCGCGCCGGCGATGGCACGATGGGCGTGATGCCCGCAACGGAATATGATGGTGAGGATGATGCGATCGTCGACGAGATGGACCCGTTCGCCCCGTGAGGGGCGACATGGAGAAATCGGCGTTGGGCTGGCTTTTCCTTAAGCCGACCGAATCAGTTTCGGTCGTGTTGTCTGCGGTATTGTGCTGAGCGGTGATTTCAGCTCGCATCAGCAAACAATAGCGACTAAAATAGTCGTAGTTCTGGCGTGCGCGTAGGCCCGAGTGGGAGGTGATCATGCATGATCACCTCCCGACAATCACGGGCCGCGCGCGCGTTACTGGGGTGGACGCAGGAGACCCTTGCTGACAAGGCCCGCGTTGCGCTGACCGCCCTCAAGCGCCTCGAATCCGAAAACGGATTGCGGGTGCATGAGGGTACGCGCGATCAGGTTCGGCGGGCCATCGAAGCGGCAGGCGTTGTCCTCCTGACCACCGATCGCGGACAGGGAGTGCTGCTTGTCGATGATCGCGAGGGTCGGAAAGGTTGATGGGTTGTGGGCCGGCGATGCCAGGACAGCATCGAGCGGTGCTCTTTCCAACGGTTATATTCCATCTTCAATTCCACTAGCTCCCGCCCGCCACACCGCCACACCAAGCGTGCCGCCCTATGATTGAGCCGTTCGAGGACATCGCCCCGTCCTGTCAGAATCTGACGAAATACGACAGGAAGCACGTCAAGCTTTATGTCCGCCTTCTCGACGCCGACGCCGATGGCGCCGACTGGCGGGAGGCTGTCGAAGTGCTGTTCGGAATCGATCCTGCCAGCGAGCCCGACAGGGCGCGGCGTGTTCACGACAGCCATCTCCAGCGCGCCCGCTGGATGACACATACAGGCTATCGCCAGCTTCTGCTTGGCCCCAGTAACTGATTTCAACTTAGAGATTATTTCGCAAAGGCGATGCCGCTACGGCATCGCCTAATGCCGTTGACCAAGCTTCCATCACCTCTCGCGTGCGGCAATCATTTTCTGCTCGACCTTGACAAGACAGGGGAGGCGAAGGGATGCGGCCCGATACTTCTCGATGGAGAAAACACAGCAGTTACGACTACTTCGACAAGCTCGCGACCGAAGGCTTGGCGTGGGAGTGCTTGCGCCGGCACACACCCTATCAACATCAATATCAGGCACTCGCCAGCGCTCGGGAGGACACCGCGCCGCTTCCTGTAGAGGATCAGCGGCGTTGGGGGTTGCGGTTTCCCGGCGCGACCGAGTCTGTCTGCGCTCGCGCAAACCATCTTCTGGTCGCCGGCCGCCGCGCCGTCCGTGCTGACGTTTGCGTCCACACCTGATCATTTGCCCGCCACGCCGACTCCTGAGCTGGTCGGGCTCCAATCGTTCCGCGACGGCCCCGAGGGCATTTACGCGGTCTATCCGGCCGACATGCCTGCACAGTTGCTTTTTCTTCCCGGCAGCGATCGCCGCGCGCTTGTCGCCCTGGTCCCGATCGACATCGATCTGCTCGATCGCGTCGATGCGCTGACCCGCTTCTGGCGTGCCCTCTACGGCCGCAAAGCCCTCGCCGACACCCGCTTGACGCGCCAGCAGCGCCGACGCCTGCGCCTGATGCTTCAGGCGGTCGACGGCCGCATGAACGGCGCAAGCTATCGCGAGATTGCCAGCGCGATCTACGGCGAGGCGCGCGTTACCGCCGATCCGTGGAAGACCTCGCCGTTGCGCGATTCCGTCATCGGGCTGATCGAGAGCGGCCTCGTCATGGTCGGCGGCGGCTATCTGAACCTCCTTCGGCATCGCCGTCGACCTTAGCCGGTCGATGCCTGGGCGAAGGGTGGGGATTTTAGCCCTCTCAACTTCCCCATCCCCCCTGACGCATTCCCTCCGCCACCGTGGTCGCCGTTCGCCGCTGAACCGCAGCGACCGTCCCTGACACCACGGAGGCCCGATCCATGCCACACGAACCCGTCGTTCTGCCGCCGCGCTTCCTGCGCACCAAGGAAGCTGCCGAGTTTCTCAGCCTCTCCGCCCGCACGCTCGAAAAACATCGCACCTACGGGACCGGCCCCGCCTATCGCAAACTCGGCGGCCGCGTCGTTTATGCCATCGACGATCTCGAAACCTGGGCCGCGCGCGGCTCCGTCACCTCGACGTCGGACCCGCGCGGTTCGGTCCTTCCCGCCAAACGCCACGCGCCCACGCAGCCGACCCACGCCGGTCGCTACGCACGCTGACCGCAACCGGACTTCTTCATGGCGGTGCGGCGTCGATCCCTTTCGGAGCGCGGACAACTCGATCTGTTCCGAGCACGCCCCGGCGACTTCGCGCCACGAGACGCGCAGGATCTCATGGCCTATCCGTTCTTCTCGCTCTCCAAGTCCCATCGCGTTGCGCCGATCGATTTCGTCGCCGGCAACGTGACGATCCGCGTCGAGGCCGTGCCCGATCATGGCATGGCGACAATCTGGGACGCCGACATCCTGATCTGGGCGGCGAGCCAGATCGTCGAGGCGCGGGATGCCGGGCTTCGCACCTCGCGGCTGATGGCCGCCACGCCCTACGAAATTCTCACCTATGTCGGGCGCGGCACGTCGCTGCGCGACTACCAGCGCCTGAAGGCGGCGCTCGACCGGCTGCAATCGACGACCGTTGCGACATCGATCCGCCAGCCGGCGGAAGGCCGCCGCCATCGCTTCTCGTGGATCAACGAATGGCAGGAGCGCACCGATCGCAACGGCCGGCCGGAGGGCATCGAGCTGATCGTGCCGGACTGGTTCTACCAAGCCGTTCTTGACGACGCGCTCGTGCTCACGATCGACCGCGCTTATTTCGATCTGACGGGCGGCCTCGACCGCTGGCTCTACCGCCTGGTGCGCAAGCACGGCGGCCGCCAGCGCAATGGATGGCGCTTCGACTTTCGCCATCTCCATCAAAAGTCCGGCAGCCTGTCGCCGTTCAAGCGCTTTGCCTTCGAGCTGCGCGACATCATCCGGCGCCAGCCGCTGCCGGGCTACACGCTGTTCCTCGAGGTCGAGATCGGCGGCCGCACGCTGCTCGCCTTCGAGCCGACGATGCGCTGTGGACAGCCTGTGGACGGGCTCGTGCTATCGGGAACCCGGACTATCGTGCTATCGGGAACCGGAGGCTCGTGCTATCGGGAACCCAAACCGGCTCTAACCGCCGAAGATCAAACACGAAATCGCGCCCTTAACTTAGAATCTAACATAGATTCTAACCTTGAAGAGAGCGCGCGCGATGTGGACAACCTCGCCCGCGACGCCGCCGGAAACCTCGGCATAGAGACCGGCAAGGGCGCGGACCTCCCGCCCGCAACGACGGCGCCAACTCCGCCCCTCGGTAAAGACGACCTCTCGACCACCGATCACTCGGAAACACTCCATCGTCCTCGCGATCCGTCGGGAGGACGCCGATGATCGTCGCGCTGCTCAATCAGAAAGGTGGCGTCGGCAAGACGACGCTGGCGCTGCACCTCGCTGGCGCGTGGGCCGCGAGAGGACACCGCGTCACCCTGATCGACGCCGATCCTCAAGGCTCGGCACTCGACTGGTCGCAGCAACGCTCGCGCGAGGGCTTGCCGCGCGCCTTCGGCGTCGTCGGCCTGGCGCGCGACACGCTGCACCGCGAGGCTCCCGAGCTGGCTCGCGATTCCGATCACGTCGTCATCGACGGCCCGCCGCGTGTCGCCGGCCTGATGCGCTCCGCGCTGCTCGCCGCCGACCTCGTACTGATCCCGGTGCAGCCGTCGCCGCTCGACGGCTGGGCCTCGGCCGAGATGCTTTCGCTCCTCACGGAGGCTCGCATCTACCGGCCGCAACTCGCGGCGCGTTTCGTGCTCAATCGCTGCGCCGCCCGCACCGTGATCGCGCGGGAGACCGCCGAGACGCTGGCGGACCATGATCCGCCGGTGCTCGCCAGCACCATCGGCCAGCGCGTTGTCTTCGCCGACGCCGCGCAGACCGGACGTTTAGCCTCGGACATCGACAGCCGATCCCCCGCTGCACGCGAGATCGCCGCGCTCGCCGTCGAGATCGAGCGATTGCGCATCGGGAGGACCCCGCCATGACGGTCCTTACCGGCGACTGCCGCGAGATTATGCCGCCGCACGGTCCGTTCGACATGATCCTCGCCGATCCGCCCTATGGCGACACATCGCTTGCATGGGACCGGCGCGTCGAGGGCTGGATCGCACTCGCGCGTGAGGCGCTCAATCTCACCGGCTCGCTGTGGGTGTTCGGATCGCTCCGTTGCTTCATGGCGACCGCGGATCGGTTCACGGAGGCGGGGCTGCGGATCGCACAGGAGATCGTCTGGGAGAAGCAGAACGGCACCGGCTTCCACAATGACCGCTTCAAGCGCGTGCATGAGTTGGCCGTCCAGTTCTATCCCGCCGAGACGGCCTGGCGCGACATCTACAACGACGTCCAGACCACGCCGGATGCGACAGCGCGCACGGTTCGGCGCAAGCAACGTCCTCCCCACACCGGCCAGATCGACGCCGGCCACTATGTCAGCCACGACGGCGGGCCGCGCCTCATGCGGTCAGTCATCTATGTCCGCAACTGCCACGGTCGCGCGATCCATCCGACCGAGAAGCCGTCATCGCTGCTCGAAATTCTGATTCGTACCAGTTGTCCCGAAGGCGGCCTGGTCGGCGACTGGTTCGCCGGCTCCGGCTCCGCTGGCGAAGCCTGCCGGCTGTCCGGCCGACGCTATCTCGGTTGTGAGATCGACGCCGCCATGGCCGAGCGCGCCTGCGCGCGCATCGCCGCCGTGCTGCCGTTCCATGACGCAGGCGCATCATGACGGCGCGCACGCAGAAGCGCGTCTTCGCGCAGCGACCCGCCGATCCCGATGGCTGGATCAAGGCGGGTGACACGCCGCCGGCCGGCTGCAGCGCGGCCGCGATCTATACGGCCCGGCTGACCATCGACGTCACCCCAGCCCTGCGCGGCCGCATCAAGGTCGCTGCCTTCAGCCGCAGCGTCACCGTCGCCGACATGCTGCGCGACCTGCTCGCGCGCGAATTCCCCGAAAAGTCAGGAGATCCTTCATGACCGGCAATGCGGCACGCCGCTCGCGCTGGTGTCCGTCGCCGGACGCACCAGCACCGTTCACCACGCTCGTACATCTGACATGGCGTCAGAAGACGATCGAGCACTGGATCAGGTTCGGCCACAAAAGCCACGAACAGATTCTCGATCGACATCGCAGCGTCGTCGGCTTCGCACCGAACAGCGTCTTCGCGTTCGTCCGCTGGGCCGCCAACGACTACGGCACGATCGTCTCGCGCATCGACATCGTGCGGGCCATCGGGCGCGGGGAGCCGTTCCAGACGCTGCCCTTCGTGCGTCCGGGCGGCGAAATCCTGCTTAAGGCGGAAAGCTGGCCCACGGTCGAGCGCATGCTGCAGCACATCGACGCGATCGAGAGCCTCGGCATCGATCCCGCCGACGTCGATCCCGATCACTGGCGGCATGTCCACCATTGCCTGCGCGCCGGCGAACAGCCGTCCGCCTATACGCCGGCACGTCATGAGGCGTGGCTGATGCGCCGCCGGGTGACGCCATGACGCGCGTCAGTCTCTTCCTTTGCACGGCGCTCGCGTCGTTCGGCGTCGGCTATCCGGGCCTCACGCCGATGCCGATCAAGCTGATGTGGAACGCCTCGGCCAGTGCGCCGATCGGTTTCTACACGATCGACTTCGACGGTCCCTTCGAGGTCACGGGCCTTGTGGCCATCGACGCGCCAGAGCCGCTCGCGGACTTTCTCGACAAGCGCGGCTACCTGCCCAAGGGCGTGCCGCTCCTGAAGCGCGTGCTCGCGGTTTCCGGACAGGTGGTCTGCCGGACGGGTCTCGTCATCACTGTCGATGGCGTCGACATGGGCCATGCGCTCGAACGCGATCGCGCCGGCCGCGATCTGCCCGAATGGCAAGGCTGCCAACGCATCCAGACCGGCGAGTTCTTCGCGATGAACTGGCAGGTCGAAGGCAGCCTCGATGGCCGCTACTTCGGCCTTCTCTCCACCGACCAGATCATCGGCCGCGCGGTCCCGCTGTGGACCGACGAGGAAGGCGACGGCCGCTTCGAATGGCGCGCGCCAACGCGGTGATCGCGCGCGCGCTGCGGGCTGTCCGAGTGGCCCGCATCAACTTCACCGCTCATGAAAGGAGCCTTCAATGGCGCAGATTGGTCAATTCACCCGCACCCCGTCCGGTTATTCCGGACATATCCGCACGCTCTCGCTCGATCTCGACCTGACCTTCGTTCCGGCCGAGAACGCCAATGTCGAGAACGCGCCGGCCTATCGCATCCATCTCGGCGACGAGGACGGACCGGAAGTCGGCGCGGGATGGAAGCGCACCGGCGATCGCGCCGGCCCGTTCGTTTCGGTTGTCCTCGACGATCCCGTCTTTCAGCAGCCGATCCGCGCCCGCCTGTTCCAGGCGGACGAAGACGGCCGCGAGTGGAGCCTGCACTGGACCCGTCAGAAGAAACGCGACGAGCAGGAATGACCATGGATAATTCCTGCGCTCGTTTCGCGATCAGAAGATGCGGCGGCCGCCGCCGCATCTTCCTCCTTCTTCTTTCCGGCCTGAGCTTCTCCGCGGCCGCAGCGCCTCATGCTTTGGCGCAGAACGCTCGTCCGGTCCGCGCCGCTTCGATCAACGTCCATGCCGCACACCTCTCCGAAGCCGCGCAGCGCTTCGGCATTCCGGTGCGCTGGATCGTCGCCGTCATGCGCGGCGAAAGCGCAGGCGATGTTCGCGCCGTGTCCTCGGCCGGCGCAGTGGGCCTGATGCAGATCATGCCCGACACCTGGGCCGAACTGCGCACCCGCTATGGTCTCGGCCGCGATCCCTATACACCGCGCGACAACATTCTCGCGGGCGCTGCGTATCTTCGCGAGATGTGGGATCGCTACGGCGACATCGGTGCGATGCTCGCTGCCTACAACGCCGGCCCCGCACGCTATGATGAGCACCGTGCAACCGGGCGCCCGTTGCCTGCCGAAACGCGCGCCTATGTCGATTTTCTTGCGCCCGCGCTGCGCGGCGAGCGTCCATCGAAGGGTGCGTCGACGGCGGCGCGACCGTTCGACTGGCGCGAGGCGACACTCTTTGTCGTGAGCGTGTTCAGCGATTCCGCCGCCAATGCCGCGCCACGGGAAGGCTCGCCGGACAAAGCCCGCCCACCCGTTCCGGCAACATCCGACGCGCTTGCCGCGCTCCAGTCGAGGGGGCTGTTTGTCGCTCCCAGTACCGATGGAGGTCGGCCATGACCGGCTGCGCGGCAATTCGCATCCCCGCGTATGCCGGCGTGTCATGGAGGGCGCGGAGGGTGGAGGCAGGCGCAACAACCGACCGATGGCGAGATAAAAAGGCGCACGGTGCGCCTCGGTCGAGTGGTTGTTTCTGCTTGTTTTTCTGGCGCGTTCCGCGCCGTGCGGCGCTCGCCCGCACCGTGCGCTTCGCGCTCATCTCTCTCTTTTCACAAGCAGTTTTGCACCGTGCGGGGTTTCGCCATGACCGATGACCGCGAGTTCCGTGTCCGTCCGGGGCGCATCCGCTCGACACGCGCCCAGCAGGCCCGCCCGTTCATCGCACAGGCGTTGGCCGCCGCGCAGAAGGCCGGAGGCCGCGTGTCGCGCTCCGGCCGGATCACGCCCGGCAACCGCTCGCGCTTCGGGCGCGGCCAGCGCGCCAGCATCCAGGCCAATCGCCTGCTGACCGGCCGCTCGCGCATCGTCGTCATCAAGACCCGCGTTGTCCGCCACACCGCGCGCTCCGCACCGCTGGGCGCGCATCTGAACTATCTGCGCCGCGACGGCGTGACCCGTGACGGGGAGAAGGCGCGGCTGTTCGGCCCGGAGAGCGACGAAATCGACGCGCGCGCCTTCGCCGATCGCTGCGAGAACGACCGGCATCATTTCCGCTTCATCATCTCACCCGAGGACGCCGCGGATATGGCCGACCTGAAAGCACACGCGCGCGAGCTGATGGGGCAGATGGAAAAAGACCTCGGCACGAAGCTGGATTGGGTCGGCGTCGATCACTGGAACACCGACAACCCGCACCTTCATATCATCCTGCGTGGCCGCACCGACGACGGCCAAGATCTCGTGATCTCGCGCGACTACATCAAGGAGGGGATGCGTGCCCGCGCGCAAGATCTCGTCACCCAGGAACTTGGACTTCGCTCCGATTTCGATATCCACCGCACACTCGAAAGTCAGGTCGAGGCCGAACGCTGGACGCAGCTCGACCGTCAGCTTGTCCGCGACGCCGGTAAATCCGGCATCATCGATCTCGCCCCGCGCGCCGACCGCCAGCCCGACGAGTTTCATGCGCTGGAGGTCGGCCGGCTGCGCACCCTCGAAGTTCTCGGCGTCGCCGGACAGGTTGGGCATTCGCAATGGTTCATCAAGCCGGAAGCCGAGACCGTCCTGCGCGAACTCGGCGAGCGCGGTGACATCATCAAGCGGATGCACCGCGCGCTCACCGAACGCGGCATCGAGCGCGGCTCGGCGAACTATGTCCTGGCCGGCGAAAGCCTCGACATACCCATCGTCGGCCGCCTCATCGAACGCGGCCTCGATGACGAGCTGAAGGGCACGGCCTACGCCGTTGTCGACGGGGTGGATGGCCGGACCCATCACATCAAGCTGCCGCATCTCGACGCCGCCGGTGATAGCCGGCCCGGATCAATCGTTGAGCTGCGCACCTTTGAGGATGCGCGCGGCGAGCGTCGTGTCGCGCTGGCGGTGCGCGCTGATCTCGATATCCAGGCCCAGGTGAATGCAACCGGTGCGACCTGGCTCGACCGCCAAGCTGTCGCTCGCGATCCCATCGCTCTCTCCGAAGGAGGCTTCGGCGCCGAAGTGCGTGAGACGATGGACCAGCGCGCCGAGCACCTGATCGGTGAAGGGCTCGCCGAGCGCCAGAGTGGGCGCGTCGTCTTCGCCCGCCGGCTGCTTAACACCTTGCGTGATCGGGAACTGAGCGCGCTCGGCGAGAAGCTCGCGGCCGAGACCGGCCTTCCGTTCAACCGCGCGGACAGCGGCGAATATGTCGCCGGCTTCTATCGCCAGCGTTTCACGCTCGCCTCCGGCCGCTTCGCCATGATCGACGACGGCCTCGGCTTCCAGCTCGTGCCCTGGTCGCCCTCCCTCGAAAAGCAACTCGGTCGCCACGTCGCCGGCGTCGCCCGCGACGACGGCAGCATCGACTGGGATTTCGGCCGCAAGCGGGGGCTCGGCCTCTAGCGCCAATCGGAAAGGAACATCGCCATGTCCGGTACCAAAATCCTGTGGGGACCGATCACCGTCGTCTTCCTCATCGTGCTCGTCACCACTTGGGGCGCGACCCAATATGTCGCATGGAGTCTCGGCTATCAGGCGCAGCTTGGCCACCCGTGGCTTAAGCTGCTCGGCGTGCCCGTCTATTTTCCCCTCGCCATTATATGGTGGTGGTACTTCTACGACGCCTATGCGCCGGGGATCTTCGCAACGGGCGGGATCATCGCAGCGTCCGGCGGCATCATTGCCATCGCTGTCGCCATCGGCATGTCGGTCTGGCGAGCGCGCGAGCAGAAGAATGTCGCTACCTATGGCTCGGCGCGCTGGGCCGAGAAGCCTGAGATCAAGGCCGCGGGTCTGCTCGATCCCGATGGCGTGGTGCTCGGCCGCTACGAGCATGAGTATTTGCGCCACGACGGCCCGGAGCATGTGCTGTGCTTCGCGCCGACCCGATCGGGCAAGGGCGTCGGCCTTGTCGTGCCGTCGCTTCTGACCTGGCCGGGCTCGGCCATTGTTCACGACATCAAGGGTGAGAACTGGATTCTAACCGCAGGCTTCCGGTCGCAGCACGGCCGGGTGCTGCTGTTCGACCCGACCAACCCGAAGTCGTCAGCCTACAATCCGCTGCTCGAGGTGCGGCGCGGTGAATGGGAGGTGCGGGACGTCCAAAACATCGCCGACATCCTGGTCGATCCGGAAGGATCACTCGACAAACGGAACCATTGGGAGAAAACGAGCCACTCGCTTCTCGTCGGTGCGATCCTGCATGTTCTCTATGCCGAGCCCGACAAGACGCTGGCCGGCGTCGCCGGCTTCCTCTCCGATCCGAAACGCCCGGTCGAATCCACGCTGCGCGCCATGATGAGGACCACGCATCTCGGCAAGGCGGGACCGCATCCCGTCGTCGCCAGCGCTGCGCGCGAGTTGCTCAACAAATCCGACAACGAGCGCTCCGGCGTGCTGTCCACCGCCATGTCGTTTCTCGGCCTCTACCGCGATCCTGTCATCGCGGAGGTCACGCGCCGCTGCGACTGGAGAATCCGCGACATCGTTGGCGGCGAGCGGCCAACCACGCTCTACCTCGTGGTGCCGCCATCGGACATCAATCGCACCAAGCCGCTGATCCGGTTGCTGCTGAACCAGATCGGCCGCCGCCTGACCGAGGATCTGCAAGCGAAAGCCGGACGCCATCGCCTGCTGCTGATGCTGGATGAATTCCCCGCCTTGGGGAGGTTAGATTTTTTCGAGACCGCGCTGGCCTTCATGGCGGGCTACGGGTTGAAGAGTTTCTTAATCTCACAGTCGCTGAACCAGATCGAGAAAGCCTACGGGCCGAACAATTCGATCCTCGACAACTGCCATGTGAGGGTGAGCTTCGCCACCAATGACGAGCGAACGGCCAAACGTGTCTCCGATGCCCTCGGCACAGCGACCGAGATGAAGGCGATGAAGAACTATGCTGGGCACCGGCTGTCGCCTTGGCTTGGCCATCTGATGGTGTCGCGCTCGGAAACTGCCCGCCAATTGCTGACGCCCGGCGAAATCATGCAGCTTCCGTCGACCGACGAGATCGTCATGGTCGCGGGCATCCCGCCGATCCGGGCGAAGAAGGCGCGCTATTACGAGGACGCCCGCCTCCGGGAGCGTGTGCTGTCGCCGCCAGAGCCGAAACGTCCCAACACAAACCACCTCGACGATTGGAGCACCCTGCCGATCCCGGCGCGGCCGGAGCCGGATGAGTCGCAATCGGCAAAACGATCCGACAACGATGACCCGACGCAATCCGAACGCCGGCTGCAACACGAACTCCATCGCGTGAAGCCGGTGGAGAAGAAGGCGCCGATCGACAACGAGTTCGAGCCGCCCGACGATCCTGACGAGGACGACGCTGTGCGCAATCGACGGATGCTCCGTCAGATGCAGGGCCTCGCTCGGCAGGTCTCGCTCGATCCCGGCGACAACATGGAGTTGTGAACGCCATGGCCAACATCAGGAAGAAAACGAAATTCACGGTCTATCTCGATCCCGATGTCACCAGGTCGCTCGCCGATTTCGCCGCGCGCCGCGATCAGTCGCAGTCGATGATCGCGGAAGCCGCGATCGCCTCGTTCCTGTCGCCGGACGATGCCGAGCGCCGCGAAGCGGTTGTTGCCAAGCGACTCGACCAACTCGATCGCCGCATGGCACGGCTGGAGCGCGATGTCGGCATCGCTGTCGAAACTCTGGCGGTGTTCGTCCGATTCTGGACCACCACCACACCTGCCTTGCCAGAACCCGCCGCGCAGGCCGCACGTGCCCTCGCCAGCAAGCGTTATGAAGCCTTCATCACCGCGCTCGGCAGACGACTGGCGAAGGGACCGAAGCTGCGGCAGGAGATTTCGGAGGATGTCGATACGGCCGGAGCCGGTCATGAAGCGGAGGGATAGCGGCCTTGTAGGGATCGGGGTTAAGGCGTATATACAGTCCCGTATCTACGGGAGGTTGCCGTGCCCCACATCGCCAAGGTTTTCCAGTCCGGCAACTCTCAGGCCGTGCGGTTGCCGAAGGATTTTCGTTTCACCGTCGATGAGGTCGAAGTCTCACGCGAGGGTGACGCCGTGATCCTGCGTCCGCGGCCGGATGCCTCCGGACGCTGGGCGTCGCTGCGGGCGGCCGTCGAGCGCGGCTTTAGCGCGGATTTCATGGCCGAAGGCCGGGAGCAGCCTGACGAGCAGAAGCGTCCCGATCTCGACCGGGCGTTTCCATGACGACATGGCTTCTCGACACCAATGCTGTCATCGCGTTGGTGACGCGCCGGTCGGAGGCGCTCTTGCGCAAGGTTGAATCCTGCGAGCCTGGCGCGCTCGCGGTTTCTTCCGTGGTCGCCCATGAACTCTACTTCGGCGCCTATCGCAGCCAGAGAGTGGACTTCAACCTCGAAACACTTCGGCTGCTCTTTACGGATCTCGAAATTCTCGATCTCGAGCGTGAGGATGCGCGGGCGGCCGGCGAGATCAGGGCGGAGCTTGCGCGGCGCGGCACGCCGGTCGGCCCCTATGACGTCCTGATCGCCGGTCAAGCGATGGCGCGCGGCCTGCCGCTCGTCACCAACAACACCGCCGAGTTCGAGCGCGTCGCCGGATTGCGGCTGGAGGATTGGACCAAGGATTGATGCTCGCAGCAACGCAGTTGCTCGGCCATCTGTCGACAAAGTCCAGATCCGCGCAGGTCGCTGATTCGAAATCCATCCGCTCACACGAAGACCCGCGGGCGCAGGCGATACCGCCGTTCTCCTGTATTTGCACGCTACGCTGCTACTACGACCGAAACTTGTTGAACGAACCCGACTTGAGTCTCTTTTAGTCATCCCCATCCGGGGACCTGTCTGTTGCGCCCCGTGAGGAAACGGGGCGGGTATGACTTCCAACCACCATAAGCCGGAGGCGATCGCACGCGGCGCGCGCATGTTGCGCACCGCGCTTGGACCGGCGATCGCGCGGTTTCTGGAAGACCCTGTCGTCGTCGAAGTGATGCTGAACCCGGACGGGCGATTGTGGATCGACCGCCTGTCCGAAGGGCTGGCCGACACCGGCGAGATGATGTCGGCGGCCGACGGCGAACGCATCATCCGCCTGGTCGCACATCATGTCGGGGCGGAGGTCCATCCCCGCTCGCCGCGCGTGTCGGCCGAACTGCCGGAGACCGGCGAACGCTTCGAGGGTCTGTTGCCCCCGGTCGTCGCAGCGCCCGCCTTCGCCATCCGCAAACCGGCCGTCGCGGTGTTCACGCTCGACGACTATGTTGCCGCCGGCATCATGACCGTCGATCAAGCGGAAACCCTGCGCGCGGCCGTCGCGTCCCGCGCCAACATCCTCGTCGCCGGCGGCACTTCGACCGGGAAGACCACGCTGACAAACGCGCTGCTCGCCGAAGTCGCGAAGGGCGCCGATCGCGTCGTTATCATCGAGGACACCCGCGAGTTGCAATGCGCCGCGCCCAACCTCGTCGCGATGCGCACGAAGGATGGCGTCGCGACACTCTCCGATCTCGTGCGCTCGTCGTTGCGCCTCCGCCCCGACCGCATCCCGATCGGCGAGGTACGCGGCGCGGAAGCGCTCGACCTCTTGAAAGCGTGGGGGACGGGACACCCCGGCGGCATCGGCACGATTCACGCCGGCACCGGCATCGGCGCGCTGCGCCGTCTCGAACAGCTCATTCAGGAAGCCGTCATCACCGTTCCGCGTGCGCTGATCGCGGAGACCGTCGACCTCGTTGCCGTCCTCTCAGGTCGCGGCTCCGCGCGCCGGCTGGCCGAACTGGCCCGTGTCGACGGGCTCGGTCCCGATGGCGACTACCGCATCACTCCAGCCACCCCGAACACAGGAGAATCCGAATGATTCGCACTACGATGCGCGTCCGCCGTTTGATAACGACGGCCGCCGCTTTCACCTACGTCAACCTCGTTCTTGTGCCCGCCGCTCAAGCCTCCGGCTCGTCCATGCCGTGGGAACAGCCACTGGAAAAGATCCTTCAGTCGGTCGAAGGACCCGTCGCCAAGATCGTCGCCGTCATCATCATCATCGTCACCGGCCTGACGCTGGCGTTCGGCGATTCGTCCGGAGGCTTCCGTCGCCTGATCCAGATCGTGTTCGGCCTGTCGATCGCTTTCGCGGCGTCGAGCTTCTTCCTGTCGTTCTTCTCGTTCGGCGGCGGAGCGCTCGTCTGATGGCGGTGGCTTTCGAACAACTCGACGCCGTGCCGGGATTTACCGCTCCCGTCCATCGGGCGTTGACCGAGCACATCATGCTCGGCGGCGCTCCCAGAAGTATCGCCATCATGAATAGCACGCTCGCCGGCGCAGTCGGCCTCGGCCTGCGCCTCTGGCTGGTCGGCCTTGTCATCTGGGCGATCGGTCACTTCGCCGCCGTCTGGGCGGCGAAGCGCGATCCGCTGTTCGTGGAAGTCGGGCGAAGGCATCTGCGCATCCCGGCTTTTCTGGCGGTGTGAGGGAGACACGCACATGATGAATCTTGCCGAATATCGTCGCGTCGCTTCTCGCCTTGCCGACTATTTGCCCTGGGTCGCGCTCGTTTCTGAAGGCGTCGTCCTCAACAAGGACGGCAGCTTCCAGCGCACGGCGCGCTTTCGCGGTCCCGATCTGGATTCCGCCGTGGCGGCCGAGCTGGTCGCGGTCGCCGGCCGCATCAACAACGCCTTCCGCCGTCTCGGCTCGGGCTGGAGTATCTTCGTCGAGGCGCAGCGCCATGAAGCCGCGACCTATCCGAACAGCAGGTTTCCCGATCCGGCTTCCGCTCTGGTCGATGCCGAACGCAAGGCCGACTTCGAGGAAGCGGGCGCGCATTTCGTGTCGAGCTACTTCCTCACATTCCTCTATTTGCCGCCGGCCGAGGAAGCGGCGCGCACGGAAGCCTGGCTCTACGAAGGACGCGAACGCTCAGGCGTCGATCCCCATGAAATCCTGCGCGCCTTCACCGATCGCACCGACCGCGTGCTGGCGCTGCTCGATGGCTTCATGCCCGAATGCGCCTGGCTCGACGATGCGCAAACACTGACCTACCTGCATTCCTGCGTTTCGACGAAGCGTCATCTCGTCCGCGTGCCGGAGACGCCGATCTATCTCGACGCGCTACTGACCGACCAGCCGCTGACCGGCGGCCTGGAGCCGCGCCTTGGCGACCAGCATCTGCGCATCCTCACCATCGTCGGGTTCCCCACCACGACGACGCCCGGTCTGCTCGATGAGCTGAACCGGCTGCCGTTTCCCTATCGCTGGAGCACGCGCGCGATTCTGCTCGACAAGCTGGAGGCGACCAGGTTGTTGACGAAGATCAGGCGGCAATGGTTCGCCAAGCGCAAGTCGATCGCAGCCATCCTGAAAGAGGTGATGACCAACGAGCAATCCGTGCTCGTGGACACCGACGCCGCCAACAAGGCGGCCGACGCCGACGTCGCGCTGCAAGAACTTGGCGCCGATGTGGCAGGCATGGCCTACGTCACCACGACGATCACAGTCTGGGATGCCGATCCTCGCCTTGCCGATGAGAAACTGCGCCTCGTCGAGAAGGTGATCCAGGGTCGTGATTTCACCGCCATGATTGAGTCGGTGAACGCAGTCGATGCCTGGCTCGGCTCGCTACCGGGGCACGCTTACGCCAACGTCCGCCAGCCGCCGATCTCGACGCTCAATCTCGCCCATATGATCCCGCTCTCCGCAATGTGGGCGGGGCCGGAACGCGACGAGCACTTCGGCGCACCCCCGCTGCTTTACGGCAGGACCGAGGGAAGCACTCCGTTCCGGTTTTCCCTCCATGTCGGCGATGTCGGTCACACGCTCGTCGTCGGACCGACCGGCGCGGGCAAGTCCGTCCTGCTCGCGCTGATGGCTTTGCAGTTCCGACGCTACGACCGATCGCAGGTGTTCGCCTTCGACTTCGGCGGTTCGATCCGCGCGGCTGCCCTCGCCATGGGCGGCGACTGGCACGATCTCGGCGGCGGACTGACCGAAGGCTCCGACGCTTCCGTGGCGCTCCAGCCGCTTGCCCGCATCCATGACACTTACGAGCGAGCCTGGGCGGCGGACTGGATCGTCGCGATCCTGATGCGCGAGGGCGTCGCGATCACGCCCGAGGTGAAGGAGCATCTTTGGACGACATTGACCTCGCTCGCCTCCGCGCCGGTCGAGGAACGCACCATTACCGGCCTCACCGTGCTGCTCCAGTCGAACGACCTGAAGCAGGCTTTGCGCCCATATTGCGTCGGCGGTCCCTATGGCCGGCTGCTCGACGCGGAATCCGAGCATCTCGGCAATTCGCGTTGCCAAGCGTTCGAGATCGAGGGTCTCGTCGGGACCGGCGCGGCGCCTGCTGTGCTCGCTTATCTGTTCCATCGCATTGGCGACCGCCTCGACGGCCGCCCGACGCTGCTCATCATCGACGAGGGCTGGCTCGCCCTCGATGACGAAGGGTTCGCCGGCCAACTCCGCGAATGGCTGAAAACCCTGCGCAAGAAGAACGCCAGCGTCATTTTCGCCACGCAGTCGCTGTCCGACATCGACAATTCCGCCATCGCGCCGGCCATCATCGAGAGCTGCCCGACACGGCTGCTGTTGCCGAACGAGCGCGCCATCGAGCCGCAGATTACTTCGATTTATCGGCGGTTTGGCTTGAACGACCGCCAGATTGAGATTCTGGCGAGGGCGACGCCGAAGCGCGACTACTACTGCCAGTCGCGGCGCGGCAATCGTCTGTTCGAGCTGGGCCTGTCCGATATCGGGCTCGCGCTCTGCGCCGCGTCGTCCAAGTCCGACCAGACGCTGATCGCGCAGATCGTCGCCGAGCACGGCCGCGATGGCTTCCTCACGGCATGGCTCAACGCTCGCGATGTGAGCTGGGCGGTCGATCTCATTCCCAACCTCATCAACAAGGAGACGTCCTCATGACCCTGCGCCAGTCCTGTGCAGCGCGGCTCGCTATCGCGCTGCTTTCCGCGCCGATCATAATTTCGCCCTTCCTCGTCACGACCGCACACGCGCTCATCGTGTTCGATCCGTCGAACTATGCGCAAAACGTGCTGACCGCCGCGCGCGCTCTTCAGCAGATCAACAACCAGATCACCAGCCTGCAAAATCAGGCACAGATGCTCATCAACCAGGCGCGCAACCTGGCGAGCCTGCCGTATTCGGCGCTCCAGCAACTTCAACAGAACGTCCAGCGCACCCAGCAGCTCCTAAGTCAGGCCCAGGGCATCGCGTTCAATGCGCAGCAGATCGACCAGGCGTTCCAAAAACAATACGGCAATGTGGCGATGTCGGCGAGCGATCAGCAACTCGTCGCCGATGCCCGTACCCGCTGGCAGAATACGGTTGGTAGCTTGCAGGACGCGATGCGCGTGCAAGCCGGCGTGGTCGGCAACATAGACGGCAATCGCACGCAAATGGCCACGCTCGTCACCCAGAGCCAAGGGGCGACCGGCGCGTTGCAGGCAACGCAGGCCGGCAACCAGATCCTCGCGCTCCAGTCGCAGCAGCTTTCCGATCTCGTTGCGCTTCTGTCGGCCAACGGTCGCGCGAGCGCGCTGACCGAGGCCGAGCGTGCCACCGCGGCCGAACAGGCGCGCGAGCAACGCCGCCGCTTCCTCACGCCGGGTTCGGGCTACCAGCCTGGCAATGCGCAGATGTTCAACGGCAACTGAGGGCGCGCGCATGGACGGCAAGTTGCTGGCGCGGATTGGCGCGATCGTCTTCGTCGCGACCGCCATCACAATGACGGTGATCGAGCTTACTCGCAAGGACGACGCACCGGCAGAGCAGCCGCCACGGCTGATCCAGCCCGAGCGCGATCCGGTGCGCGAGGGCCAGCTTCGGTGCCAGGAGCTTGGCCAGCAGGCTGCGAGCGACGCGGAATGTCTGCGCGTCTGGACCGAAACCCGCAACAGATTCCTCGGCCACAGGTCGGTATCCACGTCGCCGACGTCCAACGGAAGGCGGTGAACCATGAGCGGCGCGGGCGTCATCGACAATTTCCTCGGGGTATTCACCCGATACATCGACTCCGGCTTCGGGCTGTTGTCCGGCGAAGTCGGCTTCATCGCCACCACGCTGATCGTCATCGACGTGACGCTCGCGGCCCTGTTCTGGAGCTGGGGCGCGGACGACGACATCATGGCGCGATTGGTGAAGAAGACACTGTTCGTCGGCGTCTTCGCCTATCTCATTTCCAACTGGAACAATCTCGCGAAGATCATCTTCGACAGTTTCGCCGGCCTTGGTCTGAAGGCGAGCGGCACCGGCTTCACCGTGCAGGATCTGCTCCGCCCCGGCAAGGTCGCGCAGACCGGCCTCGATGCTGCGCGGCCGCTGCTCGAATCCATCTCGCCATTGATGGGCTGGATCGCAGTGTTCGAGAACCTGATCCAGATCGCCTGCCTGCTGTTTGCTTGGGCGCTCGTCATCCTCGCCTTCTTCATTCTGGCGATCCAGCTTTTCGTGACGCTGATCGAGTTCAAGCTGTCCACGCTTGCCGGATTCGTGCTGATCCCGTTCGGCCTGTTTGGCAAGACTGCCTTCATGGCCGAAAGGGTCCTGGGAAACGTCGTCTCGTCCGGCATCAAGGTACTGGTGCTCGCCGTCGTCATCGGTATCGGCTCGACGCTGTTTAGCCAGTTCACGCAAGGATTCGGGGGCAATACGCCGTCCGTTGACGACGCGATGGCCATTGTTCTTGCCGCCTTGTCGCTCCTCGGTCTCGGCATCTTCGGCCCCGGCATCGCCAACGGCCTCGTGTCCGGCGGCCCGCAGCTCGGCGCCGGTGCAGCCATCGGCACCGGCCTTGCGGTTGGAGGCGCTGCCCTTGCCACTGGCGGCGGTGCGATGCTGGCGGCGCGAGGTGGAGCGGCAGCTCTTGCCGGCGGCGCGGCAGCAGTGCGTGGCGGCGCTGCCGCGGCAGGGGCCTCGTCGTCGGCTTACACGCTCGGTTCGCTGGGGCAGTCAGGCGCGGCCGGCGTCGCTTCCGGACTTGGCGGTGTTGCTCGCGCAGCCGGCTCCGTAGCCGTTTCGCCCCTTAAGCGCGCCGCCGCGCGTGCCGCCGACAGCGTTAAATCAAGCTATGTGGGCGGTGCCAATGGTTCGTTCGCGGCGACCGGCGGCTCCTCGACCATGGGCACGGTCGGCGGCGGCGCGGCAGCCGCTAATGACGCCTCCATCTCCGCCAGCGCATCGGCCAGCGCTCCGAACACTCCGCCGGCTTGGGCGCAACGTATGCGGCGCGGCGGACACATGAGTCATGCCGTCCAGACTACCGCACATGCCGTCCGCTCCGGCGATAGCCATGGTTCCGGCTCTTCCGTCAATCTTTCCGAAAGCGATCGCAAATGAGCTTCTTCAAACGACCCGCCACGCATTACGGCAAGTCACCTCAACCGGAAACGCCCTATCAGCGTGCAGCGCAAGTCTGGGACGAGCGCATCGGCTCAGCCCGTGTTCAGGCCCGCAACTGGCGCACTATGGCCTTCGGATCGCTGATCCTCTCGGCCGGCTTCGCCACGGCGCTCGTCTGGCAATCGGCGCGCGGGATCGTCGTTCCCTGGGTGGTGCAGGTCGATAAATTCGGCCAGGCGCAGGCCGTCGCGCCAGCAACGGCCGATTATCGGCCGACTGATCCGCAAGTGGCGTGGCATCTCGCGCGCTTCATCGAGCAGGTCCGTTCGATCCCTGCCGATCCTGTCATCGTCCGGCAGAACTGGTTGCGCGCCTACGAGTGGACGACGGATCGCGGATCGGCGGCGCTCAACGACTATGCGCGCGCCAACGACCCCTTCGCCAAGGTCGGCAAGCAGCAAATCGCCGTCGATGTCTCCAGCGTCATTCGTGCGTCGCCGGATAGCTTCCGTGTCGCCTGGACCGAACGCCGTTACGAGAGCGGCCAGCTCTCCACCACCGAGCGCTGGACCGCGATCCTGACCATCGTGATCCAGCCGCCACGCGACCCCGATCGCCTCAAGGCCAATCCGCTTGGAATCTACGTCAACGCCGTCAACTGGTCGCGGGAGATGAGTCAATGAGCCGGACGACCATCTGCAAAAGCGCAAACACGCCTTTCCGTAAATCCGCACTCGCGGCTTTGCTGCTGTCCGGTTCGATGCTCGCAGGCTGCGCCACGGCGCAAAAGCCGCCGCAGATCAGCTACGACGCCGACGTGCCGCCGCTGCCGGCTGTACCCGCATCCGTCACCGCCGATCGGCCAAAGCCGCTGCATATCCCGCCGGCCTGGACGCCGACGCGCGGCGGAACGGCGGCCAACACGCCGACCGCGCGCGTCGAAAGCGCCAACGCCGCCGCCCGCGTCCAGCCACGCCGCGAAGGCTATTATAACGCCATCCAGATTTATCCCTGGAGCGATGGTGCGCTCTATCAGGTCTATGCCGCACCCGGCCAGATCAGCGACATCGCGCTTGAGCCGGGCGAGAATCTGACTGGCGCCGGACCGATCGCCGCCGGCGATACCGCGCGCTGGATCATCGGCGATACCGAAAGCGGGTCTGGCAACACGCGGCGTGTCCATGTGCTGGTGAAGCCCTCGCGCGCCGACATCACCACCAATCTGGTCATCACGACAGACCGGCGCACCTACATGCTCGAGCTACGCTCCGGCCCGAAACCCTACATGCCGTCCGTATCGTGGGCCTATCCGCAACTGCCGGCCGGGCAGCGGGCGAGCGTCCCGGCAACGCCGGTCATCCCTGCCGCAGCAGCACGCAACTATCGCTACGGCCTCTCCGGTGACAATCCGCCGTGGAAGCCGATCGCAATCTATGACGACGGCAGGCGCGTCTATGTCGAATTCCCGCACGGTATCGTGCAAGGCGAAATGCCGCCGATCTTCGTCATCGGCCCCGACGGCGAGGCGCAGATCGCAAACAGCCGCATCTATCGGAACATCCTGATCGTCGATCGCCTGTTCGGCGCGGCCGAGCTGCGCCTTGGTGGCGGCGACAAGCAACAGACCGTCAGGATCGTCCGAACCGATGGAAGGCCGTCATGAGCGAAAATAATGAACCGACCGCTGCCGCCTCGATGCGGCTTCGCGCGGAGCCGCCGCGCGTCACCCGCCTGTCGCGCAAGATGCTCGGGAGCATCGGCGTCGTCGCGTCCCTCGGTATCGGCGGCGCGCTGATCTACGCCCTTCACACGCGCGATGCAGGCAATAGCGGCCAGGAACTCTATTCCACCGCCAATCGGCAACCCGCCGACGGTCTCGCTGGCCTGCCGCGCGACTATACCGGCCCGGTGCTCGGCCCGCCGCTGCCCGGCGATCTCGGCCGTCCGATCGTCGACGCACAGAACAAGGGACAGCCTGTCGTGCCGCCGTCCATCACGACGCCGGCGGTCGATGAAGCCGAACAGCGCCGACGAGCCGAGGAAGAGGCTGCCCGGACGTCGCGCGTCTTCTTCCAGACCGCGCCGGGCCATACGGTGACGGTCGGGACACAGCCAGATATGACCATGCCGGCTCTCACGGGACTCGGTCTGACCGGCCAGCCGGCTCAGCAGACCGCGCAGGATAAGCAACTCGCTTTCCTCAACGCCGCCGTCGATCGGCGCACGACGTCGTCGGATCGCGTCATGGCTCCGGCATCGCCCTATGTTCTTCAGGCCGGCGCCGTCATCTCCGCCGCCCTGATCACCGGCATCCGCTCCGACTTGCCTGGCCAGATCACGGCGCAAGTGACGGAAAATATCTACGACAGTCCGACCGGTCGCATCCTCCTTGTGCCGCAAGGCACGCGAGTCATCGGCCAGTACGACAACAACGTGCAGTTCGGCCAGCGCCGCGTCCTGCTTGTCTGGAACAGGCTCATCCTGCCGAATGGCCGCTCCATCGTTCTGGAACGCCAACCGGGCGCAGACGGCCAAGGCTACGCCGGTCTCGAGGACGGCGTCGATTATCACTGGTGGGATCTCGCCAAGGCCGCCGGCCTGTCGACGCTGTTGTCGGTCGGAGCCGAGCTTGCCGTCAGTGACGAGAACCGGCTGCTCCGCGCCATCCGTAATGGCGGTCAGGACACCATCAACGATGCGGGTCAGCAAATCATCCGCCGCCAGCTACAGGTCGCGCCGACACTCACCATCCGGCCGGGCTTCCCGGTCAGGATTGTCGTCACCCGCGATCTCGTCCTCGAACCCTACAGGAGTTGACCATGGCCAAGTTGAAACTCGGTCACATCGCCGACGACAAACCCGTGAAAGTGACGCACGAATTGCCTGCAACGGTCTTTCGGGACTTGAAGCTCTATGCCGAAATCCTGGCTCGCGACACGAGCCAGCCTGTCGCCGACCCCATCAAGCTCATTGGGCCCATGCTCGAGCGATTTATGGTTACGGATCGGGAGTTCATAAAAGCGCGACGCTCCTCTCGGTCTCCAAAGGCATCCACCTAGATTTCTAGCCCTCGGTTGAGCGTTCACGTTGCTGATTTCGTCACCCGCAGAACCCGTTCGCCTGATCGGGCCGATGCTGGAGAGGTTCATTGCGACAGATCGGGCTTTGCGAAGGCGAAGCGCGCTGCGCCGGTTCCAAAGCAGGACGCCTGATTTCAACCTGATTCATCGATTGGCCATCGACCGTGCAAGGCTTAACAATCGCCGGCAGGCAGGATTGTCATTTCCCGGCGACCGCACAGCAGAAAATGGAAGGATTTCGTTTGCAACCGGTCGATAGACGATGCCGGGAAATCGCACGACCGTGGTGGCTTCGCTGGTCAGTGTCAATCCGCGTCCAATCGCTACGAGCGCCAGCATGTTGTCACGTCCAACATATTGCAGATGGATATCGGGATGATGGCCGAGACCGGCCAGCCGTTGCACCAGATAGTCGCGGATCTCCTGCCCAGGTGCACCGTCACTGACGATAAAGGATTCGTGGGCGAGATCGGGCCAATCGAGCCTGCTTTTGGCAGTTAGCGGATGGTCGACTGGTAACACTACAAAGACGCGCTCAAACCAAAGATTTTCCGTCTCACACCCCGACCACTCAGATGTCCCAGTGATAAACGCGACGTCGAGCCGAAGCTGTCGGATGGCAGCTACATGTTCAGGCGGGTTGCCGTCGATCAAATCGATCAGAACGCCTGCGTGATCTCTGTCATATGCGCGCAGCAGGTCAGCCAAGAAGCCGGAAGCGAGCGAGGAGAAAATACCGATCCGGATTCGTCCTTCGTCGGAGCGGCCAATTGCGCCAACCTCTTTGGAGCCATCGTCGATCTGCTGGAGTGCCGTGCGTGCTCGGCGTAAAAATCGCTGGCCGGCAAGCGTCAGGAATACACCGCCGCTATATCGCTGGAACAACGATGCGCCAAGTAGATCTTCCATGTCGCGGATACGCCGGCTAATCGCGGATTCTTGAATCGAAAGCGTGTCGGCCGCTTTACGAAAACTGCCATGCTCTGTCGCCGCTACGAAATAGCGCAAATGACGAATTTCGATTTTACGAGCAGAATTCATTGCGCTGCCTACCCACGCTTCGTTCCTTGCAATTGCGGTTTCCGATCTTTGTTCAGCTCCGCAACTCCCGAGCTATCCCATCCTTTGTCCAGGCACTTTGCGCGAGGACGGACAGTGCGACCGCAGCAATCGCGCCAACAAACATGAAGCTCAAGGAACCCAATGGGAAATTCAGATAATCTGGCGGAGGGTCGAATACCCCGCTCAGCAACCGCACGAGCATCCAGGCATCGATCACACCGATGAGCGCGCCAGCCGGAAGGCCGATGCCGGCGACAATCAGCGTTTCGCTCCAGATGAAGGAGCGAACCTCGCGGCGTGAGGCACCGAGCGAGAGCAGAATTGCGTTCGATTTCGTTCGTTCTGATTGACCAAGCCAGAGAATCAGCCCGGTAGCCATTGCTACGAATAGCGCGGCGAATCCGAGTTCCACTGCACCGAGCGTGGCCAAGTCGACAGCCGTCAGACTTGAGCCGATGAGATGTGCGGCTTGAGAGATGTCTGTGACTTTCAGTGGTGGAGACGTCCCCAGCGATTCCCGGATACGTTGAGCCAACACGGCTGTAGAACCGTCGGCTCTAATCAGAACTGTTTCCTCCTGGTTTGCACCGGTTTGGTCCGCGACGTAGCGAGCGTTGGCGACCAGAAAACTATCGCGTGGCGCGGTTGGAAATTCTTTCACGACGCCTACGAGATGGAATGCGACAGTTTTTTCCGAACCGTCCGCGGCACGCATGCGCAGATTGAGCAGATCGCCAATCGCGAGTTGAAAGTCGTTCACCGTTTCTTGCGATACGAGGATACCATCGCGTTGTCGCGAAAGCCGCGCCAACGCCTCGCGAGCGCCAATATTCGAGAAGTATCCATCGACGATATCGGTTGCGTTCGTAATCCTGACAGGGTCGATACCGAACAGATCCTGAAGATCCTTGCCGACATACGCGAAGCGATGCTGCATCGGCTCCGCCGCGAGAACACCGGTAATGGTCGATATGCGGCTCAACGCCGCTCCGGCGGGGATCGCCGTAGTCCCGGTCACCGCCACGTCGGCGCCTGTCGTCAACCGGGCGTCGACAAGCTGCTGGCTGCGATAGGTCGAATTGAACACTGTCGTCGCCACCGCAAATGAAGCCGCAATCGCGATGAGCGCCATGCCGGAGGCAAGCCTGCTCCGCTGCCTGATCAGAGAGGAACTGGTCAACGTCGACAGACGACCGGACAGCGGTGATAGCATCTTTGGCAGCCAGGAGCCGGCCCGCCGCAACAGCGCGCGGCCGAGCCGTATCGTCACGAGGCCGGCGCCGAGCCAAAACAGAAGCGGCGCAAGAAACGCGGTATAGTCAACTGCCGTCGAAGCAACGCCCTCCGGCGCCAACACGAGTTGATACCCAGTAGAGGCCGAGCGCCAATAGATAAGCGCCGCGAGCAACAACAGCACAATGTCAAGTTTGCCGCGCTCCCATGAGGCCGCATGTTCGATTGGAAGCCACATCCGCCGGCCCGAAACGCTCGACTGGCGTAAGTCAGCCACTACGGGGCCGATCACGGCAAGACTGGATACGGCAATGGCCGCAAACGCAGTCACGCTCAGCCAAGCCGCCGTTCCATAGATGCCGACGTCGACATGCAAAGCGAGTCGCGACAAGGCTATCGACGCCGCGACACCGAAAGACACCGCGAGGAGCGACACGACCATTGTTTCGACCGCAACCAGCGACACCACCTGCGCCGCTCCCGCGCCACGCAATGACAGCAGCGCAAAGTCGTGCCGGCGACGGACGCTGTCAGCGCGCACGACCGAGATCGTCAGCAAGAGCGCCAGAACCGCACCCGGCAATCCGAGAAACAGGAGCAGAATGCGCGCCAGCAGCGCATCTTGCCGCACCGCGTCCAGACGTGCCGAAATGTTGTCGCCAACCACGGCCTCGCCGGCCGCGCGCACTTCAAAATTCTTCGCCATACCGGTCGTCGTCGCGAATGCGACATCCGGCGCGGCAGGCAGACGAGCGTGATCGAGACCGACGTGAAGTTGAAGCCGAGCGCCGCCGCCAGCCAGGCGGGCCGCCTCTCCAAAATGCGTCCGCCAGATTGGATCGGGAAGCATAATGACGTTATCAGGCGGAGCGGTCGGTGACGCCCCGCGTTGCGGGCCGATGACCTGAAACAACGCATCTGCATTGGGAAGATCGATGATGCCGGCGACAGTAACGTCGAATGGCGCCGCGCCAACCGATGCCACAGTGACGATGCTGCCCACCGTCGCGTGCAGGTTGGCCGCCGTCTGCTGAGCGAGCAGCACACCGCTGGATGCGCCCAGTAGAGGTCGAATCTGGCCGGGGAAGAGCAACTGATAATCTGGCGGCAAACCGAGAACCTGGCCCGATCCTGTGGTTTGGGTTGATTCTCTGGTCTTGGAACTCAGTGCGACGGTGTCGGCATAGCCGATCGTCGCGACCGCGCGGACCGGCGCGGCATCGCGCAGCTTCTTCGTCAGTTCCCCCGGGTTTGCGCCCGGAACAAGCGCGACCTGCCAGTCGACGGGTACGGCGGAGAGCGCGCGGGACGTCATTGTTCTCGCGCTCGAAATGCCAAACACGCCGATTAGACCAATGAGTGCCGTGGCGCAGGCAATCCCGGCTCCGGCGGCCAATAAATGACGCCAGCGCGCGGTGACGGTGCCCTTCAACCAGAGCCTAATCATGCCGCATCTCTTTCATTTGGACTGACGGCCAGGCGGCCGCGCTCGATGGTCCATTGTTCCTCCATCTCGACAGCGACAGCCTGATCATGCGTGGCCACAACAAGCGTGGCCCCGATGGCGGCGACCGCCTTCAAGAGAGCGCCAACGACCTCATGTGCGGTCGCGCGATCGAGTTGCCCCGTCGGCTCGTCGGCCAGCAATAATTTGGGACGTGTAACGAGCGCGCGGGCAATCGCAACACGCTGCATCTGCCCGCCAGACAACTGATCGGGGAGCTTTTCGGCGAGATCGGAAATCGACAAGCTATGCATGACTTGCATCGGATCGAGAAAATCGACTGAGTTGCTGCCGGCGAGTTCGAGCGGTAGACGAACATTCTCGATAACGCTCAAAGCAGGAATGAGCGAAGGCGCTTGGAAGACCATGGCGATCTGTTGCGGCCGCAATGGCCGTGATTCGTCAAATCCCGGCCAACTCATCGACCCGGGCTGGTCCGCATCGACCAGCCCCGCCATCAGATTCAACAAAGTTGACTTGCCGCTGCCAGAGCGGCCCACCAATGCTATGCTTTGGCCTGCGCGAATACTGAAATCGACCGACGAGATCGCCCTGAAACTCCGGTCGCCAGACGCAAAACTGCGAGAAAGGTCGTGCGCTGCGACCAGGATAGCGCCGTCACGCTGCTCTCGAATCGATCGGTTGACTTTGGGAACGCCGTCTGTTGCGGCGAGCACATCCGCCGCGATGATTCGGCCGTCCACGATCCTAACGATGCGGGTGGCTTGAGCTGCTATCGCTTGACTGTGAGTGGCGATCAAGGCTGCGGCCCCGTCGCATCGCCGCATTTCGAGCACATCGAGAATCATGCGTTCGGTTTCCGAATCGACCTCCGCCGTTGGCTCATCTGCCATCAACAGAGGCGGGTCGTTGGCGAGGGCGACGGCAAGCCCGGCTCGTGCCGCCTCACCACCCGACAGGGTCTGCGGCCGTGCATGGCGACGCTCCGACAGTCCGACAAGACTCAAAAGCTCGCCGATCCGCTTTTCGCTATCCTTTGCGCCTCCGAGTTCCAATTGCAGGCGAATGTTTTCGGATACACTCAAGTGGCCAAACAGGTTGCGCGACTGCGCAAGAAACCCGATACAGCGCCCTCGCAGCGCCGCGCGCTCGTCCTCGGCGTGCCGTGTCATGCACTCGCCATCGATGGTAACCAGTCCGCCGTCTGGATCGTCGAGTCCTGCGATACACGCCATAAGAGTCGATTTGCCGCTCCCAGATGCTCCGACGAGAGCGACTGTTTCGCCGCGATCGACGCGGAGACTGGCGCCGCGCAAAGCGCGCACTTCGGTTTCGCCGACATGAAAGAAACGATACAGGTCGTCAGCCACCAGCAGGGTCATGTCACTTCCACCGAAACGATTTACTCATCAATGTCCATTGATCGACATTGTCCGCGCCGGCCGGCGCCGAGAATGTGAGTTCAGCGAGCTTCCCGTTGCGCGACAGATAAAAGCGTTCGCTTTCGAGCCGGATCTGCTTGTTCGTGACCGGGTTCGGGTCCGAATTCGACGTATAGACGACCTTGATCGCCGACCCTGCGGGCAGCTTCACTTGCTCGGTCCTCAGGACCTTGACCGCGCGCCCGCTTCTTTCGAGATCTGCAATCTGCTGTGCGCGCAGAATGTCGATCGTAAGCGGCGATGTCGATGGTCGGATGGTGAGTTCGATGCGGCCATATTTGTCCGCAAAGATCGCACCTTCCTTCGTATCCGTCCGAGCCCACCCTTCCGGAACCTTCAAAGCCGCACCTTGCGTCGCCTCGAAAGTAACGAACTGCTGATTGTCAGGAATGTCCCCTGGCGGATTGATTTCCGGCGCGATGGCTCTTTCCAGCGCTGCGGCCGGAACGACGATCCCAATCGCCGGTGCGAGGATGAGCACCAGTCCGATCGCGTGCAAGCGCCGTCTGGTTAGAGGCGAAGATGTCATGGAAAGCTCCTGTTTTGTCGTAACGCAACAAGCCGATGCAGAAGCTCTAACAACGAAGAATGAGCACGAAATGAGCGCGCAGCTCAGTTTTTGCGTTTGCTTAGGAGGTCGAGGGGAAGGCTGTAGAGCTTCTCGGCCAGGTCCGTACCGAGGTCGCGCCAACGATTCAACGAGGACCGGTTGACGCCGTAGGCGGTCACAAGACCGAGCACTGCAGCGCCGACGATGTCGAGCGGATAATGCGCACCTAGATATATGCGCGACCAGCCAACGGCGCAGGCAACCAGCAGCAACGCCAGCCAAACGCGCTTCAGCCAACCCGGTGGCGTCAGGAGCAGCGACCAGGCGAGCGTAAAGAGAACGATCGCGTGGTCGCTCGGAAACGAGCTGTCCGCCGCGTGATGCAAATAGTTGCGCGCCAGGCCGTCCATGAAAGGACGCGGATGAAAATAGACGGATGAAATCCCGGCGGCCAAAGCCAGCGCCAGAAGCGCACTAAGACAGGCTCCCACGGCAGCACGCCGATCCTGCCTGTCGCCCAGCACCCAAAGCAGAATTAGCGCCGCTGGGCCGGTGAAAATCGCCCACTCGGCGAGCACGAGCGGAAGCAGAAACGCGCCGCCGGAAAGATCCGGCGACGCGACCATCCATTCCAGCCAAGACCGATTGAGAGTGTCGAGCATGGAACGAGACCTTGGAAAGAGTGCAACCAGCGAAACGCCCAGGCGCTATTTCATCTTGAGGCCCGCCTTGCTCAGCCCTTCGGCGACCGCCGCATGACATGTTTTGTCGTCGTCTTTCTTCAGCGCGGCCACCGCCTTGGTCTTCGCCGCGTCGAGAGCCGCCTTGGCGGGCGCGGCGAGATTCGGCGTCGTGAACGCGTGCTCGAGTTGCTTGAGATCGCTTTCGCAATCGGCCCGCGCGGCCGACGTGGCGGCAATCCCGATTGCGGCGGCGAGGATGGCGGTCTTGATCAGCGATTGTGTCATTGAAGTCTCCTGTTTGTTGATGGGCCGTCGATTGTTTCGCTCGCATGAGCGCCAGGGCTGGAGCGGCGCCGGTCACCAGCCTCGATCTGGTGATCAGGCTTCAGCGGAGCGTTTCGCGCCGACGTTCGCAGGGACACTCTCGATGCGATCGGCCTTGGTGACGGTCAGGAAGACGACCAACGCAAGGATGGCGCTGAGGAACAGCAGGCTGGTGTTGACCGTGCCCCATCCCAGGCCGTCGGCAATGACCGGCTTGGCGAGGAAGTCGCCGACCGATGCGCCGAGCGGGCGGGTCAGGATGTAGGCGATCCAGAAGGCGAGCACCGCGTTCATCCGGGCAAAGCGATAGAGGCCAAAGGTCGCCGCAATCATCGCGGCGAACACGACCGCCGCCGGACCGTATCCGAGGTTGAACCGCTCGGCCATGAGATCGCCGGCCGAGGTGCCGAGCGCGAAAGTAAACAGGATCGCGGCCCAGTAAAAATATTCGCGCCGTCGCGTGACAATCGTGTGGATGGAGAGCGTCCGTTCGCTCAGATACCAGAGCGTGAAGACCGCAGCCAGAATGATCGCGAACGCGGTCGACGTGGTGACGAGGCTAATCCCCATGCCGTCGACGAGATTGTCGGAGATCAGCGTTCCCACGACGCTGATCAGGACGACAGTGAGCCAGTAGGGCGTGGGAATGTAGCGACTGGCGCGCAGCTGCACCACGAGGGCGGCGACGAAGGCGCCGGTCATGATCCACGACGTAACCGTGAGCCCCAATCCGAGGCGGGTGGAGAGCAAATCGGCGGCGGTTTCGCCGACGGTCGTCGCAAGGATTTTGATGATCCAGAAGTAGACGGTGACTTCCGGCACCTTGTTCAGCAACGTCCGCATCCGCACATCCGAACTGTGGGTCATGATCTTCCTCCGATGCCGCCTCCCGGTGTCGACCGACACTGGCGCGCTTGCATAAAACCCGATGAAATCTCGCGTGCCATCGGTAACGGGTGCGACTTAGCAGTGAATGAGCGCACATCACTGATGGATGCGGGACTGGCGCGCACGACTACAGCGGTGGGCCGGTCTATCGCCTTGGTGGAAGGACGTTCGTAAAGAATTCGAGTCGCATCATGAAGCGGTTCGAGATGCTCGCGATAGGTTAGCGCCGTGACATCGGTCTAAATATTGATCGGGATGTACTGGCGCAGTCGAGGTGACAAATGATGACGTCGCCCGCGGGGTAAGCTGTCTTGGAAACGCGAAATGCACCCCGACTCGCCCGTGCCATCCAGGCGGCGAATGCGTGTGCATATCGGTCACGCTAAAACTTTCGGATCAAATTGAATAAGTGTCACTCTGGCCGCAAGCCTGCACGTATTTTCCACAAGGCGAAAGCCGCCAAGCCAACAAGCATGAGAAGGGTCATGCCCATCGCACCGGCGTGTTGGTGGAGTGCGACGAAAGACGCGCCTGCCGCCGCGGCCGGGACGATGTGTGAGATCGCCCACACGATCGCAGAGGCCACATTTGCAGTATAAAAGCGTCGAGGGTTCATGCCGGAAATCCCGGCGATCAGTGGCACGAATGCTCTCACGACGGGGGTAAAGCGTGCGATCGTGATCGATTTGCCGCCATGGCGTGCGAAGAATTCCTCCGAGCGTCGGATCGCCTCCGGGTAGCGTGCCATTGGCCACATCCGCAGCGCCTGCTCCTGATAGCAATGCCCCAGCCAATACGCTGCGCCATCCCCCGCGATCGCTCCCAGGCAAGCTGAAATGAGAACTGCCCAAACCGGTATCAGTCCAACGCCTGCCATCGCCGAAATCGTCAGAATTGTCGCGGTGCCCGGCACCAGAGCACCGACGACCGGAAGCGACTCGGACAGCGCCAGAACAAACACGAATCCGATAGCGAGTAGCGGCTGCTGCGCGACGAGGTCCGCGGCCTGGTGCAGGAAGCTGCCAATAGAAGGAATCATGATACTTACGAGCCTAAGAGGTCAAAATAGTTGTTCGCGCGTATCGACACTTCGAGGCGCGAGACGCGCGGCCTGCCAGTATCTCCCGCCGCAGTTGGGCTGGAGTCTTTCGACGACGACAATTCACGAGCATGTACAAGACGCAGTGATCGCGTCATCGACCGAAATAACGATAGCGCTCTGAACTTAGGGACGAATGAGGGCTGTTTCTGATAGCGCTATACGTTGTTCACTTGGCCGTCGCCTCATCGCGTTTGTTGGCCACACGGAAGACTTAGGACAAACTTAGAAGCCTCACCATGAATCGCATTTATTTTATCGATGGACGCCGTAGTTACGTCACCGAACGGGATCACTTTGGCTCATCTTGCAACTTGATCGAACACACGGAGACGGATCATGCGCATTTTTTCAGTGGTGGTGGCTTCACTTTGTCTGGCAGCGACGATCGGTGTCTCCGCCGCCCATGCCGACGACGATGGTTGGCGACGACATGAATGGCGCGAGCATCATTGGCGGGGCGAGCATCGCTATCGCCATCATTCGGCCGAGCCGGGTCAGATTTATGTGGAGCGGCCACGCGTCTACTACGCACCCCCGCCGGTCTATTACGAGCCGCTCCCGAGGGCATTCGGCTTCGCCATCGGTCATGAAGATGACGACGATGAGGAGTAGAAGCCTGGAACGTCAATCCTTCTCGCTGGCGCGTCCCATAGAATCGTCGGCATGGAAGGGACCTCGGGAATACGCGGGCGCGTATAGCGTCCGTATTAACGGTCGGCGCGCCGCGTGAGCCCGATTTTCAGCCTTCGATGAAATATCGAGGCGCGGTACTTTGGCACCACGCCTTTCTAGTTGAATCTGTCCTAACCGAAATGCACGCCAATCCGTGTCGCCTTACGCCAGGCGACACGGCAAGGTTTCTGGACGTGGTCAACCGCAATGATCAGCGTGAAGTGATCGGGAATCCCCACCGAGCTGACGACATCAAGAGCCGCGCCGGTCTCAGACAGATTGCGAACAGTGCAGTCGACGACTGCCCCACTAAACGCAATTTTGCCGGCTTTCAGAACACGGTGTCGCGTTGATTTGCGCTTCTCGTCCATCGGAAACCTGCCCTGTTGGCGGCACAATGCGGGGCATCTCCAGGTTGTCATCCCATGATCGAGGTGAAGATGCCCTTGCCACCCGCAAGCCGGAAAATCGTTCTGGGTGTGACGATCCATCTTGCGCACACGGAGTTAGCGGGGACTTAGCGTGGATCGGGGTTAGCAAGCGTCTGTCGCTGAACGCTGCCCGGTCGCCGTCGAAGCGAGTGAGCTGTTGTGGGTTGCCGATTCAGAACGTGAATAAAACCGCCGCATACCAGGAATACTGATTGGCGGTCCGTGCGTTCTGAATACCCTTCGCGGCGTAGCCGAGAAGATGGAAATTGTCATTCAGATCGTATTTCGCACCGATGCCAAGGCTTGTCGTTGCCGGATTTCCGATACCGTCGGCGGTCTGGTGGAAAAGTTCGATGCCGAGTTGTAATGTCGGCGCGATCTGCCGCGTCACGGTGCCGCCATAGAGGCAGAAATCATGCGAACGCCCGGCGGCACTGATCTGGCAACCGCCGCCTCCGAAGGCCGACCATTTGCCCCAGTCCTTCTGCACCCAGATCGGCAACAGAACAGACGCCTGGCGATCGCCGACCGATCGGGAACCGCTTGGCAGAAAGACGCGCGGAAACACGGCGACGTCAAACACAAATGTATCTTGATGGAGGATCCGGTACTTTGCCGCGAGTTCGATGTTGCTGAGGCCGAAGGCAGCCGGCCCGTTCGAAGGAAAATCGAAGCCGACGGGCAGCGTTGCTGTGAGTTGCAAGTTGGGGGCCGCGCCGTAGTTGAAGTCGATGCCGCTCGCTCCCGCAAGATCACCCTTTGAACGGGCTCCCTTGTTGAAAGTGTAGATTTCATAGTGGCGATACTCGGTCGGCTCTGGATCGTCGGATTGATAGGGCGGCCCGGCTATCGCCGGAGCGAGACACGTGACCGTCAGCCCCGCAGCGAGGGCGGCGGAACTGATCCGCCGCCCCATGTGTCTTCTTGGAGCTCTCCTCACAATGTCCGCAGACGCCCATCTTGTGTCGGTGCGAGGCAGCATATCGTTTCGTCCATGGTCATGCCGGGTGCCGGCCGGCGCGCTGAGGCAACAGCAAGATGAGGCCAATGATGATTGCCGCCAGCATTGCCGAAGCAAGCGGCCTGCTCAAGTCGAGACCGCCGTGGCTGATCGGTTTATCGAGGAAGTCACCTACGGTCGCCCCGAGCGGTCGCGTTAAAATAAAGGCCGCCCAGAACAAGAGCACGCGCGATACGTTCGTCCAGTAATAGAGCGCGGCGGTGACGGCCAGTGCCGCACCGAAAACGAGCGCGCCGCCCTGATAGCCGAGCCCGCCAGTATCAGCGAGCCAATCGCCGAGGGCAGTGCCGAGCGTCTGGGAAAAGGTGATCGTCACCCAATAGAAGATTTCGACTTTTGGCGTTGCGACGGTCATGACGTCCACGGAGCCCATGGCAAAATACCAGATCGCAAGAGAAGCTAGGACGAGACAAAAGAGGATCGACGCACCACCGGTGTAACCGATCCCCAGGGAGCGATCGAAGAAATCCGCCATGGCCGTGCCGACGGTCGTCGACGCCACGATGGCGATCCAGTAGACCCAGGCGTTGAATTTCTTCGTGGAGATCTGAGCCGCAACTGCGGCAATGAAGATGGCAAGGAATATTCCGGTGCCGATCAGATATCCGCCGTTGTGTGCATTCTTGTCAGCGTGGAAAACAGTCATTGTGAGCGCATCGCCGCCGGTTTCCCCGAGCGTCGTCGCAAGAATTTTGATGATCCAGAACCCGAGTGTGACTGCGGGGACCTTGCTCAAGCTTTCAGAGAGTTCAGTTTTCATGAGAGATGCCTCAATTGGTATCGTTGTTTCCAAACACGCGCGCGTCGTCTCAGCTTGGTCCGCTACACTCGATTCATAACAGCGACGAGACGGTTGATGGCGCTTCGGCAGGTTTCCTGGACCGGACTCGGTTCAGGCCACTAAGGTCTATGTCGGATAACTCCGCCGAATTAGGGAAAACTTAGATGCTGAGCGATGGATCAAGAAATTGAAGCCATCGGAGCTAAGGCGTCGCTAATTGTTCGATGGACTTATATGAAACCATTTCCGAACGCTGAGGCGGAGACCATCCCCGAAGCGAAAGGAGTGCAGCCGCTGAAACAAGCCGATTTGGTTTCACGATTGGCCGAGAGACGTTCCAGCGCACCGTCGGCACGGAGTATTTCATGCTCGTTCTTGTGATTGGCGATCGCATGATTGGGGAGGCTACGATGCAGGCTCTCAGGGAGGCAACATATGTGGTGGATTGGGTCACGGACGGTCAAACCGCGATCGAAGCCGCGCGTGCAAAAGCCTACGATCTTGCGTTGCTCGGCCTGGGACTATCAGCTGCGAAGGGTACCGAGGTGCTGCGCGAATTCCGGAAGTTGAACGCTCAGTTGCCTGTCATCGTCGTGACCACGCGTGACGGGGTTGACGATCGAATCCACGCGCTCGATCTCGGCGCCGCCGATTGCCTCGTCATGCCTTTCGACATCCGAGAACTCCTGGCGCGCATGCGGGCCATCCTGCGACACAAGGGCAACGGCAATCCACTAATCTTGACCAATGGCCTGATAAGCCTGAACCCGGCAACTCACGAAGTCGTTCACAACGGCGCCAGGGTATACCTGACGGCACGCGAGTCCGCTCTTCTTCAGGCTCTCATGCTCCGTCCAGGAGCAATTTTGTCGCGCACCGACCTTGAACGACACATCTACGGCTGGAATGAGAGGATCGCGAGTAACGCCGTCGAGTTCTTGATCCACGCGATCCGCAGGAAGCTCGGAACATCGTCTATTCGCAACGTAAGAGGTCTCGGCTGGATGGTCGATGGAATATAACCATTCCTTGTTGCGCGGGCGGATTTAAGAGCCACCTGTCGCCATCGTTAGAGCGACGCTTGCGACGGGTGAGCGCCTCCGCAAATGAGCGTCGATGAGGCGATCTCGCGACGCGCGCACCGCAGGTGCGGACAAACCAATAACCCCTGCCTGATTTTGCCAGTGATGGGATCGGCATCGCCGTTTACGCAGAGCCATGGGCAATTACTCCATGCGTCAACGCCATCGTATGCGCTCCTGAAATCTTCGGCGAACATACAGCTCAATCCTGGTCGGCGGAGTCTATCGAAAATCGTTCGGCGGAGCCCTGCACTAATTCGGAGCTAAGTTTCGAGGGACATCAGTGACTGATCTGTTGAGGCGATTATCGCTCGAGGCCGGCGGTACATGTGATGGACGGAGCGCAGGCCGGAGCTATTCGCGATACGATAGGAGAATATAAATGCAACGGGTTCTGCGGATTGCTCTTGTTTTGGCGACGTTACCACTGGTCACTGTCTTTGCACCCCCGGCGCACGCCGGCGAAGACGATGGTGGAATAGCGGCCGGGGTCATTGGCGGCTTGGCGGCAGGAGCATTGCTTGGTGTAGCGGCAGCCGGCCCACACTACGAATACGACGATCCTCCTGCAGAAATCTATGTGACGCCGGAGCAAGAATCAGAATGCCATTGGGTCCGCGGCCGCGCCTACTGGGACGACGATAGCGACCGATGGGTCTACCCACGCGTCAGGATCTGCCATTGATCTCGATCCGACTGAGTCGCCGCTATCTCATCGAACGACGAGGCCGGCGCGATCGAACTGACGCGGAGTCCGAATTGACCGCTCGCGCAGCTTCAGACTGAGTCCACGATCGCGGAAATACGATCGTGCGATCTGTGTCGTTTGCAAATGCAAGGCTGCCTCTGCCGGGTGCAAAGACACTGATCTGACCTTCTGCCGGCAATGGTCTCGGTAAATCTCTGAACCCATCGTCGTCCCTCCCTTAATGTTGGCACCCTTGCGCGAAGATCCCCCAGACAATTTGTTATATCAATCGAACCTAGCGATCTCGTATCCGTCGGATCGCTACGCCACAGCCTGGCGTCGCAATATCATGCTTTGGCTTGATGGAGTTGAACCAGGTTGGGCTATTCCTGCGTTCTTGGTCGGCTTTGTTGCTATTTGGACCCTGACGCTTGTGCTGGCGTACTGGAATGCCGGTCTGCACCCGGATGTGTTAGAGACCTGGTCGGTCGGTCGAGATTGGGCCTGGGGAAACGCCAAGCATCCGCCGCTGATGGGTTGGGTGGTCCACGGCTGGACCTTAATTTTTCCCAAGGCCGACTGGTCCTTCCAGCTTCTGGCAACGGTGAACGCGGCTGTCGCGCTGTGGTCGGTGGACTTGATCGCAAGGCGGTTCGTGCGGGGCGACAAGCGGCTCATTGTTCTCTTATTATTGTTTCTACTCCCGGCCTACGATTTTCACGCGCAACGCTTCAATGCCAACAGCGTCCTGCTTGCGGCGTGGCCTCTGGCAACCTACGCATTCCTTCGGTCATTTGAGAAGCGCGATATATTTTGGTCAGTGCTGGCGGGGCTGCTCGGCGCTCTGGCCATGCTCGGCAAATACTATTCCGTATTTCTGCTTGCCGGCTTCTGTTTTGCGGCGCTCTGCCATCCGCGCCGTGCGCAATATTTCGGCTCAAAAGCGCCCTGGATTTCGATTGTCGCCGGGTTGATCGCTCTATCGCCTCACATTCTTTGGCTGCGGACCCATGGTGAACCGTCTTTCCATTACGCGCTCGATCACGCCGGACTTCCGTTCTCCGAGTCCGTATCCGATGTGGCGAAATTTTTCCTCGGAATCGCCGGTTTCATGATCTTGCCGACGATTGTGTGGATCGCAATGATTCGCTTCCGTTGGCACGAATGGCTGCACGATCTCGCCAACTTGGATGAATCGCTATGGTTGCTGGCCATGATATTCGTTGGAACCGTGCTGCTCGCGGGTACGACCGCTCTCGCATTTTCAAGTAGCCTCCCTGGGATTTGGCACCTTCAGGCGTTGTTCATGCCTGTCGTGGTTGCGGTCTGCGCCACACGTTTTCCTGTCGACCGGGTAGATACGACGAACCTTGCCGCGATCGTGCTTTCCCTACTGCTTATTTTTCTGGTCGGCTCGCCCTTCCATGCGCTTTACCGGAATTGGCATCCCTTCAAGGAGGGGCGCAACTACTATCAAGAAGCAGCCACCGTCGTGACGCAGCGTTGGCGTGCCGCCTTCGGCGTACCTCTATCTCGCGTTGGCGGGGACGACGGGCTGATTTATGCAACGGCTTTTTACAGTGCTGATCACCCGCGTTACAATCGGCCCCTCGAAACGCCGGATGCGCCTATGGTCAGTGATGGATGGACCGCTTTATGTTTCCGCGACGATCCAGTCTGCATGAGTTGGATGAAACAGACCCGCCAGCGCATTGGTCGTGGGTCTTGCCTGGAATTTCAGGCGACCACGCGACTCTGGGGGTATCCGGGACCGTCTCGAAAGGTTGCAGCGATACTAGTGCCGCCTCTCTCGGCCAAGACCAAACAAGCTGCGATGTCAGGATGCAAATTTTGATCGTGAGCAGGAGCTGAACCGCTGTACGACACTCAAAACATCAAACAACGTGTTTTGAATTAGATGCTTTAGCGCCGTACGCGCGCCAAAGTGATCCAGACGCTGGAATTCGAATAATGTCGGTTGTCAAGGGATCGATTGTCCGGGCCTACGGAGGCAACCCGCCAGTAGCGAAATTGGCGGCTCGATCTTCCGCTTGTCTAAGCGAGAAGGACTGCTGCGACATGATCCGGCGAGTTCAGTCAACGTTACTCAAAATGCTGTGGCACTCGAGAACTATAAGCGAGCTGCGCTGTGTCAAGAAACGGAGCCTGATACGCGCGCGATCAATCCTTGGCGATCCGGGCCGTTGACGATCTCGATTTGAAAGCCATGACATCTGGCCACAGAGGCTGCGATTGCCAGACCTAAACCGCTACCTTCAATGTCCAACGGCGCGGCTCGGAAGAAGCGGTCGAACAGGCGCGGAATATCAGCCTCCGCCACGCCCGACCCGGTATCCGTCACCTCGACGACGAACCTGCCGTTCAGCCGCCGAATAGAGACGTTCACGACACCGCCTTTCGGCGTATAGCGAACCGCATTGTCGATCAGGTTGCCGAAAAGAAGCGCAAGATCGCTGCGTGAGCCCACGATCGATACCGGGTCGGATTGCACGATGCCGAGATCCACGCCCTTGGATTCGGCTATCGTAATCACATCGGCGACGCATTGCGTAACGACGTTCGAAAGCTCGATGACTTCTCGTGTCGAGGCGTTCTCTGGTTCGTCAGAACGCGCAAGACGGAGTAATTGCTCGACCAATCGACGCGCGCGCGCCAAGCCATCTCGTAGTTTCGTGGTTGACGCTGGGTCGGTGTCATTGTGCCGTGCATCCAGATTGTCGACCTGAATTTGAAGAGCGGTCAACGGCGTGCGAAGCTCATGAGCTGCATCGGCGACAAAACGCTTCTGTTGGTCCAAGGCGTCGCGCAGCCGGTTGGTGAGCCCATTCATCGCCTCGACCAACGGTACGATTTCGGCCGGCACGTCTGCTATTGGTACGGGCGCTCGACTGTCGAGGCTTTTCCCAGCGATATTCTCTGCGAGGCGCTGCAATCGGCCGGTCAATTGCCCGACGGACCATCCGACAACCAGCCAAGCCAACGGAATAAGGATCAGGATTGGGATCCCTGCCTGGATTGCCGCCGAAGCCGCTATTTCCCGACGAACCTCCATCTGTTGCGCGATTTGCACCGTTCGATCGGCATCTCGCGCCTGATACACACGCCAAGATACTCCCCCTGCGTCGATGGTCGCAAAACCTGCCGAATTCAGGCGCGGAACCGAAGGTGCGTTCGGCGTTCGGCGCAAAAGCGCTCCGGCGCGGGACCACACCTCGATAACAAGTTCATCCTCGGGATCCTGTGGCTCAGTTGGCGCAGGCGTTAACATCACGTTGTCGCCGACGTTGATGGCGATCTGCCGGAGTTGGCCGTCAAGAAAGTCAGCCACTTCCTGTTGCGCGATCACGTATGCGGCGATGAACGCGACTGCTCCTACAATCGTCAAGACGGTCGTCATCCAGATCAGCGCGGCCCGTCGTATTGAGATCATCGCTCGCTCCGCGGGATCATCCATCCGGCGCCGCGGACATTGCGGACGACGTCCTTATCGAATTTCTTCCGTATCGAGTGAATGAGGAAGTCGATCGCATTGCTCTCGACCTCCTCGCCCCAGCCATAAATGCGCTCCTCGATGCGCGATCGTGACAAGATTGCGCCGGGTCTCTCGGCCAGGGCGTGCATCAGCGCGAATTCACGCGCCGGAAGCACGGCCGTTGTCCCACGATAGGTCGCTTCGTGGCTTTCGAGATCCAGCGTGACATCACCGGCAATCAAGATGGATTGAGCGGCGCCGGCATGGCGGCGCAACACCGCCCGCATCCGCGCCAGAAGCTCGCGCATTTCGAACGGCTTCACGATATAATCGTCAGCACCGACATCCAGGCCGATGATCCGATCATCGACGCCATCGCGTGCGGTGATGATGAGGACAGGAGTGGAATTACCTGCCCGTCGTGCATCCTTCAGCAAATCGACGCCCGATCGACCAGGTAAGCCGATATCCAGTAAAACGAGTCCATGGCCGCCATTGGCCAGAGCGTCCTCGCCATCGGCTCCGGTGCGAACCCAGTCGACCGTCATTCCTTCACGCTTCAGCGCCGCGATCAGACTGTCGCCGATCATACGGTCGTCTTCGATCAAAAGAACACGCATTTCATCTCCGGACCGCGCGAACACGCGTGCGATAGCATATCTTCGAAGATCCTTTGCATCGTCGCCGACATGCATGGATAACGTGGCGGAAGGTGAAACTGCAATCGTCCATCGATCATTGGGTGAACAATTCTAGGATCGCTGGGTTAGCCGGAAATGAGCGAAATCATCAGCCGCCGATTCTGCTGAGCGGACATCTCCCGACCACGAGGCACATCCTTCAGCGAGTTTGCGAGCCTGGCATCGGCAAATGCGCACCTTTTCCGGCCAGTCTTTCGCGCAATTGGTTTAAATTTTTCAGGCCGGCGAGCGTTTGACGCGGCCTTGTTGTCGCGACCCCGACCAGAAGCGTCTCGATCAGCCCGAGCGTGGCCGTATGCATGCTCAGCAAATCAGCGCGCCCTCGTGCCACGGGCAAAACGAGATCGACGCGGCGCCGCAGCCTGCCAGCAAGGGTATCCGTCAGGATCAGCGACGCCAGCCGGCGCCGTTGGATCTCCTCGAGGAGGACTGCCAGTTCCGCATAGACGCGCCCGTAGGCCAGGATGACGACGAGATCGCCATCGCGCAGCTTCCGCAAGTCATCGGCGAAAAGCAGGCCTGTGTTGGTCAGACTCCCGGCATCCAAACCAAAGCGCCCAAGCTGGATGACGAGATAGGCCGCCATGGCGCTCGACGGCCCAAGGCCGAAGACCAGAACGCGCCGCGCTTTGGTGATGCTGCTTACCGCCCTCTTAAACTGATCGGCGGTGATGGTGCGACGGAGGCTTTCGAGCGATCGAAGATGAATCTCGAGCGTCATCTCGAACGCGTTAGAAAGACTTGGGCCGACCTCATTGAGTGTTCGCGTCAACCGCTCGGCCGGAGTGATCAAACTACGCAGCTCGCCGGCAAGGGTGCGGCGTAGGTCGTCGAGCCCGGCAAAGCCAAGCGCCTTTGCCGCCCGCACAATCGTAGCGTCACTGGTCTTCGCCCTGGCGGCCAATGCTGCTGCCGAGGCGATCAGCACTTCCTCCCGATTTTCCTGAAAGAATCGGACCGCACGCTGCTCCGCCGGGCTCATCCGTTCGAAACGGTCTGCAACTCGTTCATCAAACCTGATCGTCACATCGGTCCGCTTTCTTGGGTCAGCTTCCTTGAAATCGTCATAATTACTACGAGAATTTTATCACAACGTAGTATGTACTACAAAGCCATGGAGTGTTGAATGGATGCGGCAACCTGGGGTGTCGCAGCGCCGGCTATCGGCTCGGCGTTCCTCGCCTCACTCGTTGAGGTGGTGGAGGCGTTCACGATCGTCCTGGCCGTTGGCACGTTGCGCGGTTGGCGGCCAGCAGCCCTCGGTACGCTTTCGGCTCTCGCCGTACTCGGCCTAGCGGTCGTGCTTCTTGGCCCGTTGCTCGGCCGCGTCCCGATCCAGCTTCTCCAGCTTGGCATCGGTGTGCTCCTCCTTCTGTTCGGCATGGGATGGCTGCGCAAAGCGACCCTGCGGGCGGCCGGCGTCATCGCCCTGCACAACGAGGACGCCATTTTCACATCCGAGTCGGCTCAATTGTCCAAGACTGCCGATCAGCGACGAGCCTCGCTCGATTGGATCGCAGGTCTGACGGCATTCAAGGCGGTGCTGCTCGAAGGACTTGAGGTTGCATTCATCGTCATAGCGGTTGGTGCGGGTCGTGGTTTGCTGTGGCCCGCCGCATTGGGCGCCCTCGCGGCCTGCCTAGCGGTCCTGACAGTGGGTGTCGCCGTTCACAAACCGCTGGCGAAGGTCCCCGAGAACACCCTGAAATTCGGTGTCGGAGTCATGCTGTCGGCCTTCGGCATTTTCTGGACGGGCGAGGGCCTGGGCATTGATTGGCCCGGTCACGACATCGCCCTGATTGCCTTTGCGGCGCTGTTCTTGGTTGTCGCTCACGCAACGGCAGCTACGCTTCGACGCGTCCACCCGCGCCCGGTGACCGCACGATGAGTATTCTCGTCGATGTTGCCAAGGAGCTTCTCGGCATGTTCCTCGCCGACGCGAGGCTTGCTACAGCGACGCTGCTACTGGTCGCGATCGTGGCTGCTCTGCTCGCGGGACATGTCGAGCCGCTTTTGGGCGGTGCCGTTCTTCTCCTTGGGTGTCTCGCACTTCTGGTCGAAGCAACCGTCCGTGAGGCCAGACATCGAAGTATTTCATGAAGATGGTGACGAGCGCTTGGCCAAAGCGCGTACCAGGACAGCGACGGGTGATCGTCCATCCAATGTTGATGCATTGCTCTGTTGATCGAATCGAAGATCTGCTGGCCAATGTTTCGGCTGGCCCTGAGGGCGCTATCGAAAGCTCCCAGCTTTCCCACATTTTACCACGATCGAACCGTAATCCATTCAACCATGGTTCATTCGGCACGCTCTATGCTGCACTTAGCAACCGATGGAGGCTTCAATGCGAAAGATGTTTCTGGTTGTTACGTGTGCTGCGGCCCTGGGTGGCCTGCCCATGACAGCCGCCAATGCGATGCCGGTCGCTCCGGCGCTGCCCACAGCATCCAATGTGGATCAGGTTCGTTGGGTTTGTAATGAATGGGGCCGCTGCTGGTGGAGTCGGGATTACGATCGCGCTTACCGCTACTATCGTGACGACGACGATGACTGGCGTTGGCGCCGCTACCGGCATGGGAATGGCTATTACGGCTGGCCACATGATCGGGGGTGGCATGGCGGCTGGCATCGTCGCTGGAACGATGACGATTGATGTGCCGATAAGCAAGTATTCACCGGACAATCAGATACTTTCATCATTCTCTGGCACGGCAGCGTAGCCGTCGTGCCCCACCATCGTAGGGGCTCCATTCATGGCTAATCTGAAGACCACAGCGTTTATCGCCCTGCTCGGGGCAGTCCTGGCGGGCTGCGCGCAGACCTATGGAGAGCAGCGCACCGCTACTGGCGCCGTTCTGGGCGGGGCCACGGGCGCACTCCTTGGTCAGGCCATTGGCGGAAATACTGGAAGTACGCTCCTCGGCGCAGGTGCCGGTGCTTTGCTCGGAGCGGCCGTCGCCGATTCAACCAACCCGCGTCCAGGCGGTCCGCCAATGTGCCGCTACCGCGCCCCTGATGGACGCATCTATGTTGCCGAATGCGACGAACGCTATTACCGGGGACGGTACTGATAGCGGACGCCTCAAGTCAGGGGTGAGCCTTCCGCCTCGCTATACCGCAATGGCCCTACCGACACAAAAGCAGCGGCTTTCCAACATGGAGGGGCATCGGAACAGGCCACCACACCTGCGTTCCAACGACCATACGCGTCGTTTCGGCGCTTGTTCGATTTGCTAAGTCGGCTACGGGTGGGGCGTTAGAAGCCTTTGAATCGGGTCGCCCACTCGCGCGACTTTCTAAGTTTCAGCTAAGTTGGCAAGCTTGGATTGAAGCTGGGTCGTCATCGCGTCTTAAAAATCGGCAAATGACGAACATCGCCTGACCACACTGGGTTTTCGCCCTCAGCTTGCTCAGTTGCTATGCCACGCAAAGCTGGAGAATTCCAACTTACTGATCGATTGTCTGACAGGCTACCATCAAAACCTCGCCATAATTTGGGTCACTTTCGCTCAGGGGTTGTTCATGGCCTCTTTGATAAGATGCACAGGGCATCTGCGATGATCGGAGCAAGATCCATGCGCCTCCTGGCTTGCATTGCATTCGTACTCGTCGCGTTCACATCACTGCCCCCGGCCAACGCGCAGCAAGCTGAAAAGCGCGTTGCTCTTGTCATCGGCAACGCCGCCTATCAGCCGGAAGCATTACCAACCACGGCAAACGATGCCGGCCTCATCGCCCAAACGCTACAGGCCGCGGGCTTCGACGTGGTCGGCGCGCGCGATCTCGATCAGGATACCCTGCGCCGCACATTCCGCGAGTTTCTCGACAAGGTCAGCGCGTCCGGCCCCGACACCGTCGCCTTTATCTATCTCGGCGGGTATGGCGTGCAGCTCGAGGGTGAGAATTACTTCGTGCCGATCGATGCAAAGCTCGCGCGCGATACCGACGTGCCGTTGGAAGCCTTGCGGCTATCGGACTACATCCGGCCGCTGGCGGCGCTGAACATCAAAGCGGGCATCGTCGTCCTCGATGCCGCGCGCGCGAACCCGTTCGCCCAATCGGGCCAGCCGTTGGCCAGCGGTCTCGCTCTGGTGGAGCCGGAGCCGCACATGTTGATCGCCTTCAACGCGACGCCCGGCACCGTGGCTCCGAAGGAGCAGGGACCGTATGGCGCCTATGCTCAGGCCCTTGCGGAAATGATCCGCACCGGCGGCCTGCCGCTTGCCGAGGTGTTCGATCGGACCCGTCTGCGCGTCAATGAAACAACTAAGGGCGGCGAAGTCCCCTGGGACACGTCGAAGGTCGAAGCGCCGGTGATGTTCTTCGATCGCGCACCCGACGCACCGCCGCCTGCGGCATCCACCGCGCAGACCGCAACGATGCGCACCAAGCCGATCCGCGATCTCGACGCGCAGGATGCTTATGTCGCCGCTCTCGATCGCGACACGTTACGAGGCTATCTCGACTTCCTCGCCGCCTATCCCGACGACCCGATGGCGAGACGGGTTCGCGCCATCGTCGCCGCGCGCCGGGAAGCGATCACCTGGAGGCACACGCGGAATGTAGATACGCCGCAGGCCTATTGGTCGTATCTGCGCCGCTATCCGCGCGGCCCGCATGTCGCCGACGCCCATCGCCGCCTCGCGTATCTCGCCGCGGCATTCGAGCCTCCGCCGACCTTTGCGGCAATCAGCTATGATGTGCCGCCGCCGCCCGAGGACGAGGTGGTGTATTTCCGTCAGCCGATGCTTGTTTTTGACGATCCGGATTACGATTTCGCGCCGCCACCGCCGCCACCGGTCTTTTTCCTGCCGCCGCCGCCACCGGACTTCGTCGTGCTGGCGCCACCGCCCCCCGTCTTCGCGGCGTTTGTCCTGCCGGTCCCCGATTACGTGCCGATGCCGGTATATTACAGCCCGCCGCCATACATCGCGCCGCCGCCGCAGAACATCATCTACAACAACATTCACAACACCGTCGTGATCAACAACACCACCAACATGGTTACGATCACCAGGCCGGGCGGCCAGGCACAGACGGTCACGCCGGTGCAGGCGCTTGCTCCGCAACCGGCCGCTACGAACCCGACGGCAACCTCTCCTGCCGCGCCGCCACCGGGACTGCATGCGACGCCGAATATGCCGAGCGTCGCGGCCGCTCCCTCGCATGGAGCCGCTGTCGGGATCGCGGCGGCAGGTGCCGCAGTCGCCGGCGCCGCTTTGCTGGCGCCGTCGTTGCCGAAAACAGTGGCGAAAAAGGCGGCGATGACCATGCCGCAGCACAGTCCGCCAACACCCGCGCAGCAGACCAAGCCCCTGATGCCAGGACCACAACCTACGATCAAGCAGCCCGGCCAACTGCCCACCCCGTCGGGCCAACAGGTGCCTGCTTCACTGGATCGCAAAGCGGCTACATCTCCATTGCCGGGCACTCCCGGCGGACAACCGCTGCCGTCAACAAATGGTAAACCGCAAACCCCGCTTGCACCGACCGGCGGCAAACCACCGGTGCAGCCGTTATCTGGCGCCGCGGGCTCACATTCAGCGCCTCCGGCGAGCGCCACAATGCCGTCCTCGACTCAGCCTCCGCATCCGCAGGCGCAGCATGGGACACTGCCGCCACCGGCTGTGCCATCCTTGCAATCGGGCAGCAAAACTGCCGTCCAGCCATTGCCCAGTCAGCGCGGTCGGCCGGCTCCGACAGTCCAGCATCTTCAGCAAGGACTGCGTCCGGTAACAACCATGTCGCCACGCATTGTGCGCCCGGCTCCGCCTCCAACGGCGCACGTCGTCTCACCGCCGAATGCGCGGGTGGCGCCGCGACCCGCGCAGATGGCACGCCCCGCTCCGCCGCCCGCCGTCCGCCCTATCCCACCGCGAGCGGCGGTTGCACGGCCGGCGCCTCCGCCGATGGCGCGGCCGGCTCCTCCACAACCGCCTCAAATGTCGCGCCCTGTTCCGCCGGCCGTTGTGCGCACGGCTCCGCATCCAGTTGCGGTTGCACGACCAGTCGTTCGTCCTCCGCCACCACCCGCGGCCCGTCCGGCACCGCAAGCCGCCAAGCGTTGCGTCCAACCAAACGGACAGCCCTGTAAACGGTAAGGTGATCTTCGATCTGATACGACAGAGTTAGCCGAAACCCGGTCGAGGCGACCAAACAGGTGGGTGCGAAAAGCGGGCTGCGCGGGGCTCGTCGACCATACTGGTGCGCTGCCGCACCGTGTCAACGACTACTCCGCGTCGACCAGTTACGGCTTCCAGGAGGTGACGGTTAAGGACTTTGTCGATGAGGTTGTCATCCTGGGCGGCTGCGAGAAGATCGCCCAGCATCAGCGCTCCGATGGTTCGGGCACCAGGCCGTAGCACAAATGACAGACTTCCAAATATCGCAGCATCTCCCATCGTTTGGCACACTCATGACTCCTTAGACTAGAGATCGTCTGGTCCATGTATGCCGGTGCGTGCGAGATCGCGAAGCAATTTTCTGACAAATATGATGTTCATCCGCTGAAGGTGATGGTTGTTGCCGAACTTGAATTGATTCGTTTCAGAGACAAGCAGCCCATCATCCCGTTCCGCCAGTATTCCCCTTTTCTTCAGCTGGTTCGCGCGCCGCCGTATGGTTTCGATCGGAAGGTTTAGAAAGCGGGACAGCGTCGCTCGCGAGACACCCTGCTTAACCGCGTCTGGTTCAGTCGCATGGACGCTCGCGAACCGCTTATCCAAAGCGTCATCTTTCATCACGTTTAGCACGTTAGCATTCAGGATCGCATGAACGATGAGCAGATCCAGTGGATCGAAATCATAATGGCGGAATAGTTCGCTGATCGAGCATAGGACATACGCCAAGGTATGCCGTGCAACCGCTCTCACGAGATCGTCGGGCAGCGACTTCTCTTCTAAGGCCATCAACGCTTGCTCCTGCCGTTCATGCTTATAAAGCACCATGCCCAAAATGGGTAGGTCAAGTATTGTCACGACGGCAAAGCTGATCAATCAATCGGTCTCGCTTCAGTGCTTCATGATGATCCAGGATAAACGGCAAAAGCCCCGCGTTCGATTTTCAAACGGTATGAAGGTGCAGATCGTCGCATCTGACGGCGCTTGGCAGCATTCGTGCGAGATCATCGACATTTCGGAAACGGGAGCCAAGCTTTGGTTCTCCAACCTGCTCGAGATGGCGGAAATCGAGGAGTTTCTCCTTTTGCTCTCAAGCAATGGCGCAGCCGGTGTGCGCACCTATCGGCGATGTAAAGTCAGATGGAGGATGAGCAACGAAATGGGCGTAGAATTCCTGCCAAAGGAATTGCCACCGATCAGTCGGCATTCATCCGATTCATTGAAGTAGACCGGAGCTTTGTTGCGTTCTGCAGAGTGTTTGGCGGTACTTTAATGCTGTCTGATCGGAGCGTTAGGTGAAGCGACGATGAGATTCGGCCGTGTCGCCCAAATTAGAGGAAGTTCGTCCAATGCCCGCGCACGACTCCACAAAGTGATCTGGTCTGGCCATCCTTGCCGAAAAGATCCGGGGCACGTCCGGCCAAAAGCTCACCCAACAGGTCTTTCTCGATCGCCGCCGCATGATGTGCCTCGTGCTTCATCACTGTGGCATCAAACACAAGTTTCTGACTGTCCCCGAGAACCAGTCAAGTCGTCGTTTCCCCAAGAGGCCGATCGCGTACAAATGCACAGAGCAAGTTCATCGAGCGTTGCGCAAGCTCGACTATCGTCCCTCGAATCAAGAAGGTGGCTTAAGCAACGTCGGGAAATACTCTCAGTTCAAGCCCTGAGCTACGTTGCAGGCGCTCTCATTCTGTTGCTCTATGTGCATGCAGGGGTGATCCCGATCACTCTTCCAGCGGCATTTGTTCTTTCCGGCACTGGGCTAACGGCCATCTTTGCCGTCCTGTCGGAAATGAAGATCGGCGACAGATCCAACGATCATTTCCTTACGTTCTATCAGGCCGCGACCAATATCGCGATGCAACTTGCATTTCTGGTCGTAGCCCCAGAAATCGGCATTGTCTTCCTTAGCGTCATTTTCGTGATTTTCGCATCGGCGGGCTTGCGTATGACTGCGCGAGAGGCCGCGACGCTGTGGGTTCTTACAGGTGGCTGCGTAGCAACAATACTCTTCGTCTTGAAAACGACAATTGCCGTTCCTCTGACAACTCCAGCCGAATGGCTAGCCGGAACCAGTCTGTTCGTGACAACAATCGGTCAGTGTGCGTACTTCGGTGTCATTGGCAATTCCGTAAATCGAAAGCTTCATCAACGTACCGTCGAACTCAAGGCCGCCTATCAACAAATCGAAGAGCTTGCCCAGCTGGATGAACTAACAGGAGTACGAAACAGGCGGAACATACTAAAATGCTTAAGCGAGGAGATTGCGCGCGTTCAACGCACCAAAGCTTCTTGCTCTCTCGCCGTTATCGATCTGGATTTTTTTAAGAAGATCAACGATCAGTTCGGCCATCCAGCAGGTGATGAGGCGCTGCGCACTTTCGCGATTGCGATCTTTGCAAATATCAGGGCTATCGACAGACTGGGGCGCTATGGAGGAGAAGAGTTTCTCTTGGTTCTGCCAGACACTGCTCAGGACGAAGCAGTTCGGATGCTGGACCGGCTGCGATCGATTATCTCTGAGGTGGATTGGTCGGCAATCTCAGAAGACTTGAGATTGACCATGTCGGCTGGAATTTGCTCTATCCGACCAACGGATTCGACCGATGAGATTCTGTCTCGAGCGGACGCCGCACTTTATCAAGCAAAAGACGCTGGCCGAAATTGCGTTGTTGCGACTTAGCGCAAGCTTACATCGATGCTCAGGCTTGTTTCGCTATCGCCTTGAAGCGCATACATTCGGACATATTATCGCGATCCCCAAGCTTACATCAAAAACTCAGCAACAAACGGACGGTGCGAAAGCTCCCTGTGTCTCCCTGAAACACTATCTCGAAAACCTCCATCTCAGTAACATCATACACCAGTGGACCCGCCGATGTACCGCCCGCCGTATCCGTTCTCTACATAACCGACACAACCGACTTTCACCGGGCACGCCTACCCTGCATCTCTATCCGTGCAGGTGCGTGGGCCGCCCGTATAGTCGTGGATCGCACGGTGATCAGAGGGTGTCGCAACTCTAGATGTCCTCATGCTCAGCATTCTGAGCACATAGCGTGCAAGACCGTGCTGGCTTTTGTGCATAATATAGGGGCCTGATGAAGAAAGTAGATTTCGATTTGAAACGGACCTTGTCTACGGTCGCTGTAATCATCGGCGCCGCTGTTCCGGTAGAAATCTTCCGTCGCGGTATCTCGTAGTCGATTGAGTTCTTACTAATCGCACGCCATGATTGCCCGCCGGTTTCAACCGTCGGGAAGTCCCCGACCCATTTAGCGGGACCGTTCTTCGGCCTCCTAATCGTGAATGGGGCTTCGCTTTCCCAACCCCATTCTGGCGATACTTTTCCTTGATAGAGTTCGACCGGCTGATGCCGGCATGCAGCCTCAGGGCATGAGCACTAGCAAACGGCGAAAGTCAGCTGGCAGAGATGTTTTGGCCTTTTCAATTGCGTGGAGTATCTTGAAAGTCACGATATCCACAAACATTGCGGAGCCTTATGGAACTCCACGCCTGCGACGTCGTTTTTAACCGATCGCTGCTTAAGCTGCTGGAGCTCGTTTGAACCGTCGAAAATTTCTTTCAACCTCGGCCGCCTTGCCGGTCTTGGCACTTATTCCGCATGCGAGAGTTTCGGCTGCGTCATCGGCATCGGAACCCTTTGGCTCGTCCCGCGTACGTCAACTAGCGCGCGACGCGGCCGGCAAGGAGTTCGTGTCTCCGGATAGCAAACTTCCGGACGCGTTCAAGGATCTCGATTACGATCACTACCGTGCGATCCGCTTTCTGCCGGAACATGCCTTGTGGCATGGCGAAAAGCTGCCGTTCGAGGTGCAGTTCTTTCACCGCGGGTTCTTCTACAAGAACCGCGTTGACATCTACGAAGTCGTGGACGGACAGGCGACGAAGATTCAATACCGGCCCGATTATTTTTCATTCGGCGAGACTAAGCCACCGCCGCCTGACGCCGATCTCGGCTTTGCCGGCTTTCGAATCCACGCTCCCATCAATCGACCCGATTATTACGACGAGGTCTGCGTGTTTCTTGGCGCAAGCTATTTCCGCGCAGTCGCGAAGGGCGAAATTTACGGGCTGTCGGCTCGTGGTCTTTCGATCAATACCGGCGAAGCAAAGGGCGAGGAATTTCCGCTGTTCAAGGCGTTCTGGATCGAAAAGCCCGCGCCGAATGCGACCTCGATCGTTGTGCATGCTTTGCTCGATAGCAAGAGTGCCGCTGCATCCTACCGCTTCACCATCCGTCCGGGAGCGACGACCGTGTTCGACGTCGAGATGTCGCTCTATCCCCGCGTCGATCTTGATCACGCCGGACTTGCCCCGATGACCAGCATGTTCTTCTTCGGACCGAACGATCGCAACGACGTCGACGATTTTCGTCCCGCGGTCCATGATTCGGATGGCCTTGCGATTTATAATGGGCAGGGCGAGCAGCTTTGGCGTCCGCTCAGCAATCCACGCGATCTCCAGATCAGCACCTTTGCCGACCTCAATCCACACGGATTTGGACTGATGCAGCGGGAGAAGAATTTCTTCGCGTATGAGGATCTGGAATCACAATTTGAGCGTCGGCCGAGTCTGTGGGTCGAGCCGATCGGAGACTGGGGAGAAGGATCCGTTCAGTTGATTGAGATTCCCACCAAAGAGGAGATCCACGACAATATCGCAGGGTTCTGGCATCCAAAATCGGCGCTGCAGTCAAAGGGGGAACATAATTTCACCTATCGTCTGCACTGGGGGCCGGATGCGCCGAAGTCCCACGCATTGGCGAGGTTTTCCCGAACCGGCATCGGAATTCGCGGTGACAACAAGCTTTTCGTATTGGACCTGATCGGAGACATTCTGAAATCGGTCGACCCCAAGAAAGTCAAAGGCGCGGTCAGCGCCGAAAAGGCGGAGATCAAGAATATCGTCACCCAACCGAATCCCGATACTGGCGGCTGGCGATTGAGCTTCGAAATGCCGATCAAGGACAAGACGCCGGTCGAACTGCGGGCTTCACTGATGCAGGACGACAAGGCCCTCTCCGAGGTCTGGGTCTACCGATGGGCACCATAGACGCACCACGCTCGCCCATCGCTAACCGCGCCAAGGATGGATACGGCTTCCTGCCTGCCGAGAATCCATTGACCATGGTTCCATCGCAGCTTTGGAGTGCTGCGCCCCCGGGCCGCGCTCGGGACAAACCGACATCAACGATGCCGTTGCGGCGTATCTACATCTTCGTCGGGACCGCAGCCATGACGCTCGCCGGCGGCTACGAGATGTATGAAGTGCTTCAGGTTGGCGGAGTTACCATCTTGGAAGGTCTGGTCCTCGGGCTGTTTGTCCTGCTGTTCGCCTGGATCGCTTTTTCGTTCGTGTCCGCGCTCGCTGGCTTCGCCGTGTTGCTCCTCCGGAAACGCGAGGTTCTGCGAATCGACACCTTAGGCCCCCTACCGACTGTCATCGGCCGAACAGCGATGCTCTTGCCGACATACAACGAGGATGCGCATCGCATCATGGCGCGTCTGCAGGCCATCTACGAATCCGTCGAAGAAACCGGAGTTGGCCATAGGTTCGACTGGTTCGTGTTGAGCGACACCACCGATCCCTCAATCTGGATCGCCGAGGAAGCGAGCTTCCTGCAACTGCGCCGGAACTGCGATACCGGCCGATTATACTACCGCCATCGGGCCGACAACACCGCGCGGAAATCCGGCAACATTGCCGAGTGGATCGGGCGGTTCGGCGCAAGCTACGACCATATGATCATCCTCGATGCGGATAGTTTGATGTCCGGCGACACCATCGTGCGGCTGGCCGCGGCGATGGACTTTCATCCGGACGTCGCCCTCATCCAAACGCTACCCATTGTTGTCAACGCTCGCAGCCTTTTTTCGCGGCTCCAGCAATTCGCCGGCCGGCTTTACGGCCCCCTGATCGCGGCAGGAATCGCATGGTGGCACGGCTCGGACGGTAACTACTGGGGCCATAATGCCATCATCCGGGTACGTGCGTTTGCCCAGGATGCCGGGCTTCCGGAATTGCGCGGCCGCAAGCCGTTCGGCGGTCATATTTTGAGCCACGATTTTGTCGAGGCGGCGCTGATGCGGCGCGCTGGCTGGGCCATCCATATGGCGCCGACGCTTGGCGGCAGCTTTGAGGAATGCCCGCCGTCGCTGCTCGATTTCGCCGCGCGCGATCGCCGGTGGTGTCAGGGAAATCTCCAGCATCTGGCGGTATTGCCGGCACGTGGGCTGTATTGGATATCCCGACTGCACCTACTGACCGGAATCGGGTCATACCTTACTGCTCCGCTCTGGCTATTGTTCCTGTTGCTCGGGATCCTGATTTCACTGCAAGCGCAATTTGTCCGACCGGAATATTTCTCGAAAGGTTTTTCGCTGTTCCCTAAATGGCCGGCGCAGGATCCTGTTCTCGCGGCATGGGTGTTCGGGGGCACGATGGGCCTTCTGATCGTCCCGAAGATTCTGGCTTACGTTCTTCTTCTCACTCAACGCGACAATCGCCGAGCATTCGGGGGCGTGAGAGCCTTGGCTGGCATTGTGATTGAGACCTTGCTGTCCGCCCTGATCGCGCCCGTAATGATGATCTTTCAATCGACTGCGGTCGGTGAAATTCTTCTTGGACGTGACTCGGGATGGCAGGTTCAGCGTCGCGACGACGGCGGAGTGACGCCACGTGAACTCTATCGCAAATATGCCGCCCCCACGCTGTGCGGTGTCGCGATGGCTCTCAGCGCTTACGCGGTCTCCGTGCCGCTGTTCTTATGGACATCTCCGGTAATCCTTGGCCTTCTGCTCGCCATCCCGCTGGGATTTGCTACTTCGGCTGGTTCGCGACCGGGCGGGCTGTTTGCGACGCCCGAGGAAACAGCGCCACCGCACGTGCTGCTTCGGGCAAATGAACTGGCGGCTGTTCCGGGGCCTCTTCCAACGGATGCGCTATCGACGCTCCGTGGCGATCCCGCGACGCTGAAACACCATCTGGATTCGATCGCTCCCCGAGTAGGGCGCATGCGCGGCCAGATTGACCATCATCTCGCTGTCGCCCGGGCCAAGATTGATGACGCAGAGACATTTGAGGAGGCCGTCGGCTACCTGACGATGCGAGAGACCGCCGCCGTCCTTAACGACCGACCCATGCTCGAGCGTATGATGACAATGGCACTGGGCGTCACTTCAAATCTCAGGTGACACAGCTAATACTATGACATGATAAAGTGCTTACTGCGCCGGTGACGGAAAGAATCGATCTCGCGGTCGTGCAGTCAACCAACAGTCCCGCCCGCCCTTTTTCTCCCCGAATTATTGGAAAGTAATCCGATTCCGTGAGCTTTGGTTCGATCAAAATGATCTTCTGATTCATCACTCTCAGCACCGTGCGTATTCGCGCGGCCTTACCAATTAGCTATGAATCGCAGCACTGTTGGCCAAGCCGCACGACGCAATTCACGGTCACCCACGCGGCCAAGCAGAACAGGCCGGCCGAAGCCGGGACGCACTCATCGCAGCGCGGCCATCGACGACGAGGTAACGCGAGTTATCGACGTACTTGCCGATCCAGTAAGGTGCGTTCGTCTTAGGACGAGCGCGGCTCATAGACGGTGGCGTACATCGTCGGCCAGCCTGACGCTGGAATGGGTAGATGGTGGCGAAACGGGGAGCACCGGTTAACTCGCGCTCAGCTCCAATGGAAAATCAAGTTGGACGACTGTGCCGTTTGGCGTGTTGGAGGCTACCGCAATACGACCGTCGAGCTGAGCGACCAAACTCTTGATGACCTTGAAGCCCAGGCTCGCCCGTGGCTGGTCGATATCGAAATCTTGCGGAAGACCAACTCCTTGATCCGATACATCCACGTGCAGGTCGGCTCCACGCGGCTCGCCCGCTACCTTAATCTCGCCGGATCCCCCGGGGTAAGCATGCTTGGCCGAATTTGTTACGAGCTCGTTGATCAGAAGGCCCAGCGGAATCGCCTTGTCAGCAGAAATCATCAGATGGCCGAAAGCGAAGCTTACCTTATGTGCAACGGTTTCCTGCAGGTTCCTGCACAGTTCGCCCGCGAAGTCGGCGATGTCGACAAACCCGATTCTTGTGCTACGCCATAAATGATCGTGCACCTGGGCAATCGTGGTAATGCGAGAGGCAGCATCCTGAAGCGCATTCTGGACGTCTGCCGACTGCGCGTTGCGGCTTTGCACGCGGAGCAATCCAACGACGGATGCGAGGCTGTTCTTAACGCGGTGGCTCATCTCGCGCGTCAACATGGCTTGGTGATCGAGAGCCTTCTGAAGGTCCGCGTCGGCATGTTGGCGCTCGATGGCGATGCCAAGCAACCCCGCGAAGCCGGCAAGGAATTCCGCATCCGCAACATCGAATTGCCCGGAGTCCGGACTGTCGACTTCAAGGACACCAAACGGCAGAGCACCTTCGCCACCCCGCGCGATCAGAACGTTGATTGCGCGCTTTATGCCGTGATCCGACAAAAGTTTTGGCGTACGAAAGCGGGTTTCTTGATGAAGATGATTGGAAATGACCGTTCGTCCAGTTTGGAACGCGTAGCCAGCAGGGGATTCCAGGTCGATCGCAAAAGACACTTGGCCAATCGTCCCTGGCGCCCAGCCGACGCCGGCGCACACCAACAGCCGTTTGTCGTCGGCGGTATACTCCAGGACTTTGGCGAACGGGGTTTCGAGGCCTTGGGCACAAAGCTCGGTGGCCCTCTGCAGGATTTGTCCGATGTCGCGGGTCTGCAGCGCGGAACGGCCGAACTCGCCCAGCAAGGACTGTTGCCGCAGGCGGTAAGGAAGCTCTTGCCTGGTGACATCGGTCGCTGCGGTAGGGACCGATACCGACTCCTTCCCTGGCGTGGCGGGCATAACATTGTTTCCGTCAAATTGGGGGTGCGACCTCGACACCCGACGACGTAGCACGGCGCGATTGAGAAAGCAGAGATTTTAGCCCAGAACCGTGCGTGTGCGGTAAGTTGCAACGATTGCGCCAATTTGTTGAGCTGGAAGGCACGCGTGATGCAAATTTCGCATTGATCTAAGCAGAGGACACTTGGTCACTGACCTCGATCGTGAGGTGGGACAAATCACGGAACTTGCTGAGATTGCGGCGATAATATTCGGCTCCACGGTGTTTCTCGGTCGTGACGGCGACGATTGCTCCGAGGTGCCCGGGCCCCAACCGCCAGAGATGCAAATCGGTCACCCGATCTCCATCGCTCTCGATCGTCTGCCTGACCTTATCCGCCATGCGCGGGTCCGGATTGCGGTCCAGCAGGATGCCACCTGTGTCCCGCAACAGGCCGAACGACCAGTTCGCAATAACGACCGCGCCGATCAAACCGGCGAGCGGATCCATCCAAAGCCATCCGAAGGCTCGTGCGAGGAGAAGTCCGACGATCACCAACACCGAAACGGCGGCATCGGCCGCGACATGGACGATCGCCGCCCGCATATTGTTATCCCGATGATGGGCGCTCCCAAACGCTTCGTGAGCATGCTCTTCGAATCTCTCTTCGAATTCCTTGAGCCGACCGCCCTGCTCCAGACGGACCTTGGCCACGAACTCATGAGGTTCCGGAATCTCGTCGATCGATTCCAGATATCGTCCACGATCCGCGAATGTGAATGTCTCTCTACTGCCAGCAGGTCTTATGGTCTCTACGGTGACGTGCGAAACATCCAACTGCAGACCATCCGGAAGCTGCAGTCGGAAACGCGGCGGCACACCATTTTCAAAAACCTTAAGTTCGACCACGCCGGCTCCGAGATCGATCCGGCGAACATCCTCACCGTGATCGTGTGGATGTTCGTGACCATGTGAATGACCGTGTCCGTGATGACCGCCGGACAACAACCACGCGCTTGCGAGATTAACACCAAGGCCGAGCACGGCGATCGGAATGGCCTCATTGAAACTGATGGCGACGGGGGACAGGAAACGCGATACCGCCTCATAACCGATCAGCAACGCGATCATCGCCAATATGATCGCGCTGCTGTATCCGGCGAGATCCCCGAACTTCCCGGTGCCGAAGGTGAAATTCCGGTCGTTGGCATGCTTGCGCGCATATGTATAAGCCAATGCCGCCAACAGAAGCGCGCCGGCATGGGTCGACATATGCAGACCGTCGGCGATCAGGGCCAACGATCCGAACAGTGCGCCGCCGACGATCTCCGCGATCATCATGACGCCACACAGCACGATGACCGCCCAGGTCCGGCGCGCGGCCTTGTCGTGGTCTTCTCCTAAAAATACGTGATCATGCGCGGCGAAAGGATCGAACGTTCGGTCGTCGGTCATGGCGCGTCCTTACTTCAGGTAGGTATGAACGACTTCGATCAGTTGATCTGCCGCATCTGCATTGAGCGCGCCGGGGTTCTTCTGGGGATCGACCAGATGGGTGCGGATGTGATCTTCCACCACCTCGGCCATCAGACCTGCGACACTTCCACGGATGCCGGCAATCATGTGCATGATGCGCTCGCACTCAGCTTCTTCGCTCAACGCACGTTCGATGGCCTCAACCTGCCCGCGTATACGGCGGACGCGCGCAAGCAGCCTCTTTTTCTCTCGGATGGTATGGCTCATGCGACAATATAGCCTACCCCCTATCCTTTTCAAGCCGCAGCTCTGGATTGGCTTATCCCCCTGGGGAGGATAAGCTCTGCGGATGGCAAAAGTTCATGTTCACGAAACTCATCCCAATATCGTCAAGCGACTCCGTCGCGCGGAGGGGCACCTTCGCCGGGTCATCGGCATGTTCGACGAAGGCCGGTCGTGCCTGGATCTGGCTCAGCAGCTTCATGCGGTCGAGAAGGCCGTCGGCGAGGCGAAGCGAACGCTGATCCACGACCACGTGGACCACTGCCTCGATATCGCCGTGAGCGGTCCCGGCAAATCGACAAGAACCGTCGTCGACGAGTTCAAGGCCATTTCCAAATATCTGTGACGGCGCCGCGCTGGCAGCACGTCGGAAGAGTATCATAATGAGTCGCTCGACAATCGTTGCGCTTGCGTTCGCGGCAGGAGCCGGGATTGTCGCGCTCACGCCGGTGCTGTCGACGATCGCCCAACGGGCGGTCGGAACAGGCCCCCAGTCGAAGATAGCAATTTCGCCGAAGCCGTCGGCACCTGAGCCGATCTCCGGCCTTCTTTCTATGAGCGATGAGCAAATCAAGCTCGCGCAGATCGATCTGGTCGAGGTCGGACCGGCAGCAATCGCCAGGCGTCTCGTCGTTCCGGGTTCGGTCGTTCCCGACGCGAACCTGATCGCGCATGTCTCGGTCAAGCTATCCGGGACGGTCGCAGAGCTGCGCAAGAATATCGGTGAAGATGTCGCAAAGGATGAAATGATCGCCGTCCTCGAAAGTCGCGAGGTCGCTGATGCCAAGAGCGAATACTTGGCAGCCAAGCTCACAAACGATCTGCAACAGGACTTGTCCACACGCGACAAGACGCTTTGGGACAGCCGTGTAGGCACCGAACAGCAATACCTGCGCTCCCGCAACGCTGCGGCGCAAACCGAAATGCGCGTCAAAATCGCGCGACAGAAATTGCTCGCGCTGGGCCTCGGCGAAAAGGAGATCACCGCGGTGCCCGGGGCTCCTGAGGCTTCGCTTCGACGTCAGGATGTACGCTCGCCAATCTCTGGGCGGGTGGCCGAACGCAAGGTGGAGTTGGGCACAGCCGTTGGACGGGACAGTCTGGAGACCGAATTGTTCGTCGTGGTCGACCTGAGCCGCGTCTGGGTCGAATTGTCTGTAGCCTCTTCCGACCTCCAGTTGATCAAGGAAGGCCAGTCGGTCAAAATTTCCGCACGAGGTCTTGCCGAGACAACCATCGGCAAGATCATCTTCGTGAGCCCTCTGGTCGACAAGGATACGCGCACCGCGCGCGTCGTGGCTGAAATCTCGAATCCCGACCAGACCTGGCGTCCGGGATCGTTCGTCACGGCGGGGATCATGCTCAACGAGCGGACCGTAGCTGTCGCGGTGCCCGCGACCGCGATCCAGAAGCTGGATGGCCAACCGATCGTGTTCGTTCGGACCAAAGACGGCTTTGAGAAGCGCAACGTCGTGGTTGGTGAGAGCGAGGATCAGGCCATCGAGATCGTATCCGGTGTCACTCCCGGCGAGACGATCGCCACGACGAACACGTTCTCGCTCAAGGCCGAGCTTTCGAAGCTACGGGACGAGGACTGAGCTATGATCGAACGCGTCATCGATTTTTCGGTCCGGCGCCGATGGCTCGTCCTGCTGATCACGTTGGCAGCGGTCGCCTCGGGTTTCTGGTCGCTGACCAAGCTTCCCATCGATGCGGTTCCGGACGTCACCAACGTCCAGGTCCAGATCAACGCCGTAGCTCCGGCGCTGACGCCAGTCGAAATCGAGAAGCAGGTCACCGTGGCACTGGAGACGGTGCTGGCCGGCACGCCCGGCCTGGAATCGACGCGGTCTTTTTCGCGAAACGGTTTTGCCCAGATCACGGCCGTGTTCACCGACCGCACCAATATCTACTTTGCGCGCCAGCAGGTTTCGGAGCGCATCAACGAAGCCAAGGCCAATCTTCCGCCCGGCGTCGATATCAAGCTCGGGCCAATCTCAACGGGACTTGGCGAGATCTATTGGTGGGCGGTCGAATACGCCAAGCCGGGCGCAGGCAGCCCGGTGCAGGATGGGCAACCCGGCTGGCAATCCGACGGGACATATCTCACGCCCGAAGGTGAGCGACTGACCGACGAATTTCAGAGGACGGTGTATCTGCGCACCGTGCAGGATTGGATCATCCGCCCGCAGATGAAGACGGTCCCCGGTGTGGCCGGCGCCGATGCCATCGGGGGTTTCGTCAAGCAGTTCCAGGTGCAGCCCGACCCGGCGCGGCTGATCAGCTTCGGACTGTCCCTCAATCAGGTCATCGAGGCGATTGAGGCCAACAACATCAGCCGGGGCGCCAACTACATCGAACAAAATGGCGAAGGGTACGTGGTCCGCGCCAGTGGCCGGGTCGAAAACATCGAGGACATCGCGCAAATCGTCGTGTCTACGCGGGCCGGCGTCCCTATCCGCGTCAAGAACGTTGCCAACGTCGTGATCGGTAAGGAGTTGCGCACCGGCAGCGCCAGCGTCAACGGCCGCGAGGTCGTCCTCGGAACGGCGCTGATGCTGATCGGTGGCAACAGCCGCACGGTCGCGGCCGCGGCGGATGCGAAAATCAAGGAAATCAGCCGCACGCTTCCGCCGGGCATCTACGCCCATACCGTGCTCAACCGGACGCAATTGGTCGACGCCACGATCAAGACCGTCGCCACCAACCTGGCGGAAGGCGCCCTGCTCGTCATCGTCGTGCTGTTCCTCTTGCTAGGCAATCTGCGGGCCGCGGTGGTGACTGCGTGCGTGATCCCAGTCACCATGATGCTGACAGCAACGGGCATGCTACAGGGCAAGATCAGCGCCAATCTCATGAGCCTGGGTGCCTTGGATTTCGGACTGATCGTCGACGGCGCCGTGATCATCGCCGAAAACAGTCTGCGCCACCTCGCCGAGCGTCAGCGCGAGTTTGGGCGAGCGCTGGCGTTGGAGGAACGGCTACAGACCGTCAAGGAATCCGCCATCGAAATGATCCGGCCGACAGTCTACGGCCAGCTCATCATCATTCTCGTCTACGTGCCGCTGCTGACGTTCACGGGCGTCGAGGGCAAGACGTTCGAGCCGATGGCGCTGACGGTCATCATCGCGCTCGTCGCCGCCTTCGTCGTCTCGCTGACGTTCGTCCCGGCCATGGTCGCCCTGACCGTCACCAAGCCGGTCAACGAGCAAGAAAACATCATTATCCGCAAGTTGAAAGCCGGCTATGCGCCGCTGCTGAGGCGGGTGATCGCGTCCCCGCTGCCGGCGATCGGCATAGCCGCAGCGCTGTTCATCGCGGCGGGTTTGCTATTCACCCGGCTGGGACAGGAGTTCACGCCGACACTGGATGAGAAGAACATCGTGATGGAGGTTAAGCGGATCCCGAGTACGTCGATTACCCAATCGCAGGCGATGCAACTCCAGATCGAGAGCGTCGTCAGCAAATTTCCCCAAGTGGCGTTCGTGTTCTCCCGCACCGGAACGCCGGACCTTGCCGCCGACCCCATGCCGCCGAACGCGTCTGACACCTATATTATCGTCAAACCACGGGCCGAGTGGCCCGACCCGTCGATGACAAAGGACGACCTCATCAAGCAGATCGAAGCGGAAGCCTCGAAACTGCCGGGCAACAAGCTTGGCTTCTCTCAACCGATTGAAATGCGATTCAATGAGCTGATCGCAGGCGTGCGCGAGGATCTGGCGGTCAAAGTCTTCGGCGACGATTTCGAGCAAATGCAGCGGACCGCTGGTAGTATCGCCAATGTGCTGCGGCGCATCGACGGCGCCCAGAACGTGAAGGTGGAAGAGACCACCGGTCTTCCGTTCCTGGAGATCAAGATCGACAAGGCCGAAATCGCACGCCGCGGCCTCAGCTTGCTTGCGGTCCAGGACGTGATCGAAGCCGCGGTCGGCGGCCGGGTCGCCGGACTGGTTTTCGAAGGAGATCGGCGTTTCCAGATCATCGTCAGGTTGAATGACACGCTGCGCAACGATCTCACGGCCCTCGAAAACCTGCCGGTCCAATTGCCACGACTAACTGCAAATGCTGCCGTGGCGTCCGTGCCCCTTCGCGCTCTGGCGACGTTCGAACAAACAGAGGGCGCCAACCAGATCAGCCGCGAGAACGGCAAGCGACGTGTCGTCGCGACGGCCGAAGTTCGTGGGCGTGATATTGGATCGCTGGTTGCCGAGGCACAGGCGGCGGTTGGAGAGAAGGTCAAACTGGCGCCCGGCACCTGGCTCTCCTGGGGCGGGCAGTTCGAGAATTTCTCGATCGCTCGACAGCGTCTGATGTTCGTGGTCCCCGGATGTTTCCTCCTGATCTTCCTGCTGCTATTCGGCGCGCTCGGCTCCGCACGCGATGCATTACTGGTCTTCAGCGCGGTGCCCCTCGCGCTAACTGGCGGCATCGCCGCGCTTTGGCTGCGAGGAATGCCGTTCTCGATCTCGGCCGCCGTCGGCTTTATCGCACTTTCCGGAGTTGCCGTCCTGAACGGATTGGTGATGCTGAGCCAGATTCGAAGATTGATTTCGGAAGGTGTGGGTACGAGCGCCGCTATCAGCCAAGGCGCTCTGACGCGGTTTCGTCCGGTCATCATGACCGCGCTGGTCGCCTCGCTCGGCTTCGTGCCGATGGCGCTTGCGACCGGAACGGGAGCAGAAGTGCAGAAGCCGCTGGCGACCGTGGTGATCGGTGGCCTGTTGAGCGCGACACTGCTCACGCTGCTCGTTCTGCCGGCGCTTTATTCCTACTTCGCGTCCTTCGAAAGCCAGACAAAGCCCGACCGCGCGTTCATCCCGAGCCGGGCAGCAGAGTAGAGGCTCTGTTGGATTGCAAAGACGTACATTGCGTCTCCCGTTCATACGAATAGCGAGCACGTTTCCGGAATCACCACGGCAGCATTCGCTGCATCACACGATCACGATGGATTAAGAGGTGTGCCATTGCCGCCGCAACGTGAACGCCGATCACTACGAGCAACGACCATTCCATAATTTGATGCCAGCCGTCGATCGCACGAACGCCGGAGGCGCTTTCGGAGGCCAGCATCGGCAGACGGATCAAGAAGAAATACGACAGGCTCCATCCGCGAAACGAGGCGAACAGCCAGCCGGTTATGGTCGTTGCCAATACAAGCGCATAAAGCAGCCAGTGGACAGCTTCTGATGTCAGGCGTTGCCAGGGAGGAAGCGAGTCTTCCGGCGCCACCGGATGCGTGATTCGCCACCCGAAACGAAGAACGATCAGCGCGAGGATGGTGAGCCCGAAGGAGACGTGAAACACCATGGCGCTGCCCGGCTGCGCGCCACGGTGAATGTCCGGCATGAACCAACCGATGGGATACTGCACCACCAGCAGCGCAACAATGAGCCAATGAAAGACTTTGGCCGTTTTTCCGTAGTACAATCGCTGGCCCATGACTATGCCGCTCCGATCAGGATGCCGACCGCCAGCACGATCGCGCCGCCAAGCACGATCTGGAATACCGCCTGCAGGAACGGCGTGTCCATGTACCGCGTGCGAATGTAGGCAATCGCCCACAATTCAAGGAAGACGACAACGCCGGCGATCGTTGTTGCGATCCAGAACGCATTAAGCCAGGAATCGGGAACCAGATAGGGCAGCGTGTGGCCGAGGCCGCCCAACGTCGTCATCAGTCCGCAGATAGCTCCGCGCAGCCACGGCGAACCACGTCCCGTCATCGATCCATCGTCTGACAGGGCCTCCGCGAACCCCATGCTGATGCCAGCGCCGATCGAGGCCGCGAGACCGACCAGGAATGTCTGCCAGTTGTTGTGCGTCGCGAATGCCGCGGCGAAGAGCGGCGCAAGCGTCGACACCGAGCCGTCCATCAATCCGGCAAGGCCCGGTTGAACATATTGCAGCACGAACATTCGCTTGCGGGTTTTGTCCTCCTCCTCGCGGGCGTCAGGGCTGAGGTTGCCAGTCAGTCTCGCAGCGAAGCTTTCGTGACCTTTCTCAATCTCGGCAAGATCGCCAAGCAGCTTGCGGACTCCAATGTCGCGGGTCTGTTCGGCGGCTTTTGTATAAAAACGCTCAGCCTCGAACTCCATTGTTTCGGCTTCTTTGCGGATAGTATCGAGGGAGAGATTTTTGGTCAGCCAGATTGGACGGCGACGCAGAAATCCCCGGACGTTGTTGCGCCGGATCGGCGGCAGATTGGGACCGAATTGTTGTTCGTACATTTCGAGAAGCAGGTGGCGATGGTTCTTTTCTTCCTCGGCCATCCGCTCAAAAATCCGGGCGGAGTCGGGATATCTGCTCATCAGATCCTCCGCGAAGCTCATGTAGATGCGGCTGTCCTCCTCCTCGCCCGAGATCGCGACGGCCAGCACCTCCCTTTCGGTCAGGTCCGCGAAATTCTTCATCGAAAGCTCCAACGCCACAACTTAGAATGATTCTAAATTTAATAGGGATGCTGCGGCGACAGGTCAAGCCCAGAGTCGCGTTGCCATTCCGAGAACGATCAACGCGATGTGCTGCGAGCGAGGGCAAAAATGCAGAAGGTCAAATATCGTCTGATCAACCCGCGGCTGGCGCCGCGACGGACCGAGTTGGAGCTACCTGGAGGGCGGGAGAGCTTCAGCCGCGCGCGAATGGTTCGCGCGAACAGGTCTGGCATTGTGTGCTCTTTTCGGAAGGCGCTCAGCACGGGATCGAGTTGCTTTTATCCTTACGACAACGAGCTTTGCGTGACTCGACGGTAATTTTGAACCAGCGGAATAGAGACTACTGCATCGCGCCGTTCCGATCCAGATGCTGCAGCGTTGGCGCCGATGTTTGCGGTGCCGGGGGCCGGTAGCTCAGCGATGAGTGCGGTCAGATCAGATCGTGTTGAAGCGCTTGCGCCATTGCACGATAACGACAAGGGCTTCCTTCAGGCAAGCTCGCGCGGGGCAGCTTTCTGACCTGGGACTGCCGGTTTGAGAGCTTCTCAGTCACGCGTCAGCGCCTGATGATTGCCGTGTCGGGCTGTTCCTGCTGATCTACCCTCTGCTATTCGGCGCATTGGGCTCTCTGCGGGATGCTCTTCTCAATTTCGGCCGCGGTCGACTTCATAGCGCTGTAAGGCATCACCGTTCTCAATCGCCTGGTGATGCTGACGCAGATCCGCAAACTGATCAATGAGGGCCTTGATGCTGAAACGGCGATTGAAGAAGGCGCGCTGACACGCTTCCGCCTCGCGTCATGACAGCGCGGGTCGCCTCGCTTGGTTTCGTTTCTATGGCACTCGCGACCGGAACCGGTGCGGAGGTAGAGAAGCCGCTGGCGACCGTCGTGATCGGCGGACTCATCACCGCTACGTTGATAACATTGGTCGTCCTTCCCGCACCGTACTCATGTTTTCTCGACTGGCGATGATCATCGAAGCTGATATCAAGCCCAATCGTCGATACAAATGGACCGATGCAGCGCGCTCGTTGCTCGTGTCGTCCGACGATCGCTGGATTGCAGCTTCCCGCGAACTAAATATTTTTCCTTCCCCTGCGCAAGCTGGCGTGAATTCAGGATCTCGAAAGACTAGCATTTCGGCTGAATGAACTTTCCGATCTCATTGGGATTTGCAAAGATTACGGCCGCTCGATCGCCCATCATTCCCGCGGGCATGATTGCGGGGACATCTTTCTCCGGCCCATCCTTACTTGAATCGGTCATAAAACGGAGATTGCGTTCCCAGAACGTGCGCGTCTTCCCATCGACGGTGGTGACCCGATAGGTATCACGACAATAGGTGAGCGCCTTCACCTGTCTGGCAGGCTCGATCTTTTTCAGGTTCGGGTCGCGACCGCCACTCACCATTCCGCCCATGCCCTTCATCGGCATCTGTGTGGATTGTTTCGGCGCGGCCCCCGGTTTGGTAGCCTCCTTGAGGAATGCCAAAAGATCGGCGCGAACCCCGGCTTCTTTGATACCCTCGAACGGCATGAGATTGTCCGGAACCATGTGCTGCGGATCGATCAACCATTCATCGAGAGTCTTGTCGTTCCAGACAATTCCGGACGACTTCAGCGCATCCGAATAGCGCTCGAAGTTCGCCAAGCCACCCGCCTTGCGACCCCAAAGATCGGCCAGGCTCGGTCCCGTCATGTTGCGACCCGGTTCGAGGGAATGGCACGCCGCGCATGCCCTGAAGTCGCTCTGTCCCCGATCGACGTCACCGGGTTGTGCAATCGCTCCGGAAGCAACGGCGACGCCAGCGAACACCAACATCCATAACCTCTTCATCGGTCTCCTCCCCTGTTGGACGAGCGCAGATATTTGACGAGCGCCACCGCCGCGAGCAGCAGGACGATCACCACCAACAGTCCGATGAGTCCCATTCCCAACATCATGCCGGGCGCCATTTCGTGCATCATGGATCATCTCCTCAGTTAACAGGCTCTGGAATGCGTGGCCGCCGTTTCGTTGTCGGGGTTGATGGCGTCATCGGCCCGTGAGGACCTTCCGGCAACCGAAAGCCCTTGATCAGGCCGAAGATCGCCGGGATCACGACCAGCGTCAGCAGCGTCGAGGAAACCATGCCGCCGATCATCGGCACCGCAATCCTCTGCATGATTTCCGATCCGGTACCGGTGCTCCACATGATCGGCAACAACCCCGCCATGATCGCGACGACGGTCATCATCTTGGGGCGGACGCGTTCGACCGCGCCTTCCATGACAGCATCGTAAAGATCCGCTCGCGTGACCGCCCGCCTCTCAGCCGCGCGCTTTGTTTCGATCTCGGAATAGGCATGGTTGAGATAGATCAGCATGACGACACCGGTCTCGGCAGCGACGCCCGCAAGTGCAATGAACCCGACGGCGACGGCGACGGAAAGGTTGAATCCGAGCCACCACATCAGCCAGAGGCCACCCACCAAGGAGAATGGCAGCGACAGCATGACGATCATGGTCTCGGTGATCGAACGGAAGTTCAGGTACAGCAGCAGGAAGATGATCAGCAACGTCACCGGGACAACGATCTTGAGACGCGCGGTGGCACGCTCGAGATATTCATACTGCCCGCTCCACATCACGTAGTAACCAGGCGGAAACTGAATGCTGGCCTGCACCGCTTTTTGCGCATCGGCGACATACCCGCCGAGATCGCGGTCACGAATATCAACGTAGACGTAGGTCGCGAGTTGCCCGTTTTCGGTCCGGATCGAGGTTGGCCCACGATCCAGGCTGATCTTGGCCACCTCGCCCAGTGGTACAGCACCGCCCTGTGGCATTGGCACAAGCACGTCGGACGCGATCTTGCGAGGATTGTCACGGAGGTCGCGAGGATACCGCATGTTGACCGTAAAGCGCTGACGGCCCTCGACGGTGGTGGTCACCGTCTGTCCGCCGAGGGCAGTGGCGATGGTGTCCTGCACGTCCTGGACCATGATGCCGTAACGCGCGAGCGCCATCCGATCAGGCGTGATGTTCAGATAGTAACCGCCGATGCCGCGCTCGGCATAGGCCGACGAGGTGCCCGGCACAGCCTTCAGGACGCGCTCAACCTGCTTGGCGAGCTTGTCGATCTCCACCAGATCCGGACCGATCACCTTGACACCAACCGGGGTGCGAATTCCGGTTGACAGCATGTCGATGCGCGCCTTGATCGGCATGGTCCACGCATTGGAGACGCCCGGAAATTGCAGCGCCTTGTCCATCTTGGCGATCAGACTGTCGATGGTCACGCCGGGCGGCCACTGCTCCTTCGGCTTGAGATTGATGATGGTTTCAAACATTTCCGATGGTGCCGGATCGGTCGCGGTCGCGGCACGCCCGGCCTTGCCGAACACCGATGCCACTTCCGGGAACGAGCGGATAATCCGATCCTGCATTTGCAGCAGTTCGCCCGCCTTGGTGACGGAAATGCCCGGCAACGTCGTCGGCATGTAGAGCAACGTGCCCTCGTTGAGGTCGGGCATAAATTCCGTGCCGAGTTGGCGCGCGGGCCATATGGTGACGGCGAGGATCGCGAGCGCGAGAAGGATGACCAGCATTTTCGCCCGCATCACGCCCTTGATGACAGGTCGATAGATCCAGATCAGGAAACGATTGATCGGATTTTTGTGTTCCGGAATGATCCGCCCCCGGACGAAAATCACCATCAGCGCCGGGACCAGCGTTACCGACAGAAGCGCGGCCGCCGCCATGGAAAACGTCTTGGTGAAGGCCAGCGGGCTGAATAGCCGCCCCTCCTGCGATTCCAACGTAAAAATCGGCATGAAGGAGACAGTGATGATCAGCAGGCTGAAGAACAGCGCAGGTCCGACTTCGGATGCGGCGTCTATCAGGATTTGAAGACGCGACTGACCGGGCACGGCTCGTTCCAGACGTTTGTGCGCATTCTCGATCATCACGATCGCCGCATCCACCATGGCGCCAATCGCGATCGCGATCCCGCCGAGGCTCATGATATTGGAGCCGATCCCGAGCAGCTTCATGGCCCCGAACGCCATCAGGATGCCGACAGGCAGCATCAGAATGGCGACCAGCGCGCTCCTGACATGCAGCAGGAAGACGATACAGACCAGTGCGACGATGATGCTCTCCTCGAACAAGGTATGCTTGAGCGTCGCGATAGCGGCATTGATCAAGGTCGAGCGATCGTAGACCGGAACAATCTCGACCGACTTCGGCAGGCTGCTCGCGATCTCCTTGAACCGTTCCTTGACGTTGTTGATGACGTCGAGGGCGTTGAGGCCAAATCGTTGCAGAATGATGCCGCTGGTGACCTCTCCTTCTCCGTTTAATTCCGTAATACCGCGCCGTTCGTCCGGGCCAAGTTCGACGCGGGCCACGTCGCGCAACAGCACGGGCGTGCCGTTGTCCGTCTTGAGCACGATGTTGCCAAGGTCGTTGATGTCCTTGATATACCCCCTGCCGCGGATGACGTATTCGAACTCGGACAGTTCGACGGTTCGTCCGCCGACGTCGGCGTTGCTGGCGCGGATCGCGTCGCGCATCTTCTGCATGGTGATGCCGCGGTCGCGCATGCGCTGTGGGTCGAGAACCACGTTGTATTGGCGCACGAAGCCACCGGCGCTCGCGACCTCCGCGACGCCTCCCGCTTTCGCCAGCGCAAATTTCAGATTCCAGTCCTGAATGGCCCGCGTATCTGCAAGATTGAGTTCCTTGGAGACTACGGCGTACTGGTAGACCCAGCCGACCCCGGTGGCGTCGGGGCCAATGGTCGGCGTCACGCCCGACGGCAATCGCGGCGCGGCACCGTTGAGGAATTCGAGCACGCGCGAACGCGCCCAGTAGATGTCCGTTCCGTCCTCAAAGATCACGTAGACAAAGGACACGCCGAAGAACGAAAACCCGCGTACCACCTTCGATTTCGGCACCGTCAGCATCGCGGTCGCGAGCGGATAGGTTACCTGATCCTCGACCACCTGCGGCGCCTGACCGGAATATTCCGTGTAGACGATGACCTGGGTGTCCGAGAGGTCCGGAATGGCATCGAGCGGCAGGTGCACCAATGCATAGATGCCTGCAGCAGCCGCGAAACCCGCGCCGAACAATACCAACAGCAGATTGCGGGCTGACCAGGCGATCAGGCGGGCGATCATGGCTGGCCTCCCACTTCCGAGAAACCCTTCAGCGCAGCCTTCAGATTGCTTTCGGCATCGATCAGGAAGTTCGCCGACACCACCACGGGTTCGCCGTCGCGGAGACCGTCCCTTACCTCGACGTAACCATTGCCGCGCTGGCCAAGCTTCACCTCCCGCGGCTCGAAGCGGCCCTGCCCCTTGTCCACCAACACCGACTGTCGCGTGCCGGCATCGAGCACCGCGCTTTCCGGAATTGCCAGCACCGGTGCCGGATTGCCCGTATCGATCTCGGCGTCGACATACATGTCAGGAAGCAAGGCGCGATCGGGGTTGGAAAGTTCGACCCTGATCCGTGCGGTACGGGTTTCGCGGTTCACCTGCGGATAAATGACGCCGATCTTTCCGGAAAACGTGCGCCCCGGAAAACTGCGCGCCCTCACGGTGACCGTTTGGCCTACGCGCACCGCGCCGAGATCTCGTTCGGCCACATCCACCAGGGCCCACACCATGGAGACGTCGGCGACACGGAACAGGACATCCCCGGGCTGTGCCCGCATGCCCTCGATGGCGTTGCGTTCCAGCACGATGCCGTCACGTGGCGCGGACCATTCAATCGCAATCGGAACTGTGCGACTCTTTTCCATGGCGACGATCGCCGCGTCCGGAACGTCGAGATTCATCAACCGCTGTCGCGATCCGCGGCCGTAGCGCTCGATGCCGCCTGTGGTCGGCGAATTGATCGTTGAAATGTATTCCGCGGCCGCCGAGGAAATCGCCGGGCTGTAAATCTCCATCAGCGGCTGCCCCTTCTTGACGGCAGCTCCGGTGGTGACGTTGGAGACCTTCTGCACCCAGCTTTCCGCACGCATCGAAATGACGGATATCCGCCGCTCATCGAGTTGAATCGTGCCGGGCGCCCGAACCAGCGTTCGGACCACGCGGGGCGCGGCGCGTTCGGATTGCACGCCCGTGCGTTGGATCTTGCCTGGCGACAGCTTGACCGAGCCGTCACCGGTGTCCTCGCCCTCATAGACGGGGATGTAATCCATGCCCATCGAATCCTTCTTCGGCACTGGCGACGTGTCCGGAAGGCCCATCGGGTTGCGGTAGTATTTGATCTTGCGCTCGATACCCTTGGTGTCGGCAACCTTGGTGCCCATCTCCTCGTGCACGGGATTATCAAAGCTGAGGTCCGCGCCGGGCGGCACCGCACGGTACGCCCGCCCATCCGCCGTTTTCTTCGGCGTCAACGAGTAGAACGGCTTGTCATCTGGATCCCGATAGTAAATCGGTGCCGCGGCGGACTCGGCCGCCGCCGACATCGTGAGATGAACCAAGCCAACCCTGTGCACATGGTCGGCGATGAATGCGCCGCCGACCGCCGCAATTATTGCGACGGCGGCAACACCTGTAAGGACAGCCCGGCTCATTTCTGCGCCGTGATGACGAGCTTGTTTTCGACAGTGCCGGTCTCGCCCTGCACCTTGGCGCCGAGCGACAATTGCCAACGGCCCGCCATGCCGAACGTCGCCTTGAACTTGTAGATGCCAGGCTCGCTTCCCGGCATCGGCGTGATCTTCGTCGCCATCTCCTGCATACCGTCTGGCGCCATATCGAGGCGGATCGCGAAGATCACCGCGTCGGGGACCGGCTTTCCGGTCTTGTTATTGATCAACTTGACGGCGATGACTTTGTCAGGTCCAGCCTGGACGGTCTGATCGATCAGTTCAAACTTGTAGTCCTTGATGTCCGCGAAGGCCGCGGTGCTGGCAGCACCGATTGCGGCCATAGCGATCAACGCACCCCGGAGGGCGCGCGCATAACCTGACATAATCATCTGTAAATCCTCGAACGTCGTTGGTCTGCCGTATGACGGCGCGCATCATCCGCGCAGATTCGACCGCGCGGTATCGAACGGCGCTGATGCGCCGATCAGACCAGGGTTCGAGGAGGATGGTCGGGCGGTGGACGATCGAGCCCGTCGCTCATGAGATCATCATGGAGCGCGATTTGGTGATGCCGAGCTACACGCACGACAATCGCCTCGACAGCGGGATGCGACGCCAAATTCTTCACTGCGCAAATCGCAAGTAGCGGGCAATCCTTGCAGTCATTCTTCTTTTGCGTGTCCGGGCAGCATGGCATGTCGCCGGCCATCGACGCCATGTCGGACATCGCGACGTTGGACGGCCCTATCTCGGCGGCTGGCGATACCAGCGGCGCTGCGACGAGCCCTACGATCGCGACGACCGCAAGCACCCGACCTATGAGATGGCGAATATCCATACTCTACCCTGACACGACCTCTGGAACCGGAAAAGTGGGAATCCTTCACATATTCGGCAACGACGGATCAGTATGCAAAATGCAGAAGCCGAACTGGTTAATGAAATCGATCTGCTTTAGCCGACCGACCGCGTCCCCTCAAACTCCATGTAGGTACGTCGACCATCCGGCCCGAACAGAACGACGGCATATCGTTCGGGCGTGCCGCCCTCCATGCCGGGCGACCCCATTGGCATTCCCGGCACGGCCACGCCCGTCGCAACGGGACGCTCCTTCAGCAAGCGCTGAATGGCCGCCACCGGAACATGTCCCTCGATGATGTACCCGCCCGCTTCTGCCGTATGGCATGCGGCCAGATCGGTCGGGACGCCCAAGCGCTTCCGGATATTCTGAAGGTTTCTCTCTTCCTGAACTGTGACGTTAAATCCTGCCACTTCCAGATGGCGCACCCACCCCGAGCAGCAACCGCAACTCGGATCCTTGTGAACACGGATGATGGTGCTCTCTACAGCCTCGGAAACCGTCGGAGCAATCAATGCCGCCGCGACAATTCCCAGTGCGCTCCGCCGCGATACGTTACCTGTGTTCATCTTGAGACTCCTTCCAAGCGGATCATCCTTCACGTAATTCCATTGTCACTACCCGACGGCCGGCTGCATCGTACCGAGGATGCTGACCGCCAGAAGAACCATCCATCCCAAGACCTGCTCTCCGAGCACATGATTGCGCAGCCTTGCGGACGACCTCGTCAATCCCTCAACCGCATCCGCTCGAATCCTGCCCATCGATGGAACGAGCCAGAACCGGTTCGCGACCGCGAGCGCCAGCATTCCACCGAACAAGGCAAGCTTCCCGAGAAGGATTTGGCCGTACGGCGTGTCCAGCAACCCGGACGGCGATCCGACCAAAAACCAGCCGTTGACGAGGCCCGACCCGATCAACGCGGCGACCGCAAGATATCCCATGCCGGAAAACCGCATCAGGATTCGATCCATGTCGTTCGGTCCAACATTCAGGTCCGTCCCGAGATAGCGATGCAGGATCAACGCCAATGGAATGAGACCACCGAGCCAGACTCCGGCGGCGAGAAGGTGTATGGCATCGGCAACAGTGTGCATGACGCCAGCCCAGCCTTCCTCAATTTGGGTGTGACCCGTCCCGGCCAACGACGCCAAAAGGATTGCGGCGAGGAGCGGCATCATCCAGTTCTGGCGATGCGCCGCACGAAGGCCCCATGCCGCCACGCCAACCGTGAGGGCCGCAAGGAGCATGCGCGACGTCCAAACGGCACCGAAACCCGTGTCATGGAGGATCGCCCATACTGTCTCTGCATCGACGAGATCGGCCATGCTGCCGCTCATATTCGCGGCCGCAAACGCAAACCAGCCTAGGCCGCTGAACAGCGCCGCAACGGCGGTCCACAAAAGCCACCCTTGCCGCCAACGACCCAAGACGTCCGGTTCGGCTCCCGCGTATGCATAGAGTGGAAACAACGACAGCCCCGCGAGGGCCGTTGTCGCCAGATAGTGCAGGAACCGCGCGATGATAAGTCCGACCTCGATCATCAGCGGGTCACGCGAAATGAATAGGAGCCCCTGACGCGATGGGTGTCGTCCGAGACGGCGTGCCATTCGACCTTGTAGTCACCGGGAGCCATGTCTTCCTTGACGGGGACCACCAAGCGCTTCTTGTCGGCCGGATCGATCGTGGACTTTCCAGTGGCGATCTTGCGTCCCGCCTTGTCCTTGATCTCGATCCCTGAAAATTGCGGGATGACGCCTTCATTGAAGGTGATCCTGATTTCCTTGGGCGGCACCGTTGCCGCACCCGCGGCAGGGTCGGACGTTTGAAGCTGCGGGTGAGCGACGGCTGCCCCGCCGGAAAAGATTGCTGCGATCAATGCAATGATAGCCGTTGAAGTCTTCGACATCTGTTCTTCCCGTCTGGATGTAAAGTGGAATTTCATTTCACGTCGAGAACGAGCATCAGGCCTCCGCCGCCCTGCTGCTCGACATTGTTGTTCGCGGTGTGATGCGGGATGTGACAATGCACGAGCCATTTGCCCGGCTTGCGGGCGGTCCATATGACGTCATAGCGTTGGCCTGGGCCGACGTTGACGGTGTCCGCCTGATAACGCGCGCTTTCGTTCAACGTCACGCCATCGACCGCGACGACCTCGAACGGGCCGCCGTGGACATGCATGGGATGAATGAAGTTATTGTTGGTGCCGATGAACCGCAGCTTGATGGTTTGCCCGACCTTCATTGCAATCGTGTCGGTCGAAGGATAGGCCTTGCCGTTAATGGTGAAGTAGTTCGGCATCGCTCCTTCCATCGACATGGCGGGATAGGTCAACCATTCGCGTTTCAGCCATTCCTGCAACTGGATCGTGTAATCCAGATCGGCTTTCACTTCGGTCAATGGATCCTTGGGCGCAATCAGCAATGCGCCGTAGAGCCCGAGCGCCTGCTGCCGGTCCGGGTGGTCGTGGCTGTGGTAAAAATACGTACCGCTTTGCCCGACCGTGAATTCGTAGGTGTAGGAACCGCCTGGAGGCACCGGATCCTGGGTGATCTTCGCCGGGCCATCCATTTTGTTCGGCACTATCAGGCCGTGCCAATGCACGGTCGTGGATTCCGGGAGATTGTTGTGAAAGTTGATGCGGACGTGATCGCCCTCGGTCATCTGTAACCGGGGCCCCGGCACCTGATGATTGTAGGCGTAAGCATCGACGGCTTCGTCGGGAAGAATGTTCCAGCGAATGACGGACGCTTCCAAGTCAAACACTTTGACGCCGTTCTCGATCCGCGGTTGCAGCACCTGGTCGCCCTTTGCGTCGGGCGGGGCAATATAGGTAACCTGTCGCGGCTTCACAGCGGCCATGTCCCTCATGGCCTCACCGGGAAGATCGAACGTGTTGATCATACCCGGCGGCATGATGGAGGCATCGACGTCGCGGGCGCTGAGACTGAGGTTCACGGAAAAGCCGGGAATGACCATTCCGGATATCAGGAGAAACCCCGTCACGCCGGCGAGCGCCACCAACTGCGGGGTGGTTGCGTCGCCTCCCATCTGATGGTCGCTGCCGTGGGCCATCTTCTCCATGGCCGGCTTGTTTGTGTGGTCATCGTGGGCTTTTGCGTCATCATTGGACCGAACGGTCATCAGGCCGTGTTTGACCTTCTTCTTCACCATCCAGACGTTGAACGGGTACGCCGTCGTAAACCCAACCATGACACCGAGCGACATCACGCCCCAGAAAACCAATTCCAGCGGATCCATGGCGCGCATATCGCGGCCCATCATCAACAAGCTCATCGTTGGCGCCATTCCCGCCATCATGGCATTCATGCTGATTAATTCGGGCATGAAGCTCTTGCGCACGTTTTCCCAGTAGGTGCCGCCCATCATCTTTTTCATGAAGAGCGACTGGAAGATGAAAAGCCCGAACGAAAACCCGGCGATATATTCGACGATCAGGTCGATCCACATCGGCAGTCCGAGCGATGCCGTCACGACCGCCGCTAGAATAATCCCGGTGGCGTCGCCAGCGACACAGTGGATAGTGCTTCCGATCCCTTGTTTCCAAAGCGGCGCTGTGAACCGTTCGTGCTCACCGGGGCGCGGCTCCTTATCTGCCAGTACGTAGAGCAGCAGACCGAATGGCCCCATATAGAGCGTGACTAGAATGAAGCCCCACTTCATCACCACCGGTTCAGGGTTGCCATTGAATTGATCGAACGCAACGTACGCCGTGGAGGCGGCCGCGAGGACGAACCAGGCGATCAAGAAGTAGTCATATGGAAGGGCAATCATGGAGACCTCGCTCAAACCCAATCGCTGAACATGCGGACCATCGACCACAGGCGTGTTTCCGGTTGTCTTTTTGACGCCCGAGCTGCCTCATCGTTCTTTCCGAAGAAGGCCGCCCACGTCGCAAACCGTGATGACCGGTGGGTGCATCATTCATTCTCCCTTTTTCGGCTGATTGCCGCGCGTGACCGGCGCCTTGGGGGAACGCACGTCAAGAGTTCGGGACCACGTCCGATAGAGCGCGACGGCCGTCATCAGCAGAAGTCCGCCAACACTCACCCCGATTTGGGTAAGCAGACGGTCCGAATACATCTCCAGAATGAAATGCCCGACGAACGACAGGAAAATTCCTATGCAGAACACCTCCAGCGACCTCTGACCGCATACGATGATCGGACGCGCCAGCCTCGAACGAAGGCTGTTCCAGTCTCGCGGAACGACACGAACCACGATCACCGCAAGCGCCAGAAAATGAAGGATCCTGTAGGGAGCAAGATTTGTTTTCTCACTAAGGACATCGAACACGGGCGACAGCGACGTCGATAGACCGAGGCGAGCGCCGACCGTAACGACGAATGCGAAAACCACGAATGCCACGCTCGCAATCAGGACAATTCGGGACCGAGCCAACGCCTGCGCCCGGGCGGCACCGCCCAACGCCGCCCATGCTCCCATCGTGAACGGAAGCTGCCATGTGAACGGATTGAAGTACCAGCCGCCCGCTGGATAGGCAGGAAAATTCCAGCCGAAATGGCGCGCCAGCAAATAGACCACAGTTGCAGCAGCCAGCGCCGTGTTCGGAGCCCACATCATCAGCATCAGCAACGGGGCAAAACCCGCCATCAGCACGATATATAAAGGCAGGACGTCCAGATTGAGCGGCTTGAACTGGAGAAGGAGGCCGTGTGTGAGCGTCGCCACCGGCCGCTCTATCAGCCCGGCCACGTTGAACTCATCCAGCAGGTGCGAATGTCCGTAGTCTTGCGCCACATACCCGATGGCCGCGGCGTAGAACACGAACAACAAAACATGCGCTACATAAAGTTGCCACACGCGACGTATCAGCAAGGCCGTCCCCGCGAGATATCCTTGCGCGGCCATCCTGCGTGCGTAGACGAATGCCGCAGTGTAACCGGAAATGAACACGAAAACGTCCGCGGCATCGCTAAAGCCGTAGTTTCTCGTGGTCACCCAGGCAACCGCGTTGTTCGGAATGTGGTCCAGGAAGATCGCCCAATTCGCCAGTCCGCGGAACAAATCTAGTCGCAGGTCGCGCCCCAACGATGATGATCTGCGTTCCCCAGCGATCGGCTTTTCCGCCAGAACGGATACGCTTTGCGAGCGCCGCGCCGGACCTCGATCCTGTCTAGGCAGACTCATCGTCATCTTTCCAGTCTTCCAATGTTCCCTGCTGACTCGGCTGCTCGCCCTGGGGCGAGCCCTCCGGAACGGGCTGTCCACTCAGTCATCGCAAGTTCCATCTGAAAAAGAGACTTCCGCCGGCATGAGGAAGTTCGGGAAGCCACGGTATCTTCGCCCGGCGGACGCTCCGCTCCGTGGCCCTCGACGATGCCTCCGCCGAGCGAACCTGCATTCGGTTCGCGCCGCATGTTGCCCTCGGTCATCGGCGAATCCATTGCGCAGACCGCAATCGGTCTTCCCAAACCGGGCTTCGCGTGGCGAAAACGTTGTAGCCGACCCAACGATACTGCTTCACACGATCGAGCACCGCCGGACCTTCGACGCGAACGAAACGACAAGCGGCGGGGTCGAAGATGTAGAGCCTCAACCCGGCTTCATTCATCAAATGATGCGAAACACCGTGCGCCCGATCCGAGCCGTGATCCTCGCAGATCACAAGCGAATCTCCGGACAGCAAGGTCTTAGCTCCTTCGATTGCTTCGATCTCAACGCCTTCGACATCCAGCTTGATGACCGTCGGGGCCTCTGCATCGAGGACGCTGCCGAGTAGGCCGTCGAGCGAGACGCGTCTCACCGCTCCGTGATCGTCATCCGCAACCGCATAGGTGGAAAATGCCTCGTGTCGTCGTCCCGCGATACGCACGAATCCGCCTGTGCTGCCGCCGATGGCCGCGTTCACGCAGCAATACCGGTTGCCATTCAGTCCGGCGTTCAATGCGAGCCGCGCGGCGTTATCGGGTGAGGCTTCGATCGCCAGGACGGTCTGGCGACCGAATGGCTCGCTCGATGCGAGAGCCGACCAGTAGCCGAAATTGGCCCCGCAATCGACGAAGGTGTACCTGATGTCGGCGACGCTCTTCAGAAACGCCTCGATCTCTTCTTCGTAGTCGTACCGACCGTTGAGAATTCGGCTCCAGTACCGGTCGCAAAACGGAATGGCAAATCGGGCATCTGCATTTAATCCAACGACGATGTCGCGTTGCGCGACGGCGCAGGAAACCACGTCGCAGCCCCATCCGTAACCGCGGTGACCGAAGGGCCGCGTAACGACGAAGCCGACCTGCAGTGCGTAGACCGCCATTTGGTCGACCAGGCTTGCCCCACTCAGGCTGCCGCTCTGACGGTCGTAGAAAAACTCTGCATCGGCCCCATTGTTACGACGCAACGATCCCTCCATCCTAAAACTCCTGCTCCGCCACATCCGACGCCGCCAAACCTGAGGCCGACGGCGTCGGAAATCCGGGTGCTATTTCTGCTTCTCGATCTCGGTGACGGTGATGCCAGCCGTTGCCCGTTCGGCCTTGAATTGCACCTTGTCGCCGACCTTGACCTGTTTGAGCATCGCTGGGTCCTGGACGCGGAACACCATCGTCATGCCGTCCTCGTCCATGTCGAGGTTCTTGATCGGTCCGTGCTTCAAGGTGATCTTGCCAGCGGACTCGTCGATCTTCTTGACTTCACCCTTGGCCATGTCGGCCTGCGCCATTACAGCGGCGGACGACAAAGCGAAAGAGATCGCAAGAATTCCCGCCATGAAGTTGCGGTTTTTCATTTTCATTCCTCTTCAGTTACTGCGCCTTCCCTCGGAAGGCCTTCTTTCACGCTGCCAGCGCTGGATCCTGTTGCGCGCGTCGCGGAGGGCAAACAGTCCTCCCACGACTACGCGCGCGGTCACGTCGGGGCAGTAGTGAAATTCCCGGACGGCAAGCAGAACGCCTCGTTTGCCCGCGAGTCCCTTTTTGAATTGCCGGATTCCCGGATCACCGGGACCACCGAGTTCGTACCAGCGCACCTTTGTGTTTTCCCGCAGCCAGCGCATGACGTGCCATTGCAGGACATATCCGGCGTTCAGTGCGGTCGCCTCGTCGCTGGTCGCACCGAAGACGTAGTAGGCGAGATCGCCCACGACGCTGAAAGCGATCCCGCCAATCGGCTTTCCGTCGTGATACGCCAAGGCAATGCGCATCTTCATTCGTTCCGGAAGCCGCATCAGGTCCGGAATGGATGCGGGCAGATCGACGCCCGGATAGTTCAGGTTCTTGCGCCGAACCATCTCGGCATAGATCTCCTGGAAGGTCTTGATGTCGGCCGGAGCTTCACCGATACGAACCTCGAGGCCGTGCGCAAGACCCTTGCGGAGATTATAGCGCCATCGCTGATCCAGGCTTTTCTGTTGCTCCGCCTCGTCGAGCGATGCATCGACGAAGTAGCGGTCAAGCATCGATGACGTGGAGCCCGCGAGCCCCATTTCTGCCAGGATTTTCGCTTCGATCGGATAGAAGTCCGGATGGGGACGCGGACGGAGGACGAGGTAAAGCTTTCGCCGCCGACAATATTCGTCCACCAACGCTGCCACCGCTGTCCGGTATCGCTCCGGGTCGGGAGCAACGTCAAAGGAGCGCCAGAACGGCGCGAAGCGCACGAGCGCCATGCCGCGGCCGAGATAAGGCACGAGATACAATCCGATCCGGGCACCTGCGACGGGGGTGCCCTCGCGTCGCAGCAGAATATGGCTCGATCGTTCGCCCCGTTGTCCGGAGCCGTAGATTGCCGTCTGTTCGTAGTGGACGTCGGCAAACGCACCCATCGCTGCGTGCCAACCGTCGTCCGGCACGCAGTCGATTTGGCGTTCGTCCAAGGTTTCTCCTTGCGCGACAAACATCTTGGGAGTCACTTGACGACGACCGTGCCGATCATCCCCGCTTCCCGATGTCCCGGGATCAGGCATGAATATTCGAACTCTCCCGCTTTGGTGAATCTCCAGACGATTTCGCCCGTCTTCTTCGGAGCGAGGCGCTTGCCGTTCGGATCATCATGCTCCATGTCGGGATTTTTCTTCATCGACTCGGCATGCTTGAGATTTTCGGCCGTGGTCGCGAGAATGAACTCGTGGTCGAATTCGCCGTTGTTGCGCAGCATGAACTTGATCTGCTCGCCTTTTTTGACCTCGATCTTGTTCGGCGTGAACGTCATCTTGCCATCGGCTTCGCCCATCGTCACTTGAACGATCCGTGCTGGTTTATTCGCCTCGCCCGGCTCACCAGCCGAAAACGTGTCGTCCTGATGTCCGGCAGGCCCTGCCCCGGCCCATGCCGGCGCCGCCAAGATCAGTGTTGCAAATAATGCGACGCCAGTTCGATGCAGTTCTTTCATGTCGCGTCTCCTTCGTTCGGTGAAACATTCGGTCTGAACGTCGCACTCACATCCCCTTCATCTTCATGCCTTTCATGCCTTTCATCTTTGCAGCGCCCGCATCGTCTTTGCCGTTCTGCGGTCGGACCGGCTCCGCGGCCGGAGCATCGACTTCATATGCGACGGTGCCAGGCGGGTTCTTGTAGGGCCCGGGATCGCTGTAATCGTCGCGGGCCATGCCTTCGCGGATCTTCATCACCGTGAACATCCCGCCCATCTCGATCGGCCCGAATTGTCCCGAGCCCGTCATCATCGGCAGCGTGTTGTCCGGCGCAGGCATTTCCATCTCGCCCATCGCCATGCCCGTCGATCCCATCACCATGGCGTCTGGCGCCAGCTTGCCGACCGCTTTCGCCAGATCCTTCTTCGAGACGCCGATCATGTTGCGCATGTCGTGGCCCATGGCGTTCATGGTGTGGTGCGACTTGTGGCAATGCAGTGCCCAGTCCCCCGGGTTGTCGGCCAACACATCGAACGCCCGAACCGCACCGACCGGAACGTCCGTCGTGGTCTCCGGCCTCTGAGCGCTTTCCGGAATCCAGCCGCCGTCGGTGCAGGTCACTGCAAAGTGGTGTCCATGCAGGTGAATCGGATGGTTGGTCATGGTGAGATTGCCGATCCGGACCCGTACCCTGTCGCCGAGCCGCACCGGCAGCGGATCGATGCCCGGAAACACGCGGCTGTTGAACGTCCACATGTTGAAGTTGGTCATCTCGTTGACCTTCGGCAGATAGGTCCCGGGGTCGATGTCGTAGGTGCTCATGATGAAGACGAAGTCGCGATCGACCGGACGGAACGACGGATCGCGCGGGTGCACAATGACCATGCCCATCATGCCCATTGCCATCTGCACCATTTCGTCGGAGTGCGGGTGGTACATGAACGTCCCACTGTTCTTCATCTCGAACTCGTAGACGAAGGTCTTGCCGGGCTTGATATGCGGCTGATTGAGACCACCGACGCCGTCCATGCCGTTCGGCACGATCATGCCGTGCCAATGCACGGTCGTATGCTCGGGCAGCTTGTTGGTGACGAAGATGCGGACCTTGTCGCCTTCGACGGCCTCGATCGTCGGGCCCGGCGCCTGGCCATTGTAACCCCACAGATACGCCTTCATACCGTCGGCGAACTCTCGCACCACGGGCTCCGCGACGAGATGGAATTCCTTCCAGTCGCCATTCATCCGCCAGGGCAGTGACCAGCCGTTGAGGGTCACGACCGGGCGGTAATCCGGACCGCTGGTGGGATGCAGCGGCGGCTGCATCGTCACCTTGTCCATGATCGGCGCTTCCGGAATGTTCGCCGCCTGCACGCGACCGCTGACGGCGCTCGCGCCGACCAGCGCGGCCGTTCCCAAAAATCCTCTTCGCGATAGCATGTTGGTCTCCATCAATTGCCTCCGCCGCCGGCCTGGGCGGTCGTCGTCGGACTGGACTTCGTTGGTGTTTCTCCCGAGCCGCCGCCGTTGACGGCGGTCTGCAGGTCGGATTGGGCGAGCCAGAAGCTGCGCTTGGCTTCGATCGCCGCGCGCAATGAGGCGGTGCGCTGCCGCGCTTCCGTCAACAGTGTGAACACGTCCACCTGCATGCTCGAAAAGCGCAGTTGCATCTCTTCGGTGATAATCTTCCGGAGCGGCAGAACCTCGCGCTCGTACTGCCGGGCGATCTCATAGCTCGATCGATACGTCCGGTACGCGTCACGCGCTTCCGAGCGCACGTTGATCGCCTTCTCGGTCAGACGATTGAAGGCCTGGTTGTAGGTCTCGCTCGCTTGCCGCACCCGGACCTCGCCGCCGTCGAAGATCGGGATCTGGAACTGGATGTCGAAGCCGCGTTCGCGGAACCGGGAGCCATCGGGGTTCCTGGTGGTCTTCGAAATTCCCGCAACATCGAGCAGCGTGACGAAACGGCTCGCTTCCGTCAGATTGAGCGCTTTTGCCAAAGCAACCAGTTCGATACGGGCGATCTGTAGATCGATACGGTGTTCAACGGCGTCGACTTCGATGCGTGGCAAGGTCTGCGGACGCGGCGGCAAAGCCGGCAGATGGCTCGGCAGCTTGAAATTGAGATCGCCGTCCCACAGCCCCAACAGCCGTGCCAGAGCTTCGCGCGAACTGGTCGCTTCCTGACGCACCGTCGCAAGGTCCGCTGTGGTTTCCGCATAGAAGACCTGCTCACGCGCCTGATCGAGTTTGTTCATCGATCCGGTCTGGCCAAGGTTCTTCGACAATTGCGCGATGGATTCGGCGGTGGCCTTGGCGCGGCTGAGAAATCCGACCAATTCATTGGCGGCAACTGCGCGGTAGTAAGCACGTCTGACGTCGGCGGCAAGACGGAGTGTTTCCAGCGCGGCGCGAAGCTGTGCCTGCCGGAAACGCTGCTTCGCGATCTCGGAGCGGAACGGCAGCGTCGCCAGTGCCAGAATGTCGCCGACAACCTGGCGCTGGATCTCGACCACACCGCCGCCTGCGATTCTCGAAATCGAGAAGGTCGGATTGGGCAGAAGGCTTTCCTGGACACGATCGGCTTCCGCCAACGCCAATTCATTGTAAGTGGCCTGCAAGCCGCGGTTGTTAAGCAGCGCGACCTGGACGGCGGTGTCGACGGTGAGCGCCCGGCGCAGCAGCCGCGTGACGTCATCGTTCGCACGCTGTGCCTCGTCCACGGAGCGGATCGCGACCACGTCCTTCTTAATCGTATGATCGGCGACATCGGCGACGACGCCCATTCCCCGATCCGGCGAGAACGTCGCACAACCGGAAAGAAGAAGGGAAGCGGTGAGCACCAGCGCCGACCGATTGCTTCTGAGGAAGCTCTGATGCGGCAGCACGCCACGGATAATTTTCATGACGTGCTCCTAATGCTCGTGGCTGGAGTTCGGTGACGGGGTGACGCGCTGGTTCTGCTCCTTCCAGTTGGAAGGTGTCGTCGGGCGAAGGCTGGTGTAAGGGGCGAGGGTCGACCGGTAGCCGACGCCCGCAACCTTCGCTCCGGGATCGGCGGGATCTGCGCCGACGAGCGGCACCAACGGTACCGCGCAGCCGCCGAGCGTCATGGCCGCCAAAGCCACCCCTGCGAATGCCCCAAGTTTTCTTCCAAATATTCCGCGCGCCACCGAACCAACGGCGGCGACGATCGCCCCAATCTGCGCTGACATAAAAATCCCCTGAACTGACGATGGACCACAGGCGTGCGCACCCCTCACAGGCACGGCACCGCGTCATGCTGTTGTCAGGTCAGGAATTTGGGGGGCGATAAAGCCGCGGAGGCGCGTTGTCCGCCAGTTTCCGATGGACGTCGGATATCCGGACGGCGCTCGGCACCGACGGCTTTGCCACCGCGACGAGGGTTGCAGGAAGCGCGGTGACGCACATCAGGCCGCAGCACTTTCCATCCGCCGCATGCGGCGCCTTTGCCGGACCGGAATCGCTCTTCAACGCGACCGGCTTCACATCATGATCTGCGGATGAATCCGCGTGGGTCTGGACGCCGGAATGATGATGGGCATGTCCGTCGTTGTGGACGTGCATCATGCCTTCCTGGTGCACGTGGAGCATGGCTGGCACGTGATCCTCGTCAGTCAGGCAATAGGGCGCGGCCTGACTGCCGGGCAATGCGAAGGACAGCGTCGGCGCCAACACGCAAAACAGATAGGCCAAGGCGATGAGCCACCCTGCCTTAACCCGTTGCGTCCTGGTAAGTCCGACCAACATCAATGCGTCAATGCTTTCGATTTCCTGTACTCGGATTCGGAATCATAACTGCGAAATCGCGCGCCGCCAAGATGGAACCGAGAGGTTCATCGTTCCGCCCGTCCGACCACCGCCATCAATTCCGCGATCTTGCGGCGCTGATCCGCCTTGTCGCCGCTCGCAATCGCATGCTCGACGCAGTGGGCGACATGGTCCTTCAACACCTCTTCCTCGACGCGGCGCAGGGCGGCACGAACGGCGGAGATCTGCGTTACGATATCGATGCAGTAGCGGTCCTCCTCCACCATCTTGGCGAGGCCGCGCACCTGCCCCTCAATTCGGCTGAGGCGTTTCTGGCATGACGTCTTGATGTCTTTTCGCATTCGATTTATATACCCCTACCGGGTACCTGTTACAAGTCAATGAGGGGGCCTAAATGACCAGGTCGCGAAACGCAAGTTCCACGGGCCAGCCGGCCCCCTCCTCGATGGCAACTCACCAGCATGGCGGCCAGGCCCACGGCAATCACGAGCATCATCAACCTCCCGCGGAAAAGGGGAAAGTCCTCGACCCGGTTTGCGGGATGACCGTCGACCCGGCGACGAGCAAGCACCGGTTCGATTACCAAGGCCGCACCTACCATTTCTGTTCGGCAGGCTGTCGCACGAAGTTCGCGGCCGCTCCTGAAACCTACCTCGATAAGTCCAAGGCCGCGCCGAAGGAGCCTGTTCCGGAAGGCACCGTTTACACATGCCCGATGCATCCGGAAATCAGGCAGATCGGGCCCGGCAACTGCCCGATCTGCGGAATGGCTCTGGAGCCCGAAGTGGCAACGCTGGACGCCGCACCGAATCCCGAACTGGCGGACATGACCCGACGGTTCTGGATCGGCCTCGTGCTGGCGCTGCCCGCAGTCGTCCTCGAGATGGGCGGGCATTTGGTCGGCGGCCACGGCTGGGTCGACCAAACCCTGTCGAACTGGATTCAACTCGTCTCGGCGACACCGGTCGTGATCTGGGCGGGTTGGCCATTCTTCGTGCGCGGCTGGCAGTCGCTGGTGACCCGCAACCTCAACATGTTCACCCTGATCGCGATGGGGACTGGCGTCGCTTACGTCTACAGCGTCGTCGCCACCGTCGCCCCGCAGGTCTTTCCGCCCGCGTTTCGCGGACACGATGGTGCCGTTGCCGTCTATTTCGAAGCGGCGGCGGTGATCACCGTCCTGGTACTGCTGGGTCAAGTGCTCGAATTGCGTGCCCGCGAAGCAACGTCGGGCGCGATCAAGGCCTTGCTCGATCTCGCACCGAAGACCGCGCGTCTCGTCACCGAGGACGGCACGGATCATGAAGTCCCGCTCGACAGCCTGAACGTGGGTGACAGGTTGCGCGTCCGTCCCGGCGAAAAGGTGCCGGTCGACGGCATTATTCTTGAGGGGCGCTCATCGCTCGATGAATCCCTGGTGACGGGAGAATCGATGCCCGTCACCAAAGAGACCGACGCCAAGGTCATCGCAGGCACCCTGAATCAATCCGGTAGCTTCGTGATGCGGGCCGAGAAGGTTGGGCGCGATACCATGTTGTCGCAGATCGTGCAGATGGTGGCGCAGGCGCAGCGCTCGCGCGCGCCGATTCAGCGGCTCGCGGATCAGGTTGCCGGGTGGTTCGTTCCAACCGTCATCGTCGCGGCGCTTGTCGCCTTCGCCGCCTGGTGGATTTTCGGGCCCGAACCGCGTCTGGCGTTCGGTCTGGTGGCGGCTGTCAGCGTGCTGATCATTGCCTGTCCTTGTGCCCTCGGGTTGGCGACGCCGATGTCGATCATGGTCGGCGTGGGACGCGGCGCCCATGCGGGCGTGTTGATCAAAAATGCTGAAGCGCTGGAGCGTCTGGAAAAGGTCGATACGCTGGTGGTCGATAAAACGGGAACGCTCACCGAAGGCAAGCCAAAGGTCGTCTCTATCGTTTCCGTCGCGGGATTTCGGGAGGACGATCTGCTCCGCCTCGCCGCGAGCGTCGAGCGCGCCAGCGAGCATCCGCTGGCTGATGCCGTTGTACGGGCGGCGAAAGAGCGCAATCTGACATTGATCAATGTAGAGGAATTCGACTCGCCAACAGGCAAAGGTGTGACCGGCAGGGTGGACGGCAAATCTGTCTTGCTTGGCAATACGGCCTATTTGAAATCGTTAGGTGTCGAGACACAAACATTGGAGCCACAAGCCGAAATCCTGCGCGGTGAAGGTGCAACCGTGATCAATATCGCACTCGATGGACAATTGGCGGGCCTCTTTGCAATCGCCGATCCAGTGAAGCAATCCACGCCCGATGCCTTGAAGGCGCTGGCAGCGGACGGCATCAAGGTCATTATGTTGACCGGCGACAACAGGACGACGGCGAATGCGGTCGCGAAACGGCTCGGCATCTCGGAGGTCGAGGCGGAAGTGCTGCCCGACCAGAAGAGCGCCGTCGTGAGCAAGCTGCAGAAGTCCGGTCGCGTCGTCGCAATGGCCGGCGACGGCGTCAACGACGCCCCTGCCCTTGCCGCGGCCGAAGTCGGGATCGCGATGGGCACCGGCACCGATGTCGCGATGGAAAGCGCGGGCGCAACACTTCTCAAGGGCGACTTGATGGGAATCGTTCGCGCCCGCCGTCTCTCCGAAGCGACGATGAGCAACATCCGGCAGAACCTGTTCTTCGCGTTCATCTACAACGCCGCCGGAATACCGATTGCCGCCGGCGTGCTCTATCCGACGTTCGGACTGTTGCTGTCGCCGATCATCGCCGCGGCGGCGATGGCGCTATCTTCAGTCAGCGTCGTGGGCAATGCGCTCCGGTTGAAGTCCATAAACTTGTGAGGTGTGGCTGTTCGAACTTGGCGGACCTGCGATTGAGTACCCGCTGAGTTTGAAAGATGATCGAGCCTCAAGATGTTCATATCCGAGCCCTGATCATATCTGTCCTCTGGGAGACGTTGCGAGGGCAGTTGACCGAGTTCGGGTTGATAACACCCCAGGGCGTTTGGCGCATTCCCAAACTCCAGGCGTTGGCAACGACACTGCCCGGTTTTGTTCGGAAATAGCGCGCCATTTTTCGATTCAGTGCCAACACTTTACCGCGCACCAATTTGAGGCAAGCGATCTTGCTCTTCGCCGTATCGCCACTGTGTCGGATTTTCCCATCTTCGGCGTACCGCGATTGGCCCTGCGACGAGCAGTCATTACTTCAAGGCCGCTTGATATTGATAATCCGAAGGTCGTAGGTTCAAACCTTGCCGCTGCATACAGCACTCGGTCGCTATTGCGTCATCCTACTCCCGGTTCACCGCGCGGAAGGACATTCTGTATAACATTGGCAGGCTCGGGATGATAAGCGGTGAGTTCGTCGATCGCCGGCTCGAACCGCCCGAAGCGCAATGCCAGCGTCGGCAGAACAAGCAGGTTCAAAACCATTGAGGTCAGGAGCCCGCCGAGAATGACGATGGCCATTGGCCCCTCGATCTCCCGCCCCGGTGCGCCACTGCCAATCGCCAATGGCAGAAGCCCAAGCCCGGTCACCAGTGTGGTCATCAGAATGGGCGTCAGCCGATCACCGGCGCCCTTGATTGCGGTCGCCAGCCCCCAACTCATACCTTCAGCCTCAACCAGATGCTCGTAATGGGAGATAATCAGGATCGAGTTGCGCACCGTTATTCCGAATACGGTCACGAATCCGATCATTGAGCCGAGCGTCAGCAGGCCGCCGGTGCCGAAAACCGCTAGGACGCCGCCGACGAGGGCGAACGGCAGATTAATCAGAACGAGAACAAGGTTGCGCCAGCCGCGCGTAACAATGGACAATAGTAGCACAATGGCGATGCCGGCGATGACGGAATTCAGGATCAGATCGCTCTGCGCCTGAGCCTGCGCCTGAGCGCTACCGGAAAACTGGATGTAGGTGCCGGCCGGCAGCTTGACTTGAGATGCAATGCTGGCACGTGCTGCCCGCACGACAGCGGCGGTCGATCCGCCGGCAACATTGAAGGTTACGCTCGCCATCCGCTGTCCGCCTTGGTGCATAATCTGATAGCGGCCGCTCGCTTCGTATATATCAGCGACCTCTTTGAGAAGGACGAGCATGCCGTCAGGAGCCCGCAGCGGGAGGTCGCCTATGTCGCTGACGCTTTTGCGATCCTTGGCGTCGAGGATCAGCATTACGTTGAAGACCTGATTGCCTTGGTACGTTTGTCCGACGGTATCGCCGGCATAGGCTGTCCGCACCGCGTCCAGCACCTCGGTTGGATCAAAGCCCCAACGGACCAGCGCGGCCTTGCGCAGGCTGATCGTCAATTGCGGCATGCCCGGAGGTGACTGTACCGTGACTTCCGTGACTCCCCTCATTCCGTTGAGCGCACGCGCGACCTCCTGCGCTTTCCGGTCGATGCCATCGAGATCGTTACCAAAGATGTTTACCGCTACCGCGGCTGTGTAGCCTGAGAGGGTCTCCTCGATCCGTTCGCTCAAGAAGGTCTTGACCGAAAAATTCACCCCAACGAAGCCTGCCAGTGCTTGCCGGATTTTTGCCTGCACGCCCTCCTGCTCGTCTCCCGAGAGGCTAGGTTTGAGGTCCACCTCGAATTCGCTGTAGTGCGTGCCGTATACATCGCCGGCAAGCTCCGCACGGCCCACCCGCTGCGCCACCGACCGTACCGCCGGGATATTTCGGAGCGCCGCCGACACACGCGCGCCGATCGCCAAGGATCGCTCAATCGACGTGCCGGGCACCGCCGACATGTGGATGATGAAATGGCCTTCCTTCAATTCGGGAATGAAGCTCGCGCCGAACAGCGGCAAGGTGGCGCAGCCAATGATGGTGAAGGCTGCCGCCAAGGCGATGACCACGCGCGGCCGGTTCGATATGCGCAGCAGCAGCGCTTCATAACGTGCGCGAGACCAGCGAACGACCGGAGGCTCGTCCGCCTTAGCACGCCGCGCCAGCAGGGCCATGCTCAACGCCGGCACGATGGTCAAGGCGACGGCGAGAGAGGCCAGCACCGCCAGGCTATAGCTGATCCCGAGCGGCGCAAACAGCGCGCCGGAAATGCCGGGCAGCAGAAGGATCGGCACGAATACGAGGAGCACTGCGAACGTGGCGTAGACGACGGGACTCCGGACTTCGAAAGTGGCGTCGAGGACGACACGGGCGGCAGAGCGTGGATCGGGAAGTTGCCGGTTTTCGCGCAAACGCCGAACGATATTCTCGACCCCAATCACGGCGTCGTCGACCACCACGCCGACGGCAATCGCGAGGCCGCCCAGCGTCATTGTGTTCAGCGTGCCGCCAAGCCTTTCGAGAACGATGATACCCGCGAGCAGAGAAAGCGGTATGGCTACGACCGCAATCACCGCCGTGCGCAAATCGAAGAGGAAGAGGGTGAGGACAATGACGACGAGGACTCCGCCGATATACATGGAGCTGCGGATGTTGCTCACTGCCGTGTTGATGAAATTCGCCGGACGGAAGAGATTTTCGTGGAGGTCGATTGCTTGCGCCTTGAGTCCCGGCGCTAGGTCGGCGATGGCCGCTTCGACCCCGCGCGTCACTTCCACCGTATTCGACCCGTACTGCGCTTCGACGTTCATCACGACGCCGGGCTTGCCGTCGATGGCGGCGGCGCCGATCGGCGGCTCGGGCGCCTCCACCACCTTGGCGACATCGCCCAGCGTTACCCGGGCCGCTCCTTGGGAGAGCAAAACGGTGCGCGAGAGCTGGTCGGGAGTTAGCGATTGCCCTTCGCTCTGAAAGACGATTCGCTGATTGGCCGTATCGATAAACCCCGCCCCGCGCACGCCCGTCGCCTTCTGGGCTGCCGCGAGCACGTCATTCAGCCCGAGCTGGTAGCGCGCGAGTTGGTCGGGACGAACTTGGATTTGGAGAGAGCGCGTGTCGCTGCCAAACACGGAGACATTGGCCACACCCGGCACTGCGAGCAGCCGCGGGCGGATGGTCCATTCCGCCACGGTCTTGAGATCCATCAGCGAACGCGTGTTGGAGGTAAGACCTGCCACCAGCACGATCCCCGTTGACGACGTCAGCGGCGTCATGGCCGGCGCCTTGACCCCTTTCGGAAGCTGTTGGGCGGCGACGGCGAGGCGTTCCGCCACGACCTGTCGGTCCAGATAGATGTTGCTGCCGGGATCGAAGAAGACCTTGACGATGGAGATGCCTTGGATCGATGTCGAGATCAGTTTCTGAATTCCCGGTACGCCGTTGATTTGGGTCTCGATCGGCGTGGTGACCAGCATCTCGACCTGTTCCGGCGTCAGGCCCTGTGCTTCCGTCTGGATACTGACCTGGGGCGGGGCGAACTCAGGAAAAACATCGTATTTAGCGCCAAGCAGACTGAAGATGCCGTAGCCGAACAACATGCAGCCGAGCGCGATGACCACGCCGCGGAAGCGGATGGAGAATGCGATGATGGCCGCTTGCAGGCCGGAGGGGCGAGAGTCAGTGTACGAGGCCACTTTTAATCTCCCCCGACCTGAATCTGAGCGCTGAATTCCTGTGACAGCAGCGCCTGCGCTCCCGTCACCACCAGTGACTCATTTGTGGGGAAGCCTTGTGCGGCGCTATCCGCATCGGATGCAGGCGCGTCCGGCTCTAGGCGTAGCATGGTTGGGAGTACAGGTACGACATAGCCGCCGTTCGGCGACGGCAACCCCGTCGGGATCTCGCGCCGAGTGAACGTATCGGCTTTGGTCTGCAGATAGACCCAGGCGCTTCCCTGGAACCACACCACTGCCGTGCCGGGAATAGCCACCCCCGGTGTCGGCTGCCCGACGGGGAGCAGCGCGATTACGTTCATGCCTGGCAGTGCTTCGCTCGCCGCATCGGCGGTGTAGAAGAAGCTCACTCCTTGAATTTTCGGATCGGTACGCGTTGCCAAAGAGACAAACTCGATCCTGACGCGTTGTCCGGTGGTGGTTTCGATGAATGCCGTCTGCGGCGGCTGCGCGAGCGATACGCCCACGGGAAGCGTGACCTGAACCAACACTTTCCTTCGTTGAATCAGATCGCGGGCTAGTGCGGTGCCGTCCGCGAGCGAGCGGCCGAGCAACGGACCCCACGCTTGATATGCACTTGCCGATGCATTTTGTGTCTGCACCTGCGCCGCCTGAGCGCTTGCCTCATCGGACCGGTAAGTTGCTTCGGCGGTCTGGAACTGGGCCGTCGAGATAGCTTCGCCCTTGCCATGCAGCACTCGCGCTCGCTCAAATGCCGCCTGCGACGCATTGAGTTTTGCCTGAGCGACGGCGAGCTGGCCTTTGGCAGTGGCGATCTTGTTGCTGAGATTCGTGAAAGACTGTAGGTCGAGAACACTGCCGTAGCCCTGCACCTGCCGCTGGTAAGGCACAGTGTTCGGTCGCCTCACCGCGATATCGGCCTGCTTTTGCAAATCCGAGCTCAGCGTGATTGTCGGCAGCCCAGTGTCCGTGTGTGTAACATGGACGGCGGCTTTAACCGGCTGCTCGCGCTGGGCTTCCGCCGTCGCTTCGCTGCGGCCTTCAATGAAGCCCCAGATGAGGAGCACACCAAGAGCTCCGATCAACACCAGCACAATCAATCCCCGAAGGAACCGGCGCACATGTCTAGCCAGGCCCTTATCATCAGTCATGACCATGTTCGCTCCCGACGTGTTTGTTGCCCTCCGCAAATCGCGCCAGCAAGGCGAGGAGGCCGATGAGCGCCATGGCGGTGAGGGCTGCGCCGGCGAGGAAAGTCGCGACCGGCCCATAGATGTCCCAGAGAGCTCCTGCGACGACACTAGCGATGAGCATGGCGATGCCGCTTGCGAGGTTGAACACACCAAACGCTGTTCCGCGCAACTCGGCCGGCGCCGTGTCGGCGACAAGTGTCGCGAGCAGTCCCTGGGCCAAGCCCATATGGAGACCCCAAAACACCACGCCCACCAAAAGGACTGGCACCGATGTCGTGAAGGCAAGGATCAAATCGGCGAAAACAAGCGTACTAACCCCGACGATCAGCACGCCCTGGCGTCCAAACCGGTCGGATAGCACACCGGCTGGATAAGCGGAGAGCGCGTAAACGATATTCATTACCACCATAACGGCGGGCACGATCGCGATTGCGAGGCCCACGTTCTGTGCCCTTAAAACCAAAAACGCTTCGCTGAACCGAGCCAGGGTCAGCACTACGGCAACTCCTACTACGGCCCAGAACGGCCTCGATAGTCGCCAAGCGTCACTGAAACGTGGCTTAGGTTTTTCCAGGGTGGCGGCAGCCCGCTCCGGCTCTGCGACGCCAAACACCATCAGGGCGAGAGCGAAAAACGCGGGGACGACCGCAATCCAAAACACCATCGCGTAATTGTCGCGGGTGAGTAGCATGAGCCCGAGCGCGGCGAGTGGGCCGAGAAATGCGCCAATGGTGTCGAGCGATTGTCTTAGTCCGAAGCTTGCCCCGCGTAGCCGGGCTGGCGCGAGATCAGCTACAAGCGCATCGCGCGGCGCTCCGCGTACTCCCTTGCCTACCCGGTCAAGAAAACGGGCGGCTACAACCCACTCAATCGTAGTCGCGAGCGGAAAGATCGGCTTTGTCACGGCGGAGAGACCGTAGCCGATAGCCGCCAGCAGTTTGCGGCGACCCAGCCAGTCGGAAAGAGCGCCGCTGAAGACCTTAGTGATCATTGCCGTTGCTTCGGCGAGGCCCTCGATCAGCCCGACGGTGAGCGTTGAAGCGCGAAGAACGGTGACAAGATACACGGGCAGCAGCGCATGGATCATCTCGGAGGAGATATCCATGAACATCGATACGAACCCGAGCGTCCAGATTCCGCGTGGCAGGGCTCGAAGGCCTATAGAGGGAGGCAGAACATGATTAGCCATGCTGCCGTCTTCCCGGATGCTTCGGGGCGTGCTCCCGGCCGTTGGCGTCCAGCGGATCTGCATCACATTCTATTGGAGCATTTACGCCTTCGTGAGCGTAGACTTCCTCAGCGAAGGCGGTCAACGCTGTGCCGCAGGTCTCAAATTGCTCCGTTGCCTTCTGTATTCGGGCGTCCGGAAAGAAGTCGCGCGTTTTGATTTTCGCGAACCAGGCTGAAAGCTTGTTGAGGTCATCTTCAATCTCTTCGAGTTCGGCGAAGGTGAACTTCCGAAGCCGGGTCTCCTCTTTAATCTCATCAAGAAAGCCGCGCGAGCGTTCTGCGAATTCATCATATTCCCGAGCTCGATCGGCTTGGAAACGGGTGATAAGCGTTTCCTGTTCAGTTGGGCTCATCGCCTGGACTAGAAATACGGTCGCACTCCCGTTCTGCTTTCGAACGCTATCGGCCAGTTGCGCGAAGAGTTCAGCATGGCCTTCCGCTTGCGGTAGCACCCATGCTCCATTTAGGGCGCTAGCAGCACCCGCTGCGCGCAAGCGCCGCCAAAGTGCCACGCGCGCGCTGGAGGGCGCAGCAGGAAGCTGCGCCAGGAACAGCAGCCAATTCGGTTCGTGAGTAATACCAACCTCCATGCAACACCTGTTGCAATACAGATGACCCAGGCCAAATGCAACAGGTGTTACTCCAGAGCGAGGCTGACTGTTTGCCCGTGCGCATCAGAGGCGCTCGCGCGCCTAGGGTTGCGGAATTCAGCTATGATGCATCTGTCCGGAGAGGCACGGTTCGATCCGCAGACGTTACCCCGACTGGCTTGTAAGGTTGAAACGCCTGGCTGACCCGCTCCCCGCGAGGGACCGGAACGTGCTCACGCTTACGCCGCTTTCCAGATTCGCGCTTCCTTCACCTCACGTTCTTGGAGGGTCTTTTGTTTAGTCAGCGAGGTACGCCAGCCATCTGCCGTCAACGAACTTCCTTCATGACCAGCGAAATGTAGCGTGGCGAAAAGTAGAGGACTCGGCCATAGCGCAGGACGCAGCGAAAACCGTTTCAAAAACCGTTTCAGAATTGACTTTTGAAACGGTGCAATATTGGTAAGCTATTGAATTGACTGGCGCGCCCGAAGAGATTCGAACTCCTGACCCCCAGATTCGTAGTCTGGTGCTCTATCCAGCTGAGCTACGGGCGCGTTGGCTGCAGGTCGTACGGACCTGAGGGCCGCCGATGCCGCATCTGTTTCCGGACGATTTGGAAGCGTCGCGAAAGCGGGCCATAGCTAACGGCTTCGAACCCACTTGGCAAGCCTCTGGCCGCGTCGTCGCGAGACGTTTTGCAACTCCAGGAAAAATCCGTCGCGGTCCGTGTGCCGATTTGGCGGAAATGCCGCGCTCCGGTTTGATCGGCGGCAATAGCACATAAACATCAGCATGTTAGGTCAATCGGCAACGCCCGGCCGCAATCTGCAAACTCATCAGGCGCGGATACGTTCGTTGCGCAGGCTGGCCAACTCGACCGGCCGATCCGGAATCGCGATCCGGAAGGTTGCGCCGATCGTCCCCTCGACCAGATGAATATCGCCGCCATGGGCGCGCACCAATTCCGCCGCGATGGCCAGGCCGAGGCCACTGCCACCGGCGCGGTCGGACGCCTGGAACGCCTCGAACAAATGATTGCGCGCCTTCGCCGGTACGCCGGGGCCGGTATCGGATACTTCGATGACAGCGACGCTGCCTTCGCGGCGACCGGTGACGCGAATCTGCTCCGGCGCGGCATCGCTCTTGGTCTGGCTTTCCAGTGCCTGTGCCGCGTTACGCACCAGATTGAGCAAGATCCGAAACAGTTGATCCGGATCGGCATCGATCATCAGCCCGCGTTCGATCGCATTGATCCAGTCAATCGATGAGTTGGAGCCCAGCCCCGCCGATTCACGAACCTCGTTGACGATCGGCTCCAGCAGCACCATGCGCCGATCCGGCGCGGCTTCCTGCGCGCGGCCATAAGACAGTGTCGATTGGCAGAGAGCGATGGCGCGCTCCAGTGAGCGCATCAGCTTCGGTGCGAAGCGTTGCACGCGCGGGTCCGGCACGCTGGCAAGCTGATCGGAGAGCAGTTGCGACGACGCCAGCATGTTGCGCAGGTCATGGTTGATCTTGGACACCGCCAGCCCCAGCGCCGCCAGCCGGCTTTTCTGATGCAGCATCGACACCAGATCGCGCTGCATGTCCGACAACTCGCGCTCCGCGATGCCAATCTCATCGCCGCGCTGCGACGGCGCAACGATGCTCGCCGGGCTTTCCGGATTCTGGTGGAAGCCCACCAGATTGGCCGTCAAGCGACGCATCGGCCGCACGAACAGGAAATGCAGCGCCAGATACACCAGCGCGGCCGTGAGAACGGCGATCGCCAGTGAAAACAGCAGCAGATTGCGGGAAAACCGGTACATCGACTGGCGCAGCGGCCACTCGTCGACCACCACTTCGATGAACTGGGCGCCGCCCGGCGCGGGGCCGATGATGCGGATCGTCTCCTGGCCGCTCTCCAGCATGGTCTCGAGCGCGCCGGTAATGGCGGACCACGCCGTCATCTCGCGCATATCGACATCATGATCGACCGCCGACGGCAGATCGGCGCTGGCAAGCAGGCGCCGTTGCTGCCCCATCTTGATCGCCACAGCCCGAGCACCAATGCTGCTGAGAATCTGGCGCGCCAGCGAATCCGGCACCATGCCGCTCGGCGCCGCGTCCAGCACGAGCGCAGCCGTATTGGCCGCGGCAATCCGGTCGTTCAGACGATTCATGCGGAAATTGGCGATGGCCGGGACGTAAATCAGCACTTCCGCGATCATGACCAGCGGAATGGTCAACAGCAGCAGCTTGCCGGACAGGCCCAACCGCCCCCGCGGCAACAGACGCGACGGCCTGGCACTCAGTCGCTCGCTGGCTTGTGGCACAATCTCCATTTGTAACGTCGTGCGTTCCAATATGCGGCTGGCCGGGGTCGGCTCAAACTTCCATGCGGCTCCGTTGCCAGACACTACCACACTATAAAGACGGTACACGCGGGGTCGCCAGGTCACCTCAAGTTCCATGATCGCCCCGGGGCGCGACTCAACCGCCGGAAAACGGCGGGAAATCTCCGCCAAGGCCCGAAAATGCCGGGCTTTTCCACGGGAGACCGGCGAGGCCATCGAAACGTTGACGGAAACAGGCGGCTCCCGTATAAGCCGCGCCAACCGTCCGCGATGGCCCGGCTTGCCGGGATGCGGCTCTTTTGGGCCGGAAACGGCCTGAATTCGGGCCAATCCTCGCGGATTTACCCATTACCTCGGCGTATTGCCCGGTCAGCGGAGAACGACCCGTGAAGCGGACTTATCAACCCAGTAAACTGGTGCGCAAGCGCCGTCACGGATTCCGCGCGCGTCTTGCGACTACCGGTGGCCGCAAAGTGCTTGCTGCACGCCGTGCTCGCGGACGGAAGCGCCTGAGCGCCTGAGCGGGCCTTTAACAGGACCTCATCATGGATCGGCTAAGGCAGCGGGCGGATTTTCTCGCCGTTGCCGCTGCGGCGCGGATGACACGTCCTGCTTTCGTCGTCCAGCGACGCATTCGCGATGACGATGGACCGGTGCGGATCGGCTTCACTGTATCCAAAAAAGTAGGAACGGCCACCGAACGCAACCGCGTGCGCCGCCGACTTCGCGAATTGGTGAAGCGGCTGGATGCCATATCTATGCATCCCCATAGTGATTATGTGTTAGTCGGGCGTCGCACCGCATTGAGCCGCGGCTTTGCGATCATGCTGGATGACCTGCGCTCCGCCGTCCATCGCCTCGAACGTCAGTCGCCGGAACGTTCCTGATCCGACCCTTTTCGCCATCGACGGGCCACCGCCCTTCAAGTTGCAACTCGACTAGAATGACGAGACCTGAACGATGACCGACAATCGCAACACCATCATCGCCGTCGTCCTTTCCGGTCTGGTGCTGATCGGCTGGCAGTACTTCTTCAACATTCCGCAGATGGAGAAGCAGCGCGCCACCGAGCGCGCGCAGAGCGAACTGGCGAAGAGCACCCCGCAGCCGGCGGCGGCGGCCAATCAAGCCGGCACTGCAAGCAGCACGCCGTCCGCGCCTGGCACGGCCCCGACGGTCAATCAGCCTGCTGCGGCGGCGACAATCGTCAGCCGCGACGCTGCCGTCGCCGGCTCGCCGCGCATCAAGATCGAGACCCCGCGCCTGAGCGGCAGCATTGCGTTGAAGGGTGCGCGTATCGACGACCTGTCGCTGGTGCAGTATCGCGACACGGTCGATCCGCTTTCACCCGCCATCGTGCTGTTCTCTCCTTCCGGCACGGCGCACCCGTATTACGCCGAATTCGGCTGGGTTGCAGCCAGCGGCACCGCGACGAAAATCCCGGATCAGAATACGCCGTGGCAACAGGACGGCTCGGGCAACCTGACGCCCGACCATCCGGTCAAGCTAAAATGGGATAACGGTGAAGGCCTGACTTTCAACCGGACCATCAGCATCGACGACCGTTACCTGTTTTCGATCAAGGACGACGTCACCAACACTGGTAACGCTCCTGTGACGCTGTATCCGTTCGCGTTGATCTCGCGGCACGGCACGCCGGAAGTGTCCGGCTACTACATCCTCCATGAAGGTCTGGTCGGCTATCTCGGCGACCAAGGGCTGCAGGAGTACAGCTACAAGAAAATCAGCGAGACCAAGGCGGTCAATTTCAAGGTCACCAACGGCTGGCTCGGCATCACCGACAAGTACTGGGCGTCGGCGCTGCTACCGGCCACCGACGCGGCATTACAGGCGCGTTTCTCGTCGAGCCAGGCAGGCACGGTTCAGACCTACCAGACCGACTATCTCGAGAACGCGCAAACCGTTGCGCCGGGTGGCGGCAAGGCCAGCACCAGCACGCGGCTGTTCGCCGGCGCCAAGGAAGCAGGCGTGGTGGGCATCAACTTCCCGCTTGCAGGCCTCGGCGGCTACAACAAGCAACTCGAGCTCAACCACTTCGACCTGCTGATCGATTGGGGCTGGTTCTACTTCATCACCAAACCGATGTTCCTGGCGCTCGACTTCTTCTATCGCCTGGTCGGCAACTTCGGCGTCGCCATCCTGTTGGTGACGGTGCTGGTGAAGCTCTTGTTCTTCCCCCTGGCCAACAAGTCGTACGCATCGATGGCCAAAATGAAGGCGATCCAGCCGCAACTGGTGGCGCTGAAAGAACGCTTCCCCGACGACCGGATGAAGCAGCAGCAGGAGATGATGGAGATTTACAAGAAGGAGAAGATCAACCCGATCGCCGGTTGCCTTCCCGTCGCCTTGCAGATACCGGTTTTCTTCTCGCTTTATAAAGTGCTGTTCGTCACCATCGAAATGCGGCACGCGCCGTTCTACGGCTGGATCAAGGATCTCTCCGCGCTCGATCCGACCAACCTCTTCACGCTGTTCGGTTTATTGCCTTACGATCCGACACAAATCCCGCTGCTCGGACCGCATCTGGTGCTTGGCCTGTGGCCGATCATCATGGGCATCACGATGTGGTTCCAGATGAAGCTCAACCCGACGCCGCCGGATCCGACGCAGAAGATGATCTTCGACTGGATGCCGCTGATCTTCACTTTCATGCTGGCCTCATTCCCGGCGGGTCTCGTGATCTACTGGGCGTGGAACAACACGCTGTCGGTGCTGCAGCAGAGCTACATCATGCGCCGCAACGGCGTGAAAGTTGAACTGTTCGACAACGTGAAGGCTGTGTTCGCGAAGAAGGCGACCTAGCAACCAGCTTTCGCAGAACTGCGGAATTTCGCACGACGCCGAGCCCGGACTTGTTCCGGGCTTCGACGTTTTGTTTACTGGTAAAAGCGGACTGTCTTGCTGCGCACACACCGCGTTCGCGGCAAGCACGCTCGCATAGAACGAGACACGGAAAGCCATTCCATGAGCGCCGATAACGATCTGATCGAACAGGGCCGCAAGCTGTTCGCCGGCGACTGGCAGTTCTTCTGGGCCTCGCCTTCGATCGAAACCCTGCCACCGATGCAGGGCATCGAAGTCGCATTCGCCGGGCGCTCGAATGTCGGCAAATCGAGCCTGATCAATGCGCTGACCGGCCGCAATGCGCTGGCGCGTACATCGCATACGCCCGGCCGCACCCAGGAACTGATTTTCTTCGAAGGCCCCAAAGGTGGCAACCTGCGCCTTGTCGATATGCCTGGCTATGGCTACGCGTCAGCGCCGAAGACCAAGATCGCGTCCTGGACCTCGCTGATTCATGACTTCCTGCAGGGCCGCAGCAACCTCGCACGTATCTATGTGCTGATCGATAGCCGCCACGGCATCAAGGATGTCGATGCCGACATTCTGAAAACGCTGGATCGCGCAGCGGTCAGTTACCAGATCGTGCTGACCAAGGCCGATCAGGTCAAGGCGACAGAACTGGAAAGCCGAATTGCTGCGACGCTCGACGCGCTCAAGATGCATCCGGCGGCCTATCCGGAAGTCCTGGCCACGTCGTCACGCACCGGCGCCGGCATGCCACAGTTGCGGGCCGCAATGATCCGCCTGCTCGCCGAGCGGGGCGCATGACGCAGGCCGCCCTCACCCGCTGTCTGGCGGCACTGGCCGGCGTGATCGGCGCCTCCGGCGTTGCATTGGGCGCCCTGGCCGTGCATCAACCCGACGCGGCTCGCTTGGGCATAGCCTCCTCGATGCTGCTGTTTCACGCCGCAGCTTTGCTGGGACTGCTGGCGCTGCGCGAAGCTCACGTTCTGCACGGCCGTCTTGGCCTGGTAGCTGCCAGCGGCATGGCGCTAGGCGTGCTGCTTTTTGCCGGCGATCTGACACTACGGCAATACGCCGGGCACGGCCTGTTTCCGCGGGCGGCACCGACCGGCGGCACGCTCCTGATCGCAAGCTGGCTGCTATCGGCGCTGGCCGCGGCCTGGCCGCGCTATGCGCCATAAGCCGCTTTGCGCCGCGCGGTTCAATCGGCTAAAACCCCGCCACGCTGCGTAAAAAGAGATCCCTCGATATGACCGACGCGTCCAATATCAGCCCGCTTGAGCAAGCCCGCATCCTCTCCGAGGCGCTGCCCCACATGCAGCAGTACGACGAGGAAACGATCGTCATCAAGTATGGCGGCCATGCCATGGGCGCCGAGCATCTCGCCAAGCAGTTCGCCAGCGACATCGTGCTGCTGGAGCAGACTGCGATCAATCCGGTAGTGGTGCATGGCGGCGGGCCGCAGATCGCCACCATGCTGCAGCGGCTGGGTATCAAGTCGGAATTCGCCGCCGGACTGCGCATTACCGATGCCGCGACTATCGAGATCGTCGAGATGGTGCTGGCGGGCTCGATCAACAAGCAACTGGTCGGCTACATCAACGAAGCCGGCGGCAAGGCAGTCGGACTGTGCGGCAAGGACGGCAACATGGTGCGGGCGTCGAAGGTGACGCGCAGCATGGTCGATCCGGATTCCAATATCGAAAAAATCGTCGATCTCGGCTTCGTCGGCGAACCGGAAAAGGTCGATCTGACGCTGCTCAATCAGTTGATCGGCCATGAACTGATCCCGGTACTGGCGCCGCTGGCGACCTCCGCCACCGGTCAGACCTTCAACGTCAACGCCGATACCTTCGCCGGCGCCGTCGCCGGTGCGCTGAAGGCCAAGCGCCTCTTGTTGCTAACTGATGTGCCGGGCGTGCTCGACAAATCGAAGAAGCTGATTCCGGAACTGTCGATCAAGGATGCCCGCAAGCTGATTGCCGACGGCACCATTTCCGGCGGAATGATCCCGAAAGTCGAGACCTGCATCTACTCGCTCGAACAGGGCGTCGAGGGCGTCGTCATCATCGACGGCAAGACGCCGCATGCGGTGCTGCTCGAACTGTTCACCAATCAGGGCACCGGCACGCTGATCCACAAGTAAGCCTGCGCAACATGACCCTCGTGCCGCAAAGTTCCCGCCGAAGCTTCGATCATATCGACACATGGGTGTTCGATCTCGACAACACGCTGTATCCGCATCACGTCAATCTCTGGCAGCAGGTCGACGCGCGGATCGGCGAATACATCGGCAACTTTCTCAAAGTCCCGGAGGACGAGGCGCGGCGGATCCAGAAAGATTACTACAAGCGCTATGGCACCAGCATGCGCGGCATGATGACCGAGCACGGCGCATCGGCCGACGATTTTCTCGCTTACGTCCATCGCATCGACCATTCGCCGCTACAGCCGAACCCGGCGATGGGGGCCGCGATCGCCAGCCTTCCGGGCCGCAAACTGATCCTGACCAATGCGTCGACGGATCATGCGGGCAAGGTTCTGGAGCGGCTTGGCTTCCCGGATCATTTCGAAGCGGTGTTCGATATCATCGCGGCAGAACTGGAGCCGAAGCCTGCGCTCCGAACCTACCGGCGTTTTCTCGACCTGCATCAGGTCGATCCCACCCGGTCGGCGATGTTCGAGGATCTCGCCCGCAACCTGACCGTGCCGCACGATCTCGGCATGACCACGGTGCTGGTGGTCCCCGACGGCACGCGCGAAGTCATGCGCGAGGACTGGGAGATGGAAGGTCGCGATGCCGCCCACGTCGATCATGTGACCGATAATCTGGCGGGCTTTCTGGCTAAGCTCACGTCGCATTGACCGACTTCCCGCTCGAAGCCGGCGCTTCGGCGGCTTGACTCTCACGCTCCAAATCCGGACAACAACGACCGCTTCGCCCCACATCCATTCAAGGAAGTCTCGATGTCCCTCGCCTCCCTCGAATCCACCATCAATGGCGCTTTCGATGCGCGCGACACCGTTACCGCTGCAACCAAGGGCGAGATCCGCGAGGCGGTCGATCATGCGCTCGGCCTGCTGGACAAGGGCGAGGCGCGCGTTGCCGAACGCGGCGCGGACGGCAAGTGGAGCGTCAATCAGTGGCTGAAGAAGGCCGTGCTGCTGTCGTTCCGCCTCAACGACATGGCGCCGATCTCAGGCGGCCCCGGCGGCGCGTCGTGGTGGGACAAGGTGCCCTCGAAGTTCGATGGCTGGAGCGAGAACCGTTTTCGCGACGCCGGCTTCCGCGCTGTGCCAGGCGCCATCGTGCGCCGCTCGGCCTTCATCGCCAGAAACGTCGTGCTGATGCCGTCATTCGTCAATCTCGGCGCCTATGTCGATGAGAGCACCATGGTCGACACCTGGTCGACGGTCGGCTCCTGCGCCCAGATCGGCAAGCGCGTGCACATTTCCGGCGGCGTCGGCATTGGCGGCGTGCTCGAGCCGCTGCAGGCCGGGCCGGTGATCATCGAAGACGATTGCTTCATCGGCGCACGCTCGGAGGTCGCCGAAGGCGTCGTCGTCCGCAAGGGCGCGGTACTGGCGATGGGTGTTTTCCTCGGCGCATCGACCAAGATCGTCGACCGCGAAACCGGCGAGACTTTCGTTGGCGAAGTGCCGGAATATGCCGTCGTGGTACCGGGTGCGCTGCCGGGCAAGCCGCTGAAAAACGGCGCACCGGGGCCATCCACCGCCTGCGCGGTCATCGTCAAGCGCGTCGACGAACGCACCCGCTCCAAGACCAGCATCAACGAACTGCTGCGGGATTAATGGCCAACGACGCGCTCAGCATCGCCCGCGACCTGATCCGCTGTCCGTCGGTAACGCCGGCGGATGCCGGCGCGCTCGGCGTGCTGCAAGCGCGCTTGCAAGACGCCGGTTTCGACGTCCACCGCGTTACGTTCAGCGAACCCGGTACCGCCGACATCGATAACCTCTATGCCCGGATCGGCAGCGGCGCGCCGCACATCGCCTTCGCCGGACACACCGATGTCGTTCCGGTGGGCGATGAAGCCGCATGGAGCCATGGCGCGTTTGGCGGCGAGGTGAAAGACGGTTTCCTCTACGGCCGCGGTGCCGTCGACATGAAAGGCGGCATCGCCTGCAGTGTTGCGGCGACGCTCGACTATCTCGCCGCTCATGGCGGAAAGCCGCCGAAGGATGGCTCAATCTCATTTCTCATCACCGGTGACGAGGAAGCCATCGCTGTCAACGGCACCGTCAAGCTGATGCAATGGGCGGCGGCACGCGGCGAAAAGTTCGATCACTGCGTGCTCGGCGAGCCGAGCAATGTCGAAGAATTGGGCGATTGTATCAAGGTCGGCCGTCGCGGTTCGCAGTCCGGCACGCTGATCGTCGATGGCGTTCAGGGCCATGTCGCCTATCCGCATCGCGCCTCCAATCCGGTGCCGGATATCGCATCGCTGATCGTGACTCTGAGCAGCGAGCCGCTCGACAACGGCAGCGCACATTTTCAGGCGTCCAACCTCGAATTCACCTCGGTCGATGTCGGCAACACCGCGAGCAATGTCATCCCGGCGCAGGCGCGCGCCAAATTCAATATCCGCTACAACGATCACCACACGCAGGAGTCGCTGCGCGCGTTGATCGAGACGCGTACGACGCTCGCATGCGGCAATCGCATCCGCGCCCGCATCGAGTGGGAGCCGTCGAATGCCGATGTCTTCATCACCAAACCGGGTGCGTTCACCGATCTTGTCGTGGCGGCGATCGAAGACGTCACCGGCCGCAAACCCGATCTCAACACCGGCGGCGGCACCTCGGATGCACGCTTCATCACGCACTATTGCCCGGTGATCGAATTCGGTCTGGTCGGCCAGACCATGCATCAAATCGACGAGCGAACGCCGGTTGCCGATCTTGAGAAACTGACCAAGATTTATCGCGGCGTACTGGATCGCTATTTCGCATGACCGGCAAGATTCTGATTCTCACCGCCATCGACAACGAGTTGAGCAAAGCGCGCGCCCCCGAGGGCGTCGAGGTGATCTATACCGGCGTCGGCAAAGTCAATGCCGCAAGCGCCGCGACGCTCGCGCTGCTGGTGCTGCGGCCGTCGCTGGTCATCAATTACGGCACCGCGGGAAAGATCAATGCGAACCTGCGCGGCCTCGTCGAGGTCGCCAACGTCTTGCAGCGCGACATGATCGCCGAACCGCTCGCGCCGCGCGGCCGCACGCCGTTTTCTCCGGAGCTGGATCGGCTGTCCTCGAGCCGCGACGGCGTGATCTGCGGCACCGGCGACAGCTTCGTCACCGCAACCGACCCGTGGCTGGTGGCGAACAATGTCGATATCGTCGACATGGAACTGTTCGCGATTGCCCATGTCTGCCAGCGCCACAGCATTCCGTGGCGCGCCTTCAAGTTCATCACCGACGATGCCAACGACTTCGCCGCCGAGCATTGGACGGCTAATGTTGCCGATGGCCAGGACCTGTTCTGGGACGCCGTCAAGAATTTGGCGGCTCAATAATCTTGAGGCCGTCATCGTCCGCGCAGGCGGACGATCAAGCCGGACGACAACGCCACAACCTCAATCGTAATCCACCCGCACGAGATAAAGCCCGTCGGGCGGCGCCACCGGGCCGCAGGCGCGCCGGTCGCGCGCCTCCAGCGCACGCTGCATATCGTCCGCGCTCCAGCGCCCCTCGCCAACCCACTCCAGCGAACCGACCATCGAACGCACCTGACTGTGCAGGAACGAACGCGCCGACGTGATGATATCGATCTCGTCGCCATCGCGCACGACGTCGAGCTGGTTGAGCGTTTTCTCCGGCGACTTGGCCTGACATTCGGTATCGCGAAACGTCGTGAAATCGTGCTTGCCGAGCAGGCGTTGCGCCGCCTCGTGCATCGCAACCGCGTCGAGTTTCCGCGGCACCCGCCAGACATGGCCGATATCCAGCGCGAGATTGGCGCGGCGATTGACGATGCGATAGCGGTAATGCCGCCTGATTGCCGAAAACCGCGCCTCGAACGTCTCCGGGACGATCTCGGCAGACAGCACGCCGATCGGATGCGGCCGCAGATGCGCGTTCAAGCCATCGCGCAGGCGGCCCGCCGCAAACGCTTTCGGCATATCGATATGGGCGACCTGCCCCAGCGCGTGCACGCCGGCATCGGTGCGTCCGGCGCCATGCACCCGAATTTGCTCACCGCAGATCGCCTTGACGGCATCTTCAAGCGCCCCCTGCACCGAGGGCAGATTGTCCTGCACCTGCCAGCCACGAAAGGGCGCGCCGTCATATTCGATGGTGAGTTTGTAGCGCGGCATCAGCCGAACCGCAGTGGCGGCTTGAGCGGTGTACCGCGCAAGAAGTCCACGGCTTTCATCGGTGCCTTGCCGGCACGCTGCAATTCGACAAGGCGGATGGCACCATCGCCGCAAGCAACCGTCAGACAATCATCGAGCAGCTCGCCCGGCTGTCCCGCGCCCTTCGCCAGTTCGCAGCGCAGGATCTTCAGCCGCACCGCTTCGCCATCGAGCGGCAATTCGCACCATGCACCGGGAAATGGCGACAAGCCGTGAATGTGCCGCAGCACCGCACGTGCCGGCTGGCTCCAGTCCATGCGCGCCTCGGCCTTGTCGATCTTGGCGGCGTAGGTGACGCCCTGCTCGCTCTGTTTGGTCAGTTGCAATTGGCCGCGCTCCAGCGCACCCATCGCCCGCACCATGAGGTCGGCGCCGCGCGGCGCCAGCGCGTCATGCAGATCGGCAGCGGTCATCGAATCCGTGATCGCAAGCCGCTCGGCCATCGCCACGTCGCCGGTGTCGAGCCCGGCGTCCATCCGCATCACCATGACGCCGCTCTCGGCATCGCCGGCCATCACCGCGCGATTGATCGGCGCGGCACCGCGCCAACGTGGCAACAACGATGCATGCAGGTTGAAGCAGCCATACGTCGGCGCATCGAGAATCGGCTGCGGCAAGATCATGCCATAGGCAACGACCACCGCGGCGTCTGCGGCAAAGGCGCGAAATGCGGCCTCGGCTTCCGGCGTCTTCAACGTGCTCGGCGTCAGCACCGGAATTCCGAGTCGCTGTGCCTGCTGCTCGACGGGACTCTGCTGCAATTTCATGCCACGCCCGGCCGGCTTGGCGGCGCGTGTATAGACCGCGACCACCTCATGGCCATGCGCCACCAGTTCCAGCAGCGTCGGCACTGCGAATTCCGGCGTGCCCATGAAAATCAAACGAAGCGGCATGCGTTAAGGCCGATCTCTGACAGCCGCCAGTGCAGCAATTACTTTGCGGCCAATCGCGCGGCCTTGGCGAACTTCTTTATCACCCGGTCGCGCTTCAGCTTGGACAGATAGTCGACAAACAACACGCCGTTGAGGTGATCGATCTCGTGCTGGATGCAGGTGGCGTACAGCCCCTCGGCATCCTCCTCGTGCACCTTGCCGTCGAGATCGAGAAAGCGCACGCGCACCCGCGCAGGCCGTTCGACCTCCTCGTAGTATTCCGGGATCGACAGGCAGCCCTCTTCGTAGACCGACAGATCTTCCGAGGAGGCCAGGATCTCCGGGTTGATGAAGACCCGCGGCTGCGGCTTCACTTCCTCGCCCTCCTTCTCGCGCTTGGCGAGATCCATCGTCACCATGCGCAAGGGGATGGCCACCTGAATGGCCGCCAGCCCGATGCCGGGCGCGTCATACATGGTCTCAAGCATGTCGTCGGCAAGCTGGCGGATCTCGGTATTGACGGTTTCAACCGGCTTCGAGATCAGCCGAAGCTGCTTGTCGGGGAGAACGATGATTTCACGAATGGCCATGGCGGCGATGTAATGCGGGTGGTTGGCGGGGTCAATCCGCCCATCGTCACCCGCGGCTGGAACGACCAGTTCAGGCACCGGCGCGGGGACCGCGAAACGTTAGCGATGTCTTCAGAATAAATGTTCCCTCTTCGTTCGTATTTCAACCCGAATCGGCTACAACTGCCGGATGAATGAAACGCTTTTTTTGATCGGTGACTTTCCCGTCAGCACCGGATTAGCGCTTGTCGCGTTCGGCGCCCTTGCGCTCGTGCTGTTGCTGATCATTGCCATCGTCATTGCGCGGTCGGGCCGCGCCGGTGCGGCGATGGCCATGGCGCAGGCGATCCGTGCCGACGAACTCGAAGAACGGCTAAGCCAGTTGCTGCAGGCGCAGAGCGAGGCCACCGGGCGCGTCGACGCCATGGGACAGGCGCTGGCCGGCCGGCAGGCGGATATGGCGCGCGCCGTCAGCGAACGGCTCGATTCGGTGACGCACCGCGTTGGCCAATCGATGGAGCAGACCACGCGCAACACCATGGACAGCCTGCGCGCGCTGCACGAGCGGCTCGGCATCATCGATAACGCCCACAAGAATCTCACCGATCTGACGACGCAGGTGACGACGCTGCGCGACGTGCTGGCCAACAAGCAATCGCGCGGCGCGTTCGGCCAGGCGCGGATGGAAGCCATCGTGCGCGACGGCATGCCGCAAGGGGCTTACGCTTTCCAGCATACCCTCTCGACCGGGAAGCGGCCGGACTGCGTCGTGTTCCTGCCCGACCAGCGGCCGCTGTGCATCGATGCGAAATTCCCGCTCGAAGCGATCACCGCGCTGCACGATGCCCGCTCCGACGAGGAGAAGAAATTCGCCACGCAACGTCTGCGTCAGGACGTGATGAAGCATGTCGGCGATATCGCCGACAAATATCTGGTGCCCGGCGAAACACAGGACACCGCGCTGATGTTCGTGCCTTCGGAATCGGTCTATGCCGAGATCCACGATGGCTTCGACGATATCATCCAGAAGGCCTATCGCGCCCGCGTCGTGCTGGTGTCGCCATCGCTGCTGATGCTGGCGATTCAGGTGATGCAGCAGATCCTCAAGGACGCACGGATGCGTGACGCCGCCGACCAGGTGCGTACCGAGGTCATGAACATGATGGGCGACGTAGAGCGACTGCGCGATCGCGTCAGCAAACTCGGCAGCCATTTCGATCAGGTCAGCGAAGACGTCCGGCAGGTGCTGATCTCGGTCAACAAGATCGGCAAGCGGGCCGCAAAGATCGAGGAACTCGATTTCAGCACCGACGATGCGCCGGCCGAGCCCTCGACACCGCGCGTCGTCAAAGCCGGCAATACCGGCCTGTTTCCGACGCCGCCGCGCAAACTGCAGGCTGGGGAGTGATGTCCGCCATGACACCGTACGATCGTCTCGCCAAGCTCGGCCTCACGCTGCCCAAAGCGATGCCGGCTCAGGCCAACTACCTGCCGTTCCTGCTGCGTGGATCGCAACTGCATATTTCCGGGCAAGGGCCGTTCGATGCCGACGGCCAGTTGCGCATCGGCAAAGTCGGTCGCGACCGCAACGTGGAGCAGGCCTATGACGACGCGCGGCTGACCGGGCTCAATTTACTCGCCCAGGTGCAGGCCGCGATCGGCGACCTCGGCCGCGTCGCCCATGTCATCAAGGTGTTCGGCATGGTGAACGCAACCGACGATTTCAAGGATCACCCAAAGGTCATCAACGGCTGTTCCGACCTGTTCGTCGCGGTATTCGGCGACGCCGGCGGGCACACCCGCTCGGCGGTCGGCATGGGTTCGCTGCCGATGGGGATCAGCGTCGAAATCGAGGCCTCGTTCGAGATCGCCTGACCCGAAACAACTTCTTCCCGCGCCTGCCGCATCGAGTGCGCGGACGAATGCAGCCGTTCTGCCGATAACACGCAAGGGAAAGCCGGCCGAATCTGCTAGCACTGCGGCATGACCGGTGCTCCCGACGATCTCCGCGACAGTCCCCGAAGCCTTGAAGCTCGCACGTCATGGCGTGAGGCCTTGGCAGTCTATCTGCAGCCGCGCGTCCTGATCGTGATGTTCCTCGGCTTTTCGTCCGGACTGCCACTGGCGCTATCCGGTTCGACCCTGCTGATCTGGATGCGTGAATCGGGTGTCGATCTCGGAACCATCGGCCTGTTCGCACTAGTCGGCACGCCCTACACGTTGAAATTCATTTGGGCGCCGCTGGTCGACGCTCTGCATGTGCCATTGTTCACTAAAGCATTCGGCCGCCGCCGCGGCTGGCTGGTGTTCTCGCAGTTGCTGCTGATCGTCGCCATCCTGCTGCTGGCCCTGACGGACCCCGCGCGCTCGCCGCTGTTCGTCGCGCTCGGGGCCCTGCTGGTTGCAACCACCTCGGCGACGCAGGATATCGTCGTCGATGCGTTCCGCGTCGAGAGCCTGCCGGAGAGCGAACAGGCTGCCGGCATGGCGTCCTATGTCGCCGCCTATCGCGTCGGCATGCTGGTCTCGACCGCCGGTGCGCTGTTTCTGGTCAGCGCGTTCGAGAGCACCGGGCTGCTGCGCTCGACCGCGTGGATGTGGGGCTATGTCGCGATGGCGGCGATGGTGCTGATCGGCACCGTCACCGCGCTGGTCGCTACCGAGCCAGAGCAATCCGCCCGCGCCGAGGCTGCCACCAGCACCGACAGCGCCTTCGTGCGCGTGACGCAAGCCGCCATGGGCGCATTCTCGGAGTTTCTGTCGCGCAAAGACGCCTGGGCGGCGCTGGCCTTCGTCGTGCTGTTCAAGTTCACCGATGCGTTCTCCGGCACCATGACCGCGCCGTTCGTCATCGACCTCGGCTTCTCCCGCAACGACTACGCCGCCATCGTCAAAGGCGTAGGTCTCGCCGCGACGCTGATCGGCGGGTTTGCCGGTGGCTATGTCGCCCGCGCCTATTCGCTGCCGGCGAGCCTGTGGATCGGCGGCGTGCTGCAAGCCATCGCCAACCTGTCGTTCTCCTGGCTGGCGCTGGTCGGCGTCAACCAGTGGGCGCTGGCGCTTGCCATCACCGCGGAGAACTTCACCAGCGCCATCGGCACCGTGATCTTCGTGGCCTACCTCTCGGCGCTGTGCAAGAACCCGCTGCACACGGCGACCCAATACGCGCTGCTCACGGCGCTGGCCGCGGTCGGCCGCACCTATCTGTCGTCCGGAGCAGGCTATGTCGCGAAAGCCACCGGCTGGCCGTTGTTCTTCATGATCTGCGTCGTCGTGGCGATTCCAAGCCTGATCCTGCTGGCCTGGCTGCAACGCCGCGGCCATTTCGATGCGCTCGACAGCAGGCTGAAGTAGGTCAGAACAGCGTCCGCTGCCGCATCGCCGCCGACAGCGTGCCCTCGTCGAGATAATCGAGTTCGCCGCCGACCGGCACGCCGTGCGCCAGCCGCGTGATCTTGACGTTGGCATCCTGCAGCAGATCGGTGATGTAGTGCGCCGTCGTCTGCCCATCGACGGTGGCATTCAACGCCAGGATGACTTCGTTCACTTCCGGCTGATGCGCGCGCGACACCAGCGTGTCGATGGCAAGGTCGTCGGGACCGATGCCATCGAGCGGCGACAACGTCGCGCCAAGCACGTGATAATATCCGTTCACCGCATGGGCACGCTCCAGCGCCCAGAGATCGGCAACGTCCGCCACGACGACGATGATCGAGGGATCGCGCCGCATGTCCGTGCAAACGGTGCAAGGATTCTGCGTATCGATGTTGCCGCAGGTCTTGCAGACCTCGATCTTGTCGATCGCCACCTGCAACGCAGCCGTCAGCGGCGCCATCAACGCTTCGCGCTTCTTGATCAGATGCAGCGCCGCGCGCCGCGCCGAGCGCGGGCCGAGCCCCGGCAGCCGCGCCAGCAACTGGATCAGGCGTTCGATCTCCGGTCCTGCAACGGCAGACGGCATTGCTCAGCTCAGGCCCAATCCCGGCGGCAGGCCGAGACCGCCGGTCAGCGCCTGCATCTTTTCCTGCATCGCGACTTCCGCCTTGCGTCGCGCATCGTTGCAGGCGGTGACGACGAGATCTTCCAGAATCTCGCGCTCCTCGGCCTTCAGCAGCGACGGATCGATCTTGATTGCCTTGACTTCCATCTTGGCGGTCATGCGCACCTGAACCAGGCCGCCGCCTGAGATGCCTTCGACCTCGACATGATCGAGTTCGTCCTGCATCGCCTTCATCTTCGATTGCAGCTGCGCTGCCTGCTTCATCATGCCGAGAAAATCAGCCATGATTGGTCCTCTTCAAAATGGGTTATTGATCGTCGCCGTCGGATAGTTCGGCGGCATCTTCGCCAATGTCATCCGATTCCGGCGCTTCGGGGACGATGTGGCGGACCTCGAGAATCTTGGCGCCGGGAAATCGTGCCATTACCTCCTGCACGCGCGGATCGACTTCCGCCGCCTGCTCGCGCGCGGACTGCCGGGATTGCGCCTGCGCCCGCAGCGTCGGCTGGCCTTGCTCGTTGGAGACGATCACCGTCCAGCGCCGTCCGGTCCACTGCTCCAGCTTGCGCGACAGATCGCTGATCAATGTCCGCGATGCGCTGCGCTCCATCGCCACTTCGAGCCGGCCATCCTCGATCCGCACCAGCCGGACATCGGCCTCGAGCGCGGCCTTGACCTGCAGGTCGCGCTTCTGTGCGGCAAGCGCCACCAGTTCCGGGAACGTCGTCAACCGAATCTGGGGTGCCGTGGCTTGCGCGGCTGGAGACGCCATCATTTGCGGCCGCGTCGCGGCTTCAGCGCCGCCGCGCGGCGCGGATGTCAACGTTGCGCGCGCCGGCGTCGCCTGCCCGGCAGGGGTATTCACCGGTGACGAAGTGCGTGGCGCCGCACTCTCGGTGCGAACCGGCGACGCGCCGCCACCGTTCTGGTCGAGCATCCGGATCGCCTCATCCGGCGTCGGCAAATCCGCGACGTAGGCAATGCGCACCAGCACCATTTCGGCGGCGGCAGCGGGCCGCGTCGCACCCTGCACCTCGGTGATGCCCTTGAGCAGCATCTGCCACATCCGCGACAGCACCCGCATCGACAGTTTGGTGGCGAATTCGCGCGCGCGAAGCCGCTCGGTTTCGCCGAACACTACATTGTCGGCGGTGGCCGGCACGATCTTGACGCGGGTGACGAAGTTGACGAACTCGGCGAGGTCGCTCAACACCACGATGGGGTCGGCGCCCACATCATATTGGGCACGGAACTCGCTGAAGGCGGTGGCGATATCGCCGCGCGCCAGCGCATCGAACAGGTCGATCACCCGGGTGCGGTCGGCGAGACCCAGCATTTGCCGGACATCGTCGGCGCGCACCAGACCGGCGGCATGGGCAATGGCCTGATCGAACAGCGACAGCGAATCGCGCACCGACCCTTCGGCGGCTCGCGCAATGATGCCGAGCGCCTCGGGCTCGACCTCGACGCTCTCCTGCCGCGCAATGTTGCCAAGATGCGTCATCAGCACGTCGGCTTCGACGCGCCGCAGGTCGAAGCGCTGGCAGCGCGACAGCACGGTGACGGGAACTTTGCGGATCTCGGTGGTGGCGAACACGAACTTGGCGTGCGCCGGCGGTTCCTCCAGCGTCTTCAGGAAGGCGTTGAATGCCGCCGTCGACAGCATGTGGACTTCGTCGATGATGTAGACCTTGTAGCGCGCGCTCGACGGCGCGTAGCGGACGCTATCGTTGATCTGCCGCACATCGTCGACACCGGTATGCGACGCCGCGTCCATTTCCAGCACATCGATATGCCGGCTTTCCATGATCGCCTGGCAGTGCGTGCCGAGCGTCGGCATTTGCACCGTTGGCCCCTTGATCGAGCCATCGGGCAATTCGTAATTGAGCGCCCGTGCCAGAATGCGCGCCGTGGTGGTTTTGCCGACCCCCCGCACGCCGGTCAGAATCCAGGCTTGCGGAATTCGTCCGGTCTCGAACGCGTTGGAGACGGTACGGACCAGCGCTTCTTGCCCGATCAGGTTGTCGAAACTGGTCGGACGGTACTTGCGCGCCAGCACCCGGTAGTTGCCGCTGCCAATCTCCGGGGCGCGGCCAAGGTCGAAGCCGCTCTGGCCGTCGTCAGCGCTCGGAGGTGGTGCAGGCGTGCCAGCGTCGGTCATCGAACGATCCGCAATTGAGTGTCTCTCGTGGTTCGATTCTAGCATTTGCGCGCCGCTTCAGCAGGCGTTTTCGCAAATGTCAGAATCAAAGAATCACCAGCAAATACAAGTTGCTTGTAGCGCCCGGGATTTGACTTTCGCGTGCGCACTTGTGGGGAAGGGGTAGCGAATGTCAAATCCGCTCCACGAGGAGCCGGCTTGCGGAGTAACCGACGCACTTCCGGCAAAACGCTCTTCCCGCGAATACGTGAAATCGCAGCAGAAAATGCGGCTTGTCCGTTGACAGGAGCGACGAGAATCGCCCGGGAAACCAAGTGGGAGACTGACGAGCGACCCGATCCGGACCTCGTTAGGGCTGCTTCCTTCCGGACCTGACCCGGTTGGCGAGTGGCTCGTCCACCGCCAATCTCCCGGTCCCTATTTGGGGCCAAAAGCGCCGGAAAGCAAGCCGGGCGGCAGGCGGCAAATAGCCCTGTTCCGTTCCGCGAAACGTCCCGGCCGGCCTACGGGGCCAGCGGCAGTTGTCTCATGCCGGGCACTCTGCAAAAATGTGGCCATTCCTTAGAGATCATGCATGCCCGCCTCCGATTGGTCGCTCCACCCGCAACTCCTCAAAGACACGATCGAGATGGGCGAACTGCCGCTCAGCCGCGTGCTGGTCATCAAGGATGCTAATTATCCCTGGCTGCTGCTGGTGCCGCGCCGCGCTGGCGCTGTCGAAATCATCGACCTCGACGAGGTCGCGCAGGCGCAGCTGATGACCGAGATCGGCCGCGTGTCGCGCGCCCTGAAGGAGGTCACCCGCTGCGACAAGCTCAATGTCGCAGCGCTCGGCAACGCCGTGCCGCAACTTCACGTCCACATCATTGCGCGACGCATCAACGATGCGGCCTGGCCGCGCCCGGTCTGGGGCGTGGTGCCGCCGCTCCCGCACGATCCGCAGGAGGTTGCGGATTTTATCGGTGCGCTGCGCGGCAAAATCTGGCTTGATTGATTTCATGACAATGACAAAAACAACAACGGCCTTCCCGCTCGGCCAGCCCGCCTTCGTCTCCAATGTTCTCGACCGCGCCGCGCATCTGCGCACCGACGACGCCAAGCTGATGGCGCTGGAAGAGCACCGCGATGCCCGCGCCTATGTGGTGTACCGCGACTCCCTGGTCATGAAGCAGGACGCGGATGGGCCGCGAGCGCTGCTGACGCTGAATGAAGCGCTCAAGTACGGCGCCAATCCCGGAACGATTTTCCTGGGCCTGCGCAATGGCGCCGCGGTGTTCGGCATGGGCATCGGCGCGCCGGCCGCAGAAAAGCTGCTCGGGCGCAACGACGTCGCGATCACCGAATTGCGCGGCATGGCGATGCATGGCGTCGTGCCGCCGGACCAGCTCTCAGCCATCGCCATGGCCAAATCGTTGGTCAGCTGGCATCAGCGCCACGGCTATTGCGCCAATTGCGGTGCGCGCACCGGCATGACCCAGGGCGGCTGGCGGCGCGACTGCCCAAGCTGCAAGGCCGAGCATTTTCCCCGCACCGATCCGGTCGTCATCATGCTGGTGACTCATGGCGACAGATGCCTGCTCGGACGGCAGAAGCAGTTTCCGCCCGGCATGTGGTCCTGTCTCGCGGGCTTCGTCGAAGCGGCGGAGACCATCGAGGACGCGGTGCGGCGCGAGGTGCTGGAGGAATCCGGCATTCGCTGTACCGATGTGCACTATTACATGACGCAGCCATGGCCCTATCCGTCATCGTTGATGATCGGCTGCACCGCGCGCGCCACCACCGAGGAGATCGTGGTCGATCGCTCCGAACTGGAAGACGCGCGCTGGTTCGACCGCGCCGAAGCCACACTGATGATGAAACGCCAACACGCCGACGGGTTGGCCGGCCCGCATCCCTTTGCCATCGCCCACCATCTGGTCGGCCGCTGGCTGGAGCTTGGCTGAGCGCGCATGAACCATTCCGCAGACAGGACATCCGCTCCGCGTATTCTATGCGTCGGCATGCCGGTGCGCGACCTGACATTTCGCGTCGAAAACGTGCCCGCGCGCGGCGCAAAGATTCCGGCCAGCCACTTTGCCGAAATTACCGGCGGGAACGCGCTCAACGCGGCGATCGGGATCGCGCGTCTGGGCGGCAAACCGGCGCTGACCGGACCGATGGGCGACGCCAGCGAGATATCCAGCCGCTTCATCTTCGACAAACTGGCCGAGGAAGGGATCGACGCAACTCATCTTGTCCATATGCCGGGGCTGGTGACACCGATTTCCGCCGTCATGAATGACCCGAGCGGCGAACGCACCATCGTCACCTTCCGCGATCCCGCGCTGTGGAAGGTCCAGCTTCCGAACGCCGATCTGCTGCTGCAAGGGTGCGACGCCATTCTCACCGAAAGCCGCTGCAGCGAATTCGTTACCGCGCTTTGCGCCAAGGCTCAGCGACGCGACATTCCCGTTGTGGTCGACGTCGATCGCGCCATGTCGGCTGACGATGGACTGCTGACCACCGCCTCGCATCTGATCTTTTCGAGCGAAGCGTTGCAGCAAACCGCCGGGATCGCCGACGACGCCGACGCCTTGCGCAAGATGGCCGGACTGAGCGGCGCCTTTCTCGCCGGAACCCGCGGACCGCAGGGCACCCTGTGGCTCGATGACCATCAGGCGTTTCAGGAAACACCCGCATTTCCCGTGCAAGCCGTCGATACGCTCGGCGCCGGGGACATTTTCCACGGCGCGTTCACCCTTGCGTTCACCGAGAAACAGCCGCTGCGCGACGCGCTCCGGTTCGCCTCCGCTGCCGCAGCACTCAAATGCACCCGCTTCGGCGGCGCCTTCGCCTGTCCGCAACGTGCTGAAGTTGAAGCGTTTTTGCGCCGACCGGAAGCTGCGGTCCTAGCCTCGAAATAAATGAGGTTGCGTTAGAAGAATTTCCTCTTTATGAGGTCATAACTCCTCATAAATGGAATAAATATCTCCAATGTCTGACGCCGCCATCGCCAGCCTTGAAACCAATCGCCGCCTCGATGCCATCGACCGCAAGATCCTGACGGTGTTGCAGGATGATGCTTCGCTCTCCGTCGCGGAAATCGGAGACCGGGTCGGGCTATCATCGACGCCGTGCTGGAAACGTATCCAGCGGCTGGAAGCCGACGGCGTCATCCTGCGCCGGGTGGCGCTGGTCGATCAGAACAAGATCGGCCTCGGCATCACGGTGTTCGTCTCGGTGGAAAGCGGTGATCATTCCGACACGTGGCTGCAGAAGTTCGCCGATGCCGTCAGCGCCATGCCCGAAGTGATGGAATTCTATCGCATGGCCGGCGACGTCGATTACATGCTGCGCGTCGTTGTCGCCGACATGCAGAGCTACGATGTGTTCTACAAGAAACTCATCAGCGCCGTAGCGCTGAAGAACGTCACCTCGCGCTTTGCCATGGAGAAGATCAAGTCGGTGACCGCACTGCCGGTTCCGGCAGCGAGCGCGGCGTAAGAATATCGGCACTGGCTACCGGAACGGCGCCACCCTGAGGCGCGAGGGCGCAGCCCTAGCCTCGAAGGATGAGCGTCGAATGTCACCCTTCGAGGCTCCACGCAATGCGTGTCGCACCTCAGGGTGACGGCTTCAGTGTGCGGCCGCGTCAGATCGTCTGATTGTATGCGCCGACCTCCGGGTGCGTGCGCAGCACTACATCCATTGCCTCGAACATGTCACGCATGCGCTGCTCGGACACCGGGCTTTCGACCACCACCACCAGCTCAGGCTTGTTGGACGACGCGCGAACCAGCCCCCAACTGCCATCTTCGACCGTGACGCGAACACCGTTGACGGTGACGAGATCGCGGATCGGCTGACCCGCGACGCTTTCGCCGACGGCCTTTGCCGTTTCGAAATGCTTCACCACGCGATCGACGACACCGTACTTGGTCTCGTCAGCGCAATGCGGAGACATCGTCGGCGACGACCATGTCTTCGGCAATGCATCCTTAAGGTCGGACATCGAATTGCCCGGCGCACGATCGAGCATGTCGCACACCGCAATCGCCGAGACCAGGCCATCGTCATAGCCACGTCCAATCGGCGCATTGAAGAAGAAGTGGCCGGACTTCTCGAATCCTGCCAGCGCGCCGAGTTCGTTGGTGCGGCGCTTCATATAGGAGTGCCCCGTTTTCCAGTAGGTCGTCGTAGCGCCCTGCTTTTGCAGCACCGGGTCCGTCACAAACAGCCCCGTCGATTTCACATCGACGACGAATTGCGCGTTTCTGTAGAGCGCCGACATGTCCCGCGCCAGCATGACGCCGACCTTGTCGGCGAAAATTTCCTCGCCGGTGTTATCGACGACGCCGCAACGATCGCCGTCGCCATCGAATCCAAGCCCAACATCGGCCCTGTGCGCCAGCACCGCATCGCGGATGGCGTGCAGCATCTGCATATCCTCGGGATTCGGATTGTATCTCGGAAAGGTATGATCGAGTTCGGTATCCAGAGGGATTACCTCGCAGCCGATCGCTTCCATCACCTGCGGCGCGAAAGCACCGGCGGTGCCGTTGCCGCACGCAACGACAACCTTGAGTTTGCGCTTCAATTTCGGCCGCTTGGTGAGATCGGCGATATAGCGCGCCGGAAAATTGTGATGAAATTGATAGCTGCCGCCGGCCTTGTTGCTGAACTCGGCATTGAGCACGATTTCCTTGAGCCGGATCATCTCGTCCGGCCCGAACGTCAGGGGCCGATTGGCGCCCATCTTGACGCCGGTCCAACCATTGTCGTTATGCGACGCCGTCACCATCGCGACGCACGGCACGTCCAGTTCGAATTGCGCGAAGTAAGCCATCGGCGTCATGCAGAGGCCGATATCGTGAACCTTGCAGCCCGATGCCAGCAACCCGGAAATCAGCGCGTATTTGATCGACGACGAATAGCCGCGAAAATCATGTCCGGTGACGATCTCCTGGCGCGCTCCAAGTTCGGCAAGCAATGCGCCAAGGCCCATGCCCAACGCCTGAATGCCCATCAGGTTGATTTCCTTGCCGAACAGCCAGCGCGCGTCGTACTCGCGAAAGCCGGTCGGCTTCACCATGGGTTCGGATTCGTAGGCATAGGTGTTTGGCAGCAGCACGGATTTCGGCTTGGGAAACATGCGTTTGGTCTCTGCAACAGCGGCACGACGAGGCACAGCCATAGCGAATGGCCGCACCCCTGAAAAGGCGCGATGACTGGCTAGCCCGGAATTACGGCTTATCGACAGCGTGCAGAAGCGATCGGGGAGGTAGCTACTGTTCGAGCACCATTCTGCCGTTCGCGAATTCGAAGCGCTTGAGCTTCGACAGGAACGAGAGGCCCAGCAAATTCTGCGACAGCGCTTCGTCGGGCAGGATCATGGCGTCGACATCCCGGACCGCCAGATCGCCGACCTGTACCATGGCCAGCCGCGTCCGCGCGGCCTTGATCGTTCCGTTCGCCGTCGTCACCGATGCATTGAAGTCGCTACGCGCCGGACGGACGCCGATCCGCGCTGCCGACTTTTCGTTCAACGCAATCACCGATGCGCCGGTATCGACCATGACGTCGAGGCGTTGCCCGTCAATCCTCGCCTCGGTCAGGAAATGACCGCGCGTGTCGCGCGGAATGGTAATGCTGCGCAGCGACCGCGGCGCATCCTGAACCGGCGCCGATGCAACGAGGGCAGATGCTGGCGACGCATGGGCCGGCGTTGTCGTCATCCGGTCGGCGATCTGCGCCATGATTGAGCCAAAGCCGATCATCAGCGCCGCGAAGATCATGATGTTACGCATTACGCCACACTCGCTCGATGGACCCGCGACCGCACCACACACGCTGGCGCGCCGAATGACCACGCGGGAAGCCTCTATTTTCGCGAAAAGGATGAATGAAGCGTTAGTGACGGAAATTCACGTCCCGCGCGGCTTGACGCGGCGGGTCGGCGGCGCGGAGGCCGGGTCTTCCGGCCACGGGTGCCGGGGATAGCGCCCGCGCAAGTCCGAGCGCACGGCGGCATAGCTGCCGCCCCAGAAGCCGGGGAGATCGCGCGTCACCTGCACCGGCCGCTGCGCTGGCGACAGCAATTCCAGCACCAGCGGCACCGCCCCCCGTGCAACCGACGGATGCGTCGTCAGCCCGAACAATTCCTGCAGCCGCACAGCGATGGTCGGCCCCTGCTCGGCCTCGTAGTCGATCGGCAACATGGTCCCGGTCGGCGCCTCGAAATGCGTCGGTGCTTCGCGGTCCAACCGGGTCCGCAGATCCCACGGCAAACGTGCCATCAGCGCATCGGAGAGATCGCCGGCGGAAAACTCCTTCAGCGAAGTCTTGTCGAACAGTGCCGGCACCAGCCAGTCGTCGCTCGTCGCCGCCAGCGCGGCATCCGACAGGTCCGGCCAAGGCTCGCCTTCCGCCGCACGCAGGAACATCACCCGGCCGCGCCACTGCGTCAGCGCTTTGGACCATGGCAGCCGATCCAGACCAATGCCGAGCAGCCCGTCGGCGAGAATTCGCGCCGTTTCGGCAGTAGGGGTCACCGGCAGCAGGGCTTCGGACAACGTGATGGCATGCAGGCGTTTGCGACGCCGTGCGCGAAGGGCCATCGCGGCCTTGTCGAACGTCACCTCATCGGCGCTTTCGATCTGTGCCGCGAAACGCGCCTCGATCTCCTCCTGCGTGATCGGCGCCGCCAGTAGGATACGCCCTCGCGCCGCTGTACCGGTCAGTTCTGCAATGGCGATGTACGGCGCGCGCGCCAGCGAAGATGTCTGGTCCAGCATTGCGCCGCGACCATTGGCCAGCACAAAGCTGCCGCTGCCGCGATTCTTCGCCACGCGATCCGGGAACGCCAATGCCAGCATGGCGCCGGTCGATAGTGCCGCCGGCTCTTCCGGTGCGGGCGCAAAGCCCGACGCCTGCGACGCCCACCGCTTCGCGAGGTCCTTGGCACTGCTCGCACGCTGCGAACGATCGCGGCGGAACTGCTCCAGCCGCGTATCCAGATCGGCGCTGTCGCCGCCCAGCCCACGCTCGGTCAGGATCGCGGCAACCGCGGCAGCCTCCTCGCCCGAGCCGAACCGATGAGAATCGACGATCATGCGCGCCAGCCGCGGTGGCAGCGCCAGCGCACGCAGGCTCTCGCCCTCGCTAGTGATCCGGCCATCGGCGTCCAGCGCGCCGAGTTCGCGCAACAGGTTGCGCGCTTCGGTCAGCACAGGCACCGGCGGCGGATCGAGGAACGCCAGCGTCGCCGGATCGCTGACGCCCCACTGCGCCAGATCGAGCACCAGCGACGACAAATCCGCGCTGAGAATTTCCGGCTGGGTATAGGCCGGTAGCGAGAGGGTCTGCGGCTCGTCCCACAACCGATAGCAAACGCCGGGTTCGGTGCGTCCGGCGCGGCCGCGCCGCTGATCGACGGCGGCACGCGAGGCGCGCACGGTTTCCAGCCGCGTCAGCCCGATGTCCGGCTCGTAGCGCGGCACGCGCGCCATGCCGGAATCCACCACGATGCGCACGCCGTCGATGGTCAGCGAAGTTTCGGCAATCGACGTCGCCAGCACCACCTTGCGCTGGCCCTTCGGCGGCGGCGCGATGGCGCGATCCTGCACACCGGCATCGAGCGCACCGTAGAGCGGTACGATATCGACGTTTGCATCACGTACGCGCTCCTCGAGAAAGTTCTGCGTACGGCGAATTTCGGCGGCACCCGGCAGAAATGCCAGTACGGAACCGGCATCGGCGCGCAAGGCCACCGCTATCGTATCGGCCATCTGCCGCTCCAACGGCTGATCCGGCTTGCGGCCGACATAACGTGTCTCAACGGCAAACGCACGGCCCTCGCTGGCGACCACGGGCGCATTGCCCAGCAGCTTGCCGACACGCGCACCGTCGAGCGTCGCGGACATCACCAGAATGCGTAGATCCTCGCGTAGGCCGGTCTGCGCATCGCGCGCCAAGGCCAGACCGAGGTCGGCGTCGAGCGAGCGTTCATGAAATTCATCGAACAGCACTGCGGCGACGCCGCTCAGTTCCGGATCGCGCAAGATCTGCTGCGCGAAAATGCCCTCGGTGACGACTTCGATCCGCGTCGCGCGGGAGACTTTGGACCCGAACCGCACGCGATACCCGACCGTTTCGCCGACCCGTTCGCCCAGCGTCTGGGCCATGCGCTCGGCACTGGCCCGCGCCGCGATGCGCCGCGGCTCAAGCATGATGATCTTGCCGTCGCCAAGCCAGGCTTCATCGAGTAGCGCCAGCGGTACCCGCGTGGTCTTGCCGGCGCCGGGCGGCGCCACCAGCACCGCGACATTGCCGCGCGCCAGCGTCTGCGCCAGTTCGGCGAGCACCGCGTCGATCGGCAGGGATGTCGTGAAGTTGCGGGTCAACGGCTCAGATCGTTGGTTAACGGAACATGGAGGGTGGCGCGAACGTAAATCCATGCCGCCGATCGGGCCTTATACCGATTCCGGCGGAAAGCGGCACATTCCTTGTATCTTGCAACCGGACGGAAACCCATTGGCCCGATGATGCGCCAACTCCGCGCCGAAAAGGAACACCCATGACCGGAAATGGCACAATTGCAGCAACGGCCCACGTTTTCGCGCCCGCCACGGACCGGGTCGACTGGGTCGATTATGCCAAAGGCATCTGCATCGTCATGGTGGTGATGATGCATTCCGTGCTCGGCGTCGAGGCCGCCGCCGGACAGACCGGCTTCATGCATTACGTCGTCGAATTCGCCAAGCCGTTCCGGATGCCGGACTTCTTCCTGATCTCCGGCCTGTTCCTGTCGCGTGTGATCGACCGTGACTGGCGAACCTATCTCGACCGCAAGGTGATGCACTTCGCCTATTTCTACGTTCTGTGGGTGACGATCCAGTTCGGCTTCAAGGCCCCGGCCTTCGCCGCCGAACAGGGCTGGGCGCATGTGGGCTATCTCTATCTGGAATCCTTCATCGAGCCGTTCGGCACGCTGTGGTTCATCTATCTGCTGCCGATCTTCTTCGTCGTCACCAAAGCGACGCTGCGCGTTCCGCCGATCTTGATCTGGGCCGTCGCGGCCGCTCTGGAGATGGCGCATATCTCGACCGGCTGGACGGTGATCGACGAATTCGCCGCGCGCTTCGTCTATTTCTATTCCGGCTATCTGTTCGCCGCCTACGTGTTCCAACTGTCCGGCAAAGCGCGCGCCTATCCGGCACTGGCGCTGGCTGCGCTAGCGCTATGGGCGGTCGGCAATGGCAGCCTGGTGCATCTCGGCCTCAGCGACTGGCCAGTGATCTCGCTGGCGCTCGGCCTCGCCGGGGCCAGCGCCATCATCACCGTCGGCGTGCTGTTGGCGCGGATGCAGTGGCTCGATTTCATCCGCTATTTCGGCGAACACTCCATTGTCATCTATCTGGCGTTCTTCCTGCCGATGGCGGCGACGCGAACCTTGCTGATGAAGACTGCGGTGATCCACGATGTCGGGACGATGTCGACCATCGTCACCGTTGTCGGCGTCGTCGGCTCGGTCGCGATCTGGTGGGCCTGCCGCAATAGCCGGCTCAACTTCCTGTTCGAGCGGCCCGATGCATTCTGGATCGCACCGCGCAAAGTGCGGCCGAGCCTGCAGCCGGCGGAATAGCCCTCGGCGGCGACCATGGAGGCGCCGGATAATCCCCGGCAATCTCCGCATTTGGCCGCTCATCGTGTCCGGTAAGGGGTGTCAAAGCGCGGCCAAAATCCCTAAGTTGCCGCCATGTCCAAGAATCCCGTACCTGCCGCCAAGCTCGCCACCGCCAAAACCCCCGCGAAAGGCGACCACGTCTTTCTGGTGGATGGCTCGTCCTACATTTTCCGCGCTTATCACGCGCTGCCGCCGCTCAACCGCAAATCCGACGGGCTGCAGGTCAATGCCGTGCTCGGCTTCTGCAACATGCTGTGGAAGCTGTTGCGGGATATGCCGAAGGACGACCGCCCGACGCACCTCGCCATTGTCTTCGACAAGTCGGAAATCACCTTCCGCAACAAGCTCTACCCCGAATACAAGGCGCATCGGCCACCGGCGCCCGATGACCTGATTCCGCAATTCGCCATGATCCGCGAGGCGGTGCATGCGTTCGACCTGCCCTGCCTCGAACAGGCCGGCTTCGAAGCCGACGACCTAATCGCCACTTACGTGCGGCAGGCCCGCGAGCGCGGCGCCACCGCCACCATCGTATCCTCGGACAAGGATCTGATGCAGTTGGTGACCGATTGCGTCACCATGTACGACACCATGAAGGATCGCCGCCTTGGCATTCCGGAGGTGATCGAGAAATTCGGCGTGCCGCCGGACAAGGTCGTCGAGGTGCAAGCACTGGCTGGCGACAGCGTCGATAATGTGCCGGGCGTGCCGGGCATCGGCATCAAAACGGCCGCCCAGCTCATCAACGAATACGGCGACCTGGAAACTCTGCTCAAGCGCGCATCGGAAATCAAGCAGCCGAAGCGGCGCGAGTCGCTGATCGAGCACGCCGACAAGGCGCGCATCTCCCGCCAGCTCGTTATGCTGGACGACAAAGTCAAGCTCGACGTGCCGCTCGACGACCTCGCGGTGCATGAGCCGGACGCACGCAAGCTGATCGCCTTCCTCAAGGCGATGGAATTTACCACCCTGACCCGTCGGGTGGCAGAGTATTCGCAGATCGATGTTGCCGACGTCGAAGCGGACGCCAAGCTGAAGAGCGCGTATGCCGGCGGCGCGACGGGCGCATCGCCAACGACGCCCCCGCTCGGCGGCGGCGATCTGTTCGGCGATCAAGCCGCTGCCACCGCGCGAGCCACTGCACAAAGCAGCGGTTCGCGTGGGGCCAGGGCAGACACGCAGATCCTGACGCCGCAGGCGCTTGCCGCCGCGCGCGCCGAGGTGGCGCGATCGACGCGGTTCGACACGGCAAAATATCAGATCGTCCGTACGCTCGATCAGCTCACGCTGTGGCTGAATCGCGCGCGCGACACCGGACATATCGCGGTGAGCGTGATGGCGCCCACCATCGACCCGATGCAGGCGGAATTGACCGGCATCGCGTTGGCGCTCGGTCCCAATGACGCCTGCTACATTCCGCTGGCGCACAAGCAGTCGGGCGATAACGCAGGCTTGTTCGCGGCTGGACTTGCGCCGGAGCAGGTTCCCGTGCGCGCGGTTTTGGATGCCTTGCGCCCGCTTCTCGAGTCCGAATCCTTTCTCAAGATCGGCTTCGATATCAAGTTCAGCACTGTGCTGCTGGCGCAGCATGGCATTACCCTGCGTGGCATCGAGGACGTCCAGCTGATGTCCTATGCGCTCGATGCCGGTCGCGATCGCCACGACAGCAGCTCGCAGGCGGAGCGCTGGCTCGGTCACACCCCGATAAGCTACGGCGATCTCGTCGGCAGCGGCAAGACGCGCGTGAGCTTCGATCAGGTCGCCATCGACAGGGCCACGACCTATGCCGCCGAGGATGCCGACATCTCCCTGCGGCTCTGGCGCGTCTTGAAGCCGCGCCTCGTCGCCGAGCGCATGAACACTGTCTATGAAACGCTTGAACGTCCGCTCGTTGGTGTGCTGGCGCGGATGGAACGGCGCGGCATCTCGATCGACCGGCAGGTGCTGGCGCGGCTGTCCGGCGATTTCGCCCAGACCGCGGCGCGCCTTGAGGCTGAAATACGCGAGGTGGCGGGCGAAGACGTTAATCCCGGCAGCCCGAAGCAGATCGGTGACATCCTGTTCGGCAAGATGGGCTTGCCCGGCGGCAAGAAGACCAAGACCGGCGCATGGTCCACCACCGCCTCCATTCTCGACGAACTGGCGGAACAGGGCCACGAGTTTCCGCGCAAGATCCTCGACTGGCGACAGGTCTCGAAGCTGAAATCGACGTATACCGACGCGCTGCCGGAATATGTCCATCCGCAGACCCATCGCGTCCACACCACCTACGCGCTGGCGGCGACGACCACCGGCCGACTGTCGTCGAACGAGCCCAATCTGCAGAACATCCCGGTGCGTACCGAGGACGGCCGCAAGATCCGCCGCGCCTTCGTCGCCGCCAAGGGAAACAAGCTGGTTTCGGCGGATTATTCGCAGATCGAACTGCGTCTATTGGCCGAGATTGCCGACATCCCGGTGTTGAAACAGGCATTCCACGACGGGCTCGACATTCACGCCATGACGGCGTCGGAAATGTTCGGCGTGCCGGTAAAGGACATGCCGGGTGAGATCCGCCGCCGCGCCAAGGCGATCAACTTCGGCATCATCTACGGCATCTCGGCGTTCGGCCTCGCCAACCAGCTCGGCATTCCGCGCGAGGAAGCGGCGGCCTACATCAAGAAATACTTCGAACGCTTCCCCGGCATTCGCGCCTACATGGATTCAACGCGCGATTTCTGCCGCGAGCACGGCTATGTCGAGACGCTGTTCGGCCGCAAGTGCCATTATCCCGACATCAAGGCGAGCAATCCGTCGATCCGCGCCTTCAACGAACGCGCCGCGATCAACGCCCGGCTGCAAGGCACCGCCGCCGATATCATTCGCCGCGCCATGGTGCGGATGGAGGATGCGCTCACTGCCAAGAAGCTGTCGGCGCAGATGCTGCTTCAGGTCCACGACGAACTGATTTTCGAGGTTCCCGACGACGAAGTGACGGCGACGCTGCCGGTGGTGCAGCATGTGATGCAGGATGCCCCGTTCCCCGCCGTCTTGCTTTCGGTGCCGCTGCACGTCGACGCCCGGGCCGCCAGCAACTGGGACGAGGCGCACTGAGAAAGGCTCTTGCGCGGCAGTCGCCCCAACCAAAATGCTATCGCTCCACTGTTGACGGCGCCGGATCGGCTCTGGAAAGTCACACGCCGCGCCGCTAAAATCGCCCATCTCCCACCGATGCGAAAGATCGTCCGTTGTCCAAATCCGCTGCGCGCGCCCGCCTTGCCGACATCATCTTCACCCGTTCGTTCGGACGTGGCGAAATCACCCTCGCGTCGGGACGCAAGAGCGATTTCTACTTCAACTTGAAGCCGACCATGCTCAATCCCGAAGGCGCGGCGCTGCTGGCTGAGCTGACCTATGACGCCTTGAAGGACGATCGGCTCGATTATATCGGCGGGCTGGAAATGGGCGCTGTGCCGCTGGCCGGCGCCATCGCTCAACTGTCATGGCAGCACGGCCAACCCATCGCCGCGTTTTTCGTGCGCAAGAAGCCGAAGGAGCACGGCGCGCGACTCGCGGTTGAAGGGCTCGCCAAAAACGAAAGTCTGCAAGGCAAGCGCGTCGTCATCGTCGAGGATGTCACCACCACTGGCGGTTCGGCGCTCAAGGCCGTCGAGTCGGTGCGCGAGGCCGGCGGCGAGATCGCTTTGGTCTTCACCATGGTGGATCGCCAGGAAGGCGCAACGGAGACCTTCGCGCAGGCGGGCGTGCCGTTCCGCTCGCTCTTCCAGGCGGCCGAATTTCTCAACAGATAGGCCTGCGTGCGTCTTATGGCCGGGTTTACGGATACGCGCGGTTCCTGCTAGCTCTCGATCATGCCTCATAAAAGCCGCGCATTTCGCCCCGTACCGTTAACTCTGGCTGCTCTGCTGACGCTCCTGATCGGAGCCACGCCGGCGATGGCAGCGGAAGCACTGGACGGCGCGAAACTGGCGTGGCCATGGGCGTTGCCATTTGTCGGCATCCTGCTGTGCATTGCCACCGGGCCGGTGTTCTATCCGCACGTTTGGGAACATCACTTCGGCAAGATCACCACCCTGTTGTCGGCGTTGATTGTGGTGCCACTGCTGCTGACAGCCGGTCTGCATACTGCCACCGCGGCGTTGCTCCACACCGCGCTGTTGGAATACATGCCATTCATCCTGCTGCTGCTGGCACTCTATACCACGGCAGGCGGCATCTATCTCGAAGGCAACCTGCGCGACAGCGTCCTGACCAATACGGTCCTGCTCGCCGCCGGCACGCTGCTGGCGAGTCTCGTCGGCACCACAGGTGCTGCAATGATTCTGATCCGGCCGCTCATCCGCTGCAACGACGACCGCAAGACCAATGCCCACGTCATCGTGTTTTTCATCTTCCTGGTCTGCAACATCGGCGGCTCGCTGACGCCGCTCGGCGATCCGCCGCTATTCATCGGCTTCCTCAAGGGCGTCAACTTCTTCTGGACCACGCAATATCTGTGGTGGGAGACCTTGCTGGTCGGCGGCATCGTGCTGGCAATTTTCGTCGTCGTCGATACCGTTGTCCGCCGCCGCGAAAGCGGCATGCCCGAGATCAAGGATCCGACCCCGAACGCACCGCTCAGGCTGCATGGCAAGGTCAATCTGCTGCTGATCGCCGTCATCATCGCCGCGATCCTGATGAGCGCGCAATGGAAGCCCGGTGTCAGCTTCAGCATTGCCGGCACAACGCTGGAGCTGCAGGACCTGCTGCGCGACGCCATCTTCGTGCTGACCGCCATCGCCTCGATCGCGTTGACGCAAACCAAGGACCGCATCGCCAACGGATTCACCTGGGGCCCGATCAAGGAAGTCGCGATCCTGTTCGCAGGCATCTTCATTTGTATCATGCCTGTCATGGCGATGTTGCAGGCGGGCACCGACGGACCGCTCGCGATGCTGCTCCGCCGCCTCGTCACGCACGCCGACGGCAGCCACAATGCCGCGGCCTATTTCTGGCTCACCGGCGGATTGTCGTCGTTCCTGGACAACGCACCGACCTATCTGGTGTTCTTCCAATTGGCCGGGGGCGACGCCCAGACGCTGATGACGGCGCACGCGACGACATTGGCGGCGATCTCGATGGGCGCCGTCTACATGGGCGCCATGACCTATATCGGCAACGCACCCAATTTCATGGTCTATGCGATCGCCAACGAGCGCGGCATCCGCATGCCGAGTTTCTTCGGTTACATGCTGTGGTCGATCGCGGTGCTGCTGCCGGTGTTTGTGCTGTTGACGCTGATCCGGTTTTGAGCGCCTTGCGCTCAGCGACGTGATGAGGTTGTGACGCCAGCGTCGACCGCCTCAACGTCCCACGATGACCCCGATGACATTGGGCGCCGCGAGATATTTCTCCTCAATCGCCGCCCGCGCCGCAGCACGGTTTTCCGGCGTCAGCAGGCCGCGCTTCTCGGCAAGAATCATCCAGCAATAGCCCCACCAGTCGGACAGCATGCCGTTGTCGTCCACCAGATCGTAGCCCTGCTCCGCGGCGAACAACCGCGCATGTGATTCATCGAGCGTATCAAGCCACGCATGGTCGGCGGTGGAGAACAGGTCGTCGCTGATGTCATCGATGGTGTAACCCCACACCGATTGGCACACCGCATTGAACTCACGATCAATTTGATCGTCATCGACTGGCTGCCGCCGGGCCATCTGATGCAGGCGCGAAAGCGATCGCGCAAAATCGGCAATGCGGGTCAGCGCGAATTGACTGAAGGCGATGGTGGACATGTAGTCCTCAATGGCTTGAACAGGCGCTAGATATGGTGTCGGAGACATTCCGAATCACAATGATATATCAATAACTTACTAAAGTGTTCTTAATTTGTTCCGATGCTGAATGGAACGTCAACAGCTCTTTTCCCGCACGAGTTCGGGCCAGACCGCGTCGAACCGGCATGCGAAGTTCCGATATCCGAATTTCTCCTCACCCTCGTCACACTTTCGATCATCGAGTCGGGCCTCATCCTCATGCGGTCGAAAGCGAGTCGTCGTATTGGGGAGTACTCGACCATGGTAGCCACGCCCTCACGCCCATGTGCGAACGAGATCAAACCCGCGCCCTTCACGCGCGATGCGAGGTCCGTCGACGTCGAGGAACTGCTCGCCGAAAATGACCGCTTACGCAACCTCGTCGTGCAATTGTCGAAGCTCGTTATCAAGAACGTTGCCGACACGCGCTGACGCAGCGCGGCGAGTTCCACGCTTTTACAAAAATTCTGGCGGTTACGAGGCTGCGGCAATCGGGTTATGATTGCGCATCGGGAACAACGTCAGGAATTCGGTTTGCTGCATCAATCATCCGCGACCCAAGTCAAGTCATCACCGCCGCTCGACGAGTCGGCGCTGGCTGAAATCAAAAGCGCCATTCTTGGCAAGTTGACTTTGGCGATTGGCAAGGATGCCGGCATCGCGACTGCACATGACTGGTACAAGGCGGCAGCGCTGGCGTTGCGCGACCGCATCGTGCATCGCTGGCTCGTGACCGACAAGGAGAACTACGACGCCGGCCGCAAGCGCGTCTACTACATGTCGCTCGAATTTCTGATCGGACGCCTGTTCACCGACGCGCTCAACAATATGGGGCTACTGCCCACGTTCACGGCCGCGCTCGGCGACCTTGGCGTCGATCTCGCCGAGTTGCGCAAATGCGAGCCGGATGCGGCACTTGGCAACGGCGGCCTTGGCCGGCTCGCGGCGTGCTTCATGGAAAGCATGGCGACGCTCGCGATTCCCGCCATCGGCTACGGCATCCGTTACGACTTCGGGCTGTTCCGCCAGATCATCGCCGACGGACAGCAGCAGGAATATCCCGACGAGTGGCTGGCGTACGGCAACCCCTGGGAATTCCCGCGTCGCGAAGTCGTGCATGACGTTCACTTCGGCGGCCACGTCGACATCGTTCCGGAAAGCGATGGCCGCGATCGATATGTCTGGCATCCGGTGGAGACGGTGCGCGCGGTCGCGTACGATACGCCCATCGTCGGCTGGCACGGCACACACGTCAACGCGCTGCGGCTGTGGTCGGCGCGCGCCCGGGATCCGTTGCGGCTCGACATCTTCAACAGCGGCGATCATCTCGGCGCACTGTCGGAGCAGGCGCGCGCTGAGGCGATCTGCAAATTCCTCTATCCGAACGACGAGACTGAAGCAGGGCGGGAACTCCGGCTACGCCAGGAATACTTTTTCGTGTCCGCGTCGCTGCAGGACCTGGTCAACCGGCACCTCGACTCGGTCGGCTCGCTGGAGACACTCTCTGCCAAGGCAGCGGTGCAGCTCAACGACACGCATCCCAGCCTCGCCGTTGCCGAGTTGATGCGTATCCTTGTCGATATCCACGGCATGGGATGGGACGCGGCTTGGCAAGTCACCACCAGGACGTTGTCCTACACCAATCATACCCTGCTGCCGGAAGCGCTCGAAGTCTGGCCGGTCGATTTGTTCGAGCGCATGCTGCCCCGGCATCTGCAGATCATCTATCGCATCAATGTCAGCCACCTCGAACGTGCCGAAGCCGCGCGGCCGCGCGACGGCGCTTTCCGTGCTGCGGTGTCGATCATCGACGAGAATGCCGGACGGCGCGTCCGCATGGGTTACCTGGCATTCATCGGCGCGCATCGCATCAATGGTGTTTCGGCGATGCATTCCGAGCTGATGAAGGAAACGGTCTTTCGCGACCTGCACCAGCTTTATCCCGACCGCATCACCAACAAGACCAACGGCATCACCTTCCGCCGCTGGCTGATGCTGGCCAATCCGCGCCTGACTGAACTGCTGTGCGATGTGTGCGGCGATGCCGTGCTGGACGATCCGTCGCGGCTCAAGCTTCTTGAGAATTTCGCCAGCGATTCTGCCGTGCAACAGCAATTCCGCGCTATCAAACTGCACAACAAGGCGGCGCTGGCGCGCCTGATCCAGGAGCGCCTGGGTGTCCAGACCGGCCCTGACGCGCTGTTCGACGTGCAGATCAAGCGTATACACGAATACAAACGGCAACTCTTGAACATCCTGGCGACCATCGCGCTTTACCAGGCCATCAAGGATGAGCCGCAACGCGATTGGGTACCGCGCGTCAAGATCTTCGCCGGAAAAGCTGCGGCGAGCTATCACTACGCCAAGCTCACCATCAAATTGATCAACGACGTCGCCAAGGTCATCAACAACGATCCGGCAATCGGCGGACGACTGAAGGTCGCCTTCCTTGCCGACTACAATGTCAGCCTTGCCGAGGTGATTATCCCTGCCGCCGATCTGTCGGAACAAATTTCGACAGCGGGCATGGAAGCATCGGGCACAGGCAACATGAAGCTGGCGCTGAACGGTGCGCTCACCGTCGGTACGCTGGATGGCGCCAATATCGAGATCCGCGACAATGTCGGGCCGGACAATATCGCCATCTTCGGCATGAATGCGGAAGAGGTGATGACTCGCCGCGCGCATGGACTCGACGCAAGCGATGTGATCGCCCGCTCACCACGGCTGGCCCGCGCGATCGAGGCGCTTGCCAGCGGCGCTTTCTCGCCCGACGAACCGGACCGTTTCGCGCTGATCGCCGAAACGCTGCGCTATCGCGACCCGTACATGGTGTGCGCCGATTTCGACAGTTATTACGAGGCTCAGCACGGCATCGATGTGCGCTGGCGAACCGTCCCGGCCTGGACCCGCGCCAGCATGCTCAACGTCGCACGCATGGCGTGGTTTTCATCGGACCGCACCATTCGCGAATACGCCGAGGATATCTGGGACGTCCCCGTCGATCCAGTCATGCCCGCGCGCGCGCCGAAAACGCAAAAGGCACAGTAACCTGCAAGGTTATTGAATTTGATCGGACGTTGCTTCATTCCATGACGATGGATTTTCGCATCGGCGTCGGCCGATGGCGCCATTCGTCTGGAGACGGTCATGCTGATCAGGTCGCCTGAGATCGCCGAGCATCTGTTCGATCAAGCTACACGGGTCAGCGCCGGTGACAGCCAGTGGCGCGGCCAGACCAGCGACGACTACTGGGCCTTCATCGGCCCGTTCGGCGGAGTGACGTCGGCGACCATGCTGCGCGCCATCCTCGAACATTCCCAGCGCGAGGGCGATCCTCTGTCGTTGACGGTGCATTTTTGCGCGCCGATCGCCCGCGGCGCATTCGATCTCGATGTCCGACTGATCAAGGCCAACCGCTCGACACAACACTGGAGCGTCGAACTCACGCAACAGGGCGGCGACGTCGCCGCCTTCGCGACCGCTGCACTGGCGGCGCGGCGGCCTTCTTGGTCGCATCAACCGAACCAGCGGCCCGATGCGACACCGTTCGAACAAACGCGGCGCTATCCGAAGAGCCATCTCGGCATGTCGTGGGTGCATCAATACGATTTTCGTTTCGTCGAAGGTCAGCCGGCGCTGGATGGCGCGCCGCAGACCACACTGGCGAGTCCATTCTCGAAACTATGGATCGCCGACACCGCACCGCGGCAGATCGACGTGCTGTCGCTGATGTCGATGTCCGATACCTTGTTCGGCCGCATCTTCCACGTCCGCGGCGAGTTGGTGCCGTTCGGCACCGTGTCGCTGACAACCTATTTTCACGCCGACAGCGAAGACCTGCGCAGCGAGGAGGCCCGTCAGGTGCTGGCCATCGCCAACGCCAGCAGCTTTCACAAGAACTACGCCGACCAGACCGGCGAGCTGTGGTCGCCGGGCGGTCGCCTGTTGGCGACCACCCACCAGATCGCCTACTTCAAGGCATGAAAGAGGGCGGCTTGAGCCGCCCTCTTGATTGGTCCGAGCTGGTTCAGACCAGCCGCGCCGGCGCGGAATTACTCGGCCGCGAGTTTGACGTCCGGAGCCGCGGCGCGAACCTCGGCGTCGACATGATCTTCGAACTTGGCGAAGTTCTTCTGGAACATGGCGACCAGATTGCGCGCGGTCTTGTCGAACTCGGCCTTGTCCTTCCACGTGTTCACCGGATCGAGAATTTCGCTCGGCACCCCCGGCAGCGCGGTCGGCACCGCGAAGCCGAAATACTTGTCGGTGCGGAATTCGACGTTACGCAGCGACCCATCAAGCGCCGCACTGAGCAGCGCGCGCGTCACCTTGATCGGCATCCGGCTGCCGACGCCATACTTGCCGCCAGTCCAGCCGGTATTGACCAGCCAGCAATCGACATTGTGCTTGGCGATCAGTTCGCGCAGCAGATTGCCGTATTCGGCTGGATGACGCGGCAGGAACGGCGAGCCGAAGCAGGCCGAGAATTCCGGCTGCGGCTCGTTGCCCAGGCCGCGCTCGGTACCGGCCACCTTGGCGGTGTAGCCCGAGAGGAAGTGATACATCGCTTGCGCCGGCGTCAGCTTGGCGATCGGCGGCAACACGCCGAAGGCATCGGCCGCCAGCATCACCAGGTTCTTCGGCTGACCGGCGCGACCGGTCGGCGAGGCGTTGGGGATGAAATCCAGCGGATAAGCCGACCGCGTGTTCTCGGTCTTCGAGCCGTCGTCAAAATCCGGTTCGCGCGTCGCGGGATCAAGCACGACGTTTTCGAGCACCGCGCCGAACCGCCGGCTCGCCGCATAGATCGCCGGCTCGGCTTCCTCCGACAACCTGATGGTCTTGGCGTAACAGCCACCTTCGAAATTGAAGATGCCGTCCTTGCCCCAACCGTGCTCGTCGTCGCCGATCAGCGTGCGCTTCGGATCGGCAGACAGCGTCGTCTTGCCGGTGCCGGACAGACCGAAGAAAATCGCGCTGTCGCCGTTGGGACCGACATTGGCCGAACAGTGCATCGGCATCACGCCCTTGGCGGGGAGATAGTAGTTCAGCGTCGTGAATACCGACTTCTTCATCTCGCCGGCATAATAAGACCCGCCGATCAGGACGATCTTGCGGGCGAAATCGATGGCCACGACGTTCTCCGAACGGACGCCATGACGTTTAGGATCGGCGCGGAAGCTCGGCAGATCGATGATCGTCAGTTCCGGCACGAAGCTCGCGAGTTCGGCGGTGTCCGGACGACGCAACAGCGTGCGAATGAACAGCGAATGCCAGGCGAGTTCGGTGTAAACGCGGGTCTTGATCTGGAATGCCGGGTCGGCGCCGCCGTAGAGGTCCTGAGCAAACAGCGACATGCCCTCGGCGTGCTTGATGAAATCTTCGTGCAGCGCCTGAAACTGCTCGGACGTGATCGACTGGTTGCCTGCCCACCACATCGTCTTGTCGGTGGTGGCGTCGCGGACCGTAAACTTGTCCTTGGGGCTGCGGCCGGTGAACACGCCCGTCTCCGCGCACAGCACGCCGTCGACCGTCAGTTCGGCTTCGCCTGCCTTCAGTGCGTATTCGTAAAGCTGCGGCGTTCCGAGATTCCAGCGCACCTCTTTGAGATTTTTTAAGCCGAATTTGTCGACGCCGAAAGCGCCGTTGCGTACACCCGTCTCTTGCACGAAAGATTCCTCCTCGAAACCGCTTGTTCTGAACCGCTCGATCGATGCGATCGCACGGCTCCGTCGCGGAGACCGTGAATATAGCTAACCGGCCCTGATCCCGCGACCTAATACTGACGACCACGAAACCTGCCAAGCCGATCCCTAAGAATTGGCCGAATCCAAGACAAAAGGACTAGTCAAAGGTCACATAAGGGATGTGCTTTGAAAGCATTCTTCGCCGCCGTCGCACCCGTCTCGCGCGGGCTTCTGCACTGACAATACACTAGAGCCAAAGACGTCCAGTGTCCTTATCGAAACGGAAGTTCGCTTAACGGGCGCGCCGCAACGTCGCGCAAACCTCGGATTCAGGACAATAGGCATCATTGCACAGGCAAGTTGCGTGCCTGCACAGCAAGCATTTTCAGCGTCTGTCGCAGCGCATCAGGTGTCGTCACCCGCTGCGGAAACGCGAGTCGCGCCGTTGCGCGGTCGTTTTGCAGATCGAGGCCATCGGGGTCGCAGCCAACGCAACGCCAGTCACCGGGCGCGGCCCCCAGCAGCCGGGTTGCATAAAGATTGAGCGCTTCAAGGTGATCGGCGTTCATATGCGCGACAGCGTCCTGCTCGGCCTCCAGTAATGTCTCCGCCCCGGTCAGATCGGTCAGGACCTGGCTGGCGTCGAGATCGACGATCCGCCCGAAGCCGGCGACCAAATGCAGGCTTTCGGGGGCGATCCGGAAGAAGCGAAAATCATCAAAATCGACAAAGGCTTCCGCCGAAGGATGGGCGTGGAGGTAACGTCGGCGGACAACCGGTACCAGGTCCGCTTCGGTCTCGGTTGCGGTCCCAGCCAGCATGATCCGGGCGCCTTTCAGCGGGTCGCCCGCCACTCGCTCATCGAGCATCAGCGACACCCGCGGATCGCCCAAGACATTGCGGGTATGGACCGCTAGGCGGGATATCAGCAGGATCGGGGATCCATCAAAATGACTGGCAACATTGACGAGCGAACAGTACGGGGCTCCGCTTGGCATCAGCGTCGCCAGGGCACCCTGCCGGCTGCGCCGCAGCAGCGAGCGCGCCAGCGTTCTGGGATCGAAGTCGGTGGTGGGCTGCATTATTAAATTCCTGAAATGAAAGAGCCTTTTCCCGGACACATTCAAGCTTATATAGGCTTGATCTGGAACTTGCGGTTCTTTCAAACGTTTGATGGAACTCGGCCACACTTCAGCCCAGCTTGCATTGCTCGCTGGCCCGGTTCCGGGGCATGATCCGGACAAACAGCGACCGGATTTCCGGTGAGGTCATGCCCGATGGCAACATAAACAACGTCTGATTTGACCTGGTTAGATCGGAAATCCTGGCCACCCTGATACGCGACAGTGTCGAAATGATCGACGCTCTCACCACCCCGCTTCGGAAAGCAGGCTCATGCCCACAATCGCCCTGGTCGATGACGACCGCAACATTCTGACGTCCGTTTCGATCGCGCTGGAAGCCGAAGGCTACCGCATCATGACCTATACGGATGGCGCTTCGGCGTTGGACGGTTTCCGCACCAGCCCACCCGACCTCGCCGTACTGGATATCAAGATGCCGCGCATGGACGGCATGGAGACGCTGCGGCGGCTTCGACAGAAATCCGACCTGCCCGTCATCTTCCTGACGTCGAAGGACGAGGAGATCGACGAATTGTTCGGCCTCAAGATGGGCGCCGACGATTTCATCCGCAAACCCTTCTCGCAGCGTCTGCTGGTCGAGCGCGTGAAGGCCGTGCTCCGCCGCTCGGCGCCGAAAGATCCCACGGCGGCGCCAAAGGAAAACGATGCCAAGGCGCTGGATCGCGGCCTGCTGCGCATGGATCCGGAACGTCACACCTGCACGTGGAAGAACGAGCCGGTCACCCTGACCGTGACCGAATTTCTCATCCTGCAGGCACTGGCCACTCGTCCGGGCGTGGTGAAGAGCCGCAACGCCCTGATGGACGCGGCCTATGACGATCAGGTCTATGTCGACGACCGCACCATCGACAGCCACATCAAGCGGCTGCGCAAGAAATTCAAGGTGGTCGACGACGACTTCGAGATGATCGAGACCCTGTATGGCGTCGGCTATCGTTTCAAGGAAACCTGAGGCGGGATGCCGCGATGCTGTGGGATTGCCGCAGCATCGCCGCGCACGTGCGCCTACCATGACCAGCGCCCAACGGCCCCGCGCGGGCTTTTTTGTTAACTGACGGCTCCGCCGGTCTGAGCTAGACTGCAAACGCCTGCGGGCGCCACTTCATCAACCCGGCGGTTTTGGCCATTGCTCGATCGAACGCAGCCTGATCGGAATCAAGACGATGGGTCGATCTCATCGTCGCCAGAATCCGACTCCGCTGCCACCGGTGCCAAGCAAGGGTGGCGGCGGCCGTTCGGCTGGCTGCAGCGCGCCGGGCAGTTCTTCTTCACGGTCAGCTTCTCCAGCCTGACGCGGCGTATCGTTTCGCTCAACCTCGCCGGCTTGATCGCGCTCGTTGCGAGTATCCTTTATCTGTCGCAATTTCGCGCCGGACTGATCGATGCGCGCGCGCAGAGCCTGCTGGTGCAGGGTGAAATCATCGCCGGCGCCATCGCGGCATCGGCCACCGTCGAAACCAACACCATCACCATCGATCCGGATCGTCTGCTCGATCTCAAGCCGGGCGAGACCTATGGCGCGCCGGACGAATTTTCCGGGCTCGACTTCCCGATCAATCCCGAACGCGTCGCGCCGGTGCTGCGACGCTTGATCTCGCCGACCAAGACCCGCGCGCGCATCTACGACCGCGACGGCGTGTTGATCCTCGACAGCCGCAGCCTGTACGGCCGTGGCGACGTGATGCGCTTCGAGTTGCCGCCGCCGACCACCGAAAAGCCCGGCATCATGGAGCGCACGACCATCGCGGTGCGCACCTGGCTCAATCGCGGGGACCTGCCGCTTTATCGCGAACTAGGCCCGGAAAACGGCAACGGCTATCAGGAAGTCGCGCAGTCGCTGAGCGGCCAGAAATCCAGCATGGTGCGCATCAACGACCGCGGCGAAATCATCGTTTCGGTCGCGGTGCCGGTGCAGCGCTTCCGCGCCATTCACGGCGCATTGATGCTTTCGACGCAGGGTGACGATATCGACCAGATGGTGACCGCGGAGCGCCTTGCCATTCTCAAGGTGTTCGGCGTCGCCGCGATCGTCATGATCGTGCTGTCGCTATTGCTGGCCAGCACCATTGCCGGACCGGTGCGGCGGCTCGCCGATGGCGCCGAGCGCGTGCGGCATCGCGTCAAGACCCGCGTCGAAATTCCGGACTTCACCAACCGGCGCGATGAGATCGGCCACCTCTCCGGCGCGCTGCGCGACATGACCGAGTCGCTTTACAATCGCATCGAAGCCATTGAGATGTTCGCGGCTGACGTCGCGCATGAGTTGAAAAACCCCCTCACCTCGCTGCGTTCTGCGGTCGAGACTTTGCCGCTGGCGAGGAACGAAGCCAGCCGCGCGCGGTTGCTGGAAGTGATCGAGCACGACGTGCGGCGGCTCGACCGGCTGATCTCGGATATCTCCGACGCCAGCCGTCTCGACGCCGAACTGCAGCGGCAGGACGTCGCGCCCGTCGATATGCGTCGCCTGCTGACGACGCTGACCTCGGTCGCCAACGAAACCCGCCTCGGTCATGACGTCGCGGTGGAAACCCGGTTCGAAGGCAGCGCGACCGACACCTTCTCGGTGCGCGGTCACGATTCCCGGCTGGGACAGGTGATCTCCAATCTGGTGGTCAACGCGCAGTCGTTTTCCGAGCCCGGCGGCAAGGTCCGGGTCACCTGTCGCCGAGTCAAAGGTGAAATCGAAGTCGTTGTCGACGACAACGGCCCGGGCATTCGCGAGGATGCGCTCGAACGCATCTTCGAGCGGTTCTATACCGACCGGCCGCATCAGGGCTTCGGGCAGAATTCGGGACTTGGCCTGTCGATCTCGAAGCAGATCATCGATGCGCATCGCGGCCGCATCTGGGCGGAAAATCGCGTGGGTCCCAAGGACGACGATGGCGAGCCGACCGTCGCCGGGGCACGCTTCGTCGTTCGGTTGCCGATATGACACCTACAACCGGCAGCCCTGACGCACCGAGCATTCATGCTTCGGCGGTTTGCGTCGGCAACCTAGCCGTGCTGATCCGCGGCCCCTCCGGGGCGGGCAAGTCCCGGCTTGTATTCGACCTGATCCTGGCCGGACGTGCCGGCCAAATTCCGCCCACCCTGCTCGTCGGCGATGACCGGGTCTATCTCGAGCGCCGCTGCGGCGATGTGATGGTTCGGCCCGTGCCGCGGCTGGCCGGCCTGCTGGAAATACGTGGCCTTGGCATCCGCCGCTGCGACTTTATGCCTGAGGCGGCTGTTGGTCTCGTGGTCGACCTCGCGGCCGGCGATGCAGCCCGTTTGCCATCGCCGCAAGGCCTGCAAACGACGTTATTAGAGGTCGATTTACCGCGAATTCCGGTTGCAATCGGGTTCAGCCCCCTACCATTGATTGCTGGATATTTGACGACAACCTCTGGTTACGTAGAGGGAGCGGCCCAAAGCGATTGCCGGAAGCAAATTGGTAACCATATAAGCCCCACTATCGCCACCAAATAGACCGTCTCCGGCTCTCCCTGCTCGGTGAAAATGCGGGAAAATCGTAACGTCCCCCCCTTGCGCCGGGACGCCGGATGGTCAAAGTGGCCCGTTCGTGCGGTGCACCAAAGGCACCCACGAGGAGTTTTCGATGATTGGTCTGGTACTTGTGACCCATGGGCGCCTTGCCGACGAGTTCAGGGCGGCGCTCGAACATGTGATGGGTCCGCAAAAACAAATCGAGTCGATCACCATCGGCGCGGAAGATGACGCCGATTTGTGTCGAAGCGACATTATCGAAGCCGTGAACCGAGTCGACAGCGGCAATGGCGTCGCTATCCTCACCGATATGTTCGGTGGCACTCCTTCAAATCTCGCTATCTCCTGCATGAGCCGGCCCAAGGTCGAAGTGCTTGCGGGGATCAACCTCCCGATGCTGGTGAAGCTTGCCAAGGTTCGCGGCGAACTGCCGCTGCCGGAAGCCATCGCCGCCGCGCAGGAAGCCGGGCGCAAGTACGTCACCATCGCCAGCCGGGTCCTTGCCGGCAAATGAGCGCAGCGCCCGACAATTCATCAAGTGCGGGCGATCATATCGCCGAAGGTGCCGCGTCATCACCAGCTGGCGCGACCACGCGGGAACTGCTGATTACCAACAAGCGTGGCCTACATGCCCGCGCCTCGGCCAAGTTCGTGCAGCTCGTCGAGCGCTTCAATGCCAATGTGTCCGTTACCCGCAATGGCGAGACGGTTGGCGGCACCTCGATCATGGGCCTGATGATGCTGTCCGCCGGCCCGGGCACCAGCATCGTGGTTTCGGCCACCGGCGCCGAAGCCGCCGAAGCGGTCACCGCCATCGCCGAACTGGTCGGCAGCAAATTCGGCGAAGGCGACTAGAATACGCGCTAGCGCGGTGGCACCGCGATGAGCAGATAGCTTTCCGCTTGCCCCGCGATCCCCAAATAGCTCCGCGCTAGAACAACCTCGCTGCTCTTGCTGGCAGGATTTGCGGCCGCGCGCATCCTGATTTGCGCGACGCAGCCTTGATCCGAGATCGGGCAAATCCAAACGATCCCCTCGCGCGCGATCCGCGCGGCATCGGTCCACGGCGTCACGTTGGGCATCAATACGTCATAGGTCGACGGCGCCTCGGCAGCATAGAAAGCGACGCCGTTGATGATGTGGTTCTCGCCGCCGACAAGTCGGAGCGGCGCTGGACTTGCAGCGTGCCACGCCTGCTCCACCGCCTGCGCCAGCAACCGGTAGTGCGCCATATAGTTCTGCGATCCCTGCCGGTGAATGACAAACGCCGCAACCGGCGCAGCGAGCAGAGCCAGAAGGGGAAACCCTATCGCGATCGCCACAACACGGCGCGCTGCCAGTCTCGGAACAACCACCAGCGGCGACGACAGCAGCACGACAGGCAGCAGCGTCATGCTGCCCATCGCCCACAGCGACACCGCCTGCGACCGCGCGACGATCGCCGCCATGACCGGCAGCACAATGGGCAGGACAAAGATCAGCAACGCCAGCCGCCGATCCGCTTCGCGTGGCACCAGCGTGTCCTTGATAACAGCCAGGCTCGGCTTCGCCGCGAATGCAACGATGAGGATCGGCAGAATGACATAGGCGATAGCGCCGGTGACATACTCCGGCGCCGATGTGAGCGCTTCGACCAGCGTGCGGCGGTGCGATTCCAGCGCGTAGCCGAATGTCTCGAAGCCCGTCGATGCGACCCATGCGAGGTGCGGCGCAAGCGCCAGCATACCGGCGACAACGCTCACCCACGGTGCGGGCGAGCGAAAATATGCGGCGCGGCGCGAATCCGCGAGCGCCGCCAAGCCAAAGCCTGCCAGCAGGAAGATGCCCCAGTACTTGCCGAGCATCACCGCCGCGGCCGCAACGCCCGCCAGTGCCGCCCAGCCGATCCGCCGCGTCTGGAACGACACCACGAACGCCCAGGTTGCGAAAGCCCACAGCGGAATCATCACGCTGTTGGCATTGTATTTCAGAGCCTGAAAATTGAAGAACGGCACCAGCGTCAGCAGCGTCAGCCCTACCGCGAGTTTGTCGTCCGACAGATACCGCAGCATCAGCCGCCATGCGAACCACAGGGCGACTCCCACCGATGTCATCGACAGCAGATAGAAAGCCCAGTCCCGATGCGGGAACAGAGCGAACCACGCGCCAGCGAGCCATCCTGAAAACGGCGGGTGTTTCGGCGTGCCTAAAAGGGCCTCACGCGACCAGACCACGGCCTCCGCCATGTCGAAGTGGACATCCTGGCTGCCCTTGGCGATCACCGCGTAAACCGTCCACAGCAGCACATATGCCACCAGCAGGATCGGAACCACGCGCTCGCGCCGGCAAGGGTCGGCAATCGCCGCGATCAGGCGATCCAGTCGATCCGCTGTCTCACCACGCGCAAGCCAGCCGGTTTTCTCGCGCGATGACATCGGCGCCGGAATCCCCTCACAATTCCCGGTTGGATAGACCGGAACGGCAAAGATGGGTCAAGGCTCAAGCTGCCGCAACCGACGCCGATCCCGTGCAGTCTGCTTGCCCGCTCATGGCGCCAATGCTATCCCCCGCCGATGACAACAACCGCCATTGCCAACATCCGTAATTTCTCCATCGTCGCCCACATCGACCATGGCAAATCGACGCTGGCCGACCGCTTGATCCAGACCACGGGCGGGCTGCAGGACCGCGAGATGAAGGAACAGGTGCTCGATTCGATGGATATCGAGCGCGAGCGCGGCATCACCATCAAGGCGCAGACTGTCCGCCTCAACTACCGGGCCAAGGACGGCAAGGATTACATCTTCAACCTGATGGACACCCCCGGCCACGTCGACTTCGCCTACGAAGTTTCACGCTCGCTGGCGGCCTGCGAAGGCGCCCTCCTCGTGGTCGACGCCTCGCAAGGCGTCGAGGCGCAAACGCTGGCCAACGTCTATCAGGCCATCGATAACAACCTCGAGATCGTGCCGGTGCTCAACAAGGTGGATCTGCCCGCCGCCGAGCCCGAACAGGTCAAGCAGCAAATCGAGGATGTCATCGGCATCGACGCGTCCGACGCCATCATGGTGTCCGCCAAGACCGGCCTCGGCATTCCCGACGTGCTGGAGGCCGTCGTAACCCGGCTGCCGCCGCCGCAGGGCGACCGCGACGCAACGCTGAAAGCGTTGCTGGTGGACAGCTGGTACGACGTCTATCTCGGCGTGGTGGTGCTGGTGCGCGTCGTCGATGGCGTGATGAAGAAGGGCCAGCGCATCCGCATGATGGGCACCAACGCCGCTTACGATGTCGAGCGCGTCGGCTTCTTCACGCCGAAGATGGTCAATGTCGACGAGCTCGGCCCCGGTGAGGTCGGCTTCATCACCGCCGCGATCAAGGAAGTCGCGGACACCCGCGTCGGCGATACCATCACCGACGACAGGCATCCTGTGGCGGACATGCTGCCGGGCTTCAAGCCGGCGATCCCGGTGGTGTTCTGCGGCCTGTTCCCGGTCGATGCCGACGACTTCGAGACGCTTCGCGCGGCGATGGGCAAGCTGCGCCTCAACGATGCCAGCTTCTCGTTCGAGATGGAAACCTCCGCAGCGCTGGGCTTCGGCTTCCGTTGCGGTTTCCTCGGCCTGCTGCATCTCGAGATCATTCAGGAGCGCCTGAGCCGCGAATTCGATCTCAACCTGATCGCGACCGCGCCGAGCGTGATCTACAAGATGCACCTGACAGACGGCCAGGAGATCGAGATTCACAATCCGATCGACATGCCGGACGTGGTGAAGATCGCCGAGATCGAGGAGCCATGGATTGAAGCCACCATCCTGACGCCGGACGAATATCTCGGCAGCGTGCTGAAGCTGTGCCAGGAGCGCCGCGGTTCGCAGAAGGAACTGACCTACGTTGGGACCCGCGCCATGGTCAAATACGACCTGCCGCTCAACGAGGTGGTGTTCGATTTCTACGACCGGCTGAAATCGGTCTCCAAGGGCTACGCGTCGTTCGACTATCATCTGACCGACTACAAGGTCGCGGACCTGGTGAAAATGCAGATCCTCGTCAACAACGAGCCGGTCGATGCGCTGTCGATGCTCGTGCATCGCAGCCGCGCCGAAGGCCGCGGCCGCGCCATGGTCGAGAAGATGAAGGAGTTGATCCCGCCGCACATGTTCCAGATCCCGATTCAGGCGGCGATCGGCGGCAAGGTGATCGCGCGCGAAACGGTGCGCGCGCTACGCAAGGACGTCACCGCGAAGTGTTACGGCGGCGACATCACGCGCAAACGCAAACTTCTGGAGAAGCAGAAGGAAGGCAAGAAGAAGATGCGGCAGTTCGGCAAGGTCGACATTCCGCAGGAAGCCTTCATTGCCGCGTTGAAGGTCGATAGCTGAGGCGCACGACAGCGGACCGCGATACCGGCAATATCAGGCACAACGTCGCTTATATCCTTCCTGGCGGAATTCCTGCGGCTAATAACCGCTAAGCGACGACCCTTGCCTCCATGCCGGAGGCAATCCATGCTGGCGATGCACGACCAACAAACAAAAAGCCGGAGGAAGCGCATGCCATTCTCGCACCGCATGTTTGCGGCGACGACGTTTGCTGTTGCATTGACGTTAGGCGGGGCCGCGTTGGCCCAGTCCGCAGATGCACCCTTGAAGATCGGCATCATGTCGGACTTCTCGTCGGTCTATTCCGATATCGGCGGCGCCGGCAACGTCGAGGGCACCAAGATGGCCATCGAGGAATTCGGTGGCACGATGTTCGGCAAACCGATCGAAATCGTCACCGCGGATCCGCAGAACAAGGCCGATGCCGCCGCAACCATTGCGCGCAAATGGTACGAGGCCGACAACGTCGACATGATCATCGACCTGCCGACCTCGGCAACCGCCCTCGCGGCGATGGAAATGTCGAAGCGCTTCGAGAAGATCATGATCGTGACGGACGCCGCCAGTTCCGACATCACCGGCAAGTCGTGTTCGCCCTACACCGCGCACTGGACCTACGATACCTACGGTAACGCGCATACCGTGGGCAGCGCCATCGTCAAGCAAGGCGGCGATAGCTGGTTCTTCATCACCGCCGATTATCTGTTCGGTCATTCCATCGAGCGCGACACCGGCGATGTCGTGAAAGCCGCCGGCGGCAAGATTCTCGGCAGTGCGCGGCATCCGCTCAACACCGCCGACTTTTCCTCGTTCCTGCTGCAGGCTCAATCGTCCAAGGCCAAGATCGTCGGTCTCGCCAACGGTGGCGGCGACACCATCAACACCATCAAGCAGGCCGCCGAATTCGGCATCGTCTCCGGGGGGCAGAACCTTGCCGGCATCGTGATGTTCATTTCCGACATTCACAGTCTCGGCCTCAAGCTGGCGCAAGGATTGATCATCACCGAAGCGTACTACTGGGACCTCAACGATCGCACCCGCGCCTTCGGCAAGAAATTCTTCGAGCGCATGAAGCGGATGCCGACCATGAACCAGGCAGCGACCTACAGCGCCACGCTGCATTATCTCAAGGCCGTGAAGGCGGCCGGCACGCGGGACACCAAAGCCGTGTTGGCCAAGATGCGCGAGACTCCGGTGCGCGATGCTTTCACCGACAACGGCGTGTTGCGCGAGGACGGCCGCATGGTGCACAGCATGTTCCTGCTCGAAGTGAAGAAGCCGGAAGAATCGAAATATCCGTGGGACTATTACAAGGTGCTCGCCGAAGTGCCGGGCGATCAGGTGTTTCGCCCGATGAAGGACGGCGGCTGCCCGCTCATCAAGTAGCGCCAGTCGCAACATGACGATCGCGCGCGGCTAAACCTGCGCGCGATTTGTCAGCGGTCAGGCGCACGACATGATTTTGTTCGCCACCTCGATCGATCCACGATTGTCCGCTACGCGTGGACATGCCTCGATCACAGCTTGACTCCGGTTCCCTCCCCGTCGAGGCTGTTGTGGTCGGAACGACATTCAGCCTTGGGAGGACGAGCATGGCCTACAAGTTCGAAGTCTATAAGGACAAAGCCGGCGAATTCCGTTTCCGTTTCAAAGCGTCGAACGGCGAGAACATGTTCGGCTCAGAGGGCTACACGCAGAAAGCCTCGGCACTCAGCGCCATCGAATCAATCAGGAAACACGCCGCGGGTGCCGAGATCGACGATCAGGCCAAATAGCCTCGATATGTCCCAGAGTTAACTCTCGACATCGCAAGCCGGCTGGGCTTGGGCATCATGACACCCAGGATCACGACACGTCGTCGGCCACCCCGCATCGCCGCGCCGCAGGATGGATCGGCCAGAGCGTCGCCGCGCTTTGCCGATCCCGCCGTCGCCGCGGTCTTCGACTCCTATCCACCTGCGCTACGCAAGCGATTGTTGGCGCTGCGACGCTTGATATTCGACACGGCGAAAGCCACGGGCAGCGTCGGTGAGTTGCAAGAAAGTCTGAAGTGGGGCCAGCCAAGTTATCTCACTCTCATTTCCAAAAGCGGCAGCACCATCCGGATCGATCGCGTCAAATCCAGCAACGATCGATACGCGATCTACTTTCATTGCCAGACGGATCTCGTCGAAACATTTCGCGAGCTATATCCGAATGACTTTCAGTTCGAGGGCAACCGCAGCATCGTGCTTGAGCGAGACCGCGCGCTTCCGCAGCTACCGCTGCGGCACTGTATCGCACTGGCGTTGACCTATCATCAGCGCAAACGACAGGCTCCGGCAGGGTGACCGGTGCGCGGCGGTTGCTCGCTGATCTTTTGATCTTGCATGGAAGAGACTGGATGCTGAATTCTTGCCTTGGCTGAGCTAAGATGAATCCGATGATCGCGCGCCGCCTGATTCTCACCGTGCTTCCATTGGCCGCCGTAACACTCGCGGCGACGGTCGCGTTGGCTCAGGACAAAGGTACGCTTGATCCCAAGCCGTTACCGCCGCTCGCCAATCCAAACGATCCGCACCTTCCGGCCAAACAGTTGTTCGGCCGCAAGACCAAGCCTTCCGAGCAGAAGCCGCAAGCGGTCGGGTTCTATGCCAAAGGCTGCCTGGCCGGCGGCGAGGCGCTACCGATCAACGGACCGTCCTGGCAGGTGATGCGGCTGTCGCGCAATCGCAATTGGGGCCATCCCGATATCGTCGCGCTGGTCGAGCGGTTGTCAAGCAAGGTGAGAAAAGCGGCCAACTGGCCCGGCCTGCTGATTGGCGACATGGCGCAACCACGCGGCGGCCCGATGATCACCGGGCACGCAAGCCATCAGGTTGGGTTGGACGCCGATATCTGGCTGACACCGATGCCGAGCCGCACGCTGTCACGCAACGAGCGTGAAGAGATGTCGGCGGTCAATATGGTGCGCGCCGACAAGCTCGACGTCGATACCGCGGTCTGGACACCGCACCATCTCGAAGTGATCCGCGCCGCCGCGCAAGAACCGCGGGTCGAACGCATCTTCGTCAATGCCGCGATCAAGAAAGCGCTCTGCCGCGAGGCCAAGGGCAATCGCGAGTGGCTGTCGAAGGTTCGGCCGATGTACGGCCACAACTATCACTTCCATGTTCGCATCACTTGTCCAGCAGGCAGCAACGACTGCAAACCACAAGAACCACCGTCCGACGATGAAGGCTGCAGCACGAGCGATCTGGCCTACTGGTTCAGCGATGCGGTGCTACATCCGAAACCGCCGCCCAAGCCGCCAAAGCCACCGCATCAGATCACGCTGGCCGAACTGCCGGGCGCCTGCCGTCAGGTGCTGACAGCGCCGTAGTCTGCCCGCAGAGCCTTTCTATTCTAGCTTCCGCTCTGTACTGAACTGAGTTACTGTGCCGCATCGTTACGCCGCAAGCGAACGGTCTCCCTCAGGGATGGCGATCCTAACAGCTCAGCACCGGTGGACGCGACCCAATCCGCGCCACCTTGATCTTGTGAGGATCGACACATGCGCATCAGTGCGCGCAATCAAATCAAAGGTACCGTCGTCGAAGTCACCAAGGGCGCGACCACGTCGCATGTCCGCGTCGACATCGGCAACGGCCAGATCGTGACTTCATCGATCACCAATGAAGCGGTTGCCGATCTGGGGATCAAGGCCAAGGGCGATGTTACCGTCGTCATCAAGGCATCGGATGTCATGATCGCCGTGGATTGATGAACATGCGCACAGCCACTCTCATCACACTGGCCGTGCTGGTGACCACATCGGCCCTGGCAGCAGAACCAAGCGGCTGCGACAAATTCAAATGGCCGATCGAGCGCGAGCGGGCGGCTTTGGCTGCGCCGGATCGCCTCGCGCTCATCTCGGGGGCGGAGCTGACCACCATGCCACCGCTGACGATGACAATCGGGCTCAAGCCATCCGCGGATGTCGCCCTGCCGTTGCCGTCCGAGCGCGCGGCGGCAGCCGGCACCTTTGCCGGCTTCATCAGCGTCGAATCGACGCTGCCGGCCGGAGTTTATTCCATCAGCATGTCCAGTAATGCCTGGGTCGACGTGGTGCAGAACAATCGGCTCCTCAAGCCAACGGCCTTTAGCGGGGCTACCGATTGTGACGGAATCCGCAAGACCGTGAAATTCGAACTGGCCGCCAAGCCATTTGTCATTCAGATCAGCGGCCTCAAGGACAACATCGTGACACTAGCGGTCCTGCCATCCGACTAGGCCCCGGGGACTTTACCCCTGTCGTCAGCCTGCTAATGTCGGGGCCTGCGATATCCGGAGGCGCCGTAAGCCCGCCGGATTGCCGGAGCAGCGCTTCCGCCTGTCGCCATTTCCATGATCGAAGCCAGTTTCGCGCGCAATGCGCCGTGGCCACCTATCGGAGCGCTAACATGCATCATCGTATTGCCAAATTGTCTTTTGCCTTTCTGATCCTGTTCGGATCACTTTATTCGCCGGCGCAGGCACAGGAGAAAACGCTGACCGTGTTCGCGGCGGCCTCGATGAAGAACGCGCTCGACGAAGCCGATGCGGCTTATACGGCAAAGAAGCAGGTGAAGGTCAGTGCCAGCTACGCCGCGAGTTCCGCGCTCGCCAAGCAGCTTGAGCAGGGCGCCCCGGCCGACATTTTTGTTTCCGCCGACACCGCCTGGATGGATTACGCCATCGAGAAAAAGTCGGTCAGCGCCCCCACCCGAGTCGATCTGCTCGGCAACGCCATTGTGCTGATCGCACCGAAGGATTCCAAAATCGATAACGTCGCGATCGGCCCGGGCTTCGATCTCGCCAAGCTCGCGGGCGACGGCCGCATTGCCACTGGCGACGTCAGGGCCGTGCCGGTCGGGAAATACGCCAAGGCTGCGTTGGAGAAGCTCGGGGCCTGGCAGGCCGCTGAGCCGAAGTTCGCGATGGCCGAAAACGTCCGCGCCGCATTAGCGCTGGTTGCCCGTAGCGAGGCAGTACTCGGCATTGTCTACTCGACCGACGCCAAGGTCGAACCGGGTGTGAAGATCGTCGGCACCTTCCCCGCGGATTCGCATCCGCCGATCATCTATCCCGTCGCGGCCACGACGAACGCGAAGGCAGAAGCCGCGGACTACCTTGCGTTTCTGCGCTCGTCGGAAGCCAAGGCGATCTTCGAGAAGTACGGCTTCTCGTTCCTGATCCGCCCGACGTCCTGACCCGCGTGTTGGACCTTTCCAGTGCCGAATGGACGGCGATCCTGCTGTCCATTCGTGTCAGCGTTGTTGCCACGCTCATTGCGACGCCAATCGGCATCGCAATAGCCTGGTTGCTGGCGCGTCGTGACTTCTGGGGGAAATCGGCTCTCGATGCCATCATCCACCTGCCGCTGGTGCTGCCGCCCGTCGTCACCGGATATCTGCTGCTGCTGACCTTCGGCCGGCGCGGGCTGGTCGGGGCATGGCTCGCGGATCATCTCGGCATCGTGTTCGCGTTCCGCTGGACCGGCGCCGCGCTGGCTTGCGGCATCATGTCGTTTCCGCTGCTGGTGCGGCCGATCCGGCTATCGATCGAGGCCGTCGACCGCCGACTGGAGCAGGCAGCCAGCACGCTCGGCGCCGGACCCTGGAGCGTGTTCTGGACCGTGACGCTGCCACTGGCCCTCCCGGGCGTGCTCGCCGGGATGGTGCTCGGCTTTGCCAAGGCGATCGGCGAATTCGGCGCTACCATCACATTCGTCTCCAACATCCCCGGCGAGACGCAGACCATTTCGTCCGCCATCTACACGCTGACCCAGGTGCCGGACGGCGACGCGGCAGCGCTGCGCCTGGTCGGCATCTCGATCGCCATTGCCATGGCTGCACTGGTTGCCTCGGAAGTGTTTGCACGCCGGGCCACCAGACGATTGCACGGAATCTGATCGTGCTGCGCATCGAAGTCATCAAGCAGCTCGGCGACTTCTCCCTCGACGTCGCCATCCGCACCGAGGGCCGCGTCACCGGCCTGTTCGGCTCCTCGGGCGCGGGCAAGACGTCGCTGGTCAACATCATCGCCGGCTTGTTGAGACCAGATCGTGGCATCATCGCCATTGGCGACGACGTGCTGGACGATACATCGCTGAACCTGCACATACCGCCGCACCGCCGTCGCATCGGCTACGTGTTTCAGGATGCACGGCTGTTTCCGCATCTCAATGTGACGCAGAACCTGGATTATGGCCGACGGATGAACCGTCTGGCCTATGACAGTGCCGCCCAGAAGCACGTGGTCGATCTGCTCGACATCGGCAATCTGCTGGATCGCCGCACTGGCCAGCTATCCGGCGGCGAGCGTCAACGGATCGCGCTCGGACGCGCCTTGCTGGCGAAGCCCAGACTGCTGCTGCTCGATGAACCCCTCGGCGCGCTCGATGCCGACCGCAAGGCGGAGATCCTGCCTTATCTCGTTCGTCTGCGTGACGAGACCGGCGTGCCGATGGTCTACGTGACTCATGATCCGGACGAGTTGCGGCGCCTCGCGACCGAGGTGGTGGTGCTCGAACGCGGCCGGGTCCAGCGTTTCGGCGGTCCCGATATTCTGAACGATAGCGCGGCACGCCTACGGGTGTAGTCGTCCAACTCCCATCAGCGACGACCACGCCTGGGCCAACTTTTGCTTCAGCGACACGACGCGGGTCGGCGGCGGCATCGCCGCATCGTCTTCCGGCAACCGCAAGCCCACGACATTGACCCGGCCGCCGCTAATATTGCGCGCGACCAGGAACAGCGAATCGAGTGGCAGCGTCGCACCCGCCCGTGGCGCGCGATCGAGGTGAATGTCGAAATAATCCGCCAGCGTCAGATTGGATTCATATTCCTCGACGGTAACGCCATAAATCTCGGCGAGATCGCCGAGCACGACCTCGCCGGAGACGACGAAATCGCCCAGCAGATGCGGATCCGGCAGCGCCGCTGGCTGCATGTCGACGAAGAAGCGATCCAGCGCATCAGCCTTTTCCGGCGGCGCCAGCAGATAGATGTAGTCGCCAGCTGTGATTGGCGCGGCTTCGGCCGGCGAGAGGATTTTCTCATCGCGGATCACCAGCGTCGGCCGCGACCACGACGGAATCAGGCCGCGCTTCAGGTACAGACTCTTCGGACGCACCGGATAGCCGACCAGTTGTTGCTCGAGTTGACCCGGCAGATCGAGCTCGACACGCCGCGGCCTCTGTTCGGTGCGCGGCAATGCGACATTCAGGCGTCGTGCAGCCGCAGCCAGCGTCCACCCCTGCAGCAACAACGAAATGATGACCACGACAAACGCGACGTCGAAATACAAATAGGCTTTCGACAAGCCGACCAGCATCGGAATCGATGCCAGGAAGATCGCCACCGCGCCGCGCAGACCGACCCAGGCGATAAAGACTTTTTCCCGCCAGTTGAAGCGGAACGGCGCGAGGCACACGAACACCGCTACCGGGCGCGCAATCAGCATCAGGACCAGAGCCACCGCGATCGCGGGCAACGCGCTGTCCAGCAGGCGCTGAGGCGACACCAGCAAGCCAAGCAAGACGAACATGACGATCTGAGCCAGCCAGGTCGCGGCATCGAGAAAGGTCACCACCGAGTTATGCGCGCGCGTCGGTCGATTGCCGATCATGATGCCGGCGAGATAGACCGCCAGAAATCCGGACGCATGGGTGATTTGCGCCATTCCGAAGATCACCAGCGCAGCCGTGGTGACGAACGGCGCGTGCAGCCCCTGCGGCAATGCGACGCGATTGAGCGCCACGATCACCAGCCAGCCCCCGACGATCCCGATGATCAGGCCGAGGACAGACTCTTGCAGAAATTCCGCCAGCACATGCCCGACCGAACTGTCGCCGAGTGAAATCAACTCGACCAGCATCAGGGTTAGAAAGACGGCGAACGGATCGTTGGTGCCGGATTCGACTTCAAGCGTTGCGCCGACGCGGGGGCGCAACCGCAAGCCCTGCGCGTGCACCAGCAGGAAGACCGCGGCCGCGTCGGTGGATGCCACCACCGCACCAGCCAACAGCGCCTCGATCCAGTTCAGATCGAGAGCGTACTTGGCAACCGGCGCGGTAATCAGAGCCGTAAGCAGCACGCCTGCCGTCGCCAGCAGCATCGACGGCGCCAGCACCGTCCGAATGCTTTGAAAGCGCGTCTTCAGCCCGCCATCGAACAGGATCAGGGCCAGCGCCACCGACCCAACCAGATAAGTGGCGTGCACATCGCTGAAACTCAGGCCGCCCGGCCCGGAGTCGCCTGCCAGAATACCGACGACGAGGAAGACCAGCAGCAACGGCGCGCCAAAGCGCAGGGCCAACAGGCTGGACAGGATGCCGGCCATCACCAGCACCGCGCCAAGGAAGATAGCTATGCTGACAGAGTCCAGCGACGTCATCGATGATGGAAATCCCGGATTTGCGGCATATCCATCAATATCGTCGCCGTTCCCAAGCACCAAACGATTTTTGCCCGAACAGCCGGATTCATCTTGATCGGCGGCAGCACAGGCGACCGCTGCGCCAACCCGCACGGGACAGCGGTGCGGAAGCGATAGCGCCGCGGCATCTCATATGAAAGTCTGTCCAAATCTCGAATCAGGTCATCGTAGGGCATCGATCGAGATATAAGTCGGGTTGCGACAATGGATATCGATCAGATTGGCCGCTGGCTGCTCAACGGTAAAACGATCATCGGGGCCGAGATCACCTCGCCGGGATTCTTTCTGCAACTCGGCCTGATCCTCATCGGGGCTGGACTGGCCTTCGTTGTCTGGACCGCTATCCGTTCCCGTTACCGAACGTCTTCGATGGCGATGGGTTGGCCGAACGCGGCTCGACGGCTTGTTCGCATTCTGATCGACAGCGCGCCGATTGCCATCTTCGCGGTGCTAATGCTGCTCACACGCTTCGTCATGCTGTCGATGACGTGGCCGAGCCACAGCTATCTGCTCCCGGTTGCCGCCAAACTGGCCTTTGCCTGGCTGATCATCCGGCTTGCCACCAGCGTCATCCGCAACGCGCTGGCGGTCCGAGTGATCTCGATCGCCGCCTGGTGCGTCGCGGCTCTCAGCATTCTCGGCCAATTGCAGCCAACCATGGAGGCCCTCGACTCGGTCGCCATCGTGATCGGCGGCCTGCGACTGACGCCGCTGCTGATCATCAAGGCGACCGTGCTGCTGGCCGCAGCATTGTGGGCGTCGAATTTCGTCAGTCACTTTCTCGAAAACAGTGTAGCGCGATCGACCGACCTGACGCCCTCGATGCAAGTGCTGCTGATCAAGCTGATCCGCGTCGTGCTGATGGTGGTCACAGTGGCCCTGGTGCTGGGGGCCGTCGGCATCGATCTTTCGGCGCTGGCCTTCTTCTCCGGCGCGGTGGGCGTCGGCATCGGCCTCGGTCTGCAGAAGATCGTCGCCAACTTCATCAGCGGCATTATCCTGCTCGTCGACAAGTCGGTGAAGCCCGGCGATCTCGTGACCGTCGGCGACAGTTTCGGCCGCATCAATGCGATGAAGACACGCTATATCTCAGTCGCTGCGGGTGACGGCCGCGAGTTTCTGATCCCGAACGAGGATATGGTCACGCAGAAGGTGGTGAACTGGACCTACACCGACAAGAACACGCTCGTGAAGGTCAAGTTCAGCACCAACTACGATGCCGACCCCCGCGTTGTCTGCAGATTGGCGGTCGATGTGGCGACCAAGACGCCACGCGTCACCGATATGAAGCCGCCGGGCTGCCTGCTGACGGAGTTCGGCGACTACGGCATGCAATTCGCTCTGACATTCTGGATCTCCGACCCGGATGCCGGCATGGACAATGTGCGGAGCGACGTCATGCTGGCACTGTGGGAAGCTTTCAAGCGTGAGGGCATCCGCGTGCCCTATCCGGTGCGCGACATTCGGATTCGCGGCGGTGCACTGCCCGTCGAACCGATAACCGATGCGCCCGGCTGACCGATGCACTTCGCCTCCACACTCGTGCCGGCGACGCTGCTGCGGCGCTACAAGCGCTTTCTCGCCGACGTCGAGTTGGCCGATGGCCAGATCATCACGGTGCACGTCGCCAACCCCGGCGCCATGACAGGCCTGCAGGCTGTCGGTGCGCGGGTGTGGCTTTCGAAATCTCCCAATGCCAAGCGCAAGCTGCCCTACTCATGGGAGTTGGTTGAGGCCGATTTCGGCGATGGCCCGGAGCTGGTGGGAGTCAACACCGCGCACCCGAATGTCATCGTCGCCGAAGCGCTGGCGGCGGGCGCCATCCCGGCCCTTGCCGGCTATCGCAGCATGCGCCGGGAAGTCAAATACGGCCAACGCTCGCGCATCGATTTCCTGCTGGAAGAGGACAGTCAACCGCCCTGCTATCTCGAGGTCAAGAACGTGCATCTGATGCGGGAGACGCGGCTTGCGGAATTTCCTGACTCGGTGACGGCACGCGGCGCGCGGCACCTCGACGAACTCGCGGCGATGACAGCCAGCGGCGCCCGCGCCGTCCTGCTCTATGTGATCCAGATCGGATCGGCGACATCCCTCGCGGTGGCCCGGGACATCGACCCGGCCTACGGACAGGCCTTCGACGCCTCGCGCCGGGCCGGCCTGGAAGCCATGGCATTCACCTGCCGGATCAGCCTTGACGGCATCACCCTGGCTAACCCGGTTCCAATCGCCGTTTGACCTGCCGTACGATCCCGTATGTCCTTGCACTGCCAGCCGCATTCACTAGATTAGGCCCAACCGATTTCCTCCCCGCGATAGCAAGATCATCAATGAGTTACGTCGACGCCTCCGAATCTGCGCTGCGAAAGACCGGACAGATCAAACTCCATGGCCCCTCCGGGTTCGCCGGAATGCGCAAGGCCGGCGCGCTGGTCTCGCAATGTCTCGACGAATTGACCGATGTCGTCAAAGCGGGTCTCCCGACGTCGGAAATCGACGAATTCGTCCGGGATTTCGCTTTCCGCCATAACGCCTTTCCCGCCACCCTGATGTATCGCGGCTATCGCTATTCGACCTGCACGTCGCTCAATCACGTCGTTTGCCACGGCATGCCCGGCGACCGGTTGCTGAAGGATGGCGATATCGTCAACGTCGACGTCACCTTCATCGTCGATGGCTGGTATGGCGACTCCAGCCGGATGTATGCCATCGGGCCGATCGCGCGGAAGGCCGAGCGGCTGATCGAAGTGACCTATGAAGCGATGATGCGGGGTATCGCTGCGGTGAAGCCCGGAGCCACCACCGGCGACATCGGCTATGCCATCCAGAGTTTCGTCGAACCGCAGCAGATGAGCGTGGTGCGGGATTTCTGCGGCCATGGTCTGGGCCGGATGTTCCACGACGAGCCCAATATCATTCACGTCGGCCGGCCCGGCGAGGGCGTGGTGCTGCGGCCGGGAATGTTCTTCACCATCGAGCCGATGATCAATCTCGGCAGGCCGCATGTGAAGATTCTTTCCGATGGCTGGACGGCGGTGACGCGCGATCGCTCGCTGTCCGCGCAGTTCGAGCACTCGGTCGGGGTCACCAAGACCGGCGTCGAGATCTTCACGCTCTCCGCGCGGCATCGCGAGCAGGCGCCCGCAACCTAAGCCATGCGACGGCTGCGAGGCTTCACGCGAAGGAACCGCCGTAATCAACCAGTTTGGTGACTTTTCCAAAAGCTGAAGGCAATTGCTGTTGCAAATGCCGTAGGGCACGGCATGGTTGTATGACACCATGAATCGCGGCCGTGCCTGCATCCCCGATGCCTCCTGAGACCAACGACCCATCGAAGTCAGCCGGATTTGCCGAAGCGCCTCACTATCACGGCCACCGCGAGCGGCTGCGGGAACGCTTTCGCGACGTCGGTGCGGATGCCCTGAGCGACTACGAACTGCTCGAGATGGTGCTGTTTCGCGCCCTGCCCCGCCGCGACGTCAAGCCATTGGCGAAGATGCTGATCGCGAAATTCGGTTCGTTCGCCGAGGCCGTTCATGCGCCGACCGCGCGATTGCAGGAAGTCAGTGGGCTTGGCGATGCGGCCATTACCGAGCTCAAGCTGGTGGCCGCAGCCGCCAGTCGGGTCGCCAAGGGCCAGTTGAAGCAGCGCACCGTGTTGTCGTCATGGGCGACCGTGATCGAATATTGCCGATCCTCGATGGCCTTCGCGGACAAGGAGCAATTTCGCATCCTGTTTCTCGACAAGCGCAACCAGCTCATTGCCGACGAATTGCAGCAGGTCGGCACCATCGACCACACGCCGGTCTATCCGCGCGAAGTGGTGAAACGCGCGCTGGAGCTGTCGGCGACGGCGATCATCATGGTGCATAACCATCCCACTATCCTCTCTTCGATCACGCTAGGTCACGCCCAAGCACATTGAATCACTGATAAAATAGCGATTTTTGGGTATTGCGTAG
>MKVX01000021.1 GCA_001899255.1 Rhizobiales bacterium 62-47
TCCTCTCTTCGATCACGCTAGGTCACGCCCAAGCACATTGAATCACTGATAAAATAGCGATTTTTGGGTATTGCGTAGTGGGGGCGGTTTTGGCAAATTGGGGGCTGTAAAAGGGGTAGAAAACGGCCTTCCGCTCCCAGCTAGCGATCCCTGCTTCTCCTCGACCGATCCCAGTTCCGGAAAGGAGGAAAACGCTATGCCCGCCCTAACCGATACCGCGATCCGACATGCGCTGAAGCGCGTCGAGATCAGTCACAAGCAAGAGAACCTCGCCGATGGCGAAGGGCGCGGTACCGGCCGTCTCGTCCTTGTTCTCAAGCCCATGCCGAAACGTGTCACCGCTGACTGGATGGCTCAGCAATGGCGGGACGGCAAACGCACCAAGAAGAAGATCGGCGCCTATCCCTCAATGTCGCTCGCGCAAGCCCGCGAAATCTACAAGCGCGACTTCGCGGACGTCATCCAGAAGGGGCGTAGCATCAAGATCGCCACCGACACTCGCCCCGGCACCGTCACCGATCTGTTCGAGGGCTATGTCGCCGCGCTCAAGGATGCAGGCAAGCCATCCTGGAAGGAAACGGAAAAAGGCCTCAACAAGATCGCCGACACGCTCGGACGTAACCGCCTCGCCCGCGAGATCGAGGCCGAGGAAATTATCGAGCTGATCCGTCCGATCTACGAGCGCGGCGCAAAGTCGATGGCCGACCATGTGCGCTCATACCTCCATGCCGCCTTTAGTTGGGGCATGAAGTCCGACAACGACTATCGGCAGCAATCCTCTCGTCGCTTCCGGCTTCCTTTCAATCCGGCGACGGGCATCCCGACTGAACCCAAGGTCAAAGGCACTCGCTGGCTCGACGAAGATGAGTTCGTTCAGCTCTATCGCTGGCTAGAGTGCCCCGACACGCCGGTTCACCCCTCCTATCCGCGCGCTGTGCAGCTTATTTTGCTGACCGGCCAGCGCGTCGAGGAGATCGCGCGACTCCATGTCGATCAGTGGGACGCCAAAGAGCGTATCATCGACTGGTCCAAGACCAAGAACGAGCAGCCTCACGCCGTTCCCGTGCCTCTGCTCGCCGCCGAGTTGATCGAGTCGATCAAGCCGAACGAATACGGCTGGTTCTTCCCCTCGGCCAAAGACCCGAAGCAGCCCGTCAGCCACGGCACGCTCTATAGCTTCGTCTGGCGCCAGAGGGACCGCGGCGTGATCCCTTATGCGACGAACCGCGATCTCCGCCGCACCTTCAAAACGCTGGCCGGCAAGGCGGGCGTGCCGAAGGAAATCCGCGATCGCCTCCAGAATCATGCGCTACAGGACGTCAGCTCCAAGCACTACGATCGCTGGCACTACATGGTCGAGAAGCGCGCCGGCATGGCGAAATGGGACAAATTCGTTCGCGCCATGCTGGCGAAGAAGCGTCTGAAGGCGGCCGCATGAGCCGCCCTCCGGCCAAACCGACGCCCCGCCGCGCCAAGGCCGCGAAAACGGCCGCCGAGATCGACGCGCAAAGCTATTCTGCCTTCGTCGGTGACTTGAAGCAGAAGATCGCCGAGGCGCGCTATCGCGCCAGCCTATCGGTCAATCGTGAACTGATTCTGCTCTACTGGGGCATCGGCCGTGATATCCTGGCCCGGCAGGGGCGTGAGGGTTGGGGCGCCAAGGTCATCGACCGCCTGGCTGAGGATCTCCGCCGGGCTTTCCCTGAAATGACCGGCCTCTCGGCTCGAAACCTGAAATATATGCGCGCTTTGGCTGACGCCTGGCCGGACAGCGAATTTGTGCAACGGGTCATTGCACAATTACCCTGGGGCCATAACGTCAGCCTACTCGATAGCGTCAAGGCGACCGAGGAACGCGCATGGTACGCTCGACAGGCCATTGAACATGGCTGGAGCCGTCCCGTCCTCGTCCACCAGATCGAGAGCGATCTGTTCGCCCGCCAAGGCAGCGCGCTCACCAACTTCTCGCGAACCCTTCCTGCCCAACAGTCCGAGCTTGCCCAGCAGCTCCTCAAAGACCCTTACACATTCGACTTCCTCGCGCTCGGCCCCGACATGTTGGAACGCGACCTCGAACGCGGGCTGATCGAGCATCTGCGTTCGCTCATCCTCGAACTCGGCAAGGGCTTCGCCTTCGTCGGCAGCCAATACCATCTCGAGATCGGCGGGCAGGATTACTATCTCGACCTGCTTTTCTATCACCTTCGGCTGCGGTGCTTCGTCGTGATCGAGCTGAAGATCGAGGACTTCAAGCCTGAATTCGCGGGCAAGATGAACTTTTACCTCTCTGCCGTCGACGACCAGCTTCGGCATAGGGACGATCAGCCGACCATCGGCATCATTCTGTGCAAGGGCCGCAACGAGGTGATCGTCGAATATGCCCTGCGCGACAGCAGCAAGCCGATGGGCGTGGCCCAGTACCGTCTGTCACCCGCACTACCGCCTCAGCTCCAGCATGAATTGCCGACCGTCGAAGAATTCGCACGAGAATTCCCGCTGATGTCAGTGGTCCAGCTCCGCATCGAGATCGAGCGCGCCCTCCGCAACCTCGCCGCCGCGAGAGGCGTCGTCGTCAATCGACCAGTCGGCATCATGAACATGCTGCGTGACCTCCAGCGGCAGGGCCTGGCGCCGGCCAGCACCGAGCAGATGCTTGGCTCCCTGCGGGCGATGAACGAAGCCTCACACGGCGTGGACGTCGACACCGACGTAGCGAAGCGGGCGGTGGAGGTCGGCACGATCTTCCTGGCCGAACTCAGGGCAATAGACACCGATGACTGATGCCCTGAACGAGGAGGCGATCGAGCGTCACAAACAGGAACTGATCGAGCAAGCCGCGACCCTCTATGCCGTCCAGAAGGTTTATGGCGACCAAGCCAAGGCCAAATCGATGGCCGTCTACGGACGGCTGATCGATGCCCATTTGCTCGTGACGGGCGTCCTCGCCAGCGGCCTGTTGCGTATCAACGGGACCGTTGTCGAAGGTGAGCGGACCGCTTTCGAGCGTGACGCCCTCTTCGCCGCCTTTGTGATCGGGATGGCCCCTTGTGAGACAGCCATCGCAGAGGCCCGCTACCTGCAAGCGCACGCGATGCTGCGCCAGGAACTTGAGATACTCGCTCAGCTCAAGGCAGTTCGTGCAAACCGGCGAAAACTCAATGGCGCCCCGAATATCGCCGCCCTGGAACAATCACTCGCCCGGCTCTACGGCGGGCTGTCGGCCGCCGCCCACGTTTCGCAACATGACATCGTGCAGAGCGCGACAGAATGGGACGGCGAGATGGATGGCCTCCCCGGACCAACGAACCTGACGCGCTACTTTCCGGAGACCGATGAAGGGCTCGCCCGACGGTCCTACGCGCTGCACATCTACATGGTCGTGCGCCTGATCGAAGAGCTCAGCATCGACCTCGCTACCCGATATGACAACGCGCGCTTCACCGAGAACGAAACCGAGGCCCTCGGCCTCGCCATTGATCTGATGGTCGCGGAGGGAATGCTCGAACTCGTCGATCCCTCCCTCCCCGAAATCTAGCCTAGCGCCGGTCCAACCGGCGGTAAAAGCGCTTCTGGTTGTTGGCTGGATCAACATATGTGAAGCAGTCTGCCAGCGCATCGATGCTCTGCAGCACACCCAGCAATGCATAAGCGTTGAAGGGAGTACCTGCGCCGGTCTCGTAGTGGCTGACGAAATTGCCAACGATCGATGGCACATGATGGTTTTGGAGATCGGTGATCTGCTGAGGCGTCAGCACACACCGATTGGCCGCATGATAAAGCTTCACTGCCTCGCCGATCGCGTCGATGTAGGTCGAGAGCGTCCGCTTGTCGCCACGGGTGGCATAGTCCGGTGGAACCGGGACCTCCAGCTTGGCGATGATCTGTCCCAGCTTGTATTCGAGATACTGCCGCAGAAACGGCGCACCAATATCGATCTGGCCAGCATTCAGATGCTGCAACGCCTGCGCCTTGAGACGATCAGCCTCTTGAGCCGATACCATGAGCCGCCCTTTCGGAGGCATGCCCTGCAACTTCTGGTGATGCCAATCCGCGGTGCCGTTCAGCTTGTCGAAGTATTTCTCCAGGCTGGTGTCATGGCTCAAGAAAATGAACTGCAGCCCGTCCGGCACTGCGCCATAGCGTAGCAATGTCCGCACCGCGTCCATCAACGCAAACTGGTGACCAGCGTCAAAGCTGGACGTCACGTCGTCAAGTACCATGAAGCGCGGAACGCCGCTGTGCTTGGTCGCAGCCGCCAGGAAAATCGCGGCTGCCACAGCGTTCCGATAGCTTTCCGAGAGGAGAGCCCGGGCGCTGAGGTCCTGAAGGCCGAAGAAGTCCGCGAGCTTCAGATCAACGTTCTCGCTGTTCTGCGCCCGGCTCAGGGTCGGCTTCACATCAGGCCCGCCGCGCACGAACCGACCAAACAGATCCTGGCAAGCGGTCTGAATCTCGGCAATCCGCTCGTTAGCCAGCGCGGCCTCGGCGTCGGCGAAGCTCTGGCCGGCACGCGTGATGAACGTCTTCCAACGATTCAGAACCTTGAGCTTGTCCTGTTTCGCCTTGAGCGCTGGCGCACCGCTCTCGTATTCCAGCACGGCATCGCGGAACTGCTTTGCGAAACTGAGGATGCGGGTCACCTGCACCAATGACGGCGGCAACCGCGCCTGCAATGCGTCAGCCTCTTCCTGCACCCGAGCAAGAGTCTCGCCGCGCTGCGTTTCAAGAACCCCGAGACGCGCCTTGATGCCCTCCAGGTCGGAGGTCGCCACATCGCCCTTCTTGGCCGCCAAATCGAACGCGACGTGCAGTCGATCGCCCGTTGCGATCGCCATGGCCGCCGCCTCTTCAACCTGGCGGAGCTTCGCGATCCCAGGCGCCGTGGCGACATCCTTGACAAGTTCGGCGCCTAGCTGGGCGGCGGCATCGTATTTAGCGATCTTGCCTTCCAGCCGCGGTTTTAGGGGGACACTGCCTTTCGCCTCGCAAACTGGACATTGATTCGGGTCGTGCCAATCGGCGCCAGACACCACAGCCAGCGCATCGCGCAAAAGGGCATGCAATGCTTCCGCGCCAACGCTGCGCACCGCTTCGTCTCTCCTTCCGGCCAGCTCAAGCAGCCGATCAAGGTCAGCCAGTTCCTCCACCGTGACTTCTAGCCCCGATAGCGACGTGACCGAGGTGGTCAGCGCATCCAGCATTTTGCGCGCTTCCCCGCCTTCCTCCTTCTCGATCGCCAGCTCCGCGGCGTCGAAATCGAGATCCATGACCGAGGCCTCGCCGATCAATGGCTTGAGCAAGGCGATGGCGGACAAGGCGGTTGTCACCGCCGCCTTCAAATCGGAAAGCTTATCGACGGCGGCGCCTCCCGCCCCGGCGACCTCGTCGTGGGCGGCGATGACACGCCGCTCGATCGCGCTCAACGCGCGCGCCCCTGTGGTCACCTCAGCATCTAGCGCGGAGAGCCCCAGATCACCGTTGATGTTTTGCGTTCGCTTGGCGCCGTCGAAGGCCTGGCGCAGGCGCGAATATCGGCTCAGTCCCACGAGCGATGCGAAAGAACGCCCCCGCTCCAAGGCGGAGATGTCGATCAGCTTCGCGAACCGATTATAGTCAACGAGGACAAAATCCTCCTGCAGACTTGCCAGAAATTGCTGCGGATCAGCATGACCGCTGGGAGAAGTCACAAGGCGCGCGCCGTTGGCGGACCGCACCACCTTGATCGCCACATCCGGCGACCCGTCGTCGCTGGCGAATATCAGGTCGACCGTCGCCTGCTGCCCGGGATGGAAGCGATTGACGATATAGCTGTCGCCCTGCTCGGCTTCCTGGAGCGCCTTCAGGCGCGGAACGATGCCGTGGATCGCGAAACAGACGGCTTCGAATATTGAACTTTTACCGACCCCGTTCGGCGCATGGACCGAGTTGACGGCGTCGGATTTGAATTTGAGGACGAGCGGGTCGCCGTCATTGTTGATCCCGCGAAAGCCCTCGATCGATAAGCTGCCTAGGAAATACCGCGTCATGCCTTGTCCTCGCCTGTTGGGTTGGACAGACCATTAAGTGCAGCCAGCACCGCCTTGTGAAACTCGCCGATCGTTGCTCGGCTTGGCGCGGTGTCACCTCCCGAATCCAGGAGATGCATATTGTCGAAGAGGATCTTCGCGCAGTCAGGATCGATTTGCTCGGCCTCAGCCTGAAACAAGGCGACATTTTCCTCGAAAGTATTTTCCAGCTTAAACTTCATATGCCCCCCGGCTTCCGCCAAATGCACATTTATTCGATTTCAGCGCGCGCCCAACAGCTTGATGATCAAACGATTGCTTCCCGTTATGGAGGCGTCGCCAACCCCTCATTGTCGCCCTTGCGAAGCTTGCGCCACGCCGGAAGGATGAACGGCTGGCCGTGATCGATCGGCACACGCATGGTGGTCTCGCCATACTCACCCGGCGGACCCAGCGCCACGACCTGACGGCTTTGATACGTGCAAGGCTCGTCTGCCGGCGCGACCGTGTAGCGCTCCGGCAATCTCCTCAAGACAGAGGTCTGATAGATCCAGATGTCGTTGCCCTTGAGAAGAACGATGAGCTGTCGGATACGCCGGCGAACCGCGATCTCCGTAGCTGGGGGAATGTCCACGAGAATATCGCGTTGCGACCAGGACAAGCCGACGAGGATATCGAACAGTTCCTGCGCATAGGCACCCGTTTCCTCATCAAGCGTCGTCTCGATGATGCAGGCCACGTCGTGTGAGCGAGCTGCCTCGGTATAGAGCGCGCCTTCATCCGTGGTCGCTCGGGCGATATCATAGTCGTTGCGGGGTATGAGCCGGTCTTCATCCTCCATCAGCGCGGAGAAGACGTCCGGCGCGCTTCCCGTCGGCGCCATCTCCAAAGGCTCCGAGACGAGGATGATCCGCTCGCGGTGAACTTGCAGCGCTTTTGCCAGCCGATCGGCCGTTGTTACTGTAATCGGCGCATTCTCATTTTCGATCATCCGAAGCATCCGAACGCTGACCCCGATTTCATTCGCCATTTCCTTTTGGGTCGACAGTCTCTCGAGCTGCTCCCTCAAGGCTTTCACGACCTTCCCGTTCGGCACGACCTTCTTCATCTCAACCTCATTCCGCGTTTTCGATGACCCAAATCTACATGGAGGAGCCACGCAGCGTGAGGCATCCGACCGGAATCGGAGCGGCACACGAGCGGCAAACCGGCAGACTGAGCGATTCAATGTGCGGCGCCCTTGACTAGGCATTTATGACCGGCCAATTATGCCCGGTCAAGGAGGCCCGATCATGCTTCGCTACAATCCGGAAAAATTCGCTTCGCTGTCGGAGTCCGACATCGGTCAGCGCATTTGGTCGTTTCTCACGCGGCCTGCCATCATCGCTCGCCTTGAGACAGCCTCAGAGCTCGGAAAGCCCGCCGTCGAAGGCATTGAAGAACAACTTCTGGAGGAGTTCCGCGAAGACGTCCTGATTGACCGCGTTAAGCAGATGGTCGGCCACATGGTCAGGCAGATATTAGAGCAGCGCGATTGGGTTCTCGACCAAAGCGACGTGAAGGTTCAGTCGGTGCCGTTCAGCAAGGCGGCACGGTACAAGCGGCCCGACTGGATCACCTTCCATGCCTTTCGCAATACGAAGGACCCCCGCGATGTTGTCATCACCGACCGACGCCAGAACGCGCCACTGCCGAAGGACGCTCGCTGGACCTTCTACGCTACCTTTGCCAGCCCCCTGAAGGCGGCTATCGCGTTCGGCGTCAATGATACCCCCAAGCTTCGCCGACAAGTGCAGACCCACGGTTTTCACCGCGTCCACATCCCGCGAATGCTGCGCCGCGCTTAATCGAGAAGGTATGAGCGCATGGTGCAATTCAACGACTGGTGTGACGGAGCCGATACTCCACTCGGCAACCACCACCTCCACATCAAGACCGGCCGCGCCGTCGATCGCCCGACAGGCGTCCAGCTGACGGCCACAGCGGTGCCTGGTCACTATGCGGCCGAAGAGCGAGTCGCCCGCGCATTACGTCGCCTCGGCAAGCCGGGGGCTGCCGACCTAGTCACAGGGTTGTTGCCTCAGACAAAGCAGATCCGTTCCGGCGATCTCGGTGAAATCTACGCGACCGAATGGATCGACGCACATAGCGGCTATCGCGTGCCGATCAAACGTCTGCGGTGGAAAGATCATCGCAACATGGCAATGCGAGGAGACGATGTCATCGGCATGATCCTTGACCAGGCCACTCAACGGCTCCGTTTTCTCAAGACTGAGGCCAAGAGCCGTGCCTCTCTCCGCGCGCAGACCCTTACGCAGGCGCGCGCTGGTCTGGACAAAGACAATGGACGGCCTTCATCGCACGCGCTGTCATTCATATCAGCGCGCCTGCTTGAACTCGCGAACGAGCCCCTGGCAGACGCAATCGACGACGCACTGGTGCGTCACGGCATCCCGTTGGCGAGTGTCCAGCATCTATTGTTCACGTTCTCGGGCAACTCGCCGCAGGCGTTGCTGACGCAGTCGCTTCAAGCCTATCCCGGGCAGATCAACCAGTGGGGCGTTGGTCTCCACGTCGACGGCCATGCGGCCTTCGTCGGCGCTGTCTATGATCGTGTGATCGCGAATGCCAACCAACCCTGACGCCATTTCAGCGGCCATTACCGAGGCGGCCGCAGCCGGTTTTCGAGGCAGGCTCATCGCGCAAGGCCAAGCCCGCGCCATGATTTGGCGGGGCGGCGTCCTTCCACCCGACGCGCCGCAATTTTCGCCGCAACTCAGCTACGATCTTCACAGCTACGCCTACGGACTACTTGGCCTTGGCCTGCGAATGCTGGAGATGAATGGCGATCCCGCCCAGGCCCGGGTCGCCTTTGTGCAGGCGGCAACCGCCCTTGAGTCCGTCATGGCCAAAGGTAATCGCGGCGAGTCGGATCGGGACTTCCATTTCGTGATGGCAGCCGCCAGCTACCATCTCGCGCAGCTTTCGGCGCGGGCCTATTCGCTCCTCGCAATCGTCGTAAACGAGGAGAACTTCTCGCCGCTTGAAAGGACTCTGGCGCTGCTGATGCGCAGGGACATCACGACCTTGCGTACACTTGTGCATGATTATCGTCTGAACGGCGAAGGATCTGACGCACGGATCACCGGCTTGTTTCAGGCGCGGCTCGCTGAAGAAAACAATGAACCGGCTGGCCAAGAAGCTCCTGAACGCGATGGTCATGACTTCCTTTGGGAAGGCCTAGACATCGCCCTTACCGACAACTTCTTCGGCGCTATCTCGATCTTCCTGCTGGCGCTCGACCGGGGCGAACGTGCCTTGGTCGATCAGGCGATCGGACGCCTACGGGAAAGCCTCGCCATCTGTGCAGAGCTCAACCTGCTTCCGCAATGGTGGGCTCATCGCATCGCGATCCATCTTCTGTCCGATCTCTGGTCCAATACGTTTCATGAAAAGATCCCCTTGATTCCCACAGGCGGTGCCGCTGCCGACTGGCTCGGCTTGCGATCACTTTTCATCGCCTCTCTTGGCGTCCGGCCAAAGGCTGAAATCGACCTCTGGCCATCGCAGATCGAGGCGGCGGCTCGCGCCGTCAATCAGTCCGATAATCTCGTCGTCTCACTGCCGACCAGCGCCGGCAAAACCCGTGTCGCGGAGCTATGCATTCTTCGGTGCCTTGCAGGCGGCCGGAGGGTCATTTTTGTGACACCGCTAAGGGCTCTCTCAGCCCAGACGGAAGCGAACCTCCAACGTATCTTTGGGCCACTCGGTAAGACGATTTCGGCTCTTTATGGGAGCATCGGCGTCTCCGGCTTCGACGAAGACGCTATTCGGGAACGCGACATCGTGGTCGCCACACCGGAGAAGATCGATTTCGCGCTTCGCAATGATCCTTCACTGCTCGACGATGTCGGTCTGCTGATTTTCGACGAAGGCCATATGATCGGCCCAGGCGAACGTGAAGTTCGTTACGAAGTCCAAATTCAGCGCTTGCTTCGCCGACCTGACGCCGATCAGCGCCGGATCGTGTGCCTCTCGGCAATCCTCCCAGATGGAGATCAGCTGGAGGATTTCTCCGCATGGCTACGCCGCGATCAGGCTGGCGGGCCTGTCAAAAACGATTGGCGCCCAACGCGTCTCCGTTTCGGAGAAGTCAGTTGGAATAGCCCGAATGCACGCCTGAACCTCCGTGTCGACGGCGAACGCCCGTTCGTGCCTCGGTTCTTTACTGGCTTCATTCCGCAGCTTTTCGTCAAACCAAAAAGGAAGCGAACGAAGATATTCCCCTGCGACCAACGAGAGCTTTGCCTCGCCACGGCTTGGCGCCTGGTCGAAGACCGGCAAACGGTTCTCATCTATTGCCCGCAACGCCGGAGCGTGGAGCCATACGCCGAGGTCATCGTCGATTTGCACGAACGCGGCGCGCTGCCGTCGCTCCTAGAAGTGGAGCCTGCGGTGCTCCAGACGGCCATCGCTTTGGGAGAGGAATGGCTAGGCCCAAATAGCGATATTCTGAAATGCCTCCGGCTCGGCGTTGCGCTCCATCACGGCGCTCTGCCCACGGCCTACCGGAAGGAAGTCGAGCGTCTCCTTCGCGACGGCATCCTCAAAGTCACGATCTCGTCGCCGACCCTTGCCCAAGGGCTGAACCTGTCGGCCACCGCTGTCGTCATGCACTCGCTTTATCGCAACGGCGAGATGATCAAGGTCTCAGAGTTCAAGAATGTCATTGGGCGCGCCGGCCGAGCCTATATCGACGTCGAAGGCCTTGTCCTTTTCCCGATCTTCGAGGATCGACGGAGCAAAAAGCACAACGAATGGGTCCAGCTGATTGGAGACCCGGGCGCGCGGGAGATGGAAAGCGGCCTGATCCAATTGCTCACGGCCCTTCTCCTGCGCATGCACAAAATCGTCGGCGGCGACCTCAATCATCTGACAGAGTACGTCGTCAACAACGCGGCTGCTTGGAATTTTCCAGAGGTGCCGGGGGAAAAGCCCAAAGACCGGGATGACGCGCGGAAGCAATGGGAAACGCACCTCGCGACGCTCGACACCGCGATCCTCAGCCTCATTGGCGAAGAAGATGTGCCGGATGCCGACATCGAGGCGACGCTCGACGCGATCCTACAATCATCTTTATGGCAGCGACGGCTTCTGCGAACATCGAACGAAACTCGCATCGCTTTTAAGTCCACGCTGCTGACCCGAAGTCGGCATATCTGGGCCAACTCCACCCCGGCAAAGCGCAAGGGCTACTTCCTTGCGGGCCTTGGCTTGGCAGCAGGCCAAGCTCTGGATGCCGTCGCACCGGAGGCCAATCAGTTGCTTGTTCAGGCGAACGGCGCTCTGCTCATTGGGGATAGCGACGTGGCGATCGCTGCGATCACCGGCATTGCCGAGCGTGTATTCCCTTTCCATCCCTTCTCGCCGGATCCGCTACCCGGCAATTGGCGGGACATTCTGCGCTTTTGGCTTCGCGGAGAGCCTCTGGCGGCCTTGGTTGCCAATGGCGATGGTGACGGCTTGCGGTTCATCGAAGATGGCCTTGTTTACCGGCTGCCGTGGGCCATGGAGGCGCTACGCGTTCGAGCGGCCGCAAATGGCGATGTAGTTGGCGGTCTCGGCGCGGTCGCCGCGTTAGAAGATCATGAGCTTGGTCTAGCACTGTCGGCGGTCGAAACCGGCACCATGAACCGGTCAGCCTCGATCCTGATGCAAGCTGGATTCAACTCGCGCCTCGCCGCCATCAAAGCCGTAAATGACACAGGGGCGACATTCGAGACCGGGCACGACTTGAGAATTTGGCTCCGCTCGCCTGAAGTGGCCGCTTTTGTCGACCAGCCGGACTGGCCAACGCCCGAAACACGAAGCCTTTGGCTCGATTTCGCGCAGGAGTTCGCTCCAGGCGCCAGCCAAACTTGGTCGGAGCATATCTACTTGGCGAATGTAAACTGGACCACTTTGCCGCCGCCTCCAGGATCACCGGTTTCCCTGTATCACTGGAATGGCCAGCCTCTCGTCCTGTCCCCCGAAGGATTGTCACATGGCGTCCTCCCTTACGCATTGAACGCAGGTCGCCGTGGGCTTCTACGGGCCACTGTCGCAGCACAAGGTGGACAACTCGATCTCGTCTATCTCGGCCCGGACGACCTTTGGAATGTGTAGGAGGGCGAATGATGAAGCCCCACGCGTCCGCTGCGTTCACGCTGTTCGTCGAGACCCTCCGGTTCCGTGGCTGACGACAAGACTCGAAGATCGGCGTCGCCGAACTGCCTCCAGCTCCGAAGCCCGGCCGTTTGGGAGTGAATGGCCCGCTGATGGGGAATGTGACCGCAATCTGGGAGCCCGGGAGGGGAAAGCCTTCCCCTGCGGCCGAGCCAAGGTCTCGGCCGACCCCTTCTGCGGGGAAACCCCGCAACGCCCCTCAGAGTGAGAGTGGGGATCAGAGATCCATGACGGGTTGAGTGTCGAGAGAGAGGCTCCCGGCGCCCGTCATGGAGTTTAATCCCATGAACATGCAGGTTCTCGACGCGCGCCGCGACATGAGCGGCGGCTACAAGGTGGATGTCAGCCGCGGCGAGCGGATCGGCCGCGTCTCGTCGGAGTGGTTTTACCGGCCCGACGACGAGCGCTACCTTTCCCTGTCGGAGTTGGCGGACTCGGTGCGCAGTCGGTCGGAGCGCAGCCGGACACGCGTGGTGGAAACAGCGCTCATCCATGTCGAGGCGAGCCGTACCGATCCGGAACGGTTGTCTCTCATCCTGCCGGGCTCGGACACGCCCGTCGCGCCGACGCACTGGAGCTTCGGTCAACTCGCTGCCCAAGTCGGCGCGCCGGCCGCTTATCTGCGCCAGCTCCCGGCCGCGCTGGCCGGCATCAACCTGCAATATGGCCTGACCTCGCATCGGGCCGAGCAGATGAAAACGCTCGAAACCGACAACGGCCGAATCGAGCTTCGCGCCGTCACCGGCCCCGACTATGGCCGGATCTACGATCACGAGCTGGTCGAAGCGGTGCAGCGGATTGCCGGCAACGGTACTGGCGACACGCGCTGGAAAGTGCCCGGCGTGCTGGACTGGTCGACGGGCGTCTACAATCCCCGCGTCGACATCACGAAGGACACGACGACGCTCTATGCCTCCGATCGCGACGTGTTCCTCTTCCTCGTGGACGATCTCAACCCCATCGAAGCCGGCCGGCTCCCGGATGGATCGCCTGACCTCTACTTCCGCGGCTTTTACTGCTGGAATTCCGAGGTTGGCGCGAAGACGCTCGGCATGGCGAGCTTCTATCTCCGCGCGGTCTGCCAGAATCGGAATTTGTGGGGCGTGGAGGATTTCGAGGAAATCACCATCCGGCATAGCAAGTACGCGGCGTCGCGTTTCGCCCACGAAGCGGCGCCGGCACTGCTGAACTTCGCGAACTCCTCACCGATGCCCTTCATCAACGGCATCAGGGCGGCGCGCGAACGGATCGTCGCGAAATCGGACGAGGACCGCACCGAATTTCTGCGCAAGCGCGGATTTTCCAAGGCCGAGACGGGCAAGATCATCGACACCGTCCTGGCGGAGGCAGGCCATCCCCCGGAGTCGATCTTCGACTTCGTGGCGGGCATCACCGCCATTGCCCGCGAAAAGACCAATCAGGATGCGCGGCTCGATCTGGAGGGCAAGGCCAAGAAGCTGCTCGACCGCGCCGCCTGACCCGCGGAGCCGGAAGCGTGTTTCCGGCTTTGCGCATTCGTGCCTTTCCATTTCCCCGTATCTGTGGCGCTGCCCTCCAAGAGTGAGAGGGCGGCGCTTCGCTTCGTGACGAGTTCGGGTTCGAGAGAGAGGCTCTCGGCGCTCGTCGCGGAGTAACCCCGATGGCAACTGCCGTTCAGAAGATCGTCTTGTCGTCCGCGCGCGACATCCCCTTCAACAAGCTGGTGCTGAGCCAGTCCAACATCCGGCGCGTGAAGGCCGGTGTTTCGATCGAGGATCTGGCCGCGTCGATCGCGCGGCGTGGCCTCATCCAGAGCCTGCATGTGCGCCCCGTTCTCGATGGCGAGGGCCAGGAGACCGGCATGTTCGAAGTGCCCGCCGGCGGCCGCCGTTATCGGGCGCTGGAGATGCTGGTGAAGCAGAAGCGCCTCAACAAGACCGCGCCGGTGCCCTGCGTCGTCGGCGCGACCGACAGCGGCATCCTGATGGAGGAAATCTCGCTCGCGGAGAATGACGAGCGCGTGCCGGCCCATCCGCTCGACCAGTATCGCGCGTTCCAGGCCATGCGCGACAAGGGCATGACCGAAGAGGACATCGCCGCGGCGTTCTTCGTCGACGTCAATGTCGTCAAGCAGCGGCTGCGCCTCGCATCGGTTTCGCCCGCGCTGCTCGACATCTATGCCGAAGACGGCATGGAGCTGAAGCATCTCATGGCCTTCACCGTTTCGCAGGACCATGCTCGCCAGGAGCAGGTTTGGGAGACGATCCGCAATAGCTGGCAGAAAGAGCCCTATCACATCCGCCGCATGTTGACCGAGACGACGGTGCGCGCCTCGGACAAGCGCGCCGTCTTCGTCGGTATCGACGCCTACGAGGCGGCCGGCGGCGTCGTGATGCGCGACCTCTTCGAGTCGGACGACGGCGGCTGGCTTCAGGACGTCGGGCTTCTCGACCGGCTCGTGTCCGAGAAGCTCACGACGATCGCCGACGAAATTGCGACGCACGGCTGGAAATGGGTCGAGGCCGCCGTCAGCATTCCCTACGGCGTCGCGCACGGCCTGCGCGCGATCAAGGGCGTCCCTCTCGACATCACCGCCGAGGAACAGGCGACCAGCGACGCGCTGCAGGCGGAACTCGACCGCCTGACCGCCGAGTATGAGGACGCAGATGAACTGCCGGACGAGATCGACCAGCGCCTGGGCGAGATCGAGGCCGCCCTTGACGCCCTCGACGAACGTCCTGTCCGCTATGCCCCCGATGAGATAGCAATCGCCGGCGTGTTCGTCAGCATTGATGCCGACGGCTCGCTGTCCGTGGATCGCGGTTATGTCCGGCCTGAAGACGAGCGACCGGTGGAGGTCGCCGCTGACGAAACGCCGGAGGACGAGGTCGATCCCGAAACCGGCGAAATCCGCACGCCCGCCGTCCAGCGCGCGGTGATCACCATCGGCGGCCAGCCTGTGCAAACCGAGGAGGAGGACGAGGACAACGGCATCAAGCCGCTCCCCGAACGTCTCGTGATCGAGTTGACGGCCCATCGCACGCTGGCGCTGCGCAATGCGCTGGCGGAAAATCCGCACGTCGCCATGACGATGTTGCTGCACAAGCTCCTCAGCGACACGTTCATCCACACCAACCCGACCGGCTGCCTCGAGGCGAATGTTCGCCACATCTTCTTCTCGGCCCAGTCCGAGGAGCTGAAGGACAGCCCTTCCGCCCAGGCGGTGAATGATCGCCACGAACGCTGGGGGGATCATGTTCCCGCCGACGATCAGGCTCTCTGGGACTGGCTGACCAATCTCGATGACGGCACGCGCATGGAGCTGCTGGCCCTTTGCGTCAGCTACGGCGTCAATGCGCTGTTCGAACGGCCGAACCCATATTCCGGCTCGGGCGTCAGTCAGCACGGTCTCGACGTGCGCATGGCACAGGCCGATCGTCTCGCGCGCGCGACCGGGATGAACATGGTGGTGGCGGGCTGGAAGCCCACGGTCGGCAATTATCTCGGCCGCGTGACCAAGCCTCGTATTCTGGAGGCTGTCCGTGAGGGCGCCGGCGAACGGGCCGCCCAGCTCATCGACCACATGAAGAAGGGCGACATGGCCAAGGAGGCCGAACGCCTGCTGGCCGACACCGGCTGGCTGCCCGAGCCGCTGCGCATGTCGGATGACACCGCTCCCGCCGACGCGCAGCCCGCCGTACCGGTGGGTGGCGACGAGGAGCTGCCGGCATTCCTCGCCGATGATGGCGAGGACGATGACCTGGCCGAGGCCGAAGACGACGAACCGGCGGCCATGATCGCAGCCGAATAGCACCTTGTCGCGGGGCGGTTCGGCCACCCCGCGCACTCCTTCAGCCCCCTCTCAGCCCGGCCTCGCGCCGAGTTTTCTCGTTTCAGGAGCTGTCATGGCCGAATATTTCACCCATTTCTCGTGCCTGCTCGATGTCGGCACACCCGAAAACGCCGCCCGTGCGCTCGACCTCTACAACACGCTGTCCGCGGCGGGTGCATCCGAAGAACCGCCTTCGGATGGATTCCGGCTCTCGATCGAGCCCGAGCACGGCGGCACCAAGCTCTGGATGCGCGATGATGTCACCGGCGATCCCGAACGGCTGATCCAGTTCGTCAAACGCTGCGCCGTGGAATTCGGTCTCACCGATCGCTGGGGCTTCCAGTACGCCAACACCTGCTCGCGGCCCCGGCTCGACGGCTTTGGTGGCGGCGCCCACGTCCTCGATCTCGCCACGGGCGAGACGGTGGCCTGGACCTACACCGATGGCTGGCTCGCCGAGACGCTATCCGACGATGGAGAGCGGATATGAGCATTCCCGACCATGCCCGGAGCAATTTCCAGACGCTGCTGCGGGCGGCAGCGGACGGAAATCTCGCGCTCATGGAATGCCTCGATGCCGAGACCGGTGCCCAACGCTATGTCATCTGCGCCGCAGGGCGCGATGACGGAGACTATGTCTTCACACCCTTCGGCCATCTCGCCGAGGGCAATCCGTATGACGCCTATCTGCCGCCACATCCTGACGATCCGGGCGGCTTCGTGCATCCCGAGACGCCTTCATAGTTGAGGGAGTCCGCGCCTTCCGCCCCATCTTCAAAGCGCCCCGCCTAACGGCCGGGCGCTTTTTTCATGCCAGCCTTCGAGAGTGAGAGGCCCGCAGGGACGGAGTGAGTCCGGGCGGTTCGAGAGAGAGCGCCGACCGGGCTTGTCCCTTCCCGCTCTCCCGAGGATCTCCCGATGACCGTCCTGTTGCCCGTGGCCGACCCGGCCGCGCCCGTTGGCCACGCGCCCGCCATCCTTTCGGCCGCCCAGAATCTGCTCGGCTATCTCGAACGCGGCGAACGCATCGACACGTCGCTGCTGCGTGCGGCGATGGAAACTGCGTTCGGCTCCTCCGACGCCGCTGGCGTCTGGGATTGGAAGACCGCCTATGAGGCCTGCGAGGTCGCCATCGTCCTGTTCTTGCGCAAATACGGAAAGGCGCTGTTCCGTAAATCCGCATCTCCGGCTGCACGCCTCTCGACTCTGTCGAAAATCATCGGACTGCTTCCGACCCACACCCGGCGCTCGGAGGAGAGCCAGGCACTCCAGCAATTCTCGACGCCGGTCCCGCTTGGTCTCGCCATGGCGACGGCTGCGGCTATCGCGCCGGACGACATCGTGCTGGAACCCTCCGCCGGCACCGGCCTGCTCGCCGCACTTGCATCAACGGCCGGCGGTTCGCTGATCCTCAACGAACTGGCCGATCTTCGCGCCGATCTTCTCGCCTCCGTTTTCCCGGCCGTTTCGGTCACGCGCTTCGACGCCGCCCAGATCGACGATCATCTCGATCGGGCGGCCGTTCCGTCCGTCGTGCTGATGAATCCGCCGTTCTCGGCCATGTCCAACGTCTCCGGCCGCGTCGCCGATGCCGGCTTTCGCCATATCGCCTCGGCGCTGAACCGGCTCGCGCCTGGTGGCCGACTCGTGGCGATCACCGGCGCCAATGTCGGGCCGGACCTGCCGGATTGGTGCGATGCGTTTGCGCGCCTGCAGAAACGCGGCCGCGTCGTCTTCTCTGCGGCTATCGCCGGTTCGGTCTATGCCAAGCACGGCACCACGTTTCCCACCCGGCTGACCGTCATCGACAAACTGCCGGCCGAGGACCCGGCAGCCTTTCCGACGTCGCCCGGCATGGCGCACGATGTCGCCACGCTGCTCACCTGGATCGAGCGGGATATGCCGGCACGCCCGCCCGTCGCCTTGCCAGCGATCTCCACGCCGGTCGCGGCTGCGCCCCCGAAATCCGTGCGCGGCTATCTCGCCCGCACGGTGTCCTTGCGTTCGCCCGCATCGGTCGCCGCTGATCCCGCCGGTGTCGCGCTCACCTACGAGAGCGTGGACTGGACGCCGGCCAACGGCGCGCACCTGACCGAGGCGATCTATGAAGAATACGGATTGCAGTCGATCCGTATTCCCGGTGCGCAGGCGCACCCGACCAAGCTCGTCCAGTCCGCCGCCATGGCGAGCGTCGCGCCGCCGAAGCCGAGCTATCGGCCGACCCTGCCGGCGAACATCCGCAACCTGCTGTCCGATGCCCAGATCGAGACGCTGATTTATGCCGGCGAGGCGCACAGCGATTATCTGGCTGGGTTTTGGACGGTCGACGAGACCTTCGATGTCGTGAAGGCCGCACCCGCCGACGCGGCCGACACCGTTCGCTTCCGCCGCGGCTTCATGCTCGGCGATGGCACCGGAGCCGGAAAGGGCCGACAGTCGGCCGGCATCATCCTCGACAACTGGCTTCAGGGACGCCGTAAAGCTGTCTGGATCAGCAAGTCCGACAAGCTGATCGAGGACGCACAGCGCGACTGGTCCGCGCTGGGCATGGAGCGCCTGCTGGTCACACCCCTGTCGCGCTTCCCGCAGGGCAAGCCCATCGCGCTGTCGGAAGGCGTCCTATTTGCAACCTATGCCACGCTGCGCTCCGACGACCGTGGCGAGAAGGTTTCGCGCGTCCGGCAGATCGTCGATTGGTTGGGCTCCGATTTCGACGGGGTGATCATTTTCGACGAGAGCCACGCAATGCAGAACGCCGGCGGCGGCAAGGGAGAACGGGGCGACGTTGCCGCCTCGCAGCAAGGTCGCGCCGGCCTTCGGCTTCAGCACGCTCTGCCGAACGCGCGCGTCGTCTATGTCTCCGCCACCGGCGCGACTACCGTCCACAATCTCGCCTATGCCCAGCGGCTCGGCCTCTGGGGCGGCGACGACTTCCCGTTCGCCACACGGGCGGAATTCGTCGAGGCGATCGAGGACGGCGGCGTCGCGGCGATGGAGGTTCTGGCCCGCGACCTGCGTTCGCTCGGACTCTACACCGCCCGCTCGCTCTCCTACGACGGCGTGGAATACGAACTGGTCGAACATCAGCTCACCGACGAGCAGCGCCGCATCTACGACGCCTATGCCGGCGCCTTCGCCATCATCCACAATCACCTCGACGCGGCGATGGAGGCCGCCAACATCACCGGCTCGACCGGCACGTTGAACCGGCAGGCCAAGTCCGCCGCCCGCTCGGCCTTCGAATCCGCCAAACAGCGTTTCTTCGGGCACCTTCTCACGTCGATGAAGACGCCGACCTTGATCGGCTCGATCGAGAACGACCTGGAGGCCGGTCATGCCGCCGTGGTGCAGATCGTGTCGACCGGCGAAGCCTTGATGGAACGACGCCTGGCCGAGATCCCGACCGAGGAATGGAACGACGTGCGCGTCGACATCACCCCGCGCGAATATGTTCTCGACTATCTCGCCCACTCCTTCCCGGTGCAGCTTTACGAACCCTACACCGATGGCGAGGGCAATCTGTCGTCGCGCCCGGTCTATCGCGATGGCCAGCCCGTCGAGAGTCGCGAGGCCGTCGCGCGTCGCAACGAGCTGATCGAGCGCCTTGCGTCGCTTCCACCCGTGCCGGGCGCACTCGACCAGATCGTTCAGCGCTTCGGCACCGACATGGTGGCCGAGGTGACGGGCCGCTCGCGACGGATCGTCCGCAAGGGCGACCGGCTGGCCGTGGAGAACCGCGCGCCATCGGCGAACCTCGCCGAGACCGCCGCCTTCATGGATGACCTGAAGCGCGTGCTCGTGTTCAGCGACGCGGGCGGCACCGGCCGTAGCTACCATGCGGAACTGTCGGCGAAGAACCAGAGGCTGCGCGTGCATTACCTGCTCGAACCGGGCTGGAAGGCAGACGCGGCGATCCAAGGGCTCGGCCGGACCAACCGGACGAACCAAGCGCAGCCGCCGCTTTTCCGTCCGATCGCGACCGACGTGAAAGCGGAAAAGCGCTTCCTCAGCACGATCGCGCGCCGGCTCGATACGCTCGGCGCCATCACGCGCGGGCAGCGCCAGACCGGCGGCCAGGGCCTATTCCGACCCGAGGACAATCTGGAATCCTGCTATGCCCGCGACGCGCTACGCCAGCTCTATCTCCTGATCGTGCGCGGCAAGATCGAGGACTGCTCGCTGCACCGCTTCGAGACCGCCACCGGCCTCAAGCTGATGGATGATAACGGCATCAAGGACGAGCTGCCGCCGATCACGACGTTTCTCAACCGGCTGCTGGCCCTTACAATCGAGCTGCAGGGCATCCTCTTCACCTCCTTCGAACAGCTTCTGGATGCGAAGGTGTCGGGCGCGATCGCCAGCGGAGTCTACGACGTCGGCCTCGAAACGCTGACGGCGGAGAGCTTCGTCGTCACCGATCGCACGACGATCTATACGCATCCGGCATCGGGCGCGCAGACCTGTCTGCTGACCATCACCAAGCGCGAACGCAACCGTCCGCTGTCGCTCGACGACGCGCTTGGCTGGCTCGATGATCGTGGTGCGAAGCTGCTCGTCAACGAGCGTTCCGGCCGAGCCGCCGTGCAGATTCCGGCGCCGTCGCTCATGCTGGACGACGGCGAGATCGAACGTCGCGTTCGGCTGATCCGCCCTATGGAGCATCATCATGCTTCCTTGAAGTCGATGGCGGAAAGCCATTGGCAGGAAGCCGACCGCAGCACGTTCGCCACAGCCTGGACCCGTGAACTCGGCGACGTGCCTTCCTTCAGCGAGAGCACGATCCACATCGTCGCGGGATTGCTGTTGCCGGTGTGGAAGCGCCTGCCGAACGAGTCGACCCGCGTCTATCGGCTTCAGACCGACGATGGCGAGCGCATCATCGGCCGCCGCGTTTCTCCGGCCTGGGCTGCGAACGCCGCGTCGACCGGCACGGCCGATCTGACGGCCGACGCCGCCTATGCCGCCCTCATCGACGGGCGGACGATCCTCGACCTCGCCGAAGGGCTCCAGCTCCGTCGCGTTCGTGTCATGGGCGCGAGCCGCATCGAGCTGTCCGGCTTCACGGAGGCTATGCGCGACCGCCTTCGCGCCTACGGCCTCTTCACCGAGATCATCTCCTGGTCGCTGCGGTTCTTCGTGCCGATCGACAGCACGGGGCCGACCGTGCTCGGCAGGCTGCTCGACACCTATCCGGTGGCGCGCATCGGCGAGCGGGAGGCAGCGTGATGGCCCGCCGCGACGCTTCCGATCTCGCATTCCGTCTCGGCCGCCAGGCCGAGGCGGTGTGCAAACGCTATCTCGGCGCCGGCCGCAGGCAAGGCAACTACTGGCAGGTTGGCGATGTTCGCAACACGCCGGGTAAGTCCATGTTCGTGCGCCTGAAGGACACCGCCAAAGGCCCCGCCGGAAAATGGACCGACGCCGCGACGGGCGAATATGGCGATCTGCTCGACGTGATCCGTGAATCACTGGGCCTCATCGACTTCGCCGACGTTGCCGAAGAGGCCCGCATCTTCCTCAGCATGCCGCCTGATCCCGAACCAGCGCCGAGACAGCACGCTCGCAGGCCAGCACCATCGGGGTCTGCCGAGGCCGCACGCCGGCTGGTCGCCATGTGTCAGCCGATCGGCGGCACGCTCGTAGAGGCGTATTTGCGTGGACGCGCCATTACGGCTTTGCACGGATGCGCGAGCCTGCGTTTCCATTCCCGGTGCTACTATCGCCCGGACGAGCACAGCCCGACCGAGACCTGGCCGGCCATGGTCGCCGCCGTCACCGATCTCTCCGACCGGATCACCGGCGCGCATCGGACCTGGCTCGCCCCGGATGGTTCCGGCAAAGCGCCGATCGACATTCAGCGGAAAGCATTGGGCGACCTTCTGGGGCACGCGGTCCGCTTTGGGCTCTCCGGCGACGTGCTGGCGGCCGGCGAAGGCATCGAAAGCGTGCTGTCGACCCGTGAGGTCATGCCCGGCATGTCGGCGGCGGCGGCACTATCCGCAGCACACCTCGCCGCCATCCAGTTTCACGATGCGCTTCGCCGGCTCTATGTCGTCCGCGACAATGATCGCGCGGGGGACGGTGCACGAAACACGCTGATCGAACGAGCGAACGCGGTCGGGATCGAGGCGATTGCCCTGTCACCCATTCACGGGGACTTCAACGAGGATCTCCGCACCTGCGGCCGTGACGCGCTGATGGCGCATATCCGGGTGCAGCTCGCACCGCAGGACGTCGCCCGCTTCATGCTCCTGGCGGCGTAGACCGGCGGCTGAACGGCGGCGGCGCGCGGCCGCCATCATGCTCGCATGGATGCCCGATCTTTCGAAGAGGACCGCGCCTCGGCCTTCGAAAGGGCGATCGGCCCACGAGCGGTTCGGACAGGCAATGCCTGCGGCCGACTATTTTCCGGCGGCGCGTACCGCGCCGTTCCATCGCGAAACAAAATAGCCGGCCTCCGGCATCCTCCGCGTTCGCTCCGGCCCGGCGCGCGCGCCGGGTGCAGGTCCGTTCCGCCCGTGGGCTCCGTCGCCATGAAGGCCGCGACGGTCGCGGTCCAGCCAAAGGAGCATTCCATGACCGAGCACGACGACTACGAACCCCATCACGAATCGTCCCCTACCGATCACGTCCTCAGCGAACTCCAGCTCCACGGCTACCGCCCCTTCGCCGACGAGCCCGACCAGCGTCTCCTGCCAGACGGCAATCTGGTCGCAGGCGCGATCGCCGACATCTTCGACGCCCTGATCTCGACCCTGGAGGACACCCGCCTCGAACCCGACCTCGACGATCTCCTCTGGTCGACCGTCAACGTCTTCCACCGCGCCACCGAGAGGATCGCCCGCGAACTCGACGACAACGAGCAGGCCCAGAAGCGCTCGCAGCGGCAACAGGACGGCAGCGAGGTGAAGTCGGTCGAACTCGAGCGCCAGATCGCCGAGGGCAAGACGCTCATTGAACGGCAGAACGCTTTCGAGCTGATGCGCGACCAGGCCGCCGAGCACTACGAACGCCAGATTGGAAAACCGTGGCTCCCTCGCACCGGCTCAAAGGTCAACCACCGCAACCTGACCTCCGCGATGATCGATAGCCGCGACTTCCTCATGGCCAAGAAACGCGCCGAGCAGGAAGTCCTTCTCCCTCCCGGTCCGAAGATCGTCGTCACCGGCGGACTGGACTTCAACGACCACCGGCTGATCTGGGCCAAGCTCGATCAGGTGCATGAGAAGCACTCGGACATGGTGCTGGTTCACGGCAAATCGCCGAAGGGCGCCGAAAAGATCGCCTCGCTCTGGGCGAAGAACCGCAACGTCCCGCAGATCGGCTTCGCACCCGACTGGACCAAACATGGCCGGGCAGCGCCCTTCAAACGCAACGACGAGATGCTCGACATCGTGCCGAAGGGCGTGATGCACTTCCCCGGCACGGGCATCAACGACAACCTCGCCGACAAGGCCAAGAAGCTCGGCATCCCGGTCTGGAAATTTGGCGGCGCGTAAGCGCCGCCGCACCATCGCAAGAATGGCACGATGCGGGTATTCTCGCCCCGACGAATACCAACATCGACAGGATAGGCACATTCAGATCGGAGGCATTTCTGAATCTCGACATCGATCTTCCATTGCGCGCCACACCGCTCGTTATCCCTTGGCCATCACCCGGCTTGCCGGGAGGGTTCCTGCAATTCGACGACCCTGAAGCCTGGCGGAGTTTCATCGTCAACTTGGGGATCGACGACCGCGTGCCCGACATCGTTCGGGCAAAATTCGCGCGGGCGCAGACGCTCTATCTGATGGGCTGGATCGATCTCGACGTGCTGAAGGCGGGCGAGCTTGCCGCACTGATCGCCCTCGAACTGACGCTGATGGATCGATACGGCGACCAGATCCCGAAGAAAAGGCGATCGTTCGCGACGCTCCTCACTCACATGGCGGATGTCGACGGGCTGACCGATGGCAACATCCCGATGATCCTTCGCACCGGCGGAACAGCGATCGGGTTCGTGACGGGCCAGGCGAAGCCGAGCTTGAGCCAACGCCGCAATTCCATGGCGCACGGCGATCCCTTCGACGGACTGCCGGTGGGGGGGCTCCTTGAGCTGGTACGCGACCTCATCAACTACGCCTACCGAGACTTCATCGCGAACGCGCCGCCGAGGCTAAGCCATGAGTCTCCCGGTTAACGGAACTCGTTCGGCTCATAGGCCGAGTACCACCCCCGCTTCATGTCGCTGATCCTTGGTCCAGCCGATGGCCTGTCGCCATCAACCCGCAAGGGGTCGGACTACGCGTAGCGTGCCGCCGCGCCGGCTTTACCGGCGCGGTGATTGCGGCCATCGGCCGAACACATCGGGCGCCTGTCAGCGGGGGATGGTCCTCCGCTCGGAACAGGAGCCGGACCGATGTCCTTCACCGACGCGCACGCCTTCGCCTTCAGCCTCGCCACCAGCCTGATGGTCGCCATCGTCATATTCCGCGCTGGCGACGGCACCCTCTCAGTCACCCCCGCCACCGAATTCGACGGCGACGACTCGCAAATCGTCCACGAAATCGATCCTTTCGCCCCATGACGGGGCGAAGATCGCCACTGCCGCAGCGGAAACCTTGCCGGTTTCCGCTCCCGCCAGCGATCATCTTTTGCTATGCTCGGCACCGCGCCGTGGTGGTGGTGGAGGCGCAACCGTTCGAGCATTGCTTACGGAGACACCACCATGATCTTTATCGGCATCCTTCTCTCCATTGCAGCCATCGGCTTCTTCTGCTGGCTGCTGTTCACGCTCGCCGTATTCGCCTTGCCATTCTTTGCGGGCGTGACCGCCGGAATGTGGGCCTATGACACTGGCGCCGGCTGGCTCGGCGCGATCATCGTCGGCGCACTTGCTGCCGGGCTAACCTTCGGCATCGGCCAACTTCTGCTTGTCTTCGTGCGGCCGCTCTGGGCACGTATCGCCATCGCGCTGGCCTTCGTCGCACCGGCGGCGATCGCCGGCTACCACGCCACGCATGGCATCGTGAAACACACCATGCCGTCGGAAGGCTGGCAGCTCATCTTTTCCGTTGTTGGGGCCATCGCGGTCGGTGTCACCGCCCTGATGCGGATGGTTGCAATGGCCACGCCCGGTTCGACCGGACAGGGCCTGGCACGGGGTTGAACCTCACGACGCGGCCAGGGCAGACCGCGAGGTGATTGTGACCTTACGATTCCCATCATCGTGGGTGTCGGCAAACGCCTTGATGACACTGACCAGCAGTGGAGCCGGACACGCGCAACCGCGTTGGAGAAGGCTGTAAAGTCAGGCGGCGCACGAAACTCGGCCAACATCAGGGCGTCGCCGTCCGTGTCTTTGAGCAATGTAGTCGGCAACAGCGTTCGGACTTTCATGGGGCCTGCACGAAGGAAAGATCGCCGTCGGCGACGTCGTTGCCGGGTCTTGGCGGTTATGACGGTGTCGCCTGGTTCTCCGTTGATGCATCTCTGTCAGGTAGACCGCTCCAAAACGGCCTCTTCAATGGACTGATCTGGCCGAAGGTCGGCTGCGCCTCGATCGCCTATGCCGCAACGGCGCGTCTCGACTTTCTTCCCCTGCCGGCTGCGCCGTCATTCCTCGCGGGACAAGAAAGCCGCGCCTGCGCCGTCCTCCGCGTTGCTCCGGTCGCAAGCGATGCCGCGTCGATCGCCTCCGGCCCACCGATCGCCATCGAGGCCGCAATGGTGCGGGCTCGGAACAGAGTTCAAGGAGAACTATCATGGCGACCATCGGCACCTTCAAGAAG
>MKVX01000022.1 GCA_001899255.1 Rhizobiales bacterium 62-47
CGCGAACAATTCGATCCTCGATAACTGCCATGTGCGCGTCAGCTTCGCCACGAACGACGAGCGCACGGCCAAGCGCGTGTCAGACGCGCTCGGCACCGCCACCGAGATGAAGGCGATGCGGAACTATGCGGGGCATCGGCTGTCACCCTGGCTCGGGCATCTGATGGTCTCCCGATCCGAGACGGCCCGCCAGTTGCTCACCCCCGGCGAGATCATGCAGCTCCCGCCGACCGACGAGATCGTCATGGTCGCGGGCACGCCGCCGATCCGAGCGAAGAAGGCGCGCTATTATGAGGATGCCCGCTTCAAGGAACGCATCCTGCCGCCGCCGGCGCTCGCGCAGCCGAAGCACGGCCGGCCTGACGATTGGACCGCGCTGCCGCTTCCGGCTCGGCCTGCGATCGCCGAGGCAAAGCCCGGGATGGAGACGGGCGACGAAGATCCGACCGGATCCGAGCGTCGCCAACAGCCCGAATTGAGCCGCATGAAGCCCGTCGAGAAGAAGGCGCCGATCGAGAACGAGTTCGAGATCGGCCTTGCCGATGACGCCGAGGATGACGCCACCCGCAATAGCCGGATGAACCGGCTGATGCAGGGTGTGGCGCGTCAGGTGTCGCTCGATCCCGGTGACGGCATGGAGCTTTAGTTAGGTCGCCATGACGAAATCCGCGAAAAAGCAGCGCCTCTCTGTCTATCTCGATCCCGCCGTGATGCGCCGGCTTACCGAGCATGCTGCGCGCCGCGATCATTCACGATCGCTGGTCGCGGAGGCGGCCATCGAATCCTTCCTGTCGCCCGATGCGGCTGAGCGGCAGGAAGCCGCAATCACCAAGCGCCTCGATCAGCTCGATCGCCGCATGACGCGGATGGAACGCGACGTCGGCATCTCCGTCGAGATGCTGGCAGTGTTCGTGCGGTTCTGGGTCGCCACCACGCCGGCGTTGCCGGAACCTGCTGCGCAGGCTGCGCGTGCCAAGGCCGGCGAACGCTATGATCAGTTCGTCACCGCTCTCGGCCGCCGCCTCGCGAAGGGTCCGAAGCTAAGGCAGGAGATTTCCGAGGACGTCGCCGCCGACGGTGAGCCATAGTGTGTCGCGTCAATCTAACCGGATCGGCGTAAGATCATCCTTCGACAAATCTCGCGAGGTTTTCGAGAGTCGAACGAAGCCCGACATCGTGGTCCGCTTTGCTTATTCCGATCGGCACATTCTCGGCGATGATCGAGACATCAGTGCCGCCCGCCACGGGCGACAGGCTCCACGTCATTCGCATCTCGCCGGCGAAAGCCGGATCATCGGACTGAAACGTCACGATCTGGACGACGCGACGATTCGGGACCAGCTCTGCGAAGCGACCTTCGACGACATCAGTGTCGTCGGAGGTCTTGCCTGCATTCGGGTGATCGCCGCGATAGGTCAGCGCCATCCTGTAGGTGCCACCTGGCCGGGCGTCGAACTCGTAGATCTGGCCGGTCATCCCATCCGGCGGAAGCCACTGCGGCCATGCCTTGGGATCAACAAACGCACGATAGATCACGTCCGCGCTGGCGGCGATGAATCGCGTCGCTGAGTCGGTTCTCCCATGGCTGATATTCGCCGTCATTGATCGTTCACCTCGCGTCGTTCGAATTCTGACCCCGCCGTTCTCCTGTATTTGCACGCTACACTACTACGCCGATGAATCTTTGTTGAATCGGCCCAAAATCAGGCCCTTTTAATCATCCCCGTCCGGGGAAGGACTGTCTCGACCCCGATGGAATCGGGGGTCATGTGGCGACGGCGCTTGGCCCGGCGATCGCCCGCTACCTCGACGACGCCAGCATCGTTGAAGTGATGCTCAACCCTGATGGGCGGCTCTGGATCGACCGCCTATCCGAGGGGCTGTCCGACACGGGCGAGCGGCTGTCAGCGGCGGACGGCGAGCGCATCGTCCGCCTGGTCGCCCACCACGTCGGCGCCGAGGTTCACGCGGGCGCGCCGCGCGTGTCGGCGGAGCTGCCCGAGACGGGAGAGCGGTTCGAGGGCCTGCTGCCGCCTGTCGTCGCCGCGCCGGCCTTCGCGATCCGCAAGCCCGCGGTCGCGGTGTTCACGCTCGACGATTATGTCCACGCCGGGATCATGTCGGCCGGACAGGCTGTGATGCTGCGCCAGGGCGTGGCGTCTCGCGCCAATATCCTCGTCGCCGGTGGCACATCCACCGGCAAGACCACGCTTACCAACGCTCTCCTCGCCGAGGTCGCGAAGACCGCCGATCGTGTCGTCATCATCGAGGATACGCGCGAGCTGCAATGCGCCGCGCCGAATCTCGTGGCGATGCGTACCAAAGACGGCGTCGCCTCGCTGTCCGATCTCGTGCGCTCGTCGCTGCGCCTGCGCCCCGATCGCATTCCGGTCGGCGAGGTGCGCGGAGCCGAGGCGCTGGAGCTGCTCAAGGCTTGGGGCACCGGACACCCCGGCGGCGTCGGCACGATCCACGCCGGCACCGCGATCGGTGCGCTGCGCCGGATGGAGCAGCTCATCCAGGAGGCCGTCGTCACTGTCCCGCGGGCGCTGATCGCCGAGACAATCGACATCGTCGCCGTCCTCTCCGGCCGCGGCTCTCTGCGCCGGCTTTCCGAACTCGCACGCGTCGAGGGCCTCGGCCCGGACGGGGACTATCGCATCGCGCCGGCCGTCATCGAGGGCGACGGCGACCCGGCCCTGCTCACCCCAAGCCCTGAAGGAGAAAGCCTGTGATCGACCGCCTGCGCCCAATGCGCCTGACTCAAGTGCGCCAACGTCTCGGCATGACCGTGTCCATCGCCACGCTGTCGGTAGTGATGGCCGCGCCCGCCCACGCCTCCGGCTCGTCGATGCCGTGGGAGCAACCGCTGCAACAGATCCTGCAATCGATCGAAGGCCCCGTGGCCAAAATCATCGCGGTGATCATCATCATCGTCACCGGCCTGACGCTCGCCTTCGGCGACACGTCCGGCGGCTTCCGTCGGCTGATCCAGATCGTGTTCGGTCTCTCGATCGCCTTCGCCGCGTCGAGCTTCTTCCTGTCGTTCTTCTCGTTCGGCGGCGGGGCGCTGGTCTGATGACGGGCATTGTCGAACAGGGCGGTGAAGTCCCGGGTTACACGGCCCCCGTTCACCGGGCGCTGACCGAGCCGATCCTGCTCGGCGGCGCGCCGCGCGCCATCGCCATCATGAACGGGACGCTCGCTGGCGCCGTCGGCCTGGGGCTGCGTCTCTGGCTGGTCGGCATCGCCATCTGGGCGATCGGCCATGTCGCGGCAGTTTGGGCAGCGAAGCGCGATCCGCTCTTCGTCGACGTAGTGCGCCGCCATCTGCGCGTCCCCGCGCACCTCTCGGTCTGACGGGGAGCGCGCCGATGATGAACCTCGCCGAATACCGCAACCGCAACAGCCGACTCGCCGACTTCCTGCCGTGGGTGGGCCTGGTGGGCGCCGGCATCGTCCTCAACAAGGACGGCAGCTTCCAGCGCACCGCGCAGTTCCGCGGCCCCGATCTCGACAGCGCCGTCCCGGCCGAACTGGTCGCTGTCGCCGGCCGCCTCAACAATGCCTTCCGACGCCTCGGCTCCGGCTGGGCGATCTTCGTCGAGGCGCAGCGCCATGCCTCGAACCTCTATCCCGACAGCCGCTTTCCCGATCCCGCGTCGGCGCTGGTCGATGCCGAGCGCAAGGCGGATTTCGAGGAAGCCGGCGCGCATTTCGAGTCGAGCTATTTCCTGACCTTCACCTATCTGCCGCCGGCCGAGGACGCCGCGCGTGCAGAATCCTGGCTCTACGAGGGGCGGGAAAAGTCGGGCCTCGACCCCAACGAGGTGATGACCGGCTTCGCCGATCGCACCGATCGCATCCTGCGCCTGGTCGAAGCCTTCATGCCGGAATGCCGCTGGCTCGATGACGCGGAGACGCTCACCTATCTCCACGGCTGCGTCTCGACCAAGCGGCATCGGGTCCGCGTCCCCGAAACGCCGATCTATCTCGACGCGCTGCTCGCCGATCAGCCGCTCACTGGCGGGCTCGAGCCGCGCCTTGGTACGTCGCATCTGCGCATCCTCACAGTCACCGGCTTTCCGACGGCGACGACGCCGGGCCTGCTCGACGAGCTGAACCGTCTCGCATTTCCGTATCGCTGGTCAACGCGCGCGATCCTACTCGACAAGACCGACGCGACCAAGCTGCTGACCAAGATTCGGCGGCAGTGGTTCGCCAAGCGCAAGTCGATCGCCGCGATCCTCAAGGAGGTGATGACCAACGAGGCGTCCGTCCTCGTGGACACCGACGCCGCGAACAAGGCGGCTGACGCCGATCTCGCGCTCCAGGAACTCGGCGCCGACTATGCCGGGATGGCGTATGTCACCGCGACGGTGACGGTGTGGGACGAGGATCCGCGCATAGCCGACGAGAAACTGCGCCTGGTCGAGAAGGTCATCCAGGGCCGCGACTTCACCGCCACGGCCGAGACCATCAACGCGGTGGACGCCTGGCTCGGCTCGTTGCCCGGCCACGTCTATGCGAACGTCCGCAAGCCTCCGATTTCCACGCTCAATCTCGCCCACATGATCCCGCTGTCAGCGGTGTGGGCGGGGCCGGAACGGGACGAGCATTTTGCAGCGCCCCCTCTGCTCTTCGGCAAGACCGAAGGCTCGACCCCGTTCCGGCTTTCGCTTCACGTCGGCGACGTCGGCCACACGCTGATCGTCGGCCCGACCGGCGCGGGCAAGTCGGTCCTGCTGGCGCTGATGGCGCTGCAGTTCCGACGCTATGCCCGCGCCCAAGTCTTCGCCTTCGACTTCGGCGGCTCGATCCGCGCGGCGGCGCTCGGCATGGGCGGCGATTGGCATGACCTCGGTGGCGATCTCAGCGACGGCGCGACCGATAGCGTCAGCCTTCAACCGCTCGCTCGCGTTCACGACGTGCCCGAGCGCGCTTGGGCGGGCGACTGGATCGTATCGATCCTGACCCGCGAGGGGGTGCCGATCACGCCCGAGGTGAAGGAGCATATCTGGACGGCGCTGACCTCGCTGGCATCGGCGCCCGTCGAGGAGCGCACGATCACTGGCTTGGTCGTGCTGCTCCAATCGAACGATCTCAAGCAGGCGCTCAGGCCTTATTGCGTCGGCGGTCCCTACGGCCGGCTGCTCGACGCCGAGCGCGAGTATCTTGGCTCGGCCTTCGTTCAAGCGTTCGAGACCGAAGGGCTGATCGGCACCGGCGCGGCGCCCGCGGTTCTCTCCTACCTCTTCCATCGGATCGAAGATCGGCTAGATGGTTCGCCGACTCTTCTCATCATCGACGAGGGCTGGCTGGCGCTGGACGATGACGGCTTCGCCGGCCAGCTCCGCGAATGGCTGAAGACGCTCCGCAAGAAGAACGCCAGCGTCATCTTCGCCACGCAATCGCTCAGCGACATCGACGGCTCGGCGATCGCGCCCGCCATCATCGAAAGCTGTCAGACCCGGCTCCTGTTACCGAACGAGCGCGCGATCGAGCCACAGATCACCGCGATCTATCGCCGCTTCGGCCTCAACGACCGCCAGATCGAGATCATCGCGCGGGCGATGCCGAAGCGCGACTATTACTGCCAGTCGCGGCGCGGCAACCGGCTGTTCGAGCTCGGCCTGTCCGATGTCGCGCTCGCGCTCTGCGCCGCGTCATCGAAGACCGATCAGGCGGCCATCGCCCGAATCGTCGCCGAACACGGCCGCGACGGCTTTCTCGCCGCCTGGCTTGATCACCGTGAAGTCGGCTGGGCCGCCGATCTCATCCCCACGCTCACCAACAAGGAGACGTCCCAATGAAACTGCGCAATTCCCGCGCAGCGCGTTTTGCTGCCGCGCTGCTATCCGCTCCCGTCGCGCTCACGCCCATGCTGGCGACGCCCGCCCACGCCATCATCGTGTTCGATCCCTCGAACTATGCGCAGAACGTGCTGACGGCGGCCCGATCGCTCCAGCAGATCACCAACCAGATCACCTCGCTTCAGAACGAAGCGCAGATGCTGATCAACCAGGCACGCAACCTGGCGAGCCTGCCGTTCTCGTCGCTGCAGCAGCTTCAGCAGTCCGTTCAGCGCACGCAGCAGCTTCTCAACCAGGCGCAGAATATCGCCTACGACGTCCAGCAGATCGATCGGATGTTCCAGCAGAAATACGGGAACGTCTCACTGTCGGCCTCCGACCAGCAACTCGTCATCGATGCGCGCTCGCGCTGGCAGAACACTGTCGGCGGCCTGCAGGACGCGATGCGGGTGCAGGCGGGCGTCGTCGGCAACATCGACACCAACCGCACGCAGATGTCCGCGCTGATCGGCCAGAGCCAGGGCGCGACCGGCGCGCTGCAGGCGACGCAGGCCGGCAACCAGCTCCTCGCGCTTCAGGCGCAGCAACTCGCGGATCTCACCGCCGTCGTGGCGGCCAACGGCCGGGCGCAGGCCTTGCAGTCGGCTGAGCAGGCCGCCGCCGCCGAACAGGGCCGCGAGCAGCGCCGGCGTTTCCTGACGCCGGGCTCGGGCTATCAGCCCGGCAACGCCCGAATGTTCCCGAACAGCGGCAACTGAGGCTAGCGCGATGGACGGCAAGACCCTCGCTCGCGTCGGCGCCATTGTCTTCGTCGCGGTCGCCATCACGGCGACCGCGATCGAGATGAGCCGCAAGGACGTTTCGCCGGACGTCCTCGCGACGCAGGGCCGTTCGGTCACAGCACAAGATCCTCTCGCCGCCGAACTGCTTCGCTGTTCCGAGATCGGTGAGGCCGGCACGCGCGATCCCAATTGCCTGAAGGCATGGGCAGAGAACCGGCGCCGCTTCCTCGGCCGGCCGGCCCCGGTTTCATCATCGTCGCCGGTTGCGCCGACCACGATGTTTCCAAGTGCGCCCGCGTCGGCTGATCCTATCCACAAAGACAGTGCGCCAGCGGGCGTGACCGAGCCTGCGATGCAGGCCGAGCGCGCCCGGCCGGAGGTTCGCTGACATGGGCGGCACCGGCGTCATCGACCATTTCCTTGAGGTCTTCACTCGCTACATCGACGGCGGCTTCGGCCTGCTCGGTGGCGAAGTCGGTTTCATCGCCACCACCTTGATCGTCATCGACGTCACGCTCGCCGCACTCTTCTGGTCGTGGGGCGCGGACGACGACATTATGGCGAGGCTAATCAAGAAGACGCTCTTCGTCGGTGTCTTCGCCTACCTTATCTCCAACTGGAACAATCTCGCCCGCATCATCTTCGAGAGCTTCGCGGGCCTCGGCCTGAAGGCGTCGGGTACGGGCTTCGCCGTCAGCGATCTCATGCGACCCGGCAAGGTGGCCCAGACCGGTCTCGATGCCGGCCGCCCACTGCTCGACTCCATCTCCAGCCTGATGGGCTACTGGTCGTTTTTCGAGAACTTCATCCAGATCGCCTGCATGTTTTTCGCCTGGGCTCTGGTGCTGCTGGCGTTTTTCATCCTCGCGATCCAGCTCTTCGTCACCCTGATCGAGTTCAAGCTGACCACGCTCGCCGGCTTCGTCCTCATTCCCTTCGGCCTGTTCGGCAAATCCGCCTTCATGGCCGAGCGCGTGTTGGGCAACGTCATCTCCTCCGGCATCAAGGTGCTGGTTCTCGCCGTCATCATCGGCATCGGCTCGACGCTGTTCTCCGAGTTCACCTCCGGCTTCAACGGCGCAACGCCGTCGATCGACGACGCCATGGCGATCGTGCTTGCCGCGCTGTCGCTGCTTGGTCTCGGCATCTTCGGCCCCGGCATCGCCAACGGCCTCATCTCCGGTGGCCCGCAGCTCGGCGCAGGCGCGGCCATTGGTACTGGTCTCGCCGCCGGTGGCGTTGTCGCAGCCGGCGCGGCCGCCGCCGGCGCAGCCGTGTCCGGTGGAGCTGCACTTGCTGGCGGCGCAGCCGCTGCGGCCCGCGGTGGTGCAGCCCTCGCAGGCGGGGCCTCCACCGCCTATAGCCTCGGCGCGGCCGGACAAACGGGTGCATCGGGTGTCGCGTCCGGTCTTGGTAATGTTGCCAGCACCGGCGCGAAGGCGGCCGTCTCACCGTTGAAGCGCGCAGCCGGGCGCGCCGCCGACAGCCTCAAGCAGAGCTATCAGGCCGGCGGCCAAGCCGCGACGGAGATCGCCACGGGTACTTCCGGCGCCGCAACGACAACCGCTGCGGAGGCCGCATCTGCGGGAGCCGCGTCCTCTGCCGGCGACGGCCCGCCGGCCTGGGCGAAGCGCATGAAACGCTCGCAGCAGATGTCACACGGCGTTCAGGCCGCCGCCCACGCCGTGCGCAGTGGCGACAGCCATGGCGGCGGCTCCTCCGTCAACCTTTCCGAAAGCAACTGACCATGTTCAAACGACCATCCACTCATTACGGCAAAACCCCTCAGCCCGAGACGCCCTATCAGCGCGCCGCGCAGGTCTGGGACGATCGCATTGGCTCCGCCCGCGTGCAGGCCCACAACTGGCGCTACATGGCCTTCGGCTCATTGGCGCTCGCGGGCGGGCTTTCGGCCGCGCTGGTCTGGCAGTCCGCCAACGGCTCGATCGTGCCCTGGGTGGTGCAGGTTGACCGGCTCGGCCAGGCGCAGGCCGTGGCACCGGCGACCGCCGACTATCAGCCGAACGATCCGCAGATCGCCTTCTACCTCGCGCGCTTCATCGAGCAGGTCCGCTCGATCCCGTCCGACGCCATCATCGTGCGGCAGAACTGGCTGCGCGCCTATGATTTCACGACACAGGGCGGCGCGCTCGCGCTCAACGACTATGCTCGCGCCAACGACCCGTTCACCAAGGTCGGCAAGCAGCAGATCGCGATCGAGGTGTCCTCGGTCATCCGCGCCTCGCCGTCGAGCTTCCGCATCGCCTGGATCGAGCGCCGCTATCAGGATGGCTCGCTGGCTTCCACCGAGCGCTGGTCCGCCATCCTCACCGTTGTCGTGCAGCCCCCTCGTGACGCCGACACGCTGCGGAAGAATCCCCTCGGAATCTACGTCAACGCCATCAACTGGTCGAAGGAGCTTGGATAATGACACCGACCTTCCGCAAAGCCGGGAGGCCGGCTTTCCTCAACCGCGCCGTTCCGGCTTTCCGTAAATCCGGCTTGCCACTTCTCTGGCTTTGCACGTCGGCGCTCGCCGGCTGTGCCGGACACACGCCGCCGCCGGAGATCTCCTACGACAATGCGGCTCCGGCCGTTCAAACGTCCGATCCGCCAGCGCCGGTCAGGGTGGTGGAATTGCCCAAGCCGCTCCCGCTGCCCGGTCAGTTGAAGCCGCTCGGCAAGGACGGCAAGCCCGAGCCAGAACCGGCCGATCCCGCCACGCGCGTCAACCAGGCCAACGCCGCCGCGCGCGTCCAACCCGTCCGCAACGGCTTCATCAACTCGATGCAGGTCTATCCCTTCGTCGATGGCGCGCTCTATCAGGTCTACGCGTCACCGGGGCAGATCACCGACATCGCGCTTCAGCCCGGCGAGCAGCTCGTCGGCTCCGGTCCCGTCGCCGCCGGCGACACGGTGCGCTGGATCATCGGCGATACCGAGAGCGGCGTTGGCGCGGCGAAGCAGATCCATATCCTCGTGAAGCCCACCCGCGCCGAGCTGATGACCAACCTCGTCATCAACACCGACCGGCGCACCTATCACATGGAATTGCGCGCGACGCCTTCGACCTACATGGCGTCGGTGTCCTGGCAATATCCGCAGGACCAACTCATCGCGCTGCGCCGTCAGAACCAGCAGGCCGAGGCCGCGCAGCCCGTCTCCAGCGGCATTGATCTCGCCCGCGTCAATTTCCGCTACGAGGTGACGGGCGACCGCGCGCCGTGGCGGCCGCAGCGCGCCTTCGATGACGGGAAACAGGTGTTCATCGAATTTCCGCGCGGCATCGGCCAAGGCGAGATGCCGCCGCTGTTCGTGGTCGGGCCGGAGGGCGACACCTCCGAGCTGGTGAACTATCGCGTGCGCGGCAACTACATTATCGTGGATCGCCTGTTCGCCGCCGCCGAATTGCGGTTCGGCGCGGGCAAGGACCAGAAGCGCGTCCGCATATCCCGCACCGACGGGAGGCCGGCATCGTGAGCGACGAACGCGATCCCGAAATGGAAGAAGGCCGGGCGCTGGGTTCGACGCCCGAGCCTCAGCCGGCCGACGTTGATGACACCCGGCCGCTGACCGGCGAACCCGCCGCGACGATGCGGCTGCGTGCCGAGCCGCCGCGTGTGACCCGCCTTTCCCGCAAAGTGCTGGCCGGTCTGGGTCTCGCTGCAAGCCTCGGTGTTGGCGGGGCGCTAATCTACGCGCTTCAAACCCGTCACGGCGGCCAGGGCCAGGAGCTGTACTCGACGGACAACCGCTCGACACCGGATGGCCTCGCTGGATTGCCGAAGGATTATTCCGGCGTTCCGAAGCTCGGCCCGCCACTGCCCGGCGACCTCGGCCGTCCGATCCTCAATGCGCAGAATGGCGCCCCCGTGCCGCCGATCGGCGCACGGCCGACAGGCCCCGTGGGACCAAGCCCAGAGGAACAACGCCGGGCCCAGGAGCTGGAGGCTGCGCGGACCGCACGGCTGTTCGCCTCGACCGAGAATCGGCCCGCCAGTGCCGCGACCTCGGCGCAACCGACCGCGACCGCCACGCCTCTCGCCGATCTCTCCAGCCTCGGCCTCGCGCCGCAGCCGGCGACGCCCTCGGCGCAGGACCGGCAGCTCGCATTCCTCAACCAGGCGCCCGACAAGCGAACCGTCTCGCCGGATCGTGTTGCGGCGCCGGCGTCGAAGAATGTGCTTCAGGCCGGTGCCGTCATCGCCGCCGCGCTCATCACAGGCATTCGCTCCGACCTGCCCGGTCAGATCACCGCGCAGGTGACCGAGAACATCTATGACAGCCCGACCGGCAAGATCCTGCTCGTGCCCCAGGGCACGCGCGTCGTCGGGCAGTATGACAGCGGCGTCGGCTTCGGTCAGCGGCGCATTCTCCTCGTCTGGAATCGGCTGATCTTCCCCAATGGCCGCTCCATCGTGCTGGAGCGTCAGCCTGGTGCAGACGCGGAGGGCTATGCCGGGCTCGAGGATGGTGTCGACTATCACTGGGGCGAACTGTTCAAGGCCGCTGCGCTCTCAACGATCCTGAGTATCGGCGCCGAGGCCGGTTCGTCGGGTCAGGACAGCGATATCGTCCGCGCTCTTCGTCAGGGCGCCTCGAACAGCGTCAGCCAGACCGGTCAGCAGATCGTCCAGCGTCAGCTCAACATTGCTCCGACGCTCACCATCCGGCCGGGGTTCCCCGTCCGCGTCATCGTCACGCGCGATCTAGTGCTCGAACCCTACGGAGGCTGAGATGGCCAAGCTGAAATTGGGACCGATCGTCGACGACAAGCCGGTGAAGGTCTCGGTGGAGCTGCCAGCGAGCCTTCACCGCGATCTCGTCGCCTATGCCGAGATTCTCGCCCGCGAAGCGGGGCAGTCACCGGCCGACCCCGTTCGCCTAATCATCCCGATGCTGGAGCGGTTCATAGCCACGGATCGGGGATTTGTAGCGGCGAGGAGGTCAAAAGGATCGCCGCGGTCGCCTGGATGATTGTCGCAGCTGCTGACCGTGACATCGAACGTGCGAGACTCAGGAGGCGGCGCCATGCGGGGTTGTCATTCCGTGGTGACCAGACCGCACAAAATGGTAGAACCTCATCCACAAGCTGCCGATAAACAGTTCCAGGAAACTGGGCTGCCGTTCCGGCCTCACTCATGACGGTCAGGCCACGCCCGATCGCAACGAGCGATAGGAGATTGTCTCTCCCCACGTATTGGGTGTGGATTTCCGGGTGTCGCCCAAGATCGGCGAGGCGCTGGACCAAATAGTCGTGGATCTCCGATCCAGGGGCGCCGTCACTTACAATAAATCTCTCGCCAGCAAGATCACTCCAGCTAAGCACCGGTTTCTCGGAAAGAGGGTGGTCGCTGGGCAGCACTGCGAATACTCGCTCGGACCAAAGCTGTTCTGTTTGGCAGTCCGACCACTGTGCGGTTCCCGTAATGAAAGCTACATCGAGCTGAAGTCGCCGGATCGAGGCAACATGATCCGCAGGATCACCGTCAAAAAATTCGACCCGTACACTCGCATGTTCCTTGCCATAGGCCCCCAGTAACTCGCACAGGAATCCGGACGCGAGCGACGAAAAGATACCAACCTTGATATGCCCCCGCTCAGAGCGGCCTATGGCGGCCACATCCCTAGCGCCGTGCTCGATCTGCTGAAGACCCTTACGTGCGCGACGCACGAAATGCTGCCCCGCCAACGTCAGGCAGACGCCGCCGTTGTGCCTCTGAAACAACGAGGCACCAAGTTCGTCTTCAAGATCGCGGATGCGACGGCTGATCGCTGATTCCTGTATCTCCAAGGCCGACGCCGCCTTTCGAAAGCTACCGTGCTCGGCCGCAGCAAGGAAGTACCGAATCTGGCGGAGTTCAAGCATGGGCCGCTCGCGACCACGGCCTATTTGAAATGAGGTCTGACGTTGTAACAGCCCAAGGTCGCATTTGCTTCTGTATGTATTCGGCCAGAAGCGCTTTTGTATGTTCCTTGAGTGGGCGTCGACCGTTCAAGAACGTACGCGCGATACCGATCGACAACCTTCGCAACCTGATCGCATGCATCGATCTATATGCACAAGCTACCACGACCACCGCGTCCAAACCGCAACTAAGGCAGCACCTCCTGATTCATGCCTCAAATAGACGGTCGCATGCGCGCGCGGACGGATGATTTTATATAGTCTCGATATACGAAGGTATCGATCAAATATACCGGCCCCTGAATAGGTCGGGCGCCGATATATCCCACTGATTTGGTGCCGACGAATTTGGCAGATGTCATTCAGCCGGTATCGAGATTCAGACGCTTAAATTGTCTGAAATCCTAACAAGGTCAATAACCGTCTTGGCTTGCAACTTTTGCATAAGATGGCTCCGGCGAACCTTCACCGTAATCTCACTAACATTCAATTCGGCAGCAATCTGCTTATTAAGAAGACCCTTTACAACGAGCTTGAAAACGTCTCGCTCGCCGGGCGTTAGCGTCTCCCAACGGGCGTTCAAGTCCAGCGAGCGCGCTTCATTCTCTCGCCTTTGTCGATCTTTCTCGATCGCCTGTTGGATGGCATCCAGCAAATCTTGGTCGCGAAAAGGCTTCGTCAGGAATTCGAAGGCGCCATTCTTCATGGCGCTCACGCCCATCGCGATGTCCCCGTGTCCCGTGATGAAAATTGTCGGGAGATGAATGCCGTATTCCGGCATTTGTCGGTGAAAATCGATGCCGCTTTGTCCAGGCATTCTAACGTCAAGCAGCAGACAGCCGGGTACATCCAAGATAGTGCTTTCGAGGAATTCGGCGACCGAGCTGTGCGAGCGAACTTGAAGCCCGACCGACGCGAGCAAATCTTCAAGCGCAGCTCGAACAGACCGATCGTCATCTATGACATAGACGATGGGTTGCGGCCGCGGTTCTATGATCGGTTCGTTCTTCATCAGGCTACCTCCGTGTAGCGCGGTAGGCGTACCTCGAATGCGGCTCCGCCCACCGGATTGGGAGCAGCACAAATTTGGCCCCCATTTGCTTCGACGATCGCCTGACTGATGGTCAGGCCGAGCCCCATGCCTCCTTCTTTTGTCGTCCAAAAGGCATCAAAAAGATGTTCGCGCGCGCTTGGCGTCAGGCCGGCACCGGAATCGGCCACCGTAAGAACAACGGTATCTGGCGCCGCCTGCGAGGCGGTGATTCGTAAGCGACGCTCAGGCAACGCGCCGGCCGCCATCGCCTCCGTAGCATTAAGAACAAGGTTGCTTATGACCTGCTGGATCTGCACTCGGTCAGCGAAAACGCGAGGTAGGTCGTCATACATGTCTAGCTGCAGGGCGATGCCGCTACGCTCGATCTCGCTGCGTGACAAGGTTACGATTTCACGAACGGCTTCCCTTAGGTCGAATGGCTGTCTGTGCGGAGCCTCGCCCTTCGAAAGGGCACGGATCCGCGCTATGACCTGACTCGCCCGGTTCGCGTCACTAACGATGCGGTCCAGCGCGCGACGGGCCTTCTCGAGATTTGGCGGCTCCTGGCTCAGCCATCGGGCGCACGCACCACCGCTGGCGACAACGGCAGCCAATGGTTGGTTTACTTCATGCGCTATCGACGCCGACAGTTGGCCCAGCGTCGTCACCCGCGCAATACGCAAGAGGCGGTCGCGGGCCTCCAGCGCCTCTGCCTTTGCGGCGACCATCCTCAAACTGAGATAGGTTGTGACCCCGATCGCAACGATGCTAATCCCGGTATTGACGATGCCTACTTCGTATGCGCCGGAGGGGGTCAGAAAGAAGCTGATCAAGGTCAGCGCGACGCAAATGCAAGCGAGAACTACCACAGCCGCGCCAGACAAGATGCGTGTAGCAACGAGAATGACTGCCGTGTAAAATACGGCTGCAGCGATGGCATAATCCGTAACCGTATCGGCGATGAAAATGCCTGCCATCGCAACACCCATCGCGATCAGTGTCAGTGCCGATCTTGGACGGCTGTCATTGACCACCTTGAGCATTGTTCGCCTCTCTCGATCAACCTACGCGCTTTCAGTATTCTTCCCGAATCTACTCCGCTCAGTGGCTAGATATCTATTAATTCTCGATCATTCGCCTAGCTCTAACCGCCATCGAGCGGACGTTACCAGCGGCTCCAGGCTGAGACGACCGATAATCTGTTCCAGAACGCGATCCTGCCGAGTGTCGGCCCGCACGGTCGCGCTCACCTGGACTCGATTTGTGTCCTCGATATTGGTGCTTTCGAGGTCGCGAATGTGTAGAACGCCGGCAAGATCACGAAGAAGAAGCGCTCGAACATGCGCCTCGGCCTCTCCATGACAGATAATGCTGATAGCATAGGCGCTCTCCAACTGGCCTCCAGCGAATGACTGGCGCTCAATGAGGCGCACGAGCGGACGCAGAACTCCATTGACTGCGATGACGAACATCGTCGCAATCAACGCGTGAAAGAAAAATCCAGCTCCGCATAGCGCGCCGATCGCGGCCGAACACCACAGCGTCGCCGCCGTGTTGAGCCCGCGCACGTTCAATCCCTCCTTGAAAATGATGCCTGCGCCCATGAAGCCGATGCCGGAAACGATCTGGGCCGCAACACGCGTCGGACTCGACTCTCCGGGGAATAGCCCTGCAAAGAGGACGAAGATGGCGGCGCCGAGTGCAACGAGGGTGTTGGTTCGTAGCCCAGCCAGGCGTTGGCGCCATTGCCGCTCGAAGCCGATCAAACCGCCGAGAAGGAATGCGCCTCCGAGCGTGAGCGCAGTATGGCCAAGACTTTGCCAATCCATATGAATGTCCCATCTTGCAGCGTCGGCTACACTCCACCGACGGAAGTCCCTGCAATTGTTGGAATTTCTGCTCCATCGGCTGTCAGAACTCGGCGTGTGCGCGAAGCGACAGAATCGAAGCTGGTCCGCGGTCGGCGTTGTAGGCGGGGTTTGCAACAAACTGATAGTCGAAGGTGACGGCGCTCCAATCGTTGAACCGCAGGGCGTAGTATGCCTCGATGATCGACTCGTGACCGTAACGCAGCCGCCCATCACCGATCAGCAATCCCGTGCCTCCCGCAGCGAGGAAATCACGATGTGCGCGTGACAGGCCGTTGACCGCAGCCCCGAGCCCAATGGTGTCCGAGGGCCGTCCCCATGCGGTGCCCTTCAGGGCGAAACCGCCGGAAATGCTGCGGTCGATATCCGTGAAGGATAGAATTTCGGTTCGACCGTCGTTCCAGCTTGCACGGGCGAAAAGCCCGAGGTCAGCCGTCAAAGCCTGTTCGATGTTCCCGTAAAAGCCATATTTATTCTGATTGCGGCGCAGGGCCGTCATCGCATCGTTGATATCCGTTTGCGGACTTGCCTGGGCGATGTCGATGGCATCGCGATACGCGCCGGTGCGGCCGCGGTTGACGAAAGTGCCAATGCGAACCTTACCGGGCTGCCCGAACAGGCTGTGCCGTTCCTCGAACTCGACGACGCCGCCACCGCCGCCCTTGAAGACCAGGACGTCGCTGTTTGGCTGCTCCGGCACCTGGAAGGCGCCCGCTCGCACGGCCCAATTCTTCTGATTAAGCTCGATCACCGCGCCGCGCGTGAAGCCCGGCAGGTCGGCGGGAAAATCATAGGCCCCCGATGACCAGATCGCCCAATTCATGAAATCGGCGCGCGGATCCTTGGCATAGGCATTGGCGTCGAAGAAGTCTCCAACTGCGAAACGGCCAACCGTGACGGTGATGCGATTGATATCGCGTCGTCCCGCCAGTTGCAGAGGGCCGTCCGCGACATCCTCCTGCTCGCCGCCGAGACCAAATGTCTGCCGAACATAGTAGCGCTGAGCGCGGAATTTTGGAAATTCTGTCCCGCCTTTTTGCGCTTCTCCATTTGGAAAACCTGCGAGTCCGAGCGTTCCGTTCAGTCCGAAGCCCTGGGCCAGTTCGGGATTGAAGTAGAACTCACCACCCTCCCAAAGCCGCACGCCGAGAAAAGCATCCGCGGTCCATGTCTCGCGCAGTTGCCCGCCGCCGGGGAGACTGTTGGCGGACGCGTAAGGAGATCGAATTGCAGGATAGCCCTGGGCAATGAATGTTGTCTGGCCATGAACATTCCAGTCCGGCGATGCTTCGCCAGTCGCCGATGGTTTCGCGAGTGCCGAGACCCCATCACCCAGTCGGTAGTTCAGACCAAATGTGATCCTTTGGACTTGAGGGTGGACCGAAACGTCGCGCAGTCCAGTTCCATCGAGTCGATAGATCGAAGAAGCCAAATCGAGGTAGTCGTACTCAGCGCGTGCGGTCCACGGTCCTCCCAAGGCCATTTCGATACCTACGCCCGCCGTCCACCCAGCGTGCCAGCGCCTCAGCTTCGACAAAACGGCGCCGTCATCTCCATTGATGTCGACCTTCGTTCGTGCCCAAGCAAACCCGCCCGTTGCATAGGGGAGGAATGGGCCGAACGCATAGCCGATCCTGGCGCGCACTGTCCCCATCGCGTCCAGGGTCGTATTGAAGGGAGCAGCAGTCCGACGCGTCTCGTCGGGCGGACTCACGAATGTGATGTCGGCTTCTGTGCCAAGTACCCAGCCATCACCTGGCTGAAAGTTGTAGCCCCCCTGAAGGCCGCCGATCATCCCCGTCACCGTCGGCGGCAGGCCAACTGACTGATTCAAGATCGCGTTCGTCCCTGGACCAAGATCGCCGGTCCCGAAACCGGTGTGACCACCAAAATAGATGCCCGACCAATCGACCTTGTTCGTTTTCGCGCTGCTCTCACGTGAAGCTTCCGGCAACTTCGTGGGCGTCGCCGGAATGGGTTGAGCATCTGGGCGGTCGGCAGTCGTTTGAAGCTCTTGCGCATGCGCCTTGGCGATCTGAAGAATTGCCACGATGCCGAGTGCCAGCAAATAGAAGGCGATCGCCATAAATCGGCAAAAAAGGACTCGGCGATTCCTGAAAACCCTCAATCCGGCAGCGCTCGCGGTATTGAAGAATCCTGGGGCGGCAAAATAGTTCATGGGGCACTCCTGGCGTCGGGTTACGAGAGCGCCCGTCGCCAATAACTCCGAGCCGCCCTGCTAGTTTTGTCGTGAATTCAAATGGCGCGAGTTATTGGTCGCGCCGCGACTAGACGGGTCGTCCATTTGAAGCTCCTTGCTGATCGAAACCCGGTTCGGGCCCGGGCCTCGTGCTTTGTTTCCATGCAAGCAATCGTTTTGCGCTTGTGTGGCTCACCAGCGGCAATGCCGCATTCGCGATATCGCCGCTCTGTTCAACCGCGCGCCGCCGCGTAGTAGGAATCTGAGCTTGGAACCGTCCAGTAGGCGGCGACGAGCAAGGTGGACGGCCACACGCGTCAGGAGCGTCGCCGAAACCGCCAAAGCCCAGCACAAACGTCTGTTCAACCGGTTCCGAAGCGAGGACAGGACATCGCGGGGCTCCCGATTGTGGGGCGGACGCGGCGCCTGTCGCCTCGGCTGCTTCGGTGGCGGCCCTCGTCTCGGGCGGTCTCCAGCCTGCGGCGGCGCAAATCTGAGGATCAACGATGTGGACATGATCATGATCTCTCATGCGTCGCCGTCAGAGCCATTGTCCGAACCGGCGGATGTAGACGGTCTTCATCAGTTGAGCGACGAGGCAGTAGCAGAGCAGCGTGCCAGCCAGCCACGGGAAGTAAGCGATAGGCAGTGGCTGCAATCCGATGGCCGCGCCCAGCGGAGAGAAAGGCAAATAAATCCCCAGCACACAGATGACGCTCGACATCAGCAGCACTGGCAAAGCCGCTGTACTGTTGACGAATGGAATCTTCTGGGTACGCAGCATGTGGACCACGAGTGTCTGAGAAAGAAGGCCCTCGATGAACCAGCCCGACTGAAAGAGCGACTGATGCTCTGGAGCATTGGCGGCAAAGACGAACCACATCAGAGCGAACGTCGTGATGTCGAAGATCGAGGACGTCGGTCCGATCCAGATCATGAAGCGACCGATATTCTTGGCATCCCACTTCCGCGGCCTGCTGAGGAATTCCTTGTCCATGTGATCCCAAGGCAGCGCCAATTGGGAAATGTCGTACATCAGGTTTTGCACGAGCAAATGGATCGACAGCATCGGCAGGAACGGAATGAATGCGCTCGCCACCAGCACCGAAAACACATTTCCGAAGTTGGAGCTGGCGGTCATATTGAGGTATTTCATGATGTTGCCGAAGGTTTCGCGCCCCTTCAGCACACCCTCCTCAAGAACCATCAAGCTCTTCTCGAGCAGGATAATATCGGCCGACTCCTTCGCGATATCAGCGCCGCTGTCGACGGAAATGCCAACATCGGCATCGCGCAGCGCCGGAGCGTCATTGATGCCGTCGCCGAGGAAGCCGACGGTGTGCCCGTTGGCCTGGAGTGCCTGTAGCACGCGTGACTTCTGAAGCGGCGTCAGCTTCGCGAAGATCGTCCGCTCCTCGACCAAGGTCCGGAGTGCGGCGTCGTCCAGTTTTTCAATATCGCGACCGAGCACCGGCTGGCCCGGTTCAAGTCCCACTTCACGGCAGATCTTGCTGCTGACAACCGCATTGTCGCCGGTAAGAACCTTGACCCTGACGCCGTGTTCGGCGAGCGCCGCGATCGCTGGTCCAGCCGTCTCCTTCGGCGGGTCGAGGAAAGTCAGGAACCCCTGAATCGTGAGATCGGTTTCGTCCTCGATGGCATAATGCGTATTGGTGTCGGACGCCGCGAACTCACGGGTGGCGACGACCAGCACACGGAACCCGTCTTCGTTGTAGGCGCGTGCCAGCGCGGCCAGGCTTTTGCGCTCCGCGTCGCCGAGGCGGATTACGCCTTCGCCACTCCTGACGCGCGTGGAGATTGACAGCATCTCCTCCACTGCGCCCTTGCAGATGAGCAGATGATCTCCCGCTTCGCCCTCGACGACCACCGAGAGCCGGCGACGCACGAAGTCGAAGGGCAACTCGTCGACTTTCCGGTAGCTCGCGGCTGCGTTCGTGATGGCTGGCTCCGCGCCGGCAAATCGCACGACGGCCTGGTCCATCAAGTTCTTCACGCCGCTCTGGTGATAGCTGTTCAACCAGCCCAACCGGAGAACGTCGGCGTTTGGTTGCCCGGTAACGTCGACGTGGTGCTCCAGAATGATCTTGTCCTGGGTAAGCGTGCCGGTCTTGTCCGTGCAGAGAACATCCATCGCGCCGAAGTTCTGAATGGCGTTGAGCCGCTTCACGACGACCTTGCGCCGGGCCATTGCAACGGCGCCCTTGGCGAGATTCGACGAAACGATCATCGGCAGCATTTCGGGGGTAAGTCCGACGGCGACGGCAAGGCCGAACAACAGCGCTTCCACCCAGTCGCCTTTGGTCAGGCCGTTGATGACAAAGACGACAGGAACCATGACGAGCATGAAGCGGATGAGCAGCCAGCTCACACTGTTGATGCCGCGATCGAACGCCGTTTGAGCGCGCGATCCGACGATCGCCTTGGCTAACGATCCGAAATAGGTGCGAGCACCCGTGGCAACGACAAGCGCGGTCGCCGTGCCGCTCACGACGTTGGTGCCCATGAAGCAGACGTTGGGCATGTCGAGCGCGTTCATTTCGCTGGACGCTACGCTCGCCGCGGACTTCTCGGCGACAGACCCGAGCGTGTCATACTTCTCAACAGGGATGGCCTCACCGGTGAGCACTGCCTGGCTCACAAACAGATCGCGGGATTCGATCAGCCTCACGTCTGCCGGGATCATATCCCCTGCTGAAAGACGCACGATGTCGCCGGCGACGATCTCTCGCATCGGGATTTCGAATGCTTCGGGATTTGACGTTGCCGATCCTCGACGAAGAACCGTCGCCGTCGTGCGGACCATCGCCTTCAGAGCTTCGGCCGCAGCGCTCGATCGGTACTCCTGAACGAAGCGCATCAAGGCGCTGGCAAGCACCATCACGATGATGATGGTGACTTTTGTCGGATCCGCATCCTCGCCATGTTGAAGCCGAAGCCAGATGTCCGTTACAGCGCTGATCCCAGCCAGGATCAGCAGCACTGCAATGAACGGATTCTTGAAAGCGCCAAAAAACTGAACAACCGCTGGCAGGCGTCGCTCTTGCGCAACCTCATTGGGGCCGTCTTTTGCCAGCCGTTCGATCGCATCTCGGGCAATCAGGCCGTTGCGGTCGCCTTTGACGTTTTCGAAGGTGTCATCCAACCCATTCTGGGCTTCACGGACCGCCTTCATCGACAGCTTGCGTTCGTCTTTTCCGCGCGGCTTGAGAGCCGCCTTGAGGATGGGGGCATTCATTGGATGAATCTCCTGCCGCAAGCGCCGAGACCATGCGCCTCTCGGCACGGTCTTCGGCGCTTGGGGTCTTGGTCGGCTGAGGGGATAATGAAACCGATGCATCTTCACGACGCTCGGCATTCGGACCGCGCTTGAGCAGCGCAGCCGCTCTTCACCAGGGAGGGTCCGCACCTTCGCGCGACCGTGCGATTCTGCGCGAGTACGGATTGCCGCCCCGGCGGGGGTGAAGCCCGTCCAGGCCGGCGGACACCAGAACCATCGCCGTGCTGGCCTTATGCAGCGTGAGGGAATGCATCACACGCCTCACGCCGCAAAGCGACCATGCTGGTAAACTGCAAGAAGGAGTCCGGCGCGCTCGATCAATCGGCGCAACCCGCCGCCCGTGTCTGGTTCGGCGTCAAGCATCCAGATGCATTCGAGCCGACCGGTCTCGCCATTGACACGCCACGCCGCGACCAGTCGAGTCCGGTTCGTGCGGGGAGACTTCGTGAAAGGACGGTCACGCTCGCATCGCGGGTCGGCGAATGCGGGATTGCGTTTCGGCGAGGCGATCCGCGAAACGCGGAGCGAAGCCGGCAGAGTAAAAAATTGGAGAGTCATGTCTCACCTCCGTGACGAGCCGCTCGGCCGTCACAGGCGAGACTGATGATTCAGACTCGCGAGAACGACCTGAGCGGCACGCTTGCTCGACTACTGTCGCTTGGCATTGCTCGTTGATCCTCATGCGTCGGCAGCGGGTTGGAGCCGCTAGATGACATTGGCTGGATATCACCGTCATTCCTTGAGTGACAGTGTCTTGCGGGGTTGATCCGATATACAAAACAATATCCGGGATATACCATCGTATATTGTAAGGTCTTCGGCGATAACTACCTGCGCAATATCAAGCCGCTTAGACTCACCGGACACGGGCGCGTCGACTTCACTAGCGATGTGATCGCTCTGATTTATTTCGATCCGAGGTCTAGTGTGGGTATCGATATGGTTCTTGTCGAGCGCATCGTCGCGCGAAGCCCTCGTCTTCGGCGATTGCTTTATTCGTTGTCCTTAACCTTTCTGAAAGCGGCGTTTCGGTTTCGCCGCACGGGCTTGGATGCCTTTGCCCGACCGACATTGCGTTTATCGCAGTGTCTCTTTCGTACTGCCTCTTCGCGGATACGACGTCGTTATGCAGCCGAGCCGAAAATGACGTCGGACTCGCGCTTTGTGCTCCGTCGCCTTTCTCTCAAACTTTTGATCGTGCTGATCTTTGCCGGTGCTCAAAGCCCGCTGCCCTGGGGATTCGGGAAAGCGCTTACGATGATGCTGTTTATGAGCGCGGCTATCAGCTGTGCCTTGGCCCTCATGAACCACCAACGATTCAGATTGGGAGTCTTGAGCTACTGGGACGAATCTTTGGCCTTTGTCCTGCTCGGCCAAACCGCGCGGATGGTGTTTCTACGTTGAAGTATTGCGAGTGCGCTATGCCGGGGGCTCTCGTCTTCAAAATACTCGCCAATAACCTGCCACGCGATACGGGAATCGCGAAGGTGGCCGTCGAGGCGAGACGCGGGGCAGCGACAACCGCCTGCGGCGTCGTTTGGTATTGGTTATGACGGAGCGTCGCACCACTCGCCGTCGCCGCACGCTGTTGACGGGGAAGATCATTCTCAATCAGCGATCGTCCGTGATAAGTTGCGTCGTCCGAAACTTGTCGGACACAGGCGCCTGCCTCGAAGTTCCTGCTGCCCTGAACATTCCGGATGCCTTCGAGCTGAAAATAGAACCTGGCGGCGCTTGCTCACAGTGTCGAATAGTCTGGCGGAGCGCTACGCGCATCGGCGTGGCGTTCGATTGACACAAAGCTAGAACGCGCCTTCACTTTCAAGGGCGAGTGTAAAGGCGCTGGCCCGAGATACTGGCCGCGCGCACGGCGCTGCAGGCGTGACGGCTGATATGGCCGGACGGCAGGCTACAGAAATAACAAGGACAATGTGTGGGGGAAAGAGCCAATCTCACAAGGAGAATGGCGCGCCGTACTGGATAAAAGTGCGAACGCATATGTGATTGAATCTGCGATTAATTTATTTTGGGGCATCGTGATCCTCTCATCTTTCAGCGTTCGCCGGCTGCCGCCAATAGCCCCACCCAAACGGGTGCGCCGAACCGAACGCGGAGCTGATATCGGACCAAGTACAAGGTATCCGGTATTTTGCTTCTCCCGGGTCTATGAGGAAATGACTAGCTCTTTCCAAATCTGGGCCGCGTACGCAGTGGCTCTCTCCTAGTCCTGAAGTCCGCGGCATGTGTGATTGGGTACCGCTGGAATACATCGCAGAAAATCCCATTCTGCAGCGATGCAAATATCGAGTGCAAAATCGATTAAAAAATAGAGAGCTCCGCGAACTAGACGGCTCGACCGATGAGGGCACCAATGGTCGCAGTTGAGGCCATGGCGACTGCTCCCCAAAACACGACCCGAAGAGTGGGTTTCCATATGCTGGCGCCGCCAGCGCGAGCGCCGATCGCTCCGAGAACGCCAAGTCCGATGAGGCAGGCAATGGAGACGGTCCAGGTGGCGGTCCAGGCCGGCGACAGGAGAGCGACGGCCAGCGGCAAAGTCGCGCCAGATGCGAAGGTGACCGCCGAAGTGAAAGCCGCTTGAACTGGCTTCGCCATCACATGACTGGTCAGTCCGAGTTCATCCCGCGCATGGGCCCCGAAGGCGTCCTTTGCCATCATCTGCTCGGCGACCTGTCGCGCCAGTTCGGGCGTTACACCACGCTGCTCGTAGATCGCGGCGAGTTCGGCCAGCTCCGCTTCAGGTTGCGTGGCAAGTTCGCGGCGCTCACGCGCCATGTCGGCTTCTTCCGTATCGGCCTGGGAACTGACCGACACATATTCGCCTGCAGCCATCGACATTGCTCCGGCGACGAGCCCCGCTACGCCAGCAACCAGAATTTCGTGGGAAGCGGCGGTCGCGGCGGCAACACCGACGATCAGACTCGATGTTGAAATCAGCCCGTCATTGGCGCCTAGCACCGCTGCGCGAAGCCAACCTATTCGTTCGATCAGATGGTTCTCTTTATGAAGGGCTCGCATGGAACATGGTCCTGAATTACATTTCTAAGGCTTTGTAACGCGGCGCTGAGCACATAGGAAAAGGCGCCTTGCCTTCGAGATCGATCTGGAAACTTGGCCGGTCAGGCTGATCAATGATGCTATCTTCCGATGAAACGCCTACCGTTCCATCGCCACATACGCTGTAGTCCAAAGCCGCATTCAACTTCAATCGCCGGAGTGTTGTCCAGGCCTCTCAACGTGACTTCATTTGCCCTGACACTCATCACCAGATGATATCGTCCGTGGTGCGACATGTAGACCTGATGGAGGCATTTTCCGCTGCTACAAAACGTAAGGCGGTCGCCACATCTGAGTTCATGAAGATGAAGAGCGATGAGACGAACGTTCCCAACGTCAATGAAGCGGCTGAAGCCACGCGTTGTTGTCAATTCATCGCCACATACCTTCCTGTATTTTTGAAGGCCTGCCCGCACTTCCGCCGGCAGGTTTTGCACGTAGAAAGGACTGGGTTGATTGTCATGGACAGGAGAACTTGCGAGCGAGAGGGCCGGCGAGACAAAGAAAAGTGACGTCATAGCGGCTAAGATTGCCACGTCACGGAGCCGATTCGATCTTTTCATGCTGAAACCTCCACTTCCAACGGCTGTTTCTCTCGTTCGACGACGGCTGCGGAGCGGCGCTCCATCCATCGGTAGATCGCCGGCAACAGCAGCAGCGTCAGAACGGTGGACGACAGGACGCCGCCGATGACGACAGTGGCGAGCGGTCGTTGCACCTCCGCTCCCGCGCCCTGTGAAATCGCCATCGGTACGAAGCCGATTCCCGCGACCATGGCGGTCGACAATACCGGACGGAGCCGATCCGTGGCGGCTTGCCGGACTGCCTCGATAACAGGCAGCTTCCGCCGCAACGCATTGATATGATCGATCAGAACGAGACCATTCAGCATCGCGATGCCGGAGACCGCGATAAAGCCGATCGCGGCGGTGATCGAGAATGGCATGTCACGTAGCCAGAGTGCCAGCACGCCACCGGTGATCGCAAACGGAATACCGGTATAGACGACGGCGGCATGACGGACGCTCCCCAACGCCGAATAAACGAGCAAGAAGATCATCAGCAGCGCCGCCGGCACGACGATCATCAGACGGGCTCGGGCCGCTTCTAGCTGACGGAACTGGCCTCCGAACTCGATGCGATAGGATTCAGGCAGCGCAAGCTTGCCGTCGAGGCGTGCACGCGCTGCGGTCACATAACCTTCGATGTCGCTGGTGTTGAGATTGACCATCAAGGCGGCGCGGCGCTTACCATTGTCGTGCAGGATCGGTTCGACCGTTCTCATCTCGCGCAGACTTGCAACGCGGTCCAGCGGCACAAGGCCGGACGCGCCGACGCGCAATGGAAGGGAGAGGATCGATTTTGTGTCCGCGCGTAAGGACTCGGGCATACGAACGACGATCGCGTGTCGATGCTCTCCGTCCGCGATGAAGCCGACCTCGTCCCCACCGATCGCTGACGCAATGGCACGGTTGACCTCGGCGGTTCCCAGCCCCAACCGCACCATCGCGTCGTGATTGATCTCGACCACCACACTGTGGGTGCGGCTGGCCGCTTCGAATGCGGCATTGGCGGTGCCGGGCACGCCTTGCAATTCCTCTCGCGCCTGCGCGGCGAGCCGCTCAAGCACGTCGTAGTCGTCTCCGAATATCTTGACCGACAGATCCGCCCGCGTGCCCTCCAACATTTCGTTGAAGCGCATCTCGATAGGCTGCGCGAAAAGGAATGACTGCTCCGGCGCCAGCGCAGTGGCAGCCTTTTCGATCGCCGCAACCAGCTCGCTCTTGTTGCGCGGCATGTCCGGACCTTGCGGCCATTGGTCGAGCGGCTTGTAGAAGATGTAGAGGTCGTTCTCATTCGGCGGCATCGGGTCGGTCGCAACCGCGCTGGTGCCGATGCGGGAGAAGGTTCGGGTCACTTGCGGAAAGCGACGCAAAATTTCACGCTCGGTTTGCTGCTCGATCTCAAGGCTACGGTCGAGCGACATCCCCACGGGCTTGTAGACCATCGCCGTGATGGAGCCCTCATCGAGGCGTGGCGTAAACTGCGAGCCAAGGGTCAGGAATATCCTCAATGCCACGGCCAACAGGACTGCCGATGGAACGAGAAGGGCAGCGGGATGACGGAGGGCGAAGTCCAGGACGGGACGGTAGCCCCGGATCACGAGGCCGGCGAAGCCACCGTTATGCGTGATGTGGTTGTCGGCGGTTATCTCCGGGAGAGAATCTTCCTTTTCACTGACGCTCGGCTGACGCACCTTCTCGCCTCGTAGCAGCCGGGCGCACAGCGCCGGCACTAGCGTAAAGGTAACGATCAGCGCCGCTGCCAGCGCCAGCATCACGGCTTGCGCCATCGGCTGAAACAGCTTCCCCTCGACGCCGCCCAGGCTGAGTACCGGCACATAAACCAGCGCGATGATGGCCATGCCGAAGAACACGGGCCGCGCCACGCCCCCCGCAGCGTTGATGACGATGCGACGGCGTTCATCGGCCGTCAGCTCGCGCCCCTTGAGGCGCTGTGCCTCGCCCATCAGACGCAATGTGTTTTCCACGACGACGATCGCGCCATCTACGACCAGGCCGAAGTCGAGCGCGCCGAGGCTCATCAGATTGCCCGATATACCGAGCGCATGCATGCCCGAGATCATCATGAGAAAGGCCAGCGGGATGACCGACGCGACGATAAATGCCGCGCGCCAGTTGCCGACCACGATCAGCAATACGACGGCGACCAGCAACGCTCCCTCGCCAAGGTTGCGCTCGACCGTCGCGATGGTGCGATCCACCAATTCTGAACGATCGTACTGAACCTGAAGGATCATGCCTTTGGGCAGCGCGGCGCGCAGGTTCGGCAATTGCGCATCGACGCGCCGGGCAACGTCCCGGCTGTTCTGCCCGACCAGCATCATCACTGTGCCGAGCACGGTTTCCTTGCCGTTGGTGGTCGCGGCGCCATCGCGTGGAGCATGGCCGATGGTCACGGTCGCCAGATCCGCTACAGTCAGCGGCCGCACGCCACCTGCGAATTTCACGGGTAATGCGCGGATCATCTCCGCCGTCGTGACACGCGCTTCGGTTCGGACGGTGAAGCGTTGGCCGTTCTTGGTGATGGTCCCGCCGCCGGCATTGGCGACGTTGGCGCCAACAGCCTGGGCAAGCTCGCTCGGCGTGATGCCCGCTGTCGTGAGCTTCTTCAGATCAGGCTCGATGACAAACTGACGTTCGAGGCCGCCGTTGGAATTGACGTCGGCGACCCCCTCGATCGCGCGCAGCATCGGGCGCACGATATATTCCTGAGCCTCGAACAACTCCATCAGTTGTTGCCGCTCGTCCAAATCGGACGGCGGTTGCGCCCATTCGAGTGTGTAGTACCAGATTTCGCCAAGCCCGGTGGTGATCGGAGCGAGGCGCGGCGATGATCCGGCTGGCAGCATGTCGCGCACTGCGGAAAGCCGCTCGTTGACGAATTGGCGTGCGCGAAGCTGGTCCGTGCCGTCCTGATAGATGAGCGTGACCTGTGACAGTCCGGTCTTGGTGAGCGATCGCATTTCCCGCAGGCCCGGCTGACCACCCATGCTGCGCTCGATGGGCAGCGTCACAAGACGCTCGATTTCCTCTGGCGCCAGGGCAGGAACAGTCGTGTTGATCTGCACCTGCACGCCTGTGATGTCGGGAATGACATCGATTTGCAGATTCACGAAAGACCAGATTCCAAGACCAGCGATCAGCAAAGCGATGATCATCACCGTGGCTGGTCGACCGGTTGTCCATTCCAGAATCCGCCGCGTCATCGGGACACGCCGTCGAAGCTGCGGCCGCCATTGAGCGCCCGAAGTTGAAGCATCGCTTCCATAGCCTCACGTCGCGTGTCGAGCAGAGCCGACAGCGCGTCCAGATACTGGCGCTGCATCTCGACGTAAGTTGCGATCGGGATCGCTCCCTGGCGATAACTATCGGCGGCGGCGGTAGCTGCGGCCGCAAATTTCTCGGTGGCCCCGGCTGGCCAGCCCGCAAGGGCTCGACGCTTCGCCTCGTAGTAGGCTGCCTGTTCGTAAACCTGCCTCGCGATCCGTCGGTTGGCGGCGAGCAGGGCCGCATCGCCCTGGGATTGACGGCTCAACTCCTGTGCGAGGCCAGCAGCCTGGCTATTCCAAAGCGGCAACGTCGTCGTCAGCCGTATGCCGAAATTGGTCTCGCGGCTGTCTGACTTCGCGCGATTGAAGTAGGGACCGACTGAGACGTTCGGCACACGCGCTGCTTGTGCGAGGTCAACGCGCAACCCTTGCTGCTGCAATTGCGCGCGCAGCGACTGAATCTCGAAATTGTTGATGCCAGCTTGTTGCGCCATGCGCTCGACCGACGGAAGGCCGGGCAGCGTGATATCGGGCGGAGCAATGCGGAGCCGCGCTTTGAGCGGCGCGCCGCGAAGTTGATTCAGTTCGTAGACGATCGTGCTGGTCTCGGAATCAGCCATCGCGGCATTTCGCTCCGCCGTGATGGCACCCGCATCCAGAATGGCCGTGTCCAGCGTGGTGGCGATGCCCGCCGGATCCCGCTGCTCCACAACGCGTGCAAGCTCGCGCATCCGCGCGGCAACGTCGCGTGCCGCGGCGGCTTTCCGCTCGGCCGCGAACAAGGCATATCCCAAAGAGCGTGCCCGGCTTGCGAGCGTTGCGTCGAATTGCGCAAGACCGAGCCGCGCCAGCGCGATCTGATGCTCGGCGATGGCGCGACGGAGCGCCCCGCGTCCGGCAAAGTCGAGCGGCTGCATAATCGACAAGCCATATGTCGGCCCGGCGCCTTTCGGTGCACCTGTCAGGCCGTCGGCCATCCGGCGTTCGCCTAACTCGAATGCAGCTTCAGGGTCCGGCAGGCGATCAGCCGCGTCGCGCTCAACACCTGCAAGCCCGATCTGCTGGAAATAAAAGCGTCGTTCGGGGTTACTTGCCACGACGGAATTGGCAAGTGCATCAATCGACAGCACGGCGGCCTGCTGAGCGAAGGCTGGGGTCACCAAGATAATTGTTGATATGCGAACGATTATCAGGAGCAATTTTAACATTGGCACGAGTCTCAACACTGACTTCTAGACGCCTGATTGCCACGCTAGTCTGAACACAAGCTGTCAGCGTAAATGCAGGTTGATCCAGTATCGGACTGCAGCAATCAGGAGACATGACCATTCGCATTCTTCTTGTCGAAGACGATCAGGACATTGGCGCCCGCCTGAAGGAAGGGTTGGCCAGCTTTGGCTTTGTCGTTGAGCATGTGGAAGATGGTGAGCACGCCCTTTCCTTCGCGCTGCAAGAAGAATTCGACGCGATCGTTCTCGATCTCGGTTTACCCGGCCTGTCAGGCATCGAGGTCTTACGGAGGTTGCGACGTACCGGGGCCGCCACACCGGTCCTGATCCTGACGGCGCGCAGCAGCTGGACTGAGAAGGTGGAAGGTCTCAATGCAGGGGCTGATGACTATGTGGCGAAGCCGTTTCACGTCGACGAAGTCGCAGCTCGCCTGCGCGCGCTGATGCGGCGCGTCGCGGGCCAAGCCACCTCCGAATTGCGCCACGGAGATATCGTGCTTGACCCCGTTGCCGGCACCGCCAATGTTGCGGGCCAGCCGATCGAATTGACGGCACAGGAATTTCGCCTGCTCCACCTCTTCCTGCATCGCGTCGGCCGCGTCGTGACGCAAGCCGAGTTGCTCGACCATCTCTACGGCCTGAATGAGGAACGCAGCTCGAATACGATCGAGGTCTATGTCGGTCGGCTGCGACGCAAAATCGGCCGCGATACCATCAGGACCCTGCGCGGTCTGGGCTACAGGTTCGGCTGATGGTCAGAAGTCTGCGCGCCCGGCTGCTGGTTGGCGTTATTCTCACGACCGTGACAGGTATCGCTGTCGCTGGCGTTTCGATTTCCGCGCTGTTCCGGGCGCACGTCACGGAGCTTGTCAATGCCGAGCTGATCGGTCATCTCGACGAGCTCGAAGGTCTGTTGGCCCGCACGGCCGACGGACATGTCGCTCTGGCACAAAGGCTCAGTGATCCGCGCTTCGCGCAGCCCGGGACTGGCTATTACTGGCAGGTGAGCGATCGCAACGGCATCGTCCTACAATCAGCCTCCCTCGAACCGCAACGGCGTTTTCCGCCACCCGCGCGGGGGGCGGATCGGCAGCTTACTCGCTCAGTCGAAGCTGGCCCGGCTGGTGAGCCGATGATCGCATATGAGCGACCGTGGCAGACCGCTGAAAACGGTTACGTGCTTCAAATTGGCGCCGACCAGCGGATCGTCGATGATGTACTGAGACATTTTAATCAGGCGCTGGCCCTGTCACTCGGCACACTGGCAATAGCCCTAATTGGGGCCGGCACGTTGCAGGCCTGGTTTGGTCTGCGTCCCATGCGCCGTCTGCGCGACGCGCTGGGCGACATTCGCGCGGGCAAAGCAGAAACCCTGCCTGGTGACTTCCCGTCCGAAGTTCGGCCGCTGGTCGATGATCTCAACGCTCTGATCGACGCCAATACCCAGATGGTTCGCCGCGCCCGCACGCAGGCGGGCAATCTCGCGCATGGCCTGAAGACACCATTGGCCGTGCTGACGGACGAAGCGCGCCGGCTGCTCGCGAGAGGTGATACCGAGGGCGCCGCGGTCCTGACTCAGCAAACAGGGCGGATGCAGCGCCAGATTGATTTCCAGCTTGCCCGAGCCCGTGCCGCAGCCAACGCCGGCCTGCCTGGCGTCATCACGCAGGTCGAACCTGCCTTCGCATCAATAGCCGCGGCGATGCGGCGGCTCTATGCTCATCGTGAGCTGACGATCGTCCATACAGCCGAGACGGAATTGCTTGCCGCCGTCGATCCCAACGACCTTGACGAGATGGTCGCCAACCTGGTCGATAATGCCTGCAAGTGGGCTCGTGGTGTTGTCTCGATCAAGGCTACGCGCGATACCCCGACGGGGCAGCTCCTTATTACGATCGTTGATGACGGGCCAGGCATCCCGGCTGATGCACTAAACCGCGCGTTCGCCCCAGGCGAGCGGCTCGACGAGGCCAAACCGGGAAGCGGGCTCGGACTCGCAATCGTCCGCGATCTCGCCACACTGCACGGCGGCTCTGTCGAACTATCCAATGGCAGAAATGGAGGCCTTCACGCGGAGTTGCGGCTCCCATCAGCCTGACAAGTTCAACGGCGTCTAGGTTGGGCGAGTTTCATCGTGGCCGCGTCGTCCGCGCACCATTCGACCTGAGCGATTCGGCGCGCTCGAAATCAGCATCCGCGCCGCTCTGATCTCCAGCGTTCGCTTTCATCGTTCCGCGTTCGAACAAGAAGGTCGGATTCTTCGGATCAGCCTTGATGACCAGATCATAATCCGCGATGGCACGATCAAAGAGTCCTTTACGCCCGAGTGCCTTCCCGCGATTATAATAGGCACCGAGGTAGTCAGTCCTCAGTTGTACGGCGCGATCGAAATCAGAAATCGCGCGATCAAGCTCTCCCTTGCTCATTAAAGCAACGCCTCGGTTGTTGAGCGCGACATAGTAGTCGGGGGACAAACGAAGTGCTCGATCGTAATCCTCCATGGCACGGTCGATATCTCCACTCGACCGCAGCGCGACACCGCGATTGTTATAAGCCGCCGCCAACTGGGTGATCATCCGCTCGCCTGCCTGGATAACCGCTGTGCATCCCCGGATCGAGCGATCGGGTACGATTTCGGCCGCATGCACGCACGAGTCCCAATCCTCGTCGCTCAAAGCTGATGTGGGCGACGAGTTAATTGCAAAGTACGCAATAAATATCGTTGTGCTCAATAACGTAAGAGCACAACGCTTCCAGCGGGTGGTTCGCGCTAGGATCGATGCAGTTCGTGTTCTCGTATACAGCGGCGTAATGCAAATGAGCAAAGAGTAGCCTCAAGTACGTGCATTATATTATTCCCAGTTTGTTCTCTAACAATCCTGTCTGAATTTTCCCTGACAATCGACGTTTGAGACATCCGATCTGGTCGCTTCCCGAACGAGAGTACACCCGTCGAGTGCTATAGAGATTACCAAGCGAGCGCCGTGCGTGCCATCCGACAGGGACAGATCCAAGACTCCCGGACTAAGCCTCAGTCTGGTAGCATGAAGACATCAGCGGTGTTTGATGTACTAGCAGCGGCAATCGACGGGACGGGATGGATCCGGACTCGGTCACGGGAGGGCAACGAGGAGCCGCTATCCGGAAGAAATCGTCCTGCAAGAATTGAACATCGCGCTCTGCGGCGCTGCCAACTTGAATGACCTCTGAAATATCTGGAGGTCAATACGGCGAATTGCTCTGCAACGGCGCTCCGCAAATATGCAAGATATCAACCTAATATTAAGTTGGCGCGCCCGACACGACCCCGTTCCCGCGTCCGGCCGCCAAGCCGAACCCATTCTTTTGATTGCGGATTCTCGGATCAGGGGTAGCCTTTCA
>MKVX01000023.1 GCA_001899255.1 Rhizobiales bacterium 62-47
CGTCAACGACGTCTTGCCGTGGTCGACGTGACCAATCGTGCCAATGTTGCAATGCGGCTTCGTACGTTCAAACTTCTCTTTGGCCATCTATGTCCACCTCTATCGGCCGGGCATCTGCACGGCACCAAACCGGCGGCTGGTTACAAGGGAAAACGGCCCTGTTCAAGTCAGAAGTTCTGGGCCAAGCTCACCAACCCTCACCGGAAGAGGCCTTATTTAATCCGGCAAATCATAAGATCAATCGGGAGCGCGCCATGAACATCCAGACCGCTGCGAAACACCTCGCCAGTCCGCAGACGCCACCGCTGCCGCATGCCAAGCCGGACGCGCTGGGGCTGTCGCGGACCGGCCTGCAGCGGGTGTCCGATGCCTTCAAGCGCGAGATCGACAAGGGAACCGTCCCCGGCGTCACCGTCATGGTGGCGCGCCGCGGTCAGATCGGCTGGTTCGATACGCTGGGCCAGCGGAATCCGGCGACGGGCGCGGCGATGACCCAGGACAGCATCTTCCGCATTTTCTCGATGACCAAACCGATCGTCTCGATCGGCATCATGATGTTGCTCGAAGACGGCCGCCTGCTCCTGAGCGATCCTCTGACGAAATACATTCCCGAATTCGCCGAGCAGAAGGTCGGCGTCGAGAACGGCGGCAAGCTCGATCTGGTGCCACCGGTGCGCCCGATCACCATTCAGGATCTGCTGCGGCATACCTCCGGCATTACTTACGACCACGTCGGCGATGGGCCGATCCACAAAATGTATCAGGAGTCGCGGCTGCGCAGCCGCAAGATCGACAATGCCGAGCACGCCCGGATCGTCGCCAGCCTGCCGCTGATCTGCCAGCCCGGCAGCGAATGGAATTACAGCCGCTCCACCGACATCCTTGGCCGTGTCATCGAAGTGATCTCCGGTCAGACGCTCGGCACCTTCCTGACCGAGCGCATTCTCGCGCCGCTCAAGATGATGGAGACCGGCTTTCATACTGCAGCGGAAAACCAGCACCGGCTGGCCGAGGCGTTTCCGACAGACCCTTGGACCGGCGACAAGGTGAAGCTGTTCGACATGACCGAGAAGCCGGCGATGGAGTCCGGCGGCGGAGGATTGGTGTCGACGACGATGGACTACGCGCGGTTCTGTCAGATGCTCCTCAATGGCGGCACGCTCGACGGCGAACGGATCATCGGCCGCAAGACGCTGCAGTTCATGGCGTCCGACCACCTGACGCCCGATATCAAGGTCAATGGAACAATGCTGGCGCCCGGACACAGCTTTGGCCTGGGCTTCTGCGTCCGAACCCATGAAGGCTTCGGACCTGTCACCGGATCCGCCGGACAATTCTTCTGGAGCGGCATCGCGGGGACGTTCTTCTGGATCGATCCAAAGGAAGAGCTGTTCGCCGTCCTCATGTCGCAAGCACCAGGCCAGCGCGAATATTTGCGCAACATGGTCCGCAATCTGGTTTACGCGGCGGTGGAGTGAACGTGCAGCGCCGGAATCCACCATGATAAAGCCGAAGCTGCCTCTCACCGGCGGCTGCTCCTGCGGCGCGATCCGCTATCGCATCGATGCCTTCCCGTTGCTGCTCTATGCTTGCCATTGCACGGATTGCCAGCGCCAGAGCGGCAGCGCCTTCGCGATGTCGATGCCGGTCACAACAACAGCATTCCACATCGCCAAAGGTGCCCCCAAGCCATGGCGGCACGAATCTCGTGGTGCAGAAGGCACATCGTGGTTTTGCGATGACTGCGGGGGGCGAATCTATGGCGAGCGCAACACGCGCCCGAACAGTGTCAACGTGCGCGCGGGAACACTCGACGACACAACGTGGCTGAGACCGGCCGCACATCTGTTCATGCGTAGCGCCTAGCCGTGGGAACAGATCGCTGATGCTGCGAACTGCTACGACACCATGCCCAGCGACTTCAGCGAAGCCGCCGAACGCTGGCGTCTGTTTTGGACGACTTAAGTAACTAAGACCGCATCAACCGGTCGTCACACGACAACCCGATTACAACCCAAATCGAGATTGCGCGCGCCCATTGCGCCGGTTTGCTGCGATAGCAAATCGCGAAGGCACCCCCAGCAATTTCATACTTGTGAATCGTTCCAAACCATCCCCAGAATAACTTCAATAACACAGGAGGGACTCATGGATACGGCAAGCAAGAAGATTTCCGGCGGTCAAAAGCGCGCGCCCAAGAGCGGACCGACAATCAATGGATCGACCTATGTTCGCCCCGCCGAAATGGAATGGAAGGCAACCCAGATCGACAAGGTTTGGCTCAAGGTCCTCTACGAAGATAAGGCCAAGGGTGAGTCCACTGTCCTGATCAAACTCGATCCCGGCGCCCATCTTCCGTTCCATCGCCATCCGGAACTTGAACAGGCCTACGTCCTGGAAGGCTCCATGTACGATCACGACGGAACCTGCAAAGCGGGAGAATACGTCTGGAGAAAGCCGGATTCCATCCACGAAAACCACTCGGATACGGGCGCGCTCGTTCTGGCGATCTATCGCAAGCAGAACATCTTTGTGAACAACGCGGTGGGGTACACGACGAAAGACTGACAGGCGAGCGAGTGTCAGGCCACCTGCCCTACGTTGAAAACGGCCGGCCAATCACAAGACCATCGGATCGAGGGGGATGCGTGCCATGTCTGTGGAAATCAATCGCCGAAATTTCATAACCATATCGGCTGGCGGAGCGGTTCTAGCGGCACTTCCCGCTGCGCCGGGCTGGAGCAAGGCAGCCGCTGCAAAACTGGACTACGGTGTCGCCAGTATCGACCCATTGTATGCAGTTGCCTATGTCGCATTACAGAAAGGATTCTTTGGTCAGGAAAACCTCGATGTAAATTATCTGAACACCCAAAGCGGACCGCGCACCAAGCAGTTACTCGCCGCCAGCCAGATTTTCGTCGGCACATCCGGCGTGAGCGATGCCGTTGCCCTCAGTATCGCCGGCAAGCAAGCGAAGGTCGTGTTTGGTTTCGATCAGCGCGTCCCGTTCGCCAATATTCTGATCCGCAAGGAAGATTACGACGCCGGCCGCATTCGCAGCGTCAAGGATCTCGCCGGCAAGAGTATTGCGGTCACTCAACCCCAAGCCGCGACGTGGCTGATGGCCACCTATATCGCGACCCGGTCTGATATCGTGGATAAGACCAAGATCCTTGGCCTTGGTGATTTCGCCACGATGCTGGGAGCCCTGAAGTCTGGCCGTGTGGATGCAGCGATATCGACCATTTCCATGATCGATTCCGCCCACCAGGAAGGCTGGGGACATACGTTGTTCGACGTGACGGACGAAGCGGAATGGAACAAGGTCTTCGGCGGGAATGTTCCTGGCGTCGGCTGCTACATCCTGGGCGAAACAGTCGAGAAGCAAGCCGACACCGTTCAGGCATTCGTCAATGCGATGTCGAAGGCACAGGGCGTGCTCAACGCCAGCACAGCCGAACAGATCAGCGACATCATTTTCAAGGACTATCTCGGCGGATACGAACGTCCCGCCATCCTGCGCGCTCTCAATGTCTACAAAAAGGGAGTCTGGAGCCAAAGTAACGAAATCACCGCCGAATCCTACAATCGGCTGACCGGCATCATGAGCCAAGGCAAGATGTACACTGATGCCGAGTTGGCAAAAGTGCCGTTCGAGAACATGATCGACATGAAATTCCTTGCCAAAGCAAAGCGGGCGTAAAAATCTAGCGGATACGCTGGTTCGCAATCGCCCGTTGTTCAACGGAGGATCGGCCAGCGTCCGCCATCGCAACCGTCTGGCCTGGGATTTCGCATGATTGAGCTTAACGGGATTGAAAAGATCTATCTCTCCAAGACGCGCGATGTGCACGCGATCGGCAACATCTCGACCATCATCAATGAAGGAGAGTTCGTCTCTATTGTCGGTCCGAGCGGATGCGGCAAAAGCACGTTGCTACACATCATCGCCGGCTTCGACGAGCCCACGGCCGGTCGCGTCAAAGTTGCCGGCAAAACCGTCAATCCCGGCACGGTGCCGAGCGCGCTGGGATACATTTTTCAGAAAGATACCGTGCTGCCGTGGCGAAGCGTCCGCGACAACATCAGTCTCGGCCTGCAGTATAGGAGCACACCGCGGGCCGACATCGACAACAAGGTGGCAGCACTTCTAAAGCTCGGCAATCTTCAGGGGTTTGAAGATACATTCCCACATCAATTGTCGGGCGGTATGCGGCGTCGTGTCGCGCTACTCATGACACTGGCCTGTGAGCCGAAATTGCTACTTCTTGACGAGCCATTCGGCGCCCTCGATACTCACACGCGGACGTTGCTGCACAAGGAACTGATCAGTATCTGGCGGCAGATGCGCCAGACCATCATCTTGGTGACTCACGATCTCGATGAGGCTGTCACGTTGTCGGACCGCATTATCGTATTGTCGCGGCCGCCGAGCAGGATATTGCTGGATCAACATGTAAGCATCCCTCACCCGCGCGATGTATTCTCGGTTAGGGATACGCCAGAATTTGCCGAGCATTTCCGCACCATCTGGAAAGTACTGGGCCAGGAATTCCGTGACGCACAGCAACCTGCGGATCTCGTTGGAGGTTTGCACTGATGGCCGATGTCCAGGCGCTCAGCCTAAGCCGGGAGGATCGGCTTAGAACAGTCGCGCGCAAGGCCTTTTGGCGACGATTCAGGCTGGCGTTCTGGCAGGTTGGCCTGGTCGGCCTTGCAGTCGCAATCTGGGAAATCGGGACACGAATTCCGTTCCTGTCGAAGAATTTCAACGTTTTCGATCCCTTCTTTGTCAGTCGGCCGTCCGCAATCATCCTCCGTCTGTATGATTGGACATTTGGCGCTAAAGCAGGCTTCCTGTGGCCACATCTGGAAGCGACGCTGATTGCTACGCTGATCGGACTTGTCCTGTCGGTTTCGACCGGTTTCGTTGTCGGTCTGCTATTCAGTCAGAAGCGCGAGCTGGCGATCGTGCTCAATCCTTTCATCGTTGCGCTCAACTCATTGCCGCGCATTGCGTTCGTGCCGCTGATCACAATGATTTTCGGTCTCGGTCTCGCATCCAAGGTGGTGACAGCCTGGTTCATCGTGTTCTTTCTCGTTTTCTTCAATACCTTCAAAGGCGGTATGGCGATCGAGAAGGAGTTGATCGAATTTTGCCGCACACTGGGTGCGAACGAACGCCAAATCACCCGAAGCGTCCGGATTCCCAATGCACTCGGGTGGACATTTACGGCGCTTCCAAATGCCGTCAGTTTCTCACTGATAGGCGTTGTGATTGCAGAATTCGTGGGATCAACGACAGGAATGGGCTATCTGATCATCACGTCGCTGGCGACCCTCAACTCGGCCGACATGTTCGCCGCATTGACTGTCCTGAGTCTGGTCGGTGTTGTACTTGTATCGTTATTCAAGTTGCTTGAGCGGCGACTGATGCGCTGGTCGCCTGAATTCCGCGAGCAAGGCTAGGACCGATTGAGCTGAATGTGACGCGGCTTTCGGATGATACTGCTTTATCCGAAAGCAAACTCCAAACTCGAATGGATTAGCCAAGAAAGCCGTTCTTTCGGGAAGTATTCTTTCGCGCCACAACAAGTTGGCAAGCCAACTTCAATTCATTTTGCCCATGCTGTCCGGGTTGCCAGCGAGAGCAAGTGGCCGCCCGGCCATTTCTCGCGGCTAATCAAGTCTTCCGCCACCTCCGAGACAATCGCCGCAACGCCTTGCACGGATTGCGATGGGGCACGCACCGGCGTCAACGCAATACAACTCCGCAGTTGCAATCGCGGGTTACGAATTCGTGTGAAGAACAGGCGTTCATCATTCACGGCTTCGCCGAAGGAAATCTTGGGCAGCACGGCATAGCCATGCCCCTGATAAATCAGTCCCTTGATTTGCGGAATTGAATCGATTTCCGCGACGTAATGCAAGGAATAGCCTTGGCGATGGGCGATTTGATCCAACACCCGCCGCAGCGCATGCTCGCGCGACGTATGGAAGAGCGGAAAATTCGCTAGCTCCGAGAACGAAATCTCGGCGCGCTGTCGCAGCGTTGCACAGTTGTATCCGATCAGGAAGACATCGTCGGCTGCCAACGGTGTCGCTGGGAGTGGCAATGTGCGATCCGATTCGTAGAGGATTCCGATATCAAGTCGACCATCCATCAACCAAGCGAGGATATCCCCGCTCATTCCATCGACCACCCGCAGTTCGATTTTCGGATAGCGTCGGCGAACCGATTCCACGATCGGAACGGTCAGGATCGTTGACGTGGTCACTGGCAGTCCAACCACAACGGCACCGGCGTGCTCAGTTGCGGCGTCGATAGCGGCGGCCCGAGCGAGACGAACGTTTTCGACGATTGTACGGGCATGCGGGAGTAGCGCACGACCGGCACTTGTCAACGTCATCCCGTGCCTGTGGCGAACGAACAGCGACACACCGAGTTCGGACTCGAGATTGCTGATTTGAGCGCTGAGAGCTGGCTGGGCAATGCGTACCGCGGTCGATGCCGCCGCGATACTGCCTCGCTCGGCGATCGCGATGAAGTACGTGATCTGCTTCATATCCATCGCAGTGGTGCCCCCATCCAGCAGGCAGCTTGGCCAAAGCGGCTACCTAGGTCAATTGCGACAGAGACCCTCACCCTGAAAGGCTCAATCCTACACTCAATTGGCCGGTTTGGCGCGGAGGCGCCGCCCGCCCCGCTCCAACTTCGGCCAAATCACTCCCCCGTTCACGCGAAGATTGATAATACTTCAACTAATCGTCGCGCCGCCGTCGATCACAACGGTTTGCCCCGTCATGAAGTTACCGGCGGCAGACCCCATGAAGACGGCCGCACCGGCGATTTCATCCGGGATGCCGATACGCAGCAGCGGCGAGCGCGACGTCGACGCTTTGAGATTCTCCGGATTGTCCCACAACGCCTTGGCGAAGTCGGTCTTGATGAGACCGGGCGCGATGCAGTTCACTCGCACATTATGCTTGCCGTATTCGCAGGCCAGGTTACGCGCAAGTTGCATGTCCGCAGCCTTCGAGATGGCGTAAGCGCCGAGAATGGTCGACCCCTTCAACCCGCCAATCGATGACACGATGATGATCGAGCCATCCTTGCGCTCGATCATCTGCGGCACCACCATGCTGATGAGCCAGTTATTGGCGACGATGTTGTTGCTGAGGATCTTGTTGAACTGGTCATCGGAAATGCCGGCGAGCGGACCGTAATACGGATTCGATGCCGCGTTGCAGACCAGCACGTCGATCTTGCCGAACGCCTTGTTACTCTCGTCGACGAGGTTCTGCAGATTCTCCTTGCTGGAGATATTTGCGGCGATCGCCACCGCGGTGCCCTTGCCGAACTTGTCGTTGATCTCTTTCGCCACGGAATCGCAAACGTCCTGCTTGCGCGACGAGATTACCACCTTGGCGCCATGCTCAGCCATGCGCTCGGCGATGGCGCGGCCGATGCCCCGCGTCGACCCGGTGATGACTGCGACTTTTCCAGTCATATCGAACAAAGTCATTGCGTTTCTCCCGAACGTTTGCAGATTTGAATGTTGGTGGGTCGACTGACGTGAAGCGTGTCAGCCGGCGTTCAAGCCAGTTTGGTAGCGCCGACCGGCTCCGCGCCCGACGGCTGATGCATGGCATTGTGCGAAGGGTCGGCGATCCAGGGCTGCTGATTGACCATCGGAATGCGCCAACCGCTGTGATCCGGGCTCGCCAGATGATCGAGCCGCGTCACCGATACGTTATCGATGGTGAAGGCAAGTCCCCGCTCCGGCTGATTGCCGAGAGCCACGCCGAGCGCTGCCTTGATGGTGCCGCCATGCGCGACGACGACGACGTCTTCGCCGGCATGCGCGAGGTTGATCCGATCGATCGCGCCTTTGACGCGAGTGTAGAGATCCATGAAGCTCTCACCGCCCGGCGCTGGGTCGTCGATCGGCGCAAACCAGTAGCTGCCGACCTCGATCGGACGGCTGGCAAAGAACGCAGCCCGATTGAGACCTTGCCATTCCCCGAGATGCTGCTCGGCGAATGCCGGCTCGTGCGGCATTGTTGCGGGCTTGGGATATCCAGCCTGCCACAACGCATTCGCGGTCTGGTGCGTGCGTTTGAGATTGCTCGCAAACCACTTGGCATTGTGCGGAAGAATGCGCGCCACGGCATCGAACACCGCGCGATCGCTGCAATCGCAGCCGATATCGGTCTGTCCATAGATGCAACCGCCATCCTCGCGCACCGGCGCGTGACGCACCCACCACCAGCGCGTCGCCACGGCACCGTTTGGAACGGTGTGCTGCGCGGTGAAAACCGGCTTGGCGGCATTAGACATCCTGGAAACCCTTCAATACTGTTTCATGCGGTCGTAAGAGAGATATAGCGTGAACTGAAGTCAACTCCATGTCCAACATGGCCACATAGGCCGCGCTCTGCTTCAAACATTGTATGAATTCCACGAGGCGGCAAACACCAATCATCGCGAACACGCACGGAGAGTTTCATGGGTCGCCTCGAAGGCAAATCGGTCATCATCACCGGCGCAGGTAGCGGCATCGGGCGCGCAGCATCGCTGCTATTCACCAAGGAAGGCGCCAAGCTGATCGCCGTCGATCGCACCGATGGCGTCAACGAGACTGTCGCGCAGGTGCGCAAGGCAGGCGGCACGGCCGAAGCGGTGATGGCCGATGCAGGCTTGGAAAAAGACGTGATCGCCTTCATCGAAAAAGCCGTATCGACCTACGGCAGGCTCGACGCGATCTGGGCCAACGCCGGCATCAGCGGCGGGCTGGTGCCGCTCGCCGAACAGACGGTCGAACATTGGCAGGAAATCCTGCGCATCAATCTGATCGGCCCATTCCTCGCGGTGAAATATGCGATGCCGCATATGATCAAGCAGAAATACGGCTCAATCGTTTGCACGGCGTCGGTGGCTGGCCTGAAGTCGGGCGCCAGCGGCCACCCTTATGCGGCTTCGAAAGCCGGTGTCATCAGCCTGGTCCAGACCACGGCCTATTCGCTGTCCGGCACGGGTGTGCGCATCAACGCAGTGTGTCCCGGCCTGATCGAGACCGGCATGACCAAGCCGATCTTCGACAACGCCAAGCAGCGCGGCACCGATGGCAAGATCGGCCAGCTCAATCCACTTAAACGTGCCGGACAGCCGCACGAACTCGCGGCGATGGGCCTGTTCCTCGCCAGCGACGACGCGTCATATGTCAACGGACAGGCAATTCCGGTGGATGGCGGCCTCACCGCATCGATGCCCTACGCGGGCAAGCCGATCTGACATCAAGTCACGACACCACTCACAATCCATCGGGCGGCATGCCGGAAGTGCTTGCCGCCACACGACGGAGACGGTCGCGCAGGCGTTCGCGATAGAATGCGTAAAGGCCTGACGACACGATCACGGCTGCACCGGCGATCATCATCGCGTCCGGCACATCGCTGAAGACAAAATAGCCGAGCAGCATCGCCCACACCAAGGCGGTGTAGCGGAACGGTGCTACTGCCGAGATATCACCGACGCGCATCGCCATGATGACGCATTGGTAGCCGACCAGCACCAGCACGGCGGCAAGCGCCAGCAATCCGACTGAATGGTTGGAAGGCGGCGTCCAGCCGCCGAGCGGAACCAGCATTGCCGCTCCCGCCAGCGTCACCGTGATCGTCGTCAGCAGCGTGATGAACATGGAGGGAATTTCGGACGGGATGCGTTTGGTCGCGAGATCACGCACGGTGCAGAAAGCCACCGAGATCAGCGCGAACAGCGAGAACTGGCTGAAGCCTTCGACGCCCGGCCGGACGATGATCAGCACGCCGATGAAACCCGCCGCAATCGCCATCCAGCGCCGCCAGCCGACTGGTTCGGCAAAAAACAGCGCCGCGCCGAGGGTGATGGCGAGCGGTAACGCCTGAAAGATCGCCGCGGCATTGGCGAGCGGCATATGCGTGATAGCGGCAAGGAATGAAATCGAGCCGCCGACCTCGCCCATCACTCGCAGCGCGACAGATTTCACCATCAGCGTGCGCAGCGGACGTATGGCGCGCTGGTGCCAGGTCAGCGCCGCGATCAGCACGATGGCGAAGACGCCGCGCACCAGCATGACCTGGCCAAAGTTGATTTCGGCCGACACCGCCTTGGTGATCGCATCGTTCATCGTGAATGCCGCCATGGCCACAGCCATAAGCAGACTTCCACGCAGGTTGGGGGAGAGAACCAAGATCGTATCCGGATCGGTCATGTGCGGCGAACGCCGTTCGCCGGACCTGTAAGACATCAAGCGCAGCCGCCAAGGCGCTGGCTTTGCCGCACTCAATTAGAGAATTGCAATGAGAATGAGACGCGATCCGGACGGATCGCGTCTCGATGATGTTGCTTAAACCGCGCCGGCCTTCTGCGCGTACTCCCATGACGCCTTCGACAGCGGCACGGTCCGCTTGGCGGACTCCATCGCCTTGGCGCTTGCCGCCGTCCCGTCACGTATCCGGCCGGCGATACCCTGCGTAATGCCCGCGAGCCGGAACAGATTGTAGGAGAAATACCAATTGAGATCGGCGATGCCGTCGCGGCCTGTCGCCTTGCAGTAAATCTCGGCGGCCTCTTCCATCGTCGGAATGTTGAGCGCCTTGAAATCGGCGCCCTGCAGTCCGGGCATGGTCCATTGCATCAAGAGATAGGTGAAGTCGGCCATCGGATCGCCGAGCGTCGACAACTCCCAGTCCAGCACCGCCTGCACGCGCGGTTCGGTGGCATGGAAGATCATGTTGTCGAGCCGGTAGTCGCCATGCACGATGGAAACGCGCTGTTGCTCTGGCACGGTGCGCGGCAGCCACTCGATCAAGTGTTCCATTTCCGGAATGTGCTGCGTTTCCGAGGCGCGATACTGCTTTGTCCAGCGATCGACCTGACGCGCGAAATAGTTTCCCGGCTTGCCGAAATCGCCGAGTCCGATTTTGTCCGGTTCGTATTGGTGCAACTTCGCCAGCGTTTCGATCTTGCTGGTGAAGATGGCGCGGCGCGCTTCCGCCGGCTGACTGGGTAACAGCGGATCCCAGAATACGCGGCCCTCTTCCATCGACATGATATAGAATGCCGCGCCGATCACAGCATCATCGGTGCAAAGCGCATAGGCTTTCGCGACCGGAAAGCCTTGCTTGCCGAGCGCGGCAATGACGCGAAATTCGCGGTCCACCGCGTGGGCCGATGGCAACAGCTTGCCGAACGGCTTCCGCCGCATAACGTAGGAACGCTGCGGCGTATCGAGCCGATACGTCGGGTTGGACTGGCCGCCCTTGAATTGCAGAACAGTCAGCGGCCCTTGATAGCCTTCGACATTCTCACGCATCCAGCCGTCGAGGCGAATCTCATCGATCCGATGACGTTCCTCGACCGGCTTGGTGCCGGAATATTCTTCATCCTTCCTGACACCTTCGGCCACTACGGCGCTCCCTCGTTTCTTCGCGGGAGCGCCGCAAGACGCTCCCAGTTAGTGAGTGGGAGAATTTGAATACTTCCGAAGTTCAAGTCTGGCAATGGCGCGATTGTGCACCTCATCCGGACCATCGGCCAGACGCATGGTGCGCATCGAGGCATAATCGCGTGCGAGGCCGGCATCGTCGGACACGCCGGCAGCGCCGAACGCCTGAATGGCGTTATCGATGATCCTCAGCGCCATGTTCGGCGCCGCCACCTTGATCATCGCGATCTCGAGCTGCGCGGTCTTGTTGCCGACCTTGTCCATCATGTCAGCTGCCTTGAGGCACAGCAGGCGATTCATCTCGATGTCGGTGCGCGCTTCGGCGATGCGCTGCTCCCAGATCGAATGCTCGATGATCTTCTTGCCGAACGCAGTGCGCGACGACAGCCGCTTCACCATCTTCTCCAGCGCCTCCTCGGCTTTGCCGATGGTGCGCATGCAGTGATGGATACGGCCCGGACCGAGGCGGCCCTGAGCGATCTCGAATCCCCGTCCCTCGCCGAGCAGCAGGTTGCTTGCTGGAACGCGGACGTTTTCCATCAGCACCTGGGCGTGGCCGTGCGGCGCATCGTCGAAACCGAACACCGGCAGCAATTTCTCGACCGTGATGCCCTTCGAATCGAGCGGCACCAGGATCTGCGATTGCTGCTGATGACGCGGCGCCTTCGGATCGGTCTTGCCCATCACGATGGCGATCTTGCAACGTGGATCGCCGACACCCGACGACCACCACTTGCGGCCGTTGATGACGTAGTGATCGCCATCCTTCTCGATGCGCGTCTCGATGTTGGTAGCGTCGGACGAAGCCACCGCCGGCTCGGTCATCAGGAACGCGGAGCGGATTTCGCCCTCCATCAGCGGCCGCAGCCACTGGCGCTTGTTCTCTTTCGAGCCATAGCGCATCAACACTTCCATGTTGCCGGTATCCGGCGCCGAGCAGTTGAACACTTCCGAGGCCCAGCCGATGTGGCCCATCTCCTCGGCGAGCGGCGCGTATTCGAGATTGCTCAATCCCGCACCGCGGAATTCATCATCCTCGTGCTCCGACGGCGGCATGAACATGTTCCAGAGGCCTTCGGCACGCGCCTTCTTCTTCAATTCCTCGACGATCGAAATCACCTTCCAGCGCTCGCCCTGCTCATCCTGCTGCCGGTAGATCGGCACGGCCGGACGCACATGCTTGGTCATGAACGATTGCACGCGATCGAGCCATTCGCGCTGGCGGTCCGACATATTGAAGTCCATGGGGCGGTCCTCACAGGTTGTTGCAAACTTTGGCGGCACTGTCCCGCCGTCGATATTCGACCGCAACACAGCTTTCGCGACGCCGTCGCGGCTGCGATGAAAGATCGACCGGCAAGTGGCCAGGAAATATTCGCGCCGGTGGCGCATTGACATTTCCCGACAGTAAAACGATAGTTTCATACAACTGTTTGAAATGCAACAACCGCGTTGGGCGCCATGCGCATGGGGCCATGAGCGGATGATCGAGCTGAAGCGACGGGCGATGGCTACGGACCACACCAGAACGGCGATTCTCAGCGCCGCCGAGCGTCTTTACGCCGAGCGTGGCTTCTCGGACGTCACCTTGCGCGACATTGTCGCCGAGGCCAACGTCAACCTGGCCGCGGTGAACTACCATTTCGGATCGAAGGACGAATTGATCGCGGAGCTGTTTGTGACGCGCAGCATTGTGCTCAATCATGAACGGCTCGCGGAATTGAAAGCTGCCGAAGACGCGGGCGGCGGCCGCGCGCCAATCGAAGCTGTGATGCGTGCACTGGTCGGGCCGACGCTACGCGGCTGCCTTGGTCCGGAAAAGCAACGCTCGACCGCCGCGCGTTTCATGATCCGCGCGTCGATTGAGGCGGTACCGCCGATCCGCAAGATCCGCAATCGCGAGATCAGCCACCTTCGGCGCTTTGCCGCAGCGATGCGGCGCGCGCTGCCCGGCTGTGCAGATGTCGATATCTACTGGGGACTGCACTTTGCGCTCGCAATGGCGCATCAGACCATTCGCGACAGCGAACGGTTGGATAAACTCTCGGAAGGCCTATGCGATCTCGATGACGTCGACGGCGTTATCGACCGTGTAGTCGCCGTTACGACGTTGGCATTGACGGCGGGCCGCCCCAAGACATCCAAAGCTGTTACATCACGCGACCGCACCGGAACCTGACGGCGCGCTTCTTCGATGCCCTACCCGCGCGGCTGGAACCGCCGGTATCTCGGTTTGCTTTCAATCGTATGCTCACGATCGTCGTCATTGAGCACAGAGGTGACGAGCTGATCGGTTACGATTTTTTCCATCACGATTTGAACGAGGCGGGTGCGGGAAATGCGTCGCACGCGCGCAGCTTCTTCCAGATATTCAGTCTCGATTGGTATGACGACGTTCTTGATCGGCACACTGTCCCCCGTGAGCAGAATGAACAAAAATTCATACTCGGGGTTTGATTAGGAAGTTTGGCAAGAATTCGGTGACACCGAGGTTTTGCAGCCTCCGATGTGCCACATATGTGGAATGGCGCGGCTACGTCTCTGTTGCGCCGCACGCACGACCGCGCTTGGTCAGCAGGTCTTTCGACCGCAGCACGCGATTACTGGATTATCGATGAGCCGCGCGAGGGCCTCAAGCGCGCAGCCAGGTCAGCGATTGATATCGGTTTTGCCATTCGGGCTGCCGTCACCGCCGCCGTTGCCGAACCCGTTGTTACCGTTCTTTCCACCGCCAGAACCGGCAATCGCCGAAGAGTTGAGCGAGGTGGACAACAGCAGGGTGATGGCAGGTGGCGTAACGACCGCGAACCTGCCACAGGCAGCCAGAAATCTGCGCCGGTCTTCACCTGAATTGGACATCGTCTGGAAATCATTTTCAGGAGTATTCATATTAAATCCTCCACGTTAATATTAGTTAATTAGCTGTACTTTCCTTGTGGTTGTCAAGAAATGGAGACGTGCAGCAACGTTCCAGCACTCGCTTCGCGATTGCCTGTCGTACAGTGCATTCGAGTTTGGAACACGCTTGCGGTTGCACACCCTGCGTTATCCGGCGTCGCCCGCCGATCCAAAATAAAAGCGAAATGTCAGGATATTGGAGCGGGTGAAGGGAATCGAACCCTCGTATTCAGCTTGGAAGGCTGCTGCTCTACCATTGAGCTACACCCGCATACCCGGCGATGAACTATCACGGCACCGCACAGGTCTCAACCGCCCCGGCGGGTAATTTCCGGTGGCGAATATGTCCCCCCGGCCCGGCGAGGACTGCGGTCAATCGTCCGCGAACTCGGAGAATATGGCGCGGGTCAGCCGCCAGCCCCGCGGCTTGGCCCTCTTCGGTACTTCGCCGGACTTGTGCTTCATGATGACCGGCTTGTTTTCCTTGCCACGATACGGCGGCGGCCAATTCGCCAACCGGGTCCCCTCTGTCTCCACCGGGCGCGGGTAGGCACGTGCGGACCGCAGTCCGACGTCCTTGGAATCGCCAAATCTGGAATCGCGTCGGTTCGCCACGGCACAATCTCCTGCCCCTCAGGCTTCAAGAAAGAGGTTGATACCGGGTTAATTGGGTGCCTCCGAAGGGCAGCGTGCGGCAGCGCGCCGCAATCGCCGGATCGTCCATTGCGGCCCTGCCGCGGCTGGCTGCCATGCGATATCCGGACGTGCTAGGCTCAACGCCAACCATTATAGCCAAATCAATATAACGATCGCGACAAGATCAACAAACGGGAGGCTCTCATGGCACAAGCTCAACCGATTCCCATCAATCGTCATCCTTATGCCGACGGCGGCAAAAAGAAGATGCTGATCGACGGTCAGTGGATTGACGCCACGTCGGGCAAGACGTTCGAAACGCACAATCCGGCCACGGGCGAATTGCTGGCGACGGTTGCCGAAGGAGACAAACCGGATATCGACAAGGCCGTGGCGGCGGCGCGCCGGGCCTTCGAAGGCCCGTGGAGCAAGTTCACGCCATTCGAACGGCAGAACCTGCTGCTCAGGTTCGCCGACCTCGTCGAAAGGCATTTCGACGAACTCAGCACGCTGGATACCCTCGATATGGGCGCGCCGCTCAGCCGCACGCGCGGCGGCCGGCTGCGCGTGCTCGGCATGCTACGGTTCTATGCCGGTCAGGCCACGTCGATCCACGGCGAGACCATCGAGAACTCGCTGCCGGGCGAGATCTTCTCTTATACGCTGAAGGAGCCGGTCGGCGTCGTCGGCGCCATCATTCCGTGGAACAGCCCGCTGACCGCCAGCATCTGGAAGATCGGCCCGGCGCTGGCTACCGGTTGCACCGTCGTGCTCAAGCCTGCCGAGGAGGCGCCACTGACGCCGCTGCGGCTGGGCGAACTGGCCTTGGAGGCCGGCGTGCCGCCCGGTGTCATCAACGTCGTGCCGGGCTACGGCGAGACCGCGGGCGCGGCGCTTGCCGCGCATCCCGACGTCGACAAGGTGGCGTTCACCGGCTCGCACCTCACCGGGCAAGCCATCGTCAGGGCCTCGGCCGGCAACCTCAAGCGCGTCTCGCTCGAACTTGGCGGCAAATCGCCTGACATCGTCTTTGCCGATGCCGACATCGACGCGGCGGTGCCCGGCGCGGCGATGGCGGTGTTTGCCAACTCCGGCCAGATTTGCAGCGCCGGGACCCGGCTCTTCGTCGAGCAACGCATCTACGACGAGTTCGTCAGCAAGGTCGCCGAATTCGGCAAGGGCCTGAAGGTCGGCAACGGACTTGACCCCGAAGTCCAGATCGGACCGCTGGTGTCGCAGGAGCAGCTCACGCGCGTCACCAGCTATTTCGAGGTCGGGCAGAAAGAAGGCGCTTCCGCCGTCGTCGGCGGCAGTCGCCTGACCGAAGGCAAGCTCGACAAAGGCTACTTCGTGCCACCCACGGTCTTCGCCAATGTCCGTGATGAGATGCGCATCGCGCAGGAGGAAATCTTCGGGCCGGTGATCTCGGCGATCTCCTTCGACGATCCCGAAGAACTGGCGAAGCGCGCCAACGCCACCAATTTCGGTCTCGGCAGCGGCGTCTGGACGCGCGATGTCAGCAAGGCGCACAAATTCGCCAAGGCGATCCGTGCCGGCTCGGTCTGGGTCAATTGTTATCAGGCGATGGACCCGGCCGTGCCGTTTGGTGGCTACAAGATGAGCGGCTACGGCCGTGAATCCGGCATTCAGCACGTCGAGGAGTATCTCAACGTCAAGGCGGTATGGATCAAAACGGCCTGACCTGACTGCAAGCGAGCGGTGGCGCGCTTGCGGAAGTTACGATCAGTGGCAAAGGGGGCAGTGCCCCTGCCTTCGCTGCCATTATCGGGAAATTCAAAACGCCGATCAGCCCGAAGGGACGGACTGAGCCGGCTTGTGTCGGCTCAGGCCGCGCGCTTTTGTCCGGACCGATAGCCGTCAACGGCATGGGCGAGGAAAATAGCTCCACTCAGTAAAACACAGATCGCGATAATTGCTTCAAACATCGTCGTCGTCCTTGGCCCAGCGATCTCACGTAACGGTATGCAGCCCCGCACAGTCAAAAGGAAAACGGCAACGCCCCCGATTCAACGATGCGCTGAGGATTTTCAGCAACAGAATTCGGGCATCCGGTTGCGCAAGCCGTACCGGCGACGCATGATCGCCGCGAGTTGGCCGCCGATCGGCCGCACATGTTTCGACCGCTACTGGTGAGGACATCCTTCGGAGCGAAGCGAACCACATGATAGCTGGCAGAATCTTCACCCTGCTCCGAAGCGTTGGCATGGCGGCTGCCCTGCTCGGCTCATTCGCCTCATTCGATTCGGCCGCAGCACAGAGTCGCGCGGCTATCCTGATGCCCGACAGCGCGGAGGCTGGATCGAGCGACTTCCTCGTCAGAAACAAGTACCGCATCGGCAGTGGCAGCACCTCGGCCGTCGTCAGCACCTCCCCAGGCGAAGCTGTCTCGATCGCGCGGACCGAGGCAGCCAAGGGCCGCAAAGTCATCCTGATCGGCTTCGGTCATGGCACCATCGATGTCGCACGGGCACTGGTCGCCGGTGCGCAAGTCAGCGGCGTCGTGCTGGTCTCCGGCGCCTACGATGGCGTTCGCAGCGAATTGAGCTCGCCGGCCAAGCTTCCGCGTACACTCGCCATCCATCACCGCGCGGATGCATGCGATGTCTCACCGCCGTCTGCGGTAGCGACCTTTGCCAAGTGGGCCGACGGAAGGGTCGCCGTGCAATGGCTCAACAATCGTGGGCCGCCGGTTCCGGATCCATGCGGCCCCCGCAGCGCGCACGCCTTTTTCATGCGGGATGGCTCGGCGGTGGCCGCCATCAACGGCTTCATTCGCTCGCGGTGAGATAGCTTCCCCAGAGCGACTGCTGCAGACGGACGCGACGTCGGCGAGCCGACTTGCACCAGTCGGGGGAACAAGCTCGGCAAACTCTCCGCCTAACGCGGCAATTTCATAGTGAAATCAGGATGGTGGGGGAAGAAGGACTCGAACCTTCGAAGCCATACGGCGGCTGATTTACAGTCAGCTCCCTTTGCCACTCGGGACACTCCCCCGCTCGACCCCATCGGACCCACCTCCACCAAGACGGTGGCTGTGCGGCCATCGATGACGTTGAAACGCGCACCCTTTCAAAGGGCTGCGGTCGGGCGCGTTTATGCGGATGCGGCATGGCAAAGTCAACCGCAGCCAACGGGAATAAATCGACCACTGACCGCGCCTTTCGGCTGAAATTGCCATAATTCGGCTCTCGTGAGACAAGCGCGCATGAATCATGACCATCGAAAGCCGCGATTCGGACGGCCAGCCGGCAAGGCGCCGGGGAATCGCGGTACCCGGGATCGCCGTGGCACCTGGCGCGACCGTGAAGAGCGCGGCGACAGCCCCGTCATCCTTTATGGTTGGCACACCGTCACGGCAGCCCTGGCCAATCCGCAGCGGCAAATCCGCAAGCTTCTCCTCACCGAGAATGCGGCACGGCGGCTGACTGAGGAGAACATCGCGACCAAAATCGCGCCCGAAATCGTGCGGCCGCAAACCATCGATCAGCTGCTTGGCCCCGACGCCGTGCATCAGGGGCTGTTCGCCGAAGCCGATCCACTGCCCTCGCCGGATATCGATACGCTGCCGCAAACCGGCATCGTGCTGGTACTCGACCAGATTACCGATCCGCATAACGTCGGCGCCATCATGCGCTCGGCGGCGGCGTTCGCGGTCAAGGCCATCGTCACCACGGCGCGGCACTCGCCGGAAGCCACCGGCGTGCTGGCCAAATCGGCATCAGGCGCATTGGAATTGGTGCCGATGGTGACGGTGCAAAATCTCGCACGTGCCCTTGCCGCGCTAAACGAGCGCGGTTTCATGACCGTCGGTCTCGACAGCGAAGGTGGCGAAAATCTTGCGAAGGTAGAACTGACGCAGCCACTGGCGCTGGTGCTCGGCGCCGAGGGCAAAGGCTTGCGGCAGCTGACGCGCGAGACCTGCAGCGTGATGACGCGCCTCGACATGCCGGGCGACATCAAGAGCCTCAATGTCTCCAACGCCGCGGCTCTATCGCTTTACATCTGCGCCAGCCGTCTCGGCTTGATGCCGTAACTGAAAAGCAATCGCCCGCACACCGGATGGCATACGGGCGATCGATGAGCCTGCCGCGCGTCACCTCACGTTGCAGTAGCAGCAGCCGTTACCCCGCGATCAACGCTGGTTTGCGTGGTGATGCGCGTGGTGGTGGTGATGATGATGCGCGTGGTACGGCCCGTAGCCATAGCGAACGCGTGAATGATAATAGCCACGCTTGTAACCGCGCCACCCCGTCACCGCCCCCTCACGATAGACCGGCACGGGAGCCCACATGCCGGGGCCAGTAAATGTGGGGCCCTGGTTCACGTAGAAATAACGCCCTGCCCGAGGAGCAAAGAGCGCATCCGGATCGGTCAGGCGCTGGTGATAGCTGTACGCGGTATAATTCGGATAAGCCCAGGCGCCCTGCCCGCATGGGCTGACCCAAGCCTGGCCGCAGGGCGCACAACCGGCGGCGACCACGCCACCGCACGCCACTGCCGGCACAGTCCCGAGGCCGACAACGGCCATCGCTGCAATAACTCGTGACAACATCTGACGCATAACGATCTCTCCTGTGGCAATCAGCTTCGAACTAAGGCTGGGGGCGGGCGTCGTATCGCGGCCGCGGATGCGGAACGCCCATGTCGCGCGGCGCCTGAAGCACCATCGGCGGATAAAGCGGAACTTCGGCCGGGGCCGGCGGTGCGGACTGCGCACCCCATGACTGATGGAAACTTTCAGCCGGTCGCGGCAACTTGCGATTTGCCGGCGGCTCGATTTCCAATCGGCCATAGCCGGGCCGATGACCCGCGCTCGGATAATAGTGCCCGACGCGCGGCTCGCGATCGATGTATCGGCCGCCATAGACAGTCGGCTGCATGTGGATGCCGCGGGCCAACCCCCAATCGCTCTCGATCACAGCATACGACGCATCGACGCCGTTGATCATGATCGGCACCCCAGGACGGCCCGGAATCACCACCGAGAATCCGTCATTGGCCGAAGCCGTTAACGTCATCGCGATCGATACAGCAAATGCCAGCAAGGCCCGCATGCGAGGAAACCCTTCAATTGCAGCCTTATCTTAAAGCAGGCACCGCTCGCAGAAGTTAAAGCTGCCGTCCAATTTCACGGTAAGGCTAACGCGCAAGCGCCCCCTCGAATTCAATTGTCTGAATTACGTAAACTCCCGGGAAGCGACCTCATCCGGAACAAAGGCTGCGTCATGATGTCCGCTTCGGCCGGGAACGACCGGTCCGTTGTGGAATTGTCCATGACACGAGAGGAACTGATGGGAAAAAACATACTCGCAACGGCGGTCATCACCGCCGCGATGGCCGTGTCCGGTCTCGCACTCGCTCAGACCACCAACCAGGGCGGCGTCAATCAGCCGCCCTCCAAGCAATCCGCCCCCGCCAATGCGCCTGAGGCCTCTGGTCACGATGCCCAAACCGGCAAACCCGCGACCGGTGAAACGCCGCAGGAACGCCGGGATACGACCGGCAGCGCCGAAAAGGGCGACGCAAGCAAGACCGCCAAATAGCGCTTCATACCAACCGCCCGTCCCGACACGTCGAAATTGCCGCTTTGCATGACTTCGCGGCGCTGCTGGACTTGTCGGGACGGTACGACGCTGATAGCTCTCTGCGCGGAGCCGGTTTAGCTCAGCGGTAGAGCAGCGGTTTTGTAAACCGAAGGTCGGGAGTTCAATCCTCTCAACCGGCACCACTCTCCGATCAGTTCAAATTGCCAATCGGCCAATGCGCCCTAGACTGGCGTTCCGGCGCGCCGAGACGAACGGAACGTACGACATCGGCGTGCGCGCAATTGGGGAGTCATCGATGATATCCCGCTTGCCCATGAGACATCCGAGACACCCATGATGGATGTCGCGGCGCGCAAGGTGAATTGGCAACAGGTCGGGCGTGCCGCCAAACCCGGACGCTACCTGTTCACGTTCGGCTGGCTTACCATCTCCGCGGAAGATCTCGCGATCTGGCAAAAACATCCACATGCAGCATTCACCCTCGTCCCGCTACCAACCACGCCCGATGAGCCGCCGGAGTTTCATCTCGGCGCGTTCGAATTGCATGACGACGAGAAAGCGGAATAGCGGTGCAAGCCTCCGTCTACCTGCAAACAAAAAGGCCGGCGTCACGCCGGCCTTTTTCACGTTTAGACAAATGACTGCTCTCGCCGCACCGCGTTAGTAGGCGGTCGCTGCGGGGCCGCCCCAACCGAAGCGATAGTTCAAGCCTGCCTTGATGGTGTGTTCGTCGTTGCGGAAACTGGCGCCGACGATTTCAGGCGACGAGCTGGCAGTGAAGGTCGTGTTGCCGAAGTTGTAATATTGATACTCAACCTTGGCCGACCAGTTCGGTGCGAACATATATTCGAGACCGGCGCCAACCGTGTAACCGTCGTTACGATTGCCGCTCGTGGTGAAGCCCTGCGGCACGCCACCCAACGTCACGTTGAGATCGCGATCGCGGAATGCATAACCACCCTTGGCGTAAAGCAGCGTCGGACCCCAGCTATAGCCGAGCCGGCCGGTGACAGAACCAAGGCCGCTGTTATTGCCGGATACAATGGTCCCGCCGGGGAACACGACGCCGCCGCCGCTCGATCCAAGCCAGCTATAGTTGGCCTCGAGACCCATCACCCAGTTATTGGCGAACTGATAATCGTAGCCGCCCTGCACACCACCGAGGAAGCGCGCGTCGCTACCCTGCAAGCTGTCACCACCGAAGCCGCCCCCAATGTGTCCGCCGATGTAGAAGCCGGTCCAGTTGTAGACAACAGCCGGAGCCGTGTAAGCCGGCGGCGCTTTGGTATACGGACGCGGCGGCAAATCAGCGGCCGCAGCAGGCGCGACGAAGATGGCGGTCGCAGCCGCAGCGAGCAGAAATTTTTTCATCGAAGATCCCCTTGTTAGCCCTGCCAGACTCGTCAAACAACGTGGCGTCAATTTGGTTGCTTGGCGGCGAACAAAAAGCAGCGATAGTACGTATCTGTGTCCTTTCAGGAACACTTCTGGTTCAATGCGGGCGTGAAAGGAGCGTCGACGGCAGCGCCTGACATATGAGGGCACGGCCGAACTCACATCGCGGATCGCGGTTCCAGGCAAATAATGACAGCATGACAACGACTTGCGGCCGGAACTCGGTGGCGCAGGCATCGGAGAGAAGCATGACGTTTCACGACCTGATGAATGATTTCCCGCCGACCTCGGACAAGCTTGTTACCCTCGCGAACTGGCGAACCCGGCCGTTCAACAGCTGGAGTTTTCACAATGTCCGGCGGTTGTTACCGACGGCGAACATCCCGGCGTCCGGTCATGGCGTACCGCTGGACTCCAGCCTCGAAGATATCATGCAGACCGAGTTCGAAGGACTGAACGGCGAACTGACGACGCTGCATCGCGCACTCAAGACCACGCACACCGACGCACTGGTGGTCATGCGGCGCGGCCGCATCACCGCGGAGTGGTATGCCAACGGCATGAACGCAACCACGCCGCACATTGTGTTCTCGGTGAGCAAATCGATCTGCGGTGCGCTGGGCGGAATCCTCACGGATCGCGGCCTGCTCGATCCCGAAGATCTGGTGGTCGACTACATCCCCGAACTGAAAGCCTCGGTCTACGGCGACTGCACCGTGCGCCACTTGCTCGACATGGTGGTCGGCATCCGCTTCATCGAAGACTATGACGATCCCGATGGCGACGTGATCCGCTATCGCTACGCCGTCGGCTGGGATCCGGTCCCACATGGGCGCGAGACGCTCGACCAGCGCCGCTTCCTTGCCTCGATGCGCCCCGACGGCAACAAGCACGGCGAAACGTTTCACTATGTGTCGACCAACACCGACGTGCTCGGCTGGGTTTACGAGCGCGCTTGCGATCAGCCATTGGCGGAGATCATCAGCGAGTATCTTTGGATACCGCTTGGCGCCGAACGCGACGCCTATATCACCGTCGACTCGCGCAATGCGATGCGGGCCGCCGGCGGTATCTGCGTGACGCCACGCGATCTCGCCCGCTTCGGCGAAATGATCCGCCAGCGCGGCATCGCCAACGGTCAGCAGGTCGTGCCGGGATGGTGGATCGACGACATCAACGAGGCAGACACGTCCGCTGCCTGGGCCAAGGGTGATTTCGCCGAACTGTTTCCGGGTGGAAGCTATCGCAGCAAGTGGTATCAGATCGATCGGACCGTCGGTGTTCTGTGCGCCCTCGGCATCCATGGCCAGTGGATCTACATCCATCCCGAAGCCGAGTTAGTCGCCATCCGCATGGCTTCGGAAGCGACGCCGCTTGATCCGGAATATGCCAAGTGCTGGCGCCGCGGCTTCGACGCGATTGCAGATCAATTCTTGTAAGCAATCAGTTCAGCACAACGACGCCGGCGTTGATCGTCGTGGCATAAGCGACCCATGCCAGATATGGCAGCAGCAGCGCCGCTGCGACACCATCGATGCGACGACTTGCGAGAATCGTGACGATGATCGCAATCAAAAGTGCAACGATCACCGCCAGCGCAGCGCGGGTGCCATGCCAGCCGAAGAACACTGGCGACCACGCCGAGTTCAGGACGAGTTGTACGAAAAACCAGCCAATCGCGATCTGGCGCGCCCGAGACGGCGCGACGCGATCCCATAAACGCCATAGTGCGGTTGCCATAAGAACGTAGAGAACAGTCCAGGCGATCGGAAAAACAAACGGAGGCGGTGTCCAGGACGGCTTGGTCAACCCGGCATACCAGCCAGGAATTTCAGGTGCGGTGAAGATCGACCCGACGACGCCCACCGCCAGGCAAAGCGCCAAACACGCCAGCAAACGACTCGCCGATTTCAATGTCATTGGACCAAACCATGAGACTACAACGGTCGACAATTTGTGTACGACGAGCCCTCATGGCAATAGCCTGCACACGACTACGCCGCGGCTGCACGGAGCAACCGCGGCGCGATCGGCCGAATAGCTGGGATTTGTCGCCTTAGTGACGATGCATCTGGCTAAGATGCATCTTCTTGGCGGCATAGTGCCGATGATGATGGAAATGCCGCGCGTGATGGTGCTTGCCGCGCTTCATATGGGCCTGCGCCTTCAGCACATGGGAATTCAGATGTTTGCCGTGGAAGGTTGCGGATTTGGTCACCGGCGTCACCGTCTTGGCAGCACTTGCCGCCATCGCCGGAGCAGCGAGCATTGAAACGGCGAGCAGCGCAGCGGAAATCGTCTTCAGCATGGTCATCTCCTGTTCGATCACGAAGTTGACCGGTCAGTTGGCCGGGCTCGTCGATCATGTACCGACGTTAGGTCGCCCACGCTGAACCCACCCTGAAGCGGCACGTGTGGCTTCATTCATCTTGATGAATTGTTGGTCATGATCTTGTGATCGCAGTCGCAACATCCTGCCGGCTCATCCCCGGCAAATCTCGTGACACGTTCCACCAACCGTGATGGAATATCGGCGCTTCCAGGATGTTTGATGGTGGGGCATTGCACGCGTTCGACGCGCATGAACAGGAGAAGCCATGAGCAAATCTGCAATCGAATGGGCGGCAGCCGCGGTATTGACCCTGGCGCTCGCAGTCCCTTCCGTCACCACGCCGACTTTCGCCGCCGGGTCCGACGAACCCTCCTCACCGCCACCGAGCAGCAAGTCGGCACCCAAGGACAGCAAGAAATCGAAGAAGAGCAGTTCGAGCGTTGACGATCCGGTCTTCCTTCAAGGCTTCAAGACGGCTTACAGCACGATCTACGATCACCATGACTACGCGGCCGCGATCGATCAACTCAAGGCGCTGAACCACGACGATCGCGCCGATGTCGCCAATCTGATCGGCTATTCATATCGCAAGCTCGGCAACTACAAGGTGTCCCAGGTCTGGTACGAACGGGCGCTGAAGGCCGACCCAGGACACGTCCGCACGTGGCAATATTACGGCCTGTGGCAGATCGAGCAGGGCAACCGGGATCAGGCGCAGTACCACCTCACCCGGATCGGAGCTTTGTGCGGCACGGATTGTGCGGAGTACCGGTCATTGGCGGCAGCATTGGAGAAGGCGCCCGGCACCGGACTGGTCTACTGATATCCCGCAGCCGTACCGCGATTTCCGAACATGAGAGGCCGGCGCGCCGTTGCCGCGACGCCGGCCGTGGTTTTTGACGATAACCATTTGCCGCTAACGCCCTCGACAAGCCCGGCGAAGCGTCCTTAATTGCCGTCTCGACAAGCGATGCATGGGTGTATAGACGACGGCTGCGCCGACGTTACCCATTCACGCCGTCAAATGCAGCAGAGGCCGACGCTTCATGATCAAACCCACGCGATATGAGCGGATCGCCTTTGTCGCGAGTCCCGGTGTGGAGGCGCAGCAGGCGCTCGCCAGCCTGGTGAAAACCTACGGCAATCACAGTCCAGCCAAGGCTGACGTCGTCGTTGCGCTCGGCGGCGACGGCTTGATGCTGCAAACGCTGCACCAGCAGATGCGCTCCAACAAGCCGATCTACGGGATGCATCGCGGCACCGTAGGCTTCCTGATGAACGAGTATCGCTCGGAAGACCTTTACGCGCGGTTGGCCGCGGCCCGCGACACAGTGATCCATCCCTTGTTGATGCGCGCAACCGATGTTCACGGACAGGTGCACATTCATCATGCGATCAACGAGGTTTCAGTTTTCCGGCAGAGACACCAGGCTGCGCGCTTGCGTATCCTGATAGATGAGCGCGAACGGATGCCCGAGCTTGTCGCTGACGGCGTCTTGGTCGCGACCCCGGCAGGGTCTACCGCCTACAATCTCTCGGCGCAGGGGCCGATCCTGCCGATCAATGCCGATTTGCTGGCGCTCACTCCAATCAGCGCCTTCCGGCCTCGGCGCTGGCGCGGTGCCCTGCTCCCGAACACGGCCTTTGTCGTCATCGAGGTGCTGGAAAGCGACAAGCGACCGGTCGCCGCGGTGGCCGACCACGACGAGGCGCGCAACGTGCAGCGCGTCGAGATCCTATCCGACAAAACGATCTCGATGCGCATGCTGTTCGACCCCGGCCACAGTCTCGAAGAGCGCATCCTGAGCGAGCAGTTCAACTACTAGTCTCGAGCAGGCCTCCCCCGCGCCGGCAACCATTCGTTAACGACGGCTCGATATAGTTAACGCGAGGTATACCGGCTTGTCGCCGGCCCGCGCAGAGCCGATCCATGTATCGTATCGATTTCAACAAGCTGCGATTTCTTGTCTGCGACGACAATGCGCATATGCGCCGCATTCTGCGCACGCTGCTGCATTCGTTCGGAGCACGCGAGGTCTACGAGTCCGAAGACGGCGCCACGGCGCTGGAGATGTTCAGCCATTATGTGCCGGACATCGTCATCACCGACTGGTCGATGCCGATCTTCGACGGGCTGGAACTGGCGCAGATGATCCGCCAGCCGGATGCCAACGGCAATCCGTACGCTCCCATCATCATGCTGACCGGACATTCCGAGAAGCGTCGCGTAACCCTGGCCCGCGACGCCGGCGTGACCGAGTTCCTTGCCAAGCCGATTTCCGCGAAGGGCTTGTATCAGCGCATCATGAATGTCGTGGCCAATCCGCGACCTTTCATCAAAACGAAAAATTACTTCGGGCCTGATCGCCGCCGCAACACCACCAATTCCTACGTCGGACCGGAACGCCGCACCGGTGGCGCGATGGAAGTGATGCAACAACCATCGCTGCTCGACAAAGCCCGTATGCCCGGATAGCCATCTCAGGACGCCACCATGGCCCGACCGAAGCCGCCGACATTGCAAGTGAAGGCTTTCGCCGATCACCACGTCATCACCCAGCCCAATCCGCTGCGAGGCGTGATGCGTTACGTCGAGGACAAGGATTTCGACGATCCTGTCGCGCGGGCCGAACAAGCGCTGCAGGATCTGTCGGGTGAATTCGAGAAATGGATGTCCATCGAATGCGACCGGCTAGCAGCGGCGCATGCAGTCATTCTGAAGGACGGGTTTTCGGCGCTCGCGCGTGATGAGTTGTTTCGCGCCGCGCACGACATCAAGGGCGATGCCGCGACCTTCGGCTATCCGACCGCAGGCGCGACCGCAGAAAGCCTGTGCCGCATCATCGAGCATGCCCCGGACCTGACCAAGGTGCCCGGCGATTTGATCGCGCATCACATTAACGCCATCCAGGCCATCGTGCGTGAGCAATCAAATAGCCAGCGCATCGGGGTGGCCAACGAGTTGAGCAAACGGTTGCGTGGCGTTGCCGATGAATATCTTGTCGCCATCAATCGTGAACGGCCTGAACACCTCGAGGCCGTTCTTGCGCCGAGCATCGTGCCGGGAGACTGAACGAGCGGCAGCACCGAATTGCCTTCCAGCCGGATCCGTCCCGGCTTCTTGCATTGAGCTGCTATTGGAATGATGAAAAACCCGTGCCGCGTTTGACGACCGGTCGAATTTCGCACTACGCCGCGATGCGTTGGTGCTCGGGCGCAATATCGACGTCATCGGCTACCAGTTCATCGCAGAACACGCGGGCCTCCTCGCGCGCGGACTCGGTGGCGAAACGGCGCAGCAAGATCAGAAGTGCTTCGGAAACGCTTTCGTCCGTTTCGCAGCGTGTCAGCACACGCTCCACCATTCGCCGCCGCAAGCGTGCAGCTCCCGCGACCGTGCCGACAAAGCCGATCTCATGAGTGGCTTCGAGCGCCGCCTGGAAAGCCGGGAAGCTCGATTCCGGCAGACCAGAGCGCGTCAACAGAGCGTTCAAGCCGACACCACCGCGATCATGGACCAGCGCCGCAACACGGCTCGGTGCAAGGCCGGAGAGTTCTACCAGCGCCTGATCGAACAGTTCGAGATTTCCGGATAGCAACGCACGCAGGATCAATCCCGCCGTCAGCTGTCCGGTAGCGCGAAGATGCTGGACCAGTCCGCGCATGTCATCGCCGCGCGAGCGCGTTGCCACGTTCACCATCGAGCGTTCGCGAGCTTCCGAGATCACGCGCCCGGCGCGATCCGCGCTGAGCCACCGCCGTGCGACAACAAATTGTGCCAGCGTATCCGATAATTTGGCGACCAGCGCGAGCCGCGTCGCGGCCGGCAGACCGTCCAGCGCCAGCATCGATTCCCGGATCGCGGCAAGATGCCCGTGGCGCTCCACGATGCGATCCCACGAAAATGGCGCGAGCGCTGCATACGGGTTTTCGATCAACTCCAACGCCGCAGCCGGCGAGCCGACTTCGGCGATCGCAGCACACACCGGGCTTGGCAAATTGATCCGACGGGCAATCGCGCATTGCACATCGCTCGATCCCGTGGCGACGAGATCAACCAGATCGGCATCGATCAACAGCGGGGAGTGTTCGAGAATCGGCAACGCCACCGACGGCTGATCGAGCGACAATGCCCGCACAATGACCGGAGGAGCTTCGTGGCTGCGCGCAAAGACTTCGGCCATCGCCTGCCGTACCAACGGCGACGCATCGTCGAGCAACATCAGCAGCGCGCCTTCCGCGGCGGCGCGATCGTCCTCGGACAAATCGGAAATCAGCCAAGCGCGAGCCAGCGACCGCGTGGCTTCGGCGCGCTCCCCGGAGGGAGCGGTACGGACCCAGGAAATGAACTGCCGAACGATCATGCTAGTTCCGGCTTACGCAACGAGACGACATCGCGGCGCGACATCACTGTCATACAAAATAAACCACGACGCTTAACAAACAGTTCACCATAACTGTTTGCATTGATTGATGATGCGTTAATGCGTCAGCGCTCTTGGAGAAGTGATTGTGGCGCTAGCTGCTGAACACGCCGGCGCGGTCGCTGAATAGATCGAACGGTTGTGGCGCGCGCACTTCCGGCGTCGACGGAAGTGCCGGCGTCGATGTGCCGTTGGCCCAGAGCTGTTGCACGGCTGGCGAGACCGGCTGCGACCGCGTCCCGGTCTGGAACAGCGTTCGGAACGAGACATCCTGCGACGGCTGCGCGGCATTTGCCGACGTGCTCCCCTTCACGTTGCGGACGTCCGGAAAGCTGGCGAGATACGCGGCATTGTCGGCGGGCGCAGTAGCCGATGCCATGCGAACAGGCATCGACATGTTGGATGGCGCGACGCCCGCCGACGCCATCACCGAGCGAGTTGCGCTCGAATTTGCTGCGGCGGCATAGCGCGAGGTCAGCACCGAATAGACTTCCGACACCGTGCGAGCGCGGCCACCACGATCGTAGAAGATCGGACGGTTGGCCGCCGCCGCATTGGGAAACAGACTAGCCCCCGTGACGTTCGGATTACTCTCAGCATTGGTTATGAGCTTGCTGGCGCCACCGACGCCCATGAAGTGCGCCATGTAGAGTTCAGCATCGGTCGGACGACGCCCGATCGCGCTGACCAGCTTGAAACTGTTGGAATGCGTCAGCACGCCAGCCATCGCGGCATTGGCGGCGGGGTCATCGCGCAAATCAAGGATCGCCTTGCGCGCCGCAGGATCGCTGACCGAATAGACACCTGACGACGACCTGGAAATCGCATCGGCGTACTGGCCGTAGCCGAGCGCCGGACCGGCTTCTTTCACTGTGCCGAGCCAGGTCTGGTCGATGAACTGAAACAGTCCGCGCGCTGAAGACGTGGTGGCCCGGGCACCAGGATCGAAGTTGGATTCCATCTTGGCGGTAGCAAGCAGATACTCAAAGTTGGTGCCGGTCGTGGCCGCCGCTTGCTGAATAGCGCCCGCGATCCGTGTGCGCGACGGGACGACGCTTGCGGATGCGCTTGCTGCGTCGACCGTCATCGTTGGTGCCCTGCTCCCCGCAAAACTATATGCGCACTCCGACGCAACACGCGCCAAAGTCACCGCGTCAAAGCCCGCCATTCTCCCAAACAGCGCGGATCGATCGCACGGACGGCTTACACCGCTCCGGGTCTAACCTCGGGGATTATGGTTAATGGTCAGTTAAGCGCGATGGTTAGCTGCCGGTAAACGCCCGCGGCGATCAGGACGGCTTGCCGTAGACCTGCGCCGGATCGAACAGCTTGTCGGCATCGACAGGGACCAGCTTCCCGGAACCGCCCTCGCCACGAACCGCCGCCCGATAGAAACACGATCGCCGACCGGTGTGACACGCGGCACCGCCCTGCTGCTCGACTCGAAGCCAGACCGCATCCTGATCGCAATCGACGCGCAACTCGACGACACGCTGGACGTGACCGGAGCTCTCACCCTTGCGCCATAGCCGTTTACGCGAACGGCTGAAGTACCATGCTTCACCGCTGTCGATGGTTTTGCGCAGCGCCTCGTCGTTCATGTACGCCACCATCAGCACGTCGCCATTAGCAGCATCCGTGGTGACGCAGGTGACGAGCCCGGCGGCGTCGAATTTCGGACGCAAAACCAGACCTTCTTCAATGTCATTGGCAGGATTTGGCGAAGCGGCGGATGAAGACACGGCTGCCCCCGAATGATGATGACAAGTGACGCTGAAGCTTTGCTTCAACGTCACGTAAAAATCACGCTTAAACAATGCGATAGAGTCAAATGATTATGTAGCGCCCGAATCGGGGCAGAACGGATCGCTGGCAACGCGAGGCGTTTGCGTCAGGGAATTGATCCGGCGCGAATTTCCCCGGATCAGCGGCTCGCGCCGCGCACCATCGAATGAAATCGCGCCTGTTCCGCGTGGTTGTCGCGGAAGATGCCGGTAAACCGCGTCGTCAAGGTGGACGCACCGTGCTTCGCGACACCCCGCACCGACATACACGTATGCTCGGCCTCGATCATCACGGCGACACCGCGCGGCTTGAGCACTTCGTCGATCGCAGCCGCGACCTGCGCGGTCAGGTGTTCCTGAGTCTGCAGGCGGCGCGCGAAGATATCGACCAGACGCGCCAGCTTGGACAGTCCGACCACCCGCTCGACCGGGACATACGCGATATGCGCCTTGCCGTAAAACGGCATCATGTGATGCTCGCAGTGCGACGTGAAGGCGATGTCACGCACCAGAACGAAATCGTCATAACCGGCGGTCTCGCCGAACGTGCGGTTGAGCACTTCGGCCGGACACTGCCGGTAACCCTGGAACAGTTCGTCGAAGGCCTCGACCACCCGGCGCGGGGTATCGATCAGTCCTTCTCGCGCGGTGTTCTCCCCCATGTAGGCCAGCAGCGTATGAACCGCCTGCTCGGCCTCGGCCCGTGACGGTCGCGGTTGATCCTCGCGAACCGCCGCATCCAGATAATCCGAGGGATCCAGTTCCGCGGCACGAGAATCCAGCGGTTTCGGGTCGGCAGCCTTGGACTCCAGGGGTTTGCCTGTGCGCAAAGTTTTGATTAGGGCGTCCATCTTTACTCCGTTCGACCGGCTTTCGGGCCGGAGTGTCACCGGGCAGACCGGGCGGCAAAACCAAGCCACCAGACGCCAGACTCCAATTATCTTAACACCGCAACCGCCGACTATAGTTCTTATTTCGGCGCCGGGCAGCAATGACCCGGCTGTATTTTCCGGCGCAGAGACATATATAGGGTCATGGACCGGGCCGCCAAGGGCGGGTTAGGGCGTCCCGGGTCAAAACGGCGTAAAACGACGGCAAAAGCCGGGGCTGCAATCCCATGTTGAACGAAATCTATAATAAACGGATCATTGAACTCGCGGGCAATATTCCGCGGCTCGGCCGGCTTGCCGACGCCGATGCCACAGCCACGGCCCACTCCAAACTGTGTGGCTCCACGGTCAAGATCGACCTCAAGATGGACGGGCCGGTCGTGACCGACTTCGCTCACGACGTGAAAGCCTGCGCGCTGGGCCAGGCCTCCTCCGCGATCATGGCGCAGCACGTGGTCGGATCAACCGCGAGCGAACTGCGCGCACTGCGCGACACCGTATTTCGCATGCTGAAGGAAAACGGTGCACCGCCGCAAGGCAAATGGGCGGATATCGCCTTGCTCGAGCCGGTTCGCGACTACAAGGCGCGCCACGCCTCGACCATGCTGACCTTTGAGGCGGTTGTCGATGCCATCGGCCAGATCGAGGCGAAGAACGGCTTGCACAGCGACCAGCTCACCAGTGCTGAAAGCTGATTGGATTACTGCGGCCGAGCCGGTGTTTGCACAGCCGCGCCTCCCGTTGGCGCCGACGCTTCCGCTGTCTTGGTTGGCTTCGACGCTACGGGCGGCGTATCGACAAGGCGATCCTGAATCGGCTTGTTGACCATCGCAGCCACGGGTGCGCTGATCTCTTTGCCCAGATGAGGCAGCACATCGGCGACGGCATCCGTCGTCACCAGATTGGTTAGCCGCAGTTCCGCCTCGGACAGCTGGTGCAAATCCTCCCAGGGAGGAACGCTCAACGCGAGCGCCAGAAGATCGCCGGTCCCTCCCATATCGAAGGTGTATTTGGCGAGCCGACCAATATCGCGCTCCACGATCATCAAATCCTGCGCGGTATAGGCCGCCGCACGCGCATCGTCCGCGCGATCGCCCATCCAAATCTGATGGACGCGGACGCGCGCACCTTCGGGGACGTAGCGTGTCTTGCCCGACAACAGCAGAAACACGCACATGGACTCGCAATAGGCGTCAGGGGCCACCGTGACGCTGGTCCCATTCAAGGTCCGTGTCTCGATCGTTGTCCCGACCGTCGTCAGCAGGCCGAGCTGGCGCCATCGCCGTCCCAATGCGATGGCGTCATTCACCGATCCGCCACTGGAATCGAGAACGACGGTCGCGCCAGTGAGATCACGATTGCGTGTGAAATCTTCGAACGCCTTGGGGGTATCGGAGGTAACGACGCCAACGGCGCTGATCCAGCCGCCGCGGCAGGCGCCTTCGCACGTCGTCCACTCGAAGTGCATCGGCAACTTGCGGACTTCCAGTGTACCCCCGGCGTGTGCGGCGGTTCCAAATGCCGTGGCGCCAATCGACAGCACCACCGCCACCGCCGCAGTTCGCAGCCAACCCCAAGCAGAAACCTTGACCGAGCTTGCCGATCCCACTCCGGTTCCTTCCCCGCCCCCATGCACAAACATCAGGTCGCGCTCTAAACCAGTGATTCTGTAGCGTAACTGTCATTCGGAAGGTACCCGCGACTGGCGCGCGCTCCAACGGACTTTTGCTGCATTGCGTCGCCGAACGTGCGATATTTCGTCGAGTGTGTCGCAAATGCCAACGCCACGAGATCCACGCGGGAACTCTAAGAACCATCACGGATAGACGGACTTATGACTCACTCGTATTGTCCGGCTTGCGCCGAACGGCTTGGCCGATTGCCGCGCAATGCCGGCCGCGGATTGATCTGGTTGTATCGACACTCGTTATCACCACTGGTCGGCTACAACTGCCGTCATCTGCCAACGTGCTCGGTCTATGGTGACGAAGCGATCGAAAGGTTCGGACTTTGGGCTGGCGGCTGGATGACTCTGGCGCGCCTGTTGCGCTGCCAGCCATGGGGCACGTCCGGCATCGACAATGTTCCCGAACAGAAACCTGTTGGCGCAACTTGGTACATGCCGTGGCGATATGGCCGCTGGCGTGGCGTTAATGATTCACGATCATCGTGACTTATTTCGCACGTCGCATTGTTCTTCTTCCCGCGCGACCATAGGGTAACCAAGCAGCGTCATCACGAGCAGGGGGGCCAAGGTGCAGGAGGGACTTTACGGTGTGGAGTTCCATACCGCGCATGGCACCGGCAACGGGATTATCTACGCGACCAATGGCAAGATCCGTGGCGGCAACTCATGGATGGCGTTCATTGGCAACTATTCGGGCACTGACAGCGAAATCACCGTGAAGGTTTCGACACAGCGCTACAATCCCGACCCCAATTTCAAGCCGTTGTTCGGCACCGACATGGTGACGCTGACGCTCAAAGGGACCTCGATCGGTGATACGATCACGTTCGAAGGGACCGCCCTGCAGCTCCCTGGCGTGCGCTTCAATGCCGTGCTGACCCGGATTTGCGACTAGGTTCGCCGCATCCGATAAATCAAGATCTAGCAACCGGCAACCGCCGGGTGATCAACACCACTGCCACTGCAGCGGAGACCAGAGCCAATGCGGCAAAACCCGTCGCATGCAGCATATCGCGCACGTAAAGCATGCCGCCGATAGCCGACCCAACGGCTTGGCCGACATATAGAACCGACGTATTGAGCGACACAGAAGCGCCGGCGAACGGTGGCGCCGCACCCACCAAACGCACTTGCTGCATCGAATTGGAGGATGCGAAGCCGAGCCCCCAAACGCTGACACCGAGTGCCATCACCAGCAACGCGCCCGCGCCGAACGCCCAGATACCGACACCGATCATGAGCGTCGTGGTGAACAGCAACGACGTGCGATAGCCGCCCCACGTATCGACCAGGCGAGTCGCCACCACGTTGCCGACAAATCCGAATATGCCATAGAGCGAAAACACCACAGCAATCGCCTCCGGGCCCGCCGACGCAAGGCGTTGCAGCAGCGGTGCCATGAAGGTGAAGACGACGAACTGTCCCGCCATTTGCAGGCACGTCACCAGCAGTAACAAGACCACCAGTGGATCACGCCCGAGCGCGATCCAGGTCTTGATATCGACCGGAGCACCCGTTACGCGAGCAGGCAATCGCCAGACCAACATGATGAAGGCGATGAAGCTCAGTAGTCCGATACAGAGGTAGGCGTTTTGCCAGCCCAGACGGCTCGCGATGACGGTCACTAGAGGCAAGCCGATGGCGGCAGCCAGCGACCAGCCGAGAAAAACATAGGCGATGACGCTGCCCCGCTTTTCCTCGGGAACGATCAACCCCACCGTCCCCGCGGCCTGCGGCGTGAACGGCGCAGCAATCGCCATCATCACCAGACGAATGGCCATTACCGCAGCATAGCTCGGGGCGAAGGCCGAGGCGAAATTGGAAAGCGCAAGGACCAACACTATGCCCCCGAGCAGAAGCCTCCGATCGAACCGGCCAGTCAGCCAGGCACTCAACGGCGAACAAATGCAGAGCATGACCGCGCCAAAGGTGATGAGCAGGCCAGCGTCGCGGATCGAGACGCCAAGGCCGGAAGAAAGCTCGCTCAACATGCCGCTTGGCCCGATGATCGAGGTGCCAATGACAAAGTTTCCGAGCAGCAATGCGGTGGGGGCAAATGAGCGGGTCACACAAAGACCGTACCATCATTTTAAATGCAATTGCATGAAAATAATGGGGAGCTGCTCTGCGGTCCGGGAATTTTCAACCGTTGCAAGAACGGTTGCCGCTGCTATACCGCAGCATTCCGCTTACCTGCGCCCGTTCGCAGGAGTGAGCCACAGGAGAACACGATGCCAGAAAATACGCCGCCCTCAGGATTCCAGTTCGGTCTCGCCAATTTGAAGCCCGTCGAAACCACCACGGTTGCCCTCACCTTCCCCGATGGCGCACGGCGCGAATTTCCGAAGGGCATCACCGGCCTCGATATCGCCAAGGGTATCTCGCCATCGCTCGCCAAGCGGACCGTCGCTATGGCACTCGACGGCGAACTCCGCGATCTTGCCGACCCGATCGATCAAGAGGCCAAGATCGAATTCGTCAATCGCGACGACCCCCGCGCGCTCGAGTTGATCCGGCACGACGCGGCGCACGTCCTCGCAGAAGCAGTGCAGGCCCTATGGCCGGGCACGCAGGTCACGATCGGCCCGGTGATCGAGAACGGCTTCTATTACGATTTCTTCCGCAACGAGCCGTTCACGCCGGAAGACTTCGCCGCCATCGAAAAGAAGATGCGCGAGATCATCGCGAAAGACAAACCGTTCACCAAGGAAATCTGGACGCGCGAACAAACCAAGCAGGTGTTCCGCGACAAGGGCGAACTGTTCAAGGTCGAACTAGTCGACGCCATTCCGGAAAATCAGACCATCCGCATCTACAAGCAGGGTGACTGGTTCGATCTCTGTCGCGGTCCGCATATGACCTCGACGGGCAAGATCGGCAGCGCCTTCAAACTGATGAAGGTGGCCGGCGCTTACTGGCGCGGCGACAGCAACAATCCGATGCTGACGCGCATCTACGGTACCGCATTTGCTAAGCAAGAAGACCTCGACGCCTATCTGCATCAGATCGAGGAAGCCGAGAAGCGCGACCATCGCAAGCTTGGTCGTGAACTCGACCTGTTTCACTTCCAGGAGGAAGGCCCCGGCGTGGTGTTCTGGCACCCGAAGGGCTGGAGCGTCTTCCAGGGGCTGATCGCCTATATGCGGCGTCGTCTCGCCGCCGACTATCAAGAAGTGAATGCGCCGCAAATTCTCGACAAGTCGTTATGGGAGACCTCCGGCCACTGGGATTGGTATCGCGAGAACATGTTCGCGGCGCAATCCGCGGGCGATGAGGCCGAGGACAAGCGCTGGTTCGCCATCAAGCCGATGAACTGCCCCGGCCATGTGCTGATCTTCAAACATGGCCTCAAGAGCTATCGCGATTTGCCGTTGCGCCTGGCCGAATTCGGCACGGTGCATCGCTACGAGCCGTCCGGTGCCATGCACGGGTTGATGCGCGTTCGCGCCTTCACCCAAGATGACGCGCATGTGTTCTGCACCGAGCAGCAACTCGCCGACGAGTGCCTGAAGATCAACGACCTGATCCTGACGACCTACGCGGATTTCGGGTTCACAGGCGATTTGACAGTGAAGCTATCGACGCGCCCCGAGAAGCGCGTCGGTTCGGATGCCGCCTGGGATCATGCAGAGCGCGTCATGGCCACGGTGCTCAGCGAGATCGAGGCGCGTTCCGGCGGCCGCATCAAGACGGCGATCAATCCTGGCGAAGGTGCGTTCTACGGACCGAAGTTCGAATACGTGCTGCGCGACGCGATCGGCCGCGACTGGCAATGCGGCACCACGCAGGTCGACTTCAACCTGCCCGAGCGGTTTGGCGCGTTCTACATCGACGCCGATGGCGCCAAGAAGATTCCGGTGATGGTCCATCGCGCCATCTGCGGATCGATGGAACGCTTCATCGGGATCTTGATCGAGCATTTTGCCGGTCACTTCCCACTTTGGCTCGCACCGGTGCAGGCTGTCGTCACCACCATCACCTCGGAAGGCGATGAGTATGCGAAGCGGGTCGCCGAAGCGGCCCGCCGCGCCGGTCTGCGCGTCGAACTCGACCTGCGCAACGAGAAGATCAACTACAAGGTGCGCGAACATTCGCTCGCCAAAATTCCGGCCCTGCTGGTCGTCGGCAAGAAGGAAGCCGAAACGCATTCGGTCTCGATCCGCCGCCTCGGCAGCGAAGGACAAACCGTCATGTCGCTGGACGAGGCACTGATCGCACTGGTCGACGAGGCAACACCACCGGACATCAAGCGCGCAAGAGCAAACTCAGCGCCGCGCAGCTGAGTGGATTATCTCAAAGGAGACATGCCCGGCCTTGTGCCGGGCATGTGCGCCTTTACAACCATCGCGATGGATGGCCTTGAAAGCGTTAGAAGGTGAGCTTCGCTTTTCTCCGGCCATGATGCAAACTGCATCGCATCAATCAGGAAGAGGCCAATCGACATAGATGTCCGACATTATCGAATTTCTGAAGACACGCCGTTCGGTGAAACCGCGCGACATGAACGGGGCCAGCCCGAGCCCAACTGAACTTGAAACCATCCTTACCATCGGCGCGCGTGTGCCCGACCACGGCAAGATCGCACCTTGGCGCTTCATTGTCTTCGAAGGCGATGCGCGGAAGAAGGCGGGCGAGATTATCGCGCAGGTTTTCAAGACCAAGAATCCCGATGCATCCGAGCAGGACATCACCAAGGCGCGCGACAGCCTCACCGAGGCACCGCTGGTGATTGCCGTGGTCAGCTCCATCAAATCGCACCCGAAAGTGCCGCCGTGGGAGCAGCAGCTCTCCGCCGGCGCAAGCGCGATGAACATAGTCACCGCCGCCACCGCGCTTGGCTATGGCGCCAACTGGCTGACCGGATGGTTCGCCTTCGACCGCGATGTGTTGGCTGGATTAGGACTAAAGCCGGAGGAGCAATTGGCCGGGTTCGTCCATATCGGCAAGTCAACCAAACCGAACGAGGATCGTCCGCGTCCGGCGCTTGCCGATCTGGTGACAAGATTCTGAAACTAACGATGATGCTCCCGACGATCTTCGTCGTGGAGCATCATCACCGGACGACGAAGCTCGACGTCGATTCGTCACACCACGACAGCTTAGCGCGCGATGACCTCGACATCGCCGTCAACGCCGTTGACGACGTTGAAGCTGCGCTCGAAGACCTTGCCTTCGTTCTTGGCAATCGCGCGATACTCGCCTTCGGCAAGAATGACGCGCGGAAATGCACCAATCGATTCCTTCACCACGTCACCGCCCGGCGTGATCACCGACCAGGCGGTGTTCGCCAGCGCCTCGCCGCCTTTCTCGCCGACCAGTTTCAATGTGATGACCGCAGCGCGATGCGTGATCGTGGTGTCGGTCAGCTTGCCCGCCTGCACCTGGATATCCGAGCGCACGACCGAATTCGCATCGCCATAGTTGGAAATGATGTTGTAGGTGCCTTCCGGCAGCATCACCACATCGCCGGGCGTAACGTTGGGCACGATCGACGGACTCTCGCCCCCGGAATCGAACTGGCTGCCTTTGTGGATGCTGAAGGAAATCTGGTTCGGCGGAATCTTCGAGGTGCCGACGCGACCCTCGATGCGCAATCCGCCGGCAGGCAGCAAAAACGATTCGCGGTCGGTATCTGTTTTCACCGTCACCGGACGCGCCGCGCTGACCAAGCCGAGCGCGACGTGCACGACATAGTTGCCCGGCGGCAAGGGAATGTTGGGCGTCGCGCCGCGATCCTCGCGAACGAGCTTGAACGCGCCGGTCTCATCCGGTTTGTCGGAAAAAACCCGCCAAACCAGCCCCCCGTTAATGACAGGCAAATCCTTGCCGTAACGTGCTGTCAGTGCCAGCACGCCTTGCTGTGGAACCTGCAGACTGGGGGCAGGTCCCACCGTCGACCCAATGCCGGCAACGGGTGGTTGCAGGACCGGACCCGGCAGATTCGGCGACGCGGCAGGGCCTGAGGGAGGCGCAAGGCTGATGGCAGGGCCAGAGGGTGGCTCGGGAACCAGTCCCGGGGGCACCGGCGGAGGCCGATCGCTGAACAACTGAGCCGATACCGGGCCCATCGGCACGACCACCCACAGACACGCGAGGGCGAACGCCATGAGCGCCCTGCGCCGGGATTTCATACAGTTGTCGCCCCATTCCGCCATGGTGCCGTTCTTGACGTAAAACGCGGCAAATTCAAGCCTGCTGCCAGCCGGCCCACACACCCGATCATTTTGATTTGCGGACCGGACTCCCGGTTACGCTTGGGATGATGGCCAGATCGCGCTAAAGCATGCCCTGGTGATTTTCCAGACATTGAATCAGGGCTGAGGCCACGGCGGTTTCAGCGGGAGAACTGGGACGTGCTTGAGAACCTGATTGGACGCAACCACATCGGCACCAACAGCAAAGTCGGCCTCGGACCGACACGACGGCCTGTGATCGGTCTGGCGCTCGGTGGCGGCGCAGCACGCGGCTTCGCCCATATTGGCATCATGCGGACCCTTCTCGCTCATGGCATCAATCCCGACATCATCGTCGGCACGTCGATGGGGGCCGTGGTCGGCGGAACTTTTGCCTCCGGACATCTGGATACGCTGGAAGAGTGGGCGCGCGGTCTGCAGCCGCGCAATATTCTTGGCTATCTTGATATCAAGCTGAACGGCTCCGGCCTGATTGGCGGCGACAAGCTTGCCGCGCAACTTGAAGCTTCGCTCGGCCAGGTCGCCATCGAAGATCTGCAATTGAGGTTTGCCTCCGTCGCAACCGAGGTGCGCACAGGCCATGAAATCTGGCTGACGCGCGGACGCCTCGTCGACGCCATCCGCGCTTCTTTTGCTTTGCCGGGCATCTTTTCGCCGTTTCTGGTCGGCGATCGCTGGCTGGTCGACGGCGCGTTGGTCAATCCTGTCCCGGTCTCTGCGGCGCGTGCACTTGGCGCCGAGATCGTGATCGCAGCCAATCTATCCAGCGACGTCTTCGGTCATGCGACAACGATCTTCGCACATGGCACCGACACCGATACGCCCGCCACCATTGACGACGTTGCACCACCCAAACGTGGTGGCATCGGCAAGTTCTTTTCGCCCGAGCGAACCATGAAGCGTGAATTCTTCGGCGGCGGGGGACGCCCCGGGATTTCCACGGTGATGATCGATGCATTCAACATCATGCAGGACCGCATCACACGTGCGCGTCTCGCCGGCGACCCGCCGGATCTGTTGATTTCGCCCCGCGTCGCACAAATTGGTTGGTTCGATTTTCACCGCGCCGCCGAAACGATTGCCCATGGCGCGCGCGCGGCCGAACGCGCGATCGAGTCGATCCAGGAGGCGATCGAAATACTGAGCCCCGGCGCAACGACCGAATCTGCTCAACCCACGGTCACCGACAACGCCACCAGCGAAGTCCAGGACTGATAGAAGCTGCTCGCCGCTGCGGCAGCATCAAGCAGTCTTGATATAGTCGCGCAGCGCCTCCTGCTCCCGCTCGAATTCCATCACGCGCCATTTTACGACGTCGCCGATCGAGATGAGGCCGACGACATGCTTGCTTTCGATGACAGGCAAATGCCGAAACTTGCCCGATGTCATACGTTCCATGATGGCGGCGACAGTATCCGCTTCGCGGCAGCTTACGACCTTGCGGGTCATCACCTCGCGAACAGGCTGATCAAGCACGATGGCGCCCCGCTCTCCGAGCACACGGACGATGTCGCGCTCCGACAAGATTCCTTCAATTCGCTCATTCTTCATGACGAGTACGGCGCCGATACGCCGCTCGGACAACATCCTTACCGCCTCTGACAGTTTGATGTCAGGGTCGATACTTACGACGTCATGACCTTTGGAATCGAGAATAGCGCGCACCGTCATAGTCGCCTCCCGCAAAGTGATCGCGCCGTACGAGATAACGCGATCTCGTGCTGATCTACTTTCAGGCAACGGCCCAGCGACAATTTCGTTCACGCGAACTTGCAATCGCGTGTTGTCTTCATGCGAACCGGGATTCCGCATCGCCTGAATGCCGGACAATGATGGATGAATTTCTGCTCGCTCGCAAGCGCGTGCGTTCAGCCGTTGTCAGCCATATCGGATACCGAGGCATTGGCAGAGCGCGTGGTGCCTCGCGGGACCGGATCGAACATCGAGAAAAACAACAGACCGGCAAAGAAGCCACCGATATGCGCCTGCCAGGCAACGGTTGCGCCTTCGGTGCCAACGCCGATCGATCCAACACCAAAGATGATGTTGACGCCGAACCACACCGCGAGAAAGCCGAGTACGCGCGGATCGCGTAGTGCGCGCGACAACGGCAGCGCGGGCACCATTGCAGCGGCGTCGGCATCGCCGCGGCGAAAAGACAGGAAACTGCCCCGCACAAACGCAAAACGGATTGCGGCCGCCATGGCGCCAGATACCGACGCGGACGCGCCGATCATCGGCGCAATCTCGTGTTCATGAGTCACCAGATGCGCGGCAGCGCCGGCCGCAGCTGCCACCGCCATGAAGAGATAGAACCGCGCTGCGCCAAATCGCCGCGCCACGGCACTGCCAAATGGCAGCAGCCAGAGCACGTTGAAGAGAATGTGACTGATATTGGCGTGCAGCAGCGAATAGGTCAGGAAGGTCCAGATCTTTGCGCCAACGCCACCCGGGAGGGGGATGGCCAGCAAGGTCGAGTCGTATCGCTTCGGGATGAAGGCGAACATCTCGAGGACCCAGTAATCCCATTCCACCGGCAATAAGGCGCGCACCGCATGGATGACCGCCAGCAGCACGATATAGGCGGTCAGCGCGCCCGGCAGGGTCAGGATAGGTTCGCGTGGAGATTGCGGGGATTGCAAGGGAAAGCCCACCAGCAGACGACTCAAACGAGCGATTGGCCCCAATAGGCGTGTTGGCGTGCCTGCGCAAGCTCTTGGGGAGAAGTTGCGAGGTAGTGCGCTAAAAAGTGGCGAAAAATACCCGTACGATCAACTGGCTCGCAAATACTTAAGATAGCTATAGTCGACGGCCTCAGCAAAAATTATACGACAAATTCGAAGGTAAAATACCTAAATCAGTAAGTATTTGCGTGCCTTTCACCCTTCAGGAAGACCGGGATTGTCGACAACAAATTCGGCCAGCCAATCCAACGGCATATCAACTGACGGTGCAAGTCGGGGACGTCACATTTTCGAGTTTGGATTTTGGCGGCAACATTTTCTTTAAGATGGAGTGGCCCACGATCAAAAGAGCCCACCATAATAATCCGTGGTCATAAACAATCGCCCCCTCGAAGGGTAATTGCGAGAAGTAGTAGCCTGTCAATCCACTCATGACCGCAACAGTGGCAGTGATGTCATTTCCGACCCGCACGCAAGTGAGAACACCTAACACAATCGATGCCAGGAAGATTTCGACGATTGCTCCGAACCAACCGTTCAAAGCGTAGCCATAGACATGAATGGCTTGCGGCGCAGTTCCACGTCCCGCGAACTGATCGTGAAACATCTCTTGGTAGACGACCAGCGATGGCTGGCATGGATTTTCTTTGCGTTGTACCCTGTCGAACAACGTGCCGCAGATCTGCCCGTCCCTCGTGAATATCTCAAAGTAATAGGGAAACGGCTGAGCCATTCGATTGAACAACGTCAAGCTCAAATAGGTTGCGTGTTCCGAGGCCGCAGTCACGGTCTTGCGCACAAACTCTGTGAGATTGAATACGATTGCTTCAAGGGACATGAAATGGCTTGGAGCTACGATATCCGGCTTGGCTTTTTGAGCTTCTAAATGTGTTGCCGCCTCAGCATGCGCTGGAGATCGCACGTTTTGCGGTCCTCCTGCCGTTGCCTTGCGATCAGTTGGAACTGCGCCTGAAGGTGCCAATTCCTTTGGCACGACGATCGTTCGTGCGCTGACCGGGCGTTCAGCGTTTTTCGAGACTGGGACGGATGATGCCGCAACCGGAATACGTAAAACCGCAGTGGAGACCAGCGCATAGGTTGCCAGGATAAACAATATTGACGCGACTTCGCCGAGCAACACGTGGCGGAAGTACATGAGAATGGCGAGACTAATCGCTACATAGTAGATCAGGAGAGGCCATTTCATATTGAGCAAGGTGAGCAGGCACGTCATCAGCAGGAAGTTGACGAAAGCAGTCCCAATCCAGAACCATTCCCTGCTGCGAGTGGCTCTTATGAATGCATACAAGGCCAAGAAGATCAGTAACGATTTAAGTGAAGCCAGCGGGCCAAATCCCACCGCGTCGACAACAGCAAAACGGGATTCGATAGCGGATATCGCGTCCTCTCCCCTCAGAAGAAGCGCCCACGCCTCAGCTCGAACGAATGCATAGATGACATAACCATAAACTGAAGCGCTTATCGCGACGTATTCGATCCTGGAGAAATCCAACAATCGCCAAGTGACCTGAGCGACCGTTCGAGAAATTATTGGCCGAACGAGCAGCACCACGAGTGGCGTGACGACGAAGGGCAACAACAGCAACGCGATGTAGGAAAGCGATTCGGCGTATTCGAATGAGCCGATGTGAAAATTGACAATGGAAACACGACCGAGCGAGTCGCCGCCTGGAAGGAGATAGACGATATTTCCTACAACTGTCAGTGCAAAATAGGACGCTAGGAAGATCGAAGGGCCCGCAAATTGCCGAGCAAACAATTGAGCGCGCATCGAAAAATCTAGTCCGCACGTTTTCGTTGGGCAATCAACGAGCTCGTTGGGACCCGCAGGTTGCCACCATTAAGACAACCTATAATCGTATTTCATGGAAAAACAACTAAACATTAGGATAAGCGGCGCAATTATTGAACGATTTTTATGAAAGCACCCGCATAAGCTGCTGCGCAATAGTTGCCATTGTAACGTCGCGTTTGAACTACTCCTGACGTTGATCCCCCGAAGCGACAAAGAAAAAGGGAGGGTCTGAGAAACCCTCCCTTTGCCTGTGCCGACTGTTGTCCGCGAGGTATCCCCACCCCTCCCCGCGTCTTGCCGGTCTGTTCTCAGCCAACCTGTCGATCGCCATGGCGCCCTTGCGTTTTTCGCCAACGGCGACGACCCCTTCTCTGTGACACTCTGTGTAGCGGGCTGCGTCTTTGCATATTACCTCACCCAGACATCGTTTACTGGATCTATCATCGATAGCTATGGCCTACTCTGGATGGTTCTGCCGCTTGCTATTATGAAGGCGATGAATTCACGCGCGAGCGTCATCGCATCGAGATTTTCGATGCAACGGGACTTGGCGTGACGGTCCCATGCATTGTCTTTTATTCCGGTTGATACAGGCTCCATGCTGATGCACAGGGACAACCGGCGTGTCGATCATTTGCACAACTGCATCATATTCGACTGCCAGGATGCTCATAATCGCGGCCCATACAACTCCTCATCAACAACGAGTACGGCAGCATCGGCTTGATTGCAGTTCACTCCGGTCGATTAGTTCGTAGCGCCTCATCAGCCCCCAGTTGGGGAGTTTGAATCACGGCTTGGAACGCAGGCTCACCGTGATCTCGCCAACGAGACGTTTGGATACTATCCCGCTGAAAGCAGACGAATTATGGTCACATTGAGTTTTGTCGAGCTTGGACCCATAAGCGACCTAGGCGACGTCGGCGCGGGACGCAATTGGGCCGCTGCGTAGATTCCCTTAAGGTACCCATCTGAATTTCTTGACGCTTCAGCTCCTGTTATCGGTTGTCTTTCTTAGGAGTGGAGGCGAGCATGCGACTGGGATTAAAGCTCATCGCCCTTGGAATTATCGTTCTGCTGCCGAAGACCCACCTTTATCTGTCCGATGCTCATCTCTCGGAAGCGCAAACCGCTTCAAAGCGCCAGATATTCGCGCCGACTGGCCATTGGGATATTAAATCGGCAAGTTATTTCACGGTCCCTGCGGCTGAAACCTCTAAGTGTGAATCAAAGCCGGTACACGAGGGTAGCGACACCTTTGCCATTCACGCCGTGGATAAGGGTCTAAAGGGGTCGTAAGCTAAGTATGTAGCGGCAAAGAATAGACCTGACTGTCTGCTTCTGGCCCTTTTTCGGACTTGGTAATCCGGCTAGCCAGTGACGCACTCGGGCTTTGGAATTTGCGAAGGTTCGCGGACGCTGTCCCCATGAAGTTGGCGCGGCGCACACCAGCGCCGCGTCCCCAGCACCCACCGTTCCGCACATCACATCATGCAACCCATGCCCGTGAGCACCTCATCCGCCTTCTTCTTCTGTTCGTCACTGAGTGCAGCGTAAAGCTTCTCAAGGGCCGGCTTGACTTCCTTGAGTGCAGCAACTCGGCTTTCCATCGCGGCAATCTGCGCGCTAAGGCGATCAGCCGGAGTCTTGGCTTCGACCATTGTCTTCATGGTCTGCCACATGCCCTGCATGCTTTGCAGATTGCCCTTGATCGTCTCTGCGTAAGCATCCCAGACGCTCTTTTGAGCATCGGTAATACCCAGTTCCGCCTTCAGGAATGCGATACGCCCCGCCGCGAAAGTCGATGTGTTGCCATCGGCCGTAGCGTCCATCATCGGACAACCGCCCATCATGCCCCCGCCGTAGTTTCCCATCATGCCGTAAACTTGGCTGTGGCCCATCATGCCACCATAACCGCGCTGCGCATGTGTCTTCGACGGAACGGTCGCGATGACTGCCCCAATCGCCGCCAACGCCACGCCATAAATCAGTATCTTGCGCATGAAACCCTCCGATCCTTCGGAACCAATCTGAGAGGATCGAGAGGATGAGGTGTTGATCGAGGTCAAACTCAACCTCTTGTGACGAAGGCTGCCTAAGCTTGCGACAGCAACCGGATTCCGCAGTCAGGATGACCAAGGAAAGCACTGCTGTTGGCCTACCTGCGACCTCTGCCCCTTTTGCGCCGCGGTTGGGGGTGACCAGACATCACTCGGTGGGCCGCATAATGAAGTGCGGGCAACGCGCATTCCTGACACCGAAAAGAAGAAAAAGGGAGGGTCTGAGAAACCCTCCCTTTGCCTGTGCCGACTGTTGTCCGCGAGGTATCCCCACCCCTCCCCGCGTCTTGCCGGTCTGTTTTCAGCCAACCTGTCGATCGCCACGACGCCCTTGGAGAAGCGCCGAAAGCAGACGTCCTGAGTATTTCAGTGCAGCCGTCTTGGAGCCGTTTGATAATACCGCGATCGCGCCCGACCCCAACTCCATAGTTAATTTAACCTTAACGCGACAAAGGAGTGCCCGGGAAGCGTTTACCAATGCTTCCGGCATGGACGCTGCACGTCTTTTTCCTGCACAACAAGGAAAGGCCGCGCCGCGCCCGAAATTGAGACAGGTTTGTCCCACCTCGAGCGCCCGCGGAGCAGGGTCGAACTATGAAACATCCGTCGAGCCGCGAATTTTACGCCTATTGGGATGAAAAGCGCGACGGCGCCCCGGCGCCAGACCGCAGTCAGCTCGAGCCTGGGCCAATGCGGGCGCTGCTCGGCGATATCTTCGTACTGTCTTACGACCCCAACGGAGGCTATCCATTCCGCGTGGCGGGTACCAGGGTTTGCGCCCTGCTCGGCAGCGACGTCAAAGGCAAGCAGTTTTCGTCATTCTTTGCCGGGCAGGATCGCCAGGACATAGAGGACATCGTCGGAGTCGTCTGCGAAGAGAAACTCGCCGCTGTCGCAGGCATTTCGGCAGTGGCCGCCAACGGCGCCAAGGTCCCTCTCGAATTGCTGTTGTTGCCGTTCAGTTCGCGTGCGCATGCGCCGCTCAGCCTCACCGGATTGCTGACGACGTTCGAGGACGGTCACGAAAATCTGCGCGACTTCACGCTGACATCCTGGCGCTACATGGGCCATCCGCCGCAGCGCTTTGCCCCCCGTATCCTCAAGAAGCTGGCGATCGCGCGCGGCTTCATGGTCTACGAAGGCCTGATCTGATTTCGGACGATTGAGCCGGAAAGCCCCTCTCGCCCGGCCATGCTAACGCGCCATTAACCTTGAACGCCGTAGGGTTAATCCTTACCGACTGCCGGTCGACCGGTGCTGCATGATGGCTTTGGCGCAAAAGAAATCGATCCATCCCGTTGCCGCAGAACGGCGACGCTTCCAGCGGGTGAAGGTTCACCTGCTTGGACGCTACATGTTGCCGGATCGGCGCGAATTTCCGTGCCAGGTCATCAACATGTCTCCCGGTGGCCTCGCCATGCTGGCTCCGGGTATCGGAGACGTCGGTGACCGTGTCATTGCCTACCTCGACCATATCGGACGTGTTGAAGGCAAAATCACCCGCATCATCGACAACGGCTTTGCCATGAGCGTTGGGGCGACCCCGCGCAAACGGGACAAGCTGGCCGCACAACTGACCTGGCTCGCCAACCGCGACATCCTCAATCTTCCGGAAGATCGTCGCCACGACCGTATCATCCCGCGAAATCCGATCGCCATCCTCACTCTCGAGGACGGTCAGCGGATGACTTGCCGGATCATCGATTTGTCTCTGTCCGGTGCGGCCGTCGCGGCGGAGCATCGGCCGCCGCTCAAGTCGCTGGTTTCGCTTGGCCGAGTTCAGGCACGAGTCGTCCGACACCTCGAAGACGGCTTCGCGCTCGAGTTCACTCACGAACAGCTCGCAGAGACTCTCGAAGACAGCGTCACCGCCAGGTAAACGCCTGGGCGCAATTGCCCCTCGCATTTTTGGTCTGCAAGCCTCTCCCCGCCCGCTCAGCATGATCGCTGAGGCCGTTTCCGCGCGCCGGAAACACGTTAACGCGGCGGCCCTTCGTCCTCAGAACGCCGCGTCAATTCGACGTTCGCCCGCTTAATGCATAAAATTTGAATCGATCGCGAATAGTTCAAATTTGAATCAAGTTCGATTCAAGTATAGATCAAATTTGCGCCGATCTTTACTTGCATTCGTCTCAACTCTTCTTTGCAGACTTAGCGGCGCTGCAAAAGCTTTGTGTGAAAAGTGGTCCCAACAAGAACACGGGGGCCACAATGTTTACTCGGGGACAGGGGAAGGGACTGGCGCTAGCCGCAGTCCTGTTTGGCATCGCGACGTCTTCTTACGCTGGTGAGGCAGCAGTCCAATACGCAAGCTTGGGCGACACGACACGTGCGCCGGTCGGCTGGGTTGAGTTCTGCAACGAAAATCCCGGCGAATGCCGCGGCGGCACCACACAGCCGCGCGACATCGTCATGACGCAGACAGCGTGGCGCGACTTGCTGCGTGTCAATCGCTGGGCCAACGACCATATCAAGCCGATCACCGATATGGAGCATTGGGGCGTCGTCGAAAAATGGTCGTTGCCGACCGACGGCTACGGCGATTGCGAAGACTACGTGCTGCTGAAACGCAAGATGCTGATCGATGCCGGTTGGCCGCGTGAAGCGCTGCTCATCACCGTGGTCCGCGACAAGAAGGGCGAAGGCCACGCTGTGCTCACGGTGAAATCCAACAAAGGCGAATTCGTTCTCGACAACCAGAACGAGGAAGTCGTGGCCTGGACCGAGACCGGCTACCGCTTCGTGAAGCGGCAATCGCAGAGCGATCCGAACACCTGGGTTTCGCTCGGCCAACCCAATTCTGCGGTCGCGACTGCAAGCGCACGCTAACAGAACGGAGACCCGCGACCCGGTCGTATCCCCACCCCTCCCCGTCCAGACCGGATCGCGCGCGGCCAGTCCTCCCCCAGGACTGGCCGCAACTTTTTGGGAATGCGTGTGGACAACACATCGTCGTCGCAACAAGTAGCGGCGACAGCAGTTAGCCGATTTTGCGAAGACCCTTTTTGAAGCGCGCGCCGTTGGCGACGTAGAATTTCGCCGGACCCGACATAGCTTCGATCTGAACTGGATCGAGCTTGCGGATCACGCGGGCCGGTGCCCCGAGGATCAGGGAATACTCAGGAAACTGTTTTCCTTCGGTGATCACCGCGCCGGCGCCGACGATGCTGCCGCGCCCGATCCGCGCACCATTCATCACCACCGAGCCCATGCCGATCAATGCATCGTCTTCAATGGTGCAACCGTGCAGGATGACGTTGTGACCGATCGTGCAATTCGTTCCGATCGTCAATGGAAATCCAAGATCGGTGTGACAGGTGCAGTTGTCCTGCACGTTCGCGTTCTGCCCGACTTCGATCCATTCGTTGTCGCCACGCAGCACGGCTCCGAACCACACGCTGGCAGAGTCCAGTAGCCGAACCTTGCCGATCACCGAAGCACTCTCGGCGATGAAGTAATTGCCAGTGGCGGGAAGATCGGGCGCCTGCCCGTCGAGCTCAAAGATCGCCATACCGATGTCCTGGATCCTAGTTCAGAGAATTCGCCGTAGCACTTTAGCGAACTTCGAATTCAAAAGAACACGGAAAAAGGTCGTTTCAGGCGAGCAGACCGACCGCACGCAGCGTCATGACCACGAATGTGCCCGACATCAAGCTCCAGAACCCTGCCAGCACCGTCGCCATCATGACGAATTCGATGCGACGGCGTTCGACCTGTCGGCCCTGAAGCGTGTTGCGCATGATGATGAATGGCGCCGCAAAAACCAGAAACGGCACCGCGACGAAGGTGCGCGGTGCGGCGCCCTCCTCGAGCAAGCCGAAACTGGCGGGACGCTGCACCAGCGTTTGATACCCACTGACGAGCGCGCCCGCGAGGGCGAATCCGATCAGCAGCGAAAACAGCGAGTTCAGTGCATCTGGCGACATGCGAGGTCTTTCACGACGTGCGACCTCCCAGCTTTGGCAAAATCGATACGCCACAGCCAGCTTATCCTTAAGAAAGGGTTAACGCCGATTGACGGAACCGAGCTTCATGCATGGCGCGCAGCCCTCGCTTATGCGGAAGAAGTCGAGCGGCGTGGCGGCGCACATGGCATATTCGAAAGTGATTCGGCCATTGGCCGATACCTCGACCGAGCAGGTTTGCGCTCCATGTCTGTTCTGACCTCGCAGCCACATCGATCGCGCGCCCCGGGCAAATCGCGCCGGGCGCCGTTCGGCATGGTGCTGTTCACAAGCCTGATTGCGATCGGCGCGGCCGCGCTGGTGGCCTATCTGTTGTGGCCAACCTGGGAACCGTACAAAGCTGGCGATCCCGCCGCGCTACCGGTCAGTGTCGGCGCAACGCTGTTCAACGTTCCAAGCGATGCCATCCGCGTCAAGGTGCAGCGACACTCCGGACCGCAGGAAAGAATCGACCTGAGCTTCAGCTACCCTTCGCTCGAGCCGCCAAGTGCGCCGCGACGTGTCAGCAGCGAGACGATCGAAGCCGGCAACGAACCTATCGATCGGATCTTTCTTTCAATCGCGGCGCATCACGACGCCATGTCGCCGGATGTACGCGTGCAGACGATCTATCCCCGCTATCTCGACGAAAATCCGGCACAGATGCAGGACGGCCTGAGCGTGCGCGCCTTCCGCGCCGGTTCGCCTTACGAGAAGGAGGATCTGTTCGCCGCCACCGTCCCGAATATGACCGCGCGCTGCACACGCGACGGCGAAACACCGGGTATGTGCCTGAGCGAACGTCGTGTCGGCGACGCCGACCTGACCTTTCGCTTTCCACGCAAATGGCTGGAGCGCTGGCGCGACGTTACGAGCGCGATGGACCGCCTGACGGTCCAGTTGCACGGCGCGCGCAGCTAGCCTTCGTCGACCAGATCGTCTTCGAGGATGGCCATCTGGAACTGAAACGAACGGTCCTCATCCTCGTCATCGACGAACAGTACGCCGATGAATTCCTCGCCAATATAAACCTCTGCCGAGTCATCCTTCTTCGGCCGAGGCACGACGCGGATTTTCGGATTCCCGAACAAACGCTTGAGATACGAATCGAGTTTCCTGACTTCCTGAACGTCCACGAGTGTCTCCGATAAATTGAGGTCGCGCCGTCTTTACTGCGAGACAGAGCGAACTGCTATCCGTTTCTGCGTTTCCCTACGCAAATACAATCCCTGGTCAAAGCCGGGAATGGCAGACCTGTGGATCAAAGCCCCAATGCGTGCAGCATCTGGTCCATGGTGCGCGACGGCTCGGCACAACCAGCCTCACCGACAATCTTCGCCGGCACGCCAGCTACCGTCACATTGTGCGGGACAGGCTTCACCACCACCGATCCCGCAGCGATACGTGCGCAATGCCCGATCTCGATATTGCCGAGAATCTTGGCGCCGGCACCAATCATGACGCCATGGCGGATTTTCGGGTGCCTGTCCTCATTCTCCTTGCCGGTGCCGCCCAGCGTGACGCCATGAAGGATCGAGACATCGTCGTCGATAACGGCTGTTTCGCCGACGACAAATCCCGTCGCATGATCGAGGAAGATGCCGCGACCGATCTTGGCGGCCGGGTTGATGTCGGTCTGAAATACCGCCGACGCACGGCTCTGCAGATAGAATGCGAAATCCTTGCGGCCTTTGTTGTGAAGCCAGTGCGCCAGCCGATGGGTTTGAATGGCGTGGAAACCCTTGAAGTACAGCAGCGGATCGATAAACCGCGAAGTCGCCGGATCGCGGTCGTAGACGGCGACGAGATCGGCGCGGAAAGCGTTGCCGATATCCGGATCCTCGCGCAAAGCCTCATCGAACGTCTGGCGGATCAGGTCGCCCGACAATGCCGGATGATCCAGCCGCTCGGCAACCCGATGCACCACCGCCGCTTCGAGCCGGCCATGATGCAGTACGCTGGCATAGATGAACGACGCCAATTCCGGCTCGCGGCGGACAATGTCTTCCGCCTCGCTTCGCACGCGGTCCCAGATCGGATCGAGCGCGGCTAGCTTGGAGGTCTGCGGATTAATCTGATGCATCGCCATGCAACTCTCGCGCTTCGGTGTTTCGCACAACATAACACGGCGAATGGAGGTCTGTCCGCAGTTCAAATCGGGGCTGACTTCCGCGAATTTTGCTTGCAAATTGCCACGAAAATCGCTCAACAGACCCGGTTTGTCCGCGAAATGTTCTCCAATTCACCAAAATCTTCAGGGACATAAGATCGAATAACGACCCTGACAATCTTCCCGGATCACAGTTTCCAACTATTTATCCATTGGGAAAGACTTCGATTTTTCGCATGCTGCCGCCAGGGGAAAAGGGGAAACACCATTAGTACGCAAGCTTTCCCGGTGAAGGCCGCCGACCGGAGTTCCGAGAACGTGCTGGCCTCCGTCCTGGCAGTCGCAGCCGTCGCCTTGCTGCTGATCGCGCCGGCGGCGTGGAACGGATATCCGCTGCTCCAGTACGATACGGGCGGTTATCTCGCCCGGTGGTATGAGGGCTACCTCGTCCCGAGCCGCTCGACGGTGTACGGGCTCTATCTACATCTTGGCGAGCCCACCTTTTTCTGGCTCAACCTCGCCTTCCAGTCGGTGATCACCTTGTGGGTGATGCATCTGGTGCTGCGCGCCATGGGGTTGGCCAAGCCGCTCAAGCTCGCGGCGATCGGTCTCGTGCTGGTTCTGACCACGGCACTCCCGTGGCTGGCCAGCATGCTGATCACCGACATTTTCGCCGGCCTTGCCGTGCTCGCACTATTCCTTCTGGTTGCCCATGCCGACAAACTATCGGCGATCGAGAAAGCGCTACTGTTCGCATTTACCGCTTTCGCCGCCGCGACACATAGCGCCACATTTGGTGTGCTGTTCGGCTTGTGCGTTGCCGGCTGGATTGTGCGCCCCTTCAGCGGCCCGCGGCTTTCGATCGCCGGCCTGCTGCAGGGTACCGCAGCGGTTGCTGTGAGCGCCGCAATGCTGCTGGCCGCTAACTATGCGCTTTCGGGTCAGGTTGCGTGGACGCCTGGCGGTCCCGGCGTTTCGTTCGGCCGCATGATGCAGGACGGCATCGTGGCGCGTTACCTCAACGATCATTGCGATACGATCCAGTTGAAGCTCTGCCCATATCGCAACGAATTGCCGCCGACGGCCGACGACTTCCTGTGGAGCAACGACAGCATTTTCAACAAGCTCGGCCGTTTCGAAGGCATGGATGAGGAAATGGAATTCATCGCACTGCATTCGCTGCAGGCATACCCGCTATGGCAAGCCAAAGCCGCTCTTGCCGCCACGGCAACGCAGCTTGCGATGGTCGGCACCGGCGAAGGAACTAACGGCTGGATTCCGCATACATACGGCATTATCGAGCGTTATCTGCCCGCGCAGGTCGCCATGATGCGCGCAGCACACCAACAGCACTGGGATATCAACTTCGCTGCGATCAATCGCATCCATATCCCGATCGCATTGCTGTCGATGGGCCTGCTGCTCCTGATCGTCGCGCGTATCCTCTGGCGGCGGCATCTCGACGATGTCGGCCTGCTCGCCGCAACGGTATCGCTCGCCTTGCTGGGCAATGCTTTCCTGTGCGGCGTAATTTCGGGACCGCACGACCGTTATGGCGCACGCATGGTGTGGATCGCAACGTTCGTCGTCCTGATCGCACTCGGACGCTATATGCTGGCGTCGAGATTAAGCCCGGGTCTGCACAAACCGCACGCGTAAGCGGGCTCCACCATGCCGCGCATCACGGCCGCCGCGCCAAGAAGTCCAGAACTCCGGCCTTGTAAACTCGGTCGCCGACTGCGCGCATGTGATCGCGGCCGGGAATATCCAGCACTTCCGAACCTGCTATGATCTCTCCCAGCGCTGCCGCCGACCCTGCGATCTCATCGGTTGTCCCGACAGCAATCAATGCCGGCACCGTGATGCTCGCCGCCTCGTCGCGCGTCATCAGGCGCCTTGAGCCGCGCAGACATGCAGCCAAGGCACGCCGATCCGATCGCGTCTGATCGGCGAAGGCGCGGAATGTCCGCCCCACCGGATCAGTGACGTCATCCAGTGAATCGGCTTCCAGCGCCGTCGCAACATTCTCCCCGGGGCCGCCGCCGACCACCATGCCGATGCCAAGCCCGCCAAAAATCGCCGAGCGGATGCGTTGCGGTTGGCTTTGCGCCAGATAGCCCGTGATCCGCGAGCCAAGCGAATAGCCCATCATGTCGGCACGATCGATCTGGAGATGATCCAACAAGGCGCGAACGTCGCTTGCCATGATGCCGATATGATAATCCTCCGGATCGTAAAGCTTGGAGGAATCGCCGTGACCGCGATTGTCGAGCGCAATGACGCGCCGCCCGTGCTTCTTCAGCTCCGACACCCAGGTGGGATAGACCCAATTGACATTCTTGCTCGACGCAAAACCGTGCACGAGGACGATCGGTTCGCCTTCGCCTTCATCGAGATAAGCAATTTCAACGGCGCCGTTTTTGAAGCTCGGCATTTATCGTCCCATATTTTGCGAGGTGATTCAGTGATTGGCTGGACTGCGACGTCGTCTTAACGCTGGACGACACCCTTCGCCAGCCTTTGTCAGGCACCCTGCCCCAACGCTGACGCAGAGGCGGGTTGCAGGGGCTGTCGCCGCCTCTTGCGGCGCGCGATCCAAGCCGATGTCAGACGCTCGGTGGTCGCCTTGATCGAAACGAGAAATCCGGCGAGCGTCAGCAGTGCACCGAACAGCCACAGCGCCAAATCGAACACTCCAGCGGTCAGTAGCAAAGCTCCGCGTCCAAGCAGCTTGATGATTGCCCGGGTCTGGCTGCCCTTGGATTCAGCGAGACGCGCGGCGCGCGCAACGTCCTTCGGGCCTTCGGCAATCTTCAATACGTCGAACGCTCCTCGTGTCCCGGCCTTGTCGCCTATACGTCCGACATCCTTGGCCAACCGCACAAACGCACCGGCCTTCTCCACACGAAACGCGGCCTTGATTGCAGTTGCGGTCTGTCCGGGACGCACCAACGATGCGTTGGCAACCGCGTGCTGCAACACGGGCGTATCGACGACCTCGCGTGCCGAGCGCCCAGCCCAGCGCGACAGCCCCTCACCCAATCTCCCGACTTTTCGGGCATCCTTGACCAGCGTAAGCCCGGCGCGGACCGGCGTTGCGCCACCCACCGACACGTAGGTCGCCGCCGTCACGACAAGACCGGCAGCAGCCAGCCCCAGGATCATATGGTCTGCATCTTCGCCCGTTGCCAGGCGCTTGCTCTCGCGCACGACATCGCGAATGTCGCCGAATACGAACAAATCGCCAGCCACTGTTCCCGACAGGCTGGCAGCGTCTTCGCCCGCGCCAGTCACCAGTCCGATTGCGAAACGTTTAGCCAAATTTGCAGCGGAACCCTCTTCCGCCACTGCGGTCGCAACCTCGGTCAGGAGTTCATCTGGCAGCGCCATACCGCGCGACGTGGCAAGTTCGACAAAACTGTTGGCCAGATCGGCATCGCCCGACGCAAGCGCTGCCTTGATCTGCGGCGTAATGCCGTCGCGCCCGTTCCGCAAAACAGAATTAAGCTGGACATCGGATAAACTGACCGGATCGTTCGCGGCGACAAAGACGTTGGTAGCATGACGGACCTGCGGCCAAATCACGGTGCCAACCGCGGCACATGCCACGGCCCCTGCCAATGATAAGCCAATCCGCAATAACACCATCGAAAACTCTGTTGTCATCCGACTACGAGGCCGACTGCGTCATATTTAAGACACCACTGGCCCGACGAAAGGAGGGCTTCTCCCAGACGACAGGATTGTGTCGAATTTACACTGCAAATCGCTATATCAGCGGTCTAGGAATCAACAACAACGGCCATTATGGTGCGCTCCGCTCCGAAAGCGCCGGGCCGGATTGACCGGCTTCCCCAGCCGGTTTGACTAAAGGTGAAGAAGAATATGTCCGATCACGTTGTTCCGCATTTTCACAATGACGCCGGCGTGGCGGTCATCGAGATCGGCTCGCGCGAATTCATGTGCGTCGGCTCCAACCCGCCGTTCGATCACCCACATGTGTTTCTCGACCTCGGCAACGACACCGAGATTATCTGCCCTTATTGCTCGACGTTGTATCGCTACGCCGCCGACCTCGCGCCCGGCGCGGCTCGGCCGCCGGAATGCGTGGTGACCGACAAGGTCGCCTGATCCGGCCGTGGCCACGGCGCCTCCCACGATTGTTATTGCGGGCGCCGGGATCGGGGGACTGACCGCCTCGCTGGCATTGGCCGCGAAGGGATTCCGCGTCGTCGTCCTTGAAAAAGCGGAGCGCCTCGAGGAAGCCGGCGCTGGGCTGCAACTGTCGCCCAACGCCAGCCGTGTCCTCATCGGCCTCGGCCTGAAAGCGCGCCTCGCGGCATGCGCGATTGCCCCCGACGCCGTCAGCATCATGAGCGGACCGCGCGGCACCGAACTATCGAAACTACCGCTGGACGCGGCGCAGACGGATGCGCCGTACTGGGTGATCCATCGCGCGGATTTGCAGGCAGCTCTGGCGGCGCAAGTCAGCGACAATCCCGCGATCGAGTTGCGGCTCGGTTGCCCGTTCGAAACAGCCACGCAACATCCCGAGGGCGTTCTCGTGCGGAGCGGTGGTGGTGCGTCATTCCGACAGGATTTGGCCAAGGCGCTCATTGGTGCCGATGGCATCTGGTCCAGCGTACGAGATCAAATTGCTCCCGACATCAAGCCTGCTTTCAGCGGGCTGATCGCGTGGCGCGGAACGGTCGATGCCGCCAATCTGGCCCGCGAATCCGTGCCGCGCCGCGTTCAACTCTGGATGGGATCGAATGCGCATCTGGTGATCTATCCGATGTCCAGCGGCAAGCAGGTCAATGTCGTTGCGATCACGTCGGGCCAATGGCGCGAGCCCGGCTGGAGCATACCGGCCGACGCTTCCGATGTGCAGGCGCAATTCGCAGCACCGCACTGGTGCGAGGCGGCGCGCGCGCTGGTGAGCGCTGTGACGCAATGGCGCAAATGGGCGCTGTTCACCCTGCCCGAGCACGATCGATGGACAAGCGGATCCACGGCACTGCTGGGCGATGCCGCGCACGCCATGCTGCCGTTCGCGGCGCAAGGTGCCGGTATGGCGATCGAAGACGCAGCCGTCCTTGCATCCTGCCTCGCGCAAAATCCCGACAATGTCCTCGACGCGCTGCGACATTATGCCAACCTGCGTCGGCCGCGCGTCAACCGGGTAGTACGCACGGCGCGGCAGAATGGCCGCATCTATCATCTCGGCGGCCCACTCGCGGTCGCACGCGACCTTGCCATGCAGGCGCTCGGGGGGCGACGGCTGCTAGCGCGCCAGGACTGGATCTATAATTGGCGCAATTAAGCCGCGGTCGAACACCGCTATCGCGCGGTACGAGCGGCCGGCTTAGGCGCCGCCGGTGTGGCAGGCGGTGGAGTTGGCGAAGCCACGCACTTGCCCCGCTCCCATGCTTCGTTCACCAGCTTCAATGACGCGCGCGCGTTGATGTAATCGTTGCGATAGACCGCTTCGCCGACCACCGATCCGGCTACGCCGGTGTTGGCCTTGTCGATCAGCCGCTGCAATTGATCGCTTCGCGTCTCGAGCGCCTTGCGTTCCGTTTCCAACTGCTTGCAATCGTACAATTCGTATTTTGACGGATCGACGAAGGCGCCCGATACCGCGCTGTCGCCGATCCCGGCGCACCCCGCCAGCCAAACGCTAGCGATCAATGGGAGTGCGTAACGCAAAACGCGCTTGCAAGCTTCAAGCCTGGAATTTCGACTCTTCATCCGTCTCGTTTTCCGACCGTGCTGTGGCTGCATCATGCACCCGCACATGACCGCAATGAGGCCCGTGTGGCAACGGGCGGAACAGTCGTTCCGCCCGGCCCGTCCTCATAATCGAAACAGATATGGTTTGCCAGCGGTTCGAGGCGCTCGCCAGCCGCAACCGTTCACCGCTCTGCAAACGCCTTCTCGACGACAAAATGTCCGGCCTCGCCGTGATTGCCTTCGATGAAGCCGCGATCCAGCAACAGATCTCGGGTATCGTGCAGCAGCGCCGGGCTGCCGCAGATCATCACGCGATCCTTCTCGGCATCGAGATCGGCCAGGTTGACGTCGCGGAACAGTTTGCCCGACTTCATCAGGTCGGTGATGCGGCCGCGATTGCGGAACGGATCGCGCGTCACGGTCGGGTAGTAGATCAACTGGTTGCGGATATATTCGCCGAGGAAGTCATGCTTCGGCAGCGTTTCGGTGATCATCTCGCCGTAGGCCAGTTCGGCAACGCGGCGGCAGCCGTGCAGCAGCACCACTTTCTCGAAGCGCTCGTAAGTTTCCTGATCCTTGATGACGCTCAAGAACGGCGCGAGACCAGTCCCTGTACCGACCAGATAGAGATTTCGACCGTCGAGCAGATTGTCGATCACCAGCGTTCCGGTCGCCTTGCGGCTGACGATGATCTGATCGCCTTCCTTCAGGTGCTGCAGCCGCGAGGTGAGCGGGCCGTCCGGCACCTTGATCGAGAAGAACTCCAGGTTCTCTTCATAATTCGCACTGGCGACGCTGTAGGCGCGCAGCAGCGGCTTCTCGCCAACCTTGAGGCCGATCATGGTGAATTCGCCATTGCGGAAGCGGAACGATGGATCGCGCGTCGTCGTGAAGCTGAACAGGTTGTCGGTCCAGTGGTGAACGCTGAGAACGCTTTCGTGATTGAAGTTGCTCATTGTTGCTTGTTCCAGGTCAACATCAAGGCGGCAACTTCAGGAAATTCAGGGTCGGCTGCGCGACGGACCGGTTGCCTCGGTGAATATCATTAGTGTACTAATGAATATGACGACTTGATCGAAGTGTCAAGCCGGGCGCAAACTGACCAAGCTGCCGCGTAAGGCACTGGAATAAAGGGAAGAAACCATGGCGCACGACGAGCCTCAATCCGCCGGTCCGAGCAAGCTGGTGATCCGCAATATCGGCCTGATCCTGAGCGGCGACCTCAACAAGCCGATCCTGGATGCCGACACCATCGTTGCCGAAAACGGCAAGATCACCGCCATCGGCCGCGCCAAGGACGTCGATCAGGAAGGTGCCACCACTATCATCGACGCGAACGGTACGACGGTGACGCCGGGGCTCATCGACAGCCATGTCCACCCTGTGGCGGGCGACTGGACGCCGCGGCAGAACCAGACCAACTGGATCGACAGCTATCTGCATGGCGGCGTGACGACGATGATCTCGGCGGGCGAAGTGCATATGCCCGGCCGCCCGAAGGACGTCGTCGGACTCAAGGCGATGGCGGTGTTCGCGCAGCGCGCGTTCTGGACGCTACGCCCCGGCGGCGTGAAAGTGCATGCCGGCGCACCGGTGATCGAAAATGAAATGGTCGAGGAGGATTTCAAGGAACTGGCGGCAGCAGGCGTCAAGCTGCTCGGCGAAGTCGGTCTCGGCGGCGTCAAGGATGGCCCCACCGCACGCAAGATGGTGGGCTGGGCCCGCAAATACGGCATCCAGAGCACGATCCACACCGGCGGCCCATCGATCCCCGGCTCGGGATTGATCGACAAGGACGTCGTGCTCGAAGCCGACACCGATGTTGTTGGCCACATCAACGGCGGTCACACCGCGCTGCCCGACGGACAGATCCGCTGTATCTGCGAGGGCTGCAAGCGTGGCCTCGAACTGGTGCACAACGGCAATGAACGCTCCGCGCTCTATACGCTACGCATTGCACGGGAGATGGGCGACCTTAACCGCGTCATCCTTGGCACTGACGCGCCAGCCGGCTCCGGCGTGCAGCCGCTCGGCATCCTGCGCATGGTCTCGATGCTGTCATCGCTTGGCGACGTCCCCGCCGAATTGGCGTTCTGCTTCGCCACCGGCAACACGGCACGCATGCGCGCGCTCGATTGCGGCCTGATCGAGGTCGGCCGCTCGGCGGACTTTGTCATCATGGACAAGGCGCAGCATTCCCCGGGCAAGACGATCCTCGAGAGCGTGCAGCTTGGCGATCTGCCCGGCATCGGCATGACGATCATCGATGGCATCGTACGAACACAGCGCAGCCGCAACACGCCGCCAGCCGGCAAAGTGCCGCTGATCGTGCAAAGCTAGGCATTTCGAAAACGCTCCGGGTAATCCCTCCTCTGCGCCGATTGCACTGCACCCATTCGCCAGTGCCGTAGGCGCAGAGTTTCATTGCTTCGGATCGGAGCATGTGTTGAGCTTGTCACAAGCCGCCAGATAAGGCGGTTCAGAACAGGGAGACATGCTCAATGACAAACCCAGTCCTCAACAATGCGGCCGGCATTCAAGCCCGATCGCTACTCGTCGCCGGGGCCCTTGTTGCAGGGTTAAGTGCACCGGCCCTCGCGCAATCCAACGATCCGATCAAGATTGGCGTCATCGCCGAAGTCCAATCGATTGCCGGCGCCGCAACGCCGGGCGGCGCGCAGATCGCAGCCGATGAAATCAACGCGAAGGGTGGAATCAACGGCCGCAAGATCGAAATCGTCACCTACGACAACAAGAGTTCATCGGCCGATTCCGTGCGGGCTTTCCAGCGCGCCGTGTCCGAGGACAAAGTCAGCGCGGTGATCGCCAGCTACATCAGCGAAGTGGTGCTGGCGCTTGAGCCATGGGCGGCGCGGCTGAAGATGCCGCTGATCACGCCCGGCGCGGCCAGCAACGAAATCACGCGCCCGATCCATGACGACTACGACAAGAACAAATACACCTTCCACGGCTACCTGACCTCGGCGGCGCAGGCACAGGCCGTCTGCGACGCCGCCAAGGAATTGCTGGTCGACGGCATGAAGATGAAGACCGCCGCGATCATGAGCGAGGATGCCGCGTGGACCAAGCCGCTCGACGTCGGCTACGAGGAGTGCCTGCCGAAAGTCGGCCTCAAGGTCACCGATCACATCCGCTTCTCGCCGGACACCACCGATTTCACACCGATCTTCAACAAGATCGAAGCCCAGAAGCCGGATGTCATCATCACCGGCATCTCGCATGTCGGCGTGCAGCCGACAGTGCAGTGGAAGAACCAGCAGGTGCCGATCCCGATGTTCGGCATCAGTGCTCAGGCGTTGAGCCCGACATTCTGGGCCGACACAAACGGCGCGGCCGAAGGTATCCCCTCGCTGGCCGTGGCGACCGAGAATGTCGCGGTGACGCCGAAGACGAAGCCGTTTGCCGAAGCCTTCAAGAAGAAATTCGGCAAGTCGCCGGCCTATACCGGCTATACCGCCTATGACGAGGTCTACATCATCACCGACGCCATCAAGCGCGCGGGCTCGACCGATCCCGACAAGATGGTCGCGGAAATGGAGAAGACCGACTTCGAGGGCACTATCGGCCGCGTGAAATTCTACGGCCGTACCGACAAGTTCACGCACGGCCTGGTCTACGGCGCCGATGCGGTCAACGGTTTGGTGTTCCAATGGCAGAACGGCAAGCAGGTGACGGTGTGGCCGAAGAAGATCGCCGACGGCACGGTGAAATATCCGGCCTTCGCCAAAGCCTCCAACTGATCGAGTGACTATCCAATGCAACGGCCGGCATTCACTTGCCGGCCGTTTTGCATTCTGGAAACGCAGTCGCGCGTCAGCGTAATTTCGTCAGCAGCGCGACGAACAACTCGCGCTCTTTCGGCGTCAGCGGCTCGAGCGTCAGTTCGCTCACCTTGAGCGCGTTGGCGATACATTTGTCGACCAGCGCCTGTCCCGCGCGTGACAGCTTGACCAGCAAGCGGCGGCCATCGCTCGGATCGGGGCCGGTCTCGGTCAGCCCGCGTGCCGTCAGCCGGTCGATCACGCCTTTGATCGTGGCGACATCCATCGCCGTCAGCCGACCCAGCTGATTTTGCGAACATGGCCCGGTCTCGGCCAGCTTCGCCATCGCCGCCCACTGCGTTGCAGTGAGGTTGACACCAATTTCATTGGCAAAGATCGCGGTATGCCGCTGTGAGACCTGGCGCAAGATGAAGCCGACCTGCTCGTCCAGTCCGTACGTGGGCTTCTGCTGGGCTACCCGACGTTTGGAGGCGGTAGGTTTTGTCATCTGGTATCCCTGATCGGCGTTGTCGAGGAGAACCCTCTGCCATCCTGACGTTTCGGCGTCAAACCGCGAGATGCGCGTCGCGAATATCCGGGCGTGTTTCCAACTCTGCCATCGTGCCGCTGTAACAGATGCGGCCGCGCTCGATGATATAAGTACGATCCGAAATCAATCGCGCGAAATGCAGATTCTGCTCGGAGACCAGAATGCTCAGGCCTTCCTGTTTCATCGTCAGGATGGCATGCGCCATCTGCTCGACGATCTTCGGAGAAAGTCCTTCAGACGGCTCATCCAGCAACACCAGCGATGGATTCCCCATCAACGTCCGCGCGATCGTCAGCATCTGCTGCTCACCGCCGCTCATACGGCCGCCGGGACGATTGCGCATTTCGGCGAGATTCGGGAACAACGTGAACAGCTTGTCCTTGCTCCACAGCGGTGCGCCGCTGCGCGCCGGCTGACGGCCAACCTCGAGATTCTCCTCGACTGTCAGATCGGTGAAAATCCGCCGCTCCTCGGGGACATAACCAAGCCCGCCGCGCACGATGGCATGGGTCGGTTCTTTCGAAACATCCCTGCCCTCGAACAGAATCCGGCCTTCGCGCCGCGCCACCAAACCGACGATAGAACGAAACGTCGTCGATTTACCCGCGCCATTGCGGCCAAGCAACGCGACGACCTCGCCAGCGTCGACATCAAGCGCGACGTCGAACAGGATATGCGCCGGTCCGTAATAGCTGTTGAGCGCCGCAACCGACAGCTTCATGCGCCCGCCCCCTCGCGATGCCGCGCGTCATATACCAGCCCCTCGCCCAGATAAATCGCCCGCACCTGCGGATCGCGCCGCACATCATCCGGCGAGCCTTCGGCGATCAGCGCACCGCGATTGAGCACCAGGATACGATCTGCGTGCTCGAATACCACGTCCATGTCGTGCTCGGTGAACAATACGCCGATCGCGTGTTCGCGAGCGACGCGCGCCGTCAGCCGCATCAGCTCGATGCGTTCGCGCGGCGCCATGCCGGCAGTCGGTTCGTCCATCAGCAACAATTTCGGACGATTGGCGAGCGCGATAGCGAGTTCGAGCCGTTTGAGATCGCCATAGGCGAGCTCGCCGCATGGCCGGTCGGCATAGCCGCCGACGCCGACCAGCTCAAGCAAACGATCCGCCTCGTCGCGTTGGAATGCCGGGGTCGAGCGCCAGACATTGAAGATACAATTGGCGTGCGACACCAGCGCGACCTGCACGTTCTCGCGCACCGTCATGGTCGGGAATGTGGCGGTGATTTGGAACGTGCGGCCGACGCCGAGCCGCCACACCGCGCGCGGCGGCCTGCCGGTGATGTCATCGCCCAACAACTGCACGCGCCCGCGATCCGGTGTCTTCTGGCCGTTGAGCATGTCGAAGCAGGTGCTCTTGCCGGCGCCGTTGGGACCGATCAGCGCCAGGATTTCACCTGCAGCGAGCGAAAACGAGACGCCGCGCACGGCATGCACGCCGCCATAGGATTTGCTCAAATCCTCGACCGCCAGCAATGTGGGCGCCATGCTCATTCCGCACCTTCAGCTTGCGAAGCGCCCGGCAAGGCGCGCTTGAAGAACGGCAGACGGCCGTTGTCGACGAGGCTGCCGAAAGTGCCGACGATGCCCTTCGGAAATGCCACGACGATCAGCACGATGAAGCCGCCAAGCACCAGCTTGGACAGATCGGTGTAACTGACCAGCCAGATGCTCAGCGCCTTGTAAACGATGGCGCCGATCACTGCGCCGGATACGGTCTCGACGCCGCCGAGCAGCACCATCACCAGCGAATCCACCGACAACGCAATGCCCGCGTTGTCCGGGAAAACGCTACCCTTGAGATAAGCGAACAGCGCGCCAGAAATGCCTGCGAAGGTTCCGGCAATGACGAAGGCCGTCCATTGGATGCGCTTGCTGTTGAGCCCGATGGCTTCGCTTCGCAGGCCGGAGTCGCGGGTCGCCCGCAGCGCGTAACCGAACGGCGAGAACACCAGAACGCGCAGAAGCGTTACCGAGACGGCAGTGACAAACAGCGCCAGCCAATAGAATCGCGCCGGCGTGGCGACGAAAGCCGCGGGCCACACGCCGAGAATGCCGTTGTCGCCGCCGGTGACCTCGACCCACTGAAACGCAATCGACCAGACGATCTGCGCGAAGGCCAGCGTCAGCATGGCGAAGTACACGCCTGACAGTTGCACGGCAAACCAACCGAACAACATCGCACCCAGCAGGCCGAGCACTGGCCCGAGCAGCAGACAGGCGATCATCGGAAAACCAAGGAACTTGGCGAGGAACGCCACGCCGTATGTACCGAGGCCGAAGTACGCGGCGTGGCCGAACGATGCCAGACCACCGACCGACATCAGGAAATGCAGGCTCGCGGCGAAGATGACGAAGATCGCAATCTCCGCGCCAACGATCAGCGCATAGTTGCTGCCGAGCAGCGGCAACGCCGCCGCAACGATCAGCGCACCGACGCAGGCCAATCGCTCATTGAACGACAGCGGCTGCCATGGTCGCACCGAAAGGCCGGGGGTCTGCCGTGCCGCCGCCTCCGGTTTACCGAAAAGCCCCCACGGCCGCACGATCAGCACGATGGCCATCACGAGGAAGACGAGAATGATAGAAATCTTCGGAAAGATCAGGATGCCGAAGGCATTCAATTCCGACACGAGCACCGCAGCCACGAAAGCGCCGGTGATGCTGCCCAACCCACCAATCACCACGACGACGAAAACATCGACGATGATGCGAAGATCCATGGTGTGATTGACCGCGTCGCGCGGAATCTGCAACGCGCCGCCGAGCGCCGCGAGAAATACGCCAAGCGCAAACACGCTGGTGAACAGCCATTTCTGATTGACGCCGAGCGCCGCGACCATGTCCCGGTCCTGCGTCGCCGCACGCACCAGCACGCCCCAGCGCGTGCGACGGAACAACAGCCACAACGCGCCGAGCACCACAGGACCAAGAACGATCAAAAGAATATCGTAGGTTGGCACTGCCTGACCGAAGAAATCAACGGCGCCGCGCAAGCCGGGCGCGCGACGACCGAGCAGATCGTCCGGCCCCCAGATCAGCACCACCAGGTCCTCGACCATGAGCGTGAGGCCGAACGTCGCCAGCAATTGAAACAATTCGGGCGAGCGATAAATCCGCCGCAGCAGCACCATTTCGACGACGACGCCGATCAGCGCGACGATCAGCGCCGCTCCGACGATGCCACCCCAGAAACCCAGCGTGCCCGACAGCCGCTCGGTCAGCGAAAAAGCCAGATAGGCGCCCAGCATGTAGAACGCGCCGTGGGCGAAATTCACGATGCGGGTCACGCCAAAGATAATCGACAGGCCCGATGCAACCAGAAAAAGCGACGCCGCGCTTGCCAGACCAGTCAGGAATTGGACGACATAAAAGCTCATCGGCGATTCCGGTTGCGGAGGTCACCGCGGGCGAGGCTCTCGCCCGCGGTTGCTTCTTCACACTGTCGTAGCAATCAGTCCTTGGGACGAACCTTCTCGACCTCGGCTTCCGACGGCATGAAGTTGGCGCCATCGCGATAGGCTGAATCGACCATCACTCCCTTGCCGTCCTTCACCGCTGTCTTGCCGACGAAGGCGCCAAGTGTCGCCTGATGGTCGCTCTTGCGGAAAGTGATTTCGCCGAACGGCGAGCCGAGCTTGATGCCTTCCGCCGCAGCGATCAGCTTGTCGGTCTCCGTCGAGTTGGCCTTCGCCAGAATAGCCGCCGCCGACTTGATCAACTCATAGCCGACCACCGAGCCCAAGCGCGGATAGTCGTTGAACTTGGCCTGATAGGCCTTGAGGAATTTGTCGTGATCGGCGGTCTTGATGTCGTACCAGGGATAACCGGTAACGATCCAGCCCTCCGGCGTTTCGTCCTTGAGCGGATCGAGATATTCCGGCTCGCCGGTCAGGAAACTGACCACCGACTTGCCCTTGAACAGCCCACGCGTATTGCCTTCGCGCACGAACTTCACAAGGTCGGGTCCGAATTCGACATTGAGGATCGCTTCCGGATTCACCGCCGCCAAAGCCTGCACCACCGGGCCGGCATCGATCTTGCCCTGCGGCGGCCACTGCTCGCCGACCCACTGGATATCGGGCCGCTTCTTGGAGAGCAGTTCCTTGAACACAGCAACGGCCGACTGGCCATATTCGTAGTTCGGCGCCACCGTTGCCCAACGCTTGGCCGGCAGCTTGGCAGCTTCATCCGCCAGCATGGCTGCCTGCATGTAGTTCGAGGGACGCAACCGGAAGGTGTAGCGATTGCCCTTCGACATCGTCACCGCGTCGGTCAGCGGTTCGCCGGCCAGGAAGAACACTTTCTTCTGCTTCGCGAAGTCGCTGACGGCGAGACCGATGTTGGAGAAGAATGTCCCGGAGATCATCACTACGCCATCGCTGGAGACGAGTTCGTTCGCGGCAGTGACGGCGTCAGCCGGCTTGCCGTTGTCATCCTTGGAAATGACTACGAGCTTCTTGCCATTGATGCCGCCGGCAGCATTGACCTCCTCAACCGCCAGCTGCCACCCCTTGCGGTACGGCTCGGTGAAGGACGGTAGCGCCGAATAACTATTGATCTCGCCAATCTTGATCTCGCTTTGCGCAAGTGCGCTTGTGGTCGTCGCGGCGGTTGCCATTCCAGCCATTACAACCGCGAGACATCCACTCAGAAGAAGATTACCCGGTCGCATACGATGCCTCCAATGTTGGCGGGAGTTTTGTACTCCCGGTTTATGCAAGCTTGCCTCGCCCCTCTTCACGACGCAGCCTGTATTTCCAATGCCTTTTAGTTCGACTTATCTCAAGCCATCTTCGCCCTTGATTTCTTCGTGTTTCAACCCACCAACCCTCGGGAGCGGGCGCCCGCTATCGGTGACGGCGACCGCCACCATGATTTCATTGGCGCGTGGCGCATCGTTGATCTGCACCTCCATGCCGTCGAAATGGCTGCGAACAAAGGCCGCATCCTTGTGGCCCAACGGGATATCCAGCACCGTACCGAGTCCGCCGCGCTTCTTCGAGGAGGGAATCAACGCAGCCCCCTTGGTCAGGACCTTGCGGAACGGCGCACCCAGCTTCGGATGCAGGATCGCTGCCGCGTGCTCAAGCTCGCCGTTTTCACCGACCGCCGCAGCCTTGCCGTAGCTCTGCGCGTTGCCACCCTCGATGCCGAGCGCCGCGACCGCCCGTTTCGCGAGCAGGCCACCGAGTTCTTCGCCGATGTCCATCAGCGGCGCGAGATCCTCGACATATTGTCCCGCATAGGGATTTGCGATCACCGCCACCGCGGCAGCACGACGGGTCGGAGGGCTGACAGCCTTGCCGCCCTCTTGCAGCGTCTCCTCGACGATCGTGACAATCTTGCGAATGCTGACTTTTGCGCTCATCGCAGCCCATCCTGTCCCTTGATCTCGCTGGCTTTCAGTCCGCCGACGCGTGCGTGAATGCGCGAACCTGTCGTCATCACCAGCGCCAGTAGTATTTCGTCAGCGCGCGGCGCATCGACGATACCCACTTCCATCGCGTCGAAATGCGAGCGCACGTAGGACGCGTTGATGTGGGTCACCGGAACGTCAAGCCGCGTCCCCGGTCCGCCGACCTTCTTCGCCGATGGCACGATGGCCTTGGCTTCGCCGAGAATTTCGCGCATCGCGTAGCCGCCGGGCACATGCCATAGCGCGCCATGCTCCTGCTCGCCGGCCGAACCGATAATCGCGCCCTTGCCATAGCCTTGAATGCGCGACGGATCGCCACCCAGAGCCGTGAGCAGACCGCGCGCCATCTCGATGCCAAGCGGCGTGAGATCATCCATGAATCCGGCGATGTCTTCGACGTAGCGGCCGGCGAATGGATTGCGGATCACGCACAACGCCGCGCCGCGCAGCAGCGGTTGCGCCGGCGGCGGGCCGCCTTCGTGGAGAATTTCTTCAACCACCGTGACACGCTTGCGAATGACGACGTCATGCATACAGCATAATCTCCAATTGCTACGCAGCTTCCTCAGTGGTCGCGATTCGTGCCGGAATCGGTACGCTTGCCTGCGGCAATGCGACGACCATCATGTCGCCTTTCAGGCTTAGCGCGGCGCCCTCGATCAGCCCACGCGCCAGAAGATCGCGCGCGCAATTCGCTCCGGATCGCAAGGCCGTGGTGATTTCATCGCGCGACAATTCAGTCACGGCACGCGTCACCAACCGCTCGCCAAGATCGCTATCGGGCTGGATGTTGGATGCCAGACAACGCACGATGCCGGGATGCCCCGGTAAATCGACCGCATTGGCGATGATCGTCGCTGCCGCGTCGGCCTGCGCAGCCGTGCGCGCCAGCACGGTGACGGCATCGGCGATGCCGAGCGAAAAGCTGCGGCCGTGACGACCACTCGTCGCAACACCACGCACCGCGCTTGCAGCATCAATAACTGTTCTGCCGATCAGCGACGGTTGATCGGGACGATCGACGAGGCCGACCGTGAACGATTGCCCCGGTGCAAGATGTAGCGCGATATCACCGCCATTGTTGACGTAGGCGCGATCGAGTTTTGCCGCGCGTGTCATCGCGCCGAGCACTTCTTCCGCCACGGCACCCGCCACCGCCGCCATCGGCGTGATGAAATGCGCGTCGGCATAGGGCAAGACGGCCAGCTGCATGCGCCGCGCAACAACGCCAGAGAGCGCCGAATCCGTTGCGGCAGACCTGTGACGAAGCCGTGGCAATTCCTGGCACAGCCGATCGAGCAATCCGGTGAGCGACTCGGTCGCCGCCGCATAGGCGATCTCGATTTCCGACGCCCGGCCATGCGCCTCGACGATCAGATCGATCGGCCCATCCTGCAGATGGAGGCGCCGGCCATCCGGCAACAGCGCGATCTGCGGACGCCGGATCATGAATGCGTCCCCGATTTCGGCGGCGGCGGCGCAGCCTGACGCATCTCGGTGTCGGCATTGAGCGATGCCAGCGGGCGGACGTAATCCATATGGCCGCCGAGCGCGGCATAGTCCGACAGCCGCAAGGTGAATTCGATCGGCGCCACCAGCGCCGGTGTCGGCACGTAACCGAATGCGCCGGCGGGCATCTGCGTCACATCGACCATGAAGGTGATGCCGCCGCCGGGCCAGACATAAACCGGCGCGCCACCGCTGGTCACCGAGGTGAGCGACTCCTTGACCGAGCGCGTCAGTCGCACCGGGTTATCGGTAACGCCAGCGCGCAACGATCCACCCGCACCACCCATGAACAACACGGTGCACAGCGCCGGTTCGCAGTTCTCCTGAATGCGTTCGACCGATTGCTGCAGCTCCGGCGGCAGCGGCTTTTCGATGGGCTGCAATGCCTCATCGAGTTCGAAATACGCCGAATGCTCGCCGGTGGTCGACACCATCAGCATGCGCATGCCGGGCTTGGCGACTTTCGGATTGAAAGGTCCCAGCACGGTCAGCGGATCGGAAATCTGCGTACCGCCCCAACCGGTGCCCGGTTCGGCCACTTGAAAATAGCGGCCCGGCGTCGAACGCCGGCCTTTCATCTTGATGCCGGTGTCGGGAATATCGAGCAGCTTGCCGGCCTGATGTTCCGACAGCACGCCGGTGATGTGATCGTCGACCACCACCACCTCGTCGACCTTGCCTTGCCATTGCTTGGCGAACATGCCGATGGCGGCCGAACCGCAGCCGACGCGCATGCGCACTTCCGGCACACCGTTGACGATCGGCGGTTTGCCCGCCTGCACCACCACCGTCGCGCCGTTATCGACGGTGAGCTCGACCGCCTTGCCGTTGCACAGATCCATCAACGCATCGCAGGTGACGCGGCCTTCCTTCTTCGAACCGCCGGTCAAATGATGCACCCCGCCGAGCGACAGCATCTGCGAACCGTACTCGCTGGTGGTCACGTGGCCGATCGCTTCGCCTTCGGCGCGCACCGTCGAGGTTTCAGGTCCGAGAAAGCGATCGGTGTCGATCTTCACCTTGACGCCGCAGTAACTGAAGATGCCTTCGGTGACCACCGTGACCATATCGACGCCATCGACTTCCGATGACACGATGAACGGCGCAGGCTTGTAATCGGGATAAGTCGTGCCGGCACCGATGGCAGTGACGAAGACGTCACGGCCCTGCACCAATTTGCCGTCCCATTCGCCGGATTTCTGGAACGGCACAATCTGGCCGCCCTGCGACACCGTGCGCTGCAACACGACATGCGGATCGACGCGCACCAATTGACCGGCATCGTTAGCATAACGATCGCACGCACCAGATGCGCCGGGCTTGATGTAGCACATCACCGGACAGGCATCGCAGCGGATCTTATCGCCATCCGTGGCGCCTGCTGAAATCGGAGATCCATCGTTCGTCATCAGCCAACCCGAAACAGAAGCCAAGCTCAGGTGAACGCGTCATCGACGAGGCCGCGGACAAACCTGCGGCCAGTTTCCACCCATCGGCCGCGCCGTTCATTCGGCGCTTTCATTCGTATACTAATGATGTTGCGCGCGCCCGCAATGGCTGTCAAGCGCTCCCTGAGGCGAAATCGGCGGATGCCGCATGAAAGTTCAATTGCCTCCCGCCATTGCACGCCTGTTGGGCAGTGCAACAATTCGCCGCTCGCAGAATTGGCGTGGATGTCGCAAGATCATATCGGCGACATCCTTGCACGTTTGTACACAAACGTTATTCTCACGAACCGACGACGCCTTTTTCGCAACGTGGTGCCCGCGAATGACACCAGACACTATCCGCCTGACGGTCAATGGCAAGGTCCATGACATCGCGGTCGCGCCGGCAACGCCGTTGCTTTATGTTTTGCGCAACGATCTGGAACTGAACGGCGCGAAGTTCGGCTGCGGGCTTGGCGAGTGCGGCGCCTGCACTGTGGTGATCGATGGCGTGGCGGCGCGCTCCTGCGTCGTTCCGGTCGGCAGTTGCACGCAGCGCCACATCACAACCCTCGAAGGGCTTGGCACGCGGGAGCGGCTCGATCCGTTGCAGGCGGCCTTCATTGAAAATCAGGCGGCGCAGTGCGGCTATTGCCTCAATGGCATGATCATGACGGCCAAGGCGCTGCTTTTGCGTAACGCCCATCCCTCCGAACGGGAAATTCGCGAAGCGTTGCGCTACAATTTGTGCCGGTGCGGTACGCACGTCGAAATCATCAACGCCGTCATGGCGGCGGCGGGCCGCCAGCCATCTTCAGGAAGCGATCGCGATGCGGCAATCTGATATCGCGAACGCCACCGGTGTGCCGCCGGCCACCGGCTCACTCTCTATTATCCGCAGCCTGAACACCGAACAGCCGGCGGCGGGCTTCGAGACCTACATCGTGATCGCCGCCGACGGATCGATCACCGCGTTCAACGGCCATGTCGATCTCGGCACCGGCATCAGAACGTCGCTGACGCAGATCGTTGCCGAAGAACTGGACGTGCCGCTGTCGCGCGTCACCATGGTGCTCGGCAATACCGAGCAGGTACCCGATCAGGGACCGACCATTGCCAGCGAGACCATCCAGATCGCCGCGGTTCCGCTGCGGCAAGCGGCGGCGCAGGCACGGCAATATCTGCTGACACGCGCGGCAGCCGATCTCGGCCAACCGGCGGACGACCTCACGGTCGACGACGGCCTGGTCCGCGCCCGCAACAATCGCAGCGTGAGTTACGGCGAACTGGTCGCCGGCAAGACGGTCTGCCTCGAACTGCGCGATGACGTGCCGGTGAAGGATGTCGCCGCCTACAAGATCGTCGGGCAAGCCGTTCCGCGCGTCGAAATTCCGGCGATGGCTACCGGCACCATGACCTTCGTGCATGACGTCCGGGTGCCGGGCATGCTGCACGGCCGCGTCGTGCGGCCGCCTTACGCCGGTGTCGATATCGGCGATTTCGTCGGCACCAGCCTGATCGCCGTCGATGAATCCTCCGTCGCCGATATTCCCGGTCTCGTTGCCGTGGTGCGCATCGCCGATTTCGTCGGCGTCGTTGCCGAGCGCGAGGAAAATGCCATTCGCGCCGCCCAGCAACTCAAGATCACCTGGAAGCCGACGCCGGCGCTGCCCGACCTGAGCGATCTCGCCAAGGCATTGCGCGCCAATCCGAGCACGCCGCGCGTGCTGCTGGACAAGAACGATGTCGATGGGGCGATTGCCGGCGCCGCCACGCCGATGCAACGCCAATACATCTGGCCGTATCAGATTCACGGATCGATCGGACCGTCCTGCGCGGTCGCCGATTACGGCGACGACGGGGTGCGGGTGTGGACGGGATCGCAGAACCCGCACATGTTGCGGACCGACCTCGCCCAGTTGCTGGCGCTGCCGGAATCTGCCGTCGATGTCATTCGTCTCGAAGCCGCGGGCTGCTACGGCCGCAACTGCGCCGACGACGTCAGCGCCGACGCCGCATTGCTGTCGCGGGCGGTGCGCCGCCCGGTGCGGGTGCAACTGACCCGCGAACAGGAGCACGCGTGGGACCCGAAAGGTGCTGCGCAATTGATGGAGATCAATGGCGGCCTCGACGCCGATGGCAACGCCGTCGCCTACGATTTCGCCACGCGCTATCCATCCAACGCCGCGCGCACGCTGCCGCTGATCCTGACCGGCACCATTCCGCCCGCGGCAACGATGTGGCAGATGGGCGACCGCACCGCGATCCCGCCTTACGATTACGATGCAATGCGCGTCGTCGTGCACGACATGGCGCCGATCGTGCGCGCGTCTTGGTTTCGCGGCGTTTCCGCGATGCCGAATTCGTTCGCGCATGAATCCTACATCGACGAATTGGCAACCGAAGCCGGCGTCGATCCGGTCGAGTATCGCTTACGCTATTTGAAGGATGAGCGCGCCGCCGATCTGGTGCGTTCGGTAGCGGATCGCGCCAAATGGGTGCCACGCCCGGTGTGGACCCCGCCCGAAGCCGACGGCGACGTGGTGCGTGGGCGCGGTTTTGCCTACGCGGTCTATGTTCATGGCACCTTCCCCGGCAAAGCCGCCGCTGCATCGGCGTGGGTAGCGGACGTCGCCGTCAACAAGGTCACCGGCGACGTCGCGGTGACGCATGTCACCGTGGGACAGGACTCCGGCCTCGTCATCAATCCGGACGGCGTGCGGCACCAGATCCACGGCAACGTCATCCAGTCGACCAGCCGCGCATTGATGGAGGAAGTCAGCTTCGCGCCGACGGCGGTGGCAAGCCGCGAATGGGGTGGCTATCCGATCATCACCTTCCCCGACGTGCCGAAGATCGACGTGCTGATCCTGCCGCGTCAGGACCAGCCGCCGCTCGGCGTCGGCGAGTCGGTCTCGGTGCCCAGCGCCGCCGCCATCGCCAACGCCATCTTCGATGCCACCGGCGTGCGCTTCCGCGAATTGCCGTTCACACCGGAGCGAATTCGCGAGGGCCTGCAGGCGGCGCAGGCCAAGGCCGCGCCCTCACCGGCGAAAAAGCGCGGATTGTTCGCGGGGCTGGCGGCGGTATGCACGGCCATCGCAGGACTGGTGGTCGCGGCGTCGCCGTGGCGTCCGGCCATCGCTCCGATCACCCGCCCCGACGTGGCGACCTATTCGGCGGCGACGATCGCACGCGGCCAACAGCTCGCGGCGCTTGGCGATTGCGCGGTATGCCACACCGCCGATGGCGGCGTCGTCAATGCCGGCGGCCGGCCGCTGCAAACGCCGTTCGGCACGATCTTCGCAACCAACATCACGCCGGATGTCGAGACCGGCATCGGCGCGTGGTCGTATCCGGCTTTCGAGCGCGCCATGCGACAAGGCATCCATCGCGACGGCCGGCATCTCTACCCTGCGTTTCCTTACAATCACTTCGCCAAGACCAGCGAAGCCGATCTGCAGGCGCTCTATGCCTATCTGATGGCGCAGCCGGCGGTGAGGCAGGAAAATCGCGACAACGCGCTGGCCTTCCCCTTCAACCTGCGGCCGTTGATGGCCGGCTGGAATTTGCTGTTTCACACCCCGGCGCCGTTCGTGACCGATCCGGCGAAATCCGATATCTGGAATCGCGGGGCCTATCTGGTCGAAGGATTAGGCCATTGCGGCGCGTGCCATACGCCGCGCAACGCGCTGGGTGCCGAAAAGACCAAGGCGCATCTCGCCGGCGGCTTTGCCGATGGCTGGGACGCGCCGCCGCTGACCTCGCTGTCGCAGGCACCGATCTCGTGGAGCGAGGATGAATTCTTCAACTATCTGCGCAGCGGCATCTCGACCTTTCATGGCGTCGCAGCCGGGCCGATGGGACCGGTGGTGAAGGAGCTGGCGGCCCTGCCCGATAGCGACATCCGCGCCATGGCGGTGTATCTCGCCTCGTACAATCCCGATGCGCCGACCGCCGCCGCGCAGCAGGCGCTGGCCGCCAAACTCGAGACCATCACCAGCGCTCGCCCGGTCACGGCATCCTCACAAGGCGCGCGGATTTACGACGGTGCGTGCGCGGTGTGCCACGAGGTCGGCGGTCCGGAATTGTTCGGCAGCCGGCCGTCGCTGGCGCTCAACAGCAACCTGCACAGCGCCACGCCCGGCAATCTGCTGCAGGTCATTCTGCATGGGATCAACGCGCCGGTGTCCGGCGATCTCGGCACCATGCCCGGATTCGCCAACAGCCTTGACGATCGGCAGGTGTCCGAACTGGCCAGCTATCTGCGGCAGCGTTTTGCCCCGGACAAACCGGCATGGTCCGATATCGAGACGGCGGTCCGCGCGGCGCGGCAAGCTGCCGCGCAATGAGCTTAAGCATAGCAGGCATCGCAGGCCGGACGGCTAGGCGGCTGTCGGGCCGCAGGCTATAATTCGACCATGGCTGTCACAGATATCGCGACGCGAACCTATGATCACGGCTGGCGGCTCGATCCGATCGTGCGCAGCCTGCTCGATACCGATTTTTACAAGCTGCTGATGCTGCAGATGATCCGGGAGTTCTACCCGGGCACGCACGTCACCTTTTCGGTGATCAATCGCAGCCGCCATGTCCGGCTCGGCGAAGTGATCGACGAGAGCGAGTTGCGCGCCCAACTCGACCACGCCCGCACCATCCGCTTCTCCAAGAAGGAGTTGATCTGGCTCGCCGGTAATACGTTCTACGGCAAGACCCAGATGTTTTCGCCGGACTTCATCCGTTGGCTCGGCGAATTCAGGTTGCCGGAATACGAACTGCACAAGGTCGACGGGCAGTACGAACTACATTTCCACGGGCCGTGGACGCACACTACGATGTGGGAGATCCCGGCGCTCGCCATCATGAACGAGTTGCGCTCCCGGCAGGCGATGAAAGGCCAGGGCCGGTTCGCGCTCGACGTGCTCTATGCGCGCGCCAAGGCCAAGCTGTGGGCGAAGGTCGAGCAACTGCAGAAGCTGGAAGGTCTGCGGCTGTCGGATTTCGGCACGCGGCGGCGGCACGGCTTCCTGTGGCAACGCTGGTGCGTCGAGGCGGTCAAGGAAGGCCTTGGGCCGGCGTTCACCGGCACGTCGAACGTGCTGCTGGCCATGGATAGCGACCTCGAGGCCATCGGCACCAATGCGCATGAACTGCCGATGGTTGCCGCCGCGCTGGCCAACGACGACAACGAACTGCGCTGGGCGCCCTACCGCATTCTCGACCAGTGGCGGCACACCTACGGCGGCAATCTGCTCGTCGCTCTGCCCGACGCGTTCGGCACCCGGGCATTCCTCCGCGACGCGCCGGAATGGGTCGCGGACTGGACCGGATTCCGCCCCGATAGCGCGCCACCGATCGCCGCCGGCGAGGAAATCATCGGGTGGTGGAAATCCAAGGGCCGCAATCCGAAAGAGAAGCTATTGGTGTTTTCCGACGGAATGGACGCCGAATCTATCGCCGATGCCTATCATCACTTCGACGGGCGCGTGCGTGTCAGCTTCGGCTGGGGCACCAACCTGACCAACGATTTCATCGGCTGCGCGCCGGATGGTGGGACCGATCTCGATCCGATCTCGATCGTCTGCAAAGTGACGTCGGTGAACGGCCGGCCGGCGGTGAAGCTGTCCGACAATCCGGAAAAGGCCACCGGCGATCCGGCCGAAACCGCGCGGTATCTGCGCGTATTCGGCGACACCGGCCGCGTCAGCAGTCCGGTGCGCGTATGACCTAGGTCGAAATGTCGCAGGGCGAACGAGCCTCTCGTCAACGCGCTGCTGCGCTCTGCAAATTTGGTCCGGTGACGCGGCAAATATCCTACGTAAATCCAGCGTCGAAGAAATTTTGTTCTGCGCGAGGAATCGCAACGCAGTCCGACGCCGCTGTCCGAAAGTCACTGCGGCACCGCGACAGCCCGCCGATTGCAGTCACTAAAATCTCATTTCTGATTTTCGCGACCCCCGTCGCTGCCACAAAGCCGGGACACACCAGCGTATGCATTGTCGGGATTGGTGACTGCATTAGCCTATTGCATTGCTTGTAAACGCCCATTCCTGCCACTAAGAATAGTTCCAAGCCATCCAGCGAAAGCCAACTAACTGGTTGAAGAATGGGCGAACCAAATCTAACTCAGCCATGTTCGAAGTCTCTCCCTCCTCGCCGTCGAGATGCTGTCTCCACCCGTCGCAAGCTGCTTCAGGCTGCGCGGCAGGAATTTGCACGTAGCGGTTTGGCTGGTGCGCGCGTTGACGTGATCGCGGCGAAGGCCGGCGTCAACAAGCAGCTTGTCTATCACTACTTCGGCGACAAGGACGCGATGTACCTCGCGGTGCTCGAGTGGATCTATGACGAGATCAAGCACTACGAGGACAGGCTCAAACTGCGCGACTTGGCGCCGGAGCAAACCATTCGGAAACTGATCGAAAGCTCATTCGATTATCTTGCGCTGCACCGGGATTTTGTCACGCTGCTCAACGATGAGAATCGACTCGGCGCGCCGCACATCCGCGGTTTCCGCAAATTCGTGGATATCAGCTCGCCGCTTCTTGCCGTCATCAAGAAGGCCTTATCGCAGGGCGCGCGTGGCGGGCTTTTCCGCAAGGGCGTCAACCCGGAGCAGTTGTGCATCTCGATCGCCGGGCTGAGCTACTTCTATTTTTCCGGAATGCCAACGCTGTCGGCGGTCTTCAAGCAGGACCTCGCCACGACCGCAGCATTGCGCAAGCGCCGCAAGCACGTGGTGGACCTGGTGATGCAGTCGCTGCGACCTTGACCAGGCGAACCATCTCTGGAGAGCGTTAGTTCGATGCCGGCGCGGTGCCGCGCAGCCGTGCCCATCCCTTCTCCAGCAACGGCAGCAAGCCGCGCGGCGTGATCAAGATGACGGCAATCACCACGACGCCGTAGATGAAGTAATGCAGGCCCGGCAGCACGCCGCCGAGCTTGCCGCGCAGGATTTCACCGAGCGGCACCAGCAAGATGGCGCCGAGCGCGGGGCCGAAGGCGCGGCCGAGCCCGCCGACCGTCGCGAACAGCACGATCTCGATGACGATCACCGGCGAAATCAGCAGATAGGGATCGGCGAAGGTCAGATAGCGGACATAAGCAGTGCCGATCACCGAACTGAGCATCGCCGAAATCACCATGGCGGCGATCTTGTAGCGCAGGATGTTGACGCCAATGGCGCGTGCGGCGTTCTCGTTATCGCGAATAGTGCGCAGATAATAGCCGAGCGGCGCATTCAGGACGGCGACGTTGACCAGAATGGTCACGACGGCCAGAACGAGCATCACCCAGAAAGCGCCGATCCCGCCGCCGAACTGAAACGCAAGAAAATTGCCGGTGTCGCGCGGCAGCAGCAGCCCCGATGCGCCGCCGAGAAAATCCCACCCCTCGACGACCACCGCGCCCATTTCAGCGAACGCGAGCGTGATCAGCACGAACGACAGATGGCCGAGCTGAAAGCGGAAATCGATCCAGGCAATGATGGCGCCGAGCACGCCGGAAATGACAGCCGAGATCAGTAGCCCCAGCCACATGTTGATGCCGAGCTTCAGCAACAGTGCCGCCGATAACATGGCGCCGACGCCGATGAACAGGCTGTGGGCCAGCGAAATCTGCCCCGCCATGCCGCCCACGATGTTCCACGCCGACGCCAACGAGACATACACCAGCGTCAGGATCAAGATGTGCAGGTAATAGGACGGCATCAACGGCGGCAATACCACCGCCATCAGCAATACGATGAGCCAGTACGGCGACAGCAGCGTCTTGTAGAACTCCGGCCTCATCGCGACGAACTCCAGGTCAGTCCCTGCGGCCGGAACAGCATGATCAGCACGAAGATGCCGTAAGGCAGCAACATGCCGAGCGTATCCGACAGGTAGATGGTGCCGAACGCCTCCGAGATGCCGATGATCAGGCCGCCAAGCATGATGCCGACGAAGTTGGTCATGCCGCCCAGCACCACCACCAGCAGCGTGATGACGGTATAGCGCAGGCCCTGCGCCGGCTGGATCGGCGTGCCCGGCAACAACAGCGCCGCCGCGATGGCCAGAAGGCCGATGCCGAGCGCGAAGGTCAGCGTCTGCACCCAGCGCACATCGATGCCCATCAGTGCCGCCGCGTTGGCGTTCTGATGCACAGCGCGGATCGAGCGACCGAAATCGGTCGAGCGCAGCATGACATAGAGCCCGATAGCCAGCGCGAACGACACCACGAAAGCAATGACGTGCGGCACGCGCACCACGACGTCACCAAGGATGAGCAGCTTGGATTCGACCATCGACGGCGTGCGCGCCGGCTGACCGCCGAACACCATCAGGATGCCGTTCTGCAGCACCAGGCTCAGGCCGAGGGTGAGTTGCACGACCATCAGGAACTGATGCCCGACCATCGGCCGGATCAGATACCAGTACACCACCGCGCCGATGGCCGTCATGACCGGCACAGTTATCACCGCCGACACATAGGGGTCGAGCGCCAGCGCCGAATACAGCCCGAGGCACATGAACATGCCGAGCGAAATGAAATCGCCGTGCGAGAAGTTGACCACGCCGCTGACGCCGTAAACCAGCCCCATGCCGAGGGCCAGCAATCCATACGTGCTGCCGATCAAAACACCTTGCGCAAGCGCTTGCATGAATTCGGTCACGTCGGTCTCCGCTCAAAGTCCAACATTCAGAGTCCAAGATAGGCGCTACGGGTGCGCGGATCGTTCTTCACCACATCCGACGAACCCTCGACGGCGATCCTGCCGCGCTCCAGCACGTAACAGCGCTGCGCGTGCCGCAGCGTGAGGTTGAGGTTCTGCTCGACCAGCAGGATCGTCAGGCCCTCTTTGTGCAGCCGGTCGATGATGCCGAAAATGTACTGCACGAACAGCGGCGACAGGCCGAGTGACGGCTCGTCCAGCATCAGGAGCCTGGCTTCCGCCATCAGCGCGCGGCCGATCGCCAGCATCTGCTGCTCGCCGCCCGATAGCGTGCCGGCCTTCTGCCCCAGCCGCTCACGAAGACGCGGAAACAGTTCGAGGACGTGCTCCATCTGCTGCGCACGATGCGGCTTCGCCCGCTGGTTGATGCCGCCAAGCAACAGATTCTCGCGCACGCTCATCTCGGGAAACACCATGCGCCCCTCGGGCACTTGCACGATGCCAAGTTCGACGCGCTGCCGCGCGGTGAGCCGCGTCACGTCCTGCCCTTCGAACAGGATACGGCCCGACATCGGCGTGAAAATGCCGGACAGGTTATTGATCAGCGTCGTCTTGCCAGCATTGTTGGCGCCGAGCAGGCCGACCAGTTCGCCCGCGCCGAGCTTGAGCGAGACATCGTGCAGCACCGGCACGCCGCCATAGCCCGTCACCAGATGTTCGATCTCAAGCATCCAGCTCATCCCCGAAGTAAGCATCGATGACGCGCTGATCCTTGACGATATCCTCCGGTGTCGCCTCGGCGATCTTCTCGCCGAAATTGATGACGACGATGCGGGTCGCCAGCCGCATGATCACCGGCATGACGTGCTCGACCATGACGATGGTGACGCCCTGCCGGTTGAGTTCGCGCACCACCGCCATCGGCGCTTCGGTTTCCGCCATGGTCAATCCCGCCATCACCTCATCGAGCAGGATGCAGCGCGGATCGGTGGCGAGACATTTGGCGAGTTCGAGCAGCTTCTTGTCCTGCAGCGAAAGCGTTGCGGGCGTCAGATGTTCCTTGCCCGCCATGCCGACGCGGCCGAGCACATGTGCCGCATAGTCGATCGCTTCGCGGATCGGCCGCCGCGTCAGTGCCGCCGTGGTCACGACGTCCAGCGTCGACATGTCGGCGAAGGTCTGAACGATCTGGAAACTGCGGATCAGGCCGCGCCGCACCAGCCGGTCCGGAGAGATGCCGACGATGCCGTGGCCATCGAAGCGCACATCGCCCTGGGTCGGTGGCGCGAAGCCGGAGATGACGCTGAACAGCGTCGTCTTGCCGGCACCGTTCGGGCCAATGATGCCGAGAATCTCGCCGGCGTTGACCGAGAAGCTGACATCGTTGACGGCGACAAGGCCGCCGAACCGCTTGGTGACCTTGTCGACCTCAAGGAGCGCCACGAGCCGCCCTCACACGCGCGGACGTGGCGAGGTCTGGGCAAACTCCTTGGGAAAGATCACTTGCTGCTGCTGGTCCGGTGTCCACTGGATGAACATCGCGCTGCCGTCCTGCAGCAGCCGATCCGGCGCGAACTGCAAGCCCTTCGGCTTGGCAACGTAGAGGTTCGGATCGCCGAACGGAATGTTGACCTTCTTGAACGCATCGAGCAGCGCATCGCCTTCCAGCGAGGCGGAGGTCTCGAGAACTTGCTGCAACACGCGACCGGCCTGGGCATATTGAATCGCGCCCTGCCCGATGCGGTCGAGCTTGGCGACGTCGCGCAGCTCGGTGATGATCTTCTGCATCGAGTCGACCTTGGCGCCGGGGCTGAATCCGGTCATGCCGAACAGGTTCTGCGTCAACACGGCCTTGCCGATCTCCGGTCCGAGATCCTTCCACAGCGACAAATCCGAATAGCCACCGGTGCCGCCGCAGAAAATGCTGCCGTGATAATTAAGATTGTAGCGTGCCTGATGCAGCAGGATGCCATCGCGCGGCGTCACCAGTCCGACCACGACATCCGGCTTCAACGAGCGGATGCGCACCATCGCAGAGGTCTGATCCTGCGCGCGGATATCGAGCGGCGCTTCGCCGACGATCTGCACGCCACTGGCCTTGAGCTTCTCGGTGAGGAATTTATTGACCTGCTGGCCGGCCTCGTAGTTCGAGTAGCCCATCACCGCGGTCTTGATGTTGAACTTCTCCGCGTCGCGCAGGAAGATGACGAAGTCATGCATGGTCTGCGCGTAGCCGCGATCGTACGGGTATCCGAGCGTAAACATGTAATTGGAGTGCGAGCCGCCGGCCCACACCGACAGCGTCGGCGTCTTCAGCTCATCCAGCACCGGCGTCAGCGCCAGCATCTGTGCGCTCAGGATCGTGCCGGTCAGCAACTGCACCTTCTCTTCGGTGATGAGGCGGCGCGCTTCGGTCGCGGTGCGAGCAGGCTGGCTGGTGTCGTCCGCCTGGATCAATTCGATCTTGGCGCCGCCCTTGCTCTTGATGCCGCCTTCGGCATTGATTTTCTTGATGATGTATTCGAACGCCGGCTGGCCTTCCTGCGCGTAGGCGGCAAGACCGCCGCTCATCGAATTGACCACGCCGATGCGGATGGTGGATCCAGCCGCTCCAGCCCGGCGCACGAATGGCGCGGCGACCGAGCCCAGCACAACACCGGACGCACCGATGGCAAATTCGCGACGGCTAATGGTCATGTCAGTCCTCCCTATCGTTCCGACACGGCCGAGGCAGCATCGATTTTGGTTTTGGCTGATCTGGTCTCGGCGCAAATACACAGACACCTCCCGCAGAGATGACTGTCACCTGGTCCCCGCCGAACCACTCGCGTCTTGACACAAGACTTAGCCGCGTTTTGTCCGCGCCGTCAAATAGACATCGTCGACGGTCAGTTTGGATCGCGCTCGCGGCCGGCGCGATGCTTTCGACTCGGTCCATCCAAAAATTCCGCGAGCCGATAAATCCGCTGCAGCGTCAATTCAGTGCGCGCAGAGGCAATGGCGTGGTGCCGCCCTGTCGCGCAAGCTGCGTCATCACCATCGCGAACAACTCATTCTGCGAGGTGATGCCAAGCCTTTGATAAGCGCGGCGGCGATAGGTCAGCACGCTGTTGAGACTGATCGCAAGTTCGCGGCCGATCGCTTCCGAACTGAAGCCGAGCAGGATGGCGATGCAGACATCGCGCTCGCGCCGCGTCAGCGATTTCAATGGCGGCAAGAGGAAAGCCTGTCGCAACAGCATTGTCGTGTCCTGCGGCTGCGGCGACTTCGCTGCCAGCGACAACTGGCAATGTCGCGCAACTGTTGCCGCCAAAGCCGGACCCGCGCGATGCAGTGCGGCGATCTGCCGGTCGGAGTAACGGCCGCTTGCCGTCACGCGATAGAAATTGGTGTAGATGCACACGCCCTCATGCCACAGCGCGGCGGCGAATTTATCAACGATGCCGGAATCGTCGAAGAACAGCTTGCGATAGTCGTGACGGTATCTGCCGCGCGCCACGAACGGCATGATGATGGCGCTGGCGTTGCCGTCGCCACCGAAGATCGCTTCCTTGTTGGGATCATTGGCGTGGAAATGCCCGGCATAGGCATCGCCAAGATCGTTGCCGATGGCGATGTTGCCCGCGGTAAGCAGGCATTGTGCATCGCGGTCGGATTTGAAGGCGAACACCATGCAATGATCGACGGCGGCGATCCGCCGGACATGCGCCATCAGCGCATCCGCAAACGCCGGATGGCCGACGCGCAGAATGGCCTGATCCAGTCCATCCATCGCACCGTTCGCCAATGGATCGCTCGGCAGCACCGAAGCGCGGGACGCTGCTGTCATGCTGGTTCCCTCCGGATATTTTCCCCGAGTTTAAGCTATCCGCCGCCGCGCGGAAGTTCCATTACGGAATTCATGCACAACCGCTGTCCCAATCGCTTGCGACAGACAGGCCAAACCGCTTGGCGTAGATTTGCGCAAGCTGGCGGGCGTGCGCGACGTGCCGCTGTTCCGTGATCCGCTGCAACGGTGACTTCGCATGACCCAACCGGTTCCACTTCCCGTACAGGCCGCCTGCCCGGTCTCCCCGATCGATCCGTTTTCGGACGAATTCCTCGCCTACCCCTATCGCTTTCACGACCAGCTGCGCGAAATCGGCCCGGTGTTCTGGCTCGACACCTATGGTGTGTTCGGCATGGCGCGCCACGCCGAAGTGCACGCCGCATTGTCCGACTGGCAGACCTATTGTTCCGGTCGCGGCGCGGGGATCGAGGATTTCGCCAAGGTGAAATCCTGGCGACCGCCCAGCAAGCTGCTCGAGGTCGATCCGCCGGTCCACACCCGCACCCGCACGGTGATGAGCCGCATCCTGTCACCGGCGGCGATGCGGCAGGTGCGTGAGACCTTCACCGTGCGCGCCGAGGCGCTTGCCGATGACGTCGTCGCCAAGGGACGCATCGACGCCGTCAAGGAACTCGCTGAAGTATTTCCGCTGCACGTTTTCCCGGATGCCGTCGGGCTGCGGCCGGAGGGGCGCGAAAACCTGCTGCCGTTCGGCAACATGGTGTTCAATTCATTCGGGCCGCAGAACGCCATCTTCAAGGAATCGGTCGCCAACGCCAAGCCGGTGGTGCAGTGGATCTATGACCAGTGCTCGCGCGACATGCTGCGGCCGGGTGGTTTCGGCTCGCAGGTCTGGGACGCCTTCGATGCCGGCGAGATCGACGCCGAGGAAGCCGCGACGCTGGTGCGCTCGATGTTGACCGCCGGCCTCGATACCACCGTGAACGGCATCGCCAACGCGATCTATGCCTTCGCGCAACATCCCGACCAGTGGCGCGCGATGCGCGATGATCCGTCGCTGATCCGGCAGTCATTCGATGAGGTGCTGCGCTGGGAGTCGCCGGTGCAGACATTCTTCCGCACCACCACGCGTGACGTCGAGGTTGAAGGCACGACGATACCGGAAGGCCACAAGGTGTTGCTTTTCCTTGGCGCCGCCAATCGCGATCACCGCAAATTCCCCGAGCCCGAGCGCTTCGATATCCGCCGCCGGCCGATCGGCCATGTCGCCTTCGGCAACGGCATCCACACCTGTGTGGGTCAACTCGTCGCACGGCTCGAGGTGGAGCTGATCCTGACCGCGCTGCTCAAGCGGGTCGATACCATCACCATGACCGCAGAACCGGTCCGCAAGTTGAACAACACGCTACGCTCGATCGGCTCGTTACCGATAGAATTCAAGGCTTTGGCGCATTGACGTGACGGAGCGCGCCGGGATCGGTCCACCGAACTTAGGCGTTCGGCCCAATTAAGCTCTTGAATTAAACGATCGGTTGGTGAATTTTAGCCGTAACGAGGCCAGCGTCGGATAGCCCGGACACGAGATCCGGCGCGCCGCGCGATCGGGGGACCAAGGCGGGTGGACGCAACCATATTCCTGTTCCTGCTTCAGGACGGCATCATCAACGGCGCGGTCTACGCGCTGGTGGCGATCGCGCTGGTGCTGGTGTTCGCCGTGACGCGGGTGATCTTCGTACCGCAGGGTGAATTCGTCGCCTTTGCCGCCCTCACCGTCGCTGCGCTGGAAAACGGCAATATGCCCTCCACGCCATGGCTGCTGCTGGCGCTGGGCGCGATGGCGGCGGTTGCCGAAGTCGTCTGGCATTTCCGCGAAATCACTTTGCGCCGCCTGATCCGCATTGCCCTGCTCGATCTGGCGCTGCCGATCGCACTTTTGCTACTGACCCAGGCGCTGGCGCCGCTGAAACTCGGCCAACTCGTCAACATCCTGCTCGCGGTGGCGCTCATCACGCCGATGGGACCGATGCTCTATCGCATCGCCTTTGAGCCGCTGGCGCATTCGAGCGTGCTGGTGCTGCTGATGGCCGCGTTCGGCGTGCACTTCTCGCTGATGGGCCTGGGGCTGTTGTTCTTCGGACCGGAAGGCATCGGCACCAAGCCGCTGTCCGATGCGTCATTCTCGCTCGGCAGCCTCGTCGTCACCGGCCAGAGCGTCGCGGTGCTGATCGTCACCGCGGTTCTGCTGGTGCTGTTTGCGCTGTTCTTCGGCCGCACGCTGCTCGGCAAGGCGCTTCGCGCCTGCTCGTCGAACCGCATCGGCGCGCGGCTGGTCGGCATTCCGACGTCGGTGGCCGGACAATTCTCGTTCGCCATCGCGGCGCTGCTCGGCGCCGTGTCCGGCGTGCTGGTCGGCCCGCTGATGACCGTATTCTATGACAGCGGCTTCCTGATCGGATTGAAAGCCTTCGTCGCCGCCATCATCGGCGGACTGGTGAGCTATCCACTCACCGTCGTCGCCGCGCTCGGCGTCGGTTTCGCCGAAGCGCTGTTTTCGTTCTGGGCCAGCAACTTCAAGGAAGTGCTGGTGTTCACCTTGATCATTCCAGTGCTGGCCTGGCGCTCGCTCTACGCTCCGCATGTCGAGGACGCGGAATGAAGCTGCCTCAGGGACCCATCGTCGCGGCGGTCTGCGCGCTCGTCATTCTGATCGCGCCGTTCACTGGCCTGTTGCCGGATTACTGGATCACGCTGTTCAACTACATCGGCATCTCTAGTCTGGTGGCGATCGGCCTTGTGCTGCTGACCGGTGTCGGCGGCATGACCTCGTTCGGCCAATCGGCGTTCGTCGGTTTCGGCGCCTACACCACCGGCGCGCTAACGGTCTACTTCGGCATATCGCCGTGGCTGACACTGCCCGCGGCGTTGATCGTGACGATGATCGTTGCCGCAGGCGTTGGCGCCGTCACCGTGCGATTGTCCGGTCACTATCTGCCGCTCGCCACCATCGCCTGGGGTATCGCGTTCTTCTATCTGTTCGGCAACATGACCTGGCTCGGCGCCCATGACGGCCTGCCCGGCATTCCGGCGCTGCAGATCGGCACGCATCAACTGACCGACCCGCGCGAATATTTCGTCGTGGTGTGGGTGGCTGTGGTGCTGGCGGTGATCGCAACGCAGAACCTGCTCGGCGGCCGCGTCGGGCGCGCCATCCGCGCGCTTCGCCGCAGCACGCGCGCGGCGGAAGCCTTCGGCGTCAACACCGCAGGCGCCAAGCTGATGGTGTTCGTTTATGCCGCGATGCTCGCCGGACTCGCCGGCTGGCTCTACGCGCATTTCCAGCGCTCGGTGTCGCCCGGCCCGTTCGGCATCAATGCTGGCACGGAATATCTGCTGATGGCGGTGCTCGGTGGCGCCGGCCGCGTCTATGGCGCGATCCTCGGCGCGGCGGGCATCACCGTGCTGCGCGATCAATTGCAGAACGTGCTGCCCTGGCTGTTCGGCCATACCGGTAACTTCGAAGCCATCGCCTATGGCGCGGTGCTGGTGCTGGTGCTGCAGACCGCCACCAACGGACTATGGCCGATCCTGTTCGGACCGCCACCGCCGCCCAAGCCGCCGCAGCCGCGCGATGGCGAACAACTTCCCCGGCACACGCTGCCCTCGCCAGGCACGCGGCTGTTGCAGGTGCAGGACGCGCGCAAGCAGTTCGGTGGCCTCACCGCCGTCAACGATGTCAGCTTCGATGTCGAGAGTGGGCGCATCATCGGCCTGATCGGCCCCAACGGCGCGGGCAAGAGCACGACCTTCAATCTGATCACCGGTGTGATCCCGCTGACATCGGGCAGCATCCAGTTCGAAGGCCACGCACTGCAAGCGCAAACGCCGCAGCGCGCGGCGCAACTCGGCCTTGGCCGCACCTTCCAGCATGTCGAGATTGTGCCGGACATGAGCGTGATCGAGAATGTTGCGCTCGGCGCGCACCTGCTCGGCCACGCGGGTGTCTTCCGTTCGATGCTCAAGCTCGACCGCGACGAGGAAGCCAAGCTGTTCGCCACCGCCAAGCGCCAGCTCGAACGCGTCGGCCTCGCCGATGTCGCGTTCAATCCGGCAGGAACGCTGGCGCTCGGTCAATTGCGCCTCGTCGAAGTGGCGCGCGCACTTTGTCTCAATCCCGTGCTGCTGTTGCTCGACGAACCGGCGGCAGGATTGCGTGTCGGTGAGAAGAAATCATTGGCGAAGCTGCTGCGCGAAGTCCGTGCCGAAGGCATCAGCGTGCTGCTGGTCGAACACGACATGGATTTCGTCATGAGCCTCGCCAACCATCTCGTGGTGCTCGATTTCGGCACCAAGATTGCGGAGGGCGTGCCCGCCGACATTCGCCAGAATCCAGCGGTGCTCGAAGCCTACCTCGGAGGCGTCGCATGACGATGCCTCTGCTCGATGTGCGCGATCTCTGCGTATCTTACGGACGCGCGCAAGTGGTGCACGACGTCTCCATCAAGGTGACCAAGGGCGCGCTGGTCACCGTGATCGGCTCCAACGGCGCGGGCAAAACGACGCTGCTCAACGCCATCATGGGCCTGCTCAATGCGCGCGGTGGAATCGCCTTCAACGAAACGCCGGTGATAACCATTCCGCTCGAAGCGCGCGTGCAGGCCGGCATGTGCCTCGTGCCGGAGCGTCGCGAATTGTTCGCCGACATGCCGGTCGAAGACAATTTGCGCCTCGGCGGCATCCGGCGCTCGCGCGGCGAACGCAACCAGACGCTGGAGCAGATTTTTGCGCAGTTTCCGCGATTGAAGGAACGGCGGCAGCAACTCGCCGGAACGCTGTCCGGCGGCGAACGCCAGATGCTGGCGATGGGCCGCGCGCTGATGGCGCGCCCCACCCTGCTCATGCTCGACGAACCCAGCCTCGGCCTCGCACCGCGCATCGTGCGCGACATCTTCCACATCCTGACCGAATTGCGCTCCAGCGGCGTCTCGATCCTGCTGGTTGAGCAGAACGCACGCGCAGCGCTGCAGGTCGCCGACTATGCCTATGTCATGGAACTCGGCGCGATCACTACGCAGGGCGCACCGGCGGACATCGCCAAGGACGCAAGATTGGTCGAAAGTTATCTCGGCCTCGGCGGAAACGAATACTAAGCTCAGAGCAACCAAGGGAGGAAGCCCATGCTAAGGACTAAAACCTGGATCATCGCGCTGGCTGCGGCCACGCTCAGCGTCGGCAGCGCGCACGCGCAGTTGAAGGTGGGGATCACCATGAGCGCATCGGGTCCCGGCGCCGCGCTCGGCCAACCGCAAAACAAGACTGTCGCGGCGCTGCCAAAGGAGATCGCTGGGCAGAAAGTCACCTACATCGCGCTCGACGACGAATCCGATCCGACCAAGGCGGCACAAAACGCCCGCAAAATGATCGCCGAAGAAAAGGTCGACGTGCTGGTCGGCTCGTCGCTGACGCCGGTGACCCTGCCGCTGATCGATATTGCCGCGGAAGCCAAGACCCCGCTGCTGACGCTCGCTGCCGCCGCTGTGCTGGTGCAGCCGATGGACGACAAGAAGAAGTGGGTGTTCAAGGTGGTGCCGAACGACGACATCATGGCAACCGCGATCCTCAAGTACATCGCCAAGAGCGGTGCCAAGAAACTCGGCTACATCGGATTTTCGGACGGGTACGGTGAGGGCTACTACAACGTGCTGAAAGCGGAGGCGCCGAAGGCCGGCATCGAACTCACCACGCATGAAGTCTATGCGCGCAGCGACGCCAGCGTCACCGGCCAGATTTTGAAGATCATCGCCACCAAGCCTGACGCGGTGTTCATCGCTGCGGCCGGCACGCCCGCGGTGCTGCCGCAGAAGGCGCTGCGCGAACGCGGCTACAAGGGCCCGATCTACCAGACCCACGGTGTCGCCACCAACGAATTCATACGCCTCGGCGGCAAGGATGTCGAAGGCGCGATCTACACCGGCGAAGCCTTCACCATCGTCGATGACCTGCCGAAGGACAGCCCGTTCCGCGCGGCCCCGGAGAAGTACATCGCCGCCTACAAGGCCATCCACAAGGAAGAGCCGGCGGCGTTCGGCGCACATCTGTGGGACTCGATCGTGCTGGTGGAAAATGCGATGCCGGCCGCTCTCAAGGCTGGTAAGCCGGGCTCGGCTGAATTCCGTGCCGCGCTCCGCGATGCACTGGAGAACGGCAAGCAGATTTATCTCAACAACGGCTTGTCGAACATGAGCCCGACCGATCACAACGGCTATGACGAACGTTCCGCGTTCCTCATCAAGGTCGAAGGTGGCAAATTCCGGCTCGCCAAGTAATCTTGGCTCAAGCGATTGCGACGTCCGCTCCGATCTCCGGGGCGGACGTTTGCATTTGTGCGTGTGAGTAGACCGCCCTGAAAAATCGCACAAAAGAATGCCGTCCGGAAAAACCGGACGGCGTTGTCAGTCTGGGGGGAATGATTTAAAGAAGGCCCGCGCCGCGCGCCCACTTGTACTTGGCGCCGAGCACCGCGACAGGAATCTCCGTCGAATAGGCGTAGGCCGGGATCCCGTTCTGATAGAGATATTCCGCTGCTTCCTCGACTTCGATGTCGCCGGCGAGCGAGGCGACGATCGGCTTCTCGATGCCTTTCGCCTTCATCTCGTTCTTGATCTCGACCATGTTCTTGGCAAACACCATCGGCGGCGTAACGATCGTGTGCCAGTAGCCAAGAATCAGTGCGTGAATGCGCGGGTCCGACAAGCCAAGCCGCACGGTATTGACGTAGGTGATCGGCGGTTCGCCACCGGTAATGTCGATCGGGTTTCCTGCGGCACCGAACGGCGGAATGAACTTGCGGAACGCTGCATCGAGATCCGGCGGAATCTGCATCAAGTTCAGTTTATTCTCGACACAGGCATCCGACAGCAGCACGCCCGAGCCGCCTGCGCCGGTGATGATGACAACATTCTCACCCTTCGGCGTCGGCATCAGCGGAATGCCGCGCGAGAACTCGAGCATGTCGCGCAACGTCGGCGCGCGAATGACGCCGGACTGCTTCAGCACATCGTCGTAGATCTTGTCGTTGCCCGCCAGCGCGCCGGTGTGCGAACTCGCAGCTTTGGCGCCCGCTGCAGTGCGTCCGGCCTTCAGCACGACGATCGGCTTCTTCTTCGACACCCGCTTGGCGACTTCAGCGAAGCTGCGTCCGTCTTTCAAGTCCTCGCAATGCTGGGCGATGATGTGGGTGTTGTCGTCCTGCTCGAAGAACGTCAGCAGATCGTCCTCATCGATATCGGACTTGTTGCCGAGCCCGACGATGGCCGAAACACCCATCTTCGCCGACCGCGAGAAGCCGATGATCGCCATGCCGATGCCGCCGGATTGCGACGACAGCGCGGTGTGACCCTTGACGTCGTAGGCGGTGCAGAATGTCGCGCACAGATTGGAGTGGGTGTAGTAGAAACCATAGATGTTCGGCCCCATCAACCGGATGCCGTATTTTTGGCCGATCTCCTGAATTTCCTTCTGGCCTTCGACGTTGCCGGTTTCCGCATAGCCAGAGGGAATCAGGATGGCGCCGACCACTTTCTTCTCGCCGCACTCTTTCAACGCACCCGCGACGAAGTTCGCCGGAATGGCGAAGACCGCGATGTCGACTTCACCGGGCACATCCTTGACCGACTTGTAGACTTTCTTGCCGAGAATCTCGTCGGCCTTGGGATGGATCGGATAGATCTCGCCCTTGTAGCCGCCGTTGATGAGATTCTTCATCACCGAATTGCCGATCTTGCCGGATTCGGACGATGCACCGATCACCGCCACGGTCTTCGGCTTCATGATGCGGTTCATCTGGCGGACGATGTCGTCCTGCTTGAGCGTAACGCGCGGCGCTTTCGGCGTGAAATCGACGACGATACGAACGTCCGCGGCAATGGCATTGGCCTTGGTGGCGAACACCGGGTTTAAATCCATTTCGGAGATCTCGGGGAAATCCGAAATGAGTTGCGACACATTGACGATGATGTCGGCGATGGCATCGCGGCTCACCGGATCGCTGCCGCGCACCCCCTTCAGCATGTCGTGAGCCTGGATGCCATCGAGCATCGACAAGGCATCGTCCTTGGTGGCTGGCGCCAGGCGGAAAGTGATATCTTTGAGAACCTCGACGAGCACACCGCCGAGCCCGAACGCCACCAGCTTGCCGAACGATCCATCGGTGACCGCGCCCACGATCACTTCTTGTCCGCCGGTCAGCATCTGCTGAATCTGGATGCCTTCAATCTTTGCATCGGCCTTGTACTTCTTGGCATTGGCGAGAATTGTCGCGTAGTTTTTCTCGACATCGGCGGCGGTCTTGACGCCGACCACGACGCCGCCGGCTTCGGTCTTGTGGAGAATATCCGGCGAGACGATCTTCATGACGACCGGAAAGCCCATGTCGGTCGCGATCTTCGCGGCATCGGCCGCGGATTTGGCGACGCCTTCCTTCGGCACCGGAATGCCGTAGGCATCGCATACCAGCTTGCCTTCGGGCGCGGTAAGACTCGTGCGTTTTTCCGCTTTGACCAGATCGAGAATCTTGCGAACCGCGTCCTTCGAATGGGCCATTGGCGTCCTCCTGTTTCCTTTTTGACCTCGAACCGCAAACCGCTGATCGACAACGAGCCGCATCGCCGAGGCATTTCATTGGTCCCGCACGACACGGGTAACATGAGAAGTAAAACCTATATTTGGCATTTGGTATACCAGAAAGAAAACTGTCAAGTCCTCAAATGCTTATTAGATCTGAGAATCTGACGACCTTGACACCTTGGCATTTGGTATGCCAAAAACATCGAAACGAACTGAAGGCTGTGACGCCTCTTTCGGGAGGAAAACGTCCTGCCCGAGCCAAATCAAATCACAGGGCAAAGGTCATGACCGAAGCTGACATTGCGATTGTCCGCATTGCGCCGGAAACCAGCTTCAAGACCAAGGCTTACGACGCGCTGAAGGAAGCCATCCTCAAGATGGATATCTATGCGACGTCCGAACCCGTGATGCTCGACGAGCGCGCGCTGTCCGAACGGCTCGGCGTCAGCCGCACTCCCATCCGCGAAGCAATTGCCATGCTGGAACAGGATGGCCTGGTCAAAACAGTGCCGCGTCGCGGCATTGTCGTGGTTCGGCGAACCAAGATCGAAGTCGTCGATATGATCCGCGCATGGGCGGCCCTCGAAAGCATGGCCGCGCGCCTCATTACGACGACGGCGCGCAAGCGTGACATCTCGGCGCTGCGCGACTTCTTCAAGGACTTCGGCAAGGATCGACTGCCGCAAAACCATATCCAGGAATATTCCAGGGCCAACATCGCATTTCACCAGGCGCTGATTTCGTTGAGCGAGTCGCAGGTGCTGGTGGATATGACCAATGACATTCTGCTGCACGTGCGTGGTTTCCGGCAATTGACCATCGGACGCGAGGAACGTCTCGCCGCTTCACTGCCGGAACACATGGCCATCATCGAGGCGCTGGAGGAACGCAAGACCGATCTCGCCGAAAAGCTCGCGCGCGATCACACGTTAGGCCTTGCGGCCTATGTCGAGGCGCACGGCAACGAGCTCTTCGACTAGCAAGATAACAACGCGGCGCACGACGCAGCGAGCAAATCAATAGAAGATGTCAGGGAGTGAACGTAATGCTGAAGTCTGTAGACAAGGCCGAAACAACAACTGCCGACGATACGCTCAAGCAGAAGAGCCGCGATACCAACGTCATTTCCGGCGGACACCTCGTCGCCAAGGCGCTCAAGGCCGAAGGTGTCGACACCATCTTCACTCTGTGCGGCGGCCACATCATCGACATTTACGACGGTTGCCTCGATGAAGGTATTCGCATCGTCGACGTGCGTCACGAGCAGACCGCCGCCCATGCCGCGGATGGCTACGCACGGCAAACCGGCAAGCTCGGTTGCGTCGTCACCACAGCCGGCCCCGGCTGCACCAATGCGGTGACAGGCATCGCCACCGCATTCCGCTCGGAAAGCCCGGTGCTACATATCGGTGGCCAGACCTCACTGAACCAATGGAAGATGGGTGGCCTGCAGGATCTTCCACACGTCGACATGATGAAGCCGATCACCAAGTTCGCTTCGACGGTGATGTCGACCGAGCGTGTTGCCGATATGATTTCGATGGCGGCACGCGAATGCTTCAACGGCGCCTATGGTCCGGCCTATCTGGAAATCCCGCGCGATGTGCTCGACCGCGAGATCGACGTCGCGAAAGCGGTCATCCCGAAACCCGGGCATTATCGCGCCTCGACCAAATCGATCGGCGATCCGGCCGACATCGAGAAACTGGCAGACCTGCTCGTCAATGCCGAACGTCCGGCGATCCTGTTCGGCCAACAGGTCTGGGCCTGTCGCGGGCACGAAGAGGCAATTGCCCTGCTTCGCGGCCTCGATATTCCCGGCTACTTCAACGGTGCGGCGCGCGGCTTCCTGCCGCCCGGCGATCAACATCACTTCGATCGTACGCGCACGCTCGCGTTCAGCAAGGCCGATGTCGTTGTCATCGTCGGCACGCCGTTCGACTTCCGCATGGGCTATGGTAAGCGCATCAACGTTCCGACGCTGGTGCAGATCGACCTCGGCTACAATATCGTCGGCAAGAATCGCGACATCGATCTCGGTATCGCCGGCGATATCGGCGCCGTGCTGAAGGCCGTACTGCAAGCCGCCGGCGGCCGTATCAAGAACGACAAGCGGCAGGTTCGCAAGCAGTGGATGGCCGAGTTGCAGAAGGCGGAAGCTGCCGCCTACGACAAGCTGCTGCCGACCTTCAAATCCGATCAGTCACCGATCCATCCCTATCGTCTGGCTTACGAGATCAACGAGTTCCTCACCGACGACACCATCTATATCGGTGACGGGGGCGACGTCGTCACCATCTCCGCGCAGGCCGTGCGTCCGCGCGCACCCGGCAACTGGATGGATCCCGGCGCGCTCGGCTCACTCGGCGTCGGCACCGGCTTCGCACTCGCCGCCAAACTGGCGCATCCCAAGAAGGAAGTGCTTTGCTACTACGGCGACGGCGCTTTCGGCATGACCGCGTTCGACATGGAAACGGCGGACCGTTTCGGAGCACCGTACATCGCGGTGGTCGGCAACAACTCCGCGATGAACCAGATCCGTTACGGACAGATGGCCAAATACGGTCCGCAGCGCGGCAACATCGGCAACAAGCTTGGCGACATGGAATTCTCCTATTTCCCCAAGCAATGGGGCGCATGGGGTATCGAAGTGCGCGAAGCCGCCAAGATCGCACCAGCGCTGAAGCAGGCCCGCGAGATGGTCGCCAAGACCGGCAAGTCAGCGGTGGTGAACGTTTGGGTCGATCCCAACGAGTACGCGCCGGGGACGAAGAACCAGACGATGTACAAGTAATTTTCTTGGACGGGGCTTCGGCCCCGTCCGTTTCATTCTGCTGCGGCAGAAGCACTAGACGGGAGCAAGACTATGTCAAAGGCGCTTGAGGGCGTGCGAATTCTCGATTTCACCCACGTTCAATCCGGACCGACCTGCACGCAGTTGCTGGCCTGGTTCGGCGCGGACGTGATCAAGGTGGAACGCCCTGGCGCCGGCGACATCACGCGCGGTCAATTGGTGGATGTGAAAGGCGCCGACTCGCTCTACTTCACGATGCTCAATCACAACAAGCGCTCGATCACCGTCGACAGCAAAAATCCGCAAGGCAAGCGCGTCATCGAAGAGTTGATCAAGAGCTGTGACGTGATGGTCGAAAACTTCGCGCCTGGCGCGCTCGACCGCATGGGCTTTACCTGGGAGCGCATCAGCAGCATCAACCCGCGCATCATCGTGGCATCGATCAAGGGCTTCGGTCCCGGCCCCTACGAGGATTGCAAGGTCTACGAGAACGTCGCGCAGTGCACCGGCGGTTCCGCTTCGACCACCGGCTTCCGCGATGGTCCGCCGCTCGTCACCGGCGCTCAGATCGGCGACTCCGGCACAGGCCTGCATCTCGCGCTCGGCATCGTAACTGCGCTCTATCACCGGACGCATTCAGGCAAGGGCCAGCGCGTCAGCGTCGCGATGCAAGACAGCGTGCTCAATCTCTGCCGCGTCAAGCTGCGCGACCAGCAGCGCCTCAAGGCCGGCCCGCTCACCGAGTACAGCCAATATGGCGAAGGCATTCCGTTCGGCGATGCCACGCCGCGCGCCGGCAACGATTCCGGCGGCGGACAGCCCGGCCGCATCCTCATGTGCAAGGGCGCGCCGGAAGATCCCAACGCCTACATCTATTTCATCACGCAAGCTCCGGTGTGGGAGAAGATCTGCGATGTGATCGGCGAACCGACCTGGAAAACCGATCCGGAATACGCGACGCCGAAGGCGCGCTTGCCGAAGCTCAATCAGATTTTCGAGCGCATCGAGCAGTGGACCATGACCAAGACCAAATTCGAGGCCATGGATATCCTCAACAAGTTCGACATTCCGTGCGGCCCGATCCTGTCGATGAAAGAATTGGCCGAAGATTCCTCGTTGCGCAACACTGGCACGATCGTTGAAGTCGAGCATCCGACGCGCGGCACCTATCTGTCGGTCGGCAATCCGATCAAGTTGTCGGACAGCCCGTCCGACGTGAGGCGCTCGCCGCTGCTGGGTGAACACACCGACGAAATCCTGCGTGAGGTGCTCGGCTTCAGCGATCATCAGGTCGCGGAGATTCACGACTCCGGCGCGCTCGATCCGCCGCGCAAGGTTGCCGCCGAATAAGGCAAGACCGCTTCGTGGATTTCAAAAGGCCGCCGACTTGCTTCGGCGGCCTTTTCCATGGATGTGACCGCGCCTTTGATGCGTTGCAAAATAGAAAATGCTGCTATGCAAACAAGAGGATTGCCTCTGGCATCTGGTATACCTAAATAGACCCCGACGGTCAGTTACACTTGTTCAATCGGTCAAGGGGTCTGTTATGTCGAGCAATGCAACTATCAAAATCGTGGCGCCCTCCAGCATCATCGATCGCTTGGTGGCACTTATCGACGGATGGCTGAGCACCAGTGCTCGGATCGCCGTTCGAAACGGCGACCTGCCCTATTTCGGGCTCTGAGGGCTTATCCAATAGTCTCAAGCCGTTAGCGGTTATATTAGCTCGGGGCCAAAGTGGCCCCGGGGTACCCTCTGGGGAACCTATCGGAAGCGGCCTGACGCTTCATCGAGTTGGCACTTCGACCTTTCGCTCACGCAATTTCCCTAAAATATCCGGTTTACATAAGTAATATTCGCTTGCGAACTGGCATATCGCATACCAAAATGCTCCCACGGCAGCGCCTCAATTAAACACGGCGCGCTCCTCGGGAGGACATAGGATGGATAGGGCTCAATCGGCGACTCCTTCAGTCGCGCCGGTCAGCGATAGCTATCGCTGGATGCAGTTGGCCATCGGCGTCGGCGCGATGGTGATGATTGCAAACTATCAGTACGGCTGGACATTCTTTGTCCCGGATATCCAAAAACGTTTTGGTTGGGATCGCGCGTCGATCCAGTGGGCATTCACGCTCTTCGTATTGTTTGAAACCTGGCTCGTCCCGGTCGAAGGCTGGTTTGTCGATCGCTATGGTCCGCGAACGGTCGTGCTGTTCGGCGGTGTCCTGTGCGGTGTCGGTTGGGCGATCAACGGTTATGCCACGACGCTGAGCGGTTTCTATTTGGGCATGATCGTCGCGGGCATTGGCGCAGGCGCAGTCTACGGCACGTGCGTCGGCAACGCACTCAAGTGGTTTCCTGACAAGCGCGGCCTTGCAGCCGGAATCACCGCAGCGGGCTTCGGTGCAGGCTCCGCGCTTACAGTGGCGCCAATCCAGGCGATGATCACGTCGCACGGTTTCCAGAGCACCTTCCTCGCGTTCGGTCTTGGACAGGGCCTCTTCGTGATCCTGTTCTCGTTCCTGATGGTTGCTCCGAATCCGAGCCAGGTGCCTGCACCGGTTCAGAACGCCACCATCTTCCAGACTCGTCGCAATTACGAACCCAAGGAGATCATCCGCGAGCCGATTTTCTGGCTGATGTACTTGATGTTTGTGATGGTCGGCGCCGGTGGTTTGCTGGTGACCGCAAACCTGAAGCCGATCGCGGCCGACTGGAAGATCGCCAACGTCGACGTGACGATCATGGCTCTCACCATGACGACGGTGACATTTGCCGCCACCATCGACCGCGTGCTCAACGGTCTCACGCGTCCATTCTTCGGCTGGGTGTCGGACAAGATCGGCCGCGAGAACACGATGTTTGTCGCCTTCGGCCTCGAAGGCATCGGGATCTATCTGCTCTACCTGTTCGGACACGATCCACTTTGGTTCGTGCTGCTGTCCGGCTTCGTGTTCTTTGCGTGGGGCGAAATTTACTCGCTCTTCCCGTCAACGTGTACCGATACGTTTGGAGCCAAGTTCGCAACGACCAACGCGGGCTTGCTCTACACGGCAAAGGGAACGGCATCGCTGCTCGTCCCAATCGGGAATTACATGCAGCAGTCGACGGGAAGCTGGGACACCGTGTTCCTGCTCGCCGCAGCCGCGAATATTCTTGCCTCGCTCCTCGCCATTGTCGTCCTAAAGCCGTGGCGAAAGGCCGTGGTCGAACGCGCGACTCGCGAGAAGCCGGTGATGGACGGCGCACCCGCCTAACACCAGTTACAGAGCATCGAACGCAGCGCCGGCGCGAAAGCGCCGGCGCTTTTTTGCGCGGTTGCTGAAGCCGGAAAGGATCGCGCCATCATCCCCAAGGCTATTGGTATTTCGTATCCCACTCCGATTTCGGGAGGGAGGTCATGCGACGCACTCTCCCCCGCGTGGTGTCAAACTCACCGCATCTCCCCGAAATTGCACCGGATATTCCCACCCATGCTTTAATATCGCGTTGACTTTTGGTATAATGTATACCAATTTTTGGTACATAGAGCCCCGCCATCGCCATCGGGAGGTACCCATGCAAGTCCAGGATATCCTGCGCAAGAAGACCAGCCGCATCGCCACGGTTCGCATGAATGAGAGCGTCGGGATTGCTGCGCAGTTGCTGCGGGCCGGCAATATCAGTGCGCTCGTCGTCAAGGACGTTTGCCGCACCGAGGGAAATGTCGCCGTCGGCATGTTCTCCGAACGTGACGTGGTGCGAGCAATTGCAAGCCACGGAGCCGCGGGTGTCGAGTTGAAGGTTTCGAGCCTGATTTCCGTGCAGGAATTAATTTCCTGCCGTTCAACCGATACGCTTGAACATGTGCGCCATCTGATGAATAAGAACCACATCCGGCACGTGCCCGTCATTGATGATCATACCCTGATCGGCGTGATCAGCATCAGAGACATCAGCACTGCTCTCGAAGAAGACGGAATCGGCGCGACCCAATTCGCTGTCGCTTAGCGCGTAATCGCCGAAACAAAACCGCGTACTCGAGACCCACCCTGCTCTTACGGAACGGTTTTGCCGAACCGTTTTCGCGTTTTGTTTTGGGACGTCCAATGAAAGTTTGTGTCTACGGCGCCGGCGCTATCGGCGGTTATCTCGGAGTGCAACTGGCGCAGGCCGGTGCAGATGTCAGTCTCGTTGCGCGCGGCGCGCATCTCGCTGCGATGAAGGCCAATGGCCTGAAACTGTTGATCGGCGATGAAGGGCGCGTCGTACGTCCGCGCTGCACCGACAATCCTGCCGAGCTCGGCCCGCAGGATTTCATTATCATCTGCCTCAAGGCGCATTCTATCGCGGGCGTTATCGATAGCATGAAGCCGTTGCTGGCATCGCACACGCGCATCGTGACGGCGGTGAACGGCATTCCCTACTGGTATTTCTACAAGCATGGCGGAGCCTACGAAGGCTCGACGCTGGAGAGTATTGATCCCGGTGGCCGCCAGTGGCGCGAGCTTGGCCCGGAACGCGGCATCGGCTGCATCGTCTATCCAGCAACCGAAATCGAGGCGCCTGGCGTCATTCGTCACGTCTACGGAGATCGCTTTCCAATCGGCGAGCCGTCTGGTGAAAAGACTGCGGATGTCGAGAACCTGTCCGCGCTTTTTGTGAAGGCCGGACTGCAGTCGCCGGTGCTCGATCGTATCCGCGACGAAATCTGGCTGAAGCTATGGGGCAATGTCTGCCTCAATCCGATCAGCGCGCTGACGCACGCAACGCTCGACGTGATCTGCTCCGATCCGGCGACCCGAGCGCTGTCAAAATCGATCATGCTGGAAGCGCAAACCATTGCCGAGACATTTGGCGTCAAGTTCCGCGTCGATGTCGAGCGCCGTATTGAAGGCGCACGCAAGGTTGGCGCTCACAAGACGTCGATGCTGCAAGATCTCGAACGCGGCCGCCCGATGGAAATCGATCCGCTGGTGACCGTTGTTCAGGAGATGGGGCGCCTGACCAAGATTCCGACACCATCGCTCGACGCCGTACTCGCTTTGGTCGTGCAACGCGCCAAGATCGCCGGGCTTTATTAAGCATCTGCGGCAGGCGACGCGTCCTCGACGCGTTGCCATGCCGGCTGACTATATCAGGGGAAAGTATCGTGACGAGTTGGGTTCGCTTCCATCATCAGGGCAAGGTCGGGTTTGGCACGTTGGCGCAGGCCGACATTGCAGTGCACGACGGCGAAATGTTCGATGGGGCAAAACCGACCAGACAACACCTTGCTCTCTCTGACGTCACTTTGCTTGCTCCAGCGGAGCCTTCCAAAATCATCGGACTCTGGAACAACTTTCACGCACTCGCCGCAAAACTCAATTCAGCGATCCCGACAGAGCCACTCTATTTTCTCAAAGCGCCATCCAGCGTCACGTCGCCGGGCGCGGTGATCAAGCGTCCCGTTTCTTATGACGGCAAGGTCATCTATGAAGGCGAGCTTTGCGTGGTCATCGGTAAGCCGTGCAGCAACATTTCGGATGACGAAGCCGACGCCTTTATCTTCGGCTACACTTGCGTCAACGACATCACGGCGGTCGACATCCTCAACCGTGATCCGACGTTTGCTCAATGGGCGCGCGCCAAGAGCTTTGATGGATTCGGCCCGTTCGGCCCGGCGATCGTCACAGGGATTGACCCTTCGAAGCTGATGATCCGTACGATCCTCAATGGTGCGGAGCGACAAAACTATCCGGTCGCCGATATGATCTTCAGTCCGCAACAACTGGTCGCCCGAATCTCACACGACATGACGCTCCTGCCCGGCGACCTGATCTGCTGCGGCACATCGATTGGCGCAGGCACGATGAAAGAGCCGATCAACAACGTTACGATTGCGATCGAAGGAATTGGCGAACTTCACAACGAATATCATCGCTGAGCATCACCATTCGCATCGACTTCACCGTACACGTCGAAGCGATAAGCGAGCAGACGTTTGGCGGCCATGTCGACCACTCATCACGGCACAAAAAAATCCCCCGAAGCCGAAGCTTCGGGGGACTTCCATTAACGGCGATTGGTGTAGCGGCGTCAGGCATATCTGGCGCCGCTTTCCATTTGTCAGAATGTCCGCTGTGCGCGGACACTGAAGGTCCAGGTGCCCTGATCCTTGAACTCATAGTTTGCGGTCGGCTTACGCACCGATGCCGGAGCCAAAGCGGCAACACCATTGAAGTTCTGATCGAGCCAAGTATAGAACACCTCACCGCTGAAGGTGAGATTTTTGACCGGCGTCCAGCGCGTGACCGTACCGACCTGCGCAAGGCTGAAGTCCGGATTGCAGTTGTAGCTCACGCCTTGGCCTGCCACCGCAGCTCCAAAGCCCCTGCAGTAGAGTGCACGGCCGTTATCGCTATAACTGACGCTGGTGTAGGCACCGAACACCGACGAAGACCAGTAAGCATCCCAGTTGTGATTGAAGGCGCCACGGACACCCCACGCGGTGACCTTCTCGATCCCGGTACCGTTACCGAACAAACCGTCGGTCGCAGCACCAAATCCGATGCTCTGATACACGCCAGGAATGGCGCTGTTGCCGAACATCGAAAAGCCGCCGGCTGAGTTTGTGGTGCCTGAGATCACGTAGCGGGTCGCACCGTTAGCATAGGTCGCATCGACGTTGATCGTGTCGCCCTTGCCGGTCGGAAGATCCTTCAGCGACAATGCACCGAGCACCGCATAACCCCAGGTATCGTCGGGATGTCCCGATGTCTCCAACGCAGTGTTGTAATACGATGCGCGAACTTTGTGCGCCGCCGCCGAGAGCTGGAACAAGCCCCAAGCCTGATCGACGCGTATATTACCGACAATTTCAGGAACCGACGTACCGCCCCATGAGGACGTGTAAGCGCCCGTGAAGGCATTCGCCGCCGTTATCCCGGTATCGACGTTATAGAGTTGCTGCTGCCGATAGGCAGACGGATCTTCCAGGGAGACCGACCCTGAAACGCCATTGCCGAACTGCGCCGTGTAGGCAAGCTGGCTGATGCCGGTCGAGTCATCGTCTCCGCCAAGCAGATACGATGTGTTGTTACCCGGCGTTCCATTCCATGGCGTCGAGAACTGCGACACCGCACGCCCCATTGTGAAACCTGCGAACTGGATGAATGCGTAGTACACGCCGAGCGAGCCACCCGCGATCGCATCGCTTCCGGTCGTCCACTGGAAGACGCTTTCGAAATAGGTTCGCACCACGCCGTATTCAGTCGCAGTACGCGTATCGAGGCGCACGTAGTTTCGAACACGGCCGATGTAATCATTGGCATCGCGCGTCCCGGCTCCGGCAGCGCCGCGCCAGGCAGGTTCAGCATGAGCGCCAGCCGCATTGAACGAGGTATCCGCGCGCAACGCTCCACCCAGCTTGATGCACGTGTCGGTGCCGGAGATATAATAGAAACCAGTGCCGTAAAGCGAACAGACCTTCACGTATTCGACCGCCTTGGCTTTGAGCGGAAGGTCTGCCGCATGCGCACCGGACATCGCGACGAGCACCGCCACCGATCCAAGAACAAGACTCTTCATTGACGTCATTCCAAATCTCCAGACTTCTGTCCCACAACAGCACGCTGACAACCCGCGCTGTTACCCGAAACCTTGGTTGTTGGTTCCATTCTGCGTGCACGACGCACGGAAACAAACCACGTTGCAACTCAGCCACAACAATCCAATACGCCGCCCCCTCTTCGGCTCAATGACAAATCGGAAGAGAAAGTGCCTTTGCATCGAGGTTGTTGCGGTAGCGCCACATACATGGATTTCAATGACAGGGGCATGACATCGTCATGTTTTTGGCGTGGAGCGTTTTGACTCCAAGTCAAACAATCTCCCGCGTGCCGTTTGCACGAAACATAGTGCTCTAATTTCACCGCATTCCATTCAATCGCATATCTGCGGCATATCGAACCGAAGATCTCCGCTGACTATTTGAGACGCCCGAAATCGCTCCCCCGGCCTGTTGGCGGATCACTCCGAATACCCATCTCAACCGATCGTCCGGCCGGCCTTTTCCGCTTGGCGCACCGCAAGATAGCGGGCCGGTGGAATAGACATTTGCGAGGCGTGCGGTCATGCTGACCGAGAAGCAATAAAAACAACTTGGCTGGATGGAAACAAACAATGCTGAGAACCAGATTCACCGAATTGGTTGGCGTCGAGCATCCGATTGTTCAAGGGGGAATGCAATGGGTCGGCCGTGCCGAATTGGTCGCCGCAGTCGCCAACGCTGGCGCACTCGGCTTCATCACGGCGCTCACGCAGCCAACGCCGGAGGATCTTGTCAAAGAAATCTCACGCTGTCGCGCCCTGACCGACAAGCCCTTCGGAGTTAATCTCACCATTCTGCCATCGATCAAACCGCCGCCTTATGCCGAGTATCGGCAAGCCATTATCGAAAGCGGCATCAAGATCGTCGAGACCGCTGGCAACAAGCCGCAGGAGCACGTCACCGAATTCAAGAAACATGGCGTCGTCATCGTGCATAAATGTACCAGCGTTCGCCACGCGCTATCGGCCGAGCGCATGGGTGTCGATGCGATCTCGATCGATGGTTTTGAATGCGCCGGACACCCCGGCGAAGACGACACCCCAGGCCTTATCCTGATTCCTGCGGCCGCCGAGAAAGTGAAGATTCCGATGATTGCATCAGGTGGCTTTGCCGACGCGCGTGGACTGGTCGCCGCGCTGGCGCTGGGCGCGGATGGCATCAATATGGGAACACGCTTCATGTGCACCAAAGAGAGCCCGATCCATCAGTCGGTAAAGGAGCGCATCGTTGCCAATGATGAGCGCGAGACCGACCTGATCTTCCGCACCATGCGGAATACCTCACGGGTCGCCAAAAATGCGGTGAGCCAGCAAGTGGTGGCGATGGAGCGAGAGGGGGCGACCTTCGACCAGGTCCGGGAGCTTGTCGCTGGGGCTCGCGGCAAGATGGTCTACGCGACCGGCAATATCGACGAAGGTATCTGGTCGGCGGGGCAGGTTCAGGGGCTGATTCATGATATCCCAAGCTGCGCCGAACTGGTGTCGCGCATTGTCCGCGAGGCCGAAGCCATCATTCATGGACGGCTCGATGCGATGATCAGCACCGGTCGGCGTGCCGCGGCTGAATGAGACGCGGATTTATCAGGAATTGGAAACGACCCCATGAAAGCTTTTGTCTACGGCGCGAATGGCGCTGCTATCTCCGAACTCGCCCAACCCACACCAAAAGGTAGCCAGGTTCTCGTCCGCGTGCGCGCCTGCGGGCTCAATCGAGCCGACCTGGGAATGACCAAGGGCCATGCCCATGGCAGCGCCGGTGGGGCTGGCACCGTGCTGGGCATGGAATGGGCTGGCGAAATCGCCGAGGTCGGCCCTGACGCGAAAGGCGTCAAAGTCGGCGACCGCGTGATGGGTTCGGGCGCCGCAGCGTTCGCAGAATACACCCTCGCCGATCATGGCCGCCTGTTTCACGCACCGGCAGAGATGGGCTTCGACGTCGCGGCAACTTTGCCGCTCGCACTGACAACCATGCATAACGCGCTTGTCACCATCGGGCAGCTTCAGGCGGGACAATCCGTGCTCATTCAGGGCGCAAGCTCGGGTGTGGGGTTGATGGCCCTGCAGATCGCCAAGCTCAAGGGGGCCAAGACCGTGATCGGCTCTTCGACCGACACCGCCCGACGGAACCGACTGCAGGATTTCGGGGCGGACCTGGCAATCGACTCACGGGATGCTGGCTGGGTCGATCAGGTGCTCAAAGCCACCGATGGCAACGGTGTCGATCTGGTTATCGATCAGGTATCAGGCAACCTGGTCAATCAGAATCTCGCAGCGACCAAAGTTCTTGGCCGCATTGTCAACGTAGGACGCCTCGGTGGCACTCACGGCGACTTCAATTTCGACCTGCATGCCGCACGCCGTATCAGTTACATCGGCGTCACGTTCCGGACTCGTTCGATCGAAGAAATCCGCGAGATTTTCCGGCTTGTTCGCGCCGACATCTGGCCGGCAGTTGAATCCGGAAAACTGCGCTTGCCAATTGATTCCACCTTTGCCTTCGCCGACATCGCGGCGGCGTTCGCACGAATGGAAGCCAACAAGCACCTTGGCAAGATCGTGGTGACGCTCTAGCGCACGGCAAACAGGTCTTTCAAGTCGGAATAATTCGCAATCTCAAGAGCCGCGAGCGATCTGTCGTGTAGATCGTTCGCGGCTTTCATGTTCGTAGCCAGGCTGCTAAACCCGGCCCATGGATCAGCATGTCTCCACTACAAAATCCCGCGTTGCGGCCATCTCCGTTGTGGCAAGCGCCACGATGGCCGCCACCAAATTCGTCGTCGGCGTTGCTATCGGTAGCTTGGCGCTAATCTCGGAGGCATTGCATAGCTCGATCGACCTGTTAGCGACCTTGGTCACCTGGTTTGTTGTCCGCGTCTCCGATCGCCCGGCCGACGACGAGCACCACTACGGTCATGGCAAGATCGAAAGCCTGTCAGCGCTCGGCGTGATTGGCTTGCTGTACGTCCTGGCCGGCGGTATCGTCGTTGCAGCCTACAACCACCTGCGCGAAGGCGCGGTGCCGCCGACCTTGTCGTTTATTCCCTTCGCGGTCTTGTTGATCGATATCGGCGTCAATTTCTGGCGTGCGAACGCTCTCCATCGCGCAGCGCGCGAGACCAAGAGCCAGGCCCTTGCCGCTGACGCCTTGCACTTTGCCTCGGACGTACTGGGTTCTTTTGCGGTCATCATCGGGCTTGGCTTGTCGGCCTTGGGCTACGTCTGGGGCGATGCGGTTGCGGCAATCGGTGTCGCTGTCATGATCGCCTTTCTCGGATTGCGATTAGGGCGATCGACGATAGAGACCCTGCTTGATCGTGCCCCGGAAGGCGCTTACGAAAAAGCCACAGCGGCGATTAAAGCCGTAGCTGGAGTCGTCGATGTCGGGCGATTGCGCGTCCGAATGGTTGGTTCGACGCATTTTATCGATGCCGACGTGATGGTGCCGCGTACTTTCCCGATTGATCGGATCGATACTATCAAGCGCAACGCCCAGGCCGCCGTCAGCCAGGCCCTCAACGACGCGGATCTGAGTTTCACAGCCGTTCCGGTCGCACGCGACAACGAGACCGTGCGCGAACGTGTCATGGTCATTGCGCGCAACTCAGGGCTCGCCATTCATCACGTTACGGTTCATGACGTCGGCGGGAAACTGACTGTGAGTATTGATCTGGAAGTTGACGGCAATCTGCCGATCGAAAAGGCGCACGAAATCGCACACGGCCTCGAGCATAAGATCCGCGACGATTTCGGCAACGATGTGGAAGTGGATACGCACATCGAACCGCTCGAACCGGACCTGCCGCTCGGTGTTGACGCTTCAGAGTCGCGCGTCGCAGAAATCAGGGCTGCCTTGGTCCGGTTGGCGGCCAGCGGCGCGATCCATGACATCCACAATGTCAGGGTGCGCGATACCGACGCGGGTGAGATCGTCAATTTCCATTGCCGTGCGAGGCCGGACACAAGCGTCACCTGGGTGCACGAAAACGTCGATGAAATTGAACGGGGGCTACGTCGCACCTTCCCCACTGTGAAACGCGTCATCAGCCACGCCGAACCGGACCGCGATGCCCGCGCGTAGGCGCGAAGACGACGCCGCCTCCCGACGACAACTAATTTTGCGTAAGCAATCACCGATTTGCGGAGCGTGCTTAAGATTGCGCCGAGAACACGACGTTCCCGTTTCGGACTCAGTTACCTGCGGCTGCCCGATCGAAAATGAGTGTTGGACAAGATTTATTTTGCGTTAACGAATTGTTGACTCTCGACAGGCCGCGAAAACTGGATTCAAATCGCTGTGATTCGAAACGCCTGGGGGCTTTTTCGAATCGGAGACCAGGACGTGTTTCGCAGACCGCATTTTCGATCTGCTTCAAAGCACTTCTCGGCAATCGGCGGCGGGTCATCGCCTGAGTCAATCCGCAACGGGTTGCAGCGGGCGAGATCCAGAGGATCATCCAAGGGGGCCAAGGCATGGCGCGCGCGCACGTCCAACGCGCATGCGTCCAATCCGATTCGATCAAGGGATTGGCGCAGTCGATTGCGAAACCAGCCTATCACCGGCTGCAAATTGCCGAGCCAGCGCTAAGGCGCGCAGTTCCGACCCTCATCATCGCATTCCTGGTGACGATTTGCTTCGGAGCATTCGTTCAGGTCAGCGATCATAATCGCCAAATCCAGTCATCGGCGAAACGCGATCTCACCGCATTGGCCGATCTACTAGCGGAGCGCCTGGACCACGCTGAAGGTATCAGGCCGGATCGCGCAGGACTCCATGCGCGCCTGCAAAACCTCCTGCCCGCCTTGATCCCGGCCTGGGGAGTCGCCTCGACGCGCCAAATTATCGTCACCGGCGCCGACCAACGCATTCTGGCCAGCGTGCCGACGGACGAGTCACCGGCAACGACGGCGGAGCTGACCGATACGATGGAAGCACTGCAGTCCATCAGCCAACAAAAGGGGCAGTCCGGAATCTCGAGCATACGCCTGATCAGCGGTCATGACGCGCTGGTGACCAGCCGCCCGCTGAAATCGCTGGCCGGCAAGTTGATCGTCGTGCAGGAGCAAGCCAACTTGCTCTGGCAGTCGGATGCTACTCTATCGATCACATTGTCTGCGACGACCGGGTTCGTCGTTTTGATCCTCGGCTTTGCCTTCCATTGGCAGTCGAGCCGCGCTCGCGAGGGTGACCTGATCAACGATGTCGTTCGAGGCCGGATCGATACCGCCCTCAATCGTGGGCGTTGCGGGCTTTGGGATTGGGATCTGTCGCGTGGCCGCATCTTCTGGTCACACTCGATGTTTTCAATGTTGGGACTTGAGGGACGCAATGACCTGCTCACGTTCGGCGAAGTCAACGCGTTGGTCAAATCCGACGATATCGACCTGTTTGCGATTGCCGATCAATTGATCTCCGCGAAGATCAATCACATCGATCAGAGCTTCCGCATGCAGCACAGCGACGGGCATTGGATCTGGCTCCGGGTGCGATGCGAACTCAGCCGGGGCCTAGGCGATGGTGGCCTGCATCTGATCGGGATCGCGGTCGACATCACCGAACAAAAAAGCTTGGCCGAACGAAGCGTCGAAGCCGACTTGCGGTTGCGCGATGCAATCGAAACCATTCCCGAGGCATTCGTGCTGTGGGATGCCGAAGACCGTCTGGTGCTGTGCAACTCGCATTTCCAGCGCCTGCATAAATTACCGGATTCGGCGGTCGCACCAGGAACGTCCTACGAAACCGTCGCTGAAGTTGGCCGCATGCCGGAAATTCGCACCCGTCTACCAGAATCGAGTGCTCTTGTTCCAGGCGCCCGCACCATCGAAGCCCAGCTCGAAGACGGTAAATGGCTTCACATTAGTGAGCGTCGCACGAAGGATGGTGGCTACGTTTCGGTCGGAACGGACATAACACGAATCAAGGAGCATGAGCGAAAGCTGGTCGATAACGATCTCCGCCTGCGTGCGACCGTGATCGATCTCAAACGTAGCCAGGCTACTCTCGAGCAACAGGCGATCGAACTTGCAGACCTGGCGCAGAAATATGCCGAACAAAAGAATCGTGCCGAAGAGGCCAATCAGGCCAAGTCAAAATTCCTCGCCAACATGAGCCATGAGTTGCGCACACCGCTCAACGCCATTATCGGCTTCTCGGAAATTATGGGGAGTGGCATGTTTGGCGTCCTCGGCTCTGACAAGTATCAGGAATATTGCCACGATATCCTGACTTCCGGTCATTACCTGCTCGAGGTCATCAACGACATTCTCGATATGTCGAAAATCGAAGCCGGCCGTATGCGCCTCGATATGGAGCCACTCGATCTTTCGCAGACACTCACGGAATCGCTGCGCGTCGTATCCGGCCGGGCAAGCGAGAAACGCCTGACGCTCGATGCCGATTTCCAGGATAGCTTACCGCTGATTGCCGACCGCCGCGCGATCAAACAGATCATGGTCAATCTGCTCTCCAATGCCGTCAAGTTTACCCCGGACGGAGGGCGCATCGTTGTCCGCAACCGCATTGTTGATGGCAACGTCGTATTGATGATCGCCGATACCGGGATCGGCATCGCCCAACAAGCGCTCACTCGCTTAGGCCAACCCTTCGAGCAAGTGGAAAGCTCGCTGACCAAGACTTACCACGGCTCCGGACTCGGCCTCGCAATAGCAAAATCGCTAACGGGCCTGCACGGCGGCACAATGCGCATGCGCTCGAAACTCGGAAAAGGCACTGTGATCCGCGTGGCGTTGCCATCGAAGGGCCGTCGCACGCAACAGGACATTTCCGCTGCGGCCTAAACCTCGTCCTCAAGCAGACGAAGAAATACTCCCCTCACGTCAGCCTGGGTTTCACGGACACGAGCCTCCAGCGCCGAGAAGTCAGGCGCATCCCCCGCCCTCGTCATGATCCGCAGCAGATCCTCCCCTGCCGTCTGGGGATTGAATTTCTCGCTGACACACAGGCGCAAGATCTGCGTGAGATCGTGATACAGCCGCGCCGCCGGCCGCAGCACCTCCATTGTCGACTGCGACAGGATACCGAGACGCGCTGCGTTCTCCAGCACCTGCGACGTGCTGACGCTGAGGATTTCTGGAGTTTCCGCGGCGTGGACCAGTTGAAGATACTGGGCGATGAATTCGATATCGACGACACCGCCCGCGGCATACTTCAGATCCCAGATATCCTCTTCGCCCTTCTCCAGCGCGATCGCACGCCGCATCTCGGATACATCGTTCGCGATAATGCGCCGATCCCGAGGCCTAGTCAGCACATCGCGAATAATTTGCTCGATGCGCTGCCGGAACTCCGGAGACGACGAAATCACACGCGCGCGCGTCAACGCCATGTGCTCCCACGTCCAAGCTTCGCGATCCTGATAATCGGCGAACGAGTCGAGCCGCGAAGCCACGGGTCCGGCGCGACCCGAAGGGCGCAGCCGCATGTCCACCTCGTATAACACACCATAATTGGTGCGCGTGGTGAATGCACTGATCAAGCGCTGGGTGAAGCGCGCGAAGTATTGCCCACCTTGCAACGAACGAGCACCATCAGAATCCGGCTGCTCATGGTCGAAATCATAAATCAGGATCAGATCGAGGTCGGACGATGCGGTCATCTCGCGGCTTCCGAGCTTCCCCATCGCCAGGATGGCTGTCTCCTGCTCCTTGATACGACCGTGCTGCGAGGCGAATTGATCGGACACAAGCTGATGAACAGTTTGTACGATGCCTTCCGCGACATCAGCAAATGCCGTGCTGGCATGCTGCGCGGATACCGTGCCGGACAGGATACGCGCACCAATGAGAAACAGGCTCTCTTGGCCGAACAGCCGCAACCGATCCAGAAATTCCTCGTAGGAATCGGCATCGGCCAGCGTGGCAGCCAGCCGCTCCGACAATTCACGGCGATCCGGCATCGCGCCGAAGAAGCGTGGATCGATCAACCCGTCCATCAATTGCGGCTGTCGCGCCAGCATATCGCCAAGGCGGGGCGCCGCGCCCAAAATCAATGCGACCAACGCAACCATGTCGCTGTTCTGGCCAAGCAGCGAGATCAGCCGCCCGCCGCGCTGCAGCACCTGCAGAAATCCGTCGAATGCCGTGACGGCGTTGTCCGGCTCTTCGGCATGCGCCAATCCGTCGATCAGGGCAGGCACGAATTCTTCAAATGCACGGCGCGTCGTCTCGACCCGGAGCACGCGATACTCGCCGGTCATCCACTGTTGCACCGTGGTCGCCACCATCAGCGGCTTCTTGAAGCCGAGCTTGGCAAGACGCTCGATAACGCGCGGATCGTCCGCCCCCGCCCGATAATTGACGTCCGGTAACTTTGCCGTCCCGGCCGGGTCGCCCTCAAACAACTTGCCGTAGTGACCTTGAACGCAGTTCAGGTGGCCGAGCAGATCATGAGCAAATGCCGTGCGGTCGGGATAGCCAAGAAAGCGGGCAAACCTCTCCATTGCCTCGACATCTTCCGGCAATGTGTGGGTCTGCTCATCGGCGACCATCTGCAGCCGATGCTCCACTCTCCTCAGAAAGAGATATGCCTCGATCAGTTCATCGCGAACCTCAGGCGTAATCCAGTTGTTCGCGGCGAGGACGTTCAGCGCTTCGAGCGTCGGCCGCACGCGCAATTCGGGATGGCGCCCCCCGGCGATCAATTGCTGAGTTTGCGCGAAGAATTCGATCTCGCGAATGCCACCCAGCCCGACTTTGACGTTATGACCCTCGACCGCAATTTCGCTCTGCCCACGAAACGTCTGCATTTGCCGCTTCATGTCATGGACGTCAGCAAGCGCCGCGAAATCGAGATGCTTGCGCCAGACGAAGGGTGCGATCTCACCGACCAGCACCTCCCCCGCAGCGGCATCCCCAGCGCAAGGGCGCGCCTTGATCATTGCTGCGCGTTCCCAGGTGCGGCCTTCTCGCTCGTAATAGTCGAGCGCGGCGGCCGTCGAAATCGCGACCTGGGTGGACGCCGGGTCTGGTCGCAAACGCAGATCGACACGGAAGACGTAGCCATCGCCGGTACGCTGCTGCAACATCCGCGATAGACCTTGCGTCACGCGAACGAAAAACGGTTGCGGTTCGATATCGGGCGCCAGCGTCGGCGCGTTGAGATCGAAGAAAACGATGAGGTCGATGTCGCTCGAATAGTTCAGCTCGCCGGCGCCCATTTTGCCCATCGCCAAGACGACGAGGCCGCTGCCGTCTTCCGGCTGTTGCGGATTGGGCGGCAGCAATTTGCCGCGCTCGGCCTCCTGTCGCAGCAGGAACCGCAATGCACATTGCACCGACGTGACGGCAAGATCGGTCAAGGCCTGTGTCACCCGCATCACGGGCCAGACGCCACCGATGTCGCACAGCGCAATCATCAACGCCGCTTCCGCCTTCAGCCTGCGCAGAAGTTGCATTGCGTCGGCCTGATCGGCTGCAGTCGGAATATCGGCGATGCCATTCGCGAGCAGCTTCGCCAGATGCATATCCGGCCGGCATTGCAACAGCCGCTCCACTCGGCCTGCATCGGCCCGCATCAAATCGAACAGATAGGGCGAAGCCTCCGCAATACCTTCCAGGACCGTTCCCAATTTGGGATATCCAGCGGTCAATTCCCGGAGCGCTGCCGCTTGCGGCGCCGGCAGATCGGCCAGCCAGTCCGCAAGGCGCTGCTGGGCCTCGGCGGGGGCAGCCAAGACCGGCCCAGCTACGATCAGCGCAGCCAGAGATGCGTGGTCCGCGTCACCCTTCGCGGTTGATGTCATACGGGATGCGATTCCAAAGATTGCGTTTGCACTGCTAGTCCCTCGCCCGAAAGCGCGGGGATTGCAAGCGTCACGCGCAGCCCTGGGTCGGCATCGCTCAATCGCAGCTCACCCCGGTGCAAGGTGGCCACCGCGGAGGCCAAACTCAGGCCGAGGCCGGAGCCCGGTTGGGTGCGGCTGGCCTCCAGCCGAACGAAGCGCTCGACGGCATGCTTGCGATCCGCCTCCGGAATGCCCGGCCCATGATCGGTGACGCTCAAGAGCACCGAGTCACCTTCCCGGCGGGCCTCGATGAGGATTTCGGTCTGCCCGGGTTCGTCCGCCCCGACTGCAACCAACGGTCCCGGCGGCTGGATTGACGGCTCCGGTTTCCCGTATTTGATGGCATTCTCAACCAGATTTGCCAGCGCCTGGCTGACCAGCTCGCGATTGCCATGCAGCCGCGCCGGCTGGGTCACAACGCGCAAAGTTATGCCTTTGTCTTCAGCCAAGGGTTCGTACAGCTCATGAATGCCATTGGCGATGTCGGCGGCATCGAAATCTTCCATATTGCCGTTAACCTGTCCCGACTCCGCCCGCGCAATCATCAGAAGCGCATTGAAAGTACGGATCAAGCCGTCCGACTCCTCGATCGTACGCTCCAGTGCTGCGCGATATTCCGCTTCGCTTCCCGATGTCGCCAATGCCTCCTCGGCACGATTGCGCAACCGCGTCAGCGGCGTCTTGAGATCGTGGGCAATATTGTCCGACACCTCCTTGAGACCGGTCATCAGCGCCTCGATACGTTCGAGCATGGCATTGAGGCTATCCGCCAACCGATCGAGCTCATCGCCGCTCCGCCCCACCGGCAGGCGCCCACTGAGATCACCCTCCATGATGCGACGCGTCGTTCCCGTCATCGCATCGATACGGCGCAAGACACGCCGCGCAACGAAGACGCCACCGGCAAGGCCGAGCACGACGACGATCAGCATCGACCATTGCGCGGCCTTGGCAACGATGCCGAAGATGCGCTTGCGCTCGTCGAGATCGCGCCCAACCAGCAGGCGAAAGCCATTGCTTAACTCGCTGACGCGCACCAGCGCGCGATGCGGCGCCTGCTGCTCTTCGTCGAGACGATGATAGATGGTCTCGGACCAACCCTGCGTCGCCATCACCCCATTGCCGAGCGCTGCGACATTGCCGGCAACGGCCTGCCCGGTCGGCGTCGTGACAAGGTAAAGATTGGCGCCCGGCCGCAGCGCCCGGTTTTCAATCGCATAGATCAACCCGCGCACACCGCGACGCGTGAACAGGTCGTTCAATTCGGAGAATTCACCGTTGACGGTCGTGGTGATCTGCTCGGTAATCAGCCGCCGCGTATTCCACGCGAAGTAACCCAGCAGCGACGCCGCGAATAGCGCGAACAACAGCAGATAGACGAGCGTTAGCCGAAACGCCGTGGTGCGGATCAGTTTACCGAATGCCGTCACGGATCATATATCCCGCGCCGCGAATGGTGTGCAGCAGAGGGCGTTCGAAGCCCTTGTCGATCTTGGAACGCAAGCGCGAAATATGCACATCGATCACATTGGTCTGCGGATCGAAATGATAGTCCCAGACGTTCTCCAGCAGCATGGTCCGCGTCACCACCTGCCCGGCATGCTTCATCAGATATTCGAGCAAGCGGAATTCGCGCGGTTGCAAGGTCAATTCGTCCTTGCCGCGCACGACGCGATGAGACAAACGATCGAGTTCGAGATCGCCGACGCGATAGACCATTTCCTCCGTTGGGCCACCGTGACGGCGCGACAGCACCTCGACGCGCGCCAGTAATTCGGCGAAAGAATATGGCTTCGGTAAATAGTCGTCACCGCCGGCACGCAATCCTTTGATGCGATCGTCGACTTGGCCAAGCGCCGACAGGATCAGCGCGGGAGTCCGATTGCCCTTGTCCCGTAATGTGCCGATCACGGACAATCCGTCGCGCTTCGGCAGCATACGATCAATCACCAACACATCATAGTCGCCGGTATCGGCGAGGCTCAGGCCCTCTTCACCATCGCTCGCGAGGTCGGCAACGTAGCCCACTTCGCGAAAGGCCTTGACGAGATAGTCGGCGGATTCGCGATCGTCTTCGATGATCAGCAGGCGCATGTGATTTTCTGTTTCAATCAAGGTCATCTGGCGTTCCCGTCAACATGGCCCGAGCCATCGCCGGAAGCAAGACGGCCAAATTGCCGCCTGCCTGGCAAAAGAACGGACGGTGAAGGGGGCACTTCACCGTCCGCCAAGCCTTCCGACGGAGGGGGGCGCATTCCATCGGAAGAGAGTAGAAGGGGACGGGCTGTTCACCCGCCCCCCGGAAAGAGCCGTCGGCGGGGGCGACTGATGCCAACGACACCTCCCATCTCGTGAACGTCCGACGATCAACCCTTCGCCAACGGTATCGCCACGAAGCGTGACGAACCGCCGGACCGGATACGCATTAGAACGCTATTCTTGTTGTCGGCCTGCGCGGACTTGATCGCGTCGCGAACTTCACCCGGATTGGCAACGCTTTTGCCCGCGACTTCCAGGATCACGTCGCCCTCCTTGAAGCCACGCTCCGCGGCGGCGCTGTTCGGATCGACGTCAGTCACCACGACGCCGTCCTTGCCTGCACCCGCCACCGAGCTCGCCGGAGCAACGGTCAAACCGAGGTGCGGAACGTCGGCACCGCGCGAAGACCGGCCACCGCGATCACCCTGATTGAACTCGGCGCGCGCTTCCTTCTCGCTCGGCATCTTGTCGAGCGTCAGGTTGACGACCTTGTCCTGTCCCTTGTGCAAGACATCGAGCTTGATCGAGTTGCCCGGCGCGAAACCACCGATGGTCCGCGCAAGCTCGCGAGCATCCTTGATCGGCTGGCCGTTGACGCCCTTGATGACGTCGCCGGATTCGATGCCGGCTTTGGCGGCCGGACCATTGGACTGCGGCTCGGCAACGAGCGCGCCTTCCGCCTTCTTCAGGCCGAGACTATCGGCGATGTCCTGCGTCACCGGCTGTATCTGCACACCGATCCAGCCACGGCTGACCGAACCCTTGTCCTTCAGTTGCGCTACAACGTTCTGAACGGTCGAGGCCGGGATCGAGAACGCGATACCGACACTACCTCCAGACGGCGAATAGATCGCGGTGTTCACGCCGATGACGTTGCCCTGCATATCGAATGCCGGGCCGCCGGAGTTACCTTTGTTCACCGGGGCATCGATCTGGATGAAATCGTCGTATGGACCATTGCCGATGTCGCGCCCGTTTGCCGACACGATGCCGGCGGTCACGGTACCACCGAGACCGAACGGATTGCCGACCGCGAGCACCCAGTCGCCAATCCGTGCCTTGCCAGTGGACAGTTTCGCGAACGGAAAATCGGATCCGCCTTCGACCTTGATCAGAGCCACATCGGTACGCGGATCGGTGCCGATCACCTTTGCGGTGTAAGTCTTGCCCGCATCGGTGGTCACTTCGACCTTGTCGGCGCCTTCAACGACGTGGTTGTTGGTGACGGCATAGCCATCAGCCGAGATGAAGAAACCTGAACCCTGCCCCATCGCGGGGCCCCGGCCACCACGGCCGCGCATACCCGGAGGCAAGCCATCCGGCCCACCGAAGCGGCGGAAGAAGCGCTCCATCGGAGAGCCGGGCTGGAATGGCGAGTCCTCGTCGTTGCTCGCCTCGGCGCTCTTGTCCTTAATGCGGACCTTGACCGAAATCACCGATGGCTTCACCCGCTCGACGATATCCGCGAACCCAACCGGCTGGGCGACCTTGCTGACGTCGTTGTTGACCTGAGCATGCGCGGGCGTCGCCAGAAGATCGAATTGTCCGGGCGAAGGACTGAAACCGTACACGGCAGCGCCGAGGCCAGCGACGACGGATGCCATCAGCGCAAATTTTCGCACGGAGAGTAACGAACGGCGCGGCTGATAGTGCGGAGCGGAAGTCAGGTCGGCGGGGCGATCGATCATGAATAATCTCCAGAACCAGAATGGGGCGCGTGCGAACCGCACTGCATGGCACTGAAGATGATATCTGCAGCCTTACGGCATGCTGGATGGGAAATTAATCTTTGGTAATGAAAAATGCGACCGGATTGACTGGTAGATCGGGTCAAAAAAACTCCTATCGTCGTAGCGAGGAGCGTCAGCGACGAAGTGACCCGGTTATCGGGAATATCTCTGGATCGCCGTGCTCTGCTCGCAATGACGGCCGGCCGGGGAACGAATTATCTATCGCTGCTCATCCGCTGGCGTCTGTGCGGCAATCAACTTTTGCAAACGCGCTTCTTCGTCCGGGGTAAGGCTCACCAGGGTTTCGCCATCGGCCGATGCCAGCTTCAATCGCCGCCGATTTTGCAACCACAATCCGATGGCGCCAGCAACGAGCGCCAACGGCGTCAGCAGCCACAACAGCAGCGTCTGCTGCTCGAGGCGCGGCTTGAGCAGCACATACTCGCCGTAACGCGCCACCAGAAAGTCGATCACCTGGCTGTTGCTGTCGCCCGCCGAAATGCGTTCCCGCACCAGCAGCCGCAGATCGCGCGCCAGAGGTGCTTCTGAATCATCGATCGATTGATTTTGGCATACCATGCAGCGCAACTCACGCGACAATTCGCGCGCGCGTGCTTCCAGTGCCGGATCCGTCATGATTTCGTCAGGCTGTACGGCATGTGCCGGCACCGCCGCCAGAACGACGAACGATGCGAACAGCAGCGCAGCAAGGCGTCTCATCGGCTTCACTCCGCCGGCTGCAAAGCGCGCGCGGTCTTGGCAGGCTTCGGCGCACCGACGCGCAAGCGGCGATCCGTCAACGACAGCAGGCCACCGAATGCCATCAAGACAGGACCGAACCAGATCAGCAGCACCATCGGCTTGTGATAGATGCGCACAGCTATGCCGCCGTTCGCAGCGGCATCGCCAAGCGAGACGTAAAGCTGGCTCGGACCGCGCGACAGCAAAGCCGCTTCGGTTGTAGATGCGGAGCGCGTGGTGAAGTTACGCTTCGACGGCGTCATGACACCGATCGTCTTGCCATTCGACGTGACGGTGAAATGCGTCACCAACTCGCTGAAATTCGGCCCCTGGCGCTGCGTGATGTCGTCGAGCTTCATCTCATAGCCGGCGACTTTGGCCACATCGTTGGGTTTCAACGTGGTGATCAGTTCGGTATTCCACGTGCTCTCGCAGACGATACCAATCAGCGCGACACCGACACCGGCATGCGCGAATACAGTACCCCAGGCTGCACGCGGCAACCCACGCGCTCGTCGCCAGGAAATCGGCAACGGCACGCGAAACAGCATGCACCGCTCGGCCAGATCGGTCAGCGCGCCGGCGATGACAAAGATGGCGAGCCCGATCGCCAGCGGCGCGAAAGCGCTGCCGCCACGCACCCAGGCCCACAGCACGGCAACGGCGATCAGGGCCGCGCCACTCGCTGCATACAGACGCTGCGCCGCTCCGAGTAAATCGCCACGCTTCCACGCCAGCAGCGGGCCGAACGGCATCGCCAGCATCAACGGAACAAACAGCGGTGCAAAGGTCAGGTTGAAGAACGGCGCGCCCACCGAAATTCGTTCGCCGGTGAGCACTTCAAGTCCCAGCGGATACAGCGTGCCGACAAACACCGTCGCACAGGCGGTGGTTAGCAGCAGGTTGTTCAGCACAAGCGAGCCTTCGCGCGAGATCGGAGCGAACAGACCACCCTGTTTGAGAGCAGATGCGCGCCACGCATACAGCGTCAAACTGCCACCGATGAAGAAACACAGGATCAGCAAAATGAATACGCCGCGCGTCGGATCGGTTGCGAAGGCATGGACCGACGTCAGCACACCTGAACGCACCAGGAAGGTGCCGAGCAGCGATAGCGAGAACGTCAGGATCGCGAGCAGGATGGTCCACACCTTGAGCGCGTTGCGCTTCTCCATCACCACGGCGGAATGCAACAGCGCGGTGCCTGCCAGCCACGGCATCAGCGAGGCATTCTCCACCGGGTCCCAGAACCACCAGCCGCCCCAGCCAAGCTCATAGTAGGCCCAGTACGATCCCATCGCGATTCCGAGCGTCAGAAACATCCAGGCCATCAGCGTCCATGGCCGCACCCAACGCGCCCATGCGGCGTCGATGCGGCCTTCGATCAGCGCAGCGACGGCAAAGGAGAATGAAATCGAGAAGCCGACATAGCCGAGATACAGCAGCGGCGGATGCACCGCGAGCCCGACATCCTGCAGCACCGGATTGAGATCGCGTCCCTCCATCGGCGCATTCGCCAGCCGCAGGAACGGATTGGAGGTGACGAGGATGAACAGATAGAATGCCGTAGAGATCCAACCCTGCACGGCCAGCACGTGTGCCCGCAGCGACAGCGGCAAATTGTTGCCGAATGTCGCAACGAGGCCGCCGAACAAGGCCAGGATGCTGACCCACAGCAGCATAGAGCCCTCGTGATTGCCCCAGACGCCGGTGATTTTGTAGATTAGCGGCTTGAGCGAATGCGAATTCTCGTAGACGTTGGCGACCGAGAAATCCGAGGTCACATGCAGCGCCACCAGCGCCAGGAACGACAACCCTACGAACAGCAATTGTGCCAGCGCGGTGGAGCGCGCAACTTGCATCAGCGCGGTATCGCGCAGCTTTGCGCCGATGACTGGAACGATGGACTGGATCAGCGCCAGCCCAAGCGCCAGCACCAAGGCGTAATGCCCCGCCTCGGCAATCATCGCGACGCTCCTTGCATCGACTTCCCTCCGTCACCGGATTTCTTGCCGGCATTTGCGCCGTAATCGTCCTTCCAGTGGCCCTGCTTCTTCAAGGCGTCGGCGACTTCCTTCGGCATGTAAGTCTCGTCGTGCTTGGCAAGCACGGTATCGGCCTTGAATACGCCTGCCGGATCGAGCGCGCCCTCGGCCACGACGCCCTGCCCCTCCCGGAACAGATCCGGCAAAATACCCTGATAGGCCACGGGCAGCGTCGCACTGCCATCCGATATCTTGAACGACACTGCGAGATGTTCGCCGCGCTGTAGCGAGCCGGGTTCCACCAATCCGCCTAATCGGAACCGCTTGCCGGCAGGGATGTGCTTCTCGGCGACCATCGCGGGCGTGGAGAAAAACACGATGGAATCGCGCAGCGCGTTCAGCACCAACGCCACCGCGATGCCGAGCACCAGCAGCGCGCAGCCAATCATCGTCAATCGCCGCTGCTTTCGCGTCATGCTGTCTTACCCGCTGGCGGCATAACTGGCCTGGCCGTCATGTATCCCGCTGTTCGATGTGATTTCACGCCGCAAGTTCCCGCATCGGCTCAAACGCTATAGGCCCAGCGCTTTCAGCCCGTCTTTGAGCTGGAGCAAACGAGCCTCGTCCTGCCCGACAGCCTTCCGCGCAGCCTCCCCCGCGTCACGCGCCTGATCGCGGTCGCCAAGCACCATATAGGCCCGAACGAGCCGCAACCACCCCTCGACATCGTCGCCATTCTGCTTCAGCCGCGTGGCAAGGCGATCGACCATGCCGCGGATCATCGCGGTGCGGTCAGATTCGGTCATATCCTTCGTCGACGCGATAGTGTCCTCAGACAGCGCAGGCAACTTCGCCGCACCGACACGCGCGAGGGCCGCTTCGACAACCGGACGCCATGGCGCGCCGGGCGGCGCTTTGTCGAGCATCGCCTGCCAGATCGCCGCAGCATCCTTGCCGCGGCCATCCTGCTCCGCTGCCACGCCGAGGAAGTAGCGCGCCTTGACCTCGTCGGGGTCTAGCGCTGTCGCACGCTCGAATTCAACCTTGGCATCCGCAGTCACGACACCATTGGCAGCCGAAACCAGCGCTTCGCCAAGACCGGCGCGGCGGATCGCGGTGTCACCATCGTATTTGATGGCGTTGCGATAGGCCTCCGCCGCATCGTCGAAGCGCCCGATCCGCTCCAGCACCGGTGCCAGCACGCTCCAGCCGCGACCGTCGGTCGGGTTTTTCTCCAGATGGGCTCGCACCTGTCCGATCAACTGCTCGAGCGAAGCCGATGCGCCCTGCCCGGAGCCACGATCGGCCAACGGCATGTCGGGAAGTTGTGGCGAGCCCAAACGCAGATAGAACCCGCCGGCGATGATCGGCAGCCCGACCAGCGCGACAATCGCGACGGCCCGGCGCAAGCCGATGCGGGGCGTGGCGTGGGTTTCCGTCTCGGCTTCGGCCGCGGCAAGAAGCCGGCGACTGATTTCGACGCGAGCTGCCTCCCCCTCCGCCGGCCGGATCAGTCCGGCCGAAACGTCGCGATCGACTTCGTCCAGTTGATCCTTGTAGACGGCGGACTCGCGCCCGCCCTTCGCCTGTTGAGCCGTGCGCCCGAGCGGCCACAACACTGCGAAGATCGCCACCGCGGTCATCAGCGCGAATAAAAACCACAACGACATCAAGCCAAATCCAGTCACAGCAGCGGCGCGGCCGCCAGCCCGCGCAATGCGTCGGGTTACATCATGCCTGTGGCGGTCGCGCAATTGACATTTGCGAGACTTCACCAACTGGAAAATACTGCAAAATTTGGGAAATTTAGCCCGTGCGGCTGGTTTTGCGCTCGCCTGCCAGCGCCGATTCCGCAGCCCGGCGCATCAGCGACGCGTAATCGTGACCAAACAGCACTTCACAGAAGCGGATTGCCGCCTGCACCTGCATCTGGCGAAATGCGCGCGCCTTGCTGTCACCGCCGCGCAGCGACTCGACCAGCGCTTCGGTGGAATGCTCGACGTAGTGCTGCAGATCCGAGAACGTTCGCAACGTCACTTCGTTGATCGCCAATTCGCTGGCATAGGTGCGGCACACTGCGACAAAATCGATCAACGCCGCCGTTTCATCGACTTCGAGCTGATCGATCCGGGTGCTGGCGGAAATGTCCTTCTCCGGGCGTTGCCGCAGCAGCCGCCGCACGCGGCCTGGCACGCTGTCGATCTCCGTCTGCAAGGCATTCGAGATATCGACGCGGATCGATGCAAGCTGCCGGCCCCAGCTGGAGTCGGTTCGGAAGTCGACCTCGGTGCGCAGCCCACGCACGCCATCATGAACGGTCTTGAGATAGTCCCCGATATTCTCGAAATGACCGCGCTTGATATCAGCGCGCAGAACATTGCCGATCCGCGCCAGATCTTGGATCGCTATCGTCACCGCAATGCCGTAGGGCGTGCCGGCAACGCGAATTTCGTCATCCGACCCAGCAACCGCGATGGACAGGCGAACGATCTGCCACGGTGCAGCGAGCCGCGACATCACCAGCGACAAGGCAAACGGAAGCAGTTGTCGCGTCTGCAACGACGGGACGTTCAATACGCTGCTGATCGAGGCGATCTGAGAATCACCAAACACGCGCACGAAACTGGGCAGCCTGGCATTCAGCGCGTCGAAAGCGTCGGCGGCTTTCAGGATCGCACCGATCGTTGCCAGGTCTTCCGCCACGCTCGGCGGCCCGACGCGAGCCAGCGCGCGGTGATTATCGTTGCCGGCCGCAACGATGCGGTCGATCGCTTCTGCCGCCTTGAGCTGGAATTGACGAACCTGCTTGGCGAGATCGGACGCCGGTAAACTGCTCGCGGTCTGCGCCAGCATCGTCTCGAAGGCCCGCACATCCTCGGGCGCACCGTCGCGCTGCAGCCACTGCCAGATCGCCAGCAGCGATGCGCGGCGGAGTTGGCCGGGGCGCACCGGCGCGTTGCCCTCGACCAGGAATGGCTCCAGGGGCTTGAACAACGCCCGCGCGGGGTCCTCGGTTCGCGGTGCCGCGTCGTCCTCGGAGCCGCGCACAACCTTGCGCAACTCGCCAAGAACGAACGTGGCCACCGTGGTATCTTCGCCGCGCTCGATGGTGCGCTCGAACTCGCGCATCAACAGCGCCTGCGCCTTGGGCGGCAGCTGCGCGAGATAATCTCTCAGCCTTTCTGTCGAAGTCTGCCCCATCCGGTCCGAATCCGCGCGAACGCCAACGGGCGTTCGGCCCTGTCATAGCAGGGCTGGCGTTAAGAAGCCGTTGAGCAACAAGAGCTTGCGGCCGGGCACCACACCCAGGGATTGCAAGTAAGAAATATTCGCGCCAATCTTAGCTGACCGCGGCCCAGCTTCCGTCGGAGTGGCGGCAGGCAGTGCCGCGCGTCGTCTGAAGCTGGCCATCGATGGCGACGGTATGGGAGTAGCCGCGGCATTTGGCGCCACGAATTTCGTAGGCCGGGCCGGCGACGATATTGCCGTGGTGCCCGGATCGGGCGTTGCGCCACGGCACCGGGGCACCGGAGGCGCCGTATTCCAGAGCGTTGATCTGGGCATCGTAGGCCAGCTGACGATCCTGGTCGTCGAGTGCCGCGCTAATTTTGCTGCCGATCATGCCGCTCAGCACGGCGCCCGGCGCCGATGCCGCCCCCCCGCTGTCACGGGGTGCATTGGCCGACGCCGTGATATCGCAACCGCCCAGCGCCACCGCTGACGCGAGCAACAATGCTGCCTGGACCTTGTTCATAAGCTCTCCTGGGCGCCTTACTCGCAATAAATCGGCGGGGATGCAATTGGAAGCGAGGGGAGGATTCCGGCGACAGCGGGGCAAAACGCTACGCCGCCGGCAGCACCAATTCGGCACGCAGGCCGCCGAGCGGTGCGGCTCCCAGGGTCAGGCTGCCGCCGTACAGCGCCGCAAGATCGATCACGATCGAAAGCCCGAGACCGGAGCCCGGCTTGGATTCGTCGAGCCGTTGGCCACGCCGCGATACTTGCGCGCGCTCGTCCGGCGACAGACCCGGCCCGTCATCGTCAACGATAATGCGCAGCGCCGCCGGTCGGTCCGGTCCACTGTCTGGCTGGTTTGCGACCTCGACCACGACATGGCCGCGCGCCCACTTGCAGGCGTTGTCGACCAGATTGCCGGTCATCTCCTCAAGGTCCTGCCGCTCGCCGCGAAACTTTACCAGCGCTGCGATGGCAATTTCGATATCGATGCCGCGATGAATTTTTTCCATGGTGCGGCCGAGCGCTTCGATCACCGGCGTCACTTCGGTCACGGTGCCGACGATCGTCTGCCGGGCGGCGATGCGGGCACGCTCCAGATGGTGAGCGACCTGGCTGCGCATGACGTCGGCCTGCTCGAGGACCTTGGCCGCGAACGGATCGGAGCGGTGTGCCGACGCCTCGTTGACGATCACTGAGAGTGGCGTCTTGATCGCATGCGCGAGATTGCCGACATGGGTGCGCGAGCGCTCGACGATCTCGCGGTTGGCATCGATCAATGCATTGGTTTCACGCGCCAGTGGCGCGATCTCCACCGGGAATTCGCCTTCCAGACGCTCGGCCCGGCCGGAACGGATGTCGGCGATGGCATCCGAGATACGCTTGAGCGGCGCAAGGCCGAAACGGACCTGAAAGATCGTTGTCAGCAATAGTCCGATGGTCAATGCCGCAAAGGTGCCGAGCAGATAGTAGTCGAAGGTGCGGGTCTCTTCGAAAATCTCGGTGGCGTCACCGGCGACGGTGACCAGAAATTTGCCGTCGGTGCCGAGATCGACCGGGCGCTCGACCATGCGCAGATCCTGCCCTTCCGGACCATCGACATAACCTTGCCGGACGCCGGCGGCGGTCAGCGCAAGGCCCTTGTCTTCGAGCTTCGGCAGTTTCTTGTCCCATAGCGAGCGCGAAGCACGCACCTCGTGTTTCTCGCTGTCTTCGCGGGTGATCTGCCAGTACCAGCCCGACAGCGGCAGATCGAACAAGGGCTCGCCGAGCGACTGATACTGATGATCGGCCGGCTCGTCAGGCGTCGCCACTTCGGCGATCAGCGTGCGCAGATACAAGTTGAGGCGGCGATCGAAGGCGCGCTCGGTCGCCGTGCGATAGACCGACGACAGCACGATGCCAGTGATCAGCAAAATAGCGACGACCCATACGGTCGCGGATACGAACAACCGCGTCGCAAGCGAACTCGCGCGGCGCTTCGGGACTTCTCGCTGCTTTTGCCGCGTATTCATCAACAGAGCTTCTGCATCGACGCCACGGGAAACCGGCTGACTGGGAATGTCTGGTCGAATGCAGCCTCCGTCAAGGCAGCCCGGACCGCGAGATCGCGTTCGGATCCTCGCACTACTTGGCGTTCACCGGCGGCGTCAGCAGATAGCCGAGCCCGCGCACGGTCTGGATGATATCGACATCCAGCTTCTTACGGATGCGCCCGACAAACACCTCGATCGTGTTCGAATCGCGGTCGAAATCCTGATCGTACAGGTGTTCGACCAGTTCGGTGCGCGACACCACGCGGCCGGTATGATGCATCAGATAGGCCAGCAGGCGATATTCGTGAGACGTCATCTTCACCGGGTTGCCGTTGACGCTGACGCGCCCGGTGCGGGTATCGAGCACCACCGGGCCGCAGGTCAGTTCGCTCTGGGCATGGCCGGTCGAACGGCGCAGCAGCGCGCGAATTCGCGCCAGCACTTCTTCGAGATGAAACGGCTTGGCGACGTAATCGTCGGCTCCGGCGTCGAAGCCCTGGACCTTGTCGCTCCAGCGGTCGCGCGCCGTGAGGATCAGCACCGGCATGGTGCGATGATTGCGCCGCCAGGCCTCCAGTACCGAAATGCCGTCCATCTTCGGCAGACCGATATCCAGCACCACCGCGTCATATGGCTCGCTGTCGCCGAGGAAATGCCCCTCCTCGCCGTCGAACGCGCGGTCCACAACATACCCAGCATCCACCAACGCGGTGGTGAGCTGGCGATTGAGATCGGGATCATCCTCGACAACCAGAAGGCGCACGTAGGTCTCCTCAAGCTGACCGGCGTGCCGGCCTGTTCCTCCCGGCACGGCGACGACGCGGCCGACAGTATCGTACAACAGGATGAGACCGCAGCGTGAATGCTGGCTGAACGAGGCGACGGGCGAGGATTACTTTTTCTTCACCACCGCCTTGACCAGCTTTTCGACGACGCCGGGGACGTCCTGACCGGTCGCGGCGCATAGCTTTTCGCGGGTGCGGCCGCTGAAATAGACGCCTAGCACGCCGAATCGAAAGCCCCAATAGGCGACGAACAGCGCCGTCGCGTTGACCAGCGCATTGATGGTGACAACATCGCCGGTCCAGAACTCATGGATCAGAACAGTCCACAGCCCGGCACACTCCAGCGTCAGTTCGAAAGCGTAAACCGGCCGCCACCATCGCTGTACGACATCATCGCTGGCGATTTCGGCGCGGATGGTTTGCTGCGTCTCGGCGATGGCGGCACGTTGAGCCTCGGCTTCGGCGCGGATGGTTTCGATCCACTGCGCCTCAGCCTGCGCCAGTCGCGCCGGATCGGCCTGCGGCAATGCCACCTGCACAGCGCTTGGCGCAGCCGTCGCTGTTCCGAGCGCGGCCGCGAGGATCTGCCCCGCCGCACCGCCGAGCGGACCGCCAAGGGCGGTACCGAGCATCGGCGCGCCAAGGCCGATGACCTGCTTGGCGAGATCGCTCCAATCCATCACAGCTCTCCCTTGATGCGATCTTCGAGCTCCTTGGCACGCACCCGCAACGCGGTGATCTCGGCGGCGGTGCCAACCACATGGGTACGGATGGCCGGCCAGGACACAATCGCACCGACATAGCCGGCGACGAACGCAACACACGTGAATACGACAGGCATGGTCATGTCCTCCGGTAAACCGCGACGATCGCGGCGATGATCTTGCTGAAGATGGAAGGCAGCACTGCCGGCGCCTGCGCGACTGGCTTTGTGACCGGGGTATCCGGCACGGCTTTCGGCAAATCGCGCAGCGCGGCCTTCCATTGCGCCAACCACTGCTGCCGCGCGGCGAGCCCGATGGTGCCGCCGTTTAAACGCTTGGTGACACCGACGATGTCATCGGCCTTGGCAAACGGCAGACAGCCGCAGAGAATGAAATCGGCCACGCCGCATTCGAGAAAGTGTTGCGGCTCGTTGATGAGATCGGGATTGCCGATGAGATCAAGACCGGTCAGTGCGGCCACCCGACGATATCCCTCGCGTCCCGTGGTCTGCACCGCGCCGCGACCGCGAAATCTCCAGCCGTCGTCGCTTCCGACTGCGTTGCCCATACGGCCGTTGTAGACCTTGTTCGCCAGCGCTCTTGGATTGCCGGCGTAAGGTTGCGCGCTGGCAGGCGTCGGAAACCGCGCCGGCCACACCTGCATCATGCGCGTGGCCGTGTAGTTCAGATTTTCGACCACCTCGCGCCCTGCCCCGCATTCGTGGCTGATCTGAGCCATCACATGCGCAACGACCAGCGGTGCATCCAGTCCATACGTCGCGAAGACATCCGGTGCCGAAGCGGACATGGCCGCGCGCAACCCGGGAATCTTCACGTCACCTTGCGGCCACAGACGCAACAAGGCCTCGCCGAATGACGATTGCATCATCAGCAGTGCTCTATTCCGGATATTTCGTGGAAACGTTCGGGCACGCGCGCATCATTGAGGCGCAGGCACGAAACTCAGCGGGTTAAATGTAGACGCCGCCGAGTCCGATCGATCCCGCAGTACTTCCTGGAAAGAAGTTGGCGCCACCGCCATTGGTGTCGATCATCGAATTGCGCTGCGACAGATAACGTATGCCGCCAATCGTCCCGCCGCTGAACGTGGTGAAGCCGGAGTCGATGAATCCGATATTGGTGGCGATGGCAAAGATGCTGTAGGTCTGCGATCCGGACATCGCAAACGTGAAACCGCCGCCGCCATATGCGATCGTCCCGCCATTTGCGTATGCGTGATACGTCGCTGCACCGGAAATCGCGCAGCTGCCGGTGGCCACGACACGCGAGTCCGCATCGGCGCGGAGGTGATACGCGCAGCTGCCGAAATCGATATTCTGAAAGCGGATATCGCCGCCATTTTTGGCATAGAGTCCGGCGTCGCCCGATTGCAGCTTGAGGTCGCGCACCTTCCAGACGCCGCCGGCATCGTTGACGATGCAAGGGGCGATCGTATTCAACAACACGTTCGCCGGCGTGGCACTGTTGCCCTGGATGATCGGCGGCAGCGCACCGACATACGGCTTAAGCTGAAGCGCACCCGTGAACGTGCCATTGCGGACCTGAATCGTCGCCTGGAAGATCGACAGATCGAGCGCCGCCACGGCATCTATCGCTTTCTGAATCGTCAGGAAAGCGCCGCCCGCCGAATCCGCAAGACCCGTATTGCCGTCGCTGCCATCGGTGCGAACGTAATAGGTGCGGCCTGCCGCGAGGACGTCGCGTACGCCGAGATTGCTGCGCGCCGTGGCGGGGCTTGCGAGATCCGAAAGATTGTTGGCGGCAAGCAATCCGGGTCTGCTCAATGCCTGCCATCGCGCCGCCGTGCCGTCGTAACGCAACAGCGCGGCCTGCTTTCCGGCGAGCACGAGATTGCCGCCGAGCGCGAAGCGACTGGCCGCCGAAGACGCTGCGTTGTCATCCAGGAACGTCAGCGTCTGGCTGCCGACATTGAGCAAACAGACCACCCGGCCTTCGGCGCCACCGGCGAGGCCCGACACCGTTCGCGCCGCATCCGCCGAAAGCTGCACCATCGATGCGCCGGCAAAGCCCGCGGGCGCGTAGTCATTCTGATTGGCGGTAATCTGAGTGGGCGCGATGACGCCCGACAGCATCAGCCCGTGCGGCAATGTCAGATTGCCCGTGCCCTGATCGATAACGAATGCCTCGGTGAAACTGGAACCATCGGCGGACACTTTCAGCTTGAACGCATCCGATCCGACCAGGCCGAATTCGGCGCGCCCGGAATAGTTGTTCGAGAAAACGACAGACGCCGTATGTGCGGTGTCGTCCTTCGACACCTGCACACGCATGTCGCCCGTGCCACCATCGGCCGCATTGATCGATGCGAGCAGCGCAGCGTTGGAGCGAACGCTTAGGAGATTTGGCGCAGCGGCAATCGTATTGATGCCGAGCTTGTCGACATCGTCGAACGAGGCCGACTGTTCGCGCCACGTTGCACCATCGTACACGAACATCGCGCTATCTGCGACCGACCAGGCGCACCAACCGGCTTTCGGCGTCAGGAAAACCCACACGCCGTCCTGCCAGGTGGCGATGGCATCGTCACGACCGCTCCAATGACCGGTGGCCCCCACCGCCACGATGTGCCGGTCGCCCTCGTTCGGCGACACGGGCGGTGCGGTCAATGTTTTGTCCAGCACCGATATCTGAATCGTCGCATCGAGAATGCGCAACGCGTCGTTGTGGGTGACATGTTTCTGTGCCTGGCTGCCTTCGATGAAAGGCAGCCCCAGATTCGCTGTATCGGTCATGATCGCTCATAAAGTGAGAGTAAGTTCGGCAGCGTGACCGGCGCCGACGGCGCTGGAAAGCTGAACGACGCGCAGATGCAGGCTCGATTGCAACACGCCGAAATCGGCGAGTTCATCGGCAGTGGCATAGATGGCCGCCGGTGCCGCACACGCGATCGACCGCTTCACCGCGCCACCGGAGAGAATGTCGAGCGTGTAGGCTTCGGCATCCTCACCGAGCGGCACCTCCGCATTCCAGCCGTCGCCGTCGGTGCGGGTGCGGCGTATCCAGCCGATGTGAATGCCATCGTCGCGACGTGTCGCCGTGACGTGAACCGGCGACAGCGGCAGCAATGCTGCATTGCCCGGCGTAACGCTCAAGGCAACTGCTGTCGGATCGTCATGGCTGCGGCCGGAGGCTACGATGCGCAAATCCAGCGTACGGTCGAGGGCATCGAGTCCGCGCGCCAGCGGCAGCAGGCTCGCATCGAGCAGGACGAACGGCGCGCCTGCCGGGAGCGGATCCGCAATGGCGTATTCGGTGCCTGCCTGGCCCCGCAACAATCCCGATAGAAGATACGTTCTGTCGTCCACGAGCACCGCGCTGGCGAACTGCAGAACCTCCCAAACGCCATCGGCGTTGCGCACTGCCGCTGCGTTGGCGCCGTTGAGCACCCGCGCGTCGCTCAGGGAGGTCAATGCGCCACCGTAAAGCCGGACACGAATGACGTGGCCGCGATCCCAGTGCCCCGACGTGGCGGGCGGCAATCCGTCCAGCGTCTCGCCGATTGTTGCCGACGCCGCAGCCAGCGCAATCGCCTGATAGCTCGCGCCATCGACCGAACGCCACACCGTCACCGAACCGGGCCACGGGTCCGCGAAGATTGCCAGCCGCGTCAAAATTGGCGGCTGCGATGGCTCAAGCGTCGGCAAATCCAGCGCCACGGCATGCACCGGTCCAAGCGAAAGCGGCAACGCCGGTTGCATGCGGCGCGGCGTCAGCAACGGTGTGGCGAAGACCTCCGGATCGATGCTGCGTGCCTTGACCTGCCGCGACTGCGTATCGACGAGGCTGTCGATCTCGAACAGGCGCCGCCGATCGTTGACCGTGACCGCAACGAGATCGCCCGGCGCCAACGGCAGTCGCTGCATGCCCAGCGCAAATTCGATGCTCTCGCGGCCCGCCCACAGATCCTGCAGCCAGACCTCGGCGCGTTGTGTCGCCGCGGCATCGTGCGTCACCACGGCAAGGTCGGAGTGGATGGTCCGGTTGGCGCCGCCGACCAGGCGCCGCGACGTCACCGCTGCGCGCCGGTAGTCGATCGTCGCATCGGTGTAGCCGAAGCTGACTTCGCGCGGCAGCTCGGTTTCCTGCGCCCGCGTCAGCCGCGCCACGGGGCCTTTGTCCGGCAGCACCAATTCGTCCTCGTCGATTTCGGCGACCGGCGCCCGACCGCGCTGAATGAAGCGCAGAGTGCCATCCGCCGTCGTTGCATCGAAAGCATAGGCCAGCGCCAGCGGTTCGATCATCGCACGCGGCGCCATCGGCCGATCGACGACGTAGCCGTCGCAACCGTCGCGCAGCGCCGAGACATCGACGCCTGTCACATCGGCATCGGCCAGCATGGCACCAACCAATGCATCGAGCGGCGCAGAGCCGAGCCGTCCGCTCAGCCAATGCCCGGTCTGCCAATTCGACGCGTCGCTCCATACATCATCGGCAGCGGGGAACACCGGATAGGGTCGCGCATCCCAGGTCCACAGATGCATGGCCGAAACGTCGATCATGCGGCCGCCGTAGACCGGCGACGTTGGGTTACGTGCATCGTTGCCACCGAACGCCGGGTCGAATGCGCCGATAAATGCTTCGAGGTAACGGCGCTGGATCAGATCGTCGCGCCGCCCGCTGGAAAAATATGGCGCGCGATTTTCCGAGGATTTCGGATCGGGAAACACGCTCGGCTGGTTGGCGCCCTTGTCCACCGCCGGGCAGCCGACTTCGGTGATCCAGATCGGCTTGCTGCGCGGCGCCCACGCTGTCGGCGCCGCCAGTTCGACACCGCCGACGCGTTCGTGGTGCGGATTCGCCCACCAGTTCTGCAGATCCTTGGCGCGAAACATCCACGGCTTGCCGAGACCGTCTGTGATCGGCAAACGATCCTGCGCCGCGCGCGCGGCATCGTCGGCATAATACCAGTCGTAGCCTTCGCCGCCGCTGACGTTGGCGTCGAGATAATCGAGATCGTAGTTCGATGACGCCAGCGACAGGTCACGATGCCCGGCCTCGTCGCGCCAGTCGGCCAGTGGCGCATAGTAATCGATACCGATGGCGTCAACCGCCGGCGACGCCCAGAGCGGATCGAGCGGGAAACGCACCTCCGACGCACCGACATCGACGACATCCGCCCCATACTCGGTCCAGTCCGCGCCATACGTCACCACCGTTGCGCCACCGACGATGGCTTTGACGTCGGCGGCCAGCGCCACCAAATGGTTCACGGCGGGGTAGACACCCGCGCCGGAACGCAGACGCGTCAGCCCACGCAATTCGGAGCCGATCATGAATGCATCGACCCCGCCGTTCACCGCGACGAGGCTGGCGTAATGCAGCACCATGCGGCGATAATTCCACGCGCCGCCGCCGAAGAAATTCGCAACCTGCGCCGCAACGGCAGCCGTGCCCTGCGTCGAACCGGGCCATCCCGGCGCGGGATCGCAAGTGATGCGCCCGCGCCAGGGATACGCCGGCTGCGAAGCCGCGCCGCTCCACGGATCGGGCAAGCCGTTGCCGGAGGCAATATCCATCATTACGAACGGATAGAACGTCACCTTCAGGCCGCGCGCCTTCAACTCGTGCAGCAGCGCGACGACGCTACCGTCCGATGGCGTGCCGCCGAACGCCGGGCGGCCGTTGACCTGCGACACCACATAAGCGGTTTCGCGCGTCACCTCATCGACGGCCCAGGTATCCGGCAAGGTGCTTTTCAACGCATTGTCGATGCCGGGCCGCACGATGCAATGGCCGGCGCGCAGATCGGAGCCGAACCACGCCACCACCACGGCGACACGTTCGAGATTGGGGCAGACGCCCTGCAGATCGTCGAGCGCGGCAATGACATCCGACGGCGCATTCGACACATGGCGGTTCTCCGGCGTCGATTGCCCGGGTCCCGCCAACGCCACCACGGTCGACGGCGTATAGCCGAATTCCGTGGTACCGGGGATCAGCGTCACCGCGCGCACCATCTTTTCCAGCTGTCCGACCGGACGGATGATCTCGAATGACAATTGCGGAATGCGGTTGCCGTAATCCGCCAGCGGCAATCGCTCGAACACCACATAAGCGTGGCCGCGATAGGCCGGCGCGTTGTTGGCGCCCTCCTTCGCCGCGATCAGATCGTCGACGGTCTGATCTTCGGTGCCGCGATGCACGCGGATGTTGAGATTGGTGATGTCGAGCGGCTTGCCATCGGCCCAGATACGGCCGACTCGTCCGATTTCGCCCTCACACAAACCGACCGCGCAGTTGGCGAAATAGGTATAGGTCGTCGTTGTCGTGGTCGGACCGCCAAAGCCCTTGCCGCCCGATGAGGTGGTGTCGGTGGAAACCACTTCCTCGAGCGGCGTCGCCCAGATCACCTGACCCGACAGCCGGGCACGGCCATAGACGCGCGGAATCGGCGCGCCTTCGGTCGATGCCATGACATCGAGATCGGCGAGGCGCGGACCACTCACCGATTTGTCGCCAGGACCGAGCATCGCGTGGTCGACCATGTTGCCGACGAGCGCGCCGGCGATTCGTCCGGCAATCGCTCCGGCGGGGCCGAACACCGCGCCGATGGCGCCGCCCGCAACGGAAAGAACAAGTGCAGCCATCAGTCCGACACTCCGGGAAAGCGAAAGGCATAAGCGAGGCGGCGATGCCACCACGGCGCGAGCGCGACTTCGCACACCGATGCGCCATCGTGTGCGTGAATCATGCCGCCGCCTTCGATGGCGATGGCGACATGCTTGGCAATGAAGCCGGCGCGCCAGCGAAACAGCAGCACGTCACCGGCACCGAACGACGCAATCGGGATCGGCGTGAGGTGGCGCAGCGCGGCAGCCGCCAACGTTTCTTCGCCACCCGCTTCGGCCCAGTCGGCGGCGTAAGGCGGCGGCAATTCCGGCTCATCGCCGATGCATGCGCGCCAGACGCCGCGCACCAGACCGAGGCAATCGCACCCGACACCCTTGACCGAAGCCTGATGCCGATAGCGCGTGCCGATCCATTCCCGCGCTTCGGCGACAATCGCCGCGCGAGTGAGAGTGTGAGTCACTGTGACTGCTCCGGTGCGCTTGCAACGCGGTTGTGAAAGGCTCGGCGTCAGATCCCGTCATCCGCCTCGGTCGAATCCGCCGACCGTTCCGCCACCGGACGCCGCGGCGCTGGCGCTCGGATAGCTGATGACGAAATCGTTGCCGGGAATTTGCGGAAAGCCGCGAAAATTGAGCGTGTTCGCAAAGCGGTCGCGGCACGTCGCGAAGGTCTTGTCGCAGCCTGCGGTGATGGTGAAGGCGTCCCCCATCGCAATCGACTCAGCCATCGTCTGCCACAGCGACAGCCTCACCACACCGTTGACGATGCGGTGCTCCTTCACTTCCACGGCGAGACCGGCGTTGGCGCCGCCAGTCCAACTCAGTCGTCCGGCATTGAACAGGCCTTCGACAAAAGCGTCGAGCCCGCTCACCGCCATCAGTGACGTACCCTCCATGACGGCGACATGACCGGCACCGTGAAACGCCGGATTGTCGAGATCGAAGCGGCAGCGCTTGTCACCGAGATCGGCATTGCACTTCGCGGTGTAGAGCCGCCCGCTTTCCTGCGACAACAGATCCGCCAGCCCGCGTAACTCGGCGCTGAAGCTCTGGCCTTCGCGCTTGACCTCGCCGAGGGTGCCGCGCGCGGTCAACACCTTGAGCGTCGGCTCGCTCCAGTCGACCAGCCAGGTCTCGACCTGTGCCGCGTCGTAACGCCCGGCGGCAAGATCGGCTTCGGTCAGCGCATCGTCGGACAGCGCGCCGGACAACTCGCTTCCATCGACCGACAGGTCAAAGCGGCTCGCCGCTTCCGATGCGACGAACCCGGTGCCGGCACGGCAGATCACGCCATCGAGCGCGATATCCTCATCGTGATCGGTGAAACCGGACACCACGCCATCGCGCCGCGTCAGCTTCCAGCAGCGCGCCAGCGTGGTAACGCCGGAATTCAGCTTCGCCTGCAAGGCGGCGGGGACGCGCCTCATGGCCGGATCTCCACCAGCGGAATTTTCGGGATGGCGCCCGCGGCGAACGCCGATAGATCGACTTCGAGATAGTCGGTATCGAACCGCACCGGCACGTCAAACATGAAGCCCGCCGTCACCAGCGCGCCGGGCGGGGGAATATGGCCGGCGAGAAACGTCACGCCGCCGGTGACCGTGTCGCAGGTAAACGCCGTATCGGCGACTACTTCGACATGATCGACCGCAACACGAACGCTCCCCGTCACCGGCTTGGCGATCGGGCGGCGATATGGCGCGAAGGCGCTGCCGTAGGTTTTCACCAGTTGAAACGCGGCCGTTGCGCCGTCACCGACGCCGATGCTTTGATCGAGCGGCGTAATCGCGCTTCCGGCCTGCGCCGAATTCTGGTCCAGCCGGTCGCGCCAGCGAAAACCGTAAAGCTGACCGCGCCGCTCCTCGAAGAAAGCCACCACGCTACGCAGCGCATCCAGCGTCTTGACGCCGTAGCCGGCATCGTAGCGCCGCCGCGAATGCGCCCAGCGCGCGTTGCGTTCCTCTCGGCCCGAGCCAAACGAGACGATATCGGTCCGCCGTTCCGGCCCACCCACGCTCTTCAGCGCGACGTCGAGCGGAAACAGCACTTCGTGAAATGATGTCATGACGAGATCCAGCAAATGATCCGTCATCCTGAGGTGCGGCGCGCACAGCGTGCCGCCTCGAAGGATGCTGGAATAAACACTGTCATCCTTCGAGGCTCGCGATAGTTATCGCTCGCACCTCTGGATGACGGCCGCGCATTGATTCACAAACTGCGTTGACCGCGCGCGACGGCGCGGGCGATCTGCCCGGTGATGTAGCTTTCCGAGCGACGAAAGCTGTCGGCATCCGGCGTCGCGATCTGCACCGTGATGTTGTTGCCGCCGCCGCCATGGCCGCTGACCCCGAGCCGTCCGTCCGGGCCGCGCGTCAACGGCATGATGGCTTCCGGCCCGGCTTCGCCGGCGAGCCCGGTGCCACCGCCGATCAGCGGAAAATACGTCGGCGTACCGATCACGCCGCCAGCGGCAAAGGGCTGCACCGCGCCGGTCGCGGCCGCCATCGATGGGGCGACCGGCGCATTGCCGATCCCGGTCAGTCCCGACAGCAGACTTTCGATGCCGCCGGACAGTGCGCTGGTCAGCGGCTTGAACGCCAACCGTACCGACAGGTCGGACAGACGCAGCGCCAGCGACTTCAACACATCGTCGAATTGCTTGCCGCCGGTCACCGACGTCGCAAACGCCGAAGTCATGGCGCGGGCAAAACTGTTGGCGCCGCTGGAGAGATCGCGCGTCTTCAGCGTGAGGCTGTCGAGCGTGCTCGCCGTATCGAGAAATTCGCTATCATCCGCCATGTGGCTCTCTCTCCACCACTGCATCCGGAAACCGTTGCATCAAATCGGTTAGATCATCGCGGCTGAGCGGCGGCACGGCGCGCCCACGCAACGCGACGATGGCGTAAGCCAGCTCGCGCGGTGTCATGCGCCAGAACGTCTCCGACGGCAGCTTGAGCACGCCGAGGCCAAAGCCGATGGCGTCGCTCCACGGAAACGGCTTCATCGCGCCGGCTCGCTCGCCGCATCGTCGAACGTTGCGGCAATCAACTCCGCTGCGATCCGCACGAACGCGGCTGCGCCGCCTGGCACCGTCATCGCCGCCACCTCGTCGTCGCCGACCGCCTCGCCTGCACCACGCAAGCCTGCGGCGATGATGCGCACGAGATCGCGTGCCGACATCCGCCCGCTGCCGAAACGCTCGGCCAGCGCCACCAGATCGTCGGCGCCGAACGCGGCTTCCAGTTCGGCCAGCGCGCCGAGCGTCAGCACCAGCGTGCGACGGCGGCCGCCAAGCTCGGCGTCGATTTCACCGCGATATTTATTGGGCATGCGCCGCTCCTCAAGCCGCCGTGAACGTCAATGCACCGGCGGACTCCAGCGACACATCGAACGTCACTTCGCCATTGTGCTCGCCGGAAAATTCCAGGCCGGAGATCTGGAACAGACCCTCGATGGTGCCGAAATCCGGCACGATCACCTGACACGCATTCACTGCGCCGTCGAAGAACGCCTGCCGCACCAGCGCATCCGATGCGCCGTCCTTGAACAAGCCGCGACCGGAGACCGACGCCCGCTTGACGCCGGCGCCGGCGAGCAATTCGCGCCAGCGGTTGACCGACTCCGCATGGGTGATATCGACCAGTTCGGCATTGAATGCGATCTTGCGGCTGCGAAGCCCGGCGACGGTGACGTAACTCGTCCCGTCGAACATCTTGACCAGCAGGTCCTTGCCTTTTTGCGCGCCCATCGGCTGCTCCTCACATCAGGTTTCGGGTTCGGTGACGGCGCGAAAGCGCACGACCGCGTGATAAGTCCGCCCATCGGTTTCGCGGCGAATGTCGGCGACGGCGAAACGCAGATTGACGAGCCGATGCCCGTCCGGCGTCAGCGGCGCATCGTCCAGCGCCTGCAGCAACGCGCCGGCGATGTCGTGCGCCTCCTTGTGGCCGCCCTGGCGCGACCACGCATGCAGCGTCAGCAGATGCTCCTGCGTCGTGCCGCCGTCGGACGACGCATCGGTCAATCGCGCTTCGCCCAGCGTGACGTAGGGGAACAACGCACCGCGCGGCGGAGCGTCATAGATGCGCGCGCCGCCAAGCACGGCAGCAAGCCCGCCATCGGTGGACAACGCTTGATGGATCGCGGCGCGCAGCGCCACGTTGGCTGAGGTCATGATGAGTACCGGAAATTTTTGAGAAAGATTTCGTCATCCTGATGTGCAAGCGAAGCGAGCCTCGAAGGATGAAGAGCGATCCTGGCCCATCCTTCGAGGCGTCACGCCACGCGCGACGCACCTCAGGATGACGGTCGCACCTGTTGCGTCGACTTCACTCCACGCGCAATTCGGCGTCGATCTCGATGAAGCGGCCGTTGTCGCGTTCGCGGATCGCGAGGATCCGATAGATGCGCGCACCATCCAGCAATCGATGTTGCAGCGTCAGCACGAAATTGCTGCGCATGACGATGCGCGCGGCAATCGTCGCGCCATCGGCATCGGCTGCCGTATCGTGACGCCCGGCGAGTTGCGTCACCTGCGCCCAGGCTTTGGCGAACGTCGCGTAGCCTCGCGTCAGGCCGCCCCGCCCGTCGGGCACCTCGACCGGCGCTTCGATGGTCAGCCGCGTGTTCAGGTTGCCCGGATCGATCATAGCGACAGCACCCGATAGGACGCGATCATGGCGCTGACGCTGCCCGGCAACATCGCGACGCTGGCGCCGATCGCAGCCAGCCCGCGATGTTCGTACCAATGCGCCACCAGCGTGCGCAGCGCATGGCGCAGCACTTCGGGAACATCGGCGGCGTTGTCGCCGAAGCCGACCGTGACATCAAGTTCGATACCCGCCACATCGCGCCCCGGCGCCGGCAGCGACCATTTCGGCGCGGCGATCACGCCTGCCGCCGCATCGATGACGAACTGCTCGGCATCGATGGCGCTGGCATTGTTTGCCGCGTCGTAAATCCGCGCTGCCGTTACCGCGCGCAGCGGCGCCAATCTCGGTGCGATGCGTCCATCGTTCGGCCAGCGATCCAGCACCAGCCGCCAGGTCTGCGTCAGCAGCCCTCGCCGCGTCAGTGCCTCGATCTGGTTGCGCGCCGCCGCGATCAAGGCGCCGATCAGCGCGTCGTCATCGTCGTGTTCGACGCGCAGGAAGCTCTTGGCCTCGGCCACCGACAGCGGCTCGGCCGCCGGCGCGGCCAGCAGAATGGCGGACATGTTTCGTCCTTTCCGGTTTGGTTAGCGAGTTGACAGATGCGGCGCGGCGAGGCTTTGTCCGGCGCATGATGAAACTTGTATTTCAGACTGCGGCAGCTGCGCTCGCGTTGACAGCGATGGCCCCGGCGAACGCCATGGTGGGCGGCGCTCCCGCCGCCGATAGCAGTGTGAGCCGCGCGGTCATGACCATCGTCGGCTCGCGCGGAAATTTCTGTTCCGGTGCACTGATTGCGCCGGATCTGATCCTGAGCGCCGCGCATTGCATCACGCCGGACGCCACCTACAAGATCGTCGCGTACGACACCAGGCGGCAGCCGACCCTGCTCGACGTCAAGCGCGTGGCGCTGCATCCGCAATTCAACGCGCAGGGCATCGCCGCGCATCGCGCCAGCGCCGATGTCGCCTTGCTGCAACTCGCCACACCGATGCCGGGCGGCATCGCGCCGGTGACGCTCGGTGCGCCGCTACAGCCGATTGCCGCTGGTGCATCGTTCACCGTCACCGGCATCGGCGTCACGAGGCGCGGCGACGGCAAGAGCGGCGGGACCGTGCGCTCGGCCTCGCTGGTCGCGACGGGCCGTCCCGGTACGCTGCAAATTCGTCTGGTCGATCCTGCCACCAACAATGCACGCGAAGGTCTCGGCGCTTGCACCGGCGATTCCGGCGCGCCGGTGTTCGAAGCGCAAAGCGGCAGAGCCGTCATCATCGGCGTCGTGAGCTGGTCGACCGGCGCCAACAATGCCGCCGGCTGCGGCGGCCTCACCGGCGTCACGCCGCTAACGCTCTACAAGGACTGGATTCTCAAGACGGCACGAAGCTGGGGCGCGGGGACGTAAGGCGGCTTAGGTCGGTTTGAATGTGCCATCGTCCAGGCCGAACAGGCACATGCCGGCATCGCCTGCCTGCGGAAACCATTTTGAACTGGCGATAATCTCGAGTGCTTGACGCGCCTCGACCGGTGCCAAAGCTAACGTATGGATAGCCGCCTTAAGCCGGACCTGCATATTGGGATGCCCATAAAGCGCCATCAATGCGCCTCGTTGATCACCGGTGCGCCCCTTCAATTCGTCCGAGACCTCTTTCATCCGCTCATACAAACGATTGAATTTTGCCGTTTCTCCTTCAAGGAGGGCATTGTCCTGAGCGACGGCAATCTGCGTGAACATGCTCACTAGATCTTGCGTCGTCATATCATCCAGTTTCGCGCGTTTCACGGCTGCAGTACCCCAAATATGCTTAGCGCTTCACGGCCAACCCGAGCTCTTTCGTCCCAATCCTTGTCCTTAGGCGATAACCCACCGAAGCGATCGCTCCTCGTCCCGAGCCGCTTGCACAAGGAGATGCAATCCGTGGGGCGTTCTACATTATTGCAACGGCGAACAAATCGCGCAGCTCGCCGCAATGTGGTTCACTCCCAAAAGCCTTTCGCGCAATTCCGATCCACTCGACAGCTCTAACTCAGGTCGGTTTGAACGTACCGTCGTCCAGAAGCGAAAGACACATGCCGGCATCACCGGCCTGCGGGAACCATTTTGAACGAGCTATAGCTTCGATCTGACTCCGCGCTTCAACCGGAGCTACCGCCAAAGCGGACCTCGCGGCCTGCAGGCGGACTTGCATATTTGGATGGTCAAAGAGTCGCAGAAGCGCTCGACGCTGATCGCCTTCGCGCCATTTCAGCTCCTCTCTTACCTCTGTCATCCGATCATAAAGCCTATTGAACTTTGCGATCTGACCACCGAGAAGCGCAGTATCCTGCTCGACAGCAATTTGAGCAAACCGGTCGATCAACGCGTCGACGGACATGACCCCAACGTTGCTCTTTCTCATGGCTGGAGAACTCCATATCGGATCAGCGCGCGTTGTCCTATGCGCATCCGTTCATCCCATCCTTTGTCTTTCAAATATTCGCGCGGTGACACCCCTCCAAACTCATCGCTCCTCGTCCCATACCAACCCGTAATCTGATAATGCTTGAGGCGCGGAATACTTACAAGATTTGACGGATCGTCGATCTCGCTACGTGAGAACCCAAAGCGTTCGGCCCACGTTTGCTCGACGATATGATGATCGTCGTAACCCGGCCTGTGATGGCCGACGCTTTGTTGCAATTCCTCTCACGTCTTCGGCTCGTCTCGCGGCCCGACGATATCGGCGTCATGCGCGGGCTTGCCCCGCGCATGCTTCGCTTTAGCGATGCATCGCCGGATCAAGTCCGGCGATGCCGTGGTGCGCGCGCCCCGTCAGCTCGCGGCGAACTTCATCAGCTTGATGGCGTCGAAATCCTGCACGCCGCCGCCGACACGCTTCGTCGTGTAGAACAGCACGTAAGGCTTGGCGGAGTACGGATCGCGCAGCACCCGCACGCCGACACGATCGACGATCAGGTAGCCGCGGCGGAAATCGCCGAACGCAATCGACAGCGAGTTGGCGCCGACATCCGGCATGTCCTCGGCCTCGATCAGCGGGAACGTCATCAGCGAGGCGCGACCGCCCGCCTGCGCCGGCGGTTGCCACAAGTATGCGCCGCCGGTGTCCTTGAATTTACGGATCGCGGCCTGCGTCTTGCGGTTCATCACGAAGGTGCCGTTCTGGCGATAACCCGCCTTCAGCGCGTAGATCAGATCGACCAGCGCATCGGAGGGATTGCTGGCGGCAAAGGCGCCCGCCGCGCCGCTGGCGATGTAGCCGAGATTGCCCCAGCTCCAGGAGCCGTTGGCCACCGTGGTGTATTGCAGGAAGCCTTTCGGCTTGTTGCTGCCGTCGCCGTTGACGAACGCCGCACCTTCCTGCACCGCGAAGGTCAGTTCGACTTCGCCAGCGATCCATTCGTCGATGTTCACCGCCGAGTCATCGAGCAGCGTCGCGGTCGCCGCCGGCATCGCGTAGAGCTCCATCGCCGGGAAGCTCAACGCGTCGAGCGTCGCCGAGGTGGTTTGCGTCCGCGCGTCGGTTTCGCCGACCCAGCCGGTCGCCGGGCCAGCGGTCATGAACGGCTTCTTGTAGACACTGCCGGAAATCTCGCGCACCGACGAAATGGCGCGGATCGGCGAGATCGCTGCCAGACGCTGGCCGATCTCGCGCTCGAGTTCGACCGGCACCAGATAGCCGCCGTCCGGATTGGAGCCGATCGACATCGCCTTGGTTTCCAGCGTGCGCAACGCACCCGCCTCCCCGCCGCGCACATACGAATCGAATGCGCTTTTGTGCTCGCGGGCTGCGGCATCCGTCACCATCTTGCCCCGCCCCTCCAACACGGGCCGGGCGTGGCGCAGCGCCAATTCGTCCATGCGCTTGGTCTGCAGATCGAGCGCGGCATTGATGCGATCGACCTTTTCCTCGATCAGCACGTCGCCGCGCTTGCGCTCCAGTGCGCCGAGGCGTTCGTCGTTGGCGGATTTGAATTCTTCGAAGGTGTGGCGCAGCGTGTCGTAATCGTCGCGCGGCGCGTAGCCGATGCCGGACTTGTGCTCCGGCGCAGTCTGGTCGATGTCGTAGTCCATGTGGTTCTCCTGGTGGTGATTTGCAAAGGCGTATGAATCCGCTTCAACCGAGCGGAGCGGCGTCATCCGTAGTCGTCATCCTGAGGTGCGAGCGGAGCGAGCCTCGAAGGATGTGCTCGGCGTATGACGCCGCCGCGTCGCCCTTCGAGGCTCGGTGCAAATGCGCTTCGCACCTCAGGATGACGCGGCCCCTCTCTGCAGTGAGCGGAGAGCGGCGAAACCGAACACGCGTTATGGCTGTTCAAGCCCAGGCATTCCGCGCTAGAATCCGACGCAGCGAAACTTACGTTCCGGTCGTCCCATGCGCTTTCTGATCATGGTCTGGGTGGTGCTCGCATTCGCCGGTGCCGGCGCGGCGTGGTACGCCATGCGCCCGGAGCGGCGCGGCGGCGCCTGGCTCGGCATCGCGCTGGCAGCCGTGCTGCTCGGCCTGTTCGCGGCGTCATTCATCCTGTTCGGAAGCCACGTCGACAAATCCCTGGTCGCGGTGGCGAGCTATTTCTTCAATTGGGGCATGGCGGCGGGTGGTGGCGCGATCTGCATCGGCGCCATCGTCGGCCTGGCGCTGGCGCTAGCATTCAAGCGGTAACTGGCGTCGATCTTTCGCGCCGCTCAGATATGCCCGCGCGTCGAAATCCGCTCGTCGATCTCGCTTTCGAGTTCGGGATAGGCCTTGATGGCTGTATCGAGCAACGCAACGTTGACGCCATCAATCACCCTGGCGATATCGATTGCATATTGCCTGTGTTCGTCGGCGCTGCAGCGCTGCTTCAGCAGGAAGAGCAATTCCTGCAGGTCACTTGAAATGCGGAACGCGCCGCGAATAGTGGTGCGTGCGGTGTCGATATCCATTGATGGCACTCAGGTTAACGGTTGACGCCGAGACAGGCATTCATACACTTATGAAAATCCCATGTATTTCGATCGCTCCAGCGCGGCGACGAGCGTGCCAGACTCCGATAACAGAGATTCAGGCATTTTTGATAGTCTGCCGGACAGCAGTTAGCCGGAGCTCCTCCGCTTTCTCAAGAATATCCCGTACCAGTCGTCGCTGGCCTCTAACGCGTCAACGACGCCGACACTTCCATCGGTCCACTGACCGCCATCCGGATTGCCCGCGGCAACGCGTGGCTGGTTCGGATTGAACTTGCGATCAAGCTCGGGAAAGAAGCTTGCTGGATCGGTGCGGGCTTGAGAAAGCGCGCTGCGTCCGGGCGCAACCACCGATACGCATCCGGTCGCATCCATCGTTGGCGCTGACAGGCGTTATGGATTTCGGCTGCGTTCATCGTCAGATACCCACCCCTGCCCTTCGTGCGGCCTCTGCACGCCGTCGCCCGGTCAGCGCCGGTGCATCCGCGGCACCGCCCGGGCTGCGCCACGCTCGCTCGGCTTGCGCGCGCCCTCGCGACAGGCGCGGCGCGTCCGCTGCTTTCACTGTCGTGATGCGCGCACCCGCCAGCAGCGGGAACGTGACGATGGAAATCTCCCAGAGATCGACCTGAAAGAGCTTGCGCACCCGCGTGCGCGGCTCGATGCGGCTACGCCCGGTGCGATAGCCGATCGACAAGCCGTCGATGCCGCCGGCGCGCAGCAGCGCCAGCAGTTCGCGCGCGCGGGCAACATCCGGAATGAGTTTGCCACGCGCCCAAAGCCCGCGAAAATCCTCGCGCAATTCGAGCCAGATGCCGATCGGCTCGCTGGGGTCATGCTGAAACAGCATCGGGATCTTGCGCAAACCGCGCTGTTGCAGCGTCTGCGCGAACGCACCGGGCATCACCATGTCGCGCGCCTGGTCGATCTCGCCGAACAGGCTGGCGTAACCTTCGATGGTGCCGTCGAGCGATAGCGACACGCGGGATGTGAGAGACAATGGGGCGTGCATGAACATCCTCGCGCGTGCGTGGTTGGGTGAGATGGATCGACATATGGAAGCGTCACCCTGAGGTGCCGGCGCGTCAGCGCTGGCCTCGAAGGGTGAGCTGCTGAACGCCATCCTTCGAGGCTCGCCGCATACGCGGCTCACACCTCAGGATGACGTTCAGATCGCGCTCAGCTGCTGCGCGAACGCTTCGCCGGCTTGCGGCGCGGCGGTGCCTTTCTGCGCGCGACCTTCGCCGGCGATTTCACCGGCGCCTTGCGCTGGATGCTGTCGAGATGCCGAAGAAACTCGCGAAACACGGTGAGGTGTTCGGCGCCGGATTTGGTTTCGGTGCTGATGGTGCGCATCACGGAGTGCAGAGTATCCATTACTCGAAGTCCTCGAAGCTGTGGCCGCTGGCGCGGCGGTTGAAGCGCGAGAGTTCGCGCACGAAGTCGTCGAAGCGGCGCGAGGCGGCGGCAAGTTCGCGCAGCGCGAACAATGCCGCGCCGCTCGCCGCGCTGGCCCACAAGAACAGCGCCAGGTGCGCGAGGTCTCCGCGCGCGATGAAGGTGTCGATCAATTCGGACATGGGCCTGCTTTCTTCCGTCCCCCTGAGGTGCGGCGTGCGACACATGGAGCCGCGAAGGGCGACCGCTCGCCCTACTCCAAACGATCGCCGCCCTCGATCGGCGCGTAACCGACCGCTTCGCGCTTTTCGTTGAGCGTCAGGAACGGCGCGTCGGTGAGGCGCTCCCACAACGCGCTGCGATCCGCCGCCAGCGCGTCGATCTTGTCGGTATCGATCACCAGGCGAATGCCGTCGCCGAATTGCGGCGCCAGCCATTGCGCAACCGACGTGCCGATGCGTGACGCCAACGGCAGCACCGATTGCCGCCAGAACACCCGGTTGGCTTCCTGAAAATTGGCGTAGGTGTTGTCGCCGGGAATGCCGAGCAGCATCGGCGGCACGCCGAACGCCAGCGCAATTTCGCGCGCCGCGGTGTGCTTGGCTTCGAGGAAATCCATGTCCTTCGGCGACAGCGACATCGCCTTCCAGTCGAGTCCGCCTTCGAGCAGCAACGGCCGCCCGGCATTCACCGCGCCCTGATAGGTGTTGGTGAGTTCGCGCTTGAGCCGGTCGTACTGCACGTCGGAGAGCACCGCGCCTTCCGGCCCGGAATAGACCAGCGCGCCGGAAGGCCGCGCCGAGTTGTCGAGCAACGCCTTGTTCCACGCCGCCGCTGCGTTGTGGGTATCCACCGCGATGGCCGCGGCCTCCAGCGGCGCCAGGCCGTAATGATCGTCGAGCGGATGGAAATAGCTCAGATGCAGAATCGGCGGCACGCGCGAGGCGAGTTGATCGAACCGCACGCTGCGCCCGCCGGCGCTGTACTCGTAGGCTTCGGCCCAGCCGTCCGGCCCCGGCACCGCCTTCATGCGATCCGGCCGCAGCACGTAAAGCTCGCGCACCGCATCGTCGAGCGCCACCGCTTCGACAAAGGCATTGCCGGCGAGCAGCAGATGCGACACCGCCGCTTCGAGAAAGGCGACGCCATCCTGCCGCGGATTGGGCCGCGCGAGAAGCTGCGCCAGCGGATGCGCCTCGCGTTCCTGCGCGCCTTCGAACACCAGATACGTGCACGACGCGACGTTCTCGGCGATCAGCCGCACGGCGCGATGCACGATGGCGTTGCCGAGATAGCCTTCGCGCGCCAGCGCCGCATAGTCGCGCGGCGTCCAGCGTGCGCGCCCGCCATTGGCGAAGGCCAGCACCTGCGCGATGCGGCTGGCTTTGCTTTCCGGCGCGCGGAGATAGGCCTTGAGGCGTTGGAGCATGTCATGGTCCTTTGATTTGCGTGAACGTCATCCTGAGGTGCGAGCCGCACTCGCGGCGAGCCTCGAAGGATGTGCGACAGTGCGGATGTCATCCTTCGAGGCTCGCTGATGCTCGCACCTCAGGATGACGGCCTGAGCTTTCACAACTCCCGCACCCGTGGCGCTGCGCGCGCCGTCAGCGCGGTGATGGCCCACACCAGCGCATCGAGCCGGTCGGGCGAATGGCCCGACGAAAGACCGTTGCTGCCGAAATCGCACATCTCGTCTTCCAGCGCCGGGAACGTCCCCGCGTGCTTGACGCGGCCCTGCGCGTACAGCATCGCCACCGGCTCGGCGCGCACCCACTTGCCGCGCATCGCGCGCACCGGGACCACCGGCACGCTGTTATCGATCTCGTGCATCACCGCGCGCACCATCTCGCCGCCCTGGTTGACTTCCGCCACCAGCACATCGGCCTCCAGTCGCTGCCATAACGCGATCGCTCTCGCCGCCCACGTCGCGGGCGTTGCAGCCTTCACCGTCTCGTCGGCCAGCACGTAGAGCGTGCCGCTTTCGCTGAGGCCTGCCGCGACGATGCCGCACGCGTCAGCGCGTTTGCTCGACGATGCCGGCGGATCGACCGCGACGACGATGCGTTGCAGCGGTGGCGCCTCGATGACGCGACAGGACTCGAGCAGCGCCCGCGACCATAACGCATCGGGCCGATCCTCGATGATCTCGCCGTCGAGTTCCTGCCGCCCCATGCGTGTGCCTTGATAACGCGCCATCACGCTTTTCAGGAACGTCGGCGCCAGATTGAGCGCATTGACGTGTGTCGGCGCGCGCGTCACCGCGCTGGCGGGATCGCACATCAGCCGCTTGAGCAATGCTGTCGGACGCGGCGTCGTGGTAATCAGCTGGCGCGGCTGGTTGCCCAGCCGCAGGCCGAACTGCAGCATGTCGAAGGTGGCTTCGGCGTAACGCCACTTGGCCATCTCGTCCGACCACGCGCAGCCGAATTGCGGCCCGCGCAGGCTCTCCGGATCTTCCGCCGAGAAGGCATAGGCCACCGCGCCGTTGCTCCACTCGAGCCGCTTGCGCGACGGCGACCATACCGGACGCTGGGCACGCGGATGCACCGCGAGCAGGCCGGAGACGCCTTCGATCATCACTTCACGCACGTCGTGTTCGGTCTCGCCGACCAGCGCGATGCGCGCGACGGCTTCGCTGGCGAACGGCGGCAGGCCCAGCGCCTGCGCGCGAATCCATTCCGCGCCGGCGCGCGTCTTGCCCGCGCCACGGCCGCCGATCATCAGCCAGATCAGCCAGGGCTCACCATTCGGCGCGAGTTCTGGCGGGCGTTGATGCGGATGCGCGAAAATCTCCCAGCTGGTGCCGAGCGTTTCGAGCTCGGCCTCACTCAGATGACTCAGGATGTGCAGCCTTTGCGTCGGCGACAAGCTGGTCCAGGCGTCGCGCGAGCGCCAGTCGAAGCTCGCTGAGGTCGCGGGGCACGGCGTCGTCATCGGCCTTCTCTTTCTTTTCGCCGGCGCGCAGCAGCATCACTTCGCGCAACGTGCGCGCCAACGACGCCAGCGTGCGGGCGCGGCGTTCGGCTTCGGTGCGCTGCTTGTGCTGAACGTGACTGCCGCCGACGATGACCTCGATCTGCGTCAGTTCGCGTTCGATGGCGCGGCTGACGCGCTCGATCAGCGCCGCGCCCGCGGCCGGTGGCGGATCGGTCAGGCGATCCACGGCCGTGCGCTTGCGGACGGGAACGGCGTCGCGCCGCAGCGTCTTCTCCATCGTGTCCTTGCGCGCCTGCACGCTGGCGCGCGTCTTGGCCGATTGCCGGGGCTTGGCCTTAACCGCTTTCTTCACGGCTTTCTTGACCGCTTTCTTGGCGGGCTTCGCGACGGACGGCTTTTTCGCCGCCGATCTCGTCACCGATGATTTGCGCGCGGGCCTCGTCTTCGCCGTTGTCGTCGTCTTGGACTTGGCACGCGCACGCGCGGAAACGGCCGGAGCACGCTCCGGCCGGGATGTTCGTTTCACAACCATGTGGATCGTCGCTCCCGCCGCCGCCCCGATAGGCGCGCGGCGCATCGACGCCGATGCAGCACCGGCGCGTTACGCAGTAAAATTCAATCTTGCCTCATCAGCCCTGCAAGAAGAGGAACCACACCAGGCCGAGCACGAGCACGGCGAGTCCAGTGGAAACCGCCAGTAACGCAAACACCGACGGACCGGGTTCCGCGCCGCGCGCTTCGGTTGCCGTTTCAACGATCTGTCCATCTTGCTTGGTTGCCATGACGCCCTCGCCTGTTCTGTGTCGGTCCTCCGCGGATCCGTGTCACAGAGCCAACTCACGATGCGCGGCCACGTTCCGGATCAGGGACCGGCAAAAGGCCGCAACCTGCTTATGCAGTTGCAAAGCGCCGGGTGGGTGGGGTGAACTCGAAAGCGCCAACGTCGCTGCGGGCGCCGCAGCGTCACTTGCAATTCTGGAGTATGGCTGGACCTTACTGCGGCAGCGTCACGCTGTCAAGGTATTAATTCCTAGATAGGGATAAAATTCCAAACCCGCCGGAACTCGGCTTGCGGACAGTCGTGCGGTTGGGAGGGCTATTGCTGCTGGGCAGCCAGGGCCGAGGACAGGTCGCCGTATCTGCCCTTCACCGTGGTGCCGAGAGTCTGCACGGTGACGATGATCGCAAGGCTGATGCCAGCCGCAATCAATGCGTATTCGATCGCCGTTGCGCCAGCCTCATCGGCCAGAAATCTGCGAAACAAGGGCTGCACTGCAATCTCCTGCCAGCGATGTGCGAACGCACCGGGACGAAGGCACGTGCACCCTAGGCCGCATTCGTTGCGGCGGCGCTAACGAACACCCTGAACGGTCGATTAAGTCGATTGCGGAAAGAGGCGGTATTCTGCGGTAATCCCGCCCAAGCGGGCTGATCCACGAGCAGACTTCAACCGGCCTGCAAGCGAGGATGCCGACACCTTGCGCCGCGCGTTTACTCGCGCTTAACGCGAATCTTCGCTTTCATGCAATCTAACTTTACAACACCCGCAAGCCGCCGATACTGCGAGCTATGGCGCAAAGCAAACCGACACAACGATATCCGCAGCGAGCTTCGGAGATCGACCTCTCATGAAGTGGCTGGCACTGGTAGCGATCGTCGTGGTCGGCAACTTAATCTATCTCAATCGGCCCGATCACAAGTATCGCCTGACAATCGACATCCAGACTCCCGACGGTATCAAATCGGGTTCTAGCGTGATCGCCGTGTACCACGCCAAGGACGGTGGCATCATTCCCGGCGTTGGCGGAGGGACCGGTATAAAAGGCGACGCGATATTCATTGATCTCGGCGGCGGTCGAAACCTCGTCGCGCTTTTGGTTCGCGGAGAACACGCTTCGTACTTGGACGGAATGGATGATCTCGCATTACGCGCATTTCATGCCGCCGGTTATTCCAAGTCCGTTCAAGATGTCGGGGCTTCAACCGCGAAAAATCTATCGCCCGCACCCTCGTCACGTAGGCTTTTGTTCAGTGACGTGAAAAACCTGACAGGAACGGTGTCGCTAACAGGAACTCTGATCCCCACGCTCGCAACCCTGAAAGATGTGACTAATCCGAAATCCATCGTGGAAGTCAGCGCCAATGACCTCGTTCCGGTATTTGGTCCCGGCTATCGAATTGAAAGCGCCTCACTGACAATGCTGCCCGTCGGCCTTTGGCCGTTCGATTTCGGCAGTGTCCTTGGAGAACCTGTGACGCGAGGTATCGAGAAGAAGCTACCGTTCCTCGTTACCCATCGCGAACAATTGCGACGCATCTACGATGATATGCCACCACGGCTAAAACCACATTTTCATTTTTTCACGAGGTAATCATGTCGATTTGCCGCAGATTTTCCTGCGATGGATCGCGATCATGCGTCGGATCGTCGGAAATAGCGACAGACTGAGTTCGAAATTCGCATCATGAAAAATCTCGGAATTCTATTGGCCATCGTCGTCGCTGGAGTCGTCGCCTACAAATGGGCCTATCCCAGCGTGTCAGTCCGCTATCGCATGACGACAGTTGCCGAACTAGACGGCAAGCAGTCGAGCGGCTCGAACGTCATGGAAGTCACCTACTATAAAAACGTTCGACTTCTGGGTGCCTCTGCTGACATGCAGATTGGAATAAGGGGTGAAGCAACTTCGATAGATTTTGGAAGCCGGCGGTTATTGGCCGTGCTCCTGGCGCGTGGCGAGCACTCCCGTTCTGATCCAGAAAATATCATTCCATTTGCGTACGGCTTAACGAAAGGCGGAATCGGTCCGGAGTATTTTCCGCGCATCGCGGAATTGTCCGGACAAAGGGAATTACCGCGGGAGCTGTTTCCTGCGGTCGTTTTCTTTCGCGACTCGCTTGATCCTACGAGTGTCGAGCTTGTGAATCCGCCCGCTCCAGCAGGCAGATCAACCGCCGTCCCTCAGCTCGTGAGCATAACGCTGGAGATCATCGATACGAAGACTTGGACAAGCGGTTTACCGTTCGTCCACATTTTCACCGCTGAACCGACAATTCGCTCGATCGACCAGGCGCTGCCTTGGTTGAGGGACAACTCTGCTCGCTTGCGGTTTTGGAAGACCCTTATTGCCGAACGCTATCAGCCGTCCGGGTCCACAGAAATATACACTCTCTTCAAGATGGAGCAGTGAACCAGCACTCATGGATGTCGAGTTCGGAGACAGCGGTGACATGCCCCGTCGCCCCCTACTCCGCCATTTCCATCGGCGGCTTCGCGGGGCCGGCCAGCGTGCGTTCTTCCATCAGCACCATGCAGAGGAACGACACCGACACCAGCGCCACGGCGCCGGCAAAGACGTAGCGGAATGCCGCCACCATGTCGCCGGCGGCGACGTTGTGAAACGCATCAGCCTGTTCGACGCCGCCCGATAGCTCGGTGCCGAGCGCGATCAGCAGGATCGTCGTCATTGCCGCCACCGCGAACGACGCCATCAGCGCGCGGAAAAAGTTCATCGCGCCAGTGACGGTGCCGACCTGCGGCTTCGCCACCGCGTTCTGGATCGACACCACGCTGACCGGGAACGTCGTGCCGAGCCCGAAGGCGAACACCGACAACACGCTGAGCAACGCCCACAGCGGCAGCGGCGTCGCCAGCATCATCACCAGTCCGGTCAATACCGCCATGCCGGTGCCGGCGATCGCCACGCGCTTGTAGCGCTTCACCGTCGCCATGGTGCGGCCCGCGGTCGCCGCGCCGAGCACCGAGACTGCGACGAGCGGGATCAATGCCAACCCGGCTTCGCTCGCGCTGAGCTGATAGACGCCGAGATAATAGATCGGCAAATGCACGGTGAGGCCGACCATGGCGCCGACGGCGCAGCCACCGGCGAGAATGCCGAACGGCACTACTCTGCCGGCCAGCAGCGGCAGCGGCAGGAACGGTTCGGCGGTGCGCAGCGCATGCCAGACAAACGCCAGCGCCAGCAGCACGGTGACGCCCATCATCGCCAGCGCCGGCGTCGAGAGCCACGCGAAGCGGGTGCCGCCCCAGGTCAGCAGCAGCGTGAACAGCACGGCCGAGGCCATCAGCAACACGCCGCCGAGCCAATCGACCTTGCGCATGCGATGGAACACCGGGATGCGCGCCATGCGCGGCAGCAGCAGGCCGAGGCCGAGCAGCGCCAGCGGCACGTTGATCCAGAAGATCATCGACCAGTGCAGATGTTCGGCGAACACGCCGCCGAGGATCGGTCCGCCGATGCCGGCCGAGACCCAGACGCCGCTGAAATAGGCCTGATACTGGCCGCGTTCGCGCGGCGTCACGACGTCGGAGATGATGGTTTGCACCAACGGCATGATGCCGCCGCCGCCAAGGCCCTGCAGACCGCGCGCCAGGATCAGCACCGTCATGTTCGGCGCCAGCGCGCAGACCACCGAGCCCGCGATGAACAGGCTGAGCGAGACGATAATCATCGCCTTGCGTCCGTAGATATCGCTGAGCGTGCCGAACACCGGCGCCACCGCGGTCGAGGCCAGCAAATAGGCGGTGATGATCCACGACAGGTTGGCGACGTCATGAAACTGCCGGCCGATGGTCGGCAAGGCCGTGGCGACGATGGTCTGGTCCAGCGCGGCCAGGAACATCGTCAGCATCAGGCTGAGCAGAATGGTGCGGACCTCGCCTTGCGACAGCGGCGACTCCGGCGCCAGCGGCGGCGCGTCGCTGAGGTCGATGACCTCGCGCAGCGACGGCGACAGCTCGCGCGCCTGCGCGTCAGTCAATGGCTGCCCGCCGGAAGCGCGGCGGCTCTCGGGTTCGAACTTGTTCATGCCAACTGGGTCAACGTCATGCGGCGGCCGGGCGCCGAAATATCTGCGTCGACGATATATTTAACGTGTTAAGGCATTGTCGCCCAGCCACACCGGCGCATGGGTGCCGCGCGCCAATGCCGGTTCGCAATGCCGTGATCGGGGTATGAGAGGCCGCGTCAGGCCGGGCGCTTCTTCAGCCGCGCCCGCTTCGGCAGCAACGCCGGCCAGCGCACGATGTGGTCTTCGAGGTCAGCATCCGGAACCTCGTCCTCGGTGCCGTAGACCCGCCCACGCACCGAGACGCCGGCCTCGTGGACGGTATTGGGATCGCCGGAGATCAGCGGATGCCACCAGTAAAGGTCGCGCCCCTCCGCCACCAGCTTGTAGGCGCAACTCGGCGGTAGCCAGTTCAGCGTGCGGACGTTCTCCGGAGTCAGCCGCACGCAATCAGGAACCTTGGCCGAACGATTCGCATAGTCCTTGCAACCGCACGTGCCCGCATCCAGCAATTTGCAGGAAACGTGCGTGAAATAGATCTTGCCGGTGTCCTCGTCCTCGAGCTTTTCCAGGCAACAGCGCGCGCAGCCATCGCACAGGCTCTCCCATTCGGAAGGCGTCATCTCCTCCAAGGTCTTGGTTTTCCAAAAGAAACCGTCTTGACTTGAAGGGCGCGGCGGTCGGCTGGTCATGCGGTCACGAGAATCCCGATGTGATGTGTTGCCCGGTGATGTAGAGGCTGCGAGGCGAACCGCGCAAGCGGCAATGCCGCTGCCCTGCCCGGCACCGTCGCGCAGCTCACGAGCCTGTCAAAATCCTAGTAACACCATTGGTTTATAACGACTCCTCGGCTAGAACAAATGCCGCACACCCGGACGCAAAACCGCCACGGGTTTGCCGCAACACTTCCGCATGAGGTTGGCGAGCGCCCGGCGCGGGCGGGCCAACACCGCAAATTTGGCCAAGGACACCGGTGCGCAACATTCTGCCGACCGACTGGAAGCAGAGAGTTCGGCATTTCCTGCTGGACTTCGACGCGCGCATCGACTCGACGATGTTCTCCTCCGGCGCCGGCGCCCGCGAGTTGTATGAGCGCTACTCGACCTTCATGGATCGCTTCTATGTTGGCCGCTGGAAGCGCTGGGTTTTCATCGAACCATTGTCGGAAGCCGCAACGCTCGGACTGGTCGGACTCATTTTGATGCTGGCGCTGGCGGTGCCGGCGTTTCGCGAAACCTCCGACGATGACTGGCTGAAGAAATCCGATCTCGCCGTGACGTTCCTCGATCGCTACGGCAACCCGATCGGCAGTCGCGGCATCAAGCACAACGATGCCATTCCGCTGGAAGATTTTCCGGACAACCTCATCAAGGCGACGCTCGCGACCGAGGATCGCCGCTTCTACGATCACTTCGGTATCGATATCGCCGGCACCTTTCGCGCCCTCGTGACCAACGCGCAAGCCGGCGGTGTGCGGCAAGGCGGCTCGTCGATCACGCAGCAGCTCGCGAAAAATCTGTTCCTCAGCAACGAACGCACTATCGAACGCAAGGTCAACGAAGCGTTCCTCGCGGTGTGGCTCGAGACGCGGCTGACCAAGAACGAAATCCTCAAGCTCTATCTCGATCGCGCTTACATGGGCGGCGGCACGTTCGGCGCCGATGGCGCCGCGCATTTCTACTTCAACAAGTCGGTGCGCGACGTCAATCTCGCCGAAGCCGCGATGCTCGCCGGCCTGTTCAAGGCGCCGACCAAATATGCACCGCACATCAATCTGCCGGCCGCGCGTGCTCGCGCCAACGTCGTGCTCGACAACATGGTCGATGCCGGCTTCATGACCGAAGGTCAGGTGTTCGGTGCCCGCCGCAATCCGGCAACCGCCGTCGATCGTCGCGACGAAAATTCGCCGAACTACTATCTCGACTGGGCTTTCGACGAGATGCGTAAGGTCGTCGATACGTTTCCGAAATCGTACACCGAGCGCGTCTTCGTCGTTCGCACTTCGATTGACATGAAGGTGCAGCGCGCCGCGGAAACCGCGATCGAGGATCAGTTGCGCCAGTTCGGGCGCGATTATCACGCAACGCAGGCAGCGACCGTCGTTGCCGATCTCGATGGCGGCGTACGCGCCATGGTCGGCGGACGCGACTACGGCGCCAGCCAGTTCAATCGCGCCACCGATGCGATGCGCCAGCCCGGTTCGTCATTCAAGCCTTACGTCTACACCACGGCGCTGCTGAACGGCTTCAAGCCGAGTTCGATCGTCGTCGATGGCCCGGTGTGTATCGGCAACTGGTGCCCGCAGAACTACGGCCACTCCTACTCGGGATCAGTCACGCTGACGCAAGCCATCACCCGTTCGATCAACGTCGTCCCGGTGAAGCTGTCGATCGCACTCGGCGGCAAGGGCGGTCCGAAAGCAGGCCGCGCCAAGATCGTCGAGGTCGCGCGCAAGTTCGGCATCGTCACGCCGCTGCCAGATACGCCGTCGCTGCCGATCGGCGCCGATGAAGTCAACGTGCTCGAACACGCCGTTGCCTATGCGGCGTTCCCCAACAAGGGCAAGGCGGTCACGCCGCACGCCATTCTCGAGGTCCGCACCGGCGCCGGCGATCTGGTGTGGCGCTGGGATCGCGACGGTCCGCAACCGCGGCAAATCATCCCTGCGTCCGTCGCTGCCGACATGGCCGGCATGATGAGTCACGTCGTCAGCGAAGGCACCGCGCGACGCGCCGCGCTCGATGGCATTCCGACCGCGGGGAAAACCGGCACCACCAACAACTACCGCGATGCATGGTTCGTCGGCTACACCGGCAACTTCACCTGCGCGGTGTGGTATGGCAACGACGACTATTCGCCGACCAATCGCATGACCGGCGGCTCGCTGCCGGCGCAAACCTGGCACGACATCATGGTCGCCGCGCATGAAGGCGTCGAGGTCAAGGACATCGCCGGCATCGAAGTGCCGCCGAAGCCGTCAATACCCGCTGCAATGGCCCAAAAGGATGACGACGCCAAGCCTGCGCCGCCGCCGGTGCTGACGCGACGTGGCGCGGAAATCCTGGTGCGCATCGAAAAAATGCTCGATGAAGCCAGCAAGACCGCTGGGAAGACGTCCGCGGCGGATCCCGCCGCACCGACGACCACGGGCTTCGCCAAACATCCTGATAACGTCGCGACTGCAGCGCCTCCCGGCGACATGGCAACGACACCGGCGCGCAAGAATTGACGATATGACAACGGTTTCCACGTGCGTCTGATTTTCACGACAATACTGGTTCTGGTGATTGCGGCAGTCGTCGGCCTCGGCCTGACATGGGCGACGGCAACGCGCGGCACCGACATCGGCACGTTGACGATCGGCGCCTGGACCGCGCGGCCGAAGATCGGCACGGCTGAAATCAATCCCTACTCGCGCGCGTCGATTGCCCGCAGCGGCGAATTGCCGGTGGGCACCGGTGACGGCATTGCGTTCACCGCCAACGCCGATGACAACAAGAAGCCGCTCGATGGCCGCTGCGATATCGTGGTGAGTGGCGTAACCCCGGCCGCGCGCTTCTGGACCTTGACGCTCTACGACACCAAGGGACATCTCATTGCAAACGCGTTGCAACGCTACGGCTTCACTAGTGAGGAAGTCGTGCGCAATGTCGACGGGTCGTTCGCCATTCACCTGGCTGCGCGGGCGCGCGCCGGAAACTGGCTGCCGACCGGTGGCGTCAATCGCTATCAACTGATGCTGCGTCTGTACGATACGCCTGTCGGCGTCGCGACGCGGACACAACGCGACGCACCGATGCCATCCATCATGACAGCGGGGTGCCCGTGATCCGCTTCCTGCTGACAATTCTGGCGGGTGTGCTGCTCGGCGGCGTCGTGCATCTGGTGAGTGTGCTGGCGCTCCCGCGCATTGCCACGCAGGATGCCTATTCGCGCCTCACGCCGATCACCAAATCGAACACGGTCGCCGCACTGCCGCTCGCCGAACCGAGCCAGTCGCCGATGCCGTTCATGGATCCCGCCTTCGCCATTGCGGTATGCCGTTACGATCTCGCCGGCGGTCCGATCAAGCTCACTGTGCCGGTCAGTCAGGCCTACACGTCGGTATCGTTCTATACGCGCAACGACATCGCCTACTACGCCATCAACGATCGCTCCGCAGGCCGCAGGGTGATCGAGCTCGATCTGATGACGGAGGCACAGCACGCTGCATTGCCTGAAGACGAAGAAGTCACCGCGGCCGACCGCCTGATCGTCGATTCACCGACGCTAACCGGTTTGATCGTTCTCAAGGCGCTGGCGCCCGAACCGGGGCTGATGGCTCAGGCGCAGGCCTCGCTCGCGGCAGCGACGTGCAAGGTGCAGACCGATGCGCCTGTCGCAAAACGCTAGAGATTTTCCGTAGACGCTAGCCGCGTGTCCGCAGCGCGACGCCGGTAGCGCCGCCGGGCTGCAGCATAACTGGCGGGTTATCGGCACGCGCGGCAAGTTCGCTAATCAGACGGTCCGCATCGGCGGCGATATTGTCAGGCGCCTGAATCACCAACCGCTCCAGCGCCCAGCGATACGACGCGATGCGGCGTTGCAGGCACTGCTGCACCCACTGCACGATGAGCGTGTTCTCTTCCATCCGCGCAATGGCATCGGCACGTTCGCGCGGCGATACTTCTGAAATGATCTTCAAGCCCGCGTTGCGTTTGCGGTCGAGGCTGATGACGCGATCCGCGGTGGCGAAGAAGGGCTCGAAGCCAGTCAGATCGTTCCGAACATCGTCCATCAGCTGGGCGTAACGCGATGCGTATGAGCGATGCGGCTCATCGATCAGCAGACGGCCATAAGCGGTACGGTCGAATACGGGGGTCTGTCGCCACGGCGACGGGATGGGCTTGTAGTCACCGAACACGCTCTTCCAGGCCGGGCGCGAATGCGGCGGCTCGATGAACGGATAGGCCTGATCGCGCAGTTGCCGTTCGAAATCGGTCAGTTGAAATTCCGAGGCGCGCAAGCCGATGCTGCCGGTGGCTTCGGCGCCAATCCAGCGATGCATGTCATCGGTACGGAAATCCTGGCGCGTGCGGCCAAAGTCGCCGCCGCTGCAGCCGCCCAGCACGATCGGCAGGGCAATGAACATCACAACGTCAAGGCAAAGCCGCGAGCGCCTCGGTGACAGCGTCTCCGGCATCGAAAGTATCCAGTCTCAGGAGCGCGCCCGGCGGCGGCGACGACGGCCGGGTGCCGCCCCCTCCTCCGGCCCGCCGCCATCATGCGTCGTATCGGCCATGCGCTCGATCCGGATAACGGGAAGAATCAGCACGGTTCCCATGCCTTCACACCGCGTAGCGCCCGGTGCCAAGCTTGGCCGGCGCAACGCCGTTTCGGCTGAAAAATCAATAACGGTGCCCATTTCGCGTATCTCCCGGCCGTCCGCACCAGCGGACGACATGGGATTATTAAGAACAGGCATGGTTAACGGCCTGTTAAAACGATGATCGTACATTGCCGGCATATTCCTCCGTAAGCGTACGCCGAACATGACCACGCCCCCAATGTTCTCGGGTTTCGACGGCTTGATGTCGCTTTCGCGCCGCGAAGGCGTCGACATCCGCCCGACTCTGTTGCGGGTGCTGACCGATCTTTATGTGCAGGCCCCTTCACACACGACCGACGAAGAGCAGCAGTTCGTCGAACTGACTTCGCGCCTGATCGATCAGGTCGACGATGCCACGCGCGCTGCGGTGCGCGGACGCCTCGCCATCTATCCGAACACGCCCGCGGCTATCGCGGAGAAGCTGGGGCTTACCGAGCCGAAGCGTCCGCTGCCGCTGGCGCGCAGCATCGACCCGGATGTGGCTCTGCCGCGCGCGGCGGCAGAAAGCTTCGCAGTGGCAACGAGCGCTTCGACGTTGCCCAACGATGCCGCGCAGATCAGCGACATGTTCTTCGCGGCGGACACACGCGAACGCACCGCGATCATCGACACCCTCGCGACATCGCAAATCAAGCCCTCTGCGCCTCTGCCTGCGGCGCGCGTTGCACGCGCCATCCACATTCTGGAGATGGCGGCATTCGCGGTCGACGTTGAGAATTTCACTCTCGAGCTTGGCGACGCGTTGATCCTGCCGCCCCACATCGCCGCGCAGATCGTCAACGATGCCGGCGGCGAGCCGCTGGCTTGCGCGTTGAAGGCACTCGGCATGAAGAGCGACACGTTTCAACGCGTTCTGCTGTTCCTCAACCCGGATATCGGCGCCTCGGTGAACACCGTCTATCGGCTGTCGCGCCTCTACGACCGCCTCAGCCAACGTTCAGCGCTGGTGATGCTGGCCGCATGGCGCGGCGCATCGGCACCGGCGCAGCGCGCCAGGTATCGGCCGATGCTACACGACGACGAACGTCATCGTGCGCGCAACACCGTGGCGCAGCCCCGCACCGAGACGCCGCGTCCTGGCATCGACATCAACACGGCGCGCAACAAAGCTGGCGACTAGTCACGCCTTGGCGAGATCGAGAAAGTGCCGACCCACGCGGTCCTCGATCTCGACGATCCAGACGTCGGGATCGAACCGCACCTCCTTGGCCAGCCGATCTTCAACGACCTGCTCCGGCACCGGCTCCTTGGTCGATGGCGTGAAGACGCGCTCGACCGGGCGGCTCTCGTCGTAGGCGGTCTGCGGTGCGGGCGTATACAGAATGGCGTTGCCATCGAGCAGCGCGAGTTTGACGAACACCGCGCCGGCTTCTTCGGCGCCGCGCCGGCGCACGGCACCGAAGATGCCTTCGGTCTGACAGCGGCGCAGATAGGCAGCCACCCAAATTGATGATTTCAGTCTCATGGCGGCAAGATAGGCCGAAGGTCACGGCAAAAGCTAGTGGAGCGGCCCGCGCCTAGGGATAAACTGGCGCCGCGCCCATCGCGCAGAATTCAAATGCGCAATGGCTATTCGATTACCTGCCCAGTCACAGCGCTGAGTTCGCGCACCAGACGGTCGGAGATCTGGCCGGTCACCGGCAACTTGCGATCGCGTTCGAATTTCTGGATCGCCGCCTGCGTATCGGGCCCGACGGTGCCGGTCGGCTTCAATTGGCCGTAGCCATACTTGGTCAAAGCGCGCTGAACGTTCGCCGCGCGCCGCGAGGACACAATCAGATCGCCAAGCGGATCGCTGCGCGTCGCCGCGGCATTCGCCGCCGGCTTGGCCGTCGTCCCGTGCGAAACGCTGACCACCTTGGCCGGCGCGGCATCACGAACTTCGATCGATCCGGTTTCGCTGGCGCGGACATCGTCGCGAACCGTATCGGCTTCAGCCGGCCGCGGCCGCGGCAAAACACTTGCAGAGGTTGCCCCCGACAGCGCAACCGGCAACGGCAGCGGCACGGCAGCACCGAACATCGGCGACGGATGATGTCCGGCTTGCAAGAACAAGGCATTGACAACGATGGCGGCCACTGCCGCGAACGCCAGCGTGCCGGCGAACGTGTCCTTGGGACTGTGCAACAACGCGCGCATCAACAGACCCCGCTCCGCCTTCTCTTTGGCAACGGCCTTGGGTTTGGCGTCAACCTTGATCGTACCGCGGCGGCGACGCGGCATATCATCATCGATGGCAACTGCTTTAGGCACTTTTCTTCACCTGGTCCCTGGTGGCGAGCAGACGTGGCGCCGGCGTCAGCGTTGTAACATTATCGGTGCGCGCTTGCGGCGCCGGACACAACGGCAACATGATCGTGATCGTCGTGCCGACATCGATTTTGCTTTGTACCGACATCTCGCCGCCATGCAAGACAACAAGGCTCTTGACGATCGACAATCCGAGCCCGGTGCCTTCGTGACGACGCTGATAAGTCTTGCCCGCCTGAAAGAATGGATCGCCGATCCGCTTGAGATCATCGGCGCTGATGCCGACGCCAGTATCACTGACGCGCATCACAAGATTCGACCGCTCCATCTCAGCCGTCACGGTCACGCTGCCGCCACGCTCGGTGAACTTGATGGCATTCGAGACGAGGTTGAGCACGATTTGCTTGAATGCCCGTTCGTCACCGGTGATCTGCGGCAGATCTTCCGGTGCCTTCGTGACAAGTTCGATGCCGTTCTCACGCGCCTTCAATGCCAACAGATTGCAACTGTTGATCAACGCGGGGCGTGGCGCAAACGGCTCCAGCGCGATCTCGAAGTTGCCGGACTCCATCTTGGAGATATCCAGAATGCCGTTGACGACCGACAGCAGATGCTGGCCGGAGTCGTTGATGAGCTGAGCATATTCCTTGCGCCGCGCGGCATCGATGTTGAGGACGTCTTCCTGCGCGATCATCTCCGAGAAGCCGATGATCGCGTTGAGCGGCGTCCGCAATTCATGGCTCATGGTTGCGAGGAACCGGCTCTTGGAAGCGTCCGCCCGTTCGGCGTCGACACGGGCTTGCTCGAGCGCCTGCTCCTGCTGCTTGCGATCCGTCACCTCGCGCATCACGGCAACGACACCGCTTTCACCGGCCTTGGCGTGATCCGGCGCCTGGTCAAGCGGCCGGCAGCGCATTTCAACCCAGATGAAACGCGGCGCTTCGCGAACGCCGTCGACAGAGCTGGCGACATCGCACTTGATCCGAAATTCGACACTGCACGATTCACCGCCTCGCGCGGCATCGGATAGCGCTTTGAGGTAGGCTGGACGGTCGGCGATATGTACGCGATCGAACAGGCCGTGTCCGAACAGGCTCGAGACCGGCGTCCCAAGTAACGCCTCGGCCGCGGGCGAAATGAACTCCACTGCACCATCCCGGCGATGGCGCGAGATGACGTCGCTCATATTGCGCGCCAGCAGGCGGTAGCGATCCTCTTCGACAGACAACAACGAAACGCTGACCCGCGACAACGATTCCGCGCCGAACGCGAGACCGGCCGCATAGACGGTCGCCGAACCGATGCCGAATGCCATCAAGACGCTGTGCGAGATCGCCCCGACTTCAGACGCGGGCAGCAGAGCGAACGAAGTCATGCCGATCAGCACCAGAATTCCACCCAGTGCCAGCAACGATGCGAACGCCACGGCGCGACGCGACGCCGACAATGCGGCTTCGAGCGGCACTGCAATCAGCCACATCGCGGCAAACGATTCGATGCCGCCGGTGTTGATCGCGATCACCATGACGAGACCGACCAGCGCCAGCGACGACAAGAGATGAGCGCTTTCATAGCGGCCGGTTCGCGACAGATAGTATGACAGCAGGATCGGCGCGATCAGCCAGGCGAATGCCGCGACCTCGGTTGCGCTCGGCGCGCCGCGCATCGCCAGATAGACCGGAAAAGCCGCGAACGCCAGCAGGCTTCCCAACAAGCGCGGTGCCATGAAGACGCGATGACGCGCGCTGGCCAGTGCGTCATAGCGCGCTGACGGATGCAGCAGCTCGTTGAGGCTATCATCAATTATGTTCGACACTGTCACGCTTTCGCGTTGCGGCTTGTTCATCCGAAAGACGCGCCGTAACGCCCCCTTATCGTTGCGTCACCGTGTCAGAGTGAACTTAAGCGAACGCTAAGGCGGCGCGCCATCGCGGCCGACAGCCGGCGTAGATGCCGAATTCGGCCACGAACGACTGCGCTATCGACACAGATGGTGAACGACCGGTTTCCAAACCGCGCGCCTTATGGTTTCGAAATAGTGAGCGGCGTTCAGCCCCGCCTACGGTCCCGTCAATCGAATATTTACGGCGAATCAAATCGCTCAAATTTTTCGCAAATTTTCGGCGAATTGGATGTAGCGCGAATACGCGAGATTTATCCGCGGCTGGTATTCAAAGCGCAGATTGCGAACTCAATCGCAACGGGGTGAACGAGACGTACGGGGACGCAAGATGTTTTTCCTGCTTCGCATGGCATTCTGGCTTGGGCTGGTGCTTGTGCTGCTGCCCAGGGACCAGACGCCGGAATCGGCCAAACTGCCGCAGGTGGGCGCGACCGACGCCATCTCGGCAGCAACGGCTGCCGTCTCCGATATGAGCCAGTTCTGCTCCCGTCAGCCCGCCGCCTGCGAGGTTGGGGGCCATGCCGCGACCGTCATCGGCCATCGCGCCCAGGACGGCGCCCGCAAACTTTATAAGATTATCACCGACAAGAAATCCTCGGATGAAACCGGTTCGATCGATGCCGAGCCGAAGGCCAATTCCGGAACACAGAACACCCTGACATCGGACGATCTGCGGATCGAATGGCAGCTGAGTTCGGCCGAGGCCGTGCAGGCCGACTAAAACGGATCAATTTGTTGCCGGATCGCGGCAATATCGCTTTCAGTTGGCCGCGTCCCTATATATGGACAAGGCAACAGAACGTGAGCCACGATGACCATCGACGAAATCCGAGACAACTTTGCCGTGCTGGACGACTGGGACGACCGTTACCGGTACGTCATCGAGCTTGGCCGCGCCCTGGAACCGATGCCGGAAGCCGAGCATTCGGCGGCGAACAAGGTCAATGGCTGCGTCAGTCAGGTCTGGCTCTCGCGCCGCATCGACCGCGATAGTAATGGCGAACCTATCCTGCATTACCTGGGCGACAGCGACGCGCACATCGTCCGCGGTCTGGTCGCGATCGTGCTGACGCTTTACTCCAATCGCAAGCCGCAGGACATCCTGGCCACCGACGCACTGTCGATATTCGACGAGTTCGGTTTCGGCCAGCATCTCACGCCGCAGCGCTCCAACGGCTTGCGCTCGATGGTCGAGCGCATCCGTACCGATGCACGCGAAGTGCTGGCCGCCGCGTCCTGAGTGCCGCTACCCGCTGTTGAATGCCGCATCGTCGGCGAGCCAGGTCCTGATGCGCGCGCTGGCGCGCCCCGATGTTTCGTTGGTCAGACCGTAATGCCGCGCCAGGCGATCGAGCGCGAGCTGCAGTACGATCTTGGCTGACCGCGACGGCCAGCCCCGTTCGCGCTCGACATCCTCCAGACCGTGAAGAAAACAACATACGTCCATTAGCAGGCCCGCGAATTCCGGGCCGCAGGCCTCCAACGCCAAACGCACGCGCTGTCGCGCTGCCACGATCAGATCGGTCATCTGGCCCGGCCCGCTGCTGCCGGATCGATTGCCTGTCGGTGCGGCCCAGCTCGATGTTACGCGCGGTGACATATTCGCACGCGTGAAATCGGCCCGCAGCCGCTCGCCCGCGAGGAATTGTTGGGGGCCGATCATGGCCTGACCATCGCGCCCCTTGCGGCGCGCCAGCCAAGCAAGGGGACTCTCGCTTTCATTCACGAGCACACGGACCGCGCCGGAGTCCGTCAGAATTTGCGCCGTGGCGAGATCGAGGTGTTGTGCACGAAAACCGTCGACCTCCGCCTCGCCCTCGCGCTGCGCGTGACGTCCAGCCGCCTGTCCGCAGGCACGATCGCCGCTCCTCCTCATCGCGCGCCCCGCAATCCGGCACGCTGCTGCTGCACGCTGCCACAGCAGGCCAATTCCAATGCCGCCAAACGGCAATCCAGCCAGATATCGTCGCGGCCATCTTCGATGACGCGGCATGCATGCGAAACCGTGGTGCGGTCGCGGCCGAACATCCGCCCAACCGCCTCGAAGCTGAGGGCGAAATCAACATGCAGCAGATACATTGCCACCTGCCGTGCCAGCGCGACGCGCGGCGCCCCACGGGTGGCAGATGACAATGCCTGGGTGTCGATCCCGAAGTCGCGCGCGACGCAGCCCGTCACATGGCGGAAAATGCATGTTTGGGCTTGGGCGAGCAGGTCGTCAGGCTCGGCTGACTCTGCCCCGCTAACGGTGGGAACCGAAGGGGAAGAATGGAACATAAGCAGCACCTCGAAATAGGAATATTTTCATATCCTAATCGAAATTTCACCACCGGGGATAGCAATTCTAGAGATTTTTGATCAATCGCTATGGGAGGTTTGGCGCTGGTCTTGGGGACAAAATTCCTATACCCAATCCGGTCTCAACGCAAATAGCGCTATTTGCGGCGGCGTTGCTGTTGCCCGAGACCCATCTTCTTGGCGAGTTGCGAGCGGGCGACGGCGTAGTTCGGCGCCACCATGGGATAGTCCGGCGCCAGTCCCCATTTGTCGCGATATTGCTCCGGCGTCATATTGTACTGGGTGCGAAGGTGACGCTTGAGCGACTTGAAACGCTTGCCGTCCTCCAGACACACCAGATATTCCGCCGTCACGGATTTCTTCACGGAGACCGCCGGCCTCGACGGCTCAAGCGGCGGCGTCTCGACACGTCCGACCGCAACGCGCACCAGCGCTGCGTGAATCTGGCTGATGAGCGCGGGGATTTCCGCAGCCGGCGTGGCGTTGTTGCTGACATAGGCGGACACGATATTCGCCGTCAGATCGATGAAGCTCTTGCCCGGGGTCTCAGTCATTCGCGGAGTCTTTCTTGGGCAAGCCCGTCACGGCCGTTGATCGAGATGCTGGCGCAACTCGTCGATCGACGCGAATCGCATCATGCCTTCGGGCATCTGAGCTTCGATCGAGCCGTCGGAGTAAAGCGAATAAGCCATGCCATCGACAACGCCGGATTTCACGACCGTGACTTGCGGCACGTCCGGCACCGGCTTTGCAGCGGCGTGGGCGTCGGTGTCGAGCGCAGGAATCGGCGGCGGAGCAACATGCGCCGGCGCGTGATCGCGCCGAGGCCGATCCACTTTCGGCCACGCTTCATCGAAGCTGGGATGGGGCTCCGGCCGGCTTGGATCCGGCTCGGTCGCCGTTGAGAGAGGCGAGCGGTCGGAAGTCGTCTCCGCTCCCCGCGCCTCCGCCTGCTCCCGTTCCCGGCGCGACGACGTGAACAACAAATTACGACGCTGCTTGCCGGGCGTCGCTGCCGGGGCCTCGGGCTCTTCCGGCTCCGGCATCGTTGGCGGCGACGCCACGGCCGTGCGGCCTCGCTCGCGCGCCGCTGCTTCATCGCGCCAAGGTACGCTCGCAGTTGCCGCGGCCGCTGACGTCGCATCTCGATCGCTGAACGGATCGCGTGGCCGCACCAACGTGCCGCTCTCTGACGTGTCGCGCCTCGAATCGGCAATCGACCCAGCGGGCAACGGCGGTCCACCGATATCGCGCAGCCCGGTCTCCGGTTCAATCACTCGCAGCCGCTGCGCGATGAGCTTCAACTGGCGAAGCACCAGCGACATGCCGATCAGCAAAAGACCGCTGCAAATGGCCACCGCTCCGGCAAGGATCAACGTGTTGCCGAAGCTGAATTCCTTCACCGGAATGCCAAACCAGATCGCCAACAGGCCAGCGACGATGGCGCCAACACCGGCAATCAACAGCACAACCATATCGAACTCCACCCCCGCGCCCTGGATAGCGGGCCATCACCCCGGTCACGATAACTTCATCTTGCCCAGATCGCCAACGGAATTGCACGCGACGGCATATGCAATTACGCGTCGGGCTATCGGCATGACTGCCGTGCGGCATGCAGACTTGCTGGCCCGCAAGGCCGGCATTAGGCTCCGCCAACAACTCATGGGAGGACACACCATGTCACCAGCGGAAGCCCGCCTCAAGCAGGTCCCGTCCGATATGACCGATGCGGAATGGGAACAACGCGTCAACCTCGCAGCCGCCTATCGCCTCGTGGCGTATTATGGCTGGGACGATCTGGTCGACACCCATATTTCTGCGCGGGTACCTGGACCCGAGCACCATTTCCTGATCAATCCCTATGGCTTGATGTTCGACGAGATCACCGCTTCGAGCCTGGTCAAGGTCGACCTCGATGGCAATCAACTCACCAAGAGCGAGTACAGCATCAATCCGGCGGGCTTCACGATCCACTCCGCAATTCATGAGGTTCGCGAAGATGCCGGCTGCGTGCTGCATCTCCATACGCCGGATGGCACCGCGGTCGCGAGTTGCATGGACGGCTTGCTGCCGTTGAACCAGACGGCACAACTCGTCACCCACGACCTGGCCTATCATGATTATGAAGGCATCGCCCTCGACCACGACGAGCGCCCGCGCCTGCAAAAGGATCTCGGCAACAAGAATTTCATGCTGTTGCGCAATCACGGCACGCTGACCGTCGGCCGCTCGGTGGCGTCAGCGTTCGAGCGCATGTTCCATCTCGAGCGCGCCTGCACCATGCAGGTCCGAACCCGGATGCTTGGGCCGACCGCCTATCCGGTCGATCAGGCGGTCATCGACAAGAACACCCGAGTGGTCGAGAATCTCGACCGCGCTGAATTGCGGTCGACCAAGCTGGTGTGGCCGCCGCTGCTGCGCAAGCTCGACCGCCTCGACCCCAGTTACAAGACCTGAGAACTGGTGTAGGCTGAACGTATACGACCTCTACACGTTTTTTTTTCAAACGCCGCCCAATTCCGGGCGGCGTTTTTACGTGCGGTCGCTACGCCTTCGGCATGTCCGCCAATGCGGCCAGAATGCGGGCCCACGAGCGGATGCCCTTCTGGAAACTCTTGAGATCGTACTTCTCGTTGGGCGAATGGATATTGTCATCATCCAGCCCGAAGCCGACCAGAACAGTGTCGAGTCCGAGCGTGCGTTTGAAATCGCCGACGACGGGAATCGAGCCACCCGAGCCGATCAGTTGCGCCTCGCGGCCCCACTCCTCCGACAGTGCGCGCTTGGCCGCGAGCAGCGGCTTCATCTGCCAATCGAGCGAGACCGCTGGCGCACCGGAATGATCGATGAAGTCGGCGGTGCAATCCTTCGGCAATCGTTCGGTGACGTAGGCGCGGAACGCCGCGCGGATCTTCGCCGGATCTTGTCCCTCGACCAACCGGAACGATACTTTTGCGGAGGCCTGTGACGGAATCACCGTCTTCGAGCCTTCGCCAGTATAACCGCCGACGATACCGTTGATGTCGCAGGTCGGACGCGAGAACACCTGCTCGATCATCAGCCGGCCGGATTCACCCGCCGGCACCGACAGGCCGATCGGCTTGAGGAATGTCTCAGGCGTGAATGCCAATGCCTTCCACTGCGCAAGAATGTCCGGGGGCAAATCCTTGACCCCGTCGTAGAAGCCCGGAAGCGTCACGCACCCGTTGTCGTCGTGCAGACCGCCGAGAATACGCGTCAGCACGCGGATAGGATTTTGCGCGGCGCCTCCGAACAATCCCGAATGCAGGTCGCGGTTGGCGGCAGTGATGCGGACCTCGTCATAGACCAACCCACGCAGCGCCGTGGTGATCGCCGGCGTATCCGGGTCCCACATGCTGGTATCGCAGACCAGCGCGAAATCGGCGGCGAGATCCTTCTTATGATTCTCGAGGAAGGCGACCAGATGCTTCGACCCGACCTCCTCTTCGCCTTCGATCAGGAAGGTGACATCCAGCGGCAGCGAACCGGTAACCTTATGCCAGGCGCGACATGCTTCGACGAAGGTCATCAACTGGCCCTTGTCGTCTTCGGCGCCGCGCGCGACGATGATCTTGCGGCCATCGGCATGATCGACCACAGCCGGCTCGAACGGCGGACGATGCCAGAGTTCGACCGGATCGACAGGCTGGACGTCATAGTGTCCATAGAACAGCACATGCGGCCGGCCGCTAGGCGCGCCGCCATTGCCTTTGGCGACAACAGCCGGGTGCCCTCCGGTCGGCAGCACTTCAGCGGCAAACCCCAACGAGGCGAGATCGTGGGCGAGATGGTCGGCTGCGGCTTTGCAATCCTTCGCATGGGCCGGATCGGCCGAGATCGACTTGATGCGCAACAGGGTAAAAAGCCGCGCCAGACTGTTATCGGAATCCGCCTCGATGTGATCGAGTACCGCGGATAATTTCTGCGTCGTCATTCATGAACTCCAGATAGGCGGCAAATCGGCTACCGCCGCAACAGACTGCCGAGCGCGCCGCGCACGATGGCCCGCCCCACCGAACTTCCAACCGAACCACCCAGCGATTTGCCGAGATCGGCGACCACCCCTCCGACGACCTTGTTGGTCACCGAGCGCGTGACATCGCGAGCGATTACCTGCCCGGTCGAAAGCTTGCCGCGCGGCGTGTTGGTACCGAAGATGGTCCCAACTATGGAGCCGAGCTGCCCCAGCACGCCGCCTTGCGGTGCGTCCGCCGTCGCCGCGGTATCGGTGACACGCTTCTGCAGGATCTCATAGGCGGATTCGGAATCGATTGCGGTATCGTATTTGCCCTTGACCGGACTGGCCGCCAGGATCGCTTTGCGTTCCTCCGGGGTGATCGGTCCAATCCGCGCCGATGGTGGCCGCACCATGATGCGCTCGACGATCGACGGGGTGCCGTTGCCCTCAAGGAACGACACCAGCGCCTCGCCCTTGCCGAGTTCAGTAATGACCTGAGCCGTGTTCAGTTTGGGATTGGGCCGGAACGTCTGTGCCGCCGCCGCAACCGCCTTCTGATCGCGCGGCGTGAAGGCGCGCAGCGCGTGCTGCACGCGGTTGCCGAGCTGCGCCAGCACCTTGTCGGGAACGTCAATCGGATTTTGCGTGACGAAGTAGACTCCGACGCCCTTCGACCGGATCAACCGCACCACCTGCTCGATCTTGTCCATCAGCGCCTTTGGTGCGTCGTTGAACAACAGATGAGCTTCATCGAAAAAGAATACCAGCTTGGGTTTCGGCGGATCGCCCACTTCCGGAAGTTGCTCGAACAGTTCCGACAGCATCCAGAGCAGGAACGTGGCATAGAGCCGCGGGTTCTGCATCAGCTTGTCGGCGACCAGAATGTTGACCATGCCCCGGCCGTCACGGTCGGTCCGCATGAAATCCTTCAGATCGAGCGCCGGCTCACCGAAAAATTTGTCCGCACCCTGATTTTCCAGCACCAGAAGCTGGCGCAGGATGCTACCGACCGACTGCTTGGAAACATTTCCGTATTGCGTGGTCAGTTCCGCGGCGTGTTCGCCGACGAATGACAGAATGGCCCGCAGATCCTTCATATCGAGTAGCAACAGATGCTGCTCGTCGGCAACGCGGAAAGCGATATTGAGTACGCCCTCCTGCACGTCGTTGAGATCCATCATGCGCGACAGCAAAAGCGGCCCCATTTCCGAGACCGTCGCCCGCACCGGATGCCCCTGTTCGCCGAAAACATCCCAGAACACTGTCGAAAACTGATCCGGCTGGAACGTCAGCGCCATATCCTTGGCGCGCTTGAGGATGAAATCCTTTGCCTCGCCGGCTTCGGAGATGCCGGATAGATCGCCCTTGATATCGGCGGCGAAAACCGGAACTCCGGCACGCGCAAAGCCTTCCGCCATCACCTGCAACGACACCGTCTTGCCGGTTCCGGTGGCGCCCGTCACCAATCCGTGGCGATTGGCAAGGCCAAGCGTCAACCAGGCCGACTGCTCACCCTTGCCGATAAAGAGGCTTTCGCTGGTATCCCCGGTATTGGAGTCGATCGTCGCCATTGCATCGCCTCTTGCGTCATTGAAGGAGCCCGCCGCCAAACGTGTCTTCTTCGCCACCGGTTTCCCGACCTTCACAATCATGCCGACGGCACGAACTCGGGCTTGCCGCAGCATACCCACCCGCCGATGCTTGACAATAATTGTTGCGTGAATCCAGATTTCATCGAATTGAAACAGCCAGATCGCATAGCATACTGCATCTTGCAATCCAGTTGAGACCGGTCAACAAGGTTTCGCGGCGTTGCAAATCCCTTCGGCGAAACTTCATTGCATTGGCGGCTTATTCCGGAGACGCGTTGCGTAGTCTGGAGCCACTCCAAAGCGGCAAGATTTCTTCGAGGCGAATTGCACTTGCACCCGCGCTTGCTTTTGCATTACTGCAACACTCCTCACGCGATTGCTTTGCAGCGCCGGTCAAGAGGGCATCGTCACTTGTCTTTCACGCTGCAAAAGCCCAAGATCAAACTTACAATCAGGATCCGGTAATTAACCGGCGGAGGCGGGGCATCCATGAATTACTCAACTCTGTCAGCGGAGGCGCACACGGCTGTCTTCGCGTGGAACGATTTGCGGAAAGCCTTGAGCTATCGTTCCAAGTCCTGTCAGCTTCGAGTTGGCAGCACGAACGATTTCCAGCCGCCACGACTGAACTTTTCGGATACTCGGACGACAAAGCTGGAGCGGAACGAGCAGGCAAATCTGACGCGGGGGTTTCCTGCCGGGCGATACGCACGATAGCGACAGGTCGCACGGCACTTTTGACTTCAGCCTGTTCGTCGAAGCACCTTCACTGTTCCGAGTACCATGACATACCCTGTTTCCAAGATTGATGGCTTGACTGCATTTGCGGCCAGCAAACTCAAATCCGCTGGCATTCGCACAACGGAGGCCCTGCTCGAAGCTGCCCGGACCGCCAAGGGCCGCAAGGCACTCGCGGCCAAGACCAATCTCAGCGAACAGCAATTACTCGAATGGGCCAACATCGCGGATTGCATGCGCATTCCAGGCATGGGCAAAGCCAAAGCCGAGTTGCTGCGCGCCACCGGCGTGACCACGGTACGTGAATTTACACATCGCAATCCGAGCCGTCTTGCGCAAGCGATGAAAGAGGTCAACACCAAGCGCAAACTGGTCCGCGTCCTGCCATCGGAAAAATCGGTCGAGCAATTGATCGCGCAGGCGCGCAAACTACCCCTGAAGATCACCTACTAGGACCGGTGCAGGTTCGGCATCAGAGCCAGTTCCGAACGCGCACGATTAGCGAGCGTCCGCCCCAAGCAACGGCCTTTCCGTCGAAGCTAGAACCGGCAGTTCGGGCGGATGCGCGATCTCCGCAAGGCGCGTTTCGCCGTGACGCGTAGGCCTATCGAGACCTGCGTGCCAGCGCGTTTCTCAATAGCGGCTCGATCCGCGACAATTCATCCAGATGAGCCGACGACAAATTGGCCAGGTGTTGGTCGGCAAGTTCGGTGAGCGTCAACAACACGCGACGGTGATCAGTCGGATCATGGATTCGGCGGACCAGCCCGCTCTCAGTGAGCCGGTCAACCAGCTCGACTGCCGTGTGATGACGGATTCGCAAACGATGCGCGAGATTGCCGACGGTCACGGCACCGCCGCCCGGAAATCCCTTGATGGCCAACAACGCCTGATGCTGGCGGGCCGTCAATCCGGCGCGCTCGGCCGCTTTCTGACTGAATTCGAGAAAGCAGCGGATCAAGTGACGAAATTCCGACAGCGCCTGATAATCCGCAAGCGTCGGCGTCTGCGTTATCGGCTGCGGTTCTTCAATTACCCTTCCTTCAAGTGGCATCGTTCCCCTCCCGCGTATTGAGGTCGGGACGACAAACTCGCCCGCTTATCCCCCTATCGCTTATGACACCTATCATCAATTCCCGGTTCGCCACATGCGTCAAAAGACCAACTGGCGGCACGATCAAGCCATTCGCGCATCAGCAATTTTCCCGACAGCTTACACGGTACGGTTGTTGCAGCGGGTGAGACGTTGCGTCGCTGGCGAGGGGCGATCCTCATTCGCCGTCGGTGTCCACGCGTCGACGTCATTTGTCCGGCGGACGCCCGCCGACAGTCGCCAACCCAATCGAAAGTCCGCAAACAATTGGGAAAGACTGCGTCTTGACTCGGAACCTTGAACCGCGCAAAGCGACCGCATGATCACGACGGCTTTCCAATCAGCTCCGTCGAACCTACCGGCTACGGATAACCCGTTGCTGCGGATGCTGCTATCGCGCCCCTTCCCCGCTGTGATGGGCATCCTCAACGTCACGCCGGATTCGTTTTCTGACGGTGGATCGTTTCTTGCGCCGCGGCATGCTATCGCGCAGGCGCAGCGCATGATTTCAGAAGGCGCGGACATCATCGACATCGGCGCGGAATCCACCCGACCTTATGGCTCGACGAAGATAACGGCCGAGGAAGAATTGCAACGGCTGCGGCCGATCCTGGCCGAAGTGGTCGCGCTGGGAACGCCGGTCTCGATCGACAGCATGAAGGCTGCCGTCGTGGATTGGGCGCTGAATGCCGGCGCCATCATCGCCAACGATGTGTGGGGTTTGCATCGCGATCCAGAGATGGCCACGGTGGTGGCCGCACACGGCGCACCGGTGGTCGTGATGCACAATCGCGACAGCGCCGATGCCGGCATCGATATCATGCAGGATATCCAGACCTTCTTTGCGCGTTCGCTCGATATTGCGAAGGCCGCTGGCATCGCCAGACATCAGATCATCCTCGACCCCGGAATTGGCTTCGGCAAGACCCAGGAACAGAGCATGACGGTTCTCGCCCGGCTCGACGAATTGCGCGTTTTCGATCTGCCGCTGCTGGTCGGCGCGTCGCGCAAACGATTTATCGATACGATTACACCGTCCCAGCCGCAGCAGCGGCTGGGCGGATCAATCGCGGCCCATCTGCTGGCCGCGCAACGTGGCGCGCGGATCATCCGTGCCCACGACGTCGCGGAGACCGTGCAGGCGTTGCGCGTGACCGCAGCTATCGAGGAGAAACGATGACCGATACGATCTTTATCCGTGGCGTGGTGATCCATGCCCGCCACGGCGTGATGGAGCATGAGACAGAAGTCGGGCAACGCTTCGTCATCGACCTCGAATTGTCTTCCGATCTGTCCGAGTCATCGCGGACCGATCGGCTGGCCGACACCGTGTCCTACTCCAATGTCGTCGCCACCGCGACAGCCGCTTTCAAGGACACCAACTACCGGCTGCTGGAGCGCGCCGCGGGCGCTGTCGCCGAAGCCATTCTGTCGACCTTCGTGCGGATCAGCGCGGTCAAGGTCACGGTCCACAAGCCGCACGCGCCGATCGCTGCGATCTTCGACGATGTCGGCGTCATTCTCACTCGCACACGGCAATCGTAATTATGGGTAATGCACTTATCGCTCTGGGCGGCAACGTCGGCGACGTTCGCGACACCTTCCGGAGGGCCATCTCCAATATCTGCGGCATGACGCAAGCCGAGCTACTGTCGCGCTCGTCGGACTACGCGACACCGCCTTGGGGCAATGTCGAGCAGGATCGCTTCATCAACGCCTGTGTCGAGATCGAAACCAGTCTCGATCCGCATGCGCTGCTGTTCACGCTGCATAAGATCGAAAAGCGATTTGGCCGCGACCGCGCCAAGGAAGAGCGTTGGGGGCCGCGCACGCTGGACCTCGATCTCATCGCGTATGACGACGCCAAGATCAACATGCCGGACCTGACGTTACCGCATCCGCGGCTGTTCGAGCGGGCCTTCGTACTGGTTCCGCTAGCGGAGATCGTGCCGGATCGCAGCATTGCCGGCCAAACGGTACGAGACGCGGTGAAGGCGGTTTCGACCGACGGCATCGAACGCTTGCCCGAGGCTGGTTGAGCAAAAATCGGCCTCCGGTTGTGCCGAATTCAGCGTTGAGGCAAACCCGTGGCAGGTTGCGGCAGCGGTGTTGGCGTGGCATTTTCGCCAGCAACCTAAAAGCTGCGCCCGGGGAGTGCCCTGCTGAATGTCTTCGACCACTGATGATCTGACGCTGGCGGCGGAATTCGCCCCGGCCACTTACGAGAACTGGCGCAAGCTGGTCGATGGCGTGCTGAAGGGCGCCCCGTTCGAGAAGCTGATCGGCAAAACCGCCGACGGTCTCAAGATCGATCCGATCTATCAGCGCGCACAGAATGCTATGCCGATCGTCGGCCGCGCCGCTGCCACGCCATGGCAGATCATGCAGCGGATCGATCATCCGGATGCGGCGCAAGCCAACGCACAGGCGTTGCAGGATCTCGCCAATGGCGCCACCGGCCTGACACTGGTGTTCGAAGGCAGCAACGCGGCGCGCGGCTTCGGCCTGCCGCCGACCAAGGACGCGCTGACGCGGGCATTGGACGGTATTTTCCTCGAAGCCGATATCGCCATCGAGTTCGAAGTCAGCTCGCACGGTCGCGACATCGGCCAGCACCTCGCCGATCTGCTCAAGACGCGCAATGTCGCGCCGGGCGCCGTCAACGTGCGCTTCGGCTTCGATCCGATCGGCGGCGCGGCGGTGCGTGGCGGCAGTGCCGGCGACTGGGCGTCGAGCGCGAAGGTGTTCGGCGACAAGATCGCGCAACTCAGGCAACTCGGCTTCCGTGGCCCGTTCGCAGCGATGGATGGCCGCGTCATCCACGATGCCGGTGGCTCGGAAGCGCAGGAACTGGCTTTCGTGCTGGCGAGTGGCGTCGCCTATCTGCGCGCGCTGGAGGCTGCCGGCTTGTCGCTCGAACAGGCGCGCGACGCCATTTATGCGCGGCTTGCCGCCGACGCCGACCAGTTCCTCACCATGGCCAAGTTCCGCGCGTTGCGGCTGCTGTGGGCGCGCATCGAGCAAAGCTGCGGCCTTGCGCCGAAGCCGCTGTTCATTGCGGCCGAGACGGCATGGCGGATGCTGACGCAGCGCGACAGCGACGTGAACATGCTGCGCGCCACCATCGCGGTGTTCTCTGCCGGGCTCGCCGGCGCCAACGCCATCTCGGTGCTGCCGCACGCATTGGCACTCGGCCTGCCGGATGCATTCGCTCGCCGCATCGCGCGCAACACGCAGCTGATCCTGCTGGAAGAGTCCAACCTCGCCAAGGTGGCCGATCCCGCCGCCGGTGCCGGCGGCATCGAAACGCTGACGCAGCAGCTTTGCACGTCGGCATGGACGCTGTTCCAGGAAATCGAAAAAGCCGGTGGCGTATTCGCGGCACTGGAGCAGAACCTGATCCAATCCAAAGTGGCGGCGGTGCGCGCCGCGCGCGATACAGACATCGCCCGGCGCAAAAACGTACTGACTGGCGCGAGCGAATTTCCCAACCTGCAGGAGGCGACGCCGGCGGTGCTTGCCAGCGCCCCTGCTTCCGGCCCATCGGAAAAGCAAACGATCGCATTCGACGCGCTGGTGCCGGTTCGTGTCGCCGCGCCGTTCGAAAAACTGCGCGACCGTTCGGACGCCCTGCTGAAACAGACCGGAGCACGTCCCCGGGTCTTCCTGGCCAATCTCGGCCGGGCAGCAGATTTCACCGCTCGCGCCACCTTCGCCAAGAGCCTGTTCGAGGCTGGCGGCATCGAGGCGACCGGCAACGAGGGCTTTTCCGATCCCGCCGCTCTCGCCGCGGCCTTCAACGCATCCGGCGCGCGGCTTGTCTGCCTGTGCTCGTCAGATGCCGTCTATGCCGACCATGCTGCCGCTGCGGCCAAGGCCCTTCATGCGGCTGGAGCCAGGCATATCTATCTGGCAGGGCGGCCCGGCGACAAGGAAGCCGAATTCCGCGCCGCCGGGATCGATGAATTCGTCGCGGCCGGAGGCAACGCGCTGGCGATGCTCGAAGGCGCTTATGCTAGACTGGACAAGGCAAGTTGACCCTCTGTCATCCTTCGAGGCCGTCGCTGGGCGACGGCACCTCAGGATGACGGCACGGAAACCGGAGAGAGCGTCATCCCGAGGTGAAAGCCAAGCGAGCCTCGAACGATGACGGGAAAGAGTACTGTATGAGCCGCATACCCAACTTCGCCGATATCGCCTTCGAAGCCGTCGCTCCTGCATCGCCCGCCGGCACCGCAGCGCCGTGGATGACGCCCGAGGAAATTCCGGTCAAGCCGGGCTACAGCGAAGCCGACCTGCAGGGCATCGACTTCCTCGACACCTGGCCGGGCATCGCGCCGTACCTGCGCGGGCCCTACCCGACCATGTACGTCAACCAGCCATGGACGGTCCGGCAATACGCCGGGTTCTCGACGGCGGAAGATTCCAACGCGTTCTATCGCCGCAATCTCGCGGCCGGACAGAAGGGCCTCTCGGTCGCCTTCGATCTCGCCACCCATCGCGGCTATGACAGCGATCATCCGCGCGTTTCCGGGGACGTCGGCATGGCCGGCGTGGCCATCGATTCCATCTACGACATGCGCACGCTGTTCGCCGGCATCCCGCTCGACAAGATGAGCGTGTCGATGACCATGAACGGCGCCGTGCTGCCGATCCTCGCACTGTTCGTCGCCGCCGCCGAAGAACAAGGCGTCCCGCCGGAGAAACTTTCAGGCACCATTCAGAACGACATTCTGAAAGAGTTCATGGTGCGCAACACCTACATCTATCCGCCGGCCCCCTCGATGCGGATCATCTCCGACATCTTCGCCTACACCTCGCAGCGGATGCCGAAATACAACTCCATTTCGATTTCCGGCTATCACATGCAGGAAGCCGGTGCGACGCAGGACCTCGAACTGGCCTACACGCTGGCCGACGGCGTCGAGTATCTGCGCGCCGGCATAGCGGCGGGCCTCGATGTCGACCGCTTTGCGCCGCGGCTGTCGTTCTTCTGGGCCATCGGCATGAACTTCTTCATGGAAGTCGCCAAGATGCGCGCGGCGCGGCTGCTATGGGCCAAGCTGCTCAAGCAATTCAATCCGAAGGACCCCAAATCGCTGTCGCTGCGCACGCATTGCCAGACCTCCGGCTGGTCGCTGACGGCGCAGGACGTCTTCAACAACGTGATGCGCACAACCATTGAGGCGATGGCGGCGACGCAGGGTCACACCCAGTCGCTACACACCAACGCGCTCGACGAGGCACTGGCGCTGCCGACCGACTTTTCGGCGCGCATCGCCCGCAACACGCAATTGTTCCTGCAACAGGAAAGCGGCACCACGCGGATCATCGATCCGTGGGGCGGCTCCTATTACGTCGAACGGCTGACGCACGATCTCGCCGTCAAGGCGTGGGGTCATATCCAGGAGGTCGAGGATCTCGGCGGCATGGCCAAGGCCATCGAAGCCGGGGTGCCGAAGCTGCGTATCGAGGAAGCTTCCGCCAAGACCCAGGCGCGTATCGATTCCGGCCATCAGGCCGTGATCGGCGTCAACAAGTTCAAGCCGACCAACGAGGCCGCCATCGACGTGCTGAAGGTCGACAACTCCACAGTACGGCGATTGCAGATCGACAAGCTGAAGCGGCTGCGCGGCGAGCGCAACGAGACCGACGTCGCCGCCGCGCTGGCGGCCCTGACCAAGAGCGCGGAAACCGGCAACGGCAATTTGCTGGCGCTGGCCATCGATGCCGCGCGGGCAAAGGCCACCGTCGGCGAGATTTCCGATGCCATGGAAAAGGTGTTCGGCCGCCATCGCGCCGAGATCAAGTCGATCACCGGCGTCTACAAGCGGGAGGCAAGCGCCATGTCGGATCGGGTCCAGAAGGTACAGGCGTTGATCGATGCGTTCGAGGACGCCGAGGGCCGCCGCCCGCGTATCCTCGTCGCCAAGATCGGACAGGACGGCCACGACCGCGGCCAGAAGGTGATCGCGTCGGCCTTTGCCGACATCGGCTTCGACGTCGACATCGGGCCGCTGTTCGCCACCGCCGACGAAGCGGCACGGCAGGCGGTGGAAAATGACGTGCATATCCTCGGCGTGTCGTCGCTGGCGGCGGCGCATCTCTCCGCCGTGCCGGAATTGAAGGCCGCGCTGAAGAAGCAGGGCCGCGAGGACATTATGATTATTATTGGTGGCGTGGTGCCACCGCAGGATTACGATGCGCTGTACAAGGCCGGCGCCGAAGCCATCTTCCCGCCCGGCACGGTGATTTCCGACGCGGCCGAAGAACTGATCCGCAAACTCAACGCGCGGCTGGGGCATAGCAGCGAGGCCGCGGAGTAACGCGGGGGTTTGTCAAACTCTCCACAAAGAGCGTCTTGCCCGCGCTTGTCGCGGGCATCCACGTTTTTCTATGATCCGGGCTCCAAGGCGTGGATGGCCAGGACAAGCCCGGCCATGACGAAGGTTGCCATGATCAACAGCCTCAGTTCATCTTTCGCAAGTCCGCTTCGGAAATTTTCGTGTCTGGCGGCAGTCCTGGCACTCACAGGCACTGCCCCCGCCCTCGCCGCCGACGCCAAGTCCGATGTCGCCGTCAAGACCAATTACATCGACGCCAGCGTGACGCTGGACGACGGCATCAAGTCGAATGCAGCGCTGGCCGCAAATTGCATGGCCGAAGGCAAGCGCTGGCTGGAACGCAATCGCGCCGACGCAGCGAAGGAATTCAAGGCCTCGCCGGATCTGTTTCGCGACAACCGCGCGTGGAGTTTCGAGCGCAACTATAGCCGCACCTCGGTGGTGGACGGCCGTTATGTCAGCGTCGTCCGCACCGATTATGCGTATACCGGCGGCGCGCATCCCAACACCGACATCGACACGATCCTGTGGGACGACAGCGTCGGCAAGCGCGTCAGCATCCGGCCGTTCTTCAAGGAGACCGCCGACAACGGCCCGACGATGAAGGCGCTGCGCGCCGCCGCCATCGCCGCCGTCAAGGCCGACAAGAAAGCGCGCCGCATCGACGACTCCGGCGGCACTGACTGGTACAAGGGCATCGCGCCGACGCTGCTGAAGGTCGGCGCGGTGACGCTCGCCGCATCGACCGAAGCAGGCAAAAGCGCCGGGCTCGAATTCCACTATCCGCCTTATGCGGTCGGTCCCTATGTGGAAGGATCGTTCGTCGTCGTCGTGCCGTGGCAGACGTTCAAGCCATATCTTTCGCCGCAAGGCGCCGCGCTCTTCGCCGGCAGCCCCGTCCGCGACGCCAGCAAGCAGGACAAATGACCCGCCCCCTTTCCACCGACAATCTCGCGAGCGACATCCGCGCCGGCAATCGCGCCGCGCTGGCGCGCGCCATCACGCTGATCGAAAGCCGCCGCGCCGATCATCAGGCCAGCGCGCGCGATCTGGTGCAGGCGCTGCTGCCGTACACCGGCAACGCGATGCGTATCGGCATCACAGGCTCGCCCGGCGTCGGCAAGTCCACCACCATCGATGTGCTGGGGATGCATCTGATCCGCCAGGGCCACAAGATCGCGGTGCTGGCGGTCGATCCGTCCTCGGCGCGCACCGGCGGCTCGATCCTCGGCGACAAGACGCGGATGGCGAATCTGTCGAACGCCGAGAACGCTTTCATCCGCCCCTCGCCGTCGTCCGGTACGCTCGGCGGCGTCGCGGCGAAGACCCGCGAGGCCATGCTGCTGTGCGAGGCCGCCGGCTTCGACGTGGTGCTGGTGGAGACCGTCGGCATCGGCCAGTCGGAAACCGCGGTCTGCGACATGACCGATTTCTTTCTCGCGCTGATGTTGCCCGGCGGAGGCGACGAATTGCAGGGCATCAAAAAGGGGCTGGTCGAACTGGCCGACATGATCGCCATCAACAAGGCCGATGGCGACAATATCAAGCGCGCCAACCGCACCGCCGCCGACTATCGCGGCGCGCTGAAGATCCTGACGCCGCGCTCGCAACACTGGTTTCCGCCGGTGGTGACCTATTCGGCGCTGGCCGGCACCGGCATCGCCGAACTGTGGCAGAAAATCTGCGAACATCGCACCGCCATGAATGCCAGCGGAGAACTCGCCGCACGGCGCAGCCAGCAGCAGATCAAATGGATGTGGGCCATGCTGGAGACGCGGATGATGGCGCGGTTGCGCAGCGATCCGGCGATCCGCGCCAAGGTCAAGCAGATCGAGGCGCGCGTCGCCGATGGCCGCGTCACTCCGGCACTGGCAGCGGAGCAGATCGCGGAGATGCTGCGGTAGGTCATTGCCCTCTAGCCGGACCGCCGTCATCCTGAGGTGCGAGTTGCACTTGCAGCGAGCGTCGAAGGATGAACGGCGGTCGCCCTTCGAGGGCCATGCCAACGCATGGCCACCTTAGGGTGACGGACAACGCCTTTGAGGCACGGGAAGTCATGACGTCACTACTTCGCATCCTCATCACCGGCTTTGGCGCGTTTCCCGGTGCGCCGTTCAATCCGACGCCGGCGCTGGTGACACGGCTGACGCGACTGCGCCGCCCGGCCTTCAGCGACGTCGAGTTGCGCGGCCATATTTTCCCGGTCACGTATCAGGCGGTCGATCGCCAGTTGCCCGAGCTGCTGGCGCAATATCGGCCGCATGCGCTGCTGATGTTCGGCCTCGCGGCACGCACGCCCTATGTCCGCATCGAGACGCGGGCGCGCAACGCCATCACCACGCTGTGGCCGGACGCCGGCGGCGCCTACGTTCGTAGCGGCGCCATCGTGCGAGGTGCCGAGGCGATGCAGGTCGGTCCGCACACACCGCGCCTGATGCGCGCCGCCCGCGCCACCGGCATCGATGCGCGGCTGTCGCGCGATGCCGGCCGCTATCTTTGCAATTACCTGTGCTGGCGGGCGCTGGAAGCCCGGCACGAGGCCAATGGCCCGCACCTCGCCGCCTTCATTCATGTCCCGCTGGTGGCGCGCGACACGGCGACCCCACGCCGGACCGCGACTGTTCACCCAACGTTGGAACATCTCGTTGACGCCGGCGAGGCCCTGTTGCTGCAAATAGCAGCACTCACACGCCGAAAATAACGCCAAGTGCCGGACTGATCTGCGTTTTCCGGCGGGGCAGGCATTCCGCCCCATGGGTTGTGCATCGCAGCATCGCGGGCTATGTCGGGGATCAACCGCGAGAGATTCCCTTGACCGATACCAATGCCACCGCATGGGTCGCCTCGACCCATCGCCCGATGCGATTCCCCGAATTCGTCGTGATCGTCGCCTCGATCATCGCGCTGAATCCGCTTGCGATGGACATGATGCTGCCGGCGCTGCCGAACATCGGCGCGTCGTTCAAGATCTCCGACGGCAATTATCTGCAAAGCGTGCTGTCGACCTTCCTGCTCGGCTTCGGCATTGGGCAATTCGTAATCGGGCCGTTGTCGGACCGCTTCGGCCGCCGCCCGGTACTGCTCGGCGGCATGGTGCTGTACGGGCTGGCGAGCCTGCTGGCGCTGTTCGCGCCGTCGTTCGAGATGTTGCTCCTGGCGCGTGTCCTGCAGGGGCTCGGTACCTCGGCGACGCGGGTGATCGCCACCTCGATCGTGCGCGATTGCTACGCCGGACGCCGCATGGCCAGCGTGATGTCGCTGGTGATGATGATCTTCGTCGCGGTGCCGATCCTCGCGCCCTCGTTCGGCCAAGCCATCCTGCTGATGGCGCAATGGCGCGGCATCTTCATCGTGCTGATGGGCTACGGCGTGCTGGCGCTGGTGTGGTGCGCGCTGCGGCTGCCGGAAACGCTGCCGGTGAACCAGCGCAAGCCGCTGACAGTCCGGCAGGTGATCGACAGTTTTCGCCAGACGCTGACCAACCGGCAAACGCTGGGTTATGCGCTCGCCGCCGGTGGCGTGCAGGGCGTGCTGTTCGCCTACGTGTTCTGCTCCGAGCAGGTGTTCACCGGGATCTATCGTCTCGGCCATTACTTCCCGCTGGCCTTCGCGGCCATCGCCATCGGAATCGCGCTCGCCGGCTTCCTCAATGCGCGGTTCGTCGGCCGACTCGGCATGCGCCTGATCTCGCACAGCGCGCTGATGGTGTTTGCCGCCGTTGCCATCGTGATGCTGGTGACGGCCTGGACCGACACGCTGCCGCTGGCGCTCTACATGGTGCTGTCGGCAACGGCGCTGTTCGCGTTCGGCATGATGTTCTCCAACTTCACCGCGTTGGCGCTCGAGCCGCAGGGCCACATCGCAGGCACGGCATCGTCGCTGTTCGGCTCGATCACCACGCTGATCGGCATCGCCATCGGCGTGACGCTCGGCCAGCTCTACGACGGCACCCTGCTCCCGTTCGCCATCGGCTCGCTGATCTGCACATTGGCGGTGCTGGCTGTGGTGCTGGTGACCGAGCGCGGCCGCATGTTCACGCCGCATCGGCGCGCCTGACCGGGGCATTAACCCTATCGGCAACAATCGCCGCCGCTCGCGGGTTGTTGAGCCAACTCGCTTGAAGATTTTGCGTTACTGCGGACGCGCTGCCCACCTTGGGAAGCGACCGGAGTGCCGCGCATGGACTTCAATCGCCGCCACCTGATCGGAGCCTCGGCCGCGGGCGTCGCCGCCGGTGCCCTGGTCACGCAGGCGCAGGCGCAGCGCGCCGCACCGCCCGCCGCCACGCTTGGGCGCGATGCCACACATGACGGCGTGCGGCCCAACAGTCCCGACGATCAAACCGGCGTTCTGCAGCGTGCGCTCGACAATGCCGCGCGCACGCGCACGCCGTTGCTGCTGCCGCCGGGCAATTATCGTTGCGGCGCTCTGAAGGTGAGCAGGGGCACGCAACTAATCGGCGTGCGCGGCGCGACGCGATTGATTTTCAGCGGCGGCCCTTCACTGCTGACCGGCGAAGGCGCCGACAATTTCGGCCTCAGCGGCATCACGCTCGACGGCGGCAGCATTCCGCTGCCGAAGCGGCGCGGGCTGCTGCATTGCCTTGCCGGCGCGGACGTGCGCATCACCGATTGCACGATCGTCAATAGCGGCGGCAGCGGCATCTGGTTCGAGAACGTCTCCGGCGAAGTGCGCAACAGCATCATTACGCAGACCGCGACCACCGCCATCGTCTCGTTCGATGCGCGCGGCCTGCTGGTGGCGCAGAACACCATCGCCGATGCCTCCGACAACGGCATCGAGATCCTGCGCAACGCCATCGGCGACGACGGCACGCTGGTGATCGACAACCGCATCGAGGATATCAAGGCCGGCCCCGGCGGCTCCGGACAATACGGCAACGCCATCAACGCATTTCGCGCTGGCAACGTCATCGTGCGCGGCAATCGCATTCGCAATTGCGACTACTCCGGTGTGCGCGGCAACTCGGCCTCCAACATCCAGATCACCGGCAACAGCATCAGCAATGTGCGCGAAGTGGCGTTGTATTCCGAATTCGCCTTCGAAGGCGCCATCATCGCCAACAACACGGTGGACGTCGCCGCCACCGGCGTGTCGGTCTGCAACTTCAACGAGGGCGGCCGCATCGCCGTCGTGCAAGGCAACATCCTGCGCAACATGCTGCCGAAGCGGCCGATCGGCACCGCGCCGGATGACGATGCCGGTGTCGGCATCTACATCGAGGCGGATGCCACGGTATCCGGCAATGTCATCGAGAATGCGCCGTCCATCGGTATCGTCGCGGGCTGGGGCAAGTATCTGCGCGACGTCAGCATCACCGGCAATGTCATCCGCAACGCCTTCATCGGCATCGGCGTGTCGGTGCGCGACGGCGCGGGCACCGCACTGATCGATGGCAACCTGATTTCAGGGGCACCGCGCGGCGCGATCGTCGGCCTCGATCACGCCAAGCCGGTGACGCCCGATCTCACCGCCAGCGGCGCGGCACGTTTCGCGCAGGTGGCGCTGGGCACCAATACGGTGCGGTGACCGCAAGCGGTAAAGTGCATAGTTGCGAAATGCCGATCGATCTTTCTCTATCGTTGTCATGGCCGGATTTATTCCGGCCATCCACGTCTTGTCTTGTCTGCCGTGTTTAAGACGTGGATGCACGGGACAAGCCCGGGCATGACGAGTTCTGCTAACCAGACCGCGCTTTTCTACAACGCGTTGCGCAGCAGCGGATAGCGCTCCTGCATCGCAGCGACATCGAGCACCTGCTCCCATCCCGGCTGAACCGCCGGGAGCGTTGCAGCCGGACGCGATGCGGCACCCCCGCTCGCAAGCGACGTCCGCTGCAACGATCCGGCGACGATCGACGGCGCCAGCCCGCGCGCATCCTTGACGATGTCGCGCCCCGCCAGCGGGATCGCCGCTCGCCCCAACCACGACAGATCGATGGCGCGATTGTCGGGCGTCGCTTCGCGCGACGCCAGCATTCGCCATGTCTCGACGGCGGTTCGTGCTTCTTCGATGTTCTCGACGAGATCGGACTCGGTATGGAAGCGGCGCCAACGGCCGCTCTCGAGCAGGTCTATCAGGTAACTCAGCCGCTGCTCGGCAAGGGCGCACCATCGCTCGATGATGTCGCGGCCACGGTCGATGTCAGTTCGCTGTGTCATGGGAAAGTCCGCAATGAGGGAAACGGACGCAGACGCAACGAAGACGAATCAACTGGTAGTACATCAGTATTCTGTGGAAAACTTTTGCGATGTCCAGCCCTGAGCGCGAGCGACGACAACGCGGTGAGCTCCCCCTAAAACGGGGAGACCCGCCCGGGGGGACAACCGGGCGGGTCAAGCCATATTGGGCGCTGGGGTGGATGGGCGCTCGCGCCGGATACGGCCCTTGGAGAGTCATCCTCTCCACTTCGATAAGTCGCACCGTCGTTTAAAAACGTTCAAACCGAGGCAAAGAATTTTCGCCGCTGTTTTGACCGATTTACTGCGCCGCAGGCCTATCCGCGGCCAGGGATGGCGTCTCCGGCGGGCTGCTCGCGTTATCGTGATCGGACGGTGCGGCGGGTGTGCCGACCGTCTTGTCACCGGCATTCGCCATCGGCACCTGCGCCGCCGCCACGGCGGCAACGGCCCCATAGGCATCGGCCTCGCCCGCGCCGAACAGATCGTCGCGCCCCGGTTCGCCAAGATCGCGCGCCGTTCGCATCAGGATACCGCGTACGCCGTCCGGCTTCAGGCTGGGATCGCGGGCCAGCATCAGCGCGGCGAGACCGCTGACGTAGGCCGCTGAAAACGACGTACCGCTGGTCATCTGATATTTGCCGCCGGGCGCCGGCAGGAACACATCGACGCCGGGCGCTGCCACCGCGATATGGCCGCCGCGATTGGAGGCCGGGAACAGCCGGTCGTAAGCATCGGTGGCGCTCACCGCGATGACACCGGGATTAGCCGCCGGATAGAGCGGCGCCGACTTCGGCCCGGCATTGCCGCTGGCAGCGACGAGCACGATGCCCTTCGCGGCAGCCGCCGCGATGCCGCGCTCGACCAGCGCATCCTTCGGACCGGCAAAACTCATGTTGATGACCTGCGCACCATGCGACGCCGCGTAATCGAGGCTCTTGAGGATCACGAACGACGTGCTCTCGGCACCGGCTTGCGCGACGCCAAATGCGCGGATCGCCAGAATCCGCGCCGACGGCGCGCTGCCGATCAGCCGCGCATGAGCGACGATCGCCCCGGCGATCCCGGTTCCGTGCACGTGCGCAGTCTCCTTGCTGCCGAGCGCATCGAATGAGCCCGCAATCGTATCGGCCAGTTCCGGATGATCGACATCGATGCCGGAATCGATCACCGCCACGGTGACGTTGTTGCCGTGCGACAGCGCGTGCGCCTGCGGCAGGCGCAACTTGGCGACGGCGTATTGCGCCGGGTCGCCTTCGGCAATCGCAGGCGTCGTGGCCTGGTCCTGCAACACGTAACGGAAATTCGGCTGCGTCGAACGCACGCTGCCGTCCCCGGCCATTTGCTGCCGCACCGTATCGACCGGGCGGCCATCGGTGATGCGGAACAGCGTCATCCGGCTGCCGATCAGCGGAAACTCCTGCGAACCGATCAGCGCCAGCCGATAACGCTGTGCCAGCGCCGCAAGCTGCGCGTCGGTCAACGCTGCATCGAGTTCGGCGACGATCTGATTGACGACGTAGCGCGGGCTGAGGCCGGCCTGCGCGCCGCTGCGGCGGGGTGCGCCATTCTGGCCGACCGGCGGCGGCCCGCCACTGCCGATGCTGCCGCCGGCAAGATCGGCGACAAAGGCCGGACGATCGCTACACACCATGCCGCCGCTGGCAGCCTTGCAGCTCGGATAGGTGTTGGGCGCGTAGCGCACGTAAGGAATCGTCGGCAGCACGACCGCGATTCCGGTCGGCGTTTTCGGCGGCGGCGTTCGATCGCCGGTGACGGTGCCGCGCCCGCCGCGTGATGCAGTGTCGATCTTCGGCGTCCGTTTGGTACGCGACCCTTTGCCCGATTTGGTTGCGGTCGCCGGTTCGTCGGTAACGTCGGCGCCACGACCGGCATTGGGATTGCCACCGAAATTGCCGGTGCGAACGCTCTGCAGCGCGTTCGGTGCGATGGCACGGAGGCCGTTGGCGTTGATCTGCGGCGTAACGCGCGGCGTGATGGTCGGAACGCGCGTTTCGACGCGAATGTTCGGCGTCCGCATGATGCTCTGCGCCGAGACCACGGCAGGGCACGACGCGAGCGACGCACCGGCGAGACACGCCGCGCCGATACCCAGCACTTGCTTGCGAACGCCTGAACCGACAACGCTCATGATGATCCTTCGCGCGGGCGCGACCGGCTTGCCGCGATCACCGCTCGCGGATTATTGCGCGGGCACCGCCATGGCGACAATCTTCTCCTTCTGGAGACCCGACAGCACCGCGCTCGCGTCGGCGCCGGACGTCTTGCCGGCGAATTGCAGGCGGAACATGTCGCCGCTGCCGCCGACCACCGAGGCGTGATATTGCGCCAGCAACGCCGTGATTTCCGACATCCGCGTTTCGGGCTTAAAGCGCACGAACAGCACGGCATCCGCGCCGGCGCCGAGCGAGCGCGTCACGCTCTTCGGCGCTTCTTGATACGACGCGGTCTGGAAGCTGCTGGGAGGCTGCCGCATCAGCACGACGCCGATGATTCCGGCCTGCAACAGCAAGGCCAGTCCGCCGAGCGAAGCCGACCACGCCAGGGTGCGCGGCGACAGGCTGGCGAAAAATCCGGAGATGCGTCGCGATAGGCCCATCGGCGCGGCATTCTGCGGCGCGCGCGCCGGTTCGGCATCGATCGCCGCGAACAGTTTATGCAAGGCGCGTGCGGATGGCGCGCCGAGGCTTTCGTTGAGATAGATGGTCTCGGTGTATTCGTCGCGGATCGCCGCGACCTGCCTGACAAGTTGGGGATCGCGCGCGAGCGCGTCTTCGACCCGGACAACGTCACGCGCATCCAGCGTTCCCGCCGCATACCACGGCAGGAGAGCTTCAATCTCTCCCGGTTCATCATCCGGGATTTTTGCGCTCGTCGCCATCATGGCCAGCCTCGTTCAATGCCGGCTGCCTTGAGCAGTTCGGCAAGCTTCTTGCGTGCATAGAATAGTCGCGTTTTCACCGTGTTCTCCGGAATGCCGACGATCTCTGCGACTTCCTCAACAGATTTCTCGTGATAGTAGACAAGATCGACGATCTCCCGATGCTCGGCCGAAAGCGACATCAAACACTTGCGCAGCGCTTCACCCGTATCCTTCTTCTGAACCACCACCTCCGGATCGTCGGATGTATCCTCGATCGCGTCGGCCGTCTCATCGTCCAGTTCTGCATCCTTCCTGCGACGCATCGCAGAGAGGGCCTTGAATCGCGTGATCGCCAGAATCCAGGTGGAGACCGCGGACCGGCCCTCAAACTTGCCGGCCTGACGCCATACATCGAGAAAGACCTCGCTGATCAGGTCCTCCGCGAGCTGCTCGTTCCGCACCAGCCGAAGGCCGAAGCGGAATACTCGTACATGGTGCCGTCCATACAGCACCTGCATGGCAAGCCGATCGCCCTGAGAGATCCGAGCGATCAGGACTTCGTCCGCGGTCGCTTGTGTCGCACTCAATGGCGGTCTCGCAGGGTTGGTCGGGGCAATCCGACATAAGGTTCGATGGGTGCAGCGAAATCTTCTTAAATTATCGCAGATCGAGATGGCGTCCGTGATCTACCGCACGCAACTTGCCCTTGATTCAGGCTAAAGGGCAAGCCGTCGTGACGGTACTGAAATACAGATCAGGATTCGTGTCCGCGTCTTCGCCGGGCCCGCGAAAGGGAAATTTTGCATGGCTCGTCGGCCACTCAGCTCTGCTGCAGCGCAACGTGCGATACGGCAGCAAGACCGCTGCGGCATAGCCGTGGCTGCAATCGGCCGAAACGGATTTGCCCTGTGCGCTCAAGGTGCAAGGCCGCGGCTGCGGCATCCTGTTACGGGCAAAAGATACCAAACTTAAAGGCTTTGCCACGTAGAGTTCCCTACGTAACTGACCAAATCATGAGACCGTTCGGCTCGTCATGCAGAGTGCCGCATCCCTTTTGTCGAGCCTGTCCGCCGCCGCGTTCGCAGGCGGGGAACGACGGTCCGCACTGGGCGCGCGCCGGCGCCGCGTCAAAATCCGGCGGCAGATGCTGGGCTACGTCTGCATCAGCTATCTGCTCGACAGCGTCATCCTGATCATCCTCGCCTATAACGGCACCATCTCGCCGCTCATCGCACCGAGCTATCTGGCCTGCGGTCTCGGATCGGCATCGGCGTTCTTCGCGTTGTCGGAATCCGGCATCAACGATCGCTTCGAGGATCCCTATCTGGTGATGCCGCAGGCGACGATCGGCCTCACCATCATGCTGACCTTCGCCTGGCTCGCGCCGCAAGCCGGCGTGCTATTCCTCAGCAATCTCTTCATCGTGTTCAGCTTCAGTTCGCTGCGCGCCTCGGCGCGTGAAACAGCGGCGATATGGACAGCGATGTCGGTCGGGCTCGCCGTGTTGTTTCTCGGCACCGACAAGCCGATCTCGGTGCCGCACGATACGTATATTGAGCGCATGGCGACGATGATGGATTTCGCTTTCACCATCGGCCGCTGCATGTTCATCGGCATCTTCAGCAACTCGCTGCGGCAATCGCTGTACGACAAGAGCGTGCAACTCAAGGAAGCCTACCGGCGCATCGAAGAACTGGCTGAACTCGACGAACTGACCGGCTCGTTCAATCGCCGCTGCATCATGCGGATGCTGGACGATGAAATCGCCCGCGCCCATCGCGCCAAGGCGCCCTGCTCGATCGCGCTGATCGACCTCGACTGGTTCAAGCGGATCAACGATGCCCATGGCCACCCGGTCGGCGACGAAGTGCTGCGCACCTTCGCCATCTCGGTGTTCGCCAATATTCGCGGCATCGATCGCTTCGGCCGCTATGGCGGCGAGGAATTCCTGCTGATCCTGCCCGAGACCGGCCCCGCCGCCGCCGTGCAGATGCTCGACCGGCTGCGCGGCATCGTCGCAGACCTCGACTGGAGCGCTCTCTCCGACGGCATGGCCGTCACCATTTCAGCAGGCGTCGCCACCATCACCGCCGACGAAACGGCGGATTCGGTGCTGGCGCGCGCCGACGAAGCTCTTTACGTGGCCAAGGAGGCTGGCCGAAACCAGGTCGCATGCGCCTGATCTGAGGATCATCAATCTACGGGACATAGAAACTGTCGCCGGATCGCCTCCCGATTGCTCCAGGATAGAGTGTTTTATGAGTAGGACGCACGTCGCATCATCCAACTTACTCGATGAGTTGCAGACCGCTCTCGCCCACGGCACCGTTGCCCGGCGGGTCGAAACGCTGCGTCGCGTCACCGACCTTTTCCTTCATGCGGCCGACGATTATTCCGACGAGCAGATCGGCGTGTTCGACGACGTCTTCGAATGCCTGCTTCGCCACATCGAAGTGTCCGCCAAGGTGCTGCTGTCCAAGCGCCTCGCGCCGATTGCCAAAGCGCCGCCGCAGACCGTGCACAACCTCGCATTCGACGACCTGATCGAAGTCGCCGCGCCCATGCTGTCGCAATCGGAGCGGCTCACTGACGACATGCTGATCGCCAACGCGCTGAGCAAGAGCCAGGCGCATCTGCTGGCGATCTCAGGGAGGCGCACGCTCAGCGGCGCAGTCACCGACGTGTTGATCGAGCGCGGCAACAGTGACGTCGTCCAGCGCACCGCCGCCAATCCCGGCGCGCAATTTTCTCCGAAGGGACTCGATGACCTGATCGCTCGCGCCGAACGCGACGACGACATTGCGATTTGTGTCGGGCTGCGGCGCTCGATTCCGCGTCAGCATTATCTGCGGTTGATTGCCAAAGCCTCCGCCTCGGTGCGCGCGCGCCTCGAAGCCGCGCATCCGCAGATGGCCGACGACATCTCCGCTGCGGTCGGCGAAGTGACGCGCCGTGCGCGCAGCACGCCCGCGGCGATGAGCGAAGCCACCAAGATGGCGCACGGACTTGTCCGTTCGCTCTACGAAGATGGCCGACTCAACGAGCACGAGGTGGCCAGGTTCGCTGCCGCCAACAAGTTCGATGAAACCAACGCCGCGCTGGCGTGCCTCGCCAACGTGCCGATCACGCTGGCTGAAACCTTGATGATCGAGTCGCACACGGAAGGCATTCTGATCCTGGCCAAGGTCTCGGCGATGTCTTGGTCCACGGTGCAGTCCATCATCGATATGCGCACCAGCATTCTGGGTGAACTCCACGGCGACGTGGAAGAGAACCGCCTGACCTATGAGCGGCTGCGCGTCTCGACGGCGCAGCAGGTGCTGCGTTTCCACAAAATGCAGGAAACCGCACCGAAGGCGGCAAAAGCCTAACGCAGTCTCTTTCAGCCGAAACCAGGCCGTGTGCTCATTAAATCCTGATGTCCGCCATGCCTCCGATAACGACCGAGAGCGGACATCGCTTGATGTCTCAAATGTGCCAGCAGCGGACATGCTCGCGAACGTAGCTTTCACGCGGTGCAGAAATAGCTGACCGTCCTAATCCGCCGCTCGCTCACGTTGCGGACCTGATTGCGCGCCATCGCCGGGAAATCATGACCAAGGAAAAGTTGCCAGATGACGGGAGAGGTGCCGGTTTTTGCCATTTGTGCCGTCATTCTCTCGAAAAAACTCTGGCTCTCTTCGGTCGAGTCCTGAATATCTCGCAGCTTGAAACCTGCGCGAGTCAGAAGAGTTTTCATTTGGTTCGGCGTCGCGAGATAGCTGATTGACGGATCGCGTGCCCAAGGCACCGGATAAAAGACTTCCCCACCTTCCCCCTGCAGCACGTCGTAAACGGCGAAAATCCCGCCGGGCTTTAGAACCCTGCGAGCTTCCGCATACATCTTGTCCTTAGCGGCAATATTCATCGCAACGTGGATTGTCATGGCCGCATCGAAGACTTGGTTCTCGAAGGGCAAGTTTGTGGCATCTCCCTGCTTGAATGACACGCGGTTATCGAGACCGACCCAGCCGGACATTGCAGTTGCCGCTTCGCAAAATGCTTGAGTCAAATCGATGCCGGTGACTTGGCAGCCGTATGTCTCAGCCAATGTCCGTGCTGGGCCGCCTAAACCACTCCCGATGTCAAGAACGTGCGAGCTGGCGTTCAAATTCATTCTCTCGCCCAATTCCAGCGTCGCCTTACGACCGCGGATATGAAACTCGTCAACTATTGCGAGATCGGCGGTCGTCAATTTATTGAGGTCTTTGCCGGCGCCCCTCAGTTTCTCCGCGATTGCATCCGCCAATTGGAGGTTTTCGCCGTAATGGCTTGCCACGCGGTCAGTCATCGTCCTTACCTCCAATGTCACAAATACACTGTTGAGTTGTGCAACCGAGCCTGCGATGCCTCTGGGTCACGAACGACAAAACTCAAAGTGAGCATAACTGGTCCGCTTTTGGGCGAATAGCGACCAAAATGCCCCGGTGCGCTGGCCAACATTCTGCCCCCATGCAACCCCGCAGAACCGATCTGCTTCAGCCCGTATCTCTATCGCGCTCGCAACCTGGTCGAACGGGTCTTCAACAAGATCAAGCATTGTCGTCGGATTGCAACGCGCCACGACAAGCTGGCAGCGAACTACCTCGCTTTCGTTCAATTCGCGTCGATCGGGCTATGGCTGCGCGTTAACGAGTCTGCGTCCTAGAAACGCAGCAATCGGCGCCCGGCGAAAGCGCCAACCGCCGCGACCATGGCAATCGCCAGCGGATACCACGTCGCCACGAACAGCGGTGAATCGTCGGTACAGTGCGATGCGTAGAGCGTCGCGCCCAGGCCCGCAGCAAGCAGCCCCGCCACCGCGCCAGCCAGCATCGGCCGCGACGGCGCGCCGCGTCGGAGCGCGAACAAGGCCGCGGCCAACAACGGCAGCGAGAACAGCGGAATGGCCGATACGCAGGCGATCGCGTTGTTTCCGATCAGGCGCGTCAGCCACGGCCGCTCGTGCGGCAGCATCATTTCAAACGCGATGCCGAGCGCGATCAGACCGACGGGGATCAACAGCAGCCAGCCCCACGCCGCCAGCGTGGCTTCCGGCCGCGCGAGATGCAGGCTGATGGCAATCGCGACGCTGGCCAGCGCAATGGTCACAACGAACTTCAGGTCGAAGAACGGATTATGCATCGCCGTCGCGACGTCCGGCCGCATGCCGAGCACCATCATGAACAGCGCGATGGAGACCGGCGCCGCGAGCAACAAGGCAACCGCCAGCGCGACGCCGACCGGACGTTCTCGATGACCGGCATCAAGAGCAAGGGTGTTGATCAGCCGTTCGGTATCCATCGTCATTCTTTCCGAAGTTTGGCGGCAAGGCTGGCAAGACCGCGATGCAACGCGACGCGCACCGCGCCCTCGCTCATCGCAAGCCGGTTGGCGGTCTCGGCAATCGAAGCGCTATCGACAGCGATCGACTGCAGCACGTCACGCTGACGCGGCGACAGGCCGTTCAGATGCGCCGTCACGTCACGCGCTGCCATAGTCTCCTCGGCAGGCGGACCTGCGATGATCTCGGCGAAATCGTCGATGTTGACGAACACGCGGCGTCCGCGGCGGCGCAGCGCATCGATCAGCTTGTTGCGGGCAATGGCAAACAGCCACGGCGCGAACGGCGCCTCGGCGTTCCAGGTATTCCGCTTGAGATGCACCGCCAGCAAAATGTCCTGCACGATATCCTCGGATTGATCGACCGGTTGCCCGGCGCGTGCGAGGCCGCGCCGCGCCGCCGCGCGCAACACGGGCGTGATCGACGCCAACAACCGATGGTAGGCCACTGCGTCCCCCGCATTGGCCGCCCGCATCAGGCCGGTCCATTCCTCGTCACGTTCGGGCACACACGCTCCCAACCCAGCATTTCGTTTGTTTTTTCATATTATTACGCTCGCGTGCCCTTCATCACGACTTCGTGAAGAGCGGGCCAGCGAGCGCCTCCTGCGCAGTTGGGCGACCGCCGGCGATCATCGGCGGCGCGCCGGGACGGCCGCGCCGCCTGCCCCGGTTTTGCCGTGCTCGTCAAAAAATTCCCTTATTTCGCCGTCGTGTCGACACGGCAGGAGTCTCTTTGCGCTGTGGGATAAGTCAAACGGAGAGACTGCCATGGGTATCAAGGCCAGCGCGTGCGCGGCATTGATCGTCGCCGCCGGCATCATGAGCTGCCTTCTGTCACCATCGCGCGCACAGGAATCAACGGATCAGGCACAAGCGACAGCGAACAGCACGCAGCCTGTCGCGCTCGGCAAGCCTGTGTCGCTGAACAAATACAGCAAACATCGTTCCCGACACAGCAGGCGGCACACGCGCAAGTCGAGCAGGATGGCGAAGAACGAAGCCAGCAAGAGCGCGGCGAAATCATCCGAATCCAAATCCGCGAAGACCACCGAGCAGGCCAAATCGACGGACGACAAGACCGCCGACAGCAAGGTCTCCGAGAACAAGACGGCCGACGGCAAGCTTGCGAAGAACACTGAGACATCCCAGCCATTGCCGATCTCCGTTGCCAATGCGCGGGCGGAAATGCTGAGCCCGGCCGCCAGCACGACGAGTAATGAGCCGACAGCCGCAACGCCGGCACCGGCGCAAGCGCCAGCGTCCGCCGTTGTGGCGTCGGATCAACTCAACAACCTCGATCGCTCGCTGACCGAAACACGTTCGCCCCCGGCGGCGACCATCGCGATGGCTTCGCTCAGCACGCCGCTTCCGACCGCGACGGCAAGCAAAGACGACTCGACCTGGGCGAATACGTCTCTCATCGGCAAGATCTTCATCGCTTTCGGCGGCCTTCTGACGCTGGCATCGGCCGCCCGCATGATGATCGCGTAACGGCTGGAATACGATCAGGCTGGTTCATCGGGGGATGAATCGGCCATTCGCCGCGCCGCCGCCCTCCTCCCTCGGCGGCGCGGCATTTTGCCAGTTTTGCTGTGCATTTCTGCGCATCGTCTACCCTTGCAGGCCCCGCCGACAGCGGGCACATTGCGCGCGACCAAATATCAACCGCGCGAAACAGGGTGGACTATGAGCACATTCGAACACATCATCGTCGAGCAAAAGGGCGCTGTCGGCATCATCCGCCTCAACCGGCCGAAAATGCTCAACGCCTTGTCGTTCGGGGTGTTTCGCGAAATCGCTGCCGCGGTCGATGACCTCGAGGCCGACGACAAGGTCGGTTGCATCGTCATCACCGGCAACGAGAAGGCCTTCGCCGCCGGCGCCGACATCAAGGAGATGCAGCCCAAGAGCTTCATCGACATGTTCACCGAGGATTTCAAGGCGATCGGTGGCGACCGCGTTGCGACCTGCACCAAGCCGACCATCGCAGCCGTGAGCGGCTATGCGCTGGGCGGCGGCTGCGAATTGGCGATGATGTGCGACTTCATCATTGCGTCCGACACCGCAAAATTCGGCCAGCCGGAGATCACGCTGGGCACCATTCCCGGCATCGGCGGTACGCAGCGTCTGACCCGCGCCATCGGCAAGGCCAAGGCGATGGACCTCTGCCTCACCGGCCGCATGATGGATGTCAACGAAGCCGAACGTTCCGGCCTGGTCAGCCGCATCGTTCCGGTGGACAAGCTGATGGATGAAGCCATCGCGGCCGCGGAAAAAATCGCGTCGATGTCGCGGCCGGCCGCCACGATGGCCAAGAGCGCCGTCAACCGCGCGCTGGAGACGCCGCTCGCCGAGGGCATGAATGTCGAGCGCGATCTTTTCCACGCTACCTTCGCGCTGGAAGATCGCTCCGAAGGCATGGCCGCCTTCATCGAGAAGCGCAAGCCGGTGAACAAGAACCGCTGATCGTAAGCCCATTACCGCCGTCACCCTGAGGTGCCGCAGCGAAGCGGAGGCCATAGCAAGTTGGCAAGCCAACTTGCGTCTTTCAACAGCCCATCTCGGGTAAACCCGAGGCGGGTGGGCGGCGGCGGTCATGTGGTCATCCTTCGAGGCTCGCCGCAAATGCGGCTCGCACCTCAGGATGATGGAGAGCGCCTAGCGAGTCCGCGAAAGCGCGCCACCGACCAGCGCGCGATAGAACCGGTCTGACAACGTCTTCGGCTTGTCGAGACCGAGCCGCGCCAGCGGCGCGGTATTCGCCGCATCGGGCTGCGTCATGCCCTGCCATGCGAGACCTGCCAGTTGCCATGGCGACTTCGCCGCACCGCTGACTATTTGCAACGCTGGGATGAGGCGTTGTTCGACAGGTGTGAAATCGCTGCCGAACGGAAACATCGGCAACAAACCGGCCTCGCGCGCAGGCTTGAGCGCCGCCTCGATCCGCTGCGGATCGTTCTCGCGATACGCTGCAGCAATCTCGAACCCTTTCGGCAGCTTGCCGGCGTCCTTGGCCTGCCGCATCAATTCCGGCTGAAAGCGCGAGTCCGCGACCTGCAGCATCGCGGCAATGACTTCAGCATCGGATCGACCACGCAGATCCGCCACGCCGTATTCGGTGACGACGATATCACGCAGGTGCCGCGGAATCGTCGTTTGGCCGTAGGACCAGCGGACGTTGGAGTCGGTCCGGGCGCCTGCCTGCCGCACCGATTCCAAAGTGAGGATCGAGCGTGCGCCGTCCAGCGCGAAGGCCTGCGCGACGAAATTGTATTGGCCGCCGACACCGCTCACCACCTCGCCGTCATTGAGGCCATCGGAAACCGCCGCGCCCATCAGTGTCGCCATCATCGCATTGTTCACGAAGCGCGCATCGACGCGCGCGCGGCGTTTGGATGGCTCATCGCCGTAAAGCTGGTTGGTGAACGACACCGGCATCATCTGAATGCGGGCCACTTGCTCCGGCGTCATCTCGCGCAACGCGCGATAAAATGATCTCGGCCCAAGGAAGAACGCGCCGTGCAGCAGAACGCCGTCGACTTCGCGCTTGAGCACGCCGGCATCGATCAGGCCGAGAAACGCTTCGGTCAGCATTTCACTGACGCCGTAGAGGCCGTTGTCGAACGGCGTACTCTCGATCGGCGCTGATGCGGGCGCCAGCCGCTGCAACAGGTCGCTATACTGCACGGCGTCGCGATGGCGCAGGATCAGGCTTTGCGCCAGCGCATCGCCGACCTGCCCAATGCCGATTTGCAGACTTCCGCCATCGCGGATCAAACCCGCGGTATGCAGACCGATGGCGTATTTGGTATCGCTGATCGGCTCCGAGGGCGGCGCGAACAGCGGGAAGTCGGTTTCCGGACTATCGAGAATGGCCTCGAATTCGCTGGCCGTCAGATCGCCCGCGCCGGGCATGAACGGCAGTTCGGAATTGACCTGCCCGATCAGCCTGAACGACGCCCGCCCCTCGGCGCGGGCCTGCAACAGGTCCAGCGTGGTGTCGGTGTTGCAGCTCAGGCTGTAGCGCGTCTCGCCGTTGACGATGCGTTTGGCCACCAGTTGCGTGATGACGTTCAGGCCACGCGTCAGCAGATACGATGCCGCATGGGTGTAATTGGCGGAGATGTAATGCTGCTGGGCGAATGGCACGCGCAGCCACTTGCCGGCGAGGAAGAAAAATTCGGTCACGTCGATATTCGGCGGCAGCGTGCCGGCATGCAACGCCTCGGCATAAGCGAGATCGGGATAGCCGCCGAACAGCCGCTCGATCACGGGCGCGATGAAACGGCGCTCGAGCGCCGACGACGGCTTCGGTTTCTCCAGCGTCAGCGCCGAGAAAAATGTCAGCTTGAGCGAGCGGTCGTTGGCTGCGCGCCGATAGAGCGCGTTGACGATGTGATTGGCCTTGCCGAGCCCCAACGGCAGGCCGACGACAAGAGGGCCGCCGACATCGCGGATGATCGCATCGGCAATCGCATCCGCGTCAGTAAACATGTTCGGCATGGCGGTCCCGTCGCTCAGTCGCGTGGCGGCCATTGCGCCGGGTCGTGACCGAGCGGCACCGCCGGTCGCGACCATCTGGCCGGCGTTTTCGACAACATCGCCGAATGCCGCACGGAGCGCAACGTGCCGAAACCCGACGCGCTGGTTTCGAGGAATGGCGTGACCGCCTCCGGCTTGATGTCCGGCGTTGCAAGCCCGCGATCGAGCCGGCCGAGTTGCCACAGCCAGCGCCCGGTCTGCGCCAGCGACACGCGGACGTGCCAGCTTCCGCCCTCGCGCGCCTGCCGCACCCGCGCCATCATGGCGCCGAACGCCATCAGATAGCCGGTGACGTGATCGAGGATCTGCATCGGCAATTCCTTCGGCCCCTCGATGCCGGCCGCTTGTGCCTCGGCATGGTTGAAGCCGGTCGAGGTCTGCACCAGCGAATCGAAGCCGCGGCGATCCGCCCATGGACCGACGTGACCATAGGCCGATAGCGAAACGTAGACGATGCCGGGATTGAGCAACGCCGCATCGCGCGGCGCGAAGCCGAGTGCCGCCAGCGATTGCGGCCGATAGCCTTGCGACACGACATCGGCCTGAGCCAGCAGCGTGCGCATGGCCGATCGCCCCTCGTCGGTTTTCAGATCGGCGAAGCACGACAGCTTGCCGCGCCCGGTATCGATGACGAGCCAGGGGATCGATGGTAGCTTGGGACTTGAGAGCAACATGACGTCGGCGCCGTGCGCCGCCAGCGTGCGCCCCGCCACAGGTCCGGCAATCACCCGCGACAGATCGAGCACCCGCAGTCCGGACAACGGCCGGTCGCCGCCGCGCCAGGGCCGGGGCGGCGCCTCGCCGATCCGCTCGATCGAGATCAGCGGCAGCGTCTCCAGCGCCTTGGCTTGCGGCAGCGCCAGCCACTGCTCGCGCGAGCGCATGAACGACACCACGGCCCCCGCATTGTAGGCCGCGGTCTCGAACGCCACGCCCTCCCATTGCAGCAGCGCCGCCTGCACGGCCTCGCGCTCCGGCTTGCAATTCAGCACCCGGCAGACGTTGTCGCGATGATGCGGGAAATTGGTATGCAGCCGCACGTAGCCACCGTCGCCCGTCTTGTAGACTCCGGCGATGGCATCCCAGGCCGCCGGCGGCGGCTTGTCATCGACGCGCAAATAGCGCTCGCTGCGGCATTCGATGGCGGCATGCAGCATATCCACCGTGACGTCTTGCGATTGGCCGCTGCGCAACTGCCAGATGTGCGCCGCCGCCAACCCGGCTGCGGCCACGCTGGTCTGCGCCGCCGCCGCCACGCGAAACGATGATGGCAGCACTGGCTCGCTGCCGGTCAACGTGACGGCCTCGAGCGCCGATGGATCGCCAGCCGTTTGCGCCCAGAGATCGGCAAGGATGTCGCGAGGTGTCGGCATGAACGGACTCCATCAAAGCTTGGCAACGAATCGAATGCTCGCCATTCTTTTTGCTAAAGCTTTCACGCGCATGAGCATAGCATCGCTTTTTTCCGACCTGCCATGAAGGAGCCGCAATGGCGACAATTGATCCGTTGACTGCGGCAGGCGTCCTGCTTGCCACGGCGGCGACAGACGCCGTCTATGTCATGTTTACGTCGGCGGTGGTTGCGCGCCGGCGCGTCCCCGCCGCGACCTGGAGCAGCGTCTGGTATCTGCTCTCGTCCTATGCGGTGATCAGCTATACCGAGAACTGGGTGTATGTGGCCTTCGCCGCGATTGGCTCCTGGGTCGGCGCCTATGTGACGATCACGTTCCTGCATCGGCCGCCGGGCGGTCCCCCGGTCGGCGCTGCACCGGAGTAGGAGAACTAGACTTCATTGTTCTGTCTCTGACCGGAAGGTGAGATGTCATCGTCCGCGCAGGCGGACGATCCAGTAATCGAAGCGAGAATGAAGAAAGTCTTCTTCGATGTGGAGTACTGGATACTCCGCTTTCGCGGAGTATGACGGCTTCTGTGTTGTTGCGCTGCCCTGAACTCAATTCAATGAAAGTCGCGCGAGGGCGGCAGGATACGGACATTGCGCGGGTGGCGGATTTTCTGCGCCGGATTGTCCGGATGCTCGCGGCGGTCGTCATTCAGTGGCTCGATCAATGCGGCACCGGCGGGCAGGATGTGCTTGCGCGCGAACGCATCGTTGGCAAGCGCGATCAGATCGTGCGAACGGTCAATCAGCCGCTCGGCGACGAGATGCACCACCTTCTCAGGGCTGCTCTGGATGCGCCCCTCGACCAGCACCAGCCGCGCGCCCATCACTTCCTTGCGGAAGCGCTCCATGATCTTCGGCCACACCACGATATTGGCGATGCCGGTTTCGTCTTCCAGCGTCATGAACACCACACCCTTGGCGCTGCCCGGCCGTTGCCGCACCAGCACCACACCGGCACAGCGCACACGCCGCCCGTCGCTCGCGTCGGAGACGTCGCGACAGGCGACGATGCCTTCGCGCGCAAACATCCCGCGCAGGAATTGCATCGGGTGGCCTTTCAGCGACAGCCGCACGGTCTGATAATCCGCGACCACCTGTTCCGGCAGCGGCATCAGCGGCAACGGCCGCGCTTGTTCCTCGGGCTGCTCGCGCGCCGTCGCGGCGACAAACAGCGGCAACGGCACGTCATCCGGCAAGCGCCGCACCGCCCACAGCGCCGCACGGCGATCCAACCCGAGTGAACGGAAGGCATCGGCATCGGCGAGCAGGATCAGCGCGCGTTTCGGCAAACGCGTGTCGCGCGCGAATGCCTCCAGCGACGTGAACGGCCGCCGCGCGCGCGCGGCGACGATGCGCGCGCCCCAGTCGTCAACTGTCGACGACGAAGGTGGCTCTTCACACCTTGACACGTTTGGCTGAGCCTCGCTCTCCGCACTGCCTGCTCTCTCCCCCCTTGTGGGGGAGAGGTGGAGAGGGGGGGCAATTTCAAACTCAGCGTCTGCGATACCCTCCTCCCTAACCCTCCCCCACAAGGGGGGAGGGAATAACTCATCACCGGCCGGCTGCTTGATCCGCGTCGCGTCCGGATCGACCCACTTGAATCCATCGATCTGGCGAAAGCCGAGCCGCACCGCATGATGCGCGCCGCAACGCTCCTCCAGCGTGTTCTGGCTGAAGCTGAACGAGACATCGATGGCACGCACCTCGACGCCGTTCTTGCGGGCATCGCCGACGATCTGCGCCGGGGCATAAAACCCCATCGGCTGCGAATTGAGCAGGCCACAACAGAATGCATCGGGATGGAATTTTTTCAGCCATGACGACACATAGACAAGCTGAGCGAAACTCGCGGCATGGCTTTCCGGAAAGCCGTAGCTGCCGAATCCCTTGATCTGCTCGAAGCAGTTTTTCGCGAACACCGCATCATAACCGCGCGCGATCATGTTGCCGATCATCTTGGCTTCGAAGGTGCCGATGGTCCCGACATTGCGGAACGTCGCCATCGACCGCCGCAAGCCGTTGGCCTCCTCGGAGGTAAAATGCGCGGCTTCGATGGCGATGCGCATCGCCTGCTCCTGAAACAGCGGCACGCCCTTGGTTTTATGCAGCACGTTATAAAGCTCGTTCCTGTCGCCATGCTCGGGCGATGGCGACGGATAGTGCTCCGGTTCGATGCCGTTGCGCCGCCGCAGATAGGGATGCACCATGTCGCCCTGGATCGGCCCCGGCCGCACGATAGCCACCTCGATGACGAGATCGTAGAAGGTGCGCGGCTTGAGGCGCGGCAGCATGTTCATCTGCGCCCGGCTCTCGACCTGAAACACACCGAGGGATTCGCCCGCGCACAGCATGTCGTAGACCTCGGGAATTTCGCGCGGAATGGTCGCCAGTTCCCAGCGTTCGTTCTTATGTTCTGCGATCATATCGAAGCACTTGCGAATGCAGGTCAGCATGCCGAGCGCCAGCACATCGACCTTCATCATCCGCATCGTATCGACATCGTCCTTGTCCCATTCGATGAAGGTACGGTCGTCCATCGCGGCATTGCCGATCGGCACGTAACTGTCGAGCCGATCCTGGGTCAGCACATAGCCGCCGACGTGCTGCGACAGATAGCGCGGGAAACCGATCAATTCGGTCGCCAGCGCTACGGCTTGCGCGACGGTGGGATTATCCGGCTCCAGCCCGGCCTGCTTCACCTGCATGTCGTTGAGGCCCCTGCCCCAGCTGCCCCACACCGTGTCGGCCAGCGCCGCGGTGACATCCTCGGTCAGGCCCAGCGCCTTGCCGACATCGCGGATGGCGCTGCGCGGCCGATAGTGAATCACGGTGGCGATGATCGCGGCGCGGTGGCGGCCATAGCGGCGATAGACATATTGCATCACCTCCTCGCGCCGCGTGTGTTCGAAATCGACGTCGATATCCGGCGGCTCCAGCCGCTCTTTCGAGATGAAGCGTTCGAACAGCAGGTCGATCTCGGCCGGGTTCACCGAGGTGATGCCGAGCACGTAACAGACCGCGGAATTGGCTGCCGAGCCGCGCCCCTGACACAGAATTTTCTGCGCCCGCGCCCACTGCACGATATCGTGCACGGTGAGAAAGTAATACGCGTAGTTGAGCTCCGCGATCAGCGCGAGTTCCTTGCGCAAGGTCTCGCGCAGTTTGCTGTCGATGCCTCGCGGAAAATAGGTTGCAACACCCGCCCAGGTGAGATCTTCAAGATGTCGTTGCGCGGTCTTTCCCGGCGGCACCGGCTCATCTGGATACTGGTATTGCAATTGATCGAGCGAGAACGCGATGCGGTCGGCAAAGCGCATGGTTTCCGCGATGGCCTCCGGAGCCGCCCGAAACAGCCGCGCCATCTCATGCGCTGGCTTGAGATGGCGTTCGGCATTGGCTTCGAGCCACCGGCCAACCTTGTCGATCGTGGTTTTCTCGCGGATGCAACTCAGCACATCCTGCAACGACCGTCGTGCCGGATGATGATAGAGCACCTCATTCGTCGCCAGCAGCGGCACCCGCGCCGTTGTGGCAATGCGTTGCAGCCGCGCCAGACGCCGCGCATCATCGCCGCGATACAGCACACTCGCCGCGAGCCAGACGCCATCGGCACGACTCTGCTGCAGCCGTTGCAAGGTTCGCAGCACCGTTATCGTGTCGAAACGATGCGGTAGCGTCATCACCAGCAACTGGCCTTCAGCGAATTCCAGCAGATCGTTGAGCGTAAGATGGCATTCGCCTTTATCGGCGGCGCGTTTGCCGCGCGTCAGCAATTGGCACAGCCAGCCGTAGGCCTCGCGATCGCGCGGATAGACCAGGATATCCGGCGTGCCATCGACGAAGACGAGCCGCGAACCGACCAACAGTCTCGGTTTACGCTCGATCTTGTCGTTGGACAGCTCGTTAAACGCGCGCACCACGCCGGCCAGCGTGTTGCGATCGGCGATGCCGATCGCCGGGAGCTCCAGTTCGCTAGCTTGATGCACGTACTCCTGCGGATGTGAACCTCCACGCAGGAACGAGAAATTGGTGGTGATGCCGATCTCGGCATAAGCAGGCGCCATCATGCGAACAGCCCATGCAGAAACCAGTCCGGTTGTCCCGCCTGCTGCTCCGCGCTTTCGCCATACAACCCATCGCGATAGAGCCAGAAGCGCAAACCTGCTTCATCCTCGACGCGAAAATAATCGCGTGCCGAGACCTCGCGCAACCCATGCCACCATTCCATGGCGACCCGCTCTGGGCCTTCGGCACGAACCACCGTGTGGCATGCGCGACGCCATTTGAAGCGCGTGGGCGGTTTATCGGGAACTTCCGCGAACAGCACCTCGATCGGCTCCGGCCGCGCGAACAGTCGCAGCGGCCGCAGCGGCGGCTCGCCTTCAATGCGCGCGGGCCATTCCGCGACCGCCGCTGCCGTCAAATGATGTTGCGCGGGGACGGCCAGAAGCGCCCGCTCCGGAATGTGACTGTCCTGCGGCAGATGCACGACAATGCGACGGCCGCCGATGCGCGCCGCGATGCGATCGATCAATGCCGCCAATTCGTCATTGTCATGAACATGGGCGTCGAGATCGCGCTGCGCTTCAACGACACCATCGGTACGGCTCGCCGACAGGCGCATCAGATCGAAACCGAATCCAGGATCGAGCGGATCCGCCAGTGCGTCGAACCGCTCGCGAAACAGGCGCTCGATCACCGCCACTCTGGTAACCGGCTGCCCGGTTTCCACCGAAATGGTGCGAACCGTGCCATCGGTACGGAAGAAGCTGGCGTCGAGTTGCCGCGCGCCCTTGCCATGCCGCTCCATGGCCGCGATCAATGTCTGCGCCAGGCCGGACAACGCGGCGGCGATGACCGCATCGGTCGCCACCGGTTCGGCGAAACGCTTCTCCACCATGTAATCCGGGGGCAGCTTGCGCGGCGAGATCGGCGCATCGCTTTGCCCCAATGCCTGCTCAAGCAATGCCGTGAACCTCGCGCCGAACCGCGCAGTGATCTCGTGCCGTTCGCGCGCGGCGACATCGCCGATGGTCTTCAGTCCGGCGCGGCGCAGCCCACCGATGATCGCCTCATCGACACCGAGCGTGAACACCGGCAGCGCCTGCACCGCTGCCGCCTCCTCGCCCTCACGGACAATGCGGCCCGAGACATGGCGCGTCAGCGCCCGCGCGCAGACCGGCGTACCGGCAATCGCAGCGCTGACGGCAAAACCTTGCCGCGTCAGTGCACGGCAGATCGTCTCCAGCATCGCAGCCTCGCCGCCGAACAAATGCGCGCAACCGCTGATGTCGAGAAACAAGCCATGCGGCGGATCGAGCGCCACCAGCGGCGTGAAGCGATCGCACCAGTCGGCAATGTCGTTCAACGTCCCGCTGTCGGCCGGCTCGTCGGCATCGAACACCTGCACGTCCGGGACGATGGCGCGCGCATTGGCGAGCGGCAGGCCGACATCGAGGCCGAGGCGCGCCGCTGCATCGTTCAATGCAAAAATCTGCAACGCATTGTTCTGCTTGGCGACGACGATGCAGGGCCGGTCGGCAGCGTCTGACTGGCTGTGATTCAGCGAGCACGGAACGCCCCCTCTCCCATTGGGAGAGGGTTGGGGTGAGGGGTTACATCCTCTCGAGATATCCCGACCCCTCACCCGACCGTCTTCGCTACGCTCCGCCGGTCGACCTCTCCCCATGGGAGAGGTGAACTGTGCCCTTGGCAATTCAGTTTCTACAAATCGCGCTTCAGCCAGTGCGCCGCCATTGCGCGATTTCGCCCGCTTGATGCGATCGGTCGGCAGGCGCGGCAGCCACAGGCTGAGGATGCGCCGCTGCGTCACCGAACAGGGCGTCACGGAAAAGGCACTCATCACAATTCCATTCCATGATCCAGTGGCCGGTCGGGCCATGACGATTGCGAGCGAGACGGGCATCGAACACCGGCGCGCCCCACGCCTGCCACGGCGCCACCGGAGGCGAACGCGCGGCGTGGACGATCCAGCGCGTTTCCGCCGTGCTCGGCGACGGCGCCGCCGCCAAACGCAACACCAAGCCGGTGACGCCGGCTTCTCGCGCTGCCAGCGTCAGCTTGCGGCTGGCGACGAGATCGAACTGGCGCGTCTCGCCCCAGATCTCCATCACGACGGCGCCGAGCGCATCGCAGGCCAGCGCATCGGCGGTCACCTGCAACGCGGTTTCGACGTCGTGCGCGTAGACCATCACCACGCGGCGCGGATCGAGCCCGAGTTCGCGCCAGCCGTGCATCGACAACGCACCGTTTTCCAGCGCGGAAAAATCCTGCCGCACCCACAACAAAGGACGACGCACCGCGACTCTTCGGGCCAGCCCGACGACGAAGCCGGTGGCCGCCGCGCTCTGGCAACCCTGCGCGAATACCTCATGCACCGCGCCGTGCACGAGACCGCCCTGCAGCACGGCATCGGCTCCGGCATGGCCGAGCGCCGTCCGCGACAATGTCCCGTCCGCATCGCCCTGCAGACGGTCGATATCCGTCCGCAACCGCGCAAGCGTGCTCATGCGCGCACTCATCATGCGCCGCTCTCCCAATGGAACCGATGACATCAAAAAATCCGTGACAACCAACCCATGGCCAGCAACCAAGTTCTCGCCAGATTGTTCACGTTATGTTCTAATAAAAGCTGACCACCGAACGAGAGTCAACCGGACTCTGACGCAAAGTTTTTCCCTTAATGAAATCAGCGGGTTTGAGCGATGGATGTGGAACGCAAGCTGGAAATCCTGGCGGATGCCGCAAAATATGACGCCTCCTGCGCCTCGAGCGGCACCGAAAAGCGGGACAGCCGCGACGGCAAGGGTCTTGGCTCGACCGCGCCCGGCATGGGCATCTGTCATTCTTATGCGCCGGATGGCCGCTGCATTTCGCTGCTGAAAATCCTGCTGACCAATGCCTGCAACTACGACTGCCTCTATTGCGTCAACCGCACCTCGAGCAACGTGCCGCGAGCCCGCTTCACCGTCGATGAAGTGGTGAAGCTGACCCTCGACTTCTATCGCCGCAATTACATCGAAGGCCTGTTTCTGTCTTCCGGCATTATCCGCAGCGCCAATTACACCATGGAGCAAGTGGTGCGCGTGGCCCGCAGTCTGCGCGAGGATCATCATTTCCGCGGCTACATCCATCTCAAAACCATTCCGGAAGCCGACGATGCGCTGATTACAGAAGCCGGCAAATACGCCGACCGGCTGTCGATCAATATCGAATTGCCGGAAGCTACCAGCCTCGCGAAGCTGGCGCCGGAGAAGGACGTTCGCGCCATCCGCCGGACCATGGGCCGGCTGCGCCTCAAGCTCGATGAAGCCAACGAAGCCCGCCGCGCGCCATCATCACGGCAGGCCCGCCCCCCACGTTTCGCACCGGCCGGCCAGAGCACGCAGATGATCGTCGGCGCCGACGCGGCCACCGACCAGAGCATTCTGAACACCAGCGCCAATCTCTATGGCTCCTACAACCTCAAGCGGGTTTACTATTCCGCGTTCAGCCCAATCCCGGATGCCAGCCGCCACCTGCCGCTGAAACCACCACCGCTGGTGCGCGAACATCGCCTCTATCAGGCTGACTGGCTGATGCGTTTCTACGGGTTTGCCGCCGATGAAATCGTCGATGAAGCCAACACCATGCTGGCGCTGGAAATCGATCCCAAACTGGCATGGGCGTTGCGCCATCGCGAACGTTTTCCCCTCGACGTCAATCGCGCCAGCCGCGAGGAGCTGTTGCGCGTCCCCGGCTTCGGACGCAAGGCGGTCGACCGCATCATCGCGACGCGACGACATGCGGCGCTTCGCGCCGCTGACCTGTCGCGGCTGCACATTCCTCGCAGCAAGGCGCTGCCATTTATCGTACTGTCCGATCATCGACCGGCACCGCAACTGCTCGACAGCGCACGATTGATCGAACGTTTCAGGCCCCGCGCCGAGCAACTCGGCTTCGGATTTTGAGCCATGCAGTATATCGCGCTCGCAAGCGAAACCGATTTCAACGGCTGGCGTCAGGCCGCGCGCGATCTCATGTTGCGTGCCGTCCAGCCCGCAGACGTGGCATGGAGCGTGCGTGGCCGCGCCCCGGAACTGTTCGAGACATCCGCAGCGCCACCGGTGGCGGCGGCACAAGGCGGTTTCAACGTCCCGGCCAAATTCATCGAACTCGCTCGCACGGCGATCCTGCATCGCGATCCGCAACGCTTCGCCCTGCTCTATCGCTTGTTATGGCGGCTGCGGTCGCATCCCGACCTGATGCATATCGCCACCGATCATGACGTTGCGCGCGTGCAGGCAATGGCACGCGCCGTTCATCGCGACCAGCACAAGATGGAAGCTTTCGTGCGGTTCCGCGAAATCGGCCGCGAACCGCACAACCGCTTCGTCGCATGGTTCGAACCCGAGCATCACATCGTCGAGGCGACCGCGCCGTTCTTCATGCGCCGCTTCGCCGATATGGCGTGGTCGATTCTTACGCCCGATGTCTGCGCGCACTGGGACGGCCACGCCATCAGCATCACACCGGGCGTGGATCGGGCGACGGCCCCGTCGCAAGATCGCCTCGAAGAGACCTGGCGAACGTATTACGCCAGCATTTTCAATCCGGCTCGCTTGAAAGTGAAGGCCATGCAGAGCGAGATGCCGCAAAAATACTGGCGGAACCTTCCCGAAGCACGGTTGATTAAGGCACTGATCACCGAGGCTGGACGCCGCAGCGGCGAGATGATCGCAACGGCGGCCACCGAACCGCGCAAACCGCAACGACGTGAAGAGCCTGTGATGACAGAACATTCAGCCAAAACCACCGGCGAGACGCTGGACACGCTTCGCGCCGAAGCCGCCGACTGCCGTGCCTGTCATCTCTGGAAAGACGCGACGCAAACCGTCTTCGGCGAAGGTCCGCGCCGCGCGCCGTTGATGTTGGTTGGCGAGCAACCGGGCGACAAGGAAGATCTCGCCGGAAAGCCATTCGTCGGTCCCGCCGGACAAATGCTCGACCGCGCGTTGCAGGACGCCGGCATCGATCGCGACAAGGTCTACGTCACCAACGCAGTGAAGCATTTCAAATTCGTTCCCCGCGGCAAGATTCGGCTGCATCAGAAACCGACCACTGCGGAGATCAATGCGTGTCGGCCATGGTACGAGCGAGAGCGCGCGGCGATCCAACCGGCATTGGTGGTAGCGCTGGGCGCAACCGCAGCGCAAAGCGTGTTCGGCAGGATCACGCCGATCAACAAAACCCGGGGCCGCCTGATCGAGCTCGACCAGCACACTCAGGCGCTGGTCACGGTTCACCCGTCTTATCTGCTGCGGCTCCCCGATCCCGACGCCAAGGCACGGGAATACGATCGTTTCGTCGACGACCTGAAGATCGCGGCCGCGTTGCTACGCAGGCTGGCGCGGGCGGCCTGAAAGGACGAGCAATGCTCTCAAACACGGTCGTCCTGGCCGGGGCCCGCCCGGCCAGAACGACAACAGAGTCGTGTTCCGACCACGCTCACAGCATCTCGGCGAACTACCCGTCCACCAATCATTTGCCCCTAAGCGGCCGCTGCGATGTTGACCGAGGCTTCGGCCAGCGTCGTCAGTGAAACGTCGGTTTTCTTTTCCTGCTGCAAGGTTTCATCGAGCAGCCGCGCGGCATCCTTCATGCCGAGCTGGGTCGCCCATTGCTTCAAGGTGCCGTAGCGGGAAATCTCGTAATGTTCGACCGCCTGCGCTGCGGCCAGCAATCCGGCATCGAGGGATTCGCAACCCTTGTACTCCTCCATGATCTCCTTGCCTTCGTTGAGGATGCCCTCGATCGCATCGCAGGTCTTGCCGCGCGCCGGTTTGCCGAGCAGCTCGAAAATCTGCTCGAGACGCTCGACTTGCCCTTCCGTTTCGTCGTGATGTTTTTCGAAGGCGGCACGCAACTTGTCCGAGTTGGCGGCCTTTGCCATCTTCGGCAACGCCTTCAGGATATGTTTCTCGGCGTAGTAGATATCCTTTAGCGTGTCGAGGAACAGGTCGTTGAGTGTCTTGTCTTTCGCGGTCATGTCGTACTCCGTGGCATGAAATGGCGGGACGTTGCCGCCAGTCAACGTGGAGTGATGGTGCTTGTTCCTGTCACGACAATCGTTTTAGCCTGTGTCGCAAACATCGCCGGCCACCGGCATCGATGCATTGCGACGACACGAGCCAAGGGGATTCGCTGTGTTACGAAATGAACAGAGCTCACGAAAAGAAGCTCTCTCCCGCCACATCCTGCCGAGTTCCGGAACGATGATCGGCGTCTCGACGACGCTGATCGGACTGGTGAAAATCGCGGAATACCGGATGGGACAAAGCCATGTCGACGAGTACGCCGCGTTGGCGTCGCTGGTCTTCCTGGTCAGCGCGCTGGCGTCCTACATCTCCATTCGCAATTCGGAACGGCCGAAGCTCAGCGAACGCCTAGAACTGATCGCCGACCAGTGCTTCCTGATCGGCCTTGTCGCTCTGGTCCTGATCTCAGTGTTCTTCGCTTACGAAGTCATCTAGCCAACGCGCGCGCCGTCAGGCGGCGAGCGTGCTCTCCACCAGCTTGATCCAGTACGACGTGCCGAACACGATGGCATCGTCGTTGAAGTTGTAGGCCGGGTGATGCAGTCCGGCACTGTCGCCGTTGCCGCAGAAGATGAAGGCACCCGGCCGCGCCTCCAGCATATAGGCGAAGTCCTCGGCGCCCATCATCGGCGGCACGGTGTGGACATTACTTTCGCCAGCCACCTCGCTCGCCACCTGCCTCGCGATGTCGGTTTGCGCAGCGTGGTTGACCACCACCGGATAACCCCGCTCGTAGACCAGATCGATGCTGGCGCCGGTCAATTGCGCAACGCCCGCCACCACCTCGCGCACACGCTGCTCGATCAGGTCTCGCACCTCCGGCGTCAGGGTGCGAACCGTGCCCTTCAGTTCCGCGGTTTGCGGGATGACGTTGCGTGCGTTACCTGCGTGGAACTCGCATATCGAAATCACCGCGGCTTCCAGCGGATCGACGCTGCGCGCGACGATGGACTGCAAGGCTGTCACAAGCTGCGCCCCGACCAGCACGGAATCGATGCACTTGTGCGGCCGCGCGGCATGGCCGCCGACTCCCTCGATGCGGATGTCGATGGCATCGGTCGCCGCCATGATCGGACCTGGCCGCATCGCAAACGAACCCACCGGCAGGCCGGGGCCGTTATGCATGCCGTAGACTTGATCGATCTTGAAGCGATCCATCAGACCGTCCTTGATCATGGCGTCGGCGCCCGCCCCGCCCTCCTCGGCGGGCTGAAAGATGACCACGGCGTCGCCGGCGAAATTGCGCGTCTCGGCGAGATAGCGCGCAGCGCCGAGCAGCATCGCCGTGTGGCCGTCATGGCCGCATGCATGCATCTTGCCGGGCGTCTTCGAGGCATACGGCAGGTTGGTGGCTTCCTCGATCGGCAGCGCATCCATGTCGGCACGCAGGCCGATAACCTTGATATCCCCCGCCGGAGCCCTTTGCCCCTTGATGACACCGACCACGCCGGTGCGGCCGAGCCCGGTCGCCACCTCGTCGCAGCCGAATTCACGCAGCCGCTCCGCCACGAATGCTGCAGTGCCGTGAACATCGTACATCAGCTCGGGGTGAGCATGCAGGTGCCTCCGCCAGGCCATGATGTCCGGTTGCAGATCGGCGACGCGATTGATGACGGGCATAACAAACCTCGAAGGCGCCCGGCGCGCGGGTTAAAATCCGGGGCAACACCCTTAGCACGGCGGGGCAATCCCCCCAATATCTCCACGATCTCCGCCGGATAGCTAACTGTACAGAGGGGGATGGCGGCGCTAAGGCATCGGCTAAACGGGGGCCGGTTCTGACCTTCCGACAGACAAGGATTGCATGGGATATGGCTAAGCGGATCGAGGGCGATTTCGACTACATCATCGCGGGCGCCGGCACGGCCGGCTGCGTCACCGCCAATCGCCTCTCGGCCGATCCCAACAAGCGCGTGCTGCTCCTCGAAGCCGGCGGCAACGACAACTGGATCTGGTTTCACATCCCGGTCGGCTATCTGTTCGCCATCGGTAACCCTCGCTCCGACTGGATGTTCAAGACCGAGCCGGAGCCCGGCCTCAACGGCCGTGCGCTGAATTATCCGCGCGGCAAAGTGATCGGCGGTTGCTCGGCGATCAACGGCATGATCTCGATGCGCGGCCAGGCCGCCGATTACGACCATTGGCGCCAACTTGGGCTGACCGGATGGGGCTGGGACGACGTGCTGCCGGTCTTCAAGCAGCTCGAGGATCATTTCCTCGGCGCGAGCGACCATCACGCCGCCGGCGGCGGCTGGCGCATCGAGGAGCAGCGCCTGACCTGGAAAATCCTCGACGCGATCAGGGACGCAGCGGCGGAAATGGGCATCCGGCGCAGCCCGGATTTCAACACCGGCGATAACGAAGGCGTCGGCTATTTCCACGTCAATCAACGTCGCGGCCAGCGCTGGTCGGCGGCGCGCGGTTTCCTCAAGCCGGTGCTGAACCGCAGCAACCTGCGCCTCGAGACCGGCGTATTGATCGACCGCCTTATCATCGAGAATGGCCGCGCTGTCGGCATCCGCTTCAGTCAGGGCGGCGAAGTCGTCGAAGCGCGCACCAAGGGCGAAGTGATCCTGTGCACGGGCGCGATCGGAACGCCAGCACTGCTGCTGCGCTCCGGTATCGGACCATCGGAATGGCTGGCCCCGCTCGGCATCGACACCGTGCTGGAGCGGCGCGGCGTCGGCGGCAACCTGCAGGACCATCTGCAGCAACGCGCGATCTACAAGGTGACCGGCGCCAAGACGCTGAACGAGACCTATCACTCGCTGATCGGGCGCGGCATGATGGGCGTCGATTACGTCTTGCGCCGGCGCGGGCCGATGACCATGGCACCTTCGCAACTCGGCATCTTCACGCGCTCCAACGCGGACCGCGAGCGCGCCAACATCCAGTTCCACATTCAACCGCTGTCGCTGGAAAAATTCGGCGATCCGCTGCATCCGTTCCCCGCGGTGACAGTGAGCGCGTGCAACCTGCAGCCGACATCGCGCGGTACGGTGCGGCTGCGCTCGGTGCGGCCGGACGATGCGCCGATGATCGCGCCGAATTATCTGGCGACCGATGCGGACCGTCAGGTCGCCGCCGACGCCATTCGCGTCACCCGTCGCCTGATGAAGCAATCCGCGCTGAGTTCGTACCGGCCGGAAGAATACCTGCCGGGCCCTTCCGTCGGCGACGACGACGCCTCGCTGGCGAAAGCCGCCGGCGATATCGGCACCACGATTTTCCATCCCGTCGGCACGGCGAAGATGGGACTGGCGAGCGATCCGATGGCGGTGGTCGACGAGCGATTGCGGGTTCACGGCATCGGCAGCCTGCGCGTAGTCGATGCCTCGGTGATGCCGACCATCACCTCCGGCAACACCAACACGCCAACGGCGATGATCGCCGCAAAGGCGGCGGGCATGATCCTGCAGGACGCGCGGTAGAATCTAATTGCTCGAACCGTCACCCTGAGGTGGCGGAGCGTAGCGACGCCCATAGCAAGTTGGTAAGCCAACTTGCGTTCTTTCAGTGTCATCTCGGGTAGACCCGAGATGAGTGGGCGACGGCTGTCATCCTTCGAGGCTCCACGCTGCGCGCGTCGCACCTCAGGATGACGGCGAAGGACATTCAAAGCTCAACAAAAGAAAGGGCGCGAAGATGTCTTCGCGCCCTTTCAATTTGTCATGTCGTGTTCGGCTACGCCGTCTTCAAACCGAACTCGTTGATTTCCTTGTTGCGCTTGGAGCTGGCCGCAGCGCGGTGATCGGTGGCCAGCGCCACATACACCGCCGGCAGCACGAACAGCGTGAACAACGTTCCGATGGTCATGCCTGACACCACGACGAGACCGATCGAGAAGCGGCTGGCTGCACCGGCGCCGGTCGCCGTCAACAACGGCAACAGACCGGTGACCATCGCCGCCGTCGTCATCAGGATCGGACGCAAGCGCACGCGCGCCGCCATTTCAATCGCCGAGCGCTTGTCGAGCCCCTCGTTGAGCTGCAACTCGTTGGCGAACTCCACCATCAGAATGCCGTGCTTGCTGATGAGACCGATCAAGGTCAGCAACCCGACCTGCGTGTAGATGTTGATCGTCGCGACGCCGAAGAACAGCGGGATCAACGCTCCCGAGATCGCCATCGGCACGCTGATGAGGATGACGAAGGGGTCGCGCAAGCTTTCGAACTGCGCCGCCAGCACCAGATAGATGATGATGAGCGCGAAGCCGAACGCCACCGCCAGCTGATTGCCTTCCTGCACATATTGCCGCGCATCGGCCAGATAGTCGTGACCGAAGCCCTTCGGCAGATTCTTGGCCTGTTGCTCGAGGAAATCCACCGCCTGACCGACCGTGACGCCCGGCATCGGCACCGCCTGGAAGGTCGCAGAGTTGAGCTGGTTATAGTGAGTCAGCGCGTTCGGATCGGTATCGGTCTTGACCGACACCAGCGTCGACAGCGGAATCTGCTGACCGCTCGTGCTGGGCACGTAATATCCGGACAAGGATTCCGGCGTCAGCCGCAAGGCGCGCGGCACTTGCGGAATGACCTGATACGACCGCCCCTCAAGGTTGAAACGGTTGATGTAATTGCCGCCCAGTAAGGTCGCCAGCGTCGCGCCGATCTGCTGCATGTTGACGCCGAGATCGTTGGCCTTGGTGCGATCGATGGTGACGCGCACCACCGGCTGGTTGAAATCGAGATCGCTGTCGCTGACGATGAACAGCCCGCTCTTGCGCGCCGCCTCCTTCAGCTTGTTCATCTCCTCGTAGACCACACGGAAACTGCTGGTCGAGTTGATGACCATCTGCACCGGCAAGCCGCCCGGGCCGCCCGGCAGCGGCGGCAGGTTGAACGCGAAGGCATTGACGCCCTCCACCTTGCTGATGCCATTCTGCACCAAAGGCTTGAGCTGGATCGACGACCGCTTGCGCTCATCCCACGGCTTCAGCAGCATGCCGGCGATGCCGTTGTTGATGCCGGCGGTGCCGTTGATCATGAAGCGCAGATCGGTTTCCGGGAAACTCGCGAACACCTTGTCGAGCTTGTCGCCGTAGAAATCCATGTAATCGATGTTGGCGTATTTCGGCCCCTTGAGCACCGCGAACACGATGCCCTGATCCTCTTCCGGTGCCAGCTCCTTGGAGCTGTGCTGATAGAGGAACACGACCAGCCCGAGGATGGTCACCGCGAACAGCGCGGTGATCGGCCGGTAGTCGAGCGAACGGTCGAGCTTGCGGCCATACCAATGCGTCGTCGCGCCGAAGATCCGGTCGACCTTCTTGGCGAACCAGCCCTGATGTTCGTGCTTGAGCAGCACCGAGCACATCATAGGCGACAGCGTCAGCGCGATGACGCCCGAGACGATCACCGATCCGGCCAGCGTGAAAGCAAACTCGCGGAACAGCGCGCCGGTCAAGCCACCGAGAAAACCGATCGGGGCATACACCGCCGCCAGCGTGATGGTCATCGAAATGACCGGTCCGACAATTTCGCGGGCGCCTTGCAACGCCGCCTGAACCGGCGTTTTGCCTTCCTCAAGATGGCGGTGGATGTTCTCCACCACGACGATGGCGTCATCGACGACAAGACCGATCGCCAGCACCATCGCCAGCAATGTCAGCAGATTGATACTGAATCCCGCCGCCAGCATCAGGCTGCAAACACCAACCAGCGAGAGCGGGATCGTCACCACTGGAATGATCACGGAGCGGAACGATGCCAGGAACAGGAAGATCACGACGACAACGATGCCGACCGCTTCGATCAGCGTCTTCTGCACCTCATTAATCGACGACGTGATGAACTTCGTGGAGTCGTAGGCGACCTTCATCTTCATCGAGGGCGGCAGGTTGCGCTCGATTTCCGGGAACAGCGCACGTACGCCCTTGACGATGTTGAGCGGGTTGCCTTGCGGCGTCGCCTGCACGCCGATGAAGATCGCATGTTGTCCGCTGAACGCCACGCTGGCATTGGTGCTTTGCGCGGCGAGTTGCACATCGGCAATGTCTTCCATGCGCACGAAGCCGCCATCCTTGGCCTTGACGGTCATGCGCTTGAACTGTTCGACGCTCTGAAGATCAGTGTTGGTCGAGACGTTGGAGATCGTGTAGTAACCCTTGGTCTGACCCGCCGCCGATTGATAGTTGTTGGCGGCAATCGCGGCGTTCACTTCGGTGGTCGTCACATTGCGTCCGGCCATCTTCACCGGATCGAGCCATACGCGCATCGCGAACGTCTGGCCGCCGAGAATGTCCGCCGAGGCCACGCCATCGACCGTCGAGAGGATCGGTTGCACGACGCGCGTCAGATAGTCGGAAATCGCCGAACCGGAGAGTTCATCGCTCGAGAAGCCGATATACATTACCGCGGTGGTCTGGCCGGTGGATTTAAGGATCACCGGATCATTGGCTTCCTTCGGAATGAGGTATTTGACCGAATTGACCTTGGACAGCACTTCGGTCAGCGCCGCATTGGGATCGACGTTCAGCTTGACGTAGACCGAGATCAGGCTCTGGCCCTGCGTCGATGAGGACGTGATGTAGTCGATACCCTCAGCAGACGCGACGGCCTGCTCGATCGGCGTGGTGATGAAGCCCTGCATCAATTCCGGCGACGCACCCGGATACACCGTCGTGACGGTGATCACGGTGTTCGACAGTTTCGGATACTGACGGATCGGCAGGCTGGTCGCCGCCTTGAAGCCGATCAGGAGAATCAGCAGGCTGACGACGACCGACAGCACCGGCCGCTTGATGAAGATATCGGTGAATGCCATTTGCAGGCGCTCCGTTAGATCACGCCAATGTCGGATCGATTAAGCCCGAAACCGTGAACGCGATCAGAAAATCTGACTGTAGATGTAGAGGGGCCGGTGCGACCGGCCCCCGTTGCGTTAATCCAGCGGCGGCTTGGCCGGGATCGGCGGCGTTGGATCCTTGGAGATTTCGACCGCTGCGCCCGACTGCAGTTTGAGCTGGCCGACCGCGACCACCTTGTCGCCAACCTTCAGGCCGGACGTCACGACGGTGCGCCCATTGACGCGATCACCGGTCCTGACGAAGGTCCGCTCGGCGGTCAGGCTGGTCTTGCCGTCGGCCTCTTTCTTCTCCCGGATCAAATAGACGGAGTCACCGTACAGCGTGTAATCGACGGCCGTTTCCGGCACGGTGATCACCGCGGGCTTGTTCGGCAACACAACGGTTGTCGTCGCGAACATGCCCGGCTTCAGAATGCCGTCGGGATTGGCAATCGTGGCCTGCACGCGAATGTTGCGGGTCTCCGGGCTGATCTGCGGCTCGATCGTGGTGATCTTGCCGTCGAAGGTCTTGCCCGGATACGCATCGACGGTGACGCGCACAACCTGCCCCACCGCCAGCGTTCCGCTGTCTTTTTCAGTCACGGTAAAATTCGCGAACAACGTAGATAGATCGGTCAGCGAAACGATCTGCGTGCCCGCCGTCAGGAACTGACCGACCTCGACATGACGCACGCCGAGCACGCCATCGAACGGCGCGCGCACCAGCTTCTGCGAAATGATCGCTTCGGTCTTGGCGATGCCGGCGTTGGCCTGATCGTAGGAGGCCTGCGCCTGATCGACCGTTGCCTGCGGCCCGAACTGACGCGCGGCCAGCTGCTTGGCACGGTCGAGCGACAATTCCGCGACCTTGGCCTGCGCCTTGTAGTTGGCGAGATCGCCCTGATCCGGCTTATCGAACAACTGCACCAGCGGCGTGCCCTGGGTGACGTGGGTACCTGCCTTGAACAGGATATCGGTGATGCGGCCGTTGACGTCCGATGTCACGTTGACCTGATGCACAGCGGCGAGTTCACCGACGGCCTTCAACAGATTCGGAATCACTTCCGACGTCGCTTCAGCCGCACTCACCGTAACCGCCGGCGGTTTGTTGTTGGCGAAGAACTGCGCGATCATATGGCTGCGGAAGGCGTTAAAGCCCACCAGCCCGCCGACCAGCAGCGCCAGCAAGACACCGACAATGACGAACCAGCGGACCAATCGCACGGGACGCGTCTTCGGCTTTTGCTCGGCGATACGCGCCGACGTGTTCGACTGGGTCTTGTTCAACTCTGCCTTGGCAGGCGCGTTGGATTCTGTCGTGATGGTCATGTCATGCACTTTCTGCGGCTCTCTGAGGCATCAGATCCGGCGCCAATTCCCGGTCCAGATGCGAGGCAATTGCCGTTTCGTTCAATCCAATTCCGCGAAGGATAAATTCACAAACCTGACGCTCGAGATCGGGGGCGTCTGCATATGTCAAACACGGCACGGATGGAAGCCTGCTCAACATCAACAACAGCACAGTGTGGTGGGCGAACCAGAACAGGTTCAGCGGTTCACGGCCCACCGGAGATGCATCGCCGATCTCCACAGCCCGTTGCAGCGACGCCGTAAAAACCGGCCCGATCAGTTCTCCTATCTTGTCGTACAACAGTCGCGAAAATTCCCCATCGTCGAGGTGACTGGTGATCATCAGCCTCAGGCGTTGGGCTTCTTCCGCATCCGGCGTTTCGGAGGCCTGCAGGAAGTGGCCGACCATGCCGCGGATGAGAATAACAAGGGTCTCCGTCGAAGGCGCCAGCCCCAGCAGCGTGCACATCGCCGGATCGGCCTCGCACTCCTCCGCCAGAATCGCCGCATAGAGCGCCGACTTGGTCGGGAAGTGCTTGAACAGCAAACCTTCCGAAATCGATGCGGCTGCGGCAATGCTTTTTGTCGTAGTGCCGGCGAATCCGGTGCGGGCGAAGCATCGCTTCGCCGCCGCCAGGATCAGTTCCCGGCGCAAATCGCTCGTCATCCGAAGTGTACTCATTTGTGTGAGTAATCACTCACCACGGCAATTGTCAAGGATCCTGCTGCGACGCACAATGTCGCCACAATTTAGATCGGTTGAAATCCGAGCGCCTGACGCACCCTGGCAACGAGAAAATGGCCGTCGCGGTGGGTCAGAACCCGCTCCTGCTCCGCGCCGTCGATCTTGACCACGGCAAAGCGCGGCCCCGCCGTGCCACTATGGAGCGAGGCAGCGAACGCCTCGAGTTCAGACAGGGTGAGAATCTCGCAAGTGTCGGCGATGCCGCAGCCACGCGCCACCGCGGTCAGGTCCGTGGTCGCCGCCGTATGGCTCGGCTGCCCGCCGGTCTCGCCATAAGAGCCGTTGTCGAGCACCACGATGCTGAGGTTGGCCGGCCGCTGCAGGCCGACCGTGGCGAGGCTGCCCATGCCCATCAGCGTCTCGCCGTCGCCGGTGATGACCACCACCGGCACCGCAGGCTGCGCCAGCGCCAGACCGAGCCCGATCATCACCGCACCGCCCATCGCGCCCCAGAGATAGAAGTTGCGCGCATGGTCGCCCGCAGCCGCAACATCGTAGGTCGATGCACCCAGCCCGCTGACGACCACCTCATTCTTGCGGCCTTTGAGCAAATGCCGGACGACCTCGCGCCGGTCGAGGCGATCATTGCGGATCATGGTCAGCCTTCGTGAAGACCTTGGCGCCGATCAGACGCTGCGACAGCAATACGGCGGTCGGCGTGCAGGCGTTGTAGACTTGCGCCGCGGCCGCCTCGACGACATCGCGAACCTCATCCGCAGACGACGCTCGCAACACCTTGAGGCCGGCCAATTCGAGCACGGCCGGCGTGGCCGAGCCCATCGGTACCTGCCAGGGATTGAACTCGCCCCACTCGCCGCGCATCGTCACCAAGGTCAGGAACGGAAAGCGGCAGGTTTGCGTCAGCGACAGCATGTTGATGCAATTGCCGACGCCGCTCGATTGCATCAGCAGCACGCCGCGCTGTCCTCCGAGCCATGCGCCGGCCAGCAGAGCGATCCCCTCCTCCTCGGTGGTCAAAGCCACCGGGCGCATCGACGCTTCGCCGTGAACCCGTTCGATCAGCCGTGCATGACCTGCGTCCGGCACGTAGGCGACCTGACGGACAGCGAACCGCCGCATGATGTCAAAGATATCGTCCGCCCATAAGGCGGCAGGCTCAGAACTGGTCTCGGCGCGCCGGTGCATGTCTGGCGTCTCGTTATCGGTCAGGAGTGTCCCGAGCCCCACTGTAGACTTCGGCGAGGTTTCCGGAAGCGGCAAAACGGTATATCCCTCGTTCAAACGAGAATGGCGACATGACCGAGAACCTGCGCGAACTGGCGGCGAACTTCGATATCGAAAAGCTTACCCCGGACTTTTACGCCAACCCCTATCCCGTCTATCGCGCCCTGCGCGAGTTCGAGCCGGTCAAGCGGATGCCGAACGGCGGCTATTTCCTGACGCGCTACGACGATCTGGTCACCGCCTATAAGACGACGCGCGCTTACAGCTCCGACAAGAAGAAGGAATTCGCGCCCAAATACGGCGACTCGCTGCTCTACGAGCATCACACCACCAGCCTGGTGTTCAACGATCCGCCGGCGCACACCCGGGTGCGCCGTCTCATCATGGGCGCGCTGTCGCCACGCGCCATCGCCGAGATGGAGCCCGATCTCATCCTGTTGGTCGACCGCCTGCTCGATGCCATGGCCGCCAAGGGCAACGTCGAACTGATCGAGGATTTTGCCGCCGCCATTCCGGTGCAGGTGATCGGCAACCTGCTCAACGTGCCGCACGACGAGCGCGACCCGTTGCGCGAGTGGTCACTCGCCATCCTCGGTGCGCTCGAACCTGTGATCGGCGCGGAAGCCTTCGCGCGCGGCAACACCGCGGTGCGGGATTTTCTCGCCTACTTGGAAGTACTGGTCGAGCGCCGCCGCGCCAAGCCGGGCAATCCTGAACGCGATGTGCTGACCAAACTCATTCAGGGTGAAACCGACGGTGAGCGGCTGACCGCAAAGGAATTGCTGCACAACTGCATCTTCCTGCTCAACGCCGGCCATGAGACGACGACCAACCTGATCGGCAATGGCCTCGTCGCGTTGTCCCAACATCCCGAGCAAAAGCAGCGGCTGCTCGATCATCCCGAGCTGATCAAAACCGCCGTCGAGGAAATCCTGCGTTACGAAAGCTCGAACCAGCTCGGCAACCGCATGACCACCGAAGCGGTCGAACTTGGCGGTGTGACGCTGCCGGCCAACACCTCGGTGACGTTATGCATCGGCGCCGCCAACCGCGATCCCTCGCAATTCGCCGATCCCGAACGCTTCGATATCGCCCGCACGCCGAACCGCCATCTCGCTTTCGGCACGGGCGTGCATCAATGCGCGGGCATGGCGCTCGCACGGCTCGAAGGCGCTACGGCTATTTCGCACTTCCTGGCACGCTTCCCGAACTATCGGCTGACCGGCAAACCGATACGCGGCGGCCGTGCACGCTTTCGCGGCTTCACCAGCGTGCCATGCGACGTTCATCCGTGAACATCGGCATCGCCGCCCACATGCCACAACCGTGAGCTTGTCGTTTGCCATCCCTCATCACCGATCCGCTGTTCTACGCCGTCGCCATCCCGGCGGTGATCTTCCTCGGCCTGTCCAAGGGCGGCTTCGCGGGCGTCGGCACCGCGGCGACACCGTTGCTGGCGCTGTATCTGCCGCCGCTGGAAGCCGCCGCGCTGCTGCTGCCGGTGCTGATCACACAGGACCTGATTTCGCTTTATGTGTATCGGCGTGACTGGGACGGCTGGAATCTCAAGATCATGCTGCCGGGCGCGATCATCGGCATGGCCATCGGTTGGCTCACGGCCTCTTACGTCTCCGATAACGCAGTACGCGCCATCGTCGGCATTGTCGGCGTGGCTTTCGTGGCCAATGTCTGGCTGCGCCGCGCGGTCGACGAGGCCAGGACCATGTCGCAGGCGAGCGGCGTGTTCTGGGGCGGCGTCTCCGGCTTCACCTCGTTCATGACGCAGGGCGGCGGACCGCCGTTCCAGGTCTACGTGCTGCCGCAGCGGTTGCCGAAGCTGACGCTGGTCGGCACCACGACAATTTTCTTCGCTGTGGTCAATGCGCTGAAGATCGGCCCCTACTTCGCCCTCGGTCAATTCACCACTGAGAATTTCGCGACGTCCGTGGCGCTGCTGCCGATGGCCATCGCCGCCAACTTCGCCGGCGTCTGGCTGGTACGACGGACGCCGACGGGCTTGTTCTATCAGATCGCCTATGTGCTGCTGTTCCTGATTTCCATCGTGCTGCTCTGGCAAGGCATCGGAGGCATGCTGCGTCGCTGAGAGCGAACTAGTTTGGGCGCGGCGTCCGCTCGATCAGCAGGGTCGGCACGCCGCAGGTGCCGTTGCGCACCGACGCGACACGTGTGCCGGGCTTGCGCCCTACCCGCGCCTCGGACACACCGATGCCCGCCGCCAGCATCCGCGTTCGCGTAGCGTCGATGTCGGCGACGCGCCAGCTCACCCCCCAGAGGCTGTCGTTTGCTCCGGGAATATCCTTGCCGGGGCGATGCGCCACCTCGACGATCAGATCGCCGCAGCGGAAAAACATCAGCCGCCCCCATTCCGGATGCGAGCGATCCAGCGCCATGTCCAGACCAAGCCGCGCACCGTAGAGCGCCGCAGCACGCTCGGGATCGGCCGTCGAGACGACAACATGATCCAGTCCGGTGATCGGCGCAGCGGCTTTGGCTTCCGATTGAGGTCGTCCACCAGCCATTTCGAGGAAGAACAACCGCACGCCATGGGTTGCATCGGTGGCGGCGCGGGTGCGTTGCCATGACAGCGATGCACCGCTCAAGACATCGCGGCTCTCGGCAGTAGCGACCGGCTCCGGCTTCAGCGCCAGCCGCTCCAACCTGCGATGCAGACGTGCGATATCATCGACACGGAAACACAGGCTCGCAAGCCCCTCGCCGCTGGCGTCGATGGCGGCACGGACGCGATCGGCCGCCAAGCCTGCGCCGGCTGGCGCCAGCAATTCCACCGACATGTTGTCGAGCGTGAACAGCACCGACTCCGCGCCATCGCCTTGGCTGCGCCACGCCGGCTTGCACGCCAGCAGCGCGCCATAGGCCGCGATGCCGGCCTCGAGATCGCGCACCAGAATGACGACGTGATCGAGCCCGGTGATCATGCGCTTGTCCTTTGCGTTATGTTTGCGACTGGCCGCTGAAACCCAACGCAGCGCGACCGGCGAACACCGCATCCTTGCCCAGCAGCTCTTCGATGCGCAGACATTCGTTCCACTTCGCCATGCGTTCGGAGCGCGAAAACGAGCCGACCTTCAATTGGCCCGCATCCCAGCCGACCGCGAGATATACGATGGTGACGTCCTCGGTCTCGCCGGAGCGCGCCGAAACGATGGTGCCGAACTTCGCCGCCTTGCCGGCTTCCAAAGCAGCTTGCGTTTCGGTGATCGTCCCGGCCTGATTGGGCTTGATCAGCACCGCCGTCGCCGCGCCCTGCCTGGCGGCCTCGCGCACCCGCGCCGCGTCGGTGACGAAGAAATCGTCGCCGATCACCTGACAGCGATGGCCGTAGGCCTTGGTGAATGCGGCGAACCCGGCCGCATCGTCCTCGGCCACCGGATCCTCGATCGAGATGATCGGATAAGCCTCGAGCCAGCGACCCAGCATCGCGATCATCGCGCCCGTATCCAGCCGCCGATTATCCAGCGCCAGCGTATAAGTCCCGGCCTTGCCGAATTCCGACGCCGCGACATCGAGCGAGATCGCGACCTGCTCGCCCGCCTTGAACCCCGCCTTGGCGATGGCTTCGACCAGCGTGTCCAGCGCCTCTTCATTGCTCTTGAAGGCCGGCCAATAGCCGCCTTCGTCGGCAACGCCCTGCAGCTTGCCGGCCTGCTTCATGATGCGGCCGGCGGCGAGATAGACTTCCGCAGTCCACTCCAGCGCCTGCGCAAACGAAGCCGCGCCCGGACACATCACCATGAAATCCTGAATATCGACGCGTCGCGCGGCGTGCGCCCCACCGCCGAAGATCTGAATCTCCGGCAGCGGGATCCGCACGTTGCGGCCTCGTGCCAGATGCTGCCACAACGGCACGCCATTGGCCGCCGCTGCTGCGTGGAGCACCGCCATCGATGTTGCCACGATGGCATTGCCGCCGAGGCGGCCTTTGTTGGTGGTGCCGTCGAGCGCAATCATGATTTGATCGATTGAGGTTTGATCGGCTGCGTCCTTGCCCGCAAGCGCAGCTGCGATCTCGCCATTGACCGCATTCACAGCGCGACCGACGTCGTAGCCACCGAGCGCTGCACCGCCATCGCGCAAATCGACTGCCTCGCCACTGCCCATCGACGCACCGGCAGGCGCGATGGCACGGCCGATTGCGCCGCCGCGCAGCGTCACATCGACCTCCACCGTGGGGCGGCCGCGCGAGTCCCACACTCGCCGCCCGAGCACACCGGCAATTCGCGTATCGGCCATCAATCGATCTCCTTAGAACTTTTCTCTTGCCGCGTTTTCTTCACGCGAACCGGTGTCCACTTCGTTCGAAAGCGCAAGAGCCCAGGCATCGCGCACTTTCGCAAGTTGCTCGGACGGCGACGCGATCAGCGGGATGGCAACACGGCGCACGCGTTCCTTGTCGGCCTCGTTGACAATATACTCGACCGGCGACTTGCCATCGACGCGCGCCAGAAACAAGGCTGGCAGCAACTCTGCGGCGCGACGCTCCAACCCGGCGGGCGCCTCCCAATCGACATGCTGCAGATAAGTCGCCGCCAACGCATCGAAGCAGGCGAGAAATCCGGCGCGGGCCTGCGGCACCCACAGGCATTTCAGCAGCATGTGGTTGAGGCAGAACGCGAGATCGAATGCCGGATCGCCGTACCACGCGCATTCGGCATCCAGCAGCACCGGCCCCTGCGGTCCCGCCAAAATGTTCTTGGGGCTGACATCGCCGTGAACCAGCGCGACCTTGGTGGCCAGCGTGTCACGCGAGAGTTGCATCAGCATATCGGCCAGATCGGGATAGGCCTGCGCCGTCGCTTCGAGATATGGCTCAAGCCGAATGGCATGAAACAATGCATCATTGGCGAAGCGGCGCGCGTAGTTGTCCGAATGCGCGGTCGCCGCGTGAATGGTGGCAATCGTATTTCCGACCCGGGCCGCGAATGCAACATCCGCATACCCGGCCGCGAGTTGCGCCTTCCAGACAGGATGATCGGCGGAATCGAGGTATTCCATCGCGAATGCGCCGAGCGCCGCATCGTGCGCCAGCACTCTGGGTGCGGCGTGCGGAACGACCTGCGCCGCGACCCGCAGCCATTCGACTTCGCTGACATTGCGCGTCACCGGCACGCGCCAGTCCCGCGCCACGCGCAGCTTCTCCAGAGCGCGCTTGACCGCGAATATTCGCCCACCCGCTTCGACTTTCCAGATGTCCGACGCCACACCGCCGGTCAGTGGCGTGAAGCGCGCCGTGTCGCCTGCGGCGATCAATCCGGCTTCACGCAAAAATGCCGCAACCGGGCCATGCGCGATCGATGCGATCTGCGCGTCGCCCGAATGATCGGAATGGGGTGGCTGCGAAGCTGACGCCGTCATGCCGTCAGTCTTTGCAGAACGGCAGGCTCGCCGCAACCTCAGGGAAACAGGCCGCGCGTCAATTTCGCGGCGCGGACTTTCTCCACACCGATCGCCATGGCGGCGGTGCGATGCGAAACGCCATCCTGCCTGGCCCGCTTCACCATCAGATCGAAGGCGCGGTCCAGAATCTGATATTCGCGCCGGGTGACTTCCTCTTCCTCCCAGAACAACTGCTGCAAATCCTGCACCCACTCGAAATAGCTGACCACGACGCCGCCTGAGTTGCACAGGATATCGGGAATAACGAAAATCTCGTCCTGTCGTTGGTCCAGCACACGATCCGCCGCAGGCGTGGTTGGCCCATTGGCTCCTTCGGCCAGCACCCGGCACCGCAAATTTTCTGCGATGTTCTCATCGATGACCCGCTCCAGCGCTGCCGGCACCAGCACGTCGCATCGCAGCGTCAGGACCTCGGCGGGATCATATTGAAGCTCACTCGAATAACCGGCGATGCTGCCGTGAATGGCTGCGTGACGCGCCAGTGCCGGAATATCTAGCCCCGCGCCATCGTACAACGCACCCGTGTGATCGTTGACCCCAATCACCTTGAGCCCGAAATTGTGCAGCTCCAACGCCGCATAAGATCCGACATTGCCAAAACCCTGCACCACGGCAGTCGCGCCGGCGAGATCGATCGCGAGATGATTCAGCACACGCCGCGCCAGATAAGCGACACCACGCCCGGTTGCCTCGCGCCGCCCCAACGTGCCGCCGGAGCTGACCGGCTTGCCGGTCACGATTTCAGTGATCGTTTGTCCCTGATACATCGAATAGGTATCCATGAACCAGGCCATCACCTGCTCGTTGGTTCCCATGTCCGGCGCCATCACGTCGGTATGTGGCCCGACGAAGGGAATCATCTCCTGCATGTAGCGCCGCGACAGGCCTTCCAGTTCGCGCCGCGAGATCAGCGCGGGATCGACTCGGATTCCGCCCTTGGCTCCGCCATACGGAAGACCGACTAGGGCGCATTTCCAGCTCATCCAGATCGCCAGCGCCGCGATTTCGCCGATATCTACGCTCGGCGCGAAACGGGTGCCGCCCTTAGTCGGTCCGAGAGTCAGATGATGTTGCACGCGATAGCCTTCGAACACCGCGACCGAACCGTCATCGCGATGGATCGGACAGGATACGGTGATCGCGCGCTTGGGCAGCAACAAGCGGTCGCGTTCGTCGAAGGGTATCGCCAGATAATCGGCGATCACGCCGAACTGCTGTGCCGCCATATCGAAGACCGGACCGGAATAAACCGACATCTGAGCCTCATTCAACTCGCAGGCGCGAGGGAACCTCCGCTCGCCTGAAGCCGTTGACAGATCGGCTGCCACTCAAAGAGCGGCGATCCCAAAACGGCCACATCGACACAGGAGCTTATCGCGCATGTACCCGGCCAATGCGAGTTATTTGTGCGAATGACCGACGATAAGCGGTGCTAATCTATGGCACTATCGAAATCCCGGATCGCAGTCGGCGATCACAGCCCGGCGGATTGATCGATGCACGCGCTCTTTATCGGACAGACCTACATCGATGTGACGTTTCTCACCGACCACATGCCGACCGGTGACGAAAAGCATGTCGCTTCCGCCTACGCGGTATCGTTCGGCGGCAATGCCGTGACCGCGGCATTCTGTTGCGCCAAGCTCGGCATCGTGCCCGATCTTTTGGCGACAGTCGCCGACGATTGGCTTGGCCGCATGTTCCAGGACATGGCGCTCAAATACGGCATTCCGCTTCATGCGCGGAAGGTGAGAACCTCGTCCCTGTCGTTCATCATGCCCAAGGACGGCAAGCGCGCCATCGTCCGCTGTCGCGATGACGATCATCTGCATCCGTTTCCAATGCTGAATATGTCCGGATGCCGTGCGCTGCATGTCGATGGCCACCAGCCCGACGCCGCGCTGCACTACGCCAGGCTTTGCCGCGAGGCCGGCATTCTCACGTCGCTCGATGGCGGCGGACTGCGCGAGAACACCGACGAACTGCTGGGTTTCATCGACGTCGCGATCGTTGCAGAGCGGCTGTGTGAGCAGATGAATTACGATCCCGAAGCCATGCTCGACTATCTCAAGCGGCGCGGCTGCAAAGTCGGCGGCGTGACGCTCGGCGAGCGGGGATTGATCTGGTACGACGAGACCGGCGTGGTGCGGGAAATTCCGGCGCTGGCCGTGCCCGCCGCGCGCGTGCTGGACACCAACGGCGCGGGCGACGTGTTTCACGGCGCTTATGTCTACTCCTATCTCAGCGATCAGTCCAAAAGCTGGCAGGAACATTTCGCCTTCGCGCAAGCCGCGTCGGCTCATAAGGTGCAGCACCTCGGCAACGAGGCAGGCCTGCCGACGCTTGCCGACATCGTCGCGGTCCAGCAGGAGTTCGAGCGACCGGCGCGCGGCAATGTACGCGCGTTGCGATCGTAATGCGGCGACCTAGGCCAGAGCTTTCTTCAGATCGAAGTTCGGATCGACAGCCTGTTCCGGCGCGATCGAGCGATGACCTCCCAACAACCGGCGACCGAACATGTGATCGCCGGCGCGGTTGACCGACTCGATACCGATCAAATGCCCATCCTTGTAGCAAAACGCTGAGAACGCGCCCTGCCCCGGATCGCCGCGCAACACCACCTGGTCGAAGCCCGTTGTCAGCGCGGCGATCTGCAGCTTGTCGTTGCCCTGATCGCTCCAGAACCACGGCAGGCTGTCATAGGGCTCCGGCTTGCCCGTCAGGCGCGTGGCAACACAGCGCGCCTGATCGGTGGCGTTCTGCACAGACTCCAGCCGCAGCGGCGCGCCAAAGCGCGGGCTGGCGAACAACGCACAATCGCCGATGGCGGAAATATACGGATCGTCGGTCAACATCTGCTCGTCGACGATGATGCCGGACGCCACCGCGAGCCCGGCCTCCGCGGCGAGCTCGACATTGGGCAACACGCCGACACCGACCACGATGAGATCGGCAGCAAGTCGCCGACCATCGCTCAAACTGATCCCCGTGACCACGCCATTCTCGGCTTCGATTTCGGTCGCGCTGACGCCGAAGTGAAGGCGAATACCTGCCTCACTGTGCCTGCGCTGGAAGTAGGCTGAGATCTCCGGCGTCACCGCGCGCGCCATGACACGTGGCGCGAGTTCGACCACATCGACATCGAGACCTTTGGCGCGGGCGGTAGCGGCAAACTCCAGGCCGATAAACCCGGCCCCGACGACGACGACGCGCCGTGCCGCCTTGATCCGCTTGCGCAACGCTTCGCTCTCGGCGAACGTGCGCAGGTACATCACTCCGTCGAGGTTGGCATTCGGAATATCCAACAATCGATTGCGCGCGCCGGTCGCGAGCACCAGGTGCGCATAGCCTTGCGTTCCACCGGAGGCGAACCGCACAGCACGTGCGGCGCGATCTATAGCCACCGCGCGATCCGAAATGAGTTCGATCTTCTGATCGTCGAAAAATTTCCGCGGCCGGAAGAGAATCAATTCCTCGCCGCCATCGCCCTTCAGGTGAGCCTTGGAAAGCGGCGGCCGCTGGTACGGCAGCAACGCCTCGTCGTTGACGAGCTTGATCGGCCCCTGGAATCCGGCCTGTCGCAGCGATACCGCGAGTTGAAAACCGGCGTGCCCGGCGCCAACGACCAAAATGGTTTCGTCCGTCGTCATGATTGCAACTCTACGCCTTGACTGTCGTCCTTCGAGCATGTTTCCGGTATGGCGTAAAGCAATTCTATCCGCTGCCGTGCACCCGAACGTCGAATCTCGCTCACATTATCGGGCCCGTCACAATCGTTTGCGACATCCGCCCCGCGAGATCGATACAGCCTGCTGCACGCGCCGCAGAACCTGTTGTCAGCGGTCACGCGGATAGCGTTAAATGGGGCGAGCGCGATATTGCCGCAACAAGGATGACGTCATGACCTTGACCGCTACACCGACCTCGGATGAGCCGGCGCTGCTGAGCGTCGATGGCGCCGTGGCGACCATTACGCTCAACCGGCCGTCGGCTTTCAATTCGATCAATCTCGCTATCGCGCAGCGGCTCGAGCAACTCGCTACACAAGTCGCCGATGACGACAACATTCGCGTGCTGGTGATCGAGGGCAACGGCAAAGCGTTTTGCGCCGGTGGCGACCTGCAAACCCTCGGCAACGCCGGCGAGAGGATCGTCCCGGTGGTGCATGAATTGCTGTCGCACTACCACGCCTTCATCCGCAGCCTTCGGCAGATGCCGAAGATCGTCATCGCTAGCGTCCACGGCTCCGCGGCCGGCGCCGGGCTGTCGCTGGCTTTCATCGCCGACATGTGTATCGCCGCCAGCGACGCGAGATTCACCGCGGCCTATAACAAGATCGCCGTCTCGCCCGATGGCGGCGGCACCGTCGGCGTGACCGAAATCGTCGGCTCGCGGCGCGCGCTGCAGATTTTTCTCGCCGAGGACAGTTTCTCCGCGGCGCATGCTTACGAGTGGGGTCTGCTGGCCAAGGTCGTCCCTCCCGACGAACTGAAGCAGGCGACGCGCGAGCTTGCGCAACGCATCGCCCGTAACGCCCCCGCCTCGATCAAGACGACCAAGGAATTGATCCACGCCGCATCTTCGACAACGTTGGTCGCGCAACTCGAGGCCGAAGCCAACGGCATCGCCGCGTGCATGCAGACTGAGGCCTATCGCACGGCAGTCGCGAAATTCCTCGGCAAGACGAAATAGATCTACGCTTTGCCTCTGCCGGTCATGAAATCGAAATCGCAGCCATCGTCGGCCTGCAAAATGGTTTCATGAAACAGATGCGCATAACCGCGCCGCGCCCAGTCCGGCGTGGCTGGGAGTTGTAGTGTTGCACGGCGGCGCTGCAGTTCGGTATCGTCTACCAGCAGTTCGATGCTGCGCGCAGCCACGTCGAGCCGGATGCGATCGCCGCTTCGCACCAGCGCCAGTGGCCCACCGACGGCGGACTCGGGCGTGATGTGCAGTACAATGGTTCCAAACGCGGTGCCGCTCATCCGCGCATCGGAAATCCGCACCATGTCCTTGACGCCCTCGCGCGCCAGCTTCTTCGGAATCGGTAGATAACCGGCCTCCGGCATCCCCGGCGCGCCCTTCGGGCCGGCGTTGCGCAACACCATTACGTCATCGGCGGTGACGTCAAGCGCCGGATCATCGATCCGCAACGTCATGTCCTCGACCGACTCGAACACCACCGCGCGCCCCGTATGTTGCAGCAATTTTTCGCTCGCCGCCGAATGCTTGATGACCGCGCCGCGCGGCGCCAGATTGCCATGCAGCACCGCCATCGCGCCCTCGCGGCGGATCGGGTTGTCGCGCGACCGGATGGCGTCCTGTCCGGGCACCTCCTCGGCGTTGGCGACGACCTCGCGCAGCGTGGCGCCGGTGATCGTCTTGGCATCGAGATCGATCAGGTCGCCGAGCTGCCTCATCAGCTTCGGCACGCCGCCGGCATGGTGGAAATGCTCCATGTAGTGCTCGCCGGACGGCTTGAGATCGACCAGCACGGGCACCTCGCGGCCCAATTTGTCGAACGCAGCGAGATCGACGCGATGCGGCGTGCGATTGGCAATCGCCGTGAGATGGATCAGCCCATTGGTCGAACCGCCGATGGCCTGCAGCACCACCTGCGCGTTGCGGAACGCCGCAGGCGTCAGCAATTCACTCGGCCTCGGGCCCTTGCGCTTGGCCATCTCCGCCGCGCACTTGCCGCTGGCTTCGGCCGAGCGGATGCGCTCGGCATGCGGCGCGGGAATCGTCGCGCTCATCGGCAGCGACAGGCCCAGCGCTTCGGTGACGCAGGCCATGGTGCTTGCGGTGCCCATCACCATGCATGTTCCCACCGACGGCGCGAGGCGGCCGTTGACGGCTTCGATTTCGGCATCGTCGATTTCGCCGGCGCGATATTTCGCCCACAAGCGGCGGCAATCGGTACAGGCCCCGAGCACCTCGCCCTTGTGATGGCCAACCACCATGGGACCGACCGGTATCACCACCGTCGGCAGATCAGCGCTGACCGCAGCCATGATCTGCGCCGGCAAAGTCTTGTCGCAGCCGCCGATGACGATCACGGCGTCCATCGGCTGGGCGCGGATCATCTCCTCGGTATCCATCGCCATCAGATTTCGCAGATACATAGAGGTCGGATGAGAAAAACTCTCCCCGATCGAGATAGTCGGGAACACCATCGGCAGCGCGCCCGCCAGCATGACGCCGCGCTTCGCCGCTTCGATCAGCGCCGGTGCATTGCCGTGGCACGGATTATAGTCGCTATGGGTGTTTGTGATGCCGACGATCGGCCGGTTCAGCGCATCGTCGGAATAGCCTGCCGCCTTGATGAAAGCCTTGCGCAGAAACAGCGAGAAGCCCGCATCGCCATAGCTCGTCAGTCCCTTGCGAAGCCCATCGGCCATCGGCATTTCCTTGTCGCTTGCTTGTTATCCGACAGTTAGGTGGCCATCGCGATTGTTGTCAACAATCCGCGCAATCACGCTGTGTTGCACGAAACGCCCCCACCGCGCATGATGCGAGGCAATTCGCCCCCGCCCTGCCAACCTTCCACTACGAGACCGCCATGCCCGATAATCCCGAACTTTTCGACGACGGCTGGCGGCCCGCCACGCGTTATCCCGATCCAGCCATTCAGAGCTTCGATCCTCGTTTCGAGAAGTATTGGCTGAAACTGTCGGCGGTGGAGCGGATCGCCACCGGGCTTCGCTGGGCCGAGGGGCCGGTGTGGTTCGGCGATGGCCGCTATCTGTTATGCAGCGACATCCCGAACAATCGCATCCTCAAGTGGGAAGAGGAAACCGGCGCGGTCAGCATCTTCCGCAAGCCATCCAACTTCGCCAATGGCCATACCCGCGACCGCCAGGGCCGCTTGGTCAGTTGCGAGCATGGTGGCCGACGCGTCACCCGTACCGAATACGACGGCTCGCTCACCGTGCTGGCGGATACGTTCGGCGGCAAACGGCTGAATTCGCCGAACGACGTCGTGGTGAAATCCGACGGCTCGATCTGGTTCACCGATCCGGTGTTCGGCCTGCTCGGCAACTACGAGGGCTACAAGGCCGAACCAGAGCTGCCGCAAAACGTCTATCGGATGGATGGCAACAGCGGTGCGGTCTCTATCGTAGCTGAGGGCGTTCTCGGGCCGAACGGACTGTGTTTCTCGCCGGACGAAACAATCCTCTACGTCGTCGAGTCGCGCGGCGTACCGAACCGCAAAATCCTCGCCTACGACGTCGCCGCGAATGGCGCGACCGTCAGCAATCGCCGCATCCATATCGACGCCGGTCCCGGCACGCCGGACGGCATGCGCTGCGACATCGATGGCAATTTATGGTGCGGCTGGGGCATGGGCGAGCCGGAACTGGATGGCGTGCATATCTTCGCCCCGGATGGGGCTTTGATCGGCCGCATCGCGCTCCCGGAGCGTTGCGCCAACGTCTGCTTCGGCGGCCTCAAGCGCAACCGGCTGTTCATGGCCGCGAGCCAATCGATCTACGCGCTCTACGTTAATACGCAAGGCGCGCCGGGCGGCTGACGTTTTTTTGCGTGCTTACAGCGTCCGGTACCGTTCGATTGCTGCAATGTCCGGCGCGATGCCGAGGCCGGATGCCTCCGGCAGTTCGATCCAGCCATCCTCGATGCTGGCAACCGCACCGCAGAACTGGTCGCGCAGCGGATTGTCGTTGCTGTCGACTTCCAGCATGCCGTCGCCGCCTGCGGCGGCCAGCAGATGCGCCGATGCCAGCAACCCGATGCCACCGCCGAGATAATGCGGGCAATACATACGCCCGGCGGCGATGACATCGCGCGCAACCGCGATGCAACCGGTGATGCCGCCCCACTTCGCCACGTCGGGCTGCACTACGGAGAATACATCCTGCGCGAGGGCGGTGGAGAAGGCGTCGCGGCCCGCGATGTTTTCACCGCCCGCCAACGGTATCGCGGTTCCCTGCTTCAAAGTCTGCCACTCAGGCCACGGCAGGTCGGCGCGCAGCGGCTCCTCCAGCCAGGCCAGATCGAATTGCTCCAGAGCGGGCGTCAATCGCATCGCTTGCTCGAGTGTCCACGCCTGATTGACGTCCACGGCAATGGGATCGCTACCGATCACCCGACGCAATTCCGTAAGATTGGCGACATCACGCTCCGCATCGAAGCCGATCTTCAGTTTGAAGGCACGATGCCCGCGCCCGAGCGCTGCCTCGGCCATCGCCACCGATCCGGTGGGGTTGATGCCGCTGGCATAAACGCGCATGCGGCCCGACGTGCCACCGAGCAAACGCCAAAGCGGCGACCTGGCACGCTGCGCGAACACGTCCCACAGCGCGATGTCAATCCCCGCAATCGCCTGCGCGAACGGACCCGGTTCGCCGGATTGCAGTGCCATGACGCTCATTTGCGTACTGAGATGTTCAAACACCTCCGACGGGTGCGTGACGCTGCGCTGCGCCAGCATCGGGGCCAGCATGTCATTGATGAGACGAGTGCGATGTTCGGCGCCGACCGCCGGAAAATTGCACCACACTTCGCCCCAGCCCACGACACCGTCGCTATCTTCGACGCGGATGAACACAGCGGGACGGTCGCGCATGGTGCCGAACGACGTCACCACCGGCGTCGTCAGCGGATAGCGATAGCAGAACGCCTGAACGCTACGGATGTGAAACGCGTCCGTCATCGGTCCTTCTCACACGTCATCGTCAGAAGGCAAAAGAAACGCCGGAGCGGGATTGCGATCCCGTTCCGGCGTTGTGCTGTTCATTGCGTCGATCAGGCCGCGTTGAACCCGGCGATGGCTTTCACCTCGAGATATTCCTCGAGACCGAACTTGCCCCACTCGCGGCCGTTGCCGGACTGCTTGTAGCCACCGAACGGCGCGGTGCGCTCATTCGGCACGCCGTTGAGATTGACGTTGCCGGCGCGGATCTGGCGGCCGACCTTGCGCGCCCGCTCGACGGTTCCGGCCGACACATAACCCGCGAGACCGTACGGCGTATCGTTGGCGATCTTCACCGCCTCCGCCTCATCCTTCGCGCCCATGATGACCAGCACCGGCCCGAAGATTTCTTCGTTGGCGATGGTCATCTTGTCGGTGACGTCGGCGAAGATCGTCGGGCGCACATAGAAGCCCTTGTTGACGCCTTCCGGCAGACCGGGACCGCCGGCCACCAGTGTCGCACCTTCGTCGATGCCCTTCTGGATCAGGCCTTGAATCTTGTCCCACTGCACGCGGTTGACCACCGGCCCGATGGTGGTGCCTTCGGCGCGCGGATCGCCCGCCTTGGTCTTGTCGGCAACGCCCTTGGCGATGGCGGCAACCTCCTTCATTTTCGACAGCGGCACGATCATGCGCGACGGCGCATTGCACGACTGGCCGGAGTTGTTGAACATGTGCGCCACGCCACCGGTCACCGCCTTGGCAAGGTCTGCGTCGTCAAGGATGACGTTCGGCGACTTGCCGCCGAGTTCCTGACTGACGCGCTTGACGGTCGGCGCAGCGCGCTTCGCCACGTCGATGCCGGCGCGGGTCGAGCCGGTGAACGAGATCATGTCGATATCCGGATGCTCGCTCATCGCCGCGCCCACCTCTGGGCCGAGGCCATTGACGAGATTGAAGACGCCCTTCGGCACACCGGCTTCATGCAGGATCTCGGCGAAGATCAACGCCGACGTCGGCGTATATTCCGACGGCTTGAGGATCATGGTGCAGCCCGCGGCCAGCGCCGGAGCGACCTTGCAGGCGATCTGGTTCAGCGGCCAATTCCACGGCGTGATCATGCCGATGACGCCAATCGGTTCGCGCACCACGACTGCGGAACCAAGCGGTTCCTCGAACTGATAGTTCTTCAGTACTTCGAGGGTCGAGGCGAGATGGCCGAGGCCGGCACCCGCCTGCAAGCGTTCGGCCATCGGCAGCGGCGCGCCCATCTCATCGGAGACGGCGGCGCCGATCTCCTTCATGCGCCCCTTGTAAATCTCGATGATCTTGCTGAGCAGCGCGACCCGCTCCTCGCGGCTGGTCTGCGAGTAGGTCTCGAAAGCCCGCTTGGCGGCGGCAACGGCCTTGTCGACGTCGGCCTTGGAGCCGAGCGCAACGTCGTACATCGCATCTTCGGTGGCGGGATTGATCACCGGCGTCGACTTCTTGACGACGGGATCGACCCAAGCGCCGTCGATGTAGAACTGCATGCGATTGACCATGACGAGACCTCACAGATTTCGTGATATTTGGATGGAACGGAGACGTTCTGACACCATCCTTGCACGAAACTTCAGGGAATTGAACCCGCCTGACGCAAGGGTCACGAATGCGATTGCGGCATCTCGTCAAATTAGCGTGTAGACGCAAGTCGGCCGCCAGAAACGCCTAAACCGCCAGCTTGCGATGTCGCACCGGCCCGCCAGCGGTCAGCGATTCCGCTGCGTCGATGATCGCGTTGGCATCGAGCCCATAGTGCCGATACAGATCGCCGAGGCTGCCGGTCTGGCCGAAGTGCTCGACGCCAAGCGCTTCCATGCGATGACCGCACACCGCACCGATCCAGCCGAGCGTCGCCGGATGCCCGTCGAGCACAGTGACAATGCCGCAATCGCGCCGCAGCGGCGCCAGCAGTTTCTCGATGTGGCTCATATAGGGCGCGCCACGCCGCTCGCGCCGCATTTTCCGCGCGGCGGTCCAACCGGCATGCAGCCGGTCCGCCGAAGTGATCGCCAGCAGTCCAACGTCGCGGCGGCTCTCGCCGAGCAGGCCGATGGCTTCAATGGCCTCCGGTGCCACCGCCCCGGTATACGCCACCACCACCTCTGCATTCGGTCCCGGTTCGCGCAGCCAATAGGCGCCATCGGCGATATGCCGCTGCAGCCCCGGCGTCATGATCCGCTGCGGTTGGTCGATGGTGCGGGTGGACAGCCGCAGATAGACCGATCCACCGCTGCGCATGCCGCTCTGCTCGTCGCCCTTGTCGTTAAGATCGCGCTGCATATGCGCGAAGCCCCAGCGCATGATGCTGGCGAGTTCATCGACAAACGCCGGCTCGAATGACGCCAGCCCGTCCTGCGCCATGCCGATCAGCGGTGTCGCGATCGACTGATGCGCCCCGCCTTCCGGCGCCAGCGTGATGCCGGACGGTGTCGCAGCCACCATGAAGCGCGCATCCTGATAGCAGGCGTAGTTCAACGCATCGAGTCCGCGCTCGATGAACGGATCGTACAGCGTCGCGATCGGCAGGAGCCGCGCGCCATTGATCTCGTGCGATAATCCAAGCGCCGACATCAGGATGAACAAATTCATCTCGGCGATGCCGAGTTCGATGTGTTGCCCCTTCGGCGAATACTCCCAGGTAAAGGTCGAGGGAATCTTCTCCTTCCTGAACAGGTCCGCGGCGGTCGCCTTGGCGAACAACCCGCGCCGATTGACCCACGGTCCAAGATTGGTCGAGACCGTGACGTCGGGCGACGCGGTGACGATGCGCGACGCAAGATCGGAATCGCCGCGCGCCAGTTCATTGAGGATCAGGCCGAAGCCTTGCTGCGTCGACATCTGCGCAGCAGGCGTGAATGCCAGCCGTTCCGGCATGGCGACCTGGGGTGCATCGAGACGCCGCTTGCCATCGCGATTGAACGGCACATGCTGCAGGAAAGTAGCGAGTTCGTCGGACGATTGCGGCAGGCCCTCGAACTTGTCCCATTCATGACCGTCCCGGATATTCTGCGCCTGACGGAAGGCCTCCATCTGGGTCGGCGTCATCAGCCCGGCGTGGTTGTCCTTGTGGCCCTGGAACGGCAGGCCTACGCCCTTGATGGTGTAGGCGATGAAGCACACTGGGCGATCGTGATCGATGGCTTCGAAGGCTTCCAGCATCGAGGCCATATCGTGGCCGCCGAGATTCGACATCAGCGCCAGCAATTCCGCGTCGGTGCGCCGCTCGATCAGCGCCGTCACTGGGCCCTGATCGCCGATCTCGTCATGCAGCCGCTTGCGGAACGCCGCGCCGCCTTGAAAACACAGTGCCGCATACATCTGGTTCGGGCAGTTGTCGATCCAGCGGCGCAGCGCTTCGCCGCCCGGTTCGGCGAACGCCGCCTGCATCAGCTTGCCATACTTCACAATCACCACGTCCCAGCCGAAGTTGCGGAACATGGTCTCGAACTTCTCCCAAAGACCCTCGCGCACCACGGCATCGAGGCTCTGGCGATTGTAGTCGACGATCCACCAGGTATTGCGCAGTCCCTGCTTCCAGCCTTCGAGCAATGCCTCGAAGATGTTGCCCTCGTCCATCTCGGCGTCGCCGACCAGCGCGATCATCCGTCCTTCACGACGACCGTTCAACCAGCCATGGGCGCCGACATAATCCTGCACCAGCGACGAGAACAACGTCTGCGCCACGCCGAGCCCGACCGAGCCGGTGGAAAAATCGACATCGTCGACATCCTTGGTGCGTGACGGATACGACTGCGCGCCCTTGTAGCCGCGGAAATTTTCCAGCTTGTCGCGGGTCTGATGCCCGAACAGATATTGGATGGCGTGAAACACCGGACTGGCGTGCGGCTTCACCGCGACGCGATCTTCCGGCCTCAGGACGCAGAAATACAGCGCCGACATGATGGTAGCGAGAGATGCCGACGACGCCTGATGTCCACCGACCTTCAGACCATCGACATTGGGCCGCACATGATTGGCGTGATGGATGGTCCACGACGACAGCCACAGCACCTTGCGTGCGAGGGCTGTCAGCAGTTCAAGGCGACGGGGATCGAGGGGCATGGCGAAGACTCACATGAGCGATGCAAGTCTCATGGTAGCCGGGACGCGACCTCCGTAATTCTCAAAATTTCGCGCGCTATCGATATTTATTGGTATATCATACTAATAATTTGCAGATTTTAATGGATCCTTCCCAGTGAATACCCTCGACACCATCGACCGCAAGATCATCGCCATCCTGCAGCGGGATGGACGAACGACCATGCAGGAGCTCGCTGACAAGGTCGGGCTCTCGGTCTCGCCATGCCATCGTCGTGTCAAGCTGCTGGAAGAGCGCGGCGTCATCACCCGCTACATCGCGACCGTCGATCAGACATCGCTCGGACTGCATGTCAGCGTCTTCATCTCGATCAAGCTGGCGCGGCAGAAGGAAGAAGACCTCGACCGTTTCGCCAAAGCGATCTCCGGCTGGGACGAAGTGCTGGAGTGCTACCTGATGACCGGCAATCGCGATTATCTGTTGCGCGTGGTCGCCGCCGACCTGCCGTCCTACGAAACGTTTCTGAAGACCAAACTGACACGGCTCGATGGCATCGCCTCGATCGAGTCGAGCTTCGCGCTCAGCCAGGTGAAATATTCCATCGCGCTGCCGGTATGAGCGCCGATCACGCGCTGGGGTAAGCTTCCGCGGCCACTCGCCGCAATTTGCGCACCCGCTCGCGATGCGCGATGTAAAGACCGCTGCAGATGATGATCGCCGCACCCAGCACGGTCCAGCGATCCGGCAGTTCAGCGAACATCACGAAGCCCAGGATGCTGACCCACACCAGTTGGCTGTAGGTGAATGGCGCCAGCACGGATGCATCGGCGTGCCGATAGGCCAGCACGACAATCCAGTGGCCGGCCGTGGACGACACACCGATCCCGATGGCGATGAGAACCTGGGTCCAGGTCGGCGTCACCCAGACGAACGGAACCAGCGCGGTGAGAACCGCGAGCCCGACAATCGCCGAGTATGCCATTGTCGTCACCGGGCGGTCACTGCCGCTGATCTGCCGCGTCAGCACCAGCGCAAAGGCCCAGCCCAGCGCCGACGTGATGGGAAAGAACGCCGCGGGGTGAAACGCATCGGTGCCCGGCCGCACCACGATGAGTACCCCGACAAGGCCGACGATGGTTGCGATCCAGCGCCGCACGCCGACCTTTTCCGCCAACACGACGATCGACAGGCAGGTCACGAAGACGGGCGCGACGAACGCCGTCGCCGAGGCCTCTGCAATCGGCAGATAGCGCAGGCCCCAGATGAAAAACAACGACGACGCCACGAGGCCGACGCCACGCAACACCTGTAAGACAGGGCGCGTCGTTCGCAGCACATTGCCGCCGGGCCGCAACACGATGGCCGGCAGCATGATGAGCACGAACACCGAAAAACGGATCCAGGCGATTTCGATCGGAGGCAGTTCCTTGGTGAGGTATTTCGACATCGCATCCGAACAGGCCAGAAATACCGTCGAGGCGATGACCAGCGAGATGCCGCGGAACGGCCGATCGGTTCGCTGCGGCGCGCGGGCGCGCTCACGAATCGGCGAATACCCGGAATCGCTGGCGAATGCCGGAACTGGCGTGGGAGATGGGGGCAAAACGGTCCCTGGAATCTGGTTCGGTGGAGATTGCTCGACCAAACGCTATTCGCGCCACCGCGACAAGTAGCGCGAATGGGCAGCCGTTATGCACCGTCATAACATCGGCAGGCTGCGCGGCTGCAGTCCGCGCGGAAAAGCGCGGTCGAGTGCGGCGATCTCGTCCTCGTTCAACGTCAAGTTGCCGGCTGCGGCGTTGTCCGCCGCATGTGACGCCGACGAGGCCTTGGGGATCGCAAAGACAATCGGTTGCCGTGTCAGGAAGCTCAGGGCAACCTGATGCGGTGTGACGTGGCGTGCATCGGCGATGGCCTGCAGCGCACGGCCCTGCGCCGAATCTCCTTGCGGAAAATCATCGTGCCCGAACGGCGAATAGGCTGTCACAGCGACGCCGTGCGCCTCGCACCATGGGATGACCGCGTACTCGATGGCGCGCTCGCGCAAATGATACAGGACCTGATTGCAGGCAATGCGTCCCTCGCCGGCGACCGCCAGCAATTCGTCAAGATCGTCGGCATCGAAATTGCTGACGCCCCACGAACGGATCTTGCCGGCGGCGACCAGCTGCTCGAAGGCGGCGACGGTTTCTTCGAACGGATATTGTCCACGCCAGTGCAGCAGGTAGCAATCCAGCCAGTCGGTCTGCAGCCGTTTCAGCGAGCGCTCGCAGGCCGTTATCGTGCCAAGCCGCGAGGCGTTGCTGGGCAAAACCTTCGACACCAGAAAAACCTCGTCGCGGCGGCCAGCGATGGCCTGCGCGACGACCGGTTCGGCGTCGCCATACATCTCGGCGGTGTCGATATGGCTCATGCCGAGATCGAGGCCGCGCCGCAATGCCGCGATGGCCGCCGCACGATCGCCCTGATCGAGATACCATGTACCCTGCCCGATGACCGAAACGTCGCTACCTGAAGGGCCGAACGGCCGTTTTGTCATGGGCATTCGCGTTTCCGGAATTGCTTGAGGACCGATTTACAGGACGGACTATATTGCGCAGTTTGTCTCGCGCGTGAATATTATGGCCGACCAATTCGTCAACGAAACGCCGTGAAACTGACCGTCCCCCGGAGAAATGATTGATGACCGTCCAACGCAAAGCCCAGCAAGTCGAACTGGAACTGATCGCGAAATCCGCCCCTCCGGTTACGCTGGGCATGTCCGCCACCGCGTTGGCACGCGTCGAGGATCATCTCAAGCGGCGCTACATCGATAGCGGCCGTTTCCCCGGCACGCAGACGCTGATCTACCGCCGTGGCGCCATCGCCCACAGCGCCGTGCAGGGCTACGCAGATCTCGAACGCAAAAAGCCGATGCAGGACGACACCATCTTCCGCATCTATTCGATGACCAAGCCGATTACCTCGGTGGCGTTCATGATGCTGGTCGAGGAAGGCCGCGTCGCGCTTGATGAGCCCGTGCACAAATACATCCCCCAATGGCAGGATTTGCGGGTGTTCCAGGCCGGCACCACGCCGCCATTCCTGACCAGACCGGTGACGCGCCCGATGCAGATCGTCGATCTGCTGCGCCATACCTCGGGCCTGACCTACGGCTTCCAACAACGCTCCAATGTCGATGCCGCCTATCGTGCCAAGAAGATTGGCGAAGTCGAGAAGGCCGGCACCATGCAGTCGATGATCGACGACCTTGCCAGCATCCCGCTGGAGTTTTCGCCCGGCGAGGCGTGGAATTATTCCGTATCCACCGACGTGATCGGCTACCTGATCGAGAAGATCAGCGGCCAGCCATTCGAGCAATTCCTGCGCGAGCGCATCTTCCAGCCGCTCGGCATGCATGACACCGACTTCCACGTCCCGGCGGCCAAGGCGCATCGGTTCGCCGCTTGTTATAATGCGACGCCCGGCGGCATGGCGACGTTTCATTCACCCGGCGCCAAAGGCGGCCTGACACTGCAGGACGATCCCACAACCAGTTCGTTCCTCGAACCGCCATCATTCATTTCCGGCGGCGGCGGCTTGTGTTCGACGGCCGCCGACTATCTCACCTTCTGCCGTGCGCTGCTCAATCGCGGCGAACTCGGCGGCGTGCGCCTGCTTGCTCCCAAGACGCTGGCGCTGATGACGACCAATCATCTGCCGGGCGGCAAGGATCTGACACAGCTTTCGCGCTCGCTGTTCAGCGAGGCCACCTACGCCGGAATCGGCTTCGGACTCGGTTTCTCGATCTCGATCGATCCCGCGCTGTCGCTAATCCCCGGCAGCCCCGGCGAATATGCCTGGGGCGGCGCGGCCACCACATCGTTCTGGATCGACCCGGCCGAAGACTTGATCGCCATCTTCATGACGCAAGTGCTGCCGTCGAGCGCTTATCCGGTGCGGCGCGAGCTTCGCACATTGGTTTATTCGGCCATCACCGACAGCAACCTCTGACGGCCGGACACATTCGGATCCCCGTGCTCCAGCCGCGATGGCGTCGAGCCCGGACCGAGTTGACAATTTCGCGAGGCCGCCCTGCGGCCCGCGAAATGCGTTGTGAAACGTAGGTTTCCCGTTATATCCGTGACCGCAGCCGCACTCCCGGCTACTTCACGGTTCCATTCGCTATTTCCGCCCAAGGGCCGGCAACGCGCTCAGACGCGTACTTCGGGTTCCGAATGACTTATGCCGAAAAGCAGCAGCACCGAGCCTCGAAGTCTGCCACGGCGGGATATCTGCTACCGGCCGTCCTGCGCAATTTCGTTCGTAATCGCGAGACCGGCGTCGTTACCGTCGCCATCGTCATCGGTGTTCTGAGCGGGTTGCTCGTCGCGACCATCGCGGCGCTCAGCGAATTCATTCACTCGGTCCTGTTCGCAATTCCGTTCGATGCACATTTGAGCGCGACCGGGACCATTTCCTGGCAACGCACATTGTTCGTGCCGATTGCTGGCGGTGCCGTGTTGGCGGCATTGGCGTGGCTTGTCGGCACCAAGTTGAAAGGCCAGATGGCCGACGCCATCGAAGCCAATGCGCTATTGGGCGGCCGGGTGTCGATGCGCGGCAGTCTGTTGATTTCGTTCCAGACCCTCATCTCCAATGGCTTCGGTGGCTCGGTCGGACTCGAGGCCGGATACACCCAGATTTGTTCAGCCTTCGGTTCGTATTTCGGCCGCAAGCTCGCAGCACGCCGCAGCGACATGCGCCTGCTTGTTGCCTGCGGCGCGGCGGGCGCCATCAGCGCTGCATTTTCCGCGCCACTGGCGGGATCGTTTTATGCGTTCGAGGTGATCCTCGGCGCTTACACCGCCGCCAATCTCATGCCGGTGGTCGCCAGCGCCGTTGCCGCGCTGCTGGTGGCGCGTTCGCTCAGCCACCCCTCGTTCCTGCAGATCGCAGGACACGCAACACCGGTTTCGATCGAACTCATCGGACAGGCGGCATTGATCGGCGTGATCTGCGCGCTCATGAGTATCGCATTGATGCTCGCGGTGGCTTTCTCCGAGCGGATCTTTCAGCGCTTGCGCTTTCTGCGCGGCTTGCGCCCGATCATCGGCGGCGCGTTGATCGGCGCCATGGCGTTGTTGACGCCGACCGTACTCGGCTCCGGTCACGGAGCCATGCAGTTGCTGCTGCTCAACAATCCCGGTTGGCTGCTGCTGTTCACCACCATCCTGCTGAAATCGATGGCGACAGCCGTGACGATCGGCTCCGGCTTTCGTGGCGGACTGTTTTTCGCATCGCTGCTGCTCGGCTCGCTGATCGGCATGCTCTACGCCACGCTCAGTGGCATGGTGCTGCCGGATGTAGCGCTGCCATCCGGCATCGCGGCAATTGCCGCTCTCGCGGCATTCGGCACCGGCGTGATCGGGGCGCCGTTCGCCATGATCTGTCTCGCGCTTGAGATCACCGGCGAGTTCTCGGTGACGGTCGGAGCCATCGTGGCCTCATCCGTGACGGCGCTGATCGTGCGTGAATTGTTCGGTTACAGTTTCGCGACGTGGCGCTTCCATCTGCGCGGCGAGGTCATCCGCGGACCGCAGGACATCGGTTGGGTGAAGCAGTTCAATGCCACCACATTGATGCGTTCCGACTTCGAAACCATTCCGGGCCAAACCACGGTCGACGAAGCGTTGAAGCTGTTTCAGCCTGGGCGTATCAAGTATCTGGTACTGCGTGCACCCGATGGGCGCTATGATGGCTTGGTATCAGTCGCCGAACTGCACTCGGCGGATATCCCGCCCGAGACACCTGTTGCATCGCTGGCGCATCAGCAGGAATCCTTCCTGCTGCCACTGACGTCGATCCGCGACATCATGAAGGCGTTCGAGAAAACCGAGGCCGACGTGCTGGCGGTGGTCGACAACGCCGCGGATCGCACCGTGATCGGCACCGTCAGCGAAGCGCATGTCCTGCGCACCTACGGCGAAGAACTCGAGCGGCGCAATCAGGAAATGTTCTTCCGGTAATTTTCCTCCGCCCGCCACCGGGCCGAGGATGGATCACCTCACGCGTCTTACGGCGTCAGCACCGCACGGCCGACCAGCTTGCCGCTCTTGAGGTCGTTGAGCGCGGCATCGGCTTTGGCCAGCGGCATCGGCGTCACCGGAATCGGCGCAATCTTCTTGGTTCGCACCAGATCGAGCAATTCCTTGGTTTCACGCAAGTTGCCGACGTAGCTGCCCTGAATGGTGATCGCCTTGATCGGAATTAGCGGCAACGCCCATGTCGCGCCGCCGCCAAACAGACCAACCATGATCAGTTTGCCACCTTTGGCTAGACAATCGAACCCAAGCTGAGCGGTCTGCGCGTTGCCGACCAGATCGATCGCCGCGCGCACCGGGCCGCCTGCAATCTTGGCAATCTGCTCCAGCGCATCGGATGCCATTCCATCGACGGCGCCCAGCGCACCGGCCTGCACTGCCGCCTCGCGCTTGCGCGCATCGATATCGACGACGATGGCGCCCTTGCCGCCCATCGCCTTCAATAGCGACAGCGCCATCAGTCCGAGCCCGCCGGCACCGATGATGACAATGGGCTCATTAAGATGCGCTTCGACCTTCTTGAGTGCGCTGTAGGTGGTCACACCGGAGCAGGCGTAGGGCGCGGCGGTAACGGGATCGAGCCCATTCAGGTTGATGAGATACTTCGCGTTGGGCACTGTCATGTGATCGGCATAACCGCCATCGCAATAGACGCCGAGCGAGTTCGGCGTCAGGCACATGTTTTCTTCGTCGGCAAGGCAGGTCGCGCATTTGCCGCAACCGAGCCATGGATAGACCAGACACACATCGCCGACCATGAGATCGGTCTTCGCGTCCGGCCCGATGGCCACGACTTCACCAACCGTCTCATGTCCCATGGTGCGCGGCAGCGACACGCCACGCTCTTTCAACGACAGCCGCGCACGGCCATGGCCGAGATCGTAGCCGCCTTCCCAGATATGGAGGTCGCTGTGACAAACGCCTGCTGCCTTGACCTTGATCAAGACCTGCGTGCCGGAGGGCTGCGGTGTGGGCTCGTTGACCTCGGTCAGCGGCGCATTGAAATCGGTGACTTTGAAACTTTTCATGGCATCTCTCCCTCAACGGTTCTTGTTATAAAGTGCTGTGACACGAAGCCGATTTCGCTTGCGTCAAAAGTATCGCGTCACCGATCGGCGTCAGAGTTCTGCAAGCACGGCCCTCGCGATATTGGCTGTACCATCCGCACCGCCGAACTCCATCGATCGGAGGCCACAGGCATAGGCTTTGTCAACCGCGCGCTCGATGCGCTGTGCCGCGCTGGCAGCCTCAGGCACGTCGTGTTTGTCAGCCAGCCAATCAAGCATCATTGCAGCGGAGAGGATCATCGCCGTCGGATTGGCCTTGCCTTGGCCTGCGATATCCGGCGCGGTGCCGTGGCATGGCTGGAAGACCGCATGTCGATCGCCGATATCGGCCGACGGCGCCATGCCGAGTCCACCGACGAGTCCCGCAGTCAGGTCGGACAGGATGTCGCCAAACATGTTCTCCGTGACCATCACATCGAAATCCCACGGCCGCCTGACGAGCTGCGCCGAGCAAGCGTCGACATATGTGCGCGCGGTTTCAACATCGGGATAGTGCGCCGCGGTGGCATCGAAGATGCCGCGAAAGAACGCAAATGCCTTGAAGACGTTGGCCTTGTCGACGCAGGTCAGCAGGCCTCGCCGCCCCTGCGCCCTGCGCCGTTGCGCCAGCCGGAACGAGAAGTCGAATAACCGCTGCGAGGTTTTGCGGGTGATGACCAGCGTCTCGCGCGCGTCGTCATCGGTGACGACGCCCTTACCCATCGAGGCGAACAGCCCTTCGGTGGATTCCCGAATCAGCACCAGATCGATGCCATGCTCTGCCGCGCCGACGATCGGGCTCGGCACGCCTGGGATCAATCGTGCCGGGCGAACGCCCGCATAGAGATCGAATAGAAAGCGCAACTCGATCTGCGGCGTAATCTCGGTGTTGTCCGGATAACGCACATGCGGCAAACCGCAGGCGCCGAGCAGGATGGCATCCGCCTCATCGCAAAGCCGCACCGTCGACTTGGGCATCGACGCCCCGGTTTCCAGATAGTGATTGGCGCCCGCCGCTGCTTCCGTGAAACGGAATTTGAGTTTCGATGTCGCCTCGATCTTGCGCAGGATTTCCAGCGCGGGGGCCATCACCTCGGGCCCGATGCCATCTCCGGCGAGGACAGCAATATGCAGCGCATCGTTGGCGGACATGAAATCCCTTCACGAGATCGGATAGCGATCCCGTCAGGATTTGTAGCGCAATCGATCGATGCCACGCAATCGGGCTTGCGGGGAGCAGCCTTGCTTCAGTACCCGATGAAAACCCCGATACCGACGCTGCCTCGGATGCAAAGCCTTATCGTCAGCGCATCGTCCCCGCTTTAAATGAGCCAGCGCTCAGCGAGTTTGCAAATCTGTTGGGGGCGGAAACGCTTTCAAATCGCCCACCATCAAGCCTTCGATTAAAGTAACCGCTTAACCAGGTGAGCCTTGCGTCGACGTCACGCGTGAGTCTCTCGCCCGTTATTCCCCACCAACTGAGGGGCCATACTCCCGCCGATACAATCTCAACCGACGCCCCTTTAAGCTCGACGCCGGGACCTAATGTTTTTTGGGGGTTAAACGGATCAACCTTTTCGACCGTCGTCGGATCGTTGATGTCGCGGAAGTGCACAAGAAGCGGCAAATTTTTCAGCGGCAAATCGACCTTGCCGGAAAGCTGACCGACCTGCTTCACGCCCTTCTCGACAGGCGACGGGAGCGCACCTCCCGGCAGGTTGAACGCGCGCAAGACAATCCATTCAGCGGAAGAACGACTGTCTTCTCCTTCCTTGAGGAGAGCGAACAGAGTTCCATGCGAACCGAGATCAAGCGCAACAGCCTCCCCCTGAACATCGATTGTGAACTCGGCGGACGATCCCAGAATTTGTGGGATTTTGCTGTAGCTGACTTCGATGACGCCAGAACCCACTTTCGGAACGCCATCAACCACAGCATTGAGCGTAAGATGATATCGCACAGTTACGCTGGGATATGCCGTGCGAAAGAGCCCGACGATGCCAACAATAACGATAACCAGCACGCCAAGCCACTTCATGCACCGATCCTTGTGCTCGCGCAGATTCTGGTTTCACGGATGGTTGTCGACAAACCGCGCCAGCGATGAGCGCTAAACGGATTTCAGCAGATCTGCCTTGCGTACCCAGACCTTGTTATCGTGGAACGCCGCACCGCCAAAGGGTGCGACGGCCTCGGCACCGGTCAGCATGTTGATGCCACGATTGCCGATGTGGGCGTGATTGGGATGCACCGATTCAGCGATCATCACACCGCGCCGTACGCCTGCGAACAGTCGCGCCGTCAGCGTCGTTTCTCCGCGCATGTTGCCGAGGGTGACGATATCGCCGTCGGCAATCATCAGGCCTGCAGCATCGTCGGGATGCATCATCACCGAAGGCACGCCTTCGCGCGCTTTCGACGACGGCGTCTCGTTGAACGTGGTGTTGAGGAAACTCCGCGACGGACTGGTCGCCAGCCGGAACGGATGTTCGGCGTCCACTTCCTCGATCACCGCCCAATGATCCGGCAGACCGGGCATGCTGTCCCACTTGCCCATGCGATCGTTGACAGGCACCGGCACGTTGGGCCAATCGGCCTTGAAATGAAATTTCCCGTCGGTATGGGCGAAGCCGTCGAGAAAGTGCGAGGTGCGGAAGTCCGGCTGCAGATCGCGCCAGAGATCGTCGAGCAAGCCTTCAACGCTGCCCTGCCCGCTGGCGCGCAGGGTCGCATCGATCAGTTCGCGCGCGGTCATGTCGAAGGCCGGATGCCTGGCGCCGAGACGCTGCGCCAGTCCCTGCAGCACTTCGTGATTTGAGCGGCACTCGCCGGGCGGTTCGATCAGCTTGGCGCCGACCGAGATATGTTGATGGCCGCCGCCGTAATACAGGTCGTCGTGCTCCATGAACATCGTCGCCGGCAGCACGATGTCGGCCATCTGCGCCGTCTCGGTCATGAACTGCTCGTGCACCACGGCGAACAGATCCTCGCGAGCAAAACCCTGCCGCACCAGTGCCTGCTCCGGCGCAACGGTGACCGGATTGGTGTTCTGGATCAGCATCGCCTTCACGGGGCCACGGCCCTTAAGGGATTCCGCATCTCCTGTGAGGATACGGCCGATCTTGGATTGATCGAGTCGCCGCGTCGTCGGATCGATGGCGTCGAGACCTTCGATCAAAGTCTTGTCGAATTTCCAGATCGAACCGTTGTTGAAGAATGCGCCGCCGCCTTCGTACTGCCAGGCGCCGGTCACCGCCGGAATGCACAGCGCGGCATGCATCTGCGCAGCGCCATTGCGGCTGCGGGTGAAGCCATAACCGAGCCGGAAGTACGAACGCCTGATTTCGCCGACCGCGCGCGCGAAAGCCTCGATCTCCGCGACCGGGACACCGCAGATCGCCGACGCCCATTCCGGCGTGCGCGATTGTAGATGTGCTTCAAGCTCGTCCGGACAATCGGTGTATTTGGCCAGATAGGCACGATCCGCGAAGCCGTCGCGAAACAGCACATGCATGACGCCGCAGGCGAACGCGCCATCGGTGCCGGGACGCAGGATGATCTTGATGTCCGCCTGCTTCATGGTCTCGTTGTCATAGACATCGACGGCGGCAATGCGCGCACCGCGCTCTTTACGCGCACGCGTGGCATGCGTCATGACGTTGACCTGGGTCGATACCGGATTGGTGCCCCAGATCACCACGAGGTCCGACTTCGCCATCTCGCGCGGATCGACGCCCATCACCATGCCGGTGCCGGCTGCATATCCGGCCCAGGCAATCGTCGAGCAGATGGTGCTGTAGAAGCGCGAGTATTTCTTGACATGCGCGAGGCGATTGATGCCGTCGCGCATCACCAGCCCCATCGTCCCGGCATAGTAATATGGCCAGACCGACTCAGCGCCGAAATCACGTTCGGCGTCATTGAAGCGGGCGACGATCTCGTCGAGCGCTTCGTCCCACGAGATACGCGCGAACTGTCCCGATCCCTTGGGGCCGACGCGACGCAGCGGATGCGTGACACGATCAGGGTGATGGATGCGCTCGGCATAACGCCCGACCTTGGCGCACACCACACCGGCCGTGTAGCTCTGCAGTTTCGAGCCACGCACCCGGCCAATCGAGCGGCCGTCAATCACCTCGACATCGAGAGCGCAGGCCGAGGGACAATCGTGCGGACAGGTGGAGTGCCCAATCTGGATTTTGACGTTGGCGTTCATGGGTGACCCGATAGCATAGGCAAGTGGACCAAGCAGTACATTCCCGGGACAGTCGGCATCGACGCAAACCTTATCCCGTTCGCTTGGCCGCCCGCCGCGTCGACCGCTGATCCTTGACGTAGCCGAGCGGCACATTCAGGCGGCGCACGGTGGCGATGATATCGCCGTTGCTGTCCCGATCACAATTCATATGCGTCGGTGCGATGAAGAAATCCGCCGTTTCCCAGACCTCGGCCCAGTGCAGGTGCGGCTGCGCCTTTTTCAGGAACGACGCCCGTTCGCCGCAAATGGCCACCGAATAGCTATGGCCCGGGTCCCGGCTGGCCACAGGTTCGGTCCGGGCCAGATAGGCCTCCAGTTCGTCGACAGCTTCAGGCATGATGGTGAACCAATAATCCGTCGCATAGCGCCGCGTAGCGCCCTCAAGGCCGCCGACAAGTGGATTAAAGACAAGATATTCGTAAGGATGCAGCCGAACCAGCGTGACGGCATTCCAGGTGAACCCGGCCAAAATGACTGCCATCGCTGTCGGGGCAAGCATCCGGACGTTCCGCCACGATTTCAGCAGGAGATCGAGCCCGACGCCAGCCAGGATCGCCAGCGGCGGCAAGACGAAGAGAAAATGCCGCAAGCCGCAGAATGCCGGGCCATGCAGCGCCACTTCGCAGAGAACCGGGAAAGTCGCGGCGAACGCCACCAGCGTCACTTCGCGCCGCTGGCGGCGGGGCACGTCGGCATTCGCCAGTTTCGGCAAAGCCGCGAACGCAATAGCCAACACGGCGCCCGCCAGCATCAGCAGCGGCAGCTTGATGAGAATGTAGACCGGCACGTAAAGCCGCGGGATGGTCGCCATGCGATACACAGTGCCATCCAGCACGGTGCGGATGTTGTAGTGAAACTCTGCAAAGCTGAACAGGCCGCGGATCGGATTGAGGGGCGACAGCGCTGCCCACGGCCAGGTCACGATCATGATGACATAAGCGATGGCCAGCCCCGGCACCAACCGCACCAGCGAGCGCCAGATGTAATTGCCCGCTTGCGCTGGCGTGGCGAACATCGCATTCGGCATGCTCAACAGAATGGCAATGCCGACATACCCGACGAGCAACAAGCCCAGCACCTTGATGCCGAGCGCTGCGCCGGTCAGCGCGCCAAAGCCGACGACGTGTCGCGCTTGCGGGTTCGGCAGACCGCGCGCCACCCGCATCAGGAAATACAGCGCGCCAGCCATCGCCGCTGCCAAGGGTATATCCTTGCTGTGATGGAACATAGTGCCGTACCACGATCCGCACACCGCCAGCGCGATACCGGCGAGCAGGCCCGCCCGTGCACCGCCGATCATCCGCGCCGTGGCAATTGCCGACCCCAGCCCGGCGACGCCGATCATCGCACACATCAGGTGGCGCAGATCAAAAGCATCGAGCGCAACGATGTGGCTCAGCAGCACGGCGACGATGTCGAACATGCCGCCGTAGAGATAAAGATTGTCGAGCGCAAACACCGAGCGGTCGGTGAAGCCGCTCTTGTAATAAGCGACGATCAACTCGCCGTAGCGATGCTGAATCCATTCGTCGTTGGTGATGGCGTAGTCGCGGAAGGTCGCCAGCACGAGAACGAACAGCGCCGCCAGCAGCGCAAGCGACGCCAGATCGTACGGATCGAGCGTGGTCAGCGTACGGGCCAGGCGAGAGATGCGGGAATAGCCGGCGACGCCGGTTAGATGCGGCGCGAGATCGTCAGCCCGTTCGCGCGCCAGATCGGTCATCGCTGAAAGCGCTCTCGACGAGGCCCAGGCAATAATGCGCGCGCGTTCTGTGCACCGCAACATTGGTACAGATTGCAACAGACGGAATTTGGGGGAGCAACCAAGACGGCGGCGAACATGCGGGGTTGGTCGGTAAATACCTCCCGCCATCTTAGCCGATCCGGACGGCTTTGCCAGCGTAAACCGCGACAAACCGTACCGGCCGGACCCTATCAGTTCGAAGGGTGCTGCCTTGCCAGCGATTTCGGCGGCGATATCCTGCAAGCTAGGCCAAGGCCAAAGCAACGACCGGCGCAAGTCCGGCGGACACAACATCAGGGAGCGAAGGCGACATGTATTCCGGAATTCATGCCCAGTCGCGCGGCGATCAGCCGGCTTTCATCATGGCTCGCAGCGGCGAGACCGTGACTTATGGCGAACTCGAAGCCCGCACCAATCGCCTCGCGCATTTCCTGCGGAGTCGCGGGCTTAAACGGCTGGATCACTATGCCATCTTCATGGAGAACAACGCCCGTTATCTGGAATGCTGCGGCGTCGGCGAACGCGCGGGGCTTTATTTCACCTGCATCAATTCGTTCCTGAAAGCCGACGAGCTTGCCTACATCATCAACAACAGTGAATCGCGGGTGCTGATCTTCTCGGAAGAGAAGCGCCCGGTGGTCGTCGAGGCCTTGAGGCAGTGTCCGAAAGTGGAAGTCAGCCTGGTGGTCGATGGCCCGGGCGATGGCAAGGCGATCCTCAACCTCGATGAAGCGGTGGCCGGTTTCCCTATGACGCCTATTACCGACGAAAGTATCGGAACCGCGATGCTATATTCGTCCGGCACGACGGGACGACCGAAGGGCATCGTACGCCCGCTGCCGGAGCAGCCGGCATCGCAGCAATTGCCACTGTTCGACTTCCTGCAAAAGATGTGGCGTTACCGCGACGGGCTGGTCTACCTCTCGCCGGCCCCGCTCTACCACTCCGCGCCGCAGGCCGCGGTAAATCTGGTTATTCGCAATGGCGGCACCGCGATCATCATGGAGCGGTTCGATCCCGAGCATTATCTGCAACTGGTCGAAAAGTATCGGCCGACGCACAGTCAGCTTGTGCCGACCATGTTTTCACGCATGTTGAAACTGCCCGACGATGTCCGCAAGAAATACGACATCTCATCACTCGAAGTCGCGATCCATGCGGCAGCGCCCTGCCCGCCGCAGGTCAAAGAGCAAATGATCGAATGGTGGGGACCAATCATTCACGAATATTATGGCGCAACCGAAGGCCTCGGCTTCACCGCTTGCGACACGCCGCAATGGGTGGCGCACCGCGGCACCGTCGGCAAGGTCTTGCTCGGTGAGTTGCATGTGCTCGATGAAAACATGCAGCCGTGTCCGAAGGAAACGCCGGGCACGCTGTGGTTCAAGACGGCGACACCGTTCGAGTACTTCAAAGATCCAAAGCGGACTGCGGAAACACGCTCCGAGGACGGCAGCATGAGCACGGTCGGCGACATCGGTTATGTCGATGACGACGGCTTCCTGTATCTCACCGACCGCGCCACGTTCATGATCGTGTCCGGCGGGGTGAACATCTATCCGCAGGAGTGCGAGAACTTGCTCATCACCCATCCGAAGGTTGCCGATGCAGCGGTGTTCGGCGTTCCGAACGATGATCTCGGCGAGGAGGTCAAGGCGGTGGTGCAAGCGATGCCCGGCGTCAAACCCGATGCAGAACTCGTCGCCGAACTGACCGAATTCTGCATGCAGAACCTGTCACGCCAGAAATGTCCGCGGTCGATCGACTTCGAGGCCGAACTGCCGCGGCTGCCGACCGGCAAACTTTACAAGCGCCTGCTCCGCGACCGCTACTGGGGCAATCGCAAGAGTCGGATCGTGTAAGAGACAACAGATAAGGCGGGAACGTCATCATCCGCGAAGGCGGATGATCCAGTATCGCAAGCCGGCGTGTTACATACTGGATGCCCGCCTGCGCGGGCATGACGGTTCAACGGATTAGCAGCGCCGCCAACTGAGCCAGCTCTTGCCTCACGCCGCCCACTCGCCCTTGCGGAATACCGGCACGCGACGGCCGTCGGCATGAACACCGTCGATATCGATATGATCCGACCCGATCATCCAGTCGATGTGAATGAAGCTGGTGTTGCCGCCTTGCGCAGAGATCTGCTCCGGCGTGAGGTTGGCGCCGCCAACGAAGCACTTCGAATAGCATTGCCCAAGCGCAATGTGGCACGAGGCGTTTTCGTCGAACAGCGTGTTGTAGAACAACAGCCCACTGGCCGAGATCGGCGATGAATGCGGCACAAGCGCCACTTCGCCGAGACGACGCGCGCCCTCATCGGTATCGAGCACCTTGTTCAGCACCTCCGCACCGCGCGACGCCGTTGCCTCAACGATGCGCCCCCCCTCGAAGCGCACCGCGATGTTGTCGATCAGGGTACCCTGATAGGACAGCGGCTTCGTGCTGCAAACACGGCCCTCGACGCGGAGCGCGTGCGGCGTGGTGAACACCTCTTCTGTGGGAATATTGGGGTTGCAGACAATGCCGTTCTTCGCGATCGACGCGCCTCCGACCCACTCGTGACCGTCCGCCAAGCCGATCGTGAGATCGGTGCCGGGGCCGGAATATTGCAACGCGTGGAAGCGCTGGCCGTTCAGCCAATCGGTACGCGCCCGTAACGCGGCGTTATGCGCCGTCCATGCGGCAATCGGGTCGGCGACGTCGGCACGCGACGCCGCAAAGATCGCGTCCGCCAGTTTGCCGACGGCTGCCTCTTCCTCATCGTCGGGAAATACCAGCTTCGCCCAGGACGCGCCCGGAAAGGCCACGATGTTCCAATTGATGTCGAAGCCGGTAATGCGCTCCATCGCCGGCCGATAGGCCATCGAATTGGCCTTGCTGGCGCGCGCCACCTTGGCTGCGTCCTCTCCCGCCAACAGCATCGGATTGTCGCCGACAATGGCGAGCCGCGCGGTATTGGCATCGAACGCTTTGGCAACGCCCTCATAAAGCCAGCCAGCGGCGCGATCGAAGCTGGCATCCTGCGCGAAGCGATAACGCGACAGGGTGATTTCCTCGTCCGACAGAATCGGCGTCACCAGACCCGCTCCCGCCTTGTAGGCATGCTCGGCGATCCGCCGCACCAGCGGCAGCGCCGTGACCGGGCCGGTGAGGAACACATCCTGCCCGGGTTGCAGCTGCAATCCGACTTTGATGGCGACCTCGGCCAGCCTGTCGAGTTTGATGGGGTCGATAGTGTTGTGCTGACGTTCGGCCATAGCATATTCCCGGTTGTTTGGATGTGGCTGCGCACCTGCGGCGCAGCAGGACTTTCCGATACCGAGATATGCCCGCTGGACCTCCAGACCGTCAATCGGCTCTTTGCGCCGGGCATCCATCAAATATCCGACAATCGGAGGTCGTAATGATCGATCAGCTAGATCGATCGGTTCTGAAACTATTGGCGAGTTGGGCGCGTTGCTGAGCGTGCTACACTTGTAACTCGACCGAAGGGTTACGGCACATGGATCTGATCGAACTCATCATCACCGTTTGCGCGATCGCGGCCCCGACCAATTGCCACGAGGCCCATGTTCAGTTTGCCTGGCACGGTTCGCCGCAACAGTGCGTCATGAATGCGCCACCCTATATCGCGCGATGGGTTGGCGAGCACCCTAAGTGGAACGCGGTACGATGGCGGTGCGAATACCCTCGTCCGTCGGAACGGGCGGACGCGGCCAATCGCACGATCCGAACGGCCACGGAATCATAGGCTTGAACGGCTAACGATTGCATTGCTTCAGGTCGGCATCGGCAATCGAGAACACCGCGTTGGCTTTGAGTTCCAGATTGCGGACCAGGCATGAACGCCCGTTGGCGTAGCCGACCTTCGCGTCATAACGCCCCGGCGCGATGTCCACGAGACGCAGACGCTCGTCGTGATCCACCTCCTTGTCCTTGTCGTTCAGGGTCTGATTAGGGCCCCAGCTATCCGTGCCAGCAGGGGACAGTTGGAAGCTGGAGATCGTCGCCGTAGTCAGGTTCCACAAGCGGATTCCCTTCTCGCGGGCTTGCAGATGGCCCGACATCAGCACCACGGCTGCCAGGCCGATCAATACGCGCAGCATTGTACCTCCCATCGGCGGATTGTTGATGGCGCGACGATATCACGGCATGCACCCCGCGCGCAGCTCCCGTTGAGGCCGCCACTTAGCCCGACAAAAGTGATGGTATCGGGACCGGCAACAATTTCTAATGGCCCGCGACGAGGTTATACTGATCTTTCAATTGCCGGAGCACGACGATGTCACGTCCGCGCGCGCTGCTGATAATGTTTGGTATGCTCATGATGATGGCTCCCGCCTCGCACGCCGATGACGTCAATGACTACCCGACCTCCGCACGTGCCGACTATGTCTTCGGTTGCATGAAAGCCAATGGCGAGAACCAGCACGTGCTGGATCAATGCTCATGTTCGATCGACGTGGTTGCATCGCTGCTGCCCTATCCGCGTTACGTCAGCGCGGAGACCGTGCTGAGAATGGTACAGGTCCACGGCAATCTGGGGAACCAATTCCGGTCGTCGGCTCAGGCAACAAGCGCGCTGAGCGACCTACGCCGGGCGCAGGCCGAAGCCGAAGTCCGCTGCTTCTAACGCATAGACGCCACGGCCTGCGACTCGCAGTTCACATCCCTGACGGATCGGCCGGCCATTGTTCCTTGAACATATGCCCGCTGGTATCTTTCGCCTCGACGCGGAATTGCTTCGCGTCCTTCGCTGCGAAGGTGAAGCGGATGTTGGGATCTTCCGAGATTGAAATTCCGCCTTCCATGGAGAGAAGCGGCTTGTCGTCCCGCCAGATGCGCAGTTCGTCAACGAAAAACGCCGGTACGTAAAGATGAGTCACCTGGTCCATCTGCAGCCCGGAGTTATTCGGATGCCGGATCATGATCTGGGCATCGCGCAGACCGCCATCGGCCTTTGCAAATTGCCGGAATCGCATTTGGCCGAGCTTGCTATCGTTTGAATCGACAGTCTTCGCCGCAGGCGCGGAGCAGCCACCCGATGCCTTGACGTAGGTCTTCACGACATAAAGCTTGCCATCACTCAGTTCGGCCACGGCATGAACATCGGTGTAGTTATTGACGCGCACGCGCGTCGAGATCGACGCTATTGCCGCGTCGGGCCCAAGCGTGAAGCGCGCAGCCATCGGAGCCGGATTCTGATCGATCACCAGCGTGATGGCTGAGACGTGACGTCCATCACCCGGCGGAAGCGACATCCGCAACGTCACCGGCACGATCGCCGCATCCTCGGCGCGATACGGCATCTCCACTGCAACGATGCCGACACCATCCTCCATCGCGCGACCGTTGAACAAATCCTGCACGAGCCCGGGCCAAGGATCGTATGGCTCAGGTGCAGCGGCGAACGATGGAGCAGGAGGAGATAAAGCCGCAGCGACGACGGCCGCGATACTTAACTGGCGAAATGTGGTTCTGGCCATTATCCGACCCATGAGCAATGCAGCCCCGCCTTACACGACACCATACACCGATCCGACAGCTATTCCCACTCAAGTTCGGCATAGGCCGCCGTCGCATTGCGCGCATTGTAGTCATCGAACAACTTCCAATGCGATTGCTCCGACCGTCCGGCGGTTGTCGCAGCGGCAGCCAACGGAACGCCTTGCCTGATCGCACTACGTATATCCGACACCAGACGCTCCAAATAGCGCCGCTCGTTATCGATCGCACCGGGCCAATCCGAGACCGGGCCATGGCCCGGAACAACGCGTCGAGCGGCGAGCATTCTGAGTTGATCAAGCACCGTCAGCCAACCTCGAATACTTCCATCGACGACGGGCACGTGGTCTACAAACACCAGATCGCCGGCAAACAGCGTGCCGGTCGTCGTGTCGAACAAGGTTAGATCGTTGTCGGTATGCGCCGCGGGCCACGCTCGCAGCAACAACGTTCGGCCGCCGAGATCGAGCGACGCTTCGCCATCGACCAATTTTGTAGGCGGCACGATCTTCACTTCAGAGATGAGCTCCTCTCCCATCGCATCGCGAAAGCCATTCAGATAGAAGGCCGCTCGCGCAGTCAGTGCCTGGGGCAAATTTCTGTTTCCGACAAAGATCGTTTGGCCATCGGCGAAAGCCGCGTTGCCGAACATATGATCCGGATGACCGTGGGTGTTCACGACAAAACGAATGGGCTTCCCGGTGCGCAAACGAATGGCGGCCAGTAACCGCCGCCCTTCGCGGACACTTCCGCCTGTGTCGACCACTGCAACAGCTTCCTCGCCAACGATAAATCCGACATTGGCGATGGCACCTTCGTTCGCTTGCGTCATGAGTTCCATGTCGCCGAGGTGGACAAAAATACCAGGCGCGATCTCCTGAACCGGCAAGGGAGGTAACGTCTGTTGCGTCTGCGCATGCACACTCGCTGCCAACATTGTGGACAGAACGCACAGCGCGAGACGAAGGCCGGCGACTACCACCTCAGTACTCCTGACCTAATTGCGTGCCTGCATCGTTCGACGTCGCGCGACGAATGCAACGCAACACCCGCGCGCTTCAAAAAGTTCCACGATGATTTTTTGTTGCACGCTGCGGTTGGCACGATTAGCATTTGGAAGCTTCCCGTTTGCTTCTTGGAATATTGCCGGATTACGCTTGGCAGATTCCTTTGTGGACACCTGCTCTTGTCATCCGGTGATCAAGGAAGCCGGCGCAACGTAGCGCCGAGAGACAGCACGTCTCGTAGTCCAATAAGAGCTCGCTGAAGTCACGACACGTTGTCGAATAAGCACGTTGCTGAGGATGCACCTCGTAAGCGGGGGCGACACTGAGCGCATAGCACATTCACCCCCCGCATCGCCGAAGATCAACAAACAGAAGGTGGGAGGAATAGTTATGCGCAAGCTGCTACTCACGGTCTCTGTTGGCGCGATGACAGCGTTGAGTGCAGTCGCTGCGAATGCCAGCGACGAACTCAACAAGATGTCGCAAAACCCTAAAGATTGGGTCATGCCGGCAGGCAACTACGCCAATCATCGCTACTCACAGCTCAAGCAGATCACGGCCGATAATGTCGGAAAGCTCCAGGTCGCGTGGACATTCTCCACCGGCGTTCTGCGCGGTCACGAAGGTGGGCCGCTGATCATCGGCAACATGATGTATGTGCACACGCCGTTTCCGAACATCGTGTACGCGCTTGACCTGTCCGCCGACAACAAGATCGTCTGGAAGTACGAACCAAAGCAGGACCCCAACGTCATTCCAGTGATGTGCTGCGATACGGTGAATCGTGGCGTCGCTTATGCGGACGGCATGATCTTCCTGCATCAGGCCGACACGACACTGGTCGCACTCGATGCCAAGACCGGTAAAGTCGCATGGACGGTGAAGAACGGCGATCCGTCGAAGGGCGGGACCGGCACATCGGCGCCGCTCGTCATCAAGGATAAGGTGTTGATCGGCATTTCCGGCGGCGAATTCGGCGTGCAATGCCATGTCACCGCCTATGACACCAAGACCGGCAAACAGGTCTGGCGCGCGTTCTCGGAAGGCCCGGACGATCAGGTCATGCTCGATCCGGTGAAGACGACCGAGCTCGGCAAACCTGTCGGCAAGGACTCCAGCATCAAGACATGGCAAGGCGACCAATGGAAGATTGGCGGCGGCTGTACATGGGGCTGGATGTCGTACGATCCGGAACTCAACCTCGTTTATTATGGCTCGGGCAATCCTTCGACCTGGAATCCGAAGCAGCGCCCTGGCGATAACAAGTGGTCGATGACGATCTTCGCGCGTGACGCCGACACCGGCATGGCGCGCTGGGTCTATCAGATGACGCCGCACGATGAGTGGGACTACGATGGCGTCAACGAGATGATCCTCTCCGATCAGCAGGTGAACGGCCAGCCGCGCAAGCTGCTGACGCACTTCGACCGCAACGGCTTGGGCTACACCCTCGACCGCAGCACCGGCGAATTGCTGGTGGCCGAGAAGTACGACCCAAAGGTCAACTGGACCAGCGGCGTCGATATGAACAAGAGCTCGCCAACCTACGGCCGGCCGAAGGTGGTCGATCAATATTCGACCGACAAGCAGGGTGAAGATCACAACAACAAGGGGATCTGCCCCGCCGCGCTCGGCACCAAGGACCAGCAACCGGCAGCCTACTCACCGGACACCCAACTGTTCTACGTGCCGACCAACCACGTCTGCATGGATTACGAACCGTTCAAGGTGAGCTACACGGCTGGCCAGCCTTACGTCGGTGCAACGCTGTCCATGTATCCACCTCCGGGTGACGATCACATGGGTAACTTCATCGCCTGGGATAACAAGACCGGCAAGATCGTCTGGTCCAACAAGGAGCAATTCTCTGTTTGGTCCGGAGCGCTCGCGACGGCAGGCGGCGTGGTTTTCTATGGAACGCTGGAGGGTTACCTGAAAGCGGTCGACGCCAAGACCGGCAAGGAGCTCTACAAGTTCAAGACACCGTCCGGCATCATCGGCAACGTCACCACCTATGAGCAGAACGGCCGGCAATACATTGCCGTGCTGTCCGGCGTCGGCGGGTGGGCCGGTATCGGTCTTGCCGCGGGCCTGACCGACCCGACCGCAGGACTGGGAGCTGTGGGCGGCTACGCAGCGCTCAGCAACTACACGGCACTTGGTGGAACACTTACCGTGTTCGCCCTGCCGCAGGGTGCCAACTAAGCATCGACTTGAGATCGGCGCGCGGAACACCCGCGCGCCGGCTCGGGACGCGAACGCCCACCCCGTCACGCAAACTCAAGGACATGCTTGTGCGCACCCAATTTGTAGTTGCTGCAATCGCCATCATGGCGTTCGGCAGGCTGGCTATCGCTGACGGAAGTGGAGATCCGACTGCCGTCAAATCCGAGGACGGCAAATACTTGGACAAGGACGGAAACCCAACCTTCAAAGTCGCCGCCGACGGAACGGTCGACTGGTACACTTACTCGGGATATCGCCGATATCATTCCGAATGCCATGTCTGCCATGGTCCCGATGGGATGGGCTCGACATACGCTCCAGCATTGAAGGATTCGCTGAAGACCATGAGCTACGCGGATTTCCTTAGTGTGGTCGCCAGCGGACGCAAAAACGTCAGCAGTTCGCAAGAGAACGTGATGCCTGCATTCGGCGACAATCCCAACGTCTCCTGTTACATGGATGACATCTACGTTTACCTTCGTGCGCGGGCCAATGACGCGGTCGCGCGCGTGAGGCCGGCCAAGCATGAGGACAAGTCCGACGCCGCGAAGAAGGCCGAAGATTCATGCATGGGAAAGAGCTGAAGCGCAGCAGTTCCGACGCCGACGCAATCCCTGAGCGCCCGCTTCGCGCGGCGACCAAGGAGATGGCAATGACCTCCGTTCAAGCCCCTCGCAGCCTTGCCTTTGTCGCCCTTGGCACGGCATTGCTCGCGATGTCGTATCACACGGCCGCTCCGGCGCAGTCACCCGGCACGGGCGATCTGTCCATTGAACTGATCGATCCCGATGTGTTGCGAGTCTGCGCCGATCCGCGCAACCTGCCGTTTTCCAGTGAAGCTGGCGAAGGTTTCGAGAATAAGCTGGCCGAGTTCGTCGCCCAGAAACTCAACAAGAAACTTGCCTACACCTTCTTTCCGCAGGCGACGGGCTTTGTCCGCATGACGCTCGGCTCTCATCGCTGCGATGTCATCATGGGGTTCCCACAAGGTGATGATCTGGCTCAGGGGACCAATCCCTATTACCGCACGGCCTATGCGCTGGTTGTCAAACCCGACGGCGGCCTTGGCGAAGTGACAACACTGGCCGATCAGCGTTTAAAGGACAAACGCATCGGCATCGTCGCCGGCACGCCGCCGGCAACGATCATGGCCCACAATGGCCTGATGGATAAGGCAAAGCCCTACCCATTGATGATCGATACGAGGGTGGATTCATCGGCAGCAGCAATGATCAAGGACTTGATGTCGGGTGAGATCGATGCCGGGGTCTTGTGGGGACCCATGGCTGGATATTACGCCAAACAGTCGAACCCGCCGCTCAAGGTTACGCCACTCGTTCACGAAAGCAGCGGTCCCCGGTTGATCTATCGGATCGGAATGGGCGTGAGGGTGGCCGACCAGAACTGGAAGCGCCTGCTCAATCGCCTAATCCAGGACAACCAGCTGGCGATCAATAAAATTCTGCTGGGTTACGACGTGCCGCTGCTGGACGAAAAAAATCACATCATCACCGCGGAGACAGCCACGAAGCAGCCATGATCCGGAAAATCGCCATCTCGGTCCTCGCGACGTTATCGCTTGTTGCGATAGCCTTGGCGGCGGACGTGCCTGAGCCGGATGGCTATCGGACAGATCAATATCGCGCACCTGTTCCGGCGACGTTGCAGGGCGCGCGCGTTCTAACGACCAGCGACGCTGAAGCCATCTGGCGCGCACGGTCCGCGGTATTTGTCGATGTCTTGCCGCACATACCAAAGCCACCGAACCTGCCTGCCAACACCGTCTGGCGCGACAGGCCTCATCGCAATATCCCCGGCAGCCTCTGGCTGCCGGATACCGGATACGGCGCGCTTGCAGCGGCCACCGAGACATACTTCCGCAACGGATTGTCTCGCGCGACGCATGACGACCTGGCAAAGCAACTGGTGATCTATTGTCAGGCCAATTGCTGGATGTCATGGAACGCCGCCAAGCGCGCGATGACCCTCGGCTATCGGAATGTGGCCTGGTTTCCGGACGGCACGGACGGATGGGAGCAGGCAAACTTGCCGTTAGAAGACGCGCAGCCGGCGCCGCCCTAGCTCATCCGATACTTTCGGTCGCTCATTCGTCAATGCTTTGCTGAATGATGCGGCCGAGCGCGAAGAGGCGCTGATCGATTGCCGTCGGCACTTCGCAGACAAATTGAATGATCTTGTTACGATCTTCGAAAATGCGTGTTTGCCAAGTCAGCTGATTGGCCAGTTCTTCCAGCTTGGCCGGGTCGGATGTCGTCGCGTCCTGCATGCCGTGAAGTTTGACCGTGTCCGCGCGAATGCGTTCCGCCGCCGCACGTTGCTTGCGGGTAATCCGCTCGATGCCGGTCATCACCGACGAGCGCTGCGCGTTCAGTGTCTCGAAAACTCCGGCAAAAAGCAGCTTCCCGTTCTCCGATTTGTTTGCTGGATCGGCTGAGAGAAACGACACGACCTGCTTTTCGGCTTTATCCAGCGGCGTCCGCCGCGCACTCAGGCGCGCGACCAATGCAGCGATCTCAGGCTTGCCTTTCCAGACATCGGCGACGTCGTCGAGCGGCGGGCCAGCCCACACCGCAGCCAGCGAGATATCCGGCACCTTGGCTTGTGCGCACGGCCAATCGGGATAGCGCGGGTCGGCCGCGTGCGCCGATGCAGCCAAACCAGCGAGGAAGATTCCCGCGATCACCAAGCGCAATTGGCTCGACTGTGTCATGCCATGCCTCGTCGTTTCGATGGCGTACGCTGACCCGCCAGGAACCGCAATTCACTGCGGTGAAATCGCCACGCCCCAAGGCAGTTCCCCGACCTGAACAGATTTGATCACCTTGAGCGCCGCGACATCGATAACCGAAACGTCGTTGGTCAGACCGTTGGTCGTCAGCAAATACTTTCCATCCGGTGTGAAAGCCATGTGCCAGACGCGCTGACCGACCAACAGATATTTGACGACCTGATGGCTCTTGCCGTCGATCACCGCGACGCGATTGGCCGGGCCAAGTGCAACGAAAGCCGTCTTGCCATCGGACGTGATGCTAATTCCGACCGGCTGGATCGCTTCGCTGCGCAGACCGGGAATATTGAACTTTATCTTGTCGATAATTGTGCGGGTCGCAGGATCGATGACGGATACTGTCCCGCCGATCTCCGACGAGACCCACAGTTCCGAATTGTCGCGCTTGAATTCAGCGAAACGCGGCCGCGCATCGACCAGAACATTGGCAACGATCTGGCGCGTCGTCGTGTCGATGAAGTGCGCCATATTGGTGGTTTCGGACGTGTTGATCAGGATCTTGCCGTCCGGGCTGATGGCCATGCCCTCCGGTTCGACACCGACCTGGACATCGCCCAACAATGTACGCTTCTCGAGATCGACAAGGGTGACGGTGTTGTCGTTCTCGTTGGCGATATAGAGGATCTTGCCGGCAGCATCCTGCACGAAGAATTCGGGGTCCGCGCCGGACGGCAATGTATCGACAATTTTCTCCGATGCCGTATCGATCATTTGAATGGTATCGTCATCGCCAACGGCAACCAGCACGAATTTGCCGTCCTTGGTCAATTCGATGCCGCGCGGCCGCTGGCCGACCTTGATGGTATTCGTCACCGTCCATGATGTCGTGTCGATCACCGAAACCGTATTGGCCTTTTCGTTGGAAATATAAGCCTTTCCCGCGCAAGCTGGCGCGGCGAAGGCAAGCCAGACGGCCGAGCCAACCATGAGACCGCACCGCAGCATGACAGATCTCTCCGTTTTGTCAGAACCAATGTTCACAACAACCGTGGCAAGATCGCAGCCAGCACGTCGCATCGCGAAATTCTCTGCCGGACATGTCGCCGGCGTCGCGATGGATCATTAGCGCATTCCGGCCCGCGCAGATCAAGGCTCCAGTCAAGCAAGGGCCAGGGCAGATAAAGGCAACAGACATCGAAACAAGGCTGCCCGCCATGCGTTATGCTCGACCTACCCTGTCCAATTGCCGTGATCGTCATGGGACTGAAAATCACACCTCCCTTGCGCGCCGCAGTATTGGTCGCAATGTTATCGATCCTGACATCCGGCTCTCTGAAGGCGGCGCCTGCTGCGCACTTGAAAGCCGCGGTCTTCGATCTCGAGTTTATCGACAACAGTCTGGACGGCGAGAAGTACGGCACGCGACCGGATGAGCTCCGCCGTCTTGTAGATGCCGGCAATCAATTACGTACGGGTCTGGCCGACACATTCGACCTCGTCGACATCGCGCCGGTGCGAAGCAAAGCTCAACAGAGCCACCTTCAAGCCTGCGGCGGGTGCGACGTGCAATTCGCCCATGAGCTAGGAGCCGACCTGGCCATTACCGGCGTGGTTCAGAAGACTTCGAATCTCATTCTCTCGATCAGCATTTTCGTGCGCGATGCCAACACTGGAAAGCTGATAAAGAATGTGAGCGCCGATATGCGCGGCAACACGAACGAATCCTGGTCGCGCGCAATGTCGTATCTGCTGCGCAACCGCCTCACCTCGGATAACGGGAACCGACAATAGCGCAGTACATGCTGCGCTATGCCGTCAGGTGGATTGCAGGCGCGCGGCGTGCCAGCGCAAATGATCGTCCATGAACGTCGATATGAAGTAGTAGCTGTGATCGTAGCCCGGCTGCCGCCGCAGCGTCAGCGGAATCGCGGCGTCGGAACAGGCCTGCGCCAACAGCTCGGGGCGCAACTGTTCCTTCAGGAACGGATCGGCATCGCCGTAATCGACCAAAAGGTCGGGAAAACGTGCACCGTCTTCGATCAAAGCGACAGCGTCATGTTTGCGCCAGGCATCACGATTGTCACCGAGGTAACCGCCCAGCGCCTTGATGCCCCACGGGACCTGCGACGGCGCAACGATCGGCGCGAAAGCGCTGGCCGCGCGATAGGCTTGCGGACGGCGCAGCGCAATCGTCAGTGCACCATGCCCGCCCATCGAATGCCCGAGGATCGATTGGCGCGACATATCGGCCGGAAAGTGCTCGGCAAGCAGCTCGGGCAATTCTTCGGTAACATAACTCCACATCCGATAGTTGCGCGCGAACGGTTGCTGCGTGGCATCGACGTAGAAGCCTGCCCCCAAACCAAAATCATAAGCCTTTGCCGGATCGCCCGGCACATCGCTGCCGCGCGGACTGGTGTCGGGCGCCACGAAGATCAGGCCGAGCTCGGCGCACGCGCGGCGGAACTCTCCCTTTTCGGTGACATTGGCATGCGTACAGGTCAGGCCCGACAGATACCACACCACCGGAAGCTTGCCGCCGCGTTCAGCGCCGGGCGGCAGGTAAACCGAGAAAACCATATCGGTTCCGGTTTCTCGGCTCGCGTGTCTGTAAACACCTTGAACGCCACCATAGGATTGGTTGGTGGAGACGGTTTCGATTGTCACGATGCATCACTCCGGCAAATGGCCGGCGCACGGATAGAACACAACGCGGTTGGCGGCAACCCGGCGACGGAGACATATCCGCCGCCGATTTACGCAATCAAGCGGCCTTGGATTTGGCGACGTGCGTCGAAATAGCGTCCATCAACGCTGGCGACAGGCAATCATAGGGTTCGAGCCCGAGCTCCTTGAGCCGCGACCGAATGCCGCTCATCTCGGCCGGATTGACGCCGGACTCGATCACCGAAGAAACGAAAGCCGCAAATCCCGGCGCAGCAGACCCGCTCTCGACGAACAATTCCGGATGAATGAAATCCAGACCGTAGAACGGATGCGCCTTGTTCTCGATGCGGCCATACATATGCGTGCCGCAAACACTGCAAGCATGCCGCTGGATCGTCGCGGATGCATCGACGACCTTCAGCTTGTCGCCGTTCTCGAGCACGGTCACGTTCTCACGCGGAACGACCGCAACGACGGAGAAGATGGCGCCCTCCGGCTTCCAGCATTTGGTGCAGCCACACGCATGATTGTGCGCCACATCACCCTTGATGCCGATCTTGACCGGCTTGTCCTTGCATTTGCAAACCAGGGTTCCGCCCGTAAAACCGCCCGAGCCTTTCTTGACTCCGCCATCAACCGACGGATGGATTTGAACAGCCATGGGACCAATCCTCCTTTAGATTTATTGTTGCTGTCAGAACACGACGACCGAACGGATCGACTTTCCTTCGTGCATTAAATCAAAGCCCTTGTTGACCTCCTCCAGTTTCAGGACATGGGTAATCATAGGGTCGATCTGGATTTTGCCGTTCATGTACCAATCGACGATCTTGGGCACATCGGTGCGCCCGCGCGCACCGCCAAACGCCGTTCCCTTCCAGACCCGCCCGGTGACGAGCTGGAATGGCCGCGTGGCAATTTCCTTGCCGGCTTCCGCCACGCCGATGATGACGGAAGTTCCCCAGCCACGATGGCAGGCTTCGAGTGCCTGGCGCATGACATTGGTGTTGCCGGTACAATCGAAGGTGTAGTCGGCGCCGCCGTCGGTCAACGTCACAAGATGCTGAACTATATCGCCTTGAACCTTTGAAGGATTGACGAAGTGGGTCATGCCAAAGCGGCGCCCCCACTCTTCCTTGCCGTCGTTGAGATCGACGCCGATGATCTTGTCGGCACCAACCATCCTGGCGCCCTGGATCACATTGAGACCGATACCTCCGAGCCCGAACACGACGACGTTGGCGCCCGGCGTGACTTTGGCGGTATTGATCACCGCGCCAACACCCGTGGTAACACCGCAGCCGATGTAACAACTCTTGTCGAACGGCGCATCTTCACGGATCTTCGCGACGGCGATCTCGGGCAACACCGTGAAATTGGAGAACGTCGAACACCCCATGTAATGATAGATCGTCTTGCCTTTGTAACTGAATCTCGACGTACCATCGGGCATGACGCCCTTACCTTGCGTGGCGCGGATAGCGGTACACAAATTGGTCTTGCCGGACAGACACGATTTGCACTGGCGACATTCCGGCGTGTAAAGCGGGATGGCGTGATCGCCGGGCTTCACCGACGTCACACCGGAACCGACTTCGCGCACAATGCCCGCTCCCTCGTGACCGAGGATCGACGGGAAAATTCCCTCGCTATCGAAGCCATCCAGCGTATACGCATCTGTGTGACAGATTCCGGTGGCCTTGATTTCAACCAGCACTTCACCGGCCTTGGGGCCATCGAGGTCGAGCTCCACAATTTCAAGTGGCTTTTTGGCTTCGAATGCAACAGCAGCACGCGTCTTCATGTCTGCTTCCTCCGAAAGCGCACCGTTGTTCGGCGCGTGGATTAATCAGAAATCTCGGACCTATCGCGCGTTAGAGTCGATGCTTCGCAATTGAAGTAACATTGGTGTTCGCGGACCGTGGGGAACCGCGCACTCTGCGAAATTGTTTCTCGGACTCAAAAGTCGCCTGGCGAAATCGTGGCAGGTGAATTCGTCACCGCCTCTGGGTCGGCAATATCCCGAACCGTCGATTGCATTCTTCCCGGACAGCTCACCATTGCACGCCGCAGCCACACGTCAAGCGGAGGATCGGGAAATTCTTGGGTTCCCTGCCCGTCGCGACGCGCCCCCGATCTGGAATCGCCCGCACATTGGCGCAGCGCAACAACGCGGCGTAGATCAACACCGCCATACCTGTCGGAGAATATCGCAAAAAAGGGCCGGGATCGCTCCCGGCCCTGATCTTCCAACGACCCCGCGCCTTCGCGCTTACTTGGCTTCGGCGCGCTTCGGCGGCGTCGCAGGCCACGACTTGATGAGCGTATCGTAGTCGATGGTCTCGCCCTTCGGCTTCTCGTTGGCCAGCTTGCGTTGCGGCGCGATGGTGCCATCCTTTTCAGCCTTGGCGTACCAGAACTCCGCAGTCTCTTTCTTGTTCAGCTTCGGTCCGCAAGCGCCTTGCACGCCCGACTTCTCCAGACGCTCCAGCACCGAGTCCTGCGCCGCGGCGAGCGAGTCCATCGCCTGCTGCGGCGTCTTGGTTCCGGACGACGCATCGCCGATGTTCTGCCACCACAGTTGTGCCAGCTTCGGATAGTCCGGCACGTTGTTGCCGGTCGGCGTCCACTGTACGCGGGCCGGCGAGCGGTAGAACTCGATCAAGCCGCCGAGCTTGGGCGCGCGCTCGGTGAAGCTCTTGTCCCAGATGTCGGACTCGCGCGTGAAGGTGAGACCGACATGGCTCTTCTTCAGGCTCACCGTCTTGGAGTTGATGAACTGAAGATACAGCCACGCCGCCTTGCGGCGATCCGTCGGTGTAGATTTCAGCAACGTCACCGATCCGGCATCCTGGTAGCCGAGCTTCATGCCCTCTTTCCAGTAGGCGCCGTGCGGCGAAGGAGCCATGCGCCACTTCGGCGTGCCGTCAGCATTCACCACCGGCAGGCCGGGCTTCACCATGTCGGCAGTGAAGGCCGTATACCAGAAGATCTGCTGCGCGATGTTGCCTTGCGCCGGAACGGGACCTGCCTCCGAGAAGGTCATGCCCTGTGCCTGCGGCGGCGCATACTTCTTCATCCAGTCGAGATACTTGACGATGGAGTAGACCGCGGCCGGACCGTTGGTATCGCCGCCCCGCTCCACCGATGATCCGACCGGACGGCAGCCCTCCATACGGATGCCCCATTCGTCGACCGGCAAACCGTTCGGAATGCCTTTGTCGCCGTTGCCGGCCATTGACAGCCACGCGTCGGTGAACCGCCAGCCCAGCGAGGGATCTTTCTTGCCGTAGTCCATGTGGCCATAGACCTTGACGCCGTTGATCTCCTTGATGTCGTTGGTGAAGAACTCGGCGATGTCTTCATAGGCCGACCAGTTTACCGGCACGCCAAGCTCGTAGCCATACTTGGCCTTGAACTTCGACTTGTATTCCGGATTGGTGAACCAGTCGTAGCGGAACCAATACAGGTTGGCGAACTGCTGGTCCGGCAACTGATATAGCTTGCCGTCCGGCGCCGTCGTGAACGACTTGCCGATGAAGTCGTCGACGTCGAGCATGGGATCGGTGACATCCTTGCCCTCGCCCTTCATATAGTCGGACAGCACGATCGTCTGACCATAGCGAAAATGGGTGCCGATCAGATCGGAGTCATTGATCCAGCCATCGTAGACGTTCTTGCCCGACTGCATCTGCGTCTGCAGCTTCTCGACGACGTCACCTTCCTGGATGATGTCGTGCTTGATCTTGATGCCGGTGATTTCGGTAAACGCCTTGGCCAGCGTTTTCGATTCATACTCGTGCGTCGTGATCGTTTCCGAAACGACGTTGATTTCCATTCCCTTGAAGGGCTCGGCAGCCTTGGCGTACCACTGCATCTCCTTCAACTGATCCGCTTTCGATAGCGTCGACGGCTGGAATTCACCATCGATCCATTTCTGTGCCGTCGCGTCGTCTGCCCGTGCCGGGGCAGCAATCGATACCGATGCGGCAATCATTGCCGCAACGCTCGTCATCGTGAGAAAGCGTGCCTTGCTTGAATAGCGTCTATTGCTCTTCGCGAGTCCCATTTGATTCCTCCGTTGCAGCAATTGAACCTGCTCAGGTCCAGGTTTGTCCTGGATCCGCGCTTTTCGCTCGTTCAGACAGTACGGAAAATGATCACTGCCAGCACGAGCGAAATCCCTGTTGCGAGCCACAGGCTCGCGATCTCCATGCCTTCACCGATCGGCAAGGTCACAAGCGGCGACGTCCCGATGAAACCGATCCACAAGAGGTGCACGACGGCGGCGACGATCAGCGATATGAAAAGTCGGTCGCCACGGGTGGTTGGGATGCGCAGCACGCCTACCCGCTCCGCTTCCGGATAGGCGGCCGCAAGCCACGTCATGGTTGCCAGCGTGACAACCAACAGCACGAAGAAAATCGCAGTGGGAACGGTCCAGGCCATCCATGCAAAATTGCTCATGATCGCCCTCCCTAAACCCGACCGAGTGCGAAGCCGCGCGCGATATAGTTGCGAACGAACCAGATCACCAACGCACCAGGGATGATGGTCAGCACGCCGGCCGCTGCCAGCAGCCCCCAGTCCATTCCTGCGGCTGAAACGGTTCGCGTCATCACCGCCGAAATCGGCTTGGCTTCGACCGAAGTCAGCGTTCGTGCCAGCAGAAGTTCGACCCAGGAGAACATGAAACAGAAGAACGCCGCGACACCGATGCCGCTGGCAATCAGCGGAACGAGAATCTTGATGAAGAACCTCGGGAACGAATAGCCATCGAGGAAAGCGGTCTCATCGATCTCGCGCGGCACGCTGGAAACGAATCCCTCAAGAATCCAGACCGCTAGCGGCACATTGAACAGGCAATGCGCCAGAGCGACCGCCCACGGCGTATCGAACAGATTGATCGCAGAATAGAGATTGAAGAACGGCAACGCATAGACTGCCGGCGGCGCCATACGGTTCGACAGCAACCAGAAGAACAAATGCTTGTCACCGAGAAAACGGTAGCGCGAGAATGCATAAGCCGCCGGCAAAGCGAACGAGATCGACAAGATGGTGTTGATGATGACGTATTTCAGCGAGTTGATATAGCCGGAGTACCAGCTCTCGTCGGTGAAGATGCGCATATAGTTGGCGATCGTCGGCTGATGCGGCCACAGCGTCATCGTCGTGACGATTTCGGTGTTGGTCTTGAAGCTCATATTGACGAGCCAATAGATCGGCAGCAGCAGGAAAACGAGAAATGCCGAAAGAATGATGCGGCGGCCAGGGATCGAATGCATCACGCGGCTCCCTTGTCGGCCTGCCGATCGGCACCGGCATTGACCATCACGGTGTAGAACACCCAGCACACGATGATGATGATTAAGTTGTAGACCAGCGACAGCGCCGCCGCCTTGCCGAGATCGAATTGACCCAGCGCGATCTTGACCAGTTCGATCGACACAAACGTCGTCGAATTGCCCGGCCCGCCGCCGGTCACCACGAACGGCTCGGTGTAGATCATGAAGCTGTCCATGAAGCGGAGCAGCACCGCGATCAGCAGCACGCGGTTCAGCTTCGGCAACTGGATTGCCTTGAACACCGCCCAGCGCGAGGCACCGTCGATCTGCGCTGCCTGATAATAGGCATCCGGAATCGACTTCAATCCGGCGTAGCACAGCAGTGTCACGAGGCTGGTCCAGTGCCAGACATCCATGACCACCACTGTGGCCCATGCGTCGAAATCGTCGGACACGTAATTGTAGTCGAAGCCCAGACTGTTGAGCACGTAACCCAACAGGCCGATGTCGGCCCGCCCGAAGATCTGCCAGATCGTACCGACGACATTCCACGGGATCAGCAAGGGCAACGCCAGCACGACGAGACAGGCCGCAACGCGCCACCCTTCGCGCGGCATCGACAACGCGACGACGATGCCGAGCGGCACCTCGATGGCGAGGATGATTGCCGAGAACAACAGATTGCGCCACAGCGAGGCGAAGAAGCGACCGCCCAGATCGGTCGACGGATCGAGCAGTTCCTTGAACCAGCCCAGCCCGTTCCAGAAGAACTGGTTGTTGCCGAACGTATCCTGGACGGAATAGTTCACCACGGTCATCAGCGGCAGGATCGCAGAGAACGCCACGATCAGGAACACTGGCAGGACCAGGAACCACGCCTTCTGATTGACGGTCTTGTCCATTACGGTTTGCCCTCAACAAGACGACTGTCGGCATAGATGTGGACGCGCGCTGGATCGAAGATCAGCCCGACATGCTCGCCGCAGGGCGAGAATCCATGCGGCACACGCGCGGCGAACTTGACGGCGCCGATCTGAAGGCGCGCAAAACGTGCGCGGCCCAGATCGTCGATGCGCTCGATACGCGCCGACAGCAGGTCCGGTGCAGGCTTGGCGACATTGACGAACTCGGGACGCACACCGACCTCAATGCGCGCACCGGCCGGGAGGTCATCGTAGCTGCGATCCAAACGGATCGTATGACCTTCGATGCGGGCTTCACGGCCCTTCACCTCGGCCGGCACGATGTTCATGCCGGGCGAACCGATGAAATAGCCGACGAAAGTATGCGCCGGACGCTCGAACAGTTCTTCCGGCGTTCCGCTCTGGACGACGCGACCATCGTGCATCACCACGACCGTATCGGCGAAAGTCAGCGCCTCGGTTTGATCGTGGGTGACGTAAATCATCGTGAGGTCGAGCGCGCGATGCAACGCCTTGAGCTTCGACCGTAGCTCCCATTTGAGGTGCGGATCGATCACGGTCAAAGGCTCGTCGAATAGAACGGCGGCGACGTCGGATCGCACCAACCCTCGCCCAAGCGAAATTTTTTGCTTTGCATCCGCCGTCAGGCGGGTCGCCTTGCGATCGAGATAAGGCAGGAGATCGAGCAGCTTGGCGATTTCCGTGACACGCGCATTGATTTCGTTGCGCGGCACCCCGCGATTCTTGAGCGGGAACGCGAGATTTTCTCTCACCGTCATGGTGTCGTAGATCACCGGGAACTGGAACACCTGAGCGATGTTACGCTCACGCGTTGACAGCTTCGCCACGTCCGTACCATCAAACAGGATCTTGCCGCGCGAAGGCGTCACGATGCCCGATATCAGATTGAGCAGTGTCGTCTTGCCGCAACCGGACGGCCCGAGCAACGCGTAGGCGCCGCCTTGCCGCCACGTCATGGAGACCGGCTTCAGCGCAAAGGATTCCGGCGGCGCGTCGTTCCCGCCGTAAGAGTGTGCCAGATCGACCAGATCGATGCGAGCCATGACGCCTGCCCTCACATCGATTTCGGCGCCGCGACCATTCGATCGCTGGCATCGAAGACAAAGAGATCATCGGGATCGAGCGAGACCTCCAGCGGCTGCCCTGGCAGGAATTCGTGAACGCCTTCGAGCACTGCAACCCAGTTCGCACCGTCGCGCTTAAAGTGTACGAAGCTTTCCGAACCGGTGATTTCCGTCACCGCCACCTCGACGGGAAAGGTGTGATGGCTGACCTTTCCATTTCCAACGGTGACTTGGTGTGCCCGGAAGCCGACGCGATATGGACCATCCGCCAACGTCGCGTAGAGGCCGCTCGCCGGCGCCTGCGTCCCCCCTGCATAGCGAATAAGACCGTCGCTCTTTTCGATGTCGACGACATTGAGCGGCGGATCGGAAAATACTTGCGCTACGCGTAATGTATTCGGCTGGTGATAGACCCGCGACGTCTGGCCGATCTGCAGCGCCTGTCCCTGCCACATGCAAATGGTGTCGCCGCCAAGCAGCAAAGCTTCCGATGGCTCGGTCGTTGCATAGACGAAGATCGCGCCGGAAGCCTCGAAAATCCGCGGCAACTCGATACGCAACTCCTCGCGCAGCTTGTAGTCGAGGTTCGCCAGCGGTTCGTCGAGCAGCACCAAATCCGCGCCCTTCACCAGCGCCCGCGCGATCGCGGTGCGCTGTTGTTGGCCGCCGGACAATTGCAGCGGCGTACGCTTGAGATACGGCTCGAGCTTGAGAAGCTTCGCTGCTTCCTGCACGCGGCTTTCGATCTCGTCGCGCGGCTTGCCCTGCACACGCAGCGGCGAAGCTATATTCTCGTAGACCGTCAGCGACGGATAATTGATGAATTGCTGATACACCATCGCCACCGAGCGGCGCCGAACGTCGATGCCGGTGACATCCTTGCCGTCGACCAGAATGCGTCCCTGTGTCGGCTTATCGAGTCCGGCCAACAGCCGCATGACAGTGGTTTTCCCTGCCAGCGTCGGGCCAAGCAGCACCGTCAGCGTTCCGCGCGCAAGCGTCAGCGAGACATCGCGTATGCTGGGGACACCATCGACGCTACAGGAGACGTTCTCGAGCGCCACCGTCATGCCCGCTTCTCCGCCTGACGATTGCACGGTCCGGATTGGCTGCGATAGTCGGCAATCCAATCCTCCAGCGCGTCGACCTCGGCCTGCGACATCCGCAAGCCGAGCTTGGAGCGGCGCCAGACAATATCTTCCGCCGTGCAAGCCCACTCATGAGCGATGAGATATTTGACTTCGCTCTCCGTCAGCGTAGCACCGAATGATCGTCCGAGATCGTGGATCGATGTCGCATGCCCCAGAACCTTGGCCGCACGTGTTCCGTAAGCATGCGCGAGACGGCTAGCGTGGTTGGGGGACAGGAACGGAAAATCGCGCAGCAGTTCGGCGGTCAAGGCCGGGAGCGCCGACACGTCAAGATCGCCGCCCGGCAAGGGCGCCGTCGCCGTCCATCCCTCACCTTGTTTGGTGCCCGGAAGATAGGACGACAGGCGTTCAAGCGCTTCCTCGGCCAACCGCCGGTATGTCGTGATCTTGCCGCCGTAGATCGACAGCAGCGGCGAGCCGCCCGGCAAGTCGAGTTCGAAGACGTACTCCCGCGTTGCCGCCTTGGCCTCGCTGGCGCCGTCATCGTAGAGCGGGCGAACCCCGGCATAGCTCCAGACGATATCCTGCGGCGTTACCGGCTTCGCCAGATAGGCGCTGACGGATTCGCAGAGATAGGAGATTTCCTCGGCGGTCGCCTTCACCTTGGCCGGATCGCCTTCGTAATCGCGATCGGTCGTGCCGATCAGCGTGAAGTCATCCTGATAGGGAATCGCGAAGACGATGCGACCATCGCTGTTCTGGAAAATGTAGGCGCGGTCGTGATCGTAAAGTTTCGGTACGACGATGTGCGAACCCTGCACCAGTCGCACTTTCGCCTTTGCTTCGACGCCGGCTCGGCTCGACAGCACGTTTTCGACCCACGGCCCGGCGGCGTTGACCAGCACCTTGGCGCTGACCACGTCCTGCTCCCCAGTCAGAACATTCCGTGTCGTCACATGCCAGAGGCCATCGGCGTGGCGGATTTGGATCGCACACGTGCGCGTCCGGATCACGGCGCCACGGTCGGCCGCGTCGCGCGCCGTCAATACGACAAGCCGGGCATCGTCCACCGAGCAATCGGAATATTCGAATCCCCGCTTGAAGCGGCCCGGCGCCAGCGGCTTGCCGACCTCCGCGCGGGTCAGATCCAGCGAGCGTGTCGGCGGCAGCAATTTGCGTCCGCCGATATGGTCATAGAGAAACAGTCCGAGGCGAAGCAGCCAGGCCGGGCGAAGCCCATTGTGGTGCGGCAAAACGAAACGCAACGGCCGAATGATGTGCGGCGCGATCTGCCACAGAAGCTCACGCTCGATCAGCGCCTCCCTGACCAGCCGAAACTCATAGTACTCCAGATAGCGCAACCCGCCGTGGATCAGCTTCGTCGACCAGGACGACGTCCCGTTCGCCAAATCATTCATTTCGCAAAGGAAAACAGAATTGCCCCGTCCGGCTGCATCGCGCGCGATGCCGCAGCCGTTGATGCCGCCACCAATGATCAAGAGATCAAAGATCTCCACGGCGCTCCCCCGCCCAGGCCGTGAGGCTCAAGCGCCTCCGAACCTGACATTGATCGCCATTTCGATTTTGGCGATTTATGTTTCAAAAAGCATTAAATCACAATCAAAAACGAAAGCAAGCGCTACGCGAAAGAAAGCCCACAGCTTTGACTGGCGGGGATTGGCCGCGTCGTGGGTAACCGTCTGGAGGTCATTAAGATCGCGCGGTGCAGTCCGGTCGGGACGACGCCTGACACAGGAGATGATTGCCGATCTCGCGTCGGCGCCTTGGGCCGTCGCGATCCGGACGCGATCAAACGGCGTCTCGATCGTCATCGCGCGCAGCAATGCGCGTTGGAGCGATGGCGAGAGCAGCCTGCGTCAATTCTGAAAAAGCGCACGGCCGTCCCACGGAGCCGGTAGTGGCAGAAAGCGGATAGGCCGCTCCGCCGGCGTCATTGTGATGCCCGCAGTGAAGCCTATATTCACGAACGACGGCATTCGCAGAGGGCAGCCCGTGAATTGCGCCGGGCTTTGCACCGCAGGATCATTGGAGATTTCGATGCGCGGACTCACACCTGTTGCTGCAGTGGCAATGATTGGAGCAATCGCAGCCGCATCCCCAGCGACAGCACAAACTTACGATCCGGACTATCCGGTTTGCCTGCATGTGTTCGGCGGCTTTACCGGCGGGGGTGAATATTACGAGTGCCGCTATACGTCGATGACCCAGTGCAGAGCATCGGCCGCAGGACGGGCGGCAATGTGCGACATCAATCCGTATTTTGCACCTGCCGGCAAAAATACGAGGCGCCAAAAGCCCGGACCGGGTTATCCTCGGCCATAGAACGAGGCTGCGCCTCAGCCGGCGAGCGCATTTGCAATCCGACTATACACCCGTGACGATTTGGAGACCGCCCTCCCGCCGGCTTGTCATAGCCGGCGACGCTGGTTTGGGTCCCTAACAGCCGCCCGCAATCAGGCAGCGCGTACGGTTTCGAGGAAGCGATCGACCTCCAGCTTGAGGCGATTGCTTTCACCGGAGAGCGACTGCGCTGACGACAGCACCTGAGACGAGGCCGAACTCGTTTCGTAGGCGCCCTTGTTGACCTCAACGATATTGGCGGCGACCTGCCGAGTCGATTGCGCTGCATTCTGGACGTTGTGGACGATCTCTTGCGTCGCACCACCCTGCTGCTCGACGGAGACCGCGATCGTCGACGCGATCTCGGAAATCCGACCGATCGTCGCGCCAATCTGTTTGATCGCGGTTACGGAGTCCTGTGTTGCCAACTGCATGCTCGCAATCTGGGCGCTGATCTCGCTGGTCGCCTTGCTGGTCTGTGTCGCGAGTGATTTGACCTCCTGCGCGACCACGGCAAAGCCCCTGCCGGATTCACCGGCACGTGCCGCCTCGATTGTCGCATTCAACGCCAGCAAGTTGGTCTGCTCCGCGATCGTCGTGATGAGATTGATGACGTCGCCGATCCGCGTCGCCGCCTTCGACAGTTCGTTGATGCGCGCATCGGTAACTTCCGCCTGCTGCACGGCCTCGGTCGCGATGCGTGTAGATTCCTGCACCTGACGATTGATCTCCGCAATTGAAGCCGTCATCTCCTCGGCCGCAATCGCAACCGAGCTGACGTTGCTGGAGGCACTACCGGAGGCCTTTTCCACCAAGCCCGAGAGCTGCTGGGTTTCCGACGCCGTATCGGTGAGCGTCTTGGCAGACGCCTCGAGTTCGGTCGACGCTGAAGACACAGTCTCAACGATCTCACCAATTGCGGCCTGGAACTCATCGGCCAGCCGCCACATATCCGAGCGGCGCTGATCGGCGGCCCGCTTTTCCGATTCGCTGCGCTCGGCGCGCAAGCGATTGGATTCTGCCATATTGTCCTTGAAGACTTGCAGGGCTGAGGCCATCGCACCGATTTCGTCAGAGCCGCCGGTCGCAACCTGTGTCGACAGGTCGCCCGCCGCGAGCGCCTTCATGCTCACCTGCAATCCGACGAGGCGACGCACCACCGCGCGGCCGACGTAAAGCCAGCCGATCAGCAACGCTGCCAGCAGGCTGCCAACGGCGAGACCGATCAGGACCACGCGGCCGCTGCTGATTTGGGTCTCCGAAGCATGCACCGTCGCCGCTGCAGCCGCCTCACTCCGCTGACCAAGTTGTCTCACTCCGATTTCGAGTTGGGAGGTCAGTTCGCGGTTCTGCGCTACGACATCGCTGCCTTGCTTGGTCGCGGCAATTTCCTTTTGCTTGAGATCGAAGATATTGTCGGAAGCGCGTCCGACAGCGACGAGTTGCTCGACCAGCCTGGTCGTCTCGGCGTCCTGCAGAGTGGCTGCCGCTTTGCCGAGCCGCCGCGCCGTTGCATTGAAGCGATCGCGCACCGGCGGCAACAGATCGGCAGATGCGAGATCTGCGGCTTCGACCAGAATGCCAAGGATGAGATTCGATTCGGCGCGAAGCGCAAGCACCGCCTGCAGCGCGCCTAGTTCGTTGTCCGCAAGCCCCAGCAATGTCTTGCGAACGAGGGCAAGGTCTTGCTTGTCTGCCGCGGTTTCCAGCGCCATGGCCAGCGTGAAGCCGACATCGTCGGCGATCGGGATCAATTTCTCGGCGAGCTTCTGGTGTGTCTTGCGCAATTCGTTGATCCGCGCCGTGCGAGCGGTGGCAATCGACTGACGTTCGGCCACGGATTGCTCCAGGCGAGTCAGGTTATCGAGGATCGGCTGGACGATCTTGCCCAGTGCCGCCGCATCATCCTTGCCGAGCGCGCCGACGGCGCGCGTCAATTCACCGCGGGAGATCGTGAGAGCTTTTGCCGCCTGTTCGCGCTCGCTATTGCTGGCAGCGGCGAGCAGACTCGGGGCCGCGGCGCCGACGTCGCCGGCTGCCTTGATGACGTGCGACGACCGGGTAATCTCCGGTAAGCTGGTGTCGGCGATGACACCGAGCGAACTTTGAAGACTGTTGTAAGACACAATCGAATTGATGCTGGCAATAACGGTTAGCGCCGCCACCAGCCCGAACGCCATGAACAGGCGTCCCCGCAGACCAACCTGTAACCTCGGCGTTGTTGCGGCCCCCATCGTCTTCCCCCAATCGCTCTCTGAATTATGAATTGTCGTCGTCACTGCAGAACGACGGCCAGAACCCGGCCCGAAGCGCCATCCGCGCAACATTAGATGCCCGTCTTCTGCAAGCGTTCGACCGCCTTGAAGCGGCCGTCTGCCTGGATCACGGTGAGAAACACCTGATCCGAGCCTCGATTGCTGGTGGCACTGAACGATAGCTTCAGGCCGCCGAGATCGAGCGGGCTTGCTTTCTGGACGGCCTCGATCAAGCCCTTGCGCGTCGGCTCACCATCGATCTTTTCGAGTCCGGCGATCAACGTCCGGCCGACGAGGTAGCCTTCAAGCGAGACAAATCCCGGTCGCTCTTTCGGTGCCACTTCTTTCAGCGACGCCTGATAGCGCGCGACCACGGGAATTTTTGCATCGAGCGGGAACGGCACCACTTGCGTGACGACAACGCCCGCGCCAGCCGAACCCAATTCCCTCGCCAGCGCATCGGAGCCCACGAAGGAGATATTGACGAAGGTCGGATCGAACTTGATCTCGCGCGCCAGCTTGATGAACTCCGCGGCAGGCTTATAGGAGCTGATCATTACAACAGCTTCCGGCTTGGCCTTTCGTACCGCAAGCAACGCGCTCTTGATCGCTGTGGTGTTGCGTTCGTATGTCCCCTCGCCGGCGAGCTTCAGGTTGCGCTTGTCCAGCGCCCGCTGCAATCCAGCAAGGCCAGCCTGACCGTAAGCGTCGTCCTGATACATGATGGCGATGCGGGAGTAACCGAGATCCTTGGTGAGATGCTCGACCATCGCCTCGGTCTCTTGATAGTAGCTGGCGCGAACGTTCATCACCAACGGCTTGTACGGTTCGCGCAAGAATTCGACACCGGTGAACGCACCGATCATCGGCGCGCCAGCATTGGTCGCAATCGGTTGGATCGCCGCCGCGGTCGGCGTGCCGACAGTGCCGATGATGGAAAAGATCTTGTCCTCGGTGAGCAGCTTCTTCACCACATCAATCGAGCGTGTCGGCTCATAGCCATCGTCGATGCTTTTGAGTTCGAGCTTGCGTCCCTTGACACCGCCTGTCTTGTTGACTTCGGCAAACGCCGCTTCAAGGCCGACCTTCATGCCGAGCCCCAACTCCGCAGCAGGGCCGGTCAATGCCGCGGCCTGACCGAGCACGATCTTGTCGGACGAGACACCATCCTCGGCACGAGCGGCCGAGGTGGACAGTTCGAAGAATGCAACAAGAGCTAACGTGAGGACTTTGAAGGAAATCGCGCGCATGCAAGAGACCCATGTATCGTCGTTATGATGCTGCGCGTTGGGAAGTTGACACGACCGGACCGGCTGGAATCCGCTGCAGCGACTCATTCCAAGCAATAGGGTTAGGTAAAAACCTGTATTTTGAATGAATGAGACCATTCGCAGCACGATGGAATGCGCGAAGTCGTTGTGCGCCTGCGGTTTCTTGAACTCCTACACTCGGTCGTGAGGACGCCGCCTCGATTTCGAATCAAAAATAGAGATTGAATGTATCTGGTTATCAGATTTATCAGCCGCCATTGCACTGCACACATCGGACTACGATCAGGCGCCCACGGCCGTGGAGGACTCCGGAGGCGATGCCGACTGAAAGCAGGGTCGCCAGGCTCGGCACTGTTGAGAAGACCCTCGCGTCCGTTGGATTTCCAGCTAAAACTGCACCGCAAACAAGCGTTCGGAGAGGCATGCGGCGCTGTGTCCACCGTTGGCGGGTCAGTACGCCGGCCGATCTTTTCGAAACGAAACCGGCCTATTTGACGAGCATCTCGCGAACAAGATGACTCGCGGCTATGAGCCCGCTGAACTACATGCGTGGACCGGACCCAAAAACGCGGGCACGACAGGCGCAAGCCGCGGAAACCCAACGCGACTGACGACTGCCGCCGGCTTTGCTCTCGGGCGGCCTCTATCGAAAACGCTTCGCTTAGGCGTCCGGTGTCATTGTCAACGACGGTCTGGCGTCGTTTGATCGTCGCGCATCGATGAACGCGCGAAGATAGCGCTGAGGCTCGCCGGACGCATACGCTTGGGCGAACAGCGGGATCGTTCCCGAGATCGTCTCATCGAGACTTTCGCCTTCCCAGCGCCGCAACAGCCATTTCTGTTCGCGGATACTGTTCGGGCCGCACGCAAGAATGGCATCGACTGTGCGATCGATTGTCTGATCGAGTTGCTCCATCGCGACGACGCGGGTAGCAAGCCCGCATCGTAGCGCATCCTCGGTCCCGATCTGCTCACCCGTCAGCAGTAGCCACTTCGCTTCCACCCATCCGGCAAGCCGCGGCAGCAACGCAGCGTGGATGATAGATGCCATGCCGACCCGCACCTCTGGCATTCCAAAGCGCGTTCCCTCTGCCACCAGACGGATATCGCAAGATGCAGCCAATTGCAGACCGCCGCCGAGACAATAGCCGCACAATCGCGCAATGACCGGGACCGGGCAGTTTCGCACGGCCTCACACAGGCCATAGAGCCGCGTTATGAAAGCCGTCGCGCCGGGTCCATCGAGCCCGACCATCTCGTGAACGTCCGCACCCGCAACAAATGCCTCGTCACCCTCGCCACGGAGGATGAGGACGCGCAGCAGCGGATCGGCGCTGACACGCGTAATGGCGTGGCGTACGTCCTCCATCACCGCCGAGGACAGGACGTTAAGCGGCCCGGCGTTGCGGATCGTCAAGATCGCAACTCCGCTGTCCTGCCAAGTGACGGTGGCGTGGTGGAGTTCGGGCACGTCAGCGATCTTGTTCAACGCGAGGTTTCCTTCGTCATCTGAATTGCTCATCGGCGAACTGGCCGCGAAGCTTGTGCTTTTCGACTTTCCCCGACGGCGTGCGGGGCAGCGCGTCGACGATGCGGACGTGATGCGGCACCTTGTAACCGGCGAGTTGCGCCCGGCATGCGGCCCGCAGTCGATCAGGCTCAATCACCCGTCCCGGTTTCGGCACCACCACGGCGAGACCCACCTCGCCCCAGCGCGTGTCCGGCACACCGATCACCGCGGCGTCGGCGATGTCTGGAAGGTCGTAGAGAAAGTTCTCGACTTCCGCCGGGTACACGTTTTCGCCGCCGGAAATGAACATGTCCTTGAGTCGATCGACAATGAAAATGTCGCCATCATTGTCACGGACAGCGATGTCACCCGTGCCGAGCCATCCATTCTTGATCGTGTCGCGCGTCGCCTCTTGCCGATTCCAATAGCCCGGAGTCACCACGGGTCCAGCGAGTTGGAGCTCGCCCCGGCCCGCGCCGCGAATCTCGTGACCGTCGCGATCGACCAGACGGATCAGCGCGGCTCCAACCGGCTTGCCGACACTCAGCGGTTTGCGCGCAGCCGTCTCCGGATCGGAGGCGAAGATTGTCGGGCCCGCTTCCGTCATGCCGTAACTCGGCGCCACCACGAGGCCCTTGGCGGCAAATGCGTCGCCGATCGCGGGCGGAATCGGCGCGCCTCCGACTGAAAGATTACGCAGCCGCGGAAAGCGCGCGGCGGCGAAATCCGGATGATTGGCCAGCGTCAGATAAATCGCCGGCACCGCGAACATGGAAACCACGTCATGCGACAAGCGGGCCAGCGTTATCGCCGGATCGAAACGCCGCTCGATGATAACGGTGCCGCCGGTCATCAGGACAGGGAGCGTATAGAGATTGAGGCCTCCGGTGTGAAAGAATGGCAGAACGTTGAGGAACACGTCGCCGGCCAGTACCTTGCCCGATACCAGCGTATTCACCGCGTTGACATAGACCATTCCGAAAGTCTGCATCACGCCCTTCGGCTTCCCGGTGGTGCCCGAGGTGTAGAGCAGCATCCAGAGATCGTCGTCGTTCCGTGGCTCCATCGCCGCGATCGCACCGCCAGCATCGGCCGGTATGGCCTCGTAGCCATGCGGATCGTCGAGCGCGACCTGGATACAATCGATGCCTTCCACGGCGGCGACGCCAGCGGTGGCGAAATCGGACTCGTAGACGAGCAGTGCCGGCCGACAGTCCTGGACGATCGATCGCAGCTCGGCCGCGGCGAGACGCCAGTTGAGCGGCACGAAAACCAGCTCCGCCCGCGCGCAGGCAAACAGCAACTCGAGATGAGCGAAACAATTTTGCGCTAGCACGGCGACGCGCGCGCCCGGCGCCAGGCGATAGCGATCACACAGCGCCCAGGCAATTTGTCCCACCCGCCGATCCAGCGTGGCATAGTCGAGCCACTCGCCGCTTGCGATGTCTTCCAGTGCAATGCGTTGAGGATGATGGTCTGCCGCGCGCTGCAGCCAATCGGTGATCAACATCATAGGCCTCGCGCGCGATCCCGCAGACTGCCCACCATCCCTTGCGGAAAGTAGTAGACGCTCAGGACGAACAGCAGGCCGAGCCACAAGAGCCAACGGTCCGGATGCACCAGATTGGCGACCAGCGGTATATGCTCGCTCGCCTTGCTCAGCAGCAGCATGACGTCTTGCAGATAGGTCTGTGCGATCATGAACAGTACGGACCCGACGATCGCACCATAGAGCGTACCCATGCCGCCGATCACGGTGATCAGCAGAATGTCGACCATCACTTCGAGCGAGAGTGTGGTGTCCGGGCCGTTGTAGCGCAGCCAGATCGCCATGAGGACGCCAGCCAGCGTGGCGAAGACAGCCGAGATCACGCTCGCTATGGTTCGGTAGAGGACTGTGCGATAGCCGATTGCTTCGGTTCGGAACGGATTCTCGCGAATGGCCTGAAGCACGCGTCCGAATGGCGAGTTCGCGATCCGCAGCATCAACAAGAACAGCACCGTGACCGCGACAAGGATGGCATAATAGGACAAGATGCGCCCATTGATGACGATCCCCATCACGGGCTCGTCGAATAGCCTGAACGCCGGCTGGAACACCTGCGGCATCTTGAAGGTGATGCCGTCCTCGCCTCCGGTCCATTCGGACAGTTGCGACATCAAGGTCGAGAACGCGGTCGCGACGGCGAGCGTGATCATGGCGAAGAACACCGCCCGCACACGCAGCGAAAACAAGCCGATCACCGTCGCCAGAATCACCGAGAGCAGGATGGCGAACCCGGTGCCCACCGCCAGCGCCGTCCAGCCCGGCTCCATCCGGCTCGATGCAATGGCGACGCCATAGGCGCCGATCCCGAAAAACATGGTGTGGGCGAACGATACGATACCGGTATAGCCAAGCAGCAGATCGTAGCTCGCCACCAGTGCGATGAAGATCAGGATCTTGGCGGCGGTGTTGAGGCTTCGCGCCCCAGGAACGAGGAACGGCGCAACCACGAGCCCAACAACGATGGCGATCAGGATGATCGTCAAGATCCGGCTTCGGGGCAAATCCCCCGACAACAGGCGACGGATGAAACTTGGTGCCGGCGCGCGCTCAGTCATCGATCCACCACCCGGTAGAGACCCTGCGGTCGCCAGAGCAGGATCAGAAGCATCAAGAGAATGTTCGAGAACAGCGCGATCTTGGGCGCAGCGAAGCCGACATAATTTGTCGTCAGCCCCACCAGCAACGCCCCGATGAGGCAGCCGGTGGTCGAGCCGAGGCCGCCGATGATGATGACGATGAAAATCAGCACGTTGATCTGTGCGCCGATCGACGCGGTGAAGTTCTGGAGGTACAGCCCCCACATCACGCCGCCGAGGCCCGCCAGCATCGCTCCGACCACGAACACGCCGACGAAGAGATGACGGGTGCGATAACCCATCGCCTCCAGCATTTCGCGATTCTCGACGCCGGCCCGGATCATCAGCCCGATCCGGGTGCGGGTGAGCACCAGAAGAAGCCCCAGGAACACTGCGCTGCCGATGCCGAGCGCCAGAACGCGATACCGTTCGACAGCCGCTTCACCGAGTAGCCACGATCCTCGCAGGCTTGCCGGCAGGTTGAAGGAAACGGTCTCCGCGCCCCAGATCACTCGGATCAGTTGCTCGACGATGATCAAGCCGCCGGTCGTCATCAGGATCTGCTTGAGATGGTTGCCGTAGACCGGCTGGATCAGCAGCCGGTCGAACACAAATCCGACCACGCCGGCGACGACGACGCCGGCGCAGAGCGCCAGAGCAAATACCGCTGAGTTCAGGAGAACCGATGTGGCTTCGACCCAGGGCGTGAGCGGCATCAGCACCGCCAGGCCGACATAGGCGCCAAGCGCGATGAACGCGCCGTGGCCGAAGTTGAGCACGTCCATCAGGCCGAACACCAGCATCAGGCCGGACGACACGGTGAAGATGATCATGCCCATGGCCAGCCCGGCAATGGTCAGAGTCAGCCACGTCCAGGGATTGCCGACCAACGGAAAGGCGGCAACCGCGACGATCAGCGGCAGCGCCACCGGCAGCCAGTCCAGCGGCTGGCGCGGAATATCCGAACTGGTGTCTGCGGTCACGGGACTGGACATACGTTCGCCCTCACTGGTGCGCCGACATGGAAAGACCGAGCAGCCGACGCTGCAAGACATCGTCTTCCGCAAGCTCGGCCATACCGCCGCGATGCACGATGCGACCATCTTCCATCACCGCGACCGTATCGCCGATCGCCCGTGCAAGCGCGAAGTTCTGCTCGATCATCAGAATGGTCACGCCGGTGGCCTTCAGATCGCGGAACACGCCGATCATGTTGGCGATGATGGCCGGCGCCAGCCCTTTGGTCGGCTCGTCGATGATCAGCAGGCGGCGCGGCTCGACGATCGCGCGCGCGATGGACAACATCTGCTTTTGCCCGCCCGACAAAGTCCCTGCGCGGCCCAGCCAGAAACGCTTCATCGCTGGGAAAGCATTGAAGATCATCTCCAGACGGCCGGGGTCGAGATGACCGGAGATCGCGGCAAGGCGCAGATTTTCCGCGACCGTCAGATCGCTGAAAATTCCCATGCTCTCGGGCACATAACCAACGCCGAGCCGCGCGATGGTCGGCGGCTCCTCGCCGGTGATATCGCGTCCGTCCAAACGGATTGTGCCGCCGCTGGCGCGCCACAGCGCCATCACCGTTCGTGCCGTGGTTGTCTTGCCCGCCCCGTTGCGGCCAAGCAGCATGGTGGCCCCGCCTTCCGGCACGACGAGATCGACACCATGCAGGATGTGATAGGGCCCGATGCGGGTTTCCACCTTGTCCAGCGTGAGAAGCGGCGCCCCCTTGTCAGTCATGGGCCACCTTCTCGATCGCTGCGACTTCCTTGGCCGACATGCCGAGATAGGCTTCGTGGACGATCGGCGAATCCATCACCGTCGCCGGGTCGCCATCGGCCAACAGCGTACCGTTGTGCAGCACGATAATCCGATCCGCCAGCGAGCGCACCACGTCCATCTTGTGCTCGACGAGCAGCACGGTCTTGGACGCGTTCGTCTTGATCTCACGGATCAGATCGAGAATGACAGGAACCTCATCGATGCTCATGCCGGCCGTCGGTTCATCGAACAGAAAGACATCGGGATCGAGCGCGATCAACAAGGCTACTTCGAGCTTGCGCTGGTCGCCATGCGGCAGCGATGCCGCGGTGGCGTCGCGCCGGTGCTGCAGCGAGACGCGTTCGAGGCATCTCTCCGCCTCGTCGATGGCATCGCGATGAGCGGTCCAGAGCGACAGCAGCGAATAACCAAAACCGCGCCGTGCCTGAACCACGAGGCGGACATTCTCAAGGACGCTGAGCTGCGGAAACAGATTGGTGAGCTGAAAGGCACGCCCGAGCCCGGCCAATGCCCGCGCCGAGGTCGGCATCGACGTGATGTCGCGCCCCTGAAGCAGGATGGATCCTTCGGTCGGGCGCAGCTGACCGGAGATCAGATTGAAATACGTTGTCTTGCCGGCACCGTTCGGCCCCACGATGCAGGTGAGTTCTCCCGGCCGGAACGCACAGGAGACGGCGTTGACGGCGACATGTCCGCCGAAGCGGATTCCAAGGCCGCGCGTCTCCAGCGAGACGCGCGGTTCCGATGTGCTGTCACTCTCCCGCACCATGGCGTGCGCGATCAGCGCTTGTTCTGGATCGGTACGTTCATGTCCGCGGGCTTCAGCTCGCGCACCAGCTCCGGCACGCCCCAGGCCAGATTCGGATCGGCCGCGATGCGGAAGTGATACATCGACTGCATCGCCTGGTGATCCTCGGGCCGGAACGTCATGGTCCCCTTCGGGGTTTCGAACGACATCCCCTCCATCGCCTTGATCAGAGATTCCGTATCGGTCTTGCCGCCGGTCTTCTTGATGGCCTCGACGATAGCGATGCCTGCCGCCATGCCGCCCGCAGTGAAAAAGTCCGGCGGAGAATTAAAGCGCTTCTGATGCTCGGCAACGAGCCAGTCGTTGATGGGGTTCTTCGGAATACCGTAGTAATAATAGGTTGCGCCTTCCATCCCGACGAGCTGCTTGTAAGGCACCATGGCCGGAAGAATATTGCCCTGTGCGGCGATTTCGATTCCGTAGCGCTTTGGATCGAGATCGGCGATCTTGAACGGATTGCCCGAACCTGCCCACAGGATGAAGATGATCTTACGGCCGGGCTTGTCCTTCAGCGCATCGAACAGCCGCTGGGCGCCCGCGGTGAAGTCCGCAGTGTTGATCGGCAAGTACTCCTCGTGGACGATCTTCGCGTTCTTCATCGCGGCCTTGAACGCCTTGATGCCGTCACGCCCGAACGCATAATCCTGCGCCAGCGTCGCAACGGAGACGCCCTCCTTGTCGAGCGCCACGGCATTGGCAATGGCGTCCTGCGACGAATTGCGGCCGGTGCGGAAGATATAGCGATTCCATTTGTCGCCGGTGATCGAATCCGCCACCGCCGGCTCCACCAGCAGGATCTTGCGATATTCCTCCGCGACAGGAAGCATCGCGAGCGCATTATTCGACGCCGTCGGCCCCACTGCGATATCGGCATTGTCGTCGCTGTAAGCGGCCGCGAGTTGCGCCTTGGCGACGTCCGGCTTGCCCTGATTGTCGCGCTCGATCACCACCAGCTTGTCATTGCCGACCGTCATCGTGCCTTTGGTCGCGTATTCGAGGCCGAGCAGCAGGCCGTTCTGGGTCTGCTTGGCATAGGCCTCCAGCGTTCCGGTCTTGTCGTAAACATGCGCGATCTTGATCTCGCGTGCATCAGCGCCATGGGTGACGCCGAGGCCAAGCACCAGCGCCAGACCCCATCCTGCAAACCGTGTCGTCATCGATGAACTCCTTCCTGTGGCCGCAATGCGCGGCGAAAGAAAATGCATGCTCAAGTGAGTCCTGCCGCCAAAGCGGCAAACCTGCTCCGAAACAACAAACGCGAAAGACCTGCACAGCTCCTTTCGATCTCAATGCCTCCCGGCCCTACCGGGACGCCTCGCGGCGGCACGGGACAATCGCGCCCGCCCCTCCGGAGCCAATCCGAAGGCGATGAAATCCGCCGCCGTTTCGACAACCGCATCGAGCTTCGACTTGCGCGTTCCCGGGCGCGAGTAGCGCATCCCCATAAAATTGCTGATGGCGATCAGACACCATGCCTGGATATCGGGGTCTCCTTCGACGATCTGCTTGCTTTTCTGTGCTGCCTTCAACCGCTTCGCATAACTCGCGGCGATGCTCTCGAAGTACGAAAAATAGATATCGGCATCGACGATGTAGGATTCCTGGAGGATTCTGAAAATCTTCGGCCGCTCGCATGCGAACGCCAGAAAGTCGTTGAGCCCCTGCCGCTCCCGAAGCAGCCGGTCCTCCGCGTCCGAGTTTCGCAGATGCTGGCGCAACTCGGCCTGAATGGAGTCGACAACAGCGCGAAACACCTCGAGCTTGTCTGCGAAGTACAGATAGAACGTACCGATCGCGATCCCCGCTTCATCGGTGATGTCGCTGACCGAGACGGCGTGGAATCCCCGATCGCCAAAACAGCTTTCAGCAGCCCGCAGCAGCGCAGCGCGCGTACGTACCCCCCGTTTGGTTTTGGGCGCGGGCTTGGAAACAGCCGCCTTGCCAATGCTCATGGCCAAACATGATGCACGCCTCATGTTTGCTGTCAACTCGTTGGTTGACGCACCTCGACCACACCCGGGGCCTGCGGGTGAACCAGCAGCATCGATCGGTTGTGCAGGACTCGGCAAGGGACTGGGGCGATGACAACGTGACCCGGCGCCCTTCTCCCAGTGCATCTGTCACGAGGGTGCGCGAAACGAGCGGCAATTCTCGCCGGAAAGCCGGCAAATCGCGACAGCTACCGAAAGGAAGTATGAGCAAGCACAGCAGCGAGCGGCGAACGGATCGGCGAAGCCAACGCGGTCAATTAATTCGACGGCTGTCCGCCAGACAGCACGTCGGCGCACGCTGGGAGTCGTTCGTTAGGCATGTAGACGTGGCTTACTTCGATCGGCTCTCGATGTCTAAGCGGCTCGCTTGACCCTTAGGACACAGTGACTGTTGCGACGCTGATGCACGATGCGAAACGCTCATACCCCTGCGCCACATGATGTCCTACTCCGCATCGAACCACCCGCGGCTCGACAGCGATTGCCGACAAGCTCTGCGGACAAGATTCGAACCGGTCTCTTGCCATGTTCTCGGCACTTCGCCGGAAACGCGTTTTGCAGACGCTGAGACAGCAACGCTGAAACCTGCGTAACCGGAAGCCAGGTCTTGTGGGGACAAATTCGGCCTTGCACAACGCCGCCAGGTGCGGCGCTTTCACGCTCTTCGTAAATGTGTCGGCTCAAATTCAAGAATACGTGGTGGGCCCGGCAGGACTCGAACCTGCAACCAGACCGTTATGAGCGGCCGGCTCTAACCATTGAGCTACAGGCCCCGCCGAGCGCCGCATTGCGACGGGCGAAGATGGCAACACCCCTTACAATGACGGTCGCCGCCGGGCAATCGGCACCGCGCCTGAATCGGTCGATATATCCGGGGTACTGCGCCGGCCGGCAGCATCGCCGACCCAGCGATCAGCTCAGCTTCGGCCTCAGGACGAACTGTCCGCGTGCGCGGAACAGCAGCGAAAGCGTAATGGTGATGTTGAGTGCGTTCCATCCCAGCCCATTGAGGAAGGCTGCGGCATACGAGCCCGTGTGGTCGAAGATGACGCCGGATATCCAGCCGCCAAACGACATGCCGAACACCGAGGCAAAGATAATGATGCCGACGCGGGTCGCCGCTTCCTGTGCCGGCATCGAGTCCCGCACGATGATGGCGTAGCTCGGCACGATGCCGCCCTGGAACAGGCCGAACATCGCAGAAATGACGTAAAGCGAGGTCAGGCTGTCGAAGAAGAGGAAGAGAAACAGCGCGGTGCCTTGCGCGATCGATCCGATCAGCAGCGTCCGCAATCCGCCGACCCGGTCGGCAAGAAAACCCGATCCGATCCGGCTGATGATGCCGAAGCCGAGCATCAGCGACAGCATCTCCGCGCCGCGCGCCGCGCCATATCCGAGATCGCCGCAATAAGCGACGATGTGAACTTGCGGCATCGCCATCGCCACACAGCAGCCGATGCTGGCAATGCCGAGGAGCATCGTCAGCGTATTGTTGCTCATGCGCAGATCGACACGTGGCGGCGGCGCGTTGACGTGGCTCTGTTGCGCGGCACCGTGCATTTGGCTGCGCAGCGCCAGCACGACAACTGTCATAGCCACCGAAATGAACAGACCGACGACGATATGCGTCGGCCGCCAACCGTACGACTGGATGCCCCAATTAAAGACCGGCGGCCACACGGCACCCCCGACGTAATTGCCGCTCGCCGCGATCGCCACCGCAAGCCCGCGATAGCGCTCGAACCAGTGCGACGCTTCGGCCATCAGCGGACCGAAGGTCGCCGACGACGCAAATCCGACGACGAAATGCAGCAGTACGAATTGCCAGAGCGACACCGAATAGCCGATGCCGATGTAGCCCAGCGCCATCATGGCCACGCCGGCGCTGATCGCGGTGACGATGCCGAACCGATCGGTGATCTTGCCGGTCAGCACGCCACCGGCGCCAAACCCCAGCATCACCATCGTGAAGGCCAGTGACGCTCCGCCCCGCGACGCACCGAACTCGCTCTGCACCACTGGGAGCGCGACCACGACCGACCACATGCCGACGCTGCCGATCGAACCAATCAGCACAGCGATACTTAGCCGCACCCAGGCTTGCCGGGAATCGGGGACGAAAATGCTCGAATCGGTGGTGGACTTGGAAATATCGGTCACGTTGCAACTTCCCTGCCCCGGCCAGCGAGGTCAAGCCGCAACTCCGGGATACCGGGCATGCGGACTATCAGGACAAAACGGCAACGCAAAACCCGCGCGACGCCGGATATTAACGCTTTGCTAACCATACACCGGGCAAATTTTGCCCAGTGAAGTCGAGTGTCGTCAGTCGCGAAATGCGGGAGCCTGCCCGTGGACGCCAGTGCGGTACCTCAATTTCGGAACGGCGGCCTCGCAGCCGCCGCACAGACGTTTGGCGCCCGGGGGCGGCAACGGGGGGACGCCGCGACCATGACTGACACCACGATCGGACAAGGCAGCAGCAAGTCGGCCGGCGGGATCCCCAGCCTCAACGATGTCGTGACGATGCTGAAGCGCGGCGATCTCGCGCTGGCTTTCGGCGTCCTCACCATTCTCGTGGTGCTGATCCTGCCGCTGCCGTCGGTGGTGCTGGATCTGTTTCTGGCGATCTCGATCACGCTGTCGATTCTGATCCTGATGACTGCCCTGTTCATTCAGGCGCCGCTGGAATTCTCGGCCTTCCCGACCATCCTGCTGATCTCGACGATGCTGCGGCTGTCGCTCAACCTGGCATCGACGCGGTTGATCCTCTCGCACGGCCATGAGGGCACCGCCGCCGCCGGTCACGTCATCGAAGCGTTCGGCAACTTCGTGATGGGTGGCAACTTCGTCATCGGCATCATCGTGTTTTCGATCCTGGTGATCGTCAACTTCGTCGTCATCACCAAGGGTTCGGGCCGCATCGCCGAAGTCGCCGCACGCTTCCACCTCGATGCGATGCCCGGAAAGCAGATGGCGATCGATGCCGACCTGTCGGCGGGCCTGATCGACGAGAAGACCGCCAAGGAACGCCGCAAGGCGCTGGAAGACGAAAGCGGCTTCTTCGGCGCCATGGACGGTGCATCGAAGTTTGTACGCGGCGACGCCGTGGCCGGCCTGCTCGTGGTCTTCATCAATATTATCGGCGGCATCATCATCGGCGTGGCGCAGCAGGGACTGGGCTTCGCCGAAGCTGCACGCACCTACACGCTGTTGACGGTCGGCGACGGTCTCGTCACGCAAGTGCCGGCGCTGATCGTGTCCACAGCCGCCGGCCTGTTGGTGTCGAAGGCCGGCGTCAGCGGCGCGGCCGACAAGGCGTTGATGGGTCAGTTGTCCGGCTATCCGCAGGCGCTCGGCATGTCGGCGGCGGTGATGCTGGTGCTCGCCGCTCTGCCCGGCATTCCGATGCTTCCGTTCCTCGCGCTGGGCAGCGGTGCGGCGGCGCTGGCTTGGAAATCACGCGCGCGCAAACGCGCTGCTGCCGTCGCCGCCGAAGCCAATGCGGCCGCGGCTCCTGAAGCAGCGGCAGCGGCAGCGGCCGCCGCTGAAGAACCGATTTCGGCGGCGCTCAAGATCGACGATCTGAAGATCGAACTCGGCTATGCGTTGCTGCCGTTGGTGAACGGGCCTGACGGTACCGATCGTCTGACCGAACAGATCAAGGCGCTGCGGCGCTCGCTGGCAATCGAGATGGGCTTCGTCATGCCGGCGGTGCGCATCCTCGATAACGTCCAGCTCGAAGCCAATTCCTACGTCATCAAGATCAAGGAGGTCGATGCCGGTTCGGGACGCGTCTGGCCGAACCAGTACATGGTGATGGACCCCGCCGGCAATCAGGTCGGCGTACCGGGCATTCACACCACCGAACCGACATTCGGATTACCGGCCACGTGGGTCGATGCCGCGCTGAAGGAAGAAGCTACGCTGAAGGGCTACACCGTTGTCGATGCCGCGACGGTGATGTCGACGCACCTCACCGAACTGCTCAAGAACAACATGTCCGACCTGCTGTCCTACGGCGAAGTGCAGAAGCTGCTCAAGGAGTTGCCGAAGGAACAGGGCGAACTGGTCAAGGACATCGTGCCGAGCCAGATCAACGTTTCCGGCATCCAGCGCGTGCTGCAATTGCTGCTCGCCGAGCGCATCTCGATCCGCGACCTGTCGACGATTCTCGAAGGCATTGCGGACGCGCTGGCTTTCTCGCGCAACCCCGCGACCATCGTCGAGCACGTGCGCGCGCGGCTGGCGCGGCAGATCTGCGCGCAGAACACCTCGGTCAACGGCTACCTGCCGCTGATCGCGCTGTCGGCGAAATGGGAGCAGGCGTTCGCGGAGTCGCTGATCGGTCAGGGCGAAGAACGAAGCCTCGCCATGCAGCCGTCGAAACTATCCGAGTTCATGATCGCGGTGCGCGACCGGTTCGAGCAGGCCGCCCGCGAGGGCGAAGCGCCGGTGCTGGTCACCTCCGCTGCGATCCGCCCGTTCGTGCGCTCGCTGGTGGAGCGGTTCCGCTCGCAGACCAGCGTGCTGTCGCAAGCCGAAATTCACCCGCGTGCGCGTCTCAAAACGGTTGGGAGCATCTGACCCGGCCCGGCGGGCGGGCAAATCAATTATTACTTTTTTGTCACACACAACCACTTTGCCGCACTCGGCTTTTCCAGCCTGAAGACCGGTCCGCTCCATTCAAAAAACTAAACTATTGATATTGAATAAGAATTTTTATTACCCTTGCCGATAGTCGCGGGAGTTCAACAGTTTTCACCGCCTTGTGATCGTCCTCTTGGAACGAAATCGCCATTTCCTACGTTTTCAGGGCGAGTTTGAAGCACGAAGTTTGAACCTGCCGCGGATCTGGGAAGACCCACTCATGGCAGCAAGACGGCAGGAGGCTTCCATGAACCATTCGATTTACAGTGCCGATCGCATGACCCACCTGAAGATTGTGGTGGTTGCGCTCGTTGCTGGAATCGCGGTCGCGGGCTTCGGCATTTCGGCCCGCATCAATTCCGACCCCGGTGTGCAGACAGCCCGCGTGATCAAGGCTGGCGCCCCGGTTGCAGTGAGCAGCAGCAATACGATGGTGGTGCGCTAAATCTATTCCGAGATTCACGAGGCTCTTTAACTTGCCCCCCAAAGTCGCCTTGTGAGTATGTCGAAAGTGCCAATTCCCCCCAAGTTGGCACACGACAAAGAAGAACGCCCGTCCCCCGCGGGCGTTTTTCTTTTATGGGGTGCGATTCCTGTGCGGGCGATGTGACGCACAACCGTGAACGACGAGTGCCTCAACGTGGCGGAGCGCCCGGCACCGATTCGACCAATTTGCCGGTGAAGACAATCGGTCCCGTCGCAACGCCCGTCGGCGATCCACCTTCCGGTTCGACGGTGACGGCGTAGGTGGCTTGATTGATGGTATCGGCGTCGTAGCGTGTCAGCAATTGCCGTGCGGTAAATTCATCGCCGCCAATGACGCCGAGCGACTGGGGTCGCTGGAATTTGTCGGAGACGATCCACAATTCGAAGCTCTTGCCCGCTTCGGGCTGCGCGCCGACCTTGCGCACCGTGAAGCGCTTGGTGGCTTCGTCGACCGTGAGGATGAAGGCCGGCGAGTTGCCGTCCTGCTGCAGCACCGCGACATATTGCGCGGAGGCCGGCGCGGGCGTCTGCACGATCTGCACGCGCGGCTCCGGCCGCAGGCCCGCAGGCAGCAGGTCCGGCCGATAGATTTGCGTCGCGACGATGGCCACCAACGCCGCGGCGGTAGCCGATGTCAGGGCCGCGATGTTGCGCCAGCGTTGTACGCGACCGCGAAACACGAGGATATCTGCTGTCGCGGGCCGATCGAACGAAGACCCGATGCTGCCAGCGATCGTCCCGGCACCGCGCTGCAGATCGTTCGTCACCGACTGCGCGATCTCCGCGCGAATCCTTTCCCAAACTTCGGAGCGTGGCTCGATGGGCCCGACCATCGCCGTCAGTTCGGCGAGCCGCCGATCCCACGCCGCGACCACCGCGGCGAAATCCGGATCGTTTGCCATTGCAGCATCCACCTGCGCACGCTCCGATGCATCGAGCGTACCGAGTGCATATTCCGCCGCAAGCGCGATCTGGTCTTCGCTAAAGGTCATCATGGCAGCCCAAGGCACTCTCGAATGTCCAACATGCTGCGCCGTAGCCAGGTCTTGATCGTATTCACCGGCGTCTTGAACTTCGTCGCCAGTTGATCACGACTCCAGCCATTGTAGTAAGCCAACAGCACCAACTTCTGCCGCTCCTGCGGAAGCTGGCCGATACACGCCAGCAGTCGCTTCAACTCCTCAGTCATCTCCCGCTGCGCCAGGGGGTCCGGCGTATCCGCAGCGACCTCCAATGCAGCAGGATCTTCCTCGATCGACGTCTCGTTCCGCTTTCGCACGACATCGATGGCGCGGTTGCGCGCGATCGACACCATCCACGTGATTGGCGAAGCAAGCGCCGGCTGGAATTGTCCAGCGCTATGCCAGATCTTGACGTACACCTCCTGAATGACCTCCTCGGCGAGGTCCTGACGCCGCAAAATACGTAGCACCACGCCAAACAGTTTCGCGCGGGTCGCAACATACAACCGCTCGAACGCAACCTGATCGCCCTTGGCAACGGCAGCCAGTAACCAGACAAGCTCAGCCGGCGTCAGCATTCTCCAAGGTCCCCATTGCAGTTATGCGATACGTGCCGATGGTCGGCACCACCGGCCCGCGAACCAGCCACCATAGCTTGCATCGCGGCACCTCACTACGTCCACTGCGGCAAATTGTGGACCTTTAAAAAAGCGGAACCCGGACCTTGCGATCCGGGCTCCCTCAGCGAAACAGTATTTTGGCTGGGTTCAGGCGACAGCCCCGATCCGGGCGCGCATCAGGCCGATGCTGTTGAGATCGGCCTGCTCCCGCGCATTTTCCTCGGCGCGTTCGCGCGCTTGATCGCGCTCGTCGAGCAGTTCGACTTTCTTGAGCTCTTCAAAGGCCTCAGCCAAAGAACTCTTGGCGTCCTCGAGCTGGATGCGCAATTCGTCAGCGGAACGGGTCAGGTTCTCGCGGCGCTGAATCGCAGCCTTGGCATAGGTCGGGTAGGCGAAATGCGTTGGATCGTTGATCCCGGCGCGTTCCTGCTCGGTCTCGATTTCACGCTCAAGGTCGACCGACATACGCTGGAAATCCGCGATCATGCCCTCGATCTGGGCGACCCGGCGGCGCTTCTCGTCGACCTGAAATTTCTTCAGGCGGATTAGCGTTTCACGTGACTTCATCGACTCATACTCCCCAGAAGTCCCAAGCAGCGGACGGGACAACACCGGCTCCCCGCGAGGACCCCACCGGCAACCAAGATATTCGGAGAGGATGATGGCCTGACAAAGTTAGCGTTCCGTTTCCAAAACTCCGAGGATCTGCTCAAGCCTGCGGTATCCTTCGGCCAATCCCGAGACCTCGCCTTTGGCCTGACGCAGGAAGTCCTCCAGCGGTTCGTGCAGTCGGATCGCTTCGTCGACTTCCGGGCTGGAACCGGCCCGATAGGCGCCGAGGCGGATCAATTCCTCCATGTCGGAATACGTCGCCATGATTTGGCGTCCGCGCGTGATGACCGGCAGGAATGCCGGATCGGCCGACTTCGGCATGGTCCGCGACACCGACTTCAGCACATTGATCGCCGGATAACGGCCACGTTCGGCAATCGCGCGTTCCATGACGATATGGCCGTCGAGAATGCCGCGCACCGCATCGGCAACCGGCTCGTTATGGTCGTCGCCATCGACCAGCACCGTGAAGATGCCGGTGATGGTGCCTTCGCCTACGCCGGGCCCCGCGCGCTCGAGCAGTTTCGGCAACTCAGTGAAGACCGTCGGGGTATAGCCTTTCGCCGTCGGCGGCTCCCCGGCCGATAACCCGATCTCACGCTGCGCCATGGCAAAACGTGTGACCGAGTCCATCAGGCACAACACGTCCTGCCCTTCGTCGCGGAAGTATTCGGCAATCGCCAGCGTCAGATATGCGGCCTGACGTCGCATCAATGCCGGCTCGTCCGAGGTCGCCACCACAACGACCGAGCGCGCCAACCCTTCCTCTCCAAGATCGTCCTGCAGGAACTCCTGCACCTCGCGGCCACGTTCACCGACCAGACCGATCACCGAGACATCCGCATCGACGTTACGCGCCAGCATCGACAGCAGCACCGATTTGCCGACACCCGAACCGGCGAAGATGCCCATGCGCTGGCCGCGACAGCAGGTCAGGAAGGTATTGAGCGCCCGCACCCCAAGGTCGAGCGGCGCGCCGACCCGCTTGCGCGAATGCGCCGGCGGCGGCGAGTTGCGATAGGGCATCGGCGATACGCCATGCACCAGCGGGCCCTTGCCGTCGATCGGTTCACCCATGGCATTGAGCACGCGCCCGAGCCAGGCCGGCGACGGCCGCACCTGGCTGGCGGCATTGGCGATGACGGCGCGGCAGCCGCGACGCACGCCATCAAGTCCGGCGAACGGCATCACCACCGCATTGTTGCCGGTGAAGCCGATCACCTCGCAGGGGATGAAGCGACCGTTACCGGTCTCGATCACGATCCGGGCGCCGACCGACATCGCATGAATGGGGCCGGCGACCTCGACCATCAGCCCGCGGACGCCGACGACGCGGCCATAAGTATTGACGCCGTCGATCTCGTCGATCTGCTCCGCAAGCGCCTTCATTGCGAAAACCTTAAGTTTCGACGAATTGCGGCCAGGCTCTTAACTTCGTGTTTACCCGCATCGTTAATCATTGCGTCACTGTCTTTGGTGACTGAGAGCGCTTGTCCGACAGAAAGAAGGACGAGTCTCAAGAGTCGGTTAGGCCCGCCTCTTGATGCGAAACTTGAGCGAGAACGGATAAAAAAAGCTGCCCTTGCGCAACACTTTAGTTCGATTCGACAAAAATTGCACGATAGTGCTTGCGCAACGGAATCAGGTTTTGTTAACCATGTCTCGTCAGGATCCGAATCAGTTGTTCGAAGGCGTTTCCAGTGCCGCCAGTAGTGCGGACGACCTGACGCCCGGAGCGGCGACTATAGGGGACTGGCATGCGCGTTTTGCTGATTGAAGATGACAGCGCCGTCGCGCAGTCGATCGAGCTGATGCTCAAATCCGAGAGCTTCAACGTCTATACGACGGATCTCGGAGAGGAAGGCGTCGATCTCGGCAAGCTTTACGACTACGACATCATCCTGCTCGACCTGAACCTGCCCGACATGTCCGGTTACGACGTGCTCAAGCAGCTTCGCGTGTCGAAGATCAAGACACCCATTCTGATCCTCTCCGGCCTCGCCGGCATCGAGGACAAGGTCAAGGGTCTCGGCGTCGGCGCCGACGACTACATGACCAAACCATTCCACAAGGACGAACTAGTTGCGCGCATCCACGCCATCGTGCGCCGCTCCAAGGGCCATGCCCAGTCCGTCATCCAGACCGGCGATCTCGTCGTCAACCTCGACACCAAGACGGTTGAAGTCGGTGGCCAGCGCGTGCATCTGACCGGCAAGGAATATCAGATGCTGGAACTGCTCTCGCTGCGCAAGGGCACCACCCTGACCAAGGAAATGTTCCTCAACCACCTCTACGGCGGCATGGACGAGCCGGAACTGAAGATCATCGACGTCTTCATCTGCAAGCTCCGCAAGAAGCTGGCCAATGCGTCCGAGGGCCGTAATTTTATCGAAACCGTCTGGGGCCGCGGCTACGTGCTGCGCGAACCGCACGAGGATGACGTCCGCATCCCCGCCTGATCTGATTTCTGGCGAGCCGCAAGGCTCCTCCTCCCGACTGAACCCCGCCGCGAATGGCGGGGTTTTTGTTTGCGTAAAGGAGCGAACAGCTCATCGATTGACGCCGGTTCCGGACAGACACAACGCCGTAGCGGCGGGCTTCGTCAGCGATGCGGCGACGCGACGCCCATCTGCAGAAACGGCGCACTTGCCGGAACCAGCGACGGCGCGACATGCACCGGATTGGGCGCATAGAGGCCACGACGGTCCGGACAGGGCCGGAATGCATCGGTCAGCCCGACCACCGTTTCCGCCGCACCCAGTGCCAGAAAGCCGTCCCGCTCCATCACCTTCGCGATGCGCCGGAACATGCTGACCTTGGTGGCTTGATCGAAATAGATCATGACGTTGCGGCAGAACACCACGTCGAAGATGCCGAGATGGGTGAAGTCGTGCAGCAGGTTCAGCTGCTTGTGCTGCACCATCGCGCGAATGTCAGGGTTGAGCTGCCACATATCGCCGATCTGCCGGAAGTATTTGACCAGCAGTTGAATTGGCAGACCGCGCTGCACCTCGAACTGGCTGAAGATGCCGGCTTTGGATTTTTCCAGCACACCTTGCGACAAATCCGTAGCGACGATCTCGATGCGCCAGCCGTTCAACGCCGCGCCGTATTCCCTCAAGCCCATCGCGATGGAGTATGGCTCCTGACCGGTCGAGCACGCCGCGCTCCAGATGCGAAGGGTGCGGCGATGGGCGCGCGATTGCAATAGCGTCGGGAGGATGGTGTCGCGCAGATGATCAAACGGCAGCTTGTCGCGGAAGAAAAATGTTTCGTTGGTGGTCATGGCTTCGACCACTGACGCCACCATTCCCTCCGATCCAACCTTCATTCGCTGGACCAGCTCGCTGATACTCGCGAGACCGAGCCTTCGGGCCACCGGCAGCAATCGGCTTTCAACCAGATATTGCTTGTCGGATGACAAATCGAGGCCGGAGCGCTCCTTGAGAAACTTGCGGAGATAGTCGTAGTCCAAGGGCGTCACGAACGATCTCCCGAAAACAGCCGATTGAGCTTCGATGCGATCTGCCCCAGCGGTAAGACAGCCGAACAGATACCGGCGTTGGCCGCGGCGCCTGGCATTCCCCAGACAACGCTCGTGGCTTCGTCCTGCGCGATGACGCTGCCTCCCGCGGCTGCAATCTCCTTACCGCCGCGAGAGCCATCGGACCCCATGCCGGTCAACACAATAGCCAGCGTGGCGCCCTGCCAGAAACCAACCGCCGAACTGAACAGCGGGTCGACAGCAGGCCGGCAGAAATTGACGGGGGGCCCGTCGTCGAGAGCGATGGCTGCACCGGCGCCATGGCGCGCGACACGCATGTGCTTGCCGCCCGGCGCGAGATAGATCCGTCCCGGCTTGATGAGTTCGCCATCGACACCCTCATGGGCCGGGCGCCCACTGGCTCGCGCCAAATGCTCGGCGAGGATCGTCGTGAAAGTTGGCGGCATGTGCTGCGTAATCAACACCGGAACGCGATCGATCACCGGGCCGATCTCCGTCACCAACGAAATCAGCGCCTGCGGTCCGCCGGTCGATGAACCGATCAGCAGCACGCGCGGCATCGTCGCGCTGAAAGGCCGTAACGTCGGAGGCAAGTTCGCGGGGCGTGCCACCGCGTCGCGCGCGCGTTCGGCAACCGGCGCCAGCGAAGGGGCCACGACGGCCGCGGCCGGGCGGCGAAAGCGCGCGCCCAAATGGCGGATCTTCTCGATCAGATCGCGACGGAACGTTTCGGCCGCGCCTTGTTCGCGCGTACTCTCGGGCTTCGGCACATAGTCCGAAGCGCCAAGCGATAACGCCTTCAGACTGATCTCGGCGTTGCGGCGCGTCAGGGTCGACGCCATGATGACGACAAGATTGCGCTTCTTGGCCAGCAACAACGGCAACGCGGAAATGCCGTCGAGATCCGGCATCTCAATGTCGAGGATCGCAACATCGGGATCGATGCGCTCGATCTGATTGACCGCATCGCGGCCGGTACGCAGCGATCCAACAACGATCAGATCAGGTTCGGCTTCGATCCAGCGCGAGATCAATCCACGAATAACGACGGAATCATCCACCACCAGCACACGCAACGGATCGTTGCGCACAACATCAGACGTCGAAGATCGGGCGACAGCGATTCCCATTACTCACCAAACGCAACAAACTGAACACCAGCCGGGCGCGCGGACCGCGCCGCCGGCTGATATTTCCTAGATCAAGCCAACTTCATGAAATTTCGCCGTGACGATGTCCTTGTCGAACGGCTTCATGATGTATTCGTTCGCGCCGGCATGCAGGGCGCGGGCGATGTGCGCGACGTCGTTCTCGGTGGTGCAGAACACCACTTTCGGACGGTCGCCTCCCGGCATCTGCCGCAAGTTACGCAGGAACTCGTAACCGTCCATCACCGGCATATTCCAGTCGAGCAGCACCGCGTCCGGCAATTGCCGTTTGCAGACATCGAGTGCCTTCTCGCCATCTTCGGCCTCGACGATATGGAAATCCATACCCTCGAGAATCCGTCGGGCGACTTTCCGGATCACGCTTGAATCATCGACGACCAGACATGTAAGCATTTCGACCTCTGTTCGCTGGTTTCAAATCCCGGCCGGGATTCTGTTCAATGGTTGATAATCAGGCAGCCAGCATATCGGACGTAATTTCCAGCACACGATCGACATCGAGCACGACCATCAACTGCCCGTCGAGGCGATGAACGCCAGCGGACATTTTCGCCATGCGCGGATCGAGATTGACCGGATTGTCTTCGCGACTGTCGTCGGGAAGCTTCATGACCTCGCCGATGGAATCGATCAGCAGGCCATAGGATTCGCCTCGCAGATCGACGCCAACGGCCATCGGTGGCCGCCCGCTATCCGCCTTCGGCAATCCCAACCGGGCGCGCATGTCGATGGCGGTCACGATACGGCCACGCAGATTCAGCACGCCGGCGACGTCGCTCGATGCCAGGGGCACGCGGGTCAGCCGCTCGGGCATGAAGACATCCTGCACGCGCGAGATCGGCAGTCCGAACAATTGATCGCCGATCATCGTGGTCACGTATTCGGTCATCGCGCCTTCGACGCCGGAAGTTTTGTTGCTCATCCTTGGCTTCCTTATGCCGCCCGTTCCAGCTCGGCGGTCTGTTCCTTGAGCGCCGCGATCAATCCCGGCCGGTCAAACTTGGCGACGTAATCGTGGAATCCCGCCTGGCGGCCGCGTTCGATCGCCGCGGGAGAAATCATCGATGACAGCGCGATGATCGGCATCGACCGCAGGCGCTGGTCGGCACGAATGGATTCGGCGAATTCGAAACCATTCATCTCCGGCATTTCGATATCGGTCAGCACGGCATCGAACGCCTGGCCGGACCGCAGCGCGACGAGACCTTCCTGCGCACTGGTCGCGACCCGTACGCGATAGCCCGCAGCCTTGAGCACCGGCGCTAGCATGTTGCGGAAGAACGCCGAGTCATCCACCAGCAGGATGGATTGCGCGCTGGCCGACGGACGCATTTCGCGGCGGCTGAACCAATCGGCGAACGCCATCGGCAGAAAGTGACCGACGTCGATCACTTCGGTCGCCTGTCCCTTGATTACCGCCGAGCCGAGAATGCCGGCGCTGGTGCTGGCCACTTCGATGTGCAGCTTCTCTTCGACGATATCGATGATTTCATCGACCACAAGGCCCATCGTACGGCCGTCGTCGGCAAAGACCAGAATCGGCTGCACGCCGCTGGTGCCGACGCTGACGCCATCCATCTCGACGAGCGGCATCAGCTTGTCGCGATACTGCACCATGTGCCGGCCGTTCGATCGTTCGATCTTGTCGGCGGCGATTTCCTCGAGCCGCGTGATCAGCGCCAGCGGCACCGCCTTCGGCTGCATCGACCCGGCGCGGAACACCAGGAGCGACGTCAACTGCTCCGCCGAGCCGGCATGCGTCGCGGCATTCTCATCGGCGATTTCATGCTGCGCGGCGACCGACGTGCCGAGCGCCTGCGCGATGCCGTTGGGATCGATGATCATGATCACCGCGCCATCGCCAAGGATCGTGTTGCCGGAGAACATGCTGATGTGGCGCAGCTTGGTCGACATCGGCTTGACGACGATTTCCTCGGTGTGGAACACGCCGTCGACGACAATTCCGAAGGTCTGGCTGCCGACCTGGGTGACGACGATGAAGCCGTTCTCCGGATCGATCGAGGAGCCGTCGTCGATCTTGAGCAGCTTCTTCAGATGCATCAGCGGCAGCAGCTTGTTGCGCAGCCGCAAGACCGGCGTATCCTTGATGCGCTCGATGCGATGTTCGGAGTTGGCGCGCGCCCGCACCAGTTCGATCACCGCCAGCTGCGGAATCGCAAAGCGGTCGCCGGCGGCTTCGACAATCAATGCGGAGACGATCGCCAACGTCAGCGGGATCTTGACGGTGACGCTCGTGCCCTCGCCCGCCACCGACTTCACATCGATGGTGCCGCCGATCTGATCGATGTTGGTCCGCACCACGTCCATACCGACACCGCGACCGGAAACGCTGGTGACGGCGGCGGCAGTCGAGAAACCCGGCGCAAAGATGAACTTGTGGATCTGCGCCTCGGTCATCTTCTCCAGATCGGATTCGGTGACGAGACCGTTGGCAATTGCCTTGGCCTTGATGCGCTCGGTGTTGAGGCCACGGCCGTTGTCGGCGATGCAGATGATGATGTGGCCGCCTTCGTGATAAGCGGATAGGCGAATGGTCCCCTGTTCCGGCTTGCCGGCGTTGACGCGCTCGGTGGGCGTCTCGAGACCGTGATCGGCCGAGTTGCGCACCATATGCGTCAACGGGTCCTTGATCAGATCGAGCACCTGCCGATCGAGTTCGGTATCGGCTCCGTGCATCTCGAGTTCGATGTGCTTGCCGAGTTCGCTCGACAGATCGCGCACGATGCGCGGCAGCTTCTGCCAGGCGTTGCCGATCGGCTGCATGCGCGTCTTCATGACGCCTTCCTGCAGTTCGGCGGTGACGTTGGAGAGGCGCTGCAGCGGCACCTTGAATTCGTTCTCTTCGTTGCGCCGGCTGATCTCGAGCAGTTGATTGCGCGTCAGCACCAGCTCCGACACCATCGTCATCAGGTGTTCGAGCGTATCGACGTTGACGCGGATCGATTGATTGGCGACGCGATCGGCCTCGGCGGCTTCGGGTTCAGCGGCCATCTTGCGATGCGCCTGCTTGTCTGCTGCCTTGTCGACGGCCTTGGGCTTCTCCGCCACCGGCGCGGCAGGCGTCGGCGCACCGGGCGCCAGCGGTGGCGAGGCAATGGTCTCGGTCGGCGTTTCGCGAAATGCGCGCTCAAGCTCATCGAGCGACACTTCGCCGGGACGCAGCGGACGTTCGAGCACCTGATACGGCATATCGCCGGACGCCGTTCCCGCTGCTGCAGGTTCGGCGGCGGGCGCGGCCATCGCCTGCATGCCGCGTTCGACCATCTCCTGCAACTGGTCGATCAGGTCCTGATCGGAGCCTTCCGGCTCGGCCTGTGTCGCTTCGAGCTGCGCCAGGATGTCCTTGATGCTGTCGATGGTGGTGAGGATCAGCGTCACGGCCTCGCCGGTCACCGGCATGCCGTCGCGAAATTTGCCCATCAGCGTTTCGGCGGCGTGCGCCAGCGACTCGAGCCGCGGCAGGCCCAGGAAGCCGCAGGTCCCCTTGATGGTGTGAACGAGGCGGAAAATGTTATCGAGGATCTTGGCGTTGTTCGGCTCCTGCTCAAACCGAACCAATTGATTATCGACGACATCGAGACTTTCGTTGGTCTCGGTCAGGAATTCTCTCAGCAGATCATCCATGAAACTCAGGCCTTGAACACACAGGCGCGCGACATCGTCACGCCTCTTCCGGGTTCAGCCAGTGTCCATGCAAAGCGTTTAATATTAGTTGCGTAAGCGCCACCAGATACCGCAAACACAACCGTGCGTAGTCCGCCGGATGCGGCAACGATCCGTTAACCATGGATCGTTGCCGTGCGCCTTATGACGACGCGGTGACCACGATGGCATCGCCTTCCGGCGCAAGTCCCACCGTCATGCCGCAGGACTGCGCCAGCAGGCGCGTGTAATAAGGCTGCACCGCATGGGCATCCACGGCGTTGAGCGGCCCGGAAGCCAGCATGTCGGCGATGTTCTGCGGCAGCCGCGCATTCAAGCCATTGGCGGTCACGCGGAAGCCGATCGTATCGCCCTCGCCCACCGGATCCACCGTCAGCACACCACCGCGCGGAATGGTCTGCTGCGCGATCACCATCATGTTCAGCAGCAGCTTGACGCGATTTTTGGCCAGCAGCACGCGCGGCAGATTCCACACCACCTTGGTCTTCTCGTCCTCGAGCTGGCCGCGCGCCATGGTCTGCGCATCGCCGAGGTCGATCTGCGCGCCCGCCGAACCGGCGGCACCGAAGGCAAGCCGGCAGAACTGCAGCCGGGCTGACGCCGTCCGGGCGCTCTTGCGGATCAGGTCGAGCGCGAATTCGCGGTCGTCGGGCTTGGGATTGTCATCCAGCACCTCGAGTCCGTTGACGATGGCGCCGACCGGGCTGATCAGATCATGGCACACGCGCGAACACAGCAGTGCAGCCAGTTCGAGCGCGTCGGGAGCCGGCACGGCAACGGGAGATGGCGGGGTGTCGGACATTTGACCTTCCTGGAGACCGTTATGGGGAGACCGCGAGTGGTCGGATTCCAGCACGCATTCGCATTTCGGCAGGTGTCTTGGACGAATCAGGCGTGTTTTATGGTTTGATACACTGTGGACGCCTAAGCTGCCAGCACGCGGGGACGCAAGGCGCCGTTGCAGGATCAAGGATCGCCGCCGATCCGCATTTCGGGCCCGGCGGTGAAAGTTTCATCAGATGTCACGTCAGAGCCCATCCACCCCTCCCGCAACCATCGACGCAGCCGCCATGCTGGCGCTGATCGAACCGCTGACGACACTGGTGATCGAAGCGGGCGTGGCGATCTGCGCGGTTCGGCGCGGCACCGTGAACGTCAACAAGAAATCCGATGGCTCGCCGGTAACACAAGCCGACCTCGCCGCCGACCGCATCATCGCGGATGGCCTGGCGCGGCTGTGTCCTCACGTCCGCATGTTGTCGGAAGAACGCGCCGCCGGCGTCGCCACGCCGTTCGAGAACAGCTTCTTCCTGATCGATCCGCTGGATGGAACCAAGGAGTTCATCGCGGGCCGCGACGAGTTCACTGTCAATCTCGCGCTGGTGACCGATGGCGTGCCGGCGCTCGGCATCGTTGGCGCGCCGGCGCTCGGTCTGGTCTGGCGCGGCATCGTCGGCCATGGCGCCGAACGCATCCGCATCGATGGCGATACGTCCGCCCGCGCGGTCGAGCCGATCCACACTCGCCCGCATCCGCCGGGCAGCCCCTGGCGGGCGGCGGTCAGCCGTTCGCACGGCGACCCGGACACCGAGGCGTTTATCGCGCGCCTTCCCAGCGCCACCACGGAAACGTTGGGGTCGGCGCTCAAATTCTGTCACGTCGCCGATGGCCGGATCGATATCTATCCGCGCCTGTCACCGACCTCGGAATGGGATATCGGCGCCGGCCACGCGGTTGTCGTCGCGGCCGGCGGCCGCGTCGCCGACAGCAAGGGCCATGCCCTGCGTTTTGGTACCGGGCGGAACAACTTTCTGGTGCCGGACTTCATCGCCTGGGGCGATCCAACCGCGACACCCTTTTGACGATCCGGCCCGCAAGGCTTGCGGCCCTCAGCGCGCCAACGTTTCCCTGAGATCGGGCCAGCGCCGATTGGCCTCGCGCAACACCGCGGCCGGATCGGCGGCAAAGGCATTGCGGCTCTCTACCCGCCCGAACAGATAGAGGCGCTGGCCGGCGATCAGCCAGAACTGCGGATTGCCGGGATAGGCCACGCCGCGTGCGACATCGACCGGGTCGTAGCCGCCGAATTGCGGGCCATAAATCTCTGGATGGGCGAGAAAAAACACCCGGTTGTCATCATTCTGGAAGCGCCAGACGACGCCTGCCGCGGAGCTTTCGACATCGGCGCGGCCCAACACCACGCGGCCTTCGGTGAAATACGCCACCGGATCGACACCGCCGATGGCCAGACCGGTGAGACGATCCGCCACCACCCGCTCCGTCGTGGCCGCCAGCAGCCCGGAATGCATGGCCGAGCCCATGACAGCCGCAACCGTCAGGCTGATCAAGGCTATTCCACGGCGCCAACCGTTTTTTTCCTGCCGCCGTGCGGTCATAGTTGATGTCGATAAGATTCGAATCGGGGACAATGGACGCAACCTAGGACCAAGCCTGTCAGCGCAAGGTTAAGGTCGCAGCCATGATTTTAAGATCCAGGGGTTTCACATGACTTTCGCTTCACGCCTCGTCGCACTGGTGCTTACGGTGATGACGTTGTGGGCGTTGCCGGCTTCGGCGCAGCAAGCAGCCTCGCGGGGGCGCGGCACCTATGCGCCCGAGGAACTGGTCGGCGCCGGACACAAATTCTTCGGCAACGTGTCGCGCGGGCTGGCGTCGGTCATCGAACGCGCGGTCAGTCAGTGGGGATTGCCGAACGGCTACATTCTCGGCGAGGAAGGCAGCGGCGCTTTCGTTGCCGGGCTGCGCTACGGCGAAGGCACGCTCTACACCAAGAACGCCGGCGACCTGAAGGTCTACTGGCAAGGCCCGTCGGTCGGTTTCGACTGGGGCGGCGATGGCGCCCGCACCATGACGCTGGTCTATAACCTGCCCGCGACCAACGCGATCTACCAGCGCTTCGCCGGTATCGACGGCTCGGCCTACATCGTCGGCGGCTTCGGCATGACGGCGCTGACCGCCAACGACATCGTGCTGGTGCCGATCCGCTCCGGCCTCGGTTTGCGGCTCGGCGCCAACATCGGCTACCTCAAATACACCCCGCAGCCGACCTGGAATCCCTTCTAGCGGGGACGTCAGACGTCCACGCAACGCACGATCTCAGCGTCGCCCGGCAACTGTGTCGGGGTGGCGCGGATATTGCCGTTGCGGGCTTGCTGCATGGGGTGCGCGCGTGTCAAATCCATCCCGTTAGCCGGGTTGGCCCCGGCCACGCGCGGCAATGTCGCCCGCGGATGTCTGGTGCGGAGATTCATCCATGGTTGAGCCGATCATGTATATGGCGATCGGTTTTCTGGTCTCGATGCTGATCGGACTGATGATCTTCCCGCTGGTGCACAACCGCGCGGTGCGCCTGACCACGAAACGCCTGCAGGACGCCGCCCCGGTGTCGCTGGCCGAAATTCAGGCCGACAAGGACCAGCTGCGCGCCGAATTCGCCGTCGCCGCGCGGCGGCTGGAAACGCTTGTCGAGCAACACAAGAGCAAGACCACGAGCCAGGCGGCCGAGATCGGCAAGAAGACCGACGCCATCAACCGCATGAAGATCGAGCTCGGCGACAAGACGGCGGCGATCTTCGCGCTGCAGGCGCGCGAACAGGCGCTGACCGAGCAACTGCAGGCTATCACCACCGAGTCGACGGCGAAATCGCAATCGCTGCAATCCACCGAGTTGACGCTGAGCGAACGCCAGAACGAACTGGCGCGCCTCACCGCCGAACTCGCCGAGCGGTCGCAAACCATCCAGAACCTGCAGCTCGAATTGAGCACCGCCAGGGTGACGATCGAGACGCTGACCAGCCGTCTCGAGGGCACCGAGAAGGATCTCGCCGTCACCCGGCAGAAGCTTGAGCAGCAGCGCATCGAAACCGCAACCACGGCAAGCGAACTGGCCGACGCGCGCAGCCGCGTCGACAATCTCAGCCAGCGAGTCAGCGATCTCGACCGGCAGTTCGTCGAACAGTTGAAGGAGACCGAGACGCAGGCCCGGCGCGCCGACAACCTGCAAACCCTCATGGTGGCGAAAGACTCGCAATTGGCCGCCGGCACCAATCACAACACCGGCGTTGCGGCCGACGCATCCAACAGCCCCGACGCCGTCGCCACACAATTGCAGGCCACCGAAGACGAGCGCGCCCGGCTGCAAAGCGACCTCGCCGCCATGAGGCAACAGGCGGAAAGCGCATGGATCAACGAGCGCACGGAAAATGCGCTGCTGCGCGAGCGCATCAACGATATTGCGGCCGAAGTGGCCAAGCTGGCGCTGACGCTGGAGGGGCCGGAGTCGCCGATCAAGGCCATTCTGGCGGCAGATATCGCCACCCCCGCAAGGCCCGGCAACGGCGCGGCGCCCGCCGCACCCGCGACGCTGGCCGACCGGATTCGCGCCTTGCAGGCCCGCACCGGGCAATCCAACCGGCATCCCGGCTGAGCCGATCCGCCGACCACGCTTGACACCCCATCGCCCACTTCGTAAATCGCCCCGGTAAGCATCGTGATGCCTGATCGGGAGGTCCCGGCGGTAATTGCGGAGCATCCCGGGCGCATAGCTCAGCGGGAGAGCGTTCCCTTCACACGGGAGAGGTCCAAGGTTCGATCCCTTGTGCGCCCACCATTTTCAATATTCCGATGCGCCTCGATCCGCTTCAGCGACTGATCGTCAATCGGCAAATACTCAACCCCAGACCCAACAACTGGCGGCTGGTTGCCGGGCTGGCCCTTGGCTGCGTCGTCGCCGTCGCGCTGCTGATGATGCACTAGGGCCGAACACGACAGTCAAAGTCCATCGGCACGCATCCTTCCTGCATCGGCCGGTACGCATCGCCGGCCGCAGCGGCGAAATCGATAGGTGCCCGCCCGCGCCTTGAGATACGATCCCGCCATTGAGTCTCGAATCGACTTCTCGATCACCGCTCTGTTCGACCTGAAGCACTTACCCTTGCAAAGGATATTCCCAATGCGCTCGTTCGGATTTCGTTCAGCCCTCGTTGCCCTGATTGCCGCAGCCGGCATGACGCTGGCGTCCGCCGCTCACGCCGATAGCGGCACGATCCGCATTTCGGTGGTCAAAGGCGGATGGTTCATCGGCGCGTCGGGCGGCAGCGGCACGCTGACGTTTCGCGGGCGTCGTTATCCGCTGTCGATCGGCGGCCTGAGCGCGGGTCTCGTGTTCGGCGCGTCGCAGACCTACCTGTCGGGCACCGTCACCAACATCTATCGTCCGTCCGACGTTGCCGGTGTTTACGGAGCAGCCGGTGCCGGTGCCGCCGTCGGACGCGGCGTCGGCGCCATCGTGCTGAGCAACGAAAAGGGCGCGGTGCTGACCATGCAGGGCCGCCAGACCGGACTGATGGTGAACGCCGATCTCAGCGGGCTGGCGATCTCGCTGCGCTAATCCACGCGGATCGTATCGACGCGCTACGGCGCGTCGCTACATCTGCACTTCGATCAGGCGCGGCCCTTTCTCGGCGATCGCCTCGGCCAGCGCCTTGTTGAGCGCATCGGCATCGGCGACCGCGCGGCCCGGCACGCCCATGCCCTTGGCCAGTGCCACCCAGTCCAGCGACGGCCGATCGATGTTGAGCATATCCAGCGCGCGCTGGCCTGGCTCACCGGCGCCGACGCCATCGAACTCGCCGCGCAGGATCTGATAGGTTCGATTGGCAAATACGAGTGTGGTGACGTCGAGGCCCTCGCGCGCCTGCGTCCACAGCGATTGCAGCGTGTACATCGCGCTGCCGTCGCCGACCATGCAGATCACCTTGCGGTCGGGACAAGCCACTGCCGCACCGGTTGCCACCGGTGTCGAGAAGCCGATCGAACCGCCCATGTTCTGCAGCCAATCGTGCGGCGCGGCGGCGGCGGTCGGCGGAAAGAAGCCGCGCCCGGTGGTGATCGATTCATCGACCAGAATGGCGTTCTCCGGGATCGCCAGCGCGATGGCATGCGCCACCGATGCATGGGTCAGCGCGCCGCTCGGCTTGACCAATTCCACCATCTTCTGCGACTGCGCGTGCTGCGGCCTGGCGCCGACGGCGGCGGCCAGCGCTTCCAGCGCGGCAATCGAATTGTCGCCGCCCTCGGTCATGCGGTGAACCTCGCAGCCGGCGGGCTTCAGCAGGCTGGGCTTGTTGGGATAAGCGAAGAACGCCACCGGGTCGTTGGCTTCGACCAGAACGATATGGCGGAAGTCCTTCAGGATCGGCAGCGCCTGCTCGATGACATACGGAATGCGATCGATGGAAAACCGTCCGCGCCCGCGCGCCATGCGCGGATTGTAGGTCTGGCCCATCACCTTGCAGCCGGTCTTGCCGGAAATCTGCGCGGCGAGCGCCAGCCCCTTCTCGGTCAGCGCATTGCCGGTCATCAGCACCAGCGTCGGCTCGCCGCCGCGCAGCACGCGTGCCGCAGCCTCAACGGCGTGCGCCGAATAACCGGCGCGCTGCTCGTTCTGCGGCACCTGCGCGATGCCATCCGCTTCGTTCCACGCGGTATCCGCCGGCAGAATGAGCGTCGCGATCTGCGGCGGCGCGCTCTTCGCTGCGGCAATGGCCGCGGCGCCATCCTGCGCCACCGATTTGGCATCCGGCGATGTGCGGACCCATGCCGACATCGGCCGCGCCAGCCCCTCGATATCGGAGGTCAGCGGCGCATTGTATTCGATGTGATAGGTCGCGTGCTGGCCGACGATATTGACGATGCCGGAGCTGGCCTTCTTGGCGTTGTGCAGATTGGCGAGACCGTTGGCGAGGCCGGGGCCGAGATGCAGCAAGGTCGAAGCCGGCGTGCCGCGCATCCGGAAATACCCGTCGGCAGCGCCGGTCACCACGCCTTCGAACAGGCCGAGCACGCAGCGCATGCCCTCGACACGATCCAGCGCCGCCACGAAGTGCATCTCCGATGTTCCCGGATTGGCAAAACAGACATTGACGCCGCCCGCAACCAGGGTCCGCACCAGGCTTTCCGCACCGTTCATCGCCGCACTCCCATTCGTTTTGTTTTTGATGTTGTTGATGATCAATCATTGTTCCTGCGCCCCGTCAAAGGTTTAACGCAAGGTGCAATGCTGCCATCCTCTAAGCGTCCGACTCTGCATGGCTGCAACCGGTGCTTTTCCGCAACGCCATCAGCGGAAATCCGCCCTTCACGTGGCCGTGGGTTGCGCAATCGGGCAAATTGTGGCCTTCCTCGCCCTGCAACTGATTTGCGGGGTTTCCGATGAGACGTGGTCTTGGTTTCCTGATTGCTGCAACGGCGCTGTGCGCCATGATCGGGAGCGCCTCGGCCGACGAAGCCGACACCCGCACCTTCATGGACTTCAACTTCAAGATGACCGGCGGCGTGAGCCCGATTCCGCGCACGACGGTGAACTACAACGGCAATTACGCACCGGGCACCATCGTGGTGAACACTGCCGAGCGCCGTCTCTATCTGGTGCAGCCGAACGGCCAGGCGCTGCGCTACGGCATCGGCGTCGGCCGCGACGGCTTCCGCTGGGGCGGCACCCACCGCATCACCGCGAAAAAGGAATGGCCGTCGTGGACGCCGCCGAAGCAGATGCTGGCCCGCCGGCCGGACCTGCCGCGCTTCATGAAGGGCGGCATCGACAATCCGCTCGGCGCGCGCGCGATGTATCTCGGCTCAACGCTGTATCGCATCCACGGTTCCAACGAGCCGGAGACGATCGGCCAGGCCGTCTCGTCGGGCTGCTTCCGCATGACCAACGAGGACGTGACGGATCTCTACAACCGCGTCTCGGTCGGAACCACGGTCATCGTCAAGAACTGAGCCGCTGACAGCTTGCTGCCGGCGCAGTCGTGCGCGATCGTCGCGACGTTGCGGAAGCGAAGTCCACAGCGGCAGTGCGTACGACGATACGGAGTGCAAGCGAATCCCGATGCGTATCCGGTCAACTGGTCGCCAGATGCTGCAAGCAGTTGTAACTGCTGTTGGCTTGTTGACAGCCGTCGGCCCTACCCTCGCGGCCGATATTCCCGCCATTGCAGCGAAGCAACGCGCCGAGCAGAAGATCTTCAGCGATCACGAAATCGTCGAAGGTTTTCTGAAGACCGCATTCGGCGCCGAATATCATCTCGCCGGTCACGTCGACCGCATCCGCAAATACGGCGGCCCGGTCCGCGTCTCCACCGACGGCGCACCCGCCAGCCGCCGCGCCCAGGTCGCCGCCATCGTCAAGGATATCGCCCGCCGCGTGCAGCATCTCGATATTGCCATGGCAGAGAAATCGGAATCCGCCAACGTCACCGTCAATCTGGTGCGCGATCGCGATTTCGATCGCACCATCGCCAAATTTTACGGCAGCGAGCGCGCTCGCGAAATCCGCAATTCGCTCGATCCGCAGTGCCTGTCCGGCTTCCGCAAGGACGAGAAGTTCGAAATCCAGCACTCGGATATCTTCCTCACCACCGACAACGGCGACTTCGTTTTCTACGATTGCGCCTATGAGGAACTGCTGCAATCGCTGGGGCCGATCAACGACACCAACTCGGTGCCTTGGACCATGTTCAATGACAACGTCCAGATGGGATTCTTCGACGTCTACGACCAGTACATCCTCAACATCCTGTACAATCCGCGCATCAAGCCCGGCATGACGGTGCAGGAGGTCAAGGGCATCATGCCGGAAGTGCTGGAAGACGTCCGCGCCTGGGTCCGCAAGGTCAACGACCTGCCGCCGGAGTGAATTAACGCGAAGGCTTCAGGCCGCCGCCCTGAGGTGCGAGCCGCGCTTGCGGCGAACCTCGAAGGGTGACGTTGCAGCATCATCCTTCGAGGCTCGCAACTTGTGTTGCTCGCACCTCAGGATGACGCTTCGTGCCGGGTCCCCGCCTTCGCGGGGACGACTATAGGAAAGGCCGCCGCTTTACGCCGTTTTGTCGAACAGCTCGCGGCCGATCAGCATGCGGCGGATTTCACTGGTGCCTGCGCCGATTTCATACAGCTTGGCGTCGCGCAGCAGACGTCCGGTCGGATAGTCGTTGATGTAACCATTGCCGCCGAGCAACTGGATCGCATCGAGCGCGCATTGCGTCGCCTTCTCCGCCGCGTAAAGGATCGCGCCAGCGGAATCCTCGCGCGTCGTCTCGCCGCGATCGCACGCCTTGGCCACGGCATAGACGTAGGCGCGGCAGGCGTTCATGGTGACGTGCATGTCGGCGATCTTGCCCTGCACCAGCTGGAAACTGCCGATCGGCTGTCCGAACTGCTTGCGCTCATGCACATACGGCATCGCCACGTCGAGGCAGGCCTGCATGATGCCGAGCGGTCCCGCCGCCAGCACCGCGCGCTCATAGTCCAGCCCCGACATCAGCACATTGACGCCGCGCCCGACGTTGCCGAGGACGTTTTCCTCCGGCACTTCGCAATCCTCGAATACCAGTTCGCCGGTATCCGACCCGCGCATGCCGAGCTTGTCCAGCTTCTGCGCGGTCGAAAAGCCCTTCATGCCCTTTTCGATGATGAAAGCCGTGATGCCACGCGGGCCGCCGTTGGGATCGGTCTTGGCGTAAACCACCAGCGTTTCGGCAATCGGGCCGTTGGTGATCCACATCTTGTTGCCGTTGAGGACGTAGCGGTCGCCCTTCTTGTCGGCGCGGGTCTTCATCGACACCACGTCCGACCCGGCGCCCGGCTCCGACATCGCCAGCGCGCCGACATGTTCGCCGGAAATCAGCTTGGGCAGATATTTGCGCTTCTGCGCGTCGTTGCCGTTGCGGCGGATCTGATTGACGCAGAGATTCGAATGCGCGCCGTAAGACAGGCCGACCGACGCAGACGCGCGAGAAATCTCCTCCATGGCGATGCAGTGCTCGAGATAACCGAGCCCGGCGCCGCCGAAGTCTTCCTCAACCGTGATGCCGTGCAGGCCGAGCGCACCGAGCTTCGGCCACAGGTCGCGGGGAAACTGGTTGGTCTTGTCGATGGCGTCCGCGCGCGGCGCGATCTCGTTGGCGGAAAAGTCCCGAACCGTGTCGCGGATCGCATCTGCGGTCTCGCCAAGATCGAAATTAAACGGCCGGTGTGTATTCGAAATCATCGTCAACTCTCTCCTTGCGCGGGATGCTCAGGCACGCCGGATCAGCGTGGTGGCGCCACGTCTTGCTGCCAACCATGCCACGGGTCAGCAGCCCGGAGAAGGGCTATCGGAGACGAATTATGCCAGCGCGCGCGAGGCCTCCTTGACCTTGCGGGTGGCCTCGTCGACGGAATTCGCCGAACCGGTGATTTCGTTGAGACTGGCGTTGACTTCGGTAACACCCTTCGCGGCCACCTGCATGTTTGCCGAGATGCTTTGCGTGACCGATGCCTGTTCCTCGACCGAGGCGGCAATTGCCGCTGAAATTTCGTTGACCCGCGAGATGGTTTGGGTGATCGCTTCGATCACGCCGACGGCGTTGGTCGTCGTGCTTTGCACTTCGGCGATCTGCGCGCTGATGTCTTCGGTGGCCTTGGCGGTTTGCGCGGCAAGGCTTTTGACCTCGGACGCGACGACGGCAAACCCCCGCCCCGCTTCGCCGGCACGCGCCGCTTCGATCGTCGCATTGAGCGCCAGCAGATTGGTCTGATCGGCGATGTTGTTGATGAGCTTAACGACATCGCCGATGCGTTGCGCGGCGGTGGCGAGTCCCGAGACGATGGCGCTGGTTTCGTTGGCCTGCGTCACCGCCTGCATCGAGATGGTCAGCGCATCCGATGCCTGCCGGCTGATTTCGCCGACCGAGGCCGCCAATTCCTCGGCGCCCGAAGCGACCGCCTGCATGTTCGCCGATGTCTGCGTCGACGCGCTTGCCGCGGACGCCACCTGCGCCGTGGTCTTCGTCATGGCGTCGGTAATCAGACCAAGATCGAGATCGATCACCTTCTGCGCCTCCACACGCCGCAAGCGATCCTCGACCTGCATCGTGACATCGGTGGCGAACTTCACCACCTTGCAAATACGGCCATCGCCATCCGGGATCGGATTGTAGGATGCCTGAATCCAGACAACCCTGCCGCCCTTGCCGATCCGCTTGTATTCGGCGGCCTGATACTCGCCGCGACGCAGTGAATCCCAGAACGCGCGATAGGCGGGGCTGTCGCGATGATCGGGCTCGATGAACATGCTGTGATGCTGTCCCCGGATCTCTGGCAGATCATAACCCAACGCCTTCAGGAAATTGTCGTTGGCATCGAGGATCGTTCCATCCGGCGTGAAGTGAATCACCGCCTGCGATTTCTGAATCGCCTCGATCTGTCCCGTATGCTCGATGCTTTGCAGTTTCTGGCGGGTGATATCCGTTGCAAACTTGACGATCTTGAAAGGCTTGCCCTTCGCGTCGAGCAACGGATTGTAAGAGGCCTGAATCCAGATCTCCCGGTCGCCCTTGGCGATCCGCTTGAATTCGCGCGCTTGATGTTCGCCGCGACGCAGCGCTGCCCAGAATTCGCGGTAGTCGGCGCTCTCGCGGACCTCGGCCGGAACGAAAATGCTGTGGTGCTTGCCCTGGACTTCTTCGAGGCGATAACCCACCGCGTTGAGGAAATTCTGGTTCGCGGTGAGGATGGTGCCGTCCAGATCGAACTCGATCAGGGCCTGCGATTTGTCGAGTGCCTGAGCCTGTGCAGCCAGCTCGCGCGCCTTGCCAAACAAATGCATCGTGCTCTCCTGAGGACAATGCCACGTTGCCGAACGAATATTAATCAACTTTTACTGGTAGTGGCCTTGTGGTATTTTCCGCCATGGTGCCGGTACATATCGCCCCCCGGAATTTGCAGGGCCTGAAACCGTGCTTCGGGCCGAAAGCAGCGGCGAAACGGCGGCCGGCCGAAAAGCCGCAGACAACGTGTGAACGCAAGTATATTCTGCCCAAGCCGTTGAAACTGAAGCTGTTCGGGGAACTGCCGCTAAGTCGACGTCCAGGCTCTCGCGATTGAGGATCGATCAGGCAATGAACATTCAACGCATCATCGAACCATCGAAAGCGGCGCTGCAGCAGGCCGCGCGCGACGACGCCTATGCGACGCCGATCGAGGATTTCCATCCCGGCGCGCCCCGGCTTTTCCGCAACGATACGCTGTGGCCCTACTTCGAGCGGCTACGCAAGGAATGCCCGGTGCATTATTGCACCAAGTCGCCGATCGAACCCTATTGGTCGATCACGCGCTACAACGACATCATGCATGTCGATACCAATCACGGCATCTTCTCCTCGGATGTCCGGCTGGGCGGCATCTCGATCCGCGACGTCGCGGAAGGCTATGACTGGCCGAGCTTCATCGCCATGGACGAGCCACGGCACATGCCGCAGCGCAAGACCGTGATGCCAATGTTCACGCCGACGCATCTCGACGACCTCGCCAAGCTGATCCGCAAGCGCACCTGTCAGGTGCTCGATGACTTGCCGCGCAACGAGACGTTCGATTTCGTGCCGCGCGTGTCGATCAATCTCACCACGCAGATGCTGGCGACGCTGTTCGATTTTCCCTGGGAAGATCGTCACAAGTTGACGCGCTGGTCCGACGTCTCGACCGCGCTGCCCAAGAGCATGGTAGTGGAATCCGAGGAACAGCGCCGCGACGAGCTCAACGAGTGCGCCGCCTATTTCAGCAAGCTGTGGAACGAGCGCGTCAACGCCGAGCCCCGCAACGACCTGCTTTCGATGATGGCGCATAGTGATGCCACGCGCTACATGGACCGCGATAACCTGATGGGCAATCTGATCCTGCTCATCGTCGGCGGCAACGACACCACGCGCAACTCGATGACCGGCTCGGTGCTGGCGCTCAACGAATTTCCTGACGAGTACAGCAAGCTGCGCGCCAATCCGGCGCTGATCGAGTCGATGGTGCCGGAAGTGATCCGCTGGCAAACGCCGCTCGCGCACATGCGCCGCACCGCGCTCAACGATACCGAGATCGGCGGCAAGACGATCCGCAAGGGCGACCGCGTGGTGATGTGGTACGTCTCCGGCAACCGCGATGACGAGGTGATCGATCGTCCGAACGAATTCATCATCGATCGTCCGCGCCCAAAGATCCACATGTCGTTCGGCTTCGGTATTCACCGTTGCGTCGGCATGCGTCTGGCGGAATTGCAGCTGCGAATTCTGTGGGAAGAAATGTTGCAGCGGTTCGAGAATATCGAAGTTGTCGGCGAGCCGAAGCGGGTGTATTCGAGCTTTGTGAAGGGTTATGAATCCCTGCCCGTGCGAATTTCCTGACAGCGGAACCATATTTGATGACAGCTCAGACTGCGGAGCATGACGAGTTTCATGACATCCGCGACGCCGTAGCCAAACTTTGCGCGCAGTTCCCCGGTGAGTATTGGCGCAAGCTCGATCGCGAGATGGCCTACCCCAAGGCGTTCGTCGATGCGCTGACCGAAGCCGGCTATTTGTCGGTGTTGATCCCGGAAGAATACGGCGGTTCCGGTCTGAAGCTGTCTGCGGCGATGGCCATCCTCGAGGAGATCCAGCGCGCCGGCTGCAACGGCGGCGGCTGCCACGCCCAGATGTACACCATGGGTACGCTACTGCGGCACGGCAATGCGGAGCAGAAGGCCAAGTGGCTGCCGAAGATCGCCACCGGCGAATTGCGCTTGCAGGCGTTCGGCGTCACCGAACCGACCAGCGGCACCGACACCACGTCGCTGAAGACCACCGCGCGCCGCGACGGCGATCACTACGTCGTCAACGGCCAGAAGATCTGGACCAGTCGCGCCGAACATTCCGACCTGATGATCCTGCTCGCGCGCACCACGCCGCGAGATCAGGTGCAGAAGCGTACCGAGGGTCTGTCGGTTTTCATCGTCGACATGCGCGCGGCGAAGGGCAACGGTCTCACCATTCGCCCGATCCGCACCATGATGAATCACGCCACTACCGAAGTGTTCTTCGATAACATGAAGGTGCCGGCGGAAAATCTCATCGGCGAGGAAGGCAAAGGCTTCCGTTACATCCTCTCCGGCATGAATGCCGAGCGCATTCTGATTGCCGCCGAATGCATCGGCGACGCCAAGTGGTTCATCAACAAGGCGACCAACTACGCCAAGGATCGCGTTGTGTTCGGCCGTCCGATCGGCCAGAACCAGGGAATCCAGTTCCCCATCGCCAAGGCCTACGCCTCGATGCGCGCCGCCGAACTGATGGTGCGCGAGGCCGCGCGCAAATACGAAGCCGGTCTCGATTGCGGCGCCGAAGCCAACATGTCGAAGATGCTCGCCGCCGACGCATCGTGGGAGGCCGCAAATGCCTGCGTGCAGACGCATGGCGGCTTCGGCTTCGCCGAGGAATACGACGTCGAGCGCAAGTTCCGCGAGACGCGGCTGTATCAGGTCGCGCCGATCTCGACCAACCTGATCCTGTCGCATCTTGCCGAACACGTGCTCGGCATGCCGCGCTCGTATTGAAATGCCCATGACGCTTCCGCTCGAAGGCATCACCGTCATCGCCGTCGAACAGGCCGTCGCCGCGCCGTTCTGCAGTTCGCGGCTGGCCGACGCCGGTGCGCGCGTAATCAAGATCGAGCGCCCCGAGGGCGACTTCGCCCGCGGCTACGATGCCTTTGCCAAGGGCCAGAGCAGCTATTTCGTCTGGCTCAATCGCGGCAAGGAATCCGTCGTCGTCGATCTCGCCACCGAGGCCGGCCGCAAGGAACTCGAAGCGCTGATCGCCAGCGCCGACGTGCTGCTGCAAAATCTCAAGCCCGGCGCCATGGACAAGCTCGGCTTCGCCCGCGAGCGGCTGCGCCGCGATTATCCGCGGCTGATCTGCTGCACCATCTCCGGTTACGGCGATGACGGCCCGTATGCCAATCGCAAGGCCTACGACCTGCTGATCCAGGCTGAGAGCGGCCTCGCCTCGATCACCGGCGGTCCGGAAAGCGCCTCGCGCGTCGGCCTGTCGATCGTCGATATCGCCACCGGCGCCACCGCGCACGCCGCGATCCTCGAAGCGCTGATCGGGCGCTCGGTCAGCGGCAAGGGCGCCGATATCCGCATCTCGATGTTCGATGTGATGGCCGACTGGCTCACTGTGCCGCTGCTCTCGGCAGAGGCCGGCAAGTCGCCGCAGCGGCTCGGCCTCGCGCATCCCTCCATCGCGCCCTACGGCGTGTTTCGCTCGAAAGACGGCAAGGACATCCTGATCTCGATCCAGAACGAGCGCGAATGGAAGAAGCTTTGCGCCGACGTGATGGGACAGCCGGCGTTGCCGGACGATCCGCGCCTCGCCAACATGGTGGAGCGCGTGCGCAATCGCCAGCACACCGACAGCATCGTCGGCGCTGCCTTCGCGACGATGACGCGCGATGCGTTGCTCGAACGGCTCGACAAGGCCGATATCGCTTTCGCCGAGGTCAACAGCATGGACGATCTCGCGAAGCATCCGCACCTGCGGCGCATCGAGGTCGATAGTCCCAACGGCAAACTGGCTTATCCGGCACCGGCGGCGATCGTCGTCGGCGAGCCGCGCAGTTACGGCGCGGTGCCCGCCATCGGCGATCACAAGCCCGGCCTTCCCTCGGCAACGCGCAAGGGCTAACCCATGACCGAACCGCTCGATCTCGCTCACCTGCGGCAATGGATCGGCCGCAGCGAGGAAGCGTCCGATATCGTCACCGCACAACTTGTGAAGGGCCTGCGGGCAACGCTGTTTCTCGATATCGGCATGCCGACGACGGGCGACGCCGCGCCGTTCACGGTGCACTGGTGTCTGGCGCAGCCGGTCTATCCGGCATCGATGCTGGGACCGGATGGCCATCCGACACGCGGCGGCTTCCTGCCGCCGGTGCCGCTGCCGCGCCGCATGTGGGCGGGCGGTGAAATCGAATTCATCGCGCCGTTGCGCGTCGGCGACGAAGCCAGGCGCTCGTCCCGCATTGCCGACGTGACGTTGAAGACCGGCAGCACCGGCGCGCTGTGCTTTGTCGCGGTCGAGCACACCATCACCACGCCGCGCGGCACGGCCATTCGCGAGCGGCAGGACATCGTCTATCGCGAGATGCAGCCCGCAGGGCAAAGCGCCACACCCGCCAGGCAACCGGCCCCGCCACCAGCGGCCAAGCATCGCGAAAGCCACGTGTCCGATCCGGTGCTGCTGTTCCGGTATTCGGCACTCACTTTCAACGGCCACCGCATCCACTACGACCGCGACTATGTCACCAAGGTCGAGGGTTATCCGGGCCTCGTCTTCCACGGCCCGATGCAGGCGGCGCTACTGGTCGAGTTTGCCGCCAAGCTGCACGGCGGCACCGCGCCGAAAAAATTCAGCTATCGCGGCGTGCAGCCGCTGTTCGAAGGCAGCGAATTCAGCGTCAACGCCAACGAGACAGCCGATGGGCTCGAGCTGTGGGTCGCCAACGCAGCGGGCACGCCGACCATGAAGGCCACTGCCGTCTGGTAAATTAGCCGGACGAATTTGCACTTTCGCGCGGCGAACCGCATGAAAATTAGAACATTGCGGCGGTGCTGAGCCTCATCCTGAGGAGCGCCTCCGCGCGCGTCTCGAAGGATGATGCGAGACGCCATCTCGATCTTCACCCTGAGCCGTTTTCTGCACACATCCCTCGCCATGCATGACCGAGCGGCGTAGATTGTCGCGGCTTACGCCACTGCCAAGGACATCACGTGCCCAGCAAGAAGCCCGACGGCCGCAACGCCGCGACCACTGTCAAACAAGCCACCCTCGATCTGCTCCGCGGATTCAACATTCGCACCGTGTTCGGCAATCCGGGCTCGACCGAACTGCCGTTCCTGAGCGACTGGCCGAAGGATATCGACTACGTGCTGGGCTTGCAGGAAGCCTCCGTCGTCGGCATGGCCGACGGCTACGCACAGGCAACGCGCAACGCCGCCTTCGTCAACCTGCATTCAGCAGCCGGCGTCGGCAATGCGCTCGGCGCGATCTACACCGCGCATCGCAACCAGACGCCGATGGTCATCACCGCCGGTCAACAGGCGCGCAGCATCCTGCCGCTGCAGGCGTTTCTTTACGCCGAGCGCGCGTCGGAATTCCCCCGGCCCTACGTCAAGTTCAGCGTCGAGCCGGCACGCGCCGAAGATGTGCCCGCCGCCATCGCCCGCGCCTACTACGCCGCCATGCAGCCGCCCTGCGGACCGACCTTCGTTTCGGTGCCGATCGACGACTGGACCCACGCCACGCAGCCGGTGGAACCACGCCACGTCACGCGCGACAGCGCACCGGACCCGGATGCGCTGCAGGCGCTGGCGACCGCGCTGGGCAAGAGCAAGCATCCCGCGCTTGTCGTCGGCCCCGGCGTCGATCGCGCCGGCGCCGTCGACCTGATGGTGCAGGTCGCCGAAAAGGCCCGCGCGGCGGTATGGGTCAGCCCATTCTCGGCGCGATGCAGTTTTCCGGAACGCCATCCGCAGTTCGCCGGTTTCCTGCACGCCTCGCCCGCGCAACTCTCCGACGCGTTGCGCGATCATGACCTCGTCGTGGTGATCGGCGCGCCGGTGTTCACCTTCCACGTCGAAGGCCATGCCGCAATCTTCGATGGCAACACCACGATCTTCCAGATCACCGACGACCCAACCGCAGCCTCCGTCGCACCGCTCGGCACCAGCATCGTTGCGACCATGAAGCCGGCACTCAGCGCGCTGCTCGCGCTCTTGCCCACCAGCAAGCGCGCGTTGCCGCCGGCCCGCGTGCTGCCACCGCCACCCGCCGCCGCCGATCCGATCCCGGCGGAATATTTGATGCATGCGCTCGCGACCACCATGCCGGCCGATGCGGCGCTGGTCGAGGAGGTGCCGTCACATCGCCCAACGATGCAAAAATATCTGCTGATGCCGGGTCAGGACAGTTTCTACACCATGTCCAGCGGCGGACTCGGTTACGCCATGCCCGCCTCGGTCGGTATCGCGCTCGGGCAGCCCGGACGCCGCACCGTCTGCCTGATCGGCGACGGCTCCGCGATGTATTCGCTGCAGTCGCTATGGACCGCGGCGCAGCGCAAGCTGCCTGTCACCGTAGTCGTCATCAACAATTCCGGCTACGGCGCGATGCGCTCGTTCAGCCAGGTGATGCAGGTGCGCAATGTTCCCGGCCTCGATCTGCCGGATATCGATTTCGTCAAGCTCGCCGGCGGCCTCGGCTGCGAAGCTGTCCGCGTCAGCAAGGCGGCGGAACTGGTCCCCGCGCTCAAGCGCGCCTTCACGGCGGGAACCAGCCTCGTCGAAGTGATCGTGGATTCGGCGGTACCGATCCTGTATGGACAAAAGCACTGATAGCGGGCTGTCCGCCGCTTTTTTCGAGAATGCCCATGACGACAGATATGCTGAAGTCACCGACCCGCCGCTCGCACAATTCGCATTACGGTGCGTTCTTCGGCGAATGGTCCAACGACAAACTGATCATCACGCCGCATCCAGTCGATCCGCATCCCAACCGCATCATCCAGAATTTTTCCGATGCGCTGCGGCACAAGGCGCGCATCGCGCAGCCGATGGTGCGCCGTGGCTGGCTCGAAGACGGGCCCGGCAAGGACAAGCGACGTGGCCGCGACGAATTCATCGCCATGCCGTGGGATCAGGTGCTCGACCTGCTCGCCAGCGAACTGGTTCGCGTGCGTGACACTCATGGCCCGAAAGCGATCTATGGCGGCTCTTATGGCTGGGGCAGCGCGGGGCGCTTCCATCACGCGCAAAGCCAGATGCATCGCTTCCTCAATCTCGCGATGGGCGGCTACGTGCGTTCGGTCAACACCTACAGCTCAGGTGCCGCCTCGGTCATCATGCCGCACGTGCTCGGCAATTACGACGAGATGTCACGGCGAAACGTCAGTTGGGACGACATCGCCAACATCACCGAGGTCGTGCTCGCCTTCGGCGGCATGGCGCTGAAGAACTCCAGCGTCGCCTCCGGCGGCATCAGCCGCCACACCGAGCGCGACGATATGCGCAAGGCGCACGCGCGCGGCGCCCGCTTCGTGCTCGTCAGCCCGCTGCACGCCGATCTGCCCGATGAGATCGAGGCCGAATGGCTGGCGCTGCGGCCCGGCACCGACACGGCGTTGATGCTCGGCATCGCACATACGCTGGTCGCCAACAACTGGCACGATCGCGCTTTCCTCGCGAGCCATTGCACCGGCTGGCCGATCTTCGAAGACTATCTGATGGGCCGTAGCGACGGTGTCGTGAAGGATGCCGCGTGGGCGGCGGCGATCAGCGGCATCGATGCGCGCGAGATCGTGCGCCAGGCGTCGCTGTTGCCGGGCAAGCGCGTGCTCGTCGTGGTGTCGCATTCGTTGCAACGCGCCGAGCATGGCGAACAGCCTGTGTGGATGGGAGCGGTGCTGGCGGCGATCCTCGGGCAACTCGGCCTGCCGGGCGGCGGTTTCAATTATGCGCTCGGCGCCATTGCCAACTACGGCCGCCGCTTCAACGCGGTGCCGGTCGCGGCGTTTCCGCAAGGGCAAAATCCGATCAAGGATTTCATCCCGGTGGCGCGCGTCTCCGACATGCTGCTCAATCCGGGCCAACCGTTCGACTACAACGGCCAACACCTGACCTATCCGGATATCCGCCTGGTGTACTGGGCCGGCGGAAACCCATTCCACCATCATCAGGACCTGAACCGGCTGCGGCAGGCCGTCGCCAATATCGAGACCTTCGTGGTGCACGAGATCGGCTGGACCGCCACCGCGCGTCATGCCGACATCGTCTTGCCGTGCACGATGACCTTGGAGCGCAACGACATCGGCGCAACCCAGATCGATCCGCTGATGATCGCCATGCAGAAGATGGCCGAGCCCTACGGCGAGGCCCGCGACGATTACGCGATCTTCGCCGGTCTCGCCGAACGCGTCGGCCATGGCGAGGCCTTCACGGAGGGACGCACCGCCGAGCAATGGCTGCGCCATCTCTATCGCACCACGCAGGACGCGCTGGCCGCGCAAGGCCTCGAAGCGCCAGACTTCGACACCTTCTGGGAGCGCGGCGAACTGGAGCTGCCGCAAAAGCTGCACGATGGCGGCATCCTGCGCGCCTTCCGCAACGATCCCGAAGGTCATCCGTTGACCACGCCGTCCGGCAAGGTGGAAATCTTCTCGGAAAATATCGCCAGCTTCGGCTATGCGGATTGCCCCGGACATCCGACGTGGCTGCCGCCGGTCGATGTCGTCACTGAAAAGCATCCCCTGCAACTGGTGGCCAACCAGCCGACGACGCGGCTGCACAGCCAGTTCGATTTCGGCGGCCACTCGACCGAGATGAAGCATCGCGGCCGCGAGGTCGCTCGGATGCATCCGATCGACGCCGCGCCGCGCGGCATTAACGACGGCGACATCATCAAGCTGTCGAACGATCGCGGCGCCTGCCTCGCCGCGGTAAAAATCAGCGAGGAGATTCGTCCCGGCATCGTGCAACTGCCGACCGGCGCGTGGTACGACCCGCAGGATCCAACCGAGGACAAGCCGCTTTGCGTGCACGGCAATCCCAACGTGCTGACGCGCGACGTCGGCACGTCAAGCCTTGCGCAAGGCTGCTGTGGCCAACTCACCACGGTGCAGGTCGAGCGCTTCGGCGGCAACCTCCCGCCGATCCAGGCCTTCGATCCGCCGGTGGCGGTGGAAGTCTGACGCAAGCAATCGCGTAACGAAGACGCTCATCCTGAGGAGCATGCTCGCGCATGCGTCTCGAAGGATGAGGCCGCGAACGAGCCTCATGGTTCGAGACGGCGCTGCGCGCCTCCTCACCATGAGGAGCGAAGTCGTGTGTCGGTGACGGCGCTACGCCTTGCCGAAATCCTCGCGCATCTTCGCCTGGATCTTGGCCATGCCGCCGATCCAGCGGTCGTAGTTCTCGGTCTTCTTGCGCATGTAGCCGAGCACCTGCGGATGCGGCAGGATCAGGAACGTTTCCTGCTCGATGCCGCGCAAGGCATCTTCCGCGACCTGCTCCGGTGACAAATCGCCATCGCCCGACTGCGGCCCTTTCGGGATCGACCGCAGCATGTTGGTATCGACGCCCTGCGGACACAGGATCGAAACGCGGATGCCGTGCGCCTTGTGCGAGATGGCAAGACTCTCGGCGAAGCCGACGGCGGCGTGCTTGGTGGTGGAATAGGCCGGGCTGCCGACCTGCGACAACAACCCGGCTGCGGAAATCGTATTGAGGAAATAGCCGCTTCCGCGCTTTTTCATCAGCGGCACCAGATGCCGCGCGGCGTAGACATGCGCCATGACATGGATCGCCCAGCTGCGTGCCCACGGTTCGTCGGACGCGCCACCGGCATTTTCCGACATCGGATCGAAACCGCCACCGATCCCGGCATTGGAGCAAAACAGCGCGATCGGCCCGAAGTCGCGTTCGGTGACCTCGATGACGTGGCGAATATCGCGCTCCTGCCCAACGTCGCATTTGAACGCTGCGCCACCGACCGCCGCGGCCACCTTCTCGGCCCGCGCATGATCGAGATCGGCCACGATGACCTTGGCCGCACCGGCGCGATGGAAAACCTTGCACAGCGCCTCGCCGATGCCGTTGGCGCCTCCGGTCACAACGACGGTCTTTCCGGCGACTTGCATGGCGATGCTCTCCGTATGTGCTGCACAGTCTCGCCTCCGGCAGCCGGAAGCCAACGCGCGCTTGTTGTCATGACGATCAGCTCAGGACGAGATCGAGCACGGCCGTATAGTGGCATGCCGCGCCCAGCAAAACGAACCCGTGCCAGATCGCATTCTGGAAACGCAGCCTGCGCCAGGCGTGAAACACCACGCCGAGCGTGTAGAGCGCTCCACCGGCAACGATGAACCACAACGCCAGCTTTGGCAACGATGTCACGACGCTATCGTAGGCGACGACACCGCTCCACCCGAGCGCGAGATAAAGCCCCACCGCCAGCCGGTCGAAACGGCCCGGCAGCAATAGCTTGAGCAGGATGCCGACGATGGCGACGCACCAGACGCCAGTGAGCAGCGCGACGGCGAACACCCGGTCGTTCATCTGCATCATGAACGGCGTGTAGGTCGCGGCGATCAGCACATAAATTGCCGAATGATCGAAGCGGCGCAGCCACCATTTGCGCGGCGACACCGGCCACAGATTGTAGGCCGCCGAGAAGCTTAGCATCGCCAGCAGGCCCGCTGCATAGATCGATACCGAAACGATTTCCGGTGTGGTAGCAAACACGCCGCTCAGCACGATCAGCGCCGTGACCGCGATCAGCCCGCAAGCGACGCCGAGAACGTGCACGACACCGTCGGCAATCAATTCGGCACGGTCGTAATTCCACCGGATGGCGCCGGCGGCGGCGCTCGCAGAACTTGAAGCCAGTTGTTTGAGCTGGAAGATGGTCATGCGGGGTCCAAAACGGCGATGCAACTGGATGGCGGCAGTGCTGGGGCAACGCGAACGTCCCTCATGACCGACAAATCCGGCCGAAACATGAAGCTTGAATTTGGGCCAGCCATCGCCATTTTGAGAAAGGCCCCCGCGTTCCTCGATCGATTGACCCCATTCGGCATGGCATTTGGTTTTTCCGACATCGTCGAGGAAGCGCGACTGTCCGCCCGGGCGTTGCTGGAATTCGGCGACAACCTGTTCAACCCGACGGTCCGGCTCGGCGTCACCGGGTTGTCGCGCGCCGGCAAGACGGTGTTCATCACCGCACTGATCCATGGCCTTCTGCGCGGCGGCCGCTTCCCGATCTTCGAACCGCTGGCCGGGGGCCGCATCGGCACTGCCCGGCTCGAGCCGCAACCGGACGACGCGGTGCCGCGCTTCGATTACGAAGGGCACGTCCGCACCCTGATCGACGAACGGCGCTGGCCGGAGTCGACCACCGACATCAGCGAGCTGCGCCTCGTCATCGATTACCAGCGGCAAAACGGCGCGGACCGCAAGCTCACCATCGATATCGTCGACTATCCCGGCGAGTGGCTGCTCGATCTGCCGCTGCTCGAGAAAAGCTACGAACAATGGTCGGCGGAAAGCCTGGCGCTGGCGCGACAGGGGCCGCGCGCCGAACTCGCGGCGGACTGGATGCGCTTCATCGCGACGCTGACACCAGCGGGCCGCGCCGACGAACAGGCGACGCTGACCGCCGCCAAGCTGTTCACCGATTACCTGCGCGCCTGCCGCAACGAGCGCTTCGCCATGAGTCTGTTGCCGCCGGGGCGTTTCCTGATGCCCGGTAATCTCGCCGGCTCGCCCGCCCTCACCTTCGCACCGCTCGATGTGCCGCAGGATGGCGAAGCGCCGGACGGCTCGTTGTGGGCGATGATGCGGCGGCGCTACGAATCCTACAAAGCCATCGTGGTGCGGCCGTTCTTCCGCGATCACTTCTCGCGGCTGGATCGCCAGATCGTGCTGGTCGATGCGCTGGCCGCCTTCAATGCCGGACCCGCAGCGCTGCACGATCTCGAAGCGGCGCTCGCCGGCATCATGGATTGCTTCAACATCGGGCGCAGCACGCTATGGAGCGCGCTGTTCCGGCCGCGTATCGATCGCATCCTGTTCGCCGCGACCAAGGCCGATCACCTGCATCACACCAGCCACGACCGGCTTGAAGCCATCCTGCGACGCATGCTGGATCGCGCTGCGGTGCGCGCCGAAACCAGCGGCGCGGTGATCGATGTGGTGGCGCTCGCGGCCGTGCGCGCCACCCGCGAAGCCGAGGTGCAGCGTGGCCGCGACCGGCTTCCCTCGATCCTCGGCACGCCGATTGCCGGCGAGAGCGTCGGCACCGAGGTGTTCGACGGCGCGACCGAAATCGCCACCTTCCCCGGCGACCTGCCGACCGATCTCGACAGCCTCTTCAACGGCGAACAATCCTTCCAGGGACTCGCCGCGCGGCCGCCGCAAGATGCCGATTACCGCTTCCTGCGTTTCCGGCCGCCGCAGCTGGAGCGGGATGTCGCCAACGTTCCCGCGCTGCCTCACATCCGCCTCGACCGTGCCCTCCAGTTCCTGATCGGAGACAAACTGCAATGAGCGAGCGATCCGGCCATCGCCGTCCGGCGGCCTTCAGGCTCGACGATCCTCGCGTCGTCGTGCGCGACGCCGACGATGCCGCCACCCGGTTGGCGCGCGGCACCATCCAGATCACGCCCGAACCGGACCCGGCTTTGTTGCCGGTGCCGCTTGAGGAAACATTGCTTCCGCCGAAGCGCCGCTCGTGGTGGGGCACCATCTTCTGGAGCGCGGTCGGCGGCCTGATGCTGCTCGGGACCGGGCTCGGCGTCACTCATCTCGTCGAAGATCTGTACGCGCGCAACGCCACACTCGGCTGGTTCGGCGCGGTGCTGGCGCTGGCGGCATTGCTGGCGCTGATCGTCATCATCGGGCGCGAGGCGTTCGGGTTGGCGCGGCTCGCCACCATCGAGAAGCTGCATACGCGTGCCAGCGCCGTGATCGCCAGCGACGATCGCGCCGAGGCCAACGCCATCGTTCGCGAACTGGTGCAACTGGCGCATCAGAACCCGCATCTCGCCAAGGCCCGCGCCATGTTGCGCAGCCATGCCGACGACATCATCGATGGCGCCGACATGGTGCGGCTCGCCGAACGCGAATTGATGGCACCTCTTGATGAAGAAGCACGACGGCTGGTGTCCATCGCCGCGCAGCGCGTTTCCATCGTCACGGCGATCAGCCCGCGCGCCTTGATCGACGTGCTGTTCGTGCTCGCCGCCGCGTTGCGGCTGGTGCGGCAATTGGCGTTGCTTTACGGCGGGCGGCCGGGAGCGCTCGGCATGATCCGGCTGATGCGTCATACCATCGCGCACCTCGCCATCACCGGCGGCATGGCGGCGAGCGACAGTTTGATTCAGCAGATGCTCGGCCACGGCGTCGCGGCGAAGCTATCGCAACGGCTCGGCGAAGGCATTCTCAACGGGCTGCTGACCGCGCGGCTCGGCCTCGCCGCCATCGACGTCACGCGCCCGCTGCCGTTCAACGCGCTGCCGCGCCCGGCGCTCAGCGATCTGGCGAAAGACTTGCTGCGCAAGCGCGATGGGGACACCTGAGCAAGAAGGCCAATGAGCGTCAGAGTGCACAGACTCGTCATGCCCGCGCTTGTCGCGGGTATCCACGTCTTTTACTTTTTCTCGACGTCAAGCCAGACGTGGATGGCCGGAACAAGTCCGGCCATGACGCCGTAAAAATCGTTCTCAATCTGCAATGGCACGAGCGAGAACGACGTCCCGATCGTTTTCCGCCAGCGGACGCCAGCGATAGAACGGCGTGTCCGGCGCCGGATTGAGCTGCGGCACCCAGCCCTTCACCGTCTGCAGCACGTAGCTGTCCATTTTGACTCCGCGCCAGACGCGCTCGACCTCGCCCACCGTCTGCCGCGCCGCCGGCGTCTGCGACCACAGCGCATTCTCCACGTCGTCGGTGCGTGCGACATAGAGGCCGGTGTGGCCGCGGATCAGATCGAGGCCGGGATCCTTGAAGCCGATGAACCGCGCCCGCTCGTTGAGCTGGATCACCGGCACGTCTTTCAGCCACCAGCGCAGTTCGGCATAGGTGCGATAATCGATGGTCGCGATCCACGTCGCGCCGGTGCGCTGCATCTCGGCGCGGGCGCGCGCGGCGACCTGATCGTAGCCCGCCTCGGCGCCACCGGGATCGAGCCGGCCGAGCCACGGCGACGTGCTGAACACGTAGTAGTAGAACGTCAGCATGACGATGGCGAGGCCGGACACCACGGCGGCTTTGGCCCAGAACACCGACGAGCGCGCGAGCCGTGCCATTGATGGTTGCTGCATCAGCCACGCGATGTTGATCGCTGCGGCGGCGAAACCGAGCGGCCACATGAACATCGGCCAGGTATCGCCGATGCGCAGCGTCAGCGAGCGCCAGAAAAAATACACGAACGGCACAGCGACCGCTGTCGACAACAAAATGGCGATGCCGTCGCGGCCGCGATAACCGCGCCACGCCAGAATGGCGACGTTGGAGAGTGTCACCGGCAGCAGCACCGGCCCGACGAGGCTAAATTGCAGGCCGAAGAATTCGCCCACCCGCGCCAGCGAGAACTGACGTTCGGCGGTGGCGCGCACGAACTGAAACTGGAACGAGGCCCAATCGTGCGTCGCGTTCCAGATCAGCACCGGCGAGAAGATCGCCACCGCGAGCAGCGCCGCAAGCCATGGATACGGACTCAGCAGCCAGCGCCTGCGCCAGTCCGGCACCAGCATGAAGGCGAGAATGGCCGGCACCGTCAGCACCACGGTGAATTTCGCCAACAGCGCCAATCCACCGCAAGCACCCGCCACGAGCCACCAGCGGCCGTCGTTCGTTTCGGCAACCCGGACCAGCGACCACGCCATGGCGACGACGAAGGGGATCAGCGCAACATCCGGTGCGATCTTGGCCATCAACAGGCCATAGTAGACCGCAGCATCGAGCATCAGCAGCGCGAGCACCACCGCACGCACATCATGCGTTACGCGGCGGACGATATCGGCCAGCAGGATCTGCGTCGCCAGCATCGCCAGCAGCCCACCGAACCGCGCGCCGAAATTGGTGTCGCCCAAGATCGTCGTGCCGAGCCGGATCAACCACGAGATCATCGGCGGATGGTCGAGGAACGACAGCACGTTCTCTTTCGACCAGGTCCAGTAGTAGGCCTCGTCTGTGCGCAGATCGAGGCTGCCGGCATAGATCGCCCGCACCGCGGTCAGCAGCAGCAGGGTCGCGGCGATGGCAAGCCATTGCCCGCGGGTGAACGGGCGCGCGCGCCCCTGCGATCGATCGGGTAAGGCCATCATCCGCGGCAAGCCGGCGAAGCGCACATCGATGCAGGCCCCTCAGGCGTTGCTCGGAAATTCAGACGCCGCTTTCTTTCTCACTCCCGAGGGCCTGTCAATCGCGGCGGGGCACGCCCGCGCGCGGAAATCGCGGGAATAATTCGCCTCCGGAACTTGTCATGGTATCAAGTGCCCTCGCCCCGCCGCGGATAACCGGACTTCATGACCACCGCCTTCCTCACCGCCCTGGCCAAATCCCGACGTGGCATCGGCATTCGCCAGGTCCGCCTCGGCTGCGGCTTCATCCTGTTCGCCTATCTCATCAGCCATTTCCTCAATCACGCGCTGGGGAACATCTCGCTCGATGCGCTGGCGGCGGGCGTCACCTATCACACCGTCTTCTGGCAATACCCGCCGGTCGCCATCGTGTTCTACGGCGCGGCCACCATCCACTTCACGCTTGGCGTCTGGTCGCTCTATGACCGGCGCGAGATGCGCTGGCGCACCGTCGAGCCGATGCAGCTCGTGCTCGGCCTCAGTATCCCGATCCTGATCGTGTCGCATGTCATCGGCATCCGCCTCAGCCAATTGATGTTCGGCACCGAAAAGCTTTATCCGCAGGTGCTCTATAACTATTGGGTCGCCGCGCCGGAACGGCTTTGGCTGATCTACCTCGCTCTGCTGGCGGCGTGGCTGCACGGCTGCATCGGCCTGTACTTCTGGCTGCGGCTCAAGACGTTTTTCCAAAGCGCCGCGCCGCTGCTGCTCGCGGCAGCGATCCTGATCCCGACGCTGGCGATGCTCGGCATCTATCAGGGCGGCCGCGCGGTGATCGAGCAGAGCCGATCCGAACAATGGCGCGCCGGCGAACTGCAGCCGCCGCACGTCGATACCCCGCAGAACCAGGCGGTGCTCGACAACGTGCTGCTGGGATTCCTCGGCGGCTATCTGGCATTGCTCGGCCTGATGCTCGCCGCGCGCGGCGTTCGTGCACTGCACGACCGGCGCGGCGGACTGGTGTCGTTGACCTACGGCGACGGCCGCACCGTTCGCGTGCCGATCGGCATGAGCGTGCTCGAAGCCAGCATGCGGCACAACATTCCGCATGCCAGCGTGTGCGGCGGACGGGCGCGCTGCTCGACCTGCCGCATTCGCGTCGTCGGCGACACCGCGTCGCTGCCGCCGCCATCGAAGCGCGAAGCCTTCGTGCTCGAACGTGTCGGCTCCGGCGACGATCCCGCCGTCCGCCTCGCCTGCCAATTGCGCCCGACCGCCGATCTGGCCTTCGTTCAACTGTTCCAGCCGCAGGTGTCGGCCGCGATGCTGCGCGCGGCAAATCCGGTGCGCATCGGCCAGGAGCGCTACGTCGTCAGCATGTTCATCGATATGCGCGGCTCGACCAAGCTGGCCGAGAAGCTGTTGCCGTTCGATACCGTGTATGTCGTCAATCAGTTCCTCAACGTGGTGTCGGAAGCCGTCACCGCGTCCGGCGGCCAGCCCAACCAGCTTTACGGCGACGGCCAGCTCGCGCTGTTCGGATTGCGCACCGACCCGCAGACCGCCTGCCGACAGGCCCTGAAGGCAGCGGCGCGCATCGCCGCCAATGTCGACGACCTCAACCAGCTTCTGGCCCACGACGGCCGCGAACCGATCCGCTTCGGCGTCGGCATCCACGGCGGCGAAGTCATCATCGGCGATATCGGCAATCGCGATCACATGGTGTTCACGGCGCTCGGCGATGCCGTCAATGTCGCCGCACGGCTACAGGACATGACCAAGGGGCTTGGCTGCGAAACGATCTTCTCCGAGGAAGTGCACCAGCGCGCCGCATTGCCGGAGGATGCGTTGCCCGCCCACAATGTCGATGTGCGCGGGCGCAGCGAACCGATCCGCATCCGCGTCGCGGTAAAATCGTCGATGCTCTCGCGCCTCGTCGATCGCACCGTTGCGCACGCAAGCTGACACGCACGTCGCATCGCGCGCTGCCGTGCCGATACGTGCGCTAGATCACGTTCAGGAGCGCCACGGCTGAACGGATATTCATCCAGCCATTTGAAAACAAAAAAGATTCCGGCGCCATGAACCGACTTTCGAAACGATGCGACCACTGGGTGATCGGATCATCCGAGCCACCGCGCTTCAGGCGCATCATTCAAAGGAGACGTGTCATGCTTCGCAAATTTGCTCTCGCTGTTGTTGCCGCCGCCAGCCTTGGCGCGATGGCGTTGGCCCCCACCACCGCATCGGCCGGTTGGAAAGGTGGCTGGGGCGGCTATGGCTATCATCATCACCACTTCCATGGCCCGGCCCTCGGCATCGGTTATGTCGGCCTCTATGGCAACGGCTGCTATGTGACCCGCCGCGTAATGACCCCATACGGCTACCGCCTGCGCACCTTCAACGTCTGCTACTGACGGGAACCTCGATGCCGAAATCGCAGAAACCTCGGGCGCCATGGGCGGCCGAGGCTTTCTGCCCGCCGGGCCGAACCTGCGTTGATCTGCCGCTGCGACGAATGCGATCGGTTCAAATTCGCTAAGTTAGCGCTCTGCCGCAGGTATTTCTCGCAGTCTCCGAACGGCCCGCGAGGCACATCCGTGCCCGCCCAACTTCCTGCCCGCCCGATTATTGTTTGGGCTATCACAATCGCCGTAATCCGCGTATCGTGCAGCCCGTCGGAAAAGCCGGCTTCCGGGGACCGACCGTTTGCTCGTTTGTTGTATTCATCCTGCGGAGACTACGTATGGCTAAAGGCACTGTTAAGTGGTTCAACCCGACCAAGGGCTACGGATTTATCCAGCCCAGCACTGGTGGGAAGGACGTGTTCGTTCACATCTCGGCGGTCGAAAAGGCAGGCCTGTCGTCGCTCAACGAGGGACAAACGGTTGAGTACGAGGAAGTCGCCAATCGTGGAAAGACTTCGGCGGAAAATCTCAAGGTTTGATCGGATCGCGTGGTTCGGAAACGTTCCGGACCACGCTTCGACCTGATGGTCTTGGCCGCGTCGATTGCGGGCCCACCATCCCTTCAATCCCCTGCACGGCTCAATCTTCGCGCACCCACTTCGGCACCGGCATGACGTCCGGCTTTTCGCCGTAACCGCGCGGCCACAAATCCACCACCCACTCGACGCGCGTTGCCCGCTCCACCAGCACGGCGGTGTTGTGCGGCGTCTGGAGCGCCAGCACGTTGCCGCGATAATGCGGATCGCCGACGGTGTGATGCTTCAGCAGATTCCAGTCCTGCAGCACCAGCAACAGGCTGGTGGTGTTGCGCGTCGTATCCCAGCAATCGAAATTATGCTGATCGTCACGGGCGCGGAAATCGGCGCGCGCAACGCGCTTGTTGGTACCGAGGATCGGGCCGAGCCTGCGATCCAGCCACACCACGGCCTTCTGCACCGCCGCCCGTTCCGCCGCCGCGGAACCGCGGCCTGAAGCGAGAATCTGCGTCAACGCGCTGCGGTCGGCAGTGCTGAACGCGAATGTCTCGCGACGCCGGCAGACGAATCCGTAGCACACCGTCATCGCGTTGGCCGACGGCGGATTGATCGACACCGACGTGTAGAGTTGCGCAACCGGCGCGCTCAGTTGCGCGGCATCGGCCGGCGCATTCGCGCCTGCCAACAGCAGACCCAGCACCAGCATCGTGACGCTTGCGCTTCGCGGTCGCTTCGACGTGATCGCAACTTGCATGGCGGGAACCGGCTCCGTGCATCGTCGGCAAACGCTAACGCGACATCCGAGCAATGCCAAGGCTGCAAGACATGCGCATGTGGATAGCGAGTGTCACGATCCGCACCGAATACCCTCACCCCATCGGCAATGGCGCATCGCGTTTGACCTCTTCCATCACCGCGTAGGTTCGCGTCTCGCGCACGCCGGGCAATGCCAGCAACACGTCGCCGAGAAAACGCCGGTACGCCGCCATGTCGGCGACGCGCGCCTTGACCAGATAATCGAAGCCGCCGGCGACCATGTGGCACTCGAGCACTTCCGGCGCGAGACGCACGGCCTTGGCGAAGCGCTCGAACACATCCGGCGTCGTCTTGTCGAGCAACACTTCGACGAACACCAGCAAACCCAGGCCAAGCAGATGCGGGTTGAGCCGCGCGCCGTAGCCTTCGACGAAACCATCGCGCTGCAGCCGCTTCAGCCGCTCGCCGACCGAGGTCGGCGACAGCCCGATGCGCTCCGCCAGTTCGACATTGGCGATACGGCCATCGGCCTGCAAAATTCCGAGAATCCTGCGGTCGATTTTGTCTATATCCATCATAAATCCCGTATTATTCATCATTTATAGTGATATCTAAGGCAAAACAGCCAAATTGTCCATCGAATTACGGCGGCAAGCGCATTAGCCTTGGTGCGAACCAAGGAGCACCGCCGTGGCACCGGACCTCGACCTTCCGCCATTCGCCGCCCCCTACGCGCCCGACGACCAAGCCATCGCGGCGCAACTGCTCGCGGCAGATACCCTCACGCCGGCGCAGCGCACCCGCATCGAACAGACCGCGACGCGGCTGATTGCGGCGATCCGCAGCAGCGACGACCGGCTCGGTGGCGTCGACGATCTGCTGCGCGAATTCGCGCTCTCCACCAAGGAGGGTCTGGCGCTGATGGTGCTGGCGGAGGCGCTGTTGCGCGTCCCCGACGCACAGACCGCCGACCGCTTCATCGAGGACAAGCTCGGTCAGGGTGACTTCATCCACCACGAGACCCGCTCCAGCGCCTTCCTCGTCAATGCTTCGGCGTGGGCACTCGGCATGTCGGCGCGCGTCGTTCAGCCGGGCGAAACGCCGCAAGGCACCCTTGGACGGCTAACCAAGCGGCTCGGCCTGCCCGCGGTTCGCGCCGCGACACGACAGGCGATGCGCTTGATGGGCAGCCATTTCGTGCTCGGCGAAACCATTGAGGCGGCGCTCGACCGCGCGCAACCGCATGCGGCCCGCGCCGCGCGCTATTCGTTCGACATGCTCGGCGAAGGCGCGCGCACCGCAGCCGATGCCGAACGCTATCGCCAAGCCTATGCCACCGCTATTGCTGCTATCGGCCGCACCGCCGGCGCCATGCCGTTGCCAGACCGGCCGGGCATCTCGGTGAAACTGTCGGCGCTGCATCCGCGTTTCGAGGCGGTCAGCCGCGCGCGGGTGCTGGACGAAATGGTTCCGGCGCTGATCGATCTGGCGCGACAAGCCAAGGCGTTCGATCTCAACTTCACCATTGATGCCGAGGATGCCGACCGGCTGGAACTGTCGCTCGACGTCATCGCCGCAACGCTGCGCGATGCGTCGCTGGCCGGCTGGGATGGTTTCGGGCTGGCGATCCAGGCCTATCAGAAGCGTGCCGAAGCGGTGATCGATTACGTCGATCAACTCGCCGCGCGGCATGATCGCCGCCTGATGGTGCGGCTCGTCAAGGGCGCGTACTGGGACAGCGAGATCAAGCGCGCGCAGGAACGCGGGCTCGACGATTATCCGGTGTTCACCCGCAAGGCGATGACCGACCTCAACTACATCGCCTGCGCGCGCAAGCTGCTGGCGTTGCGGCCACGACTGTTTCCGCAATTCGCTACCCACAACGCCCTCACCGTCGCAACGCTGCTCGAACTCACCGGCGGCGATGGCGATTTCGAATTCCAGCGCCTGCACGGCATGGGCGAAGCTCTCTATGCGCAGCTCGCCGCAGATCGCCCGCAACTGGCCTGCCGCACCTATGCGCCGGTCGGCAGCCATCGCGACCTGCTGGCCTATCTGGTGCGGCGGCTGTTGGAGAACGGCGCCAACTCCTCGTTCGTCGCCATCGCGGCCGACGATACGGTGCCGCTGGCAATGCTGCTGCGCCAGCCGGCCGAGATCGTCGGCACGGCGGATCGAGCGCGGCATCCGCACATCGTGCTGCCGCGCGATCTCTTTCAGCCGCAACGCATCAATTCGCACGGCATCGAATTCGGCGACCGAAGCGCATTGCAATCGCTGCAGACTGCCGTCGCCAACGAAACCACGCGCGTCACCGCCGCATCGCTGATCGACGGCCAGCCAGGTGCGGGTAACTCGCGACAACTGCTCAGCCCGATCGATCTCACCACCATTATCGGCACAGTGATCGAATCCACGCCCGTCGATGCCGCCAAAGCCATCGCCGCAGCGCGCGCCGGATTCAACGCATGGAGCCAGACGCCAGCCGCGACGCGCGCTGCGATGCTGGAACGCACCGCCGACCTGCTCGAACAGCGCACCGCTCACTTCATCGCGCTGCTGCAACGCGAGGGGGGCCGCACGCTGGATGACTCGCTGTCCGAAGTTCGCGAGGCGGTGGACTTCTGCCGCTACTATGCCGCGCAGGGCCGCGAGCTGTTCGGACAAGCGCAACGCATGCCCGGACCGACCGGCGAATCCAACGCACTGCAACTGCGGGGCCGTGGCGTGTTCGTCGCCATCTCGCCATGGAACTTTCCGCTGGCGATTTTCCTCGGCCAGATCGCGGCGGCGCTGATGGCCGGCAACACCGTGGTCGCCAAGCCCGCCGAACAAACGCCGCTGATCGCAACAGCGGCCGTGCGACTGCTGCACGAGGCCGGCAGTCCCGCGAGCGCGCTGCATCTATTAGTCGGCGACGGAGCCATCGGCGCGGCGCTGGTCGCCGAGCGCGATGTCGCCGGCGTGGTATTCACCGGCTCGACCGAGGTGGCGCGCGCGATCAATCGCGCCCTTGCCGCCAAGGATGGTCCCATCGTGCCGCTGATCGCCGAGACCGGCGGCATCAATGCCATGATCGTCGATGCCACCGCTTTGCCGGAACAGGTCGCCGACGATGTCGTGACCTCGGCGTTCCGCTCCGCTGGGCAGCGCTGCTCGGCCCTACGTCTGCTGTTCGTGCAGGACGACGTCGCCGACCGTATGCTGGACATGATCGCCGGCGCCGCGCGCCAATTGCGCATCGGCGACCCGCGCGATCCGGCGACGCATGTCGGCCCGGTGATCGATGCCGACGCAAAGGCGCGGCTCGAAGCGCATATCGCACGCATGAGGACGCAATGCCGCGTCCATCTCGCCAGCCACGCGCCGGACGGCAATTACGTCGCTCCGCAAATCTTCGAACTGGCCGATGCAGATCAACTCACCGAGGAAGTGTTCGGGCCGATTCTGCATGTGGTGCGTTATCGCGCCGACGATCTGGAACGCGTGTTGCAAGCCATCGCGGGCAGCGGTTACGGGCTGACGCTCGGCATTCATTCGCGCATCGACGACACCACCGAGGCGATCGTCGCGCGGCTGCCGGTCGGGAACGTCTACGTCAATCGCAACATGATCGGCGCCGTGGTCGGCGTGCAGCCGTTCGGCGGCTGCGGCCTCTCCGGCACCGGCCCCAAGGCCGGCGGGCCGCATTATCTGCCGCGCTTCGCCACCGAGCAGACCGTCAGCATCAACACCGCAGCCGCCGGCGGCAACGCGGCGTTGCTGGTGGAGGCGGAGTAGATCGGAATGAAATGAGATCGAAGCTGAAGCCGCCATCCAGAGCCGTCATCCTGAGGTGCGAGGCGTTCTTCGCGCCGAGCCTCGAAGGACGACGGCGGCATCCTTCGAGGCTCGCGACTACCGTCGCTCGCGCCTCAGGATGACGGTTCCGTCTAAACCTAAAGATCATCATGCCTCAATACGGGAGATTGCACTCTGACCGTTGCATCGCGCACCCGATATGGCTCAAATGCGCGGGCAAATTTAGCAACCGCGTCGTGAGCGAACGGATTTCACAACGCGGAATAAGCAACGAACGTCACGGAGCGAAGCACTCATGGAAAACGGCATCTTCGAAGGTCTCAGGGTTATCGACTGCGCCAGCTTCATCGCAGCGCCCGCGGCCGCGACGGTGCTGTCGGATTTCGGCGCCGAGGTCATCAAGATCGAACCGCCGGGCGCGGGCGATCCCTATCGCAATCTGCCAAACCTGCCCGGCTATCCGATCAGCCCGCACAACTATGCGTGGCTTTTGGAGTCACGGAACAAGAAAAGCCTGGCGCTCGACCTCGGCAAGCCCGAGGGGCGCGCGGTGCTGCATCGCCTCGTCGCACAGGCCGACGTCTTCATCACCAATTTCCCGCCTGCGGTGCGGCAGCGGCTCGGCATCACCTACGAGGAACTGGCGCCGCTCAACCCGCGGCTGATCTACACCTCGTTCACCGGCTACGGCGAAAACGGCGAGGAAGCGAACAAGCCCGGCTTCGACAGCAATGCATGGTGGGCACGCTCCGGCCTGATGGACCTGGTGCGCGCCACCGACGAGACGACACCGGCGCGTTCCGTCGCCGGCATGGGCGATCATCCCTGCGCCATGGCGCTGTTCGGCGCCATCGTCACCGCGCTCTACAAACGCGAGCGCACCGGGCAAGGCTCGCACGTCCGTTCCAACCTGATGGCTAACGGCATGTGGGCCAACGGCGTGCTGGCGCAGGCCAAGCTGTGCAAAGCCACGTTCCAGCCGCGCCGGCCGCGCGAACACGCGCTCAATGCCGTCGCCAACCATTATCGCTGCCGTGACGGCCGCTGGCTGATCCTCTCACTGCTCAACGAGGAGAAACAGTGGCCGGCGCTGACGCGCTGCCTCGAACGCGAGGACCTCACCGACGATCCGCGCTTCGCCACCAAGCCGGATCGCCACGCACGCTCAGTGGAACTGATCGCGATCTTCGATGACATCTTCGCGAGCAAGGATCTGGCCGAGTGGCGCAAGCGGCTCGACGGCAACGGCCTTGTGTTCGGCGTTGTCGGCATTCTCGACGATATCCTCGACGACCAACAGATGCGCGACAACGACGTACTGGTGCCGTTCGAGAACGATACCATGCTGACCATCAACAGCCCAATCTGGATCGACGGCAGCGAGAAGACGGCGCCACGTCATCCGCCGCAGGTCGGCGAGCACAGCGATGAGATCCTGCGCGAGGCGGGTTTCGGCGAGGATGATATCCGCCAGTTCCGCAAATCCGGCGTGGTGGCGTAGCTTACTAACGCCGCAGCAACAGCCAGCCGATGGCGAAGCCGATGAGAACGAGAATACCGGCGACACCGATCGCCCAGGTGCTGACCCGGATGTCACCCTCGACTTGGCGATTGCTCTCGTTCTCGGCAATCTGGCGGTCGCGCGATTTGATGTCCTGTTCGGCCCCGTCCATTGGCTTGAAATCCCCGCTCGCCTCAACGGTTGCTAACGAAGCACATCCCCATCCGTTCCGTATTGTTGGTGCCGATCACCTGACAGGCCAGCCCTTTGGCGCAGCTCCACGAGCGAAAACTGCTATCGCCGCGACCGTGAGCGGGCGAACGGTAACAATGCGCGCCCCAGCCGTTGTCATATTCGGTGCCGCGCAACTCCCCGTCGCCGCGTAATTGCGGACGGCTGGAGAAGCCGCGCGAATAATCCGGCCGTTCGCCGTCGCGGACTGCCGCGAGAATGTCGCGGCGGCGGACCTGATCGCCGATGAAATGCGGCGATGCGGGGACCGTCGTGGTGTTGGAGGGCGCATCCGCCATCCAGTCGACGCCGGGAAAATGAAAGCCGCCGATGCCGCGCGTCTGGTGACACCCGGCGCAGGTCATGTCGTTGAGACGGCGTTCGAAGCCCGCCACCGAGCGGATGTTCTCGAACTTGACGCCGCGCGCCACCGCCCGCGCCAGCGCCGCGACGACGTCACGCTGGCGAAATACCGCGTTGCCTGCCGCATCGTCCGGCTGCAGCAGGCCGTATCCCGGCAGCAGTTTTGAGTTGACGAAACCGACTGGCGTCGGCGCCAGCGCCGCCGTCGCGAGATATTTTTCAGGGATGAGAATGGTGCCGCGATCGAGCGCACGCATCTGTTCCGGCGCCAGCAGCCATTGCCGCAATTCATCGCCGAGTTGCGGATCGGCCATCAGCCGCTCGCGGTCGAGCTGGTTTTCCAGCGGCGCTTCGACGAAGCTTTGTTCGGCCGGCGCAAAGCGGAACACCTTGAGCAGATAGTCAGTGCGGAAGTCATGATCCGCGGACCTGGCGATGTGAGCTATCTGCAGATTGAACTCGATGCGATCGACATTGGCCGGCTCGATCAGCACCAGCGGCCCCTGTGGCGACGTCAACTTCGCCGCGAGCGCCGCGCCGGTCAGCGTTTGATCGGACGTGGCGAGCCAGCGCCGCGCGATCTCGGCGCAGGCGGTCTTGCTGCCGCGATCCGACGGCGCAGCGCCCCGCGCTTTCATCACGACGTTGAGCGTCATCGGCAGGCGGCGCGGCTCGTCGCCCTTCGCGTCCTCGCGTACCAGCCGATAGATCAGCCGAATCTCGCCGCAGGTGGCTGGCGAAACGAAACCGCGGTCCATGCGATTGACGATCCCCGCCAACGCAAACCGCGTGTGACTGGAATCGAGCCACGCGCGGTCGAACAGTTGCAGCCCATGACCTTCGCCGACACCGATCGACAAGTCCGGCACCGCCGCCTGTTGCTGCGCGATGTAGCGCGCGAATTCGCCATCGATGGCGCCGCGCACCGCCCGCATCGACGGCAACGCAAACAGTTCGCTGCTGCTGAGCGGCCCTTCGACCTTGCTGTCCGGCGCGAGGATACGGCGCAGGCTGAAGCCCGCCGCTCTTCCGTGTTCATCGCGATACGTCGTTCGATCCAGTTCACGCAGCGCCAACGGCTCGATCACCGCGGTGCCACGCATCAGATCGTGCGCCTCGGCCATCGCGGGCCAGCCGATCGTCAGCGCCAGCAACACGCACCGCAGTAAATGCATCGATGAACGGTTGCGGGCTTTGGCTGGCATCGGCACAAGATCAATCCGGGCGAAGGCGGCATCGCCCCCTCGCGACAGTATGCCGCCGCGGCCGTGGCCTGCCATATCACATCTTGTCGAGATGCAGGCGCAGCCGCCGTCAGGCGACGAATTCCAGTGTCGCGCCGAACGCCCGGCTCGCCGGCACCACCCAGGTGCCGCGCTCGCTGCGCAGCGCCGCATCGCCGAGCGCGGCCTTGGCGCGGTCCATCGCCGCGACACGAAACGTAATCGCCGCCATATAGGTCGCGCGGCCGAGCGCGCCCGGTAACGCCGCGCCGAATTGCGCCGCCGCTTCCGCGGGCGTGACGATATCGAGATTGCCAAGGCCGACGGCGAGCCGCAGGCCATGGGGGATGGCACTGACGAGATCGTCGCCGAACAACGTCCGGTACGGTCGCATCGCCGCGTCCGGCGCATCGCTGACGATCATCGCGCGGGCCACGCCAAGCACGCCGTTGGCATGGCGCCGCCACTCGTTGCGCCACACCAGATGCCGCGTGAAGTGGTGACAGAAATAAACGCGCCCGTAGTCGATGCCGTCGAGCGACACGACACGGAAGCTGGCGTCCTCGCGGCGGCCGTCGGCGAGTTCGACCGGACGGCTGAATTCCTGCGGTGCCAACAGAGCGGCGCCTGCCGCCTGTGCGGCCGCGAAAATATCGAGCGAGACATCGGTGCCGAATACCAGGCCGTTCAGCCCGATCGGACTCTCGAGCAACGCCTGCTGCTGCGCGCGGCCATGCGGCGGCACGCCGACGATTTCGAGATAGTCGGTGCCGAAGATCGCCAGATTGTTGGCCGAGCCCATGCTGTGATAGCCGCGCGGCGTCAGTTGGAACCCGAGCTTGCGATAGGTTTCGGCGGCCTCATCCAGCCGGTCCTGAGCATTGACGACAAGATGATCCCAGGTCGGCAGCGGCAGCATGATGAAGTCCTCGTGGCGCTCAGCGGGCGACGATCAGGCCCCTGCTGGTGACCACGACCCAACGTCCATCCTGGCGACGGATGGCATCGACACGGCCGATGCCCGGCAGCGGATCGCCAGCATAGACTTCATACAGGCCATCGCGGCCTTCGACCAGCGCGCCGCCATTGGCCACATCGCGAATGCGCCAGCCCTCGATGGTCGGCAACCGGTTGACTTCAACCTTGTTCGGCGCCGCCACCGGCGTCGGGATCGAGCCGGTGATATCCTTGGCAGCAGCAGGCGGCGCTGGCGGCGTCGCGGCGGCGACACGCAGCTTCTCCAGCGTCTCGCTGATCTTGGCGAGCTTGGCGGCCGGTTCGACCTGCGCCTTCTCGACCTTCTCGATACGATCGTTGACCTTGGCGAACTGCGCCGTATCGAGCTTCGACGAACGCTCGATGCTCGCTTTCAGTGCCGCGACGTCCGCGCCGATCTGGCGGATCGAGTCATCGAGCGCACGCACCTCGCTGCTCGCGGTCTTGCTCGCATCCGAGGACAGGACATGTCCCAGCCCCGCGGTGGCCAGCGAACCGCCAATCACACCGGCGGTAGCGGCGAGCACGAAGATCGCCGCGAAGGCCAACAGCCTGCGCTTGTCGAACATCGCCGCCTTCGGCGCATCGTGCGCCGCTGCGGGCTCGTCGTCCGCCGCACTGTGTTGCCATGCGTGGTCGCGCGCCGGCGCCATGATCATGACGCGGCTGGCGCCGCGCTGCGTCGCGCCGGTGATGTCAGCGCCCGCATCGGTCTTCGGCGCTTTCGACGGCTGGCCCTGCCCGGGGACAAGGCTCGGCGACTCGACGTGCATCACGCCATCGGCATCGGCCTTCGGCTGTTGCGGCCCCGCGGTTGCGGCGTCGGTGTGATCCGGTTCATTTCCGGGCAGCTTGGCATTGAGATCATCGTTGTTGTGATCGGACATGGGGTCCCTCGCGGCCGGATTTCTGAAGCTGAATTGACAATTTGGTAACCATGATTGCTTGCCAAATCGTTACCGTCGGCATCGTTCGACCTGGCATGGCCGGAGTATGCCGCGCCGTAGCTGACCCGCAGCTGAACGGCCTGCTCGCCCGGCCACGCCGCGACTTTCCGCGCAGGCGCGTCGGATCCAGTGGTCGATGGATTGCCTTGGCCGGTTTGGCCGCTAACATGGCCGCCGGGAGCGACGCCAGAAAGCAAGAGCAGAGGTCGGCAAGACCACGCTGCAGTCAATTCGTGCGCCGGGACCACCACAGCGGGCTGCGCATGAAGCGATGCCCCATCACGGGGAAACACCATGAAGCTTTACGATTCGATCGGGCCAAATCCGCGGCTCGTCCGCATGTTCATTGCCGAAAAGGGCCTGGACATTCCCAAGCAGACTGTCGATCTGCTGGCTGGCGAGAACCGCAAGGAAGCGCATCTGGCGCGCAACGCGCACGGCCAGATGCCGGCGCTCGAGCTCGACAATGGCAAGTACATTTCCGAAATCACCGTCATCTGCGAATATCTCGAGGAGACGCATCCGCAGCCGGCGCTGATCGGCAGCACCGCCGAGGAGCGCGCCGAATGCCGGATGTGGACGCGGCGTATTGACCTCAACATCTGCGAGCCGTTGACCAATGGCTTCCGCTTCGCCGAAGGCCTGAAGCTGTTTCAAAACCGCATCGTCTGCGTGCCGGAAGCCGCGCCGGGCCTGAAGAAGATCGCCGCCGACCGCATCCGCTGGGTCAACGGCCAGATGCAGGGCAAGGAATTCATTTGCGGTTCGCGCTTCACCTTGGCCGACATGATGCTGTTCGCCTGGCTGGATTTCGGCGCCAGCGTCGGTCAGCCGCTCGACGAGGCAAATGCTAACATCGCGGCCTGGTTCAAGCGCATCGCGCAGCGGCCATCGGCCAAGGCATAACGGCACGGACGCACCTCGCTCTCCGCGCGTCATGGCGGGCAAACGCGCTCCTCACCACGAGGCGCAGCTCGGTCTGTCACACAGCCTTCGCCTCGGCTGCCTTGCGCGCCGAGAGCTTGGCCTTGCCCAAAAGGCGCATCAATTCGCGAACGTCCTTTTCGGTCAGGTCCGAGAAGATGTTCGCGATCCAGATTTCGTGCTCGGCCGCCATCTTGCGGAATTCGGCGCGGCCGAGCTTGGTCAGCCGGATGACCTGCACGCGCCGATCGGTCTCCGAGGTGCGGCGATCGATATGGCCGGACTCCACCAGCCGCTCCACCAGCCCGGTGACATTGCCGTTCGACACCATCATGCGTTTGGAGACATCCGACAGCGTCATGCCGTCCGGCGCCTTGTCGAGCTGCGCCATCAGGTCGAAGCGCGGCAAGGTGACGTCGAAGCGCTCGCGCAACCGGCGGCGCACCTCACCCTCGATCAAGTTGGTGCAGGTCAACAGTCGCAGCCACAACCGCAACTCGTCGCCGTGGTCGTCGGAGTGCTCGGTCGCCTTGGTCTCGGAATCGAGAATCATAAGATGGTCTACCCTGCCATCGATGTATTACTTCGTAGCATTGCCTGCATTGTTTTAGTTTTCAAGCAATTCACCAGCAAGTTGCCGCTTTCCCGTCATCCCGAGGTGCGAGCCGCTCGCGGCGCGCCTCGAAGAATGACGGCGGAGCCGGCGGCGATCCTTCGAGGCGCGCAAGTGCGCGCACCTCAGGATGACGCCTTCTCTTTTCAATTGCCCTGAAACGCCGGTTTCACCTTGTTGGCGAAGGCGTGAAACGCCCGCGCGAAATCCTCCGTTGTCATGCACAGCGCCTGCGCCACCGCTTCCGCCTCGATGGCCTCCTCCACCGACATCGCCCATTCCATCGCCAGCATGCGCTTGGTCATGGTGTTGGCGAAGGTCGGCCCTTCGGTGATCTGTTTCGCCAGCACCTGCGCCTGCCCCAAGACATGCTCCGGCGTGACGATGCGGCTGAAGAAGCCCCACTTCTCGCCCTCCTCGGCGGTCATGAAGCGGCCGGTGTAGAGCAACTCCGAGGCGCGCGACTGGCCGATGATGCGCGGCAGGATCGCGCATGCGCCCATGTCGCAACCGGCGAGGCCCACCTTGTTGAATAGGAACGCCACCTTGGCCCCGCTCGCGGCGAGGCGGATATCCGACGCCATGGCGATGATCGCGCCCGCCCCGGCGCAAATGCCCTCGACCGCAGCAACGATTGGCTGCGGCGCGGCGCGCATCGCCTTCACTAGATCGCCGGTCATGCGGGTGAAGGCGGTGAGGCCCTTGGTGTCCATCTTCACCAGCGGTCCGATAATTTCGAACACGTCGCCACCCGACGAGAAGTTGCCGCCGGCGCCGGTGACGACAACGGTCTTCACCTCATCGTCCATGGCGCAGGCGCGGAAGAAATCGGTGAGTTCGCGATAGCTGTCGAAGGTCAGCGGATTCTTGCGCTCGGGCCGATTGAGCGTCACCGTCGCCACACCATCGACCACCGCGAGCAGGAAATGCTTCGGCGAATACAGCGACAGCGGCAACGTGACCGGATTGGCGGGGGTGGACGGCATTCAGCAACTCCGAAATGTAAGGGCGGGTGGATTCAGATTCGTTTGACGGCGTCATCCTGAGATGCGAGCGGCGCTTGCCGCGAGCCTCGAAGGATCGCCGTCGCCCTTCGAGGCTCGCTTTGCTCACACCTCAGGGTGACGACTCCCAATTCGCTTCTTTCAAGAGATATGACGACCATCACAGTTCACCACCCGCGACGACAATGGCCTGCCCGGTCACCGCGCTGGCGCCGTCGCCGCATAGCCACAGCACGCTGTCGGCGACTTCAGCGGGCGTAACGAGATGGCCCTGCGGATTATGCCTGGCCAATTCGGCAATCGCGTCGCCGCGCGAACGGCCGGTCTTGGCGACGATGTTATCGACGCTCGCAGCCACCAGATCGGTATCGGTGAAGCCGGGACACACTGCGTTTACCGTGACGCCGCTGCTCGCCACTTCCAGCGCCAGCGAGCGCACCAGCCCGATCACGGCGTGCTTGGCGGCCGCGTAGGCGCTGACATAGGCGTAACCCTTCAGCCCGGCAGTCGAAGCGATGGCGACGATACGACCGTGCCGACGCGCCTTCATCGCCGGCAGCACGGCCTGCGTCGCATGCACTACGCCCATGAGGTTGACGTCGATCATGCGGCGAAACAGCGCCGCGTCGGATTTGCCGAACGGCGCGGACTCCGCCGCACCGGCATTGGCGACGAGAATATCGAGCGGCTGCCGCGCCGCAGCTTGCGCGATCGCCGCAGCGACCGCGGCCCGATCCGTCACGTCGGCCACCACGGCGTGCTGCGCGACGCAATCCTGCACGGCCCGGTCGAGTGTCGCGCGGTCGCGTCCGAGGATCGTCACGCTGGCCCCGGCGCGCGTTAGCGCTTCGGCGACCGCGCGGCCGATGCCGCGTCCGCCGCCGGTCACCAGTGCATGGCGTGAAGCTGACAGTGCGGGCATCTCGCCTCCCGAGGTTGCCCATCCTCATTATTTTAAACTTCAAACGATTGCAAGGAAGCGAAATACACAAGCTTGGGTCGTCATCCTGAGGTGCGAGCGAAGCGAGCCTCGAAGGATGACGGTGCAATGTGCATCCTTCGAGGCGCGCGGCATACGCGGCTCGCACCTCAGGATGACGCCACAACTTGACCCAAACTCCTTTAATTCTAAAATTATCGCTTTTCATATATTGCCGCCCTGCTAGGATCGTCCGACCAGACAATCCGGAGGCGCGCGGCGTGGCGGATACCGACACCCTGACGACCGGCGACGGCCGTTTCACCTATCAGGCCGCAGGCGAGATCGGCGCGCCGCCGCTGGTGTTCCTGCATGGCATCGGCGGCGCGGCACGCGCCTGGCGCGACCAACTCGACAGCCTCGACAATCGCTACCGCACCATTGCCTGGGACATGCCGGGCTATGGCGGCTCACAACCGCTGGAGACTGCCAGCATCGCCACCCTCGCCGTCGCGCTGAAGGATTTCCTCGCGCAGGTGAATGTCGAGAAGCCGACGCTGGTCGGCCATTCGATCGGCGGCATGATCGTGCAGCAACTGCTCGCCACCGATCCGGCCATCGCCCACGCCGTGGTTCTGGCGCAAACCAGCCCGGCCTTCGGCAAGGCCGATGGCGACTGGCAGCAAGCGTTCATCGCGGCGCGGCTCGGTCCGCTCGAGCGCGGCGAAACGATGCAACAGCTAGCACCCACGCTGGTCAGCGAACTGGTCGGCGACGATCCGGCGCCGCGCGGCCTGGAGATCGCCCGCGATTGCATGGCCAGCGTGCCGGAAGCCACCTACAAGGCCATGATGCTGGCGCTGCTCGGCTTCGATCTGCGCGGCGCGCTCAAAGACATCAAGGTGCCCACACTGCTGCTCGCCGGCTCGAAAGACACCAACGCGCCGGCGCCGATGATGCAGAAGATGGCCACGTTCATTCCGCAAGCCGAGTACGTCGAACTGCAGGGCGTCGGCCATCTCGCCAATCTCGAACGCCCGCTGTTGTTCAACGCCGCGCTCGCCAGTTTCCTCAGTGCCCACCCCGCATCCGAACAGTGATGATGCCATGACCGCTCCCGCCGCCAAACCCGCCCGTTCCGCCGCGCTCGACCAGATCGACACCGACGCGCCGCTGTTCGATCCGAAAGCCTTCCGCCTTACCGGCGAGCAGGCCGCGATCATGACCCGTGCGCGCCATCTCGGGCAGACCGTGTTCGCCGGACGCGCCGCGGCCTATGACCGCGACGCGCGCTTCCCGGTGGAGAACTACAAAGACCTGCACAAAGCGGGACTGCTCGGCATAGCGATTCCGAAAGCGCTCGGCGGCTTGGGCGCCGATTACCAGACCTACGCGCTGACCGCCGCCGAGATCGGCCGTTACTGCGGCGCCACGGCGCTGACCTGGAACATGCACGTCTGCTCGACCTTGTGGTCCGGGCCGCTCGCCGACGATCTGGAGATGGATGACGCCACCCGCGCCGAGCACGCGCGCCGCCGCGCCATCCATTACAAGCGCATCATCGACGACGGCGCGATCTACTCGCAGCCGTTCTCCGAAGGCGGTGCCGCCGCGGCCGGCGGCGTGGCGTTCGGCACCGAAGCCAAGCCGGTGCAAGGCGGCTGGATCGTCAACGGCAAGAAGATCTTCGCGTCGCTGTCCGGCCACGCCGATTACTACGGCGTGCTGTGTACTGAGCTGGCCGAAGGCGAGAAGGCCTCGCGCCGCAACACGCTGTATCTTGCCATTCCGGCCAAGGCCGACGGCGTCTCGGTGGTCGGCGACTGGGATCCGCTCGGCATGCGCGGCACCGTTTCGCGCACGCTGATCTTCAAGGATGTGTTTGTACCGGAGGACGGCGCGCTGATGCCGCGCGGCGTCTACTTCAAGGCGGCCTCGAGCTGGCCGCACATGTTCCTGACGCTGTCGCCGACCTACATCGGGCTGGCGCAAGCCGCTTACGATTTCACCGTGCGTTATCTGCGCGGCGAAGTGCCGGGCATGCCGCCGGTGAAGCGGCGCATGTATCCAACCAAGCAGATCGCCGTGGCGCAGATGCACATCAAGCTGGAGCAGACCAAGGCGATCTGGTTTCAGGCCGTCACCGAGGCTTGCGCCAATCCGACCAAGGCGCAGGTGCTGCGCGCCTACGCCGCGCAGTATTCCGCGATGGAAGGCGCCAACGAACTGGCGACGCTGGCGATCCGCACCTGCGGCGGCCAGGCCATGCTGAAATCGCTGCCGCTGGAACGCATCTATCGCGACAGCCGTTGCGGATCGCTGATGCTGCCATGGACCGCCGAACTTTGCCTCGACCGCATCGGCCGCGAAGCGCTCTACGAGCCGGGCGAAAGCGACGAATAGAATCCAAATATAGATGCCGTCATTGCGAGGAGCACCCGGATCGGCGCTTTGCGCCGTCCGAGCACAGGCTCCGCGACGAAGCAATCCAGCTCTCTTCCTACGGCTTCTGGATTGCTTCGCTGCGCTCGCAATGACAGAAATAGCGATGACTAGCCGTCGCCCTTCGAGGCCTTCTGCGCTACGGCACCTCAGGGTGACGGCATCGAAAGGCCGCAGAGGCAACGCCGTCATCCTGAGGTGCGAGCGACACTTGTCGCGAGCCTCGAAGGATGATCGGAATCATTCTGGACTGGACAAAACGTGGACCTCTCCGATCTCATCGCCCGCAACGCCGCCTTCACACCAGACAAGCCGGCGCTGCATTTCGAAGGCGAGACGCTGACTTACGCGCAATTCGCCGCGCGCATCGAAACCACCGCGCGCGCGTTGAAATCGGACTACGGCATAGCGCGCGGCGATCGCGTCGCCATCCTCAGCCTCAACCGGCCGGATTATCTGGTGCTGCTCTACGCCTGCGCGCGGCTGGGCGCCATGCTGGTGCCGCTGAACTGGCGGCTTGCGGTCGCCGAGCAATTGTTCATCCTGTCCGATGCCGCGATCAAGGCGCTGTTCGTCGAGCAGGCGTTTGCCGACGTGATCGCGCCGCTGCGCGACAAGCTGCCCGAAGCGCGCATCGTCGGCCTCGACTTCGCGCCGAGCAACGGCGCGGCGCTCGAACCGCTGCTGACCCACGCATCCGGTGACGGCCGCAATCCGCATGTCGATCTCGCAGCGCCACTCTTGATCGTCTACACCTCGGGCACCACCGGACGCCCCAAGGGTGCGGTGCTGCGGCAGGAGGCGCTGCTGTGGAACGGCGTGATGAGCCAGCACATGCACGGCCTCACCTCGGACGATCATGTGCTGACCGTGCTGCCGTTCTTCCATGTCGGCGGGCTCAACATCCAGACCACACCGGCGCTGCATCACGGGGCAACGGTAACGATCCACGCCCGCTTCGCGCCGGACACCACGCTCGCAACCATCGCGCGCGAACGCCCGACATTGACCGTGCTGGTGCCTGCCACCATCCTCGCCGTGACTGCGCATCCGGCCTGGGCGACGACCGACATCACCTCGCTGAAAGCGATTTCCACCGGCTCGCAGATCGTGCCGCAGGACCTGATCGATCGCGTCACCGCGCGCGGCATTCCGGTGCTGCAGGTCTACGGTTCGACCGAGACCTGCCCGGTGGCGGTCTACACGCGCCTCGGCGGCGATCTGTCGCGCGACGGCTCGACCGGCCTGCCCGGCCTGTGGTGCGAGGCCAAGGTGATCGACTACAACGGCGACGAGGTTGCGGCCGGCACGGCGGGCGAGATCGTGGTGCGCGGCCCCAACGTGTTCTTCGAATACTGGGGCAACGCGGCGGCGACGCGCGAGGCGCTGCACGACGGCTGGTTCCGCACCGGCGACATTGCGGCGCGCGATGCCGACGGTTATTTCTTCGTGCACGATCGCAAGAAGAACATGATTATCTCGGGCGGCGAGAACATCTATGCCGCCGAGGTCGAGCGCGTGCTGCTCGAACATCCGGACGTTGCCGACTGCGGCGTCGTCGGCCGTCCCGATCCGAAATGGGACGAGGTGCCGGTGGCCTATGTGATCTGTCGCGCCGGTTGTGCGCCGCGCGCCGAAGATCTCGCGGCGCATGTGCTGGCGCAACTCGCGCGCTTCAAGGTGCCGCGCGACTTCGTGTTTGTCGATCAACTGCCGCGCACCGCGCTCGGCAAAGTGCAGCATTTCCGGCTGAAGCAGATGGCGGAGAGCGCGAAGTGATCGAACACAAGGCCGTCATCCTGAGGTGCGCGTTCGCTTCTTCCCGGTCGTCCCTGCGCAGGCAGGGACCCATAACCCCGGCTTGCATTGTTGCAGACGACATCCGTTGCCAAACCAACGTTCTCCTTTCTTCAACAACTGACGACACGGCGTATGGGCCCCTGCCTGCGCAGGGGCGACGATACGGTTGTGAAAGCTCATCAACCGGAACAGCATCATGAGAATCGCAGTTCTCGGCGGCGGCAACGGCTCCTTCGCGGCGGCGGGCGACTTCGCGCTGCAGGGCCATCACGTGCGGCTGTGGCGGCGCGATGCGCCGATGGTGGCGCAACATCGCGCCGCGGGTTCGCGCATCATCGTCAAGGACGCCCAGGGCCGCCATGACGCGCAGCTTGAGCTGGTCACCACCGACATCGCCGAAGCGGTGGCGGATGCGCAGTTGATCCTGTGTCCTGCTCCCGCCTTCGCGCAGCACGACATCGCTCACGCACTGGCGCCGCATCTCGCCGATGGGCAAGTGGTGTATCTGCCGCCGGCCACCTTCGGCTCGATGATCTTCGCCAAGGCGGCCTACAATGCGGGCAACCGCGCCGATGTCAGTTTCGCCGAAACCGGCACGCTGCCATGGCTGACGCGCAAGCACGGCCCGTTCGAAGTCGCCATCACCATTCGCGCCAAGCGGCTGCCGACCGGCGTGTTTCCCTACCGCAACGCGTTTCATGCGCTGACCGTGATCAGCAAGGCGTTCCCCGATGCCATCGAGCCGTGCGGCGACGCACTGTCCGGCGCACTGATGAACGCCGGGCCGATCATCCATCCGCCGCTGATCGTGATGAACGCCGGCGCGATCGAGCATTTCGAGCGCTGGGACATTCACAAGGAGGGCACGCAGGCGTCGATCCGCCGCGTCACCGATGCGCTCGATGCCGAACGCATCAAGGTGCGCGAGGCGCTCGGCTATGGACCGCCGCACTTCCCGCTGGCGCATCACTACGCCTCCGAAGGCGAGCAATGGATGTACGGTCGCGGCTCGCACGATCGCCTCACCGACTCTGGCGACTGGCGCGAACGGCTGGTGCTGATCGAGCATCGCTACATGCGCGAGGATCTGCGCGTCGGACTGTCGTTCCTGATTTCGGTCGCGCAACTCGCCGGCGTCGAAACGCCGCTGGCCAAGGCCTTCCTCGCCATCGGCGGCGCGATCTGCGGCGAGGACTTCTCGCGCAGCGGCCGCACCTTGGCGAGCCTCAGCTTCGGCGGACTCGACAAGACGGCATTGCAGACGCTGTTGCACGAGGGGTTTCAGAAATGATCGGCAGCTTCGCGCGCATAACCTTGCTCGTGGTCAAAGGTATTAGTGCGATGGAACCCGCTCTGTTCCCTCTCCCCTTGTGGGGGAGGGTCAGGGGGGGGGGTAATCAGAAATCCGAAACTCACGAGAGATTCTCCGCGCCGCCGCACACCCCCCTCTCCACCTCTCCCCCAGCGCATGTCGGGCCTGCCCGATATGCGCCATTTATGATTCAGATCGCGCAAGCGCTTTCTATTGGGGGGAGAGAGCCGTGCGCGTTGCGTGGTGATGTCGCGATCAAAGCCGTGGCTACAGCATGATCGCATCACGCGACAAGATCGCCGCGCTCGGTGCCGGGCGCATGGGCCGCGGCATTGCAGTGGCCTTCGCTTATGCCGGGCACGACGTCGCGGTGATCGATTTCAAGCCGCGCGACGCGGCGGCTTTCGACAAGCTCGCAACCGACGCGCTGGGCGAGGTGCGCGCCACGCTGCAGACGCTGGCGCGCGTCGGCATGATGTCAGGTGACGAGATCGAGCCGGTGCTGGCGCGCGTCCGCGTCGTGCCGGATAGCGCGGCCGCATCAGCGCTACAGGATGCCGCGATCGTGTTCGAGGGCGTGCCGGAAGTCGTAGCAGCGAAGCGCGAGGCGCTGGCGCGCGCTTCGAAGATGGCCGCACCTGAAGCCATCATCGCATCGACGACGTCCACCATTCTGGTCGACGACATTTCCAGCGCGGTGGATCGGCCCGAACGTTTTCTGAACGCGCACTGGCTCAACCCGGCCTATCTGGTGCCGCTGGTCGAACTGTCGCCGGGCGCGGCAACCGACGCCTCCGTCACCGCGCGGCTGAAGACGATACTGGAATCCATCGGCAAGGTGCCGGTGGTCTGCGCCGCAACGCCGGGCTACATCGTGCCACGCATTCAGGCGCTGGCGATGAACGAGGCCGCGCGCATGGTCGAGGAAGGCGTCGCTTCGGCCGACGAGATCGACAAGGCGATCAAGTACGGTTTCGGTTTTCGTTTCGCCGTGCTCGGCCTGCTCGAATTCATCGACTGGGGCGGCGGCGACATTCTGCACTATGCCAGCCGTTATCTCACCGGCGCGCTCGGCAGCGAGCGCTACGCCGCGCCGGAGATCATCGGCCGCAACATGGCCGAAGGCCGCATCGGGCTGAGCACAAGGCAAGGCTTTCTCGATTACAGCACCATGGATGTCGATGCCTATCGCGAGGCGCGGCTGAAGGCGTTCGTCGATCTGCTCAAGCATTTCGAACTGGCGAGGAAACCGGTGGTCGACGGCAAGTGACGCGCCGTCATTGCGAGTATAGCGGCGCATCACACCCAACGGTCGTCATGCCCGGCCTTGTGCCGGGCATCCACGTCTTTCAGCATTAAGGCACCAAAAACGTGGATGGCCGGGACAAGCCCGGCCATGACAGAAAAATGCACGCTCAAATCGAAAACCTGGATTGCTTCGGAGCTCACGCTCCTCGCAATGACGGGCCACTTACCCAAACACATCCAGCACGGCGCCGTCGCGGATCACGGTGGTCCCGTCGAGCGAAATCGTGGTGCCGAACATCGGCAGATCGAAATGCCCGGCGGTGTAGCGCCCGGCGAATTCGTTGGCGCCGGTGGAGAACAGGAAGTTTCCCGCGACCGCGCGGATCTCGGTGCCGTTAGTGTCGTTGAGATCGTACATCGACAGCGCCTCGTAGCGCGCGTTGGGGTTCATGCCCCAGCCGACGTGCGACACCGCGTAAGCTTCGCGGTCGCCCCACGCTGCGAGATAGCGCTTCATCATCTCGGCGTCGGCGCCCTCGCCGCTCAGTTCGACGACGTAATCATCCTTGATCGTCATGCTCACCGCCGAGGTGAGGTAGCGCTTGAAGGTGAGGTTGACGTCGCCTGCCGCCATCACCAGCCGGCCGTTGACGCCGCCGCTCTTCGGGAACGATACGACGATCCCGCCGGGCCAATGCGCCAGCGTGCCCGGTCTGTCGGTCCAGCCCCAGACGCCGACGGTCGGCGCGCCTTCCATGTTGATGTCGAGATCGGTGCCCGCCTTCGAGGTCACCGTCATGCGCTTGGTGCCGCGCAGCATCTTCGCCGCCGCGCGCACACGCTTTTCCAGTGCGCTATCCGGCACCATGCGCTCGAGCGCTTCCGGATGCTCGTTTGAAATCACCAGAATGCGCGCGCCGCTTTTGAGGATGTCCGGCGTCTCCGGCGCATGCATCAGGCCCTCGATGGTGCAATCGACCACGAAGCCCGCCTGCTGCAACGCGCTGACCACGGGCGCGAGGCGCTGGATCGCTTCGCTCGCGCCGGTCGAGCGGATCGGCACCACCTGGCGATTGCGCGGCGTCGGCAACACGATGTGGAACGGCCGCGCGCCCATGCGCAGCAATGCCAGTTCCGCGATGTGCACATTCAGCGCGCGCGATTGCGTCTCGGAGAGGATCGCGGCGGTATCGCCCGGCTTGACGGCGCAGCGTTCGAACACCTCGCAGAACGCGTCGATCCACTTCGCCTCCACGCGATCCGCCTGCATGCCGCTTCTCCTCATAGCGTTTTCAAGTGACGTGGGTACCGATTCACGTGAAGAAAACGCGCCCAAACAAACCTACAAATATCGTTGGATGATAGGCGGCGTCATGTTACATGAAAAGGAATATTTTTACAGTTAAAGGACCTCGCGTGGATTGGCGCGCGTCGCCCCATCGGGGCTTCGGCATGGCACCGAGAGCAAACCATGGCTGACGACAACGCCGGAAAGGCCGCCGTCGATCCGCGCTCGTTCCGGCAGGCGCTCGGCCAGTTTCCGACCGGCGTCGCGGTGGTGACGGCGGCGCATGGCGGCCGCGTCATCGGCATGACGGCGAATTCGTTCTCGTCGGTCTCGCTCGATCCGCCGCTGGTGCTGTGGAGCGTCGCCAAGTCGTCGCCGAACCATGACGCTTTCGTCGCGGCGGATGCGTTCGCCGTGCATTTTCTCGGCGCCGATCATCGCGATCTGGCGCTGCGCTTCGGCAGCCGCGGCATCGACAAGTTCGCCGGGCTCATCTACGTGACGGGCCGCACTGGCGCGCCGCTGCTCGAAGGGCTCGCGCCGATTTTCGAATGCAAGGCGTGGGCGCGTTATCCGGGCGGCGATCACACCATTCTTGTCGGCGAAGTGGTGCACATGACCGAGCGCACGCACGATCCGCTGCTGTTCCACTCCGGCGAGTTGCGCCGGATCGACGCGCCCACTGTGCCGCGCCGCGCGCCACAACTGGCGAGCCACAGTTTTGCGCGCAACTATCTCGCCTACCTGCTGGCGCGCGCCAGCTTCATCGTCTCCAATCAGTTTCACGGCAAGCTCGGCGACTGGGATCTTTCGGTGCCGGAGTGGCGCGTGCTGGCCTGCCTGATCGATGCCGAGGGGCTGTCGGTCGGCGAACTCGCGGCGATGGCGCTGATGAAGCAGCCGCGGCTGACCAAGGTGCTCGATCGCATGGAGCGCGACGGCCTGCTGCAACGTCGCGCCACGCCGAACGATCGCCGCCGCGTGACGCTGCATCTGACGCCCAAGGGCCGCGCGCGCGTCGAGCCGGTGCTGCTGGCGGCCAAGGCGCACGAGGCCGAATTGCTGAAGCAATTTTCCGACGAGGAACGCGCGACGATCAAATATGCGCTCGACCTGCTGATCGACCGGCAGACGCAAAGCGGATGACGGCATCCTTCGAGGCGCGCGAGGGTGCGCACCTCAGGATGACGATAATACTCCCCGCTCCTACTGCAGCCCGCTCCTATTGCAGCGGGGCGACGATGGTCGGATGCTTGAACTGGTTGACGTCGACCTTTTTCGACAGCATGCCGGTCGCGGTGTAGGTGTCGAGCATGGTCTGGATCGCCGGGAAATTCGGCGCGGCGCCGGGATCGCGGCCGAAGTCGTTGTCCTTCAGCAGATAGGTTTCCAGCACCGGGATCGGTGCCTTCATCACCTCGTTGACGACCTTCAGCGTCTCGTCGCGATTGGCCAGCGCCTTCTTCATGCCGAGCGTCAGATCACGCACGTAGGCCTTGGCGAGATCCGGATTCTTGTCGACGAAATCGGCGCGGCAGGCATCGAGAATATGCACGATGTTCTTCTGCTGCTCGGACAGCGAGAACAGCTTGCGCATGCCGCCCTTGGCTTCCGAGCGCGCGGCGAACGGCTGGTTCATCGGCGCGGCATCGACGCGGCCGGAGCGCACGGCGTCTTCCGACAGCGAGAAGCCGATCTCGACCAGCTTGATATCCTTTTCCGGATCGACACCGTTCTGTTTCAGCAGCAACGCCATCGGTCCGTAGATGCCGGAACCGAGCACGTTGATCGCCATGGTTTTGCCCTTGAGGTCGGCGATGGTCTTGATCGGCGAGTCATCCTTCACCGCCCAGTACACCGAGAAGCCGCCCGGCTTTTCAAAAACGTGCTGCGCAACGATATAGGCTTTGAGATTGCCCGACACCGCGCCCTGCGCCAGCGACAGCACGCCCTGCGTGGCGCAATCCAGCGCGCCGGCAGCCAGTGCCTGCGTCATCGGAGCCGTGCCCTGAAACTGCACCCACTCGATCTTGTAGGCCTTGCCGATGTCGGGGAATTCGGCCGGGCGCCGCATCATCCAGTATTTGGCTTCCTCGGCCGGAATGGTCCAGCCGACGCGGATGGTCTGCTGCGCATAGGCCGATGTCGCACTCAGCACCGCACCCAAAGCCCAGCCCGCCACGATAAGTTGCCTGATCGCGTGTCCCCGCATCGTGAATTCCTCCATCCGCCCTTGCGTATTATCCCTCTTAACAACGATCCTTTCATGCCTCAAATGATCAGGCAATATGCTTTGTTGCCATGTATAATATCGCCCGTTCCTGCCGCGAGAGTGCCGCGTCCATGAGTAACGATTTCCTGTCCGATCTGCTGACGTCGATTTCCGAACGTGGCCGCAACCTGTTGCGCCGCGGCGGCTGGTCGAACGCGACACCGCTGGATGCGGCCGGCGTGGTGGCGCTGTGCGAAGGGCTGCTCTCCGGCCGCGGCGAAGCCTCCGGCACCGTGCTGGCGCGCGACGTACTGGACAGCTATCGCGCGCTCGACGACAACGAACGAGTGCATTTCTTCGAGACGCTGGCTCGCGCCTTCGGGCCGGACCGCGACAAAGTGGAGCAGGCCATCGACGTCTGGCGCAGCGGCGTCGGCGGGGCCGGCGGCGGCCTGCACTTCGCCTCCGAGCCGCGACGACAGGAACTGTTCCGCCGGCTCAATCGCGCGCCCGGCGCCACCAGCGAACTGGTCGGCCTGCGCGCCGATCTGCTCGCCCTCGGCAAAGATCGCAAGGACCTCGACACCGTCGATCGCGATCTCGTGCATCTGTTGGCCTCATGGTTCAATCGGGGATTTCTCGTGCTGCGCAGGATCGACTGGTCGACGCCCGCCAACATTCTGGAAAAGGTCATCCGGTATGAGGCGGTGCACGAGATTCACGATTGGGACGATCTGCGGCGGCGCATCGATCCGGTCGACCGGCGCTGCTACGCCTTCTTCCATCCGGCGCTGAACGACGAGCCGCTGATCTTCGTCGAAGTCGCGTTGACCGAGACGATTCCCGGCGCCATCGCGCCGCTATTGGCCGAGGATCGCCAGCCGGTGCCGATCGAGCGCGCGCGCACCGCGGTGTTCTATTCGATCTCCAATACGCAGCGCGGCCTCGCCGGCATCTCGTTCGGCAACTTCCTCATCAAGCAGGTGGTCGAGGAGTTACGCCGCGAGTTGCCGAAGCTCGACACCTTCGTCACGCTCTCGCCTGTGCCGGGCTTCATGCGCTGGATTAAGCGCGAACCCGAACTGCCGCTCAATGACGACGACCGTGCCCTGCTCGCGCACCTCGACAACGACACCTGGATCGACGACGCCGAACTGACGGCGAAGTTGCGCGGCGTGCTGGAGCCTCTGGCGGCGCACTATTTCCTCAAGGCCAAGAATGCGCGCGGCAAACCGGTGGATTCGGTAGCGCGTTTCCACCTCGGCAACGGCGCGCGGCTGGAGCAGATCAACTGGCTCGGCGATACCTCGCCCAAGGGTCTGCGCGAATCCGCCGGCATCATGGTCAACTATCTCTACCGCCTCGACGACATCGAGAAGAACCACGAGGCCTACGCCAACGACGACGAAGTCGTCGCCTCCAACGCAGTGAAGAAGCTGCTCAAGACCGAAGGGCGGAGATTGCTGGATCTGAGGTTGTCGTAACAACACCCCCGTAAGAGCAGCGACGCCACGGTTCCGGCTCTTTGTCTAAGCAAGACTTGGAAAGTCCTCGCCCCGTTATTGCGACGCGCAGAGCGACGATCCAATCAAGCCGCGTCGCTCGCCTGAATACATCACTTTCGGGATATGCATTGACTCCTGTTGGCGTCAATTTTTCCCGATATTTCCGCATAATCGTCATTCCTGCTTGACCTATACATAACATCCGAGTTATGTATTTATCCATCACTACAGAGTTATTGATCAACATGGCCAACGCCCCCGATGTGCTGTTTAGGACGCTCGCCGATCCGACCCGGCGCGCGCTGTTCGAGCGGCTGTGCCGTGAAGGCGAGCAGACCGTGGGAAGCCTGACAGCGCAATCCGGCGTTTCGCAACCCGCCGTGTCAAAACACCTCGGCGTCCTGCGGCAGGCCGGGCTGGTACGCGACCGCCATGAGGGACGACAGACTCATTACAGCGCGCAGCTCGGCGCGCTGGCCCCACTGATCGACTGGACGAGCAAGATGGCCGGCTTCTGGCAGAGCCGGTTCGACGATCTCGAAGACTTGCTGAAAAGGATGGACCAATGACCCGTACCGCGACCGAAACGCGCTCCGTCAGTGTCGAACGCGAGATGCCTTATCCTCCTGAGAAGATCTGGCGCGCTCTTACCCAACCGCACCTGATCGCGGAGTGGCTGATGAAGAATGATTTCAAGCCGGTCGTTGACCACCGCTTCAATTTGAGCGGCGACTGGGGCAGCGTTGACTGTCAGGTCCTGGCTATCGAGCCCAACAAAACGCTGTCTTATACATGGAGCGCCATGGGACTCGAGAGTGTCGTCACGTGGACTCTCACCCCGACACGAACCGGGACCTGCCTGCGCATGGAGCAGTCGGGCTTCCGGCCGGATCAACAGCAAGCCTATCAGGGCTCCAAGTTCGGGTGGCAGAAATTCTTTGCAAACATCGAGCAGGTCCTGGCGCGGGCAGCTCATTTTCAAGGAGGTTTCATTGAACTGGAACAACTGGATTCGGCAGACGCACCGCTGGCTGTCGATCGCCTTTACCCTTGCGGTCCTCGCCAACTTTGTCGCCATGGGATTGGGGACACCTCCAGCCTGGGTGGTCTACTCACCGCTGCTTCCGCTCTTCCTGTTGCTGTCGACCGGGCTCTACATGTTCGTCTTGCCCTATGCCGCCAATTGGCGCGGCGGGCGACGCGCCGGCGCGCAGGGGTAGCCACCATGAGCAGGGTCGACTCCGAGAAGGAGGTGTCCGTTCGGAAATGATCGGGGCGTGGAAAGGCATGGCGCTCCGGTGTGTTGCGGCGGAATGATGCGCACCGGCCAGACGGGAATGCGCGCCGCGTGACCTGCCCTCACACCTCGGGGAATCCGCGCAGCAGGTATTTGCGCAGGCTGTAGAGCAGGCCGTTGAGGATCAGTCCCAGCAGCGAAATCGTAATCAGCGGCACGAACATATCCACGGTCTGGAACGTGCGCGCGGCGCCGACCAGCAGATGCCCGAGGCCATCGGTGGACGTAATCATCTCGGCGAGAAACACCACGATGCAGGAGATCACCAGGCCGATGCGGCAGCCGGTGAGGATCGACGGCAACGCCGCCGGCAGGATCACCTTGAACAGGATCTGATAGCGCGGCGTGCCCGCCGCCAGCGCCGACCAGATCAGCTTCTGCTCGACCATCGACGCTCCGTAATAGGTCGACAGCAGAATCGGAAACAGCGCATCCGCAGCCACCAGCGTCACCTTCGAGGCGTGATCGAAGCCGAGCAGCAATAGCAGCGCCGGATACAACGCCACCTTCGGCACCGGCGCCAGCACCTGCACCAGCGGCCGCACCACCGCATTGACCGGCCCGCTGACCGCTGCCGCCAGACCGATGCCGACGCCGAGCGCTACCGCGATGAAGAAACCGGCGAACAATCGCGTCAGCGTCGCCAGCATGTCGTCGAGAAAATTCCAACTGACGAGTTGCTGCGCCAGCCGCACGAACACCTTGCCCGGCGGCGGCAGCAACGACGGCGGCGCATAGCCGAAACTGCACAGCCCCTGCCACAAGGCCAGCACCATGACGATCGGCGCCAGCCCCAGCAGCACGTTATTGAGGGCGCGCGCGTTCATGACGCCCCCAGCAAGATATCCTGGCGTGGCTCCGCCCATGCCACCAGCCGCCAGCGCAATTTGTCGAACGCCGCATCGAGCACGATGCCCAGCGCGCCGATGATGATGATCATCGCGAACACGGTGTCGTACTGCGCCATGTCCATCGCATTGAACAGGATGTTTCCTGCGCCGGACTGCCGCGCGATCATCTCGCTGGTGACCATGGTAATCAGCGCCAGCACTAGCCCGGTTCGGCAGCCGGTGAGGATTTCCGGCAGCGCCGCAGGCAACACGATGCGGAACATGCGTTGCACGGCGCTCAAGCCCATCGCCGCGCCGGACCATAGCATCTTCTCTTCCACCGCCTTGGCGCCCTGAAAGCTGTGATAGATCACGGGAAGGCTGACGCCGAGAAAGATCACCAGCGTCTTCGAGGCATCGCCGACGCCGAGCCACAGCATGATGACCGGCATCAGCGCCGCCTTCGGCACCGGATAAACCATCATCAAGAGCGGATTGAAGAACGCCGCGACGCGCGCGCTGCGACCCATCATCAGGCCGAGTGGGATCGACACCAGCATCGCCAAGGTCAGGCCGATCACCATGCGGCGGATGGAATCGAGAATGTTCAGCAGCGACTCGCGGTCACCCAACACATCCGGCACCGTTAGAATGGCCTGCCAAGCGGTGGGAAAACTGTCGGTGTGCAGCAGCATCGCCGCGAGTTGCCACGCCACGAGCAGCCCGAGGCACGCCAGCAGCGGCGACAGGCGCGACACCGCGATACGCATCGGCGTCACGGCTGCACCACGTCGTCGCGGCCGTCGTCGATCAGCCGCTCGATATCGACGACATATTTCTGATAGCGCGCATCGAGCAGCAATTCGGCACGGCGGCGCGGCCGCGGCAGATCGATATCGACGATCTCCTTGATGCGCCCCGGCGAGCGCGTCATCACCACCACCTTGTCGGAGAGGAACACCGCCTCGTCCACCGAATGAGTGACGAACAGCACCGTCTTGCGGTCGCGCTCCCAGATGTTGAGCAGGTCGTTCTGCAGCCGCGTGCGCGTATGCGCATCCAGCGCGCCGAACGGTTCGTCCATCAGCAGCACCGACGGATGATAGGCCAGCGTGCGCGCGATCGCGACGCGCTGCTTCATGCCGCCGGACAATTCCTTCGGATAAAAATTCTCGTAGCCCTTGAGGCCGACCATCTCGATCAGACGGCGGCTCTGCGCTTCGGCCTCGGCGCGCTTCACGCCCTGCTGCCGCAGACCGTACATGACGTTGCCGAGCACCGTCTTCCACGGGAACAGCGCGAACTCCTGAAACACCGGCCCGCGATCCGGCCCCGGCCCGGTGATGACGTTGCCCTTGACCTTCGCCACGCCTTCGGTCGGGCTGACGAAACCGCCGACGATGTAGAGCAGCGTCGACTTGCCGCAGCCGGACGGCCCAAGGATCGAGACGAACGCGCCATCGGCGACGCTGAGGTTGATATCCGACAGCGCGAGGTGGCTCTTGCGCCCCGAAACTTCAAACCGCTGCGAGACGGATTCGATATCGATCATCGCGGGCGCGCGCGTTTGACCGGACACCTTCCCGGTTTCGGCTCCGATCTCCGGCCGCAACGACACCACCTGCATCCGTCCCCCTCACCACGACATTCGCATCGACGGCGCCGGGCAGTTTGCGGACTTTGCCCCGCATTGCAATGCTCGGACCGGCCATCGTATCAACTATTTTAGGATTGAAATTTATCCGCTCACCGGTCCGTCGGCAAGAATGACTGCCATAATCCGGCCCCGGGTTTGCCGCAACGCCATCTCAAGCCGCCAGGGCCCGCATTTCAGCGTAGAGATCCGCCTTGCCCTCGAAGCCGATGCCGGGCAGCTCCGGCATGGTGATGTGGCCATCGACGACGCCAACGCCATCCGGAAATCCACCGTAGGGCTGGAACAGATCGGGATAGCTTTCGTTGCCGCCGAGGCCAAGACCCGCCGCGATATTCAGCGACATCTGATGGCCACCGTGCGGAATGCAGCGGCTCGGCGACCAGCCGTGCGCCTGCAACATCGCCAAGGTGCGCTGATATTCGCAAAGCCCATACGACAACGCGCAATCGAACTGCAGCCAATCGCGATCCGGCCGCATACCGCCATAGCGGATCAAGTTACGCGCATCCTGGTGGCTGAACAGATTTTCGCCGGTCGCCATTGCGCCCGGATAGAATTCCGCCAGCGCCGCCTGCAACTGGAAATCCAGCGGATCGCCGGCTTCCTCGTACCAGAACAGCGGATAATCGCGCAGCATCCTGGCGTAGGCGATTGCAGTTTCGAGATCGAAGCGGCCGTTGGCATCGACAGCGAGTTGCGCTTGCGATCCGATTTCCTTGAGCACAGCTTCGATGCGCTGCCGATCTTCGGCAATCGACGCGCCGCCGATCTTCATCTTGACGACGTTGTAGCCCCGATCGAGATAGCCGCGCATCTCGCCGCGCAGCATCGCAAGATCCTTGCCGGGATAATAGTAGCCACCCGCAGCGTAGACGAACACGCGCGGTTTCGCCGTGCGAGCATGACGTTCGGCGAGCAAGCGAAACAGCGGCTTGCCGGCGATCTTGGCCACCGCATCCCACACCGCCATGTCGATGGTGCCGACGGCAACCGAGCGCTCGCCGTGACCGCCCGGCTTCTCGTTCGACATCAACGCCGCCCATACCTTATCGGGATCGAGATTGTCGCCACTATCATCGAGCAGCGATTGCGGCTCGGCTTCGGTCAGCCGGGCGGCGAAGCGTTCGCGGATCAAACCGCCCTGCCCGTAACGTCCGTTTGAGTTGAAGCCATAACCGACCACCGGCTTGCCGTCGCAAACGACATTGGTGACAACCGCGACGAGGCTGGTCGTCATCTTGGTGAAGTCGATATAGGCATTGCGGATCGGCGACGAAATCGGCTTGGTGACTTCACGCACATCGACGATGCGAAGAGGCATGACGCAACTTTTCTACTCGAGAACGAAAGCAGGATCGATGATCGATCCAATATGCATCGGTGCCGCGATCAACTCTCGCCGTCACGGAAATACGGTTCGACTGCACCGCTGATCTTGATCGTCAGCGGGTTGCCATGGCGATCCTTCGCCGTTCCTGCCGGCACGCGAATCCAGCCTTCGCTGACGCAATATTCTTCGACGTTGGTTTTTTCGACGCCCTTGAAGCGGATGCCGATATCGCGTGACAAAACCGTCGCATCGTAATACGGGCTGCGCGGATCGGTGGACAAACGGTCAGGCAGTTGGCCCGCCGCCGGATTGGTTGTTTCGTTCAAAGCAACGCCTCGATTTCGCTGGTCAGGGATTCAGGTCTGGTCGTGGACCCGTGCCGTGCCACGACCTTGCCCTGCTTGTCGACCAGAAATTTGGTGAAATTCCATTTGATCGACGATCCGAGCAGCCCGGATTTCTCGTTCTTGAGGAATTTGTAGAGCGGGTGCGCAGCGCCGCCGTTGACGTCGATCTTTTCGAACATCGGAAACGTCACCGCGTAATTGCTGGCGCAGAACGCCTCGATATCCCTGGAACTGCCGGGTTCTTGACCGCCAAACTGGTTGCAGGGAAAGCCCAGCACCGAAAATCCGCGCGCTGCGTACTGCTGATGCAGCGCCTCCAGCCCCTTGTACTGCGGCGTGAATCCGCAGGCGCTCGCGGTGTTGACGATCAGCAGCACCTGCCCCTGGAACTGCTTGAGGGATATGTCGCAGCCATCGAGAGTCCGCGCGGAGAAATCATAGACTGTTGTCATCGCTGCGGGCTCTCTCTGGATGCATCGGTGCTAGCTGATGGGATCGATCGGCGACGGCGGCGTGCCGCCTGCTTCGATGGCCTCGCCCGCCAGCAGGCACAGATCCTCGCGATAGCGTCCCGCGACGACCTGCACACCGACCGGCACGGGACCGACCAACCCGGTCGAGACGGTGAGGCCCGGAAGTCCCATGAAGGGGATGCCGACTTGCGGCATCTGCGCGCGCCAAACTCGCGCAAAGGAAGCATCGTCCTTGAGATCGAGTTGATCGGGGAACGGCAATTCGCCGGACACCGGCATCACCAGCACGGCATATTTCGCGAGGAAAAGCTGCCAGTCCCGCGTCAGTGCCGCGCGCCGTTGCACAATCGCCGAAAGTCCTGCCGCATCGAGCGGATGCACCCGGTCGCGGCTGCCGCGAAGGCACGCCAGCGCGCCCGGGTCGCCTTCGCGTTCGGCTGCGGCCAACATCGCTTCGAAACCGTCGCCGAGCCAGAACTTCCGTTGCAGTTCGGCAGCTTCGTTGAGCGGCGGTGTGTTGTCGATTTCCTCCACCGTCCAGCCAGCGCTTTGCAGCCGCCGTGCGGCATCCTTCAACGCATCGATGACGTCCGGGACTGTCTCGAGTCCATCCGGCCGTAGACACAGTGCAGCGCGGCGCGGCATCGGCGGTCCTTCGAGCGGCGCAGGTACCCACCACGGATCGCGCAGATCCTGTTGCGACATCACAGCGAGCGCGATTCGGAGATCGCCAATCGTCCGCGCCAGCGGGCCGGAAACAGCGGAAATCTGCGGGCAGAGCGCTCGCTCCGGCAGCGATGGGTTATGCGCAGGGATGCGACCGAGCGTCGGCCGCAAGCCATGGATGCCGCAGGCGTAAGCCGGATAGCGCACCGATCCGGCAATGTCGGTGCCGTGGCCGATATGGCCGATACCCGCGGCCGTCGCGGCGCCGGCGCCACCCGAGGAGCCGCCCGGCGTGATGCCGGGATCGCGCGGATTCTTCGTATGGCCGTGCAGTTGATTGTTGGCGAACCAGCGAAACGAGAATGCCGGCGTGTTGGTGCGGCCGACAATTACCGCACCGCCGCGGCGCAGGTTCGCGACGACGGGATTGTCTTCCTTCGCGATGTGGTCGCGCTGCGCCTTGATGCCGTTGGTGGTCGCAAAGCCCTGCTGATCGACATTGACCTTGATCGTCACCGGCACGCCGGCCAGCGCGCCGGGGTCATCGCCGCGCGCAATCGCCTTGTCGACCGCAGCCGCCTGCGCCAGCGTATCATCCGGCCGATGATCAACCACCGCGTTGATCTTCGGATTGACCGCGTCGAGCCGCTCCAGCGCCGCCGTTGCGGCCTGCACGGCCGAAACTTGCCGTGACCGAACCAGCGCCGCGAGCTGGGTCGCCGAGAGTTGCCACAGAGGCCGCATCGTATTGCTCCTTGAGTTGGATCGTTTCTTGTCTTGCGGCATCCTACCCGCAACCGGCCCCGGCGCAAATTGGCGCGGCGCTTTTCGCAGGTCTCATCAGAAGCCCATCAGTGCACGATGTCGGGAGCATCGTCGGATGGATCGGCGATCACTTCCGCGAACGGCAACTCCAGCACGACCTCACCGTCGGCATCGCTGACTTCCAGAACGGCCTTGAGCAGGTGCGGTGACGTCGCCTCCGCGAGCAGCAATTCGCGGATCGTGGCGCGCGCCACGTGCCACGCCTGATCCGGGTCGCGAAGCTCCTCGCCTTCAGGATCGAGCAGCAATTCTTCGCCAATGCGGGTATTGAAGAAATATCTCGGCATGGTCCCGATCCGCCGTTTCCGGAGCCCAATGTGGCGGCGATCATGACGTTACGCAACCTCGATCCGGACGACCTGCGCTCCTAGTTCGAAGGGCCCCTCGTGGCTGCGCGCCATCCATTGTATCGTATGGCCAAGAACACAACGCTCCGAGTGCGGCCATGATGCGACATGACGACCGAACCTCCGAAGACCAGACCGGCAATATCGTCGTGCCGATCGACCTGCATTCGGCGGCCAGCAAGACGCGACGCTCGGAAATCACGCTGCATCAACTCCGGGTGTTCTGGACCGTAGCGCACGCGGAAACCCTGACCAAGGCAGCCAAGCAACTCGGCCTGGCGCAGCCTTCGCTTTCGCAGCAACTCTCCAAGCTCGAAACCATCTCCGGCACACGCTTGTTCGATCGCCGCTCCAATCAATTGAAATTGACCGAAGCCGGCGCACACCTGATGCCGAAGGTCGAGCTGGTGCTGCGCAGCATGGGCGAATTCGAAGACAGCCTCAGCGAACAGTTCGACGGCTCGCGCGCAACTATCCGCCTTGCCGGGGTCCACTCGATCCTGAGCGTCATTCTGCCGACCGCGATGCGGCGGCTCTACGACAAATTTCCCGATGTCGATTTCGATATCCACGAGCATGCCCCTGCGGACGTTCTGGAACTGCTCAACTCGCGGCGCGTCAACATCGGCCTGATCGCCAGCAGTTCGATTCCACAAGCCAACGAAGGCTTTTTGCGCATTCCGGTGGTCGACGATCCCTATGTGCTGGTGGTGCCCGAACGGCTTCACCTTGCCAAAATAAAGCACCCCGACCGCGACCTTTGCGCCGCCGATAAGGCCATTCTCAATCAGGTGATCCAGTTCGTTTTCGGCAGTCCCCACGCCAAGCAGACCGCAGGCTGGTTCGACGACATGCTGCCGGATCATCGCGTCATCGCACAGTGCCGCAGTTTCGAGGTGGCGATCCGGCTGGTCCGCGCCGAACTGGGCGTCTGCCTGGCACCCGCGCTGTCGGCCATGGTCGGCGCGCAGCCGCTCGATGGCGTCAAGCTGTATCGGGTCGCCATGCCTCCGCGACAGATCGTGGCGCTGTTGCCGTCCCAGTACCGGCGTATCGAACCCTATGCGGCGTTCCTGGATGCACTGCGGCAGGCGGGAGCGGATTTCACCATGCCGGCTACGCTGGCCACTCCGCCGTTCCTGCGCAAGGCTGCGAAAAACTAAGCGGCGTCCGCTGCATTGCAACAATGCGGCGATCGTCGCGCAAAGGTTCCTGATAGGCATTTCCTATCCGCGCCATAGATGGCTAACTTTCCGCCAGCCCGTACATTTTACACGTGCGGCAATCGTGCTGCACCGCTCTGGGAGATCGACATGGCCTGGAAGACACCGAAGATTGTTGAAGTGCCGGTTGGCATGGAAATCAACATGTACGCCTGCGCGGCCCGCAAGTAAGCAGCTTCGCGACGACCTGCCCGGTCCAGGAGCGATGTCATGCTTCGTGTTGTCGTTCTTGGAGCCGCGGCAGGCGGCGGTGTGCCGCAATGGAATTGCGGATGCCGGATTTGTAACGCCGCGCGGGGCGCACATCGCGAATTGCAAAGTACCCAGTCATCGATTGCCGTCAGTACCGATGACAAGCACTGGTTTCTGATCAACGCGTCGCCGGATTTGCGGCAGCAACTCATCAACACACCGCGGCTGCATCCCAAGGCGGGAGCATTGCGGCATTCCCCGGTTGCCGGCGTCATTCTGACCAACGGTGAGGTCGATGCGGTGGCGGGCCTGTTGTCGCTGCGCGAGAGTTCGCCGTTCACGATCTACGCGCATCGGCAGGTGCTGGCGATCCTCGACAGCAACAGCATCTTCAATGTGCTGAACGAGAAGCACGTCCGCCGTCAACCGGTCGCTGTCGACCGCGCGTTCGCGCCGCAACTACCCGATGGCTCACCATGCGGGCTTGAGATTTTGCCGTTCGTCGTGCCGGGCAAGCGCGCATGGTATCTCGAAGGCAAGCCGCATCCCGGTGGCGATGCCACCGAAGGCGACACGCTCGGACTGCGGATCACAGAGACCGCCAGCGGCAAGCATTTCTACCATCTCGCCGCCTGCGCGCGGGTAACGCCGGAGCTGGCCGCGCGCATCAAGGGCGCGCCGCTGGTGTTCTTCGACGGCACAGTGTGGCGTGACGATGAGCTGATCGCTGCCGGTATCGGCCAGAAGACCGGTCAGGCGATGGGCCACATAGCGATGTCCGGCGAGAGCGGCGCCATCGCCGCATTGTCCGGCCTCGATATTGCGCGGAAGATTTTTCTGCATATCAATAATTCCAACCCGGCGCTGCTGCACGACTCGATCGAACGCAAGACCGCCGAACAAGCGGGGTGGGAAATCCCCGCAGACGGGATGGAGATCGTGCTTTGATCGCAACCACCGCATTCTCGCTCGCCACCGACAAGCCGTTGCAGAGCGCCACCGATCTCGAAGCCGCGCTGCGCTATATCGGCAAGACGCGCTATCACAATCTGCACCCGTTCCATCGCCTGCTGCACGGCGGCAAGCTGAACAAGGGCCAGGTGCAGGCGTGGGCCCTCAACCGCTATTATTATCAGAGCACCATTCCGATCAAAGATGCCGTCGTCATCTCGCGCTTCCGCGAACGCAACATCCGCATGGAATGGCGGCACCGCATCGAAGATCACGACGGCGATCCCGGTAGCGAGGGCGGGATCGAACGCTGGCTGAAGCTGACCGAAGGGCTCGGACTCGACAATGCTTATGTCGAATCCGCCGAAGGTATCCTTCCCGCCACGCGCTTCGCAGTGGATGCCTATGTCCATTTTGTCCGCGACCGCACGCCGCTGGAAGCCATTGCGTCGTCGCTCACCGAACTGTTCGCGCCGCACCTGCATGAGGAACGCATCTCCGGCATGCTGGCGCATTATGACTTCGTCAATCCGGACATCATGAGCTACTTCAAGCGCAGGCTGGAACAGGCGCCGCGCGATGCCAACTTCGCGCTCGACTACGTCAAGACCCATGCGACGACACCGGCCGAGCGCGAAGCGGTCTGTAACGCGCTGATCTTCAAGACCAACGTGCTTTGGGTGCAACTCGATGCGCTGTATCATGCCTATGTCGATGGCCATGTGCCTCCCGGGGCGTTTGTGCCTGCGACGACCTGAAAGCTGACCGATGGCTGCCTTGCGAAGCCGACATATCAGCGTGACCGAGGCGAGCCGCCCGATGCTGCCGCGCCACGCCAAACTTAAATTCGATGAAACCCGGCAGCGCTGGGTTATACTGGCCCCGGAACGCGTGCTTGCTCCGGACGATATCGCGGTCGAGATCCTACAGCTTTGCGACGGCCAACGTGGTGTGGCGCAGATCGTCGATCAGCTTGCAGCCAAATACGCTGCGCCGCGCGACGCCATCGGCACGGACGTCATCGCCATGCTGCAGGATCTCGCCGACAAGGGATTCCTGACCGAAGCGCGGGAGAAGGACACATGAGCCCGACGCTCACCGATGCAACGCCGCTCGCCGCCGATCCGAACGACGGCTTGAACGTGCTGGAATCGCGCGGTTCGACAGCGGAGACTTTCGGCATACCATTAGCGGTGCTAGCCGAGCTGACACATCGCTGTCCGCTGCAGTGTCCTTATTGTTCAAATCCGGTCGAGCTGGAACGGGCCAGCGGCGAACTCAGCACCGAGGAATGGAAAAAGGTTCTCAGCGAACTGGCTGAGATCGGCGTGCTGCAGATTCATTTTTCTGGCGGTGAGCCGACCGCACGCAAGGACCTCGTCGAACTGGTGCGCCATGCCACCGAGGTCGGGCTTTACACCAACCTGATTACATCAGCCGTGCTGCTGACCAAAGACAAGCTGGCGGCGCTGGCTGACGCCGGACTGTGCCATGTCCAGATCAGCTTCCAGGGCAGCGAAGCCGATATCGCGGATCGCGTCGCCGGCTTCCGCAACGCCCATGCGCAAAAGATCAAAGCTGCGGGCTGGGCGCGTGAACTCGATCTGCCGCTCACTGTGAATGCGGTGATGCATCGCCAGAACCTGCATCAATTGCCGGACATCATTCAGATGGCGGTCGATCTCGACGCCGATCGGCTCGAAGTCGCCAACGTGCAATACTACGGCTGGGCGCTGAAGAACCGCGCCGCGTTAATGCCAACGCTGGAGCAGATCGAAGAAACCAGCCACATCGTCGAGGACGCCCAAGTTCGGCTCAAAGGCATCCTCACCATCGACTACGTCGTACCGGATTATTACGCCCTGCGACCGAAGAAATGCATGGGCGGCTGGGGGCGGCAATTCTTCAACATCTCGCCCACCGGGAAGATCCTGCCCTGCCACGCCGCCGAAACCATCACCGGGCTCGACTTCGAATCGGTGCGCAGCAATCATTCGATCGCCTGGATCTGGCAGAACTCGGATGCCTTCAATCGCTATCGCGGCACCGGCTGGATGCCCGAACCGTGCCGGAGTTGCGAGTTCAAGGAAGTCGATTTCGGCGGCTGCCGCTGTCAGGCATTCGCGCTGACCGGCGATGCGGGCAATACCGACCCGGCGTGCACGCTCTCGCCGATGCACGAGCAGATCTTCAAGACGGCGGAGACCGAAGCATCCGGCGACGTCAATCGCTTCATCTACCGCAACTTCAATGGCGGCACGCCGGAAGCGGACGCCCAACATGACGCCTGACGCGACGGGTACCGCCAAATCCGGTCATCGCACCGAGCCGCTCAAGCCGCTGACCAGCGGCGTGCTTCCGGTTGGCGACGGTCACGAGATCTATGTCGAGACCGTGGGCCGCGTCGGCGGGCTACCGGCCGTATATCTGCACGGCGGTCCCGGAAGCGGCTGCCAGCCGGATCATCGCCGCCTTTTCGATCCGAAGCGATTTCATGCGGTGCTGTTCGATCAGCGTGGTGCCGGGCGCAGCACACCGAAGGGCCGGCGCGAAGCCAATACATTGCCGCATCTGATCGCGGACATGGAAGCCATTCGAAATAACCTCGGCTTCGAGCGCTGGATGGTTGTCGGCGGTTCATGGGGTGCCACGCTGGCCCTCGCCTACGCCGAACAATATCCGCACCGGGTCAGCAGCATCGTGCTGCGCGCAACATTCCTCGGCACGCGTGCCGAACTGGAGACGGCGTTCCTCAGCAATCTGCCGCGGATCTATCCCGCGCTGTACGAAGATTTCCTGAGCTTGCTTTCGTCGGATCAGCGGCGGCAGCCGCTCGATGCCTACTGGCAAATGATCCTCGACCCCGATCCCGCGATCCATGGTCCTGCGGCGCGCGCGTGGCACGATACCGAACGCATCCTGTCCGAACACACGCCGAAACGGGACCGGCTCGATCTTGAAGCACTCCGTTCTTCGCAGGCGCTTCCCTCGACGCCGTTCATGGAGGCGCATTATTTCCAGAACGACTGCTTCCTCGCACCGGAGCAGCTGATGCGCGACGCCGGCAAGCTGCACGGCATCCCCTGCATCATCGTGCAAGGCCGCTACGATCTGCTCTGTCAGCCATCGACCGCGCACAAGCTTGCCGCAGCATGGCCGGCGGCTGAACTGCGCATCGGTGAGAATGCAGGCCATTCACTCTACGATCCTGGCATACGCGAAGCGGTTGCGCAGGCGATCTCGGACTTGGCAGCCCAAAAGCAATAACAAGGAGACCCGACAATGCCGATGGCCGGGAAAGGCATGCTGCTGACATCGATGGATATCGATGCCGCTGACGAGCAAGACTTCAACACATGGTACGATCGCGAACATATTGCCGAACGCGTGGCCATCGACGGCTTTCTCGAAGCTCGGCGCTATGTCGCCATCGACGCGCAGCCGAAATATCTCAGTCTCTATTCGACAGGGAGTTTCGAAGCGCTCGACAGTCCAGCCTATCGCAAGGCGCTGGCGGGCCAGACCGCGTGGTCGTTGCAGAACATTGCACGTTTCCGCAACATGATCCGCGCCGTCGCGCGCATCACCATCAGCCGAGGTCAAGGACGCGGCGCGGTGCTTGGCATCATTCGCATCCGCCCCGTGCCGCAACGAGCAACCCCACTGCGCAACGCGCTCGCCGCGCGCTTCGCTCCGGATCGACATGACGGCATCATTTCGATGCATCTGCTCGAAAGCGATCCAGACTTGTCGAAATCGCTCACCGACGCACCGGATCAGCCCAATCCCGGAGCTGGCGACTGGTTCATCCTGATCGACGGCACATCGCGCGATGCGGTGGCGGTTATCATCAAATCGGGATTTAATTCGGAGGGTGTCGGTTCGGATGCCCAGCAAATTTCGGCGGGCATCTATGCGCTGATGTGGGATCTCGCCAAAAGTGATCTCTGACGTTGCAACATCGCGTTATGTTGCACTGCCGCAGCGATTTAAATCATTTAACTGTGAGGCGAATTGTCCGGTGCAATCACTGAAAAATGGCTTTTCAGGCCAGCGCGGATCATATTGAATTACGATAATTCTAAGTCCACGCTTCAACACTAAACAACAATAATTCGAACCTGACTGTTCGGCAAAAGTGAAAGACCGCGCCAGAACCATAAGGTCGCCGCGCGGATGGGATGGGAATGAAACCGACCGATATTTCGGCGCCCGGCTACTTTCATAAGGTGGTCGACTGCCAATGGGCTTGCCCGGCGCATACGCCGGTTCCCGAATACATCCGGTTGATCGCCGCTGGCCGTTACGGCGACGCTTACATGATCAACTGGAAATCCAACGTCTTCCCCGGGATCCTCGGCCGCACCTGCGATCGCCCCTGCGAACCGGCCTGCCGACGCGTTCGCGTCGAAGAAGAACCCGTTGCGATCTGCCGCCTCAAACGCGTCGCTGCCGATTACAAAGACGATGTCAAAGGCCGTATGCCGCAGCCTTCGCCAACAAAGAATGGCAAGCGGATCGCGCTGGTCGGAGCCGGCCCGGCCTCGTTGACGGTGGCCCGCGATCTCGCTCCCCTCGGCTACGACTGCGTCGTGTTCGATGGCGACAAGCATGCCGGTGGCATGATGCGGACGCAGATTCCGAAATTCCGCCTGCCCGACAGCGTAATCGACGAAGAGACCAATTACGTTCTCGATCTCGGTGTCGAATTCCGCGGCGGCACACGCATCGACAGCATGAAAGCGCTGCTGGCGGAAGACTACGACGCTATCGTCGTCGGCTCCGGCGCACCGCGCGGGCGCGATCTCGATATTCCCGGACGCAAGGAAGCCGCAGCCAATATTCATATCGGCATCGACTGGCTCTCCAGTGTCTCGTTCGATCATATCCACACGATCGGCAAGCGCGTCATCGTGCTCGGCGGCGGCAATACCGCGATGGATTGCTGCCGCTCCGCGCGACGGCTCGGCGGCGAGGATGTCAAGGTCGTCGTGCGCTCCGGCTTCGACGAGATGAAAGCGTCGCCGTGGGAAAAGGAAGATGCCGCACGCGAAGGCATTCCGATCCACAACTTCCTGGTGCCGAAGGAATTTCTGCACGACGGCGGCAAACTCACGGGCGTCGTCTTCGAAAAGGTCAAGGCGGAGTATGACGCCAAGGGCCGTCGCAAGCTGGTGCCGGCGGGCGAGCCGGATGTGACATTCGCATGCGATGACGTGTTGGTCGCTGTCGGCCAGGAAAACGCCTTTCCGTGGATCGAACGCGATGCCGGAATCGATTTCGACGAATGGGGCATGCCGAAGGTCGACAAGGTGACCTTCCAGTCCAGCCATCCGAAAGTGTTCTTCGGCGGCGATGCTGCCTTCGGACCCAAGAACATCATCTGGGCCGTCGCCCACGGCCACGAGGTCGCGGTGTCGATCGACAAGATGCTCCATGGCGAGAACATCGCCGATCGGCCCCTCCCCGCCGTGCAGGTCGTGAACCAGAAAATGGGCATTCACGAGTGGAGCTACAAAAACGAGGTTATGCCGGACGAGCGCTATGCCGTTCCGCATCGTGACAACGCCTCGGCGCTGAGCAGCATCAAGGCCGAGGTCGAACTCGGCTTCGATCCGAATCTGGCGCTGGCCGAAGCCGGACGCTGCCTGAACTGCGACGTCGAAACGGTATTCTCGGCGCCGCTGTGCATCGAATGCGACGCCTGCGTCGACGTCTGCCCGATGGATTGCATCACCTTCACCGACAACGGCGAAGAGGATGACCTGCGACAACGGCTGCGCGCCCCCGCACTCAACCTCACGCAGGACATCTACGTCGCCGATGGTCTCAAGACCGGGCGCATCATGGCCAAGGACGAGGATGTCTGCCTGCATTGCGGGCTGTGCGCGGAACGCTGCCCGACCGGCGCCTGGGACATGAACAAGTTTTTCCTTGAAGTGACTCACGCAGGCCCAGCATGCCGCTAACTGCCGTCAACGACTTCGTCATCCGCTTTGCCAACGTCAACGGTTCAGGCTCCGCCAGCGCCAACGAAATGTTCGCCCGCGCCATCATGCGGATGGGCATTCCGATGTCGCCGCGCAACGTATTCCCGTCGAACATTCAGGGCCTGCCGACCTGGTACGAAATCCGCGTCACGGAAGCCGGCCATCTTGGCGCACGCGGTGGCACCGACTTCATGGTGGCGATGAACCCGCAGACATTCAACGCCGATGTCGCCTCGATCGAGCCGGACGGCTATCTGGTTTACGATTCGACCCGCGCCATGCCCCCGGGCAAGATGCGCACCGATATCAACGTCATCGGCCTGCCGCTCACCGCGATCTGCAACAAGGAATATACCGATCCGCGCCAGCGCCAGTTGTTCAAGAACATCATCTGCATCGGCGCGCTGTCGGCCCTGCTCGATATGGATTTTGCCGAGTTGGAGAAACTCGTCGGCGAGCAATACAAGGGCAAGGAAAAACTGATCGCGCCGAACGTTCACGCGCTGCATCTTGGCCGCGAATATGCGCAAGCCAATTTCAGTTGCCCGCTCGGCCTGCGGCTGAAGCGGAGCGACAAGGTCGGCGACCGCATCCTGATCGAAGGTAACGCGGCAGCGGCGCTCGGCGCGGTCTATGGCGGCGCCACGGTCTGCGCCTGGTATCCGATCACGCCGTCGTCTTCAGTCGCGGAAGGCTTCACGCGCTACTGCAAGAAATTCCGCCACGATCCCGATAGCGGTCAGGCACGCTACGCCATCGTGCAGGCTGAAGACGAAATCGCATCGATCGGCATGGTGATCGGAGCATCGTGGAATGGTGCAAGGGCTTTTACCGCGACCTCCGGCCCCGGCATCTCGCTGATGCAGGAGTTCCTGGGCTTTGCCTATTTCGCGGAGATTCCAGCAGTCATCATCGACGTCCAGCGCGCGGGACCGTCGACCGGGATGCCGACCCGCACCCAGCAATGCGATCTGATCAATTGCGCCTACGCGTCGCACGGCGACACGAAGCACGTGCTGTTGCTGCCTGAGGACGCTGCCGAAGCCTTCGACTTCACCGCCAGTTCATTCGATTATGCCGACCGGCTGCAAACGCCGGTCTTCGTCATGCTCGATCTCGATATTGGCATGAATCACAGACTCTGCCGGCCGTTGAAATGGGACGACACCAAGACCTACGACCGGGGTAAGGTGCTGTCCGCTGAAGACCTCGATAAGGTCAAAGATTTCGGCCGCTATACCGATGTCGACGGCGACGCGATTCCCTATCGCACCTATCCGGGCACGCATCCGACCAAGGGCACCTTTTTCACTCGCGGCACCTCGCATGACGGCCGCGCGAAGTATTCCGAGAATGGTGCGATCTATGTCGAGGGCATGCAACGGCTGTTGCGCAAGCAGGACACCGCTAAGGAACTTCTGCCAAAGCCGTTGCGCACCAATGCCGACAAGCCGACGCGCTTCGGCGTGATCTATTACGGATCAACCGCCCCGGCGATGGACGAAGCAGCTGAAATGCTCGCGTCGCGTGGCCACACCCTGAACCTGATGCGCGTACGCGCATTCCCGTTTCATCAGGACGTCGCCAGCTTCATCGCCGATCATGACTTTGTCTTCGTCGTCGAACAGAACCGCGACGCGCAGTTGCGCTCGCTGATCGTCAATGAACTCGATATCGATCCGGTGCGGCTGGTACCGATCCTGCACTATGACGGGACGTCGATTACGGCCCGGTTTATCTCCGGCACAATCGGCGACCGGCTCGACGCCTTGAAAGTTACGCCGCTGCGAAAGGCGATGTCATGACCTACCTGGCCAAACCGAAGTTTCACCATCCGTCGCTGCCGAAGAATGCCATCGGATTCACCCGGCGCGACTACGAGGCTTCCACGTCGACTCTTTGCGCGGGTTGCGGCCACGACTCGATTTCCGCAGCGATCATCGAGGCTGCCTTTGAACTGTCGATCGAACCGCATCGGGTCGCCAAGATCTCGGGCATCGGCTGCTCGTCGAAGACGCCGGATTACTTCCTCGGCGCATCGCATGGCTTCAACTCGGTGCACGGCCGCATGCCTTCGGTGCTGACGGGCGCCAATCTCGCCAATCGCGACCTGATCTATCTCGGCGTGTCCGGCGACGGCGATTCCGCCTCGATTGGGTTCGGCCAATTTGCCCACGCGCTGCGGCGCGGTGTCAACATGGTCTATATCGTCGAAAACAACGGCGTCTACGGCCTGACCAAGGGCCAATTCTCTGCAACCGCCGACCGCGGATCGAAATCCAAGAAGGGGGTTTTCAACACCGACAACTCCATCGATCTCGTCAGCATCGCCCTGCAGCTCGGCGCCACCTTCGTCGCGCGCAGCTTCTCCGGCGACAAGAGCCAGTTGGTGCCGCTGATCAAGGCGGCCATCCAGCATCGCGGCGCGGCGTTTATCGACGTCATTTCACCGTGCATCGCCTTCAACAATCACGCCGGATCGACCAAGAGCCTCGAATACGTTCGCGCGCACAATGAAGCCGTCAACGCGCTCGACGTGATGATCGGGCGCGATCCGATCACGGTGAATTATGCGCCGGGCAAGGTCGTCTCTGTGACGCAGCATGACGGAACCGTTCTCAACCTGCGCAAGATCAACGATGAATACGACCCCGGGGATCGGCTCGCCGCCATGAACTTCCTTCAGAAGCACGCCGCCCTAGGCCAGATCGTCACCGGTTTGCTGTACGTCGATTCCGAAGCCGACGACCTCCACAGCAACTTCAATACCGTCTCCACGCCGCTCAATCAGCTCGATACGGCTGCACTCTGCCCGGGGTCGGTTACGCTGGAAACTATCAACGACAGCCTGCGTTAACCGCAACTGGAGCCGATTCGAGCCGGGTCCTTCCTTCATTGGTGGGGCATGAACATTTCACTCCGGTCCCGCGACCAAGGGGCGATGCCCGGGTGCGTCGCCGCGATTGACGTATTCTTTGAGTCGTAGCCTCCCGGGCAGCGACTGGCCCGTAAATCGTCAATGATATCAAATACACGTTATTGCGATCTTCGCTGCCGCGCACGGCCGGAACGGATCGACGGCTGGTGCGTAAATCTCATGCAGTCCGGACAGGATAAGTCGCGCCGGGACACGTCCGCCTCATCCGGGAATTCAGGGATAGCGACACATCGGGGCCGCACTTGCGCATATTGATTCAATCCAGCCTCCCCCGCCGGGCAGGCATTGGTTGACAAAACCGGTTGCCGCGCCAGAACAGAGGGGCGGAAACTTTCATCGACGGATCGAACAGACGGGTACCATGAATCCAGTTAAAGCACTCCAGAATCACGGCCAGGCAGTCTGGCTGGATTTCCTTGCGCGCGGGTTTATCGCCAAGGGCGACCTGAAACGGTTGATCGATACCGATGGGGTACGCGGCGTCACATCCAACCCGGCGATCTTCGAAAAAGCGATCGGTAGCTCGGACGAATATGACAGCGCGATTGCGCAATCGCTGCGGAAGCATGACCGGCCTATCATCGATCTATATGAGCATCTGGCCATCGAGGACATTCAGCATGCCGCCGATGTGCTGCGGCCGACCTACAACCGGCTCAAGGGTGCCGATGGCTTCGTTAGCCTCGAAGTGTCACCCTATCTCGCCATGGATACCAAGGCGACGATTGCCGAGGCCGAGCGTTTCTGGAACGAAGTCGACCGCAAAAATCTGATGATTAAGGTGCCGGCCACTGCCGAGGGCTTGCCGGCGATCCGGCACCTGACGGCGAAGGGCATCAGCGTCAACATTACGCTACTGTTCTCGCAACAGGTCTATCAGCAAGTGGCCGAGGCCTATCTCGCAGGGCTGGAGGACTATGTGCGAGCCGGCGGCGACCCATCGCATGTCGCCAGTGTCGCAAGCTTCTTCGTCAGCCGCATCGATAGCGCGGTGGACAAACAACTCGACGACAAGATCGCCAAAGCCAACGACCCGGCTGAAAAGGCACGGCTGAAAGCGCTGCAAGGAAAGGTCGCCATCGCCAATGCCAAGCTGGCTTACCAGCATTACAAGCAGGCGTTTTCAGGCGCGCGCTGGCAGAAGCTGGCAGACAAGGGCGCCCGTCCGCAACGCCTGCTCTGGGCCAGCACCGGCACCAAGAACAAGGCTTACAGCGACGTGCTTTATGTCGAAGAACTGATCGGACCCGATACGGTGAACACTGTACCGCCCGCGACCCTCGACGCATTCCGCGACCACGGCAAGCTCCGGGACAGTCTCGAAGAAAATATACCGGACGCCGAACGCACGTTGGCGGATCTGGACAAGACCGGGATCTCGCTCGACGCGATTACATCGGAGCTTGTGAAGGACGGCGTGCAGCTCTTCGCGGACGCCTTCGACAAGTTGCTCGGCGCAGTGGCGCAGAAGCGCGCCAAGATTCTCGGAGCCAAGGTCAGCCAGCAAACGCTGGCCCTTGGCGGCGAACTGGGCAAGGCGATCGCCGACGGCACGGAAGATTGGCGTGCGACAGGAAAGATTCGCCGCCTTTGGCAACACGACAAGTCGGTTTGGACCAGCACGGACGAAGACAAGTGGCTGGGTTGGCTCAACAGCCCTCATGCCGAACGCAAGAAGATAGCGGCCTACAGCGATTTCTCCGCATGGGTCAAACAACGTGGTTTTACGCACGCGGTTGTGCTCGGGATGGGCGGTTCAAGCCTGGGCCCGGAGGTGCTGGCGAAGACATTCCGTAAACGCGTCGGTTTTCCCAAGCTTCACGTGCTGGATTCCACCGATCCGGCGCAGGTCGCCACGATGGAGCGTACCGTCGATCTCGCGAAAACGCTTTTCATCGTGTCGAGCAAATCCGGCGGTACGACCGAACCCAATGCCTTGAAGGATTATTTCTACGGCCGGATGCAAGCCAAGGTCGGCCAGGACGCGGCCGGCGCTCATTTCGTCGCCGTCACCGATCCTGGCTCCTCGCTTGAAAAGGTGGCCACGAAGCAGGGCTTCGCCCACATCTTCCATGGCGACCCGAGCATTGGTGGCCGCTACTCGGTGCTGTCGCCATTCGGCTTGGTGCCTGCTGCAGCAGCCGGTCTCGATGTCCCTCAACTGCTCGACCTCGCGCTGACGATGGTTCGTTCGTGCGGACCGGACGTACCGCCGCAACAAAATCCCGGCGTTCAACTCGGCCTCGCGCTCGGCACGGCGGGCCGTCAGGGCCGGGACAAGGTGACGATCCTGTCATCGAAAGCGATTGCCGATTTCGGTGCGTGGGCCGAACAGCTGATTGCCGAATCCACCGGCAAGGATGGCAAGGGCCTGATCCCGATCGACGGCGAACCGCTAGGGGCGCCGGCTGTCTATGGCAATGACCGGCTGTTTATCGATCTCCGCACCGACGCCGAAATCGACTCGGCCCACGACAGCCAGCTTGCTGCGCTCAAAAAGGCCGGCCATCCGGTCGTGCGGATCGTGCTGAAATCGGCGGAGCATATCGGTCAGGAATTTTTCCGGTTCGAGATGGCAACGGCGGTGGCCGGCGCGGTGCTCGGCATCAATCCCTTCAATCAACCCGACGTCGAATCCGCAAAAATCAAGACGCGCGAGTTGACCGCTGCTTTCGAGAAATCCGGCAAGCTTCCGGACGAGGAGCCTGTCATCGTGACCGACAAGCTCTCGATCTACACCGACAACGACAATGCGCAGGCTCTGCGGAAAGCAGGCGCGAATGGCGACCTCGACTCCTGGCTGAAGGCGCATCTGGCGCGCGCGCAGGCCAACGACTATGTCGCCCTGCTCGCTTACATCGAGCACGACGATGCCCATATCAATGCGCTACAGCACATGCGGCTTGCCATCCGCGATCGCCGTCATCTCGCAACGTGCGCCGAGTTCGGGCCCCGCTTTTTGCATTCGACCGGACAAGCCTACAAGGGCGGCCCGGACAGCGGCGTGTTTCTGCAAATTACCGCGGATGACGCCAAGGACTTGCCGATACCGGGGCAGATGGCGAGTTTCGGTATCATCAAGGCCGCTCAGGCACGTGGCGATTTCGATGTTCTGACCGAACGAGGACGCCGCGCGCTACGCGTGCACTTGAAGGGGGATCTTAAAACCGGACTGGCCCAAATCGGTAGAGCGATAACTGCCGCCTTGAAATAAAGGAACTGCGGATGCAGATCGGGATGATCGGCCTCGGCCGCATGGGCGCTAACATCGTCCGGCGGCTGATGAGAAACGGTGGCCATCAGGCTGTCGTTTACGACAAGAACCAGAAGGCGGCTGCCGAACTTGCTGGCGAAGGCGCGACCGCCGCCGTCTCCCTCGATGATCTCGTCAAGAAGCTTACAGCGCCACGCACCGTCTGGGTGATGCTTCCGGCCGGTGGCATCACCGAGGCGACGATTGAAGAGCTGGCGACCCGGCTCGCTCCCGGTGACGTTATCATCGATGGCGGAAATACGTTCTGGCAAGACGACGTCCGACGCGGCAAATCACTCGCCGCGAAACAAATCCATTACATCGATGTCGGGACCAGTGGCGGCATTTGGGGTCTCGAACGCGGCTATTGCATGATGATCGGCGGCGAGAAGAACATCGTTGACAGGCTGGACCCGATCTTCGCCGCCATGGCGCCGGGCCGTGGCGACATTCCGCGAACACCGGGACGCGATGGCCGCGACCCGCGCGTCGAGCAAGGCTATCTTCACACCGGCCCGGTCGGCTCCGGGCACTTCGTCAAAATGGTGCATAACGGCATCGAATACGGCTTGATGCAGGCCTATGCCGAAGGTTTCGACATTTTGAAGAATGCCGCTATCGATGCATTGCCGCCGGATCACCGGTTTAGTCTCGATATCGCCGACATCGCCGAGGTCTGGCGGCGCGGCAGCGTCATTCCATCCTGGCTGCTCGACCTCACCGCATCGGCGTTGGCCGGCAATCATACGCTGGATCAATACTCGGGCTTCGTCGAAGATTCCGGCGAAGGCCGCTGGACCATCAACGCGGCGATCGATGAGGCCGTTCCGGCGGAGGTTCTCACCGCCGCATTGTTCGCGCGCTTCCGCTCGCGCAAGGAGCACACCTTCGCCGAAAGAATCCTTTCCGCCATGCGCGCCGGATTTGGAGGACACAAAGAACCGCAAGGGGAGCGCTGATGACATCCAATGGCGTGACCCGACAAGCCAAGCCCGATCCTTGCAGCTTTATCATCTTCGGCGCCACAGGCGACCTGACTCACCGGCTAGTGATTCCCGCCCTATACAATCTCGCAGCAGCCAGGCTGCTTCCGGATGACTTCTGCATCGTTGGCATCGCCCGAAATGAAATGTCCGACGATGCGATCCGCGAAAGCCTGATGGCCGGACTGCGGAAGCATGCCACCCGTCCCGTCGACGATGGCGTCGCCCAACACTTACTGGCATGCGTGAGCTGCATTCAAGCGGATCCGTCGGAACCGGAATCGTTCGATCGCATGGCCAAGCAGCTTGCGACCCTTGAAGAGAAGCGCAAAACGACCGGTAATCGCCTGTTTTACTTGGCAACGCCTCCGGCCGCCTTCGCGCCGATTGGTGAGCAACTCGGCCGCGTCGGCCTGTTGCGCGAAGATAATGGATATTGGCGACGATTGGTGATCGAAAAGCCGTTCGGAACCGACCTCGCTTCCGCAAAGGCACTGAATGCAGACCTCTTGAAGGTCGCAAACGAGCACCAGCTCTATCGCATCGATCATTATCTCGGCAAAGAAACTGTACAGAACATTCTGGTGTTGCGCTTTGCCAACGGCATGTTCGAGCCGATCTGGAATCGCAACCATATCGATCACATCCAAATTACGGTGGATGAGAAACTCGATGTCGGCCGTCGCGGCAGCTTCTACGACGCGACTGGCGCGTTACGCGACATGGTCCCGAACCACTTGTTTCAACTTCTGTCGCTGGTGGCGATGGAGCCACCCGCTCGCTTCGACGCGCATACCGTCCGCTCGGAAAAGGCCGCCGTGCTTGCCGCCATCCAGACCCAGAGCCAGGCAGAAGCACTGCGAAACTCAGCTCGCGGCCAGTACACGTCGGGGAGCATCAACGGTCCGATTGCCGGTTATCGCAAGACCAAAGACGTCGAGCCCGACAGCAACACGGAAACCTACGTCGCCTTGAAACTCGCGATCGATAACTGGCGATGGGCGGGCGTCCCCTTCTATCTGCGAACCGGCAAAGCGCTCGCCACCAAGCGCACCGAGGTCGCGATCAAATTCAAGCAGGCTCCTTTTGCCATGTTTCAAGACACGCCGGTCGATCGTTTATCGCAAAACTATCTCGTGATCGGCATCGAGCCTGCCGAAGGCATCACGCTGCAGTTCAACACCAAGGTACCTGGTCCCTCGATTGCCATTGATGGCGTCGAAATGAAATTTCTTTACAAGGACTATTTCAAAGCTGAGCCGGCCACCGGCTACGAAACGCTGCTCTATGATTGCATGATCGGCGACAACATCCTTTTTCAGCGCGCAGACAGCGTCGAAGCCGGATGGCAGGCCGTGCAGCCGTTTCTCGATGCCTGGAAAGCGGCGGGGAACGACGGCCTGGAATTCTACGCGGCTGGCAGCGATGGTCCTGCGGGCAGCACAGCCCTGCTCGAAGACGATGGCCGCAACTGGCGCAAGCCGAGCTAGGCCATTGATGAACGACGCCCGCAACATCGTTCAGCTTGCCGATGTCGACGCTCTCGCGGAAGCGGCCGCGGAACGTCTCATTGCACGGATGGCGGCCCGACCGAACCGGATTTCAATCTGCCTGACCGGAGGATCGAGCCCAACACACCTCTATCAACTGCTGGGGCGTGAACCCTATCGAAACCAGATTCCGTGGCCCCGCACGCATTGGTTCATCGGTGACGAACGCTTCGTCCCGATTGCGGACCCCCTCAGCAATATGGGCTCGGCCCGGCGTCTCTTTCTTGACCGCTGCGCACAGCCGGATCACATCCATTCAATTCCGACCGGCGCCGCGACGCCCGCAACTGCAGCCGACCTGTATGAAGCAACATTGAAATCGTTTTACCGCGCAAACCGTATCGATGAAGACCGCCCATTGTTCGACGTCGTCCTGATGGGTGTGGGATCGGATGGCCACACGGCATCGCTGTTTCCGGGTGACGCAGCACTGGATGAAACCGAGCGCTGGGTTATCCACGTCGATCGAGCGCATGTCGCGCCTTTCGTGCCGCGCGTAACCCTGACTCTCCCAACGCTAGGAGCATGCCGCGAGATGCTATTCCTGGTCAGCGGTCCCGATAAACGCGCCATCCTCAGACGCGTCCTGACGGACCCGGAATTGCCTGCGGCACGCGCTTATTCCCGCAATGAAACAACGTGGCTGATCGACGCCGCTGCGATGCCGGAGCATCTTCGTGCATAATAATGCGATCAACAACGCACTCTGCGCCTTGATTGTGATGGGCGTATCCGGCTCGGGCAAAAGCACCATCGCCGCCGCGCTCGCGGAACGACTGGGTTGGCCTTACGAAGACGGCGATAAATTTCACCCCCGCAGCAACGTCGAGAAGATGAAGGCCGGTCACCCTTTGACCGATGCGGATCGCCTCCCCTGGCTTCAGGCGATTGCTGCCGAGATCGAACGGATCGGCAAATCACGGCAGCACGTCATTATCGCCTGCTCTGCACTTAAACGTTCCTATCGCGATATCCTGGTCCATGGCCGTCACGATGTCCGACTGATCTATCTCGACGGCAACCGGGAGCTGATCGCAAGCCGATTGGCGCAACGCAAGGGGCATTTCATGCCACCCGAACTGCTGGACAGTCAGTTCAAGACCCTGGAAATTCCGACGCCGGACGAGCACGCTATTGCTGCGGCTGTTGATGCCAGCGTTCCGGCCATCGTTGAGGCCATCGTGCAAAAACTCAACGCCGCGCTTGGCGGAAACGATGTTGGATCGTGAGACCTCTTGCGTGAGACTTGGAGTCTCGCGCGGCGCATTTTGCTCGCGAAAATCGAGCGAACTGAACTACTTTGTCCGTTGCATTGCGGGCTTCCGCGTAGGTGAGGTCGCGCTGCAGAGATTGTGGGCCGTATTGATCAAGGCAATATGCGTAAGCGCCTGCGGGAAGTTGCCCGTCATGCGCCTCTCGCCGGCATCGTACTCTTCCGATAACAAACCAAGGTCATTGGCCACCGCGACGACACGTTCGAATAAGTCTTTGGCTTCGCTGATCCGGCCAGCCAGCAGGTAGGCATCGGCGAGCCATAACGTGCACGCCAGAAATGCGCCCTCAATAGGTTCTTGCTCGTCGGATAACCGCCGTGGATCGTGACGAAGCACAAATCCATCGCGCATCAGATGCGTCTCCACTGCGGCAATCGTTCCTACGATGCGCGGGTCCGACGGCGGCAAAAAGCCAACCGAGGGCAACAACAGAACGCTGGCATCGAGGATAGTCGCGCCATACGATTCGACGAAGGCATTCTGCTTTTTATCGAATCCCTTCTCGCAAATATCACGATGGATCGTAGCGCGAAGGCCCTTCCACTGCTCCAACGGCGCCTCGAAACCGAATTGTTCGGCGCTTTTGATCGCGCGATCGAACGCCACCCATGTCATGACTTTCGACGAGACATAATGCTTTCCGTCGCCGCGAACTTCCCAAATGCCGCTGTCCCGCTGATCCCATATCTCGGCAAGATGTTCGAGGAACTTGCATTCCATCGCCCAGCTCCCGTCATCAAGTTTCAGCTTGGCCATGCGCGACTGGTGAAACACGTCGAGCAATTCGCCGTAAACGTCGAGTTGAAGCTGCGCATGAGCCGCATTGCCGATCCGCACCGGCGTTGCCCCCTCGTAACCCGGCAACCAACTTGCTTCCCACTCGAGCAAACGCCGTTGGCCAAAGATGCCGTACATGATCTGCATATTTTCAGGCGAACCCGCGACCGCCCGTAGCAGCCAATTATGCCATGCTATCGCCTCCTCATAATAGCCGCTGTTCATGAGGGCGAGCAGCGTGAAAGTTGCATCCCGCAGCCAGCAGAACCGGTAATCCCAGTTGCGTCGCCCTCCCAGTTTTTCCGGCAGCGATGTAGTCGGTGCTGCAACGATGCCGCCGGTCGGCGCATATGTGAGGGCCTTCAAGGTAATGAGAGAACGTATGACGGCATCGCGATGCGCCCCTTCGTACACACATTGGCTGCACCACTGGGTCCAGAAGGCCTCGGTATCGTGCAATGCTTGCATCGGACCGATGGGTGGCGGCATCTCCAGATGCGAGGGACCATATGTCAATACGAACGGGATGACCTGACCCGCTTCGATGTTGAACTCCGCGATCGTGGTCATGTCCTTGCCATAGGTTTCGACAGGAGTGCGCAACACCGCCATGTCGGGCCCGGCAATGGCCAGCAACTCGCGGTCGACGGTGCGCCGGACCCAGGGGATATCCGCACCGAAACCGAACCGGAGGATAAGCTCCATTCGCATGGCAACGCTGCCACGCTCACCGCGAACCAGCCTCACGATATCGGATGCTTTCCCACGCGGGGGCATGAAATCGATGACGGTGACGGCACCCTCGTCGGTCTCGAATTGGGTTTCCAGAATAAGCGTGTCTCCGCGATATTTCCTCGTCGATCTGGCATCCGACGTTGGCGCGACCCGCCAACGACCGTGGTTTCTGTCACCGAGGATCGCAGCAAAGCAGGCATCGGAATCGAACGCCGGCCAACACATCCAATCGATCGAGCCATCCCGCCCGACGAGAGCAGCCGTCTCGCAATCGCCGATCAAGCCGTAGTCTTCAATTTTGCCGGGCAATGTTTTCTCTTTCTCAAGTCGGATTCAAGGCGTTGAATTACCAAGGATCGGATCCGCGTGGCGCCCGCCAAGACGCCCATCCAACGCCTGCAGAAAGGCCTCCAAATCAATCGATTGGGGGATCTCGCCAAGCTCGCTGCCGATCCGGCGACGCCAATTGGGGTGCTCGTGGACTGTCCCCGGAAGGTTCGGCTGATCGATGACGCCCAGCACGTCCTCCAGTGCGACAGCGAGCAATCGCGATCTCGTCCGTGCCAAAAACGACAATACGGCAAAGAAGTCGTCATGTTCGATTGCATGATGGCGCAGTATATCCAGCAGCATATTGAATGCGTGGCGGCGCGCATCGTCGGTCTCTCCAGGATCGAACCCGAGCGATCGTTTCAGCGTCAAATCGCCAGCACTTCGCCATCCGGCAAATGTCGCGAGGTCGTGGGTATTGAACGTGATCAGCGCGTTTTCCGCATAGCGATCGGCCGAACAAAACCGGCCATCGTGATCGCGTTCGAACATCACTACGCGGTATGACCAGATGCCCCATTCGGCAATTTCTTCGCGAAAGCCTTCGGGCACCGTCCCAAGATCTTCGCCGATCACCACGCATTCGTGCTTGCGGCTTTCAAGTGCGGTGATCGCCAGCAGCGCCTGAAACGGCATTCGCACATAGGCACCGTCTTTCGCATCATATCCGTGCGGCACCAGATAAAGACGCTTGAACCCAAGAATATGATCCAGCCGGATCGCGCCCGCATAGCGCATCGCTGCCTGCAGCATGTGGCGAAATGGCTCGAAGGATCGCGTCAGCAGCCCAGCGGCGTTAAAGCCCGCCAACCCCCAGTTCTGCCCGGCGGTATTGAGTTGATCCGGCGGCGCACCGACAGCTAGGTGTCGCGAGATTGCGGTCTGCTCATTCCAGGCATCGAATCCATCTGCCTGAACGCCGACGGCCACATCCAGATACAGGCCGACCGACATGCCGCGCTGCTGCGCGCGCGTTTTGCACGCCTTCAATTGCTGATCGGCGATCCATTGCACATATGCGATGAACTCAATGTCCGCAGCGTCAGGGCCGCTCCGCAGGTCTTCACAGGCACCATCATCCGGCGTTTGCCACGGCGCCGGCCATTCCCACCACGGTGTCCTGTATTTCCATCGCAGCACTTCGAAACAGGCGAACCGCGTCAACGCGTTTCCGCGTTCGGCACAAAACCCGTCGAAGGCCGCCCGACGCGGCGCTGCAGGAGCATCTCTGAACCGATCATATGCCGAGCGGAGCGCCTGCCATTTAAGTTTCGCGACGACATCATAATCGACAAGACCGCTGCGCCGCGCATTGGCAAGCGCCTCACGATCTGCCTGCGTTAGTCCGTCCTGATACTCTGCGACATCCTCTACATCGATATAGAGCGGGTTGAGAAACAGGCGGCTGTTCGGCGAATACGGACTGCAGTCTCTCGGCCGCTCGCGGAACAACACATGCAACGGATTAAGACCGATCCCATCGCAACCCCAGCCCGCCACGAGATCCATGAGGCTCAATAGGTCGGAAAAATCACCGATACCCCAGTTGCGCGACGATCGCAGGCCGTAAAGCTGGATCGCGAGTATCCAGGACCGCGAGAAATTCCCCTGAAACGCGACCGCCGGCGTCACAATGAAAGGAACATCTTCGCAATAAGGCGACGACGGCTCAAAGAGGTTCAGCCGATGGACGCCCTCGGGAATATCCGCTGGCCATGACAGGAATGGTTCTGTCGCCGAACCTTCTGCGAGAATTGTCCCAGCGGAAACGACCTGCCACCGCAGCGGAAGCGCTCCCGCCCGGATCGGAGTGACAGACGTTGCGCCAGAACGAACGATGACGGAGCCATCGACCAATCGATGAGCATCTTGCTGCGGAAACGCGTTCACAAGATTTGCGAGTGCCCCAACATCAATCTCGCGTCGGCGGCCCTGCCAATCCCAGAATTCAGTCTCGATCCCAAGTTCCGCAGCCTTTGCAAATAGATCCATTGAACATACCAATCTGCTCATGCGCGATCGGGCTGCGGGACCGCACATCACAAGAACCGGCCATAGGGAACAACGGCCCGAGCCATATCGGGTTCCATTGGAACCAATTTCGCCGCTCGTGCTTAATATGGAATGGCGGCTCACACCGTCAGGTTTCGCGGAACCGTGGGGTCCTATTCCTATTCGAGCGTGCTGGTGAATAAAGAAAACCGAGCTGTGGGAAGCGTGGCCGTCACCGGCACGTTTCACATCGAGGATATCTATCCTTGCGTCAATAACGGCCGCTTTCCGATCAAGCGCATCGTCGGCGAGAGCGTCGACGTGTGGGCAGACATCTTCCGCGATGGGCACGATATTATTGCAGCGGCCCTGATCTGGCGTCGCGAACCTGACCATGAATGGCGTCGAGTTCCAATGCACCTTCACAGCAACGATCGCTGGACGGCGTCGTTCACGCCAGAAGAGCTCGGTCGATACATTTATGCGATCGAGGCCTGGACCGATGAATTCGCAACCTGGCGTCACGGCTTCGAACTGAAGCAAAAGGCCGGGCAGGAGCTGACGCTCGATGCATTGGAAGGCGCTGCGTTGATGACCAGAGCGCAGGCGGGAGGCACAGAGGCTGCCAAGATCATTCTTCGGCAGTGCGAGGACTATTTGAGAACCGGGAACGTCGCGTCCCTGCTCGCCCCGGAGTCGCAGGAAGCGATGGCCGAAAGCCAGCACCGGCCGGACATTTGCAGGTCAACCCTGTTCCCCTTGATTGTGGATCGACCACGGGCACGCTGCGGCGCCTGGTACGAAATGGTTCCGCGAAGCCAGGGGCAAGATCCAACGCGTCACGGCACGTTTCGCGATTGTATAGCCCGCCTGCCAGACGTCGCTGCGATGGGGTTTGACGTGGTCTATTTCACGCCGATTCATCCGATCGGGCGCACCAACCGCAAGGGTCGCAACAATTCATTGACGGCAATGGCTGGAGACCCCGGCAGCCCCTACGCCATCGGAGCCGCCGAAGGCGGTCATGATGCCGTTCACCCGGAGCTCGGGACAATCGAGGATTTTCGCGCTTTCGTTGCGGCTTGTCGCCGGCTCGATATCGAAGTCGCCCTGGATTTTGCCGTGCAATGTTCGCCCGATCATCCGTGGTTGACGCAACACCCTGATTGGTTCAAACGCCGGCCCGATGGTTCAATGCGTTATGCGGAGAACCCTCCCAAAAAATACGAAGACATCGTCAACCCTGACTTCAACTGCAGCGACGCAGCATCGCTATGGCAGGCCCTCCGCGATGTTCTCCTGTTCTGGGTCGATCAAGGCGTTCGAATTTTTCGCATTGATAATCCGCACACCAAGCCGCTGCCGTTCTGGGAGTGGGCAATCCGGGAAGTGCAAAGCCATGATCCCGGCGTCATTTTCCTGGCCGAAGCCTTCACGCGCCCAAAATTGATGAAAGGTCTCGCCAAGCTTGGCTTCACGCAATCTTATGCTTATTTCACCTGGCGCACGTCCAAGTGGGAAATGGAGGAGTATCTCCGTGAACTGACCGGATATCCGGAACGCGACTTCTATCGTCCGAATTTTTTCGTCAGTACACCGGACATTCTGCCGTACCATCTGCAAAGCGGCGAGCCGTGGATGTTCAAATCCCGCCTCGCGTTAGCCGCCACACTGTCGAGCAACTACGGCATCTACAATGGATTCGAGCTGCTCGAACACGAGGCTATTGCAGGAAAAGAAGAGTATTTGAATTCCGAGAAATACGAGATCAAAGTCAGGAACTGGGATCAACCGGGCAATATCAAACCGTATATACGCGAGCTCAATCTGGCCCGGCGTGCCAATCCAGCATTGCAACAGACCAGCAATCTACGCTTCGTTCAAATCGATGACGCCAACGTGACTGGCTTTGTGAAAGTCTCCGTCGACAGCAGCAATACGGTGGCTGCCGCCATCGCGATGTCCGGAGAACCGCACGAGTTCTGGTTTCCGCTCTCAGACGTGAAGGTGAAGATCGGCAATGATTTTCGGCAGGTTGTCGCCGTCGAAAATCTGTTAACCGGCGAACGACATCCCGTCGAATGGGGCGGCCTTCGCGTCCGCATCGATCCCGCGCGCGATCCCGCTCTGTTGTTGCGTTGCTTGGCTTGATGGAGCGCATCATGAACGTCATGCAATCCATCGATCAGAACCACGATACGGCTAAAGCCGGTGGCAGCGATGACCTGTGGTACAAGGACGCGATCATTTATCAGCTACACGTCAAGGCTTTCGCGGATAGCAACAACGACGGGATCGGCGATTTCGCCGGCCTCACCGAGAAGCTCGGCTATTTGCAGGATCTGGGTGTCACCACGCTCTGGCTGATGCCGTTTTACCCCTCGCCGGGGCGCGATGACGGCTATGACATCGCGGACTATGGGTCGATCAGCCCCGATTACGGCACCATGAAGGATTTTCGTCGTTTTATTACCGAGGCGAAGCGCAGAGGCCTGCGCGTGATTACCGAGCTGGTCATCAACCACACGTCGGACCAGCATGACTGGTTCAAGCGAGCACGTCGCAGCCATCCGGATTCAAGCGCTCGCAACTGGTATGTCTGGAGCGATACCGACCAGAAGTATCAAGGCACACGGATCATATTCACCGATACGGAACGATCCAACTGGAGCTGGGACGCGGAGGCGAATGCCTATTACTGGCACCGCTTTTTCTCACATCAACCCGATTTGAATTTCGACAACCCACGCGTCGTCAGCGCTGTCGTACAGGTGATGAAACGCTGGTTGGACGCTGGAGTCGACGGCTTTCGGCTTGATGCAATCCCCTATCTTTGCGAACGCGACGGGACCAACAACGAGAACCTGCCCGAGACGCACGCCATTATCAAGCGGCTGCGCGCCGAACTGGATGCTTATGCACCCGGCAAAGTATTGCTGGCAGAAGCCAATCAGTGGCCGGAAGACGTGCAGGAATATTTCGGCGATGGTGATGAATGCCACATGGCCTATCATTTTCCATTGATGCCGCGAATCTACATGGCCATCGCCCAGGAGGATCGCTTTCCGATCACCGACATCTTGCGTCAAACGCCGGATATTCCAGCCAACTGCCAGTGGGCCATGTTTCTGCGCAACCATGACGAGCTGACGCTCGAAATGGTGACGGACGTCGAACGCGATTATTTGTGGTCGACCTATGCAAACGACCCTCGCGCGCGGATCAACGTCGGCATCCGTCGCAGGCTTGCGCCGCTCATGGACAATGATCGACGCAAGATCGAGCTGATGAATTCATTGCTTCTGTCGTTTCCCGGCACGCCGATTATCTACTACGGCGATGAAATCGGGATGGGCGACAACATCTATCTCGGAGATCGCAACGGTGTTCGCACCCCGATGCAATGGACCCCGGACCGCAACGGCGGATTCTCCCGTAGCGACCCGGCGCGACTTTACGCTCCACCGATCATGGACCCAGTTTATGGCTATGGAGCCGTCAATGTCGAAGCCCAATCCCGCAGCCTGTCGTCATTACTGAGCGCGACGAAACGGCTGATTGCCGTGCGCAAATCGACGCTGGCATTCGGCCGAGGCTCGATGACCTTCATTCGTTCGAGCAACCGGTCGGTATTATCGTATGTTCGGCAATATGGCGACGAGGTGATCCTGTGCGTCGCCAACCTGTCGCGGTCGGCGCAAGCGACAGAACTCGATCTGTCGGCCTGGAAAGAACGTATTCCGCTCGAAATGCTTGGTCGAACCCATTTCCCGCCGATTGGCGATCTGACCTATCTGATCACCCTGGCGCCATATGGGTTCTATTGGTTCCAACTGCGGGAGAAAGACGTATCCGAACACGTTGGCTCGACGATGCCACCGGAGTTCGAAACGCTGGTGGTCCCACTCGGCGCCACGTGGGTGACGCTAGGGCGTACCCGTGGCGTATTTGAACGCGACGTGCTGCCGCCTTATCTTTCACGGACTCGCTGGTTTCCGGAGCGCTCACCGGATGCCATCACAACGACAGTGACGTCGGCCATCCCCTTCGCCAATGAAGGGGACAATCGTCCATGGTTGGCATTCTTCGAATGGATGCGACGTGGTGAGGCGATCCGTTATACCATTCCGTTGCGGATCCGCTGGCATCGCTTCGAGCGCGAACGCCACAACCCCCGCGCGCTCGCAGCAGTGCGTCAGGGCGCACGTGAAGGGACGCTTCTTGACGTTGCGAGCGAACGCGATTTCATCGCCATATTGATGGACAATCTCCGCAATGGCGAGACGATCATCGACGGGGACACTCAACTTGAATTCCATCCCACTACCGAATTGATCCGAATTCCGGAAAACGAAATCACGCATGTCCAACAGGTGGAAACGGAGCAATCCAACAGCACCGCTCTTGTCGACAATGCCTATGTCGTCAAGATCTACCGCAAGCTCGAACAGGGCATTAATCCTGAACTTGAAGTCGGCCGCTTCCTCACCGAAGTCGCGGGATTTGGAAATTCGCCAGCATTGCTGGGAAGCATCGAGCTGATTGAAAGCGGAAAGCGAAGCGCAGTCGGCATCGTCCACGCGTTTGTGCAGAATCAAGGCGACGCCTGGACAGTCACTTCAGCCTATCTTGATCGCTTCGTCGAACAGGAACGGATTCTGTCTGCGTCCGATCAGTCTGAGATCCGTGAAGATCTTGTCTCCTATCAGCGTTATATGGCGCAGGTCGGCCGCCGTTTGGCAGAGCTGCATTCAGCCTTTGCCGGCAATCAGGAGCTGCCGGATTTCAAACCAGAGCCGATGACGCGCAACGATATCGACAATTTTTCCGCGGAAGTCGCCGCCAGCGCAGAACGCGCAATTGAACGGTTGCTAAACCAGCCAATCAAGAACGAAATCGGATCCCACGTTGAACGACTGGCTGCGCAACGCAGCAATATCCGCGCGTATTGTGAGTCTCTGCTATCAGGCGCCGGGAACTACCTGAATATCCGGCACCACGGCGACTTTCATCTCGGTCAAATGCTGATTGTGAAAGATGATATCTTCATCATAGATTTCGAAGGTGAACCTCGCCGGCCGCTCGCCGAACGCCGACGCAAAGCGCCAGCCGCACGCGACGTCGCGGGATTGATCCGATCGATCGACTACTCGACAACTTCAGCGCTCGACCGCGCGCTGAAGATTTCGCCTGATGACAACAGTAAACTCGCGCTCGCACTGACGACGTGGCGAGACAGCGCGACAACAGCATTTCTTAGCGCCTATCGCGAAACTATGGGCATCAACAGCCTGTGGCCCTCCGACCCTGCAGCCGCCGGCAAGGTCTTGGATTTCTTTCTACTCGAGAAAGCCTTTTACGAAATCGAGTATGAGATGGCACACAGGCCTGATTGGGTTCGCGTGCCTTTGGCCGGGGTATTACAAATTCTCTCGCGGATAACCGGAGGCACGTCATGAGCCGACTGCCGGCCGAAGCCTATGCAATCGTCGAAGGACGCCATTCTGACCCGTTCCGCTATCTCGGACCGCACATCGAGAACGAGCGACCGGTCGTTCGTGCTTTTCTGCCTCAAGCCTCGAACGTCGAAGCAATCGACGAGAGCGGCCATACGGCGACGCTGACACGCGTTCATGATGCAGGACTTTTCGCCGGGTCGCTCCCCAGTCATACAAGCCGTTACCAGCTTCGGGCGCGCTTTGGCGACACCGTCGTCGATTTGCACGATCCGTATCGCTTTCCGCCGTTGCTGACGGATTTCGATCTATATCTGCTGGGCGAAGGCACGCATCTACGGCTCTATGACAAACTGGGTGCGCATCCGGTGCGCCTGGATGGTGTCGACGGAATCGGTTTCATCGTGCTTGCGCCCAATGCGCAACGCGTCAGCGTTGTTGGCGATTTCAATTTTTGGGATTCACGACGACACCCGATGCGTGTCCGCAGCAATGGCTACTGGGAAATCTTCATTCCCGGCGCGGCCGTCGGCGACCGCTACAAATTCGATCTGATCGGCCCGCAGGGTGAGCACCTTCCTCTGAAATCCGATCCAATGGCATTTGCAGCTGAGCTTCGGCCGGATACCGCATCCATCGTATACGACGAAGCCAGACTGTTACCGGCGCGCTCAACGGCACCTAACCTCAACGCGCTGAATGCTCCGATGTCGATCTACGAAGTTCATCTCGGATCGTGGCGACGCGGAAACGAAGATCGTTGGCTGAGCTATCGCGAGCTTGCAGACCTGTTACCCCATTACGCTCGCGATCTCGGATTTACGCACGTCGAATTTCTGCCGATCAATGAACATCCCTTCGACGGTTCGTGGGGATATCAACCGACGGGACTTTACGCACCTACGAGCCGGTTCGGTTCGCCTGACGATTTCAGCGCTCTCGTTGATGCGTGCCATCGTGAGGGCCTTGGTGTTTTGCTGGACTGGGTTCCCGGCCACTTTCCCGACGATCCGCACGGACTCGGACGCTTCGACGGCACTGCGCTCTATGAACACGCCAATCCACAACAAGGGCGTCATCTTGACTGGGGCACGCTGATCTATAATTACGGCCGTACCGAAGTCGTCAATTTCCTTGTATCCAACGCCCTGTTCTGGCTGGAACGATACGGCATCGACGGGTTACGCGTCGATGCCGTCGCTTCGATGCTCTACCTCGACTATAGCAGGCCGGCAGGCGGCTGGATTCCCAATCGCTTCGGTGGTCGGGAAAATCTCGAGGCCATCGATTTCCTCAAACGCTTCAACGCCGAGGTATTCGCACATTTCCCGCAGGCCACGACTGCCGCAGAAGAATCCACCGCGTGGCCGCAAGTCTCGCGACCCGTTGAGTTAGGTGGGCTTGGGTTCGGCTATAAATGGAACATGGGATGGATGCACGACACGCTGAACTATATCAGTAAGGATCCGATCCATCGCCGCCATCATCACGGCGAGATTCTATTTGGCCTACAGTACGCATTTTCCGAGAATTTCATTCTTCCCCTGTCACACGATGAAGTTGTCCACGGCAAGCGCTCGATCCTTGGGCGGATGCCGGGTGACGACTGGCAACGTTTTGCCAATCTGCGTGCTTACTATTCCTTTATGTTTGCTCATCCGGGCAAGAAGCTGATGTTTATGGGCAACGAATTTGCCCAGGAGCGCGAATGGAATCATGATCGTTCGCTCGACTGGCATTTGCTCCATCAACCACGACATGCAGGTTTACAGGCACTCATCCGCGACTTGAACAAGGCTTATCGGACCATCCCCGCGTTACACGAACTGGATTGCGATGCGGCAGGCTTCGAGTGGATCGTGACCGACGATGCCGATCGCAATGTATTTGTATGGATGCGCAAAGGAGTCGACGCCCGCGCGCGATGCCTCGTCATCGTCAATTTCTCGCCTAATGTGTATCGCGATTATCATGTTCGGGTACCGTTCCCCGGGGACTGGCGCGAAATACTCAATTCGGACTCGGCTCATTATGGCGGCAGCAACGTCGGCAATTCAGGCACTGTCAGAACCTCCGATGCCCTGATACCCGAGCTTTCGCTATCCGTTCCGCCACTTGCCGCAATATTCCTGGTGCCTGAAGCATGAGCATGCGACTGAAAGCTGGCCTGCCTCATCCACTTGGCGCAACCTGGGATGGGCGAGGAACAAACTTTGCTCTGTTTTCCGCGACGGCGACCAAGGTCGATCTTTGCCTGTTCGACAGCCAGGGCCGCCGCGAGCTCGAGCGCGTCCCGCTGGAGGAGCGCACGGAAGATGTGTGGCACGGTTATCTCAACGATGTGTCACCGGGCCAGCTCTACGGCTACCGGGTTCACGGCGCATACGAACCCGAGCACGGACATCGCTTCAATCCGCATAAGCTGCTACTCGACCCGTACGCCAAGCGGCTCGCCGGCCGGTTGGTCTGGAGTGATGCACATTTCGGCTATCGGACGGGGAGTCCGCGGGAAGACCTGTCATTCGACCGTCGTGACAACGCCCGCGGCATGCCAAAGGCGGTGGTCGTCGATGCCAACTTCAATTGGGGACGACGGGAAAGCCGCCCCAATACAGCTTGGGAAGACACCATCATCTACGAGGCGCACGTCAAAGGATTGACGCAAATGCGTGACGATGTGCCGCCGGGCTTGCGCGGCACCTATCGCGGCCTGTCGTCACCCGCGATGGTCGATCATCTTAAACGGCTTGGTGTGACTGCGATCGAGCTCCTTCCCATTCATGGCTTCGTCGACGATCGCCGGCTGGTCGAGCAGAAGCTGAGCAACTACTGGGGCTACAACTCGCTATCGTTCTTTGCGCCCGATGCGCGCTATGGCTCCGATAATCCGCTAGACGCATTTCGCACCACCGTCGCCCGGTTGCACGATGCCGGTATCGAAGTTCTGTTGGACGTGGTCTACAACCACACCGCCGAGGGCAATCATCTTGGACCTACGCTGTCTTTTCGCGGCATCGACAACACATCGTACTACTGGCTGAAGCCAGATAACGCGCGCTACTACGACGATTTCACGGGGACGGGAAATTCGCTCAAACTGACTCACCCGCGCGTGCTGCAAATGGTGATGGATTCACTGCGCTACTGGGTCGAAGTTTGCCATGTAGATGGATTTCGCTTCGACCTCGCAACTACCCTTGCGCGTACTGCGGACGGTTTCGATCGTGGTTGCGGGTTTCTGACCGCAATCCGGCAGGATCCTGTGCTTGCAGAGGTAAAGCTCATTGCCGAACCGTGGGATGTCGGCTTAGGGGGCTATCAGGTCGGTGCATTTCCGTCTCAATGGTCGGAATGGAATGATCGTTATCGCAGCACCTTGCGCCGCTATTGGTCAGGCGCCGGCGATCTGGTTGGCGATCTGAGCCGGCGAATGACGGGATCGTCGGACGTCTTCAATCACGACGGCCGCAAGCCGCGTGCCGGCATCAATCACATTACGGTTCATGACGGCTTCACACTGATGGATCTGTTCAGCTACAACGACAAGCACAACGAAGCTAATGGTGAAGACAATCGCGATGGGTCTAACGACAATCTCAGCAACAATTGCGGTCATGAAGGCCCTACCGACGATGCCGGGATTGTCAGCTTGCGCCGGCAGCTCAGAAAGAACCAGTTGGCCTGCTTGCTGCTCGCGCAGGGAGTCCCGCTCGTTCTCGCAGGCGACGAGGTCGGCAATACGCAGAACGGCAATAACAACACCTATTGCCAGGACAACGAGGTGGGTTGGGTCGGCTGGGGCAATCTTGGCCGCGCAGACGAAGACTTTACCGATTTCATCGGTCGCCTGATCGATATCCGAACGCGTTTCCCGCAGTTGCGCGCGCGTCGTTGGGTCGACGGGCGGCGCGCCGATGGATCCTACGGAGCCTTGTGGCTGACACCACAAGCTGAAGATATGACCGAGGACGACTGGAATTTCCCTGAAAGTCGCTTCGTTGCCTATGTGCTCGGCCCGGTGCAATCCGGGCAGGCACCGCTTTTCATCGTGCTGAATGCGGCGGCAGATCCGATCGCGTTCAAAATGCCCAAAATGCCGGAGTATCGGAATTGGCGGCAACTCTTGAATACCGCAGATGAAAATCGGGCGGAGGTTGAGCTTGCAGCAAGCGCGGATACGCAGGCCCCCTCGCGCTCGGTCCTCGTCTTTGCTGGGTCGCCCTGATCACTTTCGGTGCTGCCCGGTCCGTGAAGGAAAAAGGCCGCCCGGGATCGACCAGCCGGACGGCCTTGCGGATGTCGTGCCGACTCACGCGATCGGTTCCCTTCCCCCGCACTTCAAATTATTTCTGAGCGCTCTTTACCGGCAAGCTCGCGCGAAGGCTTATTCACAACCGACGTGGGCGGCCGTGAAGGACGAGTGCAGGTCTATCCGGAAAGATTCGCACCGTCCAAGGGATCGAGCACACGGCAAACACATCAAGACCGACGTTTACGACCCGATTTTTTCGACGTCCGCCTTGTAGTTGTCTTCCGTGCGGATCGCTTTGCGGTCTTTTTCTTCGTGGATTTCTTTGATGCCTTTTTCGGCGGGACTTTTTTGCCCTCCTTGCGTGCCTCTGAAAGACCGATAGCAATAGCTTGCTTGCGGCTCGTCACTTTCTTGCCGGACCTGCCGCTTTTCAAAGTGCCTGCCTTGCGTTTACGAAGAGCCCGTCCAACTTTCGCTGATGCTTTGCGAGAATACTTTCGCGCCATGATGTTATCTCCACCAAATGAAACACCAATACCGGTGCACCGCGATGGTTCCCTGTTGATGCAGGATCATGTCGAACGAATAGGCCCGATCCAGAGGACTGGATCGGGCCAAGTGCCTGCCTTGTTGGGCTGAAGTTTTCTTCTCGTTATTGGAATAGCTTCATGGCGTTGCTGAGAGTCTGCAACACCCCCCAGAGCAAAGGAATTCCGACAAAACCCCAGGCGACGATCAGTTTCAGCGTCGTCGAACTGTCTTGTTGCGTAGTTTGCATGATCGTTTCCTCCTATGCGCCAGCGGGTTTGCCGACTGCGCCGATCTCCGCCGCAGCACGTTCTGCTTCATCGTCCTTCATGTGGAAGCGGGTATCGACGGCCTTCACAAGCAGATTGCAGATGAATCCGATCACCAGCAATCCGGCCATGATGTACATCGTCGTATTGTAGGCTTGCGCCTTAGGCACGCCGTGAGTGACGTTGTACTCGCGGATATAGTTGACGAGTACGGGGCCGAAAATGCCAGCCATTGACCAAGCCGTCAGCAACAAGCCGTGAATGGCGCCGACATATCGCGTGCCGTACATGTCCCTGAGGTACGCCGGCACGGTCGAGAATCCACCGCCATACATGCTGATGATGATCAGGAAACAGCACACGAAGCCGGTGACACTGCCAATCGAGCCGGTATAGGGCACGGTGCAGTACAAGAGGAAGCCGAGCACCATGAACACAAAGTACGTGTTGCGACGGCCGATATAGTCAGACGTCGATGCCCAGATGAACCGGCCACCCATATTGAATAGGCTCATCAAGCCAACGAAGCCTGCAGCCGCCACCGGGGTAATATGGCCCGGAAACATCTCCTGGCTCATCGCCGAGGCTTGGCCGAGGACGCCGATGCCTGCAGTCACGTTGAGACACAGCACCCACCAGATCAGCCAGAACTGTGGTGTTTTGAGTGCGTCGTAGACAAAGACGTCGTTCCTGGTGATCAGCTTCGATGCTGTCGTGGGCGGCACATATCCCTCCGGCTTCCAGCCGGGCGCTGGAACGCGCACGATGATCGCACCGACCATCATGAAAAACAGATAGACGACTCCGAGGATGACGAAGGTCTCCATGACGCCGATATGCGTCGGCGTACTGAACTTGCTCATCAACCAGACCGATAACGGCGAGGCGATGAAGGCGCCGCCACCAAACCCCATGATGGCCATTCCGGTCGCCATACCTGGCCGATCGGGAAACCACTTGATCAGCGTCGAGACCGGCGAGATGTAACCGATGCCGAGCGCAATGCCGCCTAGCACACCGTAGCCCAGATAAATCAGCCAGAGATTATGCAGCTTGACGCCGATTGCGGAAATGAAGAAACCTCCAGCCCAGCAGAGCGCTGCTGCAAACATCGCCTTGCGCGGACCGCCCTCCTCGACCCAGCGGCCGAACAGCGCCGACGAAACGCCAAGGAAGAAAATCGCGATTGAGAAGATCCACCCGAGCTCGGTGAGCTTCCAGTCTCCTGGCGCCGACTGCGTAATGCCGATCAATTTGGTCATCGGCAAATTGAAGACGCTGTAGGCATAGGCCTGGCCGATGCACAGATGCACACACAGTGCCGCAGGTGGCACCAGCCATCGATTGAAGCCGGGTCCGGCGACCGTATTTTGACGATCCAGAAACGATAAGGCTCCCATTCGTCCCTCCCCTCACGGCATGCCCTTGATGGGCATGTCCGTTGTTCAAATTCGTCTCGGCGACGCGCGCTAGTTACGCGTCAGGGACGTGAACGGAGAGATCGATTTGGCGGAGTCACGTGAAGCCGACTCTGCCATCGCCGATCCACGACAGAATCCGTTCGTCCCATCCGTATTTGACACACATAATATATCGAGTGTCGATACTCCTAAGGTCGCAAAATTCGGAAAATCCGAAGCGTCCATTTCTCTCGCGGTGCAACGGATCGCCCCCGGTCCCGAACGAGGAGAAAGCAACGCGACGCCAGCAACGCGCGATAAATCGACACTTCTGAAGCATCTCGATATTTTGCGTAGCACAAAGACTGCTGCATCGCCGCGATAGCTGTCTTACGCCCACAGTCATCGATTGAAAGAAATCGAACTAACTCGGAAACGAGGCGAACCCGGCAGATCCGTATCGGCGGAGCCTGTTCACGACAAAGATATATCTTAAATATTGCTTTTAACGACGATAACGGCTAGAACCTGCTGGCAATCAAACAAGGAGAATAGCGATGTCAGGTGCCACCTCGATCGGTGCTGCAATCGCGTGGCCATTTCTGCTGCCCGGCAATCTGGTTTGTGGCGCGCTCGGCCTGCCGCAATCCGAATACAGCGACCTGATCCGCATGTTGATCAACTCGCTGGTGTGGACCGTGCTTGGCGTCATCTTCGTCGCACTGGCGGCATAACGGCCGCACCTTCAATCAACTATCGTTGGAATTGAACGAATGACTTTTGTCGTCACCGACAATTGCATCAAATGCAAATACATGGATTGCGTCGAAGTTTGCCCGGTCGATTGTTTCTATGAGGGCGACAACATGCTGGTCATTCACCCCGAGGAATGCATCGATTGTGGCGTCTGCGAACCGGAATGCCCCGCAGAAGCCATTCTTCCCGATACGACCCCCGGCTTGGAAAGCTGGCTCACCCTTAACGCGGAATATGCCGCGCAGTGGCCCAACATCACGGTCAAGCGCGATCCGCCGGCCGACGCCAAAGCCTTCGATGGGGTGAAGGACAAGCTGGCTCAGTTCTTCTCCCCCAAGCCCGGCCAAGGCGACTGAATCAATACGAGCGTGCCAGTTTCCTCTAGGGCGCGGCAAACCAGGACCGTTGCAGAACCGTCAGGGGCATGCGCGAGGACGCGCCATGCGAAGCGAGATTTAAATCCTGACAAACCGAGCTCATTTATGGCATATGCTGAACCGGTAGCCGAAATCTCGACCGTTCCGTCGCGACAGCACGAGTTCACATGCCCGCACCCAAGCCGCCTGCATTCGAAACGCTGAGCCTCTACGCTGGCCACCATCCCGATCCGATGACGGGATCGCGTGCTGTCCCGATTTACCAGACCACATCCTTCCTGTTTCAGGATGCCGATCACGCCGCTGCACTGTTCAACCTTGAACGCGCGGGCCACATCTACACGCGTATTTCCAACCCGACTGTATCGGTACTCGAGGAGAGGCTGGCCGCGCTCGAAAACGGCGTCGGCGCGGTCTGCACGGCCAGCGGCATGGCGGCCCTGCATCTGGCGATTGCGACAATCCTGAGCGCCGGCGATCACATCGTCGCCTCATCGTCGCTCTACGGCGGCTCGATCAATATCCTGACCCATACGCTGCCACGCTTCGGCATCACCACCACCTTCGTCAAGCCGCGCGATCTCGACGGCTTCCGCGCCGCCATCAAGCCGAACACGCGTTTGGTGATCGGCGAAACCATCGGAAATCCTGGCCTTGAAGTACTCGACATTCCGAAGGTCGCGGCGATCGCGCACGATGCCAAGATTCCGCTGCTGATCGACAATACTTTCGCTACGCCCTATCTGAGCCGGCCAATCGAGCTGGGCGCCGACATCGTGATGAATTCGGCGACCAAATGGATCGGCGGCCACGGCATCGCCATTGGCGGCGTGGTCGTTGACGGCGGCAACTTCGATTGGCGTGCATCCGGCAAGTTTCCCGGCCTGACCGAGCCCTATGCCGGCTACCATGGCATCGTCTTCGACGAGCAATTTGGCCGCGCCGCGTTCATCATGCGCGCACGTACTGAGGGCTTGCGCGATTTCGGCGCCTGCATGTCTCCTACCAATGCATTTCAGTTGCTGCAGGGCGTCGAAACCCTCGGGCCGCGCATGGATCGGCACCTGCAGAACACCGCTGCCGTGCTCGAATTCCTGACCGCCAACAAGGCGGTGGATTGGGTCGTCCATCCATCGCTGCAGGATCATCCGGATTACGAACTCGCCAAGCAGCTGTTGCCGAAGGGCGCCGGCTCCATCATCAGTTTCGGCATCAAGGGCGGCCGCGCCGCCGGTAAGAAGTTCATCGAGTCGCTGCGGCTCATCAGTCACCTCGCCAACGTCGGCGACGCCAAGACGCTTGTGATCCATCCCGCCAGCACGACACATCAACAAATGGATGCAGCACAACTCAGAGCCTCTGGTATCGGCGAGGAGTTGGTGCGGCTGTCGATCGGAATCGAGGCGGCGCAGGACATCCTGGATGACCTCGGCCAGGCGCTTCGCGCATCGCAGAGGGTTTGAACAATGCAGCTCTCCGTGAACGGTATTGAAACCTTCATCGCTACCGGCGGTCGCGATTTCGACGCTTCGCTTCCAACTGTCGTCATGCTGCACGGCGCGGGATTCGATAGCTCCACCTGGGCACTGCATAGCCGCTGGTTTGCTCACCATGGCTATTCCGTACTGGCGCCGGATCTTCCGGCCCACGGACGCTCCAAAGGTACTGCGCTGACAACCATCGCCGACATGGCGGATTGGACCGCGGCCCTGATCGCCGCTGCCGGCGCAAAGCAGGCCTGGTTGATCGGTCACTCGATGGGTTCTTTGATCGCGATCGAGACCGCAGCGCGGCATCCTGACAAGGTGACTCAACTGAGCCTGCTGGGGACAGCAGCAGCGATGACTGTCGGTCCCGAATTGCTGAAGAATGCCGAAGCCAACGACCACGCCGCCATCGATATGGTCTCGATCTGGGGGCTCGGCTTCCGCGCGGAATTGGGCGGCTGTCTCTCGCCCGGCCTGTGGATGCACGGCAGCGCCCAGCGCGTGCTGGAGAATACGCCCGACGGCGTGCTGTTCGCCGACCTTCACGCCTGCAACAGCTATCAGGGGGCTGTTGCAGCTGCGAGCGAGGTAAAGGTCCCACTCACCCTGATACTGGGCGAGCGCGATATGATGACTCCGTTGAAGGCTGGAAAGGCGCTCGCGGCAGCCAACCCGGATGCCCGTACTGTCGTGCTCCGCGGTGCCGGCCACATGATGATGACGGAGCAACCCGATCAGGTGTTGGCTGCGTTGCGCGGCTAGCGGACGAACGCTTGACCGCTCCTACGGAGGCGGCGAACGCAATTAATTCTCCAGTTCGATCAGCACCGGCTGATGATCCGACGCGTCAGTCACTGTATTGACTTCGACCCGATTGATCCGGCCGCACAGGTCTTCCGTGACGAAGATGAAGTCGCGGCAATCCGGTCCGCTCGCCCATTGAACATGATCGTGGATGCCGCAAGTCGACGGGCGCGGCCCCGTACCGTAACGGCTCGTCCAGGCATCCCGATAGTTTAGGCCACGACGATGCGAGTCCTGCAGCAGCGCGTGCTGCGGATCGGATACATCGAAATTGAAATCTCCGCACAAAAGGCTCGATGCTGCCACCGTCTGCGCAACATAGGGGTCGACATGCTCACGCTTGGCGACGAGCGGACTTGTCGACGCTTCCTCCTGCAAGTCGAGCAGCCGTTCAATTTGGATCTGACGCTGCGTCGACGAATGAAATTCCAGGTGCGTATTGACGGTTCGCACCGGTCCGAACGCAGTCTGTACTGTGACATCCAATGCCTGTCGGCGCATGCTGCGAACGGTCGCCGCGCCCGGCCATGGCAGCAAATGACTGGCGATCTGCAACACCGGCAGACGCGATAGCGTCATGTTGCCAAACCGATGTATTCGTCCGTCGCCATCGATGGTTTCCACCGCGGGACGAAAGACCGGACGATGATCCGGCAAGAGTCCGGCAATGATCGCGCTCTGGTCCTCGCCGCCGTCTAGTTTTTGGAGGTTGTCGGAGACTTCCTGAAAGCAGAACACGTCCGCGTCAGCCAGTTCCTTCGCAACGGAAACGATCCGCGCCAGATCCACCCTGCCGTCGCACCCCTTTCCCCATTGAATATTCCAGGTGATCAGACGCATCAACGAATACCCGCCCGCATGAATGACTGCACGAATTGCCGCTGGAATAGCAGGAATGCGATCAGTAGCGGCGCCATCGTCATCACCGTTGCGGCGGTGATCACGGACCAATCGACTCCAGTCTCGGGGGCGCCGAACACCGCAAGCCCAACAGTCAACGGGCGGCTACTCACCGAATTGGTGACAATCAACGGCCAAAGGAAGTTATTCCAATGATAACTGACGGAAACAAGGCCGAACGCGACATAGGTTGGACGCGCCAGCGGTACGTAAACGCGCCAGAGAATCTGGAGCGGCCCCGCTCCTTCGACTCGCGCAGCTTCCACCAATTCCTGCGGGATACTCTTGAACGTCTGCCGCAGCAGAAAGATGCCGAAGGCGCTCGCCAGATATGGCAACGCGATTGCCGGGATGGTGTCGAGAAACCCCAATAACCCGATCATCCGATAGTTCTCGACGATCAGCACGTCCGGCATGATCATCAATTGCAACAACACCAATGCGAAGGCGATGCTGCTACCCCTGAACTTGAACCGTGCGAAGGCATAGGCAGCAAGCGTCGACAACACCAGTTGCCCGATCAGGACCAGCACCACCAGAACCACGGTATTTAGATAATAACGGCCGAAGGGCGCCTGATTCCAGGCCCGCGCAAAATTTTCCAGCGTCCACGGCGCTGAAAGGCTGAACGACGTGGCATAGGCGGCCGGGTGCAAGGCACTCCAGAACGCATAAGCCAGCGGTGCCAGCCACAATAGCGCCAGCAGCCACGCCGCAACCGCTTCGAGGGGATGCGTGCGCCCGTTCATTGATAATGGATCCTGCGGTCCAGATAGCCGAATTTCAGCAGCGCAAGCGTGCTCAGGATGACCAGCAGAACAACGGTCAGAGTCGCGGCGTAGGCCGAGTCCTGAAAGGTGAATGCGACCTCGTAGATATAGTATAGCAGCAGCGTGCTGGCGTTGCTGGGGCCGCCCTTGGTCATGATGACGAGGTGATCGACGAGCTTGAATGAATTGATTACCGCATTGATTGCCACGAACAGCGTCGTCGGCATCAGCAGCGGGAATGTGATGCGGCGGAACGTATACCAACGGCTGGCGCCTTCCACCGCTGCGGCCTCCTCAAGATCCGGGGATAATTGCTGAAGCGCGGCGAGATAGAAGATCATGAAGAACCCGGCTTCCTTCCAGATCACCATGACGATCAGGCAGCCCATCACGGTGCTCGGCTCGCCAAGCCAGTTCCACGCCGACAGGCCGAACAGACCGCGCAATTGATCCAGCAAGCCATAGTCCGGGGTGTAGAAGAACAGCCAGATGTTGGCGACCGCGATCATCGGCAGCACGGTCGGCGTGAAATAGGCCAGCCGCAGGAAACCCCGGCCGCGCATGTTGCGATTGACCCACAATGCCATCAGCAAAGCGAGCGCTATCGAGGTCGGAATGGTCCCGAGCGCGAACCAGAAATTATTGATCAGCGCTTTCCAGAAAATCGGGTCGGCAGCCATCGCGCGATAGTTATCGGCACCGACGAAGACCTCCGTCCCGTTACGCCGCGCGACGAACAGGCTGTGCCGGATCGTTGCCAGGATTGGATAGTGCGTGAAGGCAACCAACAGCACCGCAGCCGGCAACAGCAACAGCCACGCATTGACCGCATTCCACCACGCATACGAGCGCGGCTTGCGGGATATCAGCGGATGCGTATCGGTTTGGCCGGACATCGGATATGAGGCCGGACGGCGCAAAACCGCGCCCGGCCTCTCGGTCCTTATTTATAAGCCCGCAGCACGCGATCGGCCTGCTGCTGGGCACCTGCCAAGGCCTCCTGCGGGCTCTGTGTGCCGGTGACAGCCGCCTGCACGGCATCGCCAACGAACTTGTAGATGCGCCCGTTCTCGTGCACCGACAATTCCGGTACGGCGAATTCGAGTTGGTCGCGCGCGACCGTCGCCGGCGGGAAGCTCTTGGCATAGGCTTCCATGTCCGGCGTCTTGTACGCCGAGGGTGACACCGCAACATACCCTGTTTTGATGCTCCATTCGGCGGCACGCTCGGGTGCAGTCATCCACTGAATGAACTTTACCGCAGCCTTCTGCTGTTCAGGCGTTGCGCTCTTGAAAATGTAGAAGCTGCCGCCGCCAGTCGGCGACCCGCGACGCTCCTTCGCTGGCAACATCGCGACGCCGAAATTGAACTTGGCGCCATCCTTGACGGCAGTCAGATTGCCGGTGGTGTGCCACATCATCGCCGTCTTGCCTTCGAGGAAATCGGTCCGCAGCGTCGCCCAATCGATGCTTCCCTTGGGCATCACGGATTGCTTCCGCGAGAGATCGACCCAATAGTCAAGCGCTGCAATGGTCTTGGGTGCGGTGAGGTAAACCTCGTTGCCGGCCTCGTTCATCAGCTTCTGGCCATTCTCGATCGCCAGTGCCTGCAGCATCCAATAGGCGTACCCTGTCGACGGAATCTCGATGCCCCAGCGCGCGACGTTGCCGGACGCGTCCTTCTTCACCAGCTTGGCAGCCATGCTCGCCATTTCATCCCAGGTCGCAGGTGCTTTCTCGGGATCAAGTCCGGCTTCCTTGAAGGCATCCTTGTTCCAGTACAGCACGATGGTCGAGCGCTGGAAAGGAATGCTCCAGGTCTTGCCATCGATCTGCCCGTTGGCCATGAACGCCGGGTAGAATTCCTTGAACCACGCTTTATCGGCGACAAGCCCGTCCATCGGCACAATCGCGTTCTCGTCCATCAGTGTGAACACGTCGGTCGAGAGCAGCACCGAAAGTTGCGGCGGCTGACCGCCCTTCATCGCGGTCATCGCCTTGGTCATGGTGTCGGTATAATTGCCGGCGTAGACCGCCGTTACCTTGATGTCGGCATTCTCCTTCTCGAAGCGCGCCACCATGTCATCAATGATCTTGGTGACCGGACCACCCACCGCCACTGGATAATACATGGTGAGGTCGACGGCGGCAGCCGGGCGCGGCGCAAGCGCCGAGATCGCAACCGCAGCAGCAGCCAACATCGTACGCCCGAAAACCTTCATGCGCTCCTCCCCCGTTTACAATTGGCGACACATGCGCCGTAACTTGCCGTTTCAACTGGATGCGATCTGCGTTTGGTCATCCGCAACCGTGTCCAGCCGCCGGCCCGACGATCCCTCGAAATGATGCTCATGGATGCTATCCCAAGCAAGCCGGATTGTATCGCCCGACGCAACCTTGCTGAACCCGTTCTGCCGCACCGCAACCGGTTTCCCGTCAATCTCGCAAAGGACGATGCTGTCGGCACCGAGATGTTCGATGGCCTTTACCTGCGCCATACGACCGTCTTGTGACACGACCCGGATATCCTCCGGACGAATTCCAATCAGCCTGTCCCCCGCGGTAAGCAGGTTCATTGGCGGCGTGCCGATAAAGCGCGCCGTGAATGCCGTTTCGGGCCGATTATAGAGTTGCTCCGGCGCGCCGTTCTGTTCGACGCGACCTTCGCGCATCAATACGACACGGTCGGCCATTGTCATGGCTTCGGTCTGGTCGTGAGTGACATAGACCATCGTCATGCCGAGGCGTTGCTGCAGCGCGCGGATTTCGGTCCGCATTTCATGCCGCAACTTGGCGTCGAGATTGGAGAGCGGCTCATCCATCAGGCAGACTTTCGCTTCGGCAATGATGGCGCGTCCCAGCGCCACGCGCTGGCGTTGACCGCCGGACAATTGCGACGGCTTGCGATCCAGCAATTGACCGAGACCGACAATATCGGCAACACGCTTCAGCCGCTCATCACGCTCGGCCCGCGAGACGCGACGTACGCGAAGTCCGAAAACAATGTTCTCCGCGACGCTGAGATGCGGGAACAGCGCATACGATTGAAAGACCATGGCGATCCGGCGCTGTGCCGGCGTCATGTGAGTGACGTCAACATCTCCGATCGTCACGGTTCCGCCGTCGGGCTGTTCCAGCCCCGCGATCAAGCGCAGCGTCGTCGATTTCCCGCAGCCCGAGGGTCCGAGCAGGACCAGCAGGGAACCTTCATCGGCCGTCAAGCTGACATCATCGACCGCACGGAACGCCCCCCAGCTCTTGGTGATGTGGTCAAGTCTGATGGCAGACATGATCGATCCTGCTTAACGGCGCGACGTTGCACTAATCAACGTCGGTCCTAGCCATAAAGAAAGGCCTTGTCATCTAGATCGATAGCGGGAAGCTCGTCCTTCTCGCTCCAGTAATCCTGGCTGTGCCGCCATTCCGGTTTGTCACCGCGCTTGGGCAACAAGTGCATACCGCGCATCAGATAGCCTGGATTGAAATTCTCCGAGTCCATCCACGGCAGCAGCGGCATATCCTCATCCTCTGGCCGGAGCACAGGTACCACGCGCTTCGCACCCTTCGCCTTCATGTGATTGAGCAGACGGCAGACAAAATCAGCCACGAGGTCGGACCGCAAAGTCCAGCTGGCACGAAAATATCCGAATACCCATGCCATGTTGGGAACGCCGGTAAACATCATGCCGCGATAGGTCACCGTTTCCGCGAAATCCAGCGGACGGCCATCGATCTGAAAGGCGATATCACCAAGCACATTCAGATTGAAGCCAGTGGCGGTCACGATGATATCGGCTTCGAGCGTCATGCCGGATTTCAGCAAGATACCCTTTTCGGTGAAACGCTCGATCTCGTCGGTCACCACCGACGCCTTGCCCGAACTGATGCCCTTGAACAGATCGCCATCCGGAACGAAGGCAATACGCTGCCGCCACGGCCGATAGCGTGGCGTGAAATGCGTATCGATATCGTAGTCCTTGCCGAGGAAGGCACGAACCGCGCCCAGCAACTCCGCCGTAACCTTCTCCGGCTCGGCGATGCATCGCCGCGTGAACGCCTCCTGATCGAACAGGATCTTGCGCCGAACGATCTCGTGTATCCACGTCTCGTCGATCTTCAGCTCGCGCAACGTGTTGGCGAGATCATTGGCGTTACGGCCAGTGATGAAAAACGTCGGCGAACGTTGCAACAGCGTGACATGCGCGCAATCGCTGGCGATGGCCGGCACGAGTGTTGCGGCTGTCGCCCCGGAACCAATGACGATGACGTCCTTACCCTTATAATCGAGATCCTCAGGCCAATTCTGCGGATGGACGATCTTGCCCTTAAAGCGATCGATATCGGGCCAATCCGGCGTGTACCCCTCCGAATGACGGAAATAGCCCTGGCACATCCAAAGGAAGTTCGCCTCGTAACGTAACGTTTCACCGGTATCGGTCCGGACCGCTTCGATATGCCAGAGGTTGTCCGTGCTTGACCAACGCGCAGACACAATTTTCTGCTGATAGCGGATATGGCGAGCGAGGTCGTTCTCCTCGATGACCTCACCCATGTAGCGCAGGATTTCGGCGGCGGTCGCGATCGGCGCACCGACCCACGGCTTGAATCGATAGCCGAACGTATAGAGATCGCTGTCCGAACGAATGCCGGGGTAGCGGTGCGTGAGCCAGGTGCCGCCAAAACTGTCCTGCGATTCCAGCACGACATAGCTCATCCCGGGACACTGCTGCTGGAGATGATAAGCTCCGCCAACGCCGGAAATGCCTGCGCCGACAATCAGCACGTCAAATCGTTCGGCCGTCGTCCTGGAATTTGGCAACGGCCGTTCCTGCGCAACCATGTCCGTCATTCAGGCTTCCTCGGATCGATCATGCGACACCGCAGGCCTGTCGATCATGCCAGCGGCTACAGACAAAACAGAACGCGGCGGAAAGCTCTACGCCATATTGTATTCACACCCGCTCGATGATGATCGCCGGCGCCATGCCGCCAGCCGCACACATCGTCACCAACCCGCGCTTGAGATCGCGCCGCTCCAGTTCATCCAGCAGCGTCCCGATCAAGATCGATCCCGTGGCGCCAATCGGATGACCGAGCGCGATCGAACCGCCGTTGACATTGACCTTGTCACGGTCGAGCTTGAGATCGCGGATGAATTTCTCAGCAACCACGGCAAACGCCTCGTTGACCTCAAACAGGTCGATATCGTCCAGCGTCAGCCCCGCCTTGGCCAGGACCTTGCGGGCCGCAGGCACCGGAGCATTCAGCATCAGGGTCGGAGAATCGCCGATATTGGCCATGGCCACGACCCGGGCCCGCGGCTTCAAGCCGTGGGCTTTGGCATAACTCGGCGATGCCAGAAGAAGGGCGGCGGAGCCGTCGACGACACCCGACGAATTGCCGGCATGATGAATGAACTCGATGTCGAGATCAGGATATTTCGCAAGAATCAAATTCCGGAAAGTCGTCCCGCTTTCATCGAGCGGATAGTCCGCGAGTGCGGCGAACGCCGGTTTTAGGCCGGAGAGACCTTCAAGCGTCGTTTGCGGACGCGGATACTCCTCGCGATCGAGCGCAAGGCTACCGTCCTCGCGATAGACCGGCACAAGACTTTTAGCAAAATGCCCGTTGGCGATTGCCGTCGCTGCGCGTTGCTGACTGGCCAGTGAGAGTTCATCGACATCGCGCCGCGAGATATTCTCCATGGTCGCAATAGCATCGGCACAAACTCCTTGATGCGATTGCGGATGCAGCGCGCGTAGCCGCAGGTTGCCGGCATCCATCATCAGCGGCCCTTCGCCGCGACGTCCCTCCATCGACATCATCTCGGTACCGCCGGCGATCACCAGATCTTCCGAACCGGACATGATCGACGCGGCGGCCATGTTGACCGAAGTGATGCCCGAGCCACAAAAGCGATCCAGCGTCACACCGCTGGCTCGAACGTCATACCCCGCGTCGAGCGCCGACATGCGCGCGAGATCACCACTCTGAGGTCCACGCTGGGAACTTGTACCCCAGATGATGTCATCGACGTCAGCGGTATCGATCCCGGTTCGCTCGGCCAATGCGCGCAACACGGTCGCCCCGAGTTGCTGCGGATGTATCCCCGCCAACGCACCTTTTCCGGCCTTGCCGATTCCGCGTGGCGTCCTGCAGGCATCGATAATCAGCGCGTCAACCATGTTACATCTCCCGAAATAGGCATCTCAGAATGCCTTTGGCCTTGCAGCTCCCGGGACACACCGGACAAGGCTCAGACGCAAATGTAAGCTGGTTTCGCGCGCGCGATCAATTGCCCTGACCGAACATCTGCATCGGCAACGCCACCGGAATATTCCGCCGGACGATACGTCGAATTCGCAGTACTCTCCCGGCTAGTGGCCCGGAACAATCTTTCCGGGGTTGAAGATATTCTGCGGATCGAGCGCGCTCTTCAGCGCACGCATGGCATCGATCGCTTCGATGCCGAGTTCAGCCCTGAGATATTTCTGCTTGCCTTGGCCGATGCCATGCTCGCCGGTGCATGTGCCGCCCATGGCCTGCGCACGCTCGACAAGCCGGCGCTGAAAGTCCTCGGCACGTGCGATCTCGCCAGCATCGGCGACATCGCACAGCAATGCGCAATGAAAATTGCCATCGCCGACATGGCCGACGATTGGCGACAACATGCCGCTTGCTTCAAGGTCTTGCTCAGTTTCAACAACGCATTCGGCAAGTCGAGAAATGGGCACACAGACGTCGGTCGCCACAATTCCAGCGCCGTGACGCAAATTCTTCACCGCCCAATAGCCATCGTGCCTCGCCTGCCAGAGTCGTGTCCGGTCTTCCGGCCGGGTCGTCCATTCGAACGATCCGCCACCACATTCGCTAGCAATCTCGCCGAACTTGCGGGTTTGCTCGGCAACCTCGATTTCCGATCCATGAAATTCGAGCAGAAGCAGCGGCGTTTCGGGCAACGACAGTTTGGAATATGCATTGCAGGCACGAACCTGTGCGGCGTTGAGCAATTCAATTCGCGCGACTGAAATGCCAGCTTGCATCGCGAGTATGGTTGCCTCGCAGGCTCCTCGCACCGTCGCAAACGAACACGACGCAGCCGCAATCATCTCGGGGATGCCATGCAATTTGATTGTCAACTCTGAAATGATGCCGAGCGTACCTTCGGCACCAACGAACAAACGAGTGAGATCATAACCTGCCGACGACTTCTTCGCGCGCGTCGCAGTCGTGATGATTTCACCGTCCCCTCGCACGACTTTCAACGCCAGCACGTTATCTCGCATCGTGCCATATCTCACGGCATTGGTACCCGACGCGCGCGTAGACGCCATGCCGGCCAGCGACGCATCGGCTCCGGGATCTATCGGAAAAAACAGACCCTGATCGCGCAGATACTCGTTGAGTTGCTTGCGCGTCACACCCGGCTGCACGACGCAATCAAGATCGTCCGCGTGGACTTCGAGCACACGATTCATGTCTCGCAGATCGATACAGATTCCGCCATAGGGTGCGTTGACCTGCCCCTCCAGCGAGGTCCCTGCACCGAAGGCAATCACGGGTATCCGATACTCTGAACAAATGCGAACTACAGACTGGATGTCCGCCGTTTGCGCGGCCAGCACCACGGCATCGGGCCGCTGCGGCTGGAGCCAGGTCGTGGTGTGCGCATGCTGATCGCGCACGGCCATCGAGGTCAGCAGCCTCTCGCCAAAGCGTGCACTCAGCTTCTCGATCGCGCGGGCGAGCGCTTGAGGCTCAGGCCGCGTACCGACATCTGCAGATCCTGCATTCATCGCAAACTCCTTCGCGATCGACGGTGACAAAGGACATACCTCTGGTCAAGCGAACACAGATATCCACGTCGTTATCATCACCGCATACGGATCGCAGGGCGAAACATGACTTGCGACGAGTATGAAAATTGATGCTCATGGCTGCGCTCATTCACGCGTTCGCCACTTGCATCCGGCAGATCATTTGATAGCAAGGATCGGTATCAAACTCCGCGAGCCCGCAACATCTGCGGAGATCGAAGGACCGACTGGGCGATTCCGCGAAGGACTGGAGAACAAAATGGCCTCAACTACAGGCGGCGAAGCAATCGTCGGCAGTCTCGTCGCTCACGGTGTCGATACGGTCTTTGGTTTGCCGGGGGCCCAGGTTTACGGCCTTTTTGATGCATTCCAGCAAGCGCAATTGAGGGTCATCGGGGCGCGACATGAACAGGCGTGCGGCTACATGGCATTCGGCTATGCGCGCTCGAGCGGAAAGCCAGGCGTCTTCAGCGTCGTCCCGGGGCCCGGCGTACTGAATGCCGGCGCTGCGCTACTCACGGCCTTCGGTGGCAACGAGCCGGTGCTGTGCCTGACCGGCCAGGTGCCGACGCCATTTCTCGGCAAAGGCCGCGGGCATCTTCACGAGATGCCCGACCAGCTAGCGACACTGCGGAGTTTCGTGAAATGGGCCGACCGCATCGAATATCCGGACGCCGCGCCGACACTTGTGTCACGCGCATTTCAGGAGATGCGCTCCGGCCGGAATGGGCCAGTCGCACTCGAGATGCCATGGGACGTCTTCACGCAGCGCGCCGACGTTAGCCCCGCGAAGCCATTCGATCGGTTTCCGGCACCGCAGCCCGACAGTGAACGCATCAAGGCGGCCGCATCGTTGATTGCCAGCAGCAAGGCACCGATGATTTTTGTCGGGAGCGGCGCTATCGACGCACGCGAGGAAATCCGCGAACTGGCCGAACTCATCGATGCCCCCGTGGTCGCGTTCCGCAGCGGCCGTGGGATCGTCAGCAATACTCACGAACTGGGCCTGACGATCGCATCGGCTTACGAACTCTGGCCACAGACCGACCTCGTCATCGGTATCGGAACGCGGCTGGAATTGACGGCTTGGCGATGGCCTTATCGGCCCGAAGGACAGAAGATCATTCGTATCGATATCGACCCGTCGGAGATGCGGCGCTACGCGCCGAACGTTCCGATCGTGGCCGACGCTCAGGCCGGTACGCGCGATCTGTTGGCCGCCGTGCAACGCCAGGGCTACAAGAAGCAGAAGGGGCGCCGCGAAGCCATACGAGCGGCATCGGCATCGACGCTGAAGGAGATTCAGTCGATACAGCCGCAAATGGCTTATCTCAATATTCTGCGCGAAATTCTGCCAGCCGATGGCATCGTCACCGACGAGTTGTCGCAGTTCGGCTTCGCCTCATGGTACGGATTCCCTGTCTATGAACCGCGAACGTTCATTTCGTCTGGCTATCAAGGCACGCTGGGAGCCGGCTTCCCGACGGCGCTCGGCGCCAAGGTTGCCAACCCGGATCGCCCGGTGGTGGCCATCACCGGCGACGGCGGCTTCATGTTTGCGGTGCAAGAACTGGCGACGGCCGTACAGTTCAATATCGGCGTCGTCACGCTGATATTCAACAACAATGCCTATGGCAATGTTCGCCGTGACCAGATTCAGGAATTCGATGGCCGCGTTGTCGCGTCCGATCTGGTGAATCCGGATTTTGTCAAACTGGCGGATTCGTTCGGCGTTGGAGCCGCACGGGTCACCTCCCCGGCGTCGTTCCGTCCCGCGCTGGAGAAGGCCCTCGCGGACGGCGGCCCCTACGTCATCGTCGTAGAAGTCCCCAGGGATTCCGAAGCCAGCCCTTGGACGTTCATTCGACGGAAAAAGCCCGCCTGAAACCACAGACGTCAACAGGCTTCAAACGCCACCGAAAGGATGATGCAATTCGGCAGCTAAGCGCTTGTGATAATGGGATGACCACGCAATAATTACGGGCCTCGCGCTTGCATCAGAACTCCCTAAAGAGCCAGGCCAGGATTTGAGCCAGCGACAAAATAATCAGCCACGACCGGCAAACCGGTGGGCGCCTCAGGAGGAACATTTATGTCGATCGATCATCGCAAATTCAGTCGTCGCAGTGTGCTTGCAGGTACGGCCGCCGGTGCGGTTCTTCTGGGCGCGCCTGCCATCGTGCGGGCCCAGGCAAAGGCGCTGAAGATTGCCGTGCTGCTGCCGCAGTCAGGCTATCTGGCACAAGCCGGCCAAAGTTGTCATCGCGGCGCGCTGGTCTCGCCCGCAGTGCTTTCCAACTTTGGCTTCAATGTCGAACTGATTCATATCGACATGGAATCCAACCCGGACGTCGCGCGCACGCAAACCGAACGGGCCATTAACGAAGGCGCGCAATGCATCGTCGGCGCGTTCGACTCCGCCGGCACGCTTGCCATTGCGCAAGTCTGCGAGCAACGGCAAGTACCTCTGATCGTCAATATCGGCGCGGCACCGCAATTGACCGAGCAAGGCTACAAATTCCTCGTCCGCAACTTCCCGACCGGCGGCATGCTGGTGAAGAACGGCCTGACGCAAATCCAGCATTTGATCGACGCGACCAAGATCGCGCCGAAAACCGCCGTCTTCCTGCACGCCAACGACAATTTCGGATTGGCGCAGCGCAAGGGAATGGACGCGATTTTCCCGACCGCCGGGCTGCCCTTCAAACTGGTTGAATCGATCGCCTACGATCCCAAGGCACAGGATCTCTCGGTCGAAGTCACCAAGATCCGCGGCCTGAATCCCGACCTGGTGCTGGTGGTGACGCGCGCCGCCGATGCAATCAAGCTTATCCGCGACATCGTCCGCCAGAAATTTCAGCCGATGGGCATCATTTCGCCCGGCGCCCCCGGACTCTATGACGAAGAATTCTACAAGGCACTCGGACCGCTGGCCGACTATCACATCGACGCCATTCCGTGGGCCAATCCGAAATCGAAAGTTACGCAGGCACTCGAAGCCGAATTCAAGAAGCAACAACCCAAATTCCGCTTTGCCAACGAATGCTTCAACGTCGGCTTCACGTTCGATGCACTTCTGGTCGCCGCTGATGCTTTCAAGCGGGCCGGCACCGCGACAGGACCGGAACTCATGAAGGCCTTGATGGCGACCGACCTCGCCGACCACGCCATGATCGGCCCGCCGATCAAGTTTGACGCCAAAGGTCAGAACGTCAACATTCCGTCGAGCTGCGTGCAGAATCGCGGGCAAACGCCGACGGTCGTGCTTCCGGCAGACGTGGCAACCATGACGCCGGTACTACCGATGCCTCCGTGGCAGGGACGCACCTGATCCCGGCGACCGCATAACCGGGAGGCATCGCGCCCCGGCGTGAAGCCTCCCTGTCCCTCATAACCTTTCCTCGCACTTTGCTCGCAGCAATGCGGCTGGCTGGAGTTCGCAATGACGGCTATTACCTTGAATGTCATTGTTCAAGGCGTGCTCACCGGTCTTGTCTATGGACTAATGGCGTTGGGGCTTTCAGTCATCTTCGGCGTGATGCGGGTCGTGAATTTCGCGCACGGAGAACTCACCGTCGTTGCAATGTATGCGGCTTTCCTCCTATTCGAGATGCTGCATCTCGAGCCACTGATTGCCCTGCTGCCGATCGCCGCCGCGTTTTTCGGGATCGGCTACCTGTTGCAACGCACGCTTATCTCGCCATTCATCGGCCGCGCCGAGCACGAGCAATTCATTCTGCTGGTCGGATTGGCCACCGTGATCGTCAATGGCGTGCTGCTGATTTTCGGACCGGATGCACGGCCGATCAACTTGCCCTACAGCTTCGATAGTTATGCCATCGGCCCGCTGTTCATCGATAAGGTTCGCGTGCTGGCTGCGGTCGCTGCACTTGCCGTAGCAGCGGCCCTGTTCCTGTTCTTCCGCTACACCCGCACCGGGACGGCAATCCGCGCCTGCGCCGATAATCTGACCGGTGCTGCGGTGGTCGGCCTCAACGTCAAGCAGCTTTATGCCGTGACGTTCGGCCTGGGCCTCGCCTGCGTCGGCGCGGCAGGATCGCTAATGGCGACGATTGCCGACGCCTCACCGGGATTATCGCAAGCCTATACGCTGCTGGCATTCACGATCGTCATCATCGGCGGATTGGGATCGATGATGGGCGCTCTCGTTGGCGGGATCCTGATCGGCGTATCGGAAGCACTGGCCGGCTTTTACATCCAGCCTTCGATGAAAAGCATGTTTTCATTCGCACTGCTGATCATCGTGCTGGTGCTACGTCCACAAGGGCTGATGGGGCGACGGCTTTGACCAACATCTGGTACCACACGAATTGGCGCGGCAAGGCGATTTGCCTGCTGTTGCTGCTGGCCTTTGTCGCGGCTCCCATTGTCGCGGATCGTTATCTGCTGTCCGTGCTGATTCTGGTGTTCTACTTTGCCTATCTCGGCCACGCCTGGAATCTGCTGATGGGGTTTGCCGGCCAATTGTCCTTGGGCCATGCACTCTATCTGGGACTGGGCGCCTATACCGCAACGGCGCTGTGGACATTGTTCGGCGTCGGCCCATGGATCGGCGTATTCATCGCCATTCCAGTTGCGGCCGCAGCCGGCATGTTAGTCGGCTGGCTCGGCTGGCGCTTCGCCATTGAAGGCGTCTACTTCGCGCTGTTGACCATCGCATTCGCCGAGTTCACCCGGATTGGTTTCGATCATTTGGGAATCACCGGCGCATCCGCAGGCTTGTTCCTGTCGGTGAGCAGCGAAGGCGCCGACAAGTGGTGGAATCTCGGCGGCGGCCCGCTACTCTATTACTACATCTCACTCATTCTTGCCGTTGCGGCCACCGTTCTGGTCGCCGGCCTTCGACAATCCTCGCTCGGCTATCGCTGGCTCGCCGTGCGCGAAGATCCGGAAGCCGCACAAGCCGTCGGCATCAATATTTTTCGCGCGCGCATGATCGCGATGCTGATTTCGTCCAGCATGACAGCCGTCGGCGGCGTATTTTACGGATTCTACTACCGCAATCTGTTTCCGTCGCAGGTGTTCGATATCGGCCGTTCCATCGAGCTAATTCTGGCGCCCATTATAGGCGGCCTCGGCACCATCTTTGGACCGGTGGTTGGCGCCATCATCCTCACACCGCTCGGCGAAGGCTTGACCGGATTGATGCAGTCGCTCGGTATCAATGCTCCCGGGGCCAAGCTGATTTTCTACGGCATTATGCTGATGATCATCATTTCGCTACGGCCGGACGGCGTCTGGCCATGGCTCGCTCGCCAGATGGGCTTGAACGGATCGCGCAAATGACAGCGTTGCTTTCAGTTCGTGATCTGAGCAAACACTTCCGCGGCCTGGCCGCCGTCAGTCGTGTCAACTTCGACGTCAACAGCGGCGAGATATTTGCGATTATCGGTCCGAACGGTGCCGGCAAAACAACCTTATTCAATATGATTGCCGGTGCCATGCCTCCCAACGGCGGCACGATCACGTTTGCCGGTGAACAAATCGGTGGCCTCCGATCCGACGAGATCGCGCGCCGGGGTATCGGGAGAACCTTTCAGGTCGTCAAGCCATTTCCGGCGCTCACCGTGGAAGACAACGTCGTTATCGGCGCTTTGATGCGCACCAACTCGCTCAGCGACGCACGCACGACCGCGAGCGAAATCCTCACCAAACTCGATCTGATCGCCAAACGCGACCAGATCGCTTCGAGTCTCACTTTGCCCGACCGCAAGCGTCTCGAGGTCGCGCGGGCATTGGCAACCAAGCCAAAACTGTTGTTGCTCGATGAAGTCATGGCCGGTCTTCGCCCGACGGAAACCGACAGGATCGTCGCGATCCTGCGCGATCTCAACAAAACTGGCTTGACGATCCTGCTCATCGAGCACGTCATGCGCGCCGTCACCGCCTTGGCTTCACGCATACTGGTTCTACATCATGGCGCCGCGATTGCCCAGGGCACCCCCGAGCATGTGCTACGCGATCCGGCCGTCATCGAATCCTATCTGGGCGCGGAGGCATTGTGATGCTCAGCGTCGAGAATCTCAGCGTGTTCCATGGCGATGCGCAAGCGCTGGATGACGTGTCTCTGACGGTCAACAAAGGCGCCATCGTCGCGATTGTCGGCGCCAACGGCGCTGGCAAGACTTCGCTGATCCGCACGATTGCCGGCATGCATCGCCCGGCAACAGGCCGCATCATGTTTGGCGACGCCGATATCGCCGGCCTGCCCAGCCACCGGGTCTGCAATCTCGGCATCGGCCAGGTTGCTGAGGGACGCCAGATTTTTCCATCGTTGACCGTGTCGGAAAATCTCGACATGGGTGCGATGCTGCCGCGAGCCCGGGCAAAGCGAGAGCACAATCGGCAACGCGTCCTGACGATGTTCCCGAAACTCGCGGAGCGCATTGCTCAGGCCGCCGGCACTCTTTCCGGTGGCGAGCAGCAGATGCTCGCCATTGCGCGCTGCCTGATGGGCGAGCCGAGCCTGATCATGTTCGACGAACCCTCGCTGGGGCTCGCTCCCACCATCGTGCACGACGTCCTCAAGACCATTCGCGATCTCAATATGGAGGGCATTACCTGCGTGCTGGTCGAGCAGAACGTCGCTGTCTCGCTCAAGATCGCCAGTCACGCTTACGTTCTCGAAAACGGCCGTGTGACGCTTTCCGGCAGCGGCGCCGAACTGCTGTCCGATGAGCGCGTGCGGCAGGCCTATCTGGGAATCTAGACCGCATTCAACATCGGCGATCGTATACGCTGCGGCGTCTTCACACCTTCGCGCCGCCTCCGGCAAACAGCTCGAAGGTCAGCGCCCTGATCCAGCGATGCGCGGGATCGCGATGAAACCGCTCATGCCAAAACTGAGCAATCTCGATTTTCGGCAGAGCCACCGGAGTCTTGAACACTGCGAGGTCGAGCGAACCGGCGATATTATGCGCAAGATTGGCTGGCAGCGTTGCTACGCCATCGCTCTGAGCGGCGACAATGGCAGCCGCGATAAAACTTGGCACTCGCAACAGGATGTTGGCCGGTTTGATCTCAGACGCGAGGACGCGCTGGGCAGCGCCGTGTGCCGCGTGCCCGGTCTCCGACGCCACCACGAGTATGTGCCGCAGTTCCTGAAAACTGGTCCGCGAAAGCGATTTCGATAGCTGCGGGTGGCGCTTTCGCATCACACTGACGTAACCATCTGAAAACAAGCGCTGACGTCGCAAATGCCGCGCGGCCTGCGGGAAAGCTCCTAAAGCGAGATCCGCCTCGCCGGCCTCCAGTTTCAACTCGAATTGACGGGAATCGAGCGGCACTGCCCGCACGCTGACTCCCGGGGCAAGCGCAGCCACCCGGGCTACCAAGGATGGCAGGAACCGCACCATTCCCACATCCGTCAGCAACAGACTGAACAGACGATCCGAGGTCTTGGGATCGAAGGCCAATGCATCCGCACGCAAGCCATCGGCGACGCTAAACAAGGTCCGCAGCGGCTCAATCATGTTTGCTGCGCGTGGCGTGAGTTGCATGACGTGGCCATTCCGAACCAGTAACGGATCGGAAAACTGCTCTCTCAGCCGCCGCAACGTCTTGCTAACGGCCGGTTGCGTTGTTTCCAGAAGCTGCGCTGCCTTGGTGATACTGGATTCCTGCAGCAATACCCGCAGGACACGCAACTCTTTCAGATCGAGCTCATCGTATATCGACTTTTCCATATTAGATATTCCTTGCGCGGAATAGTCATAGTGAGCCCGAAGCAGTACGCTCCGTCAATCGAAAAACAGAATCTCGACGGAGGAGGATGCTATGGGAAAATTCGTTATCGAAGCGCACTTTCGGCTGCATGAGTGGGTCGCGGAGGAAAAGGGGTACTTCAAAGCCGAAGGCCTCGATTATGAATTTCGCGAATTGATCCGCTCGACCAGCGGCCAGCATCATAACAAAGTCAATGAAGGTGCGTTCCAGAGCATCGAGAAGGGGCGCGAGGCTGATGTCAGCTGCGCCTGTCATTGGACGGTGAATGTCGCCGCCTCGAAGGGGCATACCAAACTCTATGCCGACGTCTACTCGGTCGCACCATCCGGAATCTTCGTCGCAGCCGACTCGCCGATACGAACCCCCGCGGATCTCGCCGGCGTTCCGATCTCGGTCGGTTATCAATCAGGCAGCCATTACTCGACGATCCAGGCGCTTGAGCAGTACATGCCAGCGAGCGACATCAACCTGACGTTCGAAGACGGCATGCTGTTCCATCGCATGGAGCAATTGATCGAAGGCAAAAGCGCCGCCGGCGCCCTGTTCAACGGCCCGTACTATCTCGCCGAACAACTCGGCTTCCGCAAGGTGATCGACACCACGTTCATGATCGCGGCAATGATCAAGGGAACCCCAGATCCGGAAGACATTCGCCGCTACTTCCGCGCGCTGAAGAAAGCACAACGCGACATCGATCTGCGGCCAGAGCTCTATACGCACTATTACAAGAACGAATTCCCCGAGAAATTCCACGCCATGATGGACACGCGTCGGTGGGGTCCGGGCGAACGGATCGTCTTCGAGCCCTATTCGCGCGAAGTATTCGAAGAATCCTTCAAGTGGGTCGCCAAGCACGAGATCTTCGCGGACGGCCGGATGGGATCTGGCGATTACGATCTGGCCACCGTCTCTTTCGCAGCGGAGTAACACCAATCCAATTGCGGCGATCGCATCACACCGATCGCCGCAAACTCCGAGTGAATCTCTGAAAGATCAGCCTATCGACAAAGGCGTGTGCAGCAATATCTGCACACGCCTTTTGCTTGGGCCATTACTTCCTGGTCTTCCCGAGATCCTTGACGGCATCGAAAGTCTGGAACTCGATGTTGTAAAGCTCGCCATCGACGCGTTCGACCTTGCGAATATAAATATTCTGAACAATGTCGCGGGTCTCGGGATCGATTGAAATTGGGCCGCGCGGACTTTCCCACGCCATCCCCTTCATGGCGGCGACCAGCGCGTCGCCATCCGTATTTCCGTTTGTCTTTTTCAGAGCTTCGTAGATCAAGTGAATGCCATCATAGCCACCGACCGCAACGAAGCCAGGCCGGGAGTTGAATGCCTTGCGATATGCCGCCACGAATTCCTTGTTGACTTTCGATGGATGCGCTGTCGAATACATATGCGCCGTCACCGTACCAAGCGCGGCATCGCCCATGGCATTGAGCAAGTCGTCATCCATCACGTCACCCGGCCCGATCACTTTGATGCCGCTCTTGTCGAGGCCGCGCTCCGTGAATTGCTTCATGAAGTTGCCGCCTTGGCCGCCGGGAACGAAGACGAACATCGCATCGGGCTTGGCATCGCGCATGCGTTGCAGGAACGGCGCGAAGTCGGGATTGTGCAACGGCACTTTGACCTCGTCGACCACCTGACCACCGCCAGCAATGAAATGATCCTTGAAGAATTTCAACGCGTCGTTGCCCGGAGCATAGTCGGAAGTCAGCGTTGCGACCTTCTTGATCCCTGCTTTCACGGCCCAGTCGCCAATGATCGTCGACGATTGCGCGAGTGTAAAGCTGGTCCGCACGATATAAGGGGAGCGCTCGGTGATAATTGACGTGCCTGCCAGCATTACCACTTCGGGCACCTTGGCCTGAGTGGCCAACGGCGCAGTCGCAAGTGCGGTCGGCGTGATCCCAAATCCGGCCAGAATATTGACCTTGTCGTTGACGATCAATTCTTGGGCAATTCGCTTGGTATTTTCAGGATTAGCAGCATCATCCCGCAGGATGATCTCGACCTTCTTGCCGGCAACCGTATCGCCATGTTGCTGAACGTATAGCTTGATCGCGTTATCGAGTTGTTTTCCCGTCGATGCCTGGCCGCCCGTCATCGGGATGATCAGCCCGACTTTGACGGTGCTGTCGGCCGCATTTGAGGAAATTGTCGTGGAAAGTAGTCCCGCAGCGAACGACATGGCTGCCGCGGCTCGAAGCAGACTCGTGCCTTGAACGAACATTGACGTCTCCCCTCCCTTGCTATTTCAGTGACCTTTTTGGTCATCTGCTCAGTACAAACTCGCTAGTGCGACGTCATTGCAGCCTCGCAATCGAATTCGGCGCACCCGACGGCAGTTGCGCTGCATCGCGCGCAGGCGTCACCCATCGAAATGATTTTGGCTATGCAGCGTAGTCTGGACGCTTTGGCGTAAACACGTCCAGATTGAGCACCGGCTCGTCACCGATGACTTCCCCCCAATGTTCAACGTTGGATGGAATGACCATCAGTCCGCCAGGCCCCAAGTCCTGCGTCTCATTGCCGACGTGAAACCGGATCTTCCCCGCGATGATGTAGACGATCTGCTCGTAGGTATGGCTATGCGGCTTCGGCTCATGCCCCGGCATCAGCCGATGAAGGGCGAGCGTCGCGGCGCTGCCCGAGAACGCCTTGCGGTCGACGCCCTCACGAACCGGCGTCCACGGAATCGCATCCCAATCGATCTTGTGCAGATCCATACCCAACTCCCATTTGATATTTCATCAACGAACAGCGCCGAACGAGCCGTATTCTTCACTCAATCAAAAATGAATTCCTTCAAACTCGGAACGCCCAGCCCCTCATAGGCCGTTGAATTCAGCTTGAGCGACATCGCCTTGGCGCAAGCCAGCAGAAGCTTAAGCTGCTCGGGCTCAACAGGTTCGTGGACGTATTGCGTGGTACCGACGATCGCGATGGAGCCGACGAGTTCGCCATCGAAATTCATCACGGGCGCAGCCACCGCCGAAATCCCCAGCAACGTCTCGTCCATCGCGACTTCGTAAAACTCGCGCCGGATTTTCTCCAACCGATTGCGCAACGCTCCCGGTTCGACAACCGTCCGCGGCGTGTAGGACAAGAGCTTCCGCGCCAGCACGCGTTGCTGCACGGCAGCCGGCGCAAAGGCCAGTGTCACTCGTCCTTGCGCCGAGGCATGGGCCGGCAACCGATAGCCCAGCCGCACCGAAATCGTCACCATGTTCGGGCTGTCGACGACGGCGTTGACGATGGCATCGCCGTTGGCGGGCATGCTCAGCACCACCGTTTGGTGGGTCAAATCACGCAGCCTGACCATGTAGGGTTCAGCCAACCGGCGCAGATCAAATTGATCCGTCGCCGCCTGCCCGAGATGAACCAGCTTCGGTCCCAGACGGTAGCATTCGGTCTGGCTATCCTGATCGACAAAACCAAGGAATTTCAGCGTGGAGAGATGACGATGGATCTTGGCCTTGGTTTCCCCGAGTTGGTTCGCAAGCGCGGTCAGGCGCACCGGCTGCGCTGCCGCTGCCAGCGCTTCCAGAATCTCGGTCGCCGAGACGACCGACTGAATCAGCGGGCCGCCCTTCTCGGAGGATTCATCGCCGTCAATCAATTCGGCGGAGACGTCCTGCAGCGGATGTTTCGGCTTTTCCATCGATTGACCTGTCAGCCAGCCGTCCATGGATCGAAGCCATTCAGCGGCGGCAGGATCCTCGGCTCATTGGTTGCGGTGTAGTCGGGGGACACGGCGTCCGGCGTCATCGTCCGGTACGATCCACGATAAAAAATCAATGGCTCTCCAGTGACCAGCCGTTCAAAGCGCAGAACCAGCCCGACAATGATGACGTGGTCACCGCCGTCGTGGAAAGCATGCGTAGTGCATTCGAAACTGGCAAGCGCGCCTTCAATCAACGGGCAGCCACAGTCCCGCCCAAGGATGAAGTCGACACCGCGCCATTTGTCATCGGACGGGGTCGCGAACGTGTTCGAGAGTTCGCCCTGATCCGCAGCCAGAATGTTGACCGCGAACACGCCGGACCGTTCGAATGCCGACAGACTCGGCGAGCGGCGAGCAAGACTGAATTGGACCAGCGGCGGGTCGAGCGATACGGAAGTGAACGAATTCGCCGTCAGGCCGACCAGAGCTCCCTGCTCTCCGAGAGTCGAAATCACCGTCACGCCGGTCGGAAAACTCGAGAGCGCGTTGCGAAAGCCACGCCGATCAAATGCCGCCAGATTCTGGTCGACCGACGGGTGACGGTTCATGATGACGGCAATGCCTCTGTCGGAACGAATGTCTTCCAATAGTCAGGACGGCTGACCTGCTCCTGATAAGTTCCGAGACGATCGGCCGCTTGTCCAATCAGCGCTGTCGCGGTCAACCCCTTGCGATCGAGATATCCGGAAAACTCGTTTAACATGCTCGACACCACCGCGACGCCACCCGTAAAAACCGCTGAACTCACTTGAACCGCACTCGCGCCCGAAAGCAGGAAACGCGCGATGTCCAAGCCAGTACGCGCACCGTTGGTGCCGATCAATGGAAAATCTGGTCCGAGCCGGCGCCGGCATTGTACCAGCCACCGGCACGTCAGCGGCAACGCCCACGAACCGCCGAAGCCGGCATTGGTTCCGAGCATCGGCGAGAGGGTTTCAACATCCGGGACGAAGGCCATAAAGCGGCCCATGATGGTCACGGCATCGGCGCCGGCTTCCTTCGCCGCTTGCGCCAGACCCGCGACATCCTCGCTCTGGCCGGTCAACTTGACCCAGATCGGCAGGCGAACGGCGGCCCGGACACGCGCAACGATCTCACGGACCCGCGTCGTATCGCGCTCGAGGACAATGGCTCCGCGCGCGGCTTCGTTGCCGTGCGGCGCGCCGATGTTCAGTTCGAGGATGCGCAAGCCCGCTTGCTCGACCGCCTGCGCCATTTCGACACATCGATCGAGGTCAGCCAGAATGAGACTGGCCGCGACATAGGCATCACGCCGCGCCGCTTCACGATCGAGCACCCGCAACATGTCGAGCCACTCGTCAAACGGCTGCTGCGCCAATCCTGACCGGCATAGCAGACTCGCATCCGGCGGTGGCGCGTACGCCCACGGCAAACGTCGCCAGTTGCTGTCCAGCAACGCATAGTCCGTGCTGTCGAGTTGACGCTTGGCGGCCTGGCTTTCATTGGCGGACTTTGGGATGACGACGGCTGCTCCGGCCGCCAACGCAAGGCGAACGCCTTCGGCATACATCAAGTGCTCACCAGCGCCGCAGATCAGCGGCGACTTCAATCGAGTTGCGCCAATCGAGACGCTGGTGTCTTGAACTGTCATCGTCGCCTTTTGCCAGATATCGCTTATTCGGCTGCGGACAACACCGGCCGAAACCCGAGGGGCGCTCCGTCTCCGGTCTGGCGTGCTTCGAGACCGTCGAGCAAATCCGTGATGCGATCCACGTAAGGCTCCTTATCGTAAATCTCGTAGAGAGTCCCGGAAAGCCGCACAGGATCGCCCGAGTAATAACGTTCATAGAGCTGCTGCCGCCCAGAGAACGACGACACAGCAGCATCGAAAGCGAGCCGGAACAGCTTGATCCGATAACGCGAATCTGCGTTTGCAGCCTGGAAGTAGGTTTCGACGTCCTTGCTCACCGGCCCCGACAGTTCGGAGAACGACGGCACGGCGACCAGACCGCCGGCACCGAGGATCTGGATGATCTCGCACATCCGAATGAACATCTTCGGGAACATCATGCGAATGGTCCACAGCGGCATCGCGGCAGGCGTCATGAATCCTTGAGCATTGGGAGCGGCATCGACTTCGCTGGCACGCAAGCAAGCGCGGACGAATTCGGTGTACTGGATCAACTCCGCCAGCAGGCCTTGCACATGCAGATGGGCATCCACTTTCGTCGAGCGAACCATGGCGAAGGCGACCGCCATCATAAATTCGGCCTTCGCCAGATTCTTGGTGCTGAACTGATGCATGATCTGCGGCATCGCACCTGTGCGGTTATACAGGCCGTTGCACATCTCAGCGTCGCGGTGAATGAAGACGCGTTCCCACGGGATCAACACGTTGTCGAAGATCACCATGGCATCGGTCTCGTCGAGACGCGACGACAATGGAAAGTCCATCGACGAGCCCGGATTTTCATGAATAACCGACGGCCGACAGATGAACCGCAGGCCAGGCGCATTGACCGGGACCGCAAATCCGAAGGCATAGGGCTTGGCTTCGTCATTATTCGACAGATATGTCGACGGCATCACCAGGAGATCGTGGGAATAGGCACAGAGCGTCGCCACCATGCGAGCGCCGTTGACGACGATTCCCGCGTCGGTCTCCTTGACAACCTTGGCAGCAAGATCCTTGTCCTGTTTCTCGACCGGCTTCGAACGATCGACCTGCGGATTGATCAGCGTGTGCGTCATCGCGATATCGTTATCGCGGCAATATTCGTAGTACTTCCAGATGTTCTCCGAATATTTCTTGTCTTTCTGTCCGAAGGCATCGGAGGCCGAGGCGAAACCGGTCAACGTGATATTCATGAAATCCGGACTACGGCCGAACATTCCGCACGTCGCGTCCATCCAGGTTTTCACCATGCCACGCCGGCGCACCAGATCATCGACGGTTTTCGGCTGGATGAACGACATTCCGACGCGCTCGCCATTCAAGGGCGACTTGTAAGTCATCGCGTCGATGCGCTTGGCATCGTGCTGCATGTCGTATAGCTCGGCCATGGTGTAGGCCGCCGCTGCGAAACGACGGTCCTTGGTCACGTCCGTGACCAACTCGCCGTCGATCCACATCTGGCGACCGTCGCGCAGCGATTCGATGTATTCTTTACCCGTACGAATGCCCATAGCTTCCCTCGATCAATAAAATCAGGCGTCGGCGCCTTCGAAAACGATGAGGCCGTATCCGGTCAACATCGGCGCATAGTAGTGGCGGTGAATGCGTCGCACTTTTTCACCAAGCGACGAACGCATTGCCAACCACATGATCATTTCCACGGATTCCGCTCCGCCACGCTCCATGTAATCGTGATGCTTGAGCTTCACGAGCGCTTGCGGATCATGCTCGAGCAGATCCAGGAATTCGTTGTCCCAATCCGGATTCATGAACCCGAAGCGATCGCCATGCAGCTGATGCGACATGCCACCCGTCGCAACGACCAGGACACGGAGATCCTTCGGGTAGCTTTCGACCGCGCGGCGAATCGCCTGCCCCAGATGGAAGAATCGCCTTGGCGTCGGCAGCGGATGCTGGATGACATTGGCGGCGAGCGGAATCAGGGGTGCCGGCCAACGATTGTCGGTCAACAGCGGCAAGATCGACAGAATGCCGTGATCGACCGGCATCTCCTGACAAATCGTCGGATCGAACTCGTCTTCGACCAGACTCTGCGCCATGTGCCACGAGAAATCGGCATCACCCGGCAAATCCGGCAGATCGCGCTTGCCCCAGCCTTCATCGGCTTGCGGGTGTTTATCGGAAACACCCAGCGCGAATGTCGGATACGCATCGAAGAAAAAGCGATTCATGTGATCGTTGTAGACCGCAACGATCACATCGGGCTTGAGCTTCTCGAGCCACGCCTTCGCCGGCTCGTACCCCTTGTAGAGCGGCGACCATGCCGGATCCTCCTGCAGGCCGCGATCGAACGAGTGCGCAATCGAAGGCGCGTGCGAACAGCCGATGCCGCCGACGATACGAGCCATCCTAGTGATTCCTTTCGACAGCAGAGCCTTGCTTCGCAGGCCGGGTTTGCATGAACTCTTCAAAGCTCTGGCCGCGCATCTGCGCACCCATCTGCAGCAGATTCTGCCCCACCGCTCCGCCAACCTTGATCAGCACGTAGATGTTGCCGCCCGCGGCAACGAGTCCCTTCCAGTCGCGCTTGGTGACGAGATCCATCTCGGCCTCGGTCAATCCGCATGACTTCATGTAGGCGCGCTCGTCGGCGCGAAACGCATTGCGATTGGCCTCGTCCGTCAGCGACATCGAAAACTTGTTGATGCGATAGCCCTGGCGCGAGCGCGCTCCGGTGAAAACCGTCGTGCCGGCAATAGGCGTGCCCCGATACGTTGCTGTCATGACCCAAGCGCTCCGTCCCATTGTATCGAATTGTGAGACATTTTCTATTTGTACGAAACAAATATCCGGAGAAACTGATTTGCGTCAACCGGAAATGTTGATTTGACACCAAACATTCGAATCTCTATCGTCTGAAAAATGATACATAGTATTGTAATACGAAACTACACCAAATGAGAGGCGTCGTGACAACCGCGGAAAATCCAGCACTTTCGAGCTACGCCTTGGCCGTCGATATCGGCGGGACTTTCACGGACGTGGTGCTTCGCAACGCGACTGGTAAAACCTGGGTCGACAAGACGCTGACCACGCCGGAAAGCCTGGACGTCGGCTTTTTTCGCGCGGTCGACGCCGTTCTGGCCAAGGCCGGTATCCGGCCGACAGCCGTGACCGACGTCGTGGTGCATGCCACCACGGTCGTCACCAACGCGGTGATCGAACGCAAAGGTCCGACGACGGCCTTGCTGGTGACCGAGGGGTTCCGGGATATCCTGACCATTCGCGACGAGCATCGCTATGAGATGTTCGATCCGCAGATTGAGTTCCCGGCCCCATTGGTGCCGCCCGAATTCACATTCGGCATTCCGGAGCGGGTCGCGGCGACCGGCGAATTGCTGAAGCCGCTCGACCGGGCCAAGGCCGAATCCGTCATCAAGGAGTTGCGTGACAAGAAAGTCGTTTCGGTCGCGATCTCATTCCTCAACTCGTTCTTGAATCCAGAGAACGAGCGCGCCATGCGCGGGTTGCTCAACGAGCTGGCGCCCGAGCTGTATGTCTCAATTTCCTCCGAGGTCGCCCCGCTGATCCGGGAATATCCGCGTACCTCGACAGTGGTGATGAATGCCTACACCGCGCCGATCACACGGCCTTATCTCGATGCACTGACGCGAGGACTGAAGCAGCGCGGGTTTGCCCACGATCCGCTGATCATGCTGAGCAATGGCGGCGTGATCGGCGTCGATGTCGCGGGCAATTTCCCGGTGCGCATGGTCGAATCGGGACCGGCAGCGGGCGCCCTCGCCGCGACATATTACGCAGAGGTTCTCGGCCTCGATCGCCTGCTGTCGTTCGACATGGGCGGCACCACCGCGAAAGCCTGCGTCATCGAAGATCGCAAGCCGCTCGTCACCGGGCACTTCGAAGTCGATCGCATCTATCGTTTCAAGACCGGCAGCGGCCTGCCGATTCTTATTCCTTCGGTCGATATGATCGAAATCGGCGCCGGTGGCGGCAGTATCGCGTCGATTAGCGACCTTGGCCTGCTGAAAGTCGGCCCACAAAGCGCCGGCTCAACGCCAGGACCGGTTGCCTACGGTCGCGGCGGCATGAACCCGACGGTTACCGACGCCGATCTGGTGCTGGGTTATCTTAGCGCGGATGGCTTTCTCGGCGGCGAAATGCGGCTCGACCGTGATGGCGCGGTCAAGCAATTGAGTACGCTCGCCGAACAACTCGGCACTTCGGTCGGCGATGTCGCCGCAGGCATCTATCGTGTCGTCGGCGAATCGATGACCGCGGCGGCTCGCGCACACGCCGCTGATCGCGGCATCGACTATCGCGGCGTGCCGCTGTTTGCCTTCGGCGGTGCGGGTCCAGTGCATGCATGTTACGTCGCCGACCTGCTCGAAAGCCCGATGGTGATCTATCCGCCGCTCGCCAGCGTGTTGTCGGCGTTCGGGACGCTGGTGACGCCGCCGCGCCTCGATCTCGGTCAGGGCGCACTTTCCCGGCTCTCGTCGCTCGACTGGAATGTTGTGGACAAAATCATCGGCCAACTCGTCGATGACGCGCGCAAGGGCCTGGCGAGCGCCGGCTGCAAGGGAAGCGACATCCATTTCCAGTTCGGCGCCGACATGCGCTACTTTGGCCAACAGAACGAAGTTTCAGTGACGCTGGACACCGACCCGCGCGAGCGCCATGACATCGCCTGGCTGCGTCATGCCTTCGAAGAGGCCTATGAGCGGCTTTACAGTTTCCGGCTACCGGAGGTCGACGTCGAAGCCGTGATCTGGCGGCTGGTGGCAACCGGACCTGTGGCGCATCGCGACAGCGCGCCGGAATTCAAGACGCAGACTGCCGATAAGATCAAAACTCGCAAGGCCCGCTTCAACGGACACGATGTCGATACACCGGTTTACGCGCGCCGCGAACTGGTGCTCGACCAAAGCATCGACGGTCCCGCGATTATCGAAGAACGCGAAACCACAATCATCATTCTTCCGGGCTGGCGCGCGACCGTCGATCGCACCGGATGCATCATGGCCGTCAAGAGGTAAGTAAAAATGGATGGCATCGAGCTCGAGATTCTCTGGAGCAATCTGATCAGCATCGTCAGCGAGCAGGCCAAAGCGCTGCAGCGCATCGCTTTCAGCCCGGTCGTGCGCGAAGCCGGCGATCTCGCCAACGCGCTGTTCGACACGCAGGGCCGCATGGTGGCGCAGGCTATCACCGGCACGCCCGGCCACATCAATTCGCTTGCCGCGGCCGGCAAGCATTTCGTCAAGGAATTTCCGCCGGAAAGCCTGAATCCCGGCGATGTTCTCATCACCAACGATCCGTGGTTATCGGCCGGACACTTCTTCGACATCACGGTGATGCTGCCCGCCTTTCACAAGGGCAAGTTGATCGGGTTCTTCGGCTCGACGATTCATCATACCGATATCGGCGGATATGGCGTCGGTGCCGGTGCCCGCGACATCCACGAAGAAGGTCTGTGGATTCCGCTGCTCAAGCTCTACGAGGCGGGCAAACCCAATAAGGTCTTGCACGACATCATCAGGACGAACGTGCGGACTCCGGATGAAGTGTTCGGCGACCTCGCCGCGCAAATCTCCAGCGGCAAACTGGCCTGTACCCGACTATCGGCGCTACTCGACCGGCAGGGTCAGGACAATATCGAAACGCTAGCGCAGGAAATCATCAGCCGCTCCGAGACGGCAACGCGCAACGCCATTCGCAAGTTGAAGCCGGGCACGTTCCACGGCGAAAGCCGCTTCGACGTCCCCGGAGGCGATGTCGTTACGCTGAAGACAGCAGTGACGGTCGATACCGAGCAAGGTTCGATCCTGATCGACTTCGAAGGCAGCTCCGGACCGAGCCCGTACGGCATCAACGTCGTGATGAACTACACCCATGCCTACAGTACGTTTGCCATTCGAAGCTGCCTGAACCCGGAGTTGCCGAACAATTTCGGAAGTCTTGCCCCAATCCTGGTCAAGGCGCCGGAAGGCTGCATCGTCAATTGCAAGTATCCGTCACCGGTGAACGCTCGCCACGTCGTCGGCATGTATGTGCCGATGCCGATCCTCAAGGCGCTCTATCACGTCATGCCGGACCGCGTGCTGGCCGAAGGTGCTGGCGCGGTCTGGACCATTCAGGTGCAGGGCAAGAACCTCGACGGCTCTCCGTTCACCAGCGCGATGTTCAATTACTCCGGCGGCATGGGCGCGCGACGCAACAAGGACGGCCCAAGCGCGACCTGTTATCCGACGGGAGTCGCTGCGGTGCCGGTGGAAATCCTCGAAGCATCAATGCCGATCCTGTTCAACCGCAAGGAATTGCATCGCGGTACCGGCGGCAACGGCGCCATGCGCGGCGGCGATGGCCAGATCATCAGCTTCAACATGCGAACCAAAAGCGAATGGCTGCTCAACGCCGTCACCAGCCGCACCAACCTGGCTCCCGAGGGCCTCGAAGGCGGCGAGCCCGGCTCCGCTGGCCGATTCCTCATCAACGGCCAGCCGGTGAGCAACGCTCGCAAGATCGTCATGCAGCCGGGTGACGAAGTGACGCTCGATACGCCCGGCGGCGGCGGCTACGGCCGCGCCATATCGCTGACGCGGGCAGCGGAATGATTGCAATGTCGCGATAAAACGCTCTAAATGAGCAAAACAACGGCTAACAGGCCGCAACCAAGGGGAGGCTCAACGTAATGTTCGCTAGAAGTATATCTGTCCTCGCAGCATTGGCGGCCGCGTTGCTGTCAACATCGGCAGCGCAAGCGCAAGTGTCCGATGACATGGTGAAAATCGGCGTACTGACCGATATGTCAGGGCCGGCATCGACGCCGACCGGTCAGGGATCGGTCACCGCGGCGCAGATGGCCGTGGAGGATTTCGGCGGCACCGTGCTCGGCAAGCCGATATCGGTGATCGTCGGCGACCATCAACTCAAGCCGGACATCGGCTCCGGTATTGCGCGCCGCTGGTACGATACGGAGCAAGTGGACCTGATCCTCGACGTTCCGGTCTCCGCTGTCGGACTGGCAGTACAAAGCGTCGCCAATGACCGTCGCAAGCTGATGATTACCCACGCGACTGGATCGGCTGATTTCCATGGCAAGTTCTGTTCACCCTACGCCATTCAGTGGGTGTTCGATACGCGCGCCCTCGCCGTCGGTACCGCGCAGGAAGTCGTCAAACGCGGCGGCGATAGCTGGTTCTTCATCACGGACGACTATGCTTTCGGACATTCGCTCGAACGCGACGCATCTGCGGTCATCACCAAGAATGGCGGCAAGGTCGTCGGCTCGGTGCGCCCGCCGTTCGCAACGCCGGACTTATCATCCTTCGTGCTGCAGGCTCAGGCATCCAAGGCCAAGATCATCGGCATCGCCGGTGGCCCGCCGAACAACACCACCGCGATCAAGACCGGCGGCGAATTCGGCGTCTTCAAGGGCGGCCAACAGATGGCCGGCCTGCTGGTGCTGATTACCGACATCCACGCGCTGGGATTGCCGGTTGCTCAGGGCCTGCTGCTGACCACGTCGTTCTATTGGGATATGGACGACAAGACCCGCGAATGGTCGAAGCGCTACTTCGCCAAGATGAACCGCATGCCGACGATGTGGCAGGCCGGCGTCTATTCTTCGGTCATCAACTACCTCAACGCCATCAAGAATGCCGGCACCGACGATCCGCTAAAGGTTGCCGCAAAGATGCGTGAAAAGCCGATCGAGGATTTCTTCTCGCGTAACGGCAAGCTGCGCGAAGACAACCTGATGGTCCACGATCTGGTTCTGGTGCAGGTCAAGACGCCGCAAGAATCCAAGTATCCGTGGGATTACTACAAGATCCTGACGCGCATCTCCGGCGACGAGGCGTTCGGTCCGCCGGATCCGGCCTGCTCGCTGGTCAAGAAGTAGAGCGCTATTACGCTGATCGTCTACGTATTTGCCGGCGCCGGAAGTTCTTGCACTATGAGGTGCAAAACTCCGGCGCCTAATTATTTGAAGGCGCCGGCTGTATCAGGCAATCCCGGTTATCGACACGTCTTACCCTATGCACATTGAATATTTCGGGCGGGGTTGAAGGACGCACGACGACTGGTCCATAAACTGGCTCCTGTTGCGAGCGATTCACCGCCGCAATGTTCCAGACGGACCGAAAGATCTCGCGTGGCCAATAAGATACACCAAAAAATTGCAACTGAACTCGGCGTACGCGAGCAGCAGGTCGACGCGACCGTAGCCTTGCTCGATGGCGGCGCGACCGTGCCGTTCGTGGCGCGCTATCGCAAGGAAGTCACCGGCGGCCTGGACGACGCACAGTTGCGCACGCTGGAAGAGCGCCTGTCGTATTTGCGCGAACTCGAGGATCGACGCACTGCGATTCTTAATTCAGTGCGGGAACAAGGCAAGCTCGATGCCACTCTGGAAGCTGCAATTCTCGCGGCCGACAGCAAGGGCCGCCTTGAGGATATCTATCTGCCCTTCAAACCGAAACGCCGCACCAAGGCCGAAGTCGCACGTGAAGCTGGCCTCGAACCACTGGCCGAACTGCTGCTGACGAGTCCGGACAACGATCCACAGGTTGCGGCAGCCGCGTTTGTCGATGCCGAGAGGCAGGTCGCCGACGCTGCCGCCGCACTGGATGGCGCGCGCGCCATCCTGGTCGAACGCTTCGCCGAGGACGCGGACTTGATCGGCGCGCTGCGCGAGCAGATGTGGTCGGGCGGCGTGCTGATCGCGAAGCTGCGCGACGGGAAGAAAGAAGCTGGAGCAAAGTTCAGCGACTATTTCGATTTCAGCGAGCCTTTGCACAAACTGCCATCGCACCGCATCCTCGCGATGTTCCGCGGCGAGAAGGAGGAAATTCTCGACCTGCAAATTCAGCCCGAAGCCGAGGCTGGACCGGCGACAGCTCCCAATTCCTATGAATTGGGAATCATGAAACGGTTTGCCATTGCCGACCACGGCCGCCCTGGCGATCGCTGGCTCATCGACACCGTGCGGTGGGCCTGGCGCACCAAGATCCAGGTGCATCTCAATATCGATTTGCGCATGCGGTTATGGAGCGCGGCCGAGCAGGAGGCGATCCGCGTCTTTGCATCCAACCTGCGTGACCTGTTGCTTGCCGCACCCGCCGGCGCCCGTGCAACGATGGGACTCGATCCGGGATACCGTACCGGCGTCAAGGTTGCAGTGGTGGATGCCACCGGTAAGGTGGTTGCCACCACCGCTATATTCCCACATGAGCCGCAGCGGCGCTGGGATGATGCAAAGCTGGCTCTCGCCAAGCTTGCACGCGAACATCGCGTCGAACTGATCGCCATCGGCAACGGCACGGCATCGCGCGAGACCGACAAGCTGGCCACCGAACTGGTGCAGTCGTTACCCGAACTCAAGATGACCAAGATCGTGGTCTCGGAGGCGGGCGCTTCGGTTTACTCCGCCTCGGCCTTCGCTTCGGAAGAATTGCCCGGCCTGGACGTCACCTTGCGCGGCGCGGTGTCGATTGCCCGCCGCCTGCAAGATCCGCTCGCCGAACTGGTGAAGATCGAACCGAAGTCGATCGGCGTCGGCCAATATCAACACGATCTCAGCGAAACCAAACTGTCGCGCTCGCTCGATGCCGTGGTGGAAGATTGCGTCAACGCCGTGGGCGTCGATGCCAATACTGCTTCAGCGCCGTTGCTGGCGCGTGTGTCTGGTATCGGTGCCGGACTGGCGCAGAGCATCGTCCAACATCGTGATACCAATGGCCCGTTCGCATCGCGAAAGGCGTTGAAGGATGTTCCCCGGCTTGGACCAAAAGCGTTCGAGCAATGCGCAGGCTTCCTGCGCATCACCAACGGTGACGATCCGCTGGACACGTCCGGGGTTCACCCGGAATCTTATCCGGTGGTGCGACGCATTCTTGAAGCGACCAAAAGTGACATCAAAACGCTGATCGGCAACACCGAAGTGCTGCGACAGGTCAAGCCACAGAGCTTCGTCGACGACACCTTCGGGTTACCAACCGTCACCGACATTCTACGAGAACTCGAGAAGCCAGGCCGCGATCCACGTCCGGCATTCAAGACTGCGACATTCAAGGATGGCGTCGAAACGCTGAAAGACCTGAAGCCTGGCATGGTGCTCGAAGGCGTGATCACCAACGTCGCTGCCTTCGGCGCGTTTGTCGATATCGGTGTACACCAGGATGGATTGGTGCATATCTCGGCAATGTCACGGACCTTCATCAAGGATCCGCGCGAGGTGGTGAAGCCGGGTGATGTCGTCCGCGTCAAGGTTCTCGAGGTCGATGTCGCGCGCAAGCGGATCGGCCTGACGTTGCGGCTCGACGACGAGGTCGGCGGCAACCCGACACGCCCATCGTCCGGCGGTTCGCGCAGCGACAACCGCGCTTTCTCCTCCGCCCCACGCAAGCCTTCACGTCCGGAAACATCGGCCGGGGGCGCGCTGGCAGATGCCTTGCGTCGCGCGGCGGAAAAAGGGGGCTCGGGGAAACCGAAGCGCTGAAACTTATCGCTACTCACGCGGCTGGCACGATCACGCTCCACCTTGCGACGCTTTCGAACGGGAGCGTCGTTGGCGGGTCATACGACGATCTGCAAATCCAGACTGCCCATCTCTGAAAACTCTTCGCAATCGCGTTCGTCGCCGGCCTCCCACATCAGCATCGTCATAACCGCTGGCGTATCGAGCGCGACCATTGGGGCATGCCATACGCCTTGGCGGTAATGCACGATCTGCTTGGCATTGCCGACAAATGCAACAGCGCGCGAGAAATCGGGTCGCCCGCCGCGGTCCGGCGCGACGGCGACCAGAAATCGCGAGCACATCATCGGAATAAAAACCTGCGACGACAGGACGTGTCGCTCGAAGCAGGTGACCGCAAACGGCAACGGCGACGGATCGATCCGATAGATATCGAGCACCGGCTTTCGCGCTTCCGTATCGTGCGCAAGATCGTTTATGCCCGGCAGACGCAGCGCCCGCCCCTGATTGACCGTTCGCCCACCGCCATCATGATCGACGGCAACCACCGTGCCGAACGGAGCGAAGCTCGCCGGCGCAAGAAGCTCGGCGCGAATGAGATGCGGCGTGATGGGCGGCGAGCCCGGCATTAGAAATTGATCCCCAGCCAGGCCTTGACCTGCTCGTGCAGGTTACCGGCGAAATCGGCCGGTGCGCCCGATGCGGTGATCTCGCCGAGGCTCAAAACATAAATACGATGTGACATCGCAATAACGCGGCGGACATTGTGATCCACCAGCAGAATTGCCATCTGCTCCGACGCGAACAGATGTATCCACTGGAACACCTCCTCGACGATCTTCGGCGCCAGTCCGATCGATGGCTCGTCAATCAGGCATAGGCGCGGGCGAACCAGCCATGCCTTGGCGAATTCCACCATCTTCTGTTGTCCACCGGATAGGTCGCCTGCCTGCGCACGCAATTTGGGCTGCAATGCTGGAAACTTCTCAAGCATCTCCTCGAAACGACGATCGATCTCCGCACGATCCGGCTGCCCAACCGACCGCGACAGCCCTTCCAGCGGCAAGCGGAGATTCTCGGTCACCGTCATGAAGGGAAACAGGCTGGATTCCTGCGGAATGTACCAGATGCCGCGCGCGCTCAATTGATGCGGCGCGATGCCGGTAATGTCCTCGCCCTGATAGACGACGCGGCCATGCTTCGGCTTGAGAAATCCGCAGATGGCTTTCATGACCGTCGATTTGCCGGCGCCGTTGAGGCCGATCAGACCCGTGATCGATCCTGCCTCGACCGTGAGACTCAACGTGCGGAGCACATCGATATCGCCGCTGTAGCCGGCAGTAATATTGTCGAGCGTGAGAACCTCACTCATGCTGCCTGCCCGCCAAGATAGGCTTCGATCACATCGGCATTGCTGAGCACTGTGCGGGTCGGCGCGTCGATGATAACCTTTCCGGCGTTCATGCACACCGCGCGCGGGCACAACTCGACGATCACCGGCATATCGTGGCTGACCAGAATAAAGGTCTGTCCTTGTTCGTGGCGCGAACGAATGAAACCACCCATGATCTCCTTCATGGTCGGATGCACTGCTGCGAACGGCTCATCGAGCAAGGCGATGCGCGGCGGCACCATGAAGCACACGCCGAACTCCAGCAGCTTCATCTGCCCACCGGAGAGTTGCCCCGCATCCAGCGCACGCACAGCATCGAGGCGCAGTTCTTCAATCAGCGTATCGGCACGATTCAGAGCTTCAGCGCCATCCAGCCCCAGCGCCCGCCCTGCCACGAGCAGATTATCGATGACGTTCATCCGGCGGAACACACGAGTGAGCTGAAACATCCGCATGACGCCACGATGCGCCAGTTGCTCCGGCTTGAGGCCATGACATGGCGCCCCGTCGAGCAATATCTCGCCGCCATCCGGCTCGGCCAGTCCGCTCAGAATATTGAGCAGAGTTGTCTTGCCCGAGCCGTTCGGCCCAATTAGCCCAACCAATTCGCCGGCGTCGATATCGAAGCTCGCGCCATCGACGGCTGTAAGCCCGCCATAACGCTTGACGATTCCACGCACCGATAAAAGGCTCACGATCGCCTCCAGCGTTGCATGGCACCGCGCGCCAATCCCCACAAGCCTTCGCGGAAGAAGCGGGCGAAGATCACGACGAGTGCCGAGAACACCACAAGCTGGTAGCCGCCGACATCGCGCAGCCATTCGGACAGTACGTAGACGAGGAATGCCGCAATCAACGGCCCCGCCAGCGTGCCCATGCCGCCGATCACCGCCATGCTGACGATCAGACCGGTCTGACCGATCAGCCCCAGTTCCGGCGTCACCAGCTCCGCGAAGTGAGCATAGAGCGCGCCGGCGAAACCGCTGGCCGCCGCCGACAATGCGAATGCGGCCGTCTTCCAGAACACCACATCGACGCCGCTGCGTGCGGCAGCCACCTCGTCATCGCGGATCGCCTGCAGGAACAAGCCAGCCTTGGATCGCAGCAGGGCATATAGCGCCACCAATAGAAATGCGAGCACGCCTACGAAGATGTAGTACCAGCCGATGCGGCTACTGAGCAGCCCCGGCACGGCCAGGCCGAGATCGCCGCGCGTAATGTCGATCGAGTTGGACGCAACAAGGCGCATGATCTCCGCGAAGCTGAGAGTAGTCAGTGCCAAATACGGCCCGGTCAGGCGAAGTACGATGCGCCCCAGGATCAATCCGGTCAGGCCGGCAATGAGGATCGCTGCAACGATGCCCAGCAAGGGCGGCACGCCGAATGCTGTACATAGCAGCCCGGTCGCATAGGCGCCGATCATGGCGAACGTCGCAGGTGCCAGCGAGAATTGCCCGGTGTAGCCGGCGAGCAGATTCCATGCGCCGGTCAGGATGGCGAAATACATCGAGACGATCAGCACGCCCAGCCAGTAGTCGTTGCGGACAACGGCCGGGATAAGCGCGATGACGATCAGGAATGCGATGGCCGCACGAAACTCGACCGCGCTCTTGCCGGTCGAAGTGCTGGCGACCGACCGCTTGTCGGCGCCGCCGGAATGTAGGGGAGTTTCCGATGCCGACATCAGACCTCCCGTCCCTTCTCGCCGAACAGACCTTGCGGGCGGAACAGCAGGAACAGCATCAGCAGGATCAGCCCGAAGCCGTCACGATATTGATAGGACAGATAGACGGCGCCGAAACTCTCGATAATGCCGAGCGCGAGGCTGGCGACAATGCTGCCGGGCACCGATCCCATACCGCCAAGCACGACGATGATATAGGATTTGATGGCCGGGAACGCGCCGACATCGGGCGAAGCATTGATCACCGGCGATAGCAGTGCGCCGGAGAATGCCGCAAGACCGCCCGACAGCATGAAGACGATGCTGCTCGCCCGCGCCGTATCGATCCCGGCCAGCGAGGCGCCAAGCCGGTTTTGCGACACCGCCCTGATCTGTTTGCCCCAGAAAGACCATTTGATCAGCGCGGCGGTGATCAGGATAACGGCGATGGCGATGCCCGCAGCCAACAGTCGATGCCCGCTGATAAGCACCGGGCCAAGCACGATCCGGCTGGCGTCGACCAGGGGCGGGCCACGATAGGCATAGGGTCCGATCACCTTGTCGACGAGATTGATCAGGAACAGCGATAGGCCGAACGTGACGATGACGGCATATTCATCCCGCATCAGTCCCCATGAGGTGTAGCCGGCATAAAGCGGCCGCATCAGCGTCCGCTCGGTGATCCAGCCGACCAATGCGCCAAAAAGAAACGCGAGCGGCAGCGCGACCCACACCGGCACGCCGAGGCCAAGCGCGATCAGCGTGTAGGCATAAGCGCCGACCATGTAGAACTCGCCATGGGCGAAATTCACAATGCGCAAGATTCCGAAGATCAGCGACAGCCCAATGGCCATCAGCGCGTAGAACAGACCGGTAATCAGGCCGTTCACCGCCAGATCGACGCTGATGGCTCCCATCGTAACTAACCTTGTCGCCCGAGTTGGTTACTTCGCGGGCTTCCAAAGCTTTGCGGCATCGAGCGGATGTCCGGGCTCTTCAACGAGCGCCGAGTTCTCGACTTTCTGATTCACATCCGTGAGCTGGAAAGTCACATACGGCACATCGAGCCATTGATGGTTCTTGTAACCGGCTTCCTTCGAGAAGGTGATCTCGCCGCGCGTGCCTGTCAGCTTGGTGTCCTCCAACGCCTTGATAAGCGCGTCCGGCTCCGTCGATTTCGCGCGCTTGATGGCATCCGCGATCACCAGCAACGAATCCGCGGCCTGGAACAATAGGCGGTTCGGCTGATTCTTGGTCTTCGCGGTATAAGCATCGCCGATCTGCTTGCCCATTGGGGGCTGCTTCATCTTCGGATGGTAGAGGCCGAACACCAACAGCCCCTTGCCGGCTTCCTTCACGTTCTGCCAGAAGTCCGGATAGTCAGCGAGACCGGAGGCGTCATAGAACCAGGTCTTGGCCGATGGCGCGATACCCTGTTCATAGACCTGGTTCATCATGATGTAGGCGGCCGGCGGCAACATGACGTCGATCACGGCGTCCGGCGGATTGGCGCGCAGGGGCAAAATGGCCGGCAGGAAATCCTTCGACGCCCGGTCCAGCGTCTCATATTTGTATTCGACGTTCGGCGCCTGCTCCTTGAGCTTGGCGCCAATCACCTTGGCAAGGCCGATGCCATAGTCAGTGTTCTCCGCAAAGGCCACAACCCGCTTCACGCCGAGCGATTTCATCGTTGCGGCGACCGCGTCGCCCACGTGATTGTTGTAGTTGCCCGGATTGAAGACCTCGGCGTACCCCTTTTCGCGGATCGCGTCCGACCAGCCGTTCGTGTTGACGTAGGGAATATGATAGCGATGCGCGACTTCCATCCCGGCCAATGCAGCCGAACTCTGATGTTCGCCGGTGATGGCCACGACCTTATCGCGGGTGATCAGCTTCTCGACCGCAGCGCGCGCCTTTTCCGGGAGTCCCTGCGTATCCTCGATCACCAATTCCACGGGGCGGCCGTCGATCCCGCCAGCGTCGTTGATGATCTTGGCGGTCACTTCGAGGCCATCCTTGACCTGAGTGCCCTGAACGACCGAGCCAGGCGGCGATTGCGTGATGGTGACGCCAATCTTGATGGGATCGGCGGCTTGCGCGCCGACTGACAAAGCTATCAATGCTGCAGATGCGAGCCCTGCCCGCACAGCGCTGCGGCGCGAAATTGTCGCCATCGTGGTCTCTCTCCCTATCGGATCGCTTCTTGAATTGAGCGTCCGGGCAGTATGAGCGAAACATATACAGCTTGGCAAGCATCGGCGTCATAATTGTAAGTTGCCCGAGCACACAGCTATGTTGATCGCTGCGATTGGCTCGCGTCACGGATCACAAGAGCAGCAGCAACGGCAAGCACAGCCTGAATACACGTTCGACAAGCAACGGCGTTACTCACGATAGATGCGATGCCGCGGACGCCGCCACGAGACGGTTACGTCAGGGGCGTCCTCATCTCCCGACCGAACTGACTACGATGCTCCCGCTTCTGATGCGGCCGTATCCGGCTTCAACCCGAAATCGTAGTTGAGGTGATAGTAGGGGGTGTCCCGCATCTGGCCGTCCGCCGCCAATCCCGGCTCATGCCGAACGAACTCCCGGATCAAACTATCCTTGACGCCGAACACCACGTCGGAATCCAGATACTTGTCGCCAGCAACAAAGACATGGGTCACGAGTTGCTCGAAGCCCGGTGCGGATATCATGAAGTGAACATGCGCCGGCCGCCAGGGATGCCGTCCCTGCGATTCCAGCATTTCACCGGTTGGGCCGTCGTGCGGGACCGGATAAGCGGCAGGCTTGATCGACCAGAACCGGAAACGACCATTCTCGTCAGCGTGAAATCTTGCCCGCATCGCCAGATCGCCGATCTTGTCGAGCTGCTGCACATCGTAATAGCCATCGTCATCGGAGTGCCACACGTCGATGACTGCGTTGGCGATCGGCCGACCGTCCGGCGACGAGACCGAACCGGTAACGATCATTGCATCGCCCTCCATTCCCCCGGAAATATCTTCACCAAGCGCCTTGTCCGGCCGTGCTTCCACGAAGAACGGCCCCAATACGGTCGTCTCGGTGACACCTTCCAAATGGCCGTGATTGATGACGTCGACCAGCATCGACGCGCCGAGCGTATCCGACAGCAGAATGAACTCCTGCCGTTTATCGCTGCACATATGTCCCGTGCGGGTGAGAAAATCGATCCCCTGCTCCCACTCCTTCTGGGTTGGCCGGATCTCGCGAATGAAAGCGTGCAGATGCCGTACCAGAGCTTCATTGATCTGCTTGATGCGCGGGTTGCCAGTGTTCTGAATGCGCGCCAGGACGGCATCGGTGATACTCGTTTCGCTAAAGTTACGCATGAAACCTCCAGTGTTCACTTTCTCGGCCGCCGCAGGATGCGCGCCTATTGTTGGGCAAGGCAGTGTTGCCAGATGGGCGACAGCATGCCCGCAAGATTTCAGCTTCCAAACCCGTGCCGCCAATGCCCACAAGCAACCGCGCTGAGAAAGCCATCGACCTGCGCATTGAACGCGGCCGGTTCCTCGAGATTGATCGCATGGCCGGTGTTGGGACAAATCCATAGCCCGGCGTTCGGCAGAACGGATTTTAACATCAGGTTGGTCTCGATGCATGGCGCATCTTCGTCCCCCACCATCAGCAGAACTGGAATTGTCATACGCGCAAACTGCTGCTGAAAATCATGCAGCGAGGGCCGCAAAGTCTGATAACGCATCATAGTATGGGTCATGCCTTGCGGCGAATGCTGCGTCAGATGATCGACGAAATCCTGCCAGCCCCGCGGATCCTTGCGTTTGAGCTGAATCCGGGTGGGACTGTGTCCCATTTCCTGGGCCATCGCCGCCATACCGCGCTCAAGAAACCCGCGCGCGAACTCCGGCGTCTCTTTCATCCAGGTTTCGCGAAGCGCCGGCGGCGAGCCAGACCCCGCGCCGGCGACCACCATCGCACTCACCTTGTCGGGATAACGCAACCCGAATTGCAGCGCCGCGTATCCGCCCATGCTCAATCCGACGATATGAGCGCGTTCGACGCCAACGCCACGCATGACCGCCACGATATCATCGACGGCAAACTCCCAGCCATACAACTGCGGATCATCCGGCACGTCGCTCGGCGGATAGCCACGCGCATTATAGGTGATGCAGCGATAGGCCCGCGAGAAGTAACGAACCTGCGCTTCCCATTCGCGATGGTCCGCACCCAACTCATGCACGAAGACGATCGGATAACCTTCGCCGGTTTGTTCGACGTAGAGCCTGGCCCCGTTGGATTCGATAAGTGGCATTGTTCGCCCTTCTTGGTCCGCGATTCCTGCCTACGTTCATTGCTCGCGCACGGTAACTTCGGCAGCAGGTTCTTCAAGTGTCCTGTCGTGCGACAGCATCAGACGATCTGCACATTCGCAACCGGCGACCTCAGGGCATTGGCCAATACGTGGAGGGCCTGTGCGAGTTCGGCGCGATTGCGCGCGGCCCCCAATGAAACCCGGACGGAATGCGGCGCCGACGCATTCACTGCAAATGCGTCGCCTCCGACAACCGCCAATCCGTCGCGTAAGACATGCGAGACGAAATCGTTGCAATTCCACTGACGTGGCAAAGTCAGCCAGAGATGGTGTCCGCCGGGCGATGCCGCGAACGACAACCCCTTCAGGATCTTCGACGCGAGTTGTTGCCGACCGCTGGATTCGTTACGAATGGCGGTGACGATCTGGTCTGCGGTCCCCGACCTAAGCCAATGCGTGACCAACGCGACCATCAGCGGCGGTGGCATCTGCATCGTCGCTTGCAGGATGCTGCGCATAAGTTGCTCCGATGCTGCATCCGGTACCAGCAAGTACGCCACGCGCAAGGCTGGCGCGATGCATTTCGACAGGCTGACGGCAAGATAGCTGCGCTCGGGAATCAGGTTCGAAATCGGCGAGGCCGAGGGATCAAGCCAACCGTAAGCATCGTCCTCGATCAGGAACCCGCCGCTCGCGCGAATGATGGCGGCAATTGCCTTGCGCCGCGCCGGCGACAACGTCGCTGTGGTTGGGTTATGGAGTGTCGGAACAAGATACACCGCTTTGGGCTGATGCAGGCGGCACGCATCCTCCAGCGCATCGGGCTTGATGCCCTCGGCATCCATCTCAACGCCGACGAGGCGCACACCGAGCTTCGCCGCAGCAGCTTTCATACCGGGAAACGTCAATTGCTCGGTGAGCACGACATCGCCCGGGGAAGTCAGCGACAACAGCAGATTGAAAAGGATCGCCTGGCTGCCCGGATAAACGACCAGGCGATCGGCGGACGCCCGCGGAACGCGGCGTCGCAACCAGTCAGCCGCCGCCGCCCGCTCCTCATCGCTGCCACCGGGATGTTGATAGCTCAGATACGCCGTCAATCCCGTTTGATTCCGAATGGCGGCCAGTCCTTGCGTGATGCGGACGTCCAGATTGGCTTCGACCGGATGCGGCGGCACGTTCATCGAGAGATCGATCTTGACCTGATAGGGTATGTCCGACGCCGCGCGCGCACTCGTTTCCGAAACGAATGTGCCCTGCCCCACGTGAGCATCCAGCAATCCCCTGCGCCGCGCCTCGCCATAGGCGCGCGTGACGGTGGTCAGATCGACATCTAGCGATTTCGCGAGCGCGCGATGGGTGGGCAATTGCTGTCCCCGCACCAATCGTCCGCTAGCGATATCCGACGACAGCGCCTCCACGATCCGCAGGTAAATCGGACCTGTCCCATCGGATATTGTCGGGTTCCAATCCATGCAATACCACCATATTGTTTTGATTGTCTGCGACAATACGGATATTGTATGGCTCACGCAAGAGGAGCACGACAATGACCTCAGGATCGCAACAGACTCCCCTCCTACAGGCAATGGGCCGCGGATTTTGCGGCAAATGCCCGAACTGTGGCGAAGGAAAGCTGTTCAGCCGCTTTCTCAAGGTTGCGAACAACTGCGAAGCGTGTGGTGAGGAATTCCATCATCACCGGGCGGACGACTTTCCCGCCTACCTCGTCATCGTTGCCGTCGGTCACATCGTGGTGCCGCTCATCCTGGCCGTCGAGACCGCGTATGCGCCGCCTTATTGGCTACACGCCCTCATCTGGCTGCCACTCACCTTCTTCAGTGCGCTTGCCTTGCTGCAGCCGACCAAAGGGGCAATCGTCGGGATGCAGTGGCAGGTCGGCATGCATGGCTTCGAAGCCGTGCGGAGGCAGCGTGCCGCTCGCAGCCTGGCGCAATCGGCAAGCGTCTCGCCATCCGGCGCTATCTGATCACTCGGTATAGTTCGACAAAAGTACAGGCCCACATCGATGTTCGATGTGGGCTTTGTCGTCATGTCGGAGATGCATTGCCGACGTCTGGCACTTGCCTTCTGATCGATTTTTTGCGGTCGATCACCGCGCGATCATGAGTGCGACGATCGCTGCAAAGACGCGACCAAATACCAGAGCACCTGATTGCCCAGAATCGATTGAATAGAGATTCCCATTCCACGGATCGAGGTTCGCCGTGGAAGTTTATCGTCTTTTTTGTGCGTGCCCTCTCTTGCCGCTGAAAAGGGCCTAAGAAAGCGCCATGTCGAAGTGAGCCGATGCAGCGACGTCGGCTCGATCCGCGCAAGAATCCTCGCTCATACTGGAAATTTACCATGTCCCGTCTCCCCCTACGCACCATTGAAGACGCTCCCGAAGCCGCCAAGGCTGGCCTGGAGAGCGCGCAAAAGAACAACGGCTTCCTGCCGAACCTGGTCCGCCTGTTGGCCAATGCTCCGGTCGCTCTGGAAACCTATCAAACCGTTTCGGGCATCAACGCCCGCAGCGGCCTGACCCTCGCCGAACGCGAGGCAGTGCAGATCACCGCTGCCGCGACTCACGGATGCGGTTTCTGCGTCGCGGGTCACACCGCCGTTGCCTACAAGAAGGCGGGACTGAAGGAGCCGGCGGTCGAAGCGTTGCGTCACGGCAATCATGGTGACGATGCCCGGCTGAACGCGGTGGCAGACTTCACCCGTGCGGTCATTCGCAGCCGTGGCAACGTTGACGATGCCGAACTGAAGTCGTTCCGCGCAGCGGGCTTCAGCGAAGCGAACGCCCTGGAAGTCGTCCTCGGTGTCAGCCTCGCGACCCTATGCAACTTCGCCAACAACCTCGGCCAGCCGGCGCTCAACGCCGAACTGCAGCCCTATGCCTGGGTTCGCCCGGCCGCCGCCGCCGAATAATCCCACACGCAGAGTTAGTCCCATGACCGAGTTACCTGCCGATCTTGCCGCATGGCTGGATAGCGCCGCCCACGATCTCGATACGGGAGCCAACGTACATGCGTTGCTCCCCACGCTTGCCGATGCAGGCTTGTTCAAAATCGGCGTACCTGCGTCTCTCGGCGGCACCGGCGGGGACGCCACCGATGCGGTCGCGGCAATTGCTGCGGTTTCGGATCGGTCGCTTGCGGCCGGCTTCGTGTTCTGGGGCCATCGGACATTCATCGAATATTTGCTGCAGAGCCCGAATACCGCGTTGCGGGATCGCTTGCTGCCTGACCTGTTGACCGGCCGCAGGGCCGGCGCAACTGGCCTGTCGAATGCGATGAAATTCCTCTCCGGCATCGAAGGCTTGCAGATCAAGGCAAGCCAGGCTGGCGACAATCTTCGCATCGACGGCAAATTGCCGTGGATCACCAATCTTCATGTGGATGGTTTCGACGCCGCCGCCGCCGTACAGGGCGCTGGCGATGCGCCTGCCTTTATCGCGAGCCTGTCATCGGATGACGCAGGCCTGACACGCTCTCCCGATCTCGACCTGATGGCGATGCGCGGGACCAGCACCGCAGCCATCACGATCGACAACGTCACGATCGATGCCAGCCGCATTATCCATCCGAACGCCGGCGAATGGTTGCCGAAAGTGCGCCCCGCCTTCCTCGGCATGCAATGCGCGATGTCGATTGGCGTTGCGCGTCGCGCCCTTGCCGAAACAAATGCTTTGCTTGGCACCGGCCGCGGTGTTCTCGCGACGCCGCTGGACGAACTGGTCGACGATCTGGAGGAAGCCGAAGCCGAACTTCTCAAGGGATTGCGTGACAATCGCTTCGAGACCGGAGCGGAAGCCCTGTTCAGTTTGCGCATTCGCCTCGCCGATATCGCCGCTGCGGCCGTGCAGCTCGAGCTCTCGGCCTCCGGCGGCCGTGCGTATCTCTCCGTACCCGGCAAGGGCATTCAGCGCCGGCTACGCGAGGTGGCGTTCATCCCGCTGGTTACACCGAGCCTCGTTCAATTGAAGACGGCGCTGGTCTCGCAAAGCCAGCGTGCCACGATCAAGGAGCCGGCATGACAGCGCGTCTGCTCGAGGCAAGCCAGGTCAGCCTGAGATATCCCGGCGCGACTCAACCCATTCTGGCGGAATTCGACTTCGCACTGGATCCGGGCGAGGTGGTCACGATTCTCGGACCGAGCGGCGTCGGCAAGTCCAGCCTGCTTCGTGTGCTGGCGGGATTGCAGCCACCGACCGAAGGTGCCGTGCAAATGCACGGCGACGCCCTTCACGGCGTCCATCCTCGGGTTGCGATCGCCTTCCAGGATCCCAGCCTGCTGCCCTGGTTGTCGCTCGAGAAGAACGTGGCGTTCGGCCTCAATTTCAATCACCAGCCGAACCTGTCGCGCGCGGAAAGCCGCGCACGCGTCGACGCTGCGATTGGCGAAGTCGGACTGACGCACGCGCGTCGGCATTTTCCCGATCAGCTTTCGGGCGGCATGGCGCAGCGCGCCGCACTCGCTCGCTGCCTCGCGCGCAAGCCTGAAATCCTGATGCTCGACGAGCCATTCGGTGCGCTTGACGAGGTAACGCGTACTGAGATGCAACATCTCCTGCTCAAGGTGGTGCGCGACTTCCAGACCGCCGCGGTGATGATCACCCACGACATCGACGAGGCGTTGCTGGTGTCGGATCGCATCCTGCTACTGGGCGGCACGCCAGCACATCAGATCGGCGACTGGTCGATCGACTTGCCCAAGCCACGCGAAGACTACGTTGCCGAGCTTGGCGCCATCCGCATCGAAATTCTCTCGACGCTGCAGAATGCGCGTCGCCACTAAAGGAACGATGATGTCCACCAACGATATTTCCCGCCGCGAAATGGTTAAACTCTCCGCGCTGTTCACGGCAGCGGGTGCATTGCCATTGCTGCGCGCTTACGAGGCGCGGGCCCAGGAAAACGATGCGCCGGTGCGGATCGGCTACCTTCCGATCACCGACGCGACGCCGCTGCTGGTCGCCCACGGCAAAGGTTTTTTCGATGCCGAGGGTCTGAAGGCGGACAAGCCGGTACTGTTGCGCAGCTGGTCTCAGGTGCTGGAAGCATTCATTTCTGGCCAGGTTAACGTCGTGCATCTTCTGTCGCCGATGACCGTCTGGGCGCGCTTCGGCAGCAAGGCGCCGGCAAAAGTCGTGGCCTGGAATCATACGGGCGGATCCGGCCTCAGCGTCGGACCGCAGATCAACGACGTCAAGGATCTCGGCGGCAAGACGGTCGCAATTCCGTTCTGGTATTCGATCCACAACGTGGTGCTGCAAGCCCTGTTGCGTGAGAACGGCCTGGTGCCGGTTTCCAAGCGGACTGGCACCCCCGCCGCCAACGAAGTCAATCTGGTGGTGATGGCGCCTGCCGACATGGTCCCGGCGCTCGCCTCGAACCAGATCGCCGGTTACATCGTTGCCGAGCCCTTCAACGCAACGGCCGAAACGCTTGGTATCGGCAAGATACTGCGTTTCACCGGCGACGTTTGGAAGGATCACGCCTGCTGCGTTGTCTTCATGCATGAACGCGACCTGCAGCAACGGCCGGAATGGTCGCAGAAAGTCGTCAACGCCATGGTCAAGGCGCAGCTCTGGACGCGCGCGAACCGTGCCGAGACCGCGGCATTGTTGTCTAAAGATGGCGTCAATCGTTACACGCCACACACCACCGCCGTGCTGGAGAAAGTCCTTGCGCCACCGGCAAGCGACGATGCGGCCTACCTCAAGACCGGTGCGATCCGCAATGCGGCTTGGCGCGAACGCCGGATCGATTTCCAGCCGTACCCGTATCCGAGCTACACCGAAGAACTGGTTCGCCGCCTCAAGGATACGCTGATCGAAGGCGATCGCTCGTTTCTCACCACGCTCGACCCGACCGTCGCAGCACGCGAACTGGTGGATGAGAGCTTCGTCAAAAAGGCCGTTACGGCGGCAGGCGGCATGACAGCATTCGGCCTGCCGGAATCCTTCACTCGAACCGAGGTGATTTCTGCGTGAGCACCAGTTGGCCCGCCGATGGCATCGCCGTATCAGCCGCGAAGCCCCGCAAGGCTCGACCGCAGGTACCCGCAGCGCGCGCGCCTGCCGGTGCGGATACACGTGCCCGCAGCCTTGGTCTGACCAATGGTTTGCTCGGCATCGGCGGCCTTGTCGTTCTATTGCTGTTGTGGTGGATCGGGACCGACCTAATCGCACCGGCGCAAAGCTTCGTGCGCAGGTTCTCGCCGACCAGCGCCGTGGCGAGCCTCGCCGAACTTTCGACGCATTCGGACCTCTGGATTCATATTCTGGTCAGTCTGCGCCGTGTTCTCGTCGGACTTGGGTTTGCATTGTTGATCGGCATTCCGCTGGGTCTGGCGGTCGGAAGTTTTCGCCTGCTGAACGCCGCGACGTCGCCGGCCTTCCAGTTTCTGCGGATGATCTCACCGCTGTCGTGGATGCCGATTGCGGTCATGATGTTCGGCGTCGGCGATGAGCCGATCTATTTCCTGCTGACCTTTGCGGCGGTGTGGCCCATCCTGCTCAGCACCGCAGAGGGCGTGCGGCGTTTGCAACCGAGTTGGCTCCGCCTGGCGAGCAGCCTGTCCGCAACGCGTTGGGAAACGCTGTGGTACATCATCGTTCCCGGTGTCCTTGGTCATGTCCTCGTTGGCCTGCGGTTGGCGATTGGCATCGTCTGGATCGTGCTGGTGCCATGCGAAATGCTGGGCGTGTCGGCGGGCCTCGGCTATTTCATTCTGGATACCCGCGATCGTCTCGCCTATTCGGAATTGATGGCGATGGTGCTGATCATCGGCGTGCTGGGTTTCCTGCTGGACTCCGCCGCGCGCGGTCTCTATCGCCTCGCATCGCGCGAACATTGAATGCATTCGAAGACGGCGAGCCCGTGTCGCCGCCTTGTTCGCACGCAGGCAGGCCATCCTTCAATTCGGTGAGGTCTCCGACAATCCGCAAGGCGCCGCTGAAATCATCATCCTGGAAATAGTGACTGCGGGTAATCAGTACGGGAATTCCTGCTCCTTTGGCAGCGAGCAGCCCGTTGCGAGAATCTTCGATAGCCAGACAACGATCCGGAGGCAATTCGAGATAATCGAGAGCTTTCAGATAAGCCTCTGCCGCCGGCTTCTTATGTCTGACGTCACCGCCACATATCACGACGGGAAAGTATCGTTGCCAGGCCGATCCAAACGTGACTTCGAGCAACGCATCGACGTTGTGCCGGGACGCCGTCGTCACAATGGCCAGTCTCTGGCCGCGATCGGAGGCCGCTAGGACCAGATCCGCAACACCGGGCCGCAACTGACAGGCGCCTGTTTCAACCAAAGCGCCATAGCGGGCCGTCTTGAAGCGATGGATCTCTGCGATCCTCTCGTTCGAAATCGATCCGTCGTCGCCGGATATCTCACGTATAAAGAATTTGATACGTTCCTTGCCGCCGGTGACGCGCAACAATCGCCGATACAGAGCGACGTCCCAGATCCACGGCAACTCGAAGAAAGCAAACGCCTCGTTGAAGGCCCGCCGATGTAGTTCCTCGGTCTCGGCCAGCGTTCCATCGACATCGAATAACAGTGCGGCAAATGCCCTCAAGGCGACGTAACCTCCTGCAAAGCCGCTTGTCTTGACGTTGAACCGCTCGCCCACACATTTGCCGTGAGAAACAACCATCAGACGTGCATGCCGGATATCGCCGATTCCCTGATTGCCGCGATATTGCTACGGTAACCCGCGAGACTTCCTCCGCGAAAGACGGCCGACCCCGCAACAATCGTATCCACTCCGACTTCGGCCACCATGGCGGCGGTCTCGACATTGATTCCGCCATCGACCTCAAGGCGAATAGGCCGATCGCCAATCATGGCGCGGATACGCGCGATCTTGGGAAGCTGTGAACTGATAAAGGACTGACCACCGAAACCTGGATTGACCGTCATCGCCAAAATCAGATCGACTCGATCAAGCACGCTTTCCAGAACGACTTCCGAAGTTGCCGGACATAACGCCACACCGGCCTGCTTGCCGAGGGCACGAATGGCCTGCAGCGAGCGGTCGAGATGCGGACCAGCTTCAGCATGTACCGTAATGATGTCCGCGCCGGCCTCGGCGAATGCCGCGATATAGGGATCGACCGGCGCGATCATTAGATGGACATCGAAAGTCTTTCGTGTTCGCGGACGAATTGCCTTGATGATATCCGCCCCAAAACTGATGTTGGGGACGAAGTGCCCATCCATGACATCGCAGTGAATCCAGTCGGCACCGGCCTCATCGATCGCGGTAACTTCGTCGCCGAGACGGGCAAAATCGGCAGCCAGAATGGACGGCGCGATAATGACTGGCGCTGTCATCACACACGCGCGCCGGTTGCGTGTGAATCAGGCCGCGTTGTCGCCGCCGCTGCAAATACCCGGCTTGCCAACACGTCCGCCGCCTCGATGCGCTCTAGGTCCGCAACCGTCAGCGATCGATCCAGATTGGCGACGAGCCGATTGGCCTGGCGTAAACGCATCCGATCAATGGCATTGCGTATCGAACGGGCATTGGAGAACAGCGGTTGCGTCTTACGCAACGCGATGTAGCGAACAAACGCCTCGCGCGCGTCCGCGCTAAACCGATAATTCTGCTGTTGCAGGATCAGCTCGGCGATGGCGATGAGTTCTTGTTCAGAATAGTCCGGGAAATCGATATGATGGGCGATGCGCGATCGGAAACCAGGATTGCTGGCGAAGAACTTGTCCATCCGGTCGCCGTAACCGGCAAGGATCACCACGAGATCCTCTCGTTGAGTCTCCATCACCTGCAGCAGAATCTCAATGGCTTCCTGTCCGTAGTCGCGCTCGTTATCGGGCCGATGCAGATAGTATGCTTCATCGATGAAGAGCACGCCCCCCATCGCCTTTTTGAGGATCTCCTTGGTCTTTGGCGCGGTGTGACCGATATATTGCCCGACCAGTTCGTCTCGCGTCACGGAAACAACATGCCCGCGGCGGACGAAACCCAGCTTGTGCAACATCTCGGCGACGCGCAGCGCCACTGTCGTCTTGCCCGTCCCCGGATTTCCCGTGAACGACATATGCAGCGTCGGAGGCACAGCCACCAATCCCATGCGGCTGCGGATACGCTCGATCAGCAACAAGGACGAGATTTCCTTGATCCGCGTCTTCACCGGCGTCAATCCGACCAGATCGCGATCGAGGTGATCGAGGACTCCCGCAATTCCGGCGGCTTCCGATTCCTGCCTGAGATCCACCGCGCCTTGCGGCAATGGATCGGCTTCGGCTTCATGCGTCACCGGTGAATGTTGCAGCATCGAATCCTCATCGAAAGAGGCTTCGTCGTCAATGACGACGAAGCAGTTGATCCGAGGCTGAAACGACTGGGAATATATCGTTTCAAGCCGGCCCGGATTTCAGCGTCAGATATAGCGGTAGCCTTCCGGCCGATCCGTTGCATAGGCCTGCGTCGTGTAACGGATGTTGCGTCCGCTGGCCTCCTGTCGATTGAGACGGAAGCCTGCCTCTTCCTTCGGCCGATTGACGATGAACGAGATCTTCACCGATTCCCAACCGTGACTGGAATCAAACCCGGTGATGCGAATGTAACGGTCGCCGTAGACACGGCGGCATTCCGTCAGTTCCATCATGATGCCGGCGGCATCGCGCAGGTCGAACATCGGCAGGCCCCACATCTCCCAGTATGTATTGCGGGGATGAGGATCGTCAGTGAACTCGATGTTCACGGCCCAACCCTGCTGCAGGCAATATTGGATCTGCTTGGTGATCTGCTCGTCGGTCAAATCAGGCAGAAACGAGAAACATCCTTGAGTAAGCCGCATGACAACCTCTTATACTGCGGGAGTGAGCGACGGCACGAAATCCGGCGCATCTGTTGATTCATAATTGAAGGTCACGTTCTTCCACACCTCGAGGGCCGACTTCAGCGGCGTGCAGGTCGTCGCCGCCTTGGCCAGGATTTCCGGACCTTCGTGGACATAGTCGCGGCCTTCGTTGCGTGCCAAAATCATCGCCTCAAGTGCGACGCGATTCGCGATAGCGCCGGCCTGAATTCCCATCGGATGACCGATGGTGCCGCCACCGAACTGCAGCACGACGTCCTCACCCAACAGATGAAGGAGCTGATGCATTTGCCCGGCGTGAATGCCGCCGGATGCCACCGGCATCATCTTGTTGAGGCTGGCCCAATGCTGGTCGAAGAAAATTCCATGCTCCAGTCTGGTTGGATTGAAGTCTTCGCGACAGACATCGTAGTAACCGCGCGTCGTATTGGGATCGCCTTCGAGCTTGCCGACGACGGTTCCAGCATGGATATGATCGACACCTGCCAGCCGCATCCATTTTGCGATTACACGGAAGGAAACGCCGTGCGACTTCTGGCGCGTGTAGGTCGAATGCCCGGCACGATGCAAATGCAGGATCATGTCATTCTTGCGGGCCCATTTGGCCATCGATTGAATGGCCGTGTAGCCGATCACCAGATCGATCATGACGATGATGGAGCCAAGTTCCTTGGCAAACTCCGCACGCTCGTACATATCTTCCATCGTCGCGGCGGTGACATTGAGGTAGGTCCCCTTCACTTCGCCCGAGGCTGCCTGCGCCCGATTGACCGCTTCCATGCAATACAGGAAGCGCTCACGCCAATGCATGAACGGCTGCGAATTGATATTCTCGTCATCCTTGGTGAAATCCAGGCCGCCTTTCAGCGCCTCATACACCACGCGGCCGTAGTTGCGGCCCGACAAACCGAGCTTCGGCTTGACCGTGGCGCCCAGCAACGGCCGGCCGAATTTGTCGAGCCGCTCGCGTTCAACGACAATGCCCGTCGCCGGCCCCTGGAACGTTTTGACGTACGCGACCGGGAAGCGCATGTCTTCCAAACGAAGGCCCTTGAGCGGCTTGAACCCGAAAACGTTACCGATGATCGAAGCTGACAAATTGGCGATCGAACCGGGCTCGAACAGATCGAGATCGTAGGCTATGTAGGCGAAGTATTGGCCCGGCGCATTCGGCACCGCGTCCACGCGGTAACACTTCGCGCGATATTTCTCGGCGGCGGTCAGACGGTCGGTCCAAACCACCGTCCATGTAGCCGTCGACGACTCGCCCGCAACAGCGGCTGCAGCTTCGATCGGATCGACACCTTCCTGCGGCGTGACGCGGAACAGCGCGATCACGTCGGTATCCTTGGGAACGTAGTCGGGCTCCCAATAGCCCATGCGCTTGTATTCCAAGACGCCAGACTTGTAGCGTTCCTTGCCGTGCAGTGTTCCAGTAGGTCCGTTCATGATGTCCTCCTGATCGTGCGGGCCGATATCCCGGTTCAATTTGATCGGTCGTGTCGTTAAGCAGCTGCGGTCGCCAACGTTGCGGTGCCGGGGTCGAGTGCACCCGATCGATAGCGACGCGCCATCTCGGAAAGTGGAACGACCTTGATCCGGACCGCGTGTCCGGCCGTCCCGAATTGTTCGAATCGCTCGCGGCACAAATCGCGCATCGCATCCATGGCCGGCTTGAGAAACTTTCTCGGATCGAATTCGCTGCGATTTTGCGTTGCCACCTTGCGGAAGATTGCCGCCATGGCTAGCCGGCAATCGGTGTCGATGTTCACCTTGCGGACACCGTGCTTGATGCCGCGCACGATTTCCTCGACCGGCACACCCCAGGTCTGGGGCATCTCGCCGCCAAAGGAATTGAACGTGTCCTGCAGGGCTTGCGGCACCGACGAGGAGCCATGCATCACCAGATGCGTGTTCGGCAACCTGCGATGAATCTCCTCGACGAGATGCATCGCAAGAATGGACCCGTCCGGCTTGCGCGTGAATTTGTAGGCGCCGTGCGATGTACCCATGGCGATTGCCAAAGCATCGACCTTGGTGGCATGGACGAACGCGACGGCCTGATCCGGGTCGGTCAGCAATTGATCCTCGCTGACCTTGCCTTCGACGCCGTGGCCATCTTCCTGTTCCCCGCCACCGTGTTCGAGCGAGCCGAGCACGCCCAGCTCGCCTTCCACCGAGGCGCCGATCCAGTGCGCGATGTCTACCACCCTGCGGGTGATATCGACGTTGTATGCGAAATCTGCCGGCGTCTTGGCATCGACCTTCAACGAACCGTCCATCATCACCGATGTGAAACCATGCTTGATGGCGGTGGCGCAGGTCGCTTCGTCGTTGCCGTGATCCTGATGCATGCAAAGCGGAATCTGCGGATACATTTGCTCAAGCGCATCGGTCATTTTGGCAAGCATGAGATCGCCGGCATAGCTTCGGGCTCCACGCGATGCCTGTATGATCACCGGTGCGTCGACAGCAGCGGCGGCTTCCATAATGGCCAGGCCCTGCTCCATATTATTGATGTTGAAGGCCGGAACGCCGTAGCCATATTCGGCTGCATGATCCAGAAGTTGCCGCAAAGTAATGCGCGCCATCGGTATCTCCTATTGGTGATCGGTGGTGGGGATTGCGGCGCTCGCGCTCGCAAGATGAGCGATCGCGTGTGGCGAAATACTCATAGCAATTTGCCCATGGTAACGGCCGTATCCGCCATGCGGTGCGAGAAGCCCCATTCGTTGTCGTACCAGACCATCACGCGCACGAACGTGCCGTCGAGAACCTTGGTCTGATCCATATGGAAGATGGCCGACCGATGATCGTGATTGAAATCGGTCGAGATGTTGGCCTCGTTGGTGAAGCCAAGAATGCCCTTGAGTTCGCCAGCGGCGGCTGTGCTGATGAGTTCGTTGATTTCGCCGACCGAGGTCGGACGCTTGGCATTGAACTTGAAATCCACCGCAGAAACATTCGGGGTCGGAACGCGGATGGCCACACCATCCAGCCGCCCGTTAAGCTCCGGCAGCACCAGCCCGACAGCCTTCGCGGCGCCGGTGGATGTCGGGATCATCGATAGTGCCGCGGCGCGCGAACGATACGGATCCTTATGCATCGTATCGAGCGTCGGCTGGTCGCCGGTATACGAATGGATCGTCGTCATGAAGCCTTTGTCGATCCCGATCGCGTCGTGCAGGGTGCGGGCCACTGGCGCCAGGCAATTTGTCGTGCATGACGCGTTGGAGACGACGATATGGTCACCGGTCAATTGCTGATGATTGACGCCATATACGACCGTCATATCGACGCCGCTGGCCGGCGCGGATACCAGCACTCGCTTGGCACCTGCGGCGAGGTGCGCCGATGCTTTTTCCTTCGACGTGAAAATGCCGGTGCATTCGAGCGCGACATCGATATCCAGCTCTTTATGGGGAAGCTGCGCCGGGTCCTTGATCGCGGTCACCTTGATCGGCCCGCGCCCAACGTCGATGGTATCTCCATTGACGACGACTTTGCCCGGAAAGCGGCCATGGACGGAATCGTAGCGCAACAGATGCGCATTGGTTTCGACAGATCCCAAGTCGTTGATTGCGATCACCTCGATATCGGTACGTTGCGATTCGACAATGGCACGCAGCACATTGCGACCGATCCGACCGAATCCGTTGATCGCGACTCTTACCGTCATTCCACCCCCTCCCCGACGCGCGAACATGCAACGCTGCGTCGTGCAGCGTCCGCAACCGCCGTTGCTGTAATGTTGAATTTCTCGTAGAGCACACTGGCTGGCGCCGATGCACCAAAGCCCGTCATGCCGATGAATTCGCCGCGATCGCCAATCCAGCGCCGCCATCCGCCTTCGACAGCCGCTTCGATGCCGATGCGCGGAGCCTGACCGAGAATCTGCGCCCGATAGTCCGCCGACTGTTGCGTGAACAGTTCAAAACACGGCGCGGAGACCACGGCAGCGCGGATGCCCTCATTGGCCAGGAGCTGCGCGGCATCGAGTGCAATAGCAACTTCCGAACCCGTCGCGATCAGCGTGACATCCCGGCCCTTCTCTGGGTTGACAACGAGATAGGCCCCACGCGCTACCAAATTGTCGCCATTGGCATCGCTACGAAACGTCGGCAACGCCTGGCGCGACAGGCAAAGCACCGACGGCTGCGTTGTCGCCTGCAGCGCGCAGGTCCATGCCTCGGCAGTTTCCACCGCATCGGCCGGGCGGAACACCAGAACGTTTGGAATAGCGCGCAGCGCTGCCAGATGTTCCACAGGCTGGTGAGTGGGTCCGTCTTCTCCCAGTCCGATGGAATCGTGGGTCATGACGTGCACGACACGGATTCGCATCAACGCTGCCAGCCGGATCGCCGGCCTGCTGTAATCTGCAAAGCTGAGAAAGGTTCCACCATAAGGGATGAACCCGCCGTGGAGCGCGAGGCCGTTCATTGCGGCAGCCATGCCGTGCTCGCGAATGCCATAATGAATGTAGCTCCCGGCGAAAGAGCCGGGCGTTACCGATCGATGGCTCTTGGCGCGCGTCAGATTTGAATGGGTGAGATCGGCCGAGCCGCCCAGCAGATTCGGCAGCGCCGGGACAATTGCGTCGATCACCTGCTGCGACGCCTGCCGGCTGGCAACGGCAGGCCGTTCGGTCGCAAAACGTCGACGAACATCGTGCAGCGCCTTGGTTCCAACGTCGCCAATTTCGCTCTCAAGCGAACGATCGTAGTCTCTGCGCGCAGCAGCATCGCGTTGACGATATCGATCGACCCAAGCCAAGCGGGCGGCCTGCCCGCGCGTGCCGATGGTCCGCCACGCCGTCAATATATCCTGCGGAATTTCGAATGGCGGATGCGGCCAGTGCAGGCCGGCGCGTGCAGCGGCAACCTGCTCAGGCCCCAACGGCGACCCATGCGCCTTCTCGGTGCCCTGCCGCTCCGGTGCGCCATAGCCGATCACGGTGCGGCAAGCGATCAGCGATGGACGATCCGTATGCCGCTCCTCCTCCAGTGCAACTGCGATGCTTTCCGGATCGTGGCCATCGATGCGGCGAACTGACCAACCGGACGCAGCAAAGCGCGCGAGTTGATCGTCCGAGCAGGACATCGACGTCGAGCCATCGATGGATATCCGATTGTCATCGAACAGAACAATCAGCCGACCCAGCTCGAGATGGCCTGCGAGCGAGATAGCCTCGTGACTGATGCCCTCCATCAGACATCCGTCGCCAGCAATCACGTAGGTGAAATGATCGACCAGATCATCTCCATGACGCGCGTTAGCGAGGCGCTCCGCAAGCGCCATGCCGACCGCAGTCGCGATGCCCTGGCCGAGCGGACCGGTCGTCGTTTCGACACCCGACGTATGACCGTATTCCGGATGACCCGGCGTTTTAGAACCCCATTGTCGGAACGCCTTGAGCTCCTTAATCGTAACGTCGCGGTAGCCCGTCAGATACAGCAGTGCGTAAAGCAGCATCGAGCCGTGCCCGGCAGACAGAACAAACCTGTCCCGGTCGGGCCACGACGGATCGGCCGCGTCGAATTTGAGGAATTGGGAGAACAAGACGGTCGCCACATCGGCCATGCCCATCGGCATGCCGGGATGACCTGATTTGGCTTGTTCGATCGCATCGATCGCCAGGAACCGAATGGCGTTGGCCAACGCATCGTGGCTGACTGCGGGCTGCGACGTCTTGGCGGATAGCGAAATATTCAAGCGATCCTCCCGTCGGAAGCTGGACCGGCGCGCAACGTCATTTCGCACCTCGCTTGCGCTCGATCAGTTGCATGATCAGTGGTGTCAGGATCAGTTGCATGGCCAAGTCGAGCTTCGAGCCTGGCGTCACAATCGAGTTCGCGCGCGACATAAAACTGTTGGGAATCATCGACAGCAGATAGGGGAAATCGATGCCGCGCGGGTTCTTGAAGCGGATCACCAGCATCGATTCGTCCGGCGTCGGAATCCAACGCGCGATAAACGGATTTGACGTATCGACTGTCGGGACACGCTGGAAATTGATGTCTGTTTCGGCGAACTGCGGACAGATATAGTTGATGTAATCCGGCATTCGCCGCAGGATCGTGTCGGTGACGGCTTCGGTGGAATAACCGCGCGCGCTGCGATCGCGATGCAGCTTCTGAATCCATTCCAGGTTGATGACCGGAACGACGCCTATCTTGAGATCCGCATAGCGCGCCACGTTGACCTTGTCGGTGACGACCGCACCGTGCAACCCCTCGTAAAAAAGCAAGTCCGAGTTTTCGGCCAGCGGCGCCCAAGGCGTGAACGTGCCTGGCGCGCTGTGATGCAGCGCAGCCTCATCGGCATCATGGACATAATGCCGTGTGATCGCATTGCCGCGCTCGCTGTAATCGCGGAACGCCGTCTCCAACTCTTCGAACAGATTGGTTTCCGGACTGAAGTGGCTGAAATGCTTGTTGCCGCGTTCCGCCTCGTCGGCCATCTTCGCCCGCATGTCGGCGCGGTTGTAACGATGGAACGCGTCGCCTTCGATATAGACGGCGTTGACCTGCTCACGATGGAATATCTGTTCGAATGTCCGCTTGACCGACGTCGTGCCTGCGCCGGATGAGCCAGTGATCGAAATGATGGGATGCTTCCGCGACATGCCTGATCCCACCTAGACGCGGAAGAAGCCGCGATGGGCGAATAATGGCGACGTCAGCTGACTTGGCGTCTGCGGATTGTTGTGCAGCTCTTCCACACGCTGCACCACATCGATCGATCCCATGATCAAGGGCACACGTTGATGCAGGCTGGTCGCGGCAATATCGAGAATGCGGCCGTATCCGGTCGTCGCCGCGCCGCCAGCTTGCTCGACAATGAAAGCCATCGGGTGCGCTTCGTAAACGAGACGCAGGCGCCCTTCGCTGTATCCGTCGCGCGCATCCGCCGGATAGAGAAAGATGCCGCCGCGCGTCAGGATGCGATAAGCTTCCGCGACCAGCGAGCCGATCCAGCGCATGTTGAAGTTGGCAGCACCTTCGGAGCCCGCGATGCAGCCATCGATGAAAGCACGAACCGGCGGCTCCCAGTAACGTCGGTTCGACGCGTTGATCGCATACTCGGGAGCACTCACCGCGATGCGAACGCCCCGGCAAGTCAGCTTGAAGCAGCCTTCACCGCGATCGAGGGTAAAAATGTCAACGCCGTCACCGAGCGTCAGTACCAGCGACGTCTGCGGACCGTAGACGACGAAGCCTGCCGCGAGTTGCGCCGTGCCCTTTTGCTGAAATGCCGCCGACAGATCCGTTGGCGTCGGCACGATCGAAAAGATCGTCCCGACGGTCATGTTGATTTCGATATTCGATGAGCCGTCGAGCGGATCGACCGCAACGCAGATCCGGGCAGAGGCATCGCGGATTTCGGGTAAACGCTCTTCCTCGGACGCAATCGCCGCTACGGGAACGCAGCGCAGAGCCCGCCGGATCACCCGATCCGCATGAACATCCAGGTCCTTCTGAATGTCTCCATCGGCGTTCTTGCATGATGTCGATGAGCCACTGATGGCGGATACGCCGTCACTCATCGATGCAGCAATATCGATCGAAGCAGCGGCTATGGCGTCGATGGCGGCCGCGACAGGTAACGCCCAGGGTCCGGTTTGCGAGTAGCGCTCGATGTAGTCGCCTAAGGTTTGCCTCGAACCCATGCCGCGTCCCGCCCCCCTCGCCCGCCGCCTGCAGACCGCCGGTTCAAACCCGGCGATGGGAACGGTGCGTTCGAAGCGGATATTGACGCCCTGATCAAAATAAGGGAATTTTTAAAAAATAATATCTTTCCAAGGTTTTTCTTATATGTCTTCCCACCATCTGCATAATCTAACCATCCGCCAGCTGCGCGCCCTGGCAGCGGTTGCGTCCGAGGGGAGCGTGACCGGCGCCTCGAACCGGCTCGGTCTCACCCAGCCAGCGGTGACCTTGCAATTGCGCAACCTGCAGGAGCTCGCTGGGCTACCGCTGGTGCAGCGGACGGGGGATGGGATGGCGCTGACAGGCGCTGGTCAGGAAGTGTTGATGCTTGCGGAGCGCATCGAAGCGGCAATCAGCACATGTCAGACATCGCTGGACATGATTCTCGGCAAAACCGGCGGATCGATCACCATCGGCGCCGTCAGCACCGCTAAATACTTCGTGCCTTACGCGATCGCCGCATTCTCGAAGCTACATCCGAACATCGACATCAAGCTGACAATCGGAAACCGCGAAGAAATCAGAGAAGCAATGCGCGGCTACGATCTCGACATCGCCGTCATGGGCCGCCCGCCGGCAGGAATCGATTTTGAAGTCCATTTGATCGGCGACAACCCGCACGTCATCGTTGCTCCGAAAGGTCACTGGCTCGAGAAAGACTTTGGCCTCGCTGCGGTCGATCTAACGCACGAGACGTTTCTGACACGCGAGCCGGGATCCGGCACCCGCATCCTGATGGAGTCGCTGTTCGAGATGACCGAACTGCGGCCGAACATCGGAATGGAGATGGGTAGTAACGAAACCATCAAGCAGGCAGTGCTCGCCGGTCTCGGAATAGCTTTTCTCTCCGCTCATACGGTGGCATCCGAACTTGCCGATGGACGGCTGGTGATCCTCGATGTGGCTGGGCTGCCAGTCGTCCGGCAATGGCTGGTCGTGCGACGACGCGACAAGGTGTTGCTCCCACCGGCGCAAGCCATGCTCGACTTTCTGCGAACAGAAGGCCCCAGCTTTCTTCCATCGCTTGCGGCGTCGCCAAAACTCTAGATCTCACGCGTCTCGAACAAACCGCTCGTTCAATCGGGCCGTCAAACCCCGATCCGCAGGCCACCTGCGTGTGCGGAAAGCAACTTTCTGCAAACCAACCGGACGTTCGTTTCGACACCGATACTGCCTGTATGATAGGACAGCAGCGAGACCGTTCACAAACATGCTGGAGACGCAGTGACCGACATCAATGCCGCAGCGGGCAAACCGATCGATCAGGCCATGTTGGCCAATGTCCCGAAATTGGTGACAGCCTATTTCGTCAATCGACCGAATCCTGCCGTTTCAACCCAGCGCGTCGCCTTCGGCACCTCCGGCCACCGCGGGTCGGCTCTCAATAATTCGTTTAACGAAAATCATATCCTGTCGGTCAGTCAGGCGCTGTGTGACTACCGTCATCAGAACGGTATCTCCGGACCACTCTTTCTCGGCATCGATACTCACGCACTGGCGGAGCCGGCATTCGCAAGCGCTCTCGAGGTTTTTGCAGCCAACGGCGTGGAGGTGATGATCGATGAGCATGGTGGCTACACGCCGACTCCCGCGATCTCTCACGCCATTTTGTCTTACAACAAAGGCCGCACAAGTGGCCTGGCGGATGGCGTCGTCGTAACGCCATCGCACAATCCACCGGAGGACGGCGGCTTCAAGTATAATCCGCCAAACGGTGGCCCTGCCGATACCAATATCACCGCTGCCATCGAGAAGGTTGCGAACGCTTATCTTGAGCAGCAACTCAACGGGATCAAGCGCATCCCGTATGAGCGTGCTCGCAAGGCCGCATCGACCCATCTTCACGACTATATCGGTCCCTATGTCGCCGATCTGAACAACGTTCTCGATATGGAGGCCATCCGAGCGTCCGGGGTGAAGATTGGCATCGATCCATTGGGCGGGGCGGCAGTCCATTACTGGCAGCCGATCATCGAGCGCTACGGACTTTCCGCGACAATCATCAGCGATGCTGTCGATCCGACGTTCCGCTTCATGACAGCGGATTGGGACGGCAAGATCCGTATGGATTGCTCGTCGCCCTACGCTATGGCGCGGCTGATCGGAATGCGCGATGCATTCGACGTTGCGTTCGCCAATGATACCGATGCAGATCGGCATGGTATTGTCACCCGCACCGGCGGACTGATGAATCCCAATCACTTTTTATCGGCCGCAATTGCGTATCTGTTCGCGAACCGGCCGCAGTGGCGCCAGACATGCGCGATCGGCAAGACCATCGTCAGCAGTTCGATGATCGATCGTGTCGCGAAGAAGCTGAACCGGCAGTTGATCGAAACACCGGTCGGCTTCAAATGGTTCGTTGATGGCCTATGTAGCGGTGACTTTGGCTTTGCCGGCGAAGAAAGCGCCGGCGCATCATTCCTGAAACGCGATGGATCGACCTGGACCACGGACAAGGATGGCATCATCCTCGGACTGCTGGCGGCGGAGATCACCGCCAGGACCCGACGCGATCCCCACCAGCTTTATGCCGGCCTCACCGAAGAACTTGGCACGCCGTACTACGAACGAATTGATGCGCCCGCGACGCCGGCACAAAAATCGATTCTCAAGGGGCTCACGCCGGAACAACTGAACATGAAGGAGCTTGCAGGCGAACCGGTCCGTGCGACTGTTGCGCGCGCCCCAGGCAACAACGAGCCGTTCGGCGGCATCAAGGTTGAAACGGATTCCGGATGGTTCGCGGCACGACCCTCGGGGACCGAAGACGTTTATAAAATCTATTCGGAGAGTTTCCGCAACCAGGACCACCTGCGCCAAATTCAGGCCGAGGCACAACACGCGCTCGCAACAGTCTTCGAAGCCAGCCGGTAGAGTCGTTCAAGCGCTGCGCGTTGCTGGAATTAACTGCGCAGCCCCGGCGCTTCCATGCCGGTGCGCGCAACGTATTCCGTATAGCCGCCGCCGTATTGATGGATGCCATCCGGCGTCAACTCCAAGACACGGTTCGACAGCGCGGCAAGGAAGTGCCGGTCGTGCGAAACGAACAGCATGGTGCCCTCGAATTCAGACAGCGCGGCGATCAGCATTTCCTTGGTCGCCATGTCGAGATGGTTGGTCGGCTCGTCCAGTACGAGGAAGTTCGGCGGGTCGAACAGCATCTTGGCCATCACCAGTCGCGCCTTCTCACCGCCGGAGAGTACGCGGCAGCGCTTCTCGACGTCGTCGCCGGAGAAGCCGAAGCAGCCGGCCAGTGCTCGCAAGCTGCCCTGCCCGGCCTGTGGGAACGAGTATTCCAGCTCCTCGAAGACCGTTCGTTCACCGTCCAACAGATCCATCGCGTGCTGCGCGAAGTAGCCCAACTTGACGCTGCCGCCGAGCGCCACGGTGCCGTTATCCGGTTCGGTCGAACCGGCCACCAGTTTGAGCAGCGTCGATTTTCCGGCGCCGTTGATGCCCATCACGCACCAACGCTCCTTGCGGCGCACGGCGAAATCAAGCCCGGCATAGATGCTGCGCTTGCCATAGCCTTTGTGCACGTTCTTCAGGCTAACAACGTCCTCTCCCGAACGCGGCGCCGGCTGGAATTCGAACGCGACCGTCTGACGACGACGCGGCGGCTCGACGCGTTCGATCTTGTCGAGCTTCTTGACCCGGCTCTGCACCTGCGCGGCGTGCGATGCGCGCGCCTTGAAGCGCTCGATGAACTTGATTTCCTTGGCGAGCATCGCCTGCTGGCGCTCGAACTGCGCCTGCTGCTGCTTTTCCGCGAGGGCGCGCTGCTGCTCGTAGAATTCGTAATCGCCGGAATAAGTCGTCAGCGTACCGCCGTCGATCTCCACCACCTTGTTGATGATGCGGTTCATGAACTCGCGGTCGTGCGAGGTCATCAAGAGCGCGCCTTCGTAGCCCTTGAGGAACTGCTCGAGCCAGATCAGGCTTTCGAGGTCGAGATGGTTCGACGGCTCGTCCAGCAGCATCACCTCCGGCCGCATCAGCAGGATGCGGCCAAGCGCCACGCGCATCTTCCAGCCGCCGGAGAGCTTATCGACATCGCCCTCCATCATCTCATCGCTGAAGCCGAGACCAGCCAGCACCTCGCGCGCACGCGCGTCAAGCGCGTAACCGTCGAGATCCTGAAAGCGCGCCTGCACCTCGCCGTAACGCGCGATGATGTCGTCCATGGCGTCGGCCTGCTCGGGATCGGCCATGGCCGCCTCGAGCTGCTTCAGCTCGGCCGCAACCTCGCTGACCGGCCCCGCGCCGTCCATCACCTCGGACACCGCGCTGCGGCCGGACATCTCGCCGACATCCTGGTTGAAATAGCCGATGGTCACGCCGCGATCGACCGACACCTGCCCCTCGTCGGGCAGCTCCTGACCGGAGATCATGCGAAACAACGTGGTCTTTCCAGCTCCATTTGGCCCCACGAGGCCAATCTTTTCGCCCTTCTGCAGCGCTGCGGACGCTTCAATGAACAGGATCTGGTGGCCGTTCTGCTTACTGATGTTATCGAGACGAATCATGAACTCACGAGAATTGGGGAATGTTGCGGCCGTGCTTAGAGCATGTCGCGCCCGCGCGGAAGGGGGCGAGCACAACCGGCGCGGAAAACCACGCGCCAAGGCCGCTTTCGCGCAAATTCGGCCTCAATTTCGGGGATTCACAAGCTCAATCGATCAAAACTGGGGAACACAGTTTCCGTGAAATAAGGACCGACACGCAAAAATCCAGATGCGGACGTGGGCCTCATTCTCTGAATGCACCTGACGAACGCGAGGATCTGAGCACGTCCGTCGAAACGATATGCTTATCGAGCCGTAATTCCTCGTGCGACATACCAAGCGCCAAACCGACGAGCTGCGGCAGATGGAGAACGGGCATGTCCAGCTTCTTGCCCGCATCCTTCTCGATTTCCTTCTGAAAACCATCAAGCACTGTGTGACAAAGCGGGCACGGCGTTACCATTGCGCTGGCGCCGCTCGATTTAGCCGACGCGATATGCTGGCCGGTCAACTTGATCGAAATACGTTCGTCGTGGGCAGCGGTGTGAAACCCACAACATTCGGTTCGGCCGGTGTAATCCACTGGCTTGCAGCCCAGAAGTTCCGAAAGCTGCTCCAACGACTGATTGTTGCGAGAGTCGATGAAGCCATATTTGCCGGGTGGCCGGGTGATATGGCAGCCGTAAAACGCCGCGACGGAGAGCCCGTTCAATGGATTTACCACCAGCTTACGCAACCTTTCGGCGCCAATATCCTCAAACAGCATCCAGAGGAAATGCGTGACGCGGGTCGTGCCCCTGTATTCCAGGCCTTCATCGGCGAGACGCGCATTCACCTGAGCGGCGAGATACTCGTCCTCCTCGAAGGTGGCATTGGCATCGATCAGGTTCAGCGTGCAGGTGTTGCACACTGTCATCAACGGCAGGCCTTCACGCTCCGCCAGTGCCAGGATGCGGACATTGAGCGTTAGAAAGCCGACAGGATCGATCGCCCGAATTTCGCGCGCGCCGGTGCACGTTGCCGATTCCAGCTCGGTCAATTGCAGATCGAGCGCCACCGCGACTTTGCGCAAGGCGACATTCAATTCAGCACAAGTGCTTTTGGCCGAACAGCCGGGATAGTACGCAAACTTCATGATGCGACCTTCATTGATCGAGGATACGAGACGCAGCGCGCGCCGCGCCTTTGTATTTTCCGAATAGAGTTCTGAATGGATTGATTTTGCCGCGGACCAGCAGCCGCAAGGCGCGGCCAATCTGCAACAGCACCTTGGCGCCCTGAACCCGCAACACCAACTCGCTCGGGTCGATACGTCCGCGCGCGGCGATGATGGCGCGAAATGTCGTCGCATGTCGCGCAGCATGCGGCACAAGTTCGGCGGTCTTGGCTTTCAAGGGCTCAATGACCCGCGTCACGATTGGAATCTTCGCGGGACATGCTTCCTCGCATTTGTAACATGACACGCAATTGAAGATGCCCGCCACTTCTAGCGCCCTCGCGACCTTGGCTGGATCGTTGCGGACATCGAGCGCAGTTTGCGCCAGCTGGACCAACGGCGCCGGACCGGCGAAATTCGTGAGATCGCCCAGCCCAACAACCGGGCACGCCGAAAAGCACGACATGCAGCTGATGCAATCCAGCGCCTTCGAGGCGTTCTTCATATCTTTGTGCGACAATGACTCTGGAAATCCGGGATAGTCGCACGGCCGTTCCAGCCACGGCTCGAATTTAGCGACACGCGCCTCATACGGCGTCCGATCGACCACCAGATCGCGTATAACCGGTAGATTCCGTAATGGTTCGATGGTCATGTCGGGCTCGACGCTTTCCCAACACGCCAACACTTCCCGTCCGTTCATGCGGACAGCGCACGTCCCGCACATCTTCGATCCGCAGAACCATCGATAGGCCAGATCGGCAGCGAAATGCTCCGCAACGTAGTTGAGCGCATCGAGAACGCGCATCGACTGATCATAGGGGACGACAAAACTTTCAAGACCGGATTTGTTCGCGTCATCCGGATCGTGTCTCCGCACGCGGATACGCACCGGATCGCCCTGCTGCAGCCGCGTGTTTCGCGCCAGCAATCCATCTGAATTTTCGGCTTTGCCGATACTTCGCGCGTCGATCTGCACGTTCATTGCGCGGTCTCAGCTATCAGGAACATTCGGTGCACCTTCACCACGGCACCGACATGTTGTTACGGCGCGCGAAACCCGGCTGGAAGAACGGCAGTTCATAGGGGGACTGCTCAAAGCGAAATCCGTTATCGGTCTTGACCATGATGTTCGCCGCCAGCCAGTTTTCGTTGTCGGTGTCGGGAAAATCCGTTCGCATAAAGGGGCCGCGACTCTCGCGTCGCTCGATCGAAGAATGAACGATCAGCTCCGCGGCATCGATCATGTTATGAACGTCGATGACGTCCAGCCATTCGTAATTCGCAACCCGCGTCCGGTTCCTGATCTTCATGTTCGGAAGAACCGACGTGCGCAACCGTTCGAAATCGTCAAGCGCACTGGTCAGGCTGGCGTGGCTTTTTTCGATTCCTGCCTTCTCCCACATGATGCGGCGGATTTGTTCCTTGACGACAACCGGCGTGAAGCCGTCGCCGGGCGTTGCCAACATGGCTTCGATGCGCCGCCGCTCGAGTTCGACCTCAGCTTCGGACAATGTGCCGCGTTCGAGTTGCCCGATATCCGCGGCGATGCCATCCGCAACCGTCTTGCCGTCGAACGTCACCAGCGCAATCAGGCCATTGCTGTGGCCGCTCACGCCACCCGCAACATAGAGCCCGGGGACCGATGAGCGCATGTTGGAATTATCGACCAGAATGCCGCCCTGCCGATAGTGCGCAGTCACCGCCGTTTCGAGCGGTCCGTCGCGGGGGTCGCGACCGAGCTGATAGAACGGCTTGCCATAGGTGGTATAGGCATCGATCTCCTTGGGATCGAGATGATCGAAACCGGCGTAATAGCCCCCGTCGTAGCGCGCCTTGCCGGCGTGCACCTGCTTGACCAGTGCCTTGAGCTGAACAGTGTACGGCCCGAACGCCATCGGATCGTCAACCTGCTGATTGAAGAATTCCTCGCCCGCCGAATTGACCATGCGCGCCGAATGCTCGGAACCGAGCACGGGATTTGGATAAATCTGGATACGCTGCCAGGTCGGCGGATGCGCGACATCGTTGGTGTGCCACCACTGCATCTCGAGATTGACCAGGCTGGCCCCCACCCGCCACGCCATCGCGATGCCATCGCCCGACATTTCGCGCGTTCCGGTCGACCGCGCATGCAAGCGATCCGAATAGCCGGTCGCAAGAACGACTGCCCGCCCGAGCACCACGGAATATTCCCCGGTCATGCAGTTAACCGTGAACACTCCGCATACGCTTCCATCGGGGCGACGGAGCAAGGACGTCACCACCGTCTCCTCGAGCCTGCGGATGCCGGCCTTCATCACCTGCTTGCGACGCAAATCCATGAACGGCACGCCGGAATTGCCCTGCGTGTTGGCTGCGACGCTTCTGATCTTGCCGGGATTAGTCACCACGTTGCCGTCGTCATCGCGACGGAAATAGAGGCCGGCTTCCTCGAGCTCGGGATAATAGACGTTCTCTATCCATTGCCCACATCGCTTGGCCCAATTCTGGTCGATCAGAAACTGGTTGTGGTACTTGATCAGAAATTCCGCTGTATTGCTGCCCTGCTCCGGCGTATTGCCGAGCAAGCCGCCGCCGATCACGAGATTGCCAGCGAACAGCGAGGCGCCGCTTTTGCCGACCAGCCCCTTGCAGACGATAACGGCTTCGATTTTCTTTTTCGCCAGTTGAAGGGCGGCATAGCAGCCGGCTGCACCGCCTCCGACCACGACGACATCGGTTGTGATGACCTGCATGGATCACGTCTCTTGCCGCGGCTGCGCGGTGTATCCCTATTGCCCCGGCCTCACACTGCCGACTGAAGCGGCGGATCAGAATGTGAAACCCCGCAAAAAGTAGTGCGCCGGGACCGTCACCGCATTACGCGTTTTTGCACCCGCCAGTGCTTCCCTGCAGCCAGCCGTGCTCGCCTTTGCCTTTGAAAGCAGCCATCAAACCGCGGCATTTGACGCAGCTGACGGGCTCGCGGCAATATTGGCGTCAAGTTGGGCATGTTGCGCCGCAGGCGGCGCTGGAGTGAACGATGTCGAAGTTGGATAGGTTGGCATGGGACGACCTACGGGTCGTCCTCGAAGTTGCCCGGCAGGGCAGCATTTATGCCGCCGCTAAAATTCTCAAAGTCGATCATTCCACGATCACCCGGCGCGTCGCCCAGGTCGAACTGATCCTCGAACAGCGGTTATTTGACCGATCCAATCGCGGCATTCGCGCCCGCCCGGAAATCGAGCACCTTCTCGAACATATCCGCCAGATGGAAGTCCACGCCGCAGCCCTGAACGAGGAGTTGGGGCGAACCATCGGAACGCAAACGCGAACCATCCGCGTCGCCACGATGGAGGGGCTGGCAAGCGGTTATCTCGCCCGGCGTATCCAGGACATCACGCGGGATGACGCCAGCATCCGTATCGAACTGTTTAGCAACCCACATATCGTCGATCTCCTGAAAAAGGAGACCGACATTTTCCTGAGTTTCTTCGATCCATTGATTCCCGGCCTGATCAGCCAGCAGATCGGAGAAACCGCGATCTATCTCTATGGATCGAAGCGCTATTGCGCGAATCATGGCTTGCCGACTTCGCGCGCGGAGCTCGAGTCCCATCGTTACGTCGGCTACATCCCTGAGATGATTTCGATCGAGTCCGTCAGGTGGCTGGAGCAACTCGTTCCCAATGCCAACCTGGTGTTCTGCAGCAACAGCGTCATCGCCCAGCGCAACGCCGCGCTCGCCGGCGCCGGATTGGTGGTCCTGCCAACTTTCGTCGGCGAGGAAACCGGCCTGTTTCGCGTCCTGCCGGATCAAATCCGCAGTCTGCGCCCGGTCTGGATGTCGGTAACGCGCGATCAGCATCTTCTGAAAACCATCAGCCGGTCAGCCAAGGCCATCGCCCGCGTCTTTGCAGCTGACGACAAATTCCTCCTTGGCGAAAGGTTGACTTTGGAAGATGGCCCCCCTGCCATTCCAGCCGTCACGCCGTAAGCGCACGGGCGGGCAATCAGCATTCGCCGATCGATTGCCCGCCACGAGCAGCACTCGTCACACCGGCATCGTCGATAGATTGTGACGGACCGGCATGTTCTTCAGAAGGTCTTCCTTCGGAATGCGCTTCTGCAACGCCAGTTTTCCGTTCGTCACCCGGCTGATGTAACAATCCATGATTCCGACATGGTCTTCCTTGCGGATCATCTTGTCGCCCTGCGGATGGCCGAGCGAATTCTTCATCTCCATGCCTTCGAGCGCCTGAATGACGCCTTCCACATCCTTGCGAGTTTTGTAGCCGGCCTTTTCGATTGCCTGCTTGAGCGCAAACAAATCCTCCCAGGCCTGCCAGCAATGGCTCTTGTCCATCACCGCCTGCCCGCCGATCTGACGCGCATCGACGTCGTCGATATTGAGCCGCTTGTTGAACTCCTTGTGGTACTCGTCATTCTTGGACGACAGCATGCGCGGGAAATTCTCGAAGAAGTAAACACCTTCAGCAGCACCCTGAATGTCATCGGGCGCGATCGATTCAATGCTCGCCGATGACGAAAACATCTTCATCTTCTTGTCGAGACCCATGCTCTTCGCTTGGGTATAGAAACCAAGCGACAGCGAGCCGATGAAGGCCGGCAACAAAACCTCGGTATCGGCGGAAATCTGCGCCAGATAGGGCACGAAATCCTTGGTATCCAACGGGACGGCGATGCTGTTGATGATCTTGCCGCCGGCCTTCTCGATGAAGGCTCGCGATTCCTGGTTGGTGCTCTGGCCCCAGGCATAATCGGCATAAATGATCGACCAGACCTTGCCGAAGTTCTCGACACACCACGGCATGCTTGCGGCGGCGATCGAATAGGTATCGGTGCCAGTACGGAACGAATAGCGCGTGCCTTTCGACCCCGTTGCTTCGGTCGCTTCACCGGTCGAGAAGTAGATCGTTTTCAGCTCCGATGCGATCGGGATCGCCGCAAGCATCACTCCGGAGTGCACCGAACCGATGACGAACTCGGCGTTGGCACGTTGGATCAGGTTTCTGAGCTTGCGCGCGCCGCTTGCGGGATTGGACTCGGTATCTTCCGTTGCAAGCTCGACCTTGCGTCCGGCGATACCGCCACCCTGATTGATGATATCGACAGCCGCGCGCGCCGCCTTGTCATGCCACACGCCCCACGAGGAAATCACGCCCGTCATGTCGCAATGGTGCCCGATGACAAGCGGTTTGGATGTTTGCGCAAAGGCGTCCTTCATGATCCTCAGATTGGCGGTACCTGCCGCCGCACCGCCGGCAAGCGCACATTCGAGAAAGCTGCGGCGCGAAATTCTTTTGGCCATGTTCGTCCCTCCTTGGAAGCCGGGTTAACGCGATAGACCGAGATATCGATGCACGATCGCCGTCTGCGATTTCAACTCCTGCGACGTGCCGGAATACACCACGGTGCCCTTCTCCATGAGGAATACGCGGGGGCAGAGTTTAAGCGCGGTTTCAATATTCTGTTCGACGAGCAAAATAGAGACGCCGCTTTGATTGATGCGGTAAATCTCGCGACGGATCTGCGACACCAGCAACGGCATGATGCCTTCAGTCGGCTCGTCCAGAATAATGAGCTTCGGACGCATCATCAGGCAGCGCGCGATGGCCAGCATTTGTTGCTCGCCGCCAGACAGCGTATTGCCGGATTGCTTGATGCGTTCCTTCAGGCGCGGGAAGCAGCTGAAAACGTAGTCTTCCTGCGCAGTATCCCGCTTGCCCGGCAGGCCGATGCAGAGATTTTCCAGCACCGACAGGTTCGGGAAAATTCCGCGACCCTGCGGCACGTAACCAATGCCGGTACCCGGAACCTTGTGCGGCGCCAAACGCGCCAAATCGACACCGTCGAACTCGATGGAGCCGCGGCTTTTTGAAACCAAACCCATGATCGCGCGCAACGTCGTCGTCTTGCCGACTCCGTTACGTCCGAGCAGAGCGGTCGATTCACCTGGCTTGATGTCAAGATTAACGCCCTGAAGGATGTGCAGCTTACCGATATGGACGTGAACGTTCTGAAGGCTAAGCATCGGCCGCCTCCTCGAGATAGTCTTCGTCCTCCGGGCGGCCGAGATACGCTTCACGCACCCGTTCATGGTTGGAAATTTCTTCCGGACTTCCGGTCGCGAGAATGGCCCCCTGCGCCAACACTGTAATGTCATCGGCGAGGCCGAACACCACCTCCATGTCGTGCTCGATAATCACGATGTCGACCTGACGCGCCAGTTCGCGGATTTTCGCGACGGCGCGTTCGGTTTCCGCCGGACTCATGCCGCAGATCGGCTCATCGAGCAGCAAGAGCTTGGGCTCCGAGATCAGGGCCATCCCAATCTCGAGCATCGCTACGTCTCCATAAGACAACGTACCGGCGATACGGTGCGCGAGGGCCGTCATGCCGATCTGCTCGAGCACTTGCTCGACACGCTCGCGGGTGGCGCGATCGCGCGATGCGGGCCGGAACGGATGCAAAAAGCGCTGCGATGCCTGCCGCGTGATCCACAAGTTCTCCATGACGCTGATCTGATTGAAGACGCTCTTGATCTGCATCGTTCGCTTGATCCCGAGACGGCTGATCTCATGCGGCCGCAGACCGGTAATATCGCGATCACGGAAGAAGACGCGCCCACTGTCTGGCTTCAGCAATCCTGAAATCAAATTGAAGAATGTCGTCTTGCCGGCACCATTGGGGCCGATGACGGCCTGCAGCCGCCCCCCACGCAGACTGAGACTGAGGTTATCGGTGGCAGTCAGCCCGCCGAACCGCTTGGTGAGATTCTCGGTGCGAAGGACGGGGTCGCTCATGGCTCGGTCCGTACTTCTGTCGAAACCGCACGTTCGGCGCGCGGCGCCATGGCCCGATCGAGAATATCGCGCCACAATCCAACCAGACCTTTCGGCGCAAAGATGACAACCAGGATCGCCATCGTGCCGACGATCAGCGAATGATGCTCCCAATGCGTCGAGACGACTTCACGAATGATGATGAATAGCGTGGTCCCGACAATCGGTCCGAATAGCGTCCCAGCGCCACCGACGATCGTCCACACCAGGCCTTCGCCGGACACGTGGTAGAACATGTAAGTCGCCGAGGCGTAGCGGCCGAAGAACGCAAACAGCGCGCCGGCGACACCGGCCAGAAACCCCGCCATGACAAAAGCGGTCAGGCGCAGCAAATAGACATTCAATCCGATCAACGATGCCCGGACATCGTTCTCGCGCACCGCCATGAATGCCTTGCCGAGCGGACTGCCGATGACGAGATGCATCAGGTAGAAGCAGAGCGCCACTGCCGCGAGAATGAAGAAATACTGGAAATTCGGATCCGCAAAGCTCCATTGCGTCGCGCCGAACGAGAACGTTGGTGGCAACGTAAAATTGATCCCATCATCGCCACCCGTCAGCCATTTCATGCTGACCGCGAGGAAGTAGAAGATGAGCGAGAAAACGACGGTGATGATCGCGAAGTAATGCCAGGTCAGGCGTACTGCGAAAATTCCGGAGACCAGTGCCATGGCCATCGCCGCAGCCACGCCGAGTCCGAAAGCCGGCCAGAATGACAGGCCGAGCTGATCGATACCGATGCCGACGCCATACATTCCGAAACCGAAGAACAACGCCTGGCCGAAAGACAACAGGCCAACGTAACCGAACAGCAGGTTGGTACTGGCCGCAAACAGAGACCAGATCAGGATTTCCGCAATCACGCTGACCCAGAAATCGTTGATCAGCGCCGGAATCGTCCATGGCACCGTCAACAGAAATGCGGCAAAGACGATCATCACTCCGCGCTCGATCTTCGCACGGCGGCTCTCTGACGGCGTCACTTGGCGAACCCCTTGAACAGCCCCTGTGGCCGCAGCAGCAAGACGGCGCTCATCAGCACCAGCGACGAAATTCGGGCGATGGTGGGATTGGCTACGCTTTGGATGATGCCCTCCATCAACGCCAGCAGAATAGCGGCCGCGGCAGTCCCCGGTAGATTGCCCAATCCGCCGATGATGACGGCAATGAAGCAGACCGGCAGCAGATCGACGCCGCCGCGGAAATCGACCGTCGTGATCGGCGCGGCAACTACGCCACCGAACCCGGCCAAAGCAAAGCCGATGGCGAACGTCAGGACGTAGATCGTCTTCGCCGGAATTCCCATCGCGGTGGCAGTCTCACGATCATGCCGCACTGCGCGCATCCACGTGCCGATCTTGGTGTAATTCAGGAACAGAAAGAACGCTGCCAGCGCGGCAATCGAGAAGGCCGCGGCATAAAGCCGATAGATATCGTACTGAACACCGAACAGCGGCATCGTGCCTTCGACCGGCGGCAGCATGCGGCGCGGCGTTGCCCCGAACGTCATGCGCACGACTTCCTGCAGGATCAGCGACACGCCGAATGTCGCGACGATCGACAACGCTGCCGCACCGCCGCTGATCGGCTGGATCACCACACGCTGGATCAACGCACCAAGGATGAAGCAGATCAGTGGAACGAGCAGAAAGCCGAGCCAGAAATTGCCGGTCGCTTCCAGCACGAACCACGCCAGCACAGTGCCAACCATAAAGAAGTCGCCATGCGCGATGTTGATGATATCAAGCAGCCCGAAGATCACCGACAGGCCGAGCGCAATCAGCGCGATGATCAGCCCCCAGATCAGTCCGTTCAGCGCCAGCAACAACAAGGTGTCAAACATGCCGGGACACATCCAGCGCGCGAATGAAGACCACGCCTTCGTGACGATGGATCCGGCCGTGAACACGGGACCCACCGCACCAGGTAGAATGCCTCATCAAGTCTATCCCCCCGAATGAGCCCGGGATGTTTTTCCTCGGGCCGAGACCTGAACACACAAATTCTACGACTACGGCTAGGCGACCATGGGTTCAGGGCATCTGCAACCAGCTTTTTCGCACTACGTTGTGCGGAATTATCCGGCCCTTCCGCCATAAACGAGTGCATCGCACAAGTCATCCGTGCTGGGTTGCGCCCTTCTGCAACGGGATAGCTTTTGACGGGCGCGAGTCATTCACACGATCACTGCACTGCAAACAGGGTGCGGCTGAACACCGCAGATCGCGTCGGAGACACTCGGACGCGACCGGCTGCAGTATCCAATTGCGAAAGCAGCCTCTGCCACAGCAACTATAGAATATGGCAACGAGCTATCTCCTGATCGTCCGAAACGGGCAGCGAGTGTGTCTGGCGATCGGATTAAGAAGCGACCGGCGACGCCTGGTAAACAACAACGCAGTGCGTAGGGCTAGTGGAGGAGCTTGGCGCCGATCCTCCACGGACATCCATGGCGCGCCTGATGCGAAGCGTTCACCCACGTAGATTTTGCTTGCCCCTTCCTCGCTCCGCATTGCGTGATCGAACCGGGATCGACTTCGCAACCTTGACGAGAAATTGAATTCAAGATCGCCTCATGGTGATGATCCAGCGCAATGCTGGTCACCGAACTGTGCGCCGTAACGACTAGGTTTGGTCATCCCAGTCCACGTTGAAGGTGTCGAGATAGCGGGCGACAGCTTCTTCGACTGTGGGAAAGAAGTATTTTTCTCCGACCTGCGCAAACAAACCAAATCGTTTCAGTTTGTCCTTTACGGGGTCCTTGAGCTCCGCAAAGCACAATTCGATTCCAGCCGCGTGTAATTCATTATCCAGCTCAGCGACCGTATCCGCCGCGGTGACGTCGACGCTGGTGACGGGTTCGGCCGCGACGACCAGCCAGCGTACCGCTGTCGGAGATTCCGCTACGGCCTCAAGGACGCGTCCCTTGAAAAATTCAGCGTTGGCAAAGAACAACGGTGCGTCCCACCGAAGCAGGATCAGCCCCGGTATTTGACGAGCCGCCGGATACCGCGTGACGTCATGATAACCTTTGACGCCCTCGGTACGCCCCAACACGGCCGAGTGCGGTCGCCAGCCGTCCCAGAGAAACTCCAAGATGGCGATGGCAAGCGCCAGACCTATTCCGGGGATGACACCTAACACTGCGACGCCCACCAGGCAGACTATGGATAGCCAGAACTCCCATCGCTGAATGCGATAGATCCGCTTCAGGTCCGTGACCTCGATAAGGCCAATTGCTGCGGCGATCACCACTGCGGCCAGCGACGTAGCTGGCAGATACTGAAGGAGATTTGGGGCAGCCACCAATAACAGCGCAACGGTTAACGCGCCGATGACATTGGCCAATTGCGTACATGCGCCTGCACTCTCGGCGACGGGTGTCCGGGATGCGCTGCTGCTGACCGGAAATCCCTGAAACAATCCGGTAGCTAGATTGGCGGCTCCGAGACCTACAAGCTCCTGATTGGGGTCGACATGATCGCCGGTCCGCCCGGCATAAGCACGCGAGAGCACGCTTGTATCCGCGAACGACACCAATGCGACTGCACAGCCTCCGATCACAACTGAGACGATGTCGTTAAAGTTGATCCAAGGGATCGCGAACTCCGGCAAGCCCTGTGGCAACGGCCCCAGCACCGCAACGTTCCCATGCACATCCAGACCCAGCACTCCAACCGCTGCAGTTGCGCAGACCACGGCAAGCAGGATACCGGGAAGACGCTTGCTATCCTTGAGCAGCAAGATGACCGCCAGTGTCCCCGCTCCTACAGCAAAATTTGTCCAGTTTGTCTTGCCATCCAGTACGGCCTCGATAATCGACCATACATTCTTGAGCGGCCCTTCGTTCTCAATCTGGAAGCCGAAGAGCTTCGGCAGTTGGCTAATCAGCACAGCCAATGCGATCCCGTTCATGTATCCATATCGTATCGGCTTGGAAAGCAGCTCGGTGACGAAACCAAGGCGTACGACGCCTGCCAGAATGCACACAGTCCCCGAAACAACGGCCATCATGCTGGCGAGCGCAACAGCACGCTGAGGATCTCCACCGGATAACGGAACAACGACTCCAAGTATGATCGCAGCCAGCGCAGAGTCTGGACCAAGCACCAAAATGCGGCTGGGACCGAACAGCGAATAAGCCAGCAGCGGGACGATGGTTGCGTAGAGACCGTATATTCCCGGCACACCGGAGGCGACCGCGTAGGCAATGCCAACGGGCACCAACATCGTCGCGAGGACGAGACCGGCTACGACATCATGCGGCAGCCAAGCGGGTTCATAGCGATGGAGGGCCTGCAGGCCTGGAAGCCAGCTTGGCATCATTGGAAAGTCTTTGATCGGGCTCCGCGTGGTCATTTTCCAATCGATACTGTCTTGGTCCAATCCAGCCTGGCAAATGCATGGCTTCGACGGTGGGCGCGAGGCTCAGCGCCAGCGCCAATGCGCCGTCGAAGTCGTGCTCCACCATCTCGCGCGCGATTCTCGACCGCAGAAAATCGGTCCAACGGAATTCACTAAAAGGCGCCTTATGCTTCGCATATCCTCCTGCTCTCTTCAGAGCCCCAGCCAGCGAGCGAAACGGATCGTCGATCAAACCTAACACCGATCCCGGAATATCGTGATAGTCGCAGCGCCTGTTCTCATCATCGAATGGATGAGTCCAGCCGCGGCATTCGAGCGCAGACCAAAACGCATTGTGCTTGAGCCCTGTCCAGTTCGCCAAAATATTGACCGTCACCTCGTCTATGCCTTCTTCGTAAAGCGCACGCGTGAGATGGTGACGATCTATGATGTAGTAGCGGCTCTCAGGTCCCAGGACCGCAGGAATATGGACAGCCTTCAGCCAGTTCATGGACTGTTTGCGAGTTTTTTCACGCCACAACTGGCGCTTGATATCGACCTCGCGCATCCCGATCGTCACCTGGGTCGGAAGCAAATCGACGATAGCAACGGCAGCCAGACCCGATTCATCGTTCATGTCACGTGGTCGTCCCGGCATCCTAAATGACGCTCCGCAATCATAAATTGAGGGTCTCAATTTTCGAGATCTGCCAGTTGATACAAATCAATCTGGGGCTGATTCTCCCGCCGGAAAGCCCCGCTGTGCGGGCCTTTGTCGCGCGCGTTCCGCATATGACACGGCAACGGTGCGGGGACACTTCGAGGAAGACCCGTAGAGGTATCAGGCTCAGAGTTCGAGCGGAGCGCCATGCAGGATAAAACAGCGAAATTTTACATTCACCGCATGCCGTGTTTACCCAATAACCTGACCGTGCTTGCCTGCAGCCCCTTTTCGCCTTGTTCTTCGGCGAATGCCACCCGCGCACCGACGGACAGACGGGCAAATCCGCCATCGAGTACGCTGTTCTTGTGAAAATAGATCTCGCGTTTGTCTGCGGTCTCCAGGAATCCAAATCCATCCTCTGGGTTGATTCGGATCACTTTGCCGATCGGCTGCGCTTCGTGCTCCTTGATGTGGCCCTGCATGCGTCGAACGTGGTCTTGTAAGCGCCGCCGTGCACGTTTGAACGCATCATTGATGGCGAAATTTACATCGGTATAGCGCTCGTCCTGGGAGGCCATGCGTGCGACGTTGACCTCCCGGCCATTTGGTAGAGCGAGCCGGAGACTAACCTCGTAGAGCCCCTTGCGATGGTGGCCACCCGGTGCTTTGAACGCAACGCGGCATGCAGTTATGCGTCCGTACCGCTGCTCAAGAGCCGCAACGTGCGTTTCGATCGAACGACGAATTTGCTCGACTGGCGCCATTCCCTGAAAATCAATCTCGACTGGCGTTTCCATGGGGCGTCCTTTGCGATTATCTATGCGATTATCGGCGCGATAAGAGGAAATGGAGGGATCGGCCCCGGTCTGTCGACAGACGCTTGCGTCCGATGATGATGGGATCGGCCGCGCATGCTACGCGCGCCACAAACTCGGTAGGCGACCGAGCGCCGAGCGCCATTCCACCTGACGGCCCTCCGTTTGCGGCACTCGAACAAAATTGGTGCCTAGTTTGCTCAGGCACGACTTTCAAGTCGCCGAGGTTCTCCTCGGTGACGAGAGAGGCAAGGCCAACGCCGCTGAGTGCTAAGGGCGGGTGCGGGGCACATGCGGCGACACCGATGGGGATTGCTTGGAACCCGCCGGCGAAACCGGCCGTGAGATGCATCCGCGCCTCTATGGCGGCATCGAATTCGACATGGATCATCATCACAGTCGAAAAAGCCATGGTACCCGCTCGCGTCAGCGAATTTGAAGCGCTTCAAGTTCTTTAGGCCCGGATCACCGGCCTGAGCGCAGAAAGATTTATCGAAGCCATGAACACTCACCATGACCTAGGTCAAAAGCACCTGCGTGCGGTCTGGTCGAATGCGACGATCATGGAACTACGGCATGATCGGCTTGCGCGCGGCAATGAGTACTGCGGTGGGAAAAACCAACTATAGCCAGCTAGCGGGAGCGGGCTCAATGCACGATGTAGTTGCAATCCCCGATCATAGCCAAATCGATCTCGAGGCCAAGGTCGCCTTTCTCAGTGGGGTGAACGCTTATTCGCCTGCGGTCAATGAGGTGACACGCCGCGAGACCCACATGTCGTGGGTGTTTCTCGCCGGCGACCGAGTCTACAAGCTCAAGAAGCCCGTGCGCTTTCCCTATCTCGATTTTTTGACATTGGCCAAGCGCGAGGCGGCTTGCCGTGCGGAATTGCGTCTCAACCGGCGACTCGCGCCCGATGTTTATCTCGACGTGACACCACTCAAGATCTCAACCCATGGGTTTTCGATCGGTGGTGGCAACGGTTTGGTCGTCGACTGGCTTGTGGTCATGCGCCGCCTCGACGAACGGGCGACGCTCGAGTATGCGATCGCGACGAAGCAACTTCTTCGGTGGCAGCTCGACCGGCTCGCCGATGTTCTCTTCCAGTTTTATCGCCAAGCGATTCCCACTTTCGTGACTGCGGAGCGGCATCTTGTTGATTGGTCGCACAGCCTGTCGACCAACCGCCGCATGCTGCTCGACGCGCGTCTGGGACTGCCGGCAGGACTTATCCGGCATATCGACTACACATTACGCCGCTTTCTGGCGCAACGGTCTCACCTTCTTACAGCCAGAATACGCACGCGGCATCTTGTTGATGGACATGGCGACCTACGGCCGGAACACATCTGGCTGGGAGATCCCGTGAGAATTATCGATTGCCTGGAGTTCAACGACCGTCTGCGGATGGTGGATCCGTTCGACGAGATCGCATTTCTTGATCTCGAATGCGAACGCCTCGGAGCTGCCTGGGCCGGCCGATACGTTCGGTGCAAGATGGCGCACGGGCTGCCCGCTGGAGTGCCGAAGGATCTCTATCTATTTTATCGCTGCCATCGCGCGACGTTGCGCGCGCGTCTTGCAATCGTCCACTTGCTGGAGCCGAACCCGCGGACGCCCGAGAAATGGCCGGTTCTGGCGCGAAAGTACCTGCGGATTGCGGAGGCCGATGCCGTGCGCCTGGATTGCCTTCTCAGAACACGAGAAGATCGGAAAGCGAGCGCCCCTCGTGCAGGCGCCGGATTGCGTCCGCAAGCAGTGGCGCCGATGGCAGAATCGTGAGTTTGTCGCGCGGCGCTTCAATGCCGAGTCGGAATGGCGGAACAGTATCGGTCACGACAATCTGATCGATCGCCGGATCGGCAAGTACCTCCGCCGAGCCGGGCATGAAAAGGCCATGCACGACGAGCGCAATGACGCGCTTCGCACCGGCTTTGCGAGCGGCGCGAGCGGCACGCAAAAGAGTGCCACCGGTACTGATCAGATCATCTACGACGAGAGCGGTGGCGCCAGCGACATCACCGACGAACAGGTCACCGGAAACAACACCAGCGCTGCGGTGCTTGTCAACAAAGGCCTTGCCGACGGGATGACCGCGCGCGGCCTCCAGCGCCTCCCGGAACAGTTCAGCCCGTTTTGCACCACCGGTATCGGGCGACACCACACTGACAATGTCGCCAGCCAGTGAGTTCGCGTAGTTGACGAACAGCGGAGCTCCGGTCAGCGTCACGGTTCGGCAGCGAAACGCATTCTCGAATGCGACTGGATTGTGAACTTCGAGCGTGACGATGCAGTCGGCTCCAAGCGATTCAAACAAGCCCGCAACATAGCGCGTGGTCACAGGATCGTTAGGCTTGGTCCGGCGGTCCTTGCGGGCGTAGCAGAGATAGGGAACGACGGCGGTGACACGCGCGGCACCCGCATCCTTCAGAGCGCCTATAGAGAACAGGAGTCGGCATAGCTTGTCGTTCGCGCTCTGCTCAGGCCCCCCATGCGTGCTCTGCACGACGTAGACGTCCGCTCCATCGACTGAATCGAGAGGACGCACCTTGTGTTCGCCGTCTTCGAAGGCGCGTTCCTCGAGTGCCGCGACCGGCTGACCGAGCGCGGAAGCGATTGCGCTGCCGAGTTCCGCCGTCGATTGGATGGCGAATAACTGTAGGCGACCGCGCGGGGACTCAGCAGCCGTGGCCGTTTGCGTCCACCTCTTGTTCATCGTTACGCCTCCCAGAACACCTGCGGCAGAAGATGGTCCAGATGCCGTTGCATACCGCCGGAAAGGATGGAGATCTTGAGCAAGATCAACAAGAGACGGTCCCGTATGCTTCGGCGAAGGAATTTCACCTCTGTACGCCTACCGGAGGGCGTCGACAAAGACGGGGGCGGAAGCGTCCTTCAAGACGGACATTTTGACCGTGACGCTGTAAGGACGTGACAAAGAAGATCGAGATGAAGACCGCGGCGTGAGCAAGCCGCACCAGAGTGCTGCCGCGCGTTGGTCGCGAAAAGTCAAGGCGTCATATGGGTAAGGCTTCGAGCAAGTTTGGCTGGCCGAACCCGACGAGACGATCCGGCTGCAGTTGGCCACAGTCTCCCATGCTACCGGCGCAGCAACTTGCGTAACTCGCCAAGCGGGCGCGTGTTGATGACGTCATGTGCGGCGACCCAACCACGCCGAGCCTGGTCGATACCAAACCGCATATAGCTGAACGCGTTAACCGAATGCGCGTCAGTCGATATCGCCAGCTTCACTCCCGCCGCTTTGGCCGCGTACGCGTGAATGTCATTCAGGTCGAGCCGATCGGGCTCCGCGTTGATTTCAAGGTGACATCCAAGAACGCGCGCAGCGGCAATGACGCGCTCCATGTCAATTTCGTAAGCGGCACGCTCGCCGATCAGCCGCCCCGTTGGATGGCCGAGGATCGAGACCTGGCGGTTCTGCATGGCGCGAATGACGCGATCGGTCTGAACCTCGCGTGACAGGTTGAAGTATGAGTGCACGGAGGCAATCACCACATCGAGCTTGGACAGGGCCGAATCGGGCAGATCTAGGCTCCCGTCCTTGAGAATATCCACCTCGATCCCCTTGAGAACGGTGATGCCTGAGAGTCGTTCGTTCAGGCGATCGATTTCCTTGATCTGGCGCGACAGCCGCGCCGGATCGAGACCGTGCGCCATAGCGACGCGCCGGCTGTGGTCGGTGAGAGCGATGTAGGCATAGCCAAGCGCGCGCGCTCCCTCCGCCATAGCTTCGATGGTGGCCGTGCCGCCAGTCCAGTTCGAATGCACGTGCAGATCGCCCCGCATGTCGGACAGGCTTACGAGGCGGGGCAGCTGATTGGCTCTGGCGAGCGCGACCTCGCCGCGGTCTTCGCGCAGCTCCGGCGGAATGAAGGCAAGGCCCAGCTTCTTGTAGACCTCCTCCTCGGTTGCGCCGGCGATGCGGCGCCTACCTGCAAATAGACCATACTCATTGAGCTTCCAGCCGCGGTCGATGGCAAGGGCACGCAAGGCGATGTTGTGCGCCTTTGATCCAGTGAAATAGAGTAGCGCCGCCCCATAGCTCTCCTCTGGCACGGCGCGCGCGTCCACTTGGAGCCCGGAACGAAGGATGATGGTCGTACGCGTCGGCCCATGGGCAAGCACCTCGGCGATGTTTTCATAGCGCAGCAGCTTGTCGCCGACCGCGGCCCCGTCCTCGCCCGTCACAAGCACGTCGAGATCTCCGACCGTATCGCGCCGTCGGCGATAACTGCCGGCGACCACGATGCGGCCGCCGTCGTGCAGAAACCCGACCAAGGCCTCGGCTTCGGCCTCCGCGACCGACAGCTTGAAGCGTTTTTCAGCACGGGGTTTTTCAAGCGCCTCCGCGAGCCTTTTGGCGATGGTGGGGCCAAAGCCCTTGACGTCTTGCAGACGCCCGGCCTTGAGGACGCGGCGCAGATCTTCGCGCGTACGCACCTTGAGCTTGTCGTAGAGGAGCTTGACTCGTTTTGGCCCAAGTCCGGGCAGCGCGGCTATGTCCCCCAGTCCGCCACGTAGCTTCTTCTTCAAGGTATCGAGCAGCGCGAAATGACCGGTCTTGACGATGTCGGCCATCTTGCCGGCCAAGTCCTTGCCAATTCCCGGGAGTTCCGAGAGGTCGCGTCCAGCCGCGAGCAAGCTGCGGACGCTTTCCGGCAGCCCTTCGATGACGCGAGCTGCACGGCGATAGGCTCGGACGCGAAACTGGTTCCCGCCCTGGATTTCGAGGAGCTCCGCGGCTTGATCGAACATGGCCGCGATTTCTGCATTCTGCACCGGCATCGTCGGAGGGCCCGTCATCCAGTTTGTGGCGGAATTCTTAGCTCACGGATCTAGTCGGCATTGATGCAGATCAGGTTCTCGGACGGGCGAGTTGGATCGGGAGTTACACAGTGAGTAGCCGAACTCGGAATCATTGGATCCAAACAATAAGCAGCGCGCTCAACAGCGACAGGGCCGCGAGACATGCCCGTCGGATCGTTTCTTGTCGAACGACCTCCACCTGGCGTTCTGGATGCGAACGGCAACCGGGCTTGAGGCAGATCAAATCGTCTCTTCCTATTGGTCACATCATTTAAGTTTCAAGTTAGTCCGCAGCGCGTTTGTGAGACGATGCGCATTTGCGTGAGTGAATGACAGGAGGTCCAGGATGAAAGCTCATGATGTCATGGTCTCGCCGGTCGTTACCGTGAAGCCCAGCGCGACTGTGAAGGACGTCGCCAAGTTGTTTTTGGAACGCCGGATCAGCGCTGTTCCCGTCGTAACCGGACAGGGTAAGCTCGTCGGCATTGTGAGCGAAGGCGATCTGGTCCATCGCGCCGAAATCGGTACTGAACAGCGTCGCTCATGGTGGCTACTGTTGCTCGCCGAGGATCAGGAGCTTGCCGCCGATTACATCAAGGCGCATGGCCGAAAGATTGAAGACGTGATGGTACGGAACGTCATCACGGCCACGCCGGATACCCCTCTCGACGAGGTTGCGAGACTACTGGAGCAGCATGGCATCAAACGAGTCCCGATCGTGCGGGATGGCCAGTTGGTCGGCATCGTCAGTAGAGCGAATCTTGTTCAGGCGGTCGCCAGTAGCGGCAGCAAGCTCGAAATTCCGGTCTCCGATGGGAGCATCCGGGACAAGCTGTTGCTGCATCTCAATGCGCAACGCTGGGCGCACACTGAACTGCTAAACGCAACCGTAAATGACGGGATCGTCGATCTGTGGGGCGTCACAGGCTCCGAGACTGAACGGAAAGCGATCCGCGTGGCCGCCGAAACGACGACCGGGGTGCGGGCCGTGAAAGACCACATGATGGTTCGGCGAATAGAATCGGGGGTCTAGGCGATGTGCTTGGGGGCCGATACGGTTCGTGTGGGAATTCGAACGTTCGGCTCCGGCGTGACCCGGCGGGTCCGGACCACCGCAAAAAATTCGGTCGGATTGGGATTCGCGCTCTGTAGCGCCGCGTGACCGAATCGACACTGAGTGGAGGATTTGATGTGCGCCTTGCCAGGCAATCGCCACTTGCCACGTGGCCCCAAGCGAAAAGAAAAGCACTACGCCTATGACGAAAGCGTCGATGAGCCCGCGCCGTTGCTCGAAGACCAGCCGGCAGATATCGAACGGGCGGTTCCGGCAGAGGAAAACGAACCCGTTGAGACCATTGAAGACGCAGGGGACAGCACCTCACCGATCTTCGATGAGGGGCTGCCGAGTCACGACGAGCCTCATGAGTGATCGCGTCACCGAGTTGCTTAGGCTACCGGCTGCTTGGATTTGGGCCTAAGCTGTGGCGGGAAGCGCTTCAGCGTGTCGATCACGGTTTGATCCAAAACCTGCCGAAAATCGGCATAATAGTATCCAATCGCGCCGAAAAGCGCGTGCTCCTCAAGGCAGACGATGTCGTCAGCTTCGCTTCGGAGTTGATCGATGATGTCCGGCGGGGCCACGGGCACCGCCAGCACGAGCTTTGCGGGCTTTCGCAGCCGTGTGGCACGCAACGCCGCACGAATCGTCGCACCGGTTGCGATGCCGTCATCAATGATGATGGCGGTACGTCCCGCAACATCGACGCGCTCACGATTGCCGAGATAGAGCGTGCGACGCCGCTCGATTTCGGCAAGCTCGCTGTCGCATACGGCCTTGAATTCCGTCTCGCTCACATTGGCGAGCGCGATGACGTCTTCATTGCGCACGATCAGCGGGGCGCCACCATCGACGACCGCGCCCATCGCCAGTTCCGGCTGTTGCGGAACGCCGATCTTGCGCACGAGAACGAGATCAAGCGGAGCGGCAAGAACCGATGCAATTTCCGCGGCAACCGTCACACCGCCGCGCGGGAGCGCCAGGATGACCGGTCTCTGGTCCCGGTAGGCGGCCAAGGCGCGTGCAAGCTGACATCCGGCGTCCGTCCGATCCTTGAAGGGCATTGGCGCCTCCAAACTTGGTTTCAACTATGCTCAGCACGGCCGGCTGCGGCTGCCGGACCTGCAAGATACCGCGTGAACCACTGCGCGGCGTGATCGATGACCGCGTCAAGCGCTCCCTGCTCTGGGAACAGATGAGTGGCGTCCGGGACGATCTCCAACGCCTTCGGTCCATGAAGGCGTGCGAGCGCCTGCTCGTTGAACTCGATGACGCCGAAGTCGGCGCCGCCCACAATCAGCAAGGTCGGAACGCGAATTTGGTCGAGGACGTGACCAGCAAGGTCAGGACGGCCGCCGCGCGAGACGATCGCCTGGACCCTCTCGCCGAGTCGGGCGGCCGCCACAAGCGCGGCCGCCGCGCCCGTGCTGGCCCCAAACAGACCGAATGGAAGCCCGGCAGTTATCGGCTCGCGGCCAAGCCATGTGATGGCATCAACCAGGCGCGTCGCCAGGAGGTCGATATTGAACACGTTGGCGCGGTCGTCTTCTTCCTCCGCGGTCAGGAGATCGAACAGCAGGGTCGCCAGACCGCAGCGGTTGAGGCCTTCAGCCACCTTCATGTTGCGAGGGCTTCGGCGACTGGAACCGCTTCCATGGGCGAACACAATCAATCCTTGTGCGCCGTCGGGGATGCGCAAGGTACCGGCAAGTCCGACCGGCGGGAGACTTACCTCGACGGCAGACGTATCGCCCCGGCTATTTCGATGTGCGCGCAGCATCATCAGGCTCAACCTGTCTCATCGCGCGGAGACGATCTTGCAAGGCTGATGAATGGATCGGCATCCGAGCCGCACATACTCAACAATCATCGGTTCTCGCCCGTATTGACCCACATCAATGCAGCTTGGCGGCGGCTTTTGTGAGCTGCGCTGGCTGGCCTTCTGTGGCCGAGCGGCGACGGAAAGCATTCCTGAAACAGGAAATCGAGGAGAGACCCATGAAAGTCAAAGACGTCATGCACAAGGGCGTAGCCCACATTGCACTTGATACGCGTGTGAGTGCAATCGCAAAGCAGATGCGCGATGACGATGTTGGCGCACTCCCGGTGAAAGCGGACGGCCGTCTGGTCGGCATTGTCACGGACCGCGACATCGCATGCCGCGCACTGGCGGACGGCAAAGACCCGGGGCGAATGACCGCGGAGGATGTGATGACCAGCAAGGTTGTCTGCTGCGCGCCCGATGATGACATCACCAAGGCAATCAAGACTATGGAGACCAAACGGATCCGCCGCCTTCCCGTTACCGACAGCGACGGGAATATCATGGGCATGGTCAGCCTCGGCGATATATCGCACAAGCTCGACAAGGAGCTCTCTGGCGAGGTTCTGCGCGCGGTTTCCGCGCATCATCGCTGACGGCTTGGGCGACGCGCCGTGACCTGAACGACCATAACACGTGGGTTTCAACTGGGGCTAAAGCGGCTCACGCGCAGCGCCGGCTCATCCCTGTCGGGATTCGAATCGGGCACCGGTCGCGCACAGTGAGCGCAACCGATCGCCGCGCTCGGGCTTGACCCACTCCCCGCGCAAGGCGCTCAATTGTCAGCCTTGTGCGACCCGCCGGCTGTTCGCCGCTCTCCCGGCAGGCATCCGATCGGAGCTCTCTATGGCTTGATGCGCAACGAAACGCATCTCGCCATGGAGCAGCGACGGAGCATCGGGAAGCACGCGCGGTGCTGTTGTTCACCGCGGTGATGGGAAATCTTCCGCGTGATCGTTACAATCATTACGCTAGATTGAATGTCCTCTGTCCAACTCCAGGGAACTTGAATTGATCCCGATCAAGATAAATATCGCGGAGTAAGCCTTATATAAAAATCTTCAGGGAGTACCAATCATGACCAGCATTACATTGAGTGCAGAGCAGATTCGGAACGCACCTGTAGATATTCGGCACTGGATTGAGCGGGAGTTTCTGACTTCGATAGCTCAACGCCCCAAGTCGGAAGAGGTCAATAAGACTCACACCGCACAGCTTGCAGCCTGCAGCGAACAAGACATCCTAGCAATTCTATCGCAGATCCAAGGCGCGTTGCCCGTAGTAAACGTCCTCTTCGAGTTTGGCCGACAAGGCATGAGCGTAGGCCAGCCGAATATCGAGGCGTTCAGTCTTCTTGATATCGCCCACCACACGCGACTACATAATGTGGCTCACGTGCTTTCCTGCCTGGATCTGATAAATCAAACGACTGGACGCGTGCGTAACGATGCTGCCGCACAATTCTGCGGCTTTGATCGGGAAGGTCACTGCTTTATCCGACGAGAAACCCAACAGAACATTTCTCTGGTCTGGCAAAACGTGATCGCCAACCAGCAGTATGAACTCCAGACCCGATTGCCTTTAGGTCCCGATGTCAGCGAGATCGGTGGCAACGATGCAATTTCGCAGGCTGGTCAACAGCCCACGCAGGGCGCCGGCGAAGGCCAAGCGGCCGAGTAATTCTCAATCAAAAGCCTTGCCAGACGGGTGAAACTGGCAACTTGCTGGTCACGCTGGCGAGGACACCCTCGATGGAACTCCTGTCCGACACGTAAATGCTTCTCACTGAAAGCCACAATCTTCTCTGAGAAAGACATTCGCACGAGGCGAACGACGCTTGACCACTGCCTGATAGAAGTCTTGACCCACATCAAAGGACATCAAGGTAGTATCGATTATCTCAGGACACATCATTGTCTGGATTCGTCCAATGCGGGCATACGATATCATGTCGCATAACGTCGTTACCGTTGGCTGCGACACACCCATTCTCGACGCGATCAAGATTATGCTGACGCGACATATTAGCGGCCTGCCCGTTACTGATGCTTTCGGGAAACTGATCGGTATTGTCTCCGAGGGAGACTTTATTCGAAGAGGCGAGATTACGACCGCGACCACGCATCGGCGGTGGTTAAGTGTTCTTATCGGACCGAAGATACTTGCACTCGACTTTATTCAACCGCATGGCCGCACAGTCGGCCAGATCATGACACCTCATCCGCTCACTATCGACGAAATGACCCCGTTAGATCGGGTTGCCGATCTCATGCGACAAAAGAATATCAAACGTCTTCCGGTAATGCGTGACGATAATATCGTCGGCATGATCACCCCCGCAGACTTCATGATTGCTGTTGAAAAGATGCAGCACATGACTCCGCAGCAATCCGCAACGGACGATCAAATTCGAACCAGCGTCATCTCGAGTCTTTCTGAAGCGCCTTGGCGACCTTGCGCGCTCAATGTCAGCGTGAACCACGGAATTGTTTCCGTGAGAGGCAGTATCGCAGGAGATATGGCCCGTCGGGCCGTTATTGTTGCGATAGAAAATACTCCTGGCGTAAAAAGCGTCAAAGACGAACTTCATGACAATAGCCTTCCGCTGCCGGAGGAAGACTACGGGGGCGGTGATTTCGTTACTTTACAGGAGGAGCCATCAACGACTGACGATGAACCACTATGAGTTCTCACAAAGTTGCCGAGCGCGAAATCAAATAGAACGATCCACGACCGTATTCTCATTGCCAAACATGCATCGTAACATGTCCCGTTGGCCTTACGCTCGGCGCCTTCGATCCAGATCAGACATGTAGAAAAATCCTGCGCTGGTATAGAAACCGAGCGAGCAGTATCGCAAACATCAACCCTAGAACGCGTACGGCAAAGGTACCTGTGCCCGGCGTTGCGATACGATCGAGCAAACTCGCGACATCTCCCCCAACAAAGCGCGTTGCAAGCAGCTCGAAGGTCGATACGGTGGCCCCACCGAAACGCAACGCGAACTCATCGGTCGTGACATTATTGATGATATAGAGCGTGAGAGCATTTGCACCGATCCAGATGAACACTGCTGCCCAACGCTTGTAGCCCCAAACGTCGATCACCTGATGCAAGATACCCAGCAGAATCAAACTGTATCCGCCCGCAACCAGTACGAAGGATGACGTCCAGATTGCCTTGATGACCGGGAATTGCAGTCCCCAAAGATATCCGGCGATGATCAGTGGGATTCCTGCGGCGATCAGCAGCAGCGACTTCTGCCGTCCCTGAAGTCGCGAGTTCGTCAATAGAATGCCGGCCAACACGCCGATCAAACATGTAGCGATGGACGGCAGCGTACTCAACAATCCTTCCGGATCGCGGGTGATATCCCACCTCCATCCGGGAAGCCACTGGCTATCAATCCAGTTAGCCAGGCTTGTATCCGGCGCGAACGAGCCGGCGCCGATCCCCGGCACCGGCACGAATGTCATCAATGCCCAATAGCCGACCAGCAAAGCCACCACTGAAACGACGATCCCGCGAACCTGACAATTAAGGAACACAATCGACGCGAACAGATAGCAAAGTGCGATCCGCTGCAGCACGCCGAGCATGCGGATATCGCTCCAATGACGACTGATCCCCCCGTAAAAAATCAGCCCTAGACCGTATAGGATCAACGCACGGCGGCTCACCCGGATATATGCCTGCGTCTTGCCTTCACGTTTAACCAGTTGTGGCAGCGATAGAACGATCGACACGCCGGTCACAAAAATGAGTAGAGGGAAAATGAAATCGTAGAAATGGAAACCTTCCCATTCTGCATGGGTCATCTGGGTGTTGAGAAAGCCGCCAAGGGCGCTCAGCGCAGGATTCGTGTCCCGCAACATATCATTGAGCGACCAAACTACGGCATCAGCACCCAGGATCCAGAAAATGTTGAAGCCGCGCAGGGCGTCGACCGAAGCGATGCGGCCGGTTGGCGCCGCATTCGCCAGCGGCTCGATATCGCGCATCGAATGCTCCCGCCCGACAGTTTGAGAAGCATCTAATCGCAAATGTGCAGCAGCGGCACTTTGACGTGGCTCAACATGGCAGAAAATTGCCTGAAACAGGTATCTTACCTGCTTGAGGTGCAGCTATGGCGCGACATGGTTCGCCGCGAATTCCGGAGCCATTGACTCACAACTGCCGCTCTCCTTCTGAACGCGGAAATAATTTCGGCCAACGTAGGACGCATTATAATGCTGCCAGGATGTCGGGTGGTCCAGCGCCTGCACTCCGGAAAGAGTTACGGCAAAGACCGAACTCTCCATATCGCGCTGCTGCGCATCCAGGTTCTCCGGTAGCTTCGAGCTTGCATAGTCGACGTAAGACAGAAGACGGACACAAGGAAGGCGCGCGGCTTGGATCGCCGCTTTGGCGGTCATCAGATGATCGGAGTGATCGTCGGGATTGATCCGCGGATCGAGTTCGGCAACATTGACCTTTACCAATCCGGTCTGCCCGCGCTCGTAACTAATGATAGCACTTACCGTATCGACCAGGTCTCTCCAGCCATGATAGGTGGTGCTGCCATCGATTGCGGTTAGCGTAGTGTTATCGCCGGTAGCAAGACGCTGAAGCGACTGGAAGCCGGTATGTGCATAGCCCGTACCGAGCGGATTGCCATCCGGCACACGCAGGAAATAACTGACGGTGTGTTGATAGCTGACGCGGTGGATCGGGTGCCCATTGAAGGACATGGTCGACACCATGTCGTTGTCCGGCATTTTACTGGCGTCGGCCATAAAACGCACGGCCTGCCTGGCACCGTTTTCCCGTGCTAGATATAGAGGATACTTACGACCCGCCGCGCCGCTTCCGAGCCCGGCATCGCCAGCGGTAACGTAAACAAAAACGGTTCTGACGGTTCCATCAATCACGTCCTGAAAAGCGGACGGATTCATGAAAAGCTGCCAATCATCTTCGTGCGCGGCAAAATAGAATGAAACCTTGTCGGACCGCGCGGGCTCGGCTGCCAAGGTTGGAGCCAAGCCGAGGCACGATGCGACAAGGCATGCATTTGCGATCTGTCGAAACATTGGCGCCCCGTTTCCCTGGTATTCAACCGGGAACATAGGGGTCAACGCTGCGAATTCAACGATAGCGGCAGCCAACATTACCGTTTTGTAAGATACCTCTGCCCCTGCGAGGCGTTGCGTCCAAAGCGAAAAACGAATGAGAATTTAAGTCACGCAGAAGCGTTTGTCGGGCCCGACCTGTACGATTGGAATGATCGGGCCTCAGGACACTCAAGATTTCCAAACACCTTAAATTCATGATGCAGACGCCCATGGACAGCGCAACTCTGTTCTCGGATTCCACGGTGCAACATGGAACCTTGCCCACCAACATACCACTTTGATCTATCTCAACTTCGGGCGACCCATGATCGCTGATAACCAATCTCTCCTTCGAGTTTCGTGAGGCATGCGATGGCCGAGCTTCCAACTCTATCCATCTCTCCGGAGAAAGCATATTTCGTTGCCGTCAAAGCCAGACAGTTCCAGGCCAAGGATGGTGTCACCGACCCGGAATCGGGCTCGAACGCGAGCGATGACGGCATGCGTTCAATTCTGGAAGACCGGATCGATGATCCGGTCCTGATCGAACTTGTAACCTTTATTCATGACCTGAACGACGACGAGCAGATCGATCTCGTCGCTCTTACTTGGCTCGGACGTGGTGACGGGGATGTAGAAAACTGGGCCGAACTTCGAGCCGAGGCCGCTCGGGCACACAACAAACGAACAGCTGCGTACCTGCTCGGAGACCCGATGCTGGCCGACTATCTGGAAGATGCACTTTCCAAATTCGGCCACTCATTGGAAGAGGTCGAGCTGGGGATTCTATGATCGCATAACAGGACGCACGACCTGACGACCGGCTCATCGTTGTGGCGGATGTTCAATACAGATTGCGTTCCGCATCTGACCATAACTGGAAACACTGCATGAGCGACAATACGACGAAGCTCGCCTTCTTGGACTCAGGCCGCGTCTCTTTCGAGGTGAGCATACTACGCGATCTGATGTCGATGCGGGCAAGCGTCCAGCAACTCTCGGTCGATGCTGCACGACAGCCGCTGAAAAGCAGCGCGGCGTGCCGCCGGGAGATCAATCGCTCCAAATTTAAAAGTATTCATGACAGATTCTGATTCCATTCTACTCGGGGATATCGGAGGAACAAACGCGCGGTTCGCAATCCTGAATCGGGGCGCGATTGGACCGATCGAATACATCAAGGTGGCCAAATGTTCGGGCGTGATCGAGGCGATCCAGCGGTATCTCAGCGGGCGCACCGACAAGTTACCGGTCAAACGGGCGGTTCTCGGACTGGCTGGGCCCGTGGAGAACAACCGCTGCGAGATCACCAATAGTCGCTGGATCGTCGATGGCCAGACCCTAAAGGACGCTCTCGACCTGCAGGAAGTCCGGCTGTTGAACGACTTCGAAGCGCTTGCCTGGTCACTACCTCATCTTGGGGCGACAGATCTGTTTCCCCTTGGCGGAGGCTCGCCCCTCCCCCGCGCACCGATACTCCTCATTGGTCCGGGCACCGGCTTTGGAACATCGTGCCTTCTGACGCACGGAGGCCTCACCATTGTCGTAGCCTCTGAAGCCGGTCATTCGACGCTACCGGGCACCTCTCGACGCGAGGATGACGTCATCGAACTGCTGCGTAAACGATTCGGACACGTGTCGGTCGAACGTGCGGTATCGGGACCCGGACTCGTCAACCTCTATGAGGCGCTAGCAGCCATCGACGGCATCGTTCTTCCAAAGCATGACGGCACTTCGATCACCCAAGCCGCCCTGAACGACAGCTGCAGCTTCAGCCGGCGCGCATTCGACATGTTCTGTGCCATGCTCGGCACGATTGCCGGCAACCTCGCTCTGACGTTCTGCGCCCGCGGCGGAATCTATATCGCCGGCGGGATCGTCCCCCGTTTTCCTGAGTATCTTGCTCGCTCAGAGTTTCGCCTGCGTTTCGAGGCTGCCGGCCGATACCATGACTACCTGCATGACATTCCAGTGAATATCATCCGTCGTCCCGATGCGACATTTCTTGGACTCACGACTCTGATTGCCGAGAGTTCCGCCGGAATCACCGCCGCAGTTTCGAAGAGCACGATCCTGTCCTAACTCACACCAGGGCCTTACCTTGAATCCCGGGATGACGATGAGCCCTTCGACCGTCGCGATTTGACGCCTGATTCCGCCCAAGCCGCTCAGCTGCGGTCATCATAGAGTAGCCACTCCCGTGTTGAAATGGTCACCCCCAACATTGACCTCTGTCAACATTGGGCGAAGCTTGGCTGATTTATTCATCACATGGGATATATCAGATCGTTTCTCGAAATTGGATTGAACGACGTCGGGCTTGTCGGCGGCAAAACCGCATCGTTGGGCGAACTCTATTCCGTGCTCTCTGCGCAGGGGATTGCTGTTCCCAACGGGTTTGCCATCACTGCGGACGCCTATCGCGATGCTCTGCGACAGCCGGGAATCGCCGAGGAACTGCACCGGCTTCTCGACTCTCTCGACAAGAGCAACGTGAGATTACTTGCCGCCGCTGGGGCCAAAGCTCGCAGCGTCATCTACAAGGCGATGGATACGGAGTCGCTCCGCACCCAGATTGCTGATGCGTACCGGCAATTCGAGCGGGAGTCGGGGCATCGCGTTGCCGTTGCCGTACGGAGTTCTGCAACAGCAGAGGACCTGCCGACCGCAAGCTTTGCGGGTCAGCATGAGAGCTTTCTCAATGTGCGCGGCGAGAAGGAGTTGTTCGAAGCTTGCCGGCGTTGCTTCGCATCCATCTTCACCGATCGCGCAATTTCGTATCGCATAGACAACGGCTTCGATCATTTCAAGGTCGCGCTCTCTGTCGCCGTGATGAAAATGGTCCGCGCCGACCTCGCCGCGAGCGGCGTTATCTTTACGCTCGATACGGAATCCGGCTTTCGCGACGTGGTCTTCCTTACTGGCTGCTACGGTCTCGGTGAAACCATTGTTCAAGGCCGGGTCGATCCTGACGAATTTTACGTCCACAAGCCGACGCTGAAACAGGGATTTCGCCAAGTGCTAAGGCGTCATCTCGGCAGCAAGCAGACTCGTATGATTTACGGCAAGCGCCGTGACAGCCACGGGACCATAACCATGGCTGTGCCTGCTGCTGAGCGGCAACGCTTCTGTATTTCGGACGCCGAGGTGTTGAGCCTTGCCGATATCGCCGTCCGGATCGAGGAACACTATTCGAAACATGCCGGCGCCGCCATGCCGATGGATATCGAATGGGCAAAGGACGGTTCGGACGGCAAGCTCTATATCATTCAGGCCCGACCGGAGACCGTTGCCTCCCAGCGTTCGCCTGACGTCTACGAAACCTACAACCTCAAGGGCCGCGGGCCCGTGATCGTAACCGGTCGCGCGGTCGGAGAGAAAATCGCTTCAGGGCGCATCCACCGCATTGCAAGCAAGCGCGACCTTGCCGCCTTCAAGCCTGGCGAAATCCTCGTCGCATCGGCCACCAGTCCGGATTGGGAACCGGTCATGAAAGTGGCCGCCGGCGTCGTCACCGACAAGGGCGGCCGTACATGCCATGCTGCAATCGTAGCGCGCGAACTGGGTATTCCCGCCGTAGTGGGGGCTACACATGCGACCGAGAAATTGAAGACAGGCACCACTGTCACGATTTCTTGCGCCGAAGGCGACGTGGGAAATGTCTATCAAGGAGCGGTCGCTTTCGATGTCATCCGCACGAGCATTAGCGAACTCAAGCAGCCACGCACAGCCATCATGGTCAATGTGGGGACTCCTGAGATTGCATTCCGGACAGCCATGCAACCGCAATCGGGTGTCGGATTAGCCCGCATGGAATTCATCGTGAGCGAACATATCGGCATCCATCCGATGGCCCTTGTCAAACCGGAAAAGATCACGTCGGCGAAGGCAAAAGGTGCAATCGCGCGTCTGGTAAAGGGCTATAGCTGTCCTTCGGATTTCTTCATTCAGAGGCTAGCAGAGGGCGTCGGTACAATTGCCGGGGCGTTCTATCCTAAGCCGGTGATTGTTCGGCTGTCCGACTTCAAGACCAATGAATATGCGAGCCTGCTCGGTGGCGAGGCGTTCGAACCCAAAGAAGAAAATCCCATGCTTGGGTTCCGCGGCGCCGCTCGTTACAGCCATCCCGCTTACGCTGAGGGATTTGCTCTGGAATGTGCCGCACTCCGCAGGGTGCGCGAAGACATGGGCCTTTCCAACTTGCGCATCATGGTTCCGTTCTGCAGAACTGTCGCGGAAGGTCGCCGCGTGATTGCGACAATGGCGGAGCACGGACTGAAGCGCGGAGAAAACGGGCTCGAGATCTATGTCATGTGCGAGATTCCGAACAATGTCATTCAGATCGACGCCTTTTCTGAACTTTTCGATGGCTTTTCGATCGGCTCGAACGATCTGACCCAGCTCACGTTGGGGGTCGACAGGGATTCCGATATCGTCGCCTTCGACTTTGACGAACGCGACCCTGGAATGCTGGAGATGTTCAAACAGGCAATAACAGGCGCCAAGCGAAACGGACGTCATGTCGGAATCTGCGGCGAAGCGCCGGCAAACTATCCAGAGATAGCGCGGTACCTGGCCAAGCTCGGCATCGACTCGATCAGCGTGAATCCGGGGAGCGTACTTCGCACGATGACAGCAGTTCTCGAGGCGGAATCCAACGCGAACGAGATCGCGGGGCCATAATCCGGCGGCGTGATGCGACGAAGGCCACATCCTCTCAGCCCTGGACCGACCTGGCTCGAGTTGCGGTTCAATAAAATAGCCATGGCTGCAAGCGGCATGGCACGTTATCTAGAAACGTTATGTCGCCGTCTGCGGCCTGACTCTGCATAGCAAATCATGAAATTGATGCTTGGCTTTTGCGCGCCCGCATCGCCGTTCAGTGCGACATCATCAGACAAACCGATGATTCTTGCAGAAGGCCGCGCGTCATACCGCCGAAAATCCACTCGCCCAGCCGGCTATGCCCGTAGCCGCCTGTCATAATCAGGTCGGCGCCCTCTTCGCGGGATACGCGGATCAGATATCTTGCGTCAGATTCACTTGAGTGGACGCGGACATCGTACTGACAGTTGACGCCGTGGCTCTCGAGCCACCTTGAGACATCACGAACACGCGAACGGGCAGCGTCCTGTTGGTCCGCCATGCAAAGTTCGACAATCGTGACGCGTGAAGCGCGCGTCAAAAACGGCAGCGCGTGTTGCACGGCGAGGCGTGCCTCGCGGGTATCCTTCCAACCAACCACAACGCGGTCGGCTGACATCGCTGTAGTTCGCTCAGGCACCGACAACATCGGCCGACCCAACTGAAGCATGGCCGTTGCCGAATCGATGTAATGATACTCGTCTTGCTTGAGTTGTTTGCGTTTGACCACGACGAGATCAGCCGCTCTTGCCTGGTTGACAAGAAAAGTGGTCGGATACTCTACACCCCAGCGCCACTCGACCTTATTGCCAGGCAGGGAGACAATCTTCCGGAACCAGTCTTCCTTGGCTGCAAGATCGGTTTTCATCCGGGCCAGTTCGTCTTCGCTCGTCTCCGCGATAATCACTCCTTCGGCGACGAAGGGGGGTTCGACAGCGAAAGCGGAGACGCCAATCAAAGCCCCTCCGAATTTCTTGGCAACAGCCTCCGCAATACGAATTTGGCCCTCCTCCTGCTGCTGTGGATTCACGTACACCATGACATTGGAGAAATTCATCGCTCCGCTCCAAAGAACTACTGGCAAGGGAAACTTGTCGCGCATCAGTTCGTAATTGCGATTGAGGCAAATCAAGCGCGTATGACAGCTTCAATAATGTTTCCGCCGCCATCAATTGTCGGCACGCGAGCGAGAAATGAGGCTTGAGCGTTCGAATTTATTAGGGCTGCACGCTCGGCCTTCCCCGCCATGTCGCTCGCGACACTTGGCAGTGAGGCGCTGTTTGACAGAGATCAACAAACAATCGCGAGGGCGATCCTATCCTTTCAATGCAATAGCAAGGAGATTTCCGATGGCGAAATCTGCTCCGGAGGTGCGCGTAAAAACCGAACCACCGCAGGCACGTTCTACTTGCATCCAACGATGACGGCCGTTCGAAACTCAGCGCAATCAGATCGATTACCGGCTTCGCAATTTTGAGCATGAGTTCCCGCAGTCACCGTTCAAGTAAAGCATGCACGCGCCCCACCATCGCATCATGGCGGGCTGCATTCCGTGGAGACGCTAGCGATGCCTCACAAGCAGGTCCTGTTTCACTCCGCCGCGCGCGAAAAAATCCTGCGCGGAGCCTCTTTGCTCGCGGATGCCGTACGTGTCACATTAGGCCCGAAATCCAAATCCGTGCTGATCCAGAAGAACTGGGGCACACCGATCGTCTGCAACGACGGTGTGACCATCGCCAAAGAATTCGATCTGAAGGACCCTGAGGAAAATCTGGGTGCCCAAGTCCTCAGGCAGGCAGCCGAGAAGACCGGCGATATTGTCGGTGACGGCACCAGTACGGCGACCATTCTTGCGCACGCAATGCTGGCGGACGGTATAAGGAATGTCGTCGCCGGCGCAAGCGCAATCGATCTGAAGCGAGGCCTGGACCGCGGCGCCCGGGCAGCAATCGCTACGCTTCATGCAATGGCCCGCCCCGTCAATACCAAGACGGAACGAGCATCGGTCGCCACGATATCGGCCCATAACGATCCGTCTATCGGCAGTCTGGTTGCTGACGCCCTGGAAAAGGTCGGTGGTGAAGGCGTCATTTCGGTCGAAGAATCCAAGACAACAGAGACCGTGCTCGATGTCGTCGAAGGAATGAGGTTCGATCGTGGCTTCCTGTCGCCCTATTTTATCACCGATACGGAGCGAATGGAGTCGGTTCTCGAAGATTGCCTTATTCTGTTGTGCGACCAAAAGGTCGGCGCGTTGCGAGACCTGGTCGCTCTGCTCGAAGAGATTGCAAAGGCTGGTCGGCCGTTGCTGATCGTTGCGGAGGATATTGAGGGCGAGGCCCTCGCCACGCTGATCGTTAACCGGCTACGCAGCGTTCTTAAGGTTTGCGCAGTCAGGGCGCCCGGCTTCGGCGACCGGCGCAAAGCCATGCTGGAGGACATCGCAACCCTGACCGGCGGCCAAGTGATCTCCGGCGATATCGGACTGAAACTGGAAAGCGCCACCATCTCCCAACTCGGCCAGGCTTCGCGCGTGGTGGCCAACAAAGAAGACACGACCATCATCGGCGGCAAGGGCGACAGCGCGCGGATCAAGGCGCGCGTTCAGCAAATCCGCCATGAAATCGAGAAGACCACCAGCCAGTACGACAAAGAAAAGCTGGAAGAACGACTTGCAAAGATGTCCGGTGGCGTCGCGGTGATCCGTGTTGGCGCGCCGACTGAAGCGGAAATGAAAGCCAAAAAGGAGGCCTTGGACGACGCCATCAGTTCGACCAAGGCAGCAGTCGCCGAGGGGATCGTGCCGGGCGGTGGGCTTGCACTTCTGCGATGCGTGGACGCCCTCCGCAAGGAGGAAGCCGCCATCGAGGGCGACGAGAGGACGGGCATCCAGATCCTTGAACGTGCGCTCGAGGCTCCTGCCCGCCAGATCGCCGAAAACTCCGCAACCGACGGCGGCGTAGTCGTGGCACGGATGATGAGCAGTCAAGGCAACATCGGCTTCGATGCTTCGCGCAAGGCATACGTCGACCTCGTCGAGGCAGGGATCGTCGATCCGGCCAAGGTGGTGAGGATCGCACTTGAGAACGCGGTGTCAGTCGCAAGCGTGCTGCTGCTGACCGAGGCGACCATGACGGAAATACCGGAACCGAAAGGCGAGCGGATGCCACAGCCGGAAATAACCATGTGAGAGTGCTGGCCGGGCGGTCCGTGGGAAGTCCTTGGCATTTATGGCTTCGGTCAACGCTACACCGAGCCATATGCAGCGCATCCCGGGTTTGGAACGCAAGGCCATGGAACGACTTGTCCGCAGTCAAGCCCTAAGCTTTCCCATCCGGGCTTCAGCGCCGCCGGGCGTGAATCGATCGAAAGGCTCTGGCGAAAGAGGAGGCGAAAGGGTTACTCGCATTCGAGTATCAGGCAGCCTGATGATGAGAACTGCATGAGCCGGAAGGTCAGCTGTTACACCTCAGGTTGCAGACAGCCAGCTCCATGTCGCGCGTCAGGAGCGCCCTATGACGTGCTCTTGCCGAGTTTTGCGCAAGATCAATCCCGGCAAAGAGACAGCATTGTCTACTTAATTTATGGCTGTATTCGAAAAACGAAGCGAGGACCAGAACCAGCAGTGGTCCCGATTCTGGGATAGCGCTTCGGGCTTTTGGCGCGAAACGGCAGCGTGGCGGATTTGGCTTGTCTGCGTCTCGCTCATCGCGATCGTCATCCTGCAGCTCTATGTTCAGTTCAGATTGACACTCTGGAACAAGAACTTCTTTGACGCGCTTGAGCGACGCCAGCCGGAAGAACTCCTGAACCAAGTTCTGCTGTTGCTTCCGCTATGTGGTGCAAGCATTGCCTTGGCGATCAGCTCGGTTTGGGGACGAATGACCGTTCAGCGCAAATGGCGCGAGTGGCTCACAACTCATTTGATAGCATACTGGATAGATAAGGATCGCTATGCGCGGCTCGCGCGGATCGAAGGTAACCGTCAAATTCCTGAGTATCGGATTGCGGAAGACGCGAGAATCGCAACCGATGCGCCAATCGATTTCGCGCTCGGCCTTCTTTCGTCCCTACTGACGGCAGGCATTTTCATTCAGCTACTGTGGACGATTGGAGGCGACGCCTCGTTTGTTTTATTCGATAGTCAGATCTGGATTCCCAAATATCTCGTCGTCAGCGTTATTATCTATTCGGGGATAGTCACCGCGGCAATGGTGATTGTGGGTTCTCCGCTTGTGAAAGTGATCCAGGTCAAGAACCAAGCCGAGGCTGAGTTTATTAACGCGGCAAACCTGCTCAGAGATGTCGGCGAAGGGATCCCACCACCAACCGGAGGACTTGAAGTCAAGAGCGGCGTTTTTCAGGCGCTGCAAAATGTACTTGCGCAATGGCGCAGGTTGTGCGGGCAACTGATGCGCGACACACTCGTTTCGCATGGGAACTCGCTGTTATCTCCGATTGCCGGCCTCATCCTGTGTGCGCCAAAATTTCTAGCTGGCAGCATGACGCTGGGAGAGCTCACACAAGCCGCGGCAGCTTTCGCGTTGGTTCAAGGATCGTTCAACTGGCTCGTGGACAACTATGGCCGCGGCGCAGACTGGATTTCGTCGTTGGAAAGGGTTGGCGGGCTGCTGATTTCGCTCGACCAGCTCAATCCTGTTGTCCGGGTCGACGACCAGACGACGGCCGCCGTTCCGCTTGAATCGGCTACGCCTCTTCAATAATCGCTTCCGCAGCCAGCCGCATGATGTCGTCCGGCCGACAAAGTTCAGTACCTGGATTCAAAAGGGCTGCGGCCCCAGCCGCGACGGCTTGGCGGAAGCAGGCCATCAGGTCGGCGCCCATGGCAAGTTGCCAGACGAGAGCTGCAAGAAAGCTATCGCCCGCGCCAACGGCGCTACGCGGAGTGACGGCCAGCGGTTTTGCGCGCAAGACTCGATCAGGCGTAACCAACACGGCACCGAGATGCCCCATCGTGAGAGCAACGATCGAGGCGCGCTTGGCCCGGACAATTGCCTTTGCCGCCTCCTCCCATTCGCGCGCACCAGAGAGATCGAGGCCCCTCAACTCGCGCATTTCGCTCAGGTTCGGTTTGATCAGATCAACTCCCTCGTCAACTGCGGCAGCGAGAGGTTTTCCCGAAGCATCAAGGATCATTCGGGCGCTGCGCTGCTTCGCGAGCCTTGCAATCCGTGCGTAGAAATCATCCGGCACCCCAGGCGGGAGGCTTCCGCTCGCAACCACGAAACGTGGAAAAGGCTCAATCGAGGAAATCAGCTTCAAGTATTCACGCCATTCACCTTCGTTCAGATGCGGCCCCGGCAAGATAAAGCGGTAATGGTGGCCCGTGCTGACTTCGCTAACAAAAAAATCCTCGCGCGTTTCTTCTGCGATTGGAAATGTCTGGCTTATGAGGCCTTCGCCATTTGCAAGTTGGCATAGTAACGTTCCCATTGCACCGCCCACCGGATAGATCGCACGGACCTCGCCGCCAAGCCGCTTGATGACGCGCGCAACATTGACTCCACCACCCCCTGGGTTCCGCTGCTGCGATGTGCCTCGGAGCTTCAGAGTAGGAGAAATCCTGTCAACCGATGTCGACAGGTCGACTGCGGGATTTGGCGTAATCGTCACGATCTCTGTCACGACCGAAGCAACCTGCGCGCCAAGCCGGCAGTGCCCATTTGACCTTCCTTCGCTATCGGATCTCCGGCAGTCATGGCAACGCGGGAGTTGCAGAGTGCCGGAAACTCTTCATGAACTCCGAATACCACCGCGCTGAGGCCTTGAGCGACCGTTGTTGCGTGGCGAAGTCTACGTACACCAGGCCAAAGCGCTCCGAGTAGCCGGCGGTCCATTCGAAATTGTCGAGCAGCGACCACACAAAATACCCGCGAACATCCGCTCCTGCTGCTATCGCCTTCTGCATGGCAGCAATATAGGCCTGCAAATAGGCTATACGGCCTGTGTCCTGGATGTTGCCGCTGGTGTCTGGCTTATCGTCGTTAGCCGTACCATTCTCGAGCACGTAGATAGGCAGGCGAAATCGCGAGTTGATGTCAAGCAGCGTGTCTCGAAATGCATCCGGCACAATCGGCCAGCCAATCGTCGTCCTTGGAACATCAGCAGGTGGCGCGCCAATCGTTGCCCTCAGCCAATTATTATCCGCTCTGATGTAGTGCGGCGAATAATGATTGAGTCCGAACCAATCCAATGGCTGAGCGATGAGCGCCATATCGCCCGGCTTCAGGAAAGGCTCGATAGTTTCAGCGAGGGTCGTCGGATAGGAGGCAAAGTGCTGCGGATAAGGAAAGGCATCATTCCAATATTCTGCAAAACGCAGTGCAGCTTGCCGATCTTCATCACTGCTGGTTGACGGATAACATGGCTGCCGGTTGTGAATCGCGCCGATAGACGCGTGACGGACCGACTGCCGTAGGACTTGGACTGCTCGGCCATGGCTTAGATTGACATGATGGATGACCTTGTGCAGAGCCGCCTTGTCAGCAACGCCGGGAGCATTCCATCCGAATCCGTAGCCGAATAGCGTGAAGACGCAGGGCTCATTGAAAGTAGCGAAACGCTTGACGCGATCGCCGAAACGCAGCGCAGCAAGCGCCGCGTAGTCGGCAAACCATCCGGCGATATCGCGATTTTGCCAACCGCCGAGATCGTCAAGCGCCTGCGGCAAATCCCAGTGGTAAAGGCAAACCCACGGTTCAATGCCTTTTGCGAGCAGTTCATCGATCAGCCTGTCATAGAAGGCAAGACCGGCTTCATTGGCTGCACCGCGGCCTGCAGGTAAAACGCGAGGCCAGGAGATCGAAAAGCGATAGGCATTAGCGCCAATATCGTTCAACAGCGCTACATCTTCCAGATAGCGATGATAGTGGTCGCAGGCGACATCTCCCGTATCGCCATTCTTGACCCGGCCCTGCTGTCGACAGAACGCATCCCAGATGCTGTCGCCTCGGCCCTCTAAGTGAGCTGCGCCTTCGATCTGATAACTGGACGTCGATACGCCCCAAGTGAAGCGCGACTTGCTCCCTTGTGCGACGTTCCTAACGTGCACAACATCTTCAGCCATGTCCTATATTTCCATCTGATTGGACATCGACCTCATAAATGTGGTGGAAAATCCCTAACAAACGTGTCTCGCTAATCGGCGCGTTAAATCGGCGGATAACCTCTGCGTCTCATCCGCAAAACTTCTCTCACTTCGTCATCTTCGAGAGCATCCCTGATGCGGTCCTGATCGGATCGCTGTCCGTCGTCAGGCAATTTGAGACTGATCAGGCGTTTCGAGAAGAGAGGCTCTGGCTCATCAGGGGTTAGAGTTTAG